>NZ_QQBB01000001.1:0-296628 GCF_003350535.1 Microvirga subterranea
GTGCCCTGGTTGCGGCCTTCGTAGACCCGGTCGGCGCGGTCGTCGACGTCGTAGGTGTCGTTGCCGCGTCCGCCCCACATGTGGTCGGCGCCGGCGCCGCCGTCGAGGCGGTCGTGGCCGTCATGGCCCCACAGCCGGTCGGAACCGTCCCCGCCGACGAGGCGGTCGTTGCCTTTCTCGCCGTAGAGGCGGTCATGGCCGTCGCCGCCCGCGAGCCGGTCGTGGCCGCGCCCGCCGCGCAGCGCCAGGTCCTGCGGCGCCACCGGAGCGGCCGGACCCGGCTGCTCCGCCACTGGCGGAGTGACAACAGGAGGCTGCTCCGCCGGCGGCTGGGTCACGGGCGGCTGCGCCGGGTTCGAGGTCTCCTCACTCACCACGATCGTCACCCGCCCCTCGTCGTGGCCGCCATTGCCGTCCTCGACCCGGTAGGTGAAGGAGGCGGTGCCGGTGAAGCCGGCCCTTGGCGTGAAGGTGAGCGTGCCGTCGTCGTTCAGCACCACTTCCCCATGCTCGTCCTCGTCGACCGCGACCACGCACAGCGCATCGCCATCCGGGTCGCTGTCGTTGGCGAGCAGATCCGCCACGGTGAGGTTGAGCACCCCGCCCTTCTTGAGGGTGAAGGTGTCATCACCGGCGACCGGCCGGCCTGACGGCGAATGGTGCATGTCATCGTCGTCCGCGCATTCGCGGATCATCGGCTCCTGCGCCTCCTCACAGCGGTAGGTGATGGAGTGGGTGTCGCTCGCGAGGGTGATCGTGCCGTTGGCGTTGACCGTCCGGGTGTAGTCCCCGACCGTCCTGCCCGGCGCCAGCTCGACCACGTCCTGCTGACGCAGGGTGCCCACAATGGTGTCGTGGCCGCCATTGGAGCGGAACACGATGCGGTGAGCCGATTGCAGGGCCGAGATGTCGACCGTGTCGTCGCCCCCGTCCCCGTTGACGGTGATCGTGTTGAAGTTCAGACTCGTTGGGTTGAAATTGCCCACAGCCTGCACCGTGTCGGCCCCGCCGCTGGTGTTGATGGTGATCTCCTCGATGTTGTCGAGCTCGGCAATGACCGTGCCGTTGCGGGTGATCACGATCTCCGTATCCGGCCTAAGCCCGGCCGCGAGTGCCGCCGGGACGGAGGCTCGAGCGTAGACGACGAAGGTCTCGGCCGCGTTGCTGCCGGTGACGACGAAGCGGTCAAGGTTGCCGGCGCCGCCGTCGACATAGTCGCGGCCGTCGTTGGCGATCTCGAAGCCGAGGAAGGTCGTGACCCCCCAGGTGACGGTGTCGTTGCCAGCACCTGCAAAGATCAGGTCGTCGCCTCGGCCACCCGCCAGGGTGGTATTGCCTCCGTCGCCGATCAAGATGTTATCGCCGTTGTTGCCTTCAAGAGTCCCGGTGGTGTCGCGGTTGATCGTCACGGTAGCAGTGTCGGTCGCATTCGCCGCGCCGGATCCATCATTGGCCGTGTAGGTGAAGGTCCCGCCGCCCGTTGCATTGTCTGTGACGGTTACCGAACCTGGGTTGGTCGCCAACGAGACACTCGTGAGTCCGCTGTTGTTGGGCAGTGCGACAGCCGTAATATCAAGCGGGCTGCCATCGGCATCGGTGTCGTTGGCGAGCAACACCCATTCCGGAAGAATGAACGGTGTCGTCGTATAGTTGGTGAACACACTATCGTTGTTCGCCGACGGGGCGTCATTGACAGCCGCGACGTTGACGATTGTCGTAGCGATGTTGCTGTTCAAGAAGCCGTCGTTGACGCTGACCTGGACAATGCGGTCCTGAACGTCGGGCTGTTGCGACGTGTTCCTGAACGATACGGACTGGATAGCTGCTTGGTAGGCCGCCAGAGAAGCTGCTCCGGTCAAGGTGACGATGATCTGGCCCGTCACAGAGGTATCGATCACCCGGGTGATCCCAGCAGGCAGCGTGCCGACAAGGAGTTCATCACCCGCCTTGGCGTTCGTCAGCACGATCCGGGCCGAACTCAGCTGGGCCGTGTCGTCGGTGATGCCGGGATTGGACGCAATTGCGACCGGAGCACCGTCCTCTGTGAAGGTCGTCTCGTGGTTCACCGTCGGCGCTGCCGCAGGCTTTGTGAAGCTGACGGCAACGTCGTCAATGTTGACGAACTCATTGAACCCCATCGCTGTGGTCACGAAGCGAACGGTAGCGTTGGCTGTGAACGGGCCGGTAAGATCGATGCTCCGGTTGGCGTTGCCGGTGACCCCTGTGATCGTATCGACCAGGGTAAAGGTGATCCCGTCCGCCGAGAAGAAGACGGTGACCTGCTCGCCCGGATCAAGTCCCTGCTCGCTGACGGAATAGCTCAATCGCGCCGTAGTCGCTCCGGCAAGGTCAAGGCTACGTTGGATGCTGGCCCCGTCGCCGCCATTCTCACCAAGCCGCAGGTCGCCACCGGTGATCCGAATCGCACCCGAAGTCGCTGGATTTGCGGTGGGATCGCTCGTTTCTTGCCAACTCGTGGTCCATGGGGTCGAACCATTCGAGTTCGCATAGCTAGACTGATTGAATTGATCGCCATAGCTCCCTGCATCGAACGCATGCAGCGTCAGCTTCGGCGGAGACAAGGCGATCTCGCCGTCCGCGAACCGGATCTTTTCGATGTTGAACAGCTTGTCGACCCCGTCGGAAACCAAGCCGGCCGTCACCGTGTCGTGTGAGATCCGGATCGAACCGTCCGCATTCTGCGAGATGGTGTAGTTCGCCCGGACATCGCCATACACCGCGATGTCGGTGTCTCCCACGCCATCGTCCGCAACGATCTCGCGGACGATCGAGAGCTGGCCGGGATTGAGGGTGCGATCCAGCATCAGTGCGTCGAGCGTCCTGCCGCCGAACTGCGCGGCAGCGTTCGGGACAGGCGCTCCGTCCTTGTAATCGGCTTCACGATAGACCTTCTGGGCCATTCCGTCGGCGGTATAGGTCTCGTTCCCGACCGTGATGCGGATACGGACGTTCAGCCAGCGGTCGCCGTCGATCAGATCGTTTCCGCCGCGCCCCTGGATGACGTCGCTTCCGCCGCCGCCAAGCAGGATGTTCCCGTCGTCGAAGGCGACGACCTTCTCGAGGTCGCCGGTCGCCGGCGCTGCCGCAACCCAATCCCCGAGGAGAGCACGCAGGCCAGTGACCCTGTCGACGCCGGCCTGGGACAGCTCGTTGTTGGTGAAGACGGTCTCGACCGCATCGCCGTTCGCTCCCGGAGGAGGCGTCTCCGCATTCTGATCGCCGCGATTGTCGCCCCTCAGGATGTCGTTGTTCTTCCAGCCCGACAGGGCCTCGACCTGATCGAAGCGGTCCCGGAGGATGTCCTGCTCGACCGTGGTGAAGATCGGCGTCAGGAGATCGGAGTCCGCCGCCTCCTGGTTCCCCTTGTGGATCGCCCAGTCGTAGCCGAACATGCCTTCGTTGCGCATGACGCTCTCGCCCTGAACCATGATGTCGTCGCCTGATTCGGCATCGAAATCATGCTCGTTCTGACCGGCGAACATCACGTCGTGCCCGATGATCGTCGAGTTGAAGTTCAGCTCCGAGTTGTCTCCGGCCGTGGTGTCGAAGCCGTTTCCGGCCTCAATCCAGTCGTCGCCCTCGTTGCCGAGCAGGAAATCGCCGCCGTCGCCACCAAGGATGAAGTCGTTGCCGGTGCCGCCAAAGGCCTCTTTGCCGTCCGGTCCGGTGATGATGAAGTCCTGCCCCTCGTTGCCGAAGACCAACGCCAGACCGCTGCCGGCGTGAATGACATCGTTGCCCTCCTCGCCGTGGAGCATATCGACTTCACCGATATCCGTGCCGGAATTGGTGATGATGTCATCACCCTTGCCGCCGTGGATCCGGTCGACGCCGTAGCCGGCCTCGATCCGGTCGTTGCCGTCGCGGCCCCAGACCGAGTCGTCGCCTCCGCCCGCGATGATGGTGTCGTCGCCATTGGTTCCCTGGATCAGCACATGGTCGTTGGTGTTGACCCGGATATATCTGGCAATTGCAATCGGGTTGTCCTCCGGATTGATCAGGTTGCCGTTAGCATCCCGCCGTTCGACCATCGGGGAGACCGCCTGCAGCCAAGGATCGTCCTGGATCGGATCCTCATAGCCGAACCTGTTCTGCTGAGCATGGTCCATGTACAGAATGTGATCCGGAGTGGAGAAGATGTCGCCAGCCACTGCATAGCCTGTCTCGGCAAGGTCGGTATTGTTCAACACCATCTTGGCGAAGGAATTGTTCTCCAGCTCGTTGAGGAAGTTGAGGCCCTGGACGCGGGACAGGTAGTAGAACCGGTCTGCGTTCTGCAGGTTTTCCAGCTGCAATTCGAAGATGAACGAGAAGGTCGAGCCCAGCATCCCGCCGAAGGCCATCTTCTTCTCAGCCATGCCGCCGACCCAGAGGTCGATGTCCTCGAGACCGCCGAGCTTGCCGCCTGCATAAGCGCCGGTGGCGTTGAGGAAGTCCAGCCGGTCCGACGGAGCACCTTCACCACCGAAGACGAGCTTCCAGGCCGCCTCACGCTTCGCCTCCAGCGAGCTCGCCGAGGTGATCGTGGAATGGGTGCCATAGGCGGCAATGAAGTTCACGATCGAGGCCGGGTTCTTCAGATTGAGCGCGAAGTCCGTCCAGCTCGTATAGGGGTCGAGCTGCGAGTCGCCGTTCGCGATCTCCTTGAACTGCCTGCGCGCCTCGTTCAGCGGTGGAATTCCCGTATCGCGGCCGCGGGCAATGTTGAGCGCCGCGAGGTCGAGCGGAATACCGAGAAGCTGATTGCGGAGCACGTCTGTAACGAACTCGTCGATCTCATTGCCGATCTGGTTGGTCATGCCGCGGACGATCGCGCCGGCGGCGGCCGCATGGTCCAGGCCGTCGGCCCCGAATGCCAGCGGATTCAGGAACGCCTGGAACAGATCCATGCTGGCGTCGGAACCGTCCGCGTTGGTCGCGGCTACCTCCTCCCGAAGCATCGAATGGCCGAAGCGGTAGACCACGTGGGCGAATTCGGCGAAGATCGCCGGATTGATGTCCATCGACGGATTGAACACGAATGCGTCGACATCCGGCTGGATCTTGCGGGCGAACTCCTCGAAGACCAGGTGCTGATACTGCATCTCGGTCGTAAAACGTGCCGCCTGGAACAGGCGCTCGCCATCCCAAGCAAGGGTGCTTGCAAAGGCCTTGACCGCCGCGGCATTGGTAGGATCCGGCAGCTGCGCGCCTGCAGGGAGATCGACGAGGAGCCACTCGTTAAGGAAGGACAGATCACCCGACTCGATCGCCCGGGCCTTCACCTGGTCGACCATGTGGTTGTGCTCGGAGTGGAAGATGTGGTGGACGGCCGTGAGACCGATGTTCTCGTTGCCACGCCCGTCGCCGGTGATGTAGTGCGCGTCCAGCAGCTCGTTGTCGTACGCCGTCTGGCTTCCGCGTTCGTTGACTGGTCCGGCGCTGCCGTCAGCATTCTTGTAACCGACAGCAGTGTCGCTATCCTGCTGGAGAATGCCACCCACGACCACCGGGGCGGCGGCATGTGCAATGTCGTCAAGGAAGGCGTGGCCTGTGCGGATCGCGTTCGTGGTCGAGATTGGCGCGAGAGGATTGCCCTCTACGAAGACGTCGTCTCCACCTCCGAACTTGCCGTCGGCACCAAGGGAGGTGACCATTTGCGGATAACCGTTCGGACCGCGCACGAACTCGCCGTACTCGTCCATGACGAACAGCGGGATGTTCGTCACGTCGGCATCGGTCAGGTCGATGCCAAGCTTCGTGCGAGCCTGCTCCTTCACGTCAGCCCAGGTGGCAAGACCCTTGTCGCCCTCGAGCAATCGTCCGGTTGCGAGCGGCTTGCCGTCGACCATGGCATACTCGCGCATGAAGAGCTGTTTTGACGAGTGTGAGCTGTAAGTCTGGTTCTGGTCGACCCAGGGGGTCGTCAGGTTATTCGGGTTGGCCGGGGCGCGAGTGAGCACCATGAAGTTGGTGTGAGGGCTGTTCGGATTGTACAGCGGGTCGTCAGGCTGGAGCGGAATGTAGATCGTGCCGTTGCCGCCCTTGGGCACGAGATCAAGGCCGTGGTCGAAGAACTGGCCGAAGAGGGTGAACCAGCCGTTGTACTGGGCTGACAAGCCCTCGTCCGGTGACACGTTGGGAATCACCACACTGCCGTTTTCCACAACGACACCGTGCTTGACCAAAGCTGCATCCAAAATCGCCTTAGCTGCCGCGACGTCGGATCCAGTGGCGGAATCGAGTGCCGCCTTGGCCGCCCTGATCTCGTTCAAGGCCGGCATCAATGCCGCACCCGTAACACCAGCATAGGTCAGTGCTGCATAGATGGCCGCAGGATTATCGAGCGTCTGATCAACGATGAGATTGGAGACGAGGCGCGGATCGGCGTCGACGACGCTGCCGAGAGTACCGTAGTTGTTGTTGTTTAGCGGAACAGGGTTTTGCGGAGTGCCGAAGACGATCTGGTCGTCGCCTTCGTTGCGCCAATAAGGGTCCGTGATTTGGGGAAACGGCGTGTCCGATGCACCCCACTCTTCGCGGCCGGCCACAAGATTGTTGTAGCTGCCATCGACGGTGCGCAGGCCATAAGGTGAGAGCGGCGTGCTGATCGCGAGGGGCGCATTGGGGTCGTTTGTGATGTTGCCCTGCGCGTCGACGCGGATTTCCGTAAGCGGCGTACCGGCCGAATGTGCTTCGGCGATCTTGATCTGCTTGAGAATGAACTCGAGATCGTGCCTGACGAGATTGACCATTGCTTGCCTCCTGCCCTTGTTTTCGTCGCAATCCTGACGATGCCTGGACACATGTTGGGCAAATCGGCGGTCTGAGCGCCATACGGTCTGAAGCCTTGGACAGGTTGGACCGATGGCTCGGCCCAATGGGACGAAAGGCAGGAGGCAGGCCGGACCTTGGTCGGAGTTAACAGGGCTGTTTTTCTCGGGAACCCTTGTGCCGTACAGAAATGAAACGGTGCCAACTTAAGCCGGCAGACCTTCCGGTCGGCTCGGAAAGGTTCTTTGAGTTGGGCGCCGGAACTACAACCACTTGGCGTTACCCCCATGGAGGTAGCTTGGATCGCACGAAGATCGGCACCTGTTTAACTATCTGATAGACCTATTTTTTCCGAGATGTGACTTGGCCTGCGAAGCTCGCAGTGACAGGAATACGGTCTTGGGCAGCGTTGACGAACTTCTTATCTCAATTCAGAGTTACTTAAGGTCTTAACGCATGTGCCCAATGATCTTGATGTCCTGCAAGGTCGTGTATTCAAAAAGCTTAACTATAATGGAAGGCCGCCCGCACGCCGCGTTAGTGTCGATGCAAAGCGCATTTTATCCAAGCTTTAGAATCCTCGATCCAACAACAGAATGGATATGAGATATCGTTTCACAGCTAATACTTAATCATTACTTAATTATGTCGACAAAAAGGCTGAAATGCGGTAGACCTCTCACCAGCAAAGGTCCTGCGGCGTGCATGCTCTCCAGAATATCAGCATCGATCTCGAACCCGAGGGGTTCCACTGGCTGAGACACAATCTCGCCCGCCAGTTCATCCTCGTGGCGTTTGGGGTTCTTCTGGTCGGCATGTTCACGCTGGGCACATGGGTTACCCGGAGGATCGAGACCGGCGTCGCGGAAACAAGCGCTGCCTCGGCGGCCCTCTACATCAACAGCCTCCTGGCCCCTCATCTCCAAGATCTCGCCAGCCGCGACTCTCTTTCCGAAACGAGCGCGGAGGCCCTGAATGGCGCCATCGAGAGCATCGTTGCCAAGATGGATGTCGCCTCGGTCAAGATCTGGAATGATGACGGGTTCGTGATCTACAGCACCGATCGAAGCATCATCGGCAAGACCTTTCCGCTTACACCAGAGCTGAAGCGCGCATGGGGCGGTGCAATTGCCGCCGAATTCGCCAACAGCTCCCACGACGAGGCGTCTGCGCGAGACATTGACGCCGACACGCCTCTGCTGGAGGTCTATGTTCCCGTTCGGGATGCCAAGAGCGGCAAGGTGATCGCAGTCCTTGAGTTCTACGACTTCGCCGAGGAGATCGAATCGCAACTTTCGAAAGCGGAGTGGCACAGCTGGGCCATGACTGCCTTGGTGACGATCGCCATGATGACGGCTCTCTTCTCCATCGTCGCCAACGGCAGCCGGACGATTGATGAGCAGCGTGTGTCCCTGACCCACCGCGTGGCCCAACTCTCTGAACTCCTGAAACAGAACGAGGCTCTTCGTTCACGGGTGGAGCGGGCAGCTCGAAATGCCACAGAGGATAATGAGAAGTTCATTCGCAGGCTCGGCTACGATCTTCATGACGGTCCGGCGCAGCTGATCGGCCTCGCCCTACTCCGTCTCGATGCCCTGAACCTGTCTGGTCACGACGGCGACAACCTGGCGACGATCCGCGGCGCCCTTTCCGATGCGCTGAGCGACATCCGCAACTTCTGCGCCGGCCTGCTCCTGCCCGAAGTTCACAACATGACGCTCACGGGCGCCCTGCTGCACATCATCAGGGATCATGAGCGCCGAACGCGCACCAAGGTATCGTGCACCATCGCGGACCTTCCTCCGGATGCGCCGCAGTTCATGAAGGTCTGCCTTTGCCGCTTCGTGCAGGAAGCCTTGAACAATGCGTTCCGTCACGCCGGTGGACAGGGCCAACAGGTCTCAGCCTGGTCGGACGGAGTTTCGATCATGGTTGAAGTCGCCGACGAGGGGCCGGGAATGTCCTCGGACCCGTCCTATGAAGGCCGCATCCAACTGGGCCTGACGGGCCTTCGCGACCGCATCGAAAGCATCGGTGGAATCCTGAGTGTCGCAAGCAGGCCTGGCACCGGAACACGTCTTCTCGCAAGTTTGCCGCTGAATTCAGGGGAATCCAATGGATAACAAAATTCGCGTCGGTGTGGTCGACGATCATCCCCTCTACAGGGACGGCGTCGTTTTTACCCTTGCGGCCCAACCGGACATCGAGGTTGTCGGCCAGGGTGCTTCAGCGGCCGATGCCGTTCGGATCGCTCAGGACCATAAGCCCGACGTCCTTGTGCTCGACATGACCATGCCCGGTGGTGGACTGAGCGCCATAGCGACGATTGCCCAAAGCCACCCATCCGTCAGAACCCTGATGCTGACGGTCGTCGCCGATGAAGATCAGGTCTGCACGGCCCTCAAGCAGGGCGCCGGGGGCTATCTTCTCAAGGGAACCAGCGGCCCTGAACTCGTCCAGACGGTGCGACTGATCAGCCAAGGGGAGAACTACGTCTCCCCCAATCTTGCGGCTAAGCTCCTGATGCGCTCGGGCTCGGGGCCGGCGCGAGAGGAGAAACGCCCGGACCGCTTCTCCGGTTTGACCCCTCGAGAGGAGCAGATCCTCTCCATTCTCGTGGAGGGTCACAGCAACAAGGAAATTGGCAACAAGCTCGACCTCAGCGAGAAGACTATCAAGCACCACCTGACTAACATCCTGCAGAAACTCCAAGTCCGGAACCGGGTGGAGGCAGCGCTGTTGGCCTCGGACAGAATGTCCCACCGGTCGCATACGGCCCGTTGATCGCACAGAACGGACCGATACCCTCCATGTCAAACGTCTGGCCTTCGTAACGAGACTGGCCGTATTGCTCCGGAAGCGTCGTGGGGAGACGCGGCATCCCCATGTCTGTCGCGGCGGAAAATTGTTGTCCCGCTCAGGAGAAAGTGGTTTGAGCGACGCTTCCGACCATTTGCACCGACCGGAGGCAATCGTGGCCAAAGCTATCCATTCCATGATCCGCGTGCTGGATGAACAGCGCTCGACCGAATTCTACACGACGGCGTTCGGCCTCCAGGTCGCAGACCGCTTTCCCTTCGAGGGGTTCACGCTCGTCTACCTGCGCAATGCCGAGACCGATTTCGAGCTTGAACTCACCATCAACCACGGCCGCACGGAACCGTACCAGCTCGGCGACGGATATGGCCATATCGCCTTCTCGGTCGATGACGTGAATGCCGAACGAGAGAGATTGGAGGATCTCGGCCTTGCTCCAACTCCCGTGAAGACGCTGGAGCACGGGAGCAATCATCTTGCCACGTTCTTCTTTGTTCAGGACCCAGACGGCTACAAGATCGAAGTCTTGCAGCGGAACGGTCGGTACAAGTAGCCGGAATCAACATTTACCGCGAAGCTAAAGGCCATTTGTTTAGAGCCAACGTCAACCTTGAGTACGGCGAATTGCTTCGCCTGAGCCGTGTAATTGTGTCCCGATTGGCCCATATCATGCCCGATAGAGGCCATACTTGCACATTAGCGCTGGCTGCGTCCGCGCCGAAACCAGTACGGCAGCTGACGAAGCCATAAGACGATCTCCCTTCAAGGGGGAATTCAGCAAGGGGTCCTTCATGACGCAGCCAAGCGCCAACGAGCAGTATATGCTCGAACTGATCAATGCCGAGCGGGCGAAGGTCGGCGCACAGGCGCTGGCCTTCGATGCCAATCTGCTGACATCTGCGGAAAATCACAGCCTGTGGATGCTCTCCAGCGACACGTTCTCGCACACGGGTTCCAATGGCTCCGACCCCACCCAGCGCATGACATCCGCCGGGTATCAGTTTACCGGGTCCTGGGCATCAGCCGAGAATATCGCGTGGGCCACCACGCGCGATCAGTCAGGCTTTCAGGACGAAGTTCTGCTCCTGCATCAGAACTTGATGAACAGCACAGGTCATCGGACAAATCTCCTGAATGAGAGTTTCAGGGAGATCGGCATCGGCTTCGAGGTGGGAGACTACCAAGGCCGGGAGAGTGCCTTCGTGACGGAGAATTTCACCAGATCCGGCACGGGATCGCTTCTGACAGGCGTGGCATATCAGGACAAAGATGCCGACAGGTTCTACGATCCCGGCGAAGGTCTCGGAGGAGTGTCGATCTCAGCCGTCAGCTCCAATGGTCAAGCCTACACCGCTTCGACCATGACCGCGGGTGGATATCAACTGGACCTTCCGGCAGGCACATATACGGTCACGTTTTCCGGAGGCGGGATCGCGTCGACGTCACGCACCGTCGTAATCGGCTCCACGAACGTCAAGGTGGACTTGGTGAGCCCTGCCGCCGGACCGACATCGGCTCCGCTGGATCCCGCTCGACCCGTCATGAGCGGCACAGGGGGGTCGAACAAGCTGATTGGCACGGCAGATGCCGACGTCATCAAGGGCCTGGGTGGCAATGACCAGATTCAGGGACAAGCCGGCAATGATCGTCTCGACGGCGGCACAGGCAACGACAAGATCAACGGCGGGGCCGGCAGCGACTTGCTTTTCGGACGCGGCGGCCGAGACTCCCTGAGCGGAGGCCTGAACAACGACAAGCTTTACGGCGGCGCGAACGCGGACACCTTCATCTTTCGTGGGAAGTGGGGCTACGATCGCGTCATGGATTTCCAGGACGGGCTGGATAAGCTGGACCTTCGAAGCAACGGCCTTTCGTTCTCCAAACTGGCCATCCGAATGGCGGATGTCGACAGGGATGGTCGCTCCGACGACATCTTGATCAAAGCAGGCGCCAATACAATTGGTATCCTGAACACCAAATTGGCCACGATCGACCATGGCGACTTTCTGTTCTGAGAACATGGAATCCTGACGAGATCGCTGCGGCTCTTACGAGCCGTACCACATGAGCTGCGTAGAACGCATCGACATTCATGCCCGCACTAAGAGATTAATGCCCTTCAATCTCTCCTAGTTCACTTCTGCGCTTGTCCGGCGCACTACGTTGAGGCCGGAGAGCGCCACCGTCGTCTCGTAGCCTTGAGCATCGATCACGGTCCATTGGCGCAGCGCATTCGCGCGAGCGTCGAACCGCAGGGTGATCTTCGATGTCCCGCCCAGGGTCGCGCTGTCCTCGAACCGCACCGTGATGATCCCATCGGAACCGATCTGCACGTCCTGAACCTTGGTATCCTTGGCAAGATCAACCTGATCCTGCACAAGGAATTTCAGCGGCGTCTGACGGATCGAGTAAACGTCATTGGTACCGAGCTTCTTGTCGCGAATGGCGACCGAGCGCCCATCGGAAACGATTTCCAGCGAACTCGGCGGAGAATAGGCGAAATGGAGCTGACCCGGTCGCCTCATGGACAGGGTCCCTTCCGCACGCTGCCCATTGGCGCTGGTCTGCACGAAGGATGCTGTCATCTGGTCGATGCTGTTGAAATAGCCGTTCACTCGCTCGAGCGCCGCAGCGGGCGACGTCGGCACTGGTTGAGCGGACGATGCTGTGGGAGCCGCGGCCCTGACCGGCACCACGCTTGCTTTAGCGGGTGCTGCAGCATCCGATGCGGACGCCTCAGACCTGGGCGACGGAGCGGCCACCGGCTTGACTGCCTGAGCAGGCAGCTTGGATTTGGCCTTCTCCGGGCTCGCTGCGGGCTTGACGGCGTCGCTGCCGGTCTCGACACGTTGTGGCTGGGGCTGTGAGGGCAGCGTACTTGGACTGGAAGCCGCCCTAGGCTGGGGAACTGCGGGCGGCTTTGGGGCGGCGCGTGTCGGCGCTCTTTCTGCGGGAGCTATCGGCGCGGGTGCAGATTGTTCGGTGGGGGCCGCCTCCGGACGGGGCGTATCGCGTTTGAACATTCCATCGAGAAACCGCGTCAGCGGGTCAGCCTGCGCAAAAGACGGGGATGAGCAAGCAAGCCCGACGGCGAGACTGTAGAAAACGAACGTGGACTTCTTGCGCATGAACTCACCACCGAACAACGAATACCGACCGTAAGCTTCTTCGGACGAACCTTCAGGTCTGATGCTGGGCCTTAAGGGCTGAATGAAGGCAGAACAGCCATTTCCGTGCTTCACATGGGAATTCCCAAGCCGTCGACAAGCCATGCGGTATTCTGTTGCATCCGCCACGGCGATGCGCAATGTAGCGATGTTCAGGCGGAACTCGACCGATGATGTTTATTTACGGCCGTCGTATCCTATCTGACACCTTGGCCTTGATCCGGAATGTCAGACATTTGTTGGCAGCGTCCGCTCGGGCTGAGACCTCAGGCCCGAACTGCGGCCGAACGAAGAACAGAGATTAAGCGCTCATGGCGATCAACCGCGTCCCTACAACCCCCTTCTCCGATCAACGCCCAGGCACCTCGGGGCTGCGGAAGAAAGTAACCGTCTTCCAGCAGCCGCGCTATGTGGAGAATTTCATCCAGGCGATCTTCGACACCGTCGATGGGGCTGAAGGCGCCACGCTCGTGATCGGCGGTGATGGGCGGTATTTCAACGAAACAGTGATCCAGATGGCCTTGAAAATGGCTGCCGCCAATGGATTCGCGCGCATCCTCGTCGGTCGGCGCGGCCTTTTGTCGACGCCGGCTGCCTCGTGTGTCATCCGCAAGCACAAGGCCATCGGGGGCCTCGTCCTCTCGGCTAGTCACAACCCGGGTGGGCCGGACGGTGATTTCGGGATCAAGTTCAACATGGCTCATGGAGGCCCCGCTCCCGAATCCTTTACGGAAGCGGTCTTCAAGCGCGCAAGTGCGATGGCCGAATACCGGATCGTTGATGCACCCGACGTCGATCTGGGGCGCCTTGGTGAAACGCGTCTTGGAGATGCTACCGTCCAGGTGATCGACCCGGTCGCGGATTACGCGGAACTGATGGAGAGCCTTGTCGATTTCCAGCGGATCAGCGAGCTGTTCCGGTCAGGTTTCCGCATGAGGTTTGACGCTCTGAGCGCCGTGACTGGTCCTTATGCAAAAGCCATTCTGGAAGACAGGCTCGGGGCTCCGGCCGGAACCGTCGTGAACGCCGAGCCGAAACCGGATTTCGGTGGCCACCACCCGGATCCGAACCCCGTTCATGCCCATGACCTGATGGACCTGATGTACGGTCCGGACGCACCGGACTTCGGCGCTGCATCCGATGGCGACGGTGATCGCAACATGATCGTCGCCCCAGGCCTGTTCGTGACGCCCAGTGACAGCCTCGCGATCTTGACGGCACATGCCCATCTGGCTCCAGGCTACCAAGGAGGCCTCACCGGCGTCGCAAGGTCGATGCCGACGAGCCGCGCGGCTGATCGTGTCGCCGCGAAGCTCGGCATCCGGTCCTATGAAACTCCGACTGGTTGGAAGTTCTTCGCCAATCTGCTCGATGCCGGCCTGATCACTCTTTGCGGCGAGGAAAGCGCCGGCACAGGATCCAACCACATCCGGGAAAAGGACGGCCTCTGGGCCGTGCTCCTCTGGCTCGATATCCTTGCGGAGATCAAGAAGCCGGCTGACCAAATCGTGCGCGACCACTGGGCGTCGTATGGGCGGGACTACTATTCACGTCACGACTACGAAGACCTCGACACGAAGGCAGCTAATGATCTAATGGACAAGCTTCGCGGCAAGCTTGCAACCCTGCCGGGCCAGCGGTTCGGCGACCTCACGGTCGAACATTGCGACGACTTCTCGTACACGGACCCGGTGGACGGATCTGTCACGCCACGCCAGGGCATTCGCATCCTCTTCAAGGAGGATGCTCGCGCGGTGTTCCGGTTGTCGGGGACAGGAACCTCCGGGGCGACGCTTCGCGTCTACCTCGAACGCTTCGAACCTGATGTCAGCCGCCATGACTTGGCTGTGGCGGACGTTCTTGCGCCGGTCGCCAACGCTGCCAATGAAATCGCTGACATTGTACGCCTGACCGGGCGCGATGCTCCTTCTGTCATCACCTGAGCATTCTCCGGCGGCATCGTCACGCTCGGTGCCGCCGACCGCATCTGCACGACCTCTTCGGAATCGAATGGTCGGAATGCCCTGGAAAAACTCGTGTTGCGCCTACATCAGATGATGGGAGACTCCTTCTCTGAGGCGAGACAGGGCACATTTGGCGAAGCTTCCGGGCTTGAGGTCCATTCATGCGGTTCCGGCTTGCATTCAGCTGTCTTGTGCTGAGCAGCGCAGCAGCTTTCGGCAATCCGTCATCCGAGACTGTCGAGCAGGCTCTGTGCCGTCTGATCGACGACGCCGCCCTCGCCCGCCAGATCCCAACTGATTTTCTAACCCGGCTGATTTGGCGGGAGAGTTCATTTCGAACCGGCGTCACCAGTTCTGCCGGCGCACAAGGCGTGGCGCAGTTCATGCCAGGCACCGCAAAGGAACGGGGGCTGGAGGACCCCTTCGACCCCGAGCAAGCGATCCCTAAAGCCGCCGAATTCATCCATGAGCTGAACGGCCGTTTCGGGAATCTCGGTCTTGCGGCAGCCGCATACAATGGTGGACCGGCCCGCGTCGGAGCGTGGCTCGCCGGCCAGGGCGGCCTGCCATCCGAGACCAGAAACTATGTCTATGCAGTCACCGGAAGATCCGTCGAGGATTGGGCGGCGGACAGAACGGAAACTTTCGACGCACAGGAGGCGACTCCGGCCCCCGCCCAACGCTGCCTTCAGGTTGTCGCCTCCCTCCGCAAGCCCGGAAGTGGCATGCCGGAGGAGGCGCCATTCGCTCCTTGGGGCGTTCAGCTGGCCGGCAACTTCTCCAAAGCCACCGCACTCGCCAGTTTCTCACGCGCCCGGCAAGCCTACGCTTCGCTCCTGGGCGACGTGCGGCCTATGATCATCGGGACCCGTTTGCGCAGCCGCGGCACGCGGACATTCTATCGGGTACGTGCACCTGCCACGACCCGTAACGAGGCCAACCAGCTCTGCGACCGAATCCGTAGAGCTGGCGGAAGCTGCATGGTCCTTCCAAGCTAGGTGGGCGGCAGGGATAAGCTCCCACCACCCTGATCCTGGCACTTAGCGCCGCTGCGGCCGCAGGGAGCGGGCGAGTTCGCGGATCACGTTGTCTTCGATGTTGAGATTGAGGTCATGCCCTTCGTCGTCGTGATCTACATCTGCAGGAACGGGCTCGCTCTTGGGCGCTGCGGCCTGCTTGCGTCCTGTGTTCTCCTGCTGAGGAGCCGGCGGGCCGGAGCGACGCCCCTGCTCGGCAGCCGGCCGGGCAGGTGCCGGGGCATAGCTGCGTGGCGGGCTGTAGCGGTTCTCCAGGCTGTCGAGCAGGCTGTTGAGAGCCCCGTTCGAAATCGGCACGTCCGGGACGGGCGGTAGCCCCTCAAGCGCGATGGAACGGTTCTGGTAAACCGTATCGGACGTGACATCGGGGCCGAACCATGCCAACGGCCGGAAATCCCTGGCTTCCTCCTCGCTTTCGAACTCGACGGAGATCAGATCAAGTGGTCCAGGCGTCACGTAGCGGTTGATATGGATATCCCGCGTGCCGACCGTCAGATGCGACCGGACGTAGTCCACCTTGCCGGGGGTGACATCCAGCAGTGCCTCTGCATGGGCGCGAGGAACGTCGGTCCGCTCTTCCATCGGAGCGCCAGGACCGGTCGTGATAAGGACCAGGCTACCCTTGTCGCCCTCGACGATCACGTAGGAACTGCGATCAGCTTGGTTTGGGAAATGGCCTTCCGTGACACGATTGCCTCCCCTTTCCTTACGGATGAGACGAGCCAAGGAGGAAGCAATCAGATAACGTCGGGAAGTACTCATTGGGAGCTCTTTGCTGGCAGCTGTTAACGAACGCTTGGCTTTACGCAGAAATCCACAGCTTCATCATCATAATGGAACAGTATTTCGTAGTTGCATCGTGCAAGAAACGAAATAATGTTCACAAAAGAAGCCGCCGAATTCAGGTAGAGCGTGAATATAACAATTAGTACTTATCGTGGCACTTCAAAGGCAAAATTGATCAGAAAGTTAAGATCTGCGGGCTCACCCCAACGCTGGAGCCAAACAAGCGTGCTTGCGCCCTTTTGAAGTACGAGGGACTTTCGAAGTTTGAGGAAGGGGCGAGGTCGGAATGATCGCTCTCGCCCCTATCTTGTCTCACTCGCTGGATTTTGTTTTGGGCACGTAAGGCTCGTTGCCGTCGAAGGTGTAGGCGGTCTTCACCGTGGTGTAGAACTCCGCCGCATACCGCCCCTGCTCCCGCGGCCCGTACGAGCTGCCTTTCCGCCCCCCGAACGGCACGTGGTAGTCCACGCCGGCTGTGGGCAGGTTCACCATCACCATCCCGGCCTCCACGTTGCGCTTGAAGTGCGAGGTATGCTTCAGGCTCGTGGTGCAAATCCCAGCCGACAGGCCGAACGGCGTGTCGTTGGCAAGCTCCAGCGCCTCGTCATAGTCCCTCGCCCGCGTCACCGTCGCTACGGGGCCGAAGATCTCCTCCCGCGCCACCCGCATCCGGTTGTCGACCTCCGTAAATAGGGCCGGCGCAAGATAAAATCCGGGATTGTCCCGCTTCAGCAACTCGCCGCCCGCGACCAGCTTGGCGCCCTCCTCCTGGCCGATGCGGATGTACTTGAGGTCCTGATCGAGCTGGCCTTGGTCCACCACAGGACCGATCTGGGTTCCCGCCTTCAGGGCGTCGTCGACCACCAGCCCACGCATCCGGTCCGTGAGGGCCTGAACGAAGCGGTCATGGATTGCGTCTGTCACGATCAGCCGCGACGAGGCTGTACAGCGCTGGCCGGTGGAGAAGAATGCGCCGTTGACGGCACATTCCACCGCCACCTTGAGATCGGCGTCGTCGAGCACAACCAGCGGGTTCTTGCCGCCCATCTCGAGCTGCAGCTTTTTCATCGGATCGGTGGCTATGCAGGTCTGAGCCACCCGTCGTCCGGTCGGCACGGAGCCGGTGAACGAGATCGCCGCCACCTTTGGGCTCTGCAGCATCGCCTCACCCACCACCGAGCCGCGGCCCATGACCAGGTTGAACACGCCCGCCGGCACTCCGGCCCGGACGATGATCTCGGACAAGGCATGGGCCGAGGCAGGCACGAGCTCGGCCGGCTTGAACACGACCGTGTTGCCGTAGGCGAGCGCGGGCGCGATCTTCCAGGCCGGAATCGCAATGGGGAAGTTCCAGGGGGTGATCAGGCCCACGACGCCGACGGGCTCGCGGGTGATCTCGACATCGACGCCGGGCCGCACGGAGGGCAGCTTGTCGCCGGCCATCCGCAGGCATTCGCCGGCGAAGAACTGGAAGATCTGGCCGGCCCGCACGACCTCACCGATACCCTCGGGCAGGGTCTTGCCCTCTTCGCGCGAGAGCAAACGGCCGAGCTCGTCCTTACGGGCAATGATCTCGTCGCCGATGGTCTTGAGCAGATCGTGGCGGGTCTGGATCGAGGAACGCGACCACGCCGGGAAGGCGTCATAAGCCGCGTCGATGGCGGCCTGAGCCTCCGTCGCAGAGGCACGGGCGAACTCGCCCACAACATCGGCCGTGTTCGACGGGTTGAGATCGGCCGAGGCCTCAGACGCCACAACCCACTCGCCGGCAATGTAGTTCTTCGTCATCGTGCCGCTTCCTGTCCTGTCTTGAGAAGGCCACGCTGGGCCAGATTCATCATGAAGTCGCGAAGGCCGAAGGTCCACGGCTCACAATCCGCGCTCGATTTCATGCGGTTGACCAGCTTTCCAAGCTTCGGTGCCGCAATGGTGACGATGTCTCCGGCCTTGTGGGTAAAGCCCATACCGGCCTCGTTCCGATCCTGTGTGGGCGCGAACATCGTTCCGAGAAAAAGGACGAAGCCATCGGGATACTGATGATGGGGGCCGAGCGTCTGGCTGACAAGATCCTCTGGATCACGGCTGATCTTGGTGATCGACGACGACCCTTCAAGCCTGAAGCCGTCTTCTCCCTCGACTGTCAGGGCCACGGTGGTCTGGCGCACGTCGTCCAGTGTGAAGCTGTCGTCGAAGAAGCGAATGAACGGCCCAATGGAACACGATGCGTTGTTGTCCTTCGCCTTGGACAGCAGGAGCGCGGAACGGCCCTCGAAATCGCGAAGGTTGACGTCGTTGCCGAGTGTCGCGCCGACGATCCTGCCGTCCGCAGTCACGACAACCAGGACCTCCGGCTCCGGATTGTTCCAAGTCGATTTGGGATGAAGCCCGGCATCCATGAAGGGCCCAACCGAAGAGAGCGTCGGAGCCTTGGTGAAGACCTCTGCGTCAGGGCCAATCCCGACTTCGAGGTATTGGCTCCAGGCACCTTGCTCCACCAGGACGGCCTTCAGATCCGTAGCCTCCTTCGAACCTGGCCTTAGACGGCTCAGGTCGTCACCGACAAGACGGGTGACTTCGGCGCGGATCGCCGCAGCGGCGCTCGCATCCCCGCGCGCCCGCTCCTCGATCACACGCTCCAGCATGGATACCGCGAACGTCACGCCTGCGGCCTTGATCACCTGAAGATCGACCGGGGCCAGCAGCCAAGGCTTCGTTCCATCCCGCTGGTCAAATGGCGTGTTGGCCAGAATGTCCTCGATCCCGCCGACCCTCTCCCCGGCAGATGCCCTAAGCGTCCGGGCCGGATTATCTAAAGCGGCAAGATCGCTCATGGTCGGGCAGGTTTCCGAGATGTCGAAGGTGCCATCCTCGCGGATCGCCACAACGGATGGTCCAATGCCGGGACGCCAGACGCGGCCCGCGAGTGCCCCCTGAAATTCATCTTCGGGCAGGATATCTTTCCAGGTCTGTCGTGAAAGGAGGTCTCTCATCGCCGGCGTCTGCTCCCATGCGGGGACTGTTGCCCCTATTCGTCACCCTTTCTCTTATAGCCGTGGACGACAGGAGGACGACAGCAAAAATGGCCCGCTCAGGCCACTGTTTCCGGATGCCGTAAGAGCGCAGTCGCGCCACCGGCAGCCTGAACGGACAGGCTTCCGGCCGCAATAGCGCTCTCCAGGCAGGCTCGATCATCCTTTCGGTTCAGCCACGCATTGATGAAGCCCGCATTGAAGGCATCTCCCGCACCGGTCGTATCGACGACATCGACCGTCGGAGCGCGAAGCGAACAACGTTCCATTCCCCTGGCAAGGGTTGCCCCATCAGGTCCCTGCTTCAACACGACCAGTGGAAAATGGCGGGTCAGATGCTCGAGAGCCTGAACAGGATCTTCTCTTCCGGCAATTGCGGAAGCCTCCTCGACATTGGGCAAAAACAGGTCGACCCCGCGACAGTTCTCGATGAGAGCAGGATCGCGAATAAGGGTCTCGTCCCAGCTCGGATCGAGCGAGATGCTCACCCCCCGCCCCTTGGCTTCGGCAATCAGCTCCGGAAGCTCTGTCAGTGTTGCGTACTCGGCAATATGTAGGTGCCGAACACCGGAACAAGCGAGGGCAGCCCCAAGAGTTGCGGGACGTCCATGACCCGCACGCCGGGACAGGAATGCTCGGTCCTGAGGCTGCACAATGGCGACGGTAATCTGCGGCCCGGCATCCCGCGCCCTTTCGACGAAAGAGAGGTCGACGCCGGTTTGTCGAATCGGCTCTTCGAGTCCCACCGACAGGGGATCGACGCCCAGACGGGTGACGAGCGCTGCAGACCGTCCGAGGCTGACAAGATGGGCGGCCGTGATGAATGCTCCCCCACCTGGAACGACCGCGACATCGTCAGCGAAGAGCTCCCGCCCGAGAACCGGAAGGGTGCTCAATCCGGTAAAGACCAGATCGCAATAGGTGCGCCCGAGGCACAGGACGTCCGGCGCCGCCCCGGGGGAGTTTACATCCGGCATAGCGCCCGTTCTGTCTTGGCATCGAACAGATAGAGGCTCCCCGGCTGCGCATGGACAGTGACTCTCCCTCCTACCTTTGGAACTGTCTTGCCGGGGGCAGACGCAATGACGGACGTTCCGCCGAGATCCAAATGGACGAGGGTCTCAGAACCCAGCGGTTCAACGACGGACACTTCGCCCAAGAGAGTGAAATTGTTAGCTCCATCGGCGGAGCCGACATGCAGATCATGCGGCCTGACACCGACGAGCACGTCGGCTCCGTCGGATCTGATTGCTTGGCTGCCCGGCAGATGCGCTGTGGCGTTGAAGCCATTCAGAGCGGCCACGCGTTGGCCCTCCTTTTCGGAAAGTCGCGCCGGCAGAAGATTCATGGTCGGACTGCCGATAAATCGCGCCGTGAAGACGTCGGCCGGATTCTCATACAGCTCGATCGGGGTTCCGACCTGAAGGATCCGCCCGTCGCGCATGACGACAATGCGGTCGGCCATGGTCATGGCCTCGACTTGATCGTGGGTCACGAACACGATCGTCGTGCCGAGTCGCTGGTGAAGCTTCTTGATCTCCAGGCGCATCTGGGTACGCAGCTGTGCATCCAGATTCGAAAGCGGCTCGTCGAACAGGAATGCGGCCGGATCGCGAACCATCGCCCGTCCGATCGCGACGCGCTGGCGCTGGCCGCCGGAGAGTTGCGACGGCCGCCGATCGAGAAGGTTCTCGAGGCCAAGAATTCCGGCCGTCTCCTGGATGCGCTTTTTCTTCTCGGGCTCCGACAGCTTGGAAGTGTAGAGACCAAAGCCGATGTTCTGCGCCACAGACATGTGAGGGTAGATGGCATAGTTCTGGAACACCATGGCGATGTTCCGGTCCTTCGGCTCGGCCTCATTGACGATCCGCCCGTCGATGCTGATCGTTCCGCCGGAGATATCCTCCAGACCTGCGATCATGCGGAGCGTCGTCGACTTACCGCACCCCGATGGGCCGACGAGCACGACGAACTCGCCGTCCGCAACATTTAGATCGATGCCATGAACGGCCGTCGTTTTGCCGTATCGCTTGACGACGCCGTCAAGTGCAATGGTCGCCATCAGGCTTCTCCCATCAATGCGCGAAATTGTGTTTGAAGCTCGGCGGAGGCGGCAGCCTCACGACCCGCAATTGCACTGGCCTGCTCTTCGAGAGCAGCCAAGTGCCGGCGACAGACATTCAGGGCCGCCCGAAGCGCTTCCGGAGCCGGCCCTCCCAGCCGATTCCGCACAGCCACGAAATGGTCGGGCGAGACCATTTCGGCAAAAGCAGCTTCGTCGATTGTCGCTGTCCTGCCCGCCGCGCGCTCGAAGGCGCTCACGAAAGCGGCATAGCCGTCGCTGGCCAGGTCTCCCTGCATGGCCACGACGGCTCTCGCAACCGCTGCTGCGATCTCATGCGCCTCACGGAACGAGAGTCCTTCCCGGCGGACGAGACTGTCTGCAAGCTCCGTCACGGTAATGCAGCTCCTACGGATGTTGTCCCGGACCCGTGCCTCGTCGATCCGGATCTCGGCTACCAGCGCGGTCAGAAGATCGAGCACGCGGCCTGCGGAAATGAAGGCCTCATAGCCCATGCCTTGCGTCTCGCCTTCACTGTCGTTCATGTCCGTGAAGGGCGTGTTATGCATCACGTCCAGCATGGTCCGGGCCCTGCCGAAGGTTTGGGACGCCAGATGCCGAAGATGCTCAATAGGAACGGGATTGCGCTTCTGGGGCATGATGGACGAGATCTGCACGAATGCGTTCGGCACATAGACCTGACCGACCTCGAAGCTCGTCCAGAATTGCAGATCCTGAATCGGGCGACCCAGATGCAGGAACATGAGTTCGATCGCCCCATAGACGGAGGTGACATAGTCGACCGCAGCAATGCAGCTGTAGGAATTCTGTAGAGGCTTCGCGAAGCCGAGGAGCTCGGCCATCCGATCTCGGTCGATGGGGAAGCCCGACGTCGTGATCGCCGCCGCACCCATGGGAGATTGGTCGACGATCTCGCGCGCCGCGGCGAGGCGCTGAATGTCCCGCAGCAGCACCTCGGTCACCGCACCGAGATAATGACCGAAGGTCGTGGGTTGAGCCGGCTGGCCATGGGTGTAGGCCACGATCAAGGTCCCCTCCTCCCGAGCGGCGACCTGGATCAGGGCATTGGTGAGACGACGAGCCTTCGCGAGCAGCTCATCGACCCGCTCCTTCAAGCCAAGCTTGAATAGGGTATGGTCGATGTCGTTGCGTGATCGCGCCGTATGGAGGCGGCCGGCGAGATCCGGGCCAAGCCGGCGCTTGAGTTCCTTTTCGATCAGAAAGAAGAAGTCCTCGACTTCACCCGTATAGGTCAGGGTCGAGACGTCGATTTCGGCGTCGATTGCCTCGAGCGCATGAGCAATGGCGGTAGCCTGGGAGCGGTCCAGGATGCCGGTTTCCGCCAGCATGACCAGATGAGCCCGGTCGATCCGACGGAAGCCGTCGACGTGATAGGTCTTGGCTCCGTCGAAAAGAGGGCGGAGCACCGTCTCTTTGTAAACCGGATCGGGGAAAACGCTCTTGTCGTCGCGTCGCGGGTCACGGGTAACAGCCATGGATCACCCTTTGAGTCCGGCGAGCATGACGCCGCGCACGATATACCGCTGAAGCAGCAGGAAGACGAAGAGAGTCGGGATCGTGGCGAGGCTGGCGCCAGTCATGATCATCTCCCACTGGATCGCCTGCTCGACCGCGAAACTCGAGAGACCCACCGGCAGGGTGTAGAGCTCGCGGCTGTTGGTGACGATGAGCGGCCAGAAGAAAGCCGTCCAATTCCCAAGAAAGGTGAAGATGGCAAGCGCCGACAGCGCCGGCGTCACGAGCGGCATCGCCACTCGCCACCAGATCGAGAATTCGTTGAGGCCGTCTACCCGCGCGGCTTCGAGGAATTCATCCGGCACGGTCTCGAAGAACTGCTTCATGAGAAACGTGCCGAAGGCGGTCATCATGCCCGGAAACATGATGCCCCAGTATGTGTCGATCCAGCCGAAGCTGCTCGCCATCAGGTACCACGGGATCACCAGCATCTCGGTCGGAATCATCAGCGTCGAGAGGATCGCGATGAAGATGAAATATCGCCCTCGGAAGCGGAACTTCGCCAACGTATAGCCGACGAGCGAGTCGAAGAACACGTTCGACAGGGTAACGGCGACGGCGACGAAGAGGGAGTTCAGGAACCAGCGCAGAAATCGGCCGTCGGACAGCACCGTGATGTAGTTGTCGAGGGTCGGGCTCTCCGGAACGAGGCGCAGATCGTAGACCTGAGATGCATCCTTCAGAGATGTCGACAGCATGAAGAGGATCGGAGTGATCATCACGATGCCGCCCAGGAAGAGCAGCGTCCAAGCGATCACCTGACCGGGCCGGACGGAGCGGAAAGAAGACCGATGGTCCAGGGTTGCTGCATTCATGGACATCGTCAGCGGTCCTTCAGGATACGCAGCTGGATGAGTGAGACGACGAGGAGGATCATGAAAAGGACCACCGTCTGCGCTGCGGCATAGCCCATGTCGAAGGATTTGAACGCCGTCTGATAGATCATCAGAACGAGTGGCTTCGTCGAGTTGAGGGGACCGCCAGGATCGTTGAAATTCATGTTGTAGACCTGGTCGAAAATCCTCAGGAAGCCGATGGAGGAGAAAACGACGAGGAACACGATGGTGGGTTTGAGAAGCGGGATGGTGATCCGGCGCAGGATCGTGAACTCGGACACGCCGTCGATCCGGGCAGCCTCATAATAAGAAGTCGGAATCGCTCGAAGCCCGGCGATGAAAATGATGACCTGGAAGCCGAGGCCTGCCCATACCGCAGGGGCCAGGATCGCTGGCAGCGCCTGCGTCGTCGAACGCAGGAACGGTTGCTGAGGCAGCCCCAGCCAGGTCAGCAGTCCGTTGAAGACGCCGATGGGCACCGGCTGATAGAACCAGCGCCAAACCCATGCCATGGCGACGGCCGTCGTCAGGAAGGGCAGGAAATAGAGCGCCCGAATGAACCCGTGCATGAAACGCACGCGGTCGAGATAATAGGCGATGACGAACGAGATGATCAGGCTGATCGGCGTTCCGATGATGAGATAGGCGAAGGTGTTGCGAAAGACCTGCCAGAACAGCGGGTCGTTCCAGAGGCGGATGTAGTTCTCGAAGCCGACGAAGGACGCCGGCTTCAAGAGGTTCCAGTTCGTGAACGACAGGGCAAGCGCCTCCAGCGTCGGCCAGAAGCGGATCATCCCGTAAAAGACGATCGGCAGCGCCAGAAAACCCCAAGCCCAGATGACGCGCTTGTGGCGCAGGCTCAGCCTGTCCCAAGCACGGCCTGATGTCGCTGGCGCTGCTCTCACGGTCAGATCCTCACTTCGCAGCTCGGTCGATGATCGCCTGCTCGGCTTTTGCAGCCTCGGCCAGGGAGGCCTTCGGGTCCTGCTTCTGGATCAGGACACGGTTGACCATGTCGATCGCGGTCTGCCGCTGGGCTGCCTCGTCCAGGAACATGGTGGTGTGGGCGTATTCCAGCCCCTTGAGGAACGGCCCATAGATCGGGTTGGCGAGGTTTGCCTGCGTCATCGCCGCGGAACGGCGCGCCGGCAGCTCGCCGACTGTCTGCAGCCAGAGGTCCATCGCCTCGGGTGAGCTGATATAGGCCAGGAACTTCTTCGAAGCCTCCAGCTTCTCGCCCTGCACCTTGCTGCTGATCGCGTTGGCGAAGTAGCTGGCGTAGTTGCTGCGCATGCCCTTGGCATCGGCGGGCAATTCGGTCACCCCCCACTCGAAGCCCTTGATCGCGTTGAAGCTGCCAAGGCGGAAGGTCCCGTCGATCGTCATAGCCGCAAGGCCGGCCTTGAAGGCCGCCTGCCCTTCGTCCATGAAGCCGACAGAGCCGACTTTATGCTTCGTCTGGAGGTCGGTGTAGAATTGCAGGGCCTTCAAGCCTGCGTCGCTGTCGTACGCAACTTTGCGGTCGTTGTCAGTGTAAGGCGTGCCTCCGTACTGGCGTACGAGGACCTCTCGCCACCAATGGTGATCCTGCCCCGCCATGTCGAGCGTGATTCCCGCCGAAACGATGTTGCCGGCACTGTCGCGCTTGACGGTCTTTTCAGCAGCGGCGACGAGTTCGTCGAGCGTCTGCGGCGGCTTGCTGGGATCGAGCCCGGCAGCCTGGAAGGCCTTCTTGTTATAGAAGAGCGCCAAGGAGCGGACGGCAGTCGGAAGGCCGTAATATTCGTCGCCGCGCTTCATCGCCTTCACGATTGGGAAGAACTCGGCTTCGATCTTGTCGTGCGGGAACGCATCCTTCGGCAGCGGCTGAATGAGCTTGCCGGCGACGAAGCCGTCGACCCATCCGTAGAAGAGCTGAACCACGTCGGGCCCCTGCCCGGCGGTCACGGCAGCCGCAACCTTGGTCTGATACTCGGCGTAAGGAAAGGTCGTGTGCTTGACCTTGATGTCGGGATTGGCGGCTTGGAATTTCTGGATCAGCTGATCCATCGCCTTCACGCGCGTGTCGAAGACATATTGCCAGTATTCGATTTCAACGGCGCTGGCGGCATTGGCGGCCAGGACACTGATCCCGAATGCGAGACCAGCGATCATCTTTTTGAGGCGCATGCGTGACCCTCCTCTTGGCCAGCCGATCGAGATCATCGGCGTGGCATTCTTCCCCTCGATGCGAGCGTGGCAAAGTCCCGCTCATCCCACAAAGCTCATCTGCGGACCGCGCGCTGTCAATAAAATAATTCACTTGAGTTATTACAAAACGCTGGCATCGTCGGTGCACGACACGAGACACACATGCCGCGCTCAACCCCGCCTCCACCGAAAGCTGCAATTGGCAACAACCCCGAGCGAAACCGGTCCCACAACCGGCGGGTGGTCCTGGATGCAGTCCGGCTCCATGGCCCGCTTGGGCGCACGGCGATTGCACGGCTTGCTCATCTGACCCCGCAGGCAGTCTCAAACATCGTGAGCGAGCTTCTGGACGAAGGACTCCTGCTCGAATGCGGTCGCCTGCGGGCCGGTCGCGGCCTTCCACCTGTGCAGGTGGCCGTCAATCCGGATGGCGGAATGACCATCGGGGTCGAGATTGCCGCCGATCACCTCGTCATGGCTCTCGTCGATCTGACAGGCCGCGTGCGAGCGAACCGAACGCTCCCGCTTGAGGATGCCACCCCGGACCATATCGCGCCTCTGCTCAAGCGGGAGATCGACGGCATCTGCAAAACGGCCTCCGGGTCGCATCGCCGCCTCCTAGGTCTCGGCGTCGTCATGCCCGGCCCTTTCGACATCGATGGCATGAGCTCGGTCGGACCAACGACTCTGCCTGGCTGGGTTGGCGAGGATGCTGCCCAGGTTCTGACCGCCGCCACCGGCGTCAGTACCCTCGTCGAGAACGATGCGACCGCTGCTGCCGTCGGCGAGCGTCTGCATGGTGTTGCGCGCAAGCTGAACAACTTCTGTCTCCTGTATTTCGGTGCGGGCCTCGGCCTTGGCATCGTCGTGGATGGGAGGCCGATGCGGGGTGCCTTCGGCAATGCGGGCGAGATCGGCCACATCGTTGTTCAGCAAGATGGTTCGCGATGTGCATGCGGCAACAGAGGCTGCCTCGAGCGTTATGCCTCGCTGCACTCCCTGAAGGAAAAGCTCGCAGATGCCGGCGTTTCATGCCGCACGGTCTCGGACCTTGCGGCTCTTCATGAGGCGGGGTCAGCTCCACTGAAGGAGTGGATCGCCGAAGCGGGGGCTCATCTGTCTCCCGTCATTGCGATGCTGGAGAACCTCCTCGATCCGGAGTGCATCGTCTTCAGCGGCGCTCTTCCGGATACTCTCCTCGACGACCTTATCGCATCCCTTCAGCCCCTGCCGCTTTCGGTCGCCAGCCGGCGCAAGAGGGCCTTGCCGCGCATCATCAGGGGCACGACGGGGCTGCTCACCGCAGCGCTAGGAGCAGCGGCTCTGCCCCTTCAAGAGACGATGACCCCTAAGCTCGATACCGCACCTGCAATCGAACAATCGACTTGAGACGGAAAGCAAGCAAACGATGCTGCGAGACCACGAACGTATCGCAAGGGAAATGGCCGACCCTGCCCTCGTGCGTCTTCATCGCAAGCTCGAGCGCCTCTCGTCCGTCCTGACCGTCATGAACACCGGGGCGCATCCCGATGATGAGGCGAGCGGGATGCTGGCAGCGCTGCGCTTCGGCCTCGGCATGCGTGTCGTGATTGCCTGTTCGACGCGAGGAGAAGGGGGCCAGAACGCAATCGGACTTGAGCGCGGAGCGGCACTCGGTGTGCTGCGCACACGCGAGATGGAGGAGGCGGCGCGGCGTCTCGACGCGGATGTCGTGTGGCTCGGCCACGGACCTGACGATCCCGTGCACGATTTCGGCTTCTCCAAGAACGGTGACGACACGCTGGGCCGCTGGGGCGAAGATCGCATCGTCGAGCGCCTCGTTCGTGCCTATCGTGAGGAACGACAGGACATCGTCATTCCCACATTCCTCGACGTCCCTGGGCAGCATGGCCATCACCGAGCCATGACGCGTGCCGCCGAAAGGGCAGTTGCGCTCGCGGCTGACCCGAAAGCATTTCCCGAACATCTTGAAGCCGGGTTGAGGCCGTGGCAGGTCTCAAAATTCTATCTGCCGGCGTGGTCCGGTGGCGGCTCCACCTATGACGACGAGGTCCCGCCGCCTGTAGCGACCCTTGTGGTTCATGCCCCTGGAGACGATGTCGCGACAGGAGCACCCTTTGCGCATATCGGGGAATGGTCCCGCGCAGCGCATCTGTCACAGGGCATGGGCCACTGGCAGGAAGATCCTGTCCGGTCGTGGCCTCTGCATCTGCTCTTGAACGCTACCGCCGCACAGAATGAAGAATCGGATATCCGCGACGGCCTTCCCGCGACTGTTGGCGAACTCTCTACTCTTCTCCCGGAGGAGCCGGCGCGCCATCTGGCTGCAGCCCAACGGTTGCTCGAGCAGGCGCGAGCGGCCTTTCCTGATCGCGCCTCGATACGCAATGCAGCCATCGCAGCGGCCAAATCGATCGTGACGGCACTTGCATCCTGTCCTCACGAATACCTCGATGAGGTCGAACACAAGCTGAAACGCAAGCTCAGCGAAATCGACGATGTCGTCATCGAAGCGAGCGGGGTGCATGTGCGCGGCTGGGCCGATCCGCACGTCGTCAAGCCAGGTCGGAGAGCGATGGTGCATTACGCCCTTACCCGGCCAGACGTTGCAGTTTCTGTAGCGCCTGCATCCGTCAAGAACATAGGAGAGGCTGCCCCTTCGTCCGACGGCAATACAAGGGCATTTGAAATCGCCGTACCGGCCGGTGCCCCCCTCACCACGGCGTATCCTGCTCGCTTCAGAGTCCTCGGAGGCAACGGTGATATCCACCTCTCTGCCATGGTCGAGGTGGATGGGTATCGAGCCTGCCGTCTAATCGATCTCGATGAACCGATGCGCATCGTCCCGGGTCAGTCCATCGTGCTGGACCCCGATACCGTTCTTCTCCCCACATCCCGAACTCACGAGCCCTTCTTCATCAGAAGCTTGATCGACGGAGATGCCTCCAATGCCGGCATCGACCTCGTGACGCCGGCAGGATGGGCGCTCGACCCGAGGGACAATGGCTTTCGGGTGTCTCCCCCCACGCACCTGAAATCTGGTCTCTATCGGCTCGAAGGACGTGTGAACGGACATCCTGCCTATCGCTCGACACCGATTGCCTATCCTCACATCGGCCGCACGGCCCATCTCAGCCGCGAAGACCTCAAGGTGCTGGTCCTGGACGTCCAGCTCCCGACTGGAGCAAAAATCGGCTATGTGGGCGGAGGCAACGATCAAATCGGGACGTGGCTCGTCCGGCTTGGCTTCGACGTGACGGATCTTGATGGCGTTGACCTTCAGGGCGATCTCTCCCGTTTCACGACCATCATGGTAGGGATCTTTGCATTCGGAACCCGTCCTGACCTCGCGGAGGCCTGCCCACGCCTGCACCGCTTCGTGAGCGAGGGCGGGCATGTGGTGACGTTCTACCACAGGCCTACCGATGGCTGGGACCCAGGGCTGACGCCGCCTCGGCCGATCACCATCGGCGCACCGTCGCTACGTTGGCGCGTGACAGACCCTAGAGCAACGGTCAAGGTTCTCGGTGAGGACCATCCTTTGATGGCCGGCCCAAATCCGATCGGCCCCGACGACTGGGAGGGTTGGGACAAAGAGCGTGGGCTCTACTTCGCATCAGTGTGGGACGAGGCTTATGAGCCGCTGCTCAGCATGAGCGATCCTGGCGAAAAACCGCTCCTCGGCGGCCTTATCTCAGGCACGATCGGACATGGGCGCCACACCCACGTCAGCCTTGCGCTCCACCACCAGCTCGACAGGCTCGTGCCGGGAGCATTCCGGATTCTGGCCAATCTCGCCCAGCCGGCATAGCACAGCCATACTGTCACGGGTGCCCAGGCACCTCCGGCTGTGGCGTCGGATGGATCACCGGCTGCTTGGGCTCTGGAGCCTGTTCGGGCATGGGCGACGGAATGGTGGGCGATTCCAGGGGATGTGGCGCATCCGTGGGAGCTGGCGGAACCGGGACTGGCTCCGTTGGCGGCGGCTTCGGATAGAATTCATCCGGCAAGGGGCGACCGCTGCCGAGATCTTGCCGGCCGCTCGTGAGAAGGAGCATGGTGTCCAAGCCGAAGGGCCTCTCGATGGTTCAACCATGCAGGAAACCCTGATCGAGCCTATTGGTTCACGGACCGCCGAGCTTATTCGGAAGCCTGCACCTGTGTTTGTGAGACGCTGGAAGCGCCCGAATTCCAATCGTTCCAAATACCCCTATAATCATAGCCTGAGAGTGCTTATGAGCCCGTCGCGCGGAGGAAGGTCATGGAGCGGCCGCGCGAAAGCGATAGAAGGGATGCGCATTGATGGTTGGCACGCCCTCCCCCTCCGAACCGCGCCCGGACATTCCGGCTCCGAACCCCGATCCAGTCAACCCCGAGCCCCCGCCTTCAGGCGTGCCCGGGAGGGAGGAGCCCGTGAGCATTCCGCCGGACACTCCCGACGATGCTCCGATGCCCGGTGAGCCGATCGGCATTCCCCCGACAGTTCCACCAGAACTGTGAACCCCTCGACGTCCAGGCGCTTCGCTAGCCTTTCTCCTATGAGACCGGGCCTGTCCAGCGTCGCAATGACGACCGTCAGCTCTGACCGAGGGTGCGAACCGGCTCACGCGAGAACACTTGCTCGCGGGGCGCCTGCGCCTTCGGGAGCAGAGGGATCTTTTCAGCATCCTTGAGCATAATCAATTTCGCCACCTTCCGACCATGTCAGTTTGTTCTCGAAGCAGGAGAAGCGCTGGATGGTTCAAGACATCAAAAGCATTCTCGTTGGTATTTCCGGCGGCGAGGAAAAGCCGTCCTCTGCCCTGCGTTACGGCCTCTCCCTCGCGCAGCAGGCTTCCGCCCACGCTTCGATCTATGCCCCCACCCCCGAAATGCTGGTGACGCACGCCTTCGTCAGCAATGTTGCGGCAGGCCTCGTTGCTGCGGAGAACCGTCGCCTCCATGAGGCTTCCCTGATGGCGCTTGAACAGGCCCAGCAGGGTGCCCGGGCGTCGGGAGTTCCCTGCAGCGTCGAGGTGCTGCAGAAGCCCTATTCCGATCTGGCGGCAGCTCTTGCAGCCCGAAGCCGCGTCCATGACGTGACCGTCCTCGATGCGGAGCGGGACTTCTTGAGCCTCGGTCGAGGCATTCTTGAAGAGGTCCTATTCAACGGTGGACGACCGCTGCTGATCGTACCTCAAGGAACGGACGTCTTCCGGGTCGAGAGAGTTCTGGTGGCGTGGGACGGCAGCGCCAAAGCAAGCCGCGCGGTGCACGATGCCCTGCCTTTCCTGAAAGCCGCACAGCAGGTGGAGATCGCTTCGGTTGTAGGAGAAAAGGACCTGTCATCCTCGCTCCCGGGAGCAGAGCTTGCTCCGCACCTGAGCCGCCATGGTGTCGATTGCACGCTGAAGGAATTGCCGCTTCAGAGAGGCGATGCTGGCGAAACTCTCCGTTCGCAGCTCGGGATCTTCAGAGCCGACCTGCTCGTGATGGGAAGCTTTGTGCATTCACGCTGGCGGCAACTCGTACTCGGAGGGGTTACGCAGACCATGCTGAAGGGCTGCCCGGTTCCGCTGCTTCTATCCTATTGACCACGAGCGCAAGTCGTTGGTGTCGGATGCAACGGAGAGAGGAGGAAGGAACTCATGTACAGCCATATTCTCATTGCAACCGACGGCTCATCGCTGTCCGGCCGCGCCGTCGATCATGGCGTAGGCTTGGCGAAGGCGCTGGGTGCTGCCGTCAGCCTGCTCACGGTCTCAGAGCGATTTCACGTGTTCGCTCTCGACGCCGAACAGGTCGAAGAGACTGCCTCCACCTTCAGGGAGCACATGAGGGAGGAGGCGATCAAGACGTTGTCCCAAGCCTTTGAGGTCGCACGGTCGGCGGGAATCGAGGCGACCCAGATCCATTTGGAGGATGACGAGCCTTATCAGGCCATCATCCGGACCGCCGAGGGCCGGCGTTGTGATCTCATCGTCATGGCCTCGCACGGCCGTAGCGGCGTCTCGGCCCTTCTCTTGGGAAGCGAAACCATGAAGGTGCTCACCCACTCGAAGATCCCCGTCCTCGTCGTACGATAGCCGCCGTCAGCGAGCGACGCCGTCGTCCATAGGCTCCCGCGCGAAGGCGATCTTTGCGTGCACCCGGAACAGCCGGATCTCGTCACCGTCTACGACGGCTTCGAAATCCGTCACCGACATGGAACGGATGTTGCGGATCGTCTGCGAGGCGATCCGAATGCCCCGTCTGGCGGCATCCTCCCAACTCTGATCCGACTCCGCCACCACCTCGATCGACTTGAGCAGGGTCATGGCTTCCTCCTGAAGCGGTCCGCTCAAGAGTAGCAGCGATCAAGCGCGACAAGAACGACTATCCAGGAGACCAGGCTAGAAAGGTGACTTACTAGGAAATCGGGCTCCTGTGAGTTCGGCAACTTCCTCTCGGCAGTCCCAGCCTCGGCCTTCGCACTGCTCGAATCGGAACGTCTGCCCCTGTGAGGCTCGGCACGGGATGCCGGCTGCCGAAAATGACAGGTCAGGAGGCATTCACGGATCGAGCGCCCTGTGCTCTCGACGGTTGAAATGACATGCCTCGGGACGGGGTTGATCCCCGTCCCGAGAACCCTTTCAGGTGCAGGAGATCTGGCCACCGTCCACGCGCAGGATCGATCCCGTCATGAACGAGGCCTTTTCGCTCGCCAGGAAGACGGCCGCCGCCGCGAACTCCTCGATCTCACCGTAGCGGCCGGCCGGAATGCCGGCTCGCGCCGCAGCCGCGACGTCGTCGACCGAGCGCCCTGTCCGCTCCGCATTGGCGGCATCGAGCTGCTTGAGACGGTCGGTGGCGATGCGTCCCGGCGCGACGGCGTTCACGGTAATACCCGACGACGCAACCTCGGCCGCCAGGGTCTTGCCCCAACCAACGAGGGCCGGGCGGATCGCATTGGAGATGGCGAGGTTCGGGATCGGCTGAATGACGCCCGACGAGATCACCGAAATGATGCGGCCGAACTTGCGCTCGATCATGCCGGGCAAAAGCTGATCCGTGATCCGCACCAGGTTGACGAACATCGCCTCGAACGACGTGCGCCACTGATCGCTCGACACACCCTGCGCCTTCCCGGGCGGCGGACCGCCGCTGTTCAGGACCAGAATGTCGACTCCGCCGAGCGCATCCGTCACGTCCTTCGCCAGGGCATCGACCTGATCGACCTTGCCCGTATCGCAGACGAAAGGCAGGACGCCGTTGCCGATCTTCTCGGCGGCGGCTTTCGATCCGTCCATCGTCCGGCTGGCGATCGCGACGCGAGCGCCCTCTTCGGCGAGCCCTTGGGCAATGCCGAAGCCCAGCCCCTTGCTGGCGCCGAGAACGAGCGCGCGCTTCCCCTCCAATCCAGTCTTCATGCCGCAAGGCTCCCCTGTTGCGAGCGCTCGATGCGCTCCATCAGCCAATCGATTTCAGCAATCGTCTCCGGGCTCAGCTTCGGACCCGGCTTCCGCAGCGTGTCGGAGGCGATGATGCCGCGCTTCTTCAGCACGTATTTGCGCACCGCGAGGCCGAGGTTGGGCTGCGTCTCATAACGCACCAGCGGCAGATGCCGGTCGAAGAGGTCGTGCGCCTCCTGACGGCGTCCCTGCTTGATGAGGTTCACGACGCCGACGAGCATCTCGGGATAGGCATAGCCCGTCATGGCGCCATCGGCCCCACGCTCCATCTCGAACGGCAGGAACAGGCCGCCATTGCCGCACAGGATCGAAACGCGACGGACCTGCCCCTCGGCGCTGGCACGGCGCAGGGTCGTGATCTTGTCGAGACCGGGCCAGTCCTCATGCTTGAGCATCACGCAGGACGGGCTCTGCTCGATGATCCGCATGATCACCTTGGGAGTCATGACCACATTGGTGGCGAGCGGATAATCCTGGATCACGAAGGGGGTATCGGCTCCGATCGCCTCGACGGCGTCCGCGTAGTAGGAGACGATCTGATCGTCGGTCCTGAGGGTCGACGGGGGAGCGATCATGACGCCTGCGGCGCCCACGTCCATCACCTTGCGGGACAGGCCCGACATGGCCGCAAAGCCCGCGGCGGAAACGCCGACCACGACCGGAACCCGCCCGGCGACGGTGGACATGACCTGCTTGGCGAAAGTCAGCGATTCCTCGGCCGCAAGCTTCGGCGACTCGCCCATGATGCCAAGGATCGTCAGACCCGTGGCGCCGGCCTTCAGATAGGCTTCGACCATCCGGTCGGTCGAGGCGATATCGAGACGGCCATCGGATTCAAAGGGCGTCGGGCAGATGACATAGACGCCTTCGGCAGCGCTTGTGAGCAATGTTTCCTCCATCACGGAGCTTCAAGGGAGAAACTCGGCGCCTTTCCTTACACCGGCTTTTCGCCGAGTGCACCGGTGAACTTGATTGGCACGCAAGAGCGGACCTCGGAGCGGCTCACCGGGCCGAAAGGATCCTTGCCAGATCGGCGGTCTCGTCCACGTCGAGGAGAACGCCCGGATCGTAGGTCGGGACAAGCGCGAGAGCGGGCCCGAGCCCATCAAGGACACGGCGCGCGCCCTGATCTCCGTGAAGCGCCGCAAGTTGCGGGAACAAGAATGCGGATACAAGCACCGGATGCCCGCGCCTGCCCTCATAGACAGGCGCCGCGGCAAGGATATTCGGTAACGTCATTGCATCGGCCAAGGCTGCCGGTACCGTACTCGGAATGCAAAGCATGTCGCCCAGGAAGATGAAGGCGCCGGACGCGGATGGGGGCAGAGCGGCCAATCCGGCCCGGAGGGAAGCCGAGAGACCGTCGCGATGGTCTTGCGCGTGGATGACATGCACGTCCGGCGCATTGGTCCAAGTCGCGGCAAAGTCCTGAGCGGCTTCAGACACCTCTTTAGAATCCGCACCGGTCACGAGAACCACGCCCGCGACGGGAGCCGAAAGAGCGACCTGAAGCGCACCGTGAAGGAGGACGCCTCCGCCCCAGGGGGCCAGAAGCTTGCGCCCGCCGAAGCGGGTGCCTGCTCCGGCCGCCAACACAAGGGCGTGGAACTCCGCCATGCTGGTCTCAGGCGGCAGCGGCGGATCGGACGGAGGCGCGGCAGACCGACAACTCGCTCGAGGCCTGGATGACCTCGGCAATGACACCCGTGGCGATCTCCCAAGGGGAATTGCCGCCGATCTTCAGGCCGATCGGAGCCTTGAGTCGCTTCAGGTCGACCGGAGAAATGCCTGCCTCGACCAAGCGTGCGAGCTTGCGCGGGAGCCGCCGACTGCTGCCGAGAAGGCCGACATAGCCGGCCTTCGACGACAGTGCGGCCACCAAAGCCTCTTGGTCGTCCTCCTCCTGGTGCATGGCAACAGCCACGGCAGTCCAGGGATCTGCTCCGATCCGGGCCAGAGCATCCGCGGGTCGCTCGCGGATATAAAGGATGTTCGGGATGGGCGGAGGAGCCATGGGTCCTTTTGGGCGTACCAGGAAGGTTTCCATCCCGACCTGGCCAGCGAGCATGGCCATTGCCAGGGCGGTCGGATCATGTCCGAAGACGACGAAACGCTGCTGCGGCGCGTAAAGCCGATGGAGCATGTCCCCACGAGATCCGGCCCGCATGGCGTTCCGTCGTACGGCAGCGAGAGCGGCGCTCACTGCCTCGTCAGGAGAACCGCGGTCCTCCACCTCCAGGCAGAAGCGCCTTTGGCCATCACTGATCCACACGCAGGGCATCCGCTCTACTGAGAACCGGAGGAGAGCGGATAGAGCCGGGTCGCCTGCGGGGATACGCTCGGCCAGCAGCTCGATCCTGCCCCCGCAGGGAAGGCGAATGTCGATCGGACCGCCTTCACCGTAGATGAGGCGACGCGGCTGGCCATCGGCCAGGACCGCCAGCGCATGGCGGGTCACGTCCGCCTCGACGCATCCCCCCGACAGGTAGCCGCTCACCGCATTCCGCGTGATCACCATCTGGGCGCCAATGCCTCGGGGCCCACCGCCGATGGCCGTGTGAAGGGTGACGAGGACAGAATCCCAGCCGGACTCGACGGCGGCCTGCAAGGCAGGGCGAACGTCATCGTTCAAGCCGAAGGCCGGCCAGTCCGCCTCGACATGGTGCAGGGCCCCGCTCATTCCGATCCCTCAGAGAAGGTCCTCGATGCGGATTGGCAGATCCCGAATCCGCCGTCCGGTTGCATGATAGACGGCGTTGGCGACCGCCGCGTTGGTGCCGACATTGCCGAGTTCGCCCAGCCCCTTGATGCCGAGGGCATTCACCTGGTGATCCTCTTCCGGCACGAAGATGACCTCCACATCCTTGATATCGGCGCAGACGGGGATGAGATACTCGGCAAGATCGTCATTGACGTAGCGAGCCACCCGTTCGTCGATCTCAGTCGCCTCGTGCAGCGCCGAGGCCACGCCCCAGATAAGGCCGCCAAGCAGCTGGCTCCTCGCGGTCGTCGGGCTGACGATGCGGCCTGCCGCGAAGGCTCCGACGATACGCGGAACACGGATCTCGCGCGTCCTTTTGTGGATGCGGACCTCCACGAACTCGGCACCGAACGCATACTGGACATGGTCCTTGACGGAGCTGCCGGACGTCATGGCCGAGATCCCGCCCTCGATGAGCTTGTGGCCCATCAGCTTGACGGGAGCCGAAGCGATCTCCGGCGTGTACTTCGCATGAGCTTCCACGGGTCCGAACCCGAGGCGCATGATCGCCTCCTTCAAGGGCTCGCTTTTGCCGTCGGGAGCCACGAGCTTGCCCTGGCTGAGGCGGAGGTCGCCCGGATCGGCGCCTGCGAGCTGACCGTCTGCGTGAACGGCTCCTTGGGCGAGCCGCTCCCTGATCTCGTCACAGGCCATCGCGACGGCGTTGCAGATGCTCGCGGTCGCATTCGATCCGCCCGCAACGGGCGCTGGCGGCAGAGAGCTGTCTCCCAGCTCCACGTTGACATTCTCCAGCGGGACGCCGAGCCGGTCGGCGGCCGTAAGCGCAATGGCCGTATAGGCTCCCGTTCCGATATCGTGCCCTGCGGTCTGAACCCGCGCTCTCCCGTTCGGTGCAAGCGTTACCCGCGCCTGCGCCGGCGCCACGTTGGTCGGGTAGCAGGCCGTTGCGCAACCCCATCCGATGAGCCAGTCTCCGTCATGCATCGAGCCCGGCTCGGGATTGCGCTTCGACCAGCCGAAGGCTTCGGCGGCCCGATCGTAGCATGCCATCAGCGCCCGGCTCGAATAAGGCTTCTGGTCGATCGGGTTGACCATCGTGTCGTTGATGCGGCGCAGTTCGACCGGGTCCATGCCGAGCGCCGTTGCGAGTTCATCCATCGCGCTTTCCAGCGCATAGACATACGGCACCTCTGCCGGCGAGCGCATGAAGCCCGGAGTATTGCGGTCGGCGTGAACGATATGGACCTTGGTGTAGATGTTCGGACAGGCGTAGAGGAGAGAGGTCGTCTCCGTTCCGGCCACCTTGTAATTGTCGGGCCGCGAGCTGACCTCCCATCCCTCGTGATGCAGAGAGGTCAGCCGGCCATTGCGGTCGGCTCCGAGCTTCACGAGATGCTGGGTCTCCGCCCGATAGGTGGAGACATCGAAGCTCTGCGACCGGGTCGGCACCAGCTTGACGGGCCTGTTGAGGCGCTTGGCCGCCAGGGCCACGAACGCCGTGCGAGGCGTCAGCGCCGCCTTGGATCCGAAAGCTCCGCCGACGAAGGGCGAGATGACCCGCACCTTTTCGGGATTCATGTTGAGCTGCTTGGCGACACCGTTCTTGAGCCCGTGCACAAACTGGCTCGGCTCGTAGATCGTGAGCTGATCTCCGGACCAGGTGCAAGTGGTGGTGAACAGCTCGATCGGGTTGTGATGCTGCGTCGGCGTCGTGTAGTAGGCCTCGACCTTAACATCTGCGTGTTGGAATGCGGTTTCGGCGTCGCCCGTCTGCGGATCCGAGCTTGAGAGCGGATTGGAAATCTGCCGGGGCTGCGGCCGGCGCTTGTCGAATCCGGGCTTCGGCTTGCGCTCATCGTATTCGACATGGACCTTGTGCGCGGCCTCGCGGGCTGCCTCGTAGGTTTCGGCGACGACCACCGCAACGATCTGCCCGTCATGCCAGACCTTCGGCGAATCCATCGGCATGATGGTGGTCGAGGTGTAGCCGCCTCCGGAAAAGGCGCGCACCTTGCGCACCTTGCCCTTGGTATTCTCGTAGGTCAGAATGTCGAGCACACCCTCGACCTGCTGCGCCTCCTCGAGATGGATGGCCTTGATCCGCCCACGTGCGATCGCGCTGGTGACGAGATACGCGTATGCCGTGTCCTCGAGCGGAAAATCGGAAGGGTAGCAGGCGGTGCCCGTCACCTTCAGGCGCCCGTCGATGCGGGGCGTGGGCCTGCCGATCATGCCGCCATCAAAGGTCGTGGGAGCATTCATGATCAGGCCTCCAGCTTCGCGGCGTCGAGCAGGGCCCGCACGAGCGTGTTTCGTCCAAGTTCCGGCTTGAAGTCATTCTCGCCATGGGTCCGGGCCGGCTCGAAAGCCGCTTCCGCTGCAGATCGGGCAATATCCTCGGTCAGAGGCTTTCCTTTGAGGACTTCCTCCGCCGCAACGGCTCGCCACGGGATGGTTGCGACCCCACCCAGTGCGATGCGGACATCGCGAACCACGCCGTCTGCAAGGTCGAGCGCGACGGCGGCGGACGCTACAGCGAACTCATAGGACTCGCGGTCGCGTACCTTCAGGTAGAGAGACCGTTTGGCCCAGGCTTTCCGCGGGATTTGAAACGCCGTGATGATCTCGCCGGCCGCGAGCGTGTTCTCGATATGCGGCGTGTCGCCCGGGAGGCGGTGAAGCTCATGGACCGGGATGCGCCGCTCGCCTTTCGGACCCGTGATCTCGACCGTCGCATCGAGAGCAATGAGAGCCTGCGCGAAGTCCCCCGGATAGGTGGCAATGCAGTGTGGACTCGTCCCCAGCACCGCATGCTTGCGGTTGACGCCTCCGATGGCTGCGCAGCCGCTGCCGGGCTCGCGCTTGTTGCACGCGCCCCAGGAAACGTCGCGGAAATAGGAGCAGCGGGTCCTCTGCAGCACGTTGCCGGCGAGGCTCGCCATGTTGCGCAATTGCGCGCTCGCAGCCAGTTTGAGCGACTGCGACAGAACCGGATAGTTTTTCTCGACATCCGGGTGATGCGCCACCGTGCTCATGCGCGCCAGTCCGCCGAGGCGCAATCCATCACCGTCTGCAACGATCTCCGATAGCGAGTCTTCGAGCGGATTGATGTCGACGAGACGCTCTGGCCTCATGACGTCGATCTTCATGAGGTCGAGGAGATTGGTTCCGCCCGCGAGGAATTGGATCGGGGCGCGGTTCTGCACCTCGACCTGAGCTGAGGCTGCCCTGATGGCGGAGGCGAGGTCATGGGCGCGGTCATAGGAGAAGGGCCTCATGGCTGCTCCTCCATCTCGGCCCGAGCCTGCTTGATGGCTTCGACGATGTTGGGATAGGCGGCACAACGACAGAGATTGCCGCTCATATATTCGCGGATATCGTCATCGGTCGTCGCAAGTCCCTCTCGGACGCAAGCGACCGCCGACATGATCTGGCCCGGCGTGCAGTAGCCGCACTGAAAGGCATCATGATCGAGAAAAGCCTGCTGCATGGGGTGGAGTCCCCCCTCTTCAGGCGCAAGACCTTCGATGGTGGTAACGGCTTTGCCTTCGACCATGGCCACAAGAGTGAGGCAGGACAGCACACGCCGGCCATCGACATGGATAGTGCAGGCGCCGCACTGCCCCTGGTCGCACCCTTTCTTCGAACCGGTGAGGCCGAGATGCTCCCGCAAGGCGTCGAGAAGCGTCACCCGCGGGTCGACCGCAAGCCGATGGTTCCGGCCATTGACGTTGAGTACGACTTCAATGGTGTCGCGGGTGCCGGCGCGGCGCGACAGAGGCGCCGCCTTCAAGGGAGAGAATGTGTCCATGCCTGGTCCCCAGGATCGAGAGACGAGGAATGGCAGACGAACAGGCCGGCTGTTCCGGCAAAACGCAAGCTTCGCCATCCCCTCGGGAAACATAACCGGGGGGATGGGTGACAGGTTCCTTTCCGAAGGATTGGACACCTGTCACGGGATTGTGACGGCCAAAGCCAGTTAGCCGCAATGAGGGGCTCACCGCGGCTGAAGGATATAGGCCAGCCTACTTGTGCCCCGAACCGCCCTTTTTGCCGCCGCCGTCCTGCTTGTTGACGGTCGCCCAGGCGCGTCGTTCGGCTTCCTTTTCCGAGAGGCCGCGGCTTTCGTACGATTCCTCGATATGCTCGGCCTTGCGCTTCTGCTTGTCCGTATAAGCCGATTTGTCACCGCGCGACATGGTTCTCTCCTTCGGTTCCAGTCTTCGGTTTTCAACCGGCACGGCAGGAGCGGGTTCCGGCTGCGGCCTTTTAGCCGCTGTTGCGCAGGCCGGCCGCAATGCCGTTGATGGACAGATGGATCCCCTCCACGACGCGCTCGTCCGCGTCGCCGGCCCGGTGCCGCTTCAGCAGCTCGATCTGCAGGTGGTTGAGCGGATCTAGGTATGGAAAGCGGTTGCGGATGGATCGTGCCAGGAGCGGGTTGCCGTCGAGCAGCGCCTGCTGCCCCGTGATCGCCAGGAGCTTTGCGATCGAATCCTCCCATTCCTGCCGGATGCGCGGGAAGATGGCGTCGCGCAGGTCCTTGTCCTCGACGAGCCTTGCGTAGCGGGACGCAATGGCGATGTTGCTCTTGGCGAGCACCATGTCCATGTTCGAAAGTAGCGCCTGGAAGAAAGGCCATTCCCGGTACATCTCCTGCAGCAGGGCGAGTCCGCTGTCGGGGTGGTCCCTCAGCCACGCGTTCACGGCGGAGCCGAAGCCATACCAGCCCGGCAGCATCAGCCGGCATTGGGCCCAGCCGAACACCCATGGGATTGCACGCAGGTCCTCGATGCGCCGGGAATTCGTCCGGGAGGCCGGCCGGCTGCCGATATTCAGGTTGGCGATTTCGCCGATGACCGTGGATTCCCAGAAATAGCGTTCGAACCCCTCCGTCTCGTAGACGAGGCCGCGATAGGCACGAAAGGCGCCGTCCGACAGCTCCTCCATGGCCTGCAGATACTCGTCCCGCGGCGCGGACTGCCCCGAATGCAGGAGCGATGCCTCAAGGGTCGCCGCAGCCAGGATCTCGAGGTTGCGCCGCCCGAGATCCGGGTTCGAGTACTTTCCGGCAATGACCTCTCCCTGCTCCGTAATGCGGATTGCGCCCTGAACGGCCCCGCCCGGCTGGGCGAGGATCGCCTGATAGCTCGGTCCGCCGCCACGCCCCACGGAGCCGCCGCGGCCGTGGAAGAGGCGCAGACCCACGTCGTGACGCTTGAACACCTCGATCAGCTCGATCTCGGCCTTGTAAAGCTCCCAGCCGGAGGTGAGAAATCCGCCGTCCTTGTTGCTGTCGGAATAGCCCAGCATCACCTCCTGCGCCTGTCCGCGGCTGCGCAGGAGACGCATGTAGTCAGGCAGGCCGAAGAGCGCATCCATGACCTTGCTGCACTGTCGCAGATCCGCGATGGTCTCGAAGAGCGGGACGATGTTGACGTGCATCTCCCCTTCCCGCGGCCGGAGCAGACCGGCTTCCTTCAGGAGAAGCGCCACCTCGAGGACGTCCGAGGGGTCCCCGGCCTTGGAGATGACGTAGTTCGGAACGGAGGCTTGGCCATAGCGTCTGTGGGCCTGAGCGGCCTCATGGACGATGGCGAGTTCCGAGGCCGTCTCGGCGGAGTAGTCCAGGAAGGGCGAGGTCAGCGGCCGCGGGCTGCGGAGTTCCTCCAACAGCAGGGCGACGCGGCCTTCCTCCGAGAGCTCCTTATAGCCGGTGCCAGGATTGGCTTTCTCGAAAAGCTCGGCAACGACCCGCTCGTGCACGTCGGAATTCTGGCGCAGGTCGAGGCTCGCGAGATGGAACCCAAACACGCTGACGTTTCGGCGAAGCTTGCGAAGACGCCCTCGCGAGAGGGCGGCGGAGCCGTTGGACACCAGCGACACGTGGAGCGTCATCAGGTCGCCGGCAAACTCCTCGGCATCCGTATAGACCGGCGCCTCGCCCACGACGGGATGACGAACCACATCGAAGTGGCCGAGAGCCTGAGCCGTTGCGGCCAGGCGTGCATACATGCCGGAGATCGCTCGGCGATAAGGCTCGTCCTGCCTGTGGGGCGAGCGGTCGGGAGAGGCCTCCGCCAGCTCCTGCACCTGCTCGGACACATTCACGAACCGCCCGTCCAAGGACAGCTCGCCTCCGAGGCAATGCAGCTCTTCGAGGTAAAAGCCGAGCGCGTGCTTGCTCTGCAGCTGAAGCGCCTGCCGGAGCGCATCCGCCGTCACGAAGGGGTTCCCGTCCCTATCACCCCCGATCCAGCTCCCCATGCGCAGGAAGGCAGGAAGCTCCATATTGCCCCACGCGGGATCGATGGCCGCAAGTTGGTCCTCCAGGGAGGCATAGACCCGCGGCAGCTCCCTGAAGAAGGTGTAGTCGTAATAGGAGAGGCCGTTCACGACCTCGTCGATGACCTTCAGACGGGTGCGCCGCAGAATGCTCGTCTGCCAAAGGGTCAGGATGGCCCGACGCAGGGCCTCCTCCGTCGAGGCCTTCTCCTCAGGCGTGAGATGCTGCCTGTCGCGCTGGGCCAGGAGCTGCGCGATCTCCATCTCTCGGTCGATGGTGCTCTTGCGGCGGACCTCGGTCGGATGCGCGGTCAGGACCGGGCAGACCAGCGCCTTGGCAAAGAGTGCCTGAAGATCGGCCTGGGTGATGCCGGCCTCGCGCAGGAGCTTCAGCGCCCGACCGATCGTGCCCTCCCGGGGCGCGGGAGCGACGGCCGCGTGGGCGCCTGCCATGGCGTGAGCTCTCGACCGGCGGACATGATGCTGGTCTTCGGCTAGGTTCGCCAGATGAGAGAAATAGCTGTAGGCGCGGATGATCTGGTTCGTCCGCCCTCGGGACAGGCTGTTCAGGGTCGTCTCGAGATCCCGCCGCGCCGTCTCATCCTCGTCCCGGTGGAAGCGGATCGAGCTCTGGCGAATGCGCTCGACGATTTCGTAGACGGCCTCGCCCTCCTGCTCACGGATCGTATCCCCCAGGAGCCGGCCGAGAAGCCGGATGTCATCACGAAGGGGCAGATCCTTGCTCGGGGTGGCCTCGGGATTGATCAGGGACACGGCGGAGACCCTCGCTGGCGCATTCATGTTGCACCGCAAATAAACTCCGTTGTGGGACGCGCCGCAAGGGTCATCCCCCTTGGAGGTCAGGCCGCCACCGCCCAGCGAGCTGGATCCGCCGTCTGGCCGATGAGCGCAAGCCCATAGGCAATCGATTCGAACTGGTCGGCCGAGGTCAGGCGCTCCTCGCCGAAGCGCTCGACGAAGAGGCGCCGGATCGCCGGAACGAAGGAGGTCCCACCTGTCAGGAAGACCCTTTCGATCTCCCCCGCCTCCACACCGGCATCCGTCAGCGCCTTATCGACGGTATCGGCGATGCGATTGACGTCCTCGGCAATCCATTGCTCGAAATCACGGCGCCTGATCATCGCCTGAATGTCGACGCCCTCTCCGGAGAAGCGGAACTCGGTCTCGTCATGAGACGACAATGCCACCTTCGCCGACGAGACGGCACGGTAGAGGGCGAAGCCCAGGTCGTACTCGACGATGTCGATGAATTTCTCCAGCGGCTCCGGATCGAGGGCCGCGCGGGCCAGCTCCCGCAGTTCCTTCAGGTCGCCGCTGCCCTTCATCATGGCGAGATGGTTCCAGCGCGCGAAATTGGCGTAGTAGTGGTTCGGAATCGACAGGATCTTGCCCATGGACCGGTAGCTTCCGCCCTTGCCCAGACGCGGCGACACGACCTGATCGACGATGCGGTAATCGAAGGCGTCGCCTGCAATCCCGATTCCGGCATGGCCCAGGGGCTCGGCCCGAAGGGCACCGCTGGCGCGCGAAAACCGCATGACCGAGAAGTCGCTGGTGCCGCCGCCGAAATCGGCCACGAGAACCGTCGCGTCATGGTTCAGCTGCTGGGCATAGAAGAACGCTGCCCCGACCGGTTCGTAGACGTAGCGGGCATGATCGGCCCCCAGCTTGCCGAAGGCGGCGCGATACCGGTTCATGGCGAGATCGTCATCCGGGTGGCTCCCGGCGAACTGCACCGGTCGGCCGATCACCACGTTCCGGGCAGAGAGATCGAACCGCTCGCCTCCGTGGCGCTTGAGCGTGCGTAGGAACGTGCTCAGAAGGTCCTCGAAGCGGTAGCGCTCGCGGAAGATGCGTGTTTCCTGGAAGGACTGGCTCGCCGCGAAGGTCTTGAAGGACTGGATGAAGCGATGCGCCGTCAGCCCTTCGAGGAACTGGTCGATCGCCCAAGGGCCGCCTTCCACCTCTGTCCGTAAGCCGTTGCCATGCCGCTCGTCCCAGAAGCAAAGGGCCGTCACATAGACCTTGAGACTGCCGCCCCGGTGATAGAACGTCAGGGCCTCGACGCGCCCCTGCGAGTCGGCGAGCGCAACCACGGTGTTGCTGGTGCCGAAATCGATACCGATGGAAAGGTCCTGGGGGGCGACGGGCATGGCAGTCTCTGGGGATGGGGGGCGCGGGGCCGGACGGTCTATCTGCCGAAAGGCCCTGAGCCAAGAGAAATTTCAGGAAAATTCAGCCCTGAGCGCCTTCCCCTGCGGCAGCTTGACCCCGGTTGACCAGGGGATGTCCGGCACCGTAGAAGCCGCGCCTCGGCTCAGTCGGAGATTGTCATGCTATCCATCGGCCAGCGCATCGCGAACGAACTCAATGTTCAGGAATGGCAGGTCAAAGCCGCCGTAGACCTGCTCGACGGCGGGGCGACGGTGCCCTTCATCGCCCGCTACCGCAAGGAAGTGACCGGAACGCTGGACGACGCTCAGCTACGCACCTTGGAGGAGCGCCTGCGCTATCTCCGCGAGCTTGAGGACCGCCGGAAGACGATTCTCGACAGCATCCGCGAACAGGACAAGCTGACCGAGGAGCTGGCGCAGCAGATCAACACGGCCGACACAAAGGCGCGCCTCGAAGACTTGTACTTGCCCTACAAGCCCAAGCGGCGCACCAAGGCGCAGATCGCCAAGGAAGCCGGACTCGAGCCTCTCGCAGATCTGCTGCTCGGCGAGCCGAGTCGCGATCCTAAGGAGACAGCGGCAGCCTTCGTGAACACGGACAAGGACGTCGCGACCCCCGAGGCGGCATTGGAAGGTGCACGCGCCATCCTGGTCGAGCGCTTTGCCGAGAACGCGGAACTCCTCGGCGCCCTCCGAGAGACCTACTGGCAGCGTGGTCGCCTCACCTCCAGTGTACGCGACGGCAAGAAGACGGAAGGGGCGAAGTTCGCCGACTACTTCGATTTTTCCGAGCCGCTCACCAAGCTGCCGTCCCACCGCATCCTGGCGCTCTTCCGCGGCGAGAAGGAGGAGATCCTCGATCTGCGCATGGAGGAGGATCCGGCCAGCGGCGAACCGAATTATGTGAGCCTTTATGAAGGCCGGACCGCCCTGACGTTCGGCATCGAGGACAAAGGCCGCCCTGGCGATCGCTGGCTCATGGAGACCGTACGCTGGGCATGGCGCACGAAGCTGCGGTTCTCCATCGAGCTCGACATGAAGATGCGCCTGTGGCAGGCGGCCGAGGACGAGGCCGTGAAGGTCTTCGCCGGCAACCTGCGCGACCTGCTGCTCGCCGCGCCCGCCGGCACCCGCCCGACCCTCGGTCTCGATCCTGGCTATCGCACCGGCGTCAAGGTTGCGGTGGTGGACGCCACCGGCAAGGTCGTGGCGACGGACACCATCTACCCGCACGAGCCGAAGCGCCAATGGGACGAATCCATTGCGAGCCTCGCGAGGCTGTGCCGCCTGCACAAGGTCGAGCTCGTCGCTATCGGCAACGGCACGGCGTCGCGCGAGACCGACAAGCTCGCTGGCGAACTGGTGTCGAGGCACCCCGACCTGAAGCTGACCAAGATCATGGTGTCGGAGGCCGGTGCGTCCGTCTACTCGGCCTCGGCCTATGCGAGCCAGGAACTGCCCGATCTCGACGTGTCGCTGCGCGGTGCCGTGTCGATCGCAAGGCGGCTGCAGGACCCGCTGGCGGAACTCGTGAAGATCGACCCGAAATCGATCGGCGTCGGTCAGTACCAGCACGATCTTGCCGAGTACAAGCTCTCGCGCTCCCTCGATGCGGTGGTCGAGGACTGCGTGAACGCGGTCGGCGTCGATCTCAACACCGCCTCGGCCCCGCTGCTCGCCCGCGTGTCGGGCCTCGGAGAATGGGTCGCTCAGAACATCGTCGCGCATCGTGACGCCAACGGCCCCTTCAAGACCCGCAAGGCGCTGACGAAGGTGTCGGGCCTCGGACCCAAGACCTTCGAGCAGGCCGCCGGCTTCCTGCGCATTCCGAACGGCGACGATCCGCTGGACGCCTCAGGCGTGCACCCGGAAGCCTACCCCGTCGTGCGCCGCATCATCGAGGCCACCAAGAGCGACATCAAGGTGCTGATCGGCAACGGCGGCGTTCTCAAGAAGCTGAGTCCCGAGAGCTTCACGGACGAGAAATTCGGCGTGCCGACCGTGAAGGATATCCTGAGCGAGTTGGAGAAGCCCGGCCGCGACCCTCGCCCCGAATTCAAGACCGCCACTTTCATGGAGGGCGTCGAGAAGATCGATGACCTGAAGCCCGGCATGATGCTGGAAGGGGTGGTGACGAACGTCGCCGCCTTCGGGGCTTTCGTGGATGTGGGCGTCCACCAGGACGGCCTCGTGCACATCTCCGCCCTGTCGGACACCTTCGTGAAGGACCCGCGCTCCGTGGTGAAGCCGGGCGACATCGTGCGGGTGAAGGTCCTCGAGGTCGACAAGGCTCGCAAGCGCATCTCGCTGACGATGCGCATGAGCGATCCGGTCGAAAGGAAGGGCGGCGGGCGTGACGACAATCACGGCTCGTTCCAGAAGCCCCGTCCGCAGAACGGCGACCGGAAGCCCCCCGCACAAGGCCATCAGGCCTCCACCGGCGGCGCGCTGGCAGATGCTCTGCGCCGGGCCGGACTGAACGGCGCGAAGGACAAGAGCCCGCGCCGATAGGCGCTATCTCTCCCAAGCGGACAGGATCGTCTCGGTATCCGCGGTCTCGATCTGTTGGCTGAACCGCTTGCTGTAAAGGGCGAGGAGCGAGTCATGCCCCTCGTCCGACGAGCTGCACAGGCCATCGGCCGCGATCACCACGCGGTAACCGTGATCCACCGCCCCCAGGACCGTGGCGAGCACGCAGACGTCGGTTTCCGAGCCCGTCACCACCAGCGTGTCGGCGCCGCGCTCCCGTAGGAAGTCGGCGAGCTTGTGCCCGGCAAAGGCCGAGTAGACAGGCTTGTCGATCACGGTTGCGGGCGGGACGAACTGCCCGAGCGGCGGCATCAGATCCAGCATGCGCGGATCGAGGTATTCGCGCGTCGTCTGGCGCCAGCGCTCATAATACTGACGCCAGGTGCCGGGCATGTCCTCCGGACGTTCCGGCGTGATGAACCGGGTGAACACGGTGCGCTCCGGGAAGCGCTCGACGATGCGCACCACCGTCGGCAGAACCCGCTCCATCCAGGGCGTCGGCCAGGGGCCTTCCGTCGAGAAGATCCGCTGCATGTCGATGCAGAGATGAACCGTTCGGTCATTCAAGGGGCCGTTCTGGAGTCCGGACATGAGATCTTCCCGATGCGGATTGAAGAACGGACATGAGCCAGGGCCGTTCCACGCCGCCGATCATTCGACGCGCTACATCCTCATCCCTCTTGAAATCGCGACAAAGAAAAGGGAGCCATATCGATAGCACTGCGGCCATCGACCATGATCTGGGCCGCCGCCTCTCCGATCGCGGCCGAATGCTTGAATCCATGACCGGAGCAGGGGGAGACCACCAGGACACGGTCTTGATCGGGATGGCGGTCGATCAGGAAGTTCGAATCCGGAGTGACGGTATAGAGGCAGGTCACGGCCCGGGCACCCTCCGGCAGCAGGCCCGCAAGGCGACCATCGAGATGCTTCTTGCGCATGAGCCCGGCCTCGTCGGGAGCGATCCTGCGTTCGATCCGGTCCGGATCCGTCGCCTCGTTATACTGCTCGCCGGCCGTCTTGACGGTGCCGCTTCCCGGCAGCGAGGGAAAACCGTAGAAGAAATCGTTCGGACCGGTGCCGTGCGACCAGATGAAGACGGGGCTCTCGGCCCAGAGCTGCGCAGCCTCCGGCTCGACCGGAAACCAGTGCATGACCTGCCGGGTCGGGGTGAGAAGCCGGTCGAACGGAGCGCCCAGCAGGGCGGGAGCCCAGGGGCCGGCGGAGACGATCGCCTGCCCGGCCACGATCTCGTCATGGTCGGTCACGATCCGTACGCCATCCCCTTTCTGGCTGACCGACCGCACGATCGTGTCGAGGAGGAGGGAGGCTCCGAGATTCCGGGCCAGGGTGAGCTGGGCCGCCACGCAGCGCTCCGGGTTCAGATATCCCCCACCCGGCTCGAGATATCCCACCTCGCCATCGTGGGCCTGGAACTGCGGGAATCGCCGCCGGACCTCCGCCGCATCCAAGACCTCATGCGGAATATCGTACTGTCTTGCGGCCCGGAGGGTCCGTCCCATGAAGTCGATCCGGACATTGCCCTCGGCCCGCCGCTCCTCGGAGCCGATGATGAGGCAGCCGTTCTGCGTCAGCAGATGCTCGCCGGTCTGGGCCTCCACCTCGCGCCAGATCTCGTGGGAGCGCAGGGCGAGCGGGACATAGACCTCGCCCTCACCGATCGCCTGGCGGGTGATGCGCGTCTCTCCGTGAGTCGAGCCCTGGTCGTGCGGCGGCGCGAAGCGGTCGATGCCGATCGCCTTCACGCCTCTCTTGGCGAGCTGATGGAGCGCCGCCGATCCCATGGCCCCAAGGCCGATGACCGCGACATCGTAGGAAGAGGGCGAACCTGCCATGAAGCCTCCGTAAAGTCGGGGCCATCGGACCAGAAAGACAGGGGTTCGACAATGGGCCAGGAGCCCGAAGCGCCATGCGTCCGGCTACGCTTGTTCAAGGTCGTAAAGTCGTCTAGAAGCGAAATGTCTCACGGGGAGCCTTTCTCAGGGCTGAGAGGCGGCCGGGCCGCCGACCCGTCGAACCTGATCCGGGTCATGCCGGCGGAGGGAATGAGCATGCGATTTCGCAGAACAATCTGCGCCCCGTGCGAATTGCGCCGCCGATCCGGCTTGCCTCACGCATGGGAGCGCCCCTGATGTTACGCCGCCTTATTCTCTCCGTTCTCTCGCTTGGCCTCGCGACGGGTCTGGCTCACGCCCAGTCGAAGCCGACCCTGACCGTCTACACCTACAGCTCCTTCGCCGGAAAATACGGCCCGGGCAAGACCGTCAAGGAGCGCTTCGAAGCCGTCTGCGGCTGCGAGCTGGCATGGGTGACGTCCGAGGACGCCGGCAGCATGGTCGGACGCCTGCGCCTCGAAGGCGACAGCACCAAGGCCGACGCAGTCGTCGGGCTCGACATGAACCTCGCAGCCGAGGCAAAGGCACTGGGTCTCTTTGCGCAGCATGGTGCGGACGTGAAAGACCTGTCGCTTCCGATCCAGTGGTCGGACGAGACCTTCATCCCGTTCGATTGGGGCTATCTCGCCTTCGTGTACGACGCTAACAAGCTCTCCGATCCTCCGAAGAGCCTCAAGGAGCTGGTCGAGAACCCGAACGGCCCCAAGGTCGTGCTGCAGGATCCGCGCACAAGCGCACCGGGCCTCGGTTTCCTGCTCTGGATGCGTCAGGTCTACGGCGACAAAGCCGATGAGGCCTGGACCAAGCTCAAGCCCCGAATCGTGACCTTCACCAAAGGCTGGTCGGAAGCCTACGGGCTCTTCATGAAGGGCGAAGCGGACATGGTCATGTCCTACACCACGTCGCCGGCCTATCACATCGTGGCGGAGAAGAAGGACAACTACAAAGCCGCCGCCTTCTCCGAAGGTCATTATCTCCATGTGGAGCTCGCTGGAATGACCCGCACGACGAAGCAGCCTGAGCTGGCGAGGAAGTTCATGGAGTTCGTACTCAGCGAGCCGTTCCAGTCCGCCATGCCGGAGGGCAACTGGATGATGCCGGCGAAGACGCCGCAGGCCGGACTGCCGGCAGCCTTCGAAGGTCTCGTGAAGCCGACCAAGGCGCTTCTGTTCACGCCGGAGGAGGTGCAGCAGAACCGCCGCGCCTTCACGGACGCCTGGCTCAACGCGACGGCGCGCTGAACCGACACCATGCGACTGAGCCTGCCCCATCCCGGAAGCCTCGTGGCTCTTGCCATTTTAGCGCTGGTGACCGGCGGGTTCATCGCACTTGCCACGATCGACGGGGGCAGCCCAGCGCTTCTCTCCATCGGCCCCTACCTCACGCGCGTTCTCGCCTTCTCGGTCATCCAGGCGAGCCTGTCGACACTTCTGTCCGTCGGACTCGGCATCGCTCTGGCGCTGGCCTTGGCGCGCCGTCGTTTTCCGGGACGCGACGCCGTTCTGGCGGCTTTGAGCACCACGATGGTGATCCCCACCATCGTGGCGGTCTTTGCGGTGCTGGCCGTCTACGGCAGAAGCGGTTGGCTCGCGGGTGCACTCCAGTTCCTTGGCGTGAGCGGGGATCTCACGATCTTCGGATATCCCGGGATCCTGATCGCCCACGTCTTCCTCAATGCACCTTACGTGGCGCGGATCACTCTCGATGGCCTGAGCCTCGTTCCGGCCGAACAATGGCGACTCGCGACGGCATTGGGCTTCACGCCCGGGCAGATCTTTCGCCATCTCGATTGGCCGGTGCTGCGCACCGAACTGCCGGGCATCGCAGGCCTCGTGTTCCTCCTGTGCTTCAAGAGCTTCGCGGTCGTTCTTGCCCTCGGCGGCGGGCCCGCGAGGGCAACACTGGAAGTCGCGATCTACGAAGCTCTCAAGATCGATCTCGATTTCGGCCGCGCCGCATGGCTTGCTCTGATCCAGCTTGTGATCTGCCTGTCGCTGACGGGGCTGCTCAACTGGATCGTCACGAGGCCGCCTGCAGCTCATACCACCCGCTCCCATGTCGAGCGCCCGGATGCCGCCATCGGTCGCCTCAAGGTGCTGGATTGGCTCATCCTCGCAGCCGGCGCCCTGTTCCTCGTGCCCCTGGCCTTCAGTGTCCTGAGCGGCGTCACGCATCTCCTCGACGTCGTGGATGCCGACCTCCTGCAGGCGGCCGCGACGAGCCTCGCGATCTCGACCGCAGCCGCCATTCTGGCCTGCCTCATGGCCTTGGCACTCGGAAGCGCCGCGCGGCGGCAGCGACTTGTCGAGCGTACGCCTCGCCTTGCAGCCCTCTATGATTTCCTGCCGAACACCCTGCTGGCGATACCGCCTTTCGCGCTGACGGCAGGCCTGTTCCTCCTGATCCGCCATATCGTCGATCCTGCGGCCGCCGGGCTGATCCTGCTGCCGCTGATCAACAGCCTCGCCGCGGTTCCATTCGTCTATCGCGCGATCGCGCCCAAACTCATGACCGCGGAAGAGCGGTATGGTCGTGTCGCTGCCTCTCTCGGCATGACGGGCCTGTCGAAGCTGACCATCATGGACTGGCCCCTGCTGAAGCGCCCTCTCGCAAGCGGCTTCGCCCTCGCAATGGCGCTGTCGTTCGGAGATTTCGGCATCATCGCACTGTTCGGGGGCCCCGAGCTACGGACCTTGCCATACCTCCTCTACGAGCGCCTTGGCGCCTACCGGCTCGAGGAGGCAGCATCCATCGGGCTCCTGATCGTCCTCGCCGCCTTTGTCCTGGCCCATCTTTCCGGTCGACTGTCCCATGCTGGTGATTGAGAACTGCCGCCTGTCCTGGCCGGATTTCGAGGCCGATTATTCGCTGAGCGTGCGAAGCGGCGCACTCTGCGCGGTCGTCGGCCCATCGGGTGGAGGGAAGACCACCCTTCTCCACATGATCGCCGGCTTCGAACATCCGCAAAGCGGGCGGTTGAGCTTCGACGGTCGCGATCTGCTGCCGCTTGCACCGGCAAAGCGGCCCATCGCCATCGTGTTCCAGGACCACAACCTCTTCCCGCATCTCACCGCGGCCGAGAACGTCGCCCTTGGGTTGCGCCCGTCCTTGCGCCTGAGCGCGGAAGAGCGCGCGCTCGTGTCCGAGACCCTGGAGGCGGTCGGGCTGGAAGGGTTCGACCAACGCAAGCCCGGCGAGATGTCCGGCGGCCAGCGACAGCGGGTCGCCCTTGCCCGCGCGCTTGTATCGGGTCGTCCGCTGATCCTTCTGGACGAACCGTTCAGCAGCCTCGATTCCAATCTGCGCAGAAGCATGATCCGGCTCGTTGACGAGCTGCGGCGCAAGCGGCACGTCACCATCGTGATGTCGATCCACACGCCCGAGGATGTCGCGGATTTGGCGGACCAGATGGTCTTCGTGGCGAACGGCAGGGTCGCGGCGTCCGGTCCCCCTGCCGAAGTCCTGGAACGCGGGCTTGCGGAGGACATGGCAGGATTGCTCCCCGGGACCTAAAAGGGGCTCCTTGAGCCGATACGGCCGGATGTGGTGTTATCCGAAAGGTGATCAGCCTAGCAGTTGAGTTACATGGCACTCCTGAGGCATGGTCCGGATCCTGGATCTGGCAACCAGATCCGGTGACGTGAGAACTTGCAGGAACAGGATCCATGGCCGCACTGAGGTCGGAAGCAAGCGTTGGCACACTGGTGCCGGATCGCTACTTGGCTCAGCTCTGTCAGCACCTGTCGCGAGAGGTCACGGCAACCTATTCGGGCCGAGAGGGTCGCGCCGAGTTCGGCTTCGGACAGTGCAAGCTGCAGACGGGCCGCCGTGCGCTCATGCTGGTCGTCGAGGCCGAGGACGAGAACTCCCTGGCCCGCGTCCAGCACATCGTGAGCAGCTATCTCAAGCGCTCGATGTGGCGGGAAAAGCCGACGATCAACTGGATCCGCAAATCGGACTGACTGCCGCGTTGCGCCCTGGCGGGCTCAAAGCCCCTCGTTTCGTATTCTGACGGACTGGCCTGCCTCGTCGAAGACGTGGAGTGCGGAAACCGGCACATGGGCGGCGAAGCGGTCCCCTGACTTCACGGGGTCCTCGCCGGAGGCGCGGACGATCAGGTCCTCGCCGGTCGGAAGCGTCATGTAGACGAGGCTCGCCTCGCCGAGATGCTCGACGGCATCCACGCGCCCCTCAAGGACCGTTGCGCCCGGTCCCGCACTCGCCATGTGCTCGGGCCGGAACCCGATCGTCACGTCGTCTCCGCTCTTCAGCCGGCCGGGATCTCCCTCGATCACGGCTTCGGAGCCGGCGAAGGCAATGACCGCGTCCTTCTCCGTCGCTGAACGGACCTGGCCCTTGATGAAGTTCATGCGGGGCGAGCCGATGAAGCCGGCGACGAAGAGATTGCGTGGGCGACGATAGAGTTCGAGCGGGGCTCCGACCTGCTCGATCCGACCTTGGTTGAGCACGACGATCTTGGACGCGAGCGTCATGGCCTCGACCTGGTCGTGCGTCACATAGATCATCGTCGCGCCGAGATCGCGATGGAGCTTTGCGATCTCCAGCCGCGTATTGACCCTCAGGGCTGCATCCAGGTTCGACAGCGGCTCGTCGAACAGGAAGACGCTGGGCTCCCGCACGATGGCGCGGCCGATCGCCACCCGCTGACGCTGGCCGCCGGATAATTCCCGCGGCTTGCGGTCGAGAAGCGCCGACAGCTTCAGGGCATCGGCTGCTTGGCGGACGCGGCGATCCACCTCCGCCTTGTTCGTCTTCGCGAACTTCAGGCCGAAAGCCATGTTCTTGTAGACCGACATGTGCGGATAGAGCGCATAAGATTGGAACACCATGGCGATCTTTCGCTCGGCCGGCTGCATCTCGTTGACCCGGCGCCCGCCGATCCTGATCTCTCCGGCGCTCACGGTTTCGAGCCCGGCGATGATGCGCAGGAGGGTGGACTTGCCGCAGCCCGACGGGCCGACGAAGACCACGAACTCGCCGTCCTCGACGCTCAGATCGATGTCGCGCAGGATCTCCGTCGCGCCGAAGGATTTCGCGATGCCGTGGAGTGAGACCTCAGCCATGAATGTCCGATCCGTGAGTGAACGCACGCCTCACTTGACCGCACCGGCCGTGAGGCCGCGGACGAGGTAGCGTGAGAAGAGAAGGTAAAGGACGAGGACCGGCGCGATCGCCAGGGTGAGCGAGGCAAGCACGGCGTTCCAGTCGGTGACGTACTGGCCGATGAACTGCTGCACACCCAGGGTCACCGTCTGCTTCCCGCCTCCAGGAGCCAGGATCAGCGGAAACCAGAGGTCGTTCCAGATCGGCACCATGGTAAAGACGGCCACCGTCGCGATGGCGGGGCGGATTAGGGGCAGGATGATGCTGCCGAAGATTCGGTACTCGCTCACGCCGTCGCAGCGTGCGGCGTCACGGAGATCCTTCGGAATCTGCTGGATGAACTCGCCAAGGATGAGAATGGCGAGCGGCAGCCCTTGCGCCACATAGACGAGAATGAGGGCCGTCAGGGTGTTGACCAGATCGAGTTCCACCATCATGCGCAGAATGCTGACGCTCCCCAAACGGATCGGCACCATGATGCCGATGGCGAGATAGAGGCTGAGGATGGTGTTGCCGCGGAAGCGATACTCCGTCAGGGCCCAGGCCGCCATCGCGCCGATGAGGACGATCAGGCCCAACGACACGACCGTCACCGTCAGGCTGTTGAGGAAATAGAGCCCGAAATCGGAATTGGCGAAGACCCGGTCGAAGCCGATCGTCGTGAAGGTTCGGGCATCCGGAAAGCCGAGCGGATCGGCAAAGATCGCGCGTCGGGTCTTGAAAGCGTTGATCAGGATGAGAACGATCGGGCCGACGGCCAGCATCGCATAGAGGATCAGCGCGATGTGGACGGCGATGCGGCTTGGCCTGACATTCACACTCATGGCCACCTCAGAACGTGTGCCGCTGCAGCCGCCGCTGCACGCCGAAGAGATAGATGAGCACGCCGATCAGAATGACGACGAGCATGGCGGTCGCCACCGTCGCCCCCATCGTGGGGCTGCCCACCTGAAGCTGGTAGCCGAAGAAGGTTCGGTAAAAGAAGGTGCCGAGAATATCGGTGGAGAAGTTCGGCCCTGCCAGCGCTCCCTTGATGGCGTAGATCAGGTCGAAGGCATTGAAATTGGCCACGAAGGTCAGGATGGACACGACGCCCAGGGTCGGCAGGATGAGCGGGAGGCGCACGAACCAGAACACGCTGAACGGCCCTGCCCCGTCCACAGTCGCCGCATCTAGGAGATCGTCCGGAATGTTGATCAGGGCCGCATAGATCAGCATCATCGGAATGCCGACGAACTGCCAGACCGAGATCAGGGAAACCGTCAGAAGTGCAGTCGACTCCTGTCCGAGCCATGGTCCGAAGAACTGCTTCAGCCCGACGACCGCGAGGAGGCTTTCCGCGATTCCCCAGAGCGGATTGAGCATGAGTTGCCAGATGAAGCCGATGATCACGACCGACAGCATGGTCGGCAGGAACAGGAGAGTGCGGTAGACGCTTCCGCCCGTCAGCCTCGGCAGGCTGAGCAGCATGGCAAGCCCCAGGCCGATGCCGTTCTGGACCACCATGTGAATGGCGAAGAAGATCAGGTTGTTACGCAGCGCATTCCAGAACTGGCCGGACCAGGCCGGGTCGGAAAGCAGTGTGTAGAAATTGCCCAGGCCGACGAAGTGGCGCGCACCCGTCTCGTCTCCGGCGTACAGGCTGAGGCGGATGGTGTCGAAGAGGGGATAGATCGAGAAGAGCGTATAGATGACGAGCGCCGGGGCCAGAAACACCACGATATGGATGGGAAAGCGGGAGCGCCCGACGAAGCTCTCCGTCTGGACCTCCGGGGCGGCGATGTCCGTCATGCTGATCCGGGCGTGCGAGAGGCGGGAAAAGGCGGGCTGCCGTCGGACAGCCCGCCTGACGCGGCTACTTCTTGTGCGGCTCGTACCAGCTCGCCAGCCCGTCCTCGACCTTCTTGGCCGCCTCTTCGGGCTTCATGGTGCCGTTGAGCACCTGGGCGCTCACGTTCCAGAGCTCGTTCTCCAAGTTCGGCGTCCCGCGGGACAGGATCTGGTAGGAATTGCGGATCGAGCTTTCGCAGGTGTTGCGCCAGCCGACGAACTTGGCCGCCACCGGGTCCTTCACGTCGACCTTGGCATTCGAGAGCGGGAAGAAGCCCGGCAACTCGTTCGCGTAGATCTCGGCGAATTCCGGCGAGGCGACCCAGGACAGGAAGGTCTTGGCCGCTTCGACGTTCTTGGACTTGGCATTGATGCCGAGCGCGATATCCGTATGATCGCTGATGTAGCACTTGCTGGCCCCGTCCGGCAGCGGTGGCGCGAAGGCGTCGAACTCGAAGTCCGCCTGCTTGCGGAAGATCGGCACGTCCCACGACCCGGCTGGGTAGATGGCGGCGCGGCCCAGCGTGAACAGGTTCTGGGTGTCGGGATATTTCTGGGATTGATAGCCGTTGCCCATGTAGGGCGCCCAGCTGGCGAGCTCCGCAAAGGTCTGAACGTATGGCTGGTCTGTCAGCTTCTGCTTGCCTTCGATGAGCGCCTTGCGCCCCTCCTCGCCCTTCCAGTAGTTCACGCCGATGTTCTGGAAGCCCATGGTGGCGGCCTCCCATTGGTCGGCGGTGCCCATGGCAATGGGTGTGTACTTCCCGTCGGCCTTGATCTTATCGAGGGCGGCGTGGAACTCCTTCACGGTCTTGGGCGGCGTCAGCTTCAGCTCGTCGAAGATTTCCTTGTTGTAGACGAACCCGTGGATCACGGACGCCATAGGCATGCAGAACGTGGTCTTGCCGTCGTCGGTGGACCAGGCGCTCTTGGCCACGTCCGAGAAGTTCTCGATCCCCTTCACGTCGTTGACGGAGAGAAGCTGCCCCTTCTTGAACAGGTCGAGGGAAGCGTCGAAGGGCCGGCAGGTGATGAGGTCGCCGGCGGTTCCGCCGGCCAGACGCGCATTGAGGGCGGCGTTGTACTCCGTCGGCGGGTCGGCTTTGAACTGGACCTTGATGTTCGGATACTTCTTGTTGAAGGCCGGGATGATCTTGGTGTTCCAGACATCCGCGTCGTCGTTGCGCCAGCTCTCGATGGTGAGCGTCTGCGCCGAGGCTGCACCGGCGAAGGCCATCGTAAGGGCCGCCAAGGACGCCGTGGCGACGAGACGGCCTGCATTGCGCAGAAGAGTCGTGTTGTGGTGGGATCTCATCCTCGTTGTTCCTCCAAGCTCATGGCGGCACCGGCAAGCGCCTCATGAAGGTTCCCCATGCGTCCCGTGCACTTTTTCGTGCATTCTCGGCTTTCGGTGGAGCGGTGATCGCTCCTTCCCAAAACCTTGGACAAGTGACCTCATATTGGTATCGCCTCGACAGAAACACAACTGCCGTTTGCGGCCCGGCTTCATAGTACCATTGTCCTATCCTGCCAGCATCGAGCCTGCTCTGAAAAGTTCAATGATTGGGTGTCGTACAGAGCCCGAACAGGCATTTGCTCGGCGTACCTCTTCACGAACTGGATATTAAGTGGCATGGTGTGCGCCCTGCGCTCTTGCACGCTTAACCGGTCACCAAGATACATCGGCGATGAGTGAGTTCCTTTTCCTTGGCATTGATGGCGGCGGCACCAAATGCAGGGCCCGCCTGCGCGACGCTGAGGGAAACCTTCTCGGTGAGGGGGCCGGCGGTCCTTCGAACATCAGGCTCGACCCGGACCTTGTCTGGACCTCGATTCTCACCGCCTGCCGCGAGGCACTCAGCCAAGCCGGGCTCCAGGAGAACGACTTGGGCCGGGTCCGCGCCGGAATGGGAGCTGCGGGAGCGGGACAGAGAAGCGCGGTCGCGCGGCTGCTCTCGCGTCAGCACCCTTTCGCCTCCTTCGTCATCGACACGGATGCGCATACTGCGTGGCTCGGCGCTTTCGAGGGCGGTGACGGCGCGATCCTCATCGTCGGCACGGGCTCCTGCGGCTATGGCGTCGTTGACGGACAACGCCGCTACGTCGGGGGATGGGGCTTCGAGATTTCCGACGAAGGGAGCGGCGCCGCGATCGGGCGCGACCTCCTGCGTCGCGTGATCTGGGCCTATGACGGTCGAATTCCTGCGACCCCCTTGTCGAACGCCGTGCTGGGCGACTTCAGCAACGATCCGGAGGTTCTGGTGGACTGGGTCGGGAAGGCGCGCCCGAGCGATTATGCGCGCTATGCTCCTTTGGTTCTGGAGCATGCCCATCAGCGGGACCCCCTCGGTCTGGAACTGGTCCGACATGCCGCCGACGAGATGGCACAGATCGCCATGCGCCTCCTCGACCTCGGCGCTCCGGCCCTGTGCACGTTCGGGGGGCTGGCGGAGCCGCTGCGCCCCTGGCTGCCGCCACCGCTTCAGCAGCTTATCGTTCCGCCCCGGGCTGATGCCATCGACGGCGCCGTTCTCCTTGCAAAGACATCTCAAAGCGGAGGCAGGAATGACTGCACAGGCCTCTGAATCACTGCCGCTGCTCCCGCTCGACGAAGCCAATCCGACGCCTCTCTACCTGCAACTGCAGCAATCGATCGAGGAGGCGGTCCGCAAGGGTGCCATCAAGGCGGACGATGCGCTGCCGGGCGAGCGCGATCTCGCAAAGCAGCTCGGCATCTCCCGCGTGACGGTTCGCAAGGCCATCACCGGCTTGGTGAAGAAGGGCGTTCTCGTCCAGCGCTGGGGATCGGGCACCTTCATCGCGCCGCAGATCCGGCTCGAGCAGCCGCTGTCACGCCTGTCGAGCTTCACGGACGACATGTCGGCCCGCGGCCTCCCCTCCTCGGCCGTGCTGCTGAGCCGTTCGGTCGGCCAGGCCGCGCCGAACGAGCTCATGGCGCTGGGTCTTTCGCCCGGCGATCTCGTGAGCCGGGTCAACCGGCTGCGCCTCGCCGACGGAATCCCCATGGCCATCGAACATGCGGTGATCCCCAACCGCTTCCTGCCGGATCCTTCGCTCGTCAAGCAATCGCTCTATGCCGCGCTCCACGAGCAGGGCGTCGTGCCCAGCCGCGCCCTGCAAAGGCTGCATGCGGTGCTTCTCACCGAGGAGCAGGCGTCGCTGCTCCATGTTCCCCCGCAGAGCCCAGCGCTCTATATCGAACGCCGGTCGTTCACAACGGCTGGCGAACCCGTGGAATTCACCTCGTCCTATTACCGGGGCGACGCCTATGACTTCGTGGCCGAGCTGACCATCAGCCAGCCCGATCGGACCCAAAGCGATGATGCCTGACCAGAACAATTCCACCTCTGCCGTAACCGCCATGCTGCGCGAGGCCCGCGAGGCCCCGCAAGTTGTGGCGCGCCTGCTGGCCGGCAATGCCGACCTATGCCGGGATCTGGGCGAGCGCCTGCGCGCCTCGCCGCCGCCTTTCGCGGTCACCTGCGCCCGCGGTAGCTCCGACAATGCGGCGACCTTCGCCAAGTATCTGCTCGAGATCCATTCCGGTCTCGTCACGGCCTCCGTCGGACCGTCCGTGACGTCCGTCTATGAGGCGCGGCCGCGGATGCGCGATGCGCTGTTCCTCGCCGTATCGCAGTCGGGCCGCAGCCCGGACATCCTGCACCTTGCCAATGCAGGCCGGGAGGACGGCGCGCTGACCGTCGCCCTCGTGAACGACACCTCATCTCCGCTCGCCTCCACCTGCGAAGTCGTGCTGCCGCTCCATGCCGGCTCGGAGAAGAGCGTCGCTGCCACGAAGTCGTTCATCGCCGCCCTGGCCGCCGGCCTGCAGCTCGTGGCCCATTGGTCGCAGGACCAGGAACTGCTGAACGCGCTCGACACGCTGCCTGACGTTCTGGAGCAGGCCTCCGCCACCGATTGGTCGGCGGCCATGCCCATGCTGTCGAAGGCAAACAACCTCTTCGTCGTGGGCCGCGGCGTCGGCTTCGCGGTCGCCCAGGAGGCAGCGCTGAAGCTGAAGGAAACGTCCGGCGTCCATGCGGAGGCCATGAGCGCCGCGGAATTGATGCATGGCCCCTGGACGCTGGCGGGGGATCACTTCCCGATCCTCGTCCTGAGCCAACGGGACGAGACCCTGAGCGGCGTCAACGATCTCGTGACGAAGCTGAACGAACAGGGCGTTCCGGTCGTGGTCGCGGGAGCAGCCGAAGGGCCTGCCAGCGTCATGCTGCCCTCCGTGGAGAACATCCACCCCTATCTGGCGCCGATCGCCATGATCCAGAGCTTCTATCCGCTGGTGAACGCCATCGCCCTGGCGCGGGGGCGCAACCCCGACAGCCCCCCGCGTCTGCGCAAGGTGACGGAGACGGTGTGATGACCTTTGCCCTGACCGGAGCCCGCATCTTCGACGGCAACCATGTGCTCGAAGGACGTGCGGTCGTCGTCGAGAACGGCCGCATCCGTGCGGTGCCTTTCGAGAAGGATCTCGGCTCCGGGATCGAAATCCGCCGCATTGAGGGTCTACTGGCGCCCGGCTTCATCGACGTGCAGGTCAACGGCGGCGGCGGGATGCTCTTCAACGACGTCCGCAGCGTCGACTGCCTCCGTACGATCGCCGAAGCGCATCGCCGATACGGTACCGTGGGCCTGCTGCCGACCTTCATCACCGACACCCGCGAGCGTATGGCAGAGGCTGTCGAGGCTATGCGGCAGGCACTCGCCGCCCGTGTCCCCGGCGTGCTCGGCATCCATGTGGAAGGCCCCTTCATCAGTCCGGAGCGCAAGGGCGTCCATAACGCCGACTACATGCGCCCGATGGAGGAGGAGGACCTCAGGATCCTGACGTCTCTCACCGAGGGGCGAACCTTGGTGACGCTCGCACCGGAACGCAACCCGATGGAGGCTATCGACCGGTTGGCCGACGCCGGCGTGCTGGTCTGCGCCGGTCACACGGCCGGCGACTACGCCACGGTCATGGAAGCCTGCCGGCACGGCCTGCGTGGCTTTACCCACCTCTTCAACGCCATGCCGCCCTTCGCCGGCCGCGAGCCCGGCCCCGTGGGGGCAGGCCTCGACAGCGTCGGCACCTGGTGTGGGCTGATCGTGGACGGCCACCATGTCAGCGACGCGGCCCTGCGCATCGCCATCGCGGCCAAGGGCACGGCCGGCATGATGCTGGTGACCGATGCCATGTCGGTGACCGGGACGGCTATGGAGAGCTTCGAGCTCCACGGCCGCACGATCTATCGGAAGGACGGCAAGCTCACCACCGTGGATGGAACCCTCGCGGGCTCCGACCTCGACATGGCGAGCGCCCTGCGCAACAGCGTGAACAGGCTCGGTCTCGGCCTGCCGGATGTGCTCCGGATGGCCTCGCTCAATCCCGCGGCCTTCCTGAGGCTCGACCATGAGCTGGGGCGCGTCGTGCCGGGATATCGGGCAAGCCTCGTGCTTCTCGACGACGACTTGAACGTGCGGCAGACTTGGATCGACGGGCAATAGCGAAGAGGATTATCGATGGGTGCGAAGCGGGTTCTCGTCGTCGGTCTCGGCAACATGGGCATGTCGCATGCCCTCGCCTATTCCCGCATCGAGGGGTTCGAGGTCGTGGGCCTCTGCACCCGCAACATCGACGACCTGTCGCTTCCGGCCCCATTGCAGAAGGCCGCGTGCTTCACCGACTTCGACGAGGCTCTGGCGGCAACGAAGCCCGACGTGGTCTCGATCAACACCTGGTCGGACACGCACGCTCCCTATGCCATCAGGGCGATGGAGGCAGGCGCTCACGTTTTCGTCGAGAAGCCCCTCGCCGACACGGTGGCGGAGGCGGAGCGCGTGGTCGAGACGGCCATCCGCACCAAGCGCAAGCTCGTGGTCGGCTACATCCTTCGCCACCATCCCTCCTGGATGAAGTTCATCGAGATCGCGAAGACGCTTGGAACCCCGAACGTCTTTCGCATGAACCTGAACCAGCAATCGAGCGGCGCTGCCTGGGAGGCGCACAAGCGCCTGCTCCAGTCCCTGTCGCCAATCGTCGATTGCGGCGTGCATTACGTCGACGTCATGTGCCAGATCACGCGGGCGAAGCCCGTCCAGGTGCATGGGGTCGGGACCCGGCTGACGGACGACATGCCGGCAGGCATGTACAATTACGGACACCTGCACGTGACCTTCGACGACGGCTCGGTCGGATGGTACGAGGCCGGCTGGGGGCCGATGATGAGCGAGACGGCCTATTTCGTGAAGGACGTGATCGGCCCGAAAGGCAGCGTCAGCATCGTCATGGCCGAGACCGCCGGCGACATCCGCTCGGACGACATCAACGCCCATACCAAAACGAACCAAATCCTGCTGCACCACGCAGCCCTGGATCCTGACGGATCCTTCGCCAAGTCCGACGAGCGGATCAGCACCTCGGACGAACCCAGCCATGACGATCTCTGCGAGCGCGAGCAGCGTTACCTGCTGCGCGCCATCGACGAGGATCTGGACCTCTCCGACCACATGAGCGATGCCGTGAGATCCCTGAGGATCGTGCTCGCCGCCGACGAAGCGGTGCGGACCGGGCGGGTCATCTCGCTTTAAGGTTTGACGTAAAACACGAAGCTCCGGTTGCGCCCGGCGAACTCACGCTCGTAGTCGCGTGCGACGCGCCAGCCATGCCGCTCGTAGAAGCGGCGGGCGCCCTGATTGCCGCGGAAGCACTCAAGGCTCCTGGCGCCGAGCGCCTCGGCCTTTTCGAGGAGGAGCGCGCCCGCGCCCTGCCCGGTCGTGTGCGGGTCGATAAACAGCATATCGATGTGCCCGTCGGTCATGAGCAGGAAGCCGATGGGATCCTCTCCCGCCAAGGCGACGAGCATACGCTTCCAGGACGCGGAGAACCGCTCTGCAAAGTAGGCTGCATCCCGGCTAGCCAGCACCTCCTCCTCGAGGAGATCCTTGAACGCCGACCGGTAGGAACGTTGGGCGACGTCCGCCAGTGCCGGGATGTCCTCGACGCCGGCCTGCCGGACGATCACGGCTGGCCCCGCAGACGCGGGTCGAGGGTGTCCCGCAGGGCGTCCCCCAGGAGATTGAACCCGAAGGACAGGAACAGGATCGCAAATCCCGCGAAGATGGCGCTCCAGGGCGAGAGCTGGAGGAAGTTGCGCCCTTCCGACAGCATCAGCCCAAGGGACGGCGTCGGCGGCTGCGTGCCTAGCCCGAGGAAGGAGAGAGAGGCTTCGACCAGAATGGCCGCGGAGAGCAGAAGGCTCGTCTGCACCAGGATCACCGATGCGAGGTTCGGCAGGATGTGCAGGAAGATGATGCGGGCATCCGATGCGCCGATGGCCTTTGCGCCCGCCACGTACTCGCTCTCGCACAGGACGAGCGCCGGCCCGCGCAGGAGTCGGGCGAAGATCGGCGTATAGACCACTGCGATGGCAGCCGCCGCACTGTAGGTATGGGGCCCGAGCACCGCGATGATGCCGATCGCCAGCAGCATGACCGGGAACGCGAAGAGCACGTCCATGACGCGCATGATGATCCGGTCGGGCCAGCCACGGTAGTAGGCGGCGACCAGTCCCAGAGCACCGCCTGCGAGAAGCGCGATGCCGACCGCCAGCACGCAGGCGATGAGTGAGGTGCGGTACCCGTAGAGAATGCGGGTGAGAACATCGCGGCCGAGTTGGTCGGTGCCGAGCCAGTTGAGCTCGGTCGGGCCGCGCAGGCGCCGGGCGACGCTCTGGGCCATCGGATCGTAGGGCGCGAACAGGGGCGCGCCGATGGCGAGGATGAGTTGAAGCGCCACGAGAAAGAGCGCGAAGGTCAGGAGCTTGTTCTTGGCCAGGCGCGACATGATCAGGCCCTCACGCGCGGATCGACCACGATGTAGAGCAGGTCGACGAGGAAGTTCACCAGCACGAAACCGGCGGTCACGACCAGGATGGTGGCCTGGATGACGGGATAGTTGCGCTCCGCGATGGCTCCGAGGATGAGGCGGCCGAGGCCTGGAATGGCGAAGACCTGCTCCACCACGATGGCGCCGCCGAGGAGATAGCCGGTCATGATGCCGACGCTGGTGAGGAACGGGATAAGCGCATTGCGAAGGGCGTGCTTGTAGACCACCTTGCGCTCGCTCAGGCCTTTGGCGCGGGCGGTGCGGATATAGTCCTGCCCCAGGGCGTCGAGCATGGCCGAACGCACGAGGCGGGAGAGGTTGGCCAGGATCGGAAGCGCCAGGGCGATGGAGGGCAGCAGCATCCGCTGGAGATTGCCGAGCGGGTCCTCAGAGAACGGCACGTAGCCGAGGGAGGCGAAGCTCGGAGCGAAGCTCGCGAGCAGCAGGATGAGCACGATGCCGAGCCAGAAGGAGGGAATCGTCAGGCCCGCAATGGCGGCAATGCGCATCGCCACATCGGCGCCGCCCCCGCGGGTCTGCGCCATCAGGCAGCCGACCGGGACGGCCAGCACGGCGCCGATCACGAGCGACAGGAAGGTGAGCTCGAGGGTCGGCCAGAGATGCGTCATGATCTCGGTCGCGACGGGGCGCCCGGTCCAGAGCGACGTTCCGAAATCGCCGCGCAGGGCAGACCCCGCCCAGAGCAGGTATTGCTCGATAATCGGCCGATCGAGTCCGACCCGGCGGTTCAGCTCCGCCATGCGCTCCGGCGTGATCTCCGTATTGGCCCCGAGCATGATGGCGACGGCGTCGCCCGGAATGAGGCGGATCATCAGGAACACGATGATCGAGACGCCGAACAACACGACGACCAGATCGATGAGCCTGGAAATCAGAACGCGATTCATCTCGACAATGGCTTTGTGATGAAAACAGCCCCGGCGCCGCGAACGGTGCGGCGCCGGGGCTGGTTGCGGCTTAGTAGGTGGCGCTGCGCAGCAGCATCAGCGAGCGGTTCGGCATGACGTCATAGCCCTGCAGCTTGTCGCGCATGGCCGAGAAGAGCGTGCCGTAGGTCAGGTGCGCGACCGGCCCGGAGCAGGCGAGCTTCTTCTGCACCTGGTCGTAGGCGGTCTTGCGCGCCGCCTGGTCCTGCATGGTGCGGGCGCTGTCGAGGAGCTGGTCGATCTCCGTGTCCGAATACTTGAACACGTTGGTCGATCCGCCGGTGCGGAACGTGCGGTAGAAGTACTCGTCCGGATCCGGGCTGCCCGCATTGATCGACGCGAACATGTCGAAATTGCTGTTGCGCCAGTCCTGAATGAACTGCCCCTGCTCCTGGTTCTTCAGCTCGACCTTGAAGCCGACCCTGTTGAGCTGCTCCTGCACCACCTGGGCGATGTCCTTCACGTCCTGGCGGGGCAGGACGTTCATGCTGACGGTGATCGGGAGCGAGACGCCGGATTCCTTCAGCAGCGCCTGGGCCTTGGCCGGGTCATGCGCGTAGCAGGGGAACTGCTTCACGTCGAGCGCCCAGCTCTTCAGGGCCGGCGAGAGCGGGCCGCCCGGAACGCCGGCGCCGAAGAGCGCCGCATCGACGATCTCCTGGCGGTTGATGGCGTAATTCACCGCCTCGCGCACCTTCGCGTTGTCGAAGGGAGGCTTCGACACGTTCATGCCGACGAGCGTGTAGGCGAGCTCCAGCGTCTCGGAGAGCTTCACGCCCGGCTTGCCCTTGAGCTGGAGGGCCGTCGCCGCATCGATGTTCGGCAGGAGCGCATACTGGCCGTTGGTGAGGCCGACTTGGCGGGTGGCCGATTCCGGCACGATGTTGAACTTGAGGCCCGTAAGCTTCGGCAGGCCCTGCTGCCAGTAGGAGTCGTTCTTGGAGAGCAGGATGAAGCCGTTCGACTGCCATTCCTGGAACTTGAACGGGCCGGTGCCGACCGGCTGCTTCTGCAGCACGTCCTTATTGGTCTCGACCGAGCTCGGCACGATCGCGATGGTGGCGAGCGAGGACAGCAGCGGAGCGGACGGCTCCTTCAGCTTCAGCTCCACCGTCTGCGGGTCGACCGCGTTGGCGCTCTCGATGGCGGCGAGGCGGCTCGCGAGCGGCGATGCGATCTCCTTGCTCTGCACGCGCTTGATGGTGGAGATCACGTCCTCCGCCTCCATGGCGGAGCCGTCGTGGAATTTCACGCCCGAGCGCAGCTTGAAGGTGTAGGTCTTGCCGTCGGGCGAGACGGCCCAGGACTCGGCGAGGCTCGGGACGACCTTCAGGTCCTTGTCGACGGCGGTCAGGCCCTCATAGATGTTGCCGTTCACCACCATGAAGCTCGGAAAGGCCGTGATGAGGTGGGGATCGAGGCCGGTCGGGCTGTTGTCCGCGCCGATTTCCAGAACCTGAGCCGAGGCGGAGGCCATCGCCGCCACCATGAAACCTGCGCCCATGGCGCTGCGCAGTGCTGACCTGAACATGCGTCTTTTCTCCCTTGGAAGCCGCAAGCGGATTTATAGGCCATCGAAGCGGGCCTGTCATGGTCCAATATCATACCACTCTGGACCAACCATAGGCATGTGGTATGGTCGTGGCCAAAGCAATGTCACCGGAGGAACTGATGTCCCAAGGCTCGCCCGTCAAAGCAATCGGCGTCATCAGCGGCACGTCGATGGATGGGATCGACGTCTCCATCGTCGAGACGGACGGCGACACGGTCGTCACTCCGGGCCCTGGCCGGACCTTCTCCTACCCGGACGATCTGCGTCGCCGCCTTCAGGACCTGATCGCGGAGCCGGCGCGGGCCCAGAGCGAGCCGCTGGAGGACCTGGACCAGGCCGTGACGAACGCGCATGTAGCGGCGATCCGGCGCTTCATGGACGAGACGGGGACATCGGCGGACGAGGTGAGCCTGATCGGCTTTCATGGCCAGACGGTGTATCACCGCCCGGAAATCCGCTTCACCCGCCAGCTCGGCGCAGGCCGCCGCGTGGCGCAGGAGCTCGGCATTGACACCGTCGATCGTTTCCGTCACGCGGATGTCGCGTCCGGCGGCGAAGGCGCGCCGTTCGTGCCGCTCTATCACCGCGCCTTGGCAAGCCGCCTCGAGCAGCCCGTGATGATCCTCAATCTCGGCGGTGTCGGCAACGTGACCTATATCGACCGTGACACGGTGATCGCCTTCGATACCGGCCCGGCGAGCGCGCTTCTCGATGATTTCGTCCTGCGCCGGCGGGGCATAAGCTATGATGAGAACGGCCGGCTGGCGGCGTCCGGCACGGCGGACGCGAAGCTCGTCGCCGAATTCATGACGAACCCCTTCTTCGACCGCCCGGCCCCGAAATCCCTCGACCGCCAGGATTTCCACGCCCGCGCCAAAGGCGTCGAGGCGCTTCCGGATGCGGATGGGGCCGCGACGCTGGCGGAGTTCACGATCGAATCCGTCGTGGCAGCCTTGCGGCACGTTCCGCGCCGTCCTTTGCGGTGGCTCGTCACCGGCGGCGGCCGGCGCAATGCCCATTTCATGAACCGCCTGCGCGCGCGTCTCGGCGTCAGCGTCGAGCCGGTGGAGACCGTCGGCTGGGACGGCGACTTCCTCGAGGCGCAGGCCTTCGGCTATCTGGCCGTGCGCTCGGTGAAGGGCCTGCCCCTGAGCCTGCCGACCACCACGGGCGTTCCGCACCCCATGCCCGGCGGCGAACTGCACCGTGCGGCCTGATCGATCCCGATGCCCCTGACAGACCTGATCGAGCAGGCCTTCGCGCCTGCAACGGAAGCCCTTCGCGGCGACAACATTCCGGGTGCGGTGCTTGGCATCGTGACGGCCGACGGCACGCGCGCCGTGCGCTGGGCCGGCTGGGCGCAGATCGAGCCGGAGCGCGAGCCGATCTCGCGGGATACCGTGTTCGACCTGGCATCGCTCACCAAGGTCATCTTCACCACCACGACCATCCTGCGGCTCGTGGAGCAGGGAAGGATCGGCCTCGACGATCCGTTGACCGTCGCCATTCCGGACCTGCGCCAATACGACATGGATGCGGCCGAGCGGCACCTGACCTTTCGCCAGTGCCTGGCGCACCAGACCCACCTGCCGGCCGTGGAACCGCTCTACACCTACGGGCAGGACCCGGACACGTTGCGGGCCTTCATCCTCCAGCGGGTGTGGCGGAGCGGGCCGCCGGTCTATTCCGACATCAACTTCATGCTGCTCGGCATCGCCATCGAGCGCATCACGGGCACGCCCCTGATCGAGCAGCCGCTGCCCGGCGGCTTCACGTTCCGGCCGGATCCGTGCCTCTGCGCCGCGACCGAGCGCTGCACCTGGCGCGGCCGCGTCATCCGCGGCGAGGTGCATGACGAGAACGCCTTCGCGCTCGGCGGCGCCTCTGGCCATGCGGGACTCTTCGGCACCATCGATGCGGTTCTGGATTTCGCCCGGTCGATCCTCGACGGATCGGCGCTTTCGGCAGAGTCTCTGAAAGCTATTCGCACGCGCGAATCGGACAAGCGCACGGTGGGCTGGGAGGGGTTCTATGCCGGCTGGCACGGAGGCGATGCCTGTTCCCCGACGACGATCGGCCACACGGGTTTCACCGGAACCGGGCTATGGCTCGACTTCGAGCGCGGGCTCGCCTGGTCGCTCCTGACGAACCGCGTTCACCCGACCCGACACAAGGATACCGGAATCATGCCCCTGCGCCGTGCGACCGGCGAGGCGGTGATCGCGTTGTTCGACCAGAACAGGCGCTCTTAAGCACAGCAGCAAAAAGGTCTCCGGATGCCGGCTGGGCCATGTCCGGCCGATTGCCGACGCCCTTAACTGGACTTATATTGGTCTCAAGAAAGATCATGAGATGACCACAGAACATTTCAGCTCCCGCTTTCAGGATCTCGATTCCTGGTCCAGCCCCGACATCCTCGCCGCCTTCTATGAAGGCCAGCTCGCCGCCGTCGCGGCGGTCCGTTCCTCCCTTCCGGCCATCGCGGCCGCCGCCGAGGAGGCTGCCGTACGGCTGCGCCGCGGCGGGCGCCTCGTCTATGCGGGCGCCGGAACCTCGGGCCGGATCGGCGTTCAGGACGGCACGGAGCTTCCCCCCACCTTCAACTGGCCCGACGACAAGATCGTCTACCTGATCGCCGGTGGCGAAGGCGCCATCATGCGCGCGGTCGAGAACGCGGAGGACTCGGTCGAGGAAGGCGTCGCGGGCATCCGGGACAACGGCGTCGGCCCCAACGACGTGGTGATCGGCGTGGCCGCCAGCGGGCGGACGCCCTTCACCCTCGCGGCCCTGACGGAGGCGAAGGCGCGCGGCGCCCAGACGATCGGCATCTCCAACAACGTGGGCGCCCCGATCCTCGACATCGCGTCCCATCCGATCCTGGCCGAGACGGGCGAGGAGGTGATTGCCGGCTCGACCCGCATGAAGGCGGGCACAGCCCAGAAGGTCATCCTGAACCTGCTCTCGACCCTCATCATGGTGCGCCTGAGCCGCGTCTATCGCGGGCTCATGGTCGACATGCGCGCCACCAACGCGAAGCTGCGTCGCCGCAGCGAGGTCATGGTGTCCCAGATCACGGGCTGCGACGACGCGACGGCCATCGAGGCGCTGCGGCAGGCCGACGGCGACATGAAGGTCGCGTCCCTCATCGCCCTGGGTGCCGGCGCGGACGAAGCCCGTGCCGCGCTGGTCCGCCATGATGGCAATTTGCGCCACGCCCTGTCAGAGTTCCCGGCGACGAAGGACTGACGTCGGCCGGCGGAGCCGGCGCACCAAGGAAAGCGAAGCGTCATGGCGCTGGGGCTGGGCATCGACGCGGGCGGCACCGCCACGCGGTGGCGGTTGGCGGAACCGGGCGGCGCATGCGTCGCACAAGGAACCGTCGAGCCCCTGACGGGGCACCTCTTCTCGCCGGCCGCGGAAGAGCGGGCAAGGCGCATCGTCGGCGAGATGGCGCAGGCGGTGGCCAAGGCCGGCAGGCCGCTCGGCATCATTGCCGGGATCACCGGCCTGACCCGGGAAACGCCCGCCGAAGCCACCATGCGCGGGATCCTCGCGGACGCTTTCGGCCTTCCGCAGGAGAGGATCTTCGTCGCGGAGGACATGTGGATCGCCTACCTCTCCTACTTCGCCCTCGGCGAAGGGATTCTGGTCTATAGCGGCACAGGCTCGATCGGCTACTACCTGTCCGAGGACAAGCAGGTGATCCGCGTCGGCGGGCATGGCAACCTCATCGACGACGGAGGCTCCGGGTTCTGGATCGCCCGCGAGGCCCTGAAGGCCGTGCTGCGCACGGAGGAGGAGCAGCCGGGCGCCGGCTGGTCCACCGGTCTCGGGACGTGTCTTGCCGAGGCCCTTGGGGGCACGGACTGGAACGTGATCCGCTCCTTCGTCTATGGCGGCGACCGCGGCAAGATCGGCTCGCTGGCCCGCGCGGTCGGCGAGGCAGCCCTGAAGAACGACCCGACGGCGCTCGGCATCCTGCGGGACGCCGGAATGGAGCTCGCACGCCTGGCCAACTGCCTGATCAAGCGCGTCGGCCCGCGGCCGGTCGCTCTCGTAGGCGGCAGCTCCCGCCTTCACGGGATCGTGGCCGATTCGTTCCGCAAGGACCTGGTGGCGCCGGTCGAGGTCATCGCCAGCGACCTCGATGCGGCGCTGACCGCCGCGCGTCTGGCCGCGACGCTCCACAAGGGGTGAGACCGGTCAAAGCGGCGCCGGGTTGTCGCCCTCGTGCCCGACACCCTATAGGAATGTCCTTCAGGACATCATCGAACGGGAACTACCGTGATCTTCGACATCTGGGTCGATCTGCCGGTCTGGGGCATCTTCGGCTCCCTGGCCCTGCTGTTCGCAACCACGGCCCTTCTCATCCACCGCCTGTGCTTCAGCGAACTCACGCGGGCGCGGTCATCCGGCTTCGTCGGCGTCGTCGCCCCGTTCTTCGGCTCGGTGGCGGTCCTCTTCTCGCTCCTGACCGGGTTCCTGGCCAACGAGGTCTGGGACCGGAACCGGCAGGCAGGCCGCGCCATTCTGGCCGAGCGCGACGGCCTGTTGGCCATTCACGCCATCAGCCTTGCGACGGTGTCGGACATGAAGGAGATCCGGGCTGCCGCGCAGGGCTACGCAAAGGCGCTGATCGAGGATGAATGGCCCCGGATGACGGAGCAGGAATCATCCCCGAAGGCCGGACAGGAACTCATGGGCCTGCTCACCCGCGTGTCCAATCCGCAGGTCGGCATCGACGCCGGGCAGGCCGCCCAGAGCGCCCTGCTCGATTCGGTGCTCAAGCTTCGCAGCACCCGTTACGACCGCCTCGCCCTGAGCGGGGACCGGAGTGACCGGACCAAATGGGCCGCAGTCGTGATCCTGGGCCTCATCACCCAGATCGCCATTGCCATCGTGCACCTGGAGAAGCCCAAGGCGCAGGCGGCCGCGCTGACGATCTTCTCGGCCGCCGCCGTGATCACCCTCGGACTGATCGCCATCCGGGAGCGTCCCTTCGACGGGCCTCTGCGGTTCTCGCCCGACCCGGTGCGGGAGGCGCTGCAGGTCATGGCCGGAGCTCCCGGCCCCTGAATGCGGGTCGACCGGGTTGCACAATCCGCTCTCCTCGGCCAAGACTCTCCCGCAGGATTTCGGAGCTTGGGAAGTTTTTCAGCCATGCACGCGCTTTTCGTTGGCCAAACCTATATCGACGTGACCTTCCTGGCTGATGAATTGCCCACGGGCGACGAGAAGACGGTGGCGCGCGACTACGCGATCTCCTTCGGGGGCAATGCCGTGACGGCCGCGTTCGCCTGCGCCAAGCTCGGGATTCCTCCGGACCTGCTCACCTCCATCGCTGATGACTGGCTCGGCCGCATGTTCATCGACATGGCGGCGAAGTACGGCATCTCGGTCCACCACCGGAAGGTGGCGGAGTCGTCCCTCTCCTTCATCATGCCGCGCGGAGGCAAGCGCGCCATCGTGCGCTGCCGCGACGACCATTACCTGCACCCGGTTCCCCCGCTGAACCTGACCGGCTGCATGGCGCTTCATCTCGACGGCCACCAGGCCGATGCGGCCATGCACTACGCCCGCACCTGCCGGGAAGCCGGCATTCTCACGTCCCTCGACGGCGGCGGCCTGCGCTCGAACACGCACGAGCTGCTGGAGTTCATCGATGTCGCTATCGTGGCCGAGCGTCTGTGCGAGCAGATGAACCTGACACCTTCGGAAATGCTGAGCTATCTCAAGAGCCGCGGCTGCAAGATCGGCGGCATCACGTTGGGAGAGCGCGGCCTCGTCTGGTACGACGAGACCGGCGCCGAGAGCGTGATGCCGGCCCTTGCGGTTCCGGCGGAGGCGGTGGTCGACACCAACGGCGCCGGCGACATCTTCCACGGCGCCTATGTCTATTCCGCCATGGCTCGCCCGGAGCTTCCATGGCGCGAGCACTTCCAGTTCGCCCGTGCGGCCTCGGCTCACGCCATTCAGCACCTGGGCAACGAGGCGAGCCTGCCGGCGCTCGAGGACATTGCGCGCACGCAGGAGCGCTTCGCCGAGCGCAAGCTCGCCGCATGACCGCCGCGCCGTCGCTCCGGGACCGCGCAGCAAGCCCGGAGCGACGAAGCTTATGACTTACGCCGCCTTCTTCTGATAGTCCTTCACGTCCGAGAACTGGATCGCCTTCCAGCGGTCCTGCTCGTATTGCAGGTTGAACGTGTTGGTCGCCATGAAGACCGGCGCCTCGTCGAGGTCGCGCGCCATCGACGACAGGTGGCTGTCGATGAAGCGGTCGAGCTCGACCCGGTCGGCCGCCGTGATCCAACGGCAGATCGAGAAGCGTGTGGTCTCGTAGTCGATCGGCAGGCCATATTCGCCCTGAAGGCGCTCCTTGAGCACGTCGAGCTGGAGCGCGCCCACGACGCCCACGATTGCGCCTGAGCCGTCATAGGGCACGAAGAGCTGCACCACGCCCTCCTCGGCCATCTGCTGCAGCGCCTCGCGCAGCTTCTTGGCCTTCATGGCGTCCTGCAGCTTGATGCGGCGCATGATCTCGGGCGCGAAGCTCGGGACGCCCCGGAACACGATGTCCTCGCCCTCGGTGAGCGTATCGCCGATGCGCAAGGTGCCATGGTTCGGGATGCCCACCACGTCGCCGGCCCAGGCCTCGTCCGCGATGGCGCGGTCCTGCGCGAAGAAGAACTGCGGCGTGTTGAGGCTCATGGGCTTGCCCGTGCGCACGAGCTTCGCCTTCATGCCGCGTTGGAGCTTGCCGGAGCAGATCCGCATGAAGGCGATGCGGTCGCGGTGGTTCGGATCCATGTTGGCCTGGATCTTGAACACAAAGCCGGTCATGCGGCTCTCGCCCGCCTCGACGAGGCGCTTGTCAGCCTCCTGCCCGCGCGGCGGCGGGGCATAGGCGGCGAGCGAGTCGATGAGGTCCCGGACGCCGAAATTGCGCAGCGCGGAGCCGAAGAAGACTGGCGTCAGGTGTCCCTCGCGGAAGGCCTTCAGGTCGAAGGGCTTGCAGGCCTCCTGGGCCAGCATGACCTCCTCCTGCCAGGCCTCCGCCTCTTCCGGCGGCAGCAGGGCCACCACGGACGGATCGTCGGGGCCCGAGACCTCCATGGGCTCCTCGTCCGTGTCGATGCGGCGCACGAGGTTGCGGCGCAGGTCGAACGTTCCGGCGAAGGAGCGGCCCTGGCTGATCGGCCAGGTGATCGGCGCCGTGTCGAGGGCGAGGGTCTTCTCGATCTCGTCGAGAAGGTCGAAGGGATTGCGCGCCTCGCGGTCCATCTTGTTGATGAAGGTCACGATCGGGATGTCGCGCATGCGGCAGACCTCGAAGAGCTTGCGCGTGCGCGCCTCGATGCCCTTGGCGGCGTCGATGACCATGATGGCCGAGTCCACCGCCGTTAGCGTCCGGTAGGTATCCTCCGAGAAGTCCTCGTGGCCTGGCGTGTCGAGGAGGTTGAAGACGCAGTCGCCGTACTCGAAGGTCATGACCGAGGTCACGACCGAGATGCCGCGCTCCTTCTCGATCCCCATCCAGTCGGACCGGGTCGAGACCCGGTTCTTCTTGGCCTTCACCTCGCCGGCGAGCTGGATCGCTCCTCCGAAGAGTAGGAGCTTCTCGGTGAGGGTGGTCTTACCCGCGTCCGGGTGAGAGATGATCGCAAAGGTTCGGCGGCGGCTCACGGGAGCCGGAAGATCGGTCATGATTCTCTAAATTCTCTGGGTTCGGAGGCCGGGGGCAGAACGCCGCAGGAGCCGCCTCTTACGTCTGGGCTTTCTCAACCTATATTGGGCTTTCCCGTCAACAACGAAAGGAGGTGATCAAGTGTCTCATTGTCATACCCTGCGGTCCCCGGTTGCTGCGACCTTGATCTTGGCCTCTGCCGAGGTTCGTGCGTAACGCACAAAAGGGGCGGTCCAATCGGACCGCGGACCCGACAATGGAAAGGCCGCCCTTCGGGGCGGCCTTTCTCGTTTCATCAGGCGCTCAGAAGCTTGCCGGTTCGCTGGGCTTTCGTTCCGGCAACCTTGGCGAGGCGCTGACCTTGCGTCGCAAAGCGCAGGAGGATGCGGGCGAACATGACCCCGTCCGTCGGCGACGGAACGCTCGTCACGGTGCCGGTCAGCGGATCGACGATATCGGCGACCGGGTCCCCTTCCCTCAGCCGGTCCCCGACCTGGGCTTTGAAGACCACGATTCCCGTGGCCGGCGCCGCGACCGGCACGGAGGCGGCGAGCGGCGTCGGCGCGCAAAGGGGTGCCGGAACCTTGGGGGCTTCCCCGGCGATCACGCCGCGTAAGGTGAGGAAATCGACCAGAGCCGCCGCGTCGGCCTTGGCTAGGTCGTGGCTCACGTCGCCCTCGCCCCGGAACTCCAGGGTGGTCGAATGGCCGCTGAACGGGATCGGGTGGCCCGGGAAACGGTCCGCCAGCTCGGCCCAGGGGCGGCTGCATGCCTCGTCGAAGGGCTCGTCGCCCGATTCGTCCGCCAGCAGCAGGGCATGGGCGCCGATCAGCGCGCTCAGCGGCTCGAACACCTCGGACGAACGGGTGTGGGTGTAGAGATGCACCACGGCCTCGGAATCGCAGTGCATGTCGAGCACCAGATCCGCCTCGACGGCGAGGCCGAGCAGGGTCTTCTTCAGGACCTCGGCGGGGTTGTTCGCTGGCCATGCCGCGAGTTCGGCCCGCAGGACCTCCCGGATGAGGCGGACATTGGCCTCTCCGTCCTTCGTGAGCCGCCCCTCGATCCGCTCCGCCACCTGCGGGACCAGATAGGGATAGCCCCGATTGAAGTTGATCCCGTCGGCGAGATTGAAGCGACCGACATGCTCGCCCAGGACCCTTTGGGACAGCCCGATCGGATTGGCGGAGGGCACCAGCACGATCTCGCCCTTGATCCGGCCCTCGGCCTCGAGGCCGGTGAGGCGCTCGCGCAGGTGGTGGGCGGCGATCATGCCTGGGATCTCGTCGGCGTGGAGGGCCGCCTGGATGTAGACCTGCGGGCGGGCACCTGGCTGGCCGAAGCGGTGGACCGTCAGGGACAGGTTGGCGCCGGGGGCGAGCGGCGAGAGGGCGATCTGTTCTGTTCTCATGATGACCGGAAAAACGGGATGTCAGCGTGTGGAAGACATCGCGATATCAGGGCCTTTCCCGCTTGAACAGCGCCGACTGCCGCCTCAGGCCTCCTGCCAGCCCTGCGACTGGAAGATGAAGCCGTCCGGATGCGTCACCAGGGCGGCCAGCCCCTGGAGCGCCGGCTCCGGATTGACGATCACGTAGACCGGGACCGTGCGGGCCCAGGCGTCGTGCGGCGCCTTGGCGTCGAAAGCCTGCCGAAATCGGCCTTTCTGGAGGACATCCACGATCCGCGGCGCGATGCCGCCCGCGATGAAGACGCCTCCCGAGGCCTCGAAGGTGAGAGCGAGATCGCCCGCATACCGACCGAGAAAGCGGCCGAAGAGATCGACCGCGTGCCCCGCGAATTCCTCGCCCTCCAGGGCAGCCGCCAGCACGTCGTTGGGCTTGGCGAAGGGGCACGGGACAGCCCGGTGCGCCGCACAGGCCTTCGCCAGGCGCAGCAGCCCGGGTCCGGACAGGACCACCTCGGCCGAGACCCTGCCGCCGACCCGCTCGAGATGGGGCCAGAGCGCCATCTCCTCGTCGTTGGTCGGGCCGAACTCCATGTGGCCGGCTTCCGTCGCAAGGACCGCGAGGCGGTCCTCCACCGGCACGAGGGCTCCGGCCCCGAGTCCCGTTCCGGGTCCGAGGACCACCCGTGTCCCGGCCCCCGCCGGCATCACGGCGCCCAGGGGTGCGAGATCGCCGCGTTCCAGGGACAGGACGGTCACGGAGGTCGCGACGGGCGCATAGTCGTTGACGAGCGTCACGCGCTCGAGCCCGAGCGCGGTGCCGATCTCCTGCGCATCGATGGTCCAGGCCGCATTGGTGAGGCGGATGATCGGGCGGTCCACCCGTGTCGCGACGGCAATCATGGCCGAACGCGGGGCCGCGCCCTGGTAGCCCGCAAGCGCCGCTCTGATCGCCTCGACCGGGCTCGGCGTCTGCGCGGTCAGTGCCCGCGGCAGAAGGCAGACGGGCTCGCCGGGAGCCGGCAGGACGGCAAAGCGGGCATTCGTTCCACCGATATCACCGAGCAGGACAGGAAACGCGAACATCGGACCTTCTTTTGCTTCTCATGCTGGCAGGAGGCTCAGAAGGCCTCCTCCCAGCTCCGGCTCAGGCGCACGGCGGAATTGATCAGACCCACCATGGAGTAGGTCTGCGGGAAGTTGCCCCATAACTCGCCGGTCGTGAAGTCCGCATCCTCCGAAAACAGGCCGAAGGAATTGCGCAGGCTCAAGATGCGCTCGAAGAGCTCGATCGCTTCCTTCTTGCGCCCGATCGCGTTGAGCGCGTCCACGTACCAGAAGCCGCAGATCATGAAGGCCGTATGCATGTGGCCGAAATCGTCCTCCACGTCGTAGCGCAGAAGAAGATCGCCGCGCCGGAGCGCCTTGCCGACCGCATCCACGGTGGCGATGAAGCGTGGATCGTCGGCATCCACGAAATTGAGCTCCGCCAGCAGCAGCAGGGTGGCATCGAGATCCTCGCCGTCGAAGGACGACACGAAGGTCCCCTTCCCGGCATTGAACGCGCGTTCGTTGATGACTGCATGCATCCGCTCGGCATGCTGGTACCAGTAGGCCGCCCTTTCCTCCCGGCCCATGGCGCGCGCGATCTTGACCAGACGGTCGCAGGCGGCCCAGCACATGACACTCGGGAAGGTGTGGACGGCCGCCTTCGTGCGCAGCTCCCACGGGCCGGCGTCGGGCTGGTCGAACACCTCGATCGCCCGCTGCCCCAAGGTCTCCAGATGCGCGAAGAGCGCCCGGTTTCCGGTGCGGATCAGCCGCTTGTCGAGGAACGCATGGGTCGAGGCCAGGACGATGCTGCCGTAGGCGTCGTTCTGGATCTGCGTATAGGCGGCGTTTCCGACCCGGACCGGCCCCATGCCGCGATAGCCCGCCAGCGCTCCGGCCTCGCGCTCTTCGAGATTCGGCGAGCGGGTGATGCTGAAGAGCGGCGGCATGTCGACCTGCGCCGGATTGGCATCGGCGTCGTCGACGAGGTTGGTGATGTAGGTGAGGTATTCCTCCATCGTCTTCGTCGTGCCGAGGCGGTTGAGGGCCTGGATGACGAAATAGGCGTCGCGGAGCCAGCAATAGCGGTAGTCCCAGTTGCGCTGGGTGTGCGGCGCTTCCGGAACCGAGGTCGTCAGCGCGGCCACTATCGCGCCCGTCTCCTCGAAGTTGCAGAGCTTGAGGGTGATGGCGGCGCGGATGACCGCCTCCTGCCAGTCGAACGGAATGGACAGCGACCGAACCCAGTCGCGCCAGAATGCAACCGTCTGATCGAGGAACTCGCGCGCGGTCCGGTCGGCTTCCGAGCGCAGGGGCTCATCCTCGCCGAAGAAGAACGACATCGGCCGCTCCACCACGAAGGGCCGCTCCTCGGCCACGTAGGAAATCGGCGCATCGGTGGTCAGGCGCAGGGAGTGATCGGCACCGACGAAGCGCAGGTGGTTGCTGCCGCGGGTGGTGGCCGGCTGGCGCTCGCCCCACTCGAAATGGGGCCGCAGGCTGACCCGGATGCGCGGGCGCCCCTTCACCGGGCGGACGCGGCGGATTAGCATCGGCGGGCGGAACGTGCGGTCGTAATGCGTGAAGCGCGGCGCGAAATCCGTGATCTCGACGATGTTGCCGTGGGAGTCGGTCATGGTCGAGACGAGAACGGCGGTGTTCTCGAGATAGGTCTGCTCGCAGCTCACCATCCCGATCTGGTCGATCGCGAAGATGCCGCGCTGCTCCGCATCGGGGCGGTCCTCCGGGCAGTCGAGAAGGGCGGAGAAGACCGGATCGCCGTCGAACCGCGGGAAGCAGCTCCAGACGATCCGCGCGCGACGGTCGACGAGGGCCGAGATCATGCAATTGCCGATGACGGCAAGGTCGAGAGAACTCATGACTTCAGGAAATCCGGTCGAAAGGAAGGGTGCCTTCGGTTGCCCACACCGACAGGCAATGCCTCAGGTCGGAGGGCGTTCCGAGGCGCTCGCGGGCGATGGTCTCTCCGCCCCCGATGCGGATGGAGAGGCCGCCATGGGCATTCACGGTCTTGAATCCGTTCTCGTCGGTCAGGTCGTCGCCGGCGAAGATCGGGATTCTGCCGCGATAGGGCTCCTGCTGCAGGAACTGCTCAATCACCTTGCCCTTGCCGGCAGCCGCGGGAAGAATCTCGGCCACCGCCTTGCCGTGCTGGACCCGGTAGTCGGGCCCGAGCGCCTGGACGGCCGCATGGGCGGTCTCCAGGGCGAAGTCCTTCTCCTGCGGGGCCAACCGCCAGTGGATGGCGATGGAGCAGCCCTTGTCCTCGATCAGGACGCCCCGCTTGGGTGCGACGATCTCCTCGAGTCGCGCCGCCATCTGGCGCAGGTGCGGATGCTCGTCGGGATCGCAGAGAAAGAGTTCCCCGCCGACGCGCCGTTCGAGGCCGTGGAGCCCGCCGATATCGAAGAGATGCGGCCTGAAGCGGCTGTCCAGGAACTCGATCGGGCGCCCGCTGATGATGGCAAGCGCGCCGCCGAGCCTTTCCTGCAGCCTAGTCAGGATCCCCGGCAGGGCCGGATCCACCATGACGGCATCCGGACGCTCGACGATGTCCACCAGGGTTCCGTCGAAATCGAGGAAAAGCGCGTAATCCTCGGATTGGCTGAAGGGGGGCGGTTGGATCAAGGCAGCTTCACGCATACGCCGATGCCTCTTTCGGTTTCACGGGCAAGGAGCACAGGGTCCGGCGAACGGGCCGCAGGGGTCCTTCCGCGGAAGCGCACCGTTTAGGCGCGGCAACCTGAATGAAAGCGAAACACGCGCCCAGCCCGACGGGGCCCTGCGCCCCTTTGCCTGCAACAGGTCCGGGTCGCGTCACGGTCGCCTCGTCGTCATCGGGTCCTGTCCTCGTTCGGTCGGTTCTGCCTTCAACATAGGACCCGACCTTCCGGAGGGAATGCCCCTGGGGTTACTGCGAGCGGAAACCCTGGTCTGCAGGAACCGATCGGCCGCAGGTTCGCAACGGGCTGCATAAAGAAACCGCGGTCGGGCCTTTCGGACCGACCGCGGTGACAAGGCCTAAAAGGCTCGAGCGGGCTCAGTGCTCGCGGAAGGCGCGGGCAATCTGCTCCTCGAGAGGCTTGATCATGTACTGGAACGGCGTGCGCTCGTTGACCTGAACGAAGACCTCCGCCTGCATGCCGGCGAGCAGCTTCAGATGGCCGAGGCGCTTGATCTCGTCGGCCGGCAGGCCCACGCGGATCGTGTAGAACGACGCGCCCGTCTGCTGGTCGCGGGACACGTCCGCCGAGATCCGGGTGACGGTGCCGTGCAGCTCGGGCGTAGACCTCTGGTTCGAGGCGTGCACCCGCACGGTGGCCTTCTGGCCGATGGCCACCTGGTCGATCTCGTTCGGGAGTACCCTCGCCTCGAGGTCGAGCGTGTCGTTCGTCGGCACGATGTACATGACCGGCTCGGCGGGCGAGATGACGCCGCCGACCGTATGGACGTTGAGCTGATGCACGAAGCCGTCGCTGGGCGAGCGGATGTCGATGCGCTTGAGCTGGTCCTCGGCCGCGACGCGGCGCTCGGTGTACTCGGCGATCTTGCCCTGGATCTCGCGCAGCTCCTGCATGGCTTCGGCGCGCATCTGCTCGTCGATCTGGATGATCTGGAACGAGGTCTCGGCGATGCGCCCTTCCGCCTGAGCGATGGCGGCGATGAGCTGGCCGCGCTGGCCCTCGATGCTGGCCGCGTCGCGCTCCAGCGCATTCAGGCGCGGCAGCTGCACCAGGTTCTTCTGGTAGAGGTCGCGAACGCCCTTGAGCTCGTCGACGATCAGCTCGGCCTCGCGGGCCTTGGCGTTCTGCTGGGCCCTGAAGCCGACGATCTCGTCCTGGGATTGGGCGATGCGCTTGCGGAGCTGGTCCTTCTGGGCGTCGCGGGTCGCGCGGCGAGCCTCGAACAGGGTCCGCTCGGATCCCATGATCTTCACGATTGCCGGATCATCGAGGCGGCTTGCGAATTCCGCCGGCATCTTCACCTCGGCGGCGCCGTCGCGCTCGGCCTCGAGACGAGCCTGGCGGGCCAGGAACTCGTCGAGCTGCTTCGACACGACCAGCAGGTTGGCGCGGGTGACCGTCTCGTCGAGGCGGACCAGGAGGTCGCCTTCCTTGACCCGGTCGCCGTCACGGACCTTCAGCTCGCCGACGATGCCGCCGACCGCGTGCTGCACCTTCTTGATGCTGGAATCGACCACGAACTGGCCGCCGGCCACGACCGCGCCGGACAGGGTGGCGGTCGCCGCCCAGAGGCCGATCGTGCCGCCGAACAGGGCGATCATCGAGGCGCCGGCGATGGCCGAGCGGCGGAGAGCCTTCTGATGCCTCGACGGCTTCTTGGGCTTCTGGATCTTCATCATCATTTATCCAACCTCCCGCAGCGAGGCTGCCTGGGGTGCTGCGCCTGGGGCCGCCCGGGCGGGGGCCGGCGCAGGCGTCGTATTGCGTTTCATGACGGCCTGCAGGACCTCGTCCCGCGGACCCATGGCCTTGATCCGGCCCTCTTCCATGATGGCGACCAGATCCACGTTGCCGAGAGCCGCCGGGCGGTGGGTGATGACCACCACGATGCCGCCCCGCTTGCGCACGGACAGGATCGCCTCGTTGAGGGCCTCGTCACCGGCCCCGTCGAGGCTGGCGTTCGGCTCGTCGAGGACCACCAGGAAGGGATCGCCGTAAAGGGCGCGGGCAAGCGCCACGCGCTGGCGCTGGCCGCCCGACAGGGAGGTTCCGCCTTCGCCGATCCGGGTGTTGTAGCCCTCCGGCAGGCCCAGGATCAGGTCATGGGCGCCGGCGGTCTTGGCCGCCGCGATGACGGCCTCCGGCGAGGCGTCGGGCTGGAAGCGGGCGATGTTCTCGGCCACGGTTCCGTCGAACAGCTCCACGTCCTGCGGCAGGTAGCCGATATGGCGGCCGAGCTGGTCGGACTCCCACTGCTCGATGGCGGCGCCGTCGAGGCGGATGTCACCGCGGAGCATCGGCCACACGCCCACGAGGGCGCGGGCCAGGGTCGACTTGCCCGAGGCGCTCGGTCCGATCAGGCCGAGGCCCTGGCCGGCGCGGAGTTGGAACGAGGCTGCCTGGACGATCGGCGTGTTGGTGCCCGGAGCGCCCACATAGATGTCCTCGGCCACGACCTGCCCCTTCGGGGCCGGGAGGGGCATGAGCTCCTCCTGGGCCGGCACGACCGACAGGATGTGCTCGAGGCGGCGATAGCCCTGGCGGGCCGCCGTGAAGCCCTTCCAGTGGGCGACGGCGATCTCGATCGGCGCAAGCGCCCGGGACATCATGATCGAGGCGGCGATCATCGAGCCGCCCGAGACCTCGCCCTTGATCACGAGGTAAGCGGCGAGGCCGAGGATGCCCGACTGCAGGATCATGCGGAACACCTTGGCGAAGGCGCTGATGCCCGAGGTCGATTCGCTGGCGCGCAGGCCGTCGTCCACGTGCTTGGTGTGGACCTCCTCGTAGCGGCGGCCCAGGAACTCGACCATGCCGAGGGCGCGAACCACCTCCGCGTTGCGGCGGCTGGTCTCGGCCATGGCGTGGCGCTCGGCCGCGCTCTTGGTGAGCTCGTAGGACGGGCCCTTGCTCTTGGCGTCCGTGTAGAGCGTCAGGGCGATGATGACGATGCCGCCGACCACCGACATCCAGCCCAGCCACGGATGGATGATGAAGCAGCCGATGAAGAAGATCGGCATGAACGGCATGTCGAACAGGGCCGTCGGGCCCAGGCTGGACAGGAAGCCGCGGATCTGGTCGAGGTCGCGGATCGGCTGGAGGCTCTCCGCCTGGCGGGCGCCCTTGAGGGGCATCGCTGCGACCAGGTCGAAGATGCGCCGGGACAGAAGCTCGTCGAAGCGGGCACCGATTCGCGCCAGCATCTTGCCGCGGATCGTGTCCAGGCCGCCCTGGAGCAGGTAGGCCGCCAGCACGATCAGGGACAGGCCGACCAGGGTCGAGATGCTGCGGCTCGACAGGACCCGGTCGTAGAGCTGGAGCATGTAGATGGAGCCGGTCAGGGCCAGAATGTTCACGACCGCCGAGAATACGGCGACCCCGATGAAAGCGGGGCTGCTGGCCTTGAGAGCGTTGTAGACCTCGGAGCCGTCGTCCCTGGATCTTCTCGTTGCCTGCTTCATGTGTTCTTCCATGGTCGGACCAGAAACAGCCCGCGCGTGATTATTACGTGGATCTCATGCAACCTCAAAGAGTCGCATGAGCTTTGCCGCCTCGCGACGGCTGCGAACTTGGGCTTGTTCTATGCGAGCGTCTTTCCTGCACCGGCAGGCGGTGCGTGGGTTCTTGATACGCTCTCATAGATATGAGGAGCCCCCTGGGTGACGGTTTCCGTAACGCCACTCCTTTTGTAACCCTATTCAATGTAATTATGTCAACCAAAAGGCAGTGCAAGCAGTTAACTTTCTTTTTTTACTCTTCGTTTAGAGGGGGAACTTTCCAAGAACATGGCTTAACGTCGTAACTGTTTGGTAAATTTTCATAGTTAAGAACATGTGATCTACCGATGAGGTCACATTATGGACTTGCGAAATCATTCTCAAGATTTGTCCGGTGCTCGCAAGCAGGCCGACGTATCGTCAGCACCTTCAAAAGAGGTAGCCAGCATGATCCGGCTCGACCCCAAGGCGAGCGAGGCCCTGGCGTCGGCCGTCGCCGCCGCGAAACAGAATGCCGCGGGACCGAAGCCCGAGGCAACCGAATCTGCCAAGCTCGGAGCCTCGTCCCGCCTCGATTCGAAAGCCCCTCTGCTCCGGGCCGTGGCTGCCGCGGCCCTCGTGGCGGCGTGCGGACTGGCTTCTTTCGCCGGAACCCAGGCCCAGCGCAGCGCGGCGTATCAGTCCGGAGCCGAGGTGGCCGCGCTCAACCAGGACGCCTTCGCGAGACTGACCCGCGAGCTCGAATCAGTCAGGACGGACCTCGCATCCCTGAAGGCCGAGGCCGGATATTCGTCCCAGGCCAGCGCATCGGACCGGGACAAGCTGGACCAGAAGATCGAGGCTCTTGCGGCCGCACTCCGGAAGCCGGACGTGACGTCATCGGCGCTCGAAGCGCGCCTCGACCGGATGGAAAGCCAGATCATGAGCACGCTCGGCGATCTCTCCGCCAGGACGGCAGCAGCACCGGCGGCGCAGGTGCCGGCACCGGCCGCGGCGGCACCGCTCGCGCCGGTCGCGCCCGCCGCCCCGGCCCTAACGGAGGCTTCCCTCCGCGAGCCCGAGCCGACGCCGCCTGCCCCGCCCGTCAGGTCGGCGCGCAACGAGCCCGTCGACGGATGGATCGTGCGGGAGGTCTATGACGGCGCGGCCCTGGTGGAAGGCCGGAACCGGCGCCTTTACGAGGTCGCCCCGGGCGGCATCGTGCCAGGCGTCGGCCGGGTCGAAGCGATCGAGCGGCGCGGCCGGAGTTGGGTCGTGCTGACCGACAAAGGCTTCATCGGCAGCTACCGGTAGACGAGGCCCGCAAGCGTCTCACCGCGGGACGATGGCCCGCAGCCCATAGACCAGGACCGTGAAGACGGCGAGGCTCGCCGCATAGAGAAGAACGAACCAGAGGAGGCGCCTGCGGCGCCCCTCGGTCGGGCGGGAAGGCTCGGTGGCCATCAATGGTACCCGTAGCCTCCGCCCGAAATCTCCTCCGCGACCTTGCCGCGGAAGACGTAATAGGCATAGGCCGTGTAGATGAACGTGATCGGCAGCACGATCGCGAAGCCGACCAGCGCGAAAAGCTGGGAATGGACCGTGTTGGCGGTGTCCCAGATCGTCAGGTTCGGCGGCACGTTGTAGGGAAACAGGCTGACGCCGAGCCCCAGATAGCCCAACAGGAACAGAGCGATCGCCAGGAAGAAGGGCCGGTAGTGGCGCCCCTCCTCCAGGTCGCGGAACAGCCTGTAGGCCGTGTAGGCCGTGATCAGCGGAATCGGCGCCAGGAAGGCGATGTTGGGCCAGGTGAACCAGCGGCTCTCGATCTGCCGCCCCAGGAACGGCACCCAGAGCGAGACGACCACCATGGCGATGATCGTGCCGACGAGGAAGCGGATCGCCATGCGCCGGGCCCAGATTTCGAGCTCGCCCGTCGTCTTCATCACGCACCAGGTCGCCCCGAGCAGGCCGTAGCCGAAGATCAGGCCGACGCCCGTCAGGACGCTGAACGGGGTCAGGAAGTCGAAGGTACCGCCCGTGAACTGGCGCCCGTCGTTGGCGAAGCCCTGGACGAAGGTGCCGAGCACCATGCCCTGGAAGAACGTGGCGAGCAGCGACCCGAAGAAGAAGGCGTTGTCCCACAGGAATTTCGAGCGGTCCGCCTTGAAGCGGAACTCGAAGGCGACGCCCCGGAAGATCAGGGCGATCAGCATGAGGATGATCGGCACGTAGAGAGCCGGCATCAGGACCGCATAGGCGACGTGGAAGACGGCGAAGAGGCCGCCGCCGCCGAGGATGAGCCAAGTCTCGTTGCCGTCCCAGATCGGCGCGACCGAGAACATCATCCGGTCGCGCCAGTTCTCGTCGCGGGCGGCCTTGAACATGATCCCGATGCCGAGATCGAATCCGTCGACGATCACGTACATGGCGACCGCAACGGCGATCAGGCCGGCCCAAATGAGCGGCAGCCAGAAGGCGAGTCCCTCATATTGCATTCCGAAACCGAACATCGCGCCGCTCCTATTCCGCCGGTAGGGGCCTGCGGCCCGACCCGCTTTCGAGCCCCTCGTCGGGCAGGGAGAACGGCCGCTTGGGCTTCTTGCCGATGTCGTCGCGGATGTCCTCCAGCGGATCGGGGCCGCGCCGCAGGAGCTTCGCGAGGTAGTAGGAGCCGAAGCCGAACACGAAAGCGTAGACCACGATGAAGATCACGAGGGTCGTGCCCACCGCCTGCGCCGAGACCGGCGACACCGCGTCCGCCGTGCGCAGGTGGCCGTAGACCACGTAGGGCTGCCGTCCGATCTCCGCCGTGAACCAGCCGAAGAGGACCGCCCCGAACCCGGACGGGGTCATCAGCATGGCGGCGGTGAGGAACGCCCTGTTGGAGAAGAGCGTGCCTTTCCAGCGCAGGTAAACGCTCCACAGCCCGAGGCCGAGCATGGCGAAGCCGATGCCCACCATGATCCGGAACGAGAAGAACACGGGCCAGACCGGCGGGCGTTCATCGCGCGGGACCTCCTTGAGGCCAGGCACCACGCCGTCGAAGGCGTGGGTCAGCACCCAGCTCCCGATCTTCGGAATGCCGATCTCGTAACGGTTCGTCTCCGCCTCCTCGTCGGGGATCGCGAAGAGGCGGAGCGGCATGTTGGCCATTCGGTCCCAATTGCCCTCGATGGCGGCGAGCTTGGTGGGCTGGTACTTCAGCACGCCGAGGCCATGGAGATCGCCGATCAGGATCTGGACCGGCACGAAGATCAAGGCGAACCAGAGCGCCATCGACATGGAGCGCCGGGCGCCCGCGAGCTTCGCCTCCGGCGCATCGTGCGGATGGCGCAGGAGCATCCAGGCCGACATGCCAGCCACCGCGAAGGCCGTCGTGAGGTAGCAGCCCATCACCATGTGCGCATAGCGCAACGGGAACGAGGGGTTGAACACGACCTTGAACCAGTCGACCGGAACCGCCTTGCCGTTCTCGATCGCGAAGCCGTCGGGCGTCTGCATCCAGGAATTGGCCGACAGGATCCAGAAGGCGGAGATCAGCGTGCCGAGCGCCACCATGCAGGTCGCAAAGAAGTGAAGCCGGTCCCCGACCTTTTCCCAGCCGAACAGCATGATGCCGAGGAACGCGGCCTCCAGGAAGAAGGCCGTGATGACCTCGTAGGCGATCACGGGCCCGAGCACGTTTCCGGTGAATTCGGAGAAGCGCGACCAGTTGGTGCCGAACTGGTAGCTCATCACGATCCCCGACACGACGCCGAGGCCGAACGAGACTGCGAAGACTTTCACCCAGAAGCGGAAGAGGTTGCGGTAGAGCGGGTTGCCCGTCCGGAGCCAGTTGAACTCCAGCGCCACGAGCCAGCTGGCGAGGCCGATGGTGAAGGCCGGAAAGATGATGTGGAAGGCGATCGTGAACGCGAACTGGATGCGCGAGAGCATCAGGGCGTCGAATTCCATTTCCGCTTCCCCTTTGACGTTCCTGTCTGCTTTTAGGGCGCGGCCCTGAAGCGGACCAGGGGTGCGCCGGCGCGGCAGGAACGCGGGAGCGGTTTCGTTTCAGCCTCAGGCCGGGCGCCAGCCGGTGCTGAGACGCTGCAGCGCTTCGAGTTCGACCGCATCGTGGCTGCAGAAGATCCGCATGCCGCGACGCCGGTCGTTGGCGAGCGCGCGCAGGCGCTCCTGGTTGTGAAGGCGCGCCGGACGGTCCATCTCCATCATGCGCTGATAGGCGGCGAGGCCCGGCGTGCAGCGGGGCGCCGAATCCATCTCGTGCCGGTAGAAATAGGCGTCGCCCGCATTGAGCAGCCAGCCTTCCGGGGTATCGATCGCGACGCCCGCATGGCCGATCGTGTGGCCGGGCAGCGGGATCATCAGGATCTCGGGCGGCAGCCCGTCGAGGTCGCGCACCGCATCGAAGCCGAACCAGCGCTCGCCTCCCGGCCGGTAGAAGCGCCAGTCGTGCACGCCGTCCCACTGATCGGGCCGGTAGCGCCGGCGCTGGATGAAGCCGCGCCGGATCTGCGCCACCTCCGCCTCAGGCTGAAGAACGTGCACGCGCGCCTCGGGAAAATCCTCGAGCCCTCCGGCATGGTCGAAATCGAGATGCGTCAGCACGATGTGGCGCACGTCGCGCGGGGAGAAGCCGAGGCCGCGAACCTGTTCGAGGGCCGTGTAGCGATGCTCGAACTGGATGCGGTTGAAATGGATGAAGAACGGGCTCAGCCGCTCGTAGGGCTCCTCGACGTCGCGTGTTCCGAAGCCCGTATCGACCAGAACGAGGCCGCGGTCGCTCTCGACTAGGAGACAATGGCAGACCAGCTGGCCGGTCAGCCCGTGGCTCACGCCGTCCATCAACCTGCCGCCGACGGGACACATGCAGCCGCAATTGAGGTGGTGGATGCGCATCGCAAGCCTCTCCGTCTGGACATGACGCAAGTCCCAACGCCGGGCGCGTCGAAAATGTTCGCCGTCAGGCCCGCATCTCGGCCTGCGCCTGCTTGGGGGAGGCCTTGCGCTTCTTCTTGGCGGCCTGGCTCTTCGAAGCCTCGATCGCCTGCTCCAGACGTGCCTGAAGGAGAGACAGGACCGCCGCCTCTTCGGGCTTGAGGCCGGCGAGGTTGTCGCGCAGCTCCGCCTCGACCTCGTCCTTGACCTCGATCAGCAGCGAGCCTTCGAGGTAGCAGTTGAACACCTCGGGATGCACGTAGCACTTGCGGCAGATCGTGGGGGTGTTGCCGAGGCGCGACGAGACCCGCTCGATCGCCTGGCGGATGTTCTTCTTGGCCTTCGCCTCGCTGTCGAACTCCTCGAACTCGGCGAGCGCCAGGGCCGCCAGCACGGTGCCGGCCCAGGTGCGGAAATCCTTGGCGGTGATGTCACGGCCCGTGATTTCCTTCAGGTAGGCGTTCACGTCGGCGGAAGTGACCGACTGCTGCTGCCCCTCCTCGTCGAGGTATTGGAACAGGTCCTGGCCCGGCAGGTCCTGGCACGCCTTCACGATCTTGGCGATGCGCCGGTCCTTGACGGAGAGCTTCCAGGTCTTGCCGCTCTTGCCCTTGAACTGGAAGCGCAGCTCGGTACCGTCCACCTTCACGTGCGGGTCGCGCAGCGTGGTCAGCCCGTAGCTCTTGTTCTGTTTGGCGTAGTCGGAATTGCCGACCCGGATCAGCGTGTTCTCGAGCAGGTGCACCACCGTCGCCAGAACCTTCTCGCGCGGCAGGCCGCGCTGGCCCATGTGATCGTCGATGGTTTTGCGGATCGCCGGAAGCGCCTTGGCGAACTCGATCATGTGCTCGAATTTCGTGCTCTCGCGGATCTCGCGGAAGGCCGGGTGATACCGATACTGCTTGCGGCCCTTGGCGTCGCGACCCGTCGCCTGGACGTGCCCGTCGGCCCGGGGACAGATCCACACGTCGGCATAGGCGGGCGGGATCGCCAGGGAGCGGATGCGGGAAAGCGTGGCCTCGTCCGCGACCTTCCTGCCGTCCGGCCCCACATAGGTGAAGCCCTTGCCGAACTTCTTGCGCCGGATTCCCGGCTCCTCGTCGGACACGTAGCGCAGACCTGCCGTTTCGGCCGCATCCCGCGGATCGACGACGTTCTCAGGCGATGTATTCGGGTCCAGCAACATGACGCGCCCATGTTCGACAGAGGAAGGGTCAACCGGAGCGCGCCATGCCGGGTTCCGCCTGCGTCTTCGATGCCTTGGCATCCCGCCGGTCGTTGCGGATCTTGAGCACGAGAATCGTGGCGCTCATGGCGAGGCTCAGCAGGTTGAACACGATGAGGGGCACGCTGCCGAGCAGGAAGCCGTAGATCGACCACAGCACGAAGGCCGTGACGGTCACCATGTACATGCGCTTGGAAATGGCCGCCGTGTCGCGCTCGCGCCACGCCTTCAGGACCTGCGGCGCGAAGCTCGCGGTGGACAGGAGCCCCGCCACGGTACCCAGGATCGTCGGCAGCCAATCGCTCATCCTCGCTCGTCTCCTGCTCCGGCGCCAGACGGCAACGGAGCACGGCGGGCGAGGTTCCGGCCTCGAGCGGTCTCCCCTTTGGGCGAAAATGCTCCCAAGCATCGGACCCAAAAGTGAATTTGCACTTTTGGGATCGATTCCGATGCTTTCTCTTTAGGTCAGAGCATCGTTGAGAGCTGAAAACCGGGTCCACTTTTCCGCACGATGCTCTAGAAGGACCTCGTTACTCATTCTGGATCGATCTGTGTCTCCTTTGCCCTCCGCCGACGTCCAAGGCCGCAAGCTCGTCTTCGTGGTGACCGAGGACTGGTTCTTCGCTTCCCATTTCCTCCCCATGGCCCGCGCGGCGCGCGAGCTCGGCCTCGAGGTGACCGTGGTCACGCGGGTGCGTGCGCACCGGGAGGCCATCGAGGCGACGGGCGCGCGGGTGGTCCCTCTCGAGGCGGAACGCCGCAGCCTCAATCCCATGGCGGCCGGCTACGCCGCCGGCCAGCTCGCCGCGATCCTGAAGGACGAGAAGGCGGATCTCGTCCACTGCATTGCCCTCAAGGGCATTCTCACGGGCGGCTTCGCGGCCGCCATGGCGGGAGTCGGGCGGCGCGTCTATGCCCTTACCGGACTCGGTTTCCTCGGCGCCCGGACGGACATGACCGGGCGGCTGGCCCGGCGCGCCGTCCGGCTGCTCGTGCGCGGTCTCGAGACAAGCCGGACGCGCTACCTGTTCGAGAACACGGACGATCCGAGGCTGATCGGCCTCGACCCCGCAGGCGCCAACGTGACGATCGTGGGCGGGGCCGGCATCGACCCGGAGGCGCTGACCCCGTCTCCCCTGCCCTCCCATCCCCCGCTCAAGGTCGCCGTCGTCGCCCGCATGCTGTGGTCCAAGGGGATCGACCTCGCGGTCGAGGCGGTGCGGCAAGCCCGGGCGAAGGGCGCCGCCATCGAACTCTCGCTCTATGGCGCGCCCGATCCGTCCAACCCCAAGGCCATCCCAGAGGCGACCCTGAAGGAATGGTCGGCTGAGCCCGGGATCGCTTGGCACGGCGCGACCCGGGACGTGGCCGCGGTCTGGCGCGAGCACCATGTCGCCTGCCTGCCGTCCCGCGGCGGCGAGGGCCTGCCCCGGACCCTGCTGGAGGCGGCCGCCTGCGGGCGCGCCATCGTGACCAGCGACGTGCCCGGCTGCCGCACCCTCGTGCGCCACGACGTGGAGGGGCTGATCGTCCCGCCGGACGATGCCGCGAGCCTGGGCAAGGCCCTCGCGGCGCTGGCGGACGACCCGCAGCGGGTGGCCCGCATGGGCGAGGCGGCCCGCGCCCGGGTTCTCGACGGCTTCACGGAACGGGACGTGATGGAGGCCGTGAAAGGACTCTACGCTTCGATGCTGACGTCATGATCGCCGATCCCGCCGCCTTCATCCTGGCCGAGACGCGGCTGCGTCCGGTCCCGCATGCGCCGGAACTGGTCCTGCACGTGGCGGACGAGGCCACCGAGCTTTGGCAGAAGACCGAGGAGGAGCTGGGGGAGATCGGCCTGCCGCCGCCCTTCTGGGCCTTCGCCTGGGCCGGCGGGCAGGCGCTCGCCCGGTACGTTCTTGACCATCCCGAGACGGTCCGCGGGAAGCGCGTGCTCGACTTCGCGTCCGGCTCCGGCCTCGTGGCGATCGCCGCCATGAAGGCCGGGGCGGCGGAGGTGACGGCCTGCGACATCGACCCGTTCGCCATCGCGGCCATGGGCCTCAACGCCGAGGCCAATGGCGTCGGGATCGAACCGGTCCAGGCGGATCTCGTGGGCCGGGACGACGGCTGGGACGCGGTTCTGGCCGGCGACATCTGCTACGAGCGCGACCTCGCCCTGCGGGTGACGGACTGGCTCCTGTCCCTGAGCCGCCGGGGCGCCACGGTTCTGATCGGCGATCCCGGGCGGAGCTATCTGCCGAAGGAGCGGCTCGAGGAGCTGGCGGTCTACGAGGTGCCGGTCACCCGTTCCCTTGAGGATTCGGACGTGAAGCGCTCGAAGGTCTGGAAGTTCGCCTGAGGCTCGCGAGATCAAACTTTGCAATAACGCAAGGGAATTCGATATGTCATTGCGTAACTCCCTCCTTTGAAAGTGTAGCGATATAACCTATATCAATTGGGTGTATTACCGGGATTGATCAAAATCCTACCTCTCAGCCCCCAATGAGGAGGAACGACCGTGGCCCACCCAGCAACCTACAAGGCTCTCGTGGAAAGCAAGAGCGACCGCCCCCACCCTCTGCCGCCTTCCAAGGACATGACCCAGACCCTCGCCCGCGCCGAAGCGATCTGCCGGGCCCACGGCGTCCGCCTGACGCGGATCCGCCGCACCGTCCTGCAGGCGCTCTGCTCCAGCCCGAAGCCGCTGGGCGCCTATGAACTGGCCGACATGCTGGCCTCGAACGCCCGCCGCATGGCCCCGATCACCGTCTACCGGGCCCTCGACTTCCTGATCGAGCAGGGCCTCGCCCACCGGCTGGCGAGCCGCAACGCCTATATCAGCACGGTCGACAGCGACAGCGGCCGCGACGCGGTGGCCTACCTGATCTGCGAGAGCTGCGGCAGCGTCAGCGAAGGCTCCTCGGCGGCTCTCACGGGAGCCCTGTCGGACATCCTCCTGCGGGCGGGCTTCGAGCCCCGCTCGAAGGTGCTCGAGGTCGCCGGCCATTGCGCCGCCTGCCAGGGCCACAGCCAGGAGCGGCACTGACCCCTCTTCCTTGTGTGATCCGGTCGCGCTTGACGAACGAGGCGTTTGGCATCAGCTAATCCACGGCAGCCGGTCGCTGCCGCCGTGGATCAGCAGATGACATCCAGCACCCTTTCTCCCGCAGCCGGGATTTCCCCCGAGACCCTGGCCGGTCCCGCCCCGCGCCACAGGACCGTCGGCGTGCGCGTCGGCTCCGTCATGGTGGGCGGAGGTGCGCCGGTGGTCGTCCAGTCGATGACGAACACCGACACGGCGGACGTGGATGCGACCGTCGCCCAGGTCGCGGCCCTCGCCCGCGCCGGCTCGGAGATTGTGCGCATCACCGTGGACCGGGACGAAGCCGCGGCGGCCGTGCCGAAGATCCGCGAAAGGCTCGACCGTCTCGGCGTGACGGTGCCGCTCGTGGGCGACTTCCATTACATCGGGCATCAGCTGCTCGCCGACCATCCGGCCTGCGCCGAAGCCCTCGACAAGTACCGGATCAACCCCGGCAATGTCGGCTTCAAGGACAAGAAGGACCGGCAGTTCTCGGCCATCGTCGAGATGGCGATCCGGCACGGCAAGGCGGTGCGCATCGGCGCCAACTGGGGCTCCCTCGACCAGGAGCTCCTCACCCACCTGATGAACGAGAACGCAGCCTCCGCGAACCCGCGCGACATGCGCTGGGTGACCCGCGAGGCGATGGTCCAGTCGGCGCTCCTCTCCGCGGCGCGCGCGGAGGAGATCGGCCTCTCCCGCGACCGGATCATTCTGTCCGCCAAGGTCTCGGCCGTGCAGGACCTGATCGCCGTCTACCAGGAGCTCGCCCGCCGGTCCGACTACGCGATCCATCTCGGCCTCACCGAGGCCGGCATGGGCTCCAAGGGGATCGTGGCCTCCTCGGCCGCCATCGGCATCCTGCTCCAGCAGGGAATCGGCGACACGATCCGCTTCTCCCTCACGCCCGAGCCCGGCGGCGACCGCACCCTCGAGGTGAAGACCGCCCAGGAGCTGCTGCAGACGATGGGCTTTCGCACCTTCGTGCCGCTGGTCGCGGCCTGCCCGGGCTGCGGACGCACCACCTCGTCGGTGTTCCAGGAGCTGGCGCGGGACATCCAGTCCTGGATCTCCACCTCCATGCCGGAATGGCGCCGGACCCATCCGGGCGTCGAGAACCTGAACGTGGCCGTCATGGGCTGCATCGTGAACGGCCCGGGCGAATCGAAGCACGCGAACATCGGCATCTCGCTGCCCGGAACCGGCGAGCAGCCGGCCGCGCCCGTCTTCATCGACGGCCGCAAGGCCGTCACCCTGCGCGGCCCGACCCTCGCCCAGGACTTCCAGAAGCTCGTGCTCGACTACATCGACAAGAACTACGGGCAGGCAGGACGTGACGCGGCCGAGTAGATGCGCTAGAAGCCCTGCCAGACGTGATGGAACCCTAACGCAGATTTCGTTTTAAGCTTGAGCGCGATGTGCTAGAGAGCCCGCCGCGCCGGCACCGACGGCCGCCACGTTCTCGCGAAGAGGGGGCCGCCCTTCGTCGTACCGCAACGCAGTTGAACAGGGCCGTCCGCGGGCATATCCGCAAAGTAGCACCCATGGCAGATCAGCACGCTGTCGCCCCCGCACATGCCGATTCCGCGGCACCGGAGGCTTCCCTCCCGGAAAGCCATCACAAGGCAGGCTTCTGGACCCTGACCCTCGGCGCCATCGGCGTCGTCTACGGAGATATCGGCACGAGCCCCCTCTACGCCATGCGGGAGACCGTCATGGCGGCGACCGGCGGACATCACGGCACCCCGGTCCCGCTGACGCGCGACCTGGTCATCGCCATCCTGTCCCTGCTGATCTGGGCGCTGATCCTGACCGTCACGGTCAAATACGTCATTCTGCTGCTGCGGGCCGACAACAAGGGCGAGGGCGGATCCCTGACCCTCGTGGCCCTGGCCCAGCGCGCGCTCGGGCGACGAAGCCTTCCGGTCCTGATGATGGGTATGGCGGGCGCCGCCCTGTTCTACGGCGACGCCGCGATCACGCCCGCGATCTCGGTCCTGTCGGCGGTGGAGGGCCTGAAGCTCGTCACCCCCACGTTCGAGGACTACGTCCTGCCGATCGCCCTCGTGATCCTGATCGGCCTCTTCGCCGTGCAGGCCCACGGCACCGGCAAGGTCGCGGCCCTGTTCGGGCCGATCACCCTCCTGTGGTTCGTGTCGATGGCGGGCCTCGGCCTCCTCCACATCGCCGACGACCTGGAGGTGCTGCACTCGTTCAACCCGTATTACGGCGCGTCCTTCCTGCTCAGCCATCCGGGCACCGCCTTCGCGATCCTCGGCAGCGTCTGCCTCGCGGTCACCGGCGCCGAGGCGCTCTATGCGGATCTCGGCCATTTCGGGCGCCGGCCGATCCGCGTCGCCTGGGGCACCGTCGTGTTCCCGGCCCTCGCCCTCAACTATCTCGGTCAGGGCGCCCTCGTCCTGTCCAATCCCGGCTCCATCGAGAACCCGTTCTTCCTGCTCGCGCCGCCCTGGCTCCTCCTGCCGCTGGTGATCCTGGCCACTCTGGCGACGATCGTGGCGAGCCAGGCGGTGATCACGGGCGCCTATTCCCTGACCCGGCAGGCGGTGCAGCTCGGCCTCCTGCCCCGCCTCGACGTGCGCTTCACGTCGGAGACCCATTCGGGACAGATCTATCTGCCGCGCGTGAACTGGCTCCTGCTCGCCGCCGTCGTGACCCTCGTGGTGCTGTTCGGCTCGTCGAGCAGCCTGGCCAGCGCCTACGGCATCGCGGTCTTCGGCACGATGGTGATGACGACGCTCCTCGCCTGCATCGTGATGAGCCGGTCCTGGGGCTGGGGCCCGGTCAAGACCGCCCTCGTCATGGTCCCGCTGCTCGCGATCGATCTCACGTTCCTGTCCTCGAACCTGGTCAAGCTCCTCGACGGCGGCTACGTCCCGCTCCTGATCGCGGGCGTCTTCTTCGTCATCATGTTCACGTGGGTGAAGGGCACCAGGATCCTGTTCGAGAAGACCCGCAAGATCGACGTGCCCTTCCTCGAGCTCGTGAAGATGCTGGAGAAGAGCCCGCCCCACCGGGTGAAGGGCACGGCCGTGTTCCTGACGAGCGATCCCGACACCGCCCCGGCGGCGCTGCTGCACAACCTCAAGCACAACAAGGTCCTCCACGAGAAGAACGTGATCCTCACGGTCAACAGCGCGGACGTCCCGCGGGTGGAGAACCAGGACCGGGTCTCCATCGAGGAGGTGGGCGACTCGTTCTGGCGCATCCGGCTGAGCTACGGCTATATGGAGACGCCCAACATCCCGCGTGGCCTCGCGATCCTGCGCAAGCAGGGCTTCAAGTTCGACATCATGGCGACGTCGTTCTTCCTGTCCCGCCGCTCGATCCGCCCGGCGAGCCATTCGGGCATGCCGCTCTGGCAGGACAAGCTGTTCATCGGTCTCGCCAAATCCGCCAGCGACGCCACGGACTTCTTCCAGATTCCGACCGGCCGCGTCGTCGAGGTCGGCACGCAGGTGACCGTCTAGCGCATCGGCCCCGATGCGCCGGAACGGTTGTGGTTCCGGCGGCCCGATGCCACTCTCGGGCCCCATGACCGATTGCACCATGTCCGCCATCACCCTCCTGCGCCCGAGCCTCGACTGGCTTCCGGCCTACGAAGACGCCCTCGCCCGCGGCTGGTCGCCCAACACCGACCAGGACGTGAGCCGCGAGCAGCTGCGCCAGCTCAGGCGCGATCCCGCGCGCTTCCTGCACGATCTCTACAACAGCCCCATGATCCGCCTGTCCGACGGCCGTGAGGTGCCGCGCCTGCCTGCGCATGACTTCTGGATCAGCGACGGCGAGTTCTGCGGCCGCATCGGCTTCCGGTTCCAGCCCGGAACCGAGGACCTGCCGAAGAGCGCCTACGGCCATATCGGCTACACGATCGTGCCCTGGAAGCAGCGGCGGGGCTACGCGACCGAGGCGCTGCGGCGCATCCTGCCGGTCGCGCGGGCGGAGGGCTTCGCGCGGGTGCTGATCACCTGCGACGACGACAACGAGGGGTCCCGCAAGGTGATCCTCGCCAATGGCGGCGTTCCGGCCGGCAGGACGCCGCATGACCGGCGCCCGGGACACTCCAAGCTCAATTTCTGGGTCCCGACGACGGAGGCCTGACCTCTTCCGCGCCGCGAGGGCCCATGCCTTCGGGGCAATTCCGCGCTAACATGACGGCCATGACCGAGGACGTGAAGATGAAGAGGCGGCTGACCACCGTGCTGTGCGCGGACGTGCACGGCTACACCCGCCTGATGGAGCGCGACGAGGCCGGCACCCTGGCGACCCTGCGCCGCTACCGCACCGCCATGGCATCCCTCGTGGAGCGCCACGACGGTCGGATCGTCAACACCTGGGGCGACGCCGTGATCGCGGAGTTCGGCAGCGTCGTCGAGGCGGTGCAGTGCGCGATCGAGACGCAGCAGGAGCTGTCCCACCAGGACCGGGACCTGCCGGACGCGCAGCGCATGCGCTTCCGCATCGGGATCAATCTCGGGGACGTGATGGTGGACGGCTCCGACATCTACGGCGAGGGCGTCAACATCGCGGCGCGGCTGCAGGAACTCGCCGAGCCCGGCGGGATCATGATCTCGGGTCCGGTCTACGATCAGGTGCACAACAAGCTGTCGGTCGGCTTCGACTTCCTCGGCCGCCAGCAGGTGAAGAACGTCGCGGCTCCCGTCACGAGCTACCGGGTGAGCGTGAACGGCGCTGGAGGCGGACAAGCCGGGCCCGAGCCGGACGAGCAGGCCGCAAGAGCGTTCGGGGCATCCGACCTCCGCCGTCCGCAGGAACGGGAGCCGGCAGGCGCCACGCAGGCCGTCCTCGACTGGTTCGCGGGCCTGCCGCGGCCCGTCGCGACGGTCGTCGTCGTGTCGATCTTCCTGTTCCTGATCGACATCCTCACCGGGAACAGCATCTGGTTCCACTGGCCCGTGCTGGGCATGGGGCTGTTCCTCGCCCTGCGGGCGGTGCTCAGGCACAATCCTGAACGGGACGGAAAGAACCGCCGCCGGCCGGACGGCGAGTGACGCCGTCTCAGGCCTCCCGCTCGACCACGAAGCGCACCGCCTCCCGCAGGATCTCCGCCCGGGGGCCGAACCCGTCGAGAGCGCCTTGCGCCTTTTCGACGAGGTCGCGGCATTCGCGCCTTGCGCCCTCCATGCCGAGGAGGTCGACCAGGGTCGCCTTGCCCTTCTCCTGATCCTTGCCGGTGCGCTTGCCCATCGCCTCGGCCGAGGCTTCCCGGTCCAGAATGTCGTCGGCCACCTGGAAGGCCGCGCCTAAGGCGCGCCCGTATTCGACGAGACGGCCACGGGCCGCAGCATCCGCCCGGCCGACGATGGCCCCCGCCTCCACCGAGAAGGTGAGGATCGCCCCGGTCTTCATCATCTGGAGGCGCCGCACGTCGGCCTCGGCGAGGTCCGCCGGGCCGTAGCGCCCCTCCGCCGACAGGTCGAGGAGCTGGCCGCCGACCATGCCGCCGAGCCCGGACGCGCGGGCGAGCCCGAGCACGAGATCCGAGCGGATCGCCGGATCGGCATCGGTCGCCGGATCGGCCAGCACCTCGAAGGCGAGGGTCTGGAGCGCATCGCCCACCAGGATCGCGGTCGCCTCGTCGAAGGCGCGGTGCACTGTCGGGCGGCCCCGGCGCAGGTCGTCGTCGTCCATGGACGGCAGGTCGTCGTGAACCAGGGAATAGCAGTGCAGCAGCTCCACGGCGCAGCCGGCCCGAAGCGGCCCCTCCCCGTCCCGGCCCAGCAGCCGGGCCGTCTCGATGGTGAGGAACGGCCGCAGGCGCTTGCCGCCGCCCAAGGCCCCATGCCGCATGGCGGCCATCAGCCGGGCCGGCCGGGCAATCTCGCCGTGGCGGACTTTGTCTGCTAGCAAGGTCTCGAGACTTGCTTCGACAACCTCTGCGGCCTCTCTGAGCCGCGCCGTGAAAGTGATGGTGGATGGCGTCATGACGAGCCTGGATTCGGAGGGGGCAGCCACCCCGCCCGCGAAGTCGGTACAGGGGGAATCCGGGCCGGGCTGGACGATTCAGGCAGGACGGAAGCGGCCTGTGCTGACGCCGGGCCGCCTCCTCCGCCGCTTCGTTCAGATCGGCTTCGGGCTGGTACTCTTATGGGTCGGCACGGTCTTTTGGCTAGGGCTTTTGTACTGGGCCGTCCCGCCCGTCTCCACCCTGATGCTCGGCCGCTGGCTCACCCTGCAGCCCGTGGAGCGCGACTACGTGGATCTCGAGGAGATGTCGCCGCACCTGCCCCTCGCGGTCCTGACCTCGGAAGACGGCCGCTTCTGCGAGCATGGCGGCGTGGACTGGGACATGCTGCGCGCCGTGGTGGAGGCCGCGGACGAGGACGGCCCCTCCCGGGGCGCCTCGACGATCCCCATGCAGGCGGCCAAGAACCTCTTCCTCTGGCCCAGCCGCTCCTATGTGCGCAAGGGACTGGAGCTGCCGGTGGCGCTCTATCTCGACCTCATCTGGACCAAGCGCCGCATGATGGAGAACTACCTGAACATCGCCGAGTGGGGCGAAGGGGTCTTCGGGGCCGAGGCCGCGGCCCGACGCTATTTCGGCAAGCCCGCCAAGAACCTCACGCGGCGGGAGGCCGCGCTCCTCGCCACGGCCCTGCCGAATCCGCTCGTGCGCAACCCGGCCCGGCCCACCCGCCGCCACCAGGTCTTGGCAGCGCGGCTCATGGGGCGTATGGAGAGGGCGGCGCCCTATAGCGGCTGCCTGAAAAGTTAGGTCTTTGGCCAAGGGGACTAGATATTTCCTCAAAGACCATGTATGAGGCGCAACCTCATCAGATTGAGATGTGAGCGTTCCCCGGTTTGAGCGGGCGCTCCGCTATTGACCGGAGACGAGAAATGGCCGTTCCAAAGAGAAAAACGTCGCCTTCGCGGCGCGGCATGCGTCGCTCCGCCGATGCCTTGAAGGCCCCGACCTACATCGAGGACAAGGATTCCGGCGAGCTGCGCCGTCCTCACCACATCGACCTGAAGACCGGCATGTACCGTGGCCGTCAGGTCCTGAAGGTGAAGTCGGAAGCCTAAGACTTCGCATCCTGCGACATCAAGAACCGGCGTCTCAGCGCCGGTTTTTTGTGCGTGGAAAAGCCCGGCCAAGCTTGGTTTTCCGGCCCGGCCTTTACGCTCCCTTAAGCCTGAGGCCGGATCCTGCCCCCTTGTTCCTCCGGGGTTCGAGCTGGCTGCGCCCTTCGCGCCGCTCCTCCCCGGGCGGCGGGTGATCGAGGATGAGCGTGATGGCGACGAGGCGGCAGGGTCGGACGGGAATCTTCAAAGGCGCATCCCGGACGCCGCGAAAGGCCGCTCCCACGGGTCCGCAGGCCGCCCTCGCGGCCCTGAAAGGCGTCACCTATGCGTGGGATCTCGGGTCCGATGCGCTGACCTGGGGGCCCAACGCCGCCGACGTGCTCGGTCTCTCGCCAAGCGTCCTCCCCCGAACCGGCAGGGCCTTCGCCCAGATGATCGAGCCGGGAAGCGGGCTCGACCGCCGGGACGCCATGGCGGCGGACGAGCGCGGCAACCGCACGTTCGACGGGTGCTACGCCCTGCGCCTCTCGGCCGGCCATGTCCTGATGGTGCAGGATGCCGGCCGCTGGCAGGTCGATGCCGAGGGCCGTCCCTCCCTCCTGCGCGGGCTGCTGCGGGCCGATCCGGCCGCGAGCGCACCGGAACTCCTGCCGGCCGCCATCAAGGCGCGCTCGGCCCTCTTTCGGCAGATCCAGGACCAGATCGACGAGGCGGCGCAGCTCTCCCATACCTGCACGCTCATCGCCGGCGCCGTCAGTGAGGATGATGACGTTTCCATCGGCGAGGTGGCGCGCGCCCTGCGCCCCATGCTGCGCCGAGGCGACCGCTGCGATGCCCTGGGGACGAACCGCTTCGCCCTGACGCTGGCCTGTTGCCCCGCCTCGGAGGCTCCCGGCGCCATGAAGCGTGCGGCCGCCCTCATCAAGGCCGACGCGCCGGACCTGACGCTCCATCTCGGCGCCGCCTGCTCGCCGGATCACACCTTCGAGGCCGTGAAGCTGATGCGCTTCGCCGCCCAAGCCCTCGACCGGGCGGTCGCACGCTCCGAGACGGCCGTGCTCCACAAGATGCACCATGGGACGAAGCCGAAGGCCGCCGAGCAGGCGTCCTTCGATCTCGCGGCAATCCTCAACGACCGCCGCCTGATCCTGACCGGGCAGCCTCTGGTCGATGCCCCGTCGCGCCAGCCGGCCCTGGTCCAGGCCTGCCCGGCCGTCGGTTCTCCGGACGGCATGTCCGCACCCACCGGGCTGGTCCGCGCTACCGAGGAGGCGAACGTCGCCCTCCTCGTCGACGGACGTCTGCTGGAGCTGGCGGCGGACCACCTGGCACGCCACCACGAGGCGCGCCTCGCGCTTCTGGTCTCCGCCGCGACCTTGCGCGACCGGGAATGGCTGCCGATGCTGGCGGCGCATCTCGGAGCCCGGCCCGGCATCGCGTCCCGGCTGATCGTCCAGGTCCCCGAGGCGGTCGCGGGCGATCCGGAGGCGGCGCTGGCGCCGCTCAACACCATGAAGGCGTTCGGGGTCGGGATCGGGCTCACGGGCTTCGGCACCGGCCATGCGTCGCTCGCCGCCCTTCAGTCCCTGCCGGTCGATCTCGCGGTGATCGACGGCGTCTTCGTCCAGTCCCTCAAGCGCTCGACGGACGACCGGCTCTTCGTGCGCACCCTGATCGACATGGCCCGGCATCTCGGCATCGCGACCGCCGCCGAAGGCGTGGACGAGGAGGCCTCGGCCCGGCTGCTGTCGGCGTGGGGGATCGATTACATGCAGGGAGCCCTGTTCGGCGAGGCCAAGCCCCTCGCGCAACCGGAGACGCTCCTTCAGCGCCTCAGGCGCGCCTGATCGGCGGACTATTTGCGGGCCAGCTTGTCGAGCTTGGCCTGCATGTCGGCCATCTGCTTCTTCAGGGTCTCGAGCTCGCCGGAGGCTTCGGTCTTCGGTTCGGCCTTGGACTTGGCTTCGTCCTCGTCCGCCTGCCGCTGGGCGAAGGGCGAGAACATGCGCATGGCGTCGGTGAAGAGCGACATGTTCTTGCGCACCTGCTCCTCCATGGCGTGGAAGGCACCGGGGCCGAAGGCCTGGGACATCTGCTCCCTCAGCTTCTGCTGCTCCCGGGAGAGATTGTCCATGGAGAACTCGAGATAACTCGGCACCAGCGACTGGAGGCTGTCGCCGTAGAAGCGGATGAGCTGGCGCAGGACCGTGACGGGCAGCAGGTTCTGCCCCTCCTTGTTCTCCTGCTCGAAGATGATCTGGGTCAGGACCGAGCGGGTGATGTCGTCGCCGGACTTCGCGTCGAAGACCACGAAGTCCTCGCCTTGGCGCACCATGCCGGCGAGGTCTTCCAGCGTGACGTAGGTCGATGTGCCCGTGTGATAGAGGCGGCGATTGGCGTATTTCTTGATGACTGTCGGTTCTTTTTCCGTCGCCATGTGTCCCAAAGCGGTCCTCTCCACAACTCGAAAAAACCTGCACGGCCAGGGCCGCTTATGTCTAATTGTCTAGGACTTCAGCACTTTTGCCTAGATACTAGTTGCATGGCTGCCCGCGCAAAGCCGCAGGGCTTCCTAAGCAATCGGACTATGCCCCACCAGAGGGCGCTTGACTTCCCTTTTTCTGAGGCTTTGATCGAACCATCAACAGGCTGCCGCAATGTTCGGCAGGCCAGCACAGGAGACAGGAATGGCCCGAGACAGCATCGTCATCGTCGGCGCGGCGCGTACGCCCGTCGGCTCGTTCAACGGAGCCTTCGCCAACACGCCCGCCCATGATCTGGGCGCCATCGCCATCAAGGAAGCGCTGTCGCGCGCCAAGGTCGACGGGGCCGAGGTGGACGAGGTGATCCTCGGCCAGATCCTCACCGCCGGCCAGGGCCAGAACCCCGCCCGCCAGGCCGCCATGGCGGCCGGCATCCCGCACGAGAAGACCGCCTGGGGCCTCAACCAGCTCTGCGGCTCGGGGCTGCGCACGGTCGCCATCGGCATGCAGCAGATCGCCAACGGGGACGCCAGCATCATCGTGGCGGGCGGCCAGGAATCCATGTCCCAGGCGCCTCACGCCGCCTACATGCGCTCCGGCACCAAAATGGGCGACTTCAAGCTCGTCGACACCATGCTGAAGGACGGCCTCATGGACGCCTTCCACGGCTACCACATGGGCAACACCGCCGAGAACGTGGCCCAGCGCTGGCAGCTGACCCGCGAGGAGCAGGACCAGTTCGCGGTCTCGTCGCAGAACAAGGCCGAGGCCGCCCAGAAGGCCGGCCGCTTCAAGGACGAGATCGTGCCCGTCACCATCTCGTCCCGCAAGGGCGACACGATCGTCGACCAGGACGAGTACATCCGCGCCGGCACGACGATCGATGCGGTCGCCAAGCTGAAGCCCGCCTTCTCCAAGGAGGGCACGGTTACGGCCGGCAACGCGTCCGGCATCAACGACGGCGCCGCCGCCATCGTGCTCATGACCGAGGAGGAGGCCGAGCGCCGCGGCCTGACCCCGCTCGCCCGCATCGCCTCCTGGGCCACCGCCGGCGTCGATCCGGCCATCATGGGCACCGGCCCGATCCCGGCCTCGCGCAAGGCGCTCGAAAAGGCCGGCTGGAAGGTCTCCGATCTCGAGCTCGTCGAGGCGAACGAGGCCTTCGCGGCGCAGGCGCTCGCGGTCAACAAGGACATGGGCTGGGATCCGTCGATCGTGAACGTCAACGGCGGCGCCATCGCCATCGGCCATCCGATCGGCGCCTCGGGCGGCCGCGTCCTCGTGACCCTGCTGCACGAGATGGGCCGCCGCAACGCCCGCAAGGGCCTCGCGACGCTCTGCATCGGCGGCGGCATGGGCATCGCCATGTGCCTCGAGCGCTGAGGCGGCGCCCTAACGGTAATCCGTTCGATAGCTGCGATGCCGGCTAGAGCATCGGACCCAAAAGTGGTGCCCACTTTTGGGATCCATCCGATGCTCCGCCTGTTAAGCGGCGCATCGTTCGGGCGGAAAGCCGGGTCCACTTTTCCGCACGATGCGCTAGTCGCCGCGACGAATCCTAGGCTATGATTCAAGGCGGTCCGGCTCCCGGACCGCCTTTGCCACAGATAGGGTCCAGCAGAGACCCGCTTGGAAACGGCCTGGGAAGGAGACAGACATGGCGCGCGTCGCATTGGTCACCGGCGGCACTCGCGGCATCGGAGCCGCGATCTCGATGGCCCTCAAGAAGGCAGGCTACACGGTCGCGGCGAATTACGGCGGCAACGATGCGGCCGCGAACCAGTTCAAGAGCGAGTCGGGGATCCCCGTCTACAAGTTCGACGTCTCGGACGCCGCGGCCTGCGAGGCTGGCATCCGGGCGATCGAGGCCGAGCTCGGGCCGGTCGACATCCTGGTCAACAATGCGGGCATCACCCGGGACGGCATGTTCCACAAGATGACCTTCGACCAGTGGTCGGCCGTCATCCGCACCAACCTCGATTCGATGTTCACCTGCACCCGGCCCGTGATCGACGGCATGCGCGCGCGCAATTTCGGCCGGATCATCATCATCTCGTCCATCAACGGCCAGAAGGGCCAGATGGGCCAGGCGAACTATTCCGCCGCGAAGGCCGGCGTGATCGGCTTCGCCAAGGCGCTGGCGCAGGAGAACGCCAACAAGGGCGTCACCGTGAACGTGATCGCGCCGGGCTACATCGCCACCGAGATGGTGAAGGCCGTGCCCGAAGAGGTGCTGAAGTCGAAGATCTTGCCCCTCATCCCGGTCGGCCGCCTCGGCGAGGCCGAGGAGATCGCCCGCAGCGTCCTGTTCCTCGCGGGCGAGGATGCGGGCTTCATCACCGGCTCGACCCTGTCGGTGAACGGCGGGCAGTACATGGCTTGATGCAGCCGTCCCGACGAAACGCGGGACAGGCTCATAGGTGCTGCGCGAAAGCTCTCCCCAGACGGAGAGCTTTCGTTTATGGCGGGCCATCATGACGACGCGCACCGCCACCACCATCGGCTTCACGGCCGTTCTCCTCTGGTCCCTTCTGGCCCTGCTGACGGCTGCGACCGGCACGATCCCGCCGTTCCAGCTCGCGGCGATGACCTTCCTGATCGGCGGACTCGTCGGCATGACGAGCTGGATCGCGCGGCCCGAGGGCATAAAGGCGCTGCGTCAGAAGCCCGTGGTCTGGGCGCTCGGCCTCGGCGGCCTCTTCGGCTACCACGCCCTCTACTTCGCGGCCCTGCGCCTCGCGCCGCCGGCGGAGTCGGGGCTCATCAACTATCTCTGGCCGCTCCTGATCGTGCTGTTCTCCTCGCTGCTGCCAGGCGAGCACCTCAAGCGCGCCCATCTCGTCGGGGCCTTCCTGGGTTTCGCCGGCGTCGTGGTGCTGATCGCCGGGCGGGGCGCGCTCGACGCCAGGACCGAGTACCTGCCGGGCTACCTCTGCGCTCTCGTGGCCGCCTTCGTGTGGGGCGGCTACTCGGTGCTGTCGCGGCGCTTCGGCCAGGTGCCCACCGACGCAGTGGCGGGCTTCTGCCTGGCAACCTCCGCCCTGAGCCTCGTGTGCCACTGGCTGTTCGAGACGACGGTCTGGCCCGAGACGTCGATGCAGTGGCTGGCGCTGATCGGCCTCGGCATCGGCCCCGTGGGCGCGGCCTTCTATGTCTGGGACATCGGCATGAAGCGAGGGGACATCCGCCTGCTCGGCGTCGCCTCCTACGCGACCCCGGTGCTGTCGACGCTCATCCTGGTCGCCGCCGGCTATGCGGAACCGACCCTGACGCTCGCCCTGTCCTGCGGGCTGATCGTGGCGGGAGCGCTCGTCGCGACCCTTATGGGGAGGAGCGCCCGAGCATGACCCGGTGGGTGTAGCGGTAAGCGAGCCCGAACCCGAGCGCGCCATAGAGCGAGCGGGCGATCTCGTTCTCCTCGCGCACCTGGAGATAGGCCGTGTGGGCGCCTTCCGTGCAGCCCCAGGCCATGAGGCTCAGGACCACGCGGCGGCCAAGGCCGATCCCCCGCAGGTCCGGCGCCACCACGATGTCGTAGAGGCCGATATAGCCCCGCTCGACGACCCCAAGGCCCCAGGCGACCGGGCGGTCGTCGAGATTGAGCGTCGCGAAGGCGGCCTTCTGACGGATGCGCGAGACGATGCCCATCAGGGACGTCTCGTCGGCCTTGTCGCCGCCATAGGCTTCCGAAGCCTCGTGCACCCATTGCTTCGACACCTTGGGCGAGATCGTCACCTCCGGATCAGTCTCGCACTCCCTGCCGACGGGCGCCGCGAGGACATGCGTCGGCTCGATCTCCTTGAAATGCCGGGCGGCCAAAAGCGCATCCGCCTCGGGAGCCTGGAGCCCGTTGAGGCGGAAGGTGGGGCGCAGGTTCGCGGCGATGAAATGCGCGCTCATGTAGTCGAGCAGCGCCTCGTCGAGGGCGGCGCCGGGCATGAGCGGCGTCGCGGAATTGGCGCGTTTCGTGTAGCCGTTCGCAAGCCGCAGGATCCAGCCGTCATAGGCCTGGTAGTCGAAGGACGGCCAGGCGTTGAGGAGACGGCTCTCGAGTCCGAGAATGAGGCTGTGATCGCTCATGGAATCCTTATACCCCCAAATCCGCCTCGGCGTCAGAACCTGTTCTTCCATTCCCGCAGGGCGCGGAAGACCTCGACCGGCGGGGCGCCGCCCTCCTTGTGGACGGCCTTGGCGAGCGCCGGATCGCCCGCGCGCAGGAAGGGGTTCGTGGCCTTCTCCTGCCCGATCGTGGTCGGCACGAGGAAGCCTCCCTTCGCCTGGGCGGCCTCGGCCTCGGCGATCCGCGCCTTGAGGGCCGCATTGTCGGGATCGGCCGCAAGGGCGAAGCGTCCGTTCGAGAGGGTGTAGTCGTGGCCGCAGAAGACCCGGGCGTCGTCGGGAAGCGCCGCGAGGCGCTGCAGCGAGGCCCAGAGGTCCGCGTAGTCCCCTTCCAGCACCCGCCCGCAGCCGAGGGTGAAGAGCGTGTCGCCCGCGAACAGGTCGCGGTCCGCCGCGAACCAGTAGGACACGTGATCGGCGCAGTGCCCCGGCGTCTCCCACACATGGGCCTGGAGCCCACCCACATGGACCGTGTCGCCCTCGCGCACGAACGCATCGGCGAGCGGGACGGAATCGCGCGCCTTCTGCGGCGCGACGACCCGGCAGCCCGTGCGCTGCTTCAGGGGCGCGATCGCCTGGACGTGATCCGCATGGCGGTGCGTCACGAGAATGTCGGTGAGCTGCCAGCCGGTGTCCTTGAGGGCCTGAAGGATCGGCCCTTCCTCCGGCGCGTCGATCGCCGCGCAGGCTCCCGTGTTGGGATCGTGGACGAGAGCGCCGATATTGTCGCTGAGGCAGCGAAAGACGTGGACTTGAGCGGGCATGGCACGGACCGTGGCTTGATGAGTCACGAGTTATCATGGGACAGTTCGGCCGCGAAACCAGACCTTGGCCTTTGACGCATTCGATTCACAGGCCGGCAGACACGTGATGAGCATCGACATAACCGACCTGCGCAGCTTCTACGCCAGCCCGCTCGGCGGGGTGACGCGCCGCTTCGTGGGCCGGGCCATCGGCCGGTTCTGGGGCCCGCTGACGGGTCTGCGCGTGCTCGGACTGGGCTATGCGCCCCCCTATCTCGGAGCCGTCCGGGGACAGTGCGAGCGGGCGCTCGCCTTCATGCCGGCGAGCCAGGGAGTGGTGAACTGGCCGAGCACGGGCCCCTCGGCCTCGGCCTTGGTCGATCCCCTCATGATGCCCCTGCCCGACGCCTCCATCGACCGGGTGCTCCTGATCCACGCCCTCGAAACCGTCGAGAGCCCGAGTGAGCTGCTGCACGAGATCTGGCGCATCCTCACCCCGGGCGGGCGGATCATCGTGGTGGTGCCCAACCGGCGCGGGCTCTGGGCCCGCATGGACACGACCCCGTTCGGCTACGGCCAGCCCTACAGCCGGTCGCAGCTCAAGACCCTCATGCGCCAGACCTGGTTCTCGCCCGAGGGCTGGGCCGAGACCCTCTACGTGCCGCCGCTTCGCAGCCGCTTCCTGCTCGGCTCCGCCCAGGCCTGGGAGCGGATCGGCTCGGCCATGTCCCTGCCGGGGGCGGGCCTGCACATCGTCGAGGCCACGAAGCAGCTCTACATGCCGGGTTCAGTCCGGGCTATCCGCCGGAGCGCGAGACGGCGCCTCGCCCCGGTCTTCGTGCCGGCGCCCGCCTCCCGGGTCGCGGCGCCTCCCGAGACCTGACCGGGCCGCCCCTTGCCCCCGGGCCTCGTCGCGGGGTAAATCCCGCCCAACTTGACTTGAGGCCGGCAAATCGCCAGTGTCCGCGCCGGTCCGGCGGGGCTCTCATGCCGTCTGCGCCGGTTTTTCATTTCTGCAGAGTCTGATGCGCAGCTATCTCGATTTCGAAAAGCCCGTTGCCGAACTGGAAGCCAAGGTCGAAGAGCTCAGGGCGATCGGCGAGAACCGGGACGCCGTCTCGATCACCGACGACATCGCCCGCCTCGAAACCAAGGCGTCGGATGCCCTCAAGGAACTCTACGCCAAGCTCACCCCATGGCAGAAGACCCTGGTGGCGCGCCATCCGCAGCGGCCCCACTTCGTCGATTACTGCGCCGGGCTGATCACCGAATTCACGCCGCTCGCCGGCGACCGCAAATTCGCCGAGGACGAGGCCATCGTGGGTGGGTTCGGGCGCTTCCGCGGCCAGGCGGTCTGCGTCATGGGCCAGGAGAAGGGCCACAACACCGAGACCCGCATCCGGCACAATTTCGGCATGGCCCGCCCGGAGGGCTACCGCAAGGCCGTGCGCCTGATGGAGCTCGCCGACCGCTTCGGCCTTCCGGTGATCTCCTTCGTGGACACCGCCGGCGCCTATCCGGGCATCGAGGCGGAGGAGCGCGGCCAGGCCGAGGCCATCGCCCGCTCGACCGAGATGCAGCTCTCGCTCGGCGTGCCGAACGTCTCCGTCGTGATCGGCGAAGGCGGATCGGGCGGCGCGATCGCGATCGCCACCGCCAACAAGGTCCTGATGCTCGAGCACGCGATCTACAGCGTGATCTCCCCCGAGGGAGCGGCCTCGATCCTCTGGCGCGACGCCGCCAGGGCCCAGGACGCCGCCACCAACATGAAGATCACCGCCCAAGACCTCCTGCGCCTCGGCGTGATCGACTCCATCGTGACCGAGCCGATGGGTGGCGCCCACCGGGACCCGGCCGCCGCCATCGAGGCGACCGGCAACGCCATCGAGGAGGCCCTCAACGACCTCGGCAACATGGGACCGGCGGAACTGCGCGACCACCGGGCCGAAAAGTTCCTCAACATCGGCAGGAAACTATAACAAAGAGGGATTTTTTACCCCCAATTCACCATAACTCCATAACAGCACCGCTTGCGGTAATGCGGAGTTAAGGCTAACGATTTAGGAAATTGGGGAACTGTCCGGCACCAATGGCTGGGCAGATCAGAATGCGGGGACCCCCATGATGAAGCGCATCGCATTGGCCGCGAGCCTGACGCTCGCGCTCGCCGCCTGTCAGGACGACAACTTCTCGCGGAGCTCGACCCGGCATCTGACGCCGATTCCGCCCGCCGCCATGGCCCTCATGGCCTCCAAGGGAATGTCGAAGAGCGATCCCATCCTGATCCGAGCCTACAAGAAGGAATCGGAGATGGAGGTCTGGAAGCGGGGCTCCGACGGCAAGTACGCGCTCCTCAAGACCTATCCGATCTGCCGCTGGTCGGGCCAGCTCGGCCCCAAGACCCGCGAGGGCGACCGCCAGGTGCCGGAGGGCTTCTACACGGTCGCGCCGTCGCAGATGAACCCGAACTCGGCCTATTACCTGTCCTTCGACACCGGCTATCCGAACGCCTTCGACCGGCAGTTCGGCCGCAACGGCGGCGACATCATGGTCCACGGCTCGTGCTCCTCGCGCGGCTGCTTCGCCATGACGGACCAGAACATCGCCGAGATCTACGCCATCGCCCGCGAGTCCTTCGCCAGCGGCCAGCGCGCCTTCCAGTTCCAGTCCTATCCGTTCCGGATGACGCCCAAGAACCTGGCGCAGCACCGCCTCGACCCGAATATCGGCTTCTGGAAGAACCTGAAGGAAGGCTCCGACGTCTTCGAGGTCACCAAGGAGGAGCCGCGCATCGCGGTCGCCGGCGGACGCTACCAGTTCAACCCGGGCGACGAGATCGTGGCCGCCGCCGTGCGCCACAAGCAGGCGCAGGACGAGCAGAAGGTGGCGGAGCTGGTCGCCGACGGCGTGAAGCCCATCAAGCTCGCCTATCACGACGGCGACTCGCACGAGTCCTTCCGCACGGCGCTGGCCGGCTCCATGGGGGCCGACGGCTCGCTCGTGGTCGACGCCCGCATGCGCGACAGGTTCGGCGACGTGAGCCGTCCCGAGGGCCTGTCCTCCGGCCCGCAGGAGATCGCCCTCGACGACAGCGGCAGGACCAGGCCGCAGGCGCCTTCGGCCGCCATGGCCTTCGCGTCGCTCGATCAGGCCCCTGCCGCTCCGGCTCCCGCCGCGAAGGCGGCCGCCAAGGCTCCGGCCCCGGCTCCGGCCACGAAGGTGGCGGCCGTCGCGGCTCCGGCTGCGGCTCCCGCCCCAGCACCGGCACCGGCTGCCGCACCCTCGGAGACGCCGTTCTACAAGAAGGTGTTCGGCGGCATCGGCGACCTGTTCTCGACCGGCTCGACGGCACAGCCCGCCGCCGAGACCGCTCAGGCTCCGGCTCCCGTCTCCGTTCCGACCGCCAAGCCGCTTCAGAAGCGCGTGCAGGCGCCGTCGACGGTCAACGTGGCGGCCGTGCAGTAACGGCCATCCACAGGATCCATCTTCGAAAGCCCGCCCTCGCCGGTGGGCTTTTTCTTTTGCGGGCCCGATCCCGTCAGCTCTCGCCGCCCGGCAGCTTGGTTCCCGTGACCTGAGCATAAAGGCGCGCCACGGAGGCGTCGTCGTCGCGGCCCATGCCGGCCGCCGAGGTCATGAGGAACATCTGGAGCGCCGCCGCGGAAACCGGCACCGGGAACTTCGCGGCCCGCGCCATGTCCTGGATGATGCCGAGATCCTTGACGAAGATGTCGACGGCGCTGCGGGGCGTGTAATCCCCATCGAGCACGTGCGGGACGCGGTTCTCGAACATCCAGGAATTGCCCGCCGAGGCCGTGATCACCTCGTAGACCTTCGCGAGGTCGAGCCCCTGGCGGGCCGCGAAGCTGATCGCCTCGCAAGCCGCCGCGATGTGCACGCCGGCGAGCAGCTGGTTGATCATCTTGAAGGCGGCCCCCTGCCCGGCCGCGTCGCCGAGCTCGTAGAGCTTCGACGCCATGGCGTCGAGCATCGGCCGCGCCCTGGCGAAGGCCTGAGGGCTTCCCGAGGCGAGGATCGTGAGCGCTCCCTCGGCGGCCCGCTGCGCGCCGCCGCTGATCGGCGCGTCGAGATAGAGCCGGCCCGTCTCCTCGAGACGCCCGGCGAGGCGGCGCGCCACCTCCGGATCCATGGTGGCGGACGAGATGAACACCGCGCCCTCCGGCATCGCGGCGGCGACGCCGTCCGGGCCGAACAGCACGGCTTCCGTCTGGGCCGCATTCACCACCACCGACACCACCGCCTCGACGCCGTGCGCCGCCTCCGCCGGAACGGCCGCGCCGCGTCCGCCGCCGGTCGCGAAACGCTCGACCGCGCCGCGGTCAACATCGAAGCCCGCCACGTCGAAGCCCGCGCGCCTGAGCGACGTCGCCATCCCGAAACCCATGGAGCCGAGGCCGATCACGGCCACACGCGCCCCTCCTGACGGCCTGTCCGCCTGCACGCTCATCGTCGGTCTTCCTCCCGCTGCGTCACCCGTTGCCACTGTCCGGCGGCGGGGCGCAGGAATCAAGCATTTGCGGCCATGAACCGGTTGCCGGGAGCGATGCCCGTCCCAGATTGAAGCCTAAGGGGACCCTGGGTCTGCAGGAGGCACATCATGGACAGCCGCGAGGACAAGATCCGCGTAAGAGCGTACGACCTTTGGGAGCGCCAGGGACGCTCCGGCGACCCGCAGGATCACTGGCTCGAGGCGGAGCGCGGCGTGAAGGCCGAGGAGGACGCCCGGGCCGCCTCGCAGGACCGTCCGGAAGCGACCGTAGAGGACGCGTCTCCGGTCGAAGCCGTCGAGGCTCTCGAAGCGGCCTCGGACGAGAAGCCCAAGCGCAGGCGCACAGCCTCGAAGGACTGAGGATCGCGGGCGGCCGTTAGCTAGCGCTCTTTCTTCGCGGACTTGGCGGTGTCGAGTTCGGGATGGTTGCGTACGAGTCCCTCGCGGGTTTCGGCGAGGCTCTCCCACGTCCGGGCCATCTCCAGGAGCTGCTCGCGCTGCTCGCCCTCCGGCACCTGCCGGGCCAGGACCCGGCACTCCTCCGCGTGCTTCCGGTATTCCGATGCTGTCTTCATGGCTTTTTCGAACGGCCTGCAAAGCTCGGCACTTTATGGAGCGGCGAGCCAGGGAGGCAATCCCCGCAGGTTCCTTTGCGGAATCCAGTGTCGAACAGGTCACATGAGCCGGCTACGCCCGGCGGCCGGGCTCTCGGTCAGAAGGCGGGCGAGCTCGGCCCGGATCACGTCGCCGGATTTCGGGCCGATGCCCGGAACGATCTTCTCGATCTGGTCGGCGATGGATTGAAGCTGATCGATCGTGGTGACGTTCTCGCTCTGCAGCACGTGCCAGGTGTATTGAGGCAGGAGAAGGCCGGGGATCGGCCCCCAGCAGATCTTCCAAGCGTCATTGGGCATCTGCCTGTCTCCTCTGGGCCGCGGGGCGAAGGAGCATCGATCCCCGCGGGTGTTCGACACGAGGGCCGCCGACGCCGGCAGGCCCGTTCCGGGATTGCTGCGACCCGCAGCAACGTCTCAGCAATGGACGACGGGTTGGTAGGGGGGGTTAGGACTCGAACCTACGTAGGCTTCAAAAGCCAGCGGATTTACTATCCGCCCCCTTTGCCGCTCGGGCACCCCCCTCCGCAACGCCGACCACGACAAGAAGACAGGCGCCCGGCCCGCATTATTCCGGCCGCGACACCGGTCGGCCCATCACGGATGCGTGAGATGCCGGTCAAGAAAAAGCCCGGCGCGAAGGCCGGGCTTTCTCATATCGGTCGTTGAGGGGCGTTAAGCCACGAACTGCCCGTGGCAGTGCTTGAACTTCTTGCCGGAGCCGCAGGGGCACGGCTCGTTGCGGCCGACGCGGCCCCAGGATGAGGGGTCGTTCGGGTCGCGGGCCTCGACCGGTGAGGTCGGGGCGGCGGCGGCCGCGAAGCCGAGGGACGATCCGGCCCCGAAGCCTGCCCCTTGCGGCATGTCGAACTCGTTCTCGCCGGTGGCCGGGTCGAGGTGCTGGGCGAACATCGGCGGCAGTTCCTGCTGCTCGGGCTGCTGGAACACCACCTGGATGCGCATGAGCTGGCCCGTCACCTGCTCGCGCAGGTGGCCGACGAGGTTGTTGAAGAGCTCGAAGGCCTCGGACTTGTACTCGTTGAGCGGATCGCGCTGGGCGAGGCCGCGCCAGCCGATGACCTGGCGCAGGTGATCGAGGGTGACGAGGTGCTCGCGCCAGAGATGGTCGAGGCTCTGGAGCAGGACCTGCTTCTCGACGTAGTTCATGACCTCGGGCGTGTTGGCTTCGATGCGCTGGGCGTAGGACTCGTCCGCCGCCTTGGTGATCCGGTCGCGGATCTCGTCGTCGGCGATGCCCTCCTCCTTGGCCCATTCCTCGATCGGCAGATCGAGGTTGAGGAAGTTGGCGACGTTCTCCTTGAGGCCCTGGACGTCCCACTGCTCCGCATAGGCGTTCTCGGGGATGGCGCGGGACACGACGTCCTCGATCACGCCGTGGCGCATGTCGTCGATGGTCTCGCGCACGCTCTCCTCGGCCATGAACTCCTTGCGCTGCTCGAACACGACCTTGCGCTGGTCGTTCATGACGTTGTCGTATTTCAGGATGTTCTTGCGGATGTCGAAGTTGCGCGCCTCGACCTTCGCCTGCGCCCGCTCGATCGCCTTGTTGATCCACGGGTGGATGATGGCCTCGTCCTCCTTCAGACCGAGCTTGGTCAGCATGCCGTCCATGCGGTCGGAGCCGAAGATGCGCATCAGGTCGTCCTGGAGCGACAGGTAGAACTTCGAGCGGCCGGGATCGCCCTGGCGGCCGGAGCGGCCGCGCAGCTGGTTGTCGATGCGCCGGGACTCGTGGCGCTCCGTGCCGAGCACGTAGAGGCCGCCGGCAGCCAGCGCCTTCTCCTTGAAGGAGACGACCTCGTCGAGGATCTCCTTCTCGCGCCGCGCGCGCTCCTCGCCTTCGAGGCCGACGAGCTCGCGCTCGATGCGCATCTTGGCGTTGCCGCCGAGCTGGATGTCGGTGCCGCGGCCGGCCATGTTGGTCGCGATAGTGATCGCGCCCGGCACGCCGGCCTGGGCGACGATGAAGGCCTCCTGCTCGTGGAAGCGGGCGTTGAGCACCGCGAAGTGCTTGGTGCCCCGTCCGGCGCGGGCGTCGCGGTAGAGCGGCTCCAGCGCGTCGGGCTTCTCGAAGTCGATGAGGGTGTAGCCGTCCTTGATCAGAAGGTCGGCGAGATACTCCGACTTCTCGATCGAGGTGGTGCCGACCAGGATCGGCTGGCCGCGGCTCGAGGAGGCCTCGATGTCGCGGATGACCGCGCGGTAGCGCTCTTCCGCCGTGCGGTAGACCTCGTCGTCGTCGTCCACGCGGGAGACCGGACGGTTGGTCGGGATCTCGACCACCTCGAGGTTGTAGATCTCCAGGAACTCGTCAGCCTCGGTGGCGGCCGTGCCGGTCATGCCGCCGAGCTTGCCGTAGAGGCGGAAGTAGTTCTGGAACGTGATGGAGGCCAGCGTCTGGTTCTCGGGCTGGACCTGGACGCGCTCCTTGGCCTCGAGGGCTTGGTGCAGGCCTTCCGAGTAGCGGCGGCCCGGCATCATGCGGCCGGTGAATTCGTCGATGATCACCACCTCGCCGTTGCGGACGATGTAGTCCTTGTCGCGCTGGAACAGGGTGTGAGCGCGCAACGCCTGGTTCATGTGGTGCACGAGGGTCGCGTTCTGGGCGTCGTAAAGGTCGCCCTCCTTGAGCAGGCCCTCGGTGCGCAGCAGCTCCTCGATCTTCTCGGTGCCGCCCTCGGTCAGGGCCACGGAGCGCTGCTTCTCGTCGACCTCGTAGTCGGTCTTGGCGAGGAGCGGGATGATCTTGTCGACGGCGTTGTAGAGGTCGGAGCGGTCGTCGAGGGGGCCGGAGATGATGAGCGGCGTGCGCGCCTCGTCGATGAGGATCGAGTCGACCTCGTCCACGATGGCGAAGTTGTGGCCCCGCTGGACCATCTGCGCCATCTCGTACTTCATGTTGTCGCGAAGATAGTCGAAGCCGTACTCGTTGTTGGTGCCGTAGGTGATGTCCGCCGCATAGGCCTGAGCGCGCTCGGCATCGTCGAGCCCGTGGACGATCACGCCGACCGAGAGGCCGAGGAAGCGGTAGATCTGGCCCATCCACTCCGAGTCGCGGCGGGCGAGGTAGTCGTTCACGGTCACCACGTGGACGCCCTTGCCGGCGAGCGCGTTGAGGTAGACCGGCAGGGTCGCCACCAGGGTCTTGCCCTCGCCGGTGCGCATCTCGGCGATCGAGCCCTCGTGGAGCACCATGCCGCCGATGAGCTGGACGTCGAAGTGGCGCTGGCCGAGGGTGCGCTTGGCCGCCTCGCGGACGGTCGCGAAGGCCGGGACCAGGATGTCGTCCAGGGTCTTGCCGGCGGCCAGTTGGGCCTTGAACTCGTCCGTGCGGGCGCGCAGCTGGTCGTCGGACAGGGCTTCGAGCTCGGCCTCCATCGCATTGATGGCCGCCACCTTCGGCCGGTAGGACTTCAGCCGGCGATCATTGACCGAACCAAAGATTTTCTTGGCGAGAGAACCGAACATCGAGAGCCTTCAGACTTTCAGGATTCTGGATAAGGGGGCGATTTGAGCCGCCTTATAGACTTAATTACGCCGAAACGCATCTTAAAGGCTGTGCCGGAGTGGCGCAGCCCGACCGTCCACAGGCTTGGCCCCGTTCAAGGCCCCGCGAGCGGCGATGCTGTGACATAAATATGCCATCCCTTGCAAACGTAAACACATTCAGCCAACGATCGCGGCGCTTTGTGAGCGGTCGTCAAGCTCACCAGAGGAATCGCAATGACAGTTTCACTTCACGTCAGGAAAAGCCTCCAGAAGGGTATTCTGGCCCTCGGGGTCGCCCTGCCCCTCGCGACGGGCGCCGCCCTCGCCCAGACCGGCACTCCGGCTCCGGCGACGCCCGCGGCCCCGGCTGCGCCCGCCGCCGCGCCAGCCGACCCGGCCAAGGTCATCGCCCGGGTCAACGGCATCGCCATCACGGAGGGCGACCTGGCGGTCGCGGCCGCCGATCCGGCCCTGCAGCTCCCCAACATTCCGGAAGCCCAGAAGCGCGACATGCTGACCGGCTACCTCATCGACCTGAAGCTCGGCGCCAAGGCGGCCGAGGCCGCCAAGGTCGGCGACAGCGCGGATTTCGCCCGCAAGCTCGCCTACAACCGGGACAAGGCCCTGCTCGACCAGTACCTGGAGCAGGAGGCCCAGAAGGCCGTCACCCCGGAGGCCGCCCGCAAGCTCTATGACGAGACCGCCAAGAGCGTGACGCCCGAGGAGGAGGTGCGCGCCCGCCACATCCTCGTCGACAGCGAGGAAGAGGCCAAGAAGGCTGCAGCCCGCGTAAAGGGCGGCGAGGACTTCGCCAAGGTGGCCGGCGAGCTCTCCAAGGACCCGGGCTCCAAGACCGATGGCGGCGATCTCGGCTTCTTCACCAGGGACCGGATGGTCGAGCCCTTCGCGGAGGCCGCCTTCAAGCTCCAGCCCGGCCAGGTCTCCGACCCGGTGAAGTCCCAGTTCGGCTGGCACGTCATCAAGGTCGAGGAGAAGCGCACCAAGCCGGTGCCGTCCTTCGACGAGATGAAGGACCAGGTGAACGCCTATCTCGAGCGCAAGGCCCAGCAGGACCTGATCATGGGCCTGCGCAAGGAGGCCAAGATCGAGCGCCTCGACGACAAGGGCAACCTGGTCGAGCAGAAGCCGCAGCAGCAGTAAGGTTCCGCATCAGCGGACACGAAAAGGGCGGCCCGGAGCCGCCCTTTTTGTTGAGTGTCATTCGCGGCGGGAGGTTGCGCAAGCCACCAGAGGGGAAGGGAATCCATCAGAGCCACGCGAGAGGGTGGATCCCCATCCCGCGCCTGACCGCGCCGGGGATGACATCGACTCACCAAGCCGATGTCACTTGTTCGTCCGGCCCATCCGGTTGGGATCGACGCCGCCCTCGCGGGTGGTCTGGTTCTCCACGTCGCCCTGGAAGGTCGAGCCGCCGTCGAGGTCGCGCGGGTCTTCGCCCGTCATGGTGGTGCCCTTGGAGCGGCCGATGCCGGGATCGACGTCGAGGTCGCTGCGCGGACGTTCCTCGGGTTTGGTCTTCGGATGCTTAGCCGTCATGAAAATCTCCGTCGTTGAATGGTGGGTCAACGGAGCCGGGAATCCCTCGTTCCAAGCTTGGGCGGGCATTCCCGGCCATGCGCGGGCTTGACAAAAAGCCTTAAAAAACCACAGGTCGCATTTCCTATCGGCATTCCGACCAGCTCCCCCGGGTTCTCCATGTCCAAGACCGTCTCGCCGCTCGCGCCCAAGGCCTATCCGACGCTGCCGCCCATCGAAGGCGTGAGGATCGCGACCGCGGAGGCCGGCATCCGATACAAGAACCGGACCGACGTTCTCTACGTGACGCTCGCCAAGGACACGACGGTGGCGGGCGTGTTCACCCGCTCCAAATGCCCCTCGGCTCCGGTCGACTGGTGCCGCAAGAACCTCGCGAAGGGCACGGCGCGGGCCCTCGTGGTCAATTCCGGCAACGCCAATGCCTTCACGGGCAAGAAGGGCGCCGAGGCCGTGAAGATGACCGCCGACTTCGCGGCCGCCGCCGCGGGCTGCCGCGCGTCGCAGGTCTTCATCGCCTCGACCGGCGTGATCGGCGAGCCGCTCGACGCCGCGAAGTTCGAGGGCGTGCTGGAGGCCTGCGAGAAGAAGGCCAAGCCCACCGCCTGGGTCGATGCCGCCAAGGCCATCATGACCACCGACACCTTCCCTAAGGTGGCGACCCGCACCGCCACCATCGGCGGCGTCGAGGTGACGATCAACGGCATCGCCAAGGGCGCCGGCATGATCGCGCCCGACATGGCCACGATGTTGTCCTTCATCTTCACCGATGCGCCGATTGCCGCGCCGGTGCTGCAGGCGCTGCTCAAGAAGGGCGCCGACAAGAGCTTCAACTGCGTGACGGTGGACAGCGACACCTCGACCTCCGACACGCTCCTGTTCTTCGCCACCGGCGCGGCCGCCCGGAACGGCGCACCCTCGATCACCCTGCCGAGCGACCGCCGCCTCAAGGAATTCCGCCAGGCTCTGGAGAGCCTGCTCTGCGACCTCGCCCAGCAGGTCGCCCGCGACGGCGAAGGTGCGCGCAAGTTCGTGACCGTGAAGGTGACCGGCGCCACCGGGGCTACCTCGGCGAAGCGCATCGCCATGGCGATCGCCAATTCACCGCTGGTGAAGACCGCAGTGGCCGGCGAGGACGCCAACTGGGGCCGCGTCGTCATGGCGGTCGGCAAGGCCGGCGAACCGGCCGAGCGCGACAAGCTCGCCATTTGGTTCGGCGACATCCGCGTCGCCGTGAAGGGTGCGCGCGACCCCGCGTACGACGAGGCGAAGACCACCGCCTACATGAAGGGCGACGAGATCACCATCCGGGTCGATCTCGGCCTCGGCCGCGGTGAGGCCACCGCGTGGACCTGCGACCTCACCAAGGCCTATGTGGAGATCAACGGCGACTACCGGAGCTGATCCGGTCGGCGCTCACGGGACGACCGTGACCTTGCGCTTGAAGACCACGCGCATCGGGCCGCCATGCCGGCCCGTCCCGATGAACGCGTAGGAGAACTCGTCCGGCCCCTGATAGCCCGGCTTGGCGACGTAGTAGGGCGTGAGCCCCCGGACCCCGGCCATGCCGACCTTCGGCTTCTGGACGATGACGGCCTCGTCGATTGCCCCCTCGATGCCGTTGAGGCCGAAGCCGCAGCCCTTGCCGGCCTTGACCGTCATCTCGCCTTCCACCTCCGAGAGATAGCCGTTGATGTAGGTCGGCGGGACGATGCAGTCGGCGGCATTCGCTTCGCTTCCGGCCAGAAGCCAGGCCGCCAGGCCGGCTCCGACGATGAGACCGATCTTCGTCATGGGACACTCCTTTGCATGGTTCAGCTTGGCGATATCAGTATCGCAACGATGTAACATGTAAAGGAAGTCCGGTCCGGCAATGGACGGGCCTTCATGACCGGGCCGGCCCGTGCTAGAGCGCACATGCTCTCCTGGTCACCGGCAAGGAGCGCCTCGACATTTCCGCCACGCCGAACGGTCAACTGGACGCGCAGACGTGCCCCCTCTCAAGCTCACCCTCGTGGTCGCCGTCGCCTTGGTGGACCAGGACAACCGCATCCTCCTGGCTCAGAGGCCCGAAGGGAAGCAGCTCGCAGGCCTTTGGGAGTTTCCCGGCGGCAAGGTCGAGCCAGGCGAGCGGCCGGAGGAGACTCTCATCCGGGAGCTGCACGAGGAGCTCGGCATCACCGTCAAGGAGCCGTGCCTCGCCCCTCTCACCTTCGCGAGCCACGCCTACGAGAACTTCCACCTCCTCATGCCGCTCTACGTCTGCCGCCGCTGGGACGGGTTCGTGCAGCCGCGCGAGGGACAGGCCCTGAAATGGGTGAAGCCGCAGGAGCTGCGCAGCTATCCCATGCCGCCCGCCGACGAGCCGCTCATCCCGTTCCTTCTCGATCTCCTCGCCTGAGCCCGTCGATGACCACCGCGCAGAGGGAAGCCGCCGCACTTCCCGTGGCCCCGTCCCACGCCTTCCTGGCGACGAATCTCCTCGTCTGCTCGATGCTGTGGTCCACCTCGTTTCTGTTCATCAAGCTGAGCGGCGACATCAACCCGTTCGTGCTCGCGGCCATGCGCGGGCTGGTGGGCGCCACTGTCCTCGCCTCGTGGTTCGCAGTGCAGGGCAAGCAGATCCGCCCTCAAGGCGGCGAGCTGCGGCACTGGATCGTCCTCGGAACCCTGAACGGCTGGCTTCCGAACGTGCTCGTGGCCCATGCGCTCACCCGGATCGGCACGGCGCCCGCGGCCATGATCCAGGCTTCCGGACCGCTGCTCGTCGCGGTGCTGTCGCACCTGCTCTTCGTCGACGAGCGCCTGACCCTCAGACGTTTCGCGGGAGTGCTCGTCGGCTTGGCCGGCATGGGCATCCTCATCGGGCCTGCGGCGCTGCCGGACAGCGGCATCAGCCCCTGGGGCGTCATGCTTATGATGGCGACCGCGCTCAGCTATGCCAGCGCGAACCTCTACGTGCGCACCATCCGGCACGCGGAGCCGGCGCGCCTCGCGCTCGGCCAGCAGATCTGCTCGGGCTTTCCGGCTACGGTGCTGGCGCTGACGCTCGCCGGCCCCGCGGCCTTCGCGGTGGTGCCCGAGAGTGCGGCGCCGCTCCTGGCGCTGGGCATCATCTCGACAGCGCTGCCGATCCTGCTGTTCATGCGCCTCATCCGCCGCGCCGGCCCGACCCGCGCCTCGATGGTCGGCTATCTCCAGCCGGTCTGGACCACGGCCCTGGCGGTCCTGTTCCTCGGCGAGCAGATCGGCGGCCGCGAGATGATCGGCGGCGGCGTGGTACTGACGGGCGTCGCCCTCGTGTCCTTGAGCGGGCGCTTCAGGCGCAAGGCCTGAGCCAAGGCCGCGCCCTTTGGACGCTCCCGCGCCGCCACGCTGGGACGATCCGCGCCTCCGGGCGTTGATGGGGCTGTCGCCAGGAGGCTCTTCATGGATCGCCGGGATTTCAACAATGCGCTGACCGTCGCCGGCTTTGCGGGCGGCGTGGTGGCGCTCGGGGTGCTGATCACCGTGATGCTGGCCTTCGGCTGACGCAAGCCGTTCGGACCTCACGCGAGCGCGCCAAGCGCCGCGCGGATGGTCTCCGGAATCTCGACCGGGCGCTGCGTCGCGCGGTCCACATAGACGTGCACGAAATACCCTTGCGCGGCCGCCTGCTCGTCGCCGGCGCGGAAGATGCCGATCTCGTAACGCACCGAGGAGCGCCCGAGGCGGGAGACCGCGATTCCCGCTTCCAGGGCTTCCGGAAACGAGACGCTTTCGTAATAGGTGCAGCCCGTCTCCACCACGAGCCCGATCACGGGGCTCGCTTGGAAGTCGAGCAGGCCCTTCTCCATGAGCCAGCCGTTCACGGCCGTGTCGAAATACGAGTAGTACTGAACGTTGTTCACGTGCCCATAGGCGTCGTTGTCCATCCAGCGCGTCGCGATAGGGCGAAACAGCCGGAAGGCGGAGCGTGCGAGGCGGGCGGGTCTCTCGGGCATGGAGCTTCCTACCATGCGGCCTCGTAGACCGACCGCGCGTCCTCGAGCGCGAGCGGACGCGGATTGTTCACGAGAAGCCGCGTCTGGCGCATGGCGTCCTCGGCCATCATCGGCAAGGCCTCCTGCGGGATCCCCACGTCGCGCAGCCGCGACGGCAGGCCGAGCCTGGCGCTCAGGGCCGCCAAGGCATCGGCAAACCCCTCCCCTGTGGCCTTACCTTCCATGTCCGGGAAGGCATGCGGCGCGAGTTCCGCATAGTCCGCCTCGCAGGCGCTCGCGTTGAAGCGCAGCACGTGCGGCAGCACGAGCGCGTTGGACAGGCCGTGCGGCACGGCGAAATGGCCGCCGACCGGATAGGCGAGCGCGTGCACCGCCGCCACCGGCGAGTTGGCGAAGGCCTGTCCCGCCAGCATGGAGCCAATGAGCATCGCCTCGCGCGCGTCGCGGTCATCCCCATGATGAACCGCGCGCTCGATGTTGCGGCCGAGAAGCCGCAGCGCCTCCCTGGCCAGAGCGCGCGACACGGGATTGTTGTTGGGGCTCGTCGACGTGTAGGACTCGATCGCATGCACCATCGCGTCGATGCCGGTCGCGGCGGTCACGTGGGGCGGCAGGCCCAGGGTCAGATCGGGATCGAGAAGCGCGATGTCCGGAATGATCAGGGGCGACACCACGCCCTTCTTCTCGTGCGCGCCCGTGGTCACGATGGAGACCGGCGTCACCTCCGATCCGGTGCCGGCGGTGGTGGGCACGGCCAGAAGGGGAAGGCGCGGCCCCTTGGCCACGCCGACACCGTAGACATTGTCGAGGGTCTCGCCGCTCCTCGCGAGCAGCGCCACCAGCTTCGCCACGTCGATGGAGGATCCGCCGCCGAAGCCGATCACCGCATCGGCCCTGAAGGCGCGCGCCCGCTCCACGGCCTCCAGCACCACGTGCTCCGGCGGATCGGCCACGACGCCGTCGAACACGTCGACCGCGAGGCCGGCCTGCGCCAGCGCGTGCAGCGCCGGCGCCACCAGGCCGGCCTTCACGAGACCGGCGTCGGTAACGAACGCGATCCGCGCTCCGAGACGCACCGCGGCGATCTCACCGAGGCGTACGGCCGCGCCCGAGGCGACAATGATGGAAGGAGCGGTGTTGAACGTGAAGGCTGACATGGGTCCTCCTCGGATGCCGAGATTGACCGCTGCGAGCCGGGACGGCAAGCATCCCCGTCGGCGAAGGTGGGGACAGGCGCCGGACTGCGGCGCCTGTCCCGGTCATTTTGTCAGAGCAGGAAGTCGTCCTTCGCCAGAAGGCGGGTCGAGCCCTGGAGGAGGACCTCGAAATCCGCCGTCAGGTTTCCGTCCACATCCGCCTGGACGATGGTGTTGCCGAGACCGTCCAGTTCGAACCGCAGCTGACCGGCCCCCGTGAAGGCCGCCGAACCGATGAACGCGAAGGCCTGATTGCCGTCCACGAGCGTGTTGGCGTCGATGCTGTGCATGTCGATCACGTCGGCGGAGGTGAAATCGCGGATGGTGTCCCGGGTGGCGTCACCCGCGGGGCTCTCTGCAACCGATCGGAAAAGAAACGCGTCATGTCCGCTATCCCCCATGAGGATGTCAGCGCCATTACCGCCGTGAAGGACGTCGTCGCCGTGCCCCCCCTTCAGTGTATCGTTCCCGTCGCGGCCAGAAAGCCTGTTGTCTCCGGATCCGCCGGCAAGATAATTGCCAAGACTGTTGCCGCTTCCACTTAGATCGAGCGTGCTGCTCAGGATTAGTTTCTCCGCACCAGCCATCTCCGCCCGATTGGACAGGCTGAAGCTCACGGTGCTGTAGACGCGGTCGATGCCGCCCGCTTCGCTTGTATCCGTCTCGATGATCCGATCCCGCCGGTCGTCGACCCGGTAGACATCGTTGCCGGCTCCGCCATCCATTCTATCGATGCCGGAAGAACCATCGAGGTAGTCGTTCCCGGCTCCGCCCAGGAGATAATCCGAGCCCGTCTCCCCGAAAAGGCGGTCGGCGCCATCGCCGCCTTGGATGCGATCATTCCCGACGCCGCCATAGACCCGGTCGTTTCCGGCCTGCCCGACGAGGACGTCGTTCACGAACATCTGGTCCAGGCGGTTGAACAGCGGCACCTCGTTGAAGGTCACGCCGTCCGGCAGATGCGCCGCCAGGTTGATGCCGACGGTATGCAGAGCCGAGGCCACGAGGGTGTTGCTGTTGGCGCCCCGGCCGGTGTCGAAGCCGAAGGAATCGACGCCATAGAGGAGATCGGCCTTGTCGACGTTGACGGCGTGCTGAACCATGAGCTGCCATACGGCCTCGGGATCGCGCCCGCCGAGGTTGAGGTCCGTATGATTCCGCTGCTCCGGCGTGGCCGAGCCTCGCGCGTCGGCGGATCTGGCGAGCGGGATGTCGGCCTGCGTGACCAGGGTTGCATCGCCTCCGGCATCGCCGCGGATGACCCGCTCGTCGATGACCCGTCCGGCATCGTCCGTGACGGTCTTCACGAGGTAGAGGTGCTGATAGGGCGTTACGAAGCCGCGCAGGGCCACGGTTTTCGATTCGATTGCGATCGTGGTGGGCAAGGACCTCTCCTAACGTCAAGGCACGGTTTCCGGGTACCTCCAACGAGCAGGACGTGAGTAAGTTCCCATCCACGACGGAGCTCCGGCCCAGGATGCCGGCGCCTTGCCGATCCTCGTCACGTTCCGAGAAGGATGCGCTAGTCGGGGAATTCCTCGATCGCATCGACCTTCGCGGGATAGAAAGCCAAGTGCCCGGCGATCTCGACCACGGCCGGGAAAGGCCGCTCGTAGCTCCAGGCCGCATTCTCCCGCACCAGCCCGCCGGCGGTCGCCGTGAAGTAGGACGCGTCTCCCTTGTAGGGGCAGTGCGTCTGGTGGTCCGTGGGCTCCATCAGGTCCATCCGGACGTCCTTGCGCGGGATGTATTGAACGGGCGGGAGCGTCGCCTCCCTCAGAGTCAGGGCTTCCGTCGTCTCGGCCACGATGAAGCCGCCGAGCACGACCCGGACGCGATGCGGGTTTTTCTCGATCGTGATCGGATGGTTGGGTCCGGGCTCTTTCATGGCGACACCTGCTCAATAGGCATAAACAGAAGATAGAGCGGCATGCCTTTCGCCCAAGAGGAGGTGGCAACCACTACTCCGCCTCCGGCTCCTTCGGGGCCGGGACGGGGGTCTCCGGCACCCCGAGGGCATCGGCGAGGCGCATCTTGGCCGAACCCGGCCGCAGGGGCTTCTGCTGGCTCTCGTGCGGCACCCAGCCGGAGAGCCAGACGATCTCGAAGGTGGCGGGAAGCCGCCCGTCCGGATCGGCGAAGCGCTCGGCATAGATCTGCGCCGCCCGGAGCAGGGTGGTGCGCCGCAAGGGAGTCCTGCGTCGATCGTTGAGGGCATTCGAGAAGCCCATCAGCCGGAGATCCCGCATGAGCGCAAAGGGATCCCCATAGCGCACCCGCACCACCTCCGAATCGGCCACCGGCAGGGCTAAGCCCGCCCGCTGCAGCAGCCCGCCGAGGTCGCGCACGTCCGCGAAGGGAGCCACCCGGGGGCTGACGCCGCCTTCCAGCTCGGACTCGGCCTGGGTGAAGGCCTGGCGCAGCTCCGTGAGGGTCGCCCCGCCGAGCACCGCCCCGAGGAAGAGCCCGTCGGGCTTGAGCGCCCGGCGGATCTGCACGAGGGTGCCAGGCAGGTCGTTGACGCTCTGGAGGGCCAGGAGCGAGACCGCGAGATCGAAGCGCCCGCCGGCGAAAGGCAGGCGCTCCTCGTCACCCAGGATGGCTCCTGGCTCGGGCAGCGATGCCAGACGCACCACCTGCTCCGCCCGGCCGGACCGGCGCAGCGCCTCGGCGACCGCAGGCGTCGGCGTTCCGACGTCGAGGGCGAGCGGGAACGCCCGCAGGACCGTGGAGAGGCGCTCCTCCAGGTCGCCGACCGCGCGCTCGAGCAGGAAATCGGCATAGCCGGCCTTCAGCGCGCGGGCGAGGCGGCGGCGGACGAGGGGACGGTCGAAGACGAGAGGTGCGCTCATGAGCGCCCGATATGGCGTGAAAATGCCCGAGAACCAAGGGCCAATCGTCCTCTCCGAACGGAGAGATGCGGGAGGGCGGGGGCGGCGCTAAGCTCGGCGCATGACAGGATGGCTCGATCGACGCCGGGTGGGCGCCGCCCTCAGCCGGGTCTCCGGCTTCCTGCTCGGCCTCCTCTACCCGCCGACCTGCATCGCCTGCCAGGCGGCCACGGGCGAGCCGCATGCGCTGTGCGCCGCCTGCTGGTCCGGTATCCGCTTCATCGAGCGGCCCTTTTGCGAACGGCTCGGAACGCCCTTCGCGGTCGATCTCGGCCAGCCGCTCCTCTCGCCTGCCGCCATCGCCGATCCGCCGGTCTTCGGCCGCGCCCGGGCGGCGGCGGAATACGACGGCACGGCGAGCCTCCTCGTGCACCGGCTCAAGTACGACGACCGGCCTGAGCTCGCCCGGGCGCTGGGGACCATGATGGCCCGGGCCGGCGCGGAGGTGCTGGCCGACGCCGACGTGATCGTGCCGGTGCCCCTCCACCGCTGGCGCCTGTGGCGGCGGCGGTTCAACCAGGCCATGGCGCTCGCCGCCAGGGTCTCGGCGGCGAGCGGCGTGCCCTGCGACCCGTTCCTGCTCGCCCGCGTGAAGCGAACCCGCCGGCAGGTCGGCCTCACCCGGACCCAGCGGCAGGAGAACCTGCAGGGCGCCTTCCGGGTCCCACCCGAGGCCAAAGCGCGGCTGAAGGGCAAACGCGTCCTCCTCGTTGACGACGTGCTCACCACGGGCGCCACCGCGAACGCCGCCTCGCGCGCGCTCCTGCGCGGCGGTGCGGCCTCAGTGGATATTCTCGCCTTCGCCCGCGTTGTGACAGAGGCCTGACCAATCCTATATGTCACTCTCTTGCCTGACGGAGACCTGTCCGAGATGCCCGACATCACGATCTACACGAAAAGCTGGTGCCCCTACTGCGCCGCCGCCAAGAAGCTGCTCGAGGAGAAAGGCGCCGCCTTCACCGAGATCGACATCGAGGCGAAGCCCGAGAAGCGCGCGGAGATGATCCAGAAGGCCGGCGGCCGCTCCACCGTGCCGCAGATCTTCATCGGCGGCCGGCACGTGGGCGGCTGCGACGACCTCTACGCCATGGATGACAGGGGCCAGCTCGAGCCGCTATTAGAAGCTTGAGACCAACCCGCGAGAACCCGATGACCTCGATCCGCTTCAAAGCCGCCTGCGTCCAGATGCGCTCCGGGCGCGACCCGCTCAAGAACCGCGACGCTGCGGCGGCTCTCGTGCGCGAGGCCGCAGCGCAAGGGGCCGATTTCGTCCAGACGCCGGAGATGACCTCGCTGGTGTGCCGGGACCGGGCCGAGCTGTTCGACAAGGTCGGGCCGGAGGAGCAGGACCCGACACTCGCCGCTCTGCGCGAGGTGGCGCGGGAGCGGGGCGTCGTGGTGCATCTGGGTTCGATCGCCGTGAAGGACGGCGACAAGGTCGCCAACCGCGCCTTCCTGATCGGCCAGGACGGCGGGATCGTCGCCTCCTACGACAAGATTCACCTCTACGACGTGGATCTTCCCAACGGCGAGAGCTGGCGCGAATCGGCCACCTATACGGGCGGCGACCGCGCGGTGCTGGCTGAGACCCCCTGGGGGTGGCTTGGGCTGACGATCTGCTACGACGTGCGCTTCGCGGCGCTCTACAAGGCGCTGGCCGAAAACGGCGCCTCGTTCCTGTCGGCCCCGGCCGCCTTCACGAAGCAGACCGGCGAGGCGCACTGGCACGTGCTGCACCGGGCGCGCGCCATCGAGACCGGCTCCTTCATGATCTCGGCCGCCCAAGGCGGCCTGCACGAGGACGGCCGAGAGACCTACGGCCATTCCCTCATCGTCGATCCCTGGGGCCGGGTGCTGGCGGAGGGCGGCACCGAGCCGGGCGTGATCCTGGCCGAGATCGACACCGGCCTCGTGGCGGAAGCCCGCGGCCGCATCCCGACCCTCAAGAACGCCAGGGGCTTCCAGGTGGAGGCGGTTGCCGCCACGGCGCCCGCGAAGGCCGCATCGGCCTGACGGCGCGGCGACGCCCGCGAACCTTGGCATCACGCGATCCCATTCCCATCTCACAGCCATGATCAAGTACGCCCTGGCCTGCGAGCAGGCCCACGAGTTCGAAAGCTGGTTTCCGTCGAGCGACGCCTATGAGGCGCAGCGCAAGCGCGGCTTCGTGACCTGCCCGTACTGCAACTCTTCCAAGGTGGACAAGCAGATCATGGCTCCCCGGATCGCCCGCACCGACAAGGAGCCTGCTCCCGCGCCGCAGCCGCAGCCCGTGGCGGCCTTCTCCGAGAAGGAGCGGGAACTCCGCGCCATGATCCGGGCTGTGCGCGAGCACGTGATGCAGAACGCCGAGAACGTCGGCCGCGGCTTCGCCGAGGAGGCGCGCAAGATGCATTACGGCGAGGCCGAGGAACGCTCGATCTACGGCGAGGCCGACGGGACCGAGGTCCGCTCCCTGCTGGAGGAGGGAATCGGCATCCTGCCCCTGCCCGTCCTGCCGGACGACCGGAACTAGCCGGCTCGACCTTTTTGCCGGATGCCCCATTTCAACCCGCACGAGCAGGCGGGGCATCTTCCTTGGCGGTCTATTTCACGAGCGACACCCATTTCGGCGATCCGCGCGTGCTGCGCATCGACAAGCGCCCGTTCAAGACGATCTCCGAGCACGACGAGGCGCTGATCGCCCGCTGGAACGAGACCGTCGGGCCCGACGACGAGGTCTGGCACCTCGGCGACTTCGCCCTGCATGTGCGGCCGGAGCGGATCGACGAGTTGCTCGGCCTCCTCCACGGGCGCAAGCACCTGATCACCGGAAACAACGACGGGCCGGCGACGCTGGCGGCGAAGGGCTGGGAAAGCGTGCAGGCCTACGCCGAGGTCAAGGTCGACGACCATGCCCTGGTGCTCTGCCACTACGCCTTCCGCACCTGGAAGAACATGGGCCGCGGCTGGCTCGACCTGCACGGCCACTCCCACGGCAAGCTCAAGCGCCAGACAAGGCAGTTCGACGTGGGCGTCGATGCCTGGGACTACCGGCCGGTCACCTTGGAGCAGCTTCTAAGTTCCTCCCGGATTCGTCATCGGACAGCTCACGCTTGAGCCTTCCGTCCGTGAACCGCGCGCCCTATGACCCGTTCTCTTCTAAAGGAGACGGGAATGGATCAGGGGCGGGGCGAGGCCGGAGCGATCACCAGGACGGGGCGCATCTCGCTGATGCGGCGGTTCTTCGACAGCGAGGCTTCGGGCGGCATGATCCTCATGGGCGTGACGGTGGTGGCGCTCGCCGTCGCCAACTCGCCCGCGGCCGGGCTCTATTTCGGCGTGCTCAAGACCTACGTGCTGGGCCTCTCCATCCTGCACTGGATCAACGACGCCCTCATGGCCGTGTTCTTCCTGCTGGTCGGGCTCGAGATCAAGCGCGAGTTCCTGGACGGACAGCTCTCCACCTGGCCGCGGCGGGTCCTGCCCGGCATCGCGGCCTTCGGCGGCATGCTAGTGCCGGCGCTGGTCTACGTGGCCGTGACCTGGAACGAGCCGACGCTCCTGCGCGGCTGGGCGATTCCCGCCGCCACCGACATCGCCTTCGCGCTCGGCGTCCTGGCGATCCTCGGGACGCGGGTGCCGACCTCCCTCAAGATCTTCCTCACGGCTCTGGCGATCCTCGACGATCTCGGGGCGATCGTGATCATCGCGCTCTTCTATACGGGAGACCTCGCCCTGCCGATGCTGGGGCTCGCCGCCTTGAGCCTCGCGGTGCTCGTCGCCCTCAACCGCTTCGGGGTCACGGCGCTCACGCCCTATCTGGCGGTCGGCGCCCTCCTCTGGTTCTTCGTGCTGAAATCGGGCATCCACGCGACGCTGGCCGGTGTTGCGCTTGCCTTGACGATCCCGCTCCAGGCCGAGCCGAAGAAAACGAGGGCGGAGGATTCCCCGCTCCACGTCCTGGAGCATGCCCTCCAGCCCTGGGTCGCCTACGCGATCATCCCGATCTTCGGCTTCGCCAATGCGGGCGTGTCCTTCGCGGGGCTCTCGGTCGACGCGATCCTGGCTCCTCTGCCCCTCGGCATCGCCCTGGGACTGTTCCTCGGCAAGCAGATCGGCGTCTTTGCCTTCTCGGAGCTCGCCATCCGGCTCGGCCTCGCGGACGTGCCGGCGGGCGCCACGCGCCTGCAATGCTACGGGGTGGCGCTCCTGTGCGGCATCGGCTTCACCATGAGCCTGTTCATCGGGGCGCTCGCCTTCCCCAACAATCCGGATCTGATCGACGCCACCAAGATCGGCGTCCTCACCGGATCCCTGCTCTCGGCGCTGGTCGGCTTCCTGATCCTGCGGGTCGCCCCCCGGGAGCAGACCCCGGCCTATCGGGCGGCAGCCAGCAGCATGTAGTTGACCGCCATGTCGGACGAGAGAGCCCACTCGCCGCGGAGCGGATTGTAGACCACGCCGGTCGTGTCCGCGACCCGGAAGCCCGCCGCCTCGATGGCGGCGGTCAGTTCGTCCGGGGTCACGAACTTGTCCCATTCGTGAGTGCCCTTCGGCAGCCAGCCGAGCACGTACTCAGCCCCCACGATCGCGAGCGCGAAGGAGCGCAGGGTCCGGTTGAGGGTCGCCATAGCGAGCGCGCCGCCGGGCTTCACCGCCTTTACGCAGGCGTCCACGAAGGCCTGCACGTCGGCCACATGCTCCACCACCTCCATGGCGAGCACCATGTCGAAGGTCTCCCCCCGGTCCACCACCGCCTCGACAGTCTCGTTGCGGTAGTCGATGCCGAGGCCGCTGCGTTCCGCGTGGAGCCGGGCGACCGAGACGTTGGTGGGGGCGGGATCGAGCCCCGTCACGGTGGCGCCGAGCCGGGCGAGCGGCTCGGACAGGACGCCGCCGCCGCAGCCCACGTCGAGGATCGTGAGCCCCTCCAGCGACCGGGGCGAGCGCGGGTCGCGCCCGAACCGGCGGCAGGCCTCGTCCCGGACATAGGCCAGCCGGATCGGGTTGAACTTGTGCAGGACCCGCATCGGCCCCTTCGGGTCCCACCACGTCTCGGCGATTCCCTCGAAGCGGGCGACCTCGGCCGGGTCGATGGTGGTCGATGCGCCCTCGGACATCGGATACTCCTGTTGCCCCCTCGCAATGGAGGGGGCGTGTGCAATTCTGCGCGTTGACAGCGCGCGGCCCCGCCGTCATGTATACGCGCCTTTTCGCGCCGCGAAGGGGCAAAATTTCCCTCTTTCACGGCCTTTTCGCCCATGCCCCGTCTCGTCATGAAGTTCGGCGGTACGTCCGTCGCCACGGTTGAACGCATCCGCAATGTGGCGCGGCACGTCAAACGCGAGGTCGAGGCCGGCTACGACGTGGCCGTGGTGGTCTCCGCCATGTCGGGCAAGACCAACGAGCTCGTCGGCTGGGTCAAGGAGGCCTCGGCGCTCTACGATTCGAAGGAATACGACACGGTCGTGGCCTCGGGCGAGCAGGTGACCTCGGGGCTGCTCGCCGTCGCGCTCCAGGAAATGGGCCTCAAGGCCCGCTCGTGGCAGGGCTGGCAGATCCCGATCATGACGTCGGACGCCCACGGCTCCGCCCGGATCGCCGCCATCGACGGCACCGGCATCCTCCAGGGCTTTTCCAAGGATCGCGAGATCGCCGTGGTGTCGGGCTTCCAGGGCGTGCACCAGCCCACGGGGCGCATCACGACGCTCGGCCGCGGCGGCTCGGACACCAGCGCCGTTGCGCTCGCGGCCGCCATCCAGGCGGAGCGCTGCGACATCTATACCGACGTGGACGGCGTCTACACCACCGATCCCCGAATCGTGTCCAAGGCCCGGCGCCTGGATAAGGTATCCTACGAGGAAATGCTGGAAATGGCCTCGCTCGGGGCCAAGGTGCTTCAGGTCCGCTCGGTCGAGCTCGCCATGATGCACCGGGTGCCGACCTACGTGCGCTCCAGCTTCGACGACCCTGCCGACCCGAAGCTCGGCACCCTGATCTGCGACGAGGAAGACATCATGGAACAGCAGGTTGTGACGGGCATCGCCTATTCCCGCGACGAAGCCCAGATCACGTTACGGAACGTCGCGGACAAGCCCGGCATCGCCGCCTCGATCTTCGTGCCGCTGGCCGAAGCCAACGTGAACGTGGACATGATCATCCAGGTCGTGTCGGACGACACCACCACGACGGACATCACCTTCACGGTCCCGGCCGCAGACTACGAGCGGGCCTGTTCGGTGCTCAACCAGCACAAGGACGATATCCAGTTCCGGGACCTCCAGGGCGCCACCGACGTGGTGAAGGTCTCGGCCATCGGGGTCGGCATGAGAAGCCACGCCGGCGTCGCCGCCAAGGCCTTCAAGGCCCTGGCCGACAAGGGCATCAACATCCGGGCCATTACAACTTCCGAGATCAAATTCTCGGTCCTGATCGACTCGGCGTACACGGAGCTTGCCGTGCGCACGCTCCACTCGCTATACGGCCTTGATCAAGCCTGATTGACGTGTCGTCGATGAGGCTGCGACACTGAACGCTCAGCCGGCGGTTGTTCCGCCGGCCACATAGGACGGGAACCGATAAGCTCATGCCTACCGCTCCCGGCGGTCCGCGCCTCCTGCTGCGCCGCCTCCGCGAGATCATGGCGGAGCCGGTCGGCGCGCAAGACCGTCTCGACAAGATCGTCATTCTGATCGCCGCGAACATGGTGGCGGAGGTCTGCTCCGTCTACGTGATGCGCGGCGACGGCGTGCTCGAGCTCTTCGCCACCGAGGGCCTCAACCGCGAGGCGGTGCACCTCACGACCATGCGGGCGGGCGAAGGCCTCGTGGGTCTCATCGCCTCGACCGCCGAGCCGCTCGCCCTCTCGGACGCCCAGAGCCACCCGTCCTTCTCCTACAAGCCTGAGACGGGCGAGGAGATCTACCACGCCTTCCTGGGCGTGCCGCTCCTGCGCGCCGGCAACACGCTGGGCGTCCTGGTCGTCCAGAACCGCACCTACCGGGTCTACACGGAAGAAGAGATCGAGGCGCTCCAGACCACCGCCATGGTGCTGGCCGAGATGCTCGCCTCGGGCGAGCTCCAGGCGCTGGCCCCGGTGGATACGGGAATCGCCCTGCGCCGCCCCGTGCACCAGAAGGGGGTCGCCCTCGCGGACGGCGTCGGCCTCGGCTACGTGGTCCTGCACGAGCCGCGGGTGGTGGTGAAGAACCTGATCGCCGAGAACGTCGAGGCCGAGCTGAGCCGCCTCGAGGAGGCCATCCTGGAGGTGCGCACCTCCATCGACGAGCTGATCGAGCGCGGCGACGTGGCCCATCACGGGGAGCACCGGGAGGTCCTGGAGACCTTTCGCATGTTCGCCCACGACCAGGGCTGGCTGCGGCGCATGCGCGAGGCGGTCGCCTCGGGCCTCACGGCCGAGGCCGCCGTGGAACGGGTGCAGTCCGACAACCGCGCCCGCATGATGCGCCAGACCGACCCGTACCTGCGCGAGCGCCTGCACGACCTCGACGATCTGGCGAACCGCCTGCTCCACCGCCTCGTCGGGCGCAACCTGGTGGTCGGCACCAGCTCCCTGCCCGACAATGCCATCCTGGTCGCCCGCTCCATGGGACCGGCGGCGCTCCTCGATTACGACCGCTCCCGCCTGCGCGGCCTCGTGCTGGAGGAGGGCGGGCCCACCAGCCACATCGCCATCGTGGCGCGGGCGCTGGGCATCCCGGCGGTCGGCGAGATGGAGAACGTCACCGCCCTGACCGAGCAGGGCGACGCCATCATCGTGGACGGCGCCGCGGGCGAGGTGCAGATCCGGCCGAGCCCGGACGTCGAGGCGGCCTATGCCGAGAAGGCGCGCCTGCGGGCCAAGCGCCAGGAGCAGTACCTCAAGCTCCGCGACGTGCCGGCCGTCACCAAGGACGGCGTCGCGGTGAACCTCCAGCTCAATGCCGGCCTTCTGGTCGACCTGCCGCATCTCGCCGAAACCGGCGCCAGCGGGGTCGGCCTGTTCCGGACCGAGCTGCAGTTCATGATCGCCGAGCGCATGCCCTCGGCGAGCGAGCAGCAGGCCCTCTACAGCGCCGTCTTCGCGGCCGCCGAGGAGCGGCCGGTCACCTTCCGGACCCTGGACATCGGCGGCGACAAGATCCTGCCCTACATGCAGGCCGTGGAGGAGGAGAACCCGGCGCTGGGCTGGCGCGCGATCCGCATCGGCCTCGACCGGCCGGGCCTTCTGCGGGCCCAGGTGCGGGCGCTCCTGAAAGCGGCCGGCGGCCGGCCCCTGAAGATCATGTTCCCGATGGTGGCCACCTGCGACGAGTTCGTCCGGGCAAGAAGCCTCGTGGAGCGGGAGCGGGCGCATCTCTCCCATCACGGGCACCCCCTGCCCTCCGACCTGAAGCTCGGGGTGATGCTGGAGGTCCCGTCCCTCCTGTTCCAGCTCAAGGAAATCTGCGCGCTCGCCGACTTCGTCTCCATCGGGTCGAACGACCTGATGCAGTTCCTGTTCGCCATCGACCGGGAGAACCGCCGGGTCGCGGACCGCTTCGACCCCTTGAGCGCCCCCATGCTGCGGGCCCTCAAGATGGTGGCCGACGAGGCGCTGGCCTCCGGCTGCCAGGCGACGATCTGCGGCGAGATCGGCGGCCGTCCCCTGGAGGCCATGGCCCTGATCGGCCTCGGCTTCCGGTCGCTCTCCATGTCCCCGGCTGCCATCGGCCCGGTCAAGGCCATGCTGCTCGAGCTCCATGCCGGCGGCGTCGCCGACCTGATCGCCCAGGAGCTCGAACATGCCGGGGGCGGCGAAACGCTGCGTCCCAAGCTCCTTCGCTTTGCGGAAAGCCATGGTATTCCGGTCTGATGTCGATCGCTCCTCCGTCTGAACGCCTGAACGCCATCCTGGCCCGCCACGAGATCATCACGGCGACCCTCAATGCCGGCCCGGATCCGGAAACCTTCGTGTCCCTGTCCCGGGAGCTCGCCGAGCTCGACGACGTGGTGGCGGCGATCCGGTCCTACCAGTCCGCCGAGGAGAACCTGAAAGGGCTCGAGGCGCTGCTGGAGGATTCGAAGACCGACCCCGAGATGCGGGCCCTGGCCGAGGAGGAGCTTCCCCAGGCCCGCGAGGAGGTCGAGAAGGCCGCGCAGGCCATGCGCATTATCCTGCTGCCCAAGGACGAGGCGGACGAGAAGAGCGCGATCCTCGAGATCCGCGCCGGCACCGGCGGCGACGAGGCCGCCCTCTTCGCCGGCGACCTGCTGCGTATGTACACCCGCTACGCGGACCTGAAGGGCTGGAAGGTCGAGGTCGTGTCCGCGAGCGAGGGCACGGCCGGCGGCTACAAGGAGGTCGTGGCCGAGGTGAAGGGCCGGGGCGTCTTCGCGCGCCTGAAGTTCGAGAGCGGGGTCCACCGGGTGCAGCGCGTGCCGGATACGGAAACGCAAGGGCGCATCCACACCTCCGCCGCCACCGTGGCGGTGCTCCCGGAGGCCGAGGACGTCGACATCGACATCAACGACGCGGACCTGAAGATCGACACGATGCGGGCGCAGGGCGCGGGCGGCCAGCACGTGAACAAGACCGAATCGGCGATCCGCATCACCCACATCCCGACCGGCACGGTGGTCTTCGTCCAGGACGAGCGCTCCCAGCACAAGAACCGCGCCCGGGCGCTCGCCCTCCTGCGCGCCCGCCTCTACGACGCGGAGCGCACCGCCAAGGACGCCGCCCGTGCGGCCGACCGCAAGGCCCAGGTCGGCTCCGGCGACCGCTCCGAGCGCATCCGCACCTACAACTTCCCGCAGGGGCGGGTCACCGACCACCGGATCAACCTGACCCTCTACAAGCTCGAGGAGGTGATCAGCGGCAATGCTCTGGACGAACTGATCGACGCCCTCATCACGGAGCACCAAGCCGCCCAGCTCGCCGCCCAGGACGAGGCCGCATGATCGAGGGGTTGAGCCACATCACCCTCATCACCTGCGACCTCGACCGCATGAGCGCCATCGTGACCCAGGTGCTCGATGGCCGGGAGGTTTATTCCTCGGGCGACGACACCTTCTCGGTCGCGCGGGAAAAATTCTTCCTGGTCGGGGGCCACTGGGTCGCCGTCATGGAGGGCGAGAGCCTGACGACCCGCACCTACAACCATATCGCCTTCAAGATCCCGCCCGGAACGGTGGAGGAATACCGCCGGCGCGCCGAAGCGCTGGGGCTGGACATCCGCGAGTCCCGCCCACGGGTCGAGGGCGAGGGCGAATCCCTCTACTTCTACGACCACGACAACCACCTCTTCGAGCTTCATACCGGCACCCTGGAGGAGCGCCTGGAGCGCTACCGCCGCGGCAGGCTGCCTGAGCGGCCGATGACCACCCGCGAGCAGGCGCTGCGCGACCTTCGCCGGACCCTCACCGAGGCCGGGTTCGAGACGGCCGGGCTCGATGCCCGCCTGCTGCTGATTGCGGCCCTGGGGATTTCCCCGACCGATCTCATCACCCGCCCCGATGCCGCCTTGAGCCCGGCGGAAGCCGGGCGGCTGGCAGAGTTCGCCCGTCGCCGCCTCGCCCACGAGCCGGTGGCCCGGATCGTCGGGGAGAGGGAGTTCTGGGGCCTGCCGTTCCGGCTCTCTCCCGAGACCCTGGTGCCCAGGCCGGACACCGAGACGGTGATCGAGACCGCCCTTGCGCTGATCCCGGACCGGCAGGCGCCGCTCACGATGGCGGATTTCGGCACCGGATCGGGATGCATCCTGACCGCCCTGCTCCACGAGCTGCCCAGCGCCCGGGGGCTCGGGATCGACCGCTCCCTGGACGCCCTGTGGACCGCCCGCCTCAACGCCTACATGAACGGCGTCGGCGACCGCAGCCTCTTCGTGGCCTCGGACTGGGCGAGTGCCGTCCGGGGCCCCTTCGATCTCGTGGCCTCGAACCCGCCCTACATCGCCTCGCCGGAGATTCCGGGGCTCGACCGGGAGGTGCGCGAGCACGATCCCCTGCTCGCCCTCGACGGCGGCCCGGACGGGCTCGATGCCTACCGGATCCTGCTGTCCGAAGCCGGGCGGCTCCTGAAGCCCGGCGGGCTGATGGTGCTGGAAATCGGCTACGACCAGGCCGAGGCCCTGCGGCATCTGGCGCGGGACAGGGGCCTTGAAGTTTTGAGGGTTGCCCACGATCTTTCAGGAAACCCGCGATGCGTCGCGTTGGCCCGCCCTTAAACGGACATGGTTTCAGGGCACAAGGATTCCTCTCCGAGAGTGAGAAAACCTGAAATACCGCTTGTTGGACCAGGCAGAACCCGCTAGATTCGGGTCAGAGATCGTCCTCGGTCTAAAGAAAGCGGTAGCTCCCTTAGCGAGGAGCATGCCGACAGACCAAACGATATCCATCGCGCAGGCAGGGGCTTTTTTGAACAGCCTGGCGCGATCACTTGAACCCGACACTGAAGGATGGCCAAGGCTCGACGGGTCGTGGCCGAACGACAGACGGTTGCCACGCGAACGGTGGGCGGTAAGCCCGTTCGGTGAAAATTAGGCTTGCATCGCGTGGGCTCGAAGAACCAGCGAGGGTCGTAGACCAGAATGAGACCAGGACAGAACAGGCGTATGCGCGGTCGCAGCCGCAACAACAACAAGGGCCCCAACCCTTTGACGCGCAGCTATGAGTCGAACGGCCCGGACGTGAAGATCCGCGGTACGGCTCAACATATTGCCGAGAAGTACAGCCAGCTCGCCCGCGATGCGCAGGCCAGCGGCGACCCGGTTGCGGCCGAGAACTACTTCCAGCACGCCGAACATTACTACCGCATCATTGCGGCCGCCCAGGAGCAGCTGCGCGAGCAGTACGGCTACCAGCAGCGTCCCTTCGACGAGGAAGGCGACGAGGACGGCTTCGGCCAGGGTGACCGGTCCGGCTATGCCGGCGGTGAAGACGGCGATCTCGGCTCCCAGCCGCAGCCCTTCGAGGCGCGGCAGGACGGCGAGCGCCTCGCCCGCTTCGACCGGGGCGACCGGCAGGATCGCCAAGATCGCCAAGACCGTGGCGAGCGGCAGGACCGCGGCGATCGCCAGGATCGTGGGGACCGCCAGGACCGAGGCAACCGTCGCGACCGCTTCGGGCGCGACCGTGACCGCGGCCCGCGTCAGGATTACGGGCGCGACGAGCAGCCCCGTCAGGATTTCGACCGTCCCGACCGTGAGGACCGCCAGGACCGTGGCGAACGCCAGGAGCGTGGTGAGCGCCAGGAGCGCGGCGAGCGTTTCGACCGCGGCGACCGTCCCGAGCGGAACGACCGCCAGGATCGCGGCGGCCGCGGCGAGTTCCGCCGCGAGCGTCGCCGTGACGAGGCCGAGGCTTCCGATGCCGCGGCCCTGCCGGCCTTCCTGACCAATCCGGTCCGGGCCACGCCCGCCCCGGTCGTGGCCGAGGAGCCGGCTCCCGCGCCGGTTCCGCAGGAAGCCGCCAACGACGAGGCCGAGGCTCCGCGCCCCCGCCGCCGTCGCCGCACCCGGCAGGAGATCGAGGCCGCCAACGCCGCCCAGATGGAGGCGAGCTTCGAGCCGGCCGAGGTCAAGACCGACGCGGCCGAGTAAGGCAGAGCGATACCGGAGTCAGAAGGGAGGGCCTCGCCCTCCCTTTTTGCGTTACTAGTAGCTAGTCCAGCGCCAAGGCCGCCTGTTCGGGTTCCAGGCTGTCGTCCAGAGCGAGGGAGCCGCCGGACAGGACTTCCGCGTAGATGCCGCAGTCGAAATGCCCGTAGGCCTCCATTAGGCTCTTTGGGATCTGCAGGTCGCGGATGCCGGTCGCCGGGTCCACGTTGGTGGCGGCGCAGCGCTCGATGCGCTTCGTCACCTTGAGCCGCACGCCCGAGGGCGCGGTCAGGACCTTCCCGACGAGGTCGAACTCCGCCCAAGGAGCGAGCCCTTCTAAATGGACGTTGCCGCGAAACCGCAGGGGATCGACCGGCGCGCCGACCACGTTCTCCAGCGCCCGCACGCTGGCGACGTTGATCAGGGACACGTAGCCCCGCCGGGAATCGGTGAAGCGGAAGCCCTCCGGCGCGGAGAGCACCTTCGGCGGCCCGCGCAACTCCTTCGGCATGAAGCGGCGCAAGAACGCCTCGGTGGCGAGCCGTCCCTCCGGGGTCGAGAGGTCGCCCCGCGCCACTTCGCGCCCGCCCTCCTCGATGAACAGGGTGGTGATCGAATCCACGTAGCGGGTCTTGAGCCGCGCCAAGCTCTCGTTCCGCATCAGCATCAGGAACTTGATCTTGGGCTGGTGCTGCGGGTCGGCCGGATCGAAGCCCGCCGGGCCGTTCTCGACTGCGAAGAGCCGGTCGCCCGGGAAGTAGCCGCCGCGGGTCAGGGCGGCGGTCTCGAGGAACTCGGGCGAGAGGCCCTTGACGGGATAGCGCTGGAGGGAGGCGATGCGGATGCTCATGCCCCATCGATAGAAGCCGGTTGGGCTGCCGGCAAGGGCCAAGCTCTCAAGAGAAAAGCCCCGCCGGCGTCGGCGGGGCTTTTGAAGGGTATCGCCGTCCGGATCAGGAGGCGTCGCCGGAGCGGGCCACCTTGGTGCGCTTGAGCTCGGGCGTGAAATAGCCTTCACGGGCCGGGATGTGATCCTCGTTCGAGCTGTGGTCGCGCATGCCCTCGTTCGCGGTCCGATGCGGCGGGATGTGCGCGCCGGTCTCGGCCTCCTGCTTCATGCGCAGGGCCTTCTCGGCGTTCGCCTTCAGCTCCTCGCGCGCCTTGTCGGCACGGCGCTTCCTGGGGTTGAGGCGGGAGAAGATATCGGAAAGTGCCATTTCTTTTTACTCCTTTGCGCGCGAGAGCACGTCGTCGTCTTCGTCGGGGCTCCGGTGAGTCGGGGGAGCATCGACATGGGCGGGGTCCACGGGGATGTCCCGGGAGGTGGCGATGGTGCCGGTCGAATCGCCGATGTCGCGGCTCGCTTCGGCCTGCTGGTGGGTCTGGTCCATGGGGTTACGCACCCGGGCGTTCTCGGTGGTGTCGCCGAAGGTGTCGCCCTCCAGCCGGGTGCCGAAGGTTCGCGGCCGTGCGGAGGTGTCGTCCGCATCGGCGAGCGTTCCCGTGGGCCGCCGGTAATAGGATTCGGGCGTCTCGGACGGGCGGCCCTCGCCGAAGGTTTCGGGCGTCACGGCGGGCTCGCGCTCGACCGGGCTCTCCGGCACGGCCATGCCGAGCTCGGAATTCCGGGCGAGGTCGGCCCTGGCCTTCTCGTCCTCTGAGCGCGGATCGCGTGGCATGGGAACCTCCTTGAAACTCACCGGGTCAATGCCAGCACGGCGGGCAGGTTCCCCCTCTTGTTGTGGCAGATTGGTGACACCACCTAAGCCTCAGCGGATGCTTCCGAGCGGAGGTCCGACATCACAGGGCTCGCGCGTGCCTCTTGGAGGGCGGGCGGACCCGAGGAGGGATGACAGATGAATTTCGAGAAATACACCGAGCGCGCGCGCGGCTTCGTGCAGGCGGCCCAGAACCTCGCCATGCGCGAAGGCCACCCGCAGCTTGCCCCCGGGCATGTGCTGAAAGTTCTGCTGGACGATCCGGAAGGCCTCTGCGCCGGTCTCATCGACCGCGCCGGCGGCCGCTCGCGCGAGGCGCATGCGGCGGTCGAGCAGTGGCTCGCCAAGCAGCCCAAGGTATCGGGAGCGGCCTCGCAGCCGCAGGCGACCCGCGAGCTGATGCGCTTCTTCGACACTGCCGAAAAGATGGCCGAGAAGGCCGGCGATTCCTACGTCACCGTCGAGCGGATGCTGCTCGCGCTCGCGGTCGAGAAGGACACCGAAGCGGGCAAGATTCTGGCCCAGGCCGGTGTGACGGCCCAAGGTCTGAATGCCGCCGTCAACGCCCTGCGCAAGGGCCGCACCGCCGACAACGCGACGGCGGAGAACGCCTACGACGCGCTCAAGAAATACGCCCGCGACCTGACTGAGGCGGCGCGCGACGGCAAGCTCGACCCGGTCATCGGCCGCGACGAGGAGATCCGCCGCACGATCCAGGTGCTGTCGCGGCGCACCAAGAACAACCCCGTGCTGATCGGCGAGCCCGGCGTCGGCAAGACCGCCATCGTCGAAGGCCTCGCGCTGCGCATCGTCAACGGCGACGTGCCGGAAAGCCTGAAGGACAAGCAGCTGCTCGCCCTCGACATGGGCGCGCTGATCGCCGGCGCGAAGTATCGCGGCGAGTTCGAGGAGCGCCTGAAGGCGGTGCTCAACGAGGTCACGGCGGCCGAGGGCGGCATCATCCTGTTCATCGACGAGATGCACACCCTGGTCGGCGCCGGCAAGGCGGACGGCGCGATGGACGCGTCGAACCTCCTCAAGCCCGCGCTTGCCCGCGGCGAGCTGCACTGCGTCGGCGCGACCACGCTCGACGAGTACCGCAAGCACGTGGAGAAGGACGCGGCGCTCGCCCGCAGATTCCAGCCGGTCTTCGTGAGCGAGCCCACGGTGGAGGACACCGTGTCGATCCTGCGCGGCCTGAAGGAGAAGTACGAGCAGCATCACGGCGTGCGCATCACCGACAGCGCGCTCGTCGCCGCCGCGACCCTGTCGAACCGCTACATCACCGACCGGTTCCTGCCCGACAAGGCGATCGACCTCGTCGACGAGGCCTCGTCGCGCCTGCGCATGCAGGTCGACTCGAAGCCGGAAGAGCTCGACAACATCGACCGCGAGATCGTGCGCCTGAAGATCGAGCAGGAGGCCCTCAAGAAGGAGACCGACTCCGCCTCGAAGGACCGCCTCGCCCGGCTCGAGAAGGAGCTCGCCGACCTCGAGGAGCAGTCCGCCGCCATCACGGCGCGCTGGAAGGCCGAGAAGGACAAGCTCGGCACCGCCGCGGAGCTGAAGAAGAAGCTCGACGAGGCGCGCACGCAACTGGCGAACGCGCAGCGCGCGGGCGACTGGGCCAAGGCGGGCGAGCTCTCCTACGGCATCATTCCGGGCCTGGAGAAGCAGCTCTCCGAAGTGGAGGCGCGCGAGGACGGCGCCGGCGGCATGATGGAGGAGGCGGTGACGCCCGACCACGTGGCGCAGGTCGTGTCGCGCTGGACCGGCGTGCCCGTCGACAAGATGCTGGAAGGCGAGCGCGAGAAGCTGCTCCACATGGAGGAGGAACTCGCCAAGCGCGTCGTCGGCCAGAGCGAAGCGGTGGAAGCGGTCTCGACCGCCGTGCGCCGCGCGCGTGCGGGCCTTCAGGACCCGAACCGGCCCATGGGCTCGTTCATGTTCCTCGGCCCGACAGGCGTCGGCAAGACGGAGCTGACGAAGGCGCTCGCGGGCTTCCTGTTCGACGACGAGACGGCGCTGATCCGCCTCGACATGTCGGAATACATGGAGAAGCACTCGGTCGCCCGGCTCATCGGCGCGCCTCCCGGCTATGTGGGCTACGAGGAGGGCGGCGCGCTGACCGAAGCCGTCCGCCGCCGGCCCTACCAGGTGGTTTTGTTCGACGAGATCGAGAAGGCGCATCCGGACGTGTTCAATGTCCTCTTGCAGGTGCTCGACGACGGACGCCTCACGGATGGCCAAGGCCGCACCGTGGACTTCCGCAACACGCTCATCATCATGACGTCGAATCTCGGGGCCGAATTCCTGGTCAACCAGGGCGAGGGCCACGACACCGACGAGGTGCGCGACGAGGTGATGGCGGTGGTGCGCTCGCACTTCCGGCCCGAGTTCCTCAACCGCGTGGACGAGATCATCCTGTTCCACCGGCTGCAGCGGAGCGAGATGGGCGCCATCGTCGATATCCAGATGAAGCGCCTGCAGAAGCTGCTGGACGAGCGCAAGATCACGCTGCAACTCGACTCGGAGGCGCGCGACTGGCTTAGCCAGAAGGGCTACGACCCGGCCTACGGGGCGCGTCCCTTGAAGCGCGTGATCCAGAAGAACGTGCAGGACCCGCTCGCCGAGATGATCCTCGCCGGCGAGGTCAAGGACGGCGAGACCGTGCCGGTCCATGCCGGCCCCATGGGCCTGATGATCGGCGACGTCGCAGTCGGCAGCGAGCGCCCGCCGCAGGGCGTGCGGTTGAACTGAGGCTGGCTCAGGTCAGTAAGATGAAACGAGCCCCGCGGGAGACCGCGGGGTTTTTATATGGCCAACTCTGTCTTTTGCTTTTCTAACAACGCGGTAATTGTATCTGCCGCCAAGTAGCTAAGCTGCTTCAAATTTGGCTGCTCATCCCAAGCATCACTAACTACATCATTAGGGTCAACATGATTAGCGATAGACGCTCGTAATACGACCAAATCGCGAATGAGACGGACTATAAGCAACGCACAACGAGCTATAAATAAGCCTCGAATTGATAGTTTTACATCCAACTCTTTGACACTTGGAAGCTCAAGCACAAAGCTTTCAAACTTGTCGAGAGAATGAACTATGCCAGATACAGTGCTATGGTTTAGGTCCCGCACCTCCGTATGATGCGCAAAAATATTACGTATACGCCTAACTAAATTAAGGTTTGAATATGTTTCTGGTGAAATCCAATAAAGCATGGCTGCGAACGTAATACGGCTATGAGCCGTCGAGAGCATAGCCGATCCTTCAAATACACTTGCCAACCCACCCTTGATATTAGGGTTAAGAAATTTCTGCAGATAGAAAATCAAAGTGTCGTCCATAAGCGCGAATAGCAATATTGCAGCAGAACGATCGGTCTCAGTTTGAATTTCCTCCAGCACACGAGCAATTTTCCCGTGCTGAATTTCCATGGCTCGAACTTCTTCCCGCACTCGATTTAGCTGCACTCCGTAAATTGCTTTAGCTACTTTTGTTGTGAGTTCTTCGCGCTCTTGCATAGTGCAACTCTAGCCCACTCAGCATATTTCACGAGTCATACACTTACTGGTTCATGAACCACAACTAATACGGCGGTCTGCTCACCGAAATAACAGAAGATTGCATCATTCCCGCCCCACCAGCTCCCGCGGCGGGTTCGTCCACTCGAGCGGCTTCGGCTCGCTCCCGTGGCGGAGGACGTGCCATTGGCCGCTGGCGTCCTGCACCACGCCGTAGAAGAGAAGGCTCTTCACCTCCGGGCGCGGACGCCGCATCGCAAGCGCGATGTCGCGCAGGCCCCGCATCACCAACCACGTCACGCCGAGCAGCATCACCGGAACGGCGATCAGCCACAGCACTTGCACCAACTCCGACGCGGTGTGGAACTTATTCAGCAGGTCGGCCCACACGGAATAGGGCTGGTCCATGGCGAAACCCTCCTCTCCGGTTCGAGCCGCCGGTGAGCACAATAACAAAATACATATTATAGTTGATAAACTTCGTCCGACGAACAGCCCACTTCCCTTGTGCATGGATATGCGCAAGCTCGTCGGACAGAACTTCGCCCGCATCAGGCGCGAAAAGGGGCTTACCCAGGAGCAGATCGAGGAACGCTCCGGGTTCAGCCAGCAATATCTCAGCGGGCTCGAACGGGGCCGTCGCAATCCGACGGTCGTGACTCTCTACGAGCTGGCCCAGGCGCTCGGCGTCAGCCACCTCGATCTTCTGAAACCGGGCAGCACGAATTGAGACGCCGCCCCGCAACGCGGACGACGCCCTCCGTGTCATTCCCGGCCGGAAGCGGCGGAGCCGCTGGAGGGGAAGGGAATCCAGGCACTTGCGGCAGACTGGAGAGTGGATCCCCTTCCCTCGCCGGGGATGACAAGGGCGAGAATCCCTTCCCGCACTTCGTGCGCCGGGGATGACACTGCTACGGCCGCGAACTAGCAGGCCGTGGGGTCGAGGTCGGTCCAGTCGGGGTTCGACCGTTCGATCAGCCTGATCTTCCAGGCCCGGTTCCAGCCCTTCAACTGCTTCTCCCGCGCGATGGCCTCGGTCACATCGGCATAGCGCTCCACGTAGACCAACGTCGTCACGCGGTATCGCCGGGTGAAGCCCGGAACCGCGAGCGCCTTGTGCTGCTCCATGCGCTGCGGGAGGTTGCCGGTCACGCCGATGTAGAGCGTCCCGTTCTTCCGAGACGCCAGGATGTAGACCGCATATCGCTCCTGCATGGCCGCTTGCCCCCAGTGCGGCGGATCATGAGAAGATCCGCGGGTCCGCGCAATCGTGCCGCTGGGGCATGAATCCCTTCCCCCGCCCATGGCTCGCCGAGGATGACACCCGCTTGTCATTCCCGGCCGGAGCGCAGCGAAGGGGAAGGGAAGCCATAACGCCGGGCGGAAGAGTCGATCCCCTTTTCGCGCTGACGCGCGCCGGGGATGACACCGTCGTGCCGGCAATGGGCGGCTGCGACAATGTTCCTGATTTGTTCTTGACACTCGGGCCAAGCTAGGCTATATCGTGTCTGTCCGGTTCACCGAGGGGCGCGCTCGCGAGGCGTCGTGATCTGTGGGACCGGTCACGGTCCCGCGGCAGCCGCGACGCAACGGCTGTCGGCGGGAGGCCCAGGCACCAGCCTCGGGACCGGAGCCGGTCGCAGACCCGGCCGCCCATGGGGCGGCGTTCGTCTGCGGCGCCTCTCGGCCCAGCGCCGCCTGTCCGCCTGAAAAGAACCGTGCGCGAGGGGCCATCCGGCTCTTCCACCTCACCACCACCTTTCGAGCCGGATCGCCTCTCGCGCCCCCTCGATCATCTCAGGCTCGGCGCCAATCGGCCCCGGGCCCGCAGGCGCACGCTCTTTGCCAGCCTCACTCCTGTCATCCCCGGCGCACGAAGTGCGGGAAGGGGATCCACTCTCCCGCTCAGCGCCATGGCTTCCCTTCCCCTCCGCTACGCTCCGGCCGGGAATGACAAGCGGGTGTCATTCCCGGCGCGATCCCACAGTCGCGGCCCTCTACGAGCGGGCGCAGGCGCTCGGCGTCACTCATCGCGATCTGCTGAAACCGGGCAGCTCGACTCAAAAATTCCGCCCACCCTCACAGTCAGGCGCCCTGGCCTCACACCACGTGAAAATCGCTCAACGCGACCTTCGCCTTGTTGGTCAGGACCGCGATCTTGACCTGGGCGGCGGAGCCGGTGCCGTCCGGGTCGTAGTACAGGCTGCCCGTCGCCTTGTCGTAGATGACGCGGTCCTGCCGGTCGGCGGCGTGCTTGCCGAGGTGGAAGGCGTCGGCCTTGAGCCTGCCGTTCGGGCCGATCTTCGTGAAGACCGCGTTGTCGAACCAGAACGTGTCGTCGGCCGACTTGAAGTCGAGGATCCTGTCGGCGTCGGACTTGGACTTCACCGCCGCGTCGAACGCGAAGATGTCCCGGCCGGATCCGCCCGTCATGGTGTCGGCGAGTGCGCCGCCGTGGAGCCGGTCGTTGCCGGGGCCGCCGTTGAGCACGTCCCGTCCGTCCAGCCCGAAGAGCAGGTTCTGACCGGCATTGCCCGTGAGGGACTGGTCGATCTCGTTCCCGGTGAGGTTCAGCGAAGCGCTGCCGTCGGCAATCATGGCCTCGATGCTCGATCCCGCCGAGAGGGTGAAGCCGGAGCTCGTGCGAACGGTGTCGAAGCCGGCGCCGGGAAACTCGAACACCTGATCGGACGCGTCGACGATGTACGTATCGTCGCCGGCCCCGCCCGTCAGCGAGTCCGCGCCGCCGAGGCCGTCGAGCACGTTGCGGCCGGCATTGCCCACCAGGCTGTTGGCGAGCTCGTTGCCGGTAAGGTTGAGGGCGTCGGTTCCCGCATCCGAGGCGGTCCGGAGGACCTCGACCGACTGGCCCGCGCCGAGGGCGAAGCTGACGCTCGTCAGGATCGTGTCGGTGCCTTCGTCCACGGACTCGAGCACCACGTCGCCGGCATTGTCGACTCGATAGACGTCGTTGCCGCCGTGGCCGATCATCCGGTCGGCGCCTCCCTTGCCGTCGAACGAGTCCGGCCCGCCGCTCCCGCGGAGGATGTCGTTGCCGGCATTGCCGTTGATGAAGAAGATCGGCGCGGTGTAGTCGTTGTTGGTCGTATGAGACAGCAGGTAGTCGGCCGTGAGGCTCGCCCCGGACGTCATCGGCACCGCGCTCTGTCCGGTCAGCGAGAAGGTCACACGGGCCAGCGTTTCGAAGCTGCCGCTTGCATTCAGGAGAGACATGCCGGTGATGTTGCCGCCGATGTCGAATGCCCCAACCGGAACCGTGGCGGCCGCAAAGCCCGAGCCGGAGAAGTTGACCTGGTAGGCCTGCGGACCTGGGACGCCCGCGACGAGAGGCTGATAGGCAATGGATCCGAACGTCGGACTGAGACCATATCCATACACGCGAATAGGTCCTTCAGTCCCGGGAAACAGCAGCCCCGTGTCGAGGCCGTTGGGATCGTCGATGGTGATCGTGAAAGTCGACATCGCAGCATGCTCCCTCTGGTGTCGTCGGAAGCCCCGATGGTCTCTTGTCGTGAACGATCCGTCGTCATGTCAGGCGCGGATGTCCCGTTCCTGGCGGGAACAGGCCGACATTATACGCGCGAAGAGAGGTCAAGTACCGGGCGAAAGGGGAGTATCGGCCGAAGAAGCCGTGCGCGACGGGCGCCCCTTGCGATCCCTCGGCCGTCGCAGTATGTCGCGCCGCCGGGCCTTAAAGCCCGACGGCGCGCTTCCGTCGTCCGTCAGTCTGGGTCAGGCTTCCTGCTTCTCGGGCTCGAAGCCCGGATCGTAATGCGGGCCCGCCATGGTGCCGTCGGCGGCCATGCCAACGATGCCGTGCGACATGTCCTTGATGGCGAGGAACATCACGTCCTCGTCCGGCAGGGCCACGGTGGCGTGCACCTTCTCGGCCGGGAAGTAGATGAGCGTGCCGGGCCCGACGATGCGCTCCTCCTCGCCCTCGATGTGCACGCGCAGCCGGCCCTGGAGCACGTAGTTCCACTGCTCGTTCGGGTGCTTGTGCGGACGGGCCCCGGTGCCGCGGGGCTTGAGCATCAGGCCGACCTGGATGCGGTCGCCTTCGATCACCGGGCCGTGCGCCGTGGAATAGCCGGTGCCGGCATCGATCTTGGTCATGTCGGAAAGCGCGAACAGATACCCGTCGTCGCCCGCCCTCACGGCTCCGGCCGTCTTGGTCTTGCCTGTCATGGTCGTTGTCCCCTGGAGAAAGAAAGATGCGGACCGGAGGCGCTCATGAGCCCGCCTCCGGTCCGCCTGCCCCCGCGCCCTCCTCGGGCGCGTCGTCGGCCATGGCAAGGACGGCGCTCAGCAGCGCCTCCACCCGCTCGCGCGTGAGGTTGCGCGTGATGAACACGAGCCGCGTGGTGCGGTCCTCGCCTGGCCATGCCTTCAGCTCCTCGGGCTGGTGCGCGAGGTGCTGCACGAAGTGAACCACTACGGGGCCTTGCCGCCCCGCGACGTTGACGAACCCCTTCACCCGCAGGAGATCCGGCCCGCGCAGGCTCGCCAGCGTGTCGAAGGCGTGCGCGAACACCGTCCACGGCAGCGGCCGGTCGATGGTGATCACGAAGGTCTTGTAGGGCTGCCGGTGCGTCGGTGCAGATGCCGGCGTCTCGCACAGGAAGGCCGAGCGCCGCGCGGCCTCCCGCAGGCCATCGGCCTCGCCGAGCACGAAGGCCGGATCGACCACGCCTGCTTTGGCCTCCTCCACCGGCGCCAGCGGCGCGAGCTCGGCGAGCCGCGCGCGCAGCGCATCGCGCTCCTCCGGCGCCGCGAGATCGGTCTTGGTGAGGACGATCCGGTCGGCGAGGGCCACCTGCTTGGCCCATTCGTCCGCATGCCCCGCGGTGGCGAGCGCGGTCGCGGCGTCCACCACGGTGACGAGTCCTTCGAGCGCGTAGTGGAGATCGAGGGTGCGGTCGGTCGCGAGCGTCTGCAGGATCGGGCTCGGATCGGCGAGGCCCGAGGTCTCGATGATGACGCGCCTGAAGTCGGGGATCGCTCCCCGCATACGTTCCGCGAAGAGATCGCGCAGGGTCATCTGCAGGTCGGTCCCGCTCAGGCAGCACAGGCAGCCGTTGCCGAGCAGCATGGTGCGCTCGCTGCTCTCGCGCAGGAGCGCATCGTCGATGCCGACCTCGCCGAACTCGTTGACGATGAGCGCCGTGCCGGCGCCCTCGGGACTCTCGAGCAGCGCCTTGATCAGGGTGCTCTTGCCCGCCCCGAGAAAGCCCGTGATCACCGTCACCGGCAGCTTGCCGGCGCCGGGGCGGGAGAGCTGGCGCCCGAAGGGCTGGGCGCCATGGCCGAACAGCTGGTCCACGCGCTTAAAATTCCATCTCGAGGATGTAGAGACCGCCCGTGTGCCGGTCCATGGTGTAGACGATGCCGCGTTCGTCGACGAACACATCGTTGAGCTGGATCGTGCCCTTGGGCGCGAGCGCCGGCGCGGCCGGCACGTAATAGCCGATCTCCCGCGGCTGGTACGGATCCGAGATGTCGTAGGCGCGCACGCCCGCATTGAAGAAGGTACCAACGATCACCAGGTCCGAAACCCACGAGGTCGGGAGGGGAATGTTCTCGTGCACATTGTGGGCGCCGAAGCGTCCGCCGCGGCGGCCGAACACGTCGACCGGCGGCGCCGGCAGCGTCGAGATCGGCACCGGGTTCCCCTCGTTGCGGGCGTCCAGCACCCAGACGAGCTTGGGCCAGTCGGCCATGTCGTCGAGCACGCACTCGTCCGTGACGATGTAAAGGTTGCGGTCGAAGAGCGGCAGCAGCGTGTGGGTGAAGCCGAAATAGGGCGGCGAGTTGTCCCAGCGCGACACCATCTTCGGGTTGGCCTTGTCGGAGATATCGAGCACGATCGCGCCCGCGTCGATGTAGCCGATATAGGCCCGGTCCGGCCGTTGCGGATAGACGTTGGTGTTGTGGGCGCGGAAGCCGAAATCCGCCTTCGCCTCGTGGCGCACCGGTGGCGGCTCCGCATCGCCCTCGCGGGTGCCGGGCAGCCACCAGCGCCCGGCCTCCTTGGGGTTCGTCGGGTCGCGCACGTCGAAGATCCGGTAGATCTGGTCGTCGAGCTGGTTGCGCGGCTGGAAGTCGGGCGCACCCGCCGACATGTGGATGTATTCGCCGTCCACGAACCAGAGCTGGTGCACGCCGCGCGAGTAGGGCCCGGAGCAGTCGACGAACGAGAGGGAGCGCGGGTTCTCCGGCACCGAGATGTCGAACAGCTCGAAGCCTGCGCCCTTCTGGCCAGGCTGCTTGGTCTGGTAGGCGACCGCCATGATGTCGCCGACGATTTCCAGGGAGTTGGAGCGCAGGTAAAGCTCGGGCAGCTCGGTCTGCACCACGAGGCGCGGGTTCTTCAGGTCGCTGACGTCGACGCCCGTGAAGTTCTTGGGCGCGTTCTCGTGCGCCATCCACATGATGCGGCGGCCGTCCTTGGTGAGCTGGATCGACATTCCCTCGCCCATGCCCCCGAAGCCTCCAAGCTCGTGGTGGGCGATGAGCTTGAAGTTCCAGGCCATCTCCTGGGACCCGACGGGCTTTACGGCTTTGTTCATGATGTTCTCGTCATTCGGGATGCGGGGATCGGGGATACGGCGCGAAGCGCGTGAGCCTAGCTCGCCAGCGCCATGGCTTCGCGCGCGAGCTGCTCTTCGAGGAATGGGGTGGACCGGACGAGGACGAGGCGCGTCGGCACGCCCTTTTCGGCCTCGAGCTCGTAGCGCGCGCCCTTCGGGATCTCGATGATGCCGCCCGGCGCCACGTCCGCCGTCTCGTTGCCGACAGTCGCTGTGAGGCCGCCTTCGAGGAGATAGATGAAGTGCTCGTGCTCCGCGCCCGCGGATTGCTCGGCATATCCGTTCGGCAGCTCGTAGAAGCCGAAGGCGCAGAGCTGCCCCTCGATCCACTCGCGGCGGCTGCCCGCGCTGAAGGGCTGCTGGAGCGAGGTCAGGATCGGGTAGTAACAGTTCGGCACGCCATCGACGATCATCTCCGACACCGCGTCTGTCTGGCCGCCCTCGCCCTTGCGGTCCTTGATCTCTCCGCGGTCGAACTTCTCGTTCACCTCCTCGACCGACATGGCCTTGTCCGGCCGCGCCTCGTCAGCCGCGATGCCGACCACCGACCAGGTCTGGTCCTTGATGTAGAGATAGGCGCAGGGGCCGTCCTCCGTCGCCTTGAGCGAGTGTCCCACGTTCGGCGGGATGAGGATGAAGGTGCCTGGAGGAACGATCTTCCGGTCCTTGCCGATGACCGCGTTCACGGTTCCGGTGAGCGTGAAGATCAGGAGTTCGTTCGGGTGATAGTGCAGCTCGGAGCCGGTGCCGGCCTTCTTCTGATTCAGGCAGAAGTAAAGGTACTTCCCCTCGATCAGAGGAGCGACGGCGCTCGACAGATGCGGCGTGAGCCGCACGGCTTCGACGGTTTCAAAGCGGTGGAACGGCAAATCTCTGCTCCCTGGCGTTGGTTCTTGTCGGGACCGGGCTCCGTCGAACCCGGCCCTTTGGCGGCTTGCTGGCGCTCATCCCTCTTCCTGGAAGGCGAGATCGCGCTTGGTGCGGATTGCCGGGGCGATCATGACGATCAGCAGCAGGACCGACATGATCAGGAAGGTGAGGCTAATGGCGCGGTCGACGAAGACCACCGGGCTTCCATGCGAGATGAGCAGCGCGCGACGGAGGTTCTCCTCGATCATAGGCCCGAGGATGAAGCCCAGCAGGAGCGGCGCGGGCTCGCATTTCAGCCTGTAGAACACGAAGCCCATGAGCCCGAAGAAGGTCGCGACGATCACGTCGAGCGCGCTGCTCTTGAGGCTGTAGACGCCGATGCAGCAGATCAGGAGGATCGCCGGATAAAGCATTCGGTACGGCACCGAGAGCAGCTTCACCCAGATCCCGATCAGCGGGAGGTTGAGGATGACCAGCATGGCGTTGCCGATCCACATGCTCGCAATCAAGCCCCAGAAGAGCTGGGCGTTGTTGTTGAGGAGCTGCGGTCCGGGCGACAGGCCCTGCATCATGAGGGCGCCGATCATCAGCGCCATGACGGCGCTCGAAGGCAGGCCCAGGGTGAGCATGGGAATGAAGGCCGTCTGAGCGGCGGCGTTGTTGGCGGCCTCGGGCCCGGCCACGCCCTCGATCGCGCCCTTGCCGAACTCGCCCGGCTTGCGCGAGATCTTCTTCTCGAGCGCATATGCCGAGAAGGACGAGAGCACCGGGCCGCCGCCCGGCAGCATGCCGAGGCAGGAGCCGAGCGCGGTGCCGCGAAGGGCGGGCGCCAGAAAGGATCGGATCTCCGCCCAGCTCGGCCACAGGCCGCGCACCTCGCTCAGGACGCCGTTCGTCTCGTCCTTGCGGCTGAGGTTGCCGATCGTCTCGCCGAGGCCGAACATGCCCATGGCGATGACCGCGAAGTCGATTCCGTCCGAGAACTCCGCGACCCCGAACGTGAAGCGCGGCGTGCCGGTGTTCACGTCCGTTCCCATCGTGCCGAGCAGCACCCCGAGAAGGATCATGCCGATCGCCTTGACGACGGAACCGTTGGCTAGGATGACCGCCGCGATCAGGCCGAACACCATGAGCGAGAAGTAGTCGGCGGGCCCGAACTTCAGGGCGACCTCGGCCAGGGCCGGCGCCATGACTGCGATGAGAACCGTCGCGAGCGTGCCGGCGATGAAGGACGACAGCGCTGCGGTGGCAAGCGCGAGGCCGGCCTTGCCGCGACGGGCCATCTGGTAGCCGTCGATCGCCGTCACGACGGACGAACTCTCGCCCGGCAGGTTGACGAGGATTGCGGTCGTCGAACCGCCATAGGCTGCGCCGTAATAGATGCCCGCCAGCATGATGAGGGCGGCTTCGGGCGGCAGCGTGAAGGTGATGGGAAGAAGAATGGAGATCGTCGCGACCGGTCCGAGCCCCGGCAGCACGCCGATCGTCGTACCGAGCAGCACGCCGAGGAACCCGTACATGAGGTTGACGGGCGCGAGGGCGGTTGAGAAGCCGAGGGCGAGATTGTTGAGGAGTTCCATGCCGGCCGTCCTTACCAGAAGCGCGTATGCGGCAGGTTGAGCCCGAGCGCGTAGGCGAACAGGAGAATGCAGGCGGCGACGAGGGTCACGGCCAGCACGGTAACCTCGACGACCTTGAACTCACGGCCGGCCAGCCGTGCCCCGAAGACGAGAACGATGCCGGCGACCGCCAGGCCGAGACTTTCAATCGCGAGGCCGAAGAACAGGGTGCTCGCGAGCACGAGCAGCAGCGGACGCAGGTCGACGATGCCGACGCTCTCGGTCTGCGACAGGAGCGATCGTGCGACCAGGACTGCGCCGAGAATTCCCAGCATGACGCTGACGATCAGGGGAAAGAAGCCCGGCCCCATGCGCGAGGCCGTGCCGAGCGAGTAGCTCGTGCCGATGATGGTTACGGCGCCGATGCTGACTCCGAGAAACAGAATCCCCGTGAGTATGTCGGTCGACATACGAATGTTCATGATTGATCCTCCCGTCACTTCGCCGCCGATTCACGGGGCAGGAATGCATCGCGGGAACGGAGGCGTGCCCCGTTCCCGCAGATCGCTCATCGGATCAGTCGGCCTTGATGCCGGCCTTCTCGATGATGTCGGACCATTGCTGGCTGTCGGCCTTGATGTATTCCATGAACTCCTCCGGAGAGGCGCTGGAGACGGCGATCACGCCCGCGGATGCCATGCGTTCGCGGATGGTGGGGTCCCTCATCGTTTCGACGATCGCCGCATGAACCTTGTCGATTATCGGCTTCGGGGTGCCGGCCGGCGCGAGGACGCCCTGCCATGACGAGCTCGGACGATTGGTCAGGCCCTGCTCCATCATCGTGGGGACTTCCGGGAGGGACGCGACCCGTTCCTTGGTGGTCGCGGCCAAAGCCTTCAGGCGACCCGCCTTGACGTTGTTGATGGCCGTCGCGATCGTCACGAACATGACGTCCACGTGCCCGCCCATCACGTCCGCTGCGGCCGGGCCCGCACCGCCCTTGTAGGGAATGTGCGTCATCTTCAGCCCCTGCGCGTATTGAAGCGCCTCCATCTCGAGCCGGTTCACGCTGCCCGTGCCCGGGGACGCGAAGTTGATCTTACCGGGATTGGCCTTCACGTATTCGACGAATTCCTTCGCGTTCTTGGCCGGGAAATCGGGGCGTGCGATCATCAGGCCGGGCGTGTCGGCGACGATCGAGATCGGGATGAAGTCCTTGAGCGGCTTCACCGTCAGGTTTGGGAACAGGTGCGGGTTGATCGAAACCGTTCCCACGTTTCCGAGATAGAGCGTGTAGCCGTCCGGCTTGGCACGCGCGGCCATCTCCATGCCGATATTGCCTGCGGCGCCGTCGCGGTTGACGACGACGATCTGCTGTCCGAGATGCTCCGACAGCTTGTTCTGCATCAGGCGCGCGGCGAAGTCGGATGCGCCGCCGGGAGCGAACGGAACGACCAGCTGGATCGGCTGGTTCGGGTAGTTCGAGGCATCCTGCGCCGTCGCTGCGCCGGAGAGCGTCAGACCGCTCCCGAGCGCGAGCCCGCCGCAGATCAGACCCAGTACGAATGGGCGTCTTGTAATCATTCCTTCCTCCCTTGGTCATCTCGGTGTTTTGTTTTGCGTGACCTGTGCTTCTTGCTTGTCGGCCGACCGGCCCGAATCGAACTCCCCTTGCGACTTGGATCGACCACTTTTCGACGTCTCCGGTCTTCGCGAGCGGCTCGATCAGCGCTGCGGCTCAGCCCCTCCTTTGAGCGCCGGCCGAGGCGCCTCCGACTTGGCGTTTGTACCGGCTTTCATGATCGATCCGGCATCGGTTGCAGGCGCAAGGTGAGCCGGGCGACGGGCCGGAGATGCCCTGGACTGTGAGCACATCCGCCGGCGAGAAAACGGTAGCCACCTGGATCCATCGAACTCGTCTCCACTTGGACTTTCGAAGCTTGAAAGGCCGTGACGAGGGCTGTTGACTGAACGTAACAGCGGGTCCGAATTTAAAGAAAATAATATCTTTTTCTGCCGGGCATCAGATGACGTAATGCGTCTGTAAGATGCGTCCGGCAACCCTTGGTTGCTTTCGGAGCCTCCGCCCTGCTGCGGCGGAGCCTTCGACAGCCTCGGACGCGTGCGATCCGGCCCGTGGTTCGATCGGACCATATCCCTCTTCAGGGCTAAGCCGCACGATCGGCGGCCGTGCTATGAATTTCCGTGTGCTGGGGCGCACGGCGGCCGGTTCGGATCGGCGTAGAGGTGAAGAAACACGAAATCACCCCAGCAGGGGAACACCGAGGAGGATTGACGATGAAGGCATCGACCCTGAGCTTTCGACTGGCCGTATTGTTCGTGGTTGCCGGCATGGCGATGGGCATCGGCATGGCTGCTTCCCAGGACCATTCCATCATGCCGGCGCATGCGCACCTGAACCTGCTCGGATGGGTGTCGCTGTTCCTGTTCGGCATCTACTACGAGCGCCGTCCCGCACTCGACGCGAGTCGGCTTGCCATGGTCCAGGTCTGGCTGTGGTCGGCCGGGACCGTGCTGCTGACGATCGCCGTCGCGGCGATCCACCTCGGCTACACGGCGGCGGATCCGGTCGCGGCGCTCGCGTCCCTGGTGGTTCTCGCGGCGATGCTGCTGTTCGGCTACATGGTGTTCCGCCTGCCGTCCGTCTCGTCGGAGCCGACGCCTCACATCGCTCCGGCGGAGTGAGGGCATCCCGCCGACGACGGATCCGATCATCGTCCGGTCGGGGCAGGGCTCAGGCGCCCTGCCCTACTCTTTCCGGCCATCCCCTTGCGGCAAGCGGGCCTGCGGCGCCGTCACCGACTGCCTGAGAGCCAGGATCCAGTCGGCCATCGCCTGCCAGCTCTCCCGGGACTTGGCGCGCTCTGCGGCCAGCCGCTTCTCCTCCCGCCGGTCCCTCTCGTCCGTCCATTCGGACGCCGCGTTCAAGACACGGCGGAAGTACGATGCGGGAGCGCCCGCTCCTGCGAGCGCAGGTCCCTGCTCTCCCCGGCTGCGGCCCATCCAGACCCCGAACACGCGCTTTTCCGCAAAGCCGACGAACCAGGCATCCGCGTTTTCGGACGACGTTCCGGTTTTCCCGTAAGCCGGCCAGCGCTTCAGCGCGGCAGCCCGGCCGGTCCCGTTGCGCACGACCTCCCTGAGAAGGACCTGTGCCTGCTCGACGCAGCGTTCCGGAATGATCCGCGTCCGCCATGCGGTGAGAAAATCCGCCCGGATCTCGCCGCGTCCATCGACGACCGCTAGAATGCCGGAGGGCTTCACCTCATAACCGCCATTCGCCACAGCCGCATAGGCGCCCGTCATGGTCATGACGTTGGTGGAGTACGAGCCGAGGACCATGCTGAGATCCGTCTTGGGGCCCGGATCGATTCCGAGCCGCCGGCTGACATCCGCGACTTTGTCCAAGCCGACCTCCTGCGCCAGCTGCACGGCAGCGGCATTGCGCGAGGTCGCGAACGCATCCTTCAGCGCCATCCGGCCGCCGTAACCGAGCGGGCCGTTCGAAGGCCAGTTCCCCGCGACCGGTTGATCGAGCACCCTGCTCTCCGGCGTCTTCCCGCTTTCGCAGGCGGTGATCGCCAACGGCAGCTTGGCCGTGGAGCCCGCCTGGACGCTGGCCTTGACGGCGTTGTTGAACTGCCGCGTGGACCAGTCCACCGATCCGACCATCGCCTCGACGCGTCCGTTGGGAGCCATCATGACGGCGCCGGCGTCGTATTCCGGCGGGACGGCGCCCTCCTTGCGCAGGTCCGCGAGATGGCGCTCGGCGAAGGACTGGAGCCGGGGGTTGAGCGTCACGAAGAAGCGCACCGTCTCGCCCGGCCGCACGTAGTCGGCGCCCCAGCTCTGCACCACCCATTCGGTGAAGGCCTGCGGCTGGATCCTGAACTCCGGCAGCATGCCGGGACGCGCGCCGGCCTGCGCAGCCTGCCGACGTTCCTTCTCGGTGATCTTGCCCTGCTCCGCCATGAGCTTGAGAACGAGCAGCGCCCGTTCATGCGCCCGCTGGCGGGTCTTCTCTTTCAGCGGATTGAACCGGGCCGGCGCCTGCACCATGCCGGCCAGAAGCGCCGCCTCGTAGAGGGTCAGGTCCTTGGGCTCCTTCCGGAAGTAATGCCGGCTCGCCCGGTAGAGCCCGACGATCTCGCGGCCGCCGAACTCGATCTGGTTCAGGTAGCCGGCGAGGAGTTCCTCCTTGCCGATGGCCTCGTCGAAGGGGCCGGCGTGCCAGAGCTCCGCGCCCTTGCGCTCGAGCCGGCTGAGCACGTCGGCCTGCCGGAGGTCGTGGAACACCAGGTTCTTCAGAAGCTGCATCGGGATCGTGCTGCCGCCGCGGCTGAGACCGCCTTTCAGAACCGCCAAGAGCGACACGAGGTCGATGCCGCGATGGTCGAAGTAGCGCTTGTCCTCGACCGCGATGATCGCCTTCTTCATCACGTCGGGGATTTCGGACGGCGTAAGCGCCACCGGGCAGCGGCAATAGGCGTCCCAGCCGGTCGCGGTGCGCGTGACCATCACCTGTGCGGAACTGACGAGGAGGCGGAGGGAGCGAGGCTTGAGGTCCCAGAAGTATTTCGGCTCTTCCGTCTGCGCCTTCGGGGCGTTCGTGCCGACCGCCATGAAGAGCAACGCAAACAGGATAGCAAAGAGGCGGGTCATTTTCGGCCCTATGGCGCGCCGAATCATTCAGCGCAGAGATCTCCAGAAAACAGGAGAATAATGGCCGAATGTAGCGCTTGCGCAGAGACGCGCTTTACTGACGTTCCTTCATGACGGAGGAAGGACCGCCAAAGCTGAGCAGTAAAAATCCGGACTTCTGTTGCCCGATGCTGGACGCGAGCGTTTTCCGACAAAGAAAAAGCCGCGTGCAGTTTTTCCTGCATCTGCGGCTTTTTGCCCGCACAGCCCCCATGTACGGAAGTTACAGCAATTTGTTATTTGGGAAACGGCCAAGCTGCCGCCCCGTTTGTTGAGATGCTCTGTAGACTGATTTGCCGCCCGAACGAATTACGTAGGAATACCTACTGCGCCGCCAAGCTTTGCCAGTGCCGAAGCGCCGCAGGACAGGGACAATGAGCCCAAGAATGCGCATCATGGACTGCCCGCTCTTCCATGGCGGGAGATCTCCGGCGACGGGAGAGTCAAGAGCCTCCTTGCGCCGAGCCGGGGCGGCGCTTGTGTTTCTTAACCAGTTGCTCCCCAATAATGCCGCTCTGTGACCTGCCGGAACAAGAATGACCCACGTTGGAACCTACAACCCCGTTCTTGTTGCCCTTTCGCTGCTGATTGCGACCCTCGCTTCCTATACGGCGCTCGATCTCGCCGGACGCATCCGGGCGTCGGGTGGGCGGGTCAAGCGCGCATGGCTTGCGACGGCGGCCGTGGCGATGGGCGGCGGCATGTGGGCCATGCACTTCATCGCCATGCTGGCCCTGACCTTGCCGGACGTGAAGGTGACCTACGAGATCGGCCCCACGATCCTGTCCTTTCTGCTGCCGATCGTCGTCACCGGCCTCAGCATTCATCTGCTGAGCCGGACCGATGCCGGCCCGGTTCCGCTCGTGCTCAGCGGCATCCTGATGGGGCTTGGCATGGCGGCGATGCATTACACCGGCATGGCCGCCATGGAGATGGGGGTCGACATCAGCTACGAGCGCTTCTGGGTCGCCGTCTCCATCCTGATCGCTGTCGGCGCTTCGACCACCGCGCTCTGGCTCGCCTTCCGCAATGTGGGCTTCGTCCAGAAGCTTCTGGCCGCCCCGGTCATGGGGGTCGCCAGCGCGGGCCTGCACTACTCCGCCATGCAGGGAGCGATCTTCACCACGCAAGGGCCGGTCCGGCCGGATGACGGCCACATCAGCCTCAGTCCGATGGTTCTGGCCCTGGCCGTCTCGGTCACGACGCTGCTGATCCTCTTCCTGGCTCTGATATCGGCCATGTTCGACCGCCGTTTCGCCCAGCTTGCGAAGCGCGAGGCGATGACCCTGCGCGAAAGCGAGGAGCGGTTCCGCAACCTCTACAACAAAACCCCTCTCCCTCTTCACTCGCTCAATTCCCAAGGCGTCATCGAATATGTCAGCGATGCGTGGCTCGAGCTCCTGGGCTATCGCCGGGCCGAGGTAGAGGGCCGCCCCATCACCGATTTCATGACGGCGGACGCGATCAAGAAGCGGGAGACCGTCTGGTCGAACCTGTTCAGGACCGGCGAGGCGAAGGATATCGAGTACCGCCTGGTCACCAAGGACGGCCGCATTCTCGACGTGCTGATGTCCGGCCGGGTGCAGCGCGACGAGGACGGACAGTTTAGCCACGTCTTCGGCGGCGTGATCGACGTCACTGCCCGGAATCAGGCGTCCGAGGCGCTTCGGGCGAGCGAGGAGCGATTGCGCCTCGCCCTTCATGCAGGCCGCATGTTCGCCTGGGAGCACGACCTCGCGACGGATTTCATCACGCGATCCCAGCATTCGATGGATCTGCTCGGCATCGGATCGGGGCCGTTGTCGGACTTCCTCGAAAGAGTGCACCCCGAGGATCAGCCGCTGCGCCAGCGATTCCTCCACCAGATCTACCAGAAGGGTTCGGAAACCGCCGAGTTCCGCTACATCCTGCCTGACGGAAAGGTGCTGTGGCTGGGATCGCGCGCCGAGAAGGCGAGCCCCACCCGCGTGGTCGGCGTGACCTTCGACATCACGGACCGCAAGATGGCGGAGGAGGAGGTCTGGCGGGTCGCCAATCACGACGTGCTCACCAGCCTGCCCAATCGAGCCCTGTTCCAGGAGCGTCTCGCCCAGGCGCTTGCAGACGCCCAGCAAAGCGGAACGAGCGTCAGCCTTCTTCTGATCGACCTGGATGACTTCAAGGACGTCAACGATACCCTGGGCCACGACGCGGGCGATGCCCTGCTGCGGGAAATGGCGCTGCGGCTGGCGGTGCTCGCGGGCGAGCACGACACGGTCGCAAGGATCGGCGGCGATGAGTTCGCCGTGGTGCTGGTTCAGCCTCGGACGCTCGAAGGAGCAACCGCCTTCGCTGAAACGGTGACGGCGCGGCTGCGCCAGCCCTTCGCCTATGCGGGCCGCACGGTCATCAGCAGAGCGAGCGTCGGCGTCGCACGGTACCCGGACCACGACCGGACGCCCGTCGAGCTGATGAAGGATGCCGATATTGCGCTCTATCAGGCCAAGGCCGATGGTCGCAATCGCGTCGTCACCTACTCGCCTAGCCTGAGGACGATGATCGAGCAGCGCGTCTCTCTCGGCAAGGAACTTCGCCAAGCGATTCTTCTGGGCCAGATCGTTCCGTTCTACCAGCCCAAGGTCTGCCTCGCGTCCGGCCGGGTGATCGGCCTGGAGGCTCTCGCCCGCTGGCAGCATCCGAGTCGAGGCCTCCTGACGCCCGGAGGATACTTCGGCGCCTCGTTCGACGATCCGGAGATCGCGGCCGATATCGGGGAGCAGCTGATGTCGGCCGTGGCAGCCGACATGCGCCAGTGGCTCGACAAGGGCCTTCGCGTCGGGCGCGTCGCCGTCAATCTGTCCTCGGCCGAATTCGGTCAGCCGCGCCTCGCCGACCGGATCTCCGACGTTCTCGACCGGCATCGCATTCCGCCGGAAAACTTCGAAGTCGAAGTGACCGAGACGGTCCTTCTAGGGAGAAGCTCCGATGTGGTTGCCGCGACCCTTCGCCAGCTTCACGAGCGGGGCATCCTCGTGGCGCTCGACGATTTCGGAACGGGCTACGCGTCGCTGACCCACCTGAAGCAGTTTCCAGTCGGGCACGTCAAAATCGACCGCAGCTTCATCGTGAACCTCGAGCAGGATGCGGGAGACGAGGCGATCGTCGCCGCCATCATCGCGCTGGGCCGGAATCTCGGGATGCGGATCACCGCGGAGGGCGTGGAAACGGAAGGCCAGGCGAAGCGTCTCCTCGCCTTGGGCTGCGACAACGCGCAAGGCTTTCTTTTCGCGGAGCCTGTCCCCGGATACCGCGCGGCGGAGCTTCTCCCGCTGCGAGAGATTCATCCCGCACTTTGAGAGGCACGCGTCCGGGAAGCGGCACCGGCACTCCGACGCGGATCAGCGCTTGGTCCGTTTGATGCTTCCGGTCGTCGTGACGTCGCCGGTGTTCGCCGCCAGCTTGCTCTTCGATTCAAGGCCGGCCGTGCTCCATGCGGTGTTCACGCCGGGATGCAGATTGGCAACGAGCTTGCGCGTCTCCTTCGACAGGGATTTTCCGGCCTGCGACAGAGGCGTGAAATCCGCAAGCTTGTGACGCTCTCCGGGCTTGCCGGTGAACACCCGCAGCCCATCGGGAAACATCACCATGTCGCCAGGACGCAGGGTGCTGTCGGCCATGAGAGCGGGAACGGGATTGTCGATCTCGCCTGGCGCCTTCGGCTTGTCCGGCATCTTGATGGCGATCGGTTCGGCAGGAGCGGGTTTCGGACGCACAGGCTTCGGCCGGGGCTGGGTGAAGGCCGGCACGGACTCCTCGAAAGGACGGTAGGCTGGCGCCGGTGCGGAGGGCGGGGCGAACAGGCGCAGGAATCCGAAGAGGCCCTCGGCATGGGCCGGCACCGTCACGATCCCAGCTGCAAGGATCATGCCCGCCGATAGGAGACGCCGACGCATCACCTGTCTCAAGATCTTCCGCATCGCTCGTCTCCCGTGTTTTCGAGCAACGTGGCTAAGCTGCGCGGGTTCCCGCCCCTGCACCCCGCAAATTCGGAGTATGTGAACGTGCTGCGGCCAACCCGCCTCCGGCTTTCGGATGACGCCTCGGGCACCCAAGTACGGCGGTGCTTCGGCATGTCGACCGGAAACGATCCGTTTGCTGACAGTGCAGACATCCGCCGGAAAATGCTCGCTCCGAACGGCAGCGCGTCGCGCCGAGCCGAACGGGTACGCCGCCATGCTCCAGGATCCGTCCGGCCTCGCGGACGAACCAAACCTCGCCTGCGAACGTTCGGCTCTCACACTCACGCAGGAGAGAAATCGTCATGTCGCGCCGTCTTGTCGTCGCCGGTCTTGCCGCCGCCATCAGTCTTCCGGCCTTCGCCCAGGGGGTTCAGCAGAACCAGGCCATCCCCTATCAGGTGAATCCACAACCCGCGGAAACGCAGACCAACCAGTCCCTCGGCACCAATGCGCAGCAGCGCGAGCAGCGGACCCAGCAGGGCGGCGCGCCGCAGGATACGCAGACGCCCAATCGCCAGGGCCAGGCCAGCGCGCCGGCGGCGCAAGGCCAGCAGGCCTCGCAGGCCGACCGGCAGTATATCCAGCAGGTTCTGGCGGTGAGCACCGTGTCGCTCCAGCAGGCGAACTTCGCGCTCACCAAGGCGCAGAATCCGCGTGTGAAGCAGTTCGCGGAATTCGAGATCGGCGAGCAGAACACCATCCAGGACGTTCTTCACTCCTTCGCCGACCCTGCAGCGACCGCATCGACCACTCGGGGTGCGCAGCAGGCGGCCTCGACGGCACCCGAACTGCCGCCGCAGGACGCAGCCGCGATGGAGAAGCTGTCCAAGGCTCAGGGCGGCCCCGCATTCGATCGCGACTTCGTGGCCATGCAGATCGAAGGGCACCGGAAGCTGCTCTCGCTTCAGGAGCAGTATCTCAAGGCGAATTCCGGGAATCGGGAATCCGTGAATCTCGCGAAGCTCGCCCGCGGACAGGTCCAGGAACACCTGGCGCTGCTGCAGTCGATCGAGCAGGAGCTTGGCCGATAAGTCATCAGTCCCGGCGCCCCGTTGCAGGCACGCGGCGCCGGAACCCCCTTTCCGGACGAGGCGTTGGCCTTCCGAGTTGCGGGCATCAGGCCCGCCCTACCAAGAGAGGAAACCCGATGGCGCAGGACAAGCGGGGCCGTCCCCCGGAACCCGATGTGGACGAGGTCATGAACGAGGTGCAGGCCGAGGAAACGGGCGACGATTTCGTCGCCGGTCCAACTGCCCGCAACGATGTCGGCAACACCAAGCGTGCTGCCGCCAAGGCCACCGGCATCATGGGCGCCTCGAAGAAGCTCGATCCCGATCTCGACATCAGCCGCATCGACGACGGACGGGTGACGAGCGGATCGGCGGCCGGCATTCACTCCTTCAAGGAGGTCCCGCCCGAGGACGGCGCCGGCGACACCCGCATGACCCTCTCCAACGCGGAGATCGCCGAGGGCGTGCCGACCACCGCCAACAAGAGCCCGGCGCAGCGGGCAGCCCGCACGGATGCTCCCGCCGGCCCGAGCGGCATGAGCGGCGGAGCAGCCTCCCGCGCCCGGGTTCCGGCTCCCGGCAACGCGGTCGACGTTCCCAAGGGCACACTGGTGCGAGGGCATCCGACGGCGAGCCAGTCGGGCGGTAAGTCCACTTCCTCGACCGGCGACGAGAAGCCGCCGAAACGTTCCGCTCGGGCCGGCGGTCCGCAGACAGAGCGGCCGCTGTCGAAAGGCGGCACCGAGGAGCGGTAAGCTCAGATCTTTCCAAGTAACGAGAGCGGGAGGCACGGCGCCTCCCGCTCTGCTTCTCATGCATGCTGCGCATGCGAGCCCGTCCTGGCCAGCATGCCTCCGCCGATCTCCGGATGACACCGGACCACCTCTGCCTTTATGCATCGTTCAGCCGCGTCAACGGCGACGCAACAAAGGTTACGAGGAAACAGCCATGGACAGAAGAAAAGTACTCAAGGGGGCAGGTCTGGCGGCAGCCGCCGGGATGGTCGGCTCGCCCGCCATCGCGCAATCCCAGCCGGAGATCCGCTGGCGCATGGCCTCGGCCTATCCGAAGAGCCTCGACACCCTCTACGGCGCCGGCGAGATGATCTCCAAGCGCGTGGCTGCCGCCACCGACAACAAGTTCCAGATCCAGGTCTTCGCCGCAGGCGAACTCGTCGGCGCGCTCCAGACCCTGGACGCGACGCAGAACGGCACGGTCGAGTGCTCCTACACCCTGTCGAGCTTCTTCATCGGCAAGGACCCGACCTTCATGTTCGACACCTCCGTGCCGTGGGGCATGAACGTGCGCCAGCACAATGCCTGGATGTACTACGGCGGCGGTCTCGACCTCGTTCGCGAGTTCATGAAGGACTACAGCGTCTATCCGATCCCGGCGGGCCAGACCGGCGCCCAGATGGGCGGCTGGTTCCGGAAGGAGATCAAATCCATCGAGGACCTGAAGGGCCTCAAGATGCGTATCGCCGGCATGGGCGGTCAGATCATGGCGAAGCTCGGCGTGGTGCCGCAGGTGCTGGCCGCTGGCGACATCTACCCGGCGCTCGAGCGCGGCACCCTCGACGCGGTCGAGTTCTCCGGCCCGCACGACGACGAGAAGCTCGGCTTCGTGAAGGTCGCCCAATACTACTATTACCCGGGCTTCTGGGAAGGCGGCGCGCAGCCCTCGCTCTATGTGAACATGGACAAGTGGAACTCCCTGCCGGACAACTACAAGGCCATTCTGGAAGCCGCCTGCGCGGAGGCCAACGCCATGTGCGTGGCCAAGTACGACGCGCAGAACGCGGAGGCGATCCGCCGTCTCGTCGGACAGGGCGTGCAACTGCGCCCCTTCCCGAAGGACGTGATGGAGCAGAGCTACAAGGAAGCCTTCCGGCTCTACAGCGAACTCGCCGCTTCGAATCCGAAGTTCAAGAAGGTGTACGATTCCTGGAGCGCGTTCCGCGAGAAGGAGCTGACCTGGTTCCGCATCGCCGAGCTGCCGTTCGACTATTTCGTCAATTCCCAGCCGGTCCAGCGCTGACCGGCACGGAGGCGGCGCGGATCACGCGCCGCCTCTTTCAGCTTGGCCTGGATCGCAGGCCGTCCTGATGCGTTGTCTCTGCGACAGGGGAATGTGGATCCCCGAAACGGAGCACGATATGCAGGACAAGCACAGCAAGCAGGAAAAGGCCCAGGTCAAGTCCGGTAAGAAGGACGAGAAGCTGCCGGAGAATTCCAAGAAGGCCCTCGACGAGAAGCTCGACGAAGGCGTGGAGGAAACCTTCCCGGCCAGCGATCCGGTCTCCGTCAAGATCACCAAGTAAGTGCGCCTCCCTTCGGCAGGCCCCGGAAGCGACGTGCACCGGGGCTCATCCGCTTTCGTCAGCTGCGGCTCGCAACCGCCACCCCGAGCGCCGCCAAGCCCATCCCGATCATCTGCACGAGGTTCAGGGTCTCGCCGAACAGCGCGAAGGCCATAAGCGCGGCGACCGGTGGCACCAGGTAGAGCAGCGTCGCGACGCCCACGACGGCGCCCCGGCGGATCAGGAAGAGCAGCAGCCCGATGGCTCCGATCGACAGGCCGAACACCGCCCAGGCCAGCGCCCCCAGGACGGGCAGCGTGAACTCGATCTCGCCCGTCTCCGTCAGCAGGACGAGCGGCAGCGTGACGGCGGCGGCGCCCATGAACTGCACGGCCGCATTGACCCGCAGGTCGAGCGCGCCGCCGGTGCGTTTCTGCCAGATCGTCCCGAGGGTGATAGACAGCATGCCCAGCAGGCAGATGAAGAGCGCGAACGGCGGCACGCCACCGTCGCCGAGCTTCGGCAGCACCACGAGGGAAGCCCCCATGAAGCCGATGCCGATCCCGGTCCAGCGCCGCACGGACACCGCCTCGCCCAGGAGCGGGCCCGCGAGCAGCCCGGTCACGAGGGGCTGGAGCCCCGCCACGAGGGCGGAGATGCCGGCCGGCAGGCCATGCTTTACGGACCAGAACACGCCGCCGAGATAGAAGCCGTGGAGAAGGACGCCGGCCACAAGCCCGTTTCGCCATTCCTGCCACGTCCGGGGCCAGGGGGCGCGGGCCGCCAGGACGAGAAGGACCAGAACCAGAATGGCGAGCAGATAGCGGACGAAAAGAAAGGTCAGCGGCTCCGCATGGGGCGCCACGATCCGGGCGACGATGAAGCCGGTCGCCCAGATCAGGACGAAGAGCGGCGGCGCAAGACGGGCGAGGAGGGACGCATGGGGCATCGTGAGGATCCGGGTGCCCCACGCGAGTAGCCGACCCGCCTCGCAACTGCAATCGCCGCCGAGGGAAATCGCCGGACGGGGCTTTGAGCTTTGCCGTGCGGCGCCTAGAACTCATGAGGGGCGTCCGGGAACTTCTCTTGTCCAGGTCGGTCTTCGCGCCATCTCCAGCCGCTCGGAGAAATGACTGTTGAACCGTCTGCGCCTCTATCTCGAGATCCTCGCCATCACGGCCAGCCGTTTCGTGCTGCACGACGCCTGGGCGATCGCAAGCCACATCGCGCTGTCGGTCCTCACCTCCATGTTTCCGTTCCTGATCCTGATGACGGCGCTGGCGGGTCTGTTCGGCACCGGATCCCTGGCCGACGAGGCCGCCGACATCATCCTGGAGGCCTGGCCGAAGGAGGTCGCGGGGCCGATCGCCGGCGAGGTCCACCACATCCTGACCGGACGGCGCAGCGACGTCCTGACGATCGGCCTCGTCCTTGCTCTCTACTTCGCGTCGAGCGGCGTCGAGAGCCTTCGGGTGGGCCTCAACCGCGCCTACGGGGTGCGCGAGACGCGGGCCTGGTGGCTGACCCGGCTCGAATCCATCGCCTTCGTGATCGGCGGCGCGCTCGTGATGCTGGCGCTGGCCTTCCTCGTGGTGCTCGGCCCCTTCGTGTGGCGCGGGATCCTCTACTGGGTGCCGGCCCTCGCCCGGTTCGGCAACATCATCGATTTCCTCAGGCTCGCAGTCGCGACCGTCGTCATCGTTGCGGGGCTCCTGATCGCCCACAAGCTCGTGCCCGCCGGCCGAAGAAGCTTCCGCTCGGTGCTGCCCGGGGTCGGCGTGACGCTGCTGCTCTGGCTCCTCGGCGGCGTCGGATTCGGGTGGTATCTCGACTCGTTTCCCGGCGCTTATGCCTCGACCTATGGCGGGCTCGCCACCGCCATGGTGGCGCTCATCTTCCTCTACACCCTCGGGGCGATCTTCCTGTTCGGCGGCGAGCTCAACGGCACGATCATCCTGGCCAAGCGCCGGCGCCTCAACACGGAGCCGAAGCCTCCCCTGACAGACGTGATCGCCATGCCCTGACATGAAGACGGCCGGGCGGATGCCCGGCCGCTCCTCGATCAATCAGGCTGACGTCAGCCCACGATGCGGTACTTCACGAAACCTTCCGGTGCATCGCCCATCTTCTCGACCTTGATCCCGGCCGGCTGGTAGGCGGCGGCGTTCGGACCGGTCGTGAAGGTCGTGGTGACGCTGGCGGGCGGTGTCACGAGGGACCAGGAGCCATCCGCCTTCGGGGCCACTTCCTTGCGCTCGATGATGAAGCGCATGATGGCGTCGCGGGTCAGGTCCGGCGCATCGAGCACGATGGTCGTGCCGTCGTTGCCCGGAAAATTGCCGCCGCCGCCGGCGCGGTAGTTGTTGGTGGCCACGATGAAGACCTGATCGTCCGTCACGGGCTTGCCGTTATAGGTCAGGTCCTTGATGCGGCGCGCATTGGCGTCGACGAGCTTGCCGTCATTGTCGTAGCGCGAGGCCTGCGTCGGGTCGATCTTGTACTGGACGCCCGCGATCACGTCGAAATTGTAAGCCGGGAACTTCGAATTGATCAGCTCCTGCTCGCCGCCCTTGGCCGGATCGATCTGGTTGTAGATGCCCGCCGAGCGCTCGAGCCACTCGCGCACCTGGGCGCCCGTCACCTTCACGGCCCGGATCGTGTTCGGGTAGATGTAGATGTCGGCCATGTCCTTGATGGCGAGCGGACCGGGCTTGATCTCGGTGAAATAGTTCGGGCCGCCGCGGCCGCCCGCCTTGAAGGGCGCCGCCGCCGACAGGAGCGGCAGATCCTTGTACTGGGTGGTCTTGAGGAGATCCGCCACGTACCAGGCCTGCGCCTCGGCCACGAGCTTCACCGACGCGTCGTCGGCGACGAGCGAGTAATAGGAGTGGATCGGCACCGCCGTGCTGCCGACCGGCTCGCGGACGTATTTGAGGGTCGCATCGTGGTCGGCCTGCACGGCCGCCACCACGGCCGCCTCGGATCCGACCTTCGCCACCACCTTGCGGTCGACGCGGTCGTAGATCGGGCGCGCCTCGGTGCGGAAGTTCGCGACCTTCCAGGCGTTGCCTTCCTTGGTGAGCTCAAGGTCGACGATGCCCAGGTGACTGCCCCAGAAGCCGGCCATGACGGCGGGCTTGCCGTGGAGCGTGCCGGCCTTCACGTCGACGCCCTCGATGTTGTTGAACTCCTTGCCGCCCGGGAACACGAAGTGCTGGTGCCCGGTGAGGATCACGTCGATGCCGTCGACCTTGGCGAGATGGAGCGCCGCGTTCTCCTCGCCGCCCTTGCGCTCGCCGCCCGCGATGCCGGAATGGCAGAGCGCCACGACGATGTCGGCGCCCGCCTTCTTGAGCTCCGGCACATGCTTGTTGGCCGCATCCACGATATCGATGGTGGTGACCTTGCCGTCGAGATTGGCCTTGTCCCACTGCACGATCTGCGGCGGCACGAAGCCGATCACGCCGACCTTCAGGGTCTGCTTGGCGCCGCTCTCGTCCGTCACCTCGCGGTCGAGGACCAGCCAGGGCTTCTGAAGCGGAGTGCCGTCGGCCTTGATGGCATTGGCGCAGACGAGCGGGAATTTGGCCGCCCCAAGGGAGTTCTGCAGGAAATCGAGGCCGTAGTTGAACTCGTGGTTGCCCAGGGTGCCGCAATCGTAGTCGAGCACGTTCATGGCGGCCACGATGGGATGAACGTCGCCCTTCTTCATGCCCTTGCGATAGGCCACATAGTCGCCGAGCGGCGAACCCTGGATGATGTCGCCGTTGTCGAAGAGCAGGCTGTTCTTGGCCTCGGACCGCGCCGCCTTCACGAGGGTGGCGGTGCGCGCCAGCCCCACCGTGTCGTCGGCTGCGTCACGGTAGTAGTCGTAGGGCATGATGTTCACGTGGAGATCCGTGGTCTCCATGACGCGCAGCTTGACGACCGGGCCGGCGGCCCATCCGAGCTGAGGCATTCCCGTGAGGGCGGCGGCCGCCACGCCGGTCTGAAGGATCCGGCGGCGGGTGAAGGTCGACGTCATGCTGACATTCCTTGATGTGAAACAGCGTTCGCGTAGCAGAGAACAACACAACTTTTACGATAAGGGAAGATGAGCCGGCTAACCCGCCTTCAGGGCCTCGTCGAGATCCCGGAACAGGTCCTCGACGTCCTCGATTCCGGTAGAGAGGCGCAGCAGGTCCGGCGGGCACGGGGTGCCCGGGCCCTCGATCGAGGCGCGGTGCTCGATGAGGCTCTCGACCCCGCCGAGGGACGTCGCGCGCTTGAAGAGGCGCACCCGCGCCGCCGTGCGGATCGCCGCCGCCTCTCCTTCCATGACTTGGATCGACAGCATGTAGCCGAAGCCGCCCTCCATCTGCCGGGTCGCGATGTCGTGGCCCGGATGCTGCGGCAGGCCGGGATAGAGCACGCGGGCGACCTTCGAATGGGCGGAGAGGCGCTCGGCCAGGGTCATGGCGCTCCTAGCCTGCGCGGCTGCACGCAGGTGCAGGGTCCGCATGCCGCGCATGAGCAGGTAGGCCTCGAAGGGGCCGAGGATGGCGCCCTGCATCTTGCGGATCGACGCGACCTTCTCCCAGAACGCATCCGCCTTGGCGCCCGCGAGCACGCCCGCCACCACGTCCGAATGCCCGTTGAGCACCTTGGTGGCCGCATGCATGACGATGTCGGCCCCGAGCGTCAGGGGCCGGGTGTGGATCGGCGAGGCCGTGGTGGAATCGACCGCGAGCCGTGCGCCTGCCGCGTGGGCGATCTCGGCCGCTGCGGCGATGTCCGTGATGGTCCAGAGCGGGTTCGACGGGGTCTCGACCCAGACCAGCTTGGTGCGGCCCGGGATCACGGCGCCGCGCAGGGCGTCGAGGTCGTCCGTCTCGACGAAGTCGACCGCGAGGCCCCAGCGCACCGCCTCGGTCATGAGCCAGCTGCGCAGGGCCCAGTACATCACCTTGGACGCCACGATGTGGTCGCCCGGGTTGAGGGCCTGGAACACGGCGGTTGCGGCCGCCATGCCGGAGGAGAACAGCAGCGCCCCGGCCCCGGCCTCCTCGAGCATCGCGAGCACGCCCTCGGCCTCGCGGATCGTGGCGTTGTCGGGACGGCCATAGACGTAGCCGGACGAATAGGCGTTGTCCTCGTCGCGGATGTAGGTGGTCGCCACATGGATCGGCGGCACCACCGCCTTCGTGATCGGGTCCACATGGCCCATGGCCTGCGCGGCGAGACTGCGTTTGGACCATTGCAGGCGATCGGACGACATGGGAACCTCCGGGAGCGGGGTGGGTTTGGGATGAGAACAGCGAAGCTCATCCATTAAAGGGAATTGCGGAATGATGCATCCAGGCCAATCGACTTTGGCCGGTCGGCCGACGCCACCTTTACAGCGTTTTCTGATCGCGGTCCTGCCGGTCGTGGCGGTGAGCGTCGCCGGGAGCCTCGTGACCACGCCGAACATCCCGACCTGGTATGCGGGCCTGGCGAAGCCGGGCTTCACGCCGCCGAACTGGCTCTTCGGTCCGGTCTGGACCGCGCTCTACATCATGATGGCCTACGCGGTCTGGCGCATCCTGTCGCTGCCCAAGGAGCGCCCCGGCCGCACGGCCGCCGTCACGGCCTTCTTCGTGCAGCTTGCGCTCAACTGCCTCTGGTCGTTCGCGTTCTTCGGCGCGCACAGCCCGGCGGCAGGGCTCGTCGTCATCGCGGCCCTGATCGTGGCGATCCTGGCGACCATCCGGGCCTTCTGGCCGCTCGACCGGATCGCCGCCTGGCTGCTGGTCCCCTATCTCGCCTGGGTGACCTACGCGACCGCCCTGAATGCGGCGATCTGGCACCTCAACGGATAGGGTTCCGGCCGCGCCCGACCCTTAGGGCTTGTCGAACAGGTCCGGGTCCTGGTTGCCGTGATCGACCACGCCCACGAAGGGCAGCTGGCGGTAGGAATGGGCCACGTCCATGCCGTAGCCGACCACGAACAGGTCCGGGCAGGTGAAGCCGACATAGTCGGCGTGGATGCTCACCGCCCGCTTGCCGGGCTTTTCCAGCAGGACCGCCGTGGAGACGCGCTTGGCACCCCGGGCCATCAGCAGGTCCTTGGCGAAGGTCACGGTGCGGCCCGATTCGAGGATGTCGTCCACGAGCAGCACGTCGCGGCCGCGCACGTCGCTCTCCACGTCCCGCAGGATCGTGACCTGGCCGGACGAGACCGTGCCGTCCAGGTAGCTCGACAGGTGCACGAACTCGACCTGGGGCGCGAGGCCGACGCGGTGCAGCGCCCGGATCAGGTCGGCCGCGAACATGAAGCTGCCCTTCAGGACGGCGACCACGAGAAGATTCTCAGGTCTGGCGTTCGCGATCTGCTGGGCCAGCTCCTCGATACGCTTGGCGATGGTGTTTTCGTCGAAGAGAACCCGGATGCGGGGGTTAGCAGTCATCGTCGGTCCGTCCAGAAAAATGAGCAGGGCTTCGACATGCAGGCCCTGCGAAGTCGTCCCTCTTCACGACCATGCCGCGGACCGGAAGTCAAACGGACTTAACGCCTCTCCGGCCGAATGGCGCGGGAAACGCGCCGTGCCGATTCACTCCCTGATAACCATTCCATAGGATCGTGGGCGCGTCCCGCCGTCGCGGGCTGGCGGCCCGGATTCGTTGGCGCGTCAGGGACGGAGGCGATAAGCATTGCGAATCGAAGCGCGGTGGAACCCGGCCCGCCGCAGGTTTTCACCCCAGCAGGAATGGCTCAGGAGCGCGTGAAGGCGTTTTACGACAGCGAGTTCGACGAGGGCATGGCGCCGTCCGTGCATTTCGAGAATGTGGGCGTGCGCTACGGCATGGGCCCCGAGGTCCTGCGCGACCTCACCTTCTCTATCGAGCCCCACTCGTTTCAGTTCCTCACCGGCCCGTCGGGCGCGGGCAAGACCACCCTGCTGCGCCTGATCCTGCTCTCGGTCAAACCGACCCGCGGCCTGATCTCGCTGTTCGGGGAGGACGTCTCCAAGATCTCGAAGGACGAGCTCACTGACCTGCGCCGCCGCATGGGCGTGGTGTTCCAGGACTTCCGCCTGCTCGACCACCTGACCACCTACGAGAACGTGGCCCTCCCCCTGAGGGTGCAGGGCAAGGAGGAGGCGAGCTACCGCAACGAGGTGGTGGAGCTCCTGCGCTGGGTTGGCCTGGGCGACCGCATGCACATGCTGCCGCCGGTGCTCTCCGGCGGCGAGAAGCAGCGCGCCGCCATCGCCCGCGCGCTGATCGTGCGCCCCGACCTGCTGCTGGCCGACGAGCCGACCGGCAATGTGGACCCGTCGCTGGCCCGCCGGCTCTTGCGGCTCTTCATCGAGCTGAACCGCCTCGGCACCTCGGTGGTGATCGCCACCCACGATTTCAGCCTCATGGACCAGCTCAACGTCCGCCGCCTCGTGCTCGGGGACGGCCGGCTCCACATCGACGAGTGAGCCGATGAGCGACCTTCCCGCACCGCGCTCGTCAAGAGCCCAGGCGCCGGAGCAGGGCCAGCGCGCCCTGCCCGCCTCGCTCCGGCGCAACGCACCCCTGGTGCCGGTGGATTCGGCCGGCGGCCGGGCGCTCGCGGCCGTCATCGCCATCCTGGCCTTCCTGGCGGCGCTCTGCGCCGGCGGCGCGGAGCTGATCGCGACGAGTTCCCAGCAATGGCGCTCGGACATCGCCCGCGAGGTCACGATCCAGGTCAGGCCCAACGCCCAGCGGTCGATCCAGGCCGACGTGGACAAGGCGGTCGCCCTCGCGCGGCAGACGCCGGGGGTCGAGGAGGCGCAGGCCTTCTCCCGCGAGGAATCCGAGCGCCTGCTGGAGCCCTGGCTCGGCACGGGCCTCGACTTCAACGACCTGCCGATCCCCCGCCTGATCGTGCTCAAGCTGCAAAGCGACGCCAAGCCCGATTTCGAGCCCCTGCGCCAGGCCCTGAGGCAGCAGGTGCCGGGCGCGAGCCTCGACGACCACGCCCTCTGGGTGTCCAGGCTCTCGACCATGGCGAACACCATCATCGGCATCGGGATCGGCCTCGTGGTGCTCGTCCTCGTGGCGGCGGGCCTTGCCGTCACCTTCGCGACTCGCGGGGCGATGGCCGGCAACCGGGAGGTGGTGGAGGTGCTCCATTTCGTGGGCGCGAACGACGATTTCATCGCCCGGGAGTTCCAGCGCCGCTTCTTCAAGCTCGGCCTACGCGGCAGCATGGCCGGGGCCGGTGCGGCCCTGGTCCTGACCATCATTCTCGGCTTCGTCACGCGCTCCTGGCGGGCGAGCCCGGCCGGAGACCAGATCGAGGCGCTCTTCGGCTCCTTCAGCATCGGCTGGCGCGGCTACGCGATCGTGGTCCTGATCGCGCTCGCGGTCGCGCTGATCACGGGAATCGTGTCGCGGCTCACGGTGAGACGCTTTCTTAACGGAAATGGTTGAGGATGATGGTTACCGGTGGATAAAACGGGTTGCCTCTCCATTGCCGCATTCTGCATTATCCTCAACCGTGATGACCTCGCGAACGCAGAGTTGGGCGACGCTGAGCGCCAGAGAGACGGGTGAAGCCTTGGGCTGGGGCTGGAGTATGTCGGGATCGACCGCTCCCGCCAGGCGTTCAAGGGTCATGCGTGTGCTCGGTTGGGCGTTCTACACGGCTGCGGCCGGCATCATCCTTGGGTTCCTGGGCTTTCTCTGCTTCGTCTACTCCCTTGACCGCTTCGAGCAGAAGCCGGAAACACGCGCGGACGGCATCGTCGCCATGACGGGCGGCGCCCAGCGGATCGGCGACGCCATCGACCTGCTCGCCAAGGGCTATGCCAAGCGGCTGCTGATTTCCGGCGTGAACGAGAAGACGAGCCGCGAGGAGATCGCCCGCCTCAATCCCGGCCAGCGCCGCCTCTTCGACTGCTGCGTGGACCTGGACTACCGGGCGCGCAACACCATCGGCAATGCCATCGAGACCCGGCGCTGGGCCGAGCGGAACCAGTTCGACGCCCTGATCGTGGTGACGTCGAACTACCACATGCCGCGCACCCTCGTGGAGCTCGAGCACACGCTGCCGAACCTGCAGAAGATCCCCTATCCGGTCGCCGCGACCATCGATCCGCACGACTGGTGGCGCAATGCCTCCACGGCCCGGGTCCTCGGCATCGAGTACCTGAAGTTCCTGGCGGTCTGGGTGCGGACCCGCTTCGAGGACGATCCGGAGCGCTCCCCGGTCGTCCAGATCATGAACCGGCCGATCCAGCACGTGTCCGCCGAGACGCAATGGCGTTGATGACGCCCGCCTGACCGGCGCCTTATCGGATCAGGTCGCTATTTTTGGCGACAAACCGCATTCCCGTCGCTGGAAAATGCTCTACAAGGTTGGCGGCCACGGAGCCTGAAGGCTCCGCTTTTTCCTTTTTTCCATCGAAGCCATGCTCGTTCTCCGTTCCCTGCTGTTCAACGTCGCGTTCTATGTGAACCTGGTCTTCTGGCTGATCATCCTGCTCCCCTGGATGCTGGTGCCGCGCAAAACCTTCCTGGGCGGCGTGAAGCTCTGGGCGCGTTCGTCGCTCTGGCTCCTTAGGGTGATCGCCGGAACGAAGATCGAGGTGCGGGGGCGGGAGAAGATCCCGGCCGGCGGCTTCCTCGCGGCCGCCAAGCACCAGTCGCTCTGGGAGACCTTCGCGCTGGTGCCCTTCTTCGATGACCCGGCCTTCATCCTGAAACGGGAGCTCATGTGGATCCCGTTCTTCGGCTGGTACGCCTGGAAGGGCGGCTCGGTGCCGGTCAACCGCAAGGCGGGCTCGCAGGCCCTAATCCAGATGACGGCCCAAGCCCGGGAAGAGGCCAAGCACGGGCGCCAGATCGTCATTTTCCCCGAAGGGACGCGCCGCCCCGCGGGAGCGCCGCCGGCTTACAAGTTCGGCGTGGCCCACCTCTACCAGAACCTGGGCGTCGCCTGCCTGCCGATCGCCTTGAACTCCGGCCTCTACTGGCCGCGCCGCCGCTTCATCCGCCGTCCCGGCACGATCCGGGTCGAAATCCTGGATCCGATTCCCCCGGGCCTGCCGCGCGACGTCTTCTTCCGACAGATGCAGGACGCCATCGAGACCGCGTCCGACAGGCTGCTGGCCGAGGGCTGCGCCGAACTCGGCCTGGAGATTCGGCCGGAAACCGCTTCCAGCTTGTCCAAAGCCTGACATCACAACAGTTTGACGCGTCCTTGACGTTTTGCCTCAGGCTCCTTACATTAGGAACAAATGGCGAACAAGCGTACCATATCATGGTCGATGGCCATGCGGGATCTCCGTCAAGATCGGACGCGGAGGGCTGACGTGCGTGAGGAAAGTTTGCGGGCCACGGCGGGTCTCCACTCGGCACCGGCCCTGAGTTCATGGCGCGGACGCTCCGGGCGGCGCTACATCGTCGGCATCCATCCCTTTACCGAAACGGAAGTTCTGAGCGTCACCAATGCGGTCATCCTGGCCGTGCGCCGGGACGAGACCGGCACCGCCCAGGTGGTCGACGTGGCGACGGCCGGATCGCACCCGAGCCAGCAGGCGAGAGCCCGCTGGTTCGCCAAGGTCGTGACGCGGGGCGCCACCGAGATGCATGTGCACCGCCTTGCCGACAGCGATACCCGCCGCCAGGCCATCGTCGAGGATCTGCGCGAGGACGAAAGCCGCGCGTCCTAAGACAGCGACGCGGTAATGCGCTCCAGCAGCGGGTCGACAATCCCCATTCCCAATAGATGCTCGTGGGTCGAGCGCACGTAATCGGGATTGGCGCCCGAGACGCCCTGTCCCTGCCGGACGAGCCGCAGGACCTCGTCGAAGGAGAGCCGCCCGGCATATTGCGGATGCTTGCGATCCGCCACATAGGCGAGCGCGCTGACGGTCTCGTCCGCTCCGACCCGCACCGGAAGGCGGCGCTCCAGGTAGACGGCGGTGGCCTGCTCCCGCTCCCTCAGGTAATGGACCGTGGCCTCGATCTCGTGTGCGGCGACCCGGAACGCGACGCCGTGGCAACGCCCGCCGCGATCGAGCCCCAGGACCAGACCCGGATTGTCGGGCGTACCCCGATGAACATGGGAGAAGATGCAGAGCGAGCGGTGGTAGCCGAACAGGTGCGCGTGGCGGCGCTCGAGGTAGGGAAAACCGGGCCGCCACATGAGCGAGCCGTAGCCGAAAACCCACAGATCGTCGGGATTGTCCATATCAGCCCATGCGCCCGAACCTTGCCTGCTTCGGGCGCTAGCAGGTAGCAAGGGCCGACACAACAGGAGAAACATGGATGGATGAAGCCGCACCCGCCGGAACCGCACGCTACAGCCGTTTCTGGCTCTATACGCCCTTCGTCCTGTTGCTCCTGATCGCGGTCGCCTGGAGCGCGGCCTGGTTCGTGATCCGCAGCCGGGCGAGCGAGGCCGTGGATGCCTGGTTCGCGACGGAAGCCCGCGCCGGGCGGCAATGGACCTGCCAGGATCGCAGCATAGGCGGCTACCCGTTCCGGATCGAGTTGATCTGCAACAGCCTCAGCCTGAAGCAGGGCGCCGTGACGGCCTCCCTCGGTCGGGTCGAATCGGTGGCCCAGGTCTATCAGCCGCGCTTCATCATCACGGAGATCGAGGGTCCGCTGAAGGTCACGGACGGGCAGGTCACCGTTCAGGGTTCGTGGGATCTCCTGCAGACGAGCTTCCATGCGGAACAGAACGGCTTCCGGCGCCTGTCCCTGGTGGCCGAGGCGCCGCGCGTCACGGTCTCGGGACTGGCTCCCGGCGAGATCGCGACCTCGGGCCAGCATCTGGAGCTGCATGTGAGGCCCAATCCCTCCCGCAGCGCCGAGAAGGCCTATGATGCGGCCCTTTCGGTCAAGCAGACCACCATTCCGGTGCTCGATGCCCTGGTGGGAGGCTCCGAACGCACGGACATCGATTCCGACCTCACGGTCACGCAGGCGGAGGGCTTTCGCGGACGGCCAATCGCCGAGGAGTTGGAACGCTGGCGCAGCGCCGGCGGCAAGCTCGACGTGCTGATGCTGTCGCTGGCGAAGGGTTCGCGGCGCGCCGAGGCCAAGGGCGAATTGCGGCTCGACGAGATGCACCGGCCGGCCGGTCAGCTCAGCCTCGCGGCAGCGGGCCTCGACGGGCTTCTGGACAACGTGATGGGCCGCCGCAACGGGGCGCTCCTGAGCGCGCTCCTGGGCCAGGGCGGAGGTGCCCCGGGTCAGCAGGCCAACGGCCGCCCCGCCCTCTCGCCCCTCCCGCCGGTCCGGCTGGAGAACGGACGCCTCGCCTTCGGTCCGTTCGTCATTCCCAACATCACCCTGCCGGCGATCTACTGATCGCCGCGGCGGCGCCCGAAATCCGGATCCGGCGCATCCTGGCCTTCCGAGATGATGCCGCGCCGGATCGCCCGGGTGCGGGTGAAGAGCTCGAAGAGCTTGTCGCCCTCGCCCCAGCGGATGGCGCGGGCGAGATACGCGATGTCCTCGTTGAGGCGGCCCAGCATCTCCAGCACCGCCTCCCTGTTGTGGAGGAAGATGTCGCGCCACATCGTCGGGTCGGAGGCGGCGATGCGGGTGAAGTCGCGGAAGCCGCCGGCCGAGAACTTGATCACCTCGGACTGGGTCACGGTTTCCAGGTCGGCGGCCGTTCCGACAATGTTGTAGGCGATCAGGTGCGGCACGTGGCTCGTGATGGCGAGCACGAGGTCGTGGTGCTGCGCGCTCATGATCTCCACGTTCGAGCCCATGGACGCCCAGAACTCGCGCACCCGCTCCACCGCCGCCTCGTCCGCGCCGTCGGGCGGGGTTAGGATGCACCAGCGATTGTGGAACAGGGTCGAGAAGCCCGCGTCCGGCCCCGAATGCTCCGTGCCGGCGACCGGGTGGGCCGGAACGAAATGGACGCCCTCGGGCAGATGCGGCTCGACCTGCGCGAGCACGGATTTCTTCACCGAGCCGACGTCGGAAACAATGGAGCCGGGCTTGAGGCCCGGCCTCATGGCCTCCGCGACGGACCCGCATGCTCCCACCGGAACGCAAAGGATGACGAGATCCGCATCCTTCACGCCGGCCGCGGCATCCGCCGTCACTTCGTCGGCAATGCCGAGTTCTCGCACGCGGGCGAGGGTCTCCTCGCTGCGGTCGACCGCCACGATCGTGCCCGCCAGTTGGAGATGCCTCGCGGCGCGGGCGATCGACGACCCGATCAACCCGAGGCCGATCAGGGCGACGCGCCCGAAGAGCGGCGTCGCCCGCGGTGGACCGAGGCGCTCAGGCATGGGACGTCCGGCCGCTCAGGAAGTCGCGCAGGGCCTCGACCACGAGGCGGTTCGCCTCCTCGTCGCCGATCGTCAGGCGCAAGGCATCCGGCAGGCCGTAGGCATCGATCCGGCGCAGGATCAGGCCGCGGCCGGTCAGGAAGGCGTCCGCCTCCTTCGAGGTTTTGCCGGCTTCATTGGGGAAGTGGATCAGCAGGAAGTTGCCGACGCTCGGGGTGACCTTCAGGCCCAGCGCCTCGATCTCCTTCGTGAGCCAGGCGAGCCACTGCTCGTTGTGGGCGATGGCCCTGCCCACATGGGCGTCGTCCTGGATCGCCGCGATCCCGGCCGCCATGGCCGGGCCGTTGATGTTGAACGGGCCGCGGATGCGGTTGACCGCGTCGATGATGTGGGCCGGTCCCACCATCCAGCCGAGGCGGAGATTGGCGAGGCCGTAGATCTTCGAGAAGGTGCGGGTCATCACCACGTTCTCGGCGGTGGCGACGAGCTCGAGCCCCGACTCGTAGTCGTTGCGGCGGACGTATTCCGCATAGGCCGCGTCCAGCACGAGCACCACGTGAGGTGGCAGCCCCGCATGCAGGCGCTTGACCTCGTTGAACGGCAGGTAGGTGCCGGTCGGGTTGTTGGGATTGGCCAGAAACACGATCTTGGTCTTGGGCGTCACGCGCGCGAGGATCGCGTCCACATCGGCATGGTAGTCCTTCTCGGGCGCCACCACGGGCACGCCGCCCGCCGCCAGGATGGCGATCTTGTAGACGAGGAATCCGTGCTCCGAGAAGAGGCCCTCGTCGCCCGGCCCCACATAGGTGTTGGTGATCAGGGACAGGAGCTCGTCGGAGCCCGCGCCGCAGATGATGCGGGCCGGGTCGAGGCCGTACTTCGCCCCGATCGCCTCGCGCAGGGCGGTGGCGGAACCGTCGGGATAGAGCTCGAAATGGTCCATCGCCCGGACGGCTTCCATCGCCTTCGGCGAGGGGCCGAGGGGGGTCTCGTTGGACGAGAGCTTGTGGATCTTCACGACCCCGGCTCCGGCCTTGCTCTTGCCGGGCACATAGGCCTCGATCTGCATCACGCCGGGACGGGGTTCGGGACGGGCGGCCATATCTCTAAGGTTCCTGCAAAGGGAAGGACATATCGGGAAGGCTCTAGCGCAGCTCGGCGCTCATTTCACGCGGAAACGTTCGGCGTGGATGCCGACTTCGGCCAATTGCGACAGGCTTGCGCCGGCGCCGGTCAGGGCCTCGTGCAGGCGCGCGGCCTCGATGGTGCCGGGCACGGCGATGAGTTCGGAGAGCCCGTTGGCGTCGGCGGCGCTCGCCACCACCTCGCCCCCAAGCGCCGCCACCGCCTCGTTGGCGCCCCGGTGCCAGCGCTCGAACTGAGCCGCATAGAGCACCACGTCGCGCAGCGACGTGTCGGCGAGGGGCTTCGAGATCACGAAGACCGGCGTGCCGGCTGGGTGGTCCGGCCGCTCGATGAAGGGCAGGCGGGCGATGATCTTGGGCCGGTCCCGGTCGGCGAGCGTCCGCCACCAGGCGCCGCTGGTCGCCCCCTGGTCGATGCGGAAGATGCCGAGATCCCCGCGCGACGAGGCCACCGCCTCGATAACGGCTGCGGCGCTCGGGTGCATCAGGTAGGGCACCGTGAAGCCGAAATGGAACCGGGCCGAGTCGCGCATAGGCGCGTCGCCCGCCGAGACGTCCGCATGAACGGAATACGGCGCCTGTACATAGGTGAAGGTCGCGATGATGACGCGCCAGATGCTCTCCACCGTGTCGAGGGGCAGGAGGCCCTGGTGGCGCTCCGCAAGAGCCCTCATCATGGAGGCCTCGCGGCCCGGCCGGAAGGCGGAGCCGGATTCGGAGGTCTTCTTCACCGAGATGAGGCGATCGATGATGGTGCCGCGCTCCATGAGGAGCCGATGCATGGACTCGTCGATACGGTCGATTTCCTGGCGCAGCTCGGCGAGGGACGGAACGGGCGCTTCAGCGGACATGGGCAGCGATCCTGAACAGGGGTGCCCTTCTTTCGCAGCACCCGACCTCTCTGCCAAGTCTTCCGTGAGGCTTTATGTTCGTTGACGGCCCGGCCCGGGCGAACTACCGGTGTTCGGCAGATCGAACGCGTTCGTCAGTTTCCATGTCCAGCATCTCTCTTCCCCCGGAGCCGCGCAGCCAGGTCGACGATCCGTCGAGCCTCGTGGCGCGTTTCGGCGCGGACGAGCCTCTCATGATGGACGCGGGCATTCCGCTCGGACCTTGGCAGATCGCATACCAGACCTACGGCCGGCTCAACGCCGACAAAACCAACGCGGTCCTGATCTGCCATGCTCTCACCGGCGACCAGCACGTGGCGAACGTGAGCCCCGTGACCGGCAAGCCGGGCTGGTGGACCACCATGGTTGGGCCGGGCAAGCCCGTGGACACCGACCGATTCTTCGTGATCTGCGCCAACGTGATCGGCGGCTGCATGGGAACGACGGGCCCGGCCTCCACCGATCCGGCGACCGGCCGGCCCTACGCCCTCGACTTTCCGGTCGTGACCATCCGGGACATGGTGCGGGCCCAGGCCGCGCTCATCGACCGCCTCGGCATCGAGACCCTGTTCTGCGTCGTCGGCGGCTCCATGGGGGGCATGCAGGTGCTCCAATGGGCCGCGAGCTATCCCGACCGGGTGTTCTCCGCCCTGCCGATCGCCACCGCGGCGCGGCACTCGGCGCAGAACATCGCCTTCCACGAAGTCGGACGCCAGGCCGTCATGGCCGATCCCGACTGGCGCGGAGGCCGGTATCTCGTGGAGGGCACACGGCCCGCGAAGGGCCTCGCGGTCGCCCGCATGGGCGCGCACATCACGTATCTGTCCGAGATGGCCCTGCACCGGAAGTTCGGCCGCAACTACCAGGACCGCAATGCCCCGACCTTCTCGTTCGATGCGGATTTCCAGATCGAGAGCTACCTGCGCTACCAGGGGGTCTCGTTCGTGGAGCGCTTCGATGCCAACTCCTACCTCTACGTCACGCGCGCCATGGACTATTTCGACCTGGCGGCCGAGCACGGCGGCAGCCTGGCCAAGGCCTTCAAGGGGTCGGCCACCCGGTTCTGCGTGATCTCCTTCACGTCCGACTGGCTCTTCCCGACCTCCGATTCCCGCGCCATCGTCCATGCGCTCAATGCGGCCGCTGCATCCGTGGGCTTCGTCGAGGTCGAGAGCGACAAGGGCCACGACGCCTTCCTGCTCGACGAACCTGAGATGTTCGCCGCCGCCAAGGGCTTCATCGACGCGGCCGCGCGGGTCCGGGGGATCGCATGACGGCCACCGCCCTCCTCACTCCCACCGAGGATCATGCCGGCCACCGCCTCGACTTCCTGCTCGTCACCGACATGGTGGAGCCGGGCTCCCGCGTGCTCGACGTCGGCTGCGGCGATGGTTCGCTCCTGGCGCTGCTGCGCGATCGCAGGGGGGTCGACGGGCGCGGCATCGAGCTCTCCCGGGAGGGCGTGAACACGTGCCTGGCGAAAGGCCTCCCGGTGATCCAGGGCGACGCGGACACGGACCTTTCCGACTACCCGGACGATGCCTTCGACTACGTCATCCTGTCCCAGACCATCCAGGCGACCCGCCAGCCCAAGGTCGTGCTGGAAAACCTGCTGCGCATCGGCCGGCGCGCCATCGTGTCGTTCCCTAATTTCGGACACTGGAGCGTGCGTCTCGACCTCTTCCTGCGGGGCCGCATGCCGGTGACCCGGAACATGCCCTATTCCTGGTACGACACCCCCAACATCCATTTCTGCACCATCCGCGACTTCGTCGAGCTCTGCGGCGAGGTCGGGGCCGAGATGGAGAAGGCGGTGGCTCTCGACGCGGGCGGAAGCCCCGTGCGGGTGACCCTGCCGTGGTGGGCCTGGAACCTGCTCGGCCAGCAGGGCGTCTTCCTGCTCAAGCGGCGGTAAGCAGCCAGCCGACTCCCTCCGGAAAGGCGCTTGACCTTCCCACCGTAGGAAGGTCCATGAAGGTCGGGACCTGACAGAATGAGGGTACCGACCATGTATGTCATTCACGTTCCCGACATGAAATGCGGCGGCTGTCTTGGTGCCGTGACGCGAGCGATCCGAACCGTCGACGAAGCCGCCCGGGTGGAGGCTGATCTGGAGCGGCGCGAGATCAGGGTGTCGTCCGGCGAGACCGAAGCGGCGATCCTGCAGGTGGTGCGCGAAGCCGGCTATCAGGCCGAGCCGACATCGGCCCCCGCTCTTTAGGAGCGCCGGCCCTTGTTCTCGAAATCCTGGAGAGTTCCGATGACAATTCGCCTTCTGGCCCTCATGGCCGCAATCGCCGCTCCGTCGCTCGCCGCCGCCCAAGGCGCCCACCACGGCGGGCATTCGGGCCATTCCATGCCGGCCCCTTCAGCTCCGGCGGCCGATACGCCGGCTACGAAGGCCTACCGCGATGCGAATGCCAAGATGCACCGCAACATGGACATCCCGTTCTCGAACGACGCCGACGTCGATTTCGTGCGCGGGATGATTCCTCACCATCAAGGAGCCATCGACATGGCGAAGGTGCTCCTGGAGCACGGCAAGGACGAGCAGGCCCGCAAATGGGCCGCCGACGTGATCCGCGAACAGGAGCGGGAAATCGCCGAAATGCAGGCCTGGCTCAAGAAGCGGGGCCTCTGAACCTCTCCCGGCGATCGCCTCAGCGGTCGCCGGACGACAGGGGATGCAGGTCCCGCACCATGCTCTTCAGGCGCTCGTCGAGGACATGGGTATAGATCTGCGTCGTCGAGATGTCGGAATGGCCGAGAAGCTCCTGCACGATGCGCAGGTCCGCGCCGTTCTGGAGCAGATGGCTCGCGAAGGCGTGTCGCAGCACGTGCGGGCTGACCTTGTCGGACCGGAGTCCGGCCGCGCCGGCAACCGCCTTCAGATCCCGGGCAAAGGCCTGGCGCGTCAGGTGGCCGCTCTCGCTGTCGGCCGGAAAGAGCCAGGGCCCCATCGTCTTCCCCTGCTGCTCCAGCGCCGCCAGATAGGCGGCGGCCGCCTCCTTGGCGGCATCCGTCAGCGGAACCAGGCGCTCCTTCGCGCCCTTGCCGCGCACGACGAGGAAGCGCTCCCGGGTCTTGGCCGCGCTGCGGGGCAGCGCGATGAGCTCAGAGACGCGCAGGCCGGTGGCGTAGAGGAGTTCGAGCAGGCAGGCCATTCGCAGGGCCTTGAGGCGCTCGCCCGGCGCGGCCTCCGGATTAGCGGCGCCCTCATGGGCCACCTGGAGGAGCTTGTCGACCTGATCGACCGACAGGACCTTGGGCAGCGCACGGCCCCGCTTCGGCGCCGAGACCGCCGCGGTCGGATCGGCCGGGGCATAGCCTTCCACGTAAAGGAACTTGTGGAACTGGCGCACGGCGGAGAGCCGGCGCGCCGCCGAGGTGGCCTTGAGGCCCCGCTCCTCGAGGCTCGCCATGAAGCCGCGCACCGTCGTGGAGCTCGCCACATCGGGGGAGGCTCCAGCCTCGGTCAGGTAGGCCAGGTAATCCTCGAGATCGCGCCGATAGGCATCGAGCGTGTTCTTCGAGGCGCCGCGCTCGGCGGCGAGCATGTCGAGGAAGAGGCTGGCGTGGCGGGCGCCGCTCATGAGGAGGCGGGCAGGCGATTGCTCGGGATCGGGACCGTGATCTCCCGCGGCTGCGGCTCGACGAGGGTTGCCAAGGCGAACATGGCCGCAAAACCGAGACCGGCCAGAACGGCGACGACGATGAGGAACCGGAAGAGTGTCGGCACTGGGACGGAAGCCTTTCGAAACGCTTCCCGGTACAACCATGCATGGGCCCTGAAGGCAAGCCCTTCCCCAGCGCAAGTTCCGGTGGGTGCTTAGGATAACGCCCTTGTGACACGGCCCCGACGCCATGCTAGGACTGACGCATGAACAATATCAGCCGCTTCAATTCGCTCGATGAAGACGGCGGGCAGGACACAGGAAGCCGTGGCGGCCATCCGATCAGCCGCCGGCTCGGCGTGCGATCCATCGTGCTCGTCGGCCTCATGGGCGCCGGGAAAAGTACCGTGGGCCGCAGGCTTGCGCAGAAACTCGGCCTGCCGTTCCGCGACGCCGACAACGAGATCGAGGCTGCGGCCGGGATGTCGATCCCGGACATTTTCGCGATCCACGGCGAGGCGCATTTCCGGGACGGCGAGCGGCGCGTGATCGCCCGGCTCCTGCAGGAGGGGCCGATGGTGCTCGCCACCGGCGGCGGCGCCTTCATGAACGAGGAGACCCGCGTCCGGGTCGCCGAGAACGGCATCTCGATCTGGCTCCGGGCCGATCTCGACGTGCTGATGCGCCGTGTGCGCAAGCGCGCCACCCGCCCCCTGCTCCAGAACCCGGATCCGGAGGGCACCATGCGCCAGCTCATGGACAAGCGCCATCCGGTCTATGCCCAGGCCAACCTGACGGTGGAGTCCCACGAGGGGCCCCACGACCGGGTCGTGGCCGAGATCATCAAGGCCCTCTCCGAGTGGCTCGACAAAGACGGGAGATCCCCCATTGAACGGCGCAGCGGCCAGAATGCCTGAGGCATCCGCCATCACGGTTCCGGTGCCTCTCGGCGACAGGGCCTACGACATCCATGTCGGGCGTGGCCTCCTGGGCGAGGCGGGACGACGCATCGCGGCGCTCGGCGCCCGCGCGGCCGCCATCGTGACGGACGAGAACGTCGGTCCCCTCTACGCTGCCGCGCTCGCGGCCTCCCTCGAGCAGAACGGGCTGCGCACCGCCACCATCGCCCTGCCGCCGGGCGAGGCGACGAAATCCTACGCCTCCCTCGAACGGGTCTGCGACGCGGTTCTCGCGGCGAAGATCGAGCGGGGTGATCTCGTGGTGGCCCTGGGCGGCGGCGTCGTCGGCGACCTCGCCGGCTTCGCGGCGGCGGTCGTGCGCCGGGGCGTGCGCTTCGTCCAGATCCCCACCACCCTCCTGTCGCAGGTCGACTCTTCCGTTGGCGGCAAGACGGGCATCAATTCCCGCCACGGCAAGAACCTCGTCGGGGCGTTCCACCAGCCGAGCCTTGTCCTCGCCGACACGGGGCTGCTGGACAGCCTGCCCCTTCGCGAGATGCGCGCCGGCTATGCCGAGGTGGTGAAATACGGCCTGATCGACGATCCGGCCTTCTTCGACTGGTGCGAGAAGAACTGGCGTGGCGTCTTCGCCGGCGGCCCCGAGCGGGACGAGGCCGTGGCGCAGAGCTGCCGGTCCAAGGCGGCCGTCGTAGTCCGCGACGAGCGGGAGGACGGGGACCGGGCGCTGCTCAATCTCGGCCATACCTTCGGCCATGCGCTGGAGCGCATCACCCGCTACGACTCCGCGCGCCTCGTTCATGGGGAGGGCGTCGCCATAGGGCTCGCCCAGGCCTTCCGCTTCTCGGCGGCGCTGGGCCTGTGCGACGAGGCGGATGCCCGCCGGGTCGAGGCGCATCTTGCCGCTGTGGGCCTTCCGACACGCCTGAGCCAGGTTCCCGGCGGGTACGGAACCGTCGACGACATTCTTGAAGCCATGGCGCAGGACAAGAAGGTGAAGGGCGGCGCCCTCACCTTCATCCTGGTCCGCGGCATCGGGCAGAGCTTCATCGCCCGCGACGTCCCGGTCGACCGCGTCCGCGCCTTCCTGCAGGATGAGATCACCCCGTCACGACCATGATTGAAGATTCCTCCGCCGATCTCTGGTTTGCCGCTCTCGTGGTGGTCTTCTGCCTGCTCCTGTCTGCCTTCTTCTCGGCCAGCGAGACGGCGTTCACGGGCGCATCCCGCTCCCGCATGCTGGTCCTGGAAAAGGGCGGCGACACCCGCGCAAAGCTGGTGAACCGCCTGCTCCAGATGCGCGAGCGCTTCATCGGCACGGTCCTGATCGGCAACAACATCGTCAATATCGGCGTCTCGGCCTTCGCCACCAGCGTGCTCGTGGCCCTGTTCGGCGACGGAGGCGCGCTCTACGCCACCATCATCATGTCGGTGCTCGTCATCATCTTCGCGGAGGTGATGCCGAAGACGATCGCGATCTCGTCTCCCGATACGGTGTCGCTCGCCATGTCGCGGCCGATGACCTGGGTCGTGGCCGTCATCGGGCCGCTAGCGCTCGCCATCGAGCGGCTCGTGCGCCTCATGCTGCTGCCCTTCGGCATCCGCATCGGCGAGAACACCCCGATCCTCTCGGCCTCGGAGGAGATCCGCGGCCAGCTCGACCTCCTTCACAAGGAAGGCGGCGTCGCCAAGATCGAGCGCGATATGCTCGGCGGCCTCCTCGACCTCGAAGACCTGACCGTCTCCGAGGTGATGGTCCATCGCACCAAGATGCGCACCATCAACGCCGACCTCTCGTCGGAGGAGATCGTGCGCGAGGTCCTGTCCTCGCCCTATACGCGCATGCCGCTCTGGCGCGGCAGCCAGGAGAACATCGTCGGCGTCCTGCACGCCAAGGACCTGCTGCGCGCGCTCGACGCGGTCGGCGGCGACGCCAGCGCCCTGAAGGTCGAGGCCATCGCGCTGGAAACCTGGTTCGTGCCGGACACGACCTCGCTCCGCGACCAGCTGAAGGCGTTCCTCGCCAAGAAGACCCACTTCGCCCTCGTGGTCGACGAGTACGGCGAGGTGATGGGCCTCGTGACCCTCGAGGATATCCTCGAGGAGATCGTCGGCGACATCAAGGACGAGCACGACCTGTCGGTGCAGGGCGTTCGTCCGCAGCCGAACGGGTCGGTGAACGTGGACGGATCGGTGCCGATCCGCGATCTCAACCGGGCCATGGACTGGAACCTGCCCGACGAGGAGGCCACCACCATTGCGGGCCTCGTGATCCATGAGGCGCAGGCCATTCCCGACACGGGCCAGATCTTCACCTTCCACGGCTTCCGGTTCCAGGTGCTGCGCAAGTCGCGCAACCGGATCACGGCGCTCAGGATCACGCCGCTGGCGATCGCCCGGAAGCTGGATGAGGCTCAGCTTTCAGGAAAGCGGCGAGCGCCGCGTTGACGGCCGGCGCCTCCTCGAGCTGCACCCAGTGGGAGGCGCGGTCGAACCCGAGGAACTGACCCTCGTCGCAGAGCGACAGGCTCTCGTCCGCCAGCCCCTTCTCGAGGAAGCGGTCGCGCAGCCCCCAGATGACGAGCGCGGGGACATGCACGCGCGGGTCGTCGAGCTGCGACCTGAGGGGAAGAGCCCGGTACCAGTTGAGCATGGCCGTCAGGGCTCCCGGCTCCGCCCAGGCCTGCCGGTAGCGCTCCAGATCATCCGGCGAGAAGACGTTCTGCTGGCTGCTCCCGGTCAGGGCCTGCCGCATCACCGTATAATCGGCAGCCGACAGAACCGCCTCCGGCATGAAGGGCAGCTGGAAGAAGCCGGCATAGAGGCTGCGCATCATCTGGGTCGGGTGACGGAGCATGTAGGCGCCGACCACTTCGGGGTGGGGCGCATTGATGATGCCGAGCCGCTCCACCCGCTCCGGGTTGCGGCTCGCGGCCTGCCAGGCGACGAGCCCGCCGAAATCGTGCCCGACGAGACGGGTCCGCGTCGACCCGAGGGCCTCGGCCAATGCCAGGACGTCCGTGGCTAGGACGTCGAGATCGTAGGCGCGGGATCCGAGGGGCTTGGCACTGAGGTTGTAGCCGCGCTGGTCCGGCGCGACGACGCGAAAGCCCGCATCCGCCAGCGGGCCGATCTGGTGGCGCCAGCCCCACCAGAAGTCCGGAAAGCCGTGCAGGAGGATGACGAGGGGGGCTTCCTCATCGCCGGCTTCGACATAGTGGATCAGGACGCCGTTCACCTTGCGCTGCGATGCGCTCGCGGATCCCGACCAGCCGGGGATCGACAGTTTCTGGGACGCCTTGGCCATCGGTCACCTCGCGGGACGGGGTTCAGGCCTGCTCGGCAGGCACCAGTGTGGGCTTACGGACCCGTTTGGGCTTCTCCTCCGACGCCATGAACTGCGCCTTCGCGAGCTCCGCGAAACGGCCGCCCCGCGCCACGAGCTCGTCGAAGGTGCCGGTCTCGATGATGCGGCCCTGGTCGAACACGAGGATGCGGTCGGCGTTGCGGATCGTCGCGAGCCGGTGGGCGATCACGAAGGTCGTGCGGCCCTGCATGACCTCGTCGAGAGCCTTCTGGAGCTTCTGTTCCGTCGCAGCGTCGAGCGCGCTCGTCGCCTCGTCGAGGATCAGGATTGGCGGGTTCTTGAGAAGCGCGCGGGCGACGGAAAGGCGCTGGCGTTCGCCGCCGGAGAGGGAACGCCCGCGCTCGCCGATGACCGTGTCGAGCCCGTCCGCCTGCCGGGTGATGAACTCGATCGCTTGGGCGCGTTCGAGCGCCTGGATCATCTCCTCGTCCGTGGCGTCGGGCCGTCCGACCTGGAGGTTCTCCCGGATCGAGCGTGCGAACAGCATCGGCTCCTGGAACACGACGCCGATGTTGCGGCGTAGCGACGAGAGCGTCACGTCGCGGATGTCGTCGCTGTCGATGCGGATGCAGCCCGATTGCGGGTCGAAGGCGCGGTGCAGCAGCCCCAGGGTGGTGGACTTGCCGGAGCCGGTGGAGCCGACGAGCGCCACGTTCTCGCCGGGACGCACCGTGAAGGTCACGTCCTGCACGGCGGAGCGCTTGCCGTCATAGGAGAAGCTGACGTTCTCGAACGCGACGGAGCCGGCGAAGCGCTCGACGTTCTTGGCGTTGGGCTTGTCGTGGACGGCCGGCGCCGTATCGAGGATCTCGAAGAATTCCCGCATCTTCGGCGCCTGCATGAAGAGCTGGTTGATGAAGCTCACGGCCTGCTCCAGCCGCCCGATTAGCATGGTGGCCATGCTCATGAACATCACCACCTCGCCGATGGTGGCGAGCCCGCTGAGGTGGAGCCACGTGCCGACGAGAAAGATTGCCGTGACCGTGATGGTGGCCGAGGCGCGGGACGCCACCGAGGCAAGCGCCCACCAGGACAGGACCGGGTTCTGCGCCTGGAGGAGCTGGTTGATGATGATGCGCAACGAGCGCGTCTCCGCCTCCACGCGGGTGAAGGACTGGATCACCGGCACGTTGCCGAGGGCGTCGGAGGCGTGCTCCGCCAGATTCGAGTGATAGCGCTCCACCGAGCCCTGCAGGCTCTCGGTCTTGCGCAGCACGATGGTGGTCAGGATCGTGAAAACGATGACGAGCGCCACGAGCAGCAGGCCCAGGCGCCAGTTGAGAAAAACGGTCAGCGGCAGCAGCACCACGAGGGCCACCAGGGCCGCCATGTGCTCGCGGAAGAAGCCCAGCCAAAGCCAGGACATGCCGTTCGACCCTTCGAGCATCACCTTCAGGACGCGGCCCGAATGGGTCGAGGTGTGGAACGCGAGCGGCAGCTCGAGCACGTGCTCGAAGTAATTGGCCACCACCGCCAGCCGGCGGCGGTGGGCGAGCCTGTCGGCGTGAAGCGCCACGAGGGCGCCGGCTCCGATCGAGAAGAACCCGAAGGCGATCCAGGCGACGATCAGGGGCGTCAGGGTCCCGAAGGTGATCGGCGGCGCCCCGGGGATCTGCGCCCGGGTCAGAACGTCGATGATGCGCCCGAAAAGGATCGGCTCGGCGAAGGCCGAGATGGCGAGCGCCACGTTGGCGACCGCCAGGATGGCCCCGACGCGAAGATCGGAACCGAGCTGGCCCAGAACGCGGGCATAGAGACGGATCAGCCACATGGGGACGCTTGCCTCGAGACGATATACGGAATAACGGCGCAGCTCGGGTTCCGTTCAGCCGCGCCCGATGCCGCGGGCCCGGTCCATGAGGTCGGCGATGACGTCAAGGGCGCCTCAGCGGTCCGCCGCGACCGCCAGCACCCAGTAGACCTTGTATTTCGAGTTCGGCCGGTAGGCCGTCGCGATCCCAATCCGGGTCGCCCGGGAATCGAGGAGCACCTGGTTGTGCTGAGGGCTCTCCCGCCAGCCGGAAAAGGCTTCCGCCACCGTGTGGTAGCCGGCCGACACATTGGCGGCCGGCGCCTTGAACCCGGCCGAGGCCAGACGCGCCTTGAAGGCATCGGCGGAGCTCGGCCGGTCGGCGGCCGCCATGGCCTTCGCCTCGGCTTCCGCGGCCGCCTGCAGGTCGGGGTCGATCGCGAGCGGCCCCAATCCCTTGTTGCGCCGGTAGACGCTGACCATGTCGCGCGCCGCAGCCGAGTCCACGACCGCGTCGGCGCTCGCCATGGAGAGGTAGAAGCTCGGGGTCTGGCTGACCGCGGGACGGCGGGACTCGCTTTGGCACGCGGCCAGCGCGAGCGCCGGAAGCACAAGGAGGGCATGATGTTTCATGCCGGCGATTTATCCTTGAGAAGGGTTAAGGCTTCGTCCTCACCCTGCTCCGCCGGAGCCGGCTTCTCGGCCGCCTCTTCGGGTTCCCTCGCGGAGGAGGCCGGTTCCGGCGGCGGAGCTCCGATCTTCCGCAGCTTCCGGAAGATCTCGAAATAGAGATCGCTCGACACGCGGCCCGCCGCGTCGATGTCGTCGACGAAGCAGACGAGGTCGAAATCGATCGTGTTCTCGGTGGCCTTCTTGAAGAACACCCGGGGCGTCGGCTCGCTCATGACCTCACGGTGCGCCAGCGCCGCCTTGCGCATGATCTCCGCCACCTGATCCGGATCGGTGGCGCGGGGCACCGGGATCGAGACCAGCACGCGGCCGACCCGGTCGTTGCGGACCCGGTTGCGGACGATGCCGGAGATCAGGTTCGAGTTCGGCACGATGAGGGTCGAGCGGTCGCCGGTCTGGATCTCGGTCGAGCGCACGTTGATCCGTCGCACATAGCCCTCACCGTCGCCCACCACCACGAGGTCGCCCACGCGGATCGGCCGTTCCCAGAGCAGGATGAGGCCGGAGATGAAGTTGTTGACGATTGACTGAAGGCCGAAACCGATACCGACCGACAGGGCGCCGGCCACGATGGTGACCCGCTCCAGGCTCAGGCCCAGATAGGTGAAGGCGATCACCGCGGCCGAGATGATACCCACATAGCCGGCGGCCGTGCGAATCGAGTTGCGCAGGCCCGCATCCAGCTCGGTCGCCGGCAGGAAGGTGTTGTCGAGCCAGCGCTGGATTACCCTTGTCAGGGTAAACCCGGCCGTGAAGAGCAGGGCCGCGATCAGGATCGACGACAGGGAGATCGTGACGTCGCCGACCGTGAACCCGAAGAAGATGGCGCGCAGCGACCCCATGAGGTCGGTCGATTCGATGCCCCAGGGTGCCAGCACCAGCAGGATCGCCATGATGATGAGGCACAGGCGCGCAACGCCGCTCGCCAGCACGCCGATCTGCTCCAGGGAGCGGCGGCGCAGGCCCGTATTGGCCTGAAGGGTCGTGGCGAGCCGGCTCGGCCCGCGCAAGGACCCGCCGATGAACTCGTCCGCCAGGGCGATCGTGAGGATCAGGAGGGCGATGATGATGGAGATCCACACGGCCTGATCGACCATGAAGGAGGCGAGCGCCACGTAGCCGCCGAGCACGCTGCCGACGACGATCGCGACCGCAAGCCAACCGACCGTGCGGATCGGGCCGCCGATATCCACCTCCGGCGCCACGTAGGGCCCGAGGCAGGCCTCCTCCTGGGTCGCCCTAGCGGCGAAACGGCGGAGCAGCTCGGCGAAGAGGAGGGCCGACACTAGGGCAAAGACCGCGCGGGTGATGACCGTGATCGGCAGGGCCGCGGCGATCGCCTGGTTGAACGACTCCAGCACCTTGCCGGCCACCATGATGGTCGCCAGCGTGACGGAGAAATTCATGATGCGGTCGGCGGAGGCGTTCGAGACGGAGATGAGCCGCCATGAGGCGTGGTCCGGGGCCAGGATGGCGTCGATCAGAGCCCGCACGAAGGCGATGAAGGCGATGCCGCGCAGGAGCGCCCCCACCACCAGCTCCAGCCGGGACGGGAAGATGTTGGAGGAATCGAACGCGATCCAGACGATCCAGCTGCCGGCGATGGCCGGAACCGCCCCGAGGAGGAGCACTCCGAGGGCCGCAAGGAGCCGGCTGCGGCGGGCCGGATCGGTCAGCGCCGGATCACGGCGCACCACACGGGGCGCCAGCGAGCGCCGGCCCACATAGAGCGCGATGCCGATGCCGATCGCGAGGCCGAGCACGAGCAGGACGCCGAGCGTCGTGTTGCGCTCCAGCTGACTGAGCGTGTCGGACAGGGTGGTGCGCTGCGCGCGCAGCTCCCGTGGAATGGCCTGGAGAGCATCGAGCCACAGGTCCGGGCTGAGAAGCCCCTCCGTGCGCGCAAAAAGGGCCCGGGTGAAGCCGCTCCGGCGCTGATCGCTGATCTTGGCGATCAGCTGCTCGGCCTGAACGAGCCGGGCGCGGCCGAGGCGCTGCGTCTCGTCGAACTCGGCGACGGCCGCTTCGCGCTCCGCCCGGTCCCGGGCCACGTCGGCGCTTTCCTCCGGCTGCCCGTCCTTGGGTTTCGGGCCCAGCTGGCTGAGACGCGCCTTGCTGGCTTCGAGCTTCGGGGCCTGCTCGTCGATGACGGCGCGGATGTCGGCGATGATCGGCTCGATCTGCTGCCGGAGATTCTGGAGATCCGCATCGGGCAGGACACGGCCTTCGAGCGCCCGCTCCTTCTGGTCGAGATCGGCCTTGTAGCCGTCGAGCTTCGCCCGGGCGGCCTTCGTGTCCGCAGACAACGGTGGCGGCGGAGCCTCGGCGGGCGCCGGCGCCGGTGCGGCGGCCTGGGGAGGCGACGGGGGCGTCTGCGGCTGCGCCTGGGCCGATGGCTGCGCCGGAGCGGGAGCCGGGTTCTGCTGCGCGAGCGCCCATCCGCCCGCCGCCATGCCGACCGAGACCAAGACGGCTCCGAGGAGCCGCCGCATGCCAGTATTCGTCATCCCATCCGCCTTGTTGCCGTTCGTCGAGGGCCGGTTATGCGAATCAATGAGGCGAAAACTCGCCGCCCGCCGGACGCAAGGCAAGAAAAAGCCGGGAGGGATGAACAACATCCTTCCCGGCCTGTCCTTAGGTAAACCGTTGGATCGAGGGACTTACTGCTTCGGAGCGTTCGTCGTGGTGCCCGTGGCCGAGGGATCGGCCGGCACCGGATAGGCCGGATTGGCCGGCGACGTCCGGTCGGTCGGGTTGGAGGAGCCGGACGGGGATCCCGTCACCGCCTCCCGCGAGGCATTCTGGCTTGGGCTATCGGGCGAGGTCGCGCCGACCCAGATCATGTAACCCGCAATGGCGACCGCAAGCAGGGCGAGAGCCCCGATGAGAACGCCGAGAACCGGGCGACCGGACGGCCCCTGCCGGGAGCGATCGTCGGGAATGAGTTTTGCCATCGTGGGCCTCATGAAAAGTGCTGGAGTGAACGAGCCTCGAGGCTCGGCTGTGTGAGGGCAACGCCAGACCGGAAGGCGGGTTCCTGCCGCCGTGCGGAACGATCCCGGACCGGTCCCGCCGATAATTCGCCGTCGGCGCGCCTAGCTTCTGGATCCAACCCCGCTCTTGGCCGTTGTTGCAAAACGGGTCTCATAAACGATGTTCAGGGACGAGCGGCCGATGGTTCGAACGATCCGTCAGGGGCAGGCGCGGCGCGATGATGCAGCCTCGGCATCAGTGCGTTATCCATGGCGTTCAGCCATGTTTTCGCCTTTTTGCACGCCCTTGGGTAATCCCTGATTCAAGGAGTTGTCATGCAAGACAATCGCATCAGTCTGGACGGGACATGGGAATTTTTGCATGTCGCGGACGACCGTCTATCGGGGCCAGCAGAAGTTCGCCAGATCACCGTTCCCAGCCCATGGCAGGCGCAGTTCTCGGATCTGCGCATGCGGGCGGGCATCGGCATCTACCGGCGGACCATCGAGATCGCCGAGGAGTGGCTCCACGACAGCATATGGCTGCGCTTCGGAGCGGTCTTCCACAATTCGCGCGTGTTCATCAACGGCGAGCAGGTCGGGACGAACGAGGGCGGCTTCCTGCCCTTCTCGTTCGACGTCACCTCCTATCTCAAGGCCGGAGCCAACGAGATCAAGGTGCGGGTCGATTCGCCCACTGACAATCCCGCCGAGTTCCCGGATTCGCCCTTCGCCGAGATCCCCTTCGGTAAGCAGAGCTGGTACGGCCCGCTCTCGGGCATCTGGCAGTCGGTGTTCCTCGAGCGGCGCATCTCGGACCATATGAACCGGGTCCGCCTCGTGCCTAAGCGGGACACCGGCGTCGTCACGTCGGGCGTGTTCTTCGCGCGACCCCTCACGGCTGCGACGCAGATCCGCATCGAGGTGCGCGACCCGTCCGGCGAGGTGGTGCTCGACGAGATCCATGAAACGCAGGTCGGCGTGACCAGCATGCCGTTCGAGTTCACGGTCGCCGACGTGCAATCCTGGTCGCCGGACCAGCCGAACCTCTACCGCATCCGCCTGGAACTCATCCGCGACGGCGAAGTGAAGGACGAGATCGGAGACCATTTCGGCTTCCGCACCATCGAGACCCGCAACGGCGCGTTCTACCTGAACGGCGAGCCGCTCTACCTGCGCGCCGCGCTCGACCAGGACTACTACCCTGACACGATCTGCACCGTGCCGTCGGTGGAGTTCCTGGAAGACCAGTTCCGCAAGGCCAAGGAACTCGGCCTCAACTGCCTGCGCTGCCACATCAAGGCGGCCGATCCGCGCTACTACGAGGTGGCCGACCGGATGGGCATGCTGATCTGGACCGAGCTGCCGAACGGCGGGATGACCACCGACCGCTCGCGCGGCCGCAAGGAAAAGCTCCTCAAGGGCATCGTCGACCGCGACTGCAACCATCCGTCGATCATCATCTGGACGATCATCAACGAGAACTGGGGCGTCGACCTCGTCAACGACTCCGACCACCGCGAGTGGCTGAAGCGGACCTTCGCGTGGCTGAAGGCCTATGATCCGACCCGGCTCGTGGTCGACAACTCGCCGCTGGCGCCGAGCTTTCACGTTGAGACGGACATTGCGGACTATCACTTCTACGCCGCCATTCCGGACCATCGCGACGCGTGGGACCGCTTCGTCGACGAATTGTCCGCACGCTCGTCCTGGCTCTACTCGCCGCATGGCGACGCGGTGATCACCGGCCGCGAGCCGCTGATGTGCTCGGAGTTCGGCAATTGGGGCCTGCCTTATCCGAAGGATCTGCGCGACGCGAAGGGCGAGGAGCCCTGGTGGTTCGAGACGGGACACGACTGGGGCGAGGGCGTGATGTACGCCCACGGGGTCGAGAACCGCTTCTCGGACTGGAGCCTGGACCGGGTGTTCGGCGACCTGCGCCGCTTCGTGATCGCCGCGCAGTGGCAACAGTTCCGCGCGCTGAAATACGAGATCGAGGCGATGCGCCGGAAGCCGAACCTGGCCGGCTACGTGATCACGGAGCTGCACGACTGCCACTGGGAGTCGAACGGCCTCCTCGACATGCGACGCAATCCGCGCGTGTTCCACGAGCTCTTCCACATCATCAATTCGGACACGGTGATCGTGCCCAAATGGGAGCGCGTGTCGTACTGGGCCGGCGAGACGGCCGGTCTGCAGCTCTCAGTGGCGCACGGTGCCGGGCCGGTCCTGGAGGATTGCCGCCTCGAGATCTCGCTCTGCAACGAGACGCAGACGTTGTCCCTGCCGCGGATCGAGGCCCCGTTCGTGCTCGATCTCGGGCGGATCGAGCTGAAGATGCCGGAGCTCGACGAGTCTGCCCAGCGCCGGATCAATTTCGACCTGCGCGCCCCGGACGGACGCCTGATCGCCCACAATCACGTGGACGTCGCCATCCATCCGAAGCGGGGCAGGCCCGCGCATGCGCGCCAGATGGTCTGGTCGCCGGACGAGGACATCCGCGAGCGCCTCTCGGCTCTGGGCTATACCCAGGCGAGAGGCCTCGAGGAGGCGACGCTGATCGTGGCGCAGAACCACGACAAGGCGATCGCCGACCGGGTGCGCCAAGGCGCCAATCTTCTGCTCCTGGCAGAGGGCGAGATGAGCCTTTACCCGTTCTTCCCGCACTGGCAGGCCGTGCGCGTGCAGAGCCGCTCGGGCACCCTCTGGGCAGGCGACTGGGCCTCGTCCTTCGCGTGGCTGAGGCGCACCAACAACTTTGCGCGCTTCCCGAGCGGTCCGCTGCTCGACGAGACCATGGACCGCGTCCTGCCCGAGCACGTTATTGCGAACTGCAACCTGCTCGACTTCCAGGCCCGCGTGTTCGCAGGCCTCGTGGTCGGCTGGATCCACAAGCCGGTGGCGCTGGGCGTCGAACGCTCCTATGGGCGCGGCCGCCTCGTCGCCTCGACCTTCCGGCTCTTCCGGGATGAGCCGATGGCCGATCCGACCGCCACGATGCTGCTCGACAGCCTCGTCGAGCTTGCGGTGGAATCCCGCGCCTCGCGTCTGGAAGAGGCCGTGAGGGCTGCGGAAGCCGCAGCCTGACCTTGCCGTCGGCACGAGCAAGACAAAAAAGGGCGGCGAGGAAAACCTCGCCGCCCTTCGCTTATGATCCGGGGTGAACCTACTCGGCCGCCACGCTAAGCGTGTCCTCGGCCGACCAGCTGATCTCGCTGTCGTTGAAGAAGCGGTCGAACGCGCTGTCGAAGGACGGCAGGAGAAGACCGCGCTCGCTGTCGAGCGCCGTGTTGACGATGCCGCCCTCGTCGTTTTGCGTGACGAGATCCGGATCGTAGCCCGCCCGCTCCGCCGCCATCCTGGCGAAATCGTACCAGGAGACCGCTCCCGTATTGGCCAGGTGCCAGAGCCCCGTCGCGCCGTCGATCAGAAGATTGAGCACCTCGTGCACCAGGTCCGGCACGTAAGTCGGCGAGACGAGGTCGGCGCGGGCGTCGACGATGTCGCCTCTCGACAGGGTATTCAGCACGTTCCAGACGAAATTGTATCTGTCCCACGGCCCGAAGAAGGCGCTGGTACGGACCACCAGGGCCCCGTCATGAGCGGACAGGACACGGCGCTCGGCCTCGACCTTGCTGGCTCCGTAGACCCCTGAGGGACTCACGTCGTCGCCTTCGGTGTAGGGTCTGTCGAGAGTGCCGTCGAAGACGAGGTCGGACGAGAACGCCACCAGCGGAATGCCGAACTCCGCGCAGATACGCGCAAGATTCTCCGCGCCGACGGCATTCTCCCGGAAGCAGCGCTCAGGCTCCTCCTCGGCCTGCGCGGGGCGGACATAGCCGGCCGCATTGACGACGGCCCATGGCTTCTCGCAGGCAATCACCTCTCTCACGATAGTGGGGTCGCAGATATCCATATCGTGACGCGACAGGAGAACGTGATCGAGGCCACGGATGTCGCAGATGCGCGAGAAGGCGCGCCCCAGGGTTCCGGTCGCCCCGGTGATGAGGAGCTGCCGCGGCGAACCGACGAGGCGGCAGGCGTTGGAACGCCTGGCCGGCGGACGATAGAAACGGATGTCGCGCTTCCACCAGCCGGCCCGGTCGAGAACCGGATGATCGTAAGCTCCCTGCTTCGCGAGCGCCTCCGCCGCCTGGGCGAGCGCAGTGCGCCGCGGCTCCGGCCCGCGGACGTCGTAGGGCCCGGGTTCGTAGATGCCGTTGCGCTGTGTGAGAAGCGTGTTCCAGTCCACGGTCCCGAACAGGGACCACACCGTGACGGCGCGGATGTCGGCCCCTTCGTTCCGCAGCTGGTTCGCGCCGTTCCAGATCTCGACGAGCCAGCGCAGCTGCTCGTCGCGCGTGCAGCCATGGTGGGCTTCCGTGACGGCGACGGGCCGCCGGTAGCGCTCCCAGGTCTCCCGAAGGCGGGCGACCGGCCCAAGCTCGGCAGCCGGCAGCGGCATGCGGACCGCCTCCGCATCCGCGTAGCGGTCACGGCCGTTGCCGCCCCAGTGGTGTTCCGGATAGCGGTTGAGGTTCTGGTCGAGATACCGCTCGCTGGTCAGGTAGTGGTTGATGCCGATGATGTCCGGCGCCGCATCGGCCTCGAGGAAGAGATTGAGGTTGTCCTCGCTGACGCCGTGGTCGCGGAGGATGCGCCACCAGGGATGATGGCGGTCGACCATCCCGCACAGGAGATCAAAGGTGAGCCACCGGCGCTGGTTCTCGTGCTCGGCTTGATAGGCGAGCGCCGGCGTCGAGAACGTTTTGCCCATGTCGTCCGTCTGGACGAGCTGCGCATCCGGCCGGATGCGCCGGATCGCGCGCATGGCCAGGACCGTCGCCTTGCACTCGTTGACCAAGGCAGTGAGAAACGGGCCGTAACCGGTCCCGTGAGGATACCAATGGCCGTAGAGCCCCGAGAAGCGGGCGGTGGTCAGAGGTTCGTTGACCGGAGTGTAGAGGTCGAGATGCGGATAGCGCTCGGCCACGTTCCGCGCATGGCGGGCGAGCAGCTCCGGCCAAGCCGGATCGAGCATATCGGTATAGCCTGGGCCGCTGCCATGGTGACAGAGGCCAGCGATGGCCCGGATGCCGAGTTGCTGCATCCGGGCGACACGCTCGTCATGCCAGGAGAAATCCGCCTCGTCCGGGGATACGGGAGAGATCGTCTCCCACAGGATCGGATAGCGGAGGGTTCGGATCCCGAGATCCGCGATCCGGTCGAGATCCTCGATCCGGTCGCGGTGTCCCGTTTCCAAGCTTTGGTCCCGGAAGTCGTCGCCGATTCTGGCGACCGTACATTCCAGTCCCCCCCAAAGCTCAAGCGGATGATTCATTCCCAACCCCGTGCTATGTCAACAGACTTACGAGAACTGTACTTAGCGCGGATTTGTTCGATACTTTTTTCAATTATGAAGCCAGAGCGGCCGATGAGGGCATGACTTTGACGTCCGCCGTATCGGCTCCCTGGGGAAGCGCCTCATTGATCCGCCGGAACGTGGCAAGGGCCTGACCGACGATCTGGTCCATGTTGTAGTAGCGATAGGTCGCCAGCCGACCCACGAACCAGACGTCCGGAGTCGACAGAGCCAGGCGCTCGTACTTCTTGAACAGCTCCTGGTTCTCCGGCTTCGGGATCGGGTAGTAGGGATCGCCTTCGGCGGAGGGATACTCGTAGGTCAGGGCGGTCTTTACGTGCTCCTGACCGGTGAGATGCTTGTACTCGGTGACGCGCGTGTAGTCGTTCGTCTGCGGGTAGTTCACCACGCCGACAGGCTGATGCCAGGGCTTTTCGAGCGTGACGTGCTCGAAGCGCAGGGACCGGTACGGCAGCTTCCCGAACCGGAAATCGAAATACTCGTCGATCGGACCCGTATAGATCACACGTCGATGCGGCACCACGTGCCTCACGTCCTCGTAGTCGGTCTGCGTCATCACGTGAATGTTCGGATGGCTCACCATCTTCTCGAACATGCGCGTGTAGCCATGCTTGGGCATGAACTGGAACTCGTCCGTGAAGTAGCGGTCGTCCCGGTTCGTGCGGGTGGGCACGCGCGACGTGACCGACTTGTCGAGCTCCGACGGGTCGAGGCCCCATTGCTTGCGGGTGTAGCCACGGAAGAACTTCTCGTAGAGCTCGCGCCCGACGGTCGAGACCACCACGTCCTCGGAGGTCTTGATCTCCCCGACCTTCTCGGCCCGTGCTGCAAACCAGTCCTGCAGCTCCTCGGAAGTGAGGTTGAGGCCGTAGAGCTTGTTGACGGTGTCGAGGTTGATCGGGATCGGCACCTGCATGCCGTCCACCTCCGCCAGGACCCGGTGCTCATAGAAGCGCCATTCGGTGAAGCGGGAGAGATGGTCGAAGATCTGCTTCGAGTTGGTGTGGAAGATGTGAGGGCCGTATTGGTGGATCAGCAGCCCCTCGTCGTCGTAGCGGTCATAGGCGTTGCCGCCGATATGCGGCCGCCTGTCGATCAGAAGGACGCGTTCGTTGCGCTCGCTCGCCAGACGCTCCGCGAGCACGCTGCCCGCAAAGCCAGCGCCGACAATCATCCAGTCGTACATTCGGTTACTCCGCAGGGGTGGTGGCGTAGATCGGCAGAGCCGACGCGGGACGATCCGTGGCGGCATCGCCGGTCACATCCAGCATAAGCTTGTGCATGGATGCCCAGGTCTTGTCCCAGGACCCTTGCGCCAGGTAGCGATCGACCTTGGCGAGCCAGTTCTCCTTCGGCCGCGACAGTATGAACTCTGCCTTCTCGACGACATCCTGGGCGGTCCGGGCAATTTCCACGAGCCCCTTTTCCCCGTAAGGCCGCACCACGTCGGTGATGGGGGTCGAGATGACGGGCACGCCGGCCGCCAGGAACTCGGGAGTCTTCGTCGGGCTGATGAACTTCGTGGCCTCGTTGAGGGCGAACGGCATGAAGCCGATGGTCCATCCCGACAGGTACTGCGGCAGCTCGTTGTAGGACTTGCCGCCGAGCCAGTGGATGTTGGGCCGCTGCGGCAGCGTCGCCGGATCGATCTTCACCACCGGCCCGATCATCACGAACTGCCAGTCGGGGCGCAGATCGGCCGCCTGGCCGACGAGGTCCACGTCCATCCGCTCGTCGATGACGCCGAAGAAGCCGAGACGCGGGAAGGGAATATGGGCCTGATCCTGCGGATCCTGCTTCACGCCGCGGGCCTTCGAGAAATGCGCGAACTCGATGGATGACGGAAAGGCGTGCACGCTGTGATGACGGTTGCGCTTGGCCTCGTAGAGGCTCATGCCGCCGGTGAAGACGAGATCCGCACGCCCGAACAGGCTCGCCTCAAGATCGAGAAGCTCCTGCGATGCACCGCGGAAGAGCGAAAGCTCGTCCATATTGTCGTAGATGCACATATCGCATTCAAGATCGCTCGTGAAGGCGAGCGCCATCGGCGTGTAGTACCAGAAGACGCGCGGCGAGAGCGCCTCACGGCCGATCAGCGCCTCGATGAGGTCGTGCTGCTCGGCGATGACGTCCTCATGAGAAAGCCCCTCGGGCAGCATCGGCACCGCGATCGTAACGCCCTGCGGCCGATCGCTCACATCCATGTGCGCGCTGATGCCCGGCTTGAAGATCGGCTCCTCGATCACGAGGACGTCGTAGTGGTTTGCTGCACGGCTCAGGAGATGCTGCGGGCGCTGCCAGACGAAATCCCATCGCAAATGGGAGAAACAGACGAGGAGAGGCTTCTTAGAGTCGCCTTTGAAGGGCGAACGTAGGGCATGCGACTGCGTCATCAAACGCTCATGCATAGCGCGATCCTCAGGTACAGATGTGTTGTCACGATCGGACGGAAAACCACGGTCCGGGGCGATGAATTTGATTAGTTTCATGAATCGGACCGGCGAAGGGTCGCGGTCGCAATCGACTATTCAACGCAGAGGATGCAATTTGGTTCCATCTGCGCTCAAGTTCTTGAACGTTTGTTCATCGCCAATAGGCTTGATCACTTCTTTTCCAGCATCAATGTGCCCTGCTTCTGGATGAAGTTCTTTGCCTTTTCGGCAACCATCGCCAAAAGCCACGGCAATTGCACCTCGACCCGCACCTGTTCTTCGAACACTTCGAGATGGCCGTTGACGGTCTGTCCCATAGCGCCGACGCGGAAATCCATCCGGTCTCCGGTCCAGGTCTCGTCCACCGCAGCGACCTTGTCGCCGAACTGGGACTTGAGGCGCGTCACGCCGCCCTGCAGCCGGCGCAAGGCCTCTGCTTTTCCGAGGTTGTGGGGGATGGACACGACAAGGGGTTTCGACATCAGCACCTTCCGCTTCTTGCCGGAACAAGCGAGGCGATGCGGTTCAGGTTCCGCATCAGAGCATCTCGACCTTGATGGCCCGGACCACGATGGTCTCCTGCCGGAAACGGCGCTCGAGCTCAGCCCGATAGTTTTCCCACCAGCCCTGGTCGATTTCCCGGGCCATGACCTCGAAGACGACGATGTCGTCGTGGGATGTGTGCCCGCCCTCCTTCCACACGCCTTCCGCGGGCGCCCGGGTGAAGCTGGTGATGCCGCCGAACCGCTCGGAGAGTTCGGTGCGGACGCGCCCATAGGCTGCGCCGTCGAAGCGGCGTCCGGCATTGTCCGACAGAGGCAGAAGGATTTGAACCAGATGCATGATGTTCGCCCAGCCCGGGACAGACGTCCCTTCTGCTAGGGTTCTAGCGCAGCATGCCGCAACGGCGAGAGGCACAGCGCCGCCCCTATCGAGCGGACGGCCTGGCGCGACCGTTCCTCAGGCGTGCTGGACGGCGAACAGGTCGCGATCCGATGCCGGCAGGCTGTCGTCGACCATGTAACGGCTGGTGGGCTTGGAAATGCGCCAAGGGCGCGCCGTGGAGGCATGGATCGCCTCGGACGGCCGCAGGCGGCGAGCCGTGCCGTCGGCCTGGATCTCGTCGATCACCACGAAGCCGAAAATGGTGAGCCGGGTCGCCATGACCTTCGTGGCTCTGTCCTCCGCCGGGATCGGCAGCGAGCCTGCGGCATAGACCGCATCCATGAGGCTCCGCTGATCGCGGCGCGGCGAAGCCGACGAGCGTGCTCCCGGAAAGCGGATGACGTTCGCCGCTTCAGACGATCTCGATTCCATAATACGCAACCCTTGGTCCCGAATCAGGCCAAGGATCGCGGCAAGGGATTAAGAAGCGCCTAACCCTGACTTTATTTCCTAGTCGAGCTGGTGCAGGGACACGTAAGCCGTCCCGGTCGAGGTCAGGCCCAGCGCCTGGGCCGGGCCCTTGGCGAGGTCGATGATGCGCCGGTGCGCGAAAGGACCGCGGTCATTCACCCGGACCACGACGGAACGCCCGTTGGCCTCGTTGACGACCCGCAGCTTCGTTCCGAACGGCAGGGAGCGATGCGCCGCCGTCATGTCGGACGAGTCGAACCGCTCCCCGCTCGCAGTGCGCCGGCCATGGAAGCCCGGCCCGTACCAGGATGCCGTCCCCCGCTGAAGTTCTTTGCCCGCTGCGAGGCTATTCTGTGAGATGGAACCGGTTTCCGTTGGGTCCGATGTAGTGTTACAGGCAGCAACGAACAGAATAGGCACCACAAGTGATGCCCGGGTGAGGATCTTGTTCAAGGATGTTCTCCCCTTGTCTTGTGCTTGTCAGTCAAGCTGCCTGATAACAAGGCAAGAATAAGGCGGACCGATTTTCTCCTTATTTCATATACTTTTTCGCCAACCGGATAGTCTTACATTTATGGCGGGTTTATTGCCAAGCTTGTACGATAATAGCCTACGGCCAAGTTTGTTCCGTTCGGTCAGAATATTTTCTTCCGAGTCGCTCGGAGAACATACGGCTCTGGTCGTCGGGCGAGACTGATCTAATTCAGACCAGGCAGCGGGTTCGGACCGTCCGAAGCTGCACAAGGGGCCGCCATTTCATGTCTCATCCATCAGCGTCATCAGGGGTCGCGATCGTCGGCGCGGGACCGGGCGGCTTGGCAGCCGCCATGCTTCTGGCGAGGGAGGGCATTCCGGTCACGATCTTCGAGCAGGAGGCCGCGGTCGGCGGACGGACCCGTACGATCACCGCACCGGGCGGCTACAAATTCGACATCGGCCCGACCTTCTTCCTCTACCCGCGCGTCCTGAAGGACATCTTCGAGGCCTGCGGCGAGCGGCTGGAGGATCACGTCGCACTCGAGCGGCTCGACCCTCAGTACCATCTCGTGTTCGAGGGCGGCGGCGAGATCCGGGCCACGGCGGATCTCCCTCGTCTCGAGCAGGAGATCGGTCGTATCGCGCCCGGAGACGCGAAGAACGTCGGGCGCTTCCTCGACGATAACCGGGCCAAGCTCGAATCCTTCCGGCCCGTGCTCGAGCAGGCCTTTTCGAGCCCGGCGGACCTGGTGTCTCCGGCGATGCTGGCGGCCCTGCCGAAGCTGCGCCCCTTCTCGAGCGTGGACGGCGACCTGCGGCGCTACTTCGCCGACCCACGGGTCCGGCTCGCCTTCTCGTTCCAGACGAAGTACCTGGGCATGTCGCCCTTCCAGTGCCCGAGCCTGTTCACGATCCTGTCGTTCCTAGAATATGAGCACGGTGTCTACCACCCGATCGGCGGTTGCGGCGCCGTGTCCGAGGCGATGGCGGCCGTCGCACGCAAGATGGGCGTCGACATCCGCCTGAACACGCCGGTGGATCGCATCCTCTACGAGAACGGCGAAGCGGTCGGGGTCGAGGCCGGGGGCGAGCGCTTCGCGGCAGGCTCGGTGGTGGTGAACGGGGATTTCGGCCACGCCATGCGTCGCCTCGTTCCCGAAGCCATGCGCCCCCGCTGGCGCGACCGCAAGCTCGATGGCGCCAAGCTCTCGTGCTCGACCTTCATGCTCTATCTCGGCATCGAGGGCGATGTCGGGGATCTCGCCCATCACACGATCTTCCTGGCGCGCGATTATGAGCGCAACATCCGGGAAATCACGGAAGGCGTCCTGTCCGAGGAGCCCTCGGTCTACGTGCAGCACGCGGGTGCGACCGATCCGTCCCTGGCGCCGGCCGGCCACACGAGCCTCTACGTTCTGGTGCCGGTGCCGAACCTGCGTTGCAAGATCGACTGGACGCGCGAAGCGCCGCGCTACCGCAGGCTCGTGCTCGATCGCCTAAAGCAGTTTGGTCTTGGCGATATCGAAAGCCGCATCCGCTTCGAACGCATGGTGACGCCTCGGCACTGGCAGGACGAGTTCGCGGTCTTCGAGGGCGCGACCTTCAACCTCGCGCACAACCTCACGCAGATGCTCTACTTCCGTCCGCACAACCGCTTCGGCCGCAACGTCTACCTCGTCGGCGGCGGCACGCATCCCGGCAGCGGCCTGCCGGTGATCTACGAGGGAGCGCGCATCACGACCCGCCTGCTGCTGGAAGACCGGGAGCGCCTCCGCGCCGGCCGCCGCGAGCGCAAGCCGGCCATGTCCCCCGTCGGCGAAGCCACCACCTGAGAAGGACCCAGTCATGAAGCGCCTCCGTCTCGCGGGACTGGCCCTCCTCGCATCGGTGCCTGCTCACGCGGCAACCCTGATCATCAGGGCCGAGGGCGTTCAGTCCTCGGACAACATGATCTATGCCGGCATCTGCGACACGAGCTTCGACGAGGCGACCTGTCCGTACAAGGATCGCGCCGCCGCGCGCCCCGGCACGGTCGAGATGCGCCTGAGGAACGTGAAGCCCGGCGCTTACTCCATCGCGGTGTTCCACGACCGCAACGGGAACGGAAAGCTCGACCGCAACTTCATCGGCCTGCCGAGCGAGCCTTACGGGTTCTCGAACGATGTCGGCCGGCGCGGCCCGCCGAGCTTCGAGGGAGCCCGGATCGTGGTGCACGAGCCCACCACGACGATCGTCATTCCAATCCGCTAGGCGCACCATGCTGTGGCACGCCTATGCCCTCCTGTCCCATGGCGGAGACCGCATCGGGCTTCGCTTCGGCGGGATTCACGGCAGGCCGCGCCTATGCCGCCATCCGGACGACGTGCTCCGGATCTTCGATCAGGCCGACGAAGCGGTCTGGTCGGCCAATGCCCTCTCGGCCTGCGCCGAGAGCGGCCTTGTAGGGCTGCTCGCGGAGGCGCGAAGTCTGGAGGACATCGCCGTCCGGCTCTCCATGCCGCCGCCGCTCGCCCGGAGCCTCGTGGAGATTCTGGAGAGCTTCGGCCTCGTCGTCCGGGAGGACGGCCGCATCCGCGCGGCTCCTGCCCTCCTGCCCTACACGACCCTCGAAGGCGCAAGGGCTTTCCGGGCCGCCCTGCGCGCCCCGCTCCTGCAGGCGGAGGACTTCCGCACCCGCGCTGCAGGGGGCGGATTGGACCTCGAGGGCTGGACCCACACGGATCGGGAAATCATCGAGGCCCAGGGCTCCCTGACGGCCCTGTGGGCCCGTCAGGCCGTCCCGAAGCTGAAATTCCTGCCGGGCCTCGCGGCCCACCTCGACGCGCCCGATGCCGCGCTTCTGGATGTCGGGGCCGGCGCGGCCGGCCTGAGCATCGCCCTGTGCAGGGCCTTCCCCCATCTGACGGCGGTCGCCCTCGAGCCGGCGCCCGCTCCGGCCGCCATCGGCGACGAGCGCATCCGGGATGCGGGCCTGGAGGATCGCATCGCGCTACGCCGCCAGCGGGTCGAGCACCTGGATGATCGTGAATGCTTCGATCTCGCCTTCCTGCCGCAGATGTTCCTGCCGGACGCGATCATGGAGGAGACGGTGAACCGGATCTTCCGCGCCCTGCGTCCGGGAGGCTGGCTTCTGACCGCGGTCCTGACCCGCGACGGGCCCGGGGTCGCGGCCGCCGTCAGCCGTCTCAAGAACCTGCTGTGGGGCGGCAACACGAGGGGTATGGACGAAATGCGAAAACGGCTGCAGGCCGCAGGGTTCGACCCGGTCATCAGGGCGCCGGGCGCCCGCTCCATGCGCATGATCTGCGCCCGCCGCCCGATCGCGGGGACTTCCGCTTGAACTGGACCATGCCTCTCCTACAACCAAATCGAGGAATTCACGCCATGCATCAGGGGACTTGCAAAATGCGCGGACGTCGTCAGGCTGGTCGCATCCGTGGAGGACGTCCGTGAGCGCTCAAGAGACTTCGGTCGCCGTCATCGGCGGAGGTTTGGGGGGATTGGCGGCGGCCTGCGTGGCGGCGGCACGCGGCCATCGGGTGACCCTCTACGATAAGAACCCGTGGCTCGGCGGCAAGGCCGCCGTGCTGCACGAGGACGGCTTCCGCTTCGACATGGGACCGACGATCCTCACCGTCCCGCGCGTCCTCGAACGCATCTTCGCCGAGGCGGGGCGCAACCTGTCCGACTATCTCGACCTCGTGCGGCTCGATCCGCAATGGCGCTGCTTCTTCGACGACGGCACGCGCATCGACCTCCTGGAGAACGTCGACGCCATGGCGGACGCCATGGACCGCTTCGCCCCAGGCAAGAAAGCCGGCGACGGCTACCGGCGCTTCCAGGAATTGTCCGAGAACCTGCACCACATCTCGAACCGCTTCTTCTTCTGGAAGCCGGTCGAGGATCTCTTCGACACGATCAACATCCGCGCCAATATGAACCCTGCGACCTTGAGGGACGTCCTGTCCCTGCGCATGGGCTCGTCCGTGGCGGGCACGATCCGCTCGAAGGTGAAGGACGACCGGCTCGCGCAGATGCTCGACCACTTCACCCAGTATGTGGGGTCGTCGCCCTACGGATCGCCGGCCGTGCTCTGCGCCATCGCGCACATGCAGGCGGCGGACGGCGTCTGGTACCCCATGGGCGGCACCCGCGCGGTGGCCGAGGCGCTGATGAAGCTCGCCACCGAGCTCGGCGCGACCTTCCGGCCGGAAAGCGACGTGCGCTCCCTCAGGATCGAGAACGGCGCCATAACCGGCCTCGTGACGTCCAATGGCGAGGTGGCGAGCTACGACAACGTCATCTCCAACATGGACTCGATCCGCACCTACCAGGAGCTCGTCGGCGGCGAGGTGGGCGAGCACTACGCCAAGAAGGACTTCGAGCCGGCCTGCTCGGGCGTCGTGCTCTATCTCGGCCTCAACAGGCGCTACGACCATCTCCTCCATCACGACTTCGTGTTCTCCCGCGACCCGGAAGAGGAGTTCGACTTCATCTACCGGAAAGGCGAGCCAGCGCCGGACCCGACCTGCTACATCGCGGCGCCCTCGTCGACGGACCCGAGCGTCGCGCCCGAGGGCGGCGAGGCCCTCTACGTCCTCGTGCACACGCCCTATCTGCGCCCGCACCACGACTGGTCGCAGATGTTCCCCGCCTACCGGCAGGTCATCATCGACAAGCTGAAACGCACGGCCGGCATGGAGGACATCGAGAGCCGCATCGTCGTCGAGCGGCATCTCACGCCCCAGGACATCCACGACCGCTACAAGGTGCTGAACGGCGCCATCTACGGGCTCGCGAGCCACGGCAAGTTCATGGGCGCCTTCAAGCCGGGCAACCGCAGTCGCCAGGTGCGCGGCCTCTATCTCGCCGGCGGCGCCGCCCATCCGGGACCCGGCATGCCGATGGTGATGATGTCGGGTTGGATCGCAGCCGACGCTCTGGATCAGGACGCGCGCGGCGAGAACATGCGGAAAGTGTCCTGATGCAGGAACAGGGCAGAGCCGCCGCACGTCACGTGCCTCGGGTGCACGCGGGAGCATCCCCCGTCGCGCGCCGCTCCGCCCTGATCCATCGCTTCATGCTGTCCTATTTCGAGCGCTACTTCACCCGCCACATGAACGCCCTGCGGATTGCGCATTGGGGTATGCCGCCGTCCGTTCCGGGCGGTCCTCTCATCGTCTATTCCAATCATCCGGCCTGGTGGGACGCGGCCGTCTACATCCTCGCGGCCGACCGGTTCTTCCCGGCCTATGAAAGCTATGCGCCGATAGACGCTGCGATGCTCAAGCAATACGGCGTGTTCGGCCGCATCGGCGCCTTCGGAGTCGATCTCGACACGCCCCGCGGCGCAGCCGCCTTCCTGGCCTCGAGCCGCGAGATCCTGGCTTCGCCGAAGCGGGCGCTCTGGATCACCGCGCAGGGCCGGTTCAGCGACGTGCGCGAGCGACCGCTCGGCCTGAAACCCGGGATCGCTCGCCTCGCGGAGCTCGCGCCGGACTGCACGATCGTTCCGCTGGCGATTGAATACGGGTTCTGGGTCGAGCGCGGCGCCGAGGCCTTCATCGGGTTCGGCTCACCGATCGCCGGCCGCACGCTGCTCGACAGCACGCGCCCGGAGCGGCTGGGCCTGCTCGAGCGGAATCTCGCCACGGCTCTCGATCGGCTGAGCGCCGATGTCCGGAGCCGCGAGCCCGGCCTCTTCCGAACCGTGATCGAGGGACGCTCCGGCGTCGGCGGCGTCTACGACGGATGGCGCCGGGCGATGGCCGCCATGCGGGGACGCCGGTTCGATCCCTCCCATGAGGGTCAGCGGACATGACGGTGACGATCATCGGCCTCGTCCTTCTGGCCCTCGCGGCCTTCCCGGCAATCCTCGCCCTGATGAATCTCGCGGTCCTGCGCTCGACGCAACGGCGCCATCCGGACGGTGAAACGCTCGTCTCCATCCTGATCCCGGCCCGCAACGAGGCGGCGAACATCGGTGCGGCCCTCGACTGCGCTCTTGCGAGCATGGGCGTCCCGGTCGAGATCATCGTGATGGACGACGGCTCGACGGACTCAACCGCCGAAATCGTGCGCACCTACGCGGCCCGCGATCCACGCGTGAGGCTGCTCACCGCGCCGCCGCTGGAGGACGGCTGGACCGGGAAGGTCCATGCCTGCCATCATCTCGCGCAGGCCGCCCGCGGCACGCATTTCCTGTTCACCGATGCCGATGTGCGGCTTGCGCCTCAGGCGGCGGCAGCGCTGGCAGGCCACGCGCAGGCGAGCGACGCGAAGCTGGTGAGCGCGGTCCCGCGGCAGGTCATGACCACGCTCGGCGAGATGCTGATCGTGCCGACGATCAATGTTCTGCTCCTCGGCTACCTGCCCATGGGGTTCATGCGCCTGTCACGGGATCCGGGCCTTGGCGCGGCTTGCGGCCAGCTTATCCTGGTCGAAGCCGAGGCCTATCGGGAGACGGGCGGCCATGGGTCGATCCGCGCCCTGATCCATGACGGCATCCAGCTCGCCCGGCTCTTCCGGCGCAAAGGCTTCATGACCGACCTCGTGCCGGGCGAGCGGCTCGCCTCCTGCCGCATGTACGGGAGCTTCGGCGAAGCTTGGGTGGGATTTGCCAAGAACGCCCACGAGGGCATGGCGACGCCGGTGGGGCTTCCGATCTGGACCATCCTGCTGCTCGGCGGGCATGTGCTGCCCTTTGCGCTTCTCCCGTTCGTGCCGACGGTCCCGATCCTTCTCGCTGCCTTCCTCTCACTGTCCACTCGCGCCATCGTGACCGTGTCGACGCGCGAGAATCCGTTGTCCATTCCGCTGCATCCTTTCACCATCCTGGTCGGCCTCGCGATCCAATGGAGCGTCCTCCTGGGGATCGGTACGGCCCGACGGGCCGGATGGAAGGGCCGGCTCTATCCGGTAGGGTGATGCACATGCAGGGGCTCAGCGCACAGGCGACGAAGCGTCCTCAGGACGAGAACTTCCCCGTCGCATCGCTCGTGCTCTCGCGCCGGCACCGGGATGCGGTGCTCTCCTTCTATCGTTTCGCCCGCATGGCCGACGACATCGCCGATGCCCCCGCTATGTCGCCGGCCGAGAAGCTCGCCCGCCTCGATGCGCTCGAGCAGGCGCTCGTGCTGGGCGACGAGACCGTCCCTCAGGCCGCAAGGCTGAATGCGGCCGACGCGCGCCATGGCGCCGGCCTTGCCGAGGCCCGCCAGCTCCTCCGCGCATTCCGGCAGGACGTCGTCAAGGCGCGCTATCTCGACTGGGCCGAGCTCGAGGCCTATTGCACCCTCTCGGCCAATCCGGTCGGGCGTTTCCTGCTCCGCCTCCACGGCGAAAGCGACGCCGCCCATGGTCCGGCCGATGCACTGTGCACCGCGCTCCAGATCCTCAACCACATTCAGGATTGCGCACGCGACAGGACGCAGCTCGACCGCATCTACATTCCCCTCGGATGGCTCGACCCGGCCGGAGGCGAGCACGCCTTCTTCGAGCCGTCGCAGGCGAAGGCCCGCCGCGGCGTTCTCGATGCGATGCTCGACCGGGTCGACGACTGGATCGACCGCGCCCGGGCGCTGCCCGAGCGCCTGCAGGATCGACGCCTGCGCGCGCAAAGCATCGCGACGATCTCCCTCGCGCTCGCCTTGAGCCGGCGGCTGCGCCGGCACGATCCGGTCGAGGCGCGCGTGGCGATCAGCAAGACGGACGCCGCGCGCGCCTTCATCGGCGGATTGGCGAAGGCGCCTCGTCGGCCCATCGATCAGGACGCACGCATCGCGGCGGCGGTCGTCAATCGCTCGGGCTCCTCGTTCTGGCTCGGCATGCAGAGCCTGACGCAGGAGCGCCGCCGCGCGATCCATGCGGTCTATGCCTTCTGCCGCGCGGTCGACGACATCGCCGACGGTGCCGCACCCTCGTTCGAGAAGCGACGTTTCCTGGCCGAATGGAGACGCGAGATCGATCGCCTGCACCGGGCGCCGCAGACGCCGATCGGACGCGAGCTCGCGCGCGCGTCGATCCGCTACAAGCTGCCGCTTTCGGAATGCCACGCGCTCATCGACGGGGTCGAGACCGACTGCGCCGAACGGGTCCGCATCTCGGACGACCGCGCACTGGATCTCTACGCCCGCCGGGTCGCCGGATCGGTGGGCGCCCTGTCGATCCGCATCTTCGGAGCTCCCGCGGCTCATGACTTCGCCATCGGACTCGGACGGACCCTGCAACTCGTCAACATCCTGCGCGATGTGGACGAGGATGCGGCCTGCGAGCGGGTCTACGTTCCGCTCTCCCGACTAGCCCAGGCCGGCCTTCAGGACGCGCCCGCCTCGATCCTGGTCGCCGATCCGCGCTTCGCGGGCCTCTGCGAGGCGCTGGCCGCGGAAGCGCGCGCCGGCTTCGCGGCTGCCGACGACGCCCTGAAGCGGCTCGACCGCGCGGCCCTGAAACCGGCCATCCTGATGATGGAAAGCTATCGCCGCATCCTCGACCACCTCGAGGTGCGAGGCTGGGGCGCACGGCAGGGCAGGCTCCATCTGACGGCGGGAGACCGCTTCCAACTCTTCACCATGGCCATGAGGGCTGCATGATGGCTCGGCGCACGCATATCGTCGGTGCGGGACTTGCAGGACTGAGCGCGGCGCTCGCCGTGACGGCGGCCAGCGGCGAGGCTCTCCTCTACGAGGCTGCGCCGCACGCGGGCGGGCGCTGCCGGACCCTGTCTCCGGCCAAGGGCTTCTGCCACGACAACGGCACCCATGTGCTGTTCACGGCCAACCGGCGCACCATGGCCCTCCTCAACGCGGTCGGCGCGCGGCATCGCTGGGTCGAGCCCGAGCCTGCGGGACTTCCGGTCCACAATGCCCGCACGGGGCAGACCCGGTGCGTCGGGCTGTCCCCGTGGTCATGGCTTGCGCCGTCGCGCCGGCCCGAAGGGTTCAGCCTCCTCGACCTCGGCAGCCTCTTCCGCCTCGCTTTTTCGAAGGCCGACCGACCTGTCGCCGATCTGTTCGACCGGCGACCGATCATGGAGAGCCTGATCGAACCGCTCACGGTCGCCGTCCTCAACACGCCCGTCAGGCTGGCCTCGTCGCAGCGGCTCGGCTGCGCGGTGCGGCGTCTGCTCAGGCCGGGCTCCGGCCACCTTCTCGTGGCCAGGCAGGGACTGAGCGCGGATCTCGTCGAGCCCGCCCTGCGCACGCTTCAGGCGCGGGGAGCTTCCATCCTCAACGGCCAGCGCCTGCGGGCGGTTCTGACCAACCACGGCCGCGCCATCGGCCTCGCCCTGTCCGACCGCACGGTTGCCTTGGGGCCCGAGGACCAGGTGATCCTGGCCTTGCCCCCCTGGGAGGTCGCGCGGCTGCTGCCGGAGCTTCCCGTGCCCGAGCGGTTCGAGGCCATTCTCAACGTGCATTACCGCATCCATGGCCTCGCCGTCCCCCGCTTCATCGGCTGCGTCGGCACGCTCGCACAATGGGTCCTCGTCCGAGACGACCATGTGAGCGTCACCGTGTCGGCGGCCGGCGCCGTGATCGACCGGGACGGCGACGAGCTGGCGGACCGGATCTGGCGCGAGATTGCGCCGATCCTGCGCGCCCTCGGGCTCGATGCCGATGCGGCCCGCCGGCCCGAGACGCGGGTCGTGAAGGAGAAGCGCGCCACGATCCGGCAGGCGGCGCTGCCCCTGCCCCAGCCGCCGCTTCTCCCGCTCGGGAACGTGGCCCTGGCGGGCGACTGGATCGGCTCCCTACCGGCCACCATCGAAAGCGCCGTCGTGTCCGGGGAGCAGGCGGTGGCCGCCCTCGACCACGCCCGGCGTGCGCGCCTGCCGGCGGCGATCCCCCATTCCCTCAAGGTAGAGGATGCGGCATGAACCGCGAACATGCTCCCCTGACGGTGCTGCTGCCGTCGCCTCGCGGCTTCTGCGCCGGCGTCGAGCGGGCGATCCAGGCCGTCGAGGATGCGCTGATCCAAACGGGAAAGCCCGTCTATGTGCGGCACGAGATCGTGCATAACGGCCGCGTCGTCGACAACCTCAAGCGCAAGGGCGCGATCTTCGTGAAGGAGCTGTCGGACATCCCGGACGGCGCGGTCGCGATCTTCAGCGCGCATGGCGTTCCGGAGGCGGTGGAGCACGAGGCGGCGCGCCGCGGACTCGCGGTGCTCGATGCGACATGCCCCCTCGTGCGCCGCGTCCACGTCGAGGGCCAACGCCATGCGAAGGCCGGCCGGGAGGTCATCCTGATCGGGCATCGGGAGCATGTGGAGGTCGTCGGCACCCTGGGCCGCATCGACGGCACCGTCCATGTCATCGCGACGACCGCGGAGGCGCTCTCGATCCGCATTCACGATCCGGACTCCGTCGCATACATCACGCAGACGACCCTGTCGGTGGACGACACCCGCGAGATCATCGCGGTGCTCAAGCAGCGGTTTCCGGCGATCCAGGGCCCCGACACGAAGACGATCTGCTACGCGACCCAGAACCGCCAGCTCGCCGTGCGCGTGATCGCCAAGCGGGCCGAGCGCGTGATCGTCTGTGGCGCGCGCAATTCCTCGAACACGAACCGCCTCTGCGAGGTGGCCGAGAGCGAGGGCCGGCAGGCCCTGCTCATGCAGGACCCGCGCGACCTGACCCTTTCGTTCGTCGACGGCGTTGCGGTGATCGGCCTCACGGCCGGAGCCTCCGCGCCCGAGAGCCTCGTGCAGGAGGCGCTGGTGCAGCTCACCCGCTGGCGGCGCGTCACCGTCGAGGAGGTGCGCGTCACCGAGGAAGGCACCCGCTTCGCGCCCGTCGACCTCTCGCAGATCGTCCCCTGGCTCGCCGACGCATCCTGATCGCTCATCCGCGACGCGACATCCTGCTGCAATGAACAGGACCGGCGCCGGCGAGTTGTCCCGTGCAATGCGGAGACACCATGGCACCCCGGACGAGACGACAGCAGGAACCCGAGGCTCATCCCTCCCACACCATCAGAACCGCGGGCCGGCTGGGCGAGAGCGCACTCGCCATCCTGCGGAAGGCCCGGGAAACCAGGTCCGGAGTTCTGGTCGTCACCGCGAACGAGCGCCGGGCGAACGCCCTGGTACGGATTCTCGGCGATTTCGCGCCGGACCTCGGCGTCCTGCTGCTCCCGGGCTGGGACTGCCTGCCTTATGACCGTGCGTCTCCCTCGCGCCGGGTGATGGGCCGCCGTCTGGCGGTGCTCCGGGCGCTCGCATCGGGTGAGCACCCCTGCCCGATCGTGGTGACGACGGCGGCGGGCCTTCTCCAGCGGGTGCCGCCGAAGGACGGTCTCGCCCGCGCCGAGCTCGTCCTGAAGCCGGGCGACGTCTTCGAGCGGGAGCGGCTCGAGCGCCAGCTCCGTCGAATGGGCTATGTCTTCGACGAACGCGTGGACGAGCCGGGCGAGGCGGCGCTCCGCGGCCAGGTGATCGACCTCTATCCGGCCGGAACGGAGCGGCCGGTCCGGGTCGAGCACGACGACGGGAGGATCGTCGCGCTGCGTCCCTTCGATCCGGCGAGCCAACTCGCCGACGGCGAATGCGCGGACCTGCGGCTCCTCCCTGCTTCGGAGCATTTCAGCCCGGACGATGGCGAGCCTGCGCCGCGCGCTCCCGGATCGGAGCATCGGCTGCCTGATCATTTCGACGCGCTCGACAGCCTCCCTGCCCTGATGGCCCGGTCGGCCGTCCTGCTCGATGCAGGAGCCGAGGCGCGCATGGCGACCTCCTGGGAGCAGATCCGCGACGCGCATGAGAGCCGCACCCGGCTGCGCCCGGAACGGGCGGAAGGCGAGCGGCCGCTCGCGCCCGACAGGCTCTATCTGACGCAGGCCGAATGGGCGGATCATCTCGGCGCCGTCGACGTCACCCGCATCGAAGCCCATCCGGACGATCCCGAACTCGCGCCGCCGCCGGTCTTCGCCACCGGCACCCGCCCGTTCCGGCGCTTCGCCGACTACGTCGCGGAGGAAACCTCCCGGGGCTTCCGGGTCGTTCTGGCCGGCGCAGGCCCGGCCGATCTGCGCCCGCTCCTGCGGGCGCTGGACGAGGAGGCCGCCCCTCCGGTCGAAACCGTTTCCGACTGGAGCCGCGTCGAGGCGGCCGACCGCGGATGCGTCCTGGCCCTCGAGACGGCTCTCGATCGGGGATTTCGCGACATCGATGCCCGGATCACGGTCATCGCGGCCGCGGACGTGTTGGGAAGCCGTGCCCGCACCGCCACGGGCGCAACCGCAAGGCCGGTCGACCTTGCCGGGACCGAGCTCGAATTCCGGGTCGGCGACGTGGTGATCCACCAAGACCACGGCCTGGGCGTCCTCTTAGGGATCGAGACGGTCGAAACCGACGGCGCCACGACGGACCTCCTGCGCCTGTCCTATGCGGAGGACGCAACCCTGATGGTGCCGGTCGACGAGATGGACAGGATCTGGCGCTACGGCGCGTCCGCCGACGCGGTCGGTCTCGACAGGCTCGACGGGGAGGCCTGGGAGAAGCGGCGCGCGAAGGTCGAGGCGGAGGTCGCCGAAAGCGCGGTCTGTCTCGTCGAAACCGTGAGGGCCCGTGAGGTCGCCGAAGCCCCGAAGCTCGTGCCGCCGCGCGCCGCCTATGAACGTTTCGCAGCCCGGTTTCCTTTCACGGAGACGCCTGATCAGGCGTCCGCCATCGCGGCGGTCCTGGCCGATCTCGCCTCGGGGCGGCCCATGAACCGCCTCGTCTGCGGCGATGTGGGCTTCGGCAAGACAGAGGTCGCGCTTCGCGCCGCTGCGGCCGCAGCGCTCTCCGGAGGGCAGGTGGCGGTCGTCGCGCCGACGACGGTGCTGGTGCGCCAGCACGTGCAGACCTTCGAGCGCCGCTTCGAGGGGCTGGGGATCAAGGTCGGCCATCTCTCCCGCCTCGTCTCGCCGGCGGAGGCCAAGGCCGTGAAGGCCGGCCTCGCCGACGGCTCGATCCGTGTCGTCATCGGCACGCATGCTCTGGCCGGGCGGGGCGTGCGCTTCGCCGATCTCGGCCTCGTGGTGATCGACGAGGAGCAGCGCTTCGGTGCGGCCCACAAGGCGAAGCTCAGATCCCTGGCCGAGGAGGCGCACGTCCTCACCCTGACGGCCACGCCGATTCCGCGCACGCTGCAAGCGGCTCTCGTGGGCCTTCAGGATCTCAGCGTGATCGCGACGCCGCCCTCGCAGCGGCAGCCCATCCGCACCTTCACGATCCCGTTCGACGACGCCACCGTGCGCGAAGCCCTCATGCGCGAGAAGGCCCGCGGAGGACAAAGCTTCTTCGTGTGCCCGCGCATCGAGGATATCGCCCCCATGGCCGAGCGCCTGAAGGAACTCGTGCCGGAGCTCGAGACGGTGGTCATCCACGGCGCAATGCCTGCCGACGCCATCGACAAGGCCATGGTGGGCTTCGCGGACGGACAGGGCGACGTGCTGCTCGCCACCAACATCATCGAGAGCGGCCTGGACGTTCCGGGCGCGAACACCATGCTGATCTGGCGCCCCGACCGCTTCGGCCTGGCGCAGCTCCACCAGCTGCGCGGCCGCGTCGGGCGCGGGCGAATCCGGGGCATCGCCTATCTGCTCACGGATCCTGCTCACAAGCTGGCGCGTGGGACACGCAAGCGCCTCGAAACCCTGGAGAGCCTCGACCGCCTGGGTGCGGGCTTCGCGATCAGCGCCCGCGACCTCGACCAGCGCGGCGCGGGCGATCTCTTCGGCGAGGAGCAGGCCGGGCACATGAAGCTGATCGGCGTCTCGCTCTATCAGCACCTCCTGACGCGCGCGCTGGCGGCAGCCCGCGGCGAGGCGCAGGCTGAGCAGGCCCCGCCCGAGATCAACATCGACGCGCCGGGGCATATCCCGGCCGACTACGTCCCGGAGCCGGAGGTGCGGATCAATCTCTATGCGCGTCTCGCGCGCCTGGAGGACGAGGAGGAGGTCGACGCCATCGAGGAGGAGATCCGCAACCGGTTCGGCCCCCCTCCGCCGCCGGTCGATCGCCTCGTGGCTCTCGCGCGGCTGCGCGAGCAATGCCGGGCTCAAGCGGTCGCCCGCATCGATGCCGGCCCGCAGGCCATCGCCCTGAGCTTCACGGGCGAGGCCGACCGAAGCTCCGTCGAGCGCGCCGTCGCCCGCTCGGACGGCGCGCTCGAATGGCGGAAGGACCGCCTCGTCTGGAGCAAGACCTCAGGCTCGCCGGAGGAGCGGCTGGAGCAGGCGTCCAAGCTCCTGCGGTTCCTTGCGAAGGCCGAGCGCCCCCGCTGAAGCCCTCAGGCTTCGGCCGGCAGCGACACGAGGCCGAGACGCTCGCGGCGCAGCCAGCGCCAGAGCATCAGGGCCGCCACGACGCCGAGGCCCGTGGCGAGGCCGATCCAGATGCCGACGCCGCGCAGGCTCGTGCCGAACGCGAGCGCGACGCCGAGCGGGAGGCCGACGCCCCAATAGCCGAAGGCGGCGTAGATCATCGGCACGCGGGTGTCCTGAAGGCCGCGCAGCATGCCCGCGCCCACCGCCTGGGCCCCGTCGGCGAGCTGGAAGATCGCCGCCATCACCAGGAACGACAGGGCGAACTGGACGACCGGCGCGTTCTTAGGGTCGCTCAGGTCAAGGAAAGCGCCCAGCAGCAGGTGCGGGGCGAACAGCATCAGCAGCGCCGTGAACCCCATGAAGCCGACGCCGAGGGCGAAGGCCGTCCACCCGGCGCGGGCGACGCCCTCGGGATCCTGCGCCCCGAAGGCGCGGCCGACCCGCACGGTCACCGCCTGGCTGAAGCCGAACGGGACCATGAAGCAGAAGGAGGCGATCTGCAGGGCGATGGCGTGCGCCGCGAGTTCGTTCGCCCCGATGCGCCCCATGAAGAGGGCCGCCGCATTGAAGATCGTGACCTCGAAGGCGAGCGTCAGGCCGATCGGGACGCCGATGCGCCACAGGGTGCGGTAGCGCGGCCAGTCGGCCCGCCAGAAACGCCCGAACAGGTGATAGCGCCTGAGCTGCCGGTCGAGGCTGATCACGACGGCGAGGCTCAGGAACATGAACGTGCTGGAGATCACCGTGCCGTAGCCGGCGCCTACGAGCCCGAGGCGCGGCAGGCCGAACGTGCCGAACATCAGGCAATAGGCCGCCCCGAGATTGACCGGCACCGCCAGCACGCCGATCACCAGCGCCCAGCCGGGCCGCTCCAGGGCCGAGAGGAACGAGCGCAGGACGAGGTAGAACAGGAAGGGCAGCAGGCTCCATTGCAAGGCGCGCATGTACTCGCCCGCATCCCGCGCCAGGTTCGGCTCCTGCCCCATCGCAAGCAGGAGCGCGCCGCCGTTCCAGGACACGATCCAGATCGGGATCGCCACCGTGATGGCCGCCCAGAACCCCTGCCGGACGGTGCGGCGCACCTCGCGCACGGAATGGCGCCGGCGACCCAGCTCCTCGGCGATCAGCGGCGAGGTGGCGCTCACCAGGCCGATGCCGAAGATCAGGAAGGCGAAGTAGAGATTCGTCCCCAGGGCGCCGGCCGCGAGCGCGTCCGAGCCGAGCCAGCCCATCAGGATGACGTCGGACGTCATCAGGGCGTTCTGCGCCACGTTGGTGAGGATCAGAGGCCAGCCGAGGGCCAGGGTGGCGCGCAGTTCGGCGGCCCAGGCGGCGCGTTCGGTCGAGGAGGTGTTCGCGATCATGGTGCCGGGCTTTTATCCCGAAGCGCGCCCCGAAGGCCACACCTGCGCGCCCAAGTTGCACAGCATTGCGCCCATGCGGAACTTGGCCGGGGCGCGTTTGTTCATCAGAACACGCGCGTTTCGGAGATCCTCATGGCGCAACTTGCGCTTCCCACCTCAATCGAGTTCGCCATGCCGCCCGTCCTGCACAACGGGCAGGACCGCATGCGCACGGTCGGCATCGAGGTGGAGTTCGTGGGGCCGACAGCAGAGCAGACGATTCTCGCCCTCCAGGAAAAGCTGGGAGGCCAGATCACCGAGGACGATCCCCATTCCTTCGTGTTGCAGGACTCGACGCTCGGCGACATGAGCGTCGAGCTGGACAGCCGCATCCTGCATCCCGGCAAGGGCGACAAGAGCCACGGCCGGGTTCTGCCGCGCATCGCCGCCTGGTTCGGCTTCGCGGCCCGGCATCTAGTGCCGTGCGAGCTCGTCTCGGCGCCGGTTCCGCTCGACCGGCTGCACGAGCTCGACCGGGTGCTGACGGTCCTGCGGGAGCTGGGCGCGAAGGGGACGCAGGACGGGCCGTTCTATGCCTTCGGGCTCCACTTCAACCCCGAGATCCCGCGCCAGGACGCCGAGACAGTCACGGCCTTCATGAAGAGCTTCGTGCTGCTCAATCCCTGGCTCCGCCGCGAGGTCGCGCCCGATGCCACCCGGGACCTCCTCGGCTTCGCCGACCCGTTCCCGCCCGACTACGTCCGCAAGGTCGCCTCGCCGGACTACTGGCCTGACGTCGCCACCTTCATCGACGATTACCTGGCGGCCAACCCCACCCGGAACCGGGATCTCGATCTCCTGCCCCTGCTGCATCACCTCGATGCCGCGCGGGTGCGGGCGGCGCTGCCGCACGAGAAGATCAACGGGCGCCCGACCTTCCATTACCGGCTGCCCGACGCCCGCGTGAGCGATCCCGGCTGGAGCATCGCGCCCGAATGGAACCGCTGGGTCGCGGTCGAAAGGCTCGCGGCCGACCGGGAGCGCCTCGATGCGGTCGGGGCCGCCTATCTTGCCTTCGAGGGCGAGGACAAGAGCTGGGCCAACGTGGTCGAGCAGGTCGTGCAGTCATGACCAGACCCCTGATCGGCGTCACCACCTCCCGGCGCGGCGGATGGCGGAGCTATCTCATGCACCGCCTGGCCCTGATGCGGGCGGGCGCGCGCAGCGTGCGGCTCACGCCGGGCGATCCTCTGCCGAAGGAGCCGCTGCAGGGGCTCGTCATCGGCGGAGGGGACGATATCGGGGCGGAGATCTATGGCGGGCAGGTCCTGCCGGACGTGCGGATCGATCCGGACCGGGACAAGCTAGAGCTCGGCCTGCTGCGCGCAGCGCTCCCCATGGGGCTGCCGGTGCTGGGCATCTGCCGCGGCTCCCAGATGATCAACGTGGCGCTCGGCGGCACCCTGCACACGGACATCTACGAGGTCTATGTCCAGGCGCCGAAGATGCGCACCGTCCTCCCGCGCAAGAGCGTGTCGATCATGCCGGATACGGCGCTCGACAGGATCCTGCGCTGCAATCCCTGCCAGGTGAATGCGCTCCATCACCAATCCGTCGACAGGCTCGGAGAGGGCCTGCGGATCGCCGCCCAGGACGAAATCGGCATCGTGCAGGCGGTCGAAAGCGAAACGGCGCCGTTCCTGCTCGGCGTGCAGTGGCATCCGGAGCTGCTGGTCTGGAAGAAGCCGCAGCAGCGCCTGTTCGCGGCCCTGGCTGAGGCCTCGCGAGAGGCTCATGCTCCCCTCGAGGCGGCCCTCATCTGACGCGGATCAGGACGATTGCCGGGACAGGCGCGGGAAGAGCGGCACGACGTTGCTCTCGTGCCCCGCAGGCTTCAGGTGGCGCTGGATCGCCGCATGGAGGTCGCGGCTGACGATCGGCTTCTGAAGGAGCGGATATTCCCCCTCGGCCTCGCTCACGGCCGGGTTGCCGGTGATCAGCAGCACGGGCAGGTCCGGGAAGATCTGACGGATCTCGCGGGCCAGCATGGGGCCGTTCATGGTGCCCGGCATGGAGACGTCGGTCAGGACGAGGGCCGGCCTGCGGGCCTGGAGGCTCTTCATGGCCTGCTTGGCGTTGGTCGCCACGCGGGTCACGTAGCCGGTCTCCTCGAGCATGGCCTGGAGGGCCAGCGCCACCTCGACCTCGTCGTCGACCACGAGGACCTCCGTGTCCCGGCGCACCGCCTCGCTCTCGTCGTCCGCTTCGGGCAGCGCGCCCGGCACGACCGCGGCGAGGGTCTGCGCCCGCGGCAGGTAGAGGGCGATGGCGGTTCCGGTCTCGGTGTTGCGCACCTCGGCCGCGCCGCCCAGGGGCTTCAGGAACTGCAGGCTCCGGCTCAGCCGCTGCCAGGAGGACAGGTCCATGTCCGAGAGGCTGAAGGCCTGCTCGGTGTTGATGCCGGGGCGATGGGCCGTCCCGTCGGGAGCCGCGCTGGCGATCACGAGCTTGACGAAGTCCCCTCCGAGATTGATGTCGGTGAGCGACCCCTTCGGCACCTGCACGTTGTGCGCCTCGAGGGTGATGACCCCACCCTGCTCCAGGCTGTCCCGCGCGTAGGCGCTGAGGCTGACGATAGCGGTCTCGAGCTCGTTCTGTCCCGTCTCCACAGGCCACAGGCCCTCTTCCAGCGAGAGGCGCAGCTCCACGGTGTCGCGCAAGAGCGAGCGGCTCATCAGGCCCGCGATGGAGCCGAGCCGCTCCGCGAGGTCGATCGGCTCGACCCGCGCATGGTCGCGGGCGAAGGCGGCCGAACGGGCGATCAGCTCGGCCGCCTGATCGGACGCCACCAGGGCCGACAGGAGCTTGCGCTGCAGGGCCGGCTGGTCCTTCATCTGCCGCGCCACGGAATCCACGTTGGCGCTGATCACCATGAGCTTGTTGTTGAGGTCGTGCACGATGCCGTCGCGCAGCCGCTCGAAGGCCTCGAGCTTCTGAGTCCGGCGCAGGTCCTGCTCGTCCGCCGCAGGATCGGCCTCACGGGCGGGGGCCGGCCCGGGAAACTCGGCCCCGGTCGGTGCCTGCTGGCCGGCGGGTTTCGCGAACCGGAGGTAGCGGCGATCGCGCTTCGGGTGCTGGTCGCGCAGATGCTGGGCGGTCTGCCAGGCGCCGAACAGGAAGCACCCGACGGCGACGCAGCCGAACAGGATGGCCGAGCCCAGGATCAGGTCCGCCCGCCGGCTGAACGCCGCTCCCGCCAGGGCAAGGCCCGCCAGGAACAGGATTCCGGCCGAAGCCGCGAGGGAGAATTTCAATGGAAACGGCAGGCGCTGCATCGTGCTCTTCGAACAATCGGTTGACCTGGCGCCCTCGAGACGCCACTTCCCACCCCTGTTCTGTGTAGCACGATCAAGGCCGAAACGAGATCCGGCCGCGATAAAGTTTTCGTGCCGGTTGAGGAGATGATGGTGCGGCTTTCTTGTCTTTCGGGTGTGGGACCCCTGTCCCTGGCGTGCGGATTGTTCTTCGGCGGCCTCACGGCAGCGGGTGCGCAGGCCGACGTGGAGCGCCGGGTCGAGGACCTCCTGTCCCGCATGACTCTGGAGGAGAAGCTCGGGCAGCTGAACCTGATCTCCCATGGCCCCCCGCTGCGCTGGGAGGACATCGCCGAGGGCAAGGCCGGAGCCCTGCTCAACTTCAACAGCGCCCAGGACGTGGCCCGCGCCCAGGCCCTGGCGCGCCAGTCCCGCCTGAAGATCCCGCCGATCTTCGGCCTCGACGTGCTGCACGGCTTCAGGACGCAGTTCCCGATCCCGCTCGGGGAGGCGGCTGCCTTCAACCCGGACCTGTCGCGCCTCGCCTCCGAATGGGCCGCCAAGGAGGCCTCCTACGTGGGCGTGCAATGGACCTTCGCACCCATGGCCGACCTCTCGCGCGACAGCCGCTGGGGCCGCATGGTCGAGGGCTTCGGCGAGGATCCCTATCTCGGATCGGTGCTGACGGCCGCCAGGGTGGAGGGCTTCCGCACGGGAGGCCTGGCCACCGCCACCAAGCATTTCGCCGGTTACGGCGCGCCGCAGGGCGGGCGCGACTACGACACCACGTACATTCCGCCGGCCGAGATGTACGACACCTATCTGCCGCCTTTCCGGGCGGCCGTGAAGGCGGGTTCCGTGAGCTTCATGGCGGCCTTCAACGCCCTCAACGGCACGCCCTCCACCGCGAGCCCCTGGCTTCAGACAGACGTGCTGCGCAATCAATGGGGCTTCGACGGCTTCGTCACCTCCGACTGGGCCGGCATCCATGAGCTGATCGGCCACGGGGTGGCGGCCGACGGCGCGGAAGCGGCCCGCAAGGCGATCCTGGCCGGCGTCGACATGGACATGATGGGCCAGCTCTACATCAAGCACCTCCCCGACGAGGTGCGCGCCGGCCGGGTTCCCGAGCAGGTGGTGACCGAGGCGGCGCGGCGGGTCCTGCGAACCAAGATGCGCCTGGGGCTCTTCGACCAGCCCGACATCGACCCGACCCACGTCGATTCCGTGTTCCCGTCGCCTGAATCGCGCAAGGCGGCCCGCGAAGTCGCCCAGGACACCCTGGTGCTGCTCCAGAACCGGGACAACGTGCTGCCGGTCGCGCCGGGCGTTCGCACGATCGCCGTGGTCGGACCCCTGGCCGATTCTCCGCGCGACCAGCTCGGCCCCCATGCGGCGCGCGGCCATGACTCGGACAGCGTGACGATCCTGCAGGGGCTGCGCCAGCGGGCGGAAGCCGCCGGACTCCGGGTCGAGCATGCACCCGCCTGCGACCAGTTCTGCCGCAACACGGACAAGCTCCCGGCAGCCCTGGAGGCCGCCCGCAAGTCCGATCTCGTGGTCGCGGTGTTCGGCGAACCGCAGGAGCTCTCGGGCGAGGCCGCCTCTCGCACCAACCTCGCGCTGAACGGCCGGCAGGCCGAGGTGCTGGAGGCGCTCGCCGCCACCGGCAAGCCGGTCGCCCTCGTGATCATCGGCGGCCGACCGCTGGTGCTGGGCACGCTCGCGGAGAAAATCCCGTCCATCGTCATGGCCTGGTATCCCGGCACCGAGGGCGGCACGGCGGTGGCCGACGTGCTGTTCGGCGACGCCAATCCGAGCGCGAAGCTGCCCGTGACCTGGCCCCGCGCCACCGGCCAGGTGCCGATCTACTACAACCGCCTGCCCACGGGCCGGCCGACGCTCCCCAACAACCGCTTCACGCTGCAATACATCGACGAGGCGATCACGCCGCTTTACCCGTTCGGCTGGGGCCTCAGCTACACGACATTCGCGTACAAGGACCCGGCCATCGCCGGCACGCGGCTGTCGCCCGGCGACAACCTCGACGTCTCGGTGACGGTCACCAACACGGGCACGCGCCCGGGCAAGGAGGTGGTGCAGCTCTACATGCGCGATCCGGTGGCGAGCCGCAGCCGGCCGCTGCGCCAGCTGAAGGCCTTCGAGAAGGTCGCCCTTGATGCGGGCGAATCGCGGCAGGTCAGGCTGAGGGTTCCGGTCGAGGAGCTCGGCTTCCATCTCGACGACGGCACCTACGTGGTCGAAGCCGGCGACATCGAGGTGTTCGTGGGCGGCAATTCGCTCGCTCCCTCCGTCGGCAAGGTCGTGGTCGCAGAGCCGATCCGCATCCCGCCCACGGAGCAGCGCGCCTCTGCCTCGCCGGGCGTGGTGCGCTGATCGGCCGGCGCTTCAACGGAACGCAAGAACCGCGGCGGCGCACAGGCCGAGCACGCCGAGCGCCGCCACCAGGAATATGACGTCCGCTCCCGCGAAGCCCGGTGCGTTCATCACCGTGCGCGGCCCGCGGGGCGAGAGGCCGCGCGCCTCCAGCGCGATGGCCGTGCGGCCCGCACGACGAACCGCGAAGGCGAGCAACGGAATCACGAGACCGACGATCTCGCCTGGTCCGGGCACCCGCCGGAGCCGACGTCCCGCTTTCATGGCGCGGGCAAACCGCATCTGCTGTGCCTCGGACGCGAGATCCGGCACGAGCTGCAAGGCTGCGAACAGCGAATAGCCGATCCGCGGCGGCAGCCGTGCATGGACCATCAGGGCGCGGATGAACGCCCCTGGGTCGGTGGTGAGCGTGAAGAAGGCCGAAATCATCCCGCATGCGAGGGCGCGCAGGAACAGGGTGAGCCCCGCCGACAATGCCGACGTGCTGAAGAGGGCCTCCCCAGCCATGCGGGAGGCGAACTCGCTTTCCTGCCGGAACAGCAGGCTGGTGGTCAGAAAGCCCATCCCGAACAGGCAGAACGGGACCATCAGAGCCAGCAGGAGAAGTGGCGACGTGCGGTTGAGGGCAACGAGCACGGCGGCGATCACGACGATCAGGGCGATCTGGAAGCGCGCATCGAAGACCAGGATCGATGCCGCGAGCCAGACGGCGCAGGCGACGAGCTTGCTGAGCGGATTGAGGGCCTTCAGCATGCCGCCGCCCGTCGAAGCCAGCGCATGGCCGGTGCGCAGGAGGGTTCGGCGAGGCCGGCGCGCGCGAGAAGCGGCGCATCGCTCATCAGCTCTCCGGTCGGTGCATCGGCCAGGATCGCGCCTTCGCCGACGACGATCGCACGTGGGCAGAGGCGCAGGGCGAGATCCATGTCGTGCGTGATCACCGCGATGGCGCGCCCCTTCCGGCTCAGCGCCCCCACCCTCTCCACCAGGTCCGAGGCGCTGCGGGCGTCGAGCCCGGCGGTCGGCTCGTCCAGGACGAGGAGCGGCCAGCGGTCCGATGCGGTCAGCGACGCGAGCGCCAGCCTCCGCTTCTGGCCCTGGGACAGTTCGAACGGATGCCGGTTCTCGAACCCAGCGAGATCCCACGACGCCAAGATATCGGCCACCCGAGGTGACGACCGGTCGGCGCCTGACTTCGGAAGGGCCGCCAGGATCTCGTCGCGCACCGTTCCGGCGGTGAACTGGTTTTCCGGCCGCTGGAACGCATAGCCGCCGGGCGCGCCGGTTCTCCGTCCCGATTTCAGCGGCAGCAGGCCCGACAGGCAGAGGCCGAGCGTCGACTTTCCGGCACCGTTCGCACCGAGGATGCCGACGACCTCGCCGGCGCGGATTGCCAGGTCGATTCCGCGCAGGACCGTGGGCCCGAGGAACGGCGCGCAATCGGCCTTCATGAGCCGTGCGACGACGGGCGGGTCGTGCGCGGCCGCCACGGCAGGCGCAGCACATGCCACCACGAAGGCTTTGACGGACGGCCGGGCTTTTCGGACATCGTCCTGGTTTGCCGTGTCGGGGTCCACATGCGCCAGGGCTTCCTCCACGGAGAGCGGCGCGACCGGCGGCGCCATGCCGGCCTCGGCCAGGCGCGCGTCGAGCAGGCTCGCGGCAGGACGCCAGATACCGAGCTCCGCAAGATGCTCGCGCTTCTCGCGAAAGATCGTTCGCGGTTCGCCATCGGCGATGACCGTGCCGCTGCGGTCCAGCACGACCATGCGGTCGATGGCCTGGATGAGGCCGTCGAGACGATGATCGACGATGAGGACGCTGCGGCTGCCGTCGTGCTCCGTCAGCAGCGCATGCAGGCGGTTTGCGGCCTGCGGCGCAAGATGGGCCGTGGGCTCGTCCGCGATGAACAGAGGCGGATTCTGCACCAGGGTGGCCGCGAGAGCGACAAGCTGCTTCTCGCCCCCGGACAGGCTGGACGACGGGCGACTGCGCCAGCCCTCGGGGATGCCGACGCGCTGCATCGCGTCGGCGATGCGCTCTGCGATGCCGTCCTCCGGCAGGGCCTGGTTCTCAAGCGCGAAGCCGATCTCGTCCTCCACGCGCATGCCGCAGAGCGTCTGGTCCGCATCCTGGAAGTACTGCGCCACCTCCGGCGCCCAGCCCCAGGGCTTTCGGGTCGCGACATCTGCCCCGAAGAGGCGGACGTCGCCTTCGACGACGGCCGGGATGCTCTCCGGGATGAGGCCGGTCAGGGTGAGAAGCAGCGTGGACTTTCCAGAGCCGGAGGGCCCGAGGAGGAGGACGCGCTCCCCGGGACGGACCGACAGGCTGGCAGGCCCGACCGCGGCGCTCCTGACGAAGGGGTAGCGAACCGAAACCCCACGCCATTCCGCCGCTTCAGGCAAGTGCGGAGCGCTTCTCATGATCGATGGCGAGTCCCGCGAGCGCGCCGGTCCTGTAGAGCGCCTCGACGATCAGTTGACCGAGCCATCCGCCGAGCAGAGCGCCGCTCAGGCAGCGCAGGACGAACATGGCGACGAGGATGCCGGGCTGAAGCGAGCCGTAATCGAAGCGGATCCACGTATACGCGAAGGAGAAGAGCGCGGCGCCGATGCCCGCCGCCATCAGCACCGGCAGGGAGTAGTTGCGCCACCGGGTTGTAGCGAAGACGAGCTCCGCGCCCGCACCCTGAACCGCGCCGGTCACGAGGAGCAGAAGGCCCGCCGGGCTGCCGAGAAGGATCTGCACGCCTGCGGTCAGCACTTCCGCCGCGAACGCGACGCCGGGCTTGCGGACGATGGCGGCGGCCACGATGGAGGCGACGAACCAGAAGCCCATCACCACGTCCATCGTCAGCGAACCGAAGACCGCCTGGGCGATCAGCCAGACCTGCACCCAGCCGAGATAGAGAACGCCGAAAACGGCGCCGAGAACGGTGACGATGAGGGTCTCCCTCAATGTCCAGCCACGGGTGTCGGACATGTATGCCTCCATGATGAGGAGTTGCGATCGGAAAAGGTCAGAGAGCGGTCGGGCTATTGGCCGAAACCTTGAGATCGAGGGCGACATGGCCCTGGGGTGCGCCGAAGCGCAGGAAGGCTTCGCTCAGCGTTGCGAAGACGGGACCGGCATCGCCGCGCAGCTTGGTGCAGAAGTTCTTCGACCGGTCGAAGACGCCGGATTTCTTCAGGAATTCGATGCAGCCGTAGATCTCGTCCATGTGGTGGCCGCTGCCGAGCGGATAGAGCGAGAACTGGGCGGCGACGATCCGGCCGGTGCGGGGCGCAGCCTCGACATGCGCGACGGCCGCAGCCACTCGCTCCTCGAGCGGTCGATCATGCCTGGAATCGGCAATGGGCGTGCAGATCGGATCGTCCGGTTCGCCGGGACAGCCGCGAGAGACGGTGGCGGCCAGTACGCAGTGAACGCCGCGACCGGCGGCCGCCACGAAGAGATCGCGCATGGCCGGGAAGAGCTGATCGGGCGGGCCCACGATCAGCGTCGAGACGTCGTCGGTCTCGATCCGGAAATTGGGTCGATAGGGATCGAGCGCGCCGATGGCGCTGAGGATAATGCCGACGAAATCGTCGGACATGGGATAAAGGGAAACCTGTGCGCCGGAAAACATCGTGTCCTCGCTCCGCTGGCATTACCCAGATCAGCTTGAGGGTCCGACGGCTTCGCGCCGTCATCTCAGCCCCGGCAATACGGAGCACCCCTGTCGATGCGGAAATCTCTAGCACCTCTCCATAGGTCAACGCAACAGCACCCGGCGCGCATCGCGCCGGGCGTTGTCGATCATCCTCGTCACGTGCGGCTCGGGATCTTGAGCCCGCGCTGCACCGCCGGGCGGGCAAGGCCGCGTTCGAGCCAGGCCGGCACATGGGTGAGGCTGTCGAACGCCACCAGCTCGCGTGCCTCGTAGAAGCCGATCAGGTTGCGCACCCAACCGAGCATCGAGATGTCCGCGATCGTGTATTCGTCGCCCATGATCCATTCGCGGTCGGCGAGACGTCCTTCGATCACGCCGAGCAGGCGCTGCGACTCCGCGCGGAAGCGTTCGAGCGGACGCTTGTCCTCGATCTCGCGGCCGGCGAACTTGTGGAAGAAGCCCACCTGCCCGAACATCGGCCCCATGGCGGCCGTCTGGAAGATCAGCCACTGGAGGGTCTCGTAGCGCCGCGCCGGATCCGACGGCAGCAGCTTGCCGGTCTTCTCCGCCAGATAGAGCAGGATCGCACTCGATTCGAACAGCGCGAGGGGCGTGCCGCCCGGCCCGTCCGGATCGAGGATCGCCGGGATCTTACCGTTCGGGTTCAGCGACAGGAATTCCGGCGTCCAGCTCTCGTTCTTGCCGATGTCGACCAGGTGCGGCTCATAGGGCAGTCCGGTCTCCTCGAGCATGATCGACACCTTGACCCCGTTCGGGGTCGGCAGGGAGTAGAGTTGGAGCCGGTCCGGATGCTGCGCGGGCCAGCGGGTCGTGATCGGAAAGGCCGAGAGGTCGGGCATGGATCGTCCTGCCATGGGATGAGGAATGGCACTCTGGCCCGCGGGGCCCAAGAGCGCAACCGGCCGAGCAGCACCGGCGCGCCTGCGCGGGGCATGGATCCGAGGAGAAAGCAGAAAGCTGGCGATCCCGGGAAGACTCGAACTTCCGACCTTCGGTTTAGGAAACCGCTGCTCTGTCCTGCTGAGCTACGGGACCGCTCGGAGTGAGGAGTATCATATTTCGCCGGGAGGTAAATGGGTGACGGAGCCGCGTCTCTCGACCGGGCATGGCGGTTTGCGTCTTTATGGCTATGCTTCCGGCTCCGGAGGGCCTGGGCGATGGGACATGGGGGCGCGGTCTGGCTGGCTTTCATCTTGATGATCATGCCGGCAGCCGGCCAGGAGGGGCCGCGCCCGCCGGCGCCGTGCACCGGTGCGACGGCCATGGGGGCCGACCGGCTCCGGGAGGTCACGCCCGAGGGTGACCTCGTACTCGAGACGGCGGGGCGGGCGAGGCTCGCCGGTGTGCGCCTTCCGGACGATGGCTCGCTCCGAGCCGAAGCCTTCGCGCTGCTGCGATCGGCGGCCGGTCGTCCGGTCGTCGTGGAGGGGCGGCCGGAGCGCGACCGCTGGTCCCGGATTCCGGTCGTGATTCGCCCCGACGAGCCCTCCCCCTCGGCCGATTTCGCCTACGCTCTCGTCGAGGCCGGGCTCGCCGTCGTCGACCCTGCCTCCTCCATCCCCTTCTGCCGCACGGATTTGCTGCTCTTGGAGCAGGAGGCGCGAAAGCGAAGCCTTGGTGTCTGGGGGGATGACCGGTATAAGCCAATCGAGGCCGGAGACGCCGAACGCCTGCGGACCTCGGTCGGCAGGTTCGTTCTGGTGGAAGGACGCGTCCGCAGCATTGGCGAGCGGTCACAGCGAGTTTATTTGAATTTTGGGGAGCATTGGGCAGAGGATTTCACGATCGTCATACCAAGGCAAACATGGAAGCTGATGGGGGAGCGCGGCCTCGACGCGGCGGCGCTGAAAGGGCAACGGATCCGGGCCCGAGGCATTTTGGAGCCTTGGCAAGGAACGTCCCTCACTCTTCTCATGCCTGAGATGATCGAACGCCTCGCAGGCTCACGCCTGCCACGCTGAGAGAGCATGAGCGAAACACGTCACTCCATCGGGTCTCGAATCGTCGGCAGCGTCCTTCTCGCGTCCCTGCTGTCGGGCTGCGCCGCCCTCGGTCTCGGAACGGCCTCCCTGCCGCCCGACGCCCCGCGGGTGCTCGGCCCCGACCGGGGCCGCGACCGCGACCACGAGCGCCTCGTCGCCGCCTTCGGGGGCGAGATCCGGGCTCCCCAGGCGCAGCGCCTGCTGACCGAAATCACCAACCGCCTCGTCATGGCGACCGACAGGCCCGACGAGTCGTACCAGGTCACGATCCTCAACTCCCCGCTGGTGAACGCCTTCGCGCTGCCGAACGGGCGCCTCTACGTCACCCGCGGCCTGCTGGCTCTTGCCAACGACAGCTCCGAGGTGGCGGCGGTGCTCTCGCACGAGATCGCCCACGTCACCTTGCGTCATGCCTCCCAGCGCAACGAGCTCCAGGCCCGCTCGGCCCTGATCAAGCGGGTGACCGAGAACGTGCTGAACGACGCCGAGCAGGCGGCCGTGGTGCAGGACCAGGCCCGCTCCTCGCTGGCGAGCTTCTCGCGCTCGCAGGAGCTCGAGGCCGACCAGACCGGCGTCAAGGTGCTGGCCCGGGCCGGGTTCGACCCCTATGGGGCTCCGCGCTTCCTCACGGCCCTGGACAAGGCCTCCAGCGGCCCCAGGACGGACGGCGCCGAGATGACGGCCTCCCATCCCAGCACGGGCGAACGGGTCTCGCGGGCCCTGCAGGCGGCACGCCGCGCCGCGGCGCCGGGCACCGAGGACCGGGGTCGGCTCGCCTATATGTCGATCATCGACGGCATCCCTTATGGGGACGATCCGGCCGACGGCGTGGTGAAGGGCCGCCGCTTCAGCCATGCGCGCCTCGGCGTCGCCTTCGAGGCCCCCGAAGGTTTCACTCTGGAGAACACGTCCCAAGCGGTTCTCGGCTCATCCGCCGACGGCGGACGGCGGCTCCTGTTCGACGCGGCCGACACCCCCAACGGCCAGAGCCTGGAAGAGGTGCTGCGCTCGACCTGGAGCGACACGATCGAGCCCGGCAGCCTGGAGACCACCACCGTCAACGGATTGCCCGTCGCCACGGCCACGTCCATCGGGAAGGAATGGTCGTTCCGCCTTTCGGCCATCCGGATCGGCAACACGACCTACCGGCTGATCATGGCGGTGCGCAGCGGCTCCGGGGATCTGGAGAGCATGTTCCAGCGCACCCTCGCGACGGTGCGGCAGGTCCAGCCGGACGAGGCGCGCCGGATCCGGCCGCTCAAGCTTCAGGTGGTGACAGCGCAGGAAGGCGACACGCCGCAGCGCCTCGCCGAGCGCATGCCGATCGACCGGGCGCTCGACCGCTTCCTGCTGCTCAACGGTCTGGAACGGAACGCCCCCTTGAAGGTCGGGGAGCGCTACAAGATCGTGGTGGAATAGGCGGCTACGAGCCGCCTACACGAATGCTCCCGAAGCCTGAGGGTACTTCTCCATCAGGGCGCGCTTGAGCTTTTCCAGGGCGCGGTTCTCGATCTGGCGCACGCGCTCCTTGGAGATGCCGAGCCGGTCGCCGAGGAATTCGAGAGTCACTTGCTCCTCGTCCAGCCGGCGCGCGCGCAGGATGCGCAATTCACGCTCGTTGAGGACCTCGAGGGCCTGCTTGAGCCAGAGGACCCGGCGCTCCGTGTCGATCACGTCGCTGACGCTCTCGTCCGGCAGGGGGCTGTTGTCCACGAGGAATTCGACACGCTCGGCCGAGTTCGACGAGTCCGCATCGAGGACCGGGGCATTGAGGGAGGTGTCCGGCGCCGAGAGGCGGGCGTCCATGAGGGCTACGTCGGCGCTGGAGACGCCGATCGCTTCGGCGATCTTCGCATGCACGTCCGATGCAATCCGCTCCTCGCCGCCGCGGGTCAGGCGGGCGCGCAGGCGCCGCAGGTTGAAGAAAAGCGCCTTCTGGGCGGAACTCGTGCCGCCGCGGACGATTGACCAGTTGCGAAGGATATAGTCCTGAACCGAGGCGCGGATCCACCAGGTCGCATAGGTCGAGAAGCGCACTTCGCGTTCCGGCTCGAAGCGGGCGGCGGCCTCGAGAAGCCCCACATGGCCTTCCTGGACCAGATCCGCCATCGGCAGACCGTAGTGACGGAACCGGGCCGCCAGCGCGATCACGAGACGCATGTGCGCGGCCGTCAATTGGTGAAGCGCAGTCTCGTCCCGTTGTTCTTTCCAGCGCACGGCAAGCAGATGCTCTTCTTCCCTTTCGAGAAAAGGAGCATTCATGGCGGCGCGAACGAACCGGCGACGAACCCCTGAGATTTCTCCCATCGTGTCCTCCCTTGGCAGAGACACAACGAGCGACGCCGGAAAAAGTTCAGCCGGGGACTGCTAAGTTCGCAAAAATAGATTCGAGCCCGTTGATGACAAGGCCCTGATTAAGAAAAAAGCCCGGCGCAGGGCCGGGCTTTTTTGAAGGAATTCCGATGGCCCGGGATCAGGCGGCCTCTTCCTGGAGGTCCTCGCCGTCCGTCTCGCCTTCCCCATCGGCACCCTTGGCGCGGCGCGGCGACTTGGCGAGGCTCTGCTCGATGAGCTTCAGGGCTTCCGTGTCGGTGATCTTGTTGACGGCCGCGATCTCGCGAACCACCCGGTCGAGGGCGGACTCGTAGAGCTGGCGCTCGCTGTAGGACTGCTCTGGCTGGGCCTCGGAGCGGTACAGGTCGCGCACGACCTCGGTCACGGCGATCAGGTCGCCGGAATTGATCTTGGCTTCATATTCCTGCGCGCGGCGCGACCACATGGTGCGCTTGATGCGGGCGCGACCGGTCAGAACGTCCAGGGCCTTCTGCACCAGCGCCGGCTCGGCGAGCTTGCGCATGCCCACGCTCGAGGCTTTCGCGGTCGGAACGCGCAGGACCATCTTGTCCTTGTCGAAGGAGACCACGAAAAGCTCGAGTTTAAAGCCCGCGATTTCCTGCTCTTCCACGGCGGTGATGCGGCCGACGCCGTGAGCGGGATAGACGATAGCTTCGCCGGCTTTGAAACCCAGGCGCTGGGTGGACTTCTTGGCGGTCGTCATGCGAGAGAGGCCTCCTTGCATGGTCCTCGCGGGAAGCGAGGGCGCTTTGGATTCCATCGGGCAGGGCCCCGGAGGAACAAAATGAACAGTGACGGAACTTGACTGTTCCGCTCGACTCCCTGATTAAGTCAGTAGCTAGCAAACGCCCACAACCCATGACATAAGGCAGTTGCCTAACCTTAAGTCATCGGTTGCATGTCATTGTTTCATCGTGTGATCAGCCTACCTGCGAGGTCGGCGCACGGAACGGGCGCATGCGACGGCATTGACGAGACCCTATCACAGTCGCGCCCGAAAAGCAAAAATATTTCAGAAATCAATGTTAAGAAGGTGAAATCCTGCTCAAGCTCGCAGGATCAATCACCCTCGCCCGGGTTGGGGGTGAAGAACTTCTCGTACTTGCCGGGCACGCCGTCGAACTCCTTGGCGTCCGGCGGAGCATCCTTCTTCTGCGTGATGTTCGGCCAGCTGCGCGCCATGTCGGCATTGAGCTTCAGCCACTGCTCGAGCCCCGGCTCGGCATCGGGCTTGATGGCCTCGGCCGGGCATTCGGGCTCGCACACGCCGCAGTCGATGCACTCGTCGGGATGGATGACGAGCATGTTCTCGCCCTCGTAGAAACAGTCGACCGGACAGACTTCGACGCAGTCCATGTATTTGCACTTGATGCAATTTTCCGTGACGACGTAGGTCATGAACGGTCCTTTGAGAGGGTCGGTTCTAAAAACAAAAAGGCCTAAAGTCGCTCTAGCGACTGTCGTCGCCGCTGACAAGCGTCTCCACCCCCGGCTCGAGGCTCATGTAGAGCAGCCTTGCTTCCGGCGCAGGGCCCCGGCGTTCGCCGAGCGCCTCGACGCGGACCACGAGGGTGGACCGGGCGAGCGCCAGCGTGATCACGTCACCCACCGCGATGGCCTTGGCGGCATTCTCGGCGCGCTGTCCGTTGACCCTGACGAAGCCGCTCGCGACGAGCTTCGCCGCGAGCGTGCGGGACTTCGCGAAGCGCGCGAACCAGAGCCACTTGTCGAGCCGCTGCCGGTCCTCACGCATCGCAGGTCATCGCCTCACTTCTTGCTGTCCTCGAGCTGGGCCTTGAGGGCCATGAGCTTGGCGAAGGGCGAGTTCGGATCGGGCTGCTTCTCGCGCCGCTCGTGACCGCCGTCGCGGCGGCCTTCGTGGCGCTTGTCCGGGCGGGGGCCGCGACGCTCGTCGTGGCGTCCCGGACGGGGTCCGCGGTCCTGCTGCGGACGGCCGCCCTCTCCCTGCGCCTCGCGACGGTGGTCGGGCCGGCGATCCGGACGGGGCCCCTGGCGGTTGGGGCGCTCGCCCGCCTCGCCCTGAGCCTCGCCGCGGGGACGGCGGTCCTGGCGCTCGCCTCGGTGGGGACGGCCGCGGCCGTGACGGGCCTGCCCGCCCTCGTGGTGACGCCGACCCTGGCGCCAGACCTCGATCGTCTCGGGCTCCGCCGGAGCCTCATCGGAAGAAACCTCTGCTGCTGCCTCCTGACCCTCCGCCGGAGCGGCGCCCTCGTGCGCGACCTCCACGGCCTCGTTGACCGTGGCGGTGCCTTCGGGCGCCTCCGCGGCCACGGCCCCGACCTCCTGGGTCAGGACGGGCGCCTCGGGAGCCGCGCCGGCAGGCGCCTCCGAAGCAGCCTCGGCCTCAACGGGAGCGGCCTCGCCGGGTTCGGAATCCGCGGCCGGAGCCTCGGGCGCCGGAGCCGCCGCCTCCGTCGGAGCGGCGGCCGCGAGCGGCACCGTGATGGCCGGGCCTGGACGGCGATCGGCCACGTAGCCGAGCGACTTGAGGATCATGGCGAAATCCTCGCCGGCGCAGCCGACGAGCGACGTCATGGCGACCGTGGGGACGAAGCCCTCCCCGTCGGCGGCGCCGGCAGGCGGCTCGCCGGGGGTCACGCCCGGACGGTAGGTGATGGCGGGACGGATCAGGTCTGCGAGGCGCTCCAGGATGTCGACGCGCACGGCCCTGCCGCCGCAGACCCGGAAGCCGGCGGCGCGGTAGAGGCCGGAGGCGATCTCGGCATCGACCGGGATCGAGGTGCGTCCCGACTGGGCCAGATGGGCGATCTCGTCGATGCCCTTCTGGTCGAGGCCGCCGTTCTGCAGCGCCCAGAGCTGCGCCGCGAGGGTGCGAGGCGCGGGCTTCAGTAGGGCCGGGAGATAGAGGTGATAGGCGCCAAAGCGGACGCCGGCCTTGCGCAGGGCCGCGCGGGCATCCTGATCGAGGCTGCGCACGTCGTTGAGGACCTTGGAGCGCTCGAGCACGCCCAGCGACTCGCCGATCTGGAACGCGATACCGCGGGCGAGCCCCGCGAGCTCCTGGCTTTCCTCGAGCTGCATCAGCGGGCCGAGCAGGCGCACGATGTAGGCCTTGAGCCAGGCGCGCAGGCGGCTCTCCACCTTGTCGCGGGCGGGACCCGTCAGCTGCTCGTCCGAGAGGATGCGCAGGCGCGGCTCGAAGAGCTTGTCGCCAGGCTCCAGCTTGGCGACCGGATCGCCCATCCACCGGATGGTGCCGTCGTTCGAGAGCACGAGGGAGGCGTCCGGCGTCTCGGCGAAGCGGTCGGCCCGCGCCTCGATCTCGCCGGCCAGCGCCTTGCTGGCTGCATTCCGCAGGGTCTTGGCCTCCGCCGTATCGGCCTGAGGGTCGGGCACGAAATGGAATCCGTGCAGGTGGCCGATGTGCTGACCCTCGACAGTGACGTCGCCGGTGGTCGTAATTTCCGCTTCGAGCATCGTGTTCTCTCTCAAGCGCCGCATGAGAACGCTGGTTCGCCTGTCGACAAAGCGCTGGGCGAGACGTTCATGGAGCGCGTCCGATAGCTTGTCCTCTACCTGACGCGCAACACCCTGCCAATGCTCCGGGTCCTTCAACCAGTCGGGACGGTTAGCGACGAAGGACCAGGTCCGGACCTGGGCGATCCGGTTGGACAGGGTGTCGATGTCGCCATCCGTGCGGTCCATAGCCGATAAATGGCGGGAAAACCAATCCGCCGGGACCGCTCCGTCCTTCATGAGGAAACGATAGAGCTGCCCGACCAGATCCGCATGGGTCTGCGGGGACACTTTTCTGTAATCGGGCACCTGGCAGACCTGCCACAGCCGCTCCACGGCCACCTTGGACCGCCCGAAAGCCTGGATGTCGTCGTCCCGGGCCAGCACCTCCAGGGCCGCCACGTCCTCGCCCATGGGCGCCCTGACGAGCCCGTATTCCCGCGGCTGCTCGGCGAGGGAGTCGCGCAGGCGCCCCAGGGACGAGAAGTCGAGGTCCGGGTTGCGCCATTGCAGGATGCGCAGGGGGTCGAAGGTGTGGTTTTCCAGGGCCTCGACGGTTTCCGCATCGAACGATGGGCAGCGGCCCGTCGTCCCGAAGGTGCCGTCGCGCATGTGGCGGCCGGCGCGGCCGGCGATCTGGGCCAGCTCCGGGTTGTAGAGCTTCCGGAAGCGGAAGCCGTCGTATTTCTTGTCGGACGCGAAGGCGACGTGATCGACGTCGAGATTGAGGCCCATCCCGACCGCGTCGGTCGCCACGAGATATTCCACGTCGCCGGACTGGTAGAGCTCCACCTGGGCGTTGCGGGTCCGGGGCGAGAGGGCGCCGAGAACCACGGCCGCGCCGCCGCGCTGGCGCCGGATCAGCTCGGCGATGGCGTAGACCTCCTCGGCCGAGAAGGCCACGATGGCCGAGCGCCGGGGCAGGCGCGAGACCTTCTTCTCGCCCGCGAAGGTGAGCTTCGACAGGCGCGGCCGGGTGATCACGTGCACGCCCGGGATCAGCGCCTCGATCAGTGGCCGCATGGTGTTGGACCCGATGAGCAGGGTCTCCTCGCGCCCGCGCTGGTTCAGGAGCCGGTCCGTGAAGACGTGCCCCCGGTCGAGGTCGCTCGCGAGCTGGATCTCGTCCACGGCCACGAAGGCGAGATCGAGGTCCCGGGGCATGGCCTCGACGGTGGAGATCCAGTAGCGCGGCCGATCGGGCTTGATCTTCTCCTCGCCGGTCACCAGGGCGACGTTGTGGACGCCGGCCTTCTCGACGACCCGCTGGTAGACCTCCCGCGCGAGCAGGCGTAGGGGCAGGCCGATCATGCCGCTCTCGTGCCCGAGCATGCGCTCGATGGCGAGATGGGTCTTGCCGGTATTGGTGGGCCCGAGCACGGCCGTGACGCCGCGCGCGCGGATTTGCGGGGGAAGGGAACGGCGGGGCATGCCTGGGTACGACAGTGCGGGTGGGTCCCGAATAAACACGCGAGAGGCGACCCGATCGTTTGCAGGCTCAGGCCGCCGTCTCAGAACGCAGCCCGACCCATGGGCCCAACTGCAGGCTGACCCCTTATATGGTGTTTCATTCCGAGATCGCCAGCGGAGAAGCGGATTCTTCCTGCTGAAAACACAAGCTTTCCGGGCTCAGGGCCGAGCCGCGGTCGGAATGATCTTGGCGTCGCCCTCGACCGAGAAGCTCGCCGCCTCGACCACGCTCATGCCGATCATGGTGCGCACGGCGACGCGGACCGGGAACAGCAGGCGCTGCCCCTCGACGGGGGCGAGCCAGACCGACATGTCCTTGTTGTCCTCCATGAACTTCGTGGAGGGCCGCAGGGCGCGGTGGCCGGAAATCGGCACGTAGCGGGCGTTGCAGACCAGGACCGGGCCCGAATAGCCCGGCAGGGCGGCCGTCTTGGTCTCCGCATAGGAGAGGACCACGTTGAAGCGCGCGGCGCCGTCGAAGACCGGGATGGTGCGGTTGCAGTTGGCCGCGTCGGTCAGGCTGCCCGAGGCGACGGCCGGCATCAGGAGGGCGCTCACGGGATCGATGACGCCCTTCTTGTGGTCCTCCTTGACCGGCACCCGGTCCGCCTTCTCCTCGATGGGCGGCACGATCTCCACCGCCGCCACGTTGCCGCCCGTCAGGCCCATGCGGACCGTCCGCTGGTCGCTGGACGAGCGGGAGGTCACCGCGAAGGAGCTCGGCTGCGGCTGCGGCCCCACAATGGTGCCGGACGCCGTGGCGGCCCCCTTGCCTCCGGTGAGCATCTTGGCCAGGCCCGACAGCTTCACGCCGGCCTGCATCTTGTACTTCGAGCCGTCGAAGGTCGAGGCGAGGTCGGCCTTCCCGAGGGAGAGGCCCATCAGGGTGACGTCGTATTCGGCCTTGAGGGTCTGCGCCTGGCCGGGCGCGGCGCTCGCGGCTAAGGCCAAGGTCGTGAGAACGGAGGCGATGAGGCGCATAGGGCTTTCCTGGAAGCTGTCCCGGAGATCTTTTTAGGTTTCATCTCACGGGAATCAGCTTATATCGTGACGACGTTGCTGCAAAAAATCGAGATGCGACACCCTGCTATTCTTGACGCGGGGGAGCGTTTCGGCCTATAGGCACGCACTCTTCCAAGGACTTCTGGTGTCCGGCCGCGCGGGATCTGCGTTGAAGCAAACCCGCGAAACTCAAGGTCGAGACCCCTCGATACGATAGGATTGAAACCATGTCGCGCCGTTGCGAACTGACCGGCAAGGCCGTGCTGAGTGGCCATCTGGTGAGCCACTCGAACCGCAAGACGAAGCGGAAGTTCCTGCCGAACCTCTGCAACGTCACGCTCGTTTCCGACACGCTGCAGCGCTCCGTGCGCCTGCGCGTTTCCGCCCATGCGCTCCGCTCGGTCGAGCATCGCGGCGGTCTCGACGCCTTCCTGGCCAAGGCCAAGGCTGACGAGCTGTCGTCGGGCGCTCTCACGATCAAGCGCGAGATCGAGAAGAAGCTCGCCGCTGCGAGCTAAGCTCGGTCTCTCTCGAGACAATTTTGCATTCGGGCGGCCTCGCAGCCGCCCGTTTTGCGTTGGATCGGCCCTGAGCTCGGCCGATCCTGGCCGGCAGGGGAATGGAGCAACCATGACCGCATTCGACCGTCGCGATTTCCTGATCGCCCTCGCGGGAATGACCCTGGTCGTGCTCGCCTCGAACATCCTGGTCCAGTACCCGTTCCACCACATGGGACTAGGCGACTACCTGACCTGGGGCGCCTTCACCTATCCGTTCTCCTTCCTGGTCACGGACCTGTCGAACCGCCGTTTCGGGCCGCAGGGTGCCCGCCGCGTCGTCTACGCCGGCTTCGTCCTGGCCGTCGTCCTGTCGGTGATCCTGGCCACGCCCCGCATCGCCATGGCGTCGGGCATGGCGTTCCTGACCGCGCAGCTTCTCGACATCCGGATCTTCGCCAGCCTGCGCCGCAAGGCCTGGTGGCTGCCCCCCTTCGTGTCCTCGGTGATCTCGTCCGCCCTCGACACGGCGATCTTCTTCTCGTTCGCGTTCTACTGCGGCCCCCTGCCCGGCTTCGGCCTGACCGTCAGCGACGGGTTCGCGGCCTTCGGCCTGGCGGACGAGTGCGTGGCGCTGCCCTGGGTCAGCCTGGCGGTCGCCGACTACAGCGTGAAGCTGGCGCTGGCCGCCTTGTCGATCGCCCCCTACGGGGCCATCCTGACCCTCATGCGCTCCCGGTCCCGGCAGGCCGCCTGAGCAGGCCCTCGGAGGTCAGCCGGAAAGGACGCGACGGCATCACCCGGCGAGGGAAAACTCGAGCAGGATCGTGCGCTGGAACGGACTGAAATTGTCGTCGGAGATCAGGGTCAGGACGGTGTCCGGGCCCTCCCGGTGGACCGACAGGCCCTCCATGATGTCGATCTGCTGCGTGGCGTCGCTCTCGTAGAGGACCGGGCCGTCGACCAGCGCGCCCGGCCGGACGGCACGTCCGTCGATGCACCGCAGGCGAATGGAAAAGCCGCCGAGGAGCGAGAAACGTCGGTCGAGCAGCAGGAGATGACCGTCCGGCAGGAAGGCGAGGTCGGCGATCTCGTAATCGTCCGACCGGGCGACGTAGAACGTGCCGCGATGCCGGCCCGTGAGGATGAAGCCCTTCGTGGGCGTCGCGCTTCCGCGCTCGTCCCGCTCCGCAACCGCCACCAGGGAGCCGGCGAGCGCCGACCCGCGCGGCGCAACCGCCATGGCTTCGAGCCCGCGGTTGTTCGGGAGGTCCTTGACCTCCTCCGGGACCGGAATGGGGCGCCCGCGCACCAGGAGGCCGGCCGGATCCCAATCGAACCGGATCACGTCCTGGCTGCGCTCGACGCCGATGAAGGCGGTCCGGCCCGCGATGGCCAGGCTTTCCGTGTCGAAGAAGCGCGACTTGGCGAGGGGCTTGCCGGTTTCGAGCAGCAGCGGCGCCAGGACGGTGTCGCCAAGCCCGGAGAGGCGCCCTTCGGACGTCTCGACCCGGGCGCGCAGCCAATGGGCGTTGTCCGAGACGGCGACAAGTCTTTCGCCATCGGCCGAGCGCCACAGGGCCGAGAAGCCGCCGAAGCCCGACACGGGGGATTTCAGCACCAAGCCGGACCGGAACAGGAGGCTCCCGAATCTTGTCCGGTCCGGATCGGACACGGACAGGCGATCGATGGGAACCGCCGTGACCGACACGGCCGTGTCCTGCGCGAGCGGCCGGGGCCGGGGGACGAGGACGTCGGTGAAGCCGCCCGCGAGGGTTGCCGTTGCGAGTGCGCCGCCGCCGATCAGGAACGATCGCCGGCTGAGCCTCACGCGACCGCCCTGCGCCGCGGCGCCCGCGACACCGGGGGCGGGTTCTCCTCGAAGAGTTCCGCGAGCTTCTCGGTCATCACTCCGCCGAGCTCCTCCGCGTCCACGATGGTGACGGCGCGGCGGTAGTAGCGGGTCACGTCATGACCGATGCCGATGGCGATGAGCTCCACGGGCGAGCGGGTCTCGATCTCGTCGATGATGAAGCGCAGGTGGCGCTCGAGATAATTGCCCGGATTGACCGACAGGGTCGAGTCGTCGACCGGCGCGCCGTCGGAGATCACCATCAGGATGCGGCGCTGCTCGGGACGTCCGAGCAGGCGCTTGTGCGCCCAGTCGAGCGCCTCGCCGTCGATGTTCTCCTTGAGCAGCCCCTCGCGCATCATCAGGCCGAGATTCTTGCGGGCCCGGCGCCAGGGCGCGTCCGCCGACTTGTAGACGATGTGGCGCAGGTCGTTGAGCCGGCCCGGATTGGCGGGCTTGCCGCTCTGGAGCCAGGACTCGCGCGCCTGGCCGCCCTTCCAGGCCCGGGTCGTGAAGCCGAGGATCTCGACCTTCACGCCGCAGCGCTCGAGCGTCCGGGCCAGGATGTCGGCGCAGGTCGCCGCCACCGTGATGGGACGGCCGCGCATGGAGCCGGAATTGTCCAGGAGCAGGGTCACCACCGTGTCGCGGAAGTTCGTGTCCTGCTCCTGCTTGAAGCTCAGGGGCTGGAACGGGTCCATGACCACGCGCGGCAGGCGCGCCGGATCGAGGGTGCCCTCCTCGAGGTCGAACTCCCAGGACCGGTTCTGCTGCGCCATCAGGCGGCGCTGCAGCCGGTTCGCGAGACGCCCGACCACCCCCTGCAGGTGCGCGAGCTGCTTGTCGAGATAGGCGCGCAGGCGCGTCAGCTCGTCCGAGTCGCAGAGGTCCTCCGCATGGATGACCTCGTCGAACTTGGTCGTGAAGGGCTTGTAGTCGGGACCGCGGGCCTCGTTGTGCCGGGACGGCGGACGCCAGGATTCGGCCGCATCCTCGGAATCGGCCTCGTCGGCCTCCTCGGGCAGCTCGCCGGAAGGCCCATCCGCGTCTTCGGTGGCGCCGTCCTCCATTTCGTCGCTGGCGTCCTCGCTGACCTCGACCTCGGCCCGGTCTCCTTGCGATTCCTGCTCCGACTCGCCCTCGCCCTGCTGCTGGTCCTGGTCGGATTCGTTCTCCTCCTCGTTCTCATCGTCCTCGGGGTTGAGGGCGGCCTCGTCGGCCATGTCGAGGGAGGCGAGCAGGTCGCGGATCGAGCGCGCGAAATCGCGCTGGCTTTCGATGTTCTTGAGCAGGCCGTCGAGGTCGCGGCCGGCGCGGTCCTCGACGAAGTCGCGCCAGAGCTCCACGATCTTGGCGGCCGCCGCCGGCGGCCTCTCGCCCGTGAGGCGCTCGCGCACCATGAGGGCGACCGCATCCTCGAGCGGCGCATCGGCCCGGTCGGTGATGTCCTCGTACTTGCCGCCGCGATGGTAGCGGTCTTCGAGCATCGCCGTGATGTTGGACGCGACGCCCCTCATGCGGCGCGAGCCGATGGACTCGACGCGAGCCTGCTCGACCGCGTCGAACACGGCGCGGGCGGCCTGCCCCTCGGGAGCGAGGCGGCGGTGCAGGGTGGCGTCGTGGCAGGCGAGCCGCAGGGCCATGGCGTCCGCATTGCCGCGCAGGATCGCCACGTCGTGCGAGGTAAGCCGCCGCGGCGGCTCCGGCAGGCGGGCCTTGTCGCCCATGAGGGCCGGCCGGTCGGACGCGAAGGTCACCTCGAGGTCCGGCTTGCGGGCGATGGCCTTCATGGCACCGGCGATGGAGCGCTTCAGCGGCTCCGCCGGCGCTTCCTTCTTCTCACCTGGCTTGCGGTTCGAGATGGACATCTCATTCCTTTACCCGTCATCCCGGCCGAAAGCGTAGCGACGAGCCGGGATCGCCTCAACCAGCGAAGCTCCCATACGATCCCGGATCGCGCCCCGCGGGCGCGTCCGGGACGACACTTTACGACAGCGCCACGTTCACGGCGCTCTCCGGCAGGTCCTTGCCGAAGGAGCGCTGGTAGAACTCGGCCACCAGGGCGCGCTCGAGCTCGTCGCACTTGTTCAGGAAGGTGACCCGGAACGCGAAGCCCGTGTCGCCGAAGATCTCGGCGTTCTCGGCCCAGGTGATCACCGTGCGCGGGCTCATGACCGTCGAGAGATCGCCGTTCATGAAGGCGCTGCGGGTGAGATCCGCCACGCGCACCATCTTGTTGACGATGTCCCGCCCCTCGGCGCTGTCCTGGTAGTGCTTCGCCTTGGAGAGGACGATGTCCACCTCCTTGTCGTGCGGCAGGTAATTCAGGGTGGTGACGATCGACCAGCGGTCCATCTGGCCCTGGTTGATCTGTTGCGTGCCATGGTACAGGCCGGACGTGTCGCCGAGGCCCACCGTGTTGGCGGTGGCGAAGAGGCGGAAGGCCGGGTGAGGCCGGATGACCCGCTTCTGGTCCAGGAGCGTGAGCTTGCCCGACTGCTCCAGCACGCGCTGGATCACGAACATCACGTCCGGACGGCCCGCGTCGTACTCGTCGAAGACCAGCGCCACGTTGTTCTGCAGGGCCCAGGGCAGGATGCCGTCCTGGAAGGCGGTGATCTGCTTGCCCTCCTGGAGCACGATGGCGTCCTTGCCGACGAGATCGATGCGCGACACGTGGCTGTCGAGGTTCACGCGCACGCAGGGCCAGTTGAGGCGGGCCGCCACCTGCTCGATATGGGTCGACTTGCCGGTGCCGTGATAGCCCGTGATCATGACACGGCGGTTGCGCGCGAAGCCTGCCAGGATCGCCAGGGTGGTCTCGCGGTCGAACAGGTAGTCCGGATCGAGATCCGGCACATGCTCCTCGCTCTGGGAAAAGGCCGGAACCTCCAGATCCGAGTCGATGCCGAAGACCTGTCGCACGGACACCTTCATGTCCGGGATGTTGGTCGGTGTCTCGGTGAGTGCGGTCATTGGGGCCTCGCGGTCGGATCTGGAGTGGTTCATTTCAAGGAATGCCAAGGACTTCTTATCGCCCGCGGCAGGATGGCGCAATTTCCCATACGCCTAACAGGGTTGCATGAACGGGGCCGTTCAGCACAAGCCGGCGGTTTTCAGGACGTCATGCGCCTTGATGATGTCGCGTAAGCGGTCCTCGAAGGAGCGGTCGCCGCCGTTGGCGTCCGGGTGAAACTGTTTCACCAGGGCCTTGTACTGGGCCTTGATGGCCGGCCCCTCGGCCGTTTCGTCGAGGCCGAGCACGTCGAGGGCGCGGCGCACGGCGCCCGTGTAGCGGGGCTTCTTGGGCTCCGCCGCCTGCTGCCGGCGCTGGCGCCCCTGCCTGAAATCCTCGCCCCGCAGGATGCCGAGCGGATCGAAATAGCCCCAGTCCCGTTCGCCGCCTGTCCCGGTGCCTTCGCTCTTGCCGGCAGCGTTGACCCCCATGGCCCAGGTCGGCCGGTGGCCGATGGTGGCGTCCTTCTGGAAGGCCGCGACGGCGGTGTCGGACATGCCGGCGAAGTAGTTGTAGGAGGCGTTGTACTCGCGCACGTGCTCGAGGCAGAAGCGCCAGTACTGCCCTTCTTGGTCCCGCCCCTTCGGCGCCCGGTACTGTCCCTCCGCCTTGCAGGCCGGATGTTCGCAGACGGGCCCCTTGGTCTCCCGGGGCTCGTCGCATGAAGGCTTGATGCGGATACGGTCGAAAAGAGGCGAATTGAGATCCATGATACAGCGATTATGAGTGGCTTGAGGCCGGGAGCCAAGGCCTCAGCGCTTTTCGCCGCAGACCCGTTCAAAAAGGTTTACCACAGCATGACCCTTGCCGCCTGGATCACGCAGGAACTGCAGAACCGCCTGAACCCCTCAGCGCTGACCGTCATCGACGAATCGGAGCAGCATCACGGCCATGCCGGATGGCGCGAAGGAGGCGAGACTCACTTCCGAATTAATATCGTGTCGGAGGCCTTCAGCGGCAAGAGCCGGGTCGACCGCCACCGCCTCGTCAACGAGGTGCTTCAAGGCGCCTTCGACCGGGGCCTGCACGCCCTCGCCATCCAGGCGAAGGCGCCGGGGGAGTAAGCCGCCCCAAGCGGCTTACTTGATCCGCTCGAGCACGCTCACGTAGTTGGCGACAGCCGCGCCGCCCATGTTGAAGATGCCGCCGAGCGTCGGGTTCTTCACCTGGATGCCGCCGGCCTCCTCGCAGAGCTGCATGGCCGAGAGCGCATGCATGGATACGCCCGTCGCGCCGATCGGATGGCCCTTGGCCTTGAGGCCGCCGGAGGGGTTCACCGGCAGCTTGCCGTCCCGGTTGGTCCAGCCTTCCTTGACGGCGATGGCGCCCTGACCGGGAGGAGTCAGGCCCATGGCCTCGTACTCGATCAGCTCGGCGATCGTGAAGCAGTCGTGCGTCTCCACGAAGGAGAGGTCGGAGAGCTGGATGCCGGCCTGGTCGAGCGCCCGCCGCCAGGCTTCGGCACAGCCCTCGAACGCGATGATGTCGCGCTTCGACATCGGCAGGAAATCCTGGGCGTGCGCCGTGGCCCGGAACGCCACCGCGCGCGGCATGCGAAGCGCCGTCTCCGTGTCGGCCAGGACGAGCGCCGCGGCGCCGTCGGAGACGAGCGAGCAGTCGGTGCGCTTCAGGGGGCCTGCCACGAACGGGTTCTTGTCGCTCTCGGCGCGGCAGAACTCGAAGCCGAGATCCTTGCGCATCTGGGCATAAGGATTGTCGACGCCGTTCTTGTGGTTCTTGGCCGCGATGCCGGCGAGCGCGTCCGACTGGTCGCCGTAGCGCTGGAAGTAGCGGCCGGCGATCTGCCCGAAGACGCCCGCGAAGCCGCCCTTGGTCTCGCCGTCCTCCGGCAGGTACGAGGCCTTCAGGAGGATATTGCCGATCTCGGGGCCCGGCGTGCGGGTCATCTGCTCGACGCCGACCACCAGAACGGTCTTGGCCCGACGCGCCTCGATGGTCTTGATCGCTTGGTGCACGGCCGCGGAGCCCGTGGCGCACGCGTTCTCCACCCGGGTGGCCGGCTTGAAGCGGAACTTGTCGCTCGCCTGGAACACCAGGGAGGCGGTGAAGTCCTGGGGCGAGAACCCGCCGTTGAAATGGCCGAGCACCACCTCGTCGATGTCCTCGGGGCCGAGGCCTGCATGCTCCAGCGCCTCGTTGGTGACGCGCACGATCAGGCTCTCGACCGTTTCGTTGTCGAGCTTGCCGAAGGGCGTATGGGCCCAGCCGACGATGCAGGCTGTCATGGGGTTTCCTCGCGAATCCGTTTGCTTGAAAGGGAAGATGGGGCCATTCGGGAACCGCAGCAAGGGACGCTGCCGTAAGGGGCGAAAAGAAGTTCGGGGGCCGCCCTTCCGTCTTGCCTGACCTCTGGTCCTTATGGTCCATAGAGGCCCTTCGGATGAGGTCTTCCATGCGCTTATGTGTCTTTTGCGGCTCCAATGCGGGCTCCGATTCGTCCTATCTCGAGGCGGCGCGCGGCCTGGGCGAGGCGCTCGCGCGGGAAAGGATCGGGCTCGTCTACGGCGGCGCGTCGGTCGGCCTGATGGGCGCCGTCGCGGATGCCGTGATGGCCGGGGGCGGAGAGGTCATCGGCGTGATGCCCCAGTCGCTTGTCGACAAGGAGATCGCCCACAAGAACCTGCCCGATCTGAGGATCGTCGGCTCCATGCACGAGCGCAAGGCGCTCATGGCCGAGCTTGCGGACGGCTTCGTGGCTCTTCCCGGGGGCTTGGGCACCTTCGAGGAGCTGTTCGAGGTCTGGACCTGGGCCCAGCTCGGCTACCATCGCAAGCCCTGCTCGCTTCTGAACGTGAGCGGCTTCTACGACAAGCTGACGGGTTTCCTCGACGATGTGGTGGAGCGCGGCTTCGTCAAGCCGGTCCATCGGTCCATGCTGATCGTGGAGCAGGAGCCCGACGCGCTCATCCGGGCCTTGCGGGCCTACGAGCCGCCGGCCGTGACCAAGTGGATCAAGGCGGGCGAGCGGTGATCGACATCGTGACGGCCCTGATCCGCGACGAGCGCGGGCACGTGCTCCTCGTGCGCAAACGGGGCACCGTGGCCCTCATGCAGCCGGGCGGAAAGCGCGAGCCGGGCGAGAGCGACCTCCAGTCCCTGGAGCGGGAGCTGCATGAGGAGCTCGGCTGCCGGATCGCGGCGGAGTCGGCGCAGGCTCTCGGGGTCTTCGAGGCCCCGGCCGCGAACGAGCCGGGGCAGCGGGTGCGGGCGTCGGTCTACGGGGTCCGCATATCGGGCCCGTTCGGCCCGCGCGCGGAGATCGCCGAGCACGCCTGGATCGATCCGCACGAGCCCGGCGACAGGGTTCTGGCACCGCTCACCCGAGATGTGGTGCTGCCCCTCGCCCGGTCCCTGAACGAGGCGGCTCAGGCCCGGTAGGCGCCGACATCGTCGCCGAGCTTGGCATTGTTCGCCTCCCGGATCCGGGCGGCGGCATCGTCGTACAGGAACGGCAGGAAGGCGAAGCGCCGCCCGGCGGTGACCTTCGAGACCGCGTGAAGCAGTGAGCAGGAGAACACCACGGCCCCGCCCGGAGGCGCCTTGTAGCTCCGCGGCCCGTATTCCGGGAAGCTCACCTCGCCGCCGTCGAAATCGGCATTGAGGTTGATCGAGACGGCGAAGCGGCGGTGTGCCGTGCCGCTGGTGGTGTTGTCCCGGTGGGCCCGGAAATGGCCGCCGTCCTCGGCGGCGTAGCAGGAGACGATGTACCGCTCCATGCGGGTGGGTCTGAAGAAGTGAACCTTCTCGATCTCCGGATTGACCCGGCGCACGATACGGCCCTGGATCTGCCGGATCAGGTTCTCGTCGGCGATCGTGTAATCCTTGCGCCGCTTGTGGTCCGGGTTGTGGACCGCAACGGTCTTGCCGTCGATCTCGCGCATGAAGCCCGATTCCTCGCCGCCGTGGGCCTCATAGAGCCCGATCAGGTGACGGCAGAAGGCAGGCTCGAACACGTCCGGGATGATGAGGACCGGAGCCTGAACCTCGAAGCCCGCGAAACGCTCGACGGGCGGCAGGTTTCGAAGGTAGGCGGCGACCTCTTCCCGGTCGCTGCCATCCTCCCTGAACGGGAAGACGGCCCGCACGCGCAGGGTCGGGTTGAGCACCATCCAGAATCGCCGCATCGGCGCACCGCCCTCGGGTGCCTCCTGGGGCAAGGCGCCGTAGAGCCGGCTGATCCGGCCGTCGAAGTCCCAGAACTGGCGGATGCCCGGGAGATTCTCGCGGACCCGGCCCTCCTGCTCGTCGGCCGGATCGATGCTCACGCCGAAGACCGCGATGTTGGTATCGTCGAAGAGGCTGCGGCACGGGCCGTTCAGCGCCTCGAGGGCCGCGCGACCGGCCGGATCGGAAGCGGTTCCGAAGAAGCACAGCACCACGTAGCGGCCCGCCGCCGTGTCGAAAGCGTAGTTCGGGTTGCTCGTGCTCCTCTGATGAAACCAGGGAGCCGGATCGCCGGCCGCGAGAGCACGGTAGGTCGGTTGGCCGGCAGCGGTCATCGGCTCGTCTCCCCTAGAGAAAAACAATGTTTCAATAGGAATATCTTGGACGGGCCGTCGAGCGCAACCGTCGCGCCTAGTGCTGGGACAGCAGCAGGAAGGCGACGCCGCCGAGGATGAGCGCCATGCCGACGAGTTCCCGGCGGGTCGTGGTCTGGGCCATGAAGCGGTGGGAGACAGCCTGCGCCATCAGAACCTCGACCAACGCCAAGGTCCGGACATTGGCGGCGGTCGTCAGGGCAAAGCCGATGAACCAGAACTGGGACGCGAGCGCACCCAGGAAGCCGGCCCCCAGCGACGGCCTCCAGGCCGCGAAGCTCGCCAGCAGGGCCCGGCGGTCGAACAGGCCGAGCCAGACGAGCAGGATGGCGGTCTGAAGCCCCAGGCCCCAGGCCAACGTCGTCGTGGCCCGGATCACGAAGGAGCCCTCGGGCAGCGACAGGATCGCCCCGCGAAACCCGATGGCCGCGAGGGCAAAGAAGGCGCCGGCCGCGACGCCGGCCGCAACGGGCCTGACGCCGGCCGAGGTCAGGCTCGTGCCCGGCTTGACGGACATCAGCACCACGCCCGCCGTGGCGACCAGGATCGCCAGGGCGACCGGCGGGGTCAGCGGGTCTCCGAGAAGCACGAGTCCGAAGAGCGCCACCTGGACCGGCTCGGTCTTGGTGTAGGCTGTCACCACCGAGAAGGCGCGCTCCCGCATGGCCGAGAGCATGAGAGCCGTGGCAAGGATCTGGGTGGCGGCTCCGCCCAGGACGTAGAGCAGGAACGTCGCGTTCGGAGCCGGGACACCTTCGCCGGACACGAGGCGCACGCCGGCCAAGGCTAGGAGCGCGAAAGGAAAACCGTAAAGAAAGCGGACCTGCGTCGCCCCCACCGTGCCGATCTGCTCAGTCAAACGGCGCTGCGTCGCATTTCTGCCGGTCTGAGCGGCCGCAGCGGCCAAGGTCACGGGAATCCAGAGAAGGGATAAATTCATCGATTGTTCTTCAAAGCGCGCCGCTCTTGCCACTCTCTTGCCACGGAATCCCTTAGAAAGGGTGGATACTCATCAACAATAAGCACCGGTGTCTCTGGCTATTCCAGGGCTTCGGGACTAAAAATAGCCGAGCTGGCACAAGCGGGACCGTCGGATTTCCCCTTTGACCATAGCCTTCATGGAGCCGTTCCGGATGAACGCAAGACGAGTTATTCGTGTCGCAGCCTTTGCCCTTGCCGCCCTGGTCGGCGGTCCGGTTCTGGCTGGGAATCCGGCTCTCGTCGTCGAAGTCGAGTCCGGCCGCGTCCTGCATGCGGAGCGGGCAACAGATCCCTGGTACCCGGCTTCCGTCACGAAGCTGATGACGACCTACGTGACCCTCGACCTGGTCCGGAAGGGCCAGCTGAGCATGGACACGCTCCTGACCGTGTCGGATTCGGCAGCCGCGCAGCCTCCGTCGAAGATGGGCTTCAAGCCCGGCACCCAGATCCGGGTCGACAACGCGCTCAAGATCCTCATGGTCAAGTCGGCGAACGACGTCGCCGCGACCATCGCGGAGAACATCGGCGGCTCGATCGATGGCTTCGCCGAGCGGATGAACGCGGAAGCCCAGCGCCTCGGCATGCGGGACAGCCATTTCGCAAACCCTCATGGGCTGCCCGACGAGCGCAACCAGACAACCGCGCGCGACATGGCGGTGCTCGCCCGCGCGCTCCTGCTCGAGTTCCCTGACCATCAGGACCTGTTCCACATCGGGGCCATCCAGTTCGGGCGGCGGATCATGCGCAACACCAACGGCCTGATCGGACGCTATCCCGGGGCCGACGGCATGAAGACGGGCTTCATCTGTTCCTCCGGCTTCAACGTCGTGGCGAGCGCGACCCGAAACGGGCGGCACCTGATCACCGTGGTGTTCGGGGCGCCCTCCGCCAACGAGCGCACCATGATCGCCGCGGACCTGTTCGACCGCGGCTTCAACAGCACCGTGAACTTCACCAATCCCCTGCTGACCGCCCTTCCGGCCTCGGCCACCCACACGCCGCCCGACATGCGGTCGGTCATCTGCGACCGGCGCGGTCCGATGCCGAAGGAAGAGGACAGCCCGACGACCGTGGCGGATGACGACACGCCGACGGTGCCGAACCTCTTCTCGTCCGACGTGATGGCCTTCGCGGGCGGCACCCCGAAGCCCATGCGCACGACCCTGGGCCCCCGCACCGCCGTCCAGCCGGAGCGCATCTGGGTCGGCCTGACGCCTCCGTCCGAGAGCGAGATTGCCGCCGAGGCCGCGAAGGAGAAGGCTGCCGAGGACGCCGCCCAGAAGACGAAGTCCAAGAAAGCCGCCACGGCCAAGAAAGGCGCCAAGAAGGAGGCCGCCAAGGACGATGCGGCCGATGAATCCGACAGCGAGGACACCCCGACCAAGGCTCAGGCCAAGGCCAAGGGCAAGGGCGACTCGCGGGCGACGATGAGCTTCAAGCCGGTCAACAACGACAGCAAGAGCGACGCCAAGGGCGCCTCCAAGGCCAGCGCCAAGACGACCGCCAAGCCCCAGGCCTCGGCCGAGGACAAAGCCAAGCCGAAGGCGGAGGCCGGAAAGTCCAAGCCGTCCCAGAACTGAGGCGCCGGCTCCCCGAATCCGAACCGGGCAGGATCCTTCTCCTGCCCGGTTTCTTTTTGCGCGGGGGAGCCGCCGAGGCGGTCTCCGGCCCCGCCGCCCTTGCAATCGGCCGCAATTCGCGCGAACGGTGCTGGCCCTCAACCCGACCGCCGCCATGTCTCACCCCACCTCCTCGCCTGCCAGCGGAATGCTGTTCGCTCTCGTCTCGGCGAGCTTCTACGGCCTGAACATCGTCTACGCCCGCATGGCTGCGTTCGCCGGCGCGAGCGGGTCGGCGATCGTGGTCTACCGGGTTCTCCTGATGCTGATCCTGGTCGGGATCGCGGCCGTCGCGATGCGAAAGTCCCTGGCCATGGCACGGGAGGAGCGCGGCATCATGCTGCTCCTTGGCGTCGCGACCGCCCTCGTGGGCGTCTGCTATCTGTCCTCCGTGGCCTTCATCCCGGTCACGGTGGCGGCGGTGGTGTTCTACACCTTTCCGATTTTCATCGTGCTGGCGAGTCCCTTCGTCGAAGGCACGAAGCTGACTCCGACGCTTCTCGGAGTCGCGGCGGCCGCGACGATCGGGGTCGTCATGGTGGTCGGGCCTGCCTTCGGCGGCCTCGACTGGCGCGGCCTCGTCCTCGCCCTCGCTGCAAGCATCGCCACCGCCACCCAGTTCTTCGCAGCGGCCCGCTGCCGCAAGACCGGCGTGGTTGCGAAGGTCTTCTGGATCCATGTCCTCGTGCTGCCGACCGCAGCCCTCATCGGCCTTGCGGCGGGACAGCTCTCCCCGCCCTCGACCCTCCTGGCGGCACCGCTTGCGGTCGGCATGACGATCGGAGGCTACGTGTTCGGCTTCATGCTCCAGTTCCTGGCGCTGGGCCGGATCACGGCGGTCGCGGCCGGGATCATCTACTGCACCGAGCCGGTCGTGGCGGCCGTATCGTCCGCTCTGCTCCTGGGCGAGACACTGAGTCCCCTTCAAATGGCGGGCGGCGCCCTGGTCTTGTCGGCGATCGTCGCCAATGTGTTGCTGGAGCAGCGCCGCCTGAGAGGCGCTCCCCTCGTCCCCATCGCGGATTGACCCTATGACGGACACGCCCCTGACCCCTCCTGCCCCGATCCCGCTCACCGTTCTCACGGGATTTCTCGGCGCCGGGAAGACCACGCTCCTCAACCGGCTCCTCCAAGACCCGGCGCTTCGGGACACGGTGGTCATCATCAACGAGTTCGGCGAGATCGGCCTCGACCACCTGCTCGTGGAGAAGGTCGACGAGGGCATGGTGCTGCTCTCGGCGGGCTGCCTCTGCTGCACGGTGCGGGGCGACCTGATCGCCACCCTGGAAGACCTGCTGCGCAAGCGCGACAACGGGCGGATCGAACCGTTCCGGCGCGTCGTGATCGAGACCACCGGGCTCGCGGATCCGGCCCCGATCCTGCACGCGGTGCTCTATCATCCGTATCTCTCCATGCGCTACGCGGTCGAAGGCGTGGTGACGGTGATCGATGCGGTGAACGGCGAGGCCACGCTCGACGCCCATCGGGAGGCGGTGAAGCAGGCGGCCGTCGCCGAGCGGATCGTGCTGAGCAAGACCGACCTGGTGCAGGACGAGACCAGGTTGGCTCGGTTGCGCGAGAGACTGCGTCAGCTCAATCCGGGCGCTGCCCTGCTGCCGGCGGATGCGCCCGCCGAGGCCATTGTCGCAGGGGGGCTCTTCGGCCTCGACGGCAAGATCGCCGACGTGCGCGAATGGCTGAAGGCGGAGGCCGTCGAGGAGGCCGAGCGGGAAAGCCACGCGCATCAGCACGGGCACCATCACCACGGGCATCACCATCACGGTCATCACCACGACGTGAACCGGCACGACGAGCGCATCCGCGCCTTCTGCCTGACGAGCGACCAGCCGATCCGGCAGGGCACCCTCGACATGTTCCTCGATCTCCTGCGCTCCTCGCAAGGCGCCAAGCTCCTGCGCGTGAAGGGGCTGGTGGCGCTTGCCGAGGATCCGGAGCATCCGGTGGTGATCCACGGGGTCCAGCACGTGATCCACGTGCCGGCCGTGCTTCCGCGGTGGCCGAGCGAGGATCGGCGCAGCCGCCTCGTCTTCATCGTGGACGACCTCGACCGCAGCGTGATCGACAAGCTCTGGAACGCGTTCCTGGGCAGGCCCAGCATCGACGAGCCCGACGCCGCCGCCCTGTCCGACAACCCGCTTTCGCTCAGGCGCTAGGCTTCAAGCGTTCGCCATCTGCGATCGCTGGGCCCAGCCGGTCGTCGACTGTTCGACGAAGGCGGTGATCATGTACATGACGACGCCGAGCACCGCGAGGACCACGAGGGCCGCCCACACTAGGGGGACCTCAAACGCGGCCGAGGCGCGGGTCAGCAGGTTGCCGATGCCGACATTCGACGCGTTCTGCTCGCCGATCACCGAGCCCACATAGGCGAGCGTGATGGCCACTTTGAGCGAGCCGAAGAAATAGGGCATCGCGCGCGGCAGCCCCACTTTCAGGATGATGTCGCGCTTGGAGGCGCCGAGCGCGCGCAGCACGTCCTCCATCTCCGGCTCCACCGTCGAGATGCCGGTCGCGACGTTCACGACGATCGGGAAGAACGAGATCAGGAAGGCGGTCATCACCGGCGGCACCCAGCCGACGCCGAACCAGAACACCAGGATCGGCACCACCGCGACCTTGGGGATGGAGTTGAAGCCGACGAGCAGCGGATAGGTACCCGCATTGATGAGCCGCGAAGCGCCGAGCGCCACGCCGAGCAGCAGCCCGAACACCACCGCGAGCCCGAATCCGGCAAGCGTCATCCAGAGCGTGTGCATGGCGTGATAGGCGAGCTGGTTCCGGTACTCCCAGGTCGCCGCCATGATGGTAGAGGGCGCCGGCAGGATGAAGCTCGAGATTCCGAAGCCGCGGCAGATGATCTCCCAGATGGCGAAGAACCCGATCGTGAAGATCCAGGGCGCGAGGACGAGCTGGCGTTTGACGGTCATGGACATTCTCAAGCGGCCTTGCGCGCCTGCGCGATGTGGCCGCGCAGTTCGTGGACGAGATCGGAGAATTCGGGCGTGTAGGTGATCTCGAGGTCGCGCGGCCGTGGGAATGCGACCTCGCGCTCGGCCACGATCCGCCCGGGGCGCGCGCTCATGCAGAAGATGCGGTCCGCCAGGAAGGCCGCCTCGCGCAGATCGTGCGTCACGAGGATCACGGTCACACCCTGTGCTGCGTGCAGGTCGCGGATCACGCACCACAGCTCCTCGCGGGTGAACGAGTCGAGCGCCCCGAAGGGCTCGTCGAGCATGAGCAGCTTGGGCTCGTGGATGAGGGCCCGGCACAGGGAGGCGCGCTGCTGCATGCCGCCCGAGAGCTGCCAGGGGAAGCGGTGCCCCTGACCCTTGAGGCCGACCTGGGCAAGCAGCGCCTCGGCCTTGGCGACGTACTCCGCCTTGTGCCTGCGCAGGCGCGAGCGGTGCGGCTCCACGATCTCCAGCGGCAGCAGGATGTTGTCGAGGGTCGTACGCCAAGGAAGCATGGTCGGGTTCTGGAACGCCATGCCGGCGAGCTTCACGGGCGCACCGACCTGCCGGCCGTCCACGACCACGGTGCCCTTCTTCGGGAATTGCAGGCCCGTGGCCAGCTTCATGAGGGTGGACTTGCCGCAGCCCGAGGGGCCGACGATGGCCGCGAACTCCCCCTCCTGGATCTTGATGTTGAGGCGCTCGACGGCCGGCAGCCCGTCCTCGGCGCGCGCATAGACGTGGGTCACGTCGTGGATGTCGACGAAGGTTCTCATGGAGTTCGACCGCCTGAAAGGAAAGAGGGCCCGGTCGTGCGGTGACCGGGCCCTGGATCAGTTCACTTTCCTCTGGTCGGCCGGAGGCAGGAACTCCTCGCTGAACACGTCCTCGACCTTGGGCTTGGCCTTGTAGTTGAAGGTCAGGCCGATCTGGTCCAGCGACTTGGCGAAGCGGTCCTTGTCGATGCCGCCGAAGCCGTTCTCCTTCACCCAAGGGGTGACCATGTTCTGCTCGAGCACCATCTTCAGGCGCTCCAGCTCCACGTCCTTCTTGGCGACGTCGTTGCGCTTGATGACAGAATCGACCGCGCTCGCCGGATCTTTCACGGTGTCCTGGACGCCCTTCATGATCGCCCGGAGCAGCCCCTTCACGGCTTCCGGCTTCTCCTTGGCGAACTTCTCCGACACGATGATGGTGTTGCCGTAGAGATCGACGCCGTAGTCGCTCATGAGCATGACGACAATGTCGTCGGCCGGGACGCCGCGGGACTTCAGGTTGATGAAGGACGACATGGAGAAGCCGAAGACCGCATCGACCTCGCCCTGCGCCAGCATGGGCTCGCGGACCGGGAAGCCCACGTTCTCGAACTTCATGGTCGAGTCGTCGATCTTGTTGACCGACTTGAAGATCGGCCACTGCGCATAGGCGCCGTCGGCCGTGGGAGCGCCGAACTTCTTGCCCTGGAGGCTGGCGACATCCTTCGAGATGCCGCGGCTCTTGCGGCCGATGATGGCGAAGGGCGGCCGGTCGTAGATCACCATCACGGCCTTGATGCCCGATTCCGGATTCTCGTCCCGGAAGCGCACCAGGGAGTTCACGTCCCCGAAACCGACGTCGTAGGTGCCGGACGCCACCCGCGAGATCGGCTCGCGGGAGCCCGCCGCCGGATCGATCGTCACGTCCAGGCCCTCGGCCTTGAAGTAGCCCTTGTCGAGGGCGACCGCGAAGGGAGCCGCCGGGCCTTCCCAGCGCCAGTCGAGGCTGAAGCGCACGGGCGTCTGCGCCTGCGCGGCGGCCGAACCGATCAGCAGGGCCGCACCGGCCAGAACTCCCCTGAACCACCACCCAACCCGCGTCGAACGCTCGGACACCATCACCGCCACCTCTGTTCTTGCCTGGCCTCGTCGAAGGCCCCGGGCGTCCCCGGGCATCCGTGTGCCAGATTTCCTAAGTCCCGTTCATGCAAGCAGAAACGACATGAACGTCAAGGCATGGCCTGAACAAGAAAACGACATCGGCTGCTCAAGAAGGGGTCTTGACGCTCGAAGGAGCGCTTCCTACGTGCCTTGTATCGGCGGCCGGGCCCCTCTGGCGGGACGCGACACGCGCCCGTGATGTCGGAGCCGATGCTTGGAAACAAAGCAATCATAGGTCCGGTTATGCCAGAATTCCTGCTCATGGAATGGCTGGGAAAGCCCGTCTGGATGTGGACGGCTTTCTTGAGCCTTGTCGTTTTTCTCCTCGCCTTCGATCTCGGCGTCCTGAACCGAAAGGACAAGGAGCTCGGCGTAAAGGAGAGTCTCCTCCTGTCCGCCTTCTACATCGGCATCGCGACCGCCTTCGGCGCCTACATCTGGTGGTCGTATGAATCCGGCCTTCTCGTCACCGAAGACGGAAGCCACGCGGGCATCGCCTATTTCACGGGCTTCTTCATCGAGAAGTCCCTGTCGATCGACAACGTCTTCGTGATCTCGCTGATCTTCAGCTATTTCGCGATTCCCCGGAAATACCAGTATCGCGCCCTCGTCTGGGGCATCATCGGCGTCATCGTGCTGCGCGGCATCATGATCGCGCTCGGCGCGGCCCTGGTGCAGGAATACGACTGGGTGCTCTACATCTTCGGCGCCTTCCTGATCATCACGGGCATCAAGATGCTGGTGGTGACCGAGAGCGACCCCGACATCGCCAAGAACCCGATCGTGCGCTTCCTCAGGAAGCATATGCGGGTATCGGACCGCCTCCACTCGCAGCACTTCTTCGTGCGGGAGCCGGACCCGAAGACCGGTCGGATCGTCACCTGGGCGACGCCCCTGTTCCTGGCGCTCGTGGTGATCAACATCGCCGACCTGATCTTCGCGGTCGACTCGGTGCCGGCGATCTTCGCCATCACCACGGACACCTTCGTGGTCTACACGGCGAACATCATGGCGATCCTAGGCCTGCGGGCACTCTACTTCGCGCTGGCCGCGATGGTGCACCGCTTCCACTACCTGAAATACGCGCTGGCGATGGTGCTCGTCTTCATCGGCGGCAAGATCTTCTGGAACCAGCTCGTGGGCAAGCTCGACCCGACGATCTCGCTCGGCGTGACCCTCGCGCTGATCGGCGGCGGCGTGGTCTTCTCCCTGTGGAAGACCAAGAACGAGCAGACCGCGATCTCCGGGTAAGACGAAGCGAAAGGGCGGCGCGAGCCGCCCTTTTCTTTCTAGACCGGCAGGAGGCCGTCGCTCTTGACCTCCTCCATAACCGCATAGGTGCGGGTCTCCTTGACGCCCGGAAGCGCCAGCAGGATCTCGCCGAGAAAGTGGCGGTACGCCGCCATGTCGGCGACCCTGGTCTTGACCAGATAATCGAATCCGCCCGCCACCATGTGGCACTCCAGGACTTCCGGAGCCCGGCGCACGGCGGCGGCGAATTTTTCGAACACGTCCGGCGTCGTCTTGTCGAGGGAGACCTCGACGAAGACCAGGAGCTCCAGCCCGAGCCGGTGCGGATCGAGCCGTGCCCCGAAACCCGCGATGTAGCCCTCCCGCTGCAGGCGCTTCATGCGCTCGCTCGTGGAGGTCGGCGACAGGCCGACCTTCTCGGCCAGGTCGACGGTCGCGATCCGCCCATCCGCCTGCAGGCACTTCAGGATCTTGCGATCGATCCGGTCGATATCCGTCATTTTCACGGTCCTATGGCCCTCTTGCCGCAAAAGCTACGGCAGGAAGGCCAAGATTGCCATCGTATCACGGCAGGCGCCCTCTTATATTTCCCAAAATTTCGGAGGATCCCATGACGTCGAGCCCCACCAGCCCCCTGCCCTTCAACCCGCCCTACGCGGAAGACGACAAGGCCATCGCGGCCCGGCTCCTCGCCGGCTCGCACCTGTCGGCCGAGCGGGAGGCCTGGATCGACCAGCGCGCCACCCGCCTGATCGAGGCGATCCGCGCCAAGGGCGGCGGCCTCGGCGGGGTCGAGGAGATGCTGCGGGAATACGCCCTCTCCACCAAGGAGGGGCTGGCCCTGATGGTGCTGGCCGAGGCGCTGCTGCGGGTGCCGGACGCCGCCACGGCCGACCGGCTGATCGAGGACAAGCTCGGCCAGGGCAACTTCGCCGACCACGAGGCGAAATCCGAAGCGTTCCTGGTCTCGGCCTCCGCCTGGGCGCTCGGAATCACGGCCCGGATCATCCAGCCGGGCGAGACGCCGGAGGGCATCCTGCGCCAGCTCACCAAGCGCCTCGGCCTGCCGGCGGTCCGCACCGCGACCCGTCAGGCGATGCGCGTCATGGGCAACCATTTCGTGCTGGGGCAGACCATCGACGAAGCCCTGAAGCGGGCGGGCTCGGCCAAGGGCCGCGTCTACCGCTACTCCTTCGACATGCTCGGCGAAGGCGCGCGCACGGCGGAGGACGCCCGCCGCTATTACGATTCCTACGCTTCGGCCATCGACGCCATTGGTCGCTCGGCCGGGAACGAGCCGCTGCCGAACCGTCCCGGCATCTCGGTCAAGCTATCCGCCCTTCATCCGCGCTACGAGGCGACGAGCCGCGAGCGGGTCATGCGCGAACTGGTGCCGCTCGTGATCGAGCTGGCCCGGAAGGCGAAATCCTATGAGCTCAACTTCACGGTGGATGCCGAGGAGGCGGATCGGCTGGAACTCTCGCTCCAGGTGATCGACGCAGTCCTCGCCGATCCGTCGCTCGCCGGCTGGAGCGGGTTCGGCCTTGCCATCCAGGGCTACCAGAAGCGTGCGGGCGCCGTGATCGATGCCATTGCCGCCATGGCCGAGCGCTACGACCGCCAGATGATGGTGCGCCTCGTCAAGGGCGCGTACTGGGACACGGAAGTGAAGCGCGCCCAGGAGCGCGGGCTCGACGACTATCCGGTCTTCACCCGCAAGGCGATGACCGACCTCAACTACATGGCCTGCGCCGAGAAGCTGCTGGCCCTGCGCCCTCGCATCTATCCGCAATTCGCCACGCATAATGCGCTCACGGTCGCATCAATCATCGAGCGGGCCGGCGGCGTCGACGGCTACGAGTTCCAGCGCCTGCACGGCATGGGTGAGGCGCTCTACGGCCGCCTGCTCGAGGACGAGCCGGGGCTCGCCTGCCGCGCATACGCGCCGGTCGGCGGCCATCGGGACCTCCTCGCCTATCTGGTGCGGCGCCTGCTCGAGAACGGCGCGAACTCGTCCTTCGTGTCCGTGGCGGCCGACCCCGACGTGCCGGTTCAATCGCTCCTGAAGCGGCCGGCCGACATCATCGTGTCGCCGGACAAGGCGCGGCACCCGAAGCTGCCGCTGCCGCGCGATCTCTACGGCAAGGATCGTGCGAATTCGAGGGGCGTCGAGTTCGGCCACCAGGCCTCCCTCGATTTATTGCTGGCCGAGATTCGGCAGGGCGCGCAGCAATCCTACCGGGCCGAGCCGCTGATCGACGGCAGGGCTGCGCCGGGACAGGCCCGTTCGGTGATCAGTCCCATCGACGGCACCACGTCGGTCGGCCAGGTGACCGAGGCGTCGCCCGAGACGGCCGACCGCGCCATGGCGGCTGCGCGCGCTGGCTTCCCGGCGTGGAGCCGCACGGAAGCCAATGTCAGGGCCGCCGCCCTGATGCGCGCCGCCGACCTCCTGGAGCAGCGCCGGGGCGCCCTTCTGCACCTCCTGCAGACGGAAGCGGGCAAGACCCTCGACGACGCCTTGTCCGAGGTCCGCGAGGCGGTCGATTTCTGCCGCTACTATGCGGCTCAAGGAAAGTCGCTGTTTGGCGCGGGCGAAGCGATGCCGGGGCCGACCGGCGAAAGCAATGTGCTGCGCCTGCGCGGGCGCGGCGTGTTCGTGGCCATCTCGCCTTGGAACTTCCCGCTCGCCATCTTCCTCGGCCAGGTCGGTGCGGCGCTCATGGCCGGCAACGCCGTGGTGGCGAAGCCCGCCGAGCAGACGCCGCTGATCGCGGATCTTGCCGTCCGCATCCTGCACGAGGCGGGCGTGCCGAAGACGGCGCTCCATCTGATTCCCGGCGACGGGCGCATCGGGGCGCGGCTTGTTGAGAACAAGGACGTGGCCGGCGTGGTCTTCACGGGCTCGACGGAAGTTGCCCGCATCATCAACCGGACCCTCGCCGCCAAGGACGCCGCCATCGTGCCGCTGATCGCGGAGACCGGCGGCATCAACGCCATGGTGGTCGACGCCACCGCCCTGCCGGAGCAGGTGGCGGACGATGTGGTGATGTCGGCGTTCCGGTCTGCCGGTCAGCGGTGTTCGGCGCTGCGTCTCCTCTGCGTGCAGGAGGATGTGGCCGAACGCATGATCGAAATGATCGCCGGCAGCGCGCGGGAACTCAAGCTTGCGGATCCGCGCGAGGTGTCGACCCATATCGGTCCGGTGATCGACCGCGAAGCGAAGGAGAAGCTCGACGCGCATGTCGCCGCGATGAAGCGTTCCGCGAAAGTGCATTATGCGGGCGAGGCGCCCGCGGCCGGCACCTATGTGGCCCCTCACATCTTCGAGCTGAACCGGCCGCGCGATCTGGCCGAGGAGGTGTTCGGCCCGATCCTGCACGTGGTGCGCTACAAGGCCGACGGTCTCACGAACGTGCTGGAGGCGATCGACGCCTCGGGCTACGGGCTGACGCTGGGCGTTCACTCCCGCATCGACGCAACTGTGGAGCAGGTGGTGGAGCGGCTCTCGGTCGGCAACGTCTATGTGAACAGGAACATGATCGGCGCGGTCGTGGGCGTTCAGCCCTTCGGCGGCCACGGTCTGTCCGGTACGGGGCCGAAAGCGGGCGGACCGCACTACCTCCTGCGCTTCGCGACCGAGCAGACGGTGACGATCAACACGGCCGCAGCGGGCGGCAACGCGAACCTCATCGCGATGGGCGAGTAGGGAACGGGGCCTATGACGTCCCCGGCTCGCGTCGGGGAGGTTTCGGTCCGAAAGGGAAACTCGCGGCCTTTTCCCAAGGGCCGCCGCGGTAGCGCCACAGATCGAGTCCCGTTCCGGTGATCCTGAAGGGCACGAAGCTGGCGGAGAGATCCGCCAGCAGCCGTCGCGCTTCCTCCGGCTCGACCTTGTTCTGGACCGTGACATGAGGCTGGTGCTTCTGCCGGTCCTGCAGCGTGAGCCAGAGCGCCCATCGCTTCGCGAGGGAGAAGCGCAGTTCCGTCAGTGCAGGCGATGCGAGCGTATAGGCGACGCCGCGTCCGAGGGATCTCAGCCCGGTCACGTCGAGCTCGATGGGTGCCGGCCGGTCGGCTGCGTCGCGGAGGTTCGTGACGAGCGATGGTTCGTGCTCGGCGGGAAGCTTGTGGAAGAGGGTGAGATGCGCCGGGATGAAGTTCCGTTCCGGCGGAAAGTGGCGCCGCCTCTGCTCGTCGAAGAACCGGAACGATCGCTCGTCGAGGGAGAGCGTGAGGATGAATGGCGCGTCCGCTGTCATGGCAAAGAAAAACCCGGCCGGAGCCGGGTTGTTTCAGGATTTAGAAGTTCAGCGCCGCCTTGGCTTCGCGCAGCTGGGCGACCGCCGCCTCTGCCGCATGCTTGGCGGCCGGATCGTTGGTGGCGTCGTAGTGCATCTCGGCCTGGAGGATCTCGCGGTCCAGGATGTCCTGGGTCAGCTCCTCGGCCGGAAGCGCCCGCTCGGCCAGGACGGTGATGCCGTTCTGGTTGATGTCGGCGAAGCCGCCGCGAATCAGGACCCGCTTGCCGTTGCCGGGAGAGTCGGTGATGACGAGGAAGCCCGTCTTGAGGGTGGTCATCGTCGGGGCATGGCCGGCGAGAACCGTCATCTCGCCCTCGGTGGCGGGCAGGATCACCGCATCGACGGCGCCTGAGAACAGCACACGCTCAGGGGAGACGAGTTCGAAGGTGAAGGTCGCCATCTTAGCTCTTCGTCATCCGGTCGGCCGCAGGAGGCGGCGCGGGATTGGTTGAGGAATTGGGTACTCGGGAGGATCCGGGGCGCGGGCTGCGCCCCGGACGAAGAACGGAGTTCTTAGGCCGCTTCGGCCGCGAGGCGCTGGGCCTTCTCGACCGCCTCATCGATGGTGCCGACCATGTAGAAGGCAGCCTCCGGCAGGTGGTCGTACTGACCCTCGACGAGGCCCTTGAAGCCCTTGATCGTGTCCTCGAGGGCGACGAGCTTGCCGGGCGAGCCGGTGAAGACCTCGGCCACGTGGAACGGCTGCGAGAGGAAGCGCTCGATCTTGCGGGCGCGGGCCACGGTGAGCTTGTCCTCTTCGGAGAGCTCGTCCATGCCCAGGATCGCGATGATGTCCTGGAGCGCCTTGTAGCGCTGGAGCACCTGCTGCACCTGGCGGGCGACGTTGTAGTGCTCCTCGCCGACGATGGCGGCCGAGAGCATGCGCGAGGTCGAGTCGAGCGGGTCCACGGCCGGGTAGATGCCCTTTTCGGCGATCGAGCGCGACAGCACGGTGGTGGCGTCGAGGTGGGCGAAGGAGGTGGCCGGGGCCGGGTCGGTCAGGTCGTCGGCCGGCACGTAGATGGCCTGCACCGAGGTGATCGAACCCTTGTTGGTGGTGGTGATGCGCTCCTGCAGGGTGCCCATGTCGGTAGCAAGCGTCGGCTGATAGCCCACCGCCGACGGGATGCGGCCGAGAAGCGCCGACACCTCGGAACCCGCCTGGGTGAAGCGGAAGATGTTGTCGACGAAGAACAGCACGTCCTGACCCTGGTCGCGGAAGTTCTCGGCGACCGTGAGGCCGGTGAGGGCGACGCGGGCGCGGGCGCCCGGAGGCTCGTTCATCTGGCCGTACACCAGGGCGCACTTGGAGCCGGCGGCCGATCCGGCCTCGCGGGGATCCACGTTCACCTTCGACTCAATCATCTCGTGATAGAGATCGTTGCCCTCGCGGGTGCGCTCGCCGACGCCGGCGAACACGGAGTAGCCGCCGTGCGCCTTCGCGACGTTGTTGATGAGCTCCATGATCAGCACGGTCTTGCCGACGCCGGCGCCGCCGAAGAGGCCGATCTTGCCGCCTTTGGCGTAGGGAGCGAGCAGGTCGACGACCTTGATGCCGGTGACGAGGATCTGGGCCTCGGTGGACTGCTCGGCGTAGGAAGGCGCCGGCTGATGGATGGCGCGGGAGCCTTCGCCCACAATCGGGCCGGCCTCGTCCACGGGCTCGCCGATGACGTTCATGATACGGCCGAGCGTGGCGGCGCCGACCGGCACCGAGATCGGCGCGCCGGTGTCGACGACCTCCTGGCCGCGGACTAGCCCCTCGGAGGTGTCCATGGCGATGCAGCGGACGGTGCTTTCGCCGAGCTGCTGCGCCACCTCGAGCACGAGGCGGTTGCCCTGGTTCGTGGTCTCGAGGGCGTTCAGGATCTCCGGCAGATGGCCGTCGAACTGCACGTCGACGACGGCGCCGATGACCTGCGTGATGCGGCCGGTCTTGCCGGCGGTGGTAGCGGTATTGGCCATGAGTGGCTCCTCTCGGATGTCGTCAGAGCGCCTCGGCGCCCGAGATGATTTCGATCAGTTCCTTGGTGATCATCGCCTGACGCGACCGGTTGTAGGTCATCGTCTGCTTCTTGATCATTTCGCCGGCGTTGCGGGTGGCGTTGTCCATGGCGCTCATGCGGGCGCCCTGCTCCGAAGCGGCGTTCTCAAGCAGCGCGCGGAAGATCTGCACGGTAAGGTTCCGCGGCAGGAGCGTCGCCAGGATCTCGCCTTCCTCGGGCTCGTAATCGTACACGGCGTCCGACGAGGTGGCGCCGGTCTCGATCTGAGCCGGGATGATCTGCTGCGCGGTCGGGATCTGGGCGATCACCGAGCGGAAGCGCGAGTAGAACAGGGTCGCCACGTCGAACTCGCCCTGCTCGAACAGCGCGAGGATCTTCTGGGCGATCATGTCACCCTGCTCGAAGCCGATCGAACGCACGGAACGCAAGTCGACGAAGTCGATGATCTGCTCGGCGAACTGGCGACGCAGGATGTCGTAGCCCTTCTTGCCGACGCAGATGATCTTGACGGTCTTGCCCTCGGCCAGGAGCCGGTTGGCGTGATCGCGGGCAAGGCGCGCGATCGAGGAGTTGAATGCGCCGCAGAGACCACGCTCCGCGGTGCAGACGATCAGGAGATGCACGCGATCGGAGCCGGTGCCGGCGAGGAGACGCGGCGTCTCAGGTCCGACGGTGATGCCGGACGCGAGGTTGCCGAGCACCACGGCCATCCGCTCCGCATAGGGGCGGGCGGCCTCCGCCGCGGTCTGCGCCCGGCGCAGCTTAGCGGCGGCCACCATCTGCATGGCCTTGGTGATCTTCTGCGTCGCCTTGACGGAGGCGATGCGGTTACGAAGGTCTTTCAAGCTCGGCATCGAGCGGCCCTACCTCTCCGGTAACCCGGTTCGATCTTACGAGAACGACTTGGCGAAGGACTGGACGGTGTCCTTGAGCTTCGCTTCGGTATCGCTCGACAGGTCCTTGGAGGCGCGGATCGACTCCAGGATGTCGGCGTGCTTGGTGCGGAGAAGCCCCAGCAGGCCGTCCTCGAACGCGCGCACCCGGTTGAGGGGCAGCTGGTCGAGGTAGCCGTTCACGCCGGCGTAGATCACCGCCACCTGCTCTTCCATCTTCAGCGGCGAGAACTGCGGCTGCTTCAGGAGCTCGGTGAGGCGCGAGCCGCGGTTCAGCAGGCGCTGGGTCGTGGCGTCGAGGTCGGAGCCGAACTGCGCGAAGGCCGCCATCTCGCGGTACTGAGCGAGCTCGCCCTTGATCTTGCCGGCGACCTTCTTCATCGCCTTCGTCTGGGCCGAGGAGCCCACACGCGACACGGAGAGGCCGACGTTCACGGCCGGGCGGATGCCCTGGTAGAACAGGTCCGTCTCAAGGAAGATCTGGCCGTCGGTGATCGAGATCACGTTGGTCGGGATGTAGGCCGACACGTCGTTGGCCTGCGTCTCGATGACCGGCAGAGCGGTGAGCGAGCCGGCGCCCTGGCTGTCGTTGAGCTTCGCGGCGCGCTCCAGCAGGCGGGAGTGCAGGTAGAACACGTCGCCCGGGTAAGCCTCGCGGCCCGGCGGACGGCGGAGCAGAAGCGACATCTGACGGTAGGCGACGGCCTGCTTGGAGAGGTCGTCGTACACGATCACGGCGTGCATGCCGTTGTCGCGGAAGAACTCGCCCATGGCGCAGCCCGAGAAGGGCGCCAGGAACTGCATCGGGGCCGGGTCGGACGCGGTCGCCGCGATGATGATCGAGTACTCGAGGGCGCCGTTCTCCTCCAGCGCCTTCACGAACTGGGCGACCGTGGAGCGCTTCTGACCGACCGCGACGTAGACGCAGTACAGCTTCTGCGACTCGTCATTGCCCTGGTTCAGGGGCTTCTGGTTCAGGATCGTGTCGAGGGCGATGGCGGTCTTGCCGGTCTGGCGGTCGCCGATGATCAGCTCGCGCTGGCCGCGGCCGACCGGGATGAGGGCGTCGATGGCCTTGAGGCCGGTCGCCATCGGCTCGTGCACCGACTTGCGCGGAATGATGCCCGGAGCCTTCACGTCGACGCGGCGACGCTCGGTCGACTGGATCGGGCCCTTGCCGTCGATCGGGTTGCCGAGCGCGTCGACGACGCGGCCGAGCAGGCCCTTGCCGACCGGCACGTCCACGATGGCGCCCGTGCGCTTCACGGTCTGGCCCTCGGCGATCTCACGGTCGGAGCCGAAGATCACGACGCCGACGTTGTCGGTCTCGAGGTTGAGGGCCATGCCGCGCACGCCGCTCTCGAATTCGACCATCTCGCCGGCCTGGACGTTGTCGAGGCCGTAGCAACGGGCGATGCCGTCGCCGACGGACAGGACCTGACCGACTTCGGTGACTTCGGCCTCGGTGCCGAAGTTCTTGATCTGCTCTTTGAGGATCGCGGAGATCTCAGCGGCTCGAATGTCCATCAGCGGACCTCTTTCATCGCTAGACGAATGGAATTGAGTTTGGTGCGCACCGAGGCATCCACCATGCGGGACCCCATCTTCACGATGAGACCGCCGATGAGGCTCGGGTCGATTTTGACGTCGACGGAGACGTCAGCCTTGGCGACGTCGCGCAGCGCCGCCTTGATTTCGTTGAGCACCGCGTCAGACGGCGCTTCCGCCAGTATCACCTGGGCCCGAACGATGCCCTTCGCGTCCGACACCAGATCCTGGTAGGCGCGGATCATGTCGGGGAGGGCAAAGAGGCGGCGCTTGGAGGCGACGAGGCGGATGAAGTTGCCGGCGAGGCCCGAGATGCCGGCCCGGTCGAGAATGGCCGCGACGGCGGCGATCTGGTCCTCTGCCGTGAAGATTGGGTTTCGGATCAGGCGCTGCAGGTCTTCGCTGCCCTGGATCAGCTCATTGAAGCGGCCGAGATCGCCGGCGACGGCGTCCACGGCGTTGGCTTCCCGAGCGAGGTCGAACAGGGCCGTGGCGTAGCGTAAGGCTACGCCCGACAGGAGAGGTCCTTCATTGGAACCGCTTTGCGCCACGTTATTCGTCTCTCTCAAATCTTAAGGGCCTCGGACCGGCGGCCTCTGCGAAGGCTGTCGGGAAACCCGTCAGGTCGGTGGAAGTGAGCCAAAGCGGGACGTCTCTCCGCCCGTCAGGCGGGGGTGCACTAGCATGGGTTTTTCGCAGGCGCAAGGCGAAGGCTGGCAAGAGTCCGCGATCCACGCCTCGGCCGGCCCGAGCAAGCGCAGCCGGCTCAGAGTTCCAGGACCGCCACCTCGCAGTTTCGCAGCTGCTGCCCGGTGAGGTGATAGAAGAAAGTTCCGTGGCCGACGACCGCGATCAGCCGCTCCGGCCGGGCCGCGAGCCAGTCGCGGAACCCGCTCACCCGCTCGGTCAGAATCGCAGCCGGCTCGTTGGCGAATCCGCGCTCGTCGGGCTCGCCGTCGCTGTGCCACCAGACCTCGTCGAGATGCCCGAAGGCGAGGTTCGGGAAGTCCTGCGCCAGGAGGGTCGGCGCCCGTCCGACGTCGCAGCTGCTCTCCAGGAATTCCCGGTGCAGGCATTCCACATGGATCGGCGGGGCGGCCGGATGGTCGCCGAAGAGGCCCAGGGTGGTCTGGATCGCCCGCGTCAGGGGCGAGGTCACGACGAGCTCGTAGGCGTAGGGCCTCAGCTCCGGCGCCCGCTCGGCCACCTGACGGTGCCCGAGTTCCGTCAGCGGTGCGTCGGGATGCATCGGGTCGAGCCCGGTTTCGGCATAATGGGCGTTGAAGGTGGATTGGCCGTGCCGGATGCAGTGGATGATCTTGGTCATGGGTCTGAAGGTCACGCTTTGTTGATCACAGGAAGCTCTGGGGGTCGACATCGATGGAGACGCGGGTGTTGCCGCGGATCTTGGGACAGCGGGCGAGCCAGTCGCGCAGATACGCCTGGAGGTCCACCTCGCGCTCCGTCTTCACGAGCAGTCGGTAGCGGTACCGGCCCCGGATGAGGGCGAGCGGGGCCTCGGCGGGGCCGAGGACGGTCACGCCGGGCGGGGGCTGGGCGACGAGCGCCATCGCGCGAGCATGGGCCTCGGCCGACTCACGTTCCTCGGCCGAGACGATGAGGGAGGCGAGCCGGCCGAAGGGCGGCAGGCCCGCCATCTCCCGGACCCGCGTCTCCTCCTCGTAGAAACGCTCGGCATCCCCCGACACGAGAGCGGCAATGACCGGATGGTCGGGCTGCCAGGTCTGGACCAGAGCCCGACCTGGCTTCTCGCCACGCCCGGCGCGGCCGGTGACCTGCTGGAGGAGTTGGAAGGTCCGCTCGGCTGCCCGGGGATCGCCCGAGGTCAGGCCGATATCGGCATCGAGCACCACGACCAGGGTCATGAGCGGGAAGTTGTGGCCCTTCGCGACAAGCTGGGTGCCGACCACGATGTCGACCTCTCCGGCCGCGATGGCGGCGAGCTCCTGGCGCAGCCGCTCGGTGCCGCCGGGCATGTCGCTCGAGAGGACGATGGAGCGCTTATCGGGATAGGTCTCGGCCACCTCCTCGGCGATCCGCTCCACGCCCGGACCGCAGGGGACGAGCGAATCGACGCTGCCGCAGGACACGCAGGCATGCGGGGTGCGCTCCACGTGGCCGCAATGGTGGCACACCAGGGACCGACGGAAGCGGTGCTCCACCAGCCATGCCGAGCAGTTCGGGCATTCGTAGCGGTGGGCGCATGCCCGGCAGAGGGTGAGCGGCGCATAGCCCCGGCGGTTGAGGAAGAGCAGCACCTGCTCGCCCCGCTCCAGGGTCTCGCCGATGGCGAGGTTCAGGGCCGGCGACAGCCAGCGGCCTTTCGCGATGGTCTCGCGCCTGAGGTCCACGGCCCGGATCTGCGGCATCTGCCGACCGCCGAAGCGTTCGGGAAGCTGGACGTGGCGGTAGCGACCGCGTTGCACGTTGACCCGGCTCTCGATGGAGGGCGTCGCGGAGGCGAGCACCACCGGCGCGTTCTCGATCCGCCCGCGGACCACCGCCATGTCGCGGGCGTGGTAGTGGACCCCGTCATCCTGCTTATAGGCGGTCTCGTGCTCCTCATCGACCACGATGAGGCCGAGGTCCTTGTAGGGTAGGAACAGGGCCGAGCGGGCCCCGGCCGTCACCTTGACCTCCCCGGACGCGATTCCCGCATAGAGGCGCTCGCGCTTGCGGCCTGTGACGCCCGAATGCCAGCACGCGGGCTTCGCGCCGAAACGGGCCGCGAACCGGTCGAGGAACTGGGCCGTGAGGGCGATCTCCGGCATGAGGATCAGGGCCTGCCGGCCCTGGCGCACGGCCTCGGCCACGGCCTCGAAGTAGACCTCCGTCTTGCCGGAGCCCGTAACGCCTTCGAGCAGGGTCACGGGCGGATGCTCCTCGTGCATCGAGGCGACGAGCGCATCGGCGGCGGCCTGCTGCCCGTCCGACAGGCCAGCCTTGCGGAAGTCGGGGTTCGGGATTTCGGCCACAGGCTCCTGCAGCAGGGCCACGGTCTCCAGCGTCCCCTCGTCGATCAGGCCATCGATCACCCCGGCGCTCACGCCCGCCAGATGCGCAAGCTCGCTCTTGAGGCGCACGACGCCGTCCTGGGCCGCCTCCACGACCCGCTGGCGCGCCGGCGTCATCCGCTTCGGCAGGCGGCCGGCGAGCTTGACCCCGATGCGCACCACCTCCGGGCGGTCGCCGTCCACCAGCTTCAGCCCCATGGCGAGGGCGGAGCCCTTGGGCGCCAGGGTGTACCAGGCGATCCAGTCGAGGAACTTGCGCATTTTCGGCGGCAGGCTCGGGCTGTCGACGACCCCCGTCACCTTCTTGAAGTTGCCGCCCGGACCCTCCCGCAGTCCCCACACCACGCCGACCACCTCCCGGGTGGCGAGCGGCACCTGCACCACGTCGCCCTCCTTGAGGGCGAGGCCGTCCGGCACCGCGTAGCTGTAGGTCGAGTCCAGCGCGAGCGGGATGAGGACATCGGCGACGTGGCTTGTCATTCGGAGGAGGTTAACCTGTTCTCGTTAGACTGCCTGACCTTGCACAAAGCGGGAACATGTCAAGCGACGAATCGAAAAACGCCCTCGATCTGGTCCTTCCCGGGGCGTCCGATACTCGCCAGGAGGTGATGACCTGGCTGGCTTCGCTCGCCAAGGAGCGGCGGCTCTCGCCGAAGACCGTGGAGGCCTATGCCCGCGACCTGAGGCAGTTCCTGACCTTCCTGACTGGACATCTCGGCGAGGCACCCAGCGTCAGGGCGATCCTGGGGCTCAAGCCGCTCGATATCCGCTCCTTCCTGGCCGCCCGACGCATGGAGACGGTCGGGAGCCGGTCGCTCATGCGCCAGCTTGCCGCGCTCCGCTCCTTTGCGCGTCACCTGGAGCGGGAGGGGCATGGCACCGCCTCGGCTTTCGCGGCGATTCGCACCCCGAAGGTCGACAAGAACCTGCCGCGCCCGCTCTCCGCCGCCTCGGCCGTAGCCGTCACGGACACGGAGCTGCGGTCAGGCGAAAACCGAAAAGCCTGGGTGCTCGCCCGCGACGCGGCGGTGCTGGCTCTTCTCTACGGGGCGGGCCTGCGCATCTCGGAAGCGCTCGGGCTTCAGCGGCGGGATGCGCCGATCCACGGCACTGATTCGATCACCGTCACGGGCAAGGGCGGCAAGATGCGCAGCGTACCGGTGATCCCGGCGATCCAGGAGGCGGTCGAGGAATACCTGCACCTGTGTCCCTATGTGCTGCCCCCTGAGGGGCCGCTCTTCGTCGGCGCCAGGGGCGGACCGCTCTCGCCCCGCATCATCCAGCTTGCGGTCGAGGAATTGAGGGGCGCTCTCGGGCTGCCGGACAGCGCGACCCCGCACGCCCTGCGCCATTCCTTCGCCACCCACCTGCTCGCCCGCGGCGGCGATCTGCGGGGGATCCAGGAGCTCCTGGGCCACGCCTCGCTCTCGACGACCCAGCTCTACACGAAGGTGGATGCGGCACGGCTGATGGACGCCTTCGACTCCGCCCATCCGAGGGCCCGGGCGAAGGGCTGAAGAGCCCTACTCCGCCGCGACCGGCCGGGCCAGCAGCTGCCGGGCGGCGGGGCCGATGTCGCCCTTCGTCCAGTGCGGGCGGCAGACGGAGACGTAGCGCCCCTCGCCCCCGATCTCGATCACCTCGCCCGAGCGTACGGCCTCGCCGTTGCGGTCGTATTTGAGGATCATCGTAGCCTTGCGGCCGCAATGGCAGAGCTGCTTGATTTCCTGGAAGTCGTCCGCGAGCGCCATCATGGTGGAAATCGCATCGCTGAACAGCGTCCCGAAGACGTTGTTCTTCAGCCCATAGGCCATGACGGGCACATGCAGCTCGTCCACGATCCAGGCGAGCTGGCGGACCTGCTCGGCCGTCATGAACTGGACCTCGTCGATCAAAACGGCCGTCACCGGCCGTTTCGCGTGCTCGTCCGCCACGATGGTCCCGATAGCGTCTTCCTTCCTCAGCGGAATGGCGTCGGCCTCGAGGCCGAGGCGCGACCGCACCTTGCCGACGCCGAACCGGTCATCGATCAGGCTCGTGAACAGCAGCACGTGGCCGCCGTTCTCGATGTAGTTGTGGCGAACCTGCAGGAGATGTGTGGTCTTTCCTGCATTCATCACCGAGTAGAGGAAGTGGAGCTTTGCCATCGCGACGATCCTACATGTGGATCGCGCGCTTCTCCACCGCGAGCGCCGCTTCCTTCACAGCTTCCGCGAGCGTCGGGTGGGCATGGCAGGTGCGGGCCATGTCCTCGGACGAGGCGCCGAACTCCATGGCGATCGCCGCCTCGTGGATGAGGTTGCCGGCCTCGGGGCCGATGATGTGGACGCCCAGCACCTTGTCAGTGGTGGCGTCGGCCAGGATCTTCACGAAGCCGTCCGTGGTGCGGTTCACCTTGGCGCGACCGTTGGCCGTGAAGGGGAACTTGCCGGCATTATAGGCGACGCCCGCGCTCTTGAGCTCCTCCTCGGTCTTTCCGACGGAAGCGACCTCCGGAAACGTGTAGACCACGCTCGGGATCACGTCGTAGTTCACGTGACCGGCCTTGCCGGCCAGGATCTCGGCCACCGCGACGCCCTCGTCCTCGGCCTTGTGGGCCAGCATCGGGCCGGCGATCACGTCGCCGATGGCGTAGATGCCGGTGACGTTGGTGGCGAAATGCGCATCCGTGAGGATGCGGCCGCGGTTGTCGAGCTGGACGCCCACGTGATCGAGGCCGAGGCCCTGGGTGTAGGGCACGCGGCCGATGGCCACGAGCACCACGTCGGCCTCGATGGTTTCAGGATTGCCGCCGGCGGCGGGCTCGAAGGTGAGCGTCGCGCCCTTTCCGGACTTCTCGACCTTGGTGACCTTGGCGCCGAGCTTGAACTGAAAGCCCTGCTTTGACAGGATGCGCTGGAACTGCTTGGCGACCTCGGCGTCCATGCCCGGCAGGATGCGGTCGAGATACTCGACCACGGTCACCTCGGCGCCGAGGCGGCGCCAGACCGACCCGAGCTCCAGGCCGATCACGCCCGCGCCGATCACCACGAGGCGCTTCGGCACGCTCTCCAGTTCGAGCGCCCCAGTGGATGAGACCACCACCTTCTCGTCGATCTCGATGCCCGGCAGGCGGGTGACGTCCGAGCCCGTGGCGATGACGATGTTCTTGGTCTCCAGGACCTGGTTCGAGCCGTCTTCGCCCTTCACCTCGACCTGACCGGCGGCAGCGATGCGTGCGGTGCCGAAGAACGCGTCGATCTTGTTCTTCTTGAGCAGGAACTCGACGCCCTTGGTGTTGCCGTCGACGCCTTCCTGCTTGAAGGCCTGCATCCTCTTGAGGTCGAGCGCAGGCGCGCTGACGCCGATTCCGAGATCGGCGAAGTGGTCGCGCGCGTCCTCGAACATGTGCGAGGCGTGCAGCAGGGCTTTGGACGGGATGCAGCCCACGTTGAGGCAGGTGCCGCCATGGGTCTTGCGCTTTTCGACGACGGCGGTCTTGAGACCGAGCTGCGCGGCCCGGATGGCGCAGACATAGCCGCCGGGCCCGGTGCCGATAACGACGAGATCGTAGGACATTTCTTGTCTCCACCTAACGTCATGCCCGGACTTGATCCGGGCATCCACGTCTTTGGCTCTGGGATTGAGGTCGTGGCTGGCCGGGACTGGCCCGGCCAAGACGCTGAATCGATGCTTGGCTTAGAGGTCGAGGACGAGGCGCGCCGGATCCTCGAGGGCCTCCTTGACGCGCACCAGGAAGGTCACGGCCTCCTTGCCGTCGACGATCCGGTGATCGTAGGAAAGCGCGAGGTACATCATCGGGCGCACGACGACCTGGCCGTTGCGGACCACCGGGCGCTCCTCGATGCGGTGCATGCCGAGAATGCCCGACTGCGGTGCGTTGAGGATCGGGGTCGAGAGCAGCGAGCCGTAGATGCCGCCATTGGTGATCGTGAAGGTGCCGCCCTGCATCTCGTCGATGGAGAGCTTGCCGTCGCGGGCGCGGCGGCCGAAATCGGCGATCTTCTTCTCGATGCCGGCGACCGAGAGATCGTCCGCATCGCGCACCACCGGGACCACGAGGCCCTTCTCGGTGCCGACCGCGATGCCGATATGGTAGTAGTTCTTGAAGACGATGTCCTGGCCGTCGATCTCGGCATTCACCGCCGGAACGTCCTTGAGGGCCTGAATCACGGCCTTGGTGAAGAAGCCCATGAAGCCGAGCTTCGTTCCGTGCTTCTTCTCGAAGACGTCCTTGTACTGGCTGCGCAGGTTCATCACCGCGCTCATGTCCACGTCATTGAACGTGGTGAGCATGGCGGCGGTGTTCTGCGCGTCCTTGAGGCGGCGGGCGATGGTCTGCCGCAGCTTAGTCATCTTCACGCGTTCTTCACGCTCGGCATCGACGGGCGCCGAAGGAGCGCGCATCTGGGCCGGAGCCGCCGCGGGGGCGGCCGCAGCGCCGCCGGCGATGGCCGCGAGCATGTCGCCCTTGGTCACCCGACCGTCCTTGCCGGTGCCGGCGACGCGGGAGGCGTCGATGCCGCTCTCGGCCGCGATGCGGGAGACCGCGGGGCCGTTGTCGCGAGCGGCGGCGGGCTTGGCCGGAGCGGCAGCCGGCGCCGGAGCGGCGGCCGGAGCCGGAGCAGCCTTCGGGGCCTCGGCCTTGGGAGCGGACGCCGCAGCGGCGCCGCCTTCCACGATCGAGCCGAGCACGGCGCCAGGGGAGACCGTCTCGCCGTCCTTGGCCAGGATGTCGCCGAGGGTGCCGCTCGCGGGAGCGTTGACCTCGAGCGTCACCTTGTCGGTCTCGAGCTCCAGGACGGGCTCGTCGGCCTTCACCGCATCGCCGGGTTTCTTGAACCAGCGGCCGATGGTGGCCTCTGACACGGATTCGCCAAGAGTGGGTACGCGGATTTCAGTTGCCATGGTTACGCCTTCGGGACGGCCCCTCTCAGAGAGGATCAGGTTGTTGGTTCTTCCGCAGGATGGCCTGCGGGATGGGATGGATCTCGTATCGGAAGCCACGTCCGGAGAGGATGACAGGATCCTGCTCCGTCAAGGCTGAGGCTGCTGCAGCGTCACTGACCTCGACTATGGCGACACCCCAGACACCGGCAGGGTCCAGGACAGGGCCTACAATCAGGGCATTACCCCGATCGGCCACTCTTTGCCAATAGACTGCATGCTCCTGCATCAGGCCAGCCTCCTCCGCCGTGATGTCGGCGGGGAAGGTCGGCCTTGGCGGCAGGAGCCTGCAGAGGTGAAACGGCATGCCTCGGTTCTCCGTTCGATCAGGCCGCGAACGCCTCGTCGAGGAAAGCCTGGAGCTGGGCCTGGTGCTTCGACATCAGGCCCGTGGCGGTGGCGGCGGAAGCGGCGCGGCCCACGTAGCGGGGACGATCCACCTTGGCGCCTGCCGTCTTGAGGACCCACTCGAGATAAGGCTCGACGAAGGTCCAGGAGCCCATGTTCTTCGGCTCCTCCTGGCACCACACCACGTCGGCCTTCTTGAAGCGGGAGAGCTCCGCCGCCAGCGACTTCGCCGGGAACGGATAGAGCTGCTCGACGCGCATCAGGTAGACGTCGTCGATGCCCCGCTTCTCGCGCTCCTCCAGCAGGTCGTAGTAGACCTTGCCGGTGCAGATCACGACGCGACGGATCTTGTCGTCCTTCACCAGCTTGATCCCGTCGGCGCCGCGCTGGGCATCGTCCTGCAGCACGCGGTGGAAGGACGTGCCCTCGGAGATGTCGGCGAGGGCCGAGACGCAGCGCTTGTGGCGCAGCAGGGACTTGGGCGTCATGAGGATCAGCGGCTTGCGGAACTCGCGCTTCAGCTGACGGCGCAGGATGTGGAAATAGTTCGACGGGGTCGAGCAGTACGCCACCTGCATGTTGTCCTCGGCGCACATTTGCAGCCAACGCTCGAGGCGGGCGGAGGAGTGCTCCGGACCCTGCCCCTCGTAGCCGTGCGGCAGCAGGCAGACGAGGCCCGACATGCGCAGCCACTTGCGCTCGCCTGACGAGATGAACTGGTCGAACACCACCTGGGCGCCGTTGGCGAAGTCGCCGAACTGCGCCTCCCACAAGGTCAGCGCGTTGGGCTCGGAGAGGGTGTAGCCGTACTCGAAGCCGAGCACCGCCTCCTCCGAGAGCATCGAGTTGATGACCTCGTAGCGGGCTTGGGTTTCGCGGATGTGGTTGAGGGGCGTGTAGCGCTCCTCGTTCTCCTGATCGGTCAGCACCGAGTGGCGCTGCGAGAAGGTGCCGCGCTCCACGTCCTGGCCGGAGAGGCGCACGCGGTGGCCTTCGAGCAGGAGCGAACCGAAGGCGAGCGCCTCGGCCATGGCCCAGTCGATCCCCTCGCCGGTCTCCATCATCTTCTTGCGGTTGTCGAGGAAGCGCTGGATCGTGCGGTGGACGTGGAAGCCCTCGGGCACGGAGGTCAGCGCCTTGGCGATGTCCTTCAGGGTCTCGGCCGAGACGCCGGTCTGGCCGCGGCGCGGATCGTCGGCGTCCTCACGGACGGCCTTGAGCCCGGCCCAGCGGCCGTCGAGCCAGTCGGCCTTGTTGGGCTTGTAGCTCGTGGCGATGTCGAACTCGGTGTCGAGCTTGGAGCGCCAGGCGCTCTTCATCTCGTCGATGTCGGCCTCGGTGACCGCGCCCTCGGCCAGGAGCTTCTTGGAGTAGAGCTCCAGGATCGACGGATGCGACCGGATCTTGCGGTACATGAGGGGCTGGGTGAAGGCCGGCTCGTCGCCCTCATTGTGGCCGAAGCGGCGGTAGCAGAACATGTCGATCACGACTGGCTTCTGGAACTTCTGCCGGTACTCGGTCGCAACCTTCGCGGCGAAGACCACCGCCTCCGGATCGTCGCCGTTCACGTGGAAGATCGGCGCCTCGACCATCTTGGCGACGTCGGATGGATAGGGCGAGGAGCGCGAGAAGCGCGGATCGGTGGTGAAGCCGATCTGGTTGTTGATGATGACGTGGATCGAGCCGCCGGTGCGGTGGCCGCGCAGGCCCGAGAGGCCGAGGCACTCCGCCACCACGCCCTGGCCCGCGAAGGCGGCGTCGCCGTGGATGAGGAGCGGCATGACGGCGGTGCGGTTGTCCGGGGTGCAGCCGTGCTGATCCTGCTTGGCGCGCACCTTGCCGAGCACCACGGGATCGACGATCTCGAGGTGGGACGGGTTGGCGGTCAGCGACAGGTGGACGTTGTTGCCGTCGAAGGTGCGGTCGGAGGACGCGCCGAGATGGTACTTCACGTCGCCCGAGCCCTCCACGTCGTCGGGCGCGAAGGAGCCGCCCTTGAACTCGTGGAAGAGCGCCCGGTGAGGCTTGCCCATCACCTGCGTCAGCACGTTGAGGCGGCCGCGATGGGCCATGCCGAACACGATCTCCTTGCAGCCGAGATTGCCGCCCCGCTTGATGATCTGCTCGAGCGCCGGGATGAGCGACTCGCCGCCATCGAGGCCGAAGCGCTTGGTGCCCGTGTATTTCAGGTCGAGGAACTTTTCGAAGCCTTCGGCCTCGACGAGCTTGTTGAGGATGGCGCGCTTGCCCTCGCGGGTGAAGGTGATTTCCTTGTCGGGCCCCTCGATGCGCTCCTGGATCCAGGCCTTCTCGGTCGGATCGGAGATGTGCATGAACTCGACGCCGAGCGTCTGGCAGTAGGTGCGCTCGAGGATCGCGACGATCTCGCGGATCGTGCCGAATTCGAGGCCGAGCACGTTGTCGAGGAAGATCTTGCGGTCCCAATCGGCTTCCGTGAAGCCGTAATGGGAGGGGTGCAGCTCCTGGTCGTTCGGGCGCGGATTGATGCCGAGCGGATCGAGATTGGCGTGCAGGTGGCCGCGCACCCGGTAGGCGCGGATGAGCATGATGGCGCGGACGGAATCGCGGGTCGCCTGGAGGACCTGCTCCTGGCTGATCTCCGCGCCCTTCCCTTGAGCCTTCGCCTTGATCTTGTCGCCGACGGCCTTCTCGACCTGGGCCCAGTTGCCGTCGAGGGCAGAGACGAGGTCGCCATTGGCATGGATCGGCCAGTTCGGCTTCTTCCAGGAGGCGCCGCGGGCGTTCTGCTCCACCGCCTGCTTGTCGTCCCTCAAGGCGCCGAAGAAGGCCTGCCACTCGGCGTCGACCGATGCGGGATCCTGCTCGTACCGGGCGTAGAGGTCCTCGATGTACGGCGCATTCGCCCCATAGAGGAAGGCAGTGTTGAGAAAGGTTTCGTTGGCGTCTTGGCGTGCCATGGCAATGCTCGATCCAAATCTGCGGAACGGCCGCCCCGGTTGAGGGGGCGGCCTCGTGTGCTTATTGGCCCTTCAGAACCTCGACGAGGGTCTTGCCGAGGCGAGCCGGGGACGGGGACACGCGGATGCCCGCGGCCTCCATGGCGGCGATCTTGTCTTCCGCGCCGCCCTTGCCGCCGGAGATGATGGCGCCGGCATGGCCCATGCGGCGTCCGGGAGGAGCCGTGCGGCCGGCGATGAACCCGACCATCGGCTTCTTGCGGCCCTTCTTGGCCTCGCGGGCGATGAACTCGGCCGCCTCTTCCTCGGCCGATCCGCCGATCTCGCCGATCATGACGATCGACTCGGTCTTCGGATCCGACAGGAACATGTCGAGCATCTCGATGAACTCGGTGCCCTTGACCGGGTCGCCGCCGATGCCGACCGCCGTCGTCTGGCCGAGGCCCTCGTTGGTGGTCTGGAACACGGCCTCGTAGGTGAGCGTGCCGGAGCGCGACACGATGCCGACGGAGCCGGGCTTGAAGATGTTGGCCGGCATGATGCCGATCTTCGATTCACCGGCCGTCACGATGCCCGGGCAGTTCGGTCCGATGAGGCGCGACTTGGAGCCTTCGAGCGCACGCTTCACCCGCACCATGTCGAGCACCGGGATGCCTTCGGTGATGCAGACGATCAGCGGGATCTCGGCCTGGATCGCCTCGCAGATGGCATCGGCAGCGCCCGGAGGCGGCACGTAGACCACCGAGGCGTCGGCCCCGGTCTTCTCGCGCGCTTCCATGACCGTGTCGAAGACGGGCAGGTTGAGGTGAGTGGAGCCGCCTTTGCCGGGCGACGTGCCGCCGACCATCTTGGTGCCGTAGGCGATGGCCTGCTCGGAGTGGAAGGTGCCGTTCTTGCCGGTGAAGCCCTGGCAGATCACCTTGGTGTTCTTGTCGATCAGGATGGACATCAGCTCGAAACCTTACTTCCCGCCGCGCACGGCGTTGACGATCTTCTGGGCGGCGTCGTCGAGGTCGTCCGCCGGGATGACGTTGAGGCCGGACTCGCGGATGATCTGCTTGCCCTCCTCGACGTTCGTGCCCTCGAGGCGAACCACCAGCGGAACCTGCAGGCCGACCGCCTTCACGGCCGCGATCACGCCGCGGGCGATGACGTCGCACTTCATGATGCCGCCGAAGATGTTGACCAGGATGCCCTTCACGTTCGGGTCGGCCGTGATGATCTTGAACGCCGCCGTGACCTTCTCCTCGGATGCACCGCCGCCGACATCGAGGAAGTTCGCCGGCTCCTCGCCGTAGAGCTTGATGATGTCGAGCGTCGCCATGGCGAGGCCGGCGCCGTTGACCATGCAGCCGATGGTGCCGTCGAGGGCGATGTAGGCGAGGTCGTACTTGGACGCCTCGATCTCCTTCTCGTCTTCCTCGGTGATGTCGCGCAGCTCCATCACCTCAGGGTGACGGTAGAGAGCGTTCGAGTCGAACGAGATCTTCGCGTCGAGGCACTTGAGGTGCTGATCCTTCGTGACGATCAGCGGGTTGATCTCGAGCATCGACATGTCCTTGGCGACGAAGGCCGCGTAGAGCTTCGTCACAAGGTCCTCGGCTTCCTTCGCGAGCGGACCTTTCAGGCCCAGCGCCTTCGCGACCGTGCGGCCGTGATGGGGCATCACGCCGGTCGCGGGATCGACCGAGAAGGTGAGGATCTTCTCAGGGGTGTCGTGGGCGACCTGCTCGATGTCCATGCCGCCTTCGGTCGAGACCACATAGGCGATGCGACCGGTCTCGCGGTCGACCAGCATCGACAGGTAGAACTCGGTCTCGATGTCCGAACCGTCCTCGATGTACAGGCGGTTGACCTGCTTGCCGGCTTCGCCCGTCTGGATGGTCACGAGGGTGCGGCCCAGCATCTGCTGCGCGAACTGCTTCACCTCGTCGACCGACTTGGCGAGGCGAACGCCGCCCTTCTCGCCGGCCTCGGCCTCCTTGAACTTGCCCTTGCCGCGGCCGCCCGCGTGGATCTGGGACTTTACGACCCAAAGCGGGCCGCCCAGCTCCTTTGCGGCAGCCTCCGCCTCGTCGGGCGAGAAGATGGCCTTGCCGCGGGAGACCGGCAGACCGAACTCCTTCAGGAGGGCCTTGCCCTGGTATTCATGGATGTTCATTCGTTTCTCTCCGGGTCATCCCCGGCATCCCGCCCGGGATCCACGCCGCAGCGGCGTGGCGGTTGAATAAGCGTGATGGCCGGGATGGGCCCGGCCACCATTGGTTCCGGCTTACGCCAGGGTCGCGTTGATCTGCTTGCAGGCGTCGATGAGGCCCTGCACCGACGCGACGGACTTCTCGAACATCGCCTTCTCGTCGGCCGAGAACTCGACCTCGACGATGCGCTCGACGCCGTTCTCGCCGATCACGATCGGCACGCCGACGAACATGCCGTTCACGCCGTACTGGCCGGAGAGATAGGCCGCGCAGGGGAGGACGCGCTTCTGGTCCTTGAGATAGCTCTCGGCCATCGCGATCGCGGAGGCCGCCGGGGCGTAGAAGGCGGAGCCGGTCTTGAGCAGGTTGACGATCTCGCCGCCGCCCTTGCGGGTGCGCTCGACCATGGCGTCGAGCTTCTCCTGCGTGGTCCAGCCCATCTTGACGAGGTCGGGCAGCGGGACGCCCGCGACCGTGGAGTAGCGCACCAGCGGGACCATGTCGTCGCCGTGGCCGCCGAGCACGAAGGCGGTCACGTCCTTGACCGACACATTGAACTCTTCGGCCAGGAAGTGGCGGAAGCGGGCGGAGTCGAGCACGCCGGCCATGCCGACGATCTTCTCAGGCTTGAGGCCGGAGAACTTCTGCAGCGCCCACACCATGGCGTCGAGCGGGTTGGTGATGCAGATCACGAAGGCGTTCGGGGCATATTGCTTGATGCCGTTGCCGACCGCTTCCATGACCTTCAGGTTGATGCCGATCAGGTCGTCGCGGCTCATGCCGGGCTTGCGCGGCACGCCCGCCGTCACGATGATCACGTCGGCGCCTTCGATGGCCGAATAGTCGTTCGCGCCCTTGTACTTGGCATCGAAGCCGTCCACCGGGGCGGACTCGGCGATGTCGAGGCCCTTGCCCTGAGGGATGCCTTCCGCGATGTCGAAGAGAACGACGTCGCCGAGTTCCTTCAAGCCGGCGAGATGGGCGAGAGTACCGCCGATCTGGCCAGCACCGATGAGCGCGATCTTATGACGGGCCATGGATATGTCCTTGCTGAGGGGGAAGGCGAGAGCCTTTTCGAGTGGCCGCTGTTTGACTCAGAAATGGGTCTGCTTCAAGCCAGCAAAAGGTTAATGCGTAACACCCTGCGTCCGTCGACCCGGGATTATCATCCTGCCAAGGACGGTTCCGTGAGGTTTTTCAGCGGGTTAGGGATCGCAACCAACTTCGAAATTTGATGTTACATTTTCTAAAAAATGTAATTTACGTCACACAATTCCGTTGGCGAGAGCCCGCTGAACGACCCTGATCATCACCCCGAGCCGATGATCGAGGATGTCCTTCGGCACCTCCGCATCGAGACGTACAGCCAAAGGATTAATGAACCGGTAGGCCGCGTCGCTGATAAAGCCGAGGGCGCGCTCCCGGTCCCGGGGCTCGAATTTTCCCGTCGCTATCCCCTCGTCAACTACCCGCTCGATCAGCTGCCGCATCCGGGTGCGGTGCTTGCGGACGAGAGCCCGCGAGGTCTCCGTGGCGGCGCAATAGACGTCGAAGAGATGACGGTCCTCGACCAGCAGGTCGCGATGGGTCTGCGCCCAGGCCTGGATCAGGCGCTCCAGTTTGTCGTCGGCCGGGTCCGGTGCGTCGGCGATATCGGCGACGATGGTTTCCAGCCGCTTGAGCCATTGCCCGGCGACTGCGTCGATGAGGGCCGCTTTCGACGGGAAGTAGCGGTAGACGTTGGCATGCGTCATGCCGGCCGCGTCGGCGATGTCGACGACCGTGATCTGGCGCGGCCCGAAGCGCTTCAGGTGGTCGGCCGCGATGGCGAGAAGGCGGCTGTCGGGCGGAACGGCGCTGTCCGAGAACCGGGACGGGCCACTCCTGGGTCGCTTCATGTCTCGACGAGCCCCGTCGACTGGCCGGAATCGGCGGAATCGGGCCGGCCGTGCGGGAGCGCGAGGTATTCCTCGGAGCGCATCTCGATGAGGCGCGAGACAGTGCGGTCGAACTCGAAGACCTCGCGGCCGGTCTCGGCCGAGTAGAGCTCCGGCGCCTCGGCCTCGGCCGACGCCAGCAGCTTCACGTGGGCGTCGTAGAGCGCGTCGATGAGCATGATGAACCGCTTCGCCTCGTTGCGGCGGTCGAAATTCATGCGCGGGATGTCCTCGAGGATGATCGTGTGGAACTCCTCGGCGAGCATCAGGTAGTCGGCGGCCCCGAGCGGCTTCGAGCAGAGATCCGCGAAGGTGAAGCGCGCAACGCCGCCGGCGGCCTGCGGCACCTCGACCGGATGGCCCTTGACGGTGAGGGTGACACGCTCGCCGTGAGACTTGCCCGTGAGCCTGCGGAAGGACTGGCTCAGCGCCTCGTGCGAACGGGCATCGGCCGGGGTGTAGAAGACCGGGCTGCCTGCCAGCTTCTCGAGACGGAAATCGGTGCGGGCATCGAGCCGGACGATGCTCATGCGCTCCTTCAGGAGACCGATGAAGGGCAGGAACAGGGTGCGGTTCAGCCCGCCCTCGTAGAGGCGGTCGGGTTCCACGTTTGAGGTGGCGACTACCACGACTCCGTGGGCGAAGAGCGCGGTGAAGAGGCGCCCGAGGATCATCGCGTCAGCGATGTCCGTGACGGTGAACTCGTCGAAGCAGAGCACCCACGCCTCGCCGGCGAGGGCTTCGGCAACGGGCGCGATGGGATCGTCCCCCCTCACCTCCCCGGCCTTCAGCTTCTGACGCCAGGCGTGGATCCGCTCGTGCACGTCGGACATGAAGGCATGGAAGTGGACCCGGCGCTTGCGCCTGACCGGCAGCGCCTCGAAGAACAGGTCCATCAGCATGGTCTTGCCGCGACCGACGGAACCCCAGACATAGAGGCCCTTCGGGGGCGCCGGGCTCTTGCGCTTGCCGAAGATCCATCCGAGGGCGCTGGTCTTGCGGGCGAGGCGCAGCTCGCCGAGGCTTTCGGCAAGAGCTTCCAGGTGCCGCAGGAGCGCGACCTGCGCGGGATCCCGCTCGATGGCGCCCGCCGCTACGAGAGCATCATAACGGGCCGTGATGGAGCGCGGGGATGAGGGATGAATGTCGTTCACGGGACGACCGATACTGCGGCCATCGCTTCAGCGCAAACGCCTTATCGTCCCATGGAAAGAGGCGCGCCGGACTTGGCGAGCACGCCGTTGAGCGAGCCGGACGAACCGCGCAGGCGCGCCGCCACGGAGCCGCCGGTCTGGTAGAGGTAGACCTCCCCGTCGCGATAGTCCCAGGCGTTGACGCGCGAGAGGTCCTGGTTGGAGCAGCCGGAGGCCGAGGCCCGATAGAGGTCGAGCGCCGGGGTGCTGGAGAGCTGCACCCGGCAGGTGCCGCCGGATGCGTCGCGCGCGGTCCAGTTTCCGACCATGGCGGTGCGGCTCGTCGCGGCCGGAGCCGGCGCGGGTGCGGCGGCGGGTGGCAGGCCGGCGACTTCGGTTCCGGAGGGGGAGCCTGGCGCCCCGGCGACGGGCGGCAGGGGCTGGCCGTCGATGGGCGGCAGCGGCGACGAGGTCACGGGCCCGGACGGAACGGCCTCCACGGGTTCCTGCGCCAGCGGTGCAGGGGCGGCGGCGGCGCTGCGGACGGGAGAGGAGCCGAAGCCTCCAAGCCTGGCTGAGGAGCATGCGCCGAGCGCCAGGACGGTGCACAGGGTGGCAGCGACGGCAAGAACGTGACGACTCATCTGATCCTCTTTCCTTGCGGACCCAATCCTCAGGTCCGCTGTCCTAACAGGGAACCGTGAAATGGCAACAGTCACGGCCGAGTCAAGCCGAGCCGCACATGGAGCGCGCGCAGGCAGCCGATCTGAAGGTCCGTAGGCTCGCCATCCACCGCGGCGATCCGGGACGCCATGTCGTAGAGATCCGCCCGTTCTGCGGGCTGCAGATGGCCGATCCAGAGCTTCGAGAAGCGGAGCGAAAGGTCGCCCGGGTCATGAACATGATCGGCGACCCACCGGGCGAAGACGAACACATCCTCGACATTGGGCACCGCCATGACGCTTTCCATCTGGGCCTTGATGGCGGCCTCGGCGTCCGGCGTGAGCGATCCCCGGGAGGCCGCGAGGGAAATCAGGAAGGCCGTGGCGGCCGCCGCGGGATCGTCAACGGCCGCGACCGGAGAGCTTTCGGCCTTGTTGCGGAAGCGTTTGCGGCGGTAAGCGCCGCGAAGGTGCTGGGCGGCATCTCCGACCTCGGAGAGGGCCTGTCCGGCGGCGCGCATACGGTAGAACCAGAAAGCGGCAGCGCCTAGGATCGACAGGATTGCGGCCACGATATGCATGAAGATCTCCGGACATAGACCGTTCGCCCATATCCGGAGAGATACAATATTGCAATATTGGTCAGCTAGGCCGACCTTCGCCTTATACGACTCGGGCGATCATCATCTTCTTGATTTCGGCGATGGCCTTCGCCGGGTTCAGGCCCTTCGGGCAGGTGTTGGCGCAGTTCATGATCGTATGGCAGCGATAGAGCCGGAACGGATCGTGCAGGTTGTCCAGGCGTTCTCCGGTGGACTCGTCGCGGGAATCGATGAGCCAGCGATAGGCCTGGAGCAGCGCCGCGGGACCCAAGAACCGGTCGCCGTTCCACCAGTAGCTCGGGCAGGACGTGGTGCAGCAGGCGCAGAGAATGCACTCGTAGAGGCCGTCGAGCTTGGAGCGCTCCTCCGGGGTCTGCCGCCACTCCGTCTCGGGCTCCGCCGTCTGCGTCTGCAGCCAGGGCTCGATGGAGGCGTGCTGGGCGAAGAAGCTCGTCAGGTCCGGCACCAGATCCTTCAGCACCGGCATGTGCGGCAGCGGATAGATCTTGATCGTATCGCCGTCGCAGTCGTCCATGCCGAGGGTGCAGGCGAGCGTGTTCTGCCCCATGATGTTCATGGCGCAGGAACCGCAGATGCCTTCGCGGCAGGACCGGCGGAAGGTCAGGGTCGAGTCGACGTTGTTCTTGATCCAGATGAGCGCATCGAGGACCATCGGGCCGCAATCGTCCCGGTCGACATAGTAGGTGTCGATGCGCGGATTGGCGCCGTCGTCCGGATTCCAGCGATAGATGCGGAATTCCTTGACGTTGCTCGCCCCCGACGGCTTCGGCCACGCCTTGCCTTCGGTGTACTTGGAGTTCTTGGGTAACGTGAACTGAGCCATTTGACGTTCTTCCTTAGTACACGCGAGCCTTGGGCTCGATGTACTGGATGTCGTTCGACATGGTGTAGGTGTGCACGGGACGGTAATCGAGCGTCACCTTGTGGGAGGTGTCGTCGAGCCACGCGAGGGTGTGCTTCATCCAGTTCTTGTCGTCGCGCTCGGAGAAGTCCTCGCGGGCATGGGCGCCGCGGGATTCCTGACGGTTGAGCGCACCCTCCATGGTGACGACCGCCTGTCCGATCAGGTTGTCGAACTCGAGCGTCTCGAGGAGGTCCGTGTTCCAGATCAGCGAGCGGTCCGTGACCTTGATGTCGGCGGCGCCGTTCCAGACCTGATGGATGAGCTTCTGGCCCTCGGCCAGCACCTCGCCGGTGCGGAACACCGCGCAGTTGTTCTGCATGGTCTTCTGCATCTGGAGGCGCAGCTCGGCGGTGGGCGTCGAGCCGTTGGCGTAGCGGAATTTGTCGAGGCGCGACAGCGCGAGCTCGTCGGCGCTCTTCGGCAGGTCCGCGTGGCGAGCGTTCGGCTCCAGAACTTCGGCGCAGCGCAGGCCGGCCGCGCGGCCGAACACCACGAGGTCGATGAGCGAGTTCGAGCCGAGGCGGTTCGCGCCGTGCACGGACACGCACGCTGCCTCGCCCAGAGCCATCAGGCCCGGCACCACCGTGTCCGGGTTGCCGTTCTTCAGGGTGAGAACCTCGCCGTGATAGTTCGTCGGGATGCCGCCCATGTTGTAGTGGACGGTCGGCAGGACCGGGATCGGCTCCTTGGTCACGTCGACGCCCGCGAAGATCTTCGCGCTCTCCGAGATGCCCGGCAGGCGCTCGTGCAGGATCTTCGGGTCGAGGTGGTCGAGGTGGAGGTAGATGTGGTCCTTGTTCTTGCCCACGCCGCGGCCGGCGCGGATCTCCATGGTCATGGCGCGGGAGACCACGTCGCGGGACGCGAGGTCCTTCGCGGAGGGCGCATAGCGCTCCATGAAGCGCTCGCCCTCGGAGTTCGTGAGGTATCCGCCCTCGCCCCGCGCGCCTTCCGTGATGAGGCAGCCGGCGCCGTAGATGCCGGTCGGGTGGAACTGTACGAACTCCATGTCCTGCAGCGGCAGGCCGGCGCGCAGCACCATGGCGTTGCCGTCGCCGGTGCAGGTATGGGCGGAGGTGGCCGAGAAGTAGGCCCGTCCGTAGCCGCCCGTGGCCAGGATGGTCATGTGGGCGCGGAAGCGATGGATCTCGCCGGTCGACTGGTCGAGGGCGACGACGCCGATGCAGCGGCCGTCGCTGTCCATCATCAGATCGAGGGCGAAATACTCGATGAAGAAGTTGGTCTGATTGCGGACCGCCTGCCCGTAGAGCGTGTGCAGGATCGCGTGACCGGTGCGGTCGGCCGCCGCGCAGGTGCGCTGGGCGGTGCCCTTGCCGTAATCGGTGGTCATGCCGCCGAAGGGGCGCTGGTAGATCTTGCCCTCTTCCGTGCGGGAGAAGGGCACGCCCCAGTGCTCCAGCTCGTAGACGGCGGCCGGCGCGTTGCGGCAGAGATACTCGATGGCGTCCTGGTCGCCGAGCCAGTCCGACCCCTTTACGGTGTCGTACATGTGCCAGCGCCAGTCGTCGGGACCCATGTTGCCGAGCGAGGCCGAGATGCCGCCCTGGGCGGCGACGGTGTGCGAGCGGGTCGGGAAAACCTTCGTGATGCAGGCGGTGCGAAGGCCGGCCTGGGAGCAGCCGACGGTGGCGCGCAGGCCCGCGCCGCCGGCGCCGACCACCACCACGTCGAAGGTATGGTCGACGATGTTGTAGGCCTTGCCGTTGATGGCGGCGCCGTTCGTTCCTTGAGCCATGGATCTGTTCCTTACACGAGGATGCGGCCGAGGCTGACCTTCAGGATCGCATAGAGGCATGCGACCGCGATGATCACGGCGTAGAAGTTGTTGGCGATGACGGCGGCGATCTTGTAGCCCTTGTCGTGGACGTAGTCCTCGATGACGATCTGCATGCCGAGGCGCATGTGGTTCGTGACCGAGATCACCGCGAGGATCAGGATGATCGCCACGAACGGATGGGAGATGATGTTGATCGCCTGCGCATAGTCGCTGCCGGCGAGCGCCGCCACGATGATCACGAAGGACACGATCAGCGGAATGTTCGACACCGCGGTGACGCGGTGGATCCACCAATGCTCCACCCCGTGCCCGGAGGCGCCGAGGCCCTTCACGCGGGCGAGCGGAGTGCGCATGGAAACGCGGGTGTCAGCCCTGTTGTCGGCCATGGTCCGGTCTCCTTAGAAAGCGATGAAGGCGATGAGCCAGATCAGCACGGTGAGCGCGATCGAGCCGATGAGGGTGAAGCGGGCCATGTTCATGCGCTGGCCGGGCTCCATGCCGTGGCCGAAGTCCCACACCAGGTGGCGGATGCCGCCCAGCATGTGGTGCATGAGCACCCAGGTGTAGCCGAACAGGATCAGGATCCCGAGCGGCGAGCCGAAGAACCACTGCACGCTCTCGAAGGCGGAGGGACCGGCGGCCAGGGCCACGAGCCAGATCGCCAGGAGGGCGATGCCGGCATAGAGCGCGATGCCGGTCGCGCGGTGGAACACGGACATGGCCATGGTCCAGGTCACGCGGTAAATCTGAAGATGCGGGGATAAGGGCCTCGGGGCCACTTTCGCCTCAGCCATGAGGTTCGCTCCTGATCGGGACGCGGGTCGCGCCTAGTTTGGAATGGTTCGTATCTGAAGCGCGGCAACACCGCAATGCGCCTTCCGCGATCATCCGATACACGGGGCACACTTCGTCAGCCGCGAAGTGTGCTTTATGCTCGCGTGGTGCACAATTTGTAATTATTCTCACCTACCTTCGCGAAAGACGAAGGAAGCCCATGCAGTTCGACCTCACGGACCTCAGTCTCTTCCGCCATGTGGTGGAAGCCGGCAGCATCACCCACGGGGCGGAGCGGGCCCATCTGGCCCTGGCGGCGGCCAGCACCCGCATCCGCAACATGGAGAAATCCCTCGGGGCTCCCCTCCTCCTGCGCAATCGCCAAGGCGTGGCGCCGACGCCCGCCGGACGGACCCTGCTCCAGCACGCCCGCACGCTCCTGGCCCAAGCCGACCGTCTGCGCGAGGACCTGGGCACCTACACGGGCGGGCTCGCCGGGCAGATCCGCATCCTGTCCAACACCAACGCGCTGACCGAGTTCCTGCCGGAGGCGCTCGGCGCCTTCCTGGCCGAGCACCCCCAGGTCAGCATCGACCTGGAGGAGCGCCTCAGCGACGAGATCGTCGGGCTGATCGCGGAGGGCGTGGGCGACCTCGGCATCGTGGCCGGCACCGTCGATACCGGGCGCCTCGAGACCTATCCGTTCCGCAGCGACCGCTTCGTCCTGGCGACACCGAAGACCCATCCCTTGGCCGGGAGGGCGTCCGTCGCCTTCGCGGAGGTGCTGGACCACGATTTCGTCGGCCTCGACCGGGCGAGCGCCCTGCAGCGGTTCCTGGCCGGCAAGGCGGCGCGCATCGGACGTCCTTTGCGCCTGCGGGTGCAGTTGCGCAGCTTCGACGCCGTGTGCCGCATGGTGGAGGCGGGCGTGGGCCTCGGCATCGTGCCGCAGACGACCGCGCAGCGGGCCGGCCGGACCATGGCCATCGCCACGGTCGAACTGGACGATGCCTGGGCCGCCCGCGACCTGACGCTCTGCATCCGGTCGCTCAAGGACTTGCCGCCGTCCGCCCGGCAGCTGGTGGAGCACTTGCGGAAGGGAGCGTGATCAGGCAGCCGGGGCGAAGTCCACCGCCGGCATCGGCAGGCCGCGCCGGATGCAGGCCGCCTGGAGGGTGTTGCGCAGGAGGCACGCGATCGTCATTGGGCCGACGCCGCCGGGAACCGGCGTGATGGCGGAGGCCCGCTCGGCCGCCTCTGCATAGGCCACATCGCCCACGACCCGGGTCTTGCCCTCGCCTGCCGCCAGGTTCGGCACCCGGTTGATGCCGACGTCGATCACGATGGCGCCAGGCTTCACCCAATCGCCCCGGACCATCTCGGGCCGGCCGACTGCCGCCACGAGGATGTCGGCGCGCCGGCAGACCTCCGGGAGGTCCCTGGTCTTGGAATGGGCGACGGTGACGGTGCAGCTCTGGCCGATCAGGAGCTGGGCCATCGGCTTGCCGACGATGTTGGAGCGCCCGATCACCACCGCGTCGAGCCCGGCGATGTCCTTGCGGACCGACTGGATCAGCAGCAGGCAGCCCAGCGGCGTGCAGGAGACGAAGCCTGGCACGCCGGTCATCAGCTTGCCGGCATTGACCGGGTGGAAGCCATCCACGTCCTTGGCCGGGTCGATGGCCTCGATCACCTTCTGGGCGTCGATCTGCTTCGGCAGGGGCAGCTGGACCAGGATCCCGTCCACCGCCGGATCGGCATTGAGCTGCGCCACGAGGCCCAAGAGCTCCGCCTCGCTGGTGGAGGCCGGCAGCACGTGCTCGAAGGAGCGCATGCCCACCTCGACCGTCTGACGCGCCTTGTTCTTGACGTAGATCTGGCTGGCCGGATCCTCGCCGACGATCACGACGGCGAGCCCCGGCGTCGCACCCTGACGGGCCATGTCGGCCACCGCCTCGGCGATCCGCGTCCGCAGGCCAGCCGCATAGGCTTTTCCGTCGATGATGGTGGCGCTCATGAATCCTGTCCCGTCAAATGGGCGAGCAGGCCGGAGAGGGCCTGGGCGTCGCCCGCGATGAAAAACGTCTTCAGCCGGGCCGTGGCGCCGGCCTCCAGGGTCACGGCCGAGGCCGGCACCCGCAGGGCCTTGGCCAGGAGGCGCCGGACGCCCTCGTTGGCCGCCCCGTCCTCCGGTGCGACCCTTACCCGAACCTTCAGGACCCGCTTTCCGTCCGACAGGGTATCGACCCCGTCGATGGCATCCCGCCCGCCGCGCGGTGTGACGCGAACCCGCAGTTCCAGACCGTCGGGGCGCGCCCTCCAGGGCACGGCGCCCGCCCTTAGAAGGCGACCGGCAGGAGATAGTCCACGATCAGTTTCTGGATGAAGATGATGAGCAAAATCAGGATGATCGGCGAGATATCGACGCCGCCGAGATTGGGCAGGAGCCGGCGGATCGGCCGCAGGACGGGTTCCGTCACCGCATCCAGGAAGGACCAGATCGAGCGGACGAAATCGTTGCGGGTGTTGACGACGTTGAAGGCGACCAGCCAGCTCAGGATCGCCGAGGCGACGATCAGGTAGACATAGAGCTGTAGGGCCAGCAGGATGACTTCGAGCAGAGCGCGCATGGGAAACCTGTCAGGAGCGGACCGTGCTCATGTAGCGTTCCCGGCAGTTTCGAACAACCCGCCAGAGAGGCCGAACCGTCCCGCTTGGAAAAGAATGGCGGCCAAAGCGCATTCCGATTGACAGACCCGAGCCCTCAGGCCTAAAACGCCGCCGCTTGGTCGCGTACAACCGGCCGGGGCTGTAGCTCAGATGGGAGAGCGCTGCAATCGCACTGCAGAGGTCAGGGGTTCGAATCCCCTCAGCTCCACCAAGCGTCAAAGTGCTGAAAAGCTTTATGTTTCAGCTCTGACGCCAAGGTAATCCCGACAGCCAGATAAGCCAATCCGTCACAGCATTGTCACAGCTAGACGGAAAATGAACATGGCGACCATCCGCAAGCGCGGCTCATCCTGGCAAGCTCAAGTCCGGCGAGAAGGCTACCCACCTCTTTCTAAATCCTTCAAAACTAAAGCTGACGCGGCGGCGTGGGCTAGGGATAAAGAGCGTTCAATAGATCGTGCAGAGTTACCGACCACAGCCCGAGGGCTTAGGGGCGTAACAGTAGGCGACCTACTGCGCCGCTATTGCGAGACAGTTACTCAATCCAAGCGTGGTGCAGAACCAGAGCGATACCGGATTAGGAACCTTTTGCGTCACGGCTTAGCCGAAACAGGAATGGATAAGCTTACTCCTGCTGCAGTCGCCCAATACCGAGATGATCGTCTCAAGCTCGTTCAACCAGGAACAGTGAGACGTGAGCTTGCGATAATCCAGCATTGCTTAGAGGTTGCGAGGCGAGAGTGGGGAGTTCCGATCACCGCTAATCCGGTTCAGCAAATCGCAATACCCGATGCCCAGAGGCCGCGAGAACGGCGTTTGGAGGATGATGAGGATAACCGCCTTGCATCAGCCGCCGCAGGTTCAGCTTGGTATCTCCGTCCCCTCATATCCCTCGCTATAGAGACCGGGATGCGACGGGGTGAACTCCTCTCAGTCCGATGGAAGGACGTTGATATGACTGCTCCAACCATCCGCATCCTTAAGACTAAGAACGGGCATCCTCGCACAATCCCGCTTACCCCTAAGGCGGTTGAGATATTGGACTCGTTAGAGAGGAATGACGAGCTGGTATTCCCCGTAACGCCAAATGCTGTGCGCCTTGCGTGGGAAAGGCTGAGGAAGAGAGCTGGACTTGAGAACTTACGGCTGCATGACCTCAGGCATGAGGCTGTGTCCCGCTTCTTTGAGTATGGCCTGACCGTGCCTGAGGTAGCTTTAATCAGTGGTCATCGCGATCCACGCATGTTGAGCCGATACACGCACCTGCGGCCGGAGAAAGTGGCTGAGAAGTTGGCGAAGGTACTCGCCTAAGGTGCGCCTCGGCACAGCCTCGCTAACCCATCTTGTTTAGGTGGGGTTATTCCCTCCCTGAACTCTCATACGCCCCATCAGGTACATTACCTTGGTGGGGCTTCTTTTGAGCCGTACGACTCTGTGGGCGGAGTTCCGAGTACAACACCCCAACCACCGCCGCTTGGTGCCGGCTAGGGCACCATCACCTTTCAGGCGGTACGGCTTAAAGCTGAAAAAGAGCAACAAAGCCAAAGCTTAAGGTCATCAAGGCTAGCCAGAGCAAAGCCGCCTTGCAAGTCTGAGTTTGTAGCCCATTTTGTACCTGCACTAACCGTGCTGTGGATACCGAGTGGGCGGGACTGGCTCGTCAATCAGCGACAGCGCACAATGACTCCTTTGTCTTTTCCATCTTAGACACGGCTAACTTGCGATGCTGACTGACGAAGAGTTGCATAACCTTCCAAGCGACCCAGTTGAAGCTTTTATACAGTACGAACGATTACTGTGGAAGTATACCCAACTTGAGATTGAGCAATCCCCCAATGGTTGGTATTGGGAGCGTCGTTATGTTCAATCTTTAATCATATTTGAGCAGACCCACGAACTAAGATTGCTTTTCCGTTTCTATGACATGCCTCGTGACGACAGTGCTTTTAAAATATATTTCCACGACTTCCGCGATTACATCCAAAATGAAACTTTGCGATTGCGTCTTGAGAAAGCAAAGGCTGCTAAGTCTGGTATCGTAACAGTCCTCTCACTCAATCCAAGCCACAAGGAAAAGGTCCGGTTTCATATTGAGAAGATTAGGTCCCTATTAGAAAGCGTTGATATACCAGAGAGAAAGCGCGAGTCGCTCTTTAAGAAGCTGAACGCCTTTGCTGCTGATGTAGACCAGAATCTCACAAAGCTCGATGCCTTGATGTCCCTCATGTTAGAAGTATCTTCAACAGCAGGCAAAGTAGCAGACAATCTTAAGCCAGTGCGCGATCTACTTGACCCACTATTCAATTGGCTTGGCAAGGCTAAAGAGGAAAATGAAGCCCTTCCATCACCAGAGCGTAAGCCGCAGATTGAAGGACCAAGGAAACAGCTTCCCGCTCCTGAACAGGATGGGAGCGATCCAATTGATCTTTAGCCCATTGTTTGAGCACGTCACAAATTGTGGGCAGTGCGTACGGTAGTCTCTGCTAGTTTGAGGCAGGAGTGGTTACGCCGAAGGTCTCTAGCGAGCACAAAGGGAGCAAACTCTATATCTCAGGGTATGGCTGGGTCATTCAGTATGAAAAACCAACATGGCGACAATGACTTAGGTTTTGACGTTGTAGATTTAGATAAAATGCAGGCCGAGCAGCCTCACCTAGCTAGCTATTACGCTTATGTGAAAGAGCTAAGAAATGAGAGCCCAAGAGGGCAGGTCCTAATTGCTTCAAGTGTAATAGAGGATCAGCTAGGAGCTATGCTGAGCGCTCATCTTATAGAAGGAGCGGTTGCAAAGAGCCTCATTGATGACCCGCGCGGTCCACTGGCAACATTCTCGGCCCGATCAAGCTTAGCCTATACATTAGGGCTAATTTCTCATGAGGAACATAAATCTTGCGAGATAATCAGGAAAATCAGGAACGAGTTTGCTCATAATTTAAGGGTTGATCGTTATACTAATAAGATAGTTGATCTTTGCAATAATTTCACTTTAGCAGTTAATGAACTTCCAGACGATCATAAACCTAAGGGTTTTGATAGGCTTACTATGGTAGCTTGCGTACTAATAATTAGGTTTAGCTACAGGGCGAGCAACATCGCGGAGAAACGAGCCGCGTATCAAGATTGGCCTGTATGATGTTACTCTCGCTGACTTAGGTCGGACCCTTCGAAAATTGCGCAAAAATATTTCAGCCTATCTCCTAGGGCGTTGATGGCGACATACCCTCGTATGGGTAGGGGCTCGTCCTCCCTACCCTGCACAACCGCATATCTGAGATTGCTGACGGGTCGCTCCCACTGGATGGCGCTACCCGCTACTACATCAGGGCCAACCTCGTCTTCCAGTGGGTTGAAACGGGGAGCGGAGCCGAGGCTCGCCAGCTTGAGAGCCGGTTACAACGTGGTGAGGCAGAGTGCGGGAAGCCGTTGTTGAACCCGGCTTAGCACTCACAGCGGAAACATGAACTGAGGACGTCTACCTGACCCACTCACCTGAGGCGATGTCTCCGACTTGGGACGGGATGGGAAAACATCAGTGCCAGCGCAGTCAGTACGCTTGCGACCATCGGGATACAGAGAAGGGCGAACCCCGGATTGTAGAACCACAGCGCCACGATAACGGCTGCTCCGGCTAGAAGACCACCTGTAGTGAACGCAACTCGCATAGTTCGGGCCTCCCGGCCAGTACTGATTGGGAATCCTAGACACGCAGAGGAGCATTAGAGCCGACTTCAAGAAGGCTCATATCGTTGGACGCCGTGAGGCATCTGGTACGCCGGTGGTAGTTAAAGCTAAGCACATATTGGTTAACAATGTATCTCTGCATCAGCAGGGTGATCGTAGAGAAAAGATAATTCAGCACTCTGGTAATAGCTAAGCTTATGACTCTTCCTTACGGCTGAGCCTCCGCTATTCTACCGCCCATATGCAAATTAGAAGACCAAACTGTGTGGAGCCGTCGAAACACGGTGGGTTGGGTATTCCTCCTACCGTTAGCAAATACCGGCTAACCCACTGTTGCTCATTTGGTGACACAGGGCCTTCTGCCAGACATGGGCATTAGTGCCACCAACAGAAGGGCTAAACAGGATTGGCACTCTGTGACTGCTCCTGCTGGCTGAACAAACCAATTACCCGCACCGTAAGCAGGACCAGAACCTGACCCGCCTCATTGGGGGGTGAGGCTAAGACTGATCCGATCGCTAAGTCAGATAATTCTTCGACCGTAAGCAAAGTAAAGGCCGGGCTACTCGCTCCACCGGCAACATAGGGCCTGTCACTAGACTTTCTTATTGGAGCTACCAATAGGAGCGTTAAACAGGATTGGGACTCCGTGACTGCTCTTGCTGACCAGACCAACCAATTACTGCCACCGTTAGCAAAACCAAAACCTGAACACCTCATTGAGTGTGAATGAGGCACTGACTGATCCAGACGCTAAGTCAGCGCATTACCCCCTACGTCAGAAGGACAGAACCTGCTGGGCGGCTCTTCTGGTCGTCCGGCTAGGTGAAAGTCATACGGCAGAATACCGGCTCAAACCTGTTCAACCTTATCCTCAGCCACATCACCAACAAACAGACTGATCACTAGTAGGTGGTCTGTTTCTGCCAAACCAGGGTTTGACCTTAGGTCAATCCTACTCAAACCCAGAGGATATGAACGTGTCTCAACGTACCTCTATCTGAATATATTACCCATGACCGTAACTGGTCAAAATAAGTCACCTTTCACCAGCCCGTCAGGATCACCCTCGGCGGGTTTTGTTTTTCGTTATCGACACAATGCACTACACGACAGAAATATTAGACCGCACTACAGGAGAGTTGAAGGAAGTTAGCCTAGGACACTGGATCACCGTCACAGAGCTTGGTGAGCAGTATGGCGTAGGAAGCAAAAAGGTACGCTCAATCCTTCACCACATGGGCCTTCTTCAGAGTGAAGGACAACATGGGCGCTACCGCCTGACTCCCCATGCCGTGCAACAGGGGCTTGGAAAGCGCATCGAAAAATCTAAGCGGTCACAGTGGCCCTTTGATGTGATTAGCCCTGAGGGTCAGAAGCAGATTGCATCTGTTTGGAGTCAGACTGTTACTGACCTTGAACACGACCGAATGAGTGATCCTCTCGTTCAATCCGCTGAGGCCGCTTTACAGGCGTTTAACGCGAGACGGTCTACCGATATGGAGACACAGCAAGAGGTTTGTTGGCTCTTGGACCATTATGCGGACTTGACGCTACAACAGATTGCAAGCCTCCTAGGAGTAGAGCGACCGCTCGTCAGCCGCTATGCGATCCTTCGCAAGAAGCAACGCGAGTTCATGAAGACTCAGGCATCTTCAGGCTGAGCAGGATTCACAATTCTGGAAGGAGGATCGGCTATCCAATTCAGAGCCATTCTCCAACCGAAACTCATCAACGAAAAGAGATTGCAAATGACCATTCATCAGAATGAGCAGGCCATTGTCTATACGGATGGAGCCTGTCTCGGAAATCCTGGCCCTGGCGGTTACGCCGCCGTACTCACTATTGCCGGAGAGGAGCAGATTATCGTCGGGCGTGACCCTTCAACCACGAACAACAAGATGGAGATGACCGCAGCTATCAAGGCGCTTGAGGCTGTTCCTCATTCCCTCCCGATCATCATTCACAGCGACAGCCAGTATGTCATCAAGGGTGCTACTCAATGGCTTCGCGGCTGGAAGGCTAAGGGCTGGCGTAAGGCTGATGGTAAGCCTGTGTTGAACCAAGACCTCTGGATGCAACTGGATGGGCTAATCAGCGGTCGCAAGATCACTTGGCAATGGGTCAAGGGTCATGCCGGACATGAGCAGAACGAGCGGGTTGATGGGCTAGCTAACACTGAGGCTCAGATGGCGGCTATGGCGGTTGGGTTTGTTGGAAGGGTAAGATAGCGGCTCGCCTAACGCTTAACACTCACCCTCTCGGAAGCTAAACGCAGCAACTGAGAGGGTACGCTGACCTGAGTTTGTCAGGGTATTTTATGAAGATGCGAGACAGGCGCCACAGAGTTTAAATGTGATGAGCATACCGAGGCAACGCGATTGGTCTGCTTGCAAGTCTCCCCTAGACATATATCACCAACCTGAGGCCGAAAAGGGGCTGCACAGACACTTCCGCAGGACAACTGGCGACTGAAATACACTGTGCATATGTCAGCCTGCCACCCATGCTGCCTATTGATGCAGCCCTTAGCACTTGACAATCATAGGCATATTTACATCCTCCAAGACCGAAGATGCCCTCCAACTAAAGTTGCCTCTCACAATGCGTATAAAGCGGGTTCACCTGTTCTACTGGCTCGGCATCTGCGTTACCATTATTATCACCCTCTTAAGCAATGACCTAAGCAAGAAAGATGACATTTATAATGTGCTTTCTTTTGCATTAACATTTTCCTCTCTTATACTAGCAATCATTGCGATTATTCAGACCCTTGTCGCAAACAATAGCTCAGCCGCCGTTTTAACCGCCATACAAGGCGCGGCGGATCAAACCCACTCAGCATCAAATCAAATCCGGTTCACTGCCAATGAGTTAAGAAAGCAAGTTCAAGAAATTCCTTCCCGTCTTGACGAAATCTCGGGCAAAGTAGATCGGACCCATAGTGCAATAGATGCCTTCGCAACATCCCGCCTGCCGAAGGAGGATGAAGCCGACAAAACCGCTCCCGACGGAGATCAACTGGAAGACGCAAAGAAGTATCTCCGGCGCTGCACAGTAGGGGGAGTGGTCGCGTGGTATGCTATTAACAAATCCCTGGAACTAGATGTAGAAGTAGACATCTTTTCACTTCTAGATGACGAAAAGTTGAATAACTATTTAGCTGGCTGCATAGCAATTTACCGCGCTCATAACGCCGTAGAGTACGACAAAAAGGGCTCAAAAATCAAAGTAACTAAAATTAATCACGACTTTGGCGGTCAGCTTTATGTTGCCCTTTCAGCTACTTTTGATGCTGCTGAGAAGAAAGGCGACACAAAGCTTCTTACAATATCTAAGGGTCAAATTGATCGCTCGCTAGGTCTAAGCACACCTAGGGAAGTCCCGGACGACGAAGAGACTGACGAATAAAAATAAGTCTGTGAAGGCCTGATGGCATAATGGCTTACGTATTTACCGACTATGACGTTGTTGTTTAGGTCGTGTCAGCATGAACGGTTAAACACGCGCTTTAAGATGATCTGAATGATCACAGCATTGCTTGTGAGCCAAACTTCACCGCCTCCCCCTCAGAGCTGACAAAAAGCCGACAATGCTCCTGAAGCTATCCTTAGCTTTTCGGGCGAGGTAGTCAGTGGCTTGGTATGAGTGTTCAGCAACGTCATTAGAACCGCTTACGTTGTCACCTCAACATTGCAGGGAAGGAACCATACAGCGGCGACGGCTTAGCCAAAAGAAAAGAGGCCCCCGTAAGGAACCCCCGAGTTTGAGGAGGATGAGCGATCTCCCCCAGCCGTTTTCAGTCTCGGCCCACCCGTTCAGCAGTTCAAATCAAGTATGATTACAGGTCATGAAAGGAGCGGCGTCCTAGCGCCGGAAACTAGGTTCGAAGTTTTGTTGCAAAAATCTGTGAGCCTATCGCTCAATATACGTTCGGCCGTTCACCCCCCGGTGGGGTGGTTCCAGTTTGTCACAGCAACTGTCACACTAAATGTGACAGAATGAATGGACATCTGGCTTCAGAACAGGCGTTCAACCCACTTGTGCCACGCTGCAAAGCTGATAGCTTGGCGAGTGTAACAGATTGGTTTTCTTGCTGTTTCGGCTACCGCCGCTTGGTCGCGTACAACCGGCCGGGGCTGTAGCTCAGATGGGAGAGCGCTGCAATCGCACTGCAGAGGTCAGGGGTTCGAATCCCCTCAGCTCCACCAAGT
>NZ_QQBB01000001.1:296726-836114 GCF_003350535.1 Microvirga subterranea
GGTCGCGTACAACCGGCCGGGGCTGTAGCTCAGATGGGAGAGCGCTGCAATCGCACTGCAGAGGTCAGGGGTTCGAATCCCCTCAGCTCCACCAAGTCTTTGAATTCCCATCACTGTTCCTGAAATTGAGACGTCTCCTGGCACCACGGTGTCATGCGCGCATCCCGACGGATGCACGTTTCCGCGTGTGCAGCGTCTCAGAAGACCAACTTCTCCGCTCCTCCTGGCCCTCGACTGTACGACGTGCTCGAAGCCGTCCGGAGCGGCTGCCACTAACGGTCCGATGAGCGGGCGGAGTGGCTGACATTCGATAAAGGCGGCCGCCGGGAGGGGCAGCCGCCTGAGGATCGACACAACGCCTGTGCGGCTGCGGGACAGGCGCGGGCCCCCGCGACGCTTCCGGGTATTTACACGATATGGAAGTTGCTGCTGGTGAGCCACCACTGAAGCGGGCCGACTTCGGCGAACTTCACCGCCGCCGCCGCTCCGCTGCCGTCCCGGTCGTAATACAGGCCGCCGTCCCACGGATTATAGAGGACCCGGTCGTCCGCCTCGATCGCCTGACTGCCCCACCGGAATGCTTCTGCCGCCAACACGCCCCGGCACTGATCCAGGCCCGCGAAGGCCGCACGATCGAGCCGGATCGTGTCCTCCCACGGAGCAAAGTCCAGGACTCGGTCCACCTCGCCGCGGCCGGGCTTGACGTCGAACACGAACGTGTCGTGACCGGCGCCGCCGATCAGCACGTCGGCGCCCGTGTCGCCGTTCAGCACGTCATCGCCGTCCCCGCCATCGAGCCGGTCCCGACCGCCTGAGCCTTCGAGCCGGTCGTTCCCGCTCTCGCCGAAGAGGCGGTCGGCGCCTTGGCCGCCATGGAGCTTGTCGTGGCCGCCCCGGCCATAAAGCGAGCTCCCTTTGTCGGTCGCATGCAGCGTGTTGGCGAGTCCGTTGCCGATGCCCTTGCGCGCACTGCCCTCAAGCACCAAGGTTTCGACATTGGCGCCCAGGGTGTAGTTGACTGAGCTACGGACCGTGTCGATCCCCTCACCGCGTGCCTCACGCACCATGTCGCGGGTAGACTCGACGACGTAGGTGTCGTGGCCGCGCCCGCCCCTCATCACGTCCCGCCCGGCTCCGCCGTCGAGAACGTCATGGCCGTCGCCACCGTCGAGCAGGTCGTCGCCTGCGCCGCCGAACAGGCGGTCGTCCCCGCTCCCGCCCGAGACCGTGTCATTGCCGCTGTCGCCGTAGAGCCAGTCGTTGCCGCCGAGCGAGCCCATATAGTCGTCGCCCGCACCACCGTGCAGGGTGTCGTCGTCGGCTCCGAGCACGATGTGCTGATTGGCTCCGTCCGCGAACACCACTTGGGAACCGGACCCGCCCGTCACGCGCACGTTGCCGATCACCGTCGCGAAGGCGACGTGCTCGAGCGCGATCACCGTGCCGGCCGTCAGGCTGCGGGCATCGATCACCAGCGCCGTGACGGGATCGGCCGGATCGCTGCTGCCGCTGATCACCAGCGGGATACCGGAAACGGCGCCAGACTGGGTGAGGGTGAGCGACTGGATCACCAGTGGCCGGTCAACCGGAAGGCCGGCAAGGAAGCTGGAGCCGCCCCCGGCCAGGGTGGCGTGATCGGATGACTCGGAGCCGGTCGAGGCCTCGATGGCGCGAATCAGGTCCGTCAGCGACGATCCTGCCGGCTTCGGAGTGGCAAAGCCGCTGGCCGTGAGGCCGATGCCCGCGGTGAGCTGGACCAGGAGCGCGTTGCGTCCGCCGATGCTCACCAGCGGGATGTCCGCATAGCGTGTGTCGCCGCCGGTCTCGTTCCTGTCGCCGGTCACGACCGGCACGGTCACGATCTGAGTGGCGGTTCCGTCGCCGTTCTCCGTGACGGCGCGGTCGACAGCCACGCCGTCGATCACATCCGCATCCCTGGCGCCCTGCACATTGACGACGATGGAGCTCTGGGTCCCGTCGAGTGAGCGGATCGTGAAGGCATCCTGCCTGTGCTCTCCCTCCCCCAGGGCCTGGACGGCGGCGCTGGCGTTGTCGAGCAGGTAGGTCCAGGCGCCGGTGAGGTGATCGAATGCGAAGGTGCCGTAGGCGCCGCGCACCGGTGCCTGAGCCTGGAAGGACGCCTCGCCGGTATCCGCATCCGTGATCGTGACGACGCCCGATGCGGCGAGTTCTCTGTCTTCCCTCACCGACCCGGTCGATACGCCGCCGATCACCGCGGCATCGTTCCGACCTTCGATTCGGAAGGTGAGCGATGCGATGGCGGTGCCGCCGTTGCCGTCGGACAGGGTGTATGTGAAGACGTCGGTCGCGATCTGTCCGTCGCGCAGCGCCTGCGCCGCGGACGAGGCGACATAGGTGTAGCTGCCGTCCTCGTTGAGGATGAGGGAACCGTAGTCGCCGGAGAGCGAGGAGCCGACTTGGCCGGGGGTGCCGTTATGCGACACGCCGACCACCGCGAGCGCATCTCCGTCAGCATCCTTGTCGTTCGAGAGGACCCCGGTCACGATACTCGCCGTAACCATGCCATCCTCGACCACATCCACCGGACCGTCGACGACCCCCTCCGGCGCATCCGCCGCCGCGATCACATCGAAGCGCAGCGTGTGCTCTTCGGAGGTGTCGACGCCGCCGCCCGATGCGCCGCCGTCGTCCTGCACCTTGAACGTGAATGAGGCGATGCTGCTGCCGTTCAGGTCCGCAGGCGGCGTGTAGACGAGCCGGCCGAGATCGGCGGCCTGAATCACCTGCCCGGCCGTGACGGCTAGGCCGTCGAAGGTCAGCAAGCCGACGCCTGGAACGGAGGTCAGGATGACGGCCTTGATGGAGTCTCCGTCCACATCCACGAACGGGAAGCTCCCGGTCGAAAAGACGTAAGGGATGTCCTCGAGTGTCTGGACGAGGGCGTCCGTCGTGATCGGCGCATCGTTGACGGGCGTCACCGTGATGGTGAACGTATCGCTGGCCGACAGGGCGCCGTCGGAAGCGGTCACCTTGACGTCGAGAGACCCGTTGAAGTTTTCCGGCGGGGCCCCGGAGAAGGTTCGGGTCGCTTCATTGAAGGTCAGCCAGCCCGGCAGAGCGGAGCCGTCCTGCAAGGTCGCCGCGTAGCTCAGCGTGCTGTCGATGTCGGCAAAGGCGTTCTGCGGGAACGTGTACGTCCAGGTCGAGCCTTCCGTGATGATGCCGTCCGCGAGCGGCGCGGAAACGAACGGAGCGTCGTTCACGTTGGCGACCGTCAGCGTGAACGTGTCAGAAACAGAGAGGCTGCCGTCGGAGGCGGTGAGCTTGATGGTCAGCGCGCCCGTCCAGTCCTGCGGCGGCGTGCCTGAGAAAGTCTGCGTCGCGGCATCGAACAACAGCCATGCCGGGAGTGCGGCGCCGTCTTCCAACGATGCCGTAAGGATGAGAGAACTATCGACGTCCGTGAAGGTGCCGGCTGGAACAGTATAGGTCCATGCCGCATCTTCATCGATGGTCTTGTCGGACAGCGCGGCGGACACGACCGGCGCGTCGTTCACGCTGCTGACCGTCAGGCGGAAGACGCTGGATGCGCTCAACTCACCGTCGCTCGCGATCACCTTGAGGTCGATGTTCCCGGTCCAGTCCCGTGGCGGCGTCCCGGAGAAGTTGCGCGTCGCTCCGTTAAATGTCAGCCAGCCCGGCAGGGCAGAGCCGTCCGCGAGCGTGGCGCTGTATGTCAGCACGCTGGAGTCGACGTCGGTGAACGTGTTGGACGGAACCGTATAGGTCCAGAGGGTATCCTCGGTGATGGTGTCGCCGCCGAGCGGAGATGCGACCGCGGGAGCGTCGTTGACGCCCTCGACCGTGATCGTCGCGGTGGCCGTGTCGGATCGTCCGGTCGAGTCCGTCACCGTGTACTGGAAAGACGTGGCGCGCGTCTGCCCAACAGCCAGATCGGCGAAGTCGCCGTGGTCGTCGAACTGGAAAGTGCCGTTCGCATTCAGGAGAACGCGCCCGCCGCCGGAGAGGCTGGTCCACTGGCCGACATTCGCGGGAACGCCATTGATATCGGAGATCGCCTGCGGGTCCACGACGCCGAACGGGCCGCCGTTGTCCAGGTCCCGGTCGTTGGACAGAACATTCTTACCGGTCAGCACGATCCCGGCTTTGGCGCTGAACGCATCGTCGAAGGCCTCGGGCGCATCGGCGAGTTGATTGTCGTAGAAGACCGTCTGGTTGACGTTGGTGCCGGGCTGGAATCCCAAGAAATTCCAATGGAGCCCCAGGGTCTTGGTCGCGGTGTCGTAGGTTGGGGCGTAAACCGTATTGACGCCGCTCATCGAACCCTGATCGGCGATCGTTCCCGGAGCCACGCCTTCCGGCGCCAACCCTTCGATGCGGATGTGGAAGTCTGCCGGCTGCGCCGTTCCTTCGAACCTGGCGAAGACCTGATTGCCGGAAATGTCGATGGTGACCGTGCCCTTGAGAAGGCCATTCTCACCCTGAACCGGCTCGAGCGTACCGTTCCCGTCCGTATCCGATACGATGCGTGCGGAAATCGGCACTTGCAGCTCGGTCTGCTGCCCGACGACGACGGTCCGTTGATCGAGGATCAGGGTGGAATACCCGTATGGCGGTGCGCTCTCGAACCAACCCGCGACGGTTAGGGTGATCTTGACCTCAATGCCTTCGAGAGTGCCTGCCATCTCTTGCCCCCTGCAATCCGGCTCGGTCAGCCGGGATCAGCCGCTTCATTGCGCAACGCGGTTAACTCTTTTGGTAAATTTGCACTTGCGGCTTTCGGGAATAACCGCTGTCCATGACAGTACAATAGGAATAGTTGTTAGTAATTTATGATATAACGTTTAATACAAGTGTTTTATTGACCGGTAGTTACTTTGAGGCAACAGAATTATTGATCCTTGCGGGAATTTTGCAGCTCCGCTGCGCAGGACAGTTGTGGGCACCGGGCAGCGGATACTTGATGCCCAGTCGGAGTATACAGTCTGCCACGGTCGTCCAGCCGGCGGGCCATCGTCGGCTCCTGGGATCCAGCCCAGGGGCGGCCCTATGGCTCCACGATGAGGTCATCTCGGCGACGGCCTCGATCGCGCCGGTCGCCCCTCCGGATCCGCACCAGGATATTGCGGCTGAAGGAGTCTTCCGATCCGGCGGCTGATCTTCAGCCTGAGGAGAGCGCGGAGATGCCATTGCGGCCGCGCGCGGCATTCTGGGGCACGAAAGCACCTCTCGGAGCCAGGCCGACGCGGCCCTGCTCCTTTCCGACCGAGTGGGCCCTGCGTTCGATCAATCGTGCCCGCCGCCGGTCCGGTCGCAGGATGCGGCGGGCCCGATGGCTCTAACGCGTGGTATGCTCGGGCATGTGGACCGGCAGCATCAGGTGTTCATAGGGCGTGTCGGCCCACATGACGTAGGGCTGCGACGTATCGGGCTTCGGCGTCCTCGGATAGCCTTCCATCATGCCCTTGGCGCCGACCACCATCACGTGCGGGCCCGTCTCGACCCAATTGTTGTTCGCCTCCGGCTTCTCCGCATAGGGATCGGTGTTGCTGGCGTCCGTGCCGCCGGCCAGCATGTACAGGAAGCCGACCTTGTTGGCGGGCGGCGGTTTCCGCTCGAGCCATGCCTTGACCCACTCCATGGCGTTCTGGTCGGCGCACATGGGATCGGGTCCCGGCGTGCTCGGACTGTCGGGCAGGCAGGTGAACCCGTTGTCCCCTTTGCGAAGAACCTTCATCGTTCCGTCGGCCGACACCGTCACGACGCTCGCATGCTCGGCGACCGCGGGCGGAGCGGCCGACATGGCGCTTTTGATCAGATCCTGATCGCTCATCTGGCCCGCCGCATGCTGGGCTGAGGCCGAGGCGATCGAAATCACGGCGGAGACGCTGAACGCGGCCCAAGCGAGAGCGTGATGCCTGTTCATGGCTCACCTCCATTTGCTGCGCGACCGGCCGGATCAGGATACTCCCATGTCGGCAGGCGGCATAGGGGAAACGGAAGCGGGGCTTATGGGGTCGGAGACCGGCGCGATGACTTTTGGGCTTGAATTGCGAGCAGACTGAACAGAGAACCATCTGTCCACTTGAGAACATCACAAAGTATCTTAAATTAAACTAAATGTATAACGTTTCCGATCAGGTCATTAAGTAACTATTTATGCTGATGCGACGCTATTCCTTTTGACCCTGTTTATTCCTTTAGGTTAACCGAAGAAACGAGCCGGCGAGGGCACCTTTCGACGCGGCTGATTTTCACGTGGGGGCCAAATCATGGCGTTTTTCGATGTCACTAATGCCTTCGGGCAAGGGTTCAACATGTCTGCAACCGGCGACTCCGGGTGGAGCTTTGTTGAAGCCGATCCGAATGTCTCAGAGCAACTTTACAGCGATGATGGGAAGCTCATCACGTTCTCAGTGAACGGCAGTCCCTACATCAACTTTTATGGGTTCACCTACACGCTCGGTTATACCTATCCTGACGGGAATCGTGACGTTCTGATCGATAACATCTGGTATTACAACAACGGCCAGAATGTCATGTCGGTCACTCAGCTGAACCTTCAAACGACGATTTTTGATTTGCAAGGGAATGCTTGGTCCGTCCGCCTGAACAACGGCAACGACACCTTCGATGGCAACGATTACAACGACGTGATTCGAGGGGGGTTCGGCAATGACCTGATCATTGGTTACGCGGGTGACGACATTCTCCTCGGAGATCAGGGGAACGACACGATCGGCGGTGGAGCCGGAAACGACCTCATCTTTGGGGGCGATGGTTATGACACGGTGAGTTACGGCGGCTTCAGCACAAACTATATTTTCACCAGGAACGTCGATGGATCGGTGACAGTCACCGACACGACGGGCGGATGGGGCACCGACACGGTCTACGATGTCGAAGCGTTTTATTTTAACAATGGCACGTTCAGCCTTTCGAGCTTGCTGCCGATCGATCCGCCTGCCCCTCCGCCTCCACCTCCGCCTCCGCCTCCGACACCGGAAGAGATATATGCGGGCGAAGATACGCTATACGGGACCTCGGGCAGCAACACCCTCAAAGGGTACGGCGGAAACGACACGCTCCGTGGGCAGGGCGGCAACGATTACTTGTTCGGCGGAGACGGCAACGACGTTCTTTACGGCGGAGCCGGAAAAGATGCGTTCGTGTTCGATACCAAACCGAACAAGACCACGAACAAGGATGCGATCAAGGACTTCAAGGTCGTTGACGACACCATTCGCCTCGACAATGCCGTGTTCACGAAAGTGGGCGGAAACGGCACCCTTAAGGCATCTGCCTTCTGGACCAACACCACTGGCAAGGCGCACGACAAGGACGACCGCGTCATCTATGACAAGGACAGCGGCGTTCTGTATTACGACGCCGACGGATCCGGAAAAGGTGCAGCGGTAGCCTTTGCTACGATCTCCAAGAACCTCGCGCTGACCAACAAGGATTTCTACATCGTCTAATAATCACGGACGGTGAAACCCCGGAGCGATCCGGGGCTTCCACAATCAAAGGTGTGTCGCACGACATGCGGTGCGGCTCTCAAGCCATCAGATCGCGGTTTCCCGGCCCGTCAGGATCCAGGCTAGATGAGGGCGAGATCGAACGGGGTCCGGAAGCACTCGCTGACCAACGTATAGGTCCCGCAGATCAGACGAATGCCGCCCGGTCCATTGAAGACTGGAGCCGCCTATGATCTCTACGACGCCCAGTTCTCCTTGAAGTCGCCGTAGAGCGTGAGCCCGCCGTCGGCGAAAATCGTCTGGCCCGTCACATAGGCGGCTTCGTCCGAAGCCAGGAAGGCGAAGACCGGCGCGATGGCTTCCGGGCTCGCGGCGTAGCGCATGGGGATGTGCCGCTCCACGCCGGCGAGGCGGGCCGGATCGTTGCGCCAGGAATCGTTGAGGCTCGTCAGGGTCGCGCCGGGCCCGACGGCATTCACACGGATGCCGCGGTCGGCATATTCGAGCGCAAGAGTCCGGGTCAGGTTGCCGAGTCCGCCCTTGCTGATCGAATAGGCGAGATAGCCGGGCTTCGGGATCACCTCATGGGCGCTCGACGTGTTGATGATCGCGCCGCCTCCCGGGCGCGACAGGAAATGCCGGATCGCCGCCCGCGCAGCATGGGCCGCGCCGAGCAGGTTGACCGCAATGATGCGCTCGAGGACGGCCGGGTCGTAGGCGTCGCCCGGCGTCTCCGCCTGGATCCCGGCATTGTTCACCAGGACGTCGAGCCGGCCGAACATCTCGACAGCTTCGGCGACCATTCGGTCCGCCTCGGAAGCCGCACTTACGTCCGCTTCGATGATGCGGTGAGAACGGTCCCCGTGTCCGCCGTCCGTCGAAGCATGGCGGCAGCCCTCGAGGGCTGCCTCGGCTTCCGGGGCATCCCGCAGGTGGTTGATCGCGACTGTCGCGCCTTCCGCGGCGAACCGCTCCGCGACGGCGCGACCGATGCCGCGCGATCCGCCCGTGACGAGGGCGAAGCGGCCCTTCAGCCGGTCCATCCTCATGGCGCTTCTGCTCCTGCACCGGATGACCCGGCGCGCCGCCGCAGCACCATATAGGCGGCGGCCGTCCAGGAGAAGGCGTCGCCGCCGAGCCCCTCCCCGGTGGTCGGATCGAAATACTCGCAGAACCCTGCCCGCTCGATGGCCCCGACGGTGCCCTGCTCGATCCGGCGTGCAAGGTCCTCGGCGCCGTTCAGGCGCAGGCCGTCCGCGATGAGCCAGTTGACCACGGCCCAGACCGGTCCACGCCAGTAACGCTTGGGTTCGAAGGCGGGCGAGAAGGAGGGCGTGGTCGGTAGGCCGACGATAAGTCCCTGGTGCCATCGCTCGATTTCCGCCGTGACCGCCTTGCGCTGCACATCGTCGAGGCGCAGAGCCACCAGCGGCATGAAACAGGCCTGCGTCGGGGCGTCCACATCCTCGCCCGAGATCAGGTCGAGGGAGACGAAGCGCGAGAGTTCCGGCCGCCAGCGGCGCGCAAGACCGTCCAGGAGCCGCCGGTGAATGTCCGACAATTCTGTCCGTTCCTCAGCCGAGCCGAACGTTTCGGCGAGATGCATCAGGTCCGCGGTCGCCCGTGCGAGAATGGCGGTCATCTGCACGTCGGCGATCTTGAAAGGCGCGGCCGCCCATTGGCGCTGCGGGTCCCAACCACAGTCGCGATAGGTGTCCACGAGGTGGATGAAGCGCTGGTAGTCCTCGTCCCGTGGCCGCATGGCGGCGTCCACGTGACCGGTGTCCTTGCGTCGGATGGTCGTGGTGGTCGTGGTGGGAACGCGTGCGAGCGCCACGTCCCAGGCCGGTGAGTTGTCGCTGCCGCTCTCCCAGGGATGGAGGATCGCCACGAGGCCGAGGCTGTCGGGGTCACGCGCGCGCAGCCACCATCGGTGGGAGCGCAGGGCTGCCTGGAAGAGGGCGCTGGTGCGCTCCTGCGCCTGCGGCAGCCCCGCCTTGACGGCGGCCTCGTGAACCTGGCGGAGCGCCATGCCGAAAACCGGCGGCTGGGTGATGCCGGAGGTCGGGATGCGGTGGCGCGTGCCCCACACTTCGGGCCCGGGGAAATAGGTGTCGCTCGGGGCATGAAACACGATGTGCGGGATCATGCCGTCGTCCCACTGACCTTCCACGAGACGCTCGAGCTCGCGATAGGCGCGGTCCGCGTCGAACAGGGCGAAGCCGATTGCCACGAAGGCCGAGTCCCAGTTCCACTGGAAGGGATAGAGGCGGTCCGTCGGGACCGTGTAGCCGCCGCGGTCGTTGCGGGCGAGGATCGCGCGAGCAGCCTCGTCTCGGTCGAATCGGGTCATGTCGTTCATGGTCATCGTTCCATCATGCTCGTGCGACGGCGCGGCCGGTGGCGCCGTCGATCCAGGTCAAGCGTGCAGGGTCGACGGTGAGGCCGACCCGCTCGCCGGCGGTCACCGTAGCGGTGGGCGGCGCGACGATGCGGGCGAGCTGCCCGTCGATGGCGCCCGTCAGAAGGAGGTGCGAGCCCATCGGCTCCACCACCCGCACATCGAAGGGGATGCCGGATCCGTTCGACGCCAAGCTGGCATCCTCGCCGCGCAGGCCTAACTCCATCTCGCCGCCTGCTGCCGGACAGGGCAGAGCCGTGTCCCCGATGCGCGCGGTGCCTTGCGCGCAGCGCACCTTGATGAAGTTCATGGGCGGGCTGCCAAGGAAGCCGCCGACGAAGCGGGTCGCGGGCGTGGCATAGACCTCGAGCGGCGTGCCGATCTGGTCGATCCTGCCGCCATACATGACGGCGATGCGGTCCGCGAGGCCCATCGCCTCGGTCTGGTCGTGGGTCACGTAGATCGTGGTCGTGCCGGCCTCGCGCAGGACAGCCTTCAGCTCCGTGCGCATCTCGAGCCGCAGCAGCGCGTCGAGGTTCGAGAGCGGCTCGTCCATGAGGAGCACAGCCGGCTCGACGGCCAGCGCGCGGGCGACCGCAACACGCTGGCGCTGGCCGCCCGAGAGCTTTGCGGGATACCGGTCGAGATAACCTTCGATGTGGAGCAGCGCCGCCGCGCGCTCTACCTTCCGCTTCACCTCGTCCTGCGTGACTTTCTGCATGCGCAGCCCGAAGGCCACGTTCTCGAACACGGTCATGTGCGGGAAGACAGCGTAGTTCTGGAACACCATGGCGAGCCCGCGCTTGCGCGGCGCCAGCTCGCTCACGTCCCGGCCGCCGATCACGATGCGGCCGGAATCCTGCTTCTCCAACCCCGCGATGATGCGAAGCAACGTGGTCTTGCCGCAGCCGGACGGTCCCAGCAGGGCAACGAACTCGCCGTCGCGGACATTCAGCGAAACCTCCTGCAGGGCACGGAAGGAGCCGAATTCCTTGACGACGCGGTCGATGACGATATCGGCCATGAAACGCTCCGTTACTTGCTGGCGATGCCCCACACCGCGAACAGGTACTTTCTGACCGCGAAGATGAAGAGCACGGAAGGAAGAATGAGGATGAAGCCACCGGCGAAGCGGTAGTGCAGCGGGCTTTCGGCGAGGATCTTCAGCAGATAGGCCGTGAGCGTGCGCTCGCGTACCGTGAGGATCGAGGCGGCGAAGACCTCGTTCCATGAGATCACGAAGGCGAAGATGGCGGTGGCCGCGAGCCCGGGAAGCGCAAGCGGCATCACCACCTTCCAGAACGCCTGGAAGCGCGTGCAGCCGAAGACCCAGGCCGCCTCCTCGTATTCCCGCGGAATTCCCATGAAGAGGCTCTGGGTGACGAGCGCCGCGAAGGGCAAAGCCAGCACGGTATGGATGAGCGAGACGCCGAAGGGCGTGTCGTAGAGCCCCAGACGGATGAAGGAGACGGTGAGCGGCAGCGCCAGGATGGCGAGCGGAAAGGCGCGGGTGAGCAGCACGAGCAGCCGATAAGCGTTCTGCCCGCGGAAGGCGTACCGCGCCAGCGCATAGCCGGCTGGCGCACCGAGCAGGATGGAGAACACCACCGTCAGGCCTGCGGCGATGAGCGAGTTGAGGAGCGCGTTGAACACGCCCTCAATGGCGAGAAACTGCATCATCGGCGCGAAGGACACATCCGACGGCCAGATCGATTTCGGCCAGCGGAAGACGCCGAGCCTGCCCCCGAAGGCGCCGAGCGCCACGAAGTAGATCGGCACCAGCACCCAGGCAAAGAGGACCGCCATTCCGGTCCAGAGCAGCAGGCGCCGCGCCGAGGGCAGGGTCATGCTGCGGGCAGCTGTCGCCGGCTGCACTTCGGATGTGGTCGCCGTCATGGCAGCTGCTCCGGACGGGTGCGCAGGACGCGCAGGTAAAGGGCGGTGGCCGCGAGCGAGATCGCCATGATGAGGACCGCGTAAGCCGCGGCGACGCCGTAGTTCTGGTTCTCGTTCTGCCAGGTATAGGCCTCGCCCGCGAGAACCGGGAAGTTGCGGCCGCCGAGCGCGTACACGACGGCGAAGACCTCGAAGGCGAGCACGGTGCGCAGGATCAGGGCCGATTGCAGGCTGGGTTTCAGCAGCGGCAGGGTGATCCTGCGAAAACGCGTCCAGGGCTGCGCGCCGAAGATCTCGGCCGCCTCGGAGAATTCCTTGGGAATGAGCTGCAGGCCCGCAATCAGGATCACCAGCACGATGGCGGTCGCGCGCCAGATCTCCGCCATGGCGATGGCGGCAAAAAGACTCCAGGGCGTCTCCTGGGAAAGCCAGCCCACAGGACCTGGGATGATCCCGAGCGCGTAAAGGGCGGAGTTGAGATAGCCCGTGTTCTGCAGGAGCGACAGCCAGGCGAGGCCTGCCGCCAGATCGGAGATCCCGAGCGGGATGGTGAGGATCCAGAGCGCGATGTCGCGGCCCTTTTCCAGCTTGGACACCATGGTGGCCATGACCAGCGCGAGCGCGACCTGGATCGGCACGACCACCAGGGTCAGCAGGAAGGTATTCTGGATGGCGAGCGAGAAGTTGAGATCGCCCGCCATGCGCTGGTAATTGACGAGCGACAGCCCCTCGTCGCCCGAAAACGACAGCCAGACGGTCTGGACCAGCGGCACGAGAAAGAACGCCGCCAGAAAGAGGACCGACGGCGCGATGAGCGCATAGGGAATCCAGGATGTGCGCGAGGACATGAACCGCTCCGATCACGGAAGGTTGAGCCCGGCAGGTCAGCGCCGCCGGGCTCCGGGTTCGATCATTGGACCGGGCAGGCGCCCTGGCTCGGCTTGTCCGGCGCCCAGCACGGTGCGCCCGTATCCTTCATGAGCGCATCGAGCACCTTGGCCTGGCTTTCGAGCACGTCCTTCACGGGCTCGTTGCGCAGCACGATGCGCTGGAAGGTGTCGGTATAGACCTTGTTGAACTCGCCGCCCTTGGCGCCGAGCCCGACAGGCAGGAGGGACACCAGCGCGTCCTTGGCGTTCTGCGTCGCGTCGACGGCGCCTGCCAGCAGCTTGATGCCGGGCGCAAGGTTCGGCGGCAGGTCCGCCTTCACGACCGGAAAGAAGCCGACCTCCGCGGCCGTCGCCAGCTGCGTCTCCGGCTTGGTCATGTGCTCGATCACCGCCACGCCGCCGGCGCGGTTCGGGGCTCCCTTCGGAATCGCGAGGCCGGCGATCACCGGCATGTAGCCGCGTCCCTTCGGGCCGGCTGGAGCCGGGAAGGCCACGAACTGATCGGGCTGCAGGGTCAGGGCCTCCTTCACGCGGGCGATGTGGTCCCAGGCGATCCAGACCTCGCCAGCCATCAAGGGCTCCTGCATGAAGTTGTAGTTGGTGGAGTTCGGGCTCGACACCGCCCAGAGCTCCTTCATGGCGTTCCAGCCGGCCTCGGCATCCGGCGACTTGAAGGTGGTCACGACACCGCCCGTGAAGGACGGATAGAAATAACCCTGGAAGAAGCGCGGCATCAGGCCGGTCGGTCCGGCCGGGAAGCCGAGGCGGCGCTGGCCGGTCTTGTCGACGATGTTCTTGGCCCATTCCTGCAGCTGGGCGTAGGTCAGCGTGTTCACGTCGGCGCCCTGGGGCAGATATTGCAGCGCCTGCTTGTTCGCGACCATCACGTAGGTCGCCTGCATCCACGGAATGTACTGCTGGTGGCCCGTGCCGAGCTTGCCGAGTTCCATGAGGCTCGCCGGGATCCCGCGGTCCTTCAGCTTCGCGGCCACGTCGTCGATGGGTTCGATGTCGGCCGGAACGTGCGGCTGCAACTCGCCGTGGAGCGCGCCGACCACACTGGCGGTGCGCTTGCCGGCCTGGGTCTCGGCCTTCATGCGCACGGCGAAGGCCGGCGGCTCGTCCACCACATAGATGACCTTGCCGGACAGCCCCTTCAGAAGGACGTCGCGAACCTTGGTCGCCTCCTCGATGGGCCGAAGCTGCGTCGAGTAGAAGATCGTCTCCTGGGCCTGCGCCGCGGAGACCCCGCCGAACAGGGCGGCGGCGACGGCGATGGCGCGGAACGGCACCGGGTGCGTCATGTGTTTCCTCCATCGGGCCCTTTCGACACGCCGCTCGGCCCGGGTCCGGAAGGCCCGAGCGGTTTGCAGGTCAGCCCTCCGGTCCGTGGGTTGCCCGCGGAACCTGCCGAACCGGCAGAATGGTCTGGAGCTCGCGCGGATCACGGCCGCCCAGGCGCGCGATCAGCATATCGGCGAGCCGGCGTCCCACGTCGGGAGCGGCGATTTCCATGGTCGACAGCGGCGGATCGGTGTAGGCGCCCGAGGGCAGGTTGTCGTGGCCGATCACGGCGACATCGCGCCCGGCGACGAGCCCCCGCTCCTTCAGGGCGCTGAGCGCCCCGATGGCGATGCTGTCGGTGGCGCAGAGCAGACTCGTCGGCGCCTGAGGCTGGTCCAGCAGCCACTTGGCGGCCTCGTAGCCGCCGGCCTCGTTCGGCTGCGCCGCATATTCCAACGCATCCGGAAGGCCCTCGTCCGCCAGCCCGCCGAGCCAGCCCTTGCGGCGCAGATGCGCGAAAGTGAGGGCCTGCGGTGCGGAGATATGCGCGATGCGACGGTGACCGAGGGCGGCGAGCAGGCGCGTCGCATCCCTGAAGCCACTCTCGCCGTCGCCGTCGATGAAGGCATGGTCCTCGGGTCGTTCCGTGCGCCCGTGAGTCACGAACGGAATGCCGCGCTCCTTCAGGAAGGTGACGCGCTCGTCCTCAAGCCGCGTGCGGACGACGATGACCGCATCGGCCCGGCCACCATCGATGAGACGGCGATAGGTCTCCATCTCGGCGGCGGGGCTCGTGGTCGGCAGCAGCATCAGGTCGAGCCCTTCTTCGGCAAGACGCTGGCTGCACGCCGCAAGGATGTTCAGGAAGACGGGCGGCCCCACCCGGCCCGGCTCCAGCGGCAGGGTCACGGCGACGGCCTCCGCACGGCGGCGGCGCAGGCTGCGGGCAGCGGAATTGGGCCGGTAATTGATGGCCTGCGCGGCTGCGCGAACCCGTTCGCGCGTCGCAGGCGCGACGTCGGAATAGCCGTCGAGCGCCCGGGACACGGTGGTCGTCGACAGGCCGAGGGTTTGGGCGAGTTGCTTCAGTTTCGACACCGCAGCAGGCCTCCGTGCGGAGAGTTCACCCGAAACGATTTGGGAAGTCAATGGCACGGGAAACGCCCCTGTGGTAAGAGACGGGCAGACCAGGGAGGTAGCGATGCGGCAGGCGTGGCGGTGGTTCGGTCCGAATGACCCCGTGAAGCTCGACCACGTTCGGCAGGCAGGGGCCACCGACATCGTGTCGGCCCTTCATCACGTGCCTCCCGGAGAGGCCTGGACCCGCACCGAGGTCGAGCGCCATCGGGATCTGATCGAGTCGACGCCCCCCGGACGCACGCCCCTCGCCTGGAGCGTCGTCGAGAGCATCCCGGTCGCCGACGACATCAAGCGCCAAGGACGCGATGCGGCTCGCTCGATCGAGGCCTGGATCGCGAGCCTCGAGGCCGTCGCGGCGGGCGGCCCCAAGATCATCTGCTACAACTTCATGCCGGTGCTCGACTGGACGCGCACCGACCTCGACTGGCCGCTGCCGACCGGCGCGACGGCGCTGCGGTTCGACCAGGCGAGGTTCGCGGCCTTCGATCTCCACATCCTGAAGCGGGCGGGAGCGGAGGCGGATTACGACGAGGCCACCCGCTCGCAGGCGAAGGCCGTCGCCGATCGCCTCACCGGCGAAGAGGCGCTCACGCTCACGCGCACGATCGCAGCCGGACTTCCGGGCGGGACGACCGAGGCGCTCGATCTCGAAGGTTTCCGCGATCGCCTCGCAGCCTATGCGGAGATCACGCCCGAGCGGCTGCGCGCCAACCTGATCGCCTTCCTGGAGGCCGTGACGCCGGTGGCGGAACGGCTGGGCGTGAAGCTGACGCTCCATCCCGACGATCCGCCGCGTCCGCTCTTCGGGCTGCCCCGGATCGCCTCGACGGCGGACGATTACGATGCGCTGTTCCGGGCGGTTCCGTCCGAGGCGAACGGCATGTGCTTCTGCACCGGCAGCCTCGGCGTGCGGGCCGACAACGACCTGCCGGCGATCGCACGGCAATTCGCGGGGCGCATCCATTTCGTGCATTTGCGCGCAACGAAGCGGGACACGGACGGGCTCAGCTTCCACGAGGCCGATCACCTCGATGGCGACGTCGACATGGTGGCGGTGATTGGAGCCCTGCTCGCGGAGGACCGGCGACGTCCGAAGGACGTGCGGATCCCGTTCCGTCCCGACCACGGCCACCGCATGCTCGACGATCTCGACCCGAACCGTCGGGTCAATCCGGGCTATACCGCCATCGGCCGTCTCAAGGGATTGGCGGAGCTGCGCGGCGTGATGCGCGCGCTCGAACGGACCCTCTGAGGCATCCGGCCGGAAAGCGGATCTTCGCCGGCATCGGCGCCGGTCAGAGCCTCTCCAGCAGGAGGGCGCTGACGTCGTCCTCGAGGCGCGTGCCCCCACGCCAGTGCAGGACTTCCTGCGCGATGGCCTGGAGGAGGGAGCCGGCTCGCGCCGTCGAATGCGCGCGGATCAGCCCGCTCAGCCGCTCTTCCGAGAACACCTCGCCGGCGGCATTCTCCGCCTCGACGATTCCATCGGAATAGAGCAGGAGGGCATCGCCTGCCGAAAGGGTGAACGGCACCGCATCGTAGACCGGATTTTCATTGATGCCGATCGGAAGGCCCCCGTCGCCCAGAGGCGTGATGCTCCCGTCGTGCCTGATCAACAGCGGATGGGGATGTCCCGCCTGCACCATGGATCCCTCCCCGGTCTCCGGGTCGATCTGGCCATAGATCATGGTGAAGAACGGCAGGTCCTGCGGCCAGTCCCTGGCCGCCTCCTGGACGAGCTCCTCCGGCCGCAGGGAGACGTTCCTGACGGCCGCCTGGGAGATCAGGTGGTGAGCCGCGACCGACACGAGCGCCGCCGCTGCGCCATGTCCGCAGACGTCGATGTGGAAGAAGGACAGGCGGCCATCGGCCTGGCGGACGACGTTGAACGTATCGCCGCCGATGAAGCTGGACGACTGAAGGAGCCCCTCGTGCCGGAGATTGCCGATGATACCGTCCTTCGGAACGAGACCGTTCTGGACAAGAGCCGCCGCTTCGAGATCCTTGCGGTACCGCGCCTCGCTCTCGCGCACCTCGTCTTCGGCTGTCCGGCGCGCGGTGATGTCCGCCGTGATGCCCGCGAGGCTTCTGAGGCCGTTGGGGCCCTTCTGGACCTCCGCCCGGTGCTCGATCCAAATCATCGAGCCATCCGGTTTGAGGAAGCGAACCTCGATGCTGTAGGAGGCGTCCTCCGCCAGGGCCCGGGCCAGGGCATCGCGCTGCAGCCGCCGGTCGTCGGGGTGGATCCTTGCGACGAATTCCGCAGCCGGCCCGTTGCTGATGCCGAGCAGATCGAGGGCATTATCGGACCAGGTCACGTAGTCGGTGGTGAGGTCCCGCTCCCAGGCGGCGATCCGTCCGCCCTGCAGGGCGAGGCGCAGCTGCTCCTCGGTGCGCTTCTGGTCGGTGACGTCATGGCCCTGAAGAAAGATCCCGGTGACTGCCCCGTCCGCACCGATGATCGGCTGGAAGACATAATCGATGAACCGGTTCTCCATCGGCCGCCCGGGCATGCGGTGGATGCCGAGCGGACGGCCGCGTCCCATGACGGCCTCGCCGGTCGAGGTGACGCGGTCGAGAAGGTCGAAGAACGTGTCGCCCAGCTCCGCCAAAGCCTCCCGGATCGGTCGGCCGATGACATCGCGATGGCCGATGAGTTCGGCACAGGCCGCGTTGACCATCTCGATGGTCTGCTCCGGCCCTCTGAGAACGGCGATGAAGCCCGGCGCCTGCTCGAGCAGGCGCCTCACCTCCCCGGCTTGAAACGCAGCCCTTTCAGGGTTTGGCCGATCCACGCCCTGCTGGGCATGCCATCGGTCACGCTGCACAGATCCGGAGTTGCTCATCGCGCATCATCTCTCACCACGCGCGAGAAACTCTCGTCCAGCGCCGGCCGTTTCATGGAGAGGAGGACCCACCCCTTACGGAATCACCAAAACCGCACAATGTTGACAATGTTGGGGCATCGCAGGAACTCGGCACATCACGAGGTCGATGCTGAATCGGCAACGATCATAGTAATTTAGTAACAATCATCGTGCTGGATCCGTGAGACGGACGCACCTTTGCGGCGCTTCCCTCTCAGCCGAGGAGCGCACGCTCGACGCTCGCGGCAATCTCCAGCAGGCGACGGTCCTGGCCGTGTCGCGCCACCATCATGAAGCCGACGGGCCGCGGACAGTCCGGGATCGGCAGCGAGATGCCGGTCAGATCGAACTGGTTGCCGAACATGGTGTTGCGCAGCACCAGCCAGTCCGTTCGGTTGTAGAGCTTGTCGTCGGTGAGGAGCGGCGCCGTGAGCGGAGCCGAAACCGTGGTGGTCGGAAGCGCCAGGACGTCGACGGGGGCAAGCCGCGCGTCCATGGCGGCGGCAAGCTCCCGACGCCGCCGGAGCATGCGGATATAGACAGGCGCCGCCACCTTCCCGCTTCGGGCGATCCACCACCGCACCCGCGGATCGATCAGATCGGCCTTCGCGTCGAGCCAGTCTGCATGAACCTCGGCCGCCTCGATGGACGCGATGGAGGCGTGGACGGTCGTCTCCGCCATCGCGGCGAGCAGGTCCTCGATGCTGTGATCGACGATCCTGGCTCCGGCCCGGGCCAGGCGTTCGAGGGTAGCCTCAAAGGCGTCGCCCACCATCTCTTCCTGCTCGTCGAACAGGCGTCCGCGCGGCACGCCGATCCGCAGCCCCGACAACGGGAAGGACCGAAGCGCCTCCGGCTCCTCGCCGGCCATGACGGCATCGGCATCGGCGCAGTCCTGGACGCTGCGCGCGAGCGGCCCGATGGAGTCGAGGCTCGGCGCCAGCGGAAACGCCCCGGCCAGAGGCACCCGGCGGGCCGTGGGCTTGAAGCCGACGACGCCGTTGAGCGCAGCCGGAATGCGGACGGAGCCGCCCGTGTCGCTGCCGATGGAGATGTCGCTGGTGCCCTCGGCCACGGAGACCCCTGCCCCGGAGGACGATCCGCCCGGAATCCGATCCGGATCCGCGGCATTGCCCGGTGTTCCGTAATGCGGGTTGAGGCCGAGGCCGGAGAAGGCGAACTCGACCATGTTGGTCTTGCCGACGATGACGGCGCCGGCCTGCCGCAGCCGCGCCACGACCGTCGCGTCCTTGGCGGCGGGAGGCATGTCCTTCAAGGCGACGGAGCCCGCGGTGGTGGTCTCGCCGGCCACGTCGAACAGGTCCTTGATCGAGACGATCGCACCGTCGAGAGGGCCGAGCGACAAGCCGGCTCCCTTGCGCGCATCGGCGGCATCGGCCGCGATGCGTGCGGCCTCGTCATAGACGCGCAGGAACACGCACTCGTCGGCCTCGCGGTCCTTCAGGCGCTCCAGAATGCCCTCGAGCCTGTCCCTGACGCTCGTCATGATGGATGCCGCCCCCACGCCTATGAACGATGCAGGTTAGCATCCAGGGCCGCGTGAGGCTGTCAACCCTTCGGCTACCAGCGCAGGCGGAGCTGCGCACCGACCTGGAAGCGGCTCCAGGGCTCGTCGTCCTGCAGCACATCGAAGTTGTTGTCGTCGGACGAGCGCGCATAGGACAGGATGTGGTTGGCGTAGAGCGCGAAGGTTGCCTGCGGCGCAAATTCGTAGGCGATGCGGGCGGACGCGTACGACACGAAGCCGCCGCTTCCGGGGTCGCTCAGGCCATAGCCGGCCGCGCCCTGGAAATCGTAGGTCCAGTGCTCTGCCAACGTGCCCCAGAGCTGCATGCTCAGCTCGAAGGACTGGTAGCGGTCGGGATTCCAGTATCCGTTGTCGAGCACCCTGGCGAAGTCGAACGCCGTGTAGCGAAGGCCGAACCAGAGGTAGGGATCCGCCGAGAACCGCTTGGCGATCTCTGCCTGTCCCCAGACGCGCTCGTTGCCGTCGGTGTAGTGGCTGTAGATGCCGCGGCCGCTGATCCGGAAGGCGTTGTCGGGCGTGTAGTCGACCGAGAATCCGACGTCGTCGGCGAACACGTCCTTGACGATGGAGCGCGTGTTCTCGTCCGGATAGCGCCGCGCCAGATTGAGATCGAGGCGGATGACGTCGGATGGAATGAAGCTCAGCGTCGTCTCGTGCGTGACCTCCACGTCCTGGTCGTCCGGCTCGTCCTCGAGGTTGAGGAAGAGGGACGATTTGAACTCCAGGACATCGTTGAAGCGGTGACGGCCCGCGACGCCGATGCTGTAGATGTCGACGGTGGGAAAGTCCCCGCCCTCGAAGTGCATCGCGCGCGCCTGCGGCCCGAACTTCGTCAGGCCAGCGTTGAAGGTCAGCTCGTGCGAGATCAGGAAGGTCGAGATCGACAGGTCGTCCGAGCGGCGCGCATGCCAGGCTTCGATCGTGGTCAGCGGGCGGCGCTCCTGGAAGAGCTGGTCGAGCAGCCGCTGGGCCGTCTCGTCGCCGGGCTTGCGGGCGAGCAACGCCTCGGCGTAGCTCTGCGCCAGATCGGGGCGTCCCATTTCCTGCCGTGCCTGCGCGGCGATCAGCAGGGTGGCGGGGTTCCGGTCGCCGCTCGCCAGCAGCGGCTCGATGCGCGCGAGCGCCCGGCGCGGCAGCCCCATCGAGCGCTCGGCCGTGGCGGCACCGCGGGTTGCGTCCACATTGGCCGGCTGAAGCCGCAGCACGGCCTCGAAATCGACGAGCGCCTCCTTGTGCCGCGTGATGTCGTTGAGGGCGTTGCCTCGCCCTATAAGGGCGTCGACATCGTTCGGCGACGACGCAAGGATGTCGGTAAAGACCGGGATGGCGAGCGGCTGCTGGCCGCTCCAGGCAAGGGCGCGTGCCAGGCCGAGCTTCGCGTGGCGCGTTTCCTTCGCCGTGAGATCGGGCCGCCTCAGGACCTCCTCGAACAGCGGGATCGCGCGTGCCGGCTGGCCGGCATAGAGCACCTGCTCGGCATATTCGCGCAGCAGCTCCCGACGGCGACCGGGCTCCACCGCGAAGGCGCGCTCGAACAGCACTACGGCCTCCGGGCTGCGGCCCTGGCCGGCGGTCTGGCGGGCAGCCCCCACATAGGCGTCGGCAAGGGCCTTGCGCACGTCGTTGTCACGGGGGCTCTGCTTCAGGATCGCCTGGAGGGCCGGAATGGCCTCGCGGAACTGGCTGCTCCAGAGGAGCGCGAAGGCGAGGCCCCGCCGCAGGCGCTGGGTCTCCTGGGCCGTCCGCTCGCCCGACCGAAGGGCCTCGCGATAAAGCGGGACCGCCCGATCGGGTTTTCCCGAATAGGCGATCTGGTCCGCATATTCGGGCAGCAGCTCCTGGCGGCGCTGCGGCGCCGTCTCAATGGCGCGGCGGAAGAAGTCCGCGGCCTCCGCATTGCGGGAGCGCCCAGCGACATGGCGGGCGGCGCCCACGTAAGCATCGGACAGGGCCTTGCGGGCCTCGGAGTCATCGGGAGCGTTCCGCAGGATCGTCCCCCAGGTCTCGATGGCGGACGGAAACTGGCTGCTCCACAGGAGCGCGAAGGCGAGCGCCCGGGTGGCCTGCCGACGCTCGTCAGCCGGGAGGTCCCTGCGGTCGAGAACCTCGCGATACACCGGCACGGCCCGGGCCGGCTCGCCCGCATAGGCGAGCTGGTCGGCATATTCCCGGGCAATCTGCGACCGCTTCGACGGGTCGAGCCTGATCGCCCTCTCGAAGAGCGCAAAGGCTTCCTTGTTGGCGCCCCGTCCGGCCGCCGCGCGGGCCTCCGCGATGGCTGCATCGGCCGGGCCTGCCGGCTGGGCCGGCGCCGGAGTCTGCGTGCCGGCGCCGGCAGCGGGCGTTCCGGGGCTTCCCGGGGCCCGCCCGGTTCCGCTTGCGCCCGGGGCCTTTGCGGCTGCCGCCTGCGCGTCCGCGAGCCCCTTGCGGGCCTCCGCATCGTCGGGCGCCTGTCGCAGCACATCCTCGAACGCCGTCACGGCCTCGCGGGGCTGTCCGCTCCAGAGCAACCCGAAGGCAAGGCCGCGCCTCAGGCGACGCAGGTCCTGATCAGAGCGCCCCCCTTGGCGGAGGCCCTCCCGGTAGAGCGGCACCGCCTGAGCCGGCTGGCCGCCATAGGCGATCTGGTCCGCATATTCGGGCAGCAGTTCCTGGCGGCGCTGCGGCGCCGTCTCGATGGCGCGGCGGAAGAAAGCCGCCGCGTCCGCGTTGCGCCGCGCCTCGGCGGCCTGACGGGCCGACCCGACGAGGGCGTCCGACAGGGCCTTTCGGGCCTCGTCATCCGCCGGCGAGCCCCTGAGGATCGTCTCCCAGGACCGGATCGCTTCAGGGAACTGGCTGCTCCAGAGAAGCGCGAAGGCGAGATTGCGCGTCGCGCGCTGGCGCTCCTCGGGGGCGAGGTCCTGCCGGCCGAGCACCTCGCGGTAGATGGGCACCGCCTGCTGCGGCCGTCCCGCATAGGCGAGCTGGTCGGCATATTCGCGCGCGATTTCCGGACGGCGGGACGGATTGAGCGTGATAGCGCGCTCGAACAGCGGCACGGCCTCCTGGCTCGCCCCGCGCTCTGCGGCCGCGCGGGCAGCTCCGATGGTGGAATCGACGATGGCCCGCCGGGCTTCCGCGTCGCCGGGATTGGCATCGGCGATCGGCTGCCATGCATCGATCGCCTCCTCGAACTGGCTGCTCCACAGGAGCGCAAAGGCGAGGCTTCGGGTGACGCGCTGACGCGTCGCAGGGTCGAGGCCGGGATCGGCCAGGAGTTCCCGATACACCGGAACCGCTTCGGAAGGACGCCCCGCATAGGCAAGCTGGTCCGCATATTCCGGCAACCACTCGCGGCGCCGCGTCGGTGCGAGCTGAATCGCCTGCTCGAACAGCCGGGCGGCTTCGCGGTTGTCGTTCGTTCCGGCGGCACGCCGGGCATTCGCCACGAGCTCCTCGGGCGCCTGCGCCTGGACCGGTCCCGCCAGGCCCAGGCCGGCAACCATCAGCAGGCCCGCAATTCGGGCGCGAAGAGAAGGCCTGCGTATCAGCATCAGTCGGGGAACTCGAATCGGAAAGGGCGGCGGACGGAGATGTCTAGATATCTGGAGTTTGCTCTTATAACAGGTAAAAATTAGTCCGCATGGCGGATCGGTCCAGACACTTTCTGCCCTAAAACGAGAATCCCGGCTCCTCCCCCAGGAGTTGCCTCATCGTGGCTTCCCTTTTCGGAGACGTTTTCTTGTCCCGCCGCGCCTCACGGTTCCAAACCCAGACCCCTTGGACTCCCCTGCCCTATTCGCCCTGGCACGAAACTCTGTGGCAGTTCCTGGCGACATCCAGCCTGGTCTTCGGGGCCTGGTACGTGGGCTGGCGGTGGCTCGGTTCCGTCAATTACGACGCCCTCTGGTTCTCGATCCCCCTGCTGCTCGCGGAAACGGGGGCCTTCTTCGGCCTCGTCCTGTTCACGGCCAATCTCTGGTCGGCCAAGTCGCCGGCGCCGGCTCCCCTTCCGGCCGGCATCCGGGACTGCACCGACGACCCCGAGATGCCCGACCGCCCCCTATCGGTGGATGTCTTCTTCGCCACCTACAGCGAGGATCCGGAACTCGTCCGTCTCGGGCTCAAGGACGCCAAGCGCTTCACCTATCCGTATCCCATCGACGTGAAGATCCACGTGCTGGACGACGGGAAGCGGCCTGCCATGGAGGCGGTCGCCCGCGAAGAGGGGGTGAACTACATCACCCGCTCCGACAATGTGGGGTTCAAGGCCGGCAACCTGCGCAACGCCATGACGGTCACGTCTGGGGACTTCATCCTCATCTGCGACGCCGACATGCAGCCCTTCCCGACCTTCCTGGAGGAGACGCTCGGCTATTTCCGCGACCCCAAGGTCGCCTGGGTGCAGACGCCCCACTGGTTCTATGACGTCCCTCCGGGCGTCCCCCTGCCGGCGGCCCTGGAACGCTGGCTCGGCGGCGCCGGCCGCCTGCTCGGCAAGGGCTTCGAGCGCATCTTCGGCCCGGTCCAGATCGGCGAGGACCCCTTCGCCAACGATCCGCAGCTCTTCTTCGACGTCATTCTCCGCAGGCGCAACTGGGCCAATGCCAGCTTCTGCTGCGGGGCGGGCTCGATCCACCGGCGCGAGGCCGTGATGGAGGCCGCCCTCCGGCAGTGGTCGGACCAAGTCGCGGCCGCGGCCGGACGCAACGAGGCCGCCGCACGCCGCCTGACGGGCGAGGAGGCCATCGCCGAGTCGATCCGGGATTCCATGCGCTGGCAGGGAGCCCTGGAGGAGGAGTTCCAGCCCTACAAGTTCCATGTGTCCGAGGACATCTACACCTCGATCGTCCTGCACAGCGACCGCGAACGCGGGTGGAAATCGGTCCTGCACCCGAAGGTGCAGGCCAGGATGCTGTCGCCCAACGACCTTCTGAGCTGGACCATCCAGCGCTTCAAGTATGCGGGCGGCACCCTCGACATCATGGCGCACGACAACCCGCTCTTCCGCAAGGGCCTGACCCTGCCGCAGAAGATGATGTACGCGTCGACCTTCTACTCGTACCTGTCGCCCCTCTGGAACATCGTGTTCCTGTTCTCGCCGATCATCTTCCTGTTCTCAGGGATCGCACCGGTCGCCGGATACTCCCTCGACTTCTTCATCCATATCGCCCCCTTCCTGCTGCTCAACGAGCTGTCGCAGCTCGTGGCCCTGTGGGGCAATTCCAACGCCAAGGGCCGCGCCTGGTACCTGGCCATGTTCCCTCTGAACCTTCAGGCTATGTGGGCGGTCGTGCGCGGCAAGAAGATCTCGTTCCCGGTCACGCCCAAGGACCGGCAGGTCGGGACCTATCCGCGCCTCGTCCGGTGGCAGATCGCCCTGGTGGTGCTCACCGCAGCCGGCCTCATCTGGGGCTGGAGCGCCTTCGCGGCCGGCGTCGCCGGCTACTCGCTCGGGGCCATGATCGCCAACACGGTCTGGGGCACGAGCAACATGCTGTCGATGCTGCCCATGATCCGGGCGGCCTTCTGGCAGCCCGATCCGGTTTACGAAGCGGCCATTGTGGAAGGTGCCACGCCCTGAGCGCGGGGCAGCCGGAAACGCACTCGCTCAGGCGCCCTCGAGAGTCTCACTGACGGTGAAGACGCGGTCGAGGGTGGTGAGGCGCAGGAGCTTGCGGACCTGCGCGCCCGGCGCGACGAGGCGGAGATTTCCCTCTGCCCGGCGGGACGCCTTGAGGCCGGAGACCAGCGTGCCCAGCCCCGTGCTGTCGATGAAGGATACCTGGTCAAGGTCGACCGCGATGTGAGCCCGGCCCTGAGCGAGCGCCTCTTCGAGCGACTTCTGCACCTTGGGCGCGGCTGCGGCGTCCAAACGGCCGTCCAGGCGCAGAACGGCTGCGTCCCCGTCCAGCGCCTCAAGCGCGATCTTCATGTCTCTGCCCCCGCGGCCGAACCGGCCAGAACCGTTCGGCCGGTTCGCCCGGCCGGCCTCTTGCTTGTGCGAAATCCGCGATAGCCCGACGAAAATCGTCCGTGAAGCGGAAAATGACCGGAACCTGGCTCGTGTAACAGGCAATCGCCTCGAGGCGCCGGTCGAGGGTCGCTCCGATCGCGATCGAGAACGGCTCACCGACCGCATCGCCCAGCGCCGCCAGACGGGCGGCCGCTCCGGCCGGGGTGTGAATCGCGTAAGGGCAATCCTCGTAGGCGTAAACCTCGACGCCCCGGGACGCCAGATGACGTCCGGCCTCGAAGACGAGCTGGTGATCCACATGCGCCCCAATCCCGAGCGGGACGAAGACGCGGGTTCCCGCGCGCCATTCGGGCAGATGAACGATCTCCTCCGCCAGATGGGCCGCAAGGTCCATCTCCTCGCCTCGAAGGGAGCCGAACAGTTCCGAATCGGATTTATATCGGTCGCCGCGATAGATAGCGTCCGGCAGGCCGAGCCACCGGACGTCGCAGCCGAGGGCCCGTGCGGCCGCCGCATCCTCGGCTCGGCGGATGCGCTGAACCTGCTCAGGGTCGGCCACCTTCCAGCGGGAGTGCTTCCAGGCGGCGAATTCGCCGACCATCTCGTCGACCAGCTCGCCCGCGAAGACCGTCACCATATGGGCCGCATCGCCTCGTTCGGACATGAGCGCGACGGTGCCGCCGCAGGACAGGGGAACGTCGTCGTAATGAGGCTGGATGAAAAGCGCCGGTCCCGGCTTCGGTACGTCCATAGACCCTCGCTTAACCTCCCGCACGACGTAATCTCAAAAGCGGATGTGATCTCCGGCTCCGAAAGGAAGCCGATTGCATTCCAGGCCCGGACCGATGAATGATCCGGGACAGCCTCTATAACAGGCATATGGCTTTCCATAGACTGGACGGCCTGAAAAGATAACTTTCCTCTCCGGGAATCGATCCGGCCGCACCATCGGCCAGGCGAAACCCGCCCCATGGAGACCTCTCGCTTGCCTGACGTGCTCTTCCGCTCCTCCAGCCCTGGCATTTCGTCGTCCGGGCTCACCTGTCCGTCGCCGAATCCTGCCGTTTCGAGGGGGGCCGCGCGGTGACGTTCAAAGAGGGCCTTCTCAAGGCGCGTGGGCAGATCACGTTCGTCGTGGCGCTCGCGGTGTCCACCGGAATCATCATCTATCTGGAGGCGCTGGATACGGAGGCACGCATCCAGGCGCGCGTGGCCGCCGAGATGTCCCGGCAGAAAGTCGCCGCGACGCCGGCGCCGCAGCCTCTGCAGGCCGCGATCGAGACGGCTCTACGCGAGGCGCAGGCCTCCTATGCGTCGGATCCGGGAGCCGCGGCCAACAGAGCGGCTCTCCTGGCATCCGTCTCGAGTGCGGTGCAGCTCGGCGTCCTGGACCCCGAGGACGGGTTTTCCCGCATCCGCAAGGTCCTGGACGAGATGGAGCAAAGGCCGGGCGAGCGAACCTCGGCTCTCGTGTCGGCCCTGGGCGTCACAGCGGTCGCGTTCCCGACGCTTCAGGACCGCATCGCCCGCCTGTCTTCCGCCTCGTAGGGGAGGACCGGCGTCAGGCGACGCGCTTGATCATGCGCAGGCGATTCTCGCCGCCTTCCGACGTGTACTCGACCTCATCCATGTTCATCTGGATGAGGGCAAGTCCCATGCCGCCTTCGGGCACCTCGTCGAGATTGGTCTCGTCGAACGCGAACCGCTCCTCGGAGGCTTGGTCCAGAAGCTCGGTCCGCATCGGGGAGGCGTGATCGATGACGTCGATCACCACCTGGTCCTTGTGCAGGACGACATGGACTTCCACGTCCTGGCCGGGCTGTCCCTGGTAGCCGTGCTTGATCACGTTGTTGATCGCTTCGACGACGCTGATCTCCACCGCATCGGCATCATCGGTGGAAAGAAGCCCGGAGCAGACGCCCCGGACGGCCCGGGCGATGTGGGCGACCTTGTCGAGGTCGCTGTCGATGGAAAGGCTGATTGAGGAGGCCATTCTGGTGCTTTCGCCTGTCTTACCGGGGCGCATCAGGCAGAGAGCTGCGCGACGGCCGCATCGACCGAGTCGTGAAGGGTGAAGACCTTGTCCATGCGGGTCAGCGTGAACAGGCGGCTGACGGCCCCCTTGGCGCCCGCGATGGCGAGATTGCCGCGCGGCCCGAGGCGCTTGAGACAGGAGACGATCGCCCCGAGGCCGGAGCTGTCGACGAAATCGACGCCGCTGAGATCCAGAACGAGCTGATTCTGCCCACTCTCGATGCACTTCGTCATCTCGTCCTTGAACAAAGGAGCCTTGCTGGCATCCACGCGTTTTTCCCCGACATGGACGACGAGCACGTTGTTCCTGAGCTCAGACGTGAGCATGGGCATTTGTCCTTTCGTTTAACCGTTCCAGCATGAGAACGCTCAGATCATCGTCCAGCCTCTCAGAGCCGCGCCAATTCCGCAATGTTTGATCGACCTGGTCGAGGAGGAGCGTCGTCGAACCTCGGGAATGCTCGCGCACCAGCTGGCGCAGGCGCCCTTCGGAGAACTGTTCCCCGGCCGCGTTCTCGGCCTCCACGAGTCCGTCCGAATAGACCAGCAGCCGGTCGCCCGGGCCGAATGCGAATTCCAACCTCTCGTAGGACACCGTCGAGACCATCCCGACAGGAAAGCCTCCCTCGCCGATCGGTTCCACGGAACCATCGGACCGGATGAGCAGCGGGTGCGGATGCCCCGCCTGGACGATGGCCCCGCGCCGGGTCCGGGGATCGATTTCCCCGACGATCATCGTGAAATACGGCAGGTCCTCCGGCCAGTCGCCGTTGATGCGTTCGACGAGTTCCTCCAGGTGCATGCCGTCGGACTTTGTGAGGAGGGCCTGCGACAGGATCTGGTGCGACGCGACGGACACCATGGCGGCGGGCGCTCCATGGCCGGCCACGTCCACCTGGAAGAACCCGACGCCCCCGTCGCTGCGCCGGACGACATTGTAGGTGTCACCGGCGATCAGGCTCGACGGGCGGAAGAGCCCGCGATACTGCACGTCGCCCAGGATCGCGGGCGGCGGCAGCATGGTGGACTGGATCACGGCGGCGGCTTCGAGGTCCCTGCGCAGCTGACGGTACGCATCCTTGAGTCGCGCATGCAGCATCTCCTTGTCCTGCTGCGCCCGCTGCCGCCGGATCGCATTGGCCTTGAACACGCGCAGCGTGTCGCCCATTTCGCCGATCTCGTCGGTCCGGGCGTGGCGGGGCAGCGGCGCCGAAAGGTCGTTCTCGGCAAGCCGCAGCATGGTGGCGTTCAGCTCCTCCAGGGGGCGGACCACCCGCAGGCGGACGACCAGGATGCTGGCAGCAACGGCCGCGATGCCGCCCAGGAGCAGGCCCGACCAGAGCAGGACCGACCGCCGGGCCGCCGCGAGCTCCCCTTCGAGACGCTGACGCGAACTCTTCAGCAGCTCCTGCTGCATCGCGGCAACACGCTCGAGCGCCCCGCCCGCGATCTCGTACCACTGGTCGGATCCGATGGCGGGGCGGACGCCGCCGCTCAGCGCCGCCAGGAATGTCCGCTGCAGCGGCCCCAGCGTGGCGCCGTATTCTTCCTGGGCCGCAGCGATGGCCGCCTTCACGGGCTCGCTCAAGGGAGCATTCAGCTGCCCCTGGACGAGATCCCACGCCAGGTCGGCCCGCCCCGCATTGCGGCTGACAGTCTCGACTTCCGTGGCCCCCACCCCGCCCGGACGGCTCAAGGCCCAGGTCAGCAGGGCCTGGTTCCGCGCGATGCTCTCGCTGATGACGCCCCCATAGGTCCGCAGCACGGCCTCGGCCCGCAGGGCCGGCTCCAGCGGCCGCTCCTGCTGCAGCAGGGTGAGGCGGAAGGATTGGACCTCCTCAATGAGCCGGGTGGCCTCCTGGAACCATCGCGGCACGATCTCGGCTCCGCGGCGGTCCGGGTCCGCCGCCAGATGCTCGTCGGCCTGCCGGCGCAGCCTTGCAAGGTCCCGCTTGACCCCTTCGAGCGAGGACAGGCTCCGGGCCGAATCGCGCAGAGACGCCTGACGGCTCGTGATCTCCCGCTCGGCCCGCTCCAGGGTCTCATCGACCCGACGACGCGCCGCAAGCAGGTCCTCCCGCCGTCCCGGCTCGTCGTCGGACCCGATGAGCAGCATCACGGTCCGGCTTCGCTCGTCGCCCAGGGCGTTGGCATTGAGCAGAAGCGGCTCGCGGACCGCATTGGAGGCCTCTACGCGTTGAGCAGCCTGGTATTGAAGGGTCTCCGCCCGAATCTGAACCGCCACGGCGACGAGCAGGGCCGCGCCGAGGAAGGCCGTCAGGATCAGGAGAATGTAGCGGATTTTCATGGAGAGGCGATCGGACGGCGACTCGGGCTTATGGTGGGATTCGCAGGATTAGGAAAATTCAGACGGTACGATGACATCGCTCATACATGATCCGGCCAGCCTGCGCGAGGCCGCAGCACGTCATGGCCTGCTCTATGGGGCGGCCCTCGGCACGGCCGACCTCGATGTCGAGCGCCTCCGACGCATCGTGCTGCGCGAATGCAGCCTCCTCAGCCCCGAATACGAGATGAAGTGGGACCACATCGGCATCCGGCCGGATTACCGGGCCGGCGACCGGCTGGTGGCCTTCGCGGCCGAGCACGCCCTGGCGGTTCACGGCCATGCTCTGTGGTGGCACGGATCGGTTCCAGCTCCTCTGAAGGGCGCCTCCCGACAGGCTTTTGCCGCCGCGGCCTTGCGGCACCTGACGGCCACGGTCCGGCGCTATACAGGACGGATGCATTCCTGGGACGTGGTCAACGAGCCGCTGGAGGAGGAGCCCGGCGGACGTCCGGACGGCCTGCGTCCCACACCCTTTCTCGACGCCCTCGGGCCCGACTACATCGCCGTCGCGTTCCGGAATGCCGTCGAGCTCGACCCCGGGGCGGTCCTGGTCCTCAACGAGATGGGCCTCGAATACACGTCCCCGGAGGCCGACAGGAAGCGCCGGCTGATGCTCGCGCTGCTCGAACGGCAGCTGGCCGACGGAACCCCGATCCACTGCCTCGGGCTTCAATCCCATCTCGATGCGGTGGATCAGCCCCGCCGCCATCCGGAGCTGCGGGCCTTCCTGAGGGAAGTGCGGCAGATGGGACTGGGCGTGATGATCACGGAGCTCGACGTCAGCGACCGCCATTGTCCGCGGGATCTCCGGCGGCGGGACGCCATGGTGGCGGACGTCTACCGGGCGCATGTGGAACTCGTGCTGGAGGAGAGCCGCACGCTCGCCGTGACCACATGGGGTCTCGACGATGGCCGGTCCTGGCTCGCGGAAGGGCGGCCGCGGCCGGACGGGGCGGCGGTGCGGCCCCTGCCCTTCGACAGGGCCCTGCGGCGAAAGCCGGCCTGGCGCGCCCTGAAGGAGGCCTTCCTGCGATTTCGGTAACGGTCGGGGCGCCGGCGTCCCGGGAAACCGTTAACCGCGACGGTATCGCGCCCGCGTGACGTGCTACCGAAGTCGTCCTGGATCGGTTATCCAGAGGAGGCAAAGGGATATTGACCTTTGCCGACAGGCCGGGCGTTACCGAACCAAGCACGCGCAGAGGATCGAGGTCGATGGTTTTTCCAGTCGGACCCAACGAGGAGGAGCGCCTGAGAGCCCTCCTGGAGACCGGCATCCTCGATACGGCGTCGGACCCGGCCTTCGACGCCGTCACGGCCGAGGCCCGGGCGCATTTCGGCGTGCCCATGTGCCTGGTCACGCTCATCGACCGCGACCGGCAGTGGATCAAGTCCGCGCAAGGGGTCTGCATCCCGGAGACTCCGCGCGACATCGCCTTCTGCAACTACACGATCCTCAGCGACGAGGTCTTCGTAGTCGAGGATGCGCTGGCCGACGAGCGCTTCAGGACCAATCCCGCCGTCACCGGCGAACTCGGCGTCCGGTTCTATGCGGGCGCTCCGCTGATCTACATGAAGAACATCCGACTCGGGGCCCTGTGCCTGCTGGACACGAAGCCGCGTACCTTCTCCCGTGGGGACCGGGCCGAGCTTCTCCTCTTCGCAGACCGGATCGTGGCGGAGATCGCGGCCCGCGAGTTCAACAAGATCCCGTAAGGGTCGGCAGGAGCCGGCTTCATTCGGTGGCCAGCCGCCAGGGATGCGGCGGAAGTGTCGGTGCGGTCAGGCTTACGCCGAACACCTCGGCGAGACGATCCTCCGTGAGCACCTGATAGGGGGCCCCACAGGCGACGAGCCGCCCGGCATGCATCAGGGCGAGTGTGTCCGCCACCCCGGCCGCAAGCTGCAGATCGTGCAGCACCGCCAGCACCGCAAACCCCTCTCCAGCAAGACGCCGGGCCTGAGCCAGGAGAGCGAGCTGGTGCTTCAGATCGAGGCTCGCGATCGGCTCGTCGAGAAACAGGATCTGACGGGCCTCGACGCTCCGGCCCGCCTTCAACTGCGCCAGGACGCGCGCGAAATGCACCCGCTGGCGCTCGCCCCCCGAAAGCGTCTGGTAGTTGCGTCCCGCGAGATGAGCGACATCGGCATCTGCCATGGCCTCGTCGACGAGCCGCTCACGGTCCGGTCGCGACAAGCCCCGACCGATTCCCTCGACGCCGAGGCCCGCCACTTCGACGGCCTTGAAGGGGAAGCCCAGGTCGGAGGCCTGCGGCATCACCGCCCGCAGATGCGCCAGCCGCCATGCCGGGATCGACCGGACAGGGCAGCCGTTCAACAGGACGGCTCCGTCGGTCGGCGCAAGCTCGCCGCACAGAAGCTTCAGGAGCGTCGACTTGCCGGCACCGTTGGGGCCGATGACGACCGTGAAGGTTCCGGCCTCGAGCGAGAGATCGACCTTGTCGACCAGAAGACGCCTGTCGGCCGCGAATGAAACCTGCCTCGCCCCGAGGATCGTGCTCATGACGAAACGCCTCCCTGGCGGCGCAGCAGGAGCCAGAGGAAGAACGGCGCACCGATCGCGGCGGTCAGGATTCCGATCGGCAGCTCCGCCGGCGCAGCAATGGTGCGGGCGACCGTGTCCGCACCGACCAGCAGCGCTCCGCCGAGAAGCGCGGAGGCCGGCAGCAGGAAACGGTGATCGGGCCCGGCCATGAGGCGCAGCACGTGCGGCACCACGATGCCGACGAACCCGATCATGCCGGCGCTCGCCACCGATGCGCCGACGGACACCGCCACGAGCAGGATCGCGAGCGCCTTCACGCGCTGCACCGGGATGCCGAGATGGAAGGCTTCCGCCTCCCCGAGAGAGAGCGCGTTCAATCCGCGCGCAAGGAAAGGCGAGGCGATGAGCATCGGCAGGATGAGCGGCGCGACCGTTGCGACCTTGACCCAGCTCGCGCCGCTGAGGGAGCCCAGCGACCAGAACGACAGGTCGCGTAGCTGCCGGTCGTCGCTCAGGTACGAGAACAGCCCCATGACGGCGCCGGCGAGGGCACCGAACGCCACGCCAGCCAGCAGCATGGTGGCGATCGAGGTCCGTCCGCTGCGCGTTGCCACGAAGTAGAGTCCGAGCGTGGTCAGAAGGCCGCCCGCGAAGGCGCCGACCGGGAGGATTCCAAACGGAAGCGGGCCTACGAGCGGCACGAGCAGCGCGTCGCCCAGCACGATCGTCGCGGCCGCGGCCAGCGCAGCGCCGGCCGAGACGCCGACGAGGCCCGGATCGGCCAGCGGATTGCGGAACAGGCCCTGCATGAGCGCGCCGGACACGGCGAGCGCCGCACCGATCAGAAGGCCGAGACACAGGCGCGGCAGCCTAACCTGAAGCACGATCAGCGCGTCGCCGCCCGCTGCTCCCGCAAGCGCTGCGGCGACGCGCGCGAGCGGGATACCGGTCGCTCCGAGGCTCATGGCCAGAACGCACATGGCGACGAGCAATCCGATCAGTGCAGTGATGAGGGGCCATCGGCGGACATGATGCCGAGAGCGACGCGACGGCACACTCATGGCGAGCGCGATCATGGCCGGGCGATCTGCCGTGCAGCGGCCGGAAGATCGGGGTGAAGCGCCGCCATCAGCTCCTGCGCGGCCTGTGGCGTGCGCGGTCCGAAGCCCAGCAGGTAGAGCCCGTCCATTACCACGAGCCTGCGACCGGCGGCGGCCGGCGTGGCCGCGAAGGCCGGCAGTGCGAACGGGTCCTGCGCCTTGCCGCCAGGCCCGTGCTCCATCATGACGATGGCCTCGGGCGCTGCCGCGATCAGTCCTTCGTCCGAAAGGGGCTTCCAGCCTTCGAGGGACGAAGCCGCATTTTCGGCGCCAGCCAGCGCCAGCATCGCGTCGGCCGTCGTGCCTCTTCCGCCGACCATCGGCCGGCCGTTCTGGAGCGACAGGATGAAGAGCGTGCGGACGGGCCGCTGCACCTGCGCGCGGTTCCCGGCGAGCCGCGCGAAACCGCCTTCGACCTCCTCCACCAGCGCTTCGCCCCTGTCGCCTGCCTCGACGGCCTTCGCGACCTCCCGGATGCGGCGGATGATGCCCGCTGCGCTCGGCGTGTCGGGAACGCGCACGACTATAACGCCGGCCTGCTCGACGAGACGGATGGCGTCCGGCGGGCCGGCGCCGTCGATCGCGATCACGAGGGACGGATTGAGCGACAGGATCCCTTCTGCTCCGAGGGCGCGCACATATCCCACGTTCGCCTTCGTCCTGAGCGCGTCGGCGGGATACTGGCTCGTGGTGTCGACGCCGACGATCTCGCCGTCATGGCCGAGCCGATAGAGGATCTCGGTCACGGCGCCGCCGATGCTGACGATGCGGGGCAGTTTGGCCGCCCCAACGGAGGACGAGGCGAGCACCAGGGCGGACGACAAGAGGAATCTGCGGCGGGACAGGTTCGTCATGATGGGATCCCTTACTTCGTGAGAATGAGCTTGCCGTTTGCCGTGACCCGCAGCCGGTATCGCTCGCCGCGGTGGAGGAGTACCACCTCGCGGGCGTTGCCGATCAGGGTCATCACATCGATCTCCCTGACGGCTGCGGGCTTGGGCGCGACCGCATCGGAGGGCGGAGGCAAGTTCTGCACGACGTTCTCCAGTTTTTATGTCTTCTAAAGTACCGAAAATTCTGTAACTTTGATGTATTCGCAGTTTAGAATAATGTAAAACTGCGTTTTCACAGCTCGATATTGACGGCGTTACTCGATTTGGATAACGGATGCAAACCCTCTTCGACAGAGGATGAGTTGTAGCCAGCCAGCGCGAGCCTGATTTCTCCGCGAGCCAGCCAGTCGTTCAACAAAGCTCCATCAAAGACTGGAATCGTCAGGATGATCATGTTCCTGCGCGAAGGGCTTCGCGCGTCCACTTCACCTCTTGCCCTTCTCGTGCTCGTGCCGCTCGCCGGTGCGCCCTTCACGTCGGCAGCGAAAGCCCAGAGCGGCCCGTCCGCTCCGGCGGCGGTCGAGGGAGATGTGCTGGAACTCGACACGATCACGGTGACGTCGGGCAAGACCGAGGACAAGGTGATCAACGACCTTGCCGGATCGAGCGTGGTCACGCGCCGGCAGATCGATCTGTTCCAATCGTCCCGAATCTCCGACGTTCTCCAGGGCGTCCCAGGCGTCGCCGTGCAGGAGACCGGAACGGACCCGGGCCAGGCAGTCAACATCCGCGGCCTTCAGGATTTCGGCCGGGTGAACGTGCTCGTGGACGGTGCGCGCCAGGACTACCAGGTGAGCGGCCATGGGGCGAACGGCACCTTCTATCTCGATCCCGAGCTGATCGGGCAGGTGGACGTGGTGCGCGGCCCGGTCTCGACCGTCTACGGGTCCGGCGCCATCGGCGGCGTCGTCTCGTTCCGCACGCGGACGATCGACGACATCCTCAAGCCCGACGAGCGATACGGCGCGGTCCAGAAGTTCGGCGCCGGAACGAACGGCGCGGGATTCCTCACCAACAGCATGGTGGGGGCGCGCATCGGCACGGCTGCGGACGTGTTCGGCCAGTTCCTCTACCGCAACACGGGCAACTATCGCGACGGCAACGGCGACACGATCCGAGATTCCGATTCCGAGCTGACCTCGGGTCTGTTCAAGTTCAACCTTTACCCGGCTGACGGCCACACGGTGAGCGGCTCCGCCCTGCTGCAGAACTACGACTTCGCCAATAACGGCGACACCGGCACGGGAACGCGGTTCCGGAACGACGTCACGGCCAACACTTTCACGCTCGGCTATCGCTTCAGCCGCCCGGACATCCAGTGGTTCGACCTGAACGTGAAAGCCTACTACACCACCACCGAGGACCGGAAGCGCGTCGTCACGCCGAGCCGGACCTACGGCAGCCTGGGCGTGAAGCCCGGCGATCCGCTGAACTACAGCATGGATACGGCTGGCTTCGACATCAGCAACACCGCCCGATTCGAGACCTTCGGCCTCGGCCACGCCCTCACCTTCGGCATCGACGGCGCACAGGACCAGGGCAAGACGGACGACCGGGCCGGCGGCTACGGCTCGGCCTTCACGCCCTCGGGCGAACGCCGGCTCTTCGGCGGCTTCATCCAGGACGAGGTCAGGGTGACGCCCTGGCTGCGCGCCATCGGAGCCCTGCGCTTCGACGGCTACGATCTGAACGGCGGCGGCATCGGCTCGGACGGATCGCGCGTCTCGCCCAAGATCACGGTGGGCGTCGCGCCGGTCCAGGGCATCGAGTTCTACGGCACATATGCGGAAGGCTACCGCGCACCCTCGATCACCGAGACCCTGATTCAGGGGGCGCACCCCTACCCGGTCTTCAACATCCTGCCGAACCCATCCCTGAGGCCCGAAGTGGCGCACAACCTCGAAGGCGGCGTCAACGTCCAGTACGACAACGTGCTGCGCGACGGCGACAGCTTCCGCGCCAAGGCGTCGGTGTTCCACAACGAGATCGACGATTACATCGACACGGTCGCGGTCGGCCCTGTCTACAACGTGCCGGTCGTTCCGGGCATGCCGGTCTTCGTCTGCAACTTCGTGCCTACGCTCTGCGCCATCCCCATGCGGGACCAGCAGTATCAGAACATCGCCAAGGCGCGCCTGCAAGGAGCGGAGCTGGAGGCTGCTTATGATTGGGGCGGCGGCTTCGTGAGCCTCGCCGGCACCATCATCGACGGTAGGAACGAGGTCACGGGCGATCCGCTCAATTCGGTGCTGCCGAATCGGATCAGCACGACGGTCGGGCTGCGCCTCTTCGACGACAAGCTCACGGTCGGAACCCGCCTGACCTTCTTGGACGATGCCCAGCTCGCCGTCACGAATCCGACAAAGGGCTATGGCCTCGTCGATCTGTTCGCGTCCTACCGCTACGACGAGAACATCAGCGGCGACGTCAGCATCCAGAACGTGTTCGACCGGCAGTACACCCAATACCTGAACAGCAACGCCAGTCCCGGCCTCACGGCCAAGTTCGGCCTGACGGTCAAATTCGCCAGCCGCTAAGTCACTGACACCCAACGATGAGGAGTGCACATCCGATGTTCATCGCCATGAACCGCTTCAAGGTCCTGAAAGATGCCGCGCAGGAGTTCGAGCAGCGCTGGCTCACGCGGGAGAGTCATCTGCACGAGCTCGACGGCTTCGTCGAGTTCCACATGCTGCGCGGGCCGGAGCGTGAGGATCACGTGCTCTACTCCTCGCACACGGTCTGGGCCACGAAGGCGCATTTCGAGGCCTGGACCCGCTCGGAGCAATTCCGCGCCTCCCATACCCGTGCAAGCACCGGCTCCAACAAGCCGCTCACCCTCGGGCACCCGGAATTCGAGGGCTTCGAGGTCATCCAGACCATCGGGTCGCTCCCGAAGGCGGCGGAGTGAGTGCAGCCATGGCCCAAGTCTCTCCCCTCGCTCGCCCGGAGGACCGGATTCGCGCGCAGCTCGCCGCGAAGCCCGACGGTGTCCTCGAGACCATCGCGGCCGATGTGGGCGTGCCGCTCGCGGACGTCCTCGCGTGCCTTCCCGAGGGCGCGTCCGTGCCGGCGGACGGCTCCGCCTTCGAGGAGATCTGGAAGGATCTGGTGGCCTGGGGCGAGATCACCTTCGTGGTCCATACCCGCGACGGCGTCTTCGAGTGCAAAGGCGGCATCCCGTCGGGTTCTTTCGGCCGCGGCTACTTCAATGTCCACGGCGACAGCCCGATCGGCGGGCACCTCAGGGCCGATCGCTGCCAGTCGATTCATTTCGTCGACCGCCCCTTCTTCGGCAAACGCTCCTGCTCGGTGCAGTTCATCAACCTGGAGGGCGAGGCCATGTTCAAGGTCTTCGTCGGCCGGAACGGGGACCGGAGCCTGAAGACGGAACAGCTTGCCCGCTTCGAAGCTTTACGCGACAGAATGGCCGCACGCTCATGAATGCGGCCGTTTCCTGGGCCGCAGGGGAGAAAGATGGCATGAAGGATCCGACGCTGCCGGTCGACAACGAGGCCCGCCAGATCGCCAAGACCCTGATGCGCACGGCGCGCTCGGGCGCGCTTGCCACCAACGATCCCGCGGCGGGCTTTCCCTTCGCCAGCCTCGTGGCGGTTGCCACCGATCTCGACGGATCGCCTCTGATCCTCACGTCGCAGCTCTCGGTGCATACCAAGCTGCTCGAAGCCGACAACCGCTGCTCCCTGCTGCTGTCCGCCTCCGGCAAGGGCGATCCGCTCGCCCATCCGCGCATCACCCTGCCGGCCGAAGCGAAGCGGATCGAACGCGGGACGGCCGAGGGCGACCGGATCCGTCGCCGCTACCTGGCGCACCAGCCGAAGGCCAGCCTTTACGTGGACTTTCCGGACTTCTCGTTCTGGCGCCTCGACGTCACGTCGGCGAGCCTCAACGGAGGCTTCGGGCGCGCCTACCGGATGGACCGGACCGACGTGCTGACGTCGCTCGACGGACTGGCCGACCTCGTCGAGATGGAGGCCGGCGCCGTCGAGCACATGAACGACGACCATGCCGATGCGGTCGCGCTTTATGCGGCGCGCCTGTGCGGCGCCCGCGAAGGCGCATGGCGCCTGTCGGGGATCGATCCGGAGGGAATGGTGCTCGCACTCGGGGACGAGATCGTGCGCCTCACCTTCCCCGAGCCCCTGAAGAGCGGGGCGGAGCTGCGGCCCCTGCTGGTCCGGCTGGCGCAGGAGGCGCGCAGCCGGACGCAGCAAGGCTGAGGCGTCGCTTTACGACGCGTATTTGCCCTGGAGATAGGCGAGATAGGGCGCGGGATCGAGGCCGCGGCCCGTCTCGCGCACCAGTAGCTCGTCGCGCATGAAGCGGCGGCCGTGCTGCCAGATCTTGCCGCGTAGCGCGTCCGCAAGACCAGCATAGTCTCCCGCATCGACCGCCGCGTCGAGGCCTACATCCTGCCGGCGCAGGGTCTCCATGACCTGGGCGGCCATGACGTTGCCGATCGTGTATGTCGGGAAGGAGCCGATGTAACCCGTCGACCAGTGCACGTCCTGGAGCACGCCCTTGGAGTCGTTCGGCACGTCGAGGCCGAGATCGCGCTTGATGGCGGCATTCCAGGCGGCCGGCAGGTCCGCCACGGGCAGCGAGCCGTCCATGAGGGCGCATTCGATGTCGACGCGCAGCATGATGTGGAAATCGTACGTCAGCTCGTCCGCCTCGACCCGGATGAAGCCCGGCTCCACGCGCGTGACGGCGCGGTAGAACTCCTCCGCGCTCACATCGCCGAGCTGATCGGGGAAGTGCCGCTGCAGCTCCGGGAAATGCAGCTGCCAGAAGGTCCGGCTGCGCACCACGTGGTTCTCCCACAGGCGCGACTGGGATTCGTGCGCCCCAAAGCTCGTGCCCCCGACCGCATAGAGGCCGACGAGGTCAGTCGCCAGCGTCGTGCGGGTATAGGCCGGGTCGACGCCCTGCTCGTAGAGTCCGTGGCCTGTCTCGTGGGCGGTGCCGAAGAGGGAGGCCGGAAGATAGTTGCGGTTGTAGCGGGTCGTGATCCGCACGTCGTTGCGGGTGAACGACACCTCGAACGGATGCACCGTCGTGTCGAGACGTCCGCGCTTCAGGTCGTAGCCGAGCTTTTCGGCCATGCTCAGCCCGAAGGCCCGCTGCCCCTCCTCGGGGAATTCGCGGAACAGGAAGTCGGAGCGCGGCGCCGGGCGCGAGCGCGCAGCATCCAGGATCGGCTGCATGCTGGAACGCAGAGTCGCGAAGAGGCGCTTGAGGCTGGAAGCCGTCTCGCCCGGCTCGTAGATCGACACCATGGCGTCGTAGGGGTGCTCGCTCCAGCCGATGCAGTCCGCATAGGCGCGGGAGAGCTCCACGGTCCTGGCGAGGTGGGGCGCAAAGATCGAGAAGTCGCTCTTGGCGCGCCCCTCGATCCAGGCCGCCTGCGCCACCGTGCGAAGAGCCGCCCGCTCCTGAATGAGGGAGGCCGGGACGCGGCGATGATGCTCGAAGGCATGACGCGTCTGCGCCACGATCCGCCGCTCCGGCGCATCGTCGGGCAGGCTCTCGATGGCCCGCTCGGCATTGCCGAGCGCCGCCTCTGTCTCCGACGAGAGCAGGAGGTCGCGCGCCACCCGCGTGAGGGTCGCGATCTGCTGGCCGCGCGTCTCCGCGCCGCCCGGCGGCATCATGGTGCGAGAGTCCCAGGTGAGGACCGAAGTGGCGTTGAGCACGTCGTTGACGGCGGCGACGCGCTCGTTGAGCGCGGCAATGGAGGCTTGCTGGGTCATGTCACGGGATTTCTGCGGTTATTCGGTGCCGCCGGTGTTGAGATGGCAGGCCGAGAAGCGGCCGGGGCCGATCGCGGCGAGAGGCGGAGCCTCGCGCTTGCAGCGCGGGCCTGCGAAGGGGCAGCGGGGATGGAAGTGGCAGCCGCTCGGCGGATGAAGCGGCGACGGGATCTCGCCCGCGATGGGCCGGAAGTTCTTGCGGCCGACGCCGACGCGCGGAACGCTCTCGAACAGGGCCCGCGTGTAGGGGTGGTTGGGCGCCGCATAGAGTTCGGCCGTCGGCGCGAGCTCCACGATGCGTCCGAGATACATGATCGCGACCCGGTCGGAGACGTGACGCACCACGCCCAGATCGTGGCTGATGAAGATCGCCGTGAGGTCGAGGTCCTGGCGCAGGTCCATGAACAGGTTGAGCACCTGCGCTTGGATCGACACGTCGAGCGACGCGACCGGCTCATCGAGGACGAGCAGATCCGGCTTCATGGCGAGCGCGCGGGCGATCGCGATGCGCTGGCGCTGTCCGCCCGAGAACTGGTGCGGGAAGCGGCGGCGATAGCTCGGGTCGAGGCCGACGCGTCCCAGCATGTCGGCCACGTAGGAATCGGCGTCGCGCGACTTCACGATCCGATGCGTAATCGGGCCTTCCGCCACCGTGTCGCCGATGCGCATGCGCGGATCGAGGCTCGCGAAGGGATCCTGGTGCACCATCTGCACCCGCGTCGTGAGCTTCTGGGTGTGGCGGCCCTGCTCCCTCGCGACGGGCTTGTCGTCGAACAGGATCTTGCCGTCGCTCGGCGCGTAAATGCCGGCCACGATGCGCCCGAGGGTGGACTTGCCGCAGCCGGATTCGCCCACGAGGCCGATGACCTCGCCCTTGCGGATCTTGAGGCTGACGTCGCTGACGGCACGGACGATCTCCGTGTTGCGGCCGGCGCCGATGAGGCCCGCGATGCGCTCCCCGAGGCTCGGGCGCTTTACGAAGCGCTTCGATACGTGGTCGATGTCGAGGAGAGCGGCTGACATTTATCGGTCTCGATCGGGTAATGGCAAAGGGCGGTGCGTCCGTCTCCGAAGTCTTGGACGGGCGGCGTGGTGGTGCAGGCGGGTCCTGCCCTGAAGCAGCGCGGCGCGAAGGCGCAGCCCGGCGGCAGGTTGGCGAGCGACGGCGTCGACCCCGGAACCTGCGGCAGACGCGTTCCGGGCTCGTGCTCGGCCGGCACGGAGGCGAGGAGTCCCGCCGTGTAGGGATGACGCGGCGCGGCGATCACGTCCGCGGCCGCACCGGTCTCGACGACGCGGCCCGCATACATGACGCAGATGTCGTCCGCGAGGCTCGACACAACGGCGAGGTCGTGCGTCACCCACACGAAGGCAGTGCCGGTCTCGTCGGCGAGACGGCGCACCTCGGCGAGGATCTGGCCCTGGATCGATACGTCGAGCGCCGTGGTCGGCTCGTCCGCGATGATCACGGCCGGGTTGTGCAGGAGCGCGATGGCGATGGCGACCCGCTGGCGCATGCCGCCGGAGAGCTGGTGCGGATAGGCGTCGAGACGCTCTTCCGGGCTCGGGATGCCGACCTTGGCCAGCGCGTCGCGGGCACGGGTCCAGGCCACCTTGCGGGAGACGCGGTCATGGGCGCGCACCGCCGCGATCATCTGCGTCCCGATCTTGAGCACCGGGTTGAGGGTCATCATGGGGTCCTGGAACACCATGGCGACCTGCGCGCCGCGCACGCGGCGGATGGCCTCGCCCTTGAGCTTGGTGAGGTCCTGGCCGTTGAGCAGCACCTGGCCGCCGGCGACCTCGCCCGGGGCCTCGATGAGGCCGAGGATCGAGTAGCCGGTGACGCTCTTGCCGGAGCCGGATTCGCCCACAAGGCCGAGGATGCGTCCGCGGCCGACCTCGAAGCTGACGCCGTCGACGGCCTTGAGGATGCCGGCCCGGGTGTGGAACTGGGTCCGGAGGTCTTTGACGCGAAGGACGGGCTCGCTCATCGGCTGCGCCTCGGGTTCAGGACGTGACGCACCTGGTCGCCCACGAGATTGATGGCGACGACGGTCAGCATCAGGGCGATGCCGGGATAGATCGAGATCCAGTAGCGGCCCGAGAGCAGGAACTGGAAGCCGTTGGAGATCAGCGACCCCAGCGACGGCTGGGTCAGCGGCAGCCCGAGGCCGAGGAACGACAGGGTGGCCTCCAGCGCGATCGAGTTCGCCACCTGCACGGTCGCCACCACGATCAGCGGCGGAAGCGCGTTCGGCAGGAGGTGGCGGAACAGCACCTGGCGGGCCGGCAGCGGCGTCGACAGGGCCGCCTCGATGTAGTCCTTGCGGCGCTCCGCGCTCGCCGCGCCGTGGGTCGTGCGGGCGAAATACGCATATTGTGCGGCAACGAGCGCCGTGACGAGCTGCGGCAGGCCCTGTCCGAGCATGGCGACGAGCACGAGCGCGAGAAGGATCGCCGGCAGCGAGAGCTGCAGGTCGATGACGCGCATGATGATCGCCTCGATCCGGCCGCCGTAATAGGCCGCGATGAGGCCGACCGTGGCGCCGAGCACGAGCGCGAAGGTTCCGGCCATCACGCCGACGATCAGGCTTGTGCGCAGACCGTAGAGGATGGCCGAGTACACGTCGCGGCCGGCGGCATCCGTGCCGAGCCAGTGAACGTAGCCGCCCGACCCAACTTCACCGGGCTCGAGGCGGGCGTCGAACAGGTCGAGCGTCTGCTGGTTGTAGGGATCCTGCGGCGCCACGAGCGGCGCAAGGACCGCCATGAGCACCACCGAAACGATGACGATGAGCGCCGCGACCGCAACAGGGCTCTGCTTAAAGTCGGACCAGAAATTGCCGAGCCGGACCCAACGGGTCTCGGCCGGAGCGGAGATGGCGGGAGAGCTGCTCATGAGGCGGCCTTCACACGGATGCGCGGATCGAGCTGGCCGTAAATCAAATCGACTACGAGATTGATCACGACGAACAGGAACACGACGAGGATGAGGTAGGCGACCATCACGGGCCGGTCGAGCACGGTGATGGAGTCGATGATGAGCTTGCCCATGCCGGGCCAGTTGAACACGGTTTCGGTCACGACCGCGAAGGCGAGCGTCGAGCCGAGCTCGAGGCCGAACACGGTGACGATCGGAATCGAGATGTTCTTGAGAACGTGCAGGCCCACGACCTTGCTCTCCGACAGGCCCTGGGCGCGGGCGAAGCGCACGTAGTCTGAGCTCATCACCTCGATCGTGCCCGCCCGGGTGAGGCGGATCAGGAGGCCGAGCTTGAACAGGGCGAGGTTGAAGGCCGGCAGGATGATGTAGCTCCAGCCTTCGAGCGACGTGATGGAGAGCGGCATGCCGAGCACGTTCGTCACCGGCCCGCGGCCGCCGGAGGGCAGCCAGCCGAGCTCGACCGCGAACATCATGATGAGCAGCAGGCCGACCCAGAAGGTCGGAACGCTGAAGCCGAGGACCGAGAACGCCATGATGGCGCGGGCCGACAGGGAGTCCGGCTTGTAGCCGGCCCAGAGACCGAGCGGGATGCCGAGGCACGTGGCGATCATCATCGCCGTCAGGGCGAGTTCGAGGGTCGCGGGGAAGCGCGACCAGATCAGGCTAAGCACCGGGAGGCGATAGATGAACGACTCGCCGAGATCCCCGTGCAGCATGTTGTTCATGAAGATGAAGTACTGCTCGATGAGGGGACGGTCGAGGCCGTAGCGATGGATCAGCGCCTCGCGCAGGGCCTGGTCCGAAGCGGGATCGATCATCACATCGATCGGGTTTCCGATGGCGTAGACGCCCAGAAACACGATGATCGACATCGCGATAATGACCAGGAGCGCCTGAAGAATGCGCTGGATGAGAAATCCGATCATGCTGTCTCGCGCATGGTTTTGAAAATGCCGTCAGGCGAATGGGAACACTGAGCCTGACAGGGTGACGTCAAAAAGATTGTCCGGAGCGCCGCGATTTCGTGAGAAACCGAAGCGACTCCGGAAGAAGGACCGGCCGGGCTGCCCCTCCCGGCCGGCAGAGTGTCGGATCAGCTCTTCGGCTTGATCTCATAGGCCAGCGTCTCCTGGTCGACGCGGGCCGGGATGGTCATCATGCCCTTCTTGGCCGCCCAGACGGTCTGGAGCTGCACGGTCGGGATGAGGGCGCGGTCGTTCATGGAGACTTCCGTCACCTTCTCGAAGAGCGCACGGCGCTTCGCGTCGTCCATGGTGCGGGAGCCTTCCTGCAGGAGCTTGTCGACCTCGGGGTTCGAGTAGCCCTGCTTGTTGAAGGCGCCAAGACCCGTAGTCGGATCCGCCGTATGCACGAGCGAGCCATAGGTGTAGCTCGCCTCGCCGGTCAGGGTGCCCCAGCCGCTCATCCACAGGGAGAACTCGCCCTTCTGCTGGGCCGGGAAGAACACCGTGCCGTTCAGCGCGTTGGCGTTCACCTTCAGGCCGGCGCGGGCCCACATCTGCGAGAGCGCTTCGCACACTGCCGAGTCGCCGGGCAGGCGGTTGTTGGTGCAGTGGAAGTCGATCTCGAAGCCCTTCGGGTAACCGGCGTCGGCCAGGAGCTGCTTGGCCTTGGCGAGGTCGTAGGGACGCTCGGGCAGGTTCTTGCTGCCGCCGAAGAAGCTCGCGGGCATCAGCTGGTTAGCCGGACGGCCCAGACCTTCGAGCACGACGCGCACGAGCGTTTTGCGGTCGATGGCAAGGTCCATGGCCTCGCGCACCTTGGGGTCGCGCAGCGGGTTGGCGTCGATTTCCTTGCCGTCGACCTTCACCTTGCGCGGCAGGGTCTCCTTCACGTTCGGCGTGAGGTTCAGGAAGTAGACCGAGTCAGCCACGAAGGTGTCGACCGACTTGTCGCGCTGCATCGCGGCGTAGTCGGTGGCCGGAACGTAGTTGACAAGATCGACCTGGCCGGACTTGAGGGCCGCCATGCGGGCCGGATCGTTCGGGATCTCCTTGCGGACGACCTTCTGCCACGGCTGCTTCTCACCCCAGTAGCCGTCGAAGCGCTCGAGCACGAGATCGCCCTTGGGCTCCCAGGAGACGAACTTGTACGGGCCCGTGCCGATGGCGGCCTTGCCGGAGTTGAACTGCTCGTTGCGGGCCTCCGCGCCGATGCTCTTAGACACGACGAAGAGGCGGATGAAGTCGTTCGGCAGCGTCGGGGCCGGCTTCTTGGTCTTCACGTGCAGGGTGTACTTGTCGGCGACCGACGTGGACTCGACCTGCTTCGTGTAGATCGTCATGCTCATCGGGCCGGTCACGACCGGGATGCGGTCGATCGAGAACTTCACGTCCTCGGCGGTGAGCTCGGACCCGTCGTGGAATTTCACGCCCTCGCGGATCTTGAATTCCCAGGTGGTGTCGTCGATCGGCTTCCAGGACGTCGCGAGACCGGGCTTCAGCTGCAGGTTCTCGTCCGCCATCACGAGCGTATCGAAGATGTGGCGCAGGGCCTCGGCCTGGCTGCCCAGGGTCGACCAATGCGGGTCGATCGAGTCGGGACCGGCGCGCAGGCCCATGGTGAGTGTCTGCGCCGAGGCCGCGCCGCTCAGCGTCGTTCCGAGAAGGAGGGCTGCGACCAGCGCCCCGCCAAGCTTGAAAGTTTGTTTCACTGCATATCCCCTCTTGCTAATGACCTTACTTTTCGTTCAAGGTGTTCTTGTCGATTAGAACGGTAGGTCACCGCGTCAATTAAAGTCAACTGCGACGTGATTAAAACTCAAACATACTCTGCCGTTTCCGTAGGCAACTGTAATAATGAAGCGGAACAGACGCCCGAGGAGCGGATTCTGGCGAGCCTTGCGAATGCGCTCGACCGCACGCTTCCGGTGCCTCTCGGCATCCAGCTGCGCGGACTGATCGAGTTCGGCATCGCACTCGGCGAACTACCGGTGGGACAGCGCCTGCCTTCCGTGCGCGAGTTGGCCGAGCGCGCCGGGATCGCCAACATGACCGTCGCGACGGTCTACCGGGAACTGCGGCACGCAGGGCTGATCGAGTCCCGTCCCGGCGCCGGCACCTATGTGGGCGAGGGTCATCTCGGCGACGGCGTGCGCACCACGGCCATGCGCAAGATCCAGGCGCGCATCGAATCGCTGTTCGACGAGGCCGAGCAGCTTGGACTTGCGCCCTCCGTCGTGTCGTCGCTCGTCAATGCCCGCGCGGCGCGCGGCCGCACGCCGACCCGCCCCGTGCGCCTCGTGATGGTGGGCAACTTCATCGACACGACGCAGCAATATGCCGATCGCATCCAGGAGTATCTCGGCCCGGGAGACACCATCGCGGTGACGACAGTCGATGGTCTGCAATCGGGTGAAGCCTTCCCGCAGCCCTGCGACATCTGCCTCACGCTCGCCCACCGCCGCAATGAGGTCGAGCACCTGATCCCGACCGGCATTCCGGTCGTGGGCCTCAGCTTCATTCCGGCCGAGGACACGCGCAAGCTCCTCGCCACCATCGACCCGATGGCCCGGGTCGGCATCGTGTCGATCTTCCCCACCTTCATGGCTCTGATGAAGCCCGGCGTGCTGCGCTTCGCGCCTCACGTCTCCGACGTCGACGTCCGCCTTATCACGGCGCCCGACCTCAAGGCCTTCCTGGCCTCCGTCGACGTCGCCATCTACGCCAGCGGCGCGGAGGCGACCGTCAAGGAGTTCCTGCCGCAGGGACGGCAGGCCATCGAATTCCGATACGTGCCCGATCCTCACGCCATCCGGCAGACCCTTCTGCCGGTGATCGAGCGGCTGCGTTCGGCAACGAATCAAAACGAGGACCAACTTTCATGAAAATCAGCGAGATGAATTGGTTTCAGGTCGAACAGTACCTGAAATCGGACGACCGCGCGGTCGTGCCGCTCGGCTGCACGGAGCAGCACGCCTACCTGAGCCTCTCCGTCGACAGCATCCTGGCGGAGCGCGTCGCGACCGAGGCCGCCGAGCCTCTCGGCGTGCCGGTTTTCCCGGTCGTCGGCTACGGCATCACGCCCTATTTCATGGCCTATCCGGGCACCGTGTCGCTGAAGGCAGACACGTACCTGCGCATGCTGACCGACATCCTCGACTCGCTGCGCCGCACGGGCTTCCGTCGCATCCTGTTCGTCAACGGCCATGGCGGCAACACGCCGGGCCACACGGCGGCGATCGAGTGGATGGGCCAGAACCCGGATTGCCGGGTCAAGTTCCACAATTGGTGGAACGCGCCGAAGACCTTCGAGAAGGTGAAGCAGATCGATCCGGTCGCCTCGCACGCCTCCTGGATGGAGAACTTCCCCTGGACGCGCCTGCCCAACATCGCGCAGCCCGATCACCAGAAGCCGATGGTGGACCTCGACCGCATGCGCACCTTCGGGCCCGAAGGCGTGCGCGAAATCCTCGGCGACGGCAATTTCGGCGGCCGCTACCAGCGCTCCGACGAGGACATGAACGCCATCTGGTCCGTCGCCATCGATGAAACCCGCGCACTGATCGAGAGCTGGTGATGACGAACGAAAACACGATCCTGATCTGGGGCGCCGGCGCCATCGGCGGAACGCTCGGCGCCTACCTGATCCGCGCGGGCGAGGACGTGGTGCTCGTCGACATCGTCGCGCCGCACGTGGAGGCCATGAACCGGGACGGCCTCGCCATCGAAGGCCCGGTCGAAACCTTCCGCCAGCCGGTCAAGGCGCTGACCCCGGATCAGGTAACCGGCCGCTACAAGCGCATCATCCTGGCCGTGAAGGCGCATCACACTCGCGATGCGGTGCGCGCCCTTAAGGATCATCTGGCCGACGACGGCTCCGTGCTGTCGGCGCAGAACGGGCTCAACGAACTCGTCATCGCCGAGGAGATTGGCGCCGAGCGCACCGTGGGCTGCTTCGTGAACTTCGGGGCGGACTGGCTCGAGCCCGGCCGCATCCTGTTCGGCAACCGCGCCGCCGTCGCGGTCGGCGAGATCGACGGCCGCATCACGGAGCGCGCGAAGGACTATCATCGCCTGCTCTCGATCTTCGAGCCGAAGGCGGTGCTCACCGACAACATCTGGGGCTATCTCTGGGGCAAGCTCGGCTACGGGGCTCTCCTGTTCGTCACCGCCCTCACCAATGCCTCCATGTCGGAGAACCTGGCCTCCGAGAAACACTTCCCGGTGTTCCGCCGCGTCGGCCAGGAGGTCATGGCGATTGCCAAGGCGCGGGGCGTGAGCCCGCTCGGCTTCAACGGCTTCGACCCCGAGGCCTTCATGCCGGGCGCGAGCGAGGAGGCGGCGCGCCGTTCCGTCGCCGACATGGCGGAATTCAACCGCCACACGGCCAAGACCCATTCGGGCATCTGGCGCGACCTCGCCGTGCGCAAGCGCAAGACGGAGGTCGATGCGCAGCTCGCCATCATCGCCGATCTCGGCGACGAGGCGGGCATCCCGACCCCTGCCCTCAGAAAGCTCGTCGGACTGATCCACGACCTCGAAGACGGCCGTCGCGAACTCTCCTGGTCCACTCTTGATCTGATGCTCGAACCATGAAGCTCGATTTCACCAATCGTCGCGCCGTCGTGACCGGCGCCGCCCAGGGTATCGGGCGCTCCATCGTTCAGGCTCTCGCAGCGGAGGGCGCCCAGGTTTGGGCGCTCGACCTCGACGCCGAGGGCCTGCGCGTCGCCGCGGAGGCGGGCGCCAGGGCGACCCGGACCCTCGACCTCGCCGACCGCTCGGCGGTGTCGGACGTGATGAACGAAATGGCCGCGGACCTCGGGGGCATCGACATTCTGGTCAACTGCGCCGGCGGCGTGCGCGGCCAGGTGGCGAAGCCGATCGAGGAGGTGAGCGAGCAGGACTGGCTCGTTCTGTTCGAGGCCAATGTGCATGGCGCGTTCTATTGCTCGCAAGGAGCGGCGCCGCACATGAAGCGCCAGGGCTTCGGCCGGATCGTCAATATCTCGTCCGGCGCGGGCCTGCGTCCGAGCCTGACCGGGATCCAGGCCTATACGGCCTCGAAGCACGCTCTCGTCGGGCTCACCAAGCAGCTGAGCTTCGAGCTCGGCCCCCATGGCGTCACCGTGAACAGCGTCGCCCCGGGCTTCGTGCTGTCGAACCCGGCGACGCAGCGCCAGTGGGAGAGCTACGGTCCCGAGGGACAGGCGCGGCTGGTGGAGAGCATCCACACCCGGCGCCTCGGCCGCCCGCAGGACATCTCGGACGCGGTGCTGTTCCTCTGCTCCGATGCCGCCGCCTGGATCTCCGGGCAGATCATCTCCGTCGACGGCGGACGCTCCTGAGGCCGGCTTGCGCCGGCTTCACAACAACAAAGGGAAGGCCCATGAATGACATCAGCAGCAGCCAGCCGTGGAGCTGGGACGAGAGCACCTGGCGCACCAAGGTCGAGCACGTCCGGGCCGGGCGCTCCCTGAAGCCCGCCCGCTGGAAGAACGGCGCGCGCTGCGCCGTCGCTCTCTCGTTCGATTCCGACCACGAGACCAACGAGCTGCGCGACGGCGGCCGGTCCATCGGGCGCATGTCGCAGGGCCAGTACGGCAACCGGCAGGGCGTTCCCCGCATCCTCAATGCGCTCGCGAAATACGACGCAAAGGCCACCTTCTTCGTGCCCGCGGTCGCCGCGCTCCTCTACGAGGACGAGCAGCGCCGGGTCGTGGCCGAGGGCCACGAGATCGGCATCCACGGCTGGATCCACGAGCTCAACAGCCAGCTTCCCTACGAGATCGAACGCGACCTGATGTTCCGGGCCACCGACACCCTGGAGCGCGTCACGGGCGTGCGCCCCGTAGGCCTGCGCACCCCGTCCTGGGACTTCAGCCCCGACACGCTGCGCATCGAGCGCGAGCTCGGCCTCCTCTACGATTCCTCCCTCATGGCGGACGACGACCCCTACGAGCTCGTCGAGAAGGGCGAGCCGACCGGCATCGTCGAGTTGCCGGTGGAGTGGATCCGCGACGATGCGGTCTATTTCAACATGCACCGGTTCAACGGCCTGCGCCCGCACACGCCGCCGACCGCCGTCTACGACATCTTCTTCCGCGAGTTCGAGCGGGCCTACGAGGAAGGCGGCCTGTTCCTCCTCACTATGCACCCGCACGTGACCGGCTACCGCTCGCGCATCTGGATTCTCGAGAAGCTGCTGGAGGAGATCACGCAGCGCTCGGACGTGTGGATCGCGACCCATGCGGAAGTCGCCGCTTACGTGAAGCAGGAATGCGCCTGATGAGCGGGCCCCGCCGCGCCCGGGACTTCGGCCTCGCCTGCGGCGCGCTGCCCGCAGGCCCGCGCAACAGCATCTGTGACGTTCCGGGCGTGCGGGTTGGCCATCGCACCCTGAACCAGGGCGAGCTCCGCACCGGCGTCACGGCCATCGTGCCGCACGACGGCAACCTCTACCGCGACAAGCCGGTGGCGGCGGTGCATGTGCTCAACGGCTTCGGCAAGAGCGCGGGTCTGGTGCAGGTCGAGGAGCTGGGCGTCATCGAGACGCCGATCCTCCTCACCAACACCCTGTCGGTCGGCACCTGCTGCACGGCGCTCGTCCGCCAGGCGATCGCCCGGAACCCGGATATCGGCCGCGAGACCGCCACCGTGAACCCGGTGGTGTTCGAGTGCAACGACGGCTATCTCAACGACATTCAGGCCCTCGCCGTCACGGAAGACGACGCGCAGGCGGCCCTTGCCGGAGCCTCATCCGATTGCACCGTCGGCGCGGTCGGCGCCGGCTGCGGCATGAGCACCTTCGGGTTCAAGGGCGGCGTCGGCACGTCCTCGCGCCGCCTCGACCTCGACGGCCGCGACTTTCATCTCGGTGTCCTGGTCCTGTCCAATTTCGGCCGTGCCGGCGACCTGCGGCTGCCGGACGGAACGCGCGCGTCGCCCGAGATGGCGGACACCGAACCCGCAGCCGAGAAGGGCTCCATCATCATCGTGGTGGCGACCGACATCCCGCTGAGCGACCGGCAGCTCAAGCGCGTGATCCGCCGCTCCGGCGTGGGGCTTGCGCGCCTCGGCTCGTTCTGGGGCCATGGTAGCGGCGACATCGCGCTCGGCTTCACCACCGCCAACCGCCTGTCGCACGACGAGAAGACGGCGCTCGTGACAATCGACATCCTCAACGAGAACCGCATCGACCTCCTGTTCGAGGCCATGGCCGACGCGACCCAGGAGGCCGTGCTCGACGCCCTCGCGGCGGCCGGCCCCATGACCGGCCGCGCCGGTCATCATCGCCCCGGACTCGCGGAAGTCCTCACCCACCTTCCTTCGACGAAAGCCTGAACCCATGACGTCCACAGCCGACAATGATTTCGTCCTCGCCGTTCACGGCGGCGCCGGCACCATCCTGCGCAGCAAGATGACGCCCGAGCGCGAGGCGGCTTATCACGCGGGCCTGCGTCGCGCGCTGGATGCCGGGCGCAAGGTCCTGGCCGAGGGCGGCACGGCCCTCGACGGCGCGACCGCCGCCGTGATGGCGCTGGAGGACGAGCCCCTGTTCAATGCGGGCCGCGGCGCGGTCTACACCTCCGCCGGCAAGCAGGAGATGGATGCCGCCGTCATGGCCGGCCGGGACCGGGCGGCCGGTGCGGTGGCGGGGATCTGCGGCCCGCGCAACCCGATTCTCGCGGCCCGCGCCGTGATGGAGCATTCGGGCCACGTGTTCCTCATCGGCGAAAGCGCGATGCAGTTCTGCCGCGACCGGGGACTGGCCTTCGAGGAGCCCTCCTACTTCTTCACCGAAGCTCGCTGGCAGGCCCTGCAGGACACCCTCGCCATGCGCCGCAGCGGCCAGGAGGACCAGGACGAGTCGCGCAAGCACGGCACGGTCGGGGCCGTCGCGCGCGACCGCCACGGGAATCTCGCCGCCGCGACCTCGACGGGCGGCATGACGGCGAAGTCACCGGGCCGCGTCGGCGACAGCCCGGTGATCGGCGCCGGCACCTGGGCCGACAACGAAACCTGCGCGATGTCAGGCACCGGACACGGGGAGATCTTCATCCGCTATGCGGCGGGCCACGAGATCGCTTCGCGCATGCGTTACGCGAAACAGTCCCTGGACGAAGCCACGCGCGCGGTGGTGATGGATCTGCTGGCGCCTGTCGGCGGATCCGGTGGCATCATTGCGGTCGACCGGACCGGCGCGGTGTCGCTGCCGTTCAACTGCTCCGGGATGTACCGAGGCTACGTGCGCGGCGACAATATCCTGCGGACGGCGATCTACGACGAGCCCTTCGTGGAGCTCCGCCAGGACTGAGCCTGCCGAAACCGGCGCTTCGCCCCGTCAGGCGAAGCGCTTCTCCTCCTCGTCGGCCACTTCGGCCGCGATCAGCACCGACTCGATAGGGAACGTGATGACGCAGCGCACCCCGGCCGGCGCAAAGTCGAGCTTGATGTCGCCCCCGAGCTGCTGCGCCAATCCTCGCTGAATGAGTTTGGTGCCGAAGCCCTGCCGTTCGGGCTTCTTCACGAGCGGACCGCCCCTTTCCGTCCACTCCACGAGGAGCAGAGCAGGGCCAGGGCCGCTCGTGACGGCCCACATCACGGACAGTCTGCCGTTCTCGGCCGAAAGGCTTCCGTACTTTACGGCGTTGGTGGCGAGTTCGTGCACCGCCAGCCCGAGAGCCAGCACGGCGCTCGGCTGTAGATTGACCTTAGGTCCCCTGAACCTGATCCGCTGGCGCAAGGCGTCCTGATAAGGATCGAGCTCGCTTCTGAGCACATCTTCGAGCAGCGCGCCGCTCCAGCTCGTGCTGGTGAGCAGGTCGTGCGTCTTGGCGAGGCCCTGGAGGCGCCCGATGAACGCGTCCCACGCGTAGGGGTCCCCCGCCTCCGCGGCCCGGCGCGTCATGGCGGCGACCGACTGCACCGTCGCCAGGGTGTTCTTGACCCGGTGGTTGAGCTCATGCAGCAGAAGCGCCTGCCGCTCGTCCGCCTCCCGCCCCTCCGTCACGTCCTGCGAGACGCCCACCATTGAGAGGGATCCGTCCGGGCTGAGGCGCGTGCGTCCGCTGATCCGGATCCAGTGCTCGCTCTGATCCGGCCAGATGGCGCGGTATTCCACATGCAGATCCGTCCGGTTCGCCATCGCATGCGCGACGGCCTCCGCCTGCTTGGGCCGGTCGTCCGGATGAATGGCCGCAACGAGATCCATGTAGGTGAAGGGCTCGTCCGGCGCGCGGCCGAAATTCGCCCTGCACATCGGACTGGTCAGGAACTCGCCCGTCGAGGGGTTGTACTCCCAGGACCCCAGTTCGCCCGCGCCGAGCGCAAGGCGCAGGCGCGCCTCGCTTTCCGCGACATGCGCCAGCACCTCCTCGCGAGACTGCTTCTGGCTGCGGATCGCCGTGGAGGCCTCGGCGAGCGCGTTCCGGATCGCTTCGAATTCCAGCACGCGGGTCGGCGGTCCGTCGACCGGCTCCCCGCGCCCCAAGGCCTGCGCGGATGCGACGAGCCGGTCGACCGGGCTCGCGATGGAGCGCGACAGGATCGCGGCCAGGACGCCGCCCGCGATCAGGACGGCCGCGAGCCCCAGAAGCCAAAGGAGCGGGCGCCACAGGGCCGCGGCGGTTTCGGATGCCGGGAGCCCGATGATGAACGACCAGCCATAGGCCTCCGAGCGGTTGAAGTAGGTGCGCACGGGAATGCCGTCCAGCGTCATGCTCTCCACATTGCCCTCCGCGGAGGACGCGATGGCTTGCAGCAGCCCCGGGCGGACGTACTGCCCGATGAAATGCTCTGGCTCCCGGGATCGGGCGACGATCTTGCCGCTCTGGTCCAGGACGGAGGCGCTCCAGCCCTCGGCGATGCGCTGGTCCTGAATGAGCTTCTGGAACACCTCGGAGCCGATGGCCGTCGAGAGCACGTAGGCGACCCTGTCGGCGACGACGACGGGCACGTCGAGCGTGACGAGGCGCTGCTCGGTGATCGGCCGCACGGCGAATTCGGACAGTTCCGTCCGGCGCGTCTGCTGGATGCGGCGGATCGTGTCGGGCCTGATGCTGTCCGGCAGGGGCGTGCCATAGGCCACGCGCGTGTTCAGCAGCACCTTGCCGTCCATGCCGGTCAATACCACCCAGGCCGGCTCCGGCAGGCCCGCTTCCTTCGCCTGCCGATAGAAGGCCGCGAAGTCTCCGGTGCGGAGATGCGGCGAGGATGCCAGGATCCGCATGGCGGTCTCGGTCTTCTCGATCTCCCGATCGAGCGACAGGGTCATAGCGCGGGTGATGTCCTGCACGCGCAGATCCGTCGCCTGTCGCTCGGCCCGGTATACCGAGTAAAATCCGGCGCAGGCGATCACGATGGCCGGCAGCACGAGCGCCAGGACGAGGCCCCAGAGCATGTGGCGCAGCGAGATGCGCGACGCCCCGAAGGAGCGGCCCTCCATGGATCCGGCCTGGTCGGTTGTCCCACCCCTGTCGCTCATCGCTGCTCGCCACCTCCCTGCATCGGCATCGTGACGCGGACGAGAATGGCGGGGTCGTCCTCCGGCCATTCGACAACGGCTTCGAGCTGGCGAGCCAGGGCTTTCAGGATGGTTCCGGTGCTGGAGTCGCGGGCCGCCTTCTTCTCCCCGGGGCTGAAGTAGTCGTCCGAAAGCTGGAAGTACACGCGCCCGTCGCCGGAGCCCATCGCGAGCTTCAGCTTTCCGTGCCGGTGCTCGTAGGCATGGGCGAGGGCATTGACGACGATCTCATTGAACAGGAGCGCCATCGGGGCGGCCTTCGCGGCCTCCACCTCGATGGTCCCGACATCGAATTCCGGGACGATGCGGACAGCCTCCATGTTGGCGGTCAGCTCCTCGCAGAGGCTCCTGGCGAAGGTCGCCGCATCGAACCGGGCGGAGCCCTTACCGTCGTAGAGATCCCGATGCGCGGCCGCGAGCGCATTGAGGCGCTGCCGCATGTAGCCGAGGGCGTCGCGCACATCCTTGTTGTCCGCCTGGCGGATGTCCATCCCGATGAGCGACATGAGGAGCTGCAGGTTGTTCTTCACCCGGTGGTCGAGCTCGTGCAGCAGGGCCGTCCGCTCGTCCAGGAGCTGGTGCAGGGCCTCCTGGGCTCGCCGCCGCTCGATGCGCGCGTGAGCTTCGGACAGGGCGCGCAGAACCGTCGCAGGCAGGCGCTCGAGCCGCTGCTTCAGGACGTAGTCCGTCGCACCCCGCTTCAGGGCCTCGATCGCCACCTCCTCGCCCAGCGTTCCGGACACGAAGATGAACGGCGTGTCGGGGCAGAACTCCCGCGCCAGGTCGAGCGCGCTCAGCCCGTCGAAGGCGGGCAGGAAGTAATCGGCCAGGATGAGGTCCCAGCAGGTCTCGCGAATGGCCTTGGTGAAGTCGGCGCGGCTGACGACGTTGTCGATCTCGGCCGCGAGACCGGCGGAGGCCAGCGTTTCCGTCACCAGCTCGACGTCGAGCACGCTGTCCTCCAAGAGGAGGATGCGCAGCGCACGATCCGTCTGAGGTGCAACGGGCTGGTCCATCGGGCCTCCCTAGCCGCCGTTTCGCGGCGGCGGCTCGTTGAGGATCGCCCAGAAGACGCCGAGGTCCTGGATCGCATCGAAGAACTCGCGGAAGCCCACGGGCTTCACCACGAAGGCGTTCACGCCGAGTTCGTAGCTGCGCACCACGTCGCTCTCCTCCCGCGAGGAGGTGAGCATGACCACGGGCGTGTGCCGCAGGACCGGGTCCGCCTTGACCTTCTCCAGGACCTCGAGGCCATCCACCTTCGGCAGCTTGAGATCGAGCAGGACGACGGCAGGGTCGCTGGTGTTGCGGCTCTCGTGCACGCCGCGGCGGTACAGAAAATGGAGCGCCTCCGCGCCGTCGCGGACGACCACGACTTCGTTGGCGAGCTGGCTCTGCTCCAGGGCAGCCAGCGTCAGTTCGATATCCTTCGGGTTGTCTTCGACCAGAAGAATAGGCTTCAGTTCCGGCATTCACGCCGCTCCTTCGGAAACAGGCAAGGAAAAGTAGAATGTAGCACCCTGGTCGAGAACACCCTCGGCCCAGGCGCGGCCGCCATGTCGCTCCACAATGCGGCGAACATTGGCCAATCCGATCCCGGTGCCCTCGAATTCCTCCATCCGGTGCAGGCGCTGGAAGACACCGAACAATTTGCCGACATAGGTCATGTCGAAGCCGACGCCATTGTCCCGAACGGAATAGACGATCTCTCCGTCGTGCCGCAGGCCGCCGATCTCGATCCGGGCCTCGTCACGCGTTCGGGTGTATTTCACGGCGTTCGACAGAAGGTTCTCCCAAACGAGGCGGATCATCACCGGGTCCGCGACGGCCGGGGGCAGGTCGTTGATCTTCCAGGCGACCCGGCGCCCGCCCACCTCCATGGCGAGCGATTGCCGGACCTCGTCGACCATCTGGCGCATGTCGAGGCGCCGGGGCTTCAGGGAGGTGCGCCCCATCTGCGAGAAGCTGAGCAGGTTGTCGACCAGGGTGCCGGCCGTATAGGCGGATTCGATGATCGTGTCGACGTAGCGGCGGCCGCGCTCGCTGAGCTGCTCCGCCTCCTGCTTCTTCAAGAGCTCGGAGTAGCCCACGATGTGGCGGAACGGCGCGCGCAGATCGTGCGAAACGGAGTAGGAAAAGGCCTCCAGCTCCTTGTTGCTGCGCTGCAGCTCGCTCGTCAGCTCCGCAAGCTCCTCGGCCCGGCGCAGGACGATGCCGACGACCGTGTTGCGCAGCTCCTTGACGGCCTCGATCTCGGTCGGATCCCACGGGAGGGCGCGGCCCCGCACGGTTTCCTTCCAGATCTCGAAGGAAAGCCGCGGATGAAGCTTCTGCACGCCCCCCACCTCCTGGACCGGCTTCGTCGGGTCGCCGCCCCAGTTGACCGTCTGCACGACCTCGGGCCGGAACCAGAGCACGTAGCTCGCATGCCGCTTCGAGATCGAGATCGAGAGCAGGCCGCTCGCCACATCCGCATAGGCGGACGCCTGAGGGAAGTGCTGCGACAGCGTATCGGTGGCGAACACGTCCTCGTCGTGGTGCTCGGCGAGCCAGGCATACAATGCCCTGACGGCGCTCTCGCTCGGCGTCTTCCCGAGGCGCCAGCAATGATCTCCGGACACGATCGCGGCGCCTTGGGCACCGGCCAGACGCATGAGTTCCGAGGGGTGCTTCACCAGGCCCTCGATGAAGATCTCTTCCTCGGCCATATGGGCGAGAAGCCGCGCCTGCACGGACCGAAGGCGGATGCGGTTCTCGGCCAGGATCGTGTTCTCGCGCGCTTCGAGCTGCAGCGAGAAGATCTGGGTGAGGAAGTCACAGGCATTGCGCACCTGCAGCGGAACCCGCCGGGGATCCTTGTTGTGGCAGGAGATCAGCCCCCACAGCCTGCCGTCGCGCAGGATCGAGATCGACATGGACGCGAGCGTGCCCATGTTGCGCATGTACTGAAGATGAACCGGGGAGACGCTGCGCAGCACCGAGTCGCTCAGGTCGAGCGGCGTCGGATCATGGGACTCGATGGGAACCGGCGTGTAATTGGCGTCGGGAATGATGCGAAGCCGGTTGCGCCGGTAGAGCTCCCGCGCCTGGGCCGGGATGTCCGAGGCCGGAAAGCGCAGGTCGAGATAGGACGGCAGGACTTCGTTCCTGTCCTCCGCGATGACCGTGCCGTTCCAGTTGTCGTCGAAGCGATAGACTAGGACGCGGTCGAACCCGGTCAGGCGGCGGACGTCTTCCGCGGCGACCCGGCAGAGATCGTCCACGGTCACCGTCGTGCGCAGCTGGTCGACGAAGCGGCGGAGCGTCGGATAGAGCGCATCGAGGCTGGCGACCGAATTGGCCGGAATTTCCTCGAGCTCCAGCACCACCTGGTCGCCAGAGCGGGAGAGCACTGCATCGAAGCTCCGCTCGCCGGTCGTGGTCTCGAGCCTCATGGGACGCAGATAGCGGGTTCCCTCCTCGGCGCTCGGCTGGGCGACGTCCGCCCCGATCTCGGCCGCGAGCAAGGGCAGTGCCTGCAGCAGGGGCCGGTTCAGGAGCGTGCCTGGGGCGAGCCCGAACAGGGGAGCGATGTTCGCGCTCGCATAGGTGACGACCTGGTCGGATGGCCGCATCGCCAGCAGGATCCCGTGCGGCTGGATGCTGCCTGGGATGTGGATGGGCTCGCGCTCGCACGCGGTCAGATCGAGGTCCGGTGGTGTCTGAACGTTCATGGCACCTCGCATAACCAGTCATGCATGACATCGAAGGTCCGGCTCGCGGAGGCGACGATGAGATCGTCCGTCTCGGGCGAGGACGCGGCGGCGAGCATCGTCCCGAAGGATTTCCACATCATGGCCGTGTCCCGTCCGTAGGACCGGAAATAGGCGCAGCCGGTCTCGACGGAAAGTCCGAGCCGGCGCTCCACGTCACGGGCGATGATCGTGCCACCGAGGGTGGAACCCTCGACCACATACATGCTCCCCAGCACGGCGGTGGGGGCCTGCAGGGGCATCAAGGGATGGCAGCGCGGCAATCGGGCAATTTCATGAGCGCTCATTCCGAGGGCCCGGAGATCCCGGGCCAGAAGATCGGCCTTGCAGCGGCGACGGAAGGCCTGCCGGTCCGGAGCGCGCGCTTCCGCCGCCGCCTCCCATACCGTGTGGAACCCGTAGAACCGGGCCAGCAGCGCGCGATAGGCCTCGCGTGACGCGATCCGTCGTTCGAGGTCGATCGCCGCCTCGATCCGATCGTGGGCCGGACGCGTTTCAATTTTCAGTCGTTCGAGCAATGTCATGAATGAAGGGACTCTAGGGAAACTTTTCCCCCGCGTATAGGCCATGGAGGTCGTAAACGGGGCTCGCCTTCTGCGAGGTCAATTTAACGTGAAGGTGACGGCCCGGCTTCACGAGGTCGCCGCGACGCCGCCAAGCTTCCGGGCCATTGTTCGCTCCGCCGTCATGAACAGGTCGTGGATCAGGATCGCCAGCAGGGCGACCACGGCTCCGCCCTGAAGGATGAAGGCCGTATTGTTCGATTGCAGCCCGGCGATGATGACCTCCCCCAGCCCCTTGGCCGCCACCGTCGAGCCGATCGTGGCGGTGCCGAGATTGATGACGACCGAGAGTCGGATTCCCGCCAGGATGATCGGCATCGCCAGCGGGAGTTCCACCTCGAGGAGGCGCCTCGATGGGCTCATCCCCATGCCCTTGGCGGCCTCGAGGGTGAGCGGGGAAACCTGCGTGAGACCCGTCAGGGTGTTCTCGAAGATCGGCAGGAGCCCGTAGAGAAAGAGCGCGATGAGGGTCGGCTTCGCGCCGAAACCGACGAGCGGCACGGCGATCGCCAGGACGGCGATCGGCGGGAAGGTCTGGCCGATGTTCACGAGGCTGCGGGAGAGGGGCAGGAACTCCATCCCCATCGGGCGCGTGACGAAGATCCCGAGCAGCACTGCCACGACGGTGCTCGCCAGCGTCGCGCCGAAGACGGTTGCAAGGTGGGCGAGCGTGAGCGTCAGAAGGCTGCCCTGATTGTAGATGGCCGGAGCGCCGTTCACCGTGAGGGGCTCGAAGACGGGCGCGAACAGGTCCGGCGCCGTCACGAAAGCGACGAGGAGCAGAAGCGCCGAGGCGCGCAGGAGCACGGAACCCCGGCTCATGCGGAGGACCGCCCAAACCGCAGGATCCGGTCGACGCTCACGCGCCCGATGACGGTGCCTCCCGCATCCGCGACGGGAAGGACCTCGCGTCCCGACCAGATGAGCCTGGAGAGCGCCTCGCGCAGGTTCGTCGACGCGCTGAGGGCTTCACCCTCCGCCGTCCCCGGCTCGAGCGCATCCTGCACCCTCGCCAGGGACAGGAGGCGGAAGGGCCGCTCGGCCGTGCCCACGAGACGCTCGACGAACTCTTCCGCCGGCCGCATCAGCAGTTCCGCCGGCGAGGCGTATTGCAGGAGTCGCGCCTGATCCATCACGGCGATCCGGTCGCCGAGATGGAACGCCTCCTCCATGTCGTGGGTCACGAGCACGATCGTGGTGCCGAGCCGCCGCTGGATCGCCAGCAGATCGTCCTGCGCCTTGGCGCGGATGACCGGATCGAGCGCGCCGAAGGGCTCGTCCATGAGCAGCAGGGCGGGCCTCGCCGCAAGCGCCCGCGCCACGCCGACCCGCTGCTGCTGGCCGCCGGAGAGCTCGTGCGGATACTTCCCGGCGAATTCCGCCGGGTCGAGCTGATAGAGGTCGAGCAGCTCCTCGACCCGGGCGGCGATGCGCTTCCGGTCCCAGCCCAGGAGGCGCGGCACGGTGGCGATGTTGTCGGCCACGGTCCGGTGCGGGAAGAGCCCGTAGCCCTGGATCACGTAGCCGATCCGGTGGCGGAGCTCGTCCTCCGGGATCGCCATGGTGTCCTGGCCGTCGATGAGCACGCGGCCGGAGCTGGGCTCGATCAGCCGGTTGATCATGCGCAGCAAGGTCGATTTGCCGGCCCCCGAGGTGCCGACGACGACCGCGACGGTGCCCTCCTCGATCACCATCGAGACCTCGTCGACCACGACGGTGTCGCCGTAGCGCTTGCTGAGGCGTTCGATCTCAATCATGGCCGTTCGCCAGGTCGATGGCGGCATCGAGAATCACGGCCGCCGTGAAGGCGAGCGCGACGGTGGGAATGGCGCCGAGCAGCACGAGATCGATCGCCGTCTGCCCGATGCCCTGGAACACGAAGGTGCCGAACCCTCCCCCTCCGATCAGCGCCGCGACGGTGGCGAGGCCGAGATTCTGCACGAGCACGATGCGGATGCCCGTGAGGATGACCGGGAGCGCGAGCGGAAGCTCGATCTGCGTGAGGCGCTGCCGGTCGGACAGGCCCATGCCGCGGGCCGCCTCGACGACCGCCGCCGGAACCTGCGCAAGGCCCACCACGGTGTTCCCGACGATCGGCAGGAGCGAATAGAGAAAGAGCGCCACCAGGGCCGGGGCGCCGCCGATGCCGCGGATTCCGACTTCCGCCGCGAGCGGCACCGTGGCGGCCAGATAGCCGAGCGGCACCATCAGGATGCCGAAGAGGGCGATGCTCGGGATCGTCTGGACGATGCTGAGCACCGGGAGGATCGCGGCCCTCAGCCGGGGCGCGCGATGACAGAGAATGCCGAGCGGCAGCCCGACCAGGCAGGCGGCCAGGAGCGATCCGAGCGCCAGGAAGAGGTGCTGCCTGGCCTCGCGCCAGAAGCCGTCGGCCCGGGTGGCGTATTCCTTCAGGATCGACAGCCCGTTCCAGGCTCCCGAGAGCACCAGAAGCGCCACGAAGGCCGCCGCGACCGCGAGCGCCGCGAGGCGCGCCCAGGGACCGAGGCGCAGGCGCGTGAGCGAATCCGCCACCAGGAGCCCCAGGGCGAGCGCCAGGAGCCAGAAGCCCAGGGCCGGAGAGATCCGCGCGAAGGTGTTCCCGGGCGGCGTCAGGAACCACGCGGCCGCGCCGACGGAGGGCGTGACGACCATGAGCCCCAGAGCCGCCGCTCCCAGGCGCAGCCAGGGCTGCTGCACCACCACGGCCGCGACCGCCGCCAGGAGAGCCGCCGCGAGCACGGCCCCGGCCAGGATCGGTGACACCGCTTCGACCAGCATCCGGGCCTCGCCCGCCACGATCCGGTTGGCCCGGTACGTCACGAAGGGCGCGGCGAAGACCGCGATGCCGATCAGCACCGCGATCACGCCGCCGAGGCGATCGACGGAAAGGCCGGGCCGCGACGAAGCCTCGCCGAGCGCACGGCCTGGAAAGGTGGTCGGATTCACGGGCAGCCCGGTGCCTTCCGCAACATGGCAGCTCTCAAGCGATCGCGCGCGAGCCGATCACTTGAGGAAGCCCTTGGACTTCAGATACTCGGTCGCGACCGCCTTCGCGGCCTCGCCGCCCACCTGCACGCGGGCGTTCAGGTTCTGAAGCGTGGTGAGATCCAGCGATTCGAAGACCGGCTTCAGCACGTCGGCGATCTTCGGGTTCTCCTTGAGGACGGCCTCGCGGACGATGGGCGCCGGCGCATAGACGGGCTGCACGTTCTTGTCGTCTTCGAGCACCACCAGTCCGGAGGGCGCGATGCCGCCGTCCGTGCCATAGACCATCGCGGCGTTCGCCCCGTTGGTCTGCTCGGCCGCCGCCTTGATGGTCGCGGCCGTGTCGCCGCCGGACAGCACGATGAGCTGCTCGGGCTTCATCTTGAAATTGTAGGCGGCCTGGAAGGCCGGCAGGGCCGCCGCGGAATTCACGAACTCGGCCGAGGCGGCGAGCACCACCTTGCCGCCGCCCGAAACCCATTTGCCGAAATCGGACAGGCTCGCGAGCTTGTTCTGCGAGGCTACGTCCTTGCGCAGCGCGATGGCCCAGGTGTTGTTGGCCGGCGACGGGGTGAGCCAGACGATCTTGTTGGCGTCGTAGTCGAGCTTCTTGGCCGCCTCGTAGCCCTTGGCGGCGTCCTTCCAGATCGGGTCGTCGGCCTTGTTAAAGAAGAAGCCCGCATTGCCGGTATATTCCGGATAGATGTCGATCTCGCCCGCCGTGATCGCCTTGCGAACCACGGGGGTCGCACCGAGCTGGATGCGGTCCTGCGTTTTGATGCCGTTGGCATTGAGGGTCAGCAGGATGATGTTGCCCAGCACTGCGCCCTCGGTGTCGATCTTCGAGGACACGACCACGTCGGCCCTGGCGGACAGGGCCGTCAGACCGAGGGCGACGGCGACGGTCAACGATTTCAGGACGGCTTTCATGGAGATCCCCTAGGAGTTCGGCGCAACGGCCCTGCTGTTTTAGGTCACGCCGCGCCATTAGGCAGAGGGTGCCGCCAAGAAGTTCCCCGAAATAGACGATAAAAATGCGGGAGCACGCAACAAGGCACCGCCGTTTTCCCCAGGGGAAGGCGGTGCCTGTTCAGATGCGCGGAGGAAGCGGCCGGCTCAAGCGGTTACGGCCGGCGGCTCCTGGGCGATGGTGAAGCGGACCTGCGCCTGCGGGCGGTGATCCTCGGAGAGGGTGCGCCAGGTGCGCTCGGCGTCGGTGCGGCTGTCGAAGGGGCCGACCACCCGCTCCGTGCCCTGAACTAGCTGTTCGCAGTCGCAGGAGGTGTATTCACCACCGACCACCCAGAAACGTGACTTTTGCATGCTGATCTCCATCGGTGAAAAGGGTTTTGGGATTTGGGAGGCTCACTCCGCCGCCTGAAGCTTGGCGGCGGTCTGGAACTGCGCGGTCTCCGTCGAGTCGCCCATGGCGGTCGTGGAGGACTTGCCGCCGGTGATGACCACCGAGACCTGGTCGAAGTAGCCGGTGCCGACCTCGCGCTGGTGGCGGGTTGCCGTGTAGCCGTCCGCCTCGGCGGCGAACTCGGCGGCCTGGAGTTCCGAATAGGCCCCCATGCCACGGTCGCGATAGCCGCTCGCTAGGTCGAACATGCCGAAGTTGAGCTGGTGGAAGCCGGCCAGGGTCACGAACTGGAACTTGTAGCCCATGGCGCCGAGCTCGCGCTGGAACTTGGCGATGGTGGCGTCGTCGAGCTTCTTCTTCCAGTTGAAGGACGGCGAGCAGTTATAGGCCAGGAGCTTGCCCGGATAGCGCTTGTGGACGGCTTCGGCGAACTTGCGCGCATCGTCGAGGTCCGGGTGCGAGGTCTCCCACCACAGCAGGTCGGCGAGTTCCGCATAGGCCAGGCCGCGGGCGATGCAATGGTCGAGGCCGGTGCCGTCCTTGAGGCGGTAGAACCCTTCCGGCGTGCGGCTGTCGGGCTCGATGAAGGGACGGTCGCGCTCGTCCACGTCGGAGGTGATGAGCTTGGCCGATTCCGCGTCCGTGCGGGCCATGATCAGGGTCGAGGTGCCCATCACGTCGGCCGCGAGGCGTGCAGCGATCAGGTTGCGCTCGTGGGCGGCGGTCGGGATCAGCACCTTGCCGCCCAGATGACCGCACTTCTTCTCCGAGGCGAGCTGATCCTCGAAATGGACGCCCGCCGCGCCGGCCTCGATATAGGCCTTCATGATCTCGAACGTGTTGAGCGGACCGCCGAAGCCCGCTTCCGCATCGGCCACGATCGGCAGGAACCAGTCCCGCTTCGCCCCGCCCTCCGCATGCTCGATCTGGTCCGCGCGCTGGAAGGTGCGGTTGATGCGGCGGCACAGCTCCGGGCCGGAATTGGCCGGATAGAGCGACTGGTCGGGATACATGGCGCCGGCGACGTTCGCGTCCGCCGCCACCTGCCAGCCGGAGAGATAGATCGCCTCGAGACCCGCGCGGGCCATCTGCATGGCCTGGTTGCCGGTCATGGCGCCGAGGGAATGGATGTAGGGGCGCTCCTGCAGGAGCTGCCACAGGCGCTGGGCACCGCGCTCGGCCAGGGTGTATTCGATCTTCACCGAGCCGCGCAGGCGCTCGACGTCCTCGCGGGAATAGGGGCGGCGGATCCCGTCGAACCGTCCGGCGGGGGCGGAAGAGATCAGGTCAGCGAGGGAACCCGGGGGCGTCTGGGCGGTCATGGTTTATCCTTCCGTTTACATCCGTTGACAAAGGGGGCCTGCAAACCGCAATCTCTTTGTGCGAGCAGTGCTTCTGAAGGTAATAATCATCAGCGAAGCTATTGTTTCAACGAGAGTTTCAGGAAGAAAAGTCGTGTTGTCACAACACGACACAGCACTGAGAGTAAAACTGTAAAGAAATTTACCTATGGATGAGAGCAGAAAGCTGTTCGTCGGACCCCGCCTCAAACGCCTGCGGCGGGAGCGCAATCTCAGCCAGGCCCGCATGGCCGAGGAGCTTGGCCTGTCGCCGAGCTACCTGAACCTGATGGAGCGCAACCAGCGCCCGATCACGGCGCAGGTCCTGATCCGGCTGGCCCATGCCTATTCGCTGGACCCGCGGGAATTCGCCACGGACGATCACGAGCGAACCGTCTCCGAGCTGGACGAGGTCTTCGCCGACCCGCTCTTTCGCAGCGCTCCGGTGTCCCGGATCGAGCTGCGCGAAACCGTGGAGAGCGCCCCGACCCTGGTCGATGCGGTCAACCGGCTCTACCGCGCCTATCAGGCCTTGCGGGGCGCGAGCGAGGCCATGACGCCGCGCCTGAACGACCGGGACCGGGCCGAGGACGCGCCGCAGGACAACCCGGTCGACCGGGTGCGCCACCTGATCCACGAGGCCAAGAACCATTTTCCGGAGCTGGACGAGGCCGCCGAGTCCCTCGCGTCCGATCTTGCGCTCACCGGGCACGAGCCGTTCTACGCGGTCAGTGAGCGCCTGCATGCCAAGCACAGCATCCGGGTGCGCATCATGCCGGTCGACGTGATGCCGGATTCCCTGCGCCGCTTCGACCATCACCGGCGGCAGCTCCTGATCTCCGAGATGGTGGAGCCCTCGGGCCGCACCTTCCAGGCCGCCTACCAGCTCGCCTTCGCGGAGATGCGCGAGACCATCGACGCCCTGGCGGCCCGGCTGGAGCCCGAGGACGGTCCGGCGCGGCGGCTCCTGCGCGTCTCTTTCGGCAACTACTTCGCCGGCGCCCTGATGATGCCCTACGGCAGGTTCCACGCGGCCGCGGAGGCGCTGGGCTACGACGTGGAGGTGCTGGGGGCCCGGTTCGGGGCGAGCTTCGAGCAGGTGGCGCACCGGCTCACCACCCTGGCCCGTCCGGGGGCGCGCGGCATCCCGTTCTTCCTGGTGCGGGTCGATTCCGCCGGCAACGTGTCGAAGCGGTTCTCGTCGGGCCGCTTCCCGTTCTCGCAGTTCGGCGGCACATGCCCGCTCTGGAACCTGCACAGCACCTTGCGGACGCCCGGCCAGGTGGTGACGCAGGTGATCGAGCTGCCGGACAGCTCGCGCTGGTTCTCGGTCGCCCGCTCGGTCAAGCGCGCCTTCACCCCGTGGGGCATGCCCGATCCGCAATTCGTGGTGGGCTTAGGGTGCGAGTTGAAATACGCCCATCGGCTCGTCTACGCCCGCGGCCTCGACCTCTCGGCCCCGGACCCGACCCCGATCGGCATCAATTGCCGCCTGTGCGAGCGGGTCGCCTGCCCGCAGCGCGCCGCGCCGCCGCTGATGCACGCGCTGATCGTCGACGAAATGAAGCGGGGCGTGTCGCCATTCGAATTCGACGCGACGTGATCGATCAGGCCGGGCGGTCGTGCCGGTAGAAGGCGTTGGGAATACCGTCGACGTCCCGGATGCCCGTGAACGCCATCCCGGCCTTTTCGAGGACTCTGCGGGATGCGACATGCCCGGCCACCGCGAAGCCGATCACGTGGTCGACGGGCTCGACCCGGTAGATCCAGCCGAGCAGCGCGCCGGCGGCCTCGGTCGCATAGCCCTGCCCCCAGAGAGAGCGCATGAAGCTGTAGCCGAGCTCGAGCTCGCCTGTCTCGGAGAAGAGCCCGAACCCGGCGCGGCCGAGGAACGCGCCGTCCCGGTCCGTGACCTTGAACTTCGTCCAGCCATGGGCCGCGTAATCGGCCCGGAAGCCGTCGAACTTGGCCTTCAGGTACGGCTCGTCCCAGGGCGGATCGCCCATCGCCAGGAAATGCTGTACCTCCGGGTCGCCGTGGAGGGACGCAAACAGCGGGAAATCCTCCGCCGTCCAGGGGTGGAAGCACAGGCGCGCGCTGGTCAGGATCGGCGTCGTCATGGGCAGCGTTCAGCGCTCGGCGGCGAGCCAATGGTCCAGGAAGGCGTCGAGCCAGAGCCGGACATGGGGATCGTACTGGAAACGGCCGTTGATCTGCCGGACGCGGTCCTGCGCGCCGGGCATGGCGAGGCGCTCGGCCGCCACCACCGTCCAGCGGCAGATCATGGCGTGAGTGACCTCCGGGTGGAACTGCAGGCCGAAGGCCGCCTCGCCCACCCGGATGGCCTGGGTCGGAAAGTCGTCGCCGGACGCGAGGGTCTCGGCTCCCGTAGGGCAGTCGAAGCCCTCCCGGTGCCAGTGATAGACGTGGGTCGGCCAAGGCGCGCCGAGATCCTCGCCGAAGACCTTGCCGGCCGGGGTCGGAAGCAGCGGGTAATAGCCGATCTCCGCCCTGCCCTCCGGGTGCTGCCAGACGCCGGCGCCGAGGTGCTTGGCGAGCATCTGGGCTCCGAGGCACAGGCCGAGGAAGGGCTTCTTCTCGGTAAGCGGCACCCGGATCCAGTCGATCTCCGCCTTCACGAAATCGTCAGGATCGTTGGCGCTCATGGGCCCGCCGAAGATCATCGCGCCGCCATGCTTCTCCAGGGTCTCCGGCAGCGGGTCGCCGAACCGGGGCCGCCGGATGTCCAGGACATGGCCGCGCTCCTGCAGCAGGCGCCCCACCCGCCCGGGGGTCGAGTGCTCCTGGTGGAGAACGATGAGGATGGGGTCCTTGGGCTTGGGCGCGCGCCGCGCTGCCGGCCTAGCCACGGGCCTGGTCCGGAACGAGGTTCCTGAGGGCCTCTTCCTTAATGGCGGCGATCTCCGCCTCCGGGAGGTCGAGGAGCCGGCCGGTGCGCCAGATCAGGTCGTCCTCGAATTCATGGACCGCGCCGTCGATGGCGGCGATGCGATAGGCCAGCGCCAGGAGGCGCGGCCGGTCTTCGGAAGGAACGTCCTGGGCGATGCGGTCGATCAGGGAGGTGGAGGGCTCCAGGGTCCCCTCGATCTCGGCGGCGTGCCGCAGCAGGCGCTCCGCCTGTTCGCGGGTCAGGCCAAACCGGGAGCCGAGGAGCACGCGGAGCCCCTCCTCCTCGACCTTCAGCGTCCGGCCGTCGGCGCGGGCGATGAGGATCAGGAGGACCGCAACGGTCAGGCGCTCGTCGGTTTCGGCGGAATCGTCAACGGGGAGAGAATCGTGGAAGAAGTCGCGCAAGCGGGTGATGACGGACATGGCCGGAATATTCGGGTGCCGCGCCCGTCTTCGCAAGAGGCCCCTCATGAGCGTCGTGAAAGGCGCCCCTGCTTCGGCGGCAGGCCTGATCCTTCCGGCAGACCGGACGGGCTCTAAGGCGAAGAGTCGCACGGGATCTCGAGAGGCGCTCCGGCCTCGCCGTCACTTTCACGAATAAAGTCAAGCTCTTCCGGACCTAGGCAAGCGACGCTCCCCACCCTAAGTTAACCCCTGCTGACATCGCATGACCGTTTCGCCGCATGCCCCTCTGTTGCAGGACGGCGTGGCAGTGATATTAGCATTCAATTCCCTGGCTCCGGCAAAGACCGGCTGCCCTTACGGCATGAGAAAGAGCACCTGTGACTGAAAGTATCACCAGCAGCGACCTTAGCGGCCTCAAGATCCTCGTCGTCGAGGATGAGGCGGCCATCTCGCTCCTGCTCGAGGACATGCTGCTCGATTTCGGCTGCGAGGTGATCGGTCCCGCAGCGCGCCTGTCCGCGGCCCTCGATGCCGTCGCGAACGAGAAGGTCGACCTCGCCATTCTGGACGTGAACGTGGCAGGCGAACCGATCTACCCAGTCGCTGAGGCTCTCGCCCAGCGCTCGATCCCGTTCGTCTTCTCGACGGGCTACGGCAGCGCCGGCATCCGCGACACGTTCCGGGACCGCCCCGTCCTGCAGAAGCCGTTCGCTCAGAACGATCTCAAGCAGAAGCTGCTGATGGCCCGCAAAGTGAATCCGTGAGGATTCCAGGTCACGCACTCCAATTTTTCGTCCCCGATGTGCCGTAGAGCACGGCATATCGTTACGGAAATCGTTTTGAGGTTACGTTATTCCTGCTAAGGTTCGCCGCCTTCAGGGTACCTTGTAACTTCCAAGCCGATCTTCCCCATGCATCCTCGCTCCCTCCGGTTCCTGGTCGCCACCAGCGCCCTCGCCCTTTCCCTGGCCGGCGCGCAGGCGCAATCGCCCGTTCCGCGAGCGGCTCCCGCCGCAGGCGCCATCGTGGCCGCCAAGGGCGGCGAGGAACTGCGCTTCGTGCGGGAGGAGGCCTGGCGGTCGGCCGAGCTTAGGCAGGACCTGCTCGGCGGCGACGCGCTGCGCACCAACGCCATCGGCAACCTGGCGATCCTGTTCTCCGACCAGACCCAGATCCGCGTCGGGCGTAACTCGACCCTGACGGTGAACGAGATCGCCGGCGCCGGCGCCGGGACGACCCAGCTCAACCTCCAGGCCGGCAACATCTGGGCGCGCGCCAACCGGGGCGGAACGGGCGTGGACGTCAAGACGCCGGCCGCAGTGGCGGCGATCCGCGGGACCGACTGGTCCCTGTCGGTGGACGGTTCGGGCAAGACGTCGCTCATCGTCCTGGAGGGCGTGGTCGAGCTCTCGAACCCACAGGGCTCGGTGACGGTCCGGCAGGGCGAAGGCGCCGTCGCGTCCATTGGCCAGGCGCCGACGAAGTTCGTGCTCGTGAACTCCAACGACCGCGAGCAGATGCTCTTCTACATGACGCTGCGGGACGCGTTCACCTCGACCTCGGTGTCGCCCCTGACCGGTCCGGCGCTGCGTGCGGAGCGCACCCGGATCGCCGCGATCCCGCCGGAGAACCGGCGGGCCGAGGACTGGCTGAACCTTGCGGAGATCGCCCCCTCGTTCGACGGCCGCGCCGCCGGCGTCGCCGCCCTGGCGGAGGCCCGCCGCTTTCCGCTCAACGCCCGCCAGAGGGCGCGGGCGGACCTGGTCGAGGCCGTGCTGGCCGGCGCGCAGCGGCGCTGGAGCGAGTCGGCGGCTCTCTTCGCCCGTGCCGAACGCGGCGGGCTCGATCCCAAGCGCCGCATCAGCGCCGCCTACGGGCGCTACATCGCGCAGTCGCTCGCGGACCCGAAGCGGATCTATCCCGAGCCGAAGCTCAGCCCGAACGATCCCGAGGCCGCCCTGGCCCACGCCTATGTGGTGGCCTTTCGCGAGGATCTAACCGCGGCCGCCGAGGTGATCCGGCAGGCCGAGAAGCGCTTTCCCAACGACACCCGGATCGCCGTCCTGTCGGCGCAGCTCGCCTTCGCGCTCAACCGGCGCGAGGAGATGCGCGAGGCCATCGCCCGCGCGGTCGCCATCGATCCGGACGATCCGGCCGTCGTGATGGCGCACGCCAACATCAAGGGCGACATCGACGGGCGGGTGAATGAAGCGATCGACGACCTGCGCCGCGTCGCGGCCGTCGCGCCGGGCGACCCGGACGTCTGGAACGACATCGGCCTGTTCGAATCCACCCGCGACCGCCCCATCGCCGCCGAGGAGGCCCTGCGCCGGTCCATCGCGGAGGATCCCGAAAGCCCGATCGCCTACGTCAATCTCGCGCTCCTGATCCTCGACCAGAACCGGGTCGACGAGGCCGGCGTCCTGATCGAGAAGGCGCTCGAACTCGATCCGGCGTTCCACATCGGCTACGTGGCCAAGGGGCGCTACCTCCTGCAGAAGGGCGAGGCCGCCCGGGGGCTCGACTTCATCCTCATGGGCTCCGCCGCCAACCCGGCCCATTCGCAGGGCCTGCTCGCCGCGGCGATCGCCTATTACCAGAACGGCGACGAGGAACTGGCCGATCAGGCGCTGGACAATGCCGACCGCCTCGACCCGAACGATCCGATCGTCTCCATCGTCCGCACGGCCATCGCCATCGACCAGTACCGGGCCGACGAGGCGGTGCTGAGCGCCCGGGAGGCCGTGCGCCGGTTCCGCCAGCGCGGCGGGGATTTCGCCGGGATCGCCGTGAACCGGCAGGCCGGCTCCTACCCGGCCCAGGCCTACCGGTTCATCGGCCTGAACGAGTGGGGCCGCTTCTACGGCGACCGGGTCTTCGACCCCTTCACGGCTTCGGGCTATTTCGACCAGGCCGCCGCCCAGCGTCCGACCCTTCTCACCGCGCGGCCGACCGTCGCGACCGTCGAGGGAGAGACCGCGGACCTGACGGCCTTCAACCTCGTCGTGCAGGGCCTGTTCTTCGATCCTCTCGCGGTGTCGGGCCGGATCGGCCGCCTCGATCTCCTGCGCCGCCCCTTCCTGGATGTGGAGGTCGGCGGCAGCCTGCTGTTCCGGGACAACCGGGTCGGCTGGGGGACGGAGGCCAACGTCCAGGGCTTCACCAACGAACCGATGCCCACCTCGTTCTCCCTTGCGGCAAACCGCCTGCGCGGCGACGGACGCAACCCGATCGACAAGGAGGAGGCGGACAGCGCCTCGTTCTTCGTCGGCTCGTCCCCCTCCGCCACGGACCGCTTCCTCGTCTTCGGGGCGGCCGCCAGCGCGGAGCCGGGCCTCGCGCGGATCGACACCCGGACCCGCTTCTTCACGGGCCAACAGGAGACCACTGCCCTGACCGGCGGGGCCGGCTGGAGCCACAGCTTCAGCGACCGCAACGTCCTCACGGGCGCGGTCTTCGCCCAGCGCAGCTTCGACCGCCGCTACTCGCAGGCGACCTCCGCCGATCTGTTCCCGCTCATCGTGGGCGGGGAGCAACGGGAGCGGCGCTGGACCGAGGGCGTCGTCGCGGCTTTGGGCCATACGGTCGGGTTCGGTGACCTGACCCTCCGCTACGGCTTCGAAGGACAGGCCGGACGATCCTTCAACAGCGCGTTCGGAAACAGCTTCGTTCTCAACGCACAGACCAATCGCATCGAGCGCGCCGACATCAACGAACGCACGGAGGCGGATTTCCGCGCCACCCGTCTCTATGCGGACGCCTTCTGGCGGCCGTCGGACTGGTTCGAAGCCGAGGTCGGAGTGCAGCGGACGTCCGTCGACGTGGAGAGCCAGCCGGGGGACACGTCGGTGACGCCGCGGCTCGGCATCGGCGTCTCGCCGTTCGAGGGGCACTGGCTGCGGGCCGCGTACCAGCGCGACGGCGACCTGCCGCTCGCCTTCACCCTGGCGCCGGTCACGACCGTCGGGCTCGTGCCCAACGAGCTGCCGACCGCGCTCGGCGGCCGCATCGACACGCTCGCCCTGCGCTGGGACGCGGAGTGGAGCCCCCATGTCTTCACGGCCGTCGAGTACCAGCGGCAGGATGCCCGCGGCCTCGACCTGCCTCTCGCCGCCACCCTCGACAGCATCTCGATCGGCAAGGCCCGGATCGAACGTCTCGCCGCGACCGCGAACCTCTGGCTCGGTTACGGGATCGGCGTGTTCGGCACCGTCGGCACGGTCTCGTCCGAGATCCGCTCCGCCGAGGCGGTCGGCGCCGACGTGCCCTTCATCGCGGGACATTTTGCACGGGCGGGCCTCACCTTCGTCCATCCGAGCCGCCTCAAGATCACCATGGCGGGCACCTTCGTGAGCGACCTGAAGGGCGACATCGCCGGAACGCGCCTCGACGATTACTGGACGGCGGACGGCTCGGTGACGTGGGAAACGCCCGACCGGCGGCTGCTCCTGGGCTTCAGCGTCCTCAACCTGCTCGACCAGGATTACGAGATCGCCCCCGGCATTCCCGGCACCGGCCGGACCTACGCGGCCACCATGAAGGCGCGGTTCTGAGGAGTGGGCGGCCCTGAGACAGGCGCCGATTCGTCCCGGACGGGAAGCGCCGACCGGGCAGCCCTGCGCCACTTCGCGATCGCGGCCTTCATCGCGGCGCTCCTGATCCCGCTCGCGTTCTTCAAGCCCTTCGGCCTGATCGAGGCACGGTTCTACGACGTGCTCTCCACCATCGTGCCGCCGCGTCCTCCGCAGCCTGGCGCTCTGATCGTGGCGATCGACGAGCCGTCCTTTTCCGAGATCGGGCAGCGCTGGCCCTGGCCGCGGGACCTGCATGCGCGGCTGGTCGAGAGCCTGCGCCGCGCCGGCGCCCGGGTGATCGGCTTCGACGTCATCTTCTCCGAGCCCTCTTCCGAGGAGGCCGATAAAGCTCTCGCGGCCGCCCTGGGCCCGGACGTGGTGCTGGCGGCGGACGACGTGACGACCGTACTCGAACAGGGCGTCCAGACGACCCGGGTCACCCCGATCGATCCGTTTCTCGATGCCGGCGCAACGCCGGGCGTCACCTCGGTCGATCTCGACGGCGACGCTTACTTACGCCTCATGCCGCGCGTGTCCGAGGGCTTCGCGGCCGAGATTCTGCGCGTCGAGGGCGTCGCCGTCGGCCCGCCGCCGGAGGGCGCGCTGATCCAGTATTTCGGCCCGGCCGACACCTATCCGCGCGTGTCCTACTACCAGGCCCTCGACCCGGAGACCTTCCTGCCGCCCGGCCGCCTCAAGGGCCAGACCGTGCTCGTGGGCCTCAGCCTGAAGGCCGCGACCTCCGCCGATGCGGGCGCGCCCGATACCTTCCCGACCCCCTATACGCTCACCAGCGGCACCCTCACCGCCGGCGTGGAGGTGCAGGCGACGATCCTCGACAATCTGCGCCATCGCCTCTACGCGGTGCCGGTCCCGCGCCTCGCCATGGCCGGTCTCATCGTGGCCGCCGCCTTCCTGGCCGCCGCACTCTGCCGCCGAGGGATCTCCAAGCGCGCGGGCGTCCTGGCCGCCCTGACGATCGTGGGGCTCCTGGTCGGCGCCTGGGCGCTGCTGCGCTTCGGGCGCATCTGGGCGCCCCCTGCCCTGCCGATGGCGGCGGCGCTGGGCGTCTTCGGGGCGCGGTTCGGCGTGGACTTCATGCGCGAGCGCCAGATGCGCCGCGCGGTGTCGGAGGCCTTCTCGCGCTACCTCGCGCCGGAGCTGGTGGCGCAGCTCGCCCGCGACCCCAGCGCCCTGAAGCTCGGAGGCGAGCGCCGCAATCTCTCGATCCTGTTCTGCGACGTGCGCGGCTTCACGAGCATGTCGGAGAGGCTGAAGGACGAGCCGGAGCGGCTCACCACCCTCATCAACCGCCTGCTCGACGTGCTCTCGGGCGCCGTGATGGCCGAAGGCGGCACCATCGACAAATACATGGGCGACTGCGTGATGGCTTTCTGGAACGCGCCCCTGCGCAATCCCGACCATCCGCTGCGCGCCGTGCGCGCGGCGCTCGGCATGATGGGGGCCGTCGAGGAGCTGAACCGGGTGCTGCGCCAGGAGGAGGGCGAGAACGCCCCCCGCTTCGCGGTCGGCGTCGGCATCAACACGGGCGACTGCATCGTCGGGAACGTGGGCTCGCGCTGGCGCTACGACTACTCGGTGCTGGGCGACGCCGTGAACCTCGCCTCGCGCCTGGAGAGCCTGTCGAAGGAGTTCGGCGTCTCGGTGATCCTCGGCCCGGCGACGGCCGCGGCCGTGCGCGGTCATTTCGTGCTGATCGAGCTCGACCGCATCGCCGTGCGCGGCCGCGCCACGGAATCCGCCATCTACACCGTCGTCGCGCCGGCCGCACAGCAGGCTGATCCCGCCATCGCCGAGCTGGAGGAGACGCATCCCCGCCTGCTCGCGGCCCTGCGGGCCGGGCAGAGGCAGGACGCCGAGGCGCTCCTCGACCGCTGCCGCACCCTCGCTCCCTCCCTCGCCGGCTATCACGACAAGCTGGCGGCCAGGATCGCGAAGATCGCCTGAGCCCATGTTCATCCCTGGTGGCCCGACGAGGAGGTAAGGGAATTCAGCCTCCGGTTGGCCCAAGCGCATCGATTTCCTCCCCCTCCGCTTTCCTCCGGCCGGGAAGGACGTGCGCGCGCCCTGCTCCTGCAAGCCATTTGCAAAGAGAAACAAAGACTTGCGGCTTCTGCGAACCGCTCTATAAGGTCGCCTCCGCCCACCCCCGACCCTGACATAGCCCGGACGCCTATGGACAAGATTCAGAAACTTGCCATCGGCAGCATCGTCATCGGAGCGATCGTGTTCGCTCTGAAATATGCTGCCTATTACCTGACGGGCAGCATTGCGCTCTATTCGGACGCGCTCGAGAGCATCATCAACGTGGTGACGGCGGTGGCGGCCTATATGGCCGTGCGCGTGAGCGCGCAGCCGGCCGACGCCAACCACCCATACGGTCATCACAAGGTCGAGTATTTCTCGGCGGTGCTGGAGGGCGTGCTGATCATCGTAGCGGCCCTGATGATTCTCGAGGAATCCTATCGCGGCTTCATGGCGCCCAAATTGCTGGACGCCCCGGCCGAAGGCCTCGCCCTCAACGCGCTCGCCGGCTTCATCAACGCCTTCTGGTCCTGGATGCTGATCCGCGAGGGGCGACGCCTGCGCTCCCCGGCGCTGGCGGCCGACGGGCGCCATCTCCTGACGGACGTGGTCACCTCCTTCGGGGTTCTGGCGGGGCTCCTGCTCGTGCCGATCACCGGCTGGGCGCAGCTCGACCCGGCTCTCGCCGCCGTGGTGGCGCTCAACATCCTCTGGTCCGGCTGGGGCCTGATGAAGGAGAGCATCAGCGGCCTCATGGACGAGGCGGTGCCCGACAAAGTGCTGACCCAGATCCGCGAGGTCATCTCGAACAATGCCGCCGGAGCCATCGAGGCGCACGACCTGCGCACCCGCCACGCCGGCAAGGTCACCTTCATCGACTTCCATCTGGTGGTGCCGGGCGGGATGAGCGTCACGGACGCCCACGACATCTGCGACCGCCTGGAACGTGCCCTCAAGAAGGACGTGGACGGCGCGCTCGTGACCATTCACGTGGAGCCGGACAACAAGGCGAAGCACGCCGGCATCGTGGTGCTTTGACGGGTGCGGCCCAAGAAAAAAGGAGGGGGCGTTCACCCCCTCCTCCTCTTCGTTGCGCGGTCGATCCGGCTCAGCTGCGCTTGGGCGGCGAGGCGGGCCAGCTCTTGATGAGCGTGTCGTAGTCCACCGTCTCGCCCTTCGGCTTCTCGTTGGCGAGCTTCGGCTGCGGCGCGATCGTGCCCGAGGCGGCGGCCTTCTTGATCCACTCCTCGGCCGAGGTCTTCGGGTTCAGCTTCGGTCCGCACTCGCCCTGCACGTTGGCGCGCTCGAGGCGTCCGAGCACTTCGTCCTGCGCGGCCGCAAGCGCGTCCATCGCCTGCTGCGGGGTCTTGGCGCCAGACGCCGCGTCACCGATGTTCTGCCACCAGAGCTGCGCGAGCTTCGGATAGTCCGGAACGTTGTTGCCGGTGGGCGTCCACTGCACGCGGGCCGGCGAGCGGTAGAACTCGATCAGGCCGCCGAGCTTCGGGGCGCGCTCCGTGAAGCTCTTGTCCCAGATGTCGCTCTCGCGGATGAAGGTGAGGCCCACATGGCTCTTCTTCAGCGAGACCGATTTCGAGGTCACGAACTGCGCGTAGAGCCAGGCCGCCTTGCGGCGCTCGAGCGGCGTGGACTTCAGCAGCGTCCACGAGCCCGCATCCTGGTAGCCGAGCTTCATGCCCTCCTTCCAGTACGAGCCGTGCGGCGACGGAGCCATGCGCCATTTCGGCGTTCCGTCCGCATTCACCACCGGCAGGCCGGGCTTGACCATGTCGGCCGTGAACGCCGTGTACCAGAAGATCTGCTGGGCGATGTTGCCCTGCGCCGGCACCGGTCCCGATTCGGAGAAGTTCATGCCGTTCGCCTGCGGCGGGGCGTATTTCTTCATCCAGTCGAGATATTTGGTGATCGAGTAGACGGCCGCGGCGCCGTTGGTGTCGCCGCCGCGCTCCACCGAGGAGCCGACCGGGCGGCAGCCCTCCATGCGGATGCCCCACTCGTCCACCGGCAGGCCGTTCGGGATGCCCTTGTCGCCGTTGCCGGCCATCGACAGCCAGGCATCGGTGAAGCGCCAGCCGAGCGACGGATCCTTCTTGCCGTAGTCCATATGGCCGTAGACCTTGACGCCGTCGATCTCCTTCACGTCGTTGGTGAAGAACTCGGCGATGTCCTCATAGGCCGACCAGTTCACCGGGACGCCGAGGTCGTAGCCGTACTTGGCCTTGAACTTCTCCTTCAGGTCCGGCCGCTGGAACCAGTCGTAGCGGAACCAGTACACGTTCGCGAACTGCTGGTCGGGCAGCTGGTACATCTTGCCGTCCGGCGCGGTCGTGAAGGACTTGCCGATGAAGTCGTTGATGTCGAGCGTCGGCGAGGTGACATCCTTGCCCTCGCCCGCCATCCAGTCGTCGAGCGCGATGGCCTGCTTGTAGCGGAAGTGGGTGCCGATCAGGTCGGAATCGTTCACCCAGGCGTCGTAGACGTTGCGGCCCGACTGCATCTGGGTCTGGATCTTCTCCACCACGTCGCCCTCCTGGATGAGGTCGTGGGTGAGCTTGATGCCGGTGATCTCCGAGAAGGCCTTGGCAAGGGTGCGGGCCTCGTACTCGTGAGTGGTGATCGTTTCCGACACCACGTTGATCTCCATGCCGGCGAACGGCTTCGCGGCATTCACGAACCATTCCATCTCCTTCATCTGCTCTTCCTTGGAGAGCGTGGAGGGCTGGAATTCGGTGTCGACCCAGCGGCGGGCTTCCTCCATTCCGGCGAAAGCCGCGCCCGTGCCGAGCGCCATCGCGATCGTACTGGCGGACACAAGAAGCTTGAGACGCGATCTTGCAAACATGGGTTCTTCCTCCCGTGATCGGCCGGTTGTCGTCCCGGCCGGGTTCTTCCCTTCGGCCCCGTCTTTCAGGGCCGCAGAGCCTTGTTGAACCTTCCCCTCACACGAAGCGGAACACGGCCGCCGCGTAGACGAGGGAAAGGCCGAATGCCCACCAGAGCTGCTCGGGTCCGAAGAACCCGAGCCAGGCGAGATGAATGAAGGCTGCGCCGAGCAGCGAAATGAACAGCCGGTCGCCGCGGGTCGTGGGGATGCGTAAGACCCCGACGCGCTCCGCCTCCGGCCGCGCGACGGCGAGCACCGTCATGACGAGGAGCAGGCTGGCGATGCCGGCGAAGAAGAGGCCGGTCTGCCAGGTCCAGGCCATCCAGGCGAGATCAGGCATCGACCGCCCTCCTCAAACCCGCCCCAGGGCGAAGCCCTTGGCGATGTAGTTGCGCACGAACCAGATCACGAGCGCGCCCGGCACGATGGTGAGGACGCCGGCCGCCGCGAGCATGCCCCAGTCCATGCCGGAGGCCGAAACCGTGCGGGTCATGGTGGCCGCGATGGGCTTGGCGTTCACGGTGGTCAGCGTGCGCGCCAGCAGCAGCTCGACCCAGGAGAACATGAAGCAGAAGAAGGCCGCCACGCCGATGCCTGAGGCGATCAGCGGCATGAAGATTTTGATGAAGAACCGCGGGAAGGAATAGCCGTCGATGGCGGCGGTCTCGTCGATCTCCCGCGGCACGCCCGACATGAAGCCCTCCAGGATCCACACCGCGAGCGGGATGTTGAACAGGCAATGCGCCAGCGCCACGGCCCAGGGCGTGTCGAAGAGCCCGATCGCCGAGTAGAGATTGAAGAAGGGCAGCGCGAACACAGCCGGCGGCGCCATGCGGTTGGTGAGCAGCCAGAAGAACAGGTGCTTGTCGCCGAGGAAATGGTAGCGCGAGAACGCATAGGCCGCCGGCAGCGCGAAGGTGATCGACAGCACCGTGTTGATCACCACGTAGGTGAGCGAGTTGATGTAGCCCGAATACCAGCTCTCGTCCGTGAAGATGCGGATGTAGTTGTCGAAGGTGATCTCCCGCGGCCAGAGGGTGAGGCCGGAGGTGATCTCCAGGTTGGTCTTCAGGCTCATGTTCACGAGCCAGTAGATCGGCAGCATCAGGAACAGGAGGTAGAGGGTCATGACGACCACCTTCCCGTTCACCCGCGGGCCGGCGACGGCGCGGTTGACCGCGGCCGGCGTGTCCTTCGCTCGTGAGGCTCCGATGGCGACGGTGTCGGTCATGCCTCGACCCTCTCGCGGTCCGCGTCCACGTTGGTCATCACCGTGTAGAAGACCCAGCAGATCGCCAGGATGATGAGGTTGTAGACGATCGACATGGCGGCCGCCTTGCCGAGGTCGAACTGCCCCAGCGCCAGCTTGACGAGGTCGATCGACAGGAAGGTGGTGGCGTTGCCGGGCCCGCCGCCGGTCAGCACGAACGGCTCGGTGTAGATCATGAACGAGTCCATGAAGCGCAGGAGCACCGCGATCAGCAGCACCCGGCGCATCTTGGGCAGCTGGATGGTGCGGAACACCGCCCAGCGCGAGGCGCCGTCGATGCGCGCGGCCTGGTAGTAGGCATCGGGAATGGATTTCAGGCCCGCATAGCACAGGAGCGCCACGAGGCTCGTCCAGTGCCACACGTCCATGACGATGATGGTCACCCAAGCGTCGAGGGAATGGCCCGTGTAGTTGTAGTCGATGCCGAGATGGTTCACGACCCAGCCGAGAAGCCCGATGTCGCCACGGGCGAAGACCTGCCAGATCGTGCCGACTACGTTCCACGGGATCAGGAGCGGCAGCGCCATCAGCACGAGGCAGAGCGCCACCGTCCAGCCCTCGCGGGGCATGGCGAGCGCCACCGCGATGCCGAGCGGGATCTCGATCGCCAGGATGATGGCCGAGAACAGGAGCGTGCGCCACAGGGCATCGAAGAAGCGGCCGCCGAGCTCCCGCGACGGGTCGAGCAGCTCCGCGAACCACCCCACTCCGTTCCAGAAGAACTGGTTGTTCCCGAACGTGTCCTGCACCGAGTAGTTCACCACGGTCATCAGCGGCACGACGGCCGAGAAAGCCACCAGGGCGAAGACCGGCAGGACCAGGAACCAGGCCTTGTGGTTGAGGGTCTTGTTCATCGCGCCGGCTCTCCCGCGACGAGGTGCCCGTCGGCATAGATGTGAACGTGACGCGGATCGAAGGCGAGCGCGGCCTCGTCCCCGTCGATGGCGAAGGTTTCCGGCACGCTCGCCGCCAGGGCGTTTCCGGCAAGCTCCACCCGGGCGATGCGGGCGCGGCCGATATCGTCGATGCGCCGCACGCGCACCGGCAACCCGTCCCCCCTCTCCTGCAGCCGCACGAATTCTGGCCGGATGCCGAGTTCGATCCGCTGGCCCTGCGGCAGGGTCCGGTAGGCGCGCGTGAGCGACACGGGCTCGTTCTCGATATAGGCCGTCGCGCCGTCGACCCGGCACGGCAGGATGTTCATGCCCGGAGACCCGATGAAGTGGCCCACGAAGGTATGGGCCGGGCGTTCGAAGAGCTCTTCCGGGGTGCCGGTCTGCACCACCGCGCCGTCATGCATCACCACGACCTTGTCGGCGAAGGTCAGTGCCTCGGTCTGGTCGTGCGTGACGTAGATCATGGTGATGTCCAGCGCCCGGTGAATCTCTTTAAGGGTCGAGCGCAGCTGCCATTTCAGGTGCGGGTCGATCACGGTGAGCGGCTCGTCGAACAGGATCGCGGCCACGTCGGGCCGCACGAGGCCGCGTCCCAGAGAGATCTTCTGCTTCATGTCGGCCGTGAGATTGCGGGCCTTGCGGTCGAGCACGCGGGTGAGGTCGAGAAGGTGCGCGATCTCCTCGACCCGCGCGGCCGTGCGGTCGCGCGGCACGCCGCGGTTCTTGAGCGGAAAGGCCAGGTTCTCGCGCACCGACATGGTGTCGTAGACCACCGGAAACTGGAACACCTGTGCGATGTTGCGCGCCTCCGTGGACAGCTCGGTCACGTCGCGCTCGTCGAAGCGGATGCGCCCGCGCGTGGGGTGCACCAGCCCGGAGATGATGTTGAGGAGCGTGGTCTTGCCGCAGCCGGAGGGACCCAGGAGCGCATAGGCGCCGCCCTGGTCCCACACGTGGTTGATCTCCTTCAGGGCGTAGTCCTGGGGCCCGCGCGGATCGGGCTTGTAGGCGTGGGCCAGATGATCGAGGGTGATTCTGGCCACGGCGCTCTCCTCTCAGGCGGCCCTTGCGAGATCGGCGGCCGCAAGCCGGCCGGTCTCGTCGAACAGGAACAGGTGACGCGGGTCGAGCCACGCCGTCACGACGGCGCCCGGCTCCAGCCGTTTAACCCCCGGCACCAGGGCGACGAAGCGCCGGTCGCCCACGTCGAGATGCACATAACTTTCCGAGCCGGTGATCTCGGCGACGGAAACGGTGGCCGGAAGGTGGATCGCGTCGGGGGCGCCCGAAGCCTCGAGCCCGAGGTGATGCGCCCGGAAGCCCACCGTGTAGGACCCGTCCGGCACGTCCGCGAAGACGCCGCGCGCCGGCACCTGGCCGCCGGTCCCGAGGGTGACCGTCCCGCCGGATTTCTGCGCCGTCAGCGTGTTGAGCGGCGGATCCGAGAAGACCCGCGCGGTCACGAGGTCCTGCGGCCGCCGGTAGACCTGCGGCGTCGGGCCGAACTGGGTGACGCGGCCCTCGAACAGGGTCGCGGTGTTGCCTCCGAGGAGCAACGCTTCGGACGGCTCCGTGGTGGCGTAGACGAAGATCGCGCCGGAGGCCGCGAAGACCCGTGGCAGCTCCTCGCGCAGCTCCTCGCGCAGCTTGTAGTCGAGATTCGCGAGCGGCTCGTCGAGGAGCACCAGGTCGGCGCGCTTGACGAGCGCCCGCGCGATCGCCGTGCGCTGCTGCTGTCCGCCCGACAGGTTCAGGGGCTTGCGGTCGAGATAGGGCTCGAGCTTGAGGAGCCGCGCGGCATCCTTGACCCGGGCGGCGATCTCGTCGCTTCTGAGCCCGGCGACGCGCAGGGGCGATGCGATGTTCTCATAGACCGTTAGGGACGGGTAGTTGATGAACTGCTGATAGACCATCGCGACGCTGCGGCGCTGGACGGGCCAGCCGGTCACGTCCTGCCCGTCCACAAGCACATGGCCCGTGGTCGGCGCGTCGAGTCCCGCCATGAGGCGCATCAGCGAGGTCTTGCCCGCCAGCGTCGCGCCGAGCAGCACGTTGAGGGAGCCGCGGGTCAGCGTCAGGGACACGTCGCGGATATGAGTCTCGGCGCCGACCTTCTTGCTGACGTTGTCGAGAACGAGGGTCACGCCGCAGGTCCTCTCCGTCCGAGAAGACGAGCCTCGGGCGACGACGAATCGAGATCGTCCAGAGCCTCACCGCATTGAGCGTCGCGGATCCCATCTCCCAAGCGCTTTCTCCCTGAAGCCCTCGTTCGATTCGGCGTTTTTTTGTTTCTTGTGAGCTCAAGCCTATGTGGGCCGCGAGGGGAGCGCAAGAGGCCGCACGAGGCACCCGAAGGGAAGGCCCTGTGCATATCCCCGGCCCACGCCAGGACATCACCGAGCCAAAAGAAAAGCGTGGCCCCGAAGGACCACGCTGGACGCTACGCTACTCTACTGAAGGCCTTAGTCGCAGATCGTCATGCGACGGGTCACGCGCTCGCCGTAGCGATTGATGTGGCGGCGCACTTCGACGCGGCAGTCGCGGTCGTCGTCGTCGACGATCACGCGGCGCTCGACGCGGCGGCGCTCCACGACCGGACGGTATCCGCGGTCGCGATCCTCGTAGACGCGGACGCCGCCGGGGCCGACCTCGAAACCGACCTGCGCCTGAGCAGGCGTGCTGGCACTCGTCACGATGCTTCCGAAGCCGAGGACGGCCGCAGCCGTCATCAGCAAGATGTTCTTACGCATGTCCCTACTCTCCATCACAGAGAAAACGTGCAGCAAGAACGCTTCCTTCGCTGCCATGGTTCCGATTATTTTTGATTGGGACTAACGTCATAAGAACCCGTCTGAACGAATGTTCAGATTACTTCCGAACTCTTGGATCTCTACTGTCGGCCGACTTGCGCGGAGGCGCTTCCACGCCCGAATACATCAAGGCGCTCCGGAGCGGCAGACGGCCCGGGCCATGCCGGAATGCCGCACCGGATGCAGGAGGTCGGTTAAGGCTTTGTTTACGTTTCGGGCGCAGCCTTCTCGTGTGCCGAGTGCGGCACAACGTGTAGCTCTCCCTGGATGTGGCCGTAGAAGGCGGCCTACCTTGAGCGCCAGCCGAACGGGCGCTCTTCTTTTGAGCACGACCCTGGCTATGCGATCCGGCGAAACCCTGACGGCGCCGAACAGCACCGGAAACTTTCTTTGCCGCCACGCTGAAACCCGGTGTCGTGAGCCGGCTTGAACCTCTGACGGGCTCCGAATCGTCCCGTCCCAACGCAGACCGGCGTGACGATGCGTGTGGGCTCCTGACGCCCGCCGGTCCTGCATGAACCCTGACCGGGCGCCCGCCCCGGCCTGAACAGGATGGAGGCTGGAATAGCGATACCCACTGGGCTGAAGCACGCCTCCCCGCCGATCAAGTGAGCGCCGAGGCCTCCTTCGGCCCGACAATTCGTCTGAAGATCACCGGATGATGTCCGGATCAACGCCAGTGGCGAGTGACCACGCGTCACGACGGGCCCGTCCTCCAACAGGGAGCGGGCCCGTTTTGCGGGCTCCGGACCTTTTCGGCGATGGAAGAAGGGGAGTTCCCTGGACCGAGTGGCGCGGGCGACGGGGCTCGAACCCGCGACCTCCGGCGTGACAGGCCGGCACTCTAACCGACTGAGCTACGCCCGCGTATCAGTGTGTTTGGAGCGGGCGAAGGGATTCGAACCCTCGACCCCAACCTTGGCAAGGTTGTGCTCTACCCCTGAGCTACACCCGCACACTCCAAAGTTTTCAAGTGCCTGGTGGAGCTGAGCGGGATCGAACCGCTGACCTCGTGAATGCCATTCACGCGCTCTCCCAACTGAGCTACAGCCCCATGCCCGGCACGGCGGTTTGGGTGACCGCCACTGTCTTCCCGATCTCACGAACGCGACGGCTACCGGGAGGCAGCCCTTTAGCACACACCTTGACCCAAGGGGAGAAGGAAATGGTGCCGCAAGAGGGATTCGAACCCCCGACCCCCTCATTACGAATGAGGTGCTCTACCAGCTGAGCTATTGCGGCGTCGCGATCTTGCGATCGAAGAGGGCGCCCTCATACCCCCAAGCGCGGGGCTTGGCAAGGGACGCACGCATTTTGCCGCGCCCGTTACCCAAATAATCCGCGGCGGCCGCCGCCGGCCTCCTTGAGCTTGGGCACGTCGGGCGGCGTCACGGGAAACACGACGGGCTCCGGCCGGTGCGCCGTCGCCTCGGCGGCCCCCTCCCTGGCCGGCTCCTTCTCCGGCCCCTGGACAGTCTCCGGGGCCGATTCGGCCGGTGCCGGCGCGGTGGCCGTGGCGTCGACCGGAACCGGCTCGTCCGCGACCACGGGGGCTTCCGGCGGGGCCGCTTCGGCCGGAGCCGAGACCGCGACCTCGTCCGGCGCGATCGGCGGCAGGATCTGCGGCTCCTCGTCGAGGTCGCCGGTCACGTCGTCGCTCATGGCGACCTCCGGCGCGACGAGCACGTCCGGCGGAGCCTGCCACACGAAGGCGTCGATGCGACCGGTGACAGGCGAGATCGGCGCCCAGCGGTCCGACACGACCCCGTCCGCGATCCAAGCCGGATCGCGCGGCGCCCGGGTGGCGCGGGCGAGCCATTCGCGGCTGCGGCCGGTGCGGCCGTGCTCGGCCTCTTCCAGATCGGCCATGAGGAGGCAGACCCGCATGGTCGGGCGCTCCTCCAGCAGCGGCTGGAGGGCCCGGCGGGCGCGATCGAACTCGCGGGCCTCGTACGCCGCCCGCGCGACGGCGAGCTGGCCCTCGGGGGCGTGGTTCGAGAGCCTCTGCAGGGTCTCGGCACGGGCGAGCCGGTCGAGGGCCGAATCGCCCGGACGGAGATTGAGATAGACCTCGGCGAGCTCCGGGTGCGGGTTGCTGCGCCAGGCGGCCTCGACGATCTTGGCCGCGCGGCGCAGGTCGCCCCTGTGCGACAGGAGGCGCCCGGCGAGCGCCGCCGCCGGAACCAGATCCGGCGCGAGCTTCACGGCGTCTTGGCTGCTGCGCAGCGCGCCATCCGGGTCGGTCTCGGCCCGCTCGAGGGCGTCGGCGGTGAGCAGGACAGCCCGCTGGCGCTTGGCGGTCTTCTTGTCGAGAAGACCGAGGGAGGCCCGACGGTCGATCGCCTCCAGGGCGCCGCGCCAGTCCCGCTCGGCGGAGCGCGCCTCGAGGACCGCGTCGCTCGCCCAGGCCGCGGCCGGCGCAAGCCGCACGGCCTCGGCGGCGTATTCCCGCGCCGCGAGATTGTCGCCGCGACGGCGAGCCTCGACGAAGAGGCCGCGCAGGCCCAGGACGCGCGTCTCGTCCTCCTCCATCATCTGGGTGAAGGCGGCCTCCGCGGCCGCCCGGTTGCCGGACACCTGGGCGGCCTGCGCCTTGAGGAGCAGGGTCAGGGGCTCATGCCCCAGGAGACGCTCGGCCTCGCCGGCATAGCGGCGGGCCGCGATCGGATCCCCCGCGCCGACCGCCACCATGCCGCGGGAGACGGCCTGATAGCCCCGGGCGCGGCGGCGCGCCTTCGAGGCGAAGCTGAGCCGGGAGGGCAGGCCCATGATCGTGACCACGATCGACCACAGCATCGCGAGCAGGAGGGCGAGGCCGGCGAGCCCGACGGCGGCGACCGCCACCGAGGTCTGCGCCTCGTAGCCCCCGAAGGTCACGAGGACCGTGCCAGGCCGGTCGGCGAGCCAGACCGCCCCGAAGGCAGCAAGGCAGAGGAGACCGATAAAGACGAGAGCGCGCCACATGCTGGCCTGATCCTTACTTACTGGGTCGTACGGGTGTTGAGGGCGGCGACCGCGTCGGAGACGATCGCCTGCGCGGCCGCATCGGCCTGGGCGCGCGCCTTGGCCTGACGGCCCCATTCCTCGGAGAGGCGCCGGGCCGGCTCGGGCAGGGCGTCCCAGCCGGAGACCGCCGCCGCGACGTCGCCGCGGGCGAGCGCCTGCTCGATCTTGCCGACGAGGCCGGTCACGCCGGCCGAGTCCGGCGCGTCGACCGGCCTGACGGTCACGACCTTGTCGGCCATGCGCATGAGCCGGTCCGTCCAGGTCGCGTCGGCGGGCCGCTCCTGCTGCAGGATCCTCTCGCCGAGCGGCTTGAAGTCCTGGGCGAGCTCGGCCGCCGTGGGCGCCCCCTGCTGGGCGAAGGGTTCGAGGGCCTGGAGGCGGCCCGGATCGGTCTCGGCATTCCTCAAGGCGGACAGAACGTCCGCATAGGGCGCACCGTTCCGCAGGGCGGAGCCGAGGCGCTCGGCCAGGATGACCCGGATCGCCGGCTGAGTCGTCGCCTCGGTGGTCTGGGTGACCTGACGCGACAGGGCGGCGAGGCGCTGCTCCTGCTCGCCCGTGCGGCGGTCCTGCTCGGACAGGCGCCGGTCGACCTCGGACACGCGGCTCTCGACGGCCTGCCGCGCCTGGGCGGCCGCCTGCTGCACGTCGGCCCGGACCTGCTGGAGATCGGTCTGGACCTGCTGGACCGTGCCCTGGACCTGCTGGATGGCGCTCTGCGCCTGCTGGAGGCTGCCTTGGACCTGCTGCACCTGCTCGAGCGCGCCCTGCGCCTGCTGGAGCCGCTGGGCATTCGCCTGGATCTGCTCGTCCGCCCGCGAGACGCGCTCGGTGAGCTGGGCGAGGGCCGCCTCGTTCTGCTGCGGTTGCGGAACCGGCCGGTCGAGGGCCTCCTGGGCCCGGGCGGCCGCCTGCTCGGCAGCGCTCTGGGCAGCCTGGATCCGCTGGTCGACGGAGCCGACCGCCGACTCGACGGCGGCAAGCCGGCTCTCGAGCTGTCCGTTGGCGGCTGCCGGCTGGCCCGGCGCCGGCGCGGCGCGCTGCTGCGCCAGGGCGCCGACGCGCTGCTCGAGCTGGGCGATCCGCGGGTCGTTCCCGGTCGGGGCGCCCTGCCAGTGCTGGATTCCGTAGAGGAGCCCCGCGCCGATCAGGCCGCCGAGGAGGCCGGAGCCGATCATGGCGCCGGCATTGCTGCGCGGCGCGGGTTCGGCCCGCGGCGGCGGAGGCGGCACCTCAGCCGGCTCGGCGTCAGGGCGGAGCGTCGCTCCGGCAAGAGTGTCCTGGGCGCCCGGCAAGGTGTCGGATGCGCTCGCGAGGGTGTCCTGCGCCGACGGGGTGTCCTGAGGAGGCTCCTCGCGCAGGACCGTTTCCTCGGCCGGCACCGGCTGGCCGGGGATCTCCGCGGCGGGCGCCATGTCGACCGGAATCTCCTGCGCGGCCAGGGGCTCGGCCGCGCCGCCCGGAAGCGAATCGACCCCGGCTCCCGAATCGAGCGTCGCCGTCGGCTGGGCGGCCGCATCCTCCGCCACGGGGGCCGGCTGCGCGGTCGCCTCGTCCTTGGGCTTCTTGTCCTCCGGCGGAGCCGCGTCGTGGACGACGGTCGCCTTCAGGTCGATCGTCGCGGGCTCGCGCTTGTGCTTCTTGCGGGAGGATTTCGAGGCTTTGGGGTCAAATGAATCGGTCACGGATCACTCTTGAGATGCAAATATGGCAAGCTTGAGCGCAGCGTTTCGTTCCCTGCCCGGGTATCCTCCCGAAGAACCGCCGGTTCCCCCGGGCGATGCCGTGCGACGACGGCCTTCACGGACGGATCGTAGACGAAGCGTAGCCCAGCGTCACGGGAGGCCGTCCAGCAGGGCGAGGAGCGCCTCCTCGTCCGGCCGCGCCGCCTGAAGGGTCGCGATGCCCAGCCCTTCGAGGGGCGCCGCCACGTCCGGCGACAAGCAGAGATGCGGAAACGTCCTGAGGGTCGATGTCAGCCCTGCCTCCTCTGTCAGCCGGAGAACGATGGTCGCGCTCCTGCGGGAATAATGGAGCGCCGCCCCGATTTGGCCAGTGTGCAGCGCCTCCGCGGCCGAGGGCTGCAATGACGCGACCGCCTTCGCCTCGTAGGCCTCCCATTGCACGATGCGGTATCCCGCGGCCCGCAGCGAGGCCGCCGGCTCATCCTTGTGATGGCGCGCCGTGACGTGGAGCAGCGTCGTGCCGCTCCTTGCGGCATCGCGGATGACGCCGATCATCGATTTCGCGTCGCCATCGGCCGTGACCACATGGTGGAACCCGGCCTCGCGCACCGCGGATGCCGTGTGGGGGCCGACGGCGAAAACCGGTTTCGTCCGGTCGCCGATCTGCGCCAGGGCCTCCTGCGCATGGGCGCTCGTGACCACCAGCGCGTCCCAGGTCTCCGCCGGCATGGGATCGCCTGTCGGGACGACCTCGGTCACGGGTGCGATGACGGCATCGTGACCGCGTTCCGCAAGACGCCCTGCCGTTCGCACGGCATCGTCCTGCGATCGTGTGACGAGGATGCGCATCACGAGTTCAGGAATCCGGCCGGCATGCGGGAGCGAAGGTCGAGCCCCGCCTCGCGCCCGAGGGTGGCGGCGTCCGACGCGTCGCCGCGGCGGACGACCTCCAGGGTCTCCGACCCGTCCGGCCGCAGGACCATACCGCGGATTTCGAGCGAATTCCCGTCGAGGCGCGCATGGCCCGCGATGGGCGTGCGGCAGGAGCCGTCGAGCACAGTGAGAAAGGCCCGCTCGGCCGCGAGCGCATGGCCGGTCGGCGCGTCGAGGATCGCCGCGACCGCCTGGGCCACCCGGCCGTCGTCGGCCCGGATGGCGATCGCGATGGCGCCCTGCCCCACCGCGGGCAGGAAGTCCGTCACGTCGAGGGTGGCGGACACATGGTCGGTGAGGCCGAGCCTCCGCAGGCCCGCCATGGCCAGGAGCGTGGCGTCGACCTCGCCGCGATCGAGCTTGGCGAGGCGCGTCTGCACGTTGCCGCGCAGGAGCGTCACCTCGATGTCGGGGCGAAGCCGGCGCAGCTGCGCCTGGCGCCTTAAGGAGGCGGAGCCGACCACGGCCCCGGCCGGCAGATCGGCGAGGCTCTTGAAGCGGCGGCTGATGAAGGCGTCGCGCACGTCCTCACGCGGCAGGTAGCCGGCGATCACGATCCCCTCGGGCAGCGCCGTGGGCAGGTCCTTGGCCGAATGCACCGCGAGGTCGATGTCGCCGTCGAGCAGCGCGATGTCGAGCTCCTTGGTGAACAGACCCTTGCCGCCGGCCTCCGAGAGGGGCCTGTCCTGGATGGCGTCGCCCGTCGTCTTGATGATCGAGAGCGGCAGCCGCTCGGGCGCGAGGCCGTGGGCTGCGCCGAGGCGTGCCTGCGTCTCGTGGGCCTGGGCGAGCGCCAGGGGGCTGCCTCGCGTTCCGATGACCAGGGTGGGTGCGTCTGCCATTCCGGCTGGGTTTCCTTCAATCAGGAGAGCGATCGGGTTTGATCTTGTGCGGCGCGGCGGACTATAGGGGGAGGACAGGCGGGCCGTGAAGCCCGAAAGATCACGTAGGGATCCGTCCAGCACATGCGCATCCTCGGCATTGAGACCACCTGCGACGAAACCGCCGCCGCGGTGGTGGGCGTCGGCTTCGACGGCAAGGGCGAGATCCTCTCCAACGAGGTTTTGAGCCAGATCGCCGAGCACGCCCGCTATGGCGGCGTGGTGCCGGAGATCGCCGCGCGCGCCCACGTGGAGGTGATCGACCGGCTCGTGGCACGGGCGCTCAAGAGCGCCGGCTGCACCATCAAGGACATCGACGGCATCGCGGCCGCCGCGGGCCCGGGCCTGATCGGTGGGGTGCTGGTGGGGCTGACCACCGCCAAGGCCCTCTCCCTCGTGACGCGCAAGCCGCTGCTGGCCGTGAACCACCTGGAGGCGCATGCGCTGACCGCGCGACTCACGGACGGCATCGGCTTCCCGTACCTGCTGCTCCTCGCTTCGGGCGGCCACACCCAGCTCGTGGCCGTGCGCGGCGTCGGCGACTATGTCCGCATCGGCACCACCATCGACGACGCCATCGGCGAGGCCTTCGACAAGGTCGCGAAGCTCTTAGGCCTCCCCTATCCGGGCGGGCCGCACGTGGAGGCCGAGGCCGCCAAGGGCAACCCGGAGCGCTTCAACCTGCCGCGCCCCATGCAGGGCCGGGCCGAGCCGAACTTCTCGCTCTCGGGTCTGAAGACCGCCGTGCGCCTGGAGGCCGAGAAGATCGCGCCGCTCACCCAGAGCGACGTGGCGGATCTCTGCGCCAGCTTCCAGGCCGCCGTGGTCGACGTGGTGGTCGACCGCACCCGGGTGGGGCTGCGCGCCTTCCGGGAGATCGCCGGCCATCCGACCGCTCTCGTGGTGGCGGGCGGCGTCGCCGCCAACCAGGCCATGCGCCAGGCGCTCCAGCGCCTCGCGGTGGAGACCGGCCTGCGCCTCGTGGCCCCGCCCCTGGCTCTGTGCGGCGACAACGGCGCCATGATCGCCTGGGCGGGCCTTGAGCGGATGCGGCTGGGCCTCATCGACGACATCACTGCCCCGGCGCGCGCCCGCTGGCCCCTCGATTCGAGCCGTGACGAGGCGGGAGCCAAGGCCTGATGCCGGCATCCACCGGCCCGATCGGCATCGCCGGCGCCGGCGCCTGGGGCACAGCGCTCGCCAATGCGGCGGCCGCCGCCGGCAACGACGTCACCTTATGGATGCGCTCGCCCGAACAGGCGGCGGAGCTGTCCGCCTCGCGCGCCAACGAGCGCTTCCTGCCGGGCATCCGCCTGCACGAACGCATCCGCCCGACCGCCGACCTGTCGGAGCTTGCCGGCGCGCGCGCGGTGCTCCTCGTCACCCCGGCGCAGACCACCCGCGGGATGACGGCGGCGCTTGCAAACATCCTGCCGCCGGAGGCGCCTCTCGTGCTCTGCGCCAAGGGCATCGAGCGCGAGACCGGGGACTTTCTCTGCAACGTCGTCGAGCAGGTCCGCCCCGGCGCGCCGGTCGCCGTTCTGTCCGGCCCGAGCTTCGCCCACGACGTGGCCCGCGGCCTGCCCACCGCCGTAACCATCGCGTGCACGGATGCGGCCCTTTCGGAAGGCATCGCCACCGCGCTGTCGGGCCCAACCTTCCGGATCTATCACCGCACGGACGTGCGCGGGGTCGAGATCGGGGGCGCGGCCAAGAACGTGCTCGCCATCGCGTGCGGGGCGGTGATCGGCCGCGGCCTTGGCGAGAGCGCCAAGGCGGCCCTGATCGCCCGCGGCTTCGCGGAGCTCCTGCGCTTCGCCCGCGCCTATGGGGGCGAGGCCGAGACCCTGATGGGACTCTCCGGCCTCGGCGACCTGGTGCTCACCTGCTCGTCCGCGCAGTCGCGCAACTTCGCCTTCGGCATGCGCCTCGGCCAGGGAATGTCCGCGGCGGACGCCGCCGGCGGAAAGCTCGTGGAGGGCGCCGCGACCGCCAAGGCCCTGGTGGCGCTTGCCCGCGCCAAGGCCATCGACATGCCGATTTCCGAGGCCGTCGAACGGATCCTCAACGGCGCCTGGACCCTCGACCAGGCCGTCGACGCCCTCATGAACCGTCCGATCAAGTCCGAACTCGAGTAACAGCATGGCCCACTGGCTCTACAAGTCCGAACCCTCCGTCTGGTCCTGGGACCAGCAGGTCGCCGAAGGCGCGAAAGGCACGCACTGGAACGGGGTGCGCAACCACGTCGCCAAGCAGAACCTGATGGCGATGAAATTAGGCGAGCAGGGCTTCTTCTACCATTCCAACGAGGGTAAGGCCGTCGTCGGCATCGTCCAGGTGATCAAGGAGTACTATCCGGACCATACCGACGAATCGGGTAGGTTCGGCATGGTGGACATCAAGGCCGTGAGGCCCCTGCCGAACCCCGTGACCCTCGACGAGATCAAGAAGGAGCCGGCGCTCAAGGATATGATCCTCGTCAACAACTCGCGCCTCTCGGTGCAGCCGGTCACGGACGAGGAATGGGCGATCATCTGCCGGATGGGCGGGCTCTGACCCCAGCGTAGGTACGGCCTGTCCCACCTCCCCACGGGGGAGGGAAAAGACGCGCTGTTGCACCGCAAACAAAAGTATGAACGACCAAAGTCCGATCCGGGGCGGCTTCCCGACGCAGCGCACTTTCCGTAAAGCTATAGGCAACCACATCGATCGCCTCTGGGAGAAGCGCCATGGAAGAGAAGATCTACGACGTGTCGCCGGAATGGAGCCGCCGCGCCTATCTGGACGACGCGGGATACAAGGCGAAGTACGAGGCTTCCGTTAAGGACCCGGAGCGCTTCTGGGCCGAGGAGGCCAAGCGCATCCATTGGTTTAAGCAGCCGACCCGGATCAAGAACACCAATTTCGGCCCCGAGAACGTGGCGATCCGCTGGTTCGAGGACGGCACCACCAACGTGGCCTATAACTGCATCGACCGGCATCTCGACACCCGCGGCGACCAGGTCGCCATCATCTGGGAAGGCGACGATCCGTCGGAATCCAAGAAGATCACCTATCGCGAGCTGCACGACGAGGTCTGCCGCATGGCCAACGTCATGCGCAACCGCGGCGTCGCCAAGGGCGACCGGGTGACGATCTACATGCCGATGATCCCAGAAGCGGCCTACGCGATGCTCGCCTGCGCGCGGTTGGGGGCCATCCACTCGGTGGTGTTCGGCGGGTTCTCGCCCGATTCCCTCGCGGGCCGCATCGAGGATGCGAAGACCGCCTTCATCGTCACGGCCGACGAAGGCCTGCGCGGCGGCCGCAAGGTCCCCCTGAAGGAGAACGTGGACGCGGCCATCGAGCGTGTGGGCCCCGGCATCGTCGACCACGTTCTCGTGGTGCGCCGCACGGGCGCAGCCGTCAACATGGTACCCGGCCGCGACGTCTATTACGACGAGGCCGCCCAGATGGTGTCGGGCGAGTGCCCGGTGGAGGAGATGAACGCGGAGGATCCGCTCTTCATCCTCTACACCTCAGGGAGCACCGGCAAGCCGAAGGGCGTGCTGCACACCACGGGCGGCTATCTCGTCTACACGGCGATGACGCATCAATACGTCTTCGACTACCACGACGGCGACGTCTACTGGTGCACCGCCGACGTGGGCTGGGTCACGGGCCACTCCTACATCCTCTACGGCCCGCTCGCGAACGGCGCCACGACCCTGATGTTCGAAGGCGTGCCGACCTACCCGTCGATCTCCCGCTTCTGGGACGTGATCGACAAGCACAACGTCAACATCTTCTACACCGCGCCCACCGCGATCCGCTCGCTCATGCAGGCGGGCGAGGACCCGGTGAAGAAGACGTCGCGCAAGTCGCTCCGCCTGCTCGGCTCGGTCGGCGAGCCGATCAACCCGGAAGCTTGGGAATGGTACCACCGCGTGGTCGGCGACGGCCGCTGCCCGATCGTCGACACCTGGTGGCAGACCGAGACCGGCGGCATCCTGATCACGCCGCTGCCGGGCGCCACCAAGCTCAAGCCCGGCTCGGCCACCCGGCCGTTCTTCGGCGTGAAGCCTCAGGTCGTGGACGCGGACGGCAAGGTGCTGGAGGGCCAGGCCGAGGGCAATCTCGTGATCGCCGATTCCTGGCCGGGCCAGATGCGCACGGTCTACGGCGACCACGAGCGCTTCGTGCAGACCTACTTCTCGACCTATCCGGGAAAATACTTCACGGGCGACGGCTGCCGCCGCGACGCCGACGGCTATTACTGGATCACCGGCCGCGTCGACGACGTGATCAACGTGTCCGGCCACCGCATGGGCACGGCGGAGGTCGAGTCCGCGCTGGTCGCCCATCCGAAGGTGTCGGAAGCCGCGGTCGTGGGCTATCCGCACGACATCAAGGGCCAGGGCATCTACGCCTACGTGACCCTGATGGCGGGCGAGCAGCCCACCGAGGAGCTGCGCAAGGAGCTCGTCGCCTGGGTGCGCAAGGAGATCGGCCCGATCGCCTCGCCGGACCTGATCCAGTTCGCGCCGGGCCTGCCCAAGACCCGCTCGGGCAAGATCATGCGCCGCATCCTGCGCAAGATCGCCGAGGACGAGTTCGGCAATCTCGGCGACACCTCGACTCTGGCCGACCCGGCCGTGGTCAACGACCTCGTGGAGAACCGCCAGAACAAGCGGATCCAGGCGGCCTGACGCCGCCTTTCCGTCTGGGTTTCGTCATGGCCGGGCTCGTCCCGGCCATGTTCGTTTGAGGGTCTGCTGTGCCTGCGTCCGGCCAAAGGCCCATCCGAACGGGCAGCTTGAGCCCTCCCAGTGCAGGTCCTACCATGCGGGCTTCCTGAGGGAGGCTTCCATGTCCCTGAAGCGGCTGTTCACCGAGCATCCGGAATCCGTCGGCGAGACCTATCTGGAGCATATGGGCGTGGCCTTGAGCTTCGCGTTCCCGCTGCTCCGCGCCGGCCTCGCGGCCCTGGTCCACGCCGTCCTACCGTTCCTCTGCGTGACGACGGCGAGTTCCACCGTGAAGCGCCTTCATGCCCGCATGGTGAACCGGACGCCCCGGCCCGCCGCAGCGGTCCAGGACCGCATGTTGGGCTGGGACCCGGTGATATGATCCCTTGGAACCGTAGCCGTTCTTCCCGCGTCTCACCTGTGTACAGCTTTGCAGGAGGGGGTGAGACATGGTCAGGGCATTGGCTTTCGCGGCGGCCTGCGTGGCAGGCACCATGGGCCTAGCGGACGCAGCCGCGGCCCGCGAGGTGGTGCCGTTCCAGGCCAGCATCTCTCCCGGCACCATCGTGATCCGCACGGGCGAGCGGCGCCTCTACTACGTGCGCGGCGACGGCACGGCCGTCCGCTATCCGGTCGCGGTCGGCAAGCCCGGCAAGCAATGGTTCGGGGAGGCCCGGGTCGACGGCAAGTATGTCCGTCCCGCCTGGTCCCCGCCGGCGGAGGTGAAGCGCGACAACCCGCGGCTGCCCAACGTGATTCCGGGCGGCGCCCCGAACAACCCCATGGGGGCGCGGGCGCTGACCCTTGACCTGGACGAATACGCCATCCACGGCACCAACCGTCCCGGCTCCATCGGGACTTACGCCTCCTACGGCTGCATCCGCATGCACAACGAGGACATCGTGGACCTCTACGAGCGGGTGAGCGTCGGGACGCGGGTGGTCGTCACGCCCTGATCCTCCGGCTTTATAGAACTTTGTAACAATTCGTTTGCGTCCCACGGCGATTCACGTTTCAATATAACGTGCACGTGAGGCGCCGCCGATGAACAGCAGACCAGATCAGACCCCGTCGGCATTGCGCCCGGAATTCCCCGGGCTCGCCGTCCTGATCGGCATGTCGGTCTGCCTGCTCGGACTGATCCTCACGGCCTATGGGGCCATCTGGGTGGCATCTCCGCCCTTCGGCCCCGCCATCATGGTCTTCGGCCTCGTCATCCTGGCTCTAGGGGTTGTCCTGCTGAGGATGCTCCTGCGCCCCCTCTAGATCCCAACTCTCAACGGCTGCCGTCGCGATAGAGATCCGCCCGTGACGGCGGCAGTCCGGACGGGCCGCGGGTGCGCTTGGAGGCAAGCGTCTGGTTGACGCCGATAACGCCGCGCTCGAAACCGAGCGACACGCCCGCGAGATAGAGCAGCCACGCCCGCGTGGTCTCGGGGCCGACTTCCGCTTCCGCCTTCGCCCGGTTCGCCGTGAGGTTCTCCCACCACAGGCGCGTGGTGCGCTGGTAATGCTCGCGCCAGGCCTCCACGTCGTGCACCTCGAAGCCGTGGCGTTCGAGGTTGGAGACCGACATGCCGAGATGGTCGAGCTCCGCGCCCGGGAAGATGTAGCGCATGATCGCCTTCGCCTCGGGCTTGAGGCGGCCGAACGCCTTGTCGGAGCGCTTGGCCCGGCGCGCGATGCAATGATGCAGGTAGAGCCCACGGGGCCTGAGCAGCCGGTGAACCGTGCGGAAGTAGGTGGGGTAATTGGCGATCCCCACATGCTCGAACATGCCGATAGAGGAGATCTTGTCGAACTCGCCCTCCATCTGGGTGAAGTCCTTGAGCAGCACCTCGACCCGGTCCTGGAGCCCCAGCCGCTCGACCTTCTCGCGCGCTAAGGCCGCCTGCTCCTCGGCGAGCGTCACGCCCACCGCCTTCACGCCGTAATGCTGCGCCGCATGGCAGATGAGCGCGCCCCAGCCGCAGCCGATGTCGAGCAGGCGCTCGCCGGGTTTGAGCCGCAGCTTGCGGCAGATCATGTCGAGCTTGTCCGTTTGAGCGCGGGCGAGGTCGTCGTGCCAGTCGGGCTGGAAGTAGGCGCAGGTATAGACCATCTCCGGGTCGAGGAAGAGCCGGTAGAAGTCGTTCGACACGTCGTAGTGATAGGCGATGTTGGCCTTGTTGCTGGAGGGCTTGCCGTCGCGCGCGCCGGTCCCTTCCGCCGGCCGGTCGAGGGGGCGGGGCATGTCGGCGGGCGCGCGGAAGAACCGGAAGGCGGCCTTCAGGGCCTTGAGCTTGCTCACACCCTTGAGGCGCCGGCCGATCTTGCCTTGCGGGCGCTGCGCCGCAAGATCGAAGATGGTGCCGTTCTTGAGATCGAGAAGCCCCGCCACATAGGCGTTGACGGCCGTGTCCAGGGTCGGCCGCCGCAGCAGGCTCGCGACCACGTTCTCGCGCTTGATCACGAGGCGCATGGCGTAGGACGGCAGGTCCCGCGGAACCGTGGTCCCGTCCCACAGCTCGAAGCCGAATTGCAGATCCAGCGCCCGGTGCGCCTCGTCCAGAAGATCCCGGAAGATGTCCAGGCGTGCCGCCCCGCTCACTCCACCCCTCCCCTTTTGGGCAGCACGGTAACGGCTGCGGCCGGGCAGAACAATGGTCCCTTTGGCGGGCTCAAGGATCCGGCGTCGGCAGCGGGCGGGACAGGTCGAGCTGCGCGACGTGGCGGAGCTTCTCGGGATTGCGCACTACGTAGATGGCGGTGATGCGCCCGTCCTCGATCTGGAGCGCCGTGGTCTGGAGGGTGTCGCCGGCCTCCAGGGTGACGAAGCCCGGCAGGCCGTTGATCGTCCCCTTGTACAGCACCGGCGGCGTCGCGAAGTCGGACTTGCGGGCCACGCCCATGAGGAGCCCCGCCACCCGGCGGAAGCCGAAGAGCGGGTTGAGGGCCGCGTTCTTGATGCCGCCGCCGTCCGTATAGGCGGCCACGTTCTCGGCGAGCAGCGCCTGCAGCCCCTGCAGGTCGCCGCTGCGGGAAGCCGCGAAGAAGGCATCGACCACCCGCTGCCCTTCGTCCTGCGGGACCGGGAAGCGCGGACGGGCGGCGCGCACGTTGCGACGCGCCCGGGCGGCGAGCTGGCGGCAGGCGGCGGGCTCCCGGTCGAGGGTCCGGGCGATCTCGTCGAAGCCCATGCCGAACACGTCGTGCAGCAGGAAGGCGGCGCGCTCGAGCGGAGAGAGCCGTTCGAGCGCCATCATCAGCGTGAGGGAGAGATCGTCCTCCCCGTCCTCGGCCCCGTCGTCGAAGACCGGCTCGGGAAGCCAGGGCCCGATATAGGTCTCGCGCTTCACCCGGGCCGATTTCAGGTGGTCGAGGCAAAGCCGCGTCACCGTCCGGGACAGAAAGGCGGCGGGCTCCCGGACGGCGGAGCGGTCCGCCCCGTGCCAGCGCAGCCAGGCCTCCTGGACGATGTCCTCGGCTTCCGCCATCGAGCCGAGCATCCGGTAGGCGAGGCGGACCAGCCGGGGCCGTAAGCTCCGGAACGGGTCCGCCTCATGGGCGTCTCCGTGGCCGTCAGGCGGCCGCACGGTGCGCCCCGACCGGATGGATCGACCGGAACCCGATGGCGAAGCGGTTCCAGGCGTTGATGGCGGAAATCGCCAGGGTGAGCTTGACCTGCTCCTCGTCCGAGAAATGCGCCTTCAGGAGGGCGTAATCCTCATCGGGCGCACGGGTCTGGGCCACCAGCGTGAGGGCCTCGGTCCAGGCGAGGGCGGCCCGTTCCCGGTCGCTGTAGAGGGGCGATTCGCGCCACGCGTCGAGGAGGTAGAGACGCTCCTCGGTCTCGCCGTCGGCCCGCGCCTCGCGGGTGTGCATGTGGATGCAGAAGGCGCAGCCGTTGATCTGCGAGGCCCGGACCTTCACCAGATGGATCAGGCTCATCTCCAGCCCGCTCGCCTTCACCTGGTTCTCCAGGTCGAGCATGGCCTTCATGGTGGCCGGGGCGGCCGTGAAGGGGTTGAGGCGGGGTTCGGTCATCGTCGTCAATCCTTTTCGATCGTGCTGACGGGATCAAGACGAGACGACGGGGCCGGATGTGACATGCCCGGCGAAAATTTTTTCAGAAGTCGCTGGCGAGGCCCTTCACCTCCCAGTCCTCGTAACGGACCGGCTCCAGGCCGCCGCGACCGTTATGCTCCTTGCGGGCGGCGATCTCCGCCGCACGGGCGTCGATCTCGCGGCGGCGCTCGGCCGCCTCCTCCAGGGCGCGCCGGGCGGCGGGCGAGAGGGGCTTGTCGGGTGCCGCGCCTTCGAGGAAGGCGGCCGGATCCATCTTGGGGGTGTCGTTCGTGCTCATGGGGCGCCTTATGCCATGTCCGCCCGGGCCTTTCGAGCGCGTTCGGGCGGATCCTGCGAGGATCTTGGGACTGACCTGGACCGTTCCCACATAAGGGTCGTGCGGACGATCCGCGTTGGACACGAGTTGGAGACCCTGATGAACACCGTCAAGACCGGGATGCTTCTGGCGGCCCTGACGGCCCTTTTCGGCGTGGTCGGCTACATGCTGGGCGGCGCGAACGGCATGCTGATCGCACTCGGCCTCGCCGTCGCCACGAACCTCTACGCCTATTGGAACTCCGACCGGCTGGCGCTCGCGGCCCATCACGCGGCCGAGGTGGACGAGCGCACGGCGCCCGACCTGTTTCGCATGGTGCGGGACCTGTCGCAGCGCGCAGGCCTGCCGATGCCGCGGGTCTATCTCATCGACAATCCCCAGCCCAACGCCTTCGCGACCGGCCGCAACCCGGAGAACGCCGCGGTGGCCGCCACCACGGGCCTGCTGCAGATGCTCTCCTACGACGAGATCGCAGGCGTGATGGCGCACGAGCTGGCCCACATCAAGAACCGCGACACCCTGATCATGACCGTCAGCGCCACCGTCGCGGGCGCCATCGCGACGATCGCCCAGTTCGGGTTCTTCTTCGGCGGACGCGGCGACGAACGGCCCAATCCGATCGTGATGCTGGCCACCGCCCTCATCGCGCCGATCGCCGCCATGATCATTCAGATGGCCATCAGCCGCTCGCGGGAGTATGACGCGGACCGGATGGGCGCCGAGATCTGCGGCCAGCCCATGGCACTCGCGTCCGCGCTCGCCAAGATCGCGGGCGGTGCCGCCCACATTCCCAACATGGATGCGGAGCGCCACCCGGCGACGGCGCCGCTCTTCATCATCAACCCCCTTTCGGGACACGGCATGGACAACCTCTTCTCGACCCACCCGGCGACGGAAAACCGGATCGCCGCCCTCCAGGCGCTGGCGCAGCAGATGGGAGCACCGATGCGCGGCGGCTTCGCGCCCCGGCCGCCGGCGGGCAGCCCCTGGGGCAATGCCCCGCGCCGCGGGCCGTGGGGCTGAGACGTGGCCGATCATTCCGAATCCTCCGGCCTCGGGCCGCGCCGCCTCGCCTGGAATGCCGTCACGGAGGCGCTCAAGCGCCGCGTTCCCCTCGACGACATGCTCGACGAGTTCGGCCCCCAGGAGCGCCTGTCGGGCCGGGACGAGGCGCTCGCCCGCGCCATCGCCATCGTGACCATGCGCCGGCTCGGCACCATCGGCTGGGCCCTGCGCGAGCGGCTCGACAAGGGCGCCCGCGACGAGCGCCTGCTCAACCTCCTCGCCATCGGGGCGGCGCAGATCCTCTTCCTCGACGTGCCGGACCATGCGGCGGTCGACACCGCCGTGCAGCTCGCTCAAGAGGACCGCAGGCTGAAACATGCAGGCGGGCTCATCAACGCGGTCCTGCGCCGGGTCGCCCGCGAGCGCGACGGGATCCTGTCCGCCGCCGATCCCTGGCTCGACACGCCGGGCTGGCTGGAGGAGCGCTGGATCGCCCAGTACGGGGAAGACCTCGCCGCCGAGATCGCCAGGGCGCATCAGGCCCTGCCGTCCGTGGACCTGACCGTGAAAGAGGACGCGTCCGGCTGGGCCGAGCGCCTCGGAGGCATCCTGCTGCCGACGGGGAGCATCCGCCTCACCGAGCGCACGGCGATCCGCGAGCTTCCTGGCTACGAGGACGGCGCCTGGTGGGTGCAGGACGCCGCCGCCGCCCTTCCGGCGCGCCTGCTCGACCCCAAGCCCGGCGAGCGCATCGCAGATCTGTGCGCCGCGCCCGGCGGCAAGACCGCCCAGCTCGCCGCCGCCGGAGCCGAGGTGCTGGCCGTCGACCGCTCGGCCAAGCGCCTGAAGCGGCTGGAGGAGAACCTGGCGCGCCTGAAGCTCCAGGCCGCGACCCGCGCCGTCGACGCCGAAAAGCTCGACGAGACGTCCTTCGACGCGATCCTGCTCGACGCGCCCTGCTCGGCGACGGGCACGATCCGCCGCCACCCGGACGTGGCCTGGACCAAGGGCGAGGAGGACGTGAGGAAGCTCGCGGGCCTGCAGACGCGCCTCCTCGACAAGGCCGCAAGCCTGCTCAAGCCTGGTGGGCGGCTCGTCTACTGCACCTGCTCGCTCGAAGCGGAAGAAGGGGAGCGGCAGGCCCAAGCTTTTCTCGCGCGGCATCCGGACTTCAAGCGAAAGCCGGTCAGTCCTGAGGAGATCGGCGGCCTCACTGAGTGCCTGACCCCGGAGGGCGACGTGCGAACCCTGCCCTGCCATCTTTCGGTGGCCGGCCACGACCGCAGCGGCCTCGACGGGTTCTTCATGGCCCGCTTCGTGCGGGATGCGTGACAACAAAACACTCCGTGCTTACCGGATGTTAACCAAAAAGCTGGAACTCCTCGTTTAAGCTGCAGTCGAATTCAGCATGAGAAGAGGAGCGCCACGCGTGGATTCCGGGCCCGACCGCTGGCGGCTATACGGCCTCGCGCTGCGCGAGGCCGGTCGCGCCGCGCGCGGCACCCTCGCCGGGAGCGCGACGCTGCTCCGGTTCGGCACTCCCGTGCCGCACCGGCTGCTCTTCGCCCCGCAGGACCTGCGCACGGCCGATCCCACTATCGCGACCGACATCTATTCGGGCTTCTTCGCCTTCGCGGGCCGCGCCATCACCACGAGCGGGCGCTCGCCCTTCAGCTTCGTGCCCCCGAGCCGCGCCTGGGCTGAGGCGCTCTACGGGTTCGGCTGGCTCCGGCACCTGCGGGCCGCCGGCACCGCGCTGGCCCAGGCCAATGCCCGCTCGCTCGTCGACGAGTTCGTCACCTCGCGCCTCGGCGACAAACGGACCGCCACCGAGACCGGAATCCTCGCGCGCCGGCTCATGTCCTTCATCAGCCAGTCGCCGCTGATCCTGGAGGGCGCGGACCACGCCTTCTACCAGCGCTTCCTGCGCATCCTCGGCCAGTCGGTGAAGGACCTGGAGCGGCGCACCCGCACGGGCGCCCTGCCGTTCGAGCTGCTCATGGCGGCCATCGCCCTGTGCTATGCGGGCCTGTGCTGCGAGGGCCTGGAGCGCACGCTCAAGCGCGCCACGCGCCTCCTCGTGCGCGAGCTCGACCGGCAGGTCCTGGCCGACGGCGGACATGCGAGCCGCAACCCGCGCATCGTCGTCGAGCTGCTCTTCGATCTCCTGCCGCTCCGCCAGATGTACGCCAGCCGCGAGATCGACACGCCCGAATCCCTGCTCCACGCCATCGACCGCATGCTGCCCATGGTGCGCCTGTTCCGGCACGGCGACGGCACCCTGTCCCATTTCAACGGCATGGGCGTGACCGCCGCCGACCATCTGGCGACGCTCCTCACCTACGACGACATGCGCAGCCAGCCGATCCACCACGCGCCTCATTCGGGCTACGAGCGCATGGAGGCGGGCCCCGCCCTGCTGGTCGCCGACGTGGGCAAGCCGCCGCCGCTTCCGCTCTCGACCGAAGCCGGCGCCGGCTGCCTGTCGTTCGAGTTCTCCAGCGGCCGCCAGCGCATCGTGGTCAATTGCGGCACGCCGCGCATCGCCACCGAGGCGGTGATCCAGGCCTCGCGCTCGACGGTGGCGCATTCCACCGCCTCCATCAACGACGTCTCGTCCTGCCAGATCGTGGCCGCGAAGGGCCATTGGCTCGACCGGGCGATCGCCGGCTGGGTCATGCGGCGGATCGGCCCGGTGGTGATCGGCGGGCCGGAGCGCGTGACGGCGGAGCGCAGCGAACGCGACCACGTGCAGCTCCTCAGCGCCAGCCACGACGGCTATCGGGCGGGCTTCGGCCTCACCCACGAGCGGCGCTGGCACCTCCATCCCGACGGGGAGGTGCTGGAGGGCGAAGACGTGTTCTGGGGCGAAGGCACGAGCGTGCCGACCCGCGAGGCCGTCGTGCGGTTCCACCTGGCGCCGGGCATCAAGGCGAGCCGGGCGCAGGGCGGCCGCGTGGTCATGCTGGTCCTGCCCAACCGGGAGGCCTGGCAGTTCACGGTCAGCCCCGGCGAGGCCTTCGTCGAGGACAGCGCGTTCCTGGCGACGTCGGAGGGCATGCGGCGCACGGAGCAGATCGTGCTCGGCCTGCGGCCGAGCGAGACGCCCTCCGTCCGCTGGCGCTTCCAGCGCCTGGCCCGTAGCTTTCCGCAGGAGCCGCCGGCGGAGCCCGATCCGGGACTGCTCTGAAATCCGTGCTCTGCCATGAGTTTCGCGGCGGTTCCCATCGGGGTGTCGCCGTGCTATCGCGCGCCCATATCCTATCCAAATGGAGCGGCCCGCCATGCCGAGCGACCCGAAGCGCATCACGCGCGCCCTGCTTTCCGTTTCCGACAAGACCGGCCTCGTGGACTTCGCCCGCGCCCTGCACGAGCGCGGCATCGAACTGGTCTCCACCGGCGGGACGCACAAGGCGCTCACGGAGGCGGGCCTGCCCGTGAAGGACGTGAGCGACGTCACGGGCTTCCCCGAGATGATGGACGGCCGCGTGAAGACGCTCCATCCGTCGGTTCATGGCGGCCTCCTGGGCATTCGGGCGAATCCCGAGCACCAGGCCGCCATGCTGGCCCACGGCATCCAGCCCATCGACCTGCTGGTGGTGAACCTCTATCCCTTCGAGGCGACGGTCGCGGCGAACAAGCCGTACGACGACTGCATCGAGAACATCGACATCGGCGGTCCCGCGATGATCCGCGCCGCCGCCAAGAACCACGGCGACGTGGCCGTGGTGGTGGACGGGGCCGACTACGCCGCAATCCTGTCCGACCTCGACGCCTACGAGGGCGCCGTGACCCTCACGTTGCGCCGGCGCCTCGCCCAGAAGGCCTATGCGCGCACCGCCGCCTACGACGCGGCGATCTCCAACTGGTTCGCCCGCGAGCTTGCTGAGGAGACCCCGCCCTTCAGGGCGCTCGGCGGGTCCATCGCCGAGGTGCTGCGCTACGGCGAGAACCCGCACCAGTCGGCTGCCTTCTACCGCACGCCGGAGAACCGCCCCGGCGTCGCCACCGCCCGGCAGGTCCAGGGCAAGCAGCTCTCCTACAACAACATCAACGACACCGATGCGGCCTACGAGGCCGTGGCCGAGTTCCTGCCCGAACGCTCCGCCGCGGTGGTGATCGTCAAGCACGCCAACCCGTGCGGCGTGGCGGAAGGCACGACCCTGCGCGAGGCCTACGAGAAGGCCCTGCGCTGCGACCCGGTCTCGGCCTTCGGGGGCATCGTGGCCATGAACCGGCCCCTCGACGCGGAAGCCGCGCGCGCCATCACGGAGATCTTCACCGAGGTCATTATCGCCCCCGACGCCAGCGAGGAGGCCATCACCATTGTGGCCGCGAAGAAGAACCTGCGCCTGCTGCTCGCGGGGGCCGTGCCCGACCCGCGCCAGGAGGGCCTGACCTTCCGCACGGTGGCAGGCGGCTTCCTGGCTCAAGCGCGCGACAACGCGGTGGTCGACGCCATGGACCTGAAGGTGGTGACCAAGCGCGCGCCCACCGACCGGGAGCTCGAGGACCTGCGCTTCGCGTTCCGGGTCGCCAAGCACGTGAAGTCGAACGCGATCGTCTATGCCCGGGACCTCGCCACGGTCGGCATCGGGGCCGGCCAGATGAGCCGGGTCGATTCCTCGCGCATCGCCGCCTGGAAGGCCGCCGAGGCCGCGAAGGCCGCGGGCCTGCCGGAGACCCTCGCCAGGGGCTCGGTGGTCGCCTCCGACGCGTTCTTCCCCTTCGCGGACGGCCTGCTCGCCGCCGCCGAGGCGGGCGCCACGGCGGTGATCCAGCCCGGCGGCTCCATGCGCGACGAGGAGGTGATCCGCGCCGCCGACGAGGCGGGGCTCGCCATGGTGTTCACCGGCTACCGGCACTTCCGGCACTGAGGACGACGCTCGCAGGCCTGCCTCGTCACGAGGCGGGCGCTCGCGGGATGAAACCGGGCGGCAGGATCGTATCCACCGTGCGGGTTGGCGAGAGCGAGGGCGCATCTCTCCCCTCGCCAGACCCGCATCCGCCCTCTATGTCTTCCCCGATGCATGCCCTGATCACCCCCGCCACCCGCCTCTGGCTCCGGCTCCGCCTGAACGAGCTCGGCCCCCTGCTGACGCTCGCGGCCTTCGGGTTCTTCGCCTGGGCCTTCATGGAGCTGGCCGACACCGTGCGCGAGGGTGAGATCCATGCCCTCGACAGCCGGCTCCTGCTCGCCCTGCGTGATCCTACGAATCTCGCCAATCCGATCGGGCCGTCGTGGCTGGAGGAGGCGGCGCGCGACATCACCGGCCTCGGCGGCTATGCGGTCCTGAGCATCATCACCTGGGGAACCTGGGCCTATCTGATGATCGTCGGCAAGCGCGGGACGGCGCTGCTGGTGCTCGTCGCGGTGATCGGCGGAACCCTTCTGTCCTCGGGCCTCAAGCTCGGCTTCGAGCGCCCGCGGCCGGACCTCGTGCCCCATGCGACGCGGGTCTACACCGCGAGCTTCCCGAGCGGCCACGCAATGATGTCCGCCGTGACCTACCTGACGCTCGGGGCCCTGCTGGCCCGGGTCGAGACCCGAAGGCGGGCCCGCGCCTTCATCGTCGGCCTCGCCGTCGCCATGACCCTGCTCGTCGGCATGAGCCGCGTCTATCTTGGCGTCCACTGGCCGAGCGACGTGCTCGCCGGATGGTCCGTGGGCGCCGCCTGGGCGTCCCTGTGCTGGTTCGTGGCCCTGCAGCTCCAGCGGCGCGGACAGGTGGAGAAGCCCGGCGAGACCTCGTCGCCCGAACCCGAGAGCTCATGACGGACGACGACACGAAACCCGTCCGGAAGATCCCCCGGAAGGTCACGCCGGCCTATCTGCAGCGGGCCGCCATGGCCTATCTCGAGCGCTACTCCTCCTCGGCCGAGAACCTGAGGCGGGTGCTGCGCCGCAAGGTCGACAAGCGCTGCCGCCTGCGCGGCGAGGACCCGGCGGAGTTCCACGAGGCCATTGACGAGGTGGTGGCGAAAAGCCTGCGCGCCGGGCTCATCGACGACACCCGCTACGCCCAGGCCCGGGTCTCCACCTTGCGCCGCCGCGGCGGCTCCGCCCGCGCCATCCAGGCGAAGCTCGCGGCCAAGGGCGTCGACCGCTCCACGATTGCGGACGCCCTCGATGGCGAGGACGGCGACGAGGAGAGCGCGGCCCATGCCTTCGCGCGCCGCCGCAAGCTCGGACCGTACCGGCCCGGCGAGCGGGCGCCCTACCGGGACAAGGATCTCGCGGCCATGGCTCGCGCGGGCTTCCGCTTCGACGTGGCGCGCGGCATCGTCGACGCGGAGCCGGACGAGGAAGCCTAGACACCCTCCCGGACGAACATGACCGTCGGCTTGTCCTTGTACGTGGTGCGGCAGAGTTCCCGGTAGCCGCATTTCTCCGCCACCCGGATCGACGGCCCGTTCTCGGGTGCGATGATGCAGGCCGTACGGCCGGGGCCGAAATGCGCATCGCCCCACGCGACGGCGGCGCGCGCGGCCTCGGTCGCATAGCCCTTGCCATGTCCCGGGGGAGCGATCACCCAGCCGATTTCCGGAACGCCGTCGAGCGACGGCTCGATCTCGCGCTTGAAATCCGCGAACCCGACCTCGCCCATGAAGCGGCCGGTCTCCTTCTCGGCGATGGCCCAGTAGCCGAAGCCCATCAGGGCCCAATGGCCGACATAGCGCACCAGCCGCGACCAGACCTCCTCGCGCGTCGAGGGCTTGCCGCCGATGAAGCGGGTCACCTCCGGATCGGTCCAGAGCGCGAGGCTGCCGTCGAAATCGGCGACCTCGTGCCCGCGCAGGATGAGGCGTTCGGTCTCGAGGATCGGGGCGGCTCCGGTCCTGGGGCTCATTCGTGTCATGGCGTGTTCGTCTTTTCCCATGCGGTGGTTCGGAAGATCTAGAGAAGCCCGGCCCCCACGTTCACCGCGAGCGCCAGGATCGTGGTGTTGAACAGGAAGGACAGGATCGTGTGGGCGAGTGCGAGGCGGCGCATGCGCCGCGACAGGATGATCACGTCTGAGGTCTGGGCCGCCGCCCCGAGGTTGAAGGCGAAATAGAGGAAGTCCCAGTAGTCGGGCTTGCCCTCGTGCGGAAACTTCAGGCCCTGCCGCTCGCCCGCGTCGCCGTAATATTCGTGGGCGTAGTGGATGGCGAAGATCGTGTGCACGAAGAACCACGAGCACAGGATGGTGATCGCCGCGACGGAGAGCCGGAAGACCTGCTGGCCGGCCGGGTCGTCGTGGATGCCCTTGAGCTCCACCGCGATGGCCGCAAGGCTCGCGACGGCGGCCGCCATGGTGAGGATCAGGACCGCGATCGCTCCCTCGTCCTCCTGGGCCGCCCGGTCCTGCATGAGGGTGGTGGACGAGCCCAGGGCGATGGTCCAGGCGATGCTGAGATAGCACACGACCCCGACATCCCAGGACACGAGGAGCCGGGAATTCACCATCCATTCCGCCGGAAGCATCCCGAACACGAGGGCGGCCAGAAGGGCGGAGCCGAGAAGCCTCGGGCGCAGTTTGGCCGGTACGCGCATCATGCCGCCGTCTCTCATGCCGGTGCTCGTCCCTGCGAGAAAGCCGAGCCTGCGGCGGAACGCAAGGCGAAACTGCCATGAGGGCTTTGCAACGAAGACATCTGGCCCCTCATCCGGCCTGTTCTAGATCACCCAACGTAAACCTCACTGGGAGACCTCCATGAACCGCAAGGCAAGAGCCGTCTGGCAGGGCACGGGCAAGGATGGCAGCGGCCACCTCTCGGCCGATTCGGGCGTTCTGTCGAACACGCCCTACTCCTTCAAGACCCGCTTCGAGAACGAGAAGGGGACCAATCCGGAGGAGCTGATCGCGGCCGCTCATGCGGGCTGCTTCACCATGGCGCTCGCCTTCCAGCTGCAGGGCGCCGGCTTCACGCCGACCGAGCTCGCCACCGAGGCGGTGGTGACCCTGGAGCAGGAGGGATCGGGCTTCAAGATCTCCAAGTCCGCCCTGACCCTCAACGCCGACGTGCCCGGGATCGACCGCGCCAAGTTCGAGGAGCTCGCCCGCGCGGCCGAGAAGAACTGCCCGGTCTCCAAGGTGCTCAACGCCGAGATCACGATGAACTTCACCCTGGCGTGAGATCGTCCGAACCGCTTCCATGGCCCCATCTCGGGGCCTTGCAGCTCCTCCATCCTCATCCTGAGGAGCGGCGCAGCCGCGTCTCGAAGGATGGTCCAGAGAGCACTGGAGACGTCTCGCCCTTCGAGACGGTCACTCACGTGACCTCCTCAGGGTGAGGCTGTGATGGGGAGGCGGCTCGGCATGATGGCCGGGTTCAGGCCCGGCCATCACCGTATATGGAAGCGCGTTTCACATCGACTTCTTGTAGGCGTCGATCACGGCCTGCCCGTCGGGGCCGGCCTTCTTCAGCCAGTCCTGGGTCAGTTGCTCACCGACCTTCTGGAAGCCGGCCTTCAGCTCGGGGCTCGGCGGCTGGACCTTCATGCCCTTGGCGGCGATCTGCTCCATGTACCACTTGGTCTTGTCCTGGGCCATCTGCCAGCCGCGGTCCTCGGCCTTCTTGGCGGCGGCGAGGATCGCCTCCTGGGTCGGCTTGTCGAGGGCGTCGAAGGCGGCCTTGTTCACGAAGACCATGTTCTTCGGGAGCCACGCCTGCGTGTCGTAGAAGTGATCGAGGGACTCCCACACCTTGGTGTCGTAGCCGGTGGCGCTCGACGACATGAAGGAGTTGACCGCGCCGGTCGCGAGCGCCTGCGCCAGCTCCGCCGCCTGGATCGTCACCGGCTGCGCGCCGACGAGTTCCGCGATGCGCGCGGTGCCGACGTTGTAGGCGCGCCACTTCAGGCCCTTCATGTCCTCGATGGTGTTGATGTCCTTCTTGGCGAAGATCCCCTGCGGCGGCCACGGGATCGCATAGAGCAGCATCAGGCCCTGGCTCGCGAGCTTCTTCTCGATCGCGGGCTTCTGCGCCGCCCAGAGCTTCTTCGCCTGGTCGAAGGAGGTGGCCACGAACGGCACCACGTCGAGGCCGTAGATTGGGTCCTCGTTCTCGTGCAGCGAGATGATGACCTCGCCCATCTGCGCCTGGCCGGTCTGGACCGCGCGTTTGATCTCCGGCGCCTTGAACAGCGACGCGTTGGGATGGACGGTGATCTGCAGCTTGCCACTGGTGGCCTCGCCCACGTCCTTGGCGAAGAGCACGAGGTTCTCGCTGTGGAAGTTGTCGGCCGGATAGGCGGCCGGCAGGTTCCACTTGGTCTGTGCGAGGGCCGGCACGCTCATCGCGAGCGCGGCCGCGAGGCTTAAGGTCAGGCGTGACATGTATTTCATCGTTGTCGTCTCCCTCTTTTCGTTGTCGATCGGTCCTAATTCGGAAAGGCGAGCTTCGGCAGATAGAGCGCGACCTGCGGAAACACCGTGATGATGGCGAGCGCCGCCACGAGCAGGAAGAAGAAGGGCAGCGCCGCCCGGGCGATCGTAAAGCTGTCGCGTCCGCTCATGTTCTGGAGCACGAAGAGGTTGAAGCCCACGGGCGGCGTGATCTGGGCCATCTCGACCAGGATGATGAGGAAGACGCCGAACCAGATCAGGTCGAAGCCCGCTTGCTTCACCATCGGCAGCACCACCACGGTGGTGAGCACGATCATCGAGATGCCGTCGATGAGGCACCCGAGGATGATGTACATCACCGCGAGCGCCGCGATCAGCGTGTAGGGCGACAGGTTCTGCGCCTCGACCCATGTGGCGAGCGCCGCCGGAATTCCCGTGAACGCCATGGCGGCCGTCGTGAAGGCGGCGCCGGCGAGGATCAGCATGATCGTCACGGTGAGGCGGGTTGCGCTGAGAACGCTGTCGCGGAAGGTCTCCCAGGTCAGGGTGCCCGACCACCAGGCGAGCGCCAGCGCGCCGAGAACGCCCCAGGCGGCGCATTCCGTGGCGGTCGCCCAGCCGAGGAGCAGGGCCGCGAAGATCAGCGTGATCAGCAGGAGCACCGGAAACAGCCGCGCGGATTGGCGCAGCTTGAAGGCGAGGCTCGTGCGGGGCTCGCGCGCGGGCGTCCGCTGCGGGTTGAGGAGCGACCAGACCAGGATGTAGCCCGAATAGAGCGCCATCACGAGCAGGCCCGGCAGGAAGCCCGCGAGGAAGACCTGGATCACCGAGACGTTGGCGGCGATAGCATAGACCACCATCGGGATCGAGGGCGGAATGAGGAGCCCCAGCGTGCCGGAGCCCGCGAGGCTGCCTAAGGCCATCCTGTCGTCGTAGCCGCGCTTCTTCAGCTCCGGCAGGGCGATCTTGCCGATGGTCGCGCAGGTGGCGGCGGACGAGCCCGACACCGCCGCGAAGACGCCGCAGCCGACCACGTTCACGTGCAGGAGCCGCCCCGGCAGCCCGTTGAGCCAGGGCGCCAGCCCCTGGAACATCTGCTCCGACAATTTGGTGCGAAAGAGGATCTCGCCCATCCAGATGAAGAGAGGCAGGGCCGCGAGGGTCCAGGAGGCGGAGCTCGACCAGACCGTGGTGGCCAGCACCGGCCCGATCGGCACCGACGTGACGGTCATGGCCGCGAAGCCGACCACGAGGAGCGCGATCCCGATCCACACCCCGAAGGCGAGGAGGATTGTCAGGATCCCGAACAGGATGGCGGCTGTGGTGACGAGGCTGAGATCGGCCAGCATGGTTCAGATCCCGCTCTCGGCCGCGCGCTCCACCACCTCTTCGGGGGTGGCGGGCGGCGGACGCTCGTAGCGGGGCGCGTGCCCCGTCAGCACGTGCACGAGCTCGTCCAGGAATGCGATGGCCAGGATCGCGAGGCCGACCGAATAGCCGAGTTGCGGGATCCACAGCGGAACGGCCACGACGCCTTGGGACATGTCGTTGAACCGGAAGCTGTCATAGGTCATGTGCGCGGCGTGCCAGGCGAAGTAGCCGATCACGGCCGCGCCCAGCAGCAGGCACAGGATCTCGACCGCGCGCCGCAAGCCAGCGGGCAGGCGCTCGGTCAGGAGGCCGACCCGGATCAGGTCGCCGGTCTTGAAGGTGTGCGCCAAGCCTAAGAACGCCATGGCGGCCATGGACCAGGCGGCGAAGTCGTCGCCCGCCGGCACGTTGATCCCGATCTCGCGGCCGACCGACAGGCTCATCATGAGCAGGAAGATGATGATGAGGAAGACACCCGCGAGATAGCCGGCGGCGCGGTAGAGACCATCGAGCAGGGTTCGGATCATGCGGGTCAGGTCTCTCGCGTTCGGGTTCGCACAGGAGATTACCGTCGCGGTTGACGGGCACAAGAGCCCTTCGCCCGGCGAATGCACAAGCGTCCGGCTTTCGCTGCCCGCCCCCTGGGCAAAAGTCCCTCGTCTCCATGCGACCACCGGCCCCGCCCCATGGCCTCGCCTTGGGCTCCGTCTTCTGCTAGAACAAATAGAGAACATGAAAGAGCTGCCTGTGGACGAGAAGCTTGCCAAGAAGCTGCGCATCCTGGCGGATGCCGCCAAGTACGATGCCTCCTGCGCCTCCTCGGGCGCCCCGAAGCGCAAGGCCGACCCGGACGGCTTAGGCTCGACGACCGGCGCCGGGATCTGCCACGCCTACACGCCGGACGGGCGCTGCGTCTCGCTGCTCAAGATCCTGCTGACCAATTACTGCCTGTTCGACTGCGCCTATTGCGTGAACCGGCGCTCCTCCAACGTGAAGCGGGCGAAGTTCTCTGTGGACGAGGTCGTGACGCTCACGATCGAGTTCTACAAGCGCAACTACATCGAGGGCCTTTTTCTCTCCTCCGGCATCATCCGCTCGCCCGACTACACCATGGAGCAGATGCTGCTGGTGGTGAAGAAGCTGCGGCGCGACCACGGCTTCCGCGGCTACGTCCATCTCAAGAGCATCCCGGAGGCGAGCCCCTGGCTCATCGAGGAGGCGGGCCTGTGGGCGGACCGCCTGTCGATCAATCTCGAGCTGCCGACCGAGGCGAGCCTGGGGCGCCTCGCACCCGAGAAGGACGGCGCCTCGATCGAGGGCGCCATGGCGCAGATGCACGAGCGCATCCTGGAATCGAAGCAGGAGCGCCGCCACTTCTCGCCCGCAGGCCAGTCGACGCAGATGATCGTCGGCGCCGACGACACGACGGACGCGGACGTGCTGCGCACATCCGCCAAGCTCTACGGGCATTACGACATGCGCCGCGTCTACTACTCGGCCTTCAGCCCGATCCCGGATTCGAGTTCGGTCCTGCCCTTGAAGCCGCCGCCGCTCATGCGCGAGAACCGGCTCTACCAGGCCGACTGGCTGCTGCGCTATTACGGCTTCGACGTGGACGAGATCGCCTCCGGCGGCGAGAAGGGCATGCTCGACCTCGAGGTCGACCCGAAGCTCGCCTGGGCGCTCAAGAACCGCCACCTGTTCCCGGTCGACGTGAACGTGGCCGAGCGCGAGATGCTGCTGCGGGTGCCGGGGCTCGGTGCGCGCGCGGTCGACAAGATCGTGGTCGCCCGCAAGCACACCACCCTGCGCCTGGAGGACGTCGCCCGCCTGACCTCGGGCCTGAAGCGCGCGCGGCCCTTCCTGATCACCGCCGACCACCACCCGCAAGGACGCCTCGACCGCCTCGACCTGCGCGAGACGCTGGTCGAGAAGCCCGAACAGCTGAGCCTCTTCGCATGACCCTCCACCGCATCACCCTTCGGGACGGCGCGGACCTCGACGGATTCCGCAAGGCCGTGCGCCGGCTCGTCCACGAGGAGCTCGCGCCCCAGCATGTCGTTTTCGACGTCGAGGCCGCGCCGGACCTCTTCGGCGGCGAGGCGGCCGGTGAGGCGTCGCCGATCTCCCTGCCGCGCAGCCTGAGCGAGATGATCGGCCGCGTCGTCTGCCACCGGGACCCGGAGCGCTACGCCCTGCTCTACCAGCTCGTCTGGCGGGTGCTGAACGGCGAGCGCGAACTTCTCGACATCGCCACCGATCCGCTCGTGCACCGGCTCGAGCTGATGGCGCGGGCGGTGCGGCGCGACCTCCACAAGATGCACGCCTTCGTGCGCTTCCGACGCATCCGGGATGCAGAGCTCGAGCGCTTCGCCGCCTGGTTCGAGCCGGAGCACTTCATCCTGGAGGCGGCGGCGCCCTTCTTCGTCGACCGCTTCCGCTCCCTCGACTGGACGATCCTGACGCCGATCGGGTCCGCGCACTGGGACCGGGACAAGCTGACCTACGGCCCGCCGGCCCGGCGAGAGGACGCGCCGGCGGAGGACGAGTTCGAGGACAGTTGGCGCGGCTATTACGAGAGCGTGTTCAATCCGGCGCGGGTGAACCCCGTCGCCATGCGGGCCGAGATGCCCAAAAAGTATTGGCGCAACATGCCGGAGGCCGTCGCCATCCCGGGGCTGATCCAAACCGCGTCCCAGCGCGTTGAACGGATGATCGAACAGGAGGCGACGATGCCGGCGAAACGCACCCCCGAGCGCGCCCTGGAGGCCATGTGGGACCAGGAGCCGAAGACGCTTGAAGAGCTCAACGCCATCATCGCGAAGGCCGGGCCGCTGGTTCCGGGCGCGACCCAGGCCGTCTTCGGCGAGGGACCGGCACATGCCGACATCGCCTTCGTGGGCGAGCAGCCCGGCGACCAGGAGGACCTGCAGGGGCGGCCCTTCGTGGGCCCGGCCGGCAAGCTCCTGACCAGGGCCCTGACCGAGGCGGGCATCGACCGGAGCCATACCTATCTTACCAATGCGGTGAAGCACTTCAAATTCGAGCAGCGCGGCCACCGGCGCATCCATTCCAAGCCGACCACCGGCGAGGTGAAGCACTACCGGCCCTGGCTCATGAAGGAGCTGGAGCTGGTGCGGCCCAAGCTGGTGGTGGCGCTCGGCGCGACGGCGCTCCTGGCGCTCACCGGCAAGGCGACGCCGATCACCCGCTCCCGCGGCCGGGCGAAGTTCGGCGCCTGGGAGGGTTACGTGACGGTCCACCCGTCCTACCTGCTGCGCCTGCCCGACGAGGAGACGAAACGCGAGGCATACGCCGCCTTCCTGGCGGATCTGCGCCGCATTCACGACCTCGCCCTGGCCGATCCGGACACCGGCGAGCTCCCGCTCGCGGCCGAATAGGCCCTAGACGCTCTCGGGCCGCGGCGCCGCAGGGGTCCCGGACGGGCCCGGCTCGACCGGGCACCAGGCATCCACCGCCTCGCCCCGGTTCTGCCGCTGCCGGTCGAGATACCGCATCACGGGGGTGACCGTGGTGCCGTGCAGCAGGATCGAGATCAGCACGATCAGCCCGGTGGTGCTCCAGAGCAGGTCGGGCGCCTCGAACTTCGCATGCCCTAGGGCATAGGCGAGGTAATAGGCCGAGCCGAGGCCCCGGATGCCGAAGAAGCTGATCACCGCCTTCTCGTCCCGACGCTGGTCACGACCCATGAGGCTCAGCCAGCCGCTCAAGGGCCGCACCAGGAAGATCGTCGCAAGCGCGAACACGACGGCCTCGAGGCTCAGCGCCCGAAACAGACCGCCGTCGGCGATTGCGCCGCCGAAGATCACGAGCAGCACCATCATGAAGAGCCGTTCGAGCTGCTCGACGAAATCGTGCAGCTTCTCGTGATACTCGTGGTTCCGCTCGACCGAGCGCAGCCCCAAGGCCGCCACGAACACGGCCAGGAAGCCGTAGCCGTGAGCCATCTCGGTGAGCCCGTAGGCGAGGCAGGTGATCCCCAGGGCCACGAAGCCGTCGCCCGTGCGGGAGAGCCTGGCCCGGTTGGGCAGCCGGAAGGTCAGCCATCCGAGGAAACGACCCACGACCCAGCCGACCGCGAGCCCGGCTGCGAGCTTCCAGATCACGTCGACCGTGAACCAGTGAAGGAGCCAGGGCTCGCCTGTCTGGGTGGCGAGCGCAAGCGCGATGGCGAGATTGACGAACGGAAAGGCGAGTCCGTCGTTGAGGCCGGCCTCCGACGTCAGGGTGAAGCGCACCTCGTCCTCCAGCCCCTCTCCGGGCGGCCCGACCTGCACGTCGCTCGCGAGCACCGGATCGGTCGGCGCGAGGGCCGCTCCAAGAAGGATCGCGGTCGCCGCCCCGAGGCCGAGAAGCAGGTGGGCCAGCACCGCCAAGGCCGCGATGGTGAGCGGCATGGCGACGCCCAGGAGGCGCCAGGTCAGGGCGCAGCTCGCCCAGGCCAGCGGCCGGTCGAGCTTGAGCCCCGCCCCCATGAGGGCGATCAGAACCACGAACTCCGTGAGCCGCTCGGTGATCGCCAGGTGCTCCTGCGGGTGCGGCGCCACCCCCGGGATCTGGGGGATCGAGAACAGGACCACGCCGAGGCCGACGCAGACGATCGGCAGCGAGAGCGGAAGCTCCTTCAGGAGCATGGGCAGCCACGCCGTGAGGAGCACGACGGCGCCGAAACCTGCAAGCACGACGATATAGGAATCCATGAGACCCTGAACGTCCCGGGGATTCCCCGGGTTCCGCCGCCTGATGGGTTAACCGCCCCTTAAACCCGCCACATTTACAGTGCCTCAGAACATGTTAAGGCCGGAATATGCCGGCCGTCTCAACATGGGGTTAGAATCTTGGCGAACGGACGTGACCGACGCGAGCCGGTCTTCGACGCGCCCGCCGCCAGCGCGGGGGAGCTGGACGACTTCCGCCTCTCGCCTGAGGACCGGGCAGGGGGCACCATGGCAAGGCAGCGCGCATCACGCGGAGGCTCGGGCAATTCCGGCCGCGGCGCTCCGCGCCCGAAGAGCCCCAAGCGCCGGCGCGGCGGCCGTTCCATCCTGGGCAAGCTCTTCTATGCCGGCGTCGTCCTCTGCCTCTGGGCCGTGATCGCGGTCGGAGGCGTCGTGGCCTATTACGCCGCGCAGCTTCCCCCCATCGACCAGCTCACCGTGCCGAAGCGGCCGCCCAACATCGCCATCATGGCGAGCGACGGCTCGCTTCTGGCGAATCGGGGCGAGACCGGCGGGCGCACCGTGTCGATCAAGGAACTCCCGCCCTACCTGCCGAAGGCCTTTGTGGCCATCGAGGACCGGCGCTTCTACGACCATTTCGGCATCGACCCGATGGGCATCGCCCGTGCCCTCTACCGCAACATCCACCGCGGCGGCGTCTCCCAGGGCGGCTCGACCCTGACGCAGCAGCTCGCCAAGAACCTGTTCCTCACACAGGAGCGCACCGCCTCGCGCAAGATCCAGGAGGCGATCCTGTCGCTCTGGCTTGAGCGCAACTACACCAAGGACCAGATCCTCGAGCTCTACCTGAACCGGGTCTATTTCGGCGCCGGCGCCTATGGGGTCGAGGCCGCGGCCCAGCGCTACTACGGCAAGTCCGCCCGCAACCTGTCGCTCTCGGAGGCTGCCGTCCTGGCCGGCCTCGTCCAGGCGCCGTCGCGGCTTGCGCCGAACCGCAACCCGCAGGCCGCCCAGGCCCGCGCGGAGCTCGTGATCGCCGCCATGAACGAGCTCGGCTTCATCACGCCGGGCATGACCAAGACGGCGCTGAGCGATCCCGCCCAGCCCATGCGCCCGAAGGGGGCCGGATCGGTCAATTACGCGGCCGACTACGTGATGGACGTGCTCGACGACTTCGTCGGCACCATCGAGTCGGACATCGTGGTCTCGACCACCATCGACCCGACCCTCCAGGCCGCGGCCGAGCGGGTGCTCGTGGACGAGCTCGCCGCCAAGGGCCAGAAGCTCAACGTGAGCCAGGGCGCCTTCGTGGCCCTGCAGCCCGACGGTGCGCTGAGGGCCCTGGTGGGCGGCCGGAACTACGAGACGAGCCAGTTCAACCGGGCGACGGCGGCCCGCCGCCAGCCGGGCTCCTCGTTCAAGCCGTTCGTGTATCTCACGGCCATCGAGCGGGGCTACACCCCCGACATGGTCCTCGAGGACTCGCCGGTCAATTACAAGGGCTGGGCGCCGCACAACTACGACCGCAAGTACCGCGGCCCCATCGCCATGCGCGACGCCCTGGCGCTGTCGCTCAACACCATCGCGATCAAGCTCAACATGGAGGTCGGGCCGAAGAGCGTCGTGCAGACAGCGCAGCGACTCGGAATCTCCTCGCCCCTGCAGGCTAACGGCTCGCTGGCGCTCGGCACATCCGAGGTGACGCCGCTCGAACTGGTGGCGGCCTATGCGGCCTTCGCCAATGGCGGCACCGGGGTCATCCCCTACGTCATCGCCCAGGTGAAGACCACCGACGGCAAGCTGATCTACAAGCGCCCGGCCGGCGGAGGACTCGGCCGCGTCATCGACCCGTCCGCGGTCGCCATGATGAACGACATGATGCACAACACCTTCGTGGTCGGCACGGCTCGGAAGGCGCAGATCGGCGACTGGATGATGGCCGGAAAGACGGGCACGACAGACGACTACAAGGACGCTTGGTTCGTCGGCTTCACGGGCAATCTCGTGGCGGGCGTCTGGCTCGGCAACGACGACGGCGCGCTCACCAAGCGCGTGACCGGCGGCGGCCTGCCGACGGAAGTCTGGCACGAGTTCATGAAGATCGCCCTCAAGGACAAGCAGCCCGTGCCGCTTCCGGGTCAGCAGTACTTCCGCACGCCCGCACCCTCCGAGGTGCCGGTGGCGGACGCCACGGGCGCGCCGCAATACGCCACCGCCCAGCCCCGCGAGAGCGGCTGGGTGGCGCCGGGCCCGCAGGCGCGGGCGCGTGGCGGCGAGAAGAACTTTCTCGAGCGCCTGTTCGGGCTCTAGCTCTTCGCCGACCGGGCCCGCCCGGTCGCCGTGAACACCGCGAGCGCCAGCACGCCCGTCGTGGCGATGGCGGCGGGCAGCGGCAGCGCGGAGGCGCCAAGTCCCTGGCCGAGCAGGATGCCGAGCACCGCCGCGAAGGTCATCTGGCAGATGCCCAGCAGCGACGAGGCCGCCCCGGCCCGGGCCGGGAACGGCATCAAGGCCGAGGCCATGGCCTGCGGCATGGTGAGCCCGACCCCGATGCCGTAGATCGCCATCGGTCCCGTGATGGCGAGGGACGACGCGACGCCCGCGGCCACCAGGACCAGCATCAGGACGCCGCCGAGCGCCAGACTCGTCACCCCGAGCCGGATCGTGCCGTCGAGCCCCCACGGCCCGACGAGGCGCTGCGCCAGGGTGGTGCCGGTGATGAAGCCCACCACCACGAACCCGAACGAGAAGGCGTAAGTCAGCTCGTTCAGGCCGTAGAGGCCCTGGAGCACGAAGGACGAGCCCGAGATGAAGGCGAAGAGCCCGCCATAGGTCAGCATCGACAGGGCGACGTAGACCCGGTAGCCCGGATGCCCGAGCAGTGTCCCGAACCCCTTCACGATCGACAGGAACGAGATCGGCACGTCGGATTTCGTCCGGATGCTCTCGGGCAGCCGCAGGACGACGGTGGCGGCGAGCGCCGCGCCGCACAGGATCATGACCGCGAAGGTGACGCGCCAGCCGGAGACCTGCGCGATCAGGCCGCCGAGCACCGGCGCGACCGCCGGCACCACGCCCATGATGGTGCCCATGCGGGACAGCTCCCGGCCGGCGCGCGGCCCCTCGTAGAAGTCGCGCACGATGGCCCGCCCGAGAACGATCGGCCCCGAGGCCCCGAGCGCCTGCACGAAGCGGGCCGCCACCAGGGTCTCGATGTTGGGCGACAGCGCGCAGACGAGGCTCGCCAGGGTGAAGAGGCCGAGGCCGAAGAGCAGCACCGGCTTGCGGCCGACCCGGTCGGAGACCGGCCCGTAGAAGAACTGCCCGGCCGCGAAGCCGAACAGGAAGGCCGACAGGGTCAGCTGCGCCTGGGCGGTCGTGGCGCCGAAATCGCGCGCGATGGCGGGCAGCGACGGCAGGTACATGTCCGTCGAGAGCGGGCCGAGCGCCGTGAGGAGCGCCAGGACGACGGTAAGGGCCAGCGTTTCGGGCTTGAGCATGGAGGGCATCGACCGGATCAGGAGACAGGCAGGCCTTAAGCCGATCCGGCTCGCCTGTCATCTGCCGGGTGACGATTTCGCCCTCGCGCCTACTGGGCCGGCGCCGCCTGCGGCTGGAGGACGGTCCGCAGGAGGACCAGGGCCGGCAGGGGCAGGAGCAGGTAGCAGACGGCCCCGATCCGGAGCGTGGTGTCGATGCCGAACTCGATGCTCGTCAGGACCGCGACGCTCGCGGCCAGAACGCCGGCCGCCCCGTTGATGCCCCAGAACCACGGCGTCGGCGTCTCGTCGATGGCCCCGACGAGACGCATCCCGGTCGGGAAGCCGAAGCCCATGAGGAAGCCGGCCGGCGCCAGGACCACGACCGCGAGTCCCGCCCGCAGGAGGAGGTTGGCGCTTTCCAGGCGCAGCAGGATCTCGGGCAGCCAGGCGGGCAGGAGAAGGAGATACAGGCTGGTGAGGACCGCCCAGCCGATGAGCCGGCCGCCGCTGTCGAGGGGCGCACGCTCCGACACGAGGCTGCCGATCCCGGTCGACAGGATCAGGCTGAAGAGCACGACGCTCAGCGCATAGACCGGGTGGCCCAGGAAGACGCTGATGCGCTGGAGCAGGCCGATCTCGGCCATCATGAAGCCGATGCCGATGAGGGCGAAGTAGAGGGTCCCGGCCCCGACGAGCGCGGACGGTCCGGTGCCGACGGTGGAGCGCAGCGGCACGAGGATCGTCGCGGCGACCAGGACGGCCGAGATGAGGATTAGGATCGCAAGTGTCAGGGTCGCGCTGAGGTTGCCGCCATACACCCCGCCCCGCGAGGCTAAGCTGAAGACGTCTTGGTCGAACAGGCGGTCGAGCCGCAGCTGGTTGAAGAAGAACGGGCGGGCGTCGGTGGACGGGCTGAGGTCCAGGTAGGAGCCGCCGGTGGCCTGGTCGAGAGCTTCCCGGTCGGGGGCCGAGACGATGCGCTCCAGAAGCGGCGAGGCGGCTGGTCGCTGCGGTCTCAAGAGGACCTTGAACGCGTTGGCGTCGGCGGCGCCCTGGAGCGCCGCGAGGGCCTCGTCGGATAGGGGAGCCCGCGACGTGACCAGGGTGGCCACATGGTCCGAGGCCGCCATGAAGAGGTGGCGCTTGGCGTCCGCCGCGCCCATCTCCTGCAGGGTCGCGACCGCGAGGCTCACCATGCGGCCGGTCTCGTTGACCTCGCCGGGCGCATACCAGCGGCTCACGGTGAAGACCCCCGTCGGCGTCAGGCGCTCGAGAAAGATCCGCCAGGCCTCGACCGTGTAGAGGCCGTTCTCCGACAGGGTGAAGGCGCCCGCGCCCGTGGCCGCCCAGGTGTCGATCAGGCTCATCTGGACGATGTCGAAGGTCCGGTTCGTGCGGGCGAACCAGCTGCGCGCCTCGTCGACCTCGAAGCTCACGCCGGGCAGACGGCCGATGGCGGTGTAGTCGGCGAAGCGACGGGTCAGGAGGTCGATGAAGATCGGGTTGATCTCGACGCCCACCACCTCCGGGACGCCGAACAGACGCGCGGACAGGAGGTCCCGGCCGCCCCCGACCCCGATCACGGCCCCGCTCTGCAGCCCCGGGATCGCATAGGCCACGTTGGTGACGTCGGAGCGGAGGAAGTCGAGCTCCTTCAGGTCGCCGGAGAAGCGGTAGACGGCGGTGCCGGCGCCCCCGTCGATGTTCATCCAGCGCTGCTCGATCGGAGCCGCGGCGTAATGGGGCGACGGTCCCCAGAGCGCCGGACGCTCGACGGCGGGCTGGCCCACCGTGATCCGCGAGAACGAGTTCCAGCGCTCGAACGCGATCCGCTCCGGATGCTCGATCTGGTCCTTCACCACGGTCGGCCTGACACCCTCGGTCAGGCTGTTGCCGAGGGCCAGGAGCGCGAGTCCCGCCAGCACGACGCCGCGGTGTCGGAACAGCCTGCCGGTGACGGTCCGGTCAGCCGGAATGCTCCCGAGGCCGGCCTGCGCGAAGAGCAGGCCGCCCGCCGCGATGAGGACCGCGATCCAGAGCACCGCCGAAGGCCCGCTCACCAGGTTGAGCAGCACGAGGGCGCCGAGGCAGCCCAGGGCTGCGCCGACGAGGTCGACCCCGTAGACCACCCCGACCGGGAACGGGCTGCGCGTCAGCGCGAGGCTGACCACGATGCCGGAGAAGAAGAACGGCAGGGACAGCACGACCGCGAACTCGGCCCAGACCACGAGGGACATGACGGAGGCCGGCAGGCTCGTAACGACGGTCAGCTGCACCAGGAGCGCCAGGACCGTGGACAGGGCGAAGCCGAGCGACGCGGCGGCGAGGTGGTAGGACAACTCCTCGGGCCGGTACCGCCGGGGCCGCAGATAGACCCAGACCGCCCCTGCGGTCAGGCCGAACATCGCGATGCTGATGACGAAGAAGGCCAGGTGGTACCAGGACGTGACCGAGATGATCCGGGTTTCCACGATCTGCAGCATGAGGGTCGCTGCGGTGACCATGCCGAGGCCGGCGTAGAACGGCAGCCGTTGCACATTCTGGGGCAATCGTCGCCTCCCTGTCGCGGGGGATCGATCGCGGCACCGGCCGTGCGCGTCCACGGCCGGAGACCCGACGCAAGGGAAACTGTCTCATGAAAACGCGGCTGTGTCAGCTTGGCTTGAAGAGCCGGCCGGACGCGATAGGCTTTTGGCCCCTCACCCGAACCGGTGCAGGGCGCTGCCGTAGGTCTTGAGCCAGGCCTCCGCCTCGTCGGTGCGCGGGCAGAGCTGGTGGGTGAGCTTCCAGAACCGGTGCGAGTGGTTGAGCTCGCGCAGGTGCGCCACCTCGTGGGCCGCCAGATAGTCGAGCACGAAGGGCGGGGCCATGATCAGGCGCCAGGAGAAGCTGAGCGCCCCCGTGGCCGAGCAGGAGCCCCACCGGCTCTTGGTGTCGCGCACGGTGATCCGCTTGGCGGTCACGCCCAGCGCGGCCGTGTGGCGCTTCACGGCGGCCGCGAAGTCGCGCTTGGCCTCGGCCTCCAGGAAATCCTGCACCCGGCGGGTCACATGGGCGATGTCGCCGGTTACGGCGATGATCGGCTGGCCCTCGGGATCGCGGGCGGCCTGGGTTGTTCCCCTAATGTTCGACCAATGAACGACGCGGTGCGGCACCCCGCGCAGGGGCACCAGCGAGCCGGGCTGGAACAGGACGCGCTCCGGCACCTTGGCGAGGCGCGTGGCGATCCAGCCGCCGTGGCTGTCGGCGAATTTCTGGGCAAGGCCCACATCGGTCCGCTCAGGGATCGTCAGCACGACCTCCCCGGTCGCGTTGGACACGCGCAGGGTGATCCGCTTGGCGGTCGGGCGGCGCTTCAGGGCGACCTTGAAAGCCTGACCGTCGTGGGAAACCTTGAGATAGGGAGGGTCCGCAGGAACGCGGCGGAACAGGGCGAATCTCATGTCCGCAATCTGCCCCGCCGGGTCGTTTTTGTCAGCGCAGCCGTTTGCCGCTGCCGTGAACCTATCCGGAACGGGCTTAGGCTCTTGACGCCCTCCGCGGGGCTGGTTCTCGATCGGCCGCCTGGGCGTGATTCTGAATGAATTCAACGATTCGAGGAGCGATTTCAGCCCGGAAACGAGAACCGTTGAAGACGCCATAGTGCCCGACGCCCTTCTGCAGATGGTAGAGCTTCTTGTCCGCCGGCAGATTAGGCGTCAGATCGAGCGCTGCCAAGGTCTGGCCGACGCCCGAGATGTCGTCCCGCTCGCCCTCGATCGCCATGATGGCGCAGCGGCGGATCGCCATGAGGTCCACCGGCTCGCCCCGGTGCAGCATCTCGCCCTTGGGCAGCTCGTGCCGGACGAACACCTTCTCGACCGTCTGGAGGTAGAACTCGGCCGTCAGGTCCATGACGGCGAGGTACTCGTCGTAGAAGTCCCGGTGCTTCTCGGCCGAATCGCCGTCGCCGTCGACCAGGTGGTTGAACATCTCCCAATGGGCCGTCAGGTGCCGGTCGATGTTCATGGCCATGAAGCCGGACAGCTGCAGGAAGCCCGGATAGACGTCGCGCCAGAAGCCGGGATTGCCCGGGGGTACCTTGGTGATGCAGTGGTTCCGGAACCACTCGATGCCGCGCTCCTCCGCCAGCTGGTTGACCGCGGTGGGGGAGCGGCGGGTGTCGATGGGGCCGCCCATCAGGATCATGGACCGGGGCGTGCGCGGGTCGTTCTCGGCCTCCATGCGGGCGATGGCGGCGACCACCGGCACGGCCGGCTGGCACACGGCCATGACGTGGAGATCCGGCCCGAAGGTCCGGAACATGTCCTTGAGGTAGTCGATGTAGTCGTCCAGGTCGAAGGCGCCCTCGGCCAGCGGGACGGTGCGGGCGTCGGCCCAGTCGGTGATCATCACCTGGTGGGTCGGCAGGAAGGTCTCGACGGTGCCGCGCAGGAGGGTGGCGTAGTGCCCGGACATCGGGGCCACGATCAGGAGCTTCGGCTGGGTGGCGGCGGGACCCGATTCGCGGTCGAAGGCGATCACGTCGCAGAAGGGGCTCGACCAGACGATCCGCTCGGTGACCGCCACCTCCTCGCCGTCGACCAGGGTTGTGGCGAGGCCGAATTCCGGCTTGCCATAGCGCCGGGTCGTCCGCTCGAACAATTCGCAAGTCGCCGTGACGGTGCGTCCATAGGGAGTGTCGGCCAAAGGATTGCCGGGAATCTCGAACAAGGACTTCGTTGCACTGGAGGCTACGCGGGCCGGCCCTAGCAACCAATGGGCCGTCTCATACCAATAATATGAAAAGTTCATACAAATCCCCACGAACGGTCGGGCGCCCGGTTTTCCCTCACTGCCAGCGAGTTTGAGCTTATTCTCCAACCAGAGGGTTAAGATGAAAGTTCCAAAACGGTTTTGCAATGCTGTTAAGCCTGAAAAGCCGGTTTCTCATGCTTTAGACGAACGTCCGGCGACCTTTCAGGGCAGGAGTTAGGAAAATCCTGCCCGTCCGGTTGCTTGGCGAATGCTCCGATCACCCTATCCTGTCTGTCCATGGTTGAGATCAGACCCAAGAACGTCACGCGCAACGCCCGGCAGCTGCGGCTCGACACCCTGGTGCGGCTGCGCTGGCTGGCGATCGTCGGCCAGGCTGCGGCCGTGACCGGGGTGCGGTTCGGCCTCGGCTTCCCGCTCCCCTTCGGGCTGTGCTTCCTGGTGATCGCGGCCTCGGTCTGGGTCAACCTGCTGCTGCGAATCCAATTCCCCGCGAGCCACCGGCTCAGCGATAACGCCGCGACGGTCCTGCTGGCCTTCGACATCCTGCAGCTCGGAGCCCTGCTCTACCTGACCGGCGGGCTCGAGAACCCCTTCGCCATGCTGTTCCTGGCGCCCGTCCTGATCTCGGCGACAGCCCTGAAGCCGGAGCGGACCCTGGGGCTCGGCCTCCTGGCGGTGGGCTCCGCCAGCCTGCTGGTCCTGGCGCACCGCCCCCTGCCCTGGTTCCCGGGGCAGAGCTTCACCCTGCCGTTCCTCTACGTGTCGGGGATCTGGACCGCGATCCTTCTCGGCACGGCCTTCACGGGGATCTACGCCTGGCGGGTGGCCGAGGAGGCGCGTCAGCTGGCGCAGGCGCTGGCCGCCACCGAGCTGGTCCTCGCCCGCGAGCAGCATCTCTCCCAGCTCGACGGCCTGGCGGCCGCGGCCGCCCACGAGCTCGGCACGCCGCTCGCCACCATCGCGCTCGTGGCCAAGGAGCTCAACCACACCCTCGGCCGGGACGGTCCCGTGGCGGACGACCTCAAGCTCCTGCGCGAGCAGGTGGAGCGCTGCCGGACGATCCTGACCAAGCTCACCTCCATGGGGCAGGAGCAGGGCGGCTTCCTGGAAACCGTGTCCTTGAGCCATCTGGTGGAGGAGATCGTGGCGCCGCAGCGGGCGCTGGGCCTCGACATCGAGGTGATCGCCAGGGGCGACGGGCCCGAGCCCATGGGGCACAAGAACCCGGGCGTGATCTACGGCCTGTCCAACATCCTCGACAACGCGGCCGACTTCGCGGCGAGCCGGGTGACGGTGGAGGCGTGCTGGTCGCCTCACGAGGTTTTCATCGAGATCCGGGATGACGGCCCAGGTTACGCACCCGATATTCTTCTCAGGGTCGGAGAGCCTTACGTGACCACCCGGAGCGCCGCGCAGCGCTCGGAGACGGACGAGGAGGACGGCGGTTCGGGACTGGGCCTGGGGCTGTTCATCGCCAAGACGCTGATCGAGCGTTCGGGCGCCCAGCTCACCCTGACCAACGCGGCTCCGCCCGCCTCCGGCGCCATCGCGCGGATCGTTTGGCCGCGTCACGCGTTTGATCGAGGTGCGGCAATTTCGCCGCAGGGGGCCCCTGCCGGGACCCTCAAAGAACAGGGGAGGAATTCCCATATGTAGGAAGGGCGTAAAGGCCCGCCTTCAAAGGAGTTTTTCCGAATGCAAGGAGATGTTCTGATGGCCGACGCGCCCCTGGCGTTCGAAGATCGGGCCGACAAGAGCCTCTTGATCGTGGACGACGATCGTCCGTTCTCGACCCGTCTCGCCCGCGCCATGGAAACGCGCGGCTATGAGGTCCGCGTCGCCGAGAGCGTCGCCGACGGCCTTGCGGCGATCGAGGCGGATGCGCCCGCCTTCGCGGTGATCGACATGCGGCTCGGCGACGGCAACGGCCTCGACGTGATCGAGCGCCTCAAGAACCGCCGTCCCGACGCCCGCGGCGTCATCCTCACGGGCTACGGCAACATCGCCACCGCCGTGACCGCCGTGAAGATGGGCGCCTTCGACTACCTGGCGAAGCCCGCCGACGCCGACGAGATCCATGCCGCCCTGATGGCCCAGCCCGGGGAACGGGCGACCCCGCCCGAAAACCCGATGTCCGCGGACCGGGTACGCTGGGAGCACATCCAGCGGGTCTACGAACTGTGCGGCCGCAACGTCTCCGAGACGGCGCGCCGGCTCAACATGCACCGCCGCACCCTTCAGCGGATCCTCGCGAAGCGCGCTCCGCGCTGACGATCCCCTTCTACAGGCGCCCGTCCGGAACCCCGTCCGGATCGGCAAGCGCGTGCAGCAGGGATGCGGCCGCGTGGGCGAAGCGCAGGGTCACGGCCTTGCGGCGCGCGCCCGCGAGCGGGTGATGGGCCGCCTCGCGCATGATCGCCGCTCCGAAGCTGTCCGCCAGGATGAGCCCGCGATCCTCGGGCAGGATGTCGAACGGCACCGTCTCGGGCACGGCGAAATAGAACCGGTCGCAGAAATCCTCGTAATCCGGCCACTTCCTGTCGGCCCGGAAGTCGGCGACGCTCGACTTGATCTCCACGATGGTGAGCGCGCCGCCCGGCGCGAGCGCGATGATGTCCGCGCGCCGGCCGTTGGCGAGGGTGAATTCCGGAATGGTCACGTGGCCGAGCTGCGCGAACAGGCGACGCACGCCGCGCTGGACGCCCGCCGCGACGGGGGACTGGCGGCCGTCGGTCAGGATGGGGGCTTGCGGCTTCAGGAGGGCGGGCGAATCGGACATGGCCCCGAGAGTACCCGCCGCAGAGCCCGCCGCAACGGCGGCATTGTCGCGCTTGCGCCGGAGGCGGCCTCGAGAAACATCCATGCTCAAGCTGAAACAATGGGTGGCGGCCGAAGTTGGGTCCAGGCGCATCGTGCGGAAAAATGACCTCGGTTTTCCGCTTCGACGATGCGCTGCTTTAGCGGCCGGGCGAGCGCCTTCGGGCGTATCGCGGCGGAGCCGCACTTTCAGGGACAAGGAGACACCCATGGATCGCCGCATCCTTCTGGCGGGCATCGCCTCGCTCGCCATCATGCCCGCCCTCGCCCAGACCGGCGGGGTCCCCGCCACGCAGCAGCCGGGCGCAGCCTCCGGTGCGCGCATGAACCAGGCGAACGGCCAGATGAGCCAGGCCGACATGCAGCACATGCAGCAGACCATGCAGCTCGGCATGGTGGCGCTCGAGACAAGCCGCATCGCGATGCAGAAGGCCCAGAATCCCGAGCTCAAGCAGTTCGCCCAGTTCGAGGTGCAGGAGCAGACGACCCTGTCGGAAGTGCTCCGGTCCATGATGGAGCCGGCCGCCACCGCCGCGACGTCCAGCCAGTCCGGCCAAGCGAGCAGCTCCCCGGCCTCCGCCGGCACCATGCCGATGGACCAGCAGAGCCGCGACATGGTGCAGAAGCTGCAGAGCGCCCAGGCCGGCGCAGAGTTCGACCGCCAGTACCTGCAGGGCCAGATCCAGGGCCACCAGAACCTGCTTCAGGCGCAGGAGCGCTACCTGCAGTCGAACCCGCAGAACCGCGAGCACATGAACGTGGCCAAGATGTCCCGCACGCAGATCCGCGAGCACATCGCCCTGCTCGAGAACATCCAGCAGAAGATGCGCTAAGATCGCGCGGAAAGGCGCGCCCCGGGCCCGGAGCGCGCCTTTCCTGCCGCCGGCATCAGATGATGAAATCCGCCTCGCTGATGTTGCGCACGTTCACGCCCTCCAGGACGATGACGTCGTCTCCGAACGCGACGACCGTGTTGCGGCCCGAGGCCGTGATCGAGATGGTCTCGACCCCCTCCCCGAACAGGGCCGAGACGTCGAGCTTGTCCTGGCCGCCCGACGGGTCCGCATCGAAGCCCTTGATCGTGTCGCGGCCGAACCCCTTTCGGAACACGAAGACGTCGTTGCCCGTCCCGCCGTCCATGGTGTCGTTGCCGGCACCGCCCTCCATCGTGTCGTTGCCGGCGCCGCCCTTGAGGTTGTCGGCTCCGCCGAGACCCTTGAGGGTGTCGTTGCCGCCTGCGCCGTCGAGGGTGTCGTTCATCGACCCGCCGGTGATGTGGTTGCCCAGGTCGTTGCCGGTGCCCGAGAAGGCCCCGCCGCCCTTGTAGACCAGGTGCTCCACGTAGGCTCCGAGCTTGAACGAGGAGGTCCAGGCCTCCACGGTGTCGGTCCCGCCGTCGGCGGTCTCCGTCACCGAGTCGGACCGGCTGTCGACCCGGTAGATGTCGTCGCCCTTCTCGCCCCACATCTTGTCGTCGCCGGTGCCGCCGTCGAGGGTGTCGTTGCCGTCGCCGCCGTAGAGCTTGTCCTCGCCGGCCTCGCCGCGCAGGTCGTCCTTGCCGCCGCCACCCCGGATGGTGTCATGGCCTGATCCGCCCCAGATCTGGTCGTCGCCGCCCGCGCCGTCGACGGTGTCGTTGCCGCCGAGCGCCTTGATGATCTCGTTCTTCTCGGTGCCGGTGTGCTTGTCCGACCTCTCGGTCAGCTCGACGAGCAGGTTGACGGGCGGAGGCGGGCTCGCGGGAGGCGCGCCCTTGCTGCCGGTGGTGCTGCCGTTCGACGAGGCCAGGAACACGTGGTCGGACAGGCCCGTGATGCCCGTGTTGCGCATGATGATGTCGGCGAAGGTCTGCGCGTTGTCGGGGGACTGGAACAGGCTGTCGTCGAGGATCTCCAGGTAGTAGAACCGGTCGCCGTCCTGGAGCCGGTCGAGCTGCTCGAGGAAGATGTACCCGAAGGTCGAGCCGAGTTGCCCCTTGGTGGGCTTCTCGGCAAGCCCCCCGATCCACAGGTCCATGGCCTGGAAGCCTTCCGGGTAGGCCTGCTTGAGCTGGTTGATGAAGGCGTCCGACAGCCCGTTGCGGGCCTGGAAATCCGCCCAGCCCGTATAGGGCCTGAGGCTCGACAGGCCGGTCTTCGCATAGAGCTCCGCCCGCACCGTGTTGAAGGGCGCGATGCCGGTGTCGCGGCCGCGGAAGATGTTGAGGGCAGCCAAGTCGAGCGGCTGGCCGACGAGCTGGTTGCGCAGGGCGTTGACCACGTCCACGTCGATCGCCTGATGCGTGACGCCGGTGGCGCCGAGCAGCAGCTCGTCGATCCCGACGTCCTTGATCTTGCCGGGGTTGAGGAAGGCCTGCACCAGCGAGAGCTGGCCCATGATCCCGTCGGCGCCTTTGTAGCTCACGGTCTCGTTGAGCATCGAATGGCCGAACCGGTAGGCCACGTGCGCGAACTCCGCCGAGATCGACACGTCGACGGTGGGATCGTAGCCGTCGAAGCCGTGCTCCTCCTCTCCCGGATCGATCCCGCCCGCCATGGCGTCGGCGAATTCCGTGAACACCACGCGCTGGTACTCGGCCACGTTCACGATCTTGGCGGCCTGGAAGTACTCCTCCTCGGTCCATTTGTTGCCGGTGCGCTCCTTGAGCACGTCGACCCAGAAATTGTGGTTGCGGGCCCAGATCGTGTGGATCGAGGTCAGCATCACGTTCTCGTTGAGGCGCCCGTCGCCGGCCACGAAGTAGTGGCCCATCTTGTCGAGGTCGTAACCGTTCGCGGGGTTGTTGTTGACGTAGGACGGGGTGAAATCGAGCAGCAGGGCATGGCCCGTGCCGTCGAAGTTGGAGATGTCCTCCGACGTCAGCTCCTGCCCGTCCGTCATGATCCGGTAGTTCTCGCGGATGTGGTTGAGGGTCGGCAGCAGCGCCCGTCCCGATCCGTCGATGTCGCCGGTCAGGAGGTAGGCCGTCTGGACCTTGCCGGACGGCCCCGTCTCCCACTTGCGCAGCAGGTCCGTCACCGCCTCGTGCGAGCCGTAGGCCTGGTTCTGGTCCACGTAGGGCGAGGTCATGTTGAGGTGCTGGGCGGCGATCTCGTCGCCGTTGTTCGGGATGCCGTCCGGATCGATGCCGGTGCCGGCGATGATGTTGGCCCGGGACGCCGTGATCGGAAACCCGTCGGAGCCGATCTGCACCCGGCCCGACGCGCCCTTGGGCACGAAGTCGAGGCCGTGGTCGAAGTACTGGCCGAAGAAGGTCAGGAGCGCGGAGCCGCCGAACGCGTTCGGGATGTTCTCCTCGATCCCGTCCCCATCGTTGTCCTGGTTCGACACGATGTCGGAGATCTGCCGGGGGGTGTTGACGGTGGTGCGGATGCCAGACGCGCCGTCGGTGTAGTAGGGATTGGTGAGGCGGATGAAGGGCTGCGCCGACGATCCCCAGGTGGGGTTGGCGACGTTGTTGCCGTAGCCGCTCGAGTCCCGGATCTGGCCTGTCCGAACGAGGTTCAACAGGTCCGCAATGTCTTCACTGTCGAGTTGCAATGCCATCGTCGCCTTCCCCTCGCGATTCGCCGCATGGGCGGTGGAAAGACGATGAAGACGCCGGAATTTCCTGACCATCGGCCGAAGGTTCCGGGTCCCAGGGACCAAGGTCTCATCATTCGAATTCGACACTCTACTTCGAACGAAGGACCGAAGACTGCCTGAAACGGCACGGCCGGGCGATCATCATTTCAGGCGACCGGCATCCTCAAAGAATAGCTCAAACGGCTTGCCAGGATCGGAAGCGTCCGGCCCGCAGCCGTCCGTCACGGGTCCTCCGTGGAATCGTCCCGCGTCGGCCGGGTGGCCGCCCCTCGCCGATCGCATTAATCCATCCCGCTGTCCGGCCCGGGGCGCCATCCGAACGAGGCAGGACCACGACTGAAGCGGTGGGCGCAACGGGGCCGCCTGGGAAGCGCCCTGGCCTTTTTCGCCGGGCCCTCGCTTAGGGGTTAGCGGCCCTAATGCAGCATCAGAAGCTGCGGGTCGAGATCGTCGAGGAGCTCGTGGAGGCCGGCCAGGTGCGGGTTGACCGACAGGGCGATCTGGAAGGCCGCGCGGGCCTCGTTGAGATGGCCGTTGCGCAGGCAGATCTGCCCGAAGCCCGAGATGGCCCCGAAATGCCGCGGCTCCAGCTCGAGCGTGCGCCGGATGTCCTCCAGGCTGTCCCGGTCGCGGTTCTCGATATAGGCGAGCGTCGCGCGCTTGTTCCAGGCCTCGGCCCAGTCGGGATGCTGGTCCACCAGATGGTCCAGCAGGGGCCGCGCCTGCTTCAGGGCGCCGGACGCCATGGCCTCGACGGCCGCCCCCATGGTCTCTTCGGCCACCCGGTCCTCGTGGGACATCCACAGGGCCCAGATCTGGTCCTCGATCTCCTCGGCGTCGCAGGCCGGGTCCGGCTGCGCCAGGGTCCGGAACAGGCTCGTCAGGCGCCGCGGCGTTCCGGGCGCGGGCCTGCGGGCCGGCAGGTCGAGAATGAGCTGGAGAACGGGATCGACCGGGAGGGACGACGTCATGGCGGGCTCGACCATCCTCCTCTGGGCAGGCCTGCGGGAGGGGAGAGATAGAGTTCCCGATCGCGGCGGCGAGGGGGCTGCGACTTTGGACTGGCCGTTCCGGCAGGGCTTGGATAACGTCAGGCCGCACGTCTGACCCTTGGGAGACCACATGGAGCGCGATCCGCTGCGCCTGGCCTGGAACACGAAGCCGGTTCGTCACATCTTGGGATTCTGTCTCCTGATCCTGGCGGGGCTGCTGCTCCTCGTCGGGCTCGACCTCGTCCGCATCGTGGTGGACCGGGCCATCGGGGGCGCCCCGGCCCCGGCGGAAAATGCCTTCCTGCGCCTGGTGATCACGCCGCCCGCGAGCCTCTGGCCCGAGCCGCTCGTGCTGTTTCAGGGCTTCACCCTCGGGGCCGACGCCTTCGCGATCGCCACGATCGGCGGCCTCGTGGTGGTGCCGGTCCTGATCGCCCTCGTGATCGCCCTCGTGGATTTCCTCAGCGTCGGCATCGGCACCCGCGCGCTGGCGCGGCTGAGGGCCAGGGTCGTGGCGGCGGTCCTCAAGGCGCCCTCCGGGGCCCGGGACGAGATCGCGGCGGTCACGGCGCTGGCCGGAACGACGCTGGCGCGGGAGAGCGCCGTTCTGGGCGCCGCGCTGCTCACCCCCATGCAGCTCGGCGGCATGATCGGGCTCGCCTTCGCGTATGTGCTGGTCACCGACTGGCGCCTGGGCGCGACGCTGGCGGTCGCGCTGGCCGTGGCGGCCATCCTCAACGCCCGCCGCCTCGCCCTTCGGATGGAGGCGGCCCGCGCCCGGCAGCGGGAGGGCGAAGGCGCGGAGACCGCCTTCGCGGACCTCGAACACCGGCTGCCGGCCCTGCGCGCCCACGGCACGTCCCCGTTCGAGAGCGACCGGCTCGGGCAGGCCCTCGACCGGAGTCATCGGCCGGTCGAGTCCCGGGAGCGGCGGATCGCGGTCGTGGATGCCTTCGCGGCCGCGACCCTAATGATCGCGCCCCTGGCGGTTCTGGCCGTGGCCGTGTGGTTCGCGCCCGAGCGGCCGCCCTCGGCGGGCGCCGTGGCCTCGTGCATCCTGGCCGCCTCGCTGGCCGCCTTCGGGGTGAAGGAGATCGTGCAGTGGCAGCGGCTCACCACCCGGGTCCACACGCTCCTGTCCGACATCGCCCAGAGCCTCATCGCCCTGCAGCCCCGCGACGGGCAGCCGGCCCACGCCCCCCTGCCCGAGCACGGCGCCCTGGTGGCGCAGGGCGTCTCGGCCTACGACCGCGTGAGCGGCGCCCGGATCACCGGCGTGACCCTGAGCCTCGCGTTCCCGTCCCACGTGGCCCTCGTGGGCGACGGCGATGCGGGGCCGCGGGTCTTCGCGGCGCTCGTCGGCGGCCTGATCGATCCGTCGACCGGCCGGCTGACCTATGGCGGCGTGGACCTGTCGGGCGTCGATCCGGTCGAGCGGGCGCAGCGCATCGCGCTCGCCGGCGACACGGTGCTGATCCCCGGAACCCTGCGCGACAACCTGCTCTACGGCTGTTCCGTCCCTTCCGACGAGATCGACGGGCGGCTGTGGGAGGCGATCGGCGTGGCGGGGCTCGACCACCTGATCCATGCCCGCGGCCTCACCGGCACCCTGAACCCGAAGCGGGAACCCGAGGTCGCGGCCGCGATCGTGGAGTCGCGCCGCGCCGTGCAGGCGGCGCTCGCGGGCGAGAACCTCGACCGTCTGGTCGATCAGTTCAACGCGGAGCGCTACAACCGCTATGCGACGATCGGCGAGAACCTGCTGTTCGGCAAGCCCATCGGCGACACCTTCCGGGAGGACCGGCTCGCCGCCCACCCGTTCGTGCGGGCGATCCTGGAGGCGGAGGACCTCACTAAGCCGCTGGCCCGCATGGGCCTGTCCATCGCCACCAGCATGATCGAGATCTTCGCCGAGATCCCGGACGGCCACCCGCTCTTCGAGCGGTTCGGCTTCTTCGCGGCGTCGGACCGGCCCTATTTCGAGGACCTGGTGGAGCGCCGCACCGAGAAGCGGCGCGGGGCCCAGAACGCCCGCGACCAGGAGCGCCTGATCGGCCTGGCGCTTCGCTACAACGAGAGCCGGCACCGCCTGGGGCTTCTCGACGACGTCATGGAGGCGCGCATCCTGGCGGCCCGCGCGGACTTCACCCGCATGCTGCCGGTGAGCCTCAAGCCCTCGATCGAGTTCTACGACGAGAACCGCTTCTGCGCGGCCGCGAGTGTGCAGGACAACGTGCTGTTCGGGCGCATCGCGTCCGACCAAGCCGGCGCCGCCGAGGCGGTCCAGAGGGTCATCCGCCGGGTCCTGACGGAGCGCGGCCTCGACGGCGAGGTCTCCCGCATCGGGCTCGGCACGCCCGTGGACATCCAGGGCAGCGACCTGACGCTCACCGAGATCGCCGCCGTCGACCTGGTGCGCTGCCTCGTCCGGCGCCCCGCGATCCTCATCGTCCAGCGCGCCCTCGAGGGCCTGCCCGGGCCGGCCGCGGAGCGCCTCGTGGCGAGCCTCAGGCGGGCCATGATCGGGCGCGGGCTGGTCCTCGTCACGCCCGGGATCTCGCCCGCGATGGATCGTCCGGCCTTCGACGCCGTTATCCGTTTCGAGCGGGGAGAACCCGTCATGGACAGCCGCGCACGGGAGCCGGAGGCGCTCTCCGCATGAGCGATTGGCCCTTGACCCCCGGTTCAACTCGCGGTCAGCTAGAGCGTCGTGCGGAAAGACGGACCCGGTTTCCCGTACGACGCGATGCCCCACTCGAGGAAGAGCATCGGGTAAGGCGAGCACGTGGAAACTATCCCGGGTCCGATGCGCCAGTCGCATGTGCGCTGGCGCACACGGCACAACCGACAGATCGGCCATGATGGTAAAATGAGTTCACGAGCTGCATCTTCCGACCTGCTCCAGATCCGCTTCTGGGGGGTTCGCGGCTCGACATGCGCGTCAGGCCCTCAATTCGTGGAGTTCGGCGGACATACGCCCTGCGTCGAGATCCGCTGCGGCGAGCGCCTCTTCATCGTGGATGCCGGGACGGGCCTGTCGGCGCTGGGCGCCCAGCTCGGTCCCTCGGCCCCGAAGGACATCGACATCCTCCTCAGCCACCTGCATCTCGACCATATCGGCGGCCTGCCCTTCTTCAAGCCGGCGCTCCTCGGCCAGGACCGGGTGATCCGCACCTATTGCGGCAACCTGGAGGGCGACAGCGCCATGGCGTCCCTCGACCGCCTCTTCGCGCCGCCGCTCTTCCCCGTACGGCTCGGCCAGCTTCCGGCCCGCTTCGAGCACCACGGCTTCAAGGCGGGCCAGCCCCTCGTGTTCGACGACGGCGCCCGCGTCGAGACCTGCCTCCTCAACCATCCGGGCGGCGCCACCGGCTACCGCTTCCGCCACCGCAACCGCAGCGTCTGCTACATCAGCGACGTGGAGCACTCGGAGCCCTGGCCCGACACGGACCTCGTGGCCTTCATCCGCGACGCCGACCTCGTCATCTACGACGGCATGTTCTGCGATTCCGAATACACGAACTGCCGCGGCTGGGGCCATTCCACCTGGCAGAAGGGCGTCGAGCTCGTGCAGACGGCCGGCGCCAAGGCGCTCGCCATCTTCCACCTCTATCCCGGCCACGACGACGCCTTCCTGAAGATCTGCGAAGCCGAAATGCAGAAGAACATGCCCACCGCCTTCGTGGCCCGCGAGCGCCAGCTCGTGACGCTCGAGGCGGAGGAGGAGCCGGCAGCGGCGGCCGCCGAGCCGAAGGCGGTTCTGGCGAAGGCCTGAAGGGCAGGCGATGGGGTCGCGTGGGCGCGCCTGTGATCATGGCATCCGAGGCACGACCGGCCGCCTCTTGCGCTCCTCTGTGGCATCTCCAGAGTGACGTTTCGTAAGTATCGGTCCCGTATAGCCTCGCTTCCGCTGCGGAAGATGTGCGTTCAGGCACAACGCCCTCCCGTTCGGGGCATCCCAGGTTGCACGATTGTTATGTTGTAGCGTATTTATTCCTCTCAAAGCCCTGGCTCATCCATGGGCAGCGTGATCACGCCTCCGAGGGGAACAGCCATGAACGACCGTCACTCCAGCCCGGCCCTGTTGGCTGCTTCGGCCCCAGGTACGGATCTGCAACTGCTTTCCGAGACCGCGCCGGTGCTCGGCAACCTGGATGGGGACCTCGTCGCAGCCGCTCCATATGAAGCAGCCCTCCTGGATCTCGGCAGCAATGCGACCCTCGCCGATTCCGACAGGGATCTCACCCGTCTGACCGTTCTCCTGATCAATGGCGACGCCTCCGACCAGTTAGGCGTTCGGACACAAGGCACCGGCATCACCATCGACGCGCAGAGGCGGATCTGGATTGACACCTCCAACGACGACGATCCCGACAACGATGTCCTGCTCGGAACCTTCGCGATCACGGCTGGCTCTGTCTCCCTCAGCATCGATTTCACGGACGCCGCGACTCCCGAACTGGTCCAGCGCCTCATCCGGGCCCTGACTTATACGCGGGATGTGACCGAAACTTCCGACACCATCACGAAATCCATCACCGTCATCGTCCATGACAGCAACAATCAGCGCGCTCAGGCCTGGATCGACGTGGTCGCCGAGGGGGCCGCGGTTCATGCCCTGACGACCGGCGCGGATGAGATTACCGGCACCGGCGGCCGAGACATTTTCGTGGCGGGCGGCGAGGACCTCAACCCCGGCGACGAGATCCATGGCGGCGCCGGCGATGACGTCCTGCGCCTCGAGGGCGGAACCGCCAGCCTGAGACAGATCGTCATGACCGGAATCGAGACGATCCAAGGCTCCACCCTCACGGATTTCATTACTATTTCTGCAGAGCAACTGGCGGATGTCGAGGCCATCGATGGGGGAGGCGGCAACAGCGACCGGCTGTTCATTTACGGAATGAATATCGACCTCACAGGCAAGACGATCTCGAATTTCTCGTCCCTCGATCTGATGACGGACGGCGCTACGATCACGCTCGGCAGCAAGGACCTTGCCAAGAAGGTTTGGGGCTATGGGGCTCAGGAAGACAAGCTGATCCTGACGTCGGGCACGCTCAGCGAAGCGGAGCGCCAAGCCTTGCACCGGCAAGGCGTCGATACGATCGAAGACGAGACAGGCTACACGACGACGAACGACGCGCCGCAGGTGTCGAACCTCGGCGGCGACCGGGTGGCCAGCGACGGCAGCAACCCGGTTCTGCTCGATACCGGCGCAGACGCAACGGTCACGGACGACGACGGAGAATTCTCTCAGCTGACGGCCTATGTCGCGAGCCGCACCGATGACAACGACGTTCTCGGCATCGCGGCGCGGAACGGCGTCACGGTCGATGAATTTTGGATCTCGGTCGATGGAGTGGAGATCGGCGAGATCTACGATTTCACCGGTGAGGCATCGCAAATCTCCATCGTGTTCTACGAAGGCGTCACGGCAGCGCAGGTCGAAAAGGTTATTCAGGCGCTGAACTACCGCCGCGCCTCCGGTGCCCTCGATCAAGACCTGGACATCAAGGTCGACCTCTACGACATCGGCGGTCGCAGGGCCTCGCACACGGTCACGGTCGAAGCCCTTGACGTTCCGCCGCCGAACACCGCTCCGGCGCTCGGCAATCTCCACTTGGACGTGGTTCAGGCAGCCCCGAACGAAACGGTTTTCCTCGACCGGGGAGGAGACGCGACGGTCGTCGGCTCCGATACCAGTCTCGTCTACCTCGACGTCCTCATTTGGGGTGCGGTCTCATCAGATCTCCTGGGCATCCATGCGTCCGCAGAGAACGGGATCTCCGTCGAGAGCGGGGAGATCCGGATCGACGGCAATCTCATCGGCACGATCGATTCGTCCTCGACCGCCTCCAACCTTGTCATCGAGCTCGTGGCCGGAACCGCGGCGCCTCTCGTGCAGCGGCTCGTGCGGGCGCTCACCTACAAGAGCACGACGAGCGATCCCGACGCCATCGTCCGGAAAGCAATCGACGTCTACCTGTACGATGAGGATGGCGATGCCGCGTTGGCCTATGTCGACGTGATCGTCGGGCCGGCGAGCGCCCATGTGCTGACGACGGGACAGGATATCCTCAACGGAATAACGGGCTCCGACGATACCTTCGTGGCGAGAAGGTACGATCTCACGACCGGAGACATGATCGCTGGCGGCGATGGCAACGACACCCTGCGCCTCGACGACGGCGGAAACTTCGACCTGAGGCCGGTCACGCTGAGCGGGATCGAAACGATCATGGGCTCCGCGGACTACATAGACACCATCCATCTTTCCGCGACGCAGTTGAACGGCATCACGGAGATCGATGGAGGAACCGCTGCCGATATCGATTACGACAGTCTCATCATCAGCGGCGCGAACATCGATCTGACCAACAAGACGATCGCCACCATCGAGTATATCGACCTCGACACCGACGGAGCCGTGATCACGGTCGGCAGCAAGGAACTGGCCATGAAAGTCCATGGCCTTTCGACCCAGGGCGACAAGCTGATCCTGACATCCGGTACCCTCAGCGACGCCGAGCGGCTGACCCTGCACCGGCAGGGCATCGAGACGATCGTGGACGGCAACAACCGGTCGACAACCCATGTAGCGCCCTTCGTCGCTAATCTCGGCGGCGATCGAGTTGTCGGCAACGGAAGCAGCCCGGTCTTTCTCGATGTGGGCGCCAACGCGACAATCGCCGATGACGACGGAGGCCTCTGGGAGATCAAAGCCTACGTATCGACCCGGACGAGCAGCAACGACATCCTCGGTGTTGCCGAGGTGAACGGCATCACCGTCGATGAATATGGCGGCATCATCATCGGAGAGGTTTCGGTGGGCTCCATCGATGTTTCCCAACCCGGAGCGATCAAGATCTACATCAGCCCGTTCGCCGATGCGGCAGAAGTGCAGCAGATCGTCCGGGCCCTGACCTACCGCCATGCCTCGGGCGCCCTGGCCCAGGACCTTCAGGTCAAGATCGACATCAAGGACATCGGCGGTCGCACCACAACCCAAACGGTCACGGTCACGGCATCCGCCGATCCCAACCCGCCAGCCGCCCCCGTCATCGCCAACCTCGACGGCGACCAGGTGTTCAGCGCCGGGACCGACTGGGTCTATCTCGACAATGCCGTCCCGGCGCTCGCCAGCGTGACGGATGACGGCTCCTTGACCAGGCTCCAGCTCACCGTCGCGAATGCCACGGAGGCTGCCAAGAGCGTCTTCAAGATCACCGAGTTCCCCGAGAACGTCGACGGCTACGAACTCGCGCTCACCGACGGGATGAACGACGGCAGCGAGATCTACGTCAAGCTTCCGGGTGACATCCTGACCAAGATCGGCGTCATCGACGGCACGAACGGGGGGGCCGGCGGCCTCACCGTGGCACTGCACGGCTTCGCGACGCCGGACCGCGTGAAAGTCCTGCTCCAGCATCTCACCTACAAGCGCCCGGACAACGCAGCGCACGATCCGGTTGCGGTCGAGATCAAGCTCACCGACGACGATAATCTGAGCACCACCGCCACCGTGACGGTGAAGTCCGCAACGCCGCCGCCGCCGTCGAACGCCGCTCCCACCGGCCTGTCGCTGAGCGCCGGCAGCGTCCAGGAGAATGCGGCCGCCGGCACGGTCGTCGGCACCCTCGCGGCCACCGATCCGAATGCGGGCGACCGATTCACCTACACGCTCCTCGACGGTGCCGGCGGGCGCTTCGCCGTTCAGGGCGACAGGCTCGTGGTCACGCGTGGGGATCTGCTCGACTTCGAGCAGAAGGCCTCGCACGACGTGCGGGTGCGCGTGACGGATTCGGGCGGCTTGAGCCTCGACAAGACCCTGACGATCGGCCTCACGGACGCAGTCGATACCTTCATCGGCACCTCCGGCAAGGACCGGATCACCGGCACGGCGGGCGACGACGTGATCAACGGCCGGGGCGGCAAGGACACGCTCACCGGCCTCACCGGCCGGGACAAGTTCGTGTTCGACACGACGGTCAAGAAGGGCCAGTTCTCGTTCGTCACCGACTTCAAGCCGGCGGACGACCAGCTCGTCTTCAAGGCGTCCGTCTTCAAGAACAAGCAGATCAAGAAGGACAAGGGGCTGCCTAAGAAGTTCTTCAGCCTCGACAAGCCCAAGGACGGGAACGACCACTTCATCTACAACAAGAAGAAGGGAATTGTTTACTATGACGCCGACGGAAGCGGGGCCAAGAAGGGCATCGAGATCGTCAAGGTGAAGCCCGGCACCAAGCTTGCGGCCGCCGATTTCGAGTTCATCTGAGCCGGTCGGGCCCTTCCGGCTCCCCGGCTCTGCCAGGCTGGAGCCCGCGCGGGCGATGCGGACACCCCAGCGAGACTTTCGGGGGTATCCGCATGGGGCAGGCAATTCGGCATGCCTCACGCCGAACCGGTCTCCACATCCGGGAAAAATGCTCTAAGGTCCCCGCCACCTTCACTTTCGCGGGCGTTTGAATGTCGTCTCCCATCCTGGTCACCGGAGCCGCCGGGTTCATCGGCTTCCATGTCGCCAAGCGTCTCCTCGACGACGGCCATCAGGTGGTGGGGGTCGACAGCTTCACGCCCTATTACGACATCGCCCTGAAGGAGGCCCGCTTCGCCGGGCTCACCCCGCGCAACGGCTTCTGCGCGGAGCGCCTCGACCTCGCCGACCCGCAGGCCACGCGGGACCTGTTCGGGCGCCACCGGTTCGAGCGGGTGATCCACCTCGCGGCCCAGCCCGGCGTGCGCTTCGTCGACCCGACGCCTTACGTCACCTCCAACATGGTGGCCTTCACCAACATGCTGGAGGCCTGCCGCTACGGGGAGATCAAACACCTGGTCTATGCCTCGTCGAGCTCCGTCTACGGCGCCAACCGCAAGCTGCCCTTCTCGGAGCACGATTCCACCGACCACCCGGTCAGCCTCTACGCGGCCACCAAGAAGGCCAACGAGATGATGGCGCATTCCTACGCCCATCTCTTCGGGCTGCCGGCCACGGGACTGCGCTTCTTCACCGTCTACGGCCCCTGGGGCCGGCCCGACATGGCGGTCTACAAGTTCACCCGCGAGATCGCCGAGGGGCGCCCCATTGAGGTCGCCAACGCGGGCAAGGTCTGGCGCGACTTTACTTACGTGGACGACATCGTGGAAGGCATCGTGCGCCTCGTGCACAAGGAGCCGGCGGCCGATCCGGCCTGGGACGCCACGCATCCGGACCCGGCCACCAGCGCGGCGCCGCACCGGGTCTACAACATCGGCAACGACAGACCGGAAGAGCTCAACCGCCTGATCGCCATCATCGAGGAGGCGGTCGGCCGGAAGGCGCAGCGCATCGACAAGCCCCTGCCCCCGGGCGACGTGCTCGAAACCCGCGCCGACGTGACGGACCTGCGCCGCGACGTGGGCTTCGCGCCCACCACCTCGCTCGAGGAAGGCGTGCGCCGCTTCGTCGAGTGGTATCGCGGGTATCACGGCTGACATGACGTCCACCGATTTCGTTGCGGGCCTCGCCGCGCCCGGCCTGCTGCTGGGCACAGCCCTCCTGTCGGCCGCCCTCCTCGTCCTACTGAAGCCCCTCCTCGTCCGCTATGCGCTGGCGCGTCCCAATGCGCGCTCAAGCCACCGGATCCCGACGCCCCAGGGCGGCGGCATCGCGGTGGTCGGCGCCTGCCTCGCCGTGGCCGGCATCGTTCTGTGGGCATCGGGTCTGCCCATGGGCGGATTTCTCGTCGTCGCGGCCGCCAGCATCGCCCTCGCGGCGGTCGGCGCCGTCGACGACATCCGTCCGCTGCCGGCAGGTCCCCGTCTCCTGCTGCAGGTGGCGGCCGTCGCGGCGATCGTAGTGGCGAGCCAGGTCCGAGTGCTGCCGGAGGTGGTGCCCCTGGTGCTGGAGCAGGCTTTCCTCATCCTCGGCGGAGTCTGGTTCGTGAACCTCGTCAACTTCATGGATGGGCTCGACTGGATCACGGTGGCCGAAATGGTGCCGGTCACGGCCTTCGTGGCCGCCTTTGGGCTCTTCGTCGTGCCAGAGCCGGGTCCCGCGCCCCTCGTGGCCCTTACCCTCTGCGGCGCCATCCTCGGCTTCGCGCCCTTCAACAGGCCGGTGGCGAAGCTCTTCCTCGGCGATGTCGGCTCGCTGCCGATCGGCCTGCTGGTCGGCTGGATGCTGCTGGAGCTCGCGGGAACCGGCGCCCTGGCGGCCGCCCTCCTGCTGCCGCTCTACCACCTGATGGACGCCACCATCACCCTGTTGAAGCGCCTGGCGCGCGGCGAGAAGGTGTGGGAGGCCCACCGCAGCCATTTCTACCAGCAGGCCACCACGAACGGCTTCACGCCGCTCGCGGTCAGCGCCCATGTGTTCGGCCTCAACCTCCTGCTCGCGGGGCTTGCGACCGTCACCCTGATCTGGCCGTTCTGGCCGGTTCAAGTCGCCTGCCTCGCGGCCGGCGTGGTTCTCGTCGGCCTGCTCCTCTCCCATTTCGCGAAGCCGCGCCTAAAATCCCCTGCATGACAGCTCCCCTCATAGCGCTCACCGGCGCGACCGGCTTCATCGGCCAGCATCTCCTCAAGGAACTCCCCAAGCGCGGCTACCGGGTCCGGGTGCTGCTCCGGCGCCCCTCCGAGGTGCCCGAAGGCGCGACCAGCGCGGTGATCGGCGACATCGCCCAGCCCTACAACATGGCGGCGGCGCTTCGCGACGTGGACGCGGTGATCCACTCGGCCGGTCTCGCTCACGCCATGTCGGGCCGGCCGGAGGACGATTACCGGGCCATCAACACCGAGGCCACGATCAAGCTGGCCCAGGCCGCCGAGCGGGCCGGCGTGAAGCGCTTCGTGTTCCTGTCTTCGATCCGGGCCCAGAGCGGGCCGGTGGCGGAGGGCGTGCTCACCGAGGAGCGGGTGTCCGCGCCCACCGACGCCTACGGCCGCTCGAAGCTCGAAGCCGAGGAGGGCCTGGCCCGCTTGGGGCTCGACTGGGCGGCCCTGCGGCCGGTGCTCGTGTACGGGCCGGGCGTGAAGGGCAACATGGCGGCCCTGCTCCGGCTCGCGCAATCGCCCTGGCCCCTGCCGCTCGGCGGGCTGAAGGCCAAGCGCTCGCTCCTGTCGCTCGACAACCTCGCGGCCGCCATGGACGCGGTGCTGAAGGCGCAAGGCACGCTGAAGCGGCCCTTCATCGTGGCCGATCCCGAGCCCGTGACGGTGCCCGAGATCGTCGCGGCCCTGCGGGCGGGACTCGGGCGCGGTCCGGGCCTGATCCCTGTGCCGGCCTTCGCGTTCAAGGCGGCAGCCCTCCTGGCCGGCAGGGCGGAAGCCTACGAGCGGCTGGCGGGCTCGCTGGTGGCGAGCCCCGCGGCCCTCGAGGCGCTCGGCTGGCAGCCGGTCAATTCGACGCCAGACGGGCTGGCTCGGCTGGCGCGGGAGGCTCAAGCGGCAGCACCCGGCGCTTGAATTCGGGAATCGCCTCCTCGAAGACCCGCTCGGCCGCGCTCCGGTCGCCGGCCGCGATGGCCCGGTCGAGGGCGTCGAGCCAGCGGTCCACCCGCTCCCGGTCGGCGAAGATGGGCTTCGCCGCCATGACGCCGTCGATGCCGATCTCCGCCATGGGCTCGTCGCGGGCGAACAGGATCTCGTGCAGGCGCTCGCCGGGCCGCGTCCCCATGACGGCGATCTCGATGTCCTCGCCGGGCTCGTAGCCGGCGAGCCGGATCATGCGCTCGGCGAGATCGTAGATCCGCACCGGCTGGCCCATCTTGAGCACGTAGACCGAGGCGCGCTCGTAAGCGGCGGCCGCATCGGCCGCGATGCGCCGGCCGTCGTCGGCGTGAGACGCGGAGGTGAGCACGAGATCCGCCGCCTCGCGGGTGGTCATGAAGTAGCGCACCATGTCCGGATGCGTGACCGTGACCGGCCCGCCGCGGGCGATCTGCGCCTTGAACTTCGGCACCACGGACCCGACCGAGCCCAGCACGTTGCCGAAGCGCACCGCGATGAGGCGCGGTGCCCCGTTGTGGCCCTTGAACTCGGCGTCGAGGGCCTGGGCGTACATCTCGGCGAAGCGCTTGGTGGCGCCGAGCATCGAGACCGGATCGATGGCCTTGTCGGTGGAGATGATGACGATCTCGCCGACCCCCGCCTCCACGGCCGCATCGGCCACGTTCACCGAGCCGAACACGTTGGTCTTGACGCCCTCGGTCCAGTTCCGCTCGAGATAGGGCACGTGCTTGAGGGCGGCCGCGTGGAACACCACGTCGGGCCGGAACTCCCGCATGACCTCGCGGATCCGATCCCGATCGCGCACGTCGGCGATGAGCCCGTCCACGTTGGTGTCGCTCGACAGGAGCGTGGGGTTTTCCAGGATGTGGTAGAGCGAGGGCTCGGAGCTCTCCACGATCATCAGGTCGGTCGCCCCGAAGGCGACGACGCGGGTGCAGATCTCCGACCCAATCGAGCCGCCGCCGCCCGTCACGAGGACGCGCTTGCCCCGGATGAAATTCTCGAGGCGGCGCCGGTCGATCTGCACCGTCGGGCGCAGGAGCAGGTCCTCGATCTCCAGCGGCGCGAGCTCCGCGTCGCGCATGCCCTCGCCCAAGCTCGTGACCCGCACGAGCGGAAGGCCGAGGCGGCGGGCGCGGGCGATCAGCATCTCGGGATGGGCCTCGGGCGCGAGCGCGCTCGGGGTCGCCACGAGCCGGCGGATCGGGGTGCCGCGCTCCTGGAAGTCCTGGATGACCTGGTCCATGTCCGTGAAGGTGCCGAGCACCGGCACGCCTCGGATGGACTGGCCGAGGTCGTCGGACCGGAACGACAGGACGCCCTTGGGCTGGAGCCGCTTGACCGCTCCCGACTCGATCGCCCGGATGAACACCTCGATGTCGCTGCCGCGCCCGAGCAGCAGGGCCGGCGTGTTGGAGTCCCGCTCCAGGGTCTGGCGGGAGCGGGCGTACTTCACGTAGCGGAAGGCCAGCCGCGGCCCGCCCAGCAGGAACATCTGGATCAGCCAGTAGAGGGCGATCGTGATCTTGCCGAAGAAGTAGAAGCCGAAGAGCTGCGGCGAGAACAGGACGTAGTCGATGACGAGCAGCGTCAGCGCCAGCACGCTCGTGGCCCGGAAGATGTTGAACAGGTCCGGCAGGGACGCGAAGCGCCACTTGGAGCGGTAGAGCTGGAAGAACCAGTAGACCAGCCCCGCGAAGGCCACGAAGGGCGGCAGGAACAGGGGCAGGTGCTGGAGCCGTTCGTCGAGAAGCCTGCCGTCGAAGCGCACGTAGAAGGTCGCCACGACGGCGACGGCCGTCATCGCGAGGTCATGGACGACGATGAGCGTCTTCTTGAAGTCCTGCCGTTTCAAATCAGGGGGTCCCGCCACATTGTTCCGCGCGGTATCCGCCGCGTTCCCGGCTTTGTCAATGTGACGGCGGACATGGCCGGTGGCCGGGACGGTCCGGTCAGGCCTGCGGCAGCGGGCTCTCGGCCACCACCACGAGGCCGCCTGTCTCCTGGGACACATGGGCGCTGATGCCGAAGCTCGCCGCGAGCTTTTCCGGGGTGAACACCTCGGCCGGGGGCGCATGGGCCTGGAGGCGGCCCCGGTCGAGAAGCACGATCTCGTCGGCGAATCGCGCCGCCAGGGTGAGGTTGTGCATGATGGCGACCACCAGCGCTCCGGCCCGGGCCTGGGCCCGGAGCACCTCGAGCACCATCAGCTCGTGGCGCGGATCGAGGGCCGCGACCGGCTCGTCGGCCAGGAGAACGGGCGCTTTGGTCGCAAGGGCTCGGGCGAGCAGCACCCGGGCCCGCTCGCCGCCGGAGAGTTCCGTAGCGGGACGGTCGGCGAAGTCCCGCACGTCGGCGGCCGCCATCGCGTCCTCGACGGCCCGGCTTCCGGCCCCGCCGAGGGAATCGGGTCTCTCTCCGTGCGGCAGGCGCCCGAGAGCCACCACGTCGCGGACCGGCAGCGGCCAGGCGACGCCGCCGTTCTGGGCCAGGTAGGCGATGGCCCGCGCCCGGTCGGCGGCGCGGAGCCGGGCAACCGGCTCCCCGTCGAGGGTGACGGCGCCGGCGGCCGGCGTCACGAGCCCCGCGAGGCTGCGCAGGAGGGTGGTCTTGCCGGCCCCGTTCGGCCCGACGATGACGGCGAAACGGCCCGACTCGAAAGCGAGATCCACGCCCGACAGGGCCCGGCGGGACCCGAGATCGATCGACAGGGAGCGGGCGACGAGGCGCTTCATGCGGGCGTCTCCGCCAGTTCCGCCTTGCGCCGGGCGATGACCCAGAGGAAGAGCGGCACCCCGAGAATCGCGGTCAGGACCCCGATCCTCACCTCGGTGCCGGACGGGATGAGGCGCACGGCGCAATCGGCCGCAAGCAGCAGCGCCGCGCCCGCAAGCCCGGCCGGCACCAGGGTGCGGGCCGGGTCGTAGCCGACCAGCGGCCGCACCAGGTGCGGCGCGACCAACCCCACGAAGCCGATCGAGCCGGCGACCGCCACCGAGGCGCCGGTCCCGACCGCGGCGCCGGCCACGACGAGAAGCCTCAGGCGGCGCAGGTCGACCCCGAGGCTCTGCGCCGTCTCCTCGCCCAGGGCCAGGGCCCGCAAGGACGGGGCCGCCGCCAGCACGAGGGCCGAGGCCGCAAGGATGAACGGCAGGGCGAGCCACACATGGGTCATCGACCGGTCCTCGAAGGAGCCGAGCAGCCAGAACACGATCTCGGTGACCGCAAAGGGATTGGGCGAGAGGCTGATGGCGAGCGAGGTCCCGGCCCCGGCGAGGCTTCCGACCGCGAGCCCGGCGAGCACGAGCACCACCACGGTGGCGTTTCGTCCCGCCACCGCCACCACGACCGCGATGGAGACGAGCGCCCCCGCGATGGCCGCGACCGGGAGGGCCCAGGACAGGGCGCCAACGAGGCCGAAATAGAGCACCAGCACCGCCCCGAGAGCCCCTGCCTGCTGCGCGCCGAAGACCGACGTATCGGCGAGCGGGTTGCGCAGCAGCCCCTGCAAGGCCGCACCCGTCAATCCGAGGATCCACCCGACCAGGAGCGCCAGGATGGTGCGGGGCAGGCGGATCTCCCGCACCACCACGCCAGCGCTGCCCTGGTCCGACACGAGCGCCTTCGCGGCGGCGACGACCGGGATCGGCGCCGGCCCGACCGCGAGCGAAGCGAGGCTCAAGGCCGCGAGCAGAATCGCGAGGCTTGCGATGAGGGAGGGCCGGGAGGCGGGCATGAGCACCGATTGCGTTGACGCCTCCGCGATAGCAACAGCGCCCCCCGGTGTCATCCTCGACGTTTCTTCCTTCCTGTTGCGGGAGGGGAAACCTGGACCCCCATGCCGACAAAGCGGGTTCGATCCCGCGTCGGACCGTGCTACGAAGCAGGCCAAGCCCGTGAAAACCAACGCTCAGAGCCCGGCATGAATCCGCTTTTCGCCAACCTGCCCACCACCGTCTTCGAAGTGATGTCGAGCCTCGCCCGGGAGACGGGCGCCATCAATCTCGGCCAGGGCTTCCCGGACGATCCGGGCCCGGAGGACGTCAGGCAAAAGGCGGCGGACGCGGTGCTCAACGGCTACAACCAGTACCCGTCCATGATGGGCATCCCGGAGCTGCGCTCCGCCATCGCGGCCCATTACCGGCACTGGCAGGGCGTCGACCTGGACCCCGCCACGGAGGTGATGGTCACGTCCGGCGCCACGGAGGCGCTCGCGGGCGCGATCCTCGGCATCGTCGAGCCCGGCGACGAGGTGGTGCTGTTCGAGCCCATGTACGACGCCTACCTGCCGCTCGTGCGGCTTGCCGGCGGCGTGCCGAAGTTCGTGACGCTCCAGCCGCCCCATTTCCGGCTCACCGAGGAGGCGCTGGCGAAGGCCTTTTCCCCGAAGACCAAGGCGGTGCTGCTCAACAACCCGCTCAACCCGACCGCCACGGTCTTCGCGCCCGAAGACCTGACCCTGCTGGCCGATTTCTGCCGCCGGTTCGACGCCATCTGCATCAGCGACGAGGTGTGGGAGCACGTGGTGTTCGACGGCCGCCGCCACCAGCCGGTGCTGGCGCTCCCCGGCATGCGCGAGCGCTCGGTGAAGATCGGCTCGGCGGGAAAAATCTTCAGCCTCACGGGCTGGAAGGTCGGCTTCGTGTGCGCCGCGCCGCACATCATGAAGGTGCTGGCGAAGTCGCACCAGTTCCTCACCTTCACGACCCCGCCGAACCTGCAGGTCGCGGTGGCCTACGGCCTTGCGAAGGACGACGCCTATTTCGACGGGATGCGGCGCGACTTCGCCCGCAGCCGCGACCGCTTCACGGCGGGGCTCAACACGCTGGGCTTCGACGTGATCCCGAGCCAGGGCACCTACTTCGTCAACATCGACATCGCGCCCTTGGGAGAGACCGACGACGTGGCCTTCTGCCGCCGCCTCGTGACCGAGCACGGCGTCGCGGCGATCCCGGTCTCGGCCTTCTATGCGCAGGGCGCCGTGAAGAACGTGGTCCGCTTCTGCTTCGCCAAGAAGGACGCGACGCTCGATGCGGGCCTCGAGCGTCTGGCGAAGGCCCTCAGGCGGGCGGCCTGACGGCGGGCTTATCCACCGGGCCGACTTCAAGATTGTTTCTTGCGCCGGAAGCTCTTAGCCTCACGCCGTTTGTCCCCCCTTCGAACCAGAGGAGTTCCCACCCCTGATGATCCGTACTCTCGCTTCCCTTGCCCTGGCCCTTGGCCTTGTTACGGGCGCCGCCGCTCAGGAGCGCGTCGTCAACGTCTACAACTGGTCGGACTATGTGGATCCGAAGGCGCTGGACGAGTTCACGAAGCAGACGGGCATCAAGATCGTCTACGACACCTACGACAACAACGAGATCGTCGAGACGAAGCTGCTCGCCGGCAAGTCCGGCTACGACATCGTCGTGCCCTCCGGCCCGTTCCTGCAGCGGCTCATCGGCGCCAAGGTGTTCCAGAAGCTCGACAAGTCCAAGCTGCCGAACCTCGCCAACCAGTGGCCCGAGGTGACGCAGCGGCTGGCCGTGTTCGATCCGGGCAACCAGTACGCCGTCAACTACATGTGGGGCACGACCGGCATCGGCCTCAACACCAAGAAGGTGAAGGACACCCTGGGCGACATGCCGCTCAATACCTGGGATCTGGTGCTAAAGCCCGAGATCGCCTCCAAGCTCAAGGCCTGCGGCATCTACATGCTGGATTCCCCGGAGGACCTCTTCCCCGGCGTGCTCGCCTATCTCGGCCTCAACCCGGATTCCAAGCGGGTCGAGGACCTGAACAAGGCCGGCGACGCCCTGTTCCGGGTGCGCGGGAACATCCAAAAGTACCATTCGTCCGAGTACATCAACGCCCTCGCCAACGGCGACATCTGCGTGGCGGTAGGCTATTCGGGCGACATGATCCAGGCCAAGAACCGGGCCGAGGAGGCGAAGAACGGCGTCGAGATCTCCTACGTGATCCCGCGCGAGGGCGCGCTCATGTGGTTCGACAGCTTCGCGATCCCGGCGGACGCCAAGAATGTGGCCGAGGCGCACGAGTTCATCAACTTCATGCTGAAGCCCGAAATCGCCGCCATGAACGCGAACTTCGTGTCCTACGCATCGGGCAACCTCGCGGCCAAGCAGCACATCAAGCCGGAGATCCTCAACAATCCGGGCATCTATCCGGACGAGGCCACCATGAAGCGGCTCTTCACCAACACCGCCTACGACGAGCGCTCGCAGCGCACCGTCACCCGGCTCTGGACCCGGGTGAAGACCGGCCGTTAATCGGCCGCTCAGGATCGCCCCGGCATCATCCGCCACGCCTGCTGCTCCGCCGCTTCGGCGGAGCAGCCGTTTCAGGGAGACCCTTCATGCGCCTCGCTACCCTTGCGGCCCTGGCCACCCTCGCGTTCGCCGCCCCGGCCCTCGCCCAGACCGATGCCGGACGCCACCAGCCCACGATCAGCGTCGTCGGGACCGGCGAGGTGGAGCTCAAGCCCGACTTCGCCCGCGTCTTCGTGACCGTGGCGACCCAGGCCGACACCGTGGCGCAGGCCGCCAGCTCGAATCGCGCTGCGACCGAGCGGGTTCTCGCCCGCATCGAGGGCCTGGGCATCAAGAAGGAGGACATCCAGACCGCGAACTTCCAGGTCTTCCAGACGCCGACCCAGTACACCCCGGACGGCAAGGAGGTGAAGGCGCCGAAATTCTCCGCCAACCATCAGCTGCGCATCACCACCCGCGACCTCGACGGCGTCGGGCGGCTCGCTGGCGAGATCCTGGCGAGCGGCGACATGACGTTCCAGTCCGTCTCGTTCGGCCTCGACCGACAGGAGGAAGGCGCTGACCGGGCCCGGGAGGCGGCCGTGCGCGACGCCAAGCGCCAGGCCGAGGTCTATGCCTCCGCGGCGGGCGTGGGGCTCGGCCGGCTGATGGAGATCCGCGACGGCTCCGCCCAGCCCTTCGAGCCGCGCCCCGAGATGCGCATGCAGATGGCCCTCGCCAAGGGCGCCGATTCGGCGGTCCCGATCGTGCCGCCGGCGACGATCCGCTACACGTCGAGCGTCCAGATGGTGTGGGAGATGGCCGCGCGTCCTTGAGGCGCCGCCCTTACAGGGTGCCGCGCTCCGGCGGCTTCGCCTTGTCCTCGTATTGCCGGTAGACCGCCTGGGCGACGGTCAAAAGCTCGTCCCGGCCGAGGCTGCCGGTCACCACGTAGGAGCAGCCCTCGTCGATCCACGAGAACGCCGAGACCCCGTTCTGGCTTTCGAACCGGAAAGCCGTTTCCTTCTCGGCCGCGCTGGAGCGGGCATAGAGCGTCAGCCGCTGCCCGCCGTCGTTCTGGTACATGAAGAGAGCCGCGGGCTCCGCGCCTGCCGGCAGGAGGCGGCCGCCGATGAGGCGGTAGCCCTGGGCGGTCAGGTTCGGGGCTACGAGCGGGTGGCCGACCCGGCGCGACAGCCATTGGACGAGATGGGCCTCCTGGTCGGCCGCGACCTCCACCGGGTGCAGCCGCTCGCCCACATAGGTCCGGTAGGCGGTGATCGCGTCCCGGGCGGCGGTGTCCGCAGCGGCCTGGCGCAGCGGCAGGCCGTCCTTCGCCAGAAACGCACCCCCGGCGGCCCCGACGGCGAGGCCGATCGAAAGCCAGATCGCGGCCGCGGCGGCCGCGGCCGGCCGGAAGCGCGCCGGGCGACGGCCGGCCTCCACGAGATGGGCGACCCGCAAGCGGGCGGGAATTGGCTCGGCCGCCTTGAAGGCGAGCCGGTCGCGCAGGGCCTGGCGCTGCTCGGCCTCGACGGCGACGCGCGACGCGGCGGCCGGACTGTCCGCCAGATAGGCCTCCACGGACCTCAGGCGGCCGGGCGCGAGCCTGCCGTCGAGATAGGCCTGCAGATCGTCCTCGCCGATGGGACGCTCGTCCGTCACTTGATCCTCCTGAGGACGGCGCTGCGCCCTCCCTCCATGAACCGTCTCATTCTTTCCCGGGCCCGGCTGAGCCGCGACATCACCGTGCCGATCGGGACATCGAGCACCCGGGCGGCCTGTTCGTAGGACAGATCCTCGACCCCGACCAGCAGGAGCACGGAGCGCTGCTCCTCGGGAAGCGCGTCTAGGCCGGTGAGGATGTCCTTCAGGCCCGCGCTCCCGTCCGCATGGCCGTCGGGAGCCGCGACCTGATCGAGGGTCTCGACTCCCACCTGCTGCCCGCGCTGCCGGCGCTGCCGCAGGCTGTTGAGGAAGAGGTTGCGCTGGATGGCGAAGAGCCAGGCTCTCAGGTCGCCGTCCTGCCGCCGCTGGTGCCAGCGGCTGATGGCGCGCTCCAGGGTGTCCTGCACCAGATCGTCCGCCGTCTCGTCGTCCCGGAGCAGGGCCCAGGCGTAGCGCCTGAGCCCGGGGATCTGCGGTTCGAGAAGCGATGCGATCTCGTCCAAGGGGCTAGCTCCTCCTCCGTCGTCCGGCTGCCGCATGGAATCGGGCTCCGGTCAGACGGGGGGCTCGGACCGGAGGATCCTGGCGTGGAACACGGACCGGCAGCCCCGGCTCGCATAGGACAGGAAAGGACGCTTCCCGCCAAGGACGAAGACCTTGCCGACGGTCCTGAAGCCGATCCTCTGGAGGCCCTTCTGCGATGCGCGGTTGTGGGACTGGACGCAGCTGACCAGCCCCTGGAAGTTCTGCTGCGCGAGGAAGGACTGCATGGCCTTGGCCACGCCGATGCCGTAGAGCCGGCGCCCGCGGAATCCGGGCGCCGTGAAGGCTTTGTACATGTAGACCCAGCCGGGGTTGAAGATGGCCGTCAGCGAATCCTGGATCGGGGTCGGGCCGCTGGCGAACCACGCATAGGCGCCCAGCGCCCCGTCCTGAACGAAGGCATGGCAGCGGTCCCCGCGCGCGAGCGCCGCCGCGATGAAGGCCTCGTCGAGCTCCAGGGACGGGTCCGCCGCGGAAAAGCGCCGGATCTCGTCGTGATTCAGGAAGGTCCAGTGCTCCCCGGCGCCGGCGACGAGCCCCCAGTCGATCTCGGCCCGGGCCAGAACCACGATCCGGAACACCATCAGCATGGCGGCGCTGTTCGCCAGCCGATAGGCCAGATGGAACAGGGTGCTGGCAAGCCCGTGGCGTGCCGCATAATTTCGAATGCGGTCGAGAACCATCTGTCGCTGCAGGCCGGGGACGCCCCTCGAGTGCTGACTGATCATGCCTGCCGACAATAAGGCGCGCGGGCACAGGTGCACTTAGCCAAGGCGAGGTAACTCCCTCGGCTGTTCGGGGTACGTCCCTCGCATCACGCCGCGACGTCCCGGCCACGAGCCCGCTCCTCAAGGCGCCGCCACGTGCCAGACCTGGTTGACGCCGTCGCCGGTCACGTCGCCGGCCTTGGTGTCCTTGACCCAGGTGTAGAGCGGCTTGCCCTTGTAGGCCCATTGCATGGAGCCGTCGTCGCGCTTCACGACGCTCCAGTCGCCCGACGCCGCGGCATTGGCGGGCGCCATCAGGGGCGGCCAGTTCTGGGCGCAGGTGCCATTGCAGTTCGACTTGCCGGCCGCATCGCGGTCGAAGGTGTAGAGCGTCATGCCCTTCGCGTCGACGAGGGCCTTGCCCTTGGTCGTATCGGCGACCTTGGCCGGGGCCATGGATTGAGCCGCCGCGCCCGTCGCGGCCAGGAGCGTCGCGGACAGGATGATCGAGCATGCCGAAAGCTTCATGAGAGTTCTCCCCAGGATCTTGGTTGATCACGACCTATAGACACGGCCGCCTGGGCCTTTATTCCCGCACGAGTGAAAGACGGCGACGTCGCGGCCTGTGGCCCTTGCCGGCGGAGCGCTTCCCCTTGAGGGCGGTTCCGATCGTCCCATTTACGAACCGAACCTTATTGCGGGAGAGCCGATTGCGCGATCTTCCTTCACGGCGGCCGATGCAGACGAAAGCCGGTGACCATCCCGGAGATGTCCTGATCCGCAAGCTCGAGCAGCGCGACCGGCTCTCCGAGGAGGAGAAGAGCGTTCTCGCAAGGGCGGTCGCGCGCATCCGGGAGTTCGCCGTGGACGAGGACCTCGTCAGGGAGGGCGAAAGGCCCACGGAGAGCACCCTGCTGATCGACGGGTTCGCGGCCCGGTACAAGGGACTGGCGGATGGGCGCCGTCAGATCACCGCCATTCACGTCGCGGGCGATTTCGTCGACCTCCACAGCTTCCTGCTGCACCGGATGGACCATGGGGTGGTGGCCTTGAGCCCCTGCCGGACGGGGGCCGTGCCGCACGAGACGCTGCGCGAGATCACCGAACGTTATCCGCATCTCGCGCGCCTGCTCTGGCTCAACACGCTGATCGACGGGGCGATTCATCGCGAATGGCTCGTGGCGATGGGCCGGCGGCCGGCGGTCAGCCAGATGGCCCACCTCATCTGCGAGCTGTTCCTGAGGCTCCGGGCCATCGGGCGGACCGAGGGCGGCAGCTTCCGGCTGCCCCTGACCCAGGCGGAGCTCGGCGACACCCTGGGCCTCTCGACCGTCCATGTGAACCGGACCCTGCAGGAGCTCAGGGCAGCCGGGCTGGTCACCTGGCGCGACCAGATCGTGACGATCAACGACTGGGACGGTCTGGCCGCCATGGCCGAGTTCGATCCGTCCTTCCTCTACCTCGAGAGCGAGCCGCGCTGATCCCCGGCTGCCGCTGCGGCAGACGTCAGGCGGCCTTCGGGAATTCCGTCATGATGGCATAGAGGGCGGCGGCGTCCCGGGTGGCGCGCACCCGCTCAACCAGGCCCGGCTCGCGCAGGACGCGGGCGACCCGCGACAGGGCCTTCAGGTGGTCGGCGCCCGCTCCTTCGGGGGCCAGGAGCAGGAACAGGACGTCCACGTGCTGGCCGTCGAGCGCCTCGAAGTCGATCGGCTTCTCCAGCCGCGCCACGAGCCCGAAGATCTTGGTCAGGCCGGGGAGCTTGCCGTGCGGGATCGCGATGCCCTCGCCGATGCCGGTCGAGCCGAGCCTCTCGCGCTGGAGCAGCGCCTCGTAGATCGCCGCGGCCTCCAGGCCGGTGAGACGGGCAGCATGGGCGGCAATTTCCTGGAGGGCTTGTTTTTTGCTGTTCACGCGCAACGCGGGCAGAACGGCTTGAGGGTCTAGGAAGTCCAGCAAGGGCATCGATCAAGCTGCATATGTTGTGAAGCCGATTCGGCCTCGTGCCGTTCCAAGCAAGTCTTGGGCCAAAACAACGGTCAGTCCTCTGGATACGGGCTCCTTCAGGGCTGCGCCGGCGGAGGGTCGACCCAGCCGATCGCCCCGTCGCCGCGGCGGTATACGACGTTCACGCGGCCAGTGCCAGCATGGATGAACACGAGCGCGGCCGCCCCGGTCAGGTCGAGCTGCATCACGGCGTCGCTCACCGAGTAGCGGTGCAGCGCCTTGGTGGTCTCGGCGATGACGATCGGGTGGTAGCCCTCCTGCACGACCGTCTCGTCGGTGGGGGCCTCGAACACCGCATAGGGCGCCTCCAGGCCGGAGGGCCGCTCGGCGGCCTGGGCCACATGGTCCTTGATCCGCTGCTTGTAGCGGCGCAGGCGCCGCTCGATCCGGTCTGCGGTCTGGTCGAAGCTCGCATAGGCGTCCTGGGCGGCTCCGGAGGCCTCGAGGGTGACGCCCGAGGCGAGGTGGAGCACGCAGTCGGTCCGGAAGCCTGCGCCGTCGCGCGCCACCGTGACATGGCCCGTATAGGTGCCGTCGAAATACTTGCTCAGCGCGCCGGCCACGCGCTCCTTCACCTGGGACCTCAGGGATTCGCCGATATCGAGATTCTTGCCGGATATCCTCAAGGTCATGGCGTTCTCCTCTGGCGTTCTTCTTCCAGCGGGTGGGCCCGTGGGTGACGCTGGGTGAAATGATGATGGTTTGGGGACGCAATACAAGACTTGATGTTGAGCTTCAGGATGTCTTCAATCGGTGTTTGCCCCTCCGGCGTCGGTCGGCCGAGGACGGGATGCGCAGGGCCTCCCGGTATTTCGCGACGGTCCGCCGGGCGACGGCCATGCCCTCCGCCTTCAATTTTTGGGCAATTGCATCATCCGACAGCACGGCGTCGGGCGCCTCCGCGTCCACGAGCTGCCTGATTCGATGACGCACGGCCTGGGCGGAATGGCCGCCCTCCCCGGCCGCGGCCCCGAAGAAGAACCTCATGCCGAGAACCCCGCGGGCGGAGCCGATCGCCTTGTTGGCGACGACGCGCGAGACAGTGGATTCGTGCATGCCGATGGCCTGCGCGACGGTCTTGAGGGTGAGCGGGCGCAGAGCCGGGACGCCCTGGCGGAAGAATCCCTCCTGGTGCCGCACGATCTCGGTTGCGACCTTCAGGATCGTGCGGGCGCGCTGGTCGAGGCTGCGGGTGAGCCAATGGGCGGTCTGCAGGCATTCCGAGAGGAAGAGCTTGTCCTTCTCGCTCCGGACCGACCGGGCCACCTCGGTGTGATAGGACCGGTCGAGGAGAATGCGGGGGAGCGTGTCGGGGTTGAGCTCGACCAGGAAGCTGCCGTCGGGGCCGTCCCGGACCAGTACGTCCGGGACCAGCACATCGACCGGCGCCGACGCGAAGGCGAGGCCAGGCTTCGGCTCCAGGCGGCGTAGCTCGGCCAGCATGTCGGCGAGGTCCTCCTGGTCGACGCCGCAGAGCCGCCTGAGGGCCGCGAAGTCCTGCCGGGCCACCAGGTCGAGCCGTCCGAGAAGCGCCTCCATGGCGGGATCGAGGCGGTCCCGCTCGCGCAGCTGGATCCGCAGGCATTCGGCGAGGGTGCGGGCCCCCACGCCGGGAGGGTCGAAGCCCTGGATCACCCCCAGCACCGCCTCGACCGCTTCGGGCGTCGCCGGCACCCGTTCCGCGATGTCAGCGAGGTCGTCGGTGAGGTAGCCGGCCTCGTCCAGGCTGTGGATCAGGTGGCGGCCGATCTCGTGGCTGACCGGGTCGGCGAGAGCGAGATCGAGCTGCGCCTCGAGGTGCTCTGCGAGGCTCGCGGCGCGCGCGAGGGTCGCCTCCAGCTCGGGCTTGAGCTCGGCGTCCCCGCCGCCGGACCGGGACGCGCCGCCGGACGGCCCGGCCGTCACGGGCAGCGGGCGCGGCGGCGGCTGGCCGCCGCCGGGCCGGGGTGCCGGGGGCTTGCGGAGCGGGGAAGCGGGAAAGGCGCCGCCCTCGGCCTCCTGCAGGAGCGGGTTGCGCTCGAGCTCGGCCTCCACGTAAGCGACGAGCTCCGCATGGGAGAGCTGGAGCAGCTTGATCGACTGGAGCAGCTGCGGGGTCATGGCCAAGGTCTGGCCCTGGCGCAGTTCAAGCCGTTGCGTTGCGCTCATGACCGCATCCAGCCGCCCTCGGCACGGGAGAAACCCTGCCGCCTATCTGTACTGTGGCGCCCCGTGGGCGTCAAAAGGCAAGGATTCCTAGAGCGTTCTGCGGCCCCGACGCTCGCCCGTCCGGGCGGCGCATCAGGCCTCGGCTGCCTTCGGCTGCTTTTCCGGATAGAGCGAGAAGACGAGATCCTGGGCGGGGAGCGGGTAGCCGAAATAGTACCCCTGGGCCTCGGTGCAGCCGGCGGCGAGGAGGTGCCGATACTGCTCTTCCGTCTCCACGCCCTCGGCGGTGGTGATCATGCCGAGGCTCGACCCGAGGCGGGTGATGGACTGGACGATGGCGAGGCAGTCCGCCCGCGAGGTCAGCTCCCGGATGAAGGACTGGTCGATCTTGATCTTGTCGAACGGGAAGCTGCGCAGGTAGCTGAGCGACGAGTAGCCCGTGCCGAAATCGTCCATGGCGATGCACACGCCGAGCCGCCGGAGCTGGTGCAGGGTCGCGAGCGTCATCTCGTTGTCCTGGAGCAGGACCGATTCGGTGATCTCGAGCTCCAGCCGGCTCGGGCAGAGACCGGATTGGGTCAGCGCCCGGTCGACCGTCTCGACCAGGGTTCGGTTGCGGAACTGCACGGGCGAGAGGTTGACCGCCACCTTGATGCCGTCGGGCCACTGGGCGGCCTCCTGGCACGCCTGCTCGATGACCCATTCGCCGAGCGCCGAGATGAGGCCGATATCCTCCGCGACCGGGATGAACTCCGCCGGCGAGACCATGCCGCGCTCGGGGTGCTTCCAGCGCAGGAGCGCCTCGAACCCGCTGATCTCGTGGCGGCGGATGTTGATCTCCGGCTGGTAGGCGAGCGTGAACTCCTTGTTGGCGAGCGCCTTGCGCAGGTCCGCCTCGAGCAGGCGCCGGGCCTGGAGCTGGGCGTCCATCTCGGGCTCGAAGAACCGGTAGGTGCCGCGCCGGTCGGACTTGGCGCGGTAGAGCGCAAGATCCGCATGCTTGAGAAGCTGGTCCGGGGGGACGCGGCCCTCGGTCGCCAGCGCGATGCCCACGCTGGTGCCGATGACGATCTCCTGGCCGTCGACCTCGTAGGGTGCCCCGATCGCGTTGATGATGCGCGCCGCCAGCGACGCGCAGTCGTTCGGATCGCCCACGGTGCATTGCAGGACGGCGAATTCGTCGCCGCCGAGGCGCGCGATGAGGTCGCCGTCGCGCACGCAGGAGCGCAGCCGGTCGGCCACGGCCTTGAGCAGCTCGTCGCCCGTCTCGTGGCCGAGCGAGTCGTTCACGTCCTTGAAGCGGTCGAGGTCGAGGCAGAGCACCGCGATGGTCGTGCCTTGGCGATGGGCCGCCGCGAGCGCCTGGTCGAGCCGCTCGCGGAACAGCACCCGGTTCGCCAGATCGGTGAGCGCGTCGTGATGCGCCATGTAGGCGATCTGCGATTCGGCACGCCGCCGTTCCGTGATGTCCTCGTAGGTGGCGATCCAGCCGCCGCCGGTCATGGGCTGGTGCGAGACCGAGAAGGTCTCACCGCCGGGCTCCTCCTGGATGAAGGAGGCGCGGCGACGGTCGCGGATCAGCTCCTCCTGCTGCTCGCAGATGGCCCGCAGGGCCGCGAGGCCGGGCGTGTCGGTGCGGTCGGCGCCCCGGGTCAGGCGCTCGAGGGTCACGCCGGGCTTGGCCCGGTGGTTCAGGCCGAAGAGCTCGCTGAAGCGCGCGTTGAACACGATGATGCGGCCGTCGCCGTCGACCATGCACAGGCCGTGGGACATGTTGTTGAGCGCCGCGTCGAAGCGCTCGTTCTGCATGCGCAGCTCGTGCTCCTGCGCCTGCAGCACCTCGTTGCGGTTCTGAAGCTCCTTGTAGGCGAGCCCCAGGGCCTTGTTGGCGTCCTCGAGCTCGGCCGAGGTCGCCTGGAGATTGCCGGCGAGCGTCCGCAGCTCCGCCTGGGCTCGTTCCAGCAGCCGGTTGTGCCAGCCGAGCAGGCCGAGGAGCACGATCCCGGTGAGGATGAGACAGGCCGCCAGCCCCGAGAACAGCCAGTGCAGGCGTATGAGTTCGTGCTGGTCCTCCGCCACCCGCTGGCCGCCGTAATGGTTGGCCGCGGAGGCCATGTCGATCAGCTGGGTTTCGAGCGGCTGAAGAAGCGTGTAGGCGCGCACGGCGTTGCCGGGCGCGTCGATGGCGTCGATGAGGGGCTGCACCTCGGCGAGGACCTCGGCGAGGCGCTTCACGGTCGCCTGGCGCTCGGGATCCCGCTCGACAAAGGACTGGAAGTCGCCGTCGCTGAGCAGCTTTGCGCGGCTGAGAAGGATGTCGTAGCGCAGCTGCACTTCATCCTTGTCGACGCCGGTGCCCGGAATCCCGTAGGCGTTGAGCCGCTGGCCGAGCCGGACGAACTCCGACACGGCCTGGCTTGCGAGCCACGAGATGTTGTAGCGCGAGACTTCCTTGAGGGCGTTCTGGCGCTCGACCACCAGAACCGAGATGTAGACGGCCGACAGGAGGAAGCTGGCAATGACGACAGCAAGCACCAGTTTGAGCGTGCGCAGCGACAATGGCAGTCCTCCGGGGACGACGTCAGGCGGCCGTCACTTTACGATAATCTTGGCCACCTGCCAGACGGATCGGCCGTAGAAGGTCTGATTCTTCAGCTCCGGCTTACTATCGAACGGGTAGATGACGAAGAGGGGCCCCTTGTCGCGGACGGGCATGTACTCGCCGTTGCGCTTGAGGGCGAGGATCACGTTGTATTTGGAGAAATCCTCCATGGGGATTTCGCTGCTGTAGTCGTTGAGCGCCACGAAGACGGCGCGTTCGCCCTTGGCGCCCACGCGCTTCATGAGCTTGTCGAGGGAGACGCCCTCGAACTTCACCGGGCCGTTGTACCAGGGCGTGTTGGTCTCGATCGTCTCCATGCCGATGGCTTCGAGCATCGCGCGGTCGAACTGCGCGGTGTTGTCCTTGTTGGTGGTGTCGATCTGGCCGGAGATCGTCAGGATCGGCTTGTCGGCCGGAGCCGGGAGCGGATCCGCGCCTGCGGCGCCGGCACCCATGAGCGCAGCGACTGCCACGGCAAATATAACGATATGTCGTTTCACGTAAGCCCCGATCATTCTATTCCCCGGATCCTGGTCGGAAAAACTGTTATCAAGAACAAGCATAATAGGTGAGTTCTAATTATTCCTTTAAGAAGTGTTTTGTCGCAGAGGAATAGGATATAGCTTTTGCGCGAACATTGAGCGTCACGCTTCGAAGCCAGCCGTGACACTAGGTAATGAAAAAGGCTTCGTACAATAGGGCATTAGGTCGATTATGAACTTCCACTCCACCGGAATGAAATTCTCCCGGCTGTGCAATGAGGCGCTCGATCAACCGATCGACGAAGCGGAGCGGACAGCAATGATTGCTGCGGCCGCCCGGAAGGTCGAAGAACTCTTCGACGTTCTGCGCATCGATCATCAGAACGACCACAACACGCGCGAGACCCCGCAGCGGGTCGCGAAGATGTTCGTCGAGGAAATCCTCCAGGGCCGCTACACGGCGCCCCCGAAGATCACCGAATTCGACAATGCCCGCTCCTACGACCAGCTGATCGTCACGGGGCCGATCGAGCTGCGCTCCATGTGCGCGCACCACCTCATGCCGATCTACGGCCACGCCTATATCGGAATTCTTCCGGCCGCCGACGGCAAGATCATCGGATTGTCCAAATACGACCGTATCGTGGATCACTTCGCGTCCCGGCTGCAGATCCAGGAAGAGCTCGTCAAGCAGATCGGGGACTACGTGGTGGACATGACAAAGCCCCGCGGCCTCGCCGTGCGCATCAGCGCCGTCCACATGTGCAAGACCCAGCGCGGCGTGCGGTCGAGCCGCCGCAGCCGCATGGTGAACACCTGCTTCTGGGGCGAGCTCGCCACCAGTCCCGAGCACAAGAGCGAGTTCCTGCAGGAATGCATCGCTCTCGAGCGCGGATCGCCCGAGTAACCGTCGAAACCCGATTGAGCCCGTTGAAGAGCCTCGCATGAACCTGTCTGTCGCGATCCCGGCGCTTGCTGCCGAAAACCGTCCCCGCGGACGCGAAATCTACCGCTCCACGAAGGCCTACGATCACGCGGAGGGGCTGTCGTGCTGCTTCCGGCAGTGGCGGGCCACCCATTCCCATTGCCGGCTGATCCACGGCTACGCCCTGGCGTTCAAGTTCGTCTTCGCCACCTTCGAGCTCGACGAGCGCAATTGGTGCTTCGACTTCGGCGGCATGAAGCCCGTGAAGGCGTGGCTGAAGGACCTGTTCGACCACACCATGCTGGTGGCCGAGGACGATCCCGAGCTCGAGCGCTTCGAGGCCATGCACCGGGACGGCCTGATCAATCTCCGGGTGCTGCCGGCGGTGGGCTGCGAGGCGACCGCCAAGCACGTGTTCGACCACGTGGCCTCCTTCGTGCACGAGGAGACCAACGGCCGGGTCTGGCTCGAGAGCGTCGAGGTCAAGGAGCACGGCGGCAACTCGGCGATCTATTCCCGCTGAGCTTCGGGAGACGGCGGGGTCCGGGTCGCGAGCCACAGGCCTGCGGCCACCGCCGCGAGCCCGAGCACGGCGCCCGGCGTCAGCGCCTCCCCGAGGAGCCAGACGCCGAGGAACGCGGCCGTGACGGGGCTCAAGGACAGGAAGACCGTCACCCGGGTCGGGGTGGTCTGCTTGAGGGCCCAGAGCCACAGCACGTAGCCGATGCCGCTTGACGCCCCGATGAACAGGATGGCGGCCCAGCCCGGGCCGCTCAAGGACGGCGGGCCCAAGAAGAGCCCCTCCCCTCCGGCCAGTCCCGCCAGGAACGCCACCGAGGCCGCCATGGCGACCGTCCCGAGCGGCAGGGTCGGGTAGCGGGCGAGATAGGGCCGGTAGAGGACCGAGCAGACGGCGCCGCAGAGGGCTGCGCCCAGCACCGCGGCCGCACCCAGCCACTCGGCGCTTCCGCCCCCCGTCAGCACGCTCTCGCCGAGCGTGACGCCGACGCCCGCGATGCTGAGCAGGACCCCGAGGGTCTTCGGGCCGGTGAGGCGCTCGCGCCCGAGGATCGCCGCCACCACCATGGTGAGAAGCGGAAACGTGGCGAAGAGCAACGCCGCGCGGGTCGAGGGCATGAGGCGAAGCCCGATGTTCAGAAGTGCGATCAGCAGCCCGAACTGCCCGATGCCGAGCGCCATGATGCCGAGAAGGTCGCGGCGCGCGAAACGGATCCGCCCCGCCGCCGGCAGGAAGGGCAGGAGGCAGAGGACCGCGATGGCGTAGCGCAGCAGCGCGAGCGACGCGGGGCCGATCTCCTGCACCACGAAGCGCGTCGCCACCATGGCGGCGCCCACCTGCACGCCGACGCCTGCCGCGGCCGCGAGGGCGAGCCCGTCCCGCGCGCGGGTCACAGGTCGAGATTCCAGTTCTGGCCGACCAGGTCCTTGCCGAAGGAATGGTGGCGCTCCTCCTCGACGAGACGGAAGCCGGCCGCCTCGTAGATGCGCCGGGCCGACACCAGGATGTCGTTGGTCCAGAGCGTCAGGGTGCGATAGCCGCGCTCGCGCGCGAAGCGGATGCACTCCTCCACCAGCCGGCGCCCGATCCCAAGGCCGCGGGCCGAGGCCTCCACGTAGAGCAGGCGCAGCTTCGCAACTTCGTCCGACTGGCGCACCAGGAAGACGCTGCCGACGATCCCGCCGTCGCGCTCGGCGATCCAGGCATTCTCCCACGCCGGATCGAACCTCTTCACGAAGGCGGCGGCGATCTCCGCCACCAGGGCCTCGAAGGTCTGATCCCAGCCGTACTCGGTTGCGTAGAGAAGCCCCTGCCGGTGGACGACCCAGCCGATGTCGCCGGGCCGTAGGCCGCGCAGGCGAAAAGGCTCGTCCGCGTCCGGCGCGCCGCCGAGCAGACGCTGGACCCTGCGCATGGCGCCGACGAGATCCTCCCGGTCGGCGGCCGACAGCCGGCCCAGCATGGCGGCGATCTGGTCGTGGGAGGCCCGGTCGAGCGGCGCGAAGGCCGCGCGTCCGGCCTCGGTCAGGGACAGCACCGACTGCCGGGCGTCGGTCTTCGATGGGGTTCGGGTCAGGAGCCCCTTCGCCTCGAACCGCTTCAGCAGGCGGCTCAAGTAGCCGGCGTCGAGACCGAGGTCGCGGCCGAGGTCGGAGGCCGTGAGCCCTGCCCGCTGGGCGAGCTCGTAGATCACCCGGACCTCCGTGAGGGAGAACGGGCTGTCGTAGAGATGCTCCTCCAGGAGGCCGATCCGGCGGGTGTAGAAGCGGCTGAAGGCGCGGAAGGCCGCGACCTGCTCCTCCTGAGGCGAGGCGGGAACGTGATCCATGGATCCCTCCTGTCGATGCAAGAGGGTTCCCTAGAAACTTGACTGAGTCAACTAATTCGTCCGCCGCGCCGCGGTCGTCGCGAAAAGCAGGCTAGAGACGGAAATCCTCGCCGAGGTAGAGGCGGCGAACCTCCTCGTTGGCCACGATCTCGTCCGGATGGCCCTCGGTGAGGACGCGGCCCGAATGGATGATGTAGGCGCGGTCGATGAGGCCGAGCGTCTCGCGGACGTTGTGGTCGGTGATCAGCACGCCGATGCCGCGGCGGGTCAGGTGGCGCACCAGGTTCTGGATGTCGCCGACCGCGATCGGGTCGATGCCCGCGAAGGGCTCGTCGAGCAGCATGAAGGTCGGCTCGCCGGCGAGCGCGCGGGCGATCTCGCAGCGGCGGCGCTCGCCGCCCGAGAGGGCGATCGAGGGCGACTTGCGCAGGCGCGTGATGTTGAACTCGTCGAGCAGGGCGTCGAGCTTGCGCTCGCGCTCCTTGCGGCTCGGCTCGACGATCTCGAGCACGGCCCGGATGTTGTCCTCGACGTTGAGGCCCCGGAAGATCGAGGCCTCCTGCGGCAGGTAGCCGATGCCCAGCCGTGCCCGGCGGTACATGGGCAGGCCGGTGACTTCGTGCCCGTCGAGGCTGATGACGCCGCGATCGGCCATGACGAGCCCGGTGATCATGTAGAAGATCGTGGTCTTGCCGGCGCCGTTGGGCCCGAGTAGGCCCACCGCCTCGCCGGCCCGGACGTTGAGGGCCGCATCGTGCACAACGGTGCGGCCGCGGTAGCTCTTCTGCAGGCCCTTCACGGCCAGCACGCCGGGGCCGCCGAACACGGACATGTCGGCGGTGGTCCCGTAAAACGATTGGTCGAGTCCGCCCCGCGGCGCATCGACGAGGCGCGCGTTCGACGGGGCTGCGGGGGAACGGTTGAACAAGGGCTTCAAGAGACTGTTCGCTTCACCAATGAAAACGGGCCCGGAGGCTCAGTTCGTCGCCGGCTTGCCGGAGGCGGGCTTGGAATTGCCGGCGCCGGTCGGGGCTGGGCCGCCGCTGCCGGGCACGAACAGCGCCCTCACGCGCCCGCCGGGCTTCGTCTCGACGTTGGCCACGCCGGTGTTGATGTCGTAGACCACGCGTTCGCCGCGGGTGACGTTCGGGCCGTCGCTCAGCGCCGCGTTGCCGGTGAGGAAGATCTTGTTCGAGGTCCGGTCGAAGGTGGCGTTGTTGCCGGTGGCGACCTGGGTCTTCGATACGATCGTGACCGGGCCCTGGCAGTCGATCTTCTTGATCGAGCTGTCGTCCGCGCCCTGCGGACCGGGCGCGGCAGCCTGCCCGCCCTGGCGGTTCTGCTCGTAGAACACGGTCATCTGGGTGCAGTTCATGGTGCTCTCGCCCTGCACCGCCACCACGTTGCCGGCGAAGACCGCGCGCCCTTCCTTGTCGAACACGTCGAGGCGGTCGGCGTCGATCTTGATCGGCTCCTTGCTGGATCCGAAATTGCCGAAGCCGACGGCGCGCTCCTTGCCGGCGCCAACCTGGGCGGAGGCGTCCGGCGCCCAGACGGGCGCCGACAGGAGAAGGACGCCGGCGATGGCGGCGAGGCGGGTGATCGTCATGGGCGGACACTTGTCGGTTGCGCCGGCAGGCTGGTGGAGCCCGTGCCGGCTGGAGCGGGGGCGGAGGCGTCGGCCGCGGCGTTGGCGGCATTGAAGGTGGTGCTGACCCGGCCCTTGAAGTGCATGACCTTGCCGTTGTCGGACACCTCGAGGCCCGTGGCCTCGATGACCCCGTTGGGCAGGGTGACGGTGACGGGCTCCTTCGACACCACCGTGCCGGCCTTGAAGTCCACGAAGGCCGAGCGGAGCAGGACCTGCTGGCCGCCATCCGTGTGCACGCGAACGTCCTGGCGCAGGTTCATCTGCTCCTTCTGGGTGTTCAGGATCCCGACGGCGGCCTCGAGACGGGCGGTGCTGCCCTTGTCGTCGGTGATGAGGCGCGCCCGCAGGTCCTTCAGCTCGACCAGGTTGGGGTTCTTCACGTCCTGGGTGGCGGCGCTCGCGGTCACCTCGTAGGGACGGTTGTCATTGCGAAAGCCCGTGAGCTTCGGGCTTTCCATGGTGACGTTGGTGCCGCTGACCGAGATGGGCCCGACGGACAGACCCTCGATCTTCCGGAACGGGTCGAGATAGGCGACCGCGCCGATCCCGGCCGCGGCGACGAGGGCGCCGACCGGGATCGCCACCTTGGCGAAGCGGACCAGGCGGGAATGGCGCTGCGCCTTGGAGTAGGCGCGCGAACGCACGCCCGGCACGGAGGCCGGACCATCTCCGATGGTGATGCCCTTGGTTCCCGCCACTGATGAATGACCCCTTCCGCCCACGTTGGACCGGTGCCATGGCCGAGAGCCGTGGCAATGTTGTGACGGAGATAGGATTTATGGCTGAAAGTTTAAAGCTGCGTCAACTATGCGCGAAGATGTCCGTGTCCGGCCAGCCTAAAAGATCCAGCTGTGCGCGAGTCGGCAGGAACGAGAAGCACTGGTGCGCGATGCCGAGCCGGTTCTCCCGCTCCAGCATGCGGTCGAGCCTCTCGCGCAGGGCGTGGAGGTGCAGTACGTCCGAGGCCGCATAGTCGAGCTGGGCCTGGGTGAGCGTGTCCGCGCCCCAGTCGGAGGATTGCTGCTGCTTGGAGATCTCGACGCCGAGTTGCTCGCGCAGGAGATCCTTGAGGCCGTGCCGGTCGGTGTAGGTCCGCACGAGCCGCGATGCGACCTTGGTGCAGTAGACCGGGCGCGGCATGATCCCGAACGAATGAAACAGCACCGCGAGATCGAAGCGGGCATAGTGGAAGATCTTGAGCACGCTCTCGTCGGCGAGCACCCGCGCCAGGTTCTCCGGAACGGGCGCGTCCTTGAGGATCTGCACCACGTCGGCGGTGCCGTCGCCGGTGGAGATCTGCACCACGCAGAGCCGGTCCCGGTGAGGGTTGAGGCCGAGCGTCTCGGTGTCGATCGCGATCGCCTCGCCGGGCTGGTAGTCCGCGGGCAGATCGCCGCGATGGAAACGGGTCGTCATGAGAGGTCCAGGAACCGAGGAATGCCGCCCCCGCCTCTAGCGCGTCTGCGGCCCGGCTTCAACGAGCGATGGAAGGCCCCGCCTTCGCGGCGGGGTTTTCCGGCTTGTCGGGACGACCTAGTAGCAGGTCTGGACCCGGCGCACGACCACGCGGCCATAGCGGTTCACGACGCGACGCCGCTCCGTGACGCAGGAGCGGGCCGGGGCGTAATAGGCCGGCCCATAATAGCCCGACGGGCCGTAATAGGGGTTGGTGGCAGCGCCCGCGATGGCGCCGAGGGCGAGGCCGCCAATCAGGCCCGCCGCCACGGCGCCGCCGTTGTCGTACCGCCGGTAATAGGGATAGTAGCCGCCGTAATAGCCGTAGCCGGGTCCGTAATAGGCGGGCCTGTAGCCGCCCCGGCCATAGCCGTAGCGGGGCGCGTAATAGCCGCGGCCCCAACCGCCGCCGTAGCGCGGGCCGTAATAGCCGCCCGTCACGACGGGACGTGCCGCCGGGCGGAAGCCGGCCGCGGGCGCGAACCCCGTGCCGGTGACCGGAACGCCGCGGTAGAAGACACGGGGCTGGGTGGTGACGAACTGCGCCGAGGCCGGGGTCGGTTGGAACGCAGCCACGGCGCCGAGCGCAAGGGCCGCGACGGCGAGGGATTTCAGCGAACGACTCATGGTGCCCTCCGGGACACAGCCTGTTCCAAGATGGTTGTGACAACGATCCTGGGAGTTGGGATGTTCCGCCTTTGTCTTGCTTTGCCCTGCGTTTCCCGGCCGCGGCACCCGCGGGATGTCGCATGCCCTTGGATCGGATCCTCCGGCATCCTTTTCCCGCCCCCGATGCCGCGATATCCGCCAGTAAATCGGGGTCATCCCAAGGACTTATTCTCGCTTGGAATCTGCCAATACTTTGGCGGGGAACCACGTTTGCTTCCGGCCGTTGGCTCACCGTCCGAATAAGCCGACAATACGGAATGGAACATGAGCAAGAAAGCAACTCTCCTCGCCGCCACCCTTCTGCTTGGCCTGCCGGCCCTCGCCCAGGCCCAGACCACCCGTGCCCTGCCCGACCAGCCCGGCGCCTCGGAATACGCGCCCGGCCAGCGCGCCAAGTCGTCCACGACCGGACAGAGCGCGACCGATTTCGCGCCCGGCCAGAAGGCGAAATCCTCGATGACCGGCGAATCGGCGAAGTCATTCGCGCCGGGCCAGAAGGCTAAGGAGCCGCACTCCACCGGCACGCTTCATCGCAACCGATAAAACCCCTGTAATTTCAAAGGAAGGGCTCGGCTTAAGCTGAGCCTTTTCCATTTTCTACTTCGATATCTTTCCGCAAGCGTGGCAGGAGAATACGAAAATCTGTTCATCACCAAAAAGAGATTGTGCGCAACCTATGCGGCCAACCTGCGTTGCAAGTCCGATGCAAACAGCCCGCCCGGTCCGTGGCGGTGCCTAACGATGGAGAAGATCGATGCGACGCATCCTGCTGACGACTGCCACTCTCGGCGCCCTGACCCTCGGGGCCGCCGGCGCCATGGCCCAGACGGCCGCCCCGGTGCCGAACGCCAGCGGCTCCCAGGTGACCAACCCGAACACCTACGGCGCGACCGTGCCGCAGAACCAGGGCGCCGCGCAGGCCATCCCGGCCGCGCCCGGCATGACCGGCACCTGCGCTCCGTCGCCGAACGCCAGCGGCTCCCAGGTGACCAATCCCTGCACCTACGGCTCGACCGTGCCGCAGAACCAAGGCCAGCCCGGCATGATGGGTGCGCCCGCCGCCACCGGCTCGATCGCTCCTCCGGTGCCGAATGCCAGCGGCTCGCAGGTCACGAACCCGAACACCTACGGCGACACCAAGCCCCAATAACCTCCCCGTCTTCGACCATCGTTCAGGATGCGGACCAGGAGCGCCCGGCGCACCACGCCGGACGCGTCCCGCATCCCGATGGCCGCGACGACCCAGCAGCGCAGATCCGGACCGGCCGCGAGCCCGACCGGACTGCGCTGAACTCGTTCCGGAGGATCCCGAGCCGACCGGGGGCTCGTCTCCGGGCAGCGGCATAGACCCGCAAAACTGCTTAGATTCCATAACCTTAGCACTTCCGAAACCTGACACGGATGCGGAACGGCGCCGGCCTCAATCCGTTCTGTCTCCTGTGTGGAGGCTCCCTGTCGGAGCTCCGAAGTTGAGGGAGAGAATTCGATGCGGATCACGATGTTGGCCACGGTCGCTGCGGCGGCCCTGTCGTTGAGCGCTGCGGCCATCGCCCAGACGAGCGGCGGCTCCTCCGGCAGCACGGGCGGCGGCAGCGGCGGCGGCGCCGTCTCATCACCCAGCGGCGGCGGCACGTCGGGTGGTACCTCGGGCGGCACCTCCGGCGGCGCCTCGACCGACACGGGCGGCACCAGCGGCGGCGCGTCCGGATCGACCTCGGGCGGCACGAGCGGTGGCACGGGTGGTACGGGCGGCGGCTCCGGCGGCACTTCCGGCGGCGCTTCCGGCACGACGTCGGGTGGCACGTCCGGCGGCGCCAGCGGCACCTCGTCGGGCCAGACCGGCGGCGCCGCGGGATCGACGTCGGGCTCCACGTCGGGCGGTGCGGCATCGAGCGGCACGCGCAGCACGACCACGACCGGCAGCACGTCGAGCTCCGGCAGCGTGAACGTGACGTCCGAGCAGCGGACGGAGATCACGCGCGCCTTCACGAGCGTGAACGTGGAGCCGGTGCGCGAGGTGAACTTCAGCGTCAGCGTCGGGTCCGTCGTGCCGACCACCGTGACGACCCTGCACACCTGCCCGAGCGAAGTGGTGCGCATCCTGCACGGGCTGCCGGAATGCCGCTACATCGTGGTGCGCGACGAGATCGTCATCGTCGAGCCCAAGACCCGCAAGATCGTGACGGTGATCGAGCGCCGCGGCTGATCCGCAGCCGGGCGCTTCACACGCGATCGAACAATGTGGGGGCCGGCATTGCCGGCCTCCATCGTTTCATCAATGCTGCGGCGGGCGCACTGCCGGATGCGCCTGGAAGAAGCGCAGCATCTCGCGGCTGGCGTCGGGTCCGCGCGGATCCGTGTACGATCCCGCCGGGCTCCCGCCGGACCAGGCGTGGCCTGCGCCATGCAGCACCCATTGCTCCAGCATCGGATGACCGTTCTCGTCGGTCTGCACCGTGCGGGTATAGCTCACGCCCCCCGGGCTTTGGCCGCGATCGACGGTGGCGCGAAGATCCGATGCCGCCTTCGACTGCGCGATGACGTGGTCGCCGTTGACGGGGTGCACGGTCTTGTCGCCGTCTCCGTGGAACACGATGGTCGGCACGGTGCGTCCGGCGTGGCGCGCTGGTGCACCGCCTTGGCGCATCGCCGCGAAGGCCGAGGCGACGTCGCGCGCCGCCCCGCAGGCGAGGCCCGAATGGACCCCGACCGCCGCGTAGAGATCGGGATAGGTCGCACCCATCACGGCCGCCGCCGCGCCGCCCGCCGACAGGCCCGCCACATAGACGCGCCCAGGCGCGACGGGAAACTCCTCCATGATCGCCCGGGTGATGCCGGCGATGAGCGCGGGCTCGCCCTGATCGCGCTGCTGGTCGGAGACGTTGAACCAGTTCCAGCATTTCTGCACGTTGGCCGACTTGGTCTGGGCCGGATAGGCCACGAGAAAGCCCTCCTCCTCGGCCAGTTCGTTCATGCGCGTTCCGGCCGCGAAGTCGTCCGGCGACTGGGTGCAGCCGTGCAGCATCACCACGAGCGGCAGCGGCTCGCCGGTGGAGCGCGCCGGGACGTAGAGCTTGTAGGCCCGGCGCCCGGCCGCATTGGCGAAGACCCGCTCCTCGAAGCGCGCCCCCTCCGGCAGCGGAGCCGGGGCTTGGTTCGGCCCCCGGTCGAGGCCCGGCAGCGTTCCCGGTTCGCCGATGCGGCCGAGGAAGTCCCGCAGCGCCTCCGGCATACCGGCAGGCGCGAGACCGTGCGGAAGCCCGGTCCAGGACGCTCCTGCCTCCGCCTGCCGGTCGCTCTCGCGCGGCGCCTCCTGGTCCGGCGCGGTCCAGGACCCGTCCGCTGCGCGAGGGGGCTGCAGGTCGATGACCGAGGCCTTCTGTCCTGCGGGAGAATCGCCCGGCTGCGGCGCCGTCGCTTCCTTGCCCGACAAGGCGTTGCGGATTGCGGCCATCGCGTCGGAAAGCCGGCCGGCCCGGGTGAGGCGCGTCACCTCGGCCATGGCGGTCTTGAAGGGGGAGTTCATGGGAAATGTCCTGTTCTTGGCCGGACGCATCCGGCGGAAGGGGTGTGATCGGGGCAGCGCTCAGCGGATGCGGTCGCGCAGGGCCTCCTTCACGGCCGCGCTCGCATGGAGCGCGCCGAGCACGTGAAGGGACGCGATGGTGTCCCGCGCCAGCTCCGGCGTGACGTCCGGGGCGATGCTGGCGAGCCCGAGCACCTGGATGTGGAGGCGCTCGCCGGCGGCCTTGGCGGCTTCGAGATCCTGCCGGGTGAAATGGCGCAGGCCGAGATCGAGCTGGTGCCGCTCGACGGATTTTTTGACGTTGTCGTTGTGCCGGTCGAGCTGGTTGCGGATCGCCGTGCGGATGAAGTCGGTGCGGTTCGAATAGAAGCCCTCCTGCACCAGGAGGTCGATCTGCCCGAGATCGACGAAGCCGAGATTGATCGTGATCTTCTCGCTGTCGGCCGCCTTGGGCCTGAGCTCCTGAATGCTCGCGGTCATTCTACCATCCTTTCACCATCCGTATGGATGGTAGATGGCGACGGGGGACGGAGCCTGCAAGGGCCGTCATCGTGAACGGCGTGCCCGTGAGGATTATTGGTCTGAGTGGCGAACGGGCTTAGACTCGCCCGGAGGACTGTCGAGGAGGACATCATGGCCGCAAACGTGAAGGACCTGCTGGCGCAGGCGAACGCCGCCGTTCCGAAACTGTCTCCGGCTCAAGCCGCGGAGAAGATGCGCTCGGGCGACGTGCTCGTGGTCGACGTCCGCGACCCAACTGAGGTCCAGCAGAGCGGGAAGCTGAAAGGGGCCGTCAACGTCTCCCGGGGCATGCTGGAGTTCCGCGCCGACCCGGACAGCCAGTACCACAACCCCGCCTTCCGGAAGGACAGGACGATCCTCGTCCATTGCGCCTCCGGCGGCCGCTCGGCCCTCGCCGGCAAGACCCTTCAGGACATGGGCTACACGGCCGTGTTCAACATCGGCGGGTTCAAGGACCTGGCCGAAGCGGGGATCGACGTGGAGCCGGCGTGAAGCCACCCGGCTCAGGGGCGAGCCTCGCGGGACGGCATTAGCGCTTAGGGCTGATGTGAAGATCACCAATGCCTGCAACCATTGCCATCAGGCCGCCGGCATCGGCTTCGTCACCGTGCAAGTCCCGACCCGATCGCCCTTCAGCAATCAGAACTTCCGGCCGGGACGATGAGCGCGCGGCGAGTCAGAACGCCGGCCATCGATCGCAAAAGCAGCAGTCTCAGCCGCGCAGCCCGCATGGCTGCGGGCGCCGGACAAGCAATGACATTTTCGGGAAAATTGCTCAGCGAGCCGACTTCGAGAAAGATGGTGCCCAGGAGAGGACTCGAACCTCCACGGTGTTACCCGCTGCTACCTGAAAGCAGTGCGTCTACCAATTCCGCCACCTGGGCATGCCTCGTCGGCGAGGCTTCGTTTAGAGGCCTTCGGGCGCCGCGTCAATCGCCGAAAACGCCGTTTGGGCGCTTTCTCTGTCGCACGCCCCTTCACAGCCCTCCGCCATCTAAAAACAGGAGCATCGGATTGGACCCAAAAGTGGATTCCACTTTTGGGTCCGATGCTCTAGAGACGTTCCAAAATCCATTTCCCGGGCAGTCCAAGTCCCGACGGACAGGAGCTTTTCAATGATCGGCGCGATCCGCACGCCCTCCCAGCAACTCGTCACCGTCTTCGGCGGCTCCGGCTTCCTCGGCCGCTACGTGGTGAGCGCGCTCGCCAAGCGCGGCTACCGGGTCCTGGTGGCGACGCGCCAGCCGAATCGGGCGAACTTCCTGCCCCAGGGCATGGTCGGCCAGATCAACGCCATCCAGGCCAATCTCCGCGACCGGGACTCGGTCGCCCATGCGGTCGCCAAGGCCGACCATGTGATCAACCTGGTGGGCATCCTGCAGGAGCGGGGCCGCCAGCGCTTCGACACGCTCCAGGCCCAGGGGCCGCGCCTGATCGCCGAGACGGCGAAGCCCGGCGCCACCATCATCCACGTCTCGGCCATCGGGGCGGATGCGGGCTCCGAATCGCTCTATGCCCGCTCCAAGGCCGCCGGCGAGGAGAACCTGCTGAACCTTCGGCCCGACGCGATCGTCATGCGCCCGTCCCTGATGTTCGGACCGGGCGACGGCCTCTTCAACCGCTTCGCGTCGCTGGCCCGCATGCTGCCGGTCCTGCCGCTCGCCGGCGCCGACACGCGCTTCCAGCCGGTCTATGCGGGCGACGTCGCGGCCGCCATCGTGGCGGCGGTCGACGGCAAGGTCCCGGGCGGACGCATCTACGAGCTCGGCGGGCCCGAGACCAAGACCCTGCGCGAGATCGTCGAATACGTGTGCGAGGTGACCGAGCGCAAGCGGGTGATCCTGCCCCTGCCGAACGCGGCCGGGCGCGTCCAGGGGACCATCCTCGGCGCCCTCGACGCCATCACCCTCGGGCTCGTGCCGAACGAACTCGTCATGACCAAGGACCAGGCGATCCTGCTCGAGAGCGACAACGTGGTGTCGGATGCGGCGGTCGCCGAGCGCCGGACGCTGGCGGGCCTCGGCATCACGCCGACCACCATCGAGGCGATCGCTCCGGCCTACCTGATCCGCTACCGCAAGACCGGTCAGTTCGACCTCAAGCGCAACGCCACGAAGACCAGGCCGGACCTGCTCGCCCCCGAATCAGGAGGACCGGCGTCCGACTTCGAGCCGCACCGGGCCTCCGGCCCGGCCGTCGGCCAGTCGTCGAGCCACTAGGCGCTTGTGCAGGTGAACCATCATCGCCGCGCCGAAGATCGGCGTGACGAGGTTGAGCACCGGCACCAGAACGAGACCCGCGAGCACCGCGCCGGCGGCGAAGACCGTGCCGCGGTGCTCCATGCGCAGCTGCGTCACGGCCTCCTGCGTCCAGAACCGTCCGGCCGCGAGCTCGAAATATTCGCGGCCGAGGAGATACGCGTTGGCCACGAAGAACACCCCGATGTTGATGCCCGGGATGAAGAACAGCAGCAGCGCCGCGAGGTTCACCAGGAGCGACAGGGCCGCGAAGCGCAGGCCGTAGAACACCGCCTGGCCGAAGGGCAGCGCCTCGCCCGGCGGATCGGCCGGATAGTCCTTGCGCTCCACCACGTCGGCGACGTCGTCGAGGAAGTAGCCCGCCACGATGGCGGTGACCGCCGGCAGCAGATAGATCAGCGCCACGAAGAGCCCAAAACCGGCCAGGAAGAACGCGAAGCCGTCCAGGATCGGGTAATCCGTGCTGAGCGGATGGTTGGTCAGGAAGTAGTCGAAGAGGCGCGTCAGGCCGAGCCAGACGAGCGCCAGCAGCGCCGCCGTGAGCGCCAGCGACTTCCACAGAATGCTCCTGAGCGCCGGCGAAAAGACCTCCCGGGCCGCGGCGATCACCGACTGAATCAGCATTCGTGCACTCCCGTCGTTAGGCTGCGGGCGATGAAGGCAAGGCTGGTCATGAACTCTCCCGGGATGACGCCGGGACTTTACTTATGAACTGACCCTCCGCAAGGCGAGGGGTGGAGGATGTTGTGCAGACGGACGATCCCTCGCGTACCCCGAACAATCCCGACGTGGTGGTGATCGGCGCGGGCTCCGCCGGCATCGCGGCTGCGCGGCGGCTCCTGGCGGCGGGCCTGTCCGTCGCGGTGCTGGAGGCCCGGCCCCGCATCGGCGGGCGCGCCGTGACGAAGCGCCTCAAGGGCCATCCGGTCGATCTCGGGGCCCACTGGCTCCATGCCGGTCCGATCAATCCCCTGGTGCGGCTCGGGCGCGAGCGGGGCGAGCCCCTGCGCCGCGCGCCCGTCGACGGGCACCTGTTCGTCCGCGGCCGCAAGGGGAGCCGGGCGGACCGCGCCGCCCTCGACCGGGCCTTCGCGATGGCCGACCGGGCCATGACGCAGGAGGCGAAGCGCCGGGAGGACCAGCCCGCCGCGAAGGTGCTGCCGCCCATGGGGCCGAGCGGGCGGCGGGTGATCGAGGTGCACGGGCTCGTGTCGGGCCGGCCCCTCGACGAGGTGAGCCTGCACGATTTCCCCAGCATGGAATATTCCGACAACCTCTTCATCACGGGCGGGCTCGGGGCCTATCTGGCGCGGCTGGCCGGGAACCTGCCGGTCCGGCTCGGCACGGCCGTACGCGCCATCGACTGGTCCGGCGACGGCGTGCGGGTCGAGACCGATGCCGGCACGCTGCAGGCGAAGGCCGCGATCGTCACAGCCCCCATGGCGGTGCTGCAGCAGGACGCGATCCGCTTCGCGCCGGCCCTGCCGCCGGGCATCAGTGAGGCGATCCACGGCTTCACGCAAGGGGTCTACGAGCACGTGGTGCTGCACTGGCCGGGCTCGCCCTTCCGCGGCGCCGACCGGCTCGCGAGCCTGATCGGCGGTCACCGGGAGCCGCCGGGGCTCCTCACCCGCATCGACGGCACGCCGTTCCACTTCTTCGAGCTCGACCAGCCGGCGGCGGCCCGGCTCGACAGTCGCGACCGCGACGCTCCAGCCCGCTTCGCCCGCGCGGTCCTCGCCGAGCATTTCGGCCACCGGGCCATCCGGGACCTGAGCGTGAGCCTCGCCACCGGATGGCGGCACGATCCCTGGTCGCGCGCCTCCTGGGCCGTGGTGCCGCCGGGCTTCTATGCCGTCCGCGACACCCTGAAGGCCCCGGTGGGCGACCGGATCTGGTTCGCCGGCGAGGCCCTGTCCCGCGCCCAATGGGGCACGGCCGGCGGCGCCTGGGAGGAAGGGGAACGGGCGGCCGGGGAGGTCGTCACGACCCTCACGGCGCCGCGCTAGGCGGGCGGTCGATCGCCTCCGGCGCGACCGCGACCTGGCTGCGCCAGACCGTCAGCAGGGCCGCCATGATCACCGGGCCGAGGAAGAGGCCGATGAGGCCGAAGGTCTCGAGGCCGCCCAGGATCCCCACCAGGGTCCACAGGAACGGGAGCCGCACGCTGCCGCCGATCAGGGCCGGCTGGACGACGTTGTCGCCGACCAGCATCACGGCGGCGCCCCAGCCGAGCACGGCGGCGGCCGACAGGATCGTTCCGCCGCTCAGCACATGCACGAGGGCGGCCGCCCCGAAGGCGAACCAGGCTCCCAGGGGCAGCATGGCGAAGGCGGTGGTCAGGATCGCGAACAGCACCGCGTGGGGCACGCCGGCGATCACGAACCCGGCCCCGATCAGCAGCCCCTCCCCGATCGCCACGAGGATCGTGCCGTTCACGGTTCCGCGCACCGCCGCGGCCATCTTCTCGGCGAGCTTCTCGCCCGGCCGGCCGAGCCAGCGGTCGGTGACCTCCAGCACGTGGATGCCGATCCGCTCCCCGTGCCGCAGCAGCATGAACAGGGCCATGAAGGTGATGAAGGCGTGGAGCAGGCGCGTCGCGAGCGCGCTGCCGAGGGTCTTGGACCAGGCCGTCACCGTCCCGGTGTCGAGGGAGCCGAAGAGTTCGCCGGCGGCCTGCGGCACGCTCAGATGGGTGCGCCACCAGACGTCGAGCACGTGGCCGAGAAACGGCAGGCGCTGCGCCCAGCCGGGAACCGGAATGCCGTGCTGCTGCGCGTTCTCCATCCAGGCGACGATGGATTGCGCCTCGCGCCCGAACTCCACCAGCACCAGGGCGATCGGGACCAGGAGCACGACCGCCAGGAGGCCGGTGACGAGGAGCGGCGTCAGGATGGGGGCGTCGCGGCGGTGGTGCTCGATGCGCCGGTAGAGTGGCCAGACGCTCAGGGCGATGATGACGGCCCAGCCGAGCGACGCGAGATAGGACTGCGACATCCACAGCGCGAGCGCCGCCAGAAGCCCGGCCCCGATGAACCGGGTCCTGCGACGGGTGCGGGCATCGGGCGCATCGGGGCTCGCACCCGGCAGCGGCCGGGATGACGCGGATGCCGGTGCCTTCGGGGCGTCCATGCGGGAACCGTCCTGTGACCAACCGTCGGGACAACGCGGCCGGGCCGGGAAGGCTGCATGAGGCCGGCTTACAGCATGCTCGGGAGCACCCGGTCCGGCGGTTTGTGGCCGTCGATGAAGGCCTTGATGTTGACGATCACCTTCTCGCCCATGGCGACGCGGCCTTCGTGGGTGGCCGAGCCCATATGGGGCAGCAGCACCACCTTGCCCTGCTTGGCGAGGCGCACCAGGCGCGGATTGACGGCGGGCTCCTCCTCGAACACGTCGAGGCCCGCGCCCGCGATGGCTCCCGTCTCGATGAGCTTGGTGAGCGCGCCCTCGTCGATGATCTCGCCGCGGGCGGTGTTCACCAGGATCGCGTCGGGCCGCATGAGCTTGAGGCGGCGCGCCGAGAGCAGATGGTAGGTGGCGGGCGTGTGCGGGCAGTTCACCGACACGATGTCCATGCGGGCCAGCATCTGGTCGAGGGAATCCCAGTAGGTGGCCTCCAGCTCGGCCTCGATCTTCGGCGGCACGTGGCGGCGGTTGTGGTAATGGATCGAGAGCCCGAACGCCTTGGCGCGGCGCGCGAGCGCCTGGCCGATGCGGCCCATGCCGACGATGCCGAGGCGCTTGCCCGTGATGCGGCGTCCCAGCATCCAGGTGGGCGACCAGCCGGACCAGTTGCCCGACGGGATGACCTGGGCGCCCTCCGGGATGCGGCGCGCCACCGCGAGAATGAGCGCCATGGTCATGTCGGCCGTGTCCTCGGTGAGCACGCCCGGCGTGTTGGTGACCGTGATGCCCTTCGCGACCGCCGCCGGCACGTCGATGTTGTCGACGCCGTTGCCGAAATTGGCGATGAGCTTGAGATTGGGACCTATCTGCTCCAGCAGGGCGGCGTCGATCTCGTCCGTGATGGTCGGGACCAGCACGTCGGCGGTCTTCACCGCCTCGGCGAGCTCCTCCGCCGAGAGCGGCTTGTCCTCGAGGTTGAGGCGCGTATCGAACAGCTCGCGCAGGCGCGTCTCGATCGCGTCGGGCAGGCGGCGGGTGACGACGACGACAGGTCTCTTTTTCATCGGCTCGCGAGGTCCCAGCACTCGAAAAATCGCCGGAATCGCAAGAGTTTTCACGCTCTCTTAACCGTGTTCCGGCGACACAATGGCGACAGGCCGCCGCGTGGCGAAGCCCGTCAAGCTTCTCTACCAGAGGCGCGTCCATAGACAAAGCCAACCGACAGGGAATCCATGCGCAAGATCCTCCTCAGCCTTGCCCTGCTGGCCTTCGGCGCCGCGCAAGCCTCGGCGCAGCAGCAGCCTCCGGGCGGACGGCTCGGAACCGGCCTCCCGGTGCCGCGCTACGTCAGCCTGAAGACGGACCGGGTGAACCTGCGCGAGGGCCCGTCCAAGGATCACCGGACCGCCTGGGTGTTCCAGCGCGCCGGGCTTCCCGTCGAGATCATCGCCGAATACGAGACCTGGCGCCGGATCCGCGACTCGGAAGGTACGGACGGCTGGGTGCTGCACTCGCTCCTGTCGGGCCGCCGCACCGCCCTGGTGATGCCCTGGGCGAAGGGCAACCAGCCGCCGATCCCCCTCCTCGACCGGGCCGACGACAAGGGCCAGACGGTGGCGCAGCTGGAGCCCGGCGTGATCGCCAACATCAAGGGCTGCGACGGCAAGTGGTGCAGCATCAGCATCGTGCGCGACCGCAGCGTCGACGTGAACGGCTACGTCCGGCAGGAGAAGCTCTGGGGCGTCTATCCGAACGAGACGGTGGAATAGGACCCGAACCGCCCGCCCCCGGTCGGCCGGTTTCCGGTTTGGAAAGAATTCAGGGTTATGCAACTCGATAACGTCATCAATGCCCTGAGGTCTTCCTTGTCGATCAACCTCCCCTTCAAGCTCCTCCCGATCCTCGCCCTCGTGCTCGGCATCGGGGCGCTCGTGGCCCCGCGCTTCCTCAACGTCTTCGTGGCGATCTTCCTGATCGCCTACGCGCTGGTGGGCTTCGGCATCCTGCGCTGATTCCAGCCCGGCCTTCAGGCCGAGGGAGGCTCCGCCTTCCCCTCGGCCCGGCGGGAAAAATGCGGCCCCAGAATGTTGAGGGCGAGTCCGAGCACGATGATCGCGCCGCCGACGGCCTCGATGGGCACCAGGGCCTCGTGGAGGAAGACCGAGCCGCCCGCGATCCCGGCCAGGGGGACGAGCAGCGCGAAGGGCGTCACGGTCGCGGCCGGATGGCGCGAAAGCAGGTAGGCCCAGGCCGCGAAGGCGAAGACCGTGGTCGGATAGGCCAGATAGGCGACCGAGGCCAGAGTCGAAGAATCGAGGTGGGTCAGCGCGTCGGCGACCCGGGACGGGCCATCGATCCAGAGGGACAGGCCCAGCAGCGGAATGGGCGGGATGAGGCTCGACCAGACCACGAAGCCGAGCATGTCGACTCGCCCGGCCTTCTTCGACACGATGTTGGCGACGCCCCAGGCGGCGGCGGCCGCGACCGTCATCATGAAGGGCAGCGCCTCGCTGCCCTCGAGGCGGGGAACCGCGATGAGGACGAGCCCCAGGCACGCCACGGCGCCGCCCACGATCTGGCACGGGCCGGGCCGCTCGCCCATCAGGACGGCGGCGAAGAGAATCGTGAAGAAGACCTGCGCCTGCATGACGAGCGACGCGAGGCTCGCGGGCATCCCGAACGCGATAGCCGTGAAGAGCAGCCCGAACTGGGCGATGCCGAGGAAGAAGCCGTAAGCAGCGAGATGCCGCCAGTTCGTCTTCGGGCGGGCGATGAAGAACACGGCCGGGAGCGCCGCGAAGGTGAAGCGCAGAGCGGCGAGCAGCAGGGGCGGCGTGGAGCCGACGCCGATCTTGATGACGACGAAGCTGAGGCCCCAGATGACCGTGACGAGGAGAGCGAGGAGGCAATGGCCGAGCGGCATGGGGTGACCTTACAACCGCCCGGCGAAAAAAGCCTTAACGTTTCGATCGTCAGGCTGCTTTCCGACGCAGCCGGACGATGACTTCGACCCCCGCGACCTCCATGCCCGGAGGCGGGGCCGGCAGGTCGCCGACGCTCACGCCGGCGGACGGCATGTCGACGAGCTCGCCCTCGTCCTCGAGGAAGAAGTGGTGGTGCTCGGTCGGGTTGGTGTCGAAATAGGCCTTCGATCCGTCCACCGCGAGCTGGCGCAGGAGGCCGGCTTCCGTGAACTGGTGAAGGGTGTTGTAGACGGTGGCGAGCGAAACCGGCACCCGGGCCCGGCTCGCCTCGTCATAGAGCATCTCGGCCGTGATGTGCCGGTCACCCTTGCCGAACAGGAGCCAGCCCAGCGAGACCCGCTGCCGGGTCGGCCGCAGGCCGACGCGGCGCAGCTTGTCCCGCAGCTCGGACAGGGGGCAACCCCGGCGTTGGACGGGAGCGGTCGCGGCTTGGATGTAGTCGGACAGGGGATCGGTCATCGTCGGAACTGATTGTCGGAAAAAGCGCTTCTATCATTGCAATGATAGGAAAGCGAGGCCCTTGCCGCAAGGTTGGGACGGCCTCTCTCGCCTACGGCATTCTACTTAGGTGTTCTCATGAATCGCGGCTCGGGACGCAGGTCCCTTTGATGGACGGCCAAGCCTGTGCTACCAGAGCCCCGTTTTCGTGGCCTCGGGCATTCGGGGCCGTCTTGAGAGTGTGATGAAAGGATCGGCATCCGGCATGGCGCGCCAGTCGAGCTTTACCTACGAAGAGCTTCTCGCCTGCGGGCGCGGAGAATTGTTCGGTCCCGGAAACGCGCAGCTGCCGCTTCCGCCCATGCTGATGTTCGACCGCATCACCTCCATCGGCGAGGATGGCGGCGAATACGGCAAGGGCCATGTGCGCGCCGAGCTCGACGTGAGGCCGGATCTCTGGTTCTTCCCCTGCCACTTCGCGGGCGACCCGGTCATGCCCGGCTGCCTGGGCGTCGACGCCCTCTGGCAGATGGTGGGCTTCTTCCTCGGCTGGTCGGGCTCCCCGGGCCGCGGCCGGGCGCTCGGGGTCGGCGAGGTGAAGTTCTCCGACCAGGTGCTCCCGACCGTCAGACGAGTGGTCTACGGGGTCGAGCTCAAGCGCGTGTTCCGCTCCAAGCTGGTGCTCGGCATCGCCGACGGCTGGCTCGAGGCCGACGGCAAGCGCATCTACGAGGCCAAGGACCTGCGGGTCGGCCTGTTCCAGCAGGGCGAGGCCGCCGGCGGCTAGTCGCGCCATGCGGCGAGCCCTGCCCCGCCGGCCTATTGCGTTGTCGGCGCATGGCTTTTACGGAAGGCCCGCACGGCCGTCCGGATCGCGCGGGCGATTCCGCGAGGGCTCACGGTTGAGATTGGGCAAGGTCGGCCTTACGTCTCCGGGACGATTGCTGACATGAAGTTCCTATGAAGAGGTCAAGGCTATGAGGCGCGTCGTCGTCACCGGTATGGGCATCGTCTCGTCCATCGGCAACACCACGCAGGAGGTTCTGGCCTCTTTGCGGGAGGCGAAATCCGGCATCAGCCGGGCCGAGGACTACGCGAAGTACAACTTCCGCTGCCAGGTCCACGGCGCCCCGAACCTGAACGCCGAGGAAATCGTCGACCGGCGCGCCATGCGCTTCCACGGCCGGGGCACGGCCTGGAACCACGTGGCCATGGACCAGGCGATCCGCGACGCGGGCCTCGAGGAGAGCGACATCTCCAACGAGCGCACCGGCATCATCATGGGCTCCGGCGGCCCCTCGACCCGCGTGATCGTCGAGGCCGCGGACATCACCCGCGACAAGGGCCCGAAGCGCATCGGTCCCTTCGCGGTCCCGAAGGCCATGTCGTCGACCGCCTCGGCGACCCTCGCCACCTGGTTCAAGATCAAGGGCGTGAACTATTCGATCTCGTCCGCCTGCGCGACCTCGAATCACTGCGTCGGCAACGCCTACGAGATGATCCAGTACGGCAAGCAGGACGTGATGTTCGCCGGCGGCTGCGAGGACCTGGACTGGACCATGTCGTCCCTGTTCGACGCCATGGGGGCCATGTCGACCAAGTACAACGACCGGCCGGCTACCGCCTCCCGGGCCTATGACGTCAACCGCGACGGCTTCGTGATCGCCGGCGGCGCGGGCGTCCTGGTGCTGGAGGAGCTGGAGCACGCCAAGGCCCGCGGCGCCCGCATCTACGGCGAGATCGTCGGCTACGGCCTGACCTCCGACGGCTACGACATGGTGGCCCCGTCCGGAGAGGGCGCGATCCGGTGCATGCGCATGGCCCTCTCGACCGTGAAGACCCCGGTCGACTACATCAACCCGCACGCCACCTCGACCCCCGTAGGCGACCAGAAGGAGATCGAGGCGATCCGCGAGGTCTTCGGCTCGGGCGAGAAGTGCCCGCCGATCTCGGCCACCAAGTCGCTCACCGGCCACTCGCTCGGCGCGACAGGCGTGCAGGAGGCGATCTATTCGCTGCTGATGATGAACAACGGCTTCATCTGCGAGAGCGCCCACATCGAGGAGATCGACCCGGCCTTCGCCGACATGAACATCGTGCGCAAGCGCATCGACGACGCGAAGATCGACACGGTGCTGTCGAACTCCTTCGGCTTCGGCGGCACGAATGCCACACTCGTCTTCAGCCGTTATAACGCTTAAAGAGCGTCACATCACTGAGACGTCCCTGTGCGAACCCCCGACGGATCTTTCGGGGGACCTCGCATGGACGCGCTCGCCAATATCGACGCAACGGTTCGACGTGCACGCTTTGATAACAATCCGCGGCAGACAATCGAGCCGTCGACAAGGGGGACCCAAGTGACCGGTCTGATGCAAGGAAAGCGCGGCCTCATCATGGGCGTCGCGAACGATCACTCCATCGCCTGGGGCATCGCCAAGACCTTGGCGGAGCATGGCGCGGAACTCGCCTTCACCTACCAGGGCGAGGCGCTCGGCAAGCGCGTCGCGCCGCTCGCCCGGTCCCTCGGCTCCGACATCGTGATTCCCTGCGACGTGGAGGACATCGCGTCCGTCGACGCGGTGTTCGAGACCCTCGACCGGCGCTGGGACGGGCTCGACTTCGTGGTCCACGCCATCGGGTTCTCAGACAAGTCGCAGCTCAAGGGCCCCTATGTGGACGTCACGACCCGCGAGAACTTCTCGCGGACCATGGTGATCTCCTGCTTCTCGTTCACGGAGATCGCCCAGCGCGCCGCCAAGCGGATGCGCAACGGCGGCTCGCTCCTCACCCTCACCTACGGCGGCTCGACCCGGGTCATGCCGAACTACAACGTGATGGGCGTGGCGAAGGCGGCGCTCGAGGCCTCCATGCGCTACATCGCGTCCGATCTCGGCCCCCAGGGCATCCGCTGCAACGCGATCTCGGCGGGTCCCGTGCGCACGCTGGCCGGCGCCGGCATCTCGGATGCGCGCCTCATGTTCACCTACCAGAAGGCTCACGCCCCCTTGCGCCGCACGGTGACCATCGAGGACATCGGCGGCTCGGCCCTCTATCTCCTGTCGGACCTGTCGAGCGGCGTCACGGGCGAGATCCACTACGTGGATTCCGGCTACAACATCATCTCGATGCCGCGCCCCGAGGTCCTGAAGGCCCAGGACGCCGCCGGCGTCACGGGTGAAGAGGACTAGGGGCCAGCACCTCTCGTAAGGAGGGCCGTCAGGTCCGTCTCGAAGAGCCTGCCCCGGCCTTGATTCGGGGACGAGGGCGTCTCCAGAGAGCACTGGATCATCCTTCGAGACGCGGCTACGCCGCTCCTCAGGATGAGGCTTCGAGGCGCAGACTTCGTCTGCTCCTCAGGATGAGGTCGAGGGACGGCGATCTGCACCGCACCCGACGGGCCTCCCGCCTGCATCATTTGCCAATCCTTAACGTGCCGTAGCGTAAGCGTGAGATGAACGCCTGCGCTCGGCCACAAAAGTCCGACAACGATGCCAGCCGGGCCTTCGATGGGGGAGACCACGATGGCGCCGTTGATGACGCGCCGCGCGCTCATGCTGGGCAGCGCGGGCATGACCCTGGCCCTGGCGGCGGGATTGGGCCGGCCGGCCATGGCCCGCGATACCATCTCGCTCGACGACTTCCTCAAGGTCTCGGCCCGCCTCACTGACCAGGACGCGGCCGATCTCGATTCTGACGCCGCCGCCAGGATCCTGCAGGGCCTCACGTCGATCGGGCGCGGACCCGGCCTCGTCCTGCTGGCGCAGGACCCGGCGGTCACCGCCGGCACGGTCGCGGACGACATCGTGGCGGCCTGGTACTCGGGCGTCTGCGACACGGACCGGGGCGAGGTATTGGCGACCTTCACGGGCGCCCTGGTCTGGAACGCCCTCGACTACACCAAGCCCTTCGGCTCCTGCGGCGGCGAGACCGGCTACTGGGCCGAGGCGCCGCAGAGCTGAACCGGGGGGATCCATGACCGACATCCAAGCCGACGTCATCGTGGTCGGGTCCGGCGTCGCCGGCGCGACGCTCGCCGCCAAGGCGGCCGCCGCGGGCCTCAAGGTGGCCATCATCGAGGCGGGCGCGAAGGTCGACCGGGCCGAGGCGACGCAGCGCTATTGGGACGCCCTGATCAAGGTGCCCGAAAGCCCCTATCCGCCGACGCCGCAGGCCGAGCACCCGATCTCCAACGACCTCGATTACTGGTACCGGCAGGCGGGGCCGGACAGGTTCAAGAGCACCTACGTGAAGGTGGTGGGCGGCACCACTTGGCACTGGCTCGGCACCTGCCTGCGCCACGTGCCGGCGGATTTCCGCCTGAAGAGCCTCTACGGCCGCGGTGTCGACTGGCCGATCGCCTACGACGACCTGGAGCCGTTCTACGCCGCGGCCGAGACCGAGATCGGCGTCTCGGGCAATTCGTACGAGCCCCTCGGCTCGCCCCGCTCCGCCCCCTACCCGATGCCGGCGATCCCGCAGACCTACCTCGACAAGGCCTTCGCCCGGGCCCTCGAAGGAACCGCCTACCAGGTCCGCGCGACGCCGCAGGGCCGGAACTCGCAGGAGCGGGACGACCGCCCCTCCTGCTGCGGCAATGCGAGCTGCATCCCGGTCTGCCCGGTCGGGGCGAAATACGACGCGAGCGTCCATGTGGACCGCGCCGTGAAGAGCGGCGCGGTCCTGCACGATCGGACCACCGCCACCTTCGTCGAGACGGGCCCGGACGGGCGCATTGCGGCGATCCGGGTGAAGCGGCCGGACGGCAGCGAGGGCCGGGCGGTCGGAAAGGTCTTCGTCATCGCGGCACATGCGGTCGAGACCCCGCGCCTCCTGCTCAACTCCCGCTCCGAGGCGACGCCGCAGGGGGTTGCCAACGGCTCCGGCCAGGTCGGCCGCAACCTCATGGACCACCCAACCCAGCTGAGCTGGGCGCTCACGAAGGAGCCGGTCTGGCCCTATCGCGGGCCGCTCTCCACCTCCGGCATCGAGAACCTGCGCGACGGTCCGTTCCGGGCCGAGCGCCCCGCCTTCCGGGTCGAGATCGACAACGACGGCTGGTCCTGGCCCACCAACGCGCCGATCAGCACCGCCGCCGACCTCGCCCGCACGGGCCTGCGCGGCAAGGCCCTCGACGCGGCCCTCCGCGACCACACCTCCCGGCACGTGCGCGTGGCGTCCCTGGTCGAGCAGCTTCCCGATCCGGAGAACCGCGTCACGTTGGATGCGTCCGAGCGGGACATGTACGGCGTGCCCCTGCCGCGGCTCGCCTACCGCCTCGACGACTATGCGAAGGCCGGGCTCGCGGCCGCCCGCGCGGCCCACGAGGAGATTTTTGGGCGCCTCGGCACGCGCGAGATCCGCCACATGGACGACTTCGCGGGCGCGGGCCACATCATCGGCACCGCCCGCATGGGCGAGGATCCGAAGACCTCCGTGGTCGACCGGGAGCTGCGCAGTCACCAGCACCGCAACCTGTTCATCCTCGGCTCGTCGGTCTTCCCCACCTCCGCGACCGCCAACCCGACCCTGACCATCGCGGCGCTCAGCCTGCGGGCGGTGGAGGCCGTGAAGGCGGCGACGGCGTGACGGCCGCGGCCGCCTCTCCGTCGGGCGCTTGCTTTTCGAAGGACGGCGTTGACAGCAACAACCGGGAGTGTTTGTGATCTTATAGCGCTTTCAGTCGCTGGTAGCGGGCCCATCATGGCTTCCAGGCATCTCTACATCGAGCGTGTCTTCGATTTCGCCGAACAGTGCCGGGACCTCGCCTGCGCCGAGGCCGTGATGGCGGACCTTCAGTCTATCGTGGCCGATCTCGGCTTCTCGTCCTTTATCGTGACCGGACTGCCCCTGCCCAACCGCCCGCTCGAGCCCCTGGTGCTCCTGAGCTCGTGGCCGGAGGGCTGGTTCGAGCGCTACACGTCGCAGGACTACTTCCAGATCGATCCGGTCGGCCAGAACGTCTTTGCCACCACGGCCCCGTTCCGCTGGGGCGACGCGCCCTACCGCAAGGACAAGTCGCTGGCCAGGACCATGATGGGCGAAGCCGTCGAGTTCGGCCTCGTCGACGGGTTCTGCGTCCCGATCTACACGGCGACGGGCTGGCAGTCAGCCTTCAGCTTCGCGAGCGAGGTCCGGCTCGACATCGGCCCGAAGGAACTGGCCGCCGCCCATCTGCTGGCGCTCACGGCTCATGGCCGGCTGCGGACGCTCCTGGGCGAGGAGCCGCGCGCCAGGGGGCGCCTCACGCCGCGGGAGCGCGAGGTCCTGACCTGGGCGGCCGCCGGAAAGAGCGCCTGGGAGACCTCCACGATTCTTGGCATCTCCGAGGCGACCGTCATCACCCATCTCGACAACATCCGGCGCAAGCTTCAGGTGGCGAACACGACCCAGGCCGTCGTGGCGGCGCTGCAATCGGGCGAGCTCCAGCCCTACTGACCTCCCAAGATCTTCGGATACCGGCCCCGACCGGCCTTTGTGATGATGCCTCGTCACAAAACGGGAGGGCGGGCATGGTCAAGGTCCATGTGGTGACGAGGGAGAATGCGTCCCGGTACGGGCAGGCGCTCCACGATTATTTTCGCTTGCGTCACCTGATCTACGTCGAGGAGCGCGGCTGGGAGGATCTCAGGCGTCCGGACGGTCTCGAGCGCGATCAGTTCGACACGGACGCGGCGGTCCACCTGATCGCCATGGAGGGTCGGGAGGTCGTCGGCGGATCGCGCATGATCCCCATGTCCGCGCCGACGCTCCTGAGCGACGTCTTTCCGCATCTGGTGCAGCGCGGGAAGCTGCCGCGCGACCAGGCGGCGATCGAATGGACGCGCATGTTCGTGGCGCCCGCCCACCGGACCGGCCATCGCGAACGATCGGTGGCCGGGGCCCTGTTCTGCGCCGTGATGGAGTACTGCCACGCGATCGGCGCGACCTCCGTCGGCGGCGTCATGGAGACCTTCTGGCTGCCGCGCTGGCAGCGCTTCGGGTGGACCACCCGGGTGCTCGGCCTGCCGGAGGACATCGCCGGCTGCATGACGCTCGCGGCCTTCATGGACGTGGACCGCAAGGCCCTGGACGGCGTTCGCGCCGCCACCGGCTGGCCGGGTTCCGTCCTGGCCAGGCGCGAAGCCTCCGAGGACGAGCCCGCCCTGTCCCTTTTGGCCAGCTGATCCGTGAGTTCAAGAGACCGCTATGATGATGATGACGAATTCCGAGACAGACCGCGGCCGCTTCGAGGGAGGGCTGACGCGCGAGGAGCGGATGACGCTTTCGCTTCTGCGGATCGTGACCGATCTCGCGAGCATCAGGAAGGACGTCGACCATGACGACTTCGCGCGACTGCCGTCCCTGCCGTCGCTCCTGGAGGCCGCCGACCGGCTGATCGCCGAGCTCGGATTCGACGACGAGGAATAGCGCTTCAGCGCTCCTGCTCGCACGCCGACCGGGCCAGCGCGAGGATGGCCTGGCGCATCGACTTGCTCTTGAGGCGGTCGAACAGGGACAGGAGCTCCAGGCTGTCCTTGTCGGCCGGCGTCACCCCGGCCGGCAGGCCGGTTCCGTCGACCTCCGGCAGGAAGTACGTGGCGTTGACCCCGAGCGTCTGGGCGATCTGGTTCAGGCGTCCCACGCTGATCCGGTTGGTGCCCTTCTCGTATTTCTGGACCTGCTGAAACGTGATCCCCAGGGCGTCGCCGAGCTTGGTCTGGCTCATGCCGATCTGCGTCCGCCGCAGGCGGATCCGGGTCCCGATCTCCTTGTCGATCTGGTTCGTCGCCTTCTTTGACAATCGATCCCCCGAGAACTGGTCTTTGACAGGTGCCGGCACTCTAGCGAAACGGTTCACGACGTCTAATGGTTTCTTTGAACGAGAACCCGGGAAGGCGTGTCCACGGGGACAATCCGCACCTGACCTCTAGGAGACCACTTGCCCGGCCTTCGAGGCCCCACGGCTCCCGCGTCGGAACGTTTTCCGGTCCCGTTCGCAGCGACCATGCGCGGCTCGGACTGGCGAGCCTCCCTTCATGACGAGCGGGCGACCTGACGGGGCGCCCTGGTCACGAAGGCGCGAGAGCCCCCTGCGCGACCTTGCTATTGCCACGGTTGGGCGGCACCACGGGCGGCCCCTTACGTGAGTCGCCTGCTTCATGATCATCTCCCGTCGCACTCTGCTTGCCGGTCTTGCCCTGTCGGGCGCCGGCGCCCCCGCCTTCGCGCAATCCGCTCCCGAGCCGCAGCGGGTGCCGATCGAGCTCGTGGAGGACACGCTCGACCTGCCCTCCGCCGTGCGCCTCGGGCACAAGCATGGCGATGTGATCATGGTGGAGTACTTCGACTACAACTGCCCCTGGTGCAAACGGTCGGCGAAGGACCTGCCGGCCCTGCTGAAGGCGGAGCCGGACCTCTCCTACGTGCTGGTGAACTTCGCGGTGCTCGGCGCGCCCTCCGTCGAGGCGACCCGCGCGGCGCTCGCCTATCTCCAGGTCTACGGACCGGACCGGTACCTGCCGCTGCACCTCGCCCTGTTCGGCCTGCCCGGCACCGTCAACGGCGAGCGCGCCATTGCGGCGGCCGAGAAGCTCGGCGCCGACCGGGCGAAGCTCGTGGCGGCCGCCGATACGGACCGGACGACCCAGTGGATGAAGGCGTCCTTCACCCTGGGCAATTCCCTGGGCCTCGTCGCCACGCCGTCCTTCCTGATCGGCATGGAAGCCTATGTGGGCGGCATGAATCTGGCGCAGAAGCGCGAGGCGATCGCGAAGGCGCGGGCGGGGTAGGTCTCGATAGGTCGACGAAGCACGACGGGTGTCATCCCCGGCCGGAGCGCAGCGGAGGGGAAGGGCATCCAGTGTTCAGCGTCACGCCGGACGTGGATCCCCTTCCCGGTCCTGCGGACCGCCGGGGTGACACCCCTTCACCCCTTTCGTCCCCTTGGACATCCGCCCTGAGACCGGTTAAGCGCGACGGGGCATGTCGCTTCTCCGCTCCTCAATCCTGGTCGGCCTCGGGGCCGCCGCGTCGCGGGTCCTAGGCTTCGTCCGGGACATCCTGTTCGCGCAGGTGCTCGGGGCGGGGCCGGTGGCGGATGCGTTTCTCGCCGCCTTCCGGCTGCCCAATCTCGTGCGCCGCATCACCGGCGAGGGCGGGCTCAACCCGGCGCTCGTTCCGACCCTGAGCCGTCTCGACCCGGGCGAGGCCGCCCGGGTCTCGGGTGACGTGGTGAGCGCCTTCGCGCTGGCCCTGCTCGCGCTGACGGCCCTGGTCGAGATCGGCGCCGGGCTCCTCGCCTTCCTGCTGGCGCCGGGCCTTCGGGACGACGGTACGCTCGCGCTCGTGGCCCTCTACACCCGCCTCGGCTTTCCGATGGTGCTCGGCGTGACGCTCTCCTCCGTGGCGGCCGCGCTCCTGAACCTGCGCGGGCATTACCGGGCCACCGCCGTCGCGCCGCTGGTGGTCAATGCGGGCCTGATCGCCACGGCGGTGGCGCTCGAGGCCGGCACCGCCCTGCCGCTCGCGGACAAGGCCGCGTGGCTCGCCGCGGCGTCGAGCCTGTCGGGCCTCCTGCAATTCGCCATCGTGGCGGCGGCGCTCCTCGGCGGCCGGCGGGCCGTCTCCTTCCGCCGCCTGCGTTGGTCGCCTTTCCTGAGGGGCCTGCTGCTCGCCGGCGTCCCGGCGCTCGTGGCCAGCGGCGCGGTGCAGCTCTTCATCCTGGCCGGCACCCAGATCGCCTCGTTCTGGCCGGCCGGAATCTCCTGGCTCTACTATGCCGACCGGGTCATGCAGCTTCCGCTCGGCCTGATGGCGGCCCTGGCCGCGAGCGTGCTGCTGCCCGACCTTGCGCTCAAGCACCGGGACGGGGCCGCGCACGCCCTGGTCGCCGCCCAGAACCGGGCCCTGGAGCTGGCGCTCCTCATGGCCCTGCCGGCCTGCCTCGCCCTCGTGGTGCTGTCCCACCCCATCGCGTCGGTCCTGTTCGAGCGCGGCGCCTTCACGGCGGCCGACGCGGACGGAACGGCCCGGGTGCTCGCCTCCTTGAGCCTCGGCCTGCCCTTCGCCACCGCCGCCAAGGTGCTGAGCCAGACCCTCTTCGCCCGCGGCTCCTTGCGGGCGACCCTGGTCGCGGCCGCGGCCGGGATCGCCGTCACGGCGGGCGCCTCCCTGCTGCTCGGCCTTGCGCTCGACATGACTGGGATCGCGCTCGGCATCAGCCTCGGCTGCGTCGCGCATCTTCTGACCCTGGTGTGGTTCCTGCGCCGGATCGGCCTGTGGCGCGCCGATGACGGTCTGTTGCGGCGGGTCGGGCGAATCACGGCAGCGAGCGCCGTTATGGGGCTCGGTCTGGTCGGCGCGACGGCCGTGCTGCCGGAGGTCGGACCCGTGGGTCTGGCGGCGTTCTGCTTCGGCGGATTGGGACTCTATGCCGCCGCGGCCGCCCTCACGGGCGCCCTGACCCGCGACGATGTGGCTCTCCTGACGAAAAAGCCCTGAGACCGCTTGTGCATCCCGGCCCTGCCCTGCCATAACGCCGCCCGCGACAAGCGTGGGAGTTGAAAGACGATGGCGCAGTTCAAGGAGCGGGTCTTCTCCGGCGTTCAGCCGACCGGCAACCTGCATCTCGGCAATTACCTCGGGGCCATCAAGCGCTTCGTCACCATGCAGCAGACGCACGACTGCATCTATTGCGTGGTCGACATGCACGCCATCACCGTCTGGCAGGACCCCAAGGAGCTGGCGCGCCAGATCCGCGAGGTCACGGCGGCGTTCCTGGCTGCCGGCATCGATCCCACCAAGCACATCGTGTTCAACCAGAGCCAGGTCTCCGAGCATGCCGAGCTCGCCTGGGTGTTCAACTGCATCGCCCGCATGGGCTGGGCCAACCGCATGACCCAGTTCAAGGAGAAGGCCGGCAAGGACCGGGAGAACGCGTCGGTCGGGCTCTTCGCGTATCCGATGCTGATGGCGGCCGACATCCTGGTCTACCGCGCCACCCACGTGCCGGTGGGCGAGGACCAGAAGCAGCACCTGGAGCTGACCCGCGACATCGCCCAGAAATTCAACAACGACTTCGCGGACTCGATCGCCGAGCACGGCTTCGGCGACGCCTTCTTCCCGCTGACCGAGCCGATGATCGCGGGTCCCGCCACCCGGGTCATGTCCCTGCGCGACGGTTCGAAGAAGATGTCGAAGTCGGACCCGTCCGACTATTCGCGCATCAACCTCACGGACGACCGGGACACCATCGCCCAGAAGATCCGCAAGGCGAAGACCGATCCCGAGCCGCTCCCGACCGAGGTCGAGGGGCTGGCGTCGCGCCCGGAGGCCGACAACCTGGTGGCCATCTACGCGGCGCTCATGGATTCGACCCCCGAGGAGGTGCTGCGCGAGCATGGCGGAGCGCAGTTCTCCGGCTTCAAGGCCGCCCTCGTGGACGTGGCCGTCTCCAAGCTCGCGCCGGTCGCGGACGAGATGCGCCGCCTGATGGCCGATCCCGGCCATATCGATTCGGTGCTGGCGGACGGCTCCGACCGGGCGCGCGTGCTGGCCTCCGAGACGATGGATGCCGTCAAGGACATCGTCGGCTTCGTGCGCAGGCGCTGAGGCCCGGCTTGCTCATGACGCAACGTCAGTGCAGCATCGGCCGGTGAGGCAGGAGACCGTGCTGTGAGCGGCAAACGGCAATCCTACGAGTCCGGCCACCGGCCGAAATTCATGGTGGTGGTCGACAAGACCCCGGAATGCGCCCGGGCCGTGCACTTCGCGGCCCGGCGCACCGCCCGCACCGGCGCCAGCATGATCATGCTGGCCGTGGTCGCCCCGCCGGACAATTTCGAATGGATCGGCGTCGGCGAGGCGATGATCGAAGAGGCGCGCGAGGCTGCCGAGAAGCAGCTCGAGGACGCCGCCCGCGAGGCCCGCAACGCCGCCGGGGTCGAGCCCGAGCAGGTGATTCGGGTCGGCAACCGGGCGGACGAGATCATCCGGCTGATCAACGAGGACGAGGACGTCTCCTTCCTGGTCCTGGCGGCGGGCTCCAGCAAGGAGGGGCCCGGCCCGCTGGTCTCGACCCTGGCCGGCCGCGCCGCCTCCACCTTCCCGATCCCGATCGTCATCGTGCCCGGCGGCCTGACCGACGAGGAGATCGACGCGCTGGCCGGCTGACCGGCCGGCCGCTTCCGCCCGTCACTGACCCTGGCCGAGGGAATAGCCCGGCGCCCCGTCGAAGGCGAAGAGGTGCTCCGTCTTCACGAACTCGATTCCTTCGGCTGCGAGCCGTCCCAGCAGCCGCGCCAGGGTCGCCTTGTTGGGGGCCTTGCCCGGCTCCGCCTCGAACCGGCAGCGCCAGTGATCGGTGCAGAAGGTCTCGGGCAGCCCTTGAGGCCAGACCTTGACGCCCCGGTTGGTGATCAGCCGCAGGGACACGAGCCCGTCCTCCGCGACCTTCAGGCGGTCGGCGAGCTCGTCCGCCGCGCCGCGCCATTCCACGAACACGTCGATCCCGGCGAGGTCCTTGCGGGCAGGCGTCCTGCGCTCCGAAACGGCGGCCGTCACGTCCACCGGACGCGACATGGCCTGCGCGCCCTTCAGCCGTTTCGGCGTCTCGCCGAGCCGCGCGATCACCGCGTCGGCGAAGTCGTCCGTCGAGACCCGCCGGGTCGACGCGGACGCGAAAATGTCCGCCGTGTGGATGCCGTCCTCGATGGTCTTCAGCCAGGCGTCGTGCACGATCCGGGCGGCCTCGGGCTGGCCGATGTGCTGCAGCATCATCACGCCGGCGAGGATGAGGCCCGACGGGTTGGCGATGCCCTGGCCGGCGATGTCCGGCGCGGAGCCGTGGATCGCCTCGAACAGGGCCCCGTGCAGGCCGATATTGGCCGAGCCGGCGAGCCCGACCGAGCCTGCCACCTCGGCGGCGATGTCGGACACGATGTCGCCGTAGAGGTTGGGCGTGACGATCACGTCGAACCGCTCCGGGTTGGTGGCGAGCTTCGCGGCCCCGATGTCGATGATCATGTGGCTGCGGGCGATCTCCGGATACTCGGCGCCGATCTCCTCGAACACCTTGTGGAAGAGCCCGTCCGTCATCTTCATGATGTTGTCCTTCGTGAAGCACGTGACGGATGTCCGGCCCGAGGCCCGGGCGTACTCGAAGGCATAGCGGACGATCCGCTCGGTGCCGGGCCGCGAGACCAGCTTGAGGCACTGGTAGACCTCGTCCGTCTGCCGGTGCTCGATGCCCGCGTAGAGGTCCTCCTCGTTCTCCCGCACCACCACCACGTCCATGTCGGGGTGGCGGGTCGCCACGAAGGGCGCATAGGCCCGGCAGGGCCGGACATTGGCGAAGAGCCCGAGCCCCTTGCGGATCGTCACGTTGAGGCTCTTGAAGCCGCCGCCCTGCGGCGTGGTGATCGGCGCCTTGAACAGGATCTTGCTGCTCCGGATGCTGTCCCAGGCCTCGGGCGCGATGCCCGAGGTGAAGCCGCCGCGATAGACCTTCTCGCCCAGGTCCACCTCAGAGAGGGCGAGCCTCGCGCCGCCGGCGAGCAGGACGCGCAGGGCCGCATCCATGATCTCGGGCCCGATGCCGTCGCCGCGGGCGACGGTGACCGGCGTGGCGGCGGCGGAAGCGAGGATCTGGGTGTCGACGTGGACGTTCATGATGGGCTCCGTGTTTGCCCGCGGACCATGGTCTGGCCTCGACACTTTTTGAAATGAATAATAAATCTTGTTATCATTGCGTATTGCAATGGTGACCCGATGCTGCCACGCCTCGATTTCGATCTCCTGAGAACCTTCGCCACCGTCGCCGAGACCGGCAACCTGACCCGGGCGGGCGAGCGGCTGCTCCTGAGCCAGCCGACCGTGAGCCTGCAGCTCAAAAGGCTCGAGGAGCAGCTCGGCTGCAGCCTGATGGAACGCACCCCGCGCAGCTTCTCCCTCACGGCGGAGGGCGAGACCCTGCTGTCCTATGCGCGCCGCATCCTGGCGCTCACCGACGAGGCGGTGGCGCGGCTGGTGGAGCCGACCATGGAGGGCCTCGTCCGGCTCGGCACCCCGGAGGACTTCGCCACCACCCATCTGTCGGGGGTGCTGGCCCGCTTCGCCGAGGCGCACCCGAACGTGGCGCTGGAGGTCACGACCGACCTCACCCTCAACCTGATCGAGCGGTTCAAGGAGGGGGAGTTCGACCTGGTCCTGATCAAGCGCGAGCCCATGGGGCCGACCGAGGGCGTGCGGGTCTGGCGCGAGCCCCTGGTCTGGGCCTCGACACGGCCCGACCCCTTCGACCGGAACGGCCCCCTGCCGCTCGTGGTCTCGCCGCACCCTTGCGTCTACCGCAAGCGCGCCACCCAGGCGCTCGACCGGGCCGGGCGCCCCTGGCGCATCGCCTACACGTCGACCTCGCTCGCCGGGGCCCAGGCGGCGGTCCGGGCGGGTCTCGGCCTCACGGTGCTGCCCAAGGAGATGGTGCCGGAGGACTTCTTCATCATCGACACGGCGGCCGGCGCGCCCGACCTGTCAGACACGGAGATCGCCCTCATGACCGCCTCGCCCCTCCCGGTCCCGGCGGAGCGCCTCGCAGCCCACATGGTGCGGTCGCTCGAGCGACGCGAGGGCATGCCGCCGGCGCGCCCTTGGAATTCCCAAAGAGCCATCCACATTTCGGAATGAAGCTGTTAGAACGATTCTAAGACCCTACCCGCTCGGCCGGCCTTGAACCGGCGCCAGAGGAAAAGACCCGATGTTCATCCAGACCGAAGCCACTCCCAATCCCGCCACCCTGAAATTCCTCCCCGGCCGCGTCGTCATGCCGGAGGGCACTTTCGAGGCTCGCACCCCCGATGCCGCCGACGCCTCGCCGCTCGCCCGGCGCCTCTTCGCCATCACGGGCGTGACCGGCGTCTTCTTCGGCTACGACTTCATCACCGTCACCAAGGCGGACGGCGAGTGGCAGCACCTGAAGCCCGCCATCTTGGGCGGCATCATGGAGCACTTCATGACCGGCGCGCCGCTCTTCACCGAGGGCCATGAGGTCGAGATGGAGGACGGCGAGGAGTTCTTCGACGAGGACGACGCCCCGACGGTCGCGACCATCAAGGAGCTGCTCGAGACCCGCATCCGCCCGGCGGTCGCGGGCGACGGCGGCGACATCACGTTCCGGGGCTACAAGGACGGCACCGTCTACCTGGTCATGAAGGGCGCCTGTTCCGGCTGCCCCTCCTCGACCGCGACCCTGCGCCACGGCATCCAGAACCTGCTGCGCCACTTCCTGCCGGACGTGCGCGAGGTGCAGGCGGTTTGATCGCAGGCCGAATCCCTCTAGTTCAAAGCGCGGCCCACAGGCCGCGCTTTTCTTTTGGAGACCTCCCTTGCCTCCCCTGACCGACGACGCCATCGACCAGCTCTTCCGCAACGCCCGCACCCATCGCTGGTGGGATGGCCGGCCGGTGGGCGAGGACACCCTGCGGGCCATCGCGGACCTCGCCAAGCTGGGGCCGACCAGCGCCAATTCCTCGCCCGGCCGCTTCGTGTTCGTGGTCTCGCCCGAGGCCAAGGAGCGCCTGCGGCCGCATCTCGACGAGGGCAACGTGCGCCAGACCATGAGCGCGCCGGCGACCGCCATCGTGGCCTACGACACCGAATTCTACGAGAAGCTCGGCTTCCTTGCCCCCCACAGCAAGGATGCGCGCAGCTGGTTCGCCGGCAAGCCCGACGCGATCGAGCGGGCGGGCTTCCAGGGCTCCTGCCTCCAGGGCGCCTATCTCATCATGGCGGCCCGCGCCCTCGGGCTCGATTGCGGCCCCATGGGCGGCTTCGACCGCGCCGGCGTGGACGCGGCGTTCTTTCCGGACGGCAAGACCAAGTCGAACTTCCTGATCAATCTCGGCTACGGCCTGCCCGAAAAGCTGCATCCGCGCCAGCCGCGCTTCGCCTTCGAGGAATTCTGCACGATCGCGTGACCGCGCCATCGTCGCTCGCGCGAATCCGGTTCCCACGGGTCGGGGTGATGCTCTAAAGAATCTCCGACACCAGACGGAGACGAATCTTGCGCGTCCTTGCCATCGACACCGCCCTCGGCGCCTGCTCGGCCTGCATTCTCCAGGCCGGGGACGCGGAGCCGCTGGCCCGCGAGAGCATCCCCATGGAGCGCGGCCACGCGGAGGCGCTGCTGCCGATGCTCGACCGGGTCGCCTCCCAGGTGGAGGGCGGATTCGAGAGCCTCGACCGGGTCGCCGTGACGGTGGGTCCCGGCAGCTATACGGGGCTCCGGGTCGGCATCGCGGCCGCCCGCGGCATCGGCATCGCGGCCGATATCCCGGTGATCGGGGTCGCGACCCTCTCGGCCTTCCTGGCGCCGCTCATGGCAGGCGACAAGCGCGGCCTCTTCACGGCCGCCATCGATGCCAAGCACGGGCAGATCTACGTCCAGGCGGTCGCCACGGGCGGGCGCGTCATCATTCCGCCGAGTCTGATGGGAATCCGCGACGCGATCCGGCTCCTCGGCTCCGGACCGATCCTGGTGAGCGGGTCGGCCGCCCCGATCCTGGCCGCGGAGGCCCGCATGCAGGGCGTCGACATCCAGGTCGACGAGGCGGCTCTCTTCCCGGACATCGCCTGGGTGGCCCGACTCGGGGCCATCGCGGATCCGACCCAGGCCCTGCCGAAGCCGCTTTACCTGCGCGAACCCGACGCCAAGCCGCAGGACGGGGCGAAAATCGCACGCCAATGAGCTTTCTCGACCGGTTCTATCCTCCCCCGTCGGCCCGGATCGAGCCGGTCGGCACGGAATCGGCCGCCGCCCTGGCGGCGATCCACGCCACCGCCTTCGCGCGGGGCTGGAGCCCGCTCGAGTTCCAGGGCCTCCTGGCGGAGCGCGGCGTCATGGCGGACGGGCTCTTCGTCGGCCGCGAGGGGATTCTGGGACGCGCCGCGCAGCCGGTCGGCTTCATCTTGTCCCGGATCGTCCTCGACGAAGCCGAGATCCTCACGGTCGCGATCCGGCCGGAATGCCGCGGCAGGGGCTATTCGAGACCGCTCCTCTCCCGGCACCTGGACGAGCTCTCCCGGCGCGGGGTGGCGCAGGTCCATCTGGAGGTGGAGGAGGGCAACGCCCCGGCCATCGCGCTCTACCGCCGCCTCGGCTTCAAGGAAACCGGCCGCAGGCCAGGTTATTATCTCAAGCCCGACGGGAGCCGGGTCTCGGCCCTGATGATGGCGCTCGCGCTATAGCCCCGGCCCGACGGGCCGCCTATAAGCATGCCGGAGGAGTGAGACTGACTTGGCTGCACGCACCACATCCGCAAAGCCGCGCCGGAACGACGCCATCGAGCGGGCCTGCCGCGAGAAGGGCCTGCGCATGACCGGCCAGCGCCGGATCATCGCGCGCATCCTCGACGATGCGGCGGACCACCCGGACGTGGTCGAGCTGCACCGGCGCGCCGCAGCCGTGGACGACCGCATCTCGCTCTCGACCGTCTACCGGACCGTGAAGCTGTTCGAGACGCAAGGCATCATCGAGCGGCTCGACTTCCGGGATGGGCGCTCCCGCTACGAGCAGGCGGCGCGCGAGCACCACGACCACCTGATCAACCTGGAGACCGGCGCCGTGATCGAGTTCCACTCGGACGAGATCGAGGCGCTGCAGGACCAGATCGCCAAGCGCCTGGGCTACAAGGTCGTCTACCACCGGCTCGAGCTCTACGCGGTGCCCCTCGACAAGGACGACGCGTGACGCGGATCCTCGTCGCCGCGAGGCTCATGGTTCTCGCCCTCGTCAGCCTCGTCCTGGTGCCGCTGCAGCTGCTGGCCCTGCGCTTCGGCTGGAGCATCCTGCACGCGGTGCCCGTCTGGTTCCACCGGGTGCTGCTGCGGCTGTTCAACGTGCGCGTGACCGAGCGCGGCAAGCCGCCCGGCGAGGCCGCCACCCTGGTTGTGGCCAATCACGTCTCCTGGCTCGACATCCCGGTTATCGGCTCGCTCCACCCGCTCTCCTTCATCGCCAAGTCGGAGATCGAGGGCTGGCCGGTGGTGGGGCACCTCGCCAGGCTCCAGCGCTCGGTCTTCATCGACCGCCAGCGCCGCAAGGCCACCGCCGAGGTCAACGACGCCCTCGCTCACCGGCTGGTGAAGGGCGAGGCGATCGTGCTGTTCGCGGAAGGAACCACCAGCGACGGCAACCGCCTCCTGCCGTTCCGCTCATCCCTGGTGGGCGCGGCCCAGACGGCCTTGATGCACGATTCGGTCGAGCGCGTGCTGCTCCAGCCGCTCGCCATCACCTACACCCGCCGCCACGGCCTGCCCGTCACCCGGCGCGACCGACCCTTCATCGCCTGGTACGGCGACATGGACCTCGCCCCGCACCTGAAGATGTTCGTCCGGGCGACGCCCCTCGACGTGGTGGTGACCTGGGGCGAGCCGATCCCGTTCAACGGCAACCGCAAGGAGGCGACCGCGCAGGCGGAGGCGGCGGTGCGCAGGACCGTGAAGGCGGCGTGACGTGTTTTTCTCCGTCGGACGCGGCAACGACCGCCGCGGATGACAGGGGAGCGCGACGCCGCAGAACACCGCTATTCTCTTGCGCGCTCAAAAGCCTTACAAGGGCGCCTGTCCGTTCCCATGTTCCGGTTCTTCCAGCAAACAGGCCGTCTTCCGTGAAAAAAGTCTTCGTCAAATCCTATGGCTGCCAGATGAACGTCTATGACGCCGAGCGCATGACGGACATGCTGGCGACCGAAGGCTACAGCGAAACCAAGGCCATGGAGGAGGCGGACCTCGTCATCCTCAACACCTGCCACATCCGCGAGAAGGCCGCCGAGAAGGTCTATTCCGAGCTCGGCCGCGTGCGCGAGCTGAAGCAGGAGCGCGAGGCGTCGGGCCAGGAGACCCGGATCGTCGTGGCGGGCTGCGTCGCCCAGGCCGAGGGCAAGGAGATCCTGCGCCGCCAGCCGGCCGTCGACGTGGTGGTGGGCCCGCAGAACTACCACCACTTGCCGGATCTCCTGAGGAAATCCCGCTCCGAGCGCCTCGTCGACACCGAGTTTCCGATCGAGGACAAGTTCGACCACCTGCCGGCGCCGTCGCGGGCCAAGACCATCAGCCGCGGCGTCTCGGCCTTCCTCACCATCCAGGAGGGCTGCGACAAGTTCTGCACCTTCTGCGTAGTGCCCTATACCCGCGGCGCCGAGGTCTCGCGCCCGGTCGCCAAGATCCTGGAGGAGGCGCACCGCCTGGCGGAAGCCGGCGTGCGCGAGCTGACCCTGATCGGCCAGAACGTCAACGCCTATCACGGCGAGGGCCCGGACGGCGCCGTCTGGTCGCTCGGGCGCTTGCTCACCCGCCTCGCCGAGGTGCCGGGCATTGCGCGGCTGCGCTACACCACGAGCCATCCGCGCGACATGGACGACGAGCTGATCGCCGCCCACGGCGACCTGCCGGCCCTCATGCCGTACCTGCACCTGCCGGTGCAGTCCGGCTCCGACCGCATCCTCGACCTCATGAACCGCAAGCACACGGGCGACGAGTACCGCCGCCTGATCGAGCGGATCCGCAAGGCCCAGCCGAACCTGGCGCTGTCGTCCGACTTCATCGTGGGCTTTCCCGGCGAGACGGACCGGGATTTCGAGGACACGATGCGCCTCGTGGCCGATGTGGGCTTCGCCAGCTCGTTCTCGTTCAAGTACAGCCCGCGCCCCGGCACGCCCGCGGCCGAGATGGGCGAGCAGGTCCCGGAGGCCGTGAAGGCCGAGCGCCTCGCCCGCCTGCAAAACCTGTTGGAAACGCAAAGGCAGGCTTTCAATCACGGAACCGTTGGTCAGACTCTTGACGTTCTCTTGGAGAAGCCGGGTCGTCATCCGGGCCAGATCGCAGGCAAGTCGCCCTATCTGCAGCCGGTGCAGTTCGAGAGCGACGTGCACCGGATCGGCGAGGTCGTGACGGTCCGGATCGTGCGGGCGGGCTCGAACAGCCTGTTCGGAGAATGGGTCAAGCCGGGCGACAGGGCCGCGGCTTAAACGAAGGAGAGGCATTTGAGGCCAGCGGACAACGTGACCGCACGTGGGAAGGGCCGCGGCCCTTCCGGCTTACATCCCGGCGTCGTGGAAGAGGCCGAAATCATCCTCACCTTCGACGACAACCGCCTCGCCAGCCTTGTCTTCGGCCAGTACGACCAGAATCTCGCCCATCTGGAGCGGCGCCTGAACGTGGCCGCCATCGCCAACGGCAACCGGGTCACCGTGAAGGGCACGCCGGAAGCCTCCGAGCTCGCGCGCCGCGTTCTCGAGGGCCTCTACGAGCGCGCCCGCCAGGGCACGACCCTCGCGCCCGGCGACGTGGACGGCGCCATCGAGGAGAGCACCCTGCAGGGCACCCTTTTCCCCCAGGCCGAGGACGTCCCGGTCCCGGGTCTCACCGCCTTCGACCAGATCGCCACCCGCAAACGCGGCCCGGTGCGCGCCCGCAACGCGGCCCAGAACGCCTACATCAAGGCCCTTAAGCAGCACGAGATGGTCTTCGCCGAAGGCCCGGCCGGCACCGGCAAGACCTGGCTTGCGGTGGGCTATGCGGTCTCGCTCCTGGAGCAGGGCCAGGCCGACCGCCTGATCCTGTCGCGGCCGGCCGTCGAGGCCGGCGAGCGCCTCGGCTTCCTGCCGGGCGACATGCGCGAGAAGGTCGATCCGTATCTGAGGCCGATCTACGACGCCCTCTACGACTTCATGGAGGCCCGGCACGTGGACCGGGGCCTTCAGACCGGCATGATCGAGATCGCGCCGCTCGCCTTCATGCGCGGACGCACGCTGACCAACGCGGTGGTGCTCCTCGACGAGGCGCAGAACACCACCTCGATGCAGATGAAGATGTTCCTCACCCGCCTGGGCGAGGGCTCGCGGATGATCATCACGGGCGACCCGACCCAGATCGACCTGCCGCCCGGGCAGAAATCGGGCCTGGTCGAAGCCGTGCGCATCCTCGACGGGGTCGAGGGCATCGGCCGCGTGACCTTCAAGGAGCAGGACGTGGTGCGCCACGACCTCGTGCGGCGCATCGTCACCGCCTACGACGCGGCCGGCCGCCAGGAGCCGGCAACGGAACAGGGACGCAGAGGGTGATCGCGCTCGACATCATGGTCGAGGCGGGGGAATGGTCCCGCCTCGAAGGAGCGGAGGCGCTGGCCCAGCGCGCCGCCGAGGCCGCGGTGGCGGTCGCGGAGGAGACGGAGGAGGATTTCGAGGTCAGCGTCATGCTCACCGACGACGCCCACATCCGGGAGCTGAACCGCACCTGGCGCCACAAGGACAAGCCCACCAACGTGCTCTCCTTCCCGGCGCCGGACCAGCCGGGGGCGGAAGGGCCTCGCCATCTGGGCGACATTGCTTTAGCGTATGAAACTCTGGTGCGCGAATCCGAGGAGGAATCCAAGGCCCTCGCGGACCACTTCGCCCACCTGATTGTCCATGGCATCCTCCACCTCCTCGGCTACGACCACGAGGACGAGGAAGAGGCGGAAGACATGGAGGCTCTCGAGGTGAAGGCGCTCGCCACCCTTGGCATCGCCGATCCCTATCGCGATATGGCAGCTTGAACGCTTGGCGTTCCGGCTGATATTCAACACCCATGAATGACGATCGAAGTCCCACCGACTCCCCCACCGCGCGGCCCTCATCAGACCCGGAAGGCTTGCGTGATCACTGGTACGACCGGGTCCTGACCCTGCTGGGCTTCAAGCCCCGCGAATCGGTCCGCACCGGCCTCGAGGACGCGCTCGCGGAAGCCGTCGAGGATGCGGATTTCTCGCCCCAGGAACGGGCGATGCTGAAAAACGTGCTCGGCTTCCACCGCATCCGCGTCGAGGACGCCATGGTGCCCCGGGCCGACATCGTGGCCGTGTCGGCCGATACGACCCTCGGCGACCTGCTCAAGCTCTTCCGCACCGCCGGCCATTCGCGCCTTCCCGTCTACGGCGAGACCCTGGACGACCCGAAGGGCATGATCCACATCCGCGACTTCCTGGACTTCATCGCCATGAGCGCGGGCGCCTCCGTGAGCCCCGACACCCCGGTGCCGAGCCTCGGCCAGGTGGACCTGTCCATGACGCTCGCCTCCGCCAACATCCTGCGGCCGGTCCTGTTCGTGCCGCGCTCCATGCCGGCGATCGACCTGCTGGTGCGCATGCAGGCGACCCGCACCCACATGGCACTCGTCATCGACGAATACGGCGGCACCGACGGGCTCGTGTCCATCGAGGACCTGGTCGAGATGGTGGTGGGCGACATCGAGGACGAGCACGACGACGACGTCGAGCTCACCATCGTCAGGAGCGCCGACGACACCTTCATCGCCGATGCGAGGGCGAGCCTCGACGAGGTCAAGGAGAGCCTCGGGGTCGACCTGACCGACGAGGACAGCGCGGAGGACATCGACACCCTGGGCGGCTTCATCGTGACGCTTGCCGGGCGCGTGCCGTCCCGCAACGAGCTCATCATCGGGCCGAGCAACCTGGAATTTGAGGTTCTGGACGCAGATCCGCGCCGGGTGAAGCGGCTGCGCATCTATCGCCGGAACGTGGCTCCCCTCGACACCACCACCGAGGTCGACAACAAGCGGCCCCTGCCGCCCGAGAGCACCGCCGCCGAATGAGCCCCCTCGCCGACCGGGTGATCCGCGCGCGCGCCTGGCGGCGCGGGCTCATGGCCTTCGCAGCCGGCGCCGTCGGGGCGCTGGCCCTGCCGCCGTTCGGGATCCTGCCCGCCCTGGTCCTGTCGCTCACACCGGCCGTCTGGCTCCTGGACGGGGCCGCCAAGGCGGGTCCCGGATGGGCGCCGCGGCTGAAATCCGCGGCGTTCGCGGGCTGGTTCTGGGGCTTCGGCTATTTCGTGGCCGGCCTGTGGTGGCTCGGGGCAGCCTTCCTGGTCGAGGCGGACCAGTTCGCCTGGGCCCTGCCCTTTGGGGTTCTGGGGCTTCCGGCGCTGCTCGCCTTCTTCCCGGCCTTCGGATTCGCGCTTGCCCAGATTCTGTGGACCCGGGACGCCTCCCGGGTGCTCTCGTTCGCGTTCGCCCTGACGGTCAGCGAGATCCTGCGCGGCCATCTCTTCACGGGCTTTCCCTGGAACAGCCCCGGCATGGCGCTGGGCCAGCATCTCTGGTTCATGCAGATCGCCTCGGTGGCGGGACTCTACGGCCTGACGCTCCTGGCGGTGGCGATCGCCGGCGCACCCGCGCTCCTCGGGACGGGCGCGACCACCCGCGACCGCTGGACCGCGCCGGGCCTGGCGGCGGCCGTCCTCGCGGGCCTTGCGGCCTTCGGGGCTCTGCGGGTCCCGGCCGACCCGACGGCTGCGGTGGCGGACGTGCGGCTTCGCCTGATGCAGCCGAACCTGCCTCAGGACGCCAAGTTCAACCCGCGCAACCGCGACATCATCATGCAGCGCTATCTGCGGATCAGCGCGGAGCCCGGTCCCGACGGGCAGGACCACGAACAGGCTACCCACATCGTCTGGCCCGAATCGGCCTTCCCGTTCCTGCTCCACCGGGATCCCGCATCGCTGGCCCAGATCGCCACCCTGCTCGGGCCGGGCTCGGTCCTGATCACCGGCGCGGCCCGCATGGACGAGCCCCTGCCGGGCGAGGCAGTCGGCAAGTTCTTCAACGCCATCCAGGTGATCGACGAGAAGGGCACGATCCTCGGCTCCTACGACAAGGTCCACCTGGTGCCGTTCGGCGAATACGTGCCCCGGTTCCTCGACGCCCTCATCCGGGCCGTGGGGCTGCGGCAGTTCGTCCATATTCCTGGCGGCTTCGAGCCGAGCGAGAGGCGGACGAACCTCGAGGTTCCGGGCCTGCCGCCGGTGGCCGCGACGATCTGCTACGAGGCGATCTTTCCCGGCGAGGTGCTGCCGGACGGCCCCCGTCCCGATCTCATCCTCAACGTGACCAACGATGCCTGGTTCGGCCGGACGCCGGGCCCCTACCAGCATTTCGCCCAGGCTCGCCTGCGTGCCGTAGAGGAAGGGCTGCCCTTGGTGAGAGCGGCCAACACGGGCATCTCGGCCGTGGTCGATCCCTTCGGCCGGGTCACCGGGAGCCTGCCACTCGGGGTTGAGGGCGTGCTCGATGCGGCCCTGCCGGCCGCCGTTCCGCCCACTCTCTACAACCGCCACGGCAGGTTTGTTTTGACGGCCACGCTTGTGATCTGCTTAATGGCTGCGCTCACCCGCCGCAGGCGGCGGCCGCTCGCCTGAACGGAATCCGTCCTAACGCTGCGGTAAGATTTGCCAGGGAATGTTGCACTGATGAAGAAGTCGACCGGCTCCATCGATAAGGAAATCGGCAGCAGGGTTCGCATGCGCCGCATTTCGATCGGCATGAGCCAGGAAAAGCTGGGCGACATGCTCGGTCTGACGTTCCAGCAGGTCCAGAAATACGAGAAGGGCACCAACCGGATCAGCGTCTCGCGGCTCGTCGACATCGCCAAGATCCTCGGCGTCGACATCCATTTCTTCTTCAACGGAATCAAGAGCATCAAGGACGACGGGGGCTTCTCCGAAGAGGCGTCTCCGCCCTACATCTCGGAAGTGATGTCGACCCCGGAAGGCCTCCAGCTGATCAGGACCTTCACCAACATCAAGAACTCGCGGGTGCGCAAGAGTATCGTGCAGCTCGTCTCGGCCTTGGCGGCCCAGGACGAGGAAGAAGAACGTTCGGCATAAAGAACGCGTTCGCTTGACCTTTCCGGCTGTCTGCGGCATGAGCAGGCAAGATCGCCTACGGCCGTAGGCAAAGCTCCTTATCCCGTCTTCCGAAGGAAACTCTGTCGTGCGCCGTTCGAGCTATCTTTTCACGAGCGAATCGGTCTCCGAAGGTCATCCGGACAAGGTCTGCGACCGCATTTCAGACGCCGTCGTCGACGCCTATCTGGGGGCGGAGCCCGAGGCCCGCGTGGCCTGCGAGACGCTCGCCACCACCAACCGCGTCGTCATCGCCGGCGAGGTCCGCGGCCCCGAGTCGATCACCAAGGATCGGGTGATCCAGCTGGCGCGCGACGCCATCAAGGACATCGGCTACGAGCAGGAAGGCTTCCACTGGAAGAACGCCGAGGTCGACGTCTATCTCCATGCCCAGTCGGCGCATATCGCGCAGGGCGTGGACGCCGCCGGCAACAAGGACGAAGGCGCGGGCGACCAGGGCATCATGTTCGGCTACGCCTGCAACGAGACGCCCGAGCTGATGCCGGCGCCGATCTACTACGCCCACAAGATCCTCGAGGACCTGACCCAGGCCCGCAAGACCAAGGCCAACGGCGCGGCCGTGCTCGGCCCCGACGCCAAGAGCCAGGTCACCGTGCGCTACCAGAACGGCAAGCCCGTCGGCGTCACCCAGATCGTGCTCTCGACCCAGCACCTGGACGAGGCCCTGACCTCGGAGGACGTGCGCGCGATCGTCGAGCCCTATATCCGCCGCACCCTGCCGGAAGGCTGGGTTTCGCCCGAGACCATCTGGCACGTGAACCCCACCGGCAAGTTCGTGATCGGCGGTCCGGACGGCGATTGCGGCCTCACCGGCCGTAAGATCATCGTCGACACCTACGGCGGCGCGGCCCCGCACGGCGGCGGCGCGTTCTCCGGCAAGGACCCGACCAAGGTGGACCGTTCGGCCGCGTATGCTGCCCGCTACCTCGCCAAGAACGTGGTGGCGGCCGGGCTCGCCGACCGCTGCACCCTGCAGCTCTCCTACGCGATCGGCGTGGCCAAGCCCCTGTCGATCTACGTGGACCTGCACGACACCGGCAAGGTTGACGAGGGCAAGCTCGAGAGCTACCTCATGGACGCGGTGGACCTGTCGCCCCGCGGCATCCGCACCCATCTCGGCCTGAACCGTCCGATCTACGCCCGCACCTCGGCCTACGGCCATTTCGGCCGCAAGCCCGACGCGGACGGCGGCTTCTCCTGGGAGCGCACCGACCTCGCCGACAGCCTCAAGTCGGCCCTGGCCTGATCCCCATGAACGCAGCCTCGGAACGGGCCGGCGCCTTCTTCGGGCGCCGCAAGGGGAAGAGGCTGCGCGCCGGCCAGGACGACCTCGTCCAGAACCTGCTGCCGTCCTTGCGGGTCACGCCCGGCCGGTCTCCTGCGGAGATCTTCGGCACGCCGGACCGGGAGACCTGGCTCGAGATCGGCTTCGGTGGCGGCGAGCACCTCGCCGCCCAAGCCCGCTCGCATCCGGACGTGAATGTCATCGGCTGCGAGCCCTTCGTGAACGGCATGGCGAAGCTCCTCGCCGTGGTCGACCACGAGAAGCTCGGCAACGTCCGGGTCTGGGACGAGGACGTGACCGACCTCTTGCCGACTCTGCCCGATTCCTGCTTCGATCGGGTCTACATCCTCTATCCCGATCCCTGGCCGAAGCGCCGTCAGCGCAAGCGCCGCCTCGTCTCCGACGAGACGCTCGCCGGGCTCGCCAGGGTGATGCGCCCCGGCGCGGAGCTGCGCTTCGCCAGCGACATCGACAACTACATCGGCTGGGTCCTGGCCCGGGCGCTGCGTTCCCCGCACTTCCGCTGGACCGCCGAACGCGCCGACGACTGGCGCAAGCCCTACGAGGGCTGGCCCGGCACCCGCTACGAGGCCAAGGCGATCCGCGAAGGCCGGGTGCCGAGCTACCTCACCTTCGTGCGGATCTGACGCCGGAGCACCATGTTCGGGCCTCTCGGGCCGCCGGGGATGAGACGCTCCTTGCATTTTCCGGCCTGAATCGGTATATCTGTCGTTGTCAGCTCTGGTTGCAGCGTGAAGCTGCTCATGAGAGTGGGCCCCGCCGGGTCCGCTCTTTTTTATTGCTTCTTGCGGCCGGAGCCTGCCACCAACGACGGCGAAGCGGGTTTAACGGACACCATGGCAAGCGAACGCGACAAGCGTCTGATCACGGAGAACGGCGTGGCGGCCCGGGTGGCGGCCATCGTCGAGCCGGTGATCGAGGACCTCGGCTTCAATCTGGTGCGGGTCAAGATCTCGAGCACCAACGGCTGCACGGTGCAGATCATGGCCGAGCGGCCCGACGGCACCATGTCGGTGACCGATTGCGAGACCGTGAGCCGGGCGATTTCCCCGGTCCTCGACCTCGAGGACCCGATCCCGCAGGCCTATCACCTCGAGCTCTCGTCGCCCGGGATCGACCGGCCCCTCGTCCGCGCCAGCGACTTCGAGCGCTGGAGCGGCCACGAGGCCAAGATCGAGATGGCCGTGCCGGTTGACGGCCGCAAGCGCTTCCGGGGCTTCGTCCGGGGCGTGGAGGACGGCGCCGCCCTGATCGAGCTGCCGGACGTGAAGGAGGGCGAGGAGCGCCTGGTGCGCCTGCCCCTGACCGATCTCGGCGAGGCGCGCCTCGTCCTGACCGACGAGCTGATCCGCGAGTCCCTGCGCCGTGGCACGGCGCCGGTGGCCGACGACGATACGGAAGAAGAATTCGATGCGGAGTCCGATACGGACATCCCGCAGGACAACACGCCCAGGAAGGAGTGACCTCGATGGCTGTCAGCGCCAACAGGCTTGAGCTCTTGCAGATCGCCGATGCGGTCGCGCGCGAGAAGGTGATCGATAAGCAGATCGTGCTGGATGCCATGGCGGACGCCATCGCCAAGGCGGCGCGCTCGCGCTACGGCGCCGAGACCGACATTCACGCCGAGATCAACCCGAAGACCGGCGAGCTGCGCCTGTCCAGGCACCTGCTCGTGGTGGACGACGCCGCCCTCGAGAACGACTCCCGCGAGATCGCCCTCTCCGAGGCCCGCAAGCGCAACCCGGCCGCCCAGGAAGGCGACGCCATCTCCGAGACCCTGCCACCCTTCGACTTCGGCCGCATCGCGGCGCAGTCGGCCAAGCAGGTGATCGTCCAGAAGGTGCGCGACGCCGAGCGCGACCGCCAGTACCAGGAATACAAGGACCGCATCGGCGAGGTCGTGAACGGCGTCGTCAAGCGCGTCGAGTACGGCAACGTGATCGTCGACCTCGGCCGCGGCGAGGCGATCGTGCGCCGCGACGAGCTGATCCCGCGCGAGACCTTCCGTCCCGGCGACCGCATCCGCGCCTACCTGTTCGACGTGCGCCGCGAGGCCCGCGGCCCGCAGATCTTCCTGTCGCGCACCCATCCGCAGTTCATGGCGAAGCTGTTCACCCAGGAAGTGCCGGAGATCTACGACGGCATCGTCAGCGTCCAGGCGGTGGCCCGCGATCCGGGCTCCCGCGCCAAGATCGCCGTGACGTCCCGCGATTCCTCCATCGACCCGGTCGGCGCCTGCGTCGGCATGCGCGGCTCCCGCGTCCAGGCGGTGGTGGGCGAGCTGCAGGGCGAGAAGATCGACATCATCCCGTGGTCGCCCGACCAGGCGACCTTCATCGTCAATGCGCTCCAGCCCGCGGAAGTGGTCAAGGTGGTGCTCGACGAGGAGGCCGACCGCATCGAGGTGGTGGTGCCCGACGACCAGCTCTCGCTGGCCATCGGCCGCCGCGGCCAGAACGTGCGCCTCGCCTCGCAGCTCACCGGCTGGGACATCGACATCCTGACCGAGGCCGAGGAATCGGAGCGCCGCCAGAAGGAGTTCGCTGAGCGCACCGAGCTGTTCATGAACGCCCTCGACGTGGACGAGGTCGTGGGCCAGCTGCTGGCGGCGGAAGGCTTCCGGTCGGTCGAGGAGATCGCCTACGTGGACCCGTCCGAGGTCGCCTCCATCGAGGGCTTCGACGAGGACACCGCCCGTGAGATCCAGGAGCGCGCCCAGGAGTACCTGACCCGCATCGAGTCCGAGAACGAGGCGCGGCGCCAGGAACTCGGCGTCGCCGACGAGCTCAAGGAGATCGACGGCGTCACCACCGCCATGCTGGTGGCGCTGGGCGAGAACGACATCAAGACGGTCGAGGACCTGGCCGGCTGCGCCACGGACGACCTCGCCGGCTGGACGGAAGGCCGCGGCCAGGACGCGACGCGCTACAAGGGCTTCCTGGACGGCTTCGACGTCTCCCGTGCGGAAGCGGAGGCCATGATCATGGCCGCCCGCGTCAAGGCCGGCTGGATCGAGGCTCCCGAGGAGCCTGTCGAGACCGAGGGATCGGCCGAAGAGGCCGAGACCGAGGCCCAGCCGTCCTAACCCGATCATGACCAGGCGAGGACCAGACCCTTGGGGCGGCACGAACCGGAACGCACCTGCATCGTCACCCGCGCGGCCCAGCCGGCCGCGGGGCTGATCCGGTTCGTCCTCGGTCCGGACCGCCAGGTCGTCCCCGACCTGAAGCACAAGCTGCCCGGCCGGGGCGTGTGGGTGACCGCGCGCTCCGACCTGGTTCACGAGGCGGTGAAGCGCCGCCTCTTCGCCCGCGCCTTCAAGACGGAGGCCCGGGCTCCTGAAACCCTCGCCGCGGACATCGGCGAGTTCATGCGGGCGGATCTGCGTCAGAGCCTTTCGCTCGCCAACAAGGCCGGAGCGGTGATCACCGGCTTCGAGAAGGTCGAAGCCGCCCTCGCCGAAAAACCCATCGTCGCCCTTATTCATGCCGCAGAAGCGGCCGAAGATGGGCGAAGAAAGCTCCAGGGCCAGTTGCGAAAACGCCTCGGCGACGCAATATCAAGCTTTCCGGTCGTTCAAGAGCTGTCAAACGACGAATTGAGTTTGGCATTAGGCCGGTCACATGTGATACATGCTGCCCTCGTCGCGGGCGCTGGAAGCGACGGCTTTCTGAATCGATGGCACCGTTATCGCGCCTATTGCGGAAGCGATGCCGATCAGGCTGACCCCGATCACGGGGCCGGCGCACACACGAATATGGAACCCGACGGATCTGAGCGGAATGAATGATACGAAAAACCCGGGCGACAAGACGCTGCACGTGTCGTCCAAGACGCTGTCTCTGAAGCGGCCCGTCGAGCAGGGCGTGGTTCGCCAGAGCTTCTCCCATGGCCGCTCGAAGGCGGTTGTGGTCGAGACGGTGAAGCGTCGCCCAGTCGGCCAGGGGGGCGGCAAGGACGAGCGTCCTGCGCCCCAGCAGGCTGCCGCACCCAAGGCGGCCGCGCCGCGGCCGGCAGCACCAGCCCCGCAGCAGGGCCGCCCGCAGCGAGGCGGGCCGTCGTCGAACGCCCCCCGTTCCGGCGTCGTTCTGCGCACCCTCTCCGAGCAGGAGCGCGATGCGCGCCTGAACGCCCTCGTCGATGCCCGTCGTCGCGAGGAGGAGGACCGCAAGCGCCAGGAAGAGGAAGCCCATCGCCGGGCCGAGCGGGAAGCCGCAGAGGCCCAGGAGCGTGAGGCAGCCGAAGCCCGCAAGCGCGAGGAAGAGGAGCGTCGCCGCCAGGAAGACGAGCGCAAGCGCCGCGCCGAGGACGAAGCCCGTCGCCGTCTCGGCGAGGAGGCTCCCCGTCAGGCCCCGGCGGCCGCCGCAGCGGCTCCGGCCGAGCGTCCGGCCCGCACGGGCACCGGCGCTCCGGCAGGCCGTGCGCCCGGCGCCGGCCCGCGCACGGGCGGTCCCTCGGGCGCCCGTCCGGGCGGATTCGGCGGTCCCCGCGCCACGGGCGGCATCGACGGACGCCGTCCGCCGAGCCTCAACCACATGGCCCGCCCGGCCCCGACGCCCGCGGCTCCCGAACCGACTGCCGCGAAGCCCAACACCCGCAGCACTCCGCAGGTCACGGCCCGCGCCGTCGAGACGGAGGAAGAGGAGGGTGCACGCACCGTCCGGCGTCCCGGCGTCGCCGCCAAGCCCGTTCCCGCGCCGAAGCCCACGAAGGCTGCGCCCGGCGAGGAGAAGCGCCGCGGCCGCCTGACCCTGACCAAGGCCCTGGAAGGCGAGGACGAGCGCACCCGCTCGCTCGCCGCGTTCCGGCGCCGCAACCAGCGCCTCATGGGCCATCGTCAGATGGACCAGAAGGAAAAGATCGCCCGCGAGGTGACGATCCCCGAGACCATCACCATCCAGGAGCTCGCCAACCGCATGTCGGAGCGCGCCGTGGACGTGATCAAGTTCCTGATGAAGCAGGGCCAGATGCACAAGATCACGGACGTGATCGATGCGGACACGGCGCAGCTCGTCGCGGAGGAACTCGGCCACACGGTGAAGCGCGTCGCGGAATCGGACGTCGAGGAAGGTCTCTTCGACACCCCGGACGTGGACGAGAACCTCGTGGCCCGTCCGCCGGTGGTCACCATCATGGGCCACGTCGACCACGGCAAGACCTCGCTGCTCGACGCGATCCGCAAGACCAACGTGGTCTCCGGCGAGGCCGGCGGCATCACGCAGCACATCGGCGCCTACCAGGTGACCTCGCCGCTCGGCGGCAAGATCACCTTCATCGACACGCCCGGTCACGCGGCCTTCACGGCCATGCGCGCCCGCGGCGCCAAGGTGACGGACATCGTGGTGCTGGTGGTGGCGGCCGACGACGGCGTCATGCCCCAGACCGTCGAGGCGATCACCCACGCGCAGGCGGCCGGCGTGCCGCTCATCGTGGCGATCAACAAGGTGGACAAGCCCGACGCGAACCCGCAGCGGGTGCGCACCGAGCTGCTCCAGCACTCGATCGTGGTCGAATCCATGGGCGGCGAGACCCTCGAGTTCGAGGTTTCGGCCAAGACCGGCCAGGGCCTCGACAGCCTGCTCGAGGGCCTGCAGCTCCAGGCCGAGATTCTCGATCTCAAGGCCAATCCGGAGCGGTCGTCGGAAGGCACCGTCATTGAGGCGAAGCTCGATCGCGGCCGCGGCCCGGTCGCCACCGTGCTGGTCCAGCGCGGCACCCTCCACACGGGCGACATCGTGGTCGCCGGTGCCGAATGGGGCCGTGTCCGCGCCCTGGTCAACGACGTCGGCCAGAACGTGAAGGAGGCAGGTCCCTCGGTCCCGGTCGAGATCCTGGGCTTCAACGGCACCCCGGAAGCCGGCGATCGCGTCGCGGTCGTCGAGTCCGAGGCCCGCGCCCGCGAGATCACCGAGTACCGTACCCGCCAGAAGCGCGAGCGCGCGGCGGCCCGCATGGGCTCGGCCGGCCGGACGCTGGCCGACATGATGCGCGACCTGAAGGCCGGAGCCGGCCGGAAGGAGCTGCCTCTCGTGGTCCGTGCGGACGTGCAGGGCTCGGCGGAAGCGATCGTCGGCGCGCTCGAGAAGGTGAGCACCGACGAGGTCGCGGCCCGGGTCATCCAGGCCGGCGTCGGCGGCATCTCGGAATCGGATGTCACCCTCGCGGAGGCCTCCGGCGCCATCATCCTCGGCTTCAACGTGCGCGCCCACAAGGAAGCACGCGAGGCGGCCGAGCGGGCCGGCATCGAGATCCGCTACTACAACATCATCTACGACCTCGTGGATGACGTGAAGGCGGCGATGTCCGGGCTTCTCGCCCCGACGCTCCGCGAGGAGCGGCTCGGCGAGGCGCAGATCCTCGAGGTGTTCAACGTGTCCAAGGTCGGCAAGGTCGCGGGCTGCCGCGTCCTCGACGGCGTGGTCCAGCGCGGCGCCCATGTCCGCCTCATCCGCGACAACGTGGTCATCCACGAAGGCAAGCTCTCGCAGCTCAAGCGCTTCAAGGACGATGCCCGCGAGGTCACCTCGGGTCAGGAATGCGGCATGGCGTTCGAGAACTACCAGGACATGCGCCAGGGCGACATCATCGAGTGCTACCGCGTGGAAGAGGTGAAGCGGACCCTGTAATTCCGCTTCGGATCTCTTCCCTCAATCCGAACTTATCGTCATGGCCGGGTCGCTCCCGGCCATGACCCCTTTTGGACGCTCCGGTCCAACCCCGGAAAGACGACAATGGCAAAACGTTTCGAACAAACCGCCGGTCCCTCCCAGCGCCAGCAGCGCGTGGCCGAGCTCATCCGCCACGCCCTCGCCGAGGTGCTCTCCCGCGGCGACCTCCAGGACGACGTGCTGACCAGGAACGTCATCACGATCCCTGAGGTCCGCATGACCCCGGACCTCAAGCTCGCCACCGCCTTCGTGATGCCGCTCGGCGGCCGCGACGAGCAGGCGGTGCTGAAGGCCCTCGACAAGAACAAGAAGGTCCTGCGCCAGGAGGTCGCCCGCCGGGTGAACCTGAAATACGCGCCCGACCTGCGCTTCCTGCGCGACGAGAGCTTCGACGAGGCCGCCCGCATCGACGCGCTGCTGCGCTCCGACAAGGTGGCGCGCGACACGGGCCGGCCTGGCCCCGCGACTTCCGACGACGACGACAACGACGAGTAAGATTCATGACCGACCAACGACCGCCGCGGGGGCCCCGGCCCGACCGCCCGAAGAAGCGCGACGTGAATGGCTGGATCATTCTCGACAAGGGCGTCGGCATGACCTCGACCCACGCGGTCGCCGTGGTCAAGCGCAGCCTCTCGGCCAAGAAGGCCGGGCACGCCGGCACCCTCGACCCGCTCGCCTCCGGCATCCTGCCGATCGCGCTGGGCGAAGCCACCAAGACCGTGCCCTTCGTGATGGACGGGCGCAAATCCTACGTGTTCACCGTCGCCTGGGGGGCCGAGACCAACACGGACGACACCGAGGGCGAGGTGGTCGAGCGCACCGACCGGGTCCCTGAGGCCGCCGACATCGAGGCCCTGCTGCCGCGCTTCACCGGCTCCATCCAGCAGGTGCCGCCGCGCTTCTCGGCCATCAAGATCCAGGGCGAGCGCGCCTACGACCTCGCCCGCGACGGCGAGGTGGTGGAGCTGCAGGCCCGCACGGTGGAAATCGACCGCCTTGCGCTCGTTCACCACGAGGGCGACCGTTCGGTCATCGAGGCCGATTGCGGCAAGGGCACCTATGTGCGCGCCATCGCGCGCGACCTCGGCCGGGCGCTCGGCTGCCTCGGCCATATCGCGGCCCTGCGGCGGACGCGCGTCGGTCCGTTCACGGAAGAGGACGCGGTGGTGGTCGACGAGATCGCCACCGATCCGGCCGCCCTGCGGCCGGTCGAGACAGCCCTCAGCGAGATCCCGTCCGTGATGGTGAGCCGCGACATGGCGGCCCGGCTCATGCGCGGCCAGTCGATCATCCTGCGCGGCCGCGAGGCCCCGCTCTCCGGCAAGGTCTTTGCCACCTGCAACGGCGTGCTCGTGGCGGTCGGCGACGTGGAGCGCGGTGAGCTGGTGCCGCACCGGGTGTTCAACCTGGGGGCCTAGAGCTCGTCAAACGATGCTCTCATTCAAAAAGAGAGCATCGGCCCACATGCAGTGCTCCAAGGTCCGTGTTCCGGGCATCTCTTTACGCAAACCGGCTCCCCCTTTGCGTTCGAGGCTCTAACTACAGATCGTTACGGGTCCATTCCCGAGGAGGAGCATCCATGAGGACATTCGCGACAGCATTGCTGCTGATGACGTGCGCCGGCAGCGCCATGGCGGCCGAAGCATCGTGCACCGCTCAAGCCACCGACAAGAAGCTCGCCGGTGCTGCCAAGACAAGCTTCATGACCAAGTGCGAAAGGGACATGAAGGCGTCCTGCGACACCCAGGCGTCGGAGAAGAAGCTGAGCGGCGCAGCCAAGACCAGCTTCACCAACAAGTGCGTCAAGGACTCTGTCGGCATGTGACTCGAGCAGGACCGGCTGCCGTGAGCGGCCGGCCCGTCAGGGTCTCGGACGCGACCATGACGTCCCGCCCGACGCGATCGATTTGCGAGCATTTTCGTCATGCCCGGCACGAGGCCGAGCATGATCGCGACAGGGCTTAAGCTCCTTACCGGTCCGCCTTCAGCCCCTGCGCCTCGCGCTCGAGATAGCGGCGGGTGATCAGCTCGATCTGGTCGCGAATGAGCTGAGCGGTCTTCTCCTCCTCGCGCAGGGTCTCCTGCAGGGCCGGGATGAAGCGGGAATGGCCGGTCATCTCGGCCATGGTGATCAGGGACTTGTAGGACGCGATCTCGAAGTTCTCGAAGGCGTGGTTGGCGAACGAGTTCTTCAGGATCTCGTCGGCCATCGGCACATGCGCCATGGCGGCGATGTTGCCCATCACCTGCGTGGCCATGTCCTTCAGCAGCGAACGGTCCTCGCCGAAATTGTGCAGGATCTCGTCGAGGCGGCGGACCTGGCCTTCGGTCTCGCGCACGTGCTGCTCGAGGAGCTGGCGCATCTCCGGATAGTTCTCGATCCGCTCGATCTGCCGGTTCATGAGCTGGAGCGCCTCCTTCTCCAGGGAATGGGCGTTCTGGAGGCCGGTGATGAAGGTGTTCTTGGCCGTCTCGGAGGACGACAGGTCGGCGGCGCCGGCGGTGGCCATGGTCATGGAAAACCCTTTCTGACGGATTGGATGCTGTCTCGGTCAACCAAGGTCCGGCGGGCTTGTTCCCGGGCGGTCGGACGCCGGGAAACCCCGTGGCCGCCTTGCAATCGCGCCGAAAGTGACGATCTATCTAGAACTTGCGCGCTTTTCGTGTATGGTGCGCCCACTTCCCGCAGGCTCCGCCTGGGGGTTGCGTTGCGAGATCAGACCGCGCTGGACGACATCCCGGCCCGGCCGTTTCCGACGATCCGGACCCTGAGCCCATAAGGCCAAGGTCGCTTTACTATCAACCTGAAAGGACAATCGATGTCGATTACGGCTGAGCGCAAGAACGCGCTCGTGAAAGAGTACGCCCAGAAGGCTGGCGACACCGGCTCCCCCGAGGTGCAGGTCGCCATTCTGACCGAGCGGATCAACAACCTGACCGGTCACTTCAAGACCCACACGAAGGACAACCATTCCCGTCGTGGCCTCCTGAAGCTCGTGTCGCAGCGCCGTTCGCTTCTCGACTACGTCAAGAAGAAGGACGAGGCCCGCTACCGCACGCTGATCGAGAAGCTCGGCATTCGCCGCTAAGCTTTTCGAGCGACTTGCCGTCCGAGGCCCGGCCTCGGACGGCCCTCTCGACGCCGGAGGCCCGCAACGACGCGCCCCGCGTCCACTGAAATGAGGCGGATGACGCGATGACCATGGCAGGATCGCAAGAGGCTTGACGGAGCGGGGTTCGCCCCGCGGCCCGAGCCTCTTGCCGTCTTGCTCATGGCATCGAGCCCCCGCCATGTCATGAAAGACAAACGCATGTTCGACATTCAACGCGAAGAACTGATCTGGGCCGGGCGCAAGCTCGTGCTCGAAACGGGCAAGATGGCCCGCCAGGCCGACGGCGCCGTCGTCGCCACCTACGGCGAGACCACCGTTCTCGCCACCGTCGTCTCGGCCAAGGAGCCGAAGGCCGGCATCGACTTCTTCCCCCTCACGGTGAACTACCAGGAGCGCACCTACGCGGCCGGCCGCATTCCCGGCGGCTACTTCAAGCGCGAAGGCCGTCCGACCGAGAAGGAGACGCTCGTCTCCCGCCTCATCGACCGTCCGATCCGTCCGCTCTTCGCCGACGGCTACCGCAACGAGACCCAGGTCGTCGTGACCGTGCTGTCGCACGACCTCGAGAACGATCCCGACATCGTCGCCATGGTGGCCGCCTCCGCTGCCCTGACCCTTTCCGGCGTGCCCTTCATGGGCCCGGTGGGCGCGGCCCGCGTCGGCTATGTGGGCGGCCAGTACAAGCTGAACCCGCTCCTGCAGGAGATGGAGGATTCGTCCCTCGACCTCGTGGTCGCGGGCACTTCCGACGCCGTGCTGATGGTCGAATCCGAGGCCAAGGAGCTGGCCGAGGACGTGATGCTCGGCGCCGTGATGTTCGGCCACAAGCACTTCCAGCCGGTCATCGAGGCGATCATCCGCCTGGCCGAGAAGGCCGCCAAGGAGCCCCGCGACTACCAGCCGGCCGACATGTCGGACGTGGAGAAGGCCGTTCTCGACATCGCCGAGACGGATCTGCGCGAGGCCTACAAGATCACCCGCAAGCAGGACCGCTACGCCGCCGTCGACGCCGTCAAGGCGAAGGTGATGGACGCGCTCTGCCCGCCGGAAGGCGAAGCCAAGTTCGAGGCCGAGAAGGTCAAGGCCGCGTTCAAGGAGATCCAGGCCAAGGTCGTGCGCTGGAACATCCTCGACGAGGGCAAGCGCATCGACGGCCGCGATCTGCGGACCGTCCGGTCGATCGTGGCGGAAGTCGGCGTCCTGCCGCGCACCCACGGCTCGGCGGTCTTCACCCGCGGTGAGACCCAGGCCCTGGTGGTGACCACGCTCGGCACCGGCGAGGACGAGCAGTTCATCGACGAGCTGGAGGGCACCCGCAAGGAGACCTTCCTGCTGCACTACAACTTCCCGCCCTATTCCGTGGGCGAGACGGGCCGCATGGGCTCCCCCGGACGCCGCGAGATCGGCCACGGCAAGCTCGCCTGGCGCGCCATCCACCCGATGCTGCCGGCCAGCCACGAGTTCCCCTACACGCTTCGCGTCGTGTCGGAGATCACCGAGTCGAACGGCTCCTCCTCCATGGCCACGGTCTGCGGCGCCTCGCTGGCGCTGATGGATGCGGGCGTGCCGCTGCGCCGTCCGGTGGCGGGCATCGCCATGGGCCTCATCCTCGAGGGTGAGCGCTTCGCGGTCCTGTCCGACATCCTCGGCGATGAGGACCATCTCGGCGACATGGACTTCAAGGTGGCCGGAACGGACCAGGGCATCACGTCCCTCCAGATGGACATCAAGATCGCCGGCATCACCGAGGAGATCATGCGCGTCGCGCTCGATCAGGCCAAGGAAGGCCGCGGGCACATCCTCTCGGAGATGAACAAGGCCCTCACGGCTCCGCGCGCCGAGCTCGGCGAGCATGCCCCGCGCATCGAGACCATGCAGATCCCGGTCGACAAGATCCGCGAGGTCATCGGTTCGGGCGGCAAGGTCATCCGCGAGATCGTGGAGAAGACCGGCGCCAAGATCGACATCAACGACGACGGCCTCATCAAGATCGCGTCCGCCGACGGCAAGTCGATCAAGGCGGCCTACAACTGGATCCGCTCGATCGTGGCGGAGCCCGAGGTCAACACCATCTATGACGGCACCGTCGTCAAGGTGATGGAGTTCGGCGCCTTCGTGAACTTCTTCGGTTCCCGCGACGGCCTCGTGCACATCTCGGAGCTGGCCAAGAACCGCGTCGGCAAGGTGACGGACGTGGTCAAGGAAGGCGACAAGGTGAAGGTCAAGTTCCTCGGCATGGACGAGCGCGGCAAGGTCCGTCTCTCCATGAAGGTCGTCAACCAGGAGACCGGCGAGGACATCACCGAGCAGCTCAAGGCCGAGCGCGAGGCCGAGAAGGCCCAGCGCGACCAGCAGAAGCAGGCGGCGGGCGAGTAATCCGCCCCTCACCTGTCGTTCGAGTCATGAAAGCGCGGCCTCCGGGCCGCGCTTTTTCGTTGCCCGATCGCACAGACGCATGTCGCTCATTTCCCGGAAGGTGTAGTCCGCGCGTAGGGGTAGCACCGGCTGCGGTCGAGGGTGAGGCCGAAATGCTCCCCGAGCTTCTCGATGGCCTCGCCATGGGTCGGGTACGGGTCCCGGTTCTGCGGGCCGACGATCATGATCCTGGAGGACGGATCATCGCGCCCGCCAGGCGGAAGCATGGCTGTCACCAGTCCGGCTCCCTCCGCGTCGCGCAAGGTCAGGAACACCGGCATCGTCCGCTGCACATGAGACTTGAGGCCGATGTTCTGCTCGATGACGCTGCTGGCCGTCGACTGGTAGGTGCCCGTTGCAGCATCCCAGGCCCGGCGGAAATGCTTCTCGACCGCATGGCCCATGAGCTGCGATTCGAGGACGGCTTCGCCCTCGGTCTCGATCCGGAACCAGCTTGTTTGCCCAGGGGCGTCGCAGACGAATTGCATGCCGTGTCAACGTGGGTTTCTGACCAAAGGGTGATGCGCCGGGTCGAAGCCGGCGACGGAAACGGCACCTTCGCCGGTCCCCGTCACGGATCAGCCCGCCTTGCCACGGTGATCGTATCTCAGAAGCCGTCCCGTGAGCTTCCGGCCCTCGCCGATCAACCTCTTGGCCTTCTCGCGCAGCTTGGTCTTCTTTGCGCTGGTGCGGTGCTTCTCGCTTCCCTTGCCCATCGTCGGCCTCTTCGCTTCTCTGCAGCATTGAAACGACACGTTCCGGCCCCGGTTCCGATCCCCGGCGCCCTCTGAAAAAGCACCTGCCGTCCGGTCGCCCGGTCTGGCATGCGAGCGGCTCCCCGGCTACGGTGAGCCACCTGATCCATGAGGCCGCCATGTCCCCTTCATCACCGAGAGTCGTCATCTGCGGGGCCGGGATCGCCGGCATCGCGGCGGCCTATTATCTGGCCGTCGAATGCGGCCTCGACCACGTGACGCTGGTCGACGAGGGCCATCCGCTCTCGCTCACGTCCGACAAGTCGACGGAAGCCTACCGCAACTGGTGGCCCGGCCCGGACTGGACCATGACGGCCTTCATGAACCGGAGCATCGACCTCATCGAGGGGATCGCGCGGGCGACCGACAACCGGATCAACCTCAACCGCCGCGGCTACGTGTTCGCGACCGCCGACCGGGACAAGATCCCGTTCCTCGAAACCATGGCGAAATCGGCCGAGGAGCGCGGCGGGGGGCCGACCCGGTTTCACGACACGCCGCAGAGCCCCTATGAGCCCTCCCCCGAACGCGGCTTCGAGGGTGCGCCGACGGGCGCCGACGTCATTACCGACACGAGCCTGATCCGTCGGCATTTCCCGTTCCTCGCGCCCGAGACGGTGGCGCTCGCGCATGCGCGTCGCGCCGGCTGGCTCAGCGCCCAGCAGCTCGGCATGGTGATGCTCGAGGCGGTCCGCGCGCGCGGGGTCGGATTCGTGAAGGGGCGGGTCGTCGGCTTCGACACCGCCGGCGGCCGGGTCCGCGCGGTCCATGTGGACCAGCAGGGCGAGCGCACGACGCTCCCGGCGACCCACGCGGTGCTGGCTGCCGGGCCGATGCAGGCCGAGATGGCCGGCATGATCGGCGTCGATCTGCCGATCCGGGCCGAGCGCCACTTCAAGGTCAGCTTCGCCGACACCCTCGGCGGCATGCCGCGCAACGCCCCGATGCTGATCTGGCTCGACGAGCAGCGCCTGCCCTGGAGCGACGAGGAGCGGGCCGCGCTGGCGGCCGACGAGGAGGCCCAATGGCTTCTCGGGGAGTTTCCGGCGGGCGTGCACGGGCGCCCGGACGGGGCCACGTCGACCCTCGTTCTCTTCAACCACCACGGCGATGCGGTCGACCCGGTCTTCCCGCTGCCGGAGCCGGCCTATTACGCCGAGATCGCCCTGAGGGGCATGTCCACGATGGTGCCGGGGCTCAAGGTCTACAACGGCGAGACGCCGCGGCCCTACATCGACGGCGGCTACTACATGCGCACCCAGGAAAACCGGCCGCTGATCGGCCCCGTTGCGGTGGAGGGCGCCTACATCTCCTGCGCCTATTCGGGCTTCGGCGTGATGGCCTCCTGCGCCGGCGGCGAGCTCATCGCCCGCTACGTCACGGAAGCCCCCCTGCCCGACTACGCGCCGGCCTTCCTCCTGTCCCGCTACCATGATCCCGCCTATGCGGCCCTGCTCGAGCGCTGGGGCGACGGCGGCCAGCTCTGACGGGTCAGGGCTCCACGACGATTTCGCCTGTCATGTTCGGGTGATAGCGGCAGATGTAGTCGAACCGGCCCGGCGTCTTCATCACCATGCGTCCGGCCTTCCCGGGCAGGACATTCACGTCCCAGCTCTTGTCCCGGGCGGTCGCGGTATGGGCCACGATGTCCTGGTTGGCCCATTCCACAATGTCGCCCACATGCACCGTGACCTGCTTCGGCTCGTAGGCGATTCCCTTCATGGCGACGGTCTGTGTCGCGCCGGCCGAGGACGCCGGAACGCCCGGCACCTCCAAGGCGAGCACGGCCAAGATCGCAAGCCGGCGCATCGATCCGCCCCCTTCAGTGAGCCAGGGCCCCGGTCCGGGCCGGCAGGCTTTGGACGAGATGCTCGGCGTGCTGCTGGTGGCCCTGGAAGATCTTGAGCCCGGTCGCGAGCAGATCCTTCAGCTCGCCGTTGCTGGCGTTCGGGATCAGGGTGCTCTGGAGCGCGCCGTTGACCTGCTGGTGGAAGGCAACCTCGTTCTGGGCATAGGCCTTGTCGAAGGCGGCGCCCTTGAGGGCGCTGAGCTCCTTGCGCTTGGCCTCGGCCTGCTGCACGAGCTGGCGGCTGGTCTCGTTGTCCTCGGGCTTGACGTTGAGCTTCTTCACCAGGGCGAGGGCCTTTTCGTTCACGGCCTTGTGGTCGCGGACCATATCGTTGGCGAAGGCCTTGACCTCCTTGTTCTTGGATTCCTTGAGGGCCTGCTCCGCGGCCTGGATGTCGATCTGCCCGGCCGTGTAGGCGATGTGGGCGATCTGCGGGTCCGTGAGCTTGGCGGCCCCCTGAGCCATCGCGCCGTAGGGGGCAAGGCAGAGGCAGGCGCCCAGCAGGGTCAGGTGAATCTTGGCCATCGTTCTCTCCTGTCGATCGATGCGGGTCCCGCATCGGGATCGCCGGCAGCACCCTGTCTCCGACCGAGGGTCCGCCAGCCGCAGCATTGGATGCAGGCGCCGCCGAAACGTTCCCGCGTTCCGGTGACCGACCTTATGGCTGCCGCTGCAGCCGCTGCATGACGCGGTCGGTCACGCGGTTGCAGCGAAGCCCGTCGAACGGAAAGGCGTCCTTCATGGTCGCCACGAGCCGGGCCTGGAGCGCCTTCTGCAGCAGCCGCCTCGCCCGGTGGAGCCTCGTCTTCACGGTCTCGGGGCGGATGCCGAGATAGGAAGCCGTCTCCTCGATGCTCATTTCCTCCACCTCGCGCATCATGAACACCGACCGGAAGGCTTCCGGCAGCTCGTCGACGGCGTGCTCCACCATGCGGCGCAGCTGCGCCCGTCCTGCTTCGGCCTCCGGGTCCTGGGTCGGCGAAGGCTGCGGGAACATCAGGATCTGCGCCTGGCCGCCTTCCGCCTGCTCGAGGGCGCTCAGATCGACGATGTGGCGCCGGCGCCGCACGCGGCCCAGCGCCTCGTTCATGACGATGCGGGTGAGCCACGTCGACAGGCGGGCCTCTCCCCGGAAGGTGTCGAGATGCGTGAAGGCCTGCAGATAGCCGTCCTGAACCACGTCCTCCGCCTCGGCGTCGCTCCCGAGAATCCCGCGGGCGGCCCGGTAGAGACGGCGGTTGTGGCGCTGCATGATGACCCGGAAAGCATCGGTGTTCCCAAGCCGCGCTTGGGACACGAGGTCCGCATCGTCAAAGGCCGAGAGGTCGAGATGGGTTGTCGTGTTCTTCATCGGGCACCTGCCTTCCGAAGGTTTGGATGCTACGGGACCCGGAGAGGTTCCCGCCGGCGGATTGAGACCCGTGCGTAGCTGCGCTCACGCGGCCGGCCTGTCTCGCGGCGGGTCGAGCTTGGCACAATTGACGTCCTCATGGGAGCAAGATATTTAGAACCATTCTAAACAAGGCCTCCCGCCATGCTGTCTCGCGTCTTCGGCTTCGACCGCCGCCCCTTCGACTCGCTCTCGGAACAGGAAATCCTGGCGCTCGCGATCTCGTCCGAGGAGGACGATGCGCGGATCTACCGGTCCTATGCGGAGGGCCTGCGCGAGTCGTTCCCGCAATCCGCCAAAGTGTTCGACGAGATGGCTGCCGAGGAAGACGGCCATCGGGCCGCCCTGATCGAACTGCACCAGCGCCGCTTCGGCGAGACCATTCCGCTGATCCGGCGCGAGCACGTGCGCGGCTACTACGAGCGCAAGCCCGACTGGCTCGTGCGGCCGCTCGGCATCGAGAAGGTGCGGGCGGCGGCCGAGACCATGGAGGCGCAGGCGCACCGGTTCTATGTGGAGGCCGCCAAGCGCAGCACGGACGCCTCGACCCGCAAGCTCCTCGGCGACCTCGCGGCGGCCGAACAGGCCCATGAATCGCTCGCGCGCCGCCTCGGCCTCGCCTACACGCCGGAATCCGTGAAGGAGGAGGAGGCCCAGACCGAGCGGCGCCAGTTCATCCTCACCTTCGTGCAGCCGGGGCTGGCGGGCCTCATGGACGGCTCCGTCTCGACCCTGGCGCCGATCTTCGCCGCGGCCTTCGCCACGCAGGATACCTGGCAGACCTTTCTGGTCGGCCTCTCGGCCTCGGTGGGCGCCGGCATCTCCATGGGCTTCACCGAAGCCGCCCACGACGACGGCAAGCTCTCCGGGAGAGGCTCGCCGATCAAGCGCGGCTTCGCGTCCGGCATCATGACGGCCATCGGGGGGCTCGGCCACGCTCTGCCCTACCTGATCCCGCATTTCTGGACCGCCACCATCATCGCGGCCGCGGTGGTGTTCGTGGAGCTCTGGGCCATCGCGTTCATCCAGAACCGCTACATGGAGACGCCCTTCATGCGCGCCGCCTTCCAGGTGGTGCTCGGCGGCGCCCTCGTGTTCGCGGCAGGCGTGCTCATCGGCAACGCCTAGGGACAGGGCTCCCGTCGGACTGGCTCGGAGCACGCGGAGCCGCTACGAGTATCGGACCATCATCCTTGAGAGGATTCGCGGTGCCCGATCCGTTTGCCATCACCGACCTCGCCGCCCTGGAAGCGCTCTACGGAGCGCCCATGGAGGCCTCCCTCGTCAAGGAGACCGACCAGGTCATCCCCGAATACCGAGCCATGATCGAGGCCTCGCCCTTCGTGGCGCTCGCGACGCGCGGGCCCGAAGGCCTCGACTGCTCGCCGCGTGGCGACGGGCCGGGCTTCGTGCGGGTTGCGGACGAGAAGACCCTGCTGCTGCCCGACCGGCGCGGCAACAACCGCATCGATTCGCTTCGCAACATCGTGCGCGACCCGCATGTGGGGCTGCTCTTCCTCATCCCGGGCATCGGCGAGACTCTACGCGTCAACGGCCGCGCGGCGATCTCGGCCGACCCGGCGCTGCTGGAGAGCTTCGCCATCGACGGCAAGGCGCCGCGCACGGTGCTCGTCATCGCCGTGGAAGCGGTGTTCTTCCAGTGCTCGCGGGCGGTCGTGCGCTCCGATCTGTGGAATCCCGAGCGGCACGTGACGCGGAAAAACCTGCCGAGTGCGGGAAGAATTCTCGCGGCGTGCAGCGAGAACCGCGTCGGCGGCGACGCCTACGACGACGGCCTCCAGGAGCGGGTGCGCGCGACGCTGTACTGAGGCGTCGGCCGGCGCAGACCCGCTACTGCGTCTTCGCCTTGGCGAGCGACTGCGCCATCTCCAGGTGCTTCTGCAGCACCGGCAGGGATTCGCTCGCGTAGCCGCCCGCCGCGTCCTGCTGCTTGGCCTCCTTCTGGTACTCGGCGATGTCCTTCTTGTGGTCGGCGATCATGGCCTGAACGTACTGCCGGTCGAAGGCCTCGCCCGAGAGCTTCGACAGCTTGTCGTAGACGGCCTTCTTGTCCTTCGGCACATCCGTGGGCGGCGTCACGTTCAGGGTTCCGGCGGCCGTCATGGCCTTCTGGTTGGCGCTGGAATGATCGGTTTCCAGCTGGCGGGCGTAGTTGCGGACGTCCTCGCTCGCCCCCTTCTGCTGCCCGAGCTGGCCGAGGGACACCTCGGACAGGTTACCTTCGATCGCCTTCTTGATGAAGGCCTGGCTTGCGGTGTCCTTGGCCTGGGCACCGGCCAGCGGAACGGCCAGGGCGGCGACGAATCCGACACTGAGGATCAGCTTTCTGGACATGGTTCACCTCGCTGCGGCCTCACCCGCACTGGTGTGGGGAGCCGTCGCGGGACGAACGCCTCCTGCATGAGGCGGTTCCTGGATGCGGCCGACGCTTTCCGTCGCGTCCCCTCACCCCAGCCTTGCGCCGAACCCCTTCAGGTATTTCATGCCCGTGTCGCACATCACCGTGACGATCGTTGCGTCGGGTCCCAACCGCTCGGCCATCCGCAGGGCCGCGACGACGTTGGCCCCCGTGGAGGTGCCGGCGAAGATGCCCTCCTCGCGGGCGAGCCGGAGCGCCATGGCGACGGCGTCCTCGGTCGAGACGCGCTCGATGTCGTCGGCGAGATCCTTCTGCCAGAGCGGTACTACATAGCCGGCGCCGATGCCGTCGATCTTGTGGGCGCCCGGCGCGCCGCCTGACAGCACTGCGGATTCGGCCGGCTCCACGGCGGCGATCCGGATCCGGTCGCTGCGGCGGCGCAGGCCCTCGGCGATGCCGCGCAGGGACGCGGCCGTGCCGACGCTCTGGACGAAGGCGTCGATGCGCCCCTCCGTCTGGGCCCAGATCTCCTCCGCCATGGCGTGATAGGCGGCGAGCTGGTCGCGGTTCTTCATCTGGTTGGTCCAGAAGGCGCCGGTCTCCTGCGCGACCTGGCCCGCCGCCGCGATCATGTCCCGGGTGAGCTTCTCGGTCATGCGCCCGCTCTCGCTCTCGACGACCTGGAGCCGGGCGCCGAGAATCTTCATGTGGTCGAGCTTCTCGCGCGAAAACGCATCCGAGGTCACCACATGCAGCGGATATCCCTTCACGGCGCAGACCAGCGAGAGGGACACGCCCGTGCTGCCGCCGGTGTACTCGACGACGGCGCCGCCGGGCTTCAGCCGCCCGTCCCGCTCGGCGGCCTCGATCATGGCGAGCGCCATGCGGTCCTTCATGCTGCCCGTTGGGTTCTCGCTCTCCAGCTTCAGCAGGATGCGGGCGCCGTTCTCCGGCACGATGCGGCACAGGGCCAGGAGCGAGGTGTTGCCGATATGGTCGAGGATCGTCCGCTGCCCGTTCATGAGGCTCATTCCCGTTCGAAGTCGTGGTGCCTCGCCTGTTAGGGCCGAACCGGCCCGGTGTCAGGTCCGGAATCCGGACTTCTCCGCCGGCCGGCCGCGTGCTAGCGCTGATCCCATGTCGGGATACGGTCAGTTCTGTTCGATAGCGCGCGCCCACGAGGTGCTGGGCGGGCGCTGGACGCTGCTGATCGTGCGCGAGATCCTGTGCGGCAGCCGGCGTTTCAACGACATCCGCCGGGGCATCCCGCGGATCTCGCGTACCATGCTGTCCGAGCGCCTGCAGGAGCTGGTGGCCGTCGGGGTCCTGACCCGTACGGACGGCCAGCATGGCCCCGAATACGACCTCTCGGAATCGGGCCTGGAACTCGCCGATCTGATCAGGGCCATGGGCGCCTGGGGCCAGCGCTGGCTGCCGCGTCACGCGGCTGGAGAGGATTTGGACGCACAGCCGCTGCTCGTCGACATGGCGCGGCGCGTGCGCGCGGATGCGCTCCCGCCGGAGCCGATCGTGCTGCGCTTCGAGATCGAGGGCGAACGCCAGCCGCGGTTCATGCTGCTGAAGGCGTCCGAGGTCTCGCTCTGCACCCAGAATCCCGGCTTTCCGGAGGCGCTCTGCATCCGTGCGCCGCTCGCCGCCCTGGTGGCCTGGTGGCGAGGCGATATCGGCTTCGCGCAGGCGCAGCGCATGGGCCTGTCGGTCGAGGGGCCGAAGGCGCTCGTGCGCGCCTTCCCGGACTGGTTCGACCGCTACCTCTTCGCCGGGATCGAGCCGGCGGCGTGACGTTTCATTTTTTGGAGCAGCGCATCGTTCGAGCGGACCCGAAGGGCCGCGTCAGCGAAAACCGGGCCCATTTTTTCCGCATGATGCGCTTGACCGCCGGGGCCGACCCATCCCACAAGCGGGAGGCAATCCCAATCAGCCAAGGGGCACATCATGACGATTCAGCGCATCAAGCCCGGTCCCCGCATGAGCGGCGCCGTCGTGCACGGCGACACGGTCTACCTCGCCGGCCAGGTGGCCAACACCACGGCGGGCAAGAGCGTCACCGAGCAGACCACCGAGATCCTGTCGATCATCGACGGGCTTCTGGCCGAGGCCGGCACCGACAAGTCGAAGATCCTGATGGCGAATATCTGGCTCACCGACATGAGCACGTTCCAGGAGATGAACGCCGTGTGGGATTCCTGGGTCTCCCCCGGCAACACCCCGGCCCGCGCCACCGTCGAGGCCAAGCTCGCGGCTCCGCCCTTCAAGGTCGAGATCGCCGTCATCGCGGCGAAGTAAGCGCGGGACGCCGCCAAAAGAAACGGGCCCCGAGGGGCCCGTTTTTCGTTGTGCCCATGCCTGCCGCGTTACGGGCAGGGATGGCGCAGGCCGTCATAGCCCAGATAGGTGCCCGAAGCCGGGTCGTAGGACTTGAAGCGCTGCGAGCAATAGGCGACCGAGCCCTGGTTCGGGGCCACATAGACCGGTGCGGCCTGGGCCTGAGACTGCGCCAGGGCGCCGCCGATGATCGCGCCGGTGGCAAGGCCCACGGCGCCGGCCGCGAGGGCGTTGCCACGGTCACGGCGGTAATAGCCGTAGGGGCGGCCGTAATACGGACGGCCATAGGCATAGGGGCGGCCATAGTAGCGCGGGCCGCCGCGATAATAGCCGCCGCGGCGGTAATACTGCGAATAATCGGTCTGCAGCTGACCGTTCTTCAGCGCCGAGACCACGTCGCTCACCGGAGCAGCCTGGGTCTGGGCGGAGGCGGGCGCGGCCATGAGGCCGACGGACCCGAACGCGGCGGACGCAACAACAGCCATCAACATCTTACGCATGAAATGCTCCTTTGACGTTGCGGGTCGAACGCGCCGGGGGCAGGGTCGTTCCCTCGATAGGATTATTCAGCCGTCAGCACTCACCGAAACGTGAGCCGCCTCAGGGGCGCACGGATGCGGCATTTTCGGAAGCGCCCTCGGCCTCTACGGCCTCGCCGCCGTGCAGGATCCCCTGCCCGGTCGGGCAGAGATCCAGGATCGCGCAGCGGCGGCAGGCGGGGCTCCGATAAAAGCAGCAGCGCTGGCCGTGCAGCATCATGACCTCGTGGTTGTCGTAGATCTGCTGCGCGTCCCAGTCGGCCGGCAGCTGGGCCGCGAGCGCCACGTGCGACGGGCCGACGCTCATGGAGCGCGGGATGAGCCCGGTGCGCTGCGCGACCCGGTGATGATGGCTGTCGACGGGCAGCGCCGCCTGCCGCAGGGTCGAGAAGGACAGGACCGCCGCGCTGGTCTTCGGCCCGACCCCTGGAATGCCCTCGAGCCAGGCTCGCGCCTCCGCCACGGGCATGCCGGCCAGGAAATCGAGGGTCAGGCTCCCGTGCCGCTCGGTGATCGCCGCGAGCACCGCCTTCAGGCGCGGCGCCTTCTGCTCCGGCCAGGTCACCCCCTGGATCGTCTCCTCCACCTCCGCGACCGGCGCGTCGCGCAACAGGGCCCAGTCGGCGTAGCGCGCCCGCAGGGCCTTGAAGGCGCGGCCCGAATCGGCGTTGCGGGTGCGATGGGACAGGAGCGACGAGATCAGCTCGCTCAACGGATCGAGGCTGTGGAAATAGGCAATCGGGCAGCCATAGACGGCGCAGAGCCGCTCGTGGATCGCGAGCGCCTTTCGCCTGAGATCGTCCTGGTCCGTCGCCATGGGCCGGGAATCCGCGAATCGGGTCCCGGGTTCCCGCATTTCGCGACGCGCACCCCCGATCGCGCTCCGGGACGCTTCCCTCGCGAAAAAATCTGTCGTAGCCCAGAGGCGTCCGGCCGAAGGGAACCTGCCCCGTGAATCTCACCATCTCCACCTGGAACATCAACTCCGTCCGCCTGCGCATCGAGCAGGTGCAGCGCTTCCTGAAGGAGCGGCGGCCGGACGTGCTGTGCCTGCAGGAGACCAAGTGCCCGAACGACAAGTTTCCGCTCAAAGAGCTGCAATCCTTCGGCTATCCGTTCGTGGTCCATATGGGCCAGAAGGGCTACAACGGCGTCGCGATCCTGTCCCGCTTCCCCTTCTCGGAGACGAGCGTGATGGAGATGTGCGGTCGTCAGGATGCCCGCCACATCACCGTGACCCTGGCGCCCCAGGCCAAGGCGGCCTCGGGCGTCGTGATCCATAACTTCTACGTGCCGGCCGGCGGCGACATCCCGGATCCGGACGTGAACGAGAAGTTCCGCCACAAGCTCCAGTTCATGGAGGAGCTGCGGGCCTGGGGCGGACGGGCGAAGCCTACGGCCACGCCGGCCATTCTGGTCGGCGACCTGAACGTCGCCCCGCTGGAGCACGACGTGTGGAGCCACAAGCAACTCCTCGACGTGGTGAGCCATACGCCCGTCGAGACGGCGGCGCTCGAGGAGCTGCGGCAGGAGGCGGGCTGGACCGACGCCATGCGCCACCTGCGGCCGGAGCCGGAAAAGATCTATTCCTGGTGGAGCTATCGCTCGCCCGATTGGGCCGCCGCCGACAAGGGCCGCCGCCTCGACCACATCTGGGTCTCCGACGACATCAAGAATGCCGTCCGCTCCATCGACGTGACCCGCGAGACCCGCGGTTGGGAGCGCCCCTCCGACCACGTGCCGGTGACGGCCGTGCTGGAGCTGTGAGCCCGCCGTTTCGGCTGGAGGCTCGGGACGCCCTAGTCAGGGTGCGGAGGCGTGGGTGACGGAGACCGGCTCGACCACCGGCAGGCGCAGGGGCGGCGGGTTGAAGCTCAGGCGCGCCAGGAGCTCGTGCGCGGAGGCGAGGCTGCATTCGACCTGGCCCCGGGTGCAGGCCTCGAAATAGCTCACGTACTCGTCGCAGCGCACGGTCCGCTCGAGCTTCGGCACTGCCGTGCAGCGCTCGTAGATGCTCCGCATGAGCTCGGCGGTCCGGGGGTCGTAGGGCCGGGAAGGCTCGAGATTCTTGGAGACCGCATGGACGCCGAGGATCAGGGCGGCGGGTCCTGCCAGGATGGCGATGGCTTTGAGGCCCGGATGTATCTTGAACATCGCCCTTCCTCGAATCGTTGCCATTGCGGCCAAGTTACCCGATCCGCGCCTCTCGTGAACCCTGAATTTCCGCAAGGTAATTACGTCTGAGCCAGCGGGCGAAGGGCGGGCCTGCGGCGGCTTCAGCCCTGGTCCTCGTCGGGCTTCGCGGGCGTCTCGCCGTCGATGGCGATGAGCTGCTGGCGGACCTTTTCGAGGCCTTCCGTCAGCCGGTCCAGCTCCTCGGCCATGGCGTCGTGCATGGCGGCGGCGGCGTCCGGAAACTCCTCCAGCACGCGGCGCATGAGGCTGGGCGTCACGCGGATTACTGTGGACGGTTCCTGCGCGATGGCGGTGGCCGGGCGCACCACCCGGGTGAACAGGGCCGCCTGGCCGATGAGGGAGCCGGGGCCGGCCACGAAGGCGGCGGGCGACCCGTCGTCATTGGCGTCGAGCCCGATGGCGCCGCGGCTCACCACGTAGCCCCCGTCCGAACGGTCGCCCTTGCGGAACAGCATGTCGCCCGCGCGCAGGATCCGGGTTTCGGACGCGAAGGCGACCAGCCGCAGGGCGTCCCGGTCGAGCAGGCTGAACAGGGGCGCCCTCGACAGGATCGCGATATCGTCTTCGAGCGCCATGACGGGTCAGGGGATCAGCTTGTAGCCGCCGGGCTCGGTGACCAGGATGCGGGCGTTCGACGGGTCGGCCTCAATCTTCTGCCGCAGCCGGTAGATATGCGTCTCGAGCGTATGGGTCGTGACGTTGGAGTTGTAGCCCCAGACCTCGGTCAGCAGGGTGTCGCGCCCCACCACGGCCTGGCCGGCCCGGTAGAGATAACGCAGGATCGCGGTCTCCTTCTCGGTGAGCTTGAGCTTGGAGCCCTTCTCGGTGGTCAGCAGCTTCGATCCCGGCCGGAACGTGTAGGGGCCGATCTGGAAGACCGCGTCCTCGCTGGCCTCGTATTGGCGCAGCTGCGCCCGGATGCGGGCGAGCAGCACCGCGAACTTGAACGGCTTGACCACGTAGTCGTTGGCGCCCGCCTCCAGGCCCATTACCGTGTCGGTGTCGGACCCTTGCGCCGTCAGCATGATGATGGGGCTGCGGAAGCCGCCCTGGCGCATGACCTTGACCGCGTCGCGCCCGTCCATGTCGGGGAGGCCCACATCCATAATGGCGAGGTCGATCCGGTCGCCCTTGACGGCCTCGATGGCGCCCGTTGCCGTTTCCGCGGTCGAGACGCGGAACTCGTCGTACAGGCCGAGCTGTTCGGCGAGAGTGTCGCGCAGGTCCTGATCGTCGTCGACGACAAGGAGGCGGCTGGCATTCGACATCGGAAACCCTTCAACGCAGTGGATCGGGCAGGCGGCGGAACGGCTTGGGACCGATTGATATCGGCAAGGCCGCCCCGTCGGTCAACAACGGCGCCCTTGCCGGACAACCGGATCTCGCCGGTGGCGGATACGAGACGTGCCGTTCAGGATCTTGCCTTAGAGTAGTCATTCCCAGCTTGACAACAAGGGGCGGGCCCTGGCCTTCCACTGCCATGAAACGTGCTTACGTCGCCGTCGTCCGAGTCCATCGCTCCCCGCTCGACCACCGCCGTGGGCGGCTGGAGGCCGGCAATCTCGTGCTGCCCTGCGCGCTCGGCCGCTCCGGAACGCGCCCGGGCAAGCGCGAGGGCGACGGCGCCTCGCCGGTCGGACGCTTCCGCCTGCTCCAGGCCTTCTACCGGGCCGATCACGGGCCCCGGCCCCGCACGGGCCTCGCGCTTCGCCGCATCCGGCCGCGGGACGGCTGGTCGGACGACCCCGCCGACCGGCGCTACAACCGCCTCGTCCCCCTGCCCTGCCCCACGAGCCACGAGAAGATGTGGCGCGACGATCACCTCTACGACGTGGTGCTCGACATCGGCTGGAACCGCGGTCCTATCGTGCGGGGCCGCGGCAGCGCCATCTTCCTCCACCTCGCCCGCTCAGGGTTCACGCCGACCGAGGGCTGCGTCGCCGTCGACCGGCGCATGATCCGCCGCCTGCTCGAGCGGATCGGCCCGAAGACCCGGATCGAGATCGTCGGGTGATGGCGTTTCCGCGACTTCACTGAGCGTGGGAACACCGCTCAACCGCGCATGGTCTCGTAAAACACCTCCGGCCCGTCGATCTCCCGGATCCGTCCCCGGTCGATGAGCAGGAAGCGGGTCCCGATGCTGTTCACGAAGCTCCTGTCGTGCGAGGCCACGATGCAGGTCGCGTCCGAATCCAGGATCTCCGCTTCGAGCTGCTCGCGGCCCGGAATGTCCACGTGGTTCGTGGGCTCGTCCAGGAGATAGACGTTCGGGTACGACAGCCGCAGGGCCAGGAGGCCGAGGCGGGCTTTCTGGCCCAGCGAGAGTTTGCCGATGGGAAGCCCCTGGCGCTCGATGGAGAATCCCGCCTCCGCCAGGACGGCGCGGCTGCGCTGATCGCCGAGGCGGAAGCGCGACAGGATGAAGTCGTGCGCCGTGGTCCGCTCGGGCAGTTGCGACATGTCCTGGTCCACGTAGCCCGGCGCGAGGCTCGGGCTGACCCGGATGCCGGGGACGCTGTCCGGCTCCGTCGCGGCCCGGTGCAGCAGGCGCACCAGCTGGGACTTGCCGGCGCCGTTCCGTCCGAGCACCACGATCCTGTCCTGCTGCGCCACCTCGAGCCTTGGGATCGTGAAGAGACCGCGCCCGTCGGGCGTCGCCACGACCACATTCTCGATCCGCACCAGCACCCGCGCATGCGTGCCCCGGCTGGCGAGCCTGATCTCGCCCGGCCTCTCCTGGTGAAGCGCGCGCGCGCCCTGCTCCAGGGCTTCGGCGCGCCGCTTCATCTGGGCGGACTTCACCTGGGCGGCGTCGCTGCCGCTGTTGATCCCTACGTTGCGCAGCTCCTGGGCGCTCTGGCGCAGGCGCTTCACCTCTTTCAGGGTCTTTTCCTGCTGTGCCTGCGCCGCCGCATCGTGCGCGTCCAGCAGCGCGCGGGCGCGGCGGTACGGATGCGCGAAGGACACGGATTCCCCCGGGCGCAGGAAGAGGGTTTTGGTGGTGCAGGCGTCGAGGAAGTCCCGGTCGTGGCTCGCGACCACGACGGGCGCCCGGTAGCCGGCATTCCCGATCCACGTCTCCAGCCAGAACAGCTTGGCGAGATCGAGATGGTTGGTGGGCTCGTCGAGCAGCAGCAGGTCCGGCTCGGCGATCCAGGCGCGGGCGATCAGCGCGAGCCGCTGCCACCCGCCGCTGAGCGCCCGCATCGGGCGCTCGCGCAGATCGGCCGGCGTCTCGAACTCGTCGAGCACCATGTCGATGCGCCAGTCCTGCCCGTCGCGATCCTCGGGATCGAGGGCCCGGTGCAGGACCTCGCGAAGGGAGAGATCGAGGAGGTGTACCGGCACCTCCTGCTCGACGAGGCCGATGCGCAAACCGCGCGAGCGGACGATCTCGCCCGAGGTCGGCTCGGCGAGCCCGGCGAGGCATTTGAGCAGCGTGGACTTGCCGGCGCCGTTGGCGGCCACGAGGCCGATGCGGTCGCCCTCGCCGATGACGAGGTTGAGGTTCTGGAACAGGGGATTCGCGGCGAGCACGCCGACATTGCGGAGGCTGATGGAGCCCATGGGTCATCTCATTGGTCTTGCGCGGAAAAACCATCGCGCGATAGCGGGAACGTCCGTCTTTCCGCCGGCCGCTTCGACGAAGCGCGGCGGACGAGCCGTTCAGAGCTGACCAGAATGGGATGAGGACCAGGGGAGCATTGTCAGCACCGGCGAAAGGCCGGTTGTGCGGCTGAAAATGCTGGGAGGAAACCCCTCGTCACATCCGATCGATGGCCGGCCCTGCAACAAGCTGCTGCAGGGCATGCCAGGGGCCGAACATGCGTAGATGCATCGCTTCACACATGCAGCCCTCCTGTGGTTCGAACGTGGATCGATGGGTTAAGCTTAGCGGCCGTCCATGCGGGAGGCAACTCCCGCCGCCTATTCGGCGGAAGCGGCCGTCGCGATGACGGACTTCATCCAGCGGAGCGCAGGCTCCTGCTGGCCCGCCTGCGACCAGAGCAAGGTGAGGTCGGAGCGCCGCACCGGAGTCATCCGCAGGAGCCTTAAGGTCGGATGGCTGCGCACCAGCACGGCCGCGGTGTGGTCGGGCAGCGACGCGATCAGGTCGGTCCCGGTCAGCACCTCGCCGAGGCCCGCATAGCTCGACAGGAGCAGGGAGAAGTTGCGGCGCTTGCCGCTGCGGGCCAGGACCACGTCGAGATAATTCTGCATCACCGGCCACGGGAGCGGATAGACCTGAGGCTGGGAGAGATACGCGGCTGTCTCGATGGCGTCGGGCCCGTCGTAGAGGGCCGATTTCGGCCCGACCAGCACCACGAGCTCGTCCTCGCGCACCACGGCGGATCCCACGTTGTCGCTGGCAAGGGTGTGCCCGCCGACCGACAACACGAAGTCCACCCGGCCGCTCGCGAGGTCGTTCTCGTAGCTGCGCCGCTCGAAGGGCTCGACCGCGAGCGTCATGCCGGGAGCCGCCTCCCGCATGGCCGCGACGATGCGCGGGACGAGGCTGAGGTCGAGGGCGCCCGGCGCCACGATCCGGATGTTGCGGGTCGAGCGGGCGGGGTCGAAGGCCGCGTCGCTTGCCCGGGACGGGTCGAGCTGGAGATCGAGGCTCGCGGTGAAGACCGCCAGCGACCGTTCGAGGGCCGCTGCGCGGGGCGTCGGCACCATGAGGGCGCCCGAGCGCACGAAGAGCGGGTCCCCGAAGGCGCGCCGCAGGCGGGCGAGCGCGTGGCTTACGGCCGAGGGCGTGATGAAGAGCCGCTCGGCCGTGCGGGCGACGCTGCGCTCCTCCAGCATGCATCCCAGAACCTTCAGCAGGTTCAGGTCGAGCCGTCGCCAATCCATGAACATTCCCCTGAATGCGGTTCAGCCGGAGCTGAAGACATGTCACTTCATTCAGCATTCCGGCCCGGCTATAGCCGAGTTGCTTTCGCAACGACAGGGCTCTTCGCCATGCCATCAGGAACGAAAATCTCCATCACGCGCCGGACGGCGCTCGCCGGCTCCTTTCTGGCGATTCCAGCCCTCGCCGGCCGGGCCGCCGCGCAGGACCCGAAGGCCCGGCTCGCAGACCTGGAGCGCCGGCACGGCGGCCGCCTCGGGGTCGCCATCCTCGACACGCAGACCGGTCGGCGGATCGAGCACCGGGCCGGGGAACGGTTTGCCATGTGCAGCACGTTCAAGGCCGTGGCGGCCGCCCTCGTGCTCGCCCGGGTCGATCGCGGCGAGGAGCGCCTCGACCGCCACATGACCTTCACGAAGGCCGATCTCGTGCGCTGGTCGCCCGTGACGGAAAAGCACGTCGGCACCGGCATGACCATGGCTCAGATCTGCGAAGCGGCGATCACTTCGAGCGACAACACCGCCGGCAACCTCATGCTCGAGAGCTTCGGCGGGCCTGCGGCCCTCACGGCTTATGCGCGCACGCTCGGGGATTCCATGACGCGCCTCGACCGGATCGAGACCGCCCTGAACGAGGCGACGCCCGGGGACCCGCGCGACACCACCACGCCGGCCGCGATGCTCGGCACGATGGAGAAGCTGCTTCTCGGAGAGGCCCTGTCGGGTCCTTCGCGCGAGCAGCTCACTGCCTGGCTCGTCGCCAATAAGACCGGCGACAGGCGCATCCGGGCGGCGTTGCCGCGGGACTGGCGCGTCGGCGACAAGACCGGCACCGGCGACAACGGCGCCGCCAACGACATCGCGATCCTCTGGCCGCCCGGCCGCGGCTCTATTCTGATCGCCGCCTACTATGCCGAGGCCAAGGCGACGGACGAGCAGCGCAACGCGGTGCTGGCGGACGTCGGACGGGTCGCCGCGACCCTGTAGGAGGCTGGGTCGGGATCAAGCGTTCCGCGGCCTAGTCCCGAAGATCGCGCTCCCCACCCGCACATGGGTGGCGCCGAGCTGGATCGCCTCGTCGAAATCGGCGCTCATGCCCATGGACAGGGTTTTCAGGCCCTGGCGCTTGGCGATCTGGTTGAGCAGGGCGAAATGCGGCGAGGGCGGGTCCTCGGCCGGCGGGATGCACATGAGCCCTTCGATCTCCAGGCCGTAGGTCGTGCGGCAGGCCTCCAGGAAGGCGTCGATGTCGCCGGGCGCCACGCCGCCCTTCTGCGGCTCCTCGCCGGTGTTCACCTGGACCAGCAGGCGGGGCTTCCTGCCCGACTTCCCGATCTCCTTGGCGAGCGCCTCGGCGAGCGAGGGCCGGTCGAGGGTGTGGATCGCGTCGAAGAGGGCCACCGCCTCCTTGGCCTTGTTCGACTGCAGCGGCCCGATGAGGTGGAGCTCGACGTCCGCGTAGCGCTCGCGTAAGCCGGGCCACTTGGTCTTGGCCTCCTGCACGTAGTTTTCGCCGAAGACCCGCTGGCCTGCCGCCAGCACGGGCTCGATGTCCTCCGCCGGAAAGGTCTTGGACACCGCCACCAGGGTGACGGAGGCCGGGTCGCGGTCGTAGTCGGACGCGGCGCGCCGGATGGCGGCGCGCACCTCGTTCAGGCCTTGGACCGGGTCGTGATCGCTCATATGCATCCTCTCGGGGGCCCTCACGCGCGCGAAGCCGTTGACCGCGCGGGAGAGCTGTGTCCTAGTCCGCCGCAACCCGGCGGCGCAAGCCGCTTCGACTTTTAGCTGACGGATAGTGACGAAAAATGAGGCCTGAGCGCTACAACGCCAAGGAAGCCGAGCCGAAATGGCGGAAGGTCTGGAACGAGCGCGACCTGTTCAAGACCCCCAACAACGACCCGCGGCCGAAATACTACGTGCTCGAGATGTTCCCGTATCCGTCCGGGCGCATCCACATGGGCCACGTCCGCAACTACACCATGGGCGACGTGGTGGCGCGCTACAAGCGCGCCAAGGGCTTCAACGTGCTGCACCCGATGGGCTGGGACGCCTTCGGCATGCCGGCCGAGAACGCCGCCATGCAGAACAAGGTCCACCCGAAGGAATGGACCTACGCCAACATCGCCACCATGCGGGCGCAGCTGCAGTCCATGGGCCTGGCCATCGACTGGAGCCGCGAGATCGCAACCTGCGATCCGTCCTACTACAAGCACCAGCAGCGCATGTTCCTGGACTTCCTGGAGGCCGGCCTCGTCGACCGCAAGACCGCGAAGGTGAACTGGGACCCGGTGGACCAGACCGTGCTGGCCAACGAGCAGGTGATCGACGGGCGCGGCTGGCGCTCGGGCGCCCTGGTGGAGAGCCGCGAGCTCACCCAGTGGTTCTTCAAGATCACCGACTATGCCGAGGACCTGAACGCGAAGCTCGAGGAGCTGGACCGCTGGCCCGAGAAGGTGCGCCTGATGCAGCGCAACTGGATCGGCCGCTCCGAGGGCCTGCTGGTCCGCTTCGCGCTGCAGCCCGACACGACCCCGAACGGCGAGAGCGAGCTCGAGATCTACACCACGCGCCCCGACACCCTGTTCGGCGCGAAGTTCATGGCGGTCGCGCCCGACCATCCGCTGGCCCGCGCCGCTGCCGAGAAGAACCCGGAGCTCGCCGCCTTCATCGAGGAGTGCAAGCGCATCGGCACCGCCCAGGAGGCGATCGAGAAGGCGGAAAAGCTCGGCTTCGACACCGGCATCCGGGCGCAGCACCCGTTCGACCCGAACTGGACGCTGCCTGTCTACGTCGCGAACTTCATCCTGATGGAATACGGCACCGGCGCCATCTTCGGCTGCCCGGCCCACGACCAGCGCGACCTGGACTTCGTGAACAAGTACGGCCTGGGCAACACCCCCGTGGTGTGCCCGCCGGACACGGATCCGGCCGCCTTCGTGATCACCGACGAGGCCTATGACGGCGAAGGCCGGATGATCAATTCCCGCTTCCTGGACGGCATGACGATCCAAGAGGCCAAGGAGGAGGTCGCCCGCCGCCTGGAATCCGAGACCCGCGCCAACCGCCCGGTGGGCGAGCGCAAGGTCAATTTCCGCCTGCGCGACTGGGGCATCTCGCGCCAGCGCTACTGGGGCTGCCCGATCCCGATCATCCACTGCGATGCCTGCGGCGTCGTGCCGGTGCCGAAGGACCAGCTGCCTGTGGTGCTGCCCGAGGACGTCTCCTTCGACGTGCCCGGCAACCCGCTCGACCGGCACCCGACCTGGAAGCACGTGGACTGCCCGCATTGCGGCGGGAAGGCCCGGCGCGAGACCGACACCATGGACACCTTCGTGGACTCGTCCTGGTACTTCGCGCGCTTCACCGATCCGGACCTCGCGGACCTGCCGGTGGAGCGGTCGGTGGTCGATTCCTGGCTGCCGGTGGACCAGTATATCGGCGGCATCGAGCACGCGATCCTGCACCTGCTCTATTCGCGCTTCTTCACCCGCGCGATGAAGAAGGCCGGCCACGTGAGCCTGGACGAGCCCTTCGCGGGCCTGTTCACGCAGGGCATGGTGGTGCACGAGACCTACAAGGACCAGAGCGGCGCCTGGGTGCTGCCCGGCGACGTGCGCATCGAGTCCGACGGCGCGAACCGCAAGGCGGTCCACGTGACGACCGGCGCGCCGATCGAGATCGGTTCGATCGAGAAGATGTCGAAGTCCAAGAAGAACACGGTCGATCCGGACGAGATCATCGCGTCCTACGGGGCCGACACGGCGCGCTGGTTCATGCTGTCCGACTCGCCGCCGGAGCGCGACGTGATCTGGACCGAGGAAGGCGTGCAGGGCGCGGGCCGCTTCGTGCAGCGCGTATGGCGCCTCGTGGGCGAGATCGCCGACCGCAGCGCCGCGGCCGGCGACGGCGCCGCAGCCGAGGGACCCATCGGCACCGCCGTCCGCAAGGCCGCCCACAAGGCCCTCGCGGCCGTCGAGGAGGACGTGGAGCGCCTGCGCTTCAACCGCTGCGTGGCGCAGATCTACGAGCTCGCCAACAGCCTGCAGGACCTGCTGGCCCGCTCCAAGAACGCCGACGAGCCGGGCCTGGCCGAGGCCTTCCGCGAGGCCGGCCGCATCTTTGTGCAGTTGCTCGCCCCGATGATGCCGCACCTCGCCGAGGAATGCTGGCAAAGCTTGAGCCAGCCGGGCCTGGCGGCCGAGGCCGCATGGCCGGCGGTGGAGCGCTCCCTGCTGGTGGAGGACACCATCACACTGCCGGTGCAGGTCAACGGCAAGAAGCGCGCCGACGTCACCGTCGCCCGCGACGCGGATCAGTCCGCCATCGAGGCGGCCGTGCTCTCGCTTGACGCCGTGCAAAAGGCTATGGAAGGCAAGCCTGCCCGCAAGATCATCGTCGTTCCCCAGAGGATCGTGAATGTCGTCGCTTAATTTCAGGGGCCTTGCCCGCGTCGCTCTCGTCGCGGGCCTCTCTCTCGGCCTGTCCGCCTGCTTCCGTCCCCTCCACGGGCCGACGGCCTCCGGCCAGTCGCTGCAAACCATGCTGGCCTCAATCGATGTGCCAGAGATTGACTGGCCGGAGGCCTATGCCCGCTTCGGCCATTACCTGCGCAGCGAGCTGATCTACGCCCTCAATGGATCGGGCCAGGACCTGCCAAAGCGCTACGTGCTGAACCTGTCATATACCCAGTCGATCAGCACGCCGGTGGTCGACAGCGTGTCCGGGCGCGCGCTTTCGGCGACGCTCACGGGCAGCCTCACCTACACCCTGAAGGAAGGCCCGACGGTGATCACCACCGGCGTCGCGACAGAGTCGGCCTCCTACGACCGCTTCGAGCAGCGCTTCGCCACCGTGCGCGCCGGCCGCGACGCGGAGATCCGCCTCGCCAAGGAGCTGGCCGAGCAGGTCAAGACCCGCCTGCAGGCGGAACTCTCGCGCCGGTAAGCCGCTATGGTGGCCGTGAAAGCCGGTGACGTGGAAGGGGCGCTGCGGCGCCCTGATCCGCGCATCGGCGTCTTCCTGTTCTACGGACCGGACATCGGCCTCATCAACGAGCGCGCCAAGGCCCTGGCCGAACGCTCGGTGACCGACCCGGCCGATCCGTTTCAGCTGATCCGCATCGACGGCGACGACATCGCGGCCGATCCCGGCCGCCTCGCAGACGAGGCCGGCACCATGGGGCTGTTCGGCGGCAAGCGTGCCCTGTGGATCAAGTCGACCTCGCGCAACATCGCGCCTGCCGTCGACGCCGTCCTCAAGGGCGAATTGCAGGACACGGTGATCGTGATCGAGGGCGGCGACCTCCAGAAGTCCTCGCCCCTGCGCACCCTCTGCGAGAAGTCCCAAAAGGCGCTCGCCCTCCCGTGCTACGCGGATTCAGGGAAAGACCTCGGGGCGGTCGTGGACGAGACCCTGAAGCAGAACGGCTTTTCCATCGGCCGCGAGGCGCGCACCGCGCTGCTGGCGAGCCTCGGCGGCGACCGCCTCGCCACCCGTGGCGAGCTCGCCAAGCTGATGCTCTATGCCCGCGGCCAGTCCGAGATCACCCTGGCGGACGTGGACGCGATCATGAGCGACGTGTCGAGCCTTGCCATGGATTCGGTGGTCGACGCCGCCTTCGGGGGCGACGGCACCGGCCTCGAGACCGGCTCCCGCCGGCTCGCGGCGGAAGGCGTGAACGCCTCCACCGTGCTCGGCGCCGCCCTCCGTCATGCCCTGATGCTGCTGCCGGCCCGTCTTTCGGTCGAGGAGGGCCGGCCGGTCGGCGCGGTGGTCGAGGGCATGCGCTCCCTGCATTTCCGCCGCAAGCCCCAGATCGAGCGCCATCTTCAGCGCTGGACCTCCGACAGCCTCCGGCATGCGATCCAGCTCCTGCAGACGAGCCTACTGGAAACCCGTCGCCTGTCCGACCTGGACGACACGATCGCGGCCAAGACCCTGCTCGACCTGGCACGGGCGGCCCGGCGGTAGATCGGCGCAGCGCCGCGGCACCCTCTCGGGGCTTTGCGCGTTGATCCGGCATGACCGAAACCCTCAGGCTCGGCTCCGTCCCGGTTCAGCGACCTCCCGGCGTCGTCGCTTCCGCGGTCTATGCGGGCGGACGACGGATCACCGAGATCCCGATCGAGCAGGCCGGCGAGTGGTCGCGCAAGCCCGACCACATGGTCTGGATCGGCCTCCACGAGCCGAGCCTCGACCTCCTGCGGCAGGTCCAGGCCGAGTTCGGCCTCCACGACCTCGCCATCGAGGACGCCCTCAAGGCGCACCAGCGGCCCAAGGTCGAGCAATATGGCGAGGCCCTGTTCGTGGTGGCCCGGACGGCACAGATGCTCGACGGGCGCATCGCCTTCGGGGAGACGCACCTGTTCGTCGGACGCGGCTACGTGGTGTCGGTCCGGCACGGCGCGTCCACATCCTACACCCCGGTGCGCGAGCGCTGCGAGGCGGCCCCGAAGGCCCTGTCGGCCGGCGAGGATTTCATCCTCTATGCGATCCTCGACTTCATCGTCGACAATTACATGCCGGTGATCGAGACCATCCAGGCCGAGGTCGAGGAGATCGAGGACGGGATCCTGGCGGTCCAGTTCTCGCAGGACCAGGTGACGCGCCTGTACCAGCTCCGCCGCGACCTGCTGCGCCTGCGCAACGCCGTCGTGCCGCTGGTGGAGGTATGCCGTCGGCTCGAGCATCCGGGCCTGCCGGGGATCGACGCCACGATGCATCCGCTCTTCCGGGACGTGTCCGACCATATCCGCCGGGTCCAGGAGGAGATCGAGTCCTTACGCGAGGTGCTGGCCTTCGCGTTCGAGACCAGCCTGATGACCGGTCAGGCCCAGCAGACCGAGATTACCCGCAAGCTCGCGGCCTGGGCGGCCATTCTGGCGGTTCCGACCGCCGTCGCCGGCATCTACGGCATGAACTTCGACGCCATGCCGGAGCTGCATTGGAAATACGGCTATGCGGTCGTGCTGGCGGCGATCATCCTGGTCTGCGCGTGGCTCTACCGGCGCTTCAGGCTCAATCACTGGCTATAAGACCGCCGATGAGTCTCACCCGAGCTCGAAGGTGGTGATGCCGTAGATCCGCGCCAGCGGCAGGCTGGGCGCGGGCCCGCGGTACATGCGGGCCGTCTCGAAGACCGGCGCGAGCCCGTGGCGAGTGGCGAGCCGGACGGCCGCCTCGTTCGGCTCCGGCAGGTCTAGGAAGACCGGTGCGCCGCCAGCCTTCGCCCCGAGAGCCCGGAACAGGAGGTCGGCCGCCTCCTCATGGTCGGCGAAGAGCGGCCCGATCTTGAAGCCGCTCCCGCATTCGCGCACGACGCCGTAGCCCCTCAGCGCCCCCTCCTCCACGAAGGCCAGGGCGGCACGGCGGTCCGGCCGGAGCCAGCAGCGCAGGAAGGATTCCCGCGGGGCCGGAAAGAGCGACCGGTCATAGGCGAGGACCGCTTCCGTGAGCGTCGGCCCGACCGCCTGGAGGCGGATGTCGGACGGGGCCTGGAGCGCCGGTGTCCCGCCGTAGCGCACGTTGCGGTGCGCCAGGACGAAACCGGATCTGGCGTAGTTCGGCTGCTGCGCCACGACCCCGTCGAGGCCGACGGTGCAGCCGTCGAGATGCGCCATGCCCTCCTGCCAGAGCCGGCGCCCGAAGCCGCGCCCGCGCTGGTCCGGCCGGACGATGTAGAGGCCCAGGAATCCGAAGCCCGCGGAGTAGCGCACGACCGAGATCGACGCCACCGGCTCATCGCCGAGATAGCCGACCAGGAACCCGTCCGGGTCGGCGGCCTGGAAGCACTCGGCATCCTTCAGACCGGGGTTCCAGCCCTCCGCCGCCGCCCGTTGGAGCGCAAGATCGAGGTCCGCCCGATCCATGACCCGGATGGTCAGTTCAGGGTCCATGGCGCCTCTCCCGTCCGGGCCGGCACGCCAGGGTCAATCGACCTTGGCGCCGGAGGCCTTCACCACCTTGGCCCATTTCTCGTGCTCCGCCTTTACGTAAGCCGCGAGCTCGTCCGGGCTCATCGGCTTGATCTCGCCGCCGAGATCCGCGAAGCGCTTCTGGAGCTCCGGGGTTTCCAGCGCCTTGCGGACCTCCTGGTTCAGCCTGGCGACGATCTCGGGCGGGGTGCCCTTCGGGGCGAAGAGCGCGAACCAGCTCGAGGCCTCGAAGCCGGGCAGGCCCGCTTCCGCCAGGGTCGGCCTGTCGGGGATGGCCGGCGAGCGCTGGGCCGAGGTGACGGCGAGGGCTCTGAGGTTGCCGGCGCGGACCTGCTCGATGGAGGACGGCAGGTTGTCGAACATCACGTCCACCTGGCCGCCGATGAGGTCGTTTACGGCCGGGCCGCTGCCGCGATAGGGCACGTGCGGCATCTCGATCCCGGTCATCTGCTTGAACAGCTCGCCCGAGAGATGGATCGAGGTGCCGTTGCCCGAGGACGCCATGGTGAACTTGCCGGGCGCGGCCTTCGCCTCGGCGATGAACTCCTGCACGCTTGTCGCCTTCACCTTCTTGGGGCTCACCACCATCAGGTTCGGAACGCCCGCCACATAGGCCACGGGCGCGAAGTCGGTGAGCGCATCGTAGGGCATCTTGGCGTAGAGGCTCGGATTGATCGCGTGGGTGCCGACCGTTCCCATGACGAGCGTGTAGCCGTCGGGCTCCGCCTTCGCGACCGCGTCGGTGCCGATGTTGCCCCCTGCCCCGCCGCGGTTGTCGATGATGAACTGCTGCCCCAGCGACCCGGACAGCTTCTCGCCCACGAGCCGGGCGAAGATGTCGGTGGTGCCGCCCGCCGTGAAGGGCACGATGAGGCGCACCGGACGCTGCGGATAGGCCGCTTGCGCGAAGGCGACGCCCGTCGTCAGGGTGGCGGTGAGGCCGAGGGCGAGGCCCAGCATGAGGCGGCGGGTCGGGCTTGAGGCGAAAGGCATGGCGGCTCCCTGGGTATTTGTGTCGTTGGGATGATGACGTTGGGTCACAACTCGCCATGAGAGCGCAGCCGCCAATGGAGGGCAACCCGGAAGGCTCCTGTTACGCGGCGTTCAGAAAGTCGCGGTATGGGTTGTACCCGATCGGCTCGCGCGCGGGAGGATGTGCCTTGGTGATTCGCTTGTTCGGAAGACCGGCTGCGGTGCTGCTTCTCGCCTGTTGGGCCCTTGGCCCGGCCGCGGCGCAGGACGTCGGCGACAAGCTGGAATTGTGCATGTCCTGTCACGGAGAGACCGGCAAGCCGCAGGTGCAGGGCGTGCCCGCGCTGGCCGGGCGTCCAGTTCATGACCTCTCAGCCCAGCTGCGTCTGTTCCGCAGCGGCGAGCGGCAGAACCCCCAGATGGTGATGGCGAAGCGTCTCACCGACGAGGAGATCGAGGCCCTGGCGGCCTATTTCGCCAAGCAGGACCCGAAGTCGGGATCGTAGCCCAGTCGGGCCGCAGCCGCCCCCGGACGACACAACGCCCGTCGGGTTAGAGCCGGACGGGCGTCTTGCTGTGGGCTTTTACGGATTGAGCCGCCGGCACAACCCGTCGAGCTGCTCCAGGGTCTTGTAGCGGATGCGCAGTTCGCCGCCCTGCCCCTTGTGGTCGATGGAGACCGTCAGTCCCAGCACGTCCTGGAGGGCCTTTTCGAGGGCGCGGGTGTCCGGATCCTTCACGGGCTTCACGGCCGACTTGGTCTCGAGCTTCGGCGGCTTGCCCTGGTCCCCTTGGGCGATCTCCTCGACCTGGCGGACGCTGAGGCCCTGGTCGAGAATCCGCTTGGCGGTGCCGACCGGGTCGCTCACGGCCAGGAGGGCGCGGCCGTGGCCGGCGCTGATCTGGCGGTCGATGAGCAGCTTCTTCACCGGCTGCGGCAGGTCCGTCAGACGCATCATGTTGGCGATGTGGCTGCGGCTCTTGCCGATGATCTTGGACAGGTTCTCCTGCGTGTAGGAAAACTCGGCCATAAGGCGCGAATAGCCCTCCGCCTCCTCGATCGGGTTGAGGTCGGCGCGCTGGACGTTCTCCAAGATTGCGTATTCCAGCGAGGTCTTGTCGTCGATCTCGACGATCACCACCGGCACCTCGTGCAGGCCCGCGGCCTGCGCGGCGCGCCAGCGGCGCTCGCCGGCGACGATCTCGTAGGCGTCGGGCGTGTTCGGCATCGGCCGGACCACGATCGGCTGGATGATGCCGCGGTCGCGGATCGACTGGGTGAGCTCCTTGAGCTCACCGTCCTCGAACACTTTCCGCGGGTTGCGCGGGTTCGGACGCAGGAACTCGACCGGGACCTTGCGCTGGCCGCGGCCACGCTCGACCACGGTCATCTCGTCCCCGACCTCGCCGATGAGCGCCGCCAGTCCCCGGCCCAAACGCGACTTGCCTTCGTCTGCCATACCTGTCTCTCGATTGTGTTGGGAACTTACGCGGCGCGCAGCGCACGCTCACGCTGGATGATTTCGGACGCGAGCCTCAGGTAGGCCTGCGACCCGGCGCATTTCAGATCGTAGAGCAGGACCGGCTTGCCGTGGGAGGGCGCCTCGGACACGCGCACGTTCCGCGGGATCATGGTCTCGTAGACCTTGCTGCCCATGAACTGGCGCACGTCCGCCACCACCTGGCCGGAGAGGTTGTTGCGCGGGTCGAACATGGTCAGCACCACGCCGTGGATGGTCAGCTTCGGGTTGAGGGCCGAACGGACCTGCTCGACCGTCTTGAGCAGCTGGCTGAGACCTTCCAGCGCGAAAAATTCGCATTGGAGGGGCACCAGAACGGCGTCAGCGGCGGTCAAGGCGTTGATGGTCAGGAGATTCAGCGAAGGCGGGCAATCGATCAAAATATAGGTAAAGGGATTCGTTACATCCCCGCCCATCAGAGCCTTGATCGCGTTGCGCAGGCGATGGGCACGGTCACGCTGGCTCGCGATCTCCAATTCGACGCCGAGCAGGTCGAGAGTCGACGGCGCGACGAATAAGCCTGGCACCACCGTCTCGGTGATGGCGCTCTCGAGCGACGCTTCCCCGGTCAGCACGTGATAGGTCGAGACCCTGCGGCTCTTGCGGTCGATACCGAGGCCGGTCGAGGCGTTGCCCTGCGGGTCCAGATCGAGGATCAGGACCTTCTCGCCGATGGCCGCGAGCGCGGTGCCGAGATTGATGGCCGTGGTGGTTTTTCCGACGCCACCCTTCTGGTTGGCGAGAACCAGAATGCGGGGCTGTGCCGGCGCTCCTGCGTCGGGTCCGGTGCGGTCGGTGGTCATGAACGACTCTCAATGGAAGTGATGCGGAGAATCCTGGCTTCGGAATCGGTCCGGCTTGGCAGGATCTCGATGTCGAATGTCCACGATTTGCGAGCCTCGGTCAATTCAATCTCGGCGTCCCGGCCCTTGGGGAAGAGGCCCATTGTCCCCGCTTTCAACAGCGGCGCGGTCCAGTCGAGAAGCTGCGACAGGGATGCCAACGCCCGGGCGGAGACCACATCGGCCTTGCCGACGAAGCCCGGAATAACGGCTTCGAGCCGCGCCTCGTGCACGGTGGCGTGCACGCCTGTGAGCCGGGCGATCTGGCGCAGGAAGGCGCATTTGCGGGAATTGCTCTCGACGAGGTCGACCTTCAGGCCACGCTCGAACCCGGCGATAGCGAGAACAAGGCCGGGGAAGCCGGCGCCGGATCCGAGGTCGAGCCAGGTCTTGGCATCGGGTGCGAGATCGAGGAGCTGGAGCGAGTCGACGATGTGCCGGTCCCAGATGTGGTCGAGTGTGCCGGGTCCAACGAGGTTCTTGATTGCCTGCCAGCGGCGAAGCTCCCGTTCGAGCAGAGCGAGCCTCTCCTTTGTTTCACGTGAAACATCGAAAGCGTCGAGGTGGCCGACACCGGCTGCAGGAGTAGAGCTGCTCATGCGGCGGTCTCGCTCGGCACCCTGGCGGAGAGCTTCCGGGCATGCGCCGCCAGCAGCGTGAGAGCCGCTGGCGTGATACCCTCGATGCGGGCAGCCTGACCAAGGGTCGCCGGGCGTACGAGATCCAGCTTGGCCTTGATCTCGTTCGACAGGCCGGCGAGGCTACGGAAGTCGAGCCCCTCTTCCAGCACGATGCCCTCGTCGCGGCGGTAGGCGGCGATATCAGCTTGCTGCCGGTCCATATAGACCGCATAGGTGGCGTCCGTCTCGAGACGCTCGCGCACGGTTCCAGAGACGGAGCCGAGCTCCGGCCACAGGCGGATGAGGTCGTCCCAGCCGATATGCGGGTAGGAGAGAAGCTGATAGGCGCTGCGACGGATCCCGTCCTGGTTCAGCTCGAGGCCCTGCCGCGCTGCCTCCTTCGGAGTGGCCGTGAGGCCGCGAAGCTGCCCGGCCACGCGCCGGATCTCCTCCTGGGACCGGCCGAAATGCTCCTGGCGGTCCCGGCCGACACAGCCGAGGTCGAGACCCTTCGGGGTCAGCCGCTCGTCGGCATTGTCGATGCGCAGGCTCAGCCGGTACTCGGAGCGCGAGGTGAACATGCGATAGGGTTCGCTGACGCCCCTGGTGATCAGGTCGTCGATCAGCACCCCGATATAGGACTCGGCCCGGTCGAACACCGCGCCGTCCTGTCCTGCGGCGCGCCGGGCAGCGTTAAGGCCGGCGACCAAGCCCTGGGCTGCGGCCTCCTCGTAACCCGTGGTGCCGTTGATCTGGCCCGCGAGGAACAGCCCGCTTACCGCCTTCGTCTCCAGGCTGGCCGTCAGGTTACGCGGATCGACGTAATCGTACTCGATGGCATAGCCCGGCTGGAGCATGCGGACCTTCTCGAGTCCCGGGATCTGGGGCAGCAGGGCGAGCTGCACATCCTCGGGGAGGGAGGTCGAAATCCCGTTCGGATAGACCGTGATGTCGTCGAGGCCCTCCGGCTCCAGAAAGATCTGATGGGTCTCGCGGTCGGCGAAGCGCACCACCTTGTCCTCGATGGATGGGCAATAGCGCGGCCCCCTGCCCTGGATGTCACCAGCATACATCGGCGCCCGGTGGAGATTGGCCCGGATCAGGTCGTGGATCCCTGCCGTCGTGCGGGTGATTCCGCATTCGATCTGAGGCGTGGTGATCTCGCCGGTGAGGTGGGAGAACGGCACCGGCTCGTCGTCGGCGGCCTGTTTTTCGACCCCGGCCCAGTCGATGGTGCGGCCGTCCAGGCGGGGCGGCGTGCCGGTCTTCAGGCGGCCGAGGCTGAAGCCGAGTCGGGCGAAGGTTTTGGGCAGTCCGAGCGAGGGGCGCTCGCCCATGCGGCCCGCCGGGATCTTGCGCTCGCCGATATGGATCAGCCCCGACAGGAAGGTCCCTGTGGTGATGACGACGGCGCCGCAGGCGAGGGTGCGCCCGTCGGTCAGGAGCAAGCCGGACACCCGGTCGCCCGTCGTGATCAGGTCGTCGGCCTCGCCTTCGATGATGGTCAGGTTCGGCGTCCGGGACAGCTCCGCCTGCATGGCGCGGGCATAGAGCTTGCGGTCGGCCTGGGTGCGGGGACCGCGAACGGCGGGTCCCTTGCGGCGATTGAGCAGGCGGAACTGAATGCCGGCCTTGTCGGCGATCCGACCCATCACGCCGTCGAGGGCGTCGATCTCGCGGACGAGGTGCCCCTTGCCGAGCCCGCCGATGGCCGGGTTGCAGGACATGGTACCGATCGTGCCGGCCTTGTGGGTGACGAGAGCGGTGCGCGCGCCCATGCGGGATGCGGCAGCCGCGGCCTCGGCGCCGGCATGTCCACCGCCGACAACGATCACGTCGAAATGTTGGGTCATTCTTGTCTCCAGGACAGGCGTCTACGGCCTGTTCGGATCCGGGTCAAAGGGCAAAATGTTTCACGTGAAACATCCGCTCCGACGAACCGGTCGTCCACAGTCTATGCACCGATTCTCAGACGCTTGTCAGGTCCCGATCCACACACCATTCCGTGCTTTAGCCACAGCTTCGCGGCCTCATAATGGCTCATTTCCCGATGCAGAAGCTGGAGAACAGCCGGTCGAGCACGTATTCCACATCGACGCGCCCAGTGATCTCCCCCACGGCACGAGCGGCGAGCCGGACCTCCTCGGCGATCAGCTCGAGCGGACCGCTCACGATCATCATCTCCAGGGCGCGCGACACCGACTCTCCGGCCCGCTCGAGCGCCTTGCGGTGCCGCTCCCGGGTGAGCACCGCATCGCCCTGGCCGAGCATCGCCTGCGCCTCGGCCTCAAGGGCGTGGATCAGCGCCGGCATCCCTTCCCCGGTGGCCGCCGACAGGGACAGATCGACATCGTCCCGGACCTGATTGAGGTCCGCCTTCGTGGCGACCCGGATCAAGCGCCGCGCCTGCGGAGGCTCCCCCTCCCCTCCCTCGGGCGGAACGAGCCAGAGCACCACGTCCGCGTCCCGGGCGCGCGCTCGGGCCCTGGCGACGCCCTCCTGCTCGATGAGGTCCTCGCTCTCGCGCAGCCCCGCCGTATCGACGATCGCCACCGGTAGGCCGCCGAGATCGCAATGAACCTCGATCAGGTCCCGGGTCGTCCCGGCGATCGGCGACACGATGGCAACGTCCCGTTGCGCCAGGGCATTGAGCAGGGTCGACTTGCCGGCATTGGGCGGACCGGCCAGAACCACGGTCAGGCCCTCGCGCAGGCGCTCGCCGCTGCGATTTTCCAGCACCCGGTGGAAGTCGTCCCGAAGGCGGGCGAGGCGGCCGGTGATCTCCGTCTCGAGATCCGCGGGCACGTCCCCCTCGTCCGAGAAGTCGAGGCAAGCCTCCAGCAGGGCCAGGACCCCGAGGATCTCCTCCCGCCAGGTCTCGGCGATGTTGCTGAGCCGGCCGCCGAGCTGGACCAGCGCCTGACGCCTCTGCGCTTCGGTCTCGGCATCGATCAGGTCCGCCAGGCCCTCGACCCGGCTCAGGTCCATGCGGCCGTTGAGAAAGGCCCGCCGGGTGAACTCCCCGGCCTCCGCAGCCCGGCATCGGTCGAGGGAGCCCAGCGCCCGCAGCACCGCCGTCCGCGTGGCGAGGCCGCCATGGATGTGGAGTTCGGCCTGGTCCTCACCGGTGAAGCTCTGCGGCCCCGGCATCCACAGCACGAGCGCCTGGTCGAGCGGCTCGCCGGAGGCAGGATCCTTCAGGGTCCGCACGACGGCCCGTCGCGCCGCCGGCACACCTCCCGCCATCGTTTCGAGAATGAATCGACTTTTCCCGCCGCTGATCCGGATCAGGCAGACCGCGGAGCGGCCGTGCCCGGAAGCCGTGGCGAAGATTGTGTCGTCCGAGTGCATGGGCATGAACCTTGAAGGCCGAAAGGATTTACACTGAAGGGATAGGAGATCCGTCTGGGATCCGACGGCCCGCGTCCCGCCGCGATCGCACAAACCCAGCAGGAGCCGGGACGATGAACCGCCTGAAGGACGCCTCCTCCCCTTACCTCCTGCAGCATCGGGACAATCCCGTCCACTGGTGGGAATGGGGCCCGGAGGCCTTCGCCGAGGCACGGGCTCGGGATAAGCCTGTCCTGATCTCCATCGGCTACGCCGCCTGCCACTGGTGCCACGTGATGGCCCATGAGAGCTTCGAGGACGAGGCCGTGGCGGCGGTGATGAACGAGCTCTTCGTCAATATCAAGGTCGACCGCGAGGAGCGGCCCGATGTCGACCATGTCTACATGAGCGCGCTTCAGGCCCTGGGAGAGCAGGGCGGCTGGCCGCTCACCATGTTCCTGACGCCGGATGGCGAACCGTTCTGGGGCGGCACCTACTTTCCGAAGGAGCCGAAATTCGGCCGTCCGGGCTTCGTCCAGATCCTGCACGAGATCTCCCGCATCTACAGGAGCGAACCGGAGCGCATCCGGCACAACGCGACGGCCCTGAAGGATCACCTCGCCAAGGCGACGGAGACCGACGGCGGGGCTTTCTCCCGGGCCGATCTCGACCAGCTCGGGTCCCGACTCGCCGGCATCATGGACACGGAGAACGGCGGCCTGCCCGGCGCTCCCAAATTCCCCAACCCGCCGATCCTCGAATTTGTCCTGCGCCACGCCCGCCGCACGGGCGACGGCGGCTCCCGCAGCCGGTTCCTCCTCACCCTGGAGCGCATGGCACTGGGCGGCATCCGCGACCATCTCGGCGGCGGCTTCGCCCGCTATTCCGTCGATGCGCAATGGCTCGTGCCGCATTTCGAAAAGATGCTCTACGACAATGCCCAGCTCCTCGAACTCTACGCCGTGGCCTACGCAGAGACGAAGCGCCCCCTTTTCCGCGACGCGGCAGAAGGGATCGTCACTTGGCTCGCCCGCGAGATGACCCTGCCGGACGGCGGCTTCGCGTCGAGCCTCGATGCGGATTCCGAGGGCGAGGAAGGGCGCTTCTACGTTTGGTCCGAACAGGAGGTTCGGGACGTCCTGGGCCAGGATGCGGACTTGTTCTGCAAGGTTTACGACGTCACCGCAGCGGGGAACTGGGAGGGCACGAACATCCCGAACCGGCTCATCGCCGGAGAGGCGCCGCCTGCCGTCGAGGAGCGCCTGCGGGACATGCGGGCGAGGCTGCTCGAACGGCGAGCCGCTCGCATCCGCCCCGGGCTCGACGACAAGGTGCTGGCCGACTGGAACGGCCTCATGATCGCGGCGCTGGTGCGTGCCGCCCCCCTGCTCGATCATCCGGAATGGGTAGAACTCGCCCGAAAGGCGTATCGTTTCATCCGCGAATCGATGACCCGCGACGGGCGGCTCGGCCATTCCTGGCGCGACGGGTCGCTCATCTTTCCCGGATTCGCCCTCGATCACGCGGCCATGATGCGTGCGGCCCTGGCGCTCCACGAAACGACGGCGGACGGTGCGTGTCTCCGGGATGCGCAGGCTTGGCGCGACGTCCTGCTGACGGTTTACCGGGTCCCGGAGACCGGCGTTCTCGCCATGACGGCCGCCGGCGCCGACCCGCTCGTGGTCCGGCCGCAGCCCACCCATGACGATGCGGTGCCGAACGCCAACGGGGTGTTCGCCGAGGCGCTGGTGCGGCTCGCCCAGATCACCGGATCGCAGGCCGATCACCGACAGGCCGAGGAAGTGCTGACCCGCCTTCTCGGGGTGGCGCGCTCCGCCCCTCTCGGCCATACCTCGATCCTCAACGCCCTCGACCTGCACCTGCGCGGCGTCGGCATCCTGGTCACGGGAAACGGCGCGGAGGAGCTGCGCGCGGCTGCCCTGCGGCTGCCCTATCTCGACCGCACTCTCCATGTCGTGTCCGAACCCGAGAAGCTCGATGCGGATCATCCGGCCAGGAGCCTTGCAGCCTCGACCACGGGCCCCCAGGCTCTGGTCTGCGCCGGGATGCGCTGCTCGCTCCCGGTGACCGATCCGGCGGCCCTGCGGGAGCGGGTGCGGGAGATGCTGTCCGGCTGACCGGGAACCGGCAATCGCCGGCAGGCTTTGTCCGATCTGACCGCCATCTCCCGGAGCCCCGATGTTCTTTTTCTTCTCCAACCGGCTGGGCTGCGCCGGCTCCCTGCTGATCTCCGCCGTCCTGACCGTGGTCGTCCTGGCCCTGATGGGCGTGTTCTGAGGATCGATCCGGCCCCACGTTTCATCCCGGCGGCTCGCAGAGCCGGGAAGGGGATCCAGTCTTCAGCTGGTCATGTCAATGGATCCCCTTCCCTCGCTGGGCTCGCCCGGGATGACACGAACCGGGCTCGGGACCTCCACCTTGACGCTGCCGTCCTAACGGCACCATCACCAGGCATGACACTCTTCCTGCGCGCTGCCACTCCCGCCGACGTTCGGACGCTGTTCGCGATCCGCACCGCCGTCCGCGAGAACCACATGTCCCTCGACGAACTCGTGGCTGCCGGCGTGACCCCGGACAGCGTCGCCGATCTGGTGCAAAGCCCGGATGCCGGAACATGGATCGGCTTGTGGGATGGAGAGCCTGCGGGCTTCGCCATGGCGCGGCAGGATCCCGGCGACGTGTTCGCACTGTTCGTGCTGCCGGAGATGGAGGAACGGGGCGTCGGACGGGCGCTCCTGACGCAGGCGGAAGCTTGGCTCGCCTCCCGCGGCCTCGCATGCGCCTGGCTCCTCACCGGCGGCGGACCAGGGCTGAGGGCCGCGGCCTTCTACGAGGCGCGCGGCTGGGTCGCTGCGGGCCGTGAGCACGACGGGCAGATCCGGTTCACGAAGCGGCTTGCGGCATCTTCAGTTGGGGAGGAAACACATTTCCGGACCCGGTGAATGATGCGATTGCTCATGCCTGGATCGAATGAGCACCGTGTCATCCCCGGCGACCGCGCAGCGGTCGGGAAGGGGATCCAATCTCTTGCCCGTGCAACCCCATGGTTTCCCTTCCCTCCGAGGGCTGCGTCCTCTTCGGCCAGGAATGAAAGGGGGAGAATCAACCCAACGAAAAACCCCACCCTCGCGGCCGAGGATGGGGTCTGGTCGTCTTGCAATTGACCTAACGTCAGGTGTTCATCGAATCGAAGAATTCCTGGTTCGACTTGGTCTGCCGCAGCTTGTCGAGCAGGAACTCGATCGCGTCCACGGTGCCCATCGGGTTGAGGATGCGGCGCAGCACGTACATCTTCTTGAGCGTGTCGCTCGGCACCAGCAGCTCCTCCTTGCGGGTTCCGGAGCGGGTGATGTCGATGGCCGGGAAGGTGCGCTTGTCGGCGACCTTGCGGTCCAGGATGATCTCGGAGTTGCCGGTGCCCTTGAACTCCTCGAAGATCACCTCGTCCATGCGCGAGCCGGTGTCGATCAGCGCGGTGGCGATGATGGTGAGCGAGCCGCCCTCCTCGATGTTGCGCGCCGCGCCGAAGAAGCGCTTCGGGCGCTGCAGGGCGTTGGCGTCGACGCCGCCGGTGAGCACCTTGCCGGAGGACGGCACCACCGTGTTGTAGGCGCGGCCCAGGCGCGTGATCGAGTCGAGCAGGATGACCACGTCGCGGCCGTGCTCCACGAGGCGCTTGGCCTTCTCGATCACCATCTCGGCGACCTGCACGTGGCGCGAGGCCGGCTCGTCGAAGGTGGAGGCCACGACCTCGCCCTTCACGGAGCGCTGCATGTCGGTCACCTCTTCCGGACGCTCGTCGATGAGCAGCACGATGAGGTAGCATTCCGGATGGTTGGTGGTGATCGACTGCGCCACGTTCTGCATCAGCACCGTCTTGCCGGTGCGCGGCGGCGCCACGATCAGGGCGCGCTGGCCCTTGCCGATCGGCGACACGATGTCGATGATGCGCGGCGAGAAGTCTTTTCTCGTCGGATCGTCGATTTCGAGCTTGAAGCGCTCGTGCGGGAAGAGCGGCGTCAGGTTGTCGAAGTGAACCTTGTGCCGGATCTTCTCCGGATCCTCGAAATTGATGGTGTTGACCTTGAGCAGCGCGAAGTAGCGCTCGCCCTCCTTCGGGCCGCGGATCGGGCCGTCCACCGTGTCGCCGGTGCGCAGGCCGAAGCGGCGGATCTGGGACGGCGACACGTAGATGTCGTCCGGACCCGGCAGGTAGTTCGAATCGGCCGAGCGCAGGAAGCCGAAGCCGTCCTGCAGCACCTCGACCACGCCTGCCCCGATGATCTCCACCTCGCGCGCCGCGAGCTGCTTCAGGATGGCGAACATGAGCTCCTGCTTGCGCATGGTGCTCGCGTTTTCCACCTCGAGCTCCTCGGCGAAGGCGATGAGTTCGGTCGGCGTTTTGGATTTCAGGTCTTGAAGCTTGATTTCCCTCATCGGGGAACACTCTCGGGTAGGGTTCGCGGGCAGAATGGAGGACTGAACGCGGGAGGAGTTTAGGGGAACGTTCGACAGGGCCGCCAGTTCACGGACCGTGACTTGAAGGACCTTACCGGCCCTGCGCAGCGCACCTGTCTTTAGGGAAGAGAATTCTCTTATAGCTGCGTTCGCGGATTTTCTCAAGCCCCGTTTGGATCACCCTTTCGGGAGGAGCCAGGCTGAGCATTGAAGGGAGATGGCATCGCGCGCTTAATTTTCAGCCGGAACTAAAAGGAACTGAAAATCAAAAGTACCCACTGGCGCAGCTCTCTCAAGAGCGGCGTCAGAACGAAAAGAAGGGGAATCACGATCTGCCAGAAGAGAGGAAGGCGGTGAGGAAGGCGGTTCATTCCATCGGCTCCTTGATTGAGTCCGACCCAGTATCGGTGCTCTTTTCCGAAGCGCACCGCACAGGCCGAACTCACTCATTTTGGCTTGAAAGAATCGCCGTTAAGCGCGCCTCCTCCCATCAGAACGGCTTCACGATCACGAGAATCACGATGCCGATCATCAGCACGGTCGGGACCTCGTTGAGGATGCGGTAGTACTTCGCCGGCCGGGTGTTCTTGTCGGCGGCGAAGTCCTTCAGGCGGCGGACATAGACGCCGTGCACGCCCGACAGGATCAGCACGAGAAGCACCTTCGCGTGCAGCCAGCCGTCCGTGTACCAGCCGCCCTGCCAGATCAGGATGAGGCCGAACACCCAGGTGGCGACCATGGCCGGGTTGATGATCGCCTTGAGCAGGCGACACTCCATGATCTTAAACGTGTCGGATTGGATCGAGCCCTTCGGGGCGTCGCAATGGTAGACGAAGAGCCGCGGCAGGTAGAGCATGCCGGCCATCCAGGCGATCACCGAGATGACGTGAAGCGCCTTGATCCACAGATACAGCATCGTCTCAGGCCCCCCTGACGCGCGCGATCAGCTGCGCCACGTGATCGACGGGGGTCTCCGGCAGGATGCCGTGCCCCAGGTTGAAGATGTGCGGCCGCCCCTTCGCGGCCGACAGGATGTGGTCGATCCCCTGCTCCATCGGCGTCCCGCCGGCGATGAGCGCGAGCGGGTCGAGATTTCCTTGAGTTGCCACGGAGGCGGGCAGCGTCGGCAGCACCAGCGCCGGATCCAGCGTCCAGTCGAGGGCGAGCCCGTCGCCGATCCCGACCTCCGCGAAGCGTCGGAGATGCGCGCCCCCGCCGCGCACGAACACGATCGCCTTGGCGTGCGGCCGTGCGCTCTTGAGCCCCTCCACCATCCGGCGGATCGGGTTCAGGGAGAGCTGGTCGAAGAGCGCCGGCGGCAGGGCGGAGCCGAAGCTCTCGAAGATCTGCACGGCCTCGGCGCCCGCATCGATCTGGCGGACGAGATAGGCCGTGGAGGCGACGACCAGCCGGTCGATGAGCGACGCCATGAAGGCGGGGTCGCGGTAGGCGGTGAGGCGGGCCGGCGCCTGATCCGGGGTGCCCTTGCCGGCGATCATATAGCTCGCCACCGTCCAGGGCGCGCCGCAGAAGCCGAGGAGCGTCGTCTCCTTCGGCAGAGAATGGCTCAGGCGGTCCAGGGTCTCGAAGACGGGATTCAGGCGCTCCAGCGGGAGCTCGTCGGCAAGCCTGGAGAAATCCTTCGCCGAGGTGATCGGATCGAGCTTCGGTCCCTCGTTCTCGACGAAGCGCACGTCCTGGCCGAGCGCATGCGGGATGACCAGGATGTCGGAGAACAGGATCGAGGCGTCGAAGCCGAAGCGGCGGATCGGTTGAAGCGTCACCTCCTCGGCAAGCCTCGAGGTGTAGCAGAGATCCAGGAAGGAGCCGGCCTGCTTCCGGGTCTCGCGGTATTCCGGCAGGTAGCGGCCGGCCTGACGCATGATCCAGATCGGCAGAGGCCAGACCGGCTCGCCGTTCAGCACGCGCAGGATCGCTTTGGTGGGACGCTCGCTCACAGGCCCTCTCTTAAAAGAATAATTCTTGAATCTTAGAATCTGTTTTTTCTCTTGGGCCGTGAATCGCGAAGCCGCAAGCCCGTCCACAGCCGTTCCACATGGGGGGCCGCGTTAACGCTTCGTTTACGGATGGGGCCGGGTCGCCACAATCCTTTCCGAATTCTTAAATCTTAACAAATCCCTAATCGGCCTTCACGAGATTCGAGTCGAGATTTCGCGACCGATTCGTGCCGGATTCTCCCATGAGTCCGATTCCGCGTTCACACATCGGAAACCATTGTTGATGACCCGAGGCACCTTCCCACAGGCCCCCGCCCTGGACCTGCCGGGCGAAGCGAACTATCCACACTCATCGACTCCTTGTCCGGGAGGATCTCTCGTGGGGCGCAGCTACTTCCACCTTCACCTCGTCTCCGACTCCACCGGCGAGACGCTGATCACCGTCGCCCGGGCGGCGGTGGCCCAGTACGAGGGCATCGCCGCGATCGAGCACGTCTATCCCCTCGTCCGCTCGCATACCCAGCTCCAGCGGGTGCTCTCCGAGATCGAGGCCGCGCCCGGGATCGTGCTCTACACCCTGGTGGAGCAGGACCTGGCCGAGCGCCTGGAGGAGGTCTGCCGCGCCACCGGCTCGCCGCATCTCTCCGTGCTGGCCCCGGTCCACTCCCTCCTGTCGTCCTATCTCGGCGCCCATTCGACCGCGCGGCCCGGCGCTCAGCACATGCTGAACGCCGAATATTTCAAGCGCATCGACGCCATGAACTTCACCCTCCTCCACGACGACGGGCACCTGCCGCACGATCTCGACGAGGCGGACGTGATCCTGGTGGGGGTGAGCCGCACCTCCAAGACGCCGACGGCGATCTACCTCGCCAACCGCGGCATGAAGACCGCCAACATCCCGCTGGTTCCGGGGGTGCCGCCGCCGGCGGTGCTGGAGACCGCCAGGAAGGCCCTGATCGTCGGCCTGGTGGCGACGCCCGAGCGCATCGTGCAGATCCGCCAGAACCGGCTCCTGAGCCTGAAGGCCGACGACGACACATCTTACGTGGACCGGGATGCGGTCGCGGAGGAGATCGCGGCGTCGCGCCGGCTCTTCGCCCGGCACAGCTGGCCGATGATCGACGTGACCCGCCGATCGATCGAGGAGACGGCGGCCGCCATCCTCGACCTCTACCGGGACCATCGCATGCGCTTCATCGCGGAGTGAGCCATGACGGCCCTGTGGACAGCCCCCGCTCCGCTCCTCCTCGCCTCGACCAGCGCGACCCGCCGCGGGCTCCTCGAAAGCGCCGGCCTGACGGTCGAGACCGAAGCGCCCGGGGTTGACGAGCGGGCGATCGAGGCTTCGGTCGAGGAACGGGCCCTGGGACCTGCGGATCTCGCCCTCCATCTCGCGGCCGAGAAGGCGCTTGCGGTCAGCCGCCGCCGCCCGGACCGTCTCGTGCTCGGGGCCGACCAGGTGCTCGATCTCGGAGGCGTGGTCGCCCACAAGCCGGGCGACCGGGAGACGGCGCGGGCGCAGCTGCGGGTGCTTTCGGACCGGCGGCACGCGCTCCATTCCGCCGGGGCCCTGGCCCGGGGCGGCGGCCTCGTGGACAGCTTCGTCGACACGGCGCATCTCGCCATGCGGCCGTTGAGCGACGAGGCCATCGAGGCCTATCTCGACCTTGCCGGGCCGGAGATCCTGAAGACCGTCGGGGTCTATCAGGTGGAAGGCCTCGGCATTCACCTCTTCGACCGGGTTGAAGGACAGCACTCGACCATTCTAGGACTGCCCCTGCTTCCGCTCCTCGCCTCCCTACGCCGCCTCGGCGTGCTCGCCTTCTAGGAACCTCGACACATGACGAAGGCCTTCGTCGTCGGCCATCCGATCAAGCATTCGCGCTCGCCGCTCATCCACGGCTACTGGCTGAAGGAATACGGCATCGCGGGAACCTACGAGCGTCTCGACGTCGCGCCGGCCGAGTTTCCCGACTTCCTGAAGGGCTTCCACCGACAGGGCTTCGCCGGCGGCAATGTCACGCTCCCGCACAAGGAGGCCGCCTGCCGCCTCGTCGACCGCCGGACCGAGCGCGCCGAGCGGCTCGGCGCCGTCAACACCCTCTGGGTCGAGGACGGCCTCGTCTGGGGCGACAACACCGACGTGCTCGGCTTCATGGCCCATCTAGACCGGAGCCTGGGGACAGGCTGGGAGCAGCCTGTGGGAACCGCGTTGATCATCGGTGCGGGCGGGGCGGCCCGGGCCGTGGTGGCGGGGCTCCAGGAGCGGGGCATCCCGCGCATCCTGGTGATCAACCGCACCCTGCCCAAGGCGCAGGAACTCGTCCGGGACCTGAGGGACGAGGGGCCGTCGTCGCTGGTCGCCCTCCCCTGGGCTGACATCGACCCGGCGGTGGCCGAGGCGGGCCTCGTGGTCAACACCACCTCCCTCGGAATGGCCGGACAGCCTCCGCTCGACATCGACCTGGGGATAAGTCCGGGGACGGCCGTGGTGGCGGACATCGTCTACGTGCCGCTCAGGACGCCTCTGCTCGCTGCCGCCGAAACGCGGGGCTTGAGGACCGTCGACGGGCTCGGCATGCTGCTGCACCAGGCCGTGCCGGGTTTCGCCCGCTGGTTCGGGGTCACGCCGCAGGTCACGCCGGAGCTGCGGGCCCTGATCGCGGCCGACATCGAGGGATGCTCATGACCTTCGTGCTGGGACTGACGGGCTCTATCGGCATGGGAAAATCGGCCACGGCCGACATCTTCCGCCGCCTCGGCGTCCCGGTCCACGATGCGGATGCGGCCGTCCATGCCCTCTATGCGGGCCGCGCGCCGCCGCTGATCGAGGAGGCGTTTCCAGGCACTGTGGCGAACGGCGCCGTCGACCGGGCGAAGCTCGGGGCGGCGGTTCTGGGCCACCCGGAGCGGATGAAGCGGCTCGAGGCCATCGTGCATCCGCTGGTGCGGGAGGAGGAGGAGGCCTTCCTCCGCCGGGTCGCCCGGCCGGCATCGCTCGCGGTGCTCGACATCCCGCTCCTGTTCGAGACCGGGGCCGAGGCGCGCTGCGACGCGGTGCTGGTGGTGTCAGCGCCCGCCGACGTGCAGCGCGAGCGGGTGCTGCGCCGTCCCGGCATGACGGAGGAGAAATTTAAGGCGATTCTGGCTAAACAGATGCCGGATGCGGAAAAGCGGGCGAGGGCGCATTTCATCCTGGACACGAGCCGGGACTTCGGCGCGGCCGGGGCCCAGGCGCGCTCGATCCTGGCCTGTCTCGCCGGGCGTCCGGGCCGCGTTCGACATCGGGGACAAGTGTGATGCGCGAAATCGTTCTGGATACGGAAACCACCGGCACCGAGCACGCCAACGGCGACCGGGTGATCGAAATCGGCTGCGTCGAGCTCTACAACCACATCCCGACGGGCCGCTCCTACCACGTCTACATCAATCCGCAGCGGCCGGTCTCGGCCGGGGCGCTCGCGGTTCACGGCCTATCGGACGAGTTCCTGTCCGACAAGCCGGTCTTCGCGCAGATCGTCGAGGAATTCGTGGCGTTCCTCGGCGACGGGCGGCTCGTGATCCACAACGCGGCCTTCGACGTGGGCTTCCTCAACGCTGAATTCGCCCGCACCGGCCACCCGGCCATCCCGCTCTCGGACGTGGTCGACACCCTGTCGATGGCCCGCCGCAAGCATCCCGGCGCGTCCAACAGCCTCGACGCCCTCTGCTCCCGCTACGGGATCGACAACTCCAAGCGCACCAAGCACGGGGCGCTCCTCGACGCCGAGATCCTGGCCGAGGTCTATATCGAGCTGATCGGCGGCAAGCAGGTCGGCTTCGACCTGACGCCGCGGCCCTCGTCCCGCTCGGGGATGGGAATCGCGGCCGGTGCCGCGGCGGCGCGCGAGGCGCGTCCCCGCCAGTTCATCTCGCGCCTGACCGATGCGGAGCGCGAGGCCCACGAGGCCTTCGTCCAGAGCCTGGGCGGAACGCCTCTCTGGCGCGAGTATGTCGGCGAGCCGACGCCCGAAGGGCAGGCCTGAAGCTGCCGCCCGCCTGAACCGGACGCATTCCGGCCTGAGCGGCCTGAACGGCATTCACTGAAAACCCCGGACAAAAAAATCGGGCGGAGCATCGGCTGCTCCGCCCGGAACACATTCGCGTGAGAAGGCGGCCCCGAAAAGCGCCCGCGATTCGCTTACGACAGGGTGGTCTGGCCGCCCTGCTGAGCCTGCATCTCGGCCGCGCGCTGACGGTAGAGAGCCACGAAGTCGATCGGGTCGATGTAGAGGGGCGGGAAGCCGCCGTTGCGGACCGCGTCGGCCACCATCTGGCGGGCGAACGGGAACAGCAGGCGCGGGCACTCGATCATGATGACCGGATGCAGCTGGTCCTGCGGGATGTTCTGGACCCGGAACACGCCCGAATAGGTGAGCTCGAAGGCGAAGAGGACTTCCTTGTCGCCGATCTTGGCGTTGCCCTCGAGGGTCAGGTCGACTTCGAAATCGGCCGCGTCGAGCTGCTTGGCGTTCACGTTGACCTGCAGGTTGATCTGCGGGCCCTGCGACTGCTGCTGCAGCGAGCGGGGGGCGTTCGGGTTCTCGAACGAGAAGTCCTTGCAGTACTGGGCGAGGGCGTTGAGCGCCGGCGCGCCGCCGTCCTGGGCTCCGTTGTTTGCCGGGTTGTCGGCCATGGGTGTTGCTCCGAAATGGATCGAGTGGGTGGGCCCGGTCGGAGCGCTTCGGGAAAGCGCCGGATGGGTAACGGGCTATCGTGCTCCGCGCTAGCATGCTTCCCTCCCGCGAACAAGATTCAGCTTTCTCCGTCGCTTGTCCCAGGGAGAGGTGGATGTTACGACCCTGGAACCCCATATGCGAGGGATCACCCTTTGCTTTGGCCGGGGAAAACCCTGGCGCGTCACCGCGTCAGAATCGGGCAAGCCGACAACGGATCGACGATGCAGGACTCCTTCGACATCACGACCCTTATTTTCATCGTTCTCGCCGTCTTCGTGATCTGGCGCCTCCGCTCGGTGCTGGGGCAGAAGACCGGCAACGAGCAGCCGCCATTCGATCCGCTTTCCCGCCGGGACGCCGGCCTGCGTCCGGGCAACCCGGCCGCCGAGCAGGACAACGTCGTCCGCCTGCCCTCCTCTGCCAACGGGTCCCGTCCCGCCGAGGCTCCGGTGGCGGAACGCTGGAAGGGCATCGCCGAGCCCGGCACGCCGATGTCGCAGGCCCTCACGGACATCGCCCGCGCCGAGCCCGCCTTCGATGCGGCGGGCTTCCTCGAAGGCGCCAAGGCCGCCTACGAGATGATCGTGACGGCCTTCGCGCAGGGCGACCGACGCACCCTCAAGGACTTGCTCAGCAAGGAAGTCTATGAGGGCTTCGAGCGGGCGATCACCGAGCGCGAGCGCCGGGGCGAGAAGGTCGAAACCACCTTCGTGTCGATCGACAAGGCCGAGATGGCCGGGGCCGAGGTGAACGGCAAGCAGGCCCAGATCGTGGTGCGCTTCCTGTCCAAGCTCATCACTGCGACCCGCGACGCCGCCGGCCAGGTGGTGGACGGCAGCCCTGACACCGTGGCCGACGTCACGGACGTGTGGACCTTCGCCCGGACGCTCGGCAACCGCGATCCCAACTGGCAGCTCGTCGCGACCGAAGCGGGACAATGAGGCATGCCGGCCGGGTCGCCCTCGCGTGTCTCGCCTGCCTCCTGCCGCGGATCCTGACCATGCCGGCTGAAGCCGCCTCCCCGCTCGACGGCAAGGCCCGCCTCGAGGCCCTGTCCTTCGCCGATCTCCCCGGCTGGCCCGACGACGACCACGCCGACGCCTATCGGGCCTTCCTGCGCTCCTGCCGGGCGCTGGACGCCCAGGCCGCCGAGCTTCGGCCGGCGCGGACGCCCGACCCCGATCTCCTGGCGGTCTGCCGCGAGGCCCTGAAGTCCCCGGACCTGTCCGGGGCCGAAGCCCGCGCCTTCTTCGAGGCCCGTTTCCAGCTCTTCGCAGTGGTACCCGTCGCCGGCGAGGGCTTTCTCACCGGCTATTACGAGCCCGAATTCGAGGGCTCCCGGGAGCCGACGGCCGGCTTCCGGGTTCCCCTCCTCGACCGGCCCGACGATCTCGTGACGATCCCGCAGGGCGAGACCCTGCCGGGCCTCGATCCGTCCCTCCAGGCCGCCCGCCGGACGGCATCGGGCTACGAGCCGTACCCGGACCGGGCCGCCATCGAGGACGGGGCGCTGGGCGAGCGGGCGAAGCCCATCGTCTATCTGCGCGAGCCGGGCGAGGCCTTCATCCTCCACGTCCAGGGCTCGGCCCGGATCCGGCTCACCGACGGCTCGGTGATGCGCATCTCCTATGCGGGCCGCAACGGCCGACCCTACACCTCCATCGGGCGCCTGCTGGTGCAGCGGGGCGAGATGGACCTCGAATCCATGACGCTCGAAAAGCTCATGGGCTGGCTGAAGGATCACCCTGAGCCCGCCCGCGATCTCATGCGGCAGAACCTGTCCTACATCTTCTTCCGCGAGGCCACGGAGCTGGCGCCGGAGGACGGCCCGGTCGGCGGGGCGGGAACGCCGCTCGTGCCCCATCGCAGCCTCGCGGTCGACCGGACGCTCTGGCCCTACGGCCTGCCGTTCTGGCTCGAAGGCGCGCTTCCCCGCACCCTGACCGAGGCGGAGCCCCTGCGGCGGCTCATGATCGCCCAGGACACCGGCTCCGCCATCGTGGGGCCGGCCCGGGGCGACTATTTCTTCGGCAGCGGGCCGCAGGCCGGCACCCGCGCCGGCCTTCTCCGGCACCGGACCCGCTTCGTGGTGCTCAAGCCGCGCATCCCATGAGCAAGCACCGCCGCTTCCGACCACTCAGCCCCGAGGAGCGGCGGCTCTGGGGGCAGGTCGCCCGCAGCGTCAAGCCCCTGAAGGGCAAGGCGCCGCCACCGGAGCCGGAGCCGGAGGAGCGTCCCGCCACCAAGCCGCCGCCGGAGATCGTGCTGCCGCCCTCCCCGGCCCCGGCGGCTCCCAAGAAGCCGGCGCTTCCGCCGCTCGCGCCCCTAGAGCGCAGGACTATGAAGGCCCTGCGCCGCGGCACGCGGCCCGTGGACGGCGTCATCGACCTCCACGGCATGCGCCAGGACGAGGCGCATTTCTCCCTCCTGAACTTCCTCTACCGGTCGCAAGGGTCCGGCCACGGGCTCGTCCTCGTCATCACCGGCAAGGGCGGCGCGGCGGGTGCGGGCGGCCTGTTCGAGGAGCGCGGCGTCCTGCGCCGGATGGTGCCGCACTGGCTGCGCCTGCCGGAGCTGCGATCTCTTGTGGTCGGCTTCGAAGAAGCCTCTCCCCAGCACGGCGGATCCGGTGCACTCTATGTCAGGCTCCGCCGCAGGCGGGGCGCAGGATGAACGGATGACTCCTTTCGGTGAACGGGTGCGGCAGCTGCGCCGCGAGCGCGGCCTCCTCCTCAAGGACATGGCCGCGCACCTCGGCGTATCGAGCGCCTATCTGTCGGCCCTGGAACGGGGCGAGCGCGGCAAACCCACCTGGACGCTGATTCAGGGCGTCCTGCAATATTTCAACATCATCTGGGACGAGGCCGACGAGCTGGCGCGCCTCGCGGACGTGTCGGACCCGCGGGTGAAGATCGACACCGCGAGCTGCGACCCGCGCGCGACGCTTCTCGCCAACCGGCTCGCCCGGGAGATCCGCAGCCTGTCGCCGGGCGAGCTCGACGCGATCCTGAAGGTGCTCGACCGCGCCCAGGAGCGCGGCCGCCGGATGATGCCGCTCGCCGACGCGGCGCAGGATTCCGTGCAGTCCTCCTCGGCGCCCGGATAGGCCGTCCTGTCATCCCGGCGGTCCGAAAGGACCGGGAAGGAGATCCGATCATCGATGGGTGCGAGCCCATGGGTTCCCTTCCCCTCCGCTTCGCTCTGGCCGGGAATGACACGCAGGGCCGTCCACCCTCCCGTCCCCCGCAAAACTTGACCCGCAGCGCCGGGAATGCGAAAGCGCGCCGTCTTCCCTCCATTCTCCGGTTATCCATGTCCCAGAAACGCATCGACGTGCTCACGCTCGGCAACGCCATCGTTGACGTGCTCGCCCATACGGACGAGGCCTTCCTCCTCAAGAAGAACGTCCACAAGGGCGCCATGCAGCTCATCGACGAGGCGCGGGCGGAGGAGCTCTACGGCGACATGGGCCCGGCCATCATCGTGTCGGGCGGGTCCGCCGCCAATACGGCCGCGGGCGTCGCCTCGCTCGGCGTGAAGGCCGGCTTCATCGGCAAGGTCAAGGACGACGAGACCGGACGCCTCTTCGCCCACGACCTCAAGGCGATCGACGTCCACTACGACGTCTCCCCGGCCGAGGACGGCCCGGCCACGGCGCGCAGCTTCATCCTGGTGACGCCGGACGGCGAGCGCACCATGAACACCTATCTCGGCGCCTGCCAGAACCTCACGCCCGACGACGTGAACCCGGAGACCGTGAAGGCCTCGTCGATCGTCTACCTTGAAGGTTATCTCTGGGATCCGCCGGCCGCGAAGGAAGCCTTCCGCAAGGCCGTGAAGATCGCCCACGAGGCCGGCAACAAGGTCGCCCTCACCCTGTCGGACGCGTTCTGCGTCGACCGCTACCGGGATGAATTCCTCGGGCTGATGCGCGACGGCAGCCTCGACATCCTGTTCGCCAACATCCACGAGCTGCAGAGCCTCTACGGCACGGCCGACGCCGACACGGCGCTCGCGGCGCTGCGCGAGGAGAAGCTGCTGGGCGTCGTCACCCGCTCGGCGGATGGCGCCCTCGTGGTCACCCGCGGCGAGACCAGGGCCGTGCCGGCCTTCCCCGTCGAGCGCGTCGTCGACACCACCGGGGCGGGCGACCTGTTCGCCGCCGGCTTCATGGCGGGCCTGACCCAGGAGCTCGACCTCGTCGACTGCGCCCGCCTCGGCGGCCTCGCGGCGGCCGAGATCATCAGCCATCTCGGCGCCCGCCCGCAGGCCGACCTGCGCGACCTGGCGCGGCAGGAAGGGCTGCTGGGGTAAGCTTTCCCACCGTCATTCCGGGCCCGCACCTGCGGTGCGCCCGGGATGACGGAAGGATCCTCACCCGCCCGTCCGGCCGAACCAGAGGCTGAACAGGGCCGCGAGGGCCACCAGCGCCAGGAAGCCGTTGAACGCCACCATCAGGAAGGGCGGGATCCGCTGCACGTCCGGCTGGGGCGGCTGCGAGCCGGTGAAGAGCTGCCGCCACACGGCGGCAGCGAAGCAGAAGGCGCTGAAGAGCACCAGGATCGAGCCGGTCGAGACGATCATCCAGTCCGGCACCACGCCCTCGAGCAGCTTCTTGGCGCCGATGCCGGAGGCGAGCGCCGCGAGGCCCGTCCGCACCCAGGCCGCGTAGGTGCGCTCCGCCGCGAAGACCGTGCGGTTGGCGGCGAGCTCCGTGCGCCGGTCGGCGCTGTCCTTCATCTGGACGCTGGCCTTGGCCGTGGTGCGCGCGGCCGCCTGCGTGTGCTCGGCCGCTTCCTGGGTGTTTTCGGCGGCTTCCTGGGTCTGGGCGGCCGCCTCCTTCGCGTGCTCGGCGCTGCGCTTGAGCTTGTCCTCGACGGGCTGCGTGGCCATACGTCCTCCGATCATCCGAGGGCACAACGCTCAAGATTGAGGAAGGTTGGCGTCCAGCCGTCCAGCCGGAAAATTCGGTGCCGTCAGCGCACCAGTTCGACCAGCAGCCACGACATTGCCAGCCACAGCAAGCCGCCTACGACGAACAGGGCTCCGGTCGAGATGCCCGCGGCACGGTCTCCCCACAGCGCCTCCATCAACCGGCTCGGCTGATCCGCCGCGCTGGCGGCCAGACCCGTGGACGCACCCGTACCGGATGCCGACCCGAAAAACATGAGCGCCCCGATCGCGCCCATCCCCAGGCCCACATAGGTGGCAGCGTCGCGCAGCTCAGTGGCCGATCTCAGGTCGAGGAACCAGGCTGCCGCCCCTGTCGCCGCAAGAGCCAGAAGGTTGAGAACGACCAGTCCCCCGACGAGGCGCCTCACGTCGGGTCAGAGCCGTCTCAGCGCCACCGTCTCGATGCGGTGGCTCGCGCCCTTCTTCAGGATCAGGCTCGCGCGCTGGCGGGTCGGCACGATGTTCTCGCGCAGGTTCAGCAGGTTGATCCGGTTCCACAGGCCGTCGGCGGTGGCCATGGCCTCGTCCTCGGGCAGCTCGGCATAGCGCCGGAAATAGGACAGCGGATCGCGGAAGGCGGTGTGGCGCAGGCGTAAGAACCGGTTCACGTACCAGCGGTGCAGGTCCGCCTCGTCGGCGTCGATATAGACCGAGAAGTCGAAGAAGTCGGACACGAACGGGATCGCCGTGCCGTCCTTGGGCATGCGCGCCGGCTGGAGCACGTTGAGGCCTTCAACGATGAGGATGTCCGGCCGGTCGACCACCGTCTCCTCGCCCGGCACCACGTCGTAGACCAGGTGCGAGTAGAGCGGCGCGTGCACGTTGCGCTTTCCGGCCTTGATGTCGGCCAGGAAGTGCAGAAGCTTGCCGGTGTCGTAGCTCTCGGGAAACCCTTTGCGCTCCATGAGGCCGAGCCGCGTCAGCTCGGCGTTCGGCAGCAGGAAGCCGTCCGTGGTCACGAGATCGACCTTCGGGGTGTTGGGCCAGCGCGCCAGCAGCGCCTTGAGCACGCGGGCCGTGGTGGATTTTCCGACCGCCACCGAGCCCGCCACCCCGATGATGTAGGGCACCTTCTCCTCCTTCTCGGCGAGAAGGAAGCGCTGGGTCGCCTTGAACAGCCCCTGCGTGGCCGCGACATAGAGCGAGAGAAGGCGCGACAGGGGCAGGTAGATCGCCGCCACCTCGTCGAGCGAGATCGGGTCGTTGAGGGATTGCAGCTGCACCACCTCGTCGGCGGTCAGCGTCATCGGCGCGTCGGCACGTAGCCTCGCCCACTCGTCCCGCTGGAAGATCCGGTAGGGCGAAAGCCCGTCGTCGTCCTCGGTCTCGTAGGCCGGCACCGCGTTGCGTTGGTCCATCAGACCCACCTTCATTTACGGCTTGCGCGCGGCCTTCTCGGCGAGCCCCGATTGCGCGGTGCGGCGCTCCAATTCGGCCATCACCTCATTTAAGGGAATATGAGCCCCCTGCAACACGACCAAAAGGTGATAGAGCACGTCCGCCGCCTCGGCCGTGAGGTTCTGCCGGTCCCCCTGCACGGCAGCGATCGCCGCCTCCACGGCCTCCTCGCCGAGCTTCTTGGCGGCCTTGGCGGGCCCGTCGGCCAGAAGCTTGGCCGTATAGGACTCGGTCGCGGGCGCCGCGGCGCGCGTGGCGACGATGCGGGCGAGGTCGTCGAGGGTGAAGGTGGTCATGGGAAAGATGCTTTCAGATGGGTAAGCAAGTCGCTAGGCAATGTCTTCAGGTAGCCATGCCAATCGATCGGCAAGACCGTGTTGTAGGTACCGCGCCACGACTTAATCCGCAGCTCATGATCTCCGGCGGCGATTTGGCGATAGCGGTCCAAATCGCTTGAATATGTGGTGGAACCCAGCTTGCAGCGGCCCTCATGCCAAACGGAAAGCGTCACGAGCTTCTCGTTCAGAAAGGCACCGATGAGACCGGAAACCCTATCCCGGCTCTCGGCGCCATCATGATCTTGCGGCCAGGGGAAGTGAGTATGGTAGTCTCCAAACGAGACGGTCACCTCCTCGCCCCAAGTGGAGATTTCGAGCGGGTGCTCATGGGTGATGCCTGCAGGGTCGGGTATGGTAAGCTCCAAGTAGTCCCCGCCTGAATCCTCATCCTTGAGCCGCCGCACGCACTGAAGCCATTGCGGAAAACACGTTTCCACATAATGCAGGAAATCCGCATTGATCGCTTGTGCACTGTCGTCGGCAAGAGGCATGGCTGTCCCGTTAACCCTTGTCATCCCCTTCCCGGCCCTCTCGGACCGCCGGGGATGACAAGGAAACCGCCTCAGGCCGTCTTGTCCAGGGCCGGCTTGTCCAGCCGCATCTTCAGACCCGCCTTCGCCATGTACTCCTTCGCCTCGGGGACCGAATGGGTGCCGAAGTGGAAGATCGAAGCGGCGAGCACGGCGCTGGCGTGGCCGTCGCGCACCCCGTCGACCAGATGGTCGAGATTGCCCACGCCGCCGGACGCGATGACCGGCACCGGGACCGCGTCCGCGATGGCGCGCACGAGCGCCAGATCGTAGCCGCCCTTGGTGCCGTCCTGGTCCATGGAGGTGACGAGGAGTTCCCCTGCCCCCAGTTCCGCCACCTGACGCGCGAACGCGACGGCGTCGATCCCGGTCGGGTTACGGCCGCCGTGAGTAAAAATCTCCCAGCGCGGTTCCTCGCTCCCGCCTGACACCTTCTTGGCGTCGATGGCGACCACGATGCATTGCGCGCCGAACTTTTCCGCGGCCTCGCGTACGAAGTCCGGGTTCTTCACGGCGGCGGTGTTGATCGACACCTTGTCGGCCCCGGCGAGCAGCAGCCGGCGGATGTCCTCGACCGTGCGCACACCGCCGCCGACGGTCAGAGGCATGAAGCAGGCCTCGGCCGTGCGCTGCACCACGTCGAGCAGAATGCCGCGGGCCTCGTGGCTCGCGGTGATGTCGAGAAAGCACAATTCGTCGGCGCCCGCGGCGTCATAGGCCTTGGCGGCCTCGACCGGGTCGCCCGCATCGACCAGGTCGACGAACTGGACACCCTTGACGACGCGGCCGTCCTTCACGTCGAGGCACGGAATGACACGAACTTTGAGCATCACGCAGGCTCCTTGCGCACGGAGCGGAGCAGCGCCAGCGCCTGGTCCGGGTCGATGCGGCCGTCATAGAGGGCGCGGCCCGAGATGGCGCCGCCGAGCACGGCGCAGTCGGGATGGGTCAGGCGCTCGATATCGGCCATGGAGGCGAGGCCGCCGGACGCGATGACCGGGATCGACACGGCGCGGGCGAGCGCCAGCGTCATCGGGATGTTGAGGCCCTTGAGGATGCCGTCGCGGGCGATGTCCGTGTAGATGATGGCGGCGACGCCCGCATCCTCGAAGCGGCGGCCGAGCTCCTCGGCCGTGAGGGTCGAGGTCTGGGCCCAGCCCTCCACGGCCACGAGCCCGTCCTTGGCGTCGATGCCGACCGCGACCTTGCCCGGATGGCGGCGCGCCGCCTCGCGGACGAAGTCGGGATCGCGCACGGCCGCCGTGCCGATGATCACCCGGGCGACGCCCTTGGCGAGCCAGCCCTCGACGGTCTTCATGTCGCGGATGCCGCCCCCGAGCTGCACCGGGATGCGGATGCGCCCGAGGATGGCCTCCACGGCGGCGGCGTTCATGGGCTTGCCGGCGAAGGCCCCGTCGAGGTCGACCACGTGCAGCCACTCGAAGCCCTGCGCTTCGAAAGCAGCGGCTTGCGCGGCCGGATCGTCGTTGAACACGGTCGCCTGGTCCATGTCGCCCTGGACGAGGCGGACGCAGCGGCCTTCTTTGAGATCGATGGCGGGAAAGAGGATCACGGGCGCCACCTCAGGAAGTTGGCAATGAGCCTGAGGCCGAGGGCCTGGCTCTTTTCGGGGTGAAACTGGGTTCCGACGATATTGTCCCGGCCCACGACGGCCGTGACCGGCCCACCGTAATCGGTGACGGCGACCACCTCGTCCGGGTCGGCCGGCTGGAGCGCGTAGGAATGCACGAAATAGGCGTGCAGCCCGTCCGGTCCGGTCGGAATGCCGTCGAGCAGCGGATGGTTCTTCCGCACCTCCAGGGTATTCCAGCCCATATGCGGGATCTTGAGCGAGGGATCGACAGGATCGATCGCCTTCACGTCGCCGCGGATCCAGTCGAGGCCGTAGCTCGTGGTGTGCTCCAGGCCGCGGGTCGCCGTGAGCTGCATGCCGACGCAGATGCCCAAGAAAGGCCTGCCCTGCCGGCGCACGGTCTCCTCAAGCGCGTCGACCATGCCGGCCACGGAATCGAGGCCGCGGCGGCAATCCGCGAAGGCGCCGACGCCCGGCAGCACGATGCGGCCCGCAGTGCGGACCTTTTGCGGATCCGACGTGACGAGGATCTCCTCGTCGAGCCCCGCCTCGCGGGCGGCGCGCTCGAAGGCCTTGGCGGCGGAGTGCAGGTTGCCCGAGCCGTAATCAATGATGGCGACGCTCACCGGGGACGCTCCGCATCGGGAAAGAGGCCGATCACGGGTTCGGACCTCAGGGGTGAGAAGACCGGCGCGGGCGCCGGCGATGGAGCCGGGCTGCGCACGGGCGCGGGTCCGGCGCTGCGGTCGAGCCAGCGGGCGAAGGCCTTGGTCTCGGCCTCGTCCCGGTCGGAGGCCGAGACCACGTCGACGACGGGGCGGCCGCGGCGGCCAAGCGTCCAGCGCCGCAGGCTGTTGGCCTCGAGCCCGATCAGGCACGAGAGCAGCAGATGCGCGGCGACGCCGGCCGCGGGCGTCACATTCAGCAGGTTCAGGGCCAGGTCGAACGCGACGAGGACCAGCAGCACGCCGAGGCCGGCGAGCCAGAGCCGGTGCGCGAAGAACCACAGGAAGGTGAAGATGAAGGCGCCCCAGGAGAAGGCGTCCTTCACCAGATCGGCTTGCTCCAATGCCGCCGGGTCACCCGGCCGCGCATCGGCCGGGAGGTGCAGGGTAAAGGTCGTCATGGCGTTTCCGTCCTTAAAGCGTGCCCTTGGTGGAGGGAACGCGCCCCTCCTCCCTTGGGTCCACAGCCACCGCCTGACGCAAGGCCCGTGCCAATCCCTTGAAGCAGCTCTCGGCGATGTGGTGGCTGTTCGCGCCGTAGAGCGTCTCCACGTGCAGGGTCAGGCCCGCATTGATGGCGAAGGCCTGGAAGAACTCGCGCACCAGCTCCGTGTCGAAGGCGCCGATCTTTTCGGTCGGGAAGGTCGTGCGGAACACCAGGAACGGCCGGCCCGAAATGTCGACCGCGAGCCGCGTCAGGGTTTCGTCCATCGGCAGGTGGATATCGGCGTAGCGGGTGATGCCCTTCTTGTCGCCAAGTGCCTGCAGAAGCGCCTGCCCGAGCGCGATGCCGGTGTCCTCGGTCGTATGATGCTGGTCCACGTGCAGGTCGCCGGTCACCTTCACGGCCAGGTCGAACAGGCCGTGCCGGGCGAAGAGCTCGAGCATATGGTCGAGGAAGCCGACCCCGGTGGAGATCTCGGCCTTGCCGGTGCCATCGAGGGCGATCGACAGGGACACATCGGTCTCGGCGGTGCGACGGCTGACGCTCGCGGAGCGCATCATCAAGGATCCTTCGAGGAATGAGAAACGCAGGCCTTCTATCAAGCCGCGGCGAGAAACACCACCTTCAACACGGCGCGCGTTGCTTTTGAGCGACGGATGCTTAAGTCAGGGCCTTGAGGCGGCAACGGAGCCCTGCCCCGGCCGCGTCCCGCCGATTGCCAGGCCGTTTCATTTTCCGGAGTATTTTCCTCGTGTCACAGGACGCCCTCCCCAGCATGCACGCCACCACGATACTGATGGTCCGCAAAGGCGGCCGCGTGGTCATCGGCGGCGACGGACAGGTCAGCCTCGGCCAGACCATCGTGAAGGGCAACGCCCGGAAGGTGCGCCGCCTCGCCAAGGGCGGGGTGATCGGCGGCTTCGCGGGCTCGACCGCGGACGCCTTCACGCTGTTCGAGCGCCTGGAGGCGAAGCTGGAGCAGTATCCGGGCCAGCTCACCCGCGCCTGCGTCGAGCTCACCAAGGACTGGCGCACCGACCGTTACTTACGCCGCCTGGAGGCGATGATGCTCGTGGCCGACAAGGATGTGGGCCTGCTGCTGTCCGGTTCGGGCGACGTGCTGGAGCCGGAGGGCGGCATCATGGCGATCGGCTCCGGCGGCAACTACGCGCTGGCGGCCGCCCGGGCGCTGGCGGATTACGAGACCGATGCCGAGGCGATGGTGCGCCGCTCGCTCCAGATTGCCGCCGACATCTGCGTCTATACCAACGCGAACATCGTCATCGAAACGCTGGAAACGGAATAATCCGACTGCGTGTCATCCCCGGCGGTCCGAAGGACCGGGAAGGGGATCCGGACACGAGGCATCTTGATTGTGGATTCCCTTCCCCTTCGATGGCCATCGCTATCGAAGGCCGGGGATGACAACGGAAAACATGAATGACCATCTTCTCTCCCCGTGAAATCGTCTCCGAACTCGACCGCTACATCGTCGGCCAGAACGACGCCAAGCGCGCGGTCGCCATCGCGCTGCGCAACCGCTGGCGCCGCCAGCAGCTCGAAGGCTCGCTGCGCGAGGAGGTCGCGCCCAAGAACATCCTGATGATCGGCCCGACGGGCTGCGGCAAGACCGAGATCTCCCGCCGCCTCGCGCGGCTCGCCAATGCGCCCTTCCTGAAGGTCGAGGCCACCAAGTTCACGGAGGTCGGTTATGTGGGCCGCGACGTGGAGCAGATCGTGCGCGACCTCGTGGAGGTCGGCATCGGTCTCGTGAAGGAGGAGCGCCGCAAGCAGGTCCAGGCCAAGGCCCACATCGCGGCGGAAGAGCGCGTGCTCGACGCCCTCGTGGGGGCCACGTCGAGCGCCGCCACCCGCGACTCCTTCCGGCGCAAGCTGCGCGCCAACGAGCTCGACGACAAGGAGATCGAGATCGAGCTGCAAGCGTCGGGCTCGGGCGGCATGCCCATGTTCGAGATCCCCGGCATGCCGGGCGCGTCGGTGGGCGCCATCAACCTGTCCGACATGTTCGGCAAGGCCTTCGGCGGGCAGCGCAAGACCCGCCGCACCACGGTGCGCGAGGCCTACGAGCCGCTCATCGCCGAGGAGGCCGACAAGCTCATCGACCAGGACGCCATCGTGCAGGAGGCGATCCGCCAGGTGGAGGACAACGGCATCGTGTTCCTCGACGAGATCGACAAGATCTGCGTCCGCGAGGGCCGCACCGGCGGCGGCGACGTCTCTCGCGAGGGCGTGCAGCGCGACCTGCTGCCGCTGATCGAGGGCACCACCGTGTCGACCAAGCACGGCCCAGTGAAGACCGACCACATCCTGTTCATCGCGTCGGGCGCGTTCCACGTGTCGAAGCCGTCGGACCTGCTGCCGGAGCTGCAGGGCCGCCTTCCGATCCGCGTCGAGCTCTCGCCCCTCACGGTCGAGGATTTCAAGCGCATCCTCACCGAGACGGAGGCGAGCCTCATCAAGCAGACCATCGCGCTCATGCGCACGGAGGGCGTGGAGGTCACCTTCACGGACGACGCCATCGACGCGCTCGCGAAGGTCGCCGTCGAGGTGAACGACTCGGTGGAGAACATCGGCGCCCGCCGCCTCCAGACCGTGCTGGAGCGCGTCCTCGACGACATCTCCTTCACGGCGCCCGACCGCTCGGGCGAGACGGTCACCATCGACGCCGCCTATGTGCGCGGCGAGGTGGAGAGCCTGGCCCGGAACACGGACCTGAGCCGCTTCATCCTCTGACGACAACTCCCCGAGCCTCGTCCCGGCGCGACCGCCTGGGCGAGGCGAGGGGAGGCGTCACTTGTTGCTGCCGACGATGGCCTCGTACTGGATCTTGAACAGGCTCGGGTCCATCCGGCGGCCCTTCTCGGCCTTGTTCAGCACCACGATGGTCTGGAAACCCTGCGGGTCGACGATGCGCCACTGGGTCAGGGTCTCGATCGCCGGGTCGAAATAGAGCGTGATGCGCGAGGTGCCGCCGAGCGTCGAGCGGTCCTCGAGCGAGATGCGGACCGAATCGCCGTCGTTGGTGATGCCCCGGATGGCGATGTCCTGGCCGAGGCTGACCTGCTCGCGCAGCAGGAACTTCAGGGGCGTCTGCGAGATCGAATAGAGGTCCTGGGTGGCGAGCTTGCGGTCACGCACCGCCACCGACGAGCCGTCGGCGACCACCTCAAGGGTGGCGGGCGGATCGTATTCGAAGCGCAGCTTGCTCGGGCGCTGGAGATAGAGCGTTCCGCCGAGCTTGCGCCCGTCGCCGCCGACTTGCGTGAAATCCGCCAGCAGAGTGCCGAGATTGGTGAAATAGGCGTTCGCCCGCTCGACGATCTCCCGGTTCGACAGGGTTTCGATCCGAGCGGCGGCGACCGGCTTCGGGGCGATCTCGATGGGCCCGGCCGAGGCCACTTGGGCGGGAGCCTGCGGCGCGTTCGGGGGAGCTGCTGCCGGCCGGACCGCCCGAGGAGGTAGGGGCGGGGGCTGCATGTCGGGCCGTGCGCGCACGACGATCGGATCCGGTTCCGGAGCCTCCAAGGCGGCTTCCTCGACCACGGCCTCGGGCTCCTGGTCAGGGGAGGGCGCCGGGTGCTGGAACGTCGTGGTGGGCAGGGGCGCGGCCGAGAGGGTGAAGCCCTGGGCCATCGACGCGATGCTGGGGCCCTCCACCGGATGGGACGGCGGCCGGAACAGATGGGCGACCGGGTCCTCGGCCATGGCCGGCAACGCTCCCGCGCCGAAAGAGGCGGCGAGGATCGTCACGAGACTGGCAAGGCCGGAACGGCGCATTCGGATCATCTCCCTTCAGGCACCCGTCTTAGCGGCTGCGCTTGTCGCCCGATATGGCAACAGAATGACGCATCCGCAAAGCCAAGGTTCCCGGCGGGGGCTTTTAATCCTCATCGACCCCGTTTGTCTCCAGCAGGATCTCCCGCTTGCCGGCGTGGTTCGCCGGTCCGACGATCCCTTCCTTCTCCATCCGCTCCATGAGCGAGGCGGCGCGGTTGTAGCCGATCTGCAGGCGGCGCTGGATGTAGGAGGTCGAGGCCTTCTTGTCCCGTAGCACCACGGCGACCGCCTGGTCGTAGAGGTCGCCGGAGCCTGAGCCGAACTCGCCCTGGTCGAAGACCGGCGAATCGCCGCCGCCTTCGCCGCTGTCCTCGTCGGCCGTGACGGCTTCGAGATATTGCGGCCGGCCCTGGCGCTTGAGGTGGGCGACGACCTTCTCGACCTCCTCGTCGGAGCAGAACGGCCCGTGCACACGGGTGATGCGCCCGCCGCCGGCCATGTACAGCATGTCGCCTTGCCCTAAGAGCTGCTCCGCGCCCATCTCGCCCAGGATCGTGCGGCTGTCGATCTTCGACGTCACCTGGAAGGAGATGCGGGTCGGGAAGTTCGCCTTGATCGTGCCGGTGATCACGTCCACCGACGGGCGCTGCGTCGCCAGGATCACGTGGATGCCGGCGGCTCTGGCCATCTGGGCCAGGCGCTGGATCGCACCCTCGATGTCCTTGCCGGCCACCATCATCAGGTCGGCCATCTCGTCGACGATCACCACGATGTAGGGCAGGGGCTCGAGATCCATGACCTCGTCCTCGTAGATCGCCTCGCCGGTCTCCTTGTCGAAGCCGGTCTGCACCGTGCGGGTGATCACCTCGCCGCGCGCCTTGGCTTCCGAGACGCGGGCGTTGAAGCCGTCGATGTTGCGCACCCCCAGCTTCGACATCTTCTTGTAGCGGTCCTCCATCTCCCGAACCGCCCATTTGAGCGCCACCACGGCCTTCTTGGGATCGGTGACGACCGGGGTGAGCAGGTGCGGGATGCCGTCATAGACCGACAGCTCCAGCATCTTCGGGTCGACCATGATCAGGCGGCATTCGTCGGGCCGCATGCGATACACGAGGGACAGGATCATGGTGTTGATGGCGACCGACTTGCCCGAGCCGGTGGTGCCGGCGACCAGCAGGTGAGGCATGCGGGCGAGATCCGCGATCACCGGCTCGCCGCCAATGGTCTTGCCGAGGCAGAGGGCCAGCTTCTGCTTCGAAGTCTCGAAATCCTGCGAGGCGAGGAGCTCGCGTAAGAAAACGGTTTCGCGCTTGTGGTTCGGCAGCTCGATGCCGATGGCGTTGCGGCCCTGCACCACCGCCACGCGGGCCGAGACCGCGCTCATGGAGCGGGCGATGTCGTCCGCGAGCGAGATCACGCGCGACGACTTGGTGCCGGGCGCCGGCTCGAGTTCGTAGAGGGTCACGACCGGGCCGGGGCGGACGTTGATGATCTCGCCCTTCACGCCGAAATCCTCCAGCGTGCCCTCCAGCAGGGTGGCGTTCTGCTCCAGGGCGTCCGCCGACACGATGGGGCCGGCGGGCTTCTTGGGCTCGGCCAGGAGAGTGAGGGCGGGGAGCTGGTAGTTGCCCTCGTCGAGGAGCGACGGCTGGGCCTCGCGGGCGATGCGGCGTCCGGGCTTCGGGGCGGCCGCCACCGGCGCGACGCGGCTCGGGGCCACCTCGGGCATCGCCCGGGAGCCGGGGAGGGGAGCCCCGTCGTCGGCCCACTCGTCGTCCTCGTCGTGCATCGGCGACGCGGCGGGCGCAGCGCGCGGCCGCGGCGGGCCATCCAGCACGGGCTCGCGGCGCGCCTGGCCTGCCTCACCCGAAGCGCGGCGGGACCGGCCGGCAGGCGCCGGGATCTCGTCCTCGTCCCCGTGGACGCGGCGCTCGCTCCAGCGCCGGGCGGCGCTGCGCAGGCTCATGACGCCGTGCGCCAGGGCCCCCAGGGACACGATGCCCCAGCCGGGCTCGTCGGAACCGCCGTCCTCGCCGTCGTCCCACTCGGCTGCCTTGCGGGTGCGCTTCGGGGCAGGGGCCTCGTCGAGATCGTCCAGGTCGTCCGAATGCCGGTCCTCGGCCGGGCCGAGGCCGCAGGCGGCCGTGAGGCACAGGATCGTCACACCCGCGAAGACGAGGCCGAGGATCGCGTGCGCCGGGCCGCCCGACAGGCCGGTCACGGCCTTGGCGGCAGTCAGCACCGCGTCGCCCACCACGCCGCCGAGGCCGGTCGGCAGGGGCCAGCGGTCGGTCGCCGGCAGGGCGCTGGCGAAGGCCGTGGCGGTGGCGGACGCAATCACCCACAGGGCGAGGCGCAGCTGCCAGCGCCCGAGATCGCCGGTCTTCATCAGGCGCCAGCCCCAGAGCGCCAAGGGCAGGAGGGCCGCGATGGCCCCGAGGCCGAGAAGCTGCATCAGCAGGTCGGCCACGATGGCGCCGGGCCAGCCGAGCATGTTGTGGACCGGGGCGTCCGTGGCGTTGTTGAGGCTCGGATCGTCCACCGACCAGGTGGCGAGCGCCACCGCGACCGCACCGGCCGTCACGATCAGGCACAGGCCCGTCAGCTCCTGGGCGCGGCGGGCAAGGGCCGCCCGAAGGGCGCTGAAGAGGCCGTCATAGGCGGAGGAGGGGCGGCGGACCGTGCGCATGGAAAGACTGGAAACCCGAGCGTGAGTGACGGATTCCCACTGTAGGAAAGCCAGGTTAAGCGTCCTTTAACCCTACCGGACCCTTTCGCCTGTTGACGGAACGGCTCCGGCGCACCAGTGTCCGGCCCATGACGGGCAAGGCATCCATGACGGGCTGGAAGCGCACCGCACTGACGGTGATGCTGGCCTATGTGCTGGCCCTTCAGGCCCTGCTGCTCTCCATGAGCGGCGCCGTCCAGGCCACCTCGGGCCATTCGCCGCAGGGGGTGCTGTGCATCTCCGATCCCGGTGCCGGCCCGGACCACCAGGGCCCGGCCAAGGCTCATGACGGCTTGTGCTGCATCCTCGGCTGCCACGGAGCCGGACACGGCGGCGGGTTGCCGCCCGCCCTGGCGTCGACCGACGGCCGACTGCCGCCGGTCGCGGCCGCCCCCGTCGTGCCGGAGGCGCCCACGCTCCGCCTGTCCTCGAACGTCCTTCCTGTCGGCTCGCGCGCCCCGCCGCGCCTCGGGTGATCTCCCCGCGAAGACCCCAACCAAGCCAACAGGATTGTTTCGATCATGACCACGTCATCTCCCGCCGGCGCGCTCGTCGCGGCCGCGCTTCTCGCCATATCCACGCCCGCCCTCGCGCATGTGTCGTTCGAAACCGCGCAGGCCGCGCCCGACAGCACGTACAAGGGCGTGCTGGGCATCCCCCACGGCTGCGACGGCCAGCCGACTCTGAAGGTGCGCATCCGCATCCCGGAGGGCGTCATCGACGCCAGGCCGATGCCGAAGGCGGGCTGGACGCTCGAAACCGTAAGGGCGCCTTACGCCAGGACCTACCGGCTTCACGGCAAGCCGGTCTCCGAGGGCGTGACCGAGATCGTCTGGTCGGGCTCGCTGGAGGACGGCCACTACGACGAGTTCACGTTCCAAGCCCGGATCACCGACGCCTTCCGGGGCGGCACGACCGTGTACTTCCCGGTCGAGCAGACCTGTGCCAACGGCACCGAGGCATGGACCGAAATCCCGGCCGACGGCCAGGACCCGCACAGCCTCAAGTCGCCCGCGCCGGGCGTGCGGCTCGTGGGAGCGGCCAGCGCGGTCCGGTCCGACACGGCGGGCCCGCTCAAGGTCGAGGAGGCCTGGTCGCGGGCGACGCCGCCCGGCGCCAAGGTCGGTGGCGGCTACCTCAAGGTGACCAACACCGGATCGCAGTCGGACCGGCTCACGGGCGGCACCCTCCCGCAGGCCGGCCGCGTCGAGGTGCATTCCATGGCGCTCGACGGCACGGTCATGCGCATGGCGCCGGTCGAGGGCGGGCTCGAGATCAAGCCGGGCGAGACGGTCGAGTTGAAGCCGGGAGGCTACCACCTCATGTTCATGGACCTGAAGGAGCCGCTGACCCCCGGACAGGTGCTCAAGGGCACGCTGGTGTTCGAGAAGGCGGGAGCCGTGGACGTGCAATACCCGGTGCAGCCTCTCGGGGCGCAGGGCGCGCCGCCGGCCGGGCACTCGCACCACTGACGCGGACCGGTTGATCCCAGGAGACGACACATGATCCTCAAGCGATCGCTCATCCTGCCGCTCAGCGTCTTCCTCGTGGCGGCCCTCACGCTCCTCGCCACGATCCTGGTGCTGGTGCCCGAGCCGCAGCAGAACGGGTCCCGCGTGCCGATCGGCGGCCCGTTCCGGCTCACCTCGCAGGAGGGCAAGCCGTTCACCGACCAGGACCTGAAGGGCAAGCCCTTCGTGGTGTTCTTCGGCTTCACCCATTGCCCGGAGGTCTGCCCCACCACCCTCTACGACCTGACCCAGGACCTGGAGGCGCTCGGCAAGGACGCGGACAAGCTGAGGGTGGCGTTCATCACGGTCGATCCGGCCCAGGACACGCCGGAGCTGATGAAGACCTACCTATCCTCCTTCGACCCGCGCATCGTGGGCCTCACCGGCACCGAGGAGGAGATCGCCGCCGCGGCCCGCGCCTACAAGGTCTTCTACCGCAAGGTGCCGCTGGATTCCGGCGGCTACACCATGGACCACACCGCCTCGATCTTCCTGATGGACTCCAAGGGCGACTTCTACGGCACGTCCAACTTCCAGGAGGCCCAGGACGTGCGCCGCGCCAAGCTGCGGCAGCTTGTGAAGAACGGGTGAGGATGCCTTCCTCCCCGTCATTCCGGGCTCAGCCCTGCGGGCTGCCCCGGAATGACATTGCAGGAACAAGAAAAGCCCCGGCCGCAAGGCCGGGGCTTTCCATTGCCGAGCCCTCTGGAGGCTTTGAAGGGCTCAGTAGTTGTAGGCGCGCTCGCCGTGGTCGGCGAGGTCGAGGCCCTCGCGCTCCTCGTCGGGGCTGACGCGCAGGCCCACCACCAGGTCGACGATCTTGTAGAGGATGAGCGAGCCGCCCGCGGTCCAGATCAGGGTGATGACCACTGCGACGAACTGGGTCCAGAGCTGGCCGCCGATGGAGTACTCGCCGACCCCATAGCCGCCGAGGACCGGGGCCGCCACGATGCCGGTGCCGAGCGCACCCACGATCCCGCCGACCCCGTGGATGCCGAACACGTCCAGCGCGTCGTCATAGCCGAGCGCGTTCTTCACGCCCGTGACCGCGTAGTAGCAGACCGCGCCCGCCACGAGGCCGAGCACGATGGCGCCCATCGGACCCGAGAGGCCGGCCGCCGGGGTAATCGCCACGAGGCCCGCGACCGCGCCGGACGCGATGCCCAGCAGCGAGGCCTTGCCCTTCGCCAGGGCCTCCACGGTCATCCAGGCCAAGCCCGCCGCGGCCGGCGCCAGGATGGTGTTGACGAGGGCGAGCGCCGCGCCGCCGGTGGCCTCCAGGTTCGAGCCGGCATTGAAGCCGAACCAGCCGACCCAGAGCATGCAGGCGCCCACGAAGGTCAGCGTCAGCGAGTGCGGGGCGAGCAGGTCGCGGCCGTAGCCGATGCGCTTGCCGATCAGCAGCGCGCCCACGAGGCCGGCGACGCCCGAGTTGATGTGCACCACCGTGCCGCCCGCGAAGTCGAGGGCCCCGAGGCCGAAGAGATAGCCCTCCGAGAACCACACCATGTGGGCGATCGGCAGGTAGATCACCGTGACCCACAGGCCCGTGAACAGCATGACGGCGGAGAACTTCATGCGCTCTGCGAAGGCCCCGACGATGAGGGAGGGCGTGATCGCCGCGAAGGTGAGCTGGAAGGCGATGAAGGCGAATTCCGGGATCGCAACGCCCTTCGTGAAGGTGTCGGCAGTGGAATCGGTCGTCACGCCGGCCAGGAACGCCTTCGAGAAGCCGCCGATGAAGGCCCCGAGCCCGCCGGGTCCCGACGTGAACGCGAGCGAGTAGCCGTAGAGCACCCACAGGATCGCCACGAGGCTGAAGACGGAGAAGACCTGCATCAGCAGCGACAGCATGTTCTTGGTGCGGACGAGGCCGCCGTAGAACAGGGCGAGGCCCGGGATCGTCATGAGGATCACCAGGATCGTCGAAACGAGCATCCAGGCGGTGTCGCCCTTGTTGACGGTCGGGGCGGCGGCAGCCGCCGCATCGGCGGCCGCTGCGTTGGCGTCCTGCGCGAGGGCGGGGTCGAGAGCGAGCAGACCCAGGGCCGCTCCTCCGAGGGCTGACATGAGCAGGGGACGGATTTTCATCGGATTCGAACTCCGGGTGATCGGGCTGAAGGAGAGGAGGTCAGAGGGCGTCGGCATCGGTCTCGCCGGTGCGGATGCGCACCGCCTTCTCGAGCGACGTGACGAAGATCTTGCCGTCGCCGATCTGGCCGGTGCGGGCCGCACTGGTGATCGCCTCGATCACCGGCCCGACGAGGTCGGACGCGACCGCCACCTCGATCTTCAGTTTCGGCAGGAAGCTCACGGCGTATTCGGCGCCGCGATAGATCTCCGTATGGCCCTTCTGCCGGCCGTACCCCTTCACTTCCGTCACGGTGAGGCCGTGCACGCCGAGAGCGGTGAGCGCGTCACGCACCTCCTCCAGCTTGAACGGCTTGATGACCGCCATCACGATTTTCATGGGTTGAGCCCCCTTTCAGAGGCCGCCCCGGCCAAAGGCCCGGGCAGCCGTGGTGTCCACAAGAACCCGGCCTGTCGGTGCGGGTGTCGCGGTCACAGGAAGCAAGAAGCGTGCCAGCCGTTGGCGGCCAGGGCCGCGGGACCGCTGCCTCCGAAAGAGGCACCAGGGCGGTGACGCCTGCGCGGCTCGAATGCACAAAAAAGAGGCAGCCGCAGGGGCTGCCTGGCAGGGAGGAGCGCTTCCGGCTGGAAAATTCCCTGAGCCCGGGCAGGTTCCGCCCGACCGCTCAGGTCAGCTCCGGTCGCGGATCAGGCCTTCCTGGGCCACGGAGGCCACCAGGGTCCCGTCCTGAGCGAAGATCAGGCCGCGGGAGAAGCCGCGGGCCCCGGAGGCGCTCGGGGTGTCCTGGGCGTAGAGCAGCCACTCGTCGGCCCGGAACGGCCGGTGGAACCAGAGGGCGTGGTCGAGGCTCGCGGCCTGGACCGACGGCTCGAACACGGTGCGGCCGTGGGGCACGAGGGACGTGTCGAGGAGCGTCATGTCCGACGCATAGGCCAGGACGCATTGGTGGATCGCCGGATCGTCCGGCAGGCGCCCGGTGGTGCGGATCCAGACGTGGAACTGCGGCGCCATGGGATCGCGCGTCATGTAGCGATTGATCTCCACGGGGCGCATCTCGATCGGGCGCTCGCGCTCGTAATAGGTGCGCATGGGCTCGGGCATGCGCGGCATGAGGTCGGCCTTCACCTCCTCCTCGCTCGGCAGCTCGTCCGGCCCCGGCACGTCGGGCATCGGCGCCTGATGGTCGAAGCCGCTCTCCTCCACCTGGAAGGAGGCCGACATGGAGAAGATCGCCTGCCCGTGCTGGATCGCCACCACGCGCCGGGTGGTGAAGCTGCGCCCGTCGCGGATGCGGTCGACCTCGTAGATGATCGGCACCTTCGGGTCGCCGGGCAGCATGAAGTAGCCGTGGAGCGAATGGGGGTGGCGCCCGTCGACCGTCCGGCTGGCGGCGACGAGCGCCTGGCCGATCACCTGCCCGCCGAACACGCGCTGCCAGCCGCTCTTCGGGCTCTGCCCCCGGAAGAGGTTATGCTCGAGCGGCTCGAGATCGAGGATCGACAGGAGATCGGCAACGGCTCTGGACATGGGCGCAGGTCCTCGTGGAAAGAACCATCCATCGGAGAGTGCGCTCCGGACGTCAAGCTTGACGCTGGCCGAATGATCGCTGACATCCCTCCTGCGCCCTACATGCCTCAGGAATCGCAGAGGCGGCCAGGAGACGGACCCATGAGCACCACGAGCCCTCGCATCGTCATCGCCGGAGGCGGGCTGGCCGGGCTGTCGCTGGCGCTCGCCCTCAAGCAGGCCATGGGAGACAGCCTCGACGTGGTCATGTGCGACCCGGCCCTGCGGCGCGATCCGCACGGGGACAAGCGCGCCTATGCGATCGCGGCGGCGGCCCGGCGCATGCTGGAGGCGCTCCACGTCTGGGACAAGGTCGCGCCCGGCGCGCAGCCCATGCTCGACATGGTGATCACCGACAGCCGCCTGCAGGATCCGGTACGCCCAACCTTCCTGACCTTCTCGGGCGACGTGGGCGAGGGCGAGCCCTTCGCCCACATGGTGACGGCCGGCGACCTGACCGCCGCCCTGATCGAGGCCTGCACGGCCGCGGGCGTCTCCCTGAAGGCGCAGGGCGTGCGGGGCTTTACGGCCGCGGCCGGCCATGTGGACGTGCTGCTCGCGGACGGGGAGGCGGCGCTCCCGGCGGCGCTCCTGGTGGCGGCGGACGGGGCGCGCTCGAAGCTGCGGGAGCAGGCCGGCATCGGCTGGATCTCGTGGCCCTACCGGCAGTCCGGCATCGTGGCGACGATCGCGCACGAGCGCGATCACGAGGGCAGGGCCGTGGAGCACTTCTTGCCCTCGGGTCCCTTCGCGATCCTGCCGCTCAAATCCGAGACCTTGCCCGACGGCACCGTGAAGCACCGCTCCTCGATCGTCTGGTCCGAGCGCAGCGAGAACGTGCCGGCGCTGCTCGAGTCCGACCCGGAGCACCTCCTCGTCGAGCTGGAAAGGCGCTTCGGCCTCCAGCTCGGCAAAGTCGCGTTCGAGACGACGCCGCAAGCCTTTCCCCTGTCCTTCGGGGTCGCCCGCACCTTCGTGGGCGACCGGATCGCGCTCCTGGGCGACGCCGCCCACGTGATCCACCCCATCGCCGGACAGGGCCTCAATCTCGGCCTGCACGACGCGGCGTCCCTGGCCCAGGTGATCGCGGACGCCATGCGCCTCGGGCAGGATCCGGGTGGGGCCGACGTGCTGGAGGCCTACGAGCGCGCGCGCCGGGCCGACATCACCGCCATGGGGCTGATGACCGACGGCCTCAACCGGCTCTTCTCCAACGACCTCTTGCCCGTGCGCCTGATCCGCGATCTCGGGCTCGGCCTCGTCGACCGGATGCCCGGCCTCAAGCGCTTCTTCATCCGGGAGGCGGCGGGCCTGACCAACCGGGACGCGCCGCGGCTCCTGAAGGGAGAAGCGCTCTGAGTCACGGTGGAAACCAGCGATTGGGACCTTGCTGGGCCGGGGCCGGAAACCAGATAAGACGTCCGAAGGTTGTTCCTCATCCCGCCGCAACCGAACGAGTCCCGTGACCCTGCATCAGCCCACCGACGTACAGGCTTCCGGCCCGGAGGACGTTCCCTCCGGGCCGAAGGATCTTTTGCCGATCCGGATCTCCAATCCCGAGGTGGCGTGTGCGTTCTGATCATGTGCTGCCCGCCGCCGGGCCGACGCGCGACTTCCTGGCCGAAGGCGGCGAGATGGGCGGGCGCATGCGTGCCCACGACTGGTCGACCTCGCCGCTCGGACAACCGGAGACTTGGCCGCAATCCCTGCGCAGCCTCGTGCGTCTGATGCTGAACGCCAAGCAGGCGATGTTCGTCGCCTGGGGGCCCCATCTCGGCTTTCTCTACAACGACGGCTACGCGCCGATCTTCGGCGCCAAGCATCCGCACGCGCTGGGTCGTCCCTTCGCGGAGGTGTGGTCGGACATCTGGGACCAGATTTCACCGCTGGTGGAGAGCACGCTTTCGGGCGAGGCGGTCGGCTTCGAGGACCTGCTGATCCCGATGGAGCGCAACGGCTACCGGGAGGAGGCTTACTTCACCTTCTCGTACACGCCGGTTCACGACGAGGCCGACCGGGTCGCCGGCATGTTCTGCGCCGTCATCGAGACCACCGGCAAGGTGCTGGCCGAGCGCCGCATCGCGACCGAGCGCGAGCGCCTGCGCGAGCTCTTCCATCAGGCCCCCGGCTTCATCGCCGTGCTGCGCGGCCCCGACCATGTCTTCGAGATCGCCAACGCCTCGTACGATCAGCTCGTCGGCCACCGGAACATCATCGGCAGGCCGGCGCTGGAGGCGCTGCCCGAGCTCGCCGGCCAGGGATTCCAGGAGCTTCTCGACAGGGTCTACGAGAGCGGAGAGCCCTTCGTCGGGCGCGGCCTGCGGGTCCTTCTCCGCCGCGAGCCCAACAGCGAGCCCGAAGAGCGCTTCGTCGACTTCGTCTACCAGCCGATCCGCGATGCGGCCGGGCGCGTCTCCGGAATCTTTGCCGAGGGGAGCGACGTCACAGAGGCCAAGCGCGCCGAGGCGGCCCTGCGCGAGAGCGAGACGCGGCTCAAGCTCGCCCTCGACGCCGGTCGCCTCGCGGTCTGGGAGAGCAACACCGCTGAGGACCGCATCACGACCTCGCCGGAGTTGAACCGGCTTCTCGGCTTCCCGCCCGATTCCACTCCCGGCACCGAGGAGATCCGCGCCCGCTACCACCCGGGCGACCGGGAGAAGATCGCCGCCGTCGCCCGGGAGGCCATCGCCCGCGGCGAGCGCTACGCCGAAGGCGAGATGCGCGTCGTCCGGCCGGACGGCACGATCCGCTGGCTTCTGCTGCGCGCGGAACTCCAGCCGAGTCCGCAGGGGCGGGTCGGCCAGACGGTCGGTGTCGCCCTCGACATCACCGAGCGCAAGCGGGCCGAGGAGCACCAGCGGCTCCTGATCAACGAGCTGAACCACCGGGTCAAGAACACGCTCGCGACCGTCCAGTCCATCGCGGCCCAGACCCTGCGCAATGCCGGCACCACGGAGGAAGCGCGCTCGGCTCTCGAATCCCGCCTCTTCGCCTTGTCCCGCGCCCACGACGTGCTCACCCGGGAAAATTGGGAGGGCGCGGGGCTGCGGGCGATCGTGACCGAGGCGCTGGCGCCCTTTCGCGGCGCCTGGGACGAGCGCTTCCACATTCGCGGACCCGACGTCTGGCTCTCACCCCGGATGGCCCTGGCGCTCGCCATGGCGTTGCAGGAGCTCTCCACCAATGCGGTGAAGTATGGCGCCCTCTCCAGGGAGACGGGCCGGATCGCGATCGAATGGCAGTTGGCGCAGGAGACGGGCCACGACCGCCTGCACCTCGCCTGGACCGAGAGCGGCGGACCTCCCGTCTCACCCCCGAAACGCCGCGGCTTCGGCACCCGCCTGATCGAACGCAGCCTCGCCCAGGACCTGAACGGCGAGGTGCGGATCGCGTTCACGGAGACCGGGGTCGTCTGCACGGTGGATGCGCCGGTGGGGTAGGGACGAGAAGCCGGACGGCCGGTCCATCTTCGCTTCCGGGATACTTCCCTTTCTATACGTAATAACATAAAGATGGCGGCATACCTTTGGCCGAGAACCTGGATATTGCCATGACGATCACCGTTATCGACGAGCAGGCTGACCTCAATACCGGCTCGCAAGCCCTTCACGAGATCGCCGATACCATCACGGGAAGCACCTTTCTGGCCATTGCTCTGACCAGCACGACGCTGGGCGGGATCAAGGCCGGCGGAATGCAGAGCATCACTGTGTCGGATGTTGTTCCAACTAACGGCACCGACTTCGACATCGAGACACACCTCACTGCCATCGCGCTTGCCGGTACGAATAGCGAGGTCATCAATAACGGCCGCATCAAGTCTACTGCAGCAGCCGCGATCCTATTCTCAGGCGGCGGCACGAGCATCGTCACGAACGCGGCCAACAAAACCATTCAGGGGACGCGAGCGATCGAGATCGCTTCCACGAGCACGGGGTTCACGGCGGCCAAGCTGGATCTGCAAAATGCCGGTACCATCACGGCCAGCGGCGAAGCCATCATGGGCGGCGGAGGAGCCGACCAGATTCGGAATTCCGGCACGCTGACCACGACTTCAACCGCAGTGGGCGCCGTCCTCATGGACCTCGGCGGCGGCAACGACTTCTACGAAGGTATGCTCGGCACCGCGACCGGCATGATCAAGCTCGGTGCAGGAGATGATAAGGCCTTTGGAGGCGCCGGCGACGAGACGTTCCAGGGTGGGGCCGGGCAGAACACCATCGACGGAGGCGGAGGCATCGACACCGTCGACTATTCCGACGCGACGGTGGGCGTCGCAGTCGACCTCAGATTGACAGGGCTTCAGGGCACGGCCCATTCCTCCGATCAGCTCGAGAACATCGAGAACATCACGGGCAGCAACCAGAACGATACGCTCGTGGGCAGCTCCGGAAACAACGTGCTCAGGGGCGGTAACGGGAACGACACGCTCGAAGGCGGATCGGGAGACGACGTTCTCGACGGCGGAAGCGGAAACAACACGGTCCGGTTCTCGGGCTCCACCATCGTGACTCTCGATCTCTCGCTTTCGGCCCCACAGAACACCGGCTACGGCTCGGATACCCTGATCGGATTCCGCAACGTGGAGAGCGGCTCCGGCGCCGACAAGATCAAGGGCAGTGCCGAGGACAATCGTCTCAGCGGCAATTCCGGCGCCGACACGATTGAGGGAATGGACGGGCACGACCAGCTGATTGGCGGCAACGGCAACGATTCGCTTGAAGGCGGCGTCGGCAACGATACCTTGGAGGGCGGCAATGACAACGACACCCTCGTAGGGGGCGTCGGCAACGACACTCTTCAGGGCGGCACGGGCCGGAACACGGCCGTGTTCTCCGGCAACAAGGCCAACTACAGCATCGTCACCAATCAGGACGGCACCATCACCGTCACCGACAATGCCGGTCAGGACGGCACGGATACCCTCAAGGACGTCCGTATCCTGAAATTCGCCGATCAGGCGATTGCGCTCACCAATGGTGCGGCCTCAGACATCTCCCCGTCGATCTCGCCGATCAATTTCTCGGAGAGCAAGGCCGTCGGCTCGCAGGTCACGACCCTCTTCAGCTCCGACCCGGACGGGGACACGCTCACCTTCAGCCTCGTCACCAATGCGGGCGGGCTGTTTCGCCTGGATGGGAGCAAGCTCATCCTGGCGGGCGCGCTCGACTACGAGACCGCCACGAAGCACACCATCACGGTCAAGGTGTCGGACGGCTTCGGCGGCGAGTTCTCCAAGGAGCTCACCATCAACGTCACCAACGACATGACCGAGACCAAGCCGCTCGTGAAGCGGGGCACCAATGCGTCCGAGCAGGTGGTGGGCGAGAACGGCAACGACCAGCTCCACGGCCTCTCCGGCAACGACCAAGTTTTCGGCCAGGGCGGCAACGACAGGCTCTGGGGCGACAAGGGCAACGACACCCTCATCGGCGGCGCGGGCAACGACGTGTTCGTGTTCGACGTGAGGCCCAACGTGAAGTCCAACCTCGATTACGTCTACGACTTCAACGTCAAGGACGACACAATACACCTGTCCAAGAAGATCTTTTCCGGCCTCGCCAAGAAGGGCACGCTATCGAAGAACGCCTTCGTGATCGGCGACCATTTCAAGGATGCGGACGACCGCATCCTCTATCACAAGAAGGGCGGCGCCCTGTTCTACGATCCCGACGGCACGGGCGACGCGAAGGCCATCCAGTTCGCCACCATCGGCAAGAACCTGAAGATCACCCACAAGGACTTCTACGTGATCTAGCTCACAGGACCCGAATGCGCGGAGCCGCCGGAGCAGGCTCCGCCCCGGGCTGCTCTGTCGGCGGTTCGGGCGACAGGCCGAACGTGCCGTTGAACGCTTCGAGCCCGTCCGGCGTGAAGACGAGGGCGCGGCTCTCGTCGCGCCGGCCCCAGCGGCGCTCGACGATGCCGGACAGGATCGCGGCGCCGAGCGCGCCGCCGAGGTGGAGGCGCCGCTCGCTCCAGTCGAGGCAGCCGCGGCAGACGGGGCGGCGGCCCTTCTCCAGCCGGGCCAGGTCCACGCCGAATCGGGTGAAGAAATCCCGCCCCTGATCGGTCAGGGCGAGGTCGTCCCCGCCCGCGACCAGCCCCTGGCGCTCGAGGCCATCGAGAAGCGCCACCCCGCGCTCACCGGCGAGATGATCGTAGCAGACCCGGGCCGAGCGCAGGGCCGCGTCCTTGGGACCGGTGCGGACGCGGACCGCGCCCGTGCGTTGGGCGAGGCCCATCAGGGCCTCGAGGACCTGCGCCACGTCCGGGCCCGACAGGCGGAAATAGCGGTGGCGCCCCTGCTTCTCGGCCGCCACCAGCCGGGCGGCCTCGAGCTTCGCCAAGTGTCCGCTCGCGGTCGGCAGGGTCACGCCGGCGGCCTGCGCCAGCTCGCTCACGGTGAGCGCCCTTCCGTCCATGAGGGCCGCCAGCATGTTGGCGCGGGCGGGGTCGCCGAGCAGCGCGGCGACGGGTGCGATGGCAGGTCCTTCCTTCATGGTTCGATGCTAGCCGAACCATCGCGGTCGCGCAATCGGCTAGGGTCCGGTCCGTTCCCGCTCACAGAGGACCAATCCGATGATCACCTGCTTCATCCGCTACGAGATCGATCCGTTCAACCGCGAAGCCTTCGACGAGTACGCCCGCAACTGGGGCCGGGCGATTCCGCGTTGCGGGGCCGATCTCGTGGGCTATTTTTCACCCCACGAGGGGTCGAGCACGACCGCCTACGGGGTCTATCATGTGGAGAGCCTCGCGGCTTACGAGGCCTACCGGGCGCGGCTCAGGGACGATCCGCTCGGCCGCGCCAACTACGACTTCGCCAGGCGCGAGAAATTCATCCGCCGGGAGGACAGGATTTTCCTGCGCCTCGCCTCGGCGCCGCACGGGGAGCTGATCCGCCCATGATCGCCGTCATCTTCGAAGTCTGGCCCGCCGAAGGGCGCAAGGGCCGCTATCTCGACCTCGCGGCCGCCCTGAAGGAGGAACTCGTCGGCATGGACGGCTTCCTGTCGATCGAACGCTTCCAGAGCCTGAGCGAGCCGCAAAAACTCCTGTCCCTGTCGTTCTGGCGCGACGAGGAGGCGGTGCGGGCCTGGCGCAACCGTCCGGCCCACCGGGCGACCCAAGGGGAGGGACGCGACGGGGTCTTTCGCGACTACCGCCTGCGGGTCGCGGCGGTGCTGCGCGACTACGGCATGACCGAGCGCGACGAGGCGCCGGCGGACAGCCGCGCGGCGCACGAGCCGGCCGCATAGAAAAAGGCCGGAGCGTTGCTCCGGCCTCTCAATTCATCGGCGGGATCGGACCTCAGCCCTTCTTGGCGCGCTCGATCGCCTCGATGATCAGGCGCTTGGCTTCCGTAGCGTCGCCCCAGCGGATGATCTTGGCCCACTTGCCGGGCTCGAGGTCCTTGTAGTGCTCGAAGAAGTGCTCGATCTGCTTGATGGTGATCTCCGGCAGGTCGGTGTAGCTCTCGACCCGGTCGTAGCGCTGGGTCAGCTTGTGGGACGGCACCGCGATGATCTTCTCGTCCTGGCCGCCGTCGTCCTCCATCACCAGCACGCCCACGGGGCGCACGTTCATGACCGCGCCCGGCGCGATCGCCCGGGTGTTGGCGACCAGCACGTCGCAGGGATCCCCGTCGCCCGAGAGGGTGTGGGGAATGAAGCCGTAATTCCCCGGATAGCGCATGGCCGTGTAGAGGAAGCGGTCGACGAACAGGGTGCCGGATTCCTTGTCCATCTCGTATTTGATCGGTTCGCCGCCCAGCGGCACCTCGATGATGACGTTCACGTCCTCCGGCGGGTTGTTTCCGATCTTGATCGCGTCGATGCGCATGGCGAGAGTGTCTCCGTCGATACGGGCTGATGGTTTGGACGCCTCACTAGCGCATCATCCGCCGAAGTGTAAGCGGCTCGGCCGCAGGTTCGTGCGCCGCCTCGAGAAAATCCCGTGGGAGCCAGGACTATTCCGACCGTCCGGAGGCTTTTCTTCCTGAGACAGGCCCGAAGGCCGCTCAGGGCGTCAACGAAACAGGTACGCCACCTTGGCGAGCGTCGCGCCGCCGATGCGCTCCTCGACCCGGGCGACGCTCTTCCCGCCCTGGCCCTCGTAGAAGGCGCAGGCCCGCTCGTTGTCGGCGAGCGCCCAGACCACGATCTTGTCCATCTCGCGGGCGCGCAGATCGTTGGACACGGCCCGGAACAGGCGCCGGCCGAGGCCCACGCCCTGGTATTCGGGCAGGAGGTACAGCTCGTCGATCTCCCCGTCGGCCGGCAGCGACCGGTCGCGGCAGCGGCCGTAGGACGCGTAACCCGCCACCCCCTGGCCGATGTCGAGCACCGCGAGCGGGCGCCCCCGCGTCACCGTGGAGCGCCACCAGCGCAGGCCCCGGCGCGACAGCATCTTTTCGAGCGCGAGCCCCGGAATGATGCCGAGATACGCTTCGCGCCACGCGGCGTCGAACACTTTTGCGAGCCCCTGGGCGTCGCCTGGCTTGGCCTGACGGATACTGACGAGAAGATCGCTCATGGTCTTGGCTTCGGGAGAAGAGAAGCAGTGTCGGTGAGCATCCGCGCAAGGTGGTTAACGCGGCCTTAAACGCGCGAGGCTCCACCCCCGTGAAAGCGTGGCCATTCAAGCAGAATGGGGCCGGGGAGGGGAATGGGTCGGAACGACGCGGGACGGGGTGACACCCCCCTGAACGGGGAGTTGTTGGTCCATTGTAATGAGCTTATGGGTTTACGTAACGTTGTACCAACATATGGCTGAAAATCCGACACTGTCCAGGCGTTCACGGACCGTTTTTAATCGGGGTAAGCAATGGCAATTTACAAATCGGGCTTGGAAACACGGGTCAATATGAGGACGGCCGACATCCAATCGGAGCCGACTGTGGCAACATTGGCAGACGGCGGCTGGATCGTCACTTGGCAGTCCAACGGACAGGACACAGACGGCTACGGTATTTATCAGAAGCGTTTCGACCACAACGGCAATGCAGTCTCCACAGCCGACCGACTCGTCAACGTCACCACGGCTGACAGTCAATATGATCCGAATGTGACGGCTCTGGCGGACGGCGGTTGGGTCGTAACCTGGGAATCCCTGGGGCAAGATGGTTCTAGCTATGGCATCTATCAGCAGCGCTTCGACCAGAACGGGGATGCACTTTATCAAGCTGACCGCATCGTCAACGTCACCACAACAGGTTCTCAAACGAACCCGAGTGTGACGGCTCTGACGGATGGCGGCTGGGTCGTAACCTGGGAATCAAATGGGCAGGACGGCAGCGGCACCGGCATTTATCAGCAGCGCTTCGATCGTGACGGCAATGCTGCTTCCGCTGCCGATCGGCTCGTCAACGTCACCACGACAGGATCTCAACTAAATACAAGCGTGACGGGACTGGCAGGTGGCGGTTGGGCAGTGACCTGGAAATCCAGTGATGATCAGATCTATATGCAGGCATTCGACCGCAACGGTGTGGCATCTTCAACTATCGATGTCCTCATCAACACAACATTAGGCGGGAGCAAGGATTTCCCCCGCGTAACGGCACTGCCCGACGGGAGCTGGATCGTAACTTGGTCGTCGAACCAGGACGGCGACTTCAACATTTATCAGCAGCGTTTTCTGCCGGAAAAGGCGCCGCACGATCTCACGCTCAGCGGCAGCACGGTGCAGGAGGGGGCCACGTCCGGCACCCCGGTGGGAACGGTCGTCGGGCAGGACGCCAACCTGAATTACGGCGATCAGCTTACCTACACACTCCTCGATGATGCCGACGGACGTTTCAAGCTGATGGGAGACAAAATCCTGGTCGAGAATGGCCTGCGGCTCGACTACGAACAGGCGGCCATACATACCATCAAGGTGCAGGTGGCCGATCGCGCTGGCAACACCTTGGTGAAAGACTTCGCCATCACTGTCACCGACATACCAGACACCAGTCCGCCTCCGCCGCCCAATCTCGTACTGCGCGGCACGTCGGGCGCGAACACGCTTACGGGGCAGGCCGGTCACGACACGCTCTATGGCGGAGCCGGCAAGGACGTGCTCACGGGCGGGTCCGGCCAGGACGTGTTCGTGTTCGACACGCGGCCGAACAAGCGCACCAACCTGGACACGATCACCGACTTCAACGCGACCGACGACACGATCTGGCTCGACAACAAGTACCTGAAGAAGCTGGGCTCCGGCTCGGCCTCGAAGCCGGCCAAGCTGAAGGCGGCGTTCTTCAAGGTGGCCGACAAGGCCAAGGACGGCAACGACTACCTGGTCTACAACAAGAAGACCGGGGTCTTGTACTACGACGAGGACGGCTCGGGCGCGAAGGCGGCCGTCGCCATCGCCAAGCTCGCCAACAAGGCGAGCCTCACCAAGAACGACTTCTTCGTCATCTGACGCGCCTTCCATCGCATCCTCGGCAAGCAAGCCCCGCCCTCCGGCGGGGCTTTTTGCGTCGACGGGGTGCTTGCGCCGCCCTGTGCCGAATCGCACATGCAACAGGGTTGCCCGGAAGCAGGGCCGGCCTAATTCGCCGAATGCAACAATGATGCATCGGCCGCAGCCACCGGGTGAAGGCGCCACCAGGCGCAGCTTCGCCCGACGGGATGCTGAGCGCCACGAAAGGTAAGCCCCCATGCCGACCCTCAGCCTGACCTCCTTCACCCGCCCCCAAGCCACAGACCTCATCAGCCGCATCTCCACCGGCCCGCGCGACGCGCTGGGCCGGGAGCTGGAAGCTGATGGCAGCAGCAGCATTGGCAGCGTCACCACGGACGGCCGCTACGCAGTGTTCCTCACCGAAGCCCCGAATCTTGGCGCAGATCCGGGATCCTGGGGCGGAGCCGTTATCTGGAAAGATCTCGGGACCGGAACGGTGCGGATCGTCTCCGCGCTCGCGCCGGAAGCCGGCGGAGCCATCCTGACCGCCTGTGAAAATCCCGCTGTCAGTTCGGATGGACGGCATGTCATTTTCGAGTCCGACTTGGAAGACGTTCCGGGCTACGGTGCCATGTACTCCGGCATCTTTCTCAAGGATCTCCAGACGGGCGCCCTGACACGAATCGATACGGCGACGCCGGACGGGCAGGGTCACCAGGCTCCCGCCGAAGGCTTCAGCCGGGATGCGAGCTTCACCGGCAACGGGCGCTACGTGATCTTTCAGACCGAAGCGGACAATCTTGTTCCCGGTACCATCGGCGGATCCGACAACGTCTATCGCAAGGACCTACAGACGGGTGCCCTGGTGCTGGTCTCCGCCAGGGCTGATGGCGGGGCCGCCAACAAATCGGATGATGCCGATGCCAGCTACGATGGGCGCTACGTGGTCTTCACCAGCTCCGCGAGCGATCTCGTCGCCGGCGACACGAACGATCGTCCAGACATCTTCCGCAAGGATCTCGTGACCGGCGAGGTGGTGCGGGTCTCGACCGGCAGCAGGACTGCGCAGGGGCAAGAGGCGGAGGCGAACGGCCCCTCGCGGGAGGCGTCGATCAGCGCCGACGGGCGCTACGTGGTGTTCCAAAGCAGCGCCGGCAACCTCGTGGCCGGCGACACCAACGGCCACACGGACATCTTCCGCAAGGATCTCGTGACGGGCGAGACCATCCGGGTCTCGACCGGCTCCGGGGGCGTTCAGGCCAATGGCGAATGCCTCTATGCGGATATCAGCCCTGATGGACGTTATGTGTTGTTCGAAAGCGATGCGACCAATCTCGACGGCGGCGACGGCAGAGACAGACAGGTCTTCCGCAAGGATCTTCAGACCGGAGAGATCGTGCGCATCGGCTCCGCTACCGGCGCTGTTGCCAACGATATTAGCTTTCATGCCAAATTTGGTGCCGATGGGCATTCGATCCTGTTCACCAGCTGGGCCGGCAACCTCGTTCCCGGCGACGGCAACGATGTGCGCGACGTGTTCCGGGTCGACAACGATCTTCTCCCGCATAGGCAGGCCATCGTGGATGGCCGCTACGTGAAGGCGAGCTTCGACGTAGGCCACGCATCTGGCGCCAGCATCAGCTGGGGCGACGGCACGAGCGAGTCGGTCACGCCGACGGGCGGCAAGGTCAGCTTCGGCCATGCCTATGCGACCGCCGGCGTGAAGGCCGCCACCGTCACCGTGAAGGAAGGCGCGCAGACCTGGATCGTTCCCTATCAGGTCGATATCGCGGCCGGAAAGATGGGTCGCGACACGGGCCTGCACGATACGCTCTCGGGCGGCGCAGGCGGCGACAGCCTGGCGGGAGATGGATTCGGAAACATCCTGGCCGGCCATGCGGGCAACGACATCCTCAAGGGCGAGGCCGGCAACGACGTGCTCGGCGGCGGCGAGGGGCGCGACAGGCTCTATGGCGGCAAGGGTGCGGCGAGCCAGGATGCGTTCCTGTTCGACGTAAGGCTCACCAGCAAGGGCGTCGCCAGCCGGCACAAGGACACGATCGAGGATTTCGGCGCCAGGTACGACGCGATCTGGCTCGACGACGCGGCGTTCTCGAACCGCACCATCGCCAAGGCGCTGAAGAACAAGGGTGCCTCCCTCGACAACCCGGTGAAGATGAAGGCCGGCTTCTTCAAGAAGGGCGCAAAGGCCGCCGACCGGGACGATTTCTTCATCTACAACGACAAGACCAAGAAGCTCTACTTCGATGCGGACGGCTCCGGCTCCAAGGCGATGGTCGAGATCGCCACCATCAAGCTCGAAGCGGGCGCGGGCAAGCTCTCCGCCAACGACTTCTTCTTCGTCTGACGCGACCAGGGCTACGCATGAAAAAGGCCGGGAATGAGGTCCATCCCCGGCCTTTGAACTTCGAAGAGCCGCGAAGCCTTACGCCGCGCGCTGCTTGGCCTTGAGCAGGCCGCGGTTCACCAGGGCCTCGGCGATCTGCACCGCGTTGAGGGCCGCGCCCTTGCGCAGGTTGTCGGACACGCACCAGAAGGCGAGGCCGTTCTCGACCGTGATGTCCTCGCGGATGCGGGAGATGTAGGTGGCGTCCTCGCCCGCCGCCTCGTGCGGGGTGATGTAGCCGCCGGGCTCGCGCTTGTCGATCACTACGACGCCCGGCGCGGAGCGCAGGATGTCGCGCGCCTCGTCGGCGCTGAGCGGCTGCTCGAACTCCACGTTCACGGCCTCGGAATGGCCGATGAAGACCGGCACGCGCACGCAGGTGGCGGTGAGCTTGATCTTGGGATCGAGAATCTTCTTGGTCTCCGCCATCATCTTCCACTCTTCCTTCGTGAACCCGTCCTCCATGAACACGTCGATGTGCGGGATCAGGTTGAAGGCGATGCGCTTGGGGAACTTCTTCTCCTGCACGTCCTGCAGCGAGTAGAGCGCCTTGGTCTGGCGGTCGAGCTCGTCCATGCCGTCCTTGCCGGCGCCGGAGACCGACTGGTAGGTCGACACGACGACGCGCTTGATGGTGGCGCGGTCATGGAGCGGCTTGAGGGCGACCACGAGCTGCGCCGTGGAGCAGTTCGGGTTGGCGATGATGCCCTTCTTCATCTCGCGCACGGCCTCGGCGTTCACCTCCGGGACCACGAGCGGCACGTCGGCGTCGTAGCGCCAGGCCGAGGAGTTGTCGATCACGACCGCGCCCTGGGCTGCGATCTTCGGCGACCACTCCTTCGAGATCTCGCCGCCAGCCGACATGAGGCAGAGGTCGACGTCCGAGAAGTCGTAGGTGTCGAGGGTCTTGGCCTTCAGCGTCTTGTCGCCGAAGGAAATCTCCGTGCCCTGGCTGCGGCGGGAGGCCAGCGCCACCACCTCGTCGGCCGGAAAGGCCCGCTCTGCGAGGATGTCGAGCATCTCGCGGCCCACATTGCCCGTCGCGCCGACCACGGCGACCTTGTAACCCATTGGACTTCTCCTGTGTTCGCTCTCCCCGGGAGATATTTAGAACCCTTTTCGGGTGTCGCCTCTCGCCCCGACGGGAGAGAGGACCGGGGACGACGAGGCTACTCGGCCGTTTTCACGGCCGTCGTGACGGTTTTCGTTTTGCTCGTCGTGGTGAGCAGCGTCATTGCCATCGTCCATCCAGGGCCCGATTCCAGGGGCCCGGTCTGGCCTTCAGCAACACACCAAAGACAGGCTTTCGTCAAGCGATCTCTCGAGGTTGCGGCATCCGGGCAGCCCTGCGGCGCGCCGTGGACAAGCCGGGGATGACCTGTGGGCGCTTAACCCTTGATTCACGGTGCCGGGCGAAAGCCTTCGAAGCGTCGGCAGCGCTACTGTAGAACATGGGGACGAGACACGACCCGCAGGTTCACCAGCAGCGCCATGCCGAAGGCCATCACCCAGGACTGGGACGAGGAGGACGCGTTCGACGGCGAGGACGAGCGCCCGTCCCGCCGCGCGCGCCGGCCCCTGCCCTGGCTGCGGATGATCCTGTTCTCGTCGCTGTGCATTGCTGCGCTGGTCTATTTCGCCAAGCAGGATGCCGGGCAGGCCCCTTCGGGCCAGCCGAAGGGGGTGCCGTCCGCCGTACTGGTTGCACCGCCGCCGCTGTGGCGGCCGCTTCCGTCCGCTCCCGCACTCTACGGCATCGAGGGCCGCGTCGCGCCCGTCGGGATCGAGGCCCGCGAGCACATGAGCGGCGGGCGCGAGGACACCCTGACCTTCGGGTCCTTCGGGGATATCGGCTACGGGCGGATCAGCCTGGTCCAGGGCTTCACCGAGCCGGCGCGCAGCTTCTTCGTCGACATCGTCCGCCGGGCCGCGGAGGCGGGGCTGTCCGTAACGCGCGACACGCCGGGCCGGCCGGTGCCGACCAAGTTCGGCCCGATGGAAGCCGGAGCCGTGACGCTCGCGGGAGCCTCCGAGCAGACCTGCCAGGCCTTCCGCTTCGCCGACCCGGGGGCGAGCTTCGCGTTCCAGGGCTGGCTCTGCGGCAGCGAAGCCCAGCCCGTCGAGCCGGGCCATATCGCCTGCCTGGTCGACCGGATCACGTTGCGGGCGACGGACAACCCGTCCGTGAAGGCGATCTTCGCCAAGGCCGAGGGCCAGCGGCTGCCGGCCTGCGGGACCGACGAGCGGACCTCCTCGATCAGAGGTCCGGGCCGACCGTGACCGCCACCCGGTGCATCACGTTGCAGCCGTAGCCGTTCGGGTTCCAGCCCGCCGCCCGGAACGGCTGGGCCCGGCCCTTGTCGTCCGTCGCGCGGGAAAAGATCTCGTAATGGCCGTCGCCCGGGAGGGAGAGGCGCGCCCGCCAGCGCACCCAGTCGTAGCGGTTGCGGGGCGGCGCGAGCACGGCCGGCACCCAGGTGGCGCCGCCGTCGATCGTGACCTCCACCCGCGCCACCGCATCGTCGCCGGCCCAGGCGGCGCCGCGAACCTCGATCTCGCGGGTGCCGGACGGCAGGCGGCTCTCGTCCGCCGGGAACGACACGATGCTGCGCACCGGCATGGATTCGAGCACGCGCGTCTCATGCCGCTCGACCTTGGCGCCGGGCGCGATCGGGTTCACCGGCACCCGGTAGGAGATGCCGGTCATGCCGGGGCCGTCGTGCTCCCGGTCGCGGATCCAGATCCGGGTCAGCCATTTCTGGCTCAAGGAACCGGGCCAGCCCGGCACCACGAGGCGTAAAGGTCCCCCGTGCAGGAAGGGCAGCGGCTCGCCGTTCATGGCCCAGGCCAGGAGCGTGTGCTCCTCCAGCGCCTTGGCGACCGGCATGCCGCGGGACATGGCCTGCACGTCCCGGCGCCCGGTCTTGTCCGGGTCGGCGCCGAAATGGGCCGTGAACAGGGCGCTCTCCTTCAGGCCAGCGGTCCACAGGACGTCGGCGAGCGCCACGCCGGTCCATTCCGCACAGCCCGCGCCGCCATGGGTCCAGGGATTGCCCTCCGCGGGCGGCTCGAAGAAGGAGCGGCCGTTGCCGCCGCATTCGAGCACCATGCGGAACGTCTTATGCGGGAACGTGGCCTTTAACTCGGCGACCGTGAGGGAGAGCGGGGTCTCGACCTCCCCATCGATTGTGAAGGTCCAGGATTCCGGGTCCGTCGCGGGCTCCGGCAGCAGGCCGTTGTTGCGCACGAAGAACTTCTGGACCGGCGTCGTTTCGTCGTCGAGAAGCTCCTCGGGCGTCTCGGCCACGAGCGGCGTCTCGCCCAGCACGGTCAGGCGGTCCTTGCCGGGAAGCCGGAGGTCGCGTCGCGGGGAATCCATCATCGGCACGGGTCCTGCTTGGTGGTGACGTATGGTTAGGTTGGGAACAAATTAATCGAAGGCGCCTTGTTCTGACAGCCCGCTGGTCCGGCCAGGCTTATCCGGCCGGTGACGACAGCGGCTCAAATTTGGAGACATGAACATGCGCCGCCTTGCCGTCATCGGTCTGGTCTCGCTGGCTGCGGCTTCGGCCTTCTCGGTCGCGGCCGAAGCGCAGACCACTCGGGAACGCCCCCAGGTCCTCCGGGTCCAGCCCCGCAGCTTCCTCGATCCGGGCAACGTGGTGGCCCCGAACTCGATCAATCCGGGCTATACCGGCTATGGACAGGTGCAATCCTACCTGAACAGCCCGCCGTACATGCAGAACAACGAGCGCTTCAGCGGCGGCGGCAATCTGCCCGATCCGGTCACCAACGGGCCCTTCGTCGGATCGCGCAACCCCTTCCTGGACATCGACGCGACCGGCTCGATCCGTTAGCAAAAAGCCCCGGAACGACCGGGGCTTTTCTTTCTCAGGAGCGCGCGTCCAGCTCCTTGATGATGGCGTCGCCGAGCTCCTTCGTGCCGACCGCGTTCATGCCGGGGCCGGCGATGTCCTTGGTGCGGGTGCCGGACGCGAGAACACGTGCGATGGCGTCGTCGAGGCGGTCCGCCTCCTCCAGCAGGCCGAAGGAGTAGCGCAGGGCCATGCCGAAGGAGCCGATCATGGCGATCGGGTTGGCGAGGCCCTTGCCGGCGATGTCGGGCGCGGAGCCGTGTACCGGCTCGTAGAGCGCCTTGCGGCTGCCGGTCTTCGGGTCCTCGGCACCGAGGGATGCGGACGGCAGCATGCCGAGCGAGCCGGTGAGCATCGCGGCGATGTCCGACAGGATGTCGCCGAAGAGGTTGTCGGTGACGATCACGTCGAACTGCTTCGGGTTGCGCACGAGCTGCATGGCGCAGTTGTCGGCGAGCACGTGCTCGAGCTCCACGTCCGAGAACTCGGCCTTGTGGATGCGCGTCACGACCTGGCGCCAGAACACGCCGGTCTTCATGACGTTGCTCTTCTCGGCCGACGAGACCTTGTTCCGGCGCTTCTTGGCGAGGTCGAAGGCCACGCGGGTGATGCGCTCCACTTCCTTCGTGGTGTAGAGCTGCGTGTCGACCGCGCGCTGGGAGCCGTCCTCCAGAGTCACGATCTCTTTCGGCTCGCCGAAATAGACGCCGCCCGTGAGCTCGCGCACGATCATGATGTCGAGGCCCTCGACCACCTCGCGCTTGAGCGAGGAGGCGTCGGCGAGCGCCGGGTAGCAGATGGCCGGACGCAGGTTGGCGAAGAGGCCCAGGTCCTTGCGCAGGCGCAGCAGGCCCGCCTCGGGACGCACCGCATAGGGCACGCCGTCCCATTTCGGCCCGCCGACCGCGCCGAACAGCACTGCGTCCGCGTCCTGCGCGCGCTCCATGGCCTGCTCGGAGATGGCCGCGCCATGCGCGTCGTAGGCCGTGCCGCCGACGAGATCGGTCTCGGTCTCGAAGCCGACGCCGCGCTTGCGGAACCACTCCACGATCTTCTCGACCTCGTGCATGACCTCGGGGCCGATGCCGTCGCCGGGGAGAAGGAGAAGCTTGTGCGTTGCCATGGTGGGGTGTCCTCGCTCGAAATGGCTTCGTGGGGCCCGGACCGCGCCGGGACGACCATGCCGGGGTTTAGGCGCGGGAACCCAGCCTTGGCAAGCGTTTGTCGCCTTGGCCGTTAGGCGGAGGACGCATGGTCATGCCGGGAGCGCATGGCAGTGTGCATGCTGCCCCCGGAATGACGGTTGAGAGGATTTACCCCCGCAGCGCCTGCAGCACCTTGGCGCCGGGGCGGCCGCGCTGCTCCATGCCGAGCTGGCGCTCCACGTCCTTGATGGCTTCGCGGGTCTTGGCCCCGACCTTGCCGTCCGGCTCGCCCACGTCGTAGCCGCGGGAGAGGAGGAGGCTTTGGAGCTCCTTGCGCTGGGCGCGCGACAGGGGCGGATCGTCGGTCGGCCAGGCGGTGCGGATGCTGGGCTGGCCCTTCAGCCGGTCGCCGAGGAGCGCGATGGCGAGGCCGTAGGATTCGGCCGCGTTGTAGGAATAGACCGCGTCGAAGTTCTTGGTGACCACGAAGGCCGGGCCGTTCACCCCGGCCGGGATCAGGATGCCGGCCTGGTAATTGCCCGAAAGCGGGCGCCCGTCGATGCGGGTCACGCCCATGGCGGCCCAGGAGGAGAGCGGACGCTTGGCCTTGCGGCCGGCGAGCTTCGCGTTGAAGTTTTCCGGCAGGCGCACCTCGTAGCCCCAGGGCAGGCCGTTGTCCCAGCCGGCCTTTTTCAGGAAGTTCGCCGTCGAGGCGACCGCATCCGGCACCGAGTTCACCACGTCGCGCCGCCCGTCCCCGTCGCCGTCCACCGCGAGGCGCTGGAAGGTGGAAGGCATGAACTGCGTGTGCCCGAAGGCGCCGGCCCAGGAGCCCCGGAGCGAGCCTGGATCGATGTCGCCGTCCTGCACGATCTTCAGGGTCGCCATCAGCTCGCCCGTGAAATACTCGCGCCGGCGAGGTGCGTAGCAGGACAAAGTCGCGAGGGACTGCACGAGCGGCCGGTCACCGAAATTCTTGCCGAAATCGGATTCGACGCCCCAGACGCCGGCGATCACGTGCCGGTCGACGCCGAAGCGCGCCTCGGCGCTGGCGAGCGCCCGGCCCCATTGGCGCATCGCCGCCATGCCGTCCTCGACCCGCTGCTCGTCGACGAGCGCCGCCAGATAGTCCCAGATCTCGGTCTTGAACTCGGGCTGGCTCTGCATGAGCTCGAGGATTTTAAGGTCCGGGGCGATGCCGCGGGTCGCGGCATCGAAGGCCTGGGACGAGATGCCCTTGGCGGCGGCCTGGGAGCGCAGGCCCGACAGGCAGGAGCTGAAATCGGCCTGGGCGGATGCCGGCGTCGCGGCGGCCAGCCCGGCGAGAGCGAAGATAGCGGAAGCAAGGAATCGAGTCATGCCCCGCAATGTGCAGGCAATTTGGTTAATATAAGGAAACTGGGCTGGATGTGCGTCGCTTCGTCATTCCGGGGCCGCGCAGCGGAGCCCGGAATCCAGAAACGCCAGCGCTGTAAGAAGAGGCGATAAGCGCCCCGCTCGACCTGAACCGTCAGCGGTTATGGGTTCCGGGCCCGGCCTCCGGCCGTCCCGGAATGACGGCGGAACCTCACGCCCAGGGACGTTCCTCGAGCTTCTTCTCGAAAGAGTCGATCTTCGGGGCCTTCTCCATGGTCAGGCCGATTCCGTCGAGGCCGTTGAGCAGGCAGTGCTTGCGGAACGGGTCGATGTCGAAGGTCACCGTGCCGCCGTCGGGGCCGCGGATCTCCTGGTTCTCCAGGTCGACCGTGAGGGTCGCGTTCGCGCCGCGCTCGGCGTCGTCGAAGAGCTTCTCCAGGTCCTCAGGCGAGACCTTGATCGGCAGGATGCCGTTCTGGAAGCAGTTGTTGTAGAAGATGTCCGCAAAGCTGGTGGAGATCACGCAGCGGATGCCGAAATCGAGCAGGGCCCACGGAGCGTGCTCGCGGGAGGAGCCGCAGCCGAAATTGTCGCCCGCCACCAGGATCTGGGCCTTGCGGTAGGCCGGCTGGTTGAGGACGAAGTCCGGGTTCTCCGAGCCGTCGTCGCGGTAGCGCATCTCCGAGAAGAGACCCTTGCCGAGCCCGGTGCGCTTGATCGTCTTCAGGTACTGCTTGGGGATGATCATATCGGTGTCGATATTGATGATCCGCAGCGGCGCCGCGACGCTCTCCAGCACGGTGAACTTGTCCATGGTCTCTTCATCCCTCAGCGGCGTCCGGATAGCCGCGAAGAGCCTCTTAGCAAAGCCGAAAGGACGCGACTAGACCAATCGTGGTCGCGGTTCCGAGGCGGCGGAAATCTGACGCCATCGGCGCCGGCAGCGGCCTCGCATACGACTAATGGATAGGCATTCCTCTACGGAATGACAGGACAATGATCTTGGCCTTTTCTTCCGGGCGTCTCACAATCCCGTGATCGTGTGCCCGGAGGCTTGCGTCTTTCATGTTCCCGAATTCCGTCCCGATGGGCCGCGTCGCCCGCATCTGCGCCCTCGCCCTGGCCCTCGTGCTCCCGTTTGCGCCCTCGGCCGGATCCGCCCAGGAAGCCCTGGCCCGGGCGCCGGAGCAGAGCACAGCCGCCGAAGAGGCGACGTCGGCCCGGATCGTGCTGGTGGAATGGCGCATCAAGAAGGGCCGGGAGGAGGAGTTCCTCGAATACTGGTCGACCCGGGCGACGATCGCGGACCGCTCCGGCCTCATCGGCGAGTTCCTCAGCCGGGTCGCGGACCGCAAGCAGTATCCCTGGATGGTGTGGGACCTCGACCGGCGCTGGACCACCTTCGTGAACGTGGGCTTCTGGCGCGACGGGGCCGACTTCCAGGAGCAGATCGGCCGCTTCATCGACAATTCGAAGCCGCCCCAGGCTTTCGAGGCCGCCAAGCGCCGCCGCGTCTTCATCGCGCCCGAGCGCTGGCGCATCGGTTCCACGCCGTTCCTCGCGGCGGATCACCCGAGCGTGCGCTGAGCCGGAGGACGGTCAGAAGACCCGATCCGCGAAACCGTGGCCGAGGATATCGCCGAGGCGCGTAGGCCGCTACGACGGAAGCCGGGATGGTGACGTCCGCAATGAAGCCCTTGCCCCTGGGACCATAGCCGGACGCGTCGTTCCGCAGACGCGGGATTTCACCCATGAGGAGCGACAGGAACCGCTCCATCGTCCAGAGGCCCGCGATCGGCGCCGTAGGGAAGCGAAGCTCGCCCTCGACGAGCGCCACACGCGGCGCGAAGGTCGGCCAGTTGCGGAACCGGACATGCGGCCGGTCGCGCCAGACATGCCGGAAGGTGGCGTCGGTGCGCCGCTGCATGGTGGGGTCCTGAACCAGCAGGATCGTGTCGGCCGCGACGCCAGTCCCGTCGAGCATCCGGCGGGAGAAGACGGCATTCTCACCGCTGTTGCTGGATGCGTCGTCGACGAGAATGCGGGCCGGATCCAGATCCCAGAACCGCGTCGCGATGTCCTTCAGGATTCGCGCCTCGGGCCGCCCCTCCGTCGGGACGCCGCGATAGGTCTCATGTTCCTCCACGGTCTGCCACAGCAGGCGCGTCGAGTGGCCGATGCCGCCGGAGAGCAGGATCCGCGGGACGAGGCCGTCCCGCACCAGCCTGAACGCCTGCTCGGCCGTGTGCAGCACGGCGTTGCCGGCCCAGACAATGCAGTCGATGTCCGGTGCGGTCACGAAGCCGTCTGCGGTGGAGACGTCGTCGAGTGCCAGGAAGGCGGCGATCTCGTTGATCGCGTCGATATCGGACGGGCTGACGGTCACGGGCGGTCCCCTACCCCGCCGCCGCCTCGATGGCTTCCATGTCCTCGTCCGAGAGGCCGAAATGGTGGCCGATCTCGTGGACGAGAACGTGGGTGACGAGGGAGCCCAGGCTCTCCTCGTGCTCGGCCCAGTAGTCGAGGATGGGGCGGCGGTAGAGCCAGACCATGTTGGGGAACTGGCCCGTCTGCATCATGGCGCCGCCCTGCGCCAGGCCGATGCCGCGGAAGAGGCCGAGCAGGTCGAACGGGGTCTCGCATTCCATCTCCCGCATGGTGTCGTCGTCGGGAAAGTCGTCGACCTTGATGACGACGCCCTCGCTGAGCTGGCGGAATTCCTCGGGCAGGCGCTCGTAGGCCTCGTGCGCGAGGGCCTCGAGGTCCGCGAGCGAAGGCGCCTGGAGATGGGCCCAGTCGGTGGCGTTGGTGTCGGTCATCGGTTCACAGGAGCCGCAGTTGCACCAGAAGCCATAGGGCAAGGATCACCACGCCGACAAGCGACAGGGCCCGGCCGATGCGTCGTCCCCACAGCTCGACCGGGTCGGTGCCGCCGCCCTCGGCGGCGCCTTCGGCGTCCCTGGCGCCGAAATGGTCGCGGGCGCGGTTGCCCATGCGGGCCAGTGCCGAGGATCCGACGGTCTCGGAATCGCGCCGGACGCGCTCCAGCGCCTCCCTGGCCTCCCGTTCCTGATCGTTCATCCGTGGCCCTCCCCGCTCCTGTTTACTCCGGCTCAACCATGAACCGCAAACCGCCACGTCGTTCGGAACGGGTTCAGGTGGCTCGCGTTAGGCTCCCGACATTCATTCTCATGACGAGGCAACAATGCGTAAAGTTCTGATGATCCTGGCGACAGCCGGGCTGGTGACCGTCGGCTCCGGCGTGGCGAACGCGCAGGAGTTCCGGGTGCAGATCGGCGATCATGGTCCCGGGCATCACCGCGTGGTGCGCGAGCGTTGGGACCGCCCGGTCGTCGAGCGCCGCGTGATCGAGCGCCGCGTCGAGCGTCCGCGCACCCGCACGGTCTGCCGCACCGTGGTCCGCGAGCATGTGCGCGGCAACGGCGTCGTGGTCCGCCGTCCGACCGAGGTCTGCCGTCAGGTGGTGGCCGGCGGCCGCCGCGTTTACGTCGACTGAGGCAGGGCCTCAACCCCAAACGAAAGGCGGCGCCCCATCCGGGACGCCGCCTTTTTCATGCGCATCTCGAAAGCGCGCTTACTTCCAGTCGCGGATGTCCACGAACCGCCCTGCGACCGCGGCCGCCGCCGCCATGGCGGGCGACACGAGATGGGTGCGGCCCTTGAAGCCCTGACGCCCCTCGAAGTTGCGGTTCGAGGTCGAGGCGCAGCGCTCGCCCGGGGCGAGGCGGTCCGCGTTCATGGCCAGGCACATGGAGCAGCCGGGCTCGCGCCAGTCGAAGCCGGCTTCCTTGAAGATCCGGTCGAGGCCTTCCGCCTCGGCCTGCATCTTCACGATGCCGGAGCCGGGCACGATCATGGCGTTGACCGCCTCGTGAACCTTTTTGCCCTCGACGACCTTGGCGACCGCCCGCAGGTCCTCGATGCGGCCGTTGGTGCAGGAGCCGATGAAGACGCGATCCAGCGTGATGTCGGTGATCTTCGTGCCGGGCTGAAGGCCCATGTATTCGAGCGCGCGCCACTTGGAGCGGCGCTTGTTCTCGTCCTGGATGTCGTCCGGGTTCGGCACGGCTCCGGCCACCGAGATCACGTCCTCGGGGGACGTGCCCCAGGTGACGATCGGCGGCAGGTTGGCGGCGTCGAGGCGGATCTCGGTGTCGAAATGCGCGCCCTCGTCCGTGCGCAGGGAATCCCAGTAGCGCACCGCCGCGTCCCAGGCCTCGCCCTTCGGCGACTTGGGACGGTCCTTCAGATACGCGTAGGTCTTCTCGTCCGGCGCCACCATGCCGGCGCGGGCACCGCCCTCGATCGTCATGTTGCAGACGGTCATGCGGCCTTCCATCGACAGGGACCGGATCGCCTCGCCGGCGAACTCGATCACGTGGCCGGTGCCGCCGGCGGTGCCGATCTCGCCGATGATCGCCAGGATGATGTCCTTGGCGGTGACGCCGGCGGGCAGCTGCCCGTCCACCGTCACGCGCATGTTCTTGGCCTTCTTCTGGATCAGCGTCTGGGTGGCGAGCACGTGCTCGACCTCCGAGGTGCCGATGCCGTGGGCCAGCGCCCCGAAGGCGCCGTGGGTCGAGGTGTGGCTGTCGCCGCACACGATGGTCATGCCCGGAAGCGTGAAGCCCTGCTCGGGACCGACCACGTGGACGATGCCCTGGCGGGTGTCGAGCTCGTCGTAGTACTCGACGCCGAAATCGCGGGCGTTCTGGGCGAGCGTCTCGACCTGGGTCGCGGACTCGGGATCCTCGATGCCGTGCGAGCGGTCCGTGGTGGGAACGTTATGGTCGACCACCGCGAGCGTCTTCTGCGGGGCGCGCACCTGACGGCCGGCCACCCGCAGACCCTCGAAGGCCTGGGGGCTCGTCACCTCGTGCACGAGATGGCGGTCGATGTAGAGGAGGCACGTCCCGTCATCCTGCTGATCGACGACGTGGTCGTCCCAGATCTTGTCGTAGAGGGTGCGGGGATTGGCCATGGTTTTGCGTTCCAGCGAGAAAGAGAGTGTTTTGCGTCTTTAGCCGCACTTGGGCGTCGAGAAAAGATGTCTCAAGGCCGCCGGGCTTTGAAAGCATCGCATAGCTTGCGGTCAGAATGACGCAACAAAATTTGCCGGGCCGCGTGCCCGCATATGCAAAAAGCGCGGCCATGCGACCGCGCTTTTCCAGAATGCCGGTGAGGCTAAAAGGCTTACTCGGCCGCGGCCGGGGCCTTGTCCTTGTCCTGGCGGTCGGTGCGCTCGGCGATACGGGCCGACTTGCCGCGACGGTCGCGCAGGTAGTACAGCTTGGCGCGGCGGACGGCGCCGCGGCGCACGACCTTGATGGAATCGATCATGGGCGAGTAGATCGGGAACACGCGCTCGACGCCCTCGCCGTAGGAGATCTTGCGGACCGTGAAGCTCTCCTGGAGGCCGCCGCCGGAACGGGCGATGCAGACGCCTTCATAGGCCTGAACGCGGGAGCGCTCGCCTTCCTTGACCTTCACGTTGACGATGACGGTGTCGCCGGCCTGGAAGTCCGGGATCGTCTTGGCGAGCTTGGCGATCTGCTCCTGCTCGAGCTGCTGAATGATGTTCATGGTCTAAACTCCTGCCGTTACGTGGCCCTGAGCGAACTCAAAACCCGCGGGATTTCGGCGTCCTGTTTTAAGTTGAGGCCGCGCCTATACAGGAGTTTCGGGCGATTGTCGATGGTCAAAAGCGGCCTCAGGCCTCCGGCAGGGGCGGGAGCCGGCGCTTGACCGGCGTCGCCTTGACGATGGAGGTGCTGGTCTGGGCCCGCTGGGCGATCTTGTCCAGGATCGGGTCGAGCTCGTCGATGCTGCGCAGGACGTAGCGGGCGATGTAGCAGTCGTCCCCGGTGACCTTGTCGCACTCGATCACCTCCGGGCTCTCGACCAGGAGCTTCTCGACCATGTGGAGCTGGCCCGGCAGGGGCTTGATGCGCACGATGGCGGTGAGGCCGTAGCCCAGCGCCCGGTGGTCGAGATCGACCGAGTAGCCGGTCACCGGCCCGGCCTCCTCCAGGCGGCGCAGCCGCTCGGCCACGCTCGGACCGGAGAGCCCGACCGTGCGGGCGAGATCGGCGAGCGACTGGCGGGCGTTCGCGGCGAGCGCCGCGATCAGGGCGCGGTCGGTCTCGTCCAGCGCATGGTTTTCGTTTCGAAGCTTCTTGGCTGCCGTGGCCATCGGATCGAAGCTCCTTTCCCGTAAGATGCCTTTCAACGTCACGGTACTGCGCGGGGCTGCACCCGTAAAGTGTCGCCTCTTCATGGGAGGTGCGCATGAGCGACGGAACGGAACGGGGCGGCGGGCTGGAGATGGCGGCCGCCATGGCGATCTCGGGCACCATCGGGTACTTCGTGATCGAGTCGGGCCAGTCGATCTGGAACGTGGTGTTCTTCCGCTGCCTGTTCGGCGCGGTCTGCCTCACGGCCTATTGCGGCTGGCGCGGCCTTCTCTTTCCCTGGCGCTTCACGATGGGGTCCTTCCTCCTGTGCCTCGTGGGCGGGGTCGCCATCGTGCTGAACTGGGTGCTCCTGTTCTCCGCCTACGACCTCGTGTCGATCTCGATCGCCACGACCGTCTACAACATGCAGCCCTTCTTCCTGATCCTGCTCGGCGTGGTGCTGTTCGGCGAGCGCCCCACGGCCGACGCTCTGGCCTTCATCGCCGTCGCCTTCGCGGGTCTGCTGCTGGTGGTGAAGATCGATCCGGCCGGCTTCTCGCTCACGGGCGGCTATCTCGCGGGGATCGGCCTGGCGCTGGGAGCTGCCGCCCTTTACGCGGTCGCGTCCATCGTGACCAAGAGGCTCAAGGGCATCCCGCCCCACCTCATCGCCCTGGTCCAGGTGGCGCTCGGCACGGCGATGCTGGCGCCGCTCGCGGATTTCTCCGCCCTGCCGGCGCACGGCCTCCAGTGGGGCTACCTCGTCACCGTGGGCGTGGTGCACACGAGCCTCATGTACATCCTGCTCTATTCGGCCCTGCAGAAGCTGCCGACCACGCGGGTGGCGGTCCTGTCCTTCGTCTATCCGGCCGTGGCGATCCTGGTCGATTACGTCGCCTACGGCCGCGACCTCTCGCCGGCCCAGTGGGGCGGCATCGCGCTTATCCTGCTGGGAAGCGCGGGCGTGAACCTCAAGTGGCGGCTGGGTCTTACCCGGCCTTTGGATCGGGCGACTCGGGGCGATCGGGCCAGCCCCCAGCCTAGCGAGGCAGCCTGAGCCCAAGGAGGCATGGGAACAGCCCGACCCCATCAAAATGGCGGATCAGAAGATGCCGAGGGAAAGCCCCGCGATCAATATCACGGCCAAGGGAAAGAGCGGCATCGTGGCCGCGATCTGCCAACCGGCGCGCGCCCGCAGAAGCGACAGGCCGGCGAAGCCCAGAGACACGGAAAGCAACCAGCTCGCAATGATCAGCAGATACGCCAGAAAGACTCCCGGAGGCTCCGCTGTCGCCGGCGCTGCGAGAACCATCATGCTGAACAGGGCGAAAGGAATGGACAGCAGGCACAGGAGGCCAAAGATAACGGCTCCAACCATCCGCATGCGGCCCCCTCCTGACGAGACCCACAGAGGCAAGCCTCGCCCCCGAGAGGAAACCATAAAGCGAACTCTGTTGCAAATCGAGCTTGTGGCCGTTAGCGGAGCAGATCCGGCCTTCTCTCCCGTGTGATTTTCTCCGACTGCTCCCGCCGCCATTTCTCAATGGCCGCGTGGTTGCCGTTGAGCAGCACCTCCGGGATCGTGCGCCCTTCCCATTCGCGGGGACGGGTGTAGTGCGGGTATTCGAGGCGGTTGGTCTCGAAGCTCTCCTCGGTGCCGGAGGCCTCCTTGCCCATCACGCCGGGGAGCAGCCGCACGCAGGCGTCGAGCAGCACGAAGGCCGCCATCTCGCCGCCGGAGAGCACGTAGTCACCGATGGAGACCTCCTCCAGGCCCCGGCCCTCGATCACCCGCTCGTCCACGCCCTCGAACCGGCCGCACACGATGACGACGCCCGGCCCGGCCGCCAGCTCGCGCACGCGGTCCTGGCGGAGCGGCTTGCCGCGCGGGCTCATGAGGAGTTTGGGACGCGGGTCGCCTTCGGGCACGTTGGCGTCGATGGCGCTGGCCAGCACGTCGCAGCGCAGCACCATGCCGGGGCCGCCGCCGGCCGGCGTGTCGTCCACCGTGCGGTGGCGTCCGAGCCCGTGGTCGCGGATGTTTTTCGCCGTCAGTGTCCAGACCCCGCGCGCGAGGGCATCGCCCGACAGCGACATGCCGAGCGGGCCGGGGAACATGTCGGGATAGAGGGTCAGGATGGTGGCGTTGAAGCTCACGCCTCGTCCTCGTCGTCGGGCCGCGCCCGGGCGGGCGCGAAGAAATCGTCCGGCAGCGCCGCGACGATCCGCTCTTCCGCGATCTCGACCACCGGCACGAACGCCTTCGTGAACGGCAGGAGCGCGGTCGCGCCGCCCTTGGCGGGCCTGATCTCGAGCAGGTCGCCGCCGCCATAGTTCGGCACGTCCACGACGGTGCCGACGATCGTGCCGGCCTCGTCCTGCACGGGGAGGCCGATCAGGTCGGCGAGCAGGAACTCGTCTTCGTCGTCCGGCGGCGGGAGCCTGTCGCGTTCGAGATAGAGCTCGGTGCGGTTGAGGGCTTCCGCGGCCTCGCGGGTGGTCACGCCCTCGACCTGCACGATCAGCATGTCGGGCGCGCCGCCGGGGGCCTGACGGGCATTTTTCTTCAGGGAAATCTTTTGGCCGTTCGCCGTGGTGAGCGGGCCGTAGGCGGCGATCGCCACGGGATCGCCGGTGTAGGATTTCAGCCGCACCTCGCCCTTGAGGCCATGGGCGCGGCCGAACTCGCCGACGAGGACGAGGTCGTCCCGTCGATGCGCCGGCAACCCTCCTGTCCCTTGTGGGGAGGAGTTGGAGGTGGGGGTGTCGGCGCCACGATCTGAGATATTGGCGCTCGCACCCCCACCCCTGCCCCTCCCCACAGGGGGGAGGGGGGAGGTGGAGCGTTTTTGGAAACGCTCCTTCGTCATGGTGCTTACGCAGCCTCGCCCGAAGTAGCCGCGGCGGCCTTGGCGTCGGCGCGCTCCTGGGCCTTCTTGCCCGGGACGGCCTTCTGCGGGTTGTTGCGCGGCGAACGCTTCAGGAGGCCGGCGGCGTCGAGGAAGCGCAGGACGCGATCGGTCGGCTGGGCGCCCTTGGCGAGCCAAGCTTGGATCTTGTCGGTCTCGAGGGTGACGCGGGCCGCATCGTCTTTCGGCTTCATCGGGTCGTAGGTGCCGACCTTCTCGATGAAGCGGCCGTCGCGCGGGGAGCGGGAGTCGGCGACGACGATGCGGTAGTACGGGCGCTTCTTGGCGCCGGCACGGGTCAGACGGATCTTCAGGGACATTCGGTTTCTCCTTGTGGTGTCCTTGTGATCAAACTCTTCGTGTCATCCCCGGCGGGCCGGGGACGACGAAACTCACTTCTTCTTGCCCCCGAACGGGAAGCCGCCGAGCCCCGGAAGGCCCGGAATCTTGTTGCCGCCGAGACCGGGCAGGCCCGGGACGCCCTTGGGCATCTGCGGGAGACCGCCGCCGCCGGGAAAATCGGGCAGCTTGCCGCCCATCTGCTTCTGCAGCGCCTCGATCTGCTCCGGGGTCGGCTGGGGCATGCCGCCCATCCCGCCGCCCCCGAGGCCGAACATCTTGCCGAGCTGGCCGGCCATGCCCTTGCCCTTGCCGCCGCCCATCATCTTCATGACGTCGGCCATCTGGCGGTGCATCTTGAGGAGCTTGTTGACCTCCTCGACCTTGGCGCCCGCACCCGCCGCGATGCGCTTCTTGCGCGACGCCTTGAGGATGTCCGGGTTGCGGCGCTCGGCCGGGGTCATCGAGTCGATGATGGCGCGCTGGCGCTTGATGATCTTGTCGTCGAGATTGGCGTTCTCAAGCTGGGCCTTCATCTTGGCCACGCCCGGCAGCATGCCGAGCATCCCGCCGATGCCGCCGATCTTCTCCATCTGGGAGAGCTGGTCGCGCAGGTCCTCCAGGTCGAACTTGCCCTTGCGCATCTTGTCGGCCATGCGCTGGGCTTTTTCGGCGTCGAAGTTCTCGGCCGCCTTCTCGACGAGCGACACGATATCGCCCATGCCGAGGATGCGGTTGGCGACGCGGGAGGGGTGGAACTCCTCCAGCGCGTCGACCTTCTCGCCCGTACCGATGAGCTTGATCGGCTTGCCGGTGACGGCGCGCATGGACAGGGCCGCGCCGCCGCGGGCGTCGCCATCCATGCGGGTCAGCACGATGCCGGTGACGCCGAGACGCTGGTCGAAGGCGCGGGCCGTGTTGACCGCGTCCTGGCCGGTGAGCGCGTCGGCGACGAGCAGCACCTCGTGCGGATTGGTGGCCGCCCGGACCTCGGCCGCCTCGGCCATCAGGGCCTCGTCCACCGTGACGCGGCCGGCGGTATCGAGCATGACCACGTCGTAGCCGCCGAGGCGCGCGGCCTCCATGGCCCGGCGGGCGATCTGCACCGCCGACTGGCCGGCCACGATCGGCAGCGTGTCGACGCCGACCTGCTTGCCCAGCACGGCGAGCTGTTCCATCGCGGCCGGACGGCGGGTGTCGAGGGAGGCCATCAGCACGCGGCGCTTGTCGCGGTCGCTCAGGCGCCGGGCGATCTTGGCCGTGGTCGTGGTTTTACCGGAGCCCTGGAGGCCGACCATGAGGATCGGCACCGGCGGGGCGGCGTTGAGGTCGATGACCTCGGCGTCCGCGCCCAGCATCTCCACGAGCTGGTCGTGGACGATCTTGACCACCTGCTGGCCGGGCGAGACCGACTTCACGACCTCGGCGCCGACCGCGCGCGAGCGCACCTTGTCGGTGAAGGAGCGCACGACCTCGAGGGCGACGTCCGCCTCGAGCAGGGCGCGTCGCACCTCGCGGAGCGCCGCGTTGACGTCCTCTTCGGTCAGCGCGCCGCGGCGGGTGAGGCCGCTGAGAATATTGGAGAGTTTGTCGGAAAGGCCCTCGAACATGGTTATTCAAATCCTTTCGCGAGAAGCGGCGCATCGCGTTCCGCGAGAGCCTTTTCGAAATGGTCGATCGCCGCCTTGAACTTGTCGCGGCAGCCCGGATTGCAGAAGCCCACGACCGCGTCGCGGTAGAGGGTGAGCGAGTCCGCCGCGATCGGCTTTCCCGACCACGGGCAGGTCTCGTTGACCGCATCCTCGATCCGCAATGTGTCGTCCGACATCGCTCTTCCTTCGTCCGTCGGCGTCTTCCCTGGTGGAGCCTCATCCTGAGGAGGACCATCGGTCCGTCTCGAAGGACGAGGCGTCTCCGGAGAGCGCCGGATCATCCTTCGAGACGCCGCTTCGCGGCTCCTCAGGATGAGGGTTGGGTGCAGGTCGGTCCCAAATGGAAGCGCGCCCGAGGGCGCATCGCGCTGTCGGGCGTTGACCTCCAGCCTCTCGGGCTGGTCGGCGGCTCACATGGGCTCGCTCTACAGATTTGCGGTCAGCACGTAAGGGTGAAACAGGGCAAAGTCAAGGAAAGGGAGCTGCATCGCAACTTCGGTGTAGGCCCGACGTCGTCCTGAGATGAGGGCGTTAACGTCCCACCATCACCTCGAAGCTCTGCTCGATGGCGGGCTTGCCGTCGCGCATCACCCGGTAGCTGGCCCGGTAGGTTCCCGGATCGAAGGCTCCCTTCGAATTCCTGACCCCCGCGAACATCATCCACTGGGCCTTGTCCCGGTCGAGGGGCGGGGCCTTGTTCTCGGCCAGCACCTTTCCGTCGGGCGCGACGACGGTGAGGACCTGCTCGTCGCCGCCTTTCAGCCCGATGGCCCGCACGAAGGCCACGAGGGCAGGCGAATCCGTCGTCGGCTTCTCGCGACCGGCCTCGCCCGATTCGATCGCCTCCATCTTCACCGGACCCGTGGCGAAGCCCTTGTTCAGCACGCTGCCGGCCCGGTAGGCGAGCGCCTGCCGGGTCGACGGGTCCCAGAGCGAGGTGCCCCCGCCGCAGGATGCCTCGGGCGCCCCATAGGCGAAGGGATCGACCACCTTGCCGTCCTTGCGGACGGTCAGATGGAGATGCGGGAACTCGGTCATGCCCGACAGGCCGATCCGCCCGAGGCGCTGGCCCGCCGTCACCATGTCGCCGGGCTTCACCGCGAGGCTGCCCTTGGCCATGTGGCAGTACTGGGTTTCCCAGCCCTGGCCGTGGTCGATGACCAGGCCGTTGCCGCACTCCACGTTCTGGACGCTCTCGCGTCCGCGGCCCGTCAGGGACACGTCCTCCACGCCGTCGCGGGCCCGCAGCACCTTCCCGCTAGCCGCCGCGAGCACGTCGACTCCCGCCTTCTGGGCCGCCATGGTCGGGACCCGGATGTCGGTCCCGGTATGGCCCGCATAGGTGAGGCTGCCGCACTGGTAGTCCCGGGCTGCCGGCGACGGGTCGCGGTCCACGTAGTGCTGGACGAAGCAGGTCGAGCCGATCTCGCAGGCGACCGGCAGGCGAAGGGTCACGGTCTGGGCGGCGGCGGAGCCGGCCCAGAGCAGCGCCGCCGGGGCGAGAAGGACGGGAAATCGAAGACGCATGATCGCTCCCTCACGATGGCGCACCATCATAGGACGTCCCGACAGGATGGCGAGCGACGGGCCCGGCGCAATGCCGAAACGAAGCGGGGCGGCCGGAAATCGGCTTAGGCCTACGCACAATCCCGTATTGCCCCGCGCCGTCCGGGATGAGAAAGAGGCGCGATCTTAGCGAAAACGTTATGAGACGTGCGGCGACCGATGCGTTGCAGGCGCCGCCCAGGACCGCTACATCGATCCCATGATCCGAGACCTCGCCAACCCGACCCGTTTCATGAGCCTCAGCGGCCGCCTGCTGCCGTGGGTGTCGGGCCTGGCGGCGATTCTGGCAGGGATCGGCCTCTACATGGTCTGGTTCCAGGCGCCCGCGGACTACCAGCAGGGCGAAACGGTCAAGATCATGTACCTGCACGTCCCGGCCGCGTGGCTGTCCCTGTTCTTCTACATGATCATGACGAGCTCCGCGCTCGGCACCCTGGTCTGGCGCCATCCGCTCGCGGACGTGTCGCAGAAGGCCGCCGCCCCCATCGGGGCCGCCTTCACGCTGATCTGCCTCGTGACCGGCTCGCTCTGGGGCAAGCCCATGTGGGGCACCTACTGGCAGTGGGACGCGCGCCTCACCTCGATGCTGGTGATGCTCCTGATCTATCTCGGCATCCTGGCCCTCTGGCGCGCCATCGAGGAGCCCAACCGGGCCGCCCGGGCCGTGTCGATCCTGACCCTGGTGGGCGCCGTCAACGTGCCGATCGTGAAGTTCTCCGTCGACTGGTGGAACACCCTGCACCAGCCGGCCTCCGTGTTCCGCCTCGGCGGGCCGACGATCCATTCCTCCATGCTGGTCCCGCTCCTGGTGATGGCCGTCGCCTTCACGCTGGTCGGCGTGGCCCTGCACCTCTCCGGCATGCGCACCGAGATCCTGCGCCGCCGGGTCCGCACGCTCACCATCCTCGAGGCGGAGCGCCTCGACGCACAGGCCGCCTGATGAGCCAGCACGCCTTCTTCATCCTCTCCTCCTACGCGGTCACGGCCCTGGTGGTCTTAGGGCTCATCCTGCGCGCCGTCGTCGATCACCGCGCCCAGGCCAAGGCGCTGGCCGAGCTCGAGGCCCGCGGCATCGGCCGGAGGTCGCGCCGTGGCTGAGGGCACGACCGAGGCGCCGGCGGCGCGCAGCCGCCTCATCTTCCTCCTGCCGGTCATCGTCTTCGTGGTGCTGGCGGGGTTCTTCCTCGTGCGCCTCGGGGGCGACGACCCGTCGAAGCTGCCCTCGGCGCTGATCAACAAGCCCGCGCCCGCCTTTACCTTGCCGCCGCTGGAGGGCCTCGTGGCCAACGGCCAGCCGGTGCCGGGCCTCTCGGGCGAGGACCTGAAGGGCAAGGTCACGGTGGTGAACGTCTGGGCCTCCTGGTGCGCTCCCTGCCGCCAGGAGCACCCGCTGCTGGTGGACCTCGCCAAGGACCCGTCGATTCGGGTGGTGGGCATCAACCAGAAGGACGATCCCGACAACGCCCGCCGCTTCCTCGGCAGCCTCGGCAATCCTTACGCGGCCGTCGGCACCGACCGGAACGGCCGCGTCTCCATCGACTGGGGCGTCTACGGAGTCCCTGAGACCTTCATCGTCGGCCCGGACGGCATGATCCGCTACAAGCATATCGGGCCGCTGACGCCCGAGAACATCAAGGCGTTCAGGGAGCGCCTGAAGGAAATCCCGCGCGCTTGAGGCGCACGACCGCCAGGTCCAGGGCCGACAGGAACGCCGAGCGGTCCCGGGCCGAGAACGGCTTCGGCCCGCCCGTGACATCGCCCATGGCGCGCAGGTCCTCCATCAGGTTGCGGGTGGCGAGCGCCATGCCGATGGAGGCCTCCGTGAAGGGTTTTCCGGTCGGACCGATCACGTCCGCGCCCGCGCTCACGCAGCGATGGGCGAGGGGCACGTCGGCCGTGATGACGACGGCGCCGCGCCGGGCCCGCTCGGCGATCCAGTCATCCGCCGCATCGAAGCCGGAGCCGACGATCACCCGCTCGATCAGGGGATCGTTCGGCACCATGAGGAAGCTGTTGGTGACGACGAAAACCTTGATTCCGTGGCGCTCCGCCACTCGGTAGATCTCGGCCTTCACCGGGCAGGCATCGGCGTCCACGAAGATTTCAATGGCTTGAGGCGTCCCGGTCATCGATAATAAAGATCCTTGAGGCGCGTTGTCGTCCGCCTTCCTTAAACGGCCTAAGACCCGAAAAGAACCCGTGATCGTCCGCCCTCGCCTGTCCTCCGCCCTGACGTCGATTCGCCAGCTGCGGTCGAAATACCTCATCAGCGACGCCACCGAGCGCCTGATCCGCGAAGCCGACGTGGCGGCGCTCAAGCGCGCCGGTCAGGCGCGGATCGCCATCGCGGCGATCCTGTTCATGGGTCTCGTGACAGTGCAGCTGAGCGACACCATCACCAGCCCCTTCGCCCTGAAGCAGATTCACGGCGCCGAGGTGGCCCTCTTCGTGTTCGGCGCCGTCGGCTGGGTCATGGTCTGGATGGCCTCCCGGCGCATCCTGGTCGACGCGCTCCCCACGGTCATCGCAGTGCTCGACGCGCTGCTGATCTTAGGCAACCTGGCCTTCAACCACTGGAGCTTAGGGATTCCGGGCAGCCTCTTCGCCATGTATCCGGCGGTCTGGGTCATGCCGGTCATCATGGCGGCGACGGCGATCTACTACCAGCCGCGCCTCCAGGCCTTCGTGGGCCTGGTTTACGTGGTCGGCCTCTCGATCATCGCCTTCTCGGACCCGCAGCCCAGCCCCGAGGAGTTCAGCCGCATCATCGGCGGCATGTGGAGCGCCTTCACCTGGCAGTCCAACATGATGCGCATCGTCACGGTGCTGACCGCGTCGCTGGTCCTGTTCCTGGTGGTGCGCCAGGGCCGGCTCATCCTGGAGCGGGCCGTGCGCGAGACGACACTGCGCCTCAACCTCACCCGCTACCTGCCGCGGGAGCTCGCCCCGATCCTGTCCGAGCGCTCCTTCGAGTCCTTGCGCACGGGACGGCGTATCCCGGTCACGCTCATGTTCGTCGACATCCGGGCCTCGTCGAGCTTCGGCGAGACCATGGACCCGACCCGGCTCGCGATCTTCATCACGTCCTTCCGGCGCCGCGTCCTCCAGGCGGCCGCCCAGCACGGCGGCCTGATCGACAAGTTCACCGGCGACGGCGCCCTGATCCTGTTCGGCGTGCCGACCGAAAAGCCCGACGACACGGCCCGGGCCCTCGCCTGCGGCCGCCGGCTGCTCGCCCTCATCGAGCGCTGGAACGCCAAGCGCGGCTTCAACCCGCCGGTGCGGATCGGCATCGGCATCCATCGCGGCGAGGTGTTCTGCGGCGTGGTGGGCGACGAGGACCGGCTCGAATTCACGGTTCTGGGCGAGACGGTGAACACGGCGGCGCGGATCGAGCAGGCGACGAAATCCGCCGATTGCGACCTGCTCGCCTCCTGGGATGCGATCGAGGCCGCCGGCGAGGACGGGCTCTGGGCCCCGGCGGAGCACGAGCCCCTGCGGGGCGTCACTCGCAAGATCGTGCTGATGCGGCCGCAGCCCCAGAAGGCGGCCTGACCGGAAAGAGGCCGGGCCTTTCGACCGGTTCAGTCCGGCAGGCCCAGGATCCGATAGGTGTTCCGGCCCGCGGCCTTCGCGGCGTAGAGGGCGGCATCCGCCTCGGCGAACAGGTCCGCGGAGGTCCTGCCCTCGGCCCCCGCCACGCCGACCGAGGCCCCGAGGGCGAGGGACTGTCCGTCGAGCACGACCGGCCGGCTCATGGCGGCGACGACCTCCCGGGCCAGATGCTCCACGGCGTCCCGGTCGAAGCGGCGCCCGAGCAGGACGGCGAATTCGTCGCCGCCGATCCGGGCCACGAGCTCGGCCCCGCGGCAGGCTTCCGCCAGGCGGCGGGCGGCCTCCTTCAGGCATTCGTCCCCGAGGACATGGCCGTGGCCGTCGTTCACCTGCTTGAAGCCGTCGAGGTCCACCAGCATCAGGGCCGCGATGGCGCCGCCCGCATCGGGGCGGTCGTCCAGCTCCGCGAGGCGTGTCTGGAACCGGCTGCGGTTGGCGAGCCCGGTCATCACGTCGAACTCGGCCAGATACCGCATGCGCTCCCAGAGGGCCTTCTCGTCGGTGATGTCCTGCTTCATCCCGAAGATGCGCATCGGGACGTCGTTCTCGCACTCGACCGTGGCGGTGATGCGCAGCCAGCGGCGGCGCCCCTTGGGGGTGACGATCTCCGTGTCGAGGCTGAAGCTGCCCCGCTCGTCGATCGCACGGCTACGGACCCGTTCGAGCTCCTTGCGGGCGTCCTCCGGGTAGCAGCGCAGGATCTCCCGGCGGTCGAGCGCCGAGCCGCGCGGCAGGTCGAAGATGTCGTAGACCACGTCGGTCCAGCGCAGGGTCTCGCTCGGAAGGTCGCATTCCCACACGCCGATCCGGGCGGCGGCGGAGGCGCGCTCGAAGATCTTCCGGCTGTGCGCCAGGGCGGCCTCCTGCTCGCGGATCACAACCGCCTGGGCCTCCACCTTGGCGTGGAGCTGCTCGATCAGGGCGCCGTCGCCCTGCCGCAGCAGCGGCGATGTCGCAGATGCCTCCGAACGCGTCAGGACGGTCTGGGTTCGCAGCGCATTCGACATCGTGAACCCCTACCGCCTTCCCGCTCGCCGAATCGGACGGGCCCGGCCGTCGGCCGATACCCTTTTCGGCCAGGAGGGGAGCACGGAAGGCCTTAACATCCGCTTGCCGCCGGGAATAGGGGCGAACCGTCAGGCCTCGCTGCCGGCCGCGTCCTTCTTGACCTCGTGGCGCAGCAGCAGGGGTGTCTGGGCCAGGGCGAACAGGATCGTGAGCGGCATGATGCCGAAGACCTTGAAGCTGACCCAGAAATCCGTGGTCTGGGTGCGCCAGACGATCTCGTTGAGGGCCGCGAGCGCGAAGAAGAACAGGGCCCAGCGAAGGGTGAGCTTGCGCCAGCCCTCCTCGTCGAGCTCGAACATGCTGTCGAGCACGATCTGGAGCAGGGGCTTCCTGAAATAGAGGCCGCCGAGCAGGACGAGCCCGAACATCGTGTTCACGATGGTGGGCTTGAGCTTGATGAAGACGTCGTTCTGTAGGAAGAGCGTCAGCCCGCCGAACACCAGCACCACCACGCCCGACACCATCGGCATGATCGGCAGCTTGCGGATCAGCGCATAGTTCACCGTGAGCGCCACGACGGTGGCGACGACGAAGACCGCGGTCGCCGCATAGATCCGCTGGTTGTCCGCATAGCCGAACCGGTCCGCATAGGCGTTGGCCAGGAAGAACAGGACCAGAGGGCCGAGTTCGAGGACGAGCTTCAGGAGGGGCGGGAGGCGCTTTTGGTCTGACATGACGTCTCTTCTAGAGCATTTTTCCGGTGAGTGGCAGCGCCTGCGCGGATCCGTCCCGTGTCATTCCCGGCCGGAGCGTAGCGGAGGGGAAGGAATTCCATGGCGCCACCCAGGAGAGTGGATCCCCTTCCCGGCTCTTCGAGCCGCCGGGGACGACACGGCCCTTCATCACTCGATTCCCGCGATGGCGCGGGCGAAGTCCCGGGCCGCGAAGGGCTCCAGGTCCTCGACGCCTTCGCCGACGCCGATGAAGTGGACCGGCAGGCCGAACTTGGCCGCGAGCGCCACCAGGATGCCGCCCCGCGCCGTGCCGTCGAGCTTGGTCATGACGAGGCCCGTCACGCCGGCGGCTTTCTGAAACAGCTCGACCTGGCTCACGGCGTTCTGGCCGACGGTGGCGTCGAGCACCAGGAGCGTGGCGTGCGGCGCGCTCTCGTCCTGCTTCTTCATCACGCGCACGATCTTTTCGAGCTCCGCCATGAGCCCGGCCTTGTTCTGGAGCCGGCCGGCGGTGTCGATGAGGAGCACGTCCGTGCCGTTGGCCTTCGCCTCCTGGAGCGCGTCGAAGGCGAGGCCCGCCGCGTCCGACCCTTGCGCCCGCGCCAGCACCGGCGCGCCGACCCGCTCGCCCCAGACCTTGAGCTGCTCGATGGCGGCGGCTCGGAAGGTGTCCCCGGCGGCCAGCATCACCTTGAGGCCTTGCTGACGGAATTTCTGCGACAGCTTGCCGATGGTCGTGGTCTTGCCGGCCCCGTTCACCCCGACCATGAGGATCACGAAGGGTTTTTTCGCGCGGTCGATCGCCAGGGGATGCGCGACCGGAACCAGCGTCTTCTCGACCTCGCCGGCCAGGATCGCCTTCACCTCCTCGGGCGAGATCTCCTTGTTGTAGCGCCCGGCCGAGATCGCCTCGGTGATGCGCATGGCGGTCGGCACGCCGAGATCGGCCTGGACGAGCGCATCCTCCAGCTCCTCCAGCGTCGCGCTGTCGAGCTTGCGCTTGGTGAAGAGGCCCGTGACGCTTTCCGACAGGTTCGAGGAGGTGCGGCGCATGCCCTCGGTGAGCCGCTGCCACCAGCCGCGCTTTTCCGCCTCGGGCGCAGCCTGGGCAGGCGGAGCGGTCTCGACGGGAGCCGCGACGGCTTCGGCAACGGGCGGCGCAGGCTCCGGAGCCGGGCGCGGGATCGGCTCCTTGGGTCCGCCGCCTTCCGGCTCGACGGTTTCGACCGGCTGGAGATCGGCGCCGGCGAGTTCCGGCGCGGGCTTGGCGGCCTCGGCGGTGTCGGGCGACGCGCTGGTGACGGTGGGCGGCGCGGCCACGAGGTCGTCGGCCGCCGTGGTGGGCGGCGACGGCATGGCCTGAGGCTCGCCGCCGGCCCGCGGGGCTACGGGAGCCGGGCTCGCAGCGGGTTCCGCCGGCTCGGTCGGCGCGGAGGGCTCCGCCTGCGGGGCAGGCTCTGCCTGCGGGACGGGCTCCGTCTTGCGGCCGAAGAGGCGGGACAGGAATCCGGGCTTGTCGGGCTTCGTCTCGGCCATGGGGTTCGTCTCGCCTCGTGGTGTTTGCTGCTTGCTTTAACGCGTGGGCCTCGATAGCCGAGGCATCATGAATGCGGAAGAGATAGTGTCGAAGCTGCTGTATCGCGATGCCCTGATGCTCGTGATCGACAAGCCGGCCGGCCTGCCGGTCCATCCGGGGCCGAAGGGCGGCGAGACCCTGACCCATCACCTCGACGCCCTGCGCTTCGGCCTGCCGCGCAGGCCCGAGGCGGCGCACCGGCTCGACAAGGACACCTCGGGCTGCCTGATCCTCGGCCGGCACCCGAAGGCCATCGCGCGCCTCAATGAGCTCTTCAAGAAAAACGAGGTCGACAAGGTCTACTGGGCCGTGGTCGAGGGCGGGCCGCCCGAGGACGAGGGCGAGATCGACCTAGCGCTGGCGCCGAAATCGCCGGATCGCGGCTGGTGGATGAAGGCCGATCCCAAGGGCCTGCCGTCGCTGACGAAATGGCGCGTGCTGGGGCGATGGGAAGGCATGACCCTGCTCGAGCTGCGCCCCGTCACCGGCCGCACGCACCAGCTGCGCGTTCATTGTCAGGCCTCAGGCTGGCCGATCCTGGGCGACCCGATCTACGGCTCCGCGCCCCGCTTCGGCGGCCCGGGCCTGCATCTCCATGCCCGCAGCGTGAGCGTGCCGCTCTATCCGAAGAAGCCGCCGATCGCCGTGGAGGCTCCGGTACCGGCGCATATGCAAGCAGCAATTGTTACGTTATACAGGGAGGGGCATTGAGCCGACCGAATGTGACGAATGCCGCTAAGATTTCCTGTTCCGCCGGGAGTTATTCTGCTTTGCGACTACTCGACCGGGTTCCATCCCCCGGAGATGATCAAGCGTAGACCAGCGATCGTTGTTTCTCCGCGTCTTCCCCATCGCGATCATCTCTGTACTGTTGTGCCTTTAAGCGGAACTCCACCCTCCCGGCCTGTCAGGTATCAACTCCGCATTGAATTGCCCGAGGCTCTTCCAACGCCTTTCGCTGAAACTGTCTGGTGGGCGAAGGCCGACATGTTGTCGACGGTAGGCTTCAACCGCCTTGATCTGTTCCGCACCGAACGTGATCACGAGGGAAAGCGAAAGTATCTACATCCGAAAGTGCCACCCGCCGTCCTTCAGGAAGTCTATGGGGCCATCCTCTGGAGCCTCGGTCTCGGACGCTTGCAAAACCCGGTTCGCTGATACATATATCATGAGATTGCTCGCGGCTTTCAGCTGTTGAGCCTCAAGACCGGTAGAGATATCGGCAGACCCCGCGATGGCGATAACAAGCTGTGCGGGGTTTTTTATTGATCACGCTGCCAGCAGTTCCCGCCCGTTATGGCCCGTGATGGTGACGGGCCGCAGGTCGCCGCGCGCGACGGGCGAGGAAAACCGCACCGGCGTGAAGGCCTCCGTGCGGCCGATCCTGTTGAGCTCGATCAGCACGCGGCGCGTCGCTCCCACCTCCGCATCGAGGTGCCGCAGCAGCGCCGCCTCGCCGGCCTCGCGCAGGCGCCGGGCGCGGTCCTTCACGACGTCGCGGGACAGTTGAGGCATGCGGGCCGCCGGCGTGCCGGGGCGGGGCGAGAACGGGAAGACGTGGAGATGGGTCAGGCCGCATTCCTCGACGATGTCGAGGGAGCGGGCGAACATCTCCTCGGTCTCGGTCGGGAAACCCGCGATGATGTCGGCCCCGAACACCATGTCGGGGCGAAGCCTGCGCACCGTGTCGCAGAACCGGATCGCGTCGTCGCGCGAATGACGCCGCTTCATGCGCTTGAGGATCATGTCGTCGCCGGCCTGCAGGGAGAGATGCAGGTGCGGCATGAGACGCGCCTCGTTGGCGATGGCGTCGAGCAGATCGTCGTCGGCCTCGACCGAGTCGATGGACGAGATGCGCAGCCGCTCCAGCTCGGGCACGTGGCGCAGCACGTTCTTCACCAAGGTGCCGAGCTTCGGCGCGCCCGGAAGGTCGGCGCCGTAGCTCGTGATGTCGACGCCGGTCAGCACCACCTCGCGCGAGCCGTGCTCCACCAGGAGGCGCACCTGATCGACCACCGCCCCCATGGGGACGGAGCGCGAATTGCCGCGCCCGTAGGGAATGATGCAGAAGGTGCAGCGGTGGTCGCAGCCGTTCTGCACCTGCACGAAGGCGCGGGTATGGCCGCGCAGGCCCTCGATCAGGTGGAGCGCGGTCTCGCGCACGGCCATGATGTCGTTGACGAGGACCTTTTCGGTCCCGGCCGCGCCGAGACCCACCCAGGTCGCGGCCTTCATCTTCTCCTCGTTGCCGAGAACCGTCGCGACCTCGGGCATGGCCGCGAAGGTGTCGGGCTCGACCTGCGCCGCGCAGCCGGTCACGACGATGCGGGCCTCCGGCTTCTCGCGCGCGATGCGGCGGATCGACTGGCGCGCCTGCCGGGACGCTTCCGCCGTCACCGCACAGGTGTTGACGATGACGACGTCGCCTAAGCCTGCCTCTTCCGCGTGGCGGCGCATGGTCTCCGACTCGGTGATGTTGAGCCGGCAGCCGAAGGTGACGACCTCGACGGTCATGTCAGGCGGCACCGGCAAAGAGCGCAGGCGGGAAGGTGCCTTCGTGCTCCAGCTCCACCGGACCGGTCATGAGCACGTGGTCGTCGCTCTCGCGCCATTCGATGAGGAGATCGCCGCCGGGAAGCGAGATCGTCGCCTTGCGCCCGGTGAGGCCCTTGCGGGCGCCCGCCACCAGGGTGGCACAGGCGGCGGAGCCGCAGGCGCGGGTGGCGCCGGCGCCGCGCTCCCACACGCGCAGCAGCACGTGCTCAGGGTCGAGGACCTGCGCGAAGGAGATGTTGGCGCGCTCGGGAAAGACCGGGTCATGCTCGAGTGTCGGCCCGACGGCCGCGAGATCGTAGGCCGTCGCGTCCGCGACCCAGAAGATCGCATGCGGGTTGCCCATGCCGACGGCGGACGGGTTCTGCAATTCGGGTGCGTCCGGCAGGCGCGTGTCGACCGCGATGCTGCGGGTGTCCGGGTAAGGGTCGCGCAGGGGGATCTCGTTCCAGGCGAGGCGCGGCGGGCCCATGTCGACGGTGAAGACCGTGTCGGAGACGCGCTCGACCGGCAGAAGCCCAGCCTTCGTCTCCAGCACGAGACCATCGGTGACCGGGCGGCTCATGACCGGATCCGCCGCCATGGCCCAGGCGACGCAGCGGGTGCCGTTGCCGCAGGCGCCGGATTCCGACCCGTCCGTGTTGTAGATGCGCATGTAGGCGTCGGTGCCCGGCGTCACCGGATCGTGCAGCACCATGAGCTGGTCGAAGCGCGAGCGCGGGTCGGCCGCGATGGCGCGGGCTTCCGCCGGCGTGACGCGGGTGGACGTGCCGCGCAGGTCGAGCACGGTGATCTCGTTGCCGAGACCGTTCATCTTCAGAAATCGGCTGTTCGCAAGGGCGCTCATGGGGCCGTATATGGCGTAAAAACCGCCGGACCGCGAGAGGGTACGCGGCGGAAGGTTCGCGGACCGGTCGACGGGCGGCGGCCGCTTGCCGGGCGAGGCGTCGAGCGCCCGTGCACGCGACGTCGCACGTGCCGAAAACGGTGCAGGACGACCTCGCAGCCCCCAAAAAAGCCTCCTATGCTGTTACACCAACGTTCCTTTCCTGATTCGCGGGTGAGACCCTTCCTCATGCGGCTTCGTTCGACTTTCCTGGTTGCCCTCCTGGCCCTGGGACCGGTTTCGGTCCTGGCCCAAACGCCGCCCGCGCCGGCCGCGTCGACGCCTGCCCCTGCGGAAGCGGCTCCCGCAACGCCTGCTCCGGCCGCCCCCGCGACGCCGGCGGCTCCGGCCGCGCCCACGAACGATCAGGCCGCGCAGCCGGCCCCGTCGAGCCCGCCGGCGGCTCCCGCTCCGGCCCCCGCCCAGCCGCAGGCTCCCGCGACCGCGCAGCCCGCGCCGCAGCCGGCCGCGCCCGCAACCCCGAGCCCGGCGCCCGTCACGGCAGGCCGTTCGACCCTCTTCCCCAATCCGGGCGATCCGACCAACGTGGACGAAGGCGTGCTGGTGTCGAAGCCGACCGTGATGATCGAGGGCAAGAGCACCTGGGACGACGGCTTCGCGAATCTCAAGAGCGCCTTCGTCAGGATCGAGGACGAGCTGAAGAAGGCCGGCATCGCCCCGACCGGCCGGCCGCTTACGGTCTTCCTGCACACGGACGACGACGGCTTCCGCTACCAGGCCATGGTTCCGATCGCGCAGGTGCCCGAGGGCAGGAGCGAGCTCACCCCCGAGATCAAGTTCGCCAAGACCCCGGAGGGCAAGACCTTCCGGTTCGTGCACGAGGACGCCTACGACGAGATCGACGGCACCTACGAGACGATCACGGCCTATCTCGACGCCAAGGACATCGTGTCGAAGGACGTGTTCGTGGAGGAGTACGTGACCGACCTCACGGAATCCTCCGACGCGAACCTGAAGGTGAACATCTACGTTCAGCCGAAGGACTAGAACGCCTCAGGCCTGGGACCCGGCCTCCCAGGCCTGTCCCGGCCGCAACGCCCGGAAGCGCTCGGGCGAGACGTCGGCGGCGCGAAGCGCCGTCTCCAGTTCGTGCACCGGCTCCTCGACGCCCTCGTTGGTGAGCCGGAACGTGCCCCAGTGGTGGCCCAACGCTTGCTCGGCCATGAGGATGGACAACGCCCGCACCGCATCGTCCGGATTCATGTGCTGCGGCTGCATGAACCAGCGCGGCTCGTAGGCGCCGATCGGCAGATGCGCGAGCCGTGGGCGGCCGAAGCGCTCCTTCACCCGGTGGAAGATTTTTCCGTCGCCGAAGCCCGTGTCGCCCACGTGGTAGATCACGCCGGCCGGCGTCGTGAGCACATAGGCGCACCACAGCGCCATGCGCCGGTCGTTCATGCCCCTGGCCGACCAGTGATAGGCGGGCTCCAGATGGGCCGTGACGCCGTTGCTCAAATCCACCGCGTCGCCCCAGTCGCCCGTCTCGACCGGGATGTCCGGGTGCTCGGCCCGGATGACGGCGTCGTTGCCCAGCGGCGCGACGACCTTCGGGCGGTGGCGCCGCCAGACGGCTCCCAGGGTGTCGAGATCGAGATGGTCGTAATGGTTGTGGGTGATGAGCACCACGTGGATCGGCGGCAGGTCGTCGAACCCGATGCCGGGCGCGTTGACCCGCTTCGGCCCCGCGAAGGAGACCGGGCTCGCCCGCTCCGAGAAGACCGGATCGGTCAGGATGTTGAGCCCCGCCACCTGGATCAGGAAGGAAGCGTGGCCGATCAGGGTCACCCGCAGGCCATCCACGGAAGCGGGCGGCCTATCGCGAAAGGGGCTCGGGAAGCTGTCCGGCCACTCCTTTCGCCCGCCGCCCATCTGCCAGCGGACGAGCTCCACCAGCCCTTTGTCCTGCGGCTGGCCGGGCGAGAAGAACCGCGTCCCGTCGAAATGATCCGTGACCGGCCCGTCGTAATACGGATTCCTCGCCCGCGCGGCCGTGGCCCAGCCGACCAACCCGGTTACGGCGAGGGCAGGGACGCTCAAGGCCTTGAGGAGGGTGCGTCGGTTCATGGGCGGCTCGTCTCCTGGAAAGAGGCTTAAGCGTGGGGTGTCGGCGCCGGATCGGCAAGGGTCGGAGCCGGAGGCCGTCATCACACCCCGTCATTCCGGGTCGGCTTGGATCTGAGGCCCGAAGTGACGGCTACTCCCCCGACCGCAAAGCCGCCGCCGCCCCCACGATGCCGACCACGGCGGCGAAGAGCGACAGGGCTGCAAGGATCAGGAACGGGGTCATGAACGGCACCGTGCCGCCGACCGCGGCGTTGGCGGCCGAGACCCCGAAGATCAGGGTCGGGATCATGAACGGCAGAACGAGAATCGCCAGGATCAGGCCGCCGCGGCGCAGCGACGCCGTGAGCGCCGCCCCGACCGCCCCGATGAAGGTGAGCGCCGGGGTGCCGACGAGGAGCGTCGCCACCATGGCCAGCATGGCGTCGGGTGACAGGGCCACCAGAAGCCCCAGGAACGGCGCCGCGAGGGCGAGGGGCAGGCCCGTCACCAGCCAGTGGGCCGCCACCTTGGCCAGCACCGCCACCTCCAGGGGAATCGGCGCGAGGCGCAGGAGGTCGAGGGAGCCGTCCTCCTGGTCGGCCTGAAAGAGCCGGTCGAGGCCGATCAGAGTCGCCAGCAGGGCCGCGATCCACAGGATGGCGGGCCCGATCCGCGACAGCAGGTTGAGGTCGGGCCCGAGCGCGAAGGGGATCAGGGTCACGATCGCCAGGAAGAAGATGAGGCCCATCATCCCTGACCCACCGACCCGGGCGGCGAGCTTCAAGTCGCGGACCAGGAGGGCCCGGAAGGAGCGAATCATGGGGCGTCCTCCGCCAGGACCGTGCGGGCCCGTTCGATCCGGACCTCCTTCGCGTCGCGCAGCGCCAGCGGCGCGTGGGTCGTGGCGATGACCAGGCCGCCCCGGTCGCGGTGCTCCTCCATCAGCCGGAGCAGGGTCGCTTGCGAGGCCGTGTCGAGGGCGGAGGTCGGCTCGTCGAGGAGCCAGAGGGGGCGATTGGCCACCAGCAGGCGGGCGAGCGCGATGCGCCGGCGCTGGCCGGCCGACAGATAGGCCACGGGCAGCCCGGCCGCATGGGCGAGGCCGACGACCTCCAGGGCCTCCTGCGCTTTGAGGACGGGATCTCCAAGGAAATTGCGGGCGAAGTCGAGGTTCTCCCGGGCGGTCAGCGCGCTTTTCAGGGCGTCCCGGTGGCCGACATAGTGCAGGCATTCGGGCAGGGTCCTGTCCCCGGCCCCGGAGAGCGCGATTCGTCCCCCGGCGGGATGCAGCCGCCCGGCCAGGAGGTCGAGGAGCGTCGACTTGCCGGCTCCGTTGCGCCCGGTGACGATCAGGGCCCCCCCGGCCGCCAGGGAGAAGGAAACCCCGCTGAAGATGCGGCGCTCCCCCCGATTGCAGGCCAAATCCTCGACGTCCAGACGCAACCCCACGACCCCTGCCTTCATTGCACCCCGGAATGGTTCTAAACCGTGTAGCGGGGTCGATCGAAATGATCTATAGCACCCCCTGGCTGCGCCGCGCGCCAAGGCGTCCAATCCGTCTCGCGCGCTTCTACCCTGTCCGGGCGCCCCCGGAGCGGCGCGCGCTTATCGCGCTTTCGGCCGAACACATGTTCGTAACCCAAATGCACGCGAGGATTCGCCGTGACGCTCACCAACAGCTTCAATGCCCGCCAGACCCTCAAGGTCGGCGACAAGACCTACACCTATTACTCCCTCGTCGAGGCCGAGAAGAACGGCCTTCAGGGCGTCTCGAAGCTGCCCTTCTCCATGAAGGTGCTGCTCGAGAACCTGCTCCGCTACGAGGACGGCCGCACGGTCACCAAGGCCGACATCGAGGCCATGGCGGCCTGGCTCGCCAACAAGGGCAAGGACGAGAAGGAAATCGCCTATCGTCCCGCCCGCGTCTTGATGCAGGACTTCACCGGCGTTCCGGCCGTGGTCGATCTGGCGGCCATGCGCGACGCCATGAAGAACCTCGGCGGCGACCCGCGCCGGATCAACCCGCTCGTGCCCGTCGACCTCGTCATCGACCACTCGGTGATCGTGGACGAGTTCGGCACGCCCAAAGCCTTCGACCGCAACGTTGAGCTCGAGTACCAGCGCAACGGCGAGCGCTACCGCTTCCTCAAGTGGGGCCAGACTGCGTTCGAGAACTTCTCCGTGGTGCCCCCGGGCACCGGCATCTGCCATCAGGTGAACCTCGAGTTCCTGTCGCAGACCGTCTGGACCCGCAAGGACACGGCCTCGGGCGAGGAGACCGCCTATCCGGACACCCTGGTGGGCACCGATTCGCACACCACCATGGTCAACGGCCTTGCGGTCCTCGGCTGGGGCGTGGGCGGCATCGAGGCGGAGGCCGCCATGCTCGGCCAGCCGGTCTCCATGCTCATCCCCGAGGTGATCGGCTTCAAGCTCACCGGCAAGCTGCGTGAGGGCGTGACGGCCACCGACCTGGTGCTCACGGTCACCCAGATGCTGCGCAAGAAGGGCGTGGTCGGCAAGTTCGTGGAGTTCTTCGGCCCCGGCCTCACCGACATGACCGTGGCGGACCGCTCCACCATCGGCAACATGGCCCCCGAATACGGCGCCACCTGCGGCTTCTTCCCGATCGACCAGCGCACGATCGACTACCTCCGGACCACGAGCCGCACGGACGAGCGCATCGCCCTCGTCGAGGCTTACGCCAAGGCGCAAGGCATGTGGCGCACGGCCGAGACCCCGGACCCGGTCTTCACCGACACCCTCGAGCTCGACCTCGCCGACGTGGTGCCCTCGCTCGCCGGACCGAAGCGCCCGCAGGACCGGGTGACGCTCGACACCGCCAAGCCCGAATTCGTCGGCGCCATGGAGAAGGAGTTCCGCAAGGCCGCCGAGATCGGCAAGCGCGTGAAGGTGGAGGGCGCCAATTTCGACCTCGGCCACGGCGACGTGGTGATCGCGGCGATCACCTCCTGCACCAACACCTCGAACCCGAGCGTGATGATCGGCGCAGGGCTCCTTGCCCGCAACGCGGTCAGGAAGGGCCTGACCTCCAAGCCGTGGGTGAAGACCTCGCTTGCGCCCGGATCGCAGATCGTCGAGGAGTACTTCAAGAAGGCCGGCCTGCAGGGCGACCTCGACGCGCTCGGCTTCAACCTGGTCGGCTTCGGCTGCACCACCTGCATCGGCAACTCGGGCCCGCTGCCGGAGAACATCTCGAAGGCGATCAACGACAACGACCTCGTGGCCGTGTCGGTGCTGTCGGGCAACCGCAACTTCGAGGGCCGCGTGAACCCGGACGTGCGCGCGAACTACCTCGCCTCGCCGCCCCTCGTGGTAGCCTATGCGCTCGCCGGCTCCATGCTGATCGACCTCGCCACGGAGCCGCTGGGCACCGGCTCCGACGGCCAGCCGGTCTACCTCAAGGACATCTGGCCCTCCTCGACCGAGGTGCAGGAGTTCATCGACCGCACGATCACGAGCGAGCTGTTCAAGACCCGCTACGCGGACGTGTTCACGGGCGACCAGAACTGGCGCAAGGTCACGTTCGAGCCGGGCCTCACCTACGAGTGGCCTCCCGGTTCGACCTACGTGCAGAACCCGCCCTATTTCGAGAACATGAGCAAGGAGCCGAAGCCCGTCACGGACATCGTGAACGCGCGCATCCTGGGCCTCTTCGGCGACTCGATCACCACCGACCACATCTCACCCGCGGGCAACATCCGTGCGGCCTCGCCGGCCGGCAAGTACCTGCAGGAGCACCAGGTCGCGGTGGCCGACTTCAACCAGTACGGCACGCGGCGCGGCAACCACGAGGTCATGATGCGCGGCACCTTCGCCAACATCCGCATCAAGAACCAGATGGTGAAGGACGAGAGCGGCCACGTGGTGGAAGGCGGCTACACCATCCACCAGCCGAGCGGAGAGCGGATGTTCATCTACGACGCCGCCATGCGCTACCAGGAAGAGGGCGTGCCGCTCGTGGTGCTCGCCGGCAAGGAATACGGCACCGGCTCGTCCCGCGACTGGGCCGCGAAGGGCACGAACCTCCTCGGCGTGCGCGCCGTGGTGGCCGAGAGCTTCGAGCGCATCCACCGCTCGAACCTGGTCGGCATGGGCGTGGCCCCGTTCGTGTTCGAGGGCGACACCTCCTGGGCGTCGCTGGGCCTGAAGGGCGACGAGACGGTGACGATCCGCGGCCTCGCGGGCGACCTCAAGCCGCGCCAGCGCCTGCAGCTCGAGATCACCTCGGCCGACGGCCAGGTGAAGAACGTGCCGGTGATCTGCCGCATCGATACGCTCGACGAGCTCGAGTACTTCCGCAACGGCGGCATCCTCCACTACGTCCTGCGCCAGCTCGCGGCGTAAGCATCGACAACACGACGCCCGCTTCTCCAGCGAGGAGCGGGCGTCGCGATCATCAGGAAGCCGGAGCGGCGCTGTCGCTCCGGCTTTTCTTTTGGCGGCCTCCGTCCGGGTCCTTCGAGTCCTCAGATGAAGAAGAAGTCGGATGCGGAGAGGGTCGTGCCCTCACCCTTCTGGAGCTTGAGGGAGGCGATCTCCACCATGGCCTTGGAGCCCGACCCGTCCTCGTCGAAGTAGAGCTTCTTGGTCCGGGCGTTGTAGATGAAGAAGTCGTCCTTGTCGGCGGCCTTGTCGCCCACCTTGAAGAAGCTCGCCTTCATCTTCACCGGCTTGTCGAGCGAGGCGCCCTTGTTCTTCAGGGACTTGGCGATGGTCTTGTTGGTGAACGCCGCATCGTCGAAGAAGATGCTGTCGTACTTGGGCCCGAAGTCGAGGATCTGGTCCTTGCTCTTGTTGGCCAGCGACTTGTTCGGCTTGCCCTTGGCATCGATCAGCTTGGTGTCGAACACGAACGCGTCTTTGCTCGCCGCACCCTTGCCGCCGGTGAGCTTGTCCTTGCCCTCACCACCCCCGAGCGTGTCGTTGCCGGCCTCGCCCCTGAGCGTGTCGTTGCCGCCCTGGCCGAACAGCCGGTCGTTGCCGAGCCCGCCCGAGAGGGTGTCGCCCAGCGCCCCGCCCCAGAACACGTCGTGATCGGCGGATCCTGCGGTGAACTCCGGGTTGATGTCGGCGACGGTGATGACGAGGTCCTTGGTCAGGCTCTCGCCGGTCTGGTCGGTGACCTTGACCTTGATGGTGTGGCGGGCCGCCTGCTCGAAGTCGAGCCGGAACCCGTTCTCGACCAGGATCTGGTTGCCGACCAGCTTGAACCGCCCGCCGGCCCCGTCGAGGAGTTCGTAGGTGTGCGTGTCCCCGGCTGTGTCCATGGCCGAGAGCGTGCCCACCAGCTTACCGGAGGCTGCATACTCCTCCGCCGTGCTGGCGCTCAGGACGACATCTGTCGGAGGAGCGTTCACGGGCGGCGGCTGGTCCGTGTTCTTGGCCGTGATGGTGACGCTGCCGGTGGTGGTCGCCACGCCGTCGGACGCGACGATCTGATAGGCCACGGGATCGTTTTCCGTCACCTCGAACGACTGGTTCACCAGGATCTGATTGCCATCGATCTTGAACCGGTTGTCCGCGCTCACCGTGCCGCCGCCCGCGAAGGTGTAGGTCACGGTCTGGCCGTCCGCATCCTTCTCGGCCAGGGTCGTCACGACCGAGTTCGGCGGCGTGCGCTCATCCACCGTGAAGCTGCCGGACGGCGCGGCCGGGGCCCGGTTCACATTGTTGACGGTGATCGTCACCGTGCCGGGCGTGGTCGCCTCTCCGTCGGAGGCGACGAGGGCGTATGCGACTGGGGCGCTCTCCGTCACCTCGAAGACCTTGTTGACCTGGATCTGGTTGCGGTCGATCTTGAACCGCTCGTCTGCGCTGATCAGGCCGTTCGAGCCTTCCTTCGCATTGGCGAAGGTGTAGGCTACCGGATCCCCGTCATCGTCGTTGGCGCGCAGGGTCGTCACGCCCACACCCACGTCCGAGCGTTCGTTGATGCTGAAATTACCCGATGGTGCCGGCGGCGGGGTGTTGCTGCCGGGCGCAACGTTCCGGACCGTGATGGTGACCGGGCCGTCGGTGATCAGCTTTCCGTCGGAGGCGTGCACCGTATACGTGACGGTATCGTCCTCCTCCACGACGAGGGGCTGGTTCACCAGGATCTGATTGCCGACGATCTTGAAACGGCTGTCGGCGCTGACCGTGCCGCCATTCGCGAATGTGTAGGTGATCGTGTCGCCGTCCTGGTCTTTCTGCGGCAGCGTCGTCACAAGGGTGTTGACGCTTGCACGCTCCCCCACCGTGAAGCTGCCCGACGGCGCGGCCGGAGCCCTGTTCTCCAGCGCCAGCGTGCCGTCGCTGAACTGCACGATCTCGATGTTGCGCAGGAGGTCCATCCCATCCCTCCCGGCGATCTTGTCGACGACCGTGACGGTGCCGTCCTGGTTGCGGATGACGGTGTAGTCCGAGATCGCGCCGGAGAACAGCGCCGTATCCTGGCCCTCGCCACCGTCCAGCGTGTCGTCGCCCTTGCCGCCCTGGAGCGCATTGCGGCCGGAATTGCCCGTGAGCGTGTTGGCGAGGTCGTTGCCGGTGCCGTCGAGGTTATCGGTGCCGGCGAACTGCAGGTGCTCCACATGGGCCGTGAGCGTGTAGCTCACCGAGGCGCGGACGGTGTCGATGCCTGCGTCGGCGTGCTCGATCACCCTGTCGCCGGCATCGTCGACCACATAGGTGTCATTGCCGAAGGAGCCGGCGAGGAAGTCCGCTCCCTCCTTGCCGTTGAGAACATTGTCACCGTTATTGCCGATGATCGAATTGGCAAGTTCGTTGCCGGTGCCGTCGAGATCGTCCGTGCCGGTCAGTACCAAGTTTTCTACATTCTGCCAGAGGGCGATGAAGACGGAAGCGAAGACAGTATCGATTCCGCCATCGGCGCCGGCTTGATCCTCCTGGGTCGAGTCGTTGAGGTCGTCGACGATATAGGTGTCGTCGCCCGCGCCACCCTGCATGAAGTCGCGGCCTTCGCCCCCGTCCAGGGTGTCGTCCCCGGCATCTCCGATGAGGGCGTCATCGTCGCCGAAGCCGAGAAGATAATCGTCCCCTTCTCCTGCGACGATGAAATCCGCCGTTTCGCCTCCATAGGCTCGGTCATCTCCGTCGCCGAGGTCGATGGTTCCCGTCGCGACGCCGTCGCGACCGTCGTAGAAGTCATTCCCGTCGTAGAAGTTCAAATCGCCTTCCATGCGCCCGGTATTGGTGACGGTCTCTCGGCCCGATCCGCCCTCGAAGGCGAGAGTTCCGGTGACGGTTCCGGAATTCGTGAAGGTCGCGTGGAAACCATCTTCCGTGTAGAGATAGACGGCCTTGTCGCCCCCCTGGATAAAGCCGGTATTCACCAGCCGCACCGGCCCCTTGCCGTAAACGCCGGTGGAGCCGCCGATGATCTCGCCGTGGTTGAAGACACCATGGCGAGAAGGATCCAAGGCGGCTGTCCCTGCTCCGGAGCCCGTGAACCCTGCGGAGAAGTTGAGGTTGATGCCCGTAAAGGAGCCATAGACCGTGCCTGAATTGACGATCTGATTCAGATGCCCATTCGTTTCGGCACGAATTCCGTAATAGCCCGAAATCAGCCCTGAGTTGAGAATGTAGTTGCTGTCCGACGCAAGAAGGACGCCAGAATTGGTGTTCTGGTTCTGGGGGTTTACCGATTCGGACGCCCGGATTTGGCCGGAATTGACCAGCGAATTGTCCGTGTTGCTTAGGCTGACTCCGACAAATTCCGCCTCTACGATACCGGAGGCTGAGATTCGGACGGTGCTGTTCCCGAAGAACAAGACACCTGTTTCTTTGGCATAAACGGATCCATCGACGCTGAGGCGAGCGGCAAAGAAGTCTTCGGTCGTTACTCCAATGCTACCATCAGCGATGAGCGAGCCGGTCGTCGTCACCACGAGCGCGGGATCCTGATCAACAAGTTCGACCGGAACCGTCTCGATCGTAGAAATGTAGCGCGTCATTTGAAATGCCCCTTAACCCTGAGTAAGGAGCATCATGTAACATTATATAATATCAATGCAATGGGTGAAATGGCGTGCTCTCGACGCACGACACGAATCAAGCTCGGCAAAACGGACACCTAGACCATTCGTCCTAGGCCATACGACAGAGGCGAACCCGGCCAAGCAGCCCACATTCTACCAGACGTGGTCTGTTCGAGAACGAGCTCTCACCCGCACCGGATCGTCGATATCCGCTCCGGCATGTCGGCAACCGCCGGCTCGAACTCGCCCGTCTCCGGGTTGCGCACCATCAGGACGCCCGAGGCCACGCCGAAGAAGGCGCCGTGGAGCTGGAGCTTGCCGCGCTCCACCAGGATGCGCACGCACGGGAAGGTCATGAGGTTGCGCAGGCTGTGCTCGATGGCCGCGAGCTCGAGCTTTCCCACGTATTCGTCGAGGCTGCCCTGGCGCGGGCCGAGGCGCTCGGCCGCCGGGGCGATCAGGGTCATCCAGCGGCCGATGAAGTCGCCGGGCGACAGGGGCGCGGTGTCGTCCGCGAAGGCCCTGACGCCGCCGCAGCGGGCATGGCCCAGGATGACGATGTGCTTCACCCGCAGGGCCTGGACGGCGAATTCGAGCGCCGCCGAGGTGCCGTGGTATTCGCCGCCGGTCTCGTAGGGCGGCACCAGGTTCGCCACGTTGCGCACCACGAAGAGCTCGCCCGGGCTCGCGTCGAAGATCACCTCCGGCGAGACCCGGCTGTCGCAGCAGCCGATCACCATGATCTCCGGCGACTGCCCTTGCTCGGCGAGCGATTCGTAGCGGCCCTTCTCGCGGGGAAAGCGGTCGCCCAGGAAGGAGCGGTAGCCCTCGGTCAGGCGTGCAGGGAAGGGGCCGGAGTGAGTCATGAGCGTGATCCTCGGTATCCGAAACGATGCAGCAGGCCTTCCTATCGGACCATTCGTCCGGGCTGGCAAGCAGCCTTCTCAGGCAAGAACGATCGGCAGGGACGGGAGTTCGCCGGCCAGGACGCGGCGGGCGAGGCCGATAATCCCGCGCGGCTCCACCACCTCGTCGGCCGCCTCCAGGGCATCGAGGCTCCACCAGCGCACGTCGAGCACCGGGTCGTTTTCGGTTTCGGCCAAGCGGGCCGTGTCTACCGCCGCCGACGGCAGCCGGACGGGAAAGTAGCGCTCCCGCGCGAAAACCACGCGGCGGAACAGGGTCAGGTCGGTCTCGCGCCGGCCGATCCAGGGGCCCGGGACCGTGCCGGCGACGCCGATCTCCTCCTCGAGCTCGCGCACCAGGGCCGCTTCGTGCGTCTCCCCGGGCTCGAGGCCGCCGCCGGGCGTGAACCAGAAGCGGCGCAGGCCCGGCCGGGCCGGGTCCACGTCGCGGGAGGCTTCGTAAGCGATGAGGAGCAGGCGGCCCGCCGGATCGAGGACCAGGCCGCGGGCGGTGTCGCGCGGCGGCAGCCCGCTCACGCCGCCACCTCGGCGAGCCGGGCCAGTTCCACGTTGGCGCCGCACAGCAGCACGCCGACCCGCTCGCCCGCCTTCGGCCTGTAGGCGCCCGACAGCAGGGCCGCGAGCGCCGCCGCGCCGCCGGGCTCCGTGGCGATGCGCCAGTCGCGCCAGAGCAGGCCCTGCGCGTCACGGATGGCGGCGTCCTGCACCAGGGCCACGTGATCCACGGTCTCGCGGCAGATCCCGTAGACGAGATCGCCGATGTTGCGGGCGCCGAGCGAATCGGCCGCGACCGAATCCACATCCACGTCGACGGGCCGGCCGGCTTCCAACGCCGCATGGAGGGCGCGCGAGCCTTCGGGCTCCACGCCCACCACCTTGACCCGGTCCTTCCACCAGCTCGCGATGCCGCTGATGAGCCCGCCGCCACCGACTGCGACCAGAACCGTGTCGAGGGGAGGGGCGTCCTCCTCCCATTCGAGGCCGACCGTGCCCTGGCCGATGACGGTCGACTCGGCCCCGAACGGGTGCACGCGCAGCGCGCCACTCTCGGCCACGTAGAGGTCGCAGGCCTCCTGCGCGTCCGCATAGCGCGCGCCGCCGATCACCACCTCCGCCCCGTGGGAGCGGATGACCGCGATCTTCGCCGGGCTCGAGATCTCGGGCACGAAGATGCACGCCTTGAGGCCCAGTTGCTTCGCCGCATAGGCCACGGCCGCGCCGTGGTTGCCGCCCGACGCCGCCGCGACGCCGGCTTCCGTCACCTTCTGGCTCAGCAGGGTGTTGAAGGCGCCGCGGGTCTTGAACGAGCCCGCATGCTGCAGGAACTCCAGCTTCAGGCTCACCGGGCCGTCATGGCCGAAGGCCGACGGCAGGGTCCAGGCCGGCGTGCGGCGGATGTGCGGGGCGATGCGGGAATGGGCGTCTTGGATGTCGGCGCGGGAGATGATCATCGGGGGCGGTGGGTCCAGATGGCGACGGGCAGGCCGTGGGCGTCACGGCCGGGCGGGTCGGGGAAGGATTGCCCTCCACCTGTCGCCAGATCGAGGGCCACGGTCAACCCCGCAAGCGCATCGATCAGGTCGTCCTCGCCCGCGCCCGGAGGAGGGGTGGCCTCCGTGAGGGCAGACGGGAGACCGGCGGATGCCAGGAGCGCGCGGCGCAGCGCCAAGCCCGGACAATAGAGCCTGCTCTTCACCTTCTTGGGCTCGGTGAGCGGCCGCCGCCCGTTGAGCGACCAGAAGGCGAGCTCCGGGTGCACCTCGAAGAGGCGCGGGACCAGATCGGCCCGGGCGCGCAGCAGGGCGTCGATCTCGCGGATCTTCGGAAACAGGTTGAAGCCCTGGCGCGAGACCTTTCGCGGCGGGTCGGACGTGTCCAGCGCCAGCGCGCAGGCCTCGCCGTAATCGCCCGCATGGACGGCGGCGCGGGAGGGAATCGCGAAGACCGAGGATTGCCGCGCGCCGAGGAGGGGCCGCACGAGCTGCTCGGGCATCCGGCCGGAGCCCGAGATGCGCTCGGGCAGGCCGATCGGCATGTCGACAGCGATGAAAGCAGGCGCCTCCGGGCCGTCCAGGATCTCCGCGATGCTCCGCGCGATGCGCAAGGAAGCCGAGGCTGGCTCGCCCACCCGCATCAGCGCCGCCATCCAGCCTGCCCGGCATCCGTCGATCCCCGCAACCCACATGAAGCCGCCAGCCCCGTCTTTTCGTTTGCGGCGGCAGCATACGGGCCCTTAAATCGGCGCGACAGAGGAGGACAGCATGACCCCGATCCGCCCCCGCCGTAGCGCCCTCTACATGCCGGCCTCCAACGCCCGCGCTCTCGAAAAAGCCCGGACCCTGCCGGCCGACGCGGTGATCTTCGACCTTGAGGACGCCGTCGCGCCGGACAGGAAGGAGCTGGCGCGGGACCAAGCCTGCGCGGCCGTGCGGAACGGCGGCTACGGCGCCCGCGAGGTGGTGATTCGCATCAACGCCCTCGACACCCCCTGGGGCGAGGCGGATCTCGCGGCCGTCGCGCAGGCCGCGCCGGACGCGGTGCTGGTGCCCAAGGTCTCGTCCGCGGAGACCCTCGCGGCCGTCGGCATGCGGCTTCGCCGCCACGGCGCGCCGGAGCGCACCCGGGTCTGGGCCATGATCGAGACGCCGCTCGCCGTGCTGAAGGCGGAGGAGATCGCCAGCTCAGCCCTCGACGTGGATTCGCGCCTCGCCTGCTTCGTGCTCGGCACCAACGACCTCGCCAAGGAGACCCGGGCGCGTCTGCTGCCGACGCGCGCCGCCATGATGCCCTGGCTGATGCAGGTGCTCGCGGCCGCCCGCGCCTACGGGGTCGACGTGCTCGACGGGGTCTACAACGATCTTTCCGACGAGGCGGGTTTCCGGGCCGAATGCGAGCAGGGCCGCGATTGCGGCTTCGACGGCAAGAGCCTCATCCACCCGAACCAGATCGCGGTCGCCAACGAGGTCTTCGGGCCCACACCCGGCGAGGTCGCGGCCGCCCGCGCAATCGTGGAGGTCTTCGAGCGGCCGGAGAACGCCGACAAGGGCGCCGTGGCGGTGGACGGCCGCATGGTCGAGCGGCTCCACGCCGAGATGGCCAAGCGGATGCTGGATCTGGCGGAGGCGATCGAGAAGCTGGGGCGCGGGTAACGCCGTCACTCCGTGAGCTGGCGCGCCTCCTCGGGCAGCATGATCGGGATGCCGTCGCGGATCGGGTAGGCGAGCTTGACCCGGCGGCTGATCAGCTCCTGGCGGACCGGGTCGTAGTCGAGGGATTCCTTGGAGAGCGGGCAGACCAGCAGCTCGAGGAGCTTGGGGTCGATGCGCGTCGCCTCCACGGGCTGCGGCTGGGGCGTGTCGTCGGTCATGGGCAATCCTACTGCATGGTCGAATCGGAGCCGGAGCCGCTGCGGGCCAGCTCGATCTCGGTCAGGGCGATCAGCACCTCGGCGCGCTTCTTGAGGTTCGGGGCCTCGAGCAGGGCCTGCTTCTCGCGCACCCCGAACGGGCTCATCATCGAGAGCGCGTTGACGAGGGCCTCGTTCGGCGCCTCCTCGATACCCTGCCAGTCGACCCGCACATGGGCGGCCTCGACGAAGTCGCGCAGGGCCTTCACGACCCCCGCCCGGTCAACCTCGTTCTCGCCCGCCCGGGCGGTGAAATCGGCCTCGAACGGCTCGAAATCCACCCGGCACTGGCGGTAGAGGGTCGTGGTCGGCATCTCCTCCGCGACGTGGAAGCGCGCGATGCCGACCAGCGTGATCAGGTAGCGGCCGTCGCCGGTCTCGGCGAACTGGGTGATGCGGCCCGCGCAGCCGACTCGATAGAGCCTCGGCACCGTCGCCGAGCCGCCGCCGTCGGCGTCGGGCTGGACCATGCCGATGATCCGGTCGGCCTTGAGGGCGTCATCCACCATCGCCAGGTAGCGCGGCTCGAAGATGTTGAGGGGCATCTGGCCGCGCGGCAGCAGGAGGGCCCCGGGAAGCGGAAAAACCGGAATGACCGCAGGGCAATCCCCAGGTCCTCGGTAAACCGCGTTCATTCCCATGCCGATCTCCCAAACGGTCGAGCGGCGTCAAGCGAACAGGATCGAGGAGAGCCTCCGCCGTCCTGCAACCGTCATCTCGTCCATGGGGCCCCAGGCCTCGAAGAACTGGACGAGTTGCTTGCGTGCGCCGTCCTCGTTCCAATTGCGGTCCCGGCGGATGATTTCAAGGAGGTGATTGGCAGCTTCTTCGCGCCGGTTGCGGGCGTTCAGGGCGATCGCCAGGTCGAACCGGGCCTGGTGGTCGAGCGGGTTGGCCTCGACCTTGCGCTGCAGGTCCGCGATGTCGCCGAGCGACCCCGCCTGCTCGGCAAGCTCGATGGCGGCGCGCGCTCCCAGGATCGCCGGATCCTTCGCCTTGGCGGCGGGCGCGGCGTCGAGCAGGCGCTTGGCGCCGTCAATATCGCCCAGCTCGATGTGCAGCTTGGCCAAAGCCGCGAGCGCGGCGGCGTTTTCGGGATCCTGCGACAGGATTGCGGCGTAGAGCTCGGCCGCGCCGCCCGCGTCGCCCTCCTGCGCGAGGCGGTCGGCCTCGGCCAGGAGCTCCTCGGCGGCGCTCGGGCCCAAGGGGCCGACGAGGCGCTCGATGAAGGCCTTGATCTGGCTCTCGGGCAGGGCGCCCATGAAGCCGTCCACCGGCTGGCCGCGCTGGAACGCGAATACCGCCGGGATTGACTGCACGCCGAGCTGGCCGGCGATCTGCGGATGCTCGTCGATGTTCATCTTGACGAGCTTCACCTTGCCGCCGGCGGCCCGCACGGCCTTCTCCAGCACCGGCGTGAGCTGCTTGCAGGGGCCGCACCAGGGGGCCCAGAAATCGACGAGCACCGGCTGCTTCATGGATTCGGCCAGCACGTCCTGGCGGAACGCGGCGGTGGTCGTGTCCTTCACGAGGTCGTCGGACGGCGTTGCGGGGGAGGGGGTGTCGGAAAGCATGCGATCCTCGAAAGGCAATCGTGACAGGAACTCTCCCTTCACATGGGAGCGGCTTGGCCTTCCGGCAATTCCTGCGGTGGTTCGGGCAGGCGTAGAATCCGGGGCTCGTGCCCCGTCGAGCGGATGAACTTTAGCAGATCCTCGCGCGAAACGCCCGTGGTCATGGAGTTGACCAGCGGGTGAAAGTTCACCCGCTCATGCTCCATGAGGTTGGCGTCCAGGATCATGGTCACCTCGCCCGCCCTGTCGTTGACGATGGCGAACGGCGTCACCGAGCCGGGCTCGACCCCGAGAAGGCTGCGCAGCTGCTCGGCCGACCCGAAGGAGAGGCGGCCCGAGGCCCCGATGGCCTCGTGGGTGCGCTTGAGGTCGATCGCGGTCTCGTCCTTGGCGGTGATCAGGAAGAAGCGCCCCTTCTTGTCCTTCACGAACAGGTTCTTGGAATGGGCGCCGGGGATGCGCGCCTTCACGGGCCGCGATTCGGCCACCGTGAAGACGGGCTCGTGCTCGACCGTGTCGGCCCGGATGCCGAGTGCGGCCAAATGATCCAGAAGGGCTTGCGGCGACAGATGGGACAAGGCGTCGATACCTCCGGTACGGCCCGGGTTCTAGCGAGGGCGGCACCCCGGCTCAAGACGTTCCGGCGAAACTTCCCGCCAAAACCCTCTTGCAATGCGCCGCGAATTGGGGCACATCACGGGCCTCGCAACGACGCACGGCGTCGCGGAGCGCGGGTGTAGCTCAGGGGTAGAGCACAACCTTGCCAAGGTTGGGGTCGAGGGTTCGAATCCCTTCGCCCGCTCCAATTTTCCAAGCACCTCATTGGAAATCCAAAGGCCGCCTCCGGGCGGCTTTTTGCTGTTCTGGGCTCAGGTTGTTCAAGCGTCTTAGTGCGATTTCCAAGTCTCGCAGGATCGGCCGTCGCTATCCTCGTCCTGGTGCGCCCAATATCCAGGATCTCCTCTGTAGGCAGGCGCCAAGCCAATAGCGCGAGCCAGTCCGCAGGACGGGAATGACGCGAGGTGCCTGACGGTCGTCGTGAAGGGCCAGGGACTTAGCGTGACCAGCACAGTGACGACCGCGAAGATTCCGGTCAGGAGCAGGGCCGGCAGCCTAATCTGGCGAAGGAGGGAGCGAAGCCTGCGTGCTCGGTGGAAACGGTCCGAAACGGCTTGGAACCGCCGCTTCAGCTTGCGCAGTTCCTCTTCCGGATCGCGTCCGTCATGGATGCGCCATCCCTTCGGCAAACCCTTCATCCCATCCCTCGCAGAAGGGATTATAACTCAGTTACATTTCGACGCCAGACTGGCGGTCTATGCCCGCACCGGCATGTGGATGCGCTCGTCGCGGCGGCGGATCCAGGCGATGACCGGGATGCTTAGGATCACCATCCAGGCCTTGCCGATGATCTGCGGCAGCAGGAAGTCGAGATTGCCGAAGGCGAGCTGGAGGAAGACGGCGCTGTCGATGGCCAGGCCCACGAGGCTGCTCGCCACCACGGCCAGCACGAGGCCGCGGCGCTGGAGCGGGGTGTAGACCGCGAGATCCGCCAGCTCCGAGAGCAGGAAGGCGGCCGTGGAGGCCACGATCAACGCCCGAGGGGCCACGGCGGCCGACAGAATCGCGCCGGCCAGGATCGCCGCGAGCGCCCACCATTTGCCGAGGCGCCGCTGCACAAGGTCGCGCAGCACCAGGGCGAGGCCCACCACCAGCACGGCGCTGGGCGCCGCGATGCCGGGCGCGACCGGGATCAGGCAGGGTCCGTCGGGCACGCAGACGGTGCCCACGTTCCCGACCATCCAGTTGGCGAGCGGGATGCAGGCCGCGAATCCGATCAGGAAGGCGATGCCTTCGACCTTGCGGCGCGTGTCGAGATCCATAGCGGCGTCCTGTCTGTCCTAACGCCGCACCTGTCAGCACCGATGCATCAAAATTGCAAGCGCGGTTTGCCGCCCCAGGCCGTCCATGCTACCGGGGCGCCGATCTTGGAGCGTCAACGATGGCCCGCAAAAGCCTCCTCAGAGGCGACACCCTGCCGCTGATCCGCCGCCTGTGGCGGGACTGGATGCGTCCGCACGCGAAGGTGCTGATGCTCGTCCTCGTCCTGGTGGCCCTGGTGTCGGGCGCGACCGGGCTCTATCCGGTCCTGATCAAGGCCGCCTTCGACGCTTTCGCGGCCCGGGACGCGACCGCGATCCTGCTCGCGCCCCTCTTCGTGGTCGCCGTCACGTCCGTGAAGGGCTTCTCGCTCCTGGCGCTGACCATCCTGACCAACCGGGTGGTGACGAAGATCGAGGCCGACATGCAGACGGCCCTCTACGGCCACATGATCGACGCCGATATCGCCCAGATCGGCCGCGAGAGCCCGGCGGCCCTGACCCAGCGCTTCACCACCGACTTCCTGTTCATCAAGGAGGCCCTGACACGCCTCTCCACCGTGTTCCTGCGCGAGGTGACCACGATCATCGCGCTCGTCGCCGCCATGATCTGGATCGATCCGGTCCTGACCCTGGTGGCGGGCCTCACGGTGCCGTTCATCGCCTGGCCGATCGAGAAGATCGGCCGCAAGCTGCGCCGGGTGGCGATCTCGACCCAGGAGCAGACCGGCCAGATGGCGAGCCTCATCACCGAGAGCCTCGCCGGCACCCGCATCGCCAAGACCTACAGCCTCGAAGGCTACCTGAAGGGCAAGGCGGCCCGGACATTCGACGAGATCCGCCGTCTCAAGATGAAGGCCGCCAACGCCCGCGGCCGGCTCGATCCGCTGCTGGAGGCCGGGGGCGGCTTCGCGGTCGCGGCCGTGCTGGTGCTGATCGGCCAGCGCATCGTGTCGGGCGGCAGCACGGTGGGGGACTTCACCGGTTTCGTCAGCGCCCTCATCCTGGCCGCGCAGCCGATCCGGGCGCTCGGCAACCTAAACGCCATCGTGCAGGAGGCCGCCGCCGCCTTGCAGCGCACCTTCGACGTGATGGACGAAGCGCCGCAGATCACCGACCGGCCGGGCGCGAAGGCGCTCGTCGTGCAGGGCGGGGAGATCCGCTTCGCCGGTCTCGGCTTTTCCTATGCTCAGGACGGGGCCGCCGCCCTCGACCATGTCGACCTCGTGGTCGAGGCGGGCCGCACCACGGCCCTCGTGGGCCGCTCGGGCTCGGGCAAGTCGACGCTCCTGTCCCTTGTGCCGCGGCTCTACGACGCCACACGGGGCGCCGTGCTGATCGACGGGCAGGACGTGCGCGACGTGACCCTGGCATCCCTGCGCTCCGCCATCGCGGTGGTGAGCCAGGAGGTGGTCCTGTTCGACGACACGGTGCGGGCCAACATCGCCTTCGGACGGCCGGGCGCCACCGAGGCCGAGATCGTGGAGGCCGCGAAAGCGGCGGCCGCGCACGACTTCATCATGCGGATGCCCGAGGGCTACGACACGGTGGTGGGCACCGGCGGCGGACGGCTTTCGGGCGGCGAGCGCCAGCGGGTCTCGCTCGCCCGAGCCTTCCTGAAGGACGCCCCGATCCTGCTCCTCGACGAGGCGACGAGCGCCCTCGATTCGGAATCGGAGCGGCTGGTCCAGGACGCGATCCGGCGGCTCATGCGCGGGCGTACGACGCTCGTGATCGCCCACCGGCTCTCGACCGTGCGCGACGCGGACAAGATCGTCGTGATGGAGGCGGGCCGCGTCGTCGAGACGGGCCCGCACGAGACGCTGATCGGGAAGGGCGGGACCTACGCCCGCCTGCACCGGCTGCAGCTTTCGGAGGACGGGGATCTGCCGACGGCCGTGGCGCGGTAGAGGCGCTTTCCTGTGTCATCCCCGGCGGCCCAAAAGGGCCGGGAAGGGGATCCATCTGCCCGCGTGTTCGTGGATTCCCTTCCCCTGCGAGGGCTTCGCCCTCTCCGGCCGGGAATGACACTGTGGATCGCTACTCCCGCCGCATGATGCGGTCGACCAGGATGTTCGACCAGAAGCCGGGCTTGAAGCTGCGCTCCAGCGTCTCGGGATCGTAGGTGGTCTCGAGCCAGGCCAGGAAGGACATGCCCTTCGCCTCGCCCTCGCGGCGGTAGAGGTCGAAGAAGGCGTCGAGGATGCCGGTCTTCGAGAAGCGGAAATGGCCGTAGCGCACCGAGAGCTGGCGCTGGGCCTCGTCGACGCTGCGCCCCTCGTGGACGATGAGGTAGAGGGCCGCCACGAAGCCGGCCCGGTCGGCTCCCGACTTGCAGTGCATGACGGCCGGGTACTCGATCTTCTCGAAGAACGCCGCCGCCTGGAGCAGGGTCTCCCGGTCCGGCGCCCCGCGGGAGCGGACCACGAACTCGGTCAGGTGGATGCCGAGCCGCTCGCAGGTCTCCTTCTGGAGCTGCCAGGAGCCGTGCTCGCGGCCGCCGCGCAGGTTGACGATGGTGCGGACCCCCTCGGCCTTCAGCCGCGCGATCTGGTGCGGGGCCGGCTGGGCCGAGCGCCACAGGCGCTCCGAGACCCGGTGCTTGTTGAGGTAGATCAGCCGGAAGACCCCGTGGTCGACCAGGAGCATGTTGGCCCAGGCGCGCAGGCGGCCGATCCCGCCCTCCACGGGTCTGTCCCAGCGGGCGATCCGGGCCATGCGCCGGGCATAGCGGATTTCAGGCTTGAGGAACCTGTTGAACACGTCGATCCGATTGCGAGGTCTGCGAAAATACGAAAATCGGGGCATTCCGGCCCCGAGGCCGCCCCTTATTCCCGAAGCCGGCCGATTAATCAACGTTCCCGCCCCCGCGCCTCCGCCGCAGCCGGTCCCGAACCGGCCCGACGCCGCGATTTGCCTCACGAAAAGGCTTAACCAGACGGAATCGTATCAGTTGCCGCACTGCGGCCGGTCGTGTAAGGGGTGCGTTTCGATACAACCCTCCTTGACGACCAGAGCGGCCGGGGATCGGGCCCATCGAGGCCCGGCGGTGCGCACCGTCGAGATACAGCATTGCAGGAGAGCGGCGCCATGTCGTCCACCTATGAGACCGTCGCCGGCATCATTTCCGAGACCGCCGACATCCCGCGCGAGCAGATCACGCCGGAAAGCCACGCCATCGACGATCTGGGCATCGACTCGCTCGCCTTCCTGGACATCGCCTTCGCGATCGACAAGGCCTTCGGAATCAAGCTGCCGCTCGAGCAGTGGACCCAGGAAGTGAACGAGGGCAAGGCGCCGGCCGAGGAGTACTTCGTGCTCAAGAACCTCGTGGCCCGCATCGACGCCCTGGTGGCCGCGAAGAACGCGTAAAAAGACTTAGACGATCCGGCGGGCCGGCCCACAGGGCCGGTTCGGAGAGGCGATCCGCAAAGCCTTGCGGAGATCGGCCCGCTTCCCCGGCCCGGCCGGACATGAACTGGGAATGGCCCGAAGGTTCCGGATGCGCCTCGAATACTTTGAAATGATCGACCGGGTGACGGTCCTCGACCGGGAGACCAAGCGGATCGAGGCCCAATCCACCGTGCCCCAGGAAAGCCCGGTCTTCGAAGGGCATTTCCCGGGCCATCCCCTGGTGCCCGGCGTCCTCCTCACCGAGACCATGGCCCAGGCCTCCGGCTACCTCGTGCTGGGCCTGATGGACTTCACCCACATGCCGTTCCTCATGGCGGTCGACAAGGCGCGCTTCCGCACGTTCGTCGGGCCCGGCACGGTCCTGACCGTCTCGGCCCAGCTCGAGCACGAGGGCTCGGGCTATGCGGTCACCAAGGCGAGGATCGCCGTCGAGGGCAAGGCGATCTGCGACGCGGAGCTGCGGTTCCGCATCATGCCCTTCCCCGAAGGCATGGACGAGCTGATGCGCGCTCAGGGGCGCCGCATCGGGCTTCTGACGGAGAACGCCGATGCGTGACGTGGTGGTGACCGGGATCGGTCTCGTGTCGAGCCTGGGCGAGGGCGCCGAGGCCCATCTGGCGGCGCTCTCCGGCAAGGCCGCCCCGCGGGTCGACCAGGAGACCTTCGCGCCCTATCCGGTCCATCCGGCGGTGGCGCTCGACTGGGACCGGCAGATCGCCAAGAAGTCCGACCAGCGGCAGATGGAGGCCTGGCAGAAGCTCGGCTGCTACGCGGCCGGCCTCGCGCTCGAATCGGCCGGCACCAAGGACGACGCCGCCCTGAAGGGGCGCATGCACCTGATCGTGGCGGCCGGCGGCGGCGAGCGCGACTATGCGGTCGACGGGCAGATCCTCACGGGCCTGCGCACGGCCGAAAACCCGGGCGTGTTCCTCAACGAGCGCCTCATGGGCGACCTGCGCCCGACGCTCTTCCTGGCGCAGCTCTCCAACCTGCTCGCCGGCAACATCTCCATCGTGCACGGCGTCACCGGCGCGTCCCGCACCTTCATGGGCGAGGAATCGAGCGGCGTGGACGCGATCCGCATCGCCCGGGAGCGCATCGCCTCGGGCCAGAACGACATCTTCCTGGTCGGCGGCGCCTACAATGCCGAGCGTCCCGACGTGCTGCTGATCTACGAGATGGGCGGCTTCCTCTGGAAGCATCCGTTCCGGCCGGTGCGCGAGCGCGCCCCGGAGGGCGGCGGCATGATCCTCGGCAGCGGCGCCTGCTTCCTGGTGCTCGAATCCCGCGAGCACGCGGCCGCCCGCGGCGCGACGCCGCTCGCGACCCTGGCGGGGGTCACGTCCGACCGCAGCCGGCGCAAGCCGAGCAGCGTCGACCAGGCGCTTCGGGCGCAGGCGGACCGGCTCGGCGCCCGTCCGGACGTGGTCCTGTCCGGCGCCACCGGCGTGAAAGGCATCACCGAGGACGAGCAGGCGGCCCTCGCGGCGCTCGCGCCGAACGCGGCGATCCATGCCACCGGCGATCTCGTCGGCCATACCATGGAGGCGCAGGCGCCGATCGGCGTGGCTCTCGCGGCGGCCCTCATCGCCGACCGCAAGGCGGACGAGGCGCTCGTCACCTCCGTCGGCCACTGGCGCGGCGAAGGCGCCGTGCGGCTCACCAAGGTTTCCTAAAGGAGCAGACGCCATGGCGCTTCGCGACAAACACGGCCGTCCGCTCGTGGCCGTCACCGGCATGGGCACGGTCACGTCCCTCGGGCAGGGCAAGGAGGACACCTGGGCGGCGCTGACCGCGGGCAAGTCCGGCATCCGCCGCATCAGCCGCTTCCCCATGGAGGGCCTGCGCACCACCATCGCGGGCACGATCGACAGCATCGAGGTCGAGCCCTTCTGCGCCCCGATGCTCTCCGAGCGTCTGGCGATGCTTGCCGCCGAGGAGGCGATCGGGCAGGCCGGGCTGTCCTCGGACGATTTCCCCGGCGCGCTCTTCATCGCCGTGCCGCCGGTCGAGATGGAGTGGCCGCAGCGCGAGGCGCTCGCCAAGGCTTCGGCTGAAACCGGCGAGGTCACCTACAAGGACCTCCTGAGGGCGGCGGCCACGGGCCGGTTCAAGCCCTGGCACGACCTCTTCATCTTCGGCACGGTGGCCGACCGGGTCGCCGACCGCTTCGGCACGCGGGGCTCGCCGATCTCGCTCTCCACCGCCTGCTCGTCGGGGGCCACCGCGATCCAGCTCGGCGTCGAGGCGATCCGCCGGGGCGAGGCCGAGGCCGCGCTCTGCATCGGCACCGACGGCTCGGTGAACCCCGAATCCCTCATCCGCTTCTCGCTCCTCTCCGCGCTTTCGACCCAGAACGAGGTGCCGGAAGGGGCCTCGAAGCCCTTCTCCAAGAACCGCGACGGCTTCGTCATGGGCGAGGGCGGGGCGGCGCTGGTGCTGGAGAACGCCGAGACCGCCAAGGCCCGCGGCGCCAGGATCCTCGGCTACGTGCTCGGCTGCGGCGAGAAGGGCGACGGCTTCCACCGCACCCGCTCCAGCCCGGACGGCATGCCGGCCATCACGGCGATCCGCGAGGCCCTGGCCGATGCCGGCCTCGAGCCGGACGACATCGGCTACATCAACGCCCACGGCACGTCGACGCCGGAAAACGACAAGATGGAGGCCATGAGCTGCACCGCCGTGTTCGGCGAGCGCATGGGCGGCCTGCCGATCTCGTCGAACAAATCGATGATCGGCCATACGCTCACGGCCGCCGGCGCGGTCGAGGCGGTCATGTCGCTGCTCACGCTCGCGAACGGCCGAATCCCGCCGACAATCAACTACGCGGTGCCGGACCCGACCATCCCGCTCGACGTGGTGCCGAACGTGGCCCGCGACGCGACGGTCGATTTCGTTCTCTCCAACTCCTTCGGGTTCGGCGGCCAGAACACCTGCCTGGTGTTCGGGTCCGAGCCCAAGTAACCGGTGTGGATCGGATATCGATCCTGAAACGCGCAGCCTGCCCTCTCCCCCCTTGTGGGGGAGAGTTGGAGAGGGGGGTGCAGCGCTACCTTATGAGAGGGCGTGCCGGCACCCCCACCCCTAGCCCCTCCCCACAAGGGGGAGGGGGATTTTCGGAGTTTTATCGATGACCCGCATTCTCGTCACCGGCGGCGGCAAAGGCGTCGGCGCCGCCATCGTGCGGGCGCTGGCGGCCGCCGGCCACGACGTGGACTTCACCTACCGCTCTTCCGGCGACGCCGCCCTGGCGCTCGCCGAGGAGCTGACGGGCGCCCATCCCGGCTGCGCCGTGAAGGCCCATGCGGTCGACCTCGCCGACAAGACGGCGCTGGAGGCCTTCTGCGAGGCCATCGAGGGCGAGAGCTTCTTCGGCCTCGTGCACAATGCGGGCCAGCCCTACGACGCCCTTGCGGCCATGATGCAGCAGGACAAGGCCGAGGTCGCCATGCAGGTGAACTTCTGGTCGTTGACTCGGATCGCCAAGGCGCTCATGCGCGGGATGATCCGCCAGAAGGCCGGGCGCATCGTCGCCATCGGCTCCGTGGCGGCGCTCCAGGGCAATCCGGGCAACGCGGCCTACGCGGCCTCCAAGGGCGCGCTGATCTCCTATTGCCGCACGCTCGCCGTCGAGACCGCGAAGCGCAATGTGACCGTCAACGTAATCGCGCCGGGCTTCATCGACACGGACATGATGGCGCCATATGCCGCCTATCGCGAGAGCATGGAGAAGCAGATTCCCGCCGGGCGCTTCGCGAAGCCGGAGGAGATCGCAGGGCTTGCGGCCTTCCTCATGAGCGAGCCCGCGGCCTACATCACCGGCACGGTCCTGCCGATCGATGGTGGTCTCACGTCGATGCTGGGCGTGCATCGATAGCGTGGCCCGCCAAAAAGGAGCGCCCGATGCGCTGCGAGACATTGTCGTCCGAGACCATCTACGAGGATCCTTGGACCCGGATCGTGCGTGACGACATCCGTTACGCGGACGGGCATACGGGACGGTACACGGTGGTGGTCAAGCCGCCGGGCGTCAGCGTCATCGTGCTCACGCAGGCCCGCACGGTCGTTCTGACGAAGGAGTTCCGTTACGCATACGGGGACTACAGCATCGAGGCCGTCAGCGGGGCCATAGAGCCCGGCGAGACGCCGCTCGACGCAGCCCGGCGCGAACTGGCGGAGGAAGTCGGCATGATGGCCGGGACGATGACCTCCCTCGGACTGGTCCATCCCTTCACGGCGGGCGTGCATTCTCCAAGCCATCTCTTCCTGGCCGAGGGACTGGGCCCGACCCCGTCCCGCCCCGATCCGGGCGAATACATCGAGCCGGTGGAAATGATGCTGTCCGAGGCTGTCGATGCGGTGATCGCCGGCCAGATCGTCCACGCGCCGACCTGCCTTGCGCTCCTCTTTGCCGAACGACATCTGATCGGCCGCTGACGCGCTGGCTCCGCCCGACCCCGATGCCCTCGCGCGGCCCCGGCCATGCCCGGGAAGGCTCGCGGTGACTTGTCATTCTCCGAGCCGCGCTTTAAGCCGCCGCACAACAGTTTCCTCCGTCATGGCCGGGCCTGTCCCGGCCATCCGCGTCTTGAACCGACCAAGCATGGATCCCCGAAACGCGGGGGTGACGCCGACCATAGGTATCGACATGCGCTCCCTTCAGCTCTTCGGCGACCGTGACCTGCGCCTGACCGAGATGGAACCTCCGCCGCCGCCGGCCGCCGGCGAGGTCCAGATCAGGGTGCGGGCGCTCGCCCTCAACTATCTCGACGTGTGGGGTTTCCGCGGGATGGCCTTCGCCAAGCGCAAGATGCCCCAGGCGGTGGGCGTCGAGGCCTCGGGCGAGATCGCCGCGGTGGGCGAGGGCGTGACCCGGTTCAAGGCGGGCGACCCGGTGACCATGTACGGGGCCGAGACCTGCGGCCACTGCAAGGCCTGCCTCAAGGGCTGGGACAATCTCTGCGAGAACGTCGCCGGCATCATGGGCTTCCACATCGACGGCTTCGCCCGCGAATTCATCAACCGCCCCGAGCGCCTCGTGATCCCGGTGCCGAAGGGTGTCTCCTTCGAGCAGGCGGCCTGCGCGCCCATCGGCTTCGGCACCGTGCAGCACATGCTGTTCGACAACGCGAAGCTGGAGCCCGGCGAGTCGATCCTGGTCCATGCCGGGGGATCGGGCATCGGCACGGCCGCGATCAAGATGGCCAAGGCCATCGGCTGCACGGTCTACACGACGGTGGGCGACGACGAGAAGGGCGAGAAGGCGAAGGCGCTCGGCGCCGACCACGTCATCAACTACCGCACCGAGCGCTTCGAGGGCGAGGTGCGCCGCTTGACCAAGCGGAAAGGCGTCGACGTGGTGTTCGAGCATGTGGGCGCCGACACCTGGAACGGCTCCCTCCTCTGCCTCAAGCGCGGCGGGCGCCTTGTCACCTGCGGCTCGACCTCGGGCGTCTCCACCACCATGAACCTGATGCAGCTCTTCCAGCAGCAGTACCGGATCTTCGGCTCCTTCGGCTGCCGGATCGAGAACATCGCCCAGTCGCTCGACAAGATGGCCCAGGGCATGACCCCGGTGATCGATGCCGTCTTCCCGCTCGACGAGTTCCGACAAGGTCTGGAACGGCTCGAGGGTCGCAAGGTCTTCGGCAAGGTCGTCATCACGTTCTGACGTCGTCGGAACGACAAGCTGCCGCGCGGGCGGGCCTTGACGGCGGGGACGAGTCGCGAAAAAGACCCGTCTCCCGTTGCAAAAGGCTTCCCACGCCAGGATCGATTTCGTGGTTCACGCTTCCAAACGCCCCCGCAGCCTCGCTTCCCGCCTGACCGAAACCCTCATGGTCGGCGTCGTGCGCGGCGTCTTCGCCCTGGCGCGGGCCCTCGGCCCAGAGCGCTCGGCCGCAATCGGGGCGGCGCTCACCCGCACGATCGGCCCCTGGCTGCCGGCGCACAGGACGGCGCTTGCCAACATCCGGGCGGTCTATCCGGACATGCCCGAGAAGGACGTGAAGGCCCTGGCGCTCTCCGCCTGGGACAATCTGGGGCGCGTCGGGGGCGAGTACCCGCATCTCGGCCGGCTCTTCGATTTCGACCCCGACAGCTCCGTGCTGGGCCGCACCGAGGTGGACGGCATCGACCACTTCCTGGCCCTGCGCGACGACGGCCGGCCCGGCATCATCTTCTCGGCCCATCTGGCCAACTGGGAGCTGCCGGCGATCTGCGCGGCCCGGTTCGGGCTCGACACCACGGCGGTCTTCCGCCCCCCCAACGACCCGGCCGTGGCCCGGGTCCTGCACGAGATCCGCAGCGAGACCATGGGCGGGCTCGAGGCCGCGCGCCAGGGAGCGGCCTTCGCCATGCAGGGCGCGCTGGAGAAGGGCGGGCATCTGGGCATGCTCATCGACCAGCACTTCACCCGCGGCGTGGTGGTCAACTTCATGGGCCGCCCGGCCCTGGTGAACCCGATTCTCGGCAAGTTCGCGCGCCGGTTCGACTGCCCGGTGCACGGGGTCCGGGTGATCCGGCTGCCGAATCACCGGTTCCGGCTCCAGCTCACGCCGCCCCTCAACCTGCCGCGGGATCCGGATGGCCAGATCGACGTTCAAGGAGCGATGCAGGAGATGACGTCGGTGGTCGAGAGCTGGGTGCGCGAACATCCGGAGCAATGGCTCTGGATGCACCGCCGCTGGCGCGTCCCTGCGACCGGTCAAGGCCAGCCGGTGCTCAAGGTAAAGTGAGTTTCCCTTGAGGCCGGTTTCGTGTTCGATGGCAGGCATCATGGTGTCACGATCGAAACTGTTCTCTGCGGCCGTCCTCTTCGCTGCGTTCCTGCAGCCGGCCCAGGCCGATCCGCCCCGGGCGGTCGTCGAGCTCTTCACGAGCCAGGGCTGCTCCTCCTGCCCGCCCGCCGACGCCGTGCTGGCCGAACTCGCCCGCGAGCCCGACATCGTCGCCCTGTCGTTCCCGGTGAACTACTGGGATTATCTCGGCTGGAAGGACACGCTCGCCCATAAATCCTTCACGGAGCGCCAGAAGGCCTACGCGCATGCCCGCAGCGACCGGCAGGTCTACACTCCCCAGATGATCATCAACGGCGCCAAGCCCTGCATCGGGTCCGACCGGACCCGGGTCGAGGCCTCGATCCGCGACGCCACCGGCACCCAGGCGAAGCTGCCGCTCGACGTGGACCTCAAGGAGACCAACGACACCGTCACGATCAATGTGCGCGAGACCGACATGGCCGACATGCGCGCCGCCGAGGTCTGGGTGCTGCCGGTCCTGCGCGAGCACACGGTTCCGATCGAGCGCGGCGAGAACCGGGGCAAGACGGTCACCTACGCCAATGTGGTGCGCGGCCTGAAGCGCGTCGGCGAATGGCGGGGCGGCTCGGCCCGGTTCGAGGTGCCCTTGGAGGCCGCCCGCGGCGGCGCCGACGGCTACGTGGTGCTCCTCCAGACATCCGACGAGTCCCGGCCGGGCGTGATCCTCGGCGCCGCCCGGAGCGCGAGCCTCCGGTAATCGAACCTAGAGCAGGATAACCCGGTTCGGCAGCTCGTCGGTGTCGTCGAAGCGCGCCGGCGCGTGATGGGCCAGGATGGCGCCCACCTCCCCGATGGCGGCCACAAGCCCGTCGGCCAGCCGTCCTTCCCGGATCTCGCCCGTAAGCTTCGCGATGATGTCGTGCCAGACCTCCGGCCCGACCCGGTCCGCGATGCCTGAATCGGCCAGGATCTCCGCATGGTGCTCGGCCAGCGCCACATAGATCAGGATGCCGGTCTTGTCCCGGGTGCGGGTGAGCCCGCGGCTCAAGAACTCCCGCGCCGCCGCCTCATGGACCCGGGCGCGCTTCACGGCCGCCGGCACCAGGGCGAAACGCAGAGCCGGCCAGGACAGGAGCAGGGCGAACGCCAGCGCCGCCAGGAGCTGCGCCTGGAAGATGCGCACGGGCGGGAGGTCGGTGAACCAGATCAGCGGCCACGGCACGACGAGGGCGGCGAGCAAGGCCCAGAGAAGCGGAACGGACCGGTAGTGGTTCGCCTGCCCGGCCACCACCACGACGAGCTCGCCCGCGCTCTGGTCCTCCACGTCCCGGATGGCGCTTTCGAGCCGCCCGTGATCCTCTGCAGAGATCATCCTACCAGCTCCCCGAAGCGCCGCCGCCGCCGGACGACCCGCCTCCTCCCGAGAAGCCTCCGCCGGAAAAGCCGCCTCCGCCCGATCCGCCCGACCATCCGCCGCCCCAGCCTCCGCCGGTGGGAATGATCCAGGGTCCGCCCCGCCGCATCCGCCGGGCGCCGCGCGGGCCGCCGCCGCTCATCATGCGCGAGATCACGATGAACAGGATCAGCATGATGACGAAGGCCACCACGGGATCGATGGCGCTGGTCTCGTCCTCGCGGACCTGCGCGCGGCGGTGCCATTCCTCGGCGTCGCCGGTCAGGATGGACAGCATGGCGTCGACGCCCGCATCGATTCCGCCGGCGAAATTGCCCTTCTGGAACTGCGGCGCGACCGCCGTGGTGATGATCACCTTCGACAGGGCATCGGTGAGCGCGCCCTCGAGCCCGTAGCCGACCTCGATGCGCACCTTGCGCTCGTTCGGGGCGACGAGCAGGAGAGCGCCGTTGTTCTTGTCGGCTTGGCCGAGCTTCCACTGCCGGAACAGGCGGTTGCCGTAATCCTCGATGGTGAGCCCGTCGAGGGACGGCACGGTCGCGACCACCACCTGGTCGGTGGTCTTGTCCTCGTGCGCCTTGAGCTTCGCGTCGAGCGCCGCGCGCGCGTCCGGCGTCAGCAGGCCCGCCGCATCCACGACCCGGCCGGTGAGGGGCGGGAAGGATTGGGCGAGGGCCGCAACGGGGACGAGGAGAAGCAGCAGCGCGACGATCAGAAAAAGCGCAGACTTGCCCTCCTCCCCCTTGTGGGGAGGAGTTGGAGGAGGGGGTGTGGGCGCCACCTTCGGTTCTGCGGTGCGCCGGCACCCCCACCCTGTCCCTCCCCACAAGGGGGAGGGGATGGGGTCGAAGGCTTTCATTCGATCAGAACTGCACCTGCGGCGGGCGGTCCGATCCGGCTGTCGCCGCGAAGGTCTCCATCGGCTTCGCGTCGGGATACACGATGGAGGCGATCCAGCGGCCGGGGATGGTGCGCAGCTCCGTGTTGTAGACCCGGACCGCCTCGATGTAGTCGCGCCGGGCGACCGCAATGCGGTTCTCGGTGCCCTCGAGCTGGGACTGCAGGGCCAGGAAGTTGGCGTTCGACTTCAGCTCAGGGTACCGCTCGACCGTCGCGAGCAGGCGGCCGAGCGCTCCGGAAAGCTGGTTCTGCGCCTCCTGGAACTGGCGGAATTTCTCGGGGTCGGTCACGGTCGAGGCGTCGACCTGGATCTGGGTCGCCTTGGCGCGGGCCTCCGTCACCTGGGTCAGCACCTCGCGCTCCTGCTGGGCGAAGCCCTTCACGGTCTCGACGAGGTTGGGAATGAGGTCGGCGCGGCGCTGGTACTGGTTCTGCACCTCGCTCCAGGCGGATTTCGCCCGCTCCTCGTAGGTCGGGACATTGTTGATCCCGCAGGCGGAAAGCCCCAGGGCCAGGACGACGACCGTCAGGGCGGCACGAATCCGTGCGGGCGACAACATTCCCATTCTCGTCTCTCTCTACTCGGTTCGCGCTTCCTGGCTCCAACAAATGGCGCAAGCCCGGCATTTCAACAAGACGCATTTCACTGGCCCGTTGGAGGTGCCTCAGGCACGATCCCGCCGCTTCGCCCCGAGGTGCCCCATGACGTTCCAGGCCTCGGCGCCGGCATCGACCGGCAAACCCCGAGGTGGTGCTGGTCTCGGCCTTCGCGCTCGGGATCCTGGCGACGTCGGCGCGGTCATCGGCCGAACGGTCTAGTCCATCGACCGGCCATCCTGCCGAATTGATCCATCCAGACGAATGATACAAAGTATCAATGCTGGCTAGGGCAATCAGTCAGAGTTCCTCCCGAACTTCGGAAGCCGCATGGGGGCATGGGGCTTCCGCCTTTTTTGTTCAGGGACGCTCGGCGGCCTGGGCGGACCGTCCTGCCCCCTGCCCGGCGATGGCCCAGTAGATCAGGCCCGCCACCGCCCCCGTGAGGCCGAGCACGAGGCTCACATGCAGCTCAAGCGGCGAGCCGATCCTGGCGGCTCCGCGCAGGATCCACGGCACAGAGGCCGTGAGCGCGCCCATGGCGGCCGCGTACCAGATCACGTTGCGAAGCCCCAGCACCTCGCTGACGACCGCCACCAGCAGGGGCGGCAGGACCAGCAGGGTGAAGACCAGCCGCCCGACCGCCAGGAACGCCTCCGTCACGATGGGCTCCGGGTCCTCGGCCGAGAAGACCGCGTCGACGAAGCTCCAGAACCCGACGAAGAGCGTGTCTCCCGTCAGACTCGCCATGACCGGGTCGATCATCGACGCGACCATCAGGAAGAAGCTGCTGGCGCCGATGGCGATGAGCAACGCGAACGGGATGAGCAGAAGCCAGCGGATCATCAAAGGTGCCTTGCGCCGGTCGCTAAGGGGCAGCGTCCGCGGCAGCCGGGAGGCTCCCGCCAGGACAGGACTGCCATTCCATGAAACGACGCCCGAGACAAGCGCACCGACCCGCAGGGGCCCCCTCCTCACTCGGCCGCCTGGCGCGATCCCGTAGGCTTCGGACGCGGCCGGGGCTTCAGATCGATGGTCACGAGCTGTCCGGTTTTGGGATCGAGGATCGTCATGGCCGCCTCCATACGCATACTGTGCCAAGTGAACGCCCGAGCCCCCGCAACGGCTCATGCTCCGCCCCCATCACCTTCCAGCGTGGTTAGTGCATCGTTACCGGCAAGCGCGGCCGCAATGGCGTTCCGGCGCCCGGGCCCTAATTCCCCCGGGAGGCTGCGACACCCGTCCTGGCCGTGAGAAGGAAGCGGCATGGCCATCGATTGGGCGCAACTCCTCGTCCCGGAGCATTCCCTGCTCGAGATCTTCGTGCGCGGCACGGTCACCTATGTCGGGCTGTTCGCGATCCTGCGCTTCTTCCTCAAGCGCCAGTCAGGCGTCATCGGCATCGCCGACCTGCTCGTGATCGTCCTCATCGCGGATGCATCCCAGAACGCCATGGCGGCCGAGTACAAGTCGATCACCGAGGGCGCGCTCCTCGTGCTCACCATCGTGTTCTGGAACTTCGCCCTCGACTGGCTGGGCTACCACTTCCCGTTCTTCCAGCGCTTCACGCGCCCGCCGCCGCTCATGCTCATCAAGGACGGGCAGCTGCTTTTCCGCAACATGCGCCAGGAGATGATCACCAAGGACGAGCTGCTGAGCCAGCTGCGCCAGCAGGGCATCGAGGACCCGGCCAAGGTCAAGAAGGCCTATATCGAGGGCGACGGGCGCATCAGCGTCATCTGCCACGACGGCGGCAATGTCGGCGGCCAGAAGGACGACCCGCGCGCGATCACGTAATCATGAAAGGCGGCGTCAGCAGCCGGTGCAGATGCCCCGCGTGAGGGTCTTCATGCGCTTGTCCCGGGCCCGCTCCAGCGCCTCGGTCTTCTCCCGCGCCGCGTCGGCCATCGCGGCCGACTGCTCGCTCGTATAGGTGGCCCCGGTCCGGGCCTTCGGGACCTGGGGATCGGCCGGGACGGGCCGCCCCTGGGCGTTGGCGGTTGAGGCCGCAGCAAGCAGGACAAGGGCGGACAGGAGGGTCGGGATGCGCATGGGACTGCTCCGGCAGGAGGAATGGTTGGTCGGGATCGATGATAGGCGGGCCAGGTGCCGATCCATCGCGATATTCGGGACACGCCGTGGCTCCGAAGGAGGGGCTTGACCTGCGCTCCAGGTGAAAATGCCCTATCGGAATATCCCTTCGTTCAGCCTCGGACGCAACGCAATGCGCCAGTAGATCCAGCCGCAGATGGCACCGGAGAGCAGGCCCGCGAGAGGAAAGACTCTCAGATCGTCCGGCTCCGCGCCGAACAGCAGAGTGAGAGACAGGCCGCCCAGGATAGCCCCGCCCAGAACGGCGTGGTGCTTCGCATGGAGGGCGACGGCATTGAGTAGAAAGGCCAAAGCTCCGGCGGCGAAGAGGATAGGCAGGCCGAACACCGTAAGGCCAAGGGTGCCGATCACCAGAAACTTGAGGGAGTCGGTGAACTCGTCGAAGAGCGACGGGGCGCCGAAGACGATATCGGCGCCGCTCGATGCGCCGAACAGGACCATCAGGTGGAAGATGAAGAACGAGGCCAGATAAGGAGCTGTAAGGCTCGCTGCGAGAACGCCCCCTATGATGCGCAGCATGATCGTCTCCGACACGACGTCGGAGAACGATATCACGTTATCATATTTCCGGGAAGCGGCCGTCCCTCGTTCGGGGTGCAGTTCGCCGGTTCAGATCCTACTCCCCGTCCCCTAGCGCATAGACGCCTTCGGCCCCGATGCCCTGCTCGAGCATCAGGCGGGCGCGGGCGCGCAGCTTCTCGGTCTCGCTCTTGAGCTGGCCGCAGGCCGCCAGGATGTCGCGGCCGCGCGGGGTGCGCACGGGGGAGGCGTAGCCGGCCCGGAAGACGATCTCGGAGAAACGCTCGATCCGCTCCCAGTCCGAGCACTCGTATTTGGACCCCGGCCAGGGGTTGAACGGGATCAGGTTGATCTTGGCCGGAATGCCCTTGAGGAGCCGCACCAGCTCGCGCGCGTCCGCGTCCGAGTCGTTCACGCCCTTCAGCATCACGTACTCGAAGGTGATGCGGCGGGCGTTCGACAGGCCCGGATAGGCCCGGCAAGCGTCGAGGAGCTGCTTGATGTCGTATTTGCGGTTGATCGGCACCAGCTCGTCGCGCAGCTCGTCCCGCACCGCGTGGAGCGAGATCGCCAGCATCGTGTTGGCTTCGGCCCCGAGCCGCTCCATCTGCGGCACGACCCCGGACGTGGAGACCGTGATGCGGCGGCGGGACAGGGTCAGGCCTTCCCCGTCCGACATGACGTCGATGGCGGCGATCACGTTGTCCGGGTTGTAGAGCGGCTCGCCCATGCCCATGAACACGATGTTCGACACGAAGCGCCCGCCGTCCGTCGGCACGAAGGCGCCCTCGGGCGGCGTCGCGTCCGGCCAGTCGCCGATCATGTCGCGGGCCACGATGAGCTGCGACACGATCTCGGCCGAGGTGAGGTTGCGCACCAGGCGCTGGGTGCCGGTGTGGCAGAACGAGCAGGTGAGCGTGCAGCCGACCTGGCTCGACACGCAGAGCGTGCCGCGGTCGACCTCCGGGATGTAGACGCACTCGATCTCGGCGCCCTTGTCGAAGGGGCCGGTGGAGGGCATGCGGATCAGCCACTTGCGGGTGCCGTCCTTCGAGACCTGCTCGGATACGACCTCGGGGCGGGCAAGCGTATAGGCTTCGGCCAGAGCCGCGCGCAGGCCCTTGCCGACGTTGGTCATCTCGGAAAAGTCGCGGGCGCCGCGGAAGTAGATCCAGTGCCAGAGCTGGGCGACGCGCATCTTGAGCTCGCGCTCGGGCACCCCGATGGCGTGAAGCGAATCCTTCAGCTGCTCGCGGGTGAGGCCGACGAGCGACGCCCCGCCGGGAGCCGCGCCTGCGACCACGGTCAGTTCGGCGGTCTTCTCGATCGCCGCGCCGCCGGCTGCGCGCGCGGCATCGCTGACGGCCAGGGGGGCCGCATGAGGGTTGCGCTTGGCGATGTCGAGCACCGTCGCCATGGGAAAGCATGCCTTCGTTTGAGGGGACGAAGGGCTCATATAATACGATTGCGTCGGAAAAGTGAGGGGGCGGCGTGATTTTCCGCCGCCGGAGAAGCCGAAAGCCTTTCAGGCTCTCCGGGACAGCCCCGCCGGGCGCTCCGGCGGGGCTGCCATCTGGTCCGGGCCGGACCTATTTCTTGAGCGCATCCTTGGCGCTGCCCATGGCGTTCTGGGCCTTGCCCTTGGCCTGGTCCATCTTGCCTTCGGTCTGCATCTTGGTGTCGCCCGTCAGGTCGCCGGCGGCTTGCTTCATCTTGCCGCCCATGCGGGTGGCGGCGCCTTTGGCACGATCTTTGTCCATGGCTCCCTCCTGGGAACGGACGCGGGGGCGCGTCCTCGGGAAAAAGCATCCCGGAGCGCGCCTGTTCCCGTGACATGGCCGCGCATCATGGGCCTGCGGGGATGAGGAGCCTGATCCCGGTTCGGGGCGCGGCACCGGTGCGGCGATGGTGAAACCGGTCAGCCATCCTGATCCGGAACGCGGCCAACGGCTCGACGTTGATTCGGGTGAAAAGGAGGCCGGATGTCGTCCTGTAATGCCGGCCTCCCGTGGGAGAACCGCAATGGTCAACGCACCCTCGTCCCCCGGCAAGCCTGCTTCCTCCGAAGCGGCGAGTCAGTCGGCGAACCGCCCTCCTGATAACGATCTGCCCGAGAACTCGAAGGAGAATCTCGACGCCAAACTCGACCACGCCATCGAGGAAACCTTCCCGACCAGCGACCCCGTCTCGGTCAGCGTCACCAAGGGCACGGCGATCGATTATGATCAGCAGGGACGGCCCATGGAGTCCGGCGGCCGCCAAGCCTCAGGCGGACAGGGCACGGCCGAGGATCTGCTCGGTCAGGCCCAGGAGAGGCTGCGGGATGCGGCCGAGAACGTCTCGGGCATGGCTCGCGACGCCTACGACCGGGGCCGGCACTACGTGCGTCAGACGGCGGAGCGCTACCCGGAGGCCGAGCGCCTGTACCGGGAGGGTCGGCATGCCGTCAGCGACAGGGTGACGGAGAGCCCCTTGCTGGCGATCCTCGCCGCAGGAGCGGCTGGCTACCTGCTGGCCTGGCTCATCCATGGCGGATCGGGAGATCGGGGGACGCGCGTGCCGGATTACGCCAGAACCGGACGGGGCTACAGGCCTGATCGGCGCTGACCGCGCGGGCGAAGCCGGCGCCTGCGCGCCCCGGGAGCGGCCCGCGCCGCCGGATCGAAGCGCATGGGAGCAAGGCAGGAATGGCTCAGGATCCAGAAGCCTCACCTCTCGAGAGCATCGTTGCGCTGGCACACCAGATCGCCGACGAGTGTCCGGCCTGCGCCAGCCGGGCCTCGCAGATCATCATGTGGGCGAGCGAGATCCGGGAGCGGCGGCCCAGCCGTGAGGAATTGGCGGCGCTGGTCGACGCCGTCTGCGAGAACGATCTGTCCGAAGATCGCCGCAAGCTGCTCATCGACGGGCTGCGCGCCCTGGTTCGGTTCGCCGAGTAACGGCTCTCACGGGGAACGCGCCTCGTCGGGTCGACGGGCGCTCGTCCCCGTTACGAGCACTCCTTGCGGGCGCGGTCCAGGGCCTGGTTGAAGCCGCTCAACGAATAGCGGTCGGTGAGCTGGTTGCCGCGGGCGGACAGCGTCTTCACCACCACGCTCCCGCCCCTCGCCATGGTGGCGATGGCCTGGCTCTCCTCGGCCGGATTCTTCAGCCAGGCATTGGTGTCCTTGGTCAGGAGCGCGTAGGACGCCCGGCCGATCGCGGCCTCCGCGGCGCCGTTGTCCTTGGCGGCGAAGCCCAGCACCAGCGCGACCTCGTTCTTCACGTTCTCGGCCGGCCGGAACGACACGAACAGGTAGGCCGGATCGCGATTGAGGTTCTTCGGGAGCCGGTCCTTGGGCTGGCTCAGGGCATAGCAGATCTTCGAGCGGCCGGTCTGGGCCGTGTAGACGTTCCAGTCCGCGTAGGACGCAAGAAGCGACGCGCCGCCCGGGCCCGTCGCCGGCGCGGCCGCGGCTCCTGCAGCCGCACCCGCGGCCGCGCCGGCGCCGGCCTTGGTGGCAGTCGAGGCCTTGGACTTGGGATCGGGTTTCGCAGCCGCCGGCTTCGCGGCCGGTGCCGTCTTCTGCGCGGCAGGCTTGGCGGCCGGCGTGGAGCGCTGCCCCTGGGCGAGAGCGGCAGGCCCGGTTCCGATGATGAAGGCGGCGGAAATGATGCCCGCGGCAAGGCCGCGCTGGAGGAATGTGTCGATCATGGGGCGAGATATACGGCCGAGATGGTTAAGAACTCTTCACCATCTTGGGTAAGCAACCTCGGTCACAAAGACGATGCGTCGAATTGGCCGTGCTTCGGGAGATTCCCGGCTCAGTCCGTCTTCAGCGCGTCCTTCGCCCTGGCCCGGTGCTCGTCCGTGATCGAGCCGGCCACCTGGGTGATGGCGGCGGCCAGGACCGCCGCGTCGTCCGCGAAGCCGATCAGGGGCAGGAAGTCGGCGACCGCATCGGTGGGGAGCAGGAAATACGCGACGGCTCCGAGGAGCACGAGCCGGACCCGGTTCGGGGTCGAGGGGTCCGTGGCGCAGTAGAAGGCCGCCACCAGGTCCTCCGCGAAGGGGATCTTCCCGCCCACGCGGCGCAGCTTGCCCCAGAACTTGCGCGTCAGGCCCTCCTCGTCGCGGAGTTCGGCGCGCATGGCGTCCATCTCGGCCTTGGTGAAAGGCTTCGTGAATGCGTCGCTCATGCGGTCATGCTCCTTCGATAAACTCGCTTCGCCCTCGGGGCGGGATGGCTTAAACAGACCCCATCCTGAGGAGTGAGAAAACCCATGAAGCTCGACGAATCTATGGCAGCCGTCGTGACCGGCGCCGCCTCCGGCCTCGGCGAGGCCACCGCCCGCATGCTGGCCGCGCAGGGCGCGAAGGTCGCGATCCTCGACATGAACGCCGAGCGCGGCGGCGAGGTCGCCCGCGAGATCGGCGGGGTCTTCTGCCGGGCGGACGTGACCGACGAGGCCTCGATCGACGCGGCCCTCGGCCAGGCCCGGGCGGCGCACGGGATCGAGCGCATCCTCGTCAACTGCGCCGGCATCGCGCCGGGCAAGCGCACGGTCACCAAGAAGCGCGACACGGGCGAGCTGATCGCGCACGACGTCGCCTCCTTCCGGCGCGCGGTCGAGATCAACCTCATCGGCACCTATGCGATGATTTCGAAATGCGCCGCCGCCATGGCCGGGCTCGACCCGGTGACCCCGGACGGCGGGCGCGGCGTGATCGTCAACACCGCGTCCGTCGCCGCGCAGGACGGGCAGATCGGGCAGGCGGCCTATTCCGCCTCCAAGGGCGGCGTGCTCGGCCTCACCCTGCCGGTCGCCCGCGACCTCTCGGGCTTCGGCATCCGGGTCATGACGATCATGCCGGGACTGTTCCACACGCCGCTCTTCGAGGGCATCGCGGAGGATTACCGCAAGGCGCTCGAGGCCAACGTGCCGTTCCCGTCCCGCCTCGGCCGGCCGGAGGAATACGCCACCCTGGTCAAGGCGATCATCGAGAACGACATGCTCAACGGCGAGGCGATCCGCCTCGACGGGGCGCTGCGCATGCAGCCGAAATAAGGCTCGGAACGCCGACCGGCCTTATCCTGAGGCTTGCCCCACCCTCACCCTCGTCCCGAGGAGCGGCGTAGCCGCGTCTCGAAGGATGCTTCCAGCGCGCACTGGAGACGCCTCGTCCTTCGAGACGGATTGCTTGCGCAATCCTCCTCAGGATGAGGCTGTGTGAACGCGCTTCGTTCCCCCGCATGAGGGTGTGGGGCAACTCTCAGGACGTCTTCTCGCCTCGGTTCTCCGGGTAGGAGATCAGGTCCGGCGTCCTGACCCAGTGTTCGCGCCGGACCGCCCAGCCTTCGTAGGTGGGGGTGAACAGGTTGGGGGCGTCGAAGGTACCGAGCGTGAGCTCGATCTCGTCAGCCGCATCCAGGTCGAAGACCGGCGAGCCGCAGACAGGGCAGAAGCCGCGCTGGGATTCGGGTGTCGCCGACCACCGCGAGACGTCGCCGCTGACCGTCACCCGGTCGGCCGGGTAGATCACGAAGGCATTGAAGGCGCTGCCGCTGATCTTGCGGCAGGTCATGCAATGGCACAGGCCGACGCGCTTCGGCTCGCCGAGTGCCTCGAAGGTCACCCGGCCGCAGGCGCAGCCTCCCTTCAGGATCCGCATCTCCGTCATGTCATCGCGCCTTGGCGATGCCGGCGGCGAACTGGTCCATGCGCTGGGCCAGCTCCACGTCGCGGCGGGTGAGGCCGTTCGCGTCATGGGTCGAGAGGGTCACGTCGACCTTGTTGTAGACGTTGAACCATTCCGGATGGTGGTTCATCTGCTCGGCCACGAGCGCGACCCGCGCCATCCACCCGAAGGCGGCGTTGAAGTCGTCGAAGACGAAGCGCTTGTGAAGCGCGTCGCGGTCCTCGACCAGGGTCCAGCCGTCGAGAGCGGGGAGGATTTCGGCGCGTTCGCCGTCGCTGAGAGGCTTCATGGGTGAGGGCTTTTCGCGTGGGATCGGTGATCCCTTAGTGATTGGCCTCGCGCGACGTCTTTCAAGCCCCGATGCGTCACGCCACCCCGAGCAGACGGATCAGCCCGAGGCTGATCGCGAGCAGCACCAGCAGCGACAGGGTCACGGCGAGCGTCACCCGCCCGCCGACGCGGCCGAGCACCTTCAGGTCCACGCCGAGCCCCAAAGCCGCCATCGAGACGACGGTGAGGATCGTGGCGAGCGGCATGACGGCCTTCAGCACCATGTCGGGGATGAGGCCCGCCGAGCGCAGGGCCGCGAGAGCAAGAAACCCGATGATGAACCAGGGCACGAAGCGGTTCAGCGAGAAGCCCGGCCGGCTCGCCCCGTCGCGGCCTGCAGCGAGCGAGAGCCCGATCACCACGGGGCCGAGCATCAGGACCCGCACCAGCTTCACCAGGGTGCCGAGCTGGGTGCTGACCATGCCGACCGGCAGGGTGGCGGCGAGCACCTGCGGCACCGCATAGACCGTGAGGCCGGCGAGAACGCCGTACTGCGTCTCCGACAGGCCGAGCACCGGCACGAGCAGGGGAAGGCCCAGGACCACGATCACCCCGAGGATCGCCGTGAAGGCGATGGACGAGGCCACGTCCTCCGCCCTGGCGCCGATCACCGGCGCCACCGCCGCGATGGCGGAGTTTCCGCAGATCGAGTTGCCGCACGCCACCAGCACGGCCATGCGCTTCGGCAGGCCGAGAAGCCGGCACAGGCCGTAGCTCGCCCCGATCGCGACGGCGACCACGACCGCAATGCCGAGGATGAGGCCGGCGCCTGCCTGCATCACGGCCTGGAAGCTGATCGAGGCGCCGAGCAGCATCACGGCCACCTCCAGCAGCATCTTGGCCGAGAAGCCGATGCCGGACGCGAAACGCGCGTCCGGCGTCCAGGCGGTGCGGATCGCCGTGCCGATGAGAATCGCGATCACCAGCGCCTCCAGCCAGGGTCGCCCCGTCCAGGCCTCCTCCAGGTGCTGGAGCCCCATGGCCGCGAGCGCGACAGCACCGCACAGCGCGATGCCGGGCATCAATCGGGCCATGCTGGTGAGGTTCATCGGTGCGGGCGCCTTTTCGCGGGTGATCGGTTCAGGCAGGGGCTAGTCCCCCGCAGCCCGCCTGGCAAGCCTTCAGATGGTGCCGAGCCCGTCCTCGATCGCGCGCCAGTCCTGCCGGATCGCGAAGGTGTCTCGGTCGAATACGAGGAAGCAGCCGCCGCCCGGATGGGACGGACGGCTCTCGCGGCCGATCTCGACCTTCTGGAGATGGGCGGTCAGCAGGGCGCCGACCCCTCCGTGAGACACGATGACGATGTCGCCGGAGGTTTCGTCCTCGCGGGCGACACGGGTCACCGCCGCGACGATGCGCGTCTGCGCGTCGATGGCGCGCTCCCAGCCCCGGATGCTCTCGTGCGGCCGGCCGAAGAATTCCTTCACGACCTCCCAGAACTCCGGCGGCGCGAGATAGCCCGTGGCCGAGCGGTCGTTCTCGCCGAGCGCCTCATCCGTGCCGTAGGCCAGGCCGAGCCGTTCGGCCACGATGGCGGCCCCGTCCATCGCCTTCCGCTCGGTCGAGGCATAGACCGCCGTGACGTCCCGTCCGACGAGCATCCCGGCGAAACGCTCCGCCCGCGTGTGCCCGACCGCGTTGAGGGGCCATTGGGTGATGGGAACGGCCGGGTCGATGACGACTTCGGGATGGGTGAGGAAGATGATGGACGCCATGGCTCACGGTTTAGCCAAGCTTGGCCGGTGCGTCGAGGGGGAGAGCGTGTCTTCCCCGGCGAGCGAAGCGAGGGAAGGGGATCCATTCCCCAGCGCGGCGTTTCATGGGTTCCCTTCCCCTGCGAGGGCTTACGCCCTCTCCGGCCGGGAATGACCCGTAGGGAATTACCCCAGCGGATAGGCCGCCTCGACCACGTAGGGACCGCCGCCGACCGAGTCGCGGGACGAGAACAGGACGAAGCGGCGGGCCGTGAAGGTGAGCCTGGGAAAATGCCCCCTCGTGGCGAAGTAGTCGGCCACATCGATAGGGGAGGAATCCCGCAGGCGCGCCAGGGTCACGTGCGGGGTGAACTTGCGCCGCTCCGGCGGCAGGCCAACCCGGCGGATGAGGCGTTCCTGCTCCTGGTGCATGTCCGTGAGATCGCCGTTGCCGGCGCGGGCGAAGACCACGCGGGGGCGCTCGCCCCCGAAGGTGTCGAGCCCCTCGATCGTGACCGTGAAGGGATCGCGCCGCCGGGTGTCGCCCAGGATCGAGGACACATCTCGCGCCGTGCTGAGATCGATGTCGCCGATGAACCGGAGGGTGATGTGGTAATTCTCGGGATCGATCCAGCGCGCCCCGGGCAGGCCGCCACGATAGCTCGAGAGCTGAAGGCCGATCTCGGCCGGGATCTCGATGCCGGTGAACAGGCGTGGCATACGGCACCTCCTGAGCCTGGCGGACTCCTGATACGCGATCATGGGGGCAGGCGGACCGGCCCCGCAAGATGCAGAATCAGACGATCAACAGTCGCATTTGTTCCCGGGACAACTGTTGCTCTCGCCGTCATGGCCGGGCCTGTCCCGGCCATCCACGCCGGCCTCCGACGCCGGAGCAAAGGCGCGGATCCCCGGGACAAGCCCGGGGATGACGCAGAAGGACGTAACGATGGCTAAGGACAGGGATTGCAGTGCTGCAGGTGGATCGCGTCGATGCGTTCCTCCAGCTCCGGCGTGATCCTCACGTCGATCGACCCGATATCGGCCTTCAGCTGCTCCATCGAGGTGGCGCCGATGATGGTCGCGGCCACGAAGGGACGGGAATTGGCGAAGGCGATCGCCATCTGGGCCGGGTCGAGGCCGAATTCGCGGGCGAGCGCGCCGTATTTGCGGATCGCCGGCTCCGCGCCGGGGGTCTCGTAGCGCTGGCCGCGGTTGAAGAGCGTAGAGCGCGCCCCTGCGGGCCGGGCGCCGTCGAGATACTTGCCGGTGAGATAACCCTGGGCGAGCGGCGAATAGGCCAGCAGGCCCACATCCTCGCGCATGCTCACCTCGGCGAGCGCCACCTCGTAGGTGCGGTTGAGGAGGTTGTAGGCGTTCTGGATCGACTGCACCCGCGGCAGGGACGGGTCGGCCTCCGCGCCTTTCAGGAACGTCATGGCGCCCCAGGCGCTCTCGTTCGAGAGGCCGAGATGGCGGATCTTCCCGGCCTTCACGAGATCGCGCATGATCTCGAGGGTTTCCTGGATCGGGTGGAAGTCCGATTCCTTGTGATGGAAGATCGTCGGGTTGGAGCCCCAGGGCATCGGCCGGTCGGGCCAGTGGATCTGGTAGAGGTCGATGTAGTCCGTCTGGAGCCGCTTGAGGCTCTTGTTCACGGCCTCCTCGATCTGGGCGCGGGAGAGCTCGGCCGGGGAGCCGTCGTCCCGGAACCAGGTGTTCTCCGAGCGGCCGACCACCTTCGACGCCAGGATCACCTTGTCGCGGTTGCCCCGGGCCTTGAACCAGGAGCCGATGATCCGCTCCGTCGAGCCTTGGGTCTCCGCCCGCGGGGGAATGGAATAGAGTTCCGCCGTGTCGAAGAAGTTGATGCCCCGGTCGAGGGCGTAGTCCATCTGCGCGTGGCCCTCGGCCTCCGTGTTCTGCTGGCCCCAGGTCATGGTCCCGAGGCAGATGAGGCTGACATTGAGGTCGGTGCGGCCGAGGCGGCGGTATTCCATGGCAAGGCTCCTCGCGGCGGGGAGCCCGCCGCGTTCAAGGCTTGGGGTGAGCGCGGACGGGCGTCAGCGCTTCGACAGGGTGGCGATAAATTGTTCGACGGTGGGCAGGATGCGCGCGACGATGATCTCGACGCCCTTCGCGGTCGGGTGGATCCCGTCCTGAAGGTTGAGGGACCGCTCGCCGGCGACTCCGTCCAGGAAGAAGGGGTAGAGCACAAGGTCGTGCTTCTTCGCAATGTCCGGATAGAGGCTGTCGAATTTTTGGGCATAGTCGGCGCCCAGATTGCGTGAGGCCAGCATGCCGGCGAGCATCACCGGGATGCCGCGGGCTTTGAGCCGCTCGACGATGCCGTCGATGGCTTTCCTCGGCACGGACGGGTCGACGCCGCGCAGCATGTCGTTGGCGCCGAGCTCGACGATCACGCCGTCCGTGCCGTCCGGCACCGACCAGTCGAGCCGGTCGAGGCCCGCCGAGGCGGTGTCGCCCGAGACGCCCGCATTGGCGACCTCGACATTGTAGCCCTTCGCCTTCAGGGCCCGTTCCAGCACCACCGGGAAAGCCGCCTCCTGGGGCAGGCCATAGCCCGCCGTGAGGCTGTCGCCCAGCGCCACGAGGCGGATCGGCTGGCCTTGCGCCAACGGAGCGTGAGCCGGGACGACCATGGCCGCAAGGACGGCCGCACACGCAAATATGATCGTCATGAACGGGCCGGATTGGCGCTTCATCGATATGCTTCCCATATGTCTTCGAACGGTGCCGGGCTTCTCGGCAGAATTCCACAACAGATCGGGTCATCGGGCATGCAGGACAAGGCCATCGCGCTGCAGGATGTGGATTTGAGTCTCGGACGCGGGGCCGCGCGGGTGCATATCCTGAAAGGAGTCTCCCTCGGGATCGACCGGGGCGAGGCGGTAGGCCTCGTCGGGCCGTCGGGCTCCGGCAAGTCGACGCTCCTGATGACCATGGCGGGCCTGGAGCGGCCCGATTCCGGCCGGGTGATCGTCGACGGCACGGACCTGTCGGGCCTCGACGAGGACGCGCTCGCGCGCTTTCGCGGCCGGCGCATCGGCATCGTGTTCCAGTCCTTCCACCTCGTCCCGACCATGACGGCGCTCGAGAACGTGGCCCTGCCGCTCGAGCTCGCCGGCGAGGACGACGCCTTCGATCGCGCCGAGGCCGAGATGCAGGCGGTGGGCCTCGGCCACCGGCTCCATCATTATCCGGCCCAGCTTTCCGGCGGCGAGCAGCAGCGCGTGGCGATCGCCCGCGCCATCGTGCCGAACCCGGCGATCCTGGTGGCCGACGAGCCGACCGGAAACCTCGACGAGAACACGGGCCAGTCCATCGTGGACCTGCTCTTCGCCCTCAAGCGGGATCGGGGCGCGACCCTGGTGCTCGTGACCCACGACCTCGCCCTCGCCCGGCTCTGCGACCGCACGGTGCGCCTGCGATCCGGCCGGATCGAGGCCGAGGCGGTGACGGCTTAAGGGGGCGGGACCGACATGCACGGCACCATTCCGGCCAAGCCCCGGCGCCAGCCGGGCTCAGGCTCCCGCCTTCCCCTCGTGCTGCGCCTCGCCCTGCGCGAATTGCGCGGCGGGCTCAAAGGCTTCGGCATCTTCCTCGCCTGCATCGCGCTCGGCGTCGCGGCGATCGCGGGCGTCTCCTCCCTGTCGCGCTCGCTCACTGACGGGATCGGCCGCGAGGGCCGCCGAATCCTCGGCGGCGACATGGCCTTCTCGTTGCTCCAGCGGGAGGCCAACGCGCAAGAGAAGGCCTTTCTTGCGTCAAAGGGCCAGGTGAACACCATCGCGTCCATGCGCGCCATGGTGCTGGCCGGCGACAAGGGCTCGGCGCTCGTCGAGCTGAAGGCGGTGGACGCGAACTATCCGACCGTCGGCGCCCTGGAGACCGACCCGCCCATGACCCCGGCCGATCTCTTGGCCCAGCGCGACGGCGCCTTCGGGGCGGCGGCCGATCCGGCCCTGCTGGCGCGCCTCGACCTCAAGGTCGGCGAGCGCGTGAAGGTCGGGGACGCGACGGTCGAGCTGCGCGCCAGCCTCGTGTCGGAACCCGACAAGATCGCGAGCGGCATCGGCTTCGGGCCGCGGCTCCTCGTGTCGGAAGACGCCGTGCGGGCGACAGGCCTGATCCAGCCCGGAAGCCTCGTGCGCTGGACCTACCGGGTGATCCTGCCGCCCAACCTCTCCACCGAGGAGGGGCTCTCGCAGGTCGAGGCGGAGGCCGGGCGTGTGCTGCCGGAGGCGGGCTGGAACGTCCGCACCCGCCTCAACGCCGATCCGCGCTTCGCCCGCAACATCGAGCGCTTCACCCAGTTCCTGACCCTGGTGGGCCTGACCGCTCTGCTCGTCGGCGGCGTCGGCGTCGCCAACGCGGTGCGCGGCTTCGTCGACCGCAAGCGCGCCTCGATCGCGACGCTCAAGAGTCTCGGGGCGCCCGGCGGCCAGGTGGTGCTGCTCTACCTCACGCAGGTGATGATCATCGCCGGCATCGGCATCGCCATCGGACTCCTGGTCGGGGCGGCGCTGCCCTTCATCGTCACGGGCCTGTTCGGCCATCTCCTGCCGATCCCGATCCAGCCGACCATCGCGGTCGCGGAGCTCGGCGTCGCGCTGCTCTACGGCGTGCTCACGGCCCTGGTGTTCGCGCTCGCGCCCTTAGGCAGAGCCCACGACATCCAGGTCTCGGGCCTCTTCCGCGACCAGATAGATCCGGAGCGGCGCTGGCCGCGCAAGCGCTATCTCGCGGCACTGGCGCTCTCCGTCGCGGCCCTGGTGGGGCTTGCGGTGCTGACGGCCTATGATCGGCGCATCGCCCTGATGTTCGTGGCGGCCGCGGCGTGCTCCTTCGTGCTCCTGCGCCTCGTGGCGACCGGCATCATGGCGGTGGCGAAGCGCCTGCCGCGTCCGCGGCGCACCGCCCCGCGCCTCGCGCTCTCCAACATCCACCGGCCGGGCGCGCTCACGCCCTCGCTCGTCCTGTCGCTGGGTCTCGGGATCACGCTCCTCGTGACGCTCTCGGTCATCGACACCAATCTGCGGCAGCAACTGCAGCAGACCCTGCCGGAGCGGGCCCCGAGCTTCTTCTTCCTCGACATCCCCAACGCCCAGGCCGACGCCTTCGAGGACTTCCTCAAGGGCCAGAAGGCCGAGGCCAAGATCGAGCGCGTGCCGATGATGCGGGGCCGCCTCGTGTCCCTGCGCGGCGTCCCGGCGAGCCAGATCAAGGCCGAGGAGGACATCTCCTGGGTGCTGGAGGGCGACCGGGGCATCACCTACGCGAAAGCGGCGCCCGAAGGGTCCAAGGTTGTGGCCGGCGAGTGGTGGCCCGAGGATTACCGCGGCAAGCCGCTCGTGTCCTTCGACCAGCGCATCGCGGAAGGGTTGGGGCTCAAGATCGGCGACGAGATCGTGGTGAACGTGCTCGGCCGCAACATCACGGCCACGATCGCCAACCTGCGCCACGTGGAATGGCGCTCCATGGGCATCAACTTCGTGATGGTGTTCTCGCCCAACACTTTCGCGGGCGCGCCGCACACCCATCTCGCCACCGTCACCTACCCGAACGGTTCGGACGCGGCGAGCGACGCCCGCATCCTGCGCAGCGCCGCCCAAGCCTACCCGATGGTCACGAGCGTGCGCGTGAAGGATGCGCTCGACGCGGTCAACGACGTGGTCTCGCAGCTCGTCATGGCGATCCGGGGCGCGAGCTCCATCGCGCTGATCGCGAGCCTCCTGGTGCTCGCAGGCGCGCTCGCGGCCGGCCACAGGGCCCGGCTCTACGACGCGGTGGTGCTCAAGACCCTCGGGGCCACCCGAGCGCGGCTGCTCTCGGCCTATGCGCTCGAATACGGGCTTCTGGGGCTGGCGACGGCGCTGTTCGGGCTTCTGGCTGGGACGTTCGCGGCCTACTTCATCATCACGCGGGTGATGAACCTGAGCTTCTCGCTCGATCTCTCCGGCGCTCTCCTGGCCTCGGGGCTTTCCGTCCTGGTGGCGGTGGGGCTCGGCCTGGTGGGAACCTGGCGCATCCTGAGTCAAAAGCCGGCCCAATACTTGAGAAATCTTTAACGCCTCTGCCGGGAGGGCCGGACAATACGAAAGCGCCGTCCGGTTCTTCTCGAAGAAAGGCGCAACCAGCAGGAATTCTGCTGGGATCACGAAGACTTGAAGCTTGGCCCTCCCTCTTGCGGAAGATGGCCCGACCTCTCATATTCTGATCGTTGCCGGATTTGCGGCGACCGGGGGCTGATCTTCCAGCCTTCCGAGGGAACAACGACGGGACACCGTGAGAAAGGACTCCGATGCAACCGTATGAGCAAAACCAATACGCCACTGGCACCGGCTTTGCCCGGACGGCGGCTCAGGTCGACCAGGGCCTGCGCGCCTTCATGCTCGGCGTCTACAACAACATGATCCTGGGCCTGGCCATTTCGGCTCTGGTGGCGCTCGGGGTCAACATGCTCGCCACCACGAGCGATCCCTCGATGGCCGCGGCCCGCATGGGCGGCGTCTATCTGACCGAGTTCGGCCGCGTCCTCTACGGCTCGCCCCTGATGTGGGTCGTGGCGCTGGCGCCGCTGGCGTTCATCTTCCTGTTCTCGTTCCGGATGGACCGGATGAGCGCAGCCTCCGCGCGCGGCACCTTCTTCGCTTTTGCTGCCGTGATGGGCGCCTCGCTCTCGACGCTGCTCATCCGCTACACCGGCGCGAGCGTCGTGCAGGTGTTCTTCATCACGGCGGCGGCCTTCGGCTCGCTGTCGCTCTGGGGCTACACCACGAACCGCAGCCTGTCGGGCATGGGCTCGTTCCTGATCATGGGCGTGGTCGGCCTGATCCTGGCCTCGCTCGTGAACATCTTCCTCGTGTCGAGCGCGCTGCAGTTCGCGATCTCGCTGGTCGGCGTGCTGCTCTTCGCGGGCCTCACCGCCTACGACACGCAGAAGCTGAAGGAGATGTACCTGTACGGCAACTTCGACTCCGAGGCGGCCGCTAAGGTGTCGGTGTTCGGCGCCCTGCAGCTCTACCTGGACTTCATCAACATGTTCCAGTTCCTGCTCGCCCTCGTGGGCAACCGCAACGAGTAGGAACGGCGCAGCCTAACGCCTCTCCGAAGCCCCGGCCCACAGGCCGGGGCTTTTCTTTTTACGGGGACGAGACCGGCTCCGGGCCGGCCGGGGGCACCGAGCGGTATCCGAGCCAGGCGCTCGCCACGGCCGCCGCAGCGCAGATCAGGGCCACCAGACCGAACCCTCCGATCATGCCGGTGGCATAGAGGCTCCGCGGCGCACCAGGCGGCAACGCCCCGAAGGTCGCCCGGGCGAAGCCGTCCGCCACCTCCGGCGCAGCCCATGCGGCGGCCTGCCGGAAGCCCAATGTGGCGACGACCCCCAGGCCCGCGACGGCAACGAGCCCCGCGACCCGCGAGACCGCGTTGTTGATGCCCGACGCCACGCCCACGCGATCGCCGGGAGCAGCGTTCATGACCGTGGTCGACAGCGGCGCGACCGTGATGCCCATGCCGAGGCCCATGATCGCCATGACGGGCGCGACGGCCGACCAGTAGTTTCCGTGGAAAACGGCCGGAACGAGGAGGGCAAAGCTCAAGCCCGTCACGACCGGTCCCGCCGTCAGGAGCCTGCGGACTCCGAACCGGTGGGCCATCGCGCCGCCGAGCCGCGATAGAAGCGCCATGACGATGGTGAAGGGCAGGAAGACGGACCCTGCCTCGGTGGCCGAATAGCCGTGGGCCTCGATCAGGACCGTCGGCAGGAAGAACAGGGCGCCGCTGAGCGCGAAATAGAGGAGCAGCGTCAGGGCGTTGACGTTGGCGAACGCCGGAACGCGAAAGAGGTCGAGCGGCATCATCGGGGCGGCGGTCCGTTTCTCGTGAAGGATGAAGACCCCGAGGGCGACCATGCCCGCGACGGTCGCGAGGGCGGCCGTGACCCGGCGGCCCTCCTGTTCGCCCAAAGCCGTCAGGCCATAGGCGAGAAGCCCGAGGGCGATCACCGCGAGGGCGGCGCCGATCCAGTCCATGGGAGCATCGCTCGCCGCAGGGCTGTCGGGGACGCGCCTCCAGCACAGCCATAGCGCCAGCCCGGCGACCGGGAGGTTGATCCAGAAGATCGTCTGCCAGGGGCCGACATCGATCAGCCAGCCGCCGAGGATCGGCCCCAGCGCCGCCGCGATGGCGGAGGCCGCCGCCCAGGTGCCGATGGCCTTCCCGCGCGCCTCCGGCGGGAAATGGGCGCTGATCAGCGCGAGCGAACCCGGCACCAGCAGGGCGCCGCCGATGCCCTGGAAGGCCCGGGCTGCGATCAGCATCCCGGCCGACTGGGACAGGCCGCACCACAGGGACGTCAGACCGAAGCACGCGATGCCGATCATGAAGACTCTTCTCAGCCCGTAGGCGTCGCCGGCCGCGCCGCCGAGCAGCAGGAAGGCCGACAGGGTCAACGCATAGGCGTTGGTGACCCATTGCATCTCGGCGAGCGACGCGTGCAGGCTCTCGCGCATCTGTGGGATCGCGACGGTCACGATCGCGCCGTCGGCGAACACCATGCTGGAGGCCAGGATGGCGGTCCAGACGACGGCGGTTTGCGCCTGGGGTGGGGCGGATCCTTGCGCCTCTTCTGGGCTGAGCTGATTCACGCGCAGGTCTCTCCGACGGCGCGCCATGCTAGCGCCGAACCGAGAGAAAAAGACAGTCTTCCCAATCAGCTCCCACTCCCCTGCGGTTGAAAACTGATCTAGAGAAGGCTCATGAGCCTTCTCGTCCGCCCCTCCGCCGATTCCGATCTCGACGCCATCACGGCGATCTATGCCGATGCGGTCGTGAACGGCACGGCCTCCTTCGAGCTCGATCCGCCCGACAGGGCCGAGATGGCGCGCCGCCGCGCCGCCCTTCTCGACGGCGGCTATCCCTATCTCGTGGCGGAGCGCAGCGGCGAGGTCCTCGGCTATGCCTATGCGGGCGCGTACCGGACGCGCCCCGCCTACCGGTCCACGGTCGAGGATTCGATCTACGTCGCGCCGCGGGCGCAGGGGCAGGGTGTCGGGCGCCTCCTCCTGACGTCTCTCATCGCGGAATGCGAGGCGCGGGATTTCCGCCTGATGGTGGCGGTGATCGGGGACGAGGAATCGCACGGCTCGATCGGGCTGCACCGGAGCATGGGCTTCGCGCTCGCCGGCATCATCAAAGGCATCGGCTACAAGCACGGACGCTGGCTCTCGACGGTGCTGATGCACCGGCCCCTGGGTCCGGGCATGTCGGAGCCGCCGACGCGACCCGTTCCCTAACACCGCTCCGGCATCGACACGGCCGCCATGTGGACCTTGGACGAGGCGCTCTCCGCCGGTAGTCTGCGAGGCTCGGACACCGGAAGGCCCCTGTGACGATCGACCCGATCCCGTTTCCGCCGGCCGATCTCGCGCCGGATGTGCGCTTCGAGCGGCTGCATGCATCGAACGACGCGGATGTCGCCTTCGCGTACGAGGTGAAGCGTGAGGCCATCGGACCGCATGTCGTGCAGCGATGGGGACGGTGGGATCACGAGTTCCAGTGGGCCCTGCACCTGAAACGCTTCGCCGAGCGATGCTTCTTTCGCATCGTGCGGGACGGCCGGGCGGTCGGGACGGTCGCTCTCACTCAGGCAGGCGATCACATCCGCCTCGACGAATTCTACCTTGTGCCGGAACTGCATCGGCAGGGGCTCGGCACCCGGGTGCTTGACCACATCCTCGCGCTCGCGGACGAGGCCGGAATGCCGGTGAGGCTCCAGTATCTCAAATGGAATCCGGTGGGCTCGCTCTATCGGCGGCACGGCTTCCTGCCGGTCGGGGAAACCGACACCCACTTCATGCTGGAGCGCCCGAAGCGGCAGCCCTGATCAGGACACGACCTTCAGCTTCTTGTCGAGCACGTTGAGCACGCGGTCCAGCTCGTGACCACGCTTGAGGATCAGCCCGGATGACACGACGACCGAATAGGCACCCTGCTTTTTGGCGAGCTTCGGGTCCTTCTCGATCCGGTACAGCGGCACCTCCGAGGTGCGTCGGTAGATGGAGAACACGGCCTTGTCGGCCAGGAAGTCGATGGCGTAGTCGCGCCACTCCCCCTCCGCAACCTTGCGGCCGTAGAGATTGAGGATGGTCTGGAGTTCGCCTCTGTTGAAGGAGACCTGTCTCTGCGCGGCGGGGAAGGAGAGGATCTGGGCCGACCCTGTGCCGCCGCGCAACGGCTCTGCGGTGTCACCTTCGTTCATGATCCCTCCTGTGAAGCACGATGCTTCCCTGATAGTGGGTCCGATGCAGCATCGGATCAACCCGTTAACGCTTTCTCGCTCACGGCTTCGTCAGGCGAATCTTATTGTTGCCGCATTCGTGCCCTTACGTAGCCCCACTAGAAATCGACTATTCTAGTGTTGCCTCGACGGCCCGGCTCCTAGACCGCCTCGGACACGTCAGCCCCCCAGCCCTCCGGGTCGTATGGTGGGCCGGGCCACTTCCCAACCGTCGAGAACAACCGCCGCCTTTCACGAGGCGGCTTTCTTTTTGTCCGAACGCCGGAAAACATTCACGACATAAAACTGCTGTCCGCAGGCGTTGCGCGACTTAAACGGTCGTTTGCGTCAAAGACTTAACCGTGCCGCGCGGAGAATGGCAGGCGCCAGTTGCGCGTGCACTCGGACTGTGGCAACGCTCCCAAAACGACCACAGAAGAGGGTGCGCGCATGAAGCTGGAAACGCCGACCAGCGGAGGCGAGTTGACGGCCGAGGCCGTTGCGGTCCTGGAAGCCGGCCACCGGCCCATTCCGTCGACCTTCCTGCAGGATCTGTTCGGGCGCGTGCCGCCGGAGGATCTCGCCTGCTACTCCCCCAAGTCCCTCGCGGATCTCGCAACGGAAGCCTATGAGCATCTCAAGGCGCCGCGCACCGCCGGCACCCCCGACGTCCGGCTGATCGACCTCGAGGTCGAGCGCAACGGGCGCCGCCGGGACGTGACGGTGCTGGAGGTCGTCAACGACAACATGCCGTTCCTGCTCGACTCGACGCTCGCCGAGATCGTCGACGAGGGCTACGACCCGCTGCTCGTCGCCCACCCGATTCTCGCCGTCGAGCGCGATGCGGCCGGCGGCCTCGTGCGGCTCGTGGGCGAGGCCACGGCCTCGTCGCGGATCGGCGTAAAGCGGGAAAGCTTCATCCACATCCATCTGCCGCGCATCGACGACGCGGAGGCCCGCACCCGCCTGATCGAGGCCCTGCAGCGCGTCCACAAGGACGTGAGCCTCGCCGTGCACGACTGGCCCAGCATGCGCGCGCGCGTCACCGAGATCGTGCACAACTACCGGCTCAACCCTCCGCCGCTGCCGGAGGACGAGATCAAGGAGGCGATCGCCTTCCTGGACTGGATCGCCCGCGACAACTTCACCTTCCTGGGCATTCGCGAGTACCGTCTGCCCGAGGGCGACACCGCGGCCGACCCGGTCGAGGGATCGGGGCTCGGCCTCCTGCGCGATCCCGCCATGCGGGTGCTCCGGCGCGGGCGCGAGCTCGTGGCGATCACGCCCGAGATCCGCGCCTTCCTGGCGCGTCCCAAGGCGCTCATCATCACCAAGGCCAACGTGAAGTCGCGCGTCCACCGCCGGGCGCATCTCGACTACATCGGCGTCAAGCTGTTCGACGGCGACGGCCGGCTCCAGGGCGAGCTGCGCATCGTTGGCCTGTTCACGGCGAGCGCCTATACGAGCTCCGCGAGCGAGGTGCCGTACCTGCGCCACAAGGTGGCGAAGGTCATCGCCCGCGCCGGGTTCGACCCATCGAGCTATGCGGGCCGCGGGCTCCTCAACGTGCTCGAGAACTACCCGCGCGACGAGCTGTTCCAGATCGACGAGGAGACCCTCTACGGGTTCGCCATCGAGATCATGAACCTGTCCGAGCGTCCGCGGGTGCGGGCGCTGGCGCGCGCCGACGAGTTCGACCGCTTCGTGTCGGTGCTCGTCTTCGTCCCGAAGGACCGTTACGATACCCAGGCCCGCCGCCGCATCGGCGAGTTCCTGGCCCAGGTCTACGAGGGCCGCGTCTCGGCCTCCTACCCGGCCTATCCGGAAGGCCCGCTCTCGCGCACGCACTTCATCATCGGGCGCGACGAGGGCAAGACGCCCCAGGTCTCCCGCGAGACCCTCGAAACGGGCATCTCCAGCATCGTCCGGACCTGGGCCGACGCCCTGCGCGACCAGCTCGACGACAGCGTCGGCGGCGCCCGGGCCCGCGCGCTCGCGCACCGCTATGCGGACGCCTTCAGCGCCGCCTATCGCGAGGCCTTCGGGGCCGAGCAGGCCATCGCCGACGTGGCGATCCTGGAGCAGCTCTCCGAGGCGCGTCCGCGCGCAGTCGACCTCTATCGCCGCGAGGGCGACGACCAGACCCGCGTCAACCTGAAGGTCTTCTCGCGCAACACCGCCCTGCCGCTCTCCGAACGCGTGCCGCTCCTCGAAAACCTCGGCTTCCGGGTGGTCAACGAGAGGACCTACCGGGTCGTCTCGTCCGGCGTGTCCGGCATGGACCGGGTGTGGCTCCACGACATGACCCTGGAGCGGGCCTCGGGCGGCGCCATCGACATCGACGAGATCCAGGAGCTGATCGAGGCCGCATTGCTCGCCCTGTTCCGGGGCCTGGCGGAATCGGACGGTTTCAACCGCCTCGTGCTGGAGGCTGGGCTCGGCTGGCGCGACGTCGCCATGATGCGGGCGCTCGGCCGCTACCTGCGCCAGGTCATCATCCCCTATGCGCAGGATTATCTCGCCGAGACCCTCGCCCGCCACAGCGCCATCGCCAAGCGGATCGTCGAGCTGTTCTATGCCCGCTTCGACCCGCGCATCGAGGATTCCGAGGCGCGCGCCGCCGCGGAGGCGGAGATCCGCGCCGCGATCGAGGAGGAGCTGAAGGCCGTCACCAGCCTCGACGACGACCGCATCCTGCGGCGCTTCATCAACCTCGTCGAGGCGGCGATCCGCACCAACTTCTTCCAGCTCGAAGGCAACGGCCTGCCGCGCCAGACCATCGCGTTCAAGTTCGAATGCGCCAAGGTCGAGGGCCTGCCGCTGCCCAGGCCACTCTACGAGATCTTCGTCTATTCGCCCCGCGTCGAGGGCGTGCACCTGCGCTACGGCAAGGTCGCCCGCGGCGGCCTGCGCTGGTCGGACCGGCCGCAGGACTTCCGCACGGAGGTTCTCGGCCTCGTCAAGGCGCAGCAGGTGAAGAACGCCGTCATCGTGCCGGTCGGGGCCAAGGGCGGCTTCGTGCCCAAGCGCCTGCCGCCGCCCGGCGACCGGCAGGCCTGGCTCGCGGAGGGCACGGAGAGCTACCGCATCTTCGTGCGCACCCTGCTGCAGCTCACGGACAACATCGTCGGCGACCACATCGTGCCGCCGCCGGACACGGTGCGCCACGACGGGGACGATCCGTATCTCGTGGTCGCGGCCGACAAGGGCACCGCCACCTTCTCGGACATCGCCAACGAGATCTCCCTCGAGAAGGGCCACTGGCTCGGGGACGCCTTCGCGTCCGGCGGCAGCCAGGGCTACGACCACAAGAAGATGGGCATCACGGCCCGCGGCGCCTGGGAGGCGGTGAAGCGCCACTTCCGCGAGATGGACATCGACATCCAGGAGCAGCCCGTCACCGTGGCGGGCGTGGGCGACATGTCGGGCGACGTGTTCGGCAACGGCATGCTGCTGTCGCGCGCGCTCAAGCTCGTGGCCGCCTTCGACCACCGGGACATCTTCCTCGATCCGAACCCGGATCCGGAAACCTCGTACCAGGAGCGCCAGCGCCTGTTCAATCTGCCCCGCTCGAGCTGGCAGGACTACGACAAGGCCCTGATCTCGAAAGGCGGTGGCGTCTTCCCGCGCAGCGCCAAGTCGATCCCGCTCTCGGACGAGGTGCGCGCGCTCCTCGGCCTCGACAAGGCGGCAGCGACCCCGGCCGAGGTGATGAGCGCCATCCTCAAGGCCGATGTGGGCCTGCTCTGGTTCGGCGGCATCGGTACCTATATCCGCGCCTCCACGGAGACCGACGAGCAGGTGGGCGACCGCGCCAACGACGCGATCCGCATCACGGGAGCGGACGTGCGCGCCAGAGTGATCGGCGAGGGCGCGAATCTCGGCGTCACCCAGCGCGGGCGCATCGAGGCGGCGCGTTCGGGCGTCCGCCTCAACACCGACGCCATCGACAACTCGGCCGGCGTGAACACCTCGGACGTCGAGGTGAACATCAAGATCGGCCTGAGCCAGCCGGAGCGGGACGGCCGCCTGAGCCAGGACGACCGCAACGCGCTCCTCGAGGACATGACCGACGAGGTCGCCAAGCTCGTCCTGCGCAACAACTACCTGCAGACCCTCGCCCTTTCGCTCTCCGAGCGGCGCGGGGCCTCCGACATCGGCTTCGCCCGGCGGCTCATGCACATGCTGGAGGCGCAGGGGCGGCTCAACCGGACCGTCGAGTACCTGCCGGACGACGCCGCGCTCACCGAGCGCGCCCGCCGCGGCGAGGGCCTGACCCGGCCGGAGCTCGCCGTGCTGCTCGCCTACGCGAAGCTCTCCCTGCACGACGAGCTTCTCGAGAGCCCGGTGCCGGACGATCCGTATCTCGGCAAGGAGCTCGACCGCTACTTCCCGGCCGAGATGCGCGAGCGCTTCCCCGACGCGATCGCCGGCCACCGCCTGCGCCGCGAGATCATCGCCACGCAGCTCGCCAACGCGATCATCAACCGGGGCGGCGCCACCATGATCGCGCGCCTCGTCGACGAGACAGGCGCGGATGCGCCGACCATCGCGGCCGCCTATGCGGCGACCCGGGATTCCTTCGGCCTCACGGAAATGAACGTCGCCATCGACGCCCTCGACGGCGTGGTGCCGGGCCAGCTCCAGCTTCGCCTCTACGGCGACCTGCAGGACCTGCTCATGAACCGGATCGTCTGGTTCATCCGCCACGTGGACTTCGCCACCCATTCCCTCGATTCCGTGATCGGCACCTACGAGGCCGGAATCGCCGAGGTGGAGCGGGGGCTTTCCGAAACGCTCTCGCCCGACGCGCGCCTCGTGTGGGAGGAGAGGACGCAGGCTCTCGTCCAGCAGGGCACGCCGGAGGACCTGGCGCGCCGCCTCGCGGCCCTGCCGGATCTCGTGGCCGCGCCGGACATCGTCCTGACGGCCCAGCGGACCGGCAAGCCCGTGCGCGACATCGCCCAGACCCACTTTGCCCTGGAGGCGGCCTTCCGGCTCGGATCCCTCATCGGCTTCGCCCGCGAGATCAGCGTCAGCGACTACTTCGACCGCCTGGCCCTCGACCGGGCGATCGACAGCATCGCGTCGGCGCACCGCAACCTCACGGCCGAGGTCGTGTCCCAGAGCGGGGCCGGTCCGGAGGGCGTGCAGGCCTGGAGCGAGAAGCGCGGGGCCGACGTGGCCCGCATCCGCGGCGCCGTCGACGGGATCGTGGCCTCTGGCCTCACCGTGTCCAAGGTGACCGTCGCCGCAAGCCTGCTGGGCGATCTGGCAAAAGGCTGATATGGGCTCGGCTTCCGTTAGGTATTCCTGAGCGTCCCGGCAGCCTGCCGGGGCGGTCGGACGAGGAGCCCCGACCGTTGGACATCCGATCCCCATCCCCCGCGGCCGCGGCGTCGCCCCCGGCCACGGACGCGGCCGGACTCCCGACCGCCAAGGCCGGCCGCGCGGCGATTGCCGGCTGGCTCCTGTTTGACTGGGCCTGCCAGCCCTTCTTCACCCTGGTCACCACCTTCGTGTTCGCACCCTATTTCGCGGCCGCACTCGCGCCCGATCCGGTCGCGGGCCAGAGCCTCTGGGGTTTCGCCACCGCGGCCGCGGGCCTCGTGCTCGCATTCCTGTCGCCGGTCCTCGGCTCGATCGCGGACGCGACCGGTCCCAAGAAGCCCTGGATCGCCGCCTGCGGGCTCGTGCTCTTCGCCGCGTCCTGGGTGCTGTGGCATGCGGCGCCGGGCGCGGCCCACGCGATCCCGATCGCGCTCGCGGGCTTCGCGGTCGGCACCGTGGCGGTCGAGGTGGCGGCGGTGTTCAACAACGCCATGATTCCGCACCTCGTGCCGCCCGAGCGCTTCGGGCGGCTCTCCGGCACCGGCTGGGCCATCGGCTATCTGGGCGGCCTCGTGTCGCTGGTGATCGTGCTGGGATTCCTGGCCGCGAACCCCGAGACCGGAAAGACCTTTCTCGGCATCGCGCCGCTCTTCGGGCTCGATCCGGCGACGCGGGCGGGCGACCGGGTCACGGGGCCGTTCTCGGCCGTGTGGTTCCTGGTCTTCATCCTGCCGCTCTTCCTCTTCACCCCCGACATCGCCCGTTCGACCCTGAGCCCCCGCGCCGCCGTCCGGCACGGGCTCGCGCAGGTGCGCAGCACCCTGGGGGACGCGAAGCGGCATCCCGGCCTCGTGCGCTTCCTCCTGGCCAACATGGTCTACCAGGACGCGCTCGTCGCCCTCTTCGCCTTCGGTGGCATCTACGGGGCGGGCGTGTTCGGCTGGCAGGCGGTGGAACTCGGGGTCTTCGGCATCCTGCTCACGGTGACCGGCACCATCGGGGCCCTCATCGGCGGCCGTCTCGACGACCGGTTCGGGGCGAAGCCCGTGATCCTCGGGGCCATCACGACCCTGGGCCTCGTCTGCGTCGGCGTCCTGTCACTGGGGCCGGACCACATCTTCTTCGTGATCCCGACCGAGCCGGCTCAAGCAGGCGACGGCCTCTACGGCAGCGCCCCGGAAAAGCTCTTCCTCGCCCTCGGCCTCGTCATCGGCTCGGTCGCCGGGCCCATGCAGGCCTCGGCCCGCAGCATGCTGGCGCGCCTCGTGCCGGCCCGGGAGGCCGGGCGCTATTTCGGGCTGCTCGCCCTCTCGGGCAAGGTCACGTCCTTCCTGGCCCCGCTCGCGGTGGCGGTGGCGACGGGCCTGTTCGAAACCCAGGCCGCAGGGCCTGCAGTGCTGATCCTTTTCTTCCTTGTGGGCGGGGGGCTTCTCAGCGGCGTCCGGCGGGTCTGAACCGTTACGAAATCGACACGTGAAATTAATCTTAAATTCCGTATGGTAAGGCTTCCTCGCCCCGGAGCCTTTCCATGACCCGCCCGACCGTCTCCGAGTTCCTCCAGGCCTCCGCCTGGACCTATACCCAGGGTTCCACGCCCGCCTCCAACCCGTTCAAGGCGAACGGCCAGCAGATGACCTCCCTCGACGTCGCGTCCGGCTTCTACGGGGCGGCTTTCCTGAGCGCCTCCGGCCAGGTGATCGTCGCCTTCGAGGGCACGGACATCGGGGACTTCGAGCAGCAGCCCGAATTCGTCGGCGCCCAGATCCTGGCCGACCTAATGATCTATCGCGGCGACAAGCCGCCGGCCTTCGACGACGCGCTCGCCTTCACCAAGGCGGTGATCCAGCAGGCCGCCAAGGCGGGGATCTCCAAGGACAACGTCTTCGTCACCGGCCATTCCCTCGGTGGCGGCGAGGCCGCCTACGTGGCGGCCCAGCTCGGCCTCGGCGGCGCGACCTTCGGCGCGCCGGGCATCGACAACGACCTCGTGCCGTCGGGCGCCGTCTCCCAGCTCACGAACTACGTGGAATGGGGCGATCCGGTCGGGAACTACAGCGCCCCGAGCCTCGTCGAAAGCAATATCCTCTTCAGCAACGACATCGCGCGGTTCGGCCCGGCGCTCTATGTCGGCTCGCCCTATGGGGCGCTCCTGCTCGGCGCGGCTAACAGCCTCCTGGCGCCCGGCGCCAGCGACGCGCAGGAGGCGGCCGCCATCGGTCTCCTGGGCGAGGCGGCCTATCGCTACCACCTGCTCACCCACTACACCGCCGCCCTCAACCCGTTCCTGGTCAACCAGGTCGCCGCCTGGGCGGGAGAGCCCACCCGGGCCGAGTTCACGCAGATCCTGTCGGACGTGATCGCCAATCCCGACAAATACGATGCCGGCCAGCACCTGGGCGACGACGTGATCACCGGCGGCCGGGGCAAGGACACGCTCCTGGGCTTTGCCGGCAACGACCGCATCGCCGGCGGACGCGGGGCCGACAAGCTCTTCGGCGGTGCGGACGCCGATGCCTTCGTGTTCAAGGCGACCGGCGACAGCACGGCCTCGTCCAAGGGCCGGGACACGATCTACGACTTCTCGCGCAAGCAGGGGGACGTGATCGATCTCACCGCCATCGACGCGAGCCGCAGCCTTGCGGGCGACCAGGACTTCACCTTCATCGGCCGCTCGGGCTTCCACGGCGTCGAGGGGGAGCTGCGCTACTCCAAGATCAAGGGCGGCGTGATGCTCCAGGCCGACGTGAACGGCGACGCCAAGGCGGATTTCGCCGTCGTCCTGAAGGGCATCTCGTCCCTGGCGCAGGGCGACTTCCTGCTCTGAGCGCATCGTTTCGGAAAAGTGGATCCGGTTTTCCGCGTCAAACGATGCGCCCCTCAAGAAGCCCTTATTCCAGGGTCACGGCGGTGCCGTTCGCCGTGACCATCATCATGCCCTCGTTGGCGCCGAGCGCGCCGTAGTCGAGCTGCACACCCACGATGGCGTGGGCGCCGAGGCGCTCGGCCTCGTCGATCATCTCCCGCAGGGCCGTGTCGCGTCCGTCGCGCAGCACGCGTTCGTACGAGCCGGAGCGTCCGCCCACCACGTCGCGGATCGACGCGAAGAAGTCGCGGAACACGTTGGCGCCGAAGATCGCCTCGCCCGAGACGATGCCCCGATAGGAGGCGATGCGGCGGCCCTCGACGGTCGGCGTGGTGGTGATGATCATCCGGGTTCTCCTTGGTGGCGCCTCTGATATGGGGCGCCGCGGCCAAGGTGCCATCGCGGGCTCAGATCCTGAGGCGTTTGCGCCAGTCCTTCGGGGCTTCGATGGCGCCGAGGCCGAGCCAGCCGGCCATGAGGCGAAGCTCCTCGCCCAACGGTGACGCGATCGCCTCCGGGGCCACGCCGGCTTCCGGGTGGATGGAGTGCACGAGGAGCCGGCCCGTCGCCCGGTCGGCCTTGAGGTCGAGGCGGGCCACGATGTTTTCGCCCAGCACGAAGGGCAGGCAGTAATAGCCGAACTCGCGCTTCTCGGCCGGGGTGTAGATCTCGATCCGGTAGCGGAAGTCGAACAGGCGCTCCGTGCGGGTGCGCTCCCAGACGATGGGGTCGAAGGGCGAGACCAGCGCCCGCGCCTCGACCCGGCGCGGCAGCTTCGCGGCGGGATCGAGATAGACGGGCCCGGGCCAGCCTTCCACCTCGACGGGCACGAGGTCGCCGTTCTCCACGAGCTCGGGAATGCGCGCCTTCGCGTCGGTGGGCTCGATGCGGAAGTAATCGCGCAGGCAGCGCTCGCTCGCGATGCCGAGCGCCCGGATCGAGAGCCGCAGCAACTCGCGCTGCGCCTCCTCGTCCGAAGGCGTCGGGGCGTTCAGGATGTCGGACGGCAGCACCCGCTCGGGGATGTCGTAGACCCGCTCGAAGCCGCGCCGGGTCGCGGTGGTGACCTCGCCGGCCCAGAACAGCCATTCGAGGGCGCGCTTGCCGTCGCTCCAGCCCCACCAGGAGCCCTGGCCCTTGTGACCGCCGCTGAGCTCGCCCGCGCTCAACGGCCCGCGCGTCTCGATCTCGCGCCTGACCTCCTCGATGAAGGCGCGCTTCTCGCGCCCGAAGCGGGCGAGCCCGCCATACGTGCCCTCGCCCCGGGCCGCCCGGGCCATGCGCCAGCGGAACAGGGGATGCAGGTCGAGCCGGATGAGCGAGGCCTCGTGCCCCCAGTACTCGAAGGCGCCACGCTTCTTCGGGTGATAGGCGGTCTTCTCCAGGAGGTCGCGCTCGTAGGCGCCCAGCCGCGAGAAGAGCGGCATATAATGGGCCCGCACCAGCACGTTCACCGAATCGATCTGGAGCAGGTTCGAGCGCCCGAGCACACGGGTAACGTGGCGTCCGGTCGGGGCGGCGGGCCGGCCTTCGGCGAGGCCCTGCGCGGCCAGCGCGATTCGGCGGGCCTGGGAGCGGGAAAATCGGGTGCGGGCGGTCATGGCGAACGTCGGATGCGGGGCGCCCAGCTAGCGCGATGCGGCGCGGGACCGCAAGGGGCATCGGGTGCCCGTCGTCCATGAAGGGACCCTCGCCGCAAGGGATTATGGGACGTACCTCGACGGGGAGGCGACGGGAGGTCAATCGCCCAAAAGTCAACGGAGGCGGCAGGCAAAAGAGTCGGCCCCTGCGACCTCGGGTTAAGGGAGGTGCAACTACGGCTCGTCGTCCCGGCGCCCTCTGGCCGCCTGCCGATTGCGCCTTCAGTCTGACCCCTTCCCGAAAAAACCTGGAGGCGACGATGGGACGAGCAAAGCACGGGCAGAAGAAGACGGCCCTCTGGGACGCCGACGGCGCGAGGAACGTGGTCGCGGAAGGGGCCGCGGCCGGGACCGAGGTCGGGATCGACGTCGCCGCCTTCATCCGCAAGGGGAAGGGGCCGGTGGTCTACAGCCTGGCCGACGATGCGGGCGGCGCATTCAGGATCGACCCGAAGACCGGAATCGTCACCGTGGCAGACGGCTCCCTGCTCGATTACGAATCGGCCCAGAACCACACCATCAAGGTCAAGGCTACGATCGGGCACAAGGCCGTCTACGGGAATTTCCACATCGGCGTTGCGGACCGGGCCGAGGCGGAGCTGATCTCGGCCACACCCGACGGAAGGGCCGTGGACGGCGACGGCCCCGACCTGTCGGGCGACGGGCGCTACGTGGCCTTCAGGAGCAGTTCCCCGGACCTGATCCCGGGAGACCACGATGGCGGGCTCTCCGACGTGTTCCTGCGCGACCGGCAGACAGGCCTGATCGAGCGGGTCTCCATGAAGGCGGACGGCAGCGCCGATGCGGAGGCGTTCACGCCCGCCATCTCGGCGGACGGACGGTTCGTGGCCTATATCAGCTTCGCGTCCGGCATCGTGGCGGGCGACACGAACGACACCGCCGACGTGTTCGTGTTCGACCGGGTGACGCACACGACGAAGCGCGTCTCGGTCGCGTCGGACGGCGCGCAAGCCAACGACTACAGCGGCGTCAGCGATTTCGCCGAGGCGCCGGCCCTGTCGGCGAACGGCCGCTTCATCGCGTTCGAGAGCAAGGCGTCGAATCTGGTGGCGGGCGACACGAATGGCGGGCACGACATCTTCGTCCACGACCAGCAGACCGGCGCGACCGAACGAGTCTCGGTCGCGCATAACGGCGCTCAATCGAATGGCTGGAGCCACGACCCATCGATCTCGGCCGACGGGCGCTACGTGACCTACATGAGCTTCGCGTCCAACCTAGTGGCCGGCGACGACGGGCAGCACGGCGACGTGTTCCTGTACGACCGGATCGCAGGCACGACCGAGCGCATCTCCGAGACCCGGAGCGGCCAGGGCGGGAGCGACAACAGCGGCGAGGCCGAGATCTCGGCCAACGGCCGTTTCGTGGTCTATTCGAGCTACGCGTCCAATCTCGTGCGCGGGGACACGAACGGCGTCGCGGACATCTTCGTTTTCGACCGGAAGACCGGCGTCACGGAGCGCGTGTCGATCGAGAGCGACGGGACGCAGCTCGCCCGTGGGTCCTTCGACCCCGAGATCTCGGCGGACGGGCGCTACGTCACCTTCGAGAACGAGGCCTCCGACTATGCGGGGCCGATCAACCCCGATCGGCAGGTCTTCGTGTACGACCGGTGCACGGACAAGCTCGCCCGGGTCGAGCGCGGGTTCTTCCCGAACCCTTCGCTCTCCGACGACGGCCAATCGCTCGCCTATGTGGACGAGGGCAGCGTCTTCCTAGCCCAGACGAGGGACCTGTTCATCTGAAGCCGGCGCGAAGAGGCGCATAAGGGAAGGGGAGGGGCACAGCCGGCGGCGTGCCGGGGGCGTCTCCCCTTCCCGGCCCGCAGGCTTGGCCGGATCCAAGGAGCCTCAAGCGGAGTTGTCTTCCGGTCAACCCACCCGGAAGGTGCCGCATCATGGCCGACCCGGCTCCGCCGCCTCTTCAGCCTGCTGCGCCGCCGGCAAGCTCACCCATCCTGACGGCAGGTGGCATCGTCCTGGCGATCGGGGCGCTCTATTTCGGCCGGGACATCTTCATCCCCTTCGCCCTGGCGATCCTCCTGAGCTTCGCCCTCACGCCCCTGGTGAACTGGTTCAGGCGCTTCCGTCTGCCCCGGATCGCCGCGGTGCTCGTCGCCGTGACCCTTGCGTTCATCCTGATCGCCGGCATCGCCTTCGTGGTCGGGCGCCAGCTCATCCAGCTCGCCGACAACCTCCCGGCCTACCAGACCACCATCACCCAGAAGATCCGCTCCCTGCAGCAATCCGCGCCCGGGGGCGGCGTGGTCGAGAAGGTCACCACCACCATCGAGGACCTTGGCAAGGAGATCTCGGGTGACAAGGCGAAGCCCGAGCAGCCGCAGCCCCAGCCCGGGCTCGGGGCGGGACCAGCGCCGCAGGAGCCGGTCACGGTGCGTCTCGAATCCCCGCAGGCCAAGCCGCTCGAGATCATCCAGACCGTCGTCGGCCCGCTGCTCGCACCGCTCGCAACGGCGGGCCTCGTGGTCATTTTCGTGATCTTCGTGCTGCTCGAGCAGGAGGATCTGCGCGACCGCTTCATCAAGCTCGCCGGCGCGGGCGACCTCCAGAAGAGCACGCAGGCGATCAACGACGCGGCCGCCCGCGTCAGCCGCTACCTGCTGATGCAGCTCGTGGTGAACCTGACCTACGGCATTCCGATCGGCATCGCGCTCTACTTCATCGGGGTGCCCAATGCGATCCTGTGGGGGCTGCTCGCGGCCGTCCTGCGGTTCGTTCCCTATCTCGGCCCGTTCCTGGCCGCGCTCTTCCCGGTCGCGCTCGCCATCGCGGTCGATCCCGGCTGGACGATGCTGTTCTGGGTGCTGGGGCTGTTCCTCTTCGCCGAGCTCGTCAGCAACAACGTGGTCGAGCCGTGGCTCTACGGTTCCAGCACCGGCCTGTCGTCGCTCGCGATCATCATGGCGGCGATCTTCTGGACCTCCCTGTGGGGACCGGTCGGGCTGTTTCTCGCCACCCCGCTGACCGTCTGCCTCGTGGTCATCGGCCGCTACGTGCCGCAACTGGAATTCCTGGGCGTCCTCCTCGGCAGCGATCCGGTGCTCGCGCCAGAGGAGCGGCTCTACCAGCGCCTGCTCGCCGGCAACCTGGAGGAGGCGGTGGAAATCGCCGAGGACTACGTCGACGAGTGTTCCTCGCGGGAGTTCTACGACAACGTCGCCATCCCGGCCCTGCGCCTGGCGGAAAATGACCGCCAGCGCAGCACCACCGACACCAACTATCGGCGGCTCGTGGCCGATACGGCGATCTGCGTCGTGCGGGAGGTCGAGGACCATGTGCGGGAGAAGGTTTCTGCGGACAAAGCCGGCGACGGGGCGGGCCCTGCCGGCTCGACTTCCGCGGCGGCGGAGCGGCCGCCGACCGTCCTCTGCGTCGCCGGACGCACCGAGCTCGACCGCGCGGCGGCCGAAATGGCCGCGCAGGCGCTCGACGAGCGCGGCATCGGCACCCGCGTCCTGCCGCCCATTGCCGTCAGCCAGGGCGCCCTCGGGCAGCTCGACCTGCAGGGCGTGGAGGTGGTCTGCCTGTCCTATCTCCATCCGCAGCCGCAGGTTTACGCCCGCTACATCTGCCGCCGCCTGCGCCGCCGGGCGCCGCACGTGAAGCTCGTCGTCTGCTGCTGGAATCTGGCGCCGGCTTCCGGCCAGACCGAGGATCTCAAGAAGCAGATGGCGGCCGATGCGGTCTTCGCATCCCTGGAGGCCTGCGTCGACCAGGTGAACGCCTGGACCGCCCGCCCGGCCCAGCCCGGCGGAGCGCCCCCGGTCCTCCCCGACACGGAGCAGGCGCAGATCGCGGCCCTGCACGATCTCGGCCTGGCATCGGCCAGGAACCGGCAGTTCGACGAGGTGTCGGGTCAGGTCGCAAAGGCGTTCGACGCCCCCATTGCCCTCGTGTCCTTCGTCGACGAGGTGCTCCGGCCGCACCCGGCCGCCCCGGCCGCAGGCGAGGAGGCGCAGGTCGCCCACCAGGCCCCGCACGACGGGGCGCTCGACGCCCACGTGGTCGCGGCCAACGAGGTGCTGGTATCCGAGGATGTGACCAAGGACGACCGCTTCGCCGACGACCCGCTCGTGCTGGAGAAGGGGATCCGGTTCTATGCCGGGGCCCCGTTGCGGACTTCCTCGGGGACGGTCGTCGGGGCCCTGTCAGTGATCGATACCCAGCCGCGCGCGTTCCCGGAGCCGGACCGGCAGCGGCTCCAGGAAATGGCCGATGCGCTGATGGCCCAGATCGAGCGCCGGGCCCAGGAAGGCGAGGCCGGCCCGTCGCGCGTTCCCGAACGGAGCGATCCGTCCAGGGAGGCCGTGAGTTCCGGTTGACCCGTCAGCGCCGGTTTGCCGGTTTTGCGGCCGGAGCGACGGCGAGCGCCGTCGCCATGAAGCCGAGGAGCTTGAGGGCCGCCACCGCCATGTGGCCTGTCTCCCAGCGGTTGCGGACCCCGTGGAAGTCGTCCGGGACCGGGCCGGGCTGCCAGGTGGCCAGAACGGCGTTGGCCGGCGCCACCAGGGCGACCCAGGCGGCGAGCGCGAAGGCGAAGAGAACGGTGCCGGCCAGTGCGAAGCGGAAGCGGCCCGGTTCGTGGCGCAGCAGATAGGCCAGGACGCCGACGATCGGGATGATCCCGAGATCGAGCGGCGCTCCCACGAAGGCGAAGAGCCGGAACTGCCCATTGAACACGGTCGCGTCGCGCCACAGCTCCGGCGACCAGACGGCAAGCCGCGGCGGCGCCTCCAGCACATGGGCGAAGGAGGGCCCGAGGCTGAGGGCCGCGATGGTCAAGGCGACAAGGGTCCAGATCCGGAGCATCATGCGACACTCTCCCTTTCGGCCGCCGGCCCGAGGGCGAGCGGCCGACGGGCCACCTTAGAGCATCGGACCCAAAAGTGGACTTGCACTTTTGGGACCAATCCGATGCTCCACTCTTGGCGGCGCATCGTTCTTTGCGGAAAACCGGGTCCACTTTTCCGCACGATGCGCTGGCATCGCCCCCGAAGGCCCCCATCCCGCGTGGCGCCTCAAGCGGTTCCTTGACAACGCACGGCGAAAGGCAGAGCGTCGACCGTGCGGCAGATCATCCGATCCGGCCGCGTGCGTTTGCGTCCGCCACATCATCCTTTCGGGAGGTTGTGATGCAGTCGTTTATGCTTTCGGCAACAGCTTGCGCTTCAGCCCTTCTGTTCTTCGCGGCGCCAGCCGCCGCGCAACAGCAGCACCAACACACCATGGTCAATCCGGGCGACATCACCTGGAGGGACGGTCCTCCTTCCCTTCCCAAGGGGGCGCAGATGTCGCTCCTCTATGGGGATCCGTCGAAGGAAGGCATGTTCGTGATGCGGTTGAAGTTCCCGGAAAACTATAGGATTCCGCCCCACACCCATCCGACCGACGAGGTCGTCACCGTCGTCGACGGGGAGTTCAACATCGGCATGGGGCCGACCTTCGACCCGGGCAAGACGAAAACCATCACGGCCGGGGGCGTCATCGCCATGCCGCCGGGCACGCAGCACTTCGTGCAGACCGGGACGGAAACCGTGGTGCAGCTCAGCACCCGGGGTCCGTGGGGGATCACTTACGTGAATCCGGCGGACGATCCCCGAAAGACCCAGTAGACCGCCCCGCACGAGAAGACGGCCGAGGTTAAGGCCGGTCCGGGGCGTCCGATCGACGGGTTCCTACCCGCCACTGCGCTCCGGTCGGGGGCTGATATTGCTGTGGCCCGGCGCTCGAGGCCTGCGCCGGAACGAACGCATATCTGCCCTGCAGCCATGTCCTGGGACAAGCTCCGGCCTGTCCCCTAAAGCATCGGACCCCGGAACGGACAGGCGCTTTTCCGGCCCGATCCGATGCCCTCTCCTTGCTTGGGAGCATCGTCGATGGTGGAACTGGCGGTCCGCGTCAGCGCGAACCGGGTCCACTTTTCCGCACGATGCGCTACATCGGCTGCAGCGAGGCGAAGGACGAAGATGGACCAGTCGACACGAGAGACGCTGCGGCCCGGCACGGGGCACATGCTGAGCCAGGCCGAGATCCGCCGGATCATCTTCGGCATCATGCTGTCGATGCTGCTCGCGGCCCTCGACCAGACCATCATCGCCACGGCCCTGCCGACCATCGGGCGCGAGCTCGGCGACCTGGAGCACCTGCCCTGGGTGGTGACGGTCTATCTCCTCACCGCCACGGCCGTGACGCCCCTCTACGGCAAGTTCAGCGACAGCCATGGCCGGCGGGTCACCATGCTGATCGGCATCGTGGTCTTCATCATCGGGTCCGTGGCCTGCGCGCTCGCGCCCTCCATGATCGTCCTGATCCTCGCGCGCGGCCTGCAGGGGCTCGGCGGCGGCGGGCTCATTGCGCTCGCCCAGACCATCGTGGCCGATCTCGTACCCCCGAAGGAGCGCGGGCGCTACCAGGTCTATTTCGCCAGCGTGTTCATGACCTCGAGCCTGCTCGGGCCGGTCCTCGGCGGCTTCTTCGCCGAGCACCTGCACTGGTCGGTGATCTTCTGGATCAACCTGCCGCTCGGGCTCGTGGCCTTGTTCATCGCGTTCCACGGCCTCAAGAAGCTGCCGCAGGTGCACAGGCCCCACCGGCTCGACCTTCTGGGCGCGCTTGTCATGGTGACCGCGACCGTGTCGCTCCTGCTGGCGCTGAGCTGGGGTGGCCTGCGCCACCCGTGGGGCTCGTGGCAGATCCTCGGGCTCTTCGCCGGCTCCGCCATCCTCTGGGGCCTGTTCGCCCTGCGCATGCGGATGGCGCCGGAGCCGCTGATCCCGCCGGGCGTGCTGCACAATCCCGTGGTCCGCATGGGCACGCTCGCGGCCTGCTTCGGCATGGGCACCTATATCGGGCTGACCATCTACCTGCCGGTTTATTTCGAGGCGGTGCGCGGCCTCTCGGCCAGCGCCTCGGGCCTGGCGCTCATCCCCCTCATGGCCGGCACGGTGGTGGGCGCCACCCTGTCGGGCCGCATGATGGCGAAGGTGAAGCACTACAAGCGCCTGCCGGTCGGCGGGCTTCTGGTCGCCATGGCGGCCACGGGGGTGCTGGCGGCCTATGGCGCCGCGATCCCGCTCCTCGGGGTCGAGGCGGTCCTCGCGGTGATCAGCATCGGGCTCGGCACGCTCCTGCCGGTCTCGACGGTGGCGATCCAGAACGCGGTGAAGCCCCATGAACTCGGCACGGCGACCGGCGCAGCGAACTTTTTCCGCTCCCTCGGCGGCGCCCTGATCGTGGCGATCTTCGGCGCGATCGTGCTGACCGGCACGGGCCTGTCGGGTGCCGCGAGCTTCGAGAGCCTGGCGGCGACGGCAGCGCAGAGCGGCGTCAACCTGTCGGACGTGTTCAGCCATGTCTTCATGGCGGCCGTGATCGGCTTCGCGCTCGCCTTCCTGTTCCTCCTCGCCATGGAGGAGCGGCCCCTGCGCGGCAGCGCCGTCAAGGCCGCCGAGTCGGCGGTCGCGGATTGACGATTCAGGGGCCGCATTTCCTGACGGCGAACCGGAACCACTTCGCCTGAAAATGCTCTCAGTCGAGCGTCTGCCGGAAGCGCAGCACCGCGACCGTCATGGCCGCGAGCGTGAAGGCCCCGAGGGCCAGCACGTCGGTTTGCAGGTCCACGAAGCCCGCGCCTTTCAGCATGATGCCGCGCACGATGCGCAGGTAATGGGTCAGCGGCAGCGCCTCGCCGACGGCCTGCGCCCAGCCCGGCATGCCGCGGAACGGGAACATGAAGCCGGACAGCAGGATGTTGGGAAGGAAGAAGAAGAACGACATCTGCATGGCCTGGAGCTGGCTCGTGGCGATGGTCGAGAAGGTGTAGCCCACCGACAGGTTCGCCAGGATGAACAGCAGCGTCAGCGCCACGAGAAGCGCGAGGCTGCCGACGATCGGCACGCCGAACAGGAGCTTCGCGGCCCCGAGGATCAGCGCTCCCTGCAGCCCGCCGATCACCAGGTAGGGGGCGATCTTGCCGAGCATGATCTCGACGGGGCGGATCGGCATGGCGAGCAGGCTCTCCATGGTGCCGCGCTCCACCTCGCGGGTGACCGAGAGGGCCGTGAAGATCAGCATCGTCAGGGTCAGGATCGTGCCCATGAGGCCCGGCACGATGTTGAGCCGGGTCTCGCCGGCCGGGTTGTAGCGCCGGTGGATCCTGAGCTCGTAGGGCAGGGGCTTGGGCGCTAAATTCGCCACCGGCCCGGTGAGCTCGCGGGAGAACACGCTCGACGACAGGCCCTGCAGGGCCGAGACCGCGCCGCCCGCCGCCACCGGGTCGCTCGCATCCGCGATCACCAGCACGGCCGGCCGCTCGCCCCGGATCAGGTCGCGGCCGAAATGGGCCGGGATTTGGACCCCGAATTGCACCTTGCCGGAGAGGATCAGGTGATCGAGCTCCTGCTCGCTCGCGGCGCTCGCCCGGATGTCGAAGTAATCGCTTACCCGCATGGCCGAAAGGAAGGAGCGCGCGAAGGAACTCTCGTCCTGGATCAGCACCGCGGTCGGCAGGTGCTTCGGGTCGGTGTTGATGGCGTAGCCGAACAGGAAGAGCTGGAAGAGCGGGATGAAGATCATCGTCGCGAAGGTGATGCGGTCGCGGCGCAGCTGCAGCAGCTCCTTGACGAAGGCCGCGTAGATCCGCCCCAGGGAAGCGGCCAGCCCCCGTCCGCGCCCGTCGCCGGTGCCTGCGCCCGCGCTCATGCGAAATTGTCCTTCGTGCGGCTCATCAGGTCGATGAACACGTCCTCGAGGGTGGCGTCGCCCGGCGTCCAGACCTGCGGCCCGTGCTCGCGCAGCTCCCGGGTCGAGGCGTCGAGCGCCGCCGCGTCGCGTCCGCTCACATGCAGAGCCGTGCCGAAGGGCGCCACCATGTCGACGCCCGGCAGCGCCTTCAGGCGCTCCGCAAGATCGGCGAGATCCGGCCCGGTGACCGTGTAGGTGGCGAGATGCGCATCGGCGATCACCTCGTCGACGGTCCCCTGCGCGAGCAGGTCGCCATAGGCGATGTAGGCGATCTCGTGACAGCGCTCGGCCTCGTCCATGTAGTGGGTCGAGACCAGCACGGTGATGCCTTCGTGAGCCAGAGTGTGGATCTCGTCCCAGAAGTCGCGCCGCGCCTTCGGGTCGACGCCCGCGGTCGGCTCGTCGAGGAGGAGGAGCTGCGGCCCGGGCAGGATGCAGGCGCCGAGGGCGAGGCGCTGCTTCCAGCCGCCCGAGAGCTCGCCCGCGAGCTGGTCGGCCCGGTTCTCGAGCCCGAGCCGGCGGATTGCGTCGCGGGCGGCCGCGCGCGGGTCGGGGAGGTTGTAGACGCGGGCGACGAATTCCAGGTTCTCGCGGATCGAGAGGTCCGCATAGAGCGAGAAGCGCTGGGTCATGTAGCCGACATGGCGCTTGATCTCGGCCGACTGGGTCAGGATGTCGTAGCCGAGGCACGTGCCGCTGCCGCCGTCCGGCGTCAGCAGGCCGCAGAGCATGCGCAGGGTCGTGGTCTTGCCGCTGCCGTTCGGCCCGAGGAAGCCGTAGATCAGGCCGCGATGGACCTGCATGGAGAGGTTGCGCACCACCGTCCGGCCACCGAAGGACTTGGTGAGTCCGTGCACGTCGATGACGATCTCTGACGCAGGCTCGGGCTGGGTGGCGGGCTGCATGGTCATGATCCGCTCACTCGCCGAGAGGCAGGACGGTGACGGGCAGGCCGATCGGCAGGTTGGCGCCATCGGCGGGCTTCGCCTCGATCCGGAACACGAGCTTGGCGCGCTCCTCTTGGCTGAAGATCACCGGCGGCGTGAACTCCGCCTCTCGGGCGATGAAGCTGATGCGGGCGCGAAGCCCCGGCTGGCAGCTGTCGCAGGTCACGGCGACTTCCTGCCCGAGCGCGACCGTCGCGAGCTTGGGCTCGGGCACGTAGAAGCGGATGCGCCGGTTCTCCGGCGGCAGGAGGGACAGGACCGGCTGGCCCGCATTCACCGTCTCGCCGGCCCGGAAGAACACGTCCTGCACCTGGGCGTCGGCCGGGGCGGCGACCCGGCGCTTGGCGAGCCGCGTCTCGGCCTGGTTCAGGCCGGCCTCGGCGGCATTCACGGCGGCTTCCGCGGCCTCGATCGTGGCCGAGCGCGCCGCGATGCGGCCGGCCTCGATCTGCCGCTGCACCTCCTCGAGCGCCGCCTTGTCGCGATCGAAGGCGGTCCGGGCCTGGTCGTACTGGGCTTTCGCCGCGATGCCGCGCTCGTAGAGGGTCCGCTGCCGGTCGAGTTCCGTCTGCGACAGGCTGAGCTGCGCCTTCGCCCGCTCCTCCTGGGCCCTCAGAATCGCGATCTGCTCCGGGCGCTGGAGGGCGGCCTGGAGATCGGCGAGCTCGGCGCGCGCCTGCTGCAGCTTCGCGTCGGCTTCGTTGCGCTGGGCAAGCTGCGTGGAGGATTCGAGCACGAAGAGAGCGTCGCCCTTTTTCACCTGGTCGGCGGAATCGACCGAGAGCGTCTCGATGCGTCCCCCGTCCTCCGGCGCCATGAAGACGAGGTAGCCTTCCACATAGCCCTGGTATCCCTGGACGGTCCCTTTCGGGCGCAGCAGGTACCAGGCCCCGAACCCGCCGGCCGCGAGGATCACCGCCAGCCCGATGAGCAGCGCGCGCTTCATGACGGCGGTCCTTTGAGCGCTTTCATCATCAGGGCGAGATGCGCGTCGAGCATCCCGGCGACGTCGAGCGGATCGAGGCGCTGGAACAGGCTGGTCCAGATCAGCGCCATCAGTCCCGGCGCGATGGCGAGCTGCGGGAAGCGCACGATCTCGTCCGACCGGAACTCGCCGCTCGCGACGCCGCGCTCCGCGATGCCGCGCAGGAGGGCGAGGCCCCGGCTGATCACCTCGCGGTGGTAGATCTCCGCCAGTTCCGGAAACCGCGAGCCCTCGCGCAGGAACAGGCGCACGATGTCGAGGCGGCGGGTGCCGAGCACCTCCTGACGGAGGAAGGCGAACAGCGCCCGGAACTGCTCCTCGGCCGTCATGTCGAGGGTCAGGACCTTCTGCTCGATGGTGCCGAGCGCGCCGCCGATGCCCGATTGCACCAGGGCTTCGAACAGAGCCTGCTTGGACGGGACGTAGAGGTAGATCGTGCCCTTCGCGACCCCGGCGCGGGCCGCCACGTCGTCGAGGCGCGCCTCCGCGAAGCCCTTGTCGAGAAAGACGTCGAGGGCCGCATCCAGGATCGCCTGCAGCCGCGCCTGCCGGTCGTTCTCGCTCCGGGCCGGAGCCTTCTTGGCGGGGCGCTTCTTCAGCGACATGCCCTGGCCTCTCGTATATGACTGACTAGTCAGTCAGTAATACTCTCCTGTGATGCTCCTGTCGAGGGCTGATGGATCGCAACTCACGAGTCGGACGACATCGACGGGTCGTGCCGCTCAACCCACAATGTTTTGACAATTCATCAAGCCTCGGCAGCGCTATAGCTTAGGCTCATGAGCCAGCCCTCCATCGCCCTCCGCCGCCTCGCGCCCGCCGACCTGCCGCTGATGCGCAGGCTCAACGGCCTGTTCGCCGAGGTCTTCGACGAACCGGACACCTATGGGGCCGAGCCGCCGGACGATGCCTACCTCGAAGCCCTGCTCGCCAAGGAGCATGTGATCGCCCTCGCGGCGCTCTCGGGCGAGGAGGTGGTCGGCGGGCTGGTCGCCTATGAGCTCGACAAGTTCGAGAAGTCCCGGCGTGAGGTCTACATCTACGACCTCGCGGTCGACGAGGCGCATCGGCGGCAGGGCGTCGCCACGGCCCTGATCGAGCACCTTCGCGCCATCGCGGCGCGCCGGGACGTGTGGGTGATCTACGTCCAGGCCGATTACGGGGACGATCCGGCGGTCGCGCTCTACGAGAAGCTCGGGGTCCGGGAGGAGGTCATGCATTTCGACATCCCGGTCGACCGGGCGGCCCGCTGACCGTCTCGGGAGTCTTCAGGGCTCAGCGGCGCTGGCGGATCAGGATCCAGGCGGCCGCCACCGCGATCACCAGCATCAGGCCGATGCCCACCGTCTCGAACAGGGCTTCCATCCGGGCCTCGCCCGGAGGCGGCGCGTCCGTGCCGCCCTCGCTGCCTGGCGGTGACCCCGCCGAGCCGGTGAGGACGGGGGAAATTTCCGGCCAGAGAATCAGCAGGTCGGGAAGGGCGTGGTCCGGGGTGATCCGCGGCATCGGTCCTCCTGGCTGGCGTCCTGCATGGTTAATGATCGGTCCTCAGGCCGGTTTCCGCGCCCCTGCGGCCTCATGCCTGGGGATAGCCGCGCGAGCCTGTGGAGGATTCCGGGAATTCGGGCACTTTCCCGGCCCGCCGCGTGTTAGGACGAGGCGGGTTTCGAACATTCGCACGAGGGAGGCTGATGAAGGTCGGCATCGACATGGGACAGGTGTCCTCCGCGCCCGGAGGAGGGTCGGCGCTGCTCGATCTGGAGGAGCTTTTGGCGACGCGCCTGCTCGTCCAGGGCAATTCCGGCTCCGGCAAGTCGCATCTGCTGCGCCGGCTCCTGGAGCAGAGCGCATCCCTGGTCCAGCAGGCCATCATCGACCCGGAGGGCGACTTCGTCACGCTGGCCGACAAGTTCGGCCACGTGGTGGTGGACGCCTCGCGCAGCGAGGGCGACATCCAGCGCATCGCCGCCCGCGTGCGCCAGCACCGGGTCTCGGTGGTGCTGAGCCTGGAGGGCCTCGACGCCGAGGCGCAGATGCGCTGCGCGGCGGCTTTTCTCGGCGGCCTGTTCGATGCGGACCGCGACTACTGGTACCCGATGCTCGTGGTGGTGGACGAGGCGCAGCTCTTCGCGCCGGCCGCCGCGGGCGACGTGTCGGACGAGGCTCGGAAAGTCTCGCTCGGCGCCATGACCAACCTCATGTGCCGCGGCCGCAAGCGTGGGCTCGCCGGCATCATCGCGACCCAGCGCCTCGCCAAGCTCGCCAAGAACGTGGCGGCCGAGGCCTCGAACTTCCTCATGGGCCGCACCTTCCTGGACATCGACATGGCCCGCGCGGCCGATCTTCTTGGCATGGAGCGCCGCCAGGCGGAGATGTTCCGCGACCTCGAGCGCGGGCACTTCGTGGCGCTCGGCCCCGCCTTGTCGCGCCGCCCGGTGCCGATCCGCATCGGGACGGTCGAGACCTCGGCCCGCTCCGGCAGCTTCAAGCTCGTGCCGCTGCCGGAGCAGCCGAAGGAGGAAGCGCGCGATCTCATCTTCAAGCCGGGCGAGGACGAGCCCGTGCGTCCGGTCATGCCGCGCCGCGCCCCGCCGCCCCCGCCGGCGCCCTCCACCAACGACCTTCTCGCCCAGCTCGCCCGCACGCGGCCGGCCGCCGCGCCGGAGCCCGAGGCCGAGGCGACGGAGGAATCGAAGGCGGAGCGCGACGCGACCCTCGACGCCATCCTGCGGGAGATCCTCGACGATCCGGAGGCCGCCTTCCGCACGGTGGCGGTGCTCTACCAGGACTTTCTCGTGCGCTGCCGCATCCGCCGCGTCGCCGGCGAGCCATTGAGCCTTCCGGCTTTCCGCCGCCGGCTGGCGGTGGCGCGCGCCGGCGTCGACACGGCGACCGCCGAAGGGACGGAGTGGGACCGCGCGGTCGCCTTCGCGGCGGATCTGGCGGAGGACATCCAGGGGGTGTTCCTGCTGCTCGCCCGCGCCGCCATGGAAGGCTCGGCATGCCCGCCCGACGGCGAGATCGCCCGCGCCTGCGGCAGCCGCTCGCCGGGCCGCGCCCGGCGCCTCATCGCCTACATGGAAAGCCGCGGCATCGTGGTGACCCGCAACGACCCGCGGGGGCTTCGCATCATCGCGCTGCCCGATCTCGGCTGGGAGACCGGTCCGGGCGACCCGAACGCCTTCGAGGAGCCGGTGGGGAGTTCCGACAACCGGGACCTGTTCGCGGTCGGGTAGGGGCGGCGTCACCGCCGCCCGCCGTGCTGCTCAAAAGTGGCATCGACGATATCGCCGAGAGGGATGCCTTGTCAGGGTTCCGGTTCGCCTATTCAATCGCTCCCGGGGCCGTTCTCTTGCGCGTGTTGGCGGGGCTGCTGACGCCGAACCGGAGAGGGAGCCATGACGACCTATCACGGACAATGCTTTTGCGGCGCGGTTGAAGTCGAAGTCACCGGGGCGCCGGAGGGCATGGGCTACTGCCACTGCCGGTCGTGCCGCTCCTGGTCGGCCGGACCCGTCAACGCGTTCAGCCTATGGAAGCCCGAAGCGGTGCGCGTCACGGCCGGGGCCGAGCATGTCGCGACGTTCCAGAAGACGCCGTTCAGCCAGCGCCAGTACTGCGCCAAGTGCGGCGGACACCTGATGACCAACCATCCGACCATCGGCCTCGTGGATGTGTTCGCCGCGACGATCCCTACCTTCCCGTTCACCCCCGGCGTTCATGTCAACTACGCAGAGACAGTGCTGCCGATGCGCGACGGCTTGCCCAAGTTCAAGGATTTCCCCGCCGAGATCGGCGGCTCCGGAGAGACGGTGCCGGAGTGACGGCGGAAGCCGTCCGGCTCTTCATCGCGCTTCTTGATCTCGGCTGACACGGGCCGGGTTTGCGGGTAGGTCTTCTGCTTCAATGAGCCACCGCCGTCATTCAGGGACCGCGCAGCGGAGCCCGGAACGACGGCTGGGGTTAGGTACAGGGAAGCGACATGCACAACGACCGTCTGAGCCTCGATGAAATCGCCCGCCGCGTCGACGCGAAGGCCATCGATTATTGCGACCTCAGCGACCGGATCTGGGCGACGCCGGAGCTCGCCTTCGAGGAGCACCGCTCGGTCGAGGCGCAGATCGCCATGCTGGAGGCCGAGGGCTTCCGTATCACCCGCAATGTCGGCGGCATGGCGACCGCCTTCGTGGCCGAGTTCGGCCGCGGCGGACCGGTCGTGGGCATCCTCGGCGAGTTCGACGCGCTGCCCGATTTGGCGCAGAAGTCCGGGGAGATCTCCCACGCGCCGACAATCGCCGGCACGCCGGGCCACGGCTGCGGCCACAACCTGCTCGGCGCCGGCTCGGCCCTCGCGGCCGTCGCGTTGAAGGACGCGCTCGAGGCAGAGGGCATCGCCGGCACCGTGCGCTATTACGGCTGCCCGGCGGAAGAGAGCGGATCCGGCAAGACCTTCATGGCCCGGGCGGGCCTGTTCCACGATCTCGACGCCGCCTTCTGCTGGCATCCGAGCGTCGTGAACGAGGTGCAGACCACGTCGTCTCTCGCCTGCATCCAGGCCTACTTTCGCTTCCGGGGCCGCGCCTCCCATGCGGCCGCCGCGCCCCATGTGGGCCGCAGCGCGCTGGACGCGGTGGAATTGATGAACGTGGGCGTCAACTACATGCGCGAGCACATGCCCTCCGATGCGCGCGTGCATTACGCGATCACCAACACGGGCGGCGACGCGCCGAACGTGGTGCAGGCCTACGCCGAGTCGCTCTACCTCGTGCGCTCGCCCCACCTGCCCGACGCGGAGCGCCTGTTCGAGCGCGTGAAGAAGATCGCCGAAGGCGCGGCCCTGATGACGGAGACGAGCGTCTCGGTGCAGATCACCGACGCGACGTCAAATGTCGTGCCCAACAAGGTCCTGCAGGAGGCCATGTACGAGAACATGCGCCGCCTCGGGCCGCCGACCTTCGACGACGCCGACTTCGCCTTCGCGGAAAAACTGCGCAAGGCGGCGCTGACGGAAGAAGACGTCGTCGCCAGCGTGAAGCCGCACGACATGTCGCTGAAATCCCGGATCCTGCACGACGGCCTGCTCGCCATGCCGACCCGCGAGGAGGTCATGATGGGCACCACCGACGTGGGCGACGTGAGCTGGATCGTGCCGACCGTGCAGTGCCACACGGCCTGCTTCGCGATCGGCACCCCGTTCCACACCTGGCAGCTCGTGGCCCAAGGCAACCTGCCGGCCGCCCACAAGGGCATGGTGCTGGCCGCCAAGGCCATGGCGTCGACCGCCGCCGATTGCTTGCGCAACCCGGACCTCATCGCCCGCGCCAAGGCGGAGCTGAAGGAGCGCACCGGCGGCCGGGACTACGTGTGCCCGATTCCCGACGACGTGACGCCGGAGGATCTTCGCGCCAAGGCGGCGTGAGAGACGAGGAGCGTGCCATGACGAATGCCGATCATCCGGGGACGTGGCACAAGGTGCCGCTGGCGCATCTGCCCACCCCGCTCGAGCCGCTGCCCGCCCTGTCGCGTGCCCTCGGCGGCCCGGAAATCTGGGTGAAGCGGGACGACTGCACGGGGCTGGCGGGAGGCGGCAACAAGGCCCGCAAGCTCGAATACCTGATGGCCGAGGCCCTGGCCCGGAAAGCCGACAGGATCGTGACCGCAGGCGGCATCCAGTCGAACCACGCGCGCCAGACGGCGGCGGCAGCGGCGCGGCTCGGTCTGCGCTGCACCCTTGTCCTGACCGATTCTGTGCCCGGCCGGGGCACTGCCTATCACGGCAGCGCGAACCTGCTCCTCGACCGGCTCTTCGGCGCTGACATCCGCCTCTACGAGGGAAGCGCCGATCCGGATGCCGCCATGGCGGAGGTCGCAGCATCCCATGCGGCCGAAGGCGAGCGGCCCTACGTGATCCCGGTAGGCGGTTCGAATGCGGTCGGCGCCCGCGCCTACGTGGATGCGGCGGCCGAGTTGGCGGACCAAGCCGCGATGCTGGGCCAGCCGTTCAGCCACGTGATCCTGGCCACCGGCAGCGGCGGAACCCATGCGGGTCTCGCGCTCGGCCTCGCCGCCTGCGACCCGGCGATCCCGGTCATCGGCATCAGCGTCAGCCGCGCCCGCGATGCCGCGACGGAGCGCGTGCGGACGCTCGTCGAAAGCACCGCCGCACTGATCGGCGTCAAGCGCGATCCCGAGATCCTGGTGGATGACCGCTTCGTCGGTCCCGGCTACGGCCTGCCGACCGAGGCGATGAGGGAAGCGGTGGGTCTCGCCGCGCGGACGGAAGGGCTTCTGCTCGATCCGGTCTATACCGGCAAGGCGATGGCCGGTCTGATCGCCCTCGTGCGCGAGGGACGCCTCGCGCAGGGCGACCGGGTCCTGTTCTGGCACACCGGCGGCAGCGTCGCGCTGTTCGCCTATGACGAGGTCTTTGCCGAGAAGCGGTGATTTTCATCCGGTTAGGTGTGTCGACTTTGCGTTTCGGCAAGCGCATTTTGGCATTTCCCAGGGTCGCGCTTGCAAGTCTGCAACCTTATCTTCCGGGCAGACCGATAAGGAGAGCGTCATGAAGCTGACCGGAATCCATCACCTGACCGCCGTCACGGCGAACGCCGCCGGCAACCATGCCTTCTACACCCAGGCGCTCGGCCTGCGCCTCGTGAAGAAGACCGTGAACCAGGACGACGTCTCCGCCTATCACCTGTTCTACGCCGACGGGCTCGCCTCGCCCGGCACGGACATCACGTTCTTCGACTGGCCGGTGGAGCGCGAGCGGCGCGGCACGCACAGCATCGTCAACACGGCCATGCGGGTGAACGGCGAGAAGACGCTTGCGTGGTGGAAGGAGCGGTTCGATTCGCTGCGCGTTCCGCACCAGGGCATCGCCGAGCGCGACGGCCGCCTGTGGCTCTTCTTCGAGGATCCGGAAGGCCAGCGCCTCGCGCTGGTGGACGACGGCGGGCGCGGCGACGAGGCCCATCCGTGGGCGCGCAGCCCCGTCCCGGCCGAGCACCAGATCCGGGGCCTCGGCCCCATCACCATCAGCGTGCCGCGGATCGACCGCACGGCGGCGGTGCTCACCATGGGCATGGACATGCGCGCCGCGCGGGAATACCGCGCCGGCGACACCCCAGTTCATGTGTTCGAGATGGGCGAGGGCGGTCCCTCGGCCGAGCTGCACGTGGCGGTGGAGCCGCATCTCGACCCGGCGCAGCCGGGTGCGGGCGGCGTGCACCACGTGGCGTTCCGCACGCCCAACGACGAGACCTACCGGGAATGTGCCGAGCGCCTGCGGGCGATGCGGGCGCCGTCGAGCGGACCGGTCGACCGCTACTACTTCAAGAGCCTCTATTTCCGCGAGCCGAACGGCATCCTGTTCGAGATCGCCACGGACGGCCCGGGCTTCGCCACCGACGAGCCCATGGAGAGCCTGGGCGAGCGCCTCGCTCTGCCGCCCTTCCTGGAGCCGCGGAGGGCCGAGATCGAGGCGGGCCTCAAGCCGCTGTAGGACGCCGACCGTCTCCCCCGTCTGACGAAGGGCGGGGGAGATATAGGAATATGATCTAGGACTCGTGCCTTTCCGCATTGAGAACGCAACGAAGTTCTGACACCATCGCTCCGATCGCCAAAGGCGGACGAGGGGGCTCGGATGTCAAACTTCCTGTCGATGCGGATTTCGGCCTTTGCCGCAGCCCTGGCTCTTGCGGGCGCGGCGACCTCTCCGGCGCAGGCGCAGGGCGCCGGCCCAACGGCCATGCGAGAGCGGATCGACAGGCTGATCCCGGAATTCGAAGCCTACCTTCAAACCGGCATGAAAGGCTTCAAGGTGCCGGGCCTCGCCGTCGGCATCGTGCACGACGACAAGCTCATCTACATGAAGGCATTCGGCGCGAAGGAGCTGGGCAAGCCGGATCCGGTGAATCCCGCCACGATCTTCCAGATCGGCTCCACCACCAAGGCCTTCTTCAGCGCGACGCTGGCCCAGGCGGTCGATGCGGGCAGGCTCGAATGGAGCGACCGCGTCTCCGACCTCCTGCCGGAATTCCAGCTGAGCGATCCCTGGGTCGGACGCGACTTCCGCGTCGTCGATCTCGCCGCCCAGCGCAGCGGATTGACGCCTTACGTGAACGATGGCCTGACCGCGCTCGGCTATGACGCCACCACGCTCGTCCGTTCCCTGCGCGGCGCCCCCCTGACGCTGACGTTCCGCTCCGACTTCACCTACACCAACATCACCCATGTGGCCGGCGGGATGATCCTGGCGCGGAAGATGGGCGTGCCGTCCTGGGGCGACGTGGTCAGGAAGGGCCTCTTCGAGCCCCTGGGCATGACCTCGTCCACGACCTCGGCGGCTGCCATCGAGGCGGCGCCCGACCATGCCACCGGCCACCGTCAGGACAAGGACGCCACCGTCGTCATCCCGTTCCACGAATCCTTTCCCTACATTCATGGTCCGGCCGGCGGGATCAACTCCAACGTGCCCGACGTATCGCAATGGCTGCGCATGCAGCTCGGGCGCGGTCAGTTCGAGAACAAGATCATCGTCTCCGAGAAAAACCTCGACGCGACCTGGACCCCCCGCGTCGCCATGAACGAGCGGATTTCCTATGCGCTCGGGTGGGTCGTCACCTCGACCCCGAACGGACGGATCATCTGGCACAACGGCGGCACCATGGGCTTCGGCGCCCATATCGGCTTCCTGCCCGACCGCGACGTCGGCGTGGTCGTTCTCACCAATGCGCAGAATCAGGGGTTTCCCGACGCGGCCGCGCAATGGTTTTACGACCGCCTCCTCGACAACGATGCCGTCGACAACGTGGCGCTCGCCCTCGAGGCGGCTCGCGCGCGGGAGGTCGCCGACCAGGAGAAGGCCGGGCCTCCGGTCGAAGCTCCCGCCCAGGCCGCGGCGGACCTTGCCGGAACCTACGCCTCGCCGCTTCTGGGCGACGCCACGGTCAGCGTCGAAGGCCGGACGCTCCGGCTGAGGCTTGAGGATACGGAGGCCGTGCTGACCCTGACGATCCGCGACGACGATCTCTTCGACGCGCATCTCGATCCTGCCGGGGCCTACGCGCCCATCGTCGCCATGATGGGCGACGAGGTCGTCGCGCAGGTCCGGTTCGAGCGGGGCGCCAACGGCGCGGTGAAGACCATGAACTGGATCTCGCCGATCCTGCCGCAGGTCTTCGAGCGTCGACAGTAACGGGACAGGAGACGAGCCCCATGGCACAGATGAATCGCTTCGTCCTGACAGCCATCCTGGCCGGCCTCGGCGCCGCCCCGGCATCCGCCCTTCCGGCCGCGTCCCTGTCCGGCCCTGATCCGGTCGCCGTCCCGGCGCAGTTCTTCCAGTTCTCCATCGACAGCGAGGACGATGGATACATCCACGACCGGCACTACGACTGGAAACAGTATCGCGACGCCACCAGCCGCAAGGAGCGGGTCCGGGACTATTACCGGATGCAGAAGGAGGCGGAGAAGGATTACTGGCGGGCCCAGAAGGACATGCAGAAGCAGATGATCAAGCGCCAGCGCGGCTGGTAGACGAGCCTCGGAGCCCGGTTGCGGGAGCGGCGTCGCGTCTCAAGAGGCCTCAGGCCATCGCTCGGCCTGAAGCCGCCAGAATTCCTTCGATGAGATCGACCACGTCGGCCGCCTCGCGCACCGTCGCGAGGCGGCTTTTCTGTCCCGAAAGCAGCCTGGCGAGCTCCGCGATCTGATACCCGTCGGCGCGGGCCGGCTCGATGTCGCCGCCCGAATGGGTCAGCCGGTACCACTCGCTCATCGCGGCGATGTCCCTCGAGCCCTTCACCTCGAAGCGGTTGAACTCCTCGGCCTCGCCCTCGACCGCCGCATCGATGGTCATCCGCGCCTTCGCGAAGTGCAGCACGGCGTGCAGGCGCGTCTCGCTCCCGTTGGGGCCACGCTCGACCTGCTTCTCGACGATCCTGCCCGGTCCGAACAGGCGGCCGGCCAGGAACATGAAGTGGGACACGACCTCGCGGGTGAAGCCGCCCTGCTCGGGGCCCGCGAGCCACCCAGCCGCGCCCTGCTGCCAGCCCCGCGGCCAGGTGCGGAAGCGCAGGGTCAGATGGGCCGAGAGATCCTCCCCGAGGGCGCCGGTCTCGACCAGCTCCTTCATGCGCACGGCGGCCGGCGCCGTCGCGAAGGGAAAGTTCACGGCCGCCGGCACGCCGGCGCGCTCCACCGCCTCGAGGCAGCGGCGCGCGCTCGCCGGATCGGCTGTCAGAGGCTTTTCGCAGAACACCGCCTTGCCGGCGTCGACCACGGCCCGGACGAGCTCCTCGTGCGTCGCCGGCGGGGTCGCGATGTAGATGCACGCGACCGCCGGATCGGAGAGAAGCGCCGCGACGCTCTCCACGCGCGGCACGTCGGTCTCGACCGGCGCGGGATCGTAGGCGCCTCGAATCAAGAAATCCGGGTTGGCCTTGAGCCCGCTGATGAAGCGCCGGCCCATGACGCCGAGACCGATGATGCCGATACCCACCATGACCGCGTGTTCTCCTGCTGCGATGCCTCTGCCTATAGCGCCTGCCCTGACGCTGCGCGAGGGCGGGGAAAGAAATCGGAAACCTGGATTGTGTATCGATGCGCATTCCGGCCTTGCGGGACGCTCGCCGCTTCGCCGATCATGCTTGACCTTACGGAATTTTGCGGCCACGAGGGCTCAACCGCAGCCGAAGCAGGAATCGACATGCGCCTCTCGAAAACCCTTGCACTCATGCCGTTCCTCGCCATCGGGGCTTCGCTCGCCCCGGCCCAGGCCGCGGACCTGCTCTTTACCCAGGCGCCCGTCGCGTCCGCGAGCTGGATCGCCACCATCAAGGGCAATCTGAGGGTCGGGCCGTCCTACCCGGGCGCGGACGATTTCAGCGTCGTGGGCTTTCCGTCGGTCAGCTTCCGCCGCTCCGGCACCCCGGAGCGCTTCAGCGCGCCGGACGATGGCCTGAGCTTCTCGCTCCTGGAGGAATCGGCCGTCCGGGTCGGCTTCGTGGGCCGCTTCCAGGGCGGGCGCTACTACAAGGACGACCGCCGCCTCTACGGCCTCGACAAGATCGACTGGGCGGTGGAGCCCGGCGTCTTCGTCGAGTACTGGCCGGTGGAGTTCCTGCGCGCCCGCGCCGAGCTGCGCCGCGGCGTCGGCGGCCATGAGGGCTTCGTGGCCGATCTCGGCCTCGACCTCGTTCAGCGCTTCGGGGCCTTCACGGTCTCGGTCGGCCCGCGCCTGGCGCTGGGCGACAGCGAGTTCACCCGGACCTATTTCGGCGTGACGCCGCTCGAGGCGGCGATCAACGGCCAGGTCGTGCCCTATCGTCCGTCCGGCGGCCTCACCTCGGTCGGCGTGACCACGGGCGTGACCTACGAGTGGTCGCCGCAATGGTCGACCACCGCCTTCGTGACCTACAAGCGCCTCGTGGGCGATGCCGCCGACAGCCCGATCGTCAAGCGCTTCGGCGACGAGAACCAGTTCGGCCTCGGCCTGACGGTCTCCTACTCGTTCGACACCGGCTTCACGGGCTTCTAAAGCATCGGACCCGGCCCTGCCGGAGCTGAGGAACGATGGTTTCCGAACTCGTGGCGTCTTGCCGGAGCTGGGTCAGGAGCCTGTCGCCTGCCGTGTTTCCCTACGGCCGCTTCATGGCGGCCCTGCTGATCGGCGCGCTCGGCGGCTGGATCTTCCTGAAGTTGCGCCTGCCGTTGCCTTGGATGCTCGGCTCCATGACCGCCTGCACCCTTGCGGCGCTCCTGCGGGCCCCCATCAAGGCGCCCGGGACGGTGCGGCCGCCGATGACGATGATCATCGGCGTGATGCTGGGCGCGGGCTTCACGCCCCAGGTCGTCGAGAGCGCCACCCACTGGCTGCCGACGATCCTGGGCCTGATGGCCTTCGTGGCCGTGAGCGGCGCCGCCTGCGTGTTCTATTTCCGCCGGGTGGCGGGCTTCGACATGCCGACCGCCTATTTCTCCGGAATGCCCGGCGGGCTCGTCGAGATGGTGATCGTCGGCGAGGACAAGGGCGGCGATCCCCGCCTGATCGCCCTCGTGCATTCGGCCCGGGTCCTCCTCGTGGTGCTCACCCTGCCGTTCCTGATCTGGCTGACCAGCGGCGTCGTCGTCGGGGCGCGGCCGCAATTCGGCGTGTCGATCACGCAGACGCCCTGGACCGAGGAGGCCTGGCTCCTGGGCACCGCCGTGGTGGGCAGCCTTGTGGGCCATTTTCTCCGCTTGCCCGCGCGTCTCCTGCTCGGGCCGATGCTGGTCAGCGCCGCCGTCCACATCTCGGGCCTGACGCATTTCGTGCCGGCCGTGGAGATCGTCACCGCCGCGCAGCTCGTGCTCGGCACCACCATCGGCTGCCGCTTCGCCGGCATCCTGCCCCGCGAGATCCTGCGCATTCTCGTGCTGTCGCTCGGATCGACGGTCCTCCTGCTCACTATCACTTTCGCGTTCGCGGCCGGCGTGAGCCGCCTCTCGTCCTACAGCGAGGTGACCCTGCTGCTTGCCTATTCGCCCGGCGGGCTCGCGGAGATGAGCCTCGTGGCGCTCTCGCTCGGAATCGAGGTCGCCTTCGTGGCGGCGCATCACATTATCCGGGTGTTCCTCGTCATGATCGGGGCGGCACCGGTCTTCGCCCTGGTGCGGCGCCGGACCTAGACGCCCCGCGCCCGGAAGCGCCGCCGATGGACCCGTGGCGGCCTCTCCCAAGATCGCCGCTCAGGCGGCCTTCTGCTCGAGCAGGCGGGCGGTCTCGTCCTTGAGTCGCAGAGGCCGAGACACTCCTATCCCAGGACTATGTATACATAAGATCCCATATCCGCCTCTATTGCTGCGGCGCAGCAACGATTTCGCGGGCGAGCAGGCTTGCCGCAAGGGAAGGTCTGTATACACTCTGTCCCCAACGGAGGAAACAAGCATGGACGCCAAGCCATTTCCCCTGAATGCCTGGTATGCGGCCGCCTGGAGCCATGAGATCAAGCACGAGCTCGCGGCCAGGACGATCTGCGACCATGACGTCGTGCTCTACCGGCGCACCGACGGCCAGGTCACGGCCCTGGAGGATGCCTGCTGGCACCGGCTGCTGCCGCTCTCCATGGGACATCTGAAGGGCGACGAGGTCGTCTGCGGCTATCACGGCCTCGTCTTCAACGCCGCCGGGCGCTGCACCTACATGCCGGCCCAGAAGACCATCAACCCGTCGGCTTGCGTGCGCGCTTATCCGGTCGTCGAGCGCCATCGGCTCGTGTGGCTCTGGCCCGGCGATCCGGCGCTCGCGGATCCGGCCAAGATCCCGGACTTCCACTGGAACGACGGCACCGACTGGGTCGGGGAGGGCGGCACCTTCTACGATCTCGGCTGCGACTACCGGCTCGTGATCGACAACCTCATGGACCTGACCCACGAGACCTACGTCCATGCGGGCAGCATCGGCGACGAGGCCATCACCAGCGCGCCCTTCGACGTGACTCATACGGAGCGGACCGCCACCGTGACCCGCTGGATGATCGATATCGAGCCGCCGCCCTTCTGGGCCAAGCAGCTCAACCGCCCGGGCGAACACGTGGACCGCTGGCAGATCATCTATTTCCAGGCCCCGTCCACCGTGGTGGGCGACGTGGGCGTCGCCGTCACCGGCACGGGAGCGCCGCAAGGAGACCGCTCGCAGGGCGTCAACGGCGCGTTCCTGGCGGCGATCACGCCCGCGACGGAAAAAACCTGCCACTATTTTTGGAACTTCGTGCGCACCTTCCGGACCGACGACGAGCAGCTCTCGCGCGACATCCAGAAGGCGCACGTCAACGAGGGCAAGGGCGTCTACGACCAGGACCACGTGGTGCTGGAGGCGCAGCAGAAGGCCATCGACCGCAATCCGCGCATGCCCTTCTACAACCTCAACATCGATGCCGGCGCTCTGTGGGCCCGTAAGCTGATCGACGCCATGCTGGCCGAGGAGCACCCGAAGCCCCACGTGCCCAGCCAGGCGGCCGAGTAGGTCGCGGGCCATGAGCGAGCCCGTCGAATGGGGCGGCGCGACCCTGCGCAGCATCCGGGATCTCACGCCCGACATCCGGCTCTTCGAGATCGAGCCTGAGGGCGAGTTCGTGCATCCGACGCCGGGCAGCCACATCAACGTCGCGGTGCTGATCGACGGCCGCGCGGACGTACGGTCCTACTCGATCGTCGGCCCCTGCACGGACGGGTTCTATCAGATCGCCGTGAAGCTGTTGGGGGATACCCGCGGCGGCTCGGCCTATATGTGGAGCCTCGCGCCTGGCGCCAAGCTCACCGTCTCGACGCCGGGCAATCATTTCGAGCTCAGCCGCGGCCGGCCCGAATACCTGCTGCTCGCAGGCGGCATCGGCATCACGCCGATCTACACGATGGCGCTCGCCCTCGCGCAGGCCGGCGCGAATGTCCGGCTCCTCTATGCCTGCCGGCGCCGGCAGGACTTCGCGTTCCTCGACGACCTGCAGGAGCGCCTCGGGCCGCGCCTTCAGGTCTTCGTGGACGAGGAGGGGCAGCGCGCCGATCTCGACGCGGAGATCGCCCGCCTCGCACCGGGCGGCGAGCTCTATGTCTGCGGCCCCATCGGCATGCTGGAGGCCGCCAAGCGCGCCTGGCACGCGAGCGGCCGTCCGGTGGATCAACTGCGCTTCGAGACCTTCGGCAACAGCGGCCGCTATCCGTCCGAAGCCTTCCGGGTGAAGATCCCGCGGCTGCACATGGAGATCGAGGTTCCGCAGAACAAAACCTTGCTGGATGCGCTGGAGGAAGCGGGCGTCGGCATGATCTCCGACTGCCGCCGCGGCGAGTGCGGGCTGTGCGCGCTGCCGATCCTGGAGACGGACGGAATCGTCGACCACCGCGACGTCTTCTTCAGCGACGAGGAGAAGGCCGCGAACGTGAAGCTCTGCACCTGCGTGTCCCGGGTCGCCGGCGGCAGCATCACCATCGACACCGCCGACAGGGCCGCCTGATGTCGCGATCCCGCAACAGCCGCAGCGTTCATCACCGGCGCGTCATCGCACGGCTGGAGCGCATGACGAACGGGGGCTCCCATGGTGGCTGACAAGGGTGGCGAACGGGCCGTGTCCCAGACCGTGAAGGCGCAGCTCGCCCTGCGCGACCTCATCCTCACCGGATCCTTGAGCCCGGGCGAGCGCGTCTCCGAACTCCAGATGGTGGACAGGCTCGGCGTCTCGCGCACGCCGGTGCGCATGGCGCTCGTGCGGCTGGAGGAGGAGGGGCTGCTCGAGGCCATTCCGTCCGGCGGGTTCGCGGTGCGGGCGTTCTCCGAGCGCGAGGTGTTCGAGGCCATCGAGATCCGCGGCACGCTCGAAGGGCTGGCGGCGCGGTTGGCTGCCGAGCGCGGCGCCAGCCGCACGGATCTCCAGACGGCGTCAGCCTATCTCGACGCCATCGACGAGGTCGTGCGGCGCGAGGCTTTCGACGTGGACGCGATCTCGCGCTACGTAGAGCTGAACGCGCAGTTCCACGCTTTCCTGATCGATCTCGCCGGAAGCCAAGCGCTGGCGCGGCAGCTCGAACGGGCGAGCGCGCTGCCCTTCGCATCGCCCAGCGCCTTCGTGGAGGCGCAGTCGAACGCCCCGGAGGCGCACCACATCCTCACGGTCGCGCAGGACCAGCACCGCTGCGTCCTCAACGCCATTGAGCGCCGGGAGAGCGGGCGCGCGGAGGCGATCATGCGCGAGCATGCGCGGCTCGCCCACCGCAACTTGGAACTCGCTCTGTCCAATCAGCGGATCTTCGATCTCGTGCCGGGCGCCACCCTCATCAGGAGGCGCGTCCGCGCGTAACCGGAACCATGTGCACGAACCCATGAGCAAGCGACCGACCATCATTCTCCTGCCGGGCCTCCTCTGCGACGCCAGTGTCTGGGCCGCGCAGGTCGAGGCCTTGAAGCCTCATGCGGACGTCGTCGTGGCGGATTTCTCGCGGCACGATTCCATCGAAGGCATGGCCCGCTCGGCCTTGGCGCTCGCGGACGGTCCCGTCACGGTCATCGGCCATTCCATGGGCGCAAGGGCCGCCATGGAGATGGCCCGTCTCGCACCCGAGCGCGTCGAGCGCCTCGCCCTGATCGACACGGGGATCCATCCGCGCCGGGACGGGGAGGAGGCGAACCGGCAGGTGCTCGTCGACCTCGCCTTCGCGCAGGGCATGGGCTCCCTGGCGGAGAAATGGCTGCCGCCCATGGTGCACGAGGATCGCGTCGAGGACCGGGCGCTCATGGAGCCGCTGAAGGCTATGGTCCTGCGCGCCACGCCCGAGCAGCACCAGCGCCAGATCCGGGCGCTGCTCGACCGGCCGGACGCCCGGGCCTACCTGTCGGGCATCGCCTGCCCGACCCTCGTCATGGTCGGGCGCCAGGACCGCTGGAGCCCGCTCGCGCAGCACGAGGAGATCGCCGCCGCGCTCCCGAACGCGGAGCTCGTGGTCATCGAGGACAGCGGGCACATGTCGCTCGTGGAGCAGCCCGAGCAGGTCTCGCAGGCGCTGCTGCGCTGGCTGGGTTTCAAGAACGAGAATGCGGGCGCCCCTCGGGCCGCCGCATCGGGGAGGTGATACGCATGGACGACAAGGATGCATCGGACCGCATTCCGGATACGCCGCTCTTCGACCGCAAGCGCTCGCTGGCCGGATACCGCATCAACAAGATGGCCATGGGCTTGAGCAAGCCTGAGAACCGGGAGGCGTTCCGCCAGGACGAGGGCGCCTACCTCGACCGCTTCGGCCTCACGCCCGAGGAGAAGGAGGCGGTGATGTCGCGCAACTGGCGCGAGATGGTGCGGCTCGGCGGCAACCTGTTCTTCATTCTCAAGATCTCCGCCGTCGACCCGGTCCGCATCACCGAGATCGGCGCCCATCAGGCGGGCATGGACCACGCGGATTTCCTGCGCGACCGTTTAGGGAAGAAATAGCCATGGCAAAGCTCATCGGAGGTCTGGGAACCTCTCACGTTCCCTCGATCGCGGCGGCGCTCGACAAGGGCCTGCGCGACACGCCGGACTGGAAGGCCTTTTTCGACGGCTACATTCCCGGCCAGGACTGGGTGAAGGAGCACAGGCCCGACGTCGCCGTCGTCATCTTCAACGATCACGGCAACACCTTCTTCCTCGACAAGGTGCCGACCTTCGCGGTCGGCTGCGCGGAGGAATACCGCCCGGTCGACGAGGGGTGGGGGCCGCGTCCGATCGCGCCGTTCAAGGGCGAGGTCGATTTCTCGTGGCACTTCATCGACACGCTGGTGGAGAACCGGTTCGACCCGATGATCTGCCAGGAGATCGAGGTCGATCACGGCCTCCAGGTGCCGATGGAGCTGTTCTGGGGCCGCCCGGCCGAGTGGCCCGTCAAGGTGGTGCCGATCTTCGTCAACGTGATCCAGTACCCGATCCCGCTTCCGAGCCGCTGCTACGAGATGGGTCGCGTGCTCCGTCAGGCGATCGAGAGCTACGACAGCGACGAGCGCTTCGTGATCCTCGGCACGGGCGGGCTCTCGCACCAGCTCCAGGGCGCGCGCGCCGGCTTCGTCAACCCGGAGGCCGACCAGGCGTTCCTGAAAGACATCGCCGACAACCCCGACAAGCTCGCGGCCATGTCGCGCGAGCAGTACGTGGAGATGTTCGGCAGCGAGGGCGCCGAGCTGATGATGTGGCTCGTCATGCGCGGCGCCATGGACCGCGACGTGGTGGTGCGGCACAAGCACTATTTCGTGCCCGCCTCCATGACGGGTGCCGGCATGATCGTGATGGAAAACAAGGAAGCGGCCGCTCCGGCCGCGGCGGCGTGATCCCATGTACTGGCTCATGATCTGCCGCCACCGGGCGAACGCCGACGACCTGCGCGAACGGCACCGTGACGCACACCGGCAGCACGTGGCCACGGGCGGCGGCGGGCTCGCGAAGGTGCTGATCGGCAGCGCCCTGACCGAGGACGACGGCGAGACGCCGATCGGCAATTTCGGCGTGCTCGAAGCGCCCACCCGCGAGGCCGCCCAGGCCTTTGCCGAGAGCGATCCTTACGCGCTCAACGGCCTCGTGCAATCCATCGAGATCACGGCGCTCGCATCCCGCTTCCAGGCGCATCGGATCGACCCGATGACGCGCTAGCCTTTCAAAAAACGGAAAACCGGGCCGCTGGAGAGCCCGGGCCGAGGGAACATCCACAGGAGGAGACGCATGAAACGACGGACGGTTCTAAAGGCGGGCGCAGCCGCGCTGGCGCTTTCGCTCAGCGCAGGCTTCGCATGGGCACAGGAGACGGTGAAGATCGGCCTGATCCTGCCGATGACGGGGCCTTTCGCCTCGACGGGGCGGCAGATCGAGGCGGCCGCGAAGCTGTACATGCAGCAGAACGGCGACACGGTGGCGGGCAAGAAGATCCAGCTCATCGTCAAGGACGATACCGGCGTCGCCGACGTCACCAAGCGCCTCGCCCAGGAATTGATCGTCCAGGAGAAGGCCGCGGTCCTCGCCGGGTTCGGCCTCACGCCGCTGGCCCTCGCCACGGCGCCTCTGGCGACGCAGGCCAAGGTGCCGGAGGTCGTGATGGCGGCCGCCACCTCGATCATCACCGAGCAGTCGCCCTTCGTCGTGCGCACCAGCTTCACGGCCGCGCAGGCCACCGTCCCGCTCGCCGAATGGGCTTCGAAGGAGGGCCTCAAGAAGGTCGTGACCCTCGTGTCCGATTACGGCCCGGGCATCGACGTGGAAAAGGCGTTCTCGGAGACCTTCACCAAGGCGGGCGGGCAGGTGGAGAACCTGCGGGTGCCGTTGGCGAACCCCGACTTCTCGCCCTTCCTGCAGAAGGTGGCCGACGCCAAGCCCGATGCGCTTCTCGCCTTCGTGCCGTCCGGCGTCGGCGCGCAGTTCATGAAGCAGTTCGTCGAGCGCGGCCTCGACAAGAGCGGCATCCGGTTCTTGGCGGAGGGCAGCGTCACGGACGACGACCTGCTCAACAACATCGGAGACGTGGCGCTCGGCGCCGTGACCTCGCATCATTATTCCGCGTCGCACGACAGCCCGGAGAACAAGGCGTTCGTGGAGGCGTTCAAGAAGGCCAACGGCGGCATGCGGCCGAACTTCATGGCGGTGGGCGGCTATGACGGCATGCACCTGATCTACGAAGGGCTGAAGAAGACCAACGGGGCCGGCGGCCAGGCGCTGATCGACGCCATGAAGGGCCTGAGCTGGACCAGCCCGCGCGGCCCGGTCTCGATCGACCCGCAGACCCGCGACATCGTGCAGAACATCTACGTGCGCAAGGTCGAGCGGGTGAACGGCGAGCTCTACAACGTCGAGTTCGCCACCATCCCGAACGTCAAGGACCCGGTCAAGGCCGCTAAGGCCAACTGATCTGACGACCAGGAGGCGCCGTCCGAGCGGACGGCGCCTCCTCGCGTCTTCCGGCGGCACGGAGCGGCGAAGAAATCCTTGCTTCGCCTGCCGCCGCAGGCATGATCCCCCAACTCTGAAGGAGACAATCTCTCATGCAACGCACCACACCTCCGTTCCGGGCCGACATGGTCGGCAGCCTGCTGCGCACGCGGCCCCTCAAGGAAGCGCGCGAGAAGCATCATCGCGGCGAGATCTCGGACGAGGCCCTCAAGGCGGTCGAGGACCAGGAGATCCGCGCGCTGATCAAGCGCCAGGAGGAGATCGGCCTCAAGGCCGTGACGGACGGTGAGTTCCGCCGCGCCTACTGGCATTTCGACTTCCTGGAACACCTCGACGGCGTCACCTCGATCGAGGCCGATTCCGGCATGAACTTCAAGGGCGGCGTCGGCATCGCTAAGGCGCTGCGCGTCACCGGCAAGGTCGGCTTCAGCGACCACCCGATGATCGACCACTTCCGGTTCGTGAAGGAGAACACGAGCCGCGTCGCCAAGATGACGATTCCGGGCCCGAGCATGCTGCACTATCGCGGCGGCCGGAAGATGATGAACATGGGCGTCTATCCAGACATGGACAATTTCTATGCGGATGTGGGCGCGGCCTACAACAAGGCGGTGCACGCCTTCTACGACGCCGGCTGCCGGTATCTCCAGCTCGACGACATCTCGTTCGCGTATCTTTGCGATCCCGCCCAGCGCGAAATGCTGCGCGAGCGCGGCGACGACCCCGAGAAGCAGCCCGACATCTATGCCGGCATGGTGCGCGAGGCCCTGAAGGACAAGCCGTCCGACCTCGCGGTCACGATGCATCTGTGCCGCGGCAACTTCCGCTCGACCTTCATCGCGTCCGGCGGCTACGAGCCGGTGGCCGAGATCCTGTTCAACGCCATGCCGATCGACGGCTATTTCATGGAATGGGACACGGACCGCGCCGGCGGCTTCGAGCCCCTGCGCTTCCTGCCCAAGGGCAAGCAGGTCGTGCTCGGCCTCGTCACCTCCAAGACCGGCACGCTCGAGAAGAAGGACGACATCAAGCGCCGCATCGAGGAGGCGACGAAGTACGTCGACCTCGAGCAGCTCTGCCTGTCGCCGCAATGCGGCTTCGCGTCGACCGAGGAGGGCAACACCCTCGCCGAGGACGAGCAGTGGGCGAAGCTGCGCATGATCATCGAGATCGCCGAGGAGGTGTGGGGCAAGGCCCCGGCTCCCGCAAAGGCCGCCTGATCGGCCCGACCGATTCCGACACGAAGGGCTCCGCAGGGCGGAGCCCTTTTTCGTTTGGCACCCCGGTGCTCAGATCGGATATTCGCCTTCCAGCGTGAAGCCGACCTTCAGGACGACCTGATAGTGCTTCACCTGACCGTTCTCCACATGGCCGCGGGTCTGCACGACCTCGAACCAGCGCAGGGAGCGCAGGGTCTGATCCGCGCGCTTCACGGCGTTCTGGATCGCATCCTCGATGCTGGTGGGGGACGACCCGACGAGCTCGACGATCTTGTAGGTATGTTCCGACATCGCACGCTCCTGCTGTGTTGCCTTTCAAGAGCTAGAGCGTGGCGCCGGCCCTGCTAGGGTTGGGGCGACGAGGCCGGGTGCGCGGCCTTCGGCGGGAGCGGGAACAGGGTCGTGAAGCGCTCGGCCAGGGCGCGGTCGCCCTCGATGCGCAGCGCTCCGTCGGCTTCCAGCGCCGCGAGGGGGACGCCGCCATAGAGCGCAGCCGCCACGATGGGGGCCGTCCCGGCGAAGACCACGTCGGCGCCGTCGAGCGGCGCGCGTGCGATCGCGATGGCCCCGTCCGCAAGATGCGCCATCAGGGTCTCCTCGCCGAGGCGGAAACCGATCCGTGCGTCGAGCCCATCCGCCTTGCCGGCGTCGAGCATCGTGCGCATGGAGAGCATCAGCGACACGTTGCTGAAGGGCAGGGATGGGTCGTGGGCAGGCGAGCGCGCCGCCCAGCGCCCGAGGGCCTGGAAGATCGGCTCGCTCTCGTAGCCCCATTCCGTCAGCTCGTAGACCTGGGTGGCCGCGGGGGGCAACAGGCGCCGGCGTACGAGGATGCCGGCGGCCTCCAGCCCCTCCAGCCGCTGAGTGAGCACGTTGGCGCTGATGCTCGGCAGGCTCGCCCGCAGGTCGCTGAAGCGCCGCGGCCCAAGCATGAGCTCGCGCATGACGAGGAGCGCCCAGCGCTCGCCCACGAGGTCGAGCGCGTGCGCCGTTGCGCAGGCATCGTCGTAGTGGCGCCTCTGAGCCGTTTCGGAAGTCTTAGTTATTTTTTCTAACTTCATAGTTGCTTTTTATAACTAAATGCGGAATCGTTGTCAAACCAACCTGGAGGAAACCCCATGTCCAAGCTGATCTTCGTCAACCTTCCCGTCGCCGACCTGGACCGCGCCGTCGCGTTCTACGAGGCTGTCGGCGCCGTGAAGAACGAGCAGTTCACCGACCACACCGCCGCCTGCATGGTCTTCTCCGAGACCATCCACGTGATGCTGCTCACCCATGACAAGTTCCGGCAGTTCACTCCGAAGCCGATCGCGGACTCCAAGGCCGCGACGGAGGTCCTGATCTGTATGTCGGAAGAAAGCCGCGAGGCGGTCGACGCCACGCTCGCGAAGGCAGGAGCCGCCGGCGGGCGGATCGATCCCGGCCCGAAGCAGGATTACGGCTTCATGTATGGCCGCAGCTTCGAGGATCCCGACGGCCATATCTTCGAGGTGATGTGGATGGACGTTGCGGCCGCCACGCAGGCCGCAGGCGAGATGGCGACGGCCTGATCCTGATTTCGGAAACAAGGGGACGAATACCATGACCAGCCAGCCCGCCGCCCTCCACGAGCTCATGATCACCCGCCGAATCGCGGCCTCTCCCGAAACCGTCTACCGCGTCTGGACCGAGCGTCTCGGCGAATGGTGGGCGCCGCGCCCCTACACCACGCCCATGGTCGAACTCGACCTCAGGCCGGGCGGCCGGGGCCTCATCGTAATGCGCTCGCCCGACGGGACGGACATGCCGACCGAGGGCGTTTTTCTCGAGATCGAGCCGAACCGGAAGATCGTCTTCACCAACGCGTTCGCGACCGGGTGGATTCCGCAGGACCCGTTCATGGTCGTGATCGTCACCTTCGAGCCGGAGGGCGCGGCCACCCGCTACACCGCCCGCGTCCGGCACTGGGACGAGGCGACCCTGAGGCGCCACGAGGCCATGGGCTTCCATGAAGGCTGGAGTATCGTCGCGGGCCAGCTCGCCGATCTGGCCGAAGGCCTGCCGGCCGCCACGGCCGCCTGAGGCCGGTCCGGAAGCTGCGTCCAAACGAAAAAAGGGCGGGTCCCGCCGAGGACCCGCCCTTTCCTTAATCCCTAGTGGCGCGAGGAGCCGGTCAGGCCAGCTCGATCGCTCCCGCCTCGCGGCCCTTGCGGCCATCGACGATGGCGACGCGCACCGTCTGGCCCTGATCGAGCCGGCTGATGCCGGCGCGCTCCAGGACGGAGACGTGGACGAAGAGGTCCTTCGGCTCGCCGTCGACGGCGATGAAGCCGAAGCCCTTGGTCTCGTTGTACCACTTCACGGTGCCGAGGGTGTCCGGCACCGCGTCGATCGGCCGCGACTGGCCGGGACCGCTGGAGCGCGGCGGGCGGCTGCCGAACGGGGCTCCTCCTCCGCCTTCCGGACGCGGGCGCCGGCCGCGCTCGGGCTCGGCCGTGCTGGTGTCGACGCTCACGATCTCGTTGACCTGGGCGCCCTTCTGGCCCGGTCCGACCTGAACCACCAGCGTCGCGCCGGAGGGCAGGGTGGTGTGGCCCGAGGCCTCGACCTGCCTGATGTGCAGGAACGCCTCGCCGGAGCCGTCGGTCAGCTCGACGAAGCCGAACCCCTTCTCCGGGTTGAACCATTTCACGCGGGCCTCGGCCTCGCGGTCCGATCCCGACCGAGGTGCCTGTGGGCGCGGTGCGCGATCGTATGACGGTTGCGGTGGAGCGTAGTCGCCCCACGGATCCGCGGGCTGACCGCCAAATTGGCGTTGGCGATTGCGGTGCTCGTTACCCCGGCCCATCCGTATGCCTTCTAAAGTCTCTCGTGTGTTCGAGCCATAGGCGTAGCGCGCCCGCAGCCCAAGGGCAAGAAGGTTACGAGCTTTGATCGACAGATGTCATGTCGAATCTGCAAAGAAGATCGATTTTTTCGAACCCGGGCCCCGCATCCTCGGCCTCTCGGCCGGATCTTAGGCACGAATTCCCGGCTGGGCCGTTGTCGAACACCAGCAGCCGGAAGGCCGGCGCGACGAAGGAGGCACGATGCCGCGCGAGATCACCGACGCCGACGGAATCACATGGTCCTGCATCCAGGCCTTCGCCGGGCTGGGCGACGACCCGGAAAAGGCGGACGCCGCCCGCGTGGAAGGCTCGCCGGACGAGGTCCATGTCGTCTGCACCCCGAGCGGCGGCGCGAAGTCCGTCCGCCTGGAGCTGCCCTCGGATTGGGAAAGCCGCCTGTCCGACGACGAACTGCTGGACGCCATCCGCTCCCAGGCTCCCGAGGAGGCGCGTTAGGCGGCCGCCGATCGGCCGGGAAACCGAAAAGCACAGCTTCGCGTTGTCCAATCGTGACAGTAGCAGCGTATGAGGTCGGGCGTATGCGTCGGTTCCTGCGAGACAACGGGCTTTCCGTGGCGTTGTTTTTCCTCTTCGCGGTGTCCCTGGTGGGCCAGGCGGTTACCGGATGGAGGGCTCATCTCGAGGAGCTGTCGCTCCATGGCCTGCCGAAGATCGGCTTTCTAGCCTACCTGACCAGCGGCCATTTCATCTCGGCGGTGTTCGAGAACTGGGAGAGCGAGTTCCTCCAGATGGCGGTCTATGTCCTTCTGACGGTCTTCCTCGTCCAGAAGGGCTCGGCCGAATCCAAGAAGCCCGACGAACCCAATCCCGAGGAGGAGGCGCCCGAAAGGCATCGCGGCGATCCCGACGCGCCCTGGCCGGTCCATCGCGGCGGCCTGCTCCTGAAGCTCTATTCGCATTCGCTCAGCATCGCCCTGGTGGGGCTGTTCCTGATGTCGTTCTGGCTGCATCTGGCCGGCAGCACGCGCCGGATGAACGAGGAGGCGCTTCAGCACCATCGGCCCACGCAGACCATAGCCGAAACGCTGCTGGAGCCCGGTTTCTGGTACGAGAGCTTCCAGAACTGGCAGAGCGAGTTCCTGTCGATCGCGGTGCTGATCGTGCTCGGCGTCTTCCTGCGCGAGCGCGGGTCTCCGGAATCGAAGCCGGTCGCCGCTTCCCACGCCGCGACCGGGCATTGACCGCGTCAGGAGCGCCCGGTCACTCCCGCATGCGCGAGCCCGGGCGCCGGCCGTCGGACTGAGCCTTCTGGGCGGAGCTCTCCTCGGGACTCGGATAGACGCCCGCGAGCACCTGGTCGAAATGGCGGCGCAGCGCGTCGTTGCAGCCGCAGGACAGGGAGCCGAGCTCGTCGAAGTTCTTCACGCGGACGCCCCCGCGTCGGGTTTCGAGCACATCCCGGCTCTTCAAGGACTGGATCACCCGGCTCACATAGGAGCGGCCGACGCCCATCATGCCGGCGAGCTGTTCCTGGGTCAGGGGAATGTCGTGATCGCCCGTGCGGTCGATGGCGGCCATGAGCCATTTGACCGTCCGCTGCTCGATGCTGTGGGCGGCATTGCAGGCCACCGACTGGAAGACCTGCGCCAGCACGCAATCCGCATAGCGGGCGAACAGGTGCCGCAGGCTCGGCGACGACGCCTTGGCGCGCTCCAGGTCGGCCGCCTGGATCCGCAGGAACGGACCGGGGAACTGCACCACGGCGCGCGCATAGGCCGGAAGCCGGCCCTGGCTCACGATTCCTCCGACGGCGCCCTCGCGGCCGATCAGGGCCGTCTCGACCGCACGTCCGTCGTCGAGCACCACGATGAAGGAGACGAGGCTCGGCCCGCAAGGGAAGTAGGCGCATTGCACGTTGTCGCCGGGCTCGTAGAGCACCGTCCCGGCATCGGCTTGCCAATCCTGGAGGAGCGGCTCGAGCAGGGCGAGGTCCTCGGGCTTCAAGGCGCGCAGGAGGTTGTTCCCGAAGCCGTTGCCGGCCGTACTCGCCTGTTCGCTCGCTGCGATCTTCATGTGTCCTCCCCGATTCGTGTCTCGTGTCCGGGTGGAACGCAGAAGTCCTGCTTGTGTTCACTAGTGGACAGACAGTTCAGCGCGATCTGTCTACAAGGCGACACAACGCCGGCTTTCGCACTCCTTCATCAGGGGCGAGTGGCGGCGTTCATGTTTCGCCCCGACGCCGCCGGCGCCCGGCACACCCCATGGATTGACGTTTGACCGAGGATTTCAACGCTCCCCTGCCGCCCGCTCCTCGGATCGACCGGGATGCGAACGCCTCCGGACTGCAGCCGCACAACAACGACATCTTCTTCGCGGCCGTCGAGACGACTCGGATGCCGATGATCGTGACCGATCCGCACCAGCCCGACAATCCGATCGTCTTCGCCAACAACGCGTTCCTGCGCATGACCGGCTATCGCGCGGACGAGATCCTCGGCTTGAACTGCCGCTTCCTCCAGGGGCCCGACACGGATCGGGGCGCCGTCGACGAGGTCCGCAGCGCCATCGCGGCCGAGCGCGAGATCGCCACCGAAATCCTCAACTACAAAAAGGACGGCTCGACCTTCTGGAACGCGCTCTTCATCTCGCCCGTGTACAACAAGGAAGGGCAGCTGGTTTACTTCTTCGCCTCGCAGCTCGACGTGAGCCGGCGGCGCGACGCGGAGGACGCCCTGCGCCAAGCGCACAAGATGGAGGCGCTGGGCCAGCTCACCGGCGGCATCGCGCACGACTTCAACAACCTGCTTCAGATCATGGTCGGGTATCTCGACCTCATGGAGAACGGCCTCGCCAAGCCCGATCTCGACCGCCACCGCCTGGAGCGCGGCGCCCGCAACATCCGCTCCGCCGTCGACCGCGCCACGACCCTGACGCAGCAGCTTCTCGCCTTCGCGCGCAAGCAGAAGCTCGATGGACGCGTCGTCAACATGAACGAACTGCTGCAGAACATCGCCGCGCTGGCGGAGCGCGCCGTCGGCGGCGACACGGAGATCGCATGGTCCTTCGCGGCGGATCTCTGGAACTGCCGCGTCGACGTGAACCAGGCGGAACTGGCGATCCTCAACATCGTGTCCAACGCGCGCGATGCGGTGCAGGCGGCTTCCACCAAGGCGGTCGCGATCGGCACCCGCAACGTGACGGTCGGCGAGGAGGAACTGTCGGCCTACGAGAATCTCGTGCCGGGCAATTACGTCTGCGTGGAGGTGACCGATTCGGGCAGCGGCATCCCGGCCGAGATGCTCACGCGGGTGATGGACCCGTTCTTCACCACCAAGGACGAGGGCAAGGGCACGGGGCTCGGCCTCTCGATGGTCTACGGCTTCGCCAAGCAGTCCGGCGGCGCGGTGCGGATCTACTCCGAGGACGGCCACGGCACCACCGTGCGGCTTTATTTTCCCGCCGTCGACGAGGCGGCCGGGCGGGAGCCGCAGGTCGCGCGCCAGCCCAACGTTCGGAAGGGCACGGAGACCATCCTGGTGGTCGACGACAGGGACGATGTGGCCGAGCTCGCGGCGTCGATCCTGGAGGATTTCGGCTACAAGGTGCTGCAGGCCCATTCGGGACGCGAGGCCCTGTCGATCCTCGACCGCGGCGAGCCGGTCGACATGCTCTTCTCCGACCTGATCATGCCCGGCGGGATGAACGGCGTCGTCCTCGCCCGCGAGGCTCGTCGCCGGCAGCCCCGGCTCAAGGTGCTTCTCACCACCGGCTATGCGGAGGCCTCCCTCGAGCGGACGGATGCGGGCGGACGCGAGTTCGAGGTCATCGCCAAGCCTTATGGCCGGCTCGACCTCGCCCGCAAGGTCCGCTTCGTGCTCGAAGGGCCGACCGGCGTCGGGTAGCCCCGGCCTCACCGCATGGCCGTGACCGGGGCGTCCTTCGCTTGGGCGGAAGTATCGAAGCGGACCTCTTCGGCCTTGTTCACGTACTGGCTCGCGACCAGCATGCCCTTGGCGAAGCGGATCGGCGGGATGCAGGTCAGCAGCATGAACGGTCCCGATGTGAGCAGGTGAACCCAGACGGACGGCTCCCACATGATCTCCACCCAGACGCCGAACCCGGCGGCCGGGATACCCATGATGATCATGATGAAGAAGGCCGGGCCGTCCGCCGGATCCGCGAAGGAATAGTCGAGGCCGCAGACCTCGCAGCGCGGAGCCAGGGTCAGGAACCCGTTGAAGAGGCGGCCCTTGCCGCATTCGGGGCAGCGGCACTTGAGGCCGTACTTGAGCACGGAAGCTTTGGTCATCGTCGGTCCTGGGATGCCGCGAGAGCTGGCATCGGTCATTTGTATGGCTTGAAGATCCATACAATATATGGTAGTCGTGACGGACAATATCCATACAATCTTCGGGCCGAAGGGTCAAAGAATACGTGCTGTCCTGGTTGCCGCAGATCGAAGACGCAGGTGGGCCGAAATACCTCGCCATCGCCGAGGCGTTGCGGGCCGACATCCGGTCGGGCCGCCTCGAGGCCGGAGCCCGTCTGCCGCCGCAGCGGCTGCTGGCGCGGGCGCTCGGGGTCGATCTCACCACGGTGACGCGCGCCTTCAACGAGGCGCGCCGTCTCGGCCTGATCGACGCCACGACGGGCCGGGGCAGTTTCGTGCGCGCCACGGCGAAGGATCCCACGGCCTCGGCCGGGTCACCCGTCATCGATCTCAGCATGAACATGCCGCCCCAGCCGGAGGAGGCCGATCTGCGGGAGCGGATCCAGGACGGAATCGCGCGGGTGCTCGCCTCGCCCCACGGCATGCTGCATCTCTCCTACCAGGAGAGCGCGGGCGCCCGGCCCGACCGGGCCGCCGCCTGCCTCTGGCTCGAAGGGCGCCTCGGGCCGGTTCCGGTCGAGCGGACGGTCGTCACCGGCGGTGCCCAGACGGCGCTTTACGCCATCATGCGGGTGCTGGCCCGGCCGGGCGACGTCGTCTGCGTTCCGACCGTCACCTATCCGGGCCTGCGGGCGATCGCAGAGCGGCTCGACATCCGCCTCGTCCCGTCACCGATGGACCACGAGGGCTTCGATCCCGATGCCCTGGCGGAGACCTGCGCCCGCGAGAAGCCGAAGGCGATCTACTGCGTGCCGACCATCCACAACCCCACCACCGCGACCATGTCGCGCCCGCGGCGCGAGGCCGTCGCCGAGGTGGCCCGCCGGCACGGGGTTCCGATCATCGAGGACGACGCCTACGGCGTCCTGCCCCGGCAGGCGCCGGTGCCGCTCGCCGCGCTCGCTCCCGACATCGCCTGGCACATTGCCACCCTGTCGAAATGCGCAACGCCGGCCCTGCGCACGGCCTATGTGGTCGCGCCCGCCATGGCCGACACCCTGCGGCTCGTGGCCGAGATCCGCGCCATGGCCCTGATGATGCCGCCGCTCATGGCGGCGCTCGCCTCCCTGTGGATCCACGACGGCACCCTGGACATCGTCACGGCGGCGATCCGGCGGGAGAGCGCGGCCCGACAGACGATCGCGCAGCGGATCCTCGGAGGGCTCCCGTTCCAGGCCCATCCGGAGGGGCATCACCTCTGGCTCGCCCTGCCGGAGCGCTGGCGTCAGGCCGACGTGACCGTCCATGCCCGGCGGTCCGGCCTCGCCCTGGTGCCGAGCGAGGCCTTCGCGGTCGGCACAGCTCCCGATGCGATCCGCGTGTCCCTGGGGGCGGCCCGGAGCCGGGCCGAGCTGGAGCAGGGCCTGAGCCTGCTCGCGACCGTCCTGTCCCACGGCCCCGGCGCCCTGTCGTCGATCGTCTGAGGATGTCCGTGGCCGTTCCGCCGAACGCCGCTTCTCACCGGCCGACGGAGAGTTCCGCCTTCAGCCAGTCCCGGAAGGCCGCGACGGTGCGCGTTGCGGGTGCGGAGCGGGAGGTCACGAACCAGTAGGCGATCCCGGTGGCGTAGCGGTCCGGAAACGGCGCCGCGAGACGCCCCAAGGCGATCGCGTCGCAGGCGAGTGTCTCCCAGCCGAGGAAGACCCCCTGGCCGGCGATCGCCGCGTCCAGGCACAGGGAAGCATCGGAGAAGACCGGCCCGTCGCCGAGGATCGCCTCGCCCAGTCCGTTCGGGCCGAGCCATGCGTCCCAGCCAAACATCGGCGTCGGCTCGCGGATGATCGGCACCCGGGCAAGGTCGCGAGGGTGCCGCAACCGCTCGGCCATCGCCGGGCTGCATACCGGGAAGACGAGCTGGTCGAGCAGCCTTTCGGCCCTGACGTTCGGCCAATTGCCCCGCCCGACCCGGATGCACACGTCCACGTCCGAGGCGTTCGGGTCCACCAGCGAGACGTCCGCGTCGATGCGGATGCGGATGTCGGGGTGCCGCTCCCGGAAGTGCTGCAGGCGCCACACGAGCCACTTGCTGGCGAAGACCGGAGCGACCGACACGGTCAGCACGCCTTCCCGCCGCCTTTCGGCCAACGCGAGCCCGGCGGAGATCTCCGCGAAGCCCGCCCCGAGATAGCCCAGGACCTCCTGGCCGAACGGCGTCGGCCGCAATCCCTTCGGGTGGCGCTCGAAGAGGGGGTGCCCGAACTGCTCCTCGGCCTTGAGCACCTGCTGGCTCACCGCCCCGATCGTGACGCCGAGCTCCTCGGCCGCGGCCCGCAGGCTTCCCAGGCGCCCGGCCGCCTCGAGGGCGCGCAGGCCGTTCAGGTGGAAGCGGTTGAGGTTGCGCATATAGCTTTCCTACAGTCTGCGGCAGAAAAACGCCATTTATTCCGGGAGGAGATCGAGAGAGCCTGCAACCATGACGAACCTGTTCACATGGCTCCGGCGGCTGAAGGATTCCTGGCAGACCGACGGGGACGACGCGGCCTGCCGGGAGCGCGCGAGGGACCCGCTCTCTCATCCGGCCCTGCAGCGGATGACGCTCGAGGAACTCGCCGACCTGCCGTTCGACCGGGGGTGCCCCGCGGCTGCCCCCGCTCCTGGCCTCGACGGGTCGCTCGACACGCCATAGCGCTCGCGGCGACCAGCCTGGGCAAATCCGCCGCTTCTGCGAAGCGTCGCCGCGTGATAGGTCCCTCCGGACCGAGCCACGCACATGATCTCCATGCCCGATACGCCACCCATCGCCGTCCAGGAACAGGAACGCCGGATCCGGATCGAGGAGGGCCGCCTCTTCGCCAAGACCTGGACGCCGCAGGCTGCTGAGACAGCGCGTCTCGCGCCGATCCTGCTGTTTCACGATTCCCTCGGCTGCGTGGAGTTGTGGCGCAGCTTTCCCAGGCATCTGGCGCAAGCCACGGGCCGGCGCGTCGTCGCCTACGACCGCCTCGGCTTCGGCCGCTCCGATCCCCATCCGGGGCGACCGGGCTTCGATTTCGTCGCCAGGGAGGCGCAGCATGTCGTTCCGCGCCTGTGCGAGGACCTTGCCGTGCAGGACTTCGTCGCCTGCGGTCATAGCGTCGGCGGCGGCATGGCGGTCGAGACAGCGGCCCGCTTCCCGACCCGGTGCCGGGCGCTTGTGACGATTGCGGCCCAGGCCTTCGTGGAGGACAGGACCCTCGAAGGAATCCGCGTCGCGCAGCGCGACTTCCAGGATCCCGCCAATCTGGCGCGGGTGGAGAAATACCACGGCGACAAGGCCCGGTGGGCGTTGGATGCCTGGATCGGGACCTGGCTCCGTCCGGACTTCGCGGACTGGACCCTGGATGGGGCCCTGGCGGCGGTCCGCTGCCCGGTGCTCGCCATTCACGGGGAGCGGGACGAGTACGGATCGCGCGCGCATCCCGAACGCATCGCCGCCGGACGGGGAACCGCGCACATCCTTTCCGGGATCGGGCACGTTCCGCACCGCGAGCAGGAGGCTCTGCTGGTCGACGTGATCGACCGGTTCCTCGCGACCGCCGACCCGCTCCGCTGACAACCGGCCCCGCGAGACATTTCCCTTGGCTTTCTTCGCTCTCGGCACATCCTTCTGCATCGCGCTCGCAACCTTGATCTCCGCCGAGGTCGTGAAGTCCGTGGGCGGTCCTATGGCGCTGTCGCGCTGGCGCATGCTCATCGGCTTCCTGATGCTGGCCGTCCTCGCCACGGTGGTCGGCAACTGGGGCAGCCTCTCGGCGGACCACGTGCCGCTGATCGTGCTCTCGAGCCTCGTGGCCATCGTGATTGCCGACCCGGCCTTGAACGCCGGCATCGCGCTGATCGGCGCGCGCCGGACCGGCCTGATCTTCTCGCTGAGCGCACCTTTCGCGGCGGCGCTGGGATTTCTGGTCCTCGGCGAGACCCTGAGACCGAGCCAGCTGATCGGCTGCGCCCTGGTCGCAGGCGGGATCGCGTTCGCGGTCGGCTTCGGCCGTAGGCCCCCGGCCGATCAGGATGCGGCGCGCAACAGCTCCGTCCATGCGGAGGTCCGCCTGTCGGCCGCGGGCGTCCTGCTGGCCGTGCTCGCCGCCTTCGGCCAGGCCGTCGGCATCCTGTCGATGCGGCCGGTGATGCTCGACAATCCCGATCCGTTCGCCGTGATGGCGGCGCGTGCGCTCGTGGCCGTGGTCGTCCTGTGGGCGTACCATTTCGCCTTCCCGGGAACATGGAAGAACGGCATCGCGATTCCGGAGCGGCGGGTCCTGGCCCGTGTCTCGCTCGGCGTCTTCATCGGATACGTGGCCGGCATGTCGATGCTCATGGTGGCCCTGACCGGCACCAGCGTGGCGGTCGCGTCGACGCTCTCCTCGATGGCGCCGGTCGCCATCCTGCCGATGCTCTGGCTCCGCACGGGGACGAGGCTCGCCTGGCAGGCTTGGTGCGGTGCGTTCGTGACGGTCGTCGGCACCGCCGTGCTGTTCTGGCGCTAGAAATCGGAGCAGGCTTCGTCCGGCTCCATTGCTTGACCAATGGTCGTGCGGGTCGGTTCAGGTGCGGAACCGCACATGCCGGTCCATGTGGGCCCTCCGCAGGGGCGATCTCCACCATCTGGTGGAAGATCGTTCGCCGCCCGGCTGCAATCATCGTCCTCGTCCAGCATTGATGGGGTTCGAAAAGGAGCCCCCAAGCGGCGGATGCGGCAAGGGACTGCCTGGGCCTGACGGCCATCGAGAACCTCCCAGTGATGACCGCTGTCAGCAGCTGTCCGCCGCCAATGCGCTTCATGGAGAAACGCCATGCGCCTGTTTACCCACACGATCGCTGCCGCAGCCATGATGGTGATCAGCCAGGGCCCCACCCTCGCCGACTGCCGCTCCTCTGATCTTGCCATTCCGTTCGGCGCCGTCAGCAACGATGCCGAGAAGGACACGTTCGGGTTCGCCTGCACCGGAGTCGAGGTGGATCGAACCGGCTCCACGACCATGCGGGCTCCGATGCACGTGATGCAGGTCGGGCCCAGCACCGGCGACGCGGAGAAGGACAGCTGGGGGTATGTCCAGGCCACCGACGCCCCATAGGGCAGGCATTGCGAAGCGGATCAGGACGGTGAATCGCCGCCCACGAAAAAGGCGCCGGAGTCATCTGCCTCCGGCGCCTCCGATGGGGTGACGCGTCACGTCCCGTTTTTCTGATCGGCCTTATACGTCCAGGTTCGCCACGCTCAGGGCGTTCTCCTGGATGAACTCGCGGCGCGGCTCCACCACGTCGCCCATGAGCTTCACGAAGAGGTCGTCGGCGTCGGTGGTGTCCTTCACCTTCACCTGCAGCAGCGAGCGCACGTCGCGGTCGAGGGTGGTCTCCCAGAGCTGCTGGGCGGTCATCTCGCCGAGGCCTTTGTAGCGCTGGAGCTGGAGGCCCTTGCGGCCGCTCGCCAGCACGGCCGAGAACAGGGTGACCGGGCCGTCGATCGGCGTCTCGTCGTTCTTGCGCGCCAGCACGGCGGGCTTGGCGTAGACGTCCTGCAGCGTCGCGGCGCGCTCGTCGAGCTTCTTGGCCTCCTGGCTGGCGATGAGGGCCTGGTCCAGGATTGCGGTCTGCGTCACGCCGCGCACCGTGCGGGAGAAGGCGTAGCCGCCCTCGCGCACCTCGCCGGTCCAGCCGCGCTCAAGTTCGTCCGAGATCGCGTCGAGCCGCTGGGCGATGTAGGCCGCAGCGGCCGGGCCGCGCTCAGGATCCTCGACCACGTCCGGGCGCAGGGCGCCGGCGATCGCCGCCTGCTCCACGACCGAGCGGTCGTAGCGGGTGTGCAGGCTCGACAGGACCTGGCGGACGAGGCGCGCCTCGTCGATCAGGCCCTTCAGCTGGTCGCCGTGGAACTCCAGGCCGGTCTCGAGGCGCAGGGATGCGTTCTCGATGCCGGCATCGATGAGGAAGTCCTCCAGCGCGCGCTCGTCCTTCAGGTAGATCGAGGATTTGCCGCGGGTCGCCTTGTAGAGCGGCGGCTGCGCGATGTAGAGGTGCCCGCGCTCGATCAGCTCCGGCATCTGCCGGAAGAAGAAGGTCAGCAGCAGGGTGCGGATGTGCGAGCCGTCCACGTCCGCGTCCGTCATGATGATGATGCGGTGGTAGCGCAGCTTGTCGAGGTTGAACTCCTCGCGGCCGATGCCCGTGCCGAGCGCGGTGATCAGCGTGCCGATCTCCTGGCTCGAGAGCATCTTGTCGAAGCGCGCCCGCTCCACGTTGAGGATCTTTCCGCGCAGCGGCAGCACGGCCTGGAAGGAGCGGTCGCGGCCCTGCTTGGCCGAGCCGCCGGCCGAGTCGCCCTCGACGAGCAGCAATTCGCATTTCGACGGATCGCGCTCCTGGCAGTCGGCGAGCTTGCCGGGAAGCGACGCGATGTCGAGCGCGCCCTTGCGGCGGGTGAGCTCGCGGGCCTTGCGGGCGGCCTCGCGGGCGGCGGCCGCTTCCACGACCTTGCCGACCAGCGTTCGGGCCTCCTGCGGATGCTCCTCGAGCCAGTTGTTGAGGGCCTCGTTGACCACGTTCTCGACGGCGGGGCGCACCTCGGACGAGACGAGCTTGTCCTTCGTCTGCGACGAGAACTTGGGATCGGGCACCTTCACGGACACGACGGCGGTCAGGCCCTCGCGGCAATCGTCGCCGGTGAGCGAGACCTTCTCCTTCTTGGTGAGGCCGGAGGATTCCGCGTAGCCGTTCACCTGACGGGTCAAGGCTGCACGAAAGCCCGCGAGATGCGTGCCGCCATCCCGCTGCGGGATGTTGTTGGTGAAGCAGAGCACATTCTCGTGGTAGGAGTCGTTCCACCACAGGGCGACCTCGACGCCGATGCCGTCCCGCTCGGAGCGGATCATGACCGGCTGCTGGATCAGCGGGGTCTTGGCGCGGTCGAGATAGCGCACGAAGGCCTCGACGCCGCCCTCGTACATCAGCTCCTCGCGCTTGTGCTCCGCATGGCGCTTGTCGGTGAGGACGATGCGCACGCCCGAGTTCAGGAAGGCGAGTTCGCGCAGGCGGTGCTCTAGGGTGGGGTAGTCGAACTCCACCATGGTGAAGGTTTCAGGCGACGGCGTGAAGGTCACCTCGGTGCCGCGCTTGCCGGGCGCATCGCCGACGATCGCGAGCGGCGCCACGGCATCGCCATGGCGGAACTCCATGAAGTGTTCCTTGCCGTTGCGGTAGATACGCAGCTTGAGCGAGGTGGACAGGGCGTTCACCACGGACACGCCCACGCCGTGCAGGCCGCCCGAGACCTTGTAGGAGTTCTGGTCGAACTTACCGCCCGCGTGCAGCTGGGTCATGATGACCTCGGCGGCCGAGACGCCTTCGCCCTGGTGGATGTCGGTCGGGATGCCGCGGCCGTTGTCGGTGACCGTCACCGAGCCGTCCGCGTTGAGCGTGACGGTGACCTCGGTGGCGTGGCCGGCGAGCGCCTCGTCGATGGCGTTGTCCACCACCTCGTAGACCATGTGGTGCAGGCCCGAGCCGTCATCGGTATCGCCGATGTACATGCCGGGCCGCTTGCGCACCGCATCGAGGCCCTTGAGGACCTTGATCGATTCCGCGCCGTAGGCGTCGGCATTCACGTTGATTGCGGGTTCGGCCATCTGGGATCCTTGAAGGCGCGGCAGGACAAGGGAGGATGCGCGCCGGGGTGTTTGATTCGTCAGATCAGTTATTTAGTGACTCGGGATTGAAATTTCACCCCCACGCGCATACGCGCGCGTGGGAAAGCGGGGAAAAAACGCCCGAAAACGGCAGTTTTTTGGCTCAGCGGGAGGCTATCGCTGCGGCAGCCCCGGCCATGACCGTGCCGGTGGTCCGGTTGAGGATCCGGATGGCCTTCGGGCTGGTGAAGAGCCGCCTTGCCCGGGCCGCCAGCCCAATATAGGCGGCGAAGACCACCGCCAGCACCGTCAGGGTCGCGCCGACGAGTTCCGCATAGCCCAGCAGGGTGATCCGGGTCAGGTCCACGATGGTGGGCAGGAGCGCCAGGTAGAACACCATGACCTTGGGATTGCCCATGGTCACGGCCAGGCCTCCCAGGAAGACCTTGGCGGGATGTTCGGCCTTTCGGTCGGCTACCACCTCCTGGGGCGCGGCCGGGGCCGTCCAGAGCTTGTAGGCGATGTAGAGCAGGTAGGCGGCACCGACCCATTTCACCACCAGGAACACCCCGTGGAAGGCCTGGGCGAGGGCCGCGAGGCCCGCAATCGCGAAGGTGAGCCAGATCACGTCCCCGATGGCGAGGCCCGCCCCGAAGGCGGCCGCTCCCTGCGTGCCGCGCCCCAGCACCCGCGCCACGATGGCGGCGATGCCCGGCCCCGGGGAGGCGGCCGCGATGAAGAGGGCGGTGGCGAAGACCAGAAGGCCGGTGATGTCCATGATGTCTAAAGACCGAGAGCGGAAAGGAGCGGTGTCGCGGTCCAGAATACCGCATGGGTGGCCATGTGCGCCAGCATGGCGTGCTCCAGGCTGCGCGAGGCGTAGAGCCAGCCGTAGACGAGCCCGAGCCCCGCGTTCAAGGCAAGGGTCCGCAGGACCAGGAGCGTGTCGGGCTGTCCCAGGCTCAGGAGTGCCGGCAGGTGCCCGGCCGCGAAGGCGAGGGCCGCCAGGGCGATGGCGGTCCAGACGAGCCAGAGGGGGCGGCGGCCGCGCAGGGCGCGCATCCCGAGCCAGACTAGGAGGGTCATGAGCCCGAAGCGGATCATCAGCTCCTCGGTGATGCCGCCGTAGAGCAGGGCCGTGGCCCGACCCGCGAGGGACACGTCGTCGAGGCGCGGGATGCTGGCGAAGGAGCCGGGCGAGAGGGTGCGCAGGATGAGATCCGCCGCCGCAGCGATCGTGCCCGCGCCGATGGCCAGGAGGAGGCCGGAGAGCCACCCGCCCGCGGCTTCGGGCGCCGCCTTTCCGCGGCAGCGCCGGAGCAGGATGGACACGAGGCCCGCCCGCTCCGCGAGCGCGACCCCGATGGCGACGGCGGCCAGGAGAAGGATCGCGGGCTGAATGAGCAGGATTGCGGTGAGCGCCGCGTCCGACACCGGCGGAGCATCGGGCAGATAGCGGATCTGCTCGATGGCGGCGTCGAGGGTCGGGACCAGGGCCAGGACCCCCAGGAGGCCGAGGACGCTCAAGGCCAGGAAGGGACGCAAGGAACTCATGCGGCTTCCATCGGGTCGATGCGGCCGGGGGAGACCTGCAGCACGTCGGCCCGGCCTTCAAGCTCCGCGAAGAGGCCGGGATCCGCGCCCGTCATCCAGACCTGCCCGCCCAGCGCCTCCAGGGCCTCGAACAGGCCGGCGCGGCGGCGGGGGTCGAGATGAGCCGCCACCTCGTCGAGGAGCACGAAGGGCGCGATGCCGCTCATGTTGCCCACGAGCCTGGCATGGGCCAGGACCAGGCCGATGAGAAGGGCCTTCTGCTCGCCCGTGGAGGCCATGCCGGCCGGAATGTCCTTCGGCCCGTGGCGCACGAGGAGGTCCGTGGCCTGCGGCCCCACGAGGGTGCGCCCGGCGGCCCGGTCGCGAGGGCGCTGGTCGCGCAGGATCGCCCGGTAGCGGTCCTCGGCGTCGACCGCCGGCAGGGTGGCCACGAGGGCGTCGATCTCGCCCTCCAGGCCGATCGTGGCGAACGGGAAGGGGGAGGATTCCTCCCGGGTCTCCTGGATCATGGCCGCAAGGCGTCCCACGGTCTCCTGGCGGGCCGCCGCTACCGCGATGGCGAGTTCCGCCACCTCCCGCTCCAGGGCGTCGAGCCAGAGGCGATCGTCGGGGTTTTCCTCCAGCACCCGGTTGCGGGAGCGCAAAGCCCGCTCGAGGGCGTTGACGCGGGTGCCGTGCTCGGCATCGACCGCGAGCACGAGCCGGTCGAGGAAGCGGCGGCGGTCGCCGGCCGGTCCCCGGAAGAGGGCGTCGAGATCGGGCGTGAGCCAGACGATGCGCAGGAACTCCGCGAAGGCGGACGGGGAGGAGGCCGGCATGCCGTCGATCCGGCAGATGCGGGCCGCGCGGGCAGCCTCTCCCTGGAGTTCGAGTCCCGTCCCCAGCCGGTGCTCGCCGTAGGGAGCATCGAGGGCGACCGAGACCGCGAAGGACCCGGACCCGCCCTGGCGCGCCATGTCGGCGAGCTCCGCCCGCCGAAGGCCCCGGCCGGGCATGAACAGGGAGATGGCTTCGAGCACGTTGGTCTTGCCGGCCCCGTTCTCGCCCACGAGGGCCACGAGCGGCCGCGAGACGGCGAGGTCCAGTCCCGCATAGGTGCGGAAATCCTGGAGGATCAGGCGGGTGATTCGGGACTGGCCGAGGGGAGCGGAGGACATATGAAATCTCGGCCCCTTCTTTCCGGGAGGCGGGCCGAAAGATCAAGCGGATTGGTGTCGCCCTCCGACATTCCGGGACCGCGCAAGCGCAGCCCGGAATGGAAGTCGGGATTACACCCGCATCGGCATCAGCACGTAGAGCGCCGACGCGCCCTCGCGGTCCTGCACGACGGTGGGCGAGCCCGGGTCGGCGAGCTTGAACAGGGCGGTGTCGCCGTCGAGCTGGGCCGTGATGTCGAGGAGGTAGCGGGCGTTGAAGCCGATATCGATCGGTGCCGAGTCGTAATCGACCTCAATCTCTTCCGTGGCGCTGCCCGAATCCGGGTTGTTGACGGTGAGCGTCAGGCGGCCGTCGTTGAGGGCGAGCTTCACGGCGCGGCCGCGCTCCGACGAGATGGTGGAGACGCGGTCCACCGCCTTGGCGAAGTCGGCGCGCTCGACGGTGAGCAGCTTGTCGTTCCCGGTCGGGATGACGCGCTGGTAGTCCGGGAAGGTGCCGTCGATCAGCTTGGAGGTGAGCACCACGCCGTCGAAGGTGAGGCGCACCTTGGCGGAGGAGAGCTCGATCGTGATGTTTTCCGATCCGTCCTCGACCAGCTTGACGATCTCGGCCACGGCCTTGCGCGGCACGATCACGCCCGGCATGCCGTCGGAGCCTGCGGGCGCCGGCATCTCGACCCGCGCGAGGCGGTGCCCGTCGGTCGCGACCGCGCGCAGCATGGTGGCGCCGCCGACATCGATCGTGTGCAGGAAAATGCCGTTGAGATAGTAGCGGGTCTCCTCGGTGGAGATCGCGAACTGCGTCTTCTCGATGAGGCGCTTGAGGTCGGTGGCCGCGAGAGTGAAGCGGTGCGGCAGGTCGCCGGCCGCGAGGTCCGGGAAGTCGCTCTCGGGCAGGGCCTGGAGCATGAAGCGCGAGCGGCCGGAGCGGATCTGCATCTGGCCCGTGTCGCCGGTCATCTCGAGGGAGACCTGCGACCCGTCCGGCAGCTTGCGGACGATGTCGTAGATCATGTAGGCCGGAACGGTGGTCGAGCCGGCATCCGTGATCTCGGCCGGGATCGTCTCGGTCACCTCGATGTCGAGGTCGGTCGCCTTCAGGCGCAGCATGCCGTCCTCCGCGCGCAGGAGGACGTTCGACAGGATCGGGATCGTGTTGCGCCGCTCGACGACGCGATGCACATGCCCGAGCGCCTTCAGAAGGGCGGCGCGCTCAACTGTAACTCTCATAGTCCCAACACCCGTTTTCGTTGGAATTCTTGGCTCGACCGCGGCGGATGGCCGGCGGAAAAGCGGGGCAGCAAGAGTGGCGGGTGTTGCAGGAGAAAGCAAGGCCGGGCCCCTGCCTTCCCCGAACATCCGCCATCAAAGGCCTGCGAGGGCGGCTTACTCCTGAAGCATGCGCTTCAGGAGCTCGACCTCGTCCGAGAGGGCATGGTCCTCGCCCAACGCCTTCTCGATCTTGCGCACCGCATGGAGCACGGTGGTGTGGTCGCGGCCGCCGAAGCGCCGGCCGATCTCCGGAAGCGACCTCAGGGTCAGCACCTTCGACAGGTACATGGCGATCTGGCGCGGGCGCACTACGGCGGCCGTGCGGCGCTCCGACAGGATGTCCGACCGGGAGACGTTGTAGCGCGAGGCCACCAGCTTCTGGATGTCCTCGATCTTCACCCGCTTCGGCTCGCGATTGCGCACCAGGTCGCGGATCGCGGCCTCCGCCGTCTCGAGCGTGATGGCCGAACCCGTCAGGGTCGCGTGCGCCAGGAGCCGGTTGACGGCGCCCTCCAGGTCGCGCCCGTTCGCAGTGATGGACCGGGCCACGTACTGGATCACGCTCGGTCCCACCTCGAAGGTGGGATGGACGGTCTTCAGGGACTCGATACGGGTGGTGAGGATCGAGGCGCGCAGGGCCTCGTCCAGGGACCCGACCTCGACCACGAGGCCGCCCGCGAGGCGCGAGCGAACCCGCTCGTCGAGGCTCTCGAGATCCGCCGGCGGACGATCCGCCGCCACGACGATCTGCCGGCCGGCATCGATCAGGGAGTTCAGGGTGTGGCCGAATTCCTGCTGGATCTGCTTGCCCTGGATGAACTGCACGTCGTCGATGATCAGAAGGTCGATGCCGCGAAGGCGCTCCTTGAAGGCAAGCGACGTCTGGGCCTTCAGGGACGCCACGAAGCCGTACATGAAGCGGTCGGCCGTGAGGTAGATCACGCGCCGGCCCTGCGAGCGAACCGCATGGCCGATGGCGTGCAGGAGGTGCGTCTTGCCCAGCCCCACCCCCGCATGGAGATAGAGCGGGTTGTAGATCACCTGGCCGTTCTGCGACTGGGCGACCCGGTCGGCGGCCGCGTGGGCGAGGGCGTTGGAGCGCCCGATGATGAAGCTGTCGAAGGTCAGGCGCGGATCGAGCGGAGCGCCGCCGAGATCGGAGGCCTCGCCGCGGGGCTCCGGCGCAGGCGCCGCGAAAGCCTTGGCATCCGCTTCGGAGGGCGTTCCCGCAATGGTGGCGGCGGACGTCGCCGGCGCGGGACGGGCGGGCTCGCCGGCGCGGCGCACCGGCGCATCGCGGCCCAGGGTGTTGCGCACGCCGATCGCGATGCGCTCCACGTCGGAGGCCTCGGAGCGGTAGACCGCGAGGACGCGGTCGGAATAGTGGGATTCGATCCAGCTCTTCAGGAAGCGCGTGGGGACCGTCAGATAGGCGCAGCCCTCCACGACCGCGTCGAGTTCGAGGCGGCCGAACCAGCTGGCGAAGATGTCCTCGCCCAGCTCCGCCCGCAGCCGGCGCTTGACCCGCGCCCATACGTCCGATGCCGTCTGTTCAGCCGAAGGTTCGACACCTCTTTCGTCCGGAGCCGAAAAAGTGCGGTGGTCCTCACTGCGTTGCATCAATTATCCCCTCCAGGAGGTCCGCCCCAAAAGGTCAGGACCCCAACGCCACTGCCCGTTTTGAACACCGGAGACACAACTGTCCCACAGGAAGCCAAAACGTGGCGCCCCCAATCGTACTAAAGATTTATGATTTTTACAGAAGATGAGATAGCTGAACTGAGCTATCTTCTTAGTGCCCTCTCAAGTCTTTCCAAGTGAACCCTGGGCGAGAGACAGACATTCTTTTGTGTTTCAGACGCGTGTAACAACGCCCTGTCCTCGTGTGTGAGCTCTATACATCGGCACTTGAGTGGATGACTTCGCGGCGAGCCGTCGAAGTGGATTGACCTTACACAGGGGGTGGGGGGGGTGCAACACGGGCGACGGGGCGGATCGGGACTCGGGGAGGTCCAGAAGGCTCCACAGGGCCGTCCACAGCTTTTCACCGGAAGCCATAAAGTCCTGACTCTTCAACTGATTCACTGTTCGGTCACAGCTTGTGCGCAGCGGTGCAAAAAGAGTTTCGGCGCAACGTTGATTCAGGATCGATTCGGGTCGAGTCGGAGGCGGAACGGAATGCTTCGCGAAGCTTTGCCTGCTAAGATGTTGGCTAAGCTTGGTTTTTTGTGTGCGGTTTTGATCCCGCCCCGGGCGTGCTTCACCCCGTTTTCGGATCGGCGAGTCAAGGGCTTATGTGGATAAATCCGGGTGTTCGTTCGCGAGGGAATTGATCCCGAAAGTGGCGTCTCCTTTCGGGATCGATGGGCCGCTTCCCGGGCGGCGCATTGCTTGAGAAGCCGGAGATCCGCGCCGGCGAAAACCGGATCCGCCGCTTCTGTCCGCCATGCCGGAAGCAGGCATGAAAAAACCCGGCCTTTCGGGCCGGGTCTGATCGTTCTTGGCAAGGCCGCGAAGGCTGTCGCCCTTAGGCACTCAGAGCCTTGATGCGGTGAGCGAGGCGCGACACCTTCCGGGAGGCGGTGTTGCCGTGCAGGATGCCCTTCTGGGCGGCACGCATCATCTCGGGCTCGGCGGCGCGGAGCGCGGCAGCGGCCTCGGCCTGGTTCCCGGAGGCGATCGCCTCCTCGACCTTGCGGATGAAGGTGCGCATGCGGCTGCGGCGCGAGCGGTTGATCGCGGTGCGCTTCGCGATCTTGCGGGTCATCTTCTTGGCCGACACGGTGTTGGCCATGGCCTAACCTCGTTCTCTAAAGTCCGATGCGACGAGCCTGGCTTGAGAAAGCTCCGCGGCGATCGGTTGATTGCATGGAAACCGAAGAGCCCGCGGAACGCGCGGGCTCATGTGTGGCCGGCTTATAGCCGCGGCGCCGCCCAACGTCAACGGCGCAGTGCCTTTGCGCGTCAAAAAAGCGCTTTGAGGCCCTGGCGCCACGGATTGGCCGGGTCGAGGAGCAGCCTGAGGGCCATCAGGCCCGACACCACCACCAGCAGCGGACGGATGAGCCGGCTGCCCAGCCGCATGGCGAGCCGCGAGCCGATCTGGGCCCCGAGCAGCGAGGCGCCCGCCATGGCGATTCCTACGGGCCAGACCACTGCGCCCGTCGCCGTGTAGAGGAAGAGGCTGCCGAGATTGCTGGCGAAATTGAGCAGCTTGGTATGGGCAGTCGCCCGCACCACCCCGTAGCCCAGGAGGGTCACGAAGGCGAGCATATAGAAGGAGCCGGCCCCGGGCCCGAAGATGCCGTCATAGAACCCGATCGCCACCGGGGCCGTGAGCCCGAAGGCCAGCGGCGGGAGCCGCGCATGGGCGTCCGCGTCCTTGATGCGGGGCGAGAGCGCGAAATAGACCGCGATCACGATCAGCAGGACCGGGATCAGCACGTCGAGCACGGAGCGGGGCAGGAAGCGCACGCACAGCGCGCCGGCGACGCCGCTCGCGAAGGCGACGAGCGCGAAGCGTCCGGCCGAGCGCCATTCGATCAGGCCCTTGCGGCCGAACGTGTAGGTGGCGGAGGCCGCAGCGACCGAGCCCTGGACCTTGTTGGTGGCGATGGCCTGCGCCGGGTCGAGCCCGGCGAGCAGGAGCGCCGGCACCGTCAGCAGCCCGCCGCCTCCGGCGATGGAATCGACGAAGCCGGCCAGAAAGGAGACCGCGGTCAGGACCGCGATCATGTCGAGACCGATGTCGCCCACGGTCTAGCGGTCTTTGAACTCGGGCGCGCGCTTCTCGACGAAGGCCGCCATGCCTTCCTTCTGGTCGGCGGTGGCGAACATGGCGTGGAAGACGCGCCGCTCGAAGCGGATGCCCTCGGCGAGGAACATCTCGTCGGCGCGGTTGATGGTCTCCTTCGTCATCATGACGATGGGCAGCGACATGGACGCGATGGTCTCGGCGGTCTTGAGCGCCTCGTTCAGGAGGTCGGCCGCCGGCACGACGCGGGCCACGAGGCCGGAGCGCTCCGCCTCGGCCGCGTCCATCATGCGGCCCGTGAGGCACATCTCCATGGCCTTGGCCTTGCCGATGAGCCGGGTCAGGCGCTGGGTGCCGCCCATGCCGGGCATCACGCCGAGCTTGATCTCGGGCTGGCCGAACTTCGCCGTGTCGGCCGCGATGATGAAGTCGCACATCATGGCGAACTCGCAGCCGCCGCCGAGCGCGAAGCCCGCCACCGCGGCGATCATCGGCTTGCGCCGGTTGGCCACCCGGTCCCAGCCGCCGAACTGGTTGTCGAGATAGATCTGCGGATAGGTGAGGCTCGCCATCTCCTTGATGTCGGCGCCGGCCGCGAAGGCCTTCTCCGAGCCGGTGACGACGATGCAGCCGACGCCGTTGTCCGCCTCGAAGGCGTCGAGGGCCTGGTTGACCTCGTCGAGGAGGGCGGAATTGAGCGCGTTCAGGGCCTTGGGCCGGTTGAGGGTGATGAGCCCCACCTTGCCGCGGGTCTCGACGAGAATCGTTTCATAGGCCATGCGCCGCCTCCTTCAGGGAGGCCCACCGGTAGGCGAGGCGGCGGGGCTCGGCAAGAGGGAAAAAGCGCAGGGTCCGATGCGCCGATTGCAGCCTTAAGGAGAGACCACGCGGCGGTAGAGGTGCCAGGTGGCGTGCCCGAGGATCGGCAGCACCACCGCGAGCCCGAGGAAGAGCGGCAGGAACCCGACGACGAGAGCTCCGGCGACGATGACGCCCCACAAGGCCATGGGGCCGGGATTGACCGCGACCGCCCGGATCGAGGTGCGCACCGCCGTCGCGGCGCTCACGTTCCGGTCGAGGAGGAGCGGAAATGACACGACGCTGACCGCGAGCGCCACCGCGCTGAAGACGAGGCCGAGGAGGTTGCCCGCCACGATCATCGTCCAGCCCCGGCGGGTGCCGAAGACCTGGGTGAGGAAATCCGACGCGGAGGCCGGCTCGGCGGCCCCGAAGGCGGTGCGGTAGAGAAGCCCCGCGGTCGTGAGCCAGACGATGAAGATGATGAGGAGCAAAAGCCCCAGCGCCACGATGGACCCGATGACGGGCGAGCGCAGCATGCCGGTCATGTGGGCCCAGCTGAACGCCTCCCCGTCCTCCCGGAGCCGGCTGAGCTCGTAAAGCCCGATCGCCGCGAAGGGCCCGATCAGGGCGAAGCCCGACATGATCGGGAACAGGAGCGGCATCACGTCGTAGCCGAGGATGACACCCGCAAGCACCAAGCCCAGGACCGGATAGATCAGGGCGATGAAGAACGCATGGGTCGGCATCGCCTTGAAGTCGTCGACCCCGTCGACCAGCGCGTCCCAGAGATCGGCCGGGCCGATCCGGCGCACGAAGGGCTCGTCCAGCGCCGCATGGGAACTGTGTAGAGCGTGGAGTCTCGCCATGGGCCTGTCCTCCCGAACGGTGTTCAGGCGGATGCGGATGAGCGTCGAGCGGTGCGCCCCGGCCCCCCGCAGGACCCCGATCGCGAGAGCCGCAACCTGCCATCGACGATCGGGACTCTACGCCTTTAAGGCGCAGCTGTCATTTCTGGCATGAGGGGCAGTAGAAGGTGGAGCGTCCCGACTGGACGAGGCGGGACACGGTGCCGGTGCAGCCGGGGGTCACGCAGGGCTCGCCCTCCCGGTCGTAGACCCGGAAGGAATGCTGGAAGTAGCCGAGCGATCCGTCGACCTGGGCGTGGTCGCGCAGGGTCGAGCCGCCTGCCTCGACCGCCTCGGCCAGCACCTCGCGGATGATCCCGGCGAGACGGTGCGCCTTCTCGGTGGGTTTTCCCGCCTTGTCGGCGAGCGATCCGGCCGGCGCCTCCGGGTGGAGCCCGGTGCGGAACAGGGCCTCGCACACATAGATGTTCCCTAAGCCCGCGATCAGGCGCTGGTCGAGAAGGGCCGCCTTCAGGGGCGTGCGCTTGCCGGAAAACAGCCTCGCGATCACGTCGCCCGAGAGTTCGTTGCCGAGGGGCTCGATCCCCATGTCCTTGAAGTGCCGGGAGGTCTCGATCCCGGAGCGCGGCACCAGGTCCATGAATCCGAAGCGGCGGGCGTCGTTGTAGGTGACGGTGGCGCCGTTCGAGAGGCCGAAGACGACGTGGTCGTGGGCGCCCAATCCCCCATGCTCGTGGTGGAACTCGCCGGGCATCACGGTCTCGCCACCCTTCGTAACGAGGAAGCGGCCCGACATGCCCAGATGCATGACCAGGACCTCGCCGGAGGACAGGTCCGCCAGCAGGTACTTGGCCCGGCGCCCGAGGGAGGTCACCTCCTGGCCTTCGAGCCGCTCGGCGAAGCGGTCCGGGAAGGGAAAGCGCAGGTCCGGCCGGCGCTGCGCCACCTTGGTGAAGCGGGCTCCCACCATGGCGGGCTCCAGGCCGCGGCGAACGGTTTCGACTTCGGGCAGTTCAGGCATCAACCATCTCTTCGGTTCCGGAGCCTCCTTACATAGCCTTCCGGGCCCGCATCCGCTATGGATCGCGGCAACATGCACGTGAGAGGTTTCTGAGCCCATGACCGACGAGAAGACCCATTTCGGGTTCCAATCCGTGCCGCTCTCCGAGAAGCAGGGGCGGGTCAACGAGGTCTTCCACTCGGTCGCGGGCCGCTACGATCTCATGAACGACCTCATGTCGGCGGGTCTCCACCGGCTCTGGAAGGAAGCCCTCGTCACCACCCTGCGGCCGCCGCGGGACCGGCCGTTCCGGCACCTGGACGTGGCCGGCGGCACCGGCGACGTCGCCTTCCGCATCCTCGACGCGGGCGGGCCGCAGACTCACGTGACCGTGCTCGACATCAACGGCGAGATGCTCAAAGTGGGGCGGGAGCGGGCGGGCCACCGCTACGACGGCCGCATCGACTTCGTGGAAGCCAATGCGGAGGAGCTGCCGCTCGAGTCGAAGACCTATGACGCCTACACCATCGCGTTCGGCATCCGGAACGTGCCGCGCATCGATGCCGCGCTCCGCGAGGCGCACCGGGTGCTCAAACCGGGCGGGCGCTTCCTGTGCCTGGAATTCTCCAAGGTCGACGTGCCGGGACTGGACCGGGTCTACGACGCCTATTCGTTCAACGTCATCCCGCGGCTCGGTCAGATGGTGACGGGGGACGCGGAATCCTACCAATACCTCGTCGAGTCGATCCGCCGCTTCCCGACGCCCGCTGCCTTCGCTCGGATGATCGAGGAAGCCGGCTTCCGGCGCGTGACCCACCGCGCCCTGACGGCCGGCGTCGTGGCGATCCATTCGGGCTGGAAGATCTGACGTGATCGGCAGCCTCGTCCATCTCGCTCGCAACGCCCAGGCCGGCTTCATCCTGGCCCGCGAGGGCGCACTCGCTCTCATTGACCCGAACGTGCTTCCGCCCTCCGGCCGGGCGCTCCTGCGCCTCGCGCGGCTGATCGAGCGGCCGGGCGCCGGCGACGGCGCGGCCCGGCTCTCGGCGGCGCTCACCCGGCTCGGGCCGTCTTACGTGAAGTTCGGCCAGTTCCTGGCGACGCGCCCCGACATCGTCGGCGTCGCGGCCGCGCGCGACCTGGAGCGCCTTCAGGACCGGATGCCGCCATTTCCGAAGGCCGAGGCGGTGCGCATGATCGAGATCGCGCTCGGCCGGCCCATCGAGGCGCTTTTCCTTGAGTTCAGCGAGCCGATCGCGGCCGCCTCCATCGCGCAGGTCCACAAGGCCACGATCAGGACGCCCGAAGGGGTCGAGACGGTGGCCGTCAAGGTGGTGCGCCCCGGCGTGCGCGAGGGCTTCGCCCGCGACCTCCAGGCCATGCGGGCCGCGGCGCGCCTCTTCGAGCGCCTGGTGCCCGACGCCCGTCGCCTGAAGCCCATGGAGATCGTCGAGACGCTCGCCCGCTCGGTCTCAGTCGAGATGGACCTGCGCCTCGAGGCGGCGGCCGTGTCGGAGCTGGCCGAGAACACCAAGGACGATCCCGACTTCCGCGTGCCGAAGCCCGAATGGGATCTGACCGCCCGGGACGTGCTCACCACCACCTGGATCGAGGGCATCCGCCTCAACGACCTCGCGGCCATCGAGGCCGCCGGCTTCGACCGGGTGGCCCTGGGCCGGGCGGTGATCCAGTCCTTCCTGCGCCACGCCATCCGCGACGGCTTCTTCCATGCGGACATGCATCCGGGGAACCTGTTCGTGGACCCGGCGGGCCGGCTCGTTGCCGTCGATTTCGGCATCATGGGCCGGCTCGGCATGAAGGAACGCCGCTTCCTGGCCGAGATCCTGCTCGGCTTCATCCGCCGCGACTACCAGCGGGTGGCGGAGGTGCATTTCGAGGCCGGCTACGTGCCACCGCACCACTCGGTGCAGGACTTCGCCCAGGCGATCCGCGCCATCGGCGAGCCGATCCACGACCGGCGCGCCGACGAGATCTCGATGGCGAAGCTGCTGACGCTGCTGTTCGAGATCACGGCCCTGTTCGACATGGCGACGCGCATCGAGCTCGTCATGCTGCAGAAGACCATGGTGGTGGTGGAGGGCGTCGCCCGCAACCTCGACCCGAAGCTCGACATGTGGACCACCTCCGAGCCGGTGGTGCGCGAATGGATCGAGCGCCATCTCGGGCCCATCGGCCGCATCGAGCAGGCCGGCAACGGCCTGTGGACCCTGGCCGGCGTCGTCGGCGACCTGCCCGACCTCGCCCTGCGGGCGGAGCGGGTGCTCAACCAGCTCGAGGACGTGACCGCCCGCGGCGTCTCCCTCGACCGGGACAGCGTCGCGGCCATCGGCCGGGCCGAGGCGCGGGGCAACCGCTGGAGCACGGCGGCCTTGTGGATCATCGCAGCCTCGCTGATGATCATGCTGATCGGAAGGTTCTGACGATGGCGCTCTCGGGCAAACGGATCCTCCTCGTCATCGGCGGCGGCATCGCGGCCTACAAGTCCCTCGACCTGATCCGCCGCCTGCGCGAGCGCGGCGCCTCCGTCCGCTGCATCATGACGAAGGGCGCCCAGGAGTTCGTGACGCCGCTCGCGGCCTCCGCGATCTCGGGCCAGCGCACGCACACGGACCTGTTCGACCGGGAGGACGAGGCGGATATCGGCCATATCCGCCTGGCGCGGGATGCGGACGCGGTCGTGGTCGCGCCCGCCACCGCCAACCTGATGGCCAAGATGGCCGGCGGCCATGCGGACGATCTCGCGTCCACGGTGCTGCTCGCTACGACGCTCCCGATCCTGATCGCCCCGGCCATGAACGTGCGCATGTGGCTGCACCCGGCGACGCAGCGCAACCTCGCGGCCCTTCAAGGGGACGGCGTGCGGGTCGTGGGTCCCAACGAGGGCGCGATGGCCGAGGCCGAGACGGGACCCGGCCGCATGTCCGAGCCGCTGGAGATCGTCGCGGCCGTCGAACGGCTTCTCGCCCCCTCTGGGCCGCTTGCCGGCAGACACGTGATCGTCACCTCGGGCCCGACCCATGAGCCGATCGATCCGGTGCGCTACATCGCCAACCGCTCCTCCGGCAAGCAGGGCCATGCCATCGCGAAGGCGGCGGCGGAGGCGGGCGCACGGGTGACCCTGGTGTCCGGGCCGGTCGACCTGCCGGATCCCGCCGGCGTCACCACCATCCGGGTCGAAAGCGCGCGGGACATGCTCGCGGCCGTGGAGCAGGCGCTTCCCGCCGATATCGGCATCTTCGCGGCCGCCGTCGCCGACTGGCGCGTGGCGAATGCGGGCGAGCAGAAGATCAAGAAGGACGGCGGCAGGCTGCCGGAATTAGCTCTGACCGAGAATCCCGACATCCTCGCCACCATCTCCCGTCGCAACGAAGGGCGTCCCCCCCTGATGGTCGGGTTCGCGGCTGAGACCGAGCACGTGATCGAATACGCCAAGCGCAAGCTTGCCAAGAAGGGCTGCGACCTCATCGTGGCCAACGACGTGTCGGCGGAAGGCGGCGTGATGGGCGGCGACCGGAACACGGTGCACCTCGTCAGCCAGGCCGGGGTCGAGACCTGGCCGACTCTCGACAAGGCGGAGGTCGCGCGCCGGCTGGTCGAGCGGCTCGGAACCTGGAACGTGGGCGGCAAGGCATGAGCCGCCTGCTCCGCATCCGGCGCCTGGACCACAACCGGGACCTGCCGCTCCCACGCTATGAGACGGCCGGGGCCGCCGGCATGGATCTCGTGGCCGCCAATCCGGCGGATGCCCCTGTCGTGCTGGCGCCCTCACAACGCGCCCTCGTTCCGACCGGCCTCGTGATCCAGCTCGAGCCCGGATACGAGGCGCAGGTGCGTCCCCGGTCCGGCCTCGCCCTGAAGCATGGCGTGACGGTTCTCAATGCGCCGGGCACCATCGACGCGGATTATCGCGGCGAGGTGCAGGTGCTGCTCGTCAATCTAGGCCAGGAGCCGTTCACGATCACCCGCGGCATGCGCATCGCCCAGATGGTGGTGGCTCCCGTCACCGTGGTGGAGCTGGTGGAGGTGGAGGATGTGGACGAGACTGCGCGTTCCGCGTCGGGCTTCGGATCGACAGGGCTCGTGAGGACCGAGAACTCATGAACTTTCTCTCCCGCCGTTCCCTGCTGGCCATCGCGGCCGTCACGGACATCGCCCTCCATGCGCGCCCCATGCCGGTTTCGGCCAAGGCGCTGGCGGCGCGGCACAACCTGCCGCCGCGCCATCTCGAACCGGTGCTTCAGGCCCTCGTGCGCCACGGCATCCTCAAGGGCGTGCGCGGCCCGCGCGGCGGCTACGAGCTCGCCCGGGAACGGCGGCGGATCACGGCGGGCGACATCGTGCGCGTCGCCATCACGGCGACTGAAGAGGACGCCGCCTCGCCACGGCCCGAATCCCGGCTGGCGGAGCGTGTGGTCGAGCCCCTCGTGAAGCGCGGAACCGAAGCGTTCCTGGCGGAATTGGATCAGGTGACGGTCGAGGATCTCTGCAGTCAGGCTCAGGCCGAGGCGGCCGTCGAACCGAATGTACCGGTTGATTTCACGATATAGTATGTGAAATCAGGCAATTATCGACAACTGCTGCAAAAAGGAATAAAGATCTCCTGTATTTCGAGGAGGACCCCCATGGCTGACACGCTCAACAAGCCGGCCGACGCTGCCGCCAAGCCCGGCCGCGGCCGCATCTACGGCTCCATCACCGAGACCATCGGCAACACCCCGCTCGTGCGCCTGAACCGGCTGCCCAAAGAGCATGGGGTCGATGCGGAGATCCTCGTGAAGCTCGAGTTCTTCAACCCGATCTCGAGCGTGAAGGACCGTATCGGCGTCAGCATGATCGAGGCCATGGAGGCGGAGGGCCGGATCAAGCCGGGCGACACCCTCGTCGAGCCCACCTCCGGCAACACCGGCATCGCGCTCGCCTTCGTGGCCGCCGCCCGCGGCTACCGGCTGATCCTCGTCATGCCCGAGACCATGTCGATCGAGCGCCGCAAGATGCTGGCCTATCTCGGGGCCGAGCTCGTCCTCACCCCCGGTCCGATGGGCATGAAGGGCGCCATCGCCCGCGCCGAGGAGATCCTGCAGGAGATCCCGAATTCGGTGATGCCGCAGCAGTTCAAGAACCCGGCCAACCCGGAGATCCACCGCCGCACCACCGCGGAGGAGATCTGGAACGACACCAACGGCCAGATCGACGCCTTCGTGGCCGGCGTCGGCACCGGCGGCACGATCACGGGCGTCGGCCAGGTGATCAAGCCGCGCCTGCCTGGCATGAAGGTCTTCGCCGTGGAGCCGGAGGATTCCGCGATCCTGTCCGGCGGCCAGCCCGGCCCGCACAAGATCCAGGGCATCGGCGCCGGCTTCGTGCCGGACGTGCTCGACCGGTCCGTCATCGACGGCGTCGTGACGGTGGGCAACCAGACCGCCTTCGACATGGCCCGCAAGCTCTCGAAGCTGGAGGGCATTCCCGGCGGCATCTCCACCGGCGCGAACGTCGCGGCGGCTCTCGAAGTGGCGGGCCGCCCCGAGTTCAAGGGCAAGCGCATCGTCACGGTCGCACCGTCCTTCGCGGAGCGCTACATCTCGAGCGCGCTGTTCGAGGGGCTCTGAGCCTCGTCGCACGCGTCACGGATCAAGGCGGCTTCGGCCGCCTTTTTCTTTGGCTCAAAAGCTTTTGACCGAGGTTCTGCCAAGCGTGACCAGAACCTCTCCGGCTGCGCCGTGTTCTCCCCCCAGCAAAAGGAGTTCCCCATGGCGGAAAGACACGCCCCCCATTCGTTGAAAGACCAGAGTGCGGACCAGATCCGCAACGAGCAGCGCGGCGGAAACGACAGCCCGGTCGATCCCAACCGCGACGGCGGGCCGGAGGCCAACGCCACCATGCGCCGCGTCTGGGACGAACCCGGCGGGGAGGCGCACGCCTATCGCAACGCCACGATGGGAGCGGGCGGCAAGGCGGACGATCACAGCGATCTCACGGCCGCCGAAACGCCCGAGACCACGAAGCACTTGAGCGATGCAAGCCTCGGCCCGGACGACAAGGACGCCACCGCCGAGGCGATCGAGCGCGCGACCGCCGTCAACGGCAAGGACAAGGGCTGATCCCATGCCCAAGAAGAACGACAATATCGTCGGCCGGCCCGAGGGCCCGCCGGTGGCCGGAGGCCACCAGACCCGTCAGCAGGCCGAGATCGTGAAGCAGGAAGGCGGCGGCCGGACGGATTCCGAGCGCGCTGCCGAGGCCGCGGAGCGGTCGCAGCTGCCCGGAAATCCGGCGATCGGCGGTTCCTCGAACGGGCATTCCGACCAGATGGGGTCCCGCGGCGCCGAGGACGACCGCAAGGTCGCCGGCGGGCTCTACCGGACCGAGAGAGACCACGACGAATCTTGAGAATCGCAGGAGAACCCCATGGGCAATGCAGGCTACGGCAACCACACGCAGGATTACGGCGACGCCGGGCGGACCGATCCCGCCAAGGAACAGGAACGCCAGGCATCGTCGACCAAGGGTGCCGGTAAGAAGGACCAAGCGGGTGACACCCCGCCGGCCGGACCCCACGCGGACCCCTCGCTGACCAATCCCGACGCCACGCCCGGCGCCGGAACGCTTCCCTCCGCCAGCCGGGACAGCGACGTCGATCCGGCTGGCGGCTGACGACCCTTGTCAGGAGCGCACGATGACAGGACACAAACCCTCCGAGCCCCGAGTTCCGACCGAGCGGCCCGATCCGAAGGCGGCGAACCGCAAGCCCGAGGCCGGGTCGGAGGACCGTCCGGGCTTCGACCTCGGCGGCGCATCGGATGAAAACACCACCGGCGTCGGCTCGAACACGGTGCCGGGCGGTCCCCGCAGCAGCACTTCCAGCGGCTCCAACGCCAGCGGCCGCGCCGATGGCTCCGGCAGCGAGTCTTAGATCCAGGAGAGGATGCAGCATGGCTCAGTCCGACAGCAAGAAACCGAACCAGGCCAATGAGGACGATATCAGCGCCCCGCGCTTGACCCCGCAGGGGCGTGAGAACCCGAACGCCTCGGGCGAGGACTCCACCAACCCCATGGGCGAGGGCGCCAAGAAGGGGCAGGGCAGCAAGGCCGAGGGGTGATCGCCCCTCGTTCATCATCCGGGGCGCACCGGACAGATATGAAAAAGGCCGCCCGGAGGGGCGGCCTTTGTCTCTTCGGAGCGGGAACGCTTACGCGCTCAGCGCTTCCTTCTGCTTCTCGGAGCGCTTGCGGTCGTTCGGATCCAGGATCGCCTTGCGGATGCGGATCGACTTCGGGGTCACCTCGACCAGCTCGTCGTCCTCGATCCAGGCGAGGGAGCGCTCGAGAGTCATGCGGATCGGCGGGGTCAGGCGCACCGCCTCGTCCTTGGAGGTGGTGCGGATGTTGGTGAGCTTCTTGCCCTTGAGCACGTTCACCTCGAGGTCGTTCTCGCGGTTGTGCTCGCCCACGATCATGCCCTGATAGACCTTCCAGCCGGGCTCGATCATCATCGGGCCGCGGTCTTCCAGGTTCCACAGGGCATAGGCCACGGCCTCGCCCGAGTCATTGGAGATCAGCACGCCGTTGCGCCGTCCCGCGATCTCGCCCTTGTAGGGCTCGTAGGCATGGAACAGGCGGTTCATGATCGCGGTGCCGCGGGTGTCGGTCAGAAGCTCGCTCTGGTAGCCGATGAGGCCGCGGGTCGGAGCGTAGAACACGAGGCGCTGGCGGTTGCCGCCCGAGGGACGCATCTCGACCATCTCGGCGCGGCGCTCGGACATCTTCTGCACCACGACGCCGGAGAACTCCTCGTCCACGTCGATCACCACTTCCTCGACCGGCTCGAGAAGCCCGCCGTTCTCGTCCTTCTCGAACACCACGCGGGGACGCGACACGGCGAGCTCGAAGCCCTCGCGGCGCATGGTCTCGATCAGGATCGCGAGCTGGAGCTCGCCGCGGCCGGACACGTAGAACGAATCCTTGTCGGCGGCTTCCTCGATCTTCAGGGTGACGTTGCCTTCCGCTTCCTTGAACAGGCGGTCGCGGATCATGCGGCTCGTCACCTTATCGCCCTCGGTGCCGGCAAGCGGGCTGTCGTTGACGATGAACGACATGGTCACGGTCGGCGGATCGATCGGCTGGGCCTGGATCGGGATGTCGTTCTCAGGGGCGCAGAAGGTATCGGCCACCGAGCCCTTCACGAGGCCCGCGATGGACACGATGTCGCCCGCCTCGCCGACCTCGATCGGCTGGCGCTCGAGGCCGCGGAAGGCCAGGATCTTGGACACGCGGCCGCTCTCGACCACCTTGCCCTCGCGGTCGAGGACCTTGACCGTCTGGTTCGGCCTGACGGTGCCGGAGCTGATGCGGCCGGTGACGATGCGGCCCAGGAACGGGTTGGCTTCCAGCAGCGTGCCGAGCATGCGGAACGGGCCTTCCTCGGTCTTGGCCGGAGGCACGTGCTCGAGCACGAGGTCGAAGAGCGGGGCCAAGCCTTCGTCGCTCGGGCCTTCCGGGGACTTCGCCATCCAGCCGTTGCGGCCGGACCCGTAGAGGATCGGGAAGTCGAGCTGCTCGTCGGTGGCGTCGAGCGCCGCGAACAGGTCGAACACCTCGTTGATCACCTCCTGGTGACGGGCGTCCGGACGGTCGATCTTGTTGATCGCGACGATCGGCTTCAGGCCGATCTTGAGCGCCTTGGACACGACAAACTTGGTCTGCGGCATCGGGCCCTCGGCCGCGTCCACCAGAACGATTGCGCCGTCGACCATGCTCAGGATGCGCTCGACCTCGCCGCCGAAGTCCGCGTGGCCGGGGGTGTCGACGATGTTGATGCGGGTGTCCTTCCAGACGACCGAGGTCGCCTTGGCCAGGATGGTGATGCCGCGCTCCTTCTCCAGGTCGTTGGAGTCCATCGCGCGCTCTTCCACGCGCTGGTTCTCGCGGAAGGCGCCGGACTGCTGGAGCAGCTTGTCGACGAGGGTGGTCTTGCCATGGTCGACGTGGGCGATGATGGCGATGTTGCGCAGCTTCATGGAGTAGAGACTTTCAATGCAAAGCGGCCCGGTCCGCGGCAAGCTTGACCGCGCCCCTGGCTCGAACCGGGCGAAAAATTGATGAAGCTGCAATATAGTGATGCGGGAGCCGCCGCAATAGGGCGGCGGTCAGAATATTCCTTGTGCGGCTAAGGTTTGCCGTTGAGGAAGGACGGGAACGGCAGGGGAATTCCCCTGCCGCATCGGCCTTAAAGCCCGTTCTTCCGGCGGTCGTCGCCGGGCTCGAACCGCTTGTCGCGGGGCGTGCGGCCGCCGCGGTCGTCCCGCAGGGCGGCCGAGTCGTCGAGGCCCCGTCCGCGGCGTCCGCGCTCGGTCACGATGTCGTCGGCGCCCCGGGTCCGGGTGCGGGTCCGGTCGCCGGTCCGGCTGCGGCTGCGGGAGCCGTCGTCGAGGCCGGGGCCCTGTCGGTGATCGTCCCCGGCCCGCGCGACCTGTCCGTCATCCGCCCCGCGGCCCCGCCCGCGCCCGCCGTCGTCATCGCCGCCGCGGCCCCGGCCATGTCCGCCGCTGTCGGCCCTGCTGCCGCCGCGGCCGTCGCTCCGGGCGCCGTCATCCGAACCGCGGCCCCGTCCGCCCCGGTCGTCGCCGCCCCGGTCGTCGCCACCGCGGCCGCCGCCGTTGTCGTCCCCGCCTCGGCCGCCCCTGTCGCCACCGCCATGGTCGCCGCCGCGTCCACCGTGATCGCCACCACGCCCGCCGTCATCGCCGCCGCGTCCGCCGTCCCCTCCGCCGCGGTCGCCGTCACCGCCCCTCGCGAAAGCCGGCGACAGAATCGCGCCAGCGACCATCGCCGGAACCGCAGCCGCCGTCATGGACAGGAGGATCGCACCGAGAATGGGGGCGCTCGGGCCCTTCGAGATCTGCTTCGACATCGTCTTTCTCCGTTGATGTGCGGCGCAGGAGGGCAGCGCCGATGCCGTGCAATCTGAACCGGCTGGGGCATGCGAACCTGACGGGTGACGTCAGGGAAATATCAGCTTGGGCGTGCTAAGCTGGCGCGCTTGGGAAGAAATCCATGAACCGGCGCCGCCTTGCAGTCCTGCTTTCGTCCGTCCTGGCCCTGGCCGCCGCGAACGTCACCGCACCCTCACCCGCCGTCGCGAAGGACGGGGGAGGCGGCGGCGGTGACGGCGGCGGTCGTGGCGGAGGTGACGGCGGCGGACGCGGGGGAGGAGACAACAGCGGACGCGGCAGCGACAACAGCGGCCGGGGCGGCGACGATGGCGGGCGTGGCCGCGGTGGAGACGACAGCGGTCGTGGAGACGACGGCCGTGGCCGAGGACGGGGCGGCGACGACGATAACGGCGACCGGGGACGCGGGCGCGACGACGACGGACGCCGTGGCGGCGGCTGGGGCAGCACCTCCTCGGAGAATGCCCGCGACGCGGTCTCGCGAGGGTGGGCGCTCGCCCTGAGCACCGTGCTCCCCACGGTGTCGAAGGCCGTGCCCGGCCAAGTTCTCGAGGTGGACCTGCGCCAGTCCTGGACTGGCGAATGGCGCTACGAGTTCCTCGTCCTCACCCGCGACCGCCGCTACCGGGAGGTCGTGGTCGACGCCCGCCGCAACCAGGTCATCGAGATCAGGAGACGCTGATGAGGATTCTGCTCATCGAGGACGAGCCGGCGATCGCCGCCGACGTGGCGGGCGCCCTCGCGGCGACTGGCTACGTGACCGACATCGCACGGGACGGCGAGGAGGGCTGGTTCAAGGCCTCGACCGAGGAGTACGACGCGCTCATCCTGGATCTCGGCCTGCCCAAGCTCGACGGCCTCTCGGTGGTGCGGCGCCTCCGGGAGGACGGCAGCCCGGTTCCGATCCTGGTCCTGACCGCCCGGGGCGCCTGGCTCCAGCGCGTCGAGGGCATCGACGCCGGGGCGGACGACTACCTCACGAAGCCCTTCGAGATGGAGGAGCTTCTCGCCCGCCTGGCGGCCTTGCTGCGCCGGGTCGGACGGCACGTGACGCCGCTGATCGAGGTCGGGCCCTTGCGCATCGACACGCGCCGACTGCGGGTGATGATCAACGGCCGGGCCATCGAGCTCTCGCCGCTCGAGTTCCGCCTGCTGCGCTACCTCGCCCACAACCGCGACCGGGTCGTCTCGCAGGGCGAGCTCGTGGAGCACGTCTACGGCAGCGACGAGCCGGAGAGCAACGCGGTCGAGGCCCTGGTGGCGCGCCTCCGGCGCAAGATCGGGGCGGGCACGATCGAGACCCGCCGCGGCCACGGCTACATCATGGAGACCCCTGCGCCATGAGACCGACAGGAAACTCCCTCCAGGTCCGGCTGCTGGCGGTCGCCGTCACGTCCATCCTGGTGACGATCGGGGTCGCGGGTGCGTCCCTCGTGGTGTTCTTCGAGCGGCAGGTCCTGCGCTACGTGGAGCAGGACCTCAACCTGCACTGGACGGAGCTCGCGACCGTGTTCGGGACGGACGGGGAGGCGGGGCTCAGCCAGAAGCTCACGGATCCCCGCTACCACCAGCCCTATGGGGGCGCCTATTGGCAGATCGCCGAAGGCGGCCGTGCGATCGTGCGCTCGCGCTCCCTGTGGGACAAGGAGCTTCCCGTGGCGGCACGCCCGAAGGGTCCCGACGGCGAGCGGGCCTTCGAGGTCGACGGCCCCGACGGCGGCGAGCTCTACGTGGTCGAGCGGGACGTGACGGTCGACGGCCAGAACGGTCCGCGCACGGTCAGCCTCGCGGTGGCCCTGGACCATGCCCAGGTGGTGGAGCTGCGCCAGGCCTTCGGGTGGGACGTGACCCGCATCCTCATCCCCATCGCGGTGGTCCTCGTCCTGTTCGCGTGGCTCCAGCTCTGGCTCGGCCTGCGCCCGCTGCGCGCCGTCGGCCAGGAGCTGAATGCCGTGCAGACCGGCCAGGCCCGGCGCATGACGCGGCGTTTCCCGGTCGAGATCGCGCCCCTGGCCGACAGCATCAACCGGCTGCTCGACCGCCAGGAGGACCTCGTGCGCAAGGCGCGCGACCGCGCCGGGGCGCTGGCCCACGGCTTGAAGACACCGTTGACGATCCTCGGCGGCGAGGTGCGTCGCCTCGACCAGGCGGGGCTCCGGGAGGCCGCCGAGCGCATGCAGGAGCAGCTGTCGGCGATCGCCGCCCATGTGGATCGCGAGGTCGCCCGCGCCCGCACGAGCGGCGCATCGGTCGGCTGCGGCGCCTATACGGAAGTGGACGGAACCGTCGCGCGTCTCGTGCGGCTGATGCGGCACATGCCGCGGGGCGACCGGCTGGCCTGGAGGGTCGAGATCCCGGCGGGCCTCGGCGTCGACATGGACCCGCACGATTTCGGCGAGGTCATGGGCAACCTCCTCGACAATGCGCGCAAATGGGCGGCCACGCAGGTCGTGCTGCGGGCGGAGCCGGTCGGCGACAAGGTCCGGATCTCGGTCGAGGACGACGGCCCGGGCTTCGCCCATGGCGGTGCCGGGCGCCGGCCCGAGCGCGGCATGGCGGAGCGCTCCGATCCCAGCTCCAGTGGCCTCGGCCTCGGGATCGTCGAGGACATCCTGGCGGAATACGGGACGGCGCCGGTCATTGACGGCCTCGGACGCTGCCGGATCGCATTCGAGGTTCCACTCTGCCGGGACGTGCCCGCCCCATCCGCCGAGGCGACGCCGCCGCGCGGCGCGAAAGCGCCCGGCCTGCGGAAGGAGGCCGCGACGCGAGGCTGACGGGTGACGGCTTTGTGTCCTGAGCCATGCAACCGTGCCCGAACGCCGGGGTTTACCGCTCGGTTTCGGACGGGAGCGCGGCATGGCGGACACGGTGGCTGACTTCATCTGGCAGCGCCTTCAGGAATGGGGCGTGCGCCGGGTCTATGGTTATCCGGGGGACGGCATCGGCGGCCTCATCGGCGCGCTGGCGCGGGTCGAGGACGCCATCGAGTTCGTGCAGGTGCGCCACGAGGAGATGGCGGGCCTGATGGCCTGCGGCGAGGCGAAGTTCACCGGCGAGGTCGGCGTGTGCATCGCCACCTCGGGGCCGGGCGCGATCCACCTCCTGAACGGCCTCTACGACGCGAAGCTTGACCACCAGCCGGTGCTCGCCATCGTGGGCCAGCAGGCGCGCACGGCGATCGGGTCCCACTACCAGCAGGACCTCGACCTGCAGTCGCTCTTCAAGGACGTGGCCGGGGCGTATGTGGAGACCGCCTCCACGCCCGTGCAGGTCCGGCACCTGATCGACCGCGCCTATCGCATCGCCAAGGCGGAGCGCCGGGTCACCTGCGTGATCCTGCCCAACGACCTGCAGGCCGAGCCCATGGTCCAGCCCTCGCGCGAGCACGGGATGACCCATTCGGGCGTCGGCATCGAGATGTCGCCGGTCGTGCCCGACGCGGCGGCGCTCGGCCGGGCCGCCGAGGTGCTGAACGCGGGCGAGCGCGTCGCCATCCTGGTCGGCGCGGGCGCGCTCAGGGCGACCGACGAGGTGATCGCCGTCGCGGAAAGGCTCGGGGCGGGCGTTGCCAAGGCCCTGCTCGGCAAGGCCGCCGTGCCGGACGACCTGCCGTTCTGCACCGGCTCCATCGGGCTTCTCGGCACGAAGGCGAGCTGGGACCTGATGCGGGACTGCGACACGCTCCTGATGGTCGGCTCGAGCTTCCCCTACACCGAGTTCCTGCCGAAGGAGGGGCAGGCCCGCGGCGTGCAGATCGACCTCGATGCCGGCATGCTGGGCCTGCGCTATCCCATGGAGGTCAACCTCGTGGGCGATGCGGCCGCGACGCTCGCGGCGCTCCTGCCCCTGCTCGAAGCCAAGTCCGACCGCTCATGGCGCGACGCGATTCAGGCCGGCGTCGAAGCCTCGCATGAAGAGATCCGCGGCATGGCGCAGACGCCTGCGGAGCCGGTCAATCCGCAGCGCGTCGCCTTCGAGCTGTCGCAGCGCCTGCCGGACCGCTGCATCGTGACGGCCGACAGCGGCACCACTACGGTCTGGTACGCGCGGAACCTCAGCTTCCGGCGCGGCATGATGGGGTCGGTGTCGGGAACGCTCGCCACGATGGGCTGCGCGGTGCCCTACGCCATTGCGGCCAAGTTCGCCCATCCCGACCGGCCCGTCATTGCGCTTGTGGGCGACGGGGCGATGCAGATGAACGGCCTGGCGGAGCTCGTCACCATCGCGAAGTACCGCGACCGCTGGGCCGATCCGCGCCTCGTCGTCATGGTGCTGAACAACCGGGATCTCGCTTACGTCACCTGGGAGGAGCGCATTCAGTCGGGCGATCCGAAATGGCAGCCGTCGCAGGCCCTGCCTGACGTTCCCTATTCCGAGTTCGCTCGCCTGATCGGCCTCGACGGCATGCGTGTCGATCATCCCGACCAGGTGGGCCCTGCCTGGGACCGGGCGCTCGCGGCGGACCGGCCCTTCGTGCTCGACATGGTGACCGACCCGAACGTGCCGCCGATCCCGCCCCACATCACCCTGAAGCAGGCGCGGCACTTCATGACCGCGATCGCCAAGGGCGACCCCGAATCGGGCAGCATGATCGCCAACACGGCGCGCGGGATCGTCGGGTCGATCCTGCCCTCGAAAGACAAGGATTAAGCGGACGCCGACGCTGCCGTCCGCTGGTGATTCGGACCTATTCGCCCTGAGGATGCGGCCTCCGGGCCGTTGCCTTTCGGCCACTGGTGCCGAAGGGCGCTCGGGCATTTCTCCAGAAATCACATTGTAAACACATTGGGCGGCGAAGCCCTGGAGCGCATTTCGAAAGATGAAATCTAATCATCGATCGTTTCGGAATGTAAACCTAAGAAGTTTGTCCAAGGGGCATCATAAGAATGACAACTCCCACCAGTCTCGAAACGCTCTTTCTTCAGCTTGTCAACGACGCTCGTGCCAATGCCGGGGCGAAACCGCTCACGTTCGACGGCGAACTTCTGGATTCGTCCGACGCGCACAGCGCCTGGATGGACCAGACCGACACCTTCTCCCATACGGGCGTGAACGGCTCCACTCCGGGCGACCGCATGACGGCGGCGGGCTACGGCTGGCAGGCCTATGGCGAGAACATCGCCTATGTGAGCGGCGGCATGACCGAGGCGACCGTCCGGCAGCTCCACACCAACCTCATGAACTCGCCGGGCCACTACGCCAACATCATCAACGGCAACTTCGAGGAGATCGGCATCGGCCTGAAGGAAGGCACGATCAACGGCTACAAGGTCGTGTTCGTAACGCAGAACTTCGGCACGCCGAACGCCATCGAGCGCGCCGAGCCGAACGACGTCGACGCCACGACGCCTCCGACCACCGAGCCCACGACCCCCACCCCGAGCCCGACCATCTCGGGCACGGACGGCAACGACGTGCTCTACGGCACAGCCGGCGACGACGCCATGTATGGCGGCCTAGGCAACGACACCTACTACGTGAACCAGGCGGGCGACAAAGCCTACGAATCGGCCGGGCAGGGCACCGACACGGTGATCAGCTCGATCACCTATTCCCTCTACGGGCAGGTCGTAGAGCACCTCACGCTGACGGGCTCCTCCGCGATCAACGGCACCGGCAACAGCCTGAACAACACCTTGCTCGGCAACGCCGCCGCCAACACCCTGCGGGGCGAGGACGCCAACGACGTCCTCAACGGCAATGGCGGACGGGACGTGCTGATCGGCGGCGCCGGCAACGACACGTTCCTGTTCGACAGCACCACGGAGGCCAACGGCGACACCGTGAGCGACTTCGTGCACGGCTCCGACAGGATCAGCCTGAGCGGCATCGACGCGAACACCCGTGTGTCGGGGGACCAAGCCTTCGCGTTCATCGGCGCGCAGGGCTTCCATAAGGTCGCGGGCGAGCTGAGGGCCTACCAGTCGGGCGGCAACACCTATGTGGCCGGCGACGTGAACGGCGACGGCTATGCCGACTTCGCCATCAAGGCCCTGGGCGCGCACAGCTTCGCCAAGGCCGACTTCGTCCTCTGACGACAACGGCCTCGGCCCGTTCAGGCCGGGGCCCCTCCGCCGACATTGCCCGCTTGCCCTTCAGTGAGGCTTCACGCTAGGCGTTTGTCTCCGCCGCTCCGCCAATGGGGCGGCCCAGGACCTGCGGGAGGGGCGAATGAAGCTTGCAAAGGGTGAGATGCCGGAGCCGTCCGACGCCGAGGCGCGCCGGGCGATCAGGCCCGTGATCTGCTATCCTGTCGACAGCCTGGTCCCGCCCGATCTCGCCTCCTACCGCGCCGCGCGGGAGGGCTGGGAGAAGGTCGGCGAGGTGGTCGTGCCGCCGCGGGACGCCCGCACGTTCGAGGTGCCGGCCGGCTCGTTCTTCCGCATCGTGTCGGTCGAGGGGCCGCAGGTCGGCGACCTCGACCTCTGGGCGGCGGACAACATCAACGAGCGCTTCTTCTCGGGCAAGACCCGCGCGCTCCACGGCACGCACCTTTCGACCGGCGACCGGCTCTGGTCGTGCCTGCCGTATCTTCGCCCGATGGCGACGATCACGCAGGACACCCTCAACTGGTACGGCTTCGACCAGTATGGCGGCTCGGTGCACGACGTGATCGGCACGCGCTGCGACCCCTATACGCACAAGCTCCTGTCCGGCCAGGACTACCATCATTGCTGCCACTCGAACCTGACGCGGGCGCTGGCTGAGCGCATGAAACGCCCCCTCGCCGAGGTTGAGCCCGCCGTGCACGACGTCCTCAACGTCTTCATGTGCACCGGCTTCACCCGCGACACGGGCCAGTACTTCATGAAGGCGAGCCCCGTGCGGCCGGGCGACTTCCTGGAGTTCTTCGCCGAGATCGATCTCCTCGGCGCCCTGTCCGCCTGCCCGGGCGGCGATTGCAGCACCGAGCATTCCAGCGACGCGGCGGCCTGCCATCCGCTCCTCGTGGAGATCTACCGCCCCGAGGCGCCGCCTGTGGGCTGGACCTCGCCGGAGCGGAACGCCTATCGCGGCGGGCATGGGGCTTGAGAAGCGGACTCCAAACAGAAATGGCCGGACTTGCGTCCGGCCATTCGGCTATTCTGGGATGAGGACCTCTTACAGCCCCAGCTTCTTCTTGCGCTGGGCCAGGGTGCGCAGCCGCAGGGCGTTGAGCTTGATGAAGCCCGCGGCATCCCGGTGGTCGTAGGCGACGGCGCCTTCCTCGAAGGTGACCAGGTCCTGGTCGTAGAGGGTGTAGGGGCTCTGGCGGCCGATGAGGTGGACGCCGCCCTTGTAGAGCTTGAGCGTGACCTCGCCGGTGACAAATTCCTGGGACTTGTCGATCATCACCTGGAGCATCTCGCGCTCCGGCGAGAACCAGAAACCGTTGTAGATGAGCTCCGCGTATTTCGGCATGAGCTCATCCTTCAGGTGAGCCGCGCCGCGGTCGAGCGTGATCGACTCGATGCCCCGGTGGGCGAGGTAGAGGATCGTGCCGCCGGGCGTCTCGTACATGCCGCGGCTCTTCATGCCCACGAAGCGGTTCTCGACGAGGTCGAGGCGGCCGATGCCATTGATCCGGCCGAGCTCGTTGAGCTTCGCCAGCAGGTCGGCCGGGCCCATCTTCTTGCCGTCGATGGCGACCGGGTCGCCCTTCTCGAACTCGATCTTGATGACGGTTGGCTTATCCGGGGCGGATTCGGGATCGTTGGTGCGCGAATAGACGTAGTCCGGAACCTCCGCGGCCGGGTCCTCGAGCACCTTGCCCTCTGAAGAAGCGTGCAGGAGGTTGGCGTCGACGGAGAACGGGGCCTCGCCGCGCTTGTCCTTGGCAATCGGGATCTGGTGCGCCTCGGCGAAGGCGATGAGCTGCTCGCGGGAGCGCAGGTCCCACTCGCGCCAGGGGGCGATCACGGTCACGTCGGGCTTGAGGGCATAGTAGCTGAGCTCGAAGCGCACCTGGTCGTTGCCCTTGCCGGTGGCGCCGTGGGCGACCGCGTCGGCCCCGACCCGCTCCGCGATCTCGATCTGCTTCTTGGCGATCAGCGGCCGGGCGATGGAGGTGCCGAGCAGGTAGAGGCCCTCGTACTGGGCGTTGGCGCGGAACATCGGGAACACGTAGTCGCGCACGAACTCGTCGCGCAGGTCCTCGATGAAGATGTTCTCAGGCTTGATGCCGAGCAGTTCCGCCTTCTTGCGGGCCGGCTCCAGCTCCTCGCCCTGGCCGAGATCGGCCGTGAAGGTCACGACCTCGCAGCCATAGGTGGTCTGCAGCCACTTGAGGATGATCGAGGTGTCGAGGCCGCCGGAATAGGCGAGCACGACCTTGTTCACGCGCTTCTCAGCCATAGCAAGGATTCCAAAGATTTGACCGCTCCGCGACTTAGAACGGAAGCTTGGGCGGCGCAACCGGGCATTTGGCGGTCGATATGCGTCTTGGGCATTGCTGATGGCGAAAACCCGGCATTGGTGCGCAAAAACCCGATGCGGTAGCAAGATCGGGCCGGGTCCCGGGAGGGCCCGCCCGTGGAAGAGACCGCCATGCAGCGTCCCCTGATCGAGTTCTGGTACGATTTCGCTTCGACCTATTCCTACCTCGCCGCCATGCGGATCGAGGCCGCCGCCGAGGCGGCGGATGTGGGGGTGGTCTGGCGGCCCTTCCTGCTCGGGCCGATCTTCGCCGCGCAGGGGTGGAACACCTCCCCGTTCAACCTCTATCCCGAAAAGGGCCGCTACATGTGGCGCGACATGGAGCGCGAGGCGGCGAAACTCGGCTTGCCCTTCTGCCGGCCCGATCCCTTCCCGCAGAACAGCCTCCTGGCGGCCCGGGTCGGTCTCGTCGGGGCCGAGCAGGGCTGGATCGGCGCCTTCACCAAGGCCGTGTTCCGGGCGGAGTTCGCCAAAGGCCGCGCGATAGGCGACCCGGCCGTCCTGGCCGAGATCCTGGCCGGGCTCGGGCAGGACGCCGATGCGGTTCTGGCCGAGGCGCAAGGGGAGACCAACAAGGCCCGCCTGCGCCGGGTCGGCGAGGAGGCCCAGGCCCGCGGCATCTTCGGGGCGCCGACCTTCGTGGCCGACGACCGGGAGGTCTTCTGGGGCAACGACCGCCTGGAGCGGGCCCTCGAATGGGCCGTGGCGCATGGGCGCCGGTCCGACTGGCCCGTTTGACCCGTCCGGCGCGGGTCCGTGGGCCTGCGCGGCTCGAAGGGCCGCAAAGGCTTGAAAGCCTTGTGGTCCCGGGCCACATGAGATAAAAGAACCCCCATCCGACAGGTCTTCGACGGTCCATAAGCGTTCAGGGTGCGTGATGCGCGCCCTTGTGGTGTTCCGTAAAGCCTTGAAGGTAAAGCGTTTCCATCCGCCGATGATGCGCCGGCCCGCTCCCAAGGAGCGGCACGTCCGGAACTTGGCCCTCGAGGGGCATTCCTGACGGCGGCGGCTGGAAGCGAACCCGTAACACGAGCCGCCGGCGTCGCCCCTTAAAACAAGGGCCATTCAGGAGAACATATGTCCGCAGCATACCAGCAAGCGCCGAGCCGCGAGGATTTCGCGGCCCTGCTCGAAGAATCCTTCCGCACGAACGAGATCAGCGAAGGCTCGGTCGTCAAGGGTAAAGTGGTCGCGATCGAAAAGGACGTCGCGGTCATCGACATCGGCGCCAAGACCGAGGGCCGCGTGGCCCTGAAGGAATTCGCAGGCCCGAACCGCGACCAGACGATCAACGTCGGGGACGAGGTCGAGGTCTATGTGGAGCGCATCGAGAATGCGCTGGGCGAGGCCGTCATCTCCCGTGACAAGGCCCGCCGTGAAGAGAGCTGGGTCAAGCTCGAGAAGGCTTTCGAGGCCGGCGAGCGCGTCAACGGCGTCATCTTCAACCAGGTCAAGGGCGGCTACACGGTCGACCTCGACGGCGCCGTGGCGTTCCTGCCCCGCTCGCAGGTCGACATCCGCCCCGTGCGCGACGTCACCCCGCTCATGGGCGTGGCCCAGCCGTTCCAGATCCTCAAGATGGATCGCCGCCGCGGCAACATCGTCGTGTCGCGCCGCACGGTCCTCGAGGAGAGCCGCGCCGAGCAGCGTTCCGAGCTCGTGGCCAACCTCGAAGAGGGTCAGGTCATCGACGGCGTGGTCAAGAACATCACCGAGTACGGTGCGTTCGTCGACCTCGGCGGCATCGACGGCCTCCTGCACGTCACCGACATGGCGTGGCGCCGCGTGAACCATCCGTCCGAGGTCGTAACCATCGGGCAGACGGTCAAGGTCAAGATCATCAAGATCAACCACGAGACGCACCGCATCTCGCTCGGCATCAAGCAGCTCCTCGCCGATCCGTGGGAGGGCATCGCCGCCCGCTACCCGGTGGGCGCCAAGCTCAAGGGCCGCGTGACGAACATCACCGACTACGGCGCGTTCGTCGAGCTCGAGCCGGGCATCGAAGGCCTGATCCACGTCTCCGAGATGTCCTGGACCAAGAAGAACGTCCACCCGGGCAAGATCATCTCTACCTCGCAGGAGGTTGAGGTCGTGATCCTCGAGGTCGATCAGGTGAAGCGCCGCATCTCGCTGGGCCTGAAGCAGACCCTGCAGAACCCGTGGGAGGCCTTCGCCGAGAAGCACCCGGTCGGCTCCGTCGTCGAGGGCGAGGTGAAGAACAAGACCGAGTTCGGTCTGTTCATCGGTCTCGAGAACGACGTCGACGGCATGGTCCACCTCTCGGACCTCGACTGGAACCGTCCGGGCGAGCAGGTCATCGACGAGTTCAAGAAGGGCGACGTGGTGCGTGCCCAGGTTCTCGACGTGGACGTCGAGAAGGAGCGCATCTCGCTCGGCATCAAGCAGCTCGCGGGCGACCCCTTCGCGGAAGCCGGCGAGATCAAGAAGGGCCAGATCGTCACCTGCGAGGTTCTCGAGGTGAAGGACGGCGGCCTGGAGGTGAAGATCGTCGACACCGACCTCACCACCTTCATCAAGCGCTCCGAGCTCGCTCGCGACCGCGCCGACCAGCGCCCCGAGCGCTTCGCCGCCGGCGAGAAGCTCGATGCCCGCGTCACGCAGTTCGACCGCAAGGCGCGCCGCGTCACCGTCTCCGTGAAGGCCCTCGAGGTCGCCGAGGAGAAGGAAGCCATGGCGCAGTACGGCTCGGCCGATTCGGGCGCGTCGCTCGGCGACATCCTCGGCGCGGCCCTCAAGGCCCGCACCGACAAGAAGTGATCACGCCGCAAGCGGCTTGATCATCCTCGGACTTGTCCGGGGATCCATTTCGGAACCCGCGCGAGACATCGCGCGGGTTTTTTGCTGCTATAATGGCCGCAGCGGAGGACAGGTGCTCGAAACCATGGCACCCCAGGAGGAGACGACCGGCTTCACGGCGCGGCTCAAGGCCTGGGCGCGCGAGATCAAGACCGATGTGGTGGCGATCTCGCTCGCGGCCGGAGACCCCCGCGTGCCCTGGCATGCCAAGCTCGTGGCCGCCCTCGTCGCGGCCTATGCCTTGAGCCCGATCGACCTCATCCCTGATTTCATCCCGGTGCTGGGCTACCTCGACGACGTGATCCTCGTGCCGCTCGGCATCCTCCTGGTGGTGCGGCTGATCCCGCCCGACGTGATGGCCGAGCTGCGGGCCGAGGCGCTGGCGCGCGCAGGTCGGCCGACGAGCAAGGTCGGGGCCGCCGCCATCGTGGCGATCTGGATTGCGGCCCTCGCACTGGCGCTCTGGGCTTTCTGGCCCGAGCGCGCCTCCTGAGGACAGGGATCGGGAGGGCAGGCGCGAGCTGCCGAATGCGTCAGGAGACGCGGATTTTTTATTGGCCTGATGCCTTGCAGCCCTATCTGCCTTCGCAATAGGGTGCCGCCTTCGACCAGGCTCCAAGCACTTCAGAGCAAGAGACGAGTTTCATGCCCATCGATGCCGAAGCCATCACCGACCGCTACCGCCTGCGCCGCAAGCTGACCTTCTGGCGCGTCGCCGGGATCCTGGCCCTAATCGCCGCCGTCGTCGCCATCGGCTACGCGGCCGCCGACCAGGTGGGATTCGGCCGCAGCCAGGCTCACGTGGCCCGGATCTCCGTCGACGGCTTCATCATCAGCAACCAGCAGCGCATGGCCGACCTGATGGACCGGGTGGGCAAGGCAAGCTCGGTCTCGGGCGTGGTGGTGTCCATCAACAGCCCGGGCGGCACCACCACCGGCTCGGAAGAGCTCTACCGCAACATCCGCCGGCTCGCCGACAAGAAGCCCGTGGTCACCTTCGTGGACGGCACGGCCGCCTCCGGCGGCTACATCACGGCCGTGGGGGCGGACTACATCGTGGCCCGCGAGACCTCCCTCGTGGGCTCCATCGGCGTCCTGTTCCAGTTCCCGGACCTGTCCGGCCTTCTCGGCCACGTGGGCGTGAAGGTGGAGGAGGTGAAGTCGGCTCCGCTCAAGGCCGAGCCGAGCCCGTTCAAGCCGGCCTCGCCGGAAGCCCGCGCGGCGCTCCAGTCGGTGGTGAACGACACCTATGACTGGTTCAAGACCCTGGTGCGCGAGCGCCGCCGCCTGAGCGAGGCCGAGCTCTCCGCCGCCTCGACCGGCCAGGTCTTCAGCGGCCGGCAGGGCATCCCCCTGAAGCTTGTCGACAAGATCGGCGGCGAGCGGGATGCCATCGCCTGGCTCGAGCGCGAGAAGGGCGTCGCGAAGGATCTGCCGGTGCGGGAATGGAAGCCGCGCAGCGACCGTGACTTCTCCCTCGTCGCCTGGGCCGCCACCGGCGCCGACCTCCTCGGCTTCGGGGGCATGGCCGATGCGCTGCGCCGCTCGGCCGCCAGCATGCAGGCCGCTCAGCTTGACGGTCTCCTGGCGGTCTGGCACCCTTCGGAAAAATAAAGCAGCGTCAAACATATAGCCCGTCCAATGATCAAATCCGAACTGGTGCTCAAGCTTGCTGAGCAGAATCCGCATTTGTATCAGCGCGACGTCGAGAACATCGTGAATGCGATTCTCGACACCATCGCCGATGCGCTGGCCAGAGGCGACCGGGTGGAGCTGCGCGGCTTCGGCGCGTTCTCCGTCAAGAAACGGGATGCCCGTACCGGGCGAAACCCGCGCACGGGCGAGGCCGTTTCCATCTCCGAAAAGGTGGTTCCCGTCTTCAAGACGGGGAAGGAAATGCGCCAGCGCCTCAATGCCTCCCCGAAGGTCCTGAAGGCCGCTGCCGCTCGATAACCCGGAGGATTGTTCGTGATTCGCTTTTTCAAGGCGCTGATTCTCCTGCCCGTCGCGATTCTCGTGGTGCTACTCGCCGTGGCGAACCGCGCCCCCGTGACCCTGTCGCTCGACCCGTTCTCGCAGGATGCGCCGGAATTCGCCGCGCAGGTGCCGCTCTTCGCCGTGATCTTCGCGGCCGTCGCGGTGGGCGTCCTGATCGGCGGGACCGCCTCGTGGCTCGCGCACGGCCGCAACCGCAAGGAGCGTCGCCGCTTCCGCCGCGAGGCCCGGACCCTGCGCTACGAGACCGAGCGCCTGCGCACGCAGGCTCCGGCCCCCGCGACCACGCTTCCGGCCACCTTGCCTTCCTCGCAGTCCCGCGCCTGACCAGAGTCCCCATGCACGTCATATCCGCCGCCGAGATCGACCGGGTCCTCACCTTTCCTGCCCTGATCGATGCCCTGGCCGATGCCTTTCGCGGCGACATCGTCACGCCGGTCCGCCACCATCACGAGATCGAGCGGCCCGGCGCCCACGGCACGCTTCTGCTGATGCCGGCCTGGACGGGGCCGAAGACGGAAGACGGCTATGTGGGCGTGAAGATCGTCTCGGTCTTCCCAGAGAACGGCGCCAAGAACCTTCCCAGCGTGCTCGGCACCTACATGCTGATGGACGGCGCCACCGGCGAGCCCCGCGCGGCCCTCGACGGCACGCGGCTCACCGTCTGGCGCACCGCCGCCGCCTCGGCGCTCGCGGCGCGTTATCTCGCCCGCGAGGATGCAAGCCGCATGGTGATGGTCGGCGCAGGCTCGCTGGCGCCCTTCCTGATCCGCGCCCATATGAGCCAGCGCCCGATTCGCGAGGTGGCCCTGTGGAACCACCGGCCCGAGAGGGCCGAGAGCGTCGCGGCCGAGTTGAAGGCGCAGGGATTGCCCGTGACGGCCGTGACGGATCTCGAAGGCGCGGTGCGCGAGGCCGATCTCGTCTCCTGCGCGACCCTTTCGACCGCTCCCGTGGTCAAGGGCGGGTGGCTGAAGCCGGGCGCCCATCTCGACCTGGTCGGCGCGTTCAATCTGAGGATGCGCGAGGCGGACGACGAGGCGATCCGCCGAGCCCAGGTCTTCATCGACACCCAGGCCGCCCGGCACGAGGGCGGCGACGTGGCGCTCGCCCTCAAAGGCGGCGCCATCGCGGACGACCACGTGCGCGGCGACCTGTTCGATCTCTGCCGCAACCCGCCGCGGCGGGACCCGCAGGCCATCACCCTGTTCAAGTCCGTCGGCACCGCGCTGGAGGATCTGGCTGCGGCGATGCTGGTGTGGCGCGGCGTGGCGAAAACGTCGTAAAGTCGGCCCATGGACAATCTGGTCAAGATCTGCGGGCTCTCCACCCCCGAAACCCTCGACGCTGCCCTCTCGGCCGGCGCGGATTGGGTCGGGTTCGTGCGCTTCGCCCGCAGCCCGCGCCATGTCGATCTCGATGTCGGCCGCGAGCTCTCGCGCCAAGCCAGGGGACGGGCCCTCAGGGTCGTGCTCCTGGTGGATGCGGAGGACACGGACATCGCCGACGCGGTCGAGGCGCTCCAGCCCGACCTGTTCCAGCTTCATGGCCACGAAACGCCGGAGCGCGTCGCCGCGATCCGCAAGGCGTTCGGCCGCCCCGTCGTGAAGGCGCTGGGCGTCGCGGAGGCTCCCGATCTGGCGGCGGTCGAAGCCTACGAGCATGCGGCCGACCATCTCCTCCTCGACGCCAAGCCGCCGCGCGGCGCGGGCGCCTTGCCCGGCGGCAACGGACTTTCCTTCGACTGGCGGCTCCTGGTCGGGCTTGACCCCGGCCTCTCCTTCATGCTGTCAGGAGGCCTTAATCCCGACAACGTGGCGGAGGCGATCCGGCTCACAGGCTCCCGCGCCGTCGACGTGTCGTCCGGGGTGGAGGTCAGGCCCGGCATCAAGGATCCAGGGAAGATCGAGGCCTTCGTCAAGGCGGCCCGGGCGGCCTACGCGGACCGGACCTAATTCGAAAACGCACAGCGCAAGGCAGAACAGGCGTGTCAGCTCAGACCCAACCGAATTCCTTCCGCACCGGACCCGACGAGCGCGGGCATTTCGGCATCTTCGGCGGCCGCTTCGTGGCCGAGACCCTGATGCCGCTGGTCCTCGAGCTGGAGAAGGCCTACGAGGCGGCCAAGGCGGATCCGGCGTTCCACGCTGACATGGAGTATTTCTCCAAGCATTACATCGGCCGCCCGAGCCCGCTCTATTTCGCGGAGCGCCTGACCGAGCATCTCGGCGGCGCCAAGATCTACTTCAAGCGCGAGGAGCTGAACCACACCGGCGCCCACAAGGTGAACAACGTGCTGGGCCAGATCCTCCTCGCCCGCCGCATGGGCAAGAAGCGCATCATCGCCGAAACCGGCGCGGGCCAGCACGGCGTCGCCACCGCAACCCTCTGCGCGCGCTTCGGGCTGGAATGCATCGTCTACATGGGCGCGGTCGACGTGGAGCGGCAGAAGCCCAACGTGTTCCGCATGAACATGCTGGGCGCCAAGGTGGTGCCTGTGCAGTCGGGCACGAAGACCCTGAAGGACGCCATGAACGAGGCGCTCCGCGACTGGGTCACGAACGTCGCCGATACCTTCTACTGCATCGGCACGGTCGCGGGGCCGCATCCCTATCCGGCCATGGTGCGCGACTTCCAGGCCGTGATCGGCAAGGAGACCCGCGAGCAGATGATGGAGGCCGAAGGCCGCCTGCCGGATTCGCTCGTCGCCTGCATCGGTGGCGGCTCCAACGCCATCGGACTGTTCCATCCGTTCCTGGACGACCGCAGCGTCGAGATCTACGGCGTCGAGGCCGCGGGCCACGGGCTCCACAAGCTCCATGCGGCCTCGCTCTCCGGCGGCCGCCCGGGCGTGCTGCACGGCAACCGCACCTATCTGCTCATGGACCGGGACGGCCAAATCCAGGACGCCCACTCCATCTCGGCCGGCCTCGACTATCCGGGCATCGGCCCGGAGCATGCCTGGCTGCACGACATGGGCCGGGTCAACTACATCTCGGCCACCGACGACGAGGCGCTCGAGGCGTTCCAGCTCTGCTCGAAGCTCGAGGGCATCCTGCCGGCCCTGGAGCCGAGCCACGCCCTCGCCAAGGTGATGGAGATCGCCCCCAAGAAGCCGAAGGACCACCTGATGGTGGTCAACATCAGCGGCCGCGGCGACAAGGACCTCTTCACCATCGCCGAGCACCTGAAGCAGGACATCGTCTGACACGAGCCGCCGGTGTCATCCCTGGCGGCCCGGAGGGCCGGGAAGGGGATCACCCTTCGGTTCGGCGCCTCTGGATCCCCTTCCCCAACGCTACGCTTCGACCGGGGATGACACGGGATTTGCCGCCTACGAGAAGCATTTCACACTCCTCGCCTTCCCATGCTATGGGACCGCCCATGACACAGCGCATCGAAGCCCGTTTCGAACAATGCCGCCAGGAGGGCCGGGCCGCCCTCGTGACCTACGTCATGGCCGGCGACCCGGATCCCGAGACCTCGCTGGCGATCCTCAAGAGCCTGCCGAAGGCCGGCGCCGACATCGTCGAGTTCGGCCTGCCCTTCACGGATCCCATGGCCGACGGCCCGGCGATCCAGGCGGCGGGGCTGCGCGCCCTGAAGGTGGGGCAGGACACGGACAAGACCCTCGACCTGATCCGCCGCTTCCGGGCCGAGGACCAGGACACGCCCGTGATCCTCATGGGCTATTTCAACCCGATCTACGTCTACGGGGTCGACCGCTTCCTGGTTGACGCGAAAGAGGCCGGCGTCGACGGCCTCATCGTGGTCGACCTGCCGCCGGAAGAGGACGACGAGCTCTGCCTGCCGGCCCTGAAGACGGGTCTGGCCTTCATTCGGCTGGCCACCCCCACCACCGACGATCACCGCCTCCCGGCGGTGCTCAAGAACACGGCGGGCTTCGTCTACTACGTTTCGATCACCGGCATCACCGGCGCGGCGACGCCGGATTTCGGCAAGGTCGCGACGGCGGTGGAGCGCATCAAGCACCACACACCGCTCCCGGTCGTGGTGGGCTTCGGCGTGAAGAGCGGCGTCCATGCGGCCGCGGTGGCCAAGGGAGCGGACGGCGTCGTCGTCGGCTCGGCGCTGATCGACGCGATGAAAGGCACCCTGGATGCGGACGATCGCGCCACCTCGCACACGGTCGAGGCCGTCACCACATTGGTGAAGGAATTGAGCGAGGGCGTCCGGTCGGTCGCCAAGAAGGCGGCAGCCGCATAAAGCAACAGAAGGCCTCCACCTGAGGAGCTGCGTCGGCAGCGTCTCGAAGGATCGGGGCCGGTTCCAGAGGGCTCCGGAGACGCCCCTCGTGCTTCGAGACGGTCACCGAGTGACCTCCTCAGCATGAGGGCTGCGGGGTACCTCTGAAGGAGAAGGTAGAAAGATGAACTGGATCTCCGAAGTCGTCCGTCCGAAGATCAAGACGCTCTTCAAGCGCGAGACGCCGGACAATCTCTGGATCAAGTGCCCCGAGACCGGGCAGGTCGTGTTCCACAAGGACGTGGAGGCGAACCAGTGGGTGATTCCCGGCTCCAACCACCACATGCGCATTTCGGCCGCGCAGCGCCTGGCCCTCATGTTCGACGGCGGCACCTGGCTCGACGTGGCGCTCCCGGAAGTGGCGGTCGATCCGCTGAAGTTCCGCGACGAGAAGCGCTACGTGGACCGCCTGAAGGACGCCCGCGCCAAGACCGGCCAGCAGGACGCCTTCAAGGTCGGCTTCGGCCGGGTCGAAGAGACGCCGATGACCATCGCGGTGCAGGATTTCGGCTTCATGGGCGGCTCGCTCGGCATGGCGGCGGGCGAGGCCTTCGTGAAAGGCGCGGAGACCGCCCTCGACAAGAAGACCCCTTACGTGCTCTTCGCCGGCTCCGGCGGCGCCCGCATGCAGGAGGGCATCCTGTCCCTCATGCAGATGCCGCGCACGACCGTGGCCATCCGCCGCCTGCGCGAGGCGCGCCTTCCCTACATCGTGGTGCTGACGAACCCGACCACGGGCGGCGTCACGGCGTCCTACGCCATGCTCGGCGACGTGCATCTGGCCGAGCCCGGCGCCCTCATCGGCTTCGCCGGCCCGCGCGTGATCGAGCAGACCATCCGCGAGAAGCTGCCCGACGGCTTCCAGCGCGCCGAGTATCTCAAGGACCACGGCATGGTCGACATGGTGGTGCACCGGCACGACCTCAAAGCCACCATCGCCCGCCTGTCGCGCCTCTTCACCAAGGCGCCGGTCACGGACGCACCCGTGGCCGAGGCGGCCGAGTAAGAGTTGTCGGAGGCAGGGCGATGGATTCCTCGGATGCGCTGATCGCGCGCTTTCTCGCCCTGCACCCGAAGACCATCGACCTGTCGCTGGGACGCATCCAGCGCCTCCTCGCGCAGCTCGGTCATCCGGAACGGCGCCTGCCGCCCACGATCCACGTGGCGGGCACCAACGGCAAGGGCTCGACCATCGCGTTCATGCGGGCGATCCTGGAGAGCGCCGGGCTCGCGGTCCACGTCTACACCTCGCCCCATCTCGTGCGTTTCCACGAGCGCATCCGCCTCGGCCGCATCGGCGGCGGGCGCTACGTGGACGAGGACCGGCTCGTCCAGGCCCTGCGCCGCTGCGAGGAGGTCAATGCGGGCGAGCCCATCACGGTGTTCGAGATCACCACCGCGGCGGCAATCCTGCTCTTCTCCGAGGAGCCGGCCGACGTGCTGCTGCTGGAGGTGGGCCTCGGGGGGCGCTTCGACGCCACCAACGTGATCGACCGTCCGGCCGCCGCCGTCGTGACCTCCATCGGCCATGACCACGCGGAGTACCTGGGCACGACCCTGGAGGCCATCGCGGGCGAGAAGGCCGGCATCTTCAAGCGCGGCTGCCCGGCCGTCATCGCTCCGCAGGATTACCTCGAAGCCGACACGACGCTCCGCAATGCGGCCGAGCGGGTCGGCGCCGCGCCGATTCTTGTCGGCCAGCAGGATTTCTCCGTCCACGAGGAGGGCGGGCGTCTCGTCTACCAGGACGAGAAGGGCCTGCTCGACCTGCCGCGGCCGAAGCTCGTCGGACGTCATCAGTACATCAATGCCGGCACTGCCATCGCGGCGCTCCGCGCCGCTGGGTTTGAGCAGTTCGAGACCTCGGCCTTCGAGGCGGGCCTCACCCACGCCGAATGGCCGGGCCGGCTCCAGCGTCTCGCGAAGGGCCGCCTGCCGGAGATCGCCCCCGAGGGGGTCGAGATCTGGCTCGATGGCGGCCACAATGCCGATGGCGGCCGCGTGCTCGCCGCCGCCATGGCGGACCGGAGCGAGCGCAACGATGCGCCCCTGGTGATCATCGCCGGCATGCTCGGCACCAAGGATTCGGAAGCCTTCTTCAGGAACTTCGTGGGGCTCGCCCGCGAGGTGATCGCAGTGCCGATCCCGGGCCAGATCGCAGCCCGCCCGGCCGAGGAGGTCGCCGCCATCGCGTCAAGCGTCGGGCTCACCACCTCCACGAAAGCCAGCGTCGAATCGGCGCTCGCGTCCCTTCACGACTATGTCTGGGAGCACCCGCCCCGGGTCCTCATCTGCGGCTCGCTCTATCTCGCCGGAGAGGTGCTGGCCGCGAATGGGACGCTGCCGGAGTAGCACGGACACGAAAAAGGGGCCTTTCGGCCCCTTTCGAATTTCTGCGGCTGGAGGGATCAGGCCGAGGCCTGGATCCACTTGGTGAGGTCGCCCTTGGGGGCGGCGCCGATCTTCTGGGCCACCACCTGGCCGCCCTTGAACATCATCAGGGCTGGAATGGAGCGGATGCCGTACTGCGACGCGACCTGCGGGTTCTCGTCCACGTTGAGCTTCACGATCTTCACCTTGCCGGCCATCTCGTTGGAGATCTCCTCGAGGGCCGGCCCGATCATGCGGCAGGGACCGCACCACTCGGCCCAGAAATCCACGACGACGGGCTCGGAGGAGTTCAGGACGTCCTGCGGGAAGCTCGCATCGGTCACCTTAACGGTCGCCATTGTGTCACCTTTGTAGTTATGAGCACGACTCACATCAGAGCCGCTCAACGATAAGGCCTAGTTAAGAACGGCCGTCCGGGGAATCAAGCAAGCGCCTGCTCCCTCACACCGCTTTGATGAGGGTAAGGGCCGAGTCGAGATCCGGTTCCTTGAGCTCGTGGATGACCGGCCCGGAGGTCCAGACCAGGAAGGCCCGGACCCGTTTCCCCGGATAGATCTCCTGAAGGAGCGACCGGTAGAGGGCGAGCTGAGTCACGTAGGAGCGGGGCGGAGACTGACCGGGACTGGGCGGCCGGGCCGTGGTCTTGAAGTCGGCCACGATCACCTCGTCGCCCGAAACCGCCAGCCGGTCGATCTGGCCCGACACCATGATCGGCCCATCCGGGGTCGGGACCTGCCCGGCGATGGGCGCCTCCGCCCGGGAGCCGGGGCCGAACAAAGGCTTCAGGTCCGCATGGTCCAATACCCCGAGCGCATGGGCGACCACCGCCTCGCGCAGGTCTTCCCGCAGGCGCGGGGCGCGGGCCTTCACGTAGGATCGCGCCATGGTCTCCCGGTGCTCGGCGCCCAGGCTCGGCAGCCGTTCCAGCAGGGCATGGACCAGGGTGCCGCGCAGGCGGGCGTCGGGCGCATAGGGACCGTCGCCGGGCCGCGCCAGCCGGTCCGCCGCGCCGAGCGCGCTCGACGGTCGGATCGGGGGCAGGGGCTCCGGTTCGGGGGCTGCCGGCAGGGTCAGCCAGTCGGGGATCTCGATGGGGCCTGAGACCGGCGCCTCGGCATCGACTGGGGGCCGGGCCAGCGGAGCGCCTTCGCGCCAGATCTCGATCGGCCCATAGGGCGCCTCGGCGAGCTCGAGGCCGCCCGCCTTCTGCACGAGGCCGTGGCGAATCATCTCGCACCAGGCCTCCTGCGGCGAATCCTTGCGGCCGGTGAGATAGGGGGCGATCACCAGCCGGTCCTTGGCGCGGGTCATGGCCACGTAGAGCAGGCGGTTGTGCTCCTCGTGGCCCTTGGCGTGCAGGGCCTCGCGGGCCTGCGCCATCACGTCGGAATCGTAAGACTTGCCGGGGGACCAGACTGGAACGGTCTCCCCGAACCGGGTCGGCAGCTGCAGCAGCGGCGGATCGCGGCCCAGCACCTCGCAGCCGTCGATGAGGATCACGATCGGCGCCTCGAGGCCCTTGGCCCCGTGCACGGTCATGACCCGCACCTCGTTGTTCACCGAATCGAGGTCGCGCTTGATGGTGTGGGAGGCGGATTCGAACCGGTTGAGGAAGACCGTCAGCGAGGGCGTCTCGGTCGTTTCCGACTGGTGCGCGAAGCACAAGAAGGCATCGATGGCGTCGCCCGCTTCGCTGCCGAGCCGCGCCACGAGCTGCGAGCGCCCGCCGCGGGGTCCGAGCAGCGTGGCGAAGAACCCGAAGGGTCCGTGCTCGCGGGCAAGCTCCTGCCAGGCGCCGAGAGCCTCGAGGCCGCGTCGCGCGGCCCCGTCGCCGGCTCCCGCGTGGCGCTCCAGGGCGGCGAGCAGGGATTCGTCGTCCGCCCGGTAGGCCGCGATGCGGATCAGGTCGTCGTCGGTCAGGCCCACGAGGGGCGATTTCAGGGCCGTCGCGAGGGTTAGGTCGTCCTCGGGCAGCAGCGCCGCGCGGCCCGCGGCCACGAGGTCGAGCACGGCGATGTGCTCGCCGATGTTGAGCCGGTCGGCGCCCGCCACCGGCACGCCGGCCTCCTTGAGGGCCCGGATCACCGCCTCGAAGGCGGCGCCGCGCTTTCTGACCAGCACCAGCACGTCGCCGGCGGACCAGACGCGACCCGTCTCGTCGCCCTTGGTGGTCCAGCACTTCACCGCCTGCGCAACCCGGCGCGCGACCACCACGGGCGGGGATTGCTGTTCGGCCTGATCGACCGGGAGCACCCAGGCCTCCGGCTCCTCCTCCTCGGCGGGCGTTTCGGTCGGCCACAGCTCCACGAGGCCCGGCGCGTGCGGGCGGGCGCTCTCGTGCACGGTGCCGACGGCCTGGTCCTCGAAGGACAGGCCGCGGAAGTGCCGGTCGACCGCAAAGGTCGCGTCGACCGCCGACAGCACGGCCTTTGCGGAGCGAAACGAGACGGTGAGGCGCACGTCCTCGAACGGCAGCTCCGCCGCGAGCACCTTGCGCGACCAGGTCTGCCGGCTCGATTCGAATTCCTGCGGGGCCGCACCCTGGAAACCATAGATCGACTGCTTGGGATCACCCACCGCGAAGAGCGTGCGCACGCGCCTTCCCTGCGCCCCGAAGCCTGCCGTGAAGTCCTCGGTGATCCGGCGCAGGATCTCCCATTGCTCGGGGTTCGTGTCCTGCGCCTCGTCGACCAGCACGTGGTCGATGCCGCGATCGAGCTTGTACAGCACCCAGGCCGCATCCCCGCGCGAGAGCAACGCCAGGGTCTTGTCGATGAGGTCCTGGAAGTCGAGGGCGCCGAGCCGCGCCTTGGCTTCGTCCACGCGCCGGCTGATCTCGGCCGCGAGCGTGAACAAGGCCGTCGTACGCTCGAAGGCGCGGGCGCCTTTCCGCTTCTCGATGAGCCGCCAGATGCGCTGCTGCTCGTCGAGGAGCCTTTCCTTCAGGGCGGGATCGACCGACTTGGTGACGAGGCGCGATTCCGCGCGCGGCGTCCAGTCGGACTCCTTCAGGAAAACGGTGAGGTAATGCGCGAGCTTCTCGTCCGGACTGGCGGCCTCCGACGCCTTGATGAAGGAGGCGGCGCGCTCCTGGTCGGTGGCCTTGCCGCGCAGGAGCTCCTGGGCGATGCCGGGCCAGCTCTCCGGCTTGATGCCGCCTTCGAGCATGAGCTGCTCGATGCCTTTGATCGTTTCGTCTTCGCCGAGCCCGAGCTCCTTTCGCAGCAGCGCAGGGCCGTCGACGCGATGGAGAAACGTCTTGCAGCGCATGGCGGCATTGAGGGCCGCCGTCAGCGCATCGCCCGCCGCTTCCACGCTCACGAGGTCGAGTGCCGCGGCGAGCTCCGGATAATTGCCGCTCGAGGCGTCCGCCAGCACGTTGGCCATGGCCTGCGCCAGCATCTCGTCGGTCTGGCTCTCGTCGAGCACGGCAAAGCGCGCGGGCACGTTGGCCTCGAAGGGCACGAGGTGCAGCAGCCGCTCGCAGAAGGCGTGGATGGTGTCGATCTTCAGGCCGCCGGGCGTCTCCACCGCGCGGGCGAAGAGGGTGCGGGCGAGGCGGACCTGCTGACGCGTCGGGCGTTCGCCCTCCAGTTCCGTCAGCTCCTTGACGAGGCTCTCCTCGTCGAGCGTCACCCATTTGCCGAGGCGCTCGAAGACGCGGATCGCCATGTTGGCGGCGGCTGCCTTGGTGAAGGTGAGGCAGAGGATGCGCCCGGGCGGTGAACCCGCGAGCAGCAGGCGCACGACCCGGTCGGTGAGCACTTTGGTCTTGCCGGCGCCCGCATTGGCCGACACCCAGGCGGAGGCGCGCGGGTTGGCGGCGCGGCGCTGGGCCTCGCGGGTGTAGTCGGGAATGACGAGATCGTGGCTCATTCGAAGCCCTCGCCGCCGCCCGCGCTCGCGAGCGACCATTCCTTCACGCGGGCCAAGTGGTCGTATTCGGAGAAGCGGCGCGCATATTTCGGGAAGGGCCGCGAGACGTAAGGAGCCTCGCCCTTGGCGTAGCGCGCGATCATGCCCTCGAACCGGCGGCGATGCTCCTCCACGATCTCAGGGACCGAACGCTCCTCGTCGCGACCCGGCTTGATCTCGCGCGGCCTGATCGGCTCACGTCCGCCGGTGGTGTGGATGTAGATGAGGTCCGGGGTCTCCTTGGCGGCCGGCATGCCCTTGAAGGCGCCCTTCATCAGCATCACGGCCTCGAGCGTCAGCTGCGGCGAGAAGCCCGCATAGACCTCGCGCACGCCGGGCGGCTGGCCGGTCTTGAAGTCGATGATGGTGAAGCCGCCGTCGCGCCTATGCTCGATCCGGTCGGCGCGGGCGCGCAAGGTGAACACGCTGCCGTCGGCGAGCGGGATCGGCAGCTTGCCGGAACGCTCGGCATAGACCTCCACGAGGTCGGGGCGGCGCGCCTGCTCCCACACCACGAACTCGGTGGCGAGACGCGTGAAGCGCGGCCACCATTCCGCGTAGAGCTCCGGGTAAGCCTCGGCGATGTCGGCGAAGGCTTCCGTGCCGCGGGAGAGCAGGTCTTCGAGCGCATGCGCGGGCAGCGCCTTCGGATAGGCTTCCGCGAAGCCGCCGAGCACGTCGTGGATGATCGTGCCCCGGTCGGCCGCGCTCGGGCCCACCGCGATGGCATCGAGCGCGTCCAGCTTGAGGATGTGGCGGGCGAAGATCGAATAGGGGTCGCGCACCAGCGTCTCGATCTCGGTGACGCTCAAGGTGCGCGGGAACAGCGCCGGATCGGGCTTCGGCCGCGGGCGGGGCAGGGGAGCGGCCGGCTTCGGTGTGTCGAGATGGCGCGCGAGGCGGCGGTAGCGGTCGCCGGCCTTGATCATCTCGGCCCAAACGTCCTTGCCCGTGAAGGCCTTGAGGCGCTGGAGGAAGCGCGAGGGCACCATGGGCGAGCCGTCGCGCTTGTGGGCGCGGGTGATCACCACGTCGCGGGTGCCGAGCGCCTGCACGAAATCGTGCGCGGTCTGGCCGATGCGGCGCTCGGGCGGCGCAAGGCCCACGCGGGCCCGCATGGGCCGGTTGAGGAACGCGTCCGTGACCGTGCGCGGCGGCCAGGTGCCTTCGTCGAGCCCGCCGAGCACCACCCGGTCCACCGTCAGGAGGCGCGCCTCCAGGAGGCCGAGGATCTTGAGGCGGCGATGGGTCGAGCGCGGCGACGGGCTCAAGGTGCGCTGCTTGGCAAGCGCCGTGAAGAAGGTCGGGTAATCGACGAAGCGGCCTTCGAGCGGATGCCCTTCCTCCTCGCGGATGTCCGAATGCGCCAGGTCGTCGAAGAGGGCCGCCACCGCTTCGAGCGAGGAATCGGGATCGACGATTTCGCCTTCGTCATCAGGGAGCGAGATCAGCAGGTCGAAGCTGCGGCGATGCTCCTCCGTCAGGGCCATCAGGTCGAGACGACCCTCGCCGTGCGCGGCGGGCGTGAAGCCCTCGAAGGCGAGGCCGAGACGCTGCAGCAGCTCATCGGCGAGGTCCCAGTCCTCGTCGGCCAGGCGCGCCTCCGGACGCGGGGTGCGGTGGTTCTTCTCGGCTCTGCGTGTCGCCAGGGCCGTGCGGATGCCCTCGACCCCTTGAGCCGGCGCGGGGCCGCGCAGCACGCCGATCTCAAGCACGCTCGCGGCCCGCTCCACGTTCGTGCGCGGCATGCCGAGCCGTACCAGCGGATGGGCCAGGAGCGCCAGCAGCCGGATCGGCCGCAGATCGTCGGCGGCCGCTTCCGCCGCGAGGCGCGCAAGGCGGCCGGCGGGTGTGTCGGAGAGCGGGATGCCGGCGGAATCCTCCACCGCCAGACCCCAGCGGGCGAGTTCCGCCGTGACGCGCGTGGCGAGCGCACGGTCCGGCGTGACGAGCGCCGCCGTGCGGCCCGGATGCGCGATGGTCTCGCGCAGCGCGACGGCGATGGACAACGCCTCCTCGCGCTCGTCAGCGGCTTCCACGATGGCAAGCCCCGCGCAGCTGCTCTCGCTCAAGGCGATGCGCTCCTCCGGCGCGATCAGGGACCAGCGGTCCGTCGTGTCGGCGGGGCGCAAAGCCTCCGAGAGCAGATGGTTGCGGGCGCGCGCCTGCTCGGGCACCTCGCCCAGGATCGTGACGTCGGAGCGCTTCACGCGCAGATGCCTGTCGACGAGGCGGCGCAAGTTCGCCTGCGGATGGCCGTGCACCGGATCGGTCTCGTCATCGCCGACACCCCCGATGGTGGCCCAGCTCTCCTCGTCGAGATCCGTGTCGAGGCCGGGAAGCACTACGGCGCCCTTCGGCAGGCGCGCGATGGCGGCCATGAGGGTGGCGGTCGCCGGCACCGAGCCGGTGGAGCCCGCCACGATGATCGGATTTGCCGGGTTGTCGCGCGACAGCCGCCGCGCCTCGGCCTCGATCAGGGCGACGCGGCGATGGGCCGGGTCGCTCGCCTGCCGCTCGGCCAGGATCATGGGCCAGTTCTCGCTGGCGATCTGCACGAAGTGCCGGGTGATGCGGAAATACTCGGAGAAGTCCGTGTCGACCGCGAGCTCCAGGGCGTGCCAGTCGATGCCTTCCGTCGTGAAGGCGTCCATCAGGGTTTCGAGATCGCCCGCGAGCCCTACCGCGTCGGCGGGCGAGGCCGGCACCATGAAAGGGACGCCGGGGCCGAGCTGCAGCAGGCTGCGGTCCACTTGCGCCGACCAGCGCTGCACGAGCCGGGTGAGGATGAGGCGCCGCTCCAGGGGCGGGATCGGCGGCTTGAGGGAGGCGGCCTCTTCCAGCGGCGTGCCCTCGAGCCCCGTCAGCTCGAACTCGGCCTCGTCGGTCTCCCCCAACGGTACGATCCGGGGCAGGAGCTGCGCCCTGCCTTCGCCGCTCTCCGCCAGCAGGGCGATCAGCGCGCGGGCGGCGCGGCGGGTCGGCACATAGATCGTGACGTCGGCGAGCGCCGCAGGATCGTCGGGCAGGGGACCGACCAGACGACCGTCGACCAATGCCTCCACCAGGGTCGGCAGGAAGGCGCAACCCGGGGGGATCGAAAAGACGTTGGCCGTGTGACGCGACACCGAAAATCCTCACCGCAGGCTGGCGGCAAGGCATTTTTCCGCCACAGGGATCGCCTGCGGTTCACCAACATGCAGCCACTGACCGTCAAGCTGCAACCCGTAGAGTCGCTCCCGGGCAATGGCGCGGTCGTAGAACAGATTGGCCGAAAACGGTCCTTCCGGGGTGTCGGCGACCATCTCGGGCTTCACGACGGCGACGCCGGCGTAGACGAACGGCACGGTCTCCTGGTCGCCCCTGCGGCGGCGCAGGCGTCCGTCCGGATCCATGCTGAAATCGCCGCGTCCCTCGTAGCCGACGCTTGTGGACAAAGGCGCCACGAGCATCAGGACGTCCATCCGCTCCGGATCCCAGGCGTCCAGGAGGCGCCTCAGGTTGGGCCTTTCGCCCTCGACCCAGATCGAATCGGAGTTGAAGGTGATGAACGGATTTTGCCCCAGAAGCGGCAGGGCCTTCTTCACGCCGCCGCCCGTTTCCAGCACCGCGTCGCGCTCGTCCGACACCACGATGTGCGGCATTTTGCGTGTGCGTAAGTGGTCCTCGAGCATATCGGCGAAGTGATGGACGTTCACCACGACGCGCTCCATGCCGGCCTCGTGCAGCCGGTCGAGAGCGAAATCGATCAGCGTGCGGCCGCCGACCTTCACGAGCGGCTTCGGCATCGTGGCGGTGATCGGCATCATGCGCTTGCCCAACCCGGCGGCAAGGACGATGGCGGTTCTGGGCGAAGGCGCGGTCAAGGCGGAGGGCTCTCGCTCTATTGGGAGGGATGGTCGTCCAGCGGGATCAGCCGCGGCAGGTAGGTCTCGTACCAGACCTTCAGCCTGCTCAGGGCCGGATGGGCCAGGTTGCGCATGAGATACGTCTCGATCCGCGGCAGGTGCCTCAGGTAATGGGGCTTCGCATCCCGCCGGTCGAGGCGGGCGAAGATGCCGAGGATCTTGGTGGCGCGCTGCGCCCCCATGATCGCGTAGGCGCGCGCGAAGGACGCGACGTCGAAATAAGGATCGGCCGCACGGCGCTCGCGCGCATAGAGACCGATGAGGCGCAGCTCGAGATCCGCCGGCACGGTGACGCGCGCATCCTGAAGAAGCGAGGCGACGTCGTAGGCGGGCGAGCCCAGCACCGCGTCCTGGAAGTCGATGAGCCCGACGCGGGCGAGGCCCTCGCGCTCAGGCAGCCAGATCAGGTTCGGGGAGTGGTAGTCGCGCAGGACCCAAGTCGTCGGACCCGCCAGGATTTCGCCGAGCGTCTCGGTCCAGAGATTGACGAATTCCGCGCGGGCGGAGCCGGAGAGCAGGTTGCCGATGATGTGCGGCACGTACCAGTCCGCCAAGAGCTCCACCTCGATCAGCATCGCCTCGAGATCGTAGGGCGGAATCGGGTGCTCGTAGCCGTCCGCGACGGGCAGCACCTGCGGCAGGTTCATGCCGTGCAGCCGCACGAGAAGACGCGTCGCCTCGGCGTAGCGGTCGGGAATCGGTCCGTTCGCATCCACGAAGGGCTCCGAGCCCAGATCCTCGATGAGGAGCAGGCCCGCGTCGAGGTCCTCGCCGTAGATGGCCGGCGCGCTGAAGCCCAGCGCCCGCAGGCCCTTGTCCATGGCCACGAAGGCGTGGACCGTCTCGGCGAGCTTCGCGATCGTCGTGTAGGGCTTGCCGCGGCGCACCGGCGGGCCCACGGGCCGGGGCGGGGAGATCATCAGGAGCGCGGTCGAGCCGTCAGGCTTCACCAGGCGCTCGTAGGAGCGGATGACCGACGCGTCGCTCTGCATCGGCAGGCGCGCGGCGCCCGTCCAGCCGCAGCGCGCGACGAGGTTCTGGAAGGCTTTGAGGCGCATCAGCCGCGCCTCGAACGGGCCGAAGCCCGCAAGCGTCGCGATGCGGCCGCCGCCGGGCGCGAGATCGAGCCGGATGTCGAGATGCTCCTCCTTCAGGGCATCCTCGGCCCGCTCGGGCCACTCGACGAGCGCGACGGCGTTCTCCGTCGTCTCCTCCCAGCCGAGCTCCACGAGCTCGTCGCTGCCCGACAGGCGGTAGAAATCCGCGTGCACGATCGGGAATTTCAGGCCGTCATAAACCTGCATCAGCGTGAAGGTCGGGCTCGGGACCTCCAGCTCCGGATCGCCTGCGAGCGCCCGCACGAGGGCGCGGGCGAAGGTGGTCTTGCCGGCACCGAGGCCGCCCGAAAGGGTCACGAGGTCGCCGGAACGCAGCTCCTCGGCCACGATCCGCGCCAGGTGTTCCGTGGCGTCGTGGTCCGGTAGCGTCACGACCCAGACGGGCTGAGAGACGTAGTCCTCGGTCATCAGGGGCAATCCATTCACCATCGCCGATCCTACTCGGCAGCGATCGGTGGTACCGCATTATTCGCCGAACGGCCATCCGAGGGCGATTCCTGCCGGTCGTTCGGGAAGATGCAGGTGACGGTGGTTCCGATTCCAGGCGTGGAGGCGACGTCGATGCGCCCGCCGTGCAGCTCCACGAAGGAGCGCACGATGGAGAGCCCGAGGCCCACGCCCCGGTGGCGGGTGCCGAGGGGATGGCTCTCGAAACGCTCGAAGATGCGCGCCTTGATTTCCGGCGGCATGCCGCGGCCCTGGTCCCTGACCTCGAAGATCACCTCGCCGCCGGTCTTGCGGGCATGGACCGTGATCGTCTGGCCCGGACCCGAGAACCCGACCGCGTTGGACAGGAGGTTGAACAGGATCTGCCGGATGCGCTTGCCGTCCGCCACGAAGGATCCGATGTCGTCGGGGGCGTCGATCACCACGGTGAGCGAGGATTCGCTGAGGCGGTCCTCGAGTCCGCGCATCGCCGCCTCGATGGTCGAGCGGATGTCGACGATCTCGGGGATGAGCTCCAGCGAGCCCGTGTCGATGGACGCGAGATCGAGAATGTCGTTGAGGATCGCCAGCAGCGACTTCGACGAGCGTTCGATGTGGTCCGCGTAGTCGCGCTGGCGCGGGTTGAGCGGGCCCGCGGTCTCGTCGCTGAGGAGATGCGTGAAACCGATGATGGTGGTGAGCGGCGAGCGCAGCTCGTAGGACACGTGGTGTACGAACTCGTCGCGCAGCCGCGAGGCGCGTTCGAGCGCCTCGTTGCGCTCGGTGAGCGCGCGCTCGACGCTCACGCTCGCCGTGACGTCGATGAAGGTGAGCAGCGTCGCGCCGTCCGGCAGGGGCTGGGCCGTACAGTCGAGCGCCGAGCCGTCGAGCCGCTCCATGCGGCAGAACAGGCCCATGCGCATGTCCGCGAGGCCCGCGACCGCGCCGCGGATCTCGATCCAGGGCTCCTCCTGCGGGGCGAGCACCCGGCAGGCCTTGATGACCGCGTCGATGTGCGGATGCTCCGCCGGCATGTCGCCCGGGAGGTTCCACATTTCCGCGAAGGCGCGGTTGTGCAGCTTGAGCCGCCCGTCCGAGCCGAACACCGCGACGCCTTCCTTCAGGGTGTCGAGGGTCTCGCTCTGGACGCGGGTGAGGGCGTTGACTTGGCTCTCCAGCTGGAAGCGCTCGCTCACGTCGTCGAAGAGATAGGTCACGCCCCCTTGCGGGTTCGGGTTGATGACCACGCGCAGGGTGCGGCGATCGGGCAGGTGCCACCAGATCTCCTGCGGCTCGACCGAGCGATAGCCGGACAGGAAATCCGCCTTCCAGGCGCGGAAATCCGCCTGCTCGGGCAGCTTGCGGGCGGCGCGGAGCCGGTCGAGCACCTCGCTGTCGAGCGGGCGCGAGGCCAGGAAGGCGGAGTCGAGGCCCCAGAGCTGCTGATAGGCGGCGTTGCTGAAGATCAGGTGTTGCGAGCCGTCGAAGATCGCGACCGCCGTCGGCAGCTGGTCGAGGGTGCGCACATGGGCGGCCATCTGCCGCTGGAGGTCGGTGCGCACGGCCTCGAGCTCGGACACGTCCACGGCGATGCCCGCGCTGCCGCCCGCGGTCGGGCGCTCGACCACGTCGAGCACGGAGCGCTGGCCCGCCATGACGGTGGTGACGCGGGCCGCGAAGGTGGCGCCGGCCTGGCGCTGGCGGCCGGATTCCTCGCGGGTCTGCCGGTCGAGCAGCTCGAGGGAGCGGTCTGTCGCGTCGTCGATGCTCCCCGCCTCGACGGCCTTCAGATAGGCCTGGTTCGCCCAGATGAGCCGGTCCTCGTCATCGCGGATCCAAAGCGGATAGGCGACCGCGTCGAGCAGCGTCGTCATCGAGCGCAGGTCGTTGCGGGCGGCCAGCAGGTCGGTTCGCGCCACCAGAAGCTCGGCCCGGTCGCCGGTGATGTCGCGCAGGCGCAGGATCGCCCGGCCGCCGATGGTGCGCCCCTCCACGTCGATGAAGCGGCCGCTCAGGGTGCGGGCGGTCAGGCGGAAGCTCTCGCCGCGCTGCTTGAGCTGCTCCAGCGCGCCGTCGACGGCGGCGGCGTCGCTCGGGGCGAGCCAGGCCCCGAAGGCCAGCGCGCGCTTCGCCGTCGAGCCCTCGGACACAATGGACGGATCGCCCTGGAAGCGCGGCTCCCCGTCCCGGCCCTGCCAGCTAATGAGGAGCTGGCGCTCCGAGCCCATCAGAAGGGTCGCGAGGTCGTCGGCGCCGCGCAGGCCCGCGATCTCCGCCCGCAAGGCCTCTTCCATGCGGGCCGAGCGCCGCTGCTCCCGCAGCAGCATCAGGGCGGTGGTGGTCGAGAAGGCTACGAGCCCCAGGAAGAGCCCGATGGAGCCGGCATTGTGCAGGTCGAGCCTGTGGAGGCCCAGAATGTCGGTCGCCTGTTGGGCGAAAGGAATCTCGGCCGCGAGGGCCGGCCCGGAGACGCCGGTCAGGAGCGCGACGGAAAGCGGCGTGCGCAGCGCGGCGACGAGGTCCTGCGTCAGGCCCTTCCGGCGCTCGTGTGGCTCCCCTTCTTTCCGCCCGGCCATGCCGCGCTGTCCTTCCCAATTGTTTTACGGCCCCGGCGAGGGGCCAAAATTATCCTGACTGCGGCGCGGCTTCCGACCCCGCAGGTGATCTCTCAGACGCATGAACGGAACTGCCGGCACGGCTCCCGGGAGCCTCGCGTAGCCGGACGATTCGCGTTCACAATAGACCAGTGCCGAGTCAGCCAGAAAGGGGGTTAAGGTCCGCTTAAGGTTCCTTTGGAGAAGGTGTGGACAATTGGCCACTCCCCTTGCGTAACCCTCTTTTTACGAGTCGCGAGGCGCCGATTCGTCGATGCCCGGGACATGAAAAAAGCCCGGCGGAGCCGGGCTTTTCGCGGGTTCGGCGGGAGGCCGAAAGCCTCAGTAGCGGTAGTGGTCGGGCTTGAACGGGCCCTTGTCGGACACGCCGATATACTCCGCCTGCTCCTTGGAGAGCTTGGTCAGCTTCACGCCGATCTTCTCGAGGTGCAGCGACGCGACCTTCTCGTCCAGGTGCTTGGGCAGGGTGTAGACCTTGCGCTCGTACTTGCCGGCATTCGTCCAGAGCTCGATCTGGGCGAGGGTCTGGTTGGTGAACGAGGCCGACATCACGAAGGACGGGTGGCCCATGGCGTTGCCGAGGTTCACGAGGCGGCCTTCCGACAGCAGGATGATGCGGTGGCCGTCGGGGAACTCGATCTCGTCCACCTGCGGCTTAATGTTGTTCCACTTGAGGTTCTTCAGGCCCGCGACCTGGATCTCGTTGTCGAAGTGGCCGATGTTGCAGACGATCGCCCGGTCCTTCATGGCGCGCATGTGGTCGAGGGTGATCACGTCCTTGTTGCCGGTGGCGGTGACGAAGATGTCGGCGCGGGGAGCCGCGTCCTCCATGGTCGTGACCTCGTAGCCTTCCATGGCGGCCTGGAGTGCGCAGATCGGGTCGACCTCAGACACGAGCACGCGGCAGCCGGCCTGGCGGAGCGAGGCGGCCGAGCCCTTGCCCACGTCGCCGAAGCCGGCGACCATGGCGACCTTGCCGGCCATCATCACGTCCGTGCCGCGGCGGATGCCGTCGACCAGGGACTCGCGGCAGCCGTAGAGGTTGTCGAACTTCGACTTGGTGACCGAGTCGTTGACGTTGATGGCCGGGAACAGGAGCTTGCCCTCCTTGGCCATGATGTAGAGGCGGTGGACTCCCGTGGTGGTCTCCTCGGAGACGCCGCGGATCGAGGCGGCGAGCTCGGCGAACCAGCCCTTCGGCTTCTCCTTCAGGAGGCGCTTGATGAGGGCGAACAGGACCTCTTCCTCTTCCGCGCCCGGCTTGTCGAGGAAGGCCACGTCGCCCTGCTCGGCGCGCAGGCCGAGATGGACCAGCATGGTGGCGTCGCCGCCGTCGTCGAGGATCATGTTCGGAACGCCGCCGCCATGCCAGTCGAACAGCTTGGCGGTGTAGTCCCAGTATTCCGTGAGGGTCTCGCCCTTATAGGCGAAGACCGGGATGCCGGCGGCCGCGATGGCGGCGGCGGCGTGGTCCTGGGTTGAGTAGATGTTGCAGGACACCCAGCGGATGTCGGCGCCGAGCGCCTTGAGGGTCTCGATCAGGACCGCCGTCTGGATGGTCATGTGGAGCGAGCCGGCGATGCGGGCGCCCTTCAGGGGCTGCTTCGGGCCGTATTCCTCGCGCACCGCCATGAGGCCCGGCATCTCGGTCTCGGCAATGGAGATCTCCTTACGGCCGAACTCGGCGAGGCCGATGTCCTTGACGATGTAGTCGTTCGCGGGCGTCGCGCTCTTCAAAGCGGCTTGGCTCATGATGTGTCTCTCGCAATCTCTCTTGGGATTGGCGCTGTCTCTACCAGAGACCCGCACGAGAGGCAATCAAGATATAAAGATGTCTTTATATGTCGTCCGGACTACTCGTCCTCGCCGAACCGGTTGGCCAGGAGGTCGTCGATGGCCTGGAGGCAGTCCGCCGCGTCCGGGCCCTTGGCCGTGACCGTGATCGAGGTGCCCTGGGCGGCCGCCAGGGTCAGAAGCCCCATGATCGAGCGGCCGCCGACGGTCTCGCCGCAGCGGGTCACCGTCACGTCGGAGTCGAAGCGCTCCACGGTCTGGACGAACTTGGCCGACGCGCGGGCGTGAAGGCCCCGGCGGTTGATGATCCGGATCTCGCGGGCCTGGGCGCCGTCGGGAATGGTCACGGGAGGGCAGTCGTCGTCGGCGCGGTCCATGGAGTCTACTTTCCCGACAGGACGCGCGAGGCGACGTTGATGTATTTCCGGCCCGCCTCCTGGGCGTGGGACACCGCGTCGGCCAGGGACTCCTCGTCCCGGACGCTGGCGAGCTTGATCAGCATGGGCAGGTTGATGCCTGCCACGACCTCGACCGATTTCCCGTTCATGCAGGAAAGGGCAAGGTTCGAAGGAGTGCCCCCGAACATGTCCGTCAGAACCACGACCCCGTGGCCCGAGTTGACCCGGCAGACGGCGTCCATGATGTCCTTGCGCCGCGTCTCCATGTCGTCGTCAGGGCCGATCGTGATCGTTTCGAGCTGCTCTTGAGGTCCCACGACATGCTCCAGCGCGGCCTTGAATTCCGTCGCGAGCTGCCCGTGGGTGACGAGCACCATTCCTATCATAATGTTTCAGGTCCGAACGCTCCGGGAGCGGAGCCGCTATTTTGTGCACTGCGAAGCCAAGCGCAAGAGCATTGAGACGAAAAGTTCATCACAGTGTCACGACCGTGTCGCAAACACCACTCAGGCGGGCGATGGCAATGTCGGCGGAGCTTGCACCGGCCCGCCCGCAAAGGCGAGGGACCATGACGCCGCAGAGTTCCACCCGCCCGTCCCGGTCCCCGGGATAGCGCTCCGGGTCCTCCGACAGGTCGATGACGAGCCGCACCACTGCCGCAGGTTCGAAGGGGCTCCGGACGATGCCGACGCCGCGCACCTCGAGGCAGCCGGACAGGGGCTCGACTGGGCTCGCGACGAGGCGTCCGTGCTGCGCGGCCAAGCGGGTCCGGTCGTCGCTGACCAGACGGCAGAAGCGCCCGGTGCGCCCGGCGCGAAACAGGATCTCCCGCACGAGGGAGGATTTGCCGGCGCCGGACGGTCCCCGGATCAGGAGGCCGGCTTCGCCAACCACCACGCAGGAGGCATGGATCGTCTCGGGGCCGGTCAAGGGGCGCTCATCCCTTCTGGCCGTTCTTGGGCCCGGCCTTCTGGTTCACCACCGGCAGGCGGATGATGAAGCGGGCGCCGAGCCGGCGCGGCTCGCCGGTCTCGTCCGGGGGGCCGAGCTGGTTCTCGGCCCGGATCGTGCCGCGGTGGGCCTCCACGATCTGGCGCGAGATCGACAGTCCGAGACCCGAGTTCTGGCCAAAGCCCTGTTCCGGACGGTCGGTGTAGAAGCGCTCGAAGATGCGGTCGAGGGCGTGCGGCTCGATGCCGGGGCCGTTGTCCTCCACCAGGACCTCCACGTCGGACTTGCGCCGCCGCAAGGTCGCCCGCACCGGCTGGTCCGGGGGCGAGAAGGAGCGGGCGTTGTCGATGAGATTGTTGAACACCTGGCTCAGGCGGCTGTCGTGGCCGAGGACCAGGAAGGCGTCCCGGCCGCGCGGGTTCTGCTCGACCTTCAGGCTGATGGCGGGATCGCCCTCGCGCCGGCGCTCGTTGGCGACGGACACCACCGCGTCCAGGAGGCGGGCCATGTCGACGGGCTCCGCATCGGCGCGGGCGAGCTCCGCGTCGAGGCGCGAGGCGTCCGAGATGTCGCTGATCAGGCGGTCGAGGCGCTTCACGTCGTGCTGGATGATCGACATGAGGCGCTTCTGGGAGTCCTCGCTGCGGGCGAGCGGCAGGGTCTCGACCGCGCTGCGCAGGGACGTGAGGGGGTTCTTCAACTCGTGCGCCACGTCGGCCGCGAAGCTTTCGATGGCGTCGATGCGGTTGTAGAGCGCCTTCGTCATGTCGCGGAGCGCGCCCGACAGGTGGCCGATCTCGTCGGCCCGGGCCGTGAAGTCCGGGATCTCCTGGCGGGACTTGGTTCCCCAGCGCACCCGCTCCGCCGCTTCCGCCAGCCGCCGAACCGGGCCCGCGATGGCGCCGGCGAGGAACAGCGACAGGACGATCATCACCACGGCCGCCACCAGGAAGACCTGGAGCAGGGCGAAGCGCTCGGACGCGATGATCGCGTCGATGTCGCCTTCCTGGGTCGAGAGCAGCAGCACGCCCTGCACGGTGCGGAAGCGCTGGATCGGTACCGCCACGGACACGATGGTCTCGCCGCGGGCGTTCACGCGCACCACGCTCGCCTGCTGGCCGCCATAGGCCTGTTGCACCTCCGACAGGGACTTGCCGTTTGCCGGGCCGGGCTCGTCGAGAACCGGGCGCTTGGTGCGCCGGAACATCTTGCGGACGCTGTTCCAGGTCCGCTCCATGACGCTCGTGGTGTCCTCGACATTCGCCACGGGCGGCAGGTCGAGGCGCAGGATGTCGCCGCGGGAATAGAAGCTGCGGGAATCGAGCAGGAGCAGCCCTTCCCGGTCGAAGATGCGGGCGCGGGTGCGGGTCGGCGTCACGAGGCGGCGCAGCAGGGGCGCGACCCGTTCCGGGTTGATGGAGAATTCGAGGGAGGACAGGTTCTCGTCGTTGAAGCGCTCGGTCTCGCCGAGCTGCATCTGCAGGAGCTTGTCCGGATCGATCGCGATGGTGTTGGTGTCGACCGTGGCCGAGCTTGCGATGGCGCCTGCGATGATCTCGCCCTGGATCAGGAGGCTCTGCACCCGGGCCTCGATCAGGCCCTCGCGGAACTGGTTGAGGTAGAGGAAGCCGACCAGGAGCGCCACGAGTCCGGCGAGGTTGAGCACGACGATCCGTCGCGTCAGGCTCGACGACGCGCGCTGCACGAGCAGCCGGCCGGCCTGCCGAAGCTGCGCCAGGACTCCACGGGGGGCCGGCGCGTCCTCCGCCGCCGCCTCGGCGTGGATGGGGTCAGCCTTCATGCCAGTCATTCATGACGCCTCGGGCGTCAGGCTTCCTTGAAGCGATAGCCGACGCCGTAGAGCGTCTCGATCATTTCGAAGTTCTGGTCAACCATCTTGAACTTCTTGCGTAGGCGCTTGATGTGGCTGTCGATGGTGCGGTCGTCCACGTAGACCTGGTCGTCATAGGCCGCGTCCATCAGGGCGTTGCGGCTCTTCACGACGCCGGGCCGGGTGGCGAGCGCCTGCAGGATCAGGAACTCGGTGACGGTCAGGGTCACCGGCTCGCCCTTCCAGGTGCAGGCATGGCGCTCGGGATCCATCTTGAGCTGGCCGCGCTCCAGGGCCTTCGCGTCGGCCTCGCGCGGGACCGTCTGGTCCTTCGGGGCGAAACGGCGCAGAACGGCCTTCACGCGCTCGACCAGGAGCCGCTGCGAGAAGGGTTTGCGGATGAAGTCGTCGGCGCCCATCTTGAGGCCGAAGAGCTCGTCGATCTCCTCGTCCTTCGAGGTCAGGAAGATCACCGGCAGGTCCGACTTCTGCCGCAGGCGGCGCAGGAGCTCCATTCCGTCCATGCGCGGCATCTTGATGTCGAAGATCGCAAGATCCGGCGGGGCATGCTTCAGGCCGTCCAGGGCGGAGGCGCCGTCCGTGTAGGTCTGAATGCGATAGCCTTCCGCCTCCAGGGCGATGGAGACGGATGTCAGGATATTGCGATCGTCATCGACAAGGGCGATCGTTGGCATGAACTCTTCCTTGTTTAACGCGAATGGCCGTTATCGGACTTGTTGGTCGGCTTCCGGTCTGACAACGCCGGAGGCATCAAAACGTGCCCAACTGCGCCTTTCTGATGGCATAAATAAGGTTGCCCCGTGGGGACTGCCAGGGGCCCTGTTACTTGTCCCATGGCTAAGGCGTCGTGCCCCAACCGGAGATGAACGCTCCGGGCGGCGCCGCGGCCCCATAGGTCTGGTCCGGGATGACGTTCCGCAACCATGGCGGCGTGCGGCAAAAAACCAGCCGTTTTCGCCGGAAACCGGCGCATAAGGCTGGAAAACGGCCTAGCCTGAAGCAAAATAGAATGCGATGGAACGCCCTCAGTTGACGGTGACGTCGGCTGACCCCACCATCGCCTCTAAGGCGGCTGGGCTCGATGGGTCGGGCGACGCCGCTTGAACAAGAACAATGTAGTGCCATTTTCAGGCGGTCACAGGCCGCCCATTGGCTGGCGATCAGGAGAAGTCTTCCGTGGAAACTATCGGCGTCTTCAACAGCGCGCATGGGGCCGAGACCTTCGGCCTTCGCAATCTCAAACGGGTCTACTGGAATCTCGAGGCGCCCTCCCTCTACGAGCAGTCCCTGATCCGCGGCGAGACCAAGCTGATCCAGGGCGGTGCGCTGCTGGCCGAGACGGGCGTCCATACCGGCCGCTCCCCCAAGGACAAGTTCGTCGTGCGCGATGCCGCTACGGAAGGGGCGGTCTGGTGGGAGAACAACGGCTCGATCACCCCCGAGCAGTTCGAGACGCTCCTGCAGGACTTCCTGGATCACGCCAAGGGTAAGGACCTCTTCGCGCAGGACCTCTACGGCGGCGCCGAGCCGGCCTACCGGGTCAAGACCCGCGTCTTCACGGAATATGCCTGGCATTCCCTCTTCATCCGCAACCTCCTCATCCGCCCCGATCGGGGCGACCTGAAGGACTTCGTTCCGGAGCTGACCATCATCGACCTGCCGTCCTTCAAGGCCGATCCGGCCCGTCACGGCTGCCGCTCCGAGACGGTCATCGCCATGGACCTGACGCGCAAGATCGTGCTGATCGGCGGCACGTCCTACGCGGGCGAGATGAAGAAGTCGGTCTTCACCTATCTCAACTTCGCCCTGCCGTCCGAGCACGTCATGCCCATGCACTGCTCGGCCAATGTGGGCTCGTCCAACGACGTGGCCCTGTTCTTCGGCCTCTCGGGCACCGGCAAGACCACGCTCTCGGCCGATCCGAACCGCATCCTGCTCGGCGACGACGAGCATGGCTGGGGTCCGAACGGCGTCTTCAACTTCGAGGGCGGCTGCTACGCCAAGACCATCCGCCTGTCCCGCGAGGCGGAGCCCGAGATCTACGCCACCACGGAGCGCTTCGGCACGGTGCTGGAGAACGTGATGGTCGACCCGATCACCCGCATCCCGGACTTCGACGACGCCTCGCGCACCGAGAACACGCGCTGCGCCTACCCGCTCGACTTCATCCCGAATGCGAGCACCACGGGCCGCGCCGGCATCCCGAAGAACATCGTCATGCTGACCTGCGACGCCTTCGGCGTGCTGCCTCCCATCGCGAAGCTCACGCCGGCCGAGGCCATGTACCACTTCCTGTCCGGCTACACCGCGAAGGTGGCCGGAACCGAGAAGGGCGTGAAGGATCCGGAGGCGACCTTCTCCACCTGCTTCGGGGCGCCCTTCATGCCGCGCCATCCGTCGGTCTACGGCAACCTGCTGCGCGACCTCATCGCCAAGCACCACGTGGATTGCTGGCTCGTGAACACCGGCTGGACCGGCGGCAAGTACGGCGTCGGCCGGCGCATGCCGATCCGCGTCACGCGCCGCCTGGTGACGGCGGCCCTCGACGGGTCGCTGTCCCGCGCCGATTTCCGCCGCGATCCCTATTTCGGCTTCGCGGTGCCGACCTCGGTGCCGGGCGTCGAGCCGCACATCCTGTACCCGGTGAAGACTTGGCAGGACAAGGCGGAGTTCGCCCAGACGGCCAAGCGCCTCGTCGACATGTTCAAGGAGAACTTCAAGCGCTTCGAGCAGCATGTGGACGCCGACGTGCGTGCCGCTGCGCCGCAGACGTCGATTGCGGCCTGACATCCGGCTTGATCTGTCCTAACAAGCGGCGGCCTTCGGGCCGCCGTTTTTCGTTCGGGTGTCAGCCATGGATGTTCTCGTCGTCGGAGCCGGTGTCGTCGGATTGGCCGTTGCGCGCGCGCTCGCCCGGCGCGGCCATGCGGTCGTGGTGGCCGAGGCGACCGGCGGCATCGGCAACGGCGTGTCCTCGCGCAACAGCGAGGTGATCCACGCCGGGATGTATTACCCCACCGGCTCCTTGCGCGCCCGCCACTGCGTGAACGGACGGCGCCTGCTCTACGCTTTCTGCGAAAGCCATGGGGTGCCACACGCCAAGTGCGGCAAGCTGATCGTGGCGACCAACGAAATGGAGCAGGCCAAGATCGAGGGCATCTACGAGCAGGGCATCGTCAACGGCGTGGAGGGATTGCGTTTCCTGAGTGCCGCTGAAGCCGTGGCGCTCGAGCCCAATCTCTCCTGCACCGGCGCGGTGCTCTCGCGCGAGACCGGCATCATCGACAGCCATTCCCTCATGCTCGCCCTTCAGGGCGACCTCGAGGATGCAGGCGGCATGATTGCCTTCGGCACGCCCGTCGAGCGGATCACCCGGACGCAGGCCGGCTGGGAGGTACGGATCGGGGGCGCGGAGCCCGACACGCTCGCCTTCGACGCGGTCGTCAATGCGGCGGGCCTCGGTGCGCAGCCGCTTGCGCGCGCGACGGAGGGCTATCCGCAGGGACGGGTGCCGCCCCTCGTGCTCGCCAAGGGCAATTACTTCGGCTGCCTCGGCAGGCCCGCCTTCTCGCGCCTGATCTATCCGGCACCGGTCGACGGTGGCCTCGGCACCCACGTCACACTCGACCTCAACGGACGCATGCGCTTCGGCCCCGACGTGGAATGGATCGACCGGGAGGCCTACGAGGTCGATCCGGCAAGGGCCGAGAGCTTCTACGCCTCCATCCGCCGCTACTGGCCGGGGCTGCCGGACGGGGCGCTGGTGCCCGATTATTCCGGCATCCGTCCCAAGCTCACCGGCCCCGGCGAGAAGGCCGCCGACTTCATGATCGACGGACCGGCCGAGCATGGGATCTCGGGCCTCGTGCAGCTCTTCGGTATCGAGAGCCCGGGTCTCACCTCGTGCCTGTCGCTCGCCGAGGACGTGGCCGAGAGGGTGGGGGCTTGAGCCTCACCCCCTGAAGAACAGCAGCGTCAGCAGCAGGAAGGTCGGGAGCAGGATGAGGCCCGACCAGACCAGATAGCCGAAGAAGCTCGGCATCTTCACGCCGCCCTGGCGGGCGATGGCGTAGACCATGAAGTTCGGGGCGTTGCCGATATAGGAGTTGGCCCCCATGAACACCGCGCCGGCCGAGACCGCCGCGAGCGTCAGGGCCATGTCGGTCATCAGGTGCTGGGGATCGCCGCCCGCGAGCTCGAAGAACACCAGGTAGGTCGGGGCGTTGTCGAGGAACGAGGACAGGCCGCCGGTGAGCCAGAAATAGGCCGCATTATTGGGGCTGCCGTCCGGGTTCGACACCAGGGCCACGAGGGGCGCGAAGACGCCCTCGCTGCCGGCCTTCAGCATGGCGAGCACCGGGATGATGGTGATGAAGATGCCGGCGAAGAGCTTCGCCACTTCCTCGATCGGACCCCAGTTGAACCCGTTCTCCTCGCGGTTCTCCTTGGGCGTCAGCGCCAGGGACACGATGGTGACCCCCACCATGATGGCGTCGCGCAGCGCATTGGCGAGCTCGACCTCGGTGCCGAGCACGGTGACGCGCCCGAGATCGACGGTGGCGCTCATCAGGATGGCCCCGATGATGACGAAGATCAGCAGGAAGTTGATGCCGCCCGTGATCCGCACCGGCTTATCGGGGGTCGGGTCGGGTTTGATGCGGCCTTCCTTGCGGTAGAGATAGGCGTCGAAGGCGAAGAACACGGCGAGCAGCAGAACGCTGGCGAACAGCGTCTCGGGCAGGAGATGCGTTGTCGTCCAGAAGAAGTCGACGCCGCGCAGGAAGCCGAGGAAGAGCGGCGGGTCGCCGAGCGGCGTGAGCGAGCCGCCGATGTTGGACACCAGGAAGATGAAGAACACGATCACGTGCACGTTGTGCCGGCGGTCGTCGTTGGCGCGCATCACGGGACGGATCATCACCATCGAGGCGCCCGTGGTGCCGATGAAGCTCGCCAGCACCGTGCCGATGGCGAGCAGCACCGTGTTGGTCACCGGCGCCCCGTGGATGTTGCCGCGCACGAGGATGCCGCCCGCCACCGTGAACAGGGCAAGCAGCAGCAGGATGAACGGGATGTATTCGAGCAGGGCCGTGTGGGCGAGGGCGCCGAGCGCCGTCGAGGGTCCCAGGATCAGTGCCATCGGCAGGAGCACGAGCACCCCCCAAAGGGCCGCGATCTTGCCGTGATGATGCTCCCAGACATGAGGCGCGACGAGGGGAAACAGGGCGATCGACAGGAGGATTCCCGCAAAGGGCAGGGCCCAGGCGAAGCCGAGGGTTCGTCCGTCCAGCTCCGCGGCGGATGCGGCTTCGGGCATCAGGAGCAGGATGGCGCCGAGCGCCAGGCCGAGTGCGCGATACATGTCTTGGAACCCCCCAGCGTCGGATCGATCCGATTGGCTCTTTTCAGCAAGCTTTAGGGCCGCAAGCCCGAGGCCGCAACCGCCCGTTCGTTAACCGGCTGTTCACCATGAGCGAAAGATCATACAACAAGGTTTCATGAGGGCGCCCGAGACGCCCGGGGGTGACAGCCGATGTGCCGCTTTCTTGCCTATCGGGGTGAGCCGATCTTCCTCGCCGACCACGTCTGCGCGCCGGCCCATTCCCTGGTTCACCAGTCGCTCCATGCGGTCGAGGCCAAGACGGGCACCAACGGCGACGGCTTCGGCATCGGTTGGTACGGCGAGCGCCCCGAACCCGGTGTCTACCGGGAGGTGCGCCCCGCCTGGTCGGACGAGAACCTGAGGAGCCTCTGCGAGCAGGTGCGCTCGGGCCTGTTCTTCGCCCATGTGCGCGCCTCCACCGGCACCTCGACCACGAGGGCCAACTGCCATCCCTTCGCCCACGGGCGGCATCTCTTCATGCACAACGGGCAGATCGGCGGCTACGGGCGCATCAAGCGCCGTCTCGAGGCGCTGATCCCGGACGAGCTCTACGACAAGCGCCTCGGCACCACCGATTCCGAAGCCCTCTTCCTGGCGGCCCTCGCGAACGGCCTTGAGGACAAGCCCGTCGCCGCCATGGCCCGCACCCTCAAGCAGGTGCGCGGCATGATGGGCGACGCCGGCATCGAGGAGCCCCTGCGGTTCACGGCGGCCGTCACCGACGGCGAGAGCCTCTGGGCCTATCGCTGGGCCTGCGACGGCAAGCCCCCGACCCTCTACTACCGCGAGGAGCAGGACGGGCTGCTGGTGGTGTCGGAGCCGATCGACGGCAAGGACCGCGGCTGGCGCGAGGTGCCCAAGGGCTGCACCCTCGTGGCGCGTCCCGACGGCAGCGTCGACGTGCAGTGCCTCAACGAGGCGATGAGCCGCGTGGCGGCCTGAACCCTCAAGCGTTCAGGTGGCGGACGGGTTGCTCGGACAGAAGGGGCAGAAGAGCGCCCTTGAGCGCCTTCATCTGCTGCATGGTCTCGTCGCGGGCGAGTTCCGCGTCGGGGGAGAGCTGGGCGCGCAGCCGCGCGACCTCGGCCGAGAGCCGGTCGTTCTCGGCCAAAAGGATCGCGACCTTCTCCTCGGCGATGCGGGCCCGCGCCAGGGCGTCGTTGCGCTCCTGCTCCCGGATCTGCACCCGGTCGCGCCAGAGGCGGGTCGCAACGGTTTCCGTATCATCACTCATGGTCGGCTCCTGGCGCAGTCATTGCGGCGAATCGTCGGTCCCGGCGAACGCATGATGCCGCAGCCTTCGTGGCGCCATCATGGTGCGGAACGTCCGGCCTCGGCCGCGCCAGAGTAGCCGGCCGTCCTTAAATGATCGTTGCTGGACGACGCCCTCAGCCGTCGAGCTCCGGATAGCGGCGGAAGATGCCGTCCTCGTTGAAGGGAATCCGGCGCGAGCTCTTGAGATAGGCCCTGATCCGGGGCCGCTCGGCGACGGCCTTGTGCAGGGCGGCGACCCGGGGCGCGTCGCCGAGCGCCCGCTCCATGGCCTTGGGGAATGCGTAGGACAGGCCCTCGACGACCTGGAACAGGGACAGGTCCACATAGGTCAGGGACGGACCGACGAGATGCCCATCGCCGGCCGGGTTGCGCGCCAGGATGCCCTCGAACCAGGCGAGGAATTTCGGGATGCGGCTCTTGCGGAAGTCCTCCGCCCGGCGCCGCGCCTCGCCCTTCTGGTCCTCGTAGTAGAGGTTCACGCCCACCGGGTGGTGCGTGTCGTGCGCCTCCGCCACGAGATCGGACAGGGTGAGCTGGATCTGCTGCGTCCACAGGCCCCCGGCCGGGTCCCGTGGGGCCAGGTGATGCCGCGCTCCGAGATAGAGCAGGATCGCGGCCGTCTGGCCGATGATCACGTCCCCGTCCTTGAGGAAGGGCGGCGCGAAGGGCGGATGCTCCGCCTGCTCCATCAGGCGCATCATGGCCGCCATGCCGTCCGGCCCGCGGGCCACATCGACGTAATGGGCGCCGGCCTCCTCCAGCACCAGCCTCACGAACTCGCCGCGTCCCTGGATCATAGGCCAGTAGTAGAGTTCGTAAGCCATGTGCGGTCCTCGCGATCTGCCTGAGAAGCCTTTGAGGCGAACTATGACGGATCGTTGAGCATCAACGATTTCAGAGTCAGCGCCAGCAGAAGTAGGGCCTGAATCTGCAAAATCATCCCGATCCGTCCGCCGGAGGATGACGGACGCACGGCGACGAACACGCTGAGCCCGAGAGCCAGGAGCCCTGCGCTTAAGTTGAGTGAGGCCCCGATGATCGCATTCCGGCGCGAATGATTGGCCCAGTCATCCGCAAACGGCCCCTCCCACCCGATCGGCAGACACCAGCCGTCGAGATCTGCCGGGGTCGCACATGCCGGCGCGCGCAGGGCCATGTCCATGTCATGGATGAAGAACAGGACCAGAAGAGTGCAGGGGAGAAGGACGAGGAAATAGCGCACAGGAAGGCGGAATGCATTGATCGCAGCACATTCTGCCTTCCCGGCTCAGAAAACAATCTGGTCTCGTAACGTCAACAAATACCTTTAATGCGCCTCGTCCCAGTTCTGCGCCGCGCGCGCTTCCACCGCGAGCGGGACCTTCAGGGACACAGCCGGGAATGGGGCCTCGGTCATCACGCGGGAGATCACCGGCAGGGTCGCGTCGATCTCGTCGTCGGGCGCCTCGAAGACCAGCTCGTCGTGCACCTGCAGCAGCATGCGGGCGGAGAGGCGCTCGGCCTGGAGGGCATCCTCCATGCGCACCATGGCGCGGCGGATGATGTCGGCGGCGGTGCCCTGGATCGGGGCGTTGATGGCCTGGCGCTCCACGCCCGCGCGTTCCGACGGATTGCCCGACTTGATCTGCGGGTAGTGGCAGACGCGGCCGAACAGGGTCGTCACGTAGCCCTTGTCGCGGCAGAACTTCTTGGTCTCGTCGATATAGGTGCGGATGCCCGGGAAGCGCTCGAAATACTGCTTGATGAAGGCCGCGGCCTCGGTGTTCGGAATCCCGAGGCGCACCGCGAGGCCGAAGGCCGAGATGCCGTAGATGATGCCGAAATTGATGGTCTTGGCCTGGCGGCGCAGGTCCGGGGTCATCTGGTCGAGGGGCACCCCGAACATGGCCGACGCGGTCGCCGCGTGAATGTCCTGGCCCTTGGCGAAGGCTTCCTGCAATTGCGGGATGTCGGCGATGTGGGCCAGCAGCCGCAGCTCGATCTGGCTGTAGTCGGCCGAGATGATCTTGTGTCCCTCCGGCGCGATGAAGGCCTGCCGGATCTTGCGGCCGGCTTCCGTGCGGATCGGGATGTTCTGCAGGTTCGGGTCCGACGAGGACAGGCGCCCCGTCGTGGTGGCCGCGAGCGAGAACGAGGTGTGCACCCGCTTGGTGTCCGGATGCATGTGCTCCTGCAGGGTGTCCGTGTAGGTCGACTTCAGTTTCGAGAGCTGGCGCCATTCGAGGATCTTCGCGGGCAGCTCGTGGCCCGCCTGGGCGAGCTCGTCGAGGAGCGTCGCGGGCGTCGCCCACTGGCCGGAAGGCGTCTTCTTCGCGCCCGGCAGGCCCATCTTGCCGAACAGGATGTCGCCGATCTGCTTCGGGGACCCGAGGGCGAATTTCTCGCCCGCCATCTCGTGGATCTCGTCCTCGAGCCGGGCCAGCGTCTGGGCGAAGTCGCCTGAGAGGCGGCTCAGGATCTGCCGGTCGACCAGGATGCCGCGCATCTCCATGCGGGCGATCACGTCGACGAGCGGCCGCTCGAGCGTCTCGTAGACGGCGGTGCGGTGCTCGGAGGTGAGCCGGGGCTTCAGCAGCTGCCACAGGCGCAAGGTCACGTCCGCGTCCTCGGCCGCGTAAGCCGTCGCCTTCGCGATCTCGACCTTGTCGAAGCTCACCTTGTTGCGGCCGGTCCCGGCCACGTCCGTGAAGCTGATCGGCGCGTGGCCGAGATGGCGGCGCGAGAGCTCGTCCATCCCGTGCGAGCCCTTGCCGGCATCGAGCACGTAGGAGATCAGCATCGTGTCGTCGATGGGACGGACGTCGATGTTGTGGCGCTTGAAGACGACCCAGTCGTATTTCAGGTTCTGGCCGATCTTGAGGACGGATGGGTCCTCCAGCATCGGCCGGATGGCGTCGAGGGCGTCGGTGACCGGGATCTGGCCCGGCACGAGACCGCCCCCGAAGAGGTCCGAATCGCCCCGGTGCTGCAGCGGCACGTAGCAGGCGCGGCCCGGCGCGAGGGCAAGCGAGAAGCCGACGAGATCCGCAAGGTTCGCGTCGAGGGCGCTCGTCTCCGTGTCGACGGCGACGTAACCCTGCTGGCGGGCTTCCGCCACCCATTCCTTCAGGCGGGCGAGATCCGTCACGGTCTCGTAGGCCTGCACGTCGATCCCCTGCGAGGAGGCCTCCGTGGCGCGCTTGGCGGCGAGCTGCGACGGCGTGCCGAGGCCCTCCACCGTCCTGCGCTTGGCGGGCTCCGGCAGGTCGAGGCCGGCGAAGGGATCGACCTCGCCCGTGGCGGCAGCAGCGGCCTCGAACGGGACCTCCTCCTCGACGGGAGCGGGACCGCCGAGCCGCTCCCAGCGGATCGCCTCGCCGCCCGGCATCAGGCGCGGATCAGGCTCGACGGCCGTAGGGTCGGCGTCGTAGAGCTCCGCCACCCGGCGGGTGAGGGTGTTGAACTCCATCGCCTTCAGGAAGCCGATCAGGGTCTTCGGGTCGGGCTCCGGCAGGCGCAGGTCGTCGAGCGGCACGGGGAGCGGCGCGTCGCAGTCGAGGGTCACGAGCTTCTTGGACAGCCGGGCCGATTCGGCGTTGTTGATCAGGGTCTCGCGGCGCTTGGGCTGCTTGATCTCGGGCGCGCGCTCCAGGAGCGTTTCGAGATCGCCGTATTCCTTGATGAGCTGCGCGGCGGTCTTCAGCCCGATGCCGGGCACGCCCGGCACGTTGTCCGACGTGTCGCCCATCAGGGCCAGCACGTCGCCGATCTTCGAAGGCGGGATGCCCTCCCAGCGCTCCGTGACGGCGGCCTCGTCGAGGTTGCGCTCGGGCCGGTAGCCCGGCTTGCCCTTAGAGCCCGATTCGAAGTCGTAGAAGCACACATGCGGCCCGACGAGCTGCATCAGGTCCTTGTCGGACGAGACGATGAGCACATCCGCGCCGCGCTGGGCCGCCTGGACCGCGTAAGTTGCGATGAGGTCGTCGGCCTCGTAGCGCTCCTTCTCCACCGGCTCCAGGCCGAAGGCGCGGATCGCCTCGCGCATGATCGGCATCTGGACCTTCAGGTCGTCGGGCGCGTCCGGGCGATGGCCCTTGTAGTCCTCATACAGCTCCTTGCGGAACGAGCCCTCCGACTTGTCGAGAACGATGGCGAGATGCGTCGGCATGAAGCCCGCCGCGCCGTCGCGGACGAACTGCAGCAGCTTGGACACGAACAGGCGCACCGCGCCGGTCGGCATCCCGTCGGAGATCCGGGAATTGTACTTCGAATCCTGGTTCATGGACTGGAAGTAGGCCCGGTAGATGAAGGAGGAGCCGTCGACGAGGAAGACGTGGTCGCCGGCTTGGACGGGACGGGAGGAAGCCATGGGTCTCGATCGTGAGAGAACGTTCCCGCAACAGATAGTGTTTTTGGAGGCCGATGGCTATGCCTCCAGGGCCGCAATGATCTCGGCTGTGGATCTCACCCGCGAGACTCGGGGCAAGGTGTTTCTGATGGCGAATTGGTGAAGCTCGGCGCTGAGGCTGCTCGATGCATCCTCGGCAATGATGGTGTGGTAGTTCTGTTGCCAGGCATCGCGTGCAGTCGACTCGACGCCGAAATTCGTCATCAGGCCTCCGATCACCAGATGGCTGACGCCGCGCCGCCGCAGCTGCAGGTCGAGCTCTGTGCCATGAAAGGCGCTCCACTGCCGCTTGGTGATCAGCACGTCGGGTCTCACGAGGCCGAGTTCGGCCGGGAACTCGGTCCAGTCGGCAGGCAGACCGCCGGGCGGAAGGACCATGGGCGTATCGGTGAGGCCACCGGGCTTGTCGGCATAGCCGTCCGAGAAAGCGACCCGGACGAGGACGACGGTGGCTCCCGTCTGCGAGAACCGGCTCGCCAACCGGGCGCTGTTCGCAATGACGGTCGCTGGCTCGTGCGGACCTGCCGCCGCGGCGAGGGTCCCCTTCTGCACGTCGATCAGAACGAGGGCGGTGGTGCGGGGATCGAGCTTCAGCATCATGAGGCTTTCCGGTATCGGAGGGAGGATAGCGTCGAACGGGACGGGCGATTACATGAGGGTATCCTCATGTTTGGAGTTATATGAGGATGTCCTCACAAAAAGCAAGCGAAAAGGATAATGCCGCGATCCGTACGCCTCAAAGACGGCGTGGGCGCGAGCGGGTGGCGGCCCTCCTCAAAGCCGGAGAGGAGATCTTCGCCGAAAAGGGCTTCGACGCCGCGACCATGACGGAAATCGCGGCGCGCGCGGGGGCGTCCATCGGGTCGCTGTATCAGTTCTTCCCGACCAAGGAGCTGCTCGCGGATGCGCTTCAGACGGCCGATGGCGAGGCTCTTTATGGGATGCTCGAAGCTCTGGGCCAAACATCGGAACAGATGACGCCGGCCGAGCTCCTGGACCGCCTGTTCCAGGACCTGTCCGCCTTCCTCCTTTCTCATCCGGCCTTCGTTCTCCTGGTAGATCGTCCGGCCGCCGACAAGGCGCAGAAGTCCGACCGGCGGAACCGCATGCGTGGCCAGATCGCGAGGCTCCTGTCCCAGACGAAGCCGCCGCTGTCACAGGAGCGGGCCGATGTGCTGGCGGTCATCATCCTGCACCTCATGAGGGTTGCGGCGGCGGTGAGCGGCGAGGCGGATCTGCCTGTTCGCGATGCGGTCCTGCAGGACCTGCGAGCCATGCTCATGCGCCAGGTCAACGAGCCCCGATAGGACGGCGGCAGCTCTAGGCTGCCTTCAGGCGCGCCAGATCGAAATCGAGCTCCCGCAGCGCCTGCATGACCACGCCCTCCGTCAGGAGGTCCATGGACGATTCCACCACCTGGATGGCGGCGAGCGCCCTCAGCTCGGGAATCGTCTGCGTTTCGAGCGCCGCCTCGAAGGAGGGGCGCAGCAGGTCCATGGCCCGGGTGCCGGGGCCGCAAATCACCACGTGGTCGGGTTCAAGGGTCTGGATCAGGATGCCGACCGCGTCGCCCAAGACCTCGCCGGCCTCGCGGAACAGGTTGGCGAGGGCGGCGTCGCCGGAGCGCGCCTGCGCGACGATGTCGGTCATGGCGTCCTCGCCGGGGAGGAGGACGGTCGGGGCCGGACGGTGGTCGATGAGCTGCGCGTCCCGGTAGAGGGCGTAGTCGGCGAGATACGCCTCGATGCAGCCGCGCCCGCCGCAGCGGCATTGCGGTCCGCTCCGGCGCAGGCGCACATGGCCGAACTCGCTGCCGCCGAACCGCGCCCCGCGATAGAGCTCGCCCTGGATCAGGAAGCCCAAGCCCACGCCGTCGCCGACCATGAGGCAGGCCGTGCGCCCGGACCGGAGCTCGGGGTCGCGCTGCGCGATCGCGAAGGCCATGGCGCTGGCGTCGTTCTCGATCGACACCGGAAGGCCGAGCCGCTGGTTCAGGCCCGACGCGAGGGGCAGGTCGCGCACGCCCAGGACCGGGCTCCACGCCACCACCCCGTCGCGGGTGTCCACGTAGCCCTGGCAGGCCAGGCCGACGGCCTTGACGTCCGGGTGGCCCGTGTCGCGCGCGAAGGCCGTGATCGTCTCCGCCAGCACGTCCATCAGCTCCCCGGCTTCGAGACTGCGAAGCGGGCGCTCGATGCGGCGGCTGGCGCGGTTGCGGCCCGCGCTGTCCACGAGCCGCAGCTCGATCCGGTTGAACCCGGTCCAGACGCCGATGACGCAGCCGAGGGTATCGGCGAAGAACAGGCGCACCTTCGGCCGGCCTCGCAGCAGGCCGGAGCCCGCCTCGCCGCTGTCCTCCGTGACCAGGATGCCCTCGTCCACCAGGCTCGCCGTGAGATCGGAGACGCTGGCCGGGCTCATGCCGAGCTGCTGGCCGAGCTCGACCCGGGCCATGGGACCCTCGCGGCGCAGGGTGTCGAGCAGACGACGCCTGGCAGCTTCGCGAGGAGTGAGGGGGTTCATGACCATGGCCTTTTATTTATTCGTCAGATGAATAAAACAACTGCCAGCTTCGTGGGTATACGACCAACGGGTGAGACGGATCGGGCTTGAAGTGCCTCATAATCAGGATAATTATTTCCGCGTCTGAAAATAAAGAGACGTGACGGTACCCTGGCTCGCGAGAATGCAGGCGGACGGGTCGTCACGACAAGCCGGCTTTCGAGGAACGCCGCCCAGGAGGAACCCATGGACTTCAAGAAGCACGCAATGATCAGCCTTGCCGCCCTCGCGCTTTCGGCGACGGCCGCCTTCGCGCAGGGGAAGGGCCCCGTCGTCGGCGTCAGCTGGTCGAACTTCCAGGAGGAGCGCTGGAAGACCGACGAGGCCGCCATCAAGGCAGCGGTCGAAAAGGCAGGCGGCACCTACGTGTCGGCCGACGCCCAGTCGTCGCCCGCCAAGCAGCTCACCGACATCGAGAGCCTGATCTCCCGCGGAGCCAAGGCCCTGATCATCCTGGCGCAGGACGCGGACGCCGTCCGCCCGGCGGTCGAGAAGGCCGTGGCCGAGGGAATTCCGGTCGTGGGCTACGACCGCCTCATCGAGATCCCGCAGGCCTTCTACCTCACCTTCGACAACGTCGAGGTCGGTCGCCTGCAGGCCCGCGAGGTGTTCAAGGTGAAGCCCGAAGGCAACTACGTCTTCATCAAGGGCTCGGGGTCCGACCCGAATGCGAACTTCCTGTTCCAGGGCGCGATGGAAGTGCTCAAGCCCGCCATCGATTCCGGCAAGATCAAGAACGTGGGCGAGGCCTACACGGACGGCTGGCTCCCGGCCAACGCGCAGCGGAACATGGAGCAGTTCCTGACCAAGAACAACAACAAGGTCGACGCGGTGGTGGCCGCCAATGACGGCACCGCGGGCGGCGCCATCGCGGCGCTGGCGGCGCAGGGCCTCGCCGGCTCCGTGCCGGTCTCCGGCCAGGACGCCGACAAGGCAGCCCTCAACCGAGTCGCGCTCGGCACCCAGACCGTGTCGGTGTTCAAGGATGCGCGCGAGCTCGGCCGCACCGCGGCGGAGATCGCCGTGCAGCTCGCCGGCGGTAAGAAGCTTAACGAGATCCAGGGGGCGAAGTCCTGGAATCTGGGCCCGAAGAAGCAGAACATGACGGCCCTGTTCCTGACGCCGGTCGCGATCACGAAGGACAACCTCAACGTGGTCGTCGATGCCGGCTGGGTCACCAAGGACGTGGTCTGCCAGGGCGTGAAGCCGGGCTCCGTGAAGGTCTGCAACTGAGCCCTTCCTCGTCATTCCGGGGCGCGCCTAAGGCGCGAGCCCGGAACCCATAGAGACGACGGTCTCAGGGAAACTCAGCGGCATCTGTCGCGATTGATCCTGATCCACCGATGGTTATGGGTTCCGGGCTCGGCTGCGCCGCCCCGGAATGGCGTCTGACATGATGAGCATGCCATGACCGCACCCGCCGCCACGACCGCACCGCCTCACGCCACCTCCGGCTCGCTCCTGTCGAAGCTCGAGATCGACGTCCGCATGCTCGGCATGCTGGCGGCGCTCGCGGCGATCTGGATCGGATTCGACGTCCTCTCGGGCGGCCTCTTCCTCACACCGCGCAACCTCTGGAACCTGTCGGTCCAGACGGCCTCCATCGCGGTCATGTCGACCGGCATGGTGCTCGTCATCGTGACCCGCAACATCGACCTCTCGGTCGGGGCGATTCTCGGCGTCGTCGGCATGATCATCGGCGTGCTGCAGGTGCAGTGGCTGCCCGCCTGGCTCGGCTTCGAGCACTGGCTCACGGCCCCCATCGCGGTCGTGGCAGCCGTGCTGATCGGCGGCGCCATCGGGCTCTTCCAGGGATGGCTCATCGCGTATCTGGCGATTCCCTCGTTCATCGTGACGCTGGGCGGCCTGCTCGTCTGGCGCGGCGCGGCCTGGTGGGTCACCACGGGTCAGACGGTCGCCCCGATGGACACGCGGTTCAAGGCACTGGGCGGCGGCGTGGAGGGCGCGCTCGGCGCCACCGCCACCTGGGTGATCGCGGCGGTGGCCTGCGGCCTCATCGTCGTGGCGCTCGGCCTCGCACGCCGGCGGCGCATCCGCTTCGGCTTCCCGGTCCGCCCTGGCTGGGGCGACGCCGTGATCGCCGTCTTCGCCTGCGGGGCTGTGCTTGCGGCGGCCGCCATCGCGAATGCCTATCCGCTCCCCGTCGGCACCGCCCGGCGCTGGGCTGAGGCCAACGGCATCGCCTGGCCTGAGGGCGGACTCATCATCCCGCACGGCATCGCCCTGCCGGTGCTGATCGCCATCGTGGTCGGCCTCGCCATGACGTTCCTGGCCCGCCGCCGGCGCTTCGGCCGCTATGTCTTCGCCATCGGCGGCAACCCGGAGGCGGCGGAGCTCTCCGGCATCAACACCCGCTGGACGCTCATGAAGGTCTTCGGCCTCATGGGGCTGCTGTGCGGCATCTCGGCCTGCATCTCGACGGCGCGCCTCAACGCCGCCACCAACGCGGCCGGCACCCTCGACGAGCTCTACGTGATCGCCTCCGCGGTGATCGGCGGCACGTCGCTCGCGGGCGGCATCGGCACCATCGCGGGCGCGATGCTGGGCGCGCTCGTCATGCAGTCCCTGCAGTCGGGCATGGTGCTGCTCGGGGTCGACACGCCGCTCCAGAACATCGTCGTCGGCGCGGTCCTGGTGCTGGCCGTCTTCGTCGACGGCCTCTATCGCCGCCGCATCAAGTGAGGGAGAGCGTCATGCAGGCAAACGGCACAACGCCCCTCGTGGAGATGCGCGACATCTCCATCGCGTTCGGGGGCATCAAGGCGGTGGACGGCGTCTCGGTCGATCTGCGGCCGGGCGAGGTGGTCGGACTACTCGGCCATAACGGCGCCGGCAAATCGACCCTCATCAAGATCCTGTCCGGGGCCTACCGGCCCGACGCGGGCGAGATCTACGTGAACGGCGAGAAGGCCGACATCGGGACGCCGCGCGACGCCAAGCGCTACGGGATCGAGACGATCTACCAGACGCTCGCGCTCGCCGACAACATCGACGCGGCCGGCAACATCTTCCTTGGCCGCGAGGTGCTCACACCCTACGGCACCCTGGACGACGCCACTATGGAGGCGGAGACCCGCAAGGTGATGGCGCGCCTCAACCCGCATTTCCGCCGCTTCAAGGAGCCCGTGAAGGCGCTCTCCGGCGGCCAGCGCCAGTCGGTGGCCATCGCCCGCGCGATCTACTTCAACGCCCGCGTGCTGATCATGGACGAGCCGACCGCCGCGCTCGGGCCCGCCGAGACGCAGCAGGTAGCCGACCTCGTGCTGCAGCTCAAGAAGGAGGGCATCGGCATCTTCCTCATCAGCCACGACATCCACGACGTGTTCGGCCTTGCCGACCGGGTCAGCGTGATGAAGAACGGGAAGCTCGTCGGCTCGGCCAATGTGGCCGACGTCACCCAGGACGAGGTTTTGGGAATGATCATCCTCGGCAAGTGTCCGCCCGGAGCCGTTCCGGGTCCCGGCGCGAGCTGATCGGCACCATCGAAGGAAGCGAATTTCATGACTCAGACGATTTACGGCTCCCTGAAGGGCAAGACCGTCCTCATCACGGGCGGGGCGAGCGGCATCGGCGAGAGCATCGCGCGCAGTTTCCACGGGCAGGGCAGCAAGGTCGCGGTTCTCGACTACAACGCCGAGGCCGGCGAGGCGCTGGCGAAGGAGCTCGGCGAGCGGGTGCATTTCGAGCACAGCGACGTGCGCGACATTCCGGCCCTCCAGGCGGCGATCCGGCGGGCGAGCGACGCGCTCGGTCCCGTCACGATCCTCGTCAACAACGCGGCCCGCGACGACCGGCATACCATCGACCAGGTGACCCCGGAATACTGGCGCGAGCGCTTCGCCACCAATCTCGACCACCAGTTCTTCGCCACCCAGGCGGTGCTGCCTGACATGGAGAAGGCGGGCGGCGGCTCGGTCATCAACATGGGCTCCACGAGCTACATGGTCAGCAACGACTCGTTCGCCGCCTACAAGACCGCGAAATCCGCCGTGGTCGGCCTCACCCGCGCGCTTGCCCGGGAGCTCGGCGACCGCAACATCCGGGTGAACTGTATCGTGCCGGGCTGGATCATGACCCAGCGCCAGATCGACATGTGGCTCACGCCTGAGGGCGAGGAGGAGCTGATGCGCCGCCAGTGCGTCAAGCGCCGCCTCGTGCCGCAGGACATCGCCAATTTCGCGCTCTTCCTCGGCTCGGACGATTCGACCGCCATGTCGGCCCAGACCTACCTGGTGGACGGCGGCTGGGTGTAGAACAGCGTCAGGCCCGCGAGCCTGCTCCCGCCGTAGGAGCAGGCGCCTCTACCTCCTCATCCTTCTCCCGCACCGTCTGCAGCGTATCCTGCCGCACCACGAAGCACAGGATCACGAGCGGGATGCCGATGCTGGCGGTGGCGGTGAAGAGGAGCGGGTAGCCGTAGGCGTCGACCACCGCGCCGGACGCACCGCCGATCAGCTTGCCCGGAAGGGCGTAGAGGGAGCTGAGCAGGGCGTATTGCGTGGCCGCGAAGCTCGGGGAGCACAGGCCCGACATGTAGGCGATGAGGGCGGAGCCCGCGAAGCCCGCGGCGAAATTGTCGGCGCTGATGGTCAGGGTCAGGCCGGGCAGGGTGGCGTTGCCCGACGCCAGCCAGGCGAACATCAGGTTCGAGGCGGCCGCGATGAAGGCTCCGATCAGGAGCGTCCACCAGAGGCCGAGGCGGGTCAGCGCCAAGCCTCCTGCGAAAGCCCCGATGATGCCGATCCAGACCCCGTAGAGCTTCGACACGTTGGCGATGTCGGCCTTGGAGAAGCCGAGGTCGATGTAGAGCGGGTTCGCCATTACGCCGGCGACGAAGTCGGGCAGGCGGAAGCAGGAGATGAGCACCAGGATCGGGATGAGGATCGGGCCCTTGCGGCGGAATAGATCCGTCAGCGGCTCGATGATGGCGGCCGCCAGCGACGGGCGCTCCCGCGCGGCTCCCTGGTCGAGGCGCGGCGCCAGCAGGGTGCCGACGAGGCCGACGCTCATGAGGGCCGCCATGGCCAGATAGGCGCTGCGCCAGTCGACGAATTCCGCGATGTAGAGGGCGCCGGCTCCGGCGCAGATGAGGGCGAGGCGGTAGCCGAGCTGGTAGGAGGCAGCCATCATGCCCTGGCGCTCCGTCGCTGCGGCGTCGATGCGCCATCCGTCGACCACCACGTCCTGGGTGGCGGACGCGAAGGCGACCAGGATCGCCGAAAGGATGGCAAACGTGAGGTTCGCCTGCGGGTCGCTTGAAGCGATGCCGACGAGGCCCAGAGCCACGCCGAGCTGCGACAGGGCCATCCAGCCGCGCCGCCGGCCGAGGAGGCGGGCCAGGACCGGCACGTCGTAGCGGTCGACGATCGGCGCCCAGAGGAACTTGAACGAATAGGCGAGCGCCACCCAGCTCAGCATGCCGATCTCGGTGCGGGAGATGCCGGCCTCGCGCAGCCAGGCCGAGAGGGTGCTGAAGACCAGCAGGAAGGGCAGGCCGGACGAGAAGCCCAGCGGCAGCATCAGGGCGATGCGGCCGTCGGTCAGGACGTCCCGGACGGAGAGGCGGCGGGCTTCAGCCATGGTCACCTTCGAAAAGCAGCAAGCGGCCGGCCGTCATGGCAAGCCCTCGGGGCGACACGATGGCACCGGGGGCGTTGACGCGCTGTTAACGATCTCGCGCCGTCGCGAACATCTGGACCTGGGCCTCCGCCACCGGCTGCGACGTCATCCGGTGGATGGCGTCGGCCACGCCGCCGGCAAGGCAGTCATAGCCTCGGTCGCCCATGTGGAAACCGTCCGCGGACAGCATGGCGCGCAGATCCTCCGGCGAGCGGCTGTTCCAGCCCTTCATGAGCGCGTAACGGGAGAAGACCGAGACCTTGCGCGTGTCGCCGGTCGCGCCGACGGCCTCCACGAAGCGCTCGTAGCGGGCGAGGTCCTTGATGGTCGGGAAATATTGCTGGTCCAGGAGGATCATGGGCGTGCCGGCCTTCTGGGCGGCCGAGATTCCCTGGTCCAGCAGGGCGCGGAAGCGCTCCTCGTCGACTCCGTTCACGGCGTCGTTGGTGCCGACCTGCCAGATCACGAGGTCGAAGGGCTCCGCCTTCAGGGCCGCCTCCAGGCGCTCGATGGTCTGGATCGCCGTCTCGCCGCCCCGTCCGGCATTCACCACCGTGACGTTTTCTTTCCAGCGCGCCTCGAGGTCGTCCTCGAGCTGGGCCGGATAGGAATGGTCGGGCGAGGAGGCGCCGATCCCTTCCGTCGAGGAGGAGCCGATCGCCAGGATGCGCACGCTCTCATGACGGGCGAGCTTGGCCTTGATCGAGCCGATGGCGCCCCGGGCCGTGAAGATGCCTTGGCTCGTGCCGCAGGCGCCGCCATTGGCGGCGGCAGGCGTCTGCAGGCTGGGGAGCGCGATGCTTAAGGCGAGAGCCGCCCCGGAGAGGCGGAGGACAAACCGAGATTTTCTGCTCCGCCCTTGTGCGGGGGAGCGGAGCTGACCTTGTTCCATTCGAGATAGCGCGCCAGAGCCAGGAGACCGAAGATGCCGACGATGGTGAATACCATGCCGATGATCTGCGGACTAGCGGACGACTTCACGGCGGTCAGCGTCATGATGACCTGTCCGAGCGCGCTCAGCAGGGACCCGACCGCGAAGATCATGAGCCCGTTCCGGCCCAGGCGCATCATGTCGGGGCCGATGATGGTCCGCTTCAGGACGTTGCCGACGCAGAGCTGGGTGAGCACGTAGCCGAGCAGCAGGAAGTGGACGAGCCGACCGAGCCCGAGATCGGACTTTCCGAGGTCGAGAGGGACGAAAAGCACGTCGCGCAGGCCGGGAATGAGGCCGAACCCGTCCCGCACGATTGCCGCGGAGGCGACGAGCAGCACGAGGGCGACGCCCGTGGCGCGGCGGTTGTAGGGCATCGGTCGGCCGGCGAAGACGATCCCGGTCACGATGCCGATCGTGAACAGGAGCTGCCAAGCGAAGGGATTGAAGAACCAGGTGCCGGGCTCCGGCCAGCTTGGCAGCGCCAGATGGCCCATGCGGGCGAGGACGTAGATCGCGCCGGACACGGCGAGCACGAGCGCCACATGCACGCGGGCGAGGACCAGGGCGACGGGAGCCCAGAGCATCAGGGCGATGTAGAGGGGCAGGATGTTGAAATAGCCGAGCTGGTGCCCGAGCAGCAGAATGCCCGTGACGCCCTTGGCCGTGTCGCCGAACACCATGTTGCGGCCGTCGGCCTCGATCAGGCCGATGTCGTCGCTCAGTTCATAGCCGATCGAGAACAGGGCGATGGCGGCCGCCGTCATGATCAGGTGCATACGGTAGAGCTCGAATGAGCGCCGCAGGCAGCGCCTGACGACTCCGAGAACGTCGCCGCGCGGAATGCGCGGGTAGTAGACGAGCGCCACCGACAGGCCTGAGATGAAGATGAAGGCCTCGGCGGCATCAGAGAAGCCGAAATTGCGCGGCGTCGCGTGCTCCAGCAGATTTCCGGGGATGTGATTCACGAAGATGATCACGAGCACGAGGCCGCGCCAGAAATCGATCGTCGTGTTTCGTCCCAGGATCTTCATCGTTCCACTCTTATGCATGCATGAGACAGAACGCCCACGCCTGACGGCGGTTCAGCGCGGCCATTTCGGGCGCGCCGCTACAAGGTTCGGCGAATCTGTTGAGTCTCGCATGGTTTAGCGGAAGAGGTTTAAAGATCGATATGCGCGAGCCTTCACATTCGCATGAGCCAGGTGCAGGGCTCGCTCACTTCCTGCCGATCTCCTTGCTGAGCTTGGTGAGGAAAACCTCCAGCGCCTGCTCCGGCGGGCATTCCCTTTCCGTCAGGACCTTCAGTCCCCACTGCCCCAGCACCGCTTCCTCGATCGGGTTCGGGCGCAGCATGAACACGTAGGATTGCGGCCTGTTGCGCTCGAATCCCGAGCCGGCCCAGGTCCGCCAGAGGCGATGCAGCAGGAAGCGGATGTTCAGGTCGGTCATGCTGTAGCCGATGAACAGGATTGTCTTGCCCAGCGCATCGGACCGGAACTTGATGTCGAGCGGCGACTCGAAGGAGAGGCGGTCGAGGTAATCCGTCTCGGCAATGACGATGGACTCGTCGTCGTCGAAGTCGCCATGGTATTTCACGATCTGCGGCACCCCGTCGCGGATGCGGGCGATGTCCTTCGCGTTGACGATCTTCACGAAGTCCTTGCCGTGCAGCTCGAAGGCCGTCTCGAGATTGCGGTCGAAGTTCGTGGTGTAGATGATCGGAAAATCGAGGCGGCAGATCAGTTCGTGCACCTTCGAAGCCTTGAGGGCCTTTTCGGGAATGGTCCAGTTGCGGTCCATCCAGCTGCGCAGCGGCCCGATGCTGCCCTGCCTGAGCCTGTAGAACTCCGCCAGGGTGAGGTGATTGATCTCCCCGTCGGGAATGTCCTTCAGATCGATGCCGAGCTCGGCGGCGATGTGCTGCACCAGGGTGCGCCAGGAGGGCAGGCCTACGGTCATCGATACCCCGGCGCCTGCGAACAGGATGGCTTGGCGCTCCTTGACGGCTTCGATCAGGTCCTCCACTCCAACGCACTCCATCAGCGTCCGTGCGCTGACAACGCGGAAACCCGTCGTTAGGCTTCAGATAACGGATCGGATGTGTGGAACAGGAGCAGTCGGACCGTGACAGGCTATCGGATCACCAAGGTCGCACCCCTCTTCGAGGGCTGGCGGAAGATTCTCGGATTTACGGTCCAGAAGCCCGACGGCGACTCGATGGATCGCGAGATCCTGGAAGCCGACGACGCGGCGGCCGTGCTCCCCTACGACCGCGAGCGGCGCACGGTCATCCTCGTGCGCCAGTTCCGCGTTCCCGCCCTGCACCGGAACGGCGAGCAGGCCCTGCTCGAAGCGATTGCGGGTCTTCTGGAGGGCGGAGATCCGAAGGACTGCGCCATCCGCGAGGCCATGGAGGAGGCCGGCCTGCGGATCTCGAGTGTCGAGCCGGTCGGGAGCGCTTGGTCGTCTCCGGGCGCAATGACCGAGACGATGCACCTGTTCCTGGCCCCCTACAGGCAGTCCGACCGGGTGGCTGAGGGCGGCGGTCTCGCCGAGGAGCACGAGGACATCGAGGTGCTGGAGATCGGCTGCGCGGAACTCGCCCGGATGCTCGACCGCAACGAGATCCACGACCTGAAGACCTTGAGCCTCGCCCAGGCCTTAAGGATCCGGCATCCGGACCTGTTCGAGAAGGCCTGAGGGATTGCCCCTCAGGCCTTGATGGCTCCGGACGCGAGCGCGTCGATCTGGGCCACGACCTTCGGGTCGAGCCCCAGGGCGGCCGAGAGATGGGCGAGGAAGACCCGCTCCTCCACGGTGTTCGGGGTGATGATGCGCCGGGCCGCCGTATAGACCTGCACGGCCTGCTCGGGCGTCCTCACGGCGGCGGCCAGATCGGTCGCGCTCGCCGGACGGTCGAGTTCCGCTTCAATGACCTTCACGCCTTCCCCGTCGATCCCGGCGCGGGTCAGGGTGCCCAGAATACGCTCGCGCTCGTCCTGGTCGATCCGCCCGTCGGCGGCGGCCGCGGCGATCATGGCGCGCATGACCAGGAGGGCGGTGTCGCCGCTGCCCGCGGCCTCGGCGGCCGGGGCCGGCAGGGCCGCCGGTTCGGGCCCGGACGCGACCGGAATCGCCGAACCTTCGATCACCGGAGCCTCCGCTCCCTTGTTGAGGAAGCGGTTGAACAGGGCCGTGCCCTTCGATTTGGCCTGGGCCGTGAGCTTGCGCCCGGCCTCCGAATTCACCACGGCCTTGGTGAGGCCAAGCACCACCGCGTTCATGGCGGCGTTGCCCTGCGGCGTCTTCAGGAATTCCTGGGCCTTGCCGAGCAGCAGGTCCGTCAGGTCGGCCGGCGGCGCCGGCGCTTTGGGGGCGGCAGGCTTCGGAGGCGGCGGAGGCTGCTCGCCCTCGGCGGATGCGGCCTGGGCAGGCGCGTCTGGGGCCGGCGGCGAGGGCCTGTTGGCGATGCCGATGAGCTCGCTCAGGAGCGTGCCGGCCCCGAAGGCCTGGGCGGCGCTGGCGGGCTTGGCCTCGGCAGGCTTCGTGGCTTCCGGAGCGGGCGCGGGTGCAGGAGCGGTCGGAGCGGGTGCTGGCGGTGTCGCCGGCGTCCCGAGAGCGTCCAGAAGTTTCTTGGCGTCGAACATGGATCTGTCCCCCACGAATCCATGAAAATCAAAGGAAGAGCTTCGTCAGGATCGTTGAGCTGAAAGAATTTCTCAAGCTTAGAAGATCGACGAGAAGACCATGGTGATCATGCTCCAGACCATCATGGCGCCCATGGCGTAGTAGATCCATTTCGGCATGCCGTTGGCGGCGGGCTGGCGGACCTGCGCATCGACCGCGTTGATCAGCTCCGCCTGGACCTGCTGTCCCTTCAGAACCAGGAGGGTGAGGCCTTGGATCGCCTCGGCCTGCGCGTTCAGGAGCGAGACCAGGTGCGAGTCATGGGCCTGCCGGCCCGAATGCGCCTCGTTCACCTCGGTCAGCGATTGGCCGATCTGCCCGATGGCGCCGCGCATGGCGTCGAAATGCTGGCCCTGCTCGGCCAGCACGAGGCGGGCTTGCGTGATCGGGTCGGGCGCATGCTTCTGGGCGGCCTGGGCCAGATGCTGCATCAGGCCGTCCGGCCCCTTGGTGATAACCGTCCGGAGCGCGGCCTTGCCGGCCTCCGACGCAAGGGCGGTCTTGGTCATGTCGACGGCCTTGCCGACGATCTGGCCGGCATTGGAGGTGAAAATGGGCTCGCGGGTCTGTTCCATGATCGATCTTCTGAATAGATTCGCAGGGCGAGGGGCTCTCTTAGCGCGTTTGTGCCAAAAGAGCTATGCTCTATCATTCCAGAAGGATCTATTCCTCTGCGTCACCTTTGCGCGGTGCGCCGGAACACCTTGCGAAACAAGCCGAAAACGGGAGTTCAGCCGGCTGCACCTACCTCCAATGAGTTCCTAAACCCCCAGCCTTTCCGCGTGCCAGCGCAGGTGGTCCTCGATGAAGGTGGCAATGAAGAAATAGGAATGGTCGTAGCCCTCCTGCCGCCGCAGGGTCAGCGGGATGCCGGCCTCGGCACAGGCCGCCTCCAGGAGCCCGGGCTTGAGCTGGCTTTCGAGGAAGCCATCGGCGGCGCCCTGGTCGACCAGGAGGTCGGACAGGCGCGCGCCGTCCTCGATGAGGGCGCAGGAATCGTAGTCCCGCCAGGCCGCCCGGTCCGGACCGAGATAGCCGGAGAGCGCCTTCTCGCCCCAGGGGCAGTTCAGGGGCGACGCGATGGGCGCGAAGGCCGAGACGGCCTTGAAGCGGCCGGGATTGCGCAATGCGATGGTGATGGCCCCGTGGCCGCCCATGGAATGGCCGGTGATGCCCTGGCGGCCCATGTCGGCCGGGAGATGCTCGGCGACGATCGCCGGCAGCTCGCGCTCGATATAGGAGCGCATCCGGTAGTTCTTCGACCAGGGCGCCTCGGTGGCATCCACGTAGAAGCCGGCCCCGAGGCCGAAATCGTAGGCTCCCCCCGGGTCGTCCGGCACGCCCTCGCCGCGGGGGCTGGTGTCCGGCGCCACGAGGATCAGGCCGAGCTCCGCCGCCACCCGCTGCGCACCCGCCTTCACGGTGAAGTTCTCCTCCGTGCAGGTCAGGCCCGACAGGAACCACACCACCGGCACCTTGCCGTGTTCCGCCTGGGGCGGGACGTAGACCGCCACGCGCATGGGCGTGCCGGTCTCGGTGGAGGCGTGGCGGTAGACGAACTGCGTGCCGCCGAAGCAGCGCGACTGGGAGACGACCTCGAGGCTCAAGCGCTGTCTCCCGATCAGTACACGATGACCGAGCGGATCGACTTCCCCTCGTGCATGAGGTCGAAGGCGGTGTTGATCTCCTCGAGCGGCATCTTGTGGGTGATCAGGTCGTCGATGTTGATCTTGCCCTCCATGTACCAGTCGACGATCTTCGGCACGTCCGTGCGCCCGCGCGCGCCGCCGAAGGCGGTGCCCTTCCAGACGCGGCCGGTGACGAGCTGGAACGGGCGGGTGGCGATCTCCCTGCCGGCCTCGGCGACGCCGATGATGATGCTCTCGCCCCAGCCGCGGTGGCAGCATTCGAGCGCCTGGCGCATCACGTCCGTGTTGCCGGTGGCGTCGAAGGAGAAATCCGCGCCGCCGCCCGTGAGGTCGACGATCGCCTGCACGACCTTGTCGTTGCCGATCTCCTTCGGGTTGATGAAGTCGGTCATGCCGAATTTCTCGGCCATGGCGCGCTTGGACGGGTTGATGTCGACGCCGATGATCTTGTCGGCGCCGACAATGCGGGCGCCCTGGATCACGTTGAGCCCGATGCCCCCGAGACCGAACACCACCACGTTCGCGCCGGGCCACACCTTGGCGGTGTAGATCACCGCGCCAATGCCGGTGGTGACGCCGCAGCCGATGTAGCAGATCTTGTCGAAGGGCGCGTCCTCGCGGACCTTGGCGAGCGCGATCTCCGGCAGCACCGTGAAGTTCGCGAAGGTCGAACAGCCCATGTAGTGGAACACGGTCTCGCCGTCGCAGCGGAACCGGCTCGTGCCGTCCGGCATCACGCCCTGCCCTTGAGTGGAGCGGATCGCGGTGCAGAGATTGGTGCGGCGCGACAGGCAGGATTTGCAGTTGCGGCACTCGGGCGTGTAGAGCGGGATCACGTGGTCGCCGGGTTTCAGCGTCGTGACGCCGGCGCCGACCTCGCGCACGATGCCCGCGCCCTCGTGGCCCAGGATCGCCGGGAACTTGCCCTCGGAATCGAGGCCAGAGAGCGTATAGGCATCCGTGTGGCAGACGCCGGTCGCCATCACCTCCACCAGCACCTCGCCGGGCTTGGGCCCCTCGATGCGGATGGTCTCGATGGTGAGAGGCTTGCCCGCTTCCCACGCCACGGCGGCCCTGGTTTCCATGATGATGCCCTTCCTTGCGAATCTGTGCCGGGACTATGTGAACCGTGGGCGGAGGAGGTCAATAGACTGCGCCCTCGGCCATGAGGGGTTCAAACGGAGGAGGCCCGGCTATATGTGCTGTGTGCATAACGTGAGGACTTCCCGTGTCAGACATCCGCGCCGCCATCATTCCCGTGACGCCGTTCCAGCAGAACTGCACGCTCCTGTGGAACGACAGGACGAAGAAGGGCGCCGTGATCGATCCCGGTGGCGACCTCGACCGCATCCGCCAGGCCATCGCCGAGACCGGCGTGACCATTGAAAAGATCCTGCTCACCCACGGCCATATCGACCATGCGGGCGGCGCAGCGGAGCTGAAGGAGGAACTCGGCGTGCCGGTCGAGGGGCCGCACGAGGCCGACCGCTTCCTGCTCGATCATCTGCCGGAGACCGGCCGCGGCTATGGTCTCAAGGGCGTTCGCGCCGTCACGCCGGACCGCTTCCTGCAGGAGGGCGACACGGTCACGGTCGGCGACCTGACCCTCGACGTGCTCCACTGCCCCGGACACTCCCCGGGCAGCGTGGTCTTCGTCGCCGGCCCGCAGCGCTTCGCCATCGTGGGCGACGTGCTGTTCCAGGGCTCGGTCGGGCGCACGGATCTCCCGGGCGGCGACGGCAAGGCGCTCCTCCGCTCGATCAACGAGAAGCTCCTGCCGCTCGGCGACGACGTCGCGTTCATCTGCGGCCACGGCCCGACGAGCACCATCGGCCAGGAGCGGCAGACGAATCCGTTTTTGCAGGGTGAAGGGTTGCTTTAAAACTGATGGCCTCTCTGACCTCATCCTGAGGAGCCTGCGCAGCAGGCGTCTCGAAGGAGGTTCCAGCGCTCTCTGGAGACGCCTCGTCCTTCGAGACGGTGCTCCGCACCTCCTCAGGATGAGGCTTCGAGACGGACCTGACGGTCCCCCTCAGGATGAGGGCTATGTTGTACTTCGCTTCAAAACAAAAACGGCCCGGGATCGCTCCCGGGCCGCTTCGTTCTGCCCCTACGGGTTCTGCCGCTTATTCCGCAGCCTGGATCATGACCGCGCCCTTCAGGCCCATGCGGTCGGCGACGCCGAGGCCGTAGGCCTTGTCCGCCAGGTAGAAGTGCACGATCTGGCGCTTCACGATTTCCTCCGGCACGCCCTGCATCGCCTCGGCGATGTTGTCCATGAGGCGCTCCTGCTCCTCGGGCGTCATGAGACGGAAGAGGTCGCCGGGCTGCTTGTAGTCGTCGTTGCCGGCGCGGTGGTCGTAGCGGTCGGCATCGCCCGAGATCTTGAGCGGCGGCTCCGCGGCGCGCTGCGTCTGCACCGGCCCTCCGAAGGAGTTCGGCTCGTAATAGGCGTTACCCCGGTTCGGGATGTCGAACAGCATGCCGCCGTCCGCATGGTAGTGGTGCACCGGGCAGCGCGGGCGGTTCACCGGCAGCGCCTCGTAGTGGGTGCCGACGCGGTAGCGGTGCGCATCCGCATAGGCGAAGATACGGCCCTGCAGCATCTTGTCGGGCGAGAAGCCGATGCCCGGCACGATGTTCGACGGCGAGAACGAGGACTGCTCGACCTCCGCGAAATAGTGCTGCGCATTCCGGTTGAGTTCGAGAATGCCGACCTCGATCAGCGGGTAATCCGCATGCGGCCACACCTTCGTGACGTCGAAGGGGTTGTAGGGCGTCTTCTCGGCGTCGGTCTCCGGCATGATCTGCACGCAGAACTTCCAGCGCGGGAACTCGCCGTTCTCGATCGCCTCATAGAGGTCGCGCTGGGCGCTCTCGCGGTCCTTGGCGACGACGGCCTCGGCCTCGCGGTTCGTCCAGGTCTTGATGCCCTGCATCGACTTGAAGTGGAACTTCACCCAGTAGCGCTCGCCGGCCTCGTTGATGAACGAGTAGGTGTGCGACCCGAAACCGTGCATGAAGCGGTAGCCCTGCGGCAGGCCGCGATCCGAGAACAGGATCGTCACCTGGTGCAGGCTCTCGGGGCTGAGCGACCAGAAATCCCACATGGCGGTGGCGGAACGCAGGTTCGTGGCCGGATGGCGCTTCTGCGTGCGGATGAAATCGGGGAACTTCACCGGGTCGCGGACGAAGAACACCGGCGTGTTGTTGCCGACGATGTCCCAATTGCCTTCTTCCGTGTAGACCTTGAGGGCGAAGCCGCGCACGTCGCGCTCGGCGTCAGCCGCGCCGCGCTCGCCGGCCACCGTCGAGAAGCGCAGGAACACCTCGGTCTGCTTGCCGACCTCGGAGAATACCTTCGCCTTGGAATACTTGCTGATGTCGTTGGTGATCGTCAGGGTGCCGTAGGCGGCCGAGCCCTTGGCGTGCACCACGCGCTCCGGAATGCGCTCGCGGTTCTGGTGCGCCAGCTTCTCGATCAGCTGGTAGTCCTGGAGGAGCAGCGGACCGCGCGGTCCGGCCGAGATGCTGTTCTGGTTGTCGGGGATCGGCGCACCGGCCGTCGTGGTCATGGTCGTGCTTTTGGTCATGGTCCTCTCCAAAGCTTGTCCGGACCATGCCTAAACTGCCCGATCAGGTCCAATCGCTTTGCCTGCGGCGGCCGATAAGGTTATCTTATCGGCCATGGTCACTCTAAGGCAGCTCCGCTATTTCGAAACCCTCTCCCGCACGCGCCATTTCGGCATGGCGGCGAGCCAGTGCGCCGTTACCCAGCCGGCCTTGTCCATGCAGATCAAGGAGCTGGAGCAGGAGCTCGGCATCGGCCTGGTCGAACGGCGTGGCAACGCCGTTGCGCTGACGCTCGCCGGCCAGGAGATCGCCGCCCGCGCCGGGGCGATCCTGACCCAGGTGCGCGAGCTCACCGACTTCGCCTGCCAGCAGCGCGGCGTCCTGACGGGACCGCTGCGGCTCGGCATCATCCCGTCGGTGGCGCCCTATCTCCTGCCCAGCCTTCTCCACGGGGTGGCGACGAACCATCCGGCCCTCGACCTGCTCGTGCGCGAGACACAGACCGACACGCTGGTCGAGGAGCTGGCGCGTGGCGACCTCGATGCGGCGCTGCTGGCCCTGCCCGTATCGCACGGCCAGCTCGAGAGCATGGCGCTCTTCGACGACCGCTTCCTCATCGCCGTGCAGGCCCAGGCCGCCGCCGGCTGGTCGCCGGACAATCTGCACACCCGCATGATGCGCGAGCGCCTGCTGCTGCTCGAGGAGGGACACTGCCTGCGCGACCAGGCGCTGCAGTTCTGCCAGATCGCGAACGTGCAGGCCCGCAAGGCCCTCGGGGCGGCGTCGCTGACCACCATTATGCAGATGGTGGCGGCCGGCCACGGCATCACCCTGCTGCCGGAGCTCTGCGCCGCCGCCGAGGTCGACCGGCAGCGCATCGCCCTAATCCAGTTTCCCGAGGAGCCGCCCATGCGCACCATCGGGCTCGCCTGGCGGCGGACGTCGAGCCGGAAGGCGGATTTCGCTGCGCTCGGCACGCTGATCCGGGAATTGCGCCTGACCGAGCAGGGCGGCGAAAACCCGCCCGCGCTTGAAGCGTTGACGGATGCGAACCCGATCCCGCGCGTGAAGGAGGCCTGAGATGCCGAAGGACACCGCCATCCAGATCTCCGTCTGGAGCGACTACGTCTGCCCGTTCTGCTATCTCGAAGTGCCGGTCCTCGACCAGATCAGGCGCGAGCTCGGCGACGAGGTGGCGATCGACTGGCGCGCCTTCGAGCTGCGGCCCGATCCCGTACCAACCCTCGATCCCAATGCGGAATACCTGCACCGGGTCTGGAACCAGTCGGTCTATCCGATGGCGAAGGAGAGGGGTCTCTCTTTAAGCCTCCCGCCGGTTCAGCCGCGCAGCCGCAAGGCGCATGAGGCGGCCGAGTTCGCCCGCGAGGCCGGCCTGCTCGATGAGATGAACAGGGCCCTGTTCCGTGCCTTCTTCGAGGAGGGGCGCGATCTGGCGGATCTCGATGTCCTGCTCGACGTCGGGGAACTGGCCGGGTTGGAGCGCGGCGACCTGCGCGAGGCGCTCGAGAAGAATCGCTACACGCAGAAGGTCCTGGAGGATGAGCATCTGGCGCAGCAGATCGGCATCACGGGCGTGCCGGCGCTCGTCATCGGCGGCGGACGGCATGCCTATCTGCTCAGCGGCGCTCAGCCCGTCGAGACGGTGAGGGAGGTCATCGCGAAGGCGACACGCGAGGCCGCTTCATAGAAAAGGCCTCCCGCCGGGTGCGGGAGGCCTCGTCTGGAAGGTGCCTGCCGGGATCAGCAGCCGGAAAGCTTCACGCGCTCGACCTCGAGGCCGAAGTAAGGGCGGATCCTGGTGCCGAGCACGTTGCCGAAGAACGCCGCCACCAGCCAGACCCAGCCGTGCAGGCTGCCCGAGGCGATGCCGGAGAAGTAGGCGCCGATGTTGCACCCATAGGCGAGGCGGGCGCCGTAGCCGAGGAGCAGGCCGCCCACGATCGCGGCGGCCGCCGAGCGCAGCGGAATGCGCCAGGTCGGCGAGAACCGGCCGGCGAGCGCCGCCGCGAGGAGCGCGCCGAGCACGATGCCGAAATCCATCACGGAGGTGACGTCGTTGAGGACGCTGCCGTTGAGCTCGGCCTGCCGCGCCGGCGAAGCCCAGTAGGGCCAGCTCGCCACGTCGAAGCCGATCACGGCCGCGATCTTCGAGCCCCACAGGGCGAAGGCGGAGGTGATGCCCCAGGGACGACCGGCGAGATAGAGGGTCGCGAAGTTCAGGAGCGCGAGCGCCACTGCACCGGCAACCAGCGGCCAGGGGCCGCGCAGGAAGCGGGCGAGGCCCTGACGCGGGGACGGATTGGCCTCGACGAGGCGTCCGTGCCGGCGCTTTTCCAGCACTACGGTCACGGCCGCGATGGCGGCGAAGACCGCAAGCTGGAACGCCAGCGCCGTCCAGGGACCCCAGGCTTCGACGAGGGAGATCCTGGGCAGGCTCGGCAGGGCCGTCCACCAGTGCAGATGCGCAGCCCCGATGGCGGAGCCGGCAATGAAGGCCGCGAGCGTGATCAGCATGCGGGTCGAACCGCCGCCGACCGTGTAGAGCGTGCCGGAGGCGCAGCCGCCGCCAAGCTGCATGCCGATGCCGAAGATGAAGGCGCCGAAGATCACCGAAACGCCCGCGGGCGACACGAGGCCGGAGACGGGCTGGCCGAAGAGGGAGCCGGCGGCGAGCACGGGGAAAAATAGCGCGGACGCGATGGCGAGCATCACCATTTGGGCGCGCAGACCCTCGCCGCGCCGGTCGGCGATGAAGACGCGCCAGGCGGACGTGAATCCGAAAGCCGCGTGATAGAGCACGAGGCCCAGCGCGGCGCCGAGCACGTAGAGAGCGGCCTGCTTCGGGTTGACGACGGCGCCGATGAGCGCCGCGCCGCCCAGGATGCCGGCGGCGGCGAGAAGCGACGTCGGGACATTGATGCCCAGGGACGTCCGGGCCGTCACGGGGCCCGACGAGGCGAATGCGGAGCTTGACATGATGTTTCCTCAGCTGCGTCCCGGCTGTAGTCCGGCCGCGTTCCAGCATGAGGCCGAAAGATGTGGTTCCTTGAATAATACGTCAAGACATGTAAATATAAATTAAATTACAAATTGATGATGTATTTTCCAGTGCCTTGAATCCTCCGGGCGGCTCTTCATCTCCCAGACGAACGGCTGCAATCCGCTTTCGCCGCAAAAAGAAGCGTAACACCCTATGACCATCAAACCTGACGTCCTTGCCGCGATCGGCGGCACGCCCCTGATCAAGCTCCGCCAGGCCTCGGAGCTGACCGGGTGCACGATCCTCGGCAAGGCGGAGTTCATGAACCCCGGCCAGTCGGTGAAGGACCGGGCGGCTCTCGCGATCATTCAGGATGCGGTCCGGCGCGGCGCCCTGCGTCCGGGCGGCGTCATCGTCGAAGGCACGGCCGGCAACACGGGGATCGGCCTCGCGCTCGTCGGCAACGCGCTCGGGTTCCGCACCATCATCGTCATTCCCGAGACCCAGAGCCAGGAGAAGAAGGACATGCTCCGCCTCGCCGGCGCGGAGCTGATCGAGGTTCCGGCGGTGCCCTACGCCAACCCGAACAACTACGTGAAGGTCTCGGGCAGGCTGGCCGAGCGTCTCGCCGCAAGCGAGCCCAACGGGGCGATCTGGGCGAACCAGTTCGACAACGTGGCCAACCGCCAGGGGCATATCGAGACGACCGGTCCCGAGATCTGGGAGCAGACCGACGGCAAGGTCGATGGCTTCATCTGCGCGGTCGGCACCGGCGGCACGCTGGCGGGCGTCGGCATCGCCCTGAAGGAGCGCAACCCGAAGGTCACGATCGGCCTCGCCGACCCGATGGGCGCGGCGCTCTACAGCTACTATACGACCGGCGAGCTGAAGGCGACCGGCTCGTCCATCACGGAAGGAATCGGCCAGGGCCGCATCACGGCCAATCTCCAGGATGCGCCCATCGACGTGGCGTTCCAGATTCCCGACGAGGAGGCGCTGCCGGTCATCTTCGATCTTCTGGAGCACGAGGGCCTGTGCCTCGGCGGCTCGTCCGGCATCAACGTCGCGGGCGCGATCCGTCTCGCGCGCCATCTCGGGCCGGGGCACACCATCGTGACCGTGCTGTGCGACTACGGCACGCGCTACCAGTCGAAGCTCTTCAATCCGGACTTCCTGCGCGCCAAGAACCTGCCGGTTCCCGAGTGGCTCGATCGTCGGAGCAGCATCGACCCGGGTCTGGTCTGACCCGTCATCGTGTCCGCGCGCTGCGCCGATTCCGAACAGCGCGCGGATGTTACAGGCTTACGCCGCAGGCGGAGTCTCGGTCTGCTCCGGAGCAGGCGTCGATCCGGGGGCGCTGCCCTCGGGACGCTGCGGCTGGTGATGCGGCTGCGAGCGCACGAGGTTCGCGGTCGGGCGGCTGGAGGCGGGCGCCGACGGCTTCGCGTTCGTCAGATGAAGATCGGTCTGGATGCTGTCGAGAAGATCGACGAGCCAGTTGTGGCCGGCCTGCAATCCGTCGCGGACGGCGGATTTCGCGATGTCGAGCTTCGCCGAGATCTCCATGGCGTTGCGCGACGGCAGAGCGACGAATTCCTGCTCGATCGATCCCAGCTCGCGCAGCAGCTCCTCACGCAGCCCGCGCTGCTCGTCGACCATGATCAGCGGCGACGTCAGCATGCCGCGCAGGGCAGCCCAGCGCAGGCCGAGAGCGCTGACCGATTGGGATCCTTCAAGTCCAGCCATATGTTTCGGTTCGGCCACGGCGTTGTCCTTTTTCACATGAGGGGAGAATCACAGGTCACAGCTAGTGTGACGCGTGTGGCGTGAATCGGGCAGCACCCGAAAAACGGGCCGCAAAATGCGGCCCGGAAGGTTAACGAATGAAGAAATAAAGCGTGAGCAGCGCGCCGACTGCGATCACGAGCCAGCGAATGGCAGCCGGAGGCAGGCGCCGGCCGAACACGACGCCGAGATATCCGCCGATCACCGATGCGCCACCGACGATGGCGGTCTCGCGCCAGCTCACGAGTCCCGCGATGATGAAGAGCACGACGGCCACGAGCTGGATCACGGTCGAGCAGAGATGCTTGGCGGAGTTGATCAGGTGGAAGTCGTCGCCCTCCGTGATCGCGAGCGCCGCCAGCATGACGATGCCCATGCCGGCGCCGAAGAAGCCGCCGTAGACCGCCACGATGAGCTGGAACGCGAGGCCCGCCGCCCACGCCTTCGTGGACGGGTGATGGCCCTCCTGGCGTCCGATGGTGCGGGCCAGCGCCACGATCTTCGGGCTCGCGGCGAAGAGCAGCGTCGCGAAGAGGAGCAGCCACGGCACGAGCTGGCGAAACGATGCATTGTCCGTGACGGTCAGGATGTAGGCGCCCGCGAGGCCGCCGATCAGGCTCACCACCCCGAGCGCCGCGAAGCGCCGGAGATTGGCCAGGAGCTCCTTGCGGTACGCCCAGGCGCTGGCGAGGTTCGCGGGCGTGACCGCCACTGCGCTCGTGGCGTTGGCGACGACCGGCGGCAGGCCCGCCGCGACGAGCGCCGAGAACGTGAAGAAGGTTCCTCCGCCCGCGATGGCATTGACGAGGCCGGCCGCGAGACCGGACGCGGCGAGGAGGAGCGCGGTTGAGAGATCCATGATCGTCAGTCTGCCGTCGTGAGATGCGCCGAACGGCCAGGACGGCCGCGGAACGGGGTTACAGGTTTTCCAGGCGCGAGAGACGAAAGTCCAGAGGAAAAACCGCATGGCGGCATGACGCCCGCGAACGGCCGCCGCGCACCTTGCCGGGCCGGGCAAGCGCGCAATCTAACCGGCCTTGAAGCGAGGAGCCTGCCATGCCCGATGCACAGAACCGCCGGATCGTCCTGGCCGCCCGCCCGAAAGGCGAGCCGAAGCCCTCCGACTTCCGCCTCGAGACTGCGCCGGTGCCCGAGCCGGCCGACGGACAGGTGCTGCTGCGAACCCTGTGGCTGTCGCTCGATCCCTACATGCGCGGCCGCATGAGCGCCGCGAAATCCTACGCCAAGCCCCTGGAGATCGGCGACGTGATGGTGGGCGGCACCGTGAGCGAGGTGGTGGAATCGAAGCTCCACGGCTTTGCGGCCGGCGACGTCGTGCAGGGCTATGCCGGGTGGCAGGACTATGCCGTTTCGGACGGGACCGGCCTGCGCAAGCTCGATCCGGGGCTGGCGCCGGTCCAGACGTCGCTCGGGGTTCTCGGCATGCCGGGCATGACCGCCTATACGGGCCTCATGAACATCGGGCAGCCCAAGCCCGGCGAAACCGTGGTGGTGGCGGCCGCGACCGGTCCCGTGGGATCCATGGTGGGCCAGATCGCGAGGCTGAAGGGGTGCCGCGCCGTCGGCATCGCGGGCGGGCCGGAGAAGTGCCGCCACCTCATCGAGGACCTGGGCTTCGACGCGGCGATCGACCACCGCTCGCCCGACATGCCCGAGCAACTGGCGCAGGCCTGCCCGAAAGGGATCGACATCTATTTCGAGAACGTGGGCGGCGCGGTGTGGAGCGCCGTGTTCCCGCTGCTGAACGACTTCGCCCGGATTCCGGTCTGCGGCCTGGTGGCCCATTACAACGATACGGCGCCCCCGCCCGGTCCGGACCGCCTGCCCCAGCTCATGAGCGCCGTGCTGTCCCGGCGCCTGACCCTGCGCGGCTTCATCGTCGGCGACTTCGCGTCCCAGGCGGAAGACTTCGGCCGCGAGGCCTCGCAATGGCTCCGAGAGGGCCGGATCAAGTATCGCGAAGACGTGGTGGACGGGCTCGAAAATGCTCCGCAGGCCCTGATCGGGTTGCTTCAGGGCCACAACTTCGGAAAACTTCTCGTGCGAGTGAAACAGTAGATTGCTGTGGATCGCGGGACTCGATTATTGCCTTGGTCCGGCCAAAGGCGGACTTTTAACGGCATGTCGAACGTGATCCCCTTCTCCTCGCGCTCCAAGCAGCGGACGCCTGCGGCATCCCCTGCGGAGGAGGAGAGAGCTGCGCTCGCTGCCGACCTGATCGCGCTGATCGATCAGGTCCGCGAGGTGACAGGGCGCGTCGCGGTCCTGCCGGGGCCGCGGCTCCACGTGGAGCAGACGGCCCAGCATCTCCTGGATGCGGCGACCGATCTCGAATCCGCCGCCGATGCCCTCACCGAGGGCGGGGAATGGGTGCCGTTCTAGCCCGGACCGACCGTCCGACAGGAACGTCTCACTTCAAGGCCTGCATGCGTTCTCCGGCCTGCCGGATGCCGAGGGCGAGCGCCCGGGCATAGAGATCGCGCGCCCTTGCCGGGTCCGGCCGGATGCCGAACGCCCCAAGCCCCGAGAGGACGTTCGGGTCGAACGTCTCGGCCAGCCGGAAGGCCGCCTGCGCGTTGCCGGCCTCCATCGAGCGCTCGAGAAGGAGCCTGGCCCCGCTTACGTCGCCGCTCCGGATGAGGGCATCGGCCCGCCGCACGAGGCGGTCCTCCGTCGCGGGCGGGGCGACCGGCGCGATGCCGCTCTGCGGCGCGATCCTGTCCGGAACGGCCTTGGGGCTGCTGCCGGGCAGGGACGCGACCGTGTCGGCCGGGCTCGACGGCGCGGGGACGGGTTGGTCGAAACCGGGCGCCATTCCGGCCGCCGCTACCTGGATCGGCTGCGCCGGGGGTGGCGGTTCGGCCTCAGCGCGCGGTCCTTCTCCGATCCGGAGCGGCGCGGCATCGGCCGCCAGCCTGAACAGGAGCGGCGCCGGCCCGCTCATATGGGCCTCCTGCGCAGCCTGCAGCGCATCCGTGGCGTCGGCGAGTTCACGGGTCACCGCGTCCGCCCGTGACCGTTCCTGCGCGAGCGCCTCGCTCAGGCTGGCCAGGTCGGCGGCCGCCTCGCGGGCCGCCAGCGCCTCACGGTCGGATGTTTCCTTCCTGAGGGCGGCTAAGTCGTTCATGGCGGCGTCGGCGCGCTCGCGCTCCCGCCGCAGGCTCTCCTCGAGATCCGTCATCTTGGCGGTCGTCGCGCCCGTGTCGCTGTCACGTGCGGCCTTGAGGCCGCCGATCTCGTCCTTGAGCACGGCGAGTTCATGCGCGGCCGCTTCGCTGCGTTCCCGTTCGCGGGCGAGGGCCGCTTGAGCGTCGGCCACCGCAGCGGCGTGATCGCCCTCGGCCCGGTCGCGTTGCGCCTGGAGCACCTCGAAGTCCTTCCGGAGATTGGTCAGCTCGAGCTCCAGGTCCTGACGGCGGGCGTCTCCGCCCTCCCGCTGCTGCTGCAGGGCGGCTTCGAGCTCCCGGGACTTGGCGATGGCGGCCGCCGCCGAGGCCGCTTCCGCCTCGCGGGCCTGCTGCGCCTTCGAGAGTTCCTCGGACACGCCGGAGAGTTCCTTGAGGGCGGCGTTGCTTTGCGCCTTCTCCTGTTCCAGCGCCGCCTGGAGTTCCGAGACGTCGGGGCCGGGCTGAGCCGCCGCGACGGAGCAGTTCGCATCCGGAGCGTTTCCGACCTCGGACTCCTTCGGCGCCGCACCCGGCTCAGGCTTCAGGTCGAGGGTCTGGAGCGCCGCGAGCAGGCTCGGCTCCTGCAGCCGGTCCGAGAGCACGATCGCGAGCGTCCCGGTCTCGATCGCGACCTTGAGCTGACGCTCGGCCTCCTCCAGGCGCCCGAGCCGGAGGGCGGCCTCCAGTTCGGCCGCGAAATGCCTGCGTTCCGGCGAGGTCATGAGGAGCGGCAGCAGGGCCGCGACGTCGTCCGGAACCAGGCCGGGAGATATCTGGGCTCCGGGCGCAGGGCCTATCGACGGTGCGCCACTCGACGCAGCCGCCATGCCCTCGGCCTTCGGGCCTGCCCCCATCGGGATTCCCACGAGGGCGATCAGGAGCGCCGCGGTCGATCCGCCATGGACCAGCGCGCTCGTCGACCGGGGCCGCGAAGGACGCTGCCCCCTGGAACGGACCGGCGCCATGGAATGGTCGCGTCCTGTCATGTCGGACCTCCTTCGGTAGCGCTCACCCGGGCCGGCGGACGGCGCCGGGGACGCGGAACCTGTCCTTTTTCTGCTCAATCCTGCCGGGTCGCTCTCCGGTTCCCCTTCTGGCGCTCGCTCTGCCAGGCGAGGAACTCACGGAACAGGGCCTCGCGCTGGGAGGGCGACACGGTGCTGCCGTTGCTCTGCAGGAAAGCTTCGAAGCTCCTGGACTGCTCGGGGGATGCCTTCGCGGCGACGGCGCGGTCGAGCCACTCCTGCGCAGGCTTCACGCGCTCCCACCCGGGCACCTCGGCCGCGAGGTTGACCTCCTTCCATTTCGGATGCCGTCCCGGCTGCAGGAACTCGTCGAAGCGCGAGAAGAAAGCGTCCACGAACCGCTTCACCCGGTTGTAGCGATCCGAGTTCTCCTGCCAGTTGAACACCGCCAGAAGGCTGCCGACCGCCAATGTCTCGACCGGCTTGTCCTCGTCGACGAGGCGCGGATAGTCGGCATTGGAGAACCGTGCCGGGAAGTAGGTTTCGGCGATCTCACCCTCGAACGGGATCGGCAGCAGGTGGAAGCGGCCTTCGCTCTGGAACTCCGCGATGGCGCGCACCGGCCGGCCGGCGACGTAGACGGCCGCCTGGATCTCGCCCGAGCGCAGGCGCTCGTAGGAGGAGCTCTGGTCGAAGGTGGTCACGTCGGGCTTGATTCCGAGCTTCTCGAAGATCAGGCGCGACGTGAGATTGGTGCCGCTGCCGACCTTGTCGATGTTCACCTTCTTGCCGTCGAGCTGGCGGATGTCGGTGATGTCGCGGCTCGCGATGATGTGGACTTCCTCGTTGTAGAGGCGCGTGATGTAGCGCAGCCGCCGGACCGCGTCGTTCTGGAGGTTTTCGGCCTTCAGCTCCTCGCGCGCATCCATCTGCACGATGCCGATGTCGACCCCGCGCAGGAACATCACGTCCCGCAGGTTCTGAAGGGATCCGCGGCCGATGATCGGCAGGATCCGCAGATTCTCCCCGTCGAGCACGTTCGCCAGGTCGGCCGCGATGCGGATATAGGTGCCGTCCGCCCCACCCGAGATGACGCCGACGGTGCCGGCGTTCATGCGGGTGAAGTTCGAAGAAGGAGCCGACTGGGCGGAGGCTCCGAGCGTTCCGAACAGAAGAGCCGCGGCTGCCGCAAGTGTTCGCGCGAGAACGCGCGTCGGCGCACGAGTGAAGGTTAAGAACAAGCCTGTGGCTCGACCGGACATGCAGACCTCCCCGGGCGCTCTTGCGCCTCGTATTGCTTCTCTCGTCTCTCGCAGCCAGGATGTGCCTGTGCCCACATCCCGGTGGATCAGGATTCAAAAGAGAGAAGTCATCGTATGCCGATCAAGGGTGCGGTCAATAAACGCTTTCATGCAGTGCAGTAATCAAAAAGAACATGCATTTACCCACGAGGTATAGGTTTTTAGATTTATATTCCTCCATCGGGTAAATCAGTCCAAGAATAGCAAAAATGCCCCGATCGGATACCGTGAATACGTAATCGCAAGCCCGATCACCGGAGGTCCCAGGGAGCGGGCCCGAAGGGGGAGAGCCGAGCCGCAGTTCCCCCGGGACTGGGGCGGCGGCGCACCAGGCCCAGGCCTTCCGGGCGGCCCAACAGTTAAAAATCTTGACGCCGCGGGCCGATCTTAACCGTCCATTAACCATAAAACGACGAAATCACAGGACAGCAGGAAATTGATCGCCCGTGACCATCGCAGTTCGCACCCGTCCCTCTCTTCGCTTTCGCGGCAAGTCCTTTCTGGCGCTTGTTCTCGCGCCGACCGTGCCGCTTCGTGACTGGCTCGAGGACCTCGACGCCGTCGCCAAGAACTCTCCCGGCTTCTTCAACGACCGGCCGATCATCGCCGACGTGTCCGCCCTCAAGCCGTCCAAGTCCGAGCTGAAGTTCTTCCTGGCTGCCCTCAGGATGCGCGACATCCGCATCATCGGCCTCGAAGGCGCCGCCGCGGCGGTGCTCGATTCCGACATGCCCGCCGCGGTCACCGGCGGCCGCCCGGCCGGCGACATCGATGCACCCGACCTCGAGGCGGTTCCGCTGCCGGTGGCGAGCTCGTCCCAGCCCGCGCCCACCACCGCGCTCCTGATCGAGGGCTCGGTCCGGTCGGGTCAGTCGATCATCCACACGGAAGGCGATGTGACGATCCTCGGTCATGTGGCGTCCGGCGCCGAAATCGTCGCCGGCGGCTCCATCCACATTTACGGTGCGCTGCGCGGCAGGGCCATCGCCGGCTGCACCGGGAGTTCCAAGGCCCGCATCTTCTGCAGAAAATTCGAAGCCGAGCTCATCGCCGTCGATGGGCTGTACAAAACGGCCGACGACCTCGGTTCCAAATACCGCGGTCAACCGATCCAGGTCAGCCTGGACGGCGACTCGATCATCCTGACAACCCTGGAATGAGACAGAAAGAGAGACAGCAATGGCCAAAGTCTTGGTCGTAACATCTGGCAAAGGCGGCGTTGGAAAGACGACCTCGACCGCGGCCTTGGGCGGTGCTCTCGCCCAGGGCGGCGACAAGGTCTGCGTCATCGACTTCGACGTCGGCCTCCGCAACCTGGATCTGGTGATGGGTGCCGAACGGCGCGTCGTGTTCGACCTCATCAACGTGGTGCAGGGCGACGCGAAGCTCAGCCAAGCCCTCATCCGCGACAAGCGCCTCGAGAACCTCTCGCTCCTGCCGGCGTCGCAGACCCGCGACAAAGACGCGCTGACCGAGGAGGGCGTCGCTCGTGTCCTCAACGACCTGCGCGAGAAGTTCGACTGGATCGTGTGCGACAGCCCGGCCGGCATCGAGCGCGGCGCGACGCTGGCCATGCGCCACGCCGATGTCGCGGTGGTCGTCACCAACCCGGAGGTCTCCTCCGTCCGCGACTCCGACCGCATCATCGGCCTGCTCGACTCGAAGACCGAGAAGGCCGAGAAGGGCGAGCGCATCGAGAAGCACCTGCTTCTCACCCGCTACGATCAGGCCCGCGCCGAGCGCGGCGAGATGCTCAAGAAGGAAGACGTGCTGGAGATCCTCTCCATTCCGCTCCTCGGCATCATCCCCGAGAGCGAGGAGGTCCTGCGCGCCTCGAACGTGGGGTCGCCCGTCACTCTCAACAACCCGAACAGCGGCCCGGCCCGCGCCTATTTCGATGCGGTCCGCCGGCTCAAGGGCGAGAGCGTCGAGATGATGATCCCCTCCGACAAGAAGGGCCTGTTCGGCAAGCTGTTCGGACGGAGGGCCGCATGAACCTGATGAGTTTCTTCAACCGGCGCACATCCGCGCCAGTCGCCCGCGAGCGGCTCCAGATCCTGCTGGCGCACGAACGCGGCATCGTCGGAGGCAAATCCGACCTCCTCGCCCAGCTGCGGGAGGAGATCCTCGCCGTCGTCGGCAAGCATCTGAGCATCGAGCGCGACAACGTTCAGGTGAAGATGAACCGCGGCGCCGATCTCTCGACCCTCGAGATCGAGGTCGAACTTCCGGGGCCCGAGGTTGTCCGCGTCTGATCGTCCCGGACACAACACCATCATCTGAGCCGGCGGCCTTCGTGCACGCCGGCTCAGGTCGTTATGAGCTCAGGGCTGCCGGGCCCACACCCCGGTCTGTGCGGCCCGTGCCTTCTCCTCGGTGGCCTTCAGCTCGGGGGTCGCCTCGGCCGTGGTCTTGCCGCCGCCGTTGAACAGCACCACCCGCGACAGGTCCTGCCCGTCGACCTGGCAGCGATAGCTCTCGCCCGCCTTCACCTGCTCGCAGGAGATCTCCCGCCCGCGCAGATACTGGGTCAGGTCGTCGGGCTTGCCGCCGCCCGGAGCCCACTCGACGCCGAACAGGCGCACGACCTCGCCGTCCAGCGACAGGGTCGCGGTGTCGATCACGTCCGGCACGCCGCGCAGGACGCGCCCACCCGTGGAAGGCGCGACGGCGGCGGTCTCGCTCGGGCCCTGTGCGGCCGATACCGTCCCGGTCGATGTCGGCTCCGCGAATTGGCTCCCGGCGTTCATGGTCTCAGCCGGCCGATCACGCCCGACGAGGAAGAACATGCCGACGCCGATGAGGGCCGCGAGCGCCAGGGCCCCGACCGCAAGGCCGCGCGCCGCGGACGGAGCCCGGTCCCTGCCGAACAGGTCCGGCAGCGGCTCGAGGTTCTTCGGCAGATCCACCCGGGCGTCCTGCAGCTTCGTGGCCCCGGCCCTGAGCGCCGGCTCGACCCACCGGCGCCGGGCGGCGCGCGTCCACAGGTGAAGGCGCGCCTTGCCCCGCCGCAGGCGGCGCAGATGGCCCGGCCGCGCAGGCGCGGCCATGGGGGCCGTCGGGCTTTCGGCGGGCGTGGCCTCTTCCGCCGCGCCCAGGTCGAGCCAGTCGCGCCGTCGGGGTGCGAGCCGGTCCGGAGCCGCGCCGCTCTCTGCCGCATGGGGCTGCTTGAACAGCATCGGACGCGTCCGGCGGATCTCTTCGAGCAGGTCCCTGATGGTGAAGGCGGTGTCGCGCCCGTCCTTCGTGTGGGTTCGGGGCTGCCCGGCATCGTCGACGACCGTGATCGCAAGCCCGCCTTCGGCCTCCCTGTAGCGGATCGAGGACTCGACGATCAGTTCCAGGGGGTAGCGGGCGTCGTCAGTCGGGTGGAAGTGCTCGACCTCGACGCGGATGATCTCGCGCACCCGCTCCCGGGCCGACGTCCAGGTTTTGTCCGACGAGGTTGCAGGATTGTCCGCGCGCCCTCCCGGATGCTGGGTGGAACGTTCGGGATCAATCATGGGACGAGCCCTCCTGTGCAAGATTTCGCCTGTCGCGGCCCTGGTTCAGGACGACGCTGTTTTCGGCCGTAATGATCGGTTGACTGCTCGCGAAGCTCACGACCAGCTGGAGCGCTCCGACGCCCTCCGTCCGCTTGTGGCGCCTTGGATTGGCAGCCATGAAATCGAACATGGTGTGCACCGTGCAGACCAAGCCAGTCGGCTCACACGCCACCTTCATTGTGTTCTCTTGAGGGCGATAGCTCCGCTCCGGCCAGCGGCGGGCGAAGCGGCTTTTTTCCCGGACCAACCGGCGCACGCTGATTGTGCGGCCGTGAAACACGACCCGGTCGCCATAGAAGTCGCCGGCCTCCGACAGGGCCTCCTGATTCGGCTCCGACCACGAGGCGAGATACCGGATCGCGAGGTCCCTGGCCGTCCGCTCGCTCGCGGCGAGCTGGCTCTCGGGCTCGTGCCGCGGCTGCGCGACCGTCGGCGCAGGCGGGGGAGGAGCCGCTGGCGGAGAGGTTTTGGGCGTTTCCGCCGATTGCGCAGGGGGTTGGGGAGCAGCGGGGGGCCGCTCGGGCTGGGCCGAGCGCACGGCCGGTTCACTCGGCTGCGGCGCGGGAGCGGCCTGCTGCGGCGGTGCCTGCGGGACGGCTTGGGGCGGGGTGGGTGGCGCGGCCGGCGCCGCCTGGGGTTCCACAGGCTTTGCGGGCGCGTTCAGATTGGCCGGCGGGTCGACCCAGACCCTGCCGCCCTGTGCAAAGGCCGCTCCCCCGCTCCCGATCAGAAGCAGGAGGAGCGCCGCATGGGATGATCCAAGACACCACCGAGACCGCATCATATCCTCCGAAGCCTCCCTCCTTCGAGGGGAGGGCCGGGGGAAGAAGCAGCAGGCGTCGCCTCGGGTTCCCGGGGGAGGCTTAAAGCTGCGCCAGCTCGACCGAGCCGACGCCGGAGATGCCGATCGCCTGGGCCGAGGCGCGGGAGAGGTCGATGACCCGGCCGTGAGCATAGGGACCGCGGTCGTTGATGCGCACCACGACCGACTGACCGGTCTTCCTGTTCACGACGCGGACCCGGGTGCCGAAGGGCAGGGTGCGGTGGGCCGCCGTCAGCTCGTTCGTGTCGAAGCGCTCGCCGCTCGCGGTGCGCTTGCCGTGAAATCCCGGTCCATACCAGGATGCTTTGCCGCTCTGGATCGTCGATCCGGAAGACTTCGATGACTCGGCATTCGCAATGCTCGGAGACAAAGTTGCCATGGCCGTGACGAATAGGCCCGCAAGCGCGAGCGTTTTATTGCGTTGATCCACGTTGCATTCCCTTGTTCTTATGCAAGGGCGGCCTGTTTAGGGTTTAATGAGGCGAGAATAAGACTTCGTAAAAAGTTCCTTATTGGCTGTGCGACAAAAGAACATCGCTCGGAGATGCCAAAAATATTGGACGTGAATGAGGCATGAACGCGGATATAGCCTCGGCTGTAGCGAATTACTGACGGAGAAAAGCTGCAGAGGAGCGGAACGGAGAGGCGCCGGCACTCTTGGGCGAATGGCTCCTGAAACGCGACCGCGGCTGTTCCGGCGGCTGCCATCCTGGCGCCGGGCTAATCCCCCATGGTTGCCGAGACCGATCCTGCGGGAAGAGGAGATGCCTGCCATGTCGAGACTGGCGATTGCGTGTGTGTTGGCCTTGGCTGCGACCACTGCCGACGCTCAAGAGGCTCCATCCGGACAATCGCACGCTCCGGCTGCACCGAGCACCAATGGAGTGCAGCCTCCTATCGGTCCAAAGGGAACGCAGTCGTTCCTGTTCGATGGGCGGATGAAAGGTGACGGGGTCCGGCAGGGGGCGCAGGTGGACAATCGTCACCCCAACGCTGGCGCAATCATCGTGCAACCGAAACCGGGCCAGCCGGAGCGCGAATGATGTGTCGGCGCATCCGTTCACCAGGGTCCGGACCTTAGTCCGCCGGGCGGACAGCCAGTTTCAGGCCGACGAGAAGCGCACCCGAGAGCAGGACGGTGACGAGGGCCACGACGCCCCACCAGCCGGACCGGGCCCAGAACACCCCGCCGAGCGTCCCGATGGCGCTCGAGCCGAGGTAGTAGCAGAAGAGGTAGAGGGCGGAGGCCTGGGCCTTTGCGGTGCGCGCCCGGTGGCCCACCCAACTGCTGGCGACCGAATGGGCGGCGAAGAACCCGAACGTCACGACCACCATGCCGGCGAGGATCAGCACGAGCGGATCGAAGAGGGTCAGAAGGGCGCCCACGAGGGTGACGGCGACCATGATCCAGAAGACGCGCGGTCGTCCGAGCCGGCCCGCGAGATCGCCGACCCAGGTCGAGCTGACGGTGCCGATCAGGTAGATGACGAAGATCGCCCCGATGGCCGTGTGGCTCAGCCCGTAGGGCGGCTCGATCAGGCGGTAGCCGAGGTAGTTGTAGAGCGTCACGAAGGCGCCCATGAGCAGGAAGGCCTCTGCGTACAGCGCCAGAAGGCCGCGGTCGCGCAGGTGGTCGGCGAAGGAGCGCGCGAGCTCGGCCGGATGGGCCCGGCGCGGGATGAAATGGACCGAGTTCGGGAGGCTGCGCCAGGCCAGGATCGCGGCGATCAGCCCGAGAACGCCGATCGTCCCGACCGCGAGCCGCCAGGAGCCGAGATCGGTGAGGGCGCCGGTCACGAGCCGTCCGGCCATTCCGCCGATCGCGTTGCCGCCGATGAAGAGACCCATGGCCAGCCCGATGGATTTCGGATGCACCTCCTCGCTCACATAGGCCATGGCGACGGCCGGCAGTCCGCTGAGGGTCACCCCCATCAGCACGCGGGCGACGAGAAGGACCGGCCAGTTCGGGGCCGCGGCCGACAGGATCGTCAGGACGGCCGAGGAGAGGAGCGAGGCGACCATGATCGGCTTGCGGCCCCAGACCTCCGACAGGGTGCCGGTGACCAGCATGGCGACCGCGAGCAGTCCCGTGGTGAGGGACAGGGACAGGCTGCTCGCCGCCGGGCTGACGTGGAACTCCTGCGAGAAGATGGGAAGCAGCGGCTGCACGCAGTAAAGGATCGCGAAGGTCGCGAAGCCCGCGGCGAAAAGGGCCAGGTTCAGCCGCCGGAAGGCGGGCGTTCCGCTCTCGAGGCGCTTCTTTTCTTCCTGCATGGAGCGGTCGGTCCTCCGATGGGGCCGCGAGCGACGCATGCGCTCACGTCAGTGGAGACGGGGCGGCGCAGCACCTTTAACGCGATCGGGGCCGTTGGGAACGCGCGCCGGGGCGGGACCGGCGGCCGATCCATTCCCTGGGGACATGGAGCGGGTGTCGCCTTTGCGCTTCTCTTCCGGCCCGAACGGGCTCTTAATCGGCCGGCCTTATTGCCTCCAGGCCCGGTCGCCAGGCGACCGGGCTTGCTTTTTGCGCGACATCGATAATGACCAGCTCCATTGCCTCGAAGGCGTCCGCGCCGGCTGCCGCCGGGCCGCAGACGCACGCCCTGCCGCTCCAGTCCCAGCTCCGCGGGACCCTGCTGATGGTCGGGTCCACGGTGTTCTTCTCCATCTCGGACGTGATCACCAAGGTCCTGGCGGGCACCCTTCCGCCAGTCGAGGTCGCCTGGCTGCGCTACGCCACCTTCACCCTGATGGTCATTCCGGTCCTGATGATGAACGGCGGCGGCTCGCTCCTGCGCTCCCATCGCCCCGGACTGCAGGTGTTGCGGGGCCTCGGGATGGTGGGCTCCTCGATCTTCTTCACGGCGGGGCTGCCCTATCTGGCGGTTGCCGATGCGACGGCGATCTACTTCATCTCGCCGATCCTGATCATGGCCCTGTCGGTGCTGTTCCTGGGCGAGACGGTGGGCTGGCGACGCTGGAGCGCCGCCTTCGTGGGCCTCGTGGGAGTCCTGATCGTCATTCGCCCCGGCACCAGCGCCTTCGAGGCGGCGGCGCTCCTGCCGCTCCTGGGCGCCACGAGCTGGGCCGCGGCCGCGGTGTTCACGCGCAAGATGAGCGGAGGCGACCACCCGCTCACGACCCTGGTCTACTCGGCCTTCGTCGGGTTCGCCGTGCTGACGCTCGCCCTGCCGTTCGCCTGGAGGACGCCCAGCGGGCAGGAGATCGCTCTCGGCCTGTGCATCGGCATCCTGTCCACCGCCGGGCACTGGCTGGTGATCCTGGCCTACCGGTATGCCAATGCGTCGGCCATCGCGCCGTTCTCCTACGTCCAGCTCCTCTGGGCGACCGTGCTCGGATATCTCACCTTCGGGTCGCTGCCGGACGTCTGGACGGCGCTGGGCGCATCCGTAATCGCCGCGAGCGGCCTCTACACCGCCTATCGTGAGCGGGTGCGGGCGATGGAGCAGCGGCGTGCGGAAGGACGGGCCTGACCGGCATCCGGGCGCCGACAGGCCCGAAAGGTTGCCCCTGGGGAGCCGATCCGGTACGGATGTGACATCTCTTTGCCCCAAGCACCCCTAGCTCAGCTGGATGGAGCGTTGGCCTACCCGCGCGTTTACCTCGGTCTCGTTCAGGCCTTCCTGGGAGTGCTCCTCCTGGCGCTGCTGCCGATCGCGACGCTGTCGGATCCGCAGGAGCCGTTCCCGCTTCAGCTCGCCGACCTGCTCGCATCCGCCGAAGCGGCCGAAGCGGGAGAGGCCGACGATGAGCCTGGCCCGGCCGGATGGGAGCAGGCCGGCGGCGGTTCCGACGATGCCGCATGGCTGAGCGTTTTCCCGACGCTGCACCGTGTCGCGGTCGATGCATGTGCCGGCCGGTATGGTGCAGACGAGCCGCCGCGCCCGAACGTCTCCGGCGCCCGGCGCGCGACAGGGCCGCCGCTGGCGTAAATCGTCCCGGTCGGGCCGCCGTCGCGGCGCTGCGGGACCCATGCCGCCGTCAGCGGTGGCGCGCCTCGCCTGTCCCACGAACATACCAGCTTCGCCGAGCCTTCCGTCGCATGAGCCGCTCTCGATGCGGCTGCCCGGACCGGCCGCCAAACGAACAATCGTCATGGAAACCCTCGTTCCCCAACTCATCAAGATCCTCGGGATCATCTGGATCAACGTCATCCTCTCCGGCGACAACGCCGTGGTCATCGCCCTCGCGTGCCGCGGGTTGCCCCCTGACAAGCGCCGCACCGGCATGGTCCTCGGGGCCGGCGTCGCGGTCGGTCTGCGCATCGTCTTCACGGTCCTCGTGGCGGCCCTCCTGTCCACCCCGTTTCTCAAGGTGGTCGGCGGGCTGCTCCTCCTCTGGATCGCCGTCCAGCTCCTCACGGGCGACGACGGGGAAGGGGAGGTCAAGCAGACCGACCGTCTCTGGCATGCGGTCTGGACGATCGCCGTGGCCGATGCGGTCATGAGCCTCGACAACGTGCTCGCCATCGCGGCGGTGGCGAAGGACTCGACCCTGCTCCTCGTGCTGGGACTGGCGATCTCCATCCCGCTGATCGTGGCCGGAGCCGCGCTCATCATGGCGCTGCTGGACCGGGCCCCCATCCTGATCTGGGCGGGCGCCGCCCTCCTGGGCTGGGTCGCCGGCGACATGATCGTGTCCGACCCGTGGCTGGTCGGGCGGCTCGGCGAGGAACTGGCCCACCGGGCCGAAATCCCAGTGGCGATCGCGGCGGCGGCGGCGGTTCTCGGGGCGGGCTATCTGCTGCGGCAGCGCTCCGCGACCCACGAGGCATGAGGCGAGGGAGACGGCGATGATCGGCTTTCACATCTCTGAAACGGTGATCTTCTGGTTCAATGCCATCGTCACCTCGGCGGGCGTCGCGTCCGCCTGGGTGAACCTGATCATGAACCTGGACAAGCTGTTGTGACGACACGGCTCCGGGGCGCCGACCCGGCCCCGGAGCCACCTCCACGACGCCGTTTCGACAGGCATCCTTTCGGCCCGACCCGCCCGGCGCCCATGTCCCTCAGAGAGGTTGCCCTCCGGCCCCTAATCGGGTAGGGAAGAGAACAGGCCCAAGGCCCCACGCACCCGTAGCTCAGCTGGATAGAGCGTTGCCCTCCGAAGGCAAAGGTCACACGTTCGAATCGTGTCGGGTGCGCCATTTTCCCGAATCCGCGGTATCTTTTCTTGCCTATGTCGGGCTCTGCGGCAGCGTGACCGGGGCGCCCGGACCGGAATTCATTTGAAATTTCAGGTCATTCATCCGAAGGCACTGCATTGCACAAGACAGCCGATAGCCGGCCGTAGCGTCGATACAGTGAATTTCAAGCCTCCGATGACATAATATTACCACAAGCCTTGTTGCTCACAGATGGTCATCTAGACTCCGATCGGCGCAACCTTATTTACCACGCCGATCAAGTGCCGGCCGCCGACTTTATTTATCGGTTGCCAACACAGGGGTTTCAAAGACCTATGACCTGAAGAAAAATGTCCTCAATCGTCGCGATACGAGCGTAGGTACGGGAAGACCATGGCACAAAACGAAAACGCTGCCCTCCAGCTTGACAGCAAGATGCTCCTCAAGGCCTTGCGAGCCTTCAGAAAGGGCGACTTCTCCGTACGGCTGCCGCTCGATCTGACGGGGATCGACGGAGAGATCGCCGAAGCCTTCAACGACGTGGTGGAGCTCAACCAGGGCCTGTCCCAGGAACTGGAGCGCATGTCCAAGGTCGTCGGCAAGGAGGGGCAGATCGGCGAGCGGGGCAAGCTGCCGTCCGCCCGGGGTTGCTGGAGCGACTGCATCGAGTCCGTCAATGCCATGATCGGCGATCTGGTCCAGCCGACCACCGAGGTGGCCCGCGTCATCGGGGCGGTCGCGAAGGGCGACCTCAGCCAGGCCATGCAGCTGGAGATCCAGGGCCGTCCCCTGCGCGGCGAGTTCCTGCGCATCGGCAAGGTGGTCAACACCATGGTGGGCCAGCTCAACTCGTTCGCATCCGAGGTGACCCGCGTGGCGCGCGAGGTGGGCACCGAGGGCAAGCTCGGCGGCCAGGCCCAGGTGAAGGGCGTCGCCGGCACCTGGAAGGACCTGACCGACAACGTCAACATGATGGCGGCCAACCTCACCGGCCAGGTCCGCAACATCGCGGACGTGACGACTGCGGTGGCGAACGGCGACCTGTCGAAGAAGATCACCGTCGACGTCAAAGGCGAGATGCTGGAGCTGAAGAACACCATCAACACCATGGTGGACCAGCTCAACTCCTTCGCCTCCGAGGTGACCCGCGTCGCCAAGGAGGTGGGCTCGGAAGGAAAGCTCGGCGGACAGGCGCAGGTGAAGGGCGTCGGCGGCGTCTGGAAGGGCCTGACCGACAACGTGAACATGATGGCCGCGAACCTGACGGGTCAGGTGCGCGGCATCGCCGAGGTCGTGACCGCGGTCGCCGAAGGCAACCTCACCCGCAAGCTCACCGTGGAGGCCAAGGGTGAGATCGCGGCGCTCGCCGACACGATCAACAGCATGATCGAGACGCTCGCGACCTTCGCCGACCAGGTGACGAACGTGGCCCGTGAGGTGGGAATCGAAGGCAAGCTCGGCGGCCAGGCCCGCGTGCCCGGCGCCGCCGGCCTGTGGCGCGACCTGACCGACAACGTGAACATGATGGCCGCCAACCTGACCGGCCAGGTGCGAAACATCGCCGAGGTGACCACGGCGGTGGCGACGGGCGACCTGTCGAAGAAGATCACCGTCGACGTCAAAGGCGAGATGCTCGAGCTGAAGAACACCATCAACACCATGGTGGACCAGCTGAACTCCTTCGCGTCCGAAGTGACCCGCGTGGCGCGCGAGGTGGGCTCTGAAGGAAAACTCGGCGGACAGGCGCAGGTGAAGGGCGTCGCCGGCACCTGGAAGGACCTGACCGACAACGTCAACATGATGGCCGCGAACCTGACGGGTCAGGTGCGAAACATCGCGGATGTGACGACCGCAGTCGCGAATGGCGACCTGTCGAAGAAGATCACCGTGGACGTGAAGGGCGAACTTCTCGAGTTGAAGTCGACCATCAACACGATGGTGGACCAGCTGAACTCCTTCGCATCCGAAGTGACCCGCGTCGCGAAGGAGGTGGGCTCCGAGGGCAAGCTCGGCGGCCAGGCCCAGGTGAAGGGTGTCGGCGGCGTCTGGAAGGGCCTCACCGACAACGTCAACATGATGGCCGCCAACCTCACCGGCCAGGTCCGTAACATCGCGGATGTGACGACCGCGGTGGCGAACGGCGACCTGTCCAAGAAGATCACGGTCGACGTCAAAGGCGAGCTTCTGGAGCTCAAGAACACCATCAACACCATGGTGGATCAGCTGAACTCGTTCGCATCCGAAGTGACGCGCGTCGCCAAGGAGGTGGGCTCGGAGGGTAAGCTCGGTGGTCAGGCGCAGGTGAAGGGTGTCGGCGGGACCTGGAAGGATCTCACCGACAACGTGAACCTCATGGCCGCGAACCTCACCGGCCAGGTGCGCGGCATCGCCGAGGTCGTGACGGCGGTGGCGACGGGCGATTTGTCGAAGAAAATTACCGTCGTGGTCGAAGGCGAAATGCTGGAGCTGAAGTCGACCATCAACACCATGGTGGACCAGCTCAACTCGTTCGCGTCCGAGGTGACCCGCGTGGCGCGTGAGGTGGGCTCCGAAGGAAAGCTCGGCGGCCAGGCCCAGGTGAAGGGCGTCGGCGGCACCTGGAAGGATCTCACCGACAACGTCAACATGATGGCCGCCAACCTCACCGGCCAGGTCCGTAACATCGCCGACGTGACGACCGCGGTGGCGAACGGCAATCTCTCCAAGAAGATCACCGTCGACGTCAAAGGCGAGATGCTGGAGCTGAAGAACACCATCAACACCATGGTGGATCAGCTCAACTCGTTCGCGTCCGAGGTGACCCGCGTGGCGCGCGAGGTGGGCTCGGAAGGAAAGTTGGGCGGCCAAGCCCAGGTCCAGGGCGTCGCCGGCACCTGGAAGGACCTCACCGACAACGTGAACTCCATGGCCGCCAACCTCACCGGCCAGGTCCGTAACATCGCCGACGTGACGACGGCGGTGGCGAACGGCAATCTCTCCAAGAAGATCACCGTCGACGTCAAAGGCGAGATGCTGGAGCTGAAGAACACCATCAACACCATGGTGGATCAGCTCAACTCC
>NZ_QQBB01000001.1:836212-1000883 GCF_003350535.1 Microvirga subterranea
GAACGGCAATCTCTCCAAGAAGATCACCGTCGACGTCAAAGGCGAGATGCTGGAGCTGAAGAACACCATCAACACCATGGTGGATCAGCTCAACTCCTTCGCATCCGAGGTGACCCGCGTCGCCAAGGAGGTGGGAACGGAAGGCAAGCTCGGGGGTCAGGCTCGCGTGGAAGGAGTGTCGGGCCTGTGGCGCGACCTGACCGACAACGTGAACCAGCTCGCCGCGAACCTGACCAACCAGGTTCGCGCGATCGCCGAGGTGGCGACCGCGGTGACCCGCGGCGACCTGACCCGGTCGATCACGGCCGAGGCCCTGGGCGAGCTCGCGGCGCTCAAGGACAACATCAACGAGATGATCCGCAATCTGCGCGACACGACGCAGAAGAATGCGGAGCAGGACTGGCTCAAGACCAACCTCGCCAAGTTCACCCGCATGCTCCAGGGCGAGCGGGACCTGGGCATGGTGTCGAACCTCATCCTGTCGGAGATCGCCCCGCTGGTGAACGCGCAGCGCGGCGTGTTCTACACGGTCAATGGCGAAGGCGGCGAACCTGCCCTGGAGCTGACGGCATCCTATGCCTTCACCGAGCGCAAGAGCCTCGCCAACCGGTTCCGGCTGCGCGAGGGCCTCGTCGGGCAGGTGGCCTACGAGAAGAAGCGCATTCTCCTGACCCAGGTGCCTGGCGACTACATTCCGATCAGCTCGGCCCTCGGCGAGGCGCCGCCGCTCAACGTCATCGTCCTGCCGGTCCTGTTCGAGCAGGAGGTGAAGGCGGTGATCGAGCTCGCCTCCTTCAGCCGCTTCAGCGAGACGCACCAGTCCTTCCTCGACCAGCTCACCGAGTCGATCGGCATCGTGCTCAACACGATCGCGGCCAACATGCGCACGGAAGGCCTCCTCAAGCAGTCGCAGCTCCTCACCACCGAGCTGCAGAGCCAGCAGGAGGAGCTGAAGAAGACCAACGACCGCCTCGAGCAGCAGGCCGCGACCCTGCGCCAGTCCGAGGAGCTGCTGCGCCAGCAGCAGGATGCCCTGCGCCAGACCAACGAGGAGCTGGAGGAGAAGGCACGCCTTCTCGAGATCCAGAAGAAGGAGGTCGAGACCAAGAACCTCGAGGTCTCGCACGCCAAGTCGGCCCTGGAGGACAAGGCCGAGCAGCTCTCGCTGACCTCGCGCTACAAGTCCCAGTTCCTGGCCAACATGAGCCACGAGCTGCGCACGCCGCTCAACAGCCTCCTGATCCTGTCCAAGCTGCTGACGGAAAACCCGGACGGCAACCTCACGGAGAAGCAGCGGGAGTTCGCCAAGACCATCCATGCCGCCGGCTCGGATCTCCTGGCCCTCATCAACGACATTCTCGACCTGTCGAAGATCGAGTCCGGGACGGTCAGCCTCGAGCTTACCAACGTGGGCTTCCAGGAGCTTGCCGACAACATGGAGCGCACCTTCCGGCAGGTGGCGATCGAGCATGACATCGACTTCAACATCGTCCTCGATCCCAAGCTGCCCGCAACGGTCCGCACGGATTCGAAGCGGCTGCAGCAGGTCCTGCGCAACCTCCTGTCGAATGCCTTCAAGTTCACGGAAGAGGGCAGCGTCACGCTGAAGGTCGGCTCGGCCGAGGGTTCGCCCCTGCGGTCCGGGAGCGACTGGATCTCCCTGTCGGTCACGGATACGGGCATCGGCATTCCCGAGGACAAGCAGCGCATCATCTTCGAGGCGTTCCAGCAGGCGGACGGAACCACGAGCCGCCGCTACGGAGGAACGGGCCTCGGCCTTGCCATCAGCCGCGAGATCGCGCGCCTCCTCGGCGGCGAGATCGTCCTGACGAGCGAGCCCGGCAAGGGATCGACCTTCACGTTGTTCATGCCGCTCCAGGCGCCGGTCGGGACCGATGTCGAGACCCGCGCCGGCAGCCTGGACGGCGGGTTCAACCGGCCGGCGATGCCGAGCGCCCTTGCGTCCTTCTCCGACGACCGTCATGCCATCACGCAGGGCGATCACGTGGTGCTCATCATCGAGGACGACGCGATGTTCGCATCCGTCCTCCTGGAGCTTGCGCGCGAGCAGGGCATCAAGGGCCTGATCGCCAACGACGGCGCCACCGCGCTCGCCTTGGCCCACCGCTACAAGCCGCATGCGATCACCCTCGATATCGGCCTGCCCGACATGGACGGATGGGCGCTGCTCGACCTGCTCAAGCACGATCCGCGCACGCGTCACGTGCCGATCCACGTGATCTCCGTGGACGATCAGAAGAAGCGCGGCCTGCGCGCAGGCGCCTTCGGGTTCCTCGAAAAGCCCGTGGACCGGGACGCCCTCATGAAGGCGCTCGCCCGCACCCGGGACTTCATCGACCGGCCCGTGAAGAACCTGCTCCTGGTCGAGGACGATTCCAACCAGCGCATGAGCATGGTGGAGCTGCTGAAGGACGGGGACGTGGAGGTCACGGACATCGGCACCGCCAAGGCGGCGCTCGAGGCCGTCGAGGCGAGGCGGTTCGACTGCGCCATCATCGATCTCGGGTTGCCCGACATGCCGGGGGCCGAGCTGATCGAGCGCATCCGGAGCATCCGGGAGAGCGACGAGCTTCCGGTCATCGTCTACACGGGAATGGAACTCTCGAGGGCGGAGGAGAGCCGTCTCGAGAGCATCGCCTCGACGATCATCGTCAAGGGAACGGGGGCTCCCGAGAAGCTCTTGAGCGAGACCACCCTGTTCCTCCACAAGGCGATCGCGAATGGAGGAGACGGTGACGAGCCGCAGCCTATCAAGCTCGAGCGTCCGAGCGAAGTGTCGCTTCAGGGACGCAAGGTGCTTATTGTCGATGACGACGTACGCAATATCTTCTCCCTCACGAGCGCGTTGGAGCAGCATGGGATGAACGTCGTCTTCGCCGAGAACGGCCGCGAAGGCATCGACATGCTGAAGAACACGCCCGATGTGGACGTCATGCTGGTCGATATCATGATGCCGGAGATGGACGGGTTCGAGACGATGCGCGAAATCCGGAAGCTGCCGGAATACAAGAGCCTGCCGCTCATCGCCGTGACCGCCAAGGCCATGAAGGGCGACCGCGAGAAGTGCCTGGAGGCGGGAGCGACGGACTACGTGTCCAAGCCCGTCGACATGGACCAGCTCCTGGCCGTCCTGCGGATCCAGCTTTCGGGCAGCACCTACACATCCGGCAGGCCCGGGGCTGCGATGGATGGGCTTCGTCTATGACGATATCTTTCGGCCAAGACGACCCGACGCCCTGGGCTGAGGGCAAGCCTTCCTATGCGGTCCCCCGGCCCGTCACGGCCAAGATCCTCGTGGTCGACGACGATCCGCGCAATCTGCTGGCCGTCCGGGAGATGCTGCAGGCGCCCGAGGTCGAGATCGTCACCGCCGAGTCCGGCAAGGATGCGCTCCGGCACGTCCTGAAGGACGACTTCGCGGTGATCCTGCTCGACGTGCAGATGCCGGGCATCGACGGCTACGAGGTCGCCGGGATGATCCGGTCGCGCGCCCGCTCTTCGCGGGTGCCGATCCTGTTCCTGACGGCCTTCAACAAGGACGACCTGCACATCTTCCGCGGCTACAGCGCCGGCGCCGTCGACTATGTGTTCAAGCCCATCGAGCCGCTGATCCTGAAGTCGAAGGTCGACATCTTCGTGGATCTCCACCGCAAGACGGAGGAGATCCGCCGGCAGGCCGAGGAAGAGCGCCGTCTCCTGCTGGAGAACCTCCAAGTGCGCAGCGAGAAGCTCAAGACCGAGCAGATGCTGCGGCGCCGGGAGGAGCACCAGTCGATCGTGCTCAAATCCCTGCCGATCGCCCTGTTTACGGCCTCCCTCCAGGAGGACCACCGGCGGCTGCATTTCACCAACGACAGCATCACGGCGATCACGGGCTTCGACAAGCAGGCCTTTCTGGAGCGCGAGGACTTCTGGTCCTCGCACGTCCACGAGGATGACCGGGAGCGCGTCCTCGGGCAGCTGCGCGACCTGAAGGACCTGGGCTCCGTCTCTCTGGAGTACCGCTGGCGTTGCGCCGACGGCAGCGACCGGCACTTTCTGGACCACACGGTGGTGATCCGCGACGACGAGGACAAGCCGCGCGAGATCTTCGGGATGTGGTTCGACATCACCGAGCGCAAGCAGCTGGAGCAGGACCTGCTCCACGCCAGCAAGCTCGAAGCCGTCGGCCGCCTCACCGGCGGCATCGCGCACGACTTCAACAACATGCTGAGCGTCGTGATCGGCAATCTCGACCTGCTCCAGAAGTCGCTGAAGGGCAACGAGCGCGCCCAGAAGCGGGTGAAGATGGCTCTGGAGGGCGCGCAGCGCTGCGCGGACCTGACCCATCGCCTGCTCGCCTTCTCGCGTCGCCAGCCGCTTCAGGCCACGACGATCGACGTGGGTGCGGTCATGTCGGGGCTCCTGGAGCTGATGCACCGGACGCTTGGCGAGAACATCCGCATCGAGCTGACCGGCCTCGACGAGATCTGGCCGATCCATGTGGACCGGGCCCAGCTCGAGGCGGCCCTGCTCAATCTCGCGGTGAATGCGCGCGACGCCATGCCCAACGGCGGCGAGCTGAAGATCCATCTTGAGAACAGGACGGTCGACGGGCCGGTGCAGACCGGCGACTACGTGGTGATTTCCGTGGCCGATACCGGCATCGGCATGCCGCCGCACGTTCTCGAGCGCGTCTTCGAGCCGTTCTTCACCACCAAGGAGAGCGGCAAGGGAACGGGCCTCGGCCTCAGCATGGTGTACGGCTTCGTGCAGCAGTCGAACGGCCAGATCGAGGTCGACAGCACGCCGAACGAGGGCACGACCATCCGCCTGTTCTTCCCGCGCTCGCAGAACGAGGTCACGACGGGGCGCAGCGACATCCAGCCGGACGACATGGAGGCGTTCGGCAAGGGCGAGGCCGTCCTCGTGGTCGAGGACAACTCCGACGTGCGGCAGGTCGCGGTCTCGACCCTCAAGTCGCTCGGTTTCACCGTGACCGAAACCGAGACGGCGGATGCGGCCGCGGACCTCCTCAAGAACAGCTGCGACTTCAAGCTCGTGCTCAGCGACGTCCGCATGCCCGGCAAGCTGAACGGCGCCGATCTCGCCGGGCTGATCCGGAAGAAATACCCGGATGTCCGGGTGCTCCTGACCACCGGCTATGTGGAGGACGCGGAGCTGATCGAGGAGATCGATCTCCTCTACAAGCCCTACCGTGCCGCCGACCTGGCCCACAAGATACAGTCCATGGCGCCTCACGCCGCGCCTGCGTCCCCCTGACCGGGGCGCAGGTCTCTCCGTCCTGCCCACGGAGGCGGGCTTACTTTCCCGGCCCCACCGGTATAGGAACGCCGGGACTTACGGTGGATCAGGACGACGTGCACGAGACAGGTTCCTTTGGCGTTTATGGCAGCCCGCCGGCCGAGTTGGCGGCCGTTCCGGAGGGCGCGATCCAGTTCTCCCCTCTCGTTCCAGGGGCCTCGGCCCTGGAGGCGCAGGGGGAGGCGACTCTTTCCGGCATGGTGCTCCTGGCGCCGCCCGGAACCATCGAACGCCGCTATACGGTGGCGCTTGCCCTGAAGGCGCTCGCGCCTGGCGGAGCCCTGACCGTCCTGGCTCCCAAGGACAAGGGCGGGTCGCGACTGCGCAAGGAGCTGGCGGCCTTCGGCTGCTCGGTTTCGGAGGACGCGCGGCGGCACTACCGCATCTGCACCTGCGCGCGGCCCGAGGCTCCCACGGGGATCGAGACCGCCCTCGACGAGGGCCGGCCGCGCTTCGTCCAGGAGTTCGGGCTCTGGACGCAGCCGGGCGTGTTCAGCTGGAACCGGATCGACCCCGGCAGCGCGCTCCTCGCCCGGCATCTTCCGGGTCTTTCGGGACGCGGCGCGGATCTCGGCTGCGGCATCGGCTTTCTGGCGATCGGCATCCTGGCGTCATCGAAGGTCGAGCACCTGACCCTGGTGGATGTCGACGGGCGTGCGGTCGAGATGGCCCGGCGCAATATCGAGGACCGGCGCGCGAGCGTCCTGTGGGCCGATGTGCGGAGCCTGGATGTCGCGCAGCTCGGGCGTCTCGATTTCGTGGTCATGAACCCGCCCTTCCATGACGGCGGCGCCGAGGACCAGAGCCTCGGACAAGGCTTCATCCGCAAGGCCGCGGAGGCGCTGCGCCCGGGCGGCCTGTGCTGGCTCGTGGCCAACCGGCACCTGCCTTACGAGGCCGTGCTGAAAGCGGCTTTCAAGCGGGTCGCGCTCAAGGCGGAAGCGGAGGGCTACAAGATCTACGAGGCCCAGAAATGAGCAAAGGCTCCCAGACCCTGAGGCTCGACAGGCTCCTGTCCAATCTCGGCTACGGCTCGCGCCGCGAGGTGCAGCAGATGGCCTGGGGCGGCCTCATCACCCTCGACGGCGCCGCGATCGAGGATGCGGACGAGCGCATCAAGGTGACGCCGGACCTGCCGCAGCGGATGCGCGTGAACGGCAAGCCCCTCGACCCGCCGCCGGGCCTGACGCTGATGCTGCACAAGCCGCTTGGCACGACGTGCTCGCACAAGGAGGCCGGGCCCCTCGTGTACGATCTGCTGCCGCAGCGCTGGCGGCGGCGCGACCCTGCGATCTCGACCATCGGCCGCCTCGACAAGGAAACCTCCGGCCTGCTGCTCATGACCGACGATGGCACGCTTCTGCACCGGATCATCTCGCCGCGCGCCAACGTGTCGAAGCGCTACCACGTCACCCTGGCGCGCCCCTTGCGCGGCGACGAGGCCGAGATCTTCGCATCGGGCACGCTGATGCTGGAGGGCGAGGACAAGCCGCTCCTGCCGGTCGGGATGGAGGCGCTGTCGAGCACGAGCGCCTACGTCACGCTGACGGAAGGACGCTACCACCAGGTCCGCCGCATGTTCGCGGCGGTGGGCAACCACGTCGAGGCGCTGCACCGCGACCGGGTCGGGAATCTGGCATTGCCCGAGGATCTCGAGCCTGGGCAATACCGCATCATGAACGAGGCCGACATCGCCCTCGTCCTGCCGCCGAAATAGGAGGCCGCACTTGCCTCAGGCCACCATCCACTCGTGCGCCGGGTCGTTGTGGAACTTCCAGATCCGCTTCGGTCCCGCCATCACGTTGAGGTAGTAGAGCTCGTAGCCGTGCGGCGCGCCGACCGGGTGATACCCTTTCGGCACCAGCACCACGTCGCCGTCGCTCGCGGCCAGCGTCTCGTCGAGGGAGCGGTCGTCCGTGTAGACCCGCTGCAGCGCGAAGCCCGAAGGCGGGTTCAGGCGGTGGTAGTAGGTTTCTTCCAGCAGCGACTCGTTCGGCAGAGCATCCCGGTCGTGCTTGTGCGGCGGATAGCTCGACCAGTGGCCCGAGGGCGTGATGACCTCGACCACCAGCAGGCTCTCGGCCGGTTCCGTCTCGGGCAGAATGTTGCGCACGTGGCGCGTGTTCGTGCCCTTGCCGCGCGTCTCCTGTCCCACCTGGTCCGGACGGATCACCCGCGCCGGCAGCTTGCCTTCCGCCGGCGCCGTGCAGACGGCGATCTCGCAGTCCGTCTCCGCATGGAGCGACCAGTTCGACCGCGCCGGCGCATAGAGCGACCACGGGTCGGGCTCGAACGGGGAGGAGCGCCCGCCGATCACGCCGAAATCCTCAGCCCCCGCCGCCACGCGGGCCTTGCCGGACAGTATGACGATGCAGGCCTCGCGGCCGCCCGTCTCCTGGCGCAGGCTCCGGCCGGCTTCGAGCCGGTAGACCTCGAAGCCCACATAGGTCCATCCGGCGGAGGCCGGCGTGATGGAATGGATGCGGCCATCGGCATTCGGGTTCGACGGCTTGACGAGGAGTTTCGACATCGGCGGCTCTCCTTATCGCAGTCCGGCTTCCTTCAGGAAGCGGGTGAGGTTGGCATAGCCCATCTTGGCATAAGTGAGCGGATGAGCCTTCTTGGGATCCTGCTCGGCCTCGATCACCACCCAGCCGCTGTAGCCCGGCAGTTCCTTGAACACGGAGACGAAATCCACCATGCCGTCGCCCGGCACGGTGTAGACGCCCTCGATGACGGAATCGAGGAAGCTCCAGCCTTCGGCCTTCGACTTCTCCATTACGTCCTTTCGCACGTCCTTGGTGTGCACGTGGCTGATGCGGTTGCGGTAGCGGCGCGCGAGATCCGCCGGGTCCGCGCCGCCCCAGGTGGCGTGGCCCGTGTCGAGCAGCAGATGCGCGGGTTCGCCCGTGGCGTTCATGAAGGCGTCGATGTCGGCCTCCGACTCCACGATGGTGCCCATGTGGTGGTGATAGACGAGGCGCACGCCCTCCTTGAGGGTCTGCTCGGCGACCTGCGTGACGCGGCGGCCGTATTCGGCCCAGTCGCCGCTCTTCATCACCGGGCGCTGCGACAGCGGCTTCGAGCGGTCGCCGTGGATGGCGTTCGAGGTCTCGGCGAAGACGAGCACGTTGGAGCCCATCGCCTTGAGCAGGTCGAGATGCGGACGCAGCGCCTTCATTTCGGCCTCGGCATCGCGCTTCAGCAGCTCGGCCGAGTACCAGCCCGACACGCAGGCCATCCCGAAGGGCGCGAGCGCCTTTTTGAGGGCCTCCGGCTCGCGCGGGAACTTGTTGCCCAGCTCCATGCCCTCGAAACCGGCCTCCTTGGCCTCGGCGAGGCAGACCTCCAGCGGCGTCTCGCCGCCGAGTTCCGGCATGTCGTCGTTGGACCAGCCGATGGGATTGGCCCCGATGCGGATCGTCATGTTCTCGTCTCTCTTCCTTGGTCAGTCGCCGACACGCTGTGACGCGATGGCATTTTCATAGTTCTTGCGGGCCGTGTTCACTTCGGTCCGTGTGGACACTTCCGGCACCGCCACATCCCACCAATGGCCGCCCGCGTCGGTCGACGCCAGCGGATCCGTGTCGATGACGATCACGGTGCTGCGCTGGGCGGACCGCGCCTTCCTCAGCGCGTCCTCCAGCTCGCCGATGCCCTTCACCTTCACGGCCTCGGCCCCGAGGCTCGCCGCATGGGCCGCGAAGTCGATGTCCGGCAGGGTCACGTGGTTGGTGTGCTGCAGGAGGTTGTTGAAGCTCTCGCCGCCGGTCGCGCGCTGCAGGCGGTTGATGCAGCCGAAGCCCCGGTTGTCGAGGAGCACCACGGTCAGCTTCTGGCCGAGCATCACCGAGGTGGCGAGCTCGGAGTTCATCATGAGGTACGAGCCGTCTCCCACCATCACGATGACCTCGCGGGAGGGATCGGCCATCTTCACGCCGACGCCACCGGCGATCTCGTAGCCCATGCAGGAATAGCCGTATTCCATGTGGTAGCCGAGGGCCGCGCTCGCCTTCCAGTGCTTGTGCAGCTCGCCCGGCAGGCCGCCCGCGGCGCAGACCACCACGTCGGTGGGCGAGGCGGTGCGCTGCACTGCCCCGATCACCTGCGCGTCGGACGGGAGTTCCGCATTGGTCGGGTCCGTATAGCGGGCGGCGGTGTCGAACCAGCGCGCCTTCTCGTCGCGGGCCTTCGCGGTCCAGCCCTCCGGCGCCTTCCAGCCTTCGAGCGCCCGGCTCAGTTCCTCCAGTCCGACACGTGCATCGGCCACCAGCGGCTGCGCATTGTGCTTCGCGGCGTCGAAGCCCTGGACGTTCAGGCCGACGATGCGCCTGTTCGGGTCCTTGAACAGGGCCCAGGAGCCGGTGGTGAAATCCTGAAGCCGGGTACCGACTGCGATCACCACGTCGGCTTCTTCCGCGAGCGCATTCGCGGCGCCCGTGCCGGTGACGCCGACGGAGCCGAGGCAGGCCGCGTGGTCGTGGGCTAGGCTCGACTTGCCGGCCTGCGTCTCGCCGACCGCGATGCCGTGCTTCTCGGCGAAGGCCGCAAGGGCCTTCTCGGCACCCGAGTAGAGCACGCCGCCTCCCGCAACGATGAAGGGCTTCTTGGCCTTGCGGATGAGGTCGGCCGCGGCCGCAAGCTCGTTTTCGTCGGGCCGGATGCGGCGGGTCGTCCAGACCTTCTCGGCAAAGAAGCTCTCCGGGTAGTCATAGGCCTCGGCCTGCGTATCCTGGCAGAGCGCCAGGGTGACGGGGCCGCAATCGGCCGGATCCGTCAGTACGCTCATGGCGCGCTGGAGCGCCGGGATGATCTGCTCGGGACGGGAGATGCGGTCGAAATAGCGGGAGACCGGCCTGAAACAGTCGTTCGCCGACACGGTGCCGTCGGAGAAGCTCTCGATCTGCTGCAGCACCGGGTCGGGAATGCGGTTGGCGAAGACGTCGCCCGGCAGGAGCAGGACCGGCAGGCGGTTGACGTGGGCGACGGCGGCGGCCGTCACCATGTTGGTGGCGCCGGGGCCGATCGAAGTGGTGCAGGCCATCATGCGCCGCCGGCGCGAGGCCTTGGCGAAGGCGACCGCCGCGTGGGCCATGCCCTGCTCGTTGTGCGCCCGGTAGGTCGGCAGCCGGTCGCGCACCCCGTGTAGCGCCTCGCCCATGCCGGCCACGTTGCCGTGGCCGAAGATGGCCCAGACGCCGCCAAAGAGCGGGAGGACCTGCCCGTCGATCTCGGTTTTCTGCGCGGCCAGGAAGCGGGCGACCGCCTGGGCCATGGTGAGACGGATCGTGCTCATGCGTGCTCCATTCGAAGGGCGGCGTCGGCATGGGGCGGACGCAGCTTTTTGAGAGGTTCCGGCAGGCATTCCAGCATCCAGGCAGCGAGCGCCGCGCGGTGCCGGTGCAGCACGAGGCCCGCCGCGATGATGCCGATGCCGATGAAGGACAGAACGAACGGGAACAGGAAGGAATCGTTGAAGACCCGGATCGCTAGGTCGCCGAGATAGATCGAGACGCCGAGCGCGCCGAACAGCGCGAAGGCGCGCCGCACCAGGAAGACCGAGAGCAGGACGAGCGCCACGTTGATGAGGCAGTAGAAGGCTTTGGCCAACGCGCTGTCGCTGTGCGAGAGCGTAAGCGCGCCCCAGAACGCCATGAGGCCTGCAAGGTACAGCCAGAAGGCGACGTCCCGGTCCTCGTTGCGGCGGATGTCGACGAACCAGGCGACGCCGATCATCACGAGGCCGAAGACCATCGAGACGGCGCGCCGCGCGGCCCAGTTCTCGGACCAGCTCATCTCGCGCCCGTGCAGCAGCCAGGGCGTCAGGTCCATGGACATGAACCAGAGCGCGAGCGACACCACCGCGACGATGAACGGGACAGGATAGAATCGCAGGGCGATCAGGCCGACCGCGACGGTGGCGATCTCCATCGGCAGCCAGCTGCTCTTCACCCACACGAAGAAGTCCCGGTAGCGGCCCGGATCGCCGCCGTCGCCCCACAGGCCGAACTCCTCCTGGATGCCGTAGACCGCGAGCGGCACCATGGCGACCGCGACCGCGATCATCAGGCCGCCGGGCGTGCGCAGGGAGCCGTCGTTCCAGAGGCGGCGCCCGGCCATGAGGAAGAGAGCGCCGTAGATGAGCGCCGTGATGGTGAGCGCCTTGCCGCCCAGGGCCTCGAAGGCCAGGGTCGAGAACAGGCCCATGGCGCTCATGACGATGAGCGTGCCCGCATACCAGAGGAGGTGGACGAGATCGAATCGGACCTTCTCCGACTTAGGCATCGTCGGGGCTGTCGCCGTCGAGGCCTTCCGGGCCCTCAGGACCGCCAGAAGGCCGTCGAGCTGGTCTGGCGTGAGCGCGACGGCGCCCCCGGCTGCTTTGATGTCATCCTCGGTGAAGGACATGGCGACCTCGCTGCTCGATCAGGCAGCCTTCGCACGTCCGGCCACGCGCTGCCAAGCGTCGACGAGACGCTGGAAGCGTGAGGCCATGTCGCCGATGGCCGCCTCGTCCGAGATCTCGCCCTTCAGCCAGCGGCGCGCCGCGTCGTTGAAGATGGTGCGGCCGACTGCGAAGCCCTTCACCTGGGGCTCGCTGGCGGCGGCCGCGAAGGCGGCCTCCAGCTCGTCCTCCGGCGCTTCGAGCCCGAGCAGGACGATGCCGCGGCAATAGGGGTCGTTGCGGGTGATGACCTCCCCGATGGCGCGCCAGGCCGCGGTGTCGCGCTGGGGTTCGAGCTTCCACCAGTCCGGCTTGATGCCGAGGTCGTAGAGGCGCTGCAGCACGGCCGGGATCGTGTCGGGCTTCAGCGGGCCGTTCTTGCCGGCGATGATCTCGACCAGGAGCTCGCGGCTGATGCGGCGCGCGGCGTCGTGGAGGCGCAGCAGCTCGCGCTCCTGGCGCTCCTTCAGGTCGGCCGGATCGTCCGGATGGTAGAAGCAGAGGCACTTGATCGTGTGTCCGACCGGCCATTCGATGAGCTGGGCTCCCAGGCTGCCGCCGTTCTCGAAATCAAGCGGGCGCGAACCCGGCAACTCCACCGGGCGGCCGATCCAGAACGGGTGGTCGGCGGCGCGGAACAGGGCCTCGCGGCCATAGGTGCCGTCGATCAGCATGCCGAAGCCAGGCCGCCCGTCCGCCACCCGGGCCGTCGCCTGGACGGCCAGCACCTTGAACTCGGGAATGCGGTCGACCGAGGCGCCGACCTCCTTCGCCATGGTCTCGAGCTGCATGCGATGGTCGATGGCGAGCGCCATGAGGGTGTCGGGGGTGGGACGGCGGGTGGTCGCCCAATGGACGTGGTTGATGTCCTGGTCGAAGCGCAGGGCCTTGTGGAGGCTGCCATGCTTCAGGAAGTATTGCAGCTCCGTGAAGGTCGGGATCTCAGGCGAGCAGAGGAGCCGCGAGACCGCGAAGGCGCCGCTCGCATTGGCATAGGCGCAGCAGGTCTCCAGCGCCTCGTCCTTCAGCCAGCCGCGCAGGAAGCCGGACATGAACGCGTCGCCGGCGCCGAGCACGTTGTAGACCTCGACCGGGAAGCCCGGCCCCTTCACGCCGTCGTCGAGGGAGGCCGGGATCTCGCCCGGGAACACCACGCAGCCCATGGGGCCGCGCTTGCACACGATGGTGGCCGTCGAGACGGCGCGGATCGCCTGGATAGCCGCGAGCGTGTCCTCGGAGCCGCCGGCGATGTGAAGCTCCTCCTCGGTGCCTACGATGAGGTCGCAGTCGGCCAGGATCGGCTTCAGGTGCTCGGTCACCGCATCGGAGCGGACATAGCGCGAGTCGCCGGCCCCGTGGCCGAGGAGGCCCCAGAGGTTCGGGCGATAGTCCACGTCGAACACGACTTTCCGGCCGTTCGCCTTGGCGATGCGGATGGCCTTGCGCTGCGCGGCTGCGGTGTTCTCGCGGGAAAAATGCGTGCCGGTGACCACGATCGCGCCGGCCGACGCGATGAAGGCCTCGTCGATGTCGTCCTCGCAGAGCGCCATGTCGGCGCAGTTGTCCCGGTAGAAGATCAGCGGGAAGGAATCCTCGTCGCGCACGCCGAGGATTACCAGGGCGGTGAGGCGCTGCGGATCGGTCACGATGCCGTCCGTCGCCACGCCCTCGCGCTCCATCTGCTCGCGGATGAACCGGCCCATGGCCTCGTCGCCGACGCGGGTCACGAGGCCGGACTTCAGCCCGAGCCGCGCGGTTCCGATCGCGATGTTCGACGGACAGCCGCCGACGGCCTTGGAGAAGGAAGCCATGTCCTCGAGGCGCCCGCCGACCTGCTGGCCGTAGAGGTCGACCGAGGCGCGGCCGATGGTGATGACATCCAGGGTCGGCTTCATGCTATCCCTCCCGCTCCCGAAGACGGTTCTTCAACCGTGTTCTGGCCATTTTGCGGCTCTTGCAGCTATGGAATGTTTATTCTATTAGCAGTTTGAGCTGGAACATCAATTCCAAATTTGCCTATGAGCCGGCAAAAGATCCCGGGGGAAACATGATCAGGATTGCCGTATTGGGAGCAGGCCGCATCGGCCGCATTCACGGACGCAACGCCGCCGACCACGCCGACGCCCGGCTCGTGGCCGTGGCCGATCCGCATGCGCCCTCCGCCCAGGAGCTGGCCGCCGCGACGGGTGCGGATGTCGCCTCCCTCGACTCCATCGTCGAGCGGTCGGACGTCGATGCCATCCTGGTCTGCACACCGACCACGACCCACGCGGATCTCATCGAGCGCGGCGCGCGCGCCGGCAAGGCGGTGTTCTGCGAGAAGCCGGTCGATCTCTCCAGCGCCCGGATCCAGACCTGCCTGGCCAATGTCGAGAAGGCCGGCACGCCGCTCATGATCGGCTTCAACCGCCGCTTTGACCCGAACTTCGCGAGCCTGCGCCGCCGCCTGGCGGACGGCGAGGTCGGCGAGGTCGAGATCGTCACGATTCTGTCGCGCGATCCCGGCCCGCCGCCGGTGAGCTACATCGCCACCTCGGGCGGGCTTTTCCGCGACATGATGATCCACGACCTCGACATGGCACGCTTCCTGCTCCTCGGCGACGAGCCGGTGGAGGTGCACGCGGTCGGCTCGTCCCTGGTCGATCCGGCCATCGGGCAGGCGGGCGACGTGGACACGGCGGCCGTCATGCTCAAGACCGCCAAGGGCCGTATCGTCCAGATCTCCAACTCCCGCAGGGCCACCTACGGCTACGACCAGCGCATCGAGGTCCACGGCTCGAAGGGCATGATCCGCGCCGGCAACATCCACCGCACCACCGTCGAGGTGGCGACGGGCGCAGGCATCACGGCCGACCCGGTCCAGGACTTCTTCCTGGAGCGCTATGCCGACGCCTACCGGGCCGAGCTCGACGCCTTCCTGAAGGCCGTGAAGGCCGGCACCGCCTGCGACCCGACCGGCTACGACGGCCTCATGGCCCAGCGCCTCGCCGATGCGGCGACGGAATCGGCGCAGTCGGGCAAGCCCGTGAAGCTCTAAGGTTTGGTCACACAGGCAATATGGAGGCCGGGCATGTCCCGGCCTTTTTGTTGCGGCTCAGGCCTCCGCCCGTCGCTCGGCGGTACCGACGGCGAGCGCCATGGCGAGCGCGAAGGAGGCCGACAGGGACCGGAAGGCGCCGAAATCGGCCTCGGCCACCTCGAGCCACACATCCGCGCTCGTGACCAGGGGGCTGAAGGCCGAGTCGGTGATCGCCACCACGGGAATGTTCTTGCGCGCCGCCGCCGCGGCAAGATCCGCCGTCACGGGCGAGTAGGGCGTGAAGCTGATGGCGAGCACCGCGTCCCGCTCCGTGGCGGTCGCGAGCTGCTCCGGCCCGAGTTGGGCGATGTGGTCGATCAGGATCGCCCGCACCCCGAGCTTGCCGAACGCGTAGGCGAAATAGGCCGAGACCGGGAAGACCCGGCGGGCGCCCAAGAGATAGATCGTGTCGGCTTTCGCCAGCGTCTCGATGGCACGGGAGAACTCCTCCGGGCGCACCGACTCGCGCATGCGGTCGAGGGAGATCGCCGCCGCATCCGTGAAGCCTTCGAGCAGGGAGGCCGAATGGACGTGCGCTCCCTCCGAATCGCGCAGCACCCGCAGGCGCTCCCGGTAGTCGGGAAAGCGCTCGCGCAGGCGGTCGCGGAAGATCTGCTGCAGGTGGGAGAAGCCGTCATAGCCGAGGCTCTTGGCGAAGCGCACCAGGGTGGAGGGCTGGACGCCCGCATGCTCGGCGATACCGGCCACGGTCCCGAACGCCACTTCCTCGGGGTGGTCCAGCGCGAAGGCCGCGAGTTGCTTCAGCCGCTTGGGCATCGTGTCGCGGCGGGCGAGCAGGAGAGCCCTCAGGCTCTCGAAATCCTCCGGGATCGCATCCGTGACTGATGCTGAACGCTCCTCCATCGCCCGTCGGTTCTCCCCTTGCCGCACCTGACCTGACGGGAACTTGACACCGATCCCCAAGAAATGGAATAAAAATTCTAAAGATAACCACAAAACGCTCGATCATTCCGTTTTCGAGTGGTCGGGCCGGCAGAGGAAACGCCTTGGGACAAAGGATTCGCGGCCCGAATCACCTTGCCTCCTTCTCTGCCGAACTCCATCGCGCGGCCCCTTCGGCCGCAGCGTTCGTCGCAGCCGGGCGTCCGGGGCGATGCTCGAGTGCAGACAAACTGGGAGGAAACAGATGAAGTCGCTCGTAACACGTCTGGCTGCCGCGGCAGCCCTCACCCTGGCAGCCGTGGCTCCGGCCGCCGCGCAGCAGAATACCCGCATCATCGTGGTCAGCCACGGCCAGGCCAACGACCCGTTCTGGTCGGTGGTGAAGAACGGCGTGGCGGCAGGCGGCCAGGACATGAAGGTCCAGGTCGACTACCGGGCGCCCGAAACCTTCGACATGGTCGCCATGGGCCAGCTCATCGACGCGGCCGTCAACCAGAAGCCGGCCGGCCTGATCGTGTCGATTCCCGACGCCTCGGCGCTCGGCCCGTCGATCCAGAAGGCGGTGGCCGCCGGCATCCCGGTGATCTCCATGAACTCCGGCTCCGACGTGTCGAAGAAGCTCGGCGCGCTGCTCCATGTCGGGCAGGACGAGGTCGAGGCCGGGCGCATCGCCGGCGCCAAGCTCAAGGAGATGGGCGGCAAGGTCGGCCTGTGCGTGAACCAGGAGGTCGGCAACGTATCGCTCGACCTGCGCTGCAAGGGCTTCACGGAAGGGTTCGGCGGCAAGGTGACGGTCCTGCCGGTCACGAACGACCCGGCGGATGTGCGCGCCAAGGTGAAGGCGGCGGTCGCGGCCGATACCGCCATCGACACGATCCTGGCGCTCGGCGCCGGCACGGCGGGCGAGCCCTCGGTCGCGGCCGTGAAGGATGCCGGCAAGACGGGTGCGATCAAGGTCGCCACCTTCGACATGTCGGCCGGCTTCCTCAAGTCGGTGGCGAGCGGCGAGGCAGTGTTCGCCATCGACCAGCAGCAGTTCCTGCAGGGCTACCTCCCCGTGGTGTTCCTGGCCAACTACGCCAAGTACGGGCTCATGCCCGGCGGCGACGTCGCTTCGGGCCCGAACCTGGTCACGAAAGAAAAGGCCGCCCAGGTGATCGACCTGTCCGCCAAGGGCATTCGCTGATCGTTGCCGGAGCCCGCGGCCGACCGGGTCGCGGGCTCCTCTATTTTCCAGGCATTCATGAGGGAAGGCTCCCATGGCGGACACGACCCAGCCGACCGCAGATCTGTCTCCGGCGCCAGCCGTCAAGAAGATTCAGGACGAGCGTCTGCGCGAGGTCTCCTTCCTGACCAAGATCATGCGGCGCCCCGAGCTCGGCGCCCTGGCCGGGCTGGTCCTGGTCGCGATCTTCTTCTTCTCCACCGCCGACGCCTCGATGTTCACGCTGGCGGGCATCATGAACATCCTGTCGCCCGCCTCGCAGCTCGGCATCCTCGCCATCGCGGCGGCCCTGCTGATGATCGGCGGCGAGTTCGATCTCTCCATCGGCTCCATGGTGGCCTTCACGGGCCTCGTCTTCGGCGCGTTCATCACGCTGAGCGGCTGGCCGCTGCTGCTCGCCATTGCCGGAACCCTCGCGGTGGCGGCGGTGCTCGGCGGCCTGAACGGCCAGATGGTGATCCGCACGCGGCTCCCCTCGTTCATCGTCACGCTCGCGTTCCTCTTCATCCTGCGCGGGCTCTCCCTCGTCGGACTGAAGTGGGCGACCGGCGGATCGACCCAGATGCGCGGCATCGGCGACCAGGCGGGCGAAGGCATCGTCCGCGAGCTCTTCTCGGGCGTCGCCTTCGAGGGCGTGTTCTCGTGGCTTGCGGCGCACGACGTCATCGCCAAGTTCCCGAACGGCCAGCCGACCGTGACGGGGGTCCCGGTCTCCATCGTCTGGTTCGTCGGCTTCGCGCTCCTTGCCACCTGGCTTCTCCTGCGCACCCGCGCCGGCAACTGGATTTTTGCTGCGGGCGGCGACGCCAACGCGGCGCGCAACTCCGGCGTGCCGGTCGACCGGGTGAAGACCGCGCTCTTCATGCTCACCGCCTGCGCGGCAGCCCTGGTAGCGGTCCTCACGGTGCTCGATGCCGGCTCGACCGACGCGCGGCGCGGCTTCCAGAAGGAGTTCGAGGCCATCATCGCGGCGGTCATCGGCGGCTGCCTGCTCACCGGCGGCTACGGCTCCGCCATCGGGGCGTTCTTCGGCGCCATCATCTTCGGCATGGTGTCGATCGGCCTCACCTACACGCGCTTCGACTCGGACTGGTTCCAGGTGTTCCTCGGCGCCATGCTGCTGCTCGCGGTGCTGTTCAACAACTTCATCCGCCGCAAGGTGACGGGGGAGCGCTGACATGGACACGGCATCGAATGCTCCTCTCATTGACATCCGCAACGTCGTGAAGCATTTCGGCTCGGTGATCGCCCTCTCCGGCGTGTCGCTGACCGTCAACCGCGGCGAGGTGATGTGCCTGCTCGGCGACAACGGCGCCGGCAAGTCGACCTTGATCAAGACCCTGTCGGGCGTTCACCGCCCGACCAGCGGCGAGTTCCTGGTCGACGGGCGGAACGTGACTTTCTTAAGCCCGCGCGACGCGCTGGATGCCGGTATCGCGACGGTCTACCAGGACCTCGCCATGATCCCGCTCATGTCGGTGACGCGCAACTTCTTCATGGGGCGCGAGCCCGTGAAGGGCGTATGGCCGTTCCGTTTCGTGGATTTCGACCATTGCGACGCGGTCACCCGCGAGGAGATGCACAAGATAGGCATCGACGTGCGCGATCCGCACCAGGCGGTCGGCACGCTCTCGGGCGGCGAGCGGCAATGCGTGGCCATCGCGCGCGCGGTCTATTTCGGCGCCAAGGTGCTGATCCTCGACGAGCCGACCTCGGCGCTGGGCGTCGCCCAGACCTCGATGGTGCTGAAATACATCCACCAGGTCCGCCAGAAGGGCCTCGGCGTCATCTTCATTACCCACAACGTGCGCCACGCCTATGCGGTCGGCGACCGCTTCACCGTGCTCAACCGCGGCAAGACGCTCGGCACGTACAAAAAATCCGAGATCGAGATCGAGGCGTTGCAGAACCTCATGGCCGGCGGCAAGGAATTGCAGGCGGTGTCCGAGGAGCTGGGCGGGATGGTCTAAGGGGAAAGCAGGACATGACACCTCTCGGCGTCGGCCTCATCGGCACGGGCTACATGGGCAAGTGCCATGCGCTGGCCTGGAACTCCGTCGCGCCGGTCTTCGGCGACGTGGAGCGTCCGCGTCTCGCGGTGCTGGCGGAGGCCTCGCAGGAGCTGGCGGAGAAAAAGGCGCGGGAGCTCGGCTTCGAGCAGGCGACGGGGGACTGGCGCTCCCTCGTGACGGATCCGGCGGTCGACGTGGTGTCGATCACGACGCCGAACGCCTTCCATCCCGACATGGCGATTGCGGCCCTGGAGGCCGGTAAGCACGTCTGGTGCGAGAAGCCGATGGCCACGAAGCTTACTGACGCGGAGCGGATGCTCGCCGCCGCCCGGGCTTCCGGCAAGGTCGCGGCTTTGGGCTACAACTACATCCAGAACCCGGTCGTCCGCCTGATCCGTCGCCTCCTCGACGAGGGGCGGATCGGCGAGGTCAATCATGTCCGCCTCGAGATGGACGAGGACTTCATGGCCGACCCGGAGGAGCTGTTCTACTGGAAGAGCGAGGCGACCTCCGGACACGGCGCGCTCGACGATTTCGGCGTCCACGCCTTGAGCCTGGTCTGGACGCTCTTCGGCGGCGTCAGGCGCGTCTGCAGCCACATGGCGAAGCCCTACGCGGACCGTCCGCTGCGTGAAGGCGGGCGTCGCGCTGTCGAGACCTACGACATCGCCACCACGCTGATCGAGCTGGAGAATGGCGCGTCGGGCGTGATCGCCTTGAACCGCTCCGCCTGGGGTCGCAAGGGCCGCATCTTCGTGCAACTCTTCGGCTCCAAGGGCACCGTCGTGTACGACCAGGAGCGCATGAACGAGGTGCAGCTCTACACGACGGACGGTCCGAAGGAGATTCAGGGCTTCCGCACCATTCTCACGGCGCCGCACCACCCACCCTATGACAAGTTCATCCCGGCCCCAGGCCACGGCCTAGGCTTCAACGAGCTGAAGATCATCGAGTGCCGCCAGCTCATCGGACGCATCCGGGGCGAGGCCGCAACGCTGATCGAGTTCGAGGACGGCATCCGCATCGAGCGCACGGTCGACGCCATCGCGCGCAGCGCCCATGCAGGGCAGTGGGTGGACGTGGCGACGGATCAGGGGAAACGGGCGGCTTAGGAGCCCACCCTCGTCATTCCGACACGATGATGTTTATAGGTTCCGGGCTCCGCTTTGCGGCCCCGGAATGACAGCGTGGTTTTACGCCGCGTGCTGCTTCAGCACCTCGAGGAACGCCTCTGCGTAGCGGTCGAGCTTGGCCTGGCCGACACCATGGATCTCGCCGAAGGCGCGGATCGTGGTGGGCCGTTTCGCGGCCATGTCGAACAGGCTGCGGTCCGAGAAGATCACGTAGGCGGGCACGCCCTCCTCCTTGGCGAGGCGGGTGCGCAGGACCTTGAGGTCGAGCAGCAGCGGATCGTCGCCCGGCACGACGGATTCCGCCTCCATCCGCGAGCGGCGGCGGCGGCGCTCGCTCGGCTTCATCAGCACGTCGGAGCGCAGCTCGATCCGCTCCTGGCCTTTGAGGACCGCCACTCCCTTGTCGGTGATGGTCCAGCGCCCGTATTCGGCGAGTTCCAGGCCGACCAGCCCCGCCGCATAGATCTGCCGCAGGAGGGAGCGCCATTCGGTCTTGGAGCGGTCGCTGCCGACCCCGAAGGTCTTGAGCTTGTCGTGGCCGAAGCGGCCGATCGAATCGGTGCGCTCGCCGACCAGGATGCTGATGAGATGCTCCGTGCCGAAGCGCTCGCCGGTGCGCACGATGGCCGAGAGGAGCTTTTGGGCCTCGATGGTGCCGTCGAACGACATGACGCCGTCGATGCACAGGTCGCAGTTGCCGCAGGGCTCCGTCGTCTCGCCGAAATAGGCCAGCAGGGTCTGGCGGCGGCAGCGCGGCGCCTCGCAGAGCGCCACCAGCGCATTGAGCCGCTGGCGCTCGACCCGCTTCTGCTCGTCGGGCGCGTCGCTGTCCTCGATCTGCATGCGGCGCAGGCGCATGTCGTCGAGGCCGTAGAGGGTGAGCGTGTCGGCGGGCGCCCCGTCGCGGCCGGCGCGGCCGATCTCCTGGTAATAGGCCTCGATGGATTTCGGCAGGGCCGCATGGGCCACGAAGCGTACGTCCGGCTTGTCGATCCCCATGCCGAAGGCCACCGTCGCCACCATCACGACCCCGTCCTCCTGCAGGAAGATGTCCTGGTTCTTGGCCCGGTCTCCCTGCGGCATGCCCGCATGGTAGGGCAGCGCCCGGTAACCGGCCTGGTTCAGGGAGTCCGACAGCTTTTCCGTCGCGTCGCGCGACGAGCAGTAGACGATGCCGCTCTCGTGCCGGTGCTTGTCGAGGAACGAGAAGAGCTGGCGTCTCGAATGCTCCTTGGCCTGCATGGCGAGGCGCAGATTCGGCCGGTCGAAGCCGTGAATGAAGATGCGCGGCTCGCTCTCGAAGAGCCGGTGCATGATGTCGCCGCGCGTCGCCACGTCGGCGGTGGCCGTGAGCGCGATGGTCTGCACGCCGCCGAGGCGTCGGCGAACCTCGCCGAGGAGCGCGTATTCGGGCCGGAAATCGTGTCCCCATTGCGAGACGCAATGCGCCTCGTCGATGGCGAGCAGGTTCACGCCCGCCCGCGCGAGCCATTCGGTCGCGCCCGTGTTGGCGAGGCGTTCCGGCGAGGCGTAGAGCAGGCGCATGCGCCCGTCGCGGATCGAATCGGTGACGCGCCGGTTCTCGGCCTGATCGTTGGCGGAGTTGAGGCTCCCGGCCTCGACGCCGAAATGGCGCAGGGCCTCCACCTGGTCGCGCATGAGGGCGATGAGCGGCGAGACCACGACGGTCAGCCCGTTCCGCACGAGCGTCGGCAGCTGGTAGCACAGGGACTTGCCGGCGCCGGTCGGCATGACGGCGAGCACGTCCTCCCCGGCCAGGACGGCGCGCACGATCTCCTCCTGTCCCTCGCGGAAGGAGGAGAAGCCGAAGACGTCGTGGAGAATCTGGAGCGGGTTGGTCACGGCTGCCGTGTGGCCGACGCGGGACTCCGCGTCAATGCGGCATCGGGAATCCCGAGATAGGACAGCACGCCTCTGGCGGCCGCGACCCCGGTCGCGAAGGTCGCCTGGAGCAGGTACCCGCCGGTCGGCGCCTCCCAGTCCAGCATCTCGCCGGCCACGAAGGTCCCGGGCAGGCGGCGCAGCATCAGGTGCTCGTCGGTTTCGTCGAACGCGATGCCGCCGGCGCTGGAAATGGCGCGCTCGAGGGATTTCACGCCCGTGAGGGTGAGGGGAGCGGCCTTGATGAGGCGGGCGAGGTCGCCCGCATCCGCGGGCAGCGCGGCGGATGATTCGCGCAACAGGGCGATGCCGACCGGCGACAGCCCGGCCGCCTTGCGCAGGAAGGTGGAGGCCGACTGCCCTTTTCGCGGCGCGTCGAGCCGCTTCGCCAGAGCCTCCGCCGAAAGGTCCGGGCGCAGATCGACGAGGAGGGTTGCCCGGCCGTCGCGTTCGATGGCGTCGCGGAGGCGGGCCGACAGGGCATAGACCGCGCCACCCTCGATGCCGTCCGTCGTGACGACGGCCTCGCCGCGGACGGTCATGCCATCGAAGGTCAGGGCGATTCGCTTGAGGGGCTCGCCCGCGAATCGGGCGCGCATCACGTCCGACCAGGGGACCACGAAGCCCATGTTGCTCGGCCGCAAAGGAGAGACGCCGATTCCGCGTCCTGCGAGAGCCGCCGTCCAGGTCCCGTCGGAGCCGAGCCGCGGCCAGCTCGCGCCGCCGAGGGCCAGCACCGTCGCGTCCGGCTTCTCCTGAACCGTCTTCCCGTCCGGACCGCTGAAGACCAGGTAGCCCTCCTCGTCCCAGCCCTGCCAGCGGTGCCGGAGCCGGAATGTCACGCCAAGCTGCCCGAGCCGGGCGAGCCAGGCCCGCAGGAGGGGAGAGGCCTTGAAGGCCTTCGGAAACACCCGCCCGCTCGACCCCACGAAGGTCTCCTGGCCGAGGCCTTCGCACCAGGCGCGCAGGTCCTCGGGCCGGAAGGCCTTGAGAGCGGGCAGGAGCTGCGGCCGGGCCTCCGCATAGCGCTGTGTGAAGCGCTCGAAATCCTCGCTGTGGGTGAGATTGAGCCCACCCCGGCCGGCCATGAGGAACTTGCGTCCGAGCGAGGGCATCTGGTCATAGACCGTGACGGTGATGCCGGCCTGCCCGAGGACCTCCGCCGCCATCAGCCCGGCAGGGCCGCCGCCGATGACGGCGACGCGGGGAGGGGAGGAGGGCAGGGACATGCGATCAGCTGACGCGGAAGACAGGAGGGTTCTGGACCCTCGGCCGGCGGCGTGGCATGCAGCGGCTTCGGGCGGACATGGGTCTTGCACATGACTGCCACGGAGGTTTTTTTCAAGGGGAGCGGCGATGAACGCCGCCTCAAGGGGAAATCGATGAAGAAGGCCATCTCCTTCTGCGTCCTGGCCGGCCTGGCGCTGGCTGGATGCGCCGGCGACATCGCCCTCACCGAGAACCACAAGGTTCTTTCGACCTCGACCAGCGACGCCGCGCAAGCGGCGGCCCTGATCTCGGCCTACCGCACCTCCCGGGGCTTGAGCCCCGTGACGGTCGATTCGCGCCTGAACGAGGCGGCAGCGTACCAGGCCCGGGTCGTGGCGGCGGCCGGCAAGCTCAGCCACGGCAGCTTCAGCAGCCGCATGGACAAGTTCGGCATCGCCGGCTACGCGGCCGAGAACCTGTCCGCGGGCTCCTCGTCGGTCGATGGTGCCGTCAACCGCTGGAAGGCCTCGCCCGGCCACAACGAGAACCTGCTCATGCCGCAGGCCCGCCGGATCGGCCTTGCGCGCGCCGACGCCCAGGGCGGCTACGGACGGTACTGGGCGCTCGTCCTCGGCCAGTAAGGGCCCACGGCACAAAGGAGAAGGCTGCGCGTTACCGAGGAGGTTCCTCTCTTCGCGCACTCCATGACCCATCAACAAATGCTCGCCTTCGCCATCGTCGCCGGGATGATGGCGCTCTTCGTGTGGGGCCGGTTCCGCTACGACGTCGTGGCGGCCCTGTCGCTCCTCGTCGCCGTGGTGGTCGGCATCGTGCCGGCCGACAAGGCGTTCTCCGGCTTCAGCGACGACATCGTCATCATCGTGGCGAGCGCGCTCCTCGTGAGCGCCGCCGTCTCCAAGTCTGGGGTGCTCGAAGCGGGCCTGAACCGGATCGCCCCTTACCTGCGCACCACCCAGATCCAGATCGTGGTGCTCGTCGGCGTGGTGACGGTGCTGTCCTCGTTCGTGAAGAACATCGGGGCGCTCGCGATGATGATCCCGGTGGCGTTCCAGATCGCGCGGCGCACCAACACCTCGCCGTCCGCATTCCTCATGCCGATGGCCTTCGGGTCGCTGCTCGGCGGCATCGTGACCCTCGTGGGCACCTCGCCCAACATCATCGTGTCACGGGTGCGGGGCGAGCTGCTCGGCGAGCCCTTCGGGATGTTCGACTTTACACCGGTCGGCGCCGGCATCGCGCTCGCGGGCGTCGTGTTCCTGGCTTTCGGCTACCGGCTCCTGCCTCAGGGCCGCAAGGGGGCGGCATCCCTCGACGAGGCTCTCAACATCAAGAACTACGTGACCGAGGCCCGCGTGACGCCGGAATCTGAGATCGCCGGGCAGACGGTGGCGGACCTGCGCCGCATGGCCAACGACGAGGTGAAGGTCGCGGCGATCATCCGCAACGAGACCCGCAGCTCCAGCCCCCTGCCGGACGCCACGATCCGCGAGAACGACCTGCTCATGCTCGAAGGCGAGCCGGACGCCCTGGAAAGCGCGGTGGCGCGGGCCGGCCTGAAGCTCTCCCGCGAGCACCGCCAGCCCGAGATGGACGAGGCGACGGACGAGATCGGCGTGATCGAGGCGGTGATCGGGCCCAATTCCGTCCTGACGGGCATCTCGGCCGAGCGCATCGCCCTGTTCGAGCGCTTTCACGTCAACCTGATCGCGGTCAGCCGCAGTGGGCAGCGCTTCACGGAGCGCCTGCGCACGATCAATCTTCGCCCCGGCGACGTGATCGTGCTCCAGGGCAACCTGAAGAAGCTGCCGGATACCCTCAAGGAACTCGGCTGCCTGCCGCTCGCAGAGCGCGACATCCGCCTGGGGAGCGCGCGGCGCAGCCTCCTGCCCATCGCCATCCTGGCCGCCGCCATGGTGCTCGTGGCCTTCAACATCCTGCCCGTCGCCATCGCGTTCTTCGGGGCGGGGGTTCTGCTGGTGCTGTTCGGCTCGCTGAATCTGCGCGAGGCCTACGAGACCATCGACTGGCCGATCATCGTGATGCTCGGGGCGCTGATCCCCGTCAGCGAGGCGATCCGCACCACCGGCGGCACGGACCTGATCGCCGGGTGGCTCTCGTCGGCCGCCAACATGCTGCCGCCGACCGGCGCGCTCGTGCTCATCATGGTGGCCGCCATGGCGGTGACGCCGTTCCTCAACAATGCCGCCACCGTACTCGTGATGGCGCCTATCGCGGCGAGCTTCGCGACGCAGCTCGGCTTCAGGCCTGACCCTTTCCTGATGGCGGTGGCCATCGGCGCGGCCTGCGACTTCCTCACCCCCATCGGACACCAGTGCAACACCCTGGTGATGGGGCCGGGCGGATACCGGTTCGGCGATTACTGGCGGCTCGGCCTGCCGCTCTCGATCATCGTCGTCGTGGTCGGCATCCCGCTCATCATGGTGTTCTGGCCGCTCCGGTGAGGAACGGACCGGTGGCGCCTCCGTTGACCCCTCGAGTCCCATAACAGGAGTGATGTCATGACCCGAGGCCCCGGCCCGTACGATCCGCAGCCGAGTCCCCCGAGCCCGCCCTCCAATCCGGTTCCTCCCGGCCACACGCCGACGGAGGTTCCGGTCCGCGAGCCCACCGAGATCCCGGCGACCGATCCGGACCGTGCCCCGGACACGCCCCTGACGCCGCCGCAGCCCGGCGGCCAGCCCGGGCCGATCGCCTGATGTCAGAAACGGAAAAAGCCCGGGACCCCGGGCTTTTTTATGCTTGAACGCGCCGCAGGACTAACGCAGGGCGGCGGTGAGCAGCAGGGTCGTGCCGACCGCCGAGGACGCGACGGCGACGAGCATCGCCCAGCAATGGAGCCGGTCGCGCTCCTCCTGGTTCAGGAGGGGGCGGATCCGCGATTCCGAGCGCCCGAAGATGAAGCTGTGGTTGCGCGCGGGCCTCGGCGGTGTCGGCATGATGCAGAAGCCGGCCTTTCCGGTGGACCGGTACCGCTCCTCGCGGGAGGGGCCGGTCAGGTACGAGCGGTCGTCGGAGGGATGCGGGCCCATGGCGGTCACGGCGTCTTGTGAAAATGTCATGGAGCCAGACTGGAACCGAAGCCGTGAACGCGGAGTAAAACCGCGCCGGAAGCCGGTTTTGTCGTAAATCAATCCTTTCAGAAGTGGCCTGCGAGCCGGAAGACCCGTTGCGCCGCAAGGGCTTGAGGGCTCTCCCGGCGGCTTTGGCGTGCGGCACAGAAAACGGGTCGAAGCCGCGGGTCGACTGTGCCATAGGGTTTCCAGGGCTCGGGACCACGCGCAATGACATCGACTATCCACAAGACAATGACGGCCTCCGACTGGGCGCTGCTCACCATCCTGTCCGTCGTCTGGGGCGGATCGTTCCTGTTCATCGGCGTCGCCGTGAAGGAGCTGCCGCCCCTCACGATCGTCGCCCTCAGGGTGGCCATGGGGGCGCTGGCCCTGAGGCTGATCCTCGTCGTCATGGGCGTGCCGATGCCGCGGGAGCGCGAGGCCTGGGTCGCGTTTCTCGGGATGGGGATCCTCAACAACGTGATCCCCTTCACGCTCATCGTCTGGGGGCAGAAGCACATCGCCAGCGGTCTCGCGTCGATCCTGAACGCCACGACGCCGCTCTTCACCGTGATCGTCGCGCATTACCTGACGGCGGACGAACGCCTGACCCGGCAGCGATTCGCCGGCGTGGTCGTCGGGTTCCTGGGCGTCGCCGTGATGATCGGCGGGGCCGCCCTCCAGTCCTGGAACCTCGCCGTCCCGGCCCAGCTCGCCGTGCTGGCGGCCGCGGTGTCCTATGCGTTCTCGGGGGTCTACGGCCGGCGGTTCAAGGCTATGGGCATTCCGCCGCTCGCCACCGCGGCCGGCCAGGTCACGGCCTCGAGCGCCGTCCTCCTGCCGCTCGCCCTCCTGGTCGACCACCCGTGGGCGCTGCCGCTGCCGAGCACGGGTACGGTCGCGTCCATGCTCGGGCTGGCGCTGCTCTCGACCGCCTTCGCCTACACCCTGTTCTTCCGCCTGCTCGGGCGGGCCGGGGCCACGAATGTCGGCCTCGTGACCTTCCTGATCCCGGTCAGCGCCATCCTGCTCGGCGTGCTGGTGCTGGGAGAGACCCTCGAGCCCCGGCACATGGCCGGCATGGCGCTGATCGGCGCGGGCCTGATCCTGATCGACGGGCGCCTCGTGGCGCGGATCGCCCGGGCGTTCAGTTCGCGGAAGCCGGCGCTGCGCGGAAGCGATTGAACATCATGTCGGGCGCGCTGGTGTTGTGGCGGGACGGGATCAGCCGGCCCATCCACACATCCGTGGCCCTGGCCTTGCCGAAGCCCATGATCGGCTCCTCGCGCCAGGCGCGGGCGTTCTCCTCCCGGGCGGCGATGCGGGCCACGTCGGCGTTGAATTCGGTCACGTACATGGAGCGCAGGGCCGCGAAGGGCTTGCCCGCGATGGCCCGGTCGAAGGCGACCTCCAGGTTCAGGCGCTCCTCCGTGAGATCCTTCACGGCCACCGTGGCCTTGCCGCCCGCCGTGAAGGCCAGCGTGAAGGTCATGGAAGCGGGGTCGAACGCGACCTCCTTCAGGTCCACGATCGGCCTCTGCTCCATGGTCACCGGGCCGACCAGGAACGAGGAGCCGTAGGCGCTCCAGCCCAGATGGGCCGGCGGCAGGGGCTTGATCCGCCAGTAGCCGTCGGCGGGGTAGAGAACGAGCACCTCGTCCTCGCGGCCCTGCCGGCGCTTCAGGATCTGCATCATGTGGATGTTCTTCTCCGCCCGGTCGCCGATCCGCACCGTCACGTCGCTCGGGCGCCAGAAATGGGTGTAGGAGAGGCCCGTCACCCGCAGCTCGGGGCTCTCGTAGAGATTGCTCATGGTCGGGTGGGGATGGTTCGAGGTCTCGGCCGAGATGTCCTCGCAGGCGGTCCAGTCCGGCTCCCAGCTGTCCTGGCGCATGTGGCCCACATAGACCGGGTGGGCGGCCTCGATCCGGAAGGTGCGGACCTCGGGCGAGGCGAAATTAATGGAGACGTTGTCCTTTTCGGCGCAGAGCACGGGTTCGCTCGTGTTCGTCACGTCGACCGCCAGGCCGTCGAGGGTGGCGGCGGCGGCGCCGGTGGCGAGGGTGAGGGCGGCGAGGAGAGCCAGGCGGGGCAGGAGCATGCGGACCATCGTGCGTTCGACCGGGAGGAGGCCTGGGCGGGAGCCGGCCGCCGGTACAGATACTCTCCAAGCGTCACCGGGTCGAGCGCCCAGGCGGCGCCCTGCGGCCGCCTGTTGATGAAGCATGGCAGGCATCCCATCTCTGTCATTAGGGTTCGTCCCCTGCCTGTGATAAGGTGCCGGACGTCCGCAAGCTTGACGTGAGGCGCGGAGCGCCTCTGCACGGAACCGATTTCCTGAAAAGAGACGGGTTCGCCTGAGTTCGATTGATGATGCGCCTTGTTCTGAGCCTGTCCGACGATCCCGCCACCACCTCGGTCGAGCGGGCCGTCATGGAGTTCCGCAGCGCCCGCCCGGTCGTGATCGACGGAGCGGAGGCGAGCGCGCTCGTGGTCGGCATCGAGGATCTGGATGAGGCCATGGCGGCCCAGCTCGAAGCGGTCGCCGGCGGCCACGCCCATCTCGTCCTGCCGCCGGCCCGGCTGCGCCGCCTCGGCCTCGAGCGGGACAAGCCCGCAATCGTCGCCCTCCCGGCGGTCGACCGGAAGCGGATCGAGACCCTGGCCCTCAAGGTCGACGGCCGCATCGACGCGCCCGTCCGGCCCGCCGATTCCCTCGACGAGGAGGCGCTGGAGCTCGCCCGCCTATCCCTGGTCCTTCCTGCGGTGGTCGTGGTCCCGCTCGCCTCCGGCATCGAGATCGATCCGTCGCTGACGCGGGTCTCGGGCGCCGCGATCCGGGACTACCGTCGCGCCAAGGCCCGCGACCTGAAGATCGTCAGCCGCGCCCCGGTGCCCCTGGAAGGCGCCCCGAACAGCGAGTTCGTGGTCTTCCGCGGCGGCGAGGGCCTGCGCGACCAGGTGGCCGTGATCGTCGGCAATCCCGACCTGTCGAAGCCCGTGACCGTGCGGCTGCATTCCGCCTGCCTGACGGGCGATCTCTTCGGCAGCCTCAAATGCGATTGCGGCGACCAGCTGCGCCGGACCGTGAGCTTCATGGCCAAGAACGAGGGCGGCATCCTGCTCTATCTCGACCAGGAGGGCCGCGGGAACGGCATCGCCAACAAGATCCGGGCCTACAAGCTCCAGGCGCAGGGCTACGACACCTACGACGCCGACGAGGTTCTGGGATTCGATGCGGACCAGCGCGGCTTCGACTTCGCGGCCGGCATGCTGCGCCAGCTCGGAGTGACGGCGGTGCGGGTCATGACCAACAACCCGGAAAAGCTCGCCGCCCTTCGCAAGGCCGGTCTCGACGTGATCTCCGACCACCGGGTGCTCGGACGCCCGACGCCGGAGAACGTCAGCTACCTGGCCTCCAAGCGCGACCGGGCCGGCCACTTCATCGACATCGAAGGCCTGCTGGCCTCGTCCATGAAAGACTAGCGGAAAAGAGACGCTCAGCCGTTCGAGACTTCGTGCGTCTTAAGTCCAGTATTGCCGCGCTCTTCGACAGATCTAGTTTCCTCGGAGCGGCCCGACCGGTTCGGCCTGACCGCGCCAGGGCTGGCCTCGGCCGGCGAGTTCAGGGGAAACGCTCATGTGGAGTCAGGTCTACAATCCGTTCGGGAGCGCCGTGCTCTCGACCATCGTGGCCGCCTTGCCGATCGTCTGCCTGCTGGGGCTCATCGCCTTCGCCAGGATGCAGGCCCATCTTGCGGCCATCATCACGCTCGTCCTGTCGCTGGTCATCGCCATCTTCGCCTTCGGGATGCCGGGCGGCATGGCGCTCGAAGCCGCGGGCCTCGGGGCCCTCACCGGCCTCTTTCCCATCGGCTGGATCATCATCAACGTCATCTTCCTCTACCGGCTGACGGTCGAGAACGGCTCGTTCAAGGTCCTGCAGGATTCCATCGCCGGGATCACGGCCGACCGGCGCCTGCAGCTCCTGCTCGTCGCCTTCGCGTTCGGGGCCTTCTTCGAGGGAGCGGCAGGCTTCGGCACCCCCGTCGCCGTCACGGGCGCCATCCTGATCGGCCTCGGCTTCTCGCCGCTCGCCGCCTCCGGCCTGTCGCTCATCGCCAACACGGCGCCCGTGGCCTACGGGGCGCTGGGCACGCCGATCGTGACCCTCGGGGCCGTGACCAACCTCGACCCGATCGCGCTCGGCGCCATGGCCGGGCGGCAGCTGCCGTTCTTCTCCCTCATCGTGCCGTTCTGGCTCATCTGGGCCTTCGCGGGCTTCCGCGGCATGGCGCAGATCTGGCCGGCCGTTCTGGTCTGCGGCGTGGCCTTCGCGGTCCCGCAGTTCCTGGTCTCGAACTTTCACGGGCCCTGGCTCGTGGACGTGGTCGCCTCGCTGGTGTCCATGGGCTGCCTGGTGGCCTTCCTGAGGGTCTGGCGTCCGGCCGAGATCTGGACCAGCCCGGCGCTGCGCAACCATCCCGAATCGGCCGGCGCCGTCGGACGTCCCGCCTCCCTCGGCGCGGCCTCGACGGCCGAGACGATCGGGCACCACCACAGCCCGGGCGAGCTCTTCCGCGCGTGGCTGCCCTGGATCATCCTGTGCGCCTTCGTGTTCGTGTGGGGCACGCAGACCTTCAAGGACATCGTCAACCCGCTGTTCTTCCCAAAATGGACCTTCGAGGGCCTGCACAACATGGTGCAGAAGGTACCGCCGGTGGTGCCGAAGCCTACGCCCGAGGCCGCGGTCTACGGCTTCAACATCCTCACCATGACGGGCACCGGCATCCTGCTCGCGGCCATCGTGTCGGGACTGGCGATGAAGTACTCGCCCCTGCGGCTGATCCGAGCCTATGGCGAGACCCTGTGGGTGGTGCGCTATTCCCTCATCACCATCGCGGCCATGCTCGCGCTGGGCACGCTCACCCGCTATTCGGGCGTCGACGCCACCCTCGGCCTCGCCTTCGCGCAGACGGGCTTCCTCTACCCGTTCTTCGCGGCCCTTCTCGGCTGGCTCGGCGTCGCCCTGACCGGGTCGGACACGGCCTCGAACGTGCTCTTCGGCAACCTGCAGAAGATCACCGCGGGGCAGCTCGGCCTGTCCGAGATCCTCATGGCGGCCTCGAACTCGACCGGCGGCGTGATGGGCAAGATGATCGACGCGCAGTCCATCGTGGTCGCCTCGACGGCCACGAACTGGTTCGGGCACGAGGGCGAGATCCTGCGCTTCGTGTTCTGGCATTCGATCGCGCTCGCGGCGCTCGTCGGCGGCCTGGTGATGCTCCAGGCCTACGTCTACCCGTTCACCGCGATGGTGGTGCACTGACCGACGGGTAGAGGGACGAAGAGTTCGTCGCCGCCGGAGAGGATCCGGCGGCGACGTCTTTTCAAGGTTCAGCGGGCCGGCATGCCGGATTCGATGATCTTCGCCCAGAGCGACACGCCGTAGGGCGCCGCCTCGTCGTTGAAGTCGTAGGCCGGGTGGTGGACGCCCGCCGTGTCGCCGTTGCCGACGAAGATGTAGGCGCCCGGGCGCTGCTCCAGCATGTAGGAAAAGTCCTCGGCGCCCATGAGCGGCGCGACGGTCGTGTCGACCCCGCTCTCGCCCGCGACCGCCTTCGCGACCTCGGTCATGAAGGTGGTCTTGGCCGGGTCGTTCATGGTGACCGGGTAGCCGCGGCTGTAATCCACCTCGGCCGTCGCCCCGAAGGCGGTGCAGACGCTTTCCGTGATGGCCCGGATGCGCGTCTCCGCCAGGTCGCGGACCTCCGGCGACAGGGTGCGCACCGTGCCGAGCAGCGTCACTTTCTGCGGGATCACGTTGAAGGTGTCGCCCGCCTTCACGGAGCAGACCGACACGACGACGGAGTCGAGCGGGTCGGCGTTGCGGGACGCGACCGTCTGCAGGGCCGTGATCACGTGAGCCGACACCACGACCGGGTCGATGCAGTCGTGCGGACGGGCTGCATGGCCGCCCTTGCCCTCGATGACGATGGAGAAGCGGTCGGCCGCCGCCATCATCGGGCCGGGCCGGATCGCGAAATGGCCGACCGGGATGCCCGGCATGTTGTGCATGCCGTAGACCTCCTGTACGCCGAAGCGCTCCATCAGGCCGTCCTTCACCATGGCGTCGCCGCCGCCGCCGCCTTCCTCGGCCGGCTGGAAGATCATGATCGCGGTGCCGTCGAAGTTGCGGGTCTCGGCGAGGTACTTGGCGGCGCCGAGCAGCATGGCGGTGTGGCCGTCATGGCCGCAAGCATGCATCTTGCCCGGGACCTTGGACTTGTAGGGAACGTCGGTCGCCTCCTCGATCGGCAGGGCGTCCATGTCGGCCCGCAGGCCGATCACGCGGCCCGAATTGTTCGTCCGACCCCTGATGACGCCCACGACGCCGGTCTGGCCCAGTCCGGTCACCACCTCGTCGCAGCCGAACTCCTTCAGCTTCTCGGCCACGATGCCGGCCGTCCGGTGGACGTCGAAGAGGATCTCGGGGTTCTCGTGGAAGTCTCGGCGCCAGGTGGCGATCTCGTCGGCGAGATCGGCAACACGATTGATGATCGGCATAAGAAACCTTCGGGTGTTGATGGTCGGCAGCGGTTGAAAGCATCGGACCCGGAAGTGGACTTGCGCTTCCGGGACCCAGCCGATGCCCCGGTCTTTCAGCGGCGCATCGTCAGGTGCGGAAAGCCGGATCCGCCTGTCACGGACGTGGACCTCCGGTTCCGCACGATGCGCTAGCGAAGCAGACCGGGTGCCGCTCCGTCAACCTCAAGAAGGAGGGCGGGGGCCGGAGCCGGAAGCCGGCTCAGCGAATCGACCGGAAGACGGCCTTCGGGCGCTTGGTGCGGAACTGCCCCCGCTCGATCGTCACGAAGATCAGCACCACGACGATCAGCAGCGTGAACCACCAGACCTGCGCGGTGCTGATTCCCAGGCACCCGAGCGCGAAGGCGGTGGCGAAGGCCGCCATGATCCCGGGTCCCAGCATCGGGCGGTGTCCGCCCGCTCCGAGAACCGACCGGTAGAGCATGAACGCCCCGGAGGCGGCGCCCACGATTCCGAGCTCGTACCAGACCTCGAACAGGATGCCGAAGGGCGCGGCCGGGGGAACCAGGCCGCTGATGCGGCCGCGAAGGGAGGTCTCGAGCCCGTGGCCGGTGATCAGCCGGACGGGATCGTGAAGGATCACGGCGCGCCATGCCTCGAAGCCCGCCACCAGCGGGGCCTTCGGGCCGAGGACGCTTTCGGCCAGGGGCTTCAGGACGAACGGGATGGCGGGCGCCAGGAGCAGGAGCCCGGCGATCGCGAGGGCCGTAAGCCGCGAGCCGGCGGCGGGGCTGAGCGCCGTCAGGGCGAAGACCAGCCCCCCGGCGGCGAGGCCCTGGAGCGCCAGGGCGTCGTTGGCGAAGAGAGTGCCCAGGGCTACGATCAGGGCGAGGACGACCGCCTCGAGATTGCGCCCGCGGGAATGCAGCCAGGTGACCGCCGGCCAGAGCATCAGCACCAGCACGATCATGCCGCGCTCCAGGCTCAGCTCCTCCTCGATCGAGCCGCCGGTTCCCTTGAGGGCCATGGTCGTGCCGATCAGGGCCGCGAGGCCGACGCCCACCGGGAGGATGTAGAGGTTGGCCGACCGCATCCGGTCCGGGAGCGCGAGATATCCAGCCAATCCCATCACGGCCATGGCGGTGATGTTCAGAAGGCGCTCCGAGGCTTCCGTAAGGTAGGGCGTCCACACCAGGGACAGGGCGATCCAGAGCACCAGGACGCTGCCGGCCACGCCGCCGGGCGACGCCAGGATGGCGCTAAGCCGCTGCCCCACATTCCTGGCCCCGCCGTCGAGCACGGCGGCGATCACCAGGAGGGCAACCGCCACGGGCGCAAGCGCCACCACGGCGCGGCGGGCGAACAGGGCGCTCATCGGGATCGCGAAGAACAGGATCGCGAAACCGACGCGCCGCAGGACGGCCGCGGCATCGGCGGAGGGATTGGCCAGGGCGGACGTGGAGCGGACCATGTAGGAGGGGCAATCCTGGGTTGAATGCGCTTGAACCTGGAGAGTAATGGACCGCCGGGCTAAAAGCTGTAGGTGTCTTGCAACACTCCCCGTCCCTTCGCGACTGCGAAAAGCCGGCCCGAACGAGGATCCTGTCCTGCCCGACGCTCCAAAGCACCTCCTCCTGGTCGGTGGCGGACACGCCCATGTGATCGTCCTGGAGGCCTTCGCGCGCCGGCCCGAGCCCGGATTGCGCCTCACCCTCGTGGCGAAGGACCGGTTCTCCCCCTATTCGGGCATGCTGCCGGGCCATTTGGCGGGCCTCTACGGCCGAGAGGAAATGCACATCGACCTGGAGCGGCTGGCCCGGCGATGCGGCGCGGCGCTGATCGAGGGCGAGGCGTCGAGGATTGAGCCCGACGCAAGGCAGGTCTGCCTCGGGAGCGGAGAGGTCCTGGCCTACGACGTTCTGTCGATCGACATCGGCATCGTTCCGGACCTGACCGGGATCGAAGGGGCCGACGAGCATGCCCTGGCGGTCAAGCCCATCGGCGACCTGCTGCCGAAATGGGACCGGCTCCTGGCGGATGCCGAGCGTGGGCAAGGGCCGCGCCGGCTCGCCATCGTCGGAGGCGGCATTGCGGGAATCTGCCTGGCCTTCGCGGCCGCTTCCCGGCTGCGTCACACGGGAGCCTCGATCACGCTGATCGGCGCCGGACCGTCGCCCGAAATCAATGCCGGCATGGCGCGCCGCGTCGGGCACGCCCTGAAGCGCCACGGAATCGCGCTGCTGTCGGGCGAGCCCGTGGTCGCAATCCACCGGCACGGCGTCACTCTTGCCAACGGCGACAGCGTCGCGGCGGACGCGGTTCTGGTCTCGACCCATGCGGCCCCGCCGCGCGTGCTGCATGAGGCGGCCCTGGAAAAGGACGGGCGCGGGTTCCTGGCCATCGGGCCGACCCTTCAGGTCCTCGGCTGGGGAAATGTCTTCGCCGCGGGCGATTGCGCCACGATGGAGGCCCATCCCCGGCCCAAGGCGGGCGTCTTCGCGGTGCGCCAGGGGCCTGTGCTCGCCCGCAACCTGCGGCGGGCGCTGCGGGGCGAGCCGCTGGAGGCCTACGTCCCGCAGCGCGACCACCTGATCCTGATCGGCACCGGCGACGGCAGCGCCATCGGCGGCCGCGGCCGATGGCTTTCCTTCGAGGGACGCTGGGCGTGGCGGCTGAAGGACTGGCTCGACCGCCGCTTCATGCGCCGGTTCCGGTGATCAGGTTTTGGTCTGCCCGCGGATGAAGTTGATGATGCCGGAGAAATCGTCGCCCTCGTGTCCGGCCGCCGCGAAGAGCGAATAGAGCTGCGCGGCCTCAGCGCCGAGCGGCGTGGTCGCGCCGGACGAGAGCGCCGCTTCCTGGGCGAGGCGCAGGTCCTTGAGCATCAGGGCGGCCGCGAAGCCTGGCTTGTAGCCGTTGTTGGCCGGGGAGGCCGGCACCGGGCCGGGCACCGGGCAGTAGGTGGTGAGCGACCAGCACTGGCCGGAGGCCGTGGAGGCCACGTCGAACAGGGCTTGATGGGAGAGCCCGAGCTTCTCGGCGAGCACGAAGGCCTCCGCCACGCCGATCATCGAGATGCCGAGGATCATGTTGTTGCAGATCTTCGCCGCCTGGCCGGCGCCCGCATCGCCGCAATGGACAACCTTCTTGCCCATCTGCGACAGGATCGGCTCGGCGCGGGCGAAGGCCTCCGGCGCGCCGCCGGCCATGAAGGTCAGGGTCGCGGCCTTGGCGCCGCCGACGCCGCCCGAGACCGGCGCGTCGAGGGATTGCAGGTTGCCGCCCTGCTCCTGGGCAAGGGAATGGGCCCTGCGGGCGCTGTCCACGTCGATGGTAGAGCAGTCGATCAGGAGCGTGCCGGGCTTTACGGCAGACACGATGCCGGTCCAGACCGACAGCACGTGCTTGCCGGCCGGCAGCATGGTGATGACGACGTCCGCGTCGCGCACGGCCTCGCCCGCGGAGCCCGCGATGCTGGCGCCGTCCGCCCGCGCCTGGTCGCAGGAGGCGGGCGAGAGGTCGAAGCCGACGACCTGGTGGCCGGCCTTGACGAGGTTCGCCGCCATGGGGCCGCCCATGTGGCCGAGGCCGATGAACGCGATGGTGGTCATGGGTTAATCCTCCCGGTCCGTATGTTTTGACGATGTGAGCAGCCAGGCCGCGCCGGCCGCCATGATACATGCGCTGCCGGCATGCAGCAGCAGGTGCCCCGGCGAGTCGAACCCGCGTTCCATCCCGACGATGATCACGTCGCCGACCGGGATGAGAACCGTAATGGCCAGGATCGCGCCGACGGCGCGCGCCGTCGAGAGGCGCGACAGGGCGAAGAGGTAGAAGCCGAGCGCGAGGTCGCGCAGGCCGATGGCCGACACGTAGGACAGCTCCGCATCCTCGGACGGGCGGATGCCGAACAGGGCGGCGCCCGCCCGCGGCAGGAACACGAAGAGGATCCCGAGCAGGACGAAGACGCCCGAGAGCGCGAGGACGAGCCAGGTGCGCGGCTCGCTCACGTCCATTCCACGCCTCTCGCCCGCCTGCGTCATGACCGCCGCGCCGCCACGAGCGCCCCGAGGAGCGCGAAGCCGTAGAACCACAGCATCAGCGATCCGAACACCTTGTCGAGCCCCGGGTTCAGGTCCGGGAAGAACACCGCGAAATGCGAGCCGACCGCCGCCATGGCGAGCATGCCCGGAACGGCCGCGAGCGCCACCGCGCTGACGGCGGCCTTGCCGGGCGCGCGCAGCACGCGGGGGGTCATGAGCCCGAAGAGCAGGCCGAGGGCCGCGCCGCCCGCGAAGTTGAGCTGGAACGGCCGCCGGCCTTCCAGGAAGAACAGGTGGCCGGCGAACGCGAAGAGCGCGAAGATCGCGGCCGCGAGGCTAAAACCCAGGCCGAGCGACCGCAGGATCATCGGTTGCCTCGTCCGACGAGGCTGCGCGCCACGATCAGGCGCATGACCTCGTTGGTGCCTTCCAGGATCTGGTGGACGCGGAGGTCCCGCACGATCTTCTCGATTCCGTAATCGGCCAGATAGCCGTAGCCGCCGTGGAGCTGGAGCGCCTCGTTGGCGATCTCGAAGCCCCGGTCCGTTGCGACGCGCTTCGCCATGGCGCAGAGCTTGGTGGCTTCGAGGTCCTTGGCGTCGAGCGCGGATGCAGCGCGCCACAGAAAGGTGCGGGCCGCCTCCAGTTCGGTCGCCATGTCGGCGAGGCGGAACTGGATCGCCTGGAAGTCCGAGATGCGCTTGCCGAAGGCCCTGCGGTCGGCCGTGTAGGCGAGCGCCTTGTCGAGGGCGGCTTGAGCGCCGCCGAGCGAACAGGCGCCGATGTTGAGCCGTCCGCCGTCGAGGCCCGACATCGCGATCTTGAAGCCCATGCCCTCGTCCGAGAGCCGGTTGGCGACGGGCACGCGCACGTCCTCGAAGATCACGGCGGCGGTCGGCTGGGCGTTCCAGCCCATCTTCTTCTCCTGCGCCCCGAACGAGACGCCCGGCCTATCCTTCTCGATCACCAGGGTCGAGATGCCGGACGGCCCTTCCTCGCCCGTGCGCACCATGGTCACGTAGATATCCGAGGTGCCGGCGCCCGAGATGAACTGCTTCACGCCGTTGACCACGTAATGGTCGCCGTCGCGCACGGCCTTGGTCTTGAGCGCCGCCGCGTCCGAGCCGGAGCCCGGCTCCGTCAGGCAGTAGCTGCCGATCAGGTCCATGGTGCAAAGACCCGGCAGGAAGCGGCTCCGCTGCTCCTCCGACCCGTAGCGGTCGATCATCCAGGCGACCATGTTGTGGATGGACAGATACGCGGAGATCGCCGGGCAACCGGTGGCGAGCGCCTCGAAGATCAGCGCCGCATCGAGGCGCGTCATGCCCGATCCGCCGACATCGTCGCGGGTGTAGATCGCCGCCATGCCGAGGGAAGCGGCCTCGCGCATCACGTCGACGGGAAAATGCTTCTTCTCGTCCCATTCGAGCGCGTGGGGAGCGAGGTTGTCCGCCGCGAAGGCGAGAGCCATGTCGCGGACGGCGATTTGGTCTTCGGTGAGGGAGAACTGCTTCATGGGGGTCCGGCACGGTTAGAGGGATGGCCGCCTACGCATCGTTCGATCAGCAAGGAAGAACGCGAACATGTCCTTCCTCACCATAAGATAGAAGCCATTTATCACGTGTCACCAGAACGAGTCCCTCGGCCCGAGCCGTGGCGGCAATAATCCGGTCGGCCGGATCCGTCGGTGGCGTGCCTGGCAGAAACGCCGATGCGATCAGCGTCCGCGGAGGCATCGGCGCCAAACGCATGCCGGGGAGCGCAAGCGCTGCGTCGAACCACGCGTCGGGCGCCATGCTCAGCGCGATCCTGCCCTTGCGTACCAGCGTTCCGATCTCCCAGGCCGTGATAGGCGAGATCAGGATCTCGTCATTCTGCGCAGCCTCGTCGACCGCTTGGCGGCAAGGTTGCGAGACGTCCTCTCCGTTGGCGATCCAGAGCACGGCGCAGGTGTCGAGGAGAAGCGCCGCCACTCAGAGGATCCCGCGTTCCGCGGCCCACGCTTCGCCGGTCGGGGAGGTGATGTCGAACCCGACGTTGATGCGCACCGTCCCCTTCAGTCCCCCGAAAGGAGATTTCGGCGGCTTGGACGTCTCAGATGAGCGTCCACTTTCGTCGGCGCTGACCTTGCGAAAGACAAGCTCTTCCTTTTCCAGGTCGACCTGCTCCGTCCGCCATCCGGCGCTCAGCCAAGCTTGGGTCATGACGTGGTTCTGAGCGTTGTTCGACCACAGCGCCCGGTGCCGGCGCGAAGAAGGCGGAAGATGGAACCCGAGAATGCGCTCGATCTCCCTGAAGCTGGTACGCCATACCGGCGTCGGCAGCCGCGCGAGATGATCCTTCAAAGGCTCGTACTTGGACACCATAGCCTCCCGACCGGGTTAGTAACTATAGTTATACATAGTTACTAACCCGTCAAGGAGAGTTACTTCATCGTCGGAATGGAGAATTCCGCGCCTTCCTTGATGCCGGACGGCCAGCGGGACGTGACCGTCTTGGTCTTGGTGTAGAACCGGACCGCGTCGGGACCATGCTGGTTCAGGTCGCCGAAGCCGGAGGCCTTCCAGCCGCCGAAGGTGTAGTAGGCGAGCGGCACCGGGATCGGCACGTTGATGCCGACCATGCCGACATTCACCTGGGAGGCGAAGTCGCGGGCGGCGTCGCCGTCGCGGGTGTAGATCGCGACGCCGTTGCCGTATTCGTGCTCGGAGGGCAGGCGCAGAGCGTCGTTGTAGTCCTTGGCGCGCACCACCGAGAGGACGGGACCGAAGATCTCCTCCTTGTAGATGCGCATGGTGGGCTGCACCTCGTCGAAGAGGCAGCCGCCCATGTAGAAGCCGTTCTCGTAGCCCTGCATCTTGAAGTTACGGCCGTCCACCACGAGCTTCGCGCCCTCCTGGACGCCGAGGTCGACGTAGCCGCGCACCTTGTCGAGATGCGCCTTGGTGACGAGCGGGCCGTAATCGGCCGAGAGGTCGGTGGAGGGGCCGACCTTCAAGCTCTCGACTCGTGGGACCAGCTTGTCCATGAGGGCGTCGGCCGTGGCCTTGCCGACCGGCACCGCGACGGAGACCGCCATGCAGCGCTCGCCGGCCGAGCCGTAGCCGGCGCCGATGAGCGCGTCGACCGCCTGGTCCATGTCCGCGTCGGGCATGATGATCATGTGGTTCTTGGCGCCGCCGAAGCAGTGCGCGCGCTTTCCGTGTGCGGTGGCGCGGGAATAGACGTACTGGGCGATCGGCGAGGAGCCCACGAAGCCGACGGCCTTCACGTCCGGATCGTCGAGGATCGCGTCCACCACTTCCTTGTCGCCGTTGACGACGTTGAGGATGCCCGCCGGCAGGCCCGCCTCGATCATCAGCTCGGCGAGGCGCATCGGCACGCCGGGATCACGCTCGGAAGGCTTGAGGATGAAGGCGTTGCCGCAGGCGATGGCGGGGGCGAACTTCCACATGGGGATCATGGCCGGGAAGTTGAACGGCGTGATGCCGGCAACGACCCCGAGCGGCTGGCGGATCGAGTACATGTCGATGCCGGGGCCTGCGCCTTCCGTGAACTCGCCTTTGAGGAGATGCGGGATGCCGCAGGCGAACTCGACCACCTCGACGCCGCGCTGGATGTCGCCCTTGGCGTCCGGAATGGTCTTGCCGTGCTCGCGGGCGAGGAGCTCGGCGAGCGAATCCATCTCCTTGGCGATGAGTTCGAGGAACTTCATCATCACGCGGGCGCGGCGCTGCGGGTTCGTGGCGGCCCATGCGGGCTGGGCAGCCTTGGCGTTCTCCACCGCCTCGCGCAGCTCGCCCTTGGAGGCGAGCGCGACCTTGGCGATGACCTCGCCGGTCATCGGCTGGAACACGTCGGCCGTGCGGCCCGACTTGCCGGGGACCTGCTTGCCGCCGATGAAATGTCCGATCTCGCGCATGGCGTCTTTCCTCCTCAAGGGGTGTTCTGATGCGGCCTGTTCTATCATTGTCGAAAACGCACGGCTATGGGTGAAACTGAAGCCGCATTGTGCGAAAATGCCAATACGGTCTTTGGGGATCTTCAACGCGTGAACGCATTCGACTGGGACGACCTGCGCTTTTTCCTGGCGGTGGCCCGCGCCGGCCGCCTCACGGTCGCGGCCCGTCGCCTCGAGGCGGATCATACCACGGTTTCGCGCCGCATCTCGGCTCTCGAACAGGCCCTTCAGACCAAGCTCTTCGAGCGCGGGCCGCAGGGCTATGCCCTCACCGAGGCGGGCGAGCGGCTCCTCGGCCTGGCGGAGAGCATGGAGAGCCAGGCGCTCGCGGTGGCGAGCGAGGTGGGAGGCTCCGACCTCGCGCTCTCCGGCACGGTCCGGATCGGCGCGCCGGACGGGTTCGGGACCTACTTTCTCGCGCCCGAACTCGGGGCGCTCGCCGAGCGGCACCCGGACCTCACGCTCCAGATCGTCGCCCTGCCTCGCACCTTCTCGCTGTCGAAGCGCGAGGCCGACATCGCCATCACCCTGGAGCAGCCGACGGAGGGGCGGCTGGTCTCGCGCAAGCTCACGGACTACCGGCTGAGGCTCTACGCTTCGATGGCCTATCTCGACCGCCACGGGCCGATCGGGGAGCCCGCGGACCTCGCCGGCAAGACCCTCGTCACTTACGTGCCCGATCTCGTCTACAGCCCCGTGCTCGACTATTTCACCGGCCTCGAGAAATACACCTCCCGCCGCTACGAATGCGCCAGCGTGGTCGCCCAGGTCGAGGCCGTGCGGGCGGGCATCGGGGTCGGGGTGCTGCACGACTACGCCATCCGGCAATTCCCGGAGCTTCGGGTCGTGACGCCGTCCCTGTCCTTCACGCGCACCTACTGGCTCGTGATGCACGCGGAGGTGCGAAGCCTCCGCCGCGTCGAGGAGGTGCATTCCTTCATCCTGAGCCGCGTGAAGGCGAAGCGTGGCCTTTTTCTGTAACGCCGGCGTGGTCTTCACCTCGCCCAAGAGAGGCGCTAAGGCTCTTTCCAGCCATTCACGGAGTTTTCCATGCCCTCCAAGCTCGACCAGTTGCGCGCCATGACGGTCGTGGTCGCCGATACCGGCGATCTCGACGCCGTGCGCCGCCTGAAGCCCCAGGACTGCACCACCAACCCGACGCTGCTGCTCAAGGCCGTCGAAGCCCCGGCCTATGCCCATCTCCTCGACGAGGCCCTGACCTGGGGCCGCGCTCAGGGCGGATCGCGCGAGGGCGTCGTGGCGGCGATCTGCGACCGGCTCGCGGTGGCCTTCGGGGCGGAACTCGCCGGCATCGTGCCGGGCCGGGTCTCGACCGAGGTCGACGCGGACCTGTCCTTCGACACGCAGGCGACCGTCGCGAAGGCGCGGGCGATCATCAAGGCCTACGAGGAGCGCGGCGTCGGGCGCGACCGCATCCTGATCAAGATCGCCTCCACCTGGGAGGGCATCCGCGCGGCGGAGGTCCTCCAGAAGGAGGGCATCGACTGCAACCTGACGCTTCTCTTCAGCCAAGCCCAGGCCCAGGCCTGCGCGGAAGCCGGCGTGTTCCTCATCTCGCCCTTCGTTGGACGCATCCTCGACTGGCACGTGAAGGCGGGCGGCGGTCCCTACACGGGCGAGACCGATCCGGGCGTGCTGTCCGTGCGCAGCATCTACGCGTCCTACAAGGCGCAAGGGATCAAGACCGTCGTGATGGGCGCCTCCTTCCGCAACGTTGGCGAGATCGAGGCGCTGGCCGGCTGCGACCGGCTCACCATCTCGCCCGCGCTCCTCGACGAGCTCGCCAAGGCTGAGGGCGAGCTGCCGCGCAAGCTGTCGGCCGACGCCGTCGCGAAGGTTCCGGCGCCGCCGCGCATGGACGAGAAGACCTTCCGCTTCGCCCTCAACGAGGACGCGATGGCGACCGAGAAGCTCGCCGAGGGCATCCGCCAGTTCGTGAAGGATCTGCGCAGCCTGCGCACCCTCGTGGCCCAGCGACTGGAGAGCAAGGAGGCGGCCTAAATCCGCCTCCCTGCCGTGACATCGGAGAAGCCGGCTCAGCGATTGTCGTGCCGGCTTCGCACCGCCAGAAGCCCCATGCGCGTGATGCGGTAGGGACCTCCGTTCGAGGACGCGATCAGGCCCTTCTGCCGAAGCGCCTTGAACAGGTCGAGCGTGCAGAGGGACATGAGCCATCCCTCGCGGGTGAGGCATTCGATTTCGGAAATGCGGCCGTTCTCGTCCCTGTAGTGACGAATGAGACCGCCCTGCGCGAGCACGTGCAGCACGCGCTGGCCATTGCGTGAAACGTTCACGGGAAAAACCCAAAGCTTTGTGATGTGTCGAAGAGAAGCGCGCACGCGCGCGCATTCGGCCGATCGATCAGCCGATGCCCGCCTTCAGGTGGCGGGCCCTACCGGGTCTCGGTCTCTCCGCGCATAAAAGCTCCAGGTGGAAACGGCCCCGTTATAGGGGCCGTTTCGTCAGGACGTCAATGATCAGCGGCTCGCCAGCGCCTTCTCGCGGATCTGCGAGAGCGACATGGCGGGCGTGATCGCCTCCGGGTCGAGCAGGCAGTGCAGGATCGCGGGTTTGCCGGAGGTGAGCGCGCGCTCCAGCGCCGGCGCGAACTCCTCCGTGCGCTCCACCCGCTCGCCGTAGCCGCCGAAGGCCTTGGCATAGGCGGCGAAGTCCGGGTTCTTCAGCATCGTGGCCGAGACGCGGCCGGGATATTCGCGCTCCTGGTGCATGCGGATCGTGCCGTACATGCCGTTGTCGAGCAGGATCACCAGAATGGGCAGGTCGTACTGCACGGCGGTGGCGAATTCCTGCCCGTTCATGAGGAAGTCGCCGTCGCCCGCGAACACCACCACGGGCGCCTCCGGACGGATGCGCTTGGCGCCGACCGCCGCCGGCACGCCGTAACCCATGGACCCGGAGGTCGGGGCGAGCTGCGTGCCGTAGTGCCGGAAGGGCCAGAAGCGGTGCACCCAGGTGGCGAAGTTGCCGGCACCGTTGCAGAAGATCGTGTCCGTGGGAAGCGTCTCGCGCAGATGCGCCATCACCTCGCCCATCTGGAACGCGCCCGCATGGCGGATCGCCGTCGGGTCGCTCCAGGCGAGATAGGATTCGTGCGCGGCCTTGGTGCCGTCGCTCCAGGGAAGCGACGCCGGCGGGTGAACGCCCTCCAACGCCGCCGTGAAGGCGACCGGCGAGGCGTTGATGGCAAGGTGCGGCGCGTAGACCCGTCCAAGCTCGCTCGGGTCGGGATGCACGTGCACCAGCTTCTGCCGGACGTTCGGAATGTCGAGCAGGGTGTAGCCCTGGCTCGGGATCTCGGACAGGCGCCCGCCGACCATGAGGATGAGGTCCGCGTCTTTGATGCGCGCGAGAAGCTTCGGGTTCACCCCGAGGCCGAGGTCGCCGATATAGGACGGGTGATCGGCCGGAAACAGCATCTGGCGCCGGAACGTGCAGGCGACCGGCAGCTCGAAGCGCTCGGCGAAGCGCACGAAGCGCTGCACGGCGGTCTCGGACCAGCGGCTGCCGCCCAGCAGCACGACCGGGCGCTCGGCCCCGTGCAGGAGCTTCTGCAGCTCGGCCATCTGGTTCAGGCCGGGATGGGTCTCGACCGTCTGGTAGCGCGGCGCATCGGCCACATCCGCCATCTCGGTCAGCACGTCCTCGGGCAGGGCGATGACGACCGGACCCGGTCGGCCGGACGTCGCGACGTGGAAGGCGCGGGAGACGATTTCGGGGAAGCGCGCCGGATCGTCCACCTCCGTGGCCCATTTGGCGAGCGGCCCGAAGGCGGCGCGGTAGTCGAGCTCCTGGAAGGCCTCGCGCTCGCGCATGCCGCGCTCGATCTGGCCGACGAACAGGATCATCGGGGTCGAGTCCTGCTTGGCGATGTGGATGCCGGGCGAGGCGTTGGTGGCGCCGGGGCCGCGGGTCACGAAGCAGATGCCGGGGCGGCCGGTGAGCTTGCCGTAGGCCTCCGCCATCATGGCCGCGCCGCCTTCCTGGCGGCAGACCGTGACCTTGATGTCCGCGTCGTGGAGCGCATCGAGCGCCGCCAGATAGCTCTCGCCCGGAACGCAGAAGATGTGATCGACCCCGTGCAGGGTCAGTTGATCGACAAGGATCTGGCCGCCGGTGCGGGAGGGCGCTGTCATGGAAGGCTCGCGATGCTGGACGTTGGTAAGAGAAGGGCGGAGAACCCTTCGGTGCTCCGCCCTGGCGTTTAGGTGTTTGCCGATCAGGCGTCGACGTCGAACTTGACGCCCTGGGCGAGCGGAAGCGTCTTGCCGTAGTTGATCGTGTTGGTGGCGCGGCGCATGTAGGCCTTCCAGGAATCCGAGCCCGCCTCGCGGCCGCCGCCCGTCTCCTTCTCGCCGCCGAACGCGCCGCCGATCTCGGCGCCCGAGGGGCCGATGTTCACGTTGGCGATGCCGCAATCCGAGCCCGCCACCGAGATGAAGCTCTCGGCCTCGCGCATGTCGAGGGTGAAGATCGACGAGGACAGGCCGGCGCCGACCGCGTTGTGCTGCTCGAGCACCTGGTCGAAGTCGGTATAGCGCATCACGTAGAGGATCGGCGCGAAGGTCTCGCGCAGCACCGGGCCGGTCTGCTCCGGCATCTCCACCAGGGCCGGGCGGGCGTAGTAGCCCTCGGCGCAGGCGCCGTCCGTGTAGCGGCCGCCGCCATGGACGATGCCGCCGGCGGCGCGCGCCTCGTCGAGCGCCCGCTCCATGCCGTCGAAAGCGGACTTGTCGATCAGCGGGCCGACGAGCACGCCCTCGGCGCGCGGATCGCCGATCTTCACGCCCGAATAGACCTTCTTCAGGCGCGGCACGAGCTGGTCGTAGACGCTGTCATGCACGAAGAGGCGGCGCAGCGTGGTGCAGCGCTGGCCCGCCGTGCCCATGGCGGCGAACGCGATGCCGCGCAGCGCCAGGTCGAGGTCGGCGGAAGGCGCCACGATGGCGGCGTTGTTGCCGCCGAGCTCGAGGATCGCGCGGGCGAAGCGCGCCGCGAGCTTCGGGCCGACCTGCCGGCCCATGGCGGTCGAGCCGGTGGCGGAGAGAACCGGCACGCGGTGGTCCTCGACCAGGATCTCGCCGATCTCGCGGCCGCCGAGCAGCACCTCGGACAGGCCTTCCGGCACGCCGCCGAAGCGCTTGGCGGCGCGCTCGACGATGGCCTGGGTGGCGAGCGCCGTCAGCAGGGTCTTCTCGGAGGGCTTCCACACCACGGAGTCGCCGCACACGAAGGCGAGCGCCGCGTTCCAGGACCACACGGCCACCGGGAAGTTGAAGGCCGAGATCACGCCGCAGACGCCGAGCGGATGCCAGGTCTCCATCATGCGGTGGTCGGCGCGCTCGGTCGCGATGGTGAGGCCGTAGAGCTGGCGGGAGAGGCCGACCGCGAAGTCGCAGATGTCGATCATCTCCTGCACCTCGCCGAGGCCCTCGGAGGTGACCTTGCCGGCTTCGAGCGTCACGAGGCGGCCGAGATCGTCCTTGGCGGCGCGCAGCTCCTCGCCGATCAGGCGCACGAACTCGCCGCGCTTGGGCGCCGGCAGCTTGCGCCAGGCCTTGAAGGCGGCGTCGGCCCGGCCGATGGCGGCCTTGGCCTCCTCCGGGGTGGTCTCGCGGATGTGCACGATGGTCTCGCCGGTGATCGGCGAGGTGGCCGGACGGCCGGCCGGGGCGAAGACCTGGTCGGGAACGCCCAGGCGGGACAGGATGGCGCGCGCTTCCTCCGCGACGGTCGCGGGTGCGGCGGGAACGGACTTGAGGGCGGCTTGATCGCGGGCGGACATGTCAATCTCCCATCGGGATGCGGGTTCGGGCTCTCATTTCTCGAGCCCGCCACCCTCGCGTGTCGTTGAACGGAACGGACGGTGGCCTTCTTGCCACCGTCTTAAGGCATGTCCATGAAATATGGGAACTGCTTTTCCCGAATAGGATCATGCAAAATCGGAACGATGCCCGACGGGCTCCCGCTTCCGGCGAAGCGGGAGCCTAGTCCGAAACGTCATGCGACGGCGACGAGCTTCTTCGCTGCGGTGCCGTCCTCGCCTTCCAGGAGCTCGCCCGCGTAGACGCGGCCGAAGCGGTTGGCCAGGAACGTGTCGAGGTCGATCTCCTCCTGGCGGACGAAGCCCTTCTTCGGCAGCTTGCCCGCGACCAGCAGGTCGAGCATGGCGCAGATGCCGGCCGCGGTGGTCACCTGGATGGCGGTGCGCTGGACGCCGGCAACCTTCTGGCCGTAGACCTTGCGGGCATAGGTTTCCTGCACGTGCCGTCCGCCGCGCTCGCCCGTCACGGTCACGAACACGATGACCATGTCCTGCATGGTGGCCGGCACGGCGTTCTCCAGGATGTCCTTCAGGACCTCGCGGCGGTTGCGCAGCTGGAGGTCGTTGAGCAGAACGCGCATGAGGGCGCAGTGGCCCGGATAGCGGATCGTCTTGTAGTTCAGGCTCCGGACCTGGCCTTCGAGGGTCTCGCACAGGGTACCGAGGCCGCCCGAGGTGTTGAAGGCCTCGTAGCGGGTGCCGTCGAGGGAGAACTCCTCGAGCTCCTCCATGGCCGGCACCTCACGCAGCTTGCCGTCGACGACGGCCTCGCAGCGCTCGATGTACTCGTTGATGACGCCGTCCGTGCTCCAGGTGAGGTTGTAGGAGAGGGCGTTCGACGGGTACTGCGGCAGGGCGCCGACGCGCAGGCGCACGGTGTCGAGCTTGTCGAACCGGCGGGCGATGTCGTGGGCGACGATCGAGATGAAGCCCGGCGCGAGGCCGCATTGCGGGATGAAGGCCGTGGCGGCGCCCTCGGCCAGCTCCTTCACCATCTTGGTGGTGGCGACGTCCTCGGTCAGGTCGAAATAGTGCACGTTGGCGAGGCGCGCGGCCTGGGCCACGTGGCCGGTCAGGTGGTAGGGCGCGGCGCTCAGCACGGCGTCATGGCCCTTGAGGGCGTTCTGGAGCGCGACCGCATCGTTGAAGTCGAGCTGAACCGTCTTGATCCCGTCCCGCGCCACGGCCGAAAGAGCCTCGGCCGAGCCGTCAGCCACCGTCACGGCGTAGTCGCCGGTCTCGTGAAGCATGTCGGCGATGGTGGAGCCGATCTTGCCGGCGCCGATGACGAGAATCGAATGCATATGGATCTCCCTGTTGATGAGGAGAGAAAAAGGCAGGCGCGTGCAGAACGCCATAGACAGGTTGACGGAAAGCCCATTAGGTTTCGGCGAAATGCCGTGCTGACTGGTCATAGTGATGCTCGACCCCACCGACCGTGCCCTTGTTACGCTCCTGCGAGAGAATGCCCGCATCGGCCACGCGGAAGCCGCCCGGCGCCTGAACCTGTCGCGGACGACCGTCCAGGCCCGGGTCGAGAGTCTGGAGCGGCGGGGCGTCATCGTCGGCTACACCGTTCGCCTCGCCGAGGAGGTCAGCCGCCGCATGGTGCGCGCGCACGTCACCATCGTGGTGGCCCCCAAGGCGTCGGGCGGGGTGGCGTCGGCGCTCCAGCGCATGCCAGAATTGCGCGCGCTTCACTCCGTCGCGGGTGTATTCGATCTGCTGGCGGTGGTAGAGGCCGAGGACGTTCCCTCCCTCGACGCCGCCATCGACCGGATCGGCGCGCTCGAAGGCGTGGAGCGCACCCAGTCCTCCATCATCCTCTCAACGAAGTTCGAACGATGACGTCCACAGCTTCCCTCCAGGCCGATGTCGTGATCGTCGGCGGCGCCGTCATGGGCTCGTCGACGGCCTATCACCTTTTGTCCCATCCGGGCTTCAAGGGGCGGGTCATCGTGGTCGAGAAGGACCCGACCTACCAGCTCTCCGCCTCGGCGCTCTCGGCCGCCTCCATCCGGCAGCAATATTCCAGCGCCGTGAACATCCGCATCTCCCTTTATGGAATCCAGTTCCTGCGCAACATCGGCGAGCACCTCGCGGTCGACGGGGAGCGGCCGGCCATCGACCTGAAGGAGGGCGGCTATCTCTACTGCGCGACGGAGGCCGGCGCGCCGGTGTTGAGGGAGAACCAGGCGCTCCAGGCGGCGGAGGGCGCCGACATCCTGCTCCTCGACCCGCCGGCCCTGAAGGAGCGCTTCCCCTGGCTCAACGTGGAGGACCTCGCGGTCGGCACCTGGGGCCGGTCCGGCGAGGGCTGGTTCGACGGCTGGGGCCTGCTCCAGGCCTTCCGCAAGAAGGCGCGCTCGCTCGGGGCCGAATACGTGAAGGGCGAGGTGGCGGAGGTCGAGCGGGACGGGTCCAAGATCGTGGCCGTGCGCCTCAAGGACGGCACCCGCATCGCCTGCGGGACGCTCGTGAACTGCGCCGGGTCCGGCGGGCGGGCGCTCGCGGCAAAAGCGGGGCTCGAGATCCCGGTCCAGGCGAAGCGCCGCTACGTCTTCACCTTCAGCTGCCGCGGGCCGGTCGACAACTGCCCGCTCCTCATCGACACCTCCGGGGCCTACGTGCGCCCGGAAGGGGAGGGCAACTTCATCTGCGGCGCCTCGCCGGAGGCCGACATCGATCCCGACTGGCACGACGAGGATCCGGCAAGCCAGGAGATCGACCACGCGTTCTTCGAGGAGTTCATCTGGCCGTCGCTCGCCCATCGGGTTCCGGCTTTCGAGGCGATCAGGCCCGGCCGCGCCTGGTCGGGGCCCTACGACATGTGCCTCCTCGACCACAACGCCATCATCGGTCCCGCGGGCGGGATCGAGAACTTCCTTCTCTGCAACGGCTTCTCCGGCCATGGCCTTCAGCAGGCGCCCGCCATCGGCCGCGGCCTCTCCGAGCTGATCGTGGACGGAGGCTACCGGACCCTCGACCTGTCGGAGCTCGGCTACGAGCGTGTCGTCGCCAACCGGCCGCTCATCGAACGCAACGTGATCTGAGGCTTCAGGCTGATTCCACGTCAGTGGAATCGGCTCTTCTTCTTCGGCATGCCGCATTTTCTGTCGGCGAACCGGTTCAGCTTCGCCGGAAAATGCTCTGGGCTTCAATCCCTGCCGTAGATCCGGACCCGGCTGCCCTGGTTGAGGTGGCGCTGGAAGGGGCCGGATCGCGGCGCCGGCGGCGCCGACGCTGCATTCAGCTCGTTGACGCCGGGGCGGTCGGCTCGCTCCGTGTCGCGGCGGTCGCCGGTGGCCGTCGTGTTCCCGGCTCCGAGGTCGGCGGTTCCGAGCTCGTCGGTGGCGTTCGTCAGGGTGCCCATCCCGGGGAGAGCATCGGCGTTCGTCATGCCGGCCGTGGCGCCGGCGGTCAGCCCGGCGCCGAGCGGCGCGCCGGCATCGGCTCCGGAGGATCGATCCCCGACGGCCTCCCGCGTCTCGCTGTCGAGATCGAGCGGGTTGAACATCTCGAGGACCCGCACGGCCTCGTCGAGCCTGTCCCGGTCGACGCGCGCGGCGATGAGCGCGCAACCCTGTCGCAATTTCCTCTCGAACAGGTGCAGGTCGGATTGCGGCAGGTCCAGGCCGCCGATCTCGGCGCGGGCATCGTCGGAGGGAGTCAGGCTGCGGAACCCCGAGATCGAGGAGACCTCGCGGGCCTCCGAGAAGCCGATCGCGGTGATGTGAGACTGCGCGATGCCCATCTCCATGAGGGCCTGAAGGGCCTGATGAGCCTGGGAGTGATCCTGGAACAGGGCCGTGACGATGCGGGGCATGGGAACGCTTTCCGTTTGGGTATACCCATTCAACGAATGGTCGCTCCGGCCTGTTCCCCGGCGGACGTTAAGCCTGCTGAAGGAAAGGGCTTCCATTTTGGAGCCGGCTATGCTTGTCATGATTTTGTCATGGAAATGTCATCCGGCCTTTACGGAGGGGTGATGAACGACAAGAACATCCCTAGTGGGATGACTATGGGAGAGATCGGTTATGAAGAATAAGTCCTTCCTCGCCGCCCTGGCCGTCGGCCTTGCGACGAGCACGTCCGCGTTCGCGCAGACGGAAATTCAGTGGTGGCACGCCATGACGGGCGCCAACAACGACGTCGTGAACCGGCTGGCCGAGGAGTTCAACGCCTCCCAGAAGGATTACAAGGTCGTCGTGAGCTACAAGGGCCAGTATGCCGACACCCTGAACGCCGGCATCGCCGCGTTCCGCGCGGGCAACGCCCCCCACATCCTCCAAGTCTTCGAAGTTGGCACGGCCACCATGATGGGCGCCCGCGGCGCCATCAAGCCCGTCCACGAGATGATGAAGGAAGCCGGCGAGAAGTTCGACCCGCAGGCCTACCTGCCGGCGATCACCGGCTACTACTCGACGGCCAAGGGCGAGATGCTCTCGTTCCCGTTCAACTCCTCCTCGATGGTCATGTGGATCAACAAGGACGAACTGAAGAAGGCCGGCGTCAACGAGATCCCGAAGACCTGGCCTCAGGTGTTCGACGCCGCCAAGAAGCTGAAGGCCGCCGGCCACAACACCTGCGGCTTCTCGAACGCCTGGGCGAGCTGGGCGAACGTCGAGCAGTTCTCGGCCTGGCACAACGTGCCGATGGCCACGAAGGCCAATGGCCTCGACGGCTTCGACACGGAGATGAAGTTCAATTCTCCGCTGCACGTGAAGCACCTGCAGAACCTCATCGACCTGCAGAAGGACAAGACCTACGACTATTCGGGCCGCGACAGCCGCTCCGAGGGCCGCTTCACCTCGGGTGAATGCGCGATCTTCCTGACCTCGTCGGGCTTCTACGGCAACGTGAAGGCGAACGCCAAGTTCGACTACACCTCGGTGCCGATGCCGTACTATCCGGACGTTCAGGGCGCTCCCCAGAACTCCATCATCGGCGGCGCCTCGCTCTGGGTCATGGGCGGCAAGTCGGCCGACGAGTACAAGGGCGTCGCCAAGTTCTTCACGTTCCTGTCCGACACGGATCGCCAGGCCAAGCTCCACCAGGAGTCGGGCTACCTGCCGATCACCAAGGCAGCCTACGAGAAGACCAAGGCGTCCGGCTTCTACGAGAAGAACCCGGTTCTCCAGACCCCTCTGATCGAGCTCACCAACAAGGAGCCGACCGAGAACTCCCGCGGCCTGCGCTTCGGCAACATGGTGCAGATCCGCGACGTGATCTCGGAGGAGATCGAGTCCGCCCTCGCAGGCCAGAAGCCCGCCAAGGACGCGCTTGACGCCGCCGTGAACCGCAGCAATCAGATCCTGCGTCAGTTCGAGCGCTCCGTCAGCCGCTAAAACCTGCTAAGCACACGCGTCATCCCGGGCGGTCTCCGACCGCCCGGGATGATCTTATCACGAGCCTGCGGAACGGCGTCGCCGCTCCGGGCCGGCCTGTCCTAGGGTGACCTGAACGCGATGGAAAAACGCGCCCTCTTCTCAAGCAAGATCCTGCCGTATGCGCTGCTCCTGCCGCAGCTCGCGATCACGATCATTTTCTTTTACTGGCCAGCCTCCCAGGCCGTTTGGCAATCCTTCCTCATGGAGGACGCCTTCGGGCTCACCAGCGAGTTCGTCGGGTTCGAGAACTACCGCGCCCTGTTCGCGCAGCCCGAATATTACCGGGCGATGGTGACGACGGCGGTCTTCTCCACGGCCGTCGCGCTCCTGTCCCTGTCCTGCGCCCTCCTGCTCGCCACCCAGGCCGACAAGCAGCTGCGGTTCGCCCACGGCTACAAGACGCTCCTGATCTGGCCCTATGCGGTGGCCCCGGCCATCGCGGGCGTGCTGTGGATCTTCATGTTCCATCCGACGCTCGGCACCCTGGCCCGTCCCATCAAGGGGCTGGGCATCGACTGGAACCCGATGCTCAACGCCAACCATGCCATGATCCTGCTGGTGCTCTCCGCCACCTGGAAGCAGATCAGCTACAACTTCCTGTTCTTCCTCGCGGGGCTGCAGTCGATTCCCAAGAGCGTGATCGAGGCCGCCGCCATCGACGGCTCGGGCCCGGTGCGGCGCTTCTGGACGATCATCTTCCCGCTGCTCTCGCCCACCACCTTCTTCCTCATCGTGGTCAACATCGTCTACGTGTTCTTCGACACGTTCGGCATCATCGACGCGGTGACGGGCGGCGGACCGGCCGGGCAGACCACGACCCTCGTCTACAAGGTCTACGCGGACGGCCGCCTCGGCGGCGATCTCGGCGGCTCGGCCGCCCAGTCGGTGATCCTCATGGTCATCGTGATCGCGCTCACCGCCATCCAGTTCAAATACGTCGAGCGCAAGGTGCAGTACTGATGGTCGAGAACCGCCCCTACAGAAACTTCCTGGCCTATCTGGTGCTGACGATCGGCATTGTGATCGTCGCCTTCCCGGTCTACCTGGCGATCCTCGCCTCGACCTTCGACGCCGGCACCATCGCCAACGGCAACATGCCCCTGCTGCCCGGCGACCAGGCGGTCACGAACTACACCCGGACCATCTTCGAAGGCGCGTCGCGCACCTCGCGCGAGCCCGTCGGCGGCATGATGCTGAACTCCTTCATCATGGCCATGGGCATCGCGGTCGGGAAGATCCTGATCTCGATCCTGTCCGCCTTCGCGGTGGTGTATTTCAACTTCCCGTTCCGCAAGACGGCGTTCTGGGTGATCTTCATCACCCTGATGCTGCCGGTCGAAGTGCGCATCTATCCGACCTACAAGATCGTGGCGGATCTCGGCCTCCTCGACACCTATACGGGCCTCGTCCTGCCGCTGATCGCGTCGGCGACCGGCACGCTGCTCTTCCGCCAGTTCTTCATGACGATCCCGGACGAGCTCCTGGAGGCCTCGAAGATCGATGGCGCGGGCGCGTTCCGGTTCTTCAAGGACACGCTCATCCCGCTGTCGATCACCACCATCGCGGCCCTGTTCGTGATCCAGTTCATCTACGGCTGGAACCAGTATCTCTGGCCGCTCCTGATCACCACCAAGAGCTCGATGCAGACCATTGTGATCGGCATCAAGAAGATGATCACCACGCAGGACGCCCTGACGGAGTGGCAGATCGCCATGACGACGGCCGTGCTCGCCATGATCCCGCCGGTGCTGGTGGTGATCTTCATGCAGCGGCTCTTCGTGAAGGGGCTCGTCGAAACCGAGAAGTGATGCGCAGATCCTGCGCATCGTCCACCCCGCAGCGGGTGGGCACGTCATGATTGAAGAACATCCCGCCTGGCGCCTTGAGCGGCCGGGCCGAAGCGAAGGGTTGAAGACTATGGCAGGCGTTACGCTCGATACGGTGCGGAAGGTCTATACGGGCAATGTCGAGGCCGTGAAGGGCGTGTCCCTCGGCATCAAGGACGGTTCGTTCTGCGTGCTCGTCGGACCGTCGGGCTGCGGAAAATCCACGCTGCTGCGCATGATCGCTGGTCTCGAGACCATCTCGGGCGGCGCCGTGAAGATCGGCGACCGGGTCGTGAACGAGGTCGAGCCCGCCGACCGCGACATCGCGATGGTGTTCCAGAACTACGCGCTCTATCCGCACATGAGCGTCTACGACAACATGGCCTACGGTCTGAAGAACCGCGGCACGCCCAAGGACGAGATCGAGAAGCGCGTGAAGGAGGCGGCCCGCATCCTGGCGATCGAGCCGTTCCTCGCCCGCAAGCCGCGCCAGCTCTCCGGCGGCCAGCGCCAGCGCGTGGCCATGGGGCGCGCCATCGTGCGCAAGCCGCAGGTCTTCCTGTTCGACGAGCCCCTCTCGAACCTCGACGCCAAGCTGCGTGTGCAGATGCGCGTCGAGATCAAGCGCCTCCAGCGGGCGCTCGGCGTGACGTCGATCTACGTGACGCACGACCAGGTCGAGGCCATGACGCTCTCCGACCAGCTCGTGGTGATGTCGGGCGGCCAGATCGAGCAGGTCGGCACCCCGGCGGAGGTCTATCGCCGTCCCGAGACCCGGTTCGTGGCGACCTTCATCGGCTCCCCGCCCATGAACATCCTCCCCGGTAAGGTCGAGGGCCCCGGCCGCGTCTCCGTCGGCGGCCAGACCATTTCCGTCACCGACATGCGCGACGGGCTCGCCCCGGGCTCGGCCATCGAGGTCGGCCTGCGTCCGGAGGACGTCCAGGCGGGCGCCGCCGGCAGCAGCAGCCTGACGATGGACGTGGATTTCGTCGAGGAGCTCGGCGCGACCCAGCTGTTCCACGGCAAGGTCGCCGGCACGGAGTTCGTGGTCCAGGCCTCGACCGGCCAGATCCCGGCCGACAGCCGCACCCTGACGCTCTCCATCGATCCGACCAACGTCCACCTCTTCGACCCGCAGACGACGAAGCGCCTCGGCCGCGCGTAAGCACTGCGGCAGCTCCTCCGCGTCCTATGGGCATTCAGGCCGGCGCGTCGGAGCCGGGCTCGGAACCCAGTACCGCTGACAGTCAAAGGAAAAGGCGCTGCAAGCATCGCAGCGCCTTTTCGCTTGCGTAGGGTTGACAGGTTCCAGGCTCCGCTGCCCGGCCCCGACTGACGAGCAGAGACGATGTTCCTCATTTGTTCTTGACTGCCGCGTCAAGCTTGGCTATATCGTTGCCGTTCGCTCTCGCGAGGGACGCGCCCGAGGCGTCGGTCGAGGAGAGCGGATGCGGCTGTGATCGTCGGCGGCTTCGCACCCCGCGGGCGGCACGGCTCCGAGCGGGAGACGAGGCAGGCGGGTCTGTTCGGGCAGGGCCGTCTTCATCCTCTCCTCAGCCTCGCCCGCGCCGCAGGCCTGACACGCCGGCGGAGCTGCGCGAACGAGCGCCCTAAGGTGCATGGGGACTGCTGTGGGGTCCCGGATCATGCGCCGGAGCGCGAGGCCGGAGCCGGGACAAGCCGCGCGCGGGATGCGGTTGCGCTTCCCGTCCGGGCGGCTCCCGCCCCGAACTCTTCGCGCTCCGCTTCGGACCGCGAGGCCCAACGCGTCCCGCGCTTCCCTCGTCTCAACGAGAGTGCCAGGACCAGACGAACAGCCCTTCGCGCCCGAAACGGCGTGGAGCCCATCACCCGTGGGCGCCCGTCGCGGCGCGGCGGTTGCGCCCCGCACGAAGCCCCATTATCCCTTGAGCGACAGCGAGGAACAGCGATGACGGTCAAGCTCGACGGGGAAAGTCTCGGTATCCAGGACGTGGTGCGCGTGGCGCGCCCGAACGCTCACGGCCGGTTCGCGGAGGCCATGCTGGCGCCGGAGGCGCGCGAGCGCATCGCCGCCACGCGGGCCTATATCGACAAGACCTGGATGCATGACGACGCGCCGCTCATGTATGCCTTCAACACCGGCGTCGGCCTGTTCAAGGACCAGCGCGTCCTCATCGCCGACATGGCAGCCTACCAGAGCAAGACGGTCTATGCCCACGCCACCGGTATCGGTGAGCCGTTCGCCGAGGACGTGACGCGCGCCATGATGCTGCTGCGCGCCAACGCCTTCGCGTCGAACTATTCCGGGCCGCGCGTCGAGCTGGTCGAACGGCTGATCAATTTCCTCAATGCAGGCCTGCATCCGGTCATCCCACAGAAGGGGTCGGTCGGCGCCTCCGGCGATCTTGCGCCGCTCGCCCACATGGCCGGCGCGGTCTGCGGCTTCGCCGAGGCCCACATGGTCTACGAGGGCCGCCTGATGCCCGCGCGCGAAGCGATCGCGAAGGCAGGCTTCAGCCCCGATTTCGAGCTCGGCGCCAAGGACGCCTCCGCCCTGATCAACGGCTCGACCACGTCGCTGGCCCTCGGCTCCCTCGCCACCTTCGACGCGCGCCGCCTGCTCAAACACGCCGACATCGCCATGTGCCTGTCGCTCGAGGCCATGCGCGGCGAGCTTGCGGCCTTCGATCCGCGCGTTCACCGGGCGCGTCCGCATCCCGGACAGGCCAAGGTCGCGCGCAACCTCCTGCGGATTCTCGACGGTACGAAGCGCTGCTCGCAAGCCGCGCGCGACGTGGTGTTTCCGGACGAGCCGCGCCAGCCCGGCACGCCCGCGAGCCCGCGCGTGCAGGACGTGTATTCCCTGCGCTGCACGCCGCAGGTTCACGGACCGGCCGTCGAGGCGATCGAATACGTGGAGCGCATCATCGGCACGGAGATGAATTCCGCCACCGACAACCCGCTCATCTTCGACGACGGCAACGGCGGCTACGTGTCGATCTCCGGCGGTCACTTCCACGGGCAGTACGTGGCGCAGGCCATGGACGTGCTCGCCATCGCCATGGCGGATCTCGGCTCCATCTCGGAGCGGCGCTTGGCTCGCCTCATCGATCCGACCATGTCCTACGGGCTGCCGCGCAACCTGCTCGCCGGCAAGCGCGGGCTCAACACGGGCTTCGCCACCGTGCAGTGCTCCATGTCGGCGCTGGTGATGGAAAACCGCGGGCTCGCCACGCCGGGCTCCGTCGATTCGATTCCGGGCAAGTCAAACGCGGAGGACCACGTGTCCAACTCCACCTGGTGCGGCCGCAAGGCGCGCACGATCGTGGAGAACGTGGAGCAGATCGTGGCGGGCGAATTGCTGATGGCCGCGCAGGCTCTCACGCTCGTGGATCCGGTCGCGAAGGACTACCCGCTCGGCAAGGGCTCGCAGGCCGCCATCGAGGCCATCCGCGCGGTCATTCCACCGGCCCTTGACGGCGACCGCTGGTACGCCACGGAAATGCGCCAAGCGCTCGATCTCGTGCGCTCCGGCGCCGTGGTCGAGGCGGTGGAGAGCGCCGTCGGCGCGCTGGAGTGACGACAAAGAAAAAGGCCCGGACAAGCCGGGCCTTAGCTGTCATCGGAGCCGATCAGCGGCAGCGGCGCACGTTGCGCACGACGACGGAGCCGTTCGGGCGGTAGACGCGTTCGGTCACCATGCGGCAGCGGTTGTTCCAGCCTGTCGGCCTCACGCCGCAGCGGCGCTCGGTGCGGTACACCACGCGGCCGTTCGGGCGCACGGTGCGGACACGACGGGTCACGCAGGCGACGTCCTCCACGAGGGACGGAGCTGCGATCGGGCCGCCGTTGAAACGGGCCTGTGCTTCCGGAGCGGCGAAGAAGCCTGCACCAAGGGCGAGGGCGAATGCGGGGAGGACGATGGCGCGCATGATCCATTCCTTCGTTATTGTAACAGGACAAACGACAACGACGAGGCTATGCCTTGGTTCCTGCTGCTGAGACCAAAATCATGCCCGCTTCCGTCATCATCAGGCCCGTTCAAGCCGAAGATTGTGTCGAATTGGTTAACTCGAACCTCGCGAGCATCGCGCTGCACGAGCCGTGGGTCTATCCGTGCCGCGACGAAGTCGGCTTCCATGCCTATCTCAAGAATTGCGGCACCGAGCGCGCGGTCGGCCTCGTGGCGCGCGAGAGAAGCAGCGGGCGCATCGCCGGCATCGTGAACATCAGCGAGATCGTGCGCGGGTTTTTCCAGAGCGCCTATCTCGGCTATTACGGCGCCGTCGGCATGAGCGGCCGCGGGCTGATGAGCGAAGCGGTCGCGCTTGCCGTAACGCATGCCTTCAAGGACCTCGGCCTCCACCGTCTCGAAGCCAACATCCAGCCCGGCAACACACCGTCCCGCGCGCTCGTGGAGCGTCTCGGATTTCGTCAGGAAGGATATTCGCCGCGTTATCTCAAGATCGGCGGGGAATGGCGGGACCACGAGCGCTGGGCGATCCTCAGCGAGGACTGGCCGGCGCGGAGTTAGCAGGCCTTCAACTTTTTCTGAAGAAAATACCGGCTGCGGCCTGTCGGGAAATCGGCCAGCTCGCCGAAGCGCGCATAGCCGAGCCGCTCGTAGAGAAACAGCGCATCGGGGTTGAGCGTATCGAGCCATGCGGAATGGCAGCCGCGGCGCAGCGCCTCCTCCTCGGCCATGGCGATGATGCGGCGCGCGATGCCTTGTCCGCGCAGGTGCTCGGGCACGAAGATCAGCTCGATCGTCAGCCATTCCAAGCCGGTGCGGCCCCAGAGCCCGCCGATGATGGCCCCGTCCGCGTCGTCGCGAATGACGACCGCGACATTCTCCACCTGGAGGCCAGGGAAGAGCACGGTGCTGTTGAAGTCGCGCAGGCCGTCGAGAATGTCCGCCCGGATTCCGGGATCCGGGCTGGTGACGAGAGCAAGGCTGTGGGTCATGCGACGATCGTCTTCACCGTTTCAAGCAAGGCGCGCGCGGCCGCATCGGCATCCTCGACCGTGATCGACTCCGCCGGATTGTGGCTGATGCCGCCCTTGCAGCGCACGAAGAGCATCGCGACGGGACACAACGCCGCCATCGCGACCGCGTCGTGTCCCGCGCCGGAGGCCAGGTGCAGCGGTTCGACCCCGATGCTGCCGATCGCCTGCTCGAGGCGCAGCATCAGGTCCTTGTCCATCGGCGTCGCGGGCGAGTCCATGAACGGCTCGATCGTGAAGCCGACACCGCGGCGCTGCGCGGCCGCTTCGCATTCGCTGAGGATGTCCTGCACCATCGCATGCCGCACCGCATCGTCGGGCGAGCGCGCGTCGAGGGTGAAATCCACCCGTGCCGGAATGACGTTGATGGCGCCCGGCTGCACCTGCGCGACGCCCACCGTCGCGACCGTGTCGCTGCGCTTCGCGCCGGCGCGCTCGACGATGCCGATCATCTCGGCCACCGCCGCAAGCGCATCCCGGCGCATGCTCATCGGCACGGTGCCCGCATGGCCCGCTTCGCCCGTCACGACGGCGCGGGCGCGGGTGATGCCGTTGATGGCCGACACGATTCCGACCGGCAGGTCCTTCGCCTCCAGCAGCGGACCTTGCTCGATGTGGACTTCGAGATAGCCGCGGTAGCGCGCCGGATTGCGCGCGATGCCGGCGATGCCCTCAGGGCTGCCGCCGAATCGCGTCAGCGCCTCGCGCAATGTCACGCCGTCCTGGTCGCGTCCGTCGAGCCAGGCCGGGTCGTACCGGCCCGAGAGCGCATAAGACGTCGAGAGATTGGTCGGGAAGCGCGCGTTCTCCTCGTCCCCGAAAGCCAGAACCTCGATCGGGCAGGCGGGCACGACGCCCTCGGCCCGTAGGGCCTCGACCACGACGATGCCGAGCACGACGCCGAGTGTGCCGTCGAAGCGTCCGGCATCCACGACCGTGTCGATGTGGGACCCGATGACGAGCGCGGGGGCGTCGGGATCGGCGCCCTCCAGGCGCCCGACGACCGAACCGAGCGGATCGATGTGGCTGTCGAGCCCGGCCTCGCGCATGAACCGGAGCGTCGTCTCGGCGGCCTCGCGATGGGCCGCGGAGAGATAGAGGCGGGTGAGGCGTCCGGGCTCGTCGCTGTGTTTGCCGAGAGCGTCGAGCAGCGCCATCGCGCGCCGGCCGAGGGAAAGATCTGAGGGCATGGTCATGCCCCGAACATTTTCAGGAAGCGGCCCGTTCCGCAAGGGGGAGACGGGCCGCTCCGGGACCGATCAGGCCGCGACGCCGAGCTTCTTCTGAAGGCTCGTGGAGGAGGTCGTGTATTGGAACAGGAGCTTCTTCTCCGGATACACGTAGCGGTGCACTTTCTGGGCCGCGAGCGCGCCCTCGTGGAAGCCCGAGAGGATGAGCTTGAGCTTGCCCGGATAGGTGTTGATGTCGCCGATGGCGAAGATGCCCGGAACGTTGGTCTCGAATTTCTCGGTGTCGACGGGAATCAGGTTCTCGTGCAGGTTCAGGCCCCACTCGGCGATGGGCCCGAGCTTCATGGTCAGGCCAAAGAACGGCAGCATCACGTCGCAATCGACCTCGAAGGTAGAGCCGTCGTCCTTGCGGATCACCGCGCCTTCGAGCACCGGCGCCTCGCCCTTGAGGGAGGCGACCTGGCCGAGATGCAGGTCCATGTCGCCGGAGGCCACGAGGGAGCGCATCTTCTCGACCGTGTGCGGCGCGGCCCGGAAGGCGTCGCGGCGGTGGAGCAGCGTCAGACGCTTGGCGATGGGCTGCAGGTTCACGGTCCAGTCGAGGGCGGAATCGCCGCCGCCGACGATCAGAACCTTCTTGTCGCGGAACATCTGCATGTGGCGCACGGCGTAGAACACGCCCGTGCCCTCATAGGCCTCGATGTTCTCGATCGGCGGCTTCTTGGGCTGGAACGAGCCGCCGCCCGCCGCGATGATGAGCGACTTGCAGATGAAGGTGGTCTCGTTCTCGGAGGTCTTCACCCGGAAGCGCGGAGCCTCGGGCGTGCCGATCGATTCGACGCTTTCCACCATCTCGTTCAGGTGGAAGGTCGGGTGGAACGGCTCGATCTGCGCCATCAGATTGTCGACGAGGCCCTGGCCCGTCACCATCGGGAAGCCCGGAATGTCGTAGATCGGCTTCTCGGGGTAGAGCTCGGCGCACTGGCCGCCGACCTTCGGCAGGATGTCGACCACGTGACATTTGATGTCGAGGAGGCCCAGCTCGAAGACGGCGAACAGGCCCACGGGTCCTGCTCCGATGATGACGACGTCGGTCTCGATATTGTCGGTCATGAACTGGCTCCTTCGCAGGGTCCCGAAAAGCACGGTCTCCGGCGTTTGGCAATGCGGCAGGCTTGACGAATCAGGTCCCCGTCGGGGCGAGGGTGACCTCCAGGCCGTCGAGCTCGGGGGTCCAGAGGATCTGGCAGGAGAGGCGGGAGTTCGGCTGTGTCACCACCGTGTCGAGCTGGTCCTCCTCCTCCTCGGTGGCCGGATAGAGCTTGGGGATCCATTCCTCGGCCACGAAGACATGGCAGGTGGCGCATTCGCAGGCCCCGCCGCACAGGCCCTCGATGGGCAGGCCCCAATCCCGGATGATCTCCATGACCCGCCAGCCCTCGATGGCCTCGAGGGTGTGGCGCTGGCCTTCGCGATCGGTCACATGGATGACGCCCATGAAGCGGGACTTCCCCTAAAAGCGCTTGAATGCTGGAGAACGGCGCAGGACGCGCCGGACCGGGTGCATATCGGTCGTTTGGCCCGATCCGTCAATGTCTTGGGCTCCGCTTGGGCGATTTGCCCTAAACCCCCAGGGTCTCGGCCCGCAGGGCCGCATCGGCCATCAGGGCCTGCATGGAGCCCTGGAAGCGGATCTCGCCCCGCTCGATCACGCAGGCGCGGTCGCTGATCCCCGCCGCGAAGGCCCAGTTCTGCTCAGACAGGAGCACGGCGACCCCCTCCGCCTTCATGGCCCGGACCGCCTCGGCCATCATCTGGACGATGACGGGGGCGATCCCCTCCGACGGCTCGTCGAGCAGGATCGCCTCCGGATTGCCCATGAGGGTGCGGGCGATGGAGAGCATCTGCTGCTCGCCGCCCGACATCTGGTTGCCGCGCCGCCCCTGCATCTCGGCGAGGTTCGGGAACAGCCGGAAGAGCCGCTCCGGTGTCCAGGGGGAGAGGCCCGCCCGCGCCTCGCGGCGCCCGACCTCCAGGTTTTCCTCGACCGTGAGATCCGTGAAGATGCGCCGGTCCTCGGGCACATAGCCGAGCCCCAATCGGGCGATGCGGTAGGTGGGCAGGCCGACAATGGATCGGCCCTTGAAGGCGAGCCGCTCGGCCGAGGCCGGCACGAGCCCCATGATCGCCTTGAGGGTCGTGGTCTTGCCGGCCCCGTTGCGGCCCACCAGGGCCATCACCTCGCCGGGATGGAGCTCGAACGAGAGACCGAACAGGACCCGCGCCCGGCCATAGGCGGCCGACAGGTTGCGAACCTCGAGCAGGGGAGCGCTCATGCGGGGCTCCTTGCCGCCGGCGGATCGAGCGCATGCTCGTCGCCGAGATAGGCCTGCCGGACACGGGCATCCTGGCGGATCGCGTCGGGCGCGCCTGCGGCGATGATCTCGCCGCGCAGAAGCACCAGCACCCGGTCCGCATGGCCGAAGACCACGTCCATGTCGTGCTCGGTGAACAGCACGCCGATGGATCGCGAGGCGGCGATCGAAGCGGTGAGGTCCATGAGGGCGGCGCGCTCCCGCGGCGCCATGCCGGCGGTGGGCTCGTCCATGAGAAGGAGCTTCGGCTGGCCTGCGAGCGCGATGGCGAGCTCGACGCGCTTCACGTCGCCATAGGCGAGCGCCGAGCAGGCGCGGTCGGCCGCATCCTGCATGCCCACGAGGCCAAGGAGCGCCAGGGCCTCGTCGCGATGCCGGACCCGGACGGGTCCCGACAGCTCCTGGGTCTCCCTCCGGCCGCTGATGAGCGCCATCTGGACGTTCTCGGCCACCGTCATGGACAGGAAGGTCTGGGCCACCTGGAAGGTGCGGCCGACGCCTTGGCGGAAGCGCCTCTGGGGCGAGGCCGACGTGATGTCCCGGCCGTCGAGGAGCACCTGGCCCCGGTCGGGCCGGAGCTGCCCGCCGATCATGTTGAAGACGGTCGACTTGCCGGCGCCGTTCGGGCCGATCAGGGCGAGCATCTCGCCGCGCTCCAGGGTGAAGCCGACGTCGCGCGCCGCCACCACGGCGCCGAAGGATTTTCCGAGATTGCGGACCGCCAGCAGGCTCATGCGCGTGCCTCCCGCCATGCCGCGACCGTGCCGACGAGGCCGCGCGGGAAGATCAGCACCATGGCGATGATGCTCAGGCCTAGGATCAGGCGCCAGTGGGAGGTCAGCGGCATGACCTGGTCGCGCAGGGCGTGGAGCACGCCCGCCCCGACGAGCGGCCCGGTGATGGTCTGGATGCCCCCGAGGAGCAGCATGGTGAGCGCGTCGACCGAGGTCGGGATGCCGAGCAGACTCGGATCGACCGAGCCGCGGGAGAAGGCATAGATCCCGCCCGCGAGGCCGGCGGTCGCTCCGGACAGGATGAAAGCGCGCCAGCGCAGCCGGCGCACGTTGAGGCCGATGGCCTCGGCGCGTGCTTCCGAATCGCGGGCGGCGCGAAGCGCATAGCCGAAGGGCGCGTCGATCACGATGCGCACGAGCAGGATGGCGAGCGCGGTCAGTCCCAGCGCCAGCAGGTAATAGCGCGTCTGGCCGCCGGCCCAGTCGGAGGGCCAGACGCCGACGATGCCGTTGTCGCCTCCCGTGACGTCGACCCACTGGAAGGCCACCGCATAGATGATCTGCGCGGCCGCGAGCGTCATCATGGCGAGATAGATGCCGGAGAGGCGCACCACGAAGGCGCCGATTAACGCGGCGCCGAACGCCGCCAGCACGATGGCGAGGGGCAGCGCCGCCTCCATCGGGGCCGACAGCAATTTGACGCCGAGCGCCGCCCCGTAGGCTCCGAGGCCGAAGAAGGCCGCATGACCGAAGCTGACGATGCCGCCGACCCCGATGAGAAGCTGCAGGCTGAAGGCGAAGAGGGCAAAGATCAGGATCTCGGTCGCGACCTTCAGGAGGTAGGGATCGGCCACAAGGGGCAGGCAGGCCAGAAGCACCAGCACGACCAGCGCAGCGACCTTGTGCCAGGGCTGCGGCGTCCGGCTCGCGATGCCGACCGCATGGGTGCCGCCGACGATCTCGGGCCGCCCGAAGAACCCGTTCGGCCGGATCGCCAGCACGACGGCCATCAGGAGGAAGACGACCACGAGGGTCCCCTTCGGGAAGACCAGAATGCCGAAGGCCTGCAGCTGGCCGATGATGAGCGCCGCCAGGAAGGCGCCGGGCACGCTGCCCATGCCGCCGACCACGGTGACGACGAAGCTCTCGGCGATGACCGACAGGTCCATGCCCGTGTTGGCGGCGACGCGGGGGATCTGGAGAGCGCCGCCCAGCCCTGCCAGGAAGGCCCCGAGAAACAGCGTCCCGGTGAAGAGCACGGCCTGGTTCACGCCGAGCGACGCGACCATCTCCCGATCCTGCGTGGCGGCACGCACCAGCACGCCGAACCGGGTCTTGCGCAGCAGAAGCCAGACGAGCCCGAGAACGAGGGGCCCGGCGGCGATGAGGACGAGTTCATAGGACGGAAAACGGCGGCCGAGAATCTCGACGGGCGCGCGCAATCCCGGCGCGCGCGGGCCGAGGATGTCCTGCGGGCCGAAGACCTGCACCACCGCATCCTGGATCACCAGCACCACCCCGAAGGTAGCGAGCAGCTGGAACAGCTCGGGCGCACCGTAGATGCGCCGCAGCAGCAGGACCTCGATGAGAACGCCGATGAGGCCGACCACGAAGGCGGAGGCCAGGATGCCGGCCCAGAAGGTCACCGGGCCGAAATAGAACTGAAGCAGCCACGGCACCAGGGTGGCGGCCGTGTAGGCGCCGATCATGTAGAGCGAGCCGTGCGCGAAGTTCACGATCCGGGTGACGCCGAAGACGAGCGTCAGGCCGCAGGCGGTGATGAAGAGCGACGAGGCGCTGGCGAGCCCGTTAAGGGCCTGGATGACGATGAACGAAGGGTCCATGGCTCGTCAGCCTCCCAACGCGGGAAGCGAGGGGCGGGCCGGTCGCTCCAAGGCCTTAGTCCTTCCGTACGGCTTTGACCTCGGCTTCGGTCGGCATGAACGAGGTGCCGTCGAAATATTTCCAGTCGGTCATGCCGCCGGTCGCGCCCTTCAGCGCCAGCTTGCCGACCCAGGCGCCCATGGTCGCCTGATGGTCGATGCCGCGCATGGAGACGGGACCGATGACGGTGTCGAACTTCGCGTCCGTCAGCGCTTTGATGAGGGCATCAGTATCCGTGGAGCCGGCGCGCTCGATCGTGTCGCGGATCATGTAGAGCACCATGTAGCCGAGGAGCGAGCCGAGGCGCGGCGTGTCTTTGAACTTGGCCCGGTAGGCGTCGACGAAGGCCTTGTGCTTGGGATCGGTGATCTCGTCCCAGGGATAGCCGGTCACGATCCAGCCCTCGGGCACCTCGTCCTTCAGGGGCAGGAGCCATTCGGGCTCGCCGGTGAGCAGCGACAGGACCGTCTTGTCCTCGAACAGGCCGCGGGTGTTGCCCTCGCGGACGAACTGGGTGAGGTCGGGACCGAAGAGCACGTTGAAGATGCCGTCGGGCTTGGCCTGCTCCAGGGCCGAGACGGTCGCGCCGGCCTCGATCTTGCCGAGCGCCGGATACTGCTCGGCCACGACCTCCGCGCCCGGCACCCGCTCCTTGATGAGGCGCTTGAACACCTCCGCGGCCGACTGGCCGTATTCGTAGTTCGGCGCCACGATGGCCCAGCGCTTGGCGCCGGAGGCCTTGGCCTGATCCACCAGCATGCCGACCTGCATGGTGTTGTTGGGGCGGATGCGGAAGGTGTAGCGGTTGCCCTGCGCCATGGTGATGGCATCGGTCAGGGGCTCGGCGGCGATGTAGACGATCTTCTTCTGGTTGGCGAAATCCGCCATGGCCACGCCCACATTCGACAGGAACGAGCCGAAGAGCAGAACCGCGCCCTCACGGGTCACCAGCTCCTCGGCCACGCGGGTGGCGTCACCCGTGGTGGCGCCGTCCTCGCGGGAGACGATCTCGATCTTGCGGCCGAGAACCCCGCCCTTGGCATTGATCTCGTCGAGGGCCAGCTGCCAGCCGTTGCGGTAGGGCACGGTGAAGGCCGCCTGCCTGGCATAGGAGTTCAGCTCGCCGATCTTGATCGGGGCATTGCCGGCCGGCTGCGCATGAACCGATGGTGTTCCGAGTGCGAGCGCTGCTCCAAAAGCCAGCCAGCAGATCGTCGAAATTTTCGCCATCACCCATACCCTTCGTGGGAACCCTGCCAGGATTTAGGGCCAATCCTGACCCGAAGGAAGCCTTAATGCTCAGCCGGTCCGGATTTCCCGCCTTGCCGCCTTCGGGAGGGGGTGCCAAAGTGCATGCCTCCCTTCCTCAACGACCGAAATCCCATGCTGCTCGATGCCGATCCCGCCCGCGCCTTCATGCCTTATCCGGCCGTCATCGTTCCGCATCGCGAGGGAGGGCCGCTGTCGGGACTGACCTTCGCGGCCAAGGACCTGTTCGATGTGGCCGGCTACCCGACCAGCAGCGGCTCGCCCCACATGCTCGCCATGTCGGGCATCAAGACCAGGACGGCGCCGACCGTGCAGAAGCTGCTCGACGCCGGCGCGCGCCTCGTGGGCAAGACGATCACGGACGAGCTCGCCTTCTCGATGAGCGGCAAGAACGCCCATTTCGGCACGCCGGTGAACGGCGGCGCACCCAACCGCATTCCGGGCGGCTCCTCCTCGGGCTCCGCGTCGGCGGTCTCCAACGGGTTGTGCGATTTCGCGCTCGGCACGGATACGGGCGGCTCCGTGCGCGCGCCCGCCAGCCATTGCGGGCTGTTCGGCATCCGTCCGACCCATGGGCGCGTGAGCCTCGAGGGCTGCCACGATCTCGCCCCGTCCTTCGACACCTGCGGCTACTTCACCCGCGAAGGCGCCACCTTCCTGCGCGTCGGCGAGGTCCTGCTCGGGCCGGATAAGACGCCGCTTCCGGATCGTCCTCGAACCCTCCTGGCGAAGGATGCCTTCGGGCTTCTCGACCGGGCGGTGTTGGAATCCCTCGCGCCGGCTGTCCGCCAGGTCGAGGCTATCCTGGGCCGGGCGGAGGAGCGCAAGGTGGCCGAGGACGGGTTCACGGCTCTCTACTGGGCCATGCGCTACATCCAGAGCCGCGAGGCCTGGACGGTCGACGGGCCGATGATCGAGCGCTACCGGCCGCCGCTGGGGCCCGGCGTCGCCGATCGATTCGAGTTCTCCCGGCAGGTGACGGATCAGCAGGTGACCGAGGCGCTCGCGATCCGCAGCGTCTTCCGGGAGCGGTTCAGCACCCTGCTGGGACGCGACGGCGTGCTGATCCTGCCGTCCATGCCGGACGTGGCGCCGCTGCTCACGGACAGCGAGGAGGCGCTCAACGACTACCGCAACAATGCCTTGAGGATGCTCTGCCTCTCGGTCCTGTCGGGTCTGCCGCAGGTCTCGATCCCGCTCGCCTCCCGCCTCGGCGCACCGTTCGGGCTGTCCCTGATGGGGCCTGCCGGTTCGGACCTGAGCCTCGTGGCGCTCGCGGCACGGATCGCCGAGCAGGGCAGGGCCGGTTGAACCGGCACCGTCCCGCGGAGTTACCGCAGGGCGAGACCAGTGAGGGGAGCATCGATGGGGAGCCGCGCATGACCAGTCCGGTCGTTCATCCGAACACGCCGCACGTCGCGGTTCCCAGCGCCTGCATGGTGGGCGAGGGGGCCCTGTGGGACCACCGCACCGGCACGGTGTTCTGGGTCGACATCAAGAACCCGGGCATCTGGCGCTATCACCCGCAGACGCAGCAGCATTCGCGCCTCGACGCGCCGGAGCGGGTCGGCTTCGTAGCCCTGACCCCGGATCCAGACATGGTGGTCGCAGGCTTCAAGTCGGGCCTCGTGCGCCTCGACCTGCGCGACGGCTCCTCCGAGCCCATCGTGTCGCCCGAGCTCGACAACCCGGCCAACCGCATCAACGACGGGCATGTGGGGCCCGACGGGGCGCTCTATTTCGGCACCATGCACGACGACGAGGAGCACCCGACCGGCTCCTTCTGGCGCTGGGACGGGAAGGAGCTGATCCAGTTCCACGAGGGCTTCATCGTCACCAACGGGCCGGCGATCAGCCCGGACGGGCGCACGCTCTACGCCACCGACACGATCGGCGGCACGATCTATGCGCTCGACCTGGACCAGGGCCGCCTCGGCGAGGCGCGCCGCTTCATCCAGTTCGACAAGGGCTGGGGCCACCCGGACGGGATGGCGGTGGATGCCGAGGGACATCTGTGGGTGTGCCATTGGGGCGGATCCCGCATCACGCGTTTCGGCCCTGACGGCTCCATCGAGCGGATCGTGCCCGTGCCGACCGCGCAGGTAACGAAATGCACCTTCGGCGGCCCGGATCTCACGACGCTCTACATCACGACGGCGGCGATCGGTCATGACCCCCACATCGATCCGATGGCGGGCCACCTCTTCGTCGTCGACGCCGGCATACGGGGCATCAGGGCCAACATCTTCGAGGGCTAGGTCATGACCATCGGGCGTTTCGGTTCGGTCGACGGCAACGACGTTCTGGAGGCGACGCTCACGGGACCCGGCGGGATGGAGATGCGCGTCCTGACCTGGGGAGCGGTGGTCCGGGACCTCGTGGTGCCGTCGGCGAACGGCCCGCAGCGGGTCGTGCTCGGGCTCAATTCCATCGAGGACTACATCGCCCACTCGCCGTATTTCGGCGCCATCGTCGGGCGCTACGCCAACCGGATCGACCATGCGCGCTTCACCCTCGACGGCGAGACCTTCAGGCTCGACGCCAACGAGGGCAGGAACCAGCTCCATGGCGGCTCCCGCGGCTTCGGAACCCGGCTGTGGACCATCGTCGACCGGCAGCCGTCCAGCGTCACGCTTGCTCTCGTGTCCGAGGACGGGGACATGGGCTATCCGGGGCGTCTGATCGCCACCTGCACCTATTCCCTGGAAGAGCCCTCCACGGTGCGGATCGTGCTCGAGGCGACCTGCGACCGGCCGACGCCCGTCAATCTCACCACCCACGGCTACTTCAACCTGGACGGCGGTCCGGACATCTCCTCGCATCACCTGATGATCCGGGCCGACTACATCACTCCCACGGCGCCGGATCTCATTCCGACCGGGGAAATCAGGCGCGTCGAGAACACGGATTACGACTTCACCACCCTTCGGCCGATCGGCGCCGCCCAACTGATGCAGCACCGTACGACCTACGACATCAACTACGTCCTGAAGGAGGGGGACGACGAGTTGACGCACGCGGCCACCCTCGCGTCCCGCAGGAGCGGCCTCGCGATGGAGCTCTGGACGACGGAGCCCGGGGTCCAATTCTATGACGGACACCTGCTGAACGTGCCCGTGCCGGGCTTAGGCGGCGCCCATTACGGCCCCCATGCGGGCCTCTGCCTGGAGCCGCAGCGCTTTCCCGACGGCCCCAATAAGGCCCATTTTCCCGCGTGTATCTTGGAACCTGGAACCGTGTCCCGGCAGGTGAGCGAGCTGCGATTCACGCGTTCCTGAGGAACCTGCGCCCAGCTGGGCCGTTGATGAAGTGGCGTTGCGTCTCGTTAAAAACCAAACAAGAACAGGGAGACCGCCATGCCGGTGCTCGATGCCAAAGCCCTGAAGACCGACCCCGAAGGGGCGGCTTTCCTGCTGAGCGTCCTGCGCCGCAGTCCCGCTCCCATGACGAAGCCTGCGCCCAGGCCGAACGCCATGCAGGCACGCCCCGGCAAGCCCGCCGAGGGGCCCGTGCCGGCGAGCCCCTCGACCGTGTCCGTCTAGATCGTCCTTAGGCCGCCGGCGTCGCCGACAGGCCCCTCTTGGCAAGCAGCGCCTCGGGCGTCGGCAGGCGGCCGCGGAAGGCCGTGTAGGCCTCGGCCGGATCGCGCAGGTTGCCGGCCGAATAGATGAACCGCTTCAGCTTGTCGGCGGTCGTCCGGTCGAAGGCGTCGCCCGTCTCCTCGAAGGCGTTGAAGGCGTCCGCGTCGAGCACCTCGGACCAGAGATAGCTGTAATAGCCCGACGAATAGCCGTCGCCCGAGAATACGTGCGTGAAGTGCGGCGTGCGGTGCCGCATGATGATCTCGCGCGGCATGCCGATCTTTTTCAGGGATTCCTTCTCGAACGCGGCAGCGTCGAGATCCTTCGGATCGGTCAGGCGGTGGAGGTCGATGTCCACGAAGGCGGAGGCCAGGTACTCGACCGTCGCGAAGCCCTGGTTGAAGTTGCGCGCCGCCATGAGGCGCTGGAGAAGCTCCTCCGGAATCGGCTCGCCGGTCCGGTAGTGGGTCGCGTAGCGGCGCAGGATGTCCGGCTGCGACAGCCAGTGCTCGTAGAGCTGGGACGGCAGCTCCACGAAATCGGTCGAGACGCTCGTGCCCGCGAGCAGCGGATAGGTCACGTTCGAGAGCAGCCCGTGCAGCGCGTGACCGAATTCATGGAAGAGCGTGCGGGCATCGTCGAAGCTCAGGAGCGAGGGTTCGCCCGGTCCGCCCTTCGCGAAGTTCATCACGTTGACGATGATCGGGCGCACGTCGCCCGTGAGCCTTTCCTGCGAGCGGAACGCGCTCATCCAGGCGCCGCTGCGCTTCGAGCTGCGCGCGAAGTAATCGCCGATGAAGATGCCGACGAAAGCCCCGTCGGAGCCGGTCACGCGCCAGGCCCGGATGTCCGGGTGGTAGCGCGGGAAGTCCTTGATCTCCTCGAAGCTCAGGCCGAAGAGCCGGTGCGCCGTGTCGAAGGCCGCATCGATGATCCGGTCGAGCTGGAAGTACGGCTTGATCGTCGCCTCATCCAGGTTGTGCTGCCGGTTTCGGACCTGCTCCGCGTAGTAGCGCCAGTCCCACGGCTCGATCTCGATGTTGTCGCCCTGCGCCTGGGCCTGCGCCTGCAGGTCGTCGCGCTCTTCCTGGGCCCTCCGGCGCGCCGGCGTCCAGACCTCGTTGAGGAGGTCAAGGACGGCCTCCGGCGTCTTGGCCATCGTGTCGGCGAGCTTGAACTCCGCGAAGGTCTCGTAGCCCAGGAGCTTCGCCCGTTCGGCCCGAAGCGCCACCATCTCGGCAATGAGGGCCTTGTTGTCGGTCGCGCCGCCCGCGTCGCCGCGCGCCGCCCAGGCCTTGAAGGCCTGCTCGCGCAGGTCGCGACGGCTCGAGAACTGGAGGAACGGCTCGATGCTGGAGCGCGACAGCGTGATGACGTGCTTGCCGTTCAGGCCCGCATCCTCGGCGGCCTGCGCGGCCGCCTCGACCAGGAAGGGCGGAAGGCCGGCGAGATCGGCTTCGCCGTCGAGGACGAGCCGGTAGGATTTCTCGTCGGCCAGGACGTTCTGCGAGAACTGGGTGCCCAGCGACGCCAGCCGTTCGGTGATCGCCGCGAGGCGCTTCTTCTCCTCGGGCCCGAGGCGTGCGCCCGCACGCACGAAGATCGTGTGGTAGCGGTCGAGCACCCGCGCCTGCTCGGCATCGAGGCCGAGCGTCTCGCGCCGACGGTGGAGTTCGTCGACGCGCCGGAACAGCGTCTCGTTCATGAAGATGCTGTTGCGGTGCTTGGCGAGCACCGGGGCCATCTCACGCTCGATGGCCTGGATGGCGTCGTTCGTATGGGATCCCGAGAGGTTGAAGAACACGCCGCCGACCCGCTTCAGGGCCTGCCCGCTGCGCTCCATCGCCTCGACCGTGTTGGCGAAGGTCGGTGCGTCCGTTGCGTCCGCGATGGCCGCGATCTCCGCCTGCTGCTCGGCAAGCGCCGTGTCGAAGGCCGGACGGAAATGGTCGGGCGCGATGCTCTCGAACGGAGGGAGCCCATGAGGGCCCGTCCAGGGACGAAGGAGAGGGTTGTCCGCGGGGGTCGAAGCAGGTGCCGTCATGGTCTCTCGGTGTCCTCACTCGTTCGGGCGATCATTCTTAGCGGCCTCATCCGTTCATCGGAAGAGCCGTCGAGCCGTCGGCCTGGCCGGAGCCGAGGTGGCGCTGAAGGAAGGCGAGCGAGCGCCGGGTGGCATCCCGCTCGGCCTCGCCGCGGAACCCGTGGGCCTGCTCCGGATAGATCTTCACCTCGTGCGGCACGTTCTGCTGCCGCAGAAGCGCTTCGATCGCATAGGCGTTCGAAACGGGAACGATCGGGTCCATGCCGCCGTGCAGCACCAGAGTCGGCGGAAGCCGCGCGTCCTTCGCAATCGCGCCCTGGGGAAGCGGACCGAAGTAGTTCACCAGCGCCCTGATGCGTGGCTCCGCGCTCGACACGGCTAATCCTAAAGCCGCGCCGAGCGAGATGCCGACGATGCCGATGCGCTTCGGATCGGCCCCGTCATGGCCTGACGCCCACGCGAGCGCGTCGTGGACCGTCTCCATCCAGGGCTGGAAGTTCTGGAACAGGGTGCTGAAGGAGGCGCGCCTCTCGCCGGTCCGGTCGAGGTAGTGGACGAGGTGGACCTGATAGCCCGCCCTCGCGACGCTTCGGGCCCCCTCGCGGTACTGCCCATGGCCGCCCAGCCCGTCGGCCCCGTGCAGCATGAGCACGGCCGGGCGGGGTGCGGAGCCGCCCTCCTGGAAAGTCTCGACGGCAATGGCCCTGCCGCCGCTCCTGAAGCTCTGGCGCTGTTCCATGAGAGGCATAAGGCTCGGCTTTCCTTCCTGGGCGTGGATGGAGGGGGAGGCGGCGAGAGCCGCCCCGATGAGGAGGTTTCGTCTGGAAATCGACATGGGCGGAATGCGGATGAGACTGCTGAAAACCTTAAGATGGGGGCGGGCTCACGTTCTCCGAGACGGCAAAAGGTCCCAGGAATCGGCTTCTCCTTACGGCCAAGGATCGATCCGCGGCCTTTGACGTTGTCGTGGAGGCCGACCGGAGTCCCGCGGCCGGAGAGACATGTTCATGCCCGTTGCCCCGACGCCCGTGCCGCCCCCAGAGACCGAGGTCCAGCCCCCGGGCGTCCCAGGCATCAGCGGCTTGATGACCCTGGCGGTCGGGGTGGTGGTCCTGGCCGCCCTGTATATCGGCCAGGACGTGTTCCTGCCCGTCGTGCTCGCCATCCTGCTGGCCTTCGTGCTCGCGCCCTTCGTGGAGCTCCTGAGGCGCTGGCGTCTCGGGAGGGTGCCGTCGGTCATCATCGCGGTTCTCGTCACCCTCGGGATCATCGGAGGCCTGGGGACCGTAATCGGCTACCAGCTCGCTGGGCTGGCCACCGATCTGCCCCGCTACCAGACCACCATCCGCGAGAAGGTCGGCTCGCTCCGCTCAGGAACCATCGGCCATCTGCCGTCCCTGTGGAAGCAGTTCAACACCGCCGTGAAGGAGGAGCCGAAGGAGAATCCCGAAACGCCGCCTCCGGCTCAGGCTCCGTCGTCGGCTGCTCCAGCGCCGGCGCCCGTTCCCGAACCCGGCCCGCTCCCGGTCGAGGTGCACGAGCGCGAACCGACGCCGCTCGAGATCGCACGCAACATCGCGGTGCCTCTGCTCCACCCGCTGGCGACCACCGGCATCGTCTTCGTGGTCCTGATCTTCATCCTCCTGCAGCGGGAGGACCTGCGCGACCGCATGATCCGGCTGTTCGGCTCGACCGACCTGCACCGCACCACGGCCGCCATGGACGACGCGGCGCGGCGGCTCAGCCGCTACTTCCTCACCCAGCTGGCGCTCAATTCGGGCTTCGGCGTCTTCATCGGCGTCGGGCTGTGGCTGATCGGCGTGCCGAGCCCGGTCCTGTGGGGCGTCTTCACGGCCCTGATGCGGTTCGTGCCCTATATCGGCTCGTTCCTGGCGGCGGCCTTCCCGATCATGCTCGCCGCCGCCGTCGATCCCGGCTGGTCGATGGTCCTCATGACCATCGCGCTCTTCCTGATCAGCGAGCCACTGATGGGACACGTGGTCGAGCCCCTCGTCTATGGCCAGAGCACCGGCCTCTCGCCGTTCTCGGTCGTGATCTCAGCCATCTTCTGGACCTGGCTCTGGGGGCCTGTGGGCCTTCTCATCGCCACGCCGCTGACCCTCTGCCTCGTGGTGCTCGGCCGGCACGTGGAACGGCTCGAGTTCCTGGACGTGCTGCTGGGCGACCGGCCGGCGCTCACGCCCGCCGAGAACCTCTACCAGCGCATGCTGGCGGGCGATCCCGACGAGGCGCTCGAATCCGCGGAGCTCCTGCTCAAGGAGCGCTCGCTCACCTCCTATTACGACGAGGTCGCCCTCAGGGGCCTTCAGCTCGCCGCCAACGACGCGAACCGGGGCGTGCTCACGGGCCATCAGCTCGAGCAGGTGAAGACCGTGGCGCAGGCCCTGGTGCACGACCTCTCGGCCCATGACGACGTCGAACCGGAGCCGAAGGAGACCGAAGCCGAGCCCGTGGCGTCACCCGAGAACGCCAAGCCCGACATCAAGGAGCCTGCGGTCGAGCCGAAGCCGCGGGAGGACTTGATCCCGGATTCCTGGGCGGCCCCCGGCGCGGTCCTGTGCATCGCCGGACGCGGGCTCCTCGACGATGCCGCCGCCGACATGCTGGCTCAGCTCCTGGGCAAGCACGGGCTCGGCACCCGCACCGTTCCGCACGCCGAGGTGTCGCGGACGGCGATCGCCAACCTCGACGCGACGGGCGTGCAGATGGTGTGCGTCTGCTATCTCGAGATCGGCGGCACCCCGGCGCATCTGCGCTTCCTCCTGAGGCGGCTGCGCAAGCAGGTTCCGAACGTGCCGATCCTGGTGGGCCTGTGGCCCTCCGACGACAAGGTGCTGCAGGACGAGGCGCTTCGCGGCACGATCGGCGCGGACTACTACGTCGTGTCCCTGCGCGAAGGCGTGAGATGCTGCCTCAAGGTCGCGACCAGCGCAGAGGAGAGGTCGGACGCGGTCCGCTCGGCCAAGGCCAACCAGCAGGCCGACAAGAGCATGGCGTCCGGCGAGCGTCTGCCTCTGCCGGCTTGAATGAAAAAAGAGCCGGCTCCGACAGCGTGAAACCGGCTCTCTTCCGATTTTCGGACCGCGATATGCGGAATGCGCGGCCCGATGCTCAGGCGGCGGTTTCCTTGAGGAAGTTCTCGGCGTAGTGGCAGGCCACATACCGGCCGTCGAGCAGCCGCGGCTGCGGACGCTCGACCTTGCAGCGCTCCGTCACGTAGGGGCAGCGCGTCGAGAACACGCACCCTTTCGGCGGGTTGAGCGGCGAGGGCAGCTCGCCCTTCAGCACGATGCGCTTGCGCTTCACGCCGGAGATGCCGGGCGTCGAGGACAGGAGCGCCTGCGTGTAGGGATGCAGCGGACGCGCATAGATGCGCTCCTTCGGCCCCTGCTCGACCGCATGTCCGAGATACATCACGAGCACGTCGTGGGCGATGTGACGGACCACGCCGAGGTCGTGCGAGATGAACAGATAGGCGAGCCCCATCTCGGATTGCAGGTCCTGCAGGAGGTTGAGCACCTGCGCCTGGATCGACACGTCGAGGGCCGAGACCGGCTCGTCCGCCACCACGAGCTTGGGCGACAGCATCAGGGCGCGCGCGATGGCGATGCGCTGGCGCTGGCCGCCGGAGAACATGTGCGGGTAGCGGTTGTAGTACTCCGGCCGCAGGCCCACCTTCGCCATCATGGCCCTGGCCCGCTCGGTCCGCTCGGACGAGGACAGGTCGGTGTTGATGGCGAGCGGCTCCTCGAGGATCGTCCCGACCTTCTTGCGCGGATTGAGGGAGCCGTAGGGGTTCTGGAAGACGAGCTGCACCATGCGGCGCAGATCCGTCTTCCGGTTCGACGGCGGATTGACGGCGTCGACGCCGTCGAGGGTCAGGGACCCTTCCGTCGGCTTCTCGATCAGCGTCACCATGCGGGCGAGCGTGGACTTGCCGCAGCCGGATTCGCCGACCACCGCGAGGGTCTTTCCCGGCTCGACCGAGAACGACACGCCGCCCACGGCCTGCAGGCGGCCAGGCTCCTTGAACAGCCCGCGCTTCACCTCGTAGACGCGCTTCAGGCCCTTGGCTTCAACGATGGGGGCGCTCACGATGCGGCCTCCGCTCCGACAGGATGATCAGCTTGGATTTCGGCGTTCCGGTTCGGGTCGCCGAGCGGGTAGTGGCAGCGGATCTTTCCGCCGGCCCAGGGCCGCAGCTCTGGCCGCACGTTGCGCGAATGCTCGGTCGCATAGGCGCAGCGCGGGCTGAACAGGCAGCCCTTCGGGCGGTCGTAGAGGCCCGGCACGACGCCTGGGATGGTGGCGAGGCGCGTGCTGCCCTCGCTGCGTTCCGGCAGGGCGGCGAGCAGCGCCGCCGTATAGGGATGCTGCGGCGAGGCGAAGAGGTCGCCGGCGGAGCGCTCCTCCATGATCTGCCCGGCATACATCACCATGACCCGCCGTGCCGTCTCGGCCACGACGCCCATGTTGTGGGTGATCATGACGAGCGCCATGTTGCGCTCCTTCTGGAGCGTCATCAGCAGGTCGAGGATCTGGGCCTGGATCGTCACGTCGAGCGCGGTGGTCGGCTCGTCGGCGATGAGGAGCTTCGGGTTGCAGGCGATCGCCATGGCGATCATCACGCGCTGGTTCATGCCGCCCGAAAGCTGGTGCGGGAAAGCCGAGAGGCGGCTTTCCGCGGACGGGATGCCGACCTGCTCCAGGAGCTCGATCGACCGGCGGCGCGCGGCCTTGCGGTCCATGCCCTCATGCAGGCGCAGGGTTTCGGCGAGCTGGAAGCCGATCGTGAACGAGGGGTTGAGGCTCGTCGTCGGCTCCTGGAAGATCATCGCGACGTCCTTGCCGGTGAGCTGGCGCCGCTCCTTCTCCGACATGGTCAGCAGGTCCCGTCCGTTGAAGGCGAGTCGGTCGGCCTTTACGCGTCCCGGAAACGGGATCAGGCCCATGACGGCGAGCATGGTGACGCTCTTGCCGGAGCCGGACTCGCCGACGACGCCGAGAACCTCGCCCTCGTCGAGGGAAAGACTCACGCCGTCGACGGCGCGCATGATGCCGCCCTGGGTCGGAAATTCGACCGAGAGGTTTTCAATTTCGAGAAGGGCCATGGTTTTAGCGCTTCAGTTTGGGATCGAGGGCGTCGCGCAGACCATCCCCGAGGAGATTGAAGGCAAGCACCGTGACGAGGATCGCCAGACCCGGGAAGGTCACGACCCACCAGGCACGGAGCACGAACTCACGGGCGTCGGCCAGCATGGTGCCCCATTCGGGCGACGGCGGCTGCGCGCCGAGGCCGAGGAACCCGAGCGCCGCCGCGTCCAGGATGGCGGTCGAGATGCCGAGCGAGGCCTGCACGATGAGAGGCGCCGTGCAGTTGGGCAGCACCTCCTTGAACATCAGCCGCGTCGTGCCGGCGCCGCTGACGCGGGCCGCCATCACGTAGTCCTTGGACGTCTCGGTGATCACGGCGGCGCGCGCAAGGCGCACGTAATGCGGCAAAATCACCAGGGCGACCGCCAACATGGAGTTCATCAGGCCGGGGCCGAGCACCGCGACGATCACGATGGCGAGCAGCAGGCTCGGCAGCGTCAGGATGATGTCCATCAGGCGCATGATGAAGATCTCGGTCAGGCCGCGGAAGAAGCCCGCCACGAGACCGAGGACCGTGCCGACCACGATCGAGATCGTCACCACCATGATGCCGATGAGCAGCGACAGACGCGCGCCGTAGATCAGGCGCGAGAGGATGTCGCGGCCGATCGGATCGGTGCCGAGCGGATAGGCGAGCGATCCGCCCTCCTGCCAGAACGGCGGCTTCAGGGCGATCGACGTGTCGGTGACGTAGGGCGAGTGCGGCGCCAGCACGTCGGCCAGCAGCGCCACCAGCACCACCGCGATGATGATGACGAGACCCGCCACGGCGCCGTGATTGGCGCTGAAATAGCCCCAGAACTCGCGCAAGGGGTGGGGAGGGGTGGCCGTCGGCGCGGCGACGGCGGGAGCTTCCATGGTTTCAGCGGTCATCGGTTGTGCCTGATGCGCGGATTGATGAGGCCATAGGTGAGGTCGACGAGCAGGTTCACGCCCATGACGACGACGCCGAGGAGGAGCGCGCCGCCCTGGAGGACGGGATAGTCGCGCCGGAAGATGGCGTCGATGAGCCATTTGCCGACACCGGGCCAGGAAAAGATCGTCTCGGTCAGGATCGCGCCGGTGAACAGCACGCCGATCTGGAGGCCGATGACGGTGACGACGGGGATCAGGGCGTTGCGCAGGGCATGCAGCGCGACGACCCGGAACCGGGAGAGGCCCTTGGCCTTGGCGGTGCGGATGTAGTCCTCGCCCAGGACCTCGAGCATCGCCGAGCGGGTCATGCGGGCGATGACGGCGAGCGGCACGGTGCCGAGCACGATCGTGGGCAGGATCAGGTGCTTGACGGCCGACCAGAAGGCGCCTTCCTCGTCCGACAGCAGGGTGTCGATCAGCAGGAATCCGGTGACCGGCTCGATGTAGTAGAGCACGTCGATGCGGCCCGAGACGGGGGTCAGGTCGAGCTGCACCGAGAAGACCAGGATGAGGATCAGGCCCCACCAGAAGATGGGCATGGAATAGCCCGTGAGGGATATGCCCATCACCCCATGGTCGAAGATGGAATTTCGTCGGATGGCCGCGAGGATCCCGGCCGGAAGCCCGATCAGGAGGGCGAACAGGATCGCGCACAGCGCCAGCTCGATGGTGGCCGGGAACAGCGCGCTGAACTCGCTCAGGACCGGCTCCTGCGTGATCATGGACTTGCCGAGATCGCCCTGCAGCACGCGGCCGAGATAGATGCCGTATTGAACGAGGACCGGCTTGTCGAAGCCGTATTCCTTGCGCAGCTGCTCGTGGCGGGCGGGATCGATGCCGCGCTCGCCCGCGAGGGTTTCGATCGGGTCGCCTGGGACGAGCCGGATGAGGAAGAAGGCGAGCAGCGTGATCCCGATGAAGGTCGGGATGACGAGGCTGACGCGGGTGAGGATGAAGCGGAGCATCGGTTCAATGTAAAAAGGCGGAGCGGCGCCAAGGCCGCTCCGCCACGGGTTGGGTGTTGAGGCTTACTTGCCCTTGAGGTCCACGCCGTAGAAGGTGTGGCGGCCGAACGGCGAGAGCTTGAAGTCCACGACTTCCTTGCGGACCGGCTTCAGCTGAACCGCGTGAGCCACGGTGAACCAGGGAGCCTGCTCCTTGAAGATCACCTGAGCCTGCTCGTAGAGCTTCGTGCGCTCGGCCTGGTCGGTCGTGACCTTCGCCTTCGTCACGAGATCGTCGAAGGGCTTGTAGCACCACTTGGCGATGTTCGAGCCCGAGGCCGACTGCGCCGAGGCGCAACCGAGCAGGGTGTGCAGGAAGTTGTCCGGGTCGCCGTTGTCGCCCGTCCAGCCCAGCTGCGCCATCTGGTGCTCGCCGGCCTGGGCCCGCTTGCGGTACTCGCCCCACTCGAAGCTCTTGATCTCGGCCTTCACGCCGATCTTGGCGAGGTCGGCCTGCATGAGCTCGGCGATGCGACGCGCATTCGGGTTGTAGGGACGCTGGACCGGCATGGCCCAGAGGTCGGTCTCGAGGCCGTTCGGATAACCGGCTTCCGCAAGAAGCTTCTTGGCGGCGTCCGGGTTGTACTCGTCTTCCTTCACGGAGTCGTTGTACGACCACATGGACGGCGGGATCGGGTTCTTGGCCGGGACGCCGCTGCCGAGGAACACCGCGTCGACGATGGCCTTCTTGTTCATGGCCATGTTGAAGGCCTTGCGGACGCGCACGTCGTCGAAGGGCTTCTTGGTGGTCTGGTAGGCGAGGTAGCCGATGTTCAGGCCGGGCTGCTCGAGGATCTGGACGTTCGTGTCCTTCTTCATCGCCTCGAGGTCAGCCGGGTTCGGATACGGCATGACGTGGCATTCGCCCTTCTGGAGCTTCGCCCAGCGCACGGAGGCGTCCGGGGTGATCGAGAACACCAGGTCGTCGAGCTTCGCCTTGCCGGCCCAGTACTCGGGGAAGGCCTTGTAGCGGATGATGGCGTCCTTCTGGTACTGGACCAGGGAGAACGGGCCCGTGCCGATCGGCTCTTGGTCGATCTTCTCGGGGGTGCCGGCCTTGAGCATCGCGTCGGCGTATTCCTTGGACTGCACGCTCGCCCACATCATGGCGAGGTTCGCCAGGAACGGCGCTTCGGGCTGGTTCAGTGTCACGCGGACGGTGGAGTCGTCGACCTTCTCGACCGACTTCAGGAGCTTGGGCATGCCCATGTCGCTGAAGTAGGAGTGGTTCGGGCTGGTGACCTTGAAGTACGGATTGTCTTCCTTCCACTGACGCTCGAACATGAACACGATGTCGTCGGCGTTCATGTTGCGGGTGGGCTTGAAGTTCTTGTTGGAGTGCCACTTCACGTTCTTGCGGAGGTGGAAGGTGTAGACCGTGCCGTCAGCGGAGACGTCCCACTTCTCGGCGAGGCTCGGGTTCACCTTGGTGCCGCCGCGCTCGAACTCGACGATGCGGTTGTAGATCTGCTCGCTGGCGTCGAACGACGTGCCGGTGGTGTTGACGCCGGGGTAGAAGTTCTCCGGGCTGCCCTCGGAGCAGTAGACGAGGGTTTTGGCCGCCAGCGGGGCCGCTGCCAGGAAAGCCGGAACGCAGATGGCTGCGAAAAGGGCTGATTTCTTCATCGATAGGTCCTCTGAGACGGCTACTCGTGGCCGTTCTGTGACGGAGTTAAGGTGCGAAGCCTCAATAATGTCAATCTGTCCCGACGACGATCCGAAAGTTTTCGAAAAAATATACCATTTCATGCTTACCGCGCAGGACGCGGCCGCCGCCCGGCGCATAACTTTTCCGCGATTATGGCTGCGGTGCGAAAAAGGGCAGGCGTCCCGAGGAGCGTCAGGACGCTTCCCTATCGGCAAGAGAAATTTCTTGCAACCGAGCAGGCCGCCTCTCTGACCCTACGGCGCTTCGGCGCTCCCGACCGCTACCGGGGCGCGTCCGCTGAATCGGCCCTGCGCGCAGCCTCGGCCACCTTGGCGCCGAGATCGGCCCGGGTGAAAGGCTTGTGCAGAACGGGGTAGTCCTCGGGCATCCGCTCCGGATCCGCGTATCCCGTCACGAGAAGGATGCCGACCTCCGGATGCAGCTTTCTCGCCTTCACGGCGAGCTCGAGGCCGGTCATGCCCGGCATCGCGAAGTCCGCGATGAGGAGATCGAGCTGTTCGTCCGTCTTCAAAATTTCGAGAGCGGAGGCGCCGTCGGCGGCTTCGACCACGCGATGGCCCATCTCGTTCAGATAGGCGGCCGTGACGGTCCGGACTTCCGCGTCGTCGTCGACGAGCAGGACGCGCATCTTTTCGGAGGGCATGTCCGACGAGACTTTTCGGTCCGGGGTGGAGGACTCGTCCGTCGCCGTCCTGGACAGATAGAGTTCGACCGTCGTGCCCACGCCGACCGTGCTGTTGATGGTGACGGTTCCGCCCGATTGCTGCGCGAGCCCGTAGACCATGGACAGGCCGAGCCCGGTCCCCTTGCCGACTTCCTTCGTGGTGAAGAAGGGCTCGAGCACCCGGCTCAGGATCTCCGGCGACATGCCGGCGCCCGTATCCGCGACCGAGATCACCACGTAATCGCCGCGGCCCAGATCCGTAACCTGACCCTCCTCGACGGTTTCGTTGCGGGTCGAGAGGGTCAGCACGCCGTTCTCGGCCATGGCGTCGCGGGCATTGATGCACAGGTTGAGGATCGCCAGCTCGAGCTGGTCCGGATCGACCATCGCCATCCATAGCCGCTCCGCCAGTTCGCGCTCGATGCGGATGAAGCCGCCGAGGGTGCGGGTCAGCAGGTCGTTCATGTCCCGGATGACCTGATTGACGTCGACGGCCTGGAGCCTGAGGTCCCTTTGCCGGCTGAAGCTCAGGAGGCGCTGCGTGAGCGACGCGCCGCGCTCTGCCGCATAAGTTGCGTTCTGCAGGAGCCGCGTCAGGCGCGGATCGTCCGGCGCCCGGCGGGAGGCGAGGTCGAGGCTTCCCAGAACGGCCATCAGCAGGTTGTTGAAGTCATGCGCGACGCCGCCGGCCAGCGTTCCGAGCGCCTGCATCTTGTCGGCCTGGCGCAGGCGCATCTCCATCACCTTGCGCTCGGTGATGTCGCGCTCGATCGTCGCGACGTTCGTCACCGCGCCCGATTCGTCGAGAATGGGGATGTGGTTCACGAGGAACCATTGCGTCGCACCGTCCGCGGAGCGGCGTTCCTCGGTGCTCTCGCACGGCCTGCGCTCGGCGATGGCCTGACGCACCGATTGCTCGATCAGGGCGGCGCGGTCGGAGGCGACGAACTCGCTCTCCTTTCGGCCGAGGCACGCATCGGGCGCGACGTTGAGGCTCCTGGCCTTGCTGGCATTCAGGCGTACGAACCGGCCGTCCGGATCCTTGAACGAGATCTGGTCCCCCATGCTTTCCATCAGGCCGCGCAGGAGGGCGCGCTCCGTCTCCAGCTCACGCGAGAGGGTGTGCCGCTCATAAGCCGAGGCGACCATGCTGGAGAGGGCGGCCGGATCCCAGGGCTTCGGAACGTAGGCCATGATCCGGCCCTTGTTCACGGCGCCGATCACCGCCTTCATGTCGGCGTAGCCCGTCAGGAGGATCGCCTCCGCGTCGCTGTGGCGGCGCGCCTTCGCCAGGAACTCGTCTCCGGCCATTTCGGGCATGCGCTGATCGGAGATGATGATCGCGATGTCCGGCTCTTTCGCAATGATGTCCAGCGCCTTCAGGGGCGAGGTGGTCGAAAGGACGCGATAATCGTTCTCGAACAGGTCCTCGAGCGCGACGAGGATATCCGGCTCGTCGTCGACGACGAGGATCGTCCCGGTCCTTCCATGGAACTCGCTCGACAAGGTCATCCGATATTCTGCCTAGGGATTGTAATGGTGAAGCTCGTGCCTCCCGAAGGGCTGGAATCCACGGTGATCGTCCCCTTGTGGGCTTGGACTACGCTATAGGCAATGGCGAGCCCAAGTCCAGTTCCGGCACCGACCGGCTTGGTCGTGAAGAACGGCTCGAAGATGCGCTCGCGCAGCTCCGAAGGGATTCCAGGCCCCGTGTCGCTGATCCTGATGGTATAGGTTGTCTCGTCGCTGGATGTTTCAATGTCGATGGCGCCGGTTCCGCTGATGGCGTCCGCCGCATTGCCGATGATGTTCATCACCACTTGGTTCAGCAGGGCCGGCGAGCAGTAGAGGTCCGGCACCGCCTCGTAGCGCCGCCGCACGTCGATCCGGGTGCCGAGCTTGTGGCCCAGGAGAGCCACGACGGTTTCGATGGAATCCCTGACGTTGACCGTCTGGAAGTCGCCCTCGTCCAGCCGCGAGAAGCGCCGGAGGTTCAGGACCAGTTCCTGGATGCGTCCCAGGCCCAGCTTCATGGCCCCGACCCGCTCGATGCATTTGGCGACCGGCCGCTCGAGGCCCGCATCCGGCGGAAGTTTCGCGGCCACGTCGTTGAGCAACCTCTCGACCGTGCCCTGATGGGCCAGGATGAACGCGAGCGGATTGTTGATCTCGTGCGCGATGCCCGCGACGAGTTCGCCGAGGGAGGCCATCTTGGCGGCCTGGACGAGCTTAGACTGCGTGTCCTTCAGGCGGCGGTTCGCCTCTTCCAGCTCCTGGTTCGCTTTGGCGAGGGCCTCCGCCGAGGCGGCCTCCGCCCTGGCGCGCTCGAAGGCGAGCTCCCGCTCCCGGAGCTCGGCCTCGATGCGCCAGTTCTCGTCCTGCAGCAGCTTGCGCCGCACGAGGGCGCGGACGCGGATCCGCATGACGTCGGCGTCCGCCGTGGTCGGCACGATGTCGTCCGCCCCGGCCGCGAAGGCCTTGGCCAGCACGTCTCCCCCATCCTCGTTGCCGAGGCCCACGATCGAAAAGCCGGAGACCTCCATGCCCGGCAGGGGGGCGAGGCCGCGGTAGGAGTTGAGCTGCCGGCAGAGCTCCAGCCCGTCGAAGCGCGGGCTGAGGATGTTGACGAGAACGCAGTCCCAGGCCGTGTCCGGCGACCCGATCAGGCTGATCGCCTCCGCGGGCTCGGCCGCGAGCGAGACCGCATAGCCTTCCCGCGAAAGCAGGTCGTGCAGGTAGGTCCGGCGGGTCTGGCTGTCGTCGACGACCAGGATGCAGGCCCGGCGGAAGGTGCTGAAGCTCGGGGCCTCGTGGCCCTCCGTGGTCTCCCCGACAGGGGTCGACCGCCGGCGCAGCAGCGCCCTGATCCGCAGGATGATGAGCTCCCGCTCGGCGGATTTGGAAATGTACGCGTCGGCGCCACTCTCCAGGCCCTGCCGCTCGACGGCCCGCTCCCGCGCCTCCGTCAGCATGATGACCGGGATGGCCCGGGTGCGCACGTTCAGGCGCATCTGGCGGGTCAGCTCGTCGCCGTTCATGCCCGGGAGGTGGAAATCCGCGATGACGAGGTCCGGCAGCCTCTCGTTCAGGCTGTCCAGGGCGGCTTCGGCGGTCGCGCGCCAGGTGACCTCGAATCCGTTTGTCTCCAGCATGTGCCGAAGCTGAAGGGCCTGGGTCTCGGAATCCTCGACCAGGAGGATGTCGGCGGTGGGCGCGCCGCCGGGACCGACGCTCATTCGCCGTCTCCCCGCGTCAGGCGCAGGAGCCGGGGTGCTATCAGGTCGAGAGGCAGGCTGAGGCGCACGCCTCCCAGCCGCACGGCGGCGGCCGGCATGCCGTAGACGACCGCGGTGCTTTCGTCTTCGGCGACGGTGTAACCCCCGGCCTGACGCAGTTCGACCAGTCCTTGCGCCCCGTCCTCGCCCATGCCCGTCAGGATCACGCCGACGCCGCGCGAACCGGCCGACCTGGCCATGGACTGGAACAGGAGGGTGGCGGACGGCCTCTGGCTCGCCAGCGGCGGAGCGGCGCTGATCTGGAGCGTCCCGACCGGAGACAGCAGGAGATGGCGGTCGCCGGGCGCCACGTAGACCCGCCCGGCGACGGGGATCTCCTGGTCGCGGGCGACCCGGACATCGAGAGGCATGAGTCCGTTGAGCCAGGAGGCGAAGCCCTCCATGAAGGGCGCGCCCATGTGCTGCACGAGCAGGATCGGAAGCGGAAATTCGGCCGGAAGCCCGCCGAGGATTTTCGCCAGGGCAGGGGGGCCGCCGGTCGAGGCGGCGATTCCGAGGATCGTCGGGCGCGAGGGGCTGCGATCGAGCTCGGGCCGCGACGCCGGAACCGAGGTCGAGGCGGCCTGCGGACGCCACGCGAAGGAGCGCTGCCGGACCACGGGGACCTGGCTCATGATGTAGAGCTGGGTGCAGATCGTCTCGGCGATGCCGTCGAAGCCGGCGCTCGTCAGGCCGACGGGCTTCTCCACGACCGTCAGGGCGCCGGCCCTGAGCGCGTTCATCGAAATCTTGAGGGATTCGTCCTCGATGCTGCCGGCGATCACCACGATCGGCGTCGGATGTTCCGACATGATCCGGCGCGTCGCCTCAAGGCCGTCCATGCCGGGCAGGCGGATGTCCATCGAGATGACGTCGGGCTGCACGCGCCCGATCTCCTGCAGGGCCTCCTCGGCGGATCCGACCGCCGCCGCCACCACGAGACGCGGGTCGCGCGCGATGATGTGGACGAGGAGTTGGCGGACCACGAGGGAGTCCTCGACCACCATCACCCGAACGGGTACCTGCGGGGATGTGCTCATAGCAGCTGCCCGATGGTTGCCAGCAGTTCGCGCTGGTCGAACTTCTGCTTGGTGATGTAGGCGCTGGCCCCGAGATCGAGGCCGCGGCGCACGTCCTCCGGATCGGCCCGCGACGTCATGAGGATGACCGGGGTGGACGCGATCCGCGGATCGGTCTTGACCGCCTGAAGGAGTCCGAAGCCGTCCATGCGCGGCATTTCCACGTCGGCGATCACGAGATCCACCATCGCTTCGCCGGATCTCAGCACGTTGAGGGCGTCGATGCCGTCGACGCTGAGCAGCACGCGATAGCCCTGAGCCTCGAGAATGCTCTTTTCGAGGGTTCTGGTGGTGATGGAATCGTCCACCACGAGAATGGTCGTCGCTCCCCGCTGGTCCGTTGCTGCGGGAGCCAGCCCAAGGCCGCCTGCCGCGAGATGGCTCTCGTTCTTCACCCAGTGCTCGATGAGGAGGTCCGGGCTGAGCACGAGGGCCGGCATCTCGTCCTCGAGCAGGACGGTGCCGGAGACCATGTCGCCCAGCCCGACGGCGTCGACGTCGCTGACCAGCATCGCGCGGACGTCGTGGAAGGCATTGACGGCGAGGGCGCAGTGGCGCGCGCCATGTCGGACGAGAACGGCTTTCACGTTGCCGGCCTCGATGGGGATCTGGGCATGGGGGGATCCTGTCAGGGCTGCGATGGCGATAACAGGAACAACAACGTCTTCCCCCCCGATCTCGATCCGCACGGTGGGGCGCCCCTCCACACTTTCGAGCGCGGCGGCCGGCAGGCGGAGAAGCCGGGCGACCGCATGGGACGGCAGGCCGTACATGCGGTCCTCGGCCTCGACCAACAGCAGGGACTGGCGGGCGGCCGTGAAGGGCACGTTCAGGAGGATCTCGGTGCCCCAGGGAAACCGCGGGCGCATGAGGACCGATCCGTGCAGCCTGCGGGCGGCTTCTGCCACGACCGACAGGCCGATTCCCCGGCCGGACAGGCGGTCGACCTCTCCGGCGGTCGAGAACCCGGGCACGAAGACGAGCGACAGCAGCTGATCCATCATGGGCGCCATGGCGCCCTCGGCGCGCGGCGCCAGAAGACCGCGCTCGACGGCGACCCGCTCGATCCGCGCGAGATCCGGTCCCCGGCCGTCGTCGCGGACGCTGACGACGAGGCGCCCGCCGCGCGATGCCAGCTCGAGGACGATCTCGCCGCGTTCGGGCTTGCCCTTCGCGGACCGTTCCGCGGCGGGCTCCACCCCATGGCTCAGCGCATTGCGCAGGAGGTGCATGACCGGGTCCTTCAGGGCCTGCAGCACCTGGCGATCGACCTGGAGGTCGAGGCCGATGGTGCGCACGTGCACATCGCGGCCTTCCTCCCGTGCGATCTCGCGCACCATGTGGCCGAAGCCCCCGAAGACGGTCTCGGCCGCGATGAGCGAAACCCGCTCGACATCGTCGCGCAGCCGGCGCGCAGCCTGGTCGATGGACCATGCGGACTGCGTGCGGTTCCTGGCGAGGGCGGAGAGACGCCGGAACAGCGCCTTGAGGTCCTGGTCGAAGTCGCGCAGGCGCGGCACGGCCGTGTTCACGGACGGTCTCAGGCCGTCGGCCTTCCCACGTCCGGCGGTCGACGAGAGGATCTGGCCCTGGAGCGTGTCCCAGCTGCGTCGGAGGCCGCGGACGTCGATCTCGATCCGCCGGAGCGCCTCGTTCAGGGACTCGCCGGCCTGAAGTTCGGCAAGGAGCTGGTACATGGAGCCGGAGAGCTGCTCCATCTGCTCGGATGCGACGCGCAGATATGTTCCAGAGCCCGATTCGGCGGGCGCCGCAGCTTCGGTCTTGGCCGTCCGTGCGGGGCCGCTCTCGGCTTGCGAAGGCGCAGGAGGGCTTGCAGGAGCGACAGGAGGCGTCGGCGGCTTCCGCTCCTGAGCGGCGGTCCCTGTCGCGGGAGCGCCGGGCGGCGACAGCGCCTCGGCGACGAGATCCTCGATGGTGTCGAGGTTCGCCATGGCTTCGGCGGTCGTGGCGTCGTCGAGGGACTGCTGGCCGTCGAGCACGCGGGCGAAGAGCGCCTCCAGCCGGTGCGCTACCTCCTCGACGGCCGGAAGGTCCACCGCCCGCGCGGCGCCCTTGAGGCTGTGGGCACGGCGGAACACGTCCGCCATGTCGATCGTGCTCCGGTCCGCGTTGTCGAGGGCGGCCCGGATCGCCTGGAGGTGCTCCCGGTGCTCGATCTCGAAGGCGGCCTGCAGTTGCTTGCGGATGTCGGTCACGATGCGCGGTTCCCCGATCCTGTGCGGATCACACCCGGTAGCGCTCGACGAGGCCGAGGAGCTGCTGGGAAAGATCGGACAGGTTCGCGGCCGCCATGTCGAGCTGGCGGGTGCCCGCGGCCGTCTGCTGGCTGGCCTGACGGATGTTCTGGAGCGCGCCCATCACCTGCTCGATTCCGAGCTGCTGCTGGTTCGTCGAGGCGACGATCTGCTGGAAGGTCTGGACGCTCTCCTGCACGCGGCTCGAGATCTCCGTGATGGTCTGCGTGGTCGTGTCCGTGCGCTCCTTGCCGGCGGCGACGCGCTTCACGGCTTCCTCCGTCAGCATGACGGAGGCGTTGATGCCGCGCTGGATGTCGCCGAGGATCGACCGCACCTGGTTGGTCGCGTCCTTGGCCTGGTCGGCGAGGATCTTCATCTCCGAGGCCACGACCGCGAAGCTGCGGCCGTTCTCGCCGGCGGCGGCCGCCTCGATGGCGGCATTGAGCGCCAGGAGGTGGGTGCGCTCGGAGATGTCGTTCACCGACGCGATGATCTCGCCTACGGCCTGCGTCTTCTCGCTCAGGGCCACGATGTTCTCGGCGACCGTCTCCGCCTGCTCGCGGATGGCGTCCATGGCGCGGGCCGTCTCCTCGACGGCCTGGAGTCCGGAAAGGCTGGTCTGGGCGGTGGCCTGGGCGGAGGCGATGACCTCCTGGGCCCGCTTGCCGATCTGCGCGCCCGCATGGGTGATCTCGTCCACGGTGGCGGCCGTCTCCTGCACCGCCGCGAGCTGCTCCTCGACGCTGGCTGCCTGCTCCTGGGTCGAGGCGCGGATCTCGGCCGCCGCCGCGTTGAGGTTTTCCGTGGCCTCGCGGCTCTGGCGGGCCAGTTGCCTCAGGCCGTCGACCATGCTGTTGAGGGTGCCTCCGAGCCGGCCGATCTCGTCCTTGCCGACCGTGGCGGTCTGGCCCGCGAGATCGCCGCGTCCGACACGCTCCACGAATTCCATGAAGGCGCCCAGCGGATTGGCGATGGAGGATCGCAGCGCGTAGGTGATCAGGATGCTGAGGAGGGCCACGCCCGCGAGGGCGATCATGATCGACACCCGGCTCTGCTCGTAGACCTCGCCCACGCGGCGCTGGCCGACATTGATGACGTCGTTGAGGACGCCGCGGGTATCGTCGAGCGCCTTGTTCCAGGCGCTCCGAGCCGTGCCCAGGGCGCTCTGGGCCGCAAGAACGCCCGGAACATCGTTGTTCTGCATCGCCGCGAACTGACGTTCCGTCGCCGCCCTGATCTGGCGCAGCTCACCGCCGGCGGCTGCCAGGAAATCGGCCGTGCGGCGCCAGGCTTCGGCTCTTTCGCCGCTGACGGACCGGGACGCGTAGCCGCTGGTCGCCGAGATGGCCTGGGCCAGGGCGGAGTCGGCCGCGGCCGCCAGACGCCCCCACTCTGTCACCTGCTGCTCGAACGAGCTCTGCTGCTGACCCAGCGAGCGCAGGAGGAAGCGCGACACGGCCTCCTCCCGAGCCGCCCGCATCCGGTTCTGCTGCTCGCCGAGCATCTCGACCTGACGCATCGTCTGCAGGTCCCGCGAGACGATCGTCTCGGTGGTCTGGCGGACGTCTTCGAGCTGCCCGATGGTGTAGAGGCCGAGCCCGACCATCAGGGCAACAATGACGGCGAAGCCAAGAAGGATGCGGTTTGCGATCGAGACCGTCACGTTAGACTCCGGATGCGGGGGAAGGGGTCAGGAAGGGACGAAGGAGGCGGTCGATGTCGAGCAGAGATAGGACTCGATCCTGATCCGCAAAGCCGAGCTCCGACTTCGCGTAGCCGACCACCGCCTCCATGCGGAATTCTCGGGCGTCCTCGGCCGTCAGAGGAAGCACATCCTCGACTCCGAGGGCGCGGTCGACGCGCAGAGCGACGCGCGGCTGCTCCCGCCGCAACAGGACCACATGCTGGTTCTCGGCCTCGACGTCGGACGCGGCGGAGGCCTGACCGACCGCGGCGCCGAGGTCGACGACGCTGACGAGGTGCCCGCTGCGACCGAGAACCCCAACGAGCCCTGCGGGCCCCCCGGGAACCGGCATCGGGATACGGAAGGCAAGAACCTCGGCGACCCCCTCGAGCGGAAGGCCGTAATATTCGGGGCCGACGCTGCAGACCAGGACCCGTACGGTCGCGGCCGCCTCTTCCGCTTTGCCCGACCGGCGGGCGAGGCGCTCGGTTCTTTCATCGAGGAGGTGACGCGCCCGCTCCTCGGCGGACATGATCGTGGACCGGGTGATCTGCCTGAGCTTGCGCCGGCGGGACATCGTCACGCCCTCCGCCCGGCAGGATCGGCGGCCTGGAGATGGACGCGCACGAGCTGGCGCAGATCGCCGGCCGTCAGGCCGTCGCCTTCCGGAAGCGGATGGCCGTCCGGCATCGTGCCGGCGATGCGGGCCGCGTTCGCCAAGGTGCGGCGTCCGGGGGCGGAGCGCCCATCGGCCAGGAGCAGCAGTCCAAGGTGGTAATGAGCCATGGCGAAGCTCTTATCCAGATAAAGGCAGCGACGGAAGGCCTTCTCTGCTTCGGGCGGGCGTCCGAGGGCCTGCGAAATCAGTCCGTGGTAAAAGTGGAGGGCGGCGTTCAGGGGCTCCTGGCGCAGCGCCTCCAGGCAGATGGCGTCGGCTCCCGTGAGGTCTCCGGCATCGGCCCTGCGGCGGACGTCCGCGAGCAGCGAGGGCCACGCGCCGGATGGCCTTGCCGGCGGTCTGGCGGGCGTGACGGGGGACGATGGGGCGGGCTTCTGCTCCGAGCGGTCCTTGACCGTCGAGGGTCGAGCCTGGGGCGGCAGCTTCGGCTGCCAAGCCGGCGCCTCCTGCACCGCCGCGGCTTCGATCGGGATGGGCGCAGGCTGCGCCACGCCTTCACGTCGGCGATAGGCGACGGTGCCGGGGAGGTTCACCGCCTGCATGATCGCCGAGAAGGACGGGTTCGGCTCCGCGTGTCCCAGCAGCATCCATGCGTCGTCGAGAAGGCAGTCGCGCAGCGCGCCCACGACTCGGTTGACCGTGTCCGGGTGGAAATAGATGAGGACGTTGCGGCACAGGATCAGGTCGAATTCCGTGAACTGGAGCGGCGAGCTGCCGTCGAGGAGGCTCAGCAGATTGTGCTTTTCGAAGCGCACGAGGGAGCGGAATTCGGGCCGGAGCTGCCATTGCTCCCGTTCGACGGGAAGAAAATACTGCGCACGCTCCTCCTGCGGAAGCGAACGCAGCGCCCATTGGCCGAATTGCGCCCTGCGCGCCGTCTCCAGAAAGCTCTCGTTGATGTCCGTGCCGATGATGCCGAGGCGCCAGTTCGGGAGGTCCTCGCCGAGCAGCTGGCGCACCAGGATGGCGAGCGAGTAGGGCTCGGCCCCGGTGGCGCAGCCGGCGCTCCAGATCCTCAGGCGGCGCTCGGGGCGTTTGCGCTCGATGATCTCGGGCAGGATCGTCCCCCGCAGGGCGGCGAACTGTTCCGCGTAGCGAAAGAAGAAGGTCTCGCCGATGGTGATCTCGGCCTCGAGGCGCGCCCATTCGACGGGCCCGGTGCCGGGAGCGTTGAGAAGATCGATGAACTGAGCCGCGTTGCGGGCGCCGGTGGCCTTGAGACGCCGGCGCACGCGCTCCCAGAGCAGGTCGTCCTTGTCCTGGTAGTAGAAATGCCCGGTGCGCTCGATGATGAGGCTTTTCAGCCTGGGAAAGTCAGCATCGAGGGGAAGGGTCGGGGCGGCACGCGCGGCCATCAGGCCGGAACCGTCCACTCGTTGAGGCGGGTCTGGGCCTGCCGTCCCAGTTCGGCGAGCGCCTGCTTCTCCTCGGCGAAGAGGATCCGCTCCAGGGACAGGAGGTGGACGAGACGGCCGCCGTGCTCGATCTCCGCCTCCACGCACCCGTTGAGCGAATTCTCCGGCCGGACTGGGGAGAGCTGCGCCTCATGCCGGTCGACCACGTCGAGAACGCGGTCCACCAGCAGGGCTGCCGGGCCCGCGGGCGACAGGCCGTCGAGCAGGATCAGGTGCCGGTAGAGGCCCGCCTCGCGGGATTCGGCCTCGCGTTCGACGCCGAAGAGCACGTCGAGACGGATGACCGGAACAGCCGTTCCCCCCAGGTTGAAGAAGCCTGCGACCGGCCGCGGAAGAGCCGGCGGCCGCGAGAGGTGGGGCAGGGGAAGCAGTTCCCGGACATGGCTCCGGCGCAGGGCGCAGGCGATCCCGCTCACATCGAAGACTATGATCTGCAGGCTCGCCATGGCTCTCGTCTTGAAGGGTCATCGGGAGGGGCGCAAGCCCGCGACCGACTATATTGGGCGTGAAGCAGGCTCCTGCAATATCCGCAAGAGGGCTCGATCGGGAGCGGCGGGACGCCATGCGCCCGGGAGGCCGGGCCCTCGGCGACATGATTAACCAACCATTGATGAACATGGTTGACGAGGGTTAACGGACCGGCGATGAACGGATGGCCGTCCCTGAGAGCGGCAAGAGCCGCCGGACCGTGCCGGCGGCCCGTTCCCCTTATTTCATCGAGGAAACGATCTCCGCGAGGGCGTCGACCACGATCCGGGTAATGGCATGCCCCTTCTCGGCCGATGCGAGGCTCGGATCGCCCACGACGCCGCTGCCGCCGGAGATCTCCTTCATGGTCCGGAAGAGGGCTCCCCGTCCGCCGCGCAGCAGATCGTTGTTGGCCCAGTCGTGGGTCATCACGTGGCTGGGACCGGGAACGAGGTCGCGCCGGACGGTTCCCTCGTCGATGAGCATCATGAGCGAGGTCTCGAACTCGCAGGCATGACCGACGCTGCCGAACCCGCCCTCCTGCACCTTCAGGAGCGCGTCGGTGGCGATGCGCCACCAGGTCAGCATGGCCACGCGGCAGTCCCGGTGCCGCGCGCCGAAGGATTCCAGGATCACCTGGCCGATGGCCTGGTTGCCGCCATGGCTGTTGAACAGGATGATGTTGCGAAAGCCGTGGGCCGCCACCGCATTCAGGATGTCCGTCACATAGGCGAGCAGCGTCGCATGCTGCACCGTCAGCGTGCCCGGAAAATCCATGTGATGCTCGGACGTGCAGACCACGACCGGCGGCAGGATCAGCACCTGGTCCGAATGCCGGGCGTCCAGTTCGGCCAGGAAGTGGCCGCCGATCCGCGCATCGGTGTCCAGAGGCAGGTGTGGACCGTGCTGCTCGATGGCCGCGATGTTGAGGATGACCGGAATGGAGCGGTCGAGGGCGCCGATCTCCCGGCTCGTGAGCTTTTCCCACCTCATGGCTTCACCGCCCAGAGCTCGATTTCCACCACGAAGTCCCTCAGGAGCTTCGTCTCGACGGCCGTCCTGACCGGAAGGGGCTGGGGCATCATCTCGGCATAGACCTCGTTGAAGGCGGGCCAGTCGTTCAGGTCGGTCATGTAGACGTTGACCTTGAACACGTCCGCGAGGCTGCAGCCGGCATTGCGCAGCTGCGCGGCGCAGTTCTCGATCGTCACGCGCGCCTGGGTGCGGATGTCGGAGCCGATTGTCCTGCCGTCGGGCCCGACCGCCGCCTGACCGGAGATGACCACGATCTTGCCGGGCGTGACTTCGAGCACCGGGGAATACGGGCCATTGCCGGGAGCCTGCGTGGCCGGCGGAGCGTATTTCGCAGGCGCCTGCGGAGTGCTGCTCCCCATCGGGTTCGGCAGGTAGCCCAGAAAGCCCGCGATGCGCCAGCGCCCCTCCACCCGGCGGCAGAAATACTGCGTCTGCCAGCGAAGTGTGACGGTGCCGCCGTCATTCAGCGGGATCGTTCCGTCGAACTTCTTTCGCGCAAGGGCGAAGTCTCCCATGATCTCGATGTCGCGAAGGTTCGTGAGGGCGAAGATCGCGCGCCGCAGATCGGCATCCTCGATTCGGCCCTTCAGCTCCTTCGATCCGGCGAGCCAGGATTCGCGATAGCGTGCAATGTCCGCGTAGGTGACGCGCCAGCTGTCCGGATTGTCGGAGAAGCGGGCATCGATGCCGAAGAAGATGTCAGGGGCGAAATCCCGGAAATGCGCATCCCAGTCGCCGGCCACGAAGGCCTCGATGTCGCGACGGACGAGCATTTCCCAGATCGCATGCCGCGCCTCGTCGGCGGAGGGAAACGGATTGGTGTCTGGCATGGCGGCTCCTTAACGGATCGTGCGCTCGGAAACCTTGAACCGGCGGATGGCCTCCTCGTCGAGCTCGATTCCGAGGCCGGGTCCTTCCGGAAGGCGCACGTGCGGGGGCTCGATGACGAGGGGCGTCTTGAGCAGGTCGTGCGAGCGGATCATGCGGCCGAAGATGTCGCTTGGCCAGACGCAGCTCGCGGCGGCCGCGGATTGATGCACGTACATGGCCTCCAGGATGCCGAGGTCGACCTCGGACCCGTGCCAGCAGGGCAGGCCCGCCATCGTAGCGAGGTCCGCCAGGGCCTTGAACTTCGCGAGACCGCCGTTGAAGTTGAACCCGTCGACGGCCCCGTGCGCGATGGCGTTGACGGCCTCGTAGGGACGCTGGCCCTGGAAGACGTATGGCAGCGACACGTGAAGGGCGATCGGGATCGACGAGAACTGCCGCAGATTCGCGTAGTCCTGGATCATCCAGCGCTGAATCGGATCTTCCAGCAGCAGGACGTTGCCGACCTCCTCGAGCCCGCGGATGATTGGCCGGGCGTTTCCGGAGTTCTCCCAGCGCTGATTGGGATCGAAGATCACCTTCATGCCGGGGGCGTATTCCTTGATCTTCTCGCACCAGGCGACGACGTCGTCCTCGAGGTCGCACTTGAACTTGATGCAGTCGAAGCCCTGCCGGTGATACTGCTGCACCCAGGGGCCGATCTCCTCCACGGTGCGATGGCTCGACCAGGCGCTGATCTTCACATGATTGCGGACGGCGCCGCCGAGCAGGCGGTGCAGCGGCACGCCGAGGGACTTGGCGTAGGCGTCCCAGATGGCGCATTCGAAGCCGTCATATTCCCGGCACAGGGCGATGGGCAGATCCTGGAGCGGCATGTCGGCGATGCTCTGGCCGAGCAGCAGATTGGAGACGCCCTCGATGATGGACCAGTTGTGGTCCCGGTAGAATTCCGAAATGCCGACCGTGCCGTCCTTCAGGGTCATGCGCATGATGAGCTTCGGCAACTCGTCGAACTGCACCGACCAGGCCTGCTTGCCGCCCACGGGCAGCATATGGAGCGGCTTGTTCAGGCTCTCCGAATTGATCACGCCCGGGTGGGTCGGAACGATCACCTCTTCGAAATCGAGGCGGACGATGGTCTTGTCGCTGGAATCCATGGCTTCACCGATCGGCTGTCTGCCAGGAGACTAGGAGCATGAATGTAGTTTAACAACGCATTTTCTGCCAATTTTGCGGTTTTCATCACGCGTCATATCCATCAAGCTACATTTCTCGGAGCATCTGAAGGAGCAGGGTGATCATGAGCCAGACCATCGTCGTGACTGGAGGCGCGGGAGATATCGGGCAGGCGCTCTGCCGCCGGTTCCTGGGCGACGGTCACCGGGTCGCAATGCTGGACCGCAGCGGCGAAGCGTTGAGCCGGGCCGTCGCGGCGCTAGGCTCGCCGGACCAGCTTCTGGGCATCGAGGCGGACGTCACCTCACTGGCGTCCGTGCAAAGCGCCGTCGGGAGGATCGAGAAGCGGTTCGGCGGCATCGGAGTCCTGGTCAACAATGCAGGCGGCGTGGTCAGCCCGACTCTGGGCACGACGCAGGAGGCCGATTGGCTGGCCGATATCGACCTCAACCTCAACGGCGCCTGGCGCTGCGTGCGGGCCGTGCAGGACGGGATGATCGCGCGGGGGCGCGGCACGATCCTCAACATCTCGTCCGTCAACGGCTCCGGGATCTACGGCTACCCCGCCTACAGCGCCGCCAAGGCGGGCCTGAACCAGATGACCCGGTTCCTCGCCGTGGAGCTCGGCCGGCATGGCATCCGCGCCAACGCGATCGCGCCCGGCAGCGTCAAGACCCAGGCCTGGAAGGAGCGCGTCGAAAAGAACCCCGAAATCTTCGAGCGGCTGAAGCGCTGGTATCCGCTGAGCGACATCTGCGTACCGGACGACATCGCCGGGGTCGCCGCCTTCCTGATCGGGCCGGACGCGCGCATGATCACGGGCGCAGTCCTGCCGGTGGACGGGGGCCTATCGGTCGGTTCCACCACCATGGCGCGGGAGTTCTGCGGGGCCGACTTCTAGGAAGCGGGCGGTGTCCAGCTCGGAGGCGCGAACGCCGGAGCAGCGTCGCGCCGGAAGGCGATGCGGACGAGGTCTTTCGTCCAGACCGCCATCGGCAGGTCGGCGGCTTCCGTCTCGGACACAAAGCGCAGGGCCGTCGCCTCCTCGCCGTCCGCCCGAGCCGTGCCGCCGATGACCCGCGCCTCGAACACCATCGTGGTGTAGGAGACCACATCCCCGTTGGGATAGGTCACCCGGTATTGCGGGCCGCCGAACGCTCCGACGAGCCTCGTCAGCTCCACATGGAGGCCCGTTTCCTCCCAGCATTCGCGGACCGCCGCGTCGGCCGGGGATTCGTCCGGATCGATGGCGCCGCCGATCGTCATCCACAGGCCGGTGCCGCCCTCCTGGGCCAGGAGAAGACGCTCCTGTTGATCGAGGACCAGGACCGTGACGGCCGGCATCATGACGAGGTCGGTGCCGATCTTGGCCCGCAGATTGCGGAGATAGGTGGAAATGGGCATGCGCGATCTCTGAAAATGTGTCGGTCAGTCGCCGATCGGCTGTGCGTCAGTGTGGCCGTGCAGGGCGAGCAGGGTCGTCCTGATGCGGTGCAGCTTCCGGGCGGAAACGGGCTTCGTCAGGGCGCCCACAAGGGCCGACAAGCAGTCGATGACGAGAAGCTGCCCGTAGCGGGTCCGGTTCGGAAAGTTGAAATGCACTTCGTCGCCAGGCACGTCCAGGGGCAGCAGGATCGTGGCCCGGGCCGCGAGCGGGCTCCCTGGCATGGTGACGGCGATGACGGCAGCGCCCCGGCCCGCCGCGATCTCCGCGGCATGGACGAGCGAGGCCGGCTTGCCCGTGACGGAAAAGACCACGAAGGCGTCACCCTTGTCGGCGATGGCGGCCAGCATGCTCTGCTTGTAAGGGTCGGCCGCGGCCGTGACGGCGAGCCCGAAACGGAAAAGGCGGTTTTCCATCTCCTGGGCCATGATGGCGGAGCTGCCGCCGACGCCCAGGCACACGACCTTTCCGGCCTCCGCCATCGCCGAGGCCGCCGCAGCCAGGGCTCTCTCGTCCAGACTCGCGAAGGAGGTCGCAAGCGCATCGATCCCCGATTGGTAGACCCTCTGCGCGGTCGTCTCGGCGTCGCCGGACTGCACCTTGCGCTCGGCCTCGAAGTACATCCGCCCGACCGCGAAATCCTGGGCGAGCCGCAGCTTGAAGTCGCTGAAGCCGTCGCAGCCGACCCGACGCGCGAAGCGCATCACGGTCGGTTCGCTGACCTGAGCCTGGGCCGCGAAGGCCTTGATGCTGATCCGGGTCGTCCCCTCGATGTCCTGCAGAACCACGTCGGCGACGCGCCGCTCCGCCTTCTTCAGGCTTGGGGCGATCTGCTCGATGGATTCGATCAGGCTGGTGGGACGGTTCATGGTCGTTCTCTCCGCCCGAGGCGGCGTCTAGAATCGAACCCCGAGATAGGTCCGGTCGTCCGCCCAGGTCGAGCCGATCGATCCTTTGGGTGAGGAATAGAGCACGATCTTCGACGGGTCCTCGCGCTCGACCTCCGCGAAAGCCTTCTCCCAGGCGGTCACTCCGAACCCGTCCCCTGGCTTGAAGTAGCCGTCCGAGTAGATCTCGATGGTGTCGATCTCGTTCTTCGGAAGGCGCTCGATCCGGATCAGATCCTCAGGGATCTCGAAGCCGTCCAGGCACGGATAGCCGAGACAGGTCGAGGCATCGTTCTGATAGCCGCCCTGTGCATTGACGATGCCGCCCTGCACGAGGTTCTCGATATCCGCGCGGGGCACATGGGGCAGGGCCGCCGCATTGGCGGCAATCGCCCGCTCCTCGATCCGCAACAGGTCCTCGGCCGTCATCAGCTCGGACAGGCCGTCGAGCGGCTGGCGCGTGCCGTGCCATGTGATGCGGCGGGACAGCTGCTCGCGCGTCACAGGGTCCTGAGTTCTCACGCCGATCACCGGCCAGGCCTCCCGGCGAAGGGCCGAGGTGATCAGGTCCAGGTCCTTCTCCATCTGGAGGATGCGCCCTCCGTTGATCCGGACGCCGCTGTCGCCCACGAGGACGATGTCGATCGTCTCATCCTGGACGAGCACCAGCGCAAGGGCGGCGGAGAGACGGATGTTCTTGTCGCGTCGGGCGGTTTCGGCGATGCCATGGTCCTCATAGGCCTGTGCCAGGCACCGGGTCAGGGTCTGAACGATCGACAGCCCGTCCTGCGGCGCGTCGGGCGCGCTGAGTAGATGCTCGAGCGCGCCCTTGACGGTGACGGCCGCGTACTGGCCGGAGAGCATCCCGTCATAACGGGTGCCGTGCCGGTCGGTGACCCCGTCGATCACCGCATAGGCCTTGCCCGGAAGGATGACGAGGCGGTCCTCGTTGGCGTCGGGCTTGGACGGATCCTTCGCCTCGGAGAATGCCTCTATCCACATGATGGTAGTGCTCTTAACTTCGGCTCAGCGGTTCTGCAGCGCCGTCTTCCACTTGGCGATCCAGTCGTTGCGGTTCTGGGCCACCTTCTTGATGTCGTAGTCGACGAGCTTCACTTCGCTGATCGGCTTCAGGCCCGCGCCGGTGACGTCCTTGCGGACGGAGCGGCGGCCGATCTCGGAAACGAGCTGCTCCTGGACGGGCTTGGACAGAAGCCAATCGATGAACGCCTTGCCGTTCTCCGCATGGGGTGCGCCCTTGATGAGAGCCACGCCGTCCGCCACCGTCGAGGATCCGTCCTCCGGATAGACGATCGCGATGTTGCCGCCGCCCTTGACGTAGTCGAGGGCGTTGTCCTCGAGGGTCAGGCCGACGAGCGCCTCGCCGTCGTTGACGTAGCGCGGAACCGCGCCGGAGGAATCGGACAGATTCACGTTGGCGAGAATCTTGTTGTAGACGTCCCAGCCCTTGTCGCCATGACCGATGAGAACGGTCGCCAGCTGCTGGAACGATGATCCCGAGGTGTCGGCGCGGGCGGAGGAGATCTTGCCCTTCCACTTGGCGTCGCCCAGCTCGGCCCAGGTCTTCGGGTACTCGTTGGGCTTCAGCTCCTGCTTGTTCACCGCCATCACGAGCAGGATGCCCGTATAGGGGATCCATTCCGGGCTGACCTTGTAGGTCGGCAGGATCGCGGCATCCTCCTTCGGCGTGTAGGTCGCCAGCAGGTCCTTGTTGTCCTCGAGCTGCTCGCCGCCGATGCTCCAGATCACGTCGGCCTTGGGCGAGGAGGATTCCGCCTTGACGCGCTTGATGATGTCGCCCGAGCCGGCCTTCACCACGTCGACCTTGATCCCCGTTTCCTTCTCGAACTTGGGAACCAGGGCATCGACGATCGACGCCTTGTGGGCCGTATAGACCACGACCGACTTGTCCTGCGCCATGGCGGCGACGCTCAGCGACGCGAGCAGCACGCCCGCCGTCAGACCCACTTTCAGCATTCTCATCCTCCCCGGATTTGCTAGCAAAGCTACGGCATGTTGCTGAAGCCTATATGTTTTGTAAAGTCGTGGCCGTATAAGACGTAGTTATGCAACGAAGGAGATGGGGCGTGGCGGGGTTGAAGATCCATGGGCTGGCCAAGAGCTACCGGGACGTGAGGGTGCTCGAGAACATCGATCTCGATATCGCGTCAGGCGAGTTCTTTACCCTGCTCGGCCCCAGCGGCTGCGGAAAGACGACCCTCCTGAGGACGATTGCCGGCTTCCAGCATCAGGATCGCGGCGAAATCATCGTCAACGGCGAGCGGATCGACCACAAGCCGGCCCACAAGCGGGATATCGGCATGGTGTTCCAGGATTACGCCGTCTTCCCGCATCTCACCGTGGCCGAGAACGTCGCCTTCGGGCTGAAGGCGCGATCCCTCCCGAAGGCGGAGATCGAATCCAGGGTGGCCGAGAGCCTCGCCATGGTTCGCCTCGACGGATACCAGAACCGCCTGCCCGCCGAGATGTCGGGCGGTCAGCAGCAGCGCATCGGCCTCGCCCGCGCCATGGCGATCCGGCCGACCCTTCTCCTGATGGACGAGCCCCTGTCCAACCTCGATGCGAAGCTGAGAATCGAGCTGCGCGAGGACATCCGCGACATCCAGCGGCGTCTCGGCATCACGACGATCTACGTCACGCACGACCAGGAGGAGGCGCTTGCGGTCTCGGACCGGATCTGCGTCATGAACAAGGGCAATGTCGAGCAGATCGGCACGCCCTTCGAAATCTACCGCAAGCCCCAGCGCCGCTTCGCGGCAGCCTTCGTCGGCACGATGAACTTCCTGCCAGGCCGGATGCAGGGCGGGCAGCTGACGGTCGGCAGCCATTCCGTGCCTTTCCCTCACGGCGTGGGAACCGGCTCGGTGGAAGTGGCCATCCGGCCCGAGAACGTTCTGTTGACGGGGGCGAGTGCCGATGGTGAGGCGATCGCCCTGAGGGGTGAGGTCCGCAAGGTCACCTTCCTGGGGCGCGAGGCGCATTACACGCTCTCGACGGAGGCAGGCGAAATCGTCGCCCAGGTGGCCGATCCGGACCGCGATTTCATCGAGATGGAGGGCAGGCCCGTCGAGGTGCGGCTTCCGTTGCAGAAGGTCGTCCTGTTCCAGTCGAACGGGGACGTGCTGAGCGCGGGGCGTCCATGATGAGACGGCGTTTCCGCTACGACCTCTGGACCTTCGTCCTGATCGCCGCCTGGGTCATCCTGCTCATCCTGCTGATCTGGCCTTTGTCCTCCATTCTCCGGGCGAGCCTGCTCGACAACGAGACCGGAGCCTTCTCGTTCGTCCACTATTTCCAGATCTTCACCACCAGGGTCTATCAGCGGGCCATCGGCAACACCCTGATCGCCGGGTTCGGCGGCATGGCCGGGGCGCTCGTCCTCGGTGTGACGCTCGCCTTCGTGACGACCCGGTTCCACATCTACGGCCGAGCGCTGATCCAGACGCTGGCGGTCGTCGCCCTCGTGTCGCCGCCCTTCATCGGCGCCTATGCGTGGATCGTCCTGTTCGGCGCCAGCGGCGTGGTACGCAAGGGGCTGGCCTCCATCGGCATCTCGATCCCGCCCCTCTACGGGATGCTGGGCGTGATCCTGGTGTTCGCCTTCAAGTTCTTCCCGCACGTGTTCCTCATCACGTCCGGGGCGCTTTCGGCCATCAACCGGTCAGTGGAGGAGGCGGCGGAAAGCCTCGGCGTCTCGCCTGCGCGGCGGCTGTTCACGGTCACGTTCCCGCTGATCCTGCCGGCGATCTCGGCGAGCGCGCTCCTGACCTTCGTCCTCTCGATCGCGGATTTCGGCACGCCGCGCATCATCGGGCGCGACTTCAACGTTCTGGCCACGGAGGCCTTCAATCTCTACGGCGGCGAGGTCGGCGGCAATCCCGGCATGGCGTCCGCGCTCAGCATCGTGCTGATCATCCTGTCGATGATCATCGTGTTCGGCCAGCGCTGGGTGCTGCGCAAGAACGTCTATCACAGCAACCTGATCAAGAAGCCGGAGCGCCAGCATGTCGGCGGGGTCAAGTCCGTCGGCCTGCACGTGCTGGCCTACGCGATCGTGCTGATCGGCGCTCTGCCGGCCATCATCGTGGTGCTGTTCTCGTTCCGGCGCACCAGCGGCCCCGTGTTCCAGCCCGGCTTGAGCCTGCAGAGCTACGAGAAGGTGATCTCGACGGTGTCCGATCCGATCTGGAATACCCTGCTGTTCTCGACCGTCGCGGTCGTCGCCATCGTGATCACCGGAACCCTGATCGGCTATCTGATCTCGCGGCGGCCGAACATCGCCACGGGAGCGCTCGACGCGACCCTCATGATTCCTTACGTGGTCCCGGGCATCGTGATGGGCATCGCCTTCATCACGCGGTTCAACGATCCGCCGCTCGCGCTCACGGGAACCGGCCTCATCATCATCATGGCGGTCTTCATTCGGCGCCTGCCGTATTCGGCCCGTTCGGTGGCTGCGGCCCTGAAGCAGGTCGGGCCGAACCTGGAGGATGCGGCGGTGAGCCTGGGCTATTCCCCCGGAAAGGCCTTCATGAAGGTGACGGTGCCGCTGATCGTGCCGGGCATCCTCGCGGGCGCTCTCATGAGCTTCGTGACGGCCATGAACGAGCTCTCGTCCTCCCTCGTCCTCTATGTCGGCAGCACGATCACCATGCCGGTGCGCATCTATCTCTCGGTCATGGACGGAGAATATGGAACGGCCTCCGCCCTCTCCACGATCCTGCTCGTCATGACGGTGGTCGCGGTCTACGCCGCCTTCCATCTGTCGGGACGTAAGGAGAGCGCGCTGCTGTAGCGCCGGGCCCCGGATCCTGCCGAAAGGGGCGCGCCGCGGTCATCCCGCAGCGTGCCCCTTTTGCCATTCCGGCTTGACCTGCGGGCCAGGGCGCCTAAAAGCATGATCTGCAACTCCCTTGCAGTTGCCGACGCCGCATCGCGGCGCCTTTCCCCCATGCGTGCCCCGTTTCCTGCGCCCCTGCCGGACGCAGTTCCTTTCTCAATCCCGGTTCTCGACGCCGGGGCCACGGAAGTTTTCGTCCCATGAGATCCGTCTTCCTGCGCAATGCGGTCGTCCTCGGCATGCTGTCCGCCGTCGGACCCTTCGCCATCGACATGTACCTGCCGGCCTTCCCGGCCATCGCCCGGGAATTGCAGGTAGATGTCAGCGCCATCCAGATGAGCCTGATGAGCTTCTTCGTGGCCGTGGCTCTCTGTCAGGTCATCTACGGCCCGATCTCGGACCGGGTCGGCCGCAAGCCGCCGCTCTATGTCGGCCTGAGCCTGTTCATCCTGGGAGCCATCGGATGCAGCTTCGCCCAGAGCCCGGAGGCGCTGATCGCCTTCCGGTTCCTGCAAGGCGTCGGGGCCTGCGCCAGCATGGTCATCCCGCGGGCGATCATCCGCGACCTTCACACGGGCGCCGAGGCCGCACGGCTCATGGCGACCACGATGCTCGTCTTCAGCGTCTCGCCCATCCTGGCGCCCCTGGCCGGCAGTGCGCTGGCCGAATTCTTCAGCTGGCGCATCATCTTCTGGGCCATCGCGGCCATCGGGCTCGGCGGCCTCCTGGTGGTCGCGTTCCTGCTGCCGGAGACACGATCGGCGCAGCATGGCGCCGGCGCTAAACCCCGTGTCCTGGCGACCTACAAGAGCCTTCTCAAGGACCGTCACTTCCTCGGGCTCGTGTTCATCGGCGGCCTGGGGCAGGCGAGCTTCTTCTCCTATCTGGCGGGGTCCTCCGTCGTGTTCATCGAGCATTTCGGCCTGTCGCCGTCGGGCTACAGCATGGTCTTCGCCTCGAACGCCATCGCGTTCATCGGCAGCGCCCAGTTCAACAGCACCCTCATGCGCCGCTTCGGGGCGGAGCGGGTGGTCCGCACCGCCCTCGTGGGGTTTGCGAGCCTCACCATGCTCCTGTTCCTGCTGACGCTGGCAGGCGTGGACAATCCCTTCGTGCTCTGGGGGCTGCTCTTCGTGTCCTTCGGCTGCCTCGGCTTCGTGATCCCCTCGACGGCCGTCCTGGCGCTCGAGAACCATGGGCCCGTCGCCGGGACCGCGTCCTCCCTCATGGGGACGCTGCAGCTCAGCACCGGCGCGCTCATGATCGTCCTCGTCAGCGCGTTCTTCGACGGGACCAGCCTGTCCATGGTCAGCGCCATCATGGCCTGCGGCCTCACGGCGTTCGCCTTGAGCCGGATGACCCTGCGCCCGGCGCGGGTCTATCCTTGAGCCGTCCTGTCCAGGATCCAGTCGCGGAAGGAGCGCACGAGGGCGGCCTCCGCCTTGGGTTCGGGATAGACCAGGTAATAGGACCCGCTGCTCAGGAGCTTCTGGGGGAAGAGGATTTCGAGCCGACCCGACGCGAGCTCGTCCGCGATCAGGAAGTGCGGGATGAGAGCCGCGCCCAGCCCTGCCGCGGCCGCCTGCGCCACCATGGCGAACTGCTCGAAGCGCGGCCCCCGCAGCGGATTGCCGAGATCCACGTTCGCGACCGCGAACCACTCGGCCCAGGCGGTCGGGCGGGTGCTCTGCTGGAGCAGCGTGACCCGGGTCAGGTCCTGCGGCGAGCGGATGTTCTCCCTCTCGCGATAGGCCGGGCTGCAGACGGGCACCGCCTCCTCGTTCATGAGGTGCTCGCAGACGGCGCCCGGCCAGTGGGGCTGCCCGAAATGGATGGCCGCGTCGAAGGGTTCCGTCGCGAAGTCGAAGGGGACGAGGCGGACCCCGAAGTTCACCGTCACGTCCGGATGCTGGGCGAAGAATTCAGGCATGCGCGGGATGAGCCAGCGGGTGCCGAAGGTCGGCAGGACTGCAAGGTTGAGGACCCCGCGGGTTCCGGACAGGGCGATGGCCTGATGGGTGGCGTCCGAGAGCTCCGCCAGCGTGCTCCGCACGTTGGCCGCATACATGCGCCCGACATCGGTCAGCACCACGCGCTGGCGCGACCGGCGGAACAGGGATACACCCAGCGAGTCCTCAAGATGCTGGATCTGGCGCGACACGGCGCTCTGGGTCAGATTCAGCTCCTCGGCAGCCCGGGACACGCTGCCATGGCGTGCAGTCGCCTCGAAGGCGAGGAGATTGCCGACATTGGGAAGAAAGCCACGGCGGAGCAAAGTTCATTCCGTTTTCGAATAACCTGCTTCGAAGATGTCGCTTTACTTGACGGCTGTCCAGGGTGATTTTGCCGCCCAAATTCAACAGGTTCGGCCGGCCTCTCCGGCAACCGGAAGCGACGTACGAGAAGGAATTTCATCATGGCTGGCGCTCAGGATCTCGCAAGACTCCAGTGGGACGATCCGCTGCTCCTCGACGACCTCCTCACCGACGACGAGCGCATGATCCGGGACACGGCCCGGGCCTACGCCCAGGACAAGCTCCTGCCGCGGGTCATCGACGCGTATCGCGAGGAGCGGACCGACCGCGAGATCTTCAACGAGATGGGCGAGCTCGGCCTGCTCGGCGTCACGCTGCCTGAGGATTACGGCTGCGCCGGCGCATCCTACGTGGCCTACGGCCTCGTGGCGCGCGAGGTCGAGCGGGTGGATTCCGGCTACCGCTCCATGATGAGCGTCCAGTCCTCCCTCGTCATGTATCCGATCTATGCCTACGGCTCCGAGGAGCAGCGCCGGAAGTACCTGCCCAAGCTCGCCTCGGGCGAGTTCGTGGGCTGCTTCGGCCTGACCGAGCCGGATGCCGGCTCCGATCCGGGCGGCATGAAGACCCGCGCCGAGAAGATCGACGGCGGTTACCGCCTGACCGGCACCAAGATGTGGATCTCGAACTCGCCCATCGCCGACGTGTTCGTGGTCTGGGCGAAGTCGGCCGCCCATGACAACCAGATCCGCGGCTTCGTGCTCGAGAAGGGCATGAAGGGCCTCTCGGCTCCCAAGATCGGCGGCAAGCTCTCGCTCCGCGCCTCCATCACGGGCGAGATCGTCATGGACGGCGTCGAGGTCGGCGAGGATGCGCTCCTGCCGAACGTGTCGGGCCTCAAAGGACCGTTCGGGTGCCTGAACCGGGCGCGCTACGGCATCTCCTGGGGCGCGATGGGCGCCGCCGAGGATTGCTGGCACCGGGCGCGCCAGTACACCCTCGATCGCAAGCAGTTCGGCAAGCCGCTCGCCGGCACGCAGCTGGTCCAGAAGAAGCTCGCCGACATGATGACCGAGATCACGCTGGGGCTCCATGCCTCCCTGCGGGTCGGCCGCCTCTTCGACGAGGGCCGTCTTGCGCCGGAGATGATCTCCCTGGTCAAGCGCAACAATTGCGGCAAGGCGCTGGAGATCGCCCGCACGGCTCGCGACATGCACGGCGGCAACGGCATCCAGGAGGAATACCACGTGATGCGCCACGCGCAGAACCTGGAGACGGTGAACACCTATGAGGGCACGCACGACGTCCATGCCCTCATCCTGGGCCGCGCCCAGACGGGTCTGCAGGCGTTCTTCTAAGCAGGACGGACCAAGGTCATGACGAAGCCGCTGGAGGGCCTCAAGGTCCTGGAACTCGCCCGGATCCTCGCCGGCCCCTGGGTCGGCCAACTCCTGGCGGATCTCGGCGCCGACGTGGTGAAGGTGGAACGGCCGGGCGCGGGCGACGATACCCGCGGCTGGGGCCCGCCCTTCATCGAAGGCGCCGACGGCGGCGACCTCTCGGCGGCCTACTTCCACTCCTGCAACCGCGGCAAGCGTTCGATCGCGGTCGACTTCGAGACAACGGAAGGGCAGGACCTCGTGCGCAAGCTCGCGGCCCATGCCGACGTGGTGATCGAGAACTTCAAGGTCGGCGGCCTCAGGAAGTACGGCCTGGACTACGAGAGCCTGAAGGCGGTCAATCCCCGGCTCGTCTACTGCTCGATCACCGGCTTCGGCCAGAACGGCCCCTATGCGGCCCGTGCCGGCTACGACTTCATGATCCAGGGCATGGGCGGGATCATGGACCTCACCGGCGATCCGGATGGTGAGCCGCAGAAGATCGGCGTCGCCTATGTGGATATCTTCACCGGCGTCTATTCCGTGGTCGGGATCCTGGCCGCTCTCCGCCGCCGGGACGTGACCGGGGAGGGGGCTCACCTCGACATGGCGCTCCTCGACGTGCAGACGAGCGTCCTCGCCAATCAGGCCATGAACTATCTCGCGTCCGGCAAGGCGCCCCGGCGCATGGGCAATGCCCATCCCAACATCGTGCCCTATCAGGTCTTCCCGGTTTCGGACGGTCACGTCATCGTGGCGGTCGGCAATGACGGGCAGTTCGCCCGCTTCGTCGCCGTGCTCGGGCAGCCGGAGCTTGCGCAGGACGAGCGCTTCCGGACCAATGCGGGGCGGGTGCGCCACCGGCCGGACCTGGTGCCCGTTCTGACGGGCCTCACCCTAAAGATGACCCGCGACGGGCTTCTGTCCGCTCTCGAGGCCCAGGGGGTTCCGGCGGGGCCGATCAACACGGTCGCCGACGTGTTCGACGACCCTCAGGTCGTCGCGCGCGGCATGAAGATCGATCTTCCTTCCTCGGCGGCGAAGGGCGGGGCGATCCCGTCGGTGCGTTCGCCCATCATGATCAATGGCGAGCCCATGGCGGCAGGCAAGCCGTCGCCGCGCCTCGGGGAGCACACTGAGGAAGTTTTGAGCGATCCGTCCTGGATCGCCTAAAGAGGCCGGATTGCCTATTCGGCGATCCCCTTGCTCACGAGCCGCTCGATCGCCTTCACGATCCGCTCGCGGTCGCCCTCGGAGAAGGGGCTGAGATCGTGCATCTCGAGATTGCTCAATCCCTCCACGGCGAGCCAGCCCAGCAGGGCCGCATCCAGATCGTCCGAATTCGCCTTCAGGTTGTCGAGCGTCTCCTTGATGACGTGACGGACCGGGTCCAGGAGACGCGGGTTCTCCGCAGAGGCCGCCAGCATCCCGTTGGCGACGTCCTTCATGGCGCTCCCCCGCATCTTCAGCAGCGCCGCGATGCACAGCCGCGCCTCCAGGTTGCGGCACGGCTCCGTTTGCCTTCGAAGCGCCTCCTTTTCCGTGGAGACTTCGTCGACGATGCGCTGGATCATCCCCTGCAGCAGCGCTTCCTTGTTGGGAAAATTGTAGAGAAGACCACCCTTGCTGAGGCCTGCCCGCTCCGCAACCGCCTCCAGCGTCAAACGCCCAGACCCGATCTCGCTGACCAGTTCAGCCGCCGCATCGAGAATTTTTTCTCTTGAACTCTTGCGGCCTCGGGCGCAAACGAACATTTCAACCTCTTGTACTAAACCGTCCAGACGGTATATAAATGGTTCCCGTGCCTTGGCGTCAAGGGTAAGTTGCGCTAAAGGCCCAGCCTCCTCAAACAGATAGCGGTTCGGTCCTGCCGAACTCGGAATGTCGGAAAAAGCCCATGAAACGGCGCATCGTAGTCTCTCTTGTGTTCATTCTCGCGGTTGGACTCTGCGCCGGGTTGATCTGGTTCAACTTCTTCCGCGACAAGATGATCCAGAACTTCTTCGCCAACATGCAGCAGCCGGCGCAGGTCGTGTCGGCCGCGAAGGTCGAGGCGAAGACCTGGACCCCCGGCGTCAGTGCCATCGGCACGGCGCGGGCGGCGAATGGGGTGGAACTGGCGTTCGAGACCGCCGGCATCGTCAAGGAAATCAGGTTCAAGGCCAACCAGAGCATCAAGGCCGGCGAGGTGCTCGTGCAGCTCGACGACACCGTTGAGCGCGCGGACATCCAGGACGTCCAGGCCAACGTGAAGACAGCGGAAAGCAACTTTGATCGTGCGAAGACGCTGTCGTCTCGCGGCTATGGCACGGAAGCCAACTTCGATCAGGCGAGCGCCTTGCTGGCAGCCGCCCGCTCCCGCCTTGCCCGCCTCCAGGCGACCATCGAGCAGAAAGCCCTCAAGGCGCCGTTCTCGGGCGTGATCGGCATCTCGCGGGTCGATATCGGTCAGTACCTCCAGCCCGGTACGGTCATTGCGAGCTTCCAGGACTTGGCGTCCATGAAGGTCGACTTCACCGTTCCGGAGCAGGCCGCGAGCAAGATCAAGCTGGGGCAGGAGGTGCGTGTCGGCATGATGGAGGGCGATCTCCCCTTCACCGGCAAGGTCACCGGCAAGGACCCGCGCGTCGACCCGAAGACCCGGCTCGTCTCGGTCCAGGCCCTTATCGAGGATAACAAGGACGGGGCCATTCTGCCCGGTCAGTTCCTGCACGTGGAAGCGGTTCTGCCGCCGGAGCCCAACGTCATCACCGTGCCGCAGACGGCCGTCATCACCAGCCTCTACGGCGACTACGTCTATACGATCGAGCAGCAAGAGAAGGCAGGCCAGCAGGTCCAGGTGGTCAAGCAGGTCTTCGTGAAGACCGGCCGCCGCCGTGGGGGCTCCCTCGAGGTCCTGTCGGGAATCGAGCCCGGTCAGCAGGTGGTCGCCTCGGGGCAGAACAAGCTCCAGGCGGGTGCGACCGTCAAGATCGACAACAGCATCGACGTGACGAAGTTCGATACGACGAAGCTCGCGAACGGGCAGTAGGCATCAAGCCATGAGTTTCACTGAACTTTTCATCCGCCGCCCCGTCTTGTCGATGGTGGTGAGCCTCCTGATCCTGCTGCTCGGCGCGCAGGGACTGATGAGCCTTCAGGTGCGTCAGTATCCTGAGGTCGAGGAGACCACGATCACCATCACGACCACCTATACGGGCGCCAGCGCCGACCTGATGCAGGGCTTCATCAGCACGCCCATCGCCAAGTCGGTCGCCAGTGCCGAGGGCGTGGACTACGTCACGTCGCAGAGCCGCCTCGGTCTCAGCACGGTCTCCGTGCGCATGCGACTGAACACGGATCCCAATGCGGCCTTAACCGAAGTGACGTCCAAGGTCCAGCAGGTGCGCGCGCAGCTGCCGACCGACGCCGAGGATCCCGTGATCGTGAAGGGCACGGGCCAGACCTTCGCCCTCATGTACATCACCTTCGCCAGCACGGAGATGAATCCGGAGCAGGTCTCCGAATTCCTGACCCGCGTCGTGCAGCCGCGCTTCGCCACGCTCGAGGGCGTCGGCAACGCCGAGATCCTCGGCGGACGCGACTTCTCCATGCGCGTCTGGATCGACCCGGTTCGGCTTGCCGCCCGTGGCGTCACTGCCGGCGACGTCGTTACGGCAATCCGGGCGAGCAACTTCCTGGCCGCCCCCGGCAAGACGCAGAACGAGTACGTGGCCTACGCGCTCGAGATGCAGACCACGTTCCAGACCCCGGAGACGTTCGCGACCCTGCCGATCCGCTCCAATGGCGATCAGGTCGTGCGCCTGCGCGACGTGGCCGACGTGGCGCTCGGGCCGAAGAGCACCGACACCAAGGTGAGCTTCAACGGCAAGGAAGGCACCTTCATCGGCATCACGCCGACGCCTTCCGCCAACCCGCTTACGGTCGCCGAGGAGGTGACGAAGGCGATCGACGCCATCCGGCCGACCCTGCCGAAGGGCATGACGGTCGAGATCGTCTACGACGCGTCGAACTTCATCTCGGCCTCGATCGAGGAGGTGTTCAAGACCATCGGCGAAGCGGCGCTCATCGTGATCGTCGTCATCCTGCTCTTCCTGGGCTCCTTCCGCTCGGTGCTGATCCCGATCGTGACGATTCCGCTGTCGCTGGTCGGCGTCTGCTTCGTGCTCTATGCGCTGGGCTACTCGATCAACCTGCTCACGCTGCTCGCGATGGTGCTCGCCATCGGCCTCGTGGTCGACGACGCGATCGTGGTGCTGGAGAACATCCACCGCCACATCGAAGAGGGCCTGAAGCCGGTCGACGCAGCCATCGTCGGCATGAAGGAGATCTTCCTGCCGATCGTGTCGATGACGATCACGCTCGCGGCCGTGTATGCTCCGATCGGCTTCACGCAGGGCCTCACCGGCGCGCTGTTCAGGGAGTTCGCCTTCACGCTCGCCGGATCGGTCATCATTTCGGGCATCATCGCCGTGACGCTGTCGCCCATGATGTCGTCGAAGCTCCTGAAGCCGCACGGCCATGGCGGGCAGACCGGCTTCGCCGGCTTTGTGGACCGCACCTTCACGCGCGTCGAGAACTGGTATTCGAGGCGCCTGAAGGGTTCGCTCGACTACCGGCCGGTGACGCTCCTCATCGTCGTCGCGCTGCTCGGCACCACGGGATTCCTGTTCACGAAGACACCGTTCGAGCTTGCGCCTGAGGAGGATCAGGGTGCCTATCTCGGCCTCGTGCAGGTTCCGCAATACGCGACGCCGGACTACACCCAGGCCTTCTCGACCCAGTTCACCAACGCGGCCGAGACGATCCCCGAGATCGACGACAGCTTTCTGATCATCGGCATCGACGGCGGCGGCAGCGGCTTCGTGGGCTTCAAGCTCAAGGAATGGAGCGAGCGTACGAAGAAGGGCGCGCAGACCAAGCAGGAGATCCAGAACCTCCTGAACCAGAATGCGGGCGTGCAGGCCTTCGTGTTCGCGCCGCCTTCGCTGCCGGGTGCCGGGGGCGGTCTGCCGATCCAGTACGCCCTGCGCACGATCGGCGATCCGTCGCAGGCCTACGAGGTCGCGGAGCAGGTCAAACAGCGGGCCATGAAGTCCGGCAAGTTCATCGTGGTGCAGAACTCGATGAGCTACCAGACCCCGCGGGCGAAGATCATCATCGATCGCGACCGTGCGGCGGCTCTCGGCGTACCGGTCAGCGAGATCGGCAACACCCTCGGGGCTCTCGTGGGCGGTGCGCCAATCTCCAAGTTCGACCGCGACAACCGCAGCTACGACGTCATCAGCCAGGTGCGCCAGACGGACCGCCTGAACCCTGAGCGCCTCGGCGAGTATTATGTGCGCGCTGCGGACGGGTCCATGGTTCCGATCTCCGCCCTGGTGAAGATCGAGACGAACGCGGCGCCCGCCTCGATCGAGCAGTTCAACCAGCTGAACTCGGCGACGCTTTCCGCGCTGCCGCTTCCGGGCGTGACCACCTCGGAAGGCCTGCAGGTCCTGCGCTCGATCGCCAAGGAGGTCATGCCGCAGGGCTTCTATGAGGACTTCGCCGGGCAGTCCCGCCTGGAGATCCAGGAGGGCAGCTCGATCCTGCTCGCCTTCGGGCTCGCCATCATCGTGATCTATCTGGTGCTGGCGGCGCAGTTCGAGAGCTTCCGCGACCCGTTCATCATCATGATGTCGGTTCCGCTCTCGATGTTCGGCGCGATGATCTTCCTCAACCTCGGCCTGGCGACCCTCAACATCTATACGGAGGTCGGCCTGATCACCCTGGTGGGACTGATCACGAAGCACGGCATCCTGATGGTCGAGTTCGCCAACGACCTGAAGGAGAAGCATGGGATCAGCCGGCGTCAGGCGATCGAGGAGGCCGCCAAGGTGCGCCTGCGTCCGATCCTGATGACCACGGCCGCCATGGTGCTCGGCGTGGCGCCGCTGCTCTACGCCAGCGGAGCCGGTGCGGCTGCCCGCTTCTCCATGGGTCTGGTGATCGCCTCCGGCATGTCGATCGGAACGATCTTTACCCTGTTCGTCGTTCCGATGTTCTACACCTTCATCTCCCGTGAGACGAAGAAGGCGGAGCATGCGGACGAGATGCAGCACGTCCACCACCGGCCACTCGCTGCGGAATAAAGAAAAAGGCCGGGCAATTTGCCCGGCCTTTTCATTCGTGGACATGGTCCAAAAGGGCGGCGCCTTGCGAAGCGGCCGCCCTTTTCTCTTAGCGGGCAATCTCGCCCTCGACTTCGACGAACGGCGACAGGTTCTTGAAACCGGCCTGTTCGGCGGCTTTCTTCACGGCCTCGGCCACCTCGGTCGAATGAACCTCGACGGTCTCGCCGGTCTTGGTGCAGACGAACATCACCTTCATGGCGTTCACGTCAGGCTGGCCGTGGGAGACGATATAGGAGTTCTGCGTCGCGAGACGGTGTACGAGACCGGCATCACGCAGGAAGTCCAGCGCCCGGTAGATCGTGACTGGCGCGAGGCGCTTCTTGTCACTGCTCAGGCGGTCCACGAGGTCGTAGGCACCGACCGGTCCCCCGCTCTGGACGAGTTCGCGGTAGACGCGCTCGCGGATGGGTGTCAGCCGCAGATTGTTCTCGCGGCACAAATCGTCGGCGCGACGGAGGAGGTTCTCCTCTTCCTCTTTTTTGAGGGCTCGGGCGCTCATGTACCTGGCTCCTGTTATTACGAATCCTACATGTTCATATAGGTAAAGCTTGGCTTGCACAATGTGGTATCGTTGCAATTTCTACTTGCAATTCTGCACAATCAAGAGGACACATGCCCACGGTCCCGGCAAGCTTAGGGATAACTCGGCGGCCTCTAAGTTACGTATCGGAAACAACTTTTCGAAGCCGCGCTAACACGTCACTTCGCGCAACTTTCGCAAAGACCGCGCACTTCGACGGTCACTTTCTTCGGCAAAAAAGCGTTGGATTCGCTCCAGTGGGTCAGGCGCTCACTGATTTGTGAGTCCATGAACTCTTTCACGGACCCGCATTCCTCGCAGATCGCAAAGGCTGCCATGTCGTGGTGGTGAGGGTGCCGGCAGGTCACATAGGCATTCAGGCTCTCGAGCCGATGGGCCAGACCCTTCTCGATCAGCTTGTCGAGGGAGCGATAGACAGTCGGAGGCGTGACGGCGCCCTTTGCCCGCATCCGATCGAGAACCTCGTAGGCCGAGAGCGGGTTCTGCGCAGCCGTGAGGATCCGATAAACGCGCTTCTGCGTCTCGTTCAACTCGTCCAAGGCGTGGGCGTGATGCGTCGAGGCCATCGGAAATCCACCTGCTACGATCCATATATAGGCTCTCATCCGGGATTGTTGAATGAGAGCCTAGAGCAGCCTTGGTGACCGAGTGTCGCCTTGCTTGCAAGGGCCCGCATGCCTCGTTCGTGGTTAGACATCCACCCAGGCAGCCTTGCGTGCGGAAGACCGGACCGCCGCGTCGATGAATCTGACGCCTCTGACCCCGTGATCCACCGTCGGGGCTTGAAGCGACAGCGGATCAGGGTCGCGGCCCTCCAGCCGCGCAGCGATCTGCTCCGCCACATCGGTGTAGATCTGCGCGAAACCCTCGAGATAGCCCTCGGGATGACCGCCCGGAATGCGCGAGGCTGCCCGCGAGATGTCGCTGGCGCCGGCGCCGTTCCGGCGGATGAGGCGCGGCGGCTCGCCGAGCGGAGAGAACACGAGAAGGTTCGGGTTCTCCTGGTTCCATTCGAGCCCGCCCTTCTCGCCATAGACGCGGATGCGAAGGCCGTTCTCCTGGCCCGTGGCCACCTGGCTGCACCAGAGCTGGCCGCGGGCGCCGGAGGCGAAGCGCAGCATCATGTGGGCATTGTCGTCCAGCCGGCGGCCCTCCACGAAGGTATGGAGCTCGGCCGCGAGGGTCGTGACCTCATCGCCGACGATGAATTCGGCCAGGTTGAAGGCGTGGGTGCCGATGTCGCCGACCGACCCAGCCGGGCCGGACCGGGCCGGATCCGTGCGCCACTCGGCCTGCTTGTTGCCGGTCTCTTCCGTCCGGGTGGCGAGCCAATCCTGCGCGTACTCCACCTGCACCACGCGGATGGCCCCGAGATCCCCGTTCTGCACCATGGCGCGCGCCTGCCGCACCAGCGGATAGCCGGTGTAGTTGTGCGTCACGGCGAAAATCACCCCTGACTCCCGAGCCAGCTTCGCGAGCTGATCGGCCTCGCGCCGCGTCGTCGTCAGGGGCTTGTCGCAGATCACATGGATGCCTGCCTTGAGGAAGGCACGTGCGGCTGCCGCGTGAGCGTGGTTCGGCGTCACGATCGAGACGGCGTCAATGCCGTCCTTCAGGCGCTTCTCGCGCCGGGCCATCTCGTTGAAGTCGCCATAGATGCGGTCAGGCTTCAGGAGGAGATCCTCTCCGGAGAGCCGCGCACGCTCCGGGTCGGACGAGAGCGCACCGGCGACGAGTTCCCAGCGGTCGTCCAGGCGGGCGGCGATCCGATGGACGGCGCCGATGAAGGCTCCGCGCCCGCCACCGACCATGCCGAGACGCAGCCGGCGGCTGAGCTTCTGATCCTGTGAGGCCGTGATGGTCATGCGTGTTCTCCGCTCAGCCGCGCGTGGTGTCGATGCCCAGCAGCCGCCGGTTGGCGGCCTCGTCCGTCCCGCCAGCGGCGAAATCGTCGAAGGCCTTTTCGGTCACGCGGATGATGTGATTGCGGATGAATTCGGCGCCTTCCCGCGCACCGTCCTCCGGATGCTTGAGGGCGCATTCCCACTCGAGCACGGCCCAGGAATCATAATCGTACTGGGCCAGCTTGGAGAAAATGGCGTTGAAGTCCACCTGTCCGTCGCCGAGAGAGCGGAAGCGCCCGGCGCGATTGATCCAGCTCTCGTAACCTCCATAGACGCCCACCCGTCCGGTCGGGTTGAACTCCGCGTCCTTGGCATGGAACGCCTTGATGCGCTCGTGATAGAGATCGATGAAGGCCACGTAATCGAGCTGCTGCAGCAGGAAGTGGCTTGGGTCGTAGTTGATGCACGCGCGGGCGTGGCCGCCGACCGCGTCGACGAAGCGCTCGAACGTTGCGCCATCGTGGATATCCTCGCCGGGATGGATCTCGTAGGCTACGTCGCAACCCGCTTCCTCGTAAGCATCGAGAATGGGGCGCCAACGCCGCCCGAGCTCCTCGAACGCCGTCTCGATCAGGCCGGCCGGGCGCTGCGGCCAGGGGTACACGAACGGCCAAGCGAGGGCGCCGGAGAAGGTCACGCTGGCGCTCAGGCCGAGGCGCTGCGAGGCCTTCGCCGCCATGAGCATCTGGTTCACGGCCCATTCCTGGCGGGCCTTGGGGTTGCCTCGCACCTCGGGAGCCGCGAAGCCGTCGAAGGCTTCGTCATAGGCCGGGTGAACCGCCACGAGCTGGCCCTGCAGATGGGTCGACAGTTCGGTGATGTCGAGGCCGTGGCTCGCAACGATCCCCTGGACTTCGTCGCAATAGGCCTCGGACTCGGCGGCTTTCTTGAGGTCGAAGAGACGGGCATCCCAGGTCGGAATCTGCACCCCCTGGTAGCCGAGCGCCGCCGCCCATCGGCAGATGGAGTCGAGCGAGTTGAACGGAGCTTCGTCGCCTGCGAACTGCGCAAGGAAGAGGCCGGGACCCTTCATGGTTTTCATGGGTAAACTCCCAGAGGTGAGATGGGGACAAGGGAAAGCCGCGACGAAAGGCGGCTTGCCGTTGTCCCCGCCCTTTCATGGTGGAAAGGGCGGGATACCGGCCGGTCAGAACGGCGAGTCGGGGTAGTAGAAGTTCTTGGCGTTGTCCTTCGTGATCAGTTCCGCGTTGATCACGTAGGTGCCGCGCATGGGCGCGTTGGCGAAGAACTGGCCGGCCGTGACGAACATCGCGGTCGAGATCATCGCCGGCGGATAGGAGACGTCCGCCGGGATCATCTTGTCGCCATCCATGACGCGCTTGACCATGTCCTTCATGCCGGCGCCGCCGAGGACGAACTTGATATCTTCGCGCTTGCCCTGGCGGATCGCTTCCATGATGCCGAGCGCCATGTCGTCGTCGGAGGCCCAGACCGCGTCGATCTTCGGATGCTTCGCGAGGAAGTCCTGCATCACCCGGAAGGCGTCGTCCCGGTTCCAGTTGGCGTATTGCTTGTCGATGACCTTGACGCCCGACCCTTCGAGCGCCTTCTCGAAGTTGGTGACCCGCTCCTCGTCGATCACGGTCGGAATGCCGCGGAAGACCACGACGTTGCCCTGCTTCAGGTTGTCCTTGAAGTATTTGCCCGCGACGCGGCCGAACTCCGGATTGTTGCCGGCCACATAGATGTCCTGGATCGACGGATCCTTGAGGCCGCGATCGACGACGGTGATGAAGGTGCCGCGCTTCTTGACCTCGTTCACCGGGTTGGTGAGCTCGTCGGAATTGAAGGGCAGGACCACGAGGGCGTCGATCTTCTGGGCCGTCAGGTCGTCCAGGGCGTTGGCTTGGGATGCGCCGTCGGGCGAGGTCTTCACGACCACCTTGAGACCCGGATAGGTCTTTTCGAGCTGCTTGGCCGTTTCCTGCGCGTGGTAGACCACGCCGCCCGTCCAGCCATGGGTCGCGGCCGGAATCGACACGCCGATCGTCACGTTCTTCTGCTGTGCCAGCGCGCCGGTCGTCAGGCCTGCGAAGAGGCCTGCCGCCGCCGCCAGTTTCAGTGCCGTTCCTCTCATGTTTTCCTCCCTGAGGGTTGGCTTGAGCCCATCTTGTTTCCGGTGGGCCCGCACCGGTTTCATCGCCCGCGCTGAAGTGAGCGCTGCACGAGCATGGCGATAATGATGATGGCACCCTGAACCGCGCCGACGAGAAACTCGGAGACGAAGTTCGACAGCACCATGATGTTCGCAACGAGTTCCAGGATGATGGCGCCGACCACGGTCCCCCAGACGCGGCCGAGGCCGCCTCTGAGCGCCGTGCCGCCGATCACGACGGCCGTGATGGCCTGAAGCTCCCACAGAAGGCCCGTCGTCGGCGTGGCGGAGCCGAGGCGCGGCACATAGACCAGGATGGCGATGCCGACGCAGATGCCCTGGATGATGTAGGTCAGCGTCCGCACCCGCCAGATCGGCACGCCCGAATAGCGCGCAACGTCCTCGTTGGACCCGATGGCGATCACGTGGCGTCCGAAGGACGTCTTGTAGAGGATCAGCGCCCCCACGGCCGCCACCGCCAGGAAGGCGAGGATCGGCACGGGAACGCCTGCGACGTCGCCGAAATAGACCGGGCGGTAAAGCTCGCGCAGCTCCGAATTGCGCAGGGTAATGGTGCCGCCGGCCGCGAGCCAGATCACGAGGGAGCGGAAGATGCCCATCGTGCCGAGGGTCACGATGAAGGGCTCGATCCGCCCGAACGTGACGATGAGGCCGTTGGCAAGACCGCAGGCGGCACCCAGCCCGACCGCGGCCAGCATGCCGAGCGCGAGCGTGCCGTATCCCGGGTTGCCGAGGCCGTTGAGCGTGAGGATCATGATCCCGGCCACGAGGGCGGCCATCGATCCGACGGAGAGATCAAGGCCGCCGCCCGCGATCACGAAGGTGGCGCCGACCGCGATGATGGCGATGAAAGCGGACCGGGTGACCACGTTGAGCAGGTTCGACGCGGTCAGAAAGTCCGGATTGATCAGCGCGCCCGCGATCACCAGGACGATGAGGGCGATGAAGGGCGACAGCGCCCGCATGTCGAAGTTGAAGCGGCGCTTCTCTGCACTGCTGCGGAGCACGGTTTCGGTCATGCCTGGCCTGCGGCGATTTCTGCCGCCCTTTCTTCGTGAACGCCTGTTGCGAGATAGACGATTGCGTCTTCCGAGAGATCGGTCTGCGCGACCTCGCCGGCGATGCGCCCGTTGCGCATCACGACGACCCGGTGGCAGAGGCCGATCAATTCCTGCATCTCCGACGAGATGACGATTACGGACCGTCCCTGCTCTGCGAGCGACGCGATGAAGCGGTAGATCTGTTCCTTGGTGCCGATGTCGACGCCCCGGGTCGGCTCGTCGATGACGACGACCTGCGGATCCGCCAGCATCATCTTGGCGAGAAGCAGCTTCTGCTGATTGCCTCCGGAGAGCTGGCCGGCCAGGAGGTCGCGCCGCCGGGTGCGGATGTCGAAGTCCTTGATGGCGGTATCGAGCGCCCTCTCTTCGGCCGGAACGTCGATGAACGGTCCCCGGCCGAATTTCTCCAGAGCCGCAAGGGTGAGGTTGACGCGCAGGTCTTGGCGGAGGAGGAGGCCCTTGCCCTTCCGGTCCTCCGACAGATAGACGACGCCCGCCGCCATGGCCTCGCGCGCATCGTTGAACCGCACGTTCCTGCCATTCAGGGCGATGCTCCCCTCGCTCGGACGCAGGCCCACGAGGCTCTCGAACAGCTCCGTGCGCCCGGCGCCGATGAGGCCGCCGAAGCCGAGGATCTCGCCGCGCCTCAGGCTGAAGGAGACATCCTCCACGTAACCGGGCACCGACATGGTGCGCACGGAGAGGATGTCCTGGTCGGAGGCCGTCGCGGGCTTTTCGGGATAGAGCTTGGACATGTCGCGCCCCACCATGAGGCGCGCCATCTCAAGGGGCTCGAGACCGTCGATGTCCCGGGTGGCGATGAAGCGGCCGTCCCGCAGAACCGTGACCCGGTCGGCGATTGCCTTCACCTCGTTGAGACGGTGAGAAATGTACAGGATCGCCGCTCCATGAGCACGGAGCCGGCGGATGATCTGGAAGAGGCTCTCGGCCTCGACCGGGGTCAGGACGGCTGTCGGCTCGTCGAAGGCGACCACCTTGTGCGGGACGAGGAGCGCTCGGGCGATCTGGACCAGCTGCCGGTCCGCAATGGAGAGCCGGCGCACCTCGCGGTCCGGGTCGATGGCGGTGCCGAGATCCTTCAGGATCGCCCGCGTCCGGTCGCGCATGGCCCGATCGTCCACGAGACCGAAGCGGCGGATCTCCCGTCCGAGGAAGAGATTCTGCGAGACCGTCAGGTCTTCGGCGAGAAGGATCTCCTGATGGACGAGGACGATGCCCCGGCTCTCGGCCTCGACCGGGCCCGAGAACGCGATCGGCTGATCGTCGAGGTAGAGGCTCCCCTTCGTCGGCTGCAGGTGGCCGGAGAGAATGCGCATGAGGGTCGACTTGCCGGCGCCGTTCTCGCCGATCACCGCGTGGACCTCGCCCGGCCTCAGGTCGAGCGAGATGCCGCTCAGAACCTCGACGGGTCCGAAGGATTTCGAGACATTCTCTGCGCGAAGAACAGAAGACATGGACTGCTCCGGACCGTCGTCAACGGCTTGATCGCCTTCGGTCGCCCGAAAGCGGGTCATCGGCGCGCATGCGCCCGATGCGGATCAGCTGTCAGCCATGTAAGCCGGCATTCGTTTCCTCCGTCGATGGTCTGAGCCCTCTTTCGGGGCCTTCGGGCAACCAGGGCTGAACAAAGTTGACAATGCCCTGATGTAATCGATTACATTTACTTTACCGAAATGGCGGCCTCTGTCAAACAGGGCCGCCTCAGGGGAAAGTTCATGGACGAGATCGGGCGCAAGGGAAGGCCTGGAGCCAGCAGCACGCCGCTCCGCGCCGCGCGGATCCAGGACGTGGCGCGCCTTGCAGACGTCTCAACCGCCACCGTCAGCCGTGCTCTTGCGACGCCGGACCGGGTTTCGCCCGAGGCTCGCGCCCGTGTGCTCGAGGCCATCGCCCAGACGGGGTATGTCCCCAATCCGGCCGCACGCACCTTGCGCTCGCAGAAGACCTTCATGGTGCTGGTCGTCCTTCCGGACCTGGCGAACACGTTCTTCTCGAAGATCCTGCGCGGCATCGAGGAGACGCTTTTCGATGCCGGTTACGGCATGATCATCAGCGATCTCGACGGCTCTCCGGAGAAGGAGGCCCATTTCGCGGCCTACACGGCGGCCGGCCGGGTGGACGGAGCGATCCTGCTCAACGGGCACTTGTTCGGCCAGAGCCGCGACGGCAAGGGTACACCAGCCAAGATCAACATTCCTCTGGTTGCTCTCTGCGAGGCGATTCCGAATGCCGGAATCCCTCAGATCGAGATCGACAACCGCGCGGCGGCGCGCCAGATGACGCGCTATCTCGCATCACTCGGACACGCCCGCATCGCCTATGTGAGCGGGCCTGCCGAGAACGTGCTGGAGCACGAGCGCTTCCAAGGCTATCGCGACGGACTCCTTGCTGCCGGTCTGTCGTTCGACCCTGAACTGGTTCTCTCAGGCGACTTCACGCTCGAGTCGGGCGTCAGGGCGGGTCAGGAGCTCGTCGCCAGGGCGGAGCGGCCGACTGCGGTCTTCTGCACCAGTGACGAAATGGCGATCGGGGCCGTGCGGACGCTGCGGTCGGCCGGGCTGCGCGTTCCCGAGGATATCTCGGTCGCAGGCTTCGACGACATCGAGTTCGCCGCTGCCGCGCAGCCGGCACTGACGACGATCCATCAGCCGAGGCGCGAGCTCGGCCAAGCCGCCGCCACTGTGCTGATCGACCTGCTGCAGGGGCGCGAGACGGAAAAACGCATCCGCCTCAAGACGGAACTCGTGGTGCGGGACAGCGTCGCCCCGCCACGCGCTTGATCGTCCGTCGGCCTCAGGCCGCCCGTCCGGCCGCCATGCCCGTCGGCGAGGCTGGCTGGCGACCTGCTCTCACCCGTCGACGCTGCAGCCACGCGATTGCCCCAACCAGCGCAAAGGCCGGCAGGAACACCCAGATCGTGGAGGGGCGGCCCGGCGCGGGCTGAAGGACGCCGACGATCTGGAAGCCCGGCTCGAGACCGATGCGCTTGGCATAGGAGCCGAAGGCGACGTTGCTGATCGTGACCTGGTTTCCGAGGCCTGCGACCGTCAGGCCTGCTGCGCGCAGGCGCTCCTGAGGCGTCGGCTTCGGCTCACCGAGGTTCAGGCTGACGGTCTTGCGAACGTCGTCCCCCTCGATCGTCATTCCCTCGACCACGAAGGCGATGCGCCGGTCGGCCGGCGCCTGGGCGACCTGATTGAGCAGCTCGCTTGCCGGCAGCTCCACGGTGGCAGGGTGAATCTGGTTCAGCCACCAGTCGGGACGGAAGAGCGCGAAGCAGACGAGGAGCAGGACGGCGCTCTCCCAAAGCCGGCTGCGGGTCACGAAGTAGTTCATGGTCGCGGCCGAGAAGATGAGGATCGCAGCCATGTTGACGACTATAACCAAGATCGTATCCGCCCAGCTCTCCACGCCGATCAGCAGCATCGCCGGATTGAAGATGAAGACGAAGGGGAGGATGGCCGTGCGCAGGGAGTAGAGTGCGCCTTGGAAACCCGTCGCGATGGGATCTTCCCGCGAGATCGCCGCCGCCGCAAAGGCTGCAAGTCCGACCGGTGGCGTGATGTCCGCCATGATGCCGAAATAGAACACGAAGAGGTGAACGGCAATCAGGGGGATCGCCAGTCCGGCCTGTGCGCCGAGCTCGACCACCACGGGTGCCATGAGGGTCGCGACCAGGATGTAGTTCGCGGTGGTGGGGATGCCCATTCCGAGCACGAGGCTGATGAGGGCGATCAGGCACAGCATGATGATCACGTTGCCGCCCGAGATGAACTCGACGAACTCGGTCATCATGAGGCCAAGGCCCGTCAGCGTCACGGTGCCGACCACGATGCCGGCCGTCGCCGTCGCGATCGCGATGCCGATCATGTTGCGGGCGCCGAGCGCCAGACCGTCGAGAAGATCGGCCATGGCGGCGCTCGCTGCTGCCGGGATGGACTCGTTCCGGAACAGGGCGAGAAGAGGACGCCGCGTGGCGACGATCCCGATGATCGCCACCGTGGCCCAGAAAGCGGAGAGGCCCGGCGACATTTCCTCCACCATCAGGCACCAGAGCAGGACCACGAGCGGGATCAGGAAGTCGAGACCCGTGCGCGTCACTTCCCAGGCACGCGGAAGGGTGATGATCGGCGTGTTCGGATCGTCCAGCTCGAGGTCGGGAAAGCGGGCCGCGTAGGCGACGGACGCCACGTAGATGACCAAGGCAGCTGCAGACAGCATCCAGGGAGCGCTCGCCCCGAAGGCCGCTTGGGCGCCGAGGACGCCGTAATAGAGAAGGCAGAGCACCACGATGGAGCCGCTGAGCCCGAGGCCGGTGCGCAGCAGCCGAACCTTCGCCGGCATCGCCTCCCGCGGGATGGGCCTCGCACCGATTTTCAAGGCCTCGAGATGCACGATGTAGAGCAGGGCCAGGTAGGATGCGATGGCCGGCAGGAAGGCATGCGTCACGATCTGGGAATAGGGGATGCCGACGTATTCCACCATCAGGAAGGCGGCCGCGCCCATCACGGGCGGCATGATCTGACCGTTGATGGACGACGCGGCCTCGATGGCGCCGGCTTTCACGCCGGACAGGCCGGTCCGCTTCATGAGGGGAATCGTGAAGATGCCGCCGGACACGACATTGGATACGGAAGAGCCGGAGACGACACCGTTGAGGGCAGATGAAACGACTGCGACTTTGGCCGGGCCGCCGCGCAGGTGCCCCAGCAACGCGATGGAGATCTGCATCATCCAGTTGCCGGCTCCCGCCTTCTCCAGCAGCGTGCCGAACAGGACGAAGAGGAATACGAAGCTCGTCGAAACGCCGAGCGCGATGCCGAAGACGCCTTCCGTCGTCAGCCATTGATGCTGGAGGAACTTCGAGATCGAGGCGCCCTTGTGCTGCAGCACGTCCGGCATGTAAGGCCCGGCGAAGGTATAGGTGACGAAGACGAGAGCGACGATCACCATCGGCAGGCCGAGTGCGCGACGGGTGGCCTCCAGCAGCAGCAGAATGCCAATGCCTGCCGTAACGAGATCCAGCGTAATCGGCTGCCCCGGACGGGTCGCGAGCTCGCGGTAGAACAGGAACAGGTAGGCGCCCGCGAAGGCGCCGATCAGGGCGAGGGCCCAGTCCGCGACCGGCACGTATCTCCGGGGCGACGACTTGAAGGCCGGATAGGCCATGAAGGCGAGGAAGAGCCCGAGGCCGAGATGGATCGCGCGCGCCTCCGTGTCGTTCAGGATTCCGAAGCCCAGGGTGAAGGGCAGGGGGGATGCATACCAGATCTGAAACAGCGACCAGGCGATCGCCACCGCGGTGATGACGGTCGCGGTGATACCGGTCGGCTTGCGGCCTCCCGTGTCGGCCTCCGCCACCAGCTGTTCCAGCTCCGCGGACGGAGCGAGCGTCGGCTTTTCGGTTGTCGACATGGTGATCCCCTCATCCCAAACAAGGCAGGGGTGGCCTTCGCCACCCCCTTAGGCGATATGGCCGTGAGCAGGCCGGCTTACTTCAGCCAGCCCTTTTCCTTGTAGTACTTGGCGGCGCCGGGATGGAGCGGAGCCGACAGGCCGTCCTTGACCATCTTGGCCGGGTCGAGGTTGGCGAAGGCCGGGTGAAGCGACTTGAACTCGTTGAAGTTCTCGAAGACCGCCTTGGTGACCTGATAGACCGTCTCTTCCGGCACCTTGGCCGAGGTCACCATCGTGGCGAGCACGCCATAGGTCTCCGTCGGCTGCGGGTTGTTGGCATAGAGCCCGCCCGGGATCGTCGCCTTGGCATAGTAAGGCTTGTCCGCCAGGAGCTTATCGACGGCCGGGCCTGTGATCGACACGAGCTTGGCGCCGCAGGTCGTGGTCGGGTCCTGGATGTTCGCGGACGGGTGCCCGACGCCGTAGAAGAACGCGTCGATCTTGTTGTCGCACAGGGCAGGGCCGTGCTCGTCGGCCTTCAGCTCGGAGGCGAGCGAGAAATCGGAGAGCTTCCAGCCGACAGCCCCGAGCAGCTCCTCCATGGATGCGCGGGTGCCGGAGCCGGGATTGCCCACGTTCATGCGCTTGCCCTTGAGATCCTCGAACTTGGCGGCATTCGCCTCCTTGCGGGCCAAAACCGTAAAGGGCTCGGGGTGAACCGAGAACACGGAGCGCAGATCCTCGAAGGCTCCGCCATCCTTGAAGGCGCCGAGGCCCTTGAGGGAATTGTACTGCACGTCGGACTGCGTCAGGCCGAAATCGAGCTCGCCGGCCTTGATGGTGTTGACGTTGTAGGCCGAGCCGCCGGTGGACTCCACGGAGCAGCGGATGCCGTGGGTCTTGCGGTCCTTGTTGACCAAACGGCAGACGGCGCCGCCGACGGCGTAGTAGACGCCGGTCACGCCACCAGTGCCGATGGTCGCGAACTTCTGCTGCGCCTGGGCCGGCACGGCTGCAAGCATCAGGGCCGATGCGGCCGCGCCGACCAGGGTTTTCGTCAAAACGTGCATTCTCGTTGTCCCTCTTTGTTATGTTCGCCCAACAACCGGCCTGCGCCGGACGTTCAGGCTGCCTTCAACTCGATGCCTGCGAGTGCCGCGTCCACGGCATCCCCCAGGCGTTCCACGATAGCATCGACGATCGGTTCGTCGACGATGAACGGCGGAGCGAGCAGGACATGGTCGCCGCGTGCTCCGTCGATCGTTCCGCCCATAGGATAGACCATGAGGCCGCGCGCCATCGCCTCGCGCTTGATGCGCGCGTGAAGCTTCTGTTTAGGATCAAACGTCGCCTTGGTCGAGCGGTCCTCGACCAGCTCGACCGCCATGAAGAGGCCCCGGCCGCGGATATCCCCAACATGAGGATGGTTGCCGAACCGCTCTCCGAGGCGGCGCGTGAGGTGCGCGCCCATCCGGCGGACATTGGCGAGCAGATCGTCCCGCCGGATGACCTCCTGGACCGCGAGGCCGGCCGCACAGGCCATGGGATGGCCGAGATAGGTGTGGCCGTGCTGGAAGAAGCCAGAGCCGTTCGCGAAAGCGTCGAAGATCCGACGGCCGAGCAGAACGGCCCCGATCGGCTGATAACCTCCGCCGAGACCCTTGGCGATGGTCATGAGATCCGGCGCGACCCCGTCCTGCTCGCAGGCGTGGAGAGTGCCGGTGCGACCCATGCCGCACATGACCTCGTCCAGGATGAGGAGGATGCCGTAGCGGTCGCAGATCGCACGAACGCGCTTGAGATAGTCGGCCACCGGCGGAACGGCGCCCGCGGTCGCACCCACGACGGTCTCGGCCACGAAGGCCATGACGCTGTCCGGCCCGAGTTCCAGGATCTTGTCTTCGAGGGCCTGGGCGGCGCGAGCCGCGTAATCCGCGTCGCTTTCGCCCTTCTGCTGAAACCGGTAGGCGAAGCACGGATCGATATGGTGCGTCTCGACCAGAAGCGGGCGAAACTGGGTGCGCCGCCACTCGTTGCCACCGGTCGCGAGGGCTCCGAGCGTGTTGCCATGATAGCTCTGGCGCCGGGCGATGATGTTGCGTCGCTCCGGCTGGCCGATCTCCACGAAATACTGCCGCGCCATCTTGAGCGCGGCCTCGACGGCCTCCGAGCCGCCGGACACGAAGTAGACGTGGGACATGCCTTCGGGAGCATCCTCGATCAGCCGGTCGGCGAGGGCCTCTGCCGGCTCGGTGGTGAAGAAACTCGTATGGGCGTATGCGAGCTTGTCCGCCTGTGCGTGGAGGGCCGCCACGATGTCGGGATGGCCGTGGCCGAGGCAGGACACGGCGGCGCCTCCGGACGCGTCGATGTAGGAGCGGCCCTCCGAGTCGAAGAGCTCGACGCCTTTCCCGCCGACCGCCACCGGAAGGGTCGTACGGATCTGGCGATGGAGGATGCGGCTCATGATGATCTCCTGCCGTCTTGCGGCGTCCAATGAATGTTGAAGGCGGTAAGCTGGTCTTCCGTGCGCCTGAGCGCTTCCAGCGAGGCCTCTCCGCCACGCCCGGCGACGAGCGCCGCCAGGATCTCGCCGGCCACGAAAGCGGGCGTCATGGCATGGAAGAAGGAAGGGCCTCCGGTCGGAACCAGAACGGCAACCCGGGCAACCTGCGCGAGCGGAGATACGGCGCTGTCGGTGACGGCAACGATCGGCACGTGCTTCCCGTGCGCATACTGAGCGATTTCAACCGTCGCACGGGTATAGGGAGCAACGCTGACGGCGAGGAGCGCATCCTGTTCGGTCGCGGCCCGGATCGGGTCCGCTCCGACGCCTGCGGGCGAGTCCAGAAGGGTTGCCCTCTCGCCCAACAGGGAGAGGACATAGGCCATGTGCCAAGCCACGGTGTGGGAGGAGCGCAACCCTGCACAGAAGATCCGTCGCGCCGCAGCCAGGAGTTCCGCCGCCTGCACCAGCCGTTCAAGGGAGGCAGGCTCGCCGAGCCGGGCGATCTGCAGGCTCAAAGAGGCGATCATATCGGCTGCCAAAGCTCGTTCGCCACGGGCTTTCTGACTGGCAACCTGGTAGCCGGCCTTACCGGAAAAGCTGAGACCGCCCTCGCGGATGGCCTGGGCGTAAAGCTCGCGAACCGCATCATAGCCGTCGAAGCCGAGCCGTTTCGCGAGCCGGGTCATGGTCGCCGGCTGCACGCCAGCCTGCCGCGCCTGCTCGCGCATGGACAGCAACGCCACATCGCCCGGACTTTCAAGAATATAGCGAGCGGCCGTCTGGAGCTGCGCCGGCATCTCCGGAAAAGCGTCGATAATCTTCTCGTTTAGAGGGCCCGTCTCCATGGCGTTATCATAGAAGCGGCTTGCAAGACTCGCAACACGTGTTTGATAATCGAATCAAATGAAACAAATGAATCTTTAGCGAGGAACCCATGCACGAGCCAGCAGACGGAATGAGAAGTTCTCCGGTCGTGATTGCCGTTGCACCTAATGGCGGGCGGCGAACCAAGGCCGATCATCCGTCTCTGCCGATGGGGCCGGATGAACTCGCCCGGACGGCGGCACAATGCCTCGAGGCTGGAGCAGCGATGATTCATGTCCACGTGCGCGACCGCGAGGGGCGTCATCTTCTCGACGCCGAAGCCTATGCGTGCGCCTCCACGGCCATCCGGCAAGCCGTGGGAGACCGGCTCGTCATCCAGATCACCAGCGAAGCCTTAGGCGTCTACAGGCCCGAGGAGCAGATGGCGGTGGTGCGTCAGGCCCGTCCCGAGGCGGTATCCCTCGCCTTGCGGGAGTTGGCGCCCCAGGAGGCGGATGAGCCGGCCTTCGCCGAGTTCATGCAGTGGATCGGCAAGGAGGGGGTCGCGCCGCAGATCATCCTTTATGCGCCGGAAGAGGCGGTTCGGCTTGCCGAGTTGCAGAGGCGCGGAATCGTGCCGTTCGAGAATATTCCCGTCCTTTATGTGCTGGGGCGCTACACCGTCTCGCAGACCTCCCGGCCCGCTGACCTGCTCCCCTTCATCGCGCCGGACATGCCCGTCTACAGCGACTGGATGACCTGCGCGTTCGGTCGGTATGAAACGGCCTGCGTGACGGCTGCCGCCCTTCTCGGCGGTCATGTCCGGGTCGGCTTCGAGAACAATCTCGATCTGCCGGATGGAACGAGAGCGCCGTCCAATGCCGCCTTGGTCGATCGGGTTGCCCAGACGCTCGGAGTGTGTGGCGCGCCCCTCGCCGACGCGGCTGCCCTGCGGAAGGAATGGTCCCTCGGATGAGGAGCGGCGTCGGCAATGAGGCTTCGCCGCCGATCCTTTGCCGACTGTGACGCTCAGGAGCCGGGCGCCCGCTTCCTGCCGGGAGAGGCAGGAGACGCATTAGTCCATGGTAGTGGGTGCCCCCCGGCCGTCAGCCCTTGTCGATCCCCCTCTGCCGATACAGAATGCGCGCAACGAAGCTCAGGAATGAGCCGCCGGACCGGAAAACCGGCCGGTTGCGCAGATCAACTGCGTGCCAGAGGAAACACAGGCGCGTCGCAGGCTGCCGAGGCATGCGAGGCTCGAGGAGGTGACGTCGGTGACGACGGCTGCAAGCTCGCGCGACGATACGTTCCCGAAGCTGCTCGCGCGCAATGCGCTCGTGCGCCCGAACCGGACTGCATTCCGCCACAAGGATTTCGGGGTCTGGCAGTCATGGACCTGGGCCGAAGTGCACGAGGTTGTCCGGGCCTATGCCTCCGGATTGCAGTCCCTGGGCCTCAAGCGTGGCGGAAAGATCGCCATCATCGGCCACAACCGTCCTCATCTTTACTGGACCATGATCGCCGCGCAGTGGATCGGCGCTATTCCGGTGCCGGTCTATGCGGATTCGGTGGCGGACGAGATGGCTTATGTGCTGGCCCATGCGGAGGTGACGCATGCGGCCGTGCAGGATCAGGAGCAGGTCGACAAGCTGCTCTCCGTGGCCGAGCGCATGCCGCAGCTCGGACGGATCCTGTATGACGAGGACCGGGGTCTGAGAGATTACGACCACAGCCGGCTGCATTCCATTCGATCGGTCGTAGAGGAAGGGCGGGCTCGACTCGCCGACGGCGCGGAGCGGGAGAAGCTTGAGGCCGAGAAGCAGGCGGGCAATGGAGCCGACCTTGCGATCATTCTCTACACCTCGGGCACGACCGGTCGCCCGAAGGGAGTGATGCTGACCTTCGAAAGCGTCATCGCGGCTGCCGAGATCGGCTGCGACTTCGACAAACTCGACGAGACCGACGAGATCATCGCCTACCTTCCGATCGCCTGGGTCGGCGACCACATCTTCTCCTATGCGCAGGCGATCCTGGCAGGGCTTTGCGTCAACTGCCCCGAGAATCCCGAGACCATTGCCGAGGACAGGCGCGAGATCGGCGCGACTTACGTGTTTGCCCCTCCCCGGATCTTCGAGAGCATGCTGACCTTGACCATGGTCCGGATGGAAGATGCGGGAGCCCTGAAACGGCGCATGTTCAAGTTCTTCATCGACCATGCCAACAAGGTCGGCGAGAGGATCCTGAACCGGCAGGCCGGCGTGGGCGCCTGGGACCGGCTCCTCTGGCACGTGGGAAACGTCCTGGTTTACGCCCCGCTGCGCAACCGCTTCGGCATGACGCGCGTGAAAGTGGGCTACACGGCCGGCGAGGCGATCGGGCCGGAGATCTTCCGGTTCTACCGCTCGATCGGCGTGAACCTGAAGCAACTCTACGGCCAGACCGAGGCATCGGTCTACATCACCATGCAGCCCAACGGAGAGATCCGCGCCGATACGGTCGGCCGGCCGGCCCCGCGGGTGGAGATTCGCATCGACGAGAACGGTGAGGTACTCTATCGCTCGCCCGGCGTGTTCGTCGGCTACTACAAGGATGAGGACAAGACGGCCGAAACGAAGACGCCGGACGGCTTCGTCCGCTCAGGCGATGCGGGCTTCTTCGACGAGACCGGACACCTCAAGATCATCGACCGCGCCAAGGATGTGGGCAAGATGCGGGACGGCTCGCTCTTCCCGCCGAAATACATCGAGAACAAGCTGAAATTCTACCCGAACATCAAGGAAGCCGTGTGCTTCGGCGACGGGCGCGACTTCGTCGGCTGCTTCATCAACATCGATCTCGTGGCCGTCAGCAATTGGGCGGAGCGCAACGGCGTGACCTATGCGTCCTACCAGGAGTTGGCGGGGCACCCTCTCGTCTACGAGATGATCGAGAAGCATGTGGACGAGGTCAATCGCTCCCTCGCGTCCGAGCCGCGCATGGGCGGCGCCCAGATTAAGCGCTTCCTGATCCTGCACAAGGAACTCGACGCAGATGACGGCGAGCTGACGCGTACCCAGAAGGTGCGCCGCGGCTTCATCGCGGAGCGCTACGACCCGCTGATCCAGGCACTCTACAACGGCTCGACGGAGGCGGACATCTCGACGGAAGTGACGTTCGAGGACGGTCGCAAGGGCGTCATCGCGGCGCGCGTGAAGGTGAGGGACATGAAGCTCTATCCTGTGAAGCAGGCCGCTCCCCTGCCGGAGGCCGCGGAATGAGGGCGCCGGACAATCCCGTCGCCGCCAAGGGAGACGTTCTGCTCGCGGTCGACAACGTGTCACTCGGGTTCGGCGGCGTGAAGGCGCTGTCCGACGTCTCCTTCGACATTCGCCGCGGCGAGATCCGTGCGATCATCGGCCCGAACGGGGCCGGCAAGACCTCGATGCTCAACTGCATAAACGGATTCTACTACCCGACCGAAGGCCGCATCACCTTCAAGGGCGTGAAGCGGCCCAAGATGCGGCCCTATGAGGCCGCCCGGGGCGGGATTGCCCGCACGTTCCAGAACGTCGCCCTCTTCAAGAGCATGTCGACCCTCGACAACATCATGGCGGGACGCTCGCTCAAGATGAAATCGAACTTCTTCTGGCAGCTCTTCCGCCATGGGCCGGCCATGAAGGAGGAGGTCGAGCATCGCCGGGTCGTCGAGGAGATCATCGATTTCCTCGAGATCCAGCACATCCGCAAGATTCCGGTCGGGCGACTTCCCTACGGCCTGCAGAAGCGGGTCGAGCTCGGGCGGGCGCTGGCCATGGAACCGGACCTTCTGCTCCTCGACGAGCCCATGGCCGGGATGAACCTGGAGGAGAAGGAGGACATGTCCCGCTTCATCCTCGAGGTGAACCAGCAGTTCGGCACCACGATCGCGCTGATCGAGCACGACATGGGCGTGGTGATGGATTTGTCGGATCGGGTCGTGGTTCTGGAATACGGCCGCAAGATCGCCGACGGCACTCCGGACGTGGTCAAGAGCGACCAGCGGGTGATCGACGCCTATCTCGGCGTGGCGCATTAAAGAGGGATCGATGGACATTCTTTACAAGGTCTTCATCGAACCGTTCGTCTTCATGGGCGAGGCGCCCGACCTTTTGCTCCAGACCCTGTGGGAGGGGCTCGTCTCCGGCGTGCTCTACGCCCTGATCGCCTTAGGCTTCGTCCTCATCTTCAAGGCCTCAGGGGTCTTCAACTTCGCTCAAGGCATCATGGTGGTGTTCTCGGCCCTGATCCTGGTGGGTCTCTACGAGAAGGGCGTGCCGGCCTTCCTTGCCTTGATCCTGGCAATCGGCGCGATGCTGCTCCTGGCGGTGGCCGTCGAGCGGGTGGTGCTGCGCCCCCTGGTCAACCAGCCGGACATCATCCTCTTCATGGCGACGTTCGGCCTGACCTACTTCCTGATTGGCCTCGGCGAGCTGATCTTCGGCGGCAATCCCAAGGAGATGATCACGGGGCCTCTGTTCCTGCCCCAGGGCACGACGGAGCTGGAGATGTTCGGCGGCCTCGTCCGTTTCCAGCATCTCGACATCGCGGCCGCCGTCATCGCGTCGATCATGATCGGCCTCCTTGCGGTCTTCTTCTCGAAGACGCGCATCGGCCGGGCGCTCCGGGCCGTCGCCGACAGTCACAAAGCGGCGCTCTCGGTAGGCATCTCCCTCAACCAGATCTGGGTCATTGTCTGGTTCGCGGCGGGCATCGTGGCGCTCGTCGCCGGCATCATGTGGGGCGCGCGCTCCGGCGTGTCCTTCTCTCTCCAGATCATCGCCCTGAAAGCGCTTCCGGTTCTCATCCTGGGAGGGTTCACTTCCATTCCCGGCGCCATCATCGGCGGCCTCATCATCGGGGTGGGGGAGAAGCTCGGCGAGTTCTACTGGGGTCCGCTCGTCGGCGGCGGCATCGAGACCTGGCTCGCCTACGTCATTGCGCTCCTGTTCCTGCTGTACCGGCCGCAAGGGCTGTTCGGCGAAAAGATCATCGAACGGATTTGAGGGAGATCCCGCTTGTTCTATCGCGAGGCCGGCCAGTTCAAGTCCACCTATCCCGCCGACATGGCGATCTTTCCCCTGCGCGAGGACAGGATCGGCATCGCCGTCATCATCCTGGCAGCCTATTCCCTGGCCTTCCTCGGCAACGCCTTCCTGCTCCAGGCGGTGATGATCCCGTTCCTGGTCTTTTCGCTGGCGGCGATCGGGCTCAACATTCTGACGGGCTATGCGGGTCTGCTCTCACTCGGCACCGGCGCCTTCATGGGAGTGGGAGCCTATGCCTGCTACAAGCTGATGACGGCGTTCCCCGATGTGAACGTCATCGTCTGGATTTTCGTGTCGGGGTTCTTCTCGGCCGCCATCGGGGCGCTGTTCGGATTGCCGTCCCTGCGGATCAAGGGGTTTTACCTCGCCGTCGCGACGCTTGCGGCGCAGTTCTTCCTGCAATGGTGCTTCATCCGCATTCCGTGGCTCGTGAACTACAACGTCTCGGGCGCCCTCGACGCGCCGCTGCGGACCCTCTTCGGAATTCCGGTCCTCGGCGCGACCGCCACCCCGCAGACCCGCTACCTCGTGGTCCTGACCATCGTGATCCTCCTGACCTGGGTCGCCTCAAATCTCGTCCACGGCCGTATCGGCCGGGCCTGGATCGCCATCCGGGACATGGATCTGGCCGCCGAGCTGATGGGCATCCGTCCGCTGCAGACGAAGCTCCTCGCCTTCGCGGTCTCGTCCTATTACTGCGGCGTTGCGGGCGCGCTTCTGGTCTTCCTCTGGTACGGCGGCGCTGAATACGACGTGTTCAACATCAACCAGTCGTTCTTCATCCTCTTCATGGTGATCATCGGCGGGTTGGGCAGCCTGATCGGCTCGTTCTTCGGCGCAGCCCTCATCTTCATCCTGCCGATCGTGCTCGGCATCGTCCTGCCGGCGATGCTCTCGCCCTTCGGACTGTCGGTCGGGGCGGACGTCATCGAGCACCTGCGCTTCATGATCGTCGGCGCGCTCATCATCTTTTTCCTGATCGTCGAACCGCACGGCCTCGCGCGGCTTTGGCAGATCGGCAAGCAGAAGCTCCTGGTCTGGCCGTTCCCTTACTGACGGCCGATCCACGCAAGGAGACGGGAACTCGACAATCCGGCTCAGCCGGACAACAACGGGAGGAAACGAAACCATGTCGTTTCGCAAATTGAGCCTTGGATTAGCCGTCGCCACCATGATCGGGGGCACCGTCCTGCCCGCAGCGGCGCAGGATTCGATCTACGTTCCACTTTTCACCTATCGGACGGGACCCTTCGCCGGATCCGGCACCCACATCGCCGACGGCATGCACGACTATCTTGAGATGCTGAACCAGCGCGATGGCGGCATCGGCGGCGTGAAGCTCGTGCTTGAGGAGTGCGAGACCGGCTACGACACCAAGAAGGGCGTCGAGTGCTACGAATCGGTGAAGGGCAAGAACCCGGTCATCGTGAACCCGTGGTCGACCGGCATCACCCTGCCGCTGATTCCACGCGCCTCCGTCGACAAGATCCCGATCCTGTCCATGGCCTATGGTCTCTCGGCTTCGGCCCGCGGCGACATCTTCCCCTGGGTCTTCAACCCGCCGGCTACTTACTGGGACGGTCTGTCGATGATCGTCAAGTACATCGGCGAGAAGGAGGGTGGCCTCGACAAGCTGAAGGGCAAGAAGATCGGCTTCCTGCACCTCGACGCCAGCTTCGGCAAGGAGCCGATCCCGCTGTTGCAGGAACTCTCGAAGGAGCTCGGATTCGAGGTGGCGCTGTATCCCGTCGCTGCACAGGACATGCAGAACCAGTCCTCGCAATGGCTCAGCGCCCGCCGCGACCGGCCCGACTACATGATCATGTGGGGCTGGGGCTCGATGAACGGCGCCGCTGTGAAGGAGGCCGTGCGTTCCGGCTATCCCATGGACAAGTTCTATTCGGTCTGGTGGCCGGGTGAGGACGACGCCCGTGCCGGAGGCGCCGGCGCCAAGGGCTTCAAGATGCTGAACTGGCATGCGGTGGGCACGAACTTCCCCGCGCTTCAGGACATCCAGAAGCACGTGGTCGACAAGGGCCTGTCCAAGGCGCAGAAGGACAAGGTCGGCGAACTTCTCTACAATCGTGGCGTCTATAACTCTCTCCTCATCGCGGAAGGCATCGCTACCGCCCAGAAGCTCACGGGCAAGAAGGCGGTGACCGGCGAGGACGTTCGTCGCGGCATGGAGAACATCAAGCTCGATCCGGCTCGTCTGAAGGAGCTGGGGCTCGAAGGCTTCACCGATCAGCTCGTCCTGTCGTGCTCCGACCATAACGGCCATCGCCCGGCCTTCATGCAAGAATGGGACGGAACGAAGTGGGTGAAGATCTCCAACCCGATCGAGCCGATGACCGACCGGGTGAAGAGCCAGCTCGACGCCGCCGCCAAGGACTATGCCGAGAAGAACGCCGGCTGGCCCAAGCGCACGGAAGCCTGCGACAAGGCAAGCTGATGCCGCTCCGGGGCTCCGGCGTTTGGAGCTCCGACCAGCACGTGCGGGCAGGATCCGTCCTGCCCGCCGCCCGATGGATTGAAGGGACAAGCCCATGAGCAGCGCCGTTCAGATGCCCGCTTCGGAGCAGCCGGAGACCGCGGACATCGTGCTGTCGGTGAACAACATCGAGGTGATCTACGATCACGTCATCCTCGTGCTCAAAGGGGTGTCTCTCGCCGTCCAGCGTGGAGGGATCGTGGCCCTGCTCGGAGCGAACGGCGCCGGCAAGACCACCACGCTCAAGGCCATTTCCAACCTGCTGCGCGCCGAGCGCGGCGAAGTCACCAAGGGCACGATCGAGTTCAACGGTGAGCGGGTCGACCGCCTCTCCCCGAACGAGCTGGTGCGCCGGGGTTGCATTCAGGTGCTCGAGGGGCGTCATTGCTTCGGCCACCTGACGATCGAGGAGAACCTTCTCACCGGCGCCTTCACAAGGCGCGACGGCAACGCCGCCATCCGCCGCGACCTCGAGGCGATCTACGCGTACTTCCCCCGCCTGAAGCAGCGGCGGAGCTCCATGGCAGGATATACCTCCGGCGGCGAGCAGCAGATGTGCGCCATCGGCAGGGCCATGATGTCCCGCCCCAGCATGATCCTGCTCGACGAGCCGTCCATGGGACTGGCGCCTCAGATCGTCGAGGAGATCTTCGAGATTGTCCGGCAGCTGAACGCGTCCGAGGGCGTGTCCTTCCTGCTGGCCGAGCAGAACACCAATATGGCGCTGAAATACGCCACCTACGGCTATATCCTGGAAACCGGCCGCGTGGTCATGGACGGTCCGGCGCAGATGCTGCGTGAGAACGAGGACGTGAAGGAGTTCTACCTTGGCGTTTCCGAAGGCGACCGGAAGTCGTTCCGCAACGTGAAAAGCTACAAGCGCCGCAAGCGCTGGCTTGCGTGATTCATTCCTCGCCCACGCGAATCCATTTGGAGGCAGCTGCCTTGACCGACGCCTATGATGCGCTCGAAACCCGTGATCCTGCCGAACGGGAGGCCGATCTGTTTCGCCGCCTGCCGGAGATCCTGAGCCGGGCCGCGATCGCGCCCGGGTATGCAGACCGGCTGCGTGAGTACGATCTGTCTCGCGTCACCAGCCGCGAGGCGCTCGCGGCTCTGCCCGTGCTCCGCAAATCGGAATTGCCGGCCCTTCAAAAGACCGGATTGCCCTTCGGAGGCCTCGTCCCCCATGGGGCGGGGACGTTCGGACGTCTTTTCACCTCCCCCGGGCCGATCTTCGAACCGGAAGCCGTGACATCCGATCCTTGGCGCTCGGCCCGAGGCCTCTTCGCAGCGGGCTTTCGCAAGGAAGACATCGTCCTCAACACGTTCAGCTATCACCTCACTCCCGGCGGCTTCATCATGGATGCCGGGGCACGGGCGCTCGGCTGCGCCGTCATCCCGGCAGGACCGGGCAACACGGAGCAGCAACTGGAGCTGATCGAAGCCTATCGCCCGGTCGCCTATTGCGGCACGCCGGATTTTCTCAAGATCATTCTTGATGGGGCCGCGTCCACTGGACGGGACGTGTCGTCGATCAAGCGGGCGCTCGTCTCCGGAGCAGCCTTTCCAAAGACCCTTCAGGACGAGTTCGCCAGCCGCGATATCGAGGCCTTTCAGGCCTATGCCACGGCCGATCTCGGGTTCATCGCCTATGAGACGTCCGCGCGCGCCGGCCTCGTGGTCAATGAGGACATCATCGTCGAGATTGTGCGTCCCGGAACCGGCGATCCCGTTCCGCCCGGTGAGGTCGGCGAGATCGTGGTGACGAGCCTTGATCCTCATCATCCCTGGATCCGCCTGGCCCTGGGCGACCTGACGGCGGCGCTGCCGGGCATCAGTCCATGTGGTCGGACCAACCTGCGGATCAAGGGCTGGATGGGCCGGGCCGATCAGGCCACTAAGGTGAAAGGGATGTTCGTGCGCCCCGAACAGGTCGCGGAGATCGGGCGGCGCCATCCTGAACTCGGGCGCCTGCGTCTTGTTGTGACCCGCGAAGGGGAGGCCGATCTCATGACGCTTTCAGCCGAGACTGATGCGGCAAGCGATAGGCTCGCCGATCAGGTGGCCGCTTCGCTGCACGCGGTCACGAAGCTGAAGGGGCGTGTGCTCCTGGTGTCGCCCGGACAGCTGCCGAACGATGGGAAGGTCGTGGCCGACGAGAGGCGATACGACTAAGCCAAGCTTCGCCTAATAGGCTTCGTCCATCAGACGCGACAAGGCTCTCGGGCTCGGGCGCACGAGGACGTCCATCCGCCGTCCGTCGGGAAACTCGATGGTCCTCAGGCTCATGACCTCGAGGCCTGAGTTGACCCCGTCCCGAAGCCGTGCGGAGCGGGCGCCGTCACGGTCGAACCGTTCGGCCTCCCGGATCCGCGAGGCGGGTGCCGTTTTCGTGCGGCTGGAGGCAACTGCCTTCCGTTTCACGGATGCATCAGACCTGTCCGCCACCGCGGACCTTGCCGAAGTCCGGCGTGTTTTGCTGCTGTCCACCGTCTTTCGGGGTGAGGGGCGCTCGGTTGCGGCGGATTGGTTCGTCGCCGGTGTGGATTGTGGAGCGCTTGCGCTCTCCGTGCGAGGCTCCGGTGCCCCTGTGGGAGGTGTCTTCCGTTCAGGCTGGGAGGCGTGGTCTGGAGGCGTCGGAGATGGTGCCGAAGGCTGCGGAGCCGTTTTCGCTGTTGCGCCGACGTCGGCCGGTGGGTCGACCCACGGCCGTCCGGTTTGGGCCCAGGCGACGGTCGCACCCGTCAGTACCGTCAGGAGCGAGGCCGCTCCCATCAAATGCTTCAATGCGCCCGTCATGACGTCCTCCGCGCTTATACCTTGAAAGAACGCTCAGGGTCTCGGCTCAGGTTCCATCTCTGTAGCCAGGACGGCGTTCGCGGAAGGGGGGCTTGGCGACATGTAACCTGCGGGACAACGGGGTTCATTCCAAGCTTCGCGGCCGACGGAAAGATCCCGAAAGGGCCTGAAAGGCATGGACTCTCCGGAACAGCAGAGGCTCACGCCGGTTCATAAGGGAGCATCGGGATCTCACACGGTACCAGCTGGGACCGGCACGAGAATGTGATGGAGACGCATTTGGCCAGCCGTTCTGACGTTCCGCCCACTCATACCGTCAAGCCGATCGAACCGCCTCCGGCGTCCGATCGGCCCACCTCGGCGATGCTGAAGGGCGACATCGACAGTGGCCGGACCGGAGACAAGAATCCCGTTTTCGATCCGGGCCTCTCGCCGCTCGGGACGGATGATGAAGCGGCTGGCACACCTCCCAGTCCATTCCGGATCATGCTGGCCCGCTACTCCGAGAACTTAGGTCGCTGGGCGCAAGGAAGCCGGCAGGCCGGAGCGGCCCATCACAAGTGGGACGGGTTTCCTGTCGTGTTCGTCGGCTCGATCGGAATCATCGCACTCGTCCTCATCATCGGGATCTGGAGTGTCCGCGGAGGATAGCTTGGCGTGATCCTCGCTTCTGTCACGCGAGCAGCTTCCTCTCGCAAATCGACCGCAGCACGGATCAATATTTCAGCTGCGCAATCGAGAACGCCGCGCAACCAACGCGCGATTTCACCAACGTAGTAATCCGTGATGCGCGTGGCGGTTCTCCGCGCGCAGCCGAACCAAGGCATTCGCATCACGTTGATGTTAAGTCGCGGGCAACTGTTTGGTCTTATGATGACAGCGGCTGGACTTGTGCTTGAGGTTGGCATGCTCAAATGAGACAGGAGACAGCCTTCGAACCCTCGGCCTCCGCAACTTGGCCTGTTGGCGCCAGCCAGACCGCCATGCTGTTGCACCACTCCGAGCGGACGAAGATGTCCCTTGGTCCTCCGGCGACCTGGACACCGACGCTGCGGGTGCTCGTCGATCTCATCCTTGCCTCCCACCTTCCCATGGCGATCCTCTGGGGGGCAAACCTCGTCCTGATCTACAACGATGCCTATGCGCCGATCCTTGTCGATGAGCACCCCCGCATCTTGGGGCGACCGGCGCGCGAGCGGGAGCGCGAGGCGCTTCATATCAGCGACTCCACGGTCGACAGGGTGCTGAAGGGAGAAACCGTCTCCTTCACCGATCAGCTGATCCGCATTTCGCATCGTGGCGGCACCGTCGATGCCTGCTTCACGTTTTGCTACAGCCCAGTCAGAGATGAAACGGGGCGCATTGCCGGTCTGCTCGCGACCGCGGTCGAAACCATGGATCGGGAGAAGGCCGAGGCCGTCCTTCGGGAGAGTGAGGAGCGGTATCGTCAGCTCTCGGAGGCCCTGCCGCAGATCGTGTGGTCGAGTGATGCGGCGGGAAATGTCGATTTCTTCAATTCACGCTGGTTCGCCTATACCGGATTGCGCGACGAGGAGGGCTATTCCGCCGGGTGGGAGCGTGCCATTCATCCTGAGGATCGCGCCCGGGTGCTGAAGCTTTGGGGAGAAGCCCGCCGGTCCGGCAAGTCCTGCGAGATTGAGTATCGGCTGCGCCGAGCGGACGGTGTCTATCGCTGGCACCTCGACCGAGCGGTGCCTGTACAGGACAGCCGCGGGCAAGTCGTGCGCTGGTTCGGCACCTTCACCGATATCGATGATCGTAAACATGCAGAAGAGGCTTTGCGAGAAAGCGAGGAGCGGTTCCGTCAGTTCGCGGAAAACTCCTCTGCGGTCCTTTGGGTCCTCGATGTCGAAAGCATGACGCTTGAATACCTGAGCCCCTCCTTTCAACAGGTCTGGGGAGAGCCGCTCGATGTGGTGCCGCGCGACTTCTCGCATTGGATCCAATCCGTTCACCCGAACGACCGCGACGATGTCGTGGCCGCCCTGGCACGGGTGCGCCAGGAAGGCGAGGTGATCGTCAAAGAGTATCGCGTCATACGCCCCGACGGCACCGTGCGCTGGATCCAGAACACGGGCTTTCCGATCCTCGACGAGCATGGCACCGTGAAGAGAGTGGCCGGAATTGCTCAGGATGTCACGAGGCATAATGGGTCGATGGTGTACGTCGTCGACGGCGATCCGGTTGCGCGTCGCAGCCGCTCCCTGCTCTTCCAGGGAGCAGGATACCAGGTGAAGACTTTCTCTTCTGCGGAAGCCTTTCTTGAGGTCGCTCCGGTCCTCGTTCCCGGTTGCGTCATTCTCGACGTCAAAAGCCCCAACATGAGCGGTTTGATCCTCCCCAGGGAGCTGAAGGCGCGCAGGATCGGTTTGCCGGTCGTGGTGATCGGCGAGGCCCAGGGAGATGTATCGTTCGGCGTTCAGGCAATGAAGGCGGGAGCCGTCGACTTCCTCGACGTGCCACATGATGCCAGGCAACTCCTCGATGCAGTTGCGTCCGCGCTGGCAGGCATCCGTGACATCGCGGAACGAGATCAGGCCGCCGAACTCGCCAAGGCCCGGATCGCCGCCTTGTCCTCTCGCGAGCGCGAGGTGCTGGAGAGGTTGCTCGCCGGAGGCACGAACAAGACCATCGCGCGGGGCCTCGACATCAGCCCCCGCACGGTCGAGGCTCACCGCGCACGCATCATGGAGCGCCTTGGCGCGCAGAGCCTCCCTGAACTCGTTCAGATCGCGATGGCGGCTGGCCTGACACAAGGGATGCGTCCCTCCTCCAATGAAGGAGAGCGCTGAACCGTCCGGGCAACGTTCAGGTCCGCAAGGACGCAACGACTGCCCGTTCTTCCGCGTTGACCTGAGGCCAGAGTTCCCATTCTCTCGCAATGTCTCTCTTCCGGACTCGGTCAGCAGATGGTGTCCTCATGCAGCCGGCGATCGATCAAAACACACTGGAAAGTCTCATCGCTCTCGGACGCCAGAAGGGCAGCCTGACAAATCGGGATCTTGAGGCCGCGCTGCCTACCGGAGCCATGAGCGTCGAGGACATCGCGCTGGTGGTGTTGCAGCTCGAGGAGGCCGGCGTTCCGATCGACCTCGATGAGGACCTGTTGTCGCGAAGCCAGGGAGCAGTGGCGTCAAGGCCGCTCCAGAGCGCCGAGATCCTGCCCTTTCCGAAGCGCTCGGACGACCCTCCCAAGGCGCACCCGATGCAGGAGCTCTCTGCTGCCCTATCGCCAGCGCCGCAGACGCCTTCTGTCGCCGCAATTCCGAGCCGTCGTGCTCACTGGGCCGTGATCGGGAGCATTCTGATCGTTGTGCTGATCGCTCTTGCCATCCTGATTCTGAGGAATTGACAGCCGCGCGGAAGGTAGACGTCACGCCAAGATTTCAAGGGTTGATCCGTCCGACCACCTCGAAGCCGCCTGCAGAGGGGCGAAGGACCAGCACTTCGCCTTCGGCCGGGAAGATGGTCGTCAGGGCAGTGATGTTGACCTGATGCGTCACCAGCGCCAGGACGCCGGGTCCCTTCCAGTCACTCACCAGTTTGCCCACTTCACGGGTCTGTGCATCGTTCCTGCTCTGCTGGGAGAAGAAGGAATCAAGGGGTGGGTAGGGCTCGACCCGGTCACCGAATGCCAGCCTCGCGGTATCGAGGGCGCGGCACCAGCGGCTCGCGAGCACGCGCTCGACTCGGACACCTTGCGCCTCGAAGCGCTCACCGAGTTCTTGAGCTTGCTTCCGGCCTGCCGGAGAAAGATTTCTCTGGGACGAACAATCGTCCAATCGGAAACCGGCCGGATCGCCGGTGCCCGGCGCCCGCGCATGACGCAGGAGCGCCACCGTGCCGCCGTTTCGCAGAGCCTGCCATGCGGCATCGGATGCGATGCCCGGCTGAGCCCACCCCGTCATCATGGCCATGGTCAGGAAAAGAAGAAGACGCATGCAGGTCCCAAGGCTGATCAAATCGTCGACCAACCGAAGATAGGGCGCGCCGCGAACGTGTCTGCGGGGCGTCGGGACCTCTCAACTTTCCTCGGCGCGAGGTGCCGTGGCCGCAGCGCGGGCCATATCCACGAGGGCGCGGCGCATCGCCGGATTCTCGATCTTGAGAAAGGCACGTGCAAGCTCGATACCTTCCTTGCTGGTCAGCAGATCCTGAATTCCATACGGAGCGGCATCCGGCGTATCGCCGACGCTGCTTCGCTGCTCGAAGAAGAATGAGACCGGTACGCTCAGGGCGTCAGCAATGGCCTGAAGGCGAGCGGCACCGACGCGATTGGTGCCCTTTTCGTACTTCTGGATCTGCTGGAAAGTGATGCCGAGTATATCGCCCAGCTTCTCCTGGCTCATGCCGATGGCGGTGCGCTGCAAGCGAATGCGCGTTCCGATGAGCTTGTCGACAGGGCCCGTGGATTTTGTGACCATCTACTCATACTCCCCGTGAATTCGGTACGATCAAGAGTCGAGTTTGTCTACTGTCGGAACCGAGCGAGCACCCGAGCTCGTAGTTCTACTAGGCGACGGATCGGATGGTCCCGATTGAACTAGCGCGCCTCTTGGAACGACGTCGATCTCTTGGATGAAGACCAACGACATCGGCGTTGATATCCGCCGATGTCCAACGCGCGCTTCGAAAGACTGAACGGTGCAGGGTTTTCAGGGAACAACCCGAACCGCGCCCTTGGCCGCACTGGTCGTCAAGGCCGCGTAGGCCCGCAGGGCGGTTGAAACCTTGCGCTGACGCTCGGTTGCGGGCTTCCAGGCCTTGCTGCCGCGAGCCTCCATCGCGGCGCGGCGCTGAGCCAGATCCTCTTCCGGGACGGCAAGCCGGATCGTGCGGTTCGGGATGTCGATCTCGATGCGGTCGCCCTCTTCGACAAGGCCGATGATGCCGCCTTCGGCCGCCTCGGGCGAGACATGCCCGATCGAGAGGCCGGAGGTGCCGCCAGAGAAGCGTCCGTCCGTGATGAGAGCGCAGGCCTTGCCGAGGCCCTTCGACTTCAGGTAGCTCGTGGGATAGAGCATCTCCTGCATGCCGGGGCCGCCGCGCGGTCCTTCGTAGCGGATCACAACCACATCGCCCGCCTTCACGGCTCCGCCGAGGATCCCCTGCACGGCGGCATCCTGGCTTTCGAAAACCCGGGCCGGTCCGCTGAACACGAGAATGCTCTCGTCCACGCCCGCGGTCTTCACGATGCAGCCGTCCGCCGCGAGGTTGCCGGTCAGAACGGCAAGGCCGCCATCCTTGGAGAATGCATGCGTGGCGCTCCGAATGACGCCCTTCTGCCGATCGAGGTCGAGTTCCTCGTACCGGCGCTCCTGGCTGAAGGGCACGGTCGTGGGAACGCCGCCTGGAGCGGCTTGATAGAAATTCCGCACGGTTTCGCTGCCGGTGCGCTTCACGTCCCAGCGGTCGAGCGCGTCTCCGAGGCTCGTGGCATGGACGCTGCCGGCATCCCGGTGAAGGAGCCCCGCCCGGTCGAGCTCGCCGAGAATGCCCATGATGCCGCCCGCCCGATGCACATCCTCGATGTGCACGTCCGGCACGGCCGGCGCGACCTTGCACAGCACCGGCACGCGGCGCGAGAGCCGGTCGATGTCCTCCATGGTGAAGTCGATCTCGGCCTCATGAGCCGCCGCCAGCAGGTGCAGCACCGTGTTGGTGGAGCCACCCATGGCGATGTCGAGGGTCATGGCGTTTTCGAAGGCTTGGAACGTGGCGATGTTCCGCGGCAGCACCGAGGCATCGTCCTGTTCGTAGTAGCGCCGGACCAGATCGACGATCAGATGGCCGGCCTCGACGAAGAGGCGCTTGCGGTCCGCGTGGGTCGCCAGAACCGTGCCGTTGCCGGGAAGCGCGAGCCCCAGCGCCTCTGTCAGGCAGTTCATGGAATTGGCCGTGAACATGCCAGAGCAGGAGCCGCAGGTGGGACACGCTGAACGCTCGATGACCTTGACTTCTTCGTCGGTGACGGTGTCGTCCGCGGCCGCCACCATGGCGTCGACGAGATCGAGCTTCTTCAGCTTGCCGCGGAAATTGATCTTGCCGGCCTCCATCGGGCCGCCGGACACGAACACGACCGGGATGTTGAGGCGCAGAGAGGCCATCAGCATGCCGGGGGTGATCTTGTCGCAGTTCGAGATGCAGACGAGCCCGTCCACGCAATGGGCATTGGCCATGTACTCGACGGAGTCCGCGATGATCTCGCGGGAGGGCAGGCTGTAGAGCATGCCGTCATGGCCCATGGCGATCCCGTCGTCGACCGCGATGGTATTGAATTCCTTGGCGACTCCGCCCGCCTTCTCGATCTCCCGGGCGACGAGCTGGCCCAGATCCTTCAGGTGCACGTGTCCGGGCACGAATTGGGTGAAGGAGTTGACGACGGCGATGATCGGCTTGCCGAAATCCTCGTCCTTCATGCCCGTCGCCCGCCAGAGCCCTCGGGCGCCTGCCATGTTGCGGCCATGGGTCGAGGTGCGGGAGCGATACTGGGGCATGGGACAAAAAACCTGCTGAAGCGTGAGGGTGCAACATGCCTACACCGGCCGGGCAGGCGCTTTCAAGCACAGGATTGACGCGCTTCAGGGAGGACCCACCTCAGGAAGACGGAGCTTCCTCGGAGGCTTACGGGCTGATTTGGATGCTTCCTGCATCCTTCGTCGAGGGAGCGGCAGGCGCGTTCTGCCGCGCGCCTGCCGCCGGACCGGTCAGGAGTCGGAGTCGTCGGGCTCGGTCACGTCCACCAGGAACATGATCATGGGGCCCTCGTCTTCTTCGCCCTCTTCCTCATCCTCTTCGAAATCCGCCTCTTCGAACTCCTCGATCTCGGCCTCGGAGGCCGGACGGACGCTGAGCGTGGCAAATCCGTCCCAGAGGGGAGCGCCTTCGCTCTCGAGAGCCTTCAGATCCTCCTTGAACTCCTCGCTCATGAAGAGTTCGCGAGCCTCGTCCGCTTCGGCATTCGTTACGGCAATGGGCTTGTCGCTGATGGTCAATGTGAACATGGCTCAACCTTTCGGGGGATAAGAGACTTTAGATTGACGCTTGGGGTGCGCTTTCAAGGGCCGCCCGCGAGGCTTCCGCCAGCTCCCTAGCCGCCAGAGCATCGCCGGTCGCCGCGAAGGCTGCGGTGTTGTCGAAGATGCACCACGTCTCGGCGCCGTTGGCCACCTCATTCGCGAGCCTGGAGGCAATACCCACAAGACTTTCTGCATCGTAGGGCGAGTAATAGATCCTCGGTGACCCGTGCAGCCGGAAATAGGCCAGGCCTCTCCAGCCACCCGGCTCCGCTGCGCCCGGGACCGGCGCGGGATCGGCGACCACGCGCGCGATCCGCAATCGGTCGAGCAATGCATCGACGTCCGGCGTGAACCAGGTCGCGTGGCGGGGCTCACAGACGATGTCGCCCGCAACCCGCTCCCGCAACTGCTCGAGGAACGTATCCGCCACGCCATGCAGGAATGCCAGACTTGGAGGGAGCTGAACCAGCAAGGGGCCAACCTTGCGGCCGAGCCCGTCGACGTCCGCCAGGAAGCGGTCCAACTCCCCGCCGCATTCCTTCAGCCGTCGCTCGTGAGTGATCGCTTTTGGAATCTTGACGGCGAACTGGAAGCCCTCCGGCACCGATGCCGCCCAGCGCTCGTAGGTCGCTTTGCGGTGGGGGCGGTAGAACGACGAGTTGATCTCGACGGCATTGAAGACCGCACCGTAGCGTTCCAGGTGTGAACCGGCAGCCGGGAAGGAGGCGGCATTCGCCTTCGGGATGCTCCATCCCGCAGTGCCGATTCTGATCGAGGCAGGAAGACCCGTCACATCAGCGGGAGGCGAAATCCTGCTCCGTCGGCAGCCGGCCCTCCGGCGTATGCTCGTCGACCGCGCGGGGCAGGTCCCGGGACAGTCGGGCGAGGATCTCCTCCCGCGACAGTCCGGTCTGCTGCGTCAGGCTCGCAAGAACATCCGGTCCGATTGCCTGTTCGAGCTGCTGAGGAGCGACCTCCTTGTTGGGACCACGCCCGACCCAGGAATCGGCGACGTCGCCCTGTCCGCTCTGGCGGAACTGCTCCACCAGCTCGCCAAGCCCGCCGCTCAGCAGTCCGCCCGCGCCTGCTCCTCCGAGATTGCCGAGCAGGCCTCCGAGGCCCCCCAAGCTGCCTTGCTGGCCGGTCGTTCCAGGCATGCCCGTTCCGCCTCCGCCCTGGCCGCGGAGCAACTCCGCGAGCTTGTCCCGATTCTGGTAGCCGGCAACGGCAAGAAGCCCCAAGAGGGCAGTCATGGAGGGAAATCCGCGGCTCATATCGATGCTCCTGGTTTGCCACATGAACCGCCATCGCGCCGAAACGGTTCCGAACGGCCCGCGCGGCCTGTCCTTATGCGCTGCCCGGGATCTGACCCCGCGGCATGGACTTGTCCGCGCCTGACCTCCGGCCGCCCATCGGACGGCGACAGGTTCCAGGAGGAATACCGACGTGCTTATGGAGCGTCTGGAGCAGCCGGTGTGAATCTGTCATTTCTTCATTCCATCGGACGCAACATCAGCCATCGGCGAAACCGGAGCATCGTGCCATGTTGGACATCAATCTTCTCATCGACCACCGTGACGTCGCTGCCACCGGCGGCGCCACGTTCGAGCGCCGGGACCCGATTACGGGTGAGGTCGCCAGTCGGGCTTCGGCGGCCACGCCGGCCGATGCCCGGTCGGCTGCGGATGCGGCAGCCGCGGCCTTCCCGGCCTGGTCGAAGCTCGGTCCCAATGCCAGGCGGGCCGTCCTGCTGAAGGCGGCCGATCTCCTGGAAGGGCGGGCCGGGGAGTTCGTGAACCTCATGGCAGCGGAAATCGGCGCCACGGCGGGATGGGCACAGTTCAACGTGAAGCTGGCCGCCGGCATGCTGCGCGAGGCTGCCTCCCTGACGACGCAGATCACGGGCGAGATCATTCCCTCGGACAAGCCGGGCTGCGTCGCCATGGCCGTGCGGCAGCCGGCAGGCGTCGTGCTCGGCATCGCGCCATGGAATGCCCCGGTGATCCTCGGCGTGCGTGCCATCGCGACGCCGCTTGCCTGCGGCAACACGGTCGTGCTGAAGGCCTCCGAGATCTGCCCCGGCACCCACCGCCTCATCGGCAGCGTCCTGCAGGAGGCTGGACTGCCGGCGGGCGCGATCAACGTCGTCACCAATGCGCCCGAGAACGCCCCAGAGGTGATCGAGGCCCTCATCGCCCATCCGGCCGTGCGTCGGATCAACTTCACGGGCTCGACCAGGGTCGGGCGCCTCATCGCCGAAACGGCGGCGCGCAACCTCAAGCCCGTGCTTCTGGAACTCGGCGGCAAGGCGTCCCTGGTGGTTCTCGACGATGCGGACCTCGATGCGGCCGTTGCGGCGGCGGCCTTCGGGGCCTTCATGAACCAGGGGCAGATCTGCATGTCGACCGAGCGGATCGTCGTCGACAATGCCGTTGCGGACGACTTCGTGGCGAAGCTCGCCGCAAAGGCCGAATCCCTCCAGGCCGGCAATCCGCGGCATGGCAATTTCGCTCTCGGATCCCTGGTCGGCGTCGAGGCGGCCGAACGGATCGGCGGCCTTGTGAACGATGCGGTGTCGAAGGGGGCCAAGCTCGTCGCCGGCGGCAAGGTTGACGGCACGGTCATGTCGGCGACGGTGCTGGATCACGTGACGCCGGCGATGCGCCTCTACGGCGAGGAATCCTTCGGCCCGGTCGTCTGCGTCCTACGCACCTCCGGGGTGGAGGAGGCCGTCCGGATCGCGAATGATACGGAATATGGATTGTCGGCCGCCGTGTTCGGCCGCGACGTGACCCGCGCGCTCGATGTCGCCAACCGGATCGAGTCGGGCATCTGCCATATCAACGGGCCGACCGTGCACGACGAGGCCCAGATGCCCTTCGGCGGCGTGAAGGCGAGCGGCTACGGCCGGTTCGGTGGAAAGGCCGGGATCAACGAGTTCACAGAACTCCGTTGGATCACGATCGAAACCGGCCCGCAGCATTATCCCATCTAAAGCATCGATCCCGAAAGCGGACTTGCACTTTCGGGATCGATCCGATGCATTCTCGTCAGGTCCGGGACGGCGCATCCTGTTCGCCGAGGCCACGTGAGGGCGGCGGGTGCGCCGTCCTCCGGAGGGGCTGAACCTCAGACGGGATTCATCCGCTCCAACGTCCCGTCTCGGAGCACGAACTGGTGCCACAGGGCAATCATGGCATGGAGGCCGGACAGGAGCAGGATCAGCGTGCCTCCCGTCTCGTGAATTTCCGCGATCATGCCCGGGGAGCCCTGAACGGGGGCCGCGATGGCCGGCAGCGATATGCCGAAGAAGGACACCGGCACCCCCATCCGCGATGCGGCATACCAGCCGGTGATCGGGAGGCCGATCATGAACGCGTAAAGCACGGCGTGGCCCGCCTGCGTCAGCAGGTTGAGCCAAGGGCCCTGAGGATTCTCGACGCGAGGGGCGCCGCCGAGCCCGCGGGCGATCAGCCGAGGGACGACCAGCATCAGAACTGCGAGGCCGATCCCGAAATGCAGGAGAGGCGGGTTGAGACGGACCTGCCGTCCACCTTCGGACGTGAACCATGCCGCCAGGATCAGGAGGGCCGTGAGCCAGTGAATGGCGATCAAAACTCTGGAATACCGCCTCATGAACGGCCATCCTTCCGTTGATGGATCTGTCAGCAATACGCCGAGACTTTTCGGTCACAATAAGTCCGACTGTGGGAGATGGATTTGCGCTGCATCAAATCGAGGGAGCGAAGCTGAGCAGATGGGCGCGAGGATCGGGGAAACCCGGCAAGACCTTCTCGTTTAGCTCTTCCCTCTCGGGCCCAAAACATCATCGACCGGCTTGGCGCTTCCATTCAGGGCGCACCCGGAGCAGATGTCGTCCTCCGCATGTCCGAGCCGGGAGACCGCCCCGCGAGGCAACTGGCGTCACATCACGATGGGCTGCTCCAGCTGGACGATGTGCTTGTTGCCCTCTCCGTCCAGAATCGAGAGACTCTCGATGCCCGTCCGACCTTCCTGAACATGCAGTTCGACGGGCGCACGGATCAGATGGTCGAGACCCTCAAGGGCGATTTCGAGCACGCGATCCTTCGGGTCGTAGGCGACTCCGAGGAGCCTGATGCCCTCGGCCTGGATCTGGCTGCCGAGCTTGAGGGACGTGATCCTTACGTCCGCCCGCCTTTCGGTGATGGTCTTCGAGACTTCATCGAGATAGCGGCGCCAATCGGCCGGATCGATCATTTTCGTGGACATGCTTCAGGCCTTCCATTGATGCCGAGGGATAGGCATTGCTCTCAAGACGCCGGATACCCGACGGTTTGAGCCAGGATGACGCGCTGTTCGGGGCGAAGCCCCATTTTGAGTGCCAGGGCCCGGCGATCGAGGAGCCCGCGCGCGACCGTCGCGAGACCGGCGGATGCGCAGAACAGATAAACGTTCTGAGCGATGAACCCTGTGTCGAGGGCCGAGTAGAACCGCCGTTCGTTGCGATCCGACGATCCCTGCATCCGAGCCAGATCCGCCACATAGACCAGGTTGACGGGAGCCGGTTCCACGAAGTCCTGCAGTCCCGTCAGGGAGCGAACGTCCTCCCGCAGGATCCACTCGAGGTGGGAATGGTGGGGGCTGAAGAGGAACAGGCCGCGGGCCAGCGCGACATAGATGTCGATCTCCTGCCAGTTGCGCGCCGACGGAGCGGTTCGGTGGCCGTCCCGCCGATTGATGCCGCAGGCAGCCCAGAGCAGGTCGGACAAGAGCAGGAGGTCGAGCGGCTGAGGAGAAAACTCACGGGACGATCTGCGGGCGCCGAGTGCCTCCAAGAGCGGACGACCGCCGGATCGGGTGGGGAGCGGCAGACCGATCGGTTCACCGATGGCAGCCGGAGGCTGGTCAAGACTTGCCATGAGGCACCCTTGCGCGGGGCAGCGGCGAATTGTCGACGCTCCACGATGCGCCCGTCGATCCGGCCCGCATTGACTAATGTCAGAGATCCGCGGCGGTCCAGCATCAGTCGCTATTGTCCATCGCCCGCATCGAAGGTCTCACCGGATATCACGGCAGAATTGACACAACGCAAGGCGGGCCTCTCGGAGCGGTGCTCGCGTGCAAAATGCGAGGATACCGCGATGCGCAAGGATTTCACCCTCCCGGACCTGCAGAGCAAGCTCGACCTTTTGGAGAGCGGCGGGCAGTTCCAAGTTTTACGCGTCGACATCGAGCGCCTGTTCGGGATGAACGACGTGGCTCGGGCCCGGCTCTTGCTCTTTGCGCAGGGGCATGGCTGCCTGGCGATCGAAACCGACACCGGAGTGACGTTCCGCAGGGACGCTGAAGTCCGGGCAACGAGCCTCGGATCGAGCTGAGGTCAATGCCGCCTGTCGGAAGGTCGCTTATCCTCCCGTAACTCGGGACCCTGGTTCGAGGGGCGATGACAGACTTCTTCCACGGCGTGGAGAAGCCGCTCGATATGGAACGGCTTTTCCAGGTGCGCGCCGCCCTCCAGGTCCTTCGGCACGACGGACGTGACATAGCCGGTCGTATAGATGAACGGCACGTGGCGCCGGCGGAGGGTCCGGGCCACTTCGAAGCCGCTTTCGCCGCGCAGGTTGATATCCAGGACCGCGCAGGTGAGGCGTTCGCTTGCCGCCAGCGGCAATGCCTTGTCGAGGCTCGGAACAGGGCCGACCACATCGGCTCCGCAGCTCTCGAGCGCCCGACAGATGTCGTCGGCGATGTAGTATTCGTCCTCGACCAGGAGCACCCGACAGCCTGTCAGGTCGGGCTTCTCGCTTTTATGATGTCCGCTCGATCCCATGATCCTTGCCTCCCGGCTCGGGTTGATCCGCGTTCCGCTTGAAATCCTGGACCACCGTTTTTCCGTTGAATGGCAGTTCGATGGTGCAGCGGATGCCATCCGGCATGAAATCGAGCGCTGTTCCCGCATCGAGCTCATAGGGGAGGGTGCGCTGAATGAGCTCCGTTCCGAAGCCCTTCCGGCGCGGGGTGCTGTCGGCGGCGTGAACGCCGTTCTCACGCCATTCCAGAACGAGCTTCCGGTCTCCGTCGCCGCCGTCGATCCGCCAGGTCACGTCGATGTGTCCGCCGCTCTCGGAGAGTGCGCCGTACTTGACCGCGTTGGTTGCGAGCTCATGCACGGCGAGCCCCAGCGTCTCCGCAACCTCGGCCCTGAGACGCACGGGCGGCCCGTCGACCTGTGCCTTTTCATCATCGCGCACGGTATGGGCCAGCAGTTCCTCCCTCACGAGCTCCTCGAGCTCGACCCCGTTATCGGCTGCACGGGTCGCCATGGTCTGGGTGCGGGCGAAGGAATCGATCCGCCCCTCCAGATGCATGGCATAGTCCTCGACGGATTCGCTGTTGGCGGCGGTGCGCCGTGCGATCGAGCGCACCACGGCCAGGGTGTTGCGGACACGGTGCTGCAGTTCGGCCAGAAGGAGCTTGGTGTGCTTCTCGCTTTCGCGCAGAGCCTCTTCGGCGCGGACGCGCTCCGTCAGGTCGATCGTGACGGCGATCCCGCCGATCACGTTGCCGCTCGCGTCCCGATAGGCGCTGACGCTGTTGCGGACCCACACGACCCCGCCATCCGGGCGCGTGTGGCGCTTCTCGATGACGAACGGCTCGCCGCCCGCCAGCGCCTGCTCCAGCTGAGGCTTGTTGCGGGCCCAATCCCCCGGATGGGTCAATTCCCCGACCGTCCGGCCGAGGAGCTGCTCCCTGGAGCGCCCCACGATGCCGCAGTAGCGATCGTTGACGTAGATCACCTTCATGTCCCGGTCGGTCATCGCGATGCCGACCTCCGCCTGCTCCGCCATGGCGCGGAAGCGCTCCTCACTCTCGCGCAACGCCTGTTGAGCCCGGGTGAGCGGAGTGACGTTCATGAAGGTGACGACCGCGCCGCCGATATAATTGTCGATGCTTCTGTACGGCAGCACCCGCACCATGTAGCGCGTGCCATTCGCGTGATCCTCGATTTCCCGGTCAGCGCTTCCGAGGGTCCGGACGACGCGCCGCACGTCCTCCTGCAATTCGTCATAGGTGACCCGCGACTTGATGTGGGTGATCGGCCGTCCGATGTCGGTCTCGACCAGATGGAAAATCTCGGTGACGGCGGGGGTGTAATTCATGACCCGCATGTCATTGTCGAGGAAGATCGTCGCGATCTGGGTGCTTTCGAGCAGGTTCTTCAGGTCGCTGTTGGCACGGCCCAGCTCCTGAACCCGATGCGCAAGCTCGCCGTTGACGGTCGTCAGCTCCTCATTGACGGACTGGAGCTCTTCCTTCGAGGTCTCGAGCTCCTCGTTGGCGGATTGCAGCTCCTCGTTCAGGGACTGGTATTCCTCGTTCGAGGACTTCAGCTCTTCGTTGGTGCTCTCGAGCTCCTCGATGGTCGCCTGGAGCCGTTCTCTCGTGACGCGCAGCTCGGTTTCGAGGCGCTGGACGTGCTCGTCGCGCAGGAAGGTGTTCCCCGTCTTCCCGTCGGCTTCATGCTCGGGGAGAGCGCCTCCCTCCTTGAAGAGCACGACGAAGCCCAGCGGAGCATTCGGCTGGTCCCGCACGGGTTCGATGATGATGTCGACGGCGAGGCGCTTTCCGTTCGACCCCATCACCAATCCGTCGATCTGGACCGTCCGGTTTTCCTCCGCGGCCTTCGTCAGGGCAGCGCGCAGATCCAGGCGCAGGTCGGCATGAATGAGGTTGAGGAGGTTCAGGGTCGCCGCACCCCCGGCCGGCTCGATGTAGCGGCCCGTCCTGCCCGAGAAATGCACGACGTCGAATTCCTCGTCGATCAACACATAGGCTGGGGCATAGCGCTCTGCGATGGTTTCCGCCTTGCGGGCCATGCCGGCCTCGATCCGGCGGGGACGCAGGGGCGGAGTCCCGTCGGCCGGCCTGCGGTCAACCGCCGTGAACGGGAACTCGGGAAGAACCCGGGCCGTAGTCTCGAGCCGTTGGAAGATGCGGAAGCCGCGGTCGATCGGTGCGAAGAGCTTGGTGTGCCGGGAGATGTTCTCGGAATTCCCCAGGAACAGGTAGCCGCCCGGCCGCAGGGCGAAGTGGAAGAGGGGAATCATCCGGTCCTGGAGATCGGCATTCAGGTAAATCAGGAGATTGCGGCACGAGATCATGTCGAGCCGGGAGAACGGCGCATCCTTGATCACGCTGTGCTGCGAGAAGATGCACATCTCCCGCAGCTCTTTGACCACGCAGTAGGTGTTGCCCTCCTTGACGAACCATCGGGCCAGCCGTTCCGGCGAGACATCCTTCGTGATGGCCTCCGTGTAGCGCCCGACCCGGGCCGAGGCGAGGGCGCGGCCGTCGATGTCGGTCGCGAAGATCTGGACGTGCGGCACGGAATCGAGCTTCGCCATGTGCTCGCGCAGCAGGATGCCGATGGAATAGGCCTCCTCGCCCGTGGAGCAGCCGAGGACCCATATCCGCAAGTTGTCGTTGCGGGTTTTGCCTTCGAACAGGTGGGGAATGACCTGGCTTTCGAGGAGCTCGAACTCCCGCCGGTCCCGGAAAAACTGGGTCACTCCGATCAGCAGGTCGTTGAAGAGGTTCTGCGGCTCGTCGGCGTGCGTCCGCAGCACCTCGATGTAATCGTCGATGGTGGCGGCCTGCATGACCTGCTTGCGGCGCTGGACACGGCGGAGGAAGGTGTTCGGCTTGTAACCATGGAAGTCATGGCCGGTCTTGTTGCGCAGGACGGTCGCGATTGTTGCGAGCGCATGCGAGATCTCGGCCGTCTCGGCCTCACCGCTGGAGGCTTCACGGTAGCGTGCCAGGTGCTTTGCATAAAGCGCGACGCGCTGCGCCAACTGCTCCGCCGGCAGAACGAAGTCGGCAAGGGCGGACGGGTTGTGGTTGGCCGCCAGACCTTCCGCAGAGACGCCGCCGGTCTCCTCCGCGAGCGTCAGCCCTCCGGCTTCCTTGATGGCCGTGACGCCCAGCGTTCCGTTGCCGTTCGTGCCGGCGAAGATGATGCCGATCGTCTTTTCCTGGTTCTTGGCAGCCGAAACGAAGAAGCTGTCGATCGTCCCGCGTTCGCCGGGCGCCTCCTTGGCCGGGGAGCTCCGGAAGTGGCCGTCCTCCAGAGACAGGATCGTATTGGGGGCGGACCAGTAGATCCGGCCCGGCTCGACCTTCGCCCCGTCCGAGGCCGGTGTCAGCTCACGCCCGTGCGTTGCCAGGACCTGCCTGAAGCGCTCGTCGTCGAGCGACTCCCGGTGCTGAAAGACGAGAACGACCGTCATGGTCCGGTCGGGCTGCAGTTCGGCGAGGAAACGCTCCACCGGGCTCGTATTCGAGCCCGAGGCTCCGATCGCAACGATCAAGTTCCCGATACCCTCTGCCGATCCGCCGTCCCGAGCAGCCTCGGACGGGGGTTTCTTGTTGCTCTTCTTGTCGTCGGCCAATGTGAAAATCCCTGCTCACGAGGGGGTTTGCCATACTAACGCGAATTGCACCATCGCCAAGCTAGAGCAGTGCGAACCCTAGCCGTCGGGGGCCTGCCCGTCCTCGTCGAAGCGTGGGTCCGTGGACGCGATCGACTGCAACACGGCCCGGCGAAGGACGTCCGCATAAAGCCGGTATTCGAGGGCGCGCGCCTCGTACATATCCGCCACGGCCTTGCGGCCGCTCTTCCGCCCGTCCTTGGCCATGCGGGAGACCAGCTCGGCTCGCTCCTCGATGATCCGCAGGGCGATCCGCAGCGCCTCGTCGATCGTGTTCTCCTGCTCCTTGGCGACGACTTCGGCCGTCAACGCATGGCCGACCTGACAGCGGAAGCGGAGCGGCTTCGCATCCCGAACGGTGGAGAGGACGCCGCTGCAGGACGGGCAGGTGAGGGCGGAAGGATCCGCGAATTTCGTCAAAATTTCGCTGTCGACCCGTTCGCCGGCCGCGATGTCCACCTCGAGGCGGATCTCGGGCGGGATCGGGACGCCGGGCCCGGGCGCCTCGCGGGCAAGGTCGGACAGCACGTCGCCGATTCGAGCGCTGGGGATCGTGAGGTCGACCGTGACCGCCTCCAGGGCACTCCGGGGCATCTCGTCCGCAATCGTATCGGCCGGATCCTGGACGATGGCGACGCCGCCGCAGCGCTTGACCGCCTCCAGCCCCGAGGCGCCGTCATTGAGGAGGCCGCTCAGCACCACGCCGATCACCCGAGAGCCGTAGGCGGCTGCGGCCGAGCGGAACAGGGGGTCGATGGCAGGCCGGGCCATGTTTTCGCGCGGTCCGCGGCCGAGCTTGATTCGACCCTCCGTCAGAATGAGATGGTGATCGGGGACGGCCAGATAGACGTTGCCGGGCTTGATTTCCATGCCGTCCACGGCCGGATGAACGGGCAGCGGGCCCGCAGCCGCCGCCACCGTCGCGAGAATGCCCGTACTCCGGGCAGGAATGTGCAGCACGATGAATACGGCGGCAGGAAGATCGGCCGGGAGCGAGCCCAGGATCGTCTTGAGAGGGGAGGTTGCTCCCGAAGACCCGCCTATGACGATGATGTCGCGATTGCTCATGAGACTCTTTCGGTCAGGTCTCGCCGGAGTGTGAACCCAAGGGGGGGGGAAGTGTTCCTCCCAGGGCCGGGGGTTGGCCCCAGACCAAGGCGTGGCAGGAACCCGAACGTCACCACGGCGTCGGCTCTCTGAGACCTGAGATATTGTTCACCGCTGCTCCGAGGACTGCCATGATGGACCCAGAGATGGAAAGACAGCATCTTGCCGAGGCGGAACGGGATATTGCCGAAGGCGAGCGGCGGATCACCAACCAGCTCTGCCTGATCGAGCAGATGCGTCGGGACGGCCACGACGTCACCGAGGCCGAGAAATTGCTCGATCTCCTCCGAAAGACCCTGGATGCTTGGTATGGACACCGAGACGCCATCCTGCAGAATTTGGAACGCCGCCCATAATGGGAGATGGTGGTCGGGGCGGCGCTGCGGCACGACGCGTGAGCCGGATCGATTGCCTGGACCCGTCCTCGGCCCGACTGGCCGCCGCTGGAGGCAGCGGGACTGGAAGCGCCTATGAGGAGCGATGCCTTGCACGGACAGGTTCAGCCGCACCCGCTGCTCCGGAAGCTCGAGAGCATTGCCGATCTGTCCGACGAGGAGAGGCAGGCCATTCTGGCCCTGCCGATGAATGTCAGGGTGTTCGAGGCGAAATCCGACATCGTGCGGGACGCGGACCGCCCCTCTGACTGCGCTCTCGTCCTCGACGGCTTCGTGTGCCGGTACAAGATCCTGCCGGACGGCAGGCGGCAGATCATGGGGTTCTACATTCCGGGCGACATCCCGGACCTGCAGAGCCTCCACCTTCAGGTCATGGATCACAGCGTCGGCACCCTGGTCAGGAGCAGCATCGCCACGATCCCGCACCAGAATCTCAGGGAACTCATGCGGCACCACCCCGGCTTGGCGGAGATTTTCTGGCGGGACTCCCTGATCGATGCCGCCATGTTTCGCGAGTGGATGATCGGCATGGGCCGCCGGACCGCGTTTCAGCGCACCGCCCATCTCCTGTGCGAGCTTCACGTGCGTCTGCGGGCCGTCGGCCTTGCCGGGGCGGACGGCTACGAGCTCCCGGTCACCCAGAACGAACTCGGCGACGCCCTAGGCCTGTCGACCGTCCATGTGAACCGTGTCCTCCAGGATCTGCGGAGCGAGGGGCTGATCGTTCTGAGAGGCGGATCCTTGAGCATTCCGGACTGGGAGGCCCTCAAGATCACGGCCGAGTTCGATTCCGCCTATTTGCACCTGAAGGCGCTAGCACGCGACGTGGGCTGACGGAGCAGCAGAGGGTGATCGTTCGCGAGAAGGGCGACGGCTGGGAAATGGCGGAGAGGGGGTCCGTCATACCACGGTTCCGTGATGTTCGTTGGCGTTCGCAAGATTGTTGATTTGTAAGCTATTTTAACCATTCGTGGGCTGGTGCAGTTCGCCGAAATCCGCCACAATCCGGCATCGTTGTTGGGGCCGATGTTGGGGCCTACTGAGATACGAGCATGGCGCGAACCACCAGCAGGCTTTCCGCACGAGCCGTAGCGACCCTCAAGAAGCCAGGTAGACACGCCGATGGCGGTGGCCTCTACCTTGCGATCTCCTCAGACGGGTCACGGCGTCGATGGGTGTTTCTGTTTCGCTGGAAAGAACCCGGCCAAGCTGGTGCTGGCAGGCTCAGGGAAATGGGCCTTGGCAGCGCCAATACCGTCTCAGCTTGGCGCGAGCCCGCGAACTGGCTGCCGAGGCCCGGGTTCACCTAGCGGAAGGACGTAACCCACTAACAGTTCGCGCTGTTGAGAAGGTGATCCCGACATTTGGGGAAATGGCCGATGAGGTCGTGACAGCCCTTGAGACCGGATGGCGCAACCCCAAGCACCGGGATCAATGGCGAATGACCCTTACCACCTACTGCGAGCCCATGCGATCCGTGTCCGTCGATGCAGTCACCACAGAACATGTGCTCGATATCCTAAAACCGCTCTGGAACAAGGTCCCCGAGACCGCTTCCCGCCTGAGAGGCCGGATTGAGAAGGTGCTCGATGCAGCAAAGGCTAAAGGCTACCGAACAGGTGAAAACCCCGCTCGCTGGCGCGGGCATCTCGATCATCTTCTCCCGAAACGGCAAAAGCTCACCCGTGGGCATCATAAGGCGCTGCCATATAACGATGTCCCAGCTCTTATAGCTCGCCTGCGCCAGACCAGCTCGGTGAGTGCGCTCTGTTTGGAGTTCACAATCCTAACGGCGGCGCGCAGTGGTGAGGCAATGGGTGCCTGCTGGGAGGAGTTTGATCTGGAGAGGGGTGTCTGGACCGATCCCAAGGAGCGGATGAAGGCTGGCCGCGAGCATCGGGTGCCGCTTTCCCATCGTGCCAAGCAGATCCTCGGGATAATGGCCGAGATCCGGACAGGCGATCTCGTGTTTCCTGGTCAGAAACGAGATCGCCCATTGTCCACCATGGCTCTGGAGATGGTCCTGCGGCGGATGAAGGCGGACGTGACGGTTCATGGCTTCCGCTCGGCATTCCGCGACTGGGCGGCCGAGCAAACCAGCGTACCTCGTGAAGTGGCGGAGGCAGCATTAGCGCACGTGCTCGAGAACAAGGTCGAGGCAGCGTACCGCAGGTCGGATCTGTTTGAGAAGCGTCGAGGCCTGATGGAGCAGTGGGCTCAGCATTGTGAGGAAGGGTGCTAGTCCCGCTGCCGGTATCCGCATTAGCAGGATGACTATGGAGAAAAGACGTTGGAGCCTTGTCGTTACGAGCTGACACCGGAGATTTCGAGGGCGCTCATTTCGGTCCTAAACACTAAGAAAGCCAAGGTTTTTCATGAGGAGGAGCGCCAGCGAAACTTCCTCATGATGGTCGAATTTATCCTTAGCGAGGTCGAGCGAACCGCAGGGGTATACCCGGATCAAAAAGCGCTCACTCTGCGCCAGATGCAGTCACAATTGAGAAGACTTCGGCGCACTCTCAACCGATTGAGCCCTGATGACAGCAAGGGGCTATCTATCAACTTTTGGAACGTAGCCGAGCGACAGCGGAGGAACCATCCCAGAGCGATCTAGAAGACGGCAGAGTCTCCTCGGTTCCGGGCACTCGGAAAAAAGAAGCTTCGATTGCGGATGGACAAGGAAGGGCTCCGCGAGGCTTCACTCGGTAAAGCCGAAAAGGCCGTGATAGGCGGTATCTCTGGCTGGGGGCACTTCCACCCCGATGAGATGCTGTCGATGCTGGATGAAGCCGTCGATGATCTCATCGCGATGCGGGCTCTCAGCCCCGCCAACCGCCAGTTTCCCGGACAGACGAGGAAGGGTAGGGCCTTAGTTCGCGGGTTGGTACGCCCTTTCCATGCCGCTTTTGGTGAACTCCCGGCGGCCGCGCCGGAAGGCGTCTTCGGGTCAGTTGTGAATGAGCTCCTTACGAAGCTTGGTGAACCGACAGTAGGCCAAGATGCCCTCTACACAATCATAAGTGAGCAAATCTCGGGGTTTAAGGGTATGAAAAGTTCAAAACCCCTTTAGACCGATCCGTCCAAACTTGGTTGTCTCCGAACGTCACTGCCCGCCGATGGGCGCAGACAAGTGGAGGTAATCATGAAGCTCGCTACGCCAACTGATCTGGAGCCGCTTGTGGTTCCGATCAACGAAGGCCGCCGTCTCGCCGGAAACATCGGCCGCACGAAGTTCTATGAACTCATCAACGATGGGAAAGTGAGGACGGTCACAATCGGCCGCCGTCGCCTCGTATTCGTAGCTTCCATTCGCGAGTTGCTGGAGGGCAGCCGAGTCCTGCCCGATCAGCTTTGACGACATTTCCCGATAAACTTACCGATCAACTTCCCTTTGACGTGTGTGATGTGTGGCCTCGCGGCAGACGCGACCCCGGACCCACGTCAAAGGAAACCCCGCCACGAGTGGCACCTCGCGCGGGGCATGAGCTTCAAGGAATGTGGTTATGTTAATCATCGATCGTACGAAGCACAAGTGCGTCTCGTGTCCGCTGAATGCCTCCGAGCGCTCTCTTGCCGATTACGTGCGCGATCCGATCACTGCATCGGAGCCTCACTTCAATAACCCGCGCCTAATTTCAAAAAGTTACGATCAACGCCAACGCCGCTCTTTCTGCCACAGCTCAGACTATGTCGAAGGCATCTGGGCATCTTGCCGGAATGTACCAGGCTTCATCGTAGCGGAACTTGAGCGCAAGGGTATTAACCGAAAGACGCTCAGGAAGGTGCCCATCCGCCGTGCAAATATTGTGTGGTGCGGCGCCAATCAGTTCGAGTTCGGGGCGAAGGGTCGTTCGCCCTGGATTCACGAGAACGAGCAGGTCTTTGTCATCCTAGTCCGTGATACCTTCGGCCATGCCGTGGACATCGTGGCCTGGGATCCCGAGACGAATCATCTCGGTACCTGGCTTGGCGTCGCCTACGCTCTGGGACAGGCTTCTGTGCTCACTGGACACCTGTCTGTCGGACTGCCTGTCCATCGCACACCCTTGAACTATCTACGTGCCGCCGGCAAAGGCATCGTCATCCTCAACGCCAGCACGGCTCGCAGCTACTTGATTGATGCGGGCCCACTGATCGCCGAGGATGCAAAGCACCGTCGCGAGCTGACTACAGCGCTCGCGCAGCCCCTTCCACGCATTGTCGTCGCGCCCGCGACTTCGAAGGAGGGCTAAATGAACGCGCCAGTCACATCATTCACGACCGTAGCGAATCTTGCGACAAGGACATCGGACTATGCCCTTGTCGCGCCAGCGGGCTTCGCCATGGATAACAAGGGTCTTTGGCACAGCAAGAGCGAGGGCAATCAAGCGGAAAAAATCGCCGATCCCTTCGTGGTACGCGGCCTCGCACGCGACCCGAAAGGGCATGGCTGGGGCATCGTTCTAGAGTGGAAGGACCACGATCGTATCTCTCGTCGGTGGATTATCTCTCAAGCAAATCTGATTGGTGGGGGGGCGGACGTATTCCGCCCTCTCGTTCATGCGGTCCTGCGGATCTCGCCCAAAGCCCCCCACATCAGACTGCTGAAGGAGTTCTTCCTCGGGCTCACCTGCAATATGCGCGTGCGTCTGGTGAAGCAGGCCGGCTGGTACGGCCGTGCCTTCGTTCTACCCACGATCACAATCGGCAATACCGACGGCGAGCAGGTCATGTTCGACGGTAGCGCAGAAGCGGCCCGCTATGGCTCCGAAGGCTCGCTGGAGGATTGGAACAGTACCGTAGCAGCCATGTGTGCAGGCAACACCCGTGCGGTCTTTGCCTGCTCTGTTGCTTTCGCCGGCCCGCTCAATGACCTGCTGCAGGAGGAGGGTGGTGGGTTCCACTTCGTAGGCTCCTCCAGCGTCGGCAAGACCACGCTGCTCACGGCAGCGGGAAGTGCTTTCGGTGGCGGCGGCCGGATGGGCTATGCTCATTCTTGGCATGCTACGGAGAACGGCCTCGAAAGCATTGCCCGGGCTCATTCCGGCACTCTTCTGGTGCTGGATGAGATGGGGCAGGCGGATAACCGTTCGATCGGCAACACCGTCTATATGCTGATCAACGGCTCTGGCCGAGCACGCGCGACCCGCAACGCGGAGCTGAAGGGCCAGGCAAGCTGGCGCATCATGCTGTTGTCTTCAGGTGAGGTCACTCTGGCGAACAAGATTGCCGAGGGCGGACGTCACCCCCGGGCTGGTCAGCTCGCACGCATGGTGGATGTTCCCGCGGATGCGGGCCAGGGCTACGGTGCATACGAGGACACCAAGGGCATGGATCCGGCAGTGTTCTCGGAGGAGCTCAAGAACGCGGCCTTGCGCACCTATGGCACGGCAGGCCCCGCATTCATCCAGGGGCTAGCTGGTGATCCGACAGCAGTCGAACGAGCGGCTCGTATTCGGATCCGGGAAATCACCCGCAGGCTTCTTGACGGCATTGCGCCCTCAGACGGGCAAGCTCACCGTGTCGCAGCCCGCTTTGCACTGGTAGCCGTAGCGGGCGAACTTGCTCAGGAAATCCTCGACCTGCCATGGGCTGAAGGTGCAGCAGAGCACGCTGCTCTTGTGTGCTTCAATGCCTGGCGTGAAGCTCGTGGTGGGGAAGGACCGGGCGAGCTTGTGGCTGCGATGGAGGCACTCCGTGCCACCATCCAGAGCCATGGCGAGAGCCGGTTCCGCAACCTCGAGCCGATCGCTTCGACAGATCCCTCAGTCCCCATGCAGCATGGCGCAATCTATGACCTGCTGGGCTACCGCTTTACGCATAATGGCGAGCTGATGTGGGGATTCACGGCCACTGGCTGGAAGAAGGTGGTCGGCAGTGTCGGCCAACCTTCCACGGTCGCGAAGCTGCTGGCGGAGAATGGCGTTCTCGTCACCAGCGCTGATCCGGCCTGCCGGCTGTCCAAGCGCATCGACGGCCGCCCTCAGAACCTAATCGCTGTGAAGGCGAGTGCTCTCGAGGATTAGGAGACATAATGGCACCGAACATTCTGAGGCTCCGCGCCTACTTAGACCGGATAACGACCAGCATCTCGGCAGAGAAATGCTGTGACGCTTGTGACGCTGTGATGCCAGGCAGCACAAGCACTTACCCGTCACGCGGTGTTGATGCGTTTGTGACGCCAGCGTCAGCTTCTGAGTATTCGCACGTTGCGGATGGGCAGACTGAGGACGGGGCAACTGTTGCCGATGTCCTTGATGAGCGCACGGCGATGGCTTTGGAAGGCGGGGTTTCTCCCGCCTTCGCCCGTCTGTTTGCTGCCCTGCAGGTTGTTCGTCCTGCCAGTGTGGACGAGATCCAGTGGCGCCAAGCCATCGACGATGTAGGTATATTCCTTGACACCTGGGGCAGTGCGGCCGAGCGCATGGGCTGGACGGCTCACGATGTCATAGGCCCGCAGTTCACGCCCGCGTCATTGGCGTGGCTCCTCAATGGCGCTTCTGTCATCAGCCTCACGCCAACACATGCCCGTCTCTCTGACGGACGCACCTTCGCCCGCCCCAGTGATGGGAGGACCTAAATGTGACATCGCTCAACAGAAAAGGCGGATGGCCTCGTCTGCTGCTTTAGTGGAGCGTCAAACCGGATGCTTCCCGCAGGAGGCATAAGCGGCTTTCGTACCCGTTGCATTGCGGATCGAAATGTATGGTTTGCCAGGAAATTTAGGATTGGAGGCCGAAGAAATGGCAAGATCGGGTGGCGGGCGTCCGATTGTCGAAAACACTATCACTCTTGATGTCCGGCATCTCGCACGCGCCGGCCTTGCAGCAGGCCCTCCGCAGTCCGGCAATCTGCAGTGGACCTGGGCGAATAGCAAACAACCAGCCTGCTATGCCCCATACCAAGCCGCCTTCAGAGGGGACACTGGTACCCTGCACTTGGTCAGCATCACGGTCTTCGACCCCTTCGGGCAGCCTATGCAGATCGAAGGACAGACCATTCACTTGGCGGCGACCTCTCCACCCTTCGGTGGCCGCCGGTGGTGGTTTATTTGCCCTTCAACAGCACGGCGGGTGATGAAGTTGCATCTGCCATATGGCGCGCGGGTTTTCGCGTCGCGGCAGGCTTACCGGTTGGGCTATGCTGTGCAGCGGGAGAGCGCTCTTAATCAAGCCCGCCGGAGGACCCGCAAGGCACGAGCGCGGATCGGCGGGAGCCCGAACCTGACAGAGAGGCTGCCCTGGAAGCCGAAGTGGATGCGCTGGACAACCTATTGGCGGCATGTTGACGCCTGCCAGAAAGCGGAAAGCCAGATGCTGACGTATCTCATTACAGACACAGAGAAGATGTTGGGGCGGCCTCTCACACCTTGAACCAACGGAAGGCTCGTTAGCCCGTTCGAAATCCTTCAGTCGATAGCCGGAGGAGAGATGACTCAGGTACCGGTTTCAGGACTGTCACAGACATCACATCCCATGGAGCAAGCTAACTCGTTGCGAACATTGAAGTCACAGCGTCACAAACGTCACATGCAAAACGGGCTCCGCACGCATCATATAGATAGGGCATGAGGTACGAGTGTACGGATTGTCCAGCGGGCCTTTGGTCTCTTTCTCAGCCCATTGCGAACCTTTATATCGCCGCGCTGCGGGCCGAGTTTGACCCTGAACGGACCTTCAGCGTATGCAAACTTCACAGTGCGAGCTACCGTCCCAACTGCTTGCTTAAGCTGAACACGTGTGCATAGCTACATCAGGTCGGGGCAAATCCGTGTTTCTCACACAGCTCATCGAACCTATGCAGAGCATCTATGGACGCGGAGCGAGTTCCTATGGTGGCGTCTTCTGATCGTGAAGACCAGCTGAAACGCGACCGCGCAACGCGCAACTTCGTGACAGCAGAAGACGTAGCCCGCCTTGCTGGCGTCTCTCGGTCTGCTGTGTCCCGCACGTTCACGCCGGGAGCCAGCGTCTCAGCCGATGTCAGGCATCGGGTTCAGGAGGCGGCCAGAACCCTGGGATATCGGGTCAACCGCTTGGCTCGAAGCCTGATCAGCGACCAGTCTAATCTCGTCGGTGTCGTCGGCGCCAACCTGTCCATGCCGTTCATGGCGCGCCAGCTCGATGAATTGAGCCGTGCCCTCCTCAAGCGGGGCCTCCAGTGCCTGCTCCTGAACGCCGCCGAGGCGGAACAGGGGGTCGCGCCGCTGATCGAGCTGATCCTTGAGTTCCGGGTCAGGGCCATCGTGGTAATGTCGGGCTCGCCGCCCTCGTCCATCATCGACGAATGCATGGCCAACGGCGTACGGGTGATCCTGGTCAACCGGCAGGACACGGACACCGAGGCGGATACGATCATCAGCGATGATCTCGGAGGGGCTCGCATCGCGGCCGAACGGCTTCTCCAGGCCGGCTGCAGACGCATCGGAGTCGTCGGCAGCGGGGCTCGCACGCCGACCCAGATCCGCCGACGCGTCGCCTTCACGGACTGCATCGAAGAAGCCGGAATCAAGCCTGCCGTCTGGGCCTCGGGCGAGACCGCCTACGAGACCGGCATGGCGGCCGCCAAAGGCCTGCTGGGCTCCCATGACCTCGACGGTGTCTTCTGCGTCACCGATCTCCTGGCGCTCGGTTTCCTGGATGGCGCACACGGAACGGGGCGCCGCATTCCCGAAGATCTATCCGTCATCGGCTTCGACGATATTCCGCAGTCGGCCTGGGCTCCCTACCGCCTGACCACCGTACGGCAGTCGATGAGCGATTTGACTGGGTCCGTGCTGGCGACCATTGAGCGGGAGATGCACGGGAAGGCAATATCCCTCGTGCATGAGGTCCTTCCGGTCGAGCTCGTCGAACGGGCGACCGTCCGCTCCTCCACCTGATCCGATTGTCAATTGTCTTGTCCAGAATGGCTCTTGCAAGCTTTGCACACGTGTGCAAAGCTCCCATGACTTCATCTTCTCAGATCGTCGCGTGGCCCATTCTGGCCGCTCACGGACAGGAGTGAGGGGCGTGAACTGACTGCCCTCCGGCCATGCCGGACGAGAGCATCCAAACGTCAGCCGCAGGTGGGAAACGCTTTTGAGCCGGCATCCGGCTCGGAAAGGACATGACGGAATGACAAGTTCGGCGGCGCCAGCTCAGACCTCATCGAAGGGATCTTCCGCACGAGCCGTCCTGGGTCATCTCCGGCACTTCTTCACCCAGCCCGAACGCCTCCTGGGCATCCTACTCGCCGTCATGCTAGGGGCGCTGGTTCTCGTGCCGCTGTTCGAGCTGATCCGGGAGACCCTCACCGTACAGCCCTATGACCGCGCCTATCTGCCGAAGGCGCAACCGGGTGAGTTCACGCTCTTTCACTACGAGCGTGTCTTCGCCGGCCGCCTCTCCTGGGCAATCTTCTACAAGCCCTTCTTCAACTCTTTGGTCACGGCCTTCGCCGCCACCGCCATCTGCCTCACCCTAGGTGCGGGCCTCGCTTGGCTGATCGTGCGGACGAACATTCCATTCCGGAATTTTCTGCACACACTTGTAATGATCCCGTACATGCTCCCGTCCTGGGTGATGGCGCTGGC
>NZ_QQBB01000002.1:0-430494 GCF_003350535.1 Microvirga subterranea
CTGCAGCCCAACCCGGTCCACCTCGACCCGCGATGGGCCAGCCTCTCACACGGCGTCCACCAGCTCAACGCAACACTCCTCGTCATCCTAAACGTCGATCAAGTCCTTCAATTCGATATTCAACAAGCCGCATAAGAAACTTCTGGAGTTTGAGGCCATGAAATATTGCCTGGTCGTCGATGATTCCTCGGTCATCCGCAAAGTGTCCCGCCGCATTCTGGAAGACATGAGGTTCCGCGTTTCCGAAGCCGAGAACGGGGAGAAAGCCCTCGACATGTGCCGCGCCGAGATGCCCGACGTGGTGCTGCTCGACTGGAACATGCCCGTAATGGACGGCTACGAGTTCCTCATGCAGGTGCGCCAGATCCCCGGTGGCGACGAGCCGAAGATCATCTTCTGCACGACGGAGAACGACATCGCCCACATCTCGCGGGCGCTCGAGGCGGGCGCCAACGAATACATCATGAAGCCGTTCGACAAGGATATCGTCGCGGCGAAATTCCAGGATGCGGGCATCATTTAAGCCTGCCGCTTTCCACGTCAGCATTTCTTAGATCATCGTCGAGTTCATTCATGATTGCAGAGTCCGCCTCCCTGACATCCCCCGCCGGGTCACCGCGGACGCGTGTGATGGTCGTTGACGACAGCGTCGTCATCCGGGGGCTCGTCGCCCGCTGGATCAACGAGACCGGTCAGTTCGACGTCGTCACCACGGCCGCCAACGGTCGCATCGCCGTGGATGCGCTGGAGCGCTTCGAGCCGGACATCGTGCTGCTCGATCTGGAAATGCCGGAGCTGGACGGCGTGGCCGCCCTCCCGCTCATTCTGAAGCGGCGGCCCGGCACGAAGGTGATCGTCGTCTCCACCCTGACCCGGCGCAATGCCGAGATCTCCGTGAAGTGCCTGTCCCTCGGGGCGGTCGATTATCTGGCGAAGCCGGAATCGCAGCGGGAAAAGTCCACATCGGACGATTTCCGCCGCGACCTGATCGAAAAGCTCAAGGCCCATGCAGGCTCCCGCGCACGGCCGGTGCGGCTTGCCGCGACGAGCACCCGCCCAGCCTTCAAGCCCATCCTGTCGCGGCCGAAGGTCCTTCTCATCGGCGCCTCGACCGGCGGGCCGCGCGCAGTCGAGCAGGTGCTCGGCGGTCTAGGTGCCGCGATCCAGAAGGTGCCGATCCTCATCGTGCAGCACATGCCGCCGATGTTCACGGCCGTCTTCGCGGATCACCTGCGCGCGCAGTTCGGCGTCAGGGCCTGCGAGCCGCGCGACGGCGAACCCCTCGTGCCGGGAACGATCTTCATCGCGCCGGGCGGTCGCCATATGGGTCTGTCAGGCACCTCGTCGGGCGCGCTCATCCGCCTCGACGACGGGCCGGCGGAGAATTTCTGCCGCCCTGCGGTCGACGTGCTCTTCCGCGATGCGGCCTCCATCTTCGGCAACTCCGCGCTCGCGGTCATCCTCACCGGCATGGGGTCCGACGGGACGCACGGTTCCCGCTCCGTCGTCCAGGCGGGCGGCACGGTCCTTGCCCAGGACGAGGCCACGAGCACCGTCTGGGGCATGCCGGGCAGCGTCGCCAAGGCGGGTCTCGCGCAAGACATCCTCCCTCTCGAAGCCATCGGACCCGTCCTCAAGGGTCATATCACCGGGTCGACACCATGACCGAACTCGATTTCCAGTTCCTGTGCGGCTTCCTCAAAACCCGCTCCGGTCTCGCGCTGACGCCCGAGAAGCGCTACCTCGTGGAAAGCCGCCTGAGCCCGATCTGCCGCCGCTTCGAGCTGGACACGCTCTCGGGACTCGTGGGAGCGCTCAAGGTGGGCCGCACCCCAGGCCTCGAGACCGCCGTCGTCGAGGCGATGACAACGAACGAGACGTTCTTCTTCCGGGACAAGGGGCCGTTCGACCTCTTCCGCGACGTGCTGCTGCCGCGATACCTCACGGCCCGCGCAGGAGCGCGGCGCCTGCGGATCTGGTGTGCGGCCGCTTCGACCGGCCAGGAGCCCTATTCGCTCGCCATGCTCCTCAACGAAGCCTCAGCGCGCCTCGCCGGCTGGCAGGTGCAGATCGTCGCCACGGACATCTCGACCGAGGTCCTGGAGAAGGCGAAAGCCGGCATCTACAATCAATTCGAGGTGCAGCGCGGTCTGCCGATCCAACTCCTCGTGAAGTATTTCAAGCAGAACGGGGATCAGTGGCAGATCTCGCCGCAGATCCGCGCGATGGTGGATTACCGCCCGCTCAACCTCATCAAAGAATTCGGGCATCTCGGCACGTTCGACATCATCTATTGCCGCAACGTCCTGATCTATTTCGACAAGCCGACGAAATCCGACGTCCTCGAGAGGCTGGCCAAAGCCATGGCGCCCGACGGGGCGCTGCTTCTCGGAGCAGCCGAGACGGTGATCGGTCTCACCGACTCGCTGAGCCCCGATGTCGCCAATCGCGGGCTCTACGGCAAGGCGGTGTCCGAGGCATCAGTGCCGCCGAGGATCGCCGCGTTGCGCTGAGAGGTGAGAGACCCTCGCGAGCAGAAGCGGGCGAGGGTCCTCGTCGAAGTCAGGTCCGGCGCGCTTTATCGGCGCGATCCTTCTTCTTTCCCGGATGGGGCTTCTTGCCCGGATAAGGCTTCTTGCCGCCTTTCGCCGGAGCCGCCTTCTTGCCGCCGCGGTGCTCGGCGCGGGCACCCTCGGCCGGCTCGATTCGAATGTCCTCGTCGTTGGTCTTGCGCACGGCCGAGGCAAAGCGAGGGGCGACCGACTGGGCGATCTCGAATCTCGTATCCTGATCGAAGATTCGAATCGAGCCGATCTCCTTCTTCGTCACATGGCCGAGACGGCAGATGATCGGCAGGAGCCAGCGTGGGTCGGCGTTGTTGCGCCGGCCGACATTCATCCGGAACCAGACCATGTCCTCGGAGCTCCGGTGGCTCTCGCCGTCGCGTCGCTCGCGCGGGCCGCGACGGTCGTCGTCCTCCCGGAACTCCCGCTTTTCGCGCCGCGGGCGCTCGGGGCCGGCATCGACAATCTCCTCGGGCGCAGGCAGCCGCGACCTGAAGGAGCGGACCAGGGTGGCGGCGATCTCCTCGGCCGAGAACTGCCCCAGCAGGGCCTGGGCCGTCGCGGCGTCCTCCTCGGTCGTTTCTTCCGAGAAGACCGGATCCTTGAGAAGCCGCTCGCGATCCTTCAATCGGATCTCGTCCGCGGACGGCGCGCCGCCCCAGGTGACGTCGACGCGCGCCGCATCGATGAGCCTCTCGGCCTTGCGGCGGCGCGTAAAGGGAACGAGCATGACGCAGACGCCCTTGCGGCCCGCTCGGCCCGTCCGGCCGCTGCGGTGCAGGAGCGTTTCGTGGTCGTTCGGCAGGTCGGCGTGGATCACGAGGCCGAGATCGGGCAGGTCGATGCCGCGTGCCGCCACATCGGTCGCCACGCAGACGCGGGCGCGACCGTCGCGCAGAGCCTGTAGGGCGTGGCTGCGCTCGCTCTGGCTGAGTTCGCCCGAGAGCGCGACCGCCGCGAAACCGCGTTCGAGCAGGCTCGCGTGCAGGTGCCGCACGGCTTCGCGCGTATGGCAGAAGACCATGGCGCCGCGACTCTCGTAGAAGCGCAGCACGTTGACGACGCCGTGCTCGACCTCGTTCGGGGCGAGCCTGATGGCGCGGTACTCGATGTCGCCGTGAGGCTGGTTCTCCACCAAGGTGTCGATCCGGGCCGCATCGCGCTGGTAGCGCCGCGCGAGGGTAGCGATGTTCTTCGGAATCGTGGCCGAGAACAGGAGCGTGCGGCGCTCGGCGGGCGTTGCGTCGAGGATGAATTCGAGATCCTCCCTGAAGCCGAGATCGAGCATCTCGTCCGCCTCGTCGAGCACGACCGCGCGCAGCTTCGACGTGTCGAGCCGGCCGCGCTCCAGGTGGTCGCGCAGACGTCCAGGGGTGCCGACCACGATGTGACACCCGTCCTCGAGGGCGCGCTGTTCACGGCGCACGTCCATGCCGCCGACGCAGGTCGCGACGCGTGCGCCGGCCGGGCCATAGAGCCAGATCAGCTCGCGATTGACCTGAAGGGCAAGCTCGCGGGTCGGGGCGATGACGAGCGCCAGCGGCTCCCGGGGAGGGTCGAAACGCTCCGCATCACCCAGCAGGGTCGAGGCGAGGGCGAGGCCGTAGGCGACGGTCTTGCCGGAGCCGGTCTGGGCTGAGACGAGAAGGTCCCGGTCGAGGACGCCGGGATCGAGCACGGCGGCCTGAACGGGCGTCGGCTCCTGGTAGCCTCGATCTGCGAGGGCGCGCTCGAGGCTGGGATTGGTCTTTGGAAAGGGCATGTGTTTGCGGCTGAACCGTTTTCTGAGGAGCCGTTCCGGGCTCCGGTAAGATCATCAGCCTGAGGCGGCGCTATCGTCTATTTCATCGATTGAGACCAGGAAAACGACATCGATGTCGAGATCGCCGTCAAAATCCTCGTCTTCGTCCTCTTCCTCTTCGTCCAGAGCCTCATTGAAAGCATCGATCTCGTCTTCCGATGCGCTCCGGGTCGTCAAGGCAGCCGATCCGTCCCACAGGGGACGCCCCTCGCTCTTAAACGACATCAGGTCATCTTTGAAGCTCTTGCTGAGAAAGAGGTCCCGGGCCTGATCCTCGTCGGCATTGGTGACGGCAACGGCCTTCCCGGCGATCTCAAGCGTAACCATAGTGTTTCCTTCGTGGCGCAGGTGGATCCACACCATTAACGTCCGGAAGCGGAATTTCGATCAATCTTTGTCAAGGTCGGCGAAGGCCCCGGCTCCGGGATGACCTAGCCGCCGCGGCCTGTCGTGCCTCCTGGTAGGCCAGGAGATGGACCTGCTCGTTCCTGGGATGGCCGGAATGGCCACGGATCCAGGTCCAGGTGACGGTCCTCTCCTCCAGGAGCGCAGCCAGGCGCTGCCACATGTCCCGGTTGGCGACCTTGCCGCCCTTCACGATTCGCCAGCGCCGGGACCGCCACCAGGGGAGAGAAACGGTCGCTCCGGTGATGACGTACTGGCTATCGGTGTGGACCTGGGCGGCGATTGCGGGCGGCAGGGCTTCGAGAGCCTGGATGACGCCCATGAGCTCCATGGCCGTATTGGTTGTCGAAAGACTCTGCCCGACGACGATCCGCTCGTCGCCTCCGATGAGGATCAGGGCGGCATATCCGCCGGGACAAGAGCCGCCGCTGCCGATGCAGGCGCCATCCGTGTAGATGAGGGCCCCGGGTTCGATTCCCGCGCTCATCGGGATAGAAGCTGCCAGAACTCGTCCTCGGTGATGATCGAGACCTGATGGCCGCCCGATCTCAACCGCTCCGCCTCGCGCCCCTTGGAACTCATCGCGGTGCCGGTTCCGTTCCCGCCGACGCAGAGATGGGTCGTCGCCGGAGACACGGCTCCCGCAACCGTGAAGCCAAGCTCTGCCGCACGGCGGGCGGCTTCCTTGCGCGCGACCTGCATGCGGCCCGTGAATACGATCGTCCGGCCTGAGAAGGGACCGCCGCTCACCCCCTGCACCAGGATCGGAGCGGCCGAGCCCGGCTGCCGGGAGACGCCAGACGCCCATTCGCTTGCGGTGCGGCCGCTCTCGGTCAACGCACGTCGGAAGATCTCGGCCGTCGCGATGGCATCCTCAAGCGCGTCGTGGTGCTGAAACGCGATATCGAAATGGGCCGCGAGGTTTCCCAGCGAATAGCCGCGCCGGGAGAATTGCGGCCAGGTCCGGCGCACCACGGTCTGGTTGTCGAGCCAGCGGGCCTCCAGGAGGGGGAGGTTATACTTCTGACAGGCCTTGGTGATCGCGATGCGGTCGAACGATCCATGGGTCACGACGATCCGCCCCCCGATCAGGCCTGCAATCTCCGGCAGGAGGTCCGCAAAGGTCGGCCGGCCGGCCACATGCTCGGGGCGGATGCCGTGGACCTTGATGTTCCAGTGGTCGAACCGGTCTTCCGGATCGATCAGGTACGAGACGGTGCCGACGGTCTCGCCGTTCTCGACCAGCACGATGCCGATCTGGCAGATGGAGGCGCAGTCCGGGTTGGCCGTTTCCAGGTCGAGGACGATGTAGTTCATGAAGGGCGCTTTATCGTGTGCCGTCGATTTTCGAAAGCGATGGATGCGCCTGATGTAAGGCCTTCCCGGCTCTGAGCGTCGTGAAGGATTGTCGCAGAGGACTCTCCCGGTCCTTAGTACGTGTAGCGGAGGGCCTCGCTCGCGTCCCGCAGAGCCGGGAGGAGGCGCTCCTCCATCTCGGCCACCGTGGCCCGGGCGGCTTGGGCGCTGATGTTCAGGGCGATCGTCACGGCGCCGTCCTTCTGGACGAGCGGCACGGCGATTGAGCGCAGCCCGTATTCGAGCTCCTCGTCGACGACCGAGTAGCCCTGGTTGCGGACAGCCTGGAGGGCTCCACGGAACTGGTCCTTGTCCGTGATGGTCTTGGGCGTCCTCGGCTCGAGCCGGACCCGCTGAAGGTAGGCCTCGATCTCCGCCTCCGGCTGAAACGCGAGGATCGCCCGCCCGAGCGACGTGCAATAGGCCGGGAGCCGGCTCCCGACGCCGAGCCCGATCGACATGATGCGGCGGGTCGCGGAACGGGCGATGTAGACGATGTCGTCCCCGTCCAGCATGGCGGCCGAGCTCGATTCTCCCGTCTGCTCCGAGATCCGCTCCAGGAAGGGCTGAAGGCGGATGGAGTGGGAGGTCGAGGCCAAGTAGGCATAGCCTAGCCGAAGGATCCGTGGATTGAGGCTGAAGTAGCGCCCGTCGAAATTGGCATAGTTCAGCTTCGTGAGGGTGCGCAGATAGCGGCGCGCGCCGGCGCGGGTGATGCCGGTGAGCTTGGCGACCTCGGTCAAGGTAAGGCGGGGGCGGCTGGCGTCGAAGGCCTCGATGACTGCGAGGCCCTTCTCCAGACTCGCGACGAAATCGCGATCGCCTACGGCCGCCTCGTCCATCTCCGTATTAGTCATGGAAGCTCCTGAGACATTTGGTGCGGTCGCCTTCCGTGGCCTTGACACCGGCCCGGGATTTGTACTTCATGTTCGCAATGGTAATCAATGTTCGTTATGCGAACAAGATGTGTGCCAGAGACCGAGACCGCAGATCCTGCCGAACGAGATCGAGGCGGCTCCAGGGAGGGACGAGAATGTCATCTGTGAAGAAGCTTCTTTGCGCCGCCGTCGGCGCCCTGATCGCCGGATCGGTGTCTGCGTCGGCCGACACCGTCAAGGTCGGCATCATCGGTCCCTTCTCCGGGCCCTTCGCCTTGCAGGGCAAGAACTTCCAGGCTGGCGTCGAGGCCTACATGGCGCTCAACGGCAAGAGCGTGAAGGGCCATGACGTCGAGGTCATCTACCGCGACCTGCCGGCCGCGAACCCGGCCCAGTCCCGCGCGCTGGCCCAGGAACTGATCGTCAAGGACAAGGTCCAGTATCTCGGCGGCGTCTACTTCACGCCGGATGCGCTCGCGATCACGCCGCTCCTCAAGCAGGCGAACGCGCCGCTCGTCATCTTCAACGCCGCGACCTCGGCCATCATGACCCAGTCGCCGCTGGTGGTGCGCACCTCGTTCACGACGGCGCAGACCACGACGCCGCTCGGCAAGATCGCGGTCGACCGGGGCGTCAAGAAGGTCGTCACCGCTGTGAGCGACTACGGCCCAGGCGTCGATGCCGAGAACGCCTTCAAGAAGGCCTTCGAGGCGGCCGGCGGGAAGGTGGTTGAGGCCATCCGCATGCCGCTCAACACCAACGATTTCAGCCCGATCATGCAGCGCGTGCGCGATTCCGGCGCCGAAGCGGTCTTCGCGTTCCTGCCGTCCGGACCGACGACGCTTGGCTTCGTGAAGGCCTACAACGAGACGGGCCTCAAGCAGGCCGGCATCAAGTTCTTCGCGCCCGGCGACCTGACGCAGGAATCGGACCTGCCGGCGCTCGGCGACGGCGCGCTCGGCCTCCTCACCACGTTCCACTACGCCGTGTCGCACGACTCGCCCGAGAACAAGCGCTTCGTCGAGGCGGCCACGAAGGCCATCGGCGGTGCGGACCAGCTCTCCTTCCCGGCGGTCGGCGCCTTTGACGGCATGCATGTCATCTACAAGATGATCGAGGCGACCGACGGCAAGCAGGACGCGCAGAAGGCCGTGGATGCGGTGAAGGGCCTCTCCTGGACCAGCCCGCGCGGCCCGGTGAGCATCGACGCCGACACGCGCCACATCACCGAGAACATCTATCTCCGCGAGGTGGTGAAGGGCCCCGACGGCAAGCTCATCAACAAGGAGATCGAGACCTTCGCCAACCAGAAGGATCCTGGTCTCGCCTCGCAGTAAGGCGCGCGACGCCATCATGCGGACGGGCGCGGCCTTCGGGCCGCGCCTTCGATCCTATCTCGGGCCTTGGGGCCGACGGGACATTCACATGCAGACCATCCTCAGCATCGGGATCGACGCCTTTGCCTACGGCATGGCGCTTTTCATCATCTGCATCGGCCTGTCCCTCACCATGGGCCTCATGCGCGTGGTCAACCTCGCGCACGGCGCCTTCGCGATGATCGCCGGCTACATCGCTTCCTATGTGGCGCGCGATCTCGGCTGGGGCTATGGCTTCGCAATCATCCTGGCGGTGATCGGGACCATCATCCTGTCGATCCCGCTGGAGCGCTTTCTCTTCCGCCGCATCTACGGCAGCTCCGAGCTGACGCAGGTTCTGATGACCATCGGCATCACCTTCTGCGTCATCGGCATCACCAACTATTTCTTCGGCCCGACCCTCAAGACGATTCCGTTGCCCACCGGCCTCTCGCAGCCGGTCGATGTCGGCTTCCGCACCATCGCGGCGCACCGGCTCTTCGTCATGGCCTGCGGCCTCGTGGTCGCGGCAGGGCTCTGGTACGTGATCGAGCGGACCGCCTTCGGCATCAAGCTCCGGGCCACCGTGGACAACGCCGCCATGGCCGACGCCCTCGGGGTGAAGACGCAAGTGGTCTATGCGGTGAGCTTCGCACTCGCCATCGGCCTTGCGGCCTTCGGCGGGGTGGTCGGAGCCGAATTCCTGCCGATCGAGCCCTATTACGCGCTGCGCTACATGGTGACCTTCCTGGTCGTGGTCTCCGTCGGGGGCGCCGGCTCGATTCTGGGCGCCGTAATCGCCTGCCTCGTGCTCGGCGCCGTGGACACGACAGGGCGCTACCTGATGCCCGATTTCGGCAACTTCTTCTTCTATGCGGCCGTCATCGCGATCGTGTGCGTCTTCCCCCGCGGCTTCTTCGGAAAGGCTCAGTGATGCAGACCCTGGCCCAGTCTGAAAAGCTCGCTGCCGCTCCTTCCCTCGGCTCCCGGTTCCTGCGCGACGCCATCGGGATCGCGGCGATCATCGTCGCGGGGATTGCCGGCTATTTCCTGTTCCCGGACAACCTCGCGTTGCTCACCCGGGTCATTGCGGTGGGGCTTCTCGTCCTGTCGATCGATCTGATCACCGGTTATTGCGGGGTTGCGACCCTCGGCCAGGCGGCGCTCTTCGGTGCCGGCGCCTATGCGGCTGGAATCGCCTGCGTGAACGGCGTCACGGAGCCCCTGACACTGATCCTGATCGGCGCGATCGCCGGCGCGGCGGCGGGGCTTCTCATGGGCACGATCATGCTGCGGGCCCACGGCCTCGCCCAACTCGTCCTCTCCATCGCCATCGTGCAGCTCTTCCATGAGGCCGCCAACAAGGCCTCGGCCTACACAGGCGGCAGCGACGGCCTCGCCGGCCTGATGCTGAGCCCGCTCTTCGGCATGTTCGAGTTCGACCTCTGGGGCCAGACCGCCTACCTGTTCGGTCTTGCCCTGCTGGTCGTCGTCTTCGTCGTCCTGAAATTCGTCGTGGCCTCGCCGTTCGGCATGCTCTGCCGCGGCATCAAGGAGGACCCGGTCCGCATCGGCGCCATGGGTGCCTTCGTGTTCCCGGTGCTCCTGAAGATGTTCGTCATCTCGGGAGCGGTGGCCGGGATGGGCGGCGCGCTCGCGGCGATCTCGACGCAGGTCGTCGGCCTCGACAGCGTGAGCTTCGAGCTGTCCGCCAATGCGCTCGTCATGCTGGTGCTCGGCGGGCTGGGGAGCCTCTACGGAGCGCTGATCGGCACGGTGATCTTCATGGGCTTCGAGCACGTGGTGTCCGCCATCAACCCGTTCCACTGGATGACTATGGTCGGTGCGCTCCTGATCGCCGTCGTCCTGGCCCTGCCGGGCGGGCTCAGCAGCATCGCGGACGCTATCCTGCCGTCGCGGGGCCGCACCAGGGGAGGGAAAGCATGAGCGATCTCTTCCGGGTCGAAGGCCTCACGAAGTCGTTCGGCGGACTTGCGGTCAGTCGCGACATTTCGCTGTCCATGCCGGAGGGCGAGCGGCTGGCCCTGATCGGCCCCAACGGCGCCGGCAAGACCACCTTCGTCAACCTCGTGACCGGGCAGCTCGCGCCGAGCGCGGGGCGCGTGATCCTCAACGGCGAGGACGTGACGGGTCTCGGCGCGGTCCGCCGCGTTCGGAAGGGGCTGGTGCGCACGTTCCAGGTGACGCGCCTGTTCTCCGACATGACGCCGGAAGAGCACGTGACCCTGACCGTGCTGCAGCGGGAGGGCAAGGCCTCGCGCCTCCTCGGCCGGTTCCACGGCAACTCCCAGGTTTCGGGCGAGGTCGAGAGCATCCTCGCGACCCTGGGGTTGATCGAGGTCGCACGCCGCAAGGTCCGCGAGATCGCCTACGGCCAGCAGCGTCTTTTGGAGATCGCCATCGCGCTCGCCTTGCGGCCGAAGGTGCTGCTCCTCGACGAGCCGGCGGCGGGGGTGCCGTCGAGCGACACGCCGCGCATCGAGCAGGCGCTGGAGCGTCTGCCGCCGAGCCTCGCGGTGCTGATGATCGAGCACGACATGGATCTCGTCTTCCGCTTCGCCAAGCGCGTCGTGGTGCTGGCGGCAGGCGAGATCATCTTCGAAGGATTGCCATCCGAAGTGGCGGCCGATCCGAAGGTCCGGGAAGCCTATCTGGGGAGCTATGCCAATGCCCGCAGCGTCGCTTGATGTCCGCGGCCTGAGTGCCGGCTACGGGCCGACCGTGGTCCTGGAGGATCTCTCGTTCTCCGTTCCGGCGGGTTCGCGCCTGTCGATCCTCGGCCGCAACGGCATGGGCAAGACGACACTGCTCGCGAGCCTCATGGGAATGACCCGCCGCTATGGCGGCGAGATCCGCGTCGACGGCAGCGACATCGCCTCTGCGAAGAGCTCAGAGCGGGCCATGAGGGGCATCGGCCTCGTACCCCAGACGCGCGACATCTTCCGCTCGCTCACCGTCGAGGAGAACCTCCTCGTCGGCATCAAGGGCCGGCCGCGCAGCGTGATCGAGGAGGCCTACGAGATGTTTCCGCGCCTGAAGGAGCGGCGGCGCAATCTCGGTTGGCAGCTCTCGGGTGGCGAGCAGCAGATGCTCTCGACCGCCCGCACGATCCTGGGCCGTCCGTCCGTGCTCCTCCTCGACGAGCCGCTCGAGGGTCTGGCGCCCGTGATCTGCGACGAGCTGATGGCAGCCTTCTCGCGCCTCGCGGCAAGCGGCGAGATGACGATCCTGCTCGTCGAGCAGCGCCTCGAAAGCGCCCTCGACTTCGCCGATTCCGTCATGATCCTGGAGCGCGGGCGCATCGTCTGGCAGGGCACCAGCGAGACCCTGCGGTCCGACCACGAACTGGTCGAGCGTTATATCGGCGTCGGCTCCCTGCACTGAGAGACACCATGGCTTTCACCCGCGCAAACGGCATCGTCCTCCACTATCAGGTCCAGGGCCGCGCGGACGGTCCGACCCTGGTGTTCCTGAATTCGCTCGGAAGCGACATGCGCATCTGGCAGGAGGTGGTCCCGGCCTTCGCCGACCGCTTCCGGATCGTGCTCTACGACAAGCGCGGCCACGGCCTGTCGGACGCTCCGCCGGCGCCGTACACCATCGACGATCATGCGGACGATCTGCTGGCGCTGCTCGACCACCTCGGGGTGAGGAGCGCCTCTCTCATCGGCCTCTCCGTCGGCGGCATGATCGCACAGCGGCTCGCCGTCCGCACGCCTGAGCGCGTCGAGGCGCTCGTCCTCTGCGACACGGCCGCCAAGATCGGAACGCCGGAGATGTGGAGCGAGCGCATTGGCGCCGTCGAACGCGCCGGAATCGGGTCGATCGCCGACCGCATCCTGGACCGATGGTTCACGCCGGCGTTCCGCGAGACGCGCGACGAGGACTTCACCGGCTGGAAGAACATGCTGGTCCGTACGCCAGCCCACGGCTATGCGGGGACCTGCGCGTCGATCCGGGATGCCGATCTGACGGCCGATGCGGGCAGGATCACGGCGCCGACGCTCTGCGTGGTCGGCGATCAGGACGGCTCCACGCCGCCGGATCTGGTGCGGACCACCGCCGATCTCATTCCCGGTGCGCGCTTCGAGATCATCCGCGATGCGGGACACATTCCCTGCATCGAACAACCTGCGGCGTTGATCGACTTGGTCGAGCGCCATCTTCGGGAGGCTGGACGTGGCTGAAACGGACAAGAGCGAACGCTACAAGGCCGGCATGGCGGTCCGCCGCCAGGTTCTCGGCGACGCGCACGTGGACCGCGCGACGGCCCAGATGACCGCATTCGATGAGGATTTCCAGACCTTCATCACCGAAGGGGCCTGGGGATCCGTGTGGTCGCGTCCCGGCTTCACCAAGCGGGAGCGCTCGATCGTCACCATCGCGCTGCTCGCGGCGCTCGGCCAGGACGAGGAGGTCGCCATGCACGTGCGCGCGACCCGCAACACCGGCGCGACCAAGGAAGATATCAAGGAAGCGCTTCTCCATGTGGCGGTCTATGCGGGCGTTCCCGCGGCCAACCACGCCTTCAAGATCGTCAAGAAGGCCTTTGCGGAGATGGAGACGGCAGCAGGCACGTCACAGGGGCAAACCGAACCGCGCTGAGGCATCGGCGCATTTGGACGGGATGGCAGACATGGTGGATCAAGGACCTTTCTTTCAGCGTGACCGGGACTGGCATCCGCCGGCCTTCACGCCGCAGTACAAGACATCGGTGCTGCGCTCGCCGCAGCAGGCGCTCCTGTCGCTCGAGAACACCATCTCGGAGATGACCGGGCCGGTCTTCGGGCATGACAAGATCGGGCCGCTCGACAACGACCTGATCCGGAACTACGTCCAAACCGGTGAACCGATCGGCCAGCGCATCATCGTCTATGGACGCGTGCTGGACGAGAATGCCCGGCCCGTTCCCGGCGCGCTGGTCGAGTTCTGGCAGGCCAATGCGGGCGGCCGCTACCGGCACAAGAAGGAAACGTACCTCGCTCCCATTGATCCGAATTTCGGCGGCTGCGGCCGCACGATTACGGACGAGGAGGGGCGTTACCGGTTCCGCACGATCAAGCCGGGCGCCTATCCGTGGCCGAACGGCGTCAACGACTGGCGCCCCGCGCATATCCACTTCTCAATCTTCGGCCACGCCTTCGCGCAGCGGCTGATCACGCAGATGTACTTCGAGGGCGATCCGATGATCTGGCAGTGCCCGATCGTCTCGACGATCCCCGACCAGGCCGCCATCGAGCAACTCGTCGCGGCGCTCGACCGCAACAACACGCTGCCGATGGATGCGCTCGCCTACAAGTTCGACATCGTCCTGCGCGGGCGCCGTTCGACCATGTTCGAGAACCGGATGGAGGGGAACTGATGGTTCAGAAGCTCGGATTTTTGAAGGAATCGCCCTCCCAGACCGCGGGACCCTACGTCCATATCGGCACGACCCCGAACTGGGTCGAGATCACCGGCGTCTGGAAGGAGGATCTCGGCCTCGTGCTGGTCGGCCCCGAGACGAAGGGCGAGCGGATCATCGTCAAGGGGCATGTCTACGACGGCGCCGGCGATCCGCTGAAGGACGCTCTCATCGAGATCTGGCAGGCAGATGCGGAGGGCTTCTACAACAGCCCGCAGGAGCGCCGCGGGCGCGCCGACCCGAACTTCGCCGGCTGGGGCCGCCAGCCTGCCGACGGCGTCACCGGCGAGTACAAGTTCGAGACGATCAAGCCGGGACGCGTTCCCTACAAGGACGGGCGCCTGATGGCGCCGCACATCACGTTCTGGATCGTGGCGCGCGGCATCAATATCGGCCTCCACACGCGCATGTACTTCGGCGACGAGGATGCGGCGAACGCCGAGTGCCCGGTCCTGGCGCGCATCGCCCACAAGGCGCGCATCCCGACGCTCGTCGCCACGCGCGGCGTGGAGAACGGCCTGCCGACCTACACCTTCGACATCCATCTCCAGGGTGAGAAGGAAACTGTGTTCTTCGACATCTGATCGTGAGCTGAAAACTGAAAATGGCCAAGTTCCAGAGCCTCAAGGAGGCCGTTGCCGAGAACCTGCGCGACGGCGATACCGTCGCGTTCGAAGGGTTCACCCATCTCATCCCGCATGCGGCCGCCCACGAGGTCATCCGCCAGGGCCGCAAGGACCTGACCCTGATCCGCATGACGCCGGACATTATCTATGACCAGATGATCGGCATGGGGCTCGCCAAGAAGGTGATCTTCTCCTATGCGGGCAATCCCGGCGTCGGTCTCCTGCGCCGCATGCGCGACGCCATCGAGAACGGCTGGCCGCGCGCCATTGAGACCGTGGAGCACAGCCACGCCGCGATGGCGAACGCCTACGAGGCGGGCGCCGCGGGGCTTCCCTGCGCGGTGTTCCGCGGCTATCGCGGAGCCGGCCTCAAGGAGGTCAATCCGGCCATCAAGAGCGTGACCTGCCCGTTCACGGGCGAGGAGCTCGCAGCCGTTCCCGCGCACCGGCCGGACGTGACCTTTATCCATGCCCAGAAGGCCAACCGGCGCGGCGACGTCCTGGTCGAGGGCATCATTGGCGTGCAGAAGGAGGCGGTGCTCGCCGCCAAGCGCGCCATCGTCACGGTCGAGGAGATCGTGGACGATTTCGAGGGGCTGCATCCGAACCTCTGCGTGCTGCCGCACTGGACGATCACGTCGATCGTGCACGTGCCGGGCGGAGCGCATCCGTCCTATACGCACGGCTACTACGACCGTGACAATGCGGCCTATCTCGAATGGGACAAGATCTCGGCCGATCGCGACCTGTTCACGCAGTGGATGAAAGACAACGTGCTCGCCGTGGGCTCCGAGGCCTTCGCGGCCCGCGTCAAGGGAATGTGAGACAGCCAGATGCCCGACTTTACTCCCACCGAGATGATGACCATCGCGGCCGCGCGTGCGCTGTCGAACGAGGACGTGTGCTTCGTCGGCATCGGTGCACCGTCCGCCGCCTGCAACGTCGCGCGCCTCACCCATGCGCCTGACGTCACCCTCATCTACGAAAGCGGCACCATCGGCACCGCGCCCGACGTGTTGCCTCTGTCGATCGGCGACGGCGAGCTCTGCGAGACGGCGGTGGCCACCGTGTCGGTGCCGGAGATGTTCCGCTACTGGCTCCAGGGAGGACGCATCTCCATCGGCTTCCTGGGCGCCGCCCAGCTCGACCGCTTCGGCAACATCAACACCACCGTGATCGGCGACTACAACAAGCCGAAAGTGCGCCTGCCAGGTGGCGGCGGCGCTCCGGAGATCGCGACCTCGTGCCAGGAGGTCTACATCACCATGAAGCAGTCGACCCGCGGCATGGTGGAGAAGATCGACTTCTTCACCTCCTTCGGCCACGGCGAAGGCGGCAATGACCGTGAGCGCCTCGGCATCACCACGAAGGGCCCGACGCTGCTCATCACAGACCTCGCGGTCTGGAAGCCCGATCCGGTCACGAAGGAGTTCACCGTCGTGTCGATGCATCCGGGCGTGACCCGCGAGCAGGTGCAGGAGACCTGCGGCTGGAAGGTTCGCTTCGCCGACAACGTCGAGGAGACGCCTCCGCCGACCGAGCTCGAGCTCAAGACCCTGCGCGATCTTCAGGCGCGCACCGAAAAGGCCCACGGCGGCAAGAAGGAAGCGTGATCATGCGCGAGGCTTACATCTGCGCCTATGTGCGTACTCCCATCGGCCGCTATGCCGGATCGCTTTCGAGTATCCGCGCGGACGATCTCGGGGCGGTTCCGCTGAAAGCCCTCATGGAACGTCACCCGAATCTCGATTTCGAGGCGGTGGACGACGTGATCTATGGCTGCGCCAACCAGGCCGGCGAGGACAACCGTAACGTCGCCCGCATGGCGCTGCTGCTGGCGGGGCTTCCGGGTTCCGTCCCAGGCACGACCATGAACCGCCTCTGCGGCTCCGGCATGGATGCGGTCATCACGGCCGCGCGCGCCATCAAGGCCGGCGAGGCCGAGCTGATGATCGCGGGCGGCGTCGAGTCCATGTCGCGCGCGCCTTTCGTCATGCCGAAGGCGGAGGCGGCGTTCTCGCGCGCCGCCGAGATCTTCGATACCACCATCGGCTGGCGCTTCATCAATCCGCTGATGAAGAGCCAATACGGCGTCGATTCGATGCCGGAGACCGGCGAGAACGTGGCCGAGGACTTCCAGATCTCGCGCGCTGACCAGGATGTCTTTGCGCTGCGCTCGCAGAAGAAGGCTGCGGCCGCGCAGGAGAACGGGCGGCTCGCCAAGGAGATCGTGCCGGTGACGATCCCGCGCCGAAAGGGCGACCCGATCGTGATCGACAAGGACGAGCATCCGCGCGGCGACACGACCCTTGAAGGGCTCTCCAAGCTCTCGACCCCGTTCCGCAAGGACGGCACCGTGACGGCCGGCAATGCGTCGGGCGTGAACGATGGCGCCGCGGCGCTGATCGTCGCATCCGAGGAGGCTGTGCGGAAGTATGGGCTCGAGCCGATCGCCCGCGTGGTCGGCGGCGCCACCGCCGGCGTGCCGCCGCGCATCATGGGTATCGGGCCCGCGCCCTCCACCAGGAAGCTCTGCGCCCGGCTCGGCCTCAAGCCGACCGATTTCGACGTGGTCGAGCTCAACGAGGCCTTCGCCAGCCAGGGCATTGCGGTTCTGCGCCAGCTCGGTATTCCCGAGGACGCGCCGCACGTGAACCCGAACGGCGGCGCCATTGCGCTCGGCCATCCGCTCGGCATGTCGGGCGCGCGCATCACCGGCACGGCCGCGCTCGAGCTCAAGCTCAGCGGCAAGAAGCGGGCGCTCGCGACCATGTGCGTCGGCGTCGGCCAGGGCATTTCCATCGCCCTCGAGGCCGTCTAAGCTCCCGCCATGACGATGCCGGCGCCATCCCCCACGCTCCTCGACTCCCTCACCGGAGACGAGGAGATCGGCGGCTTCTTCACCAGGGAGGCCGAACTTTTCGCCATGCTGCAGGTGGAGGAGGCGCTCGCCGGCGCCGAGGCCGATGTCGGCCTCATCGACAGGGAAGCCTTGGGCGCCGTTGCGGAAGCCTGCCGCACCTTCAAGCCGGACTGGGAGCGGCTCGCCCGAGGGCTCGCGCAGGACGGCGTGGTGGTGCCGGAATTCGTCAAACAATTGCGCGGGGCGGTAGGACAAACTCATGCCAAGGCCGTTCACTTCGGGGCGACGAGCCAGGACGTGATCGACACGGCGCTGGTCCTGCGCCTGAAGGGAGCGGTGCAGGTTTATCTCCGCCGCCTCGACGGATTGCTCCAGGCTCTCCACGCCTTGAAGGCCCGGGACGGCGCCGTGCGGCTCATGGCCCATACCCGGATGCAGCAGGCGCTGCCCTTCACGGCCGCCGACAAGATCGACACCTGGCTCCAGCCGCTGGAGCGGCACAGGGAGGCGCTCGCGGAATTCTCGCCGCGGCTCCTCGCGGTCCAGCTCGGCGGACCAGTCGGCACCCGGGCGGAGCTGAAGGGGCATGGCGACGCCGTCGCCGACCTCATGGCTGAACGCCTGGGCCTTGCCTATGCGCCGCAATGGCATTCCCAGCGGGACCGGATCGGCGAGTTCGGCTCCTGGATCTCGCTCCTGTCCGGCACCCTCGGCAAGATCGGTCAGGACGTCGCCCTCATGGCGCAGAACGAGGTCGGCGAGGTCCGGCTTGCCACCGGCGGCGGCTCCTCGGCGATGCCGCACAAGTCGAACCCGGTCCCTGCCGAGGTGCTGGTGACGCTCGCCCGGTTCAATGCGGGCCTCCTCGGAACCCTGCACCAGGCGCTCGTCCACGAGAACGAGCGCTCCGGAGCCGCCTGGACCCTCGAATGGCTCGTGCTGCCGCAGATGGCCGTGTCCACCGGCGCCGGGCTGAGGCTGGCGCAGGATCTGGTCGGGAAGCTGACCTTCCAATCCTCCGTGACGTAGCGCTCCCGTCAGGCATCGCCGACAATCACGGTGATGCGGCCGCTGCCGCCGCAATCCGGACAGGCCTTGTGCCCGATCTCGCCGGAGCCGTTGCAGGTCGGGCAGATATCTTCGCCCGTCTGCTTCGTGCCGCTCACGTCCTCGTCGCCTGGGTTCTTCCGCTCGGTCTCGGCCATGGATGTCTCCTTTTCGGGAGAACGTCGGGACCCGGCCTCGGTTCAGGTGGACGGTCCACGCTGGAGCGCCCGGAATCCGAGAGGCGACAGGCCTGTCTTGTTCTTGAAGAAGCGCGCGAAGTAGGACGGGTCCTCGAATGCGAGGGCGAGCGCGATCTCCTTTGCGCTGAACGACGTGAAGGTGAGATAGCGCTTGGCTTCGAGGACGAGGCGCTCGTGGATCATCCCGAGCGCCGTGTCGCCGAGCTGCTCGCGGCAGATGCGGTTGAGATGGGCCGGCGTGAGGCCGAGGCGGCGGGCATAGGCCTCGACCGGCTTGTGGGTGCGGTAGTCCTGATCCACCAGCTGGCGGAACCGCAGGGCATGGTGGCGCGCCCTGTCACGCACGCCCGGTGTCGAGGCGATCGACAGACGTTGCAGCCGGTGGACCGTGATGAGGACGAGGGCGAGGCGAGCCTCGATGACCCCGAGCCGTCCCGGCTCCCGCGTCCCGAACTCCGCCGCGATGCTAGCGATGTCGTCCGCGATCGCCCGGGCGATGGCGTCACGCCCGGCCAACGGCACGAACTGCACCTGCCGGAAGGTGCTCTCGATGTTCCCTGCCGCCTGGAGGATCGCCGGCAGGCGGTCCTGGAACAGGGTCAGCACGGTCCCTTCCACGTCAGGCCGGAAGGAGTAGCCGTGCACCACCATCGGCGGCAGCGTGATCAGGCTCGGGCCTTCGAGATGGCCATGCTGGCCGTCGACGACGATGTCCGCCTTGCCGCTCCCGAGGTGGAGGATCTGGAACAGGTTCTCGTGCCGGTGCGGCTGGATCTCGTAATTGTACAATCGGCTGCGCGACTGGATCGTCTCGCAATGAACCCAGTCGGTTCGCGCGCCATCCTTGAATTCTCCATAAAGGGAATAGGTTGGGATCGTTTCCATGAGGCGGCCGGGTCTTCTGATCGTGTGGCTTGGGATGTTCGAATTGTCCTATCCTTTGCCTGCTTTGTCCATTGGCCGCGGACCGATCCGCACCCATTGTCCGTTCTTGTGAGAGGCGGCCGAAGCCGCCCGTCTGGAGGAACGTCACAATGCGCACCAAGGTTGTCATCATCGGCGCCGGGCCGGCCGGACTTCTTCTCGGGCGGCTGATCGAGAGCGAGGGCATCGAGACGGTCATTCTGGAACGCCGCAGCCAGGATTACGTGCTCGGCCGCATCCGGGCCGGCGTCCTCGAACAGGGCACGGTCGAGCTGCTGGAACGCGCAGGCGTCAGCGAGCGTATGCATGCGGAAGGCCTCGTTCACGACGGGGTCGAGCTCTCCTTCGACGGCGATACGCATCGCTTCGACTTTCGGAAGCTGGTCGGCCGGACCGTCATGGTCTACGGCCAGACAGAGGTGACCCGCGACCTGATGCAGGCCCGCGACGCCTCCGGGGCGGCGACCGTCTACGAGGCCGAGGACGTGTCGCTCCACGATTTCGACGGCGAGGCCCCGCGGGTGCGCTACCGCAAGGACGGCGTGGAGCACGAGATCGCCTGCGATTTCATCGCCGGCTGCGACGGCTATCACGGCGTCTCCCGCGCCAGCGTGCCGGAAGGTGCGGTGAAGACCTTCGAGCGGGTCTATCCCTTCGGCTGGCTCGGCATCCTGGTGGACCGGCCGCCCGTGGCGGAGGAGCTGATCTATGCCCATCACAGCCGCGGCTTCGCCCTCTGCTCCATGCGCTCCGAGACCCGCAGCCGCTACTATGTTCAGGTTCCGGCGGGCGAGCGCGTCGAGGACTGGTCCGACGAGCGTTTCTGGGACGAGCTCCGCAGCCGCCTGAACAGGGAGACGGCGGACAGGCTCCAGACCGGCCCCTCGATTGAGAAGTCCATCGCGCCCTTGAGGAGCTTCGTCGCCGAGCCCCTGCGGTTCGGACGCCTGTTCCTGGCGGGCGATGCCGCCCACATCGTGCCGCCGACCGGCGCCAAGGGCCTGAACCTCGCAGCGAGCGACGTGCGTTATCTAGCGGACGCCTTCATTGAATATTACGGCGCTCGCTCCCCGGCCGGAATCGACGCCTATTCGACCAGGGCTCTGGCGCGGGTTTGGAAGGCGGAACGCTTCTCGTGGTGGATGACCTCAATCCTCCACACCTTCCCGGACACGGACGCCTTCGGCCGGCGAATGCAACGGACGGAGTTCGACTATCTGGTCGGCTCCGAGGCGGCATCCCGGTCTCTGGCCGAGAACTACACCGGCCTGCCGTATTAGGATTCGACCCGCCCCCCGATCCGGGTGTGAAAAGCCCTTAAGACCAGTATGGACAGAGGGCGACCAATATGAGACCAGTTATGGAGTGAACCAGACTGGCCCTCATTCCCGCTTCCGGTTGCTGCATTGGCAATCCGTGCCCGGATCCCACGTCAACGAAGACGGAGCGGGATTGCATGGCCATGCGGCTTGGATCATCGACGGAGCGACTGGGGTCTCGGACCGCAAATTGACCTCGGGCGGCTCCGATGCGGCATGGCTCGCCGGCACGATCGACGAGAGGTTGACGCACCTCGCCTCGAACGGCGGGTCGGAGCATTTCGACCACCTCGAACACAGCATCCGGGGCGCCTTCGAAGCCGAGACCGCCTATGCGGATCTCCCCGGCGACGAACACGCCCCCTCGGCCTGCCTCGGCTTTCTTCGCCTCCTTGAGCGGTCCGCGAGCGGATTGCTGCGCCTCGAAGGGCATTTCCTGGGCGACGTGGTCGCCCTGGTTCCGACCGAGAACGGCATCGTCCGGTGGACGGACGAGCGCTCCAAGCCCTTCGAGCGGCGGACCCTGGCGGCTCTCGAAGGCGCGAGTCGCGAGCCCGGCGCGATGCCGGAGGCGGTGAGGCGGCAGATCCAGGAGAACCGGACCAGGCTGAACCATCCGGAAGGTTACTGGGTGGTGAACCCGCGCCGTCCCTGGGCCGGCCGCCAATTGCGCTTCGAGGCCGCGATCGCGCCCGGGCAGCCGGTGGTGCTGGCGACGGACGGCTTCATGCGCCTCGTGGACGTGTTCGCTGCCTATTCGGATTCCTCGATTCATGCCGGCCTGTCTGCCGGGGAGGGGGAGCGCCTGATGCAGGAGTTGCGCAAGCGGGAGCGCGAGGATGCGTGGGCGGGGCTCTATCCGCGGGTCAAGATCCACGACGACGCCACGGTCCTCGTGGTGGCGCCCGAACACGAATGACGGAATTCCGCAGGGCAGGCCCGAACGGAGGCCCTGCGGTGGGAGGAAGGACTTCAACGATGAGGGAACTCAAGATGAAACTGACGAGACGACTTCTGCTCGGCGCCGCCGCTGGCGGCTACCTACTCTCGGCCGGCGCCGCAATGGCCAAGACCGAGCTGACCTTCTGGAGCTGGCGCCAGGAAGACAAGGCCTTCTACAACGAGATCATCAAGAAGTTCCAGGAGAAGGAGCCTGAGATCTCGGTCAAGTTCGAGACCTACGCGCCCGAGAACTACCAGACGATCCTCTCCACGGCGCTCGCCGCCGGCCGCGGCCCGGACGTCATCCAGGTCCGCGCCTACGGCAACCTCGAGACGATCGCGACGCCGGGCTACCTGCTGGCGCTCGACAAGCAGAACGTGCCGGAGCTGGCCAACTTCCCCGAAGCGTCTCTCGCAGCCGAGACCCTGCGCTCGGACGGCAAGGTCTATGCGGTCCCCTTCGCGATGCAGACCCAGCTCGTGGTCTACAACAAGAAGATCTTCAAGGATAATGGCCTCAACCCGCCGAAGACATGGGACGAGCTGATGAGCGTCGCCCAGGCCCTGAAGGCGAAAAACATCAGCCCCTTCGCCAACGGCACCGCGACCGCGTGGCAGAACGAGACCATCGTCGGCGGCCTCCTGTCCTCCATGCTCGGCAAGCAGTTCGAGGAGGACATCGTCTCCGGCAAGGCGAACTTCACCGACCCGCGCTTCGTCAACGCCCTTACGAAGCTGAAGGACGTGAGCCAGTACTTCTCGCCGAACTTCACCGGCGTCGACTATCCGTCCTCGCAGCAGCTTTTCGTGGCGGGACGCGGCGCGATGTTCGCCGGCGGCTCCTACGAGATCGCCAACTTCAAGAACCAGAACCCCACGCTCGACCTCGGCGTGTTCTCGGCTCCGGTGCTGAAGGCCGGCGACCAGGCGCTCGTCGCCACCTACTATGACGGCGGCTATGCGGTGAACGCGAAGTCGGACAAGAAGGACGCGGCGCTCAAGTTCGTCCGCTTCCTCGCGACGCCCGAATACGGCACGGCCTTCACCAACCAGCTGAAGAACCTGTCGCCGATCAAGGGCATCAAGATCGAGGATCCGATCACCCAGGAAGTGGCGAAGCTTGCCGAGAACTCCATGTCCTACCTGATGCTCGTGCGCTTCCGCTATCAGGAGCCGAGCGGCTCGGTTCTGCTGCAGTCGAACGTGCAGAAGATGCTCGCCGGCCAGCAGACCCCCGAGCAGGCAGCCGCCGAGATCAACAAGGGCATCGCGACCTACTACAAGCCGTTCCAGAAGTAAGGCTTCTGCACGGGGCGGCGGACTGCCATGTCCGCCGCCCTTTTTGACGAAGGTTTGAGCCCATGCCCGTCTCGCCCAAACAGGCCCGCACATGGAAGCACCGCAGCTGGGTGGCGTTTCTCATCGTCCCGCCGGTCGTCTTCATGACCCTGTTCGTGGTCTATCCGATCCTGTCCGCCTTCGCCTACGCCTTCTATGAATGGCGAGGGCTGGCGCGGGGCGAGTTCGTGGGTCTTGCGAACTTCAGGGACGTGCTGTTCGGTCCCACCATGGCGCCCGTGGTGTGGAACGCCTTCCTGCACAACGTCTATGCGCTCGTCGCGCTCATGATCATCCAGAACGGCGGCGGATTCTTCCTGGCGTGGCTCCTCTACAAGGAGCCCTTCGGCTTCCGCTTCCACCGGGTCGCGGTCTTCGTTCCCGTCGTGCTCTCGACGATCATCGTCGGCTTCCTCTGGAAGCTCTTTCTCAACCCGAATTTCGGCCTCATCAACCAGGCGCTCTACACGGTCGGGCTCGATTCATTAGCGAAGCCCTGGCTCGGCGATTCATCGACTGCGCTCGGCGCGCTGATCCTCGCCAATGCGTGGCACTTCGTGGGCTTCCCGACCCTGGTCTACCTCGCGGGCATGCAGCGTATCCCCTCCGAGATCATCGAGGCGGCGCGGCTCGACGGCACCACCGAATGGCAGCTTCTCAAGAACGTTGTCTGGCCGCTGGTGGCGCCAAGCACCACGATCCTGTTCACGCTCCTCTTCATCGGCGCTTTCAACTGGTTCGAGATCCCGTACGTGATGGCGGGCCTCGACGGCTCGCCCTTCGGCTCGACCGACGTGCTGGGCCTCGTCTTCTACCGCACCGCCTTCGGCAACCAGAGCGCTAGCATCCAGAACTTCGGCCAGGGCTCGGCGCTCGCCACGCTGATCTTCCTGTTCATCGTGGTGTTCGCGTCGATGCTCACCCTGTGGCTGCGCCGTCGGGAGATCCAGTTTTGAAGACCGAAGCCGAGACCCTGCACGGTGCGGCGCAGCCGCGGCCTATCTCGTTCGCGTTCCTGGCTCAGATCATTCTGATCATGAACTCGTTCATCATGCTCTATCCCGTCGTCGTGATGGTGCTCTCCGCCTTCAAGACGACGGGCGAGATCTTCGAGCACCCCTTCGCGCTACCCGACTTCACGCAGGTGCAGAACTTCACCCGCGTTCTCGGCGAGACGTCGATGCCGACCTACTTCGTGAACTCGATCATCGTGACGGGCGTGTCGATCCTCCTCATCCTCGTGCTCGGCACCATGGCGGGATATGCGGTGGCCCGCTACGAGTCGCGCACCAACACCTTCATCCTGCTGTTCTTTCTCGCGGGACTCATGCTGCCCCTGAAGCTCGCGGTCATCCCGCTCTTCATCCTGCTGCGCGACCTGGGCCTGCTCGACACCCGCTGGAGCCTGATCGTCACCTACACGGCGATCGGGCTGCCGTCCGCGGTGTTCATCATGGCGGGCTTCCTGCGCTCGCTGCCCTCGGAGCTCGAGGATGCAGCCCGCATCGACGGGGCGTCGGAGCCGCGCATCATGTGGTCAGTCATGCTGCCGCTCGCGCGCCCGCCCATGGCGATCGCGGCGATCCAGAACGCGGTGCCGATCTGGAACGACTTCTTCTTCCCGCTCGTGTTCATCCAGACCGACGCCTACAAGACCCTGCCGCAGGGGCTGACGACCTTCATGGGCGAGTACACCACGGACTGGGGCATGCTGTTCGCCGGCCTCACCATCGCGGCGGCGCCCATCACGCTGCTCTACATCGCCCTGTCGCGCCAGTTCATCCAGGGCATGACGGCCGGCGCGGTGAAATAGGAGATGACCGTGCTAATCCCGAAGGGCACTCTCGTGGTCTCCTGCCAGGCCCGCGCGGACAACCCGCTGCACGGCCCCGTCTACATGGCCGCCATGGCGCTTGCGGCCGAGGCCGGCGGCGCGAAGGGTATCCGGGCGAACGGCGCCGAGGACGTCGCGGCCATCCGCGCCGTCACGAAGCTTCCGATCATCGGCATCGCGAAGGTGTGGGACGACCGCTTCCCGGTCTACATCACGCCGGACTTCGACAGCGCCGCCAGGGTCGCCGAATCCGGCGCCGACATCGTCGGCATCGATGCGACGCCGCGCCCGCGCAACGGCGAGCCGGTCGAGCGCCTGATCGCCCGGATCCGCCACGAGCTCGGCCGGGAGGTCTTCGCCGACATCTCCACGCTGGAGGAGGGCAGGGCGGCTGCGGCTTGCGGCGCCACCTACGTGGCCACGACGCTTTCCGGCTACACCGAGGAAACTGCGCCGCGCAAATCCGCGGGTCCGGACTTCGATCTCCTGTCCGCCCTGGTCGAATCCGTGTCGGTGCCGGTCGTGGCCGAAGGCCGCTTCGACACGCCCGATCTCGTGGCGGAAGCGCTTGCGCGCGGCGCCCATGCGGTGGTGGTCGGGACTGCGATCACCAATCCGCGCGAGATCACGAAGAAATTCGTCCGGGCCATCGAGGCCCGGGCAGGCAACGGACCATAGCCGCCTCCCGACCGGGGCGCATCTGTCACAGGACGGAAGTTGAGATGGCAAACGTATCGATCCGCGATGTCCGCAAGTCCTTCGGGACGGTGTCGATCATCAAGGGCGTCGACATCGACATCCAGGACGGCGAGTTCGTCATCCTGGTCGGCCCGTCGGGCTGCGGAAAGTCGACCCTCCTGCGCATGATCGCGGGGCTCGAGGACATCACCGACGGCGAGATCCGTATCGGCCCGCGGGTGGTGAACGACGTGCCCCCGAAGGACCGCGACATCGCCATGGTGTTCCAGTCCTATGCACTCTACCCGCACATGACGGTGGCCGAGAACATGGCCTTCTCGCTGCGGCTCAAGGGACTTCCGAAGGCCGAGCAGGCGAAGCGCGTCCAGGATGCGGCGGCTTCGCTCGGCCTCACGCCGCTCCTCGACCGCTACCCGCGCCAGCTTTCGGGCGGTCAGCGCCAGCGCGTCGCCATGGGCCGCGCCATCGTGCGCGACCCGCAGGTCTTCCTGTTCGACGAGCCGCTCTCCAACCTCGACGCCAAGCTGCGCGTCGCCATGAGGGCCGAGATCAAGGAGCTCCACCAGCGGCTGAAGACCACGACAGTCTACGTCACCCACGACCAGATCGAGGCCATGACCATGGCCGACAAGATCGTGGTCATGCACGATGGTGTCGTGGAGCAGGTCGGCGCGCCGCTGGAACTCTACGACCGTCCGGCCAACCTCTTCGTGGCCGGCTTCATCGGTTCTCCGGCCATGAACTTCATCGACGGGCGGCTGGACGCGTCGGGCCTCGTCCTGTCGAGCGGTGCGGTCCTGCCTCTGGACCGGACGCCCCCGGTCGCGGCGGGATCGAAGCTCACTTACGGGATCCGGCCCGAGCATCTGCAGATCGCGCCGGCCGGCACCCTGGGCGCCATCCCGGCGACCGTAGCCGTCGTCGAGCCGACCGGGTCGGATACCACGCTCATCGTCAAGGCGGAGGGCGGGAACCTCACGGTCCTGCTGCGGGAGCGCTGCGACCTGCGGCCGGGCGAGGCCGTCGCGCTCAAGCCGGTCTCTCATCAGGCCCACCTCTTCGACGAGGCCGGGCGGCGGGTGGCGACGATTTAAGGCAGGCAGGCGCTTGGGCGGAGAGACGAGGCAGGTTATAACACAAACGTGAAGGCACCCCCGGCCTGCTCGGGTGTACCCATCTGGAAGCCTTTTCCAATCGAGGTGCTGCCGTGTTGATCCGCCGTCCTTCAGACATCCTCCCGTCCGAAATCACGCCGCGGGACGCCTATCTCAATCGCCGCCGCCTGCTCGCGGGCGCGGCCGGCCTCGCCCTGGCGGCCGGCCTGCCGAAGCCCTCCCGGGCCGCGGCCCTCAGCGCGGTGAAGAGCCCGCTCTCGGCCACAGACGAGAAGCTGACGAGCCGTGAGGACATCACCACCTACAACAACTACTACGAGTTCGGCACCGACAAGGCCTCTCCCGCCGCCAAGGCCAAGACGCTCAAGACCTCGCCCTGGACCGTCAAGGTCGACGGTTTGGTCGCGAAACCGGCGGATTACGCCCTGGAGGACATCCTCAAGCCGGTGACGCTGGAGGAGCGGATCTACCGCATGCGCTGCGTCGAGGGCTGGTCGATGGTCATCCCCTGGGTGGGCTTCCCGCTGGCAGACCTGATCAAGCGGGTCGAGCCCCTCGGCAGCGCCAAGTACGTCGCCTTCGAGACCGCCTTCCGACCCGACGAGATGCCCGGCACCGACACGATCTTCCCGGTCCTCGACTGGCCCTATGTGGAAGGCCTGCGGATGGACGAGGCGATGCATCCGCTCACCATCCTGGCCGTTGGGCTCTACGGCGAAACCCTGCCGAACCAGAACGGCGCGCCGATCCGGATCGTCGTGCCGTGGAAATACGGCTTCAAAGGCATCAAGTCGATCACCCGCATCAGCTTCGTCGAGAAGCAGCCGGAAACCGCCTGGAACAAGCAGGCGCCCGACGAGTACGGCTTCTACGCCAACGTGAACCCGAAGGTGGATCACCCGCGCTGGAGCCAGGCGACGGAGCGTCGGATCGGGGAGGGCGGGCTGTTCGTGAAACGCCGCCCGACGCTACCTTTCAACGGCTATGCCGACCAGGTGGCGCAGCTCTATGCCGGCATGGACCTGAAGAAGTTCTACTGATGGCCGGACCCATTTCAGCGCAGGGGGCTAAGCGCGGCTTCGCCGTGCCTCAGGTCCCGAAGATCGCCGTCTACGTCATCGGCTTCATCCCGGCGGTCTGGCTCTTCTATGAGGGCGTGAACGACCGGCTCGGCGCCGACCCGATGCGTTATCTGGAGCAGGCGCTCGGGCTCTGGGCCCTGCGCTTCCTCATCGCCAGCCTGACGGTGACGCCGCTGCGGCAGCTCGCGGGCGTCAACCTGCTGCGCTATCGTCGGGCGCTGGGGCTGCTCGCCTTCTACTATGCCGCCCTACATCTCGTGACCTATCTCGTGCTCGATCAGGGACTGGATTTCGCGGCGATCTGGGCGGACATCGTGAAGCGGCCCTACATCACCATCGGCATGGCCACCTTCGTCATCCTCGTTCCGCTGGCGCTGACGTCGAACAATGCCGCGATCCGGCGGCTCGGTGGGCAGGCCTGGGCGCGCCTGCATCGGCTCGTCTATGTGGCGGCCATCGGCGCGGCGCTGCACTTCCTGCTGGTGGTGAAGTCCTGGCCGCCGGAGCCTCTGGTCTATACGGCCATCGTCCTCGTGCTGCTCGGCTACCGGCTCGTCCGGTCGCTCGCCAAGAAGGCGTCCCCGAGGCGGCGCCCTGCTTGAAGCGCGGGGCGGCTCCGCTAGGATGCCGCCTTGGCCATAGCGGCATCGGACGGAGAGACCATATGCATCGACTGCGCCAGCTCCGGACGTCGGTAATCCGTGCGATCGCCGTGTCTCTCGTGCTCGCCCTCTCGGCCCAGGTCGCGGCAGCACAGACGAAGCCGGTGCTCGTCTTCGCGGCCGCGAGCCTGAAGAACGCCCTCGACGAGATCGGCGCGGCCTGGACCCGCGAATCCGGCCGGAAGGTCACGATCTCCTATGCGGGCAGCAACGCCCTCGCGAAGCAGCTCGAAGCGGGAGCGCCCGCCGACATCTTCGTCTCGGCCGATCTGAACTGGATGGACTATGCGGCATCGAAGGATCTCGTCCGACCGGACACGCGCGTGAACCTCCTCGGCAATGCGCTCGTCCTCGTGGCGCCGAAGGATTCCACGGTTCAGGTCGACATCAGACCCGGGATCGATCTCGCGGCCGCGCTCGGCTCCGGCCGGCTCGCCATGGGCAACGTGGATGCGGTGCCGGCGGGCAGGTACGGCAGGGCGGCGCTCGAGAAGCTCGGGGCCTGGGAGGGCGTGAAGGACAAGGTCGCGCAGGCCGAGAACGTGCGGACAGCGCTCCTCTTCGTGTCGCGCGGGGAAGCGCCGCTGGGCATCGTCTACAAGACCGATGTGGCCTCCGATCAGAACGTGAAGGTCGTGGCGGAGTTTCCCGCCGACACCTACCCACCGATCGTCTATCCGGTCGCGCGCCTCAAGGCATCGGACAATCCTGACGCGCAGGCCTTTCTTAATTTCCTCCGTTCCAAGCCCGCGAAGGCCCTGTTCGAGAAGCAGGGCTTCACCTTCGTCGACAAGCCGGCGACCGGTTCGTGATCGACTGGCTTTCTCCCGAGGAATGGACCGCAGTCGGCTTGAGCCTCAAGGTTGCGCTGACGGCGATGGCGGCGAGCGTTCTGCCGGGCATCGCGGTCGCGCTGATTCTGGAGCGCGGGCGCTTCTGGGGACGGCAAGTCCTCGATGTGCTGGTGCATCTGCCGCTCGTGCTGCCGCCGGTGGTCGTCGGCTATTTCCTCCTGCTCGGCTTCGGGCGGCGCGGGCCGATCGGCGCCTTGCTGGACGAGCAGTTCGGGATCGTGTTCTCGTTCCGCTGGACGGGTGCTGCGCTCGCCTGCGCCATCATGGGATTCCCGCTGCTCGTGCGCGCCATCCGACTCTCCATCGAAGCCGTCGACCGAAAGCTGGAGGACGCAGCCGGGACGCTCGGCGCCCATCCGGTCTTCGTGTTCTTCGCCGTCACGCTGCCGCTGATCCTTCCGGGCATCCTCGCCGGCATGGTGTTGTCCTTCGCCAAGGCCATGGGCGAGTTCGGCGCCACCATCACCTTCGTGTCGAACATTCCCGGCGAGACCCAGACCCTGCCGTCGGCGATCTATACCTTCACGCAGGTTCCGGGCGGCGAAGCGGGCGCCCTGAGGCTCACTCTCGTGTCGATCGCGGTTTCGGTCGCGGCCCTGCTCGCCTCGGAATGGATGGCGCGCCGCGTTCGGCGGAGGCTTGCCGCCTGATGAGCCTCGACGTCGATATCCGGCACGGTCAGGGCGACTTCACGCTTCATGCCGCGTTCCGCTCCGAGGGCCGCCTTACGGCCCTGTTCGGCCCGTCGGGCTCCGGCAAGACGACCCTGGTGAACGCCATCGGCGGCCTCATCCGCCCCTCCGAAGGCCGGATCGAGGTAAACGGCCGGGTTCTTGTCGACACGCGGCGCGGGATCTTCGTGCCCAAGCACCGCAGGCGGATCGGCTACGTGTTCCAGGAGGGGCGGCTCTTTCCGCACCTGAGCGTGCGACAGAACCTGCTGTTCGGACGCTGGTTCACACCACGGGACCAGCGCAAGGCGAGCTTCGACGCCGTCGTCGACCTGCTCGGGATCGGGCATCTCTTGACCCGCCGTCCGGCGACGCTGTCCGGCGGAGAGAAGCAGCGGGTCGCCATCGGGCGGGCGCTTCTCGCCGACCCGCAGCTCCTGCTCATGGACGAGCCGTTGGCATCCCTGGACGAGGCTCGCAAGGCTGAGATCTATCCCTATCTCGAACGGCTCAGGGACGAGGGCGGAGTTCCGATCGTGCTCGTCAGCCACTCGGTGGCGGAGATCGCCCGGCTTGCGACCTCCATTGTGGTCCTGTCGGAAGGGCGGGTGAGGGCCTCCGGGCCGGCTGCCGAGATCCTGATGCATGGCAACCTTCTGCCGCAGCCCGATCGGGGCGAGGCGGGCGCACTGGTCGAGACCCGGGTCGCGGGCCACGATGAGGTTTACGACCTAACCTATCTCGAAGCGAAGGGCGGCATCCTGACCGTGCCGCGCCTTCCGCTCCCGATGGGAGCGCATCTGCGCCTGCGCCTGCGCGCGCGCGACATCATCCTGTCCCTGCATGCGCCCGAAGGCCTGAGCGCCCTGAATGCGCTGCCGGCGATCGTGGTGGCCATCGACGAGCCGGACGGGGCCGGCGTGGACGTGGCGCTCGATTGCGCGGGCGATGCCCTTGTGGCGCGGCTCACCCGCAAATCCGTGGAGACGCTTGGCCTCGCGCCCGGGCTCCCGGTTCACGCCATCATCAAGAGCATCGCCTTCGACCAGGAGGCCCTTGCCCGGATGCCGCCTGCGGACGAGTTATGAGACAGCGTTCCCAGGACTTGCGCGACGAGACCCGGCGTGTAGCTTGACCCCCGATTTTCTTTCCAGAGGCAGGATCATGAACGATCAATTCCGGAACCCGTCCCAGGCGACCTCCCACGAGGCGCTCCTCGACCGTCTGGCTGAGGTGACCGTGCGCGTGGGGCTGGGGCTGAAACCGGGGCAGGAGGTCGTTATGACGGCACCCCTCGATGCGGTGCCGCTCGCGCGCCGCATCACGGAGCATGCCTACAGGGCCGGCGCCTCTCTTGTCACGACCCTGTTCTCCGACGAGGAGGCGACGCTCCTCCGCTTCCGCCACGGGCGCGAGGAAAGCTTCGACACGGCTGCGGCGTGGCTCTACGACGGCATGGCCACCGCCTTCAAGAACGGCGCCGCGCGCCTTGCCATTGTCGGCGAGGATCCCTCGCTTCTTGCCAACGAAGATCCGGAGAAGGTCTCCCGCGCTAACCGGGCGCGCTCGAAGGCGTACATGCCGGCCCTCAACCTGATCGCGGGCTTCGACACCAACTGGACCATCGTGTCAGCCGCCACCCCCGCCTGGGCCAAGATCGTGTTCCCGAACGACCCGGAGGATGTGGCGGTCGCCAAGCTGTGGAGCGCGATCTTCGCGGCTTCCCGCGCCGACACGCCGGACCCGATCGCGAACTGGGCCGCGCACAACGCCAATCTCCAGGCACGGACGCGCCTGCTCAACGAGAAGAGCTATGCGGCCCTGCATTTCCGCGGCCCCGGCACGGACCTGCGGGTCGGCCTCGCGGACGGGCACGAGTGGAACGGCGGCTCGACCACGGCGAAGAACGGCGTGGTCTGCAACGCCAACATCCCGACCGAGGAGGTGTTCACGACACCGCACAAGGAGCGCGTCGAAGGCTACGTCACCAGCACCAAGCCGCTCTCCTATCAGGGCACCTTGATCCAGGACATCCAGGTGACCTTCGAGAAGGGCCGCATCGTCGAGAGCAAGGCCCGCACCGGCGAGGCCGTGCTCGCCAAGGTGCTCGAGACCGACGAGGGCGCGCGCCGCCTCGGCGAGGTGGCACTCGTGCCCTACTCCTCACCGATCTCGCAGAGCGGCCTCCTGTTCTACAATACCCTCTTCGACGAGAACGCCTCCAGCCACATCGCTCTCGGCCAGGCCTACAGCAAGTGCATTCGCGGCGGTGGTGCGATGAGCGAGGAGGAACTCGCCGCGCGCGGATCGAACCGCAGCCTGATCCATATCGACTGGATGATCGGCTCGGATCGGATCGACGTCGACGGCATCACGGCATCGGGCGAATCCGAGCCGCTCATGCGCAAAGGCGAGTGGGTTACTGCGTAACAATACGCCGACAGGCAACAGCATAGCTGCTAACTTCGCAGTACCCCAATGCATTAACGGCATGTAAACGGGGCTTGACGCCGGCCCCTTCTGCCTGTGTTTTGTCACAGGTATTAAAGAGGTCCTGCCCTGGCACCGCGCCAGGGCAGTGCCTCATCATGAGTCATTGATTGATGTCGGACACCGCAGCCAAGCCAGCATCCGTTCACGCGCCCCTTCTGTCCGTGCGCTCCCTCTCGGTCGAGTTCGGCAGCCGCGATAGCGCCTTCCGGGCCGTGAAGGAGGTCAGCTTCGACGTGATGCCCGGGCGCACGCTCGCGGTGGTGGGCGAATCCGGATCGGGCAAATCCGTCACGTCGCTCGCGATCATGCGGCTGACCGACTACACGGGCGGCCGCATCGCCGGCGGCGAGGTGCTGTTCCGCCGCTCTGAGCAGGAGACCCTCGACCTCGTGAAGGCCTCCGACTCCACGCTCCGGGAGATCCGCGGCAACGACATCGCGATGATCTTCCAGGAGCCGATGACCTCGCTCAACCCGGTCTTCACCATCGGCAACCAGATTTCGGAAACGCTCACGCTTCACGAGGGGCTGAACGCGCGAGATGCGCGCCTGCGGGCGAAGGAGCTGCTCCAGAAGGTGCGGCTTCCTGACGCCGACAAGCTTCTCGACCGCTATCCGCACCAGCTCTCGGGCGGCATGCGCCAGCGCGTGATGATCGCCATGGCGCTTGCCTGCAATCCCAAGCTCCTCATCGCCGACGAGCCGACCACCGCGCTCGACGTGACGATCCAGGCGCAGATCCTCAACATCATCCGCGACTTGCAGCAGGAGATGGGAACGGCGGTCATCTTCATCACCCACGACATGGGCGTGGTCGCCGAGATGGCGGACGACGTGGTGGTGATGTGGAAGGGCGACAAGGTCGAGCAGGGTCCGGTGCGTGAGATCTTCGCAGCGCCGCAGCACCCCTATACGCGTGCGCTGCTGTCGGCCGTGCCGCGGCTGGGCAGCCTGAAGGGCCAGCCCCTGCCGAAGCGCACGCCCGTCATCGTGATGGATGGCGGCGTGCCGAAGCAGGTCGGCGAGACTCATGTCCAGAACACCGCCGACTATGCAAAGCCCATTCTTCAGGTCGACAAGCTCACGACCCGCTTCGACGTGGGCAAGACCTTCTTCGGGCGCGTGACGCACCGGGTGCACGCGGTCGAGGAGGTGAGCTTCGACATTTATCCGGGCGAGACCCTGGCCCTGGTAGGCGAATCCGGCAGCGGAAAATCCACCATCGGCCGCACGCTCCAGCAGCTCATCGAGCCCACGGGTGGGACGGTGCGCTTCGACGGGCGCGACATGGCGGCGATGAGCCAGGGAGAACGCCGCCGCCTGCGGCAGGAGATCCAGTACATCTTCCAGGATCCGTTCGCGTCCCTCGATCCGCGCCACACGGTCGGCTACAGCATCGCCGAGCCGATCATCGTCCATGGGCTGATCAAGGACCGGAAGGCCATCGATCGGCGCGTGCAGGAGCTGCTCGAGCAGGTCGGCCTTCAGCCGCAGCATGCCAAGCGCTACCCGCACGAGTTCTCGGGCGGCCAGCGCCAGCGCGTCTGCATCGCTCGCGCGCTGGCCAGCGATCCGAAGCTCATCATCGCGGACGAGTCCGTCTCGGCCCTCGACGTGTCGATCCAGGCGCAGATCGTGAACCTGCTCATGGAGCTCCAGGAGCGCCGGCGCCTGTCCTATCTCTTCATCACTCACGACATGGCGGTCGTCGAGAAGATCAGCCATCGCGTCGCCGTGATGTATCTCGGCCAGATCGTCGAGATCGGCACGCGCCAGGCGGTGTTCGAGAACCCGCAGCATTCCTATACCCGCAAGCTCTTGTCAGCGGTTCCCATCGCGGATCCGCAGCGCGAGCGCGCCGAGACCCGCATCGAGGGCGAGATCCCGAGCCCGGTCCGGCCGGTCGGGCAGGAGCCCGCGATTCATCGCATGCGCGAGGTCGAGCCCGGCCACTGGGTGGCGATCGAGGCCGACCAGCTCCGCGGGGCAGCCTGAATTCAGTTCATTGGGAGACGACAAATGAGATTTTCACGAACCTTGAAGGCCCTGGGCTTCACGGTCGCAACGGCGCTGGCGCCGCTGATGGCCGCGAACGCGCAGGCCGCCGGCACGATCACGGTGGCGGTCGCCATCGATCCCGGCAGCTGGGACCCGATCGACACCTTCCTGGTCGATTGGTCGTCTGCCGCCAACAACATGTTCGATGGCCTGACCGCCCGCGGCGCCGACATGAAGCTGAAGCCAGGCCTCGCGACGAGCTGGGAGATGCTCGACAACAACAGCCGCATCCGCTTCAAGCTGCGCGAGAACGTGAAGTTCCACAACGGCGAGCCCTTCAACGCGGCCGCCGTGAAGTTCACCTTCGACCGTCTGCTCGGCGAGGAAGGAAAGAAGGGCCCGCAGCAGTCGAACTACAACACGATCGACAAGGTCGAGGTGGTCGACGACAACACGGTCGACTTCGTCATGAAGCAGCCCGATCCCGTCCTGCTGACGAAGCTCGCGGGCTATGGCGCCATGATCGTGCCGCCCAAGTACATCCAGGAGAAGGGCGAGGACTACTTCAACACCCATCCTGTCGGCACGGGCCCGTTCAAGTTCGTCGAGTACAGCCCCAAGGTCAGCCTGACGCTTGAGGCCTTCCCCGAGCACTGGGGCGGCGCGCCGAAGCTCGACAAGGTCGTGACGCGCTTCATCTCCGAGGCGAACACGCAGGTGGCGGAGCTCCAGGCCGGCCGCATCGACGTGGCGACCCTGATTCCCTTCGGCCTCGCGCCGACGGTCGAGAAGAGCCAGAACCTCGACCTGATCAGCATCACGGGCCCGACGGTCGTGTCGCTGCGACTCAACACCAAGAACGGCATCACCAAGGACGAGAACGTCCGCAAGGCGCTGATCATGGGCATCGACCGCGATGCGATCATCAAGGCGGTGCTGCTGGGCCACGGCAAGCCCATCGCGAGCTTCCAGTCCGAGCTGTCCTTCGGCAACGACCCGGCCCTGAAGCCGCTGCCCTTCGACCTCGCAAAGGCGAAGCAGATGCTCCAGCAGGCCAAGGTCCCGGCGGGCGCTCCGGTGAAGATCGACTTCCGCGGCAACGACGCGACCTTCCGCGAAGTTGCGCAGGCGGCGGCAGGCTTCCTGCAGGCGCTGGGCCTCAAGCCCTCGCTCCAGCCCTACGAGCCGCCGGTGCTGCTCAACGACATCATCCCGAACGGCAAGACGGGCGAGGCTTGGCACCAGGCCTGGGGCGGCTGGACCTTCGACTACGACAACACCGCCTACCTGATGTACCACTCTGGCGAGAAGTGGAACCCGTACGACAACGATCCGAAGCTCAACGAGATGCTCGAGAAGCAGCGCACGATCTACAACGTGCAGGAGCGCGAGAAGCTTCTCCAGGAGATCGCCCGCTACGTGGCCGACCGGGCACTCGAGATCCCGCTCTACAACCAGAACACCATCTATGGCGTGAACAAGCGGGTGAAGAACTTCGACGCACCGTCCGATCGCCGCTTCCGCTTCCAGGAAACGAGCGTCGAGTAACCCATCGGTCCTGGCGTCCTGGGGCGCCCGGGATCAGCGATACCGAAGTGGCCCCGCGCGAGCGGGGCCGTTTTTCCAAAGGCCCAGAAGGATCACCGCATGGCGGGCTTCATCCTCAAACGATTGCTGCAGGCCATCTTCGTGGTCCTTGCCGTGACCCTGATCGTTTCCTTCGCGATCCGGCTGTCGGGAGACCCGGCGGTCATGCTCATGGGCGGTGGCGGCAACGTCACCGAGCAGGATCTTCAGAACATCCGCCAGGCGCTCGGCCTCGAACGGCCGTTCTACGTCCAGTATCTCAGCTTCCTGCAAGGAATCCTGGTCGGCGACTTCGGTCGCAGCTTCATGGGCGGGACGCCCGTGTCGACGCTCATCGCCCATGCGCTTCCCTCGACGCTGCTGCTCGCCTTCACGTCGCTTCTCGTCTCCATCGCCCTGTCGGTGCCGCTCGGCGTCTATGCGGCGGTCAACCGCGGGCGCTGGCCGGACCAGCTCATCCGAATCCTGTCCCTTGTCGGCCTGTCGTTCCCGAACTTTTGGCTCGCGATCATGATGGTGCTGCTCTTCTCCATCGTGCTCGGCATCCTGCCGCCGAGCGGCATGGAGGGGCCGGAGAGCTTCGTCATGCCGGCGCTCACCATGGCGATCATCCTCACGGCCACGAACGTGCGCCTCGTTCGCACCTCGATGCTGGAGACGCTCTCGCAGCAATACATCATGGTGGCCCGCTCCAAGGGGCTCGCCGACCGGGTGGTGCTCTACAAGCACGCCCTGCGCAACTCGGCCATTCCGCTCGTGACCTATATCGGCCTGCAGTTCGGCAGCCTGATCGGCGGCATCGTCATCGTCGAGCGCGTGTTCAACTGGCCTGGCATGGGAACGCTCGCCTTCGACGCCATCTCGGGCCGCGACTATCCGGTGCTTCAGGGCACGATCACGGTGCTGGCGCTCTTCATCGTTCTCATCAACCTGCTGGTCGACATCGCCTACGGGCTGATCGACCCGCGCATCCGGACGGAGTGACGCCGATGGCAGGAACCCAGGCCGTTCCATCCCCGAGCCGCCGGCGCTTCCGCTCGCTCGAATTCGCGCTGGGCGTCATCCTCACCGGCGGCATGTGCCTCGCCGTGCTCTTCTCCAGCGTGCTGTTCCCGGACGGCGGCGAGAGCATGGACCTCATGGCCCGTCTCATTCCGCCGTTCCAGAACCCGGCGCACATCCTCGGCACCGATCCGCTCGGCCGCGACGTGCTGGCCCGCGTCATCGTCGGCGGCAAGATCTCGCTGACGGTCGGCATCCTGTCGGTGCTCGGCGCGGTCGTGGTCGGCACGCTGGTCGGCCTGATCGCGGGCTACTACCGCGGGATCGCCGAGGTGCTGCTGATGCGCTTCGCCGACATCCAGCTCGCGCTGCCCTTCATCCTAATCGCCATCATGTTCCTGGCGATCCTCGGAACCGGCGTCGACAAGGTGATCTTCTTCATGATTGTCGCCCAATGGGTGCAGTATGCGCGCCTCGTGCGCGGCTCCGTGCTGGCCCTGCGCGACCGTGAGTTCATCCTGTCCGCGCGCGCCATCGGGGTCGGCAACAGGCGCATCATCTTCACGCACATCCTGCCCAACGTGCTGGGCCCAATCGTCATCCTCATGACGCTCAACGTCGCCAACAACATCCTGCTCGAGAGCAGCCTGACCTTCCTGGGGCTTGGCGTCGATCCGCTCATCCCGAGCTGGGGCGGCATGCTGGCAGACGGGCGGACCTACCTGCAATCCGCCTGGTGGGTCAGCGTCTTTCCGGGCCTCGCCATCATGTTCACCGTGCTCGGCCTCAACCTCCTGGGCGACTGGCTGCGCGACCTCCTGGATCCAACGGGACAGACTTCGAAATGACCATCCTGCTCGACACGCGCATTCCCCGCACACTCGACATCCTGCTGCGCGACTGGGCCGGCGAGGCCAACCGGGGCGCCCATCTCGAGGCCTGGCTGTTCGAGGACGAGGCGGCGCGGCGCGAGGGCGAGGAGGCGCTCGCCCGCGCGGGCGTCACCGCGCGGCTGCGCAGCGCCTACAAGCCCCTGGTCCACGCCTTTCTCGAGGATATCGATCTCAAGGGCGTCACGCGCGTCACGGTCCGCTATCCCGTCCACGAGGCGGCGGATCCGAACCGCTTCCTGTCGGAAGCCTATCCGCTGGCGGCATTGCTCGACGGCATCGAGACGGCGTTCGAGCCGGGCGCGGCGGACCTCACCTATCGGGTGACGGCGGAATACGAGGACGGGCGCACGGAGGAGCACGCGGTCTTCGCGCCGAACCGCCTTCGCAACAACCATCTGTCGCAGAAAGATCTTGCTCCGACCGGCTGGCTCAAGGTGACGAGCCGCCCAGACGGCGCTCCGGACGTCGACGAGAGCCTCGAGACCGAGGCCCAGCAGGTCTTCCACGCGGTCATGCAGGCGATCGCCGCCCATGACTGGCCGCCCGAGGAGCCCTATGCGGAGACGCTGGCCATCGACGTGACGATCCCTGGCATCGAGCGGCCGCTCGGCTATGACGACGAGGTCATGAGCACGCGGGAGGCGCTGCACGAAGACTTCTATTTCTCGCTGCTCGAATTCTTCAAGCACAAGTCCGGCCGTCCGCCGGAGGACCGCAGCCTGCAGCCGGGCCAGATCGTGCCCGACATCCGGGCTGGCGAGGGCGACGCGCAGGTGCGCGTGGAGCTGCGCTCCTTCGGTGCGCCGCAGGATCCCGCGCGGCCGGAGCAGGACATCGAGACGGCGGATGCGGCGCCCGGGCTTGCGCAGATCCACCGCGAGCTCACGGTCCTGCCCGGCGAGACCTTCGAAGGCCTCTCGCGGGAAGGGCGGCCCGTGCGCGGGGTCTACAGGCCGGGCTCGCGTCCCGCCGTGCTCGTCACCGGCGGCCAGCATGCCAACGAGACCTCCGCCCCGGTGGGCGCGCTCCGTGCCGTGCGCCGGCTGCTGGTCGACCCGGACGCGAACATCGCCTTCATTCCGGTCGAGAACCCGGACGGCTATGCCCTGCACGGCCGCCTCTGCGAGGCCAACCCGCGCCACATGCACCATGCGGCGCGCTACACCTCCCTCGGCAACGATCTGGAATACGATCGCGGCAACCCGACCTATGAGAAGGGTGCGCGCATTCAGGCGCTGCAGATGTCGGGCGCTAAGCTCCACGTGAACCTCCACGGCTATCCGGCCCACGAATGGACGCGGCCCTTCACGGGCTATCTGCCGCGCGGATTCGAGCTGTGGTCGATCCCGAAGGGATTCTTCCTCGTCATGCGCCACAAGCCCGCCTGGGCCGAGCAGGCACGCATCCTTGTCGAGGCGGTGACGAAGGGCCTTTCGGCCGTGCCGGGCCTGCCCGAGTTCAACCGGCGCCAGATCGAGATCTGCGCGATCCATTCGGGTGGCACACCCTACGAGATCATCAACGACATCCCGTGCCTTCTCACGGCCGACGAGCGCTATCCGACGCCGCTCACGCTCATCACCGAGTTCCCGGACGAGACGATCTACGGCGACGCCTACCGCTTCGCCCACACGGTCCAGATGACCACGGTGATCGCCGCCGAGGCGGCCTTCGCGGCCCTAATGGCGACCGTTCCCGAGGAGATGCTGGTCCCGTCCGCGTGACGATTTCGGCTTGGCGTTTCACCGCGGGTCTGATCCTATCGGCCGAAAGGCGCGGATGCGTTCCGCGCCTCTCACCCTGACAGAGAATGGGAGATGCCATGAGCCCCGTCGCCATCGTCACGGCCGCCAGCAAGGGCATGGGCGCCGCCATCGCCCGGGAACTGCACGGGCGCGGCTACAGCCTCGCTCTCCTGGCCCGCTCGGAAGGATTGCAGGAGGTGGCGCGCGAAACCGACGCGCTCGCCGTGCAGGGCTCGGTGACGGAGGCCGCCGACCTGGAGCGCCTCGTGCGGGAGACCCTCGACCGCTACGGCCGCATCGACGCGGTGGTGAACCACACCGGGCACCCGCCCAAGGGAGACCTGCTCGCGATCCCGGATCAGGACTGGCACGCGGGCCTCGACGTGGTGCTCATGAACGTGGTGCGCATGGCCCGCCTCGTCACGCCCGTGATGGAGAAGGCCGGACGCGGCGCGGTCGTCAACATCTCGAGCTTTGCGGCCTTCGAGCCCGATCCGGACTTCCCGGTCTCCGCTGCCTTGCGGACGGCGCTCGCGTCCTTCACCAAGCTTTATGCCGACCGCTACGCCAAGGCCGGGATCCGCATGAACAACGTGCTGCCCGGCTTCATCGACAGCCTGCCGGAAAAGGCCGAGCGCACCGCGCGCATCCCGATGGGGCGCTACGGGACCGTGGCCGAGGTGGCGAAGGCCGTCGCATTCCTCCTCTCGGACGACGCCGGCTACATCACTGGCCAGAACATCATGGTCGACGGAGGTCTCGTCCGCGGCCTCTGAAGCCGGAACAGGCGGCAGGGCCTGCCGTTAGTCAAGCACCGTCGAAGCGTCGATCCGAACGTCGAGAGGTGCAGCAATGGCCGGTCTGTCGTGGAAGCAGAAAGAGAACGATGCGGGCATTCAGGAGGCCGTCCGCATCGTGCGCGAGCACGGCGAGGAGCTGCCGCCCATCTCAGACGCCCAGGCTTTCGGGGCGATGTTCGACCGCTTCGCCGACGCCAAGGTCGTGCTGCTCGGCGAGGCCACGCACGGCACGTCCGAGTTCTACCGGGCCAGGGCTGCAATCACGCGGCGGCTGATCGAGGAGCATGGCTTCAATATCGTGGCCGTGGAGGCCGACTGGCCCGACGCCGCCCGCATCGATGCCTATGTGCGCCACCGCCGCGTCCCCGACGGGGACGACGTCGCCTTCGAGCGTTTCCCCACCTGGATGTGGCGCAACGAGGAGGTGGCGGACTTCGTCAACTGGATGCGGGACTTCAACAAGGACCGGCCGGAGGACCGGTGCGCCGAGTTCCGCGGGCTCGACGTCTACAGCCTGAACTCCTCCATCCGCGGGGTGCTCGATTATCTCGACAAGGTCGACCCGGAGGCCGCCGGAGAGGCGAGGGGGCGCTACGGCTGCCTGAGCCCCTGGCAGTCCGATCCGGCCCAGTACGGCCGCGCGGTCATGACCGGCCGCAAGCGCCCCTGCGACGAGGCCCTGCTCACGCAGCTCCAGGACATTCTCGAGAACCGGCTCGAATATCTGAAGGCCAATGGCGGGGGCGAAGCCTTCTTCGACGCGGTCCAGAACGCCAAGATCGTCCACGCGGCGGCGCATTACTACCGGATCATGTACGAGGGCGCGACCGAGTCCTGGAACCTGCGCGACCGGCACATGTTCGACACGCTCCAGAGCCTGCTGGCCCGGCGGGAGGATGCCAAGGCCGTCGTCTGGGCACACAACTCCCATATCGGCAACGCGTCCGCCACGGCCATGGGCTGGCAGGGTGAGTTCAACATCGGCGAGCTGTGCCGCACCGCCTATCGTGACGAGGCCGTCCTGATCGGCTTCGGGACCGACCGCGGAACCGTTGCGGCGGCGAGCGACTGGGACGAGCCCATGGAAATCAAGGACGTCCGTCCGGTCCGGCCCGACAGCCACGAACGGATCTTCCGCGACGCCGGGCTCGGCCGGTTCCTGACCGACTGGCGGCAGAACGGGCAGCGGGACCTGAAGGACGCCCTCTCGCGTCCCCGCCTGGAACGGGCGATCGGGGTGATCTACCGGCCTGAGACCGAGCTCTACAGCCATTATTTCGAGGCCGTCATGGCGGAGCAGTTCGACGCCTTCGTGTGGTTCGACGAGACCAGGGCCGTGACCCCGCTCAGCCATGCCCACGGCAAGGGCATGCCCGAGACCTACCCCTTCGGCCTCTGACCCCGGAACCGCCAAACCCTTGCCGGTCCGGGCTCCCCCTGCTAACTGACGCGCAATCCATTCATTGCGCTCCGTCATTCAGCAGGGTTTTCGCCGTGTCCCGTCAGTTCATCTACCACATGCGTGGTCTCACCAAGACCTACCCCAACGGGAAGAAGGTCCTGGACAATATCCACCTGTCCTTCTACCCGGACGCCAAGATCGGCGTGCTCGGCGTGAACGGCGCCGGTAAGTCGACCCTGCTCCGGATCATGGCCGGCATCGACAAGGACTGGAACGGCGAGGGCTGGGTCGCCGAGGGCGCCCGGGTCGGCTACCTGCCGCAGGAGCCGCAGCTCGACCCGACCAAGAATGTCCGCGAGAACGTCATGGAGGGCGTGGCCGCCAAGAAGGCAATCCTCGACCGCTACAACGAGCTCGCCATGAACTACTCGGAGGAGACGGCGGACGAGATGACCCGTCTCCAGGACGAGATCGAGGCGAAAGGCCTCTGGGACCTCGATTCCCAGGTCGACCAGGCCATGGACGCCCTGCGCTGCCCTCCGGACGACTGGGCGGTCGACAGCCTCTCGGGCGGCGAGCGCCGCCGCGTGGCGCTCTGCAAGCTGCTTCTGGAGCAGCCGGAGCTGCTTCTCCTCGACGAGCCTACCAACCATCTCGACGCCGAGACGACCGCCTGGCTCGAAGGGCACCTGCGCACCTATCCGGGCGCGATCCTGATCGTCACCCACGACCGCTACTTCCTCGACAACGTGACGGGCTGGATCCTCGAGCTCGACCGCGGCCGCGGCATCCCCTACGAGGGCAACTACTCGTCCTGGCTCGAGCAGAAGCAGAAGCGCCTCGCGCAGGAAGGCCGTGAGGAGGAGGCGCGCCAGCGCACCATTGAGCGCGAGCGCGAATGGGTGTCGGCCTCGCCGAAGGCCCGTCAGGCCAAGTCCAAGGCCCGTATCCAGCGCTACGAGGACCTCGTCGCCAAGGCGGCCGAGAAGGGCCCGACGACCGCTCAGATCATCATCCCGATCGCCGAGCGGCTCGGCAACAACGTCATCGAGTTCGACAACCTCAAGAAGGCGTTCGGCGACAAGCTGCTCATCGACGGCCTGTCCTTCAAGCTGCCGCCGGGCGGCATCGTCGGCGTGATCGGCCCGAACGGCGCCGGCAAGACCACCCTGTTCCGCATGATCACGGGCCAGGAGCAGCCGGACGAGGGCTCGATCCAGATCGGCGAGAGCGTGAAGCTCGGCTATGTGGATCAGAGCCGCGACTCCCTCGACGCCAATAAGACCCTCTACGAGGAGATCTCGGGCGGCAACGAGGTGCTCTATCTCGGCAAGCGCGAGATCAACGCCCGCGCCTATTGCTCGGCCTTCAACTTCAAGGGTGGGGACCAGCAGAAGAAGGTCGGCGTGCTCTCGGGCGGCGAGCGCAACCGCGTGCACCTCGCCAAGATCCTGAAGTCTGGCTCGAACGTCCTGCTTCTCGACGAGCCGACCAACGACCTCGACGTGGACACCCTGCGCGCCCTCGAGGAGGCGCTGGAGGACTATGCCGGGTGCGCCGTGATCATCAGCCACGATCGCTGGTTCCTGGACCGCATCGCCACCCACATCCTCGCCTTCGAGGGCGACAGCCATGTGGAGTGGTTCGAGGGGAACTTCGCCGATTACGAGGAGGACAAGAAGCGCCGCCTCGGGACGGATTCCACGATCCCGCACCGGATCAAGTACAAGAAGTTCTCGCGCTGAACCGCAGCGTGAGGACGTTTCTCATCACTGGCGCAGGGCGCGGCATCGGGCGAGAGCTCGTGCGCGTCCTGCCGCCCTGTCGATAAGGCGGCAGCATCGAGCCCCAGCGCTGGCCGCCATTCCGCCTGGATTTCGATATCTTCACGGCTAGAGCGCCCGAACCTTTGCATCTGACGAACGCCTCAGCTTGAGCGATACGGGGAAGTTCTTCGACTGGCAGGGTTCCGCGCTCCCGTTCTGAGAAGACCCGCCCGTCGGTCATTGACGGATGCTTGACGGGATCTTCAGCTCCAATTCAGGTGCTGCGCGCTAATCTTTCACACATCTGAGGGAGCAGGACGTCTATTTCAGGCATCGTCCCCGAACACGCTCCCGTTGGAGGGTGAGATGGTTCGCACCAAGTCCATTCTGACTGCCGGCTTCGCCGTCCTGGCGCTCGGCGGCGGCGCGCTGGCCTCAGGCCCCGCGGAGGCCGGCGCCAGCACCGGAACCTGGCGCAACGGCATGGTGGCCGGTCCCCGAGGCGTGGGTTATTACGGCGGCTATGGCTACGGCTATCGCCCGGCCGGCTACGGTTATCGTCCCTACGGCTATTACCGTCGTCACAACAATGGCGGAGCCGTTGCGGCGGGCCTGATCGGCGGCCTCGCTCTCGGGGCGCTCGCGGCCCGGCCCGCCTACTCCTACCCGGCCTATTCGTATCCGTCTTACCCGGTAACGTCCTATCCGGGCTATTACGGCACGGGCTATTATGGCGGTTCGTCCTGCTACACGGTCCGCGAGCGTGTCGTCGACGAGTGGGGCGAGGTGGTGGTGCGCCGCACGCAGGTCTGCGAGTAGGAACAAGGCGAGGCATCCTGTCGTTCTGCGGAGGCGGATCGCACCCGCCTCCGCGTCGGATCGCGTCCTGCCGCTTGGTCACCGGATGAAGACGGTTGGGTTCCTGTCGGAAACCGTGTATGACCCTTGAGGCACGAGACATGAGAAGAGACGTTTCCGTGCCCGCCGATCAGATCCCAGCCTTCCGAACTGTTGCCACTCCCGAAGAAGCCGTCGAGGCGCTGATCCATCTCTACGATGGAGCCATCGAGGCGCAGCGCGAAGCGCTGGAGCACTTCTTCTCGACGCACACGGCGCCGACACCGGGCGAGCGGGCCCGCTTCCGCTATCCCGAGCTGCGGCTCGTGTATCGTGCGACCTCGGTGCCACCGGTCAAGCAACGCGCCTACGCCAAGTTCCAGAGCCCCGGCGTCTACGCGACGACGATCACGCAGCCGGCCTTCTTCAAGAATTACCTGCTGGAGCAGCTGAACTATCTCGTGCGCGATTACGGCGCGACCCTTGAAGTCGGCGTCAGCGACCAGGAGATACCTTATCCTTACGTGTTCGAGCGCGGCGACGAGCTGGGTCGTGGCGCCCATTCGGCCGCGGAACTCGCGCAGCACTTCCCGACCCCGCTTCTCGCCAAGGTCGGCGACGAGATCGCCGACGGCACATGGCTCTTCCACGAAGGAGACCCGCGCCCGCTCTCGCTCTTCGACGCCGCGCGCGTCGACTACTCCCTGCGGCGCCTCGTACATTACACGGGGAGCGACTGGCGCTCGATCCAGCCCTGGATCTTGCTCACCAACTATCACCGATACGTCGACCAGTTCGTGCAATGGGCGGTCGGCGAACTGGCCAAGGAGGACAGCGAGTTCGAGCGCCTCCTGCTGCCGGGCGGCGTCGCGATCGAGCGCGGTCTGCACCAGAGCGCCGTCGCCGAGATGATCGCGTCATCGCCCTGGCATCGCTTCCAGATGCCGGCCTACCACCTCATCCACCGCAACGGGCACGGGGTGACGCTCGTCAATATCGGCGTCGGCCCGTCGAACGCGAAGAACATCACCGATCACCTGGCGGTGATGCGCCCCCATTGCTGGCTGATGGTCGGCCATTGCGGCGGCCTGCGCCAGTCGCAGACCATCGGCGATTACGTGCTGGCGCACGGCTATCTGCGGCGCGACCGCATCCTCGACGGAGCGGTGCCGCCGGAAATCCCGATCCCGGCGCTGGCCGAGGTCCAGGTCGCCCTGCAGGAGGCGGCCGCCCAGGTCACCGGCGACCGGGGCGACGACCTCAAGCGGCGCCTGCGCACCGGCACGGTCGTGACCTACGACGACCGGAACTGGGAACTGCGCTGGAGCCAGGAGCGGCGCCAGATCAACCTGTCACGCGCCATCGCGGTCGACATGGAGAGCGGCACCATCGCGGCCCAGGGCTACCGCCTGCGCGTTCCCTACGGCACGCTGCTCTGCGTGTCCGACAAGCCGCTGCACGGCGAGATCAAGCTGCCGGGCGCCGCCAACGCCTTCTACGAACGGGCCGTCGGCGAGCACCTCATGATCGGCCTCGCGGCGCTCGACATCCTGCGCGGCCAGCGCGCCTCGCTGCATTCGCGCAAGCTGCGCAGCTTCGACGAGCCTCCTTTCCGATAGTAGACCCGCATGCCCCGTGAAACCCTCGGCCTCGTCCTCGGCTTCGTCGGGGTGTGCATCTTCGCGGGGACGCTGCCCTTCACCCATCTCGCCGTCGAGGCCCTGAGCCCGCTCTTCATCACGGCGGGCCGTGCGGCGCTCGCAGGTCTTCTGGCGCTCGTCACGCTGGTTCTGCTGCGCAAGCCCTGGCCCACGCGGGGACAGCTCGGCACGTTCCTGCTCTCCGCGCTCTGCCTCGTGGCCGGATTTCCGGGGTTCACGGCCTTCGCCATGCAGAGCGTGCCGGCCTCCCATGGCGGCGTGGTGCTCGGCATCCTGCCGCTCGCCACCTCGGCCATCAGCGCCCTGATCGCCGGCGAGCGGCCGAGCCGCGCCTTCTGGGCGGCCGCCGTGGCCGGCGCCGCCCTCGTGGTCGGCTTTACCCTGCACGAGGGCGGCGGGTCCCTCGGTAAGGGAGACCTGTTCCTGCTCGCGGCGGCGCTGTCCTCGGCCCTCGGCTACGTGCTGTCGGGCAAGCTCGTCCGCAGCGGCTATGCGGGCTGGGAAGTGATCTCCTGGATCCTAGTCGTCTCCCTGCCAGTCACGATCCCCGTGGCGGTATGGACCATGCCGGACCCAGTCGCCGTCGTCCCGGCCTGGAGCTGGATCGGCTTTCTCTACGTGGCGCTGATGAGCCAGTACCTCGGCTTCTTCGCCTGGAACGCGGGCCTCGCCATCGGGGGCATCGCCCATGTGAGCCAGGTCCAGCTGCTGCAGACCTTCGTGACCCTGATCTTCGCCGCCTTCCTGAACAGCGACCCGGTCGAGCCTTCGGCCTGGGTCGTGGCCGCCGGCGTATTCCTGCTGGTCGTCCTGGCGCAGCGGGCCAAGGTCCGCCGCTGAGCCAGGCAGGCAAGGATTCACTTGCCGGCGCCTCGCAGAAGATATAAACATATCTTTATATGTGAGAGCGAGATTTCGTCTTGGCCGAGACAGCATCCCCATCCCTGGACCTGACCCTGAGCATCCTCCGGGCCGCCGCCGAGGAGACGCGCATGCGGATCCTGGCGCTCCTGACCGAGGGCGAGCTGTCTGTCTCCGACCTCACGGACATCCTCGGCCAGTCCCAGCCGCGCATCTCCCGTCACCTCAAGCTCCTGGTGGAGGCGGGGCTCGTGGAGCGGCACCGGGAGGGGGCCTGGGCCTTCTTCCGCCTGACCGACCGCGGCACCGCCCAGCGCATCCTGCGCCCGATGCTCGACAGCCTCGACCGTTCCGACCCGCAGCTGCTCGAAGACCGGACCCGCCTGGAAACCGTCCGTGCCCAGCGGGCCCAGGCCGCCCAGGCCTTCTTCTCGCGTCTTGCTCCCGACTGGGACCGCATCCGTTCGCTTCATGCGCCCGAGACCGTCGTCGAGGCGGCCGTGCTCGATGCGCTGGGTCCGAAGCCGATCCGCAATCTCGTCGATCTCGGCACCGGCACGGGCAAGATGCTCCAGCTTCTCGCGCCGCGGGCCGCCCGCACGGTGGGGCTCGACGCGAGCCACGCCATGCTGTCGGTCGCGCGCGCCAACCTGGAAAAGGCGGGCCTGTCGCGCATCGAGCTGAGGCAGGGCGACATCTACGCGCCGCCGTTCCCGCGCAACAGCTTCGACCTCGTGGTCATCCACCAGGTGCTGCACTACCTCGACGATCCGGCCCGGGCGATCCGCGAGGCGGCCCGCCTCGTGTCCCCGGGCGGGCGCATGCTGGTGGTCGATTTCGCGCCTCACAATCTCGAATTCCTGCGGGAGGCCCAGGCCCATCGCCGCCTCGGCTTCGCGCCCGAGCAGGTTGCGGCCTGGCTCGACGAGGCCGGGCTCGACTGCACGCTCACGCGCCAGCTCGCCCCTCAGAAGAAGGCGGACGAGCAGCTCGTCGTATCCCTGTGGCTGGGCCAGGATCGCCGGGTGGCGACGGATTGGCCTCTGATCGAATCCAACAAAGAGGTCGCCTGATGTCGCCGCTCGCCCTTCGCCCCAGCCGTCAGGATTCCTGCTCGATCCGCGTGTCGTTCGAGTTCTTTCCGCCCAAGACGCCCGAGATGGAGGCGACGCTCTGGTCCTCGATCGAGCGCCTGGCGCCTCTCAGCCCGCAGTTCGTGTCCGTGACGTACGGTGCCGGCGGTTCCACCCGCGAACGCACCCACGCGACGGTCGCGCGCCTCGTGCGCGAAACTCACCTCAAGCCCGCTGCCCACCTCACCTGCGTGGCCGCCACCAAGCCGGAAGTCGACGACGTGGTGCGCTCCTACTGGGATGCGGGCGTCCGGCATGTGGTGGCGCTGCGCGGCGATCCCGTGGGCGGCCTCGGCACGGCATACGCGCCCCACCCGGGCGGCTATGAGCGGACCTGCGATCTGGTGGCCGGCATCAAGGCGATCGGCGATTTCGAGGTGTCGGTGTCGGCCTATCCGGAGAAGCACCCGGAAGCGACGTCGCTCGATGCCGACATCGACGTGCTGAAGGAGAAGGTCGATTGCGGCGCCGACCGCGCCATCACCCAGTTCTTCTTCGACAACGACCACTACTTCCGCTACCTCGACCGGGTCCGTGCACGCGGCATCGACATCCCGATCGTGCCAGGCATCGTGCCGGTGCAGAACTTCAAGCAGACGGCGAACTTCGCGGCCAAGACCGGCGCGAGCATCCCGTCTTGGCTCGCCGCCCGCTTCGAGGGCCTGGACAGCGACGTGGACACCCGCAAGCTCATCGCCGCCGCCGTCGCGGCCGAGCAGGTGATCGACCTCGTCGATCGCGGCGTCAGCGAATTCCACTTCTACACCATGAACCGCGCAGACCTCGTCTATGCGATCTGCCACCTGCTCGGATTGCGCGATCAATCCGTCAGGGCCGCCGCCTAAAGCCTCCTCCTCATGCCCGGCCGCGTTGCCTCGGCGAAAGAAAAGAACATGACGACTCTCACTCCTTCTCCCGCCGATGGTGCCGATGTCCTGAAGGCGCTTCGCGAAGCCGCGTCGCAGCGAATCCTCGTGCTGGACGGCGCCATGGGCACCGAGCTGCAGAGCTACCGGTTCTCGGAGAAGGATTTCAGGGCTGAGCGCTTCAAGGACTGGAAGCAGGACGTCAAGGGCAACAACGACCTTCTCATCCTCACCCAGCCCGATGCGGTGCGCGACGTTCATCTCGCCTATTTCCGCGCCGGCGCCGACATCGTCGAGACCAACACCTTCTCGGGCACCTCCATCGCCCAGGCCGATTACGGCATGGAGGAGATCGTCTACGAGCTGAACTACGAGGGCTCGCGGCTGGCCCGCGAGGCCGCGATCCTGGCCGAGAGAGAGGATGGCCGCCGCCGCTTCGTGGCCGGCGCCGTCGGCCCGACGAACCGCACGCTCTCGATCTCGCCGGACGTGAACAACCCGGGCTATCGCGCGGTGACGTTCGATCAGGTTCGCGAATCGTATGCCGAGCAGGTGAGGGGGCTCATCGACGGCGGGTCGGAGATCATCCTCATCGAAACGATCTTCGACACGCTCAACGCCAAGGCGGCGATCGTCGCCACGCAGCAGGTCTTCGCCGAGCGCGGCGTGACGCTGCCGATCATGATCTCGGGCACGATCACGGACCTGTCCGGCCGCACGCTCTCGGGCCAGACGCCGACCGCCTTCTGGCATTCGGTGCGCCATGCCGAGCCGTTCTCCGTCGGCCTCAACTGCGCGCTGGGCGCCCGCGAGATGCGTGCGCACATCCAGGAGATCGGCAAGGTCGCCGACACCCTGGTCTGCGCCTATCCGAATGCGGGCCTGCCGAACGAGTTCGGCCTCTATGACGAACGCCCGGAGGCCACGGCCCGAATGCTGGCGGAGTTCGCCGATGCGGGCCTCGTCAACGTGGTCGGCGGCTGCTGCGGCACGACGCCGGCCCATATCCGCGCCATCGCGGAAGCGGTCGCCGGCAAGGCGCCGCGCCAAGTGCCTGAGGCAAAGCCGCTGATGCGCCTCTCGGGCCTCGAGCCCTTCGTGCTGACGCCGGACATCCCGTTCGTGAACGTGGGCGAGCGCACGAACGTCACGGGCTCCGCCAAGTTCCGCAAGCTCGTCACCAACGGCGATTACGCAGCCGCCCTCGACGTGGCGCGCGACCAGGTGGCGAACGGCGCGCAGATCATCGACGTGAACATGGACGAGGGCCTGCTCGATTCCGAGAAGGCCATGGTCGAGTTCCTCAACCTCGTGGCCGGCGAGCCGGACATCGCCCGCGTGCCGGTCATGGTCGACTCGTCGAAGTTCCACGTGATCGAGGCCGGCCTGAAGTGCATCCAGGGCAAGGCGATCGTCAACTCGATCTCCATGAAGGAGGGCGTCGAGGCCTTCATCGAGCAGGCGCGGATCTGCCGCTCCTACGGCGCCGCGGTCGTCGTGATGGCCTTCGACGAGCAGGGCCAGGCGGACACGCTGGAGCGCAAGGTCGAGATCTGCACCCGCGCGTACAAGATCCTCACCGAGGAGGTCGGCTTCCCGCCCGAGGACATCATCTTCGATCCCAACGTCTTCGCGGTCGCGACTGGCATCGAGGAGCATAACGGCTACGGCGTTGCGTTCATCGAAGCGACCCGCATCATCCGCGAGACGCTGCCGCACGCCCACATCTCGGGTGGCGTGTCGAACCTCTCGTTCTCGTTCCGCGGCAACGAGCCGGTGCGCGAGGCCATGCACTCGGTGTTCCTGTTCCACGCCATCAAGGTCGGCATGGACATGGGCATCGTGAACGCGGGCCAGCTCGCCGTCTACGACGAGATCGACCCGGAGCTGCGCGAGCTCTGCGAGGACGTGGTGCTCAACCGCCGTCCCGACGCGACCGAGCGCCTCCTCGAGGCCGCGCCCCGCTTCAAGGGCGACGGTGCGGGTGCGGTGAAAACCGCCGATCTCGAATGGCGCTCCTGGCCGGTCGCGAAGCGCCTGGAGCACGCGCTCGTCAACGGCATCACCGAATTCATCGAGCAGGACACGGAAGAAGCGCGACAGGCCGCCGAGCGTCCGCTGCACGTGATCGAAGGCCCGCTCATGGCCGGCATGAACGTGGTCGGCGACCTCTTCGGGGCGGGCAAGATGTTCCTGCCGCAGGTGGTCAAGTCCGCCCGCGTGATGAAGCAGGCTGTGGCCTATCTCATGCCGTTCATGGAGGCCGAGAAGGAAGGCTCCGGCGCGGCCGCGCGGTCCGCCGCCGGCAAGGTGCTGATGGCGACCGTGAAGGGCGACGTCCACGACATCGGCAAGAACATCGTCGGCGTGGTTCTGGCCTGCAACAACTACGAGGTCATCGATCTCGGCGTCATGGTGCCGGCCCAGAAGATCCTGGAGACCGCCCGCAAGGAGAACGTCGACATCATCGGGTTGTCGGGGCTCATCACGCCGTCCCTCGACGAGATGGTCAACGTGGCGAGCGAGATGGAGCGCGAGGGCTTCGACATCCCGCTACTCATCGGCGGCGCCACCACGAGCCGCGTGCATACGGCGGTGAAGATCCACCCGAACTACAGCAAGGGCCAGGCGGTCTACGTGACCGATGCGAGCCGCGCGGTCGGCGTGGTGTCCTCGCTCATCTCGCCCGAGATGAAGGGCGCTTATGTCGAGACGATCCAGGCCGAGTACCGCAAGGTGGCGGACGCCCATGCCCGCTCCGAGGCCGACAAGCAGCGGCTGCCGATCGAGAAGGCCCGCGCCAACGCGCCGAAGTTCGACTGGTCGTCCTACCAGCCGCCGAAGCCCACTTTCACGGGCGCCCGCGTGTTCCGCAGCTATGACGTGGCCGAGCTCGTGCCCTATATCGACTGGACGCCCTTCTTCCAGACCTGGGAGCTGAAGGGGCGCTATCCGGCGATCCTGGAGGATGCCGAGCAGGGCGAGGCGGCACGCCAGCTCTTCGAGGACGCGCAGGCCATGCTCAAGCGCCTCGTGGACGAGCGCTGGTTCAACCCGAAGGCCGTGATCGGCTTCTGGCCCGCCAACGCGATCGGCGACGACATCCGCCTCTTCACGGGCGAGAGCCGGTCCGAGACGCTCGCCACCTTCCACGGCCTGCGCCAGCAGCTTACCAAGCGCGACGGCAAGCCGAACCTGTGCCTGTCGGATTTCGTGGCGCCCGTCGAGAGCGGCAAGGCGGATTACGTGGGCGGCTTCGTCGTGACGTCCGGCATCGAGGAGGTCCGCATCGCGGAGCGGTTCGAGCGCGCGAACGACGACTATCAGTCGATCCTGGTGAAGGCGCTCGCCGACCGTCTCGCGGAGGCCTTCGCGGAGCGCATGCACCAGCGCGTGCGCACGGAATTCTGGGCCTATGCCCCGGACGAGGCTTGCTCTAACGAGGACCTGATCCGCGAGGAATACCAGGGCATCCGCCCGGCTCCCGGCTATCCGGCCCAGCCCGACCACACCGAGAAGGCCACCCTGTTCGACCTGCTCGGGGCGGAGCGCCGGATCGGCGTGGCGCTCACCGAATCCTACGCCATGTGGCCGGGCTCGTCCGTGTCGGGCCTCTACCTGTCGCATCCGGAGGCCTATTACTTCGGCGTCGCCAAGGTCGAGCGCGACCAGGTCGAAGACTACGCGGCGCGCAAGGGCATGAGCATCCCGGAGGTGGAGCGCTGGCTCTCGCCGGTCCTCAACTACGATCCGGCCCGCTACCGGGCGATGGCGGCGGAGTGACGCGACCGGTGGCGTGAGGCCGGACGACGACCCAAATCAGAGGATCGTTTCCTCTGATCGGTGTCGCCATGGACGTCTCCACCCCTCCCGCCAACGCCCTCCTCGTCATCCAGCCCTACCGCTCGCACGGCACCTGGGTGTTCGACGATCCGGCCGTGGGGCTCGTGCGCGAGCCCTTCGTGTCCGGCATCCCGCAGATGATCGACGATGCGGTGAGGAACATCCCGAACGCACCGAACGGCTTCCGGCTGATCTTCTCCACCGCGCCGTTCCCAGGCTACCAGGTCGAGCTGACCCTGCTGCGGGAGGAGTATGGCGGGAACTGGTACCGGGAGGAGGGCAAGAACCGCGAGGGCTGGCTCTGCCCGGCGCTGTTCAAGTACTTCGCCAAGCCGCCGCAGAAGATCTACGCCAAGGCCGAGCCGATCTAAGTCTCATTCCCGCCGCAGGGCCTCGATGGGGTCGAGCCGTGCGGCGCGCTGCGCCGGGTAGAAGCCGAAGAAGATGCCCACCAGCGCCGAGAAGCCGACCGCCAGGATGATGGCGTTGGTCGAGACCAGCGATGGCCAGCCGGCGAGCTGCGCCACTAAATAGGCTGCGCCTGCGCCCAGCCCGACGCCGAGCGCGCCGCCGATGGTGGAGAGCGTCGTAGCCTCGATCAGGAACTGGCTGAGGATGTCGCGCGGGCGCGCGCCGACCGCGAGCCGCAGGCCGATCTCGCGGGTGCGTTCCGTCACGGAGACCAGCATGATGTTCATGATGCCGATGCCGCCCACGAGCAGCGACACCGCCGCGACGGCGGCGAGCAGCATGGAGAGCGTGTTGGCGGAGGCCGAGGCCGTGTTGGCGATCTCGGTCAGGTTGCGGATGGAGAAGTCGTCCTCCTGCTCGCCGACGATCCGGTGCCGCTGGCGCAGCAGGGCAGTCATGGTCTCGATGCCAGGCTCGATCTCCTCCTCATTGGCGAACTTCACGAAGATTGATCCCACCGAGCCGTCCTTGGCGTAGTTGCGACCGATCACGCGGCGGCGGCCCGCATCGAGCGGCACGAAGATCACGTCGTCCTGGTCCTGCCCGAAGGCGGACTGTCCCTTCGGGGCCATGACGCCGATCACCCGGAACGGCACGTTTCGCACGCGCACCGTCTGGTCGATCGGATCGTCCTCGCCGAACAGGTTGCGGGCGACGGTCTGGCCCAGGATGATCACAATGTCGCCCCGGCGCACCTCCTCCGGATCGAAGCCCCGGCCGGTCGCCACGTCCCATTCGCGGGCCTGGAACCAGTCGAGATCGACGCCGTAGATGCGCGTACCCCAGTTGCTCGCGCCGGCGACCACCTGCGCGCCGCCCTGCACGAAGGGCGCGGCCGCCACGACCCCGTCGACCTCGCGCCGGATCGCCTCCGCGTCGTCGCTCGTGAGCGTCGAGGCCGCGCCTGCGCCGAGGCGCGCGCCGCCCTGGGTGACGTTGCCAGGCGTCACGATGGCGAGGTTGGCGCCGAGGGAGCGGATCTGCTGGTCGACGAGGTTTCGCGCGCCGGACCCGATCGCCACCATGGCGATGACGGCCGCGACGCCGATCACGATGCCCAGCATGGTGAGCAGGCTGCGCAGGGCATTCGCCGCGATGGCCGAGAGGGCGGAGCGGATCGCTTCAACCAGTCTCATGCGGCGCTCTCCGCCGCGATGAGGTCGCGCGCATCGAGCGGCGTCTGGCGGTGATCCTCCAGCACGCGCCCGTCCTTGAAGCGAACAAGGCGGCGGGCATGGCGGCCCACATCGGCGTCGTGGGTGACGAGGACCACCGTCACGCCTTCGCGGTTCAGCTCCTGGAACAGCCAGAGGATCTCCGCCGCGGTGCGGCTGTCGAGGGCGCCGGTCGGCTCGTCGGCGAGCAGGAGCTTGGGCCCGTTCACGAGGGCGCGCGCAATGGCGACGCGCTGCTGTTGGCCGCCGGAGAGCTGCATCGGACGGTGATGCCAGCGCTCGGCGAGGCCGACGCGGGCCAATGCGGCGTGAGCCTTTTCGCGCCGGGTCCGGCGGTCGACGCCCGCATAGACCATCGGCAGCGCCACGTTGCCGAGCGCATCGACGCGGGGCAGCAGGTTGAACTGCTGGAACACGAAGCCGATCTCCCTGTTGCGCAGCCGCGCGAGTCCGTTCGCATCCAGAGTCTCGACCGCGGTGCCGGCGAGCCGGTAGGTGCCGTGAGTGGGTCTGTCGAGGCAGCCGATCAGGTTCATGAACGTGGACTTGCCCGAGCCCGACGGCCCCATGACTGCGACGAAGTCGCCCTCGTCGACGTCGAGGGAGACGTGGTCGAGCGCCACGACGCGGCCGGCATCGAGGTCGTACACCCGTCCGAGATCGCGCGTTTCGATGAGCGCCATGGCCCGGTCCTCAGAACATCCGGGGCGGCCGCGGGCGTGCGCCCGGCCGCGATCCGCCAGGTTCCGATCCGCCGCGCGAGCCCGCACCGACGATCACCGCATCGCCTTCCTTCAGCCCGCCGCGCAGCACTTCGGTGTAGCTGCCGTCGGTCGCGCCGACGCGGATCGGCACGGCCTGCGGCGAACCGTCGGCCGCCAGGCGGTAGACGCGGGCGCTGCTGCCCTCGTCGGCCTCCGCTGTCGCCGGCTCCCGTGAGCGTCGTCCGGCCTGCTGCCGCGGCGCGGAGCCGTCGGCCGCCACGGCCACCGGCTGCGCGGGCCGGAACCGCAGGGCGGCGTTGGGAATGCGGAGCACGTTCTCCCGCTCGTCGGTGATGATCTGGAGATTGGCCGTCATGCCAGGCAGGAGCGCGAGATCCTGGTTCTTCACGCCGATGACCGCCGTGTAGGTCACCACGTTCTGCACCGTCTGCGCACCGAGCCGCACCATGCGCACGGTGCCGTCGAAGCTGCGGTTCGGATAGGCGTTGACCGTGAAGGTCACGTGCTGGTCGGGCTTGAGGAGCCCTACGTCGGCCTCGTCGATATTGGCGTAGATGTCGATCTCCCGCAGGTCCTGCGCGATGGTGAAGAGCGTCGGGGCCGAGAGTGAGGCCGCCACCGTCTGGCCCAGCTCGATGTCGCGCTTGACCACCACGCCGTCCACCGGGGAGCGGATGTCCGTGCGGGCGAGGTCGATCTCGATGTCCTTCAGCTTGGCCTGACGCTGCAGGATGAGCGCCTCGGCCGATTTGAGGCCGGCCTCCGCCAGGGCGACGTCCGCCTTCAGGCCTACCGTCTCGGCTTTGTTGGAGGCGATCTGGGCCTCCGCCGAGGCGAGGGCGGCCTTCTGGACGGCAACCTGCGTTTCCGCCTGCTCGAGGGTGGCCTGGGCGCCGACGGCGCGGGCGTTCAGGGTGGTCTGCCGCTCGAAGTTGCGCTGGGCGTCCTCGAACTGCGCCCGGGCCTTGTCGCGCTGGGCCGCGAGATCGAGCGCGACCGCCTCCGCGCGCTGGAGGGCAGACCTCGCCTTGTCGATCTGCGCCCGCTTGGTGTCCCGGTCGGCCTGGGCCTGCGCGAGGTCAGCCTGCGCGGCGTCGCGGCGGGACTTGATCTGCTCCGAATAGAGGCGCGCGACGACCTGGCCTTCCTTCACGGGGGTGTTGTAGTCGGCCAGGATCTCGACCACCTGGCCGGAGAGCTGCGAGCCGACGAGAACGGTGGTGACGGGGTTGAGCGTTCCGGTGGCGCGGACGCTGGCGACGATCGTGCCCCGGTCGGCGCTGGCGAGCCGGTAGGCCGCATCGGACGCGTTGCCGCCCGTGGGGCGCCACAGGAAGAACCCCGCGGCGCCGGCGAGCGCCAGAACAACCACAACCCAGAACCAGACCCGACGCACCGGCGAAATCCCCGCGAAGACCACCATGGCCTTGAGGGGGAATTGTGGCCGAAATCTCGTTCGAGTTCGAGTTAACTCTTTGTCATGCGGTCGCAATCGGCGGCCGGGCGGCGATGAGGTTCCGCAGGGTGGTGATGGTCGAGGCATCGGCGACGCCATCCACGCGCTCGGGCCGGAAATGCCGTTGGAAGGCCGCCACGACCTTTTCCGTGTCCTCGTCGAAGGTGCCGTTGATCCTGAGGCCGTAGCCGTACATGGCGAGCATAGCCTGGAGCGCCTCGATGGGCATGCCCTGGTCGCCGCGTGAGAAGAAGCGCCCGTCCCGCATGGGAGCGGGCGGCACCCAGTGGCCCACGCCGGCGCGGTGGAGGCTCTCCCAGGGAAATGTCTCGCCCGGGTCGAGCTTGCGGCCCGGCGCCACGTCGGAATGGCCGAGCACCCGAACGGCCGGGATGCGCCAGCGAGTCACGATGTCCCGGGTGAGCGCGATCACGCTCTCGATCTGCGCGTCGGGGAAGGGCGGCAGCCCGCCCGGATGCCCCGGATTGGCGATCTCGATGCCGATCGAGCGGGAATTGATGTCGGTCTCGCCGTCCCAGGTCGAGACGCCCGCATGCCAGGCGCGGCGCGCCTCGGGCACCATCTGCAGCACGCGCCCGTCCTCGAACACGAAGTAATGGGCCGAGACCTGCGAGACCGGGTTGCACAGCCATTGCAGCGCCTCGCCGGAATCGGGCATGCCGGTGTAGTGCAGCACCAGCATGGTGGGGCGCAGGCCGTCCTTCCGCTCCCCGTGGTTCGGCGAGGGAAAGACCTTCGCGGCGACCGAACTCTCGGGAGTCAGGGGAGGGCTCATCGCGTCACCCGATCTTCCGTTCGGCCGCGATGCGCTCCCAGGCGGCATTGATGGTGGCGAGCCGTTCGGTGGCGATCTTCACGGCCTCCGGCGGAAGCCCGCGGGCAATCTCCCGGTCGGGATGGTTCTCGGCCACGAGCTTGCGGTAATGCCGCTTCAGCTCATCGTCGCTCATGTCGCGGCTGGCGTTGAGGATCAGATACGGGTCGTCGGCGAGGCGCACGTGGCGGGCCGCGATCCGCTCGAAATCCTGCTGGCTGAAGGAGAAGATCGTCGCCACGTCCTTCACGTAGGCGAACTCGGCCTCGTGCACCGCCTCGTCCGCCTTCGCGATGTGGAAGAGACCGTCGAGCACGTCCTCGAGGAGCGCTGGCTCGTCCTTGAAGGCATCGGCGATCTGCTGCGCATAGGCCTCGAAGCCGTCGGTGGTTTCCATGGCGAGGCGGAACAGGCGGGAGACGCGGTCGTGCTCCTCGGCCGGAACCTCGACCACCTGCTCGAAGGCCTTGATCTCCCGGTCGACCACGATGCCGTCGGCCTTCGCCATCTTGGCCGACAGGGCCACGAGCCCCATGGTGAACAGGACATCGCGCGGCGGGCGCCCAAACGGCGCGCCTTCGCGATCCACAAGCATGTGACCGGCTACGCCGCCGAGCAGGGCGCCGATCGGACCCCCGAGCGCGAGTCCGATGCCCGCGCCGCCCAGCTTGCCCCAGATTGACTGAATCATCGTCATTGAGTGGTACGCTCAAGACACGTCAAAAGCAAAGAGGCCGGAACGGGTTCCGGCCTCCAAAAAGAATGTAGGGTCCCGATCAGCGGCAGTAGATGTTGCCGTAGACGTCCTGGTAAGTTCCGTAGGGGCAGGCCGGACGAGCCGGAGCCGTGCTGGCGCCGACGATCGCACCACCCGCAGCGCCGATCGCAGCACCCGCGAGAGCGCCGCTGCCACGGCCCGTGGCTGCGCCGCCGATGGCCGCACCGGCAAGGCCGCCGATCGCAGCGCCGCCCACGGCGCGTTCGCCGGGCGTATTGCATGCTGCCATCGAAAGGGTGAGCGCGCCGGCGGCAATCGCTGTGATGATCTTCTTCATGGAAGCTTCCCTGTTTCCTGTGGGCTGTAGGCCGCCCAGCCCTATCTAGCTTGGCCTTACCAACTCGCCAACTCTCCACGGGGGAAAGGGTTCCCGGCGAGGCGGGTCTTCCGTAGAAAATTTTCCCTCATTCGGGTTACGTACTACGGCTAAGCTTCCTTAGTCTACGAAGACTAATATTGTCTAGCTTCGTATACTTGCGAACACAGTTGCGTATAATCAAGTCACATCTTCGCCTCAATTCGCCAGCACCCACCGAATTTCGCGACTATCTTCCTGCGAGGTTTGTGGATGACTTGGCGACATTTCTTGAGGACCGTGGTGGTCGCGGTTTTGGGTGCAATTGCACTTGCGGTGGCGACCCATGCTCGCGCTGAAAGCGGCGATGGCCCGAGCCTCGTCGCTCCTCAAGAAATCGAGAGCATGCAAGCCGTACAGCCTGCGGCGGAGCCGGTTGAGGTCTCGGCGGAAGCGGCCGTAGCCGAGAAGCCGGCGTCGAAGAAGGACGCCAAAGCCGCCGCGCGCGCCGCTGCCGGCACGGATGACGGAGGCGAGGGCGAATCACTTGGGTCCGCCATCGGCCTCGTGGCCGGGAAATCCGGCGCCCGGGTGTCCGACGCCGCCCATGCGGGCGCCCTGAAGCCGCTGATCGCCCGCTATGCGTCGGAAAATTCCCTGCCGTTCGAGCTCGCCGACGCGGTCGTGCGCCTCGAGAGCCGCTATAACGCCCGTGCCCGTAACGGCGGCAATCTCGGCCTGACCCAGGTCAACCTCCGCACGGCGCAGTCCCTGGGCTACAAGGGCGATGCGGCGGGACTGTTCGATGCCGAGACCAACCTGCAGTACGGTCTGAAGTACTTGGCCAAGGCCTACAGCCTGGCCGGGGGTGACACCTGCGGCACGATCCTGCGCTACCAGTTCGGCCACCGAACCCAGTCCATGACGGCCGCTTCGCGCGCCTATTGCGCCAAGGTGAAGACCATTACGGCGGCCGCCGAGTGATCCTGCGGCGTTCTGCGGCTCCTTGAGTCTTGACGCGGGCCTGCTTTGTGCACCACATCCCCTCGTCAGCTGGCCGGGCGGCCGCTCCGAGTTCGCTCGGGGAGGAAAGTCCGGGCTCCATGGAATCACGGTGCCGGATAACGTCCGGCGGGGGAAACCCTAGGGACAGTGCCACAGAAAGCAGACCGCCCCGCCAAGCCTTCGGGCCCCGGGGTAAGGGTGAAAGGGTGCGGTAAGAGCGCACCGCGGACGCAGTAATGCGGACGGCACGGTAAACCCCACCAGGAGCAAAACCGAATAGGGACGACAGGCGTTCGCGCCAGGCCCGTTTCCAGGCCCGTCGTCCGGGTTGGTTGCTTGAGGCGGTCAGCAATGGCCGTCCCAGAGGAATGGTCGCCACGTCCGAGGTTCGCCTCGGGCCCTACAGAACCCGGCTTACAGGCCAGCTGACACCTCTCCCAAAACGTAAGTTTTTTCATGCCCGCGGCGCCAAACCGTTGGGCTGCTTACGGTTCATTAACCCTAAACGACTCTCATAGGGCGTGCCTTCCGGCAGCCATTCGTTACAGCCCCGTTCCGTTGACGACCATACTGTCCCATGTTATCCCAAATCATCCCGTCGACGGTGTCTCCCGAGGGGGTCGCCCATCGCCAGACAGGCGGTGGCATCCACCTTCGGACAGAGGCGTATGCATCGGCGTCGGGCGGCGGCGGGCCAGAACGGCCCGTCGGGGGGCTGACAATCAGGAGCGCGCAAGCTGCGGCCAATGAACCGCTTCGTGTCCAATTTCACCAACAAGTTGGATTCGAAGGGGCGCGTCTCGATCCCGGCATCCTTTCGGGCGGTGCTCGCCCGGGATGGGTTCGAGGGGCTCTACGTGCATCCAGCCTTGGATGCGCCGGCTCTGGACGCGGGAGGCAACGTGCTTCTGAACGAGATCGACGCGTTCTTGTCGACGATGTCGCCCTATTCGGACGAGCGGGATCAGTTGTCGACGGCGTTGTTCGGAACCAGCGAAATCCTGAAGGTCGATCCGGAAGGGCGTGTCATCCTGACGGACTCGGTGAAAGTGCATGCCGGGATCGGCGATACGGTGACGTTCGTCGGGCTCGGCCACAAGTTCCAGATTTGGGAGCCGGAGCAGTTTCGCGCGTACTTGGAGGGGGCGCGCGCGAAGGTGCGGGATCTGAAGAAGGTTCTGGGCAACCGCAGTTTGGAGCGACCTATGGTGCAGGACACCTCGCTAGGAGTACGGGAACGATGATGGGACGCGGCGACGGCCCAGGAGCCGGAGCCGCTGGCGGACCGACCCGTCACGTTCCTGTGCTCCTGGCGGAGGTCTGCTCGGCGCTTGAGGTCAAGCGCGGCGGCACGTTCATCGACGGCACGTTCGGCGCCGGCGGATACACCCGCGCCATTCTCGACGCCCATCCACGCAATACCGTCATCGCCATCGACCGCGATCCCGATGCGATCGCAGGCGGCGCCGCGCTCGTCGCGAAGGCGAAGAAGCGCCTCGTGCTCGTGCCCGGACGCTTCGGCGACCTCGACGAGATCGCGACGGCGCAAGGGTTCGAGGGCGTGGACGGGGTCGTGCTCGACATCGGCGTGTCCTCCATGCAGCTCGACGAGGCCGAGCGCGGCTTCTCGTTCCGCAGCGAGGGGCCGCTCGACATGCGCATGGAGCGTTCGGGTCCGAGCGCCGCCGACCTCGTGAACGAATCCTCCGAGGCGGAGCTGGCCGACATCTTCTATCACTACGGCGAGGAGCGCCGCGCCCGCGCGGTCGCGCGCGCCGTCATCGAGGCGCGGCGCCGCAAGCCGATCGAGACCACCCGCGAGCTCGCGGATCTCGTGGCCTCGCTCATCCGGCAGGAGCCGAACGGCATCCATCCGGCGACCCGCGTGTTCCAGGGACTTCGCATCGCCGTCAACGATGAGCTGGGCGAGCTCGTGCGCGCGCTGCACGCGGCCGAGCGCATCCTCAAGCCGGGCGGCCGCCTCGTGGTCGTCACCTTCCACTCGCTCGAGGACCGGATCGTGAAGCAGTTCTTCGCGGCCCGCACGGGACGCGCGCCGGCGGGCTCGCGCCACATGCCGGCCGCCGCCATGGCGGAGCCGACCTTCGAGGCGGTTACGAAGGGGCCCGTGGTCCCGAGTGACGAGGAGGTCGCACGCAATCCAAGAGCCCGCTCGGCGAAGCTGCGCGCCGGCTCGCGCACCGACGCGCCCGCGCAGGAGCCCTTGAGCGCCATCACCATGCTGGCGGAACTGCCGCAGACTGCCGAGAAACGGGGAGGGCGCCGGTGATCCGACTGCTCCACATCATCGCCATCACGGCCCTGATCGTATCGGCGGCCTGGGCCTACACGATCAAGTACGACACGCTCTATTATGTGGAGCAGGTCGCGAAGCTGAAATCCAAGGTGCAGCGCGAGCGCGACATCATCGCGGTGCTGCAGGCGGAGTGGCAGTATCTCGACAGGCCCGACCGCCTCCAGGAGGCGGCCGACCAGCATCTCGATCTCCAGCCCCTGAAGATCCAGCAGCTCGCCCGCCTGTCCGACCTGCCCAACCGGCCCGAGCGCGAGGACGAGATCGGGCGCAAGCTCGAGGCGCTCGGCCTGTTCGGGCCGACCACGACGCCCAAGGACAAGAACGGCGAGTCCCGCACGCCGACCACGCAAACCCCGAGACGGTAACGCCCGTGTTGCAACAGCCCGACATCGAACCGCAGGGTCCGACCGCTCCCGCCAGGAGCGGCCTTCTCATCCATGCCCGCGAGTTGTTCCGCCTGCGCGTCGACAAGAGCACGGCGCGCGTCCGCTTCGCGTCGCTCTGCTTTGTGGGCCTGTTCAGCCTCATCGGCGGGCGCCTCGTGTACCTCGCCGTGACGAGCGACAACACGAGCGCGGTGCGCCGCGCCGCCTCGTCGGAGATCTCGGCCGCGCGTCCCGATATCGTCGACCGCAATGGCGAGGTCCTCGCGACCGACGTGAAGATGGTGTCGGTCTTCGCCGAGCCGCGCAACATCATCGACAAGGACGAGGCGGTCGAGCTGCTCACCGCCGTCCTGCCCGACCTCGACGCCACGGACCTGCGCAACAAGCTCGGCACCAAGAAGGGCTTCGTCTGGGTCAAGCGCGAGATCACGCCACGCCAGCAGGCGGAGGTGCACCGCCTCGGCATCCCGGGCGTGGGCTTTCTCCCTGAGAACAAGCGCGTCTATCCTAACGCGGTCGCGGCCGCGCACGTGCTCGGCTTCGCCAACGTGGACAACGTCGGCATCGCCGGCATCGAGAAATACATCGACAGCCAGGGCCTGCAGGACCTCAACGGCGCGGGCTTCGCCATTTCGGCGGCGGACCTGAAGCCGGTGCAGCTCTCGCTGGATCTGCGCGTGCAGCACGCCCTGCGCGACGAGCTCCAGAAGGGCATGGCGAAGTTCAAGGCGAAGGCCACGGCCGGCGCTGTCCTCGACGTGAACACAGGCGAGATCATCGCCCTCGTGTCGCTGCCCGACTTCGATCCCAACAACCCGGTCGATGCGCTCCAGGACGACAAGATCAACCGCATCAATGTCGGCGTGTTCGAGATGGGCTCCACCTTCAAGGCCCTCACGGTCGCGATGGCGCTCGATTCCGGCAAGTACAACATCAACTCAAGCTTCGATGCGCGCTCCGGCCTGCGCTACGGCAAGTTCACCATCGGCGACTACCACGCCACGCACCGCGTGCTGACGACGCCGGAGGTGTTCGTGCATTCGTCGAACATCGGCACGGCCCGCATGGCGCTCGGCATCGGCGTCGAGGGCCACAAGGCCTTCCTGCGCAAGATGGGCCAGCTCGCCCGCCTCGAGACCGAGCTGCCCGAGAACGCCGCGCCGATCATCCCGCCGCGCTGGGGCGAGCTCAACACCATGACGATCGCGTTCGGCCACGGCCTGGCGGTCGCGCCGCTGCAGGCGCTCATGGCGGTGGGCGCCCTCGTCAACGGCGGCATGCTCATCAAGCCGACCTTCCTCAAGCGCACCGCGGAGGAGGCGCGCCAGACCGCGCTCCAGGTCATCAAGCCCGAGACCAGCGAGGCGATGCGCTACGTGCTGCGCCTCAACGCGTCGGTGCCGCAGGGCTCCGCATCCTCGGCGGCCATCGCGGGCTTCTTCGTGGGCGGCAAGACCGGCACCGCCGAAAAGGTCATCAACGGCCGCTATTCCAAGAATAAGAACTTCACCACGTTCACGGCCGTGGTGCCGGCCGACAAGCCGAAATACGTCTTCCTGACCATCATGGACGAGCCGCAGGCCGTGGAAGGCACCTACGGCTTCTCGACCGCCGGCTGGAACGCCGGCCCGGTGACCGGCAACGTGATCGAGCGCGTCGCGCCGCTTCTCGGCATCCCGCCGCGCTTCGAGGCGCCGGCGCATCCGTTCCCGCTCATGTCGCGCCTCGGCGCCTGGGGGTCGAAGCCATGACCAAGCCGCTCACCCTCGGCGACATCGTTCCGGACGCGGAGGACAGCCAGGCGGCGCTCCGCGTTTCCGCCATCGCGTCCGACAGCCGCAAGGTCGGCCCCGGCAGCGTGTTCTTCGCCGTGCCCGGCACGAAGGCCGACGGCATGAGCTTCGTGCCGCAGGCGGCGGCCTCAGGCGCGGTCGCGGTCGTGGGCGAAGCGGGGCGTCCGTCGGATCTCTCAGCCAGCGTCGCCTACGTCCAGGTGCCGGATGTGCGCCGCACCCTGGCGCTGGCGGCGATGCATTTCTATCACAATCAGCCCGAGAAGGTGGTGGCCGTCACGGGCACCAGCGGCAAGAGCTCGGTGGCCGACTTCACGCGCCAACTCTTCGCGGTCCTCGGCTACAAGTCCGCCAGCCTCGGCACCCTCGGGGTCATCACGTCCGACGGGGCGGCCTACGGCTCGCTCACCACGCCCGATCCGATCTCCCTGCATCAGACGCTCGCGCGCCTTGCCGCGGACGGCGTGACGCGGCTCGCTATGGAGGCCTCGTCCCACGGCATCGACCAGCGCCGCCTCGACGGCGTACGCCTGAGCGCCGCGGGCTTCACCAATCTCGGGCGCGACCATCTCGACTACCACGGCACCACCGAGGCCTATGCGGCCGCGAAGATGCGCCTGTTCGACACGCTCGTGCCCGACGAGGCGCCTGCCGTCATCAACGCGGACGGCCCTTTCGCGGACGTCTTCCTCGACGGCGCGAAGCGGCGCGGCCTCACCCTCATGACCACGGGAGCGGCGGGCGAGGCGCTCCACCTGGTCGAGGCGAAGCCCGAAGGCTTCCGGCAGGCCCTCACGGTCGAGGCCTTCGGCCGGAGGATCGAGACGGTGCTGCCGCTGCTGGGCGGCTTCCAGGTCGAGAACGCCCTCGTGGCGGCTGGCCTCGTGCTTGCGGTCGAAGGCGAGAGCCGAGCCGAGGAGGTCCTGGCGGGATTCGCGGGCCTCAGGGGCGTCTCCGGCCGCCTGGAGCAGGTCGGCGAGGTCAACGGCGCTCTGTGCGTCGTCGACTACGCCCACAAGCCCGACGCCCTGGCCCATGTGCTCGACGCCCTGCGGCCCTTCACGTCCGGCCGCCTGGTCTGCATCGTCGGCTGCGGCGGCGACCGGGACCGGGGCAAGCGCCCGCTCATGGGCCGGATCGCGGCCGAAAAGGCCGATCTGGTGATCGTCACCGACGACAATCCCCGCTCCGAGGACCCGGCCGCCATCCGGGCCGAGGTCTTGAAAGCTGCGCCCGGCGCCCAAGAAATCGGGGATCGGGCCCTGGCCATCCGAACGGCCGTCAGGGACCTTCGCCCCGGCGACGTGCTGGTCGTGGCGGGCAAGGGTCATGAAACGGGCCAAATCATCGGCGACCGGACCCTGCCGTTCTCGGACCACGACGAAGTGCGGGCGGCTATTGCGGAGAGGCAGGGATGAGCACGCCCCTTTGGACCCTGGACGAGATCGCGGCTGCGACCGGCGCCCGCGTCGGGAGCGGCTTCGCGCAGGCCACCGGCGCGTCCATCGACACCCGCACCCTGGAGCCGGGCGATCTCTATTTCGCCATCCGGGGCGACGTGCATGACGGGCACGACTTCGTGCCGGCGGCCCTGGAGAAGGGCGCTTCGGCGGCGGTCGTATCCGAGGAAAAGGCCGGCGCCTTCAAGGATTCCGACCGGCTGATCGTGGTGCCTGACGTGCTGGAGGCCATGCGCCAGATCGGGCGGGCGGCCCGCCGTCGCAGCCAGGCCCGCATCGTCGCCGTCACGGGCTCGGTCGGCAAGACCGGCACCAAGGAGGCCATGCGCCTCGCGCTCTCCCGCCAGGGCGAGACCCATGCCTCCGTCGCGTCCTACAACAACCACTGGGGCGTGCCCCTCACGCTGGCGCGCTTCCCGCGCGAGAGCCGGTTCGGGATCTTCGAGATCGGCATGAACCACGCCGGCGAGATCCAGCCGCTCACCGCCATGGTCCGGCCGCACGTGGCCGTCATCACCACGGTCGAGCCGGTGCATATCGAGTTCTTCCCCTCCATCTGGGGGATCGCCGATGCCAAGGGCGAGATCTTCTCCGGGATCGAGCCCGGCGGCACGGCCGTCATCAATCGCGACAATGCCTATTTCGAGCGCATGCGCGCCCACGCCCAGGCGTCGAATGCGGGCCGGATCCTCACCTTCGGCGAGCACGAGGCGGCGGACATCCGGGCCGAGCGCATCATGGTCAGGCCAGACCAGTCGGTCGTGGAAGCGCGCATCTTCGGCCAGCCACTGACCTACCGCATCGGCACGCCGGGCCGGCACATCGCCCTCAATTCGCTGAGCGTTCTCGCGGCTGCCCATGCCTTGGGGGCCGACGTGACCTTCGTGGCCCTGACCCTCTCGGATCTCAGGCCGCCGGTAGGGCGCGGCGAGCGGACCATGCTGTCGCTCGGGGGCGGCGAGGCCCTGCTGATCGACGAGAGCTACAACGCCAATCCGGCCTCGGTGAGGGCGGCGCTCGCCAATCTCGGGGCCGTGGAGCTCGAAGGGAAGGGGCGGCGCATCGCCGTCCTGGGCGACATGAAGGAGCTGGGCACTGAGGGGCCGAAGCTTCATGAGGGACTGGCGGAAGCGGTCGAGGCCAATGGCATCGACCTCGTCTTCGCGGCCGGTCAGCTGATGAAGAACCTCGTCGACACCCTTCCGGCCGGAAAGGTCGCGGCCCATACGGAAACGTCCGCCGAACTGGTCGATGCGGTCTGCGCCGCGGTCCGTCCCGGCGATGCCGTGACCGTGAAGGGGTCGCTCAGCATGAAGATGGCTTTGGTTGTCAAAGCCCTGAAAGAACGTTACGGCGCGAGCGAGATGGCGCACGCGCTGAAAGGATAATCGATGTTGACCTGGTTGGCTGAGCTCAGCCCCTATTTCAGTCCCCTCAATATTTTCCGCTATATTACCTTCCGGACCGGCGGGGCGACCGCGACCGGGCTCCTGTTCGTGTTCCTGTTCGGCCCTGCGATCATCTCGCTCCTGCGCGTGCGCCAGGGCAAGGGCCAGCCGATCCGCGAGGACGGGCCGCAATCCCACCTGCTGACGAAGCGCGGGACGCCCACCATGGGCGGACTGATGATCATGGCGGGCGTGCTGGTCTCGACCCTGCTCTGGGCCAATCTCGAGAACCACTATGTGTGGGTGGTGCTCTTCGTCACCGTCGGCTTCGGGGCCATCGGCTTCTACGACGATTATCTGAAGGTCACGAAGCAGTCGCACAAGGGCTTCTCGGGCCGCTCGCGCCTCGCCATCGAGGCGGTGATCGCCGGCATTGCCTGCATCGCGATTTCCTACATGGCGACTCCCGGCCTCGCCAACAAGCTCGCGCTGCCGTTCTCCAAGGACCTCATCCTCAATCTCGGCTGGTTCTACATCATCTTCGGCGGCTTCGTAATCGTCGGCGCCGGCAATGCGGTGAACATCACGGACGGCCTCGACGGCCTTGCCATCGTGCCGGTGATGATCGCGGCCGGCACCTTCGGGTTCATCGCCTATCTCGCCGGCAACGCGGTCTTCGCCAACTACCTGCAGATCCACTTCGTGCCCGGCACCGGCGAGCTCGCCGTCGTCTGCGGCGCGCTGATCGGCGCAGGGTTGGGCTTCCTATGGTTCAACGCGCCGCCGGCGCAGATCTTCATGGGCGACACCGGCTCCCTGGCGCTGGGCGGGCTGCTCGGCACCATCGCGGTCGCCACCAAGCATGAAATCGTGCTCGCCCTCGTGGGCGGCCTCTTCGTGCTGGAGATCTTCTCCGTGATCATCCAGGTCGCGTCGTTCAAGCTCACGGGCAAGCGCGTCTTCAAGATGGCGCCGATCCATCACCATTTCGAGCAGCTCGGCTGGACCGAGCCGCAGGTGGTGATCCGGTTCTGGATCGTGTCCGTGGTGCTGGCGCTGGTCGGCCTCGCGACCCTCAAACTGCGGTGATCCCATGACGCCCGTCACCAGCTTCTCCGGCAAAACGGTCGCTCTCTTCGGCCTCGGCGGGTCCGGGCTGGTGACGGCGCTCGCCCTGAAGGAGGGCGGCTGCCATGTTGTGGCTTGCGACGACAACCCGGCCAAGATGGCTGACGCGTCGGCCAAGGGCATCGAGACGGCGGACCTGCGCGATGCCGACTGGTCGCGTTTTGAAGCTCTCATCCTGTCGCCCGGCGTGCCGCTGACGCATCCCGAGCCGCACTGGTCGGCAAAGCTCGCGAGGCAGGCCGGCATCGAGATCATCGGCGACATCGAGCTGTTCTGCCGCGAGCGGGCGAAGGTCGCGCCGGATGCGCCCTTCGTGGCCATCACCGGCACGAACGGCAAGTCGACCACGACGGCGCTGATCAGCCATATTCTGCGCGAGGCCGGATACGACGTGCAGATGGGCGGCAATATCGGCACCGCGATCCTGTCGCTGGAGCCGCCGTCGGACGAGCGCGTGCACGTGATCGAGTGCTCCTCGTTCCAGATCGACCTGGCGCCATCGCTTGCGCCGAGCATCGGCGTGATGCTCAACGTCTCGCCGGACCATCTCGACCGGCATGGGACGATGGAGAACTACGCCGCCATCAAGGAGCGTCTGGTCGCGAAGGCCGAGAAGGCGGTCGTCGGAGCCGACGACGAAGCGAGCCGCGCGATCATCGCCCGGCGCAGCGCCTCGGGCGCCGATGCGGTTCGCGTCGGACTGGCGGACCGCGAGCCCGGCAGCGTCTTCGCGGACGGCCAGACGATCGTCTCCAACGCGGAGGGCCATCCCGTCGAGGTGGCGAGCCTCGAGGGCATCGGCTCCCTGCGCGGCGATCACAACGCGCAGAATGCGGCAGCGGCCGTCGCGGTCGCGCTGCTCCTGAGCGTCGACGTCCCGACCATCCAGCGCGCACTCAAGAGCTTCCCTGGCCTGCCTCACCGCATGGAGGAGGTGGCCCAGCGCGGCGAGACGCTGTTCATCAACGACTCCAAGGCCACCAACGCCGATTCCACCGAGAAGGCCCTGAAATCCTTCGACGGCATCCTCTGGATCCTCGGCGGCAAGGCGAAGGAGGGCGGCATCGAGAGCCTGCGGCCGTACTTCGCGAAGATCCGCAAGGCCTACCTGATCGGCGCGGCATCGGACGAATTCGCGAGGACGCTGGGCGATACGGTTCCTTACGAATTCTGTGGCACGTTGGACAAAGCGGTCGAGCAGGCCGCGCAAGATGCGGCTGCGCGCGACGACGAGTCGGTGGTGCTGCTGTCGCCGGCCTGCGCCTCTTACGACCAGTACCCGAATTTCGAGGTGCGCGGAAACCACTTCCGCGACCTCGTCAGAGCCTTGCCCGGCATCAACCCCACGATGGGAGCTTAAGATCCATGGTGTCACGCGCGGAACGTTCGGCCTTCAGCGATTGGTGGTGGACCGTCGATCGGCTGCTGCTCGCCGCGCTCGCCATCCTGATCCTGGCAGGCCTCGTCTTCCTGATGGCGGGCGGCCCGCCGGTCGCGGAGCGCCTCGGGCTCTCGACGTTCCATTTCGTGAACCGGCAGGTGCTCTTCCTCGTCCCGGCGCTGCTGATCCTGCTGCCCGTGTCGTTCCTGTCGCTCCGGCACGTGCGACGGCTCGCGCTCTTCGTCTATGTGGTCGGCATGGTGCTCATCCTGCTGGCCTTCCAGTTCGGGCCGGAGATCAAGGGCGCGCATCGCTGGATCATGATCGGCCCGCTCGGCATCCAGCCATCCGAGTTCGTGAAGCCCGCCTTCGTGGTGCTCGCCGCCTGGGCCTTCTCCGAGGGCTCCCGGCGCAGGGACGTGCCCGGCACCCTGCTGGCGCTGCTCATCCTGCCCGCCACCATCGTGCCGCTCATCCTTCAGCCCGATTTCGGCCAGACTATGCTCATCACCATCGTGTGGTGCGGCCTGTTCTTCGTGGCGGGCCTGCACTGGTTCTGGGTCATGGGGCTCGGCGGCTTCGGCCTCGTCGGCATCGCGGCGGCCTATGAGTTCCTGCCGCACGTGCGCGCCCGTATCGAGCGCTTCCTCGACAAGGATTCCGGCGACACGTTCCAGGTCGACACGGCCATGGAATCCTTTTCCCGCGGCGGCTGGCTCGGGCGCGGCCCGGGCGAGGGCTCGGTGAAGCGCATCCTGCCCGACGCCCATACGGACTTCATCTTCGCGGTCACGGCCGAGGAGTTCGGCATCGTCGTGTGCCTCGGTCTCCTCATCCTGTTCGCGTTCATCGTGCTGCGCGGGCTCGCGCTCGCCCGGCGCAACGAGGACACCTTCTGCCGCCTCGCGGCGACGGGCCTCGTGCTCATGTTCGGCCTCCAGGCCTCGATCAACATGATGGTGAACGTGCACCTGATGCCCGCCAAGGGCATGACGCTGCCCTTCATCTCCTATGGCGGTTCGTCGCTGCTCTCGCTCGCGCTCGGCATGGGCTTCCTGGTGGCGCTCACGCGCAAGCGCCCCCGCGCCGAGATGATGGACCACTTCACGCCGGAGCGGCCGCGCGGATGAACGCCCCCCTGATCCTCCTGACGGCGGGCGGCACCGGCGGCCATCTCTTCCCGGCCGAGGCCTTGGCCAACGCCCTCAAGGCCTCCGGCGCGCGGGTGGCGCTCGCCACCGACAAGCGCGCCAACGCCTATGCGGGCTCGTTCCCGGCCGACGAGATCATCGAGATTCCCTCCGCGACCCCATCCGGGCGCTCGCCGGTCCAGATGGCGAAGGCCGCCCTCGTGCTGGCGCAAGGAACGCTCAAGGCCATCCCGGCGATCCGCCGCCTGAAGCCCGCGGTCGTGGTCGGCTTCGGCGGCTACCCGACCGTGCCGCCCGTGCTGGCGGCGTCCTTCTTGAGCATCCCCACGGTCATCCACGAGGCGAACGGGGTCATGGGCCGGGCCAACCGGCTGCTCGCCCGCCGCGCCTCGCTCATCGCCACTGGCTTCGAGCAGGTGAAGGGCATCCCGGCCGGCATTCAGGCCAAGGTCGAGCAGACCGGCAACCCGATCCGCCCGGCTGTGCTGGAGGCCTCCCGCCAGCCCTACGAGGCGCTGACCGCCGACACGAAGTTCCGCCTCCTCGTCACCGGCGGCAGCCAGGGCGCCCGGGTGATGAGCGACGTGGTGCCTCCGGCGGTCGAGCTCCTGGAGCCGGAGATCCGCGCCCGGCTCGACATCTGCCAGCAGGCCCGAAGGGAGGACCTGGAGCGGGTCACGGCCCATTACGAGCGCCTCGGGGTCGATTTCGAGGCCCAGCCCTTCTTCAAGGACCTGCCGCAGCGCATCGCCCGGGCCCATCTGGTGATCGCCCGTTCCGGCGCCTCGACCGTAGCGGAACTCGCGGTGATCGGCCGCCCGTCGATCCTGGTGCCGCTGCCGGGCGCCATCGACCAGGACCAGGCCGCCAATGCCAAGACCTTGGGCGATCTCGGGGCTGCCGTGGTTCTGCCGCAACCGGACTTTACCCCTGAGCGCCTTGCGGCGGACCTTCGCGCCTTCCTGACGGAGCCCGACCGCTTGACCCGAGCCGCTGCCGCTGCACATAGCGCCAGCATCACGGATGCCGCCGAGCGCCTCGCCCGCGCGGTTCTCGCACTCGCCTCCCACAAGAACGGACAAAAATCATGAAACTCCCGCCGAAGCTTGGTCCCATTCACTTCATCGGAATCGGCGGCATCGGCATGTCGGGCATCGCCGAGGTCATGCACAACCTCGGTTACACGGTGCAGGGCTCCGATGCGGCCGACAACTACAACGTCAGGCGCCTCAACGAGAAGGGGATCAAGACCTTCATCGGCCACAGGGCCGAGAACGTGGAGGGCGCCGAGATTGTGGTCGTCTCCACCGCCATCAAGCGCGACAACCCGGAGCTGACGACCGCGCGCGAGAAGCGCCTGCCGGTCGTGCGCCGCGCCGAGATGCTGGCGGAGCTGATGCGGTTCAAGTCCTGCGTGGCGGTCGCCGGCACCCACGGCAAGACCACCACCACGTCGCTGGTGGCGACGCTTCTTGATGCGGGCGGGCTCGACCCGACGGTCATCAACGGCGGCATCATCAACGCCTACGGCACCAATGCCCGCATGGGCGACGGCCAGTGGATGGTGGTGGAGGCGGACGAGTCCGACGGCACCTTCCTGAAGCTCCCGGCGGACGTGGCGATCGTCACCAACATCGACGCCGAGCACCTCGACCATTTCGGCACCTACGACGCCATCAAGGACGCGTTCCGCTCCTTCATCGACTCCATCCCGTTCTACGGCTTCGCGGTGATGTGCATCGACCACCCGACCGTGCAGGACCTCGTGGGCCGCATCGAGGACCGGCGCATCATCACCTACGGCGAGAACCCGCAGGCCGACGTGCGCATCATGGATGTCGATCCGCGTGGCGGGCAGACCAAGTTCCGCGTCATGATCCGCGACCGTCGCCCCGGCTTCCGCCTGGAGCTCGAGGACCTCGTCCTGCCGATGCCGGGCGCGCACAACGCCCTCAACGCCACCGCGGCCATCGCGGTCGCCCACGAGCTCGGTGTCTCGCCGGACGCGATCCGCAAGGCGCTCAGCGGTTTCGGCGGCGTGAAGCGCCGCTTCACCCGCACGGGCGAGTGGAACGGCGTCACGGTGTTCGACGATTACGGCCACCATCCCATCGAGATCGCCGCGGTGCTGAAAGCCGCCCGCGCCTCCACGGAAGGCCAGGTCATCGCCGTGGTGCAGCCGCACCGCTACAGCCGCCTGTCGTCCCTGTTCGACCAGTTCTGCACCTGCTTCAACGACGCCGATGCGGTGATCGTGGCGCCGGTCTACGCGGCGGGCGAGCAGCCGATCGAAGGCGCCGATCGCGACAGCCTCGTGGCGGGCCTGAAGGCCCGCGGCCACCGCAACGCGATGGCGCTGGAGAAGTCCGAGGATCTGGCAGGGCTGATCAAGGGCATCGCGAGGCCGGGCGACTACGTGATCTGCCTCGGGGCCGGCAACATCACCCAGTGGGCCTATGCGCTGCCGGGCGAGCTCGAGGCCCTGGGCGAGAAGGCGGCCTGATGTTCGCCGATCTCACCGCCGACCTGAAGGCGCGGATGCCCGAGCTGCGGGGCAGGCTCGACGCCAATGCCCCGATGGCGCCCCTGTCCTGGTTCCGCACCGGCGGGCCGGCGCAGGTGCTGTTCGCCCCCACCGACGAGGATGATCTCGCCTATTTCCTGGCGCGCCTGGACCGGAGCATCCCGGTCCTCGTGGTCGGGCTCGGCTCGAACCTCCTCGTACGCGACGGCGGCTTCCAGGGCGTGGTGATTCGCCTCGCCAAGGGCTTTACCGACATCGCGGTCGAGCCGGGCAACCGGATCCGGGCCGGCGCGGGCGCCGCCGACGTGAAGGTGGCCCGCACCGCCGCCGAGGCGGGGATCGCCGGCCTCTCGTTCCTGCGCGGCATTCCCGGCACCATCGGCGGCGCGCTGCGCATGAACGGCGGCGCCTACGGGGGCGAGACCAAGGACGTGCTCGTGGAGGCGCGGGGCGTCACCCGCGCGGGCGAGAAGGTCTCGTACACGAACGCCCAGATGGGCTTCACCTACCGTCATGCGGGCGTACCCGAGGACGTGATCTTCACCCAGGCCCTGTTCGAGGGCCGTCCCGGCAACCCGGACGAGATCCTGGCCGAGATGAACACCATCACGGAGGCGCGCTCCTCGACCCAGCCGGTCAACACCCGCACGGGCGGCTCCACCTTCAAGAACCCGACGGGCCGGAAGGCCTGGGAGCTGGTGGACGCGGCGGGCTGCCGGGGCCTGCGGGTTGGCGACGCCCAGGTGTCGGAGATGCACTGCAACTTCCTGATCAACCACGGATCGGCCTCTGCGGCCGACATCGAGGGGCTGGGGGAAGAGGTCCGCCGCCGGGTGCGGGAGCATTCGGGCGTCGAGCTCGAATGGGAAATCAAGCGCGTCGGCCTGTCTCTAGGTTAAAGCATCGGACCCAAAAGTGGAATTGCACTTTTGGGACAAATCCGATGCTTCTCTCTGAATGAGAGCATCGTTCTTGCGGAAAACCGGAGCCACTTTTCCGCACGATGCTCTAACCCGAATCATATGTCCGACCCCGGTCCGGCCCGGCCGGCGGGGCGTTGAGGGAGCACATCATGGCCGCCAAGCACGTTGCCATTCTTTTGGGCGGCTGGTCCGCGGAGCGCGAGGTGAGCCTGGCCTCCGGCAAGGCCTGCTGCAAGGCCCTGGAAGAGCAGGGCTATAAGGTCACTCCCATCGACGTGCAGCCGGACATCGCCACCGTGCTCCAGGCCGTGAACCCGGACGTGGTGTTCAACGCCCTCCACGGCCGCGTGGGCGAGGACGGGACCATCCAGGGCCTCCTGGAAATCCTGAGGATTCCCTACACCCATTCGGGCGTGCTGGCCTCGGCGCTCGCCATGCAGAAGGACAGGGCCAAGGTCGTCATGGCGGCGGCCGGGGTGCCGGTGCCGAAGGGCATAGTCGTTAACCGTTCGGACGCGGCCAAGAGCCACGTTCTGCCGGCTCCCTACGTCATCAAGCCCGTCAACGAGGGCTCCTCGGTCGGCGTCATCATCGTGCGCGAGGACCGATCCCACCCGCCCCAGGAGCTGCTTCGGGACGACTGGGCCTTCGGTGAAAAAGTCCTTGTCGAATCATATGTTGCGGGCCGTGAGCTGACCTGCGCGGTCATGGGCGATCGGGCGCTCGGCGTCATCGACATCCGCCCCGCCACCGGGGTCTTCTACGATTACGACGCAAAGTACGCCAAGGGTGGGTCCATTCACGTCCTGCCGGCAGAAATTAAACCGAATATTTACCAAAAGGTCCAAGAGTTGGCGTTAACGGCGCATCAAGCGCTCGGCTGTCGGGGAATCAGCCGCGCCGACTTAAGGTACGACGACACGCCCGGAGGAACCGGGGAGCTCGTCGTTCTCGAGGTCAACACGCAACCCGGCATGACCGAGACAAGCTTGGTGCCAGAACTGGCAGCCCACGCGGGCTTTACGTTTGGCGAGCTTGTGCAATGGATGGTGGAGGACGCTACCTGCAACCGATGACGGCCTACCGGGCCGACGCTGCGGTTGCGCGTGCTGCTGCCTTCGAGCCCCGGAGGCCCAGCTCTTCCCGTTTCACCTTTCTCAAACCTTTCCGTTCCTCGCGCGGCGTGCGCCGCCGCTCCGCCGTCGTTCCGCTGGAGCGTCGCCTGCCGCGTTTTCTCGGAACGGGCCTCGCCCTCGGGTTCTTCGGCGCCGTGATCTTCACGGGCCTCCTGCAGGGAGGGCATCTCGACGATTTCGTCCGCACCCATGGCGAGCCCCATCACGCCCTTGCGCGGGCGGTGGGCCTCGGCCTCGACCAGGTGACGATCTCCGGCATCACGCAGGTCCGCGAGAACGAGGTGCTGGCGGCCGGCGGCCTTCACGACAAGCTCTCGCTCGCCTTCATCGACGTGAACGAGGTGCGCGAGCGTCTCGAGCGCGTGCCGATGATCAAGACGGCGGCAGTGCGCAAGCTCTACCCGAACGAGCTCGTGATCACGCTCACCGAGCGTGAGCCGCATGCGATCTGGCAGAACAAGGGCGAGCTCTTCGTGGTCGCCTCCGACGGCACGGTGATCGACCTGATGCAGGACGAGAGCCTCGTGAATCTCCCGCTCGTGGTGGGCGAGGGCGCGAACCTGCGCAACAAGGACTATATGGCGCTGCTGCAGGCCGCCGGTCCCCTGAAGGACCGGATCCGCGCCGGGATGCTCGTCTCCGGGCGACGCTGGAATCTCAAGATGGACAACGGCATGGACGTGCGCCTGCCGGAGCTCGGGGCCGCCGATGCGGTGGCCCGGCTCGTCAAGCTCGAACGGGAACAGAAGATCCTGGAGAAGGATGTGCTGGCGATCGACCTGCGCATGCCCGACCGGATCGTCGTTCGTCTCACGGAAGAAGCGGCGTCGGCGAGGGCCGAATCGCTCAAGAAGAAGCCAATGCGCGGCAAGGGGGTTGATACATGAGTGTCTCAGGTCATGGTTTGACGCCACGCCTGAAGCCGCTGTCCGCGCGCAAGGGCGCCATCCTGTCGGTTCTCGACATCGGCACCAGCAAGGTGGTCTGCATCGTCGCGGAGCTGAAGCCGGTCGACGAGATCGAGTCGCTGCGGGGGCGCACGCATCTCGCGCGCATTCTCGGCATCGGCCATCAGCGCTCCGTCGGCCTCAAGGGCGGCGTGATCGTCGATCTGGAAGCGGCGGAATCGGCGATCCGCCAGGCGGTCCACGCGGCCGAGCGGATGGCGAAGGTCGAGATCCAGTCGGTGATCGTGAACCTCACCGGCGGGCGCCTCAGCTCCGAGCATTTCGAGGCGCATGTGCCGGTGCGCGGCGCGGTCGGGCAGGGCGACGTCCATCGCGTGCTCGACATCGCGAGCAACTACGACATGCGGCGCGGACGCACCGTTCTCCACGCGCTGCCGACCGGCTACTCGCTCGATGCGCAGAATCACATCGTCGACCCGACCGGCATGATCGGCGAGCGTCTCGGCGTCGATCTCCACGTGGTCACCTCGGAGGCGGCCGCCGCGCGCAACCTGATGCTGGCGGTCGAGCGCTGCCACCTCGGCGTCGAGGCGGTCATCGCCACTCCTTATGCGGCGGGCCTGTCGGCCCTCGTCGACGACGAGGCGGAGATGGGCTGCGCGGTCGTCGACATGGGCGGCGGCACGACGAGCGTCGGCATCTTCTCGAACGGGCACCTGGTGCACTCCGATGCGATCGCGGTCGGCGGCCATCACGTCACCATGGACATCGCCCGCGGCCTCACCACGCGGGTGTCCGCGGCGGAGCGGCTCAAGACCCTTTACGGCTCGGCGATCGCGTCGAGCGCGGACGACCGCGACATGATCGCGGTGCCGCAGGTGGACGAGGACGAGCGTGACGTCCCCAACCACCTCCCGAAATCCCACCTCGTGCGCATCATCAAGCCGCGCGTCGAGGAGGTTCTCGAACTCGTGCGCGACCGATTGAAAGGCGCGGGCTTCGCGGCCCAGGCCGGGCGGCGCGTGGTGCTGACGGGCGGCGCGAGCCAGCTCGTCGGCCTGCCGGAAACGGCGCGGCGCATCCTGCAGGGGCAGGTCCGGGTCGGGCGTCCGCTCGGCATCAAGGGCCTTCCCGAAGCCGCGAAGGGCCCGGCCTTCTCCGCTGTGGTCGGCCTGCTGGTCTACCCGCAGGTGGCGCATATCGAGTACTTCGAGCCGCGTTCGAGCGGCATGTTCCAGAGTACGGGAACCGACGGCTACATCTCCCGTGTGGGCCGTTGGATTCGCGAGAGTTTCTAATTGCGTAAGGCGATGGCGCGGCGGTCATCGCTTCAGAGTACCCAAGTTCAACCAAGTACAAGCGTCCGCCAAGCGCTCGCGAAACAAGGCCAAAGAGGCAACAGGTCATGGCAATCAATCTGCATGCTCCGGACATCCGGGAACTCAAGCCGCACATCACCGTCTTCGGCGTGGGCGGCGCTGGCGGCAACGCTGTGAACAACATGATCGAGTCCGGACTGGAGGGCGTCGAGTTCGTGGTGTCGAACACCGACGCGCAGGCCCTGGCCTCGTCCCGCGCCCAGCGGGTGATCCAGATGGGCGTGCAGGTGACCGAGGGCCTCGGCGCCGGTTCCCAGCCCGAAGTGGGCCGTGCGGCGGCCGAGGAGGTGATCGACGAGATCCGCGATCAGCTCGCCGGCTCCCACATGTGCTTCATCACCGCCGGCATGGGCGGCGGCACCGGCACAGGCGCGGCTCCGGTCGTGGCCCGCGCGGCCCGCGAGCTCGGCATCCTGACGGTCGGCGTGGTCACCAAGCCGTTCCAGTTCGAGGGCATCCGGCGCATGCGCCTCGCGGAGGCCGGCATCACCGAGCTGCAGCAGTCGGTCGATACGCTCATCGTCATCCCGAACCAGAACCTCTTCCGCGTCGCCACCGAGAAGACCACCTTCGCGGACGCCTTCGCGATGGCCGACCAGGTGCTCTATTCGGGCGTCGCCTGCATCACCGACCTGATGGTGAAGGAAGGTCTCATCAACCTCGACTTCGCCGACGTGCGCTCCGTCATGCGCGGCATGGGCAAGGCCATGATGGGCACGGGCGAGGCCTCCGGCGAGAAGCGCGCGATCCGCGCCGCCGAAGCCGCCATCGCCAACCCGCTCCTCGACGAGGTGTCGATGAAGGGCGCCCGCGGCCTGCTGATCTCGATCACGGGCGGCAACGACCTGACCCTCTACGAACTGGACGAGGCGGCGACCCGCATCCGCGAGGAAGTCGATCAGGACGCCAACATCATCCTCGGCGCGACCTTCGACGAGAGCCTGGAAGGCATCATCCGCGTCTCCGTCGTGGCGACCGGCATCGACCAGATCGCGGCGGGAAACGCCACTGACATCGCCTCGACCGAGCAGCGGATCTCGGAAGTGGCCGAGCGTCTGCGGGCCGAGGCGCGCGCCCGGGTGACCCAGACCCAGACCACGCCGACCTTTCGCGCCACCGCTCCGGCGGAACCCGTGAAGGCTGCCGAAATCGCCCCGGCCCCGGTCGCCCAGGCTCCGGCCTACGCTCCGGTCGAGCCGGCCCCGCAGCCCGTCGTCCGCGAGGACGTTGTGCTCACCCCGGCCCAGCCGAAGCCGGTTTACGAGGCTCCGGTCGCGGCCCAGCCCGCCTACCATGAGGAGCCCGCCGCTCAGTCCTCGTTCATTCCGCCGCAGGCGGAGCGGGCCATGCGCCCCGCCCGGATGCCGCGAATCGACGAGTTGCCGATGCCGGTCCAGAACCAGATCCGCGCCAGCCGCGGCGAGGAGCCGGCTCCCGAGGCCAAGCGCATGTCGCTGATCCAGCGCCTCGCCACGGTCGGCTTCGGCCGCCGCGACGAGGCTCCGGCCGAGCCGGTCGCCCAGCGTCCGGCTCAGCCCGAGGCGCCCCGGCAGCAGATGTCGCCGGTGCACGCGGAATACGCCAAGCGTCAGGCCGCTCCCCAGGGCTACCGCCCGACTCAGGGGCAGCTCGACCCGCAGGGCCGCGTGACGCCGCAGCGGACCGCGGAGGACGACCAGCTGGAGATTCCCGCCTTCCTGCGCCGTCAGGCTAATTAACCTAGCGTAACGGGTTGTCACAAAAGCCCCCGGCCGCCCCGCGGCCGGGGGATTAACTTTTTATAAACCTTTTTGATTTCAAGGGCTTGCCAATGGCCCAGATTGTTACAGACCGTAAGAAAGCGTGATTTGGCCTCGCCTTCGGACAGGACTATGTTGCCGTCAGTTAAGAAGGCAGGTTTTCAAGGGGACCTGCTGAATCCTTAAAAAACAACAGCGGACGTCAATCATCTTCAGGCAGTGCCCTCTGCCCGAGGCTGTGGCGTACGAGGTCCGAAGATAATGAAACAAAATCAGCAAACCACGCTTCGCGCAGCCGTCACCCTCCTCGGAATCGGGGTTCATTCGGGGGACGAGGTGAAGATGATCCTTCATCCGGCTGAGGCGAACCACGGGGTTGCTTTTCTTCGGACGGGACTTCCCGGGGGACACGACCGCCTGATCGACGCCCGTCATCTGGCGGTGACCGCCACCGAGCTCTGCACGGTCATCGGCGACCGGGAGAGCGGCGCGGTGGCGACGATCGAGCACCTGATGGCGGCCCTGGCCGGTCTCGGCGTGGACAACGTCCTCGTCGAGATCGACGGCCCCGAGGTTCCGATCCTCGACGGCAGCTCGGCTCCCTTCATCGACGCGATCGACCAGGTCGGCATCGTGATGCAGAGCGCCGGCCGCCGCTACCTCAAGGTGCTCAAGCCCGTCCGCGTCACGCAGGGCCGCGGCTTCGCCGAGCTCGTCCCGAATGAGCGCGCCTTCCGCCTCGACGTCGAGATCGACTTCCCGACCCCGGTGATCGGCCGCCAGCGCAAGGCGATCGACCTGTCGCCGTCGGTCTTCCGCCGCGACATCTCCCGCGCCCGCACCTTCGGCTTCATGCGCGACGTGGAGAAGCTCTGGAGCGCCGGCTTCGCTCTCGGCGCCTCGCTCGAGAACACCGTCGCCATCGGCGAGGACGGGATCATGAACCCGGAAGGCCTGCGCTACGCCGACGAGTTCGTGCGCCACAAGATTCTCGACGCGGTGGGCGACCTTTCGCTGGCCGGCCTTCCGCTGCTCGGCACCTACCGGTCCTATTGCGGTGGCCACCGCCTGAACTTCTCGGTTCTCGAGGCCCTGTTCTCGAGCCGGTCGAACTACACCATCGTCGAGGCCGGGCCGCGTCGAGAGACGGGCTATGCCGAGCTCGGCAACGGCATCGCCATGCCGGCCTTCGCGCCGGAAGTGCACTGATACGCCGCACGGCGGCCCATGCACCCGGGCCGGGCGCCCTTTGGCCGCATCGACCGATCGCGAGTCCCTCCGCATCCGTTGGGTAAAGCCTGTCGGATGGGGGTTGGCTCTTTGCTCGCGTATAGGTTAAAGAACCTGCGGTGCATCGTCTAAAAACATCGGGCACGATTTTTCGGAGGACCGCGAAGCATGCCTTTCGCGAAGGTTTATTCGGGTTTGACGGGCGTGGCGGGTCGCGCGCTCCTCATCGGCGCGTGCGGGTTCGTCCTCGCGGGCTGCGACACCCTTTCGTCGATCAATCCGTTCGATAAGAGCGAAACCTACAAGCCCGAAATCGTGGCCGCGGCTCCGGCGGAGGAGCTCTACAACGACGGTCTCGCCCGCATCCAGAAGCGGGATTTCGAGGGCGCCGCCAAGAAGTTCAGCGCGCTCGACAAGCAGTATCCGTATTCCGAGTGGTCGCGCAAAGGCATGATCATGGAGGCCTACGCCAACTACGAGGGCGGCCTCTACGAGGAGGCCATCACGGCCTCGAAGCGCTACCTGCAGCAGCATCCGAACACCTCGGACGCCGCCTATGCGCAGTACCTGCTCGCCTCGTCCTACTACGATCAAATTCCGGACATCACCCGCGACCAGGAGAAGTCCGAGCGCGCCATCCTGGCCCTCCAGGAGCTGGTGGAGCGCTATCCCCGTTCGGAATACGTGTCGGACGCGAAGAAGAAGATCCAGGTCGCGAGCGACCAGCTCGCCGGCAAGGAGCTCGAGGTCGGCCGCTTCTACCTCCAGAAGCGCAACTATGCCGGCGCCATCAACCGCTTCCGGAACGTCGTTTCGCGCTACCAGACGACCCGCCACGTCGAGGAGGCGCTCGAGCGTCTCACCGAGGCCTACATGGCCATGGGCGTCGTCAGCGAGGCGCAGACGGCCGCGGCGGTCCTCGGTCACAACTTCCCTGACAGTCCTTGGTACAAGGACGCCTACAACCTGCTGGCCAAGGGCGGCGTCGAGCCGCGCGAGGATTCCGGCTCGTGGATCAGCAAGGCGTTCCGTGGTGTCCCGCAGGTCGGTCAGCGCACGGGGTAAGCCTCATCATCCATGCTGATCCAGCTGGCGATTCGCGACATCGTCCTCATCGACAAGCTCGAGCTTCATTTCCGTGAGGGCCTCAGCGTCCTCACCGGCGAGACCGGAGCCGGCAAGTCGATCCTTCTCGATGCTTTTGCATTGGCTCTGGGCGGGCGAGGCGATGGAAGCCTCGTCAGGCACGGGGAAACGCAAGGCCAGGTGACGGCCGTCTTCGACTGTCCCCTGGATCATCCCGCCCGAAAAGTTGCGGCTGAGGCCGATATCGACACCGATGGCGACCTGATCCTCCGCCGCGTGCAGGTGGCGGACGGGCGCACGCGCGCCTTCGTCAACGACCAGCCGGTGAGCGTCCAGGTGCTGAAAAGCATCGGCGCGGCCCTGGTCGAGATCCACGGCCAGCACGACGACCGCGCCCTCGTCGACCCGGTCACCCACCGGGCGATTCTCGATGCCTTCGGGGGCCTCGGTGGTGAGGTCCAGGCCGTGGGCGAGGCCGCCCGCCGGGTCAAGGACGCGCGCCACGAGCTGCACGAGCATCGCAAGCGGATCGACAAGGCCCGCCAGGAATCCGACTTCCTGCGCCACGCGGTAGAGGAGCTGGACAAGCTCGCGCCGAAGCCCGGCGAGGAGGAGTCCCTGGCCGAGCGCCGCATCGTCATGATGCAGTCCGAAAAGGTTGCCCAGGACCTCAACGAGGCCTTCGAGGCGGTGGCGGGCAATTCCTCCCCCGTGCCGGAGCTCTCCGCCGCCGTGCGCAAGCTCGAGCGCCGGGGCGCCCAGGCGCCGGCTCTCGTGGAGCCCAGCGTGAAGGCGCTGGACGCGGCTCTCGTCGCCATCGACGAGGCCCGCGCGGCCCTGGAGGAGGCGATCCGGGCCACGGAATACGACCCGCGCGAGCTGGAGCAGACCGAGGAGCGCCTCTTCGCGCTCCGCGCCGCTGCCCGCAAATACGACGTGCCGGCCGACGAGCTCGCGGCCCTGCGCCAGCGCTTCATCGAGGACGTGGCGGCGATCGACGCCGGCGAGGAGAAGCTCTCCGCGCTCGAGGCGTCCCTGAAGGAGGCCGACAAGGCCTACCTCGCTGCCGCCAAGGCCCTCTCGGCGGGTCGGAAGAAGGCCGCCCAGGCCCTCGATGCCGCCGTCCAGGCGGAGCTGCCGCCCCTGAAGCTGGAGCGCGCCCGCTTCATCACCGACATCCAGACCGACGAGACCAGCCGCGATCCCGGCGGGTTCGAGCGGGTCGAGTTCTGGGCCCAGACCAATCCGGGCACCCGCGCCGGGCCGCTGATGAAGGTGGCGTCGGGCGGCGAGCTCTCCCGCTTCATGCTGGCCCTCAAGGTGGTGCTGGCCGACAAGGGCTCCGCCCCGACCCTGGTCTTCGACGAGATCGACACCGGCGTCGGCGGCGCGGTGGCGGACGCCATCGGCCAGCGCCTCGCGCGCCTGGCGCAGCGGGTCCAGGTCATGGCCGTCACGCACGCCCCGCAGGTGGCGGCGCGGGCCGAGAGCCACTTCCTCATCGCCAAGGAGGGCGTGAAGGGCTCCGACCGGGTCGCCACGCGGGTGATCCCGCTGGAGGCCACGCCGCGGCGCGAGGAGATCGCCCGCATGCTCGCGGGCGCCACCATCACCGAGGAAGCCCGCGCGGCGGCCGCAAGGCTCCTGGAAGCCGCCGCGCATTGAGGTAAGGCTGCGGGCGGCCCCGCAGCCCCGCATCAGAACGCGAACTCGTCCTCGTCGTCCGTCTCCATCCGCCGGGCCTCGGCCATGTCCCTGATCCGCTCGGCCGCCCGCACGGTGAGGAGCTCCAGGCGCGTCTTCTGGTCGGGCGTCAGGGTCTGGAAGAGCGGCTGCCAGGCGGTCGCGAGCTTCTTCAGGTTGGCGGCCCGCTCCGACATGACCTCGGCGCGGTCCTGATAGAATTTCGAGGGATCGAACGGGCCGGGCTGCTGGCTCATCGCCTGCTCGAACTTGGCGAGGCGGTCGTAGCGCCACTCCGCTCTGGCGCGGATCGCCTCCTCGACGGGCGGCCAGAGCTTCTCCTGCTCCGGCGTGAGCTGCAGCGCGATCTTGACGGCGCCCACCCGGGCATCGGTCAGGATCTTGAACTCCGTGCGGTTCAGCATCGGCGGTTCGTGCTGGGCGGCGCCGGAGGTCCCCTGGGCGTAAGCCACCGGGGCGCCGAGGATGAACAGGGCCGTCATCGCGCCAATCGTCCGTTTGAGCATCTCAAGCCTCCTGCATGTCTGGACATCGTGAGCCTAGGTGCCCGAACCCCGCGGCGCTTGACACTTTGCGACGAAGTTCGTGCCGATTGGGACAGGCCTGCTTCGGGCGGGGCTCCGATGGAACCGCCGAGCCTGGTCCTCGCTTGAATCCGTAGCCTTTCTTCGAAGGAATGGTCTGCGGATCAGGAGGTGGATCGTGCCGCTGACACAAGCTCCCATCGTCGAGTGGCCCCCGGAGCTTCGGCACCTGCTGGACGGAGCCAGCATCGCCGCCAACGCCGAGGGCCGGCGCTATTGCCGCCTCGACGTCGACGTGGACGACGAGACCCTGCTGCTCATCCATGAATTCGAGGCGCGGGTCAGGCACCGCCAGGTCCGGCTCAGGCCGCACAGCGAGACCGAATGCGTCGTGGGCGAGATGAACCCGGTCATCGGCCTCGGTGCCCCGGCCGACCCGACCCGCCACATCGGCCGGATCCGCATCAGCTTCCACGACATCCAGGGCGACGACTGCATCGACCGTCCCTCCAGGGGATAAGGTGGTCGGCGTCAGTCTGGACGCAAACTGTCGTCATTCCGGGGCCGCGCAGCGGAGCCCGGAACCCAGAGCCGATGACGGTGCAGAACGCGGTGGGACGCTTCTCGCTTCACCTTGAAACGCTGGTGGTTATGGGTTCCGGGCCCGGCCTGCGGCCGTCCCGGAATGACGGCAGAGAAGACGTGTTCCCTCTTTGTTCTTGACAGTCGGCCCAAGCTTGGCTATATCGTTGCCGTTCGCTCTCGCGAGGGACGCGCCCGAGGCGTCGGTCGAAGGAGAGCGGATGCGGTTCGGATCGCCGGCGGCCTCGCACCCCGCCGGCATCGGGAAACCTGAGCGGGAGACGAGGTAGGCGGGCCTGATCGGGCAGGGCCGTCTTCATCCTCTCCTCAGCCTCGCCCGCACCGGAGGCCTGACACCTCTCCGGGGCTGCGCGACAGGCGCCGTAAGGCCGATGGGGACAGCTGTGGAGTCCCGCCACATCGGCCGGAGCGCGAGGCCGGGCTCCTTCACACGCACCGCGCGCGGGACGGCTTGCGCCTCCCGTCTCCGGGCGGCCCCGCCCCCGAATACCTTTGCGCGCTCCGCTGCGGATCGCGGAAGGCAGCAGTCGTCCCGCGCTTCCCTCTCTCACGAGACAAGCCAGGACCAGCCCAAAACCCTTCGCGCCACATGGCGCGAAGCCGAGCCCGCGTGCCCGGAGATTAACCGGCTCTTTCATGCCGACCGCGCAGAATACCGTGAACCGATCGTCCGCCACCCCTGGAGAGTCCCGGTCCGGGCGCTATGGTTCAAGCGACCTCAAACCCGATTCGATCATGTCCGCGAAAAAAGCCCCTCACGAAACGTCCGTCGACCAGCTGAGCGCCCAGGAAGCCCGTGCCGAGCACGAGGCGCTTGGTGCGGAAATCGCCGAGCACGACAGGCGCTACTACGAGGAGGACGCGCCGACCGTCACGGACGCGGAATACGATGCCCTGCGCCTGCGCTACGAGGCGCTCGAGGAGCGCTTTCCGGAACTGAAGACGGCCGAGAGCCGGACCCAGAAGGTGGGCTCGCGGGCGTCAGAGAAGTTCTCGAAGGTCCGCCACCGGGTGCCGATGCTCTCGCTCGCCAACGGCTTCGCGGACGAGGACGTGGAGGAGTTCGTCGAGCGCATCCGCCGCTTCCTGCAGCTCAAGGGCGAGACGCCGCTCGTCTTCACGGCGGAGCCCAAGATCGACGGGCTCTCCCTGAGCCTGCGCTACGAGAAGGGCCGGCTCGTCACCGCCGCGACCCGCGGCGACGGCGCGGTGGGCGAGGACGTGACGGCCAATGCCCGCACGGTCGGCGACATCCCGCAGAAGCTCAAAGGTTCGCACGTGCCGGAGGTGTTCGAGGTGCGCGGCGAGGTCTATCTCTCGCACGCGGATTTCGCCGCCATCAACGCGCGCCAGGAGGCGGCCGGCAAGCCGCTCTTCGCCAATCCGCGCAACGCCGCGGCGGGCAGCCTGCGCCAGCTCGATCCGGCCATCACCGCGTCGCGCCCCTTGTGCTTCTTCGCCTATGCCTGGGGCGAGGTCAGCGAGATGCCGGCCGACACGCAGTTCGGCATGATGGAGGTCCTGCGCGGCTTCGGCTTCACGGTGAACAAGCTCACGCGCCGCGTGTCGAGCGTCGCCGAGATGCTGGAGCACTACCACGCCATCGAGACCGACCGGGCCAATCTCGGCTACGACATCGACGGCGTCGTCTACAAGGTCGACGACCTGAACCTCCAGCAGCGACTCGGCTTCGTGTCGCGTTCGCCGCGCTGGGCGCTGGCGCACAAGTTCCCGGCCCAGCGCGCCGTGACGGTGCTGGAGGACATCGAGATCAATGTGGGCCGCACCGGCTCGCTCAACCCGATCGCGAAGCTCAAGCCCGTGACCGTGGGCGGCGTCGTGGTGTCGAACGCGACGCTTCATAACGAGGACTACATCCGCGGCATCGGCGGCAACGGCGAGAAGATCCGGGGCGGCGTCGACATCCGCATCGGCGACACGGTGGTGGTGCAGCGCGCCGGCGACGTGATCCCGAAGGTGCTCGACGTGGTGCTGGAAAAGCGCCCGGCGGATGCCAAGCCCTACGAGTTTCCGACCACCTGTCCCGCCTGCGGCAGCCATGCGGTGCGCGAGGTCAACCCGCGCACCGGCAAGGAGGATGCGGTGCGCCGCTGCACCGGCGGCCTGATCTGCCCGGCGCAGGCGCGCGAGCGCCTCAAGCATTTCGTATCGCGCAACGCCTTCGACATCGAGGGAATGGGCGAGCAGCGCATCGAGGAGTTCTACGCGGAGGGACTGGTCCAGCGCCCGCAGGACATCTTCACGCTCCAAGCCCGCAACGAGCGCAGCCTCAAGCGACTGGAGAACCGGGAAGGGTGGGGCGCGACCAGCGCCAGGAACCTGTTCGACGCCATCGAGGCGCGCCGCAGCATCGCGCTGAACCGCTTCATCTTTGCGCTCGGCATCCCGCATGTGGGCGAAACCTCGGCGCGCCTGCTCGCGCGCCATTTCGGCACCTTCGATTCCCTGCGCGAGACCGCGAAGGCTGCGGCCGATCCGGGGTCGGAGGCCCATGCGGAGCTCACCTCCATCGGGGGCATCGGGCCGGTGGTGGCGGAGGCGATCATCGAGTTCTTCAAGGAGGAGCACAACGAGGAGATGCTCGACGCGCTCCTCGCCCAGGTGACGACGGTGCCGGTCGAGACGGTGGCGGCCGCCCATTCGCCGGTCGCCGGCAAGACCGTGGTCTTCACCGGCTCGCTGGAGCAGATGACCCGTGAGGAGGCCAAGGCCATGGCCGAGCGGCTCGGCGCCAAGGTGGCCGGATCCGTGTCGAAGAAGACCGACATCGTCGTGGCCGGACCGGGCGCGGGCTCCAAGCTCGCCAAGGCCAAGGAGTTCGACGTGCAGGTCATGGACGAGGACGGCTGGTTCGCCCTCGTGGGCCGCGGGTGAGACTCCTGTGCAAGACGGCTCGTCCCTGATGTGCCATGATGGCGGCCATGAGCCTGGTGAGCCCTGAGCTGTCCCTCGATCCCGACCAGCGGGATGCGGGCGACGTGACCCATTTCTGGCGGGTGCCGCGGCACCACGGCCTCGACTGCCTGCGCGCCACCTTCCGCCGCCACGCCTATGCCCGGCACACCCACGAGACCTATGCGGTGGCGGCTATTCTCTCGGGCTGCGAGACGTTCTTCCACCGGGGCGAGCAGCATTATGCCGGTCCCGGCGCGGTCGCGGTCGTGTGCCCCGACGAGATCCACGACGGCGAGCCCTATGGCGGCGGCTTCGAGTATCGGACGTTCTATCCCTCGCCCGAGCTGATGCAGGAGATCGCCGAGGACGTGGCCGGACGGCCGCTCTCCCGGCCGCCCTGGTTCCGGCACTCGGTGATGCACGATCCGGAGCTCGCCCTGGCCCATGCCGAGCTTCATGTCTGCCTGTGCCGGGACGACAGCTGGGCCTCCGAGATGGAGCAGGACACGCGGCTCGTCGACTATCTTGCCCGTCTCATCGCCCGCTGGGCCGATCTCGACGGTCTGCCGCGGGTGCGGGGCTGCTCGAAGGGGATCGCCCGGGTCCGCGACTACCTCGATACTCATCTCGGCCAGGAGGCGGAGCTGGCGGAACTCGCCCGCATCGCCGGCCTGTCCCGCAGCCACTTCATCCGCGCCTTCCGCAAGGAAACAGGCCTGACGCCCCACGCCTATCTGCTCGACCGGCGCTTCCGCGCCGCGGGCCGCCTCCTCGGGCAGGGGGAGTCGCCGGGGGACGTGGCGGCGGCCTGCGGGTTCTTCGACCAGAGCCACCTCAACCGGGTCTTCAAGGCCCGCATGGGCGTCACCCCCGGCATCTTCCGGGCCGCGTAGCGCATCGTTCGCAAAAAGTGGATCCGGTTTTCCGTACCAAACGATGCGCTCTCCCGAGAAAGCACTTTCATCCAAGACGCCGCGCCGCCGTTTCGGCATAAGGCCGCAAACGGACATGACCATGGACCAAATCAATCCCTATCGAACCGAGTTGGGCCGCGAGGCGCGGGCGGGCCTGCGCGACATCGCGCCGGCCGCCATCGCGGCGATCCCCATCGGCCTCCTCTTCGGCGCGGTCGCGGCCGGCAAAGGCATGACGACGGCGGAGGTCACGCTGATGTCGACCCTCGTCTTCGCGGGCGGGGCGCAGTTCGCCGCCATCGAGACCTGGATCCACCCGGCTCCCATCCTGACGCTCGCCTTCGCGACCTTCCTCATCAACGTCCGCCACGTGCTGATGGGGGCCTCCCTCTCGCCCAAGATGAAGCTGTCGCGGACGCAGGAGCTCCTGGCCTATTTCTTCCTGACCGACGAATCCTGGGCGCTGGCCGAGCGGCGCGCCCTCGACCGTCCGGTGACGGGCGCCTACTGGGCCGCCATGGCGGGCATGCTGTTCGCCAACTGGGTGGTCTCGACGACCCTCGGGGCTGTCCTCGGCTCCTTCCTGGGCGATCCGGCGCGGCTCGGGGCGGATTTCGCCTTCACGGCCCTGTTCATCGGCCTCATCGCGGGCTTCGGCCGCAGCCGCGTGACCCTGGTCACGGTCGGCACCAGCGCGGCCGTGGCGGCCCTCGTCCACCATTTCATCGGCGCCCCCTGGCATGTGGCCTGCGGTGCGATCGCCGGCATCGCGGCCGCCTACTTGGCGGCCCCGAAGGAGGCAAGGGCATGAGCGTGGACACGACGACCCTCTTGGCGATCCTCGCCATGGCGGCGGTGACCTACATCACCCGGATCGCTGGCCTGTTCGTGGCCGACCGGCTCGTGCTCACGGGCCGCGCCAAGGCGGCGTTCGACGCCATCCCGCCGGCGGTGCTCGTTGCCGTCATCGCCCCGACGGCGCTCACCACCGGCTGGGCCGAGGCCATCGCGGCCGCGATCACGGCCATCGCGGCGTTCCGCCTGCCGCTCCTCGCGACGGTGGCGGTCGGTGTGGCGTCGGTGGTGCTGCTGCGGGGCGTGATCTGACGGAGATTTAACCGATCGGCCGCGTCGCCTGCTCCAGCCAGGCCCGCGTCTCGGGGGCGAGCTCGGCCGCGAGCCTCTCCCGCACCTTCGCGTGGTAATCGTCGAGCCAGGCGATCTCGTCTGCCGTCATGATCGACGGCTCGACGAGACGCAGGTCGATGGGCGAGAAGGTGAGGGTCTCGAAGCCGAGCATCTCCCGGTCGCCGCCCGGGATCGTGCGGCCCTCCACCAGGATCAGGTTCTCGATGCGAATGCCGTAGGCGCCCGGCTTGTAGTAGCCGGGCTCGTTGGACAGCATCATGCCGATCTCGAGCGGCGTCGTGCCGGTCTTGGCGATGCGCTGCGGCCCCTCGTGCACCGACAGATAGCTGCCGATCCCGTGTCCCGTGCCGTGATCGAAGTCGAGGCCCGCCTCCCACAGGGGCTTGCGGGCGAAGCTGTCGATCTGCGCGCCGGTCGTGCCCTTCGGGAACACCGCGCGGGCGATGGCGATGTGGCCCTGGAGCACCCGGGTGAAGCGGTCCTTCATCTCAGGCGTGGGCTCGCCCACCACGACGGTGCGGGTGATGTCGGTGGTGCCGTCCTCGTATTGCGCGCCGGAATCGATCAGGAAGATCTGGTTGATCTCGATCGGCCGGTTGCTGGAGCTCGTCACCCGGTAATGGGGCAGGGCGGCGTTGGGGCCGGCGCCCGAGATGCTCGGGAACGAGATGTTCTTGAGCGCCCCGGTCTCGATGCGGAAAGCCTCCAGCGCCTCGACAGCGTCGATCTCGGTGAGCTTGCCTTTCGGAGCCTCCCGGTCGAGCCAGGTGAGGAAGCGGGCGACCGCGATGCCGTCCCGGTGATGGGCGGTCCGTGAGCCGGCGATCTCGGCTTTGTTCTTGACCGCCTTCATGAGGGAGATCGGATCGGCCCCCACATCGACCTTGCCGCCCGCGCCCTCGATGCGCCGGATCAGGGCGACGGAGCCCGTGGCGGAATCGATCCGGACCTTGCGGCCGCTTTCCCCGAGTTCCTCGAGGGCGGCCTGGAAGCCGCTGATCGGCACGAACTCCGCGAGGTCGCCGACCGCGTCGCCGGCCTCGTTGGTGATCTTAGCCGGGTCGAAGAATAGGCGGGCCGGACCCTCGCAGGGGATGATCGCGTAACCTAGCGGCAGGGGCGTATGGCCCACGTCGCCGCCGCGGAGGTTGAACGACCAGGCGAGGTTGTGCGGGTCCGAGATCACGAGCGCGTCGACCTTGGCCTCGGTCATCTTCTTGCGGATGCGCTCCAACTTCGACGGAGCATCCTCGCCCGCATACTGGCCCGGATGCGGCCGCACCGGCGCCTGCGGCAGGGCGGGGCGGTCAACCCAGATCACGTCGACGAGATTGATGTCGACCGGGGCGAGGCTGCCGCCGGCGCGGGTCACGGCCTGCTCCAGCCGCTTCAGGCCGTCGCTGGTGTGGAGCCATGGGTCATAAGCCAGCGTGGTGCCGGCGGGCAGGTGCGTCGCGATCCAGTCCTCGGCGGAGGTCTCGGCCATCTGAACGGGCGTGATCACGGACGTGTCGACCTGCTCGGCGGCCTGGACCGTGTAGCGTCCGTCGACCACGAGAGCTGCCTCCCTCTGCAGGATGACCGCCGTGCCGGCCGATCCGGTGAAGCCCGTCAGCCAGGCGAGGCGCTCCGCGCTCTTCGGCACGTACTCGCCCTGGTGCTCGTCGGCGCGGGGAACGATGAAGCCCTCGTAGCCGCGGCGCGCCAGCTCGGCGCGCAGCTTCGCGATGCGGTCGGGGCCTTGGGACGGGGAGGTGGAGTCGTCGAAGGTCTGAAAGCGGGCCATGCCATAAACCGGTGGTGGGATCCTTGAGGCGCGACACGCTAGGCCTGCCGCGCCCAAGCTGCAACCGTCCTGCCGTCACCGGAGATGCATGGCCAAGCTACAATCTGCATAGCATCTATGCGCTGCCTGCCTAAAAGTTAACGCTCAGGCCTTGTGCGCTGCAATACGAGCATAGCTCGCATGACAAAATACCCACTCCAAAAATAGGTCAGGGCGACTTACCTTATTGGTAACGATAAAACGAGGAACGCTGAAGGGACATCACGCCAACTCGTTGGAGATGTACCCATGGCTACTGCCTATTTCGCACCGACCGCCAACACCGCCCCGGCTGCCGCCGAGCGCCCGGCTTCGAGCCTTCCCGGCCTCACTAAGCGCTTCATGAGCGCGGTGATGGAGGCGCGGATGAAGAGCGCCGAGGCTCAGCTGCGCCGTCACGAGAGTCTCGTGAACGACCTGTGCCGCCGGCAGAGCCACGCGCCCGAGTTTCTGGCTCAGGACGAACAGCTTCCTTTCAAGATCTAACCCGAGAGAAGACCAATGATCATCGTCACCGTCATGAAGGCCATCCGCGACATCTATCTCGAGACCATCGAGCTGCGTCGCGAGCTCGCCAAGCGCTATCCGCGCGTTCTGATGGACTAATGCCTGTCCGTTGAGCGGGGCCGCGGATGCGCGCCGCCCCGCTTGAGCACCAGCGCCACCCAGCCTTCCAGGTCGTAGCGGCGCTGCAGATGCCATCCTTGGGCCGCATAGGCCGAGAGGACGCCCGCGACGTCCTTCACCAGCAGGCCTGACAGGATCAGCGTTCCGTCGCGGCTCGCCACCCGCGCGAGAGACGGCGCCAGGATCCGCAGGGGCTTTGCCAGGATGTTGGCGAAGACCAGGTCGAAATGCCCCGGCCTGTCGGCCATCGCATTGCGGACGCCCGGACCCACATAGAGCTTCATCCAGGACGCGATTCCGTTCAGTCGCGCATTCTCGCGCGCGACGCGCACCGCTTCCGGATCGATGTCGCCGGCGACCACCGGCTGCCTGAGGATCTTCGCGGCCGCGAAGGCCAGGATTCCCGTTCCCGTTCCCACATCGAGCACATGGCGCGGCTGGCGCAGCTTCAGCTCGTCCACGAAGGCGAGCAGGCAGCCCCTCGTCGTGCCGTGGTGGCCCGTGCCGAAGGCGAGGGCCGCTTCGATCTCGATGGCGACGTCGTTCGGCCGCCGCTGCTCGCGGTCGTGGGAGCCGTGCACCAAGACGCGCCCGGCGCGGACCGGGTTCAAGCCCTCCAGGGACGCCTTCACCCAATCCTGCTGCTCGAGCGGCACGAACACGCCCTTGTCGGCCTCCTCGCCCACGACCGGCCGCAGGAGGTCGCGAATCGCCGCCTCGTTGGGCTCCATGGCGAAGTAAGCCTCGAGGAGCCACGGCCCGTCCTCCTCCGTCTCGAAGGCGGCCACGGCTGTCTCGGCCGGGTCGAAGATCTCGCCGATCAGCTCGGTCATGGCGCGAGCGGAGCGCTCGTCGGTCGTGATCCGGAAGACGTGGGTCGGGCGGTTTGGGTGCAGTCCTTCAAGCATGGCCTCCGCTTACCACCGCTCGCGGGCAAGATCACGCATTGTTTGACGCCCCCTGCCTGGAACCCTCCTGAAGAGGTCCCGTTGTGCCCTCGTCCGATCCGAACCGCAGGCGCTGCCCGCCTGCCGTCATCATGATGGGGAAATTGCATGCCTGGCCGTCTCTTCGACAAAGTCGCCATCGTCACCGGAGCCGGAACCGGCATCGGCGAAGCCATCGCGCTCAAGTTCGCCAAGGAGGGCGCCCGCCTCATGCTGGTGGGCCTGCCCGACGATCCCGTCGAGGACGTGGCGCGGCTCATCAACGGCGCGGGCGGTTTCGCGGAGGTCTACCTCGGCGACATCGCCGAGGAGCGGCACGCTGAAGCGGCCGTCGAGGCCTGCGCGAGCGTCTATGGGCGCATCGACGTGCTGATCAACAACGCGGGCGTCTTCCTCGCCGTCGGCGAGACGCAGGACTATCCTATCGACAAGTTCGACGAGACCCTTCGGGCCAATGTGCGCTCCGTCTTCCTGATGACGAAGTTCGCGCTGCCTTACCTCCAGAAGACTCACGGCAACATCGTCGCCACAGGCTCGGAGGCCGGCATGATCGGCCATCCGAAGAACGCCATGTACGGCGGCACCAAGGCCTTCATCCACTCTTTCATCCGCGGCGTCGCGGGCGAGCAGGCGGCCTATGGCGTGCGCGCCAATTGCGTATGCCCCGGACCGATCGATACGGCCTGGACGCACAAGTCCACGGGCCCAATGGATTCTGAACTCGCCAGCATGATCACTCAGGCGACGCCGATGGGTCGGCGCGGCACGCCGGAGGAGGTCGCCAACGTCTTCTGCTTCCTCGCGTCCGACGAGGCGAGCTTCGTGACCGGCGCGCTCTACGCGGTCGACGGCGGCATCACGATCTCCAAGGGACCGATGGGCGCCAAGGCGGACTCGTTCTTCAAGACACAGCCCGAAGGCACGCTGCCGACCCGTCACTCCCACGATGGCCTGAAGAACAAGGATTACGAGACCGTGACCTAGCTTCGTAGCGTGCGTGACTCACTGTACGGCGGTGCCGCCATCACAGCCCTCATGCTGAGGAGCGAGACATTCCCACAGCCTCATCCTGAGGAGGATTGCGCAAGAAATCCGTCTCGAAGGACGAGGCGTCTCCAGCGTGCAATGAACCATCCTTCGAGACGCCGCTGTCGCGGCTCCTCAGGATGAGGTCTCCGAGACGCCGCCTACGCTCTCATCAGGATGGGGTGGGAGTGATATGCAGAGCTCTCACGATGCAGGCATCAGTTCCGCGGCTCCCTTGAGCACCTGGAGCCGCTCCGCTTCCTTGGCCCTGTAGGCGCGCTGGGTGTCGGTGATGTAGTCGCGCACGATCGGCGCGGCGTCGCGCCGTCGCGCGAGCTGCATGTGGAACACGAGCTGGCTGCCGGTGAGGAACATCGATTCCGCGCTGATCAGGTAGAACTCGAACATCCGGCAGAAGCGCTCGTCGTACATGGCCTTGATCTTGTCGCGGTTCGCCTCGAAACGCCGGTGCCAGTGGTTCAGCGTCTTCGCGTAATGCAGGCGCAGGAACTCGAGATCCGTGACCCAGAGCTGCGCCTGCTCGACTACCGGAAACACCTCCGAGAGAGCCGGCGAATAGGCGCCCGGGAAGATGTACTTGCGCAGCCAGGGGCTTGCCGTGCCGGGCGGACTCATCTTGCCGATGGAGTGCAGCACCATCAGGCCGTCGTCGTCGAGCAGCGCGTTGATCTTGGCGAAGAACTCGCCGTAATGGTGCACGCCCACATGCTCGAACATGCCGACCGAGACGATGCGGTCGAAGCGGCTCTCCACGTGACGATAGTCGCGCAGCTCGAAGCGGACGCGATGGGAGAGGCCTGCGCGGCGCGCCTTTTCGTTCGAGAGCTCGTGCTGCTCCTTGGAGAGCGTGACGCCGGTGACGTCCACATCCTCCATGGCCGCGAGATAGAGCGCGAGGTCGCCCCAGCCGCTGCCGATGTCGAGGATCTTCAGGCCCGGCTTGAGCTGGAGCTTCGAGGCGATGAGGCGAAGCTTGTTCTGCTGCGCTTCCTCCAGCGTGTCGTCGTCGCTCTGGAAGTAGGCGCAGGAATACTGCATCCCCTTATCCAGGAAGAGCTTGTAGAAGTCGTTGCCGAGATCGTAGTGGTGCGCCACGTTCTTCTGCGCCTGGCCGACGGGGTTCGCCTGCTGGAAGCGCTTCACCGTGCGCGAGATGCGCTTCAGCACGTTCTGCAGCGGGTAGTTGGCAAGCGACGAGCGGTTCGTCGAGAACAGGGTCAGGAAGTCCCGGAGCGTCGAGCCGTCCTCGAAGCTCAGGCGACCGTCCATGTAGGCCTCGCCCGCATGAAGCTCCGGATTGAGGAAGAGCTTGTGGTAGAGTGAGCGATCCGTCAGCCGCATTGTGACTTGCGGGCCGGGCGCACCCGCGAAGACATGCACCCCGCCATCAGCATCGATGACTTTGAGCGTGCCGGTCCGCACGAAGGATCGGAGCATGTGGGACAGGGGGAACATCGAGGCCTCGTCGGTTGCCGAAAAACGCGCCGAATGGTTCCACAGTTGCGGGCGGGTGGCTAGAGGGCCGCAGGCGCAGATCAGAAGGGCTCTAAACTACGGCGTATCCAGGGAAATTCGGGAACAACCGCGAGTCGCTCTTGTTGGAGAGAGGACCCCTGCAGGGCGGACAAGTCCTTTACATCTCATACGAGAGGAGACGCCGATGTTCTTCCGTCAGCGGCACATGGCCTATAATGCCAAGCCCGATAAGCCGGATCCGATCTTCGCCAAGATGCTGCAGGAGCCCCTCGGCGGGCAGTGGGGCGAGATCAGCGTGATGATGACCTACCTGTTCCAGGGCTGGAACAGCCGCGGTCCGCAGAAGTACCGGGACATGCTGCTCGACATCGGCACCGAGGAAATCGGTCACGTCGAGATGCTGGCCACCATGATCGCCCGTCTCCTGGAGACCTCCCCGGTGGAGGCGCAGGAGGATGCGGCCAGGAACTCGCTCGTCGGCGCCGTCATGGGCGGATCCCGCATCGAGGATGTGCTCGTCGCCGGCATGAACCCGCAGCATCTGATCGTCGGCGGCCTCGGTGCGCGTCCGTCCGACAGCATGGGAAATCCGTGGACGTCCGCCTACACCATTTCGAGTGGCAACCTCCTGGCCGATTTCCGCTTCAACGTGACGGCTGAGTCGCAGGGCCGCCTACAGGTAGCGCGTCTCTACAACATGACGGACGACAGGGGTGTGAAGGACATGCTGTCGTTCCTGCTCGCGCGCGACACCATGCACCAGAACCAGTGGCTCGCGGCGATCCAGGAACTCGAGGAGGATGGTCTCGAGACGACCCCGGTGCCATCGAACTTCCCGCAGGACCTGGAGCGGACGGAGGTCTCATACCAGTTCCTCAACCATTCCGAGGGGACCGAGAGCGCGCAGGGCCGCTGGGCCAAGGGGCAGGCGCCGGACGGCAAGGGCCAGTTCACCTATGTGGAGCACCCGCCGGCCTACACGGAAGACGAGGGCCTGCTCAACCCGGTCGACCCGCGCACCTACGGCACGCCGCCGAAGCCGGTGCCGCCGTCCGCATCGTGACGATCGCACGCGGCAGGGCGCGCCGGCTGGCGCGCCCTAGCTCAGCGTCTCGACGAAGCTGTCGAGCACCATCTTGCGGCCGGCCTTGTCGAACTCGACCGTGAGCTTGTTGCCGTCCACGGCCTCGATCGTGCCGGGGCCGAACTTCGAGTGGAGCACGCGTCCGCCGGCCTTGAAGCTCGAGGCGGCGCCAGTGGACTTCGCCACCAGCTCCCCTTCGATCATGAGAGGGCCGCGCCGGTCGCCGGAGCGGCGGGCGGAATAGCCGCCGTCGTCCGTGCTGGCCCGGTGCGCCTGGGCGCGCTGCCAGCCGGGGGTCTGATAGGAGGAGCCGCTGAACGGGGTCATGCGGTCGAAGCGCGAGCCGCCGCCGTATCCGCCATAGGAGAAGTTCGCAGGCGCCTCGACGATCTCCACGTCGTTCTCCGGCAGGTCGTCGACGAAGCGGCTCGGGATGGTCGAGTTCCACAGGCCATGGATGCGCCGGTTGGACGCGAAATAGATCTTCGCCCGCCGCCGCGCGCGGGTCAGGCCCACATGGGCGAGGCGGCGCTCCTCCTCGAGGCCGGCGCGTCCGCTCTCGTCCAGCGCCCGCTGGTTCGGGAACAGGCCTTCCTCCCATCCGGGCAGGAAGACGGTGTCGAATTCCAGGCCCTTGGCGGCGTGGAGCGTCATCAGGCTCACACGCTCGGTGGTGTCGGATTCGTTGGCCTCCATCACCAGGGAGACGTGCTCCAGGAAGCTCTGCAGGTCAGGGAACTCCTCCATGGAGCGCACGAGCTCCTTGAGGTTTTCGAGCCGTCCTGCCGCGTCGGCGGATTTGTCCTTCTGCCACATGTCCGTGTAGCCGGATTCCTCCAGCACGACCTGGGCGACTTCGGACTGGCTCATGGTCTCCGAGAGCTTCGCCCAGCGTCCGAAGGACGTGAGGAGATCGCGCAGGGTGGCACGCGGCTTCGGCTTCAGCTCGTCCGTCTCGATGATGAAGCGCGCGGCCTCCACGAGCGGCACGCGGGCCGCGCGGGCATGGTTGTGCAGCACCTGGATCGTCGCGTCGCCCAGGCCCCGCTTCGGCACGTTGACGATGCGCTCGAAGGCGAGGTCGTCGGCCGGCTGGTTGACGACGCGAAGATAAGCCAGCGCATCGCGGATCTCGGCTCGCTCGTAGAAGCGCGGGCCGCCGATGACGCGGTAGGGCACGCCGAGCTGCACGAGCCGGTCTTCGATCTCGCGCATCTGGGCCGAGATGCGCACGAGAATGGCGATCTCGGACAGCGGATGCTTCTTGGCGTGAAACGCCTCGATTTCCTCGCCGATCAGCCGCGCTTCGTCCTCGGAGTCCCAGGCGCCGGTGATCGTCACCTTCTCGCCGGGCTCGTCCTCGGTGCGCAGGGTCTTGCCGAGGCGGCCCTGGTTCTTGGCGATGAGCACCGAAGCGGCGGACAGGATGTGGCCGGTCGAGCGGTAGTTGCGCTCGAGGCGAATCACGGTCGCGCCCGGGAAGTCGTGCTCGAAGCGCAGGATGTTGTCGACCTCGGCGCCGCGCCAGCCGTAGATCGACTGGTCGTCGTCGCCGACGCAGCACAGGTTCTTGCGCGCCTGCGCGAGGAGCCGCAGCCAGAGGTACTGGGCGACGTTGGTGTCCTGGTACTCGTCCACCAGCATGTAGCGGAACCTGTTCTGGTACTGCTCCAGAACGTCCGGATGCTCGCGCCAGAGGCGCAGGCATTCGAGCAGGAGGTCGCCGAAATCGACTGCGTTCAGGGTCTTCAGCCGGTCCTGATAGGCCGTGTAGAGCTTGCCGCCCTTGCCGTTGGCGAAGGCGCCCGCTTCGCCGGCCGGAATCTGGTTGGGACCCAGGCCGCGGTTCTTCCAGCCGTCGATGAGGGACGCGAGCTGCCGGGCCGGCCAGCGCTTCTCGTCGATGCCCTCGGCCTCGATCACCTGCTTCATCAGCCGCAGCTGGTCGTCGGTTCCCAGGATCGTGAAGTCGGAGCGCAACCCCACCAGCTCCGCATGTCGGCGCAGGATCTTGGTGCCGATGGAGTGGAAGGTGCCGAGCCACTGCATGCCCTCGGCCATCTCGCCGATCACGGCGGCCACGCGTTCGCGCATTTCCCGGGCCGCCTTGTTGGTGAAGGTCACAGCCAGGATCTGGGACGGATAGGCTTTTTGGGTCGCGATCAGGTGGGCGATGCGGGTCGTGAGCACGCGGGTCTTGCCCGTGCCCGCGCCGGCGAGCACGAGGACCGGCCCCTCCGTCGCCTCGACGGCCGCCCTCTGCTCAGGGTTGAGACCGGAGAGGTACGGAGACTGGGGCGCGACCGCCGCGCGGGCACGGGCACTCAAGGAGCCGGAGCTCGGCTGATGGGCGAGGTCGTCCTGGGGATCGGGGCGGGTGTCAGGCTGATTCATCGGCGCGACCATGGATCAAAAGGCGAACGGCGTCGAGGCCGGAAATGAGGGCGATCCTGCCGCAGGGCGGAACTCCGTTGTATGGATCGGCGTCCCCATCCATATGTTCCTGTGTGCATTCGAAAGGGTCGAGAGATGCGTATCGTGGTGCTGGCGGCGGTATTCCTGGGAGTGGCGCTTCCGGCGGCGGCTCAGACGTTGCCCCGCAAGAGCCCGGCGGAGCGTCAGTCCGACCGGATCAACCGGTCGATCCTGCAGGAGGGACGACAGCTGCGGCGGGACGAGCAGAACCAGATCGACCGCAACCAGATCCGCCAGGACATCGATCGCCGGTACAATATGTCCAATCCGCGTCCGCCGGCCCGGATCGGAACCTGTCCTCCGGGCTCGGTCGGCTGCTAGTCGTCGCCGCAAAGCCGATCCATCAGCGGCCAAGTGCCGATTGGCGCACTTTCTGCTAAGGTCGGGGATGGGATGCTTGGCTGGAGGGTTGGATGTTCCTGCGGACGATCGGCGAAGACGAAGCCACCGGTGCGGTTGCGGACATCTACGAGAAGCAGAAGGCCCAGCTCGGCTTCGTGATGGCGACCGCCAAGGCCTTCACGGCCCGGCCCGATCTGCTGCCGATCTACACGGACTTCTCCGACAGGATCCGCACCGGCTTTTCCTTGGGCCTGCGGGAGTGGCGGCTCATCACGCTCATCGCCGCCAAGCATGTCCCCTCGACCTATTGCTCCTACGTGTACGGCAAGCAGCTGATCGCCGATCTGGGATCGAAGGACGCCGTCATGGCCGTCCACCGCGATTTCCGGAATGCCGGGCTGTCCCGCAAGGAGGTCGAAATGCTGGCCTATGCGGAGACGATCGCAAGGGACGCGTCCCAGGTGTCCCAGGCGGACATCGACCGGCTGAGATCGGTCGGATTCACGGACCGGGGGATTTGCGACATCGCCCTCTGCGCCTCGTTCCGGTGCTTCGTCAGCCGCTTCTTCGACGCTGTCGGAGCGGGGCCGGAAGCGGCCTATATCGACGAGGACCCGGAATTCCGCGCCGCCATGACGGTCGGCAAAGCCTGCTGAGGTTTGCCGCCGTTCAGTGCCGCGTACCGCCGGCGAGCGCCGGCTCCAACAGGTCGCGCCTCGTCGGGATGCCGATGACGCGCCCGAGGGTCTGGGGACGTGCGAGCCGGGCGTGGGCCGCCTTCATCACTGCGAGATTGGCCGCGATGTCGTCCGGGAATGGCGAGACCTTGCGGGTTTTCATGTCCATGTGAAGGGACAGGCCCTCCATGGTGGCCGCGACCCATCCTTCGACCGCGTGGCGGATTTCGAGATAGTAGTGGATGCGCTTCTCGTCATAGTCGACGAGCTGAAGGGTCACGCGAACCTCGTCCCGGGCCTTCAATTCACGCTTGTAGAGGGTGTGGATCTCGGCCGCGAAGAAGGAGGCCTTGCGCTCCTCCAGGTAGTCCTGTCCCAGCCCGACGAGGCCGAAGCCCTCTTCGACCGCGCGGTCGAACAGCACGTGGTAATAGGCCATGTTCATATGGCCGTTGTAATCGATCCAGGCCGGCGACACCCGCATCGTCGACGAGACGAAGGGGGCAAAGAAGAAGACTGGGACACGCTTCTCCATAATCAGCGCTCGACCTTCATTGGCGTCAAAAGATCACCTCTTCTTCCCCGAGGAAGAAACGTTAGCACAGTTCGAATGGTAATCCATAACCTTCGACCAAGTTTGTCATGCGCAGTGTCGCCTTTGCAATCGTTTTGCTAGGAAGGGGCTCAAGGTTCACCAAATTGATCTGAAGCGTCCATGAACATGCCCCAAGCCCCCCTTCGCGCCGCGCCGTCCGAGACCGACATCGCCACCCTGACGGAGGAGCTTCGCCACCGCTACGCGGACCGCGTCGTCGTGTCCGCCTCCGTGCGCGAGCAGCACGGGCATTCGCTCACCTGGGCCAAGAACCAGCCGCCGGACGTGGTGGTCTATCCGCGCACCGCCGAGGAGGTGTCCGACATCGTCAAGCTGTGCGCCGCGCGCGAAGTCCCCATCATCCCGTACGGCACGGGCACGTCGCTCGAGGGGCATATCAACGCACCCTTCGGAGGCGTGACCGTCGACGTGAGCCTGATGAAGCGGATCATCGCCGTCCACGAGGAGGATCTCGACTGCGTGGTCGAGCCCGGCGTGACCCGCAAGGAGCTGAACGAGCACCTGCGCGACAAGGGCCTGTTCTTCCCGATCGATCCCGGCGCGGATGCCTCCATCGGCGGCATGGTGGCGACGCGGGCGTCCGGCACCAATGCGGTCCGCTACGGCACGATGAAGGATGTGGTCCTGTCCCTCACGGTCGTGCTTCCCAACGGAGAGATCGTGAAGACCGCGAGCCGCGCCAAGAAGAGCTCGGCCGGCTACGACCTGACCCGTCTCCTGATCGGCTCGGAGGGCACGCTCGGCATCATCACCGAGATCACCCTCAAGCTCCAGGGCATCCCGGAGGCAATCTCGGCCGGAATCTGCCCGTTCCCGAGCGTCAAGGCGGCCTGCGACGCCGTGATCATGACGATCCAGTCCGGCATTCCCATGGCCCGGATCGAGCTTCTGGACGAGGTGCAGGTGAGGGCCGTGAACGCCCATTCCAAGCTCACCCTGCCGGAGAGCCCGCTGCTGCTTCTGGAATTCCACGGCACGGAGTCGGGCGTGCAGGAGCAGGCGGAGCGGTTCGGCGAGATCGCGGCCGAGTTCGGCGGCGGCCCCTTCGAATGGGCCACCAAGCCCGAGGAGCGCTCTAGGCTCTGGCAGGCCCGGCACGATTCCTATTGGGCCGCCAAGGGCCTCAGGCCGGGCGCCCAGTCCGTCGCCACCGACGTGTGCGTGCCGATCTCGCGGCTGGCCGAATGCGTCGATGCGACGAAGCAGGACATCGTCGAGTGCGGCCTCATCGCTCCCATCGTGGGCCATGTGGGCGACGGCAATTTCCACGTGCAGCCGCTCGTGAACATGGACGACCCGGCGGAGATCGCCGCCTGCGAGGCCTTCATCGACCGGCTGGTCCGGCGGGCGCTCGCCATGGAGGGCACCTGCACGGGCGAGCACGGGGTCGGGCAGAAGAAGATGAAATACCTCGAGATCGAGCATGGACCGGCCGCTCTCGACCTCATGCGAGTCTTGAAACGGGCCATCGACCCTCACAACATCATGAATCCGGGGAAAATCATCGCGCTATGACAAGGGGATAACATGTCGTGGCGCTCCCGCTTCCTCGGAGCCTGAGTTAAAGAACCTGGGACGAAACGACGAAAAGGCGGCCCTTTGCGCGATATCCTGACGATCATCGCCTCCATCGTGATCCTCATCCTGGCGGTTGCCGTCGCGGCGCCGCCCTTCATCGATTGGGAGGCCCATCGGGACACCATCGATGAGATGATCTCGCGCGCGTCAGGAACGGAAGCCCGCACCGAGGGCGACATCAGCGTCCGCCTGCTCCCGTCGCCCAAGGTCCGCTTCGAGCGCCTGCGCCTGGGCGGCAAGACCGCGGATTCGCCGAGCCTCGCGGCCGACCTGGTCGTGGCCGAGGTCGCCCTGATGCCGCTGCTCCAGGGCAATGTCCGGGTCACGGAGACCCGCATCGGCCGCGCCGACATCAGGGTCCCGGTCGGCGGGGACGGGACCTGGCGTCTGCCGAGCGACCTCGTCTCCGGCGGTGGCCGTAGCCGAGAATGGGGCATCGACAGCCTGCTGATCGGCCAGCTCCTCGTCACCACCCAGAAGCCGAGCACGGGCCGGACCGACCAGGCCTTCGCCGAGAACGTCCATATCGAGGGGCAGAAGCTCATCGGCCCCTGGCGGGTGGAGGGAACGACCGCGGGCGTGCCTTTCAGGCTCGTCACCGGCGAACTGGCCCCGGACAAGACCGTACAGCTGAAGCTCTCGGGCGGCGGCGACATCCACCCCCGGTTCGACCTGGACGCCAAGCTCGCCCTGGAAGGCTCCCCCGACGGCCAGGGGCCTGCTCTCGCCGGCAAGGCCAAGGTCCTGTTCGGCCCGCCGGCGCAGGTCGCGGCGGCCGGGATCCCGATCCCGATCGTGGTCGATGCGGAGTTCAAGACGGTCCGGGGGGCCGTGGAGCTGCCTCAGGTCAGCCTCGAGGCCGGGGAGGGTGGAGCCAGCCTGCGCATGGCGGGCCAGGGCCGGGTCGGCCTCGACGATCCGCGCGTATCGCTCAAACTGGAGGGGCGCCGGCTCGACGCCGACAGCTTCATCCTGTCGTCCAACGGCCAGGACTTCAAAAGCCGGCTGGCGCAGTGGTCGATCCCTCCCGTGGTGGTGCCGATCGACCTCGATCTCAAGCTCGACAGCATCGGGCTTGGCCAGGACGATCTCTCCAATGCCACGTTGAGGTTGTCGGTCGAGCGGGGCCGCGCCCGTCTCGACCGCATCGAGTTCACGGCTCCGGGCGAGACGCGGGTCGCCATGGAGGGGCAGCTCGGCCTCACCACCCAGGGCGGCATCAACGGCAAGGTGGCGCTGGCGTCGAACGCCTCCGACCGGCTCGCCCGCTATCTCGAGCGGTTGAACCTGCGCTCGCCCTTCCTCAAGGTGCTCGATGGGCGCCCCTTCGAGGCCTCGTCGGACATCGCTTTCGCGAACCCGGTCCTGTCCTTCAGCCGCCTGCGGGTGAAGACGGGCGACGCCGTGATGACCGGAAACCTGCGCTACACGGCTCCCGAGGAGAATGCCCGCGGGAAGCTCGAGGCTCAGGTTGGCATCCAGAACCTCAACCTGGACCAGCTTCCCCAGGTCTCCAGCATCTTCGAGGCGACCCAGAACCTCGATGTGGGCTTCATCCTGGACGCCCGCAACGTCAGCGCCGGCAACCGGCCGGGCACGGGGCGGATCTCCGCCCGCATCCTGTCGGACGGGCCGGCCCTGCTGGTGGAGTCCCTCGACATCGTCGATCTTGCCGGTGCCAATGCACGGGTCAGCGGGCGCATCGCGCCCGATGGATCGGGCCGCATCGCCGGAAAGGTCACGGCCCAGCGCGCCGCGCCGCTGGTCGACCTCCTCGGAAGCGTCTGGATCGGCGGCATCTCGAAGCTGGTGCCGTACTTCCTGCGTGAGGGCGCTCTCGATCTGGAGGTCGCGACCGAGCGGGTCGCCCCGGCTCCGGGCACGTCCCAGCTGCGACTTCAGACGACCGCGCGGGGAACGGCAGCCGGCGGCTCGTTCCAGGGGCAGGTGAACTCCGTCGACGGGCGGACCGAGAACCTCAACGTCGCCCTCTCGACGGCCAATACGGGCCGATGGGTCAACCGCGCCAATCTGGCCTCGCTCAACCGGCCGTCCCGGGTCGAGCTGCGCGGAACCCGGGTCGGATCCGGCCTCTTCAACGTCACCCTCGCGGGCGATATCGGCGGCGTGCAGGTGACGACGACGCGCCCGTTCTCGCTCAGTGCCGACGACGATGTGGTCGACAGCGGCGAGGCCGACGTCACCACGGCCGACATCACCCCCTTCCTTCAGCTCCTCGGCGACGGCGCCGGGGTCAGCTCTCCCGTGCCTGTGAAAGGGCGCGTCACCCTCGGGCGCACCCGCGATGCCACGCTCCTGGACGTCTCCGGTCAGGTGTCCGGCAATCCCGTTCAGGCGAAGCTCGCCGTGCGCTCCCGCTCCGACATCGGCGGCGAGGTTTCCACCGAGACCCTGTCGCTCCCTTGGCTCGTAGCCACCCTTGCCCTGAGCACCCCGCCGGGGGACCCCAATGCGACCTCCATCTGGTCTACTGCGTCCTTCGGGCAGAGCGGGCGGCTCGTGTCGGGCGGGCAGGTGCTTTTCCGGGCCAGCAAGCTCGATTTAGGCCGGGGCCTTCAGGGCAGCCGGGCAAGCTTCACCGTGGAGGCGATGGGGGACGGAATCGCGATCCGGAACCTCGACACGACAATCGGGTCCGGAAGGCTCACCGGCTCGACGACGATCACCCGTCAGGGCTCGCTCGCGACGATCGTCGGCGACGGGACGATGCGCGATGTGCCGCTATGGGCCCTGACCGGGCCGACGCCCTTCGAGGCGACCCTTTCGGGCAATCTCCGGTTCGGCTCGGCAGCCGAGAGCCTGGCGGCCCTGGTGGCCAATCTGGGCGGCTCCGGCGACTGGCGCCTGACCAACCTGCGCGTCCCGGCCGCCGATCCGTCCGCCTTCGAGCGCGCCCTGAAGCGGGCGCTCGCGGACGAGGATCCGCTGGCCCAAGGCAAGGCTGAGACGCTCCTCGGTGCGGAGCTGGGCCGCGGTCCGCTCACGGCGCAAGTCGTGACCACCACGGCGGCCCTCGTAGGCGGGGCTTTGCGCCTCTCGCCCTTCGTGGTCGAAAGCGGTCCGGCGGTCTGGCAGGGTGCGGTCGGCTACGACCTGAAGACGCTGGCGCTCGACACCCGCGGATCGCTCACCGCCCGCACCGCGCCGGCGGAATGGACCGGGGCTCCGCCGTCCATCGGCCTGAACTGGCGCGGGTCCCTGGCGGCACCGGTTCGCGAGGTCGATGCAGGCCCCCTGCGCAACGGGCTCGCGGCCATCGTGCTCCGTCGCGAACTGGAGAAGATCGAGGCCTTCGAGAAAGCGGCGGCCGAACGCCAGCGCCAGATCCAGGCCCAGCAGGAAGCGGAGCGCCAGCGGGCGAAGGCCGCGGCCGAGGAGGCCGCGCGGCAGGCCCGGCTGCGCGAGGAGGCCGAGCGTGCCCGGCTCGAGGCGGAGAAGCTGCAGTCGCAGCAGCAAAACGCGCCAACGGATGCGCAGCCGTCACCCCTCACGATGCCGCCCCTGACGCCCCCGGTCGAGCTCAGGCCTCCGCCGACCGTTCAGGGCTCTCCGGGCGGCTAGGGGCCTCCCGCAGTCTTCTCAGGACAAAGACCCGGATCGCGGAGGAAAGGTTCTGCTCGCCGCGCTCGGCGTCGATCCGGCCGATCAGGGCCTGAACCGACAGGGCATCCTGGTCCGCGATCTCGCGCAGAACCTCCCAGAACGGTTCTTCCAGCGACACGCTGGTGCGATGGCCGGCGATGGAGACTGAGCGCTTGAGGATTCCGTCGCTCATTCAGGACGTCTCATCGTCGCGCTTGTGGCCTTCGAGCCGGCGCTCGGCCAGCTCCTTCTCGGCCTTGGTCTTGTCGCGTTCGGCCCTGGTGCGTCCGAAGGCGATGCGGTTTTCGGCGGCGCGGGCCTCCTTGTCGGCCCGCGCCTTCTTCTTGCGCGCCTGGCGCAGGTTGATGATCTCGGCCATCGGCCTCGATGCCGGCCTTACTCGCCCGGAGACAGCATGGTCTCGGGACGGACGACCGCGTGGAAGTCCTCCTCCGAGACGCCGGCCTTGAGGGCTTCCTCCTTCAGGGTCGTGCCGTTTTTGTGGGCCGACTTCGCGATGGCGGCCGCCTTGTCGTAGCCGATCTTCGGAGCAAGCGCCGTGACCAGCATCAGCGAGCGCTGCATGAGGTCGCCGATGCGCTCGTGGTTCGGCTCGATGCCGACGACGCAGTGATCCGCGAAGCTGACGGCGCCGTCAGCGAGCAGACGGATCGACTGCAGCACCGCGTTGGCGATCACCGGCTTGAACACGTTGAGCTCGAAATGGCCCTGACTGCCTGCGAAGGTGACCGTCGTCTGGTTGCCGGCGACCTGGGCGCAGAGCATCGTCAAGGCCTCGGCCTGGGTCGGGTTGACCTTGCCGGGCATGATCGACGATCCGGGCTCGTTCTCCGGCAAGGAGATCTCGCCGAGGCCCGAGCGCGGGCCGGACCCCATCAGGCGGATGTCGTTGGCGATCTTGAACAGGCCTGCCGAGAGGCTCGCCAGCGCGCCGTGGGTGAAGACCAGCGCGTCATGGGAGGCCAGCGCCTCGAACTTGTTGACGGCCGAGGTGAAGGGCAGGGCGGTCAGCTCCATGACCTTGGCGGCGAAGCGCTCCGCGAATTCCGGGTGCGCGTTCAGGCCGGTGCCGACGGCCGTGCCGCCCTGGGCGAGGGCGTAGATGCCCGGAAGCGTCGCCTCGATGCGGGCGATCCCGAGCTGGACCTGCATCGCGTAGCCGGAAAACTCCTGGCCGAGGGTGACGGGCGTCGCGTCCTGGAGGTGCGTGCGGCCGATCTTGACGATGTCCTTGAACGCCTTGGCCTTGTCGTCCAGCGCCTTGTGCAGGTGCCGCAGGGCCGGCAGCAGGCGGTCGTTGACCTCGCGGGCCACCGCGATGTGCATGGCGGTCGGGAAGCTGTCGTTCGACGACTGGCCCATGTTCACGTGGTCGTTCGGGTGAACCGGCTTCTTGCTGCCGCGCTCGCCGCCCAGACGCTCGATGGCGAGGTTCGACAGGACCTCGTTCATGTTCATGTTGGACTGGGTGCCCGAGCCGGTCTGGTAGACCACCAGCGGAAACTCGTCATCGTGCTTGCCCTGGATGACATCGGCGGCGGCGCTCGCGATGGCGTCTGCGAGGCGCGGATCGAGCTTGCCGAGATCCTTGTTCACGAGGGCGGCCGCCTGCTTCACGATGGCCATCGCGTGGACCAGCGGGAGGGGCATCCGGTCCGTACCGATGCGGAAGTTCTGGATCGAACGCTGCGTCTGGGCACCCCAGAGCTTGTCGGCGGGGACTTCGATGGGGCCGAAGGTATCTGTTTCGATACGGGTTGAGGGCGACATCCTGACCTCTTTCGATGGAGTTTCGTGTTCTTATCTCAAAGTTGAGCGCTCGCAACAGCGAACGAGCATGGAGGCCTTGCAAAATCTCATGACCGAGACCCTCGAAGCGCCTCTTTTCCGACCACCCGCCCCCAAGCCCCGCACCGAGCCTCTGGGAATGATCGCCTTCCTGAGAGAGGTGCGCCGAAATCCCCTGGCCACCTGGATGGAGGATCATTTCGAGGAAATGGTCCTGGCCGGCGACGGTGCCCTCGGGCGGCTGACGGTTGTCAACGACCCGGCGATCATCCGGCACATCCTCGTCGACAATGCCGCGAACTACCGCAAGGACGACCTCCAGATCCGCATCCTCGCGCCTGGCCTCGGCCGCGGCCTCGTGACGGCCGAGGGGGAAGAGTGGCGGCTTCAGCGCCGCACGATCGCTCCCCTGTTCACCCCGCGCAACGTGGCCACCTTCTTTCCGCCCATGGCCGAGGCTGCCCAGCGTCTCGTCAGGCGCTGGCTGAGACGCCCGGACGGGCGCGTGGTGGACGTCGCCCTCGACATGACCCGCGTCACCCTCGACGTGCTCGAACGGACGATCTTCACCACCGGCGTCGCGCGCGATCCGGATGCGCTCGGGCGCGCCATCACGCGCTATTTCGAAGGGCAGGGGCGGGTTGATCCGCTCGATATCTTCGGTTTCCCGGCATGGATTCCGAGAATCGGGCGCCTCCGCTCCCGGCCTGCCGTCCGGTTTTTCGAGGAGATGGTCCACGACCTGATCGATGCCCGAAAGGCGCTGATCGCCAACGGCCGGCCTGCGCCCCGCGACCTGCTGACCCTGCTGCTCGAAGCGGCGGATCCCGAGACCGGAAAGGGGCTGACCGACGTCGAGGTGAGGGCCAACATCGTCACCTTCATCGGGGCGGGGCACGAGACCACGGCCAATGCGCTCTCCTGGTCGCTCTACCTGCTGTCGCAGGATGAGAGGGCTCGCGCGCGGATCGAGCAGGAGGTGGACGAGGTGCTGGACGACGGCCCGGTCGAGCCGGGGCACCTGGAGCGTCTCGTCTATACGCGGGCCGTGATCGACGAGGCGATCCGCCTCTATCCGCCGGCGCCCTACATGAGCCGGGCCGCCATCGCGGACGATCAGATCGGAGATCTGCACATTCCGGCCGGATCCATGGTGGCGATCTCGCCCTACGTTCTGCACCGGCACCGGAAGCTCTGGGAGGAGCCGGACGCCTTCAGGCCCGAGCGCTTTCTCCCTGAGAACCGCGGCCGCATCGACCGCTTCGCCTATCTGCCGTTCGGCGCCGGGCCAAGGGTCTGCATCGGCGCGAGCTTCTCCCTGCAGGAGGCCGTGATCGTTCTGGCCGCCATCGTGCAGTCCGTCAGGTTCGAGCTTGTGGAAGGGCACGAGGTCGCGCCCGTGCAGAGGATCACCCTGAGGCCGAGCGGCGGCCTTCCGATGCGGCTGACGCGCCGCGCAAGGACGTGAGGACAGGCGGAGCGAAGGCCTGCCGTCCGGTCAGTTCTTCTTGCGGAAGGCGTCGAGGCTGACGACCTCTGCGCTGCCCGGCTGCCCTTCGCCGGCCTCGGTCTTCTGCGGAGGAGCCGCTTCGGCCGTGGCCTCGGCGGGGGCGGGCTTCACCTTGTCGGGTTCAGCCTTCTTCTCGGAAGACTTGCGGGGCTGCTTCAGCTCCACAGGAGCCGTATCGCCGGTGCGGACCGGCGCCGGGGCCGGCGGAGCCTCCACGATCTCCTCCTCGTCCTCATCGTCCTGCGTGTCGAACTTCAGCCCGAACTGCACGGAGGGGTCGAAGAACCCTGTCAGGGCGTCGAACGGGATCAGCAGGCGCTCCGGCACGCCCGAGAAGGACAGGCCGATCTCGAAGGCATGCTCCGTGATCCCGAGGTCCCAGAACTGGTGCTGGAGAACGATCGTCATCTCCTGCGGGTACTTCTCGCGCAGGCGATTGGACAACCGGACACCGGGGAAGTCGGTGCGGAACGAGATGTAGAAATGATGTTCACCTGGGAGACCGTCCTTCGCGGTATCGATCAGCACCTTGCGCACGACGCCCTTCAGGGCGTCCTGAACCAGGAGATCGTAGCGGATCAGGTCTTTCACGGCCATAGGGAAGCCCTTGAGAAAAGAAAATGGAGACTTCTGTCGCCAGAGGCCTCCGGATCTGTCCGGCGAGGAACCGCCAAGACTTCGAACCGGCTTCGGATCCTGGAGTTCAGGCTCTGACACCGGAGCGTCAAAACAATTCCGGCCTCGCGGCCGGTCAAGATAGTATAGGAAACGCAGAGGGAATTTGAAAGGGCGGGGGACAAACTCGGCGGTGCGATCGTCTGTCCGTTGAAAAACCGCAGGGTTCGGTATCCTTCGCCCTTCGGCGCTGTTATCTAGGCGGTTTGGGACATGCCCTGACGACATGCGTGCATCCGTGGAGCATGTCCCGCGTGCACACGGGATTGTGGGAACGGCATGATCATGGAACAGGCAACGACCAGCTTTCACCCCGAGCAGCAGTATCTCGACCTGTTGCGGATCCTGCTCGAGCGCGGCGTTCGGCGCGAGGACCGGACCGGGACCGGAACCCTGTCGATCTTCGGCCATCAGATGCGGTTCGACCTGTCGGCCGGCTTTCCCCTGCTCACCACCAAGCGCATCTACTTCAAGGGTTGCGCTCACGAACTGCTCTGGTTCCTGAGCGGGGACACGAACACCCGCTACCTGCGCGAGAACGGCGTCACGATCTGGGACGAATGGGCCGACGAGAACGGCAATCTCGGTCCGGTCTACGGCAAGCAGTGGCGCGCCTGGGAGGCCAAGGACGGCCGCACCATCGACCAGGTCGCGGAACTCGTCCAAGCCCTCAAGCAGAACCCAACGAGCCGGCGGCTGCTCTTCACGGGATGGAACGTTGGCGAGCTCAATCGCATGGCGCTGCCGCCGTGCCACATGACCTATCAATATTACGTCGCGGACGGTCGCCTGTCGGGGATCCTCTACCAGCGCAGCGCCGATGCCTTCCTGGGCTTGGGCTGGAATCTGTGCGAGGCGGCTCTGCTGATTCATATGCTGGCGCAGCAGGTCGGGCTGGAGCCCGGCGAACTGGTCTGGATGGGCGGCGACGTTCACCTCTATCTCAACCACATCGATCAGGCCCGCATCCAGCTCGAACGGGAGCCGCGGGATCTGCCGACGCTGCGCCTCCTGCGCAAGCCGGCGTCGATCGACGAGTACCGGTACGAGGATTTCGAGCTCGTGGGATATCAGCCCCATCCGTCCATTGCGGCGCCTGTGGCGGTCTGACGGCGGGCCCGGACAACCTGCCGGAGCGCCAGGTCGTGATCGTCAAGAAGCTGCCGCGAGGCTTCTTCGCCAGGGATGCCGTCACGGTTGCGCGTGACATGATCGGGACGACGCTTCTCGTTGATGGCGTCGGCGGCATCGTGGTCGAGACGGAGGCCTATACCGGAGACGATCCGGCGTCGCACAGCCATCGCGGGCCGACGGCGCGCAACGCGCCGATGTTCGGGCCGCCCGGGCACGCCTATGTCTACCGCTCTTACGGCATCCATTGGTGCTTGAACGCCGTGTGTCTTCCCGGCAGCGCCGTGCTGATCCGGGCACTGGAGCCGACAGTCGGCGTGGAGATCATGGTGTCGCGGCGCGCAACCGACGATCCGCGCCTTCTCTGCTCCGGTCCCGGGCGCCTGTGCCAGGCTCTCGGGGTCAGCATGGCTCACAACGAATTGCCCCTCGACGAGCCTCCGTTCGACGTATTCGACCGGACCGCAGAGCTGCCTGTGGCTGTAGGCGTCCGCATCGGCATCACCCGTGCGATGGACATGCCCTGGCGGTTCGGCCACTCGGGGTCGCGCTTCATCAGCCGGAAGATGTGAGAAACTCTCCAACCCAGTCGTTGAGCCGGGCGAGGTGTTTCTGCCGCCAGGCGTACCTACATAACGTCCTTAGAGCCGGAGGCGTTTGGGTGATGGCCGAGATCATGCCCGTCGAGAACGGGAGCACGTTGCCAGAAATCGACATGACGGAGGAGGACCGCGAGGCCCTCAGGAAAGCCGTGCAGGTGCTCGAGGGGTCGAGCTATGTCGGGAATCTCTCGCGCCTCGCCGGCCGACCGATCGAACTGCTCGGCCAGGCGCTTCCGCAGGCAGCCTCGGACATGGTGTCCCGTGCCACAGAGGCAGCGCTGAAGCGCGCCCTGCACTATGCGCTCAAAACGATCCCGAGGGACACGGCGAAACCCGAGAAGGGAATTCACAGGGCGCTCGCCGCGATGTCCGGCGCGATGGGCGGTGCGCTCGGCCTCTCGGCCGTGCTAGTCGAGCTGCCCATCTCCACGACCATCATGCTGCGGGCGATCGCCCGCATCGCGCAGAGCGAGGGAGAGGATCTTGCCGATCCGGAAACGGCGCTCGCCTGCATCGAGGTTTTCGCACTCGGCGGCCGCACGGGTTCGCAGCACCTGCACGAGAGCGGTTACTTCGCCGTTCGGACCGCACTGGCGCGATCGGTGACCGGCGCCATCCATCAGGTCGCCGGGCGCGGGGTCATCGACGAAAGCGCCTCGGCGATCGTCCGCCTTCTAAGCCAAATCGGTACCCGCTTCGGCATGGTGGTATCGCAGAAAGTCGCCGCGCAGGCGGTGCCGGTGCTGGGTGCACTCGGCGGCGCAGCGGTCAACACGGCCTTCATCGATCATTTCCAGGCGCTCGCGCGAGGTCATTTTACCGTGCGGCGCCTTGAGCGGACCTATGGCAAGGTTCCCGTGCGTGTTGCATACGATCGGATACGGTCCGGCGAGAGGTCTTGACGCCCGAGCAATGCCGCATGATGCTCGACCATTATCGAGAAGACTCCTGCAAGCGAGGAACATTTTCTGGCTTCGGGCGTTTTGCGATTTCCATCTCTCTGGTCCGAATCTCGCCAATGCAATCCAATTTGATTGAACCCGGCAGGAAGAAGCGTGAGGCCATCACCTTTCTGGTCCTTGCCGTCCTGATCTGGCCCTTCATTGCGGTCGGGGTCGTGGCAGGATGGGGGTTCATCGTCTGGATGTACTACCTTTTCACAGGCCCCCCAGGGCCTGTGTGAGGAGATCTGACGATGGCGGAGGGACCGGATCTCACGCGTCGCAACTTGTTCCTGGGTCGGGCTGCCGCCGAGCCTCGGGCCGTTGAACCCATCATCGCTGTCATTTCGCAATCCTGTCTTGCCCTGCGCGGCGTCGCCTGCATGAGCTGCCGGGATTCCTGTCCATCGGGCGCCGTGCGTTTCGAACTTGCACTGGGAGGTGCGCGTCCGCGCATCGATGCCCATGGCTGCACCGGCTGCGGCGAGTGCGTCCGAACCTGCCCCGCCGACGCCATCCGCATCGGACCCCACGAGGAGGCATCATGAGCCGCGAATGTCACATCTCCAGCCTCGTAGTCCACAGCCGGCCAGAACGGATCCCGGCGATCATCGAGCGGATTGCCGGGGTCGAAGGCGCCGAGATTCATGGCGGCCAGGAGACCGGCAAGCTGATCGTCACCCTCGAAACCGAGACAGAGAATCAGGTCGTGGAACGCATCAACGCGATCCAGCTTCTCGACGGCGTCCTCGCCGCCACACTCGTGTTCCATCACTTCGAGCCTGTCCAGGAGCGGGAATAAAGCCATGGATCTCACACGCCGGACCCTTCTCAAGACCCAGGCCGCCACAGCCGCTGCCGCCGCCGCGAATGTCGTGCTTCCCGCAAGCGCGCAGAACATCCCCACCGGGGAGGACATTCAGCTGCAATGGTCTAAGGCCCCGTGCCGGTTCTGCGGCACGGGCTGCGGCGTCATGGTCGGCGTGAAGGATGGCCGTGTGGTCGCCACGCACGGCGACATGAAGGCGGAGGTCAACCGAGGCCTCAACTGCGTGAAAGGCTACTTCCTGTCCAAGATCATGTATGGCAGCGATCGGCTCACCCAGCCGCTCATGCGCATGAAGAACGGGCAGTACGCGAAGGACGGCGAGTTCCAGCCGGTGTCCTGGGACCAGGCCTTCGACGAGATGGCCAGGCAGTGGAAGCGCGTCCTCAAGGAGAAGGGGCCGGAGGCGGTCGGCATGTTCGGGTCCGGCCAATGGACGATCTGGGAAGGCTACGCGGCGTCCAAGCTGATGCGGGCGGGCTTCCGCACCAACAATCTCGACCCGAACGCCCGCCATTGCATGGCCTCGGCGGCCGTCACCTTCATCCGCACCTTCGGCATGGACGAGCCCATGGGGTGCTACGACGATTTCGAGAATGCCGACGCCTTCGTGCTGTGGGGCTCGAACATGGCCGAGATGCACCCGATCCTCTGGACGCGGGTGACCGACCGGCGCCTCAGCCATCCTCATGTGCGGATCGCGACCCTGTCGACCTACGAGCACCGCACCACCGACCTGTCCGACATGGCCCTGGTCTTCAAACCGGGCACGGATCTCGCGATCCTGAACTACATCGCGAACTATCTCATCCAGAACAACGCGGTGAACCGCGAGTTCATGGACAAGCACGTCAACATCCGGATGGCCAACACGGATATCGGCTATGGCCTGCGGCCGGACCACGTCTTGGAGCAGCGGGCGCAGCACGCGAATGACGCGCAGGTCTCCCAGCCTTCGAACTTCGAGGCCTACGCAAAGCTGATGAGCGAGTACACGCTCGAGCGCGTGTCCGAGCTGTCGGGCGTCTCGAAGGAGAAGCTGGAAGCTCTCGCCAAGCTCTATGCCGATCCGAAAACCAAGGTGATGTCGCTCTGGACCATGGGCTTCAACCAGCACGTTCGCGGCGTCTGGGCCAATCACATGGTCTACAATCTGCACCTGATGACGGGGAAGATCTCGGAACCCGGCAACAGCCCGTTCTCGCTCACCGGCCAGCCGTCCGCCTGCGGCACGGCGCGCGAGGTCGGCACCTTCGCCCACCGCTTGCCGGCCGACATGCAGGTCAACAATCCGGAGCACCGCAAGCATGCGGAGGAAATCTGGAAGCTTCCGCACGGATTGTTGCCCGAGAAAGTCGGGTATCACGCCGTGCAGCAGGACCGAATGCTCAAAGACGGCAAGCTCAACGCCTACTGGATCATGTGCAACAACAACCTCCAGACGGCGCCGAACACCAACAACGAGACCTATCCGGGCTACCGCAATCCGTCGAACTTCGTGGTGGTGTCCGATGCCTATCCGACCGTGACCGCCATGGCGGCTGACCTGATCCTGCCGGCCGCCATGTGGGTGGAGAAGGAGGGCGCCTATGGGAATGCGGAGCGCCGCACCCATTTCTGGCACCAGCTCGTCAACGCACCGGGCGACGCCCGCTCAGACCTGTGGCAGCTCATGGAGTTCTCCAAGCGCTTCACCACCGATGAGGTCTGGCCCAAGGAAATCCTGGATGCCAACCCGGAATACAAGGGAATGAGCCTGTTCGACGTGCTCTACGCCAACGGGGAGGTGAACAAGTTTCCCGTCTCCGAGCTCGATCCGGCCTATGAGAATCGGGAGTCGAAGGCCTTCGGCTTCTACGTCCAGAAGGGGCTGTTCGAGGAGTACGCCGCCTTCGGGCGCGGGCACGGCCACGATCTCGCGCCCTTCGAGGCCTACCATCAGGTTCGGGGGCTCCGCTGGCCGGTGGTGGACGGCAAGGAAACGCTGTGGCGCTACCGCGAGGGCCTCGATCCCTACGTGGAGAAGGGCGCGGGAATCCAGTTCTACGGCAACCCCGACAAGAAGGCGAACCTCGTCGCCGCGCCCTACGAGCCGCCCGCCGAGGTCCCGGACAGCGAGTACGACCTCTGGCTCGTGACCGGTCGCGTGCTGGAGCACTGGCACTCAGGCTCCATGACCCTGCGTGTTCCCGAACTCTACAAGGCCTTCTCCGGCGCGGTGCTGTTCATGCATCCCGACGATGCCGCCAAGCGCAATCTGCGGCGCGGACAGGAGGTCCGCATCGTGTCCCGGCGCGGCGAGATCCGTAGCCGTGTTGAAACGCGAGGTCGAAACAAGATGCCGCCGGGCGTGGTGTTCGTGCCCTTCTTCGACGCGAGTCAGCTCATCAACAAGGTTACGCTCGACGCGACGGACCCGATCTCGAAACAGACCGACTTCAAGAAGTGCGCCGTCAAGGTCGTTCTGGCGGCCACCGCCGATGCGGGAGAGCGCCCATGAGACGTCTTGCCTTCGCGTGTCTGCTCAGTCTCGTGCCGTGCCTGACGGCCGGCGTGATCCTTGCGCAGGAAGCTCCCCGCCTGCGCGGACCGGATCCCTTCACCAAGGAGATTCCGGCTCCGCCCATGCAGCGGCAGGTTACGAACGACGTCCGCGTCCGCCGGAACTACCCGGATCAGCCCCCGGTGATCCCGCATGCCATCGAGGGCTACGCGGTCGACCTGAATGCCAACAAGTGCATGTCGTGCCATGCACGCAAGTTCACGGAGCAGAGCCAGGCCCCGATGATCAGCGTCACCCATTACCAGGACCGGGACGGCAACACCCTCGGCGGGCTTGCGCCGCGCCGCTACGTCTGCGTGTCCTGCCACGTGCCGCAGACGACGGCGAGCCCGCTGGTGGAGAACAGGTTCACCGATATGGACGCGCTGACCGAACCCGAGCGTCAGCCTGCACGAGGGCGTTGAGATGGCTGCCGGAATCGCACGCGCATGGGATTGGTTCTGGGCGAACCCGTGGATCAAGACCGCCACCCGGCCACCGGTCTATTTGAGCCTCGCATTCCTCACACTCGGCGGTTTCGTGGCGGGCGTCGCCTTCTGGGGGGCGTTCAACACGGCTCTGGAGGCCACGAACACGGAGAAGTTCTGCACCAGCTGCCACGAGATGGAATCGAATGTCTTCGAGGAGCTGAAGGGCACGATCCACTTCACCAACCGGTCCGGCGTGCGGGCAACCTGCCCCGACTGTCACGTGCCGCACCAGTGGACGAACAAGATCGCCCGCAAGATGCAGGCATCGAAGGAGGTCTGGGGGCACATCTTCGGCTCGATCGACACGAGGGAGAAGTTCCTCGCCCTGCGCAGGCACCTTGCCGATCGCGAGTGGGCCCGCATGAAGGCGAACGACTCCCTTGAATGTCGAAACTGTCACAGCTCCGAGTCTATGGACCTGACGAAGCAGAACCCGCGGGCGGCCTCCGCTCACGAACGCTTCCTCTTCACGGGAGAGAAAACGTGCATCGACTGCCACAAAGGCATCGCTCATCGTCTGCCCGACATGTCGGGCGTTCCAGGCTGGCAATAGTCTCATGAAGCCTCGGACCCTTCTGGCGACCTCTTGCGTCGGCATTGCCCTTGCATTTGCCGTCCCGCTGGCTTTCGCGCAGGGGCAGGGCGCTCCGGCGGCCTCTGCACAGACCCGCACCATCGAGCCTCGGGAGTTTCTGAGGCTCGCCTACAGCTCCGCAAGCCTTCAGGGGCAGATCGCGCAGCTGGCCGCAAGCCGGGACACGCGTCCCGAAGTCAAGAGTTTCGCGACGGCCGCTACCGAGTTCCGCACGGGACTCCTGAAGAGGATCGAAGCTTTCGCGGGGGAGCAGAAGCTCTCATTGCCGAACGTCAAGGAGTTTGAGCATCAGGTGATCGTGGAGAACCTGGAGCCTCTCGACTACCTCGCCCTGAGCCGACGCTACGCGGAGGTCCAGATGCAGGCGCTCGACCAGGAGGTCACGATCTATCAGGCCGCCGGTCGAAGCCCCGATCAGGGGGTCAAGAGCTTCGCCGATCAGGTGCTGCCCGAGCTGCAGCAGCAGCAGGCCGGAGCCCGGAAGATGTTCGACGCCGTCAAACCGTGAGCGAGGCCGGGAGTTTGCCGCCTCATGAGGCACTTCGATCGCTTAAATCAAGGTTCCGGGCTCGAAGCATATCGTCGGCCCCACGGGCGGCCGCGATCTTGATGTCCTCGAACAGAAGCGCAATTTCCTCGAACACGCTGAGATCCCTCTCGTCTGAGCTCACCGTGTCGAGTTCTCCGACGAGCTCGAGGAGCGCCGCAATGCGCTCCGCCTGATGTCGGGCATCGAGAATGAGGCCGCGGAGCTGCCGCCGAGTCTCCAGTGCCTCGAAACGCTGCAGCGCCGCATCGAGCTTGCCTCGGCAACCGCAATCCAGATCGAGCGAACCCACGACAGCGCGCACGCGCGTCAGAAGACCGGACGACGTAGCATTGCGGGCCGTCCCCTCCCGACCGCCATCCTCTCTCATCCTACGTTCCTTTCCACGACGACGTCGCAAAAAGCCCGGGCGTGCCCGGGCTTTGTCTTTTGCGGCATGTTCTTAGAGTTCAGTGGCCTGCGCTCTGAGCCGACCGCTGAGGGTTGTAGTCCTTGAACACCGTCGGGTTGTCCTGGCCTTCCACCTGCAGGATCCCAGCCAGACCACGCTCCACCCGGCTCAGGGCGTGATCGACCAGAATGTAGTTGCCGGGCACCTCGAGCTTCAGATCCACGACGCTCGCTCCGCCAGGAGGGGTCGTGATCGTCTGCACGTCCTTCAGCGGCGCTGCGGTCAGCGAGCCCATGGTATAGACCTTGTCGAAGATCTCCCCGATCACGTGGAACGACGAGGTATAGTTCGGGCCGCCGACGCCGAAGTACACACGCACCGTCTCGCCGACTTTCGCCTTGAGCGGGTTCTTCTTCAGGGCTTCCGTGGTGCCGTTGAAGATGAAGTACTCGGGACGCTCGCTGACGAGCTTGTCGTAGCTCTCTTCGAGATGGCCCTTGGTGCCGAATGCCTGCTCCGTGTAGATCTCGCCCTGCATGACGTAGAACTCACGGTCGACCTTCGGCAGTCCTTCCTCGGGCTCGACGAGGATCATCCCGTACATGCCGTTGGCGATGTGCTGGGCCACCATGGGCGTGGCGCAGTGATAGACATAGAGGCCGGGATTGAGCGCCTTGAACTCGAAGCCGCGGCTCTCGCCCGGAGCGGCCTCTGTGGCCTTGGCGCCGCCGCCGGGGCCGGTCACGGCATGGAAGTCGACATTGTGCATCATCACGCTGTCGTCGTGGTTCTTGAGCGCGACCTCGACGGTGTCCCCGACCTTAACTCGGATGAACGGGCCCGGAACCTTGTTGTTGAAGGTCCAGTAATGATAGGTCGTGCCGTCGGCGAGCTGTCCGGTGACCTCGGTCGTTTCCAGGTTGACCTTGATGCGCTGGGGACCGCGCTTGCCGATGGGGCCCGGCAGGTCGGTGGGATCGCGCACAACGTTCACAGGTGCCTCCGGCGTGCCGGCGACTGCGGTGTGGTTGTGAGCCGGGGCGGAAGCTGCGGCCATTTTGGCCTGTGCGAATGCAGGCAGCGGCTGTGCGAGCAGAGCGGCGGCGGTCAAAGCCAGGGTGGCGGCGCTGGCAAGTAAGGGCCGGCGGGCCAGGATCTTCAGGGCGGTCATCGTACTCTCCTTTCAGGCGACCGGCGGGCGGACCGCTTCCGTCCGTCTGCGGTATGGGAATTTTGTACGATGAAGCTGGGTCCTCTTATTTGTCGCAGTGCAAATAACTCGTCGAAACCGGATGGAAATCGAAGGAATTGCGGAGTTTTGATCCAGATCAAATTCGGGAGCGATTTGCAGAACTCCGGTGTGTGTTTTTGAGAGAGGTCAAAGACCACGCCCGCACCCTCGCCTAAGCAACCTCCATGTGTCGTTCAGACGGCGCGATCCATCCGTCGCGCCGAACCGCTCTACGAGGAATTCCAATGAGAGATGACCTAAGGGAACGTTATGGCGAGGAGAGGCTCCCCCGCTATACGAGCTACCCGACGGCGCCTCAGTTCTCCGATGCCGTCGGACACCAGTCCTACGCTGATTGGCTCAGCGCGCTTCCCGCAGAAACGAGCGCTTCGCTCTACCTGCATGTGCCGTTCTGCCGGTCCATGTGCTGGTATTGCGGGTGCCACACGACCATCACGCAGCGAGACCAGCCGATCGTCGACTATATCGCGGTCCTTCGGCGAGAGATCGGCCTGGTGGCCGATCGCTTGAGCGCGCCTCTGCCCGTCCGGCATGTCCATTTCGGCGGAGGAACCCCGACCATCATGGAGCCAGCCGAACTGCTTGATCTCGTCGAACTCATGAGGCACCGGTTCGTGATAGACGGCACGGCAGAGATCGCCATCGAAATCGATCCCCGCACCTTGACCCGTACGATGACCGGCGCGCTCGGTGCCGCGGGCGTGACCCGCGCGAGCCTCGGGGTCCAGAGCTTCGATCCGGTCGTGCAGCGTGCCATCAACCGCATTCAGACCTTCGAGCAGACCGCCAGGGCGACGGAAGGTCTGCGTCAGGCAGGCGTGCGCGGAATCAACTTCGATCTGATCTACGGTCTTCCGCACCAGACGGTGGAGTCCTGCGTCGAGTCCGTCCGGCGCAGCATCGAGCTTCGGCCCGAGCGGTTCTCCGTCTTCGGCTACGCGCACGTGCCCTCGTTCAAGAAGCACCAGCGCAAAATCGATGAAGCCGCGCTCCCCGATGGCGCCGCACGTTACGCCCAGGCCGAGGCAATCGCGGAGGCCTTGACCGCAGCCGGATATCGGCGGATCGGGCTCGATCACTATGCGCTGCCCGACGACACGATGGTGCAGGCGCAGGACGACGGTGTCCTTCACCGCAATTTCCAGGGTTACACAACCGATCCGAGCGACGTGCTGATCGGCTTCGGCTCTTCCGCAATCGGGCGTCTCACGCAAGGATATTCGCAGAATGAAGTCGTGATCGGGCGCTATGCCGAGCGCATCCTGCAAGGCGAGCTTGCAACCGCAAAGGGCTATGCGCTCACTCCCGACGACCGGCTCAGAGCCGACCTGATCGAGCGTGTGATGTGCGATTTCAAGGTCGACGTCCAGGAGGTCTGCGCCAGGCATGGAACTGCGCCCGAGTCGATCCTGCAGGCGATTCCCCGCCTTCGCATGCTGGAGCAGGATGGGATCATCAGGCTCGACGGCAATGTGCTGTCCGTAAACGACGACACGCGGTTCCTGGTGAGGAGCGTCGCGTCCGTCTTTGATGCCTATCTCGGGATGTCGGGCAGAACCCACAGCCGGGCCGTATAGGGCCGGCTCTTTTGAGATGAGGACGAAGCGAGCCGCTCAGGTGAGCGGCTCGCTTTTTATCAACGAACGAGCTGACGATAGATCGCCGGAAGGGCGGCCGGCAGCTTCGCCACCTGGCTCACGATGGCGTATCCGCCGCGGCCGAAGAGGGTCGGGAAGTAGGATTGCGCCTCCCGGTCGACCGTCACGCCGAAGACCGAGACGCCGGCGCGACGCGCCTCCATCACGGCACGGCGGGTATCCTCGATGCCGAAGCGGCCTTCGTAATGGTCGATATCGTTCGGCTTGCCGTCGGTGAGCACCAGCAGGAGACGCTGGCGGTTCGGGCGCTCGGTCAGCTTCGCGGCTGCGTGGCGGATGCCGGCGCCGATACGAGTGTAATACCCTGGCTTCAAAGCCGAGATTCGCCGCACGACCGGCTCGCCGAACGGCTCGTCGAAGTCCTTCAGGGTCTCCACCCGCACCCAGGAGCGCCGGCGGGACGTGAAGGTCAGGATCGAATGGGAGTCGCCGCAGGCTGCGAGGCCATGCGTCAGAACCAGGAGAGCCTCTTTCTCCACGTCCAGAATCCTGCGGTCGTCCATCCACGCATCCGTCGACAGAGATACGTCGACCAGAAGCGTCACGGCGAGATCATGTGCCTGGCGCCTGCTGGCGAGGTAGACACGATCCGATCCGCAGCCGCCCGAGCGCAGATCGGTCGTTGCGCGCACTGCCGCGTCGACATCGATCTCCTCGCCGTCGGCCTGAGCGCGCAGGATTTCGTGCTTCGGCCTCAGGGCCTCGAACTGCCGACGAACCCGGCGGATGCGCCGCCGGGCCTCCTCGTCCGGCTGCCAGACCTCTCCCTGCTCATCGGCTCGCGCGGCGAGCACGCGGCAGTGGTTCGGGAGGTACGCCCGCCGGGTGTAGTCCCATTCCGGATAGGTCAGGTCGGCCGTGAGCGACGAGGTGTCGACCGCCTCGGGCGGCAGGTCGAGATCAAACTTGAGCTTGGTCGCCGGCTTGCCGTGGTGCTTCGAGAGCGGGATCTCCTCCGTATCGTCGAGAGCCTTCTCGGCATTCTCGTCCTCGTCGTCGTCGGAAGGCCGGTTGACGTTGACCATCTCGGCCATGGCCAGGATCTTCTCGAAACGGTTCAGCACGAAGGGATCCTTGCGCTGGGCCTGGTCCGCCTCGCGTCGCGCGGCGAAACGCCTGCGGGTGTCGGAACCAGCGAGATCGCTGGGCCCGGCCGGTTCGTCGCTGCTGCGGGTCGATGCATCTGCAATGCGGGCCCACGTGTCTCCCCAGAGCGGAACCGGAAGAAACGCCTGATATCCGGCGGGAGCCGACAGGCTCATCGTGCCGCCGGTATGTGAATCCCAGAGAGCAGGGGGGATCGCGCCTTCGTCGCCGAGGAGAGACAGCACGATCTGCTCCACCCGGCTTTCCGCCGGAGGAAGGCTGCGGCGCGGGCGGGCGGACAGGAGGGCGTGGCATAGGTCGCGATAAGACCCTTCCAGTCCAGGGCATGCACGGAACACTGCCTCAACGGTGTCACGTACCCGTCCCAGCACGAGAACGTCGCGACGCAGGGGATCGGGCTCCGTGATCGGCTCCACGGGCACATGAGCAAAGTAGGCCGCGAGCCAGAGATAGAGGGCCCGATTCAGCTCGCTTGACGGAAAAAGCTCGATCGTCGGCGGCAGGAAGAGCGTCGCGAGATCGCGTCCGGGCTGGTCGAGCCGCTCCTCAGCGATGCCGATGCGCTGGCGCAGGCTCAGGCGGTGGCTGGACGCGCGGGCGGCCGTGCCGGCAAGCTGCACGCCCGGCTCACCGCCAAGGCCTCGGAAGTATACCGCAAGCGGGCCGCGAACCTCATCGAGGGAGACCGCGAAATCAGGGTGGCGCGGATAGGTGGCCGCGCGACCGACGAGCCGGTGCCAGAACTGGCCGACGGTTTCCTCGAGCTCCAGAAAATCGAGCATGATGCTCTCCCGATCAGCCGAGGGTCGCCCGAGCGACCTCGATCAAGGCCTTCTTGACGTCGACATCGTCCGTCAGGGGCTCGATCATCGCTGCGGTGACGGCTTCCTCGGGTGAAACGCCGGCTGCCATGAGAGAAGCGCAGTAGACCAGGAGGCGGGTCGAGACGCCTTCCTCCAAGTCCTGGCCCTTCAGCGCGCGCAGGCGGCGCGCGAGCAGCAGAAGCGGGCGGACACGATCCGCAGACAGGCCGCTTTCGGCCGCCACGACCCCAACCTCGTGGTCGATCGGCAGGAAGTCGAACTCGATGGCGACGAAGCGCTGCCGCGTGGACGGCTTGAGCGATTTCAGGAGAGTTTGATAGCCGGGGTTGTAGGACACTACGAGCATGAAGGAATCCGGGGCCTGAAGTTCCTCGCCGGTCCGGTCGAGCGGCAGGATGCGGCGGTCGTCGGTCAGCGGGTGCAGCACCACGGTCACGTCCTTGCGCGCCTCCACGATCTCGTCGAGATAACAGATGCCGCCTTCGCGCACGGCGCGGGTGAGCGGCCCGTCCGCCCAGACCGTGTCGCCGCCCTTCAGGAGATAGCGGCCGGTGAGATCCGCCGCGGTCAGGTCGTCATGGCACGACACCGTATGGAGCGGCAGGCCGAGCCTTGAGGCCATATGGGCGACGAACCGGGTCTTTCCGCAGCCTGTCGGCCCCTTCAGGAGCAGCGGCAGGCGCTTGCGCCAAGCGAGCTCAAACAGCGCGCATTCATTGCCGGCGGGAACGTAGTAAGGAAGATCGACGGCGGGTTCGGGAACGGCTTGAAGGAGGGGCTTCATCGTGGTGGCCTTTCATGGCTGAAATTGTCGAGGCGGGGCGGCCTCGATGGGGCCGCCCCGGCATGGCTCATTCGGCAGGCTGGAGTCCTGCGGCCGTCAGACGCTGCGCCTTCTCGCGTCCGGGGACGAACACCGCGTAGATGAACATCAGTGCGGAGATCAGCACGAAGATGCCTGAGCCGAGGCGGATCCAGTAGAACAGGGCGAGCTGGTCCTGGACCTCCATGTACGACTGACCGAGCACGCGCTGCAGGTGGACTTGGATCACGCCCGCGAAGGTGAGCGCGAAGGTCATCACGGACATGGCCGTGCACATGATCCAGAAGCTCACGATGCTGAGCATCTGGTTGTACGGGGCACGGCCGAGCAACTGCGGCATCGCGTAGGCCATCACGGCGAGGTTCAGCATCACATAGGCGCCGAAGAAGGCGAGGTGCCCGTGCGCGGCGGTGACCTGCGTGCCGTGGGTATAGTAGTTCACCGACGACAGCGTGTGCAGGAAGCCCCAGACGCCGGCGCCGAAGAACGCCATCACCGAGCAGCCGATCGACCACAGCAGGGCGGCACGGTTGGGGTGGCGACGCCCGGCCTTCCAGGTCATCTGCACGGTGAACACCACCATGGTGAAGAAGGGCGCGACCTCAAGCGTCGAGAAGAGCGAGCCGATCCACTGCCAGTAGCCCGGCGCGCCGATCCAGTAGAAATGGTGACCGGTACCGAGAATGCCGGAGAACAGCGCCATGCCGACGATGACGTAGAGCCATTTCTCCACCACCTCGCGATCGATGCCGTTGAGCTTGATCATCAGAAAGGCGAGCACGGAAGCCATGATGAGTTCCCAGACGCCTTCGACCCAGAGGTGCACGACGTACCACCAGTACATCTTGTCCACCGCCAGATTCGCGGGGTTGTAGAAGGCGAACAGGAAGAAGATCGCGACGCCCCAGAGGCCGAAGAGCAGGATGTTCGTCACCACCGTCTTGCGGCCTTTGAGAACGGTCATCGTGATGTTGAACAGGAACATCAGGCAGACCACGACGATGCCGACCTTGATCGCGAACGGCTGTTCGAGGAACTCGCGGCCTTCGTGGATCTTGAACATGTATCCCACCACCGCCACGCCGGCCGCGACGAAGAACATCCAGAACTGGATCTTCGCCAGGAGTGGGCTGAACAGCTCGGTTTCCGCCTCCTCCGGAACCAGGTAGTAGGTCGCACCCATGAACCCGATCAGCAGCCACACGATCAGGGCGTTCGTATGGATCATCCTGACGATGTTGAAGGGCAGGAGCTCGGAGAGGGTGTTCGGCAGGACATAGATCGTGCCTGCGAGCACGCCGAACAGAACCTGCGCCAGAAAAAGGCCGAGTGCTCCATAGAAGTAGAGCAGGGCCACCTTTTGCGTTTGATACTTCATGATGATGATCCTGATCTCAGCCGGCCTTGTTCGGGGGCCAGCTTTGGGTCTTGATGCGGCTGGTCCATTCCAGGAAATCCGCGAGATCGTTGAGTTCCTGGTCTGTCAGGTTGAATTGAGGCATCTGGCGGCGCCCCTCGATGCCCGACGGCTGCGCGGCCATCCAGGCCTTCAGCATGTCGCGCGCGGCGGCAGAATCCTCCTTGCCGCCCCAGCGATCCCAGAGATTGCCGAGCTCGGGAGCGAAGTAGGCCCCTTCGCCCAGGATCGAGTGGCAGTTAATGCAGGAGTTCTTCTCCCACACGTGCTTGCCGCGAGCGACGGACGACGACAGGGTCGCGGCGTCCGTTGACGTCGTGTTCATGTAGTAGTGGCTGTGGGCGGTCAGGCCAATGAAGATGGCGAAGAAGAAGAACGAGCCGCCGTAGAACACGTTTCTCGCCGCCGATTTGGTGAGGGCTTCAGCCATCACGCGATCCTTTCTGATGTGACTGGAAGGCAAAGGGCCAGCACAGGCCGCATGGCTTCATTCCATCGCGGTGGGCCGCGCGAGGGTGCTGCGGAATGTTCGGAAGGGGACATGTCGATCATCCTGACGTAGAATTTCTGCCGCGCGCTGGCGGTTGGCAGGCAAGCTACAGGAGCGGCCGAGAGGCTCTTTGTTCTGGCACAAGCTTCCTGCAACGGCGCGGACTTAGCCCCGGAGAGCGGAAACCGCTGCCGCACACCACGGCAGGGCCGTGACCATCATCAGCCAGGAGAGAAACAGTGCCCGCCAGCCGGGCGGCGTACCGCGCAGCTTGAGGAAGTCCATCAGCATCCAGCGTCCCTTGGCGAAGGCCGCGGCGAGGACCACAGCGTTGGCAACGAGCCCGCCGATGCCGACGCGACCGGCGCCGAGGCTGAACAGGGTGAGCAGGACCAGGAGGAGCCAAGCCCGGGTGATCCGATTCGAGGGCGAGCGCGTCATGATTTCATCCGACCAGATAGATGAGCGGGTACATGACGACCCAGACGAGATCGACCATGTGCCAAAAGGCGGTGCCCGTCTTCAGGTTGTCCAGGCTGTCATGGACCGCGACTAGGGCCAGGATTGCGACGCCCATCACCACGTGCAGAAGGTGGAAGCCGGTCAGGAGGAAGTAGAGGGTGAAGAAGGTGTCGGTATCCATTCCGATGCCGAGACGGGCCTTCGCCACATATTCGATCACCTTGACGGCGATGAAGACGAGGCCAAGGCAGATGGCGGCGGCGAGCAGAATGCGCGCTCTCAACCGACCGCCGGTCGCGCGTGCCTCTACGGCGAGCGCAGCGAGCCAACCGCTCGTGACGAGAACAACGGTGTTCATGCCGCCGAGGGTCGCATCGAGCTGCGCCTGCCCGACCGCGAAGAGGGCCGGCTGCACCGCGCGGGCTCCGGCAAAGGTCAGAAGAAGCAGCCCGAAGGTGACGACCTCGGTCAGAATGAGGACCCACATCATCGGGTGCCCAGGCAGGTCCGACAGGGCGCCCCAGCTCCGCTCCTCTTGTCCGGCAACCATCGCGTCCGCTCCTCCGGTAGGATCAGGAGAGGTGTTATCGCCGGGATTTCATCCGTCTCGTTGCTCTGGCGCAAACAGTCGACCCGGAATTCGCGATATCAAGGCTCAAGCAAACGGAGGAGAGCGGATTGTGAGCGATGCTCAGATCGGACTGATGACGGCGGCACCCCTCATCGTCGTTTTTGCGATCATGCTTCACCGGATGGGCGTGCTGCGCCTGTCCGGGACGATCGCAGCGGTGACCATGTCGGTTGTGATCGCGGCCGCTCTGTTCCTCACGCAATAGAGGATGCGTTACCGATCCTCGCATGGAGGCGATGATGAGCATTGAAGCCAACCGACCTGTCGATGAGATCATGCGACAATGGCCGGCGACGATCCGCGTGTTTCTGGATTATCAGATGCGCTGCGTCGGCTGCCCGATCGGTTGTTTCCATACCGTGGAGGACGCGTGCCGCGAGCACGGCGCCGACAGGGTCAAGTTCCTGGCAGACCTGAGGGCCGCCGCCGCGAAGGCACCGGTCCCGGCTGTGGAGGCTTAGGCGCTGACCCCTGGACCTTGATGTACCCCTGGGCCGACATCGAGGAGAGGTTCCTCAGGTTGCAGGACTATCGGCCAGCATGAACAGCTTGTGAGGATCACAGATGGTGATCCTCTGACGTCCGCTCTCGACGAGGCCGCGATCTTCCCAGGCGCTCAGGATGCGGCTCACGGTATGAAGCGTGGTCCCCGTCATCTCGGCCACGTCCTGTCGCGAGATCGGAAAGTCGATCTGCACGCCGTCGGCGCTCTTCCTGCCGGCTTGGCGGGCGAGGCGCAACAGGGCGTGGGCGACGCGCTTCTCCACCTGCTCGGTCGAAATCTCCACAACGCGCGTATGAGCATCCTGCAGTCGGGACCCTATCGTCTGAATGGTGTTGACGGCGAGGGCCGGATGTCTGGCGACGAGACGGGGCCAGACGGCCGAAGGCCAGACGAGAGCGATGCTGTCGACGATGGCCAGCGCAGATGCCGGGTAGGTTTGGCGATTCATGGCCATGGCGATCCCGAAGATGTCGCCGGGCGTAACGAAGCGGACCACGACCTGCTGGCCGTCCGGCGTCACCTTCATGACCCGCAAGTGCCCATGAAGGAGAACGAAGAACGAGTGAGCTTCCTCGTCCTGCTGGAAGACCGGGCTCCCCTTGGGATAGCGAATCGACTGCGCCTCGCGGACGATCTCGTCGAGATCGTCCGCTGGCATTCCGGCGAACATGGGCAGATTGGCCACAAGGGACTTGTCCAGGGCAGGCATCGGGCGTTCCCAATTCAGAGGGGCGATATCCCGGATGTGAATCCGGAATTGCCAGGCAACCGATTGGAGCGAGCGCTCCGACGGTCGCGGACGACTGGTCATCCCTACACCAGAGCCTGTCCGGGGGAATTGAGCTATCTCAAGCGTGCGGCATGCCCGGCCGGTGCGGCGCCAATCGTATCTCTCTTTGTTCCAGATCAAGCATGCCCGGCCGCAGGCAGCGTATGACCTCTCCTCAAGAGCCGCTCGGCTCGTCCAATTCAGGTCTCACGAGGAGAAGAACGATGCGTAAGGTTTTGGTGCTGGGGATGCTGGCCGCTCTGGGCCTGGGTGGGGCTGCAAGTGCGGCCGAGGTCGAGGTCAAGATGCTCAACAAGGGAACCGAGGGCGTGATGGTGTTCGAGCCCGCCCTGGTGAAGGTCGCGCCGGGCGATACGGTCAAGTTCGTTGCCGCCGACAAGGGGCACAACGTCGAGAGCATCGACACCATGCTGCCCGAGGGCGGCAAAACGTTCGTGGGCAAGGTCAACGAGGAGATGGCCGTCACCTTCGATAAGCCCGGCGTCTACGGCTACAAGTGCAAGCCGCACTACGGCATGGGCATGGTCGGCATGGTCGTGGTGGGCGAGCCCACAAACACGGATCAGGCCAAGGCGGCAACCCATCCCGGGAAGGCCAAGCAGGTGTTCGGCACTCTGTTCGACAAGCTCGCGACCACCACGACTGCGGCGAAGTAGCACGTCAGGCGCTGAGAACGTGAGCCGCCGCAGGGCTTCTCCTGCGGCGGCGTTTCAGATCATTCCCATGGCCACACTCGATATCAGCTTCAAGCCCGAACGTGCACACCTGCGCAGACCCAATCGCGGGACCATCGCGGAGCGGGTCGTCCCGCAATCCGTCTCTGGCCGGTATCGCCGCCTGAAGTGGGCGGCCCTGGCCGTCTGCCTTGCGGTTTATTACGTGCTGCCGTTCCTCCGTTGGGTACGCGGCCCGGGCCAGCCGGATCAGGCGGTGCTCTTCGACCTCGAGCGCGGACGCCTCTATTTCTTCTTCATCGAGATCTGGCCTCAGGAGGTCTATTACCTGACGGGCCTTCTCGTGCTGGCGACCCTGGTCCTCATTTGGATCAACGCCGTCGCCGGACGGGTATGGTGCGGCTATTTCTGCCCGCAGACCGTCTGGACCGATCTGTTCCTCCTCGTCGAGCGCGTGGTCGAGGGCGACCGGCGCGAGCGACTGAAGAAGCAGGGAAGCGGGCTATCGCCGAAACGGATCTTCGAGATCGGTTTCAAGCACACGATCTGGATCCTGATCGCCATGGCAACGGGCGGCGCTTTCGTCCTCTACTTCTCCGATGCGCCGACGCTCGTGTCCGATCTCGTGACGGGCCGGGCGTCTGCGATCGCCTATGCCTGGGTCATTATCCTGACCGGCACGACCTATACTCTTGCAGGGTTTGCCCGTGAGCAGGTCTGCACCTGGATGTGTCCCTGGCCCCGACTCCAGGGGGCGATCTGGGATCCGGAAGCGCTCACCGTCAATTACCGCGACTACCGCGGCGAGCCCCGAGGCTCCGCCAAGAAGGCCGCCGAGCTGAAGGCCAAGGGCGAGCCTGCCGGCGACTGCGTCGATTGCCTGCAATGCGTGAATGTCTGCCCCATCGGGATCGATATTCGCGAGGGGCCGAACTTCGCCTGCATCAATTGCGGCCTGTGCGTCGATGCATGCGATACGGTCATGGGCAAGCTCGGCCGGCCGCGGGGGCTGATCGACTACGAGGCATGGTCCAACATCGAGCGCGCTCGCGTCGGAGAGCCGGCGCGCCGGCGCGTCGTCCGGCCCAAAACCGTCGGCCTCGGTCTGTCGGTGATCGCGTTGGCGTCCGCGATGGGCGTCGGCCTCGGCATGCGCAGCGAGGCCAAGATCGCCGTGATCCACGACCGGAATCCCGTTGCCGTGCGACTGTCCGATGGGCGGGTCCGGAACGGCTATACGGTCCGCCTCTACAACAAGGCCGATGACGAGCGCTCGTTCCGGATCGCCGTCGACAGGCTTGAGGACGCTGCGATCGAGGTGGTCGGCGACGACACGCTCGTGGAGGTGGCGTCGGATGCGACGCGCGAGCTTCGCGTGCTCGTGACGGCCCCGATGGGGGCACGGCAGCCGATCGGCTTCGTCGCGACCGACATCAAGACCGGCAGCGCCGTTACGGCGCAGGATCTCTTCATTCCAGTCGAAGGAGGCCCATGATGGCCCCGATTCCCCGCCTGCGGTCCTACGAGGGGCCCGCGCTTCTCTCCTACGGCTTCCGCCCCTTCTTTCTTCTGGGGTCGCTCTACGCCGGCCTCGCGATCCTGGCGTGGCTGCCGATGTTCTACGGCGAGCTGCAGCTGTCGACGGCCTTGTCCCCGCGGGACTGGCACATCCACGAGATGCTGTACGGATATCTCTCGGCCGTCGTCACAGGATTCTTGCTGACGGCGGTTCCGAACTGGACCGGCAATCTCCCGCTTCAGGGCAAGCCCCTGCTCGTCCTGGTGCTGGCCTGGATTGCGGGCCGGATCTCGGTGACCACCTCCGCCTGGATCGGGTGGGAGGCCGCGGCCCTCATCGACAATGCGTTCCTTCTCCTCGTCGGAGGCGCCATGGCGCGGGAGATCATCAAGGGGCGAAACTGGCGCAACCTGAAAGTCCTCGTCGCTGTCGGAATTTTGGTCGCCGGCAACGTCATCTTCCATATCGAAGCCCATGTTCTCGGCGCGGCGGACTACGGTACACGGTTCGGGATCGCCGCCACGATGATGCTCATCATGCTGATCGGCGGACGCATCGTGCCGAGCTTCACCCGCAACTGGCTCGCCCGCGAGAACCCGGGCCGCCTTCCAGCCGCGTTCGGTTCCTTCGATGTGATTTCCATGATTTCGGCCGCCGTCGCGCTCGTTGCCTGGATCGTCGCTCCGGACTGGAGCGCGACAGGCGGGGCTCTGATCGCTGCGGGCCTGCTCCAAGCCGTGCGGCTCGCCCGCTGGGCCGGAGACCGGACATGGCGCGATCGGCTCGTGCTGATCCTGCACATCGCCTATCTGTTCGTTCCGCTCGGGTTCGTTCTGACGGGGCTCTCCGCGCTCGACCTGCTGCCGGCGGCGGCCGGAATTCATGCTTGGACCGGCGGCGCCATGGGAGCCATGACCCTGGCGGTGATGTCGCGGGCGAGCCTTGGGCATACGGGCCGGGCGCTCGTCGCCTCGCCGGTGACCCAAGTTCTCTATGGGCTGATTGTTGTTGCGGCCCTCGCGCGCATCTGTGCCGCAGTCCATCCCGCCTGGAGCGGAGGCCTGCTGCATCTGGCTGGACTGGCCTGGGCCGGGGCCTTCCTCGGCTTCGTGCTGACCTATTGGAATGTCTTCACGCGTCCGCGCGTGACGTCCTGAGGCGGGTCGGCTTGCCGGCGCGGGGGGCACATGCCGGCAGTCGATCCGCCTCGGGCGCTCATATTCCCGCGAAGGTGTTTGCGCCCGATCAAAGTCGCGACTCGGCTGCTCCTGCTAGCCTTCGTGACGGTTTCAGGCGACGGGAGGATCCGAGATGTTCGGTGCCATTGGACAGCGAATTCAGCAGAACGCTCAGAACTTCGGCGACATGATGATCCATGTCGGTCTCGATCCCGATACGCTGCCGGAAACGGAAACCGCTTTTGCGAGGGCCATACGCCGCTGCCTGTGGTGCTCGCATTCGGAAGCATGCCGAGAATGGCTCAATGCGAAGGAAAAGGGTGACCGGGCCGCACCGCGCTTCTGTGCGAACGCGACGTTTTTCGAGCGCAATCTGGCGGCGAGGCCTGCCTTGAGGGGAAAGGATACGACCCACCGGGGCGCCGAAAGGCCAGACGCGGCTCTCCTGGCTATCGGAGAGGAATGGAATTCTGCCGCGGCGGAGTACGATGCGAGCACGCTCGCGCTCGATGCTGCAGAGGAACGACTGGAGGATCTCGATCCCACGCCGCCCGAAGCGCTGTTCGAGAGGCTTGGAGATCGTGCCATGGGGTTACCGGCGGCGCGGCTGCATCATGGAGGGCGCACCTGGTACGCTCCGGTCATTGCGCTGGTGCGGGCGCGGAGTTCCGCCGAGGCGACGACAGCCGAGGCGCGAGAGCGCCTTATCGAGATCATCTCCGCCTATGACGCGTGGTATGCCGCCCGTGCGGCGGCCGAGGAGGCCAGCGGCGTGTGGTTCGCCGCCGCCAGGGACAAGGCGGCCGGCGAGCGGGTCGATGCGCTTAACGCTCGTCTCGTCTCCACGCCGGCGCGAACCCTCGAAGGGCTGAGACAGAAAGCCGCTGCTGCAGTCTGGGCCGCCGGCGGGATCGCTCAGCTGGAGGCCAAGCTCCGAGAATCCGGGCAGATCGATGCAATGCTCGCCATGTCGATCATTCGAGACCTGCTGACGGCGGATCCGGAGCAGTAACGCAGCTGCGTGCAGCGCTTTCGGTGCAGCCGACATGAAAGACCTGAAAGCATCCCGGCTTGCGCTCGATCAAACCCCTGGCCGATACGCCATGCTATCGAGCGTCGATCGTTGAAGCCTTGGAGACACTGGATCGTGACCCGCAAGCAAAGGCGCCTGAGCCTCATCGGAGCTGGATTGTCGACCATTGCCGTCGCGCTTGGCCTCGTGTTCTTTGCCATGCGCGACTCCATCGTCTTCTTCCATACGCCGAGCGACATCCATGAAAAGGTGGTCTCGCCGGGTACCCGCTTCCGCCTTGGCGGCCTTGTTCAGGAAGGATCGCTTCGCCGGGGCGAGCACCAGACCATCGCATTCACGATCGCCGATACGGGCGGCGCTGTCGGCGTGCAATATAGAGGTCTCCTGCCGGACCTGTTCCGCGAAGGACAGGGTGTCGTGGCAGAAGGCATGCTGGATCCGACCGGTCTCTTCAAGGCCGATACCGTGTTGGCCAAGCACGACGAGAACTACCTGCCTCGCGAGGTCGCCGACGCCCTGAAGAAGCAGGGGCACTGGCAGGGCGCCGGTCCTGCCTCGACCAGGTCGCCCTAGCCGGACGAGCAGATGCATCGCTCCGACAATGCACCCAACATCGAAAGCGTCATGAACATCTCCCTGCCTCGCCCGAATCCGACCCGTCGTGCGGCCCTGCCGTTCATCGTGATCACCGTCGCCCTCGATCTTCTCGCCTTCGGGATCATCATTCCTGTCCTTCCCCGCCTGATTCAGGATTTTCTCGGAGGGGAGGCGGTCAGCGCCGCGCAGATCTATGGGCTGTTCGGGCTGACATGGGCCGTGATGCAATTCTTCGGCTCCCCGATCCTGGGCACACTATCTGATGCGGTCGGGCGTCGGCCGGTCATTCTTCTCTCCAACATCGCACTCGGCATCGATTATCTCGCCATGGCCGTTGCGCCCGGGGTCGGGTGGCTTCTGCTCGGACGCGCAATCGGGGGCCTGGCGTCGTCGAGCTTCACGACCGCATTCGCCTATGTGGCAGACGTGACGGACGCTGACCGCCGCGCGGCGGGTTTCGGGATCATCGGTGCGGCGTTCGCCTTTGGGTTCATCGCCGGGCCTGCGCTCGGCGGAATTCTCGGCGCGGTCGACCCGCGGCTTCCCTTCGGGGCGGCTGCAGCGCTCTGCCTCGCGAACGCCCTGTATGGCATCTTCGTCCTGCCGGAGTCGCTCCCCCAGGAGCGGCGGGCGCCGTTTTCATGGAGCAGGGCGAACCCTCTGGCGGCCCTTCGGCTTCTGAAATCGAACCGCACCCTGTTCGGGGTCTCGGCCGTTCTTTTCCTGTCGAACTTGGCGCACGAGGTCTTTCCGGCCGTCTTCGTGCTCTATGCGGGCCACCGCTTCGGCTGGAGCGAGGTTGTCATAGGCTTTGCGCTGGCATCCGTCGGCATCGCTTCTGCGGCCGTTCAGGGAGGGCTCGTGCGCCGGGCCGTCGCGCGCTTCGGCGAGGTGCCGACCATGGTAGCGGGCCTTGCTTGCGGCGCTGCCGGAACCATCCTGTTCGGCCTCGCTCCGAGCGGCGGCTGGATCTGGCTCGCCATTCCCGTCGCGGCCCTGTGGGGACTTTTCGGCCCATCGGCTCAGAGCCTCATGACCCAGCGGGTTCACCCGTCGCAGCAAGGGCAGTTGCAGGGGGCGCTCAACAGCCTGAGGGGCGTGAGCGGCCTCATCGGGCCGGTCCTGTTCACGAGCAGCCTTGCCGCCGCCATGTCCCATCAAGGCGCGACGATGATCCTGGGGGCGCCGTTCTTTGTTGCCGCCGTTCTCCTTCTGGGTGCTCTTCTCGCCATTGGACTGGCGCCTTGGCGCACGGGACTGGTGGATCGAAGCCGCGGCTGCCGCGCCGTGCCGTTGCTCTCCCGTCATCAGGGGCAAGCGACCCTGACCCGCTGACGGCACCGGCCATTCGGCCTCCTGCGGAAGCATTGCCTTTCCTCCCACCACATTCCGGCAGAGCGCATGTTCGAGAATGCATTGTCGATAGGCCTTCTCAGAGGCCTCGATGCGGGCGCCGCATCGGAGTTGCTGCGCCATGCCCGGCGACGGATCGTCAGCCCCGACGAGGTGCTGTTCGCGGAAGGAGAGGCCGCCCAAGCGGTTCATGTCCTGGCCTCAGGGGTGGCGAGATTGGTGCAGACGACGCCGACGGGTGCGCGCGTCATCGTCAAGTACGTTCGTCCGGGGGAGATCTTCGGCAGTCCGGCCCTGCTCGCAGGCCGATATCCGGTTCATGCCATCACCGTCACACAGGGAGTGGAGCTCCAATGGCCGTCCGAGTTCATTCGGGATCTCGTCGACCGGCATCCGCTCGTGGCCCTCAACGTCATTCATGACCTTGAGACCCGGCTTCGGGAGATGGAGAGCAGGTTGCGCGATCTTTCCAGCGAGCCCGTGGAGCAGCGCCTCGCGCGGACGATCCTGAGGCTCGTCGACACCTTCGGAGAGACGGTGCCGGAGGGTGTCGAGATTCCGTTCCCGGTCAGCCGCCAGGATCTCGCCGATCTGATCGGCAGTACGTTGCCGACCGTGAGCAGGACATTGCGTGCCTGGGAGGCGCAGCGCCAGATCCGCCGCTATCGGCGCCGCCTCGTGATCGCCGATGTCGGGGCCGTCGCATCCGTCCTGAGCAAGGGGCCGGAGGAGGAGGCGAAGCCGCGTCGGAGCCATCGACGGACCGCTCGCGCCTGACCCATCCACTGCCCCGAACCTAGGGCGTTTCGGCTGCTTCGGCGAGCACGGTTGCATTCGAGCGGGTAGCGGATGGAATCTCGCTATGGCTGCTGTGCTGAGGCAGCCGAGGCTGCTATAGAGTTCAGGTCCTAGAACCTGCCCGAGCCGGCCGGCCGTCGCAGATCATCAGCTCGGAGCCTCTCCATTCATGAACAGGCGTGAAGCCGTCGAGAGCGCCGTCCGCATCCTCGCGCCGCGGATCCCGCGGCATGAGTTCGAGGTGGTGACGGATCATGCGCTGGGCAGCCGGGGGCTTCACAACGCGTCCCCCGAAGCGGCGGCCTGGCTGTCCCTCGTGTCGTATATCCGACACCAGTTCACGGACTACGATGGCCTCCTCGCCGAAGGCTACGATCAGGACAGCGCCCGGTTCTTCGTCCTCGACGACATGAATGCGATCCTGGAAGGGTGGGGGTCGCCCCGACGGGTCGAGGCGGAGGAAGAGGGCGATTGAGGCTCGACAGAGCGCACAAGCTTGGGCACAAGATCCCCATGTCCATCACGATCTGCCAAGCCGAACCCCGCGATGCACCCCTCGTGTTCGATTTCATCCGGGAGCTGGCGGAATACGAGCGCCTGGCTCACGAAGTCGACGCCACGGAGGCGGACATCGCCGGCGCTCTCTTCGGCACCCAGCCGCGGGTTTTCGCCGACATCGCCGAATGGAGCGGGGAGCCTGCGGGCTTCGCTCTGTGGTTCTACAATTTCTCCACGTTCCGGGGGCGGCACGGGATCTATCTGGAGGATCTCTACGTTCGCCCCGCGTTCCGCTCCAAGGGGATCGGCAAGGCGCTCCTGCGCCATCTCGCACGCCGCTGCGTCGCCGAGGGGCTGCCGAGACTCGAATGGTGGGTGCTCGACTGGAACGAGCCGGCCCTTCGCTTCTACCGGTCGATCGGGGCAGCCCCTATGGACGAATGGACGGTGCAGAGGGTTACCGGAGAACCTCTCTTGAAGCTGGCGGAGGCATCATGACGGTACCCCTCATCATCGTCGTCGCCGCCGCGGATAACGGCGTCATCGGGCGGGACAACCAGCTTCTCTGGCGTCTGAAAACGGACCTGCGCCGGTTCCGGGACCTGACCTGGGGCAAGCCCATGATCATGGGCCGAAAGACCTTCCAGTCCATCGGCAAGCCGCTGCCCGGGCGCGAGACCATCGTCCTGACCCATGACCGGTCCTTCGCGGCGGACGGAGTCCACGTTGCCCATGACTGGGATCAGGCCGTCGCCATTGGCACGACCCTGGCGCAAGCCATGGGAGCCGATGCGATTGCCGTGGCCGGGGGCGCGGAGATCTACCGTCTCGCACTGCCGCATGTCGAGAAGATCTACCTGACGGAAGTCCATACGGCTCCCGAAGGAGACGCCGTGTTCCCGCCCGTGGATCGATCACGCTTCCGTGAAGTCAAACGCAGCGACCATCCCAAAGGGGCCGATAACGAGCATTCGTTTACCTTCATCGATCTTGAACGGCGCTCTTAAGGCCTTGAAGAGTTGACGAAAGCCTCGACAATCCCCAAGTCGCAGCCTTGACAGGTGGGAGAAACACCACCCACAACCGCCTTTCACCCAAACGGCTCGACCGGCCGGACTTTTCAGAGTGAGGAATGGCAACCTATGCCTTGGAGTAACCAAAGCGGCGGCGGCGGCCCATGGGGCAATCGCGGCGGATCGGGAGGCGGCAAGAGCCCTTGGGGCGGTGGCGGCCCGCAGGGGAACGGCAATCCCCCGGATCTTGAGGACATTCTTCGCCGCTCTCAGGACCGTCTGAAGGACTTCCTGCCGGGCGGCGGCGGCTCCATGGGCGGCAAGGGACTGGCAGTCCTGGTGCTCGGCGTGATCGCCGTCTGGCTGCTGACCGGTTTCTACACGGTGCGGCCGAACGAGGTCGGCATCAACATGATCTTCGGGCGCTATACCGGAACGACCGGCGAGGGCCTGCGCTACAATCTGCCCTATCCGATCGGCCGGGTCCTCAAGCCGAACGTCACCGAGCAGCAGCGGATCGAGGTGGGCTACCGCTCCACCGGTGGGCAGGCGCGCTCCCGTGACATCCTCGAAGAGAGCCTCATGCTGACGGCCGATGAGAACATCATCGACATCGACTTCGATGCGGTCTGGCAGGTCAATCCCGCCCGGGCCCAGGATTTCGTCTTCAATCTCCAGAACCCGCAGGGCACGATCAAGTCCGTGGCGGAAAGCGCCATGCGCGAGGTCGTCGGGCGCCGCAACATTCAGGCGATCCTGACCACCGAGCAGGCGAGCGTCGCCCAGGAGGTGCGCCAGATCATGCAGGAGGCCCTGGACGCCTATGGGGCCGGCGTTCTGATCAACGTCGTGCAGCTTCAGGCCGCCCAGCCTCCGGCAGACGTCCGCCAGGCCTTCTTCGACGTGAACGCGGCCCAGCAGGACGCCGTGCGCGTCCAGAACGAGGCCGAGACCTTCGCCAGCCGCGTCGTTCCCGAGGCGCGAGGCGAGGCCGCACGGACCGTGCAGCAGGCAGAGGCCTACCGGGAGCAGTCCGTCGCGGACGCGACCGGTCAGGCGGCCCGCTTCCGTCAAGTCTACGAATCGTATCGTCAGGCCCCCGAAATCAGCCGCGAGCGCATCTTCCTCGAGACGATGGAGCGCGTCTTCGGCAACGTCGACAAGGTCATCATCGATCCGAGCAGCGGCGGACAGGGCGTCGTTCCTTACCTGCCCCTCAACGAGCTACAGAACCGGCAGCCTGCCCAGGGCGGCAATCCGGCCCAGCAGGGAGCCACGCGATGAATAGTTCCGCCTTTCGCACCGGCATCCTGATCCTCGTGGGGCTTGCCCTGATTGTGCTCTACAGCTCGGTCTTTATCGTCCAGCAGACCCAGTATGCCCTGGTGCTCCGCTTCGGCGCGGTGCAGTCCGAGATCCGGGAGCCCGGCCTGAAGTTCAAGTTGCCGCTCATCGACAACGTGACCTATTTCGACAAGCGCGTGCTGGACTTGGACCTTCCGGTGCAGACGCTCCTCTCCGCCGACCGCCAGAACCTGGAGGTCGACGCCTTCACGCGCTACCGGATCATCGACCCGCTCAAGTTCTATCAGGCGGTCGGCAACATCACCCTGGCGAACCAGCGGTTGGCCAGCTTCACCAACTCGACCATGCGTAACATCCTGGCGAGCGCGTCGCGCGATGCCATCGTTCGCACGGAACGCGCGGACCTCATGAACCGGATCCAGGCAGACGTGAACCGGCAGGCGGGGAGCCTCGGCATCGAGATGATCGACGTCCGTCTCACCCGGGTCGACCTGCCGGCGGCCAACAGCCAGGCGGTTTATCAGCGGATGCGGACCGAGCGCGAGCGCGAGGCGGCGGACCTGCGCGCCAACGGCCAGCAGCGGGCCCAGACGATCCGGGCCCGCGCCGAGCGCGAGGCGACCATCATCCGGGCCGAGGCGAACCGCCAGGCCGAGGAGCTGCGCGGTCAAGGCGACGCAGACCGGAACCGGATTCTTGCGGAGGCCTTCGGCCAGGATCCGGACTTCTTCGCCTTCTACCGCTCCATGCAGGCGTACGAGAACGGCTTGAAGTCCGGAGACACCCGGCTCGTCCTGAGCCCGGATTCGGAATTCTTCCGCTTCTTCAACACCACGTCCGGCCGGCCGAACGGCAACGGTCAGGCGGCTACGCCCGCGCGGCCGGCCCCGGCCGCTCCGGCTCCCGTCCAGCCCGCACCTGCCCAATAAGGCGACGATGCTGGACCTTATCGCAGCCCTCGGCCTCGCTCTCGCGGTCGAGGGCATTTTGTTTGCGGCCTTCCCGGACGGGATGAGGCGCGCCATGTTCGAAGCGGCTCACAGCCCGAGCGACCGGATGCGGCTGGTCGGGATCCTGTCGGCGCTTGTCGGCCTCGGGATTATCTGGCTGGTGCGCCAATTCGGATGAGATCGAGCCCCGCTTCCGCCGTAATCGGAGCTTGAATGACGGACCGGACGAACAATTTATCTATGCTCATGCTCTCCGAGAGAGGATCATCCATGACCCACGCCTTGAACGCGCCGGCGCCTACCGACACGGCGCAGTCCCAGCGCCCCATGCGCCGGCTGGCCGCGTCCTGCTTCGCGGTCCTGATGTCTCTGGCGGTCGTCGCGCCGCTGCCGGCCTTCGCCCGGGCTGCGCCCGAATCCTTCGCCGATCTGGCCGAGGAGGTGACGGGCGCCGTCGTCAACATCTCGGCCTCGACCACGGTCGAGACTCGGAACAGGACGCTGCCCCAGCTCCCGCCGGGCACCCCGTTCGAGGACCTGTTCGAGGAATTCTTCAACCGTCGCGGGCAGAACGGGCAAAACGGCGACAGCACGCCCTCGCGTCCGCGCCGCTCCAACTCGCTCGGATCCGGCTTCGTCATCGATCCTTCGGGCATCGTGGTGACCAACAATCACGTGATCGGCGATGCCAACGACATCAGCGTGATCTTCTCGGACGGCACCCGCCTGAAGGCCGATATCGTCGGCAAAGACTCCAAGGTCGACTTGGCCGTTCTCAAAGTGAAGTCGGACAAGCCCCTCAAGGCGGTGAAATTCGGCAACTCGGATGCGATCAGGCCCGGCGACTGGGTGCTGGCGATCGGCAACCCGTTCGGCCTCGGTGGTTCGGTGACGGCCGGCATCGTGTCGGCCCGTGGCCGCAACATCGAGTCCGGACCTTACGACAACTACATTCAGACCGACGCGTCCATCAACAAGGGCAACTCGGGCGGCCCGCTCTTCAACATGAATGGCGAGGTGATCGGCATCAATACGGCCATCCTGTCGCCGACCGGCGGCTCAGTGGGCATCGGCTTCGCGGTTCCGGCAGCGACGGCGGTTCCCGTGATCGACCAGCTCCGCGAGTTCGGCGAGACCCGCCGCGGCTGGCTCGGTGTCCGCATCCAGAACGTGGATGACGCGACTGCTGAGGCCCTCGGCCTCGGAACCGCGCGCGGCGCGCTCATCGCGGGCATCGATGACAAGGGCCCAGCCAAGCCGGCCGGCCTTGAGGTCGGCGACGTGATCGTCCGGTTCGACGGTAAGGAGGTCAAGGATTCCCGCGACCTGCCGCGCATCGTCTCCTCGACGCCGGTCGGCAAGGCCGTCGATGTGGTCGTCGTCCGCAAGGGCAAGGAGGAGACCAAGAAGGTTACCCTCGGTCGCCTCGAGGACAGCGAGAAGCAGGCCAGCCTGCAGCAGCCCTCGACGGACACGCCGACGGCGACCCGTCAGGCGCTCGGCCTGAACCTCTCCGGCATCAATGACGAGATGCGCCGCCGGTACAATCTCAAGGACGATGCCAAGGGCGTGGTCATCACGCGCGTGGACCCGAACTCCGCCGCCTCCGACAAGCGGATCCAGGCCGGCGAGGTCATCGTCGAGGTGAACCAGGAGCCGGTCTCGACTCCGGCCGACGTCACCAAGAAACTCGACGACCTGAAGACCCAGGGGCGCAAGTCGGCGCTTCTTCTCGTGGCCAACGCCCAGGGCGAGGTCCGCTTCGTGGCGCTGTCCATCGAGTAGGGCAGGGCGATTTAGACGTGCAAAAGGCGGCCCCCGAGGCCGCCTTTTCTTTGCGTGGAGCCCACGAAGCTCAGTCGTTGACGATCTCAGCCTCGCGATACCCCTGCGCATAGAGCAGTGCCGACAGATCCGCATGGTCGATCCGAGCATGGGCCGCTGCCGCTACGGCAGGCTTGGCTCGGAAGGCGACGCCGAGGCCGGCTTCGCCGAGCATGGCGAGATCGTTGGCGCCGTCGCCGACCGCCATCGTGTCCTGCGGTCCGAGGCCGAGGCGATCACGCAGCTCGATGAGGGTCGCGAGCTTCGCCTCCCGGCCGAGGATCGGCTCTTCGACAAGGCCGGCGAGTTTCTCGCTCTCGACGATGAGGTGGTTCGAGCGGTGCTCGTCGAAGCCGATCTTGGCCGCGACCGGCCCGGTGAACAGGGTGAAGCCGCCGGACACCAGGCAGGTATAGGCGCCGTTCGCTCGCATGGTTTGGACCAGGGCGCGTCCGCCCGGCGTGAGGGTGATCCGGTTCTCGATGATCTGGTCGACCACGCCAACGGGCAGATTCTTCAATAGCGCCACCCGCTCGCGCAGGGCCGGCTCGAAGGCGATCTCGCCCCGCATAGCGCGCTCGGTGATCTCCGACACCTCGGCCTTGAGGCCGACATAGTCCGCGAGCTCGTCGATGCATTCCTGGCCGATCATGGTCGAATCCATGTCCGCCAGGAAAAGGCGCTTGCGCCGATGCGTCAGCGGCTGGACAACGATGTCCACCGGGCGCCCCTGCAGGGCCGCGCGCAGGGTATGCTCGACCGCCTTCGTGTCAGCCGGGCCCTTCAGGATCAGATCGGCCGCGATCCCTCTTGCAAGATCCGAACGTTCCGTCTCTTGTCCGAGCGCGTCTGCGGCCAGCGCCAGGGCGTCGTCCGTCACGGCGGGCTCGAGCGGGTTGGCAACCAAGGTTGCGACGAGAAGATCTGGGGAGGAAGCCATGATGGGGACCGGGCAGTGAGTGACGAACGGGTCGGCGCGGTTCTCATTGCAGGGCCTACCGCATCAGGCAAGTCCGCATTGGGGATCAAACTGGCGCAGGCCCTCGACGGCGTCGTGATCAACGCCGATTCCATGCAGGTCTACCGGGATCTGCGGATCATCACGGCCCGTCCGACGCCCGAGGAGGAGGCGCAGGCGCCGCACCGGCTTTACGGCCATGTGGACGCGGCCGTGAACTTCTCCGTCGGCCGCTACGTCGCGGATGCGGTCGAGGTTCTTCGTACCCTTGAGGGCAAGGTCCCGATCTTCGTCGGCGGCACCGGCCTCTATTTCAAGGCCCTCACCGAGGGCCTGTCCGACATGCCGGCCGTGCCGGACGAGGTACGCGAGCAGGTTCGCAGGGAAAGCGAAGGGGTCGAAACCCCGGACCTCCACAAGCTTCTCGTGGAGCGCGACCCGGAGACCGCCGGGACCCTGCGTCCTTCCGACCGCCTGAGGATTCAGCGGGCCCTGGAAATCTTCGCTGCAACCGGGCAACCGCTTGTGTCCTTCCATGGCTCGCGCCAGCCGGGCCCCTTGAGCGGCACACCTCTCGTTAGGCTCTTCCTGGCTCCGGAACGGGAGCACCTGCGCCGCCGCATCGACAGGCGCTTCCTGGCCATGATTGAGCAGGGGGCTCTGGACGAGGTCGGACGTCTCGGGGAGCGGCATCTCGACCCGATGCTGCCGGCGATGCGGGCCCATGGCGTGCCGGGGCTGCTCGCCCATTTGCGGGGCGAGGTCGGCCTGGAGGAGGCGATCGCACGAGGGCAGGGCGACACGAGGCGCTACGCCAAGCGCCAGTTCACCTGGTTCCGACACCAGCTGCCGGACTGGACCTGGGTCGCGCCGGAGCACGGATTCGACGCAGTCATGGCCGAGATCAATGGCCTGCTGCGCCCGTGAACATCTGATAGAAGGTGATGAAGATCTCGAACACGATCAGCAGCACGATGATCAGTTCTAGCCTGAGCGAACGTTCCGTATCGATAAGGTCTGCCAAGGCCTGGGCCGTGTCGCCGACGACCTCGAGCTTTCTGTGGAGGGACGCTGCGCGCTCCTTCAGCTCGTATTCGTCCTCGAGACGGGCGTAGAGGCGTTCCAAGTCCGGCCTGTCCCACAGCACGTCCGGCTTCTCCTCCACGGCGACGCGGCCGGAAATGCGTTGCCGGACCAGGAGGGCGTGGCCCACATGCTTGAGGATTTCCCGCCGTCCTCCGGGATGGCGCCCTTTCTCGGCAAGGTGGCGGGAGAAGGGCTCGACGATGTCGAAGAAGGCGGCTGCGTCGCGCTCATCGCGTGCAAGCGACACGCTCTTGGCCAGGGCATCCGCGATCACGATCAGGCGTTCGGTCGACAATTCGCGGATGTAGATCGGCCCGCCAGGGGGGATCTGGTCATCCCGCTCCGGCGAGATCTCGATGATCGCCGTCTCCTCCTCCCGTCGGGCGAATTCCCCGGTGATGCGCTGGCGCAGGCTGCGGATGACGTCGTCTTCCTCGAGGGGCGTGAGGCCCACCAGCACCACCGCGCCAAAGCGGAAGAGGGCCGCGAATCCGTCCTGGCCGGCCTTGAAGGCGATCGGTGCCGACGACAGGAGGTCGCTGCGCTCCAGCCCTGCCACGTCGATGCGGTCGCCCAGAAGAAGCGCCCGGGCGGTGAGACGTGTGCCGGTCATGGTCATTCCGGTTGAAGAAACGCTGTCAGTCATGTCATTCTTGGTCGAAACAGCCTCAATCAACATAGAAGCTGGGCTGTTTTATGCAAAATTCGACCCCGCTTGACCGAATGAGTCACTTCGTTTAGCGTCAACGCAACTTTTGGAACGAGAGTCGCGACAAATGCGCAAGGTTATTCTCGTAGTACGAGCGCCATCGACGGAGCGGGATTGACCCGCAGGTCCGGCGATGGCGCACAGGCCCCCTCTGGGGCCTTTTTTATTGCCTAGAATTCCTCCAGCACCCTTGAGACAGACCCGACGGAGCGAGTGACATGAGCGAGACGATGACCGGAGCCGAAATGGTGATCCGCGCCCTGCAGGACCAGGGAGTCGAGCATATCTTCGGCTATCCCGGCGGGGCGGTCCTTCCGATCTACGATGCGCTCTTTCATCAGGACAAGGTGAAGCACATCCTCGTCCGCCACGAGCAGGGCGCGGTCCACGCAGCGGAGGGTTATGCCCGTTCGTCCGGCAAGGTCGGCGTGGTGCTGGTGACCTCTGGGCCGGGTGCGACGAACGCCGTGACAGGTCTTGCCGACGCCATGATGGATTCGATCCCGGTCGTCTGCATCACGGGTCAGGTGCCGACCCATCTCATCGGCTCCGACGCCTTTCAGGAATGCGACACGGTCGGCATCACGCGCCACTGCACGAAACACAACTATCTCGTGAAATCGATCGAGGATCTGCCGCGCATCCTGCACGAGGCCTTTTATGTGGCCTCGAACGGCCGTCCGGGTCCCGTCGTGATCGACCTGCCGAAGGACATCCAGTTCAAGGCGGGATCCTATGCGCGGCCGGTCAACAACCAGCACAAGACCTACCGGCCGACGGTCAAGGGCGACATGGACAAGATCCGGGCCGCCATCGAGCTCATGGCGAATGCCAAGCGGCCGGTCTTCTATACCGGCGGCGGCGTCATCAATTCCGGACCGCATGCGGCGGCGCTGCTGCGCGAGCTCGTGCGTCTGACGGGCTTCCCGATCACCTCGACCTTGATGGGGCTCGGCGCTTATCCGGCGTCCGACCCGCTCTTCCTCGGAATGCTCGGCATGCACGGCACCTACGAGGCGAACCTCGCGATGCACGAGTGCGATGTGATGATCAACATCGGCGCGCGTTTCGACGACCGCATCACCGGCCGCCTCGATGCCTTCTCGCCGTACTCGAAGCGAATCCATGTGGACATCGATCCGTCCTCCATCAACAAGAACGTGAAGGTCGACATCCCGATCGTCGGCGACTGCGCCCACGTGCTCGAGGACATGGTGCGCCTGTGGCGCCAGACGGCGCCGCAGCAGGACATGGTCGCTCTCAAGGAGTGGATGGGCAAGGTTGAGGGCTGGCGCGCCCGCAACTGCCTCGCCTACCGCCCGTCGGCGGAGACCATCAAGCCGCAATTCGCGATCCAGCGTCTCTATGAACTGACCAAGGGCCGCGAAACCTATGTCACCACCGAGGTCGGGCAGCACCAGATGTGGGCTGCGCAATACTTCAAGTTCGAGGACCCGAACCGCTGGATGACCTCGGGCGGTCTCGGCACCATGGGCTACGGCTTGCCGGCCGCCATCGGAGCGCAGCTCGCCAACCCGAAGGCCCTGGTGGTCGACATCGCGGGCGAGGCGTCGATCCTCATGAACATGCAGGAGATGTCGACGGCCGTGCAGTACCGCCTGCCTGTCAAGATCTTCATCCTGAACAACGAGTACATGGGCATGGTGCGCCAGTGGCAGGAGCTCCTGCATGGCGGACGCTACTCCCAGAGCTACTCGGAGTCCCTGCCGGACTTCGTGAAGCTGGCCGAAGCCTATGGGGGCGTCGGTATGCGCTGCGACAAGCCGGCCGACCTCGACGCGGCGATCACGGAGATGATCAACATCGACCGCCCGGTGATCTTCGACTGCATCGTGGACAAGACCGAGAACTGCTTCCCGATGATCCCGTCGGGCAAGGCGCATAACGAGATGCTGCTCAACGACTATCTCGGCGAGACCGGAACCGACATCGGCTCCGTGATCGACGAGAAGGGCAAGATGCTGGTCTAAGACGGGAAACCTGCCATGCCCATCCTCGTCATCGCCAACAAGCTGTACTCGTCCTGGTCCTTGCGGCCGTGGCTGCTGCTGAAACAGTTCGGAATTCCGTTCGAGGAGATCGTCATTCCCCTCGATCAACCGGACACCAAGGCGCGCGTCCTCGAATATTCGCCGGCCGGAAAGGTGCCGATTCTGATCGACGGGAGCGTCACCGTCTGGGAGAGCATCGCGATCGTGGACTATGTCGGCGAGGTGTTCGGCGCTCCGGTTTGGCCCGCGGACCGCAAGGCCCGTGGGATGGCGCGCTCCATTGCGGCCGAGATGCATGCCGGCTTCCAAGCCCTGCGCTCCGCCTGCCCGATGAATCTTGGGAAGAAGTATGCCGCGCGGGACAGGGGCGAAGCAGTAGCGCGCGACGTTGCACGGTTCAGCGAGATCGTGCGGCAGGCCCGTAAGGAATTCGGCCAGGACGGCCTCTTCCTGTTCGGCTCGTTTTCTGCCGCCGATGCCATGTACGCGCCACTGGTGACGCGGCTCGACACGTACTCGATCGCGCTCGATGCAACGACGCAGGCCTACGTGAATGCGATTCTGGCCTTGCCGGCTTTCCAGGAGTGGCGCTCCGCCGCGCTTGAAGAGACGTGGATCGTCGATGCCGACGAGGTCGACGAGGAGCCGACCGCGATCTACCGCAAAGCCGCCTGAGACTAGACGAGACCCGGAACCGAAGAGCCATGACCCAGATGAGCACGCACTATCCTGATGCGACCCGCATCGAACCCGTCAACCGGCACACGCTCGCCATCGTGGTCGACAACGAGCCGGGCGTCCTGGCGCGGATCGCCGGCCTCTTCTCGGGCCGAGGCTACAACATCGAGAGCCTCACCGTCACCGAGACGGAGCATGAGGCCCATATCTCGCGCATCACCATCGTGACGACGGGCACGGACAGCATCATCGAGCAGATCAAGAGCCAGCTCGAGCGGCTCGTGCCCGTGCACCGGGTCGTCGACCTTACGATTACCGGAGACGCGGTGGAGCGCGAGCTCTGCCTCGTGAAGGTGGTGGGGAAAGGCGACCATCGGGTCGAAGCCATGCGCCTGGCATCGGCATTCGGAGCCCGTACGCTCGATGCGACGCTCACGTCTTTCGTGTACGAGCTCACCGGCACGACGGAAGAGGTCGAGCGGTTCATCAAGCTGATGACTGCGGTGGGTCTGGTCGAGGTCTCGCGCACCGGCGTGGCCGCCATGGCGCGCGGAGCCGACGCAATGACGTTCTAGCCCCTGAAGTCGCTTTCCTTCAGGAAGGCCTCCTCCTCGGGCGTCGATTCCCGGCCGAGGATGGAGTTTCGATGGGGGAAGCGGCCGAAACGGGCCACGATGTCGTGGTGATGGCGGGCCCACTTGATCGAGTCCGCCTCGCCGAGAGCCTCGTTCAGGGTCACCGAACGCTCCTGATGGCGCAGGGATTCAGAATGCATGAACGGCAGATAGAAGAAGCGGCGGAACGAGGGATCGACCTGATGGTCGAAGCCCTTCTCGATCGCCCGGTCGGCCGCCATCAGGGCGACAGGATCCGTCTTGTAAACGTCTCGGGTTCCGCGGAACATGTTGCGCGGAAACTGGTCGAGCAGCAGAACGAGGGCGAGGGCGCCGTCCGGCGTGAGCTCCCACTCGTTCAGATCGCCCCGCGCTGCAGCGCGATAGGTCGGCAGGAAGGTGTCGCGGCAGGCCTGGTCGAAGGCATCGTCCTTGGCAAACCACTTTTCGGGGCCGGCCTCGCGCCAGAAGGCGATGACCGCGTCGGGGGAAACGAGCTGATCCATGCCGCCCATTTCTCCACAACGCGGGCGACAATTCAATTAGGCGAGGGCCTCGTCTGCGATGGTGGTTGCCTTTTCGGCAAAGAAGAAGACGCGCACGAGGTTGGCGAGGAACACCAGGACACCTCCCAGGGCCACGAAAGACGCCGCGATGGCGACAGCCGGGTTCTCATGGGCGATGGACACGTAGATGCCGACCGGGAAGATCACAGCGGTCGAGCCGGAAAGGATCAGGTGGGCCTTGGCGAGCCAGGATGTCTTGAGCGCCGGGTAGGCTTTGTAGATCAGCCCGAACAGCGCGAGGCTCACCCAGCCGAGAAGGTTGAGATGGGCATGCACGGGTGTGAACTGGAAGTCGTGGGCCGCCCCCATGACGATTCCCATCCCAATGCCGACGATGAGGCACAGGACGGAGAGCAGGATGAATGAGACGTCGATCTTAGGCATTTTGTCCTCTGAAAGGTGATATTGTTGTGGCTGACTAACGCAGGAGATCTTAAGACGCAAACGGAAAACGGAATAACATAAGCACGAACAAAAATAACAGTTTCCTAGCTTCCCTTTGAAACAAGAGGTCGCTAAGAAGCCGCATCCAGTAAGCCTTGGCAATCCGGGGCAAATCGACACAAGAGAAACGGTGAAGGAAGAGGCAGCCATGCGCGTTTACTATGATCGCGATGCCGACATTAATCTGATCAAGGGCAAGAAGGTCGCCATCGTCGGCTATGGCAGCCAAGGCCACGCCCATACGCTAAATCTGCGCGATTCGGGCGTGAAGGACATCGTCGTTGCGCTCCGGAAGGGCTCTCCTTCGGCGGCCAAGGCCGAGAAGGAAGGCATTCGCGTCATGGAAGTGGCCGAGGCGGCCAAGTGGGCCGACGTGGTCATGATGCTGACGCCCGACGAGCTGCAGGCGGACATCTACCGGGACGAGCTGCACCCCAACATGAAGCAGGGCGCTGCGCTTCTCTTCGCCCATGGCCTCAACGTCCATTTCAACCTCATCGAGCCCCGCAAGGATCTCGACGTGCTCATGGTCGCCCCGAAGGGCCCCGGCCATACGGTGCGCTCCGAGTACCTGCGCGGCGGCGGCGTTCCGACCCTCATCGCGATCCATCAGGACGCGACGGGCAACGCCCATGACCTCGGGCTCTCCTATGCGTCCGCCAACGGCGGCGGCCGGGCCGGCATCATCGAAACCACCTTCAAGGAAGAGTGCGAGACTGACCTCTTCGGCGAGCAGGTCGTGCTCTGCGGCGGCCTCGTCGAACTCATCAAGGCGGGCTTCGAGACCCTGGTCGAGGCGGGTTACGCCCCCGAGATGGCCTATTTCGAGTGCCTCCACGAGGTGAAGCTGATCGTCGACCTCATTTACGAGGGCGGCATCGCCAACATGAACTACTCGATCTCGAATACCGCCGAGTACGGCGAGTACGTGACGGGTCCGCGCATCATCACGCCGGAGACCAAGGCCGAGATGAAGCGCGTGCTGACCGACATCCAGTCCGGCAAGTTCACCCGCGACTGGATGCTCGAGAACAAAGTCAACCAGACCTCGTTCAAGGCCACCCGCGCCCGCAATGCCGCGCATCCGATCGAGGACGTGGGGTCCCGCCTGCGCGACATGATGCCGTGGATCAAGGAGAAGGCTCTCGTCGACAAGAGCCGGAACTAAGTTCTTCTGACCGACGACAGTTGGGAAAAGGGGCGGTTCTGCCGCCCCTTTTTCGTGCGTCCGAGTCGAAGCAGTCTGTCATGCGCTGTGAGCTACGAGCATGATTATGCCGCTAATAATCGCGACCGTCGGTGCAAGGCGCCGCAAGACTCGCCCGCACAGCTTGTAGAGGGCGGTGCAGGCGGCCAAGGCGAGCAGGAGGGTAGCCAAGCTGTGGGCCATGTGGAAGAGCCCGGCGGTCTGTAGAGCCGATCCGCCCGCTGTCCAGCTTGCGAGAAGCCACAGTCCCGAATAGGCGGTGCCGGCCACACACCAGTCGTACGCCCATCGGGACTCCGCCAGGTCGGCGGCAACCTTCCGGCCAGAGGCCGGATGGCTCTTGATGATGTCGTGCTTGTGCCATTCGTCCGTATGGGGGGCACTGCTGGGCATAGCAGGGTTCCGTAAAATTACGGAAATTCCCTAACATTGCTTCGCCCGGATGCCACCTATCTGAACGAAGAGGATCTGGCTTCGGAGCCGGCTCTCAGGTCTGAGGCGTTACTGCCGGTTGCTCTTGGTGTTCTGAGCCTTGTTGTTGTCCTGCTTGCCCGGATCGTTCCGGTTCTTCATCGTGCCGCCGGAGCCGCGGGTGAAGCGGTTCGGATCCTTGCTCTCGGCCGAATTGTCGCCGTTCATCTTGCCTTTGCCCATTGGAATACTCCTTCCATATGGAGGGTTAATGAGGGCTGGACCGGTCGGTTCCTGTGACCGTCTACCACAGAAGGTAATGCGCCAATCCGGCACCTGGTGCGAGGATCACGAAGGCCCATACGGAAGCGGAGGCCATGTTGGCCGCCTGGAAAAGCGGGACGGGCATTAGGAAGATCCCGGCAATGAGCGCAATGACGGCACGGATCGGGCCGAAGAAACGTCCGAGGAAGACGGCCCAGGGGCCAAATCGCTCGAAGAACCGCTCTCCGCGCAAGGTGAGCTGTGGATTGCGTGACAGAGGCCAGACCTCGTAGGCGGTCTTCTTGTAGCGGCGCCCGATCTCGTAGGAGAGCCAATTGCCGAGGAACGCACCTGCGACCGCTCCCAGCCAAGCCTGCCAGAAGGGGATGTCGGCGGCCGCAATGACGAAACCCACCCCGATGAGGATGGTCATGGTCGGCAGGAGCAGCGACACGAATGCCAGCGATTCGCCGAAGGTCATGAGGGCAATGACAAAAGGCGCATAGGCGTGGTGGGTCTGCACGAAGGCGACGACTGCGTTTTTGATGGCGTCGAGATCCATGACCGCTCTGCTTGCTCCTCATCCTTGGGCGCGGGACAACGGGCTGCCCATACCTCATGTGATGGATCGGATCACATTCCGCAATTTGAAGCCGGACGGCTGATGCGTTAACGGAGTCCTTCAGGGGGCCTAGCCATGAATATTCTCTCGATTCAATCACACGTCGCGTTCGGCCATGTCGGCAATGCCTCGGCGGTGTTCCCGATGCAGCGCCTCGGCGTCGAGGTTTGGCCCATCCATACCGTGCAGTTCTCCAACCACACCGGCTACGGGTCATGGAAGGGCCGCGTCTTCGATGGACCGGCGATCGAGGAACTCGTCGAGGGAATTGCCGAGCGTGGGGTCCTTGGCCGCTGCGACGGCGTGCTCTCGGGCTATATGGGCTCGGCCGACATCGGGAACGCGATCCTCTCGGCCGTGTCCCGCGTGCGCTCGCTGAATCCCGAGGCGCTCTATTGCTGTGATCCTGTCATCGGCGACGTCGGGCGCGGCGTCTTCGTGCGGCCCGGCATTCCGGAATTCATGCGTGATCAGGCCGTGCCTGCGGCCGACGTCGTCACCCCGAACCAGTTCGAGCTCGATTATCTGGCCGGTCGCGCAACCGAGACCCTGGCCGATATCAAGCAGGCCATGACTGCGGTTCAGGCGCTGGGGCCGAAGGCTGTTCTGGTCACGTCGGTGGAGACCAAGGAAACGCCCTCCGACGCGGTAGACCTCATCGCAGGCGAGGGCGGCCGATTCTGGCGGGTGCGGACGCCCAAGCTTTCGCTGAGCGTCAACGGGGCAGGGGATGCGATAGCGGCACTGTTCTTCGTGCATTATGCGCGAAGCCGGTCGGCGACCGCCGCCCTTGCGGAGGCCTCGGCCTCGGTCTACGGGCTTCTCAAACGCACGGAGGAAGCGGGCTCCCGGGAGATCCTGACCATCGCCGCGCAGGACGAGTTCGTGTCGCCCACCCATCGCTTCCCGGCCGAAGAGGTTTGATCCCATGCCCCGTCGCTTCGTGACACTCGACGTCTTCACCGATAAGGCGCTGGCCGGCAATCCGCTGGCCGTCGTGCTGGATGCGCAAGGACTCGATACCGATGGAATGCAGGCCATCGCTCAAGAGTTCAATCTGTCGGAGACCGTCTTCGTGTCGCCTGCGTCCGAGACGCGCCAGCGGGCGGACATCCGCATCTTCACGCCCGCCCGCGAATTGCCCTTCGCTGGCCATCCGACCGTCGGCACCGCCGTGCTGCTGGCGATTCTCGATCAGGACGGCGAGCCCGGCGCCGTCGCCTTCGGGCTGATGGAGAAGGTCGGCATCGTGCCCTGCGCGGTCGAGGTCGAGAGCGCCGTGAAGGGTCTTGCGCGCTTCCGGCTTCCGCGCCTCCCCTTCACCTGGGGCGACGGGAAGGAAACGTCCGATTGCGCCTGGGCGCTCGGCCTTAATCCTACTGAAATCGGCTTCGATCGGCATGTGCCGAGCCGCCATTCGGCCGGCGTCGCCTACGACCTCGTGCCCGTCGCCTCGCTTGAGGCCCTGGCGCGAGCGAAGCCGCAAGGAGAAGCTTTCGACAAGGCCTTCGGCGACAGCGACCATCCCTCGGCCTATGTGTATACGCGGATGCCCGATGCCCAGGGGCTGCGCTTCCGGGCGCGCATGTTCGGCCCCGGCATGGGTGTCGCCGAGGATCCGGCCACCGGCTCCGCCGCTGCAGCCTTCGCGGGCGCTCTCATGCAGTGCGAGCCGCTCGGCGAAGGCGAGCACAACATCGTCATCGAGCAGGGCGTGGAGATGGGGCGTCCAAGCGTGATCTCGCTGCAGATGGTGATCAAGGACGGCGCTCTCGTCTCGGCCGAGATCGGCGGACATGCCGTCATGGTCAGCCGTGGTGAGCTTCTGTGATCGACCAGGAGCTGCGCATCACGCGCGTTGCCCGTGTGGAGGCACGCTTCGAACCCATGGAATGGTCCTGGGCCCAGAAGAACCAGGAGCAGGTCGACGCCAACTGGGAGCGCCGTAAGGCCCGCACGCCCAAGCTCTTCAACGGCCGCGTGCTGATGCTGCGTGACGTGGAACTGTCGCCGGAGCGGTGCGTCAACACGTATTTCGAGGTCGACTACGCGGGGCTCCTCGCCTGGATCGACCTTGGCCATCCCGACAGGACGATCGCGAACGGATTCGCCATGGGGGCCCTGCGCGGGTCGGACGGTGCGTTCCTGTGCGGCGTGATGCACGAGCACACGGCCAATGCGGGCCGGGTTTATTTCCCGGCAGGAACGCCTGATCGCTCCGACTTGCGCCCGGATGGAACGGTGGACCTGGCCACCAGCCTCACCCGGGAGCTGCTCGAAGAGACGGGTCTCGGCCAGGCTGACTACCACGTTGAGGACGAATGGATCATCGTCCAGCGCTGGCCCGCGATCGCCATGATGCGCACGGTGACCCTTCCCGTGCCGGCCGAAGAGGGGGCTGCGATGATCCGGAAGACCATCGCGCGCCAGGATCCGCCGGAGCTTTCGGATGTTCGTATCATCTGCGGCCCCGAGGACATCGATCCACAGACGATGCCGCTCTTCCTCCAGTCCTTCTTTCGCTGGAGCTTCGGTCAGCTGTAGCCATAGCGCGATTTGGTCGCCCGGATCATTCGTTGCGCTTCGGCATCACGTCCGGCCGCACAGGCGGCCGCTGCCTGGTCGATCTCCCGGGAAACGCGCCCATAGACGGACTGGTTGACGTGTCCCATTGCCAGATCATTGTCCATGACGGCCTTGTAGCGCGCCACCTCGCCCTGACATCCGGCTCCCTCGGGCATATGGAACCCGGACGGGGTGGCCGTTGCGCTCGCCGCCGGGGGAGGGGGCGCCGTCTGGTTGCAGGCTGCCAAGGGGAGCGCGAGCGCGCCGGTGAGCCACAGAACGGGAGCCAAGCTCTTCATCCAACATTCTCCTGGTCGGTTCCGCCGCAGGACATAAGGCCACGCTTGCATCGATCAAGAGGTGGTTTGGTATACCGCCGACAGGCTTCGCTTTTCGTTTGTTTCAATCTCTTGCCATCCGGAGGATCCGTCGTTACAAACGAAATGTCTGCCGCGGCATGGACGCGGCCTGAGGAGGAACTGGGACGCGATGACAATCGGCTCCCACAGCGCATGGATGAACGGCCCCGCTTCCGCGGCCGCCCGCGCTCGTCTCCTTGGCCTCCTTCTCCTTAGTCGCCCCTGAGGGTCGGCTGGGCTTTGGTGCCTGGGCTCTCAGGGGTTCTGAACACCAGGAACAACCTTGAGCGCAAAGCCCGCTCGCCCCGAGAAGGACTTGACCGATGACGACCCATACCGCCGGCTCCTCGAAGGACCGCGTTCTGATTTTCGACACCACCCTGCGCGACGGAGAACAGTGCCCCGGCGCGACAATGACGCTCGAGGAGAAGCTGGAGGTCGCCGATCTGCTCGACACGATGGGTGTCGACATCATCGAGGCCGGATTTCCGATTGCATCGAACGGCGATTTCGAGGCCGTGTCGCTCATCGCCAAGCGGGTGAAGAACGCGACGGTCGCGGGTCTCGCCCGCGCCATTTCCGCCGACATCGCCCGTGCGGGTGAGGCCGTGCGCCACGCAACGCGGCCGCGCATCCACACTTTCGTGTCGACGTCGCCGATCCATCTGGCGCATCAGATGCGCAAGTCCGAGGAGGAGGTGCTGGAAATCATCACCGCGACGGTGACCCAAGCGCGCAATCTCGTGGAGGACGTCGAGTGGTCCGCCATGGATGCGACCCGCACCTCGATCGAATATTTGTGCCGCTGCGTTGAGGCCGCCATCAAGGCAGGCGCCACCACGATCAATCTGCCGGACACCGTGGGCTACGCCACGCCGGACGAATACCGGGCCATGTTTCGCGCGGTGCGCGAGCGGGTGCCCAATGCCGATAAGGCAATCTTCTCCGCCCATTGCCACAACGACCTGGGTCTCGCGGTCGCGAACTCGCTGGCGGCGCTGGAGGGCGGCGCGCGCCAGATCGAATGCACACTCAACGGCATCGGTGAGCGCGCCGGCAACGCGGCTCTTGAAGAGGTCGTGATGGCGATCAAGACCCGCGGCGACGTGCTGCCTTACGAGACCGGGATCGAGACGGCCATGCTGACCCGCGCCTCGAAGCTGGCTTCCGCGGCGACTTCGTTCCCAGTGCAATACAACAAGGCCATTGTCGGCCGGAATGCCTTCGCGCATGAGAGCGGCATTCACCAGGACGGCATGTTGAAGAACGCCCAGACCTACGAGATCATGACGCCCGAGAGCGTCGGCGTCTCCAAGACGTCCCTGATCATGGGCAAGCACTCGGGTCGCGCGGCGTTCCGCAACAAGCTGGAGGAATTGGGCTACAAACTGTCCGACAACCAGTTCCAGGATGCCTTCGAGCGCTTCAAGGATCTGGCCGACCGCAAGAAGCATGTCTACGACGAGGACATCGAGGCGCTGGTCGACCAGAATATCGCCACTGCTCATGACCGCATCAAGCTGATGTCCCTCTCGGTCGTCGCCGGGACGCGCGGACCGCAGCGCGCGACCATGCGACTGCAGATCGACGGCAAGGCGGTCGTCGAGGAGCAGGAGGGCAACGGCCCGGTGGATGCCACCTTCAACGTCATCAAGGCCCTGGTGCCCCACGAGGCGACGTTGGAGCTCTATCAGGTGCATGCCGTGACCGAGGGTACCGACGCTCAGGCCGAGGTGTCCGTGCGGCTCTCCGCAGATGGGCGCAGCGTGACCTCCCGGGCAGCCGATCCGGATACGCTCGTGGCCTCTGCCCAAGCCTATCTCGGTGCGCTCAACAAGCTGATGAGCCGCGGGGCACGCCTCCACGCCCAATACGCGGCAGAGTGAAGCCCAGCAGGGCTCCCGCAGCCGTGGGAGCCCCCCCCTCAGGCGTGATCCGGGACTGGAACGGCGCCGGGCGGCTTGATGCTCGACAGGACGAAGCTTGAACGAACGTCCGCCACGCCGGGCAGGGTGAGCAGCCGGTTCATGGTGAACTCCCCGAAGCTTTCGATATCCTTGGCGACCGCATGGACGATCAGGTCCACCTCTCCGGCAAGGGCGTAGCAGGCGATCACCTCCTCATAGCCCTTCAGCCGCTCGACCAGCCTTGTGCGCCATCCGGGCTCCGACTGCTCCAGCTTGATGAACACGAAAGCCTCGACCTCGAGCCCCAGGGCCTTGCGGTTCACCATCGCCCGATAACCCTCGATCACCCCGTCGTCCTCAAGAGCCTTGAGGCGGCGCAGGCAAGGGGAGGCAGCCAGCCCGACCTTTTCGGCCAAAGCCGCATTGGTGATCCGCCCGTCGTTCTGGAGGACGCGCAGGATCCGGCGGTCGGAGGGGGTCAGGGGGCGGCGCAACAGAATTTTCCTTCCATAAGGTCACGATCTGATCTTTGCAGCCAGTATCATGGAACAAATTGGCGGATCATGACGATGATTGGGTGATATCCTAACCGAACACCAGCGGAGGAGAAGCCCATGAATTCCGCCACCGGCAGCGACGATCCGAGGGACTACCTCGTCTCTCAGGGTTTCGAGAACTACACCGAGACCGACCACGCGACCTGGCGCATATTGGCGAAGCGCCAGCGCGAAATCCTTCATGGCCGCATCGCCGACCAGTTCCTGGAAGGGCTCGACCGCCTCGGCATCGGCGAGGAGGGCATTCCCGACTTCCGGGTCATGAACCAGCGCCTTAAGGCCGCGACCGGGTGGGAAGTCGTCGCCGTGCCGGGCCTGATCCCCGATCTGGCCTTTTTCCGGCTCCTGGCGGATCGGAAGTTCCCGGCAGGCTTCTGGATCCGCAAGCCGGAGCAGATCGACTATATCGAGGAGCCGGACATCTTCCACGACGTGTTCGGGCACGTCCCTCTCATCATGCAGCCGATCTATGCCGACTATCTGGAGGCCTATGGCAAAGCCGGCCTCGTGGCGGCCGAGCACGGGGCTCTGAAGCGCCTGGCGCGGCTTTACTGGTACACTGTGGAATTCGGCCTCGCCCACACACCCGAAGGCCTGCGGATCGTCGGTGCCGGCATTGCCTCATCTCCCGGCGAGACGATTTTCTCCCTTGAGAGCCCATCGCCGAACCGGGTGGAATTCGACCTCGGGCGCGTCATGCGCACCCTCTATCGGATCGACGACTTCCAGGAGACCTATTTCGTCCTCGACGGTATCGAAGCTTGGCCTTCTCTCGATCTCGACCGTCTCATCCCGCTCTGGCTCGACCTGGAGGCTCAGGAGGACATTCAACCCGGCGAGCTGCAGCCCGACGACCGCATCGTGACGCGCGGCGACGGCAGCTACCATCTGGCAAAGGCGAAATCCGCAGCCTGAGGCGAAAAACCTCTCTGAACAGGGTAGACAGGGGCCGTGCGGTTTGTTACACGCACGGCCACTTCAGCGGAACAAACCGACTGAAGCCGCTTCGGCGACGGGTGATTAGCTCAGTTGGTAGAGCAGCTGACTCTTAATCAGCGGGTCGTAGGTTCGAGCCCTACATCACCCACCAATCTTCTCAAATCCAACATTGGATCCGCGGCTCCCTCTCGAGGGGGCTTGCGTGCTGCTGAGACAGAATTTCATCCTGCTCGCCCCCGGACAGGCTCTCATGCCTAGCGGGTTCTCTCTTCTGCGACCGCGCTGCGATGAACGCGCGGGCGGAGGTGACGTCGTGCTTGCTTCGCAAGCTATTCGAACCCCTTTGTCAGATGCAGAACGATGGCGGATTTGTCGTCTGATCCGAGACGTCGGCGACTTCGCTGAGGCTGGATCCCCCGCAACTGCAACTCGCCTTCGATGAGCCGGATCTTGTGCCTGAGGCGGCTGACTTCTCCGCGAAGGCGGCCGTGCTGCGACAGCAGTTCCCCATCCTTCCATTTCGCGAGAGGACGGGTGTCGATCAGGCGAATCTGGTCCTGAACGGCGCGGCGCAATTTGACAAGTGTCGTCGGACCAATGCCAGGCAGCGTGAGCCAGTATTCGTCGTGAATGCTGAGGACCTCGCGAATGGTCGGGCAGCGGCCTTGAAACTCAGCTTGAATCGAGTCGCGAACAGGCTTTGCAAAAACGCTTATCGGAAATGGATCATCCAATTTCATCATGCTCCCCCACCGGTACCAGATGGGCAGCCAAGGAACGACGACTCGAGTGCCAGCCGAGGTGAATTGGTCGGAGGCAAAGACGGGGAATTCGCGCTAGGCAATCTCGGTGACGGCGACGCCGCTGACGGCGGAAACAGTGTCGCTGACCGTCAAGACATCGAACTGAACGTCGGCGAGACTGCCATTTCCGTGAGCCTGCACATCCGCGTCGAAGGTGGATATGTTTCCGCCGACCGGCGATGGCTGGAGATAGCTGGGGCTTTCAACCGTATGGCTGATCTGAACGGGGCCCTTGGGAAGATCGATGCCTTCGATGTTGATCGCAAAAAAGAAGGTTCGGGACGTGTCGGTTGCATAGGATCCCCCGGACGATGTTGTTCCGCTGCCGGATGAAACATGGGTCAGATCGAACGAGAGATCCGCATTGGACGTCTGCACGGATGTGTTCGCATCTGCATATGACGATTCGCCCGTAGGGGACTGCGCAGTCGCGCTGAATTTCGTGAACCCGAAGCTCATTTGGATCGGGCCCTTGTCGAAGGAACGCGAGTAGATGTTGCCGCTCGTGGAGGTGTCTGTTCCGGCTGCGAGGGCGTCGCCACTGACGGCCGTCTGAAGGTAACCGTCTGCGGAAGTTTTCGTCGTGCCGCTGGTGGTGGGGGAGTGATAAGGATCAGATGTCGGAACGGCGGTCTTCTCGCTGACGGGAGTCGTGTCGCTCACGGTCTTCGCCGATAGCGAACCGAAGATCTTCGTGAATGGATTTGAAGCTACGCGAGCCTTAGCCATTGTGTCTCTCCCGCTATCGATTCTCTTAGCTATCCAACGAACCCGGGTAGCCAATCATGGGTGCAAGCAAAACAGAACAGACGCTTTGAGATGTTCCACCTTTGATTGATTCAATCTTACTTTTGGAGAGTCCACCTTTGTTGGGCAAACATTCGTCCTGCACAGCACCGGACATTCTCGCAAAAGGTATTGTAATCCGAGGGAAGCAATGGTGCCGAACAGCGTTGGCGGAATGCCGCCGAACTTGATGGGCTGCTTTGCAGAGGGATCTTCAACGATTTGCAGAAGCCACGCCGGATGCGCGGAGTTCAAGGATCCGCGCGAGCTTGTGAAGCTCCTGTGATTTTGATTGATCTCCGGTGATGCCACGGACCTGCCAACGATCCAGGATCGAGGGATCGAAAGTTTCGGCCAGCTGAGACGCCGCCTTCGCGCTTCCGAGGCTGACCGCCTTTTCGAGAACCAAACGGGCTCCGCTGATATCCCTGTTTTGAAGAAGCGCCTGCGCTCGATTTAGAAGCTGTTGTTCGGCATTTTGCTGAGCGTCGGCAGGCGGTTCGCGATTGCCAGGAGCGATCTGAGGCCTGATCTCTGGCACCTGTTTCCCGGCAGTCTCTGTCGCGATGGACGTGGGCAATATCAGCCTTTCGGTTGGACGTGGCTTTTCCTCTAGTCGCGCGTCTTGATCGATTGCTGGGGAGTGTAGGGTCCCGGACGTGCGACTGCGTTCCGCCTGTACGTTCGATGACGAAACCTCGAACTCCACCGTCCTCGCCGCTCGACTGGTCGAAGCGCTCGACCCGAATGACGCAGCCGATTGTTTCTCGATGGTGGCGGAGGAGGCCTCCATCCGACGCGACTCCGCATGCTCCTGCCTGCTTGAGAGAAGAGGCGGCACGAGGCTTACGAGCAGAGCTGCAACGGCGGATACTTGCGCCGCGACCAACAGGGATCCGACCCAGGCTCTCCGTCGAACGGATGCCGGCCGATCGGCGCCACCGTACTGTGGCTTGGAAGCGAACGGCTGAGCATCCCCGTCGGCGGGCTTTAGTTGGAATGATGAGCTCGGTTGCTCTTTCGAGCTGTTCGCCAAAAGGTTGGGTTTATCCGGTTCAACCGCATCCATGATGAAGGACAGGTTGTCTTCGATCTCGGACGCGAGAATATGCGCGAGTTCATCCTGAGCGGATTGGGACATGTCTTCCGCAAGCTGTCGAATGGAATTCACTGCTTGATCGAACCGCTCCTGCGAGGGGGGGATTGCATTGCGTTCGGACCGCTTGGTCCGTCTCGTGGCCTTTCGTGGACGCCGTTCGGGACGCGATGCAGTGGCCTTCATCGTGCGAATTGGATTGGCCGGTACATCCCGTGTGGACGACATCACAAGGCCCTCCAAGCACTTCTACCCACAGACAATGAGAGCCGAAATCGCCCGTAGCAATGCATCAGAAGACTTAGGCCGAGGCATTCACCGGAATAGGTACGTGAACGACGCTTCCAAAAACGTGATCGTATCAGTTAGCCTTAGGGCGTGCGAAGCGAGAACTTTGGAAACTGAGGGTGCGCCATATGAATATCGAAGCACAACTCGTTGAGACTATTTCGAGTGCGGTTCAGGACTTGGTACATGCGGTTCTGGCCCTTCCGTCCGCCGCGATCTTCGGAATTGCGGTTGTTCCCTTGTGCTTGGCCATCTTATCCCGGAACGTCGCGAGTGTGAGCGCTGCAGCTGCTATGAGCATGCTGTCCTATTCCGCTCTGATGAGTGGCAGTCATTCAAAGTCAGACGCCATCCTCGCCACAGCGATCTATATTGCTGCCCTCCTCGCAGGCCTTCTTGGACATGGCGAAGCACGACATGCACAACGCTTTGCAAGGACGAGCCAAGACATTGACCGGCTGAGGCTCGAAATGCACACCTTTCTCGAAGCCATTGATCAGCGGTCCCTTGCACTGGATCAGTTCACTCGCCGCGAAAGTCCATTCTCGCACAGCGAGCCTTCGGATCGAGCAAAGAACACCGAAAATGTCCAGGCTTGACGATAAAGATGAGTCAGGTGGAGATCGGTAAGTCGGTTACCTTCGATATGTCACCGGATCTATTTAGATGTCAGTTTTCCTAGTGATGTAAGAAAAACGTCTTAGACATTCCTGGTTCATGTAACAGTTAAACCAGGAGGAGTGTAAGCCCAAAGGAGTAATTGTTGAGGAATCCTAAGGCCAAATGCCTATAATAGGGTATTGCTACTTTCAGAGAAAAATTAAAAATTTATTAACATTGATTGATTCGAGCCTGATCTGTGTAACCAGTGTAAGTGATCTCAAAAGTTCAAGAGACGGTAAGCCTATTACGACGAAGTTCTAGCAAGTATTTTGTGCGGGATTGGAGGCACCAAATGAACGCCATTGCGGCCAATCAGCTCCAAGATGATGTCGTTCTCATCCTTGATACGATGAAACTGAGAAGTGCAGGCCTCGCCAGTCTTCTTGAGCCTTGGGCTCGGTTGATGGGTATGAAGCTGCAATGTGCTGGCTTGGAGTCTGTCGAACAGATAGGCAGCTGTAGAATGGTTGTCCTGAGCGTCGGGGGCAGCACTGTTTCCAATCCTGAGATATTAGATTGGATCAAGCATCTGAGAGCGAAGTGGCCCGAGACTGCACTTGTGGTGGTTTCCGATCGTGAGGACTCGAGTGAGGTCGCGCGTGCGTTCGGGGCAGGGGCAAACGGCTTCATCCCCACCAACTACGAGCCCGAAATCACGCGCCAAGCCCTTAGCTTCATCATAGGAGGCGGATCATTTTTCCCGCCTACAATTCTTACGGATCTTCCGACCCATTCGGACATCATGCTGGAGACAACGAACAGGCGAGCCCAATCTGGAGAGCCGGGAGAGGCGCGTTTGATCAATGGCTTCACTCCTCGACAACAGGAAGTTCTCGAACTTCTACGGCGGGGAGACTCCAACAAAGTGATTGGTCGGCGCCTTTCGATGACTGAAGCTACCGTGAAGGTGCATGTTCGTCAGATCATGCGCAAGCTGGGCGCGTCCAATCGCACGCAAGCTGCTCTCATCTGTTCATCCGAGAGCCACCAGGCCGCCCATCTCTTTCCGACCCCTCAAAAGTAGCGCCTATGCTACGCGGAGAGGATTCCAACGATTGCGTCGAAATCTGATTGTTTGATCGCTGTCTTCAACGTCTTCTACGCGACCTCCGAAACATAACTTTTGTCCCTGTCCAAGCCTTGTATTGTGGCAGGCACGAATGCGAGCGGTCACACGCTCGACGATAAGTCGCTTCCGAGGGGGGACGTGTATCTTTAGCGGCCGGATCGTCTCTTAGGCGACTCGCGTACCCTCAAAAGGCATGGATCCGTCGATAGTTGAACCACTGATAATGCCTATTCTGCTTCATCATTGAATCTGCTCTCTTAGAACGATGCCGCCTCTGCCTATGCGTTGACTCGCAGCCGGTGTGGTGCAGGTGGCTTCATGAATCCTTCGATTCAGCATCGTCGGCACGTCCGACGCCTATGATGAGCGAGGCCACCATGTTCTATTCTTCCTTCACGACAGACAGTTCGATCAACGCACTCCTGGCAACATCGACTGGGAGCCTTCTGATGAGTGCGTCCTCCATATCTAGCAGCTATGAGCCATCGGCCGTTGGAACGACTTCCAGTTCTCCGTTCCTCCCAAGCAATGATGCGGGGCCGATGCAGACCTTCATCGGTGGGGATGCGCTCGCCGTCGGAGACGATACAACTGCGAGCGGTGACATCGACGTTCAGTCGATGAGCAGCGGCCCACTTCAACTTAGTGGTGGCATCGCATCCTTTAGTGCCGCTGCTCAGTCAGCTGACGGCGATCCAGTTTATGCTGACGCCAACACATACGCCGGAGCTGAGGGAGCCGATATTGTCCTGGCTCCGACAATCGTATCTTCCGGAGGCGACGACACTTACATGGCGGAGACGTCACAGACTTTCCTGCTGGCCGCCAATATCGACGGGTTCGACCTACCGGGAGGAACGCTTATCATTGATCCGACGCTCGAGAATGACGGATTAGGCGGCGGAGGGGCACCACTTATCGGCGGCAACTTGGCAACATTCGACGCAGACGCGAACGCGCAAGGGAACTACACGCTGGTCGACGTCCAGTACGATGTGTTGACCGTCGATAATCAACTCTCGGCCGTCAGCGGCATTGTGATCACCGAGGTCGCATAGCTCGGGATCTGACTTCGAAAATTAGGCCCCCGTGCTGCAACGCAGCGCGGGCGGCTGCTGCGTGATTGCAGGGCGCATTCCATCTTTCGCTTCTTTGCCATGCGACGAAGACGTATGATCAAATCGCCGGATATAACCGCTATACGTCATTGGTTCACTCATCCTCTTGTTCGGTTGTTGGCTCAACTTGACCTAGACTAGCTTGGTTTGGCCGGCAGAGAGCTGGCTGTACAAGCGAATGATGGAGGCTTCCATGTCTGGTGATCACGGTGGGTACAATAGTGATATCTGCCTCGATATCTCCGCGACGGCTGATCTGAGCCTTGAGGTAGACGTCGACCTCTCGCTCGATATCAACGCCAATCTCAATTATGATGCGGTCTACGTTGATCATGTGATCTCCGACTGCGTCGATCTTAACGCCAATACTGCCTATCTCGACGGTTCGGCTGATGCCTTCGGCGACAACTCCCTTGTGAACGTCGAATTCGATGTCGTGACGACCGACTGCCTGTCGAGCGTCAGCGTCAGCGTGGTTTCGGCTGTTGATGACGATAGGTATTGGTAGTCCTTGCCACAAGGGATAGGTGGCGGTGGCAGCTCTTTTGCTGCCACCGCTACTTACGTTCTTAGAGTTGGCTGAGAACGGTTTTCTCCATCAGCATCTACATCTACGCCGTTGGTTCATCCAACTTGATGCGCGATTGTTCCTGGAGTCTCGGTAGATCTAAATTGCGAGAGCCAATGATGGCTATCTATTCGTAAGCGAACCGACGGGGTTTCTCATGCTTGCTCTAAACCTTACATCCATGGTTGATCTGGCACTCGATCTCGACGTCGATCTCGGGATCGACCTCAATCTCAATACGAACCTTGATAATGTATTTGTTAATCACGTTATCTCGGACTTCGTAGACCTCAGTGCGAATACTGCATATTTGCGTGGGTCGGCCGATGCCTTCGGTGAGAACACGCTGGTGAACGTCGAGTTCGATGTCGTAACGACCGACAATCTGTCGAGCATTAGCGTCAGTGTCGTTTCGGTGTCAGATTGACTAAATGCACTCCCTCTGGAGGCGGCGGATGCCGAAGGGTATCCGCCGCCTTCGCTATTCTGCAGCGCTCTTTCTCTCCTCCCTCACTTCAGTCCAGGCAGGAGGCAGAGCCGTGGGTCCATCGAGCCTTGGGAGATCCCGATCACCACCGCCATTAGGTGAATATCTTTTGGTTCAGATCGCATAATGCTGGCACCGCCGAAGGATATCGACCCATCGCGTCGTTGTATTCAGGTCCCTCGCCGATACCATGACCTTCGAGAAACAATAGACGTTCAACCCAGACCGGATCGGCACCAGCTCGGGCGGGTTCAGCGCAAGGAAGGACCAGGGTCATGGCATTCAATGAAACCAAAACGCTCACCTCCGGCGCCGATTTCTATCGCGAAACGCGAGCTGGCAGCTATCGGATCCTCGGCGGTGACGGCAACGATAACATCACGGTTTCCGTATCGAGAATGACGACGACCCCGGATGCCGGGGACGAACTCGACGGTGGCAATGGAAACGACACCATCACCGCGGGGGCGACCGACGATACCTTGATCGGCGGACTGGGTGCCGACATTCTCAGGGCTAGCGACGGCAACGACGTTGTCGACGGTGGTGACGGGAATGACATTCTCGATGGCGGAAACGGGAATGACACACTCAAGGGCGGCGCTGGCACCGACACGTTTTTGGCTGGGTCGGGAAACGACTCGATGGAGGGGGGCGACGGAGCGGATACCTTCTCGGCTGGCCTCGGTGACGACACCGCCGAAGGTGGTGCGGGGAACGATACCATGATTGGGGGAGCTGGACAGGACTCTCTTTCCGGAGGTGCCGACAACGATGATATCAGCGGCGGCGACGACGACGACATTCTTGCCGGCGGCGCAGGCGCCGACAAATTGAGCGGCGGGAGCGGCTTCGATACGGCTGATTACAGGGGCTCGGGATTCGCCGTCACAATTCACCTGAGCGCCGACTCGACGACTCCTGGAACGGGCAGCGGAGGCGATGCCGAAGGTGACACGCTGAGTTCGATCGAGCGTGTCTACGGCTCCACGAAAGACGATTCTCTCTACGGCAGTACATCTGTCGATGTCCTGGACGGATGGACCGGGAACGATACGCTGGTCGGCGGCGGCGGGGCGGATTATCTGCTCGGCAATGGCGGGTTCGACACTGCCGACTATTCCGCCTCCGGCGCAGCCGTGAGCATCGTCTTGAACTCCGATCAGGCATTGTTCGGCACCGGCAGCGGAGGAGATGCCGAAGGCGATCAGCTGAACAGCGTCGAAAGGGTAATCGGATCTCTTTTCAACGATACGCTGACCGGTGGTACGGGACCGGAGTGGCTTGAGGGAAATGACGGGGCAGATACGATTTCGTTGAACTCAGGCAACGACACCGCTCTCGGTGGACGCGGGGACGATACTCTGTTGGGTGGCGACGGGAACGACAATTTGGCCGGTGGCGCCGGCGCTGACAGCATCGACGGTGGAACTGGCATTGACACCGCAAATTACACTGATTTTGCGATTGCGCTTACAGTTGATCTGGCTGCTGGCACATCTTCCGATGGCGACATCTTGAACAACATCGAAAATATTGCTGGAGGTAGCGGTGCCGATACACTGATCGGAAACGCTCTTGCCAACACGTTCTCCGGCGGGGCCGGAAACGACACGTTCGTCGGCGGCGCCGGCGCAGACACATTCATAGGTGGCGCCGATATCGATACGGTAGATTACTCTATGCTTACGGGCGGCGGTATCAACATGCAGCTGACATCCACGCCGGGCGTGTTTCTCATTGCACAAACGGGTGGAACTGATGCGCAAGGCGACATTCTGAGCGAGGTGGAGAATGTCATTGGTTCCGCATTCACGGACACGCTGAATGGAGGCCCAGGTGCCAATAAGCTGGTCAGCGGGGCCGGGAACGACATCATGCGAGGCGGCAGCGGTGCAGACCTACTTGTAGGAAACGGCGACACCTTCCCCGGAGGATTCCGTCAGCTCATTGGAGATGGGATAACCGATGGAGGCACGCGAGGCATTGACACCTTTAGGAGTCTCGACGGCTGGAACCTTATTAACGGATGGGAAACCGGCGAACGGATCGAGATTGATGGCATCGCAAAAGACGCGGCAGGCAGGAACCTCATCAGTGTAACCACCTTCAGCGGTAACTATTGCTTGAGGATCATATCGGACGCCAACCCCGCAGGGACTACTCAAGTGGGTGATCATGAGACGTGGGTTGTACTTGGTTCGACGAGCGCCATAACTGGCACTCAAGCGACTGCTCTGGCAAATCAGGTCCTAGCTTACGTCTTTGTTGATCCAAATTTGATTGCCTAGCTGCGCTCGTAAACTAACGAAGACTTGTATCAAGCGACGCCGTGTCGGCCGTTTAAGATCACCCGCCGACAATTAGGCCGGCGGGCAGCTGGGGAGATCAGGAGCAAGGTCGCGGGTGCTCTGTCCTAGAGTACGCTTCCCGTGCCGCGTCCTAGTTATGCTGAAAGCCCATTTTGGATCAGCATTCACATCGCTCTCCGTCAAATTTGGACCTTGAGGGAAATCGTATGGTACCGCAGGTAAGGAATGCTCATCCATTCCGGCGTGAAACGGAATTCGACAAGGCGCTATCCGCGTGCTGGTCGGCGTTCTGGATCCTCGCGCTGTTCAGCTTCGCGATCAACATCCTGCTGATGACGCAGCCACTCTACATGCTGCAAGTTTATGACCGCGTTCTGAGCACCGGACACGTCGAGACGCTCATCATGCTCACTGCCATCGCTGGTGGAGCGCTCCTGCTTCTTGGAACCCTGGACATGTTGCGCGCAGCCGTAACTGTGCGGATGGGCTGCTGGCTCAATGATCGACTGGGACCGGTCTATCTCGCAGCAGGGGTGCGGGCGCGGCTGCAGGGAGAAAATGTCGGGGCGCAACCGCTCCGGGACCTCAACCAGGTTCAGAACTTCGTCGCATCGCAGGGGCTTACGGTGTTCTTCGATGCACCGTGGGCTCCTGTTTTCATTGTTCTCATTTGGCTTCTCCATCCCATGCTCGGGATGCTCGCACTCGTGTCAGCTGTCGTGCTCCTTGGATTGACGATCGCGAACGACTTGCTCACTCGCAAATCCAACCTGACGGCCAATGTCGCGCAGATCTCCGCGACGCAGCAGGCGGAGGCTGCGATCCGCAATGCGGAGGTCGTTTATGCCATGGGGATGCTGCCTGCCGTCTTGCAGCGGTGGCAGGAGAGCAACGCGTCGGCCCAGAGAGCGGTCCGGTCGTCCGCAGAGCTGGGAGGCATTCTCACCGGTCTGACAAAGTTCGTCCGCTTCTTCGTGCAGGTTGCGGTACTTGGTCTAGGGGCATGGCTCGTGCTCCAGTCCGAATTGACGGCCGGCGGAATGATCGCATCGTCGATCCTGTTGGGGCGAGCGCTTGCTCCCGTGGAATTGGCGATGTCGGTCTGGCGTAATTTCTCGGCAGCCCGCATCTCCTATTCGCGCCTGAAGTCGTATCTTCAAAACTTTCCGGAGCAGACCGAGCGTACGCGCCTCCCGACGCCCGTCGGCAACCTGACGGTCGACAATCTGACCTACGTTCTGCCGCAGGATCGGCGTCCGATCCTGCGGCAGATTTCGTTCAAAGTTCAGCCTGGGGAGGCCGTCGCCGTCATCGGCCCCTCAGCAGGCGGGAAGAGCACCCTGTGCCGAATGATCGTCGGCTTGGCGATTCCCTCCGCCGGTCATATTCGTCTCGACGGCTCGCGGATCGACCATTGGGATCCGGATCAGCTCGGGCAGTACATAGGCTATCTCCCGCAGGACGTGGAGCTCTTCTCCGGCACAGTGCGGGAGAACATCGCCCGTCTCGGGCCGGCTGATGATGAATCAGTCATCGGGGCTGCGATGCTGGCGCACGCGCACGAGCTCATTCAGCATCTTCCGGATGGGTACGATACGCAAATCGGAGACGGTGGTGCGCGGCTCTCGGGCGGGCAGCGCCAGCGGATCGGGCTGGCGCGGGCAGTCTATGGAAATCCGCGTTTAGTCATTCTCGACGAGCCCAACGCTAACCTCGATCAAGCCGGAGAATCGGCTTTGGCTGCTACCTTGAATCTGCTGAAGCAGCAAGGCACTGCTTTGATCATCGTCGGACATCGCCCCTCGACGCTCGCACAAGCCGACAAGATCTTGTTGCTGAAGGACGGAGCGGTTGAACTCTTCGGACCCCGTGAAAAGGTGCTGCAGACCCTTCGGGAGATCGCCGCAAACAATGGCAAAAACGGCGCCGTTCCTATCCAAAGGCCCTCTTCAATGCCCCAGTCCGATCATCAGAATCCAAGGGAAAACGCCGGATCTGAGCAAAAGATCGCCGCTGCCGAGAACTCTTGATGTGAGGCATGTCATCCATGAGTCCTACTAGAGCCTTAACGGTCATTGAAGGCGGAGCGAATGCTCCGCAGGTCAGAAACGACGGTGTGGCCTTGCGGCGGGGACTGAGCGGTCCCGTGCGGATTGGCCTTGTGGTCATCGGTGTCTTCCTCGTCGGCTTCGGCGCTTGGGCCGCTATCGTGCCTCTCGCAGGCGGCGCTGTTGCACCAGCCATCATCAGCCCCGACGGAAGCCGCAAGACCGTCCAGCATCTCGAGGGTGGTATCATCGCCAAAGTGCGTGTTCGCGATGGCGATGTCGTTCATGCAGGCCAGCCGCTCGTAGTTCTCGACAACATTCAGCCTAAAGCCAATTATGAGACCCTTCTCACTCAATACGAGACCCTGCTGACAATGCGGGCGCGCCTTCTGGCAGAAAAGGCCGGCCAAGACGCGATGGAGATACCTGCGGAGTTGAGAGACAAGGCGAACGACCCCGGCCTGCGCGCCCTGTTCGACGGGCAGAGACAGCTTCTGAGAACGAGGTATCAAATGCACATCTCGAGGCAACGTGTACTCAAGCAGCGGATCGAGCAGTTCGAGGAACAGATCGGGGCCCTCAATGCTCAGGTCGAAAGCACGACGCAACAGATTGCGCTCATCCAGGAAGAGCTTGAAGGTAAGGAGCAGCTTCAGCGGAAGGGAATTCTGCCCAAGCCGGAATTGCTACGCCTTCAGCGCATGCATGCAGAGCTTCTGGGACGTCGCGGCGAGTACGTAGGCTCTATTGCGAAGACCAAGCAGCAGATCGGTGAGACGGAACTCCAGGTTCTGGCGCTCGATGCCGAGCGCATGGACAAGATTGCCGAACAGCTCGATCAGGTTCGTGTGGACCTTTCTACAACTAACGAGCGGCTCTTCGCGAGCAAGGATGTTCTTAACCGGACCGTTCTGACCGCCCCAGTGAGCGGGACCGTCGTCAACCTTCGCTTTAAGACCGAGGGCGGCGTCGTTCAGAAGGGAGAGCCGATCCTCGATATCGTTCCGTTGGACGACGTGCTTCTCATCGACGCCCGTGTGTCGCCCAATGATATCGACATCGTGCACAATGGGCTGCCGGCTCAGGTTCATCTCCTGGCCTATTCGAGCCGCACGGCGCCGCGAATTTCCGGCACGGTTCGTTCAGTCTCCGCTGATCGTCTGCTGGACGATAATACGCGCCAGCCCTATTATCTCGCCCGCGTCGAAGTCGATCGGGAGGAGTTGAAGCGCATTGCTCCCGAAGTGGATCTCGTCCCGGGAATGCCGGCGGAGGTTCTCATTGTGGCGGGCGAACGGACGCTCGTTCAGTATCTCTTCAAGCCTTTCATTGATGCACTTCGTCGCAGCTTCAGAGAGAGCTGACCGAAAGCAGTTCCGGCCAGGTATCCTTCGGAGCATAGCCTGAAGATGGAAGCTTATCCTTAAGGGCACATCTCACGTCGTAGCAGATCCCTTCAAAAGGGCTAAATTGGATCATAAGAGGATCCACGCGGCGGCTCGGAACGATCCAGCCCATGACATCGCGGTCATTGAGATTTGGCCTTTCTCTTGCACCAGCCCTCGCGCTCGCGCTTGGCATTGTCTTCTTGGGTTCTCTTGAACTGGTTCGAAGCTACCATGAGGCCGGGGCTCTAGGGGAGGAAGCGGCTCAGAATCTCGTCCACGTTCTAGCCGAGCAGACAGAGCGCACCTTTCAGGCCGTGGACTTCACCCTGATCGGAATGCGCGATGCCTTATCGATGCATCAGGATACATCCGAGAACGATCCGGCGTTCCGTCAGGCATTGAAGGAGAGGCTCGAGGTTCTGCCGTTCGTTCGGGCTCTCTTCGTGATCGGTCCGGACGGCTTCATCACTCACGATACTGACTATCCCTCAACCCCCAGGGTAAGCTTGGCCGATAGCCCTTACTTCAAAGCCCATCGGGATAATTCTAAGTTAGGCCTCTTTGTCGGCTACCCGCTCCGAAGCCGCTCGCTCGATCGATGGTTCGTCAGCTTTAGCCGAAGAGTCGACAACCCTGACGGCAGCTTCAGCCGCATTGTCGTGGCGGCTGTCGAGCCCCGATACTTTGAGAATTTCTATCAAGGCCTGTCGGTTGGCGAGGGTGGGTTCATCGCCCTCCTGATGCGTGATGGAACGCTTCTGGCCCGCAATCCGGCGTCTGATGATGCGATTGGCAAGGCCTTTTCGACGGCTGAACCCGTCTCCACGCTGCTCGCGAGCCGCCATCAAGGTGTCTATTGGGCGACGAGCCCAGTCGATGGCACTCCACGGATTGTGGGCTATCAAGCCCTCAGTACATCGCCGGCAGTTGTCCTGGTGGGGCTCGCGCAACGAACGGTGTTCAAGCCCTGGTACAAGCATGCAGCGGTCGTGCTCGTCACAGCAATGATTCTCCTCGGGCTGATCGGCTCGCTCATCTATCTCGTCCTGAGGAATCGAAGACGTGAGCAGATCGAGCTAGCGAGGCTCAGCCGCAATCAACGGCTGGAATCTCTGGGACGCATTGCTGGCGGAATCGCCCACGATTTCGGCAACACGATCCGGATCGTCCAGTCGTCTGTTCTGCTCTTGAGACCATTGCTGTCAGGGAATGCCGAAGGCCTCTCTATTCTCAATGATGTCGAGCATGCTTTGAGCGGTGCAAAGGCGATGATCGAGAGTCTGATGACATTCTCAAGGCGTCAGGAATTACGTCCGCAGGTCACTGTCATCGACAGCCAGATTGCATGGTTCGCCCCCATCCTGAGGCAGGCCGCCGGACCTCGGATCTCGGTCACCTTCAACCTCGGCAGTTCTGCCATGGTATGCAGTCTCGATCCCGTTCAGTTCGAAGCAGCCCTGCTGAATCTCGTGCTGAACGCCCGAGACGCGATGCCGAATGGCGGTACGATTCTCATCGAGACGTCCGTCACGTCGAATCCACACCTCAAGGACATCGCGACGCAGCCGGATGAGGGGGCAAGACCCTGGGTCCTGATCTCCGTCATAGATGCTGGTCAAGGCATGCCGCCTTCAGTTCTCGAGCAGGCGTTCGATCCATTCTTCACCACCAAGGCGGAGGGGCAAGGCAGTGGCCTCGGCCTGAGCCAAGTGCTGGGCTTCGTCCAACAGAGCGCCGGAGAGATCAGGCTTGAAAGTGAGCAGGGGCGTGGGACAAGAGCGATCCTCATGTTCCCAGCGATCGGCCAACGTGATCAAGAGGTGGGACCGTCCCAAGAGACCGAAAATTCCGCTGAGGTTGATCGGTGAAAGCCTGAAGGCAAGTCTCGTGATAAAGAGCCCCCCTGTAAAAACCCGAGGATCTATTCGGGAGATCGCCTGATAGGCTTAAGCAGCTTGCGAGGGCCGGGTTCGCCCATGTGCAGGAGACACCATGACCGTGAAGCTCCTCATTGCGGATGATCATACCATCGTGCGAAGAGGCCTGCAGGTTCTTCTACAGGAGCAGCCGGGATGGGAGGTCTGCGCGGCTGCCGAGAACGGACAGATGGCTGTCGAGCTTGCCCTCAAGCATCGGCCGGATGTCGCAATTCTCGATTATTCCCTTCCGGTGCTCAACGGCCTCGAAGCGACTCGCCAGATCCGTCTCGGAAGTTCTAAGACCGAAGTGCTGATCTATACGATGCACAACAACCAAGATGCCATTCGCGACGTGCTGCACGCTGGTGCCCGTGGCTACCTTCTCAAGGTCGAAGATGACGGCGAGGTGGTCAGAGGGGTGAGCGCCCTTCTTCAGAAAAGACCCTACTTCTCCCCGCAGGTGGCCGAGACCTTGCTCGATACATTCCTGAGCGGCGGCAAGGTCGTGACATCACAGATGCTGACATCCCGGGAGCGGGAGGTGGTGCAACTCGTCGCCGAGGGCCAGAGCAATCGCGCGATTGCCGAACGTTGGGCTGTCAGTATCAAGACTGTCGAAAGTCACCGGACCGCAGCCATGAGGAAGCTGAATCTCCGGTCTGGCGTGGAGCTTGTCCTTTATGCAGTGCGAAACAAGCTTGTCGAGCCTTGAAAGGCCGGATCTCGGGCAATCCCGAGGTGTTCCCAGGTTCTGAAAAGCCTGAGCGTCAGAACGCAGCCGAGAAGTCGCGATAGCGCAGCGTCCAGCAGGCAGACGTCTGCGCGTCGCGACAGCCGTTCTTCCTCAAACTACCAGCTCCACAATGTGCCGTCTTCGAGCCGTGCGACGGGAAGATATGCACGATCGTAAGGATACTTCGCCGCGACTTTCTCGTCGATGTCGACGCCATGTCCCGGAGTGTCGCCAGGATAGAGATAGCCATCCGCGAAGGAATAGGCGTGCGGAAAGACTTCATCGGTCTCTGGCGTATGACGCATGTATTCCTGAATGCCGAAGTTCGGCACCCACAGGTCGAAATGAAGCGCCGACCCCATGCAGACCGGAGACAGGTCGGTCGCCCCGTGGGAGCCGGTACGGACCTGATAGAGCTCCGCGAGGGCCGCGATCTTACGCAACTGGGTGATACCGCCGGCTCGGACGACTGTCGTGCGAATGTAGTCGATAAGCTGGTTCTGGATCAGCTCCCGACAGTCATGAATGGAGTTGAAGATCTCTCCGATGGCAATCGGGGTCGTCGTGTGTTGGCGGATCAGGCGCAGGGATTCCTGGTTCTCTGCCGGCGTGGGATCCTCCATCCAGAACAAGTTGTACGGTTCGAGGCTCTTGCCGAGCCGAGCCGCCTCGATGGGCGTCAGACGATGGTGCACGTCGTGGAGCAGGTGAAAGTCGACTCCATGGGCCACACGTACGGCATCGAAGAGCTTCGGAGCAAAGTTGAGGTATTTTTCCGTCGACCAGATCTGCTCCTCGGGCAGTCCCTTCGTGGCGGGCTCGTAGAACAGCTTCCCTCGGGCAATCCCGTAGGCAGTCTCCAGACCGGGAATCCCGGCCTGCGCGCGAACGGCCTTGTACCCGAGATCGAGATACTTCCCCACTGCGTCGACGGTTTCTGGAATGTCGCGCCCGTTGGCGTGACCGTACACCATGACACCCGACCGGCTCTTGCCGCCGAGGAGTTGGTAGAGCGGAAGGCCTGCGACCTTTGCTTTGATGTCCCACAATGCCATGTCGACGGCTGCGATCGCCGACATGGTGACCGGACCGCGCCGCCAATAGGCACCTTTGGCAAGGTACTGCCAGATGTCCTCGATCTGCTGCGGATCCCGTCCGATAAGGCAGGGGATCACGTGCTCCTCGAGATAGGCCGAGACTGCCAGCTCCCGTCCGTTCAGGGTCGCGTCGCCGATACCGTAGACGCCTTCGTCCGTGACGATCTTGAGAGTGACGAAGTTCCTGCCGGGGCAGGTGACGATGCAATAGGCCTTTTCGATTTTCATGGGGATCCCCGGGGAAGTGTCGTCAGGCGGAGGCTAGGTCCAGGACGGTCTTTCGAGCGCCTTGGGCATAAAGCTGCGCAAGTGCCGCTGTAACGGAATCGGTAAAATGATAATCCGCCGGCAGATCGTCGCCAAAGATCTCGCGGAGACTGAACAGCTCCTGCGCAAGCTTCTCGGGACTGCCGCCGGCGCGCTTTGCATGCGTGCGCAAACGGGCTGCCATCGGGTCCCGCACATCGATCGGCAGTCCCCTCTCGTCGACTCCGGTGACGTACCGCATCCAAGCGGCGATCCCGAGGGCAAGGCGTCGGAACGGAGCTCCTGCGTTCAGACGGTCGCGAACCGTGCCGAGCAGTCGTTGTGGAAGCTTCTGTGACCCGTCCATTGCAATTTGCCAGGTACGGTGCCGAAGGGCAGGGTTCTTGAAACGCTCAATAAGGGCTGTCTTGTAGGATACGAGATCGGCACCCGGCGGCATGTGGAGGGTCGGCGTCACCTCTTCGTCCATCAGTCCGCGCACAAGCCGTTCGAAGAATGGATCGGCCATGGCGTCGGAGACCGTTTCATAGTCCGCAAGATAGCCGAGATAGGCGAGGGTCGAGTGGCTTCCGTTGAGCAGGCGGAGCTTCATATGCTCATACGGCTCGACGTCGGCCACGAATTCGGCACCGGCCATCTCCCAGGCAGGGCGGCCCTGCGGGAAGTCGTCCTCGATCACCCATTGGGTGAAAGGTTCGGTGACGACCGGCCACGCGTCCGACATTCCTAGCGCCTGCGCGACACGTTCCCGGTCGGCATCGCTCGTGGCCGGTACGATCCTGTCGACCATTGTGGAGGGGAAGGCGACTTCGGTGGCCATAAACCGGCCGAGATCCTGATCGATCAACTCGGCATAGCGAGCCAGGACTCGTTTCACGGTGCGACCATTCGACGGTAGATTGTCGCAACTCAGGACCGTAAACGGCGGCACCCCGGATGTCCTGCGACGACGAAGGGCCTCGACGATGAAACCTGGAGCCGATCGCGGCTGATGCCGATTGGCAAGGTCGTGGACGATATCGGGATGAGCTTCGTTGAGGGCTCCCGTCGCAGGGTCGTGACAATAGCCCTTCTCGGTGACCGTCAGTGAAACGATGCGGATGGCGGGATCGCACATCACCGTGAGGAGATCTTCGACTGCCTCGGGAGCAACGATCACGCGGCCGATCGAGCCGATGATCCGCAGAGCTTCACCGTCTCGCGAGCGCACCGAAACTGTGTAGAGACCATCCTGTGGCGACAGGGCGTCGTAAGTGTCCGGGCTACGAAGGCTTGCGGCAACGATTCCCCACTGTGGATAGTGACCGAGAACATCATCGGTATAGACCGCCTGATGAGCTCGATGGAAGGCGCCGACGCCCAGATGTACGATTCCCGGTGTGACGGCCTTGCGATCATAAGGAGGCTTATGGACGCTCGCAGGGAGGTCGGCAAGATTCGTCTCGTTCAAACGCTTCGACATTGCGTCCTCAATGCGCCGGTTGTTGCTTTGCCCGCGTAACGATCTGCGTCGGATTGACGAAGCGCAGGGCAATCACGAGCCAGACGAGCGTCGTCACCATGTAGATCACCGCCATAGCGTCGATCGACTGCACGGCGCGGACGCCTGCCGCGAAGACGGCGTAGTAGAGTGCGACAACAAGCGTCTGGCTGGTCGGACCGGCGACTAGGAAGGTCAGCTCGAACATCGCGATGGTCCGGACGAGGACGAGGAGGAGGGCTGCCAGTATGCCCGGAAGCAGCAATGGCAGCAGCACATGGATGAACAGCTTGAAGGTGTTGGCGCCGAAAACTCTGGCCGCAGCTTCGATCTTCGGGTCGATCTGCTCGATGAACGGGATCATGACCAGGATCACGAAAGGCACAGTCGGCACGAGATTGGCGGCGACCACCCCCCAGAAGGTTCCGGCCAGTCCCGTCTGGTAGAGGACCGTGGCAAGAGGGATGCCGAACGTGATCGGCGGGATGAGAAGCGGCAGCAGAAACAGGAGCACGAGCAGCTTCTTCCCCGGAAAGTCTCGCCGGGCTAAAGCATAGGCCGCTGTGACGCCGAGGACGCCTGAGATCAGGACGACGGCGCCAACCACCTGAAAGGTCACGAGCAGCACGTCTCCGAGCTGAAATTCGCTCCAGGCCGAGTCGTACCAACGTGTCGTCCATCCCGCCGGAAGCCAGGTTCCAAGCCAGCGCGTCGCGAAGGAACTCGTCACCACGGTCGCGATCATGGCGAGCAGGTTCAGCACGAAGAACGCGACGACGGCCCATATGGCAGCGGCCCAGAGCTTGGCGCCGAGTGTGGTATCGCGGATCATCGGATTACCCTTTCGCGCCGCTAGCAGGACCGCGGTAGAAGAGACCGCGGGAGGCAAGAACGGCGACCACGATCGCGAGCTGGACGAAGCCCATGATCATCGCAACCGCGGAGGCCATGGAGTAGTCATACTCCTCGAACGCTGCCTGATAGGCTGCGATCGAGATCACGCGGGTCGGGCCCGCCGGTGCGCCGAGAAGAACCGCGGAGGGAAACACGGAGAAGGCCTGAACGAAAGACAGGCAGAACGTGATGGCGAAGCCCGGCATCAGAAGAGGAAGGTAGATATAGCGGAACCGCTGCCAGGAATTGGCCCCGAGCGTTGCTCCAGCCTGCTCTAGCGCCGGATCGATCCCCGTCACATACGAAAGAGTGAGCAGGAACGTGAAGGGAAAGCCGGTGATCACCAGCGATGCGAAAACGCCCCAATAATTGTGAACCAGCTTGAGCGGCTCGGAGATGAGCCCCAACGTCATGAGCGTGCGATTGAACCAGCCCTGCGGCCCGAGATAGTTGAGCAGCCCCTCCGCCACCAGTACCGTTCCCAGAGTGATCGGGAGCACCAAGGTCGTGGTGAGAAGACGCTGATGACGCAATAAACGGACGCGGAAGGCGATCGGAACTGCCAGCAGCAAGTTCAGTAGCGTGACGGGAATCGCAAGCCACAGGGTCTTCGCGATCGTCTCGTATAGAAATGGGTCTGAGAAGAAGCGCTTGTAGTTCGCGAGCCAGTCGCCGCCGGCCTTGGGCTCGAAGGACAGAATAAAGCCGAAGGCGAACGGGTAGACGAAGAGCGCGAGGCTGAAGATGGCTGCAGGCACAACGAGGAGGGTGACCGCGTCAAACCCCTGGGCCGCAAGCCTCTGGCGAAGGCTCGGCCCGTGTGCCGTTGCAGCGGTGGCCGGCGCAAATGCGTCCATCAGTTTCTCCCCTGCACAGGCTCAGCGAAGACGAGAACACGATTGTCCTCGACCTGGAGATGGATCTTCGCGCCGGGTTCGACGGCTTGGTGGGAGCGGAAGACCAGGTCGAGACCGCCAGCCGTATGGGCGGTTCCGACGAACTCGCGACCGCGGTACTCCATGGTGTCGACCGTAACGGCGAGGGAGCGGTCGCCCGGGGTTCCGACGGCCATATCGTCGGAACGTATGGCCGCATAAGCGAGTGATCCGGGCGACACGTGCTCGCGCGCAACTCCCGCGATCCTTGCCCCCTCGACGTCGAGGAGTACGCGACCGTTCTCAATTTCGAGGACGCGGCCCCTCAATTTGTTCCTGAAGCCCATGAAGTCGGCCACGTCGAGATGGGCCGGCTCCTCGTAAAGCTCCTTAGGCGACCCTACCTGACGTACCACGCCGTCGCGAAGCACAACGATGCGGTCGGCGAGCGAAAGGGCCTCATCCTGATCGTGCGTCACGTAGATGGTCGTAGCGCCGAGCTCGTTGTGGATGCGGCGGATCTCCGCACGCATCTCGAGCCGAAGCTTTGCGTCGAGGTTGGAGAGAGGCTCATCCATCAAGACCAGCGGCGGCTCGATGACGATGGCCCGGGCAATCGCCACGCGCTGTTGCTGTCCGCCGGAGAGCTGTCCGGGGAGCTTGTGCTCCTGTCCCTGAAGCCTCACGAGGCTCAGGGCTTCATCGACCTTGCGATCGATCTCGGCCTTGGGCGTCCCGCGCATCTTCAGGCCGAATCCGATGTTCTGCCTGACATTGAGATGAGGAAAGAGTGCGTAGTTCTGGAACACCATGCCAAAGCCGCGCTCCTCGGGGCGCAGCGTATCGACCCGCTGCTTGTCGAGCCAGATTGCACCTCCGGTGACGGGGAGGAGACCCGCAATGCAGTTCAGAGTCGTCGACTTGCCGCAGCCCGATGGTCCTAGAAGCGCGATGAACTCGCGCCGGCGGATTGTCAGGCTGACGTCGCGAAGGGCGTTCAGGGCCCCGAAGTCGCGGCTGACACGGTCGAGCCGGACTTCGTCGAACTGTGAGAGAGCTATCGTCATCGCGGGTCCCTAGCCTTACTTGCGCTTCGCTCCGCCGACCTGCTCGTCCCACATGCGGAAGGCGACGACCATCTGCTCGGGCTGGAGGGGCAGTTCAATCGGGTTCTCGGCGATCCACTTCTCGTATTCGGGACGTCCGAACTCTTTGATCGCCGCTTGGCTGTCCGGCGGGGCCATATCGATGGTCACGCCCTTTACAGCGGGGCCAGGATAGAAGTAGCCCTCGTCATAGGTGTAGGCTTGCTGCTCCTTCGTGAGCAGGAAGTTCATCAGGTCGATGAGGACGGCGACCTTCTCGTTCGGCAGCCCCTTGGGAATGCACATGTAATGCGCATCCGCCACCCAGTGGAAGCCTTTTATGGCTGCAACCTTGGCTTCCTTCGGAACGACGCCGAGAACGCGCGGATTGATGTCCCAGCCGGTAGTCGACACCGTCATGTCGCGGGAACCCTCGCCGAGTTCCTTCATGACCGCGCCGGTGCCTGACGGATAATATTCGATGTATTGACCGAGTTCCTTGAGGTAGGCCCAGGTCTTGTCCCAACCCTTTGCGGGATCCTGCGGGTTGCTATCGCCGAGGATGTAGGGGAGGCCCATGATGAAGGTGCGGCCAGGGCCGGAATTGGCCGGTCGTGCATAGATGAGACGGTTCGGATTGGCCTTGGCCCAGGCCAGCAATTCCTCCGCGGTCGTCGGAACGTTCTGGACCTTGTTGGGCATGTATTCGAGCAGTGGTCCGGACGGGTAGTACGTCACAACGACGCCCTGGCCCTTGGCGAGTCCCTGCATCTTCGCGGCGGCCGGAAGATAGATGTCGTCGAGCTTCGGCAGGACGTTCGCATGAGCCGGCAGAAGCTCGACCCAGAGCTTCTGTTCGATCCCGGCCGAAAGCGCGTCGGTCCCGGTGAGCACCAGATCGATGTCGACGCGTCCTGCATCCTGCTGCGCCTTGATCTTGCCGGCGAGTTCCGGAGCAGGCGCCTTCGTAAAGGTGATGCGCGACACGACGTTCGGTTTGGCCTTCCGGTAGTTCTCGATCGCCTTCTGCGTCAGGGCGAGGTTGCCCGCGACGTCGATAATGTTGAGCGTAACCGGGCTCGTCGGCAGCGCGAGCTGCGCGAATGTCGGTCCGCCCAGAGCCGCGACGCCCGCAGCGCCTGCCACACCCCCGACGAAGGTTCTTCTGGTGATCACGTTGCTCATTCTCTTCCTCCCGTTCTGGTCTGTGCGGCGTAGCCTTTGTGAGCCCCGTCCGGTGTCACAGCTTGTAGGCCTCTTTCGCGAGGCGATATGCGAGGTCGTGGGCCACCTCATGCGCTTCATCCTCGTCGAGGCGATGCTGCGCTACGAGATTGGCCAGAAAGGCGCAGTCAACGCGCCGGGCCATATCATGGCGCGCAGGGATCGACAGGTATGCGCGCGTGTCGTCGTTGAAGCCGACGGTGTTGTAGAAGCCGGCTGTCTCCGTAGTGAGTTCGCGGAAGCGCCTCATGCCTTCGGGAGCGTCGAAGAACCACCAGGCTGGTCCCAGTCTGAGGGCCGGATAATGCCCGGCGAGGGGCGCGAGCTCGCGGGAATAGCTCGTCTCATCGAGCGTGAAGAGGATCAGGGTGAGATTGGGTTCGTTCCCGAAGCGGTCCAATAAGGGCTTGAGGGCGCCGACATAATCTGTCGCCGAAGGGATATCTGCTCCCATGTCGCGGCCGAAGCGCGAGAAGATCGCTCGGTTGTGGTTTCGGAAGGAGCCTGGATGAATCTGCATCACCATGCCGTCCTCGACGCTCATGGCAGCCATCTCGGTCAGCATTTGGGCCCGGAAGAGTTCGGCATCCTGGTCGCTCGCATCTGCTGTCGAGATGCGCCTGAACAGGGCCTCCGCCTCGCTTCGCGCCAAGTCGGCCGTCCTCGCTGTGGGATGCCCGTGGTCGGTGGACGTCGCGCCGTAATCGCGGAAGAAGGCGCGGCGCTTGCGGTGCGCTTCGAGGTAGCCGTCCCAGCTGAGGATGTCGCAACCCGTAATCTCTCCAAACCGTTCGAGGTTCTGCCGAAAGCCCTCGAAAGCGGGATCGACGACTGGATCGGGACGATAGGCCGTGATCACGCGCCCATCCCATCCGGAGCGGCGGATGATGTCGTGATGCTTCAGAGGATCGAGAGGACTCTCGGTTGTTGCGATGGCTTCGATCTGAAACCGCTCGAAAAGAGCCCGCGGTCGGAATTCAGGCGTGCGCAGGGCTGCGTCGATCTGGTCGTAATACTCGTCCGCGTTCTGCGCAGAGAGGCGTTCCGTGAAGCCGAAAAGCGTCGCGAAGGTGTGATCAAGCCAAGCGCGGGTCGGGGTGCCTCGGAAAAGATGGTAATTCTCTGCGAAGCGACGCCAGATTTTTCGGGAGTCGCGCTCGATCGCACTTCCATCCCGGGATGGAACGCCGAGATCCTCAAGATAAATTCCTTGGCTGTAGAGCATCCGGAAAATGTAGTGATCCGGGATCACAAACAACGTCGCCGGGTCCGGAAAGGGTTCGTTCTCCGCATACCAGCGCGGATCGGTGTGGCCGTGCGGTGAGATGATCGGCAGATCTTGGATGCCCGTGTAGAGCCGTCGCGCAATCTGGCGCGCTGCGGGGTCGACAGGAAACATCCGGTCCGGATGGATCAGCATCGCGTCCTCCCTGAAGGCTCCGTTCCGAACTGTTTTCCGATCGGTTTCGAGCTCAACGTCCCGGAGCTTAGAACGGTCTCGAAAGCATTGCAATGGCCTACTAGTATGGTAGTGTGGTGAATATGAACGACAAGACGCTCAGGAAGCTTGATCTCAACCGGGAGCCAATAGCCCGCCAAGTCACCCGGGCCCTGCGTCATGCAATCGTGACCATGCAGTTGGCCCCTGGAGAGATGCTCTCCGAACAGGATCTGGCTCGCCGCTTCGGTGTCAGCCGCTCGCCGGTCCGGGAGGCTTTGATCAAGCTCAGCGAAGCGGGTCTCGTGCGTGTTTTGCCCCAGCGCGGCACACAGGTCGTGAAGATCTCGCAGGCGGGCGTCGAGGACGCACGCTTCATCCGGGAAGCTGTGGAATGCGCGGTGGTACGCGAGGCCGCTTTGAACGCAACGTCGACCATCGTCGCCGAGTTGAATGCCAGCCTGACGAGGCAGCGACGCGCGCAACGGACGACATCGACGGAGGAGTTTCTGTCTCTCGATGAGGAGTTTCACCGCCTCCTCGCCGAGGCTGCTAGGCGGCCGGCCGCCTGGCAGATGATCGAGGACATCAAGCCTCAGATGGATCGCGTTCGCTTTCTGGACATGGCGCAGGCCATGCCGCGCCATGCGGTTCTGGCACAGCACATTGTTATCGTCGATGCCATCAAGGCCGGAGATCCTGAGACGGCCGAAAAGGCAATGCGCCACCATCTCAGCGAGATTCTTCGCTCGCTTCCGGAACTCGCCACGCAATATCCCGACCTCTTCGAATGGGACACTGGAACCGGCCCGGTGATGGAGAGCGTCAAAAAGCCTCGAGTGAATGCGGGCGGAGGCAAATAGGTCCGTCCGACCATATCTTTATCGATCAATCTGGGTCAGAGCTTCGCGCTTTCGCCCTGCATTCGTCTCCAGATCGCCTCTGCTGCCTTGGTGTAGTCGCCATCGAAATGGTGTCCTCCCTCCAAGGGAAGGCGTTCAGCCTGAGCGAGCTCGGGAGCTGTGCACGACGTCTCCCCATCCTCTGCTTCCTCTTTGCCGTAGATACATTGTGTTCTGTTGAGCGGCAGTTGGGCCAGAAGTGGCACTAGCGGTCTGCTTTCGGCCGTGGCGCCACCCACAAAGCCTTCCACAGTTACTTCGAAATCGGCGTTCTGGCCCAGGGCCAGAAGAGAGACGACCTGGACCCGGTCCTTCACGGTCTTCGGCAGCAAAGGCCAGACGTCCGGCATGATGTCGGCCCCGAATGAGAAGCCGACGAGGGAGTAGCGATTGGTTCCGAACTCGGAGCCGTAATGATCGAAGAGAAGTGCAAGGTCTGCGGCAACCTGCGCCGGGCTCTTCTTCGACCAGAAGTACCGCAGGGAATCGACGCCGACGACAGCGACGCCTTGTTTTGCAAGCCATTCGCCGATCGACTTGTCGATATCACGCCAGCCGCCGTCGCCGGACACGATGATCGCAAGGCCGTTGATCTGGCCCTCAGGCTTGATAATCGCCACGGGAAGCTCCGAATGCCCGCGCTCTCCGGTATGTCCCAGACGGACGGCTCCTTCAACAAGGGCCGACCGCGTGCCCTCCTCGTCCTGGGCAGGGACGTATTCGGCCGCGTCGATCGGCTCCTGGAACGCTTCGATGCGAGTCCGTTCGCTTTCGCCGGCGATCACCCGCCACTGGCCGGGGATGTCCGCATTGTTCGGCAGAGCGTATAAATCGTCTGCCGCCTTCACGAGGTCGGGCTCGAAGCAATAGGGGCGGTCGGACTTGATCACGGGTTCGAAGCCGATGCTGATCGCACCGCCGAGAGTGTTCGGTGGAGCCTGAGCGAGAGCCGCATACGCAAATGCTGCACCGTCACCTCGCCCGATGATCACCGGGAAGAAGTAGCGCTTGATCCCGAGTTGACGCTGAACGGCTTGGCCGAGATCCTTCAGGTCGTCGGCGATATAGTGGCAGTCCTCGTCTGCGGGCTCCTTGGCAAGCGCCTGCCGGAATGCATCGAAGTCGAACGTGACCACGATAAGACCTTCTTTAGCCAGAGCTTGGGCGTCCGCATTGCGCGCAGGAATATCCGGCGTGCCGGCGGCGAGGATCACGAGCCCTCGCGCCGGCTGGTCGGAACTCAGGACTTCGACGGTGCCGAATTCCTCCAGCTGTTCCACTTCGCTCATCGCCAGGGTGGCCGTCGTGACGGTGGGCGGAGTCAGGGCAGCCAGAACGGCACCGCCCTTGAGAGCGGCTCCGATGCCGAGTGCCAAGAGGGCAACGGTGATGGCGATGCCCTTGAAGATATCGGTAAGCTTCATCGCCGCGCTCCTCTGATGATCGCCTTGGAAGCGCTGCCGGATATCAGGCTCGTCACGTCGAGCAGGATCTGCGGTAGCGCCCAGCCTCCCGGACACGCCATGTAGCGTGGCTCCCAGACTGGCCCGAACTTTTCCTTGTAGGCGCGCAGTCCCCTGAAGCCATAGAACCGCTCACCGTTGCGGGCAACGAAGGCTGCAACCTTGTGCCAGCTTGGGGCGAGGCGGTGGTGAGAGAGACCCGACAGCGGAGCCATTCCGAGATTGAACCATCGATAGCCGCGCGCCTTGCCTTCCTGCATGAGGTTGACGAACAGGAGATCCATGACACCGGAGCAATCCGGGAGGTGGCGCATGAGGTCGACGGTCATCTCGCCGCCTGGTTGGCCGTACCAGATGTTCGCAAAGGCGAGAATTACTCCTCCCCGCCTCACGACGGCGATGTCGAAGCGCGACAGGTAGCTTTCCGACCAGTAGCCGATTGAGAAGCCTTTCTCGCGGCTGCCGCGCTCTGCAAGCCAGGCATCGGAGACCTTCTTCAGCTCGGAAAGGTGCGCTGGGACCTCGTTCGCAGGAATGATCGCGAATTGCAGGTCGTCCCGCTTCGCCCGATTGACGGCGCTGCGCCAGTCGCGACCGGCCCTGCCTTCCGTCGTAAAGGCCGACAGGTCCACCCTTGCCTCCTCGCCAAGCTTGATCAGCGAGAGGCCGCCATCCAGATAAAGCGGCAGATGGGCCGGACTGACCTGATAGAAGACCGGCCAGCCCGCATGGCGATCAACCTCTTCGAGAAAACGCCACATGAGATCCGGCGCCCGATCGGTGGGGCCAACCGGATCACCCATGACGATCCAGCTTTTGCCCCGCACGGCGTACATGAGGAAGGCATCGCCAGCCTCGTGCATGAGCACACGCTTGTCGTCCAGGAGAGCAAGTTGTGCATCGGCCCGGCTAGCCTGGGCCAGAGCCGGAGCAAGTATCTCGAAGTGGAGAGGGGGCGTGCGTCGCTGAGCAGGTGACCGGTGCAGCATCGCGTAGAGCGAGAGCGCGGCTCCCACGATCACTGTGGCAAGGCTCGCGCGCAGGAAGCGCGAGGCATCGTCGTGCCAATCGAACTGCCACCAGAGTTGATGGCTGTAATCGACATCCTGAAAGACTGCAAAGCCGAGCCAGATGGTGCAGGCGATCACGAACGCGATCGCGATGAGCCAGCGTGGCTCCAAGGGTTCGGCGAAGATGCCTGCCTTGCGGTAGAAGGCCGATCGATAGGTCGCAAGCAGAGTCAGCACGGCTCCGAGGATCAGCGCCTCCTCCCAATCGAATCCCTTGACCAGCGACAGCACCATGCCGGCGCCAATCAGAACGACTGCGAGCGTCCATGCACTTGTCAGCCGCCTGAGAAGGCCGCGCGACAGCACCAGAAGGAACACGCCCACGGTGCTGGCGACAAGGTGCGACACCTCTGTGAACGGCAGGGGGATGAGATGGCGCAGTCCGCGAATGCGCGAATAGTCGTTCGGCAAGGCACCTGATGTGAGCAGAACCAATCCGCCGAGGAACGTCAATGCCGCCAGAGCTGCCGGAACGAACGGCAACACGAGACGCCCCATCCTCCTGGCAGCCCGCGCGAGCTTCGTGCCCGGGTGTCGAAGCTCGTCGACGATAAGAAGCGCTACGGCTAGGCCGAACGGGATCAATGTGTAGGTGAGGCGCCAGATCAGAACTGCCGAAATGAGATCAGAGGCTGGAACATTCGGGAGTGCGAGGAGGACCGCCGCTTCGAACGCCCCAAGGCCGGCCGGCGCATGGCTGACGAGAGCGAGGATGATGGCGCAGGAGAAGACCGCCGCGAAGGCCGGAAAGCCGATATGGACGCCGGACGGAAGCAGAATCCAAAGGGCCGCCGCCGCAGCCCCGACATCAATGACCCCCAGACCAATCTGGATGAGGAGATGGGGACCACTCGGCAGTGGGATCCGGGCCCAGCTCCGGCCGATGGCTCGGCCACCCCTGCCGGTCCACGCCAGAAAGCCCAAGAGGGCAATCAGGAGAAGCGCGCCAAGTCCCTTGTTGACGTTCGCCGGCAGTCGGTCGAGAGCCGTCAAGGCGGAAGGCTGTAGAAGGGCACTAAGGCCGATCACCGATGCCATCCCTAGCCAGAGGTTCAGACCGGCAACGGCGGTGAGCCGGCCGACATCTGGCATCGAAAGTCCCGCGCGGCCGTAAATACGCCAGCGAACCGCGCCTGCGGTCACGAGCGGAAAGCCAAGAGTATGACCGATGGCGTAGCTCGTGAAGGAACCCAGAGCGATGGTTCGAAGCGGCACGGGCTTGTCCGTGACGGTTCGAATGCCGAAGGCGTCATAGCCGATCAGAGCAACATAGCTGATTGCACTGAAGAGCAGCGATAGGCCGACCGCGGCCCTAGGGGTGGCTGCGACACCCTCGGCGACGTGCTGAATGTCGACTTCAGCACCGAGCTTGGCCAAGAGTGCCAGGATTCCGAAAGCGACCGCGATTGTAAGAGCCGTGCCAATCCACTCCGTCAACCCTATCCGGGAAACGGCGGACGCAGGTGCAGGCTCGGTCGAGCCGGAAATCGAAGGAACCAGACTGGTGCCAGCTTCGACTTCAGCCGCTCGGATATGGGGTGAAGACATGTGATTTATTCTTGATCATGGTCTCAGGCCGGTGCGCAGGAGTGTCTCGATGGTGTTACCGCACCCGTTTCGAGGTGCCTTGACACTGTTGCGCCCAAACGGCGGCCGACGAGGATTGCTTGAAGTACGACGCGTTCCGCCGACTTCGCGCGGGAGAACTGGGCCGATCGGTACAGTCCGCGCGGGTTCAGCTACGCGGGCGGAGGTCCGGTCGAAGGGAATGCGCAGGGGTGGTGGGACGAGAACGATGGTGAGTAGGCGATAAGAGAGGTTCCGATAACCCTCGTGAACGCGAATGCAGGCTTCTCAGCGAAACTGAGCAATAGGAAACTTGGCCCGTCACCACTCAGTCGATCGGAATCCGATGTGTACCCGTTCGCCCCATCATCGCCCGGGTCCTGGTCAGCGGGCAGCACTGAGACCAGAGTTTGCAGTGCCACCATCCGACCATCGTCTGACCGGTCAAACGCCATCGATGGCGCGGCTGTGATCAGCAAAAGCGCCAGGGTTAGATGGACAAGGCCGGCGAATATGCGAAAGGCGCTCACGGAATCACGATCGGTCGAACTTGCGACCCATTCAAGATGATAGATAATACGGCGAAAACAAGTTGTTGGCCTCGGCCGTATAGGCGCTTTCAGATGACCGCATGATCGTCGGCGGTTAGGCGAGAGTGGATTTTCGCATAAGCGCCAAGGAACTGCGTGATTGGGTCATATGGGACGGGACACGGAGGAAGCTTTGCAGCTGCGACTTTTCATCCTGCTTCATATTCTTGTGACTGCCGCCGGAACGGTCGCCCTTTGGTGGTTCGTCTTTCGCGACCGCCCTGCTGAAGCTCTTGCCGATGGTGTCAGCGCAGGGGCGATCGCCGGATATGCCGAAATCATGCTGATCCGTCTGACCGCTTAGGAGAGCTGTGGGTCACGAGGTTCCCGATGCTCCTGATCCAGCGCAGCATGAGCTGCCTTCACAGCATCAGGCAGGGTGGGCTTGAACCGCACCTGCGGTGGTCTGACGCCATGGGTGAGCAGGGTTCGCCGGATTGGTGATTTGGCTCCGGTCAAATAGACGATTGCTCCCTGCCTGTGCGCCTTTCGGGCGAAGCCCTCGATCATGGCAGCGGCTGTCGAGTCGATGATGGGGACGGCCGAGAAATCGATCACGTAAGCCTTCGGATGCTCTGCAAGACGATCAAGCGTGGCAGCGACGGTCGCCGCTGCTCCGAAGAAAAATGCTCCTGAGATGCGATAGACGACGACCGCCGGATCCGTTGCGAGAGCGGCATCATAGGGTTCCCGGCCTTTGCCGTTCACGATATCGGCTGTGTCGCCTTCCACCAGGGGCTTGCCGGTTTCGATCTCAACCGCCTGAGCCATGCGGTGGAGAAAGAGAAGCGCCCCGATGCCAAACCCGACCAGGATCCCCTCCGTCAGATCGCGGAAAACGACTAGGAGGAACGTGGCTAGCAAGACGACTGCATCGCCGCGTGAGGCCCGCAGGAGTATTGCAAATTCATGCTTCTCCGCCATGTTCCAGGCGACCACAGACAGCACGGCTCCAAGTGCCGCGAGCGGAATGTAGCTCGCCAGGGGGGCCGCAACCATCATGAAGAGGAGCAGAAAAAGGGCGTGAAGCATCCCGGCGACGGGCCCGCGGGCGCCAGAGCGGACATTGGTGGCCGTTCGGGCAATCGTGCCGGTCACGCACAGGCCACCAAACAGAGCGGAAGCGATGTTGGCGACACCTTGCGCCACCAATTCGCAGTTCGAGCGATGACGCCGGCCGCTCATGGAATCTGCCACGACGGCAGAGAGGAGGCTCTCGACACCGCCAAGAAGCGCGAAGGAAAGCGCGTCCGGCAGTACTGTCAGGACTTTGTCCACAGTGAAGGTCGGAAGACGCGGCGCCGGCAATGATTGCGGGATGCCGCCAAATCGTGTCCCGATCGTCTCGACCGGCAGGCCGATGGAGGCGCTGACGATGGCAGCAAGACCGACGGCAATCAGCATCGCGGGCCAGTGCGGCCGAAAGCGGCGAACGGCGAGGATCGCGGCAATCGTGAGGGCGGCCACGAGTGCGGCCGACACATTAAGGGTCGGCAGTGCACCTGCGAGAGCCGTGAGCTTGGGGATGAAAGGCCCTGGCTCCTTGTCCGTTAAGGATAAGCCGAGCAGTTCCCGGATCTGGCTGGCGAAAATGATGACGGCGATGCCTGACGTGAAACCGACAGTCACAGGGTAGGGAATGTATTTGATGAAGGTTCCCAGCCGGAGGAACCCAATAGCCATCATGATGAGGCCGGACAGCAGGGTCGCCAGCAGGAGGCCGTCCACACCATGACGTTCCACGGTCGCGGCGACAAGCACGATGAAGGCGCCGGCCGGCCCGCCGATCTGAAATCTGCTTCCGCCGAGGAGAGAAACGACGAATCCGCCTACAATAGCGGCGTAGAGGCCTCTATCCGGTGTAACCCCGGAGGCAATGGCAATTGCCATCGACAGGGGCAGGGCGACGATCGCGACCGTCAGTCCGGCCGCGGCATCGGCTCGCAGATCCTGAAGGCCGTAACGCTCACGCAGAACGGTCACAAGCTTGGGTGTGAAAAGCTCAGAGAAGGTGGGGGATTCGGATCGTGTCGCCATGACGCTTTCTTCCGGTGTCGTCAGGGGCTCGAGCTTCAGCGCGTCTCACGAGGTGGGGTCGGATGTGTAGGCTGCTTGTACCGGACCCCCCGCCCACCGCCGCTGCTGGCAGCATTCTCTCCGATCAACTCGATCCCTGCGCGCTCGAAGGCCTCAACGACCTTTGTCAAAGTGTCGACGACACCTCTGACATTCCCCTCGCTGGCTTCCATCCGCTGAATCGTCGGCAGGGAGACGCTCGACATTTCCGCGAGTTGGCGTTGATCAATGCCAAGCAGGGCGCGTCCGGCCCGCATCTGAGCTGCTGTAATCATGTCGCGCTCTCACATGTGCGAATAATTGCTGAACATATATAGTAATGTTTTAAACATGGATAGGGCTGTTTTAAGCATCGATAGTGCGACTTCATGATGCAGATAGTGCTGGGGTTAGCCTTTGGGTTCTTGCTGAGGGAGGTCCCCATCCGAGCCGTCTGCAACAAATCAATGCACGTGGCGTTTGTCCCTCATCCCTGCCGGTGAGATGTCGCGCCTATGGGGTTCTCCGGCGACAAGGGTCCTTGCATGAGCCGGTCGACGATCGGCTTCTGAGATCACAGGAATGAAGCAATGGCAGACGACGGGCAGGTCCTGCGCCTACAGGTGGCGAATGCACGACCAGGAGACTCGGGGCGTGGCGTCGCACGGATGAGCCGCAAATCGCTGAGCGAGCTGGGGCTTCAAGAAGGCCAGGCGGTCGAAATCATCGGAAAGCGGCATACTACAGCGATTGCAGTTGCGCCGTATCCAGAGGATGAAGGCCTGAACATCATCCGACTTGACGGCCTGCAGCGCGTCAATGCCGGCGTGGGGAGCGGCGATCACGTCGAGGTCAAGCAGGCCGAGGTGCGGCCGGCAACCCGCGTGGTGCTCGCGCCGGCCCAGAAGAACATGCGTCTGCAGGGATCTGGCGAGGCGCTCAAGCGCACCTTCTATCAGCGTCCGCTCACGGCCGGTGACGTGATCTCGACCTCCGTGCACTCGCCCCGCGCGGTCGATCCACGGCTTCCCGAGGAGATGCGGGGCCTCTTGAACATTCCAGCCTATGGCCTGCAGGAGATCCGGCTGGTCGTAGTCTCGACCCAGCCTCGTGGCATCGTCCAGGTAACGGCCGAGACCGAGGTCGAGCTTCGCCCGCAGTTTGAAGAGCCGAAGGAGGCAAGGCGCGCCGACGTGACCTATGACGACATCGGCGGCCTCGGAAACACGGTCGATCAGGTGCGGGAAATGGTCGAGCTTCCGCTCCGCCATCCCGAGCTTTTCCAGCGACTCGGCATCGACCCACCCAAGGGCGTCCTGCTCTATGGGCCTCCTGGAACCGGCAAAACGCTGCTCGCGCGCGCTGTCGCCAACGAGACGGAAGCGCAGTTTTTCCATATCGCCGGCCCCGAGATCATGGGAAGCCATTACGGCGAGTCCGAGCAGCGCCTCAGGCAGGTGTTCCAGGAGGCGCAGCAGAACGCGCCAGCGATCATCTTCATCGACGAGATCGACAGCATTGCGCCAAAGCGTGAAGAGGTGACCGGCGAGGTCGAGCGGCGCATCGTTGCTCAACTCCTCACCCTCATGGATGGGCTGGAGCCGCGTCAGAATATCGTCGTCATCGGCGCGACGAACAGACGTGAGGCCATCGACGAGGCTCTGCGTCGTCCCGGACGCTTCGACCGGGAGATCGTCATCGGAGTGCCGGATGAGCCGGGACGCCGGGAGGTCCTGGCAATCCATACCCGCGGCATGCCCATTGCAGAAGATGTAAACCTGGACGACATCGCGCGGACGACATACGGCTTCGTCGGGGCAGATCTCTCGGCGCTGGCTCGCGAAGCGGCGATGGACTCCCTGCGCCGCATTCTGCCGAACATCAACCTCAAGGATGGCATCCCGACGGAGGTGCTGGAGAACCTCCAGGTCACCCGGCAGGATTTTCTCAATGCCATGAAGCGGGTTCAACCCTCCGCCCTACGTGAGATCATGATCCAGGTGCCGAACGTGACCTGGGATGATATCGGCGGCGTCGAGGAGGCAAGAACGCGGCTGCGCGAGGGGGTCGAGCTTCCCCTCAAAAGCCCGGAGTCGTTCCGTCGGATCGGAATCCGTCCCGCAAAAGGGTTCCTCCTTTTCGGGCCGCCCGGGACCGGCAAGACGCTGCTCGCCAAGGCGGTGGCCCGGGAGGCGCAGGCGAACTTCGTAGCGACGAAATCATCCGATCTTTTGTCGAAGTGGTATGGCGAGTCCGAGCAGCAGGTCTCACGTCTCTTCGCCCGCGCTCGGCAGGTGGCTCCGACAGTCATCTTTATCGATGAAATCGATTCCCTTGCACCCGTGCGCGGCGGAGGACTCGGCGAACCGGCGGTGACCGAGCGTGTCGTCAACACGATCCTCGCCGAGATGGACGGGCTTGAGGAACTTCAGGGTGTGGTCGTGATGGCGGCAACCAACCGCCCCAACCTCGTCGACCCGGCACTGCTGCGACCCGGGCGTTTCGATGAGCTGATTTATGTGGGCGTCCCGGACGCAGCCGGTCGCCGGCACATCCTTGGTATCCACACCAAGGACATGCCTCTCGCGGAGGACGTTGATCTCGACATGATCGCCGAGCGGACGAGCAGGTTCACCGGGGCTGACCTGGAGGACCTGACGCGCCGGGCTGGTCTTCTCGCATTGCGACAGTCCCTCGAGGCGCAGTCGGTCACCATGGAGCATTTCGAGCAGGCGCTGCGCGAGACAAGGCCCTCCGTGACGCCCGAGATGGAGCGGGAATACGAGGACATGGTTCGGACGCTGAAGCAGGAGGGGCCCCAGCGCCAGCCGATCGGCTTCCTGCCGTTCAGGCAGGCGGCGGAGTAATAGAGTCGATCCACAAGCATATGGCTTGGCGGGCTAGGAGGCCACGTCCGGACAGGGGCGGGGCCTCAAGCAGTCACGAAAAGAGTGTAGGCGATTTGAGCAAGATCGCTTGCATTCTGGATGTTGTATGTCACGGCTACCTGGGTGTTGCCAGTCGCCGGCTCCGAAGACACTTGCTTGACGACACACGACTTCCCGGCAGCTGGTATCGGGATCAACTGCACGAGATGCCCTGAAAATGGGTAGCCAATGTCGATCGTGAATGAGCCGGACGAGAATGGGCCACCAAAATAGCCTCGATGAATGACGAGCCGCGAATCCACTCCCAGCGTAGCATCTGCCACGTCGGTGGGTGTCACGGCTGGCATCTTTGACGGTTTTGTGCTCATGGCATCGCCCGCCGTAAGGCGGGTCCTCCTTAAGAACCTGCTCCTGTTAGCCTGCCGCCTCGATGCGCCAACATCATCTCGGATGCATAGGTGTTCGGTGGCCGACGACCCGGCAGGTTCGCTTCAAGTACAAGAGAACGGAACGTATCGATCTGGGCCGTCAGCTCCATGACCTCCTTGTCGGCCGGAACGCGCCACATTTGGTATTGCGGTGAGATGTTGAAGCCGCATCCTTGCGCCTGCTCCATCGGAGGGATTTCATTGCTGCTGAAAGTGAGCACGCGCGGACGATCGAAACGGTAGCAATGACCTTGATAGGCATAGCCGTATGCCGCCACGATTTGGAAGTCTGTGCCAGGCGGAACGGATTTGGGAGATAACGCAACACGCCAGTTCGACTTGAACAGCATCTCGCCCTGGGCCTTGCCCGTAGCGCCGTCTCTGAGGTTGACGCCGTATATGATGATCTCATCCGGTGCGAAAACCTTGCCTCCGGGATCTGGGGTGCAGTCACAGTCCGACATCTTCGTTGAGCCTCCTGGTTTATGTCAGTTGCACATCATGCGCGTTGCATGAGGGATGCCTCATTCACGAAAATCCACGCCAAGCGAAATTATCCGCGATGCGGTCAGCATAACGCCGCCCGAGACCGGCGGTGGCGGCCGTGATGATGGCCTCCATCGCGTCCTCCAATGTGAAGCGATCCGGATTGAGGTGGCGCCACGATTGCATGAGGCTTTGGCCGACGATATCGCGCGCATCCGCGAGAGCCGCCTTCACGGCATAGTGGCGCAGTTCGTAGTCACGACCTGAGACCTGAAGTTCCCGTTCGAGTTCGTCTCGAGTCATCTCCATCCGAATATAGGCAAAATCCCGCGGATCGATCCGCGTCAGCCCGCGCTCGAACAGGATGACTTGGTAGATTTCGATCAGCGTATCGAACAACGCGCCTGCAAAGGGCTTTGAGCGATCGTGAACCTCGTTGCCCACGTCCTGCACACGCAGGGAATTGCTGAAACGTCTGACCTGCTTCTCGTCGCTGAGTTCGGCGAAGCGATCAAGCTCGTTGGTGATCAGGAGATTGCCCCTCGTACGACGTAGAATGCGGTCGAGAGCCGTATCGAAGTGGAGAAGGCCGATGAGCGATATGAAGTCTGCGGCTGCCTCGTGGTAGATCAGAAAGTCTTCACTTGGGCCGGATGCACGAGGGAGGCCAAGCGCTCCGAACAGCACAAGATGGCCGACCTCATGTGCGATCACATCGAAGTTCAGTGCGAAGGGGAAAGGCTTCTCGCCGAAATCATCCTCGCCCAGCTCGAGAAAGCCGAAGCCCGATTGTGCATTGTCCCACAATAGATGCGGAACGATCTCGAGCCGCTCATAATAGGGCTGGAAGAACCAAGGCTGCGCAGAGCCGATGTAGCCCTCGCAGACGTCCAGCACCCGGTGCACGCAGGCAAAGGCGTGAGCCGCCATGAAAGGGCGTGTCCCGGGCGTGAGATGATCGAAATGCCCATCCGGCCCAGGTTCGGCCGGCGAATGGCACAATCCGTCGTAAGGCGGAAGAAAAGGCGCCTGATAGGGTTGCTTGGTCAGGATGGGATCCCGCACATAGGCACGGTCGCTCGCAGGTCCGGCCGCAATCTCGCCGGGCGCGATCGGCAGCCAAACAAGCTCCGGCCGCTCATAGCCCGGGACAAAGGGGGGTTGAGGATAGACAAGGAAGCGCGTGCCGAGGCTCGCTGCCTCGTTGCTGCGTGACGGCCGCTCCGCGAGAGCATCCATGCCGAGCATTCCCATGCGATTCCGCTGGGGAAATGTCCCATATCGTCAAGTTGAAGTCGATGGAGTATAGTCTATCCTAAAGTATATTTTCAGAGAATAATCCGGCAGCATCGAGATCGGCAGCCCAGGCCTCTGTCATACGGAATGGAGCGGTCCTAACCGGTGGTGTCGTCGAACGCTGCGCTGCAACATGGTGCAGAAGGCCGATCGCATCATCCCGCTTCTGTCGAACGGCATGACGGTCAACCCAAGTTTCCAAGAGATGGATTACAGCCGCCTCGTCATTCGGCAGCAGTTTTCGCGCATTATCGAACAGGGCTGCGTAGGTTCGATCGATGAAGTGCATATCCCGAGCTATGGCTTCGAGCCGTCTCCTTAGCGCCAACGATATGATCCCGTATCTCACGGCCCGCCGAAGGTTCAGGCGGATATCGATCAGTGCTTCGCTCATTGCTTGGGATCCGAGTTCGGCAGGCATCATAGCGACCGCTACCTCGTCGTCATCCGCAAGAGGCGTTGCCCGGTACCAGCGATAGATGAGTCCATGCCCCTTCATTCCGATGGCATGCAGCTCGGCGGCCCGCAGAGCTCCCATGCTGGCGGCCCCGTACACGCGGATTCCTCGGTCGAGCGCCCAGAGGATCTCCTTGTGTCGGACGGCTGGAGCTTTCGCGAAGACGCCGTCGATGAGCACGATGCAATCTGCCTTGAGCAACGTGACGGCGCGCACGACGTCCCCCTGCGCGGCAGGCGGCTGGTAGTTCGCATCGAGAATGCGAGAGGCCTCCTCCTGGCCCAGGGACGGTCCGAGAAACACGACGATCCGGTTCGTCATTGCCGGCTCCTCGGATCGAGCCGCAGGGGAGGAGCCACGAGGCGGACCACATGAACCTCGCTCTCTTGATCGCTCAGGAGCGGAACGATCACGGCTGCACCCGCGCCGGCCCTACGCAAAGCATGGAGAACCCGCGGCAGCCGATTGACTTGGGAAGCATCAGGTTGAGGCCCGCCCGTGGGAAACACACGGAGCCGCCAGGGCGCTGAAAGCTGTTCACGCCATTCCGCGAGGTGTGATCGGTCATGAATGGCTGGATAATGATGGCGCGTAAGGTCCTCTCGTGCGCCCGAGATCGCGGTGGCTCGCGCCTGGCACGCCTCGAGAATGGCCTTGGCGGCCGCGTCCTCGTGCGTCCAGCTGCATCCGAAGCCTTCGCTCGGCAAGGGTACGAGTTCGTTGGGCGGGCCACGCTCCATGAGATGGCACCAGAAGACCGGCAGGTCGTGAACGGCGGGCGCCTGCCAGAGGCCGCAGAGGAGGCCGGCGTTGCTCACGGCATCGATCAGCGTTCCACAGGCCTCGCTGTGTCCATCCGGGAGGCTGGTCTGATTTAGGTCGAAGAAATTCGGGATCCTTCGCGCCTTTGCGATAGCGTCACGCTCCAGCACCTCCAGCCCGGCCTGAATGATCGCCTGCAGCATGGTCCGCCCCGCGCCGAGTCCAGTGGTCGTTCGGGGGAACATCACGGGATGCGAAGACGGGAACGTATAGACGGTGTCGACAAGTGCCGAAGGCACAAGGGCAGGCTCATCGTTGAAGAGGTTCCAGCCCTCGATCCATGGTATAGGGAGCTGAGCCCAATCTTTTGGAGCCTCGTTGACGAGGCAGGAGGCATAAAGTTCTCGCGTGGCCGTACCCAGGCTCTCGGCGGTGGCCAGTGTGAGCCGCTCGCAAGGGATGTTTTCGCCAGCCCAGCTCTCGATGGCCTCCATCATGGCGGAGGCGGTCGCCTCGGGCCAAGAGAGGCCCTTGCCCTGGCTCACTGCATTGGAGAGTGAAAGAGGCCGCACCACTTGGACGATAGGTACGCCGACGTGATCCAATCGCGTGATCGAGCCGATCCGGGTAATGCCGATGTCCCGTCTTCGGCCCACCAGCTTTCGGAGCCAGGTTTCCGAGGCGTCGTCGGAGGTGTTCTTGCGCCACAGGTCGACTTGCTTCAGGCTGCCCGGCACCGATGATGCAGGCGGTGCAAGACCCGATCTCATTGACGATCTTGACTCTCGAAGCGCGTACGATCCGCACGGGCCCTAGCCGCAAGAGCAGCGGCACCCTGGTCTTCCGCCAGCGATATGGACCGGTCGAGGTCCTGCAAGGACAAGGTCTCGTTCGGCTGGTGAGCTTGCAGCGTAACAGCGCGAAGCCGGTATAGCTCCGGAAGCCATACGAGATTGCCCGCCCGCTCGGCCTCTGCAATCGCGCTGGTGAGGATCGACAACCCTTTGTCGGGCTGCTGCGACTTGACGAGAAGCTCGGCCCACAGGCTGCAATAGACCGGCATGTCCTCGTCCGTGCCGATGGCGCGATGAGCCTTCACGCCCTCCTCAAACTCAAGCAACCCGGCCTTGAGATCTCCAAGTATTGCCTGTGCCCAACCCGCAAAGATCCGGCTCTTGGCGCGTACTTCCGGCAAGTCGTGTTCGTCCGCAAGCGCCCTCATTCTTTGTGCGAGATAGGACACCTTGGATGCATCGTGCTGATAGCTTGCCAGAAGGATCGCATTGTCCAGCGCGTGACAGAGGCTCCCAGGATGATCCGTGGCTTCGGCCCAGGCCATTGCTTGGCTCATGCTTTCGATGGCACCCTCGTTGTCGCCCATGAGCCAGAGAAGTTGCGCCCGCTCGCCCAGGCCGCAGACATTCGCATCATGGCCGCCGTATCGTGCACGGCTGAGGCGGCCGCGGTCGGAATCATAGAGGGTGAGGCCCTTGTTGATGCAGTCCAGGCACAGGTGGTGCTGTCCGGCGTGGAAATTCGCCGCCCAGGCGCAATGCAGGGCTTGCAGTCTGATCTCAGGGTCATTGGCTTTGTCGAGATCGCTGATCAGAACCTCTGCCCGGCTCCGCTTTGTCTGCCGGTCTGGTGAAGTGTACCACCATCCCCAGTAGAGGGGAAACCACCGCTCACGGTCTTCGACCCCACGACGGCGGCAGATCGCGACGCCCTGGTCGTAGACGGCACGCGCTTCCGGGGAGCCTTTTCCGAACAGGGCGATGGCAATCGGACCTCTTGCGGCCAGGAGTTGAAGCGAAAGTTCGTCGACGTCCGGGCCCGCTTCGCAATGTGACAGGTCCTCCTCTGCACGGGCGAGCAACTGATCCGCTTCGCGAATAGCCGATCGAAGGGCATAGTCCTCGGCAGCCTTCACGGCATAGCGTGCTCCCTCGATCCATCGTCCCGCCTGCTCGCAATGCCAGGCTGTGACCTCGTCGGGAGGTGGCGCAACATCGCCATCCAGCACGAGGTCGACCAGTCGGTCGTGCATGCGCCGACGATCGACGCGCAGGAGACTGTCGTACGCCGCTTCCTGGATCAATGCATGCCGGAAGCGGAAGACCTCGACATCGTCCGTCTCCTGACGCTGGACGATCCTGGCGTGGATCAGCTGCGCCAATGCATCGTCGAGGAAAGCCGCTTCGTCTTCGCCATCAGCGAGTCTCTTGAGGAGATTTCCGGAGAATTCCCGCCCAATGACACTTGCAACCTGCGCAATCCGGCGTGCCGGCCCGAGAGCCGCGAGTCTTGCCGATACCAGATCCTGAAGGGTCACGATGCTACCTTCGTGCAGCACCTTGCTCCAATCTCTGATCGTCGAGGCCGTGCCTCCGAACCGTTCCTTGAAGAGCGTGCCCAGTTCCTCCGCAAAGAGCGGAATACCGTCGCTCCTGTCATGGATGAAGGATGCCAAGCCTGGGGGGAGAGGCTGCTCCCAGATTGCCTCAAGAAGCTTTGGCGTATGCGACGCTTCCAGGTGGGGCAATGTAATGGTAAGACTGTTGCTGTGATCGGCACCGCGGAGGACGGTATCGTCTCGGGAGGTCAAAACGGCGAGGATCGGGAGGTGTCGAATCCGATCTGCAAGCTGATCGATCAGCTCCAGCGTCAGCGTGTCGGCCCAATGAACGTCTTCAACGAGCGCCAATTGCGGCTTGTGCCGCGACCATCCTTTTAGAACATCGATAATTGCATCGAGCGCTGATTGCCGAAGTTCGTCCGCCGTGCGTTCAATAGGCTCGACCTCACCCGTCGGCAAGGCGGAGCCGCCGGATTGGAACGCAAGAATGTTTGCCGCGTCCTCACCGAGCGCCACTCCGTCATGGAGCAGGGAATCAAGGATTTCCTCTTTCGTGAGACCGGTTGATTCTGGCCTGTCACGACGGATTTGGTGCCGAAGCATGTCGAGAAAGGGATGAAGGGGGCGGCCGTTGCCCCGCGAAAGGCACTGGAAGATGCGTACCTCCGCCTCCGAGGGCGTCAGTCCCTGACGCAGTTCGGCAACCAAACGCGACTTGCCGATCCCGGCTTCGCCGACGAGAAGGATGACCTGGCCATGGCCCTCCTGTGCCTTGAGCAATCGATCTCGACAGAGCGCCAGTTCTTCTTCGCGCCCGACGAGGGGGGCGAGCATTCGACCCGACGTCGAGAACCGATCTATCGGGTCTCGACGGGCAATGGGCTTCCAGAGGCGCACAGGTTCCACCAGGCCCTTCAAGCGTCTCTCGCCAAGAGGCTCGAAGTCGAAGGCCCCGTGCGTCAGGCGATAAGTCGTGTCCGAGACTGCAACGCTGTTCGGTTCTGCCTCCGACTGGATGCGCGCCGCCAGAGCTGGCGTGATCCCGATCACCTCCTTCGTCAGCGGCAGGTCCGCCCCGCTCAGGTCCGAGATCACCACAGTGCCGGTTGCGATTCCTACGCGGACCCGCAACGGAGTTCCTTGAACGATGCTTTCCCCAGCGGCCCTACACCGGGCGACCAATTCCAGCGCCGCCGAGACGGCGGACTCGGCCGCATCTTCCAATGATACGGGAAAACCGAAATAAGCCGATCCGCCATCACCGTGCAGGCTTTCGAGGTAGCCGCCATTGCCACGAATGGCCGCGGCTGCTTCGCCATGGATCCGGCGCTGAAGAATACCGAAGTCTTCAGGATCGAGCGTCTGCAGAATCTCCGTCGATCCCACGATATCGTAGAAGAACGCCGTCACCTGGCGGCGCTCACCCGTGATTGCATCAACGGTCTGTTTTGACAGCTTCGCTCCAGCGGGCTTCGCCATTAACCCCACCCCGGCTTCTACGAGGGCCTTACACTAATGGGAAAAGAAGAGTTGTGCGATGCGACATCAAACAGATCGACTGAAATCTTGTGCCTTTCGGGAATTAGTATTGTGATAACGTTTTAAATCTTTTGGTTCGCTTCCGTGCTGAGACGCTGGGCACTGATGCCCGTGCGGCAGCATCGTGGAAACCACTCATAGGAGGTACTTTGGTCGGTGGCCCGAAGGTGTCCGGAATTGCCGCCACGACGAGGGGGCCAACGCTTACTCTACACATTCGAATCCGGAGCCGGCTCGTCCGAAACTTGATCCGCTCATGGGGGCATTCATTGTCCTGCATGTCGTCGCATTTGCAGGACTGCATCAGCCGAAGGGATAGCTGCTATGACCCGCGCCCTCCGTTCTCGCACTCGCTCGCTCACGTGCGCGGTTCTCCTCGGTTGGACCATGTTGCAGTGCATCGGGCGTTCAGACGCCGCTGACGGGGCGAGCCCGCAGCAGCTTGCGCCAGGGGATCGGGTTCAGGTCATCGTTTTCCAGCAGCCCGAAATTTCAGGCGATTTCATCGTCGATGGGGCGGGCGCGGTCACGATTCCTCTCATCGGGGCCATCGCCGTCCAGGATCTGACATTAGGCGAGGCGGAGAAGCGCATCACGCAGCGGCTTGCGGAGGGGTTCATCGATCGGCCTGTCGTGAGCCTCAAGATCAACGAACAACGTCCCGTCTACGTCCTAGGAGATGTGAGGTCACCCGGCAGCTACCCCTATCGCTATGGCGCATCGGTCCTGAGCGCCGTTGCTCTCGCGGGAGGAATTGGGATGCAGGAGCAGGCGGTCGCCGGCAACCGATCGGAGTTCCTTCAGGCGGACGAGCGCCTGCAAGTTGCCCAAGCGACGCATCGCGCCCTTTTCATCCGCCGGCTCCGCCTGGAAGCCCAGCGGCTCGGTTCAGCAAAGTTCGATCTGCCGCGTGATACGACCTACTCACGGGATGATCCGGATGTGGCGCGCATCTTCAAGGAGGAGCAGGACCTTCTGGCAGTCCAGCGGGCTGGACATGAGCAGACCCTACGTCTGCTTCGGGATCAGAAGCCGCGTCTCGAAGCGGAGATTGCCGGTGTTCGTGCGCAGGCGGAGGCCGAGCAGACGCAGCTCGAGCTCCTTCAGGAGCATATCGCCGACTACAACAAGCTCGTCACCACCGGATTGGCACGACGTTATGCCATGATCGAATTGCAGCGGGAGGAGGCGCGCCACAAGGGAAATCTCGCTCGCTTCGCTGCCGACATTGCAAGGCTCGAAAACAGCATCGGTGAGATCGGCGTCCGGATGCAGGAGGCGGAAAACGAGTACATGCGCCGGGCCATGACGGAATTGCAGGAGACCCGTTCGCGCCTTCAGGAACTCGACATCACGATTCCGGTTGCTCAGGAGTTGCGTGAAACCCGCTTCCAGCAAAGCCGTGCCGCCCTTATGGGCATGGTAGACGCAAGTTACGCCGTTGCCATCCTGCGCACCCGGAGCGGCAAGGAAGAGGTCGTCCGAGCCGAGATGTCGACCCGCCTACTGCCGGGCGATATCGTTGAGGTGCGCCGCAATGGCACTCCGGGCTCGCCGTCTCCGACGATGTCCCTGATCAGCGGCGTGGCGATGCAGGCGAACTCGGGTCAGGATGCGTCGAAGGCCGAGCCTCTCGACTAAGAACTGGCGATGGCCTCTTAGACCTTCTGCCTGATCACTCTGGGTCGCCCATCAGGCTATTCTGCTAGTTATCCCCTGCGCATCGTCCCTCTAGGGTTCGTCGGGAGGATGTCTGATGGAGCCATGTAAATGAATGATGACGCTGCCGCCGCCAGGTCCTCGGCGACGCCTGTCGATCAACGGACCGATGGTCCGGGCATATCCCATATCGATCCATTGGATCCGGCTGCCCGCTACTTTCAGCTCCTCGCCAAGATGCGGACACCCATGACATTGAGGGACATCATGATTCAGCCGGTGCGGCATGGCTACATCAGCCACAGCATCGAGCCCGCCGACCTTCCTCCCAGTGCCTCCCAGCTTTATCCGGAGATCGAGGTTTCGGACATCTACGTCCCTTCAGCCGCAGGACCCATTCGCTGCCAGGTATATAGACCTCGATCCGACGAGCCCCTGCCGATGATGCTGTACGCCCATGGTGGCGGCTTTACGGTCGGCAGTTCGGAGGACACCGCCTACATCACGAGCCGCCTCGCATCCGACAACAGAATGGTGGTGGTGAGCGTCAACTATCGCCTCGCACCGGAGTGGCCATTCCCGGCAGGCCTCGACGATTGTGCTGCGGTCTTCGGCTGGCTGCGGCAGAACGGACGCGACGTCGGTGGAGACCCCTCATGGATCGCTGTCGGCGGTGACTCGGCCGGTGGCAACATGGCGGCCGCCCTGCCGATCAAGATCAGAGACGAGGGAGATCATCCGCCCGAGGCGGCGGTTCTCATGTGCCCGATCACGAGCTTCTTCGTGGAGGAGCACGAATCCTTCGAGCGCCTTGCACCGCTCGGCATCATCTACGACACCGCCTTCGTTGGGTATATCCGTGGTGCCTATGCGGTGCATTACCGAAACTGGTCACACCCGCATGTCAGTCCCGCGCTGGCGGATCTACGAGGATACCCACCGACGATCGTCGTGTCGGGAACTGCGGACCCGATCGTCGACGACAATCTCGCCTTCGTCAGGAAGTTGCGGGACAGCGGCAATGGGGAGGTCGTCTCGTTCGTGCGCGAACGGATGCCGCACGGCTATTACTTCTTTCCCGGACTGCTGAAGGAAGGGGACGAGGCCTTCGACGCCATTGCCGAATTTCTGAAGAGCAAAACTCCACGGAAGGGTTGAACCTCATTCCACGGGCACGCATTCGATCCGAATGCTTCGATCCAGGACCGCGGAACTTTCGAGGTAACCGTGTAGCCTTCCGCTCACGTGTCCTCTTGAGCTTTCGGGCATGATACGTTTACGCATCCTTCCGACATCGATCGCGTCAGGTGCTCTGGCTGCTACATCCTCGCTGTCCGTGGAGCGCACGCCGTCCATTGCTCCAACATCGGACGACGTTCGAGCAGGTCTCTTCAGCCGGCGGGATCAAAAGCACCGACGCCGGGAGGCCACCAACGTCCGAGCACTGCGGAGCATCTGCGAGGCCGGCTGCCGGGGCGAACTGCCGCGACATACACAGCCGGCCGGTCCCTTCGCCCAGCTTCCAAGCTGGGACGATCCGCTCGGTGAAGAAACACAGGTGCCCGACGAGTGAGAGGTCGGCAGCCTCCGCATCGGTTGGATTGGGGAGCAAGCCGAGACGCTTGAGTGAGGTCGCACAAGCAAAGCTCGTCTCAAGCACCCTCCTCAATGCAGCGTACCGTCCTCATCAAGCCAGCCGAAACGCTCCTTGAACGCCGCCAAATGGCCGAAGCTCAAGGTGGCGGCATTCGGCAGATCGGTTTCAGCCACCACGTCGAAGCCTCTGAACAAGGAGAGGTGGCCCTCGTCCAGGAGGCTTAGATAGACTTCTGATCCCCCGGTTGTCGCAATGGGGGTCGATATCATTAGCATGTCGAAAGGCAGGCCGAGACTCGACGACAATTGGTTATATTGCTGCTTCACCAGCGCCCATTCAATGTTGCTGGCACTTTTCCTGGCCCAGATCATGACGACCTCTGTCAGTCAGTCGTTTCTCCAGGCTTTATTCATAACGCGTCGGCCGCGGAATGCGCTGTTTCAGAGGGAGTACTTCACGAGAACGAGCGCTACCTATTCCATCGGGAGCGCATTGCGATCACATGCTGCTCGTGCGGACGGCTTAGGACCGCTTAGGTGCAATCGACGAGGTTGCCGGTACGTCGAGAACTTGGGCATCCGGCAGCGGCTCGGCCTTCGGCTCATCGAGGCCGTACACGTCCTTTCGGAAGTGGGCGATGCCGTCGGCAGTTGCGTAACCCGTGAGATAGACCCAAGCGACCGGGATTGGCTTGTCAAGCCGGATGTCCTGGCGTGCCGTCGTTGCAATCGCAGCCTCGATATCCGGCCGCGCCCACCCGCCTGTCGGCGAAGGGGTTCCCCGCAGGAGCCACTCGGCGAAGCTCGCCACATCCGCGACGCGGACGCAGCCGGAGGAGTGAAACCGTGTGTCCTGCGCAAACAGCCGCTTCGACGGCGTGTCGTGCATGTAGACTGCTTCCTTGTTCGGCATGTCAATCCGGATCTGGCCCAGCGAGTTGATCGCGCCTGGATCCTGCCGCAGGGTGTAGTTCACGGCGTTCTGCGTCGACCAGTCGAGCGTCTGCGGGTCTATCTCCTGTCCTTTTCCGTCCAGGATACGGATCTTCATCTTCGAGAGATACGAGGGGTCGCTCCGGACGTGAGGAATGATGTCCTTCTTGATGAGGGACACCGGGACGGTCCAAGTCGGGTTGAGGTTTACGGCCGTGATCCGGGTCTCAACCCTGGGGGAGGGACGATCCACCTTGCCGACAACGGCCACGTAGCGCCGCACGACCTGACCCTCCTCGATCGCCTCGACAGTGGCGGACGGGATGTTGACCACGACATAGCGCTGGCCGAATGGGAAGTTCGACCCCATGAGCCTTTGTGCCGAGGCGGCGAGCTGGCGGTGACGGGTGAGGGCCGGGACGTTCAGGGCCTCGACGGTCTTGGCCCGGACCGCGCCGGACTCGGGCAGGCCATGGCGCGCCTGGAAGCGCTTCACTGCAACGACAACGTCAGGATCGAACAAGTCACCAGACTTTTTGTCGGCTGGCAGATCCCCTTCCATGGCGAGACGCCTACGGAGAGCGGCAACGACAGGGCCTCGGTCGCCGCTCTTCAAGAGCGTCTCGGCAGGAAGTGTCGGCCACGCTCCGGCCTCCGCGATCTGCTTGTAGGTCCACGCCGCTTTCATCGTGTTGATGAAGGTGCTCGGGGTGAACGTCGGCCTGGGGTCCTGCGACACGGCGACAGCCGCTGGAACGGGCTTGACCGCACCTTGGCCGTTCGGGGAAGGGGGCGTGGCCGTGGGATCGACGGAGCCCGGCGCGGGTGGCTTGGAGACTGGAGCCTGCACGATCGGCTTGGAAGCAGGAGCGGCCGGCACGACCGAGGCCTGATGCGCTGCCCCTGCGGAACCATCAGTCGGAGCCGCAAGTGCTGCCTTTCCAGCCAAGCTCGTGCAACATAAAAGAACCAGGCCTAGGCCACGATGGAAATGCATTGAGTTAACCCTGCGTCACGGCTCAACTATCGTTGACGAGGGTTTACAAAACGCTGCCGTCCCCGACGCCCTCACTCAGTGGATGGCCTTTCGAGGTCCTCGACTTCTTCGGCAAATAAATGCGGCCAAGCTTAAATTCCTGATCCGACGTGTGCCTCCGTGCCATTTCGCCGTACTGCGCCCGACGGAAAATCGGACTAGAGAGCACCTTCAAGAGAAAAACGATATCCGTACATTGGGGGCAGCCGGTGTCCAAGATCCTGAGGAATACAAGCAGTCGGCTAGGTCGACGGGGAGTCGCCATCGCGGCGGGCATGCTCATGCTTTTCGCCCTGGCTGCCGCCTTCGCCTTACCCAGGATGATGGCTGATCCGGTTGCAGAGATTTCCTATTCCGAGTTTTCGCAGGATCTTGGCCTTGGGAAAATCAAGAGGGTCATGATCGAAGAGGACGGTCTTACCGTCCAATCCGTGAATCGGGATGTCTTTGTCCGGCTGCCCGGGGAACTCCTCAGCGCACCCTACCTCGATAAGCTCACGGCTGCTGGCGTGGAGGTGGATTTCACAAAGCCCGGCATCGACCCGTCGGCCGTCGCAGGCGCGCTGGTCCCCCTGATCCTGGTTGCTGCCGTCCTGGGCCTTCTGGCCATCCAGACCGATTTCAACCCGACCGCCCGCTGGCCTCGCGTTGTCAGGAACGTCCCGGACCGGTTCGACGATGTGGCCGGACAGAATGAGCCCAAGGCCGAGCTTCAGGAGGTCATCGCGTTCCTGCGCGATGCGGACGCGTTCACGCGGGTAGGCGCCCGTATCCCGCGCGGTCTCCTCATGGTCGGTCCACCGGGCACGGGCAAGACGCTCATCGCCAAGGCGCTTGCCGGCGAAGCCGGGGTCTCCTTCCTGGCTGTCTCGGGGAGTGACTTCTCGGCTCCCCTGATCGGCATTGCCAAGAACCGCGTTTCGAAGCTGTTTCAGCAGGCCCGCAAGCGTGCTCCCTGCCTGATCTTCATCGACGAGATCGATGCCATCGGCCGCAAGCGCGGCGGAGGCGGATCTGCGGCTGACCGCGAGTTCGAATCGACCCTGAACCAGCTGCTCGTCGAGATGGACGGCTTCAACACGACGGCCGGTGTCATCGTGATCGGTGCCACCAACCGGGTGGACGTTCTCGATCCGGCCCTCCTGCGCCCCGGACGGTTCGACCGACAGATCCATGTCGGGCTGCCGGATGTCGGCGGCCGCGAAGCCATTCTCAAGGTGCATGCCAGAAATCTCAAGCTTGGCACGAACACCGATCTGGCTTCGATCGCAAAGGGAACGCCCGGTTTTTCCGGTGCGGATCTTGGCAATCTGCTCAACGAGGCCGCCATCTTCGCGGCCCGAGAAGGGATGAGCGCGATCACCCCGGATCATCTGGAAGCCGCACGCAACAAGGTCATCATGGGACTCGAGCGGCGCTCTCTCGTGGTCAGCCCGGAGGAGCGTCTCCTCGTCGCGGTGCATGAGGCGGGGCACGCGGTTTGTGCCTGTCTCACGCCAGGCTCGGACCAGGTGCACAGCGCCACCATCGTGCCTCATGGGCAGGCCCTGGGTCTCGTAATGCGGCTGCCGGAGCATGACCGTCACTGCATCCCGGTCGAGAAGCTAGAGGCCGATCTTGTCGTGGCCATGGGCGGCAGAGCGGCTGAGGAGGCCGTGTTCGGACCCAAGAAGGTGACCACGGGCGCTGCAAGCGATATCGCTCATGCGACCGACATCGCGAGGCGCATGGTCACTGAGTGGGGCATGAGCCCCGCCATCGGGATGGTCCGGGTGTCGCGCGCAAACGACAGCTTCCCTCCTGAGGTGGAGCGGGAAATCCGCCGAATCGTCGAGGAGATGTATGCTGCCGCCAAAGCGTGCATCGAGCACAATCGGCATGCGCTCGACGAGTTGGTGGACGCCCTTCTCGAGCGCGAGACCATCGACGGCGATGAGGTCCGTCGCATCGTCTGCATGAGAACCGAGAGGATGGCGGCCTGAGATCGGGCCGTTCTGCCTCGCCGCCTCAGAGATCACGGTAAGGCGCTCCCGCACCATCCCGGGAATATCGCTTGTCGAGGCCGAATGACGCTGCACGCCGGCCTCGTTTTTGAGCGCGCGCATCATTTCTGGGCAGCGCGCCTCATCCGTTGGCTGACATTCTTACCGAACGAGCATTGATCGCGCCGGCCCATCCGGCCGATCCGAGTTGGCACATTTCTTGCCTTACCTCCGTGGGCTGCACGTCGTGCAGTGAAGGCAAGGGAGAGGCCGATGTCGGTATGGACTGGAACCCGAAGGAACGTGATGGCGCTCGCAGCGGCGGCACTCGTATCAGGGGCAATGGCGGGGGCTGCGAAGGCGCAGGACACGATCAAGGTCGGTATATTGCATTCCCTTTCGGGTACGATGGCCATCAGCGAGACGACGCTGAAGGACGTCATGCTGATGCTCATCGACGAGCAGAACAAGAAGGGCGGATTGCTGGGCAAGAAGCTCGAGGCCGTGGTCGTCGACCCTGCCTCCAACTGGCCGCTCTTCGCAGAAAAGGCGCGCGAGCTCATCAGCAAGGACCAGGTTGCTGCGGTGTTCGGCTGCTGGACCTCCGTATCGCGGAAGTCGGTTCTCCCCGTCTTCAAGGAGCTGAACAGCATCCTGTTCTATCCAGTGCAATACGAGGGCGAGGAGAGCGAGCGCAACGTGTTCTATACGGGCGCCGCGCCGAACCAGCAGGCGATCCCTGCCGTCGACTACCTTGCCAAGGAAGAGAAGGTGGAGCGCTGGGTTCTGGCCGGAACCGACTACGTCTATCCCCGCACCACCAACAAGATTCTTGAGGCCTACCTGAAGTCCAAGGGCGTGAAGCCCGAGGACATCATGATCAACTATACGCCGTTCGGGCATTCCGACTGGCAGACGATCGTTGCGGACATCAAGAAATTCGGCTCGGCCGGCAAGAAGACGGCGGTCATCTCGACCATCAACGGCGACGCCAACGTGCCGTTCTACAAAGAACTGGCAAACCAGGGCGTCAAGGCGACCGATATCCCGGTCGTCGCTTTCTCGGTCGGAGAGGAAGAGCTCGCCGGCATCGACACCAAGCCGCTGGTGGGCCATCTCGCGGCATGGAACTACTTCCAGTCCGTCGAGACTCCCGAGAACAAGGCCTTCATCGAGAAGTGGAAGACGTTCACAAAGAACGACAAGCGCGTCACGAACGACCCGATGGAGGCGCACGTGATCGGCTTCAACATGTGGGTGAAGGCCGTCGAGAAAGCTGGCGCGACGGATCCGGACAAGGTCATCGATGCCATCGTCGGCGTCCAGGTTCCGAACCTCACTGGTGGCGTCTCGGAAATGCTGCCGAACCACCACATCACCAAGCCCGTCCTCATCGGCGAAATCAAGGATGACGGCCAGTTCGACGTCGTCTGGAATACGGACGGCCTCGTCCCTGGCGATGCATGGTCGAAGTTCCTCGACGGGTCAAAGGACCTGGTTGCCGACTGGAAGACCCTGAAATGCGGCAACTACAACACCGTCACCAAAAAGTGCGGTGCGTAGCCACGTCTGCCGAGCCGGGAGTGGCAGTCGCGCCACTCCCGTGGAGCCCTCCTACGAAGCTTGATTCATGATCAACTTGCGGGATTTCCTGCGGACCCTTCTGCTGCTTGTCTTCACCACGTCCGGCGCCTTTGCTGGGCCGTATGAGGATGCGCTGCCGAAGTTCGCCGCCGACAGCTATTCGGATACGGAGGCCGCCATCGGCACCGTCGCGGCCAGCGGGCATCCGCTGTCGTTGCCGCTGGTCGAAGCGCTTCGTGACGGGCGTCTGCTGGCCAGCGCGGGACAGGTCTTCATCCGCGAGCCCTCCGGCGGCCTCATCAATGCCGCGACCGGGCAGGCCTTCGGACCTGTCCCCGCCGATCTCAAACCCGTCCGACTCAACAACCGCGTCCGCCGCGCCATTGAGGCGGCCATGGGTGGCCTGACGCTGCTCAGTTCGGGGGCCGCCGCGCGCAGGGAGGCTGCACGGGCGGTGTTTCGCTCGCGTGATGCCGCCGCCCTGCGGACGATTGAGCAGGCTATCGCCAGAGAGGCGGATCCTGATCTCAAGCTTGCTCTCCAGGCGGCGCGCGCTTCCATTCTTCTGGGCAACGAGGCTGCATCTACGGCAGACCGCCTATGGGCCGTCGAGACGCTTCGGGAGCGCGGCGACCAGGACGCACTTGCCCTTCTGTCATCCTTGCCTGCCGGCACGCAGCCCGAGATCGTAGAGCCAGCCGATAGGGCTGCAGACAGCATCCGGTCGCGTCTCGCGCTCTGGAGCGCACTTCAGAACGTCTGGTACGGGGTATCTCTCGGCTCCGTCCTCCTGCTCGCCGCTATCGGCCTTTCCATCACTTTCGGAACGATGGGCGTCATCAACATGGCGCACGGCGAGATGGTCATGCTGGGAGCCTACACCACCTTCGTCGTCCAGGAGATCATCCGCACCCATGTACCTAGCCTTTTCGGAGCATCGCTTTTCATCGCGTTGCCGCTCGCATTCGTCGTCACGGGGGGCGTAGGGGTCCTGATCGAACGGACGGTGATCCGTTTCCTCTACGGCCGACCGCTTGAAACGCTTCTGGCGACGTGGGGGCTGTCGCTGATCCTGCAACAGGCCGTCAGAACGATCTTCGGCCCGATGAACCGCGAGGTCGGTACTCCGGCTTGGATGAGCGGAGCGCTGGAGCTCGGCGGCTTAAGCCTGACCTATAACCGCATGGCTATCGTGCTCTTCGCCTTCGCGGCCTTCGGAACCTTGCTCCTGGTCATGAAGTATACGTCCCTCGGCCTTTATATGAGGGCGGTGACGCAGAACCGCCGTATGGCCGGCTCAATAGGCATCCGCACAAATCGGATCGATGCGCTCGCCTTCGGATTGGGCTCCGGCGTCGCCGGCATTGCCGGTGTGGCCTTGTCCCAGATCGACAATGTCAGCCCGAATCTCGGACAGGGATACATCATCGACAGCTTCATGGTGGTCGTGTTCGGCGGTGTCGGGAATTTATGGGGAACGCTCGTCGGCGCCATGACTCTGGGCGTCGCGAACAAGCTTCTCGAACCCTATGCCGGGGCGGTGCTCGGGAAGATCCTGCTTCTCGTCGCGATCATCCTGTTCATCCAGAGGCGTCCGCGCGGCCTGTTCGCGCTCAAGGGCAGGGCGGTGGAAGCATGAGGAAACAGTCCGTTTTCGATCGTCAGAGCATCGTCGTCTTGTCTCTTCTGGCTGCCACCGCCGTTCTTGTGCCGGTCCTGAACGTGTCGGTCCCGCCCGGCTCCCCGTTCCATGTGTCCGACCATCTCATTCCTCTCCTCGGCAAGTACCTCTCCTTTGCGCTGCTGGCGTTGTCGGTCGATCTGATCTGGGGCTTCTGCGGCATTCTTTCGCTTGGGCACGGGGCGTTCTTCGCCCTCGGCGGTTACGCGATGGGCATGTACCTCATGCGCCAGATCGGGCCGCGCGGCGTCTATGCCGATCCCATCCTGCCGGACTTCATGGTGTTCCTGAACTGGAAGGAGTTGCCCTGGTTCTGGCACGGTTTCGACTGGTTTCCCTTCGCGGCGCTTATGGCCCTGGCAGTGCCGGGTTGCCTTGCCTTCGTGTTCGGGTGGCTCGCCTTCCGGTCACGCGTGACGGGCGTCTATCTGTCGATCATCACCCAGGCAATGACCTTCGCCCTGATGCTCGCATTCTTTCGCAACGATATGGGCTTCGGCGGCAACAACGGCCTGACCGACTTCAAGGACATTCTGGGGCTCCCGATCCAATCAGGATTCACCCGGATCGTGCTGTTTGTCCTGTCGGCCGCCGCGCTCGCAGGGGGATACATGCTGTGCCGCTGGGTGGTCAATTCCAAGCTCGGCAAGGTGCTGGTGGCGATCCGGGATGCGGAGAGCCGGACGCGTTTCCTCGGTTACAGGGTCGAGAATTACAAGCTCGCGGTCTTTACTCTCTCGGCGATGCTCGCGGGTGTCGCCGGTGCCCTCTACGTCCCGCAGGTCGGCATCATCAATCCCGGTGAATTTGCACCGGCAAATTCCATCGAGGCCGTCGTCTGGGTGGCCGTCGGAGGACGGGGGACGCTGGCGGGAGCCATTCTAGGCGCTCTCGTGGTGAATGCCGGCAAGACGTGGTTCACAGGGGCTCTTCCGGAGTTCTGGCTCTTCGTCCTTGGCGGCCTCTTCGTCTTCGTGACGCTTCTGATGCCACGCGGCATTCTTGGAGCCGCCAAGGATCTCTGGGAGCAAGGAAAACGCGTCCGATCCGGCCTCCGGCGTGACGCTGTTCCCTTTGCAGCGGAGTGAGACATGACGGAACCTGTCACACCGACGCTTCTCTACCTCGACAACGTCACTGTATCGTTCGACGGGTTCAAGGCGCTCAACGCTCTGTCCCTCGCCCTCGACCATACCGAGATGCGGGCCATCATCGGTCCGAACGGCGCGGGCAAGACCACCATGATGGATGTGATCACCGGCAAGACCCGCCCAAATCAGGGGACGGTTCTGTTCGAAGGCAAGCATGATCTGACGTCCCTCGACGAGGCGGAAATCGCCGAGCTCGGCATCGGCCGAAAGTTTCAGACTCCGACCGTCTTCGACATGCACAGCATCGAGGACAATCTGCTCCTTGCTCTCAAAGGCGAGCGCGGGCCGTTCTCGGCGCTCCTGTCCCGCCACACCAACCAGGAGAGCGAGCGCATCGATGCGCTGCTTGAACGTGTGCGCCTGACCGCGCATCGGCAGCGCAGGGCCGGAGAACTGTCGCACGGCCAGAAGCAGTGGCTCGAGATCGGCATGCTCCTTGCGCAGGAGCCGAAGCTGCTTCTCGTGGATGAACCCGCGGCCGGAATGACCGACCAGGAAACCGCCGATACGGCCGACCTCCTTCGCGACATCGCCAAGACCAGATCCGTCGTGGTCGTAGAGCACGATATGACCTTCGTGCGCGAACTCGACGTGAAGGTCACCTGCCTGCACGAGGGTTCGGTTCTGGCGGAAGGGCCTCTCGACGCCGTGAGCGCCAACGAACGTGTGATCGAGGTTTATCTGGGCCGATGACGATGCTCTCCGTTGAAAAACTGTCACTTCACTATGGTGCGGCGCAGGCTCTCAAGGGAGTGACCGTCTCGGCCGCCATCGGCGAGGTGACGTGCGTGCTGGGCCGCAACGGAGTCGGCAAGACCTCGCTCTTGCGGGCGATCAGCGGTCAGAGGCCGATCTCGGGCGGTACGATCCGGTTCGATGGCCGCGACATCTCCCGCCTGAAGCCGTTCGAGCGCGCAGAGTTGGGGATTGCCTATGTGCCGCAAGGCCGCGAGATTTTTCCGCTCTTGACGGTCCGCGAGAACCTCGAAACCGGCTTCGCGCCTCTGAAATCCAAGGAGCGACGCATTCCCGATGAGATCTTCGAGCTTTTCCCCGGATTGAGAACGATGCTCGGGCGTCGCGGGGGCGACCTGTCGGGCGGGCAGCAGCAGCAGCTTGCCATCGGGCGCGCCCTTGTAACGAAGCCGCGCCTTCTGGTCCTCGACGAGCCGACGGAGGGTATCCAGCCGTCCATCATCAAGGATATAGGCCGGGCCATCGCCTACTTACGCCAACGGAAGGACATGGCCATCCTGCTCGTGGAGCAGTATTTCGACTTCGCCCGCGATTTGGCCGACCGCTTCGTCGTCATGGAACGCGGTGAAATCGTCCAGCATGGCGACCGCTCCGCGCTTGAGGGGGGCGATGTACGTCAACGCCTCGCCATTTGACGGCCTCCCGCCGATTGCCGGCCTTTCACGACAACGCGCTGTCGGGCGCGTGGCCTTCGCTGCGGCTGCATTCGACGGACGTACGCGGCCGGCGCGGATCTCCGAAAGCGGCTCGATGCGCATCAGGCTTCCGAACGGTGCCGGAACCGGGCTCGAGGCCGTCCTCGTCAACACTGCCGGCGGAATTGCATGCGGGGATTCGTTTCAGGTCGAGATCGATGCCGGCATTGGGACGTCGGTGACCGTGGCAACGCCAGCCGCCGAAAAGGTATACCGCTCCGACGGACCTGTCGCGCAGCTGGTCGTCGGTCTTCGGGTCGGCGCCTCCGCCCGGATGGACTGGCTGCCGCAGGAGACGCTTTTGTTCGATCGTGCCCGCCTGAAGCGGCGCCTCGACGTGGAGATGGACGAGGATGCACGTGTCACGCTCTTCGAAGCGGTCGTGTTCGGACGCGCCGCCCGCCTGGAGCAGGTCGAGACCGGATTTTTCGAGGATCGCTGGCGCATCCGGCGAGGGCGGCGCCTCGCCTATGCCGATACGCTTCGCCTTGACGGTGCGATTGCCGCGCTGCTGCGGAAGCCCACCGTTGCAGACGGAGCGCGCGTCTTCGCGACACTGCTCCATGTGGCGCCGGATTCCGAGGCCCGACTGGAGAGCGTGCGGCAGCATCTCGCCTCGAGCCAATCCTGCGATGCGGCCGCAAGCGCCTGGAACGGCCTCTTGGCGGTGCGCTTCTGTGCCGCAAGCATCGAGGCCCTTCGTGCAGCCGTCTGCCCCTTTCTCATTGCATTCCGTGGCGAGGCACTGCCCCGCGTCTGGCTCAGCTAAGGTACTGTCATGCAGCTCACGCCTCGTGAAAAAGACAAGCTTCTCGTCGCCATGGCGGCCTTGGTCGCGCGCCGCCGCCTAGAGCGCGGCGTAAAGCTGAACCACCCGGAGGCGATCGCGCTCATTACCGATACGGTGGTGGAGGGCGCACGCGACGGGCGTTCGGTGGCGGAGCTGATGGAGGCCGGCGGTCATGTGCTGACTGCCGATCAGGTCATGGAGGGCGTGGCCGAAATGATCCACGACATTCAGGTGGAGGCGACTTTCCCGGATGGCACCAAGCTCGTAACCGTGCATCATCCGATCCGCGGATCAATCTCGAACCAGATCCCCGGCGAGGTGATGACAGGGCAGGGCGAGATCGTATTCAACGAGGGCGCCGAACGGGTCTTTCTGACGGTCGCCAATACGGGCGATCGGCCCATCCAGGTCGGCAGCCACTATCATTTCTTTGAGACCAATCCGGCTCTGTCGTTCGAGCGCGAGAAGGCACGTGGAATGCGCCTCGATCTTGCTCCCGGAACCGCCGTACGCTTCGAGCCGGGGGCTACGCGCGAGGTCGCGCTGGTGCCGCTCTCCGGCAGGCGCGAAGTCTACGGCTTCCGGCAGGACGTGATGGGGGCTCTCTGATGACGAACCAGCGAAAGCCTGCCTCTCTCCCGAGGGCAGCCTATGCGGACATGTTCGGCCCGACCAGGGGCGACCGCGTCCGCCTGGCCGATACGGCCCTTGTCATCGAGGTCGAACGTGATTTCACGACCTATGGCGAGGAGGTGAAGTTCGGTGGCGGCAAGGTCATCCGCGACGGAATGGGGCAGAGCCAGGCAACCCGCGCGGACGGCGCCATGGACACGGTCATCACCAATGCGGTGATCGTCGATCATACCGGTATTGTGAAGGCCGACATCGGCATCAGGGGAGGGCGCATCGCCGGGATCGGCAAGGCGGGTAACCCTGATGTGCAGCCCGGGGTCGACATCGTCATTGGGCCTGGGACCGAGATCGTCGCCGGTGAGGGCAAGATCGTCACGGCGGGAGGCTTCGACTCCCACATTCACTTCATCTGCCCGCAGCAGATCGACGAGGCGCTGATGTCGGGCGTGACCACCATGCTCGGCGGCGGCACGGGGCCGGCGACGGGAACCTTCGCGACGACCTGCACACCGGGCCCCTGGCATATCGCGCGCATGATCGAAGCGGCCGACGCTTTCCCGATGAACCTCGCCTTCACTGGCAAGGGGAATGCGTCCAGGCCCGGTGCGCTGGAGGAAATGATCCAGGCTGGTGCCTGTGCGCTGAAGCTGCACGAGGACTGGGGCACGACGCCGGCAGCCATCGATTGCTGCCTCTCCGTGGCCGACGCCTATGACGTGCAGGTGATGATCCATACGGACACGTTGAACGAGTCGGGCTTCGTGGAGGACACGATCGCGGCGTTCAAGGGACGGACGATCCATGCCTTCCATACGGAGGGGGCCGGGGGCGGCCATGCGCCGGACATCATCAAGGTCGCAGGTCTGCCGAATGTTCTCCCGTCTTCCACCAATCCGACCCGGCCCTACACGGTGAACACCATCGACGAGCACCTCGACATGCTCATGGTGTGCCACCATCTCGACCCTTCGATTCCTGAGGATCTCGCCTTCGCTGAAAGTCGCATCCGCAAGGAGACCATCGCGGCGGAAGACATCCTGCACGACATCGGTGCGCTCTCGATGATGTCGTCCGACAGCCAGGCCATGGGCCGGGTGGGGGAGGTCATCATCCGAACCTGGCAGACCGCACACAAGATGAAGGTGCAACGCGGGCCCCTTCCCGGCGAGACAGGCGACAACGACAATCTCCGCGTCCGGCGCTACGTGGCGAAATACACCATCAACCCGGCCATCGCCCATGGGCTATCAAAGCATATCGGATCGGTGGAGCCCGGCAAGCTTGCCGATCTCGTGCTCTGGACGCCTGCATTCTTCGGCGTGAAGCCGGACCTCGTGATCAAGGGCGGCGCCATTGCGGCGGCACCGATGGGGGATCCGAATGCCTCCATCCCGACCCCGCAGCCGGTGCATTATCGCCCGATGTTCGGCTCTTTCGGCCGCGCGCTCGCTTCAACGTCGCTCACATTCGTCTCGAAAGCAGCCGTCGAAAACGGGCTGGCGGCGAGGCTTGGCGTGCAGAAGCCGCTTGTCGCGGTGGAGAATGTCCGAGGCGGCATCGGCAAGAGGGACATGGTGCTGAACGATGCGACGCCGCATATCGAAGTCGATCCTGAAACCTACGACGTTCGCGCCGACGGCGAGCTTCTGGTCTGTGAACCGGCCAAGGTTCTGCCCATGGCCCAACGCTATTTCCTATTCTGATTCTGACATGATCCGCGCCACTTCCATCATCCGTCGCAACGAGGTCGACGCCGACCATGTCGTTGATGTCATCACCCTCGATCACGGCGACCGCCACCGGCGCCGTATCGTTCTCACCGCGGACGGCGGAACGGTCTTCCTGCTCGATCTCGACAGGGCTGATGTTCTGGACGATGGAGACGCAATCAAGCTCGAGACCGGCTGGCTGGTCGAAGTGCGAGCGTCTCCCGAGCGCCTTATCGCTGTCACGATGGAGGACCCGCTCGATCTGCTCACGATCGCATGGCACATCGGAAACAGGCACGTTCCGGCCGAAATCGCCCGGGATGCGATCTACATCGCCTATGACCACGTCCTCCTCGACATGCTCAGGGGACTGGATGCCCGAGCGGAGATCGTGGAGCGTCCGTTCCGCCCCGTGCGAGGCGCCTATCACAACCACGATCATGGCGGGCATGCGCATCATGGACATGGCCATGGCTGAACCCGCCGGAGTGACGCCGAATATGCAAGCGCTTCTGCCGCTGTTCGCCTGGCTGTCCCCGTCATATCCTGTCGGTTCGTATGCCTATTCCCACACGCTCGAATGGGCCGTCGAAACAGGCGAGGTGATCGATGAGGCCTCCCTCGTCGATTGGATTTCCGACTTCATGCGTCTGGGTGCCGGACGCAACGACGCGATTCTGCTTTGCCATTCCTATCGTGCCGTGGAGGACGGCGACGTGGACGCGTTCACCGACGTCAATGATCTTGCATTGGCGCTCGCGCCTTCCGCCGAGCTCCACCTTGAGACGAGCCAGCAAGGGCGCAGCTTCCTTGATGCGACTGTCGCGGCGTGGCCGTCTCCACGGTTGATCCCTGTCGAGGGAGAGGTCGCGTTTCCCGCAGCCATCGGAATGGCTGCCGCTGCCCATGGTGTGCCGTTGTCCGCGGCTGTGAGCGGCTATCTCCTGACCTTGGTGCAGACCCTGGTCTCAGCGGCCATCCGGTCGGCTCCTATCGGCCAGACTGCGGGCACGCGCGTCTGTGCAGCCATGGCGCCGGTCGTAAGTCTGCTTGCGGAGGAGGCCCTCAGCCTCTCGCTCGACGATATCGGCGGCGCCACGTTCCGGGCCGATCTCGGCTCCTTCCATCATGAGAACCAATATACGAGGCTGTTTCGATCATGACTTCTCGTACAGGACCCCTTCGGGTCGGCATCGGTGGGCCGGTCGGTTCAGGCAAGACCGCGCTGATGGAGGCGCTCTGCAAAGCGTTCCGCGAACGCTACGACATCTGCGCCATCACCAATGACATCTACACCAAGGAAGATGCGCGACTTCTGACGGTGGCCGACGCGCTGCCGGAGGAGCGGATCATGGGGGTCGAGACCGGCGGCTGCCCGCACACCGCGATTCGGGAGGATGCCTCCATCAACCTCGCGGCGATCGCCACCATGCGAAAGCGGTTTCCAACACTTGACATCGTTCTGGTGGAATCCGGCGGAGACAACCTAGCGGCGACCTTCTCGCCCGAGCTCGCCGACCTGACGATCTATGTCATCGACGTCGCCGGGGGCGAAAAGATCCCGCGCAAGGGCGGACCGGGCATCACCCGATCGGACCTTCTCGTGGTGAACAAGATCGATCTTGCGCCTTACGTCGGCGCCGATCTGTCGGTCATGGAGGAGGATACGAAGCGCATGCGCGGGCGACGCCCCTACGTCTTCAGCAATATTCGGGATGGCGTCGGCGTGGAGGCCATCACCCGGTTCATCGAGCAGTCCGGCGGCTTATCCACGGCCGCATAAAGGGGAGTTCCATGGCATTGAAGCGTTTCCTTTCCGTTGCGGGCTTTCTCGCGGCAGCGTCTCCCGCAGGGGCTCATACCGGAGCCGGTACGGCATCAGGGTTTCTTTCGGGGATGTTTCACCCCTTCCAAGGGCAGGATCACGTGCTTGCTATGGTGACCGTCGGGCTCTTGGCCGTTCTCATCGGAGGCAGGGCTCTGTGGGCCGTCCCCGCAAGCTTCGTCGGCATGATGCTGGTGGGCGGCGGCCTGGGACTGTCCGGGTTGGCCATGCCGGCGGTGGAGATGGGCATTCTCACCTCCGTAGTCGTGCTGGGAGCCCTCGTCGCCAGCGGGCGCCCGCTGCCCATTGGTGCCGCGATGGCTCTTGCAGGTCTTTTTGCCCTTTTCCATGGCTATGCGCACGGAGCCGAAATGCCGCTCCGCGCCAGTGCGGCCGCCTACAGTTTCGGCTTCGCCAGCGCGACCATCCTCATACATATGATCGGGATCGCGGCCGGCATGGCAGCCTTCGGCTCACCGAGGGTGATCCGCTCTGCAGGAGCAGCGATCGTTCTCGCGGGGGTCGCATTGGCGATATCCTGAACAACCGAAGGGCGAAGAGCCTTCCACAAGGGCCGGTGACTCCGTCACCGGCCCTTTTTGTTTGGATATTCTCAGTGTCTTCCGTTTGGGGACTAACCCGCTCGCAAGCATGCCGGCCCATGCTTGCTCGGTTCCGTTGCGCATCATTTCCGAAGTGAGTTCCAAGGCGTCGCCGGCCTGTCACAGGATGCCGTTAGGAACCCTGTCCTGCTCTCTTTCCAGCGTCCAAAGAGTGTGATTTGCTGGCTACATAAGAGAGGCGAAAAGCTCATCAGGGAGGAGGCGTGAACTGTGACCGGTTCCCATTCCGCTGCAATCGAGGTGTCTGACCTTCAGGTCAGCTATGGCAGCCAGCGCGTGCTGCACGGGGTCAACCTGTCGGTGGCGCCCGGCGAGTTCATCGCGATTCTGGGCTCGTCTGGCTGCGGCAAGACCACCTTGCTGCGCACCATCGCGGGTTTCCAGAAGGCCTCCGGGGGCGCCATTCGCCTGTTCGGCCGTGACGTCGTCAACACCCCGCCCGAGAAGCGCGGGATCGCCATGATGTTCCAGTCCTATGCCCTCTGGCCGCATATGACCGTGCTCGGCAATGTGGGCTATGGCCTGCGCCTGCGCGGCGTGCCCAGGGACGAGATCCGCAGCCGGGTCGCCAGCGTGCTCAAGATGCTTAATCTCTCCGGGCTCGAGGAGCGCAAGGTCACCAACCTGTCGGGCGGACAGCGCCAGCGCGTGGCCTTGGGCCGGGCGCTGGCGATCGAGCCCGAGATCCTCCTGCTCGACGAGCCGCTCTCCAACCTCGACGCCAAGGTGCGCATCCAGGTGCGCTCCGAGATCAAGGCGCTTCAGAAGCAGCTTGGCTTCACGGCCATCCAGGTCACCCATGATCGGGAGGAGGCCATGACCATGGCCGACCGGATCGTGGTGATGGAGGCCGGCCGCATCGCGCAGGTGGGCTCGCCCGAGGAAGTCTTCGACCATCCGAACTCCCCCTTCGTGGCGAGCTTCATGGGAGCGGAGAACACGATCGCTCTGGACGTGCGCCCGTCCGGCGCAGGCGTCGAGGTTCGCGCTGCCGGAGGATCTGCCACGACCTGGACCGGCACTGCGCCGGTTGGCGGCGTGACGGCTTACTTTCGCGACGATGTCGCTTCGCTCGACGATCCGAACGCCCGGATCGAGGGCTCCATCGTGCTGCCCGGGACCATTACGCAGAGAACGTATCCCGGCGGACACTACAGGTACGTGGTGGCGATCGACGACCGTCATTTTACCGTGACGGACAGCGCCTACCACGAGCTTGACCGTCCGGTGCGCCTGCGCCTGCCGCTCGCGTCACTTCACCTGTTCCCCACCGAGATGATCAAGGGAGGAAATCATGCATAAACACCTGCTGGCTGCGGGCTTCGCAGCACTGATGATGACGAGCGGGGTCAGCGCACAGACGCTCAACGTCGCGACCGCCGGCGACCAGAACATGGTCGACTACATCAAGGACTATCTCGGGCCGATGTTCGAGAAGAAGCATCCCGGCGTGAAGGTCGTGGCCGTCGGCACCGGCCCGGGCGACGGCGGCTCGCAGAAGATCTTCGAGAAGCTGGATGCTCAGAAGAAGTCCGGCGCTGCATCGGATTTCGACGTGGTCGTGATCCACCAGAAGGCCGCCGGCACGATGGTGAAGGACGAACTGCTCAAGAAGTATCGCGACGCCCTTCCCACCGGTCAGTTGGTGACGCGCGACACTGCCACGAACGCTCTCGGGACCGACGTGTCGGGCTACGTCATGCCCATGTTCCACTCCCAGACAGCGCTCGCCTACAATCCCGATCTCGTCAAGAACCCGCCGAACTCCTACGCGGAGCTGCGCGAATGGGTGAAGCAGAACCCGAAGCAGTTCGGCTATAACGGCATCAAGGGCGGCATGTCGGGTGTTGCCTTCGTGACCGGCTGGGTTGCGGCCTTCGGCGGCGACGCCGCGAAGCTGGAGAAAGGTCCCTACGACCCGGCCGTCAAGGCAACCTGGGACAAGGCGCTCGCCGACCTGAAGGAGTTCAACAAGAACGTGGTCATCACCCCGGGCAATGCCGGAACCCTCGACATGCTCAACCGCGGCGAAATTGCCATGGGGCCGGTCTGGGTCGACATGTTCTACACCTGGAAGGCCGAGGGCAAGCTGCCGCCGACCATGCGCCTGAAGCTCGCCGCGCCCGGCATGCCGGGGCAGCCGATGTACTACGCCATTCCGGCCAAGACCGGGCAGGAGAAGCTCGCGGCCGAGTTCATCGCGCTCGCCACGAGCCCTGACGTGCAGGCGGAAGGCATCGTCAAGCGCTTCAACTGGTATCCGGGCATCGATGCCAAGAACCTCGAGGGCAAGCTCGATCAGGCGGCCTGGAACGCATTGTTTGCCGACATCACGCCCGATGCGCTCGCGAACAACGGCAAGCCGTTCCCGATCGGCCCGTACTTCAACGACATTCTCGAAAGCTACGAGAAGAACGTCGCCAACTGAGCGCTACGGCGCCGTTTGATCCTGGCGGGCCCGCCCTTTTGGCGGCGGCCCGCCACTCTTGACCGTCAGCGTTCAGGCTATCCTCCCATGGCGAGACCATCGTTCTTCGGCCTCCTGCTCATTGCGCCCGCGCTCACCATGATCGGAGCGCTGTTTCTCTATCCGCTCGGGTATTCCCTTGCGGCGGCGTTCACCGAGCCCGGCGGCAGCCTGTCCCTGATGCATTTCCAGAAGGCTTACGAGCTCTACTCCACCGATATCCTCTTCACCCTCTTCATCGTGATCGTCTCGACGATCCTGGTCGCGCTGTTCTCCGTTGCGATCGCGGGCATCCTGACGCTGGGCGAAACACCCTGGCTCGTCGGCGCCCTCCGGCAGCTCTACCGCTGGCCGCTCTTCATCCCGTTCATCGTCGCCGCCCAGTGCATGCGCACCTTTCTGGCCAAGAACGGGTTGATGAACAACGCGCTCGTGGCGCTGGGTGTCATGGAGCCGATCCAGGCCACCAGCTTTCTCGATTGGCGCGGCATCATCATTACCTTCGTGTGGAAGCAGGTGCCTTTCGTCACGCTCATGCTGGCCGGCGCCATGGCGTCGATCGACCCGGCCACCATCGAGGCGGGGCGCAATCTCGGCGCCTCGCGTCTGCGGGTCCTGATCGAGCTGGTGCTGCCGCAGGTCGCGCAGACGCTGCTCGTCGGCCTCGTGCTCTCCTTCGTGACCATGCTGTCTGTCCTGTCGGTGCCCATGATGGTGGCGGGCTCGCAGCCCACCATGTTGACCGTCGACATGGCGTTCCGCATCAACTCCTACGGAGACTACGCGACGGCGAACGCGCTCGGCGTGATCTCCTACATGATCGCCGGCACGGTCGCCTGGATCTATCTCCGGCACAACGTGAAGCGGGAGGCGCAGGCATGAGCATAAAGATGCCGATGACGTCCTCCTCTGCCAGCGTGATGGAAAGTCCGAGCCCGGCCGTACGAAACACGCGGTTCGAGCGCGATCCCGCCCCCTCGGCCGTGAGTGCCCGGGCCTGGAGTCTCGGTTCGACGCTTACCAAGATCCTGGGGCTTTCGGTCTTCGCGTTCCTGCTCTTCGGCCCGCTCGCGAACCTGGTGCTGTGGTCCTTCGCCGAGCGCTGGTATGCGCCGTTCAAGCTCCCGGTTTCCTACGGGACGCGCTATTGGGAGGTGGTGTTCCGGCCGACCGGGGATGCCATGTCCTCGCTCATGACGAGTGTTGGCATCGCGAGCCTGACGGTCCTGGTGGCGCTCGCCGTTTCGGTGCCGGCGGGCTATGCCCTGGCGCGTCTCCGGCTGCCCTGGCGCACGGCCTTGATGATCCTGTTCCTGCTGCCGCAGGCCTTTCCGTCGGTCGCGATCTACATCAACGTGGCGCGGGTGTTCTACAGCCTTGGGCTCACGGGCACGATCACAGGCGTCGTCCTCGTCCACGCGGCACACGGGCTCGTCTACTCGGTCTGGATCTCGGCGGCGGCGTTTGCGGCAGTAGACAAGGATTTGGAGCTTGCCGCCCGCAACATCGGGGCGTCACCGTTGCGCACGTTCTTCACCATTACCCTGCCGCTGGCTGCGCCCGGCATCATGGCGAGCGCGATCTTCGTGTTCCTGGAATCGCTCGACGAGTTCACCGGCACGTTCTTCGTCGGCGTCCCGCAGGTCACGACCCTGCCGCTGCTGCTCTACAACGCGAGCATGGGGGGCAACTATCAGATTGCCTCGATCACGGCGCTGATCCTGCTCGTGCCCTCGATCCTGTTCATGCTCGTCATCGAGCGCTTCCTCAGAGCCGATGTCCTCAGCAAAGTCGGGCAATAGAACCGAGGCAATGCTGGTGCCGGAACCTTAAGGTTGCTGAGGGGGCGCAAGCGCAACCCTCGCTTCGTTTACACGTATTTAGTTACTTAGTTACATTTTCCTGCCGTCCTATGACGGCGTAACCAAGGGAAATGAACATGCTTAAGAAAGCAATGTTGCAGGTCGTATTCGCTGCGGCCATCGCGGTGTCGTTCGCGGCTTTCACGGCCAGCACGGCTCAGGCCTTCGACTTCGGAGTGATCCAGTCCAAGCGCTAAGCCGCCACGGCTCGTGAAACGGCTGAGGCTTTTCCACTCAGCCCATTTCACCTTGAAAGGCACCCCTCCTTTGCGGATGGGTGCCTTTTTTTAGGATGAGGATCGCGAAGGCCCCATGCCATATCCTCGCGATCCATACGAGAATCCTGACCGCCCGCAACGTCGCTGGATGGCAGGCAGCCCAAAGTTTAAGCAGTTATGACCTTGCGTAAGGTTTGACTTGCAGGCTGAAGTGTCCCGCCGATTCGACTCGAATCCGAGCGGGACGTCTCCATGCTTCACGTTTCACCTGACCAATCCGATCGCTCTCCTCTCGAGCAGCGGGACGACCATGCGGAGACTTTCTCGCTCGCGCCTGTTTCGTTGTGGCTTGAGGATTACAGTGGTGTGCGGCACCTGATGGAGCAGTGGCGGCAAGCGGGGGTGACGGATCTCAGAGCATTCCTCGCCGAGGATGTCGGACGGGTTAAGGACTGCTCCAGCCGCATCCGCGTGCTGAAGGTCAACCGGAAGACCCTCTCCCTGTTCGAAGCTCACGATCTGCCGCATCTGGTCGAGAACCTCGATCGCATCTTTCGAAATGACATGCTCAAGACCCATGTGGACGAACTCGTCCAGCTCTGGGAGGGCAGGGCGGAGTTTTCCAGCCACACGGTGAATTACACCCTGTCCGGCAAGCGCCTCGACATCCAGCTGAAGGGAAGCATTCTTCCAGGCTACGAGGAAACATGGGGGCGTGTCCTCGTCGCGATCGAGGATGTGACCGAGCGCGAGACGGCACGGCGGCAGCTCGCGCGCAGCGAGGAATATGCACGTGGCTTGTTCGAGCATTCGCCCGTCTCCCTTTGGGTGGAAGACTTCAGCCAGGTGAAGCAGTTGCTCACGGATGTGCGTGAGAGGGGCATCACCGATTTCCGCGTCTTTACGGATGTCCATCCCGAGTTCGTCGAGCGATGCATGGCGGAGATCCGGGTGATCGACGTCAACCGGCACACGCTCGAACTGTTCTGCTCTCCCGACAAGCCGACCCTGCTCAGGCGCCTGAACGAGGTCTTCCGCGATGACATGCGCGAGCAGTTCCGGGAGCAGCTCATCGACCTGTGGCATGGCAAGACGTTTCAGCAGCGGGAGATCGTCAACTACTCCCTCAACGGCGACGAGCTCCATCTGCATCTGCAGTTTTCAGTCCTGCCGGGCCATGAGCACGACTGGTCCCTGGTGCAGGTTGCGCTGACCGACATCACCGCTCGCAAGAAGGCCGAAGCCTACCTGGAGTATCTCGGCAAACACGATGTGCTGACGAAGCTGTACAATCGCACCTTCTACGCGGACGAGTTGAACCGCCTCGAACGGAAGGGCCCTTTCCCGGTAACGGTCATCGTCGTTGACCTCAACGGCCTGAAGGCGGTCAACGATCAGTTGGGCCACGCATCTGGGGACGCACTGCTGCGCCGCGCAGGCGAGGTGCTGAACGAGGCCGTCGACAAGCCGAGCTACGCGGCACGGATCGGCGGCGACGAGTTTGCGCTTCTCCTGCCCGCGACCGATGAGCGCGAGGGAGCGGCTGTGATGGAGAAGATCGAGAAGCTCGTCGAGATCAACAACCAGTTCTATTCCGGCCTGACCCTCAGCTTCTCCATGGGGGCGGCAACGAGTCTCTCGGGGGAGCGGCTGGAAGCTGTCGTGAAACGCGCCGATCTGCTGATGTACGAGGCCAAGCGGGCTCTTTATGCGGCCAATCCTGAACCTGCCCTGTCGCAGCCTGATGGCAACGGCCCTAGCTGAGATAATCGCCCCAACCCGCCTGGGCCGCCGAAACCGAACGAGCTCTCTACTTATCCTGCTCGGGATTACTTGCTGCGGAATGCCCGACAAGATCCTTCAGCGGCACCCAGCCGATCCCTGTCCTGTTCTCCGGGACGAGATATGCGAAGCCGTCAGTGATCTTCTGGACCTTGCAGGAATAGGCCCTTCGATCGCCGTCTGGCCGATAAATAACGGTCGTGCCGACCTTGACCTCTGTCTCCGATGCCGAGACATGGATGTTGGACTGTGACGCGGGCACGCCCTCGGGAGGATTGGTTTTCGCCGCGCTTGCCCGAAACCGGTCGAGGGCCGCGATGGCGGCTCTTGCCCTGTCCCGATAGCGTTCGTGCACGACCCGTAGGAGAGGGCCTGGTTCACGCCCAGGATACCAAGCTGTTCCTCCCAGCTTCGCAAGTTCTTCCGCGACGACTTCGACCTCCGCCTCATTCATGAAGACCTATCCTCCAGGGATGCTTGGTATTGAACCTTCAACGAATTCGCTCGGTGCGGCTTTGAGGCAAAGAATACGGGATCGATACGTGCATCTCCATAAGTGAATTGCGCTTCACAGAGAAATGAACATAACAAAAATGCCCTATGGTGAATATAGAGACGGAGGCATGACCGACACTATCGCGTAACTTAGTATCGCAAATCATGCCAGTTCTTGCGGAGCGTGTGGTCACGCCGCCAACAAGCAGGAGCGCTTGAAGCTCAGCGGCAATGGTGAAATCGTCACACCAATGTTTCTAGAGGTGCCTTGTTCCGCTAGGATGCGGCCGGAAAAATGCAAAATCTCCTTAAAGAATCCCAGAGACATCCATGACGATGCCTTCGAGACGCCCCCTGCAGGAAGCCGTCGTTCCGATCGTCTGCGTGCTCCTGGCAGCCTTCTTCGTTGTATTCCAGTTCCTGGCGACACCGCCGGCTCTCGGCTCGCTCAGGTTCCTGGCCGCCGCCGAGACATCAAGCCCCCGGGCGACCCTTGAAGGCTTCCGCTCTAACGTCGCTCGTGCCTCGTCGCTGCTTTTGGAGGCCTATCGCGAGAACAATGCCGAGCCTGGGTTCTTCCAGAGCCAGAGCGTGAAGGACAAGGTCAAGGAAGCTGAAGGCCTCCTAGCCCAGGCCGCTCGCGCGCTCGACCTGCGGGATGTGCCGCCGGTTGAACTGGAACACCGGCGCCTTGAGGCGCCGCTTTTGCTGAAGGAGATCCTGGATCGACTGCCCCTTCCTGATCCCGGCACCATTCCGGGCGACGCTGATATCTCCAAGCAGGCAATCCCGAACTGGAACGTGCCGGGAACCGAGATCCGCATCGCACGCGTGTCCGACGGGCCGCGGACCGGTGAATACCTTTTCTCCCGCGAGACGGTCCGGCAACTCGACGCCTTCTACGAGGCGATCCGCACCGAGCCGAACGTCAGCGGGTCCGGCGAGGATCTCTACGACTTCTACAGCCAATCGCCCGGCTACCTCCTGCCGCCGAAATGGTACAGTCTCGTCGAGGCATTGCCGGCCGGCTTGCGTCGAAACATTCAGGGGCAGGCCCTATGGCAGTGGATCGCCCTGGTGCTGGTTCTGGTGGTCGCGGTGCTCGCCGTCCTCGGCATCCAGCGCCTGGCAAGGTCGAGGCGGAGCGCCGCAGATGCCTCCATCTCCCTGCCGGCCAGCATCCTGGTGCCCGCAGCCGTTGCGGTCGCGGCCCTTTTCGTCTCCTACATGTCCGATTACCAGATCAATCTCACCGGGAGCGTGAACGACATCATCGACGAGGTCTCCGAGGCCGCTGCCTATCTGGCCGCTATGTGGGGCATCCTGAAGTTCTCGAATTCGCTTGCAAACCACCTGACCTTTACGAAGTCGGAGAGCATCGATGCTCATCTGGCCCGCGCTTCGATCCGGATCGGCGGCATCGCCGCGGCGCTCGGGCTCCTCATCTACGGCGCGTCCTACCTGGGGATTCCTCTCGCAGGGCTGCTCGCCGGCCTCGGCGTGGGCGGCCTGGCCGTCGCCTTGGCGGCCAAACCGACCCTGGAGAACTTCATCGGGGGGCTGATCCTCTATGCGGATCGCCCGGTTCGCGTCGGGGATCTGTGCCGGTTCGGTAACCTCGAAGGCCGAGTTCAGGAGATCGGCATCCGATCAACCCGCATTCGCGGTCTCGACCGGTCGCTGATCACGATCCCGAACGCGACCTTCGTGAACATGAACATCATCAATCTCACCAACCGGGACCGGATGCCCTACGACCGCACCATCAGCATCCAGGCGGCCGACAGCGCCGGCATCCGCCGAGAGATCGAGGCGCTTGCATCCCTCGTGGCGGAGCATCCGAAGATCGAGGCCGGTTCGGTTCAGGTGCGACTGCGCGAGGGTCAGGAGGAGAAGCCCAAGGCCGAGATTCAGGCGCTCATCCTGACGTCGAAATGGGAAGAATTCCTCGTCATTCAGCAGGAGATCGACCTGATGCTGCGCGACAAGGTGCTGGCCGAGGTGCGGACTGCCGGCGAGACGATGGCGGCTTTCGACAACGTCGTTCCCCTAAAGGAGGCGGAGGACGTCTGACGACGCTTCCTGTCTGCGTGGTATTTAGCGGATCTCCACGATCTCGGCTTCGCCCTGGGCGACGATCACCACGTCTCCGATCTCCTTGCCCATGAGCGCCTGCGCCAGGGGAGACACGTAGGAGATGCTTCCCTTGGCGGGATCCGCCTCGTCCTCGCCCACGATCCTGTAGGTCTGGATTCGCCCGTCCTTGCGTTCGAAGCTCACGGAGGAGCCGAAGCGGACATGGGATTTGTCGCTCGGTGGCGGCACCATTTCGGCCGTCAGGCGACGATGGTTCCAGTAGCGGAGATCGCGCGAGACGCGCGCGACTTCGGCCTTGTCGTCAACCGCCTGCGCCCCGGCGAGGCGCCGCTTCAAGGCCTCGATCTCCTCGTCCATCCGGGCCAAGCCGGACGGCGTGACGAGATGGTGAGGGCTCACCGGCCGATCCGGCAGGTCCTCGAAGGCCTCTCCACCTTCAGGCTCACGAACAAAGGCACTGCTCATCATGCATCCCTCCGCTCCCGGAGGGAAACGAACGGCAGCCGGCTAAGTTGCGGGTGGCAACCCTTAATTGCCGCGCTGCCGCAGCCTACCGACGATTCCGCCCGGGAAAGCGTAGACGCTGACGATGAAGAGCGCTCCGAGCCAGAGCAGCCAGCGGTCGGGATGGATCAAGTTCGGGAGGATCGGGACGCCCGCGACGGCGGAGCTTCCCGCCTCCATGAGAACCTGAAGGTAGCTCTGCGCCAGGACGAACAGCGCCGCGCCGATGACGGCACCGTACATGGTTCCCATCCCGCCGATCACGACCATCAGCAGGATGTCGATCATGATTGAGAAGGACAGAGTGGTGTCCGGGCCGTTGTACCGGAGCCAGAGCGCCATGAGGGCGCCGGCGACGGTGGCGGCGAGGGCTGAAATGACCGACGCGGCTGTGCGGTAGGCCACGACGCGGTAGCCCAGCGCCTCGGCGCGGAACTCGTTCTCGCGAATGGCCTGCAGCACCCGCCCGAAGGGGGAGTTCACGACGCGCAGCAGAAGCAGGAACACGCCTAACGAGACGAAGAACACGAGGTAATAGGCGAGAAGGCGGCCGTTGACGGCCGTGCCGAAGACCGGCTCGGACAGGAGACGAAAGGCCGGGCGTAGCGCCGGAGGCAACTGGAACGAGAGACCATCCTCGCCGCCGGTGATCTCCGAAAGCTGCGATGCGAGCACCGCCATCGCCGAGGCGACCGCCAGGGTGATCATGGAGAAGAAGATCGCACGAACGCGCAGGGACAAAAGGCCGATGGCAGCCGCGAGGGCAGCCGAAAGCGCCAGGGCGGCCAGGAGGCCGATCCCCACAGACGTCCAGGCCGCTCCAAGGCGCTCGAGGGCGATGGCGACGCCGTACCCGCCGATACCGAAGAACATGGTGTGGGCGAAGGACACGATGCCCGAATAGCCCAGCAGAAGATCGTAGCTCGCGACGAGCACGATGAAGACGCAGATCTTGGCGGCCGTGCTGAGCGGCTGGCTGCCCGAGAACAGGAAGGGCGTTGCCGCAAGCAGGAACAGAATCGCCACAAGGATGAGAGACAGCACCCGCGACCGGGGCGGATCGGAGGAGAGAAGGCTCTGCAGAACGCCGCTGCGGACCTTGGTCTCGTCGAAGGGAATGTTCGTCGGGGCGGAGGTCGCGGTCATCGGCGTGCTACCGGGAAGAGGCCCTGCGGGCGCCAGATCAGCACCAGAGCCATGACGAGGATATTGGAGATCAGAGCCAGTTTCGGCGCCAGGAAGCCGACGTAGTTGGCGACCAGCGCGACCAGGATCGAGCCGACGAAGCAGCCCCCGACGGAGCCGAGGCCGCCGATGATGATGACGATGAAAACCAGCACCATCACCTCCATGCCCATGCCGGCCGTCAAGGTCTGACGGTAGAAGGCCCACATCACGCCGCCGAGGCCCGCGAGTGCGGAGCCTGCCACGAAGACGCTTACGAAGAGACGTTTGATCCGGTAGCCGAGAGCCTCGACCATCTCCGGGTTCTCGACCCCAGCCCGGATGAGGAGGCCGATCCGGGTGCGGTTCAGCATGAGCTGCATGGCGACGAACACCGTCAGACCCACGGCGACTGCGACCACGCGATAGCGCTCCATGACGATGTCGCCCAGAACGAAGGCACCGCGCAAGGTTTCGGGCAGCGGAATCGGGATCGGGGAGGCGCCCCAGATGGCATGGATCGCCTGTTCGGCGACGATCAGCCCGCCCATGGTGACCAGGATCTGCTTGAGGTGGCTGCCATAGACGGGGCGCACGATCACGCGTTCGAACACGGCGCCGACGACCCCGGTCACCGCCATGGCGACGAGAATGCAGAGAAGGAGCAGCGCGAGGTTCAGTCCGACCGAGTCGGCCTGCGCCCAGCCGGCGAGGGGGCCGAGCACCAGAAGGGTCGCGTAGGCTCCGAGCGAGATGAACACGCCGTGCCCGAAATTGATGATGTCCATAAGGCCGAACACAAGGGTCAGGCCCGAGGCCATGAGGAAGATCATCATGCCCATGGCGAGGCCCGCGACGGTGAGTGTCACCCAGGTGGAGGGCTCACCGACGAAAGGCAGCGCAAGGAGCGCCAATGCCGGGACGAGGGCGAGGGGAACCCAGTCCGTCTTCGTGCGCGGAAGCTCGGCAGCGGTCGTGGCGTCGGCGGTCATGTCGCTCATTGGTGGGCATCCAGGGAGAGGCCGAGCAGGCGCTGCTGAAGGGATTGGTCCGCCACGAGGTCGCTCATGCGGCCCGAATGCACGATGCGGCCGTCGTCCATGATCAGCACGTCGTCCCCGAGCGCCGACGCTGCATAAAAGTTCTGCTCCACGAGGAGGACCGTCTCTCCTGCCTCCTTGAGTGCCTTGAAGGCCTCGATCATGCTGCGCACCATGACGGGCGCGAGCCCCTTGGTGGGCTCGTCGACGAGCAGGAGCCTGCGCGGCTCCGCGATGGCCCGCGCGATGGCGAGCATCTGCTTCTGCCCGCCGGAGAGATTGCCTGCCGGAAGGTTCCAGAACCGCCTGAGCGCGGGGAAAAGCCCCAGCATCCAATCGAGCCGGGCACTGTCGATGGGACCGCTCCGGGCCGCCAGCACGATGTTCTCGCGCACCGTGAGATCCGTGAAGATCCCCATGGATTCCGGTACATAGGCGATACCCGCGCGGGCGATGTCGGGTGTGGCGCTCGCGGTGATGTCGCGCCCGTCGAAGCGGATGCGGCCCGCCGAGGCCCGCCAGAGCCCCATGATCGTGCGCAGGGTCGTGGTTTTGCCGGCACCGTTGCGGCCGAGCAGCATCGTCAGACTGCCGGTCTGAACGCCGAAGCTGACGCCATGAAGGATATGATAGGGGCCGATATGGGTCTGGACCGCCTCCAGCTGGAGCAGGGGCTCAGGCACGGGCTGCCTCCAGTCCGAGATACGCCTCCTGCACGACGGGCGAGGCGATCACCTCCGCCGGTTCGCCATCGGCCACGAGGGAGCCGTTGTGCAGCACGACGATGCGGTCGGCGAGCGAACGCACCACATCCATCTTGTGCTCGACGAGGAGCACGGTGGTGTCACCGCGTTGCTTGATGCCGTGGATCAGTTCGAGCACGGTCGGAACCTCGTCGACGCTCATGCCGGCGGTCGGCTCGTCGAACATGAACACCTTCGGCTCCATGGCGATGAGGAGCGCCACCTCGAGCTTGCGCTGGTCGCCGTGCGAAAGGGCTTTCGGCGCCACGTGCCGCTTGTCCGACAGGCGCACGCGCTCCAGCACGGCCTCGGCCTTCTCGATCAGGTCGCGACGGCTGTTCCACACCTTGAAGAGAGACCAACCGGCATCAGCGCGGCTCTGGACCGCGAGGCGGACATTTTCGAGTGCGGTCAGCTGGGGAAAAAGATTGGTGAGCTGAAAGGCGCGGCCGAGGCCTCGCCTGGTCCGGGCCGACGCCGGGAGCGTGGTCACGTCCTCGCCTTCGACCAGCACCTGTCCCGCGCTGGCGCGAAGCTGGCCTGAAACGAGGTTGAAATAGGTCGTCTTGCCGGCGCCGTTCGGGCCGACGATCGCGGTCAGCGTGCCGGGCGTGAACCGGCACGAGACGTCGTTGACGGCCACATGGCCGCCGAAACGAATGGTGAGCCCGCGCGTCTCGAGCGCGGGCGCTGTCATTGTCGAATCCACCGGCGATCAGCGCTTGTTGCGGACCGGGATCGGCATCTTGTCGGCCGGGATGGTGTCGACGAGATCGAGCAGGTCGTTCGCGTCCTTGCCATCAGCCTTCACCTTGAAGTGATACATGACCTGCAGGGCCTGGTGATCCTCCTTGCGGAAGGTCATCGGTCCCTTCGGCGTCTCGAAGGTCATGCCTTCCATGGCCGTGATGAGCTTCTCGGGATCCGTGCCGCCGGCCTTCTGGATGGCCGTCACGGCCGCGGACGCCGCCGCGAATCCGCCGGCGGTGAAGAAGTCCGGCGGCGAGTTGTAGCGCTTCTGGTGCTCCGCGACGAGCCAGTCGTTCATCGGGTTCTTCGGGAAGGCGTAGTAGTAATAGACGGCGCCTTCCATGCCCGGATAGTTCTTGTAGATCTGCATGGCGGGCAGGATGTTGCCGCCGGGCGCGATCTCGATGCCGAAGCGTTCAGGCTTCAGGTCCGCGATCTTCGGCAGCGGATGCTGGCCGGCCCAGATGATGTTGATGATCTTCTTGCCCGGCTTGTCCTTGAGGGCATCGAAGATACGCTGAGCCGAGGCGGTGAAGTCCGTCGCATTCTGGGGCGTGTATTCCTCGAACACGACCTTGGCGTTGGGGCGGATCTGCGAAAGCGCGCTCTTGAGCGCCGCCACGCCGTCGCGGCCGAAGGCGTAATCCTGCGCCAGCGTCGCGATCGAGACGTCGCCGCTTGCCGGAATTGCAGCAGCGGCGCCGTAGGCGTCCTGGGTCGAGTTGCGGGCGGTGCGGAAGATGAAGCGGTTCCACTTCTCGCCGGTGATTGCATCGGCCACGGCGGGCTCCACGATCAGGACTTTGCCGTTCTCCTCCGCGACGGGAAGCATGGCGAGCGCGGCGGCCGACGAGGTCGTGCCGACGGCAAGATCGACCTTGTCGTCGTTGTATGCCTGCTCGAGCAGCGTCTTGGCGAGATCGGCCTTGAGCTGGTCGTCCTTGACGATGACGGAGATCTTGCGACCGTTCAGCGCCATGCTGCCCTTGGTGAGGTATTCCAGCCCCATCATGAAGCCGGCCTCGGTCTGCTTGGCATAGGCCTCGAGCGGACCGGTCTTCCCGGCGATCAAGGCGATCTTGATATCCTGCGCGAAGGCGCTGGAGGACAGCAAAAGCGCTGCCGTTGCGGCAGCAATATTGAGCGTCAGGCGCATCGAACTCCCCATTGTCTTATATAACGTCATTCACGCTTCCGGCCGCGCGACTGTCAAGGACGACTCTCGGACCATCTGTGGAGGGCCTTTAAGCCTCCGGAAGGATGGGCGGTGCGACGTCCCGCTCGCGCTTGGCCGCTTCGCGTTCGAGGATGAGAAGGCCGAGCCCGGCGGCGCAAATCACGCCCGCCCCGACCAGCGTCCAGAACTGGACGACATCTCCAAAGAAGATGTAGCCGAGCACGATGGCCCAGACGATGAGCGTATACTGGTAAGGCGCCACGATCGACGCGGGGGCGACCTTGAGCGAGCGGTTGACGCAGGCATGGCCTGCCATCGACACGATGCCGAGAAGGAAGAGGCCGGCGAGGTCGAGCGGTCCGGGATTGACCCAGGCGAAGGGGGCGGCCGCCAGGCCGAAGATCAGGGCCCCGAGGATCTGGCCGAGGACGAGCGTGGCGTCGTGGGTCTCGCGCAGCTTGCGGGTCGTGATCATGAGCAGGGCATAGAAAACGCTGCCCGCGAGGGCGATCAGCGCCGGCAGCGAGATCGTGGCCGGCGAGGGGCGCAGGGCGATCAGCACGCCGACGAAGCCAACGGCGATCGCGGTGATCCGCGGCCAGTCGAGCCGCTCGCCGAGCCAGAACACCGCAAAGGCCGCCACGTAGATCGGCGCCGCGAGGTAATAGGTCATCACGTCGGCCAAAGGCAGATAGGTGACGGCCCAGTAGAAGCAGGCGACTTCGAGCGTCGAAAGGGTGATCCGCACCGCGTGCAGGCCAGGCTGAGGCGGGATGGCGAAGGAAACCCTCTGGCGTCGCATGAGGGGCAGCAGGACCGCCAAGGCGGCGATGCTGCGCAGGAGCAGGACCTGACCGACGGAATAGGTCGCGACGAGCCACTTGCCCATGACGTCGTTCATGGAAAACAGGAAAACGCCGAGCAGCATCAGGGCGATGCCGAAGGGCACGCCCGAGCGAATCTTGGAGGTATCTGGCAGGGACATGGGCAACCCGGATCAAGCGCCGCCGGCGCGACGCATCCATGGGTGATCCGTACGCAATTGACAAGCGACTGCTTCGAGGGAGCGCCTAGAAGGTCTTGGCGCCGTTCACCGGCAGCATGATGGCGTAGAGGGACGTCGTCGCACAAATGAAGAGGCGATTGCGCTTCACGCCTCCGAAGACGACGTTCGCCACCGCTTCGGGCACGAGGATCTTGCCGATCAGGGTTCCATCAGGGTCGTAGCAGTGGACCCCGTCTCCCGCACTGGTCCAGATGCGACCTGCTTCGTCGAGCCTGAAACCATCGAAAAGACCGCTGGTGCAGGTGGCGAAAACCTTGCCGCCGCTCAAGCGGCCATCGTTGCCGACATCGAAGACACGGATGTGCCGCGGACCATCCGGAACATGGGTCGCGCCCGTGTCCGCGACATAAAGCTTTGTCTCATCAGGCGAAAAGGCGAGGCCGTTCGGTCGCACGAAGTCGCCAGCGACGATCGCGACGTCGCCGCTGTGGGGATCGATGCGGTAGACGTGGCAGGCCCCGATCTCGCTCTCCGCCTTATGACCCTCATAGTCGGAGTCGATGCCGTAGGCCGGGTCCGTGAACCAGATCGAGCCGTCCGACTTTACGACCACATCATTGGGGCTGTTGAGGCGTTTGCCCTGGTAGTGGCTGGCGAGCACCGTGATCGTGCCGTCATGCTCCGTGCGCGTCACACGGCGCGTGCCGTGCTCGCAGGTGACGAGGCGTCCGCGTCGGTCGACGGTGTTACCGTTGGAATAATGGGACGGCGCCCGGAAGATGCTGACCGCATCCGACGTCTCGTCGTAACGCAGCATCCGATCGTTCGGAACGTCGCTCCAGACCAGATAGCGTCCGGCCGGGAAATAGGCGGGGCCTTCGGCCCAGCGGCATCCCTCGGCCAGTTTCTCGAGACGGGCGGTCGGGATGACGAGACGCCGGAAGCGCTCGTCCTGGATCACCGCGACATCCCTGATCATCGTGGGGCCGCCCGCTCAGTGCGCCATCAGGACGGGGATGGCGGTGTTGCTCAGGATGTGGCTCGTGGCGCCGCCGAAGAACATCTGGCGGAGACGGCTCTGCGTATAGGCCCCCTTCACCAGGAGGTCGCAGCCGAGGGCACCGGCTTCGGACAGGATGACCTCGCCCGGCCGGTTGTTCGGATCCGGCACGGTGAGCGTCTCCGCCTGGATGCCGCGCCGGCCGAGGGACCGGACCAGTTCGACGCCGGAGGGGCCGGGAACGCCCCAGTCCTCCAGTTCGAGCACGACGACCCGGCGTGCCTTTTCAAGAAGCGGGATCGAGCCGAGCACGGCCCTGGCGGTTTCGGTGCTCCGGTTCCAGGCGATCACGACCGTTTCGCCCAGCGTCTGCGGGAAGGTCGGCGGTGCGATGAGGACGGGACGGCCGGTCTCGAACAGGGAGGCCTCGACGGTCGACAGACGGGTCTGGCCGTTGCCGCCATCGGGGCGACCGACCACGGTGACGTCGAAGACCCGGCCATAGGCACCGAGGAACGCGTCCTCCATCAGGCCATCCTGACGCCAGCCATAGCTGAGAGTGGCGAGGCCGGCGGCGGCGCGCTGGACCTGCTTCGTCACCATGAAGGCCTCGAAGCGTTCCCGGCAGGCCCGCGACATCTCCATGCGGTTCTCGGGTGTGATAGGCGAGGGGACACCGATCGCGATGTCCACCGGGAGCACGACCGGATAATCGGGCGTGATCGCAAGGCCCTCGATATAGCTGTCGAAGGCTCGGCCCAGGAGAAGGGCGGTCTCGAGGATCGGCTCGACCACGCCGTGGTCTTCGATGGGAACGAGGATGCTTTTCATATCGGTATTCTTGCGCTCAAAGCTCCCCTCGGCAAGCCCTACGGTCAAGGTTGTGCCCGATCCTTGGCCGGCGACCAGACGAAGGGGGTGATGACCGAGAGGGCTTGGAAGCCGCGCCGTTTGAGGATCGGAAGGCTCATCGGGCTGCAATCCACCGTCAGCCAGCGGCATCCCCGCTCACGCGCATTTACTGCCCGGATGGCGACGAGTGCTGAGTAGATGCCCTGGCCCCGCCAATCCGGCAGTGTCGAACCACCCCAGAGGCTGCCGAAACTGTCGCCGCGCTTGTGGCGCATCCAACCGACGCTGACCGGCCGGTCGCCGTCATAGGCCGCAAAGATGTCGATGCTGTCGGGATCCGCCTGCTTCTCCCGTGCAATCGTGCCTGCGAGCCACGAGGCATGAGCGGCATCGCCGTATACGGCCTGGTTCACGGTGGCGATGGCGCCCAGACGGGACGGTTCGACGAGACGCTCGATCCTGATCGATTCCGGAACTGGCGGCGCATCGAAGCCGAGTGCGGTATCCAAGGCGACGAAGGTTTCCGGCTCCTCGGGACGGAAACCCGCTGCGAGCAGCCGGTCCGGGAGGTCGGCCGGTTCATCGTGGCTATGGTGCTTCCATTCGAAGGCGTGTCCCAGGGCGCTGAAATAGCCGATCTGTTCGGCAATCGCTGAACCGACATCGGCTGCCGGATCGATCCACAGGACCGCATTGCCATGCGCCTCGGGGTCGGGGCCGACCAGGCGGATCACCGGTCCGACTCGGTCAGCGCGAAAACCCGGTGCCGGACTGCCGGTCCTGCAACGCACTTCCCTGTCATACCGGCTCAAGATATCGGTCGCTTTCATCGGATTCCGTACGTCCCTGTGGATCGACGCTAAACGACCTTAAAGTCCTTCGGGTCCCATGAGACCTTCGGGTAGGTCGGGTTCATCTCCTCCAAAGTCGCCTTGACGATCGACGCGATGGCGGCGTTGCGCACCCATTTGCGGTCGGCCGGGATCACATGCCACGGCGCCCAGGCAGTGGAGCAGCGATTCAGCATGGTCTCGTAGGCGTCCTGGTACTCGTCCCAGAGCTTGCGGTCGTCGAGATCGCCGGCGTTGAACTTCCAGTGCTTCTTCGGGTCGTCCAGGCGCTCCTGGAGCCGCTCGGCCTGCTCCTTCTTGGAGATATGGAGCATGAACTTGAGGATGACCGTGCCGTTCTCGGTCAGCATGCGCTCGAAATCGTTGATCTGGGCATATCGCTGCTCGATCGTCTCCTTTGGGGCAAAGCCGCGCACCTTCGCGATCAGCACGTCCTCGTAGTGCGACCGGTTGAAGATGCCGATCGTTCCCCGCTTCGGGCAGACCGCATGCACACGCCAGAGATAATCGTGTGCCAGCTCGTTCTCGGAGGGCTGGCGGAACGCCGTGACCGACACGCCCAGCGGACCCGTGGCGTTGAAGACGCCGCGGATCGTGCCGTCCTTGCCCGAGGTGTCGGTGCCTTGGAGGATGACCAGGAGGGCGCGCTGTCCCTCGGCATAAAGCCGGTCCTGAAGCGCGTCGATCTCATGGGCGACCATTTCCGTTTCGGTCTTCGTCGCTTCATCATCGTCAAAGCCGCATTTGTCGCGGGGGTCGCGATCCTTCAGATCGAACGGCTTGCCCGGCTTCACGCGGAGCTTTTCGATCAGTTCCTTGCCACGATCCGCCATGTCCGTCCTCCCAGCGTCGCTCAGAACGATAGTGCATGCATCTGCGAAAGGAAGATCTGGATGGGGGCCGCAAGCATCTTTACGGCCTCCGGCGTGAACCTTACCAAAGGAGCATCACCGACGGATTCGAGGGCCAACATAATGCTCGTGCTCTACTATTTTCCCGGCAACGCCAGCCTGCTGCCGCACATGATGCTGCGGGAGATCGGAGCGCCTTTCGAGATGCGCCTCGTGGATCGGAGCCAGAACGCGCAGAAGAGTGCAGATTATCTAAGGCTCAACCCGAACGGCCGCATTCCGGTCCTCGTCGACGGCGACCTTGTCCTGTTCGAGACGGCAGCCATCGCCCTGCACCTCGCCGACAAGTTTCCGGATGCGGGCCTCGCTCCAGCCGTCGGAACGCCGGAACGGGCAGAGTTCTACAAGTGGATGGCGCACCTCACCAACACGCCGCAGGCGGAATACCGCGCATGGTTCTACCCGCACGAGCACGTCAGCGACGAGGCGGCGGCGCCGAGCGTGAAGGAAGCGGCCCGGCAGCGGCTCGAGCGCATGTTCGACGTCATCTCGGACCAGCTCGGCGACCGGCAATGGCTGCTCGGCGACCGGTTCTCGGCCGCCGATCTCTTCCTCCTCATGCTGATCCGCTGGGGACGAGGCATGCCGCGTCCGCCGCGCGATATCCCGAACCTGAGGGCCTTCGCCGATCGAGTCCTGGCGCGGCCGGCCGTGCAGGAAGCCTTCCGGGTCGAAGGCATCCAAGCACCCTACATCTAAGACGGATTAGCGCTTGGCCTTGCGCCGGGTGCTCTTCGCCTCCGGCAGAGTTTGGTCGATCGACGGCAGATCGGACCACGGATCCTTCTTGAGCCTGCGAAGCCTCTCGGGCAGGTTCTCGACGGTGAACCCGTTCGGCCTCAGATCCGGCGTCAGCTCGTCCCATGAAACCGGTGTCGCGACGGGAGCGCCCGGCCGCGACCGCGTCGAATAGGGAGCGACCGCCGAGGCCTCGCGGTTGTTGCGCAGGTAGTCGATGAAGATGCGGCCCTCGCGTTCCTGCTTGACGGAGGTGGTGGTGTAGCGGTCGGGCTCGTCGGCCGCCATGGCCTCGGCAAAGCCGCGCGTGAAGGCCAGCGCGTCCTTCCAAGCCGCGCGGGGGGTCAGCGGCACGACCACATGCAGGCCCTTGCCGCCGGTCGTCTTCACGAAGCTCACGAGGCCCATGCCTTTCAGACGCTCGCGCACGGCGGTTGCGGCCTCGATCACCTGGGGCCAGTCCACGCCCTCGCCCGGATCGAGATCGAAGATCAGCCGGTCGGGCCGCTCCAGGTCCTGGAGGGTCGCGCCCCAGATGTGCATCTCCAACACGCCGGACTGAACGAGCGCCACCACGCCCTGGATGTCCCGCACGGTAAGCACTTCCTGCTTGCCATCCTTGTCGTCGGACACCATCGACCGGTGAATGAAATCGCTCAGTCCGGCCCAGGAATGCCGCTGGACGAAGCATTTTTTCGCCGAGCCGGACGGGCAGCGGATGAGGGTGAGGGGGCGGTCGACGAGATGCGGCAGGATCCAGTCGGCGATCCCGACATAGAACTCCGCCAGCTCCTGCTTCGTCAGGCCCTGTTCCTCCCACAGCACCCGGTCGGGATGGGAGATGGACACGCCGGCAACGTCGACACGGTGGTCGCCTTTGGCTGTCGCCGAAGATGATGCCCGCCTCGTGGCACCTTTCGGTGGATCGGCCTTGGTGGCGGATTTTTTCGCAGCGGCCCGCTTCTTGGGGGCAGCCTTGGATGGCTTGCCGGAAATCTCCTCGATGGCGCGGCCGGTCTTCACCGAGAGCGGCGCTTCCTCGAGAATATCCGTATCGTCTTCGCTCCGGGCGAACGCGTCTTCGGCCTTGATCAGGAGCCATGATTCCTGGCGCTCCCGCGGGCGCTTCGCCATGCGCACGAGATGCCAGGTGCCACGGAGCTTCTCGCCGTCGAGCCGGAAAGTCAGACGGCCCTTGTCGTAGCCCTCGTGCGGATCGCCCTCGGGCTCCCAGGTGCCCCGGTCCCAGAGCAGCACGGTGCCGCCGCCATACTGGCCTTCCGGGATCGTGCCTTCGAAATCCCCATAATCGACCGGGTGATCCTCCACATGGACGGCGAGGCGCTTCTCGCCCTTGACGAGGCTCGGTCCCTTGGCGACCGCCCAGCTCTTCAAAACGCCGTCCAGCTCGAGGCGGAAGTCGTAGTGGAGCCGGGAGGCCTCGTGCTTCTGGACGGCGAACGAGAACCCGGTCCTGCGGGCGGCCTTGCCCGCGGGCTCGGAGGTCTTGGTGAAATCGCGCTTGGCGCGATAGGGAGCGAGCTTTGCCATGGCGCGGAGTCAAATCCGCGCCCGGCTTTCGGTTCCAGCCCTCAGGTTGCGAGCGGTTCGCCCGCGGGTGCCCTCGGAGTGCGCTCATGCAGGAAGGCCGCGGCGATCAGGTCGCGGGTGTAGTCCTCCTTCGGCCGCTCGAAGATCTCCTCTGCGGTGCCGCGCTCCACCACCTTGCCGCTCTTCATGACCATGATCTCGTCCGAGAGCGCGCGTACGACCGCAAGGTCGTGGCTGATGAAGATGTAGGCGAGGCTATGGGCCCGCTGGAGGTCGCGCAGGAGCTCGACGATCTCCTTCTGGACCGAGCGGTCGAGAGCCGAGGTCGGCTCGTCGAGGACGACGAGCTTCGGGTGCAAGATCATGGCCCGCGCGATGGCGATGCGCTGGCGCTGGCCGCCCGAGAACTCGTGCGGGAAGCGGTTGCGCCAGGCCGGATCGAGGCGCACCTCCTCGAAGGCCTGGGAGGCGCGGCGGTCGCGCTCCTTGCGCGAGATGCTGGGCTCATGGACCAGAAGGCCCTCGGTGACGATCTCGCCGGCGGTCATGCGGGGCGACAGCGATCCGAACGGGTCCTGGAACACGAGCTGGAGATGGCGGCGGAGGGGGCGCATGCCGCCCCGGTCGAGCGGCATCAGGTTGCGGTCCTCGAAGCGGACCATGCCGGAGGCCGGCAGGAGCCTCAAGATCGCCCGGCCGAGGGTCGACTTGCCGGAGCCGGATTCCCCCACCACGCCTACCGTCTCGCCGGCCCGGACCGACAGGCTGACGCCGTCGACGGCCCGCAGCACATGGGTCGGGCGGCCGAGGAAGTCGGACTTGAGGGTGAACTGCACCTCGACGTTCTTGGCGTCGAGCACAAGGGGCGAGTTCATCGAGACCGGTTCCTTGCGCCCGGTCGGCTCGGCATCGATCAGCATCCGGGTGTAGGGATGCTTCGGGGCCGAGAAGATCTCGCCCGTCCCGCCGCTCTCCACCACCTCGCCGCGCTTCATCACATAGGTGCGGTCGGCGAAGCGGCGCACGATGCCGAGGTCGTGGGTGATGAACACGATCGACATGCCGAGGCGCTTCTGCAGGTCGCGCAGCAGCTCGAGGATCTGCGCCTGGACCGTCACGTCGAGCGCAGTCGTCGGCTCGTCGGCGATCAGCACGTCGGGGTTATTGGCGAGCGCCATGGCGATCATCACGCGCTGGCGCTGTCCACCTGACATCTCGTGCGGATAGGCATCGATCCGCCGTGCAGGGTCGGGGATGCGCACGAGCTCCAGCAGTTCGATGGCGCGCGCCCGGGCCTTCGACTTGCTCATGCGGCCATGGGCCATGAGCGGCAGGGCGAGCTGGTCGCCGATCCGGTAGAGCGGATCGAGGGAGGTCATCGGCTCCTGGAAGATCATCGTGAGCTTCGAGCCGCGGTAATCGTTGAGCTTGTCGGGCGAGAGGCCGACGAGCTCGTCGCCGCGATACTTCACCGAGCCTTCCGCCCAGCCGTTGGAGGCGAGAAGCCCCATGACGGACATCATGGTCTGGCTCTTGCCCGAGCCGGATTCACCCACGATGGCGACGGTCTCGCCGGGGTTCACGTCGAGATCGATGCCCTTGACGGCGTGCAGGATGCCGTCGCCGGTGCGGAAGCGGACGTGGAGGTTTCGGACCGTGAGAACAGGTTCGGCCATGTCAGCGGTCCTTCGGGTCGAGCGCGTCGCGCAGTCCGTCGCCGATGAAGTTGAGGCAGAACAGGATCGCGACGAGCGTGATGGACGGATAGATCAGCATCCAGGTGGCGCCCTGGATGTTCTTGGCGCCCTCCGAGATGAGCACGCCGAGGCTGGTGTTCGGCTCCTGGACGCCCAGCCCCAGGAACGACAGGAAGCTCTCCAGCAAGATCACCTTCGGGACCAGGAGCGTCATGTAGACGACCACCGGACCAAGCGTATTCGGGATCACGTGGCGGCGGATGATGCCCTTGGTCTCGACGCCCAGAGCCTCGGCAGCCTGCACGTATTCCTGGCGCTTGATCGACAGGGTCTGGCCGCGGACGATGCGGGCCATGTCGAGCCATTCGACGGCGCCGACCGCAATGAACATCAGGATGAAGTTACGGCCGAAGAACACCACCAACATGATCACGAAGAAGATGAAGGGCAGCGAGTAGAGGATGTCGACGACGCGCATCATCACGAGGTCGACCTGCCCACCGAGATAGCCTGATGTCGCGCCGTAGATCACCCCGATGAGAATCGCCACGAAGGTGGCGAGCAGGCCGATCGCCAGAGAGATCTGCCCCGCCTTCATGGTGCGGGTCAGGAGGTCGCGTCCGTTGGTGTCGGTCCCGAACAGGAAGTACTGGCGCTTGACCGGCACGTCGATCACCAGCCGGCGGCCCTCCTCCTGGCGTTCCGCCACCTGGGCCGTGCCGAACAGGTCCGAGCGTTCGAAATAGGCCAGGAGACGCTCGTCGATGGGGCGGCTGCTCGAGCTGACCAGGGTCATGCGGACCGTGTCGCCGTTGATGGCGATGCCTTCCGGTTTGGCGCGGACCCGGGCTCCGATGCGCTCGATGTTCGGCTCGATCTGGTCGGCCTTGGGATAGGCTTCGAGGGAAGCCGGCACCTTCACGTAGTCGGGATAGACCCTGTCGAAGGGATGGCCTGTGAAGAACGGTCCGAAGATGCAGGCGATCGCGATCGCGGCCAGGACCACGATGCTGGTGACGGCGGCCCGGTTGCGGGCGAGCCGTCCTCGTGCCTCGGCCCAGAGCGAGCGCCCTGTGACCGTGTCCTTCATGGTTTCGACGGGAAGTACGGCGCCTTCAGCCATGGCACGCCTCAATCGTAGCGGATGCGCGGATCGATAAGCGCATAGAGGATATCGACCACGAGGTTGAAGAGGAGAACGAAGACGGCAACCACCACGACCGTGCCCATGACGAGCGTATAGTCGCGGTTGAGGGCGCCCTCGACGAAGTAGCGGCCGATTCCCGGCAGGCCGAAGATGGTCTCGACCACGACGGAGCCGGTGAGCAGGGCCGCCGCCGCCGGGCCGAGATAGGAGATGACCGGAAGCGCGGCGCCGCGAAGCGCATGGGTCACGATCACCCGTGTCGGCAGCCCGAGGGAGCGAAGGGTCCGGATGTGGTTCGAGCGCAGGTTCTCGATCATCGCCGCGCGGGTCATGCGCGCGACAACCGCCACCTGGGGCAGCGCCAGCACGAGCACGGGGAGGATCAGGTTGCGCGGCGAGCCGTTGTTCCAGCCCGCAACGGGCAGCCAGGCGAGGGCGAGGCCGAACACGATCTGGAAGATCGGCGCCACGACGAAATTCGGGATGGTGAGCCCGAGCGCGCCCATGCCGGTCACGACGTAGTCGACCGAGCTGTTCTGGCGGAAGGCCGCGATCGCGCCGAGCGTTCCGCCGACCAGGATCGCGAAGGAGAGGGCGAGCGCGCCCAGCGTCATGGAAATCGGCAGGCCGCGGGCGAAGAGTTCGGCCACGGTGAAGTCGCGCAGGATGAACGAGGGGCCGAAATCACCGCGCATGACCGCGCCGAGATAGAGCCAGTACTGCTCGATCAGGGGCTTATCGAGCTGGTAGATCCGGTTGAGGTTCTCCATCACCTTGGCTTCGAGCGGACGCTCCAGGTCGAAGGGGCCGCCGGGGGCAAGCCGGATCAGGAAGAATGAGATCGTGACGATGAGGAACAGCGTCGGGATCGCCGAAAGAAAGCGGCGAAAGATGAAGGAGAGCATGGTCGCTCCTCCCGAAAGTCGCGTCTGGATATAAAAATAGGGCGGCCTGCAGCACAGGCCGCCCCGTCTACGAAGAATTTACTGGGTCTTCGAGAGGTAGCGGGTCGGGTACACGCCGCGGGTGTTCTGCACGAAGCCCTTGATCTTCGGGGAGATCAGGTTGCTCTTGCCGTAGTACATGATCGGGATCCAGGGCATGTCCTTCATCAGGATCGCCTCGGCCTGCTTCATGAGGTCGGCGCGCTTCTTGAGGTCCAGCTCGGTGGCGGCCTGATCGAGGAGCTTGTCGAACTGCGGGTTGTTGTACTTGCCGTAGTTGAAGCCCTTGTTGTCGCTCTTAAGCAGGAACAGGAAGTTGTTCGGGTCCGAGTAGTCGGCGATCCAGCCGTAGCGAGCCACGTCGAAGTCGCCGCCGTCACGCAGGTGAGCGAAGTGGGTCTTGCCGTCCGTGTTGATGAAGGACGTCTCGATGCCGACCTGCTTCCACTGCTCGGCGATCGCGATCACCGTGTTGCGGTTGTTGTCCGTGGTGTTGTAGCGGATCTCGACCTTCAGCGGCTTGCCGGGGCCGAAGCCGGCTTCCTTGAGGAGCTCCTTGGCCTTCTCCTCGCGGTCGATCGGGGACTGGTCCTTGTACTCCATGTAGGCCGGCTCGCCGTAGTTGCCGACGCCGGGCGGCATGAAGGAGTAGCCGGGCTGCATGGTCTGGCCCCAGATCTGCTCGGCGATGAACTCGCGGTCGACCATCATGGAGAGGGCCTGACGCACGCGCACGTCGCTGAAAGGAGCCTTGGACGAGTTCACGACCATGTACCAGGTGCCGAGATACGGGCCGAGCTTAACCTGATCCTTGAAGCGCTCCTTGAGCGACTTCATCTGGTCGGCCGGCACGTCGTCGGTGGTGTCGAGCTCGCCGGCCTCGTAGCGGCGGACCATCGCGGCGAAGTCCGGGGTCGGATAGTAGTTGACCGTGTCGATCTGGACGTTCTTCGCGTCGTAGTAGTTCTCGTTCTTGACGAGCTTGATGTGCGAATTCGGCACGAACTCGGCGAGCTTGTAGGCGCCGTTCGTCACCATGTTGCCGGGCTTCACGAAGTCCTTGCCGAACTTCTCCACCGAGGCGCGGTGCACCGGCAGGCTGGTTTGGTGGGTGAGGAGCTCGATGAAGTACGGGGTCGGCGCCTCGAGGGTGATCTCGACCGTCTTCGGATCCACGGCCTTGACGCCCAGCTCCTCCGGCTTGGCCTGGCCCTTGTTGATCTTCTCGGCGTTCTTGATCGGATACAGGATGTTCGCGTACTTCGCGCCCGTCTCCGGGGTCATGATGCGACGGTAGGAATACACGAAGTCTTCCGCCGTGACCGGGTCGCCGTTCGACCACTTCAGTCCGTCGCGGAGGGTGAAGCGGTAGGTCTTGCCGTCGTCGCTGACCTCCCACTTGGCGGCCTGGCCGGGAACGGCCTCGCCCTTGGCGCTGTAGGTGACAAGGCCTTCGAGCATGTCGCGCAGGATATGGGCTTCCTGCACGGTCGAGGTCTTGTGGGTGTCGAGCGTCTCAGGTTCGCCAGAATTGGCGCGATTATAGACGACTTCAGCCGAAGCGGCGCCCATCAGGGCTGCCGTTGCGACGGCCGCAAGTGCCGTGCGTTTCAACCAGGACATTGACGCGTTCCCTTACTATTATTCCTAGGTTTCGGATCGTTTCGGCCTCAACCGCCGGGCGAGACCTTGGCTCATTTGTTGTTCAAACAACTGTTTATGTCTAGAGGATATTCGAAACCTTTGAAAACCAAAGGTTTGAGGCTTCCCTAGCGTTAAGCGCCGGTGTCGAAAGCCAGTTTGACTGCCTCAATTCCCGCCGCCGCGGCGATCTCGTCATTGTCCGAGGTGTCGCCCGAAACGCCGACCGCACCGAGAATGTTTCCCTGCGAATCCTTGATCAGGACGCCGCCCGGCACCGGGACCAGCAGGCCGCCGACCGCATGGGTCACGCCGGCGATGAAGTAGGGACGATCCACAGCCATTTTGTGAAGGGCCCGGGAGCCGAGCCCCATGGCCAGGGCGCCGTTGGCCTTGCCCATGGCGATCTCGGCGCGCCGGAGGCTGGTGCCGTCGTCGGACAGGAGGACCTTCAGGGCGCCTCTCTCGTCGTAGACCGCCACGGAAAGGGGCTTGAAGCCCTTGTCCCGCCCGGCCTTGAGAGTGGCGGCGGCAATGGTCTGGGCGGTTTCGAGTGCGAGTGCGGACAAGGCCGTTCCCTCCCTGGTTGGTGCGGGGTTGATTGAGCAAGGTTATAGAGCAGCGCCACGACGCGCCTAGCGGAGGGTCGCGTCCTTCTGGGCAAGCCAGGAGGCGACGGTTTTCCGCTCGTCAAGCGTCATTTCCGTGACGTTGTTGGGCGGCATCGCGTGGGTCAGCACGCTCTGGACCCGGATCAGCTCCGCGTGGCGGGCGATCTCCTCGGGCGTGTCGAGCCTGACCCCTTTAGGGGCTACGGCGATGCCGTCCCAGACCGGCTCCGCCGCATGGCACATGGAGCAGCGGGACTGGATGGTCAGAACGGCCTCGTCGAAGGAGGCGGCGACCGTCTCGGTTGTGGGCGGCGTCGTCAGAACCGCCAGATTGGCGTTGCCGGGCTTGCCGACGATCGACAGCCAGATGGCGAGCGCGATGCAGGCGGCGGCGACGCCCCAGCTCCACCAGGGCGATCCCTTGTGGGCATGGCGGGAGTTGAAGAAGTGCCGTACCACGGCGCCGGCGATCACGATCAGCCCGATGATCGCCACCGCATAACGGGACGACCACGCCAGCGGATAATGGTTCGACAGCATCAGGAAGATGACCGGCAGCGTCAGGTAGTTGTTGTGGGTGGACCTGAGCTTCGCTTCCTTGCCGAGGCGCGGATCGGGGGAGCGGCCGGCCAGCAGGTCGGCCACCACCTTCTTCTGGTTGGGGATGATGATGAAGAACACGCTCGCCGACATCCAGGTGGCGATCATCGCGCCCGTGTGCAGGAAGGCGGCGCGCCCGTTGAAGACCTGGGTGAACACGAAGGCCGCGAGCAGGATGTAGAAGAACAGAACGACGCCGAGGACGACGCCGTTCCTGCCCAGGGGCGAGCGGCACAGGACTTCGTAGACCAGCCAGCTCAGCAGGATTCCGCCGATGCCGATGGCGGCCGCCTGCCAGGGCGCCAGCGCCCGCACGGCCGGGTCGATCGTGTAGAGGTCCGCGTGGAGATAGTAGACCCAGACGATCAGGAAGAAGCCCGAGATCCAGGTGGAGTAGCTCTCCCATTTGAACCAGGTCAGCTCCTTGGGCATTTCGGGCGGGGCCACGAAATACTTGCGCATGTTGTAGAAGCCGCCGCCATGGACCTGCCAGGCCTCGCCGCCGACGCCTTCCGGCAGCCCCTCGCGCTTCTTCAGGCTGAGATCGAGATGGATGAAGTAGAAGGACGAGCCGATCCAGGCGATGGCGGTGATGACGTGGATCCAGCGGAGGAGCTGGCTGATCCATTCGGAAATCTGCGGGTCGATCATGCGGCCACTTGAAATGATAAGGAGCGCGTAGCCTAGGGCGGCGTTCCCGATTGCGAAAGGCCCGCCCGGAGGCTTTTTCAACAGGAACCGGAGCCCGAATTCCTTCACTTTGCCCGGGCTGCCCGCCATGGCGGCTTGACGGCCGGACACGGCATCGAAAAGCTTCCACCCCTCCGTCATGCTCCGTTCGCGGGCTCACATCCGAGGTTCCCATGGGACGCCTGTCCACCCACGTGCTGGATACCGTCAACGGCAAGCCCGCCAAGGGCGTGGCGATCGAGCTCTTCGCACTCGACGGCGAGGCCCGCCGCTCGGTCGTGCGCACCGCCACAAACGGCGACGGCCGCACCGATGCGCCGCTCATGACCGGCGAGGGGTTCCAGACCGGAACCTACGAGCTCGTCTTCTATGTCGGGGACTACTTCCGGTCCGTCGGGACGGCGATCGCCGATCCGCCGTTCCTCGACGTCGTTCCCATCCGTTTCTCCATTGCCGAGCCGCTCGGGCACTACCATGTGCCGCTCCTGGTCTCGCCGTGGAGCTATTCCACCTACCGAGGAAGCTGACCGACCATGGCCGAGGCCTCTTATCCCCGCGATCTCGTCGGCTACGGCCGCAATCCGCCCCATCCGCACTGGCCGAACGATGCGCGCATCTGCGTGCAGTTCGTGATCAACTACGAGGAGGGCGGCGAGAACAACGTCCTGCACGGCGACCGTGCCTCGGAAGCGTTCCTGTCGGAGATCGTCGGCGCCCAGCCCTGGCCGGGGCAGCGGCACATGAGCATGGAATCGATCTACGAGTACGGTTCCCGCGCCGGCTTCTGGCGCCTGTGGCGGATATTCACCGAGCGCGGCATGCCCGTGACCGTCTACGGCGTCGCCACCGCCCTCATGCGCAACCCTGAGGCCGTCGCCGCCATGCAGGAGGCGGAGTGGGAGATCGCGAGCCACGGCCTCAAGTGGATCGACTACCGCGACTTCTCGTCCGACGAGGAGCGGGCGCATCTCAAGGAAGCGATCCGCATCCACACGGAAGTGACGGGTGAGCGACCGCTCGGCTGGTACACGGGCCGCACCTCGGAGCACACCAACCGACTCGTGGCGGAGGAGGGCGGCTTCCTCTACAGCGCGGATTCTTACGCGGACGAGCTGCCGTATTGGGAGACGCACGGCAAGCACACCCAGCTGATCGTGCCCTATACGCTCGACGCCAACGACATGCGCTTCGCGACGCCCCAGGGCTTCAACGCGGGCGACCAGTTCTACGCCTATCTCAAGGACACGTTCGACACGCTCTATTCGGAAGGCATGAGCGCGCCGAGGATGATGTCGGTCGGGCTCCACTGCCGGCTCGCCGGCCGGCCGGGCCGCGCGGCGGCGCTCGCCCGGTTCCTCGACTACATCGCCTCGCACGACCGGGTCTGGGTGGCGCGGCGCATCGATATCGCCCGCCACTGGATCAGGCGCCACCGCCCGGCGGGCCTGAAGCCCAGCACCATGAGCCGGGCGATGTTCGTCGAGATGTTCGGGGACATCTTCGAGCACTCGCGGTGGATCGCCGCCCGCACCTACGAGGGTGGCCTGACGCCGGCTCAGGACACTGCCGAGGGACTCCATGCCGCCATGGTGCATGTCCTCTCGGAGGCGAGCCGGGAACAGAAGCTGGCCCTCATCCAGGCCCACCCCGATCTGGCGGGCCGGCTCAAGCTCGCCGATCTCACGGACGATTCCCGCGGCGAGCAGAGATCGGCGGGTCTCGACAGCCTCACGGAAGCAGAGCGCGATCGCTTCCTCGCCCTCAACGAGACCTACCGGCGCAAGTTCGGCTTTCCCTTCATCATGGCCGTCAAGGGTCGCACGAAGGAGGAGATCCTCGCAGCCTTCGAGGAGCGGATCGAGCACGAGACGGACCAGGAGTTCGACACCGCCATCGTGCAGATCGAGCTGATCGCGCTCCTGCGCCTCAAGGACCGGCTGCCTTCCCTGGCGGATGTGTTCTCCTCGCTGGCCTGACGGAACTGTTTGCGCGGATCGCGCGTCTTCGTTTCAAGCTTGGCCGGCAGCCTGATGCCGGCCTGGAAGAAAGAGGAGGCGTGACATGGGTCTGTTCAAGTTCATCAAGGAAGCGGGAGCCAAGATCTTCGGCGGCGGCGCCCAGGCTGCGACTCCGGACAAGCTGCAGCAGGAGGTCCAGGGGCACGGCTTCGACGCGAGCAAGCTGAGCATCGACGTTCAGGGCGACAAGGTAAAACTGGGCGGCCAGGCGATGAGCCAGGAAGAGGCTGAGAAGATCATCCTGTCCCTCGGCAACACCTACGGCGTGGCCGAGGTCGACACGAGCGAGCTGCAGATCCAGCAGCCCGCCCAGCAATCGACCATGTATACGGTCCAGAAGGGCGACACCCTGTGGGAAATTGCCGAGAAGCACTACGGCAAGGGGAAGGGCGCCAAGTACACGGAAATTGTGAAGGCGAACTCGCCGCCGGTGAAGGATCCCGACATGATCCAGCCCGGCTGGGTCCTGCGGATTCCGCCGCTGCCGTAGGATAAGGCTGATTGCTCTCCTTCGTGCCCGATCCTAAATGAGGGGCTCAAGGCACGAAGGGAGCTTTTCATGAACGCACCGTCAGGGCATGTCGATCTCGACCGCGAGGACGTGAAGCGGGGACTGGCGGACGGTTCGATCCATCTGGTCGATGTCCGCGAGCCGCACGAATTCGCGGCCGGCCATATCCCCGGTGCGATCTCCCGTCCGCTGTCGACCTTCGACCCGGCGAGCCTGCCGACGGACAAGAGGATCGTGTTCTCCTGCGCGGCGGGCGTACGGTCCTTGCGGGCCATCGAGTTCGCCCAGGCGGCGGGGCGCGACGTGCGGGAGCACTACAAGGGCGGCTACAAGGATTGGGTGATGTCCGGAGAGCCGGTCGAGTGACCGGCTCCGGCTCCAACGGTCCGATCACATAGATGTGTTCTAAAGTAGAGTGCTCAAGCTTCGCCGGATATGCAGTAGTGTTCCCCCGCCGGAAACGGCTCGCAATGAAGCCGTAGCCCGTGCCCATTTGAGGGGAACTGCATGAAGCGCACTATCGTCGTCGCCAGCTTGCTTGCGCTGGGTGTGAGCGCGGCCATCGCGCAAAGCAACGTCGTCGAACAACGCCAGAATCTCATGAAGGAGATGGCCGCCCAGACCCGCCCGATCGGCGGGATGCTCCGCGGTCAGGAGGCCTTCGACCTCGCCAAGGTCCAGAGCGGGCTGAAGGTTTTCGCCGAGAACCCGAAGAAGGCGGCTTCGCTCTTCCCCGAGAGCTCGAAGGATGCGCCGAAGACCGAGGCCCTGCCGACGATCTGGGAGAACAAGGCCAAGTTCGACTCCATCATGACCAAGCTGAGCCAGGACGCACAGACCGCCATGGCCAGCATCAAGGACGAGGCGACCTTCAAGGCCGAGATGCCGAAGGTTCTCCAGAACTGCGGCGGCTGCCACAACGACTTCCGCAAGAAGAGCTCCTGATTTATTGCAGGTTCCTGGCGGGCGGCCTTCCCGGCCGCCCGTTTCGTTTGGAGGGCAGGCATGCGCAAGGCGTTCTTCGGGCTTCTGGTTCTGGCCGTTCTCGGGGCTGCGGGCTTCTGGTTCCTGACCTCGCCGTCCGCCTATGCGCTGATCCGCGGAAACGGGCAGGTCACACCGATCACGCCAGTCGGGCTCGATCGCCAGCCGAACATCGATAACGGCCGGCTGCTGTTCTATGCGGGCGGCTGCACCTCGTGCCACGCGACGCCGAACCAGGACGACAAGCTGCGCTTAGGGGGTGGGTACGCCCTGAAGTCCCCGTTCGGGACATTCCACGTCCCCAACATCTCGCCCCACGAGCGGGACGGCATCGGATCCTGGAGCACGGCCGACTTCGTGCGGGCCATGCGCGAGGGCCTCTCGCCCGACGGCCGCCATTACTATCCGGCCTTCCCCTACACGTCCTACCAGCGCATGAGCCCGGCCGATCTCGGCGATCTCTTCGCCTTCATGAAGACGCTTGCGCCCGTCGAAGGCCGGGCGCCGGATCACGAGCTGCCGTTCCCGTTCAACATCCGGCGCGGCATCGGCCTATGGAAGCTCGCCTTCCTCGACGGCCGCACCTTCGCGCCCGATTCCAGCAAGCCGGCGAGCTGGAACCGCGGCGCCTATCTGGTAAACGGTCCCGGCCATTGCGCCGAGTGCCACAGCGAGCGGAACTTCGCCGGTGCGATCATCGAGGACCGTCGCTTTGCCGGCGGCCCGGATCCGGAGGGAAGGGGCGTCGTGCCAAACATCACGCCTCACCCGAGCGGCATCGGCGGTTGGACCGTGGGCGATCTCAGCACCCTGTTGAAAACGGGGGAAACTCCGAATTTCGACACGGTCGGCGGCCCGATGGGCTCGGTGGTGGGCAACACGTCCCACCTGTCCGATGCGGACCGCGAGGCGATGGCCGAGTACCTCCTGTCCCTCCCTCCGCGGGAAGGCTTCAAGAAGCCTCAACAAACTGGGGGCTAGCTGGGGAAAACCTGTTAGTCCATCACGGCGGCTTTGAGGATGCACACCATGGTGGCGCGCCCCGGCGCGTCGCCGACGCACCGCACCGAATGCGGGCGGTCGCAGCGATAGCGCAGGGTCTCTCCTGTCTTCGCCCGCTGAGTCACGCCGCCGACCTCGACCTCGAACTCTCCGTCGAGCACCGAGAGGCATTCGATCGAGCCGCGCTGATGGCTGTCGGAGTCGAGCACGCCGCCGGGCTCCGACTGCACGTCGTACCATTGCAGCCACTCGATGGTCTTGAGCCAGCCGATGATGGCGAGGCGCATCTTGCCATCCTCTGAGACGAGGATCGGGGTGTCGGCCCGCGACGACTTCTCGATGAAGGGCTCCTCGTCGCTCGTCGCAAGGACCCGCTCGATCGAGACGTCCAGCGCCTGGCTCAGGCGCCAGATGGTGGCTAGCGTCGGGTTGGTCTCGTTCCGCTCGATCTGGCTGATGATCGACTTCGCGACGCCGGACTGCTCGGCAAGTTCGGACAGGGACAGGTTGTACGCCTTGCGCAGCCGTTGGATCGTCTTGCCCATGTGGCCGGACAGGACCTGGGCGCCCGTCTCGAGATCCCGGTTCCGCTCTTTGCCCTCAACGCCCATGTGCCTGCCTTGTTCTGAAAGATCGAACGTTCGTTCCTCAAAACGGTTTTGGGACACCAGCCATGATGGGTCAAGCCGGAGGGGTGTCGCGGCGGGCTTTTTCCCCCGTGGGGACGGGTTCGGGGACGTCTCGGCCGTCAGCCGACCGGTTTGGGCGAGGCCGCCTTGAGCTCCTGGGCGCGCATCAGCCCGAGCTGGTGCTCGCGCCAGACGATGAATAGGCCCGTGCCGGCCACGATGGTCGCTCCCGTCAGCATCGTGGAGGTGGGGAGATCGCCGAACATGAACCAGCCGAACAGCAGCGCCCAGATCATCGTCGTGTACTCGAACGGCGCGATGATCGACGTGTCGGCGAAGCGGTAGCTCTGGGTCAGCAGGATCTGTCCGATGCCTCCCAGGATGCCGCCGACGACGAACAGCATCATGTCGGTGGCGTCCGGCACCCGCCAGCCGAGGAAGATGGTGAAGAGCGACAGGACCGAGGCCAGGATGAAGAAATAGAACACGATGGCGCCGGTCTTCTCCGTCGCCGTCAGGCGGCGCACCTGGATCATGGCGCCGGCGGAGCAGAAGGCGCCCAGGAGGGCGAAGAGCGCCCCGAGCGACGGGCCGCCGTCGAAGCCCCCGGTGAAGGTCTCGATCTTGAGATAGGGCGACAGCATGATCAGCACGCCGACGAAGCCGATGCCGACCGCGCTCCAGCGATAGGCCCGAACCTTCTCCTTGAGGAGGACCGCCGCCAGGATCACCACGATGAGGGGCGAGGCATAGCCGATGGCGATGGAATCGTGCAGCGGCAGGTAGGAGAGGGCGGCGAAGCCCAGATACATGCCGGCGGTCCCGATGAGCCCGCGTTTGATATGTCCGCCTAGATTGCGCGTGCGCACGGAATTGATCAGGTCGCCCTGCCAGGCCAGCCAGACCAGGAGCGGGAGGAGGGCGAAGGCCGAGCGGAAAAAGACGACCTCCCCGACGGGATATCGGGTCGTAAGCGTCTTCAACGTAGCCGACATGAGCGTGAAGACGAGCGCGGAGATGACTTTGAGGGAGATCCCCAGGAGAGGTTTCAAGGCGTGAGTCGCTTCGGTTGGAGGTGCAACCAAACACGATGCGGCCCATCCGTGAAGACCTTTCGGGCGCAAAACCCCTGCGTCAGACACATGCGTGCGGCCCGGGCTGTCACAATTCCGCAAGGCTAACGTCACAGGCGCGAGACACGAATCCGTTCTGGTTCGTCCGACACGACGAGCGAGGACCCGCATGGCCGAAGCATTCGAGCCCCTCCGCGTCAGGACCCTGTTCCTGTCGGACCTGCATCTCGGCACCAAGGGCTGCCAGGCCGGTCCCCTGCTGGCCTTCCTCAAGGCCTACGACGCCGACACCATCTATCTGGTGGGGGACATCGTCGACGGCTGGCGCCTGAAATCCGGCTGGTACTGGCCCCAGGCCCACAACGACGTGGTGCAGAAGCTCCTGCGCAAGGTCAGGAAGGGCGCGCGCCTCGTCTACATTCCGGGTAATCACGACGAGTTCCTGCGCGACTACGTCGGCGTTACTCTCGGCGGCATCGAGCTCGCCGACCATGCGCTGCATGTGACGGCGGACGGAAAGCGCTATCTCGTCATCCACGGCGACCAGTTCGACATCGTGGTCCGGCATGCCCGCTGGATCGCCCTGCTGGGCGACGGGGCCTATACGGCCGCCCTGTTCGTCAACACGCACCTCAACATCCTGCGGCGGCGTCTCGGCCTCACATACTGGTCGCTGTCGGCCTGGGCCAAGCTGAAGGTCAAGAACGCGGTCAATTTCATCAGCCGCTTCGAGGAGTTCCTCGCCTCCGAGGCGCGGCGGCAGGAGGCGGACGGCGTCATCTGCGGCCACATCCACCACGCGGCCATGCACGGGGATTTCGGCGTCGCCTACGTCAATACGGGCGATTGGGTGGAATCCTGCACGGCCGTCGTGGAACACTATGACGGAAGGCTCGAGCTGATCCGCTGGACCAAGGAAACGGCGGCCTCGCGCGAGCCGCTCGTCGAAGTCGAGCGTCTGGCGGAGGCAAGGCGGGTGGCATGATGCGGCTCCTCATCGCGACCGATGCCTGGCGCCCGCAGATCAACGGCGTCGTGCGATCCCTCGAGTACATGGCCGCCGAAGCATCCCATTTCGGGGCGGAGGTGACGATCCTGTCGCCGGACCGGTTCCCGTCCATGCCGATGCCCGGCTATCCCGAGATCCGCCTGGCGCTGGCCCGGCCCGGTCCGGTGGCGCGGATCGTCGATCAGGTGAAGCCGACCCATGTCCACATCGCTACGGAAGGGCCGATCGGGTTCGCCGTCCGCGCGGCCTGCCGCAGGCGCCGCATGGCCTTCACCACGAGCTACCATACCCGCTTTCCCGAATACCTGTCGGCGCGCGCGCCGATCCCGCAGGCTTGGTCGTACCGGGCCCTGCGCTGGTTCCATGGCGAGGCGCGGGCCATGATGGTGAGCACGGCGTCCCTGGAGCGGGAGCTGGAGGGGCGCGGCTTCCGGCGAATCCGGCGCTGGACGCGGGGCGTGGACACGCAGCTCTTCCGGCCGCGCCATGAACGCGTTCTCGACAGCCGGGCTCCGATCTTCCTGTCGGTCGGCCGGATCGCCGTCGAGAAGAACCTGGAGGCGTTCCTGGCGCTCGATCTGCCGGGCACCAAGGTGGTCGTCGGCGACGGGCCGGCGCGCCACGACCTGCAGCGGAGATTCCCGCGGGTTCGGTTCCTTGGGGCTCTGACGGGCGAGGACCTTGCACGGGTCTATGCGTCGGCGGACGTCTTCGTGTTCCCGAGCCTTACCGACACCTTCGGGATCGTGCTGCTGGAGGCTCTGGCTTCCGGCCTGCCGATTGCGGCCTATCCGGTCACCGGACCGGCGGATGTGATCGGCTCCTCAGGTTGTGGAAGCCTGTGCGAGGACCTGCGGGAGGCGGCGCTGGCCGCGCTCGACATCCCGCAGAGCCGCTGCCGGGCCTATGGCGAGACCTTCACCTGGCGCGAGAGCGCGCGGCAGTTCTTCCGCAATATCGAGGAGGCGCATGCCGGGGCGTGACCGGAGCCGCGTCTCGCTTCACATCAGGAAGGACGGGTGCGGGCCGGGATGGACCGTGGCTTCCTCGGTCACTGGGCGCGTCTCCGGAAAGGAGGACCTCTCATCGGCCGGAGCCTGCTGTTCCGGCGCGGAGACCGCGACCATCTCCTGCACGCGCCCCTCGACATAGCGCAGGGTCTGGATGATCCGGCGGATGCGGTGCTCGGCCCAGGCCTCGAACTCCTCCTCGGATTCGGGCGCGCCGTTAGTGAGAAAGTCGCCGAGATCGTCCTGGCCGCGGTGGCGCGGCAGGAGCCCGACCTCGCCCTTCGTGCGGGCGATCGTCGTCGCCATGGCCCGGAGGCTCTCCTGGATACGCGCGAGGCGGCGCGCGGTTTCGTCGTCGCGGGCAGCCTCCTCGAACCGGCGGAGCTCCGCCAGGACCGCCTCCGTGTCGGCATTCCGGTTGCGCCTGGCATATTCGCGCAGGAACCAGCGTCCGCGTTCCGTCTCCATGACGGCCGCCTCGATGGCGTCGAAGTCAGCATCGCTGAACGTGACGCGCGTCTCCTGATCCGTCATGGTAGACATATCCCTTTCCGCGGGGTTCGCGATTCCCATTGTGTCGAAAGCCCCGGACAGCTCAACCCCTCCAAACCCTTCCTTAACGGTATTTTCACCGTGTTCCGTTCCATGAACCTCGATTCGGTGTCCGTCCCGTGACCCGGCCCGCGCGCAGTCTCGGCTTCCGCCTGGGCGCCCTCCAGGGGGCGAGCTTCGTCAGCACCGGGGTGTACCTCCCGTTCTTCCCCCTGTGGCTGCAGAGCAAGGTGCTCCCGCCCACGGTCATCGGGATCGTGGTCGCCATCCCGATCATTGTCCGGATCCTCGTCTCGGCGCCGCTCCTGATCCTCGCCGACCGGTCCTTCGGGGCCCGGCGTCTCCTCCTCTTCAGCCATCTCGGCCAGATCCTGGGGTTCCCCCTGCTTCTCATGGTCGACGACGGCATCGCCATCATGGCCATCGTGGCCATGGTCGCCGTCGCTCAGGCAGCCGTCATCCCCGCCAACGATCTCGTGGTCACCAACGCGGTCCAGCGGCAGCGCGGGCTGAACTACGGCTGGATCAGGGGAGGCGGGTCCGTGGCCTTCTTCCTGGCCAACATCGCGGCCGGGTATCTCGTCGGGGGCTTCGGGGCGGGTGCGGTCATCGTCGCGCTCACGCTCATCCCGATCCTCGGGATCTCGGCGACCCTTTCGGCGGTGCCGCGCGAGGCGCCGGAGGGGCAGACGACAGGCGCAGACCGGCAGACGCCCGCCTCGCCATCCTTGCCGAAAGTCCTCTGGCTCATCCTCGTCGCGGCATCCCTCACGCAAGGGACGCACGGAGCCCTCAATGCCTTCGCGAGCATCCACTGGAGCAGCCAGGGCTTCTCGGATTCCACCATCGGGTATCTCTGGGCCGCAGGGGTCGTCGCCGAAATCCTGGTCTTCTTCATGCTCGGCCAGGCGGTCGGCCGGCACTCGGGCGTCGGGCTGGTCCTGGTCGGATCGGCGGCCGCAGCTGTTCGCTTCGCGGTCATGTCGCTCAATCCGGGCCTCGGCCTGACCTTCGTCCTGCAGGCGATGCACAGCCTGTCCTTCGGGGCGACCCATCTCGGCACCATGGCGGCGCTCGCGGCCTTCGCGCCGTCCGGCGCCCGAGGGCGGGCGCAAGGGGTCTATGGCTCGCTCGCGGCCCTGGTCATGGCGCTCTCGACGGTCGCGAGCGGCCTAATCTATCGGGAGGCAGGGGCCGCGGTCTTCGCCGCGATGGCGCCCTTGGGCGCCATCGGCTTCATCCTCACCCTGATCGCAGTGCGGTTCCTGCCTCAGCCCCACAAGGCAGGCTGAGGCGGATAGACGATGCTGCCCTCGTAGGTCAGGCCCGGCTCCCGGTCCTTCGCCAGGAGGAGAGGGCCGTCCAGATCGACGAAGCGGGCGCGGGGCGCCAGGATCAGGGCCGGCGCCATGGCGAGCGAGGTGCCCACCATGCAGCCGATCATGAGGGAGAAGCCCAGGGCTTCCGCCGCGTCGGCGAGGGCCAGCGCCTCGGTCAGGCCGCCGGTCTTGTCGAGCTTGATGTTGATGACGTCGTAGAGGCCGACCAGCCGGTCGAGCCCGGCCCGGTCGTGAACGCTCTCGTCCGCCAGGATCGGTACCGGGCGGGCGATGCCGCGCAGGAACTCGTCCTCTTTCGCAGGTAGGGGCTGCTCCACCAGCGCATAGCCCGCATCCGCGCAGGCCGCGAGGTGCGACCCGATGGTCTCCTCGGTCCAGCCCTCGTTGGCATCGGCGATGAGCGTAGCCTCCGGGGCGGCCCTGCGCACGGCCGCGATGCGCTCGAGATCCCCGCCGGGCCCGCCGAACTTCACCTTGAGGATCGGCCGCTCCAAGGCTTTCGCGGCGGCCTCCGCCATGGCCTCCGGGGTGTCGAGGCTGATCGTGTAGGCGGTGGTCACCGGCGGCCACCGGTTCACTCCCGCCGTCACGTGGGCCCGGATTCCGGAGCGCTTGGCGTCGAGGTCCCAGAGGGCGCAGTCGACCGCGTTGCGGGCGGCGCCGGCCGGCATGGTGGTCTGAAGCGCCTCCCGGGTGAGGCCCGCCTCGATCTGCGGCCTCAGGGCCTCGATGGCGGCCGCCACGCCTTCCACCGTTTCACCATAGCGGGGGTAAGGGACGCATTCGCCGCGCCCCACGGCGCCATCCTCGGTGATGGTGGCGGTGACCACAACGGCCTCGGTGCGCGAACCCCGCGCAATCGTGAATTTCCCCGCGATGGGAAAGCGATCGATCGTGACCTCGAGCTTACGCATTCTCTTATGCTTCTCCACAACTTCGGCTCGACTTGTGGCGCAGCAACACGCTATCACCAAGCGGAATCAGTGCCGGAAGGATCATCGTGGCGCAGAGCACCTTGGCTCAAGAGCCGCAAGTGAAAATCGAGCGTGGCGGAGACAGGGTCACGGCAAGGCTTGCCGGCCACTGGACCTCGGAGCACGCCGAGATGGTCGAGTCCCTCGCGGCCGAAATCGCCGCCGAGGCCGACCAGTCCCACATGATCCTCGACCTCGCCCAGGTCCGGCGGCTCGACACCCTGGGCGCCTGGGTGCTCGACCGGACACGGCACGAGCTCGGCTCCCGCGATCTCGGGGCCGACTTCGCCAATGCGAGCCAGGAGCAGCAGATCCTCCTCGACGAGGTGGCCTATCGGGGCTTCCAGGAGCAGGCGAAGCCCCGCCGCTCCAAGGCGGTCGACTTCCTGGTCGACGTGGGCCAGAGCGTGGCGGGCGCCGGCCGGGACCTCGTGGACGGCATCGCGTTCCTGGGGGAGCTCGTCTCGGCCCTGATCCGGGTCGTGGTCAATCCCCGGCGCTTCCGGGGCACGGCCGTCATCAACCAGCTCGAGCAGATCGCCTACCGGGGCGTCCCGATCATCGTGCTGATCTCGTTCCTGGTCGGTTGCATCGTGGCCCAGCAGGGCATCTTCCAGCTCGTGCGGTTCGGCGCGACGCCGTTCGTGGTCGACCTGATCGGGATCCTGATCCTGCGCGAACTGGCGCTCCTGCTCACCTCGATCATGGTGGCGGGCCGGTCGGGCTCTGCCTTCACGGCCGAGATCGGCTCCATGAAGATGCGCGAGGAGATCGACGCCCTGCGGGTCATGGGCCTCGACCCGATCGAGGTCCTGATCGTGCCGCGCGTCCTGGCGCTGGTGATCGGCTTGCCGCTCCTCACCTTCATCTCATCCATCGCGGCCCTATCGGGCGGCGGCGTCACCGCCTGGCTCTACGGCGACGTGAGCCCGGACGTGTTCCTCTCGCGCCTGCGGGCCGCCGTGAGCTTCAACACCTTCATGGTCGGCATGATCAAGGCGCCCTTCATGGCCCTGGTGATCGGGATCATCGCGACCCTCGAAGGCCTTGCGGTGCAAGGATCGGCCGAATCCCTCGGCCGCCACGTGACCTCGTCCGTGGTGAAGTCGATCTTCATGGTGATCGTGCTCGACGGCCTCTTCGCCATGTTCTTTGCGGCCATCAGGTACTGACACGATGCTCGACCGCGTTCATCCCCCCATCGACCGGAACCGGGAGGTCGTCATCCGCGTCCGCGGCGTCGAGGTCGGCTTCGGCGAGAAGACGATCCTCAGGGGCCTCGACCTCGACGTCTATCGCGGCGAGATCCTCGGCTTCGTGGGCGCCTCCGGCCAGGGCAAGTCGGTCCTGACCCGGACCATCCTGGGCCTGGTGCCCAAGCGGGCCGGCACCATCGAGGTGCTGGGCCAGAACCTGGACGAGCTCTCCCCTTCGGAGCGACGCCTCCTGGAGCGGCGCTGGGGCGTGCTCTTCCAGCAGGGCGCGCTGTTCTCGGCCCTCACCGTGAAGCAGAACGTGCAGGTGCCGATGCGGGAATACCTGCACCTGTCGGAGCGGCTTCTCGACGAATTGGCGATGCTCAAGATCGAGATGGTGGGCCTCAAGCCCGATGCGGCCGACAAGCTGCCGTCGGAACTCTCGGGCGGCATGATCAAGCGCGCGGCGCTCGCCCGCGCGCTTGCGCTCGATCCCGACATCGTCTTCCTGGACGAGCCGACCTCGGGTCTCGATCCCATCGGCGCGGGCGAGTTCGACGAGCTGATTGCGACATTGCAGAGGACTTTAGGCCTCACCGTATTCATGGTAACCCATGACCTCGACAGCCTTTACACGGTCTGCGACCGGATCGCGGCTCTGGGTGAGGGCAAGATTTTGGCGGAGGGGCCGATCGAGACGCTGCTCGAATCGGACAATCCCTGGATCCGCTCCTATTTTCACGGGAAACGGGCTCGTGCGGCCATGGCCAGCGGCGCGTAAGGGTTGCAATGGAAACGCGTGCAAACTACGCCTTGATCGGGTTGTTCACCATCGCGGTGATCGCGGCGGCGTTCGGCTTCGTCTACTGGTTCTCCGGGGGCGATCGCGGCCAGGCGCGGCAGACGGTCCGCATCGTGTTCTCGGGCTCCGTGTCCGGCCTGTCCAAGGGCTCCACCGTGTCCTTCAACGGCCTGCGGGTCGGTGAGGTCACGGACATCAGCCTGCTGCCCGAGGACCCCCGCCGGGTCATGGCCATCGTGCAGGTCGAGAACAGCACCCCGATCCGCACCGACACCCGCGCGCGCCTCGAATACCAGGGCCTGACCGGCGTCGCGACCATCGCGCTCTCGGGCGGCGAGCCGAGCGCCCCGCCGCTGGCGGCCGGGCCCGGTCAGCCCCTGCCGACCATCTTCGCCGACCGCTCGGACTTCCAGGACCTCATCGAGACCGCCCGCAACATCGCCCGCCGGGCCGACGACGTGCTCGAACGGGTCGGGCGCGTGATCTCGGACAACGAGGGCGGCATCAACCGCACCGTGCAGAACGTGGAGCGCTTCTCCCAGGCGCTCGGCGAAAACGCGGAGGGCATCGACCGCTTCCTGGCCCAGGTCGGTCAGGCGGCCGAGAAAGTCGGGCCGCTCGCCGAGAAGCTCGAGACCCTCGCGACCAACCTCGATCAGGTGGTCCGCTCGGTCGAGCCGCAGCGGGTCACGCGGATCGTCGAGAACGTGGAAAGCTTCACCCAGGCGCTCGGCGACAACCGGGAGGCGATCAGCAACACCTTCCGGGACGCCCAGAGCCTGACGGCCCGCCTCAACGAGGCCGCGCCCAAGCTCGACGCGGCCCTCAACGACCTCTCGGCCATCACCCGGACCATCGACCCCGCAAAGGTCGGCCGCACGGTCGACAACATCGATCAGGTGGTCCGCTCCATCGACAGCCAGCGCGTCGCCAGCATCGTCCAGAACACGGACGAGTTCACGAAGGCCCTGGCCCAGAATCGGCAGGCCATCGACAACGCGCTACGTGATGCCGCGAGCCTCGTGGGCCGCCTGAACGACTCCGCCCCGAAGCTCGACAGCGCCCTCAACGAGATCAACAACCTCGCCAAGGCGATCGATTCCCGGAAGGTCGGCCGTACGGTCGACAGCATCGACACCTTCGCCCAGACCCTGGCCCGCCGCAGCCCCGACGTGGACAAGGCGATCCAGGAGGCGCGCTCGATCACCGAGAAGCTGAACAAGTCGGCCGACCGCATCGATGCGGTGCTCAAGGGAGCCGAGGGCTTCCTGGGCTCGGCCTCGGGCGAGTCCGGGAAGGGGGCCTTCGACCAGATCCGCGAGGCGGCGGTCTCCGTCCGCGAGCTGGCCGACAACCTGAACCAGCGCACCGAAGGCATCCTGACGGGGGTGGGGCGGTTCACCGATTCCGGTCTGCGGGAATATGAGGCCCTCGCGGTCGAGGGCCGCAGGACCCTCGGCGAGATCAGCCGCGCGGTGCGCAGCATCGAGCGTAATCCACAGCAGTTTCTGTTCGGGGGACGCTCATCCCTCCCCGAATATAACGGCCGCCGTTAGTTTCCCTATCAGTATGTCTGGATCCACAGTGCCATCCTCCCCCATAGATCGGGTCGGTCCGCTGCGGCGCGTTGCGCCCGCGCTGGTTCTCGCCGCCCTGGCGGGCGCCTGCTCGTCCGGACCCGCGCCGACGACCTACGACCTGTCGGCGCCGACCTCGCGCATCAGCGGATCGTCCGGCGTTCAGGTGCTGGTGGCGGAGCCGGCCGCTCTTCAAACCCTCTCGACCCAGCAGATCATCGTGAAGGATGCGAGCGGCGCGATCTCGTTCCTCGGCGGCGGCCAGTGGGCCGACAACCTGCCGCGGCTGATTCAGACCCGGCTCATCAACACCTTCGAGAACGCCTCCCAGATCCGCGGCGTGTCACGCCCCAGCAGCGGCGCGGTGGCGGACGTCCAGCTGATCTCGGAGCTCCGCAGCTTCGAGATCGCCACGCCGAGCAACGAGGCCGTGGTGGAGATCTCGGTCAAGATCGTCAACGACTCCAACGGCCGCATCGTCAACGGGCGGATCTTCCGCGCCCGCGCCCCGGTCGCCTCCGTTGATGCGGCGAACGCCGCCCGCGGCCTCGACGAAGCCCTGTCGGTCGCCATGCTCGACATCGTCCGTTGGGTGAGCGGCAGCCGCCTCCCGCGCCGGGAGGATCCCGCCGCCACGGCCAGCACTCTCCCGGGCGGGGAGGAGCGCCGCAACACGGCCGGCACGCCGCCGGCGTAGTCAACCGTCAGGAATGAGTTGGTCATGACACGCGGCCTTCTGGCCGCGTTTTCGTTTGCGCGTCAGGGACGTCCCGGGCTCAGCTCCGACCGCTCAGCAGAAGCCGGGTGAGGCGGAAAAAGGAAAGGGCCGGTGCTGAGCCGGCCCCATTATCTGTCAAAGTTTCCCAGAGTCCCTTAGTCGAACCGGCCGCTGGCGTGGGCCAGCATCGTGTAGACCTTGCCGGTCTCCGAGGTCAGGTAGGTCTTCGTCAGCATCGAGTCGCGGTCGTCGCGGGAGACCTCGGCGAGCAGGCGCTCGAACTCGTCCACATAGCGGTCGACGGTCTGCTTGAACTCCTCATCCGACCGGTACTTGCGGCGGATCTCGTCGAAGGTCTGCTGGCCCTGGATCGTGTAGAGCCGGCGCGTGAACACGTTGCTCTCGCCGCGCTTATAGCGGTCCCAGAGCTCCACGGCCGCATCGTGATCGATCATCCGGGCGATATCGACCGAGATTGAGTCGAGCGATTCCAGGCTGTTGAGCCGAGAGCGGTCGGGCTTGGCCGGCCCGCGGGCGGGCTCGTCCTCGCGCGAGGCGCGGTTCAGCAGGTCCGACAGCCAGCCACCGCGCATCCCGGGGTCGCGAGCAGGCGCCTGGGCTGGGCGCTCGGCCGCCGGAGGAGCCTGGCGCACCGGGGCCGGAGCCGGCGCGGGAGCGGTCGGTGCGGGAGCCGGGGCAGGGGCCTGGACGGTCCGGGCCTCGACCTGGCGCGCGACCACCGGAGCCGGGGCGGGCGTCGGGGCAGGAGCCGCGACCCGCTGCTCGACCGCGGCCGCGACGGCTGCCATGGTAGCCGCCACGGAGGGCTGCTCGTTCACGCGACGGGCCTGGGGCTGTGCGGCCGGAACCGCGTCCACCCCGCGGCTCGATCGGGCCACCAGGGCCGACAGCTCGTTGAGCGCCTTGATCTGGTCGGCGACGACGCGGCGCATGTTGGCCGTGGTCTCCTGAGTCTCCTGCGGGATCTCGACCACGCCGCGGCGGAGTTCCGCCCGGGTGTTCTCCAGCTCGCGCTGGATCTGGCCGGTCATGCCGCGCAGTTCGCCCATGGTGTCGCGGAACTTGGTGGTGGCGTTGTTGAGGGCTTCGGCCATCTCGGCTGCGGCCTGCTCGTAGGCGGTGCGCAGGGCGGCGGCGGTGCGCTCGCCTTCCTGGCCCGTCGACGAGCGGATGATCTCGAACTGCTCGCCGATGGCGCGGGTCGTCGCCTGGGCGGATTCGGACAGCACGGTGCCGATCTGGCGCGCCTTGCCTTCCGCACTCTGGAGGGAACCCTCCACGAGCGCCGTGAAGGTGCGCGTGACGGTCTCCAGCTCCTGGGAACGGTCGTTGATCCGGGTCAGGAGCTCGTTGAGGGCTTCCTGACGGCCGCTGAGCGCCACGTCCATGCGGGCCTCGACCCGCTCCAGGGCCGCGGCGGCCTCGGTGAGGGTCTGGATCTGCTCGCGGGTCGCGTCGGTCAGCGCGCGGCCGCGCGCCTCCAGGCTGCCCGCGAGGGCGGAGGCCTGCTGGATCGCGCCCGTCGACACGGAGCGCAGCGCCTCGACCTGGTCGCCCACCTGAGCGGAGGCCTGGCTCGTCTGGGCGGCGACTTCGGCCAGAAGGCTCTGGATCTGCTGCACCTGCCCGCCGAGGCCTTCCTCGATGGCGCCCAGGTTGCCGCTGGCGCTCGCCGCGACCTGCTGGAGCAGGCGGTTGGCCTCCTGAAGCCGGTCGAGCACGTCGGACAGCTCGCCGCGCAGGCGCTGGTTGGTGCCCACGAGGGTCTCGACGGCCTGGCTGGTGGTGACGTCGATGGAGCTGCGCAGGGCTTCTGTGGACTGCGCGTAGGCGGCGGAGAGCTCCATGGTGCGCTCCTGGAGAGCCGACAGCATGGTGCTGCTGCGGTCCTGCAGGCTCGTCACGATGGCGTTGCTGCGCTCCTCGAGGGCGCGGAGCGTCGTCTCGCTGATCGCCGTGACCTCGCGGCCGAGGGAGGCGCCGCGCTCGTCGAGGCTCGACACGAGGGCCGTGCCCTGGTTGTCGAAGAGGCCGCGGATCTCGTCGATCCGGCCGCCCAGGGAGGCAAGCACCGTCTGGCCGCGCTCCTCGATCGCGCCGGCGACGCCGTCGAGGCGGTTCACCACGCGATCCTCGAAGCTCGTGACGCGCTGGTCGAGGGTGGAGGCGATCTCCTCGGCGCGGGTGCCGAGGGTCTGGTTGATCTCGAAGGCCCGGGCGCCGAGCGTCTCCGTGATCTCGCCGGCGCGGTCGCTGAGGATGCGGTTGATCGCGGTGGCGCGGGCGTCGAGCGCCTCGCCGATCTGCTCGGCCTTGGCGGAGATCGTCTCGGCGATGGCGCCGGTGCGGGCCGTGATGGCCTGGCTGATCTCGTCCACGCGGGCCTGGAGCGAGTTGGCGACGTCGCGTCCGCCTTCGGCCATGACGCGTGCCATCTCGCCGGTGCGGACCACCAGGGCCTCGTTGAGGGCCGCGGCGCGGGCGCCGAGGGTCTGGTCGACCCGCTCCACGATGGTGTCGAAGTTGGCGGTGATCTCGGTCGCGCGGCGGGAGGCGCGCTCCTCGAGGGCCGAGAGCTGCGTCTCGATGGCCGTGGTGGCCTCGCGGGCGCGCTCGCCGAAGGACTCGGCCATGGTCTTGCCTTGGACCGAGATGAGACGGTCCATCTCCTCGAAGCGGCCGCTGATCGTCTCGGTCAGGCTGCCCACGTCGTTGGAGATGCGCTCGGCCACTTCGCCGCCGCGGCGCATGACGTCCTCGAAGGCGGCGAGGCGGGTGCCGAGGGTCTCCTCCATCTCGCGGCCGCGGGTATCGACGGTCTCGGCGGTGCGGTTGAGGGCCTCGTTGACGCGCGAGCCTTGGCTTGCGATGGCCAGCACGATGCCCTTGCCGGTCGTGGCGAGGTTGAGCTGCGCCTCGTCGGTGTGGCGGGCGAGGGTCTCGGAGAATTCCTGGCTGCGGTTCTCGATGGCGGACTGGAACTCCTCGACCTTGGAGCCCATGAGCGAGGCCACCCGGTCGCCGGCCTCGGTAAGGCTGGCTTCCAGAGCCTGGCCCTGCACGGTGACGGATTCGCTGACACGCTGGCTCGCCGTCTCAAGGCGATTGGCGAGGTCCTCGACGCGGGTGCCGATCGCCTCGTCGGCGAGGCGCACCGCGCCTTCGAGATGCTCACGCACCTCGGTGCCGCGCTGGGTGATCTCCCCGACGATCTCGTTGCCGGTGGCGGCGAGCTGCTCGCGCAGGGCCGTGCTGCGGGCGACGATCACGTCCGCGATCTCGATTCCGGTCGAGGCGATCTGGTCGCGCACCACGGTGCCGCGGGTCGACAGATCCGTCAGAAGCGCGTTGGCGGTCACGGCGAATTCGGTGCGCATGGCGCCGCCGCTGGTGGTCAGCTCCTCGACGATGGAGGTGCCGGTGGAGGAGAGTTCCTCGCGCAGCTGCGTGCCGCGGGCGACGAGCTCCTCGCTCACGGTCGCGCCGGCCGCGGCGATCTGGTCGCGCAGGTCCGCGGTGCGGGCGGAGATGTCGTCGGCGATGACGCCCCCGGTGGCGGCGAGCTTCTCGGTGATCTCGCTGCCGCGCTGGGTGAAGCTGTCCTCGAGGGTGCGGGCCGTTTGCTCGAAGGCCTCGCGCACGTCGTTACCCTGCTGGGCGAGGGCGTCGATGACGCCGCGGCCGGTCTCGGCCAGGGTGCGGGTGACTTGGCTCGCGCCGTCCTGAAGGTGACGGGTGAGCACGTCGCCGGTGCGCTCGAATGCGCCGGTGATGTCCTGCGCCTTGCTTTCCAGGGCACCCGTGATGGTGGTGCCGACCTCGGCGATGCCCTGCTTGATCTCCTCGCTGGTGCCGGTGATGCGCTCCACGAGTTCGACGCCGCGGCTCGCCATCTCGTCGACGACGCGCTCGCCGGCGCGGCCGAGGGCCTGGGTGATCTGCTCGCCGCGCTGATCGAGGGAGACGGTCACGCGCTCGCCGGCGCCAGTGACGCTCGACACGACGCGCTCGGCCGCCTCGTCGAGATCCTGGATCAGGCTCTGATGGACGCCCGTGATGGCGCCGCGGACGCGCTCCGCGTTGGTGACGATGGCCTCGCGCTGGGTGACGAGCTCGTCCACCAGGGAGCGGATGCGGATTTCGTTGTCGGAATAGGCGCGCTCGAGCGTCGCGATCTCGCTGCGCACGAGGGTTTCCAGCTCGCCGGCGCGGGCAAGCGCGCGCTCCACGCCGTCGCCGACGGCCGCCACCTCGCGGCGCACCGCCTGCGACACGGACAGGACCGCATCGGTCGAGAAGCTCTCGGGCTGGGCGAGGCGCACGGCGACCTCGCTGATCGCGCGGGCGACGAGCTTCATCTCCTGCGAGCGCACGGTGAGCATCGCGGCGATGTAGAGAAGAACGATGGGACCTAGCAGGAGGGCGGCGCCGATGCCGAGCTGGCGCGGCGTGAAGGTGGCCAGAAGCTGGTCGGGAGTCGTGATGCCGAGGGAATAGACGTAGGCGACGGCTGCGCCGATCCACACGAGGGAGAGGAGCGTCGCGACATTGTAGGGCCGACCCGAGGGGCGGACCTGAAGCGCTTGGAGCATCACCCCGACGTTCTGGCGGTCGTCGTTGGCCACCGAGGCGCGGTCGGGAGCGACGAACGGGCGTGGAGTCTCGTCCGACCGGGCGGCGGGCTTGGACTCGCGCTCGTCGGACGCATCCGGGTCCATCCCGAAGGGGCCCCTGGTGAAGTCATGGTCGTCGATGTCGGGCAGCCGGGGCTCCCCGCGAGAAGCGTTGTCGTCCGACCGGCCGGGCGGCTGGATCGCGAAGGTGTCTTCGAGATTGAGCGCCTGCTCGACGGCCGAAAGGGCCGCCTCAGCCGGATCTTTGATCTTCTTCTTCTCGATCGCCATGATCTGCCTCGTGACGCAACTGATGAAGGTTGCAGCTGGACGTATCCCATTGACGGAAAATGGAAAACGCGTGGCCCCAACCCGATCCGGAACCCTCCCAGAAGGGTTCCGTATGGTAATCTACTATTTACCAAACGAGTTTAGCGGCCGGTCTGTATGAAGGGAACCCGATGTCCCCTGCCACTTGCGAACGTCGTTAACGGGTCGGTAACCAGTGGTGCCGGGGAAATTGAGGCAAAAAGACGGCGGGCTGCGTGCGTCACTCGTCTTCCTGTGCGCCTTCGCTTAAATATCCGCCGTCAGTTAGAGGTCCGCAATGATCAAGATCACGTTCATCGATGCCGAAGGCACCGCCCGCACCGTCGACGCCGAGGAGGGCTCGACCGTCATGGAGACGGCGATCCGCAACGGCATTCCGGGAATCGAGGCCGAATGCGGCGGCGCCTGCTCCTGCGCGACGTGCCATGTCTACGTGGCCGAGGAGTGGGAGGCGGCCACGGGCCAGCCCCAGCCGATGGAAGAGGACATGCTTGACTTCGCGTTCGACGTCCGCCCGAATTCCCGCCTGTCGTGCCAGATCCGCGTGAGGCCCGAGCTGGACGGCCTCGTCGTTCACACGCCCATCCGCCAAGGCTGATCCGGAGAGTTCCCCATGTTCAAGACGATCCTCGTTCCCGTCGACCTTGCCGAGGTCGAGGCCGCCAAGCCCGCCATCGACAAGGCCGTGGAACTCGCCAACGGCGCCGAGGGCACGCTGCGCCTCGTCTATGTCCGGCCGGTCGTGCCGGTCACCTATATGGAATTCATGCCGCCGGCCTTCGACGAGGAGCAGCAGGCGGAGGCCGAGAAGACCCTTGCGGAACTTGCCTCCACCGTGAACCTGCCGGCCGAGCGCGTCTCGGCGGTCGTCCGCCTCGGCTCCATCTACAATGAGGTCCTGGACGAGGCCGAGAAGACCGGCGCCGATCTCGTGGTCATCGGCTCCCACCGGCCGACCATGGCGACCTACCTGCTCGGCTCCAATGCCTCGACCATCGTGCGCCATGCCCGGTGCTCGGTGCTCGTGGTCCGCACCTGACGGAGCACGGCCTCGAGAAACGCGAGGCGTAAAGAAAAAGCCGCGGCAAGAGGGATGTGCCGCGGCCGTGAAGTCGGTTCAGTGACGTGACCGAACGGGGCGTTCGGTCAGCGCTTCCACTGGGTCGGGTCACCCGCGAGCACGATTCGCTCTTCCTTCTGAAACATCATGGTGCCGGCCACCGCCGACCCGATGAGGGCGAACGCAAGCGCGAGCTTGACGAGCATGTTGATCTTCATAGCCGTTTCCCTTTGCTGGAGCCCCAGGCCCGGAGGGGCCGAAGCTTAACAATGTTACAATATGGGCGCGGCCAGACCCGTCAATGGGAATTCTGCCCTGACGAAGACGGTTTTGCGCAATAATCGCAATGACTTCGCGGAATCGGCGGGGGTGACGCAGCGGCCCGTCACGCTACGGTTGCGCTCAGGGCTGGCCCGGCAGGAGCTCCGGCGGCGGCGCGTCGGGGCGGAAGGGCCGCGGCTTGTTGAGGCGCACCATCGGCTCGATCTGCCAGACCCCCACCAAGGCGAAGAGGCCGCCCAGGAAGGCGACGCTGGTTGATCCCATCTGTAAGGCGCGCCAGATCAGGATCGCCATGGCCAGGAGCGACGCGACGGCCAGGAGGGTCGTGGACAGCCAGATCCAGTAGGGCTTTCCGGCCTCGAAGCGCGCATCCGGGTTGGCTTGCGCGATCGCCGAGAAGAGGGCCTGGGCGAAGGCCCGGTAGGCGTCGGTCCGCTGCTCGGCCTCGATCATGCTCTTCCAGCTGACGGACGTGAAGGAGAAGGTCTTGCCGTCCTTCATCCGGACCTTCGTGCGATAGGCCTTCTGGCCGAAGCGGCCGGGCTCGTAGACCATGCGCACGGACTCGACGGCCCCGAGCCGCACCTGGTGAACCTTGCGGCCGGTATCCACGACGAGTTCGCCGCCCTTGAGGGTGAAGCTGACCGGCCCGCCGACGGGGCGGGGATTGTGCTCGTAGGTCTGGGTCATTCGTGTCTAGCGCACCAGTTCGCGCATCGCCTGATCGATGCCTTCCAGGTTGAGCGGATACATGCGGTCGGCGAAGATCTGGCGCATGAGGTTGATCGACTGGGTATAGCCCCAGTGGGATTTCGTCACCGGGTTGAGCCAGACCGCCCTCGGAAAGTGATCGACGATGCGCTGCATCCAGAGCTGGCCGGGCTCCTCGTTCCAGTGCTCCACCGAGCCGCCGGGCACCATGATCTCGTAGGGGCTCATCGAGGCGTCGCCCACGAAGACCACCCGGTAGTCGGAGCCGTAGGTGCGGATCACGTCGAGGGTCGGGATCTTCTCGTCGAAGCGCCGGCGGTTCTCCTTCCACACATGCTCGTAGACGCAGTTGTGGAAATAGAAGTGCTCGAAGTGCTTGAACTCGAGCCGCGCGGCCGAGAACAGCTCCTCGGCGGCCTGGATGTGCCAGTCCATCGACCCGCCCACATCGAGGAAGAGCAGCACCTTCACGGCGTTGCGGCGCTCGGGCCTCAGGCGCACGTCGAGATAGCCCTTGTGGGCAGTCTCGTGGATCGTCTCGTCGAGGTCGAGCTCCTCCGGCGCGCCCGTGCGGGCGAAGCGGCGCAGGCGCCGGAGCGCAATGCGCATGTTGCGCACGCCGAGCTCCACGCCGTCGTCGAAATCCTTGAACTCGCGCTTGTCCCACACCTTCACGGCCCGGAAATTGCGGTTTCTGTCCTGGCCGATGCGGATGCCTTCCGGGTTGTACCCGTAGGCGCCGTAGGGCGAGGTGCCGGCGGTGCCGATCCACTTGCTGCCGCCCTGATGGCGGCCCTTCTGCTCCTTCAGGCGCTCCTTGAGGGTCTCGAAGAGCTTGTCCCAGCCCATCGCCTCGATCTGGCGCTTCTCCTCCTCGGTGAGGTAGCGCTCCGCGAGCTTGCGCAGCCATTCATCGGGGATCTCGGCCGTGCCGAGCGCCTGCGCCAGGTTCTCGATGCCCTTGAAGACATGCCCGAAGACCTGGTCGAACTTGTCGAAGTGCCGCTCGTCTTTCACCAGGCAGGCGCGGGAGAGGTAGTAGAACTCCTCCACGCTCTTGTCGGCGAGATCCTGGTCGAGCGCTTCCAGCAGGGAGAGGTATTCCCGCAAGGAAACGGGAATCTTGGCCGCGCGCAGCTCTGTGAACAGGGTGAGGAACATCGGGTCAATGTCCGGCAACCGCCTTCCAGGTCAAGCCACAAAGCCGTCAAGCCGAATGAAATCCGGTCTGTCCGTTCAGCTTCTGGCCTGATTGACGGGCTCGGCCGCGGGCGCCGCGGCCGTCGATTTCCCGATCGTGCGCCGGGCATGGAACTGAGCCCGCTCGGGATCGCGCTTGCGGTTGCTGCTGCGCAGGATCGTCCTGAACTCGTCGCGCCGCTCATGGATCGACGCGATGACGAGCCCCATGGGAACGCCGATGTCGCTCAGGACCGCCTCGCTCAGCTGCAGCGATGCCTCGATGGTCTCCGGCACCGCATCGTCCACCCCGAGATCATAGAGCTGCACCGCATGGCGGGCATCCCGGGCACGGGCCACGATGGTGATCTCCGGATTCTCCTGCCGGGCGGCCGTCACCACCGCCTCGATGGAGCTCAGGGTATCCAGGGTGATCACGAGGGCGAGCGCGCGGTCGATGCCGCAGGACCGCAGGAAGTCCGGGTGCGAGCCGTCGCCGAAGAAGACCGGCTTCGAGCCCTTGCGTTCCGCCGCCACGCGGACCGGGTCCATGTCGATGGCCAGGTAGGGGACCTTGTGGCGCTCGAGCATGTCGCCCACGAGCTGGCCGACGCGGCCGTAGCCGGCGATGATGACGCGGCCCACCTCGTCGAGGGGCGGGGGCACCGCAACCGCGGCGTCCGGCGGGCGCCGCCTTTCGATCCGGCGGCTCAGGTTCCGGCCCATGCGGGCGAGAATCGGGATTGCGATCATCGTCAGCGTCGTCACGAGCATCAGGACCTGACCCATCCCGGTCGGCACGAGGCCCGCCAGGATGGCGCTGCCCAGGATCACGAGGGCGAACTCGCCGCCCGGTCCCAGGAGAAGGCTGGTCTCCGCCGCCTCCGCCGAATTGAGGCCGAAATGCCGCCCGAGGGCGAAGATGATGGCGCCCTTGACGGTGATGAGCAGGGCCGCCACGGCCAGGATCGTGAATGGCGCCTCGAGAAAGTGGAACACGTCGAGGCTCATGCCGACGGACACGAAGAATACGCCGAGGAGCAGGCCCTTGAAGGGCTGGATCGTCACGTCCACGGCCCGGCGATATTCGGTGTCGGACAGAAGGATGCCGGCGATGAAGGCGCCGAGCGCCATGGACAGGCCGCTGACCGCCGCCACGAGGCTCGTGACCAGCACCACGAGCAGGCAGGCCGCCATGAAGATCTCGGGGCTCTTGGTGGCCGAGACGAGCTGGAAGAAGGGTCGCAGGACGATGCGCCCGAGGCCGACGATGCCGGCAAGCGCGAGGGCGGCGTAGACGAGCGCCCAGGCGAAGGACGAGAGGGTGACCTCCGGCTGGCTCGTGTCGAGCACCGCGATCGTGAACAGGATCGGCGCGACGGCAAGGTCCTGGAACAGGAGGGCCGAGAAGCTAGCGCGCCCCGCCGTGCTGTTCAGGCGCTTCTGCTCGGCCAGGACCGGGATCACGATCGCCGTGGAGGACAGGGCGAGGGCAAGCCCGATGACGGCCGCTCCGGTGATGCTCCCGGCGGAGGTGAAGGCAATCGCACCAAGCGCGACCGCGCAGAGAGCGACCTGGAGCGAGCCGAAGCCGAAGACCATCCGGCGCAGGGTGCGCAGGCGCTGCCAGGAGAGCTCGATGCCGATGGTGAAGAGAAGGAAGACGACTCCGAACTCGGCGAGATGCGAGGTCCCCTCAGGGTTCGTGAAGGTGATCCAGTTGACCCACGGATGCTCCGGCACCAGCCGGCCGAGGCCGTAGGGGCCGAGCAGAGCGCCCACGCCGAGAAACCCCAGGACCGGGCTGAGCCTGAGGCGGTGGAAGAGCGGAACGATGATGCCTGCCGTCGCCAGGAACAGGATGGGTTCCTGGTACGCCTGCAGGTTGATCGCGGTGGCCATCCTGTCTGTCCAATTCGGCCTATCATGGGTTCAACGAGCCCGGCGGTGCAAGGCTGGATTCCGTGCAAGCCGATCATGGATGCCCAAGGCTTGAGCCTGCTGCCCGTTTCGGGTCCGGGCCAGAGGCGCAGTCCACCTCTCCCGGGGGAGAGGTGGAACGGAGCGTTGCGGCTCAGCCGAGCGTCGCCAGGGCCTGCGAGAGGTCGGCCACGAGATCGTCCGGGTTCTCGATGCCGATCGAGACGCGGATCGTCGCATCGGTAACGCCGAGCCGGTCCCGGGTCGCCTTCGGGACCCCCGAATGGGTCGTCGAAGCCGGGTGCGAGATGAGCGACTCGGTGCCGCCTAGGCTGACCGCCAGCTTGAACACCTGAAGGGCGTTCAGGACCTTGAACGCCTCGGCCTCGCCGCCGGCCACGTCGAACGAGAAGGTCGAGCCCGGCGCGGTGGACTGGGCGTCGTACACCGCCTTGGCGCGCGAGCCCTCCGGCAGGTAGGCGAGGTGGTGCAGCTTCACCACCTTCGGGTGCTCGTTGAGGAAGGCCGCGACGATCTCGGCATTGCGGTTCGCGGCATTCATGCGCAGCGCCAGGGTCTCGAGCGAACGGCCGAGCATCCAGCAGGAATGCGGGTCGAGCTGGGTGCCGATGGCCGAGCGCAGCAGGCGCACCTGCTTCATCAGGTCCTTGGAACCGAGCGCCGCGCCGGCGATGAGGTCCGAGTGCCCGCCCACGTATTTCGTGAGCGAGTAGACCGAGATGTCGGCGCCGTGCCCGAGGGGCTTCTGGAAGACCGGGCCGAGCAGGGTGTTGTCGCAGACGACGACCGGGCGATGGCCCTGGGCGGAGGCGATCTCCTCCGCGACCGTGCGCATGAAGCCGATGTCGACGAGGGTGTTGAGCGGATTCGACGGGGTCTCGATCATGATGACCGACACGCGTCCCTTGGCCTGCGCCTCCTTGGCGGCGGCACGGATGCCGGCCTCGTCGACGCCGTCCCCGAAGCCGACCGCCGAAATCCCGAGATTGGCCAGGGTCTTGGCGATCAGGGTCTCGGTGCCGCCGTAGAGCGGCTGGGAGTGCAGAATCACGTCGCCGGGCTTGGCGAAGGCCAGGATCGTCGTCGCGATGGCCGACATGCCGGAGGAGAACAGAAGGCCCGCCTCGGCCTCCTCGTAAATCGCGAGCCGATCCTCGACGATCTCGGAGTTCGGGTGGTTGAAGCGGGAGTAGACGAGGCCCGCCGCCTCTCCTTGGGGCGGCTCGCGCCGGCCGGCCACGTAGTCGAAGAACTCCTTGCCGTGCTCGGCGCTGTTGAACACGAAGGTCGAGGTCAGGAAGACCGGCGGCTTCACGGCCCCCTCTGAGAGGGTCGGGTCGTAGCCGTAGCCTAGCATCAGGGTCTCGGGCTGGAGCTTGTGATTGCCGATTCGGTCCTTGTGGTAGCGGTTATATGCCATGGTGTGGTCCTCTCCTTTTGTGATCGGCTTACCCTATGAAGACGGTTGTCGAAAGGCAGCGACAGGTCATAGGGTCGCGATAGCAACAGGGAAGGGCGGAATGGCGCGTTTCACGGGTACCGAGTCGTATGTCGCAACCGAGGATCTGACCGTGGCGGTGAATGCCGCGATCACCCTGGAGCGCCCGCTGCTGGTGAAGGGCGAGCCGGGCACCGGAAAATCGGTCCTGGCCGAGGAGATCGCCAAGTCCCTGAACGCGCCGCTCCTGACCTGGCACATCAAGTCGACCACCAAGGCCCAGCAGGGGCTGTACGAATACGACGCCGTCTCGCGCCTGCGCGACAGCCAGCTCGGCGACCCGCGGGTCTCCGACATCCGCCACTACATCAAGCGCGGCAAGCTGTGGGAGGCGTTCCAGTCCGACACGCGGCCCGTGCTGCTCATCGACGAGATCGACAAGGCCGACATCGAGTTCCCGAACGACCTGCTGCTCGAACTCGACCGCATGGAGTTCCACGTCTACGAGACCGGCGAGACCGTGCGGGCGGCGCGCCGGCCCATCGTCATCATCACGTCGAACAACGAGAAGGAGTTGCCGGACGCCTTCCTGCGCCGCTGCTTCTTCCACTACATCAAGTTCCCCGATGCCGAGACCATGGCCAGGATCGTGGAAGTGCACTATCCGGGCATCAAGCACCGCCTCGTGGAGGAGGCCCTGAAGGTCTTCTTCGAGGTTCGCGAGGTGCCGGGCCTGAAGAAGAAGCCCTCGACCTCCGAGCTGCTCGACTGGCTCAAGCTGCTGCTCTCGGAGGACATCGGCCCCGAGCAGCTTCGCGAGCGCGACACCCGCAAGCTGATCCCGCCGCTTCATGGCGCGCTGCTCAAGAACGAGCAGGACGTGAGCCTCTTCGAGAAGCTGGCCTTCCTTGCTAGAAGAGACCAAAATAGATAGATATTTCAATGAGTTGCTTAGTGGAAAGCAATTTCGCTCAAAGGTGATTAGTGTCCAGTTTGTAGTGCAGATTGTGGGTCACATTGGACGGCGTCAGGGCTGGGCAGGAGCACTCACAGTGAATGGTACAGCTTTGAGCAGAAATTCCTGAGGAAAAGTGCACTGGTAGGTGCGTTTTAGCATCGGAAATGTGATGCAAGGGTGCACGTTGAGCCAACGTGACTAGGACCTAGCCGTGAAGATCAAAGACCAGTGGCCTGCAATCACCTTCGTGGTTGCTATCGTCGTTCTCACCCTGATTATCCTCATAACTGACGCAAATGCTTGGTGTGGTTCCGATCCTGCTCCAGCTTGTGCGCGTAATTGGGTTTCATCGGTCGGTACCGTGATTGTAGCAATCGCAGCCGCTTGTTTCGCCTACGGGCAGTGGCAAGCGTCGTCGAGACAAGTGTATCTTCCAAGACTTGAGCGTAAGCTTCAGATTGCCCTAGAAGTTAAGGCTATAATTGTCTCTCATCTTGCCAGTTTAGGTCGATTTAAAGACCTATTTGATAGAATGATTGTGTATTCAGAAGAGACGAACTTGAAAGAAATCAATTATGGTCTTGTTTATGCGACCAGAGACCTTTGCGAAACTGTAGTTAAGAATCGTGACTCTTTGAGCAAGATTCATATCGACGAAGTGGATCGCGAACTTCAATCAACGATAATACACGTATATTCGATGATATTAGACAACACCGATGATTTGATTGAACTTAGAGTTTACACCAATGCGCTTATTGACAATAAGGACGGCAACGCTGCGAGTAATAACAAGTCATTTATAGATCATATGTCTGCAATATCGCCAAAGATCAACGTCTTTGTAGGCAAGATAGATGGCTATAAGAAAATTCTCAGAATGGAGGGCTATAAAGTCACAACCATAATTCAAAACATACATTCGGAAATTCGAGGCAAGTAATAAACCTAAGTTTTGCATGCCGCCTTGGAATTTGGCGAAAAAATCTCTGAAGCTTTTCGCTGGCCCTTTGTGGAACGGCTTCCCCCCATGCCAGTCCTGTTGCCCTTTTATTCTGGTCTAGAAAGATCTGCGGAGAGCACTCACCAGACTTGACCTTGAAGGGCCCATCTGTAACTTTTTCTCAGGATATCGATACAAATACGGGGATGAACGTTATGGCAAGCAAGGGTAAGACAAAGGCTGTGGCCTATCTCAGAACCTCGTCAGCGGCGAACGTTGGGGCGGATAAGGATAGCGAGAAGCGCCAGCGTCAGGCCATCGAGGCTTATGCTAGGGCTGCGGGGTACGAACTCGTCTTCTCCTACTACGATGAGGCGGTATCAGGGGCGGATCACGTTGCGGATCGTCCTGGCTTTACGACGATGATGGAAGGCATAGCGACCAATGGCGTGAGGACTATCATCGTTGAGACGGCCAGCCGCTTTGCGCGTGATCTGATCGTACAGGAGACGGGTTACGCCATGCTCAAAGAGCGAGGCATCAACCTCATTGCCGCTGATAGCCCCGATTCCTTCCAGGACGACACCCCAACAGCAAAGCTCATCCGTCAAGTCTTAGGTGCCGTCTCTGAGTTTGAAAAGACTATGCTTGTCACCAAGCTTAAGGGTGCGCGTGACCGTAAGAGAGCTACGGGTGTCAAGGTTGAGGGTCGTAAGTCTCACGCTGAGCTTAACCCTGAGCTAGTTGCTCTGGCTAAGAAGCTCTATCGTTATCCGGTGAATGGTAAGCGCAGGTCTTTACGTGAGGTTTCGGCTGAGTTAGCGGCTAATGGCTTTGTTGGTTCTAATGGTAAGCCGTATCAGGCAATGAGTATTAAGCGTATGATTGAGGCTCAATATCGGTAACCAATGTAAGGTACTGTGTTGAAGATGCTTACGTTATCGTAATTATTCGAGGTAACATTTCTAAATGATAAAAAAATAAAATCAACTCTAGTAGCCAATCTATAAATTGTTAGTTTCTTCTATCGCCTGTCTTTTCGGGTATGGGCGCTAGAAGAGGAATACATTGAATCGCGTATGTAAGGCTGCGGGATGCACCAAGAGGGCCGCGTCTCGCTTTGGGAATTACTGTCACTCACATCGGTCGCGGCTGAGGCGGCATGGCGCATTAAACCAGGACGCCGTCACCAAAGCCGATCTGAAAATCTACAGACAATTGGTCAGAGAAAGGATTGAGAAGAATAAGGATAAAGCACTTTGGAATAAGCTTAAGGCTGTATGGGTAGCACTCATCAACGATGCTAATGTTGTAGTTGAGCGATGGCGTAAAGGAACGCCTATGGCCGACTACAATAGAATAACAGCATTTGAGCTAGTTAAGCTATCTAATGCGGTTGAACCTGAGGACGTGGTACAGACAGTGCTGGCTATGTATCTTCTTCAGGATCAAGAGCCTAAGAAGATCAAGGGTGATAAAGCCTTTCTTACCCAAATGGTACGTAGGGTTAGAGGTCTGACTAACCTTAATGCCGGTACTTGGACTGATAATGCTACGGGTAGAACCAAGACTGCTTATAGAGAACTCAGCCCGAAAGCTGTTGAGCGTCTAGGGATGAAACTGGCTATAGCTTTTGGTCCTGCGGGATTGACCCTGGCTAAACTTGAGAGGAAAGACCACGAAAGGAAGATGAGAGAATTAACCGAGTATCACCAAGCTTTAGGGGATATTCAATGAGTAAGAAGGTAGTGAATGATGTTGATCTTGAAGTTAAGCAGGTTGATATATCACAGCTAGTTAGAGATCAGGCTTACCAAGTACGTAATAAATTAGATAAGGTTACGATTAAGCGTTACGCTGAGGTTTATAGATCAGGTAAGACTATAGACCCTGTCAGGGTATCGCTGGTCAACGGTGTGCTTATCCTTGTTGATGGATGGCATAGAGTAGCCGCATTGGAGTTGATAGGGATTCCAAGAGCTGATGCTATTATCACTGAGAATACTGAGGCTGAGGCTCTTTGGATAGCGGCTAAGGCTAATCTAGAGCATGGTCTAGCTCTTAAGGCGGCTGAGTTTAGATCAGTGTTCCGGGCTTATATTAGAGCCAGACAGCATATTAAAGGGAAGAATAACTATAAGAGCTATCGTGAGATAGGGCTGGATATTGGTAGACGACATACGACTATCCGAAACTGGATGATTAAAGACTTCCCTAAGATAGCTCGTAAAATGGGCGGAACTGATGAGTTTAAGGGTAAGGGTGAGCCTGAGTGGTTTAGCGGCTCAGACCACAGGGAGCCAGCTATACGAGGGTTAGACAAGGTCTATCAGACGTTTCAGGCTATGGCTGATCCTGAGGCTAGGGGATCAGTTATTAGCCATGCGGAGCAAGTAATTCAGGCTATGAAGGCTAGCTCTAACTGGACTCTACCGAAGTACGAGGCCCCTGACTTTTGATGGCGTGAAAGCCTTGTGTAGCAAGGGATTGAGCCTATCGCTGTTCAAAATGAACACCTGTAAATAACATGGGATAGGTTCAATCCCTTACAGACTAAGCATTTCAGCCGGTCAACTGTGCCTAGTCGCGTATCAAGAGCAGTCATTTATTCCGAAACGGACGGATATTTCAGTAGCTCAAGTGCGGGCCTAAGCGAATCTGGGTCAACCTTGTTTGAGTACATGCGTGTAACGCCCCTTGGGGCATGACCTAGAAGCCGCGCGATGGAAGCTTCATCGGCTCCTGCCTCAGCAAGCTTAGACGCAAAAGTATGGCGGAAGGCGTGCAAGTCCCGTTTGTGAGGCTTGCCGTCTATCTTAATCTCCTTCTCCACATTCGCCGCCTCAATCACTTGAGGTAACCGTGAGGACAGCATGTGGACTGAGAGGCGATCACGTATGAAACGTTGGACAGCCTCCCGCGCCTCAGGGTGACAAGGAATACGCCGGATGGAATCCTTAGTTTTAGAGAACGCAGCCTCAACTACGATCTGGTTTTTGGCTTCGTCATACCTGAATTGCGCAATTTCTTGGCGTCTCATGCCAGTGTAAGCGGCAATGGTCAGTGCATCGGCCATGCGAGGGTCAACCTTGCGTGCCGCTTCAATGAGCCTGTGAACTTCGCCATCGGTCCAAATCCCACGATCAGTGTTCTCCTTGCCTGGATAGAGCTTGTGCTCCTTCCACACAGAAGGATCAAACCCATGAAAGGCATAAAGGGACGAAGCCGCCGCAATAAGGTTCTTGATAGCCTTCGGCGTATGCGTCTCAGCATAAGCTTGTAGGAATATCCGAGCGGTTTTCCGGTCGATGTCAGAAATGTAGGGAAAGCGGTCGCAGACGACGTTTAATGCCGACCGATAAAGCCGCTTCGTGCTGTCTTTGAGCGTAGCTCTAGCGAGAAACTCAGTTACAGCATCCTCCATGCTTTTGAGTTCGCCAGTCGCCTTCCCTTGGAACTCCGCCGCAGCTTTCACCGTCAATTGGTCTTCAATCTGCTCCGCAATTTTCCCTGTAATGCGGAGAGTCGCCTCATCATCGGGAAGATCAGCTAGGATGTTGCGGATGGTCGCAGCCAGCGATGCTAACTCAGGGGACATATGGCGGGTCTTGAGAGCATCCCGGATGATGTTCCACCGAGCCTTATGGTGAGCTTCAAGCTGGTCGCGCTTGCGCCGTGCCTCCGTTAGATTGCTGGTCTTGAGGCTCTCTTGAATGAGCTTCTTACCGACAACAGGCGCAACGTCAGTAGGAACCCGCAGGACGAAATGATAATTATCGCCTCTGAGCTTCAAGTGCTGGTCCCGCTTTCTCATCTTCTCCCCTAAAGTTTGCAGAATGTAGTGCAATATGTAGGGCATAACTCCTTATGAGACAAGGAAACTCAGTGAAATCAACGTGCATTTGGCAGGACGTGAGCCTGTTCGAGAAGCTCGCCTTCATCGCCCGGCGGGAAGGGCGCTAAACCCCGTGCATAACGCTTTATTCGTAATATAGTTGCAAATCTCCTGGCCCGGTTATAAGGTTATCTTCCTAAAAGGGAGGAGCCAGCATGGCCGTCGTGTACAATCCCACCAGACAGCGATGGGAACTGGATGCTGAGGAACTAGACTATACACTGCCTGCGGGAACGGCCGACGACGGCGTTCTCGGCAATGATCTTGCGAACAGACTGACCGGAAATGCAGGATCGAATCTGCTCGATGGCGGGTTGGGCGCCGACATCTTGGCCGGCGGCGACGGCGACGATTATTATTACCTGGACGATCCCCTGGATCAGGTCGTCGAAACGCAGAATGGCGGCACGTCCGATGCCGCTTACGTTTCATTCGATGGCTACACCCTCGGAGCCAATCTCGAAGGGCTAACTCTTCTCGGTGAAGACGATCTGAACGCGACCGGCAACGATGCCGACAACTTCATGGTTGGCAATGTTGGAAACAATCGGCTCGTCGGCGGGCGTGGCCAGGACGTCCTCACTGGGGGTGGTGGGGATGACGAACTGATAGGTGGCCTCGGAAACGACTATTACGACATCGATAGCGCGTCGGATATGGTAGTCGAGGCAGAGAACGAGGGGTTCGACACCGTTGAGTCCACGATCACCTATTCGCTAGGGTCGAATGTCGAGGGCCTGGTCCTAGCTGGGGATGGCCATATTAACGGCACCGGGAATGCTCTGAACAATAGGATTACTGGCAATTCAGGAAATAACATCCTGGATGGCGGCGCCGGTCGAGACACGATGTCCGGTGGAGCGGGGGACGATACCTTCATCGTCGACGATGCCCTCGAACTTCCGTCCGAGCAGAAGGGCGCCGGTACCGATACGGTCATCGCATCCGTCAGCTTCTCGCTGAAGACGATCTTCAATATCGAGAACCTCAAGGCCGCTAATGGCACGGCCGCGATCAACCTCACCGGGAACGATCTCGACAATCTCATCGTTGGAAATGATGGTGCCAACAGCCTTGATGGCGGTGCCGGAATCGATGAACTGATCGGCGGAAAAGGTAACGATACACTCGACGGCGGCGTAGGGGGTGGCATAGCCGTTTTCTCGGGAGCGCGGTCGGATTATCGCATCTCGGCAAATGCTGACGGCACGTTCACGGTCGCCGATCTGCGCGGGAATCAGGATGGCTCCGATCTGCTCAGAAATGTAGGATCGGCTCGCTTCAGCGATCAGACGATCAGGCTGGATCCAGACGCTTTCCTTGACCTTCCTGCCAGTAGAAATCTCACTGGCACGGCTGGGCGAGACGTCATCATCGGGGGCGATGGTCACGACAGCCTTTCCGGCGGCAACGGCAACGACCGGCTCGAAGGCGGTCTTGGAGACGATTGGCTTTCGGGCGGCAAGGGCAAGGATCAACTCCTCGGCGGCGGCGGTCGCGATACATTCGTGCTCGACACCATGGTGAAGTCGAATGCTGACGTCGACACCATTCTCGACTTCAGGAGCGGCGAGGACAGAATTGCTCTCGGGAAGAGCTTCTTCAAACCTATCGGCAAAGCCGGCGCTCTCAAGAAGGGTATGTTCGTGGTCGGGAACAAGGCCAAGGACCACAACGACTTCATCCGTTATGAGAAGAAGACCGGCAAAGTCTTCTACGACAAGGACGGAAGCGGCCATCATGCAGCCGTTCAGATCGCAAAGCTCGAGAAAGGTCTCGACAAGATATCCTACAGCGACTTTCTGCTGATCTAGGCAGCGCCCTCGACTGGCATGAACAAGGAGGGCTCCTACTGTCGGAAGCAGGAGCCCTCAGGCGTTTCCGGTCCCTTTGGTATTGTCATAGAGACATTCTCCCCTGATAGGTATGGTTTCAAACCGGAGCAACCTCAGGAGGAAGTACCCTTTGATCCGCCTCATGCTGCTGCGTCACGCCAAGGCGGCCTGGCCTTCCGGCGTCCTCGACGTCGACCGTCCCCTCGCCAAGCGCGGCCGGGAGGCGGCGGTCCGGATGGCGCACTACCTCAAGGACGAGGATCTCGTGCCGGACCTGGTCCTCGTCTCGCCGGCCCGCCGCACCATGGAGACCTGGGATCTCGTGCAGCCGATCCTCGGCGACGTGGAGACCCGCCGGGACGGACGCATCTACGAGGCTCCGGTGGCGCGCCTCCTGGGCGTGCTGCACGAGGTCGAGCCCGAGGCGCGCACGCTTCTCATGATCGGCCACAACCCGGGCTTCGAGGACCTCGCGGCGCTGCTGATCCGCGACGGCGACCATGAGGGCATCCTCCGCATGGGCCAGAAATACCCGACTGCGGGACTCGCGGTGATCGACTTCCCGCACGAGAACTGGCGCGAGGTCGGCCGCAAGTCGGGAAGGCTCGAGCGGTTCTCGACCCCGAAATCGCTCGGCACTGGCGAGGACGACTGACTGAACTATCTGCCTCCACCATCGTTCTGCCTGAAACCCGGCAAAGGTTTCTCGTGCAAACAAGGGGGCGGATCCGCACATGGTGGCTCAAACGCTGATCGCGCTCGTCCTCGCCGGCCGCGCCGCTCTCCCGGGCAATCTCGACTTCTTGGTGGAAGCCTCCGGTCGCGCTGACCCGGCCGAGCGGGCATCCGCTGCCCGCTACGAATCCGCCACCCGAGAGGTCACGAACTGGCGCCTCGAGGCCATGGACGCGCTCGGGCCGAAGCCCGTCGTAGCCCTCGCGGCGCTCCTGAATGCGGGGCGTCCGGTCGTCACCCGCTGCGTGCGCCTCAACAATTACTGGTGCATCAAGAGCGCCCGCTGGAACGGGGAACTCGCCACCGACGGCGAGGGGCATGTGGGCTTCGCCTCCGCCGATCACGGCGCCGAGGCCGCCGCGACCCTGCTGCGGCGCTACTATCTCGACTTCAAACGCAAGTCCGCCCTCGACATCGTGCGCCGCTGGGCGCCCGCGGAATGCGGAATCGCCACGAGCCTCGGCGGCGCGGCGGTGCTGGCCGTCAAGGGCATCGGCGGGACCCTGCGGGCGCGCTATCTCGCGTCGAAGCGCAAGGGCGGGAGCGTGCGGTACACGGCGACGGCCGGTCCCGGCGGCAAGCCGGGACGGGTCTCCATGGTGCTGCCGGTCCGGACGCCGCAATACCGTGTGCCCGACATCATGGCCGGAGGAGGCGAGCGGAAAAAGCCCGAGCCGGCAGTCCGCCCGTCGAAGCCCTCACCGGTCGCGATCGCCATGGCGCGCAAGCCGCAACCGGCCCCCAAGGCGACCGCTTCCGCCGCCCCAAAGCCGGTTCCGCAGCCTCAGGCTGCGACCGCCTGCGCGCCCGACGAGCAGCGCATCCGCAACTACGCGGCCCGCATGGTCGAGGGGCTCGGCATCGGCCCGACCGACGACCTGAGGCTGTTCGAGGCGGACGGCACGCCGCTGCCGAACCTGACCCACATTATGCTCGCCATGTCGGGGTTCGAACTCGGCATGCTGAAGGCGGATCATGATCTGGTCGAGCGTGGGATCCAGCGCGCCGCCATGAAGTCGGGTGGGGCTTCCCGTGCCGAACTGTTCCGGGAGAGGGCCAGCGCCACCCGCTGAGCTTGACTTGCGGGCTGCCGCTCCAGACCCCACCTTGAAGCTCGGCTTGAGGAAAGCAGGTAAATATTCGTGTCCGTGATCACCAATTTCGCCTCCCGCGCCGGGTCGGCCGCGCAATCGCTCTGGGAGGCCTCAGGCCAGCTTGTCCAGCCTTCGCTCCGCCTCGGCGTCACGGGCCTCGCCCGCTCCGGCAAAACCGTCTTTACCACGGCGCTCGTTCATCACCTGACCCGCGGCACGTCACTGACCGCGTTCCGGGCCTCCGCCGAGGGGCGGATCCGGCGGGCGCACCTGGCCCATCAGCCTGACGACGCCATCCCGCGCTTTCCTTATGAGGAGCACCTGGAGGCATTGACGGAGGAGCGTCGCTGGCCGCAATCGACGGACCGGATCAGCGAGCTTCGGGTCGATATCGAGTACGAGCGCAGGTCCGGCTGGCGCACGGGGCCGGCCTCGCTCGCCCTCGACATCGTGGACTATCCGGGCGAGTGGCTGCTCGACCTCGCTCTGCTCGATGCGGGCTTCGCGGAATGGTCCAAGCAGACCGTGGAGGCGAGCCGCCGCCGCGACCGCGCCGCCATCGCCGGTCCGTGGCACGATTTCCTGAAGACCGTCGATCCGGCCGGGCCGGCGGACGAGGTCCTGGCCGGCAAGGCGAGCAACGCCTTCAAGACCTACCTCACGGCGCTCCGGGCCGGGGAGGAGGCGGTGGCGACGACCCCGCCGGGCCGCTTCCTCATGCCCGGCGACCTCGCCGGCTCGCCGGCCCTGACCTTCGCGCCCCTCGACCTCGCCGACGGGCAGGCGATCGCGCCGGGGAGCTTCGCGGCCCTGATGGAGCGGCGCTTCGAGGCCTACAAGACCCATGTGGTCCGGCCGTTCTTCCGCGATCATTTCCAGCGCATCGACCGGCAGATCGTGCTCGTGGACGTGCTCGCCGCCATCGATGCGGGTCCGGTCGCTCTGGCCGAACTGGAGGATGCCCTCGATCAGGTGCTGATGGCGTTCCGCATCGGGCGCAACACCTTCCTGTCCCGCCTGTTCTCGCCCCGGGCCGACCGGGTGCTGTTCGCCGCCACCAAGGCGGACCACATCCATCACACGGACCACGACCGGCTCGATGCGATCCTGCGCTTCCTTGTGAACCGCGCCGTGCGGCGCACGGAGGCCGCGGGCGCCCGGGTCGGGACGGTGGCGCTCGCCTCCGTGCGGGCGACCCGGGAGACCACGATCCGCGAAGGCCGCGAGACCCTGCGGGCCGTGGCGGGCGTGCCGGAGGCAGGCGAGCGGGTCGGGGACGAGGTCTTCGACGGCGAGACGGAGGCGGCGATCTTTCCGGGCGAGCTGCCCGAGACGGCCGAGGCGGTGTTCCAGGGCGCGGTGCCGCCCGGCTCCTTGCGATTCCCACGCTTCCGGCCGCCCAAGCTGCCGGTGGATGCGGCCGGCCGCATGGGCAAGCTGCCCCATATCCGCCTCGACCGCGCCCTTGAATTCCTGCTGGGAGACCGCTTCGCATGACCCGCCAGCCCCGCGCCTTCCGACTCGATGCCCCGGACGTGCAAAGCGGCGCCGTCGTGGTGACGGAGGAGCCCTTCGACGCCATCGAGGCCGCCGACGGCACCGTCGTGCCCATGGGCGGGCGGCGCCGCGCGCCCTGGGTCGGCATCCTCCTGTCGGCCCTGTCCGGCCTGCTGATGCTGGGCTTGGGCCTCGCGGTGGAGAATCTGATCGTCGAGCTTTATGCCATCGCGCCCTGGCTAGGCTGGGTGGCCCTGGCCCTCTCGGTCCTGGCTCTCGTGGCCTTCTTGGCGATCATCGGCCGGGAGGTGTCCGGCATCCTGCGCGAGCAGAAGATCGAGAAGCTGCGGGAGGCGGCCGTAGACGCGCTCGCCGTCAAGGATCACAAGGCCGCCAAGTCCATCGTGTCGGACCTGCTCGGGCTCTACAACGCCCGCGCCAGCGCCGTGAAGGGCAGCGCGCGGCTGATGGCCTCCATGGACGAGATCATCGATGCCGACGACCGTCTCGCGATCGCGGAGCGGGAGCTGCTGGCGCCGCTCGACGCCCAGGCGAAGCGCGCCATCGCGGCAGCGGCGAAGCAGGTGTCGCTGGTCACAGCGGTGAGCCCTCGCGCTATTGTGGACGTCGCTTTCGTGATCTTCGCCGCCGTGCGCCTGCTGCGCACGCTCGCCCGCATCTATGGCGGCCGCCCGGGCCTGTTCGGCTTCCTGCGCCTGGCGAAGGCCGCCTTCAATCATCTGGCCGTCACCGGCGGCATGGCGGTCGGCGACAGCCTCATGCAGCAGGTGCTGGGCTTGGGGCTTGCGGCCCGGGTCTCGGCCAAGCTCGGGGAGGGCGTGCTGAACGGGCTCATGACGGCCCGGTTCGGCCTTGCGGCCCTCTCGGTGTGCCGTCCGCTCCCGTTCATCCGGGAGGAGACGCCGAAGATCGGCGACGTGGCCGGGGAGCTGGTGAGTCGCGCCGAGGCCGCGGCGGTGTGACACGCATCGCGAGCATGCTTGCGTTAACCCGCATCGTTGAAAGTTGACGCCGGGCTCGCATTCCCGCACAAGAGCGCGCCCTTCAGGCGCGGAACAGGGCGTTCACGCGCCGTCCGATGATGTTCCGCGGCGATGCTCTTCAACTCGTTCATCTTCCTCTTCGGCTTTCTGCCGGCTGCGCTCCTGATCCACTGGCTGGTCGAGCGGTTCAAGCCGGAGTGGCGCCTGCCGGTGCTGCTCGGACTGTCACTGCTGTTCTACGGCTACTGGGACTGGCGCTTCGCGCCGCTGCTCGTCCTCTCGGTCCTGGTCAACTGGCTCGTCGCCGAAAGCTTCACCAAGACGGGCCGCGACGTCCTGATCCCGCTCGCCATCACGGCGAACCTGGTCGTCCTGGCGTTCTTCAAGTACTTCAACTTCTTCGCCGATTTCGCCACCATCGTGCCCGGCGTGCCGACGATCCATTTCGACATCGCCCTGCCGCTCGGCATCTCGTTCTTCACGTTCCACCACATCATGTACCTGACGGACCTGAAGGCCGGCAAAGCGCCGCGCTACGATCTGGTCCGCTACGGTCTCTACATCGGCTTCTTCCCGCAGGTTCTTGCCGGCCCGCTCGTGCGCTGGAGCGAGATCATGCACCAGTTCGACGAGCGCCCCTACGAGCGCCCGGACGCGGCCGAGCGCTTCGCCCGCGGGCTGATGCTCCTGGTGGCGGGCCTCGCCAAGAAAGTCTTCCTCGGCGACCAGCTCGCCGACTACACCAACCCGATCTACGCCATGGCCCAGCAGGGCCACGCCCTCGACATGGGCCAGGCTCTCCAGGGGGCCCTCGGCTTCACGTTCCAGGTCTATTTCGACTTCTCGGGCTATACGGACATGGCCCTGGGCATGGCACTCATGTTCGGCATCGTGCTCCCGCAGAACTTCGACGTGCCGTACCGCGCCACCTCGCTGCAGGATTTCTGGCGCCGCTGGCACATGACCCTGTCGCGCTTCCTGCGCGACTATCTCTACATCGCGCTCGGCGGCAGCCGGAAGGGGCTCGTGGTCCAGCTCGCGGCGCTCACCGCCACGATGACGCTCGGCGGCCTCTGGCACGGGGCGGGCTGGACCTTCGTGGTCTGGGGAGCCCTGCACGGCGTTGGGCTGAGCGTGGCGGTCCTCTGGCGCAAGGCCGGCTACTCGATGCCGAGCTTCCTCGGCTGGCTCCTGACCTTCACGTTCTTCGTGCTGACCCTGACCATCTTCCGGTCCGGGAGCTTCGAGGTGGCGGGGAACTTCTATGCGGGCCTCTTCGGCTTCGGGGCGGAAGGCTTCACCCTGAAGTGGCGGGCGCTCGCCATCGGGGCGGCCGTTGCGATGATCGGGCCGACCGCCTGGACCTTCATCCACAAGCTGCCGCCCAAGCCCTGGATCGCGGCTCTCTTCGCCCTGCTGTTCGTGGTCGTGCTGTTCAAGATCGGCGATGATGCAAACTATGAATTCGTCTATTTCCAGTTCTGAGGCCGCCGTCCAGCACGACGGGACGCTCTGGCGCCGCTTCGCGATCACGCTCGTCGTCGCGACCCTGGCGGTGCTGGCCGCGATCGTCGCGCTCGCCATCGTGGTCGATCCTTACGATTCCGGCCGCTCGGCCCTGTTCGAGAAGCCCGGCGTCCGCCCCCAGGGGCCGCGCACGGCCAATGCCAGCCGCGGCCGCGATCCCGCCTTCGACGCGATGGTGGTGGGCAATTCCCGCATCCAGCTCCTGTCGCCGGAGCGCCTGAACCAGGGGAGCGGGCTCAACTTCGTCCAGCTTGCCGTGCCGGGCTCGGGCCCGAAGGAGCACCTGGCGCTGATCGACTGGTTCCTGCGCCACCGCAAGGCGCCGCCCCGGGCGGTCGTCGTGAGCGTCGACGACCTATGGTGCACGTCCGATCCCGCCCTGCCGAACGACAAGCCTTTCCCGTTCTGGCTCTACAGCCGGGACCCGCTGGAATACGCCGAAGGCCTCGTGCGCTTCGATCTCCTCGAAGAGCTGCCGATGCGCTTCGCGTATCTCCTCGGCAAAGACCAGGAGCGCGCCCGCCCCGATGGCTACTGGGACTACGAGCCCGAATACACGGCGCTCGGCTACACGACCAATCCGGCCATCCGGAAAAGGCTCGAGCAGAAGCCCTATGCGTCGGCCGAACGCTTCGAGCGCGACCCGCAGGAGGGCAAGCGGCGCTTTCCCGCCGCCGAGAGGCTGAAGGAGGTTGCCGCCTCCCTGCCGGCAGAGACCGCCCTCGTGCTCATTGTCCCGCCGGCCTACATCAACATCCAGCCGCCTGCCGGCACCGAGAAGGCGTTCAGCCTCCAGGCCTGCAAGGCGGCCCTGACCGCCGCCGCACAGGTTCATCCGAAGTCCGCCGTGGTCGACTGGCGGGTCGACCGGCCCGAGAACCGCAACCCCAACCTCTTCTTCGACGCGCTGCACTACCGGCTGCCGATCGCCCGCCAAATCGAGAAGGACGTGACGGCGGCGCTCCGGCGCGTTCTCTGAGTGGTCGATGGGTGCGGCAAATCGTTCTTTGCGCTCTCAACTAACCCAAATGGGTGAGGCCGGGTGCGATCCGCCCCAATGTTAGACAAATCGGTGACACCGAAGTGCGTTGTCGCGGGCTTTGCTTCTCTGTATAGGGGCGCCAGTTCCATTGGGGATAAAACGGCCCACCATGACGAACACTGTAATCGACGAGGGTTATCGGCCAACTGACGACGAACCGTTCATGAACGAACGGCAAAGGGAGTATTTCAGGCGCAAGCTGATCCGCTGGAAGGGTGACATCTTGAGGGAGGCACAGGAAACCCTGGCAACCCTCCAGAGCGAAAACGAGAATCACCCGGATCTCGCCGACCGCGCCTCATCCGAAACAGACCGTGCCATCGAGCTCCGCGCCCGCGACCGCCAGCGCAAGCTCATCGCCAAGATCGACGCCGCCTTGGCGCGCATCGACGACGGGACTTACGGCTATTGCGAGGAAACCGGCGATCCGATTTCCCTCAAGCGCCTGGAGGCTCGGCCCATCGCGACCCTTTCGCTTGAGGCGCAGGAGCGTCACGAGAGGAACGAGCGGGTCTACCGGGACGACTAGCGTTCTTACCAAAGACAACAAAAAGGGCTCCGCTTGCGGAGCCCTTTTTGTTGGGAGGCCCAAGAGAGGATCGGGCGCCTATTCCCGCTTGCCGGAATCGAGCGGGCGACCCAGGAGGCGTGCGAACTCCGCCTCGATCTCCTCGACGGAGAACGGGTCCGGGGCCTTCTGGGCCGGCTTCGGGGCGGCCTGGGCCGGAGGAGCCTCGGCGGCAGGAGCCGGAGCGGGCTGGGGCGGCGCAGGCGGCACAGGCCGGACAGGCTCCACGGCGGGGCGCAGCTGAACCGGTTCCGGAGCCGGACGGGGCGGAGGAGCGCGCTCCTCCTCTTCCTCTTCGAAGGCGGGCTGGGCCGGACCGGTCGTCTCGCGCTCGGGCATGGCCGGCTCGAGAAGCTCGTCCTCGTCGACCACGTCCTCCTGCACGGGCTGCGGTGTCGCATGGACCGGAGGAGCCGGCGGGACCGGAGCGGCAGGACGCTTCAGCGCCTCCTCGAGCTGTTTGGCCATGTCCGACAGGACCACTGCATCGGCATTCGGGCGAGCGGTCGGGGCAGCCTGGGGAGGCCGCACCACCTCGGGCGCCGGCGCAGGGGGAGGAGGCGGCGCAGCCTGGCGCTGCGGGAAGACGGGCGTGAAGGTCTGGGCCGGCTGCGACCGGCGCGGCTCGGGAGCCGACGGGGGAATCCGCGCCTCTGCCCGAAGGCCATGCACGCCGGGGGCCGGCACCGGAGCCGGTGCCACCGAAACCTTGACTTCGTCGGGCTTGAGGGCAGGCTCCGGCCGGGCCGGGACGGGCGCGCTGACCGTGGCGACGGGGGCAAGCTCCTCCTCGATGTCGGATTCCTCCGACGGGCGCCTGACGAAGGCGCCGAGCTGGGCGGCGAGCTGGGTCTCGATGGACGGACGGCCTGAGCCCTCGAGTGCCGGGCGCGGAGCCTGGTCCAGGCTGGGCTCCAGGCGCTCGGGGCCGGCGTCGTTCTGGGCGACGGGGATGCGGGCGCCGGCCACGCGGACGATGTTCGTCTCGATCACCACGTCGTTGAGGCCGCCGATCAGGAGGAGATGCTCGACATTGTCGCGGCGCAGGAGGACGAGCTGGCGCTGCCGGTCGAGGTCGTAGATGTCGACCACCCCGAGCCGCGGCTGGCGGCTGCGCCCCCGGTCCTGGCCGGAGATCATGAGGCGCGAGCCGGTGAGCTTGCGCAGAACCACTCCGAACAGCGCGACCAGTGCGAGGATGATCGCGAAGGCGATGACGTACTGGGCCGCCCTTGACGCTTCGATACCAAATTGAGCTAGCACGTTAAACTCTCAAGCGTTGTGGAGGCCTTTCCAGGCCGTGTTCCGGACTTTTCTTGTATCACATCGACCAGGAAAGCGATGAGCAAGGTTAACAGATGGTTAACGGCTCTTTCCCAGCGATGGAAGAGATACAGGGTTGCGATCAACGGCGCCGGGCCCGAAGAATTCAGGCCCCGTCTTGCTTTTTCGACCGTCACAATGTGGACTGTCTTGCGCGAAGCTCAAGGTCGGGACGGCCGAAAGCGGCGTTTCCTCTTGTGCTTGCGGGCTGCGCCGCCTTAGAGGTCGATCAATAAATTCCATGTAGTATGGTCGAAAGATCAAGCGGTTGGCCCGCATTTCCGCAGCCTCGGTCCGCGGGGCGAACCGGCATTCCGTAGGGATAGTGTACTTCCATGGCTCACCAGGGCGTCCAGCCGAAGAGCACGACGATCGATCGTTCCGACCGTCCCGGCCATATCGGGCTGGTCTTGCTGCTCGCCAGCATCCTGGTCGGCGCAATCCTGAGCCTGCGCTTCCTCAGCAGCGAGCAGGCGCAGCCTCTCATCCTGGCGCTTCTCGCCTTCTTCGCCATGGCGGGCGTGTTCTTCCTCTTCGCGGTGGCGATCGGGGTGATCCAGTTCGCCGGACGCACGACCCGCAACGACATCACCAAGACCATGGTCGACACCTCCGGCGAGGGCATGGTCGTCATCGAGGACGACGGGCGGATCGTCTACGCCAACGAGACATACCTGTCGCTCGCGGGCTCCCACAGCGGCGACGTGCGCGCCGTCGAGCGCCTCTTCACCGGCGCCCCGGAGGTGTCCGAGGCGATCTACAGGCTCGCCCAGGCGGCGCGGGAGCACCGCACGGGCTCCGAGGAGATCAGGCTCTCGCCCTCCCTCGACGGCTCGCAGGAATTCGGCTGGTACCGGGTGCGCGTGCGGCCGATGCCGCGCCCCGGCGGCCGGCCGGCCACCCTCTGGACCATCGCGGACGTCACCCACGAGCGCGAGCGCCAGGAGAACGTGTTCCAGGAGCTTCAGCACGCGATCGACTATCTCGACCACGCGCCCGCCGGCTTCCTGTCCATCGACCCCAACGGCTCGATCATCTATCTCAACGCGACGCTCGCCTCCTGGCTCGACTACGACCTCGCCCAGGTCGGGTCGGGCGGTCTCGGCCTGTCCGACATCGTGCCCCGCAACGTGGTGGCCATGATGACGTCGTTCTCCGGCGAGCCCGGAAGCGTGCGCACCGAAACCTTCGACCTGGACCTGCGCCGCCGCAACGGCCAGTTCCTGCCCGTGCGCCTCTATCATCGCATCGCCTTCGGACAGGACGGCCGCATGGGCGCCTCGCGCACCCTCGTCCTCAACCGCTCGCCGGGCGTCGAGGTGGACGAGGGGCAGCGCGCCGCCGAGGTGCGCTTCGCCCGCTTCTTCAACAACACTCCCATCGCCATCGCGACGGTCAACCGGACCGGCCGCATCGTCCAGGCGAACGCCCCCTTCACCAAGCTCTTCGGCACCCTGCCGCGCTCCGGCGAGGGCGGCGGGGAGGGGCCGCTTCTCCTGGAGGCCTTCCCGGCCGGCGAGCGCGCGCCGGTGGAGGTTGCCCTGAAGGCGGCGGCGGAGAACCGGAGCGACATCCAGCCCCTCGAGCTGCACACGGCGGGCGAGAACGGCGGCTCCGTTCGGGTCTGGATCACCCCCGTGGGCGAGACCGGGTCCGAGGGCGACACCGCGATCGTCTACGCCCTCGACACCACCGATTTCCGCAAGGTCGAGGAGCAGCTCGCCCAGTCGCAGAAGATGAATGCGGTCGGCCAGCTCGCCGGCGGCGTGGCGCACGACTTCAACAACGTGCTCCAGGCGATCATCGGCTACAGCGACCTCCTGCTCGCCAACCACCGGCCGACCGACCCGTCCTTCCAGGACATCATGCAGATCAAGCAGAACGCCAACCGGGCCGCGAGCCTGGTGCGCCAGCTGCTGGCCTTCTCGCGCCGGCAGACCCTGCGCCCGGAGGTGCTCAACCTCAACGACCGGCTCTACGACCTGTCCATGCTTCTGAAGCGCCTCCTCGGCGAGCGTGTGGAGCTCGATCTCACCCACGGCCGCGACCTGTGGTTCGTGAAGGCGGACGTGAACCAGTTCGAGCAGGTGGTGGTGAACCTCGCGGTCAATGCCCGCGACGCCATGCCGAACGGCGGCAAGCTGGCGATCCGCACCGCGAACGTCCCGGCCGCCGAGGCGGGCTCCCTCAACGTGAGCGGCATGCCGGCCGCGGACTATGTGCGGATCGCGGTGTCCGACACCGGCACCGGCATAACCCCCGAGGTGATGGACAAGATCTTCGAGCCCTTCTTCACCACCAAGGAGGTGGGCAAGGGCACGGGCCTCGGGCTGTCGACAGTCTTCGGCATCGTCAAGCAGTCCGGCGGCTTCATCGATGTGGATTCGAAGGTCGGCCAGGGCACGACCTTCTCCATCTACCTGCCGCGGCATGTCCCGGCCGTGGAGGAAAAGCCCGAGGAGGCGAAGGCCGAGACCGCCAAGGTGCCAGCCGCCGACATGACCGGCCAGGGCATTATCCTCTTGGTGGAGGACGAGGACCCGGTCCGCGCCGTCAATGCCAGGGCGCTTACGGCCCGCGGCTACACGGTGCTGGAGGCGGCGTCCGGCATCGAGGCCCTGCAGGTCATGGAGGAGCGCGGCGAGGCGGTCGACCTCGTGGTCTCCGACGTGGTCATGCCCGAGATGGACGGTCCGACCCTGCTCGGCGAGCTGCGCAAGCTCTATCCGGACCTGAAGGTGATCTTCGTGTCGGGCTATGCGGAAGACGCCTTCCGCAAGAACCTGCCCGAGGGCGAGCAGTTCAACTTCCTGCCCAAACCTTTTAGCCTGCGCCAGCTGGTCGAGATCGTGAAGCAGGTGATGGCGCGGTAGGAGGCCGGGGCGCGGGATTGCTCAGGGTTGTCCCTGTCCGAGCCTGTCCTCGATGATGTGGGGGACGAAGCGTGACAGGTTCATGGTGACGGGGGAGCTGTCCTCGCGGATTCCGATGCCGCAAGCCTCGTCGCCGACGATCCAGCTTCCGATCACCGCATAGCCGCCGGCGCTCTGGAAGAGGTCCGTCGCCGCCTGTCGGACCCAGCGGCCTTGCCCATATGGGCCCTCCATCGAAGCGACGTCCTTTCCGTCCCGATGCAGGGTGACGTTCGCCCCCTCCCGCGAGAACAGGGGTTTTCGCACATAGGCCCGGAGGCTCCCGGCCCGCGGGTCCTCGTCGAAATAGGCCTCGAGAAGATTTGGATGTCCCGGGTGCCGCTCCCAGAGCAGGGGAAGGATCGCTTTGGTCGACAGCATCGCCTTCCAGGCGGGCTCGATCATCTGCGTCCCCGAGCGCGGGATCTTGGGTCCGAACTCGTCGTCGAAGAACCATTCCCATGGATAGAGGTTCGACAGGACGTCGATGGTCCTGTCCTGCATATCCGTGAGCCGGTCCTGGAGATCGAAGCCTATCTCGGTGATGTCGACGAAGGAGACTGCGTGGCCGGCCTGGCTCGCGCAATCCATCATGTAGGACAGGGTCCCCGACTCCTCGATGTCCGAGCCGTAGCCGGCGAAATGCATGATGGAGCGCTTGGGCAGCCGGTCGTAGGCCGCGATCAGCTTCTCCTGGATCGCATTGAACTGGTCCGAGCCCCGGGGGACGATCCCGAGGCTGCGGGCCTGCGTCATCCACAGCCACTGGAAGAAGGCGGCCTCGTAAAGGCCGGTGGGCGTATCGGCGTTGTATTCCAGCAGCTTCGCCGGCCCGGTGCCGGTATAGGCCAGGTCGAACCGGCCGAAGATCGTCGGATCCTTTTGGCGCCAGGACTGCGCGACGTAATCGCGATAGGCCTCCGGAACTCCGAGGAGATCAAGGAGATGTTCGTCGCGGGAGGCCTCGTCCGCGAGGGCGAGGCACATGGCGTGGAGTTCGCGGCTCGGATCCTCCAGATTGCGCTCGATTTCGTCGAGCGTAAAGGCGAAGCAGGCCGTCTCGTCCCAGTAGACCTGCCCGTACATGTGCGTGAAGTGAAAGCCGTAGGCCTTGGCCGTCTGCTCCCAGTCGGGGCGGGGCGGCACTGCGATCCTGCGCATCATCCGCCGCCGAAGAGGGAGCGGCCGCCGAATCCCTGACGCGCGAGCGTCTGCGTCCTGATGTTCGGCTGCCGGAAGGCCGATTGGGAGCCGGAGGTCTTCATCTCGGACGCGGTCCAGTAGCCATCCGGATGCCGGCGGGACCGATAGATCGGCTCCCCATGATACCGGCTGCGATTGTAGAAGTAGCCGCCTCCGCCGGAGCCTCCGCCGCCGCTGCCCTCGTCCTGCTTTTCGGTCACGTTCGGGCCGGTGCGGAAGGCGGCCATCATGGGGGCGAACACGGTCCGTGGGGTTCCACCGCCCTGGGACACCTTGACCCCCACGCATCGATCGACGTCGACGCGTGCCTGACATTCCTCGTTTGAGTCGAAGATCGGGGCGGACCGCACATGGGTGGCGAGCGCCTCGTCATAGGTCGCTTGGCAGAGCCCCTGCGGCTTCCCGTACCGGACGCAGTCGGCCACCGAGGCGAAGGTCTGGGGCGATTCCGAACAGGCCGACAGGGTGGCCGCGGCGCCCACCATGAGCGTCAGCTGGAGCGACGACGAGCTCTTCATCGGATGGCCTCCGGCGAACGGCGATTTGACGGGAGCATCAGGGCGTCATGCTGGCCGCATTGATGAGCCCGAAAGCCAGAGCGATCCCGCCGAGGAGGGCGCCGGCAGATACGTCGTTGTTCGTGATCCGGGTCGAGACGTCCGGGACGATCAGGCGGGTCGCCACGTAGGCGAGAGCCTGCACGACGGCCGCGATCACCGCCCAGATGACAAAGTCCATCAGGTTCGCGCTCCACCTCATGGCTGCCGTCAGCGGCACCACATAGCCGATCAGCGCTCCCAGAAAGGCCGGCACGGCCGCGGCGCAGCCCTGCCTCAGCAGGCGGAACTCCCGGTGGGGTGTCATGAAGGCATAAGCGGTGCCGAACACCCCGACCATCACGATCGCCGTCGCAAGGTAGGCCGCGAACGCGGCAAATCCCGTCAATGAAGATGCCAGCATGGAAAAAACTCCTGTCCCGGATGGATTGTCTATTCCGGCGGGAGCGTCGCCGCAACGATGAGATTGTATAACGCAGAATTGGACCAGCCGGTCTCTCGGCCGACCTGCACAGACCACCACACCGCAGGGGAGTGGCACCCTGGATTAAGCCTTTGTAGAAACTTTGCTTATTCCAAAGTCATCCAGCTCCGCCATGGCTCTCCGGCTCTTCCCCTGGGACATGGTCGACAGACCTGTGGATAGCCTGATGACAGATTGTAGCGGGAACGAAAAATGAACTTGCGAAAGAGAACAAAAGGCGTACATATATCTCCTCAACACCGCGTTGAGATTCACTCCTCCTCCGTGCCATAAGGACATCTGGTCATGTCGCAGTCCTCTCTGAGACTGGTGGAAAGCTCATCAATGGATAAAGACAAGTCGAAAGCTCTCGACGCGGCGCTCTCTCAGATCGAGCGTGCCTTCGGCAAGGGCTCGATCATGCGGCTGGGCAAGGGCCAGCAGCCGGTTGAAATCGAAACCGTCTCGACGGGTTCGCTCGGCCTCGACATCGCGCTGGGCGTCGGCGGTCTGCCGCGCGGGCGCATCGTCGAGATCTACGGGCCGGAATCGTCGGGCAAGACGACGCTGGCGCTCCACACGATCGCCGAGGCCCAGAAGAAGGGCGGGGTCTGCGCCTTCGTGGACGCGGAGCATGCGCTCGATCCGGTCTATGCCCGCAAGCTCGGCGTCAACCTGGACGACCTCCTGATCTCGCAGCCCGACACGGGCGAGCAGGCCCTCGAGATCGCCGACACCCTGGTCCGCTCCGGCGCGGTCGACGTGCTGGTCATCGACTCGGTGGCCGCGCTGACTCCGAAGGCCGAGCTCGACGGCGAGATGGGCGAGGTCCAGCCGGGCCTCCAGGCCCGCCTCATGAGCCAGGCCCTGCGCAAGCTCACCGGTTCGATCTCCCGGTCGAACACGATGGTGATCTTCATCAACCAGATCCGCATGAAGATCGGCGTCATGTACGGCTCGCCGGAGACCACGACGGGCGGCAACGCGCTCAAGTTCTACGCCTCCGTCCGCCTCGACATCCGCCGCGTCTCGACCCTCAAGGATCGTGACGATCCGATCGGCAACTCGGTCCGCGTCAAGGTGGTCAAGAACAAGGTCGCGCCGCCCTTCAAGCAGGTCGAGTTCGACATCATGTTCGGCGAGGGCGTCTCGAAGGTGGGCGAGCTCATCGATCTCGGCGTCAAGGCCGGCATCGTCGAGAAGTCCGGCGCCTGGTTCTCCTACGACAGCCAGCGCCTCGGCCAGGGCCGCGAAAACTCGAAGCAGTTCCTGCGCGACAACCCCGAGATCGCCAACAAGATCGAAGCCCTGATCCGCCAGAATGCCGGCCTGCTGGCCGACCGCATCCTGGAGCAGGCGACCCCCACCGCCGAGGACCTCGACGAAGGCGCTGCGTAAGCCGCATCAGCGAGTTTTGCTCTCCTTCAAGGGCAAAGAACAGGCCGTCGCGAGAAATCGCGGCGGTCTTTTCGTATTAGCCCACGGAATGACGGAGGTACGCTGCCGGGATGCCCGTCCTCCCTCAGCGCGAAACGCCGCCTCGACAGCAAAGGCGCGGGCGTCTAAAACCGCCGACGAATGAACACCTTTTCGGGCCCGGCGGGCCCAAACTTCGAGCACCAGAACCCATGAGCGGCGTCAACGAAATCCGGTCGGCCTTCCTCGATTACTTCGCCAAGAACGGCCATGAGGTCGTGGCCTCGAGCCCCCTCGTGCCGAGGAACGACCCCACCCTGATGTTCACCAATGCCGGCATGGTGCAGTTCAAGAACGTGTTCACGGGCGCCGAGAAGCGGCCCTACACCCGTGCGACCACGGCGCAGAAATGCGTGCGCGCCGGCGGCAAGCACAACGATCTCGACAATGTCGGCTACACGGCCCGGCACCACACCTTCTTCGAGATGCTGGGCAACTTCTCCTTCGGCGACTACTTCAAGGCGCAGGCCATCGAGCTCGCCTGGAACCTGATCACCAAGGAGTTCGACTTGCCCAAGGACAAGCTCCTCGTCACCGTCTATCACACGGACGACGAGGCGGCGGACCTGTGGAAGAAGATCGCCGGCTTCTCCGATTCCAAGATCATCCGCATCCCGACCTCGGACAATTTCTGGCAGATGGGCGACACCGGTCCCTGCGGCCCGTGCTCGGAGATCTTCATCGATCAGGGCGAGGCCCTGTGGGGCGGCCCTCCCGGCAGCCCGGAGGAGGACGGCGACCGGTTCCTGGAGTTCTGGAACCTCGTCTTCATGCAATATGAGCAGATCGAGCCCGGCAACCGGATCGGCCTGCCCAAGCCCTCGATCGACACCGGCATGGGCCTCGAGCGGATCTCGGCGATCCTCCAGGGCGTGCACTCGAACTACGACACGGACCTGTTCCGCACCCTCATCGAGGCGGTGGCGCATGCGACCGGCGTGGCCCCCGAGGGCGACCGCAAGGCGTCGCACCGGGTGATCGCGGATCACCTGCGCACCTCCTGCTTCCTCGTGGCCGACGGCGTGCTGCCGTCGAACGAGGGCCGCGGCTACGTGCTCCGCCGCATCATGCGCCGCGCCATGCGCCATGCGCAGCTGCTGGGCGCCAAGGAGCCGCTGATGTACCGCCTCGTGCCGGTTCTCGTGCGCGAGATGGGCACGGCCTATCCTGAGCTGATCCGCGCCGAGCCGCTCATCACCGAGACGCTGCGCCTCGAGGAGAGCCGCTTCCGCAAGACCCTGGAACGCGGCCTGTCGATCCTCGACGAGGAGACCCGCACCCTCACCAAGGGCCAGAACCTCTCGGGCGAGACGGCCTTCACCCTCTACGACACCTACGGCTTCCCGCTCGACCTGACGCAGGATGCCCTCAAGCCCCGCGGCATCGGCGTCGACACGGACGCCTTCAAGGCCGCCATGGAGCGCCAGCGCGAGATGGCCCGCGCGGCTTGGTCCGGATCGGGCGAGGCCGCCACGGAGACCGTCTGGTTCGGCATCAAGGAGCGCACCGGCGCGACCGAGTTCCTGGGCTACGACACCGAGACCGCCGAGGGCGTGGCGCTCGCGCTGCTCAAGGACGGCCAGGAGGTCGAGGCGCTCAAGGCCGGCGAGACCGGCCTCGTGGTCCTCAACCAGACTCCGTTCTACGGCGAGTCCGGCGGCCAGGTCGGCGATACCGGCGTCATGCAGGGCGAGGGCGCGCGCCTGCGCGTCACCGGCACCGAGAAGAAGCTCGGCGACCTCTTCGTGCATCACGTGCTCGTCGAGCACGGCACGCTCAAGCCGAACCAGTCGCTGGAGCTGATCGTCGATCACGAGCGCCGCTCGGCGGTGCGCGCGAACCACTCGGCCACCCACCTTCTGCACGAGGCCCTGCGCCTGGTGCTCGGCGATCACGTGGCCCAGAAGGGCTCCCTCGTGGCTCCCGACCGCCTGCGCTTCGACTTCAGCCATCCCAAGCCCATCGAGGAGGCGGAGCTCGCGGAGGTCGAGGACATCGCCAACCGGGTCCTGCTCCAGAACGAGCCCGTCGTCACCAAGCTCATGGGCGTCGAGGAGGCGATCGAGTCCGGCGCCCGCGCGCTCTTCGGCGAGAAGTACGGCGACGAGGTCCGGGTCGTGTCCATGGGCAAGGCCGACGGCAACAAGACCTTCTCGGTCGAGCTCTGCGGCGGCACCCACGTGAACCGCACCGGCGATATCGGCGTGATTACCGTCGTGTCGGAAGGCGCGGTCGCGGCCGGCGTGCGCCGCCTCGAGGCGATGACGGGCGATGCCGCTCGCCGCTACCTCACGGAGGAAAGCCGCCGCCTGCGTCAGATGGCGGGTCTCCTGAAGACGCCCGTCGACGAGGCGGCCGACCGCCTCGCCGCCCTCATCGAGGACCGGCGCAAGCTGGAGCGCGATCTCGCCGAGGCGCGCCGCAAGCTCGCCATGGGCGGCGGCACGGGCGGGGACGATCCGATCAAGGACGTCTCCGGCATCAAGCTGATGGCGCGCGCCGTCTCCGGGGTCGAGATGAAGGACCTCAAGAGCCTCGCGGACGAGGGCAAGCGTCGGCTCGGATCCGGCGTCGTCGCCATCGTGGGCGTCGCCGAGGACGGCAAGGCCGGCATCGTGGTCGGCGTCACCGAAGACCTGACGGGCAAGCTCGACGCGGTGGCGCTCGTGCGCGTCGGCTCCGAGAAGCTCGGCGGCAAGGGCGGCGGCGGACGCCGCGACATGGCCCAGGCCGGCGGCCCGGACGGAGCCCAGGCGGAGGCGGCGCTCGCCGCCATCGAAGCGGCGCTCGCCGACGCCGCGTAAGGATCAGGCGCCGTGCCGCGGACCCAGCTCCACACGGCACGGCGCAGGCTTCATGAGGTTCTCGAACGCAGCAGCGTGAACGACGCCCTCGTTCACGCCGTTCACGTCTTCCTCATCCTGCTGATCGTCGTGAACGTCACGGCGGTGGTGCTGGAGAGCGTGCCGTCCCTGCGGCACGAATACCGCCTCGTCTTCATCCTCATCGAGACCGTCAGCGGCGTGATCTTCACGCTGGAATACGCGGCCCGCCTGTGGTGCGCGCCGGAACACACGCCCTGGCATCACATGAGGCCCTGGCGGGCGCGGCTGAAATGGCTCGTGCAGCCGCAATCCGTCATCGACCTCCTCGCGATCCTGCCGTTCTACCTGTACTTCTGGGACGTCGGCGGCCTGCGGGCCTTCCTGCTGCTGCGGCTCTTCCGGTTCTTCAAGCTCGCGCGCTACTCGCCGGGGCTGACCAGCCTCATGGATGCGATCTATTCCGAGCGCCGCGCCCTGGTCGCCTCCGGGGTGATCCTCATCGGCACGGTGCTGCTGGCGGCGACCGTCATGAACCTGGTCGAGCGCGACGTGCAGCCGGACAAGTTCGGCACGATCCCGGACGCGATGTACTGGGCGATCGTCACCCTCACGACGGTGGGCTACGGCGATGTCGTTCCCGCAACGCCCCTCGGGCGCGTCATCGCCGGCATCACGGCGGTGGCCGGTCTCGTCATGCTGGCGCTGCCGGTCGGCATCATCGCGAGCGCCTTCTCGCGGGAGATCCACCGGCGTGACTTCGTCATCACCTGGAGCATGGTGGCGCGGGTGCCGATCTTCGCCGATCTCGAGCCGGAGGAGGTCGCCTCCGTCATGCACTCGCTGCGCTCCCAGTCCTGCGAGGCGGGAGAGATCATCGTCCGCAAGGGCGACGTGGCGCATTCCATGTACCTCATCGCCTCGGGCGAGGTGGAGGTGCTCGTGCCCGGCGAGAGCGTGAGGCTCTCGGCCGGCGACTTCTTCGGCGAGGCCTCGGTCCTGAAGCGCAAGCGCCGCGGGGTCACGGTGCGGGCCGTGTCCGCCTGCCGCCTGCTCGTGCTCGACGCGGAGGATCTCCACCGGCTCATCGCCGCGAACCCGAAGATGGGGGAGCACATCGACGAGGTGGGACGCTCCCGCGGGGAGCAGAGGGCGGTCTGAAGGGGGGCATGAGGGTTTTCGGCCGTCTTTCACGCAAGACCTGTGCAAGTCCTTCGGAAGTGCGGCCAAGCTTACTTGACGGCAGTTGCAGCATCCCCGATGCCTCGGGCAGCAACCGGGACACGTGACCATGCGTCTGATCTTCGCCTTTTCCCTGGCTCTTCTGTCCGGCATCGCTGCCCTTCCGCAGGCGCACGCCCAGTCCAGGGGTACAGCTCCCGCAGCCCGCAATGCGGCGCCGGCCGCGAGCTTGGAGCCGGAAAAGGCCTCCGCCCCCGCGGCGGGAGAGCTTGCGGTCCGCTGGACCGGTCCGTCCGCCAAGGACGACTACGTGGTCTTTGCCCGTCCGGGCGGCGAGGAGACGCGGCATTTCGGCTATACCCGCGACGGCAGCCCCCTGAAGATCCGCGTTCCCGGCGAGCCCGGCGACTACGAACTGCGCTACGTCTCTGCGGAGAGCGGCGCGGTCCTCGCCCGCACGAAGGTCACCGCGACGCCGGTTTCCGCCACGCTCGAGGCGCCCGCCAAGGGTCTCGCCGGCTCCGAGATCACCGTCCCCTTCAAGGGGCCGAACGCGCCCGAGGACTGGGTCGGGCTGGCGAAGGCCGGCGCGGCGGCGGCGGATTACGAGGCAGGCGCCTGGATCTATGCCAATGACGGCTCGCCCGCGCGGCTGCGCCTGCCCGTCGAGCCCGGTGCCTACGAGGTCCGCTACGTCTCCGGCCTCGATCCGCGGATCCTCGTCGCCCGCAAGATCGAGGTGACGCCCGCAACCGCCACCGTGACGGCGCCGGAAAGCGGCACGGCCGGCAGCACGATCCAAGTCGCCTTCACCGGCCAGGGCGGGGGCGACAGCTTCGTCGGCGTGGTGAAGCAGGGCGCCCCGGCGGAGACGTGGATCAACGGCGCCTACGAACGGCCGGCCGGAAGCCAGGTCGCCGTGCGCCTGCCCGGCGAGCCGGGCGGTTACGAGGTCCGCTTCGTCCTGGAGGCCAACGGTGCCTACAAGGTTCTCGCCTCCGCCCCGATCGCCGTCGAGCCCGCCACGGCCAGCGTCTCGGCGCCGGACCGCGTGAAGCGCGGCGAGGAATTGGCGGTTGCCTTCACGGGTCCCAAGGGGGAGGGCGACTTCATCGCCTTCGCGAAGGCGGATGCTGCGGCGGATGCCTACATGGATTTCCGCACCGCCTCGCCGGACCGGAACAAGGTCACCCTGCAGGCGCCGGACGAGGCGGGCGCCTACGAGGTTCGCTATGTGATGGCGGCGCCCGGCGAAGCCGGCAACCTCGTGATCGCCCGCAGGGCCGTCACGGTGGAGTGATCCCGAAAGGGCGTTTGCCCGTCCTGTCCATTCCGCCTTACCCTCGCGCGGACCAAAGCGGAGGTCCTGCGATGCCGACCGGGCAGCCGAATCTCTGGGGCGCGAGCGACGCCTACGAGCAGTGGATGGGACGCTGGAGCCGGAAGGTCGCTCCGCTCTTCCTCGACTGGATCGACGTGCCGCGTGCCGCCGACTGGATCGACGTGGGCTGCGGCACCGGCGCCCTGACGGCGGCGGTGCTCGACCGGTGCGAGCCCTCCCGCGTCGTCGGCATCGACAGCTCCGCCGGCTTCCTGGATGCGGCCCGCCACCAGGTGTCCGATCCCCGCGCCTCGTTCAGGCCGGGAGACGCGCAGGCCATCCCGGAGGCCGACCATCAGTTCGATGCCGCCGTTTCGGGCCTCGTGCTGAACTTCGTTCCCGACAAGGAGGCCATGATCTGCGACATGGTGCGTGTCGTCCGGCCGAGCGGCACCGTGGCGCTCTACGTGTGGGACTATGCGGGGCACATGCAGGTGATGCGCTATTTCTTCGACGCGGCGAACGCCCTCGATCCGCGGGCGAGGGAGTTCGACGACGGCATCCAGGCCCCCGTCTGCCGGCCCGGCCCGTTGGCGGAGCTGTTCGCGAAGGCGGGACTCGCCGACGTGATCGTGCAGGCGATCGACATTCCCGCGGCCTTCGCGAGCTTCGAGGACTACTGGGCGCCGTTCCTGGGCGGAACCGGCTCCGCGCCGAAATACTGCATGTCCCTGGGCGACGATGCACGCGAGCGGCTTCGCGAGGCGGTTCGCGAGCGGGTCCCGACGGGCCCGGACGGCGAGATCCTGCTTGCTGTCCGGGCCTGGGCGGTGAGGGGGCGTCCCGCCTAATCGTGGTCCGGGTGCTGGCGGGACTTCATCTTCTCGAGATCCGCCGGCGTCGCGTAATCCTCCGTCCGCTCGCCTTCGAGGACATGGAGCGTCGCAAAGGCGGGGAGGCGGCTCTCGACCCCGTACTGGATCTCGGGCCTGATGCGCCCCGGCTCGTCGAGGCTGCCGATCGACACGCAGATCCGGTCCTGCTCCACGTAGCGGAAGGTCAGCGGCGTCCCGCACTCCCGGCAGAAGCCGCGCTCGACCGCCTCCGAGCTGCGGAAGGTGCCGGGCGCGCCCTTCGTCCAGACGAGATCCCGGTTCGGCACGCCGGTGAGCGCCGCGAAGTAGTTGCCGAAGGCCTTCTGACACATGCGGCAATGGCAGATGCTGGCGTGCGTCGGCTCGGAGTAGAGCGCATAGCGCACCGCACCGCACTGGCAGCCGCCCGTCATGGCGGGACGCGTCGTCTGATCTGACATCTGGGCAATCCTCCCTTTTTCGACGAGCTTAGCTCGTAGGAGCTTGCTTTCCACCCCTGTTGTTCCTGCACCATCCCGCGTCGCGAATGTGACAAGGGGAGAGTGGACGGAGGGGGGTGACTTCCCTACATAGCCGCCCCAGCCACAGGACCAGGAAAGAGCTCCCCGTGCATCCGTCGTCTGCGTTCCGGCACCGTGCCCTTTCCACCCGTGCCCGTCTCGTCCTCCTCGTCACCGCGGTCCTGATCCCGGTGGTGCTCTTCGCTGGCTTTCTGCTTTGGCGCTTCGCCGCCGCGGAGCGAGTCCGCTACGAGCACGATGCCTTGGAACTTTCGCACCAGGTTTCCGCAGCCATCGACCGGGAGCTCATCGGCCTCACGGCCGCGCTGGAGGCGCTGGCGACCTCGCCCTCTCTGCAACCCGGCGGCGACCTTGCGGCGTTCGACACGCAGGCCCGTGCGGTGCTCCGGAACCGCGGCAGCTTCATCGCGATGCGGGACCGCACCGGCCAGCAGATCGTCAACACCAGCCGGCCCTTCGGAAGCCCACTTCCGGTCTCGACCGATCCGATCCTGCTCGCCGCGGATCGGCAGGCCTTCGAGACCGGCAAGCCCGTGGTGTCGGACCTCTACACCGGCACGACCACCGGCCTCAAACTCGTCCTGATCGACGCTCCGGTGATGGTGCGCGGCCAGGCGGCCTTTGCGCTCAACATCGCGCTCGACCCGGCGCGGCTGTCCGAAATCCTGGCCTCGGTGGCGCCTCCGGAATGGACGGTCGCCATCATCGACAGCCGCGACCGCATCGTCGCCCGTTCGCGCCAGCACGAGCGCTACCTCGGCAGCGAAGCGACCCCGGACCTGCGCACCCACACCACCGGGGCGGGCGGAATCTGGAACGGCCAGACTTTGGAGGGCATGGCAGTCCTGGGCGCCTATACGCGCTCGTCCCTGTCCGGCTGGCGCGTGGCCGTCGGCGTGCCGGCCTCGGCGGTGCACGCGCCGCTGCGGCAGATGACCTGGATCCTTCTGGGTTCCGCCGCAGCCGTTCTGGCAGCCTCGATCGCCCTCGCGGTCTGGTTCGCGGAAGGCATCGTCGGCCCCTGGGACGACTGACCGATGCGGCGCACCGGCTCGGACGGGGCGAGACGGTTCCTGTCCTCACAACGGGGCTGCGCGAGGCCAACGATGTCGGCCATGCCCTCGAGGCGTCCGCCATCGGCATACGGGAGCGTCAGTCGGCCTTGCAGGCCAGCGAGGAGCGTTTCAGGGCGGCCGTCCGCGCGGTCGAGGGCGTCCTGTGGACCAACAGCGCGGAAGGTCGCATGACCGGGGTGCAACCCGGCTGGGCCGCGCTGACGGGCCAGACTTTCGAGCAGTACCAGGGCTTCGGCTGGAGCGCAGCCGTTCATCCGGAGGATGTCGACGCGACGGTCGGGGCTTGGAACGAGGCGGTGCGCGAGCGCAGGACCTTCATTTTCGAACATCGGGTGCGGCGGCACGACGGGGTCTACCGCCTCTTCTCGGTGCGGGCCGTGCCCGTCTCCGACGGCGATGGAGCGGTCCGCGAATGGGTGGGCGTCCACACCGACATCACCGAGGAGCGCGCCGCCAAGGCGCAACTGGCCGAGAGCCAGGCGCGCCTGAAGGCGGTGTTCGACGCGGTTCCGGTCGGGATCGTGATCGGCGAGTGCCCCGATGGCCATATCGTCGACGGCAATGCCCAGGTGGAGCACATCTTCCGTCACCCGATCGTACATTCCAAGAGCGTCGAAAGCTACGATGCCTGGGTGGGCTTCCATCCCGACGGGCGGCGGGTCCGGGGCGAGGAATACCCGATGGCGCGGGTCATCCGGGACGGCGACGAGCGGCCGGAGATTGAGGTCCTGTACCTGCGCGGCGACGGCACCGAGGCATGGGTCCGCATCATCGGCTCGCCGATCCGCGACCAGGACGGAAAGCTCACCGGCGCCGTCGTGGCGGTGCTCGACATCGACCGCGAGAAGCGGGCGGAGGCGGAGCTGCGCGAGCTCAACGCGACCCTAGAGCGCCGCGTCGAAGCCGCCATCGCCGAGCGCGACCGCATCTGGCGGCTGTCGACGGAGCTGATGCTCGTCGCCAGGTTCGACGCCGAGATCGTCGCCGTGAACCCAGCCTGGACCACGATCCTCGGCTGGACGGAAGGAGAGCTGATCGGCAAGGCCTTCATCGATCTGGTCCATCCCGACGACGTGGGCAGCACCCTGTCGGAGGCCGGGCGGCTGTCGGAGGGCGTCACCACGCTGCGTTTCGAAAACCGCTACCGCCATAAGGACGGATCCTACCGCTGGCTGTCCTGGACCGCCGTGCCCGATGCCAACTTCATTCACGCCATCGCTCGCGACGTCTCCGCGGAGCGCGACGCGGAGCAGGCCCTGCGTAGAACCGAGGAGCAGCTCCGCCAATCGCAGAAGATGGAGGTGGTCGGGCAGCTCACGGGCGGCGTGGCGCACGACTTCAATAATCTCCTCACGGTGGTGACCGGTCACCTCGAGATGGCCCAGAGGCGCCTGGAGAGCGGGTCGGGCGACCAGCGCCTGCTGCGCAACGTGCGCAGCGCCATGGAGGGCGCCCAGCGCGCCGCGACCCTCACCCATCGTCTGCTCGCCTTCTCGCGCCAGTCGCCGCTCCGTCCCGAATTGGTCGATCTGAACAAGGTCGTCGGCGCCATGTCGGAACTCGTGCGCCGCACGCTGGGTGAGAACATCGCCATCGAGACAGTGCTGGCGGGCGGCCTCTGGCGCACGGAGGCGGATCCGAACCAGGTCGAGAGCGCGATCCTGAACCTGTGCGTGAATGCACGCGATGCCATGCCGGAGGGCGGCAAGCTCACCATCGAGACTGCGAACACCCATCTGGACGAGGCCTATCCGGCCGTGGCGCGGGGCGACGCCAGGGCCGGTCAGTACGTCATGATCGCGGTCTGCGATACGGGAATGGGCATGCCGCCCGACGTGCGCGACCGGGTGTTCGAGCCGTTCTTCACGACGAAGCCCGTGGGCAAGGGGACCGGGCTCGGGCTGAGCCAGGTCTACGGCTTCCTGCGCCAATCGGGCGGCCATGTGGCGATCTATTCGGAGGTCGGGGAGGGGACGACGGTCAAGCTCTATTTCCCGCGGCTGAGGGGGGCGGGCGAGGAGCGTGCGGTCGGGGACCTTTCCGCCAGCGCCGACATGCAGGAGGGCTACGGCGAGACCATCCTGGTCGTCGAGGACGAGGACATGGTCCGCGAGTTCACCGTGTCGGCCCTCGAGGAGGCCGGCTACGCAGTGATCTCGGCGGCCGACGGGCCGAGCGGCCTGGCGCTGCTCGACGCCCATCCGGAGGTCGACCTTCTCTTCACGGACGTGGTGCTCGCAGGCCCGCTCAACGGCCGCAAGGTAGCGGACGAGGCCCTGAAGCGACGCCCCGGCCTGAAGGTGCTGTTCACGACCGGCTATACCCGCAACGCCATCGTGCACCACGGACGCTTGGACGAGGGCGTCGATCTGATCACCAAGCCGTTCACGGCGACGAGCCTCGCAGAGAAGGTCCGACGCATCCTCGAAGCCTGACTCGTCCTGGACCCGGCCTCAGCCTAGGAAGCGGCCGACCGCCCCCTCGACGACCTCGGCGGGCACCACGTGCCCGCCGCCGAATTCCTGATACTCGACCTGATAGCCGGCGCGGTTCAGCCTCGGCACGAGGCGGCGGCTGCAGACATCGATGGGGAGAACGCTGTCCTGCACGCCGTGGGAGACGAAGATGCGGGGCAGGTCGTCCTGCCGGGACGGCGACATGAAGCCGGGCGAAAAGGCCAGGACGTCGCTGAACAGCGCGCCGTTCGTGAGCCCCAGGGACAGGGCATAGGAGGCGCCGTCCGAAAACCCCGCGATCGCGATGCGCTCCGGGTCGATCGCGTAGGTCCGGAACGTCTGCTGCAGAGCTTGGTCGATGAAGGACACGTCGGGACCGTAGCCGCCGCGGATCACGTCCCAGGTGGGGCCGCGGGATTCCGGGGCCAGGACGATGACGCCATGCCGCTCCGCCGGATCCGCCATGAGATCGAGCATCTGCGCGGCGACGCCGCCTGCCCCGTGGAGGCCGAGGATAAGGGGCGCCGGCTTCGTAGGTTCGAATCGGGACGGAACGGCGAGAATCCCGTCCCGCTTGCCGCCGAGGCCCAGGGCATGACGCCCGGCGGACCCATCGCCCGGCTGCGCAATGGCCTCCGGCCGCGCCTGCAAGCGTCCGCTGCGAGCGTGGTCGTCGAAATCGCTTCTGGCATCCATCGGCATCGGGTCGGCTCCCGCTTCGTGAGCCAATCTCCTGTCGGCCGTGTTGTTCCTCGCCGCCGACCGATCGCGGGATGAGCGGACGGACAGAGGCGGCTCCGCGGGGCACTGTGCGCACGAAAAAAGCCCGGCGCGAGGCCGGGCTTTCCGTGGAACGAGGAGGGCGGGTCTTACGCCGCCATCGCCTTCTTGAGGTTCTCGTCGATCTTGTCGAGGAAGCCGGTGGTGGAGAGCCACTTCTGCTCGGCGCCGACCAGGAGCGCGAGGTCCTTGGTCATGTAGCCGGCTTCGACCGTGTCGACGCAGACCCGCTCGAGGGTCGAGGCGAAGCGGGCGAGCTCCGCGTTGTCGTCGAGCTTGGCGCGGTGAGCGAGGCCACGGGTCCAGGCGAAGATCGACGCGATGGAGTTCGTCGAGGTCTCCTTGCCCTTCTGGTGCTCGCGGTAGTGGCGGGTCACGGTGCCGTGCGCGGCCTCGGCCTCGACCGTCTGGCCGTCCGGCGTCATCAGGACCGAGGTCATGAGGCCGAGCGAGCCGAAGCCCTGCGCGACCGTGTCGGACTGCACGTCGCCGTCGTAGTTCTTACAGGCCCACACATAGCCGCCCGACCACTTGAGGGCGGAGGCCACCATGTCGTCGATGAGGCGGTGCTCGTAGGTGATGCCGGCGGCCTCGAACTTCGCCTTGAACTCGTTGTCGTAGACTTCCTGGAAGATGTTCTTGAAGCGGCCGTCATAGACCTTGAGGATCGTGTTCTTGGTCGAGAGGTAGACCGGGTACTTGCGCATCAGGCCGTAGTTCATCGAGGCCCGGGCGAACTCGCGGATCGATTCGTCGAGGTTGTACATCGCCATGGCGACGCCGGCCTCGGGGAACTTGAACACTTCCTTCTCGATGACCGTGCCGTCCTCGCCCTCGAACTTGATCGTCAGGCGGCCCTTGCCGGGAACCTGGAAGTCGGTGGCGCGGTACTGGTCGCCGAAGGCGTGGCGGCCGACGATGATCGGCTGAGTCCAGCCCGGCACCAGGCGCGGCACGTTCTTGCAGATGATCGGCTCGCGGAAGATCACGCCGCCGAGGATGTTGCGGATCGTGCCGTTCGGGGACTTCCACATCTCCTTGAGGCCGAACTCCTTCACGCGGCCCTCGTCCGCCGTGATGGTGGCGCACTTCACGCCGACGCCGTACTGCTTGATCGCGTGAGCGGCGTCGACCGTGACCTGGTCGTTGGTGGCGTCGCGGTTCTCGATCGACAGGTCGTAGTACTTCAGGTCGATGTCGAGGTAGGGGTGGATCAGCTTCTCTTTGATGAAGTGCCAAATGATACGGGTCATCTCGTCGCCGTCGAGTTCGACGACCGGATTGGCAACCTTGATCTTCGCCATTGATCTCACCTTAGCGCTTGAAGCGGGGGGCCGGGCCTGCCGGACGGCAGGTTTTCTGGTGCGGCCTATAGCGCGGCTGAGCCTCCGGGGGAAGCCGGGTCTTTAGGCTGAGGTCAGGGCGCCCCGGTCTTTTTCGGAAGCTCCGGGTTCTCCCGGCAGGGGGCGGCGCTGAACAGGGAATTGGCCGTCGCGGCCTTGCTGCGGACGCTCTCCGGGATGCGCATGTTCCGGGCGAGCCTCGCGGTCGCGTCGAGAAAGGCCCGGTCGCAGTTGCAGGCATTGCGGCCGACGCGCTCGTAGCAGAGATCGTGCGCCCGGCAGGCGGCATCGAGCGCATCGACGGGCGCGGCCCGGTTCTGGTCGCCGGCTCCGCACCAATGGCCGTGAAAGAGCGGGGGCGCGGCCGTGCGTGAGCCCGCTGCGCCCTGAGCGACTGCCGGGGCGGAGCAGAAGAGCGCTGTGAGACAGAGAGCAAGAGCGGCCAGCGGTCGAACGGACCTGATCACGGATATCACTGGTTTCCTAAGTTAGGCGAAGATGCCGATACTGCCGGGGAAATGAGGTCCTCCTGCTTCGGGTTCCATGAACCGCCCCTGCGCGAGGGTCACGGGTCTGCGGCTCAGGTGGTCACGGACTCCGCCGACGTCGCCCGGACATGGAGCGGTCGGAAGCACGATTTCCGCTAGGCAAACGGTCTTGCTAAATGTAATAACGTAATCAAGTTCCGGGGGTCTCTTCGAGGAATTCTCACGGTCTTGTGTGCTCCCGCACCGTCGCAGGCTGAAAATTGTCCTGAAGCTTGGCCGGCACCGGGAGCCCGCAAGTCGCGCGGGATCGCCGGTGCGAGGCAACACTAGACTGACAGGGACCAACAATGCGTCTTGCAATCGCCATCGGAGCCGCCGCGCTCGCTCTCACCGTCGCAGGCTGCCAGACAGCCGAACAATCCATGTCCAGCGCGGAATCTGTCTGCCTGGAAACGGGCCTCAAGCCCGGCACCGCCACCTACCAGCGCTGCGTGAACGCCGGCTACCGGAACAACGTCGCCCAGTCCAACGCGGCCGCAAACCAGGCCGCAGCCGGTGCGGCGGTCGGCGTGATCGGCGGCGCCGTTCTCGGCGCGGCCGCGGCGCGCCCAGGCTATTACTGCGGCTGGGGCGGCTGCTGGTAAGACCGGCGCGACAACCCGCACAAGCAGGCCTCCTGCCGGACGTGTCCGCAGGAGGCCTTTTCGTTTCCTGCGGCGCCTCTGGCCCGGGAGGCCTCTTGGCGCTAAGGGAATGGGGCCGGGATCGCCGGACATGCTTTCCGATACCGCTTCATGACCCATCCCATCATCATCCTCGTCGAGCCCCAACTGGCCGAGAACATCGGCATGGTGGCCCGCGCCATGGCGAATTTCGGCCTCTCGGAGCTTCGCCTCGTCTCGCCCCGCAACGGCTGGCCCAAGAAGGGCGCCCATTCGGCCGCCTCCGGCGCCGTGCATGTGCTGGAGGGCGCCAAGCTCTACGATACGGCCCGAGAGGCGATCGCCGATCTGAATTACGTCTTCGCCACCACGGCCCGCGAGCGCGGGCAGATGAAGCGCGTCTTCGGCCCCGAAGCCGCCATGGGGGAGGCGAAGGGCCGGATCTCGGCGGGCCAGGGAGTCGGCATCCTGTTCGGGCGCGAACGGACGGGTCTCGAGAACGACGAGATCTCGCTCGCGGACGCCATCGTGACCTTCCCGGTCGATCCGAAATTCTCCTCGCTCAACCTGGCGCAGGCCGTGCTGCTCATGTCCTACGAGTGGAACCGGGCCGCGACCGGAGGCGTGCTGCCCTTCACCGGCGAGATGCTGTCGCCGCCGGCGCCGCGCGAGATGGTCGTGTCGTTCTTCGACTATCTCGAGGCCGAGCTCGATGCGGTTAACTTCTACCCCGCCGACAAGAAGCCGATCATGGCGCGCAACATGCGCGACATCTTCCACCGGCTCGCCATGAGCGAGCAGGAGGTGCGCACCCTGCGCGGAGCGATTCGTGCCCTTGCGGAAGGGCGCAGATTGAGAAAGCCTTAAAGATCTTCTGTTTTCATGATGGTGGGCGCAATTTGCGCCAGCCGTACCGGACCAGAGATCGCCCATGCGCCGTTCGCTGATGACGCTCCTCCTTCTGGGCTCCTGCCTGGCAGCCCCCCTGGCCCAGGCCGCGACGCCGCCGAAGCAGCCGGAGCAGGGGCCGGGCGGGTCCGACCACAAGATCTCCCAGGTGGCCAAGCGCGCCGTCGGCACCGCCAGCGCCGGAACTTATGTCTTCCACGGGTCCGAGAACGCCGCGTCCCCGCGGCCGGTCGTCGTGTTCTTCCATTCCTGGGGCGCTGTGAACCCGTCGCTCTACGGCGGATGGATCGATCATCTGGCGCGTAAGGGCTATCTCGTCCTCTTCCCGCGCTTCCAGGAGGTGAACCGCTCCCGCCCGGCCGACGCGTCGGAACTGGCCGCCACGCTGATCAAGAGCGCTCTGGAGACCCTGGAGTCCGACGAGGCCGCCAGGCCCGACCTCAAGCGGGTCGCCTTCATCGGTCACTCAGCCGGCGTGCCGATCGCCCTCAACGTCGCGGCGGGGGCGCAGGCCTCCGGGGTTCCGGCCCCGAAGCTGATCCTCGGCCTGATGCCGGGCGGCATCGCCTCGAACGAGAAGGAGCGGGGCATCATGCTCCAGGATCTCTCGACCATCGACGCCTCGACCCTGCTCATCGCCATGAGCGGAGACCGCGACTACCTCCCGGCCGACCGGGCCGCCAAGCGGATCCTGCAGGAGGCTTCGGCCGTTCCCGCAAGCCGCAAACTCTTCATGCGGGCGAGTTCAGACGATCACGGCTTTCCGGCCGTGACCGCAACGCTCGCCTCGCCGGGCTCGCCCAAGGCGGATTACGACGCCTCCGCCATCAAGCTGCCGCCCGATCCGCCGAAGGACCCGAAGCAGCGCAACACCTGGCGCTGGAGCGCCGACATGTCGCTCTCGGGACCGCAAACCATCCTGGTCCAGCAGCTCGGCAGTAACGGCACCGACACGCTGGACTACCTCGCCTTCTGGAAGACCTTCGACATGGCCGCCGAGGCCGCCTTCTCGGGCAAGGATGCCGCCTCCCTGCGCCGCGACCCCAAATTCATCGACATGGGGACCTGGAGCGACGGCTGGCCGGTCAAGCGCCTCTCGGCGCAGCCGCCACAGGGCGCCGAGGAGGAGAAGCAGGAGCGGGGGCCCCGCCGCCGCCTCAATCTCGCGCCGAACGACGAAACAAAGCACAGCTTGCAGGGTTTCCTGAACCAGCGCTCATGAGGTCAAGAAGCGGCACGGGGGCTTCAGTTCATGCTTGTCGATCTTCTCGCGGGAACGACCTATAACCCGGCGGTCATGCCGTCGCCCGTTCCCACCATCCTGGTCTTCGATTCCGGCCTCGGAGGCCTCACGGTCTTCTCCGAGGTGCTGAAGGCGAGGCCCGATGCGCGCTTCGTCTACGCGGCCGACGACGCCGGCTTTCCCTACGGGCGCCTGACCGAGGAGGCCCTGGTGGCCCGGGTGCTCGCCGTCATGGAGCGGCTGATCGGGCTCCACGCTCCGGAGCTGGTGGTGATCGCCTGCAACACGGCTTCCACCCTCGTGCTCCCGCACCTGCGGGCCCGGTTCTCCGTCCCCTTTGTCGGCACCGTGCCGGCGATCAAGCCCGCGGCGCTCGCGACCCGGTCGGGCCACGTGACGGTGCTCGCCACGCCCGGCACCGTGGCGCGGGACTACACCCGCGACCTCGTCGAGACCTATGCGGCCGGGCGCACGGTCAAGCTCGTAGGTTCCCGCAGGCTCGCGGCCTTCGCCGAGGCGGAGCTCGCCGGCGCCCCGGTCTCCGACGAGGAGATCCGGGCCGAGCTCGAGCCCTGCTTCGTCGAGGACGCGGCCGGGCGGACCGACGTGGTGGCGCTCGCCTGCACCCATTACCCGCTTCTTCTCTCCCGCTTTGAGACGCTGGCCCCCTGGCCCGTCACCTGGATCGACCCGGCCCCGGCCATCGCCCGCCGCGTGGTCCAGCTCATCGGCGCGCCCGTGCCGGGCCACGAGGCCGACGAGGGCGAGGCTCTGGCGGTCTTCACCGGAGGCGGGGGCGTGACACCGGCCCTGCGGAAAGCCCTGCACGACAAGGGATTGCCGCTGATCGACGTCGAGGACATGCCGCTAAGGCAGGGTTAGCGGTACGGGATCGCCCCTGGCTGACATACTGCGGCAGTGCTCTGGCGCAATGCAGTTTTACTGCATGTGGGTCGTCTCATCGCCGATCACCACATCACGTCAATCATCTAGCCCGGCGGAGCCACCCTCCTTCTTGGGCTTCGAGGGAAAAGAGGCAGTGGTTTCCAGCATCCGCGCAAGGTGGCTGACGCGGCCTCGGACGTGCGAGGTTCCACCCCTGTGAAATCGTGGCCGTTCAAGCAGAATCGGGCCGTGGAGAGGATGGGTCGCAACGACGCAAGACGGGTGAGAAGCCTCCCCGAACGGGGAGTTGTTGACGCAGGCGGCGGGTCTATAAGTCTAATGACGTAACGTTGTTTCTGCGCTTCGCGCGGACTGGTTCCGAGCGGCCTCGGGCCGCAGCCGCACAGGAGCCAGGACAGACCCACTTCCGCGGCCTCCCTGAGCCGCCGCACCGACCCGACGGAGGAATGCCGCGATGCCGACCGATTATGTTTTCAATCAGCAGAACAGCCTTACCGTTGTGGACGGTGATGCACTTTCGTTGGCATCAGGCGACACCGTTCTCGTCGAGGATGGCGGCTCGGTCAGGGCGATTGGAACCGCAGCAGGCAACGGCATCGTTTCATCTGCATCGAACAATGCAATTATGATCAATGGTATTGTCAGCTCTCCTGCGACAGTAGCTGGAACCAGCGGGATTAAATTGACCAATGGTGGAGCAATCACGATTGGAGCAACTGGCGAGGTTTTGGGTTACAACGGTATATCATTCAATGGAAGTACCATCATCCGTAATATCGGTGAAATCCACGGACAAGGACCCTTCAGAAATGCTGTTGCAAGCCTAGATGTCACTGCTGATGTTTCCCTATATAACAGCGGCAATATCTATGGAAATATCGATCTTAATGTCAGATCGAGCGTCATTGCGAACAATGGGCTTATTGATGGCGATGTAATATTCAGGACCTCTGGTTCCATCTATGACGGGCGGGGCGGCATAATCATAGGTTCCGTTCGTTTGGTGCAGTCAAGCGTAGCGTATGGCGGATCACGCGATGAGACTTTCATTGCCGGTAGAGGCGGAGATAACGCCATTCATGGCGGTGGAGGCAACGACACGGTTGTTCTTAGTCCTGAGGGATCTATCATCACAGTGGACCTTAGGGTCAATGGCCGCCAAATTATCAACAATGACAATAGTGCCGTCACTTTGACAGGCATCGAAAATATCACTGTAAACGGTACTGGGAGCGTAACACTCACTGGTGACAACGCCGCGAATGTTATGCAGACCAATTTGGGAGCCGATAGTCTTTACGGTGGCGAAGGCAACGACACGCTAGACGGTGGTTTGGGCAACGATACCCTGAACGGCGGAGCCGATTTCGACACGGTCGTGTTCAACACTGCCGAAAGGCAACAGCGAGCCGTCTTCGTCAACATGGCGAACAAGGACGACGCGCAGAATACCGAAGGCTCCGACACCTACATCAGCATCGAGGCGCTGATCGGCACCACCCGCGGCGACACCTTCATCGGCAACGCCGACGCCAACACCTTCACCGGCGGCAAGGGCAACGACACCCTCGACGGCGGCGGTGGCGTCAACACCGCCGTGTTCTCCGGCCGCGCGGGAGACTACACCGTCACCACGAGCGGCGCCACAATCACGGTCCAGCACAACAACAACGGCCAGGACGGCACCGACACGCTCACCAACATCCGCTTCGCCAAGTTCAGCGACAAGACCGTGGCGCTGATCAACAGCGCGCCGGCTTCCGTGGGCCTGTCCAACATGAGCGTGGCCGAGAACGCCGCCAACGCAGTGGTGGGGCAGCTCTCGTCCACCGACGCGGACGGGGATGCGGTCAGCTACAGCCTCGCGGCCGATCCGGACGGGGTGTTCGCCATCCGCGACGGCGATCTGGTGGTCACGCGTGCGCTCGACTTCGAGGCCAAGACGCAGCACGCCGTCACCGTCACGGCCAAGGACGCCTGGGGCGGCGAGACCACGCAGACTTTCACCGTCCGCGTGACCGACATCGCCGACACCGGCACAGGTGGCGGCACGCCAGGGGCGGTGAACCTGGTGCTGCGCGGCACGTCCGGAGCCAACGTGCTCACCGGGCAGGCCGGCCACGACACGCTCTATGGCGGAGCCGGCAAGGACGTGCTCACGGGCGGGGCAGGCCAGGACGTGTTCGTGTTCGACACGCGGCCCAACAGCCGCACCAATGTGGACACGATCACCGACTTCTCGGCCGCCGACGACAGCATTTACCTCGACAACAAGTACCTGAAGAAGCTGGGGAGCGGCTCGGCGTCGAAGCCGGCCAAGCTCAAGGCGGCGTTCTTCAAGGTGGCCGACAAGGCCAAGGACGCGAACGACTACCTGGTCTACAACAAGAAGACCGGGGTCTTGTACTACGACGAGGACGGCTCGGGCGCGAAGGCGGCCGTCGCCATCGCCAAGCTCGCCAACAAGGCAAGCCTCACCAAGAACGACTTCTTCGTCATCTGAGCCCTCGCGGGGTGGGTTCGCCGATCCCACTCCGCCCAGGAACGACAGAGGCAGGTGTCTTCCCGATTGACTTCCCGCCTCATTTCCCCTAGAAGCCAGCCGTTCGCGCGGTCCTTTCGGGCCGCGTAACTTTTTACGCTCCCGTGGCCCGGCTCCGGCCGGCCTGTCGTCCCGTCCCTCGAGACGGCCCCTTGGGCCTCCTCGGGATGAGGGGAAGAGGAGGGCGCGTTCCTCGCAGATTCGACAACACAGAGGAACAGCGATGTCGAAGCGCATTCAGGCCAAGCACAAGCTTGACCGCCGCATGGGTCAGAACATCTGGGGCCGCCCGAAGAGCCCCGTGAACCGCCGCGAATACGGCCCCGGCCAGCACGGCCAGCGCCGCAAGGGCAAGCTCTCCGACTTCGGCACGCAGCTGCGCGCCAAGCAGAAGCTCAAGGGCTACTACGCCAACATCACCGAGAAGCAGTTCCGCCGCTACTACGCCGAGGCGATCCGCCTCAAGGGCGACTCGGGCGAGAACCTTGTCGGCCTCCTCGAGCGCCGTCTCGACGCCGTCGTGTACCGGGCCAAGTTCGTGTCGACTCCGTTCGCCGCGCGCCAGTTCGTCAATCACGGCCACGTCAAGGTCAACGGCCGCCGCGTCAACATCCCGAGCTACCTCGTGAAGCCGGGCGACGTGATCGAGGTCAAGGAGAAGTCGAAGCAGCTCGAGGTCGTCGTCGTGGCGTCCCAGCTCGCCGAGCGCGACGTTCCGGACTACTTCGAGGTCGATCATTCCAAGATGACCGCCCGCATGACCCGCGTGCCGACCCTCTCCGAGGTGCCGTACCCGGTTCAGATGGAGCCGAACCTCGTGATCGAGTTCTATTCGCGCTAATCCGCGACATCGGATCCGACCAAAAGAAAGGCCGCCCCGAAGGGCGGCCTTTTTCGTTGCCTGCTGAGATCGCGCCTTATTGCGGGTTCTGCGGCTGGGCCGGCTGGCCGCCCTGCTGCATCATGCCCGGGCCGCGGCCCATCATCCGGTCGCCGTGGTGCATCATGCCCATGCGGTCGTGGTCCCGGCCGTGGAACCGGTCGCCGCGGCGCTCACCGCGCCAGCCCATGCCGCCGACCGCCTGCTGCAGGAGGCGAGGGGCAATCCGCTTCTGATCCTCATTGAAGGAGTCCCAGAGCGGGCGCATGGCGGTGGCGAGGGCGCTCGTCCGCTGCGCGTTCTCCGTGGCGAAGGTGCTGCGGCGTTCGAGCCGCTGCATGAAGTCGAGCTGCCGGTTCTGATCCCGGTTGGCGCGGAACTGCTCCATGCGGGTGAAGCGTTCGCTGGCATTGTTGCGGATGGCGGCCTCGACCGGCTGCCAGAGCCGCTCCTGGTCGGCCGTGAGCCTCAGGCCGGCCTTGATGCCGGCGATCCGGGCATCGACGAACCGGTTGAAATCGTCCTGGGACATGCGGGGGCGCTCGGGACGTGCCTGGCGCTCCTGACCGGCGCCCGGGCCTCCCGGACCGGCCCCCTGCGCGACGGCGTAGGTGCCGGAGGCAGCGATCAGGGCCGCGGCGGCGAGGGTGACGATCTTCTTCATCTGGTGTTCCTCCATGAGGTCGATACCCAGGAGATTGGTCCCATCGCGCTGTCATCCAAGTGACCGCCGCATGAACTTTTCGTCATGTTGCGGCGGTCCGGACGCAAATCCCCGGCCTCACAGCCGCTTCAGGAACCCGGCGAAGCGCATCAGGCCCTCCGGCCAGGGACCGTGGCCGCTATCGGTGTTGATGTGGCCGGCATCGCCCGCATCCACGATCGCGGCGCCCCAGGAATAGGCCACGTCCTCAGCCTTGGCGTAGTCGCAGTGGGGATCCGTGCGGCTCGCCACCAGCACCGACGGGAAGGGCAGGGGATCGCGCGGGATCGGCGCGAAGGCGCGGTCGATGGCCGGCATGAAGTCCGGACGCTCCACATCGGGCAGGCCGACCAGGAAGGCGCCCTGGACCTTGCCCGGGGCGAGCAGCGGCGCCGCATGGGCGATCGCCACGACGCCGAGGCTGTGGCCGACGAGCACGACCGGCAGGCGGGCCCGGGCCACGTCCTGGACGATGCGCCCGATCCAGGCGTCCTTGGTGGGCTCGTCCCAGCTCTCCTGCTCGATCCGGCGCGCGGTGGAGAGCTGCCGCTCCCAGCGGCTCTGCCAATGGTCGGCGCCGGAATTCTCGTGGCCGGGAACGATGAGGATGTCGCAATCGGAGGTTTTCATGATCCGGAGGTAGATGTCCGGCCCGTCCGGTTCAAGCGCTCTTCCTCATTTGATCCTCCTCGGCCATCCGCAGGGCCGCCTCCCGCTCGGCGATGTAGTCGCGGGTCAGGGGCACCACGTCGTTGCGGCGCGCGAGCTGGATCTGGAACACCACCGCGTCCTGGAACCGGAAGGCGGATTCCGACATGGCGAGATAGCACTCCCACATCCGGCAGAAACGCTCGTCGTAGAGCTTCAGCACCTCCTCCCGGTGGGCCATGAAGCGCTCGCGCCACGCCTTCAGGGTGAAGGCGTAGTGGAGGCGCAGCACCTCGATGTCGGTCACCACGAATCCCGCCCGTTCCACCGAGGGCATGATCTCGGACAGGATCGGCAGGTGTCCGCCGGGGAAGATGTACTTGGCGATCCACGGATTGGTCGGATAGGGCGTGCCCGTCCGGCCGATCGTGTGGAGGAGCATGACGCCGTCTTCCTTGAGGAGGTGCCGGCAGGTGCGGAAATACTCGTCGTAGGACGGCGGCCCCACATGCTCGAACATGCCGACCGACACGATGCGGTCGAAGCTGCCCGTGGTGGCGCGGTAGTCCTCGAGTTCGAAATGGACCCGGCCCAGCAGTCCGGCGGCGCCCGCACGCTTGCGGGAGACGTCGAGCTGCTCCTCGGACAGGGTCACGCCCTTCACGGCGCCCGCACCGGCCACCTGCGCGAGATAGAGGCCCATGCCGCCCCAGCCCGAGCCGATGTCGAGCACGCTCTGGCCCGGCTCGACCAGGAGCTTCGCGGCGATGTGGCGCTTCTTGGCGAGCTGCGCCTCCTCGAGCGAGGCGTCGGGATGGTCGAAATAGGCGCAGGAATACTGGCGGTCAGCGTCGAGGAAGAGGGCATAGAGGCGCCCGTCCAGGTCGTAGTGGTGGGCCACGTTGCGCTTGGATTTCGCGGCATCGTTCTCGCTGCGGCGCTTCATCCAGGCGCGGATCTTCCGCAGCCGGTGAAAGGGCAGTTCGTCCAGTTCCCCGTGGGTGTCCTGAAGCAGGACCTGGAGCAGGTCGTAGATCGTGCCCTGCTCGATGACGAGCCGGCCGTCCATGAACAGCTCGCCGAGCCTCAGTTCCGGATGAAGGCAGAGCGCCATCTGGGCGGATGCGTCCGTGAAGCGGATCGCGACCCGCGGCTCGGCGCCGGTGCCGAAGGTCATGCGGTGGCCCGCGGCGGTCGTCATTTCGAGAGTGCCGTGCTTCACCGCGCGGGTGAAGGCGGTGGCGAGAAGTTTCTCCGACAGCATGGTCAATCCCCGTGCCGTTGATCTCCTGACCGGGCATTGTCGCGCACTGGGAGAATATTTCCACCCTGCTAAGCCGAATGAGCATTGATCTCAGTGCAGGGCAGGGGTGTTTTCCCCTGCAAATCTCAGGGGAGGCAGCTTCCGGCGCAGGGCACCGGCGGCCCGAAACAGGAATGGCCGGCAATGGGCCGGCCATTCGTCCTATCCTCGGGCTCCGATCTGCCGGGGCTCAGCTCGCGCCGAACACCCGGGTGAAGATCGTGTCCACGTGCTTGAGGTGGTAGCCCAGATCGAAGCAGGCCTCGATCTCGGCGGGCGACAGGTATCCCGTCACGTCCTTGTCGGCCTTCAGCAGGGTCAGGAAGTCGCCTTCGCCGCGCCAGACCGGCATGGCGTTGCGCTGCACGAGCCGGTACGCGTCCTCGCGGGAGGCGCCCTTCTGGGTGAGCGCCAGCAGCACGCGCTGCGAGTGCACGAGGCCGCCGAGCCGGTCTAGGTTCTTCTGCATGTTCTCCGGATAGACCACGAGCTTGTCGACCACGCTGGTCAGACGCGCCAGGGCGAAGTCCAGAGTCACGGTGGCGTCCGGGCCGATCATGCGCTCGACCGAGGAGTGGGAGATGTCCCGCTCGTGCCAGAGCGCCACGTTCTCCATGGCCGGGATCGCGTAAGCGCGCACCATGCGGGCGAGGCCCGTCAGGTTCTCGGTCAGAACCGGATTGCGCTTGTGCGGCATGGCCGACGAGCCCTTCTGGCCTTCCGAGAAATACTCCTCGGCCTCCAGCACCTCGCTGCGCTGCAGGTGGCGGATCTCCACCGCCAGGCGCTCGATGGAGGAGGCGATGACGCCCAGCGTCGCGAAGTACATGGCATGGCGGTCGCGCGGGATCACCTGGGTCGAGACCGGCTCGACCTGGAGGCCCATCTGCTCGGCCACGTATTCCTCGACCCTCGGGTCGATGTTGGCGAAGGTGCCGACCGCGCCCGATATGGCGCAGGTCGCGACCTCACGCTGGGCCTCGATGAGGCGAAGCTTGCAGCGCTCGAATTCCGCATAGGCCTGCGCGAGCTTGAGGCCGAAGGTGGTGGGCTCCGCATGGATGCCGTGGGAGCGCCCAATGGTCGGCGTCATCTTGTGCTCGAAGGCGCGGCGCTTGATGGCCGCAAGCAGCGCGTCCATGTCGCGCAGGAGCAGGTCGGTCGCGCGCACGAGCTGCACGTTGAAGGTGGTGTCGAGCACGTCCGACGAGGTCATGCCCTGGTGCACGAAGCGGGCCTCGGGACCGACGATCTCGGCGAGATGGGTCAGGAATGCGATGACGTCGTGCTTGACCTCGCGCTCGATGGAATCGATGCGCTCCACGTCGAAGGTGGCCTTGGAGCCCTTTTCCCAGACGATCTCGGCCGCCTCCTTGGGCACCACGCCGAGATTGGCCAGCGCCGTGGTGGCATGGGCCTCGATCTCGAACCAGATCCGGAACTTGGTCTCGGGCGACCAGATGGCGACCATTTCGGGGCGGCTGTAACGGGGGATCACGTCTGTCTCTCCTACGGGCGGGGCGCGGCGCTGACCTGCTTGGACGGTTGTCGTGATCGCTATTGGATGAGGGGGGCGAAAACAAGCCTCGCGCGCATCGAATGCCGCGATCTCGTCCGGGAGCTTCGCTGACGCCGGCCTTATGACTAGTGCGCGACGGCCGTTCCGTTGAGAAGCCGCCGGAGCTCGCCGATCAGGCGCGCCGGCGCCACGGGCTTCGAGAGCGCCACCAGGTCGGGATGCCGCTCGCGCACGCCTTCGGGCAACGAGCCGCCCGTATAGACGAGGGTCGGGACGCCGCGGGCGCTCAAGGATTCCAGCACCGGGGTGATCTGCCCGTCTGTGAGGTTCACGTCGAGGAGCGCCGCGTCCACGGGCGTTCCCTCCTTCAGGAGCCGCCGCGCCTCGCCGAGGCTGGCGACGGGGCCGACCGGCACTCCCTCCGCCTCGATCAGGAGCTGTCGGATCTCCTCCGCGGTGAGCGCCTCATCCTCGACGACGAGCACACGTGAACCGCTCAGCATGGGACACCTTCCGATCCAAAGAGACAGGCCAACGGGCAGCCTTGCGCCTTGTTCCGCGGAGCGCCCATGCGCGGCCGGCCAGCCGATGGCTCGAACCGGAGGGCGTCGGCGTCGTTGACAGGATTCATGTCGGAACACCCGTTCGCGAAAGCCGGAGCAATGGCCCGAGACAGCCTGGACCACGGAACCTTCCCGACCTCGGCCGGCATCCTGCTGGGGCTCGGCCTCGGCGGGTTCTTCGACGGGATCGTCCTGCACCAGGTGCTCCAGTGGCACCACATGCTCACCAGCGCCGGCTATCCGCCCGACAGCGTCGAGAACCTGGAGATCAACGTGTTCTGGGACGGGCTTTTCCACATGAGCACCTATGTGTTCACGGCGCTCGGCCTGTTCGTCCTCTGGCGGCATTCGCGGCGCGCCCATCTGCGCTGGCCGGCGAAGATCCTGATTGCCACCATCCTGATGGGGTTCGGGCTGTTCAATCTGGTCGAGGGCCTGATCGACCACCAGATTCTCGGAATCCACCACGTGAACGAGACCGTGCTCCGGGAGCAGTGGATCTACTGGGACATCGGATTCCTGGTCTGGGGAGCCGTCATGCTGGCCGGGGGTTGGGCCCTGCTGCGGCGGGAGCGCCACCGGGAGGCCGCGCGGGCGCACGGCCTTTCCCAGGGGCTTCGGGCTTAGCGGGCCCTGGCGGCCGCCTCGCGGATCGCCGCCATGTTCGGGCCGTAGGCCTGGGGACCGCCCTTGAAGGTGGCGGAGCCCGCCACCAGCACGTTGGCGCCAGCCTCCGCCACGAGGGGAGCGGTCTCGGGCGTCACGCCGCCGTCGATCTCGATGTCGATGTCGCGGTCACGCACCATCGCCTTGATGCGCCGCAGCTTGTCGCAGACCGACGGGATGAAGGCCTGGCCGCCGAAGCCGGGGTTGACCGTCATGAGCAGGATCAGGTCGACCTCGTCGATCACAGGCTCGATGGTGCCCTCGTGCGTCCCGGGATTGAGCACGATGCCGGCCTTCTTCCCCAGCTTGCGGATGGTCTGGAGCGACCGGTGCACGTGCGGCCCCGCCTCCGCATGGATGCTGATTACGTCGGCGCCGGCCTTGGCGAAGGCCTCCAGGTACGGATCGACCGGGGCGATCATCAGATGGACGTCGAAGGGCTTCGACGAATGCGGGCGCAGCGCCTTCACCACGTCGGGCCCGATGGTGATGTTGGGCACGAAATGCCCGTCCATCACGTCGATGTGGATCCAGTCGGCGCCGGCCTGGTCGACGGCGCGGATCTCCTCGCCGAGCTTGGCGAAATCGGCGGACAGGATGGAGGGGGCGATGAGCAGGGGGCGTGTCATGGCGCGCCGGTAGCACGACCTCTCCGCGGCGGCAACGGGGTTTGACGGCGCGGGCCGTCGCCAACTCCCTGGGGAGAGGGCCTCTCGCGACAGGAAAGACATGGACGGCCCTGACGGATCGGGAGTAAAGATGCGCCACGCGAGAGGAGTGCAAGGCTCCTCTTCTCCCGGGCCTTCCGGGGGATCACAGGAACAGGACTAGATCTCCATGCGTAAGGATGTTGTTGTTCTCGGCGCTGGCATCGTCGGCGTATCGGCCGCCATTCACCTGCAGAAGCGCGGACGCTCCGTTCTCCTCGTCGACAAGCGCACGCCGGGCCTCGAAACCTCCTTCGGCAATGCGGGCCTGATCCAGCGCGAAGGCGTCTATCCGTACGGCTTCCCGCACGATTTCGGCGCGCTCCTGCGCTACGCGCTCAACAACACCATCGACGCCCATTACCATCTGGCGGCGCTGCCGAAGATCGCGCCCTTCCTGTTTCAGTACTGGATGCATTCGCGCCCGGCGCAGCACAAGGCGATCGCGCGCCTCTATGCGCCGCTGATCGAGAACAGCGTCACCGAGCACATGGCGCTCGCCGACGAGGCCGGCTCCGCGGACCTGATCCGCCCGACCGGCTGGATGAAGGTCTTCCGCTCCGACAAGGCCATGGAGGAGCAGCTTCGCGATGCCGAGCAGGTCAAGCGCGATTTCGGCGTCAACTTCGTCGGTCTGAACACCAAGGACGTGGCCGAGCGGGAGCCGCATCTGAAGGCGGAGCTGAAGGGCGGCATCCACTGGACAGATCCGGCGGCGATCTTCGATCCCTACAACCTCGTCCTCTCCTATGTGGAGCTGTTCGAGAAGCTCGGCGGCGAGGTCGCGGCGGGCGACGCCAAGACCCTCGAGCAGACCTCCGACGGCTGGCGCCTCCAGACCGAGAAAGGACCGTTCGAAGCCCGCGACGTGGTCGTAGCGCTCGGGCCCTGGGCCGACGTGGTGATGAAGAAGCTCGGCTACCACTTCCCGCTCGCGGTGAAGCGCGGCTACCACATGCACTACAAGCCCGAGGGAAATGCGGTGCTCAACCGTCCGACCCTCGACTTCGAACGCGGCTACTTCCTCGCCCCGATGGCGAAGGGCATCCGCCTCACCACCGGCGCGGAATTCGCCGACCGCGATGCGCCTAAGACCCCGGTGCAGCTCCAGCGCGCCGAGCCCATTGCCCGGGCGTTCTTCCCGCTGGGCGAGCGGGTCGATCCGGAGCCGTGGATGGGCATGCGTCCCTGCACACCGGACATGATGCCGATCATCGGGCAGGCGCCCCGGCACAAGAACCTGTGGCTTACGTTCGGTCATGCCCATCACGGCATGACGCTGGGTCCCGTCACCGGCCGCCTCATCTCGGAGATGATCACGGGCCAGCCCACCATCGTCGATCCGAAGCCCTACCGGCCGGAGCGGTTCTCGGTCTGACGCGGCCTCACGGGACGATGCGCTCGCCGTCCCAGGCGTAGCAGCCGCCCGTCTGCTCGGGCGTCAGCCGTGCCGCGACGTCGAGCAGGCAGCGGGCCGAGAAGGCGGGGCTGAAGAGCTTTTCAGGCGGGACGCCCGCCTGGAACGGAGCGCTCAAGCCCGTATCGACGGTGCCCGGGTGAAGGCCGACGCAGATCGCCTGAGGCCGGGTGCGCGCCACCTCGATCGACCACGTCCGGATCAGCATGTTCAGGGCCGCCTTCGAGGCGCGATAGCCGTACCAGCCGCCGAGGCGATTGTCGCCGATGCTCCCCACCCGCGCGGACAGGCATGCGAAGACCGCGCGCCGGTCGCGGGGGAGCAGGGGCAGGAAATGCTTGGCGACGAGGGCTGGCCCGATAGCGTTGACGGCGAAGTAATTCGCAAGCGCGTCGGCCGAGAGGCCGCGATAGGTCTTTTCCGGGCTGATCCGCCCATCGTGCAGCAGTCCGGTCGCGACGATGACGAGATCGACAGGGCCGCTCTCCCGCACGCGCTCCGCGGCGGCGGCGACGCTCTCCTCGTCCCGGATGTCGACGGGGCCGGCGCGCGCGCTTGCCACCGCCGTGCCGGATCGGGACAGGCCATGAACGGTGGCGGTGCCGTCGGCCAGGAGAGCCTCGACCAGGGCCTGCCCGATGCCTCCGGACGCGCCGATCACGACCGCATTGGCGAAGGCCGCCGCCCGGCTCATCCGAACCGGTCCCGCCAGGAAGGCTGGGCGGACGCGAAGGGCAGGGCGGTCGCCTCATAGACGCCGCGGGCGATGGCGCGGGTGATGCAGTCGGCGGCGGCGGCGGTGATGTGGGTGAAGTCCTCCAGGCTGTCGAGGGCCTTGCGGCCCGTGGCGGCCGCGAAGACCGTATCGCCGTCGTAAAGGGCGTGGGAGAAGCGTAGGCCCCGCGCGATGCCCGCGTGGGACGAGATGGCCAGGCGTTTCGCCTGGCCCTTGGTGAGCACGGCGTCGGTCGCTACGAGCGCGATGGTGGTGGCGGGCTGCGGGCCGCCCTTCCAGATCAGCTCGCGCTTGTCGGGATGCACCTTCTCGGGATGCCCGTGGCCGCCGAACTCGTCCCCCTCCTCGAAGGCGCCGGCCCAGAAATGCGGCCCCTGGCCGATGACGGCGGACGCGATGCTGTTCACGATGACGATCGCCCCGACCACATGGCCCGAGGCGGTGGTGGCACTGACCGAGCCGAGGCCGCCCTTCAGGTTGGCGGTCGTCGCCCCGTAGCCGCCGCCGGCCGTGCCGAGCGCGAAGTCGAGGCCGGCTTCCCGCGCGGCCTCGTAGCCGAGCTCCCGGTAGGGCGGGTAGCGGCCCCACTCTTTGTCGCCACCGTTGAGCATGTCGAAGATCACCGCCTGCGACACCAGCGGAACTCGGGCATTGCCGACCGCGAAGCCGATGCCCTGCTCGCGGAGATAAGCCTGGACGCCGCTCGCCGCGTCGAGGCCGAAGGCGGAGCCGCCGGAGAGCACGATCCCATGGATGCCCGGCACCATCTTGTCCGGCTCCAGCAGGTCCGTCTCCCGGGTGCCCGGAGCGCCGCCGAGCACCGCGCAGGAGGCGACCGCCGGCTCGTCGAAGAGGGCGACCGTCACGCCGGACGCGAGGGCGACGTCATGGGCGTTGCCGATCCGCAGGCCGGCCACGTCGGTGATGAGGTTGCGCATCTCGCTCATGGGCCAAGACAATCCCAGAACGGCCACGTTCACAACCCGGAGACTGCGACATCCCCCGGCTTTCTTGTGCCGCTCCGGCAGGATAGAAGACCCCATGCTCAGCGTCTCCCTTCCCGCCGCGATGGCCGGCGGCCTCATCAGTTTTCTAAGCCCCTGCGTCCTGCCGCTGGTGCCGCCCTACCTGTCGTTCCTGGCGGGCACGACCTTCGACCGGCTGAACGCCGGGGACGGCGCCGTGCGCCGGCGGGCGGTGCTGGCCGCCCTTCTCTTCGTCGCCGGCTTCTCCACGGTCTTCGTGCTCCTCGGGGCGACCGCCTCCGCACTGGGGCAGGCGATCCGGCAATACCTCGACGTTCTGAGCACCATCGCGGGCATCGCCATCATCGTGATGGGTCTGCACTTCCTCGGCATTTTCCGGATCGGCTTCCTCTACAGGGAGGCCCGGTTCAACGTGAACAAGCCGGTGGGGCTCTGGGGCGCCTACGTGATGGGCCTCGCCTTCGCGTTCGGCTGGACACCCTGCATCGGTCCCGTGCTCGCCGCCATCCTGACGGTGGCCGGCTCCGAGGACAGCGTGTCGCAGGGCGCCATCCTGCTGGCGGCCTATTCGGCCGGTCTCGGCATTCCATTCCTGCTCGCCGCTTTCGCCATGAAGCCCTTCGTGGCGATCCTCAAGCGGATGCGCTCCCGCTTCTCCCTGATCGAGAAGACCATGGGGGTGCTGCTGGTCCTGACCGGCATCGCCTTCCTGACCGGCTGGATCACCACCATGTCGTTCTGGCTGCTTGAGACGTTCCCGGCGCTGGCGACGCTGGGGTGAGGGGCGCAGGAATCGGGTCGTTTCCGCCTTTCTCGGCTGCCATCGTGACGGTCTCAACTCAGGAGACCTCACGCCATGTCGTTCCAAGTCCGGGGCATCGACCCGCAGCCGTTCCAGCCGCTCTTCGACCTTTCCGACGAGGCACTTGCCGCCAAGGGGATCATCCGGGTCGTGGCCGACGAGCCCGACGCCTATCCGTGCCGCGTCGCGCTGGAGCGGGTAAGGGTGGGGGAGGAACTGCTGCTCGTGCACTACATGCACCAGCCGAACCCGGCCTCGCCCTATCGGGCCGCCGGGCCGATCTTCGTCAGCCGCGCCGCGGCCGAGTCGGCCCATTACCGGGGTGAGCTGCCGCCGTCCTTCCGCGACCGCCTGCTGTCGCTGCGGGCCTACGACTCCAAGGCCCTCATCGTGGATGCGGAGGTCGCCGATGGTGACCGCGAGGTCCTGTCCGTGATCGAGCGGTTCCTGAGCCGGCCGGACGTGGCCCACGTGGACGTCCATTTCGCCCGTCGCGGCTGCTTCGCGGGGCGGGTCGAGCGGGCCTGAGCCCCGCTCAGGCCAAGACGGCGTGCCCTGCCGCCCGGAGGGCCTCCACGGCCCGGTCGAGATCCGCGGCCTTCACGAGCACGTAGTCGGTGCTGAAGGTGGAGGTGGCGAAGATCCCGACGCCCGCGGCGGCCAGCGGTGCGAGGACCGAGGCCAGGATCCCCGGCACGCCGAAATCGAAGCTCTGGTCGATGCGCAGGCAGCGCCAGCCCGCGTCGATCTCGGCGCCCTGCGGGGCATGCCCGAGCGGGCAGACGAGGGTGGTTTCCTCAAGGGCCGATACCAGGAGCGCGAAGGCGCCCTTCGGCAGGGGCTCTACGGATGCGCCCGGCGGAAGCCGGCAGACCGCATAGGCATCGCTCAGGAGCGAAAGGGAAAGAGAGGGCATCGGAAGGTGCGGGGGCATGCTGGCGTTCAAGAAAAACCCGCCCTGTCGCCAGGGCGGGTTCAGTAAGCTCGGCTTCAGGCCGTCGATTACATCGACAGCTCGTTGCCCGAGTAGGTGATGTTGCCGTCGGCGCCCTTCTTCCAGACGTACATGATGTAGTCCGGACGGGTGATGTCACCCTTCTTGTCATAGGAGATGTCGCCGATGACGGTCTTGAACGGCTTGCCGGACTTCATCGTGTCCGCAACCTTCTTGCCGTCGGTGGAACCGGCCTGCTTGGCAGCCTCGGCCAGGATCTGGGTCGCGGCGTAGCTGTAGAGCGTGTAGGCCTCGGGGTCGTAGTTCTTGGCCTTGAACTTGGCCACCACGTCCTTCGCGTTCGGGTTCTTGCGCGGGTCCGGCGAGAAGGTCATCAGGGTGCCGTCGGCGCCCGGGCCGGCGATCGAGACGAACTCGGCCGACACGATGCCGTCACCCGACATGAGCGGGGCGGCGAGGCCCTGGTCGCGCATCTGGCGGATGATGAGGCCGGCTTCCGTGTGTAGGCCGCCGAAATAGACCACGTCGACGCCGGCCTGCTTCAGCTTCGACACGAGCGCGGAGTAGTCCTTCTCGCCCGGGTTGATGCCTTCGTAGACGACTTCCTTGAGACCCTTGGCGTTCATGGCCTTCTTGGTCTCGTCGGCGAGACCCTTGCCGTACGGGGTCTTGTCGTGGACGACCGCGACCTTCTTGTCCTTGAACTTGTCGGCGAGGTATCCGCCGGCCACGAGGCCCTGCTGGTCGTCGCGGCCGCAGGTGCGGAAGGTGTTCCACATGCCGCGCTCGGTGAACTGCGGGTTCGTGGAGGCCGGGGTCACCTGGACGATGCCGGCTTCCTCGTAGACCTGAGAGGCCGGGATCGACACGCCGGAGTTGAAGTGGCCGACAACGAACTTCACGCCCTCGGCCGCGAACTTGTTCGCCACCGACACGCCCTGCTTCGGATCGGACACGTCGTCGCCGATGACGACCTGGAGCTTCTGGCCGTTAATGCCGCCCGCGGCATTGATGTCCTCGACAGCCTGCTCGACGCCGTTCTTCAGCTGCGCGCCGAAAGCGGCGTTCGGTCCCGTGATGGGACCGGCCACGCCGATCTTGATCTGCGCGTTGGCCGCACCGGAAAAGGCAAGGCCGAGGCCGAGCGCTACGCCGGTCAACAGCAACTTTTTCATGAGGTCACTCCTCTGGGTGGTTTTATAGGCCCCCTCTTCCTCGGGGGCCGGCTTCAGCAGGTTATAACCCGCCGTCCGGGTGACATCATGACTCTTTTTGAGCGGAAGTCACCCCGGAATTTTTCCAGCATCGGACCCAAAAGTGGACCTGCACTTTCGGGGTCGATCCGATGCTAACTCTTTGACAGAGCATTGTTTAGCGGAAAGCCGGATCCGGCTTTCCGCACGATGGCCCAAGGCTTAGCCGTTGGTATGAGATGCCTTCTCGCGCCAGCTGAACGGGCCCGTGCGCTCGTAGAGCCAGCGGTACTGGGAGGTCATGAGCCTGGCCCTGTAGTACTGGTAGCCCAACGAGCCGATGATCAGGATCACGATGGTGTCGACCGCGTAGTAGTGGATCGACAGCAGGGTCCCGCCGAACAGGGCGAAGTGGATGAACCGCACCGCGGCCCCCAGGATGAACAGGTACAGGATGAGGTTCCAGAAGGGACGCCAGGTGATGGCGATGGCCCGGCCGGTCATCCAGGCGGCCCAGCCGCCCATGATCACGGTCACCAGGAGGAAGAGCCAGATCGACGGTTCTTCGTAGATGATGCCCTGCATCAGTGGCCTCCTTCCAGGTACGCCGCGCGGACTTGAGGGTTCTCCAGAAGCTCCTGTCCCGTTCCGCTCATGGTGATGTTGCCCGTGACCATCACGTAGCCGCGATGGGCGAGCTTGAGGGCGTGGTAGGCGTTCTGCTCCACGAGGAAGACCGTCATGCCGTCCTTCTCGTTCAACTCCTTGATGATGTTGAAGATCTGCTTGACGATCAGAGGCGCGAGGCCGAGCGAGGGCTCGTCCAGGAGGAGGAGCTTCGGCCGGCTCATGAGGGCCCGGGCGATGGCCAGCATCTGCTGCTCGCCGCCCGAGAGCGTGCCGCCGCGCTGCTGGAGGCGCTCCTTCAGGCGAGGGAACAGGGTGCAGACCCGCTCCAGGTCCTGATTGAAATGAGCCATCCCGTTCATGGAAGCGCCCATCTGAAGGTTCTCGAAGACCGTCATGCGCGGGAAGATGCGCCTTCCCTCCGGGGATTGGGCGATCGACAGGCGGGCGATCTCGTGGGTCGGCATCTTGGTGATGTCCCGGCCCGCATAGGTGATCGTGCCCTCCCGCGCCCGCGGGTTGCCGAAGATGGTCATCATGAGGGTGGATTTGCCGGCACCGTTGGCGCCGATCAGCGTCACGATCTCGCCCTCGTGGACATCCATGTCCACGCCCTTGAGAGCGATGATGTTGCCGTAATACGTCTTGACCCCGCGCACGCTGAGGAGCGGCTGGCGGGCCGTTGCGGCCGCGACCCGTTGGGACTGCATGGTGTTGGCTCCAGCGGTGCTCATGCGCCGATCTCCGCTTCGACTTTCTCGACCTCGTCGTCGGCGACGCCCAGATAGGCGGCGATGACCTTCGGGTCGTTCCTCACCTCGGACGGGGTGCCGTCGGAGATCTTGGTGCCGTAGTCGAGCACCACCACGTGATCCGAGATCTCCATCACGACGGACATGTCGTGCTCGATCAGCAGGATCGAGGTGCCGTGGTCCTTGCGGATCGCCAGCAGGAGCTCGTTGAGCTCGAGGGATTCGCGCGGGTTGAGGCCCGCCGCCGGCTCGTCGAGGCAGAGCAGAAGCGGGTCCGTGCACATGGCGCGGGCGATCTCCAGGCGGCGCTGGTCGCCGTAGGGCAGGTCGCCGGCCGGATCGTCCGCCCGGTGGATGAGGCGGGTCTTCTCGAGCCAGAACTTGGCCCGCTCGATCGCCTCCTTCTCGGCCTTGCGGTAGCCGCCGATCCCGAGCACGCCCAGGAACGTGAAGCCCGAGGAGATCATCAGCGGGTTGTGCTGGGCCACCAGCAGGTTCTCCAGCACGGTCATGCCGGAGAACAGACGGATGTTCTGGAAGGTGCGGGCGACCTTGGCCTTCCAGTTGATGTTGTGGCCGGGCAGCCGCTCCAGAAGGAGGTGCGAGCCGTCGGGCTTGCGCATGGCGAGCATGCCTTCGGTCGGCTTGTAGAAGCCCGTGATGCAGTTGAAGACCGTGGTCTTGCCGGCACCGTTGGGGCCGATGAGGGCCGTGATGTCGCCGCGGCCGGCCTGGAAGGACAGGTCGTTGATGGCGACGAGGCCGCCGAACCGCATCGTCAGATGCTGAACGTCGAGAATGGGGTCCTGAAGCCAGCGCATCAGCCGTGTCCTTCCTTCACGAGCGAGCCGGAGATTGCCTTGCGCTCTTTCAAGATCACCGAGGGTTCACGTTCCGAGATCAGGCCGCGCGGACGCCACACCATCATGGCGACCATGCCCATGCCGAAGATCAGGAGACGGTATTCGTTCGGGTCGAAGCCCGACCCGAACACGGCCTGCAGGAAGGTCAGGTTGCGCAGGATCTCGGGGCCGCCGACCAGCACGATGGCGGCGATCGCCACGCCGATCTGCGAACCCATGCCGCCCATGACCACGATGGCCAGGATGATCGCCGATTCCAGGAAGTTGAAGCTTTCCGGGGAGACGAAGCCCTGGCGCACGGCGAAGAACGAGCCCGCGAAGCCGCCGAACATGGCCCCGATGGCGAAGGCCGTCAGCTTCGTGTTCGTGGTGTTGATGCCGAGCGACCGGCAGGCGATCTCGTCCTCGCGCAAGGCCTCCCATGCGCGGCCGACGGGCAGCTTGCGCAGGCGCATGGTCACGAAATTGGTCAGCAGCGCGAGCGCGAGGATGAGGTAGTACAGGAAAATCATCCTGTGCATACCGTTGAACTCGAGCCCGAAGGTCGCCGCGAAGCCGCCTTCGCCGGCCGTGAAGGGCAGGCCGAAGAAGGTCGCGCGCGGGATCGACGAGATGCCGGCGCCGCCGTTCGTGAGGTCCACCCAGTTGATGAGCACGAGGCGGATGATCTCGCCGAAAGCCAGTGTGACGATGGCGAGGTAGTCGCCGCGCAGGCGCAGGACCGGGAAGCCCAGGATCATGCCCCAGAACGCCGCCAGGATGCCGGCGAGCGGCAGGCAGATCCAGAACGACAGCCCGAAGGTGGTCGAGAGCAGGGCGTAGGAATAGGCCCCGACCGCGTAGAAGGCCACATAGCCCAAGTCGAGAAGGCCCGCGAGGCCCACCACGATGTTCAGGCCCCAGCCGAGCATCACGTAGGTGAGGATCAGGATGCCGAGGTCGACCCAGTAGCGGGATTCGTTGAGACCACCCTGGATCAGGTAGATCAGGATCGGGAAGGTGAGGGCGATCCCGAGGAAGAACGGGATGCCGAACTTGGAGACCTTCTGGTAGGCGCTGGGCTCCGCGTGGACGGCTTCCGTCGCCTGATGCGGATCGGGAAGCGCCTTGCGGTACGACCGCGACGCCGTGAAGGCGTGGAGCGCCAGCCGCAGGCCGAACACGATGGCGCAGAAGATCGCCACGAGGCCCCAGCGGGGCGTGAGGAACAGGTCGGCGCCGCTCTGGTCGGTCTTGTAGGCCAGGATCGGGATCGACAGGCCCAGGGTGATCAGGGCGGCCTTGGCCGAGTCCTTGACGGCCGCCGCGAGGTCGAAGCGGGTCGTCCCGGCTGGGCTCTGGGCCGAGCTGGTGGTGATGGAAGGAGCGTTCATGGTCCTTAGGCCCCTTAAACCTTCTCGACCTCAGGCCGACCGAGGATGCCGGAGGGCATGAAGATCAGGACGATGGCGAGGATCGAGAAGGCCGCCACGTCCTTGTACTCGATCGAAAAGTAAGCCGACCAGAAGGTCTCGATCAGACCGATGATCAGCCCGCCGAGCACGGCGCCGGGCAGGGAGCCGATGCCGCCCAGAACGGCCGCCGTGAAGGCCTTCACGCCCGGCACGAAGCCGTCGCTGAAGCTCACAACGCCATAGTACAGCAGATACATGGTGCCCGCGACGGCCGCGAGCGCCGCGCCGATCACGAAGGTGAGGGAGATCGTGCGGTCCACGTTGATGCCGAGCAGGGCGGCCATCTTGCGGTCCTGCTCGCAGGCGCGCTGGGCACGGCCGAGCGAGGTCTTCTGGACGAGGTACCAGAAGATCGACAGCAGCACCGCCGTGGTGACCATGATGATGATCTGCTTGTACGAGAGGGCGACGTTGTAGCCGCTTGCGCCCTGGAACAGAACGATCACGTCGCCGATCATGGGCGGGGTCGGCTTGTTGCGCGCGCCCTGGGCCACCTGCACGAAGTTCGACAGGAAGATCGACACGCCGATCGCCGAGATCAGCGGCGCCAGGCGGAACGAGCCGCGCAGGGGCCGGTAGGCGATCCGCTCGATGGCCCAGCCCCACAGGGACGTCAGCACCATCGCGATGATGAGCACGAAGAACAGCGCCAGCACCACCGACGAGATCCCGAGCCAGGTGGTCAGGATCAGAAAGAAGATGAGCGCGATGAACGCGGAAAGCATGAAGACGTCGCCGTGGGCGAAGTTCACCATGCCGATGATGCCGAACACCATCGTGTAACCGATAGCGATGAGGCCGTAGATCGACCCCAGCGTCAGCCCGTTGATGAGCTGCTGCACAAAAATTTCCATGTCCTACCCTTGCCCCTCTGGATTGGGGTCGTTCTTGGGAAAGGCCAGCAAAGCACGATGTGGGATCGACGCCAAGCGGGACCTAAGGTGAAGCGTCTCTAGCAAACGCGATACCGTTCGACAACGATCTGTTAAGTTTCCTATCACCCGGGCTGATAGGACCGAAGTCCAAACAAGCGCCATGCGCCGCTTTGAAAACGGGCGACGGCAACCATATGCGTCATCATGGTCTTGTGCTCTGTCGAAAAGGGTGGGAGAGGCCTGTTCGGATTCAGATGTTGACGAAGCAGCCTTTTCCCGATTCCGCCGCCCCCGGTGATGCCGTGCTCGATCCGCTCCAGTTCCGGGAGGGGATGAGCCGCGTCGCTGCGGCGGTCCACGTGGTCACCACGGAGGGACCTGGGGGCCGCGCGGGCTTCACGGCGACTGCGGTCACGCCGGTGACCGACAGCCCGGCCTCTCTGCTCGTCTGCGTCAACACGGCGAGCCGCTCAGCCCAGGCGCTGCTGAAGAACGGCGTGTTCTGCGTCAACGCCCTGAACGCCGCGGACGAGGCGGTTGCGGACGCCTTCGCCGGGCGCGCCGCCCTCAAAGGGCAGGATCGCTTCACGATCGGCCGCTGGGAGACGCTCCGGACCGGCTCCCCAGTCCTGGCCTCGGGCCTCGTCGCCTTCGATTGCCGGCTCGCCGAGGCGCGCATCATCGCCACGCACCACGTCATCATCGGCGAGATCGTCGGCATCCGCCTTGGGGAGAAGCGGCCGGCCCTGGTCTACCAGAACCGGCTCTATCACGCCCTCTAGCCGTTATTCGAAGCGCGGGCCCTTGGGGGCGTAGGGGCTCCACCCGGTGAGCTGGACGAAGCCGTCGCGGGCCGCGACGACGAGATGCTTGCGGTGCCTGTGCACGAGGCTGCCGGGCGCGTAGCGGTGCGGCTCCACCCAGCCGGTTGCCTGCCAGACGTAGATGTAGCGGGAGTTGACCTGCGCGAAGGTCTCGATGGACCCGAAGGCCCGCACGGTGCGCAGCACATCCTCGACGCCCTTCGTCCAGTCCAGGGTGCGCTGGGCCTGGGTCATGCGCGGCCAGTAGCTTCCGGGCCCCTGCGGCCGGGCCCGGGCCCACAGCGACGGCAGGTCATCGGCGAGGCGGGCGGCGATCCGCCGGGCCGCGATCTGGCACTTCGCCAGGAGGAGGTCGTGGTTCTCGTCATCGGCGAGCGGGAACCGCTCATCCGCCACGATGGCGCCGGTATCGAAGGCGGGCTCCAGGACGTGGGCCGCCACGCCCCATTCGGGGACGCGATCCAGAATGGCCTGAAAGAGCGGGTAGGGGCCGCGCCCGACCGGAAGCGGGGAGGGGTGGAAGTTCACCGCATACGGCACGTACGGCTCCCACCCCCTGACGAGCCAGGGATAGCCCGCGACCACGAGGGCCTCGCAGCGCTGGGCCTTGAGGCCAGCGAGGTCCGCCGGGGAAATGCGGCCGAGCTGGACCGGCACCCGCAGCGAGCGGGCGCGCGCCGTCGTGACGTCGTTGAAGTCGTAAATTCCGTCACAGGGCCGGCTGAAGAGCTTCACCGGCTCCCAGCCCCTGGCTAGGAGGGTCTCGAACACGTCCCCCAGGAAATCGATTCCGGCGAAGGCGAAGCGCATCCGCGCTGATCCTCCCTGACGGTTGCGCTACTCGGTTCGTTGCGACCCCGAGTCTAGGGAGGCGGTGACCGCCCGTCTCGGACCCTTCCGGATGAACGACCGGAAGACCGCGTTGTTGCGCAGGGCCGTCTCGCCTGCGCTGATGACGGTCTCGAGGGTCTGCGGATCGAGCTTGAAACGGGTCGGCACCTTATCGAGCTCCGCCTTCAGCTCCGCGCCGGCATCCTCGAAGGAGACGCGGCCCACCGTGAAGGTCAGGTCGGCGCAGTTCCAGCCGCTGAGGGTGCCGCGCAGCTTGACGACCTCGTCGCTCGACAGGGAGCAGCGCCAGCGCCGCAGGTCGGCCTGCCAGTCGCGCATGATGGTGGTGAAGTAGTCGTAGCCCTTGTAGACGCCGGAATCGATCGCCGCGTCCGTGACGACGCCGGCGAGCTCCATGCCGGACGGGGACGCGAGGGTGCGCGGCCAGTTTCCGGCCGGGTCGCGGCCCGCGTCGACCACGAGGAACAGGAAGCGCTTCACCCGCACCGCCTGCTCGGCGGTCATGGGCATGTAGGGACGATCGCGGTTCGTGCGGGCGACCGCGAGCGAATGGATGCCGAAATTGTCCGTGAGGCCGCCGTCGAGGAGCTTCACGTAGCGGTACTTCTCCGGATCGCCGCGGTAGCGCATCACCGCGGCGGCGCTGGCGCGCAGGGTCGCGGGGGCCGTGGTGTCTGCGACGCCGCGCTGGTACCACTGCGGAACATGGCCGCCGCAGCTCGCGCCGAAATTCTCGACGTTCATCGGGATGAACAGGCCCGGCACGGCGGCCGAGGCCGCCACCGCCTCCGACAGGCGGACCTTGCTCAGGTCGCTGCACAGGATGCTGAAGGTGATCGGCTCGAACACGAAGGGCACGCGGCTGTAGATGTCCGAGGCGGCGATCCAGACCAGCGGGCGCTTGCGGGCGAAGAGGTCGGCGTAAGTCGCGCCGTCGAACAGGTTCTCGTCGAGCCAGCGCGGGAACCTGGAGCGGTCGTTGACGCCGCCATCCTCGACGATGCGCAGCACGTTGCCGAGCGACACGTCGGTATCGAAGCCCTGCTCGGCATTGCGCTCCAGGAAGCGGCTACGGAAGGCCGGCAGGCCCTCGCGCCCTTTCAGGCCGAAATAGGCGGCCGTGACCGAGCCTCCGGAAACGCCCGTCACGAGGTCGACCATGTCGGTCATCCGGGTCTGGCCCCGGTCCGTCGCCATTTCGTAGCGGTCGAGCTCGCTCAGGACGCCATACGAGAAGGCCGAGGCCCGCATGCCGCCGCCCGAGAACGCGACGCCCACCACGGTCGACCCGAACTGGTCCGGGCCCAGCGGCCAGCCCTCCTGGTCGGAGACGCGGGCGATGGGCTCGTTGATCGGCGCGTTGTCGACGGAGCCCGCGCAGGCGGAGACCGCGAGAACCACGGCGCCCGCAAGCGACCATTGTTTGATGAGCCCCCAGCCTGTCGTCATTCTTGTCCACCCAGCCTCACGTGGAACGCAATACGATGACGTGACGCTCGGCTCAATAGGTCTCAGGAAAGTCTTCAGAGGAGTCTTTACTTGAGGTTGACGGAATTCAGTACCGTCACGTGACGCTGGGAACTGGCCCTGGGGGTCGGAATTTAGCCTTAAGCGTGGGCGTTCGGCGCCCGGCCGTTCGAAGGAAGGAGGCTGCATGGCATCGGCATCGAAGGACTTCATCCGTCAGCTCGAAGGCTACGGGCTGACGACCGCCAGCATACTCTACCGCCTGCCGGATCATCCGGCCCTGCTCCAGACCTACATCTGGCAGGACTACGATCTGGCGCCGCGATTTCCGGTGCTTCTGGATTTCCTGGAGTTCTGGCAGAAGGAGCTCGCGGGTCCGCTCCACTCGGTGACCGTGACCCATGCCCGGCTGATCCGCCCCGCGGAGTTCCGCGCCGTTGACGGGGAGATCAACCTCCATTGAGGAGGATCATGCCTCGGCGGCATGACGCCGGACTTGGCCCCGCCTCCCAACTCGGGTAGAGAGGCCTTTCTTCGAGCATCCTTGAACCTGCCGGGGCTCCTTGTTTTCCAACGCGCGTACCTCCCAGATCCTGGCCGCGCTCGCTTCTCAGCCGGGCGAGCGTCTGACGGTCCGAGACATCATGGCCGTTCTCCAGGACCGGGCCTTCGCCCTGCTGGTGGTGCTGCTCGGATTGCCGAACTGCCTGCCGATGCCGCCGCCCATCCCCCTCGTGTGCGGCCTCCTGCTGGCCCTCGTGGCGATCCAGATCGTCTTCGGCCGCCCGACGCCCTGGCTGCCGCGCGCGCTCCTGAACCGCTCCATCGCGCAGACGGATGTGGAGCGGGCGGTGGGGCGCGCGATGCCGGCCTTCCGCAGGCTCGAGCGGGTGTCGCGCCCCCGCATGACCTTCATGGAGACGCCCATCGCCATGCGCGTCATGGGGGCCGTCATCCTCGTTCTCGCGCTGGGCCTCCTCTTCGCGCCGCCCTTCGTCGGCCAGATCCCCTTGGGCCTCGCGGTCTGCCTCGTGGGCCTGGGGCTGGTGGAGCGCGACGGCCTCGTGGTCCTCGGCGGCCTCCTCATCGGCACCGTCGGCCTGACGCTCAGCCTCGGCTTCGTCTACGCGATCCTGTCCGGGATCGAGACGCTGTTCTGATCGTCGCCCGGCCTGGGCTCAGATCAGCTTCAAGCCCCTCAGGCTCGCATGGCCCTCGCGCCCGACGATGATGTGGTCGTGGACGGTGATGCCGAGCGGCTTGGCGACCTCGATGATCTCGCGGGTCATCTTGATGTCGGCGGGCGAGGGGGTGGGGTCCCCGGATGGGTGGTTGTGCACCAGGATCAGGGCGGAGGCGGAGAGCTCCAGCGCCCGCTTCACCACCTCGCGCGGATAGACCGGGGTGTGGTCGACGGTGCCCGATTGCTGCACCTCGTCGGCGATGAGTCCGTTGCGCTTGTCGAGGAAGAGCAGGCGGAACTGCTCCCTGTCCATGAACGCCATGGCGGCCCGGCAATAGTCGATCACCGAGGTCCAGGAGGACAGGACCTGGCGCTTGGCCACGTCGCCCTTCACGAGCCGGCGCGCCGCCGCCTCCACCACCTTCAGGTCGGTCACGACGGTCTCGCCGATCCCGTCCACCTCCATGAGCCGGGCGGGTGGGGCGGCCAGAACCTCCGCGAAGGTGCCGAAGCGCTTGAGGAGCTCCTTGGCGATCGGCTTCACGTCCCGGCGCGGGATGAGCCGGAACAGAACGAGTTCCAGCAGTTCGTAATCCGGCAGCGCATCGCCCCCGACCTGCAGGAAGCGGGCCCGCAGGCGGTCTCGATGGCCGTGATAATGGGGAGTGCCGTCCTCGCTCATGCCCGCCTGCATGCTTGGGTTATGGATGTCTCTGGCCGAAGGTGGAGGCGCCACAAACCCGAAAGTGAAACAACGTAGCTTTGAAGCGGCGCGGGAGACGGTGTCAAGCCTCCGGTGATCAGGCAGTCGGGAAGGCCGGGCCTGAAATGCCAAAATGCCCGGCGCAAGGCCGGGCATCGCGGACGAGATATCGAAGAAGACTCAGGCCACGCCGTAGGGCGGCTTGTCGTAGCCCTTGGGCGAGTAGGTGAAGACCTCCACGCCGGTCTCGGTCACGCCGACCGTGTGCTCGAACTGGGCCGAGAGGGACCGGTCGCGGGTGACGGCGGTCCAGCCGTCCGAGAGCACCTTCACCTGGGGGCGACCGAGGTTGATCATCGGCTCGATGGTGAAGAGCATGCCGGGCTTCAGCTCCACGTTGTAGGCCGGCTCCACGTAGTGGAGAATCGTCGGCGAATCGTGGAACACGCGGCCGAGGCCGTGGCCGCAGAAGTCGCGCACCACCGAGCAGCGCTCGGCTTCGGCATAGGTCTGGATGGCGGCGCCGATGTCGTTGGTGGTCGCGCCCGGCTTCACCGCGGCAATGCCGCGCATCAGGCACTCGTAGGTGATCTCGCACAGGCGCTGGGCCCGGCGCGACACCTCGCCGATGTAGTACATGCGGCTCGAATCCCCGTGCCAGCCGTCGAGGATCAGGGTCACGTCAATATTGACGATGTCCCCGTCCCGCAGGGGCTTGTCGTTGGGGATGCCATGGCAGACCACGTGGTTGATCGAGGTGCAGATCGTCTTGGTGTAGCCCCGGTAGTGCAGGCAGGCCGGATAGGCGCCGTGGTCCCGGATGAACTCGAAGGCGATCCTGTCGAGGAAATCGGTGGTTACGCCGGGCTGGGCGTGCTCCGCCAGCAGGTCGAGGCATTCGGCGGTCATGCGGCCGACCTTCCGCATGGCTTCGAACGCTTCCGGCCCGTGAAGCGGGATCTCGGAAACCCGCTTGCGTTCCATAACGTCGGTGTCAGTCATCATGAATCCTTGAGGTTACGGCGAATGTAGGGATTGGCGCGCCCGACGCAAGCGAAGACATGAGGCCTTACCCCGCCCGGCTTGCGAATAACCCGCAAGGGTGTCATGACCACGCCCGGCGGCCGTTCTGCGCCGCCTGCTTTGGATTTCTTCGATTTTGATAATGAACGATCTTCGTCCCTTTGGCGCCCTGGCGCCGTCAGGCTTCTCCCAGTGGGTGATCGAGCGCACCCGGGCCCTGCCGCAGAGCTGGGCCGGCCGCAGGCTGGCCATGGGCCTGCGCCACTTGGCCCTCGGGTTCATGAAGCGGGGCCCGGTCGATCTGGAGACGTTCGGCATCCGGATGCGGCTCTATCCGTACAACAACATCTGCGAGAAGCGCATCCTCTTCACGCCGCAATACTTCGACCCGGAAGAGCTCGAGCTGCTGGAGAAGCGGGTCTCCGACAACTTCACCTTCGTGGATATCGGGGCGAATGTGGGCTGGTACTCCCTGTGGGTGGCCTCCCGGGCTGGAGCGTCGGCCCGGATCCTCGCCCTGGAGCCGCAGCCGGAGATCTTCGACCGGCTCACCTACAACATCCGCCTGAACCCCTTCGGCACCATCAAGGCGGTGGCCTGCGCGGTGGCGGACAAGACCGGCGAGCTGACCCTGTTCCTCGACCCCAAGAACCGGGGCGAGTCGAGCGTCAAGATCGTGGGCTCGAGCCCATCGGACACCCTGCGCGTGCCCGCCGTGACGCTTGTCGACCTGCTGCGCCGCGAGGGCTTCACGCGGGTTGACGCGGTCAAGCTCGACGTGGAGGGCGCCGAGGACCTGATCCTCGACCCGTTCTTCCGCGACGCCCCGGCCTCCCTCCATCCGTCCCTGTTCATCATCGAGGACGGCCGGGACAAGTGGCAGGCCGACCTGCCGAAGCTGCTCGAGAGCCACGGCTACCGGCTGGCGCTCCAGACGCGCCTCAACCTCGTCTACGAGAAGGCGCGGTAAAGAGGCCCCGAGGGAAGAATCGCCGTGACGCCTTCCTTCACCGTCCGCCGTCTCGACCCTTCCGACGCCGAGGATTACCGGGCGATCCGTCTGAAGGCGCTTTTGACCGCCCCGGAGGCGTTCGGGTCCGTCCATGCGGTCGAGTCAGCCCGGCCGCTGGAGGATTTCGCCGAGCGGCTCGCGAGCTCGGCCGTATTCGGCGCCTACCGGGATGGGCGCATCCTCGGGATGGCGGGCTTCAAGCAGGAGACCGGGCTGCGGGACGGCCACAAGGGCTTCGTCTGGGGCTTCTTCGTGGCGCCGGAGGCGCGAGGGCAGGGGGTCGGGGCGGCCCTGATGGAGGCGCTCGTCGCCCATGCAAGCGACGTCGTGGAGCAGCTGACCCTGGCGGTCGTCTCGTCCAACGCCGGGGCCATCGCTCTTTACGAACGCTTCGGGTTCCGGAGCTACGGCGTCGAGCCGCGGGCCCTCAAGGGCCCGGACGGCTACGCCGACGAGGTGCTGATGGTGCGGTTCCTGCGCGATCCTAAAGCGGGGTGACGATCGGGACCGGGCGGTCGATGACCACCTCCTCCGTCGTGATGCGGCAGATATAGGCGTAGGACTCGACCCCCGCCGCGAGGGCGTGCCGGAAGGCCCTGTCGTAGGCCGGGTCGATGTCGCGGGCCACGTCGAAACGCTCCGCCTCCATCTGGATCACGTAGACGAGTGCGGCCCTGGCGCCCGCCGCCACCATGTCGGCCAGCTCGTAGAGGTGCTTGGCGCTGCGCGCCGCGACGCAGTCGGGAAACTCCGCGAAGCCCGCCTCCCGCATGAGGTGGCAGTTCTTCACCTCGAGGTAGCAGGGCGGCGCGCCGTCTTTCTCCAGCAGGAAGTCGACCCGGCTGTTGCGGCCGTACTTCACCTCCGGGCGGATCCGGTCGTAGCCGGTGAAGGGCGCGAGGCGATTGTCCCGCAGGGCCTCGGCCACCAAGAGGTTCGGGCGCGAGGTGTTGATGCCGACGAGCTGATGCGGGCCGCCGCCGGCCGGAACCTCAATGAACTCCCAGTCGTACTTGAGCTTGCGGGCCGGGTTCCTAGCGCGGGAGAGATACACCCGGCTCCCCGGTTCCTTCAGGCCCATCATGGCGCCCGGATTGGCGCAATGGGCCGTCACCTGCTCGCCCGTCGAGAGAACGATGTCGGCGAGGAAGCGTTTGTAGCGCTCGACGAGCCGTCCTTCGAGCAGGGGTTCTTGAAAACGCATCGAGGTCCATCATGAAAGGAGAACGGCTCCGTAGCAGGGGAGAAGGCTAGCCTTCAACCTAACCCTTGCTTGAGAATTGCCGCATCCGGCGCTAAAGGCCCCAAAAAGGATCCATCGCATGGCCGCTTCCGTGACCGCCGCCCTCCTCGTCATCGGTGACGAGATCCTCACCGGGCGCACCAAGGACAAGAACATCGGCTACATCGCCGAGTACCTGACCGGGATCGGCATCGACCTACGCGAGGTCCGCATCGTGCCGGACGTGGAGGAGGAGATCGTCGGCGCGGTGAATGCCCTGCGCCATCGCTACACCTACCTTTTCACCACCGGCGGCATCGGCCCGACCCACGACGACATCACGGCGGACTGCATCGCCAAGGCCTTCGGGGTCGGGATCGGCCACGATCCACGGGCCGTCGCCATGCTCCAGGAGCGCTACCAGCCGGGCGAGCTGAACGAGGCGCGCCTGCGCATGGCCCGCATTCCCGACGGGGCCGACCTGATCGAGAACCCGATTTCCAAGGCGCCCGGCTTCCGGCTCGGCAACGTCCACGTCATGGCCGGCGTGCCGGCGATCATGCAGGCCATGCTCGACAACATCGCCCCGTCCCTGAAGACCGGCGCGCGCATGATCATCGAGACCATCGACGCCACCGGCCTCGCCGAGGGGAACTACGCCGAGGGGCTCGCCGCCATCGCGGCCGGGCACGAGGGCGTGACGATCGGGTCCTATCCGTCGTTCACCGCCGAGGGCTTCCGCAACCAGATCGTCGTGAGGGGCAAGGACCCCGACGCCGTGGCCCGGGCGGCGGATGCCGTTCGCGAGCTCCTCCGCCGTCTCAAGGGCGACGGGGCACCCCTTTAGAGACTTCTCCACCAGACCTGAACCCAACGAGAGCAAGCCGATGTCTCCCACCTCACCGAAAGCCTTCCCGGTTTCCTGGGACCAGTTCCACCGCGACTGCCGCGCGCTCGCCTGGCGCCTGGCTTCCGCCGGCCCGTTCGAGGGCATCGTGTGCATCACCCGCGGCGGGCTCGTGCCGGCCGCCATCGTGGCGCGCGAGCTCGACGTGCGGCTGATCGAGAGCGTCTGCATCGCGAGCTACCACGACTACAAGAACCAGGGCGAACTGCAGGTCCTCAAGGACATCTCGCCCTCCATCAAGGCCCTGGGCGACGGCACCGGCAAGGGCGTGCTCGTGATCGACGATCTCACCGACACGGGCAAGACCGCCAAGATCGTGCGCGACATGCTCCCCAACGCGCATTTCGCCGCCGTCTATGCGAAGCCCGCCGGGCGGCCGCTGATCGACACCTTCGTGACGGAAGTCAGCCAGGACACCTGGATCTACTTCCCGTGGGACATGGGCCTCGCCTATCAGGCGCCGATCCGGGAAGGCTCCGCGGGCTGACCGCCTGCGGACCGGACATCCCCCATGGCCGAATTCGACGTCGCCACCACACGCAAGACGCTGTTCGGCGCGCTTCTCGATGCGCGCGACCGGTTCGGCCGCGGCAGGGTCGCCCTCGAGGATCCGGAGCGCCAGCCCCTGAGCTTCGGCCGGCTCGTGCTCGGCGCCCTGGTGCTCGGGCGCAAGCTCGCCGGGCTCACCAAGCTGCGCGAGCACGTGGGCGTGCTCCTGCCCAACGTGCAGGGTATCGCCGTCACGCTGTTCGGGCTGAACGCCTTCGGGCGGGTGCCGGCCTTCCTGAACTTCACGGCCGGGATCAGGAATCTCGCGGCGGCCTGCGACGTGGCCGGGATCGGCACGATCGTCACGTCGCGCCGCTTCGTCGAGCAGGGCAAGCTCGACGATGTGATCGCCGCTCTGGGAGAGGGGCGTCAGATCCTGTGGCTCGAGGATGTGCGCGAGACCATCACCAGCTTCGACAAGCTCCGGGGCCTCGTGGATTCATGGTTCGCCCGCCGTGTCCACGCGCAAGCGGGGACGGGCCCGGACGACGACGGCGTCGTGCTGTTCACCTCGGGCTCCGAGGGCCGGCCGAAGGGCGTGGTGCTTTCCAACGCCAACCTCGTGGCCAACGCCTATCAGGTGAAAGCCCATGCGGGCGGCGTGCTGACGCCTGACGACGTCTTCTTCAACCCGCTGCCGATCTTCCATTCCTTCGGCCTGACCGCGGGACTGCTCACCGCCATCCTCAACGGCATGAAGTCGGTGCTCTATCCGAGCCCGCTCCATTACCGGCAGATCCCCAAGCTCATCGCCGGAACGCACGCCACGATCGTGCTCGCCACCGACACCTTCCTGCAGGGCTATGCCCGCGCGGCCGGCGAGAACGACCTGAAGACCGTGCGCTACGTGATCGCCGGCGCCGAGCGCGTGAAGGACGAGACGCGAGCGCTCTGGAGCCGTCACGGCACCGTGATCCTCGAAGGCTACGGCGCGACCGAATGTTCGCCCGTCATCGCCGTGAGCCTGCCCGACCGGAACCGCCCTGGATCCGCCGGGCCGATCCTGCCCGGTATCGAGTGGCGCCTCGATCCGGTGGAGGGAATCCACGAGGGCGGCCGCCTCCATGTGCGTGGGCCGAACGTGATGAAGGGCTATCTCGATCCCGCGGCGCCCGGCGGCATCAGGCCCCCGGAAGGTGGCTGGCACGACACGGGCGACATCGTCACGGTCGATGACAGGATGGTCACGATCCGCGGCCGCGCCAAGCGCTTCGCCAAGATCGGCGGAGAGATGGTGTCGCTCGCCGCCATCGAGGCGATGACCCAAAGCCTGTGGTCGGAGTTCAGCCACGTGGTCGTGTCGCTGCCGGATTCCCGCAAGGGCGAGCAGATCGTGCTGATCACCGAGAAGCCCGATGCCGACCGGGATGTTCTTCTGGCCCACGCGCAGGCGCAGGGTTTTCCCGAACTCTGGGTGCCACGGGCAATCCTCGTAGCGGGAATCCCGGTGCTCGGCTCCGGCAAGACCGACTATGCGGCCGCGACCGAGATGGCGCAGCGCCTGCGTGCGATGCTGTGAAGCGGCTTTCGTAACAAAGCCGATCGTGCTGCGTTTTCCTGTTCAGGAACGGGGCTTTCTCGTCGAGAGCCACCCTGATCAGGAACGATCTCATGAAGAAGTTCGTACTCGCCATCGCCATGATGGCAACGGCCGGCGGCGCACAGGCGCAGCCGCGTCCCTTCACGCCTGCGATGCCATGCGGGCAGGCCCGGCAGATCGTCTTTGCCAATGGAGCCGCCGTGCTCAGCACCGGCACCTACACCTACGACCGCTACGTCCGCGATCGCAGCTTCTGCGAGATCAACGAATATGTCGAACCCGCATGGGTCCCGACTCGCGACACGCCGCAATGTCCGATCGGGTATCGCTGCCGCAGCGGCAGGCCGTTTCCGTTCGACGATTGAGCGATTTCCGTTAGGAAAGAAGCTGTTGAAATTTTGTCACATTCGGTGGGAAAGTTTGTCGCCCTTCCCGTGAATGAACGCTTTTTGTGCAGTTCGGCGCTCGCTGCTCCAAACTTGGGCGTTGAGACGATTGTCTCCGAAATCGGCGCGGGTAATGTTGCATCTGCCGTTGGGGATCAGGCCCCACGAAAATGATTTCGGAGACACTCCATGAAGCTCGTCAAGAGCCTTCTGCTCGGATCTGCCGCGGGTCTCGCCGCTGTCGTGAGCGCCCAGGCTGCGGATCTTCCCGTCAAGAAGGCTGCGCCTGTCGAATACGTTCGCGTCTGCTCCACCTACGGTGCAGGTTTCTTCTACATCCCGGGCACGGAAACCTGCCTGCGCATCGGCGGACGCGCCCGCGCCGACTACCTGTACGGCGAACCCTTCGATCGCCGCCAGGATGCGATCGGCTTCCGCGCCCGTGGCCGCATCCAGCTCGACGCTCGTACGGCGACCGCTTACGGCCTGCTGCGCACGTTCGTCCGCTTCGAGATCACCCGCTCGTCCGGCGCCCCCTTCGGCGCGGTCAACGCCGCCGGCATCGGCACGATCAGCACGAGCCCGGATGTGGCGCAGGCGTTCGTGCAGTTCGGCGGTCTGACCGCCGGTCGCGTGACCTCGTTCTTCTCGAACGGCGACCTCCCGACCGACCACATGGGCACGCTGCGCTTCGACGACGCTCCCGACGTCAACCTGCTCGCCTACACCTTCTCGTTCGGCAACGGCTTCTCGGCCACCCTGTCTCTTGAGGACGGCCTTGATCGCCGCTCGAACGGCTTCCTGGTCGCCAGCACGACCGCGCTCCCGGTGACCTATGCTGGCCAGCGCGCGCCGGACGTGGTCGCCAACCTCAAGTATGACGGCACCTGGGGCACCGCCCAGCTCTCCGGCGCGGTTCACCAGGTTCGCTCCGACGACCTGGTGTTCCCCTTCGGCGCCGCCTTCCCGACCTACCCCGACACCGAATACGGCTTCGCGATCTCGGCACAGGTCGGCGTGAACCTGCCGATGATCGCCGAGGGCGATGCTGCCTGGATCGCGGCCACCTACACCAGCGGCGCGTTCAGCTACATCACTGGCGGCTCCACCGATACGCTCTCCGCGGGCGTGCTCAGCGGCATCCTGGCCGACGCCTACATCAACCCGGTCTCCGGCGATCTCGATCTCGGCAAGGGCTGGTCGGTGGCCGGCGGCTTCCGCCACTACTGGACCCCCGAGCTGCGCTGGAACATCTTCGGCTCCTATGCGCGCTTCGACTACTCGACCGGCGCTCTCGCCTCGGGACTTGCCGACTTCGACGAGACCCGCATCGGCACGAACCTGATCTGGCAGCCGGTCTCGGGTCTCGATATCGGCGCCGAGGTCATCTATGCCCGCCTCGATCCGCGCGGCCGCGTGACCCTGGCGGACGGCACATCGTTCGGCTCGGACAGCGCCTGGGAAGGCCGTCTGCGCGTGCAGCGCGACTTCTGATCCGGTTTCTCGGAAACGATGCAGAAACCCCGGTGGCGACACCGGGGTTTTTCTTTAGCGCCCTTCGCAGACAAGGGTACGCTAACCATGCGGTCGATTGCGCGGTGAACAACTCCCACAACGGATTGACGTCGGGCCGCGCCTTCCCACCATATGTAGGTGTCAGCAGTTCCCCGGATTCGCCTCCGGGGCTAAGAGGGAAATCGGTGCGCCTTCGGGCAAGGCCGATGCTGCCCCCGCAACTGTAAGCGGCGAGCCTTCGTCGAACACGCCACTGGTGATCCGTCACCGGGAAGGCCGACGAGAGCGGTGACCCGCGAGCCAGGAGACCTGCTTCTGACAGTCGATCACGTTCCTCGGGCGGGGTGCCCCGTTGGATCGCTCACCTGTCGTGGCGGGCGTTTTCCGCCGTTCCTTCAGGCCTGCGCGTTCCTCGGCCCAAGCCCCCAACGACATGGGGTTTGCCGAATGTCTCATCTCCACCATCAGGACTTCACGTCCGCTTCGTCGGCCCTGCCGACGACGAGCCTTCCCGCGCGTTCCGACGCAGAGCCCGGCTACGGGGTGATCCGCCGCAACGGCGCCGTGACGCCCTTCGATCCGTCGAAGATCGCGGTCGCGCTGACGAAGGCGTTCCTGGCCGTCGAAGGCAATACGGCGGCGGCATCGCGCCGGGTGCACGACATCGTCGAAGAACTCACGCGTCAGATCGCCGACGCGCTCGTGCGCCGCGCCGATCATGGGCGCGCCTTCCACATCGAGGAGATCCAGGACCAGGTGGAACTCGCCCTCATGCGCGGCGAGCACCACAAGGTCGCGCGCGCCTATGTGCTCTACCGGGACGAGCGCGCCCGTGCCCGCGCGGCGGAGGTGCAGGCTGCGGAACCGCAGAGGCCGAGCCTGAACCTGAGAACCGACGAAGGGCGGCTCGTGCCGCTCGATCTCGAGCGTCTCGCCCGAGTGGTGGAGGAGGCCTGCGAGGGGCTCGCCGACGTATCGGCCGAGCGCATCCTCGCCGAGACCCAGCGCAACCTTTATGACGGCATCTCGGCCGCGGAGTTGGCGCTGGCGCCGATCCTCGCCGCGCGCACGCTGATCGAGACCGAGCCGAACTACAGCCATGTGAGCGCGCGCCTGCTGCTCGACATGCTGCGTCGCGAGGCGCTGAGCTTCGTCCATGGCCGCACCGACGAGGCCCGGCAGAGCGAGATGGGCGAACGCTACGCCGATTACTTCACGGCCTTCATCCGCAAGGGCATCGAGGTCCAGCTGCTCGACCCGGAACTCGCGCGCTTCGACCTCGCGCGCCTCGGCGCGGCCCTCAAGCCCGAGCGCGACCTGAGCTTCCAGTTCCTCGGTCTCCAGACCCTCTACGACCGCTACTTCCTGCAGACGGACGGAATCCGCTTCGAGCTGCCGCAGGCCTTCTTCATGCGCGTCGCCATGGGGTTGGCACTGCGGGAGATCGACCGGGAGGCGAGGGCGATCGAGTTCTACGATCTCCTCTCGTGCTTCGATTTCATGTGCTCGACGCCGACCCTGTTCAATTCCGGCACCCTGCGCCCGCAGCTGTCCTCCTGCTTCCTCACGAGCGTGCCGGACGACCTCGACGGCATCTTCAAGTCGATCAAGGACAACGCGCTGCTCGCAAAGTACTCCGGCGGCCTGGGGAACGACTGGACCCGGGTGCGGGGCCTGGGCGCGCACATCAAGGGCACCAATGGCGAGTCTCAGGGCGTGGTGCCGTTCCTCAAGGTCGCGAACGACACCGCCATCGCGGTCAACCAGGGCGGCAAGCGCAAAGGCGCGGTCTGCGCCTACCTCGAGACCTGGCACATCGACATCGAGGAATTCCTCGATCTCAGGAAGAACACCGGCGATGACCGGCGCCGCACCCACGACATGAACACGGCGAACTGGGTGCCGGACCTCTTCATGCAGCGGGTCGAGGCGAATGCGGACTGGACCCTGTTTTCGCCCGACGAGGCGCCCGATCTGCACGACCTCTACGGCCCCGCCTTCGCGCAAGCTTACGAGGCCTATGAGGCGAAGGCGGACCGTGGGGAGATGAAGGTCTTCCGGCGCGTGCGTGCGGTCGATCTCTGGCGGCGCATGCTCACCATGCTGTTCGAGACCGGGCATCCCTGGATCACCTTCAAGGATCCATGCAACATCCGCTCGCCCCAGGGCCATGTGGGCGTGGTGCATTCGTCGAACCTGTGCACGGAGATCACCCTCAACACCTCCGACGACGAAGTCGCGGTGTGCAATCTCGGCTCCGTCAACCTCGCCAATCACCTGGGTGACAGCGGGCTCGATCTCGCGCGGCTCGAACGCACCGTTCGGAAAGCCGTGCGGATGCTCGACAACGTGATCGACATCAACTTCTACACCATCCCGGAAGCGCGCCGCTCCAATCTCCGCCACCGCCCGGTGGGCCTGGGCCTGATGGGGTTCCAGGATGCCCTGCAGGCCCTGCGCATTGCGGTGGCGTCCGACGACACTTTGCGCTTCGCCGATGCAAGCATGGAAGCGATCAGCTACTTCGCGATCTCGGCCTCGTCAGAGCTTGCGGCCGAGCGCGGGCGCTATCCCTCTTTCGACGGCTCCCTGTGGAGCCGGGGGATTCTCCCCATCGACTCGGTCGAGCTTCTCGCCGAGGCGCGCGGCGGCCTCGACCTCGACCGCTCCTCGACCCTGGACTGGAGCACCCTGCGGGAGCGCGTGCGCAGCGCCGGCATGCGCAACTCCAACGTCATGGCCATCGCCCCGACGGCGACGATCTCGAACATCTGCGGCGTCGCGCAGTCGATCGAGCCGGCCTACCGTAACCTCTATGTGAAGGCGAACATGTCGGGCGACTTCACCGTGGTGAACCCGGGGCTCGTGCGAGATCTGAAGGCGCGCGGGCTTTGGGACGAGGTGATGATCAGCGACCTGAAATATTTCGACGGCAGCCTCGGCAGCATCGACCGGGTTCCAGCGGATCTGAAGGCGCTCTACGCAACCGCCTTCGAGATCGACTCGTCGTGGCTGATCGAGGCGGCGGCGCGGCGCCAGAAATGGATCGACCAGGCGCAGTCGCTCAATCTCTACATCGCCAATCCCAGCGGCAGGGCGCTCGATACGCTCTACCGGCTCGCTTGGAAGCGGGGGCTCAAGACGACCTACTATCTGCGCTCCCTCGGCGCGACCCATGTGGAGAAATCGACCCTCAAGGGTACGGACGGAAAGCTCAACTCAGTGTCCGTCGCTCCCGTCGTGGCGGCACCGGAGCCGATCACGATCCCGGCCGCCCCGATGGCCTGCTCCATCGATGATCCCACCTGCGAAGCCTGCCAGTAAGCCGACGTACGAGGACAAGCACCATGCTCGATTGGTCTGAACCCACATCCGGCCGGACACCGCTGATCCCGATCGGCGGGAACTCCGCGCCCGCCGACGCCACCGGCCTCGGCACGATCGACCGCAGCGGCGGACGCGTCGGCGTCGACGACAAGGCGATGATCAACTGCCGCGCCGACGTGAACCAGCTCCTGCCGCTGAAGTACCGCTGGGCCTGGGAGAAGTATCTCGCCGGCTGCAACAATCACTGGATGCCGACCGAAGTCTCCATGCAGGCGGACATCGCGCTCTGGAAATCGAAGGACGGCCTCACGGAGGACGAGCGGCGTGCGGTGAAGCGCAATCTCGGCTTCTTCGCGGCGTCCGAGTCGCTGGTCGCCAACAACATCGTGCTGGCGATCTACCGGCACCTCACCAACCCGGAATGCCGGCAGTACCTGCTGCGTCAGGCCTTCGAGGAGGCGGTTCACACGCACACCTTTCAGTACATCGTGGAAAGCCTCGGTCTCGACGAGGGCGAACTGTTCAACATGTACCGGGAGGTTCCGTCGATCACCGACAAGGCCGCCTGGGCGCTGAACTACACCAAGAGCCTCGCCGATCCGGCCTTCCAGACCGGCACGCCGGAGGCGGACCGGACCTTCGTGCGCGATCTCATCGCGTTCTACGTGGTGTTCGAAGGGATGTGGTTCTACACCGGCTTCGCACAGATCCTGTCGCTGGGCCGGCGCAACAAGATGGTCGGCATCGCCGAGCAGTACCAGTACATCCTGCGCGATGAATCCATTCACCTGAACTTCGGCATCGACGTCATCAACCAGATCAAGGCGGAGAACCCGCATGTCTGGACAAGCGCGTTCCAAGAGGAGGTGCGCACCATGCTGCGCGAGGCGGCGGAACTCGAGGCCGCCTACGGACGGGACACGATGCCCCGCGGATTCCTGGGGCTGAATGCTGCGTCGTGCGAGCAGTACATGCACTTCATCGCCAACCGCCGCTGCGCGCAGCTCGGCCTCTCTTCCGTCTTCCCCGAGACCGAGAACCCGTTCCCGTGGATGTCCGAGGCCATGGACCTGAAGAAGGAGAAGAACTTCTTCGAGACCCGCGTCATCGAATACCAGAACGGTGGCGCGCTGAACTGGGAGTGATGCGCAGGCAAGGCAAGGCCCGGCTTGAGAGCCGGGCCTTCACCGATCATCGAATGCTCAAGCTCAGCACTCGGTGGTTTTCTTCGTCTTGGTGTCGCCGAACTCGTCGGTCTTCGTCTTGGTCTCGGTGCTGCATCCAACCGATCCGGTGGACTGGACCGTCGTCGAGGTCGACACGCTCGGCTCGGTCTTCTTCTCGATCGTGGTCTTGCTGCCGAGAATGCCGTCTTCCTTCTTGATGGTCGTGGTCGTGTCCTGCGCGAAGGCAGCCGTGCTGAAGGCCGTCGCGGCGAGAACCAATACCAGCTTCTTCATGGCGAATACTCCGTGGTTACGTTCCTAACTTCGAACGTCACCACAGCGGCCCCGGTTCCCGACAGCCTTCACATCGATGTCGTCGATCAAGCTTGGCGGGGCGAGGCCGCCTACTTCATGAGAGTCAGAACCGCCGATGCGATGTTCAGCATCGCGAGCATGCCGAGAAGGGTCGTGATGACCGGCAGGTGCGGCCGGTCGGGGCGGGTCCTGTCCTCGCGCAGGGCCTGATGATGCTCGGAACCGTTACGAAGGAAACTCATCGCTTTCGTCCTCCCAAAGAGGCCAACCGAGAGATTCACAGGAGAATGGACCCGTGGCGGGAAACGGGAGGTGCGTCTTCGCACCTTGCTGCCCGTATCGCGATCCGGGCGGAACTCGGCCATTCACGACCGGTTCAACGTGGCGGGCCGACCTTCGGGCATGAGACAATCGTGCAGTCGCCACATGGGAGACCATCTTCATGACCATCCAGCCGCGCCGCGCCGCCGTCCTGATCGCCGGAACCGCTCTCGTTGCCGCGGCCCTCGGGGGATGCACCGCGACCGCCGACATGGCCTACGGCGAGTACCAGTTCGGCCCGGGCTACGGAGCGGGGCAGGTATATGAGCGACGCGTCTATGCCGATACGGCTCAAGGGCTCGGCAGCGAGGAGTGCCGGACGGTCGTGCGGCGGCACGTGAACCGGTTCGGGGAGGTCGTGCGCCGCGAGCGCCAGGTCTGCGACGCGGCGCCGGAGGACGCGGAGGGATTCTGAAACAGGCCGTGTAAGGGGCGCCGCCGCCTTAGTGGCGCGTGGCCCCCTTGTCGATCTGGAGCAGTTGCCCCTCGATGGCCCGCATCCGCGTCATGAGCCGGTCGAGCTGCGCCAGATAGGCCTTCTCGTCCTGTTCCGCCTTCTCGATGAGATCCGCGGAACGGCTGTGATGAATGCGGTGCAGGGCGTCGGCCAATTGCCTGTCGAGGAGCGACAAACGCTCCTCCAGGCTCGAGAGCTCCTGACGAAGTTGCCGCTCCTTGATCACTGCTGAAAGGTCCGTGAAACGTGAGTGGGATTCAAGCTGGAGTATAACCGAAAGTTCCCGCATCTCCCAGATTCCGGGCGAAAATATCTGCAGCCAAGCTGAAACCGCACTGGAGGGTCACCGTTCTGTGATGGAACCTCCAAAGTAAAACGTGGGCCGGTTGAGGTCTCGCGCATTGGGACCTGACAGATGACCTATGACGATCAATCCGGCTCCAAGCCGGGCCAGAACACAGTCACGACCTTCCGAACCCCCGACGCTGCGATGATGGGGTTCGTCAGTGCGCGCCTGCGGGCGATGTACGACGACCTCTGCAGGGAGCCGATCCCGGCGCGCCTGCTGCAAGTCGTGGAAGGCTTTGATCGTACGGCAGATTCCCAGCGCAGAAGAGGAGACCTAGGGAATGGGACGGAAAATTGAGCCGGCTCGCGTGGCCCTGATCGTCGAGGATGACGTCGAGGTCCGCGAGCTCGCCGCGGCCCTCCTGGAGGAGACCGATCTCCAGGTGGTCGAAGCGGCCAGCGCCGAAGAGGCCATGGATTACCTGCGCCATCACGCGGAGGAGGTGGCCTTCCTCTTCTCGGACGTGCGTCTTCCCTGCCTGATGAACGGGGTCGACCTCGCCCGGACCGTGCGCCTGAAATGGCCGTGGGTCCGCACCGTGTTGACATCGGGCCAGCCGCTGGACGGCAAGTCCGACAGCGTTCCGCGCGACGTCCGCCTCATGCCGAAGCCCTGGCGTGCGCTCGAGGTTCTGATGGAGGCCGAACGGGCCGCCCAGACCAGCCATCGCCTGTCCTGATATCCAACGACGCTCCGAAATGGCGGCACGGGAAAGCCTCGGCTCTCCCGTGCCGCCATGCGGCCCGGCCTCATGCAGGGCGGTTGCCCTTGATGACGCTCGCAATCTTGTCCTCCGGCAGGGCGCGGGCGAACAGGTGGCCCTGCAGTTCCGTGCACCCGGACGTCGCGAGGAAGCGCCTTTGCTCCTCCGTCTCGACTCCTTCGGCCGTGACGGTGAGGCCGATGGTGTGACCGAGGGTCGTGATGGCCTTCACGATTGCGGCGGAGTCCCGGTCGACCCGGTGACCGAGATGCTGCACGAAGGATCGGTCGATCTTGATCTTGTCCACCTCGTAGCGGCTCAGGTAGCTCAGGCTCGAATGGCCGCTGCCGAAATCGTCGATCGCGATCCGGAAGCCCGCGTCGCGAAGGCGCTTGAGCGTGTCGCGGGTGAGGCTGTCGCCCAGCAGGACTCCCTCGGTCACCTCGAGTTCGATGCGGCACGGATCGGCGCCGCTCTCGCGAACGATCCGGATGATGCGCTCCGCGAGATTCGGCGTGCGGAACTGGGCCTGGGACAGGTTCACCGCCACGAAGAGATCGGGCCAGCGCAGGGAGATGGCGCAGGCCTGGCGCAGCACCATGTCGCCCAGTTGAAGGATCAGGCCGGTTTCCTCCGCGATGGGGAGGAACTGGTCCGGAGCGATGAGGCCCCGCGACGGATGCTGCCAGCGCACCAGCGCCTCGAGGCCGATGACCGGCTGGCCGGCGGCGGCCACCTGGGGCTGGTAATGCACCTTGAGTCCGGAGCCGGATGCGAGGGCCTCGCGAAGCTCCTCCTCGATGGTCGCGCGCCGCTTCACGCTCTCGTCCATGACGGGCTCGAAATAGCGATGGCAGTCGCGGCCCTGGTTTTTCGCGTGGTAGAGCGCGATGTCGGCCTTGCGTTGAAGCTCGATGGGGTCCGTCCCGGCGTCGGGCGCCAGTGCGACGCCGATGCTCACGCCCACATAGGCCTGCCCTCCCTGGAGATCGAAGGGCTTTCGCACCGCTTCGAGGATCCGGTTGCAGAGAGCCTCCACATCCCGCTGGCCGCGGATGCCGGGCTGGATGATCGCGAACTCGTCCCCGCCCAGACGGGCGATCGTGTCGCCGCTGCGGAGCAGGCCGGAGAGGCGCCGGCCGAGTTCCCGGATGAGGTTGTCGCCCGCATGGTGCCCAAGGGTGTCATTGACGTTCTTGAACCGGTCGAGGTCGAGCATCAACAGGGCAAGGCCTTCGCCGCGCTCCACCCCGCCGAGCGCGCGCTCGAAGCGGTTGTGGAACAGGGCGCGATTGGGCAGGCCGGTCAGCGTATCGTGGAACGCGAGGTGCTGCGCATGGGCTTCGCTGGCGCGCAGCTCTAAGACGGTCGCCTCCAGCTTCGCCATGGACGCGTGCAGTGAACGGACGAGCAGCGCCATCACGAGGATCATGAGGGCGCACACAAGCGCGGTGCTGGGCCCAATGACGCTGAAGATCTTCGTTCCCGGAAGTTCCGGCTTCCAGATGAAGTAGCCGATCGTCTCGCCGTCATCCGCCAGCAGCGGAACGGAGACCTCGCTTTCCGTCGGCGTATTGACCGCGGAGAAGCGCAGACCCTCGATCAGGCTGCGCTCCGACAGGCGTTTCAGAAACGTGTCGTCGAGGAAGCGGATGCTCACGAGGAGGGGTTCTGTGCCGGATTCCTGCACCACCGAGTTCGTTTCCACGACAATCTTCATCACGCTGACGGCGGCGGGGCGACCGAGCAGCTGGATCACGTGAGCGTCCCGTACTGCCTTTCCCGAAGTCAGATAGGGGCTGTCCGCCGTGCGCTCGGCATGTCCGTAGTGTCCCGACCTTGGGTCGCCGCGCAGTCCCAAGACGATGTTCTCAAGGCTGGAGCGGACGAGATCGTATTCGCCGACCGGAACGCGCTTGCCGTCGATGGTCGCGTCCATCGCCTCGTCCTGGGCATCCAGGATGTAGACTTGGTCCTGCCCGAAGGTCCGGTGCAGCCAGGGCCCGAGATTGCCGTCGAGCCATTCCAGATCGAGCGGACTTTCGCGGAGCTTCTCGACGGCGTCGTTCCAGACCGCGACCATCTCCTGCTGCTGCGCAAGCTCGTCCACGAGGGCGCGGATCGTGCGTTGCGTGGTGCGCAGCTGGCGCTCGACGGAAACCTCGTCGCTCTGCCTGACGGCCCAGAACAGGGAGAAGCCGGCAAGCGCGATCGCCGCCGTGGTCACAAGGGCAACAGGAAGCAGGATCCTGATTGAGAAACGACCGCCCAGGCGCTTGCCTGGAGACATCTGACGCAGCACTGGAGCCCCGGAAGGTTGCTGTTTTTTGGGTACTTATATGCGCCAAGCATTAAAAATATACTTTAATGCTTTGAGCTTGAATTTTCCTGTCGCGATCTTTCCGAGAACTTAGGCGCTACCTAGAGGAAGCAGGGCACGAGAACAAACGTTTCAGAGACGAACGAGCGGTTGTCCTTGGCGCGGATGGTGCCGTACGCCCCCGGTGCGCTGGAATGGAGGAACGAAGTCGTGATCTCGGCCGTTGGGCTCCCGTGGTGCAACAGTCAGGAGGGAAACACCATGAACAACATCATCTGGATCATCGGCGCCGTCGTCGTCGTCCTCGCCATTCTGTCCTTCCTCGGGTTGAGGTAAGCCGTCGAGTTGAGGCCGGCCCTTCGGTTCTCCCACGCCGGGAGCCCGACTGATCGGAAGAGGGCGGTTCAAGCTGCCTTCATCCGTTCTCCTTGCCGGGGTCCGGGGCCGGAGGCGTCGCGCAGGCGTTGATCCTGCGAAACCCCCGTCTCCTGCCCGGTCTGCCTTGTCATGGAAAATCTCCTTCGCATCCTGCCCGCCAGTCCCCCGTCGACTCTCGCGCGCTATGCCCTGACAACACTCATCGTTCTCGTCTTTTTCCTTATTCGTCTCGGCCTGCCGCTAGGCGGTGGCTACCCGTTCCTGGTGTTCTTCCCAGCCGTCTTTCTCTCGTCGATCCTGTTCGACCGTGGTTCCGGCTTTCTTGCCACGGGACTGACGACCATCCTGGCGATCTATTTCTTCATCGAGCCACGCTATCACCTCGTCCCGCCGGTCAATCAGTATCCGCCGCTCGTCCTGTACGTGCTGATCTCCTGCGGAATCGCCGTACTGAGCGAGGCGCTTCGGCGGGCCCTGGAGCGGGCCCAGATGGCCGAGCGGGAGAAGGACCTCCTGTTTCAGGAGCTGGCGCACCGGACGAAGAACAACCTCCAGATCATCGCTTCGGTCCTGGCCCTCCAGGCGCGCAGCGTCGAGGATCCGGAGATGCGCAGGATCTTCGACGCGGCCGTGACCCGCGTGCGTGTCATTGCCAATGCCCATTCCCAGCTCCAGTCCATCGGCGACCGCTCCATGGTCGACATGCGCGCCTATCTGACCGATCTCTGCCGTGACCTCGGAGACAGCCTGAGGGACGTCCGGCCGGTTGCCGTCCGGGTCGAAGCCGATGCCATCGAGCTCAGCACCGAGAAGGCCGTGCCGATCGGTCTGATCGTCAACGAGCTTGTGACCAATGCTTTCAAATATGCCTTCAAAGACGACCAGGAGGGGGCCGTCACGGTGACGTTCCGGCGGATGGAGCCAGACCGAGTCGATCTGGTGGTAGAGGACAACGGCATCGGCTGCCCGACCTTCGTTAGGGAGGGGCTTGGCAGCCGTCTCGTCAGGCTTCTTGTGCAGCAGGTGGGCGGAAGCATCACGCGAGCCCCTGGCTCACCCGGTTGCCGCGTGGTCGCGAGCCTTGCCGTGTAAAGGGAGACAGAATTCACGGTCGATTAGACTATGTTACAACAGGTCGAATTAGGAACGATTCCGCCGCTTTGTCGTCTCCCCTGAAAGACAGGGGAGCGACATGATGCAGGATCCGGCCGAGCTCGTTGCCCGGGCATTCTATGCAGCCGAACACACGGATGAATGGGAGAAGGCGCCCGCCTCCGTGAAACAGGAGTATCGGCAACTCGCCCGTGAGGCCATCGCGGCCCTAAACGATCAGAATGCCGACATCCGATCCATCCTGAGATCGTCGGTCGAGCTGCCGAAGCGTCCTCACGTCAGTTGAGATGTCGGGACTTCTGCAAAAAGAAAGCCCGCTTCGACGGCGGGCTCAAGGGACCTAGGTCTCGAGTTTACGGACCAAGCACAAGGGGAAATGCGGGGGACGCATTTGGAGGTCCGTGTCTTTAAAGTGGTCCGCGCCCATGGCTTTACCAAGGTGGCCGGAGATCAAGAATTCGTGTTTTGACGATGGGAGGCCCGAAATGGGGTGCGACATAATGGCCAAACGTCGCGGCGGCCGTTATGCAGGAGGCGGTTGGCGATGGAAGGCTTCTTCCGCAGGCCAGCCGGCCTCTTGATCCCGAAGAAACCACGGCCGGTCTCGACTGTTGATCTAGGGCCGGGACAGGCGGCGGAAACTGCTTCGCGGACCCCGGTCGGGGTCGAACCCGTTCCGATCCCGCAGACCAGTTCAGGGGTGAAATGATGCCGCGGTACTTCTTCAACGTCCATCTCGGCAAGGATGTGCTGGGCGATCCGGAAGGGCGCGAGCTGCGTGACGCCGATCAGGCCTGGGAGGCCGCCAGAGCCATGGCGCAGAGCCTCCTTGGCACCGAGTTCCCGCAGCCGATCAACTGGGCTGCGTGTCATATCGAGGTGAAGGACGAGACCGGCGGGATCGTCTTGGAGTTCCCGATCCTTGAAGCGCTTCAGGTCACCCGCGACGCCGATTGATCCCTGATCTATCCTTTCGGTTGAAGCCTTATAACTCTCGGTTGATCATCCACATGAACCTTGGTCGGAAGGTCGGTCGCATGGCAGCGTGTCGGCACGGCTGCGCGAGCGGCCGTCGCCCGTCCCGTCTTCGGGGAGGATCGCCATGCCGGACAGTGCGAGGAGAGCGGAGACGCGGTCGGTCGGTGCTGTACGGCGGCAGACCCTCGGAGAACGAATTCCCGGCCTGTGGGTCTTCGTCGGGCTCCTGATGGTGCTGCTGGCGATCGCCATCCATCCCGCGCTCCTCCGTGCGTTCGAAACCCCGGAGCCTCAGGCGCAGATGGTCGCCATGGACGTGGGGCCCGACACGACAACTTCGCTTCATCAGGTGGAGCAGGACCTGCTGGCGAGGCTGCGCGCCAGAGCGGACGCCCAGATCCGTCCCGCCGCACGGCCTCAGCCGGAGGACCCCCGCGGCGCTGGTTCCGACAGGCCGCAGGCCGCACCGGAGAAGTCGCGTTAAACTATGGTTGGTGTTCGTCGGCTAGGCTTTCCGTGACGTGGCGGCCTGGAGGAGAGACGGGCATGTGCGGACGGATCGTGCAGTATCGCAGCCCTGAGGATTATGCGGCCGCACTGCGCCTCTCCGAACCGGATCCCGGCCTTTCTCTTCGTCCGGCGACCTTCAACGGCGCGCCCGGACAGGACTTCCTGATCGTCCGCCAGGAGGGGGAGGGGAATGAGCCGGTCCTCTGCATATCTCAATGGGGATTCGCGCCGGACATCGCGGGAGATCGCAAGATGTCGGCAAGGCTTGCGACCGCCCATGCCGAGACCGTCGTGACGGAGGGGTCGTTCTGCGCGGCCTACCGCTACCGGCGGTGCCTCGTCCCCGTGGACAGCTTCTACGAATGGAAAAAGCTCGGGCCCATGGGCAAGCAGCCGCATGCGGTCGGCATGGAGGATGGCCGGCCCTTCACGCTCGCCGGCCTCTGGGAAAACTGGAGGGGTCCGGAAGGAGCCTGGCTCCGCACTTTTGCGATTGTCACCATCACGAGCAACAAGCTCCTGGCCGGCATCAACGACAGGATGCCCCTCATCATCGACCCGCAGGACCGCGCGCGCTGGCTCAGCGACGAGGGCCATCCGGGCGATCTCCTGCGCCAGCACCCGTCCGAGGGCATGGCCCGGTGGCTCGTATCGCCGGAGGTGAACAGCCTCAGGAACAACGGACCGTCGCTGCTGGCGCCGATGGCTGCCGCGGGATGAGCTTAGAGAGGCAAAAAGGGCGGATAGGCGCGCTGCCGGCGGCTGCGGACGATCTCAGCTTCCCTTCTGCTTGACGATAACCGGGACGATCATATCGCCCCAGAAGCCTTCCTCGGAATGAAACCGCTTCACCCGCTGCAACTCGACGGACAGCCCGTGATACACGCAGTTCATCACGGCTTCGTTCACACGGTGCAATTCGTTCGCCAGGATGCGGATGGCCGATTCCTGCTCGGGCGACATCGAGGTGGTGATCTCCTCGATCCTGTTCTTCATCTGCGGCTTGTCTGACGTGGTCATCGCTGCATCCCTCACGTTGTCGGCGATCGCGCAGTCCGGTCACAATGATACGGCCACGGGCGGGCGACCCCCATTCACCCTTTCGGCGGATCGGCCGTGAGCTTCGGCAACTCCTTGGTCATCCAGGCCACCATCTCGTCCCTCGTCGTCAGATGGCCGGGCATCGGGATGAAGGATCCGCCCGAGTCGTAGATTTCAATGCGATCCCGCGCGCCCATGATGGGATCAATCGCCGTGCGCTTCGGCCGCCGGCGAACCGGGGGCGGCCGGTGGCGGACCCACATCAGCTGGAGCCCTATGAATCCCGCCAGTCCCGCGAAGGACAGGAGAACCACCAGTTCGATGGACGACGCCACGGCTCATCCCTCCGGTCGAATGTGCTGTTGATCAGGGGAATTCAGGAATGGGGCTTCATTGGGGACGATGACGCACCCGAACGACCGAAAAGGTGCAGCGCATCGGCTGGCCCGACGCTCGAAAGCCTTACGGCCAAGGTTTAGTTAAGGTTAAGACTTTCGCGCCTAGGCTCGGAGCTCCACATCGAAAGGAGCCTGATCATGCGTCCCCTGAAACACTCGCTCGTCGCGCTGGTGTCCGCCGCCGTCCTGGGCCCCTTCTTCGTCGTGTCGGCCTATGCGGCGACCGTCATCGCCTCCGCGCTTATGCTTCCGTGACCCGATACGAATCCCGAATCGTCCTGTGATCCGGGCGTGGAGAATATCCACGCCCTTTTTCCTGGCTCACGGGAGCTGGCGGTCGTCGTAGCCCAAGTCCTGTCCTGCCAGGAGTGCTCACCTGGACGGCGGGGCGCTCCGACCGAAGTGATGAACGACGCCCCCCAGCAACATTCAGATGAAGTTCAATCCGCGTATCCCACCATCACGTCCATTGCAGGAACCGCGTAGAGAACGAGCGTGTTGCATTCTACACGTTCCTCTCATTGGAGGAGATCATGGTGTCTGCTCGTATCTTGAAGACCGGTCTGGCCGCTGCGGCGCTTTCCGGAGCTCTTGCCGTCTGGACGGCTCCCGTGCAGGCGGGCGCCGGCACCGGAACTTGGCGCAACGGGATGGTGGAGGGGCCCTACGGGCCCGGCTACTACACGCCCGACGGCCGCTATTATGGGAATGGCCGCCAGCAGCGGCGCAGGACCTATACCCGCGAATACTATCGTCCTCAGCGTGACTATGGATCCTATTACGAGTACCGCGACCCGTATGCCCGCCCGAGCGGATATCGCTGGCGGGGCGGCGGCTACGGCTATCGTCAGGGGCCCGACTGGGATGATGGCGGCTGGTAGGGCCGAGCCTTCAGGGGTAGGTCTGTCGAGAATAATGGTGCGGACGGCGGGGATCGAACCCGCACGGGCAAAGCCCGAGAGATTTTAAGTCTCTTGCGTCTACCAGTTTCGCCACGTCCGCGTGGCAAAGACGGTTATCGGGACGGCGCGCCGGACGCAAGCCCGGGCGCTGTGGATCAAGCCGGCGGGCGATAGCCGTAGAGCCACCCATAGCGTTCCGTCATGCCCTCTGGGCCGAGCCGGCCCATGACGATGTTGCGGCCGAAGCCGATCAGGCCGCCCGCGTGGTAGACGCGCCCGTTCTGCCGCGCCGCGCCCTGCACGCGCTTCACCCGCGACAGGCGTTCGGCCTCATACCGGGAGAGGGCCTGCGGGATGGCCGGTGCGTCGTGTCCCAACAGGGATGCGAGAGTGGCCGCGTCCTCGATTGCGAGCGCCGCCCCTTGGGCCAGGAACGGCAGGACCGGGTGCGCTGCGTCGCCGAGGAGCGCGATGCGGCCCCTGGCCATCGCTCCCGCCGGATGGTCGAACAGCGACCAGCGCAGCCATTGCGACGGAGCCGCGAGAAGCTGGCGCAGGGCCGGGGCCGCAGCCGCATAGCGGGCCGTCAGCACAGCGCCGTCGCCCGGATCGGCCCAGCCGTCGACCGGCTCGCGGCTCTCCTCGATCGCCACGATATTGATGAGGCGGCCGCCGGCGATGGGATAATGAACCACATGGCCACGCGGGCCGAGCCACAATCCGGTTTCGTCGCCGGTGAGCGGGGCGGGGGCGAGCGAGCGGTCGATGGTCGTGCGCCAGGCCACATGACCCCGGTAGGCGGGTGCCGCGGCCCCGCCGAGAAAGCGCCGCGTCTTGGACCAGACGCCGTCCGCCCCGACAAGCAGATCGAAGGAAGCCTCCTCGCGGGCGCCCTTGGACGTCACGATGCTTACCGTCACCCCGCCGGAGCCTTCGGTCACCTCGTCCACCATGCGGCCCATGACGAGGCGGATGGAGGGCATGGACCGGACCGCGTCGAGCAGGATCGTCTGCAGGTCGGCCCGGTGGACCACCCAGTAGGGCGCGCCGAAGCGCTCGCGCATGAAAGGCCCAAGGGCGATCTGCCCGATCTCTCGGCTGGAGCGGACGTCACGTATGACCACCCGCCGAGGCTCCGTCACGACCCGGCGCAGGGCGGCGCCAAGGCCGAGATCGGTCAGGATCCGGCTGGCATTGGGGGAAAGCTGAAGCCCGGCACCAACTTCGCTGAAGCCGGGGCGGCGCTCGACGAGGGTGACCGCATGGCCCTGGCGGGCCAGGGCGAGAGCCGCCGTCAGGCCGCCGATTCCGGCCCCGACGACCGCGATGGAAAGCCCGGACACCTCAGCGCGAGGCGGGATCAGTCGCGAAATCCGGCTCCCACACGCACTCGGCCGGGCGCGCCTCGTCCGCCTTCAGGGACGGGTCGTACTTGAACAGGGTCGAGCAATAGGAGCAGACCGTCTCACTGTCGTAGCCCATGTCGATGAAGATGTGCGGATGATCGAGCGGCGGCAGCGCGCCGATGCACATGAACTCCTTCGAGCCCACATGAATCACCGGAACGCCCGGCTGGTTGTGGAAATGGGGAGTGCCCTTGTCGGCCATCGTGTCGCTCGCGAGCTATGGAAAATTTGCGCGCACCATAATGTCCGATCGCCCACGCGCCTAGAGCAAAATCCGCCTCCCTTGCAGTGACTGCATGTGGGCGTGGCGATTGCATCCCGGGGGCAGCCTGCCTTAGGGTGCCGACCATCCGACACCCCGATCCCTTCAGCGCCCGGTCCCATGCGGTTCTTCAACTCCAACGGCGTCAGCATCGCCTATATCGACGTCACGCCCGACGAGGGCCACGGCGAGCCGATCCTCCTCATCCACGGCTTCGCGTCGAACCATTCGGTTAATTGGGTCAACACCCTCTGGGTGAAGTCGCTCCTGCGGGCAGGCTACCGTGTCGTCGCCTTCGACAACCGGGGCCACGGCCAGAGCGAGAAGCTCTACCGGCCGGAGGACTACGATTCCTACGTCATGGCCGAGGACGCCACGCGTCTCCTCGACCATCTCGAAATCGAGCAGGCCGACGTGATGGGCTATTCCATGGGCGCCCGGATCAGCGCCCACATGGCGCTTCGGGCGCCCGAGCGGATGCGGTCCCTTCTTATGGGCGGGCTCGGCATCCATCTCATCGAAGGGGTCGGCCTGCCGCTCGGCATCGCGGACGCCATGGAGGCGCCGTCGCTCGACGGGCTGACCGATCCGATGCAGCGCATGTTCCGCGCCTTCGCCGAGCAGACGAAGAGCGACCTCAGGGCCCTCGCGGCCTGCATCCGCGGGTCGCGCCAGGTGCTGACCGCCGAGGAGGTATCCTCGATCACGCTGCCGACCCTGATCTCCGTCGGAACGAACGACGACGTGTCGGGATCCGGCCAGGAACTCGCCAAGCTCATGCCCAACGCCACTCCGCTCGACATCCCGGGCCGCGACCACAATCTCGCGGTCGGCGACCGGGTCCACAAGCAGGGCGTGCTGGACTTCCTGTCCCGTCGGCCGTGACCGGCAAAAAGGGGAGCATCCGCAACCCCTTGGCGTGCGTCCCTCATGCCAGGGCCGTCGTCCGCAGTGAATTTCCATCCTCTGAATCCAACGATTCAGGCACAGGATCCAAGTGCCTGATATCGTTGTTGACCTTTCCCTCGTTCGGTAGGAGATCGGCATGACCCGGCTCGACAGCGCCATCCGTCGGCTCACCGCCCAGCGCGACCTGCTCGACTGGGCAAGCCGGGAGATCGCCCCCACGGGGCTCGTGCTCGAGGTCGGCCTCGGCAACGGCCGGACCTACGACCACCTGCGCGACCGGCTTCCGGGACGGGACATCTACGTGTTCGAGCGGTCTCCGGCCGCCCATCCGGACTGCATCCCGCCCGCCGACAGGCTGATCGTCGGCGACGTGTTCGAGACCGTTCCGTCCTTCATCGAGCGCGTCGGACCGGGATCGGCCGCCCTGATCCATGTGGACATCGGGACCGGGGACGAGGCCCTGAACAGGGCCTTGGCCCAGCGCCTCTCGCCTCTTCTCGAGACGCTGCTCCAGCCGGGCGGGCTCCTCCTGGGCGACCGCGCCTTCGACCTGCCGGGCGCCACCGACATTTCAGCCCGGACCGGCGTGGCCGAGGGGCGCTACTACGCCTACCGTCGGAACGGCTGAGCCTCAGCGCCCGGTGAAGACGGGCGAGCGCTTCCCCAGGAAGGCCTGGCGGCCCTCGACCGCGTCGGCGCTGTCGAAGCACAAATCCGCAGCCGCGACCGGATCGACACCGGGATGGCCGAGGCCCATGGAGTGGTCGATTGCCGCCTTGGCGGCCCGGATCGTCAGAGGCGCATTCCGGGCGATCTCCCCCGCCAGGGTCAGGACCGCGTCCTCCAGCTCCGTCGTGGGCACGACCCGCTGCACGACGCCGAGCCGGCTGGCCTCCTGCGCCCCGAGCCGGCGGGCGGTGAAGAACAGGTCCTTTGCGGCGGGTGCGCCGACGGCGGCCGTGATGATCTTCATGGCGCCGGGCGGATAGCCCACGCCCAGCCGGGCGGCCGGGATGCCGAAGACCGCATCCTCCGCGGCGATCCGCAGGTCGCAGGAGAGGGCGAGGCCGAACCCGCCGCCGAGGCAGAAGCCGCGGATCATGGCGAGAACCGGCTTCGAGCACCGGGCCACGGCCCAGAAGGCCGCTTCGTTCTCGGCCTCGTAGAGGCGCCCGCCCTCGGCGTTCGCCCGCAGGGTTTCGAACTCGCTGATGTCGGCGCCGGACGTGAAGGCGTTCTCGCCGGAGCCCCGGATCACGACCACGCGGACGCGCTCGTCCTCGTCGAGCGCCGTCATGATGGGCGGCAGGGCCTTCCACATCCCCAGGTCGAAGGCGTTGCGCTTCGACGGGTTGTCGATGGCCACGGTCGCGACCGCATCATCCAGGGAAATTGCAAGCTTGGGCGTGGGAGACGAAAAAAAGACACTCATCGGATGCTTGATCTAGGGTAAGGGGCGGGGACTTCCTATCTCATCCTCTTGTTCGCCTCGAGCCGCCAGGGAGATCATCATGGCACAACCCCACATGAAGCCTGCAGCACCGGAGACCGTTGCGGGAACCGTGGACCCGCTGTGGGAACGGTTGCGGGACGAGGCCGAAGCCATCGTGCATAAGGAGCCCGCCCTCGCAAGCTTCATCCTCGGCGCCGTCGTGCAGCAGCCGAGCCTCGAGGCCGCGGTGATCCATCGGGTGGCATGCCGTCTCGGCCATCCGGCCCTCCCGAGCGACATCATCGAGCAGACCTTCCAGGAGGCCGTCGAACGCGACTTGAGCCTGGGAGCGGCCTTCCGGGCCGACATCAACGCCGTGCTCGATCGCGACCCGGCGACGAACCGGGTCGTCGAGCCGGTGCTGTACTTCAAGGGCTTCCACGCCATCCAGACCCACCGGCTCGCCCACTGGCTGTGGCGTCATAACCGTCAGGATTTCGCGCTCTATCTCCAGAGCCGCTCCTCCGAGGTGTTCCAGACCGACATCCACCCGGCGGCCCGAATCGGGCGCGGCATCTTCCTCGACCACGCCACCGGGCTCGTTGTCGGCTCGACCGCCGTGATCGAGGACAACGTGTCCATGCTCCAGAACGTGACGCTCGGCGGCACCGGCAAGGAGCGGGGCGATCGTCATCCCAAAATCCGGCACGGCGTGCTGATCGGGGCCGGCGCCAAGATCCTCGGCAACATCGAGGTCGGCCACTGCGCACGCATCGCCGCCGGCTCGGTGGTGCTCAAGCCCGTGCCGCACAATGCGACGGTTGCAGGCGTTCCGGCCAAGGTCGTCGGCAGCGCCGGCTGCGCCGAGCCGTTCCGCTCCATGGACCATTTCCTCAGCGAGGGGATCTGACGCCCTCCTTCCGGGGGATCGAACTCCGCTTGCCCGCGTTGCCCGGGCGTGGCAATTGCAGCATCCGAGACAATGAAGAAAGGGTGAGTAGTGGATAAGACGGAGATGGCGAAAGTCGAGCGGTACCTGCGCCAGACTTTTGCAAACCACTCGATCCGCGTGGTCGGTCGTCCCAAGAAGACCGATTCGGCGGAGGTTTATATCGGCGAGGAATTCGTGGGCGTCCTGTTCGTGGACGACGAGGACGGAGACCGCTCCTTCAATTTCACCATGGCGATCCTCGACACGGATCTCGAAGACTGACCGGTTTTCATAAGCGGCAGAATCCCCCGGGTTCTGCCGCTTTTTACTTCAGGACCCGTCGATTCCCCAGCCTCCGGATGCGCGATGCCGATCTACAGCCTCGATGACGTTTCCCCAGACCTACCCGAACCGGGCGGTTTCTGGATCGCACCCGACGCCCATGTGATCGGGAAGGTTCGGCTCGGACGGGATGTCGGGATCTGGTTCGGCGCCGTGCTGCGCGGAGACAACGAGCTCATCGATATCGGCGCGGCCACCAACATCCAGGAAGGGGCCATGCTCCACACGGACGAGGGCGCACCCCTGAGCGTCGGGGCCGGCTGCACCGTCGGCCACCATGCCATCCTTCACGGCTGCACGATCGGCGAGAACTCCCTCATCGGCATGGGAGCCACGGTGCTCAACCACGCCCGGATCGGCCGGAACTCCCTCGTGGGCGCCCATGCGCTCGTCACGGAGGGCAAGGAGTTCCCCGACAATTCGCTAATTGTGGGTGCGCCCGCCAAGGCGATCAGGGTCCTCGACGGGGCCGCCGTCGAGCGCCTGCGCTGGTCCGCCCGGCACTACGTCGACAACTGGAAGCGCTACGCGAAGGGGTTGCAGCGCATCGATTGACGCCGCCCGCGGACCGGGTGCGACAGAGCGCCCGAGGGCCGGAATGGCCCCGTCCAAAAGGTTGAAAGCGACCAGCCCCAACCCTAGACCAAGAGAGCCGGGAAACCGACCCGGCGATTGAACGGAAGCAGACCATGCCAGCCAACAGTCGACGGACCATGCCGTCAGAGGCTCGCGCAGCAGGCTGATCGCTCAGCTCTCCTGCGGCCGGGCCTGTGACGGCTGGTCGTATGGAGAGTGTAATGAAGAAGTTCATCACGAACCGGTTCGAAATCCTGTCCGAGTGGATCTCCAACAACCTCGGCAGCCCCTACGCCTTCATGATCGCGTGCATGCTTGTCGTCCTGTGGGCGGTGTCGGGACCGCTGTTCAGGTTCTCCGATACGTGGCAGCTGGTGATCAATACCGGCACCACGATCTGCACCTTCCTGATGGTGTTCCTGCTGCAGAACACCGGCAACCGCACCATCGAGGAAATGCACGAGCGCCTGCGGCGGCTGGAGCTTATGAACCGCGACCTGCTGCTCGAAATCCGCGATCTGCGCACCGGGCGGCATAATTTCGAGGACGCGGCCTGAGTCAGGGCCCGGATCGCGGGTCTCTTCACGGGGCAGGGCGCTCGATGAGGGCAAAATGAAAATGGCCGGGACGAACCCGGCCATTACGAAATTCCCCAACGAACGCTTAGCGATTCGCGGTGGTGGTCGGCGAGCTGGTGATGCCGCCGAGGGAAACCCAGCCGATCGCGTTCTCGCTCTCACGCTTCACGTAGGCGTAGCCCGTGCGGTGCCACGGGAGGACGGACGAGGTCTTGTTGTCGAGCACGTAGTCGCCCTGGTTGGTGCGAATCATCAGCACGGCGTGACCTTCGCCGAGCTCGTCGATGACGACGGTCATGCGCATGGCACGGCGGGGAAGGCCGCTCTCGACGAGGATGCGGCGCTTGAGGAGCTGGTAGTCCTCGCAGTCGCCCTTGCCGTCGTCGGGAAAGCCCCACACGTCGACGACGCCCCAGTGATCGGCGTCGGTGACGGCCTTGACGCTGGAATTCACGCGCTGGTTCACCGACACGATGGTCTTCCAGGTCTGCGGCGTGAGCTGAACGGTCTCCGGCTCCGAGGTGTCGACAGCGCACTCGGCCGGATAGGTGTCGCAGAACTTCACCCAGCCCAGGAGAGGCTTGGCCGCGCCCATATTGGCGATCGGGTTGCTGGCGCTCGGCAGCGACGCAAGGGTCTGAGCCTGCGCAGCCGCACCGAAAAACATCAATGAAAGGCTCAAAAATGCCGTTTTGACGAACTTGGCAGCGAGCGAAGCCTTTTCGTTGTGACCCCTGAACCCGCCGTTCTTGAAATTATCCTGCCGCATGCCCCACCAGCCGGTTAATCTTGTTTTAACCAAGCTGACACGGTTGGATTTCAGGCTCAAGCAGAAAGTAAAGGGTGGGTTAACGCGTCGCGCCCCGGACTGGTTCCATTAAGGTTAACAAAAATTTTACCAAGCGCTGGTCAGAGGCCTGTTCTTTAATCCGACCGAGGGGAAGCCCTTCAAAGGGCCGCATTGCGCCGCACGATTCCTTACGCGGGAGAATCGGCGCCCGGCTTTCGTCCTTCGAAAAGGTGGCCGATTGTGGCCCGTCACGCAAACAATTCGTAAAAAGTCGTCCATGCCCCTGTCCTCAGAACGTCCGGCGCGCGAGCCGATATTCAATCTGCCGGCTGCCGTGACGCTGAGCATCGTGATCCTCGTGGGCATCCATGCCCTGCGCCAGCTCCTCTCAGAGGAATTCGACTTCAAGCTCATCATCGATTGGGCCGTCATCCCGGCCCGCTGGGCCGTCGCGTTCGGGGGCGTCCAGCCGGACGAGATCGTCAGCGGGCTCCAGGGAGCAGCCAACCCTCAGGAGGGAGTCTCTCCGCTCGCGGCCCTGGCGCAGTATGTCCTGGCGGACCAGGAGGCCTATCCCTGGACGGCCCTGACCTACGCGTTCCTGCACGGGTCCTGGGCCCACGTGCTCATCAACTGCGTCTGGCTCGCGGCCTTCGGGACGCCCCTCGTCCGGCGCTTCGGAATGGGGCGCTTCTTCGGTCTCGCGCTGGCCTCGGCCGTGGGCGGGGCGGTCTTCTACGCCCTGATGAACCCTCTCCAGGTCCTGCCGATGATCGGCGCCTCGGCGGCCGTCTCCGGCATGATGGCGGCCGCGTCCTGGTTCATGTTCGCGCCGGCGGACTGGCTGCCCGAGGGACGGCTGACCCAGCCTCATGAGCGGCTGCGCGAGGGGCTTGCCGACATGGCCCGGAACCGGCAGGTCCTGATCTTCCTCGGCGTGTGGTTCGCGGCGAACTACGTCTTCGCCTTCGTCCAGCCGATCGGGGTGACGGATGCCAGCATCGCCTGGGAGGCTCATATCGGCGGTTTCCTGGTCGGACTCGTGCTTTTTCCGTTCATCGACCCGCTTCCGCGCCGTCCGAGCCGCATCCCGGCTTGAAACCCGGCCTGATTCGCCGGATCATCGGCCGACTGACGCAGGGTCACTCCCGGCCCGTCGGGTGTGACGCTCCGCGTGAACGGAGGCGCATCATGCTCGTCAACCGCATCCTTTCGATCAAGGGTCACGACGTCGTCACCATCGGGCCGAACCGGACATTGAGCGAGGCCGCCCGGATCCTCTCCGAAAGGCGGATCGGCGCCCTCGTGGTCCAGGACGGGCAGAAGCCCTTCCTCGGGATCATCTCGGAGCGCGACATCGTCCGGGCGGTCTCCGCCCGCGGGGCTGGCGCCCTCGACGAGCCCGTCTCGCGGTTCATGACCGAAAAGGTGACCACCTGCACGACCCAGACCCCCATCAACGACCTGATGGAGGTGATGACCCAGGGCAAGTTCCGGCACCTGCCGGTGGTGGAAAGCGGGGCGCTTCTCGGGATCGTCTCGATCGGCGACGTGGTGAAGATGCGCCTGGAGGAGATCGAGGCCGAGGCCCAGGCCATCCGCGAGTACATCGCGACCGCCTGAGGGTGCTGGAGGGCGCCTGGATCAGGCGCCCTGCGCCTCCTGCAGGATCTCCATGATGTCCGGAAGCGCCCGCTCGGTCGCTTGGCGACCGAGATTGACGCATTCCTCGGCCCGGTGGAACTCGAACAGCCCCATCCGGGCGAGCTTCGGGGCGATCATGATGTCCGGGGGATCGCCTGCGAGCCGCGACCGCGCGATGCGGTCCTGGGTGATGTTGAAGGCGTCGACCATGACCGTGGCAAGGCCTGGGGCGTTCGGGCGGCGCGGCTTGTCCGGACGGGCCGCCGGGAAGATGCCCCAGCGCCGGGGCATCTCGATCGCCTCCTCGATCTCCTGCTCGTCGCCGGTTTCCGAGTCGTAGGACTGGATCACGGTTCCGCGCACGCGGATCTCGCCGTTGAGGTTGACGCAGATCACGATGTCGGCGCCGAGCGCCCGCGCGGCGGTGATCGGGATCGGGTTGACCAGCGCGCCGTCCATGAGCCAGCGCCCCCCGATCATGACCGGATTGAAGACGCCCGGCAGGGCGTAGGAAGCCCGCATGGCCTGGACGAGCGGGCCGCGGGTGAGCCAGATCTCATGGCCGCTCGTGAGCTCGGTCGCGATGGTGCAGAATTTGACCGGCAGCGTCTCGACGCGCCGGTCGGTGAGGTCCTGCTCGAGCAGACGCTGGAGCCGCCCGCCCGCGATGAGGCCCGATCCGCTCAGGTGAAAGTCCAGGAGGCCGACCACGCGGCGCTTGGTGAGCGAGACCGCGAAGGCCTCGAGCTCGTCGAGCTTGCCGGCCGCGTAGCAGCCCCCGACCACGGCCCCGATGGAGCACCCGGCGATCACGTCCGGCACGATACCGGCTTCCGACAGGACGCGCAGAACGCCGATATGGGACCATCCGCGGGCCGCGCCGCCGCCGAGCGCGAGGCCGATCTTCACCTTCGCTCGAGAATCCCGTTCCGTCGGGCTTCCCGCCTCGGCGACGCCCCCGCCGCCCCCAGACCCGGCGCTGCGCCGGGCAATCCCGTCCCACAACATGACCGCGAACTCCAAGGCACACGATCTTCATGCCATGCGCACATGAAGACCTTATGAATAATGCCTCAAGGGTTCATTTAGGTCACGCTTGCCCAAACTAAACGGTGGCAGGACGAAGCACCCTTCCGGAGACGGCGGTGATCACCAGGGCGAAGACGACCAAAAGGCACAGCGTCGGCCGCAGGCCCATGAGGTCGCCGCCGAAGCCGATCAGGGGCGGTCCGAGCAGCAGCCCCGCATAGCCCATGGTGGCCACCATGGCGACGCCCATGCTGGGCGGGATGCCCTTGGTCTCGCCCGCCGTGCTGAACAGCACCGGCACAGCATTGGCGAGGCCGAGCCCCACCAGCGCGAAGCCGATCGTGGCGGAGACCGGGAAGGGCGCCAGGGTCGCGAGCGCGAGGCCGAGCGTCGCCAGGAGGCCGCCCAGTCTCAGGGTGAGGGCGCGCCCGAGGCGCCGGACCACGAAGTCGCCGGTGAAGCGGCAGATTGTCATGGTGAGCGAGAAGGCCGCGAAGCCCGCCACGGCGAATTCCAGCGTCGCGCCGGTCACGGTCTGCAGATAGATCGCCGTCCAGTCCACCATGGCGCCCTCCACAAGAAGGCAGAGCAGGGTCAGGACGGCGAGCCCCATGATCTCCAGCCGTGGCAGGGCGAAGCCGTGGCCGGCCTCCGCCCGCTCCCGGTTGTCGAGGGCCCAGAAGGCCGCGATCAGGAACAGCAGGCCCATCCCGGCGCAGGACAGGAGCAGGGTGGGGACCACGCCCACGTCGAGGGCGATGAGGAGGCCCGAGGCGGCCGCCCCCGACAAGCCGCCGAGGCTGAAGAAGGCGTGAAACGAGGACATGATCGGCACGCCCCAGGCGCGCTCCACCTCAGTGGCGTTCGTGTTCATGGACACGTCCATGGCGCCGTTGCTGGCGCCCGCCAGCAGTGCCGCGGCCACGAGATAGGGCAGGCTCGGGGAGAGGCCGGGCAGGAGCAGGCTCGCGGCGAACGCGAAGGCCGCCGTGACCGTCACCACCCGGCTGCCCCAGCGGGCCGCGAGAAAGCCGACGACCGGCATGAGCACGATGGCGCCGAGCGCGAAGGCGAGGAGCGCCAGGCTCAGCTCCCCGTCCGAGAGGCCCAGGCCCGCCTTGAACCGCGGCAGCTGCGCCGCCCAGGTGCCGATGCCGAAGCCGTTGCCGAAGAAGATCGCGCTTGCGGCGACGCGCGCGAGGAGGAGGTTCCGGTGTCTCATCCGCCCGGACATAGACCGCGGGGAGGGGTTTTGCACCCCGGCATTTTTCGGCGGCAGGCCGCCATCGCGGAGGGGGCGTCTCGGTGTTGAAGGCGCAGGGGCAAAGTTGTCGCACCCCTTTGTGATTATATCAATTTTCCAGGATTGGGACGATAAGCTTTGATTCACCAGCTAACTGTCAGGCCCGCTTCGCCGCGGTTGATGCAAAAAAGACAGGGCGGGTCGCATAGGGGGCGTGGCGCAGCCGCACTCCGTTTCCGGGCGACCTCGGCGGAAGCCGTCCCATTTTCTTGATAGCAAGAAACGCACGCGCGACAGCTCGACCTCGCGCGAACGATCGAGCATGGGACAAGAGGCATGGCCATCACCATGCCCTCGGGCAGACCCGCCACGTCCCTGGATACGTCCGCAGCAGCGCATTGCACCGCCGGCATTCCCGGCGGCCGCTCAGCCATCGCTCCCCACGCGTCACCAGCCCGCAAGGGTAGCAATAGCCAAGCACCAGCGATAGCCAAGCACAGAGCACCCGATGTCACTCACAACGTTCAACGAATTTCTTCTCGCGAAACAGATCTCCTTTACCAGCGGCGGCGAGCCCGTTCTCACGCAGAGCCAGTTTTCGACTTATTACACCGCGTGGCTGACCAGCATCTTCAGCGACCCTGCCGTCCAGCAATGGCTGCGCGACAACTACAAGATCGATCTCGCGGGCAAGGCGATCCAGGTCAACCTGAACCAGAACAGCGACACTCTGCTCCCGACCGTCAACGGCATCACGGATCAGAAGATCTACGACGCCCTCTTTGGTGAAAAGTCGAGCCTCATCGTCGGCACGGGCAAGACCACGCAGGAGCGCTCGTATGTCAGCGACTTCGAGGACACGGCTCTGAAGGCCATGTTCGCCCCGAAGGTGAGCGGGCCTGTGACCGGACAGGCGACCGAGGACGGCACTGCGGCGCCCCTGAAGGCGCTCGCCAACATAACGGATGCAGACACGAAGCTCGACAGCCTGAAGGTCTTGTATTCCAACCTTCCTGCCGGGGTCACCTACGACGAGTCGACCAAGTCATTTGTGCTCGACACGTCGAACGAGGCTTACCAGCACCTTGCCAAGGGACAGACCGATAAGGTGAGCTTCACGTATATCGTGTCGGACGGAAAGTACCAGACCGAGGCTACTGCCACCTGGACGATCACCGGCACTAACGACGCGCCGGTCGTGTCGGGCGCTGTCACCGGAGTGGCTACCGAGGATGGTTCCGCGTCGACCCTCAACGCCCTCGCCAATGCGTCCGACAAGGACGACGGTACGGTTCTCGCCGTCGTGAACGTGCCTGTCGGGAAGGATCTGCAGGCGGGTGTCACCTATGACGCAGCCACGCACACTTTCAGCCTCGATCCATCGGATGCTGCCTATCAGCATCTCGCCGCCGGCCAAACACACATTGTAACCGTCAACTACGGTGTGTCGGACGGCAGCGTGACGACGGAAGCCTCGGTTTCGTGGACGATCACCGGTACCAATGACGCGCCAATCGTGTCAGGCTCCGTCACAGGCGCAGCCAATGAGGACGGGCTCGTATCGTCCCTCAACGCGCTTCTGAATGTCACCGATAAGGATGACGCCTCGGTTCTCTCCGTTGTGAACGTTCCGGCAGCCGACAAGCTTCCGGCTGGCGTCACCTATGATGCGGTCGCACACACCTTCAGCCTCGATCCGTCCAATGCCACCTATCAGCATCTCGCGGCCGGCAAGACGCAGGTCGTGACCGTAAACTACGGCGTCTCCGATGGTATTGCCACCACCGATGCTTCGGTTTCCTGGACCGTCACCGGCACGAACGATGCGCCGCGCGTGTCTGGCGCCGTGAACGGCAGCGCTTTCGAGGACACAGCGGTCTCCCAACTCGATGCGCTTGCCAATGCCTCCGACCCGGATGACAACTCGGTTCTCTCGGTTGTGAACGTGCCTGCTGCGCAGGATCTGCCGGCTGGTGTCACCTACGACGCCGCAACCAAGACCTTCACCTTTGATCCGTCGAACGGTGCCTATCAGCACCTCGCGGCTGGTCAGAAGGAAGTCGTCGTCGTCAACTACGGTGTGTCGGATGGCACCGCCACAACGGGCGCCTCGGTTTCGTGGACGATTACCGGAACCAATGACGCGCCGACCGTATCGGGAGCTGTCACCGGCACTGCCACCGAAGATGGTGCAGCCTCGACCCTCAACGCGCTCGCCAAAGCCACCGACAAGGACGACGGTGCGGTGCTGTCCGTGGTCGACGTACCAATGGCCGACAAACTCCCGGCAGGGGTGACCTACGACGCCGCGGCCGCCACTTTCAGACTCGACCCGTCGCATGCGGCCTATCAGCATCTCGCCGCCGGTCAGAAGGAGGTCGTAACGGTTCACTATGGCGTGTCCGACGGCAGCGCCACCACCGATGCGTCCGTGTCCTGGACGATCACTGGCACGAACGATGCGCCACGCATATCCGATGTGGTGAAGGGCAACGCCACCGAGGATGGAGCATTCTCGCATCTGAATGCGCTCGCCAATGCCTCCGATCCGGATGACGGCTCGGCTCTCTCCGTCGTGAACGTGCCCGCGACGGGTGATCTGCCGGCCGGCGTGTCCTATGACGCAGCAACGCACAAGTTCGGCCTCGATCCGTCGAATCTGGCGTTCCAGCACCTCGCGGCCGGCCAGGAGCAGGTCGTGACCGTGCATTACGGCGTCTCGGACGGCGTCGACACCACCGATGCTTCGGTCTCCTGGACCGTCACGGGCGTCAACGACGCGCCGAAATCCGTTTCTCTCGACCACAGCTCGGTAGCGGAGAATGCGGCGGGCGCGATCATCGGCAAGCTCTCTGCCATCGATCCGGACGACAACGACGTCGTGTCGTTCTCGGTGCTGAAGGCGGACGGATCCGGTGCGGTGGACAATCGCTTCACGGTCGATGCGAGCGGCAACCTGAAACTCGCGGCAGGCGTTTCGCTGGACTACGAGGCTGCGTCCTCGATCAACGTCGTCGTCCGCGGGATGGATAACGGCGGATCGTTCAAGGACCAGGCCTTCACCATTGCGGTGCAGGACGTGAACGAGGCTCCCACGGCGGTGCAGCTGCTGAACAAGCTCGCATCCACCCCGGAGAACGGCGCCGCCGTGAAGGTCGCGGACATCAAGGTGATCGACGATGCCCTCGGCACCAACGCGCTGAGCCTCTCCGGAGCGGATTCCGGCTCGTTCTCGATCGAAACCAACGCCACGACCGGCGCGAAGGAGCTATGGTTCAAGGGCGGCGCCGACTTCGAGAAGAAGGCTGCCTACGACGTGACGGTCAACGTGGACGATCCGACGGTCGGCGTGAATCCCGACGCGTTCGACACGTTCCACTTCGGCATCACCGATGTGGTGGAAGGCACGCGCGTGAGCTTCGACAAGGGGATCGACGGGGCTTCCTATTCGGAGAATGGCCTCAAGGTTCGCGCGTTAACGTCGGGGGATACGCTCGATTTCGTCGCCGGCACGGGTTCTGGGGACCAGGATCTGAAGCTGCATTCCGGCACGAACAGTCCCTACGAGTTCACCAAGGACGGCGGCGGCACGTTCACGCTTCTAAGCGTGGATCTCGTCGGCTCGGAAGGGAGCGGCGGGACCTGGTACGCCTACAAGGGCGCCACGCTGGTCGGATCGCAGAACGTCTCCACCGGAAGCACGATCGACTTCTCCCTGTATGGCGACCTCTTCAAGGACGTCACCTCGGTGAAGTGGGAGACGGTCAACGACAACCAGAACGCCAACCAGAGTCAGACGATCGACAATCTTTGGTTCATCTAACGCCTACCGGGTGCCGGCTCTGAGGCCGGCACCCGGCACATGCTTTATCCGCATCAACGCAGTAAAGCGAAACGGAGCGACCGGAATCGACCACAGCCGACGGGTTGGGACCGGATCAGCCCCCGACACCCGCTGCCGCGCAGGCCGCGCCCAGTTCCTCCGCGCCGAGGTCCCGACGGCAATAGCCGAGGTCCTGGCAGCCCGAGCAGCCGAGGGCGCCGTCCTTCGCGCTGGCGTCGGCGCGGGTCGCTCCGGGACGATCCGCAGCGCCCGTCTCGAATTCGCTGTTTCCGAACGGTTCGCTCTCGGATGGGAGCGAGTCGCTGCCCATGCCGGGCATGATGAGATGGATGAGCCGCATTGTGTTCCCTCTTGTGCTCCGGAGACACAGCACGGCTCTATCGCGATCGGCTTTGACCTGGCGCAAAAGGCCCTGCATTTCGTGAGGAACGCCGTGATCCGCATCCAAAGGGCTTCGGGGTGCGCACGGCCAAGGCCCACCTCTGTTACCGATTCGGTTTTCTTTCGCCGTTCCGGCAACTCCTCCCGGGCGAGGACATTGACATCGTGATCTCCAGGCAGAGGAGCACGGAATGGCCCAGGACAAGACAGGTCCCCACGGGACGCCGCGCAGCGGGCTCGATACGGGCCGGAAGGCGCTCGAAACCGCGTCCGGTCGCGAGCGGTCGGCCGATTCCGCGCAGGACGATCTGGTGGATGTGGGGTCGGAGGAATCTTTCCCGGCGAGCGATCCCCCGTCCTACATGGGCGGGACGGCCGTCTCGGGCGCCCCCTCCCACGACGGAACCGTGCGCGAGGGCGTGAGCCGGACCCTCGTCGACCCGTGCGAGGCGAAGCCCGCCGGCGACGCACCCCAGGGCACGGATCCTGCCCGTGTGGGCAAGGCACCGCCACGGCCTGGCTACGGCGGAAGCCAGTGACGGCCTCATAGGCCGCCTCGGCTGGCGTGACCGTCCGATTGTACCCGATCACAAAAGCGCCCGACGGACGAGGCACACCATGCATCGCACTGAAAATTGAGGAGAAGCGATGTTCACACTCGAGATCGGCGGTCGACCCGTCGCGGTCACCGACGCGGAGGAGGCGCAGGCGTGGGCCATCTTCGAAAGCGACGAATTCAGGCAGGATCTCACCGTCCTGACCTCCGGCGGTCTGCCCCTCTGGGACGGCAAGGCGCGCCTGAGCATTCGGCCTTCATCGGACGAGGAGGTCTCCGCCTTCGAAGCGCCGGTCCTCGATGCCGCCGATGGCCTGGACGACGATGAGGAGGACAGCCTGTCCGTGACCTTCCTCGTGCCCATCGATCACGATCATTCGGACATGGCGGCCGTTCCGCCGGAACAGCGGCACTGACCTCATCCGGACGTCGCGACTCTAGTGAAGGGCGCACGCGACGATGTGTCGAGGAGGTCACGTTCTCCATCGTCAGAGACAGGTCCGGTCTTAGGGCCTTCCGATCCTGTGCTCGATAGCGCCTGTCTGCCGTTCTGTTGTTGAGCTCGAGCCGACTTCAACCCATCGCTCCTTGAGCGGCAAGCAGAAGCGTGCATTCGTCATTTCGCCCCGGGGCCACCATTGCCCGTCCTACCTTGCGTAAAGGGAAGGGAGCAAGGAGCCCCTTGCGCCGCCCCCCGCCCTTCGCCATAGGGTTCTCCCATGTCAAAGCCCATCGTCCGCTTCGCCCCGTCCCCGACCGGGCTCATCCATATCGGCAACACCCGCGTGGCCCTGCTCAACGCGCTCTATGCGCGCCGCGAGGGCGGCACCTTCATCCTCCGGTTCGACGACACCGACCTGGAGCGCTCGAAGCGCGAATATGCCGATGCGATCGAGTTCGACCTGAGGTGGCTGGGCGTGCCCCCGGACGTGACCGTGCGCCAGTCCGAGCGGTTCGACCTCTATGACGACGTGGCCGAGCGCCTGCGGATCAGCGGGCGGCTCTATGCCTGCTATGAGACCCCTGAGGAGCTGGAGTTCCGCCGCAAGCGCCAGCTCGCCCGCGGCCTGCCGCCGATCTACGACCGCGCTGCCCTGAAGCTGACGCCGGCCGAGAAGGAGAAGCTGGAGGCGGAGGGGCGCCGGCCGCACTGGCGCTTCCTGCTAGAGCACCGGGTCGTGCCCTGGACCGACATGATCCGCGGCGACTGCCACGTGGATTGCGCGTCGCTCTCCGATCCCGTGCTGGTGCGCGAGGACGGGACCTATCTCTACACGCTGCCGTCCGTGGCCGACGACATCGAGCTCAAGATCTCCCACGTGATCCGCGGCGAGGACCACGTGACCAACACGGCGGTTCAGATCCAGATCTTCGAGGCGCTCGGCGCCGTGCCGCCGATCTTCGCCCATCACGGCCTGCTCACCACCGCCAGCGGTGAGGGGCTGTCGAAGCGCCTCGGCCACCTGTCCCTGCGCTCGCTGCGCGAGGCGGGGCTCGAGCCGCAGGCCGTCGCATCGCTGGCGGTGCTCGTGGGCTCCGCGGAAGCGGTTCGCCCGGTTGCGGACGTGGACAAGCTCGCGCGCCTGATCGACTTCAGTCACATTTCCCGCGGGCCGGCGAAGTTCGACGAGCACGAGCTGGAGCAGCTCAACGCTCGCCTGATCCACGAGATGCCCTATGCCGAGGTGCGCGAGCGCCTGGCGTCGCTCGGTGCCAATGGGGGCGAGACGTTCTGGAACGCGGTGCGCGGTAACCTCGGCAAGGTCGCCGACGTGGCCGAGTGGTGGAAGGTGGTGAACGGTCCGGTGACGCCGGTCATCGAGGACCGCGCCTTCATCGCCGCCGCCGCGCAGGCGTTGCCTGATGGGCCGTGGGACGCGACCACCTGGAAGGCCTGGACGGAGGCCGTGAAGGCCGCGACGGGCGTGAAGGGCAAGGCCCTGTTCATGCCGCTGCGCCTCGCGCTGACGGGACTCGAGCATGGACCGGAACTCGGCGCGCTGCTGCCGCTCATCGGGCCGGACCGGGCGAGGGCGAGATTGGCCGGACAGGCGGCGTAGCATGCACCACTCCCTCTCCATGATCGGAGCTGGCGAGGACATCCCGAGGAAATCAAACTCGCCCTCATCCTGAGGAGGGCCGCAAGCCCGTCTCGAAGGATGGTTCCAGTGGTCTCTGGAGACGCCTCGCCCTTCGGGACGCTTCGCTCCTCAGGGTGAGGCTGTGGTGGAGCTTCGGACCGGCATGAGGGCTGCGGGGAGGCCCTTTCCGAGCGTGCGTACCATGCGCTCGATCCTCACGCCTTGATCTTGTATCCCGTGCGGAAGATCCAGGCGACGATGCCGAGGCAGATCAGCAGGAACGTAAAGGTCATGGCGAGACTGACGCCCACGCCCACGTCGGAGACCCCGTAGAAACTCCAGCGGAAGCCGCTGACGAGATACACGACCGGGTTGAACAGGGCGATCGTCTGCCAGAACGGCGGTAGCATGTTGATCGAGTAGAAGCTGCCGCCCAGGAACGCGAGGGGCGTCACGATCATCAGCGGCACGACCTGCAGCTTCTGGAAGCTGTCGGCCCAGACGCCGATGATGAAGCCGAAGAGGCTGAAGGTCACCGAGGTCAGCACCAGGAACGCGATCATCCACACGGGATGGATGATCGTGAAGTCCACGAAGACGCGCGCCGTGAGCAGGATGATCGTGCCGATGATGATCGACTTCGTGGCGGCGGCGCCCACGTAGCCGATCACGGTCTCCATGGCGGAGACGGGGGCCGAAAGCAGCTCGTAGATCGTGCCGGTGAATTTCGGCATGTAGATGCCGAACGAGGCGTTAGAGATGCTCTCGGTGAGGATCGACAGCATGATGAGCCCCGGCACGATGAAGGCGCCGTAGCTGACGCCCTCGATGTTCGCCATGCGCGAGCCGATGGCCGAGCCGAACACGATGAAGTAGAGCGAGGTGGACAGGACCGGCGACGCGATGCTCTGCATCAGCGTGCGCCAGGTGCGCGCCATTTCGAAGAGGTAGATGGCCTTGATGGCGTGGACGTTCATGCGCGCCTCTTCACCAGGTCGACGAAGATGTCCTCGAGCGAGCTCTCGCTCGTCCTCAGGTCCTTGAAATCGATGCGGTGCTCACCGAGGCGGCGCAGCAGCTCGGCGATGCCGGTCTCCTCCTGCTGCGCATCGAAGGTGTAGACGAGCTCCGTGCCGTCCGCAGACAGGCGCAGGGGTTGCGAGGCGAGGTCGGGCGGCAGGGCCGCGAGGGGGCTTTGGAGGTGCAGGGTCAGCTCTTTCTTGCCGAGCTTCTGCATCAGGGCCGCCTTGTCCTCGACCAGGATGATCTCGCCCTTGTTGATCACCCCGATCCGGTCGGCCATCTCCTCGGCCTCCTCGATGTAGTGGGTGGTCAGGATGATGGTGACGCCGCTCTCGCGCAGGCCCCGCACCATCTCCCACATGTCGCGCCTGAGCTCCACGTCGACGCCGGCGGTCGGCTCGTCGAGAAAGAGGATCTTGGGCTCGTGCGACAGGGCCTTGGCGATCATGACGCGGCGCTTCATGCCGCCCGAGAGGGTCATGATCTTGCTGTCGCGCTTTTCCCAGAGGGAGAGGTCCTTCAGGATCTTTTCCAGATAGGCCGGGTCGGGCCGCTTGCCGAAGAGGCCGCGGCTGAAGCTCACGGTCGCCCACACACTCTCGAACGCGTCGGTGGAAAGCTCCTGCGGCACGAGGCCGATCGCCGAGCGGGCGGCCCGGTAGTCGCGGACGATGTCGTGCCCGTCGGCCAGGACGGTGCCGGTGCTCGGGTTCACGATCCCGCAGACGATGCTGATCAGGGTTGTCTTTCCGGCCCCGTTCGGACCCAGCAGGGCGAAGATCTCGCCGCGGCGGATTATGAGATCGATGCTGCGCAGGGCCTGGAAGCCCGTCGCGTAGGTCTTGGAGAGCCCGGAGACCGAGATGATCGGGTCCGCAGCGCCCGCAGGCTGGCGGTTATGGGTGTAATCGGCGGGTTTCATGCGAAGCCTGATAGCACAAAGCAGGAACGGGCCAAACTCCGCCTGCACCTTCAGGCGGAGTCATCCAAAGCAATTTTCAGCCTTCGGCCGTTGCCGCAGGATCAGTTCCTGGCGTTCGGAACCGGCACCACGTTCGGGGCGATCACGCGGATGGTCCGCTTGGTGCCGTCCCGGGCCGTGACCTCCTGCTTCGCGCCTTCGCCCTGGTTCACAACCGTGGCGTTCTCGATCGACTGGGGGCCGATGCCGGCGGATTCCTTGCTGGCGGTCGGCGCGGAGGCGGCGACCTCGGCGGCCTGTTGCGTCTCCTCGTCGGCCTTCTTGTCGGCGGCCTTCTTGGCCTGGGCCTGCTTGGGCCGCGACAGCTCCTCCGACTTCTCGGCGGTGACGATCACGTCCCCCTTGCGCTGCTCCAGCATGCCCTCGGCGCGGCGCAGGACCACGGCCCAGCTCTCGTTCTCGCGCTTGCAGGCGCAGCTCTCGTCGAAGCTCTTGCGGAACTTGAACGCGTTGGCGAGCGAGGTGTAGGGCTGGTTCGACGAGACCGAGACGGCTCGGCTCAGGCCGTTGTCGCCGCCCGGATAGGCGTAGGCATGGGTTTCCGTGCCGGGGCAGAGGGCCTGGCACATCTCCTCGGCGCCCTGGCGGCCGCCCGGGGAGTTGCTTAAGGGGAAGAACGAGCCGTCGCAGCTCTTCACGCAGACGAGCTTGCCGCCGCCGAGCGACTGCTGCTCGTCGGCGATGATCGGCTGGCCCTCGGGCATGATCTCGGACGGCTGCGGCTGGCCGCGTGGCGGGCCGAACAGCGATTCGAAGAAGCCGCGGGGCTGTTCGGTGCTGCAGGTCTGCTGCACGGCGGCCTGCAGCTGCCGGCGGCGGAACTCGACCTCGCCCGAATCGGCGGCCTGCTGCGCCAGACGGGCGTAGCCGGCCTCCATCTGCCGGATCTGGCCCGCGATGGTGGGGCACTCGGCCGGGGGCGGTCCGGCCAGGAAGCCGAGGGGACCGCGCTCGCAGCCGATGGAGCGGTAATAGCGCAGGAGCCGGTTCAGCTCGTTGCGCTGGGTCTGCATGGCGGCCGTCTGCGGGCCGGCGCCGCGGTCGAGGGCGGCCAGTTCCGCGCGGAAGCGCTGGCATTCCGGCGACTGGGCGACGGCGACGCCGCCGGTGACCAGGAAAGCCGCCGCGGCGATGAGGGTGCGGAAGAAGGGTGTCTTTGTCATCAGGCTTGTCGCAGAACCGATTTCGTCAGGGCGCGTGATCGCGGGTCGATGGTCCTATGACCCGTGAACTTGGCCCGATTGTGGTTAACCCCTTGCCCGCCCCGAAGAAGGCCCCTTAGCCTTCCGTGAGAACCAAGTCTCCCGGACCGGATACGAGGCCCTCATGTACAGCCATACGACCATCGGATCAAATGACCTTGCGCGGGCCAGGGCGTTCTACGACGCCGTGCTCGCGCCCTTGGGCCTGGAGGTGCGCTATTCCGACCCGATGCTGCTGGGCTACGGCGAGCCCGGCGGCCGTCCCCAGTTCATCGTCGCGCGGCCCTTCGACGGCCGCGAGGCGTCTCCCGGCAACGGCGCCATGGTGGCACTCCTGGCGCCAAAGCGGTCCGCCGTGGATTCCTGCCATGCCGCCGCCATGATGCGGGGAGGGGCCGACGAGGGCGCGCCGGGCCTGCGGCCGCACTACCACAGGAACTACTACGGGGCGTATTTCCGGGACCTCGACGGCAACAAGATCTGCGTCGTCAGCCATCATCCCGAGTGACCCCTCCCCAAAACGAGGTGCCGTCCCCACATACGAGCTTAACGGTGGGAGTGTGAAATGTTGTCGCGATTCGTTCTGGCTCTGGCGCTGGTCACGGGCGTGTCCCTCGGGTCCGCTTCCGGTGCCGCCGCCCAGGAGCCGGACATGATCTTCAAGAAGTCGACGGTCTGGCGGGCACTGACGCCCGACGACAAGCTCGCCGTCTATGGAATCGACGACCCGCTCGTGGAGGGCGTGGCTTGCCACTACACCACCCCGGAGCGCGGCGGCATCTCGGGCACCTTCGGGGTAGCCGAGGAGGTCTCCGACATCTCGCTCTCCTGCCGCCAGATCGGCCCGGTGAAATTCAAGGGCAAGTTCGGCCAGGGCGACGTGGTGTTCAGCGAGCGCCGTTCGCTGATCTTCAAGAAGATGCAGATCGTGCGCGGCTGCGACGCCAAGCGCAACACCCTGGTCTACATGGTCTATTCCGACCGCCCCATCGAAGGCTCCCCGAAGAACTCCACCTCGAGCGTCCCGCTCATGCCCTGGGGCACGGAGGTGCCGCCGAGGTGCGGGGACTGGGTGAAGTAGGCAGGGTGCGCAGCGGTCGGCCTGCTTCTCCATCAGCGAGAAGCAGGCCCATTCATTCGAGGGTTCTAGTCCTCGACCGCCTTGAAGCGGCCCAGTCCCTTGAGGACGAAGGGGGCCACGAGGGCTACGAGGGCGATGAACAGCAGGGTGGCCGAGATCGGACTCTCGAGCAGCACCATCGGGTCGCCGAGGCTGATCGAGAGCGCGCGCCGGAGCTGGCTTTCCGCCACGGGACCGAGGATCAGGCCGACCACGACCGGAGCGATCGGGAAGTCGAACCGCCGCATCAGGAAGCCGAGCACGCCGAACACCGTCAGCATGACCAGTTCCACCGGCGAGGGGTTCGCCGCGATGGTGCCCATGGTGGCGAAGACCAGGATGCCCGCGTAGAGCCAGGGCTGCGGGATCGACAGAAGGCGCACCCACAGGCCCACGAGGGGCAGGTTCAGCACCAGCAGCATGCCGTTGGCGATGAACAGGCTCGCGATCAGGCCCCAGACCAGGTCCGGCCGTTCGGCAAAGAGCAGCGGCCCGGGATTGAGGCCGTATTGCTGGAAGCCCGCGAGCATCATGGCGGCGGTGGCCGAGGTCGGCAGGCCGAGCGTCAGCAGCGGCACCAGAGTGCCGGCCGCTGAGGCGTTGTTGGCGGCCTCCGGACCGGCGACGCCCTCGATCGCGCCCTTGCCGAAATCCTCGGGGTGCTTCGTCAGGCGCTTCTCGGTCGCGTAGGACAGGAAGGTCGGGATCTCGGCGCCGCCCGCCGGCAGGGCGCCGATCGGGAAGCCGTAGAGGGTGCCCCGCAGCCAGGGCTTCCAGGAGCGCTTCCAGTCCTCCTTGGTCATCCACAGCGATCCGCGCACCGCCTCGAGCTTCTCCTCGTGGATGTGCCGGCGCGAGGCCACGTAGAGCGCCTCGCCGACGGCGAAGAGGCCGACCGCCAGGGTCGTGACCTCGATGTTGTCGTAGAGCTCCGGAACCCCGAAGCTCAGCCGCGACTGGCCGGACAGGATGTCGATGCCCACGAGGCCGAGCAGCAGGCCGATGAACAGGCTCGTCAGGCCGCGCACGGGGGAATCGCCGAACGTGGCCGAGACGGTCACGAAGGCGACGCACATGAGGGCGAAGTAGTCCTCGGGTCCGAACCTCACGGCCAGCTCGACCAGATAGGGAGCGAGCAGCGTCAGGCCGAGGGTCGCGATGGTGCCGGCCACGAAGGAGCCGATAGCCGAGGTGGCGAGCGCCGGACCCCCGCGTCCCGCCTTCGCCATCAGGTTGCCTTCGAGGGCGGTGGCCATCGAGGCGCTTTCGCCCGGCGTGTTGATCAGGATCGCCGTGGTCGAGCCGCCATACATGCCGCCGTAATAGATGCCGGCGAACATGATGATCGATCCGGCCGGATCGAGCTTGAAGGTGATCGGCAGGAGCAGCGCCACGGTGAGCGCCGGGCCGATGCCCGGGAGCACGCCGACGGCGGTGCCGAGCAGGACGCCGATGAGCGCGAAGAGCAGGTTCATCGGCTGAATCGCCACGGTCAGGCCGTGGGCGAGGGACACGAAGGCTTCCATGGCCAGTCCTCAGATCAGGCGTTCGAGCGGCCCTGTCGGGAGCGACAGCGCGAGCAGCTTTGAAAACAGAACGTAGACGATCAGGGCGACCACGAAGCCGATCAGAAGGTCGACCAGGAAGGCCCGGCGCCCGAAGGCGGCGGAGGTGGTGGCGAACAGGAGGGCCGTGCCGATGATGAAGCCGCCGCCGAAGGCGATCAGGAGGATCAGCGCCGCGAGGCCGCCGAGGATCAGGATGATCGGCCGCCAGTCGAGGCTGTCGCGGGCGGGAAGCTCACCGCGGAAGGCCGAGATCGCGTTGCCGATCGCGAGGATCGCCAGACCGGCCGAGACGATGATCGGCATCACCTTCGGGCCGAGATCGTAGGGGGAGAGGATCTGGAGCTTGCTCATATCCCACCAGACCAGGCCGGCGAGGACCAAGAGGATAAGGGCAATAACGAGACCGGCTGCGTCGATGCGCCGATGGGACGATGTGCTCATGGCAATTCCTGGAAAAAAGAGGCGCCGCGCTGGAAAACGCGGCGCCTCCCGAATCGCTTTAATCGGAGACTTACGACTTGACCAGACCCACGGAGGTCAGAACCTCCTTCGTGCGGGTCTGCTCTTCGGCCAGCGACTTGGCGAAGGCGTCGCCGGACTGGTAGGCATCCTCCCAGCCCTTGGCCTTGAGGATCTCCTGCCACTCCTTCGACTTGGCCATCTTGTCCATGGCGTCGGTCAGGGCCTTCTTCTGGTCGGCCGAGATGCCGGGAGGGGCCACGACGGCGCGCCAGTTGGCGATCTCGAGATCAATGCCCTGCGCCTTGATCGAGGGCATGTCGGCCGTGGCCTTGTCGGCCGGGGTCGTGAGGCCGATCAGGCGCAGCTTGCCGGCCTTGATCTGGCTCTCGAACTCGCCGTAGCCGGAGATGCCGGCCGTGACCTTGCCGCCGAGGATGGCCGCCAGGGCCTCGCCGCCGCCGGAGAACGGGATGTAGTTGATCTTGGTCGGGTCCGCGCCCGCAGCCTTGGCGAAGAGGGCCGCCGCGATGTGGTCGACGCCGCCGGCCGAGCCGCCGGCCCAGGTCACCTTGGCGGGATCCGCCTTGATGGCCGCCGCCAGTTCCTTGGCGTCCTTGATGGGCGAGTTGGCCGGCACCACGATCGCCTCGTACTCCGCCGTCAGGCGCGCGATCGGGGTGGTCTGGTCGAGGGTGATCGGCGACTTGTTGGTGAGGAGCGCGCCCACCATCACGTAGCCCATGACCATGAGCTGGCTGCCGTCGCCCTTGGAGTTGTTCACGAGCTGGGCGATGCCGATCGAGCCGCCGGCGCCCGGCACGTTGGTGACCTGCACGCTCTTGGCGATTCCGGACTGCGTCAGGGCCTGCTGCATGGAGCGGGCGGTCTGGTCCCAGCCGCCGCCAGGGGCTGCCGGAGCCATGATCTTGAGCTCCATCTGGGCCGCTGCCGTGCCGACGAAGCCGGCGACGGCCGCCGCGGCGATGGCGGTGCGCCAAAGCCCTTTGCGGAATTGAGTCATCTTGTGTTTCCTCCACGGACGCGTGAGACGCTGGTCGCCCAAAAGGGGGGCGCGTCGTGCCGCGAACGTAAAGGCGGAACCGAAAGGCGGCAAGCCGTCCGCGAGAGCTTCCGACTTTATCGTTGTTGATCCTTGGCGTATGAGCCTCGCCATGAACACTCTCCCCCTGGCCTCCGCCGGACGGCCCGTCTCCGACCTGCGCCTCCGGCTGGCCGAAGCCCTGTGGCGGGCCGGGATGACGGCGCTGGCGGTCATGCCCTTCGCCATGGCGATCGCACACCGCTCGACCCCGCTGTTCCTGGCGCTGAGCGCCCTGTTCTGCCTCGGGGCGGTGGCGGCCGAGGGCGGGCTGCGGCAGCTCGGGCGCGATGCGGCCTCGGCGCTGGCCTCGCCCCTGGGGCTCGCCGTGACGGCGTTTTTCGCATGGTCGGTGGCGTCGATCGCCTGGAGCCCTTTCAAGGAGCTCTCCGTCGCAGCGCTCGGCGAACTCTGGATCCCGATCGCCTGTGGGTTCGTCCTCGCCCTGGTCCTGCCGGAGCGGATGACCTCCGGCGCCTTCAGGCTCCTGGCCTGTTCGGTCGTGGCGGCCTGTCTTCTGATCCTGGTCGACCTGACCACGGGCCTCGCGGCCCGGCAGGCCCTGGGGATGCGCGCCAACACCTTCATCTTCAACCGGCCGACCCTGACGCTTCTCGTCCTGATGCCGCCGCTCCTGGCCTGGCTCGCCACGTCGGGACGCCGCGGCTGGGCCTGGGCCGCCGCGGTCGCCGTGGCCTTCGGGATCACGCTGGCGCATTCCGACAGTGGGGCGGCGCTGCTGGGCCTCCTGGTCATGGCGCCGGTCTTCGGCCTCGCGTGGCTCCGGCCGCGGCTCACCGGCTGGCTCGCCGCCGCTGCCTGCGTCCTAGCCGTCGCGTCGGCGCCGTTCCTCGGCACCATCAGCGAAAGCCTGATCTCGCCCGCCATGCACGAGCACATGACGGAGCACCACACCCGCGAGCGCGTGGACGTCTGGCGCAGCTTCGGCGCGGCGGTGCGCGTGAAGCCGGTCGTCGGCTCCGGCTTCGGGGTGAGCCCCCGCATGCATCAGACGCCAGTGGCCCGGAAGGTCCCGCGGGAGCTGCGCCCGATGCTCGCCATCGGCCATCCCCACAGCACACCGCTCCAGGTTTGGATCGAGCTCGGAGCGGTCGGCGCCTTCCTGGCGCTGGTCGTGCTGCTCCTCCTCCTGCGCAACCTCGGCCGCCAATCCCATATGATCAGGAGCCTCTCGCTCGCGCTCTTCGCGGGCGCCGCATCGGTCGCGCTGGTCGGCCACGGCGCCTGGCAGGGCTGGTGGGCGGCGTCGCTCGGGGCGGCGGTCGTGTGGATGCTCGCGTTGAAGAAAACCCGGTTGGAGACAGAACCATGAGTGAGTTCGATGTGGACCTCTTCGTCATCGGCGCCGGGTCCGGCGGCGTGCGTGCCGCGCGCATCGCCGCGAGCTACGGCGCCAAGGTCATGGTGGCGGAGGAGTACCGAGTCGGCGGCACCTGCGTGATCCGCGGCTGCGTCCCGAAGAAGCTCATGGTCTATGCCAGCCGCTTCCCGCAGGAATTCGAGGAGGCTACCGGCTTCGGCTGGACCCTCGGCGAGGCCCGCTTCGACTGGGCGACCCTGATCCGCAACAAGGACAAGGAGATCGACCGGCTCGAGGGCATCTACCGCACCAACCTGGAGCGCTCGGGCGTCGAGGTGGTCGACAGCCGCGCCGTGATCGAGGACCCGCACACCGTCCATGTGCTCAAGACCGGGCAGCGCGTCCGCGCCCGCACCATCCTGGTGGCGGTAGGCGCCCATCCGACGCTGGAGCCGGTGGTGCCGGGCGGGGAGCTCGGCATCACGTCGAACGAGGTCTTCCACCTGAAGGAGCAGCCCCGGCGCATCCTGATCGTCGGCGGCGGCTACATTGCGGTGGAGTTCGCGGGCGTCTTCGCCGGGCTCGGGAGCGAGGTCACCCTGCTGCACCGGGGCGACAAGCTCCTGCGCGGCTTCGACGAGGACGTGCGCGATGCGCTCGGCGCGGCCTATGCCCAGCGCGGCATCAACCTGGCGCTCGGCCGGACCGCTTCGCGCTTCGACCGGACGCCGGACGGCATCGTCGCGACCCTGTCGGACGGCTCCGTGGTCACGGTCGACCAGGTGCTCGTCGCCACCGGCCGGCGCCCGAACACCAAGGGTCTCGGGTTGGAGAAGGTCGGGATCGAGGTGGACGAGGTCGGGGCGATCCCGGTCGATGCCTATTCCCAGACCCTGATCCCGTCGATCTACGCGGTCGGCGACGTGACCAACCGGGCGAACCTGACCCCCATCGCCATCCGCGAGGGCCATGCCTTCGCCGACACGGTCTTCGGCCACAAGCCCACGATCGTGGACCACGACCTGATCCCGACGGCGGTGTTCTCCAGCCCCGAGATCGGCGTCATCGGCTGCAGCGAGGCCGCCGCCTGGGCCCGCTACGGCGACATCGACGTCTACCGGACCGCCTTCCGGCCCATGAAGGCGACGCTGTCGGGCGCGCACGACCGCATGCTCATGAAGCTCATCGTCGACAAGGCCAGCGACAAGGTCGTGGGCGTCCACATCGTCGGCCACGATGCGGGCGAGATGATCCAGCTCGCCGGCGTCGCCGTCACCATGGGGGCCACCAAGGCCGATTTCGACCGCACGGTGGCTGTCCACCCGACCGCTGCCGAGGAGCTGGTGACCATGCGCACGCCAGCGGTGGTCAAGAAGCCCGTGGCGGTGGGATAGGGGGCCCGTCCTTCCCGCACCCGGTGTCATCCCCGGCCGAAGCGGAGTGGAGGGTAAGGGGAGCCATGACGCTCGGCTGGAGGCTGGATCCCCTTCCCAGCCCTTTTGACCACCGGGGATGACGCCGTATCCGTTCAGGCGCACGGGCAGCCTGCGCCAACGCGTCCACGCTCCGCACTCGCCTTTTTGAATATGTCGTGTATAGGTGCCTTTTCGTGCCGCTTGTTGCGGTGCACGATGAGGATTCCAAACCGACACGGGGGTATGTGTCATGAGCGAGCGGTGGACGCCGTCGAGCTGGAGAAACAAGCCGATCCAGCAGGTCCCGGCCTATCCGGACCTTGATGCGCTGAAGGACGTCGAGCGGCAGCTCGCCGGCTTTCCTCCGCTCGTTTTTGCGGGCGAGGCCCGCAAGCTGAAGCGCGCGCTGGCCAAGGTGGCGGCGGGCGAGGCCTTCCTGCTCCAGGGCGGCGACTGCGCCGAGAGCTTCGCCGAGCATTCGGCCGACAACATCCGCGACTTCTTCCGCCTCTTCCTGCAGATGGCGGTGGTGATGACCTATGCGGGCGGCTCGCCCGTGGTGAAGATCGGCCGCTCGGCCGGCCAGTTCGCCAAGCCGCGCTCCTCCGACACCGAGACGGTGGACGGGGTGTCGCTGCCGAGCTATCGCGGCGACATCATCAACGACATCGGCTTCACGCCGGAATCGCGCATCCCGGATCCGCGCCGCCAGACCGAGGCCTATCGCCAGTCGGCCGCGACCCTGAACCTCCTGCGCGCCTTCGCGACCGGCGGCTACGCCAATCTCGAGAACGCCCATCGCTGGATGCTGGGCTTCGTGAAGGATTCGCCGCAGTCCAGCCGCTACAGCGAGCTGGCCGAGCGCATCACCGAGAGCATCGCATTCATGCGGGCGATCGGCATCGATCCCGAGACGCATCCCGAGATGCGCCAGACCGATTTCTACACCAGCCACGAGGCCCTGCTGCTCGGCTTCGAGGAGGCCATGACCCGCGTCGATTCGACGACCGGCGACTGGTACGCCACCTCGGGCCACATGCTCTGGATCGGCGACCGAACGCGCCAGCCGGACCATGCTCATGTGGAATACATGCGCGGCATCAAGAACCCGATCGGCCTGAAATGCGGCCCGTCGCTCACAGCGGAGGGCCTGCTCCGGCTCATCGACGCGCTCAACCCCGAGAACGAGGCCGGCCGGCTCACGCTCATCTGCCGCTTCGGCGCCGACAAGGTGGGCGATCACCTGCCGGCCTTGGTACGCGCCGTGAAGGCGGAAGGGCGTACGGTGGTGTGGTCCTGCGACCCGATGCACGGCAACACCGTGAAGGCGGGCTCAGGCTACAAGACCCGGCCGTTCGAACGGATCATGGGCGAGGTGCGGGACTTCTTCGCGGTCCATCAGGCGGAAGGCACGCACGCAGGCGGCATCCACCTGGAGATGACCGGCAAGAACGTGACGGAATGCACCGGCGGCGCCCGCGCGCTCACGGATGCGGACCTTTCGGATCGCTACCACACCTATTGCGACCCCCGCCTCAATGCCGAGCAGGCGCTCGAAATCGCGTTCCTGACCTCCGAGCTGATCAAGCGGGAAAGCAATTCCCGCCAGCGCCCGGCGCCGCTCGCGGCCGAGTGAGACCTGCGACACATGAAATCCAGAGGGGGCGCTGAACGGCGCCCCTTCGCATTTTCGGGAACGGCGAAGCCTCGGTGCCGGTTGATGTGACACCGGTTCAACGAGGCGAGTGTCGACCGTGTCGAAGAAGCACTCCTATTCCGCTCCCAAAAGCACCCTGGGCAAGGACTTTTCCGTTTTCCGCGATATGGGGTTCCTCATCACGCTGGGCATCTACGTCCTGATCGTGGCGGCCGCCATCGGCATCACAGTGTGGGCCAACTCCACGCACGGCATTCCGCCCTTCCGTCTCTGACCGCAGGAGCCGGTTTCCGGAACGGGCTTATCCAACGGCTTCTCGACGAGCCTGCTGTTCAACCCGCGCCCGCGCTGCCACGATGCGCCCTGTCTGGAACTGATCCGAGGCCATCGTGTGATCCACCTGGCAGCCTTCGCCCTGATGGCGCTGATCTGGGGCGTGACCTGGCTCCCCATGAAGCTGGCCTCCGAGGTCGTTCCGCCGATCTTCCTTGCAGCGACGCGCTTCCTGCTCGCGGCATCGTGCTTCCTGCCGATCCTGCTCGCCCGCGGGCTGCCGCTGCGCTCCGCAATGTTCGGCCGCATCGTGGTCGCGTCGCTCCTGATCACGACGGGCTGCTACGGCTTCCTGTTCTGGGGCGTCGCGGTGGCGCCGAGCGGCCTGTCCGCGACCGTCAACCTGGCCTTGATGCCGATCTTCCTGGTGGTGATCGGGGCACTCTACGGCCAGGAGCGGATCACCGCGCGCCGCATCGGGGCGATTGCGCTCGGCGTGGCGGGCCTCGTGCTGCTGTTCTCCGGCCGGAACGGCGCGGTCCAGGGCGGCGCGATGGCCGCGCTCGGCCTGGGGGCGGTGGCGGTCGGGACGGTGTCCTATGCCTGGGGCTCGGTGATCAGCCGGCCCCTCACCAAGGCCATGCCGCCGATGGTGCTTGCGTTCTGGCAGAGCCTGATCGGAGGCCTCGGGCTGGTTCCCGTGTCGCTTGCGCTCGAAGGCTACGATCCGGCCCGCTTCGCGGCGCTCGCCGACGGTCGGGCCATTCTCGGCCTGAGCGTCCTCGTCATCGGCGGATCGCTTTTCGCCTTCTCGATTTTCCTGTGGCTCGTGCGGGATTGGGGCGCCTTCCGGGCCGGGCTCTATTCCTTCGTCAGCCCGATCATCGCGGTCGTGATCGGGGTTGTCTACGCGCAGGAGCCGTTCGGGTGGGCCGAAACGGTCGGGATGGGCGTCATGCTGGCCGCCACGGCCCTGACCCTGGCGGAGCCGAAGGGCGCGGCCGGCAGCGAGCGCCCATAAAAGACGCGACGCAGGAGTTTTCCTCCTGCGTCGCTCACTATTCCCGTCTTGCCTCGACGTGCAGGGCCGGTCGAAACCCTGCCTGAGCGATCAGCTCAGGTAGCCGAGGAAGAAGAGGATGAGGATGATCGGCAGCGGAATGCCGATGAGCCAAAGAAGACCGCCTTTCAACATCTCTAATCTCCCAGTGTTTCGTGGGGGAACAACGAACTAGGCTGTGGCGGGTTCCACTTAAGCTTGGGATCCACGATCAAGGTCTTGTTCACGTCTGCACGGGAAGAGCCGGGGCGGCAGAGGCGAAGGCTCCGTTGCTGCTCGCGGGCGCACGCGCTACATCCTGAGGTCATGGCTCAGCACAGACTCACCATCGCCCTCGCGCAGCTCAACCCCGTCGTCGGCGACGTGGCCGGCAACGAGCGCAGGGCCCGCGAAACACGCGCCGAGGCAGCCCGAATGGGCGCCGACATCGTGATGTTCACGGAGCTTTTCCTCGCCGGCTACCCGCCCGAGGACTTGGTGCTCAAGCCCGCCTTCCAGGATGCCTGCCGGGCAGCTGTGGAGCGGCTCGCCCGCGAGACGGCGGATGGAGGGCCCGCCATGCTGATCGGTCTGCCCTGGCGCGACGGCGAGGCCCTCTACAACGCTTATGCGCTCCTCGACGGCGGCGCGATCTCCGTGCGCTACAAGGTCGACCTGCCCAATTACGGCGTCTTCGACGAGAAGCGCGTCTTCGAGCCCGGGCCGCTGCCGGGCCCGGTGAACTTCCGCGGCATCCGCCTCGGGCTTCCTGTCTGCGAGGACATCTGGGCCGGGGACGTGGTCGAGTGCCTGGCCGAGACCGGCGCCGAGATGCTGCTGGTGCCGAACGGCTCGCCCTATTGGCGCGGCAAGACGGAGGAGCGCTTCAACATCGCGGCCGCGCGGGTGACGGAGAGCGGCCTGCCGCTCGTCTATCTCAACGAGGTCGGTGGCCAGGACGAGCTGGTGTTCGACGGCGCCTCCTTCGTGCTCAACGCCGATTGCTCGCTGGCCTGCCAACTCCCGGCCTACGAGGAGACGATCGCCCTCTCGGTATGGGAGAAGTCGGAGGAGGGCTGGGCCTGCATCGGAGCCCCGAAGGTGACGGTAGAGGAGGGCGACGAGGCGGATTATGCCGCCTGCGTGCTCGGGCTGCGCGACTACGTGGAGAAGAACCGCTTTCCCGGCGTGGTGCTCGGCCTGTCGGGCGGCATCGATTCCGCCATCTGCGCCGCTCTCGCGGTGGATGCGCTCGGGCCTGAGCGCGTGCATTGCGTGATGCTGCCCTATCGCTACACCTCGGACGAATCCTTGCGCGACGCGCAGGCCTGCGCCCGCGCGCTCGGCGTCCGCTACGACACGCTGCCCATCGCGCCCGCCGTCGAAGGCTTCGAGGAGCTGCTCGCGCCTCTGTTCGCCGGCAGGCCAAGGGACATCACGGAAGAAAACCTCCAGAGCCGCGCCCGCGGCACGATCCTCATGGCGATCTCGAACAAGTTCGGCGCCATGGTGGTGACGACCGGCAACAAGTCCGAGATGTCGGTGGGCTACGCCACGATCTACGGCGACATGAACGGCGGCTACAACCCGATCAAGGACCTCTACAAGACCGAGGTCTACCGCCTCTCGCACTTGCGCAACCGGTGGAAGCCGAAGGGTGCGCTGGGACCGGACGGCACCGTGATCCTGCCGAACATCCTCGCGAAGGCGCCGACCGCCGAGCTGCGCGAAGGCCAGAAGGACCAGGATTCCCTGCCGCCCTACGACGTGCTCGACGAGATCCTGCGCGGCCTCGTGGAGCAGGAGCTGCGGGTCTCGGAGATCGTCGCGAAAGGTCACGACGAGGAAACCGTCCGCAAGGTGGAGCGGCTGCTCTACCTCGCCGAGTACAAGCGCCGCCAGGCGCCGCCAGGCGTGAAGGTGACCCGCCGCAACTTTGGTCGCGACCGGCGCTACCCCATTGTCAACCGCTTCCGCGACGAAGGCATGGCGGCCCACCGGACCGACGAGGCCCTGGAGCGCGCCACCGGGAAGCCGCGGATCGGCGGGATGGACGCCTAGAACGGCAGAGCCTCACTGATATAGCGCGAGTCCATGAGGTGTGCCGCAAGCATGCCTGATGCAGCGAAGTGGGCTTTCAGGACCGCTTCAGATCGCCGTGCCGCGGCTCTCGTGATCTTTCGGGCGTCGCCTGTCGCGTCTGCCAGCGCGACCGGTGAAGGCATAGCAAATCCTACGCAAAGGTGAGCCTCGCCCCGTCCTTGCCCGTCTCGACCTTCCGGTAGAAGCATGAGCGCCGGCCGGTGTGGCAGCAGCCGCTGTCGCCTGCGACCTTCACCTTGAGCCACAGGGCGTCTTGGTCGCAATCCACGCGCATCTCCACCACCGTCTGGATCTGCCCGCTCGTGGCGCCCTTGTGCCAGAGCTCGCTCCGGGAGCGAGACCAGTACCAGGCCTCGCCGGTTTCAATCGTCTTCGCCAGCGCCTCGGCGTTCATGTGCGCGACCATGAGGAGCTCGCCCGTCTCGGCTTCCGTCGTGACGCAGGTGACGAGGCCGTCGGGGCCGAAGCGCGGGGTCAGGACGGCTCCCTCCTCGAGATCGGCCTTCGGTCCGGGAGCCGGGAAGGGGTGGGACGCGCACATGGGGAACCTCTCGCGAAAAAGGAGCCGGAACGGCGCCGGCTCCCTTCAGAACGTCACTGGGTGAGAAAACTCAAGCCTTGCCGTGCCGTACCAGGGTCAGGAAGCGCACCTGCTCGGCCGGGTCGTCCTTGAAGACGCCGGTGAACTGGGTCGTCAGGGTCATGGCGCCGGCCTTCTGCACGCCCCGCATGGACATGCACATGTGCTCGGCCTCGAGCATCACGGCGACGCCGCGCGGCTCGAGCGCCTCCTCCATGGCGGCGGCGATCTGGGCCGTCATGGTTTCCTGGGTCTGGAGGCGACGGGCGAAGACCTCGACGAGGCGCGCGAGCTTGGACAATCCGACCACGCCCTTCGTCGGGTAATAGGCGATGTGCGCCATGCCGTAGAAGGGCACCATGTGGTGCTCGCAATGGGAATAGAACGGGATATCCTTGACGAGCACGATGTCGTCGTAGCCCTCGACCTCTGCGAAGATCTTGTTCAGGACCTCCCGAGGATTGTCCTTGTAGCCCGAGTAGAACTCCTTGAAGGCCTTCACGACCCGTTTCGGGGTCTCCAGAAGGCCCTCGCGCTGCGGGTCGTCGCCCGCCCAGCGGATCAGGGTGCGGACGGCGGCCTCCGCTTCTTCCCGGGTGGGTTTTTCCATGAGCTTGTCGGCGGCTGCAGACAGACGCGGTGACAAGGACTTAACCACATCATCCATGTGGAGCCTTTCCTTCAACTCTCGAACCTCTCGCGGGCCGGAATGGCCCTGGCGCTTCCTCTATGCTCCACGAGGGCGTCCGGATGCACCCGGCTCGCAGAGTTTCTTCCGAATGCCTATATATTGGGCGCAATCCTTCGTCTGCCACCTTATGCGGGTCCGATGCTCAACGATCTCTACAACCGCCGCATCCTCGAACTTGCCGCCAGCATCCCGCATCTGGGGCGGCTGGCGGATGCCGATGCCTCGTCGACGGCTCATTCGAAGCTCTGCGGCTCGACCGTCACCGTGGACCTCAAGCTTGACGGCAATGTGGTGGCGGGCTTCGCCCATGACGTGAAGGCCTGCGCCCTGGGCCAAGCATCCTCCTCCATCATGGGCCGGCACGTGATCGGCTCGACCGCCGAGGAGCTGCGGGAGGTGCGGCAGGCCGCACGGCGGATGCTGAAGGAGAACGCGGCGCCGCCCGCCGGCAAATGGGCCGATCTGGAGGTGCTGGAGCCTGTGCGGGAGTTCAAGGCCCGTCATGCCTCCATCCTCCTCACCTTCGACGCGGTGGTGGACGCCCTCGACCAGATCGAGGCGCGGCGAAGGGCCGCCGGCTGACATGCCGAGTCCGGTTCGGCAGGCGGCCCATTGGGCGATCCGGGGCTATCAGCTGACCCTGTCCGGCCTGATCGGCCGGCAGTGCCGGCACCTGCCGTCCTGCTCCGAGTACACCGACGAGGCGATCCAGCTTCACGGCTTCTGGGCCGGGGGCTGGATGGGCGTGGCGCGGATCTGCCGCTGCGGCCCGTTCGGAACGTCCGGGCTCGATATGGTACCTGAAACATTGCCCGACGGGTCCGGCTGGTATAAGCCCTGGACCTATGGTCGCTGGCGGGGCGTGAACGCTCCCCCGATCACCTGCGAAGCGGTCGAACCTGACGGCGGCTGATTTCGCGTCTCACCCAACAGACCGTCGGCCCCCGCTTACCTGCTCCGTTGGCAGGAGTGAGCCTGGAGAAAGATCTTATGATTACCCTGACATTCCCCGATGGCGCCCAGCGCCAGTACGCCCCCGGCATCACCGGCCGCGAGATCGTGGAGGGCATCGCCAAGTCGCTCGCCAAGCGCACCGTCGCTATGGCGCTGGATGGCACGGTGGCGGACCTCGCCGATCCGATCACGCAGGACGCCAGGATCGAGTTCCTGAACCGCGAAGACCCGCGTTCGCTGGAGCTGATCCGCCACGATGCCGCGCACGTTCTGGCCGAGGCGGTGCAGGAGCTCTTCCCGGGCACCCAGGTGACCATCGGGCCGGTGATCGAGAACGGCTTCTACTACGACTTCGCCCGCAACGAGCCCTTCACCCCGGAGGACTTTCCGGCGATCGAGGCGAAGATGCGCGAGATCATCGGGCGCGACAAACCCTTCACCAAGGAGGTCTGGAGCCGCGACAAGGCCAAGAAGGTTTTTGCCGAGAAGGGCGAGGCTTACAAGGTCGAGCTCGTGGACGCGATCCCGGAGGGCCAGGAGCTCAAGATCTACTTCCAGGGCGACTGGTTCGATCTCTGCCGCGGCCCACACATGACCTCCACGGGCAAGATCGGCAACGCTTTCAAGCTCATGAAGGTGGCGGGCGCCTATTGGCGCGGCGACTCGAACAACGCGATGCTGACCCGCATCTATGCGACCGCCTGGGCGTCCCAGGAGGACCTGGACGCCTATCTCCACCAGCTCGAGGAGGCCGAGAAGCGCGACCATCGCCGCCTGGGCCGGGAGATGGACCTGTTCCACTTCCAGGAGGAGGGGCCGGGCGTCGTGTTCTGGCACCCGAAGGGCTGGACCGTGTTCCAGGAGCTGATCTCCTACATGCGCCGCCGCCTCAAGGGCGACTACCAGGAGGTCAACGCGCCGCAGATCCTCGACAAGGCCCTGTGGGAGACCTCGGGCCACTGGGGCTGGTACCGCGAGAACATGTTCGCGACCCAGACCGAGGACGACCGCGTCTTCGCCATCAAGCCGATGAACTGCCCGGGCCACGTGCAGATCTTCAAGCACGGCCTGAAGTCGTATCGCGACCTGCCGCTGCGGCTGGCCGAGTTCGGCAACGTGCACCGCTACGAGCCTTCCGGAGCGCTGCACGGGCTGATGCGCGTGCGCGGCTTCACCCAGGACGACGCGCACATCTTCTGCACCGAGGAGCAGCTGGCCGCCGAGTGCCTGAAGATCAACGACCTGATCCTCTCGACCTACGCCGATTTCGGCTTCGAGGAGATCGTCGTGAAGCTCTCGACCCGTCCCGAGAAGCGCGTCGGCACTGACGAGATGTGGGATCACGCGGAAGACGTGATGACCCGCGTGCTCAAGCAGATCGAGGAGCAGTCGGGCGGGCGCATCAAGACGGCGATCAACCCGGGCGAGGGCGCCTTCTACGGGCCCAAGTTCGAGTACGTGCTGCGCGACGCCATCGGCCGCGACTGGCAGTGCGGCACCACCCAGGTGGACTTCAACCTGCCGGAGCGGTTCGGCGCGTTCTATGTGGACCAGGACGGCCAGAAGAAGACCCCCGTCATGGTGCACCGGGCGATCTGCGGCTCCATGGAGCGCTTCACCGGCATCCTGATCGAGCATTTTGCAGGCCACTTCCCACTCTGGCTCGCGCCCGTGCAGGTGGTCGTCGCGACCATCACGTCGGACGGCGACGCCTATGCGCAGCAGGTGGCGCGCGCGGCCGAGCAGTACGGGCTGCGGGTGGAAACCGATCTGCGCAACGAGAAGATCACCTACAAGGTGCGCGAGCACTCGCTCGCCAAGGTGCCTGTGCTTCTCGTGGTCGGCAAGAAGGAGTCCGCCGAGGGAACGGTGTCGATCCGCCGTCTCGGCAGCACCGAGCAGAAGTCCATGGCCCTCGACGACGCCCTGCGGGCGCTCGCCGCTGAAGCCATTACGCCCGACCGCCGGCGCGCCGCGAGGGCAGTCGCCGAGCCCGAAGGCCATGCGACCCTCGACGGGCATCACGTGGTCGAGCGCACCGTCGCTTAAAGCCGCGTTTTATGCCTCTGTTGTCATGGCCGGGCCAAGCCCGGCCATGATGCTTTTCAAGGTTGAATTACGTCTCCTGCTGCTGCCGGCGCGAGCGTCCGCTCGTGCGGCCGCCGGCAGCGGTTCCGGCCGTGGCGCCGGCGGTGCCGATGCCCGGATTGCCGGTGGCGGCGCCGGAATCGCCGACCTCCGTGCCGGTCGCGTGGCCGGGCTGATGCTGGCCGACCCGCAGGTTGTTCTGCGCGTGGCTGACTCCCGACACCGACTCGGCGAGATCCTCCGCCCGGCGGCGCTCGTTGCGGTCGCGCACCGTGCCGCTCAGCGTCACCTCGCGATTCTGCACGCTCACCTCGATCTCGGAGGCGTCGATCATCGGATCGTCGGTGAGCCGCTCGTTCACGTCCTCGCGGATCCGGTCGTCGGAGCGCTGGTAGCCCTTGGGTCCGCGGCCGCTGTGCTCGCCGCGGCGGACTTCGCCGTAGCCCGCGGTGGCGTCGTTGCCGAAACGGGTATTGCCGGGACCTGCGCCGTAATTGCTGTGATCGCGCTGCTCGTTGACGAGGCTCCAGGTGCGCTCGCGGTCCTGCATGCGACGATCGCTCTCGCTGCTGTCGTCGCCCGGACGGGCGCGCTCGCCCGTGATCGTCGACGCACCGTAGCGCTTGGGATGATAGCCTCTGCCGGCGGAGCCGCGGCCGGCATATTCGTCGCCGTAGTTCTGATAGCCCTCGCCGCCGTAGCCGCCGCGCATACGGGCGTCGCGATGCGGTTCCTCGCCCGGATAGCCGAAGGACCCGAAGGCCGCGCGCACGTCGTCCTCGTCGCGGAATCGGAACGGGCCTCCGCGGCCGCTGCGGTCGGCTCCCCCGGACCTTCCGCCCTCGCGGTAATCATGGGGGCGATGGCGCCAGTCGTCGTCACCCTGGCGCATGCGCCGCTCCAGCTCGCGGCGCTCGTTCCCGGTGATCGGGGCCGAACGCCGGTCGCGCGTCTGGTCCGCGCGGGCGCTCGTGAGGGTGCCGGAGCGGTCCGGCTCGGACGGCGTGGAGATGCGATGCAGGGCGCGGGAGGCCTGCTCCTCCCGATCCGTCGCGAGGTCGCCGAGAGCCACGATGCCGACCAGGTGCTTGTCATGGTCGACCACGGGCAGGCGGCGGATCTGATGGTCGCTCATGAGCTCGACGATGTGGTCCACCTCGTCGTCGTCGAAGCACCACCAGACATTGTCGGACATCACGTCCCGAACATGCGTCGTGTCCGGCGGAAGGCCGGCGGCGGTCGCCCGCACGGTGATGTCCCGGTCGGTGATCATGCCGCGAAGCCGGCGACCGTCGCAGACGGGCAGCACGCCGACGTTCATGTCGTCCATGAGCCGCGCCGCCTCCTGGATGGTCCGGTCCGGCGAGACCACGCGGACGTTGCGGGTCATGATTTCCGAAATCTTCATGAGATGTCCTCCCGTTAGGGCCACGCCACGACGGCTCGTTGCCGGGCCGGGCGCGACCGGTCGTCAGAGACCGGTCAATGCGGGGGAGGGCGAAAAGGTTCAGGCCTGCGTCAGGTCGGCGGGACCACGATCTCGATGTCCCGGTCGAGGCCGCTCTCGACCTTGAAGTCCCGTGTGTGGACCTTGCCCTCGTGGCGGGCGATGAGCACGTAGTCGCCTTCCGCCAGCGTCACGGACGGGAAGGCGCCGATCGCCTCGCGGATCACGTCGCCGCCCGGCGTCAGCACGCTGAAGGCAGTGCCGGCGAAGGCCTCCCCACCGGCGCTGCCGACGAGCTTGAGGGTGACGGTCGCAGCCCGGTGGTTGAGGGTCGCCTCCGTGACGCGCCCCGATTCCACCTTGAGGTCGCTACGCATGATGGCGTTCGCGTCGCCGTAGGTGGACACCACGTGGTAGGTGCCCTCGGGCAGGCGGATGATGTCGTTCGCCTTCGCATTGGCGACCACGAGCCGGCCTTCCGAGTTCTGCGCGATCGGGACGTAGACCGAGAAGGAGAGCTTGCCCGGCGGGATCGGGCTGTCGCCGACGGCGCCCTTCAGCTTCAGGGCGCCCGCATTGATGGTCATGCGTTCGTTCACGATGCCGGACTGGACGCTCAGGCGCTTCATGGCGCTCGCGTAGCCGTAGGCGACGTGCATGATGTAGTTGCCGGGCGGCAGGTTGAAGGTCGGCGTCGGGCTGCTCGACCGGTTCACGACGGCGGGCTGCGAGGCGTCGCCGCGATCCTCGTAGATCCGCCAGGCGAGGCCGGAGCGGATCGGCTGGCCATTGTTGGCGAAGACGGCGGCGGCGCTCACCGTGACCCGTCCTGCGGGAACCGGAGGTGGGGTCTGCGTCAGGGTCGGAACGGCAGGCGAGTTCGGCAGGGTCGGCGCGGCCGGCCCGAGGGAGGCCTGGGCGGACGCCCCGGTCGCGGCCAGAAGGGCCAGGAGACCGAAGCCGTAGCCCGGCAGCGCACGAATAGGTTTCTCGAAGAAGGTCATCGATCCAATAGAGTTTACGGTACGACCGCCGGGGCCGCAGCCGTCCTGATCGGCTCCTGCTCGGTCTTCACGAGATCGGATGCCGCCGCAACCAGATTCTCGATGGAAATGGGGCGAAAATGGAACTCGACCCGGTGGCGTCCCGTCGGCACCTCGACGCCCCGGAACAGGAGGTTGGCGCGCAGAACCGGCTTGCGCTCGCCGTCGACCAGCGCCTCCCAGCCCGGATAATAGATGTCGTGCAAGACGAGAATTCCGGCCTCGCTGGCCTGAACGTCGATCGCCACCGAGTTGCGGGAATAGCTGACGATGCGGGCCTCGCTCTTGGCTGTGGCCTGCGGCGCATTGGGAGCCGCCGGGGCGAAGCGCGCCTTGAGCAGCGGCAGGTTCTGCTCGTCGATGAGCGCCTCGGTCTGCCGGTTGAACTCCGGCAGCTCCTCCTGGTCGAGGACGGCCTCGGAATCGACGGCGTTGACCTGGTGGGCCACGTAGGCGCGCGGGCTCGCCGTGTTCAGGCGGTAGATCCACATCTTGCCGGTGCCGTAGACGACCTCGGCCCCGGTCAGGCGCGGGAAGTGCCGCGGCAGCTTCTCGATGGGACGGTCGAGCACGAGGTATTCCAGGCCGAGCAGGCTCGCAAGCTGGCACTTGTAGCCCCGGAACGTCGCCGGGAACGTGCGCAGGTTCGGATCCTCCGCGTTCTCACCGGGACCGACCGCCCGCTCGTAATCGGCGAGGCGCAGCGGGTTGTAGCCGATGATGTCCTCGAGCTCGAGGACCATGGAGGCGTTCTGCCAGGGACCGTTGAGGCCCAGTACCTCGACGCGCGGGTAGTCGCCCTGGGCATGACGGTCGGCGAGCTCCCTCTTCAGGATCTGCAGGCCCTGGAGCTGCTCGGGCGGGAGTTGACGGAACACCGCGTAGCGCTCGGCCGGCTCGGCGTTGAGGGCCGAAGCCGCATGGCGCAGCACCAGTTCGCCGCCCGTCGCGGCGATGAGCACGAGGGCCGCCGCCTCCCGCCAGCGCGGGAAGCCGCCGATGCGGGCCAGCAGGATCATGGCGAGGGAGGCGGTCACGAGGGCGGCGCTGATCTCCCGCAGCGAAGCCGGGATCTGGCCTGCCTTCATGGCGAAGGCGAGGGCGCTTGCGGCGGCCAGCCCAACGAGGCCGACGGCCAGGAACGGCAGGACGAGACGAGCCTTGCCGAGAGCGGCCCGGCTCCATTGCGGCACTCCGTCGGTGACGTAGCGATGGACGAGATAGCCGGCCGCGAAGGAGAGGGCGATGTTGACCAGGAAGGTCGCGTCGGCAGGGCGCCGGTAGAGGTTCACGCCCGGCATGTGGTCGAAGATCACCTCGAAACCGGGGGTATAGCGCCCGAGCGCGTAGAGAAGCGCCAGGAGGCCGACCACGAGGAAGAAGCGGAATTCGCGGGCGAAGAGCCGCCCGCCCGCGATGCCGTGCCAGATCAGGAGGAGGGCCGGGAGGGTGCCGATGAAGAGATAATTGGTGGCCCGGTCGGTCCAGGTACCCTCGGCGAGGCTGTGCCAGTCCGGCCCCCAATAATCATAAGTCCAGCGGAGCGACCCGAAAACGTTGCCGAACAGGATCGTCGCCAGGCTCTCGGGCGGCAGGGATCCCATCGCCGCGACCCCGTAGCCGAACGACGGCCGCGTGGAGGTCGCGAGGAACTGCATCGTGAGGATGACCGGCACCGCGAGAAGCGCCCCGCCGATCGCCGCCATGCAAACCAGCAGTCCGGCGCGGGAGCGGAAATAGGGGAGCGGCTGCGGCGCCGTCAGGATCCGCTGCGCCGCGACGCCGATGAGCGTGAGGGCGCACAGGAACGCGACCTGGTCGCGGCCGATGGTCATGAAGGCGGCCGAGACGGCGAAGAGTGCGCCGAACCGATAGGAGCGGCGGTCCATCGCCTCTTCCAGGAGCCAGAGCGCCAGGGGGAAGAAGCCGTAGCTCAGGATCATGCCCGTATGCTGGAGGCGGGCCGTGGCGGAGCCTCCCAGCATGAACACGATCGCCGCCACCACAGCGCCTGCCGGGTGCCACCCGCGCCGGCGGAAGAGCGGCACCATCGCGAGGGCGCCGGGCAGGAAGTGAGCGAAGACCACGATGTCGAAGAGCTGCATCGACGGCTCGGGCACAAGCCAGCCGAAGAGCAGCATGGTGGGGGTGAAGAGAAGCGATTGCGGATCCGCCGCCGAGGGGTGACCGCCGAAATGGTAGGGATTCCAGAGGGGCAGCTCGCCATGGGCGAGGGCGGCGCCGAGATAGCGCAGGGTCGGGTAGAACTGGTTCTTGGAATCCCAAGGCACCACGGAGCCAGTCAGCGGCCAGACGGCCGCGGCCAGGGCCCAGACGCCGAGGATCAGCGCGAGGGCCATGAGGGTTCCGTGCCTGGACCAGATATCGTCGGGATGGGCCCCGCCTGCCTGAAACGTGGATGTACGCATTGCTCTATCGCGGAACGCCGCCCCGGTCAGGATCGCGGCTCGCAGCCGGCGGAGCGAATTGCACCGCCGCAAGGGCAGGCATGCCGCCACCGCTCACCAAAGGCCGGAAACCTGCTTGGCGTATTGCCGCACTCCCCCTATACATCCGTTGCCGGTTGTTATGTCGCAACGGCTCCTCTTGGGACGCCCGCGCGTGCTCAAGCGCATCAAGACGGCAAGACCATGGCAGGCCTGCGCTGTCCACGTGCCGCTCCTCTCGCGAGCATCCTCAACCTATTGTTCCACATTATGCGAGCCGGATGAAGATCCCATGAATGATAGCCTTTCGCGCCTCCAGCAGCGCCGCTCGGTTCCCGCCCGCTGGCTCGGGGAACCCGGTCCGGGGCCTGAGGAGATCGAGACCCTGCTGACCGTCGCGGCGCGGGTGCCGGACCACGGCAAGCTCGTCCCCTGGCGCTTCGTGCTTATCGAGGGCGACGGGCGTCATCGGCTCGGGGATGTTCTCGCTGCCGCCTTCAAGGCGGACCAGCCCGATGCGGATGCCGAGAAGGTTGCCGCAGAGCAGGGCCGCTTCGCCCAGGCGCCCCTCGTGGTCGCCGTCGTCTCTCGCGTGGTACCCCACGTGAAGATCCCCGATTGGGAGCAGGTCCTGTCGGCGGGTGCCGCGTGCATGAACCTCCTCAACGCGGCCAACGCCCTCGGCTACGGCGCCTCCTGGCTGACCGGCTGGGCGGCCTACGACCGGCGCGTCCTCGACGCCCTCGGCCTCGCGCCGGACGAGCGGATCGCCGGCTTCGTCCATATCGGAACTACGAAGGAGCAGCCGACCGACCGGGCGCGGCCGACCCTCGCCGACATCGTCACCCGCTTCTAGGCCGCCCCATGTTCTACGAAACCGCCAGCAACGCCCACGGCCTGCCGCACGACCCCTTCAAGGCGCTGGTGACGCCCCGTCCCATCGGCTGGATCACCGCGATGAGCGCCAAGGGCGAGATCAACCTGTCGCCCTATTCTTTCTTCAACGCGGTTTCCGAGCGCCCCCCGATGGTGGCCTTCTCCAGCAGCGGGCGGAAGGATGCGGTGACCTTCGTCGAGGAGACGGGGGAGTTCGTCTGCAATCTCGCCACCTTCGACCTACGCGAGCAGATGAACCTGACCTCCGCCGTGCTGCCGCGGGGCGAGAACGAGATGGTCCATGCCGGTCTCGCGGCCGCCCCGTCCCGCCTCGTCAGGCCGCCCCGAGTCGCGGCCGCACCGGCGGCCCTCGAATGCAAGTGGCTCCGGACCGTGCCGCTCAACCCTCTCGGCGGAGGCGAGCCGAGCTACTACCTCGTCATCGGCCAGGTGGTGGGCATCCATATCGACGACCGGTTCATCGTCGACGGTCTCGTCGACACGGCCGCCATGCGCCCCATCGCCCGCTCCGGCTACCGGGACTACTTCGTCGCGACCCCGGAAACCAAGTTCTCGATCACACGGCCCGGCGGGTAACCTGTCAGATCAGTCCAGCCCGCTTCAGAAGCCTTTCGGCCCTGAGAAAGTGCGGGCGGTCGAGCATCTCGCCGCCGACGCCGACCACGCCGGCTCCCGGATTGGCCTGGAACGCGTCGATCACGGCCCGGGCCCGCGCGAGGGCCTCCTCGGACGGGGTGAAGGCCTCGTTGATCACCGGCACCTGCGCCGGATGGATCGCCATCTTGGCCACGAAGCCGTCGCGCCGCGCCTGCCGGCACTCGGCCCCCAGCCCCTCCAGGTCGCGGAAGTTGGTGTAGACCGCGTCGATCGGGTCGACCGACGCTGCGGCGGAGCCCAGGAGCGTGAGCGAGCGGGCGATGCGATAGGGCTCCGTATAGGCGCCGGCCTCATCCCTGTTCGCTTCGGCTCCGATGTCGGCCGAGAGGTCCTCGCCGCCCCAGGCGAGGCCCATGAGCCGGTGGCTCGCGCCCGCGAAGGTGCCGAGGGCGAAGACTCCGAGGGCGTTCTCGGTCGCGATGGCGAGGATGCGCGTGGCGCCGTCCGAAAGGCCGTATTCCGCCTCGCGCACCGCGAGCTTCGCGCCGAGATGGGAGACGTCGGCGCCGCCCACCGTCTTCGGCAGCACGATGCCGTCGGGGGCGGCCTGCATGACGCCGTCGAGATCGGCGTCGGTAAGGCCGGTCGTCAGGCCGTTGACGCGGACGTAGAGCCGCGGCCGGTCGGCCATGGGGACGGCCTCGGCCAGGAAGCCGGCCGTGACCCGTCGGGCCTCTTCCTTCGCGTCGAGAGCGACCGAATCCTCGAGGTCGATCAGCAGGGCGTCGGCTCCTGAGGCGAAACCCTTGTCGAGCTTCTTGCGGCTGTCGCCGGGAACGAACAGGAGGGATCGCATCAGGCGCTCCGCTTGCGCATGAAGGCCTGCCGCCGGCACTCGGCCACGAGGGTGCCGTCCTGCTTGTAGGCCCGGTGAACGAACTCGACGATGCCGGCATCTGGCCGCGACTTCGACTCGCGCTTCGCGGCAATTTCGGTCGTCGCGTTGACCGTGTCGCCCTCGAAGAGCGGCGCCGGAAACTTCACGTCCGTCATGCCAAGATTCGCGATGGTGGTGCCGACCGTGGTGTCGTTGACCGAGATGCCGATCATCAGCCCCAGCGTGAACAGGGAGTTCATCAGCGGCTTGCCCCATTCGGTCTCGGTCGCGCAGAAATGCGCGTCGATGTGGAGCGGCTGCGGGTTCAGGGTCATGTTGGAGAACAGCATGTTGTCCATCTGGGTCACCGTCCTGGTCAGGCGGTGCCGGATGGTCGTGCCGATGGTGAAATCCTCGAAGTAGAGGCCGCCGCGGGGATGCCTGCTGCTCTCGTCGCTCATGGGTCGTTCCTCGTTGGTCGGGTCTTGGGGCCGATGGTTCTCAGCCGAACTGCTCGCGCAGGATTCGCTCGTCCAGGCTATGGCCGGGATCGTGCAGGACCACCAGGTCGACGCTGCGATCCATGGAGATGTGGACCCGCGACACGTTGCGGAATTCCGTGTGGTCCGCCACGGCGCTGACGGGACGGTTCTCCGGCTCCAACACGTCGATCTGGATCTTGGCGTGGTCGGGCAGGAGGGCGCCGCGCCACCGGCGCGGGCGGAAGGCCGAGATGGGGGTGAGCGCCAGCAGCGGCGCGTTCAGCGGCAGGATGGGGCCGTTGACCGAAAGGTTGTAGGCGGTCGATCCGGCGGGCGTCGCGACCAGGATGCCGTCGGCGCTGAGTTCCTCGAGCCGTACCTGCGAATCGATGCTCACGCGGAGCTTGGCGGCCTGATAGGTCTGCCGCAGCATGGACACTTCGTTGATGGCGCGGGCCGTATGGGCGACGCCCTTCACGTCCCAGGCGACCATGAGCAGGGGATGGATGACGCTGCGCTGGGCGTTCTCGAGCCGCTCGAAGAGGTCCTCCTCCCGGAACTCGTTCATCAGGAAGCCGACCGTGCCCTTGTTCATGCCGTAGATCGGCTTGGCCGATCCCATGAAGCGGTGGAGGGTCTGGAGCATCAGGCCGTCGCCGCCGAGCGCCACGATCACGTCGGCGTCCTCGGCCGGGACGTTCGCGTACTGCGCCTCCAGGTCCTTCAGCGCCTGCTGCGCGTCGGGCGTGGAACTGGCCACGAATGCGACATTGTTGAAACGACGGGCCATCACCCCATACCTTCGCTACGCCCGAACCGGAGGCGAAGCAAAGGCATAGCATGGACAGCCCACTTCTCGTCTATACGACCTTTCCCGATGTGGACACGGCCCTGTCGCTCGGGGAATCGCTCGTCCGGGACAAGCTGATCGCCTGCATCAACGTGCTGCCCGGAATGCAGTCGGTCTACGCCTGGCAGGGAAAGATCGAGCGGGGCCAGGAGGTCGTCGCCATCCTCAAGACGCGCAGGGGCCTTCAGGACGACGTCGGCCGCATCCTGAAGGAGAAGCATCCCTACGATACGCCCTCGATCTTCTTCATCGAGCCGACGGATGCCGATATCGACACCGTGACCTGGCTTCTCGGGGAAACGGCGGGCGAGTGACCGCCCGCCGCGGGGATCAGACCGCCGGGCTCCACTGCACGGGCACGAAGCGGTAGCGGTTTCCGTCCTTCGCGATGTGGCCGGTGGCCGGGAAGGGGGCATGGTAGAAGGCGACCTGCGCCCTTTCGGTCGCGGCCATGTCGAGCATCTTGTGGCGGGTCGCACGGGCCTGATCCGCGTCCATGTCGAAGACGGCCGCCCAGTCCGGGTTGCGCACGAAGAGCGCCGGATGATTCGTGATGTCCGACATCACCATCAGTTTTCCGGAACCGGACGACAGCATGTAGGCCGTGTGGCCGGGCGTATGGCCGGGGGCCGCGATGGCGGTCAGGCCCGGCACGACCTCCTTGTCGGCTTCGTAGCGCTTCACGTCGTTGGCGATCGGCCCGAACACCCGGCGCACGCCCTGGAACGCTCCCTTCATGGCTTCCGGCGCCTGGTTCATCCGGGCGTCGTCCATCCAGAAGGCCCACTCGGCCGCGGGCACCATGACCTGCGCCTTCGGGAACACGGCCGTGCCGTCCTTCAGTCGCAGGCCGTTGATGTGGTCGCCGTGGAAGTGGCTGATGACCACCGTCTCGACCTGGGACGGATCGAAGCCGGCGGCGCGGAAGTTCTTCATCCAGTGCCCGGAGGTGGGCGCGCCCATGTCGCCGTTGCCGGTGTCGATGAGGGTCAGGCCGCCGCCGTTGCGCCGAAGCACGAGGGTCGTGAAGGTGATCGGAAGGGCATCGCCTGGGAGGAAGGCTTCCTGCATGGCCTGCTGGACCTGCGCCAGCTCGGCGTTGCGCACGAACCCTTCGAGGGGGCGGCGCGCGAAGCCGTCATTGACGGCGGTGACTTCGAAGTCGCCGACTTTGTAGCGGTAGAAGCCGGGGGCCTGCTGGGCCGCATCGGCCTGAGGCGAGGTCGCTGTCGAAGGAGTGGTTTGAGCCAAAGCTTGGCCTCCGAGGGTGGTTGCTGAGGTTGCGGCGATGGCGGAACCTGCAAGAACGGCACGGCGTGTGAGGGTCATATAGTCTCTCCGGACGTGGACGACCGGAGGCTAGAACGGCCCCGCTTCCAGGCAAGATGGCCGCTTTTCACAAGTCAGCGAGCGTGCGGTTGTTCCACCGAATAGCCGTGCGGGATGCTCGAGAGGTGATGCAGGACGATCCCGCTCGTGGTCGCCACGTTCAGGGAATCGAAGCCACCGCTCATCGGGATGGAGACCGTGCGGGTCTCCTCGAGCAGGGTCGCTGGCAGGCCAGGTCCCTCGGCACCCAGCAGGAGGGCGACCCGCGCAGGCCGCCGGACCTGGGTCAGGGGCTCGCGTCCTGAAGGCGTCAGGGAGATCACCTCGAAGCCTGTGGCGCGCAGGTCCGTCACCATCGCGGCCGCCGAGGCGACGCGGGTAAAGGGAACCACCAGGGCGCCTCCGACCGAGACGCGGATTGCCTTGCGATAGAGGGGATCGCAGGTTTCCGGATCGAGCAGCACCGCATTGGCCCCGAACGCCGCGGCATTGCGGAAGATGCCGCCCACATTGTCGTGGTTCGCTAGTCCTACAAGCCCGACCACCAGCGTCTGCTCCGGCATGCCGGCCAGCAGCTCCGCGACCGGCGGCAGGGGCGCGCGCCGTGCGACCGCCAGGACTCCGCGATGGATCGGAAAGCCCACGATGGCATCCATGACCGCACGGGAGGCGGAATAGACGGGCGTCCCCGACGGCAGGACGTCGAGCGCATCGAGCAGGCCCGACACCCGGTTTTCGGAGAGAAGGATGGATTCCACGGTGAACCGCGCCTGCTTCAGCAGCACGCGCAGCACCACCTCGCCCTCCGCCACGAAGCGGTGCTCGCGGCCCACGAGATCCCGCTCCCGCACGGCGCGATAGGCTTCGATCCGGGGATCGTCGGGGTCGCTAATCGGAATCGGCATCGCGTGCTTTGTCTCTCTCAGGGCAGGCCCATCACGGTTTCGGGAAGCGCTTTTCCCCGATTCCGCCGGTCGGAACAACGACTTCCCGTTCCGGTTTAGCCCCTCAGGTTATTAGCTCTGCCCTGGGCAGATCCTCAATGGGAGTGGCAAAATGGACGGATTCTTGTGGGGCTTCGTGATCGTCGGCGGGCCGGTGCTGCTTGGCCTTGCGATCTTTCTCTTCGGATCCCGCCGGCGCCGGCTCAATCGGACGGAACAGGCGATCGCCGATCAGCAGGCTCATCAGAACTGGGGCAAGGAAGAGATCCGGTAAGACCGGTCGAGGGCGGGGAAGATGGTGCCGGTTGCGGGACTCGAACTCGCGACCTACCGCTTACAAGGCGGTTGCTCTACCAACTGAGCTAAACCGGCATCGCCATGTCCGAACGCTGAGGTACCAGCGCCAGGGCAGGGACGCAAGTTCCCATCAATTGCAAAAATTTAGTATCCCGAAGCGCCGCAACCAACCTCCGATTCCGGAATTAATTGACCGACAAAGATCAAGGAGTTCGGCGATATGGGTGCCCTAAGCCCTTCAATGGAAAGCATAAAACCGGCCCGTGGGGGCAGATTGTCCAATCTTGCGGCCGTATGCATTGCAGGAAGCCTTTCCTTGCTGCCCGGAACGGCCATGGCGACCCACGGGGCCGATCACACCGCTACGAAGCAGGCGGCCCAGAAGACCACGACACTCGCAGCTCAGGATCCCGAGACGACGTCCTCGATCGAGACCGGCAGGAACGATGATGTGGCCTGTGACCGCTCGCGCAAGCGCCTCTGGGTCGAGGGCGAGGGCTGGATCGTGCGCCGGGTGACGACCTGCTACTGAGCCGCAACCGCCGCAGGCGTCATGCGTCTCAAATGAAAAGCCCCGCCGAACGGCGGGGCTTTCCTCGTTTTCGAGAGGCTGCCGGAGATTACCGACCGGCCGGGCCCTCGTAGGTCATGATATCGCGGTCCTTGGTCTCCGGGACGAAGAGGAGGCCGACCACGAAGGTCACCATCGCGATCACGATCGGGTACCACAGGCCGTAGTAGATGTCGCCGGTGGCCGCCACCATCGCGAAGGCCGTGGGAGGCAGGAGGCCGCCGAACCAGCCGTTGGCAATGTGGTAGGGGAGCGACATGGCCGTGTAGCGAATGCGGGTCGGGAAGAACTCGACCAGCGCCGCCGCGATCGGGCCATAGACCATCGTGACGTAGATCACGAGGACCGTCAGGATCAGGATCGCCTTGATCGCCTGCATGCTTCCCAGCGCCGAGAGGAAGCCGCTGAGCTTCAGGATGCTCGCGTCACCCGCCTTCGGGTAGCCGGCTTCGGCCGCCGCGTTGGAGAAGGTGGTGATGCTGGCCGGAACAGCGGCATCGATCGGAGCTTCCTTGCCGTTGAAGGTGACCTTCGCGGGCGAGCCGGCGGGAGCCGGGACGAGCTCGTACTTGATGGCGGCGCGGGCCAGGGCCACGCGAGCCACGTCGCACGGAGCCGTGAAGGTGCGGATGCCGACTGGGTCGAACACCGAGCCGCAGGTGGCCGGATCGGCCGCGACCTGGACCTTCACGTTCTCGAGCGCCTGGGTCATCTGCGGGCTGATCACGTTCGTCAGCATCCCGAACAGCGGGAAGTAGGTGATTGCCGCGATCAGGCAGCCGCCGAGGATGACCGGCTTGCGGCCGATTCGATCGGAGAGGGCGCCGAAGAACACGAAGCCGCCGGTTCCGAGGATGAGCGACCATGCGATCAGCACGTTCGAGGTGAGCAGGTCGACCTTCAGGATGCTCTGGATGAAGAACAGGGCGTAGAACTGCCCCGTGTACCACACCACGGCCTGGCCGATCGCGAGACCGATCAGGGCGATGAGCACCATCTTCATGTTCGACCACTGGCCGAAGGCCTCCTTCAGAGGAGCCTTGGACTGGGTGCCCTCTTCCTTCATCTTCTTGAAGGCCGGGGATTCCTGCATCTGAAGGCGAATCCAGACCGAGATGCCGAGCAGCACCACCGAGAGCAGGAACGGGATGCGCCAACCGGCGATCGCGTAGCCCTCACCGCGCTGGAAGCCCGCTTCGCCCATCCAGGTGCGCAGGACCAGGATGACTACCAGAGACAGCAGCAGACCCACCGTGGCGGTGATCTGAATGAAGCTGGTGTAGAAACCGCGACGGCCCACCGGGGCATGCTCCGCGACATACACGGCCGCGCCGCCGTACTCGCCGCCGAGCGCCAGGCCCTGGAGCATGCGCAGGGCGATCAGGATCACCGGAGCGAGCCAGCCGATCTGGGCATAGCTGGGCAGCAGGCCGACGAGGAAGGTCGAGCAGCCCATGATCAGGATGGTGATCAGGAAGGTGTACTTGCGGCCGACGAGGTCGCCGATGCGGCCGAACACGATGGCGCCGAAGGGGCGCACCAGGAAGCCCGCCGCGAAGGCGAGGAGCGCGAAGACGTTGCGGGTCGTCACGTCGAACGCGGAGAAGAACTGCGCGCCGATGATCGTGGCGAGCGAGCCGTAGAGGTAGAAGTCGTACCATTCGAAGACGGTGCCGAGAGAGGAGGCCAGGATGACCTTCTTCTCTTCCCGCGTCATCGGCCGCGCTGCGGCGGCCGTATGCGGCGTGGTTGCTGCTGTTGCCATAGGGTTCCCTTCCATAAATCGCATGCCCGTATTCGGGTTCTTGGCCCTTTCCGACACCGGCCGGATCGGGCTTGAGTGACCGTGGCCGCAAAGCGCGACCAGGAATCGAGTGCGACAGGAAGGCTAGCGCCGGAGGCATTCGCCACAATTCCCAATTCGTATTTGAGACTTCCGTCTAAGATGCCTTTGCTGCAGCGCGAAATATTCAGGGCGGATAAACACTTAAAGCTTGGCGTTTTCTACTTTGCGGCGTTTGCTGCAACTGCTCTGGTCACAGCATAGAGCGAGATCGCCGCAGCATTGGACACGTTCAGGCTCTTGATCTCGCCCGGCATGTCGAGCCGCCCGATGACGTCGCAGCACTCGCGGGTCCGCTGACGCAGTCCCTTGCCCTCCGAGCCGAGCACCAGGACCACCGGCGCGCGGACGGGAACTTCGTCGAGATTCGCGTCCCCCGACGAATCGAGCCCGATGCGCTGAAAACCCCGCTCGCCGAGGGCGATCAGCGAGTCGGCGAGGTTCTTGACGATCATGAAGGGGACGTGTTCGAGCCCACCGGATGCGGATTTCGCCAGGACGCCGGTGGCGGCCGGGCTGTGGCGGGCAGTGGTGATGATCGCCTCCACCCCGAAGGCGGCCGCCGTGCGCACGATGGCGCCCACGTTGTGAGGATCGGTGATCTGGTCGAGGGCAAGCACCACACGCGTGCCGCTCAATGTGTCGATGGTCGGGGAGGGCAGGGGATCGGCCTCGAGATAGAGGCCCTGGTGGACGGCATCCGGCTCGACGAGCTGGCTGATGTCGTGCGGCCGGACGACCTCGGGTTCAAGCGGCAGGGGAGCGCCGAGTTCCTCGTTGAGGCGGGCGACGGAATTCTCGGTCGCCAGCAGCCGCCGGAGCCGGCGCTTGCCGTTGCGAAGCGCCTCGACGACCGGATGCCAGCCGTAAAGGACGGTGACGTCCAGGTCGGTCGGGAAGCGCTTCGGCTGGGGATCCCGGCGGCCGTGCTTCCCGGCGGGGCGCTGGAAACGGGGCTTGCGGGGCGGGAAGGGGCGGTCGCTCATGGGGTGCGGTCTCGTTCAAGGAAGGCAGGCACATAGCACAGGCCGGTTCGCTTCACGACCCGTCGTCTTTTGTGCGCTCTTTGGAGTTGACACCGGCTGTGCGTGTCACCATAAGAGCCGCCACGGAACGCCGGCCGACGAAACGGCGCACCGTGAACGACCGCGGCGCCCAGGCGCATTGGTTGGCTCTAGGGGGAATGTCCCGAGCGGCAAAGGGGGCGGACTGTAAATCCGCTGGCTATGCCTTCGTAGGTTCGAGTCCTACTTCCCCCACCACCAACCCGTCGTTTGAGTGCGGGTGTAGCTCAATGGTAGAGCAGCAGCCTTCCAAGCTGAATACGGGGGTTCGATTCCCCTCACCCGCTCCAACTTCTCTCTCCGCCATTTTCATGCTCTGCCTGGCAAGACGCGTGCCTGGGGCCCAGGCTTGACAATCCGCAGGGAAGCTTCGACATAGCCACGGCGGCACGACGCATTCCGACCACGGGTTCCCTTGACGACATGTGCCGGGGTGGTCCCACGGGCCGCGTCATCCAAAACTATGCGACCGGATATCGAAATTGGCTCTTGCGCAAAGAGCGCAACCGCAATATCGGGACGCCCTGAGAATTTTGTTCCTGGCCTCATCAAGGTAGAGATCAATGGCGAAGGAAAAGTTTGAGCGGACTAAGCCGCACTGCAACATTGGGACGATTGGTCACGTGGACCATGGCAAGACGTCTCTGACGGCGGCGATCACGAAGGTTCTGGCGGAGTCGGGTGGTGCGACGTTCACGGCGTACGACCAGATCGACAAGGCGCCGGAGGAGAAGGCTCGCGGCATCACGATCTCGACCGCGCACGTGGAGTACGAGACCACGAACCGGCACTACGCCCACGTGGACTGCCCCGGCCACGCCGACTACGTGAAGAACATGATCACGGGCGCGGCGCAGATGGACGGCGCGATCCTGGTGGTGTCGTCGGCGGACGGCCCGATGCCGCAGACCCGCGAGCACATCCTGCTCGCCCGTCAGGTCGGCGTTCCGGCCCTGGTGGTGTTCATGAACAAGGTCGACATGGTCGACGATCCGGAGCTTCTGGATCTGGTCGAGCTTGAGGTTCGCGAGCTTCTGTCGAAGTACGACTTCCCGGGCGACGACATTCCGATCGTGAAGGGCTCGGCCCTGTGCGCGCTGGAGGACCGTCAGCCTGAGATCGGGCGTGACCGGGTTCTCGAGCTGATGGCCGAGGTCGACCGCTACATCCCGCAGCCGGAGCGTCCGGTGGACCAGCCGTTCCTGATGCCGATCGAGGACGTGTTCTCGATCTCGGGCCGCGGCACGGTGGTGACGGGTCGCGTGGAGCGCGGCATCATCAAGGTCGGCGAGGAAGTGGAGATCGTGGGTCTTCGCGACACGCAGAAGACGACGGTGACGGGCGTCGAGATGTTCCGCAAGCTGCTCGACCAGGGCCAGGCGGGCGACAACGTGGGCGTTCTGCTTCGTGGCACGAAGCGCGAGGACGTGGAGCGCGGCCAGGTGCTGTGCAAGCCCGGCTCGATCAAGCCGCACACGAAGTTCAAGGCCGAGGCCTACATCCTGACGAAGGAAGAGGGTGGCCGTCACACGCCGTTCTTTGCCAACTACCGTCCGCAGTTCTACTTCCGCACGACGGACGTGACCGGCGTGGTGAAGCTGCCCGAGGGCACCGAGATGGTGATGCCGGGCGACAACATCACGATGGAAGTGGAGCTGATCGCGCCGATCGCCATGGAGGAGAAGCTGCGCTTCGCCATCCGTGAGGGCGGCCGCACCGTCGGCGCCGGCGTCGTCGCCAGCGTGATGGACTAACTAAAAGGATCCAGGTGGCGGTTCTTCCGCCACCTGTCGACCGCCGGAGGAGTGTAGCTCAATCGGCTAGAGCACCGGTCTCCAAAACCGGGGGTTGGGGGTTCGAGTCCCTCCACTCCTGCCAGCGGATCGACAAAGCGGGCGTTTTGAGATACAGAGCGCCCCACATTGGTATAAACAGGCGGCGCGAGGCTTGAAAAACGGCCTCGCGCCCCTTCAATTTGGGCCTGACAGTGCCCTCAGAGGACGTCCGCAGCCTGGCCCAGGCGGCGCGGATGTTGTGCGAAATGGCGAAAACGAACCCGTTCGATTTTCTGCAGCAGGTCCGCTCGGAAGCTGCCAAGGTCACGTGGCCGACCCGCAAGGAGACCATGATCACGACCGCGATGGTCTTCGTGATGGTGGTCCTGGCGAGCATCTTCTTCCTTGTCGTCGACCAGGTGCTCGGCTGGGGCGTCCGGACCGTGCTTCTCGGGCTCGGCAGCTAAGGGGTGGATGGAATGACGAAGCGTTGGTATATCGTCCACGCCTACTCGAACTTCGAGAACAAGGTCGCGCAGTCCATCAAGGACCAGGCCGCCCAGCGGGGCCTGGAGGACAAGTTCGACGAGGTCATGGTGCCGACCGAGAAGGTCGTGGAGGTGCGCCGCGGCCGCAAGGTCGACACCGAGCGCAAGTTCTTCCCGGGCTACGTCCTCGTGAAGTGCGACCTGACCGACGAGGTCTACCACCTCATCAAGAACACCCCGAAGGTCACCGGCTTCCTCGGGGCCGATAAGTCGAAGCCCGTTCCGATCCCGGACCGTGAGGCCGAGCGGATCAAGGGGCAGGTGGCCGAGGGTGTGGATCACCCGAAGCCCGCCATGAGTTTCGAGGTCGGCGAGCAGGTCCGCGTGTCGGATGGCCCGTTCGCCTCCTTCAACGGCGTGGTCGAGGAAGTCGACGACGCCCGGGCCCGCCTCAAGGTGGCGGTGTCCATCTTCGGCCGCGCAACGCCGGTCGAGCTCGAATACGGCCAGGTCGAAAAGATCTGACGTAAGGGGAGGCGTCTTCGCGACGCCGCTCCATCGGCCCCTGAAGGGGCCATCACCCGCGGGAGGTCTGCCCGGTTGCCAGCCGGGACCGACAGGCTGGACCGCGACCTGCAACCACCACTCCGTTCGGTCGGCTCCGGGCGGATGGTCCATTGGAAAGCAGTCCTATGGCAAAGAAAATCTCGGGCTACGTAAAGCTCCAAGTGCCTGCCGGCGCAGCCAACCCGTCGCCGCCGATCGGCCCGGCGCTCGGTCAGCGCGGCCTCAACATCATGGAATTCTGCAAGGCCTTCAACGCGAAGACCTCGCAGATGGAGAAGGGAACCCCGATCCCGGTGATCATCACCGCGTATCAGGACCGCTCCTTCACCTTCGAAATGAAGCAGCCCCCGGTCTCGTACTTCCTCAAGAAGGCGGCGAAGATCGACAAGGGTTCGCAGACCCCCGGCAAGGGTGGCACGGTCGGCCGCGTCACCCAGGACCAGATCCGCGAGATCGCCGAGAAGAAGATGGCCGATCTCAACTGCGACACCGTTGAATCCGCTATGGCCATGATCGCGGGCTCCGCCCGCTCCATGGGCATGGAAGTGGCCTAAGGAGGGCATGATGGCTGTAAAGGAAGGAAAGCGCATCCGCGCCGCCCGCGAGGGCATCGAGGCCGCCAAGCTCTACCCGATCCAGGACGCGGTGAAGCTGATCAAGGAGCGCGCCAAGGCCAAGTTCGACGAGACCATCGAGGTCTCGATGAACCTCGGCGTCGATCCCCGTCACGCCGACCAGATGGTCCGTGGCGTCTGCAACCTGCCGAACGGCTCCGGCCGTACGGTCCGCGTGGCGGTCTTCGCCCGCGGCGCCAAGGCCGATGAGGCCAAGGCTGCCGGTGCCGACGTGGTGGGCGCCGAGGATCTGTTCGAGACCGTCAACGGCGGCACGATCGACTTCGATCGCTGCATCGCCACCCCGGACATGATGCCGCTCGTCGGCCGCCTCGGTAAGGTTCTCGGCCCGCGCGGCCTGATGCCGAACCCGAAGGTCGGAACCGTCACCATGGACGTGAAGGGCGCCGTCGAGGCCGCTAAGGGCGGCGCGGTCGAGTTCCGCGTCGAGAAGGCCGGTATCGTCCATGCCGGCATCGGCAAGGCCTCGTTCGACGAAACCAAGCTCGTCGAGAACATCAAGGCTTTCGCCGACGCGGTCGCCAAGGCCAAGCCCGCGGGCGCCAAGGGCACCTACATCCAGCGCGTCGCCGTTTCTTCGACGATGGGCCCGGGCGTCAAGGTCGACCCCGCTTCCGTTCTCGGTGCGTAAGCCCGAGCGGCGGTAAGGCAAGACAAGGGCCCGGCAGTCTCTGCCGGGCCTTTTTCGTAGAGGGAGGGCCATGAGGTCTCCTTCCGCAGCCGGGCTTGAACAGGCCGCCGGCTGCTCCTACGTGAGATTTCCGCTCCAAACTTTCCGCAAGGAAAAGTCATGCAATTGCCTCTTGGCTTTTGTATCCAAAAGGCTTATGGAGACGCGTTGAGTTTCTAAAAATCACCGGTGACCAGATTCGTGCTGGCCATCGGCTAGGAATCCGCTCCGGAAACGGGGCGGTGACAGGCCGGCGGGCCAAGGGTCTTCCTTTGGCGCGTTCCGGCTATGTCCTGTCCGAGACTGCAGGTGCCGGTTCGTCCGGCTTAATTCGAGAGGACCTGCATAGACGGGGAAGCCGAGTTTCAGCCCATCAACGTGGGCAATGAGTATCGGTTCGAACCATCTCACCCGGTGCGCCTGAAAAGGCGTGATTTGGGGGACAGGGCTTGCGAGAGCGTCGTTCAAGGATGCCTCGGGTGCAAGCCTGGGCCTTGAACGACAGGTGCAACCGGCGGATTTATCCGCCAACCGGAGAGAGCCCAGTGGAAAGAGCAGCAAAACGCGAGCTCGTCTCGACGCTCAATGACGTGTTCACCAGCACGTCCGTGGTCGTCGTCGCCCACTATGCTGGCCTCACGGTCGCCGACATGCAGAAGCTGCGCGCGCAGATGAAGCAGGCCGGCGCCACCGTGAAGGTCGCGAAGAACCGCCTCGCCAAGATCGCTCTCGAAGGCACGGACGTCGCGTCCATCTCGGGCCTCATGAAGGGTCCGACCCTGATCGCTTACTCGAGCGATCCGGTCGCGGCGGCCAAGGTCGCAGTCGATTTCGCCAAGGGTAACGACAAGCTCGTGATCCTCGGCGGCGCAATGGGCGCGACCGCCCTGAACGTGGACGGAGTCAAGGCGCTTGCGACCTTGCCGTCCCTCGACGAACTGCGCGGCAAGCTGGTCGGCCTCATCCAGGCCCCGGCCACCAAGATCGCTCAGCTCAGCACGGCGCCGGCGGCGAAGCTCGCCCGCGTCTTCGGGGCCTATGCCAAGACAGGCGAAGCGGCGTGAGGCCGTAACCTCAACCATCAAACCGTTCGAACCGAACTTAAGGATCAAAAAATGGCTGATCTTGCCAAGCTCGTTGACGATCTTTCGTCGCTGACCGTTCTCGAGGCCGCTGAGCTCTCGAAGATGCTCGAAGAGAAGTGGGGCGTTTCCGCTGCCGCGGCTGTGGCCGTTGCGGCTGCTCCCGGCGCTGCTGCCGCCGCTCCCGTTGAAGAGCAGACCGAGTTCACGGTCGTTCTCGCTGCGGCCGGCGACAAGAAGATCGAGGTCATCAAGGAAGTCCGTGGCATCACGGGTCTCGGCCTCAAGGAAGCTAAGGACCTCGTCGAAGGCGCGCCCAAGCCCGTCAAGGAAGGCGTTGCCAAGGACGAGGCCGAGAAGATCAAGGCGACCCTCGAGAAGGTCGGCGCCAAGGTCGAGCTCAAGTAATTTCTGCGGCCACATGGCCGCGGGGTTACTCCCGGCGCGAGCCGGGGTCTAGAAACACACGGTCCCAGGCAGTTTTGCTTGGGGCCGTTGTGTCGTCCAAGAGCCCGAGCGGCATCTTGGCGGCACATGGGGCCGGGAAGGTCCCGGAATTTTGGCTTGCTGACGGCTTGAGCCGTCGGGCGGCTGATCGAGCCCTCTGGCAGGGCAGGGTGCTCGATCAGCCGTGTAGAGGAACGAGGTCCAGATGGCCAATACACTGATCGGCCGGAAGCGCATTCGCAAGTTCTTCGGGAAAATCAGGGAAGTCGCAGAGATGCCGAACCTCATCGAGGTTCAGAAGGCGTCCTACGACCAGTTCCTGATGGTCGAAGAGCCCAAGGGTGGCCGGCCGGAAGAAGGCTTGCAAGCTGTCTTCAAGTCGGTTTTCCCGATTTCGGACTTTTCGAACACCGCCCTGCTCGAGTTCGTGAAGTACACGTTCGAGCAGCCGAAATACGACGTCGACGAGTGCCGCCAGCGCGGAATGACCTTCGCGGCTCCGCTCAAGGTGACGCTGCGCCTGATCGTGTTCGATGTGGACCCGGATACCGGCGCCCGCTCGGTCAAGGACATCAAGGAGCAGGACGTCTACATGGGCGACATGCCGCTCATGACGGACAACGGCACCTTCATCGTGAACGGCACCGAGCGCGTCATCGTCTCCCAGATGCATCGCTCGCCCGGCGTGTTCTTCGACCACGACAAGGGCAAGACCCATTCGTCGGGCAAGCTGCTCTTCGCCGCCCGCATCATCCCCTATCGCGGCTCCTGGCTCGACATCGAGTTCGACGCCAAGGACATCGTGTACGCACGCATCGACCGCAAGCGTAAGCTTCCGGTCACCTCGCTCCTCTATGCCCTCGGCCTCGACGGTGAGGAGATCCTCAACACCTTCTACAACCGCGTCATCTACAAGCGCGCCAAGGACGGCTGGACCGTTCCGTTCGACGCCGAGCGCATGAAGGGCTTCAAGGCTTCCGTCGACCTCATCGACGCGAAGACCGGCGAAGTCGTGCTCGAGGCCGGCAAGAAGCTCACCGCGCGCGCTGCCCGCCAGCTCGCCGAGAAGGGCCTGACCGAGCTGCGTGCCACGGACGAGGACCTCTACGGCCAGTACATCGCGGAAGACCTCGTCAACGCGAACACCGGCGAGATCTATGCCGAGGCCGGCGACGAGATCAACGAGAAGCTCCTGAAGGGGCTCGAGGATGCCGGTCTAACGGAGATCCCGGTCCTCGACATCGATCACGTCACCGTCGGTCCCTACATCCGCAACACGCTCGCCATCGACAAGGCTTCCTCCCGCGAGGACGCCCTGTTCGACATCTACCGCGTCATGCGTCCGGGCGAGCCGCCGATCCTCGAGACGGCGGAGGCGATGTTCAACTCGCTGTTCTTCGATGCGGAGCGCTACGACCTCTCCGCGGTGGGCCGCGTGAAGATGAACATGCGTCTCGACCTCGACGCGGACGACACCGTGCGGACGCTGCGCCGCGAGGACATGATCGCCGTCACCAAGGCGCTCGTGGACCTGCGCGACGGCAAGGGCGAGATCGACGACATCGACCACCTCGGCAACCGCCGCGTGCGCTCGGTCGGCGAGCTCATGGAGAACCAGTACCGTCTTGGCCTCCTGCGCATGGAGCGCGCCATCAAGGAGCGCATGTCCTCCGTCGACATCGACACGGTCATGCCGCAGGATCTCATCAACGCCAAGCCGGCTGCGGCCGCGGTGCGCGAGTTCTTCGGCTCGTCCCAGCTGTCGCAGTTCATGGACCAGACCAACCCGCTCTCCGAGGTCACGCACAAGCGCCGCCTCTCGGCCCTCGGCCCGGGCGGTCTGACCCGCGAGCGCGCCGGCTTCGAGGTGCGCGACGTGCACCCGACGCACTACGGCCGCATCTGCCCGATCGAGACGCCGGAAGGTCCGAACATCGGCCTCATCAACTCGCTGGCGACCTTCGCCCGCGTGAACAAGTACGGCTTCATCGAGACCCCGTTCCGCCGCGTCCGCGACGGCGTGGTCTCCGAGGAGGTGATCTACCTCTCGGCCATGGAAGAGGCGAAGTACAACGTCGCCCAGGCCAATGCCGCCATGGATCCGACCGGCAAGCTCACGGAAGAGCTCGTGATCTGCCGCCGTGCCGGTGAGGTGATCGTCGTGGCCCCGGATCGCGTGGACCTGATGGACGTGTCGCCGAAGCAGCTCGTGTCCGTCGCGGCCGCGCTGATCCCGTTCCTCGAGAACGACGACGCGAACCGCGCCCTCATGGGCTCGAACATGCAGCGCCAGGCGGTGCCGCTGGTCCAGGCCGACGCCCCGTTCGTGGGCACCGGCATGGAGGCGGTCGTCGCGCGCGACTCCGGTGCGGCCATCGCGGCCCGTCGGGCCGGCATCGTCGACCAGGTGGACGCGACCCGTATCGTCATCCGCGCGACGGAAGAGACCGATCCGACCCGTCCGGGCGTTGACATCTACCGTCTGCAGAAGTTCCAGCGCTCCAACCAGTCGACCTGCATCACGCAGAAGCCGCTGGTCCGCGCCGGCGATCTCGTCCGCAAGGGCGACATCATCGCGGACGGCCCGTCGACCGAGTTCGGCGAGCTGGCGCTCGGCCGCAACGTGCTCGTCGCGTTCATGCCGTGGAACGGCTACAACTTCGAAGACTCGATCCTGCTCTCCGAGCGGATCGTGAAGGAGGACGTCTTCACCTCGATCCATATCGAGGAGTTCGAGGTGATGGCCCGCGATACGAAGCTGGGTCCTGAGGAAATCACGCGCGACATTCCGAACGTGTCGGAAGAGGCGCTGAAGAACCTCGACGAGGCCGGCATCGTCTATATCGGTGCCGAGGTCCATGCGGGCGACATCCTCGTCGGCAAGATCACGCCGAAGGGCGAAAGCCCGATGACGCCGGAAGAGAAGCTTCTGCGCGCCATCTTCGGCGAGAAGGCCTCCGATGTTCGCGACACCTCGCTCCGGGTACCCCCGGGCGTGACCGGCACGATCGTGGAAGTCCGCGTCTTCAACCGTCACGGTGTCGACAAGGACGAGCGCGCCCAGGCCATCGAGCGCGAGGAGATCGAGCGTCTCGCAAAGGACCGCGACGACGAGCAGGCGATCCTCGACCGCAACACCTATGCCCGTCTGGCAGAGATCCTGATCGGACAGAGCGGCGTTGCTGGCCCGAAGGGCTTCAAGAAGGACAGCGCGATCACCCGCGAGATCCTGAACGACCATCCGCGTTCGCAGTGGTGGCAGTTCGCCGTCGACAACGATGCTCGGATGGCCGAGATCGAGGCCATGCAGAAGCAGTACGACGAGTCCAAGAAGCGCCTTGAGCAGCGCTTCCTCGACAAGGTCGAGAAGCTTCAGCGCGGCGACGAGCTCCCGCCCGGCGTCATGAAGATGGTCAAGGTCTTCGTGGCCGTGAAGCGCAAGATCCAGCCCGGCGACAAGATGGCCGGCCGTCACGGCAACAAGGGCGTCGTGTCCCGCATCGTCCCGATCGAGGACATGCCGTTCCTTGAGGACGGAACCCATGCGGACATCGTGCTCAACCCGCTGGGCGTGCCGAGCCGCATGAACGTGGGTCAGATCCTCGAGACGCACCTAGGGTGGGCTGCCGCCGGTCTCGGCAAGCAGGTCGCCCAGGCGGTCGACGCCTACATGAAGTCCGGCAGGGCTTCGGGCCTGCGCGAGCAGCTCGTCTCGATCTACGGCAACCTGCCGGAAATCGAGCAGGCTTCGGACGACGAGCTCGTCGATCTCGGCAACAAGCTGCGCCGCGGCGTTCCGTTCGCCACGCCCGTCTTCGACGGCGCGAAGGAGTCGGACATCGAGGCCATGCTTCAGAAGGCCGGTCTCGACCCCTCGGGTCAGGTGACGCTCTACGACGGACGCACGGGTGAGCCGTTCGACCGCAAGGTCACGGTGGGCTACATCTACATGCTGAAGCTCCACCATCTCGTGGACGACAAGATCCACGCCCGCTCCATCGGTCCCTACAGCCTCGTCACCCAGCAGCCGCTGGGCGGCAAGGCCCAGTTCGGCGGCCAGCGCTTCGGCGAGATGGAGGTGTGGGCGCTCGAGGCTTACGGCGCGGCCTACACCCTTCAGGAGATGCTCACCGTCAAGTCGGACGACGTGGCCGGCCGCACCAAGGTCTACGAGGCCATCGTGCGCGGCGACGACACGTTCGAGTCGGGCATTCCGGAGAGCTTCAACGTGCTCGTGAAGGAAATGCGGTCGCTCGGCCTCAACGTGGAGCTCACCAACTCCAAGAGGTCCGCCAACGAACCGGAGCAGCTGCCTCCGGCCGAGGCGGCCGAGTAAGGCGCGAGGCGCTTTAGGACTTATACGATCGGGCCGCGGTGGTTTTCATGCCGCGGCCTCATGCAATTGCCGGTGAGGGTGCTTATCTAGCGTCCTCCAGCCCAGGAGACGGCGATGAATCAAGAGGTCATGAATCTTTTCAATCAAACGGCGCAGCCGCAGAGCTTCGATCAGATCAAGATCTCGATCGCGAGCCCTGAGAAGATTCTGTCCTGGTCTTACGGCGAGATCAAGAAGCCCGAGACCATCAACTACCGCACGTTCAAGCCCGAACGCGATGGCTTGTTCTGCGCGCGAATCTTCGGCCCGATCAAGGACTACGAGTGCTTGTGCGGCAAGTACAAGCGCATGAAGTACAAGGGCGTGATCTGCGAGAAGTGCGGCGTCGAGGTGACCCTCGCGCGCGTCCGCCGCGACCGCATGGGCCACATCGAGCTGGCCGCTCCGGTTGCGCATATCTGGTTCCTGAAGTCCCTGCCGAGCCGCATCGGTCTGCTGCTCGACATGACCCTCAAGGATCTGGAGCGCATCCTCTATTTCGAGTCCTACATCGTCGTTGATGCGGGCCTGTCCCCGCTCAAGGACCGCCAGCTGCTGTCCGAGGAGGAGTATCTCCGCGCCCAGGACGAGTACGGCGAGGATTCCTTCACGGCCATGATCGGCGCGGAAGCCATCCGGCGGATCCTGCAGGAGCTCGACCTCGAGAAGGTGGCCGTCGACATCCGCGAGGAGATCGCGACGACGACCTCGGAGCTCAAGCCCAAGAAGCTCCTGAAGCGCCTGAAGATCATCGAAGCCTTCCTCATGTCGGGGAACAAGCCCGAGTGGATGATCCTGACGGTCGTTCCGGTGATCCCGCCGGATCTGCGCCCGCTCGTGCCTCTGGACGGCGGCCGCTTCGCGACCTCGGACCTGAACGATCTCTATCGCCGCGTCATCAACCGCAACAACCGTCTGAAGCGGCTGATCGAGCTGCGCGCGCCGGACATCATCATCCGCAACGAGAAGCGCATGCTTCAGGAGGCTGTCGACGCCCTGTTCGACAACGGCCGCCGCGGCCGCGTCATCACGGGCGCCAACAAGCGTCCGCTGAAGTCGCTCGCGGACATGCTCAAGGGCAAGCAGGGCCGGTTCCGCCAGAACCTGCTCGGCAAGCGCGTCGACTATTCGGGCCGTTCGGTCATCGTCGTGGGTCCGGAGCTCAAGCTCCACCAGTGCGGCCTGCCGAAGAAGATGGCGCTCGAGCTCTTCAAGCCGTTCATCTACGCCAAGCTCGACGCCCGCGGCCTCTCGGCCACCGTCAAGCAGGCGAAGAAGCTCGTCGAGAAGGAGAAGCCCGAGGTCTGGGACATCCTGGACGAGGTCATCCGCGAGCATCCGGTTCTCCTGAACCGCGCTCCGACCCTGCACCGTCTCGGCATCCAGGCCTTCGAGCCCACCCTCATCGAGGGCAAGGCGATCCAGCTGCACCCGCTCGTCTGCGCCGCGTTCAACGCGGACTTCGACGGTGACCAGATGGCCGTCCACGTGCCGCTCTCGCTCGAGGCGCAGCTCGAAGCCCGCGTGCTCATGATGTCGACGAACAACATCCTGCACCCGGCCAACGGTCAGCCGATCATCGTGCCGTCGCAGGACATCGTTCTGGGCCTCTACTACCTGTCGATCGTGTCCGACGGCGAGCCCGGCCAGGGCAAGGCCTTCGCCGACATGGGCGAGATCGAGCACGCCCTCCACGAGAAGGTCATCACGCTCCACACCAAGATCCGCTACCGCTGGGAGGGGATTGGCGAGGACGGGCAGCCGATGTCGAAGGTTTACGAGACCACGGCCGGCCGCGTCATGCTCTCGCGTCTCCTGCCGAAGCACCCGATGCTTCCCTACGACGTCGTGAACAAGCTCATGACGAAGAAGGAGATCTCCAACATGATCGATGCCGTTTACCGGCATTGCGGTCAGAAGGAGTCGGTGATCTTCTGCGATCGCATCATGGCGCTCGGGTTCTACAACGCGTTCAAGGCCGGCATCTCGTTCGGTAAGGACGATATGGTGATCCCGGAGAACAAGTGGCAGATCGTCGAGGAGACTCGTGCCCTCGCGAAGGACTACGAGCAGCAGTACCAGGACGGCCTCATCACCCAGGGTGAGAAGTACAACAAGGTCGTCGACGCTTGGGCGAAGTGCTCGGACCGCCTCGCCGGCGAGATGATGAACCGCATCTCGACCGTTAAGAAGGACGAGAGCGGCCGCGACAAGCCGGTCAACGCGATCTACATGATGTCCCACTCGGGCGCACGTGGCTCTCCGGCCCAGATGAAGCAGCTCGCGGCGATGCGCGGCCTCATGGCCAAGCCGTCGGGCGAGATCATCGAGACGCCGATCATCTCGAACTTCAAGGAAGGCCTGAACGTGCTCGAGTACTTCAACTCGACGCACGGCGCCCGTAAGGGTCTGGCCGACACTGCGCTCAAGACGGCGAACTCGGGCTACCTGACCCGTCGTCTCGTGGACGTCGCTCAGGACGCGGTCATCCGCGAGCCGGATTGCGGTACCGAGAAGGGCATCCGCATGCGGGCCATCATCGACGCCGGCCAGGTGGTCGCGTCGCTGGCCTCCCGCATCCTGGGCCGCTCCACGGCCGAGGACCTGGTCGCCCAGGACGGCACGATCATCGTTCCGAAGGGCACGATGATCGAGGAGCAGCACCTCGAGGCGATCGGCGCCGCCGGCATCCAGGAGGTGAAGATCCGTTCCGTGCTCGTCTGCGAGTCCAAGAACGGCGTCTGCGCCACCTGCTACGGCCGCGACCTGGCCCGGGGCACCCCGGTCAACCACGGCGAGGCTGTCGGCGTCATCGCGGCGCAGTCCATCGGCGAGCCGGGCACCCAGCTCACCATGCGCACCTTCCACATCGGCGGCGCGGCCCAGATTGCCGACTCGTCCTTCTTCGAGTCGAGCTTCGAGGGCATCGTCAGCTTCCGCAACAAGAACATTGCGCGCAACTCCGATGGCGATCTGGTGGTCATGGGCCGCAACGTGGCTGTCGTGATCTCCGGGCCCGACGGCGCTGAGCGTGCGGTTCACCGCCTGCAGTACGGCTCGCGCCTGAAGGTCGACGAGGGCGACACCATCAAGCGCGGCCAGCGCATCGCGGAGTGGGACCCCTATTCCCGCCCGATCCTGACCGAGATGGAAGGTGTGGTCGGCTACGAGGATCTCGTGGACGGCGCCTCGATGATCGAGACGATGGACGAGTCCACCGGCATCGCCAAGCGCGTGGTCATCGACTGGCGCGGTTCGACCCGTACGGCCGACCTGCGTCCGGCGGTCATCATCGAGGGCAAGGGCGGCAAGGTCGCCAAGCTGGCCCGTGGCGGCGACGCCCGCTACCTCCTGCCCGTCGACGCGATCCTCGCGGTCGATCCCGGTGCGAAGGTCAAGGCGGGTGACGTGCTGGCCCGCGTCTCGACAGAGAGCGCCAAGACCCGCGACATCACGGGCGGTCTGCCGCGCGTGGCGGAGCTGTTCGAAGCCCGTCGTCCGAAGGACGCGGCCATCATTGCGGAAAAGTCCGGCACGATTCAGTTCGGCCGCGACTACAAGAACAAGCGTCGCCTGACGCTCAATCCGCACGATGGCTCCGAGCCGGTGGAGTACCTGATCCCGAAGGGCAAGCACATCCACCTGCAAGACGGCGACGTTGTCGAGATCGGCGACTTCATCGTGGACGGCAACCCGGCCCCGCACGACATCCTTGCGATCAAGGGCGTCGAGGAGCTGGCCGCTTACCTGGTGAATGAGATCCAGGAGGTCTACCGCCTCCAGGGCGTGCTCATCAACGACAAGCACATCGAGGTGATCGTTCGTCAGATGCTGCAGAAGGTGGAGATCACCGAGAGCGGCGATTCCGACCTCCTCACCGGCGAGCAGGTCGATCGTCTCGAGATGGAGGAGATCAACGAGCGCCTCGTGGCCGAGAAGAAGAAGCCCGCCGTCGGCGTGCCTGTTCTGCTCGGAATCACCAAGGCATCGCTGCAGACCCGCTCCTTCATCTCGGCGGCGTCCTTCCAGGAGACCACCCGCGTCCTCACCGAGGCGGCGGTCAACGGCAAGGTGGACACCCTCGAAGGCCTCAAGGAGAACGTCATCGTCGGCAGCCTTATCCCGGCCGGCACCGGCGCCCTGAACGCTCAGATCAAGGCCGTCGCCCAGCATCGCGACGACCTGATCCTGCAGCAGAAGCGCTCCGAGTCGCAGGCTCAGGTCAGCGAACTGCCTCCGGCGGCCGAGTAACCGCCCAGCTTAGCCAATCGAGAAGGCCGCCTCCGGGCGGCCTTTTCTCTTTATGCCATTCCCCTCTTCACACGGCAGAGGCGGCGCTCTTGCGCGGGCTCAGGCCGTTCCCATATGAACCGAGGCAGCTCGGCTGAACGGGCTTGGCAGTGGTCTCCTCGACGCAGGATCGGCGATTTCCCTTGGGAAATCCGAAAAGTGTTGACTTTCCCCGACTCGGGCGCTAGAGAGACCGGACTTTCCGGCTGGCCGTAGGTTTCCGCCAGTCGAAGCGCCTAGCTTCGACCGATGCCACCTAAACGCTGCCGAACTCAACCTTGACTGACAGAAGTCAGATTAGGGCACGACCGCGGTCTCGAAATCGTGGTCCTCTGCAATCGCACCGCGCCAAGGGCTTCCTGAAGCCAATGGCGTGGCTTCGTTTTGTGCAAGCTCAAAAGGCTCGCCAGGGCGGCGCTTAACCGTTGAAGACACTCAAAGGCCACCGGGCGGTGGCTGTTGAAAGAGGGCACAGGATGCCAACGATCAGTCAGCTGATCCGCAAGCCGCGGACGGCGCAAAAGAGCCGGAATAAGGTTCCCGCGCTTGAGGCCTGCCCGCAGAAGCGGGGCGTGTGCACGCGCGTCTATACGACGACCCCGAAGAAGCCGAACTCGGCTCTTCGTAAGGTCGCCAAGGTCCGCCTGACCAATGGCTACGAAGTCATCGGTTACATCCCGGGCGAGGGCCATAACCTTCAGGAGCACTCCGTGGTCATGATCCGCGGCGGCCGCGTGAAGGACCTTCCGGGTGTTCGCTACCACATCCTCCGCGGCGTGCTCGACACGCAGGGTGTGAAGAATCGTAAGCAGCGTCGTTCGAAGTACGGCGCGAAGCGGCCGAAGTAAGCCGTCATTTCTTATTGAGGTCGGAGTCAGCTCATGTCCCGCCGCCACAGCGCCGAAAAGCGTGAGATCATCCCGGATCCGAAGTTCGGGGATATCGTCGTCACCAAGTTCATGAACTCCATCATGTACGACGGCAAGAAGTCTGCTGCCGAAAGCATCGTCTACGGTGCCTTCGACATCATCGAGAGCCGCGCCAAGGCCAACCCGCTTGAGGTCTTCAAGCAGGCCCTCGACAACGTCGCTCCGGCGATCGAGGTCCGCTCCCGCCGCGTCGGCGGCGCAACCTACCAGGTCCCGGTCGAAGTCCGTGCCGAGCGCCGTCAGGCTCTCGCGATCCGCTGGATCATCCAGGCCGCCCGCGGCCGCAACGATAAGACCATGGTCGACCGGCTCTCCGCCGAGCTGCTCGACGCCTCGAACAACCGGGGTAACGCCGTCAAGAAGCGCGAAGACACTCACCGGATGGCGGAAGCCAACCGTGCGTTCTCGCACTATCGCTGGTAACGGCCGGACCCTGAGGAGCTAAGCGATGCCCCGCACGCACGCAATTGAGGACTACCGTAACTTCGGCATCATGGCCCACATCGATGCCGGTAAGACGACGACGACCGAGCGTATCCTTTATTACACCGGCAAGTCGCACAAGATCGGTGAAGTCCATGAAGGCGCTGCCACCATGGACTGGATGGAGCAGGAGCAGGAGCGTGGCATCACGATCACGTCCGCTGCCACCACCTGCTTCTGGGACGGCAAGCGTCTGAACATCATCGACACCCCCGGCCACGTGGACTTCACCATCGAGGTGGAGCGTTCGCTGCGCGTGCTCGACGGCGCCGTTTGCGTTCTCGATGGCAACCAGGGCGTCGAGCCCCAGACCGAGACCGTTTGGCGCCAGGCCGACAAGTACGACGTTCCGCGCATCGTGTTTGTCAACAAGATGGACAAGACCGGCGCGAACTTCTTCAACTGCGTCGACGACATCGTGAAGCGTGTTGCCGGCAAGCCTGTCTGCCTCCAGATCCCGATCGGCGCCGAGAGCGACTTCAAGGGCATGGTCGATCTGATCAAGATGAAGGCCTATGTCTGGGAGAGCGATTCGCTCGGCGCGAACTTCGACGAGGTCGAGATCCCGGCTGACCTGCAGGATCAGGCCGCGGAGTACCGTGGCAAGCTCGTCGAGGCTGCCGTCGAAATGGACGATGATGCGATGGTGGCTTACCTCGAGGGCCAGGAGCCCGACGAGGAGACGCTGCGTCGCCTGGTCCGCACCGCGGTTCAGCGTCGTGCCTTCCACCCGGTTCTGTGCGGCTCGGCGTTCAAGAACAAGGGCGTTCAGCCCCTGCTCGACGCCGTCGTGGCCTTCCTTCCGTCTCCGGCAGATCGTGGCGCGATCAAGGGCATCGACTTCAAGACCGAGGAAGAGACCGTTCGCAAGCCTTCCGACGAAGAGCCGTTCTCCATGCTCGCCTTCAAGATCATGGATGACCCCTTCGTGGGCACGATCACCTTCTGCCGCATCTACTCCGGCAAGGTGAACGCGGGCGAGACGCTTCTCAACTCGTCGCGTGACAAGAAAGAGCGCGTCGGCCGCATGCTGCTGATGCATGCGAACAACCGTGAGGACATCAAGGAGGCTCACGCCGGCGACATCGTCGCTCTGGCCGGCCTGAAGGAAGTCCGCACCGGCGACACGCTCTGCGACCCGAACAAGGCCGTGATCCTCGAGCGCATGGAGTTCCCGGAGCCGGTCATCGAGATCGCGATCGAGCCGAAGTCGAAGGCCGACCAGGAGAAGCTTGGTCTCGCCCTGGCGAAGCTTGCGGCCGAGGATCCGTCCTTCCGCGTTTCGACCGACCAAGAGTCGGGACAGACGATCCTGAAGGGCATGGGCGAGCTTCACCTCGACATTAAGGTCGACATTCTCCGTCGTACCTACAAGGTCGATGCGAACATCGGCGCTCCGCAGGTCGCCTATCGTGAGACGATCACGAAGAAGGCCGAGGTCGACTACACCCACAAGAAGCAGACCGGCGGTACGGGCCAGTTCGCCCGCGTCAAGCTGGTGGTCATGCCAAACGATCCGGGAGCCGGCTTCGGGTTCGAGTCGAAGATCGTCGGCGGCGCCGTGCCCAAGGAGTACATCCCGGGCGTCGAGAAGGGCCTGCAGTCGGTGATCGGCGCTGGCGTCGTGGCCGGGTTCCCGGTCGTGGACGTCAAGGTCGAGCTGATCGACGGCGCCTTCCACGAGGTCGACTCGTCGGCTCTCGCCTTCGAAATCGCGTCTCGTGCCGCCATGCGTGAGGCTCTCCAGAAGGGCAGCTCCGTCCTTCTCGAGCCGGTCATGAAGGTCGAGGTGACGACTCCTGAGGACTACACCGGCTCGGTCATCGGTGACCTCAACTCCCGTCGTGGCCAGATCCAGGGTCAGGACATGCGCGGCAATGCCGTGGTCATCAACGCGATGGTCCCGCTCGCCAACATGTTCGGCTACGTGAACACGCTGCGTGGCATGAGCCAGGGGCGTGCGAGCTACACGATGCAGTTCGACCACTACGAGCAGGTGCCGTCGAACGTGGCTGCCGAGGTTCAGGCGAAATACGCCTGAACCCACTAAGCAACATTCTTAAGATTCAAAGGAACGGGTGCCACGATGGCGAAGGAAAAGTTTGAGCGGACTAAGCCGCACTGCAACATTGGGACGATTGGTCACGTGGACCATGGCAAGACGTCTCTGACGGCGGCGATCACGAAGGTTCTGGCGGAGTCGGGTGGTGCGACGTTCACGGCGTACGACCAGATCGACAAGGCGCCGGAGGAGAAGGCTCGCGGCATCACGATCTCGACCGCGCACGTGGAGTACGAGACCACGAACCGGCACTACGCCCACGTGGACTGCCCCGGCCACGCCGACTACGTGAAGAACATGATCACGGGCGCGGCGCAGATGGACGGCGCGATCCTGGTGGTGTCGTCGGCGGACGGCCCGATGCCGCAGACCCGCGAGCACATCCTGCTCGCCCGTCAGGTCGGCGTTCCGGCCCTGGTGGTGTTCATGAACAAGGTCGACATGGTCGACGATCCGGAGCTTCTGGATCTGGTCGAGCTTGAGGTTCGCGAGCTTCTGTCGAAGTACGACTTCCCGGGCGACGACATTCCGATCGTGAAGGGCTCGGCCCTGTGCGCGCTGGAGGACCGTCAGCCTGAGATCGGGCGTGACCGGGTTCTCGAGCTGATGGCCGAGGTCGACCGCTACATCCCGCAGCCGGAGCGTCCGGTGGACCAGCCGTTCCTGATGCCGATCGAGGACGTGTTCTCGATCTCGGGCCGCGGCACGGTGGTGACGGGTCGCGTGGAGCGCGGCATCATCAAGGTCGGCGAGGAAGTGGAGATCGTGGGTCTTCGCGACACGCAGAAGACGACGGTGACGGGCGTCGAGATGTTCCGCAAGCTGCTCGACCAGGGCCAGGCGGGCGACAACGTGGGCGTTCTGCTTCGTGGCACGAAGCGCGAGGACGTGGAGCGCGGCCAGGTGCTGTGCAAGCCCGGCTCGATCAAGCCGCACACGAAGTTCAAGGCCGAGGCCTACATCCTGACGAAGGAAGAGGGTGGCCGTCACACGCCGTTCTTTGCCAACTACCGTCCGCAGTTCTACTTCCGCACGACGGACGTGACCGGCGTGGTGAAGCTGCCCGAGGGCACCGAGATGGTGATGCCGGGCGACAACATCACGATGGAAGTGGAGCTGATCGCGCCGATCGCCATGGAGGAGAAGCTGCGCTTCGCCATCCGTGAGGGCGGCCGCACCGTCGGCGCCGGCGTCGTCGCCAGCGTGATGGACTAAT
>NZ_QQBB01000002.1:430593-686042 GCF_003350535.1 Microvirga subterranea
TCGCGCCGATCGCCATGGAGGAGAAGCTGCGCTTCGCCATCCGTGAGGGCGGCCGCACCGTCGGCGCCGGCGTCGTCGCCAGCGTGATGGACTAATTTTAAGAGGATCAAAGGAGCGGGCCGGTCCGAGGGCCGGTCTTCTCCCTTGCTGAGGTCAACCCATGAACGGTCAGAATATCCGCATTCGCCTTAAGGCGTTCGACCACCGGATCCTCGACGCGTCGACACGTGAGATCGTGTCGACCGCGAAGCGGACCGGCGCACAGGTTCGCGGGCCCATCCCGCTGCCGACGCGCATCGAGCGCTTTACGGTTCTTCGCTCGCCTCACATCGACAAGAAGTCGCGTGAGCAGTTCGAGATGCGCACTCACAAGCGCGTTCTCGATATCGTGGACCCCACCCCCCAGACCGTGGACGCGCTGATGAAGCTCGATCTCGCGGCGGGCGTGGACGTGGAGATCAAGCTCTAAGCCGTTTCGGCTTGGAGCTTACGGTAGACACGTCGAGAGGATACGCACATGCGCTCAGGCGTCATTGCACAGAAATTGGGGATGACCCGCATCTTCACGGATGCCGGGGAGCACGTCCCGGTCACGGTTCTGAAGGTCGACAACTGCCAGGTCGTCGCCCACATGACCAAGGAAAAGAACGGCTACACCGCGCTGCAGGTCGGCGTCGGCAAGGCCAAGGTCAAGAACGTCTCGAAGGCTGAGCGCGGTCGTTTCGCCGTCGCCCAGGTCGAGCCGAAGCGGAAACTCGCCGAGTTCCGCGTCTCCGAGGATGCTGTCATCCCAGTGGGCGCCGAGATCACGGCGGACCACTTCATTGCCGGTCAGTTCGTCGATGTCACTGGCATCACGACCGGTAAGGGCTTCGCCGGCGGCATGAAGCGCTGGAACTTCGGCGGTCTGCGCGCCACGCACGGCGTGTCGATCTCCCACCGCTCGATCGGTTCGACCGGTGGCCGCCAGGATCCGGGCAAGACGTTCAAGAACAAGAAGATGCCGGGTCACCTCGGTGTCGAGCGCGTCACGACGCAGAACCTGCGCGTGGTGTCGACCGACGTCGAGCGCGGTCTGATCCTCGTCGAAGGCGCCGTTCCTGGCGTTGCCGGCGGTTGGATCTTCGTCCGCGACGCGGTGAAGCGGAAGCTGCCGAAGGACGTGCCGATGCCCGGCTCCTTCCGTTCGGCCGCCAACGACGCTGCACCCGCCGCTCCGGCTGCTGAAGCCCAAGAGGAGAATGCGTGATGAAGCTCGATGTCACCACGCTCGAGGGCGCTAAGGCCGGTTCCGTCGATCTGAACGAGGCGATCTTCGGCCTCGATCCGCGCGCCGACCTTCTCGCCCGCTGCGTCCGCTGGCAGCTCGCCAAGCGCCAGGCCGGCACGCATGCCGTGAAGAACCGCTCGGATATCGATCGGACGACCAAGAAGGTCTACAAGCAGAAGGGCACCGGCAGCGCCCGTCACGGCGCCGCGAGCGCTCCCCAGTTCCGGGGCGGCGGTCGTGCCTTCGGCCCGCAGGTCCGCAGCCATGCTCACGACCTGCCCAAGAAGGTCCGCGCTCTTGCTCTGAAGCATGCGCTCTCGTCTAAGGCCAAGGACGCTTCGCTCATCGTTGTCGATGACGTGCAGCTTTCCGAGGCCAAGACGAAGGCACTCGTGGAGCGTTTCGGCAAGCTCGGTCTGGCCAACGCCCTGATCATCGGCGGTGCTGAGATCGAGGCGAACTTCCAGCGCGCTGCTCGCAACATCCCGAACATCGACGTCCTGCCGGTGCAGGGCATCAACGTCTATGACATTCTCCGTCGCGAGAAGCTCGTTCTCACGAAGGCGGCTGTCGATGCGCTGGAGGCGCGCTTCAAATGAGCCTGGACCCGCGCCACTACGATGTGATCGTGAGCCCGGTGATCACCGAGAAGGCCACGGCCCTGTCCGATCAGAACAAGGTCGTCTTCAAGGTGAAGCCGGATGCGACGAAGCCGCAGATCAAGGAAGCGGTTGAGAAGCTGTTCGATGTCAAGGTGAAGAGCGTCAACACGCTCGTCACCAAGGGCAAGGTGAAGATGTTCCGCGGCACCCGCGGCCAGCGGTCGGACGTGAAGAAGGCGGTTGTGACCCTCGAAGAGGGCCAGACCATCGATGTCACGACGGGCCTCTGATCGGACGAGAGAGTGATCCGATGGCTTTGAAGACTTTCAAACCAATCACCCCCGGCCTGCGCCAGCTGGTGATCGTCGACCGCAGCGAGCTCTACAAGGGCAAGCCGGTCAAGGCTCTGACGGAGGGCAAGAGCTCCTCCGGCGGCCGCAACAACCTGGGTCGCGTGACCGTCCGCTTCCGTGGCGGTGGTCACAAGCGCACCCTGCGCAACGTCGACTTCAAGCGCCGCTCGCGTCTTGGCGATGTCGCGACCGTGGAGCGGATCGAGTACGATCCGAACCGCAGCGCCTTCATCGCGCTCATCCGCTATGCGGACGGCGAGCTGTCCTACATCCTGGCCCCGCAGCGTCTTGCGGTGGGCGATCAGGTGTCGGCCGGCGAGCAGGTCGACATCAAGCCCGGCAACGCGATGCCGATCGGCAACATGCCCGTGGGCACGATCATCCACAACGTGGAGCTCAAGATCGGCCGCGGCGGCGCCGTCGCCCGCTCGGCCGGCACCTACGCCCAGATCGTGGGTCGTGACCAGGGCTACGTCACGGTGCGCCTGAACTCCGGCGAGCAGCGTCTGGTCCATGGCCAGTGCTTCGCCACCGTCGGCGCCGTGTCGAACCCCGACCACATGAACACCTCGGTCGGTAAGGCGGGTCGCAACCGCTGGCTCGGCAAGCGTCCGCACAACCGCGGCGTGGCCATGAACCCGATCGACCACCCGCACGGTGGTGGTGAGGGCCGCACCTCCGGTGGTCGCCATCCGGTGACGCCGTGGGGCATTCCGACCAAAGGCAAGAAAACCCGTTCGAACAAGCGGACCGACAAGTTCATCGTGTCGAGCCGCCACGCACGGAAGAAGTAAGGACAGAGGCACGTCATGGCACGTTCGCTTTGGAAGGGTCCGTTCGTCGACGGTTACCTCCTCAAGAAGGCCGAGGCTGCCCGTGGTGCGGGCCGCTCCGAGGTCATCAAGATCTGGAGCCGTCGCTCCACGATCCTCCCGCAGTTCGTGGGCCTCACTTTCGGGGTCTACAACGGTCAGAAGCACATCCCCGTCTACGTGAGCGAGGAGATGGTGGGTCACAAGTTCGGCGAGTTCTCGCCGACCCGGACCTTCCACGGTCACGCAGCGGACAAGAAGGCGAAGAGGAAGTAAGATGGGTAAGGCCGCGACTCCTCGCGCACTGAGCGATCAAGAGGCTCAAGCCGTCGCTCGCATGCTGCGCGTCAGCCCTCAGAAGCTCAATCTTGTTGCGGCCCTCATCCGCGGCAAGAAGGTTTCCACGGCACTTGCCGATCTCGAGTTCTCCCGCAAGCGGATTGCTCGTGACGTCAAGAAGTGCCTCGAGAGCGCCATCGCCAATGCCGAGAACAACCACAACCTCGATGTGGACGATCTCGTCGTCAGCCAGGCTTTTGTCGGCAAGGCGCTCGTCATGAAGCGCTTTCACGCCCGGGCTCGTGGCCGGGGTGCTCGTATCATGAAGCCGTTCTCGAACCTCACGATCGTGGTTCGGGAAGTCGCCGAACAGGCGTAAAGGAGAACCAGATGGGTCAGAAAGTTAACCCGATTGGTCTTCGGCTCGGCATCAACCGGACCTGGGACTCGCGCTGGTTCGCCGGCAAGGGCGAGTACGCCAAGCTGATGCATGAGGACATGGCGATCCGCGATGCTCTCATGAAGCAGCTCAAGCAGGCCGCCGTTTCGAAGATCGTGATCGAGCGTCCGCACAAGAAGTGCCGCGTCACCATCCACTCGGGCCGTCCGGGCGTGGTGATCGGCAAGAAGGGCGCCGACATCGAGAAGCTCCGCAAGCTCGTCAACAAGATGACCAATGCGGATGTTTCGATCAACATCGTCGAAGTCCGCAAGCCGGAAGTCGATGCCACCCTGGTGGCTGATTCGATCGCCCAGCAGCTGGAGCGCCGCGTCGCGTTCCGCCGCGCCATGAAGCGCGCCGTTCAGTCGGCGATGCGTCTGGGCGCCGAGGGCATCCGGATCAACTGCTCGGGACGTCTCGGCGGCGCCGAGATCGCCCGTCAGGAGTGGTACCGCGAGGGCCGGGTTCCGCTGCACACGCTGCGTGCGGATGTGGATTACGGCACGTCGACCGCGTTCACCACCTACGGCACCTGCGGCATCAAGGTCTGGATCTTCAAGGGCGAAATCCTTGAGCACGACCCGATGGCTCAGGACAAGCGGATGAACGAAGAGGGTGGCCGTTCCGGTGGTCGCCGCGAGCAGGCGGCGTAACCGAGAGGGCAGGAGAGGTTTGCCATGTTGCAACCGAAGAAGACAAAGTTCCGTAAGCAGTTCAAGGGCCGGATCTCCGGCACCGCGAAGGGCGGCACGGACCTCAACTTCGGCCAGTTCGGCCTGAAGGCGATGGAACCCGAGCGTGTCAACGCTCGTCAGATCGAAGCGGCCCGCCGTGCGATCACCCGCGCCATGAAGCGCGCGGGTCGCGTCTGGATCCGCATCTTCCCGGACGTGCCGGTGTCGACCAAGCCTACCGAAGTGCGTATGGGTAAGGGCAAGGGCGCTCCCGAGTATTGGGCGGCCAAGGTCAAGCCCGGCCGCATCATGTTCGAGATCGACGGCGTGCCGGAGGATATCGCCCGCGAGGCGCTCCGTCTCGGCGCTGCCAAGCTCCCGATCAGGACGCGCTTCATCCAGCGCATTGCGGAGTAAGGAGGTTATCATGAAGTCCACACAGAGAGCCTCTGACCTGAACGCGATGTCGACCGATCAGCTGTCCGACGAGCTCGTGAACCTGAAGAAGGAGCAGTTCAACCTGCGCTTCCAGCGGGCGACGGGCCAGCTCGAGAACACCGGACGCGTCCGCCAGGTCCGCAGGGACATCGCCCGTGTCAAGACGTTGCAGCGCCAGAAGGCGGCTGCGGCGAAGGCTTAAGAGGAAATCAAGATGCCAAAGCGCGTTTTGCAGGGCGTCGTTGTCAGCGACAAGCAGGACAAGACGGTCGTCGTGAAGGTGGAGCGCCGTTTCACGCATCCGGTCATGAAAAAGACCGTGCGTAAGACGAAGAACTACCACGCTCATGACGAGAACAACACGGCCAAGGTCGGCGACACGGTCTTCATCGAGGAGTCCCGTCCGCTGTCCAAACTCAAGACCTGGGTGCTCGTCAACCAAGGCTAAGGCTTAAAAAACCTTGGGATTTGGGGTTGTCTGAAGAGGGCGGTTCGTGTATACGGCCGCCTTTCTCGACATTATGAAGGGCAGGGGACATCAGATCCCCGTCAGGCGTAGTCCGGGAAGGCAATCCTGCCTTGGCCCGGAAACCTGTCTGAAACAAAGGAAAGGATCAAAGCCATGATCCAGATGCAGACGAATCTTGACGTCGCCGACAATTCCGGCGCCCGTCGCGTGATGTGCATCAAGGTTCTCGGCGGTTCGAAGCGTAAGTACGCTTCTGTCGGCGATATCATCGTCGTCTCCGTAAAAGAGGCTATTCCGCGCGGTCGCGTGAAGAAGGGCGACGTCATGAAGGCGGTCGTCGTGCGCACCGCCAAGGACATCCGTCGCGCTGACGGCTCCGTCATCCGGTTCGACCGGAACGCCGCCGTTCTGATCAACAATCAGAAAGAGCCGGTCGGCACCCGTATCTTCGGCCCCGTTCCGCGTGAGCTGCGTGCCAAGAACCACATGAAGATCATTTCGCTTGCGCCGGAGGTGCTCTAATGGCCGCGAAGATCAAGAAGGGCGACAAGGTCGTCGTCCTGACCGGTCGCGACAAGGGCAAGACCGGTGAAGTCGTGCAGGTGCTCCCGAAGGAAGAGCGCGCGGTCGTCCGCGGCGTGAACCTCGTGAAGCGCCATCAGCGCCAGACGGCAGCGCAGGAGGGCGGCATCATCTCCAAGGAGGCGCCGATCCACCTGTCGAACCTGGCCTATGCGGACCCGAAGGACGGCAAGCCGACCCGGGTTGGTTTCAAAGTTCTGGACGACGGCCGCAAGGTTCGGTTCGCCAAGCGTTCGGGAGACCTGATCGATGGCTAAGGCTCAGTTGGACGGGTACACCCCGCGGCTCAAGAAGCACTACGAGGAAGTGGTGCGTCCGAAGCTGATCGAAGAGTTCGGCTACAAGAACCCCATGGAAGTTCCGGCGATCGACAAGATCGTGCTGAACATGGGCGTCGGCGAGTCCACCGCCGACTCGAAGAAGGCCTCCGTGGCCGCTGCCGATCTCGCTCTCATCGCCGGCCAGAAGCCGGTGATCACTAAGGCCCGCAAGGCGATCTCGCAGTTCAAGGTCCGCGAGGGCATGCCGATCGGTGCCAAGGTCACGCTGCGCAAGGCTCGCATGTACGAGTTTATGGATCGCCTCGTGACCGTCGCGCTCCCGCGCGTCCGTGACTTCCGGGGCCTGAACCCGAAGTCGTTCGACGGCCGCGGCAACTACGCCCTCGGCATCAAGGAGCACCTGGTGTTCCCTGAGATCAACTACGACAAGGCCGAGCAGGTTTGGGGCATGGACGTCATCATCGCCACCACGGCGAAGACGGACGAAGAGGCCCGTGCGCTCCTGCGTCACTTCAACTTCCCGTTCCGGCAGTGAGGATAGCTGTCCTCAGACGCGGACACTGGAGATAAACGAATGGCTAAGAAAAGCTCTATTGAGAAGAACAAGCTTCGTCGCAAGCTCGTGAAGCAGTATGCCGGCCGCCGCGAGCGTCTGCTGGCTGTTGCCAACGACGAGGCGAAGTCCATGGAGGAGCGCTTCGAGGCGCGCCTCAAGCTGGCCGAGCTGCCCCGCAACTCGAGCCCCACCCGCATCCGGAACCGCTGCGAGGTCACCGGCCGTCCGCGTGCGTACTACCGCAAGCTCGGCATGTCCCGCATCGCCCTGCGCGAGCTCGGTTCCAAGGGCCTGATCCCGGGCCTCGTGAAGTCCAGCTGGTAAGGGAGGGCATCTGATGGTCAATGATCCGTTGGGCGATATGCTCACCCGTATCCGCAACGCGCAGATGCGCCGTCGCGGTTCGGTTGTCACCCCCGGCTCGAAGCTTCGCGCCCGTGTGCTCGAGGTTCTCAAGAGCGAGGGCTACATCCGCGATTACTCGCAGACCGAGTTCGGCAACGGCCGGACGGAGTTTTCGATCGAGCTCAAGTACTACGACGGCCAGCCGGTGATCCGCTCCATCGAGCGAGTCTCCAAGCCGGGCCGCCGCGTGTACGCTTCCGTCGACACGATGCCGCGCGTCGCTGACGGCCTCGGAATCACGATCCTCTCCACGCCGCAGGGCGTGATGGCGGATCACGAGGCTCGCGAGAAGAACGTGGGCGGCGAAGTGCTCTGCAAGGTCTTCTAAGACCTCGCAGCATCAGCACAGAACCACGGAGATTCGAGAATGTCCCGCGTAGGCAAAAAGCCCGTTACGGTCCCGTCCGGTGTGACGGCCACCGTCGACGGTCAGATGGTGAAGATGAAGGGTGCGAAGGGCGAGCTGTCGTTCGTCGTTCCCGAGGAAGTGTCGGTTGCGTTCCAGGACGGGGCCGTGTCGGTGAACCCGCGCGACGAGTCCAAGACCGCCCGTGCGAAGTGGGGTATGGCCCGCGCTCAGGTCGCGAACCTGGTCGAGGGTGTGTCCAAGGGCTTCGAGAAGCGCCTCGAGATCAACGGCGTCGGCTACCGCGCCGCCGTTGCCGGCAAGGTGCTCAAGCTCTCGCTCGGCTACAGCCATGACATCGACTACGAGATCCCGGCTGGCGTGACGATCACGACGCCCAAGCCGACCGAAGTCGTTGTTGCCGGCATCGACAAGCAGAAGGTCGGTCAGACCGCCGCCGAGATCCGCGATTATCGCGGTCCGGAGCCCTACAAGGGCAAGGGCGTCAAGTATGCCGACGAGTTCATCTTCCGCAAGGAAGGCAAGAAGAAGTAAGGACGACGTATCATGGCTGAGAAGAAAGGCGCCGAAGATCGCCGCAAGGCTCGTGTGCGCCGTGCGATCAAGAAGGCTGCGAATGGCCGGCCGCGTTTGTCGGTTTTCCGTTCGTCCAAGCAGATCTATGCCCAGGTCATCGATGACGAGCGTGGTCATACCGTCGCTTCGGCATCGACCCTCGAAAAGGACCTGAAGGGCAAGCTCAAGACCGGCGCCACCGTAGAGGCGGCAAAGGAAGTTGGGCGGCTCGTTGCGGAACGCGCGGCTGCGGCCGGCGTGAAGCAGGTCATCTTCGACCGGTCCGGCTATCTCTTCCACGGTCGCGTGAAGGCTCTGGCCGACGCGGCCCGCGAAGGTGGTCTCGATTTCTAACGGCGGGTTTTTCGAAAACCCCTAGCGAGCGGGCCCGCCGCCCGCGCAAGTGAGAGGTCTCATGGCAAGAGAACCAAGAGAACGTGCTGATCGCGAAGAGCGCGACAGCGAATTCGTCGATCGGTTGGTGCACATCAACCGCGTCGCGAAGGTCGTGAAGGGCGGCCGTCGCTTCGGCTTCGCCGCTCTGGTGGTCGTCGGCGACCAGAAGGGTCGCGTCGGCTTCGGTCACGGCAAGGCCCGTGAGGTTCCGGAAGCGATCCGCAAGGCTACGGACGCCGCGAAGCGTTCGATGATCCGCGTGGCGCTCCGCGAGGGCCGCACGCTGCATCACGACGTGAACGGCCGTCATGGCGCCGGCAAGGTGGTGCTCCGCGCCGCCCCGCAGGGCACCGGCATCATCGCCGGCGGTCCGATGCGTGCCGTCTTCGAGACGCTGGGCATGCAGGACGTGGTCGCGAAGTCGCTCGGCTCCTCGAACCCGTACAACCTCGTGCGCGCCACGTTCGACGCGCTCAAGAACGAGGACAGCCCGCGTTCGGTCGCCGCTCGCCGCGGTCTGAAGGTCTCGACGCTCCAGGCTCGCCGCCGCGATGCCGGCGTCGAAGAAGCCGCTGAAGCGTAAGGGAGGCTCCATCCATGGCGAAGAAGCCTGCCGCTGATGCAGCAAAGACCATCACCGTTGAGCAGATCGGCTCCCCGATCCGCCGCGAAGCCAAGCAGCGCCAGACGCTGGTCGGCCTCAAGCTCAACAAGCTCCACCGTACTTCGACCTTGGAAGACACGCCTGCGGTTCGCGGCATGATCGAAAAGGTCAAGCACCTCGTGCGCGTTGTCGACGGGCAGTGAGGAGAGCGTCATGAAACTCAATGAAATTCGTGACAACGAAGGCGCCTCGAAGAACCGGATGCGTGTCGGCCGTGGTATCGGCTCCGGCAAGGGCAAGACCGGTGGCCGCGGCGTCAAGGGTCAGAAGTCCCGTACGGGCGTCTCGATCAAGGGCTTCGAAGGCGGTCAGATGCCTCTGCACCGTCGTCTGCCGAAGCGTGGCTTCAACAAGCCGAACGCGATCGAGCTGAATGAGGTCAACCTCGGCCGTATCCAGCAGGCTGTCGAGGCCGGCAAGCTCGACCAGGCCAACCCGGTCACCAACGAGGCACTCGTGGCCGCCGGCGTGATCTCCAAGCCGCGCGACGGCGTGAAGATCCTCGGCGTCGGCGAGCTCAAGGCCAAGCTGACGTTCCAGGTTGCGGGTGCGTCGAAGTCCGCCGTCGAGGCGATCGAGAAGGCGGGCGGCTCGGTGACCCTTCTGGGCGCCGTTGCACAGGCGTGAGCCAGCGCCCACATTGAATAACCAAGCGGCGGCCCGCGTCTGATCGCGAGGCCGCCGTTTGCGTGATCGGTATCACGTATCCACCTTTTTCGGGGACGGAACATGGCTTCAGCAGCCGAACAACTTGCGGCGAACATCAATTTTGGTTCGATCGCCAAAGCCGAAGAGTTGAAGAAGCGCATTTGGTTCACTCTCGGCGCACTCATCGTCTACCGTCTCGGCACCTACATTCCACTGCCCGGCATCGATCCTGAGGCTCTTCGCCAGAGCTTCCAGAGCGCCAGCGGCGGCGTGCTAGGACTCTTCAACATGTTCTCGGGCGGCGCCGTCGAGCGCATGGCCATCTTCGCCCTGAATATCATGCCGTACATCTCGGCCTCCATCATCATCCAGCTGCTCACGTCGGTCCTGCCGTCGCTCGAGGCGCTGAAGAAGGAAGGCGAGGCGGGTCGCAAGATCCTCAACCAGTACACCCGCTACCTGACGGTGCTGCTCGCCGTGTTCCAGTCCTGGGGCATTGCCGTGGGCCTCCAGAGTTCAGGCACGATCGTCCAGAATCCGGGTCTGTTCTTCCTGATCTCGACCGTGATCACGCTGACCGGCGGCACGATGTTCCTCATGTGGCTGGGTGAGCAGATCACCTCGCGCGGCATCGGCAACGGCACCTCGCTGATCATCTTCGCCGGCATCGTGGCCAACCTGCCGACGGCCATCGCCGGCACCCTCGAGCTCGGCCGCCAGGGCGCGATCTCCACGGGCCTGATCATCGGCGTCATCGTGATGGCCGTCGCTATCATCTACTTCGTGGTGTTCATGGAGCGCGCCCAGCGGCGTCTCCTGATCAACTACCCGAAGCGCCAGGTCGGCAACCGTCTCTACGAAGGCCAGACCTCGTTCCTGCCGCTCAAGCTCAATACGTCAGGCGTGATCCCGCCGATCTTCGCCTCGTCGCTGCTTCTCCTGCCGGCAACGATCGCCAGCTTCCAGACCAGCCAGGGCGGGACCGGCATCATCTCGATGCTGACGACCTACCTCGGACATGGCCGCCCAGCCTATATGTTCCTGTACGCAGCGCTGATCGTGTTCTTTGCCTTCTTCTACACCGCGATCGTCTTCAATCCGCAGGAGACGGCCGACAACCTGAAGAAGCAGGGCGGCTTCATTCCGGGCATTCGTCCGGGTGAGCGCACAGCTGAGTTCATCGATCAGGTGTTGACTCGAATCACGGTCCTCGGTGCAGCTTATCTCGTCATCATCTGCCTGATTCCCGAGCTTCTCGTCTCCTATGCGGCGCTGCCTTTCTACTTCGGCGGCACCTCGCTCCTGATCGTCGTGTCCGTCACCATGGACACGGTGGCCCAGGTCCACGGCCATCTGCTGGCTCACCAGTACGAGGGGCTTGTGAAGAAGGCCAAGCTCAAGGGCAGCCGGCGACGCTAAGATCTTGATCCCCGCCGCAGGGCGGGGATACTCGACGCTAGAGGGGGACGTCGATGAGAATCATTCTGCTGGGGCCGCCTGGGGCCGGAAAAGGAACCCAGGCCGTGCGGTTGGTCGAGCGGCTCGGGATTCCGCAGCTCTCGACCGGCGACATGCTCCGCGCAGCCGTGGCCGCCGGCACTCCGGTGGGCATGAAGGCCAAGGCCGTCATGGATTCCGGAGCGCTGGTGTCGGACGACATCGTCGTCGGCATCATCGCGGACCGGATCGAGGAGACCGACGCGAAGAACGGCTTCATCCTCGACGGCTTCCCGCGCACGGTGGCGCAGGCTGAGGCGTTCGACGCCATGCTGGCCGAGAAGGGCCTCAAGCTCGACGGCGTGATCGAGTTCAAGGTCAACGAGGCCGAGCTCGTCGACCGCATCGTCAAGCGCGCCAAGGAGACCGAGGCCCGCGGCGAGCCGGTCCGAAAGGACGATAATCCGGACGTGTTCAAGACCCGCCTCGAGGCGTACCGGACCCAGACGGCGCCGCTGTCGGCCTATTACCAGAGCAAAGGCACCCTGAAGACCGTCGACGGCATGAGGCCGATCGACGAGGTGACCGAGGCGATCCGGGGCATTCTCGGTCGCTAAGGTCAGGCGGCAGAAAGGCCTACTGCCGTAACGAAAGGGCTTGACCCCCGGCCTTAATTGCGCTAGGGGCAAGCCTCTTGCATAAGAACCTGCTTATCCGGAGGGTTTCGAGAGAAGCCGCTCCGGATTGTTGTGTTCTTCTTAACCCGCGCAGGGGCCGGCCTCCACCGGACGCGCGATAACACCACCGGAAGCCTTAAGGCTTCGCTACATGGAGACGGACGATGGCCCGTATTGCAGGCGTCAATATCCCGACCAACAAGCGCGTTGTGATCGCGCTCCAGTACATCCACGGCATCGGCCCGAAGAAGGCCCAGGAGATCGTCGAGAAGGTCAACATCCCGGCCGAGCGCCGCGTGAACCAGCTGACCGACGCCGAGGTGCTCCAGATCCGTGAGACCATCGACCGCGACTACATCGTGGAAGGCGACCTGCGCCGCGAAGTGTCCATGAACATCAAGCGCCTCATGGACCTCGGCGCCTATCGCGGCCTGCGTCACCGTCGCAGCCTGCCGGTCCGCGGCCAGCGCACGCACACGAACGCCCGCACCCGCAAGGGCAAGTCGAAGCCGATCGCCGGCAAGAAGAAGTAATTTTCCTGCGGCCGTCCCAACGGGCGGCCCTTGTCTCCCGAGCGCCTGGCATGACGGGCGCGTTTGAAGGATCGTTAGTAGAATGGCTAAAGAAGCGACCCGCGTCCGCCGCCGCGAACGCAAGAACATCGTCTCCGGCGTGGCGCATGTGAACGCCTCGTTCAACAACACCATGATCACCATCACCGACGCCCAGGGCAACACGATCTCGTGGTCCTCGGCCGGCGCGATGGGCTTCAAGGGCTCGCGCAAGTCGACCCCTTACGCCGCTCAGGTCGCGGCCGAAGACGCTGCCCGCAAGGCTTCCGAGCACGGCATGCGCACCCTCGAGGTCGAGGTCTCCGGTCCCGGCTCCGGCCGCGAGTCGGCCCTGCGCGCGCTCCAGTCGGCCGGCTTCACGGTCACCTCGATCCGTGACGTGACGCCGATCCCGCACAACGGCTGCCGTCCGCGCAAGCGTCGCCGCGTCTAAGATCATCCAGCGCCCGGACTCGCTCCGGGCGCGTTCCAGTTTTGAGGGTGGGCCGAAAAGCCTGCCCTCATTCCGTACCGCAAGAGGTGTGGTTGTGATCCAAAAGAACTGGCAAGAGCTGATTAAGCCCAACAAGCTCGAAGTCTCTCCCGGCGACGATCCGAAGCGCATCGCGACGGTCGTGGCCGAGCCTCTCGAGCGTGGCTTTGGCACGACGCTGGGCAACTCCCTGCGCCGCGTTCTGCTGTCGTCCCTCCAGGGCGCCGCCGTGACGTCGATCCACATCGACGGCGTGCTGCACGAGTTCTCCTCCATCCCGGGCGTCCGCGAGGATGTGACCGACATCGTCCTGAACGTGAAGACGATCGCCATCAAGATGCAGGGCGAGGGTCCGAAGCGCATGGCGCTCCGCAAGACCGGCCCGGGCACCGTCACGGCGGGCGACATCAACACGGTCGGCGACGTGCAGATCCTGAACCCGGAGCTCGTTCTCTGCACCCTCGACGAGGGCGCCGAGATCCGCATGGAGTTCACGGTCGACACCGGCAAGGGCTACGTCCCGGCCGAGCGCAACCGCGCCGAGGATGCTCCGATCGGCCTGATCCCGGTCGACTCGCTCTATAGCCCGGTCAAGAAGGTGTCGTACCGCATCGAGAACACCCGCGAGGGCCAGATTCTCGACTACGACAAGCTCATCATGACCGTCGAGACCAACGGTGCCGTGACTCCTGAGGATGCCGTCGCCTTCGCGGCCCGCATTCTCCAGGACCAGCTCCAGGTCTTCGTGAACTTCGAGGAGCCCCGCAAGGAGGAGGCCGCCGCCGCCGCGCCGCAGCTGCCCTTCAATCCGGCGCTGCTCAAGAAGGTCGACGAGCTCGAGCTGTCGGTCCGTTCGGCGAATTGCCTCAAGAACGACAACATCGTCTACATCGGCGACCTCATCCAGAAGTCCGAGGCGGAAATGCTCCGCACCCCGAACTTCGGCCGCAAGTCGCTCAACGAGATCAAGGAGGTTCTGGCTTCCATGGGCCTCCATCTCGGCATGGACGTGCCCGGCTGGCCGCCCGAGAACATCGAAGATCTCGCCAAGCGCTTCGAAGAGCACTACTAAGCCTGCCGGGGATGCCGAGCCCATCGGCGTCCCCGTTTTCGTCCCCGCCTGAAGGCGGATCAGAAGAGAGACGGTCGTCCCTTGGCACGGCGGCCGGAAGATCAAGGAGAAAGCCATGCGTCACGGATTCCGAGGTCGTCGGTTCAACCGCACGACCGAGCACCGCAAAGCAATGTTCGCCAACATGGCGGCTGCGCTGATCAAGCACGAGCAGATCGTCACGACCCTGCCGAAGGCCAAGGACCTGCGTCCCGTGGTCGAGAAGCTCATCACCCTCGGCAAGCGCGGCGACCTGCACGCCCGCCGTCTGGCGATGTCGCAGCTGCGCGACGAGGACATGGTGAAGAAGCTCTTCGGCGTTCTCGGCCCGCGCTACCAGGAGCGCCAGGGCGGCTACACCCGCGTCCTCAAGGCCGGCTTCCGCTACGGCGACAACGCCCCCATGGCCGTGATCGAGTTCGTCGACCGTGACGTCGACGCTCGCGGCCAGGATTCGGGCCCGACTCAGAAGGAAGAGGTCGTCGAGGCCGCGTAAGGCTTCAAACCTCGGCATTGTGAAAGGGCGGTCCTCGGGCCGCCCTTTTCGTTTCTTCGGCGCTCTGTCCGAACGTGGTGCTGGAATTTGGTTTTTCGCTCACCACGTCTTATCGAGAGCCACGATCTAATTTGAGGATTCGCGTCTGATGCGCTTCATCCCCCTCCGCATCGCGGCAGTGGCCGCCTCGTTGCTTCTCGGCTTCGTCGGGGCGCAGGCCCAGAGCCAGCGGGTCGTTCCCGAAAGCAAGGCGCAGGTGCAGCTCTCGTTTGCGCCCGTCGTCCGGCAAACGTCGAACGCCGTCGTCAACGTCTATGCCAGCCGATCCGAGCGCCGGCAGAACGCCGCCATGGAGGAGTTCTTCCGCCGCTTCTTCGGGGAGGGCGGGGGCCAGGGCGTCCCGCCGGGCCGCTCGCAGACGTCGCTCGGGTCGGGCGTCATCGTCGATCCGACGGGTCTGGTGATCACCAACAACCACGTCATCGAGAACATGAACGAGGTGAAGGTGGCGCTCGCCGATCGGCGCGAGTTCGAGGCGGACATCGTGCTGCGCGACCCGCGCACGGACCTTGCCGTGCTTCGGCTCAAGAATGCGTCGAACCTTCAGTATATCGACTTCGGGGATCCCGAATCCCTGCAGGTGGGAGACCTCGTGCTCGCGATCGGCAATCCGTTCGGCGTCGGCCAGACGGTAACCCAGGGCATCGTGTCGGCTCTGGCGCGCACCCAGGTCGGGGTCACCGATTACCAGTTCTTCATCCAGACCGACGCGGCCATCAACCCGGGCAATTCCGGTGGCGCGCTCATCGACATGAGCGGGCGGCTGGTGGGCATCAACACGGCGATCTATTCCCGCTCCGGCGGCAATATCGGCATCGGCTTCGCGATCCCGTCAAGCATGGCCCGGGTCGTCTTGGCCTCGGCGAAGGGCGGCTCCAGCCATGTGGTCCGGCCCTGGCTCGGCGCGAGGCTCCAGGCGGTGGACGGCGAGATCGCCACGAGCCTTGGCCTGGAGCGTCCGACAGGCGTCCTCATCACGTCGGTCTACGACAAGGGCCCCGCCGTCGAAGCCGGGCTGAAGCGGGGCGATGCCATCCTCGCGGTCGATGGGCAGCCGGTCGATAATCCCGATGCCTTCGGCTACCGCTTCACTCTGAAAGGAACGCAGGGCCAGGCGCCGCTGACCGTCCTGCGCGGCGGCAAGCAGACCACGATCCCGGTCAAGCTTTCGCCTCCGCCGGAAATTCCGCCGCGCGATCCGGTCCGGGTCCGCTCCCGCTCGCCGCTTGCGGGCGCCACTCTGGTGAACATGTCGCCGGCGGTGGCGGAGGAGATGCAGATCGACATCTCGGACGATGGCGTCGTCGTGGCGGATCTCGACGAGCAGAGCGTCGCATCGAGCGTGGGCTTCCAGAAGGGCGACCAGATCGTTGCCGTGAACGGCGAGCGGCTCGCCACCACGAAGGATGCCGACCGCATGCTCAATCGCACCGGGAGCTACTGGGAGATCACCATCAACCGCGGCGGGCGCGTCTTCACCACCGTTCTCGGTCGCTGAGGGGCAGGACGCCGGCGCGATGTTCGGCTATTGATGTCCGCACGTTCCTCAAGTCCGTAGACATTATGAGCGACCTCTTCTCATCCGCCGGCCTCGACCGGAACGCCCCACGGCCCCTGGCAGACCGGATGCGGCCCACCAAGCTCTCGGAGGTGGTGGGGCAGGACCATCTGGTCGGCGATGACGGCATCCTGACCCGGCTCATCGCGTCGAAATCCCTCGGCTCCCTGATCTTCTGGGGGCCGCCCGGGACCGGCAAGACCACGGTGGCGCGCCTTCTGGCCCATGAGACCGACCTCCACTTCGAGCAGATCTCTGCCATCTTTTCAGGCGTCGCGGACCTGAAGAAGGTCTTCGAGGCGGCCCGGCAGCGCCGGTCGATGGGGAAGGGGACGCTTCTCTTCGTCGATGAGATTCACCGCTTCAATCGCGCCCAGCTCGACGCCTTCCTGCCCGTGATGGAGGACGGCACGATCACCCTCGTCGGCGCGACGACCGAGAACCCGTCCTTCGAGCTCAATGCCGCTCTGCTCTCCCGCGCCAGGGTGCTGATCTTCAAGTCCCTCGACGAGGAGGCGATCCGGCAGATCCTGGAGCGCGCCGAGGAGATCACCGGCAAGAACCTTCCGCTCGACGAGGAAGCGCGGAATTCCCTCGTGCGTATGGCCGATGGCGACGGGCGCGCGGCCCTGACGCTGGCCGAGGAGGTCTGGCGCTCTGCCAAGCCCGGCGAGGTTTTCGATGCGGAACAGCTGCAGGAGATCATCCAGAGGCGCGCCCCCATCTACGACAAGGGACAGGAGGGGCACTACAACCTCATTTCTGCCCTGCACAAGACGATCCGTGGGTCCGACCCGGATGCGGCCCTCTACTACCTCGCCCGGATGCTCGATGCCGGGGAAGACCGCCTGTTCATCGCGCGCCGGCTGGTCCGGGCCGCAATCGAGGATATCGGCCTCGCCGATCCGCAGGCCCTCGTGGTCGCGAATGCCGCAAAGGACGCGTTCGATTTCCTCGGCTCGCCGGAGGGCGAACTCGCGCTGGCCCAAGCCGCGGTCTATCTCGCCACAGCGCCGAAATCGAATGCCCTCTACACCGCCTACAAGGGGGCGACCCGGGTCGCAAAGGAGCATGGCTCCCTCATGCCGCCGAAGACCATCCTCAACGCTCCGACCAAGCTGATGAAGAACATCGGCTATGGTGCCACCTACCGCTACGACCACGATGAACCGGACGCCTTCTCGGGCCAGGATTACTGGCCGGAAAAGCTCGACCGTCAGCATTTCTACGAGCCGGTCGACCGAGGCTTCGAGCGCGAGATCCGCCGGCGTCTCGACTGGTGGGAGAAACTGCGCCGGGAGCGTCGCGGCGAGAGCGAATAGGTTGCTGAAGAATCGGCAGCCAATCCAGGGGGCACCTGTGAAATCCTATCTTCTCGTTTTCCTCGGAGCCGGCATCGGCGGCTCGCTCCGGCATGCGGTCAATCTAGCCTGCGCCCGCACCTTCGGGACCGGATTTCCCTGGGGGACAGTGACGGTGAACATCGCAGGCTCCTTCGCCATGGGGGTTCTCGCGGCTTGGCTCGCGTTCAAGGCCGGGGAGGGGTGGAGCCAGCCTCTGCGCCTGTTCCTGACGACGGGGATTCTCGGCGGCTTCACGACCTTCTCGGCCTTTTCGCTTGAAGCAGCTCTTCTTTGGGAACGCGGGGATGTGCCGACGGCTCTTGCCTATGTGGCGGGCTCGGTCCTGCTGTCCATAGCCGGATTGGCCATGGGGTTGGCCCTCGTGCGGACGCTTGCCAGTTAGACCGCGATTGCCGCCTGCCCGGCGCTCTGATACCCACGTTTCATGAAGAAAAGCGGTTCAGGACAGAAGAACGGTGCCCGCGGCGGGCGTGCAGGATCTCGGCAGGGCTTTCGCTCGCGAGAGGACAAGCCCGCGCGCAAGAGCGCGCCGACAACGCAGCGCGCTCCGAAGGCGGTGACCAAGGCACGCCCGGCTCCCGTGGTGCGGGCGAAGCCTGCTCCGGTTGAAGCGGTCCCGCGGCCGACGAAGGCCCAGGCCCGGGCCGAGGCGCAGGAGACGCTGGCGACCGGCGTGCAGACCCTTGTGGTCGAACCCGACGAGGCCGACATGCGCGTCGACCGTTTCCTGGTCGCACGCTTCCCGCAGCTTGCCTTCACGCATATCCAGCGCATCGTCCGCAAGGGCGAGCTGCGCGTCGACGGCAAGCGCGCGCAACCGAACGACCGCCTGACGGCCGGCCAGAAGGTGCGGATCCCGCCGCTCAAGCTCGACCAGCCCCGGCCCGCCTCCCGCAGCGCCGCGAAGGATCAGAGCGAGCGCGATTTCCTGAAGTCGATCACGCTCTACGAGGACAAGGATGTCCTGATCATCAACAAGCCGATGGGCTTGGCCGTGCAGGGCGGCTCCGGCACCACGCGGCATGTGGACGGACTCCTTGAATCGATGCGCGACGCCGAGGGCCAGAAGCCGCGCCTCGTGCACCGGCTCGACAAGGACACGGCTGGCTGTCTCGTCATCGCGAAGACGCGGTTTGCTGCGTCTACGATGGCGAAATCGTTCCGCTCGCGCACCACCCGGAAGATCTATTGGGCGCTCGTCGCAGGCGTCCCGCGCGTGAAGCAGGGAAGGATCTCGACCTATCTCGCGAAGGAAGGCGAGGAGGGGGATTCCCGCATGAAGGTAGCGCGCCACGGGGACGAAGGCGCCAGCCATGCCTTGACCTACTATGCAGTGGTCGAAACGGCGGGCCAGAAGCTCGCCTGGGTGTCGCTGAAGCCGGTGACCGGCCGCACGCACCAGCTGCGCGCGCACACGGCCCATATCGGCCATCCCATCGTGGGCGACCCGAAATATTTCGACATCGAGAACTGGGAGCTGCCCGGCGGCATCCAGAACAAGCTGCACCTGCTCGCCCGCCGGATCGTCATCGCGCATCCGCGCACGGGCAAGCCGATCGACGTCACGGCGCCGCTGCCGCCGCACATCCAACAGAGCTTCAACCTCCTCGGCTTTGACACCGGCCGCTACGACCCGATCGTCGACGCGCCGGAGGAATAAAGCGGTCACCCGTTTTCCCCTCTCTCCTTGTCGCACTTTTGCCTCTCAATCGGGGTAGCCTCACATGCCTCGATCGGCCAGTCGGCCGCTCGGGCCATTGGCAAGGAGGAGATCGATGGAACATAAGCATCTTGATCAGCTCCGTAGCGTAGCCGACGTTCGTCCGCGGTCTCTGACCCGGCAGGAACGAGTAGAGCGTTGGATCGAACTTCTCGAGCGTAATCCTACGCGTCGCCTGAACTCCCTTGGTGAAATCGAGTACAAGCCGCCAGCAGAGCGGGCCCTGATCAGGGAAGACAACTCGCCCCTCACCGTCGCCTATGAAGATCCCGTCCTTCGGGCGGATGGCCTCGCCAGCGACAGGCTCGGCGACGTCATGAACTATTTCGAACTGTCCGACGGCCAGGCGCACTACGCGCTTTGCTCATGTCTGAGCGGCCGCTCCATGGATGCGGCATCCTTCGCCCAGCGCCTCCGCAACACGACAGGCACCGCCGGCTGGCGGTCGGCTGCCGGCGCATGGGCTCTGGCGGGGCTCGCCGTCACCCTGCCCGGGTTCATCTATCTGTTTAATTGAGCAGAGAAGAGGGCGATCCGGACAATCCGATCTACGGTCAGGAGGCCTGAGGCGCCCCCTGATCGCCGGTGCCTTAGGCCGTTGCGCTGCGCTCTCCGATAGGAGACAACACGGCAGACCGGAGGCACCCAATATGCTCACCATCGCGCCCGTAACCCTCTCGACGGACCGTCTGACCCTGCGCCCCCTCGCGCTCGACGACGCTGCTGCCCTGGCTGATGCTGCGAGCGACGGGGCGCTCTGGGAGAAGAAGACCACCACCGTCCCACGGCCGGACGGCTTTACGGCCTATATCGAAAAGGCGCTCGAGCTGCAGGCTGCCGGCCTCGCGCTTCCCTTCGCGACGGTCGTGAACGACGGCGACCGGGTCGTGGGATCGACCCGTTACATGAACATCGACGCTGCCAACCACCGGGTCGAGATCGGCACGACCTGGATCGCACGGTCGTGGCAGCGGAGCTTCGTCAACACCCACGCAAAATTCCTGATGCTGCGGCATGCTTTCGAGACCCTGGGCTGCAACGCGGTCGAGCTCAGGACGCACCACCTCAACGATCAGTCCCGCGCCGCCATCGAACGGCTGGGGGCCAAACTCGACGGCATCCTTCGCCGGCACATGATCATGCCGGACGGGCATGTGCGCGACACCGTGGTCTACAGCATCATCCGGGAGGAGTGGCCGGGCGTGAAGGCGGCGCTGGAAGCGCGGATGCAGGCCCTCGATACTCTGGACGCGTGAAGCGGATTTGACAGGAATTTGATCTCCCGCAAAGCTTGGCTGCCGCAACAGTGCTTTCTTCGATGAAGTCGAGTGCGCCTTGAGGCGTGCCTGTGCGGCTGACCGAAGGAGGGGCGACGATGCCTGACTTTTCCAATCTGATCGAGGACCTCAAGCGCACGCGGGACGAGATCAAGCTGAAGATCCATCTCGGCTCCAAGGACCTCCAGACCGAGTGGTCCGAGATCGAGAGGCGTTGGGACAGCTTCGAGCGCAAAGCGGAGCTCGACCGGAGCGCGAAGGACGTGGGCGACGCCCTGCAGATCCTCGGCTCGGAGCTCAGGGATGCGTTCCAGCGGGTCCGCAAGGCTCTCTAAGCCATGCCGGGCCGGGAGAACCTCCACCAGGAACTTCGCACCCTGCGCGACGAGCTGGGGCGCAGAGCGCAATCCGAAGCCGTGCCCCCCATGCGGGAGGCGGCGCCCGACCTTCCGAAATCTGCCGCTTCGGGGCAGTGGCAGGAGCTCGAGCAGGCTCTGTCCGAGATCGCGGACAATGCCGAGGAGGCGGTCGCGAAGCATCCGCTTGCGGCTGTGCTCGGCGCATTCGTCTTGGGAGCCGTGATCGGGCGGCTGACGGGGAGGGGTAAGGCGTGATGGAGAATATGGTTCGAAACCTGCGGGTCCTGTGGCGGGCCGAAACCATCATCGCGGACGTCCGTCTGCGGCAGATGATGATCCGTTCAGGGCTGAGGGGCGCGGCCGTCATTCTCGGTCTCTTCGCATTCCTGATGGCGAATCTCGCAGTCTTCTTCGCCCTTCACCAAGTCTGGGGGCCGATCTGGGCAGCCGCTGCGATCAGCGGGGGCAATGTGCTCCTGGCGGGCATTCTCCTCCTTGCGGCCGGGCGGACGGCACCCGGGCGCGAGATGGAACTGGCGCTCGAGGTTCGTAACTCCGCCCTCGGGAACCTCGAAGCCGACGCGCTCGTGGTCCAGGCGCAGCTCGTCGAATTGCGGGAGGAGATCCGCGGCGTGCGCCGCGCCATCACCGGGTTCGCGCACCATCCGCTCGACAACCTGCTGCCCAACCTGCTCGTCCCGCTTGCAGGGGCGATCGTCAAAGGGCTCAAGAAATCGGATGCGTCCAAGGATTGAGCGGGGCGTGTCCCGCCATTCCGGAACAAAGCTGGGCAGCGCGCATTCTGATAGCAAGTAATCGCTCTGTGGAAGTCTGCCGATGTCCGATTCGCGTCTCGATGAAGCCACCCGAATTCTGATGGAGCTCGGGATTCACCTTCCCAACGACGAAGCCTTGGCGAAGGGCCGTCAGAAGCTCGCGGAAGCCCTCGCGGCGGCAGAGAATCGCGGCCGCATGAGCGCTTCGCAGAAGGAACAGAGCGGCTGAGCCTGCTGAGACATTGGATGAACGCCAACGGGGCGAGGGGAAACCTTCGCCCTTTGCTTTTGAAGCAGGGCGGCCAGGCGTCTGCTTCCACAACGATACCGAATTCGTGTCTTCAGTTCCGTAACGTTCTCGGCTAGGTCGCTTAGTCATGCGCCGCGCCATGCATGTGTTGCAGAGGTGGCCATTGGGTTCCGGCAAGATCAAAGCGAGCCTAAGACTCTCTTTACTTGGCTTGGTGCATCGCCTGATGCCGTGACCATGGGGAATGAACGTCCCGAGACAGGAGAAGACAACTATGAAACGCCGCAACTTCCTTGCCGCAGCCGGCGCCGGACTGGCCGCCGGCGCCGTCGCCAAGCCGGCCATTGCCCAGTCGAATCCCGAGATTCGCTGGCGTCTGACTTCGGGGTTCCCGAAGTCCCTCGACACCATCTACGGCGCGGCCGACTTCCTCGCCAAATACGTCTCCGAGGCGACCGAGGGCAAGTTCGTCATCCAGCCCTTCGCGGCCGGTGAGATCGTCGGCACCTTCCAGGCGGCGGACGCCGTCTCGGGCGGCACGGTCGAAATGGCCCACACGGCCTCCTACTATTATGTCGGCAAGGATCCGACCTTTGCGGCCGCCGCGGCGGTTCCGTTCACGCTGAACGCCCGCCAGCTCAATGCCTGGCAGTATCACGGCGGCGGCATCGGCCTCGTGAACGAGTTCATGGCCAAGCACAATCTCTACGCCCTGCCGGGCGGCAACACCGGCACCCAGATGGGCGGTTGGTTCCGCAAGGAGATCAAGACCGTCCAGGACCTCCAGGGCCTGAAGATGCGCATCGCCGGTATCGCCGGTCAGGTCATGGCGAAGCTCGGCGTCATTCCGCAGCAGGTCGCGGGCGGCGACATCTATCCGTCGCTCGAGCGCGGCACCATCGACGCCGCCGAGTGGATCGGCCCCTACGACGACGAGAAGCTCGGCTTCCAGAAGGTCGCTCCGTACTACTACTATCCGGGCTTCTGGGAAGGCGGCCTGACGCTCCACTTCCTCTTCAACAAGGCGAAATGGGAATCGCTGCCGAAGAACTACCAGGCGATCCTGGAGACCGCCTGCATGGCCGCGAACCTCGACATGTTGGCCAAGTACGACACCAAGAACCCGGCCGCCCTGCGCAGCCTCGTGGGCGCCGGCGCGCAGCTTCGTCCGTTCTCCCAGGAGATCCTCGACGCGGCTTACAAGGCGACGAACGAGGTCTATGCGGAAATCTCCGCCCAGAACGCCGACTTCAAGAAGATGATCGATTCGATCCGCGCGTTCCGGAACGAGGAATACCTCTGGTTCCAAGTGGCCGAGTACGCCTTCGACACCTACATGATCCGCGCCCGCACCCGCGGATAAGTGTCAACCACTTTCGACAAAACAGACCTCCGCCTGTTCATGGGCGGAGGTTTGTCATGTTCCGTTCATCCAGACCGTGATATTTCCCCCTCCAAACATATGGGACAGCCGCGATGTTCGTCTGGAGCGCTCTCATTTCCTTCGTACTTTCGATCCTCGCCGTCGGCCCCCTGCGGGACGCGGTGCCGACCTGGCTCGAGTCCGGGGCGGAGGTTCTGGCGGTGGTCAGCCTCTTCGTGCTGGTCTGCCTGCTCGAGTCGGGCGGCAGCAACCCGGACCGCACCAATCCGGCCTCCTGACCGCCGTCGCGGATCAGCTTGATCCGACCCCGCCAGCCGCTATAGGTCGCTGAACGCCGATAATGCGGCGTCCCCGGCCATTCGCCCCTCACGAGGCCGGGCTGCTCCTGAAAAAGGCCAGGCCCTTGAAACTCGTTCTCTTCGACGTCGACGGCACGTTGATCGACAGCCAGAACATCATCGTCGCCGCGCAGCATGCCGCCTTCGCGGCCTTCGGCCTGGAGCCTCCGAGCCGAGAAGCCTCCCTTTCCATCGTCGGTCTGTCCCTGGCCGAGGCTTTCACGGTGCTCGTCGGCCCGAAAGCGCCGATCGACGGGCTGGTCCAGGCCTACAAGGACGCGTTCGGGACCCTGCGCCAGGACCCGGCCCATGCGGAGCCGCTCTTCCCTGGCGCCGAGGATTGCCTGGGATGGCTCAGCCGCCGCGAGGACGCGCTGCTCGGCATCGCGACGGGCAAGTCCCGGCGCGGCGTCGCGCATCTCCTCGACCGCCACGGCTGGCATGCGGTCTTCACCACCATCCAGACCGCCGACGATGCGCCGTCCAAGCCGCATCCGGCTATGATCCTCCAGGCCATGGAGGAGGTGGGGGCGGCGCCGCACGAGACGGTGATGATCGGCGATTCCAGCTACGACATGGAGATGGCCCGAGCGGCCGGCGTGCTGCCCATCGGGGTGTCCTGGGGGTTCCAGCCGGTGGCGGCGCTGAACGAGGCCGGCGCGAGCCGAATTGTCAACTCTTACGACGAGCTCGACCAGGTCCTGCGCAACTTCCTCGACCATCCCTCGCAACCTGCTGCCTGAGCGACTATCTCAAACCCATGACAGATTCCCGAGACTGGTTCCCCTCGGCGGATGAGCCGAACCCGATGCGGGCCGCACAGGCTGGCATGAAGCCCACCTTGCCCAAGCGCTTCTACAAGGAAGCCGGCGTTCAGGAGAGGGAGGGGCTGTTCTTCCTCGTGCTCGACGGGCGCACGGCCAAGACCCCGAACCGGCAGGACCTCGCGGTGCCGTCCCGCGGCCTCGCCGAGGCTCTTGCTGCGGAATGGGGTGCCCAGGGTGAGGAGATCGACCCCTCGACCATGCCGCTGACTCGCATCGTCAATTCCGCCATCGACGGCGTCGCCCCCCGCCAGGCGGAGGTGGTGGACGATCTCGTGCGCTATGCGGGCTCCGACCTGACCTACTACCGTGCGGGCGAGCCGGAGCGTCTGGCCAGGGCGCAGGACGAGGCGTGGAACCCGGTTCTCGACTGGGCGCGCGACACCCACGGGGCACGGTTCTCCCTGGCTGAGGGCGTGATGCATGTGACGCAGCCCGACGAGGCGGTGTCCGCCATTCGCGGGGTGGTCGAGGAATACGACTCGCCTTTCTCGCTGGCGGCGCTTCACGTGATGACGACCCTGACGGGGTCCGTCCTGATCGCCCTGGCGCACGCCTCCCGGGTCCTCGACGCCGATCAGGCCTGGGCGGCCGCCCATGTGGACGAGCATTACCAGGAAAGCCTCTGGGGCGAGGATTACGAGGCAATGGAGCGTCGCCGGAGGCGCGAGGCCGATTTCCGGGCCGCGTCCGAGGTCTTCCGCCTCTCGCGACAATAAAAAAGCCGCCGAAAATGGCGGCTTTTCTCGTGGGATCGGTCAGATCAGGCGCGCTGGAAGCTGATGCCGCACTTCTTCTGGATCGAGGCCTCCTCGATGGCCTGCATGTGGCCCTTGAGGCGGGCGAGTTCCGCCGTCTGGGCGTTGTTGCCGCCGACGAAGAAGGCGGCCGGCCAGAAGATGACGATGGCGGCGGTCGTGGCGACCGTGTCCTTCGTGCGCTGCGAATCCTGAACGCCGGCGGCGCTTGCTGCCGCGCTGGAGACCCGCTGCGCCTCCTGGCTCAGCTCCTTGCAGTTGTAGCTGCTGTAGGTCGCAGCCGACACATAGGACGCGGCGACTTCATCCGAACGGCTGGCGCAGCCCGCGGCCAGCAGGGAAACGGTCGCAGCGACGGCTGCGAGCCGGTGAGTGTTATTCATTGTTGCCCCCAAAATCAGTATAGGAATGTTATTCCCGCTCACTCTCTAGCTTCCGCCAGGGGATGTGTGAAGTGGCCCCCGAGACACACCATAGTGGGATGTCTGATCCGCTACGGCTGTGCTAAGCGGGAGGAAATTGCTCTCCCGGCCTGAGGGTTCACCCATGAAAGACATTCTCGAGCGACTTGAAGACAGGCGGGCCCAGGCCCGGCTCGGCGGCGGCACGAAGCGGATCGAGGCGCAGCATGCCCGCGGCAAGCTTACCGCCCGCGAGCGCATCGAGCTCCTGCTCGACAAGAACTCGTTCGAGGAGTTCGACATGTTCGTCGAGCACCGCTCGACCGATTTCGGCATGGAGAAGGTGAAGATCCCGGGCGACGGCGTCGTCACCGGCTGGGGCACGGTCAACGGCCGCACGGTCTTCGTCTTCGCCAAGGACTTCACGGTCTTCGGCGGCTCGCTCTCCGAGGCCCATGCCCAGAAGATCACCAAGATCCAGGACATGGCGCTCAAGATGCGCGCGCCCATCGTCGGCCTGTTCGATGCCGGCGGGGCCCGCATCCAGGAGGGCGTGGCGGCGCTCGGCGGCTACGGCGAGGTGTTCAAGCGCAACGTGATCGCCTCCGGCGTCATCCCGCAGATCTCGGTGATCATGGGCCCCTGCGCGGGCGGCGACGTCTACTCGCCCGCCATGACCGACTTCATCTTCATGGTGCGCGACCGCTCCTACATGTTCGTCACCGGTCCGGACGTGGTGAAGACCGTCACCAACGAGACCGTGACTTCGGAGGAACTGGGCGGCGCCAAGATCCACACCACCAAATCCTCGGTGGCGGACGGGGCCTACGACAACGACGTTGAGGCGCTGCTCCAGGTGCGCCGCCTCATCGATTTCCTGCCCGCCAACAACATGGACGGCGTGCCGGAGATCCCGAGCTTCGACGACCCGAACCGGGTCGACGAGAGCCTCGACACTCTGATCCCGGACAATCCGAACAAGCCCTACGACATGAAGGAGCTGATCCTGAAGGTCGTGGACGAGGGCGACTTCTTCGAGATCCAGGAAGCCTTCGCGCGGAACATGATCACCGGCTTCGGCCGCATCGAGGGCCGCACGGTCGGGTTCGTGGCGAACCAGCCGATGGTGCTGGCGGGCGTGCTCGACTCGGACGCCTCCCGCAAGGCCGCCCGCTTCGTGCGCTTCTGCGACGCCTTCAACATCCCGATCGTCACCTTCGAGGACGTGCCCGGCTTCCTGCCCGGCACGGCGCAGGAATACGGCGGCCTCATCAAGCACGGCGCCAAGCTGCTCTTCGCCTATTCGGAGGCCACCGTGCCGCTGGTGACCGTCATCACGCGCAAGGCCTTCGGCGGCGCCTATGACGTGATGGCGTCCAAGCACATCGGCGGCGACGTGAACTATGCCTGGCCCACGGCCCAGATCGCCGTGATGGGCGCCAAGGGCGCGGTCGAGATCATCTTCCGCCAGGACTTGGGCGATCAGGACAAGATCGCGGCCCGCACCAAGGAGTACGAGGACCGCTTCATGTCGCCCTTCGTGGCGGCCGAGCGTGGCTATATCGACGAGGTGATCATGCCGCATTCCACGCGGCGCCGCATCGCCCGGGCGCTCGCCATGCTCCGGCACAAGGAGACGGAGCAGCCCTGGAAGAAGCACGATAATATCCCATTGTAAGACAGGGTAGAGGTGCAGGGCGAAACGCCTTCCCAAGAGGCCGTGGATCCATGAGGCGGTTCAAGGTCATCGCATGTGTTGCTTCGATGCTGTCGGTTCTGCCATGGCAGCATCCGGGGTGTGCCGGAGCCGAGACGATCCAGATCGACGGGGAGAGCCATGACTTCGTGAGAATGTCTCACGAGGAAAGCATGGGACGGATCCCTTCCTTCGCGACCGGCATGAAGAGGGCGAACATTTCCGGTCGACTCGCGGTCTGCATCGCCGGCCTCGACCTGCCGGTCAGTACGGAACAAGGAGATCATCGATACGGTGCCTATTGCCTCCTGAGACGCGACGGCGCCTCGACGACCGTTCAGGTCTGCAGCCACGAGACGGCGGGACTTTTCCGCATTGAAGCGGTCGATCTCACGACCGCAAGTATTGCGAACCTCGCGGGCTTCGTTCGCCGTCACTGCTACGGGGACTAAGAGGCGGCTTTGCGCTCGACAGCCGGCCGAAGGCCAAAGTAACCCTTTCCTTCTAAGCCGGTGAGTGGCACGAAGCGCCGCATCGAGGACCGCAACAAGGCAGATCGCCATGACCATTCCCCGCGACCGCACCTGGGTCGCCCACGCGATCCAAATCATCGAGGCCGATTTCAACCGGTCGTCGGACACGCATCTGCTGCAGGTGCCGCTGCCCGGCGCGCCGGGGATCGCGCTCTACCTGAAGGATGAATCGACCCATCCGTCCGGGAGCCTCAAGCACCGGCTGGCGCGCTCGCTGTTTCTCTACGGGCTCTGCAACGGCTGGATCGGACCGGAGACGACGATCATCGAGGCGTCGAGCGGGTCGACGGCGGTGTCGGAGGCCTACTTCGCCCGCATGCTGGGCCTGCGCTTCATCGCCGTGATGCCGCGGTCCACCTCCGCGGAGAAGATCGCGCAGATCGCGTTCTATGGCGGCGAGAGCCATTTCGTTGATTCTCCGGCCGAGATGTACACGGAGAGCGCGCGCCTCGCGGAAGAGCTCGGCGGCCATTACATGGACCAGTTCACCTATGCCGAGCGCGCCACGGACTGGCGCGGCAACAACAACATCGCGGAATCGATCTTCAGCCAGATGGCGCACGAGGAGCATTCCGTCCCGGCTTGGGTCGTGGTCGGCGCCGGCACGGGCGGCACCTCGGCGACGCTGGGGCGCTACATCCGCTACCGCCGCCTGCCGACGAAGCTCTGTCTCGCGGATCCTGAGGCCTCGGTGTTCCACCGGCACCTCGCCGACCGGAGCATCTGCACCATCGCCTGCACGCCGTCCGTCATCGAAGGCATCGGCCGCCCGCGCTGCGAACCCTCCTTCATCCCAGACCTGATCGACACGGCCTATGCGGTGCCGGATGCCGCCAGCCTCGCGGCCGCCCGCGTCCTGTCGCGCCGCATCGGCCGCTCCTGCGGCGGCTCGACCGGCACCAATCTCTGGGCCGCGGCCCAGATCGTGAGCGACATGGTGCGGGCGGGCGAGCAGGGCTCGGTGGTGACGCTGCTGTGCGATTCCGGCGAGCGCTACCGCAGCACCCATCTCGACGATGTCTGGCTTCAGCAGCGCGGAATCGACATCCGCGCCGCCGAGACGGCGATGGAGCGCTTATTCGAGACGGGCGTGCTCGAGGTTTAAGCGGCTCGCGTCTCCTGCTTGAGGGACGCCATGTCGATCACGAAGCGGTACTTCACGTCGCTGCGCACCATCCGGTCCCAGGCCTCGTTGATCCGGTCGATCGGGATCAGCTCGATGTCGGACACGATGCCGTGCTGGCCGCAGAAATCGAGCATCTCCTGCGTCTCCGCGATGCCGCCGATGAGCGAGCCGGCGAGACGGCGGCGCTTCATGATCAGGTTGAACACGTTTGGCGAGGGGTGAGGCTCGCCCGGGGCTCCGACCAGCGTCATGGTTCCGTCGCGGCGCAGCAGGGCCAGGAACGGGTCGAGATTGTGCGGCGCCGCCACCGTGTTCAGGATGAAGTGGAAGGTGCCGTTGTGCTTCGCCATGGCGTCGGCGTCGCGGGACACCACCACCTCGTCGGCGCCGAGGCGCAGCCCGTCCTCGATCTTGTTGGGCGAGGTGGTGAAGAGCACCACATGCGCCCCCATGGCATGGGCGAGCTTCACGGCCATGTGGCCGAGGCCGCCGAGGCCGACCACGCCCACCTTCTGGCCCTTGCCGACGCCCCATTGCCGAAGGGGCGAATAGGTGGTGATGCCGGCGCAGAGCAGCGGCGCGGCTCCGGCCGGGTCGAGATTGTCCGGCATCCGCAGGACGAAATGGTCGTCCACCACGATGGTGTTCGAATAGCCGCCGTAGGTGACGCCGCCCGAGCGCTTGTCGACGCTGTTGTAGGTGCCGGTGAAGTCGTGGTCGCAATACTGCTCCAGCCCGTCGTCGCAGTTGATGCAGTGGCGGCAGGAATCGACCATGCAGCCGACGCCGGCGAGGTCGCCCTGCTTGAACTTGGTCACGTCGGAGCCGACCCGGGTCACGCGGCCGACGATCTCGTGGCCGGGCACCACCGGATAGACCGCGCCGCCCCATTCATCGCGCGCGGTGTGGACGTCCGAATGGCAGACGCCGCAGAAGAGGATATCGATCTCGACATCCCGCGGACCGGGCTCCCGGCGCTCGAACTGGAACGGGCCGAGCGGGCTGGTGGCGGACTTCGCGGCGTATCCGAAGGCTTTCATGGCTTTGAGCCCCTTGTGAGAGTTCGATTCCGGATAGACGGTCTCGCCTCCCATCGGTTCCACGGAACGAAAACAGGCCGGCGAAGTGCGGCAGGTTTCCCGGCTTCGCTGCGTAGGAAGCGGTTCCGCCCCGCGCCAATCCGAGGCTCGTCAGGACGTTTCCGACGTTAACCCGCACTCGTCGAGGTCAGGGCCAAGAGCGGCTTCAAGCCCGGAAATCCTTGTATTTTAAGAGAATGAACACCTTACCGCTTCCTGAAAGCGGGCTTGGGCGCCGCCTCGATGGGCTGATCCGACACAGGAGGCGACCTTGCGCAAATGGAGGCGGCGCAAGGCTTTGTGCGCGCGGGCGCTGACGCAGCAAGAATCTCGCAACCAAAGAGTCTCAACAACGCTTAACCTCAACGGTGATTCAGAATTGCACATTAACGGTTTGGCCCCTGTCCCCGTGCAAAAGTCATACCCGGACAAGAGATCAACCGGCACCCAACAAAAGCCGGAGGGAGTCAAACAGATGATCAAGAATAACCTTCGCGATTTCATCGAAACGGTCATCGACAACAAGTACATCTCGGCCGACGACGTCAAAATGCTTCAGCGCGAGATCCTGGAAGACGGCATCATGACGCGTATCGAGGCCGAGGCCCTGCTAGCGCTCGGCCGCACCCTCGACGCCCATGAGAGCTGGGGCCCGGCACTCGCCGCGCTCGTCGTGGACTTCATGGTCTGGTCCATGCGTCCGACCGGTGTGGTGACCAACGACGACGCCATGTGGCTGACGACGGCCCTGGACGTGGGCGGCCCGACCGAGACGGCCATGAACATCGCCTATGCGATCCTCGACGAGACCCAGCACGTGGACGCGGCTCTCCTCGACTTCATCATGCGCGGTCGCCAGCATGCCCGGATGCAGCGGATGGCCGCCTGATCCGTCAAAAGGCGGTCTTACGCTAAATGCTGACCCCAGCCCCGCTTCCCGAATGCACCGATGTGCAGTAACGGGAGTGGGGCTAACTATTTTTCGGCTTGCAGCGTTCGAGGGCTCATGTTCGACAAGATCCTGATTGCCAACCGGGGCGAGATCGCCTGTCGCGTCATCAAGACCGCCCGGCGGATGGGCATCAAGACGGTGGCCGTCTATTCCGACGCGGACCGCGACGCGCTCCACGTGGAGATGGCGGACGAGGCGGTGCATATCGGCCCGGCGGCCGCGGCCGAGTCCTACCTGGTCATCGACAAGATCGTGGAGGCCTGCAAGCAGACCGGCGCCCAGGCGGTGCATCCGGGCTACGGCTTCCTGTCCGAGCGCGAGGCCTTTCCGAAGGCCCTGGCCGAAGCCGGCATCGTGTTCATCGGCCCCAATCCCGGCGCGATCGCCGCCATGGGGGACAAGATCGAGTCGAAGAAGGCGGCTGCTGCCGCCAAGGTCTCGACAGTGCCGGGCTTCCTCGGGGTGATCGAAGGGCCGGAGCAGGCGGTCACCATCGCCAATGAGATCGGCTATCCAGTGATGATCAAGGCCTCCGCCGGCGGCGGCGGCAAGGGCATGCGCATCGCGTACTCGTCCGACGAGGTCGCGGAGGGCTTCGCCCGCGCCAAGTCGGAAGCGGCGTCCTCCTTCGGCGACGACCGCGTCTTCATCGAGAAGTTCATCACCGATCCTCGCCACATCGAGATCCAGGTGCTGGGCGACAAGCACGGCAACGTCATCTATCTCGGCGAGCGCGAATGCTCGATCCAGCGCCGCAACCAGAAGGTCATCGAGGAGGCGCCGTCGCCGCTCCTCGACGAGGCGACCCGCAGGCTCATGGGCGAGCAGGCCGTGGCGCTGGCCAAGGCGGTGGGCTACGACTCGGCCGGGACCGTGGAGTTCGTGGCCGGCCAGGACAAGTCCTTCTACTTCCTCGAAATGAACACTCGGCTCCAGGTGGAACATCCGGTGACCGAGATGATCACCGGCATCGACCTCGTGGAGGAGATGATCCGGGTCGCCGCAGGCGAGAAGCTTCGTCTGACCCAGGATGACGTGAAGCTCGACGGCTGGTCGGTGGAAAGCCGCATCTATGCGGAGGATCCGGTCCGCAACTTCCTGCCCTCGACGGGACGCCTCGTGACCTACCGGCCGCCGGAGGAGGGTGAGGAGAACGGCGTCACCGTGCGCAACGATACCGGCGTCTACGAGGGCGGCGAGATCTCGATTTACTACGACCCGATGATCGCCAAGCTCGTGACCCACGCGCCGACGCGCATCGAGGCGATCGAGGCCCAGGCGCGGGCGCTCGACTCCTTTGCCATCGAGGGCATCCGCCACAACATCCCGTTCCTGTCGGCGCTGATGCAGCATCCGCGCTGGCAGTCGGGCCACCTCTCCACCGGCTTCATCGCCGAGGAGTTCCCGCAAGGGTTCAAGGCTCCCGCGCCCGAGGGCATCGTGGCCCATCGCATGGCGGCGGTGGGGGCGGCCATCGACCACCTGCTCAACGAGCGCAAGCGCCAGATCTCCGGCCAGATGCGCCACGTCTCGGCCGTGAAGTTCGAGCGCGAGCGCGTGGTCGTGCTGGGCCGCGAGCATCATGACGCCTTGGTCGAGGACATCGACGGCGGCATTGCGGTCGTCATCGGCGGCGAGGCCTGGCCCGTCGTCTCGTCCTGGCGGCCGGGCGAGGCGGTCTGGACCGGAACGGTGGGCGGCGAGCCCCTCGCCGTGCAGGTAAAGCCGATCCTCAACGGGATGGTGCTGTCCCATGCGGGCGCCTCCGCCGAGGTGCGGGTCTATACCCGCCGGGAGGCGGAGCTCGCGGCGCTCATGCCCGAGAAGGCCGAGGCCGATACGGGCAAGCAGCTCCTGTGCCCGATGCCGGGGCTCGTCAAGGCGATCAGCGTCAAGGCCGGCCAGGAGGTGAAGGCGGGCGAGCCGCTCTGCATCGTCGAGGCGATGAAGATGGAGAACGTGCTGCGCGCCGAGCGCGACGGCACCATCTCCAAGATCCACGCCAAGGAAGGCGACAGCCTCGCGGTCGACGCGGTGATCATGGAATTCGCCTGATCACGGCCGTGGACGCACGCTCGTGGCGTCGCATGTCCGGCTTAGGCCGGAGAGCAATGGCTGAAGGTGGTCGCGGGCGTGCCGAAGGGCGCGAACGCGTCCCATCCGCCCTTACCGAGTACGGCAGCTGGTGGAATTGCTGACGCGGTAAGCAAGCCGAGGCTCGAGCCGAATATGGCCGCTATTCGGGCCCAGCTTGGCCGTTCACCTCCGGGCAAGCGGGGCGTTGGACACCGTCGGTGTAACCGGGTAACGGCCGCCGTCCGGCGTTTTCGCATCGACCGAATAAGGGTTCGGGCGCCTCCGATGCGTGACTATTTGGACCCATGCAACACGGCCACCATGAATCCGTCCCATTCCTCCGCCCTGATCCGCAGCCTCCACCGTCAGGAGACGTCATGCACAAGCTGATCATGGTATGGCTCATGGGAGCCGCCGTCCTCGCACTCTCGCCGTTCGACACTGGCCGTGCCCAGTCTGCCGATGAGCAAGCAGCGGGGGCGGAAGCCCGGATCGAGCAGATCCAGGCCATCCTCGATGACGAGGACGAGGGACTTACGGATGACGAGCTTAACGATGATCAGGACGCGCCGGACAGCCAGGGCGACACTGGGGATCCCTGGGACCAGGAGGATCCGGACGACCCGTCCGATGAGGCGGGCTCATCGCGAGAGTGGGGAACGCCAACCTGATCTTTCATCCGCCGCCTTATCTCTGCTCAAGTTCCTCGGATGACCAGGGCAGAGCCCTCGTGAGTGGCAGTTTCGACGCCATGACCATGCGAAATCCTCCGATGGTGGGTCGTGAGATCCGGTCCGATGCCTGATCCTTCTGCAAGCATGTTCAGAGTCTCCAACGGACTGTCGCAATCGTCTGCAACCGGTGGACCAGCCCCCTTGCTCGTCCTGTCAATCCCAGGCGTGCGCAACGACCGCAAGAGCCTCGTGACCTCGATGCTCAGGTGCGCACGTCTGCTCCTTCCGCCACTCGTCATGGCAGTTGGAGTGATGGGGCAGGCTGTCCAGGCGCAGTCCGGAGCCTATCCTAAGCATGAAGCCCCGATACCTGCATCGACGATTGCTCAGATGCGGGAGAAGAGCACCTCTTCGGCAGAGCCGATGCTGATCCGCGTCTATAAGAAGGAAGCGGAGCTGGAGGTCTGGAAGCGCAGCGCGAGCGGGCGCTATATCCGCCTCAAGACCTTTCCGATCTGCCGCTGGTCAGGTCAGCTGGGCCCGAAGCGGAAGGAGGGCGACCGGCAGACGCCGGAAGGTTTCTACACCATCACTCCCTCCCAGATGAACCCCAGGTCGAAGCACTATCTCTCCTTCGACACAGGCTTTCCCAATGCCTACGACCGGGCGCATGGCGCCACCGGTTCCGCCTTGATGGTGCACGGCACATGTTCCTCCGCCGGCTGCTACGCCATGACGGATGCGGGGATCTCGGAGATCTACGCCCTCATGCGCGAAGCGTTCAGGGGTGGTCAGAAGGCAGTCCAGCTGCAGGCCTACCCGTTCCGGATGACGGCGGAAAACCTCGTGCGCCATCGTCTGGATCCGAACATCGCCTTCTGGCGGCAGCTCAAGGAAGGTTCGGATCGCTTCGAGGCCACTGGTGAGGAGATCGCCGCCGGCGTCTCGGCGGGGCGATACTCTTTCCAGCCGGCCAGGAGCCCAGAGCGGGAAGCCGCGGTGCAGGCCTACCGGGCTCTGGAAGAAGACCACCTGGCGGTGCTGCTGGAGGAGGGAAGGCCGGCCATCCGGACCTCCTACGAAGACGGTGGGCAGCATCCATCCTTCACGGCCCTGTGGCGCCGTGGTGTCTCGCTCGGGGACGTCAGCCGTCCCGAGGCTCTGGCCTATGCCGGTCTCGAGCGGGTAATCACACCGGCGCGTCCGATGCAGCCGGTCTGCCTTTGGACGAGCTCTTGCCCGCCTTCGACCAAACAGGCGAGCTCCGTTTCTTCTTCTGCCCCGGACGAACCCACCCTGCAACCGGTCCCGGCTGAGGGTCCAGCTGTGTGGGTCCCGGACTTGCCATCACTGCTCACGGCTGCCCCGATCCGCGACACGACAATGGGCTCGGACCACAACCGGCCGGTGATCCCGGGAGCACATCCGATCGTGCCAGCTTACGTGATGAAGACCGCTTGGGCGAATGCTGGTTCCGGCAGCTCAGATCTGGGTGATCAGACAAGGTCGCTGTCATCGAACCGGCAGCTTCACTGAAGCCGGTCCGACGATCGCGGTGGATTTGTCCGCGGTTGCTCCCGATCAGCCGGGTGGTCGCCGATTTCGCCGGTGCGGCCGCACGACCGTTGCTGAACCCATGACCCTTCAGCGTCTGCGGGCGAAGCAGGTGCCCGACATCCGGCCTTCCTATGTCGAGTGGCTGCGTTCCCGCTCCTTCCGGCGCAATGCAAGCAGGAGATCGAGCTGTTCGTCCGATATGGGACTCATATCAGGCGGAAAGTATGTGCTTCGCATCAGCTCAGCGATGCGATCCTTGGCATCGCGATTGATGCTTGGAACTCTGAACTTTCTTTTCCGATCGCGCATGGCGGCTCACCTTCGATACGCAAGGCTTTTGTCCCTAACTCTCCTCGAAATGTGGTTAATAAACCGTTAACCTTGGCCGTAAGGGTCTGTTGGGAAACGGTAAATGGCCTGAGCACAAGCCCGCGCGCTTCCCGTCGCTAAGGGCCTCCCGGTGCAGCGGTCCTCGTCAAACCGGAGGGTGAAGAGACCGAGGCAGGGGCAATCTGCTCGGACATTCTCCAACCGTCAGCCATATTCGACGCGAGAATCCAACAAGGCGGTTGTCTTCGTGACGGTTGTCGGTGTTTACAGGCGATCCGATCAACCGCCGAGGCCGCACCCAGATCGGTCCTTTCGAGCGCCACATGCTGACCTTGGAGCACACCACCTCGTTCGAGCAGATCATCAAGAAGAGCCGATTTGTCGCAACAGCCGGCCCGATCGGGAGCGAGCAGGCCGGCAAGGACTTCCTCGCCGCGTATTCCGATCGAGGGGCTAATCACAACTGCTGGGCTTGGCGGATAGGCCAGAACTGCCGATCGAGCGACGACGGCGAGCCAAGCGGGACGGCCGGCAAGCCGATCTTGCAGGCCATTGATCGCCTTGCGCTCGACCATGTCGCTGTCGTCGTCACGCGCTGGTTCGGAGGGGTCCTGCTCGGAAGCGGGGGCTTGGTCCGCGCATATGGAGGGACTGCGGCCGCGTGCCTGCGGGCGGCGCAGCAGGTCGAAGTCCTGCCCGTCCAGGAAGCCGTCATCGCCGTGCCGTTTTCCGATCTGGCCTTGGTGAAGGCACGGCTGAGCGGGACGCCTGGCGTCCGGATCCACCAGGAGACCTTCACCGGGACCGGCGCGACGCTCACAGCGGAGTTGCCCGAAGCCGGCGCTCGGCACATCGTCCGGATGATCACCGACCTTACCAGCGGCCGGGCCTCGGTCAGGATGGACCCAAAGATCACCACCTGATCGTCCGACTGGCGACAGCAGTAGGGCGTTTGAGCGAGACATACTCTCCATACCTGCGCAGATGAGGTCGGGACCATGAGAGCACTTCTTGGTGCGGGCGCCATGCTCGTCCTTCTTTCGGCGGAAGCCGCAGCCGATGGCACAAGCCTGGCAGGATCCTTGTGGCGGTGCACTCGCGCATCAGACCACTCGCAGTTCGTGATCGCCTTTTATCCCGGAGGAGGGGTGGGTGGGGGCGAGATGCAGGACGGGGAGGTCAGCCCCTACATCTTCGATGCGTCGCGAGTGAAAGAGGGCCAGTGGCCGGGGCACTGGCAGCAGAAGGGACGGCGCTTCACATGGCGCTTCCCCGACCAGCACATGCGGATCGACGGTCGCATCGCCGTGCCGGGATCGCCCGCAACCACGCTGACGGGCAACGAGACGGCATCAGGCACAACGAGCGCCATCTCCTGTACGGGACTGGCCAAGCTTCCAAAGATCGGGGTGGGACTGGTCATCCCAAAAGATGGACACTTCATGGACCCTGACAGCGAGGAGGGGGACTTGAAGGTGCCGGCCGGGATTTCGCTCCTTGGATCAAGGGGACGATGATCGTCTGGTCCCGCTCTGCTGTCTCTGCGAAGAGCAAGGCCTTCCACGGCGCCTAGCGCTGACGGCGGCTTGGAAGTCCGCTTTCTAAACCTCATCGTCTCGAAAGTAGCCCGCATCGAGGCCGTCGCGATCACAAGCTGTTCCTTTGTGAGGCTGCTGGTGGTACAGCCCCTCGTTCAGAGGCAACCCGCGAGCCGGCGGATCCGAGGGCAAACGTCCTGGGTCTTGGAGTGACTTGCCGTCCGCTCCCTGTCTCGTTCGGAAATTCCCTCCGATCGATCTGTTCCCGGACCCGCCTGTTGGCCACCCAAGCCCGCGCATGGCGTGCCCGGCCCATGTCTTCGGACCACTTTTGACGAGGAAATGACTTACGATGCAGAGGATACCGGCGCGGATCTGGGCTGCGGAGTTCCGTGCCTCCCTCACCTTGGGCTGGCCTCTGATCCTGACGAACCTCTCTCAGGCGGCCTTGAGCGCGACTGACCTCATCATCATCGGCCGCCTCGGCGCCGAGACGCTTGCCGCAGGCTCGCTTGCGACAAGCCTCTATCACGCCTGCATGATCTTCTGCATGGGCATCGCCTCGGCGACGATGCCCATGATCGCAACGTCGCTCGGACGGAATCGGCATGCGGTGCGGGATGTAAGGCGCACGGTCCGGCAAGGTCTCTGGAGCGTTGCTCTGGTCTGTCTGCCCTTCTGGGCGATGCTCTGGAATGTGGAATCCATCTACGTTTGGCTCGGTCAGCGCCCCGATGTCGCGGCACGCTCGGCCGAGTTCATGCATACCCTGCAGTGGGCGCTGCTTCCCTACCTCGGGTACTTGGTTCTTCGATCGTTTCTCGCCGCCATGCAGCGGCCGTTCTGGACCTTGCTCATCGCCGGATCGGCCATTCTGTTCAACGCGATTGCCGGCTACGGGCTCATCCTTGGAAATTTCGGCCTGCCGCAGATGGGCCTGAAGGGCGCCGGCATCGTCACCACATGCTCAAGCCTGTGGATGTTCATCGGCCTCGCGATCGTCGTTTCAACCCATAAGCGCTTCCGGCGCTACCACCTTTTTGGGCGATTCTGGCGACCGGACTGGCCCCGGTTCATGCAGCTGTGGCGGATCGGCCTGCCGATGGCGCTGACCTTCGCCTTCGAGACCACGATCTTCTACGCCGCAGTCGTCATGATGGGGCTTATCGGACCGACGGCTCTCGCGGCGCATGCGATCGCGGCGCAGATCTCGATGTTGAGCTTCATGGTGCCCGTGGGCTTCAGCCAAGTTGCCACGGTGCGCGTGGGGCGTGCCAACGGTGAAATGGATCCAAGAGGAGTCATGAGGGCTGGATGGAGCGCCTATGCCCTCGGGGTCGGGTTCATGGCGATCATGGCCATGATCATGCTGCTTCATCCCCAGGTCCTGGTCGCGGCGTTTCTCGATCTGAATGATCCCAGCAATGCCGAAGTGGCCAGCCTCGCGATGTGGTTCCTCGCCTTTGCCGGCTTGTTCCAGATCGTCGATGGAGCGCAGTCCATCGCCTCAGGCATGCTGCGCGGGCTGCAGGATACGCGGGTTCCAATGCTATTTGCTGCACTCGGATATTGGGGGATCGGCTTCCCCCTCGGGGCTATGCTGGCCTTCGGCACTGATCTCGCTGGCGCCGGGGTGTGGATCGGTCTGGCTTCCGGGCTGGCTGTGGTGGCCGTGCTCATGACTGGACGGTGGCTGCTTCGCGACCGTTTAGGCCTTCTCCGGAAGCATTATCGAGAGGTCCGGGGTCACGTGCCGGAAGCAGCGGACGCACTGGCTTGAACGAATGAAGCGATGATCTGCGACACATGGGTTCGACAGCGGCTCGAGATCTTCCGGCATGGGAGCATAAGGTTCGGCCGAGAGTTCGCGCGGCGGGAGACCTGAAGGCATCCGTCCGTTCCATGAGCCTGAGCTTTTCGTTCAGACGCCCTTTTCGGCCCTGGTTTCGTCGGAGGCCTGAGCCCTACGGACTTCCACTGTGGATGGTCTTAGCGATGGCTGGCCCTACGTTCGCTCGGACCGGTGCGTCATAGGACGGCTCGACCGTCCTGACGTCGGGGCGACCTGTGCCGGGCGGATTACGGGCGGGCTGCCCGGGTGTTTTTCTCCCGCCGCTCTGCTCTTGCCACTCACTTGTATTAGGCTAAGAGACGCCATGCCCCTCTATTTCGCCTACGGGTCCAACATGGACCAGGACGCCATGGCCCTGCGCTGCCCGGCCTCGAAGCCGGTCGGCCTCGCGCGGCTGATGCGCCATCGCTTCATCATCTTCGAAGGGGGCTATGCCTCCGTAGTGCGCGATCCGCAGCGCGCGGTCTGGGGCCTCCTGTGGGACCTCGCCCTGGCGGACGTGCCGGCGCTTGACCGCTACGAGAGCCTGTCGACGGGGCTCTACACCAAGGTCATCCAGCCCGTGGTCACCGCGCAGGGATCCCGCCGGGCGGTGGTGTATGTCGGGCGAAGCGCCAAGCCGGGCGTGCCGAAGCCCGGCTACATGGAAAGCATCGTGGACGCTGCCACAAAGGCCAGGCTGCCGCAGGACTACATCCAGAGCCTCGGGCGCTGGCTGCCGAAGGCGCAAGGAACGGCCGCCGGGCCCGTCCAGCGGCCTCCCGTCCGCCCGCTTTGGAGCGCACCGACCGGGACCCTGCGAAAGGCGCCCGGCGCCTGACCCCGAACCTTTGCGTTGGGGCGGCGTTGAGCCATCATGCGCGGCCACAGCCGGCGCGACTGGAATCCGAGGGGCAATGACTTCGAACCGCACTCTCCACGTCATCATCCGCGGACGCGTCCAGGGCGTCGGCTATCGCGCCTGGACCCATCACCAGGCCCAGCTGCATGGCCTCAACGGGTGGGTGCGCAATCGCCGGGACGGGTCCGTCGAGGCCGTCTTCTCAGGGCCCGGCGATCTCGTCGACGTGATGCTGAAGGCCTGCCGCCAGGGCCCCAGAGGCGCCGTCGTCGAAGCGATCGAGGAGGTGGAGGCTGGCCAGGAGGCCTCGTCTCCGGTCCGCTCGTTCGAGGTGCGCGACACCGTCTGAGGGTGCCCCGCTACTCTCAGAACTCCAAGCAGATCTTGCCGAAATGCGCGCCTGACTCCTCGTACCGGAAGGCATCGGCGATCTCCTCCAGCCCGAAGCTGCGGTCGATCACCGGCTTCAGTCCGATCGCGTCGATCGCCCGCACGAAATCCATCTGGTGGCGACGATTGCCGACGATCAAGCCCTGAAGCCGTGCCTGCTTCGCCATCAGGAGCGCGGTCGGCACCTCGCCGGCCCGTCCCGTCAGGACACCGATCAGCGAAATGTGACCGCCAATGCGTACGGCCGCAATCGACTGGCCCAGGGTGCCGGGCCCGCCGACCTCGATCACGTGGTCGACGCCGCGTTCCCCGGTCCAGTCGCGGGCACGGGCGCCCCAGTCCTCGTGCTGCCGGTAGTTGATCGTATGGTCGGCCCCTAGCGCCCGCGCCCGTTCCAGCTTTTCGTCGGACGAGGAGGTGGCGATTACGGTCGCACCCATCGCCTTCGCGAGCTGCAGGGCGAAGATCGAGACGCCGCCCGTGCCGAGCACCAAAACCACGTCGCCCGCCTTGAGGCCGCCGTTGACCACCAGTGCACGCCAGGCGGTCAGGCCGGCCGTGGTGAGCGTCGCCGCCTCCGCGTGGCTGAAGCCGTTCGGCGCCCGCGTGAACCAGGCCGCGGGGCGCACCACCGCCTCCCGCGCGTAGCCGTCGACCCCATCGCCCGGCACGGTCGAAAAGTCGGCCATCGGGGGAGGGCCCTCGAGCCAGCCGGGAAAGAAGCACGAGACCACGCGGTCGCCCGGCGCGAACTCGGTTACGCCATCGCCCACGGCCTCGACCACGCCCGCGCCGTCCGACATGGGGATCCGCCGGTCCGCCGTCGGCATCCGTCCGCTGACGACGCCGTAATCGTGGTAGTTCAAGGAACTCGCGTGGAGCCTGACCCGAATCTCGCCGGCAGCTGGAGTTCCGGGATCCGGCATGTCGATCTGCTCCAGACGGTCGAGCCCGCCCGGCGCATGCAGGACGATTCCCTTCATGGTGCCTCCTCTTTCCTGATCGATGGGATGTCAGGAGGAACGCGGTCGGAAGGGAAAAGTCCCGGGAAATGCGTTCAGGTCCTGGGCGGCTTCGGAGACAGGTCGACCGGCCCGCCGGCCTCCCTCCAGGCCGTGAAGCCTCCCTCGATATGAGCGACGGGCTTCAGGCCCATGTCCTGGGCTGTTGCGGTCGATAGGGCGGAGCGCCATCCGGCGGCGCAGAAGAACACGAAGGTCTTGTCCTGGGCGAAGACTGGCTTGTGGTAAGGGCTCTCGGGGTCGATCCAGAATTCCAGCATCCCGCGCGGGCAGTGGACGGCGCCGGGGATCCTGCCCTCGCGCTCCAGCTCGCGCGGGTCGCGCAAGTCGACGAAGACCGTGTCTTCACGTTCGAGCAGCGGGATCGCCTCGGCGGCCGGAATCGTCCTGATCTTGGCGTTCGCCTCGTCGAGCAACGTCTTGAAGCCGCGGGTAATGGTTTGACTCATGAAGGCTGCTCCGCTTTGAGGCTTTCCACAAACTGGGCATGATGGCGGCAGAGTCAACCGGAGGCGAATGTGCTGGGCTTCACGATCATCGACTACGCGGCGCTTGCCTTCTTCCTTGCGTCCTGGCTCGGCTACCACGCGGCCGTCGAGATCTCCCCGGCCGGCCAGCGCAGCCTCAACAGAATCATGGACCAGTACCGCCACCGCTGGATGGAGCAGCTCGTGGTGCGCGAGAACCGGATCGTCGACACCACGATTCTGGCATCGCTCATGAACGGCACGGCCTTCTTCGCCTCGACGTCGCTGATCGCCATCGGCGGCGTGCTGGCGCTCATGCGCTCCATCGATACGGTGCTACCGCTCTTCGCGGGGCTTCCCTTCGGCGAGCCGCCGACGCCGCTTGCCTGGGAGCTGAAAGTGATCGGGCTTGCGGTGGTCTTCGTCTACGCCTTCTTCAAGTTCGCCTGGTCCTACCGGCTCTTCAACTACATGGCCATCATGGTCGGTTCGATTCCCGTGCTGAAGGCGCACAACCATGACGAGGCGCTCGCCGTCGCCCGGCAGGCGGGGCTGATGAACGCGGTCGCGGGCAAGCACTTCAACCGCGGACAGCGGGCTTTCTTCTTTTCGCTCGCCTATCTCGGCTGGTTCGTCAGCGCCTATCTTTTCATGGCGGCGACGGCGGGCGTGCTCTATGTCATGTGGCGCCGCCAGTTCATATCGGATGCGCGGATCGCGGCGCTGAGTGGGACCCATGCCAAGAAAACCGACTCCTGAGGAGATCGAGACCGCCATGCTGGCGCTGGTGACGGAGCGTGGGGCTGGCAAGAACCTCGACCCGACGGAGGTGGCCCGCGTGGTCGGCGGCGACAAGCCCGATGAATGGGGCCCCCTGATGGGGCTGGTGCGCCAAGTGGCCGTGCGGCTGATGAAGCAGGGACGCATCGTCATCCTGCGCAAGGGACGTCCGGCCGATCCGGACGATTTCCGCGGGATCTACCGGCTGACGCTGCCGCCTTCGCCCGAGGCCTGAGGGCCGGGAAAGAGTTCGCTGGAACGCCCCGCCAGGTAATAGGCGACGAGGCCTGCCCACTCCTTGGCTCCGACATCGAAGCGACGAAGCCCGTCGGAGACAGTGGCGAAGCCGCGTACGCCGTGGAAGCTGCCGCCGACCCGGAAATCGACCGGGTAGGGGATGACGGGAAAACCGGCCTTCTCGAAGACGCCAATGGCGCGAGGCATGTGCCAGGCGGACGTCACCAGAAGCCAGCGCTCCCCTTCCTTGGGCTTCGCGACCTGCACCGAATAGATGGCGTTCTCGAAGGTCGTCCTGGACCTGTCCTCGATGAGGATCCGGTTCGGGTCGATGCCGATGCTCTTCATGAACGCAGCGGTGACCGGCGCCTCCGCCGTTCCGTCACCGAACACGGTGCCGCCGCCTCCCACGATAAGGAGGCGCGCATCGGGGTAGCGATGGGAGAGCTGGATCACGTCGAGCACCCGCTCGGCCGCCTCGTTGACGACGATGGAGCCCCGGTTGATCGAATCCTCCGCATCGACAGAGCCGCCGAGAAGGATGATCCCGTCGATCGGCCTGCCGTCGTCCTGAAAGACCGGGAAGCGGCCCTCCAGGGGCACGAAGAGGTAGTTGGCGAGGGGCAGCAGGCCGAACGCGACGGTCGCCAGGGCGAAGACCAGAGCGACCCCGATCCCGATCCGCCGCAGGCGCTTCGTGAGGGCGATCAGCAGCCCCAGCACGACGAGGCTGAGCAGCAGGTTCGACGGCGTGGCGAAAAACCAGGCGATTTTCGAAACGTAGTAGAACACGTGCTGCCGGCCCTCCCGTGAGTGTTAGCTGTTGCCGGATTCCGCCTCGTAGCGGGCCTTGGTCTCGGCATTGGGCGGATAGAGGCCGGGCAGGGGCACGCCCTTGTCGACCTCGCGCATGATCCACAGCTCGAGCCGCTCCTGCTCGACGGCGGCCTTCGCGACCTCCTCGACGATGGCGGCCGGGATCACCACCACGCCGTCCTGGTCGGCGACGATCACGTCATCGGGGAACACCGCGACGCCGCCGCAGCCGATCGGCTCCTGCCAGCCCACGAAGGTCAGGCCCGCCACGGACGGAGGGGCCGCCGCGCCCGAGCACCAGACGGGGAGGCCCGTGCCGTCGACGCCGACCGCGTCACGCACCACGCCGTCGGTCACGAGAGCCGTCACGCCGCGCTTCTTCATGCGGGCCGTGAGGATGTCGCCGAAGATGCCGGCATCCTTCACGCCCATGGAATCCACGACCGCGATGCAGCCCTCCGGCATGTCCTCGATGGCGCCGCGGGTGGAGCGGGGGGAGGACCAGGATTCCGGCGTCGCCAGATCCTCGCGGGCCGGCACGAAGCGCAGGGTGAAGGCGCGGCCCACCAGACGCTCCCCGGCGTTGAAGGCCGGCATCGGCCCCTGCATCCAGCAGCGCCGGATCCCCTTCTTCAGGAGAACGGTGGTGATGGTTGCGGTGGAAGCGGCGCGCAGGGCGTCGACGATGGCTTTGTCGAGGGTCATGAGTAAGCGGTTCCTGACGTTGGGACATGCGGTCATAGCCCTTCAGGCAGCGAGCGCCAATGTCCTGTGCTGGCGTCCGATATGCGTTTACGCCGTCTTCTCGAACAGCTCGCGGCCGATCAGCATGCGCCGGATCTCGCTCGTGCCGGCGCCGATCTCGTAGAGCTTGGCGTCGCGCAGGAGGCGGCCGGTCGGGTAGTCGTTGATGTAGCCGTTGCCGCCGAGCAGCTGGATGGCGTCGAGGGCGCATTTGGTGGCCTGCTCGGCCGCGTAGAGGATCGCGCCGGCCGCGTCCTCGCGGGTGGTCTCGCCCCGGTCGCAGGCCTTGGCGACGGCGTAGACGTAGGCCTTCGCGGCGTTCATGTTCACGTACATGTCGGCCACCTTGCCCTGGACGAGCTGGAAGGTGCCGATGGGCTGGCCGAACTGCTTGCGCTCGTGGATGTAGGGCAGCACCACGTCCATGCAGGCCTGCATGATCCCGAGAGGGCCGGCCGCCAGGATGGCGCGCTCGTAGTCGAGGCCGGACATGAGCACGTTCACGCCCCGGCCGACCTGACCGAGCACGTTCTCCTCCGGCACCTCGCATTCCTCGAAGACGAGCTCGCAGGTGTCCGAGCCGCGCATGCCGATCTTGTCGAGCTTCTGCTGCGTGGAGAAGCCCTTGAAGCTCTTCTCGATGATGAAGGCGGTCATGCCGCGCGGGCCGGCATCCGGATCGGTCTTGGCGTAGACCACGAGGACGTCGGCGCCGGGGCCGTTCGTGATCCACATCTTGGTGCCGGTGATGAAATATCGGTCGCCGCGCTTCTCGGCGCGGGTGCGCATGGAGACCACGTCCGAGCCCGATCCAGGCTCCGACATGGCGAGCGCGCCGAGATGCTCGCCGGCGATCAGCTTCGGCAGGTAGCGTTGCTTCTGATCCTCGCTGCCGTTGCGGCGGATCTGGTTGATGCAGAGGTTCGAATGGGCGCCGTACGAGAGGCCGACCGACGCGGATGCGCGGGAGATTTCCTCAACGGCAATCACATGTTCGAGATAGCCGAGGCCGATGCCGCCATATTCCTCCTCGACCGTGATGCCGTGGAGGCCGAGCTCGCCCATCTGGGGCCAGAGATCGCGGGGAAACTCGTTGGTGCGGTCGATCTCCTGGGCGCGGGGCGCGATGTGGTCCTGGGCGAAGTTGCGCACCGTCGCGCGGATGGCGTCGGCCGTTTCGCCGAGATCGAAGTTGAAGATCTTGGAATCGTTGGGAATCACAGCGTTTCTCTCCTGGTCCCACACCGAGCCTCCGCAGAGCAGGGCTCAAGGGCGGGCCTATTGTCCCGCCGCTCGGCAGTGCGGGCAAGCGCCGCCGGGCGGGATGATTGGGGAGAGATATAGCAGCCTTTGCGGCGAAGTCAGGCTATTCCTCGAAGCTCGCCGTCTGCACCGCCGTGTCCACGTCGCGGCACACGCCGATGGGCTTGAGCTTCTGGTGGTCGCGCGGGTCGCACTTGCTTTGGACGAACATGCGCCACTGGTTTTCCGTGCCGTAGAAGGCGTTGCGGTCGATGTCGCCTGTCACGCCGGGCACGCGGCCGGTGGTCGTGAACTGCCAGAACGTCCAGCGGCGGTCGTTGTAGCGGTGGTGAGGCTCGGCCGCGGTGCTGCGGATCCAGAAGGGATAGTCCTTGTATTCGCCTTCCAGGATCTCCTGGTGGAAGGTGATGTCGGTGTAGATGATCGGCCGCTTGCCCGTATGAGCCTCCATCTCGCGCAGCAGGACGTCGATCATGGCCAGGGCCTGCTGGCGCGGGACCTTCTTCGGGCAATTCACGGATTCGCCGTTCCATTCCACGTCGAGCACGGGCGGCAGGGCATCCGGGTCCTGCGGGACGTTCTTCTTGAACCAGGCCGCCTGCTCGTGGGCCGGGCGGCACCAGTAGACGAAGTGGTAGGCGCCGCGGGGGACGCCGGCATTCTTGGCCGCCCACCAGTTCTCGAGGAAGCGGTTGTCCACGTGGTCGCCGCCTTCCGTGGCCTTGATGAAGGCGAACTGGGTGCCGGCTTGCCGCAGCGCGGCCCAGTCGACCTTGCCCTGCCATTTCGAGATGTCGACGCCGTGGATCGGCAGCCTGTGCGCCGTCGCCACGCCCGCATGGGGCTTCACGTCGCTCTTCAGCGGATACCGGCTCGACGACGGGGCGATGGCGCAGGAGGCGAGGCCGAGGGCCAAGGCGGTGACCGCTCCGAACCGCACGCAGCGGACGACGGTCTGCAGGGCAGACTGCTTCGGGGGAGATTTCCTGGAGCGGCGGGAAGGACGGCGGTTCTTCATCGGCTCGACTGTTTTACGCATGACCTGATCAGATCACGAGATGCCCCATGTCCCGTTAACAGGTCATTACGAAAACGGAGCCGAAACAGTCTTAAAGGCTAAACCACAGCGTCGCTATACCCAGGAAGGCGAAGAAGCCCACGATATCCGTGATGCTGGTGACGAAGGGGCCCGAGGAGACGGCGGGATCCACACCGAGGCGGTTCAGGGTCAGCGGCACGAGGATGCCGCCGAGAGCCGCAAAGATCAGGACTGTGATGAGGGCAAGGCCGATCACGATCCCGATCTGGCTGGACTGGAACCACAGGGCGGCCACGGCCCCCAGGATGACCGCGAAGACCAAGCCGTTCAGAATGCCGACGGCGGCTTCGCGACGGATGATGCGCCAAGCATTCGTGCGGCCGAGTTCTCGGGTCGCGAGTGCGCGGACCGCGACCGTCATGGTCTGGGTGCCGGCATTGCCGCCCATCGAGGCCACGATCGGCATGAGGATCGCGAGGGCCACCATCCGCTCGAGAGATCCCTCGAAGAAGCGGATGACCCCGGCCGACAGGAAGGCCGTGCACATGTTGGCAAAGAGCCAGGGAAAGCGACTCCTCTGGATGTAGAGAACCGTGTCGGAGAGCTCCTCGTCCGACTTCACGCCGCCGAGCTGCTTGATGTCCGCGTCCGCCTCTTCCTCGAGCACGTCCACGATGTCGTCGACCATCATCACGCCGACGAGGCGGTTGGCCTCGTCCACGACGGCGGCGGAGACGAGGTTGTAGCGCTCGAACAGGCGCGCGACCTCCTCCTGGTTCTGCGTCGCCTCCACCCGGTCCGGCTCGTCATCCATGATCTCCTGGATCGTCACAGGCCGCTTCGAACGCAGCAGGCGGTCGAGCGCCACGGCGCCGAGCAGGTGGCCGGCCGGATCGATGACGAAGATCTCGTAGAAGGTCTCTGGCAGATCCGCGGTGTCGCGCATGAAATCGATCGTCTGCCCCACGGTCCAGAAGGGCGGGACGGCGATGAGCTCCGTCTGCATGCGCCGGCCGGCGCTCTCCTCCGGATAGTCGAGGGAGCGCTGGAGTGCGATGCGCTCCATGGGCGGGAGCTGGTCGAGGACCTCGGCCTTGTCCTCCTCGCCGAGGCTCTCGAGAATCGTGACCGCGTCGTCCGAATCGAGCTCGCGGACGCCCTCCGCGAGGGTCGAGGGATTCAAACCTTCGAGGATTTCCTCGCGGATAGCCTCGTCGACCTCGGTCAGAGCCGTGAAGTCGAACGCGGAGCCGAGAAGCTCGATGAGGCGGGGGCGGAAGTCTGGGTCGAGCGCCTCCAGCAGGTCGCCGAGGTCGGATTCGTGGAAATCCTCGAGCAGGTGCTGAAGGCGCGCCGTGTCCGATTCCTGGATCGTGTCGGCCACCAGGGCCACGAAATCGGGATTGATGAAGCCTTCCTCGTCGCGGAAAGGCACAGGCTCGGCCACGCCGTCCTCGGGCGTGTGGAGCGCCGTCTTGTCGTCAGCGTCCAGCATGGGCCTGTCCTTCGTGGTGATCAGAAGCCTTTTAGGCATGGGGCAGGGCCCAGACAATGCGCCGAGAAGACCTGATCGCGGAAACGGGTGGCGGTGGTTTCTCGGACCCTGATTCAGGCTCACGAGAAGGAGGTTCACTCTAGGTGACGCGCTGCGGCGGCGCAGGCAACAAAAAAGGCCCCGGAACGGGACCTTTTTTAGTGTGCCCTGAGGGCTTTCTCGAAGGTTTGGTGCGGTCGAGAGGACTCGAACCTCCACGGGTCTCCCCGCTACCACCTCAAGGTAGTGCGTCTACCAATTCCGCCACGACCGCGAAACCTTCGAAGCCAGGGTTGTCTCCCCCGGCGAGGCGGTGAACTAACAGAACGATCGGGCCACCGCAAGCCCGTTCAGCGAGTCTTTTGCCGCATTCGCAAAACTGAGCCGCAATCCCTACCTTGTAACGGCCCTTGGCGCCTCCGGCCGATGTTGACCGGGGCGCCGCGAGGGGGGATTGGGTAAAGCCGTTCACTGCTGCAGGAGACCAAGCCGTGTCGAGCCTTCGTGACAATCTGGCGGATACCTTTCCGGCCGAGGCCGGCGCCGAGCCCGTGGAATGGCTCGTGACCGAGGGGCTCACCGGCTACGAGCGGGCGGTCGCGTTCATGGAGGAGCGTGCCGCCGCCATCGCGGACGGGCGGGCGCGCGAGCTCGTCTGGCTCGTGGAGCATCCGCCGCTCTACACGGCCGGGACCTCGGCCCAGGATGAGGACCTCGTCGACCCGGACCGTCTTCCGGTCCACAGGACGGGGCGGGGAGGGCAGTTCACCTATCACGGGCCCGGGCAGCGGGTGGCCTATGTCATGCTCGACCTCAAGCGCCGCCAGCCCGACCTGCGCCGGTACGTGGCGGCTCTGGAGGCTTGGCTGATCGCCACGCTCGACGGGTTCAACGTCCGGGGCGAGCGGCGGGAGGACCGGGTCGGGGTCTGGGTCAGGCGCCCGACGAAGGGCGACAACACCGAGGACAAGATCGCCGCCATCGGCATCCGTGTCCGCCGGTGGGTGAGCTTCCACGGCATCAGCCTGAACGTGGAGCCGGACCTGTCCCATTTCTCGGGCATCGTGCCATGCGGGGTGACGGAGCACGGGGTCACGAGTCTCGTGGATCTCGGGATCCCGGTGACCATGCCGGAAGTCGATTCTGTCATGCGGTCCGCCTTCGAGGAGATCTTCGGCCCGACGGTCCAGGTCGAGGAGGCGTTGCTCCAGAGCAACTGATCCGGGTTTTCGGACCTTGACCGCTACAAGACTTCTCCCCAACGGCGCTTCATGCTCTAAGCTTGTCCGGAAAAGCTGAACCACCGGCAGGCTTCTCTATGCAACGCGCTCTTCTTGTCTCCCTTGTCGCTCTGGCCGCTTCGGCGTGCTCCTACACGCCCAAGCCGAGGGAGCTCATCCATATCGTCGATTCTCCCGCCGACGTCCGGGTCTGCACCCGCCTCGGCGAGGTGAGCCCCACGGTCCCCACGGTGCCGGGCTTCGGATCGGCCACGGATGCGATGCTGGATTCCACCCTGGCTCTGGGCGGCACGCATCTTTACCTCCAGCGGAACTCCCCGGACTGGAGCCTCGTGCGCGGTATCGCCTATCGCTGCGGCCCCGGCGTCGTCCGGCAGGAGACGGTGATCCGCGCCAAGGGCTGATTCGCCCAAGAGCGGATCAGGAGGCGGTTGCCCCCTCGAACCTGAAATGCCAGCCTGTGACCCTTTGAAGAGGCCTCCCGCTCCGGGGGGCCTCAGTTCAATCCAGGGAGCCTGAAGACGTGCCCGTCATTGCCTCCACGGCCGATCTCTCCTCCGTAACTGCGCAGGCGAACCGCGCGGCCTGGGCCGAACTCGCGCGCGAGCTGCAGGACAAGCGCTCCACTGCAGCTCAGGGTGGGCCGGCCAAAGCGCGCGAACGCCACCTCGCCCGCGGGAAGCTGCTGCCGCGGGAGCGCGTGACCCGCCTGCTCGATCCCGGCGCGCCGTTCCTGGAGCTGGGCTCGCTTGCGGCCCACGGCATGTACGAGGACGCCATCCACGGCGCCGGCATCATCACCGGCATCGGCCGCGTCGAAGGCCGCGAGGTGATGATCGTCTGCAACGATTCCACCATCAAGGGCGGCACCTACTACCCCATGACGGTGAAGAAGCACCTCCGCGCCCAGGAGGTGGCCCGAGAGAACCGTCTTCCGTGCATCTACCTCGTCGATTCCGGCGGCGCGAACCTGCCGCACCAGACCGAAGTCTTTCCGGACCGCGAGCACTTTGGCCGCATCTTCTACAACCAGGCGACCCTGTCCTCGCTGGGGATTCCGCAGATCGCCTGCGTCATGGGCTCCTGCACGGCAGGCGGCGCCTATGTGCCGGCCATGTCCGACGAGACCGTCATCGTGCGGCGTCAGGGCACCATCTTCCTAGGCGGCCCGCCCCTGGTGAAGGCCGCGACGGGCGAGGTGGTCTCGGCCGAGGATCTGGGCGGAGCCGACGTCCACGCCCGCCAGTCCGGCGTCGCCGACCACTACGCGACCGACGACGTGCACGCCTTGGCGATCGTCCGCCGCATCGTCGGCACGCTCAACACCCGCAAGAGCGTCGACATCGACCTCGCCGACCCGGTCGAGCCGAAATACGCCCTCGAGGACCTGGACGCGATCGTGCCCACGGACCTCAAGAAGCAGTACGACATCCGCGAGGTGATCGCCCGGCTCGTCGACGGGTCGGAGTTCGACGAGTTCAAGCGGCTCTATGGCACGACCCTGGTGACGGGTTTCGCGCGACTCTGGGGCATGCCGATCGGCATCATCGCCAACAACGGCATCCTGTTCTCGGAGAGCGCTCTCAAGGGCGCGCATTTCATCGAGCTGTGCTGCCAGCGGCGCATCCCGCTCCTGTTCCTGCAGAACATCTCCGGCTTCATGGTCGGGCGTCAGTACGAGGCCGGCGGCATCGCCAAGGATGGCGCGAAGCTCGTGACGGCGGTCGCCTGCGCGCAGGTGCCGAAGATCACGGTCCTGGTCGGCGGCTCCTTCGGGGCGGGCAATTACGGCATGTGCGGCCGGGCCTATTCGCCGCGCTTCCTGTTCACCTGGCCAAACTCGCGCATCTCCGTCATGGGCGGCGAGCAGGCCGCGAGCGTGCTCGCAACCGTTCGGCGTGACAACATCGAGGCCGAGGGCAAGTCCTGGAGCGCCGAGGATGAAGAGGCCTTCAAGGCGCCGATCCGCGAGCGCTATGAGGAGGAGGGCAGCCCCTATCACGCGACCGCCCGCCTCTGGGACGACGGCGTCATCCTCCCTTCCGAGACCCGGCGCGTGCTGGCGCTGGCCTTCTCGGCGACCCTGAACGCGCCGGTGCCCGACACGAAGTTCGGCGTCTTCCGCATGTAGCCGCAGAGCCGGCCCTTGCCGGCCGGCGCTTCCGCACCAGCGTATTCCGGGAGACGCTTTCCGGAGGCCGCGATGGATTCGCCAGAGGAGCGCCGCCTGCGCTATGCCGCGAAGGTTGCGGAAGAGGCCGGGATCAGCAACTCCCGCGTCGAGCAAGCCTTCGCGTCCGTTCGGCGTGAGGATTTCCTGCCCCCGCCGCCCTGGACCGTGATCAGCCGCGGCACGGCGTTCCAGACCTCCGGCATCGACGACATCTATGCCAACGTCTTGGTCGCGATCGACCGGACGCGCGGCATCAACAACGGCGAGCCGGCGCTCCATGCGGCCTGGCTGGCGGCGGTCGGCCCGCAGCCGGGCGAAACCATCATTCATGTCGGGGCGGGAACCGGCTACTACACGGCGATTCTGGCGCGTCTCGTCGAGCCGGGCGGTCGTATCGAAGCCTATGAGTACGAGGCTGACCTTGCAGTCATCGCGGCCCGAAACCTGTCGGGCTACCTCCAGGTATCCGTTCACGCGGGCTCCGCATACGGAAGGATATTGCCGAGCGCGAACGTCATCTACGTGAACGCCGCCGTGGCGGCGCCGGACCGGGAGTGGCTGCGGGCTCTCCACCAGGGCGGGCGCCTGATCTTTCCGTGGCAGCCGCATGGGGATTGGGGCCCTGCGATGCTTGTGACCCGCGCGCTGAACGGCTACCGCGCCAAGCCCCTCATGAGTGTCGGCTTCATCGGCTGCAGCGGAGCGACCGCCAGAGATCCGGCTGGTTCCGGCCCATCGGAATCGGACGTCGCCGCGACGCGCTCGATCTGGCTGACGGCCGAGCGAGAGCCGGATGCCTCAGCAACCGCAATTTACGACGATGTGTGGTTTTCGTCGGTCAATGTCGATTAAGGGGTAGGAAAATGGTCCGAAAGATGTTGCGGCTGCGCAACACCTTTAAACCTTCCTGATCCTGCCGTTCTTGGCCCAAGCTCCGCCGCGATCCCGCCATAAACCACGAGCACCTGATAAAGCACGATAAAGTGCTTCAAACCCAACGCTTTAAGGCCAAGAGGCCTTGAGCCGAGCTCGGCAGAAAGCTTGCAGGCTTACTCTTTCGGGGTCGTTGCGTCGGCGGCGCGGCACATGGCAAATCACGGTGGTTCCGTAACCAGTCGGAATTAGGGTGATATGCCTAATAGGGAAGAGTGCAGGTCCATGGATGCCCGCGTGATCGACAAGTCGAGACTCCCGAGCCGTCACGTGACGGTGGGGCCGGCTCGCGCGCCGCACCGGTCCTATCTCTACGCCATGGGCCTTACCAGCGAGCAGATCGCGCAGCCGCTCGTCGGCGTCGCCACCTGCTGGAACGAGGCGGCCCCCTGCAACATCTCGCTCATGCGCCAGGCGCAAGCGGTGAAGAAGGGCGTCGCGGCGGCCCACGGCACGCCGCGCGAGTTCTGCACCATCACGGTGACCGACGGCATCGCCATGGGGCACCAGGGCATGAAGTCGTCCCTCCCGTCCCGCGAGGTGATCGCGGACTCGGTCGAGCTGACCATGCGCGGGCACTCCTACGATGCGCTCGTTGGCATGGCCGGCTGCGACAAGTCCCTGCCTGGCATGATGATGGCGATGGTGCGCCTCAACGTGCCGTCGATCTTCATCTATGGCGGCTCGATCCTGCCCGGCTCGTTCCGGGGCAAGCCCGTCACGGTCCAGGACATCTTCGAGGCGGTCGGCAAGCACTCCGTCGGCGAGATGTCCGACGAGGACCTGACCGAGCTCGAACAGGTCGCATGCCCCTCGGCAGGCGCCTGCGGGGCGCAGTTCACCGCCAACACGATGGCGACCGTGTCCGAGGCCATCGGCCTCGCGCTCCCGTATTCGGCCGGCGCTCCGGCTCCTTACGAGATTCGCGACCGGTTCTGTGCGGCGGCCGGCGAGCAGATCATGGACCTGATCGCCCGGAACATCCGGCCGCGCGATATCGTGACCCGCAAAGCGCTCGAGAACGCAGCCACGGTGGTGGCGGCGTCCGGCGGCTCGACCAATGCGGCGCTTCACCTGCCGGCCATCGCCCATGAGGCCGGGATCAAATTCGACCTCTTCGACGTGGCCGAGATCTTCAAGCGCACCCCCTACATCGCCGACCTGAAGCCGGGCGGCCGCTACGTGGCGAAGGACATGTTCGAGGTCGGTGGCATCCCGCTCCTCATGAAGACCTTGCTCGACCACGGCTTCATGCACGGGGACTGCCTGACGGTGACCGGCCGCACCATGGCCGAGAACCTCGCCTCGGTGCAGTGGAACGACCATCAGGACGTCGTCCGCCCCGCGGACAAGCCGATCACGCCGACCGGCGGCGTGGTAGGGCTCAAGGGCAACCTCGCTCCCGAAGGCGCGATCGTGAAGGTCGCCGGCATGCCGGTCGAGAAGCAGACCTTCCGCGGCCCCGCCCGGGTCTTCGACGGCGAGGAGGCTTGCTTCGAGGCCGTGTCCAAGCGCCAGTACAACGAGGGCGACGTGCTCGTCATCCGCTACGAGGGACCGCGCGGCGGCCCCGGCATGCGCGAGATGCTCTCGACCACGGCCGCTCTGTACGGGCAGGGCATGGGCGACAAGGTGGCTCTCATCACCGACGGCCGTTTCTCAGGCGCGACGCGCGGCTTCTGCATCGGCCATGTGGGGCCGGAAGCGGCGGTCGGCGGACCGATCGGCCTGATCCGCGACGGGGACGTCATCGTCCTCGACGCCATCAAAGGAACCATCGACGTGGAGCTCTCGGACGAGGAGCTGGCCAGCCGCCGTGCGGCATGGACTCCGCGCGAGACCACGGCGACCTCGGGATATCTCTGGAAATATGCGCAAACAGTAGGTCCTGCGCGGGATGGAGCCGTCACCCATCCCGGCGGAGCTGCAGAAAAAGAAACCTATGCGGACGTCTAGCCTTATCGCATTCACCCTGGGCGTGACCCTGCTCGGCACGAGCGCATCGCACGCGCTCGATGCCGCTCCGCGTCCGCAGACCATCTCGCCGACGCTTGCCCCCGTCACGCCCGCGCTCGCCCCGGCCATTCGGCCAAGCGTGAAGTACGATTCCGCTCGTGAGGCGCTGCGGAATGGCATGCGCGACTACAATGCCGGCGACAAGATCGGCGCCGCTCAGGCGCTCGAGTATGCGGCAGGGCAGGGGCATACGCTCGCCCTCTGGAAGCTTGGGCGGATGTATGCCGATGGCGACGGCGTCGACCACGACGACCTGAAAGCGTTCGAGTATTTCTCGAAGCTCGCCGACCAGAACGCGGACGAGAGCCCGGATTCCCCGAACGCCGCGGTGGTCTCCAGCGCCTTCGTGGCGCTCGGCGGCTATTTCCTGGAAGGGATCAAGGGCACTTACGTGGCCGCCAATCCCTCTCGTGCGGTCGAGATGTTCAACTATGCGGCGTCGTATTTCAGCGACCCGAACGCGCAGTACAATCTGGCCCGGCTCTATCTCGAAGGCACCGGCGTTTCGAAGGATGCCCGCCGCGCCGCCCGCTGGTTCAACCTCGCGGCCGAGAAGGGGCACCACGCCTCTCAGGCGCTTCTCGGGCATCTGCTGATCACCGGGCAGGGCGTTCCGCGCCAGCGCGCGAAGGGGCTGATGTGGCTGACCCTCGCGCGGGAAGGCAGCGCCGATCCGGTCAAGGACCAGTGGATCGAAGCGCTCTATGACGAAGCCTTCGCGACGGCGAGCGAGGGCGATCGCAAGCTCGCCCTGGCTCTTCTCGAGCAATACATCCAGTCCCGCCGATAGGCCTGTCGGCGGGCCGGCCTCCACCTACTCGATGTCCAGATCCACCATCACGGGGACATGGTCCGACGGCTTGTCCCAGCCGCGCACCTCGCGGCGGATCGAGGACGTCCTGAGACGGTCCTGAGCCTGGGGCGAGAGCAGCAGGTGATCGATGCGGATGCCGTTGTTCCTCTGGAAGGCGCCGGCCTGGTAATCCCAGAAGGAATAGAGGCCCGGCTGGTCGCTGCAGGAGCGCACCGCATCGCCGAAGCCCAGGTTCAGAAGCTCGCGGAACTTCGCCCGGCTTTCGGGCTGAAAGAGCGCATCGTTGCGCCAGGCCGCGGGATCGGCCGCGTCTTCGGGTTCCGGAATGACGTTGTAGTCGCCGCAGAGCACGAGCGGCTCCTCAAGGGCGAGGAGCCCGCGCGCATGAGCCTTGAGGCGGTCCATCCAGGCGAGCTTGTAGTCGAATTTCGGCGTGGCGATGGGGTTGCCGTTCGGCAGGTAGATCGAGGCTACCCGCACGACGCCTTGGGAGGTCGAGACGACCCCCTCCAGATAGCGCGCCTGCTCGTCCGTCTCGTCGCCCGGAAGGCCGCGGCGGACGTCCTCAAGCGGGCTCTTCGAGAGGATCGCCACGCCGTTATAGGCCTTCTGCCCATGAGTCTCGACCTTGTAGCCGAGAGCCTCCACCTCGGCTCGCGGGAACGCCTCGTCGACGCATTTCAGCTCCTGTAGGCAGAGGATGTCGGGATCCGCGCTCTTCACGAAGGTGACGAGGTGATCCAACCTCTGCTTGATGGAGTTCACGTTCCAGGTGGCGATCCGCATCGCTTCGCTTCCGTTCCATATCCGACCTGTTTCATCGGATGTTCGCGAGACTCTGGCAAGCTCCAACGCAGCGTCATCCCCACGGTTGCCCTCGATGCCGACATCCTGGTCCACGCCCATCGACAGCGAGATCTGCGCAGTCGTTCCGGCCGGCACGCATTTCCTGTGGCATCTTCTGAACGCCGTGGTCCTGCTCATCCTGATGCGGGCAACCATTGCGTCGTTCCCGTCGGGTCGGGCAAAAGCGGCATCCTGAACAAGCGCGCCGAAGGGAGGGCTCTGCTGTGGCACGGGTCGAGATACACGGATACGCGATCGTGTCCGACGATGATCGGATCGCCGACGCGATGGGGCGGATGCCGGACGTCCTGCGCAACGATGCCGACTGGGCGTACTTCCAGGCGGGGCTCGACAGGTCGGCCCTGTCGGTGCTCGGGCGGCTGGGGCATGAATCGAACCCTAATCCCAAGCGACGGCTGCGCGTGATCGTGTCCTCGTCCTCCTCCGGTCTGGAGCGGCGCGACGACGGCTGGTGGTGGAACCCGCAGGCTCTGTCCTGGCAGGAGGCGATGGCGCGGGTGCTGCCCGGAGGCGGAGAGGTCGCGGTGCCGGGCGGGCGCCGGGTTTTCGACCTGTTCCTCGGAATCGGCTACGACGCCTTTCATCTGGCCCGTGCCGAAGGCGTTCGGATCCCGGGCGGTGTCGCCCTGTTCTCGGCATGCGACCAGGGTCTGGGCGCCGAGGCTATCCTGGCGGGACGTGGCCTGAAGCCGGGTGAGCGCCGGATCCTCGACCCAGCCGTTCCCGTCAGCCTGACGGTATGGACCCCGAAGGGCGAAACTGACGCCTAGCTCTGGCGTTGTCTCGCGAGAGCGATTTCCGGGGAAGCATCATGCGTTATCGAGCCATGTCCGTCGCCGCAGCGGCCGTCCTGCTGGCGGGAGCCGCGTTCGCCCAGTCCTCCGGGGGCTCCTCGGGAGGTTCCTCCTCTGGTGGTGGAGGGGCCGGCGGGGCAGGCGGCGGAGCGGCTTCCAGCGGAGCGACATCAGGCGGCGCGGCCGGGACCACGTCCTCGGGCGGCACGTCGACCGGAACGTCGACATTGCCGCCGTCGAGCCAGCCGGCTTCGCCCGGATCCGTTCCGCGCCCGTCGACACAGCCGACGGATGCCCCCGGGTCCGAGCGCAGCACCGGCGGTGCCGCGACGACCAGAGGCGCGGCCGGCAATCAGGGGACGGCAGCGCCCCGCGGGGGAGCCGGAGCCGGCGGTACGGCGGCCCCCTCGTCCGTCGGCCGCACGCCTCGCGAGGAGGCGCTGGACCGACGGAGCCGAGAACTCGACCGCCGGATCAAACGCGGGATCTGCGTCGACTGTGCCGATTGATCAGGCAGCCTCGCCGAGGGCCGGATAGTCCGTGTAGCCCTTCGAGTCTCCGCCGTAGAACGTTGCCCGATCCGGCTCGTTCAGGGGTGCATTGAGGCGGAAGCGCTCGACAAGGTCCGGGTTCGCGATGAACAGCCGGCCGAATGCGACGAGATCCGCGCGGCCGCTGGCCACCGCCTCTGCCGCCATGGCACGATCATAGCCATTGTTCGCGATGTAGGCGCCGCGGAAGGCGCCCCGCAGACCGGCATAGTCCACCGGCACCGCGTTCCGGTCGCCCTGGGTGGCGCCCTCGATCATGTGGATGTAGCTGAGACCGAGTCCGTCGAGCTTCTCGATCACATGGCTGAAGAGCGCCTGCGGGTTGGAATCCGCGGCGTCGTTGACCTGTGCCGGCGACAGGCGGATGCCGACCCGGCCCTTGTCCCATACTTTCAGAACTGCCTCGGTGGCCTCGATCGTCAGCCGGGCCCGGTTCTCGATGGAGCCGCCATAGGCGTCGGTGCGCTTGTTGGCGCCGTCCTTCATGAACTGATCGAGCAGATAGCCGTTCGCTGCATGGATCTCCACGCCGTCGAAGCCGGCTTCCTTGGCGTTGCGAGCCGCGTTCTCGTAGTCGCGCAGGATGCCCGGAATCTCGGAGAGCTCCAGCGCCCGCGGCTCCGATACATCGGCGAAGCCATCCGCCAGATAGGTCTTGGTGTTGGCGGTCAACGCCGAGGGACCGACCGGAGCACCGCCGTCCGGCTGCAGCGACGTATGGGAGACGCGGCCCACGTGCCAGAGTTGGATGAAGAGGCGGCCGCCTGCCTTGTGGACGGCATCGGTCACCTTACGCCAGCCGGCGACCTGCTCCGGCGTGTAGATGCCGGGGGTGCGGAGATAGCCCTGGCCTTGGTGGGAGATCTGGGAGCCTTCCGAGATGAGCAGGCCGGCGCTGGCGCGCTGGGCGTAGTACGCCGCTGCGTCGGGACCGGGCCGGTCGCCCGCGGGTGTCGCGCGGTTGCGGGTGAGGGGTGCCATCACGAGCCGGTTCGGCAGGGTCAGGTCGCCCAAGGTGAAGGGTTGGAACAGTGCGGACGAGTCGGCGCTCATATTATCCTCTTCGAGGCTGTGGAATTTTGCATTGCACAAGCCTGCAAGAGATAATGACCGTCTGCCCAACTGCAACGAAGGTCAGCCATCCGATTCCCGCATGGCTGAGCCTTATGGGTCGTGTCAGGCCTCGGCTCCTGCCTTGTCGAGCTTCTCGATGTCCGCCGGATCGAGGCGCAGTCTGGTCGCGGCGACGAGATCGCGAAGCTGCTCCAGGCGTGTCGCACTCGCTATCGGGGCGGTGATGCTTGGGCGGGCGATCAACCACGCCAGGGCAACCTGGGCCGGGGTGGCATTGTGGTGCAACGCCACCTGATCGAGCGCCGCGAGGATCTTCTCGCCGCGTGGGTTGAGATATTTGCCCATGTTGCGCCCGCGGGCGCTCTTCCCGAAATCGGCTTCCGACCGGTACTTGCCGGTGAGGAATCCGCTGGCAAGGCCGTAATACGGAATTACGCCGATCTCGTTGTCGCGGCAGAGCTGCTCGAGCTCTCCCTCGAACTCCGATCGGTCGTAGAGATTGTAGAGGGGCTGCAGGCTCTCGTAGCGGGGCAGGCCCATGCGGGCGCTGGTGTCGAGGGCTTCCTTCATGCGCGCGGCGGTGAAGTTCGAAGCGCCGATGGCCCTGACCTTCCCCTCGTTGATGAGATCGGCATAGACGCCGAGCGTCTCGGCCTGGGGCGTATCGGCGTCATCGCGGTGCGACTGGTACAGGTCGATGTGGTCGGTCTGGAGCCGCCTGAGTGAAGCCTCCACGGCCGAGCGGATATAGGCCTTCGACAGGCCCTTCTGGTTCGGCCCCATTTCCGAGCCGACCTTGGTGGCGATGATGACCTGATCACGGTTGCCTCGCGCCTTCATCCATTTGCCGATGATGGTCTCGGATTCGCCGCCGCTGTGCCCCGGCACCCAGCGGGAATAGACGTCCGCCGTGTCGATGAAGTTGAGCCCGGCCTCGACGAGGGCGTCGAGAAGCTTCAGCGACGTCGCCTCGTCGGCCGTCCAGCCGAAAACGTTGCCGCCCAGGCAGAGCGGCGGGACCATGATGCTCGAGCGACCAAGGCGACGCTTATCCATTTCATTCTCCTGTTCGCTGCCGAACTGTGTCAGGGGTCGTCATTCTCAAGGGCAGAGCTGGGTCTGCCGGGATGCAGGCCTATATTATCTGGATCGCGCGACGGCCCTTCAAGCCAGCCTTCGGATTTCACGCATGATTTCACTTTCCGTCCTCGACCTGTCCTTCGTCACGTCCGGCTCCACGCCCGCCCAGGCCTTGAGGAATACCCTCGATCTCGCGAGCCACACGGACAGGCTCGGATTCACCCGGTTCTGGGTGGCCGAGCATCACAACCTGCCCTCCGTCGCCAGCGGCGCTCCGGACATCATGATCGGGCAGATCGCGGCCGTCACAGAGCGCATCCGAGTCGGCTCCGGCGGCGTCATGCTGCCGAACCACGCGCCGCTCATGGTGGCGGAGCGCTTCAAGCTGCTGGAGGCCCTCTATCCCGATCGCATCGATCTGGGCCTCGGCCGTGCGCCCGGCACGGATCCGGTGACCTCCTACGCGCTGAGGCGGATGCAGGAGGAGCGGGGTCGCGACGATTTCCTGGAACGCCTACAGGAACTGATGCTGCTCGAGACCAAGTCGTTTCCGCCCGAACATCCCTTCCGTCGCATCGAGATCATGCCATCCGGCGTGCCGCTGCCGCCCATCTGGCTTCTGGGCTCCAGTGATTACAGCGCCCATCTCTCCGCCAGGCTCGGCCTCGGCTTCGGCTTCGCTCACCACTTCGCCACGCACGATGCGGCCGATTCCATGCTGAGCTACCGGAATGGGTTCCAGCCGTCCCAGTGGCGCGCGGAGCCGCACGCGATCCTCACCGTCGCCATCATCTGCGCTGAGACGGACGACGAGGCGGAGCGGCTGGCATCGAGCGCGGATCTGAACTTCGTGCGGCGGATGCGCGGCGAGTTCGGGCCGATCCCGAGCCCGGAGGAGGCGCTGGCCTACCCCTACACGCCGTCCGAGCGCGAGATGATCCGGCGCAATCGCGAGCGCCTGTTCGTCGGGTCACCGGACACGGTCCGGCAGAAGCTGCAGCCCTTGATCGACGAGACGAAAGCCGACGAGCTGATGGTGACCTCGGCCATGCACGACCATGCGGCGCGCAAGAGATCGTATGATCTGGTCGCCAGGATCGGCTTCACGGCGCCGAACCGCACCTAAAGATATGGCCGGGACGAGCCCGGCCATGATCGCCGCTGCGCGCGACGGATGCGCGCCTCGCCCGCTGCCGGAGCAGCCGGGCCGGCCGCCTTACTTCTTGCGCGCGCGGCGCTTGGTGTTGAGCGAGTCCTTCAGGGTCTTCGCAGCTTCGAACTTCACGTTCTTCGACGCGGCGATCTTGATGGCCTCGCCGGTCTGCGGGTTGCGACCCTTGCGGGCGCCGCGCTCGACCATCTTGAACTTGCCGAAGCCGAAGATCGCGACTTCCTCGCCCTTCTGGACCGACTCGGCGATCGCCTGGAAGACGTTCTCGACCACGTCGCGGGCAAAGGTCTTGGTGAGCTCGTGCTCTTCGGCAATGAACTCGATCAGATCATTCTTGTTCATGACACCCCTCATGGTTAGGTAGGAAACCGTAGCTCATGAAGGATTTTATAGCGTGGTCAAGTGTCCAGGCGACCGGGCAGGGGGCTGACGCAGGGTAAAAACCCGCGAGAATCGCGGACTTTCCCCAATTAGTTTGCGGCGAAGCAGTAGAGCAACCCTGCGCCGCCGGTGCTCCGGAGGGCATCCTGGCTGCACCCGCCCCGGGACAGATGCGAGGCGTTCCAGGATTTCGCCGGCGGACTCTCGTCGAGACCTGTCCGGTCATGATGGCCCAGCATGGCGGCGCCTTCCGCGCCGCTCCTCGTCCAGTTCCCGCAGGTCCGGTCCTCACCGGCCGGGAAGGCGGTGCCGTCGGGCTGCGAGCCGGTCAGGATGTCGTGCTGATTGGGCGAGTCGCCCCGGCCCTTCACCGTTTCGCCCTTCTCGGTCAGGGCGGTCTGCTTGGTGAGATTGTTGGTGCCGTGCAGCTCCGCCACATCCTTGGCGATGACGACGCCCTTCGCGTTCTGCCACGGCCCCCGCCCGATTCGGTCCTTTGCGTTGACCGCCTGGGCCCCTCCCGCCGCCTGTGTGGACAGGTAAGCCCGCCAAGTCCTGTTCCCGGCACCCGCGGCCTGGGCCAGCGTCTGGCAGTGCCGGTCCGCACCTTCGAGCCCGCCGAGATCCGCGCCTTTGCCCGAGCCGACGCTCGTCACGAAGAAGGTCATGTCGGCCGCGTTGGCGTCCTGCGCCTGGGCGCCCGCCGCAGGCAAAAGAGAGAGCAGTCCGGTCGCTGCGAGCAGAGAGCCCTTGCCGATCCAGTTCATGAGATCCTCCCGTTTCACGCATCCGCGCTCCGGTTTAGGAGCCGGGTATTCGCAACGCAAAAAGCTAGCACGCGCGGGTCACCGACAGAGTGACAACTGCGTGAACAATCCTTTCGGGGTGCCGGCTACTCCTTCACGGCGCCCGTCATCGATGACACGTAGTAGTCGACGAAGAACGAGTAGAGCAGCACCACGGGAAGCGAGCCCAGGAGCGCGCCGGCCATGAGAGCGCCCCACTCGTAGACGTCGCCGCGCACGAGTTCGGTCAGCACGCCGACCGGCACGGTCTTGTTCTCCGAGGATTGGATGAAGGTCAGGGCGTAGATGAACTCGTTCCAGGACAGGGTGAAGGCGAAGATGCCCGCGGAGATCAGCCCCGGCACCGAGAGCGGCAGCATGATCTTCATGAGGATCTGCCAGCGGGAGGCTCCGTCGACCAGGGCGCATTCCTCCAGCTCGAACGGTATCGACCGGAAATAGCCCATCAGCAGCCAGGTGCAGAACGGGATGAGAAAGGTCGGATAGGTGAAGATCAGAGCGAGCTTGGTGTCGTAGATGCCGAAGTTGAAGATCATCACGGCGAGCGGGATGAACAGGATCGACGGCGGCACCAGATAGGCGAGGAAGATCAGCAGGCCGATCCAGCGCGAGCCGTTGAAGCGGATCCGCTCGATCGCGTAGGCGCCGAGGACCGACGCCGCCAGCGACAGGACCGTCGATCCCACCGCCACCACCATCGTGTTGACGAGCCATCCCGGATAGGAGGTCTCGAACAGCAGGTAGCGGATGTGCTGAAGGGTCGGATGTTCCGGCCAGAGCGGGTTGAACTCCCGAAAGTTGGTGAGCTCGTTGTTCGGCTTCAGGGCCGTGATCGTCATCCAGTAGAACGGGAACAGGAGGACGAAGACGAAGATCGCGAGCGGCAGGTAGATCGTGACCAGCCGCCTCGGCAACCGGTCGAGGTAGCTCATGCCGACGCTCTCGTCGGCCATCGTCTGATCGGCGGGGCGTGCCGTGGAGGTCATCAGTCCGTTCCTCCCTGCTGCCAGCGGCGACGCTGCAGACCGAAATAGCTGAACAGGATCGCGGCGAGCAGGAACGGCACCATGGCGACGGCGATCGCCGCGCCCTCGCCGAGCTGGCCGCCGGGAATGGCGCGCTGGAAGCTCAATGTCGCCATGAGGTGGGTGGCGTTGAGCGGTCCGCCGCGGGTCAGCACGTAGATGAGCTGGAAGTCGGTGAAGGTGAACAGCACCGAGAAGGTCATCACCACGGCGATGAGAGGGGACAGCATCGGCAGCGTGATGTAGCGGAAGCGCTGCCAGGAGGTGGCGCCGTCCAGGGTCGCGGCCTCGTGCAGGGAGGGCGAGATCGTCTGAAGGCCGGCCAGCAGGGTGATCGCCACGAACGGGATGCCGCGCCAGACATTGGTGAGGATCACCGTGATACGGGCATTCGTGGTGTCGCCCAGGAAATTGATCGGGGTCTCGATGAGGCCGAGATTGATGAGCGCCCAGGAGATGATCGAAAACTGGGAATCGTAGATCCACCAGAACGCGATGGCGGAAAGAACCGTCGGAACGACCCAGGGCAGGAGCACGACCGCCCGGACGAAGGCTTTGAACGGAATGTGCTCGTTGAGAAGAAGCGCGAGCCAGAGGCCAAGCCCGAACTTCAGGACCGAAGCCACCACCGTGTACAGGATGGTGTTGAACACGGAGAGCCAGAAGAGGCTGTCCTCCCACAGGAGCTGGTAGTTCTCCAGGCCGACGAAGACGCCGGCGCGGCCGATCCTCGTATCCGTGAAGCCGAGCCAGACGCCGAGACCGAGCGGATAGGTCAGGAAGATCAGCAGGAATGCTGCTCCGGGCAGCATGAAGAGCAGGCCGAGAAAACCCTTGCTCTGGAGCAGAGGCTCCCGCGACCGCGCCGCTGGCGCGTCTGCGTGGGTGAGGGCAGCATTGGCCATCGGCAACTCCGCTGTACCAAAATAAGGAAGGGCGGCGGCACGTGCGCCGCCCCATTCGTCGTCAGACGCGGTAGTAGCGGTTCGCCCGCTGTTCGGCGCGCTTGGCGGCTTCCTCCGGCGTGCGTTGCCCGGTGGCGGCTTCCGCCACCATGTCGACCATCACGTAGTCTGCCATCGTGGCGGCGGAGGCGTAGCCGAGCGGTCCGGCATAACCGTTCGTACGCAGGGTCGACGAGGCGCGCTTGTAGGGCTCGTGCACCGGGTCCGATGTCCACACCGGATTGTCGATCATGCCCTTCAGGGGCGGGCAGCAATAGGCGCTCGACGCCGTGATCCAGGCGTCCATCTGCGGCTTGTCGAGCATGTATTGCAGGTAGGCCCGGGCCGCGTTCGGGTACTTGGTGTACTGGAAGATGACCGCCGAGGTCGTCTGGTGCAGTTCAACCGCTTGTCCGACAGGTCCGACCGGCAGGGTGGTCGAGCGGATGTCCTTCGCCATGTCGGCCATCTTGGGGTCGTTCTTGGCCGAGTAGTAGAGGGAGACGCCGTTCGCCGTGACGGAGATGTCGCCCGACAGGAACACCCGGTTGTTGTTGATGTCGAGCCAGCTCTCCGTGCCGGGAATGAAGGTCTGGTAGAGTTCGCGGGCGTATTGCAGCGCCTTGATGGTCTCGGGCGAGTTGATGGCGACCTTGCCGCTCTCGTCCACCATCTTGCCGCCGTGGCTCCAGACGATCCAGTGGGCGAAGTTGTTGCCGTCGCCCACCGCCTTGCCGAGGGCGAAGCCGGCCGGCTTGCTCTTGGCCTTGAGGGCTTTGCACATCTCCAGGAATTCGTCCGTCTTTTCCGGGAACTTCGACCAGCCGGCCTGCTGGAGCATGCTCTCGCGGTAGAGAATGCCGTTGCCGATGGCCGCCAGCGGGAGCGCGATGAACTTGTTGTCCCGCTTCGCATAGCCTTCGAGGCCCGGATAATAGCCGCCGTACTTGCTGGCGAAGTTCGTGGCGATGTCGGTGACGTCCATCAGCTTGTCGGGGTACTGGAAGGGATCGTCGAACCAGACCAGCATGATGTCCGGGCCCGAGCCGACATTGGCGGCCACGGCCGCCTTCGGGCGGATGTCCTCCCAGCTCTCCTTGTCGACGCGCACCTGGACGCCGGTCTCGTCGGAGAATTTCTTTGTATTGGCGAGCCACGAATCCTCGTCGCCCTTCACGAAGGGCGTCCAGCGCAGCACGCGCAGGGAGGCTCCCTGTTCAGGCTTGTAGGCCGGCGCGGCAGCCTGCGCAAAGGCCGGCCCGGATCCCAGCAACTGGGCTCCCGCCGCGCCCGCCGCAAGGCCGGCGGTCCCGAGAAGCAGATCGCGTCTAGACAACGTCATCGTCGATTCCTCCGCAGCCCGGGATGTTTTTTGAACGGCTACGCAACCTTCCCGGCAGGGTCGCGCGCTGAAGTCAGTTGATGCGCCGCCCCGTTTCCTTGTCGAAGAGGTGGACGAGCGCCGGATCGGGCGCGACACGGATCGTCTCGCCGGGCTTGGCGGCGATCCGCTCGCGGAACACGCAGCTGATCTCGCGGCCGCCGGCTCTTGCGACGACAAGCGTCTCCGATCCGGTCGGCTCGGTGACGATCACCTCGACCGGAATGCCGTCGCCCGTCAGACGGAAGTGCTCGGGCCGGATGCCGTAATAGGCTGGACGCCCGATCGCAGCCGCCGGAGCGCTTCCGATCGGAAGCATCAGATCGCCGACGGAGAAGCCGGACGATTCGATGCGTCCTTCGAGAACGTTCATGGCCGGGGAGCCGATGAAGCCGGCCACGAAGAGGTTGGCTGGACGGTCGTAGAGCTCCAGCGGCGCGCCCATCTGCTCGACGATCCCGTCATGCATGACCACGATCTTGTCGGCCATGGTCATGGCCTCGATCTGGTCGTGGGTGACGTAGACCGTGGTAGTCTTCAGCCGCTGATGCAGGGCCTTGATCTCCGTACGCATCTGCACGCGCAGCTTGGCGTCGAGGTTGGAGAGCGGCTCGTCGAAGAGGAAGACCTGCGGGTCGCGCACGATGGCGCGGCCCATGGCGACGCGCTGGCGCTGACCACCCGAAAGCTGGCGCGGGTAGCGGTCGAGAAGCTTGGTCAATCCGAGGATCTCGGCCGCGCGGTCGACCTTGGTGGCGATCTCGGATTTCGGCGCGTTCTTCAGCTTGAGGGAGAACGCCATGTTGTCGGCGACCGTCATATGCGGGTAAAGCGCATAGTTCTGGAACACCATGGCGATGTCGCGTTCCTTGGGCGGAAGGTTGTTCACCACCCGCGGGCCGATCCGGATCTCGCCGCCGGTGATGTTCTCGAGCCCGGCGACCATCCGCAGCAGGGTCGACTTCCCGCAGCCCGAGGGGCCGACCAGGATGACGAACTCCCCGTCCTGGATGTCGACCGAGACACCGTGGATGACTTGCGTGGCCCCGTAGGCCTTTCTGACGTCACGGATTTCAACGGAGGCCATGTGGCCCCCTTTGCGCTTCCATGCCCTGACAGGAATGGCGTCGGACGGGACATGATGTCCGTCCCAGGACGCGGGCAGCAGACAACCGGCGCGTCAATGCCGGCCTACGGCCTTGAAGCATGCACTTCCTCCCAGCCCCCGCTTTTATACGTGCCCGTCTGATGCAGGCTTGCAGCGTTGCTTGCGTGCATTATTCCAGCAGTATTCGGCCGAGATCAAGCACCAGTGTCATGCTTTTTCGAAGAGGCCTCCCAATGGAGCGGAATCAAGATTTCGCGAACGGAAGGTATCCGCTCCAGGAAGAGCAGGTCCGCGTCACAGATCTTGCGCGGCGGCGGCCGAATTCTGATCATGGCATTGCAAAGATTGAAGCCGACCTTCACAGTAAGCGCGACGCAAAGGAAGCTCATTGATGGAAGTTCTCGTTCTCGGGGCGGCCGGCATGGTCGGCCGCAAGCTCGTCGAACGCCTCGCGGCGGAGGGGAATCTCGGCGGGCGGCAGATCACCCGCGCGATCCTGCACGACGTCGTCGAGCCGCCGGTCCCGCAGAATGCTCCCTTCGCAGCAACCCAGGTGACCTCCGACTTCTCCGCTCCCGGCGATGCGGAAAAGCTCGTCGCGAGCCGGCCCGACGTCATCTTTCATCTCGCTGCCATCGTGTCGGGCGAGGCCGAAGCCGATTTCGACAAGGGCATGCGCATCAACCTTGACGGAACGAGGCTGCTCTTCGATGCGGTCCGCGTCATCGACGGCTATTGCCCGCGCCTCGTCTTCACGTCGTCCATCGCGGTCTTCGGCGCGCCCTTTCCGGACGCCATCGGCGATGAGTTCTTCCTGACGCCGCTGACGAGCTACGGCACGCAGAAGGCCATCGGTGAACTGCTCCTGTCCGACTACACGAGGCGCGGCTTCCTCGATGGGGTGGGAATCAGGCTGCCGACCATCTGCGTGCGTCCGGGCAAGCCCAACAAGGCCGCTTCGGGATTCTTTTCCGGCATCATCCGGGAGCCCCTCAACGGGCAGGAGGCGATCCTTCCGGTTCCCGAGGATGTCCGGCACACGCATGCCTCGCCCAAGTCCGCCGTCGGCTTCCTGATCCACGCCGCCACCATCGAAGGGGCGCGTCTCGGGCCGCGGCGCAACCTCACCATGCCGGGTGTCTCCGTGACCGTGGCGGAGCAGATCGACGCCCTGCGGCGCATCGCGGGCGACCGGGTCGTCGCCCGCATCCGCCGCGAGCCTGACGAAACGATCATGCGGATCGTCGAGGGCTGGCCGCAGCGCTTCGATGCGCGCCGGGCAAGGGAACTCGGCTTCCGGGCGGAGGAGAGCTTCGACGAGATCATCCGCATCCATATCGACGACGAGCTCGGCGGCACCTTCGCCTCCTGAGCGCGGATCATCGGGGAGAGCCTACCATGGCCAACGAGAAGCGGTTCGAGGGCAAGCGCGCCATCGTGACCGGTGGCGCCTCCGGCATCGGAATGGGCGTCAGCGCCCGCCTTGCCGGGGAAGGCGCCAGGGTCGCCATCTGGGACATGAACGACGAGGCATTGTCGGCCGCCCGGGAGAAGATCGGCCCGGGAGCCGTGACGATCCGGGTGGATATCACCGATCCGGATGCGGTTCAGGCGGCCTGCGAGGAGACCCGGACGGCGCTCGGCGGCATCGACATCCTGGTCGCAAGCGCCGGCATCACGGGCCCGAACACGACCGTTTGGGAATACCCCGTCGATGCCTGGCGCCAAGTGATCGACGTCAATCTCAACGGCCTGTTCTACTGCAACAGGGCGGTGGTTCCGGTCATGCTGGCAGGCGGCTATGGCCGGATCGTCAACGTGGCCTCGGTCGCCGGCAAGGAAGGCAACCCGAACGCTTCGGCCTACAGCGCCTCCAAGGCGGCGGTCATCGGCCTCACCAAGTCCCTGGGCAAGGAACTCGCCAAAAACAACATCACGGTGAACTGCGTCACGCCCGCCGCGGTCCGCACCCCGATCTTCGACCAGATGAGCCAGACGCACATCGACTTCATGCTGTCGAAGATTCCCATGGGCCGGTTCGGCACCGTGGAGGAGGTGACGGCGCTGATCACCTGGCTCGCGAGCGAGGAATGCTCCTTCACCACGGGAGGAGTCTTCGACGTGTCCGGCGGGCGGGCGACGTACTGAACGAACTGATGGCAAAGAGGGGAAACGAATGGCCGAAAACGCGAAGATCGCCATCGTCACGGGGGCAGGGACCGGGGTCGGCAAGGCGATCACCCGCGGACTTCTGGAGGCCGGGTTTACGGTCCTGATGGCCGGACGGCGCCGGGACGTGCTGGAAGCGGCGGAGCGCGAGGTCAGGGCGCCGGGGACGACAGTTCTCTCGGTGCCGACGGACATCACCGATCCCGCCTCTGTCGCTGCCCTGTTCGCAAAGGCCAAAGAGGACTTCGGAAGGCTCGACCTCCTGGTCAACAACGCCGGGATCGGGGCGCCTGCCATTCCGCTCGAGGATCTCTCGATCGAGCAGTGGCGAAGCGTCGTCGATACCAACCTCACGGGTGCGTTCCTCTGCACCCAGGAGGCCTTCCGCATCATGAAGGACCAGAGCCCGCGCGGCGGCCGGATCATCAACAACGGATCGGTCTCGGCCTATGCGCCGCGCCCGCTGTCCGCACCCTATACCGCCACGAAGCACGCCATTCTCGGCTTGACCAAGTCGACGGCGCTCGATGGGCGTCCCTACGACATCGCCTGCGGGCAGATCGACATCGGGAACGCCGCGACCGACATGACGACCAAGATCGCGACCGGCGTGCTGCAGGCCAACGGATCGGTCGCCGCGGAGCCCACGATCGACCCGAAGCATGTCGCGGATGCGGTGGTCTACATGGCGAACCTGCCGCTCGCGGCCAATGTTCTCACCATGACCGTGATGGCGACCAAGATGCCGTTCGTGGGGCGCGGCTGAGCCGAGGCCGGCACCTCATGTCAGGAGGCGAGGGGGGTCTTCGGCGCGACGGAATCGCGTTTCGCCGGGGCCGCTAGGTCAGGGCTGCCGAGGGTCTCAAGCGCCGGCAGGAGCCGGTTCTCGAGGGAGGCGATCTGACGGGTCAGGGCGTCGATGCTGGCCTTGAGGGCCAGGACGTCGGCCGCGTCGGGAATCGTCGCAGAGGACGGCCGTGACGGCTCCACGACCGGGCCGAGCATCGGCTCCCGTCGCTCATGGATGATCGAATAGGCGGCCGGCTCAGGCCGCTCCTCGGCCTTCCGGAAAAACAGGCCCAGGGCACTCCGGACAAGGCGCCAGACAATCCAGGCACCGAGGGCCGCCGCCAGGACCGTGACGATCGCCGGAGCAAATTCCAGCCCATAGGTCAGAAACGAGTTTCCATCGAGCAAGCGCAATTCTCCTTCTGCATGGCTCCATGCCGGAGCGCACATAAGGTGAGGAGTGTGACTGCTTTAAGTTCTTGTCGTGGCATTCGCCCCATTGCTGATGCGATACATCGTTCCCGCGGCATCGGAACCAGAAGCGTGGCCATTCGGTTGAGCACAGGATCGGCAGCTGCAAGCGCCGAGTGTCGGCAGATCCGGGTGACGCATGCCTTCCGAAATATGGCGATTGCTCAAGGCGGCCTTCGTGGGATGGTGGAACGACCGCGCCATGAGCCTGGGAGCGTCTATCGCGTTCTTTACCGTCTTCTCCCTGGCTCCGATCCTCCTCGCGGCGATTGCGGTGGCGGGCCTCGTCTTCGGCGTCGACGCCGCCCGAGGACGCATCGTTGGAGAATTCGGATACCTCATCGGCGAGCAATCGGCGTCCGCCCTCGAGGCGATGATCGTCAGCGCAAGCAATGTCGGATCGGGTATCGTCGGGATGACGATCGGCGTGGTTACGTTCCTGCTTCTTGCGACCGGCGCCATCGTCGAGCTGCAGGACGACCTCAACATCATCTGGAAGGCGACGCCGCCGTCGTCCTATGGCGTCTGGTTCTTCGTCCGCACGCGGCTGCTCAGTCTCGCGCTGGTGCTCGGGATCGGTTTTCTGCTCCTTGTCTCTCTTATCATCGACGCCGGGCTCTCCGCCCTCGGCGCCTATCTCGAGGCGAAGTTCTCGGGCGCGACCTTCATCCTGCAGTTCCTCAACAGCCTCGTGGCCTTCGGCATCGCGTTCCTGCTGTTTTCCATGATCTTCAAGATGCTGCCGGCCGTCGAACTGAAGTGGCGGGATGTCTGGACCGGCGCGCTGGTCACCAGCCTTCTCTTCACCCTGGGCAAGTTCCTGATCGGCTACTATCTCGGGCGAAGCGGTGTGACCTCGACTTACGGCGCGGCTGCGTCCCTCATCACGATCCTTTTGTGGATCTATTATTCCTCGCTGATCCTTCTCTTCGGGGCGGAGTTTACGAAGGTCTACTCGGAGCATCGCGGCAGTCGCGCCGCCCGAAGGGCCGCCGAAAAAGCAAAAGCTCTGGAGGCCGATAGGTCAGGTGTGGCGCAATAACGAAAAAGGCGGCTCCGGAGAGCCGCCTGATCGAAGGAATGTCGGCCGCAATCACTCGACGATCTCGACGATCTCGCGGGTCCGCGGATCGACCAGCACCGTGCGGTCATTGACGATCGTGTAGTTGTAGGAACTCTGCAGGCCCACGTTGCGGGGCACCGGATAGACGCGGACGCGCGGCGGAAGCGGCTGTCCGACGACCACTTCCTCTGCGACCTGGACGGACGGCCGCCGCTGGGCCGCCACGTAGGTCCTCACGCGGGTGGATTCGTCCGCCGTCAGAATGCCGCCGGCCGCCGCGCCGGCAATGCCGCCGACGGCTGCGCCGACCGGACCGCCAACCACGGCGCCCGCCACGGCGCCGCCTGCAGCACCGGTTGCCGCACCGCTCGACTGGCAGGCTGCAAGAGGGATGGCGAGAAGGGTCAGGAGGGCGGCGGAGTTCAGGACACGAGTGCGCATGGCGGATTCCTTTCCGTGTTGCACGTTGCGAACGCCGATAAGCTTGAGCGGTTCCCTCGCGGGGTCTCGGATCCCGACTTCCCGGATCGTGAAGCTGTTCTGCCCGCTGGTCGGGATCATCCGAAAGGAACGGCTAGGCCATCCCGACATTAACAATGGTTAAGCGGCTGCCTGTCGCATCCAGGCGTCGGAGCGGGGAGATCAGCATTCATGGACGAGAAGCCGAAAATCGAGCCCTTCAAGGGTCCTGCCGGCGGCTGGGGATCGGTGCGTTCGGTCGAGAGCATCCTGACCCGGGAAGGGCGTCTGATCAGCGGCAACGCTCTTCTTCTCAAGCAGAACAAGCCGGACGGCTATGCCTGCGTAAGCTGCGCCTGGGCCAAGCCCGCCGAGCCCCATCCCTTCGAGTATTGCGAGAACGGCGCCAAGGCCACCGCCTGGGAGCTGACGACCAAGCGCGTCACACCGGAGTTCTTCGCTCAGCATAGAATCGCGGAGCTGCGCACCTGGACCGATCATCAGCTCGAGGAGGCGGGCCGGCTGACCCATCCGATGCGCTGGGACAGGGCGTCGGATACCTACGTGCCGGTCTCCTGGGAGGAGGCATTCCGCGAGATCGGGCAGGAGCTGAAAGGCTTCGAGCCGGACGAGGTGGTCTTCTACTGCTCCGGCCGCGCATCCCTCGAAACGTCCTACATGTGGGCCCTGTTCGCCCGTCTTTACGGGACAAACAACCTGCCGGACTCCTCCAACATGTGCCACGAGAGCACCTCCGTGGCCCTGCCGGAGAGCATCGGCGACCCGGTGGGCACCGTGCTCCTCGACGATTTCGACACGACCGACTGCATCTTCTTCTTCGGCCAGAACGTCGGTACGAACAGCCCCCGCATGCTCCATCCACTTCAGGAGGCGGCAAAGCGCGGCGTCCCGATCATCACCTTCAATCCGCTGCGGGAGCGGGGCCTGGAGCGATTCACGAACCCGCAGGCTCCGACCGAGATGCTCACCGGGTCCGAAACGCGGATCTCCTCCCAATATCATCAGGTCAGGGCCGGCGGCGATGTCGCCGCGATCATGGGCATGGCCAAGGCTCTGATCGAGGCGGACGACCGTGCGCGGACCGACGGAAAGGCTCCCGTCCTGGACCATGCCTTCATTGCCGAGCATACAAATGGCTTCGAGGATTTCGCGCAGGCGGCCCGCCGCTATTCCTGGGCCGATCTGGAGCGGGAGGCCGGGCTTCCCCGCGAGGCGCTGGAGGCCGCCGCGGCCGAGTATGCGCGCGCGAACGCCGTCATTGCCGTTTACGGCATGGGTCTCACGCAGCATCGGACCGGCGTCGAGAACGTGCAGATGGTGGCCAATCTGCTGCTCCTGCGGGGCAATATCGGCAAGCCGGGAGCAGGCATCTGCCCCGTGCGCGGCCATTCCAACGTTCAGGGACAGCGCACGGTCGGCATCTCCGAGAAGCCCGAGCTGGTGCCCCTCGACCGGCTGAAGGAGCAATACAACTTCGAACCCCCGCGCAAAAAGGGCCTGAACACCGTCGAAGCCTGCGAGTCCATCATCAAAGGCGACGTTAAGGCATTCCTCGGGCTCGGCGGGAACTTCGTGCGGGCCGTTCCCGAGACGCAGGCGATGGAGCATGCCTGGTCGCGCCTGCGCCTGACGGTCCAGATCGCCACCAAGCTCAACCGTAACCATCTTGTGCACGGGGAGATCTCCTACGTTCTCCCGTGCCTCGGACGCATCGAGATCGACGAGCAGGAAACCGGTCCCCAGGCCCTTTCGATCGAGGATTCGACCACCTGCATCCACGGGTCCAAAGGCTTTGCGAACCCGGCCAGTCCCGACCTGCTCTCCGAGCCCCGGATCGTGGCGGAACTCGCCAAGGCGACGCTGGGTCAGACGGCGGACGTTCCGTGGGACGAATGGGTTGCCCACTACGCGCGGATCCGCGACGCCATCGAGCAGACCTATCCTGAGGATTTCCGCGACTTCAATGCGCGCATGTGGCAACCGGGCGGCTTTGCCCGCCCCATCGGCGCACGCGAACGCAAGTGGAAGACGAAGACCGGCAAGGCGAACTTCATCGTGCCGAAGAGCCTGGAGGAGACGCTCGGCATCGCCGATGCCGAACATGACGTTCTGACGCTGATCACGGTTCGGTCGAACGACCAGTTCAACACGACCGTCTACGGCTATCACGACCGCTTCCGGGGCATCAAAGGCACCCGACGGGTGATCCTGATCAACCGCAACGACATGGTCCGCCTCGGCCTGGAGGAAGGCGAGATGGTCTCGCTCAGGACGGCGGTCGACGACGGGATCCTGCGGGAGGTGACGGAGATGCGCGTCACCCCTTACAACATCCCCGAAGGGTGCTGCGCCTCCTACTATCCCGAATGCAACCCGCTGATCCCGCTCTGGCATCACGCGGAGCGAAGCAAGGTTCCGGCCGCTAAATCGATCCCGATCAGGATCGCCCGGGGAGGCACGCAGATTCCCGAAGCTGCGGAGTGAGCGAGGGAACGAAGCTTCGCCGAGCCCATTGTGCTTAAAGCGAAGCTTCTTCCGGCCCTGCGGCCTGACAACTCGAGGGTGCGCGGCACGGAACCATGGCGCAGCTCTTCACACAGACGGCGAGCAACGCCTTCCGGGTCCTGATCGTCCTTTCGCTGCTCGCTTCCGCAGGAGCGGTGCTGCTCGGATATGTATGGGCGCGCTCGGATGCGGTCTGGAATGTAGGCAAGCCGGCCCCCCAGCCGGTCCCGTTCCGGCACGACCTGCACACGGGATCGCTCGGTATCGATTGCCGCTACTGCCACACGAATGTGGAGCGGGCTGCCGATGCCGGCATGCCGTCCGCCCAGACCTGCATGTCCTGCCACTCCCAGGTCTGGACCGGAGCCAGCATCCTCGAACCGGTCCGCTCGAGTCTTGTCCTCGGCCAGCCGATATCCTGGGCCTCCGTCCATCGGCTTCCGGACTTCGCCTATTTCAATCACGCGGCTCACGTGACCAGGGGCGTCGCCTGCGAAACCTGTCACGGACGCGTGGACCAGATGACCCGGACCGTGAAGACGCAGACGATGTCCATGGGCTGGTGTCTCGAATGCCACCGCGATCCCGCGCCCCATCTCCGTCCGCGCGAAGAGGTCTTCACCATGGGGTACGAGCCGCACCGCGAATCCCTGCCGGATGATGTCCGCGCCTTCTACAGCGAGGCCCGGCAACGCCTCACCAGCTGCAACACGTGCCATCGGTGAGCGGAATGAACGAACGGATTCCGGTCGATCTCGATGCATTGAGGGCAAGACTCGCCGAGGAGCACGGGCCACGCCTTTGGCGCAGCCTTGAGGAACTGGCGAACGTGCCGGAGGTGCTCCGCTACGTGGAGGCTGAATTCCCGGATATCGTCCAGGCGGGGACCATCGACCGACGCACCCTGCTCAGGCTCATGTCCGCATCGCTCGCCTTCGGCGGGCTCGCAGCCTGCGACAGCGGCGGTTCGTCCGCCGGCGCCCCGCTGCTGTCGCAGAGCCGCAACATGCCGGGCTACACGCCCGGCGTTCCGTTGGCCATCGCGACCTCGCTCGATCTCAACGGTTACGGTCGCGGCGTTCTGGTGAAGGCGCAGGAGGGGCGTCCGATCAAGATCGAGGGAAATCCCCTCCACCCGGCGAGCCTCGGCGCCACAGACGTCTTTGCCCAGGCCGAGGTCCTGTCGCTCTATGATCCGGATCGGTCGAGGGCTCCGGTCCAGAACGGCGTGGCCCGAACTTGGGAGGAGCTGACCCGCTTCATCCGCCCTGTGCGCAACGAGCTCGTGGTCAACGAGGGCAGGGGGCTGCACATCCTGATGCCGCCGACGAGTTCCCCGACCATCAACCGGCTTACGGCGCTTGCGGCTCAACTCTTCCCGAACGCGCGCTGGCACCTTTATTCGCCGGTCGACGAGGACAACCGCCGTGCCGCGACCGCTGCCGTGTTCGGACGGCCCCTCGACCTGGTCTACGACCTCGCTCAGGCGGACGTGATCGTCACGCTGGGGGGCGATCTCTTCGCCCAGGAACCCGGCCATGTCCGTTATGCGGCGGATTACCAGACCCGGCGTCGTGCACAGGACCGGCCGCTCCCACGTCTCGTCACGATCGAGACCTGTCCGAGCCTCGTCGGCGCGCGAGCGGACGAGCGGCTGGCCCTGCGCCCGCGGGACATCGAGCCATTCGTGCGTGCTTTGGCATCGGCGCTGGAGATTGGCGGCAGTCCGTCCTCGGACCCTCATCCCGCGGCCTCCCGCCTCGCCGACGATCTGCGCCGCGCTGGCTCTCATGGCCTGGTTGTGGCAGGGCGGGAGCAGCCGCCGCAGGTTCATGCTCTCGCGCTCGCGATCAATGCGCACCTCGGCGCCTTCGGAACGACGATCCGCGCCATCGAGCCTGTCCGTCCCGCCACGGGCGAGATGGAGGATATCGGGGCGCTCGGCGAAGCCATGGCCGCGGGACGGGTGTCCCGCCTGCTCGTGCTCGGCAGCAATCCGGTCTATGCGGCACCGGCCGATCTCGATTTTGCCGCCCTTGTGCGGCGGGTGCCCCTTTCGGTGCATCTGGGGTACCACCGCGACGAGACGGCGATGGCCTGCCACTGGCATGTTCCGGAAAAGCACCCCCTGGAATCCTGGGGAGACCTGCGGGCTTTCGATGGAACCGCCGGCATCCGACAGCCGGCCGTCATGCCGCTCAGTCCGGGCCTCGGCGTCGAGGAATTCCTCGGACTGATGATCGGCCAGACGGTGGAAGGGCAGGATCTCGTCAAGGCGACTTGGCGCGAGACCTGGGGCGGGGCTTTCGAGGAACGATGGCGACGCGTGCTGGAGGACGGCGTCGTCGAAAACTCGACGTTTCAGCCGGTCGACGTTGCCCCGCGGGCCGATTGGGCCGTGGCGATGGCCGCCCCGGCGCCGTCCGCCGGCATCGACATCGTCTTCGCCCCGGATCCGTCCGTCTGGGATGGCCGGTATGCCAACAACGGCTGGCTTCAGGAGCTTCCGAAGCCGTTGACGAAGCAGGTCTGGGGCAATGCCGCTCTCATGGCTCCCGAAACGGCGGAGCTGTTCGGGCTCGCGACTGGGGACGTGATCGATGTCGCCGTTTCAGGGCGTACGTTACGCGTCCCGGTCTGGGTGCTTCCGGGGCACGCGAAGGAGGCCCTGACCCTGACCCTGGGCTACGGTCGCCCGCATGCGGGCAGGATCGGCAGCGATATCGGCTTCAACGCCTATGCCCTGCGCAAGGCGGGCCAGCGGTGGGCCACTCAGGGGATCATCAGGGCGGCAGGAGAGCGTATAGCGCTCATCAGCACCCAGCATCATCATGCCCTCAACGGCGAAGACATCGTGCGCATCTCGTCTCCCGATCAGGCGGAGGTGACGCCAGATCGGGAAACACCCTCCTTCTATCCGGAATGGCCCTATCAGGACCACGCCTGGGGCATGGCCATCGATCTCGATGCCTGCATCGGCTGCAACGCCTGCGTTATCGCCTGTCAGGCGGAGAACAACATCGCGGTGGTGGGTCCCGAGGAGGTGGCGCGCGGGCGCGAGATGCATTGGCTGCGTGTCGACCGCTACTATGCGGGCGATCCGGCCGCGCCGAAGACATATTTCCAGCCCGTGCCCTGCATGCATTGCGAGAAGGCGCCCTGCGAGGTGGTGTGCCCGGTCAATGCGACGGTTCATTCGTCGGAGGGGCTGAACGACATGGTCTACAATCGCTGCATCGGGACGCGGACATGCTCGAACAACTGCCCTTACAAGGTGCGGCGCTTCAATTTCCTGGAGTACCAGGGCACCGATTTCTCAGCCGCGGCCGATGTCTTCAACCCGCAGGTAACCGTGCGCAGCCGCGGCGTCATGGAAAAATGCACCTACTGCGTTCATCGCATCGGTGCGGCCCGAGCCGATGCGCGCATCGATGACCGGCGTCTGCGAGACGGCGAGGTGGCGACGGCCTGCCAGCAGGCCTGCCCCACCCAGGCAATCGTCTTCGGGGACGTGAACGATCCCGGGAGCGCCGTCAGCCGCCTCAAGAGCAGCCCGCGCAACTATGCTCTCCTCGGCCCGCTGAACACGCAGCCGCGAACGACCTATCTGTCCCGTGTTGAGCCCGCCGTAAGCCGCGAGGCGGCGGACGCCAGGGAGAAGGAATAGCTCCATGGCCGGCAGGGCACAGATCCTCACCAGCCCCGTTGCGGATGTTCCGCTCGCCCGAAGTTTCGGCTGGGCCTGGTGGATCGCGCTCCTGACGTCCGGCGCTCTCGTGCTGCTGCTCGGCTACACCCTCGTCACGGTGACGATCCTGGGCGTCGGCGTCTGGGGCGTGAACATCCCCTTCGTGTGGGGCTTCGATCTCATCAACTATGCCTGGTGGATCGGCATCGCCAACGGGGCGAGCCTTTTCGCCGCGAGCCTGGTGCTCCGCCGGCATGACCTGCGCACTGCCGTGAACCGCTTCGCGGAGGGCGTCGCCTTCTTCGCCGTCATCTGCGCGGGCATCTTTCCCATCTTCCATCTCGGGCGCCCCTGGCTCTTCTACTGGGTCTTTCCCTATCCGGCGACCTTTCAGGTCTGGCCCCAGTTCCGCAGCACCCTCACCTGGGACTTCTGGGCCATCAGCACCCACGCGATCGTCACGAGCCTCCTTTGGTATGTAGGCCTCATTCCGGACCTCGCGACCCTGCGCGATCGTGCTCGGAACAGGAATGTGAAGCGCATCTACGGCGTCTTCGCGCTCGGCTGGCGCGGCTCGATCCGGCACTGGGCCTATCATCAGCGGGCCTATCGCCTGGTGGCGATCCTGGTCCTGCCCCTGATCCTGATCATGCAGAGCACGGTGGCGTTCGAATTCGCCGTGACGCTCGTACCGGACTGGCACGAGACACGCCAGCCGCTCCATTTCGTGGCCACAGGCCTCGCGCAGGGCCTCTCGATCGTGCTCCTCGTCGCGGTGCTCCTTCGCTGGGCGCTCAGGCTCGAACGATTCATCGACGAGGGCGATGTCGATCTGCTCGGCCGCCTCGTTCTCGCGAGCGCCCTGGTGTCGGGCTATCTCTATCTCGACGAGATCGCAGCGGCCGTGCTCGCGGACCCGCTGACGCGCCAGGCGACCTTCGCGCGCATGACCGGCGACTATGCCGGATTCTATTGGGCCGCCATCGTGTACAGCGTGCTGATTCCGCAGCTGTTCTGGCTCCGGGTTGCCCGGCAGAGCACCATCGCTGGCATCTTCGTCGGATTGTCGATCGGCATCGGCGTCTGGCTCGATCGGTTTTCCATCATCATCGGAGGCCTTCAGACGGACCATCTGCCGTCGATCTGGCGCAGCTACACGCCGACCCTTCCCGAATGGGGACTGTTCCTCGGCACGATCGGCCTTTTCGCGAGCCTCATCCTGCTCTTCATCCGCTTCCTGCCGGTGGTCTCGATGTTCGAAACGCGGCACGACGAGCACCTGGAGAAGTCCGGATGACGCAGCAGCCTTACGGTCTCATGGCGGAGTTCCGGACACCGGAGGGCCTGATCCAGGCCGTGAAGGCAGCGCGCCTTGCCGGTTACACCCGGATCGATGCGTTCAGCCCCTTTCCCCTGCACGAGGTGGCGCAGCAGCTCGGAACGAAGACGACCTCCATTGCCTGGATCGCCCTGGTGGCTGGGCTAACCGGCGCCGCCGTTCAGTACGGTTCCCAGTACTGGATGAACGTGATCGACTACCCGATCAACGTCGGAGGCAGGCCGCTCCATAGCTGGCCGACCTTCATTCCGGCGACGCTGATCGTCGCCATCCTGTGGGCCGGGCTGGCGACGCTCCTTGGACTTCTGATGATTCTCCGCCTGCCGCGCCTTCATCATCCCGTCTTTGCGGTCCACAGCTTCGAGCGTGCATCCCAGGACAGGTTCTTTCTCTGTATCTTGAGCGACGATCCGCTCTACGACGAGGCGGCCACCCGGCGCTTCCTCGAGACGACGGCGCCGGAGATCGTGCGTGAGGTGCCCGGATGCGGCTAGCTCTCGGCGTTCTGGGTACGTTGCTCATGGCGGCCTGTGACTCGGGCACCGAGGAGCTTGCGCCTGTCTCCTCGACCCGCGTCGTACAGCGGCCGTACCTTCCGGCGCCTCCCGGCACCGTTCCGCGAGGCACTGCCGCCCAATTCGCGGCGCTGGCGCCGCCAGGGCCTCAGCGAACGCCGGAACTCGTCAGCCGCGGCCATGAGCGCTTCATGATCTTCTGCTCGCCCTGTCACGGCGTCAGCGGACGCGGCGACGGGCGGGTCGTGTCGCGCGGGTTCCCGGCACCTCCCACCTATCACCAGGAGCGGATCCGCGCGCTGTCTCCGGCGCAGATCGTCACTGTCATCACCGAGGGCAAAGGGCTTATGGCGTCCTATGCAGACCGGGTTCTCCCGGAGGATCGTTGGGCGATCGCCCACTTCGTCAAGGAGCTTCAGGCGCGTGAGGGAGCCTCCTCCACAGGTCGGGAGTCCGCTGTTCCATGAGCCGGGTAGCCGCGTTCACCTTCTCACGGTCGGCACTCGGGTGGGCTTCGATGGCGCTTGCCCTCGCCGTTGCCGCCGCCTTCGCGAGCCGGACCGGCGTTACGCGCCTCGAGGCGACGTACATGGCTTTCGTCATGCTCGCCGGCTTCTCGATGGGCGGACTCGCTCTTCTGATGATCGGGCACCTGATGAACGAGCATTGGCTGGCGCCCGTGCGCTCCGAAGCGGAAGCGGCGGCGCTGATGATGCCTCTGCTTCTCGTGATCGGGATCCCGCTCGCCTTCGGTCTCGATCAGCTCTTTCCATGGGCGAGGGGAGAGCCGGACCTGCCCCCGGCGCGAGCCGCCTTTCTCGATCCCCGGTTCTATCTTGCCCGCAGCGTCGCCTATATCGGCCTTGGAACGTTCGTCGCCTGCTGGCTCGTATCGACCCGAAATCCGAGGCGCGTGAGCGGGATCGGACTCGCCGTCCTGACGCCGGTAATGACCTTCGCGGCCTTCGATTGGGTCCTATCCCGCAGCCCGCAATGGTGGTCGAGCCTGTTCGGCTTCGCCTTCTCGCTCAGCCAGGTGCTCGCCGCCTTGGCGGCCGCCATCCTGATCACCCTGCTCAAGCCGGAGCATGCAGCGCCGAAGAGAATGCTCAGCCTGGAGCGTGCGCTTCTCACGGCGCTCCTGCTGGCGCTATGGACCTGGTTCGCCCAGTTCCTGATCGTCTGGCTCGCCAATCTGCCGGCGGAGGTATCATGGTATCTCGATCGCTCCGACCCGCTGAGCCTCGGACTGATTGCAGTAGCGGTCGTTGCGACGCTCGTCGCGGTTGCGGTGCTGGTGCCGTCAGGCGTGAGTCGAGCCACGATGATCATTGGCAGCGCCCTGGCGCTCGTCCAGCATGCCGCGCACATGCTGTTCATCTTCCGCCCGGTCTCATGGTCCTGGCTCGATCTTGGCCTCGCGGGTGGCGCGGTGGTCGCATGGGCTTGTCTCTTCACGGTCGTGATGCGAACCCGTCCGACCTATGAGGACGAGATGGCAGAGGATCCCTAGCGGGGAGAGGCCACATTCCCATCCTGGCTCGGCACGATCCGCCTCGTCCGAGGCGTCGTATCGGACGGGCTTGTCACGGTGCGATCGATTTTCTCGAGGGACGGCTCCTCCCGTCGGAGGGAAGGCGGCGGATCCGGTGGATAGGAAGCGGTCCGTCCGCTCCCGAGCGTGTAGAGGTATGACGCGATATGGCGCGCCTCCTCCTCCGTCAGGCCCTGGGCCGGCATGCCGGTCTGCGGCTTCAAGGCTACCGGATCCATGAGCCAGGCGATGAGGTAGCGGGGAGCGTTCGGCAGGAAACCCGCCAGAAGGTGCTGCTGCGAATAGTCCCTGAGTTCCGGCCCGACCCGGCCGCGCGCGCCTCTGATGCCAGCGATCGTGTGGCATGTGCCGCAACCATAGGTCTGGATGAGGTTGCGTCCCGTCTCGGGATTGGCGCCGTCGATCGTGAGGATCGCGGATCGATCCGCCGCCTCGCTGCAGGCGGCGAGGCATGTTGCTGCCAGGAAGATGGAGATGGGGAGGACGCAGCGCGTGATCATGGACCTGGATTTCAGGAGATGCGACGAGGAAACCGCCGGTTCGCTGCTCTGTTCCGACACGGATGCTCCCGTCCATGAGTGTTCTCGGCTACCGGAAGCGGTCTTCGGACGGTTACGATCACACGAACACGTGAACGAGCCTGTTTCCTCGGTAGAGACGGGAGCCACCGGCGTTTCGCGTAGGAACGGGCGGTGCTTCGCCGGAACGTCCGCGGAACCATCGGTCACGGTCAAGCTTTTCTGTTCAAGCTGCATACGGGGAAGCTAGGGCGGCATGGAGCGGGAATCGACACGAGCACGCCCTTCGCGGGGGCGGCACTCCTGGGGCGCAAGCTCCGGGCCGCTTCTGCTCATCCCGTGCATTGCGATGCTTGCCGCCTGCAGCGGCGTGCAATCGGCCCTCAATCCGGCCGGAGGAGATTCGCAACACCTTTATCGTCTCACAGTCGTGATGACGGTCGGCGGAACGTTGATCTTCATCGGTGTCACCGTGCTCCTCCTTTACGCGATCTACGCGCCGCCCGAGAGGCGGGCCTGGCTCGGAACGCGCCGCACGATCATCTATGGCGGTCTGGCCTTTCCGATCACGACCCTGTCGCTCCTTCTGCCTTATGGACTCATCGTCATGCGCGATACGGACGCGCCGTCTCCGGACGCGCTCCAGATCGAGGTCGTAGGCGAGCAATACTGGTGGCGCGTTCGCTATCCGGCGGAAGGCGGTCGACCTGATTTCGCCACCGCCAACGAGGTCGTGCTTCCCGTAGGCCGGCCGGTCAGCTTCACGCTCACGGCCGCGGATGTGATCCATAGCTTCTGGATTCCGAATCTCGGCGGCAAGGTCGACATGATCCCCGGCCGGGCGAACCGTCTCAGCTTCACGGCGGAGAGGACGGGCGTCTATCGCGGCGTCTGCGCCGAGTTCTGCGGCGACCAGCATGCCCGCATGGCGTTCGACGTCATCGTGCTGGATCCCGCGGAGTTCGATGCCTGGCGCGCGGCTCAAGCCTCCGGGGCGCAAGCGCCTGAGACGCCCTTTCTGGAGCGGGGGCGCACGCTGTTCCGGACGGGCGGCTGCGGCAATTGCCATGCCGTGCGCGGAACGGAGGCCGATGGTCAGTTCGGGCCGGACCTCACCCATGTGGGCAGTCGCCGCACGATCGGCGCCGGGCAGTTCCCGAACAACGTCGGCACGCTCGCGGGCTGGATCGCCAACACCCAGCACATCAAGCCGGGGGTTCGCATGCCCTCCTACGGCATGCTGTCCGGCGAGGATCTCCGCGCCGTGGCCGGGTATCTGGAGAGCCTGAAATGAACGTTCCGGAGACGCAGAAATCCTTCGGACGCGACGGCTCGGAGTTTCCGAACCCGCTCCCGCGGCCTAAGGATGAGCTTCAGAAACTGAAGAGGGCATGGGAACCGCCGAGAGGACTCAGCTTCATCACGGCCGTCAACAACACCTATGTGGGCCAGTGGTACGTCGGAACCGCATTCCTGTTCTTCGTTCTGGCGGGAATCCTCTCGCTGATCATGCGCGCCCAACTGGCCGCGCCGGAGAGCGATCTCGTCAGCCACAGCCTCTACAACCAGCTCTTCACCATGCACGGCACGGTGATGATGTTCCTGTTCGCGGTCCCGGCCGTCGAGGCCGCGAGCGTTTATCTGCTTCCCAACATGCAGGCGGCGCGCGATCTCCCGTTCCCGCGGCTCTCGGCCTATGCCTTCTGGGCGTATTTCGTCGGCGGGCTGGTCTTCTTCACCACGATCTTCTTCGGGCTCGCGCCGAATTCCGGCTGGTTCATGTACCCGCCGCTCTCGAGCCTGAAGTACTCGCCGGCCGACAACGCCGATTGGTGGCTTCTCGGGATCGGGTTCATCGAGATTTCGGCCATCGCCGGCGCGATCGAGATCATCGTGGGCGTCATGAAGACGCGCGCCGTCGGCATGAGCCTGGACAAGATGCCGATCTACTCCTGGGCCATGCTGGTCTTCGCCGCGATGATCATCGTGGGCTTTCCGGCCATCATCCTCGGGACGCTGCTGCTCGAACTAGAGCGGGCGTTCGACTGGCCCTTCTTCATCGCGGAGCGGGGAGGGGACCCGCTCCTGTGGCAGCACCTGTTCTGGTTCTTCGGCCACCCGGAAGTGTACATCATCTTCATTCCGGCCACCGGTATGGTGTCGATGATCGTGCCAGCCATGGCGCAGACGCCCCTCGTCGGCTACCGCTTCATCGTCCTCGCCCTCGTGGCCACCGGGTTCCTGTCCTTCGGGCTGTGGGTTCACCACATGTTCGCCACCGGGCTGCCGAAGATGTCCCTGAGCTTCTTCTCGGCCGCCAGCACGGCCGTGGCGGTGCCGAGCGGCATCCAGGTCTTTGCCTGGATTGCCACCATCGCGTCGGGACGCATGAATCTGACGACGCCGTCGCTCTTCATCATCGGCTTCCTGTTCATCTTCACCCTCGGCGGGCTGACCGGCGTGATGGTCGCCATGGCGCCGTTCGACTGGCAGGCACACGACACCTACTTCATCGTCGCCCATCTCCACTATGTGCTCATCGGCGGCATGGTCTTCCCGCTCTTCGCGGCCTTCTACTACTGGGTCCCCGTTGCGAGCACCCGGGCTCTGTCGGAATGTGTGGGCCGCTGGGTCTTCGGCTTGATGTTCGTGGGAGTGAACGTGACGTTCTTTCCCATGCACATCACGGGCCTCATCGGCATGCCCCGCCGCGTCTATACGTATCCGGTCGGCATGGGTTGGGACGAACTCAATCTCATCTCCACCGTCGGGGCGTTCATGATCGCCGCCGGCGTGGCTCTGTTCATCTATGACATGATCCGGAACTTCCGACCGACGCTCGACGACAATGCCGGCAACGTCTGGAACGCCGGCACCCTGGAGTGGCTGCCGAACAGCAATTACGGCACGCGCACCATTCCCGTCGTGAAGAGCCGCGAACCGCTCTGGGACCAGCCGGGCCTCGCCGACGACGTCGACGCAGGGCGCTACTACCTGCCGGGCACGGTGACCGGCGGACGCGAGACGCTCGTCACGAGTCCTTTCGATGCGCGCCCGCAATATATCCTACAGGTTCCCGGACCGGGTTGGCAGCCGTTCCTTGCCGCCGTCTTCACGGCTGCCTTCTTCCTGCTGCTGACCGTGAAGGCCGTCATTCTTTCCGCCATCTGCGGCGTGCTGGCCCTCGGCTTCGTGATCTGGTGGCTCTGGGAGACAGATCTTGGGCCGATCCGTCCCCCTGCCGATATCGGCGGAGGGCTCACGGTGCCGGTCTATGTCACCGGATCCATGAATCATTCCTGGTGGGCCATGATCGCCCTCATGGTGGTGTGCGGGATGATCTTCACCTGCCTGGTGTTCTCTTACCTGTTCCTGTGGCTCGTGAACCCTGCCTCCTGGCCTCCGAGCGGAACGGTCATGCCCGGTTTCCTGCCCGGCAGTACCGCGGGCGGACTTTACGTCGCCTCCGCCATTCTCGTCGCGGTCGCAAGCCGACACCTGCGCGGCGACGACCGGCGAAGCCCCTCATCGGTGCCTCTCCTGCTGGCAGGGGCCGTCGTTCTGCTCGCAACCGGGTCCACGCTGGATCTTTGGACCCACTGGCAAACGGCCTTGAGCCCCAGTGCACATGCCTACGGCGCCGCCGTCTACGGGATCATCGCGTTTCAGATCCTGTTCGTCGGAACGAGCGTCATCATGGGCCTCTACACCATCGCGCGCTGGCTCGCCGGCAAGCTCGACAGCGTGCGGCGCGCCACCTTCGATAACACCATGCTGTTCTGGTACTACACCGTCGGGCAGGGGACCGCTGGGCTCCTGGTGGTGTACGGCTTCCCGAAGCTCGTCGGCGGAGCTTGATGATGACCCGGCGACGCTTCTGGCAGGTCTTCATGATGCTGTGCGGCTTCATCATATGGGCCGTGCAGTTCACGCTCATCTACGGCGCCACCTCCACGACCTGCGCCCTGGAGGTCGCCGAGACGAGGCTGCTCGGGATCGGGATCGTTCCGGCGGTGATCGCCGCCGTGACGCTGGCAGCCTTCCTGTGCACGGCGGGCGTGTTGACTTATGCGCTCCGCGAGCACCGGCGCCTGCAGAGCGGAAATGCCGGGGTAACCGACATATTCCTGTCCCAGGCCGCTATCCTGATCAGCGCGTTCTCCATCGCCGCCATCGTCTGGCAGGGCCTTCCGGCGCTCATCCTGCCGGCCTGCGCCTGAGGACGTAGCGCTACCGGTGGCGGTTTCCTGAACGTCGTTTTTGCGTGGCCATCAGGATCACATCCGTTTATGAGCAGGGCGTTTGCCAGTGGGAGTTGCGAGGCGTGCCGGAGATCTATCGCATCGAGACGATTGCCCCTGAGGAGGATGGCGGTGGCGTCGTCCGACGGACGTTCGTTCGCGTCGACTCCCTCGAAGCGGCCATGGAACGAGCCAAACGTGTCTTCACGCGCGCACGTGTTCCTCAGGCCACAGGGCCCAAAGTGGAAGCCGTGCGGGTGCTGGACGGCGCCGGCTACGAGGTGTTTTCGCTGAGCTCGAGGGATTGATCGAGCGGAGGCAACTCGGGCCGCTCCTGCCTCACATCGGCGGGAGAACCGGTTCGGTTGCCGCCATGATGCGCCCGTAGGCATCATGCATCGCCTGCGCGAATGCAGGACGATCATAAAGGTCGTTGTGCCCAGCATCGGCGATGGTGCGGTCGAAGACGAGCTTCGGCACAGCTTCACGCAATGCCGTGCTGCGCCGTTCCGGAACGACCGTATCCCGGCCGGCGACGATCAGGGCGGTCGGTGTCCCGCTCCCGCGGAGGTACTCGGCCGTTTCGATGTGATGACGCAGGAAAAGGCGGACCGGGGCCCAAGGAAAATGGTCCGCCGCCAGAGACTTCAACGAGTCGAAGGGCGTCACCAGGATCTGCCCTGCGAGAGGCCGGTGCCGTGACAGATGAGCCGCGACTCCGCTGCCGATACTGAAGCCGACAACAATGACGGGTCTAGGATCCTCCCGCTGCAGATGATCGAAAATGGTGACTGCGTCCGCCAGGAGAGCGGCGGCACTCGGGTGCCCCTCGCTCGGCGAATAGCCGCGGTAGTGGAATGCGACGACCTCGGCTTCGGGAAACAGCGATCTCAGGTAAAGCGCCATCACGTCGGCGTTCCAGGCATTGCCCCCGAATCCCAGAAGGAGCGGCCGGACGGCGTTGTCTGGTAGTGAGGAGGCAAGCCGGGTGCCGATGAGCCTCGGGCCTTCGGGCGTCCTTATCTCGATCCGCTCCGCTGCCTGAGGCAGGCCTGCTCGGCTTGCGGCGGCCATATCGACGGGAAAGAGCAGTTTGGTCTGGGCGGCTGCAATCGCAAAGGTCAGGCCCGCATAGAGAAGCCCGATCCCGATTGCGAGGTAAAGCATCCACATTGGAAGGGTCCGGTGCCGCATGGGGAGGTAGTGGTTGCTGGTCGGAGATCCGATTGGAGAAACGGCGGAATGTCACTCCGGCCGAGGCTCCGGCTGTTCCCGGCCATGACGGCCAAGCCTAGACAGAAAAAAGCAGGGCGTCACGCGATGTGAGCCCTGCTAGGGAGTAACCTAGGGAGTGATATGCATGGTCTCAAGCTGAAACTAGGATTCGTTCTGCGTCTTGCTCGGGGTCTCCGTGCTGTTGACTGCTATTTCAATTCAGCATCTCAGTCTATGTTCCGATTTACTTGCGTTTTTACGGAAAAAAATTCGTTAACATATGATAATCTGGGCTGTATTTACAAAAATACTTTGATACTGGAGGTTTCAGCAGCCTTTATTCCTGCAGAAAGGTCTTTCGCTATAGTCCATCGACGGCGCTGCCCTCGGACTATGCCCAACGAGCCTACCAAAGGGCTTGTGGACCCTAGGAGACCGGACTCAGGAGCTCTTCCAGAGTTCGGAGCACAGCCTGCCGGTCGATGGGTTTCTCCAGCCACGGCACGCCGCGGAGCTCGGAAGGCATGTCGGCCGTCGGCGGCAAAGCCGAGTAGAGCGCGAAGGGTATGCCGCGGCGCTTCAGCTCCCGGGCGAGATCGAGGCAATGACCATCCGCGAGCATGATGTCCAGAAGGGCCAGATCGGGAGCTCCCGTCCGGAGCCAGCGCAGGGCCTTCTCCTTGCTCGGAAACGGGCCGGCAACGTCGAACCCGTTCTCCTCGAGATAGGCCTCGAGCGCGAGGCCGATCAGCATCTGATCCTCGACAATCATGCAAGTCGGGTGAGTCATGACCTCGGTTGCCGTTCCATCCATCTGCCGTCTCGGGCGAGCGCCGACGCTCCGGGGAACCTGAGCCGCCCTATCAGGTCGGGCAAGAGGTTCGGGTTCAGGACCAGCTTATGACCCGGGAACCATGAAAGTTCATTAACAAGAGATAACCTGAGCCAATCGAACCGGTGCCGGCCGTGTCGTCGAGCCAGTTCTGGCGGCAGAATAGGGTATTTTGATCCACCTCATGGAGGGCTGGCGAGGAATAGGGCATGGCGGCTGATGGCTGCCCTGGTGGAACATAGGTTTCCGATTGGCGGCCCGAAGGATACGCGGGTCATCGAGGCGAGGGCATGTCGCGCATTGCCATCATCCAAGGCCATCCTGCGCCCGGAGGCGGGCGCTTCTGCCATGCGCTCGCCCAGGCTTATGCAACTGGAGCCGCTGAGGGCGGGCACGACATCCGTCACGTCGACGTGGCTGAGCTCGACTTTCCGATGCTGCGCTCCAAGAGCGACTGGGAGGACGCGGCGCCTCCGGCTGCGATCGCGGGCGCGCAGGCCACGATCGCCTGGGCCGAGCACCTCGTCATCGTTTATCCCCTCTGGCTCGGTGGGATGCCGGCTCTGCTGAAGGGCTTTCTGGAGCAGGTTTTGCGCCCCAACTTCCTGGCCGGCACGTCGGAGCCCGGTGCAAGCTGGAAGACGACCCTGAAGGGCAGGTCGTCCCGCACGATCGTCACCATGGGGATGCCGGCTTTCGTCTATCGCTGGTACTTCGGGGCGCATAGCCTGCGGAGCCTCAAGCGAAGCATTCTCGGACTGGTCGGGGTCGGTCCCAACCGGCACATGTTGATCGGTTCGGTGGAGACGATGAGCGTCGGCAAACGAAAGGCGCACCTCGACGCCGTCCGACGCCTCGGGTCGCGAGCGGTCTAGGCAGGCTCAAGGAGGATCGATGACCACTGCGCGCGAGTTCCAGGCTGTTGTCCTCCCGAACGACGGATCGGCCGGATCTGCGAGGGAGACATCGCTTCGCAGCCTCCACCGGATCGTTCGCCCGATCCTGGTGATCCTGCCGCTCACGGGGCTGGTCACCGGTTTCGGAGCAAGGTTCCTCGGGCTTGGAGAATGGTCGGACGAGATCTGGGCCGTCGCGACGGTTCCGGTGCTCCTGGCGCTGCTGGCCGAGATCGTGTCCAGCCTCAGGCGGGGGGATGTAGGCCTGGACATCGTTGCCGCCCTCTCGATGACCGCCGCCCTGGTCTTCGGCGAGCATCTTGCGGCGGTGGTCGTCGCATTGATGTATGCGGGCGGCCAGTACCTGGAGAGCTTTGCCGAGCGCCAAGCCAACCGCGAGATGACGGCGCTGCTCGCCCGGGTGCCGCGCACCGCGATCCGTCACCGTGACCACAAGCTGGAGGAGGTACCGCTCGAAGCGATTGCGCCGGGAGATCGGCTTCTCGTCAGGCAGGGTGACGTCGTCCCGGTCGATGGGATCGTCGCGCAGAACCTGGCCGTCCTCGACCAGTCGGCCCTGACCGGTGAGCCGCTGCCGGTCCAGGTTCCGGTCGGCGAGGCGGCCATGAGCGGGTCGAGCAACGTCGGCGACGCCTTCGACCTGACGGCCACCCATCGGGCGGCCGAGAGCACCTATGCGGGCATCGTGCGCCTGGTCGAAGCGGCCCAGAGATCGAAAGCCCCGATGGCCCGCCTCGCCGATCGGTTCGCCCTCGGCTTCCTTGGGCTCACCCTTGTGCTCGCCGGGGCCGCATGCCTGATGAGCGGCGATCCGATCCGGGCTCTCTCCGTGCTCGTCGTCGCAACCCCATGCCCTCTCATCCTGGCCGTTCCGGTCGCCATCGTCTCGGGCGTGTCGCGGGCCGCCAAGTTCGGCGTGCTGGTGAAGGGCGGCAAAGCGCTGGAGACCATGGCCCGCGTTAGAGCTCTCGTGATCGACAAGACCGGCACGCTAACCCATGGTCAGGCTCAGGTCGCCGAGATCCGCACGACCGGCGACATCCCGGCGGACAAGGTGCTGCAGCTCGCCGCTTCCCTGGATCAGGCCTCCAAGCATGCCATCGCCAGGGCTCTCGTGCTTGAGGCCCATGCCAAGAGGCTGGAGCTCCTCGTTCCGACGAGCATCATGGAGGTTCCGGGGGAAGGAATCGAAGGCGTCGTGGACGGGCAGGTCGTCACGGTTGGGGGCATCAACTTCGTGTCGGGAAGGATCGACGTCCCGGACGACCTGCCGTCCCGCACCGCTTTCCCGACAGGCTCGGTCGTGGTGGCCGTGGCGCTGGATGGTCGCCTCGCCGGGCTCCTGGTCCTCAGCGACAGCCTGCGTGCCGGCGTAGCCGAGTTCGTCAGGGATCTGCGCAGCATCGGCATCGCGAGGATCGTCCTGGCATCGGGCGACCGGCGCGATGTGGCGGAGGCCGTCACGGCGGGCCTGCCGATCGACACCATTCATGCAGACCTCACCCCGGACCAGAAAATCGCGATCGTGGCGGGCGAGCGGCCCAACGGCCCCGTGATGATGATCGGCGACGGGGTCAATGATGCGCCTGCGCTCGCTGCGGCCGATCTCGGCGTCGCCATGGGGGCAAAGGGGGCGGCCGCCTCGGCGGAGGCGGCCGACGTGGTTCTTCTCGTCGATGAATTGCAGCGGATCCTGCCGGCCATCAGGGTGGCGCGCCGCTCGCGCGGAATCGCCCTTCAAAGCGTTTATGTCGGACTGGGCCTTTCGACCGCCGGCATGGTGGCGGCGATGCTGGGCTACCTCACGCCCGTACAGGGGGCGCTCATGCAGGAGGCCATCGACGTTGCCGTGATCCTGAACGCGCTTCGCGCTCTACGCGGCCCCATCCTGAGTCCTCAGCGGCGTTCCTGAAGCAGCTCGATCTGCAGCTCCTGGATTTCCGCCAGGCGCTCCCATTGCCGCCTGATCAGGTGATCGAGCTTCTCGTGAAGATGGCGGATCTCAAGTTCGGCCTTCAGGTTGACGCGATAGTCGTTGAGGGAACGCAGCCGGTCCTTCGCCTCCTGGCGCTTCTGACTCATCATGATGATCGGCGCCTGGATGGCCGCGACGCAGGACAGGATGAGGTTCAACAGGATGTAGGGATAGGGATCGAATGCGCCCTCGTTCTGCAGGTTGTTGATGAGGATCCAAGTCGCAAGCCCTGCGGCGAACATGATGAGGAACGACCAGCTTCCGCCGAAGGCCGCCAATCCGTCGGAGACCTTCTGCCCGAAGGTGCGGATCTCGTCATAGTTTTCCTCCGGGTTGGTCGACACCGTCACGCCTTCCGCCAAGGAGCGGGCGACGTCTTTGTCGAGCTGGCTCAGTTCGCCGCGCTCCTCCCTTAGGAGTTCCTCGACATACAGCATCCGGTACTGGTCGATAGCCGAGCGGCTGATCCGGGCGTGGTCGGGAAGGGCGGGATGGTCCCGTCGGATCCGCTCCACCAGGGTCGGGCGCAGAAGATCGAGCATGACCAAATCGCGCTCGGGACAGGACTCGCCCGTGATGGGGCAGACGGCGGTTGCCGGAGGATGGGCGCGGGATTTCATCGTTTCCTCTTGGCGTCTTGGCATGGATCAAACGTGGCGGTTGGCCGATAGTGTAGCTGAATGCCATAGTCTCGTCAGAGCGTCACATTCAGGAGAATCCCTCCCTTGACCCTCCGCCTCCACTTCTTCGGCGCCGCACGTACGGTGACCGGCTCGTGTTTCCTGCTCGAAACGGAAACGGCCCGCGTTCTCGTCGATTGCGGCATGTTTCAGGGATCCAAATCGGAGCGCGAGCTGAATTACCGGCCGTTCCCCTTCCGGCCGTCGAGCCTCGGCGCGCTCTGCCTTACCCATGCCCATATCGACCATAGCGGGCTCGTCCCGAAGCTCGTGAAGGCCGGGTTCGACGGCCCGATCTTCGCAACGGGGGGCACGTCGGACCTTGCGTCGATCATGCTGCCCGATTCCGGATATATCCAGGAACTCGAGGTCAGGCAGCTCAACCGGCGCAACAGCCTTCGCGGACGCGCCACCGTGGCTCCGATCTACACGGCGGACGAAGCCGAGGCCTGCCTCGCCCAGTTCCGTCAGGTTCCCTATGGTCATTGGCGGGACGTGGCCCCGGGGTTCAGGGCCCGCTACTGGAATGCCGGACACCTGCTTGGATCGGCCTCCATCGAGATGGAGGTGTCCCATGGCGGCGCCGAGAAGCCGGTCAGGCTCCTCTTCTCGGGCGATGTGGGGCCCGATCACAAGCTCCTGCAGCCCGATCCGGATGGTCCCCGCGACCTCGACTACGTCATCCTCGAATCCACGTATGGCGACACGGACCGGGCCGGCGTCACCATCGAGCGTCGCCGGCGCATGCTGCGCGACGAGGTGCGCATGGCCCGGCGACCGGGCGGGGTGCTCCTCATTCCGTCCTTCGCGGTCGAGCGGACGCAGGAGATTCTGGTCGACCTTCTGGAACTCATGGAAGCGGGGGAGCTGCCCGAAATCCCGGTCTTCATCGACTCGCCGCTCGCCGCCAAGGCGAGCTCGGTCTTCAAGAAGCATGCCTCCGAGTTGCGCAACGGCTCCGATCTGGTCCAGGCCCTCGAGGCGAACTGGGTCCGGTTTACCGAGAGCGTGGAGCAGAGCAAGGCTATCGACCGCATCCACAGTTTCCATATCGTCATTGCGGCGAGCGGCATGTGCGAAGCCGGGCGCATCCGCCATCACCTGAAGGCCTGGCTGTGGCACGAGGAGGCGACGGTGCTCTTCGTCGGCTTCCAGGCGCAGGGGACCCTTGGTCGGATCCTCCAAGAGGGGGCGTCCCGGGTCAGGATTCACGGCGAGGAGGTCAAGGTTCGGGCGCGGATGAGGACTCTCGATCTCTATTCCGGCCATGCCGACGGGCCGGAGCTGAGGGCTTGGCTCACCGACCGGCTGCCCGTCCGTCGGGGCGTCTTCCTCGTGCACGGCGAGGAACCGGCCCTCAAGGCGCTTCAGTCCTCGCTCGGTGCTCCGACCGGCTCGCACGAAGCCATCGCTCCCGATCTCGTCGACATTTACGAGCTTGGGGGCGAGGCGCCTGTCCTGGTCGATGATCACGACCGCCGGACGGCGCCATCGGTCCCAGGGCAACGCGACTGGCATAACGACTTGGCGGCGCTTCAGCTTGACATCAACGAAGCCTTGGACAAGGCCGCGGACCGGAAGGCCAAGGCTGTCATGATCCGGCGGCTGCGGCGTGCGCTCGAGGAGGTGGGGAAGGGCTTCGATCCGTCAGAGAAGCAGGGATGAGGCGGCGCATCGATCTCCCGGATTGATCAGGATCAAGGTTCCCGGGGCCTGCCCACCTAAGTTTGAGCTTGAGGTGACCACGACGGGTCATCCGGAAGGAGGCGGAATTGCTCCATCACATCACGCTCCATCTGGCTCGCAGCAAGGATTTCCCGGAAGGAAGCCCGCGGCACGGCTACGAGATCACCGCACCGCTCGACGAGTCGGGGCACCTCGACCAGGCCGAGTGGCGGGAGAGGCGACTGCAATGCCGCGTCCGGCGCTTTTGGCCCGGGGAGCCGGATCGGCAGGGTCGGTTGGTTCACCGGGCCGGCGGAGCCGACGGTGCTACCTGGATGATCGACTACGATCTTGACCGTGTCACCGATGACGAGGCAGGCTATCGGCTCGGGAAGCATCGGTTCGTGCCGGGCGAGTATGTGACCATCCAAGACGAGGACGAAAAGCTCCATACGTTCCAGGTGGTTGCCGTGAAGGGCGCCGCACGGCCCGAAAAAGAAAAGGCCTGATGATGTGGCGCTCCGTTCTGTTTGCCGGCCTTCTCGCCTTGAGCCTGCAGCCGGCTTCGGCTCAGGAGGGGCGCATCCAACGCGGGCAGACCTTCGCCCAGGTGCATTGCGCCCAGTGCCACGCCATCGGGCGGTTCGGCGACAGTCCCTTGGCGGAGGCGCCGCCCTTCCGGGAGTTGGGGAAAAAGTACCCTGTCGAGACCTTGGCGGAGGCGTTCGCCGAGGGGATCACCACCGGGCATCCGACCATGCCGGAATTCCAGCTCGACGTCGCCCAGATCAACGACCTTCTGGCCTATCTGCAATCGGTTCAGCGCTAAAGCATCGGACCCAAAAGTGGATTTGCACTTTTGGGTCCTTCCGATGCCCTAGCGGAGCAGCCTATCGGTCTCTGCATGATGGACGACGAGGCCGTTCTCGACGAGGGTAGACCAGGTTTCCTCGGCACTGTCCGCAAAACTGACGAGCTTGCGGTCGCTCTCGCTCACCATTCCATGCTCGAGCAAAGCATCGAACTTGATGATGGAGCGCCAGTACTTCTTGTCGAAGAGAACGATCGGCAGGGACGGGACCTTGCCGGTCTGACGTAAGGTTAGAAGCTCGAAGAGCTCGTCCAGGGTCCCGAACCCGCCCGGAAACACCACGAGGGCATTGGCCCGCATCGCCAGATGCATCTTGCGCATGGCGAAGTAATGGAAACGGAACGTCAGGTCCGGCGTGGTGTAAGGATTGGGCTCCTGCTCATGCGGCAGGGTGATGTTGAAGCCGATGGTGGGAGCTCCCACGTCGTGGGCCCCCCGATTGGCGGCCTCCATGAGACCTGGTCCGCCACCGGTCGCTATGACGTTGTCGCGAATGCCGTCCTTGGGGTGGAGCGCACCGCCCCGCTGGGACGCGATGGCGCCGAACGTGCGGGCCTCGCCATACCAGAACGGATGGAGGCCCGGCCCGTTTTCCCGGACCCGGGCGCTGCCGAAGGTCACGATGGTCGAGCGCACACCCCAGGTTCGCAGACTTTCCTCAGCCTTCGCGTATTCCAGCTGAAAGCGCACCCCGCGCATGGAATCGCCAAGGAGGAAGTCCTGGTCGAGAGCGGCGAGGCGATAGGAGCGGGATGCCATCTGGGCCGCGTTGGCATGCGTGACGTCATTCATCGACAAAGGCTCCTCTCGGATTTTCGATGCCGTCCAACCGGGAACGCACCGCCGGGTGGTCGGTTCACGGCGGGTAGAAGGCATGGAGCCTGTCTCGAATGCAAGGGGAGAGCCTTCCCCTCTTGGGAAGGCTCGGGGTCTATTGGCGCAGGTCGGGCGAATATTTCAGGAGAAGATCGCCTCGACCCTCTTCTGCAAATCCGACAGCTCGCGGAGATAGGGAGCACGCCGCTCCTGATGACGTTTCCGGAGCAGATTGATGACCTCGCGCTTCTGCACCTCATCGGCGCCGTTTGCACGGATCGACTCGATGCTTCTCTCAAGGGCGAACTCCATGTCGGCGAGGGTCGCCAGGACCGACTGCAGGCGTGGCCGGATGTCGTCTGGATAGACGGGGTAGCGGTGCCGTCCGGTCTCCGGTGTGCGATGTCCAACGTGGGCAGCCATGCTCTTCCTCCGAATCGTCTTGTTCTTAAGGGTTCGTCTTTTGGTTCCTGGCTTGTCCGATACTCCACTACTTTGATGATTGTTTGACGGTTGCTCCCATGGGAAACGCGGCCATTCCGGAAAGCCGTAAGCCTCCCGGCATGGCCTGCCGTTGCGTCAGTAAGAAAGATAGAGCGGAGCCGGCGCGTTCTTGAGCATCGACTGCGTCACGCCGCCGAACACCGTCTGGCGCAGGCGGGAGTGCACGAAGGCGCCCATCACGATCATGTCGGCCCGCGTCAGAACGGCATGGTTGCGCAGGGTCTCCGCTGCATCGCCGTTTTTCGCCGAAAGTTCTGTAAGGGAAGGTTGGATTCCGTGGCGGACGAGATGCGGAGCGATCTCCGCGCCGGGAACGGCCTTGGAGAGGTCCTTTTCGCCCGTGACGCAGACGAGCTCGACCGTCTTGGCATTCTGGAGGAAGGGCAGGGCATCGTTGAGGGCGCGAGCGGCCTTGGCGCTTCCGTCCCAAGCCACCATGATGCGGTCAGCCTTGAACGTATCCTTGCCATGAGGAACGACGATCACGGGCCGGCCGCTGGAGAACAGGGCCTGCTCGATGAAGCTGCGGTCGACGGTCAGGAGATCGGCATCCGCATCGACGATGGAGAGGTCGTGCACGCGGCAAAGCGTTGCGAAGGTCTCGACCAGCTCGGCGTAGTGGAGCTGCACCGTTTCGACGGTGCAGGGCACCCCTTCGGACAGGGCCCTCTGCCGCGCGGTTTCGGCTGCAGCCTCGGCCAATGCGCGGACGCGCTTGTTTTCGGACGCGACGAGGCCCGCAGCCATTTCGCTGACGATCGCGTGAGCCATCATCAGCTTCACGGATGCCGAGAGGGCGGTCACGTGGGCACCGGCGTCACGCGCCAAGGAGAGGCCATAGCTCAGTGCGGAAGACGGACGTTCCTCTTCCTCGGTGAAGCCGACAAGAATGTTCTTCACGTTGCTCAGGGGCATGATCGGGTCTCCGTCTTCGATAGGCGAGCTTGGTTCAGGCATTGAGGCGGCGCAGGGCGGCCTTGTCGCTGAGAACGATATGGCGCGTCGATGGTAGCTTGATGACGGCGTCGCGCTCCAGCTGGGTCAGCGAGCGGGAGACGGTCTCAATGGTCAGGCCGAGATGGTCTGCGATATCGGCGCGGGACATGGGAAGGTCGACGGCGCCATCGTCACCGGAGGCACGCTCGGCGAGGTCGATGAGGAAAGTGGCGATCTTCTCCAGGGCGGTCTTGCGGCCGAGGAGGAGCATGTGCTCCTGGGCCCGCTCGAGGGAGCGCATCATGCCCCGGACGAACTGCTGCGCGAACTGGGTATCGGTTGCGGCCAGCGTCTCGAGGCTGCAGCGGCGGTAGGCGATGACAACGGCGTCACCGACGGCCTCGGCGCTGAAGCGGTACTCGTCGCCCGTCTCGATGCCGAAGATGTCCCCGGCGAGGTGGAAGGCGTCGATCTGGCGGCGGCCGTCGCTCAGGAGCTTGGAGGTGCGGACGACTCCGGAGACGACCTTGTAAAGGTAAGCGGCGCGGTCGCCCTCCGAAAAGATCTCCTCGTCCTTGGTGTAGGAGCGGACGGAGCCGGCGGTCGGGGCGGCGATGTCCGCGGCCGGGACAGGACGGGCCGTCTGGGGGCCTCGTGCGATGATGGCAGCGGCCGGAGTAGCGGTGTGGGCGGTGGCCATGGTGTGCATCGGAAACCCTCATGTCCCAGGTCAGTGACGTTGGAAAATGAGTACCGCCGCACAGGCCGTTCAGAAATTCAGATAAGCTCCCTAAGGGGTTTCCCTTAGGTCCCGGCAGGGCGCAGTCCGGCGCACGGATCCAAGCCGCCGGACGAGAGCGCCGTGCGGATGCTGTTCATCAGGGTTTCGTCATGAAGGGGCTTTTCGAGCACCTCACTGATCCCGGCCGCGGCCGCGCGCTGACGGACGTCATCGCTGACATGGCCGGAAATCAGGATGGTCGGATAATGCCTGTGGCGGCCATGAAGGATGCCGACGAGCTGGATGCCGTTGATGGCCGGCATGTGGTAGTCGACCACGAGGCAGCCGTGCTCGGGCAGATGGTCGTCGGCCAGGAGCTCGACCCCGCTGCCGTAGAGGCGCACGTCCATTCCCTCGATGCCGAGGGCGAACTTCAGCGAATTGCGGACCGCGGCATCGTCATCGACGATGAGAACGGATCCCGGGTTCGGGAGCATGGCAGACCTTGCAATAGGGCTCGTGGGCAACGTCCAAGGTCTACCGGATATGGTGCCGGAAAGATTTGATCCCTCTCAAAAAGGGCCGGAGCGGCACCTCAGGGAAAATCCTTAAGGCCTTATACATCCCTCACGAGGCCGGACAGGAGAGCCATCCGGACGAGTTCGGACAGACTGGCCGCCTGCATCTTGCCCATGACGTTGGCCCTGTAGATCTCGACCGTGCGCGGGCTGATGCCGAGATCATAGGCGATCACCTTGTTGGCCTTGCCCGCCACGAGGCCGTCGAGCACCTGCCGTTCCCGTTCGGAAAGCGATTCCAGCCTGGCCTGTATCTCGGCCGCATGGCTGTTCTGCTGAGCGTTCTGCTCCTGCCGGTCGAGAGCCGCCCGGACGGCCGCAAGGAAAAGGTCGTCGTCGAAGGGTTTCTCGATGAAGTCGATGGCCCCCTGCTTCATGGCCTCGACCGCGAGAGGGACGTCTGCATGGCCGGTCATGACGATCACGGGCGCCGAAACCCCACGCGATTTCAAACGGCGCAGGAACTCGATCCCATCGATCTCGGGCATCCTGACGTCGGTGACGATGCACCCGGCAATCGGCTCCTGGACGGATTCGAGGAACGCGACCGCCGACTCGTGGAGGCGAACCGGAAGACCCACGGTGGCGAGCAGGAAGGACAGGGACTGGCGAACCGCCAGATCATCGTCCACCACATGAACGGTTCCGTTACTCGGCATCCGCCAACTCCTCCTCCTTCACCATACGCAAGGTGAACCGGAACGTGGTTCCCTCGCCGGGCTTCGACTCGGCCCAGATCCTGCCCCCATGCGCTTCGACGATGGTCCGGCAGATGGAAAGACCGACGCCCATCCCGTTCTTCTTCGTCGTGATGAAGGGCTGGAACAGCTGCTCGGTGATTTCTGCGGCGATGCCGGGGCCCGTGTCGGCGACGCTGATCTCGACCATTCCGTCGCTGTCCTGAGCGGCGGTGGCGACGACAAGCTCACGCCGGGGCGAATCCTGCATGGCCTCGATCGCGTTCCGGATCAGGTTGAGCAGGACCTGCTGAATCTGGATCCGATCCGCGAGCACGAGCTCGGCCTCGGGGGCGAAGCGATAGGAAACCCTGACGCCCTTCTCCTTCGCTCCGACCAGCGCCAGCGCGCTCGCCTCCTGGATGAGCTTGGGAAGGCTTTCGATGTAGCGCCCGCTCTCTCCGCGCGAGACGAACTCGCGCAGATGGCGGATGACGCGGCCGGCACGGAGCGCCTGCTCTGCCGCTTGGCTGACGGCCTCCCGGAGCATTGGCGCGTGCTCGTCCTGGCTCTGCTCCAGCAGGCGCCGGCATCCCTTCAGATAGTTCGCGATGGCCGTCAGGGGCTGGTTGATCTCGTGTGCGAGGGTCGAAGCCATCTCGCCCAGGGCCGTGAACCGGGACATGTGCACCAGTTCGGACTGAAGCTCCTGAAGGCGGGCTTCGGTGCGCTGGCGCTCGGTCAGGTCGCGGATGAAGCCGGTGAAGTAGCGCTGGCCGCCCGATCGCATCTCGCCGACGGCGAGCTCCATGGGAAAGGTGGACCCGTCCTTGCGCTGGCCCACCACGACCCGGCCGATGCCGATGATGCGCCGTTCGCCCGTCGTGAGATAGCGGTGCATGTAGCCGTCGTGCTGACCTCGATAAGGCTCCGGCATCAGGATCTTGATGTTCTCGCCGATGACCTCGCCCGCCTCGCAGCCGAACAGGCGCTCCGCGGCCGCGCTGAAGGACTGGATCCGGGCCTGCTCGTCGATGACGATCATGGCGTCGGGCACCGTTTCGAGGATCGAGCGCAGATGGGCTTCGCGGGACTTGAGCGCCTCTTCGGCCGCCACGCGCTCGGTGATGTCCCGGGTGACGTTGGCATAGCCACGCAGCTCGCCCGCCTCGTTCTTCAGGGGGGTCATGGTGACGTGCGCCATGAAGGTCGTGCCGTCCTTGCGCAGCCGCAGGGCCTGCTCCTCGTATCGGCCGCTCTCCTGGACGGCTCTGAGGGCCGCATCGGGTTTCCCGGCCGCGACATCGTCCGGCGAATAGAAGACGGAGAGGTGTTGCCCGATGACCTCGTCCTCGCTCCAGCCTTGGATGCGTTTCGCCCCTACGTTCCAGCTGGCGACCCGACCTTCGCAGTCGAGCATGTAGATGGCGAAATCCGTGACGGCGTCGACGAGGCGCTCGAAGATGGCGTCCTGGGGATAGGCCGATGTGGGAACCTGTGCCGTCACAAGACTTCTCCCCTGGCGCGAACGGCTCCGTCCGCGCCAGGCCCTAGGTAAGGTCGATATTCCCACGCGTTAGGGAATGTAACAGGAACGCTCGATATCGCAGGCTGCGTTCCCTCGCAACATGCCTCGGCGCGGTTAAAGGTCACGAAGGGGGCAGGGCGGGCCCTTCCGGCCGAGGCTGGGCCGAAGCGGGTGCGGAGCCAGCGAAAGGCGGGGCCGTCCCAGGGGAACCGATCTCGCGGAAATTGCTCCCATGAGGGTGAGGGCAGGGCGGATCCCTGCCGGAGAGGCCGGGGCCTCTCCGGTCCGATAGAAAAGCAAGACCCGACGGGGCTACTTCAGCATCGAGCCGACATTGTCCTTCGTGACCCGATCAATACCCGCATAGACGATATCGTCGACCTTCTCGCCCTTCTTGAGCTTGAGCAGGATGTCCATGGCCCTCTCGCCCATTTCATAGGGACGCTGGCCCACGAGCGCGTTGGCGAAGCCGTCGCGGAGCAGCTCGAGCTGGACCTTGAGGGTGTCGGCCACCACGAGGGTGAACTTGCCCTGGTCCATGGCGGCCTTGTTCTTGTTCACGAAGCTCTTGTAGGCCTCGGGCACGAACATCGGCCACCCTCCGACCGGGACGATGGCGGCGAGATCCGGGTTCGCCGTCTTCAGGTCCTGCATCTGCTGGACGGCCAGGGCCAGATCGTCGTTGCAGTAGGTCGGTGAGCCCGACACCTCCGTCCATTTCGAGCCCTTGAGCGCATCGCGCACGCCCTCGACGCGCTCCTTCAGGTTCGCCGCGGCGGGACCTCCGGACACCATAGCGTATTTCCCTCCATCCGGCCGGAGCTTGAGGAGTTCCTCTCCGAGCGCGCGTCCCATGGCCCGGTTGTCCGTGCCGACATGGGCCTGGCGGGCGGAGTTGGGCGCGTCCGCGTCGAAGGTGATGACCGGAATGCCGGCATCGCGCGCCGCCTTGATCACGCGCACCGCGGCGGCGGCATCCGCCACCGAGATGGCGATCCCGTCGACCTTCTGGCTGATCAGATCCTGGATGATCTGTGCCTGGCTCGCCGGCTCGTGCTCGACCGGGCCTTTGTAGATGCACTCCACGTTGCCGAGTTCCTTGGCGCGCTTCATGCACCCGTCGCGGGAAAGGTCGAAATAAGGGTTGTTCATCGCTTTCGGCACGATCGCGAACCGGTAGGTCTGCTGCGCTGCCGCTGGCGTGGCGAGCGCGAGAGCGGCTGCCGCGGCGAGGATCAGTCTGTTCATCATGCTTTCCTCCTGGTTGATCCATGCCCCGTGGCCGGGGTTCTCGTTGGCGGCCCGTCATGGCCGCTTGTCGTCGTGCGCTCTCTCGGCGGGCATGATGGCCCGCCCCGAGCGGCTCATGGCGTCATGCGCAGGGTCCGCAGGCGATCGACGAGGACCGCGAGGATAATGATCCCGCCGACCAGGACGATCTGCCAATAGGCGTTAATCCCGGCGAGCACGAGCCCGTTGCGGATGACCTCGATGAGCAGCGCGCCGATCACGGCGCCGGCGGGACCGCCTACGCCCCCGGTCAGGTTCGCGCCGCCGATCACCGCCGCCGCGATGATGGTCAGCTCGTATCCCGTTGCCAGATTGGCGGGGGCGGAGCCGAGCCAGCCGACCATCAGGATGCCGGCAAATCCTGCGGAGAGCGACGACAGGACATAGACGGCGATCTTGACCCGATCGACGGAAATGCCTGTGAGCGCTGCGGCCTTCTCGTTGCCGCCGAGGGCGAAGACATGCCGGCCGAAGGCCGTGTGATGGAGGACGAGGCTGAGGATTGCGGCGAGCACCAGCAGGTAGATCACCGCGACGGGCACCCCCGCGAGATTGCCGTCGGTCAACTCGTAGAAGGTGTTCACATCGGGGCCGGTGGGAGCCTGTCCCCGGCCCTCGGTGACCGCATAAGCCAGGCCGCGGACGATGGAGAGCATGCCGAGGGTCGTCACGAAGGGCGAGAGGCCGACCTTGGCAATCAAGAGCCCGTTCGAGAGCCCGATGAGAAGCGCGACGCCCAACCCGCAGAGGATCGACACGATCATGCCCGCGAGCGGCACGGCATCCAGCCCCGTTCCGCTCACCTTCTGCATGACGATCGCGCAGGTGATCGCCGAAAGCGCCATGGTGGAGCCGACCGACAGATCGATGCCGCCGGTGATGATGACCAGCGTCACGCCCAGCGTGACGATGCCGACGAAGGAAAAGTTCTTGGCGACGTTCGCAAGATTGCCCGGGCTCAGGAAGGCGGAGCTGAGCACCGACATGATGACCATGATGACAATCAACGCCACCGCCACATAGGCCGTCTGGCTGGCGAAGAACCCGCGGCGCCACCATTGCGTACGGCCCACATTGGCGAAATCGCCGGTGTCGGCCGCCTGAACACCTGAGACGTGCGAGACATCGTTCATCAGGCAGCCTCCTTCGCACCCGTGATCAGGGCCGTCACTTCCTCGGGACTGGACTGGCCGATCGGCTTGTCGGCCACCTTGCTGCCCCGGCGCATGACGACGACCCGTTCGCAGACTGAGAACACGTCAGGCATGCGATGCGAGATGAGAATGACGGCGATGCCGGCATCCTTCAGTCGCCGGATGAGATCGAGCACCTCCGCGACCTGACGGACGGAGATCGCAGCCGTCGGTTCGTCCATGAGGATCAGCTTTGCCCGGGCCAGGCGGGTCCGGGCGATGGCGACCGCCTGGCGCTGTCCGCCCGACATGGCCCTCACGACATCGTCGGGGCGCGTCTCGGATTTGAGCTCCCGGAAGAGTGCAGCCGTCCGCTGGTTCATGGCGGCGTGGTCGAGGAACGAGAAGGGCCCGATCCGGCGCTTCAGTTCGCGCCCGAGGAACACGTTCGCGGCCGCCGTCAGGTTGTCGGCGAGCGCGAGGTCCTGATACACCACCTCGATCCCGACCTCACGGGCGTCCACGGGCTTCGAAAAGTGAACCTCTCGGCCGTCGAAATGCACCCTGCCGTGCGATGGCTTGAAGTTGCCGGCGATGATCTTCACCAGCGTCGACTTGCCGGCGCCGTTGTCGCCCATCAGGCCGACGACCTCACCGGGCTGGATCGTCAGGCTGACATTCGACAGAGCCCGGATCGCGCCGAACTCCTTTCCGACATCCTCCAATACCAGAAGTGACACCGTGAACTCCTCCCTGGATCCGGCTCTTTGCGAGCCTGTTGAGAGTTAGGACGCTTGCACTGGTATTTTGGGCATTTAAGCATGGCGGCAACTAACATGTCACGTGCCCGGCAGGCTTTATTCGAGCGGGAGAACGCCGGTCTTGAGGATGAGATTGCCGTAGAGGCGCCGCTCCCCGGTCGCGACGATGAAGGATGCCCGGCGTGCGCGCTCATAGAACGCAAAGCGTTCGAGCGGTTCGATCTCAAAGGGCCCGGCCAGATTTTTCACGAGTTCGGCGAAGCTCTCGCAGATCGGCGGCACCGCTTCCGGATCGCCGACGACTTCCATGCGGAATGCGGCCGCCTCCGCGAAGGTATCGAGAGGAAGGTGGGTCAGGATCGCGTCGGCCGCCACGAGGGCGTCGATCCCGTCGAGCCGGATCACACGTGGGCCGAGCGAATGGGACGGAAAGTTCGCATCCGCGATCACGACCTCGTCCCCATGCCCGAGGCTTCGAAGGGCGTGCAGGAGGTCGGGGCCGAGAAGAGGGTGTATGCCGCGAAGCATGGAAAGGCTCCTCTACTTGTTCATGGCGACGGAGTCGAAGTCGGTCCAGGCCCGCTCCGGAACCTCCACCGACAGGTTGGCGAGGTTGCGTTCGAGGCTGCCGGGCTTCGCCGTTCCGATCAGCACGGTGGAAACGTTCGGGTCGCGAAGGGGGAACTGGAGCGCTGCCGCCGCGAGCGGAATGCCTTGTTCGTCGGCGATCTGCCCCATGCGGGTGACACGCCGGATGACGTCCTCGTCAGCCGGACCGTAATCGAAGTGGGCTCCCGGGACGGGGCCGGTGGCAAGGATGCCGGAATTGAACACGCCGCCGACAACTAGAGAGGTCTTGCTGCTGGCGCAGAGGGGAAGAAGCTCGCGGGTCGCATCGCGATCGAGCAACGTATAGCGTCCGGCCAGAAGAATGCAGTCGATCGGGGTCCTGGTCATCACGTCGAGGCAGACTTGAACCTCGTTCACGCCGAGGCCGAAGGCCGAGATGGCGCCACCGCTCTTCAGAAGCTCCAGCGCCCGCATGCCGCTGTCCATCAGGTCGCGGAAGTGCTTGCGGTTTGCCTCTTCGCCATGGGTGTAAACGCCGATGTCGTGGACGAAGAGGATGTCGATCCTGTTCAGGCCAAGTCGCGCGAGGCTGAATTCCACCGACCGCATGATGCCATCGTAGCTGTAATCGTAGTCGACCCGGAAGGGCAGGGGCTCCACATAGCCGTGATCCGGCACTTGGCCCTCGGGGACCGGGCTCAGCAGCCTTCCGACCTTGGTGGACAGGACATAAGAGTCCCGCGGCTTGTCTCTCAGGAAATCCCCCATCCGGCGCTCTGAGAGGCCGAAGCCGTAGAAGGGAGCCGTGTCGAAGTACCGGATTCCAGCATCCCAGGCGACCTCGAACGTCGCTTCCGCAGCCTCGCGGGAGACGGCGCGGTAGAGCCCCCCGATCGCGGCCCCTCCGAAGCTGATCTCGGTGACCTCGAGCGGGGTTTCGCCGATTCTGCGTCGCTTCATCGTGCCGGATCCTCAGCAAGGTGTTGGAACGTTAAGTTGTGGGTCACGACATTTCCAGTCGGTAGAAATCGCGGGCGGTCCCGCCCAGAATGCGTTCCTGCTCGTCGGCCGAAAGGGTCGAGATGTAGCGCCTCACATAGTCGAGCCATGTTCCATAGGGAGCGCCGAGTTCCACGACGGGCCAATCCGAGCCCCACATCAGGCGACGAGGCCCGAAGACGTCCAGGAGATGCACGACGAACGGTAGGAGATCGTGCCATCCGGTTCTGTGTCCAGCCTCGGTGAGCAGTCCGGAGAGCTTGCAGAAGACATGTGGGCGTTCCGCCACGCTGGCGATGCCGCGGGCCCAGTCGGAGAAGCCTTCCCGGCCCTTCGCGATTTCGGGCTTGGCGCCGTGGTCCACCACGACCGGAAGGTTCGGGTAGCGGTCGATGAAGGTCGCAAGCGCAGCGAGATGCGGCGGCTTTACAAGGGCATCGAAGGTGAGCCCGAGCCTTTCGACTGCGGCGAGACAGGGTGCCAGCGAAGGCCTCAGCATCCACTCGGGATCAGGGATCGATTGGATCATCGGCCGGATGCCCCGGAACTTCGGATGTCCGGCGAACCGCTCGAGGTCGGCGAGACCGGTCTCCTGTTCCAGATCGATCCAGCCGACGACCGCGGCGACGAACGATGTGCGCTCCGAAACCTCCAGAAGGTGGGCAGTCTCGGCTGGATCGGGCGCCACCTGCACGAGCACGGTCTGCGACACCCCGGAGGCTTGAAGCAGCGGAGGCAGATCCTCCGGCCCGAAATCTCTGTAGATGGCCGCCAGATCGGACGTCGGCCAGTCGAACCAGGAGGCGTCGAGGGACCAGAAATGCTGGTGGGAATCGACGACCGCTGACACTGTTCGACCTCACTGACCGTGGGCACCGTGGTGCGACTCGGAGAACCGCACAGCGGAGCAATATAGAAGGGCCTCCTGGAAGGGCAAAGGCATCGCCGGGTTCTTTCTCGCGGCAGCGCCGGGCCTATATGGCACTAAGGTCGAGAATCTGCTGAAGATGAGTAGCGCGTTCGTACGAACAGCCGACATGCCAACGGGTGAGCCATGACGCCATATATCGCCTCCGATGATCGCTACAACCGAATGACCTACCGCCGCTGCGGGCGCAGCGGCCTCGATCTTCCGGCCATCTCGCTGGGGCTCTGGCAGAATTTCGGCAGCGTCGACGTGTTCGAGACCGGGCGCGCGGTCCTGCGCCGCGCCTTCGACCGCGGTGTGACCCATTTCGACCTCGCCAACAACTATGGCCCGACGCCGGGTTCGGCGGAGGAGAATTTCGGGCGGGTGCTCGCCACCGATTTCAAGCCATACCGCGACGAGATGATCATCTCGACCAAGGCCGGCTATCGGATGTGGCCGGGTCCCTACGGGGAATGGGGCTCGCGCAAGTATTTGATCTCGAGCCTGGACCAGAGCCTGAGGCGAATGGGTCTCGACTACGTCGACATCTTCTATTCGCACCGTGTCGACCCCCGGACGCCGCTCGAAGAGACGATGGGTGCGCTCGATACGGTCGTGCGCCAGGGCAAGGCTCTCTATGTCGGGATCTCGTCCTATTCGGCCGAGATGACCGCGAAGGCGGTGCAGATCCTGAGGCAGCTCGGGACCCCGTGCCTGATCCACCAACCCTCCTATTCCTTGCTGAACCGCTGGGTCGAAGGCGGGCTGCTCGACACGATCGACGAACTCGGCGTCGGCTGCATCGCGTTCTCTCCGCTGGCGCAAGGCATGCTGACGACGAAGTACCTGAACGGCGTGCCGGAAAATTCCCGCGCCACGAAGGGCGGGTCCCTGTCCGAGCGTCTGTTGACGCCTGAGAACATCGAGCGCGTCCGGGCGCTCAACGACATCGCGCAGCGGCGAAACCAGACCCTGGCTCAGATGGCGATCGCCTGGGTTTTGCGCGACCCGCGGGTCACCTCCGCCCTCATCGGCGCCCGCAACGTGGACCAGCTCGACGATTCCCTGGCGGCGCTCGACAGTCTCGAGTTCACCGCCGAGGAGCTGGCCGAGATCGACCGGTACGCTGCCGAGGGCGGGATCAATCTCTGGGAAGCTTCCGTGAAGGCCGTCACGCCGGATGTGCAATCGGCCTCGAAGAAGGGAATCGGCTTCGTCTAGCGCAACTGCCGGCGGAGCCATCGCGCGATGGCTTCCGCCGAATGGCGCTGCTCGTCCTCGCTAAGCGCGCGGCCCTTGGGGATGCCATGCCACTTGGCCAGACAGCCCCGGCAGCAGGTCGCCGTCGCATGCTGGGCGACGAAGACGGGATGGCCGCGAAAGGGAGTCTGCTTGCCGTCGTTGGCGGGTTCCGGCGGCGCCAGCCGCCGGGCAATGAAATCCCTGGCGTGGGACAGGATGGTGTCCATTCCCTTCGCTTCCAAGTACTCCCTGTCCCGGGCCGCCAGTCGGAAACGCTGCCTGAATGCGGAGCGTCCCAGACGTTCGAAGAGGTCGTCGAGATCGGTCGGCACGGGGCGGCTCAGTTCTCCGGCTCGGCCATGTAGCGGGCAAAGGCTTCCTTGAAGTCCGGGTGCCAGCGGGACAGGGCAGGGCGGTTTTGGACGAGGTCCTCCGCGGCCCAGCGGATGCGCTTGCGATCCATCTCGGGCGTCGTCTCGTTATCCGGGCAGAGGATGTAGAAATCACCCCTGGCCATCCCGGCCAGCAGAGTCGCCGCGACCTGGTCCGGCGACCAGGCTCCCTCCGGCTTTTCGGTCACGCCCCTGGCCTTCGTGAAGCCCGTATAGACGAAGCCAGGAATGAGAAGGTGGGCGGTGACTTGACAGTTCGGCCTATTGCGAAGCTCGTGGGCAAGGGCCTCGGTGACGACCTTCACGCCAGCCTTCGAGACGTTGTAGGCTGTATCGCCCGGCGGCGTCGTGATGCCCTGCTTCGAGCCGGTGTTCACGATGGCCCCGGGTGTGCCCTGCTCGGCCATGACAGGCCCAAAGACCTGCACTCCGTGGATGACGCCCCAGAGATTGGTGTCCAGCGTGGCCTTCCAGCGCTCCGGATCCCCGAAGATCTGGCCCCGGCCCTCGACGCCGGCATTGTTCATGACAAAGCCCACCTCTCCAAAGGTGGTGATGGCGGCGTCCTTGAGCCGCTCCACCTCTTCGCGGCGGCTCACATCCGTCGGGACGCTCAGGACGTTCGTGAGGTCGCCGGCGATTTCCGCTACCTCCGCGGCGCTGCGCTTGAGAACGTCCGCGTCACGGTCGGCGAGGCAGACGCGCATGCCGAGGCGCGCGAGTTGCTTTGCTGTCGCGAGCCCGATGCCGCTGGCGGCTCCGGTGATGACTGCGACACGGTTGGGAGAGATTGCAGGATGAGCCGCCATGGCAGTCTCCTCTGAGAGGGGCGATGGGGCAGGCAGGACGACGATAGCCCGCCCGAGGGATGGGAACTCTTCCGGGTAGGATTGTTACTTAGGGATTTCACGAGGAGACAGACTCGTCTAGGTCCTGTATCACACTTACTGAATACCTCCGACCTTTTTCTGCCCCATGAAGGCCGGAGTCTTGGGCGCCCTTATCGAAGGGCGCCCTTTTTTTGGCGTGTTATAGCCACGTTTAAGCGGCGCGGTTGTCCTTGCTGCCGCGGGTCTCCTGTGGAGCCGACAGGCTGAAGGACGCTTCGTTGGCGACGCGGGACGACAGCGCGACGATCCGGCGGCTGTTTTCGAGCATCTGGGTCAGATTGTTCCGGAGCATCGCGCCTTGCGCTTCCATCAGCTCGGCGAGGCTCCGGCAGCGGGTGAGGGCTGACAGGCTGTCGATGTTCTTCTGAAGGCGCTCCTGAGCGAGGCCGATCCACTCCTCCGAGACGTCCTGCATGCCGCGGGCCAGGACTGTGTTAGATTGCGCAAGGGCCTGCAGGTTTCTGGTGGCTTGGCCCGCGAAGTCCTGACCGGTCCTCATGGGTAGGCTATAGAGTTGCAGAAACTGCGACGTGGCGTTCAGGCCCGTCTGCACCACGTCCTGGACGTTGTGCAACGTTTCCTCCGAGCGCTCGACGCCCGTCCTGACAGCCGCCGCCATGTTCTCCCGGATACGCTCGGGTGCCTCGGCGAGGTCGCGGCTGTACGAGACGACCTCACGCCGCAGGTCGGACTCGGCGCGTCTGGCTTCCTCGACGGCCGCCATCTCGTCTTCCACCTTCTCGACGACGGCCTCGACCTCGTCCTCGCTCAGGACCTTGAGCACGGCCGGGAGAAGCTCCTTCTTGTCGTCGCGGATATGCTGCTGAAAGACCTTCCTCAGCTCGGCGACCTTCTTGAGAAAGTCGCCGCTGCCCTTAGGCATCCGGTCGATCTCCTCCAGAAGGGCGCTGGTCTCCTGATTGTCCGTCGTGGCCGCTTCGACGAGGCCGGCCATGTCGTCGTGCCTGCGCAGGACCGGAAAGAGGTATTGCTCCTGCAGGCTGGCCAGGAGCTCCAGCTCCTCCTTCAGGCTCGTGAAGAGCCTCTCGCGGGTCTTGATAGCCGTATCTGACGTGTCGAGCAGCTTGGCGAAGAGCTCGTTCGCCTTGTCGGGGCTGGTTTGGCTGAAACGTCTGTTGGTGTTCATCTTTCCTCGCAAGACATCAAGAAATGGGTCCTGCCGACTGCGGCATGCGACGGTCGTCGCGCTCGCACGCAAGAAGGAGGTCCGGATATGGAACGCAGTGGAAACGAAGCCGCAAACTTCAACGCCGGCCCGTGGACTTGCCTTCTGACATAGGGCGAGAGCCAGTCTGCGGGCTCAATGCTGCCGATGTCCAGGAGACGAGCGGCCGCATGTTGCAATGCGGCATGAAGGAAGAACCGCGATGCGCTCAGGCAGTTCCCTTCTGAAGCTCAGGCAACGGTCGAGAGGCGCACGAGGGCATCGACGAGCGGATCATCCGGCTCGGCGAGGCCGTTGATGACGTCGAAGTGGTGGGCGCCCGGAACCTCGTACAGGTTCGTCACGACCCCGGCCTCTCCCCATTGCTCCGCAACCATGCGGCTCTGCCGCCGGAATTCATCGCTCTCCGCTCCGCCGACGGCTGCGATCAGATGGCTTCCGACGGGAGCCGGGCTGTGGATCGGGCTCAGGCGACGGGCCTCCTTCGGGATCAATCCGAGCGCTTTGTTGATCGAGGTCGGCACGAGAGGGACAAGGTCGAACAGGCCCGAGATCGGGAGCGCGGCCCGTATGGCCCTCCTCGCGGCTGCCTCGGGCCCTGCCATCAGGCAGGCAGAAAGGTGGCCGCCGGCCGAATGCCCCGAGGCCACGATCGCCCGGCCCGTCCGGTTTATGACGAAGTCCGCCGCCGCTTCGATCTCGCTGACGATGGTTGCGAGGCTGACCGCCGGAGCGAGGCTGTAGCTCGGCACCGCCACGGTCAGGCCGCGAAGGTTGGCCCCTCGGGCGAGGTGGCTGGCCGATGACTTGTCGAGGGCCTGCCAATAGCCGCCATGGATGAACAGGACCACGGGACCCCCGAGATCGCCGCCCGCAGGATAGAAGAAGTCGATCCTGTTGCGCTCGCCGGCCCCGTAGGGAAGATCGAGCTCGCACTTGGCCGAGGCCCGGTAGGCGGCCGCATCCCGGTGCCAGGCTGCAATGTGGGCCGGATGGTCCGGCACTCGGGCGCGATTGTTGTATTCGGCTTCGAGATCGATCTCGGGATGCAACATGGCGTCGGCTGCTCCGCTCAGACGTGGAGATAACGATCCTTCAGGGTCGTGTCGGCCGTGAGTTCGGCGCTGGTGCCCGTCCAGACGGAGCGCCCCTTCTCGACGATCACATGTCGGTCGGCGAAGCCAGCCAGCGCATCCACGTTCTTGTCAATCACCAGGATCGACTGCTTCTCGCCCCGAAGACGCTTGAGGCAGGACCAGATTTCCGCCCTGATCAGGGGAGCGAGACCCTCAGTCGCCTCGTCCAGGATGAGGAGCTTTGGGTTCGTCATGAGCGCTCTTCCGATGGCAAGCATCTGCTGCTCGCCTCCCGAGATCTGCGTACCCAGGTTGCTCCTGCGCTCCTTCAGGCGTGGAAACAATTCATAGACCGACCCCAGGGTCCAGCGGCGGCCGGTGCGGGTTGCCGATGTGGCGATGAGATTTTCCTCGACCGTGAGCGTCGGGAAAATCTGCCTGCCCTCCGGGACGAGGCCGATTCCCGTCTGCGCGACCCGGTAGGGCGCCTGCCCGGTCACCGCCGCCCCATCGAAGCGCACCTCGCCCCCCATGGGACGGAGCAGTCCCATGATCGACCGGATGGTGGTGGTCTTTCCCATCCCGTTGCGCCCTAGAAGGGTGACGACCTCTCCGGCGCCGACGTCGAGGGAAATGTCGAACAGGACCTGGGCCGCACCGTAGCCCGCCTGCAGATGCCGGACCGACAACATCAGACCATCTCCTCCTCGCCCAGATAGGCGGCGCGCACCTCGGGATTTGCCCTGATCCGTTCCGGCGTATCGGTCGCGATCAGCCTGCCGTAGACGAGAACACTGACGCGGTCTGCAAGGGAAAAGACCGCATCCATGTCATGCTCGATGAGAACGATCGTCATCTGTCCCTTCAGCCGCTTCAGCGTCTCCACCACGCGTTGGGAGTCGTCGTGGCCCGTTCCCGCGAGAGGCTCGTCGAGGAGCAGCAGCTTCGGCTTGGTTGCCAGCCCGATCGCAAGCTCGAGCTGTCGTTTCTCACCGTGCGAGAGGAGGCCTGCCGGCACGCGCGCTCTGGTCGCCAGGCCGACGAGGGACAAGCACTCCAAGGCCTGCTCGTTCAGTCCGTCCTCACGAGTGGCGTTGCCGAAGAAGCGGAAGCTGGAGCCCGACCGGGCCTGCACCGCCATCGCGACGTTCTCCAGCGCCGAGAAGCCGGGGAGAACCGACGTGATCTGGAACGATCGGGCGAGCCCCAGCCGTACCCGCTGGTGCATGGGCAGGCGCGTGATGTCCTGGCCGTCGAACAGGATCTGCCCGGAATTCGACCCAAGCATGCCGGAGATCTGGTGGATGAGCGTCGTCTTGCCCGCGCCGTTCGGCCCGATGATGGCGTGAAGCTCTCCGGGGCGGACGCCGAGGCTCACATCGTCCGTGACGACCAAGGCTCCATAGGTCTTTTTCAGGTTGCGGATGTCGAGCAGGTTCTCAGCCATGACGGCCTCGCCGCAGAAGTCCCATGATGCCGCCGCGGGCGAACAGCACGATCAGGATGAGGATTGGGCCGAACACCATCTTCCAATTCTCGGCCAGATGGGAGCGAAAGGCGTCGTCCATCATGAAGCTTGCCCCATGGAGGATCTCCGGCAGGAATTCCTCGAGCAGAAGGAAGAGGGCCGCGCCGATGATGGCTCCGTGAAGCGATCCGAGGCCGCCTAGCACCACCATGAAGATCAGCTCGCCGGAGCGCTGCCAGGTCATGAAGGCCGGGCTTACGAACTCGGCCTGGTTCGCCATCAGGCAGCCCGCGAGTCCTGCTATCATGCCGCTGATCACATAGGCCGCCAGCTGGTACCGGAAGGGATGAAAGCCGATGGCCTCCATGCGAGCCGGGTTCTCCTTGGCGCCGCGAAGAACCCGCCCGAAGCGGGAGGCGACGACCGATCGGGAGAACGCATAGCTCCCGAAAAGGCAGAGCAGGCTCACCCAGTAGAAGGCGGCGTCGCTCTTCAGGAGCGGAAAGCCCCCTACGAGGCTGCGCGACGGGAGCGTCATGCCGTCATCACCGCCGTAGGCCGCAAGGGACGTGGCGAGGAAGAACAGCATCTGGCCGAAAGCCAGGGTGATCATGATGAAGTAGACGCCCTTCGTTCGGAGGGAGATCGCCCCCGTCACGAGCGCGAACAGGGCCGAGCCGATGAGGGCGACGGGAACCTGGATCAGAGCGTCCTCGATGCCGTGGCTGGCAAGAATGCCCACCGCATAGGCTCCGATCCCGAGGAAGGCCGCATGGCCGAAGCTGACCAGGGCTCCGTAGCCGAGGATCAGGTCGAGCGACATGGCCGCGATGCCGAAGATCATCACGCGGGTCAGCAGGGACAGGACATAGCCTTCCGCGCCGGAAGCGGGCGCCAGGAGCGGCGCCGCCGCGAAGGCGGCGAAGAGGACGATGGGGACGAGCTCCGGCCGCCAGCCTGGGGAGCGGACGGAAACGGGTTGAGTCTGGGCGAGTTCGGTCATGGCTTCGCCCTAGCGTTTAGCGGGGAAGAGGCCCGAGGGCCGGAAGAACAGGACGGCCGCCATGAAGATGTAGATCAGCATCGGGGCGATGGCGCGTCCGGTCTGGCTCGCCGTTGCGGGGTCGAGGAAGATCCGCAGGAGATTGGGCGCGAAGGTGCGCCCGACCGTATCGACCAGGCCGATCAGGAGGGCGGCCAGGAACGCTCCGCGGATGGAGCCGACGCCGCCGATGACGATCACCACGAACGCCAGGATCAGGATGTTGTCGCCCATGCCGGGTTCCACCGACAGGATCGGCGCGACCATGGCGCCTGCAAAGCCTGCCAGCATGGCGCCGAAGCCGAAAACCACCATGAACAGCCGCTGGATGTTGACCCCGAGAGCCGAGACCATCTGGGCGTTCGTGGCGCCGGCGCGAACCAACATGCCGACCCGGGTATGGCTGACGAGCACATAGAGCAGGCCCGCAACCGTGAGGCCGGCCGCAATGATGGCGAGACGATAGACCGGATAGAGAAGGCCGTTCGCGATCTCGACGGAACCCGACAGGATCTCCGGCACCGGCACGTTCAGCGGGGCGGCGCCCCAGACGAATTTCACCGCCTGGTTCAGGAACACGATGACGCCGAAGGTGGCGAGAACCTGATCGAGATGGTCGCGGTCATAGAGATGCCGGAAGATGAGCACCTCGAGCAGCAGGCCGAAGGCGAGGGCCGTCGGGAGCGCAAGAAGAAGCGCTAGCGCGAAGTTCCCGGTCCAGGCGCTGAAGGCGGCAACCAGATAGGCCCCGACCATGTACTGCACGCCGTGGGCAAGGTTGATGAAGTCCATCACGCCGAACACCAGGGTCAGTCCGGCCGCGATGAGAAAGAGAATGAGCCCAAACTGTATGCCGTTCAGGGCCTGGACGAGAAGGAGGGTTGTGGTCATCGGCGCTTCACTGACGGCGGACGAGCATCAAGCGTGACTCCTTTGGGGAGCTTTACGAGCCGAAGCGGCTCAAGGCGCGTTTCGAAAGCGGTTGCGCCTCGCCCCGAGACTGCAAGGGGCGAGGCGCAGAACAATGCTGCCGCTTAGTTGGTGGCAGCGCATTCCTTCGCATAGGCGTCGGCGTAGTCGTCGAACACCTTCTCGACGATCTCCGTCTGGAACTTGCCGTCGGAGCGCTTGGCCGCCTTCACGAGGTAGAAGTCCTGGATCGGGAAGCCGTTCGCCCCGAACTTGAAGTCGCCGCGCAGGGACTTGAAGTCGGCCTTCTTGATCGCGGCGCGGACCGCGTCCTTGTTGTCCATCTTGCCGCCGGTCGCCTTCAGGGCGCTGTCGATCAGCAGCGCGGCGTCATAGGCGTGCATCGAGTAGGAGCCGGGCACGGAGTTGTAGGCTCCCTCATAGGCAGCCACGAACTTCTTGTTCTCCGGCGTATCGAGGTTGGGCGCCCAGTTCGAGCCGCCGAGCATGCCGATGGCTGCGTCCTGCTGCGCCGGCAGGGTCGACTCGTCGACCGTGAAGGCGGACAGGAACGGAATCCGGTCGGCGAGGCCCGCGGCGCGGTACTGCTTGACCAGGTTCACGCCCATGCCGCCCGGCATGAAGGTGAATATGGCGTCGGGGCTCATCGAGGCGATCTTGGCGAGCTCCGACTGGAAATCGAGCGTGTTGAGGGGAACGTAGGATTCCTCGACGATCTCGCCCTTGTAGTGGCGCTTGAAGCCTGCGAGGGCATCCTTGCCGGCCTGATAGTTCGGCGCAAGGAGGTAGACCTTCTTGTAGCCGCGGTCCTGCGCGACCTTGCCGAGCACCTCGTGGTTCTGGTCGTTCTGGTACGAGGTGGCGAAGAAGTAAGGATTGCAGCTCTTGCCGGCGAGGTTCGAGGGGCCGGCATTCACGCTGATGTAGAAGGTGTTCGCATCGACGATCGGCTTGTGGACCGCAACGGCGACGTTGGAGAAGATCGGTCCGACCACGAAATCGACCTTGTCGCGCTCGAGGAGACCTTTGACCTTCGTCACGGCGACGTCGGGCTTCAGCTCGTCGTCGACGATGATGACTTCCGCCTCGCGACCGCCGAGCTTGCCGCCGAGGTCCTTCATGGCGAGCTGGAACCCGTCGCGTGCCTGCTGACCGAGAACGGCGGAGGGGCCGGAAAGGGTCAGGAGCAAGCCGATCTTCAGCTTTTCCTGCGCCAGAACCGGCGAGGCAGCCAGGCCGAGAGCCGCTGCGATGCCGAGGGTCTTGATCGTCCGATTCATCATGTACTCCCGAATGGCTGTTCCCTGCGCGCGTTGTGCCGCGCTGCGTGATTGTGTCCGGCGGGGACGCGAAGGAGCGCCTCGCCGGAGAGCGGCGGTACTGTGCCGCAAAATCGGCCTGCCGAACACTCCCTTTCGGCGGCACCGGATGCCTGCATCCCCATGTTTGGGATTGCCAAGCAATATTTGAAGCTTTAAATAATTTTCGGAATTCTTCAAGCGGATTGTTCCGCATGGCGACCGTGACGACGAGGCTGTGATTTCGAGGCTGCGCCTTGGTTTGCGGGGCGGGAGCGATCGGTCCTCATCCCTCCGGGAATCACGTTTCGCCGACGACCTGAGAGGACAAGGCGATGGCATACACGGCCCAAGTCGACACCTTCGCGAGGGACAATCTCCCGCCTCAGGAACAATGGCCGGCCTTCCTGTTCACCCGGCCCGAGCTGAACTATCCGGACCGGGTCAACTGCGCAGTGGAGTTTCTCGACCGATGGGTGGCGGAGGGGCGAGGCGAGGAGGCTTGCCTCATCAGCCCCCACGAGACTCTGACCTATCGCCAGTTGCAGGAGCGGGTGAACCGCATCTGCAACGTCCTCGTGAACAAGCTCGGCTTCGTGACCGGCAACAGGGTCCTCCTGCGGTCCGCCAACAACCCGATGATGGTGGCGCTCTACCTTGCAGTGCTCAAGGCCGGAGGCGTCGTCGTCGCGACCATGCCGCTCCTGCGCGCGAAGGAGATCGCCTACCCGCTCAACAAGGCGAAGGTCACGCTGGCATTCTGCGACCATCGCCTGTCGGACGAGATGGAGCGGGCCCGCACCCTCGCGGCGGATCTGAAGCACCTCGTCTATTGGGGCTCAGGTGCGCCCGACAGTCTGGAGAGCCTGATTGCGGACGCTTCGCCCGAATTCCAAGCTGCCGATACGGCCGCGGACGATGTCTGTCTCATCGGCTTCACCTCAGGCACGACCGGCGAGCCCAAGGGCACGATGCATTTCCATCGGGATATGCTGGCCATCTGCGACGGCTATGCCCGCAACGTGCTGCGCGCGCAGGCAAGCGACCGCTTCATCGGCTCGCCGCCGCTCGCCTTCACCTTCGGGCTCGGCGGCATCGTCCTATTTCCGATGCGGATCGGTGCTTCGACCGTGCTGCTGGAGAAAGCCGGTCCGGACGAATTGCTGGACGCCATCACGGAGCACAAGGCGACGGTCTGCTTCACGGCGCCCACCGCTTATCGCGCCATGCTGGGCAAGCTCGAGGGGCATGACATCTCGTCCCTGCGGAAGTGCGTCTCGGCTGGCGAGCCGCTGCCGAAGGCAACGTTCGATGCCTGGTTCGAAACCACTGGCATCAAGCTGATGGACGGCATCGGCGCAACGGAGATGCTGCACATCTTCATTGCCGCCACGGAGGACGAGATCCGCCCCGGCTCGACCGGCAAGCCTGTTCCCGGATACGAGGCACAGGTCATCGATTTGGACGGACGTCCCGTTCCTCCCGGCACGATCGGCCGCCTTGCCGTCCGGGGCCCGACCGGATGCCGCTATCTCGCGGACGAGCGGCAGCGCAACTACGTCCGCGACGGCTGGAACGTCACCGGCGACACCTATGTCATGGATGAGGACGGGTACTTCTGGTACCAGGCGCGGTCCGACGACATGATCGTGTCATCGGGCTACAACATCGCTGGCCCGGAAGTCGAGGCAGCCCTTCTGACCCATCCCGCCGTCGCCGAATGCGGCGTGGTCGGCGCCCCCGACAATGGGCGCGGTATGATCGTGAAGGCCTATGTGGTGCTGAGCGAAGGCTATGAGCCCGGCCCGGATCTGACGAAGCTGCTGCAGGAGCACGTGAAGGCGGAGATCGCTCCCTACAAGTACCCGCGGGCGATCGAATACGTCGAGGCCCTGCCGCGCACGCAGACCGGCAAGCTCCAGCGTTTCGCGCTGCGGCGGTTCGCGGAGGAGGGCGCTCGTCCGGAGCGTGAGGTCTCGCACGCCTGAAAGCCTCGATCAGCAGGCTTGAACAAAAATTACTTTAAGCTTAAAATAAATTCGACATCGGCCCAGGTGGGGTTCTCATGAAGACGGCGATCATCGGCGGCGGCCCGGCGGGACTTTACCTCGCGATCCTGCTCAAGAAGCAGTGGCCGGATACGGACATCACGGTCTACGAGCGCAATCGTGCCGACGACACATTCGGCTTCGGCGTGGTGTTCTCGGATGCCACGCTCGACAATTTCGAGAAGTACGATCTTCCGAGCTATCAGCGGATCACGCGCGAGTTCGCCTATTGGGACGACATCGCAATCCACTTCAAGGGCACGGAGCACCGCATCGGCGGCAACGGCTTCTGCGGCTGCTCGCGCCGGACCCTGCTTCTCATCCTGCGGGATCGCGCGGAGGAACTCGGCGTCGATCTCCACTACGAAGTCGATGTGGATGACGAGAGCCTGTTTGCGGATGCCGACCTCGTGGTCGTCGCGGACGGCATCAACAGCCGCTTCCGCGAGCGCTATGCGGAGCACTTCCAGCCCGAGGTGGACCTGCGGCCCAACAAGTTCGCCTGGATGGGCTCGACCCGGCCGCTCGACGCCTTCACCTTCATCTTCCAGGAGACGGAGTGGGGACCCTTCATCGCCCATGCCTACCAGTACGAGGCTGGTCGCTCGACCTGGGTCTTCGAGACGGATCCCGAGACTTTCGAGCGAGCGGGGCTCGACCGAAAGTCGGAGGCTGAATCCGCCGCCCTCATGGAAGAGATCTTCGGCTGGTTCCTGCAGGGCCACAAGGTTCTGACCAACCGTTCGATCTGGCGCAACTTCCCGATGATCCGCAACAAGCGCTGGGTTCTGGGCAACAAGGTGCTCCTGGGCGACGCCAAGGCAAGCGCACACTTCTCCATCGGATCGGGCACCAAGCTCGCCATGGAGGACGCCATTGCCCTCTACGAAGCTCTCCGCAAGGACCGGTCGGTGGCCGGCGCGCTGGCGATCTACGAGACGGGACGGCGCGAGGAGGTCGAGAAGACCCAGCATGCCGCCGACGTCTCCCTGGTCTGGTTCGAGCACGTGGCCCGGTTCTGGGACTTCGACCCGGTGCAGTTCGCCTTCGGGGTGATGACCCGGGCCAAGGCGATCACCTATGACAACCTGCGCCTGCGCGCCCCCGACTTCGTGGCGGATGTGGACAGGACCTTTGCAAGGCAGGTGCGCGAGCGCGGCTTCGACGTTTCGGTCGATAAGCCGACGGTGCCGATGTTCCAGCCCTTCCGGCTCCGGGACATGACGGTCGCGAACCGGGTCGTCGTGTCCCCCATGGACATGTACTCGGCCAAGGACGGCGTGCCCGGCGACTGGCATCTCGTCCATTACGGAGCGCGTGCGACGGGTGGGGCCGGACTCGTCTTCACGGAGATGACCTGCGTCTCGCCGGAGGCGCGCATCACCCTCGGCTGCACCGGAATGTGGAACGACGAGCAGGAGGCGGCCTGGAAGCGGATCGTCGACTTCGTCCATGCGAACTCGGCCACCAGGATCTGCCTGCAACTCGGCCATTCCGGGCGCAAGGGCGCCACGAAGCTCATGTGGGAAGGCATCGACCGGCCGCTAGAGGAGGGAGCCTGGGACATCTGCTCCGCTTCTCCAATCCCTTATTTCCCCGACAGCCAGGTGCCGCGTGAGCTTACGCGCGCCGATATGGACGTGATCAAGAGGCAGTTCGTCGAAGCGGCGAAACGGGGCGAGCGGGCCGGGTTCGACATGTTGGAACTGCACTGCGCCCACGGATATCTGCTCGCGAGCTTCCTGTCGCCGCTCACCAACCGCCGCAGCGACGAGTATGGCGGCTCCATCGAGAACCGCCTGCGCTTCCCGCTCGAGGTCTTCGACGCCATGCGCGAGGTCTGGCCGGCCCACAAGCCGATGTCGGTGCGCATCTCGGCGACCGATTGGGCGGAGGGCGGTCTGACGGGGGAGGAGTCCATCGAGATCGCCCGTGCCTTCGCGGAGCATGGGGTCGACCTCGTCGACGTCTCGACCGGCCAGACGGTCCGTGAGGCAAGGCCGATCTACGGCCGCATGTTCCAGACCCCGTTCTCGGACCAGATCCGGAACGAGGCTCACGTGTCCACCATGTGCGTCGGAAACATCACCACCGCGGATCAGGTCAACACGATCCTGGCCGCCGGCAGGGCCGATCTCGTGGCGCTTGGCCGGCCGCACCTGGTCGATCCGTTCTTCACCATGAAGGCGGCGGCGTGGTACGGCGCACAAGACATCCATTGTCCGCCGCAATACCTTGCCGGAAAGGACCAGATCTTCCGCAATTCCGTGCGCGACCGGCAGGATCTCGAGGACCTCAAGATCAAGGCAAAGCCGAAGACTCGGGCCGAGTTGAAGATGGAGGCCGCCGAGAAGCCTCTGGCGGCGGAATGACATGACCGCAGGGACCCTTCACGGCCGGCACGCGGTGGTGACCGGCGGAGGCCGGGGCATCGGCCGCTCCATCGCAGGCGCGCTCGTCCGTGCCGGCGCCACCGTCACGGTGACCGGACGCGACCGGGCACGATTGGAACAAGCCGTCTCCGAAGGCTTCGCTCATGGCGCGGTGGCGGCGGATGTGACGGACCCGGCCGCCGTGCGCTCTGCGGTCGATGAGGCGATCTCCCGGCACGGTCCTGTGGATCTGATGATCGCCAATGCGGGCGCGGCCGTCTCGGCGCCCTTCATGAAGTCTGATCCCGCACTGTTCCGGCAGATGCTGGACGTGAATCTGCTCGGCGTCACGAACATGGCCCAGGCCGTCCTGGGTTCCATGACTGATCGGGGCTTCGGGCGCATCGTCGCGGTGGCGTCGACCGCAGGCCTCAAGGGGTATCCTTATGTGAGCGCCTATTGCGCCGCCAAGCATGCGGTCATCGGGTTCGTTCGCGCTCTCGCGCTGGAGACGGCGCGAACCGGCGTCACGGTGAACGCCGTCTGTCCAGGTTTTACGGACACCGATCTCGTGGCAGACAGCCTCGACCGGATCGTGGCGAAGACCGGGAGAACCCGCGAGGAGGCGCTTGCCGAGTTCGTGAAGCACAATCCGCAGCAGCGCCTGATCGACCCGAGCGAGGTTGCCGATGCGGTCCTTTGGCTGTGCGGGGAGGGCGCCCGCTCGGTGACGGGACAGGCGATCGCCGTGGCCGGGGGTGAGGTATAGCATGGACGACCAGACCATTCCCCTCGACGCCGAGACCAAGGCGGTCGAGATGCCGGAGCATCACCGGGACGAACTGCGGCTCTGGCTACGGCTTCTCACCTGCTCGACCCTGATCGAGGGCGAGATCCGCCGGCGCCTACGCGACCGGTTCGACGTCACCCTGCCGCGCTTCGACCTGATGGCCCAGCTCGACAAGGCGCCCGACGGAATGACCCTGTCCGATCTGTCGAAGCGCATGATGGTGTCGAACGGCAACCTGACCGGCCTCGTGGACAGGCTCGTGACCTCGGGCCACCTGGAGCGCCGGGTCTCGGAAACCGATCGCCGCGCCCAGATGGTTCGCCTGACCAAGGCCGGGCAGGACGAATTTCGCTCCATGGCGGCCGAGCACGAAGGCTGGATTGCGGATCTGTTCGGGGACTTGACCCAGAAGGAGCAGAAGGACCTCATGCGCCTGCTCGCCAAGACCAAGAACTCCGCCCGAAGGGCGATGATGGGAGGTTCCCAGTGACGCACTACGCCAACGCGGTCACGCTGCCGCTTGCCGAATATCGGCCCCGCCATTTCCTCCTGGCGGTCGAAGGCCCCGTCGCGACCGTGACGCTCAACCGGCCCGAGAAGAAGAACCCGCTGACCTTCGAGAGCTATCGGGAGCTGACGGATTTCTTCCACGCCTGCGCCAGGGACGAGCACGTGAAGGCAATCGTCGTCTCGGGCGCCGGCGGCAACTTCTCGTCCGGCGGCGACGTGTTCGAGATCATCGGTCCGCTGGTCGAGATGAACACCAAGGGATTGACCGCCTTCACGCGGATGACGGGCGAACTGGTGAAAGCCATGCGGGCTGCGCCCCAGCCGGTGATCGCAGCCGTGGAGGGAATCTGCGCCGGCGCCGGCGCCATCGTCGCGATGGCATCCGACCTGCGGCTCGCCGCTCCGAGTGCCAAGGTGGCCTTCCTGTTCAACAAGGTGGGGCTTGCCGGCTGCGACATGGGGGCTTGCGCCATCCTGCCCCGCATTGTCGGGCAGGGGCGCGCCTCGGAGCTGCTCTATACCGGTCGTTTCATGAGTGCGCAGGAGGGGGAGCGCTGGGGGTTCTTCAGCCGCATCGTCGACGGTGCGGACCTGCTCCGTGAGGCGCAGGCACTGGCAATGGCGATCGGCACCGGGCCGACTTACGCCAACACGATGACCAAGCGCATGCTCGCCATGGAATGGGCCATGTCCGTTGAGGAGGCGATCGAGGCCGAAGCGGTGGCGCAGGCGCTCTGCATGACGACCGAGGACTTCGCTCGGGCCTACCGCGCCTTCGCCGCGAAGGAAAAGCCGGTTTTCCAGGGAGATTGAGGTGATCGATTCCAGCTTCCTCTCCTGGCCGTTCTTCGAGGAGCGCCACCGCCGGTTCGCGGGCGAGTTGAGTCTGTGGGCCGCCGAGCAGGTTCATGGCCTCGCGGATCATCACGATGTGGACGCCTCCTGTCGCCGGATCGTGGCGGAGCTCGGCGGGGCCGGCTGGCTGCGGGCGGCGGTTCCCCACGCCTACGGCGGGCTCTATCCCAGCTTCGACGTACGGACGCTCTGTCTCGCCCGCGAAACGCTGGCCTATCAGGACGGGCTGGCGGATTTCGCCTTCGCCATGCAGGGCCTTGGTACCGGTCCGATCACGCTGTTCGGTTCCGAGGAGCTGAAGCGGCGGTATCTGCCTCCGGTCGCTCAAGGGCGGAGTATTGCAGCCTTCGCCCTTTCCGAGCCCGAGGCTGGATCCGACGTCGCGGCCATGAGCACCACGGCGGTCCCGGATGGGCCTGACCATGTGCGGATCGACGGCACCAAGACATGGATCTCGAATGGCGGGATCGCCGACCATTACGTGGTCTTCGCCCGCTCGGGCGAGGCGCCCGGCGCGCGGGGGCTGTCGGCCTTCATCGTAGATGCGAAAACCCCCGGCCTCACCGTCGAGGACCGGATCGAGGTCATCGCTCCGCACCCGCTCGCGACGCTGCGCTTCGACAACTGCCGAGTTCCCCTTGCGAACCGCATCGGCGGACCCGGAGAAGGCTTCAAGGTTGCGATGGCGACCCTCGACGTCTTCCGCTCCACGGTCGGGGCGGCCGCCCTCGGCTTCGCTCGACGGGCCCTCGATGAGGCCTTGCGTCATTCCTCGTCGCGACATCTGTTCGGCGCCCCCTTGAGCGATCTCCAGATGACGCAAGCGGCGCTTGCCGACATGGCGACCCTGGTCGACACGTCCGCGCTTCTGGTCTACCGCGCAGCCTGGACCAAGGACCAGGGTGCGGCCCGCGTCACCCGCGAGGCCGCCATGGCGAAGATGCACGCGACCGAGGCGGCCCAGAGCGTGATCGACAAGGCCGTTCAGGTCTTCGGCGGGCTCGGTGTTACCAAGGGCGTCAAGGTGGAGGAACTCTATCGCGAGATCAGGGCGCTGCGCATCTACGAGGGGGCGACGGAGGTGCAGAAGATCGTCATCGCGCGCGAGATTTTGAAGATGGCTGAGGCCGGGGCCTCCCCCGTTCGTCAGCAGGCCCCGGGAGTATAAGGGATCTGGTCATGGATCAAGGATCCGGAGCAAGCGAACGGATGAACACGACCGTCGACGATCGCGTCTGGCGGACGAGCGTTCCTATTCGTTTCTCCCACTGCGACCCAGCAGGGATCGTCTACTTCGCGCGTTATTTCGACATCCTGAACGGGGTCGTCGAGGATTGGTTCGGAGAGGCGCTCGGGATCGACTATCACGAGATGATCGGCCCGCGGCGGATCGGTCTAGGGTTCGTGAGCGCCGGAGCCGATTTCGCAAAGCCCGGCTTTATGGGCGACAGGCTCGATTTCTCCGTGCTTGTAGAGCGGATTGGCCGCTCATCTCTCACGCTCAAGATCTCTGCCACTCGCTCGTCGGAGCCGGTCCTGCAGGCCCGGCTCGTGATGGTGACCACATCGCTCGAAACCCATACATCCGTCGCGCTGCCCGAGGACCTTCGAGCCGCGGTGGAACGCTATCAGGAGACTTGCCAGTGACCGTTTCTCTCAGCTCCGGCGTGCCGCCGACCGCAGACGACGTGCCTAAGGTCCTTCATCCCAAGCATTGGCCCGTGCCCAAGGGCTATTCCAACGGCATGATGGCCGAGGGGCGGGTGCTCGTGACCGGAGGAATCGTCGGCTGGAACGAAGCGGGCGAGTTTCCGGACGGCTTCGTGGCGCAGGCCCGGCAGACCTTCGAGAACATCCTCGCAATCCTCTCCGAGGGAGGTGCGGGTCCTCAGCACATCGTGCGCCTCACCTGGTACGTGGTGGACATCGACGAATACCTTGCCAGCCTCCGCGAGCTCGGTCGCGCCTACCGGGAGGTGCTCGGCACCCATTATCCTGCCATGGCGCTGGTCCAGGTCGTTCGTCTGGTCGAAAAGCAGGCCCGGCTGGAGATCGAAGCGACCGCCATCGTGCCGACGGCGCGATGAGGCCCTGATCGCGGGCTACCACTTCACGAGGTAGTACTTCGTCTTCACGCGATGGGGTTCACGCGCCTTGCTAGGCCATGCGATCGGCGAGATCGGGAGTTCGCTTCCTCGACTCGTGAACGGGAAGGCGTCATCGTTCTCGGGCGGATCGATCAGCTCCCAGTTGTCATACAGATCGAGCGTGCCGCTGCCAGGTAGCCCCTCGGCAAGATATGGCCGGATTTCGACCCAGGGGCGGCCGTGGAGCCTTGGGATGACGTTCGTCACTCGCCCATAGAAGTTCGTGAGCGGGCAGCGGACGTAATCCCCGATCGCCGGTGCCCGGGATTTCTCCTCCCAGAGGGCGGCTTCGGCATGCCGGAGCTCCTCCCGGAGCCTGGCAATCTGAGCCTCTAGTTCTTCGATGCGTTTGGTCATGCGACACCCAGGCGGAGGTTGACGTTTTGTTAACCATGATGGGATTCGCACGGCCCCTTCACAAGTCCACCTATCCCTTTGCGCCTTTTGCCTTTTCGGGACTGCCTCGAAGCCCTGCGGCTCCGGGCTGCAATGACGGCCATATGCGAGGGCCCGGCGATTTGCTTCGCTTGATTAGGATGGACGAGACCGCCCGGGCTCACCATCTCTGTTCGAGTGAAGACGCGAGGTCCGCTCGGGTCGCGAAACCGTGAAGGTGAGATGGATAAGGATCCAACGATCTGCGACGTGGCGGCCGCTCATGCGCCGCCAAACAGCCTTTTTTGTCCAGCTCACATTCAGTATGGCCCGTTTAGACCAAGAAAGACATTCGGTCCGCCGCCTGGCGGCCGATCACGAGAGCGGAACCACCTTTTTGCCTGAACTCTATTGCATTCGGGCGTGCCGATGAGCGCCATTCTGGTCAAGATCTTCGCAACGGCACTGACGCTCAGCCAAGTGGTCGTCGAGCCGGAGAACGTGAGGACGTCCTTCGATCCGGTTCGCGATCAGGGCGAGGTAACCCGGATCCTCAAGGACGGCTGCGCCCATATGCGGCGTGCGTTCGACATCGAAGACATCAATCTCGATGAGTTGATCGAAACGGCCATGGAGGATCCACAGGGCATCACGGGCGACTTGAAGGTGCTCCAAGGCCTCAGCTTCAACGATCTCCACGCGAGCTACCGCCAGTTCTGCAAGAACGAGGCCGTCCAGCCGCCGCCGGTCGATCTCGGGGCGGTCATTCAGTACTATAACAGTGCGGTGGCCGATCTTCCGGACGTCGGCAAGCTCAAAGGCTTGAAGCTCCCGGGAGTGAGCGTGATCCTCGACGGGCAGGGCAAACGCTTCGCCGAAGTCTATGAGCCCGACCATCGGAGGCAATGGGTTCCTCTCACCGACATTCCTGCCTCCGTGCAGCTGGCCTTCGTCGCCGCGGAGGACAAACGCTTTCGCCAGCACAAGGGTGTCGACGAGCGCGGCGTCATCCGTGCCTTCATGAACAACATGGCGAAGCCCGGTCGGCCGGCAGGCGGATCGACGATCACGCAGCAGGTCGCCAAGAACCTGCTCGTCGGGGACGACGTCACCTACGAGCGCAAGATGCGCGAGATGATCGTGGCATCGCGCATCGAGCGGACGCTCAGCAAGGACGAAATCCTCGAGATCTATCTCAACTCGATCTATCTCGGCCGTGCCTCCTGGGGCATCGAAATGGCGGCCCGAAGCTATTTCGGAAAGCCGGCAAAGTCGCTCACCGTTTCGGAGGGTGCGCTGCTCGCGGGTCTCCCGAAGGGGCCGAACTACTACAACCCGGATCTGTATCCCGAACGGGCGCGGGAGCGCATGGCCTATGTGCTGAGCCGGATGCAGGAGGATGGCGCCCTGTCGGCCGATCAGGCGAAGCAGGCGCTCGGAACCTTTCCGAGCATCATTCCCTTCGAGCGTCCGCAGCGCAGCACCGGCTTCCACTTCGTCGATCATCTCACCCGGGACGTCAGGACGCTGGCGGGCATCGAGAGCCTGACAGGATCCTCCTACACCGTGCATTCCACGCTGAATCCGGCACTGCAGCGATCCGCCGAAGCGGCCCTGCAGGAGGGGCTTGCCCGCTATGAAATGAGCATCGGCCGACAGAAGCTTCAGGGCGCCGAGGCGAATCTCGCATCCGCGGTCAAGAGCCAGAAGGAAAAGGCCGAACCTGGAGCAACTCCTGCATGGCAACGCGCCCTCGAGACGGCCCGGCTGCCGCTGTATGACGTGCATTGGCGCGCCGCGATTGTCCTGGAGCAGGGCAAGGACCGCAAAAGCGGCATGAAGGTTGGTCTCGCCGACGGGCGCATCCTTCCTCTGACCGCGTGGGATGAGGCGCGGCGCAGCCTCAAGCCGTATGACGTCGTAAGGGTCAACGTCGTCGAGCCCAAGGGTAAGACCGGCGCCCGCGCGGAGCTCCGGGCGCCCCCTTCCGTGCAGGGGGCGGCCGTCGTCATCGAGAACAAGACCGGGCGCATTCTCGCAATGGCGGGTGGGTTCTCCTACCCGCTGAGCCAGCTCAACCGGGCGACGCAGGCGCACCGGCAGCCGGGCTCCGCGATCAAGCCGCTCACCTATCTGGCTGCCCTGGCAAAAGGGCTCCAGCCGAATACGCTTGTTTGGGACGCACCTGTCACCCTGCCGCCGGTCGGCGGAAATGGGCGCTCCGGCGATTCCTGGTCTCCGAAGAACTACGATGGCGGCCGCTCGGGAATCCTCACGCTGCGGCGTGCGCTGGAGAACTCGAAAAATCTCGTGACGGCTCGCCTGCTCGACGGTGGGATCGAGACGGACCCGGAGCAGAGCCTTCGCAGAGTCTGCGAACTGGCTCTCGAGGCGCAGCTTTATGTCGAGTGCGTGCCGCATTACCCGTTCGTCCTCGGTGCGCAACCTGTTCGGATCCTGGATCTTGCGGCCTTTTACGCGGCGATCGCGAATGAAGGCTCGATGCCGACACCGCACGCCTTCGAGACCCTGGAGGAGGGCGGGCGCACGATCTATCGCCGGAATGCACCCGCGCTGATTCCGCTCGGCTCCGCAGATCGGGCCGCTTTCTATCAGCTCAAGACCATGTTGCAGGGCGTCCTGGAGCGCGGCACCGCGCGCTCCCTCAAGTCGCTCGCGCCGTACGTGGCCGGCAAGACCGGCACATCCGACAATGAGAACGACGCTTGGTTCGTCGGCTTCACCAATGACGTCACGGTTGCTGTCTGGGTCGGGTACGACAACGCCGACGGAAAGCGGCGTACTCTCGGAAGAGGGCAGACGGGTGCGAAGGTCGCGGTTCCGATCTTCAAGAGCATCATCGAGGCTGCCTGGGTGCACCATGCTCCGAAGACCGAGCTGAGCCCGCCCTCGCCGCAGGCGGCGCGCCAGCTCATCGCCTTGCCGATCGATCTCGAAACCGGAGACCGGATCACCGAAGGGCGCGGCAGGGCCTTCACCGAGTATTTCCGGCTCAACCGGTTCGGGCAGCTCCGGGAAACGCAGTTCCAGCTCGTGCCCCAGGCCGAGGCTTATGCCTTCCGCCATCCGGAGCCCTGGAGCGATGGCGAGGAGGCTGGAGGGTACGGGGAGCCGTACGGCGGACCCTATGCACAGCAGCCGGGCTGGTTCGAGGGGCCAAGCGCTCAGGCCCCGGCGCCACGCTATCCGGACGCCGGCCCGTGGTGGGAAGAGGAACCATCCCGCCGTCCGCGACGGGTCGATCCTGAGTATTTCTGGGGAAGCAGGCGAGTTTACTGATGGAAGTGATGATGTCGATGGTCCGGACCGGCCTGGTTCTGGTCGCGGTCGCAGCCCCTATGGGCGTTTCTCTGGCACAGGACTTCAGGGTCGAAGAGGTGCCTTCGGCTACAAGCGTCCCGATCGAGCGGCTGAAGGACCGAACCATCGCCTTCAGCGATCATCGGCAGGACAGCGTCAACGACTCTGGAAACGGCCTGATGAAGTTCGAGGACTGGGCTCGTGCCAAGGCGCTGGAGAAGCGGTTCCTGAGCCCCTTTCCGGAGTACAAGGAGCCGACCATTCAGGTCACGGTTCACGGCCTGACCAAGCCGTACACGGAGAAACTCCACGTCTATGTAGTCGAGGCGCGATTCCAGATCGACAAGCCGCCAGGCGCTCTCGATCTCTCCCGTTACGCTCGGCTCGACATGCTGGAACGGGTCGATCCATCAATCAAGCACCGAACCATCACGGCGGACCAAGCCCGACCCAACGTGGATCCAGGGAGCGCCCATAACCGCAACCCGAAACGGCGATGGTGCGAGGCGCCGCAGGCCCTCTGCATCGAGTCCAGGTATCACTTGGAAGGAAAGCTGCCCGCCGGCGTTCGGCTGGCGAACAAGCTGGAAGACGACGGCAAGAAGATCTCCGAATACATGGAATTCCAGAGCGAGCTTCGTGTCGTGCCATTGGAGGAGATCAACCAAGCGGGGCTCATGCAACTGACCGAACTCAATGCCCCGATTACGGGTGTTCTCGAGCAGACGCTGTTCGACGTCAATCAGGTGATGCAGTTCGGCAAGCTTCTAGCGGTGCTGCAGGAGAGTCCGGCTGCTAAGGGCAAGACCGTGGCAACGGTGCTCATGGCCTTTGGGGTCGAGTCGGACGTTCTCGAACGAAAGCGCGAGTTCGAGAATGTGCCGGTGCTCCGCAACCTGATCCCCGTTCAGGTTCTTATGGGGAAGAGCTCGTTCAACACCGGCAACTCGATCAGTGCCGGCCTGCCGGACTACACGCGAAACCGCATCCGTGCGATCGCGGAACTTCTGCAGAAGTGAAGGTCAAACGCCCCCAAAAGACCAACGGCCACGTCGACCGAGCGACGCGCGTACATCCGGCGTCATCGCTCCGGTCCGTGGCCGTTTCCGGTCGAGCGAGTAATCGCGACCGGGGTGAGTGCTAAATGGTGTCGGAAATCAAGACTTCAAGCCACTTGGCGTGATTTCAGGCGGAAGGCTCCGGCCTCATGCCCTCACGGATCGTCAAATCCTTGTCGAGCCGGACGGCCTTGTCTTCGCGAAGCTCGCGCTTCGCTCGCCGCAACTGCTTTTCGACCTTTTCCAGCGCGATCTTGAACGCAAGATAGCAATCCTTGTCCTGCGCCTCTGCACTCATCATCTTGAGCGCTCCCATCTGGATGTTCACAGTGCAGCGGAAGTAGATCCCCTCCCGGCCGACGTGAACGGAAGCCGTGTTGAGGTGCCCGAAGTATTTGCCTGCGACACGAGTGATCCCCTGTTGGGCATGCTCACGAAATGCATCGCTCAGGTCAACGCTCGAGCTCTCGATGGTGATTGCGTTCTGCAGGCCTTCCAGGTCCATTCCGTGCTCCTCTTGGACATCACAGTTGGTGAAACGGCCCTAACCTATGTTGGTTTCCGTGTTCGTCGATACTTTCGACTCCCCCGAGGCCCGGCTCTGCTCTTCAGGCTCCGGGCCGCCCGACCCTGCAGGACAGGCTTGTTCAACTCTTGATTAGAACCATGCGCTGCTCGCGAAGTGCTCGTTGCAGCCTAAATGGGTCTGAAGCTTATTTTCCTAACCTAGAGGTGTGTGGTGCTTCATTATCTCTATTCCTGCATTTTCCCGGCAATTCTGGTGCTAAAAATGAGATCAGCCGTCTGAGACGGTTGACGCCTCAGTTTTCTTAGAAGATCTAAAGTGCATCACACACGCCAAGTCTTGGAGAAACTATGGACCAGGCCGACCAAAAGAGAGTTGATTTTGTCGAGCTGACTGCGGACATCGTGTCGTCCTACGTGACGCACAACTCCGTCCAGAGTGGCGACTTGGCGGGATTGATCGCGTCGGTGCATGCGGCGCTCCAGGGACTTGGAACCACCAAGCAGCCCGAGACGGAGCGGCCTCAACCCGCCGTTCCGATCCGCAAATCCGTTACGCCGGACTTCCTTATCAGCTTGGAAGACGGCAAACCGTACAAGACGCTCAAGCGTCACTTGGCGAAGCTCGGCCTGACCCCGGAGGAATACCGGGAGAAGTGGGGCCTCCCGCGGGACTATCCCATGGTCGCCGCCAATTATGCGCAGCGGCGTTCGGAACTCGCCAAGGGCCTTGGGCTCGGCCAGAGCCGCAAACAGGCTGCCGCATCGTCGGCATCGACCGATGAGACGGTCAGCACGCCGGCCGATACTGATGCGAAACCGAAGCGTCGGGCCGCTGCCAAGAAGGCCAAAGCGAGCAAATAAGCCTCGCTAGTCTCTCTTAACTTCACTCGAAGCCCGTCATAAGCCTCGTCCACGCCGGCGGGGCTTTTGCTTTTTTGCACGAGTTCGGCCGATCGCAATAATCATGCAAGCTCATTCTTGATCAGATGATCCGCGGGCCAATCTCGTCCTAGTTACCTCCTGGGTACTAATACCAGGGCAACACTAATAGAGTAGTTCAATATAATCCTGAACTAGGTACTTCATCTTGTGTTTCTCTTGCCGAGGCTTCATCCCTCGCTGGAGTTAACAATGAGATATTTTTACTTCCTAACCAGTGTCGCCGTTTTATCGTCATCAAGTGTATCGGCTGCTGATCTGAATTCCAGCCAGAGGTTCGGCAATCCTGGTTATCAGAGTGAACCTGCCGGCAAGGCCCAGCAATATCGGCGTTCGGCAAGACCGGGCGCGGCAGGGCCGAACGACGTGGCGTACACAGGCGCAGTCGAGCCGCGGCCCACTTCTGCGCCAGGTCGAACACGCCCTCGAAGCGACGTGCCGGCAGTCGGGTCTCTTGCTTCAACTTCTGTTTACACGGAAGGGGTCGATGCGGCCTACGTTCACAATTGTCGTCCGATCCTGATCCAGGGATTTCTCGGCCAAAGGCGGGTCTGGGAGTGTCCGACCGCTGGCGCCAGAAGTGTTCAGGCGATCCCAGGCCTCGGCACTCCGACCACGACGGGCGACGGGCGAAATGACGTAGACGCATCCGCCTCGCAAAGCGCAGGGCCGGTGACTGGAGGCGGCGCCGCGCCCGGCCAAGGCGGAGGAACGTCGGGGGGCGTGAGTTCTGGAGGAAGCTCGGGCTCCTCCGGCGGAGGCGGATCGGGTCGTGGTGGCGGAACAGGGGGTGCATCCGCCGGAGGAGGCGCAAGCAGCCCAGCCGGGCCATCACCCGCGGGCGGTGGTACGCCGCCTAGCAGTTCCGGTCCGGAGCCGGGCGTCAGCCCAGGCGGGGGAACGCCACCCGGCGGCGGGACAGCCCCGGACGCCGGTTCAAATCCGGGCGGCAGCACGAACCCCGGTGGAGGTACAAATCCTGGCGGTACGGATATCGGGGGCGGATCTAACCCGGGAGGTGGCACGACCCCCGGAGGTGGCACTAACCCAGGAGGCGGGGGTCACCACGGCGGGCACCATGGAGGAGGCCACGATCATGGGGGCGGAAAGCCTGGCGGCCATGATGGCGGCTGGGGTGGCGAAGGAAGCTGGGGCGGAGGCCACAGCGACGGTCATCATGGAGGTGGCCGGCCCGGAGGCGATCGCGGCGACGGCTGGGGCGGAGGAGGCTGGGGTGGTGATCGCGGGGATCATCATTGTGGCGGTCGGCCCGGAGGCGGTGACGATCGCGGCTCGGATCGAGGAGGCGGAAAATCAGGGGGCGACCGTGGAGGCGGCAAGGCCGGCGGGGATGACCACGGAGGAGGGAAGTCCGGCGGGGACCGCGGTGGACGATCGGGTGGTCATGGTGGCGACCGATCCGGTGGCGGAGATCATGGCGGTCGGGGCGGCAATCACGGAAACGAGCGCTAGACCGTCTGAGAGAAGGGGCGCCTCCGCGCCCCTTCTCCTGAGTTGCTGGCCGAAAATGCTGACACGTCGAAGATCGGCATGCCCTCAGTCGTCGCAAGAGCGACTCGTGGATCAGCGGCGGCGGTTCGACCGCCGCTGACGGGACCGGTTTGGGGAGCGCTCTCCAGCGGAATAGAGGCCGTAGAGTGCCAGGCCGGCCAGCACACCGGCGCCGAGAATCAGAAGCGGGTTGGATCTCACGGAATTGGCCACGCCCGTCATGCCTCGCTCAATCGCATAGCGGGGAGCGGAGGTCTCGATGAGGTGCTGGACCCGGTGTCGATTCTCTTCGCGGGTATGGACCAGTACGTCGTAGCCCTCGTCGCGCGGGTGCCGCTGGAGCTCGATGCTGTTGCGGGCGAATCCGCTGGTCACCAGGCGTTGGACGGCTTGGTCCGCGGCTTTGCGCGATGAGAACGAGCCCGAGGCAACGGTGGTGTTCGGCATTGGTTGAAATCCTCATTTCCTAGCTGCCACAGCAATCCCCAAGGACCGCGAAGGTTCCTGGGCGGGAGGCTTAGGGCCGGGGTGGGCTGAGGGCTGCCTGGGGACAAGACAGGCCTGCGAGGGGGGAGGGGAGTAACCCTAACCCTCTTTTTACCTGTCGGATCCACAGTGCTGGTCCACATCCGCTGCGGAGCGTCATGCCCCGCTCCAACACTTCAGAACCCATGCAATCGACACGAAAGCCTTTGTCTGCCCCGCTCTCAGGCCCTGATTCGCGTCAGGCCGACGTTCATGATCAGTCCGGTGTTCTCTCGCCCCGCCGAACGGGGGCACCAACCGACGTGCGACCTGCAGGTTCTGCTCCGGACCAGGCGGCCAGCGCGTCGTCCAAGGATACCAAGGCCGGCCAAGGAAATGAGCCGGCCTGGTGGCAGGCCTTCGTGGTCTCCGCTGGCGTGACATCCACAAGGACACCGGAGCGCATTCTCCGGGAGCGCAGCGGGCGCTCAACGGCTCCCACTGACCGTGAGAAGGCTTCTGCGACGCCCGTGCACCCCCCGAGGCTTTCCGCTCCGTCCCCAGCGGCTCAGCGCCCGAAGCAGCCGGCTCAGGAAGAGCCGGTCGTCCGCAACCAAATCGCGGCGCTGCGATCGGCTTACGCGACGCGAGCAGCTCATGACGCTCCCTCTCCGAACGGCGGACAAGCGCCGACGACGTCTCACGTGCCGGGTCCGGCCAAGCCGAGCGCGGAGGGTCCGAAGCCGGTGCGCGAACAGAACAGCCACGTCGAGCCGCAGAGCCCGAGTGTCGCGCAGGTCCCACTGACCGAAGTGCCGTCGCAGATGGAGGAGCTTCGGTCTGCTCCCGTTGCGATGACTTATCCGGTTTCCTTCTCGTGGTCTCTCGGAGGGTATCAGATCGAGAGCATGTCCGTCTCGGTGCAGACCGAGGCAGATCGGCAGCCCGAGTTGGCGGCAATCGAGCCCGAAAGCACGATGCCGGACGTCCAGCCGGCTTGCGTCGTTGAGCCCGAGACTGCGTCCGCTTCAGAGGATGACGGAGAGGACGTCGACCCGGGCTTTCTGGCCCTTTATGGCGAGGAATGGCCTGCCGCCCGCGCCTCAAAGGTGCGGCAGGAGGCCGATACCAGGGAGGAGGCGGTCAACCTTCCAGTTTTCATCCCGGTCGTGCCCCAGATCTTTCCGGTCGCCGCAGCAGATAATGACGATGAGGCAGTAGCCGTCGCCGCCGCTCCGGAAAAGCCGGAGTCTGTCGTCATGCCGCTTCCGGCCCCGGCGCCCGAGCGGCGGGCCGAAATGCCCGTGTCGCACGGCCCTTATGAGTTGCCGGACATCAATTTCCTGGCGGAACCGCCGGAGCGGGACGGGCCGGCCCTGACCGAGGATATCCTTGAGGAGACGGCGGGCCGCGTGGAGAAGGTGATCCGCGACTTCGGCGTGAAGGGCGAGGTCATCCATGTTCATCCGGGCCCGGTCGTGACGCTCTATGAGCTGGAGCCGGCGCCCGGCATCAAGTCCTCGCGCGTCGTTGCGCTCTCGGACGACATCGCCCGCTCGATGAGCGCGGTCTCGGCCCGCGTGGCGGTGATCCCGGGGCGCAACGCCATCGGCATCGAGCTTCCCAACAAGGAGCGTGAGACCGTCTATCTGCGTGAGCTTCTTTCGAGCCCTGATTTCGAGACTTCGAAGCAGAAGCTGCCGATCTGCCTCGGCAAGACCATCGGCGGCGAGGCGGTGATCGCCGACCTCGCGCGCATGCCGCACCTGCTGGTGGCCGGCACCACCGGCTCGGGCAAGTCCGTCGCCATCAACACCATGATCCTCTCGCTCCTCTATCGGTTCAAGCCGGAAGAGTGCCGTCTGATCATGGTGGATCCGAAGATGCTGGAGCTCTCCGTCTATGACGGCATCCCGCACCTGCTCACCCCGGTCGTCACCGACCCGAAGAAGGCGATCATCGCCTTGCGGTGGGCGGTTCGGGAGATGGAGGACCGCTACAAGAAGATGTCGAAGCTGGGGGTGCGCAACATCGACGGCTTCAACGCCCGTGTCTCGGAAGCCAAGGCGCGCGGCGAGGTGATCACCCGCACGGTGCAGACCGGCTTCGACAAGGAGACCGGCGAGGCGATCTACGAGGACGAGGTCATGGATCTCGAGCCCCTGCCCTACATCGTGGTGATCGTCGACGAGATGGCCGACCTGATGATGGTGGCCGGCAAGGACATCGAAGGCGCGATCCAGCGCCTGGCCCAGATGGCCAGAGCTGCCGGCATCCACGTGATCCTGGCGACGCAGCGCCCGTCGGTGGACGTGATCACCGGCACGATCAAGGCGAACTTCCCGACCCGGATCTCCTTCCAGGTGACGTCGAAGATCGATAGCCGCACCATTCTGGGCGAGATGGGCGCCGAGCAGCTGCTGGGCCAGGGCGACATGCTGTACATGGCGGGCGGCGGGCGCATCACCCGTGTGCACGGGCCGTTCTGCTCCGACGAGGAGGTCGAGAAGGTTGTCGCCCACCTCAAGCGCCAGGGCAAACCCGTCTACCTCGAGGCCGTCACGGCGGACGAGGATGAGGAGGAGGCCGAGATCGAAGAGACGCCGGTCTTCGACGAGGGCGACATGGGCCTCGGCTCTGCGGATCTCTACGATCAAGCCGTTGCGATCGTCCTGCGCCACAAGAAGGCCTCGACCTCCTACATCCAGCGCCGTCTCCAGATCGGCTACAACCGCGCTGCTTCCATCATGGAGCGGATGGAGAAGGAGGGTGTCGTCGGGCCGGCCAACCATGCCGGAAAGCGGGACATCCTGATCGGCCAGGATGGTTTCGAGGACTGAACGAGCTGCGACACGAAAAGGCCCTGGCAATCGCCGATTGCCAGGGCCTTTCGCTTTTCAGGCGGATGCGGCGCGGATCAGCTCAAGAGGCTGACAGCGAAGCGGGCGCAGACGATCAGGAGGAAGATGCCGAAGGCAACCTCCAGCTTACGCTTCGAAAGAGCATGGGCAAGGCGAACGCCCAACGGGGCCGTCCACGCGCTGGTCGGAACGAAGGCCACCATGCCGAGCAGCGATACGTAACCGAGCGCGAGCGGGAACTGGAGCGCCGCCACGTCCGGATATTCTGCCGCGCGCGGCCAGCCGGCATAGATGTAGCCGATCGCACCCGGAATCGAGATCAGGATACCCAGGCCGGACGAAGTCGCGACCGCTTGGTGGATCGGGCGGTTGTAAAACGTCATGAACAGGTTGGAGAGCTGTCCTCCGCCGATTCCCATCAGGGCCGAGAGCACGCCGATGATCCAGCCGTAGATCACCATGATGGGTTTCGAAGGCATGTCGAGGCCGAAGCGCCAAGTGTCCTTGCCGAACAGGAGGCGGATCGCCGAGATGCCCGCCACCCCCACGAAGACGGCCTTGAACAGGTCGGCCGGAGCATAGCGCGCGACGTAGCTGCCCATGATCACACCGACAATTACCGGGACGGCCCAGACCCGCAGGATCGACATGTCCACTGCGCCCTTGGCGCGGTGCGCGTTGAACGACCGGATCGATGTCGGGATGATGATCGCGAGCGAGGTGCCGACGCAGAGGGGCATCCGCACCTCCTCCGGTACCCCGACCATGCGGAAGAGTTCGTAGAGGACAGGCACGGCCAGCGCGCCGCCGCCGACGCCGAAGACACCGGCTAGAATGCCCGTGATGGCTCCCGCCACCAAGAGCGACGCGACGAGCCAGCCGAGATCGAGAAGAGGAATACCAAACATGGGCACCATCACACGGCCACAGATGGGCCGTTTCGAATGGAAGTGCCTCCCCGCGTGCGGGAAGGGGAATCAAAACTGGCTCTATACGGAGATCGAGCCGATCGACTGTGCCTTCTCCTGGATCTCCCGCGCACGCTGATCGATCCAGCTCCGGTCGGTGATGCCGCCCGGATTGGCCCTCGTCGCCATGGCTTCCATGAAGGCCAGGAAACGCTCGTGCGCGACGCCGTAGAGACGACGCAGTTCCTGCAGCGGCTCGGGATGATCGTCAACCCGAAGGTCGAGAACAGGATAGGGCTCGGTGCGCCAGATCTTGATGGCGGCGGACTGCTTGCCGCGCTTGTCCCCGCCTTCGGCCTGACCGGAATCGAGCGATGCCATGAGCCGATCGGCGAAAGGAAGGTCGGTTCGCCGCTTGAACGTGTCGAGCGTCGCCTCGATGACGGTCGGGCCCGCCAGCATGTTTCCAGCCACGGAGACGCCTTCGTCGGTCAGGTGCCCGCACCAGTCGACGCAGTTCCGACCGGTGTGAGCCGCGGTGCGGCCTTCGCGGTCGATGACGTGAAGCTGGCGCTGGTCCTTGCCCGGGTCGCCCGCCGTGAGAACCATGACGATTTCCTCGGCGCTGCGCCCTTCGGCTAGCAGCTTGAGGCCGTCATAGCCATAAAGCGGATTGACGAGAGCCTGCGTCGCGAGGGCACCGATCTGGGCCGAACCGTAGGGGCAGAGAGCCCCTACGGCGAAGAACTTGGTGGTGACAGCAACGCCGAAGGCGCCGGTCTCCGTGTCCTTGGCGATGATCGACCAGGTCATGATGTCGTCTCCTTACCGGCCGACTGCATAGGCCTGCATGAGACGCGGCGTGGCGGCGCCGTGCAGAAGGCCGTCCTTGTCGCGGCTCGCGGCGACAAGGCGTCCGACCGTCCAGGCCGGCGCGACCTCCACATCATGCCCGCGCGAACGCAGATCGTTCAGCACTCCCTCGCCGAAGGTCTCCTCTGCCATGAGATGGCCGGGCTTCTGCTCACGCGGATAGAACGATGAGGGGAAGTGCGCCGTGTGCGACATCGGGAGATCGATAGCCTCCTGAAGATTGAGGCCATGATGGGCGTGGCGGAGGAAGAGGAGGAGCTGCCACTGCTCCTGCTGGTCGCCGCCCGGAGAGCCGAACACCATGTAGGGTTCGCCGTCCTTCTCCGCGAGGGTGGGGGTGAGCGTGGTACGCGGGCGCTTGCCGGGCTCGAGGCTCGCCGGAAGGCCGGGCTCGAGCCAGAACATCTGGGCGCGCGAATTGAGCATGAAGCCGAGTTCCGGAATGACCGGCGAGGATTGCAGCCAGCCACCGGACGGCATCGCGGCGATCATGTTGCCGTGCCGGTCGACCACGTCGATATGGACGGTGTCGCCGCGCCGCGCGGAACGCATGGAGGCGAGGGTGGGTTCGCCACCCGACACCTTGCGATCGGTCGTCGAGAGCTCACGCAGGGCCTTCAAAGCGCGCTCGACTTGAAGCTCGTAGCCATCGACGCGGCCGGGGCGCAACTCGAGAGAGGCCTGATCCGTGATGAGCTTGCGGCGCTCATCATTGTAGGCGTCCGATAGCAGGGTCTCGATCGGCACCTTCACAAAGTCCGGATCGCCGTAATAGGCCTCGCGGTCTGCGAAGGCGAGCTTCATCGCCTCGGTGACCGTGTGGATGAATTCCGCGCCCGTCGGCCCCATGGCCGCGAGGTCGAAGTCTTTGAGAAGGGCGAGGGTCTGGAGGAAGACCGGACCCTGGCCCCAAGGCCTGATCTTGTTGACGCGGAAGTTGTGATACTCGTAGGTCTGCGGGGCATCGTAGCTCGCCGACCACGCAGCCATGTCGTCGCCCGTGAGCACGCCGCGATGGCGGGCGCCGCTCTGGTCCATGGCTTCGGTTTTGCGCACGAAGGCGTCGATCGCCTCGGCCACGAACCCCCTATAGAAGGCATTCCGGGCGCCTTCGATCTGCGCCTCGCGGTTGCCGCCCTTGGCCTCGCCCTCGCGGATGATGCGCTTCCAGGTCTCGGCAAGCTGCGGGTTGCGGAAGAGCTGACGGGGCTTGGGTGCTTCGCCTTCGGGCAGATACACGGCCGCCGAGGTGACCCACTCCGTCTCGAAGAAGGTCTTCAGGTCCTTGATGGTGTTGGCGACGCGGGGCAGGAGAGGGTGGCCCTGCTCGGCATAATAGATGGCCGGCTCCAGCACGTCCCTGAGGGACATGGTGCCGTGATCGCGCAGCAGCAGCATCCAGGCATCGAAGGCGCCGGGGATCACCGTGGCGAGCAGGCCGTTGCCCGGGATCAGAGACAGGCCTTCGCTCCTGTAGTGCTCGATCGTGGCACCCTTCGGGGCCGTGCCCTGTCCGCAGAGAACCTCCACCTTGCCGGTCTTCGAGGAGTAGAAGACCGCCGGAACCTCGCCTGAGGGACCGACGAGATGCGGCTCGACCACTTGGAGCACGAAGCCGGTCGCGACGGCAGCGTCGAAGGCGTTTCCGCCTCGCTCGAGCATTGCCATGCCGGCGGCCGAGGCGAGCCAGTGGGTCGAGGTGACGACACCGAAGGTGCCGAGGATTTCAGGCCGTGTGGTGAACATGCGTTTCGTCCGGGGTTGAGGTTCTTATTGTTCGCGGGGATCGAGCGCGTCGCGCAGTCCGTCGCCGAGGAGGTTGAAGCCGAGCACGATGAGAAAGATCGCGCCGCCGGGGAAGACAGACATCCAGGGTGCCTGATCCATGAAATTCTTGGCCGTGTTGAGCATGGAGCCCCAGGAAGGGTTCGGGGGCTGCTGGCCGAGACCCAGGAAGGACAGGCTCGCTTCGGCGATGATGGCGGTTGCGATCGTCAACGTACCCTGCACCAGGATGGGAGGCAGCACGTTCGGAAGAACGTATCGCAGGAGAATCCAGAAGTCGGGCAGGCCGATGGCCCGCGCGCCTTCCACATAATCCTCCGCTTTCACGCTCAGAACCTGCCCGCGCGTGAGGCGTATGAAGATCGGCATGGCCGAGAGACCGATGGCGATCATCGCATTGGTGAGGCTGGGGCCGAGGAAGGCTGCAAGAGCGATGGCGAAGATCAGGAACGGAATCGCCAGCATGGCGTCGGTGGCGCGCGAGATGACCGCATCGACCCATCCGCCGAAATAGCCGGACACCAAGCCGAACGGCACGCCGAGGAGGATGGCGATGGCCACGGAAACGACGCCCGCCATAATGGAGGCGCGGGCGCCCCAGAGCATGCGGGAGAACATGTCGCGGCCGAGTTCGTCCGTCCCGAACCAGAACATGGCGGAGGGCGCCTTCCGGATGCTGGTGAAGCTCGGCTTGATCGGGTCGAACGGCGCCAGATAGGGGCCGATGATGGCGGCGAGGACGAAGAACAGGACGATCACGGCCCCGACCACGGCGCTCTTGTTCTTCAGGAACTTGGAGAGGACGCGGCTGCGCTTCTTGGGCAGCGCGACCTCGTCGGCGACAGCGACGGCGGCGGTCATGCGGAATGCCTCAGGCGTGGGTTGACGACGACGTAGAGCACATCGGCGAGAAGGTTCATGATGATGAACCCGACGGCCGTGCACAGGACGACCCCCTGAACTACGGCATAGTCGCGGTTGAAGACCGCATCGACGATCAGCTTGCCGAAGCCCGGAATGGTGAAGATCTGCTCGGTCAGAACGGCGCCGGCCAGGAGCTCGCCGAACAGGAGGGTCGAAAGGGTCACAATCGGCATCAGCGCATTCCGAAGCGCGTGCTTCAGTATGACCTTGCGCGAAAGCAGGCCCTTGGCGCGCGCGGTGCGGATGTAGTCGGACCGCAGGACGCCCAGCATGGCACTGCGGGTATGCCGCATCAGGCTGGCAGCCAACCCGGTGCCAAGAACGAAGGCGGGCATCAGCATGGTCTTGATGTTGAGCCACAGATCCTCCGTCGGCGGCACGAACCCCGAGGCAGGAAGGAGCTGCCAGCGCACGGAAACCAGCATGATGAGCATGATCCCGAGCCAGAAGTTCGGGATCGAGAGACCGGAGAGCGCGATCACGTTCGCCGCGTAGTCGACGGTGGTGCCCTTTCGGACCGCCGAAATGATGCCTGCCGGGATGCCGATGGCGAGAGCGACGATCATGGCCATGATGGCGAGCTCGATGGTCACCGGAAGCTTGCTGAGGATGAGGTCGAGAACCGGAATATCCGTGCGCAGAGAGATGCCCAGATTTCCCCGCATGGCTTCCGTGATCCAGACGAAATACTGGACCGGAATCGGATCGTTGAGGCGGTAGCGCTCCCTCAGGTACTCGAGCACCTGCGGATCGCGCTCCTCCCCGGCCATGGTGAGGACGGGATCGCCGGGCAGAAGCTTCTGCAGGGCGAAGACGAGCACCGACACGATGATCAGGGTCGGGATGGCAATCAGTATACGTCGTCCGATATAGCGAAGCATCGGCGCAAGGGACCTGCGTCAGGAATGGTGGAGCGTGCCCGGCTGTTCATGGCCGGGCACGCGGACTCTGGTTCATCAGGAGGCGAGCTTGACGCCTTTCAGTCGGATCATGCCATCCGGGTAAGGCTTGAAGCCCTCGAGCTTCTTCGTATGGGCGAAGGGCCATGGTTGATAGTAGAGATAGATGATCGGCAGCTCGTCCTTGAGGATCGTCTGGGCCGAATCATAGAGCTGCTTGCGCTTGGTCTCGTCATTGACGATGCGGGCTTCGTTCAGCAGGCGGTCGACCTCGGCGTTGCAGTACTTGCCGTCGTTCAGGCCGCCCTTGCAGGTGACGAACGGATGGATGTTGCCGTCGGGATCGACGCGACCGGACCATCCGATGGCGTTGACCTGGAAGTTGCCGGCCTGCGCCTCCTTCTGCATGGCGGCGAACTCGGTCGGCCGCAGCGAGATGTCGAAGCCGGCTTCGGCCGCCATCGCTTGGATGATCTCAGAGATCTGCTGGGTCGTGGTGCTGGTGCCGAAGGTGAGCTCGAACTTCACCCGGTCGACGCCAGCCTCCTTGAGCAGCTGCTTGGCCTTCTCGACGTTGCGCTTGTTGGCGGCGAACTTCTTGTCGTTGTACGGGCTGGCCTCCGGGAAGGGCTGGCCCGCCGGCGGGAAGATGCCCTGGCCGACCACCTCGTTGATCACGTCGCGGTCGATAGCGAGCTCGAGCGCCTGTCGCACCCGCTTGTCCTGGCCAAGCGGGCTCTTGGCCTTGTCGCCGTTGTTGGTGTTGATGGTCAGGCCCTGGTAGCCGATGCCCGAGACCGGCGCGAAGGTGAGCTTCGCGTCGCTCTTGACCGCCGGAACGTCGCTCGGCGCGAGCCTTTCCAGAAGATCGAGATTGCCTGAGCGCAGGTTGGCCAGGCGGACGGTGGTGTCCGGAATCGGCTGGAAGACGATGCGGTCGAAGTTGTAGTTCTTGGCGTCCCAATGCTCCTTGAAGCGCTCCAGAACGATGCGATCGTTCTGCACGCGCTCGACGAACTTGTAGGGACCGGAGCAGACCGGCTTTTGACCGAAATCCGCCGAAGCAAGCGCCTTGGGCGACATGATCATGCCCGCACGGTCGGAGAGCTGAGACAGGAGGGTCGCGTCAGGCCGAGAGAGGTTGATCTTCACCGTCATGTCGTCGACCACGTCGACGCTGTCGACGGAGGTCAGCTCGCTCTTGCGCAGGGAGTCCGGCAGCGTCTTGGCGCGCTCGATATTCGCTTTGACGGCCGCAGCGTCCATCTTCTCGCCGTCGTGGAAGGTCACGCCCGGTCGGAGCTTGAAGGTGAGCGCCTTGCCGTCGTCGCTCCAGCTCCACTCCGTCGCCAGTTCGGGCGTGAACTTCAGGTCGGGGGTGATGTCGACGAGCTTGTTGCACAGCGACGTGAACACGATGCGTCCGACGAACGTACGTGCGCGGTGCGGGTCGAGCACATCGGGATCTTCGTTCAGGCCGATGCGAAGGGTCTGGGCCGAAACGGCCGTGCTCATCAAGAGCCCGGCCGCAAGGGCCATCAGGGATAACTTTTTCATTGTCTCTCCTCCACTTGTCTCTGGATCAAGGGCTCGTCGCGACGGGCTTGTCCTGCCGTTCACGCCAAGTTCTGTAGATCGCCAAGCGCTTTGCCAGCGCCGGGCTGGGGGGCGGAGCGCTGATCGATCCTGCTCCCGCACCCTGGATTTCGCGCCAGAAATGGCACGCGACCCGCCGTCCGTCGGGCGCCTGCTCCAGCGCCGGATGCTGTTCCTGGCAGATCCCACGCGCATGAGGGCAGCGGGTATGGAAGCGGCATCCGGAGGGCGGTGCGGCGGGGCTCGGAACATCACCCTGCAGAAGGGCCTTCGGCTTCCGATGGGTGGGACTGGGGCTCGGGATCGCAGCCAGGAGCGCCTGTGTGTAGGGATGCAGGGGATTATCGAAGAGCGCGTCTGTCTCCGACAGCTCCACGATCTCGCCGAGATACATCACCGCGACCCGGTCGCTCATATGCCGAATGACGGCAAGGTCGTGCGCCACGATGACGAGCGTCAGGCCAAAGCGTTCCTTCAGATCCTCGAGCAGGTTGACGATCTGCGCCTGGATCGACACGTCGAGTGCCGACACGGGCTCGTCGCCAACGATCAGCTTCGGATCGCCGGCAAGTGCGCGAGCGATGCCGATGCGTTGCCGCTGGCCGCCCGAAAACTCATGAGGATAGCGGTCGGCATGGGTCGGGAGCAGGCCGACCGTGCGCATCAGGTCCGCGACGCGTTCACGCTTGTCTCTGCCGCTGGCGAGACCGTGCAGCCATATCGGCTCCGCGATGATGTCTCCCACATTCATTCGCGGGTTCAAGGACGCGTAGGGATCCTGGAAGATGATCTGCAGTTCACGCCGCAGGCGGCGAAGCTCGGTCTTGCTGAGCTTGAGGATCGACTTGCCTTCGTAGAGAACGTCGCCCGCAGTCGGCTCGATCAGCCTCAAAAGGAGCCGGCCCAGGGTCGACTTCCCGCAGCCGGATTCCCCGACAATGGCGAATGTCTCGCCGCGCTGGATCCCAACCGATACGCCATCGACCGCGCGAACAATGGTGGGCGTGGAGAAGAGGCCTCCACCGCCGAAGTGCTTCACGAGGCCTGCGCCCTCGAGGATGACATCATTTGTGGCGGGGGCGCTCATCAGGCTGCTCCACGGTGTTCTTCGAGAGGGGCATACCAGCAGCGCGCCTTGTGACCGGGCCGGATTTCGGCGAGCGGCGGCGGGTCGTTGGCGCAGCGGGAATCGGCGAACGGGCAACGCGTGGTGAACCGGCATCCCTTCGGCATCAGCTCCGCCGGCGGCACGGTTCCGCGAATGGTCGCAAGGCGCCCCTGACGGCGTCCGAGTGATGGAACGGAACCCATCAAGCCGATCGTATACGGGTGCTGCGGATCCTCAAAAATCGCCTCCACCGGGCCAGTCTCCACCACGCGACCGGCATACATGACGGCCACCTCGTCCGCGACCTCCGCGACGACACCGAGGTCGTGCGTGATCAGGATCATGGCCGTGCCGGTCTCCTCCTGAAGGCGGCGGATGAGCGTGAGGATCTGCGCCTGGATGGTCACGTCGAGAGCGGTGGTCGGTTCGTCGGCGATGAGAAGCTGCGGATCGTTGGCCAGCGCCATGGCGATCATGACACGCTGGCGCATGCCTCCTGACATCTCATGAGGGTAGGCTCGCAGGCGCTTCTCCGGCGCCGGAATACGCACCTTCTCGAGCATGTCCAGCGCACGTTCCATCGCGGCGGCCTTCGAGATCCCGCGATGGCGCACGATGCCTTCGGCAATCTGGTCGCCGATGGTGAAGGCTGGATTGAGGGATGTCATCGGCTCCTGGAAGATCATCGCCATCCGGTCACCCCGGATATCGGCCCGCTCGCGCTCGGACAGAGTCAGCAGATCTTGTCCGTCGAAGAGGGCCCGACCCGCCACGATGCGGGCCGGCGGCGTCGGCAGAAGTCCCATCAGAGCCAAGGACGTTACGCTTTTGCCGCAGCCGGACTCTCCGACCAAGCACAGCGTCTTGCCCCTTGCGACGGAGAACGACACGTCGTCGACGATGTTGACGTCCTTCGGAGCGCCGTCGAACCTGACCGAGAGCCCTTGAACGGTCAACAGAGCCTGCTCTTCCGAGGAGATGGCACGACCCGAGCCCTTCACCTCCCGAAGATGCGGAAGCGTTGCCTCATGTGCCATGTCGGAGCTCACTCTTGGTGTCGTTGATGGTTTCATGCGCGCGCCCGTCCTCGTCGGCGACAGGGCTGGTCATCACCCGGAGCAGGCTTTCTCGAACCGCCTCGAGGTGTTCTCTCATGGCGCGCTCCGCCGCATGGGCCTCGCGCTGCGAAATCGCCGCAATCACGCGCCGATGCTGCTCGACATAGGCCGATAGCCGGTCCTTGGAGCGCGCCCGCTCACGCAGAACCTGCCAGTTCGTATCCTGGCGAATCCGGTCGATCATGTCGAAGATGGCCAGGAGGAGGCTGTTTCCCGCAGCCTCGGCGATCGCCCTGTGAAGAGCGCTGTCCCAAAGCTCGTATCCATCGGCATCCGAACTCGACGCGGTCTTTTCCGCGAGGTGAAGCAGACGTTCGACATCCCCGTTGGAGGCGCGGAGACTAGCGAGACGGGCCAGGATCGGCTCGATTTCGAGACGCACATCCATGACTTCGAGCGGATTGGTGCGGTTCGACAATTCCTCTAGGCCCGTCTCCGTATGAACCGGGCGAGGCCCCAGGAATGTGCCCTTTCCCTGATGGCGCCAAATTCGGCCTTCCGCTTCGAGCACCTCGAGGGCGCGCCGCAATGCGCGACGGCCGATGCCGATCTGCGCGGCGAGATGGCGCTCCGGCGGCAGGCGCTGATCCGCGGCGAACCGCCCTTCGTCCAGAAGTATCCGCAACTGCCTCAGCGCGAAGTTCGAGCTGTCCGATAGAGCCGCAGCGTTCGTCATCCTACAAGCCGAAACGATCCAATCTTATCATTGGTGCGCTGGTTTGTGAAAATTTGTTACAAAAACCAACACTTCCGTGAAACCAAGCTAGCTCAGGCTCGAACCAATTTGCAAATGGTTTCATGTCGATTGTGGAGGCAGGGCTGCCAAAGCAGTGGGCAAACGGCACCTCACTGGGCAGATCCTCGGTCTCGGTGAGGAGTGGCGAACTCAGGCAAGCTGCCGCCGACTGCGGAATCGATTTGAGGGCGGCGGATCGCCGGGCTTCTCCATGCGGCATCGCCGGTTGTGCTTTGCGCACAACCGGCGATGCAAGTGCCGTTCCCGAGATATGTCGTGTTGAATTGTGTGCCGTCAGGCTGCGAAAGCCTTGCGATGTTGCTGCTTCCGAAGCTCCGCCAAGAGGTTCACATATGGTTCGCGGCGTTCCCGATGGCGCTCCTGCAGCTTCTCCTTGATGTACTTCTTCAGCTCGTCGTCAGTCGTGCTGCGCTTGAGCTTGTTCAAATCGTCTTCGTGCTGAAAATCGATGTTGGCAAGAGTCCGAAGGAGTTCCTGCATCATGGACTGAATATTGGGGCAGTATGTCCTGTGATCGCTTCGGTATTCCATGACGTTTTCGTCGCGAACTGGGTTGTTGTGCATATCCCCTCCGGGTGCGAATCGAAGTACGTAACATCACCTTTGTCCATGATCGCGCCGCGACCAGCATCTCGTACGAATACCACGGATGGTACCGTAATCCTTTCGGGTGAAGCCGAGAACGAACGGTGGGTGGCTTGATGATTGAAGATCTTCCCAACGGCTAAGACTATCATTCGGGATCTTATTCATTTGGGACAATGCAGCTCCGATCCAATCACCTTCCATCGGGTCTTTCAGTGCAGGGGCGCAGAGAAAGAGCGATACTCGATATCGTAAAAATTCCTATTTTATATTTGTTGTTTGCAACAAGTTCCATCCTATCGGGAGCAGTTATTAGAAAGTATGGATTATTAGCCCTGAATAGTTAGGTCATTGCCGCCATAGGTCTTCCATAATTACTCGCGTTGTCATGCGAGGCCTTAGGATGGTTGGTGCTGTTCCTGTTGCGCGTACGGGGGATCAGAACGTCGATGGTCTGCTCGTCGGAACGCGATGGAATGCTGAGTTCCTTAGCTACAGCTTCCCCACGAGCGGCTCACTTTATGGAAAATCCTATGGTTGGGGCGAAGCGGAGGATGGCTTCGAGGCTTTCAACCCAGGTCAGATGGCGGCGGTCAGGGCGGCGTTCCGCATGGTCGCGGCCGTCTCAAATTTGAACTTCAGCGAGGTGGCCGAGACGTCCGGCGATCACGCACTCCTTCGCTTCGCCATGTCCGATGCTCCCGGTTCCGCTTGGACCTATTCGCCCGATTCGAGCGAAGAGAGCGGAGACACCTGGTTCAGGAATGCGGGCGGTTGGTACGACACTCCGGTCCCGGGCAATTATGCCTTCTACACGGTACTTCATGAGATGGTTCACGGGATCGGTCTGAAGCACGGTCACGAGGCCGCTGGCTTCGGCGCAATGCTCCCGGACCGTGACTCAATGGAGTATTCGATCACCACTTATCGCTCATATGTCGGAGCCAGTGCCGCGCATGTCGAGAACGAAGCCGTCGGCTATGCGCAGACCCTGATGATGTATGACATTGCTGCCTTGCAGCATCTCTATGGCGCCAACTACGCGCAGCGCAGCGGCAACACGATCTATCGCTGGAGCCCGACGACCGGAGAGACATTCATCGATGGAGCAGGGCAGGGGGCGCCGGCGGGAAACCGGCTCTTCATGACCGTATGGGACGGCGGCGGTAACGACTGCTACGACTTTTCCAATTACGAGACCGGGGTGCAGGTCGACCTTCGACCGGGTGAGTGGTCGAAGACGTCGAGCGGGCAACTCGCCTATCTCGGCGGCGGGCAGTATGCACGCGGCAGCATTGCCAATGCGCTCCTCCATGAAGGGGATGCCCGCTCCTTGATCGAGAATGCCATCGGGGGGCGCGGTGCCGATCAGATCACCGGAAATGAGTCTGCGAACAGCTTGTCCGGCAGGGAGGGCGCGGATCGCCTGTTCGGCCTCGATGGGAGCGATATCTTGAGCGGGGGTGCCGGAAACGACCGGCTCGCAGGAGGTGCAGGGCGGGACAGGTTCGTCTTCGACATGCGTCCTTCCAAGACGAGCAACCGCGATCACATCTCGGATTTCGTTGTTGCTGACGATACGATCGTGCTGCAGAACGCCGTATTCACGAAGCTGGGCAAAGTGGGCAAACTCTCCTCCGGAGCCTTCTGGGCCGGAACGGCGGCTCATGATGCCAGCGACCGGATCATATATAGCAAGGGAGCGGGATCGCTCTTCTATGACTCCGATGGCTCAGGGCGCAGCGCCCCCGTGCTTTTCGCGACGATCGGAAAGAACCTGAAACTGACCCATGCCGACTTTCTCGTGATCTGAAGATCCTTCGCGGCTGATGGGGCGACAAAATTAAACGGGGACGGCGGTACATCCGCGCCATCCCCGTTTGGTAGGACCCGCCGTTATCGGCGGGTCCGGTCAGAATGGAAGTTTATCCTTAACGATAGGTTAAGCGTAGCCGTAAATTTACATTCCTTGGGAAGTCGCCGGCGGGTAGCCGGCTGGATCCGCCGGAGGCAATTAGAAATAAGAGGTGGCGGAAATCCTCGGGTTCTCTTCAGCTTGATCGAGCATGGCAATTGCCGCTCGGGCAAACTCCCTGAAGGGCTCCTTCAGGACTTCGGGCTCGCGCTCCCAACCTCTGGCACCTTCCTGCAGGTCGTAAAATGCTTTGGCGACGGCGTCGACCGAATCAAACTCTTCGCTCATACCAGTGCCCCAATCGATTCTTAGCGTTAACGTAATTAAACAACATAACCATACATCATGAGGCTTGCCTAGAGCTTGCCTCGCAATGAGCTGTCGGACGTAATTCTATTTCGGGGTAGGGTATTCGCCTGAGGCGGACGTGGGCGGCGGGAGCCCATCATGCTCAGGTATGACTAACGCTAGGGTATAAGGGGGATTCTAACGGGGCTCGCGTTCCAGATACAGATAGGTCGGATCGAAATCGGCCACCTGGATCAGTCGGTTCCAATCGAGGATCGTCACGACATCGCCCTGCCAGGTGATCAGCCTGTCCGTACGCAGTTCCTGGACCACGCGATTGACATGAACGGTCGAAATCCCAAGTGTGTCGCCCAGCTCGGCCTGGGTGAGCGGCAACTGGAAGCTGTAGCCGTCCGTTCTCTGCACGGCCTGGAGGCGCAGGAAAAGCTCGCAGATCAGGTGGGCGAAATGACCAAGAGCCGAGCGACGCCCCATCGCGACGAGCCATTCGCGGTGAGTTGCGCTGTCGATCAATGTGCTGAGCCACAGGAGACGGGTCAGGTGAGGGTGGCTTTCGGTGATCCTTCGAATGTTGTCGTGGGAGACAACCGCCACCTGACAAGGCGTGAGGGCGATGACGCCGTGATCCAGCTTCTTCAGAAGATGGCTATGCAGGTCGACGAAATCTCCAATCACGTGAAGTGCGGTGATCTGCCGGCGGCCATTCATCAGGATCTTATAGCGAGCCGCAAAGCCCTCAAGGAGCAGGTTGCTTTCCGTCAGTCGTGATCCCTGGCTTACAATGTCCTCGTCGGCGCGAAACTCTCTCATCCGCGAGATCATGCTCTCCAGGACGCGCTTCTCCTCGGAGGAGAGCACGTCATGGTGTTCGAGCTTCAAGACAAGCGGGTTGATCATTCAGGCGATTTCCTGGGCGCGTTCGGCCGATTGCCGGCAGTCGGGAAGAGCTGGGCAGTTGGCTTCTCGTCGCACTCGCCAGAGGCGGCAATTAAATTTGTTAATCCCACGGGGCGAGGGCCGTGTTGCCTCCCGGGCCACCAGCAGGGGAATGCGCCCGCCGGCGACCGAAATGACCAAGCTGTTGCTTGGCTGCTAACATAGGTGAATTTCCCCGGCGGCGAAAAATGAAACGCTGGAAATGTCAGGTGGGGCCAAGGTCTTGGGATCAGTGATCCTGTGCCCGGCCATTCCACCGCGGGAAGGCAGGGAATGTCCGAGTTATCCAGGCAGGAATGCAGACGGACTGTCCTCGTGACCGAGGATGACGCCATTGTCGGGTTCGACTTGACGGACATACTCGAGGCGGCCGGGTACCGGATAGCAGGTCCGGTGAACAGCTCGGCTAAGGCCCTGGATTGGTTGAGGGCGAATGTGCCGGACGCTGTGGTTCTGGATGTTGTGCTGAAGGACGGATCCTGTACCGAAATCGTCCGGGAGCTTCGCCGCCGGCAAATTCCGTTCCTCATCTATTCCGGCCGCCGGCAACATCAGGCCGATCTGGATTTGAGTGACGCGAAATGGCTGGAAAAGCCAGCAGCCCACCACGACATCCTGACGGCCTTGGCATGTCTGCTGGGAACATCCGGCTCCTGAATGGAACTGCGCCGGGGTGGAACAACCGGACGGCCCTTCCGTTGCGCCATTGCCTCGACGGAGGATTTCCATGCAGTTCGGGCTGCCAGTTGTTCTATTCATCGCGGCGGGGAGTGCGGCCCTTGCTCAGGCGCCACATACGGCACAGGCAATGCCTTGTCGTGAGATCGTCTCGATAATCGCTTCACAGGGTGCTGTCGTGCTTCGGACAGGTCCGAACACCTATGACAGGTTCGTAGGCGGGCCGGGAGGCTGCCCGCTGAATCAGTTCACCGAACCGGCTTGGATCAAATCGGCCGACCGAGCACAATGCTTTATCGGGTATCGCTGCCGAGATACGGACCTCGACAATGGGCAATGACGTAGCCCTAGAGGCCTTGCTCGCGCTGGATGGCGGCACGCGTGATCCGGTCCGTGCCGATGTCATCCGACTCGTTGATGCCGAGGATCTCTGAAAGGCGGGTCCGGGCACGGTTGATCCGGCTCTTGATCGTTCCGACGCGGGCATTGCAGATCTGTGCGGCTTCCTCATAGCTGAAGCCTTCTGCTGCCACGAGGAGCAGCGCTTCGCGCTGGTCGAAGGGCAACTGAGCCAGCGCGGTCTGAAGGTCTTGTATATCGAGCCTGCCCCCTTGCTCTGGCGGGCTGCTCAATCGGCTGGCCATAGCTCCGTCAGGATCTTCGACTTCGCGCTTTCCCTTGCGGTAGTTCGTGTGGAACTGATTGCGCAGGATCGTAAAGAGCCACGCCTGCATATTGGTGCCCGGCTCGAAGCGGTGGATGTTGCTCAGACCCCGGACGATCGCTTCCTGCACAAGGTCATCGGCTTGGTCGATATTGCCCGTCAGAGAGATGGCGAAGGCACGCAGGCTTGGGATGGACTTCAGAATGTCGTCGCGGAGTTCGGGCGAGAGCGTCATTGACCCTCGTCCTTCTTCGGCGTGTCCAGTCGTTGGAGCAATTTGAGGAGGTGGTCCGGGATAGGCTCGGCCTTGAGAGAGTCGTACATGGCGCGCAGCCCCTGACCAATCACCTCCTGAATATGAGTGGTGGAATGCGGCTCCTTGGGAACCTCGCCATTGCCCTGGCGGCCAAGCGGGCGCTCTAACTCATCTTCAGACATGAACGAATTGGGCACAGCTCACTCATTAAGCCCTAAACAAAGATCCACGCCCGAGGTCATAAACCGCGAGCCGGCGGAGGCACCGGGCTCAATCCTTCCGCGAGTGAAGGTAGAATGAGAGGTGGGAATTGCATTTACATAGGTTAAGGCGATCTCGAGTCCGCAGATTCCAGGCCCAAAGGAGGTGCAGCCTATCCGCTCAAGGTTGATCTTGATTTTCGCCGGGCAAGGGGTGTAGCCAGAATGCCTTACCTATATTGCGTTGGCGTGCGGTGACGTCCGATCCTCATATGTTCGGCATGACTCTAGCCGAGCGCAGTCTTGGGAGTGCTTTCGAGGACAAACTGTTGATCGGTCACCTTCCTGCCGGTGCACCGGCAGGATCGAGCCTAAGTTCATTGACGACATGATTTCAGCAAGGTCAGCCGAGAACGGAACCTCGTCACGGGGTGGCGAGAATCCCGGCCGTGATAGCCCCGATCAGAGCCCCCGTCAGAACGATGCCGTCATGGGTTCCAAGCTGCCAGCGGGAAGGCTCACCCGCCCCATGAAGCCATAGGGTGCTTCCGAGAGTCGCCAGAGACCATCCGGTGCCGAGGAGAACGGTCGCGACCGAAAAGCCTAGAACCCCTGACGACATCGTGAAGGCCAGGACGGCAATCCCCAGGAGAAGAGCAGCCGTGGCTGCGACGTGAGCCGGACGGATCACCGTCGGTGCGCAGGCCAGCACGAGGGAAGGGGCATACATCGCCATGATGTGCCAAGCGATTGTCTCAGGAACCGCCTCGCTGAGGCCGCAGCCCACCATGGCGATCGGCGTCGCGCCCATCAGTCCTGTCATCAGGAACCAGGCCAATGCGCTGATACCTGTCGGCAAAGCCAGCCATTGCCAACGGAGGGGAGCACTGTGCTCGCTCAAAAGCCGCTGCCGCAGCCGACGGTAAGGCAGGGCTGCCGTGCATGCCAGCGTGAGTAAATGGGTCAGAGACGCCACAACCGCGATTCCCACGAAAGCGTGGGTGGAGAGTGAATCTGCCTTTGTCGCCAATGTCGGTGCGATGATTGCCGCAATGGTCGCGGCTCCGAAGACCAGCAGGGCGGCACGTCCTCCACGCCCTCCCATCGGAACGGCCGCGTGCCGGTAGAACAGGCTGAATCCCCCGGCTGTGCCCAGCCAGAAAGCTCCGAGCACCAGGGCTCCGAAATGCATCTTTATCAAGGCCCAGACCAGGATCAGGCCCCCGGCCGCCCCGAGCGACGCTCCAAGCGAAAATGCCGCCCGCCGGCCGAACGAGTCGAGCAGGAGCGACGCCGGCAGGCTCGCCAGCACAGCACCCGCATAGAACGCCGTAAATGGCAGGGTGGAAAGGCTCCTGCTCGGCGCAAAGGCGAGCCCCGCCAGAGGCAGAATGCTCAACGTGAGCACCTGGGACAGAATCGACAGGGCAAACCCGATGGCGAGGAGCGCCACACCGCGGCGATCGGTGTCCGTCCTGTCGAGAACGCCGGGCTCGCAGACGCAGTCGAGCCGGCCTGCCCGGGATACGCTAGCCGAGGCGGTCACGACCGGAGATCGTCGTCGGAGAGGACGCGAACCGCGGCGCCCTGGATATCGTCGTATTGGCCGTTCCTCAGCGACCAGAGGAAGGCCGCAAGCCCGGTCAGCCCGAGGATCAGTGCAGCCGGCACAAGGTAGAGAAGCACGTTCATGTTTCAGGCTCCTTGGATGACGAGATCGGGGCGTGGAGCGGCAGACTCAGCCGGGCCCGAAGCGCCTCGCGCCCGAAGGGCATTGAGCGTGACCAGCGTCGACGAGCCGGACATGGCAAGGGCGGCGACGAGGGGGGTCACATAACCGAGAAAGGCCAGTGGCACCGCGACGAGGTTGTAGACGAGGGCAATCCTGAGGTTCTGCTGCATCAACCGATGGGCGCGCCGCGAAATCGCGACCGTCTCGAGAACCGGACGGAGACGATCTCCCAGGAATACGGCATCCGCCTGCGCCTGGGTCAGGTCCGCAGCCGAGATCGGGGACAGCGATACGTGCGCGGAGGCGAGGGCCGGCGCGTCGTTCAGGCCGTCGCCCACCATCATGACCTTCCGGCCGTCGGCTTTGAGGGCCTCGAGAGCCTCGATCTTTTCCGCAGGGTTGCAGCCGCCGCGCCACATTTGGATCCCGAGCGCCGCTGCAATCGGAGCGACTGCTTCCGGCCGGTCGCCTGAAAGAATACGGCAGTCGAGCCCACGTTCCCGCAACGATCGGACGACGTCGACCGCATCCGGACGCAAGGCTTGCTGCACGAGAAGGATGGCTCGTTTTTCGCCCCAGGCAAAAGCGATGACTGAAGCGCTTGGCCAGTCCGCGGCCGCATCGCGCGCAAGTTCCTCTGCGCCGCAAAAGCCGGGACTTCCGAGGCGCACTTCCACTCCGTCAACGACCGCATGGACACCCTGTCCGTGCTCCTCGACAGCGCCATCGAACGGACGGCGGTTGCGCGCCTCCTGGGACACGGCGGCTGCGAGGGGATGATGGCTCGAGAGACCGAGCCGCGCCGCCGCTTCTAGGAGGTCCGGAGCTAAGGTCCCGGCATTGACGACGCGCATCTCGGGCAGCGTCAGCGTGCCCGTCTTGTCGAAGACGACCGTATCCACGACGGCCAGACGCTCCAACGCGTCACCTGCATTGAGGAACACACCTGCACGGAAGAGTGCGCCGGAAGCCACGACCTGCACGACCGGTATCGCAAGAGCGAGCGCGCACGGGCAGGTGATGATGAGAACCGCGACGGCCGTGATAATCGCGTCGTGGACGGAGGAGCCGGTGGCGATCCAGACGATGGCCGTCAAGGCGGCGGCCAGATGGACCACCGGCGCATAGGCACGGGCGACCCGGTCGGCAAGCTGGACATAGCGTGACTTGGCTGAAGCGGCGTTCGCGAGAAGCCGCTCGACTTCGTCGAGCAGCGTCCCTTTGCCGGCGGCCGTCACGCGGAGCGTGAGAGTTCCATCGTAATTGAGGCTGCCGGCGTAGACCCGGCCACCAACTTCAGTAGCCCGGCGAGCGGTCTCTCCTGTCACGAGGCTTTCGTCGATTTCGGATGCTCCTGACAGGACGATTCCATCCACGGCGATGCGCTCTCCCGGACGGACAAGCACCTTGTCACCGGGATCAAGGGCAGCCGTCGGAACAAGAACGACCTCGCCATCCTGCCCGATCCGGTGTGCGACCTCCGACTTCAAGGCCGCAAGGTTACCCGCAACGGCGCGGGTCTTGCGTCGCATGGCTTGGTCGAGGTAGCGGCCGCACAAGAGGAAGAATAGGAGCATGACCACCGAGTCGAAGTAGGTATGCTCTGCGTGATTGAGGGTCTCAACCACGGACATGGTGAGCGCGAGCATGATGCCGATGACGATCGGCACGTCCATATTGGTGCGGCGATTGCGCAGGGCCCCGAGCGCGCTCCGGAAGAATGGCTGGCCGGCATAGGCGACGGTCGGCAGCGCGATCAGAGCGGCAAGCCAATGAAACAGGTCACGCGTTTCCTGGGTGATATCGGTGACGTTTCCGGACCACACGGACACCGCCAGCAACATGATGTTCATGGAGGCGAAGCCGGCGACGGCCAAGCATTTCAGAAGCCATTGCGCCCGCCGTGCCTCTTCCTCCTCGACGAGGCGAGACTGGAACGGATGAGCGCGGTAGCCCAGGCGGCGAAGCTCTTCCACCAGCATTGAGGGCGCGACGGCGCCATCCCGCCATTCGACGGACAGACGATGGTTCGTATAGTTGAGGCGAGCGTCCAGGACGCCATCGAGGCGCTCCAGCCCATCTTCGATCTCATCGATGCAGGCGGCGCAATCGATACCCTCCACTGCGAGGTCCAGATGAGCCGTTCCGTCGCCCGGACGCTTGACGAAGACGGAAAGATCGAGAGCTTCAGTCATCGGACCGCCTCAGAGTGTTACGCGGCTCTTGGAGCGGAAGGCCGTGTCTCCATCGCGCATCAATTCGATCACAAGATCCCATTGTCCTTTTGGCGCAGCGGCCAGGCCCTGGAAGCGACCCGCTTCGGTTTCGTTTAACTCAAGAGTGACGTCGCGCCGTCGGTCCGTCGGATAGGAGAAGCGAGCGACGGGGGTCAACCCTGAGATGGGGCGGGCCTCCGCGTCCTTGACCGTGACGATCACCTGCGTTCCGTCGGCATTTCTTTGGAGAGTGACATCGACCCCCCAATGGCGGGCATCCTGAGCGTGAGCTGCCGTGACATCGCTCATGAAGTTAAGCCCAGCCTTGTAGGAACTCTCGGTCTCCACGCCTCCGAAGCTCGAAATAGCGACGCGGATCAGCACCACGTTCATGGCAAAGATGATCCCGAAGAAGGTTACGAGGCACGCCAGGACCATCCGGCCGGTGAGCTGGCGTGGCGGACGTGAAGGGGCGAGAGAGGCCGACATCGGTTGGTTCCTATCGAGGAGCTTTGAAATGGTCGTTGGCATAGGCGGCCTCACCGCTGGTGAGATCGGTGATGACGAAGCGCACATCCGTCGTCTCGCCGGGGTGTTCTCCCACGGCCGTAACGAGGACCCTCATCTCCAGGGTCTGGTCGGGACCAACGCTCACGATCGGGCGGCCCTGCTGGTCGATCCGGCCGGCGACCACGTCGACCTGAGCACCGGGAAGACCTTCCACATTCAAGGTATAGCTGCGCTCTTCCAGGTGCTTGTTTGCGACACGGACGGTGTAGGCATTGCGGATCGAGCCGTCCGAGAGGCGCACGAAGACCGGATTTCGATCATGCATCACGCTGACGTCGATCGACGTGCGCATGGCAAGGGCTGCGAGCATGACGAAGCCGACGACAGCGATCATGCCTGCATAGAGAATGGTTCTGGGGCGAACGATGCGACGTATCTCGGGCCGACCCTCGATTCGCGCCTGGACGTTCATATCCGTGTCGTAGGCAATGAGACCCGTCGGGCGGCCGATCTTCGCCATGACGGAGTCGCAGGCGTCGATGCACAGGCCGCACTGGATGCAGTCGAGCTGGAGCCCGTTCCTGATGTCCACTCCGGTCGGGCACACGGCCACACATTGGACGCAGTCGACGCAGTCGCCGGCAGGGAGCCCCTGCTTCCGAAGAGCGTCATTTTTCTTGGCCGATCCGCGGGGCTCCCCACGATCATAACGATAGGTCACGTTAAGGGCGTATTCGTCGGTCAGCGCAGCCTGAATGCGGGGCCAGGGGCACATGTAGGTGCAGACCTGCTCGCGCATGAAGCCCGCCAGCGTGTACGTCGTGAAGGTGAGGATTCCGATCCAGATATACGCGACGGCTGGAGCCTGAAACGTCGCAAGATCCTTCACCAGGGTTGGCGCGTCTGAGAAATACAGGACCCAGGCACCGCCGGTCCACCAGGCGATCATCAGCCAGATCGTATGCTTCAGCACCTTCTGTCCGACGGTCTTTACGGTCGGCTTTTCGCCGGCTTTCCGCATCCTCTCGCGGCGGTCGCCTTCGACCCAGCGCTCAACCGCATAGAACAGGTCCGTCCAGACGGTCTGCGGGCAGAGATAGCCGCACCAGATCCGGCCGGCGACTGCATTCATCAGGAACAGAGCCAGAGCGGCAAGAACCAGGAGGCCCGTGATATAGTATACCTCTTGCGGCCAGATCTCGATGAAGAAGAAATAGAACCGCCGGTTCGGAAGGTCGGCTAGGATCGCCTGATCGGGCGCATTGGGGCCCCTATCCCAGCGAATGAAGGGGAGGAGATAGTAGATGCCGAGGGTGATGGCGAGCACGATCCACTTGATCGTGCGGAACCGCCCTTTCACCGATTGCGGATAGATCTTCTTGCGAGGAGCATAGAGAGGTGCTTCCTCGTCAGAGGCGTGAGCCACAGGAGTTTTGGCAAGAGGGGCGTCAGCCATCGAATCCGCCGCGTCATCTCATAGGTTGATGACAATCCCATACGAGAGGTCTCGGCGAGCGGCCTTGATTTGGGTCAAAGCAAAGGGCCGGCAGTCTCCTGCCGGCCCTTCGATGCATTGCGATGGCGCCTGGATCGTCCTCAGCGCCTTTGATCGCCTCCGAGCGAATGGACGTAGACCGTGAGAGCCTTGACCGTCGTATCGTCGAGCCGCTCGTGCCAAGCGGGCATGACGCCGCCACGTCCATTCCACAGCCCTTCCATGATCACGGTCTTGTCGGAGCCGAACAGCCAGATCTGGTCCGACAGGTTCGGGGCGCCGAGTTCCTTGTTGCCCTGGCCCTTGTCGCCGTGGCAGGCGGCGCAATTATCGGCGAAGAGCTTGGCGCCGGCCGCAAGGTCGACTCCCTTCTCGGTCGGAAGGCCCGACAGAGACCGCACGTAGTCCGCGACCTGGGAAAGTTCCTGCCGCTTCAGCATCCCGTCACGCCCGAAGGCCGGCATGGCGCCTTGGTGGCCCTTGTCGGCCGAGAAGCGTGCCCCGTGGCGGATGGTCTGCTCGATTTCAGGGAGCGACCCGCCCCAGAGCCAGTCGTCGTCGTTCAGGTTCGGGTAGCCCTTGGCGCCGCCGCCGCCGGCTCCATGGCAGGCCGCGCAGTTGTCGCCGAAGGCGGCTTTCCCCTGGGCCCGGGCGAAGGCGAAGAGTTCCGGGTTCTGCTGGATCTCCTCGACCGAGGCCTGAGCGAGCTTCGCCGTCATTCCGGCGCGTTGTGCCTTGAGAGCATCGAGATCCTGGACGATGGCGTCTCGGGATTGCCAGCCGAGAACCCCTGTCGTGTAGGACGATACCAGAGGCCAGGCCGGGTAGGCGATGCAATATCCGATGGCCCAGACGATGGTGACGTAGAACGTCCAAAGCCACCACCGCGGCAGAGGATTGTTGAGCTCCTGGATATCGTCCCAGGTGTGGCCGGTCGTGGTCACGCCCGTGACGGCATCGACCTGTTCATGGGTTTCGTGAGCCATGGATCAGTCCTCCTGGAGAGGCATGCGGGCCGCTTCATCGAAGCGGTCCTTCCGCGAGGGAGCGAGGGCGTAGACCAGCACGCCGAGGAAGACCAGGACGAAGTAGAGAAGCCCCCAGGTCTGAGCGAAGCCGGCGAGGAATTTATAAGTTTCGAGCATCTGTGCCTCCTCAGCGCACGTTCGCCTTGTTGTCGTAGAGCTTGAAGTCCACCTGGGTTCCCAGCATCTGCAGGTACGCGATCAGGGCGTCCGCTTCGGTGATCCGCTGGGGATTGGCGTCGTAATCGCGCGCCGCCGCCTTCGGGTACCGCTGCGCCAGAGCCGCCGCATTCGGGTCGTCGGTCGTAGCTTGGATCTTCAGGTCGACGTCGGCCTTCGCGATCATGTCGGGCGTGTAGGGCACGCCGAGGGCGGCCTGCACCTTCATGTCCTCCGCGACGCGCTCCACGTCGATCTCCCGGTCGGAGAGCCAGGGATAGCTCGGCATGATCGAGCCGGGCACCACCGCGCGAGGATCCTTCAGGTGGTCGCGATGCCACTCGTCCGAGTACTTGTTGCCGACACGGGCGAGGTCCGGGCCGGTGCGCTTGGAGCCCCACTGGAACGGCCTGTCGTACATGCTCTCGGCTGCCAGGGAGTAGTGTCCGTAACGCTCGACCTCGTCGCGAAGCGGCCGCACCATCTGGCTGTGGCAGTTGTAGCAGCCTTCACGCACGTAGACATTGCGCCCGGCGAGCTCGAGGGGGGTGTAGGGCCTGACGCCCTCCACCTTCTCGATTGTGCTCTTCAGATAGAAGAGAGGTACGATTTCCACCAAGCCGCCGATCGATATGACGAACAGCACGCCGATGACGAGGATGATCGAGTTGGTCTCGAAGATCTTATGACGGGACCAGAGTGACATGGTCGGTTCCTTTACTCCGCGGCCACGAGGACCGGCTGCGCGGGAAGGGCAGCTTCCTCAACGCTTTCAGCCGTAGTGATCGTCTTCCAAATGTTCCACGCCATGATCAGGCTGCCGATCACGAAGAGGGCGCCGCCCATTGCGCGGATGACGTAGAAGGGGTGCATTGCTTCGACGGTCTCGATGAACGAGTACTCAAGGAAGCCGAGGCTCGTGTAAGCGCGCCACATGAGGCCCTGCAGGATGCCCGCAACCCACATCGCCGAGATGTACAGAACGATGCCGAGGGTCGAGATCCAGAAGTGCCAGCTGACGGCCTTCATCGAATAGAGCTCCTTCTTGTTCCACAGCCACGGAACGAGGCAGTAGATCGCTCCGAAGGAGACGTAGGCGACCCAGCCCAGAGCACCGGAGTGCACATGGCCGATGGTCCAATCGGTGTAGTGCGACAGGGAGTTGACTGCCTTGACGGACATCAGCGGCCCCTCGAAGGTCGCCATGCCGTAGAAGGCCACAGACACCACCATCAGGCGCAGAACCGGGTCCGTGCGGAGCTTGTCCCAAGCCCCCGAGAGGGTCATGAGGCCGTTGATCATGCCGCCCCAGGAGGGCATCCAGAGCATGACCGAGAACACCATGCCGAGGGTCTGCGCCCAGTCGGGCAGGGCCGTGTAGTGCAGATGGTGAGGCCCGGCCCAGATGTACATGAAGATCAGGGCCCAGAAGTGGATGATGGACAACCGGTAGGAATAGACCGGCCGCTCCGCCCGCTTCGGAATGAAGTAGTACATGATGGCCAGGAAGCCGGCGGTCAGAAAGAAGCCGACCGCGTTGTGGCCGTACCACCACTGAACCAGTGCGTCCTGCACGCCCGACCACACGATGTAGCTCTTGGGCGAGAAGATCGAGACCGGGATGGAAGCGTTGTTGCCGAGATGAAGAACCGCGATCGTCAGGATGAACGCGAGATAGAACCAGTTCGCCACATAGATGTGCGGCTCCTTGCGGCGCATGATCGTGCCGAGGAAGACGAGCAGGTAGGCAACCCACACCACCGTGAGCCACAGATCAGCGTACCACTCGGGCTCGGCATATTCCTTGCCCTGGGTGATTCCGAGCAGATACCCGGTTCCGGCAATGACGATGAAGAAGTTGTATCCGAGAACCACGAACCACGGCGTGATGTCGCCTACCAGCCTGGCGCGGCAGGTCCGCTGCACCACGTAGAGCGAGGAGGCGATGAGTACGTTGCCGCCGAAGGCGAAGATGACCGCGGAGGTATGGAGCGGCCGCATGCGGCCGAACGACAGCCAAGCCGTGTCGAAATTCAGCGCCGGAAACGCCAGCTGGAGGGCGATCAGCAAGCCGATCGTGAAGCCCGCGATGCCCCATATGACAGCCGCAATGGTGCTGAATTTGACAGGTCCCATATTGTAGTTGGGCTTGCCGCCGATCGTCAGCGGCGGCAGTTCCGCTGGGCGATCGTAGTAGCGGTTTACGATCGTGAAAGCGGATGCCGCGAAGGCAGCCGTGAAGAGATAGGCATGGAAAGCGTATTCAGGCGTGTACGCCTTCGCCGCGATGATGAGGCACAGGAATGCCAGGACGGCAAAGGTCAGGGAGGATCCCGCCTCGCCGAATGTCATTTGTTTCGTAGGGGCTGCTGCCGCGTGAGCCATAGGCCAGAACCTTCTTACGGACGAGCAAGGCAGAAAGCTTCGCTCTTAATCGAAGGCTGTAGGTGTCGCGGGCCGGAGAGGCATTGATTCAGATCAAGGGCTCCCCATGGAGGGACCGGCTCCTAGAGGGGTGCGGCGTTGCGGATACGACCTTATGGTGAGAGGCGCCCGGTCGATTTGGAACCTCCCAGTGGGCCAAGGCTTTCCGCTAAGACCTGATCCTCAGCGCCCAGGAGCTGCCATGTGGAGCCACGAATCGGACCACGGCCCCGAGTTCGGCGATCTCGTCGTGGTGATCATAGGTGCTTCGAGCGGGATCGGGAGGGCAACGGCCCGCGAGTTCGCGAGGCGCGGTGCGCGCCTGGTTCTTGCCGCGAGACGTCGTGAATTGCTTCGGGAGGTCGCCCACGAGTGCGAGCGCCTCGGCGCTCAAGCGATTGCGGTCCCGACGGACGTCACGGATCCGGACGCCGTCTCCAACCTCGCAGATGCCGCCAAGACGTCTTTCGGGCGCATCGACGTCTGGGTGAACAATGCCGGAACCGGAGTCTTCGGCCCTTTTACCGAGGGACGAATTGCGGTTCATCGTCAGGTGATCGAGATTAATCTGCTCGGAACGATGTACGGCGCCGCAGCCGCCCTACCGATCTTCCAGCGGCAGGGGCATGGCGTTCTCATCAACAACATCTCCATGGGCGGATGGGCGCCAACGCCATTCGCCGCCGCCTACACCGCAAGCAAATTCGGGCTTCGAGGCTTCACATCGAGCCTCCGCCAAGAGCTGAAGGATCATTCCGGCATCCATGTCTGCGCCGTCTTCCCCTCGATCATCGATACGCCCGGCTTTGCCCACGGAGCGAACATGTCGGGCCGCGAACTCGAACTGACTGGGACGATCTATCCACCCGAGAAGGTGGCAGAGGCCGTTCTCGGCCTCGTCAGGCGTCCGAGGGACGAGGTGGCGGTGGGCTGGCCGGCCCGGGCGGCGCAGATCGCCTATGCGCTGGCACCTGGACCAACGGAGGATCTCATGGGCGCGGCGGTGCGTCGCTACCTCCGGAGAGCGCCTCCGGCCCCCAGGACGGAAGGGGCCGTGATGCATCCAGTCCCTTACGGGACCGGAGCGAGCGGAGGGCTTCGACAGAAGCGCAAGTCCGGAATCCATCTGTTGGGGCGGTCCCTCGGCCTTGCCTTTCTGGGGGCTCTTGCAGGCTTCGGAGGGGCCGCACTCGCACGAAGGTTGCCTTCTCGAGCGGATGCCTAGGAGGCACGGTTGCGGACTGGAACATTTCCGAAGCTTGGCCGTTAGTAGACGCTCTCGTACGACCGGCTTTGCTCATGGCTTTTCGGCTGATCTGCTTGATTATGGTGTTGATCGCCTCCGTTCCGGGTGCTGCCGGGGAGATGCCGACGATCAAGATCGGCCTGCTGAGGTTCGGTACAGTCGCGTGGGAGCTCGATACGATCCGGCATCACGGCCTCGACCGGAAGCACGGGATCATGGCAGCGCCGGTGGAGTTCGCCACGAACGAGGCTGCCAAGGTGGCGCTTCAGGCTGGCGCCGTGGATATGATCGTGACCGACTGGCCATGGGTTGCCCGCCAAAGAGGCGAGGGGGGCAGTTTCAGCTTTATGCCCTATTCGACGGCCGTTGGGGTCCTCATCGTTCCTCAGGCGTCCAGGATTACTGACGTTTCGGAACTCAGAGGGAAACGGGTTGGGGTTGCGGGCGGACCTCTCGACAAGAGTTGGCTGCTGCTGCGCGCCTTTGCCAAAAGGAACAAGGGACTGGACTTGGCCAAGGAGGCGGAGCCCGTATTCGGGGCGCCTCCTTTGCTGAATGAGGAACTCGCAAGAGGGCGTATCGATGCCGTCCTAACCTACTGGCACTATGCCGCGAGGCTTGAAGCGGCAGGAGCCAGGCCAGTGCTGACGGTGGCCGACATGATCCGGGGGCTCGGCGTGAAGGAGGAGATCCCAATGCTCGGATATGCATTCCGGGAGGGCTGGGCATCGGAGCATCCCGAAGCGCTCAAGAGCTTCATCGATGCCGCTCGCGAAGCGAAGGCTGTGCTGGCGTCGTCCGAAGAAGAGTGGAAGCGCCTCGCACCCGTCATCGGCGTCGGCGATGACGCAACCCTTGATGCGCTGCAGTCAGGATATCGTGCCGGCATTCCGCACCGATGGACGGGCGATGAGAGAAGGGCAGCGACCCGACTTTATGATATCCTCCGCGATATCGGCGGCGAGCAGCTCGTCGGCCAGGCGACCACGGTAGATCCCGGAACGTTCTGGCCGGCGGTCTCGTATTGAGGTTTCCGGTGCGCACAGTCGATCTGAGGAGCGGTGCGGGGTGGCAGGGAATCGTCTCCATCCTGCTGTTCATCTGCTTGTGGCACATCAGCGCCCTATGGGCCGGTAGCCGCCTCTTCCCCGGGCCCGTATCGGTACTGTCCAGCCTCCTCCAGGAGATCGAAGAGGGAGTATTGCCCTATCATCTGGCTATCACTCTCGCACGGGTCGCCCTGAGCTTCGTCATTGCGATGGTGACTGGCACCGCTCTCGGAATCGTCTTGGGCCGCTTTCGAGGGCTGGACCGCTGGCTCCACCCGTGGCTGATCATCCTTCTCAATGTTCCGGCCGTGGTCATCATCATTCTGACTTACGTCTGGCTTGGCCTCGTCGAGACGGCTCTGCTGGTGGCTGTCGCAGCCAACAAGATTCCAAACGTGGCCGTTACCCTTCGTGAGGGAGCGCGGGCTCTCGACAAGGACTTTGCGGAGGTGGCGCAGATTTACCGGTTTCGACCAGCGGTCACGGTTCGCGAAGTCATTATTCCGCAGCTCGCGCCATACCTGCTCGCGGCAGGACGCAACGGTCTCGCGCTGATCTGGAAAATCGTGCTTGTCGTCGAACTCCTCGGACGTTCGAACGGGGTTGGTTTCCAGCTCCAAAGCTATTTTCAGCTCTTCGACGTGACGCGGATCATTGCCTACGCGGCAGCATTCGTCCTTTGCGTGCTGCTCATCGAGCTTGCCCTTTTTGCTCCGCTTGAGCGCCGTATTGAGCGGTGGCGTCGATGAGCCTGAAGATCGACGTCGTCCGGAAAATCTATGCCCGCCAAGGTGATACGCCTGAACGGGTGTTGTTCGAGGGCCTCTCCCTTGAACTTGCAGACGGTGAGGTATGTGCCCTCGTTGGCCCGTCCGGTACCGGAAAGACGAGCCTGCTTCAGATGGTTGCGGGATTGGATGAGGACTTCACCGGAACGATTGAGGGGCGGCCGCCGGACATCGGATACCTCTTTCAAACCCCACGGCTCTTTCCTTGGCGAACGGCCCGCCAAAACCTGGAACTGGTGCTCCCGGGAAGGGTGGAGAGGGCAGGCGAACTCTTGGCGGAGGTCGGTCTTGCGGGATCGGAGGACGTGTATCCTCAGCGCTTGTCGCTTGGAATGGCGCGAAGGGTCGCGCTTGCCCGCGCCCTCGCAGTCGAGCCGAAGCTCCTCCTGCTGGACGAGCCATTTGCTTCTCTCGACACGGCTACGTCCAAGGGGATGCAGGACCTCGTGTCGGCTCAGTTGCAGCGATCACGCCCGACCACGCTTTTGGTAACGCACCATTGGCATGAGGCTGCCGCGCTTGCGGACCGTATCGTCGTCATCGACGGCTCTCCCGCCAGAATCGTAGAGAACCGTGCGGTGCTGAGGCCGAGGGCTGCAGAATGAGGTGGTTCCTTGTGCTGGTAGCGCTCTTCCTAGCCGGATCTGCAGCCGCGGACACTCAGACCATTCTCGTCGGACTGCTCGCTCAAGAGCGGGATGCGGCCCAGCCAGTCTCTCCCCTCGATCGCGATAGCTCGGACGAGGGTGTAGCCGGTGCACGGCTCGGCATTGCTGACAATAACACCACCGGACGGTTTACGGGGCAGCGCTTCGTTCTGATCGAACGAACCATCCCGCGTGGCAGCAATCCGACGGATGCCGTACGAGCCCTTGCAGAGAAGGGGGTGAAGTTCGTGATCGCGGATCTCGATGCATCTCTTCTGCTCGAGGCAGTGTCCACCCCAGAGGCACGCGATCTTCTTTTTCTCAACACTCGGGCGAGTGAGGATGCGCTTCGTGCCGAGTCCTGCCGGCCGAACCTTCTCCATACAGCGCCCAGTCGGGCGATGCTGGCGGACGCATTGGCGCAGTATCTGATGTCGAAGCGCTGGCGGCGCTGGTTCCTCGTGACGGGCAGGAGCCCTGGCGACAGGCTCATGGCTGACGCCGTACGCCGCGCTGCAACACGCTTTGGGGCTGAAATTGTTGTCGAGAAGGAATGGGCTTTCAAACCCGGAAACGCCCGGACCGACACTGGACACGTGACGCTCCAGACCGAGATCCCGGCCTTCACCCAGGTGGCCGACTACGACGTTCTCGTCGTGACCGACGAGGCAAACGAATTCGGCGAGTATTTGCCCGACCGAACCTTTCGGCCGCGTCCCGTTGCCGGCACGCACGGCCTGAAGGCGACGGCTTGGAGTCCCGTATCCGAACAATGGGGAGCGGCGCAGCTACAGGACCGTTTCGAAAGACTTGCAGGCCGGATGATGGGGGCGTTGGATTATGCGGCTTGGACGGCGGCAAGGTCGGTCGGGGAGGCTGCCTTCCGCTCGCGCAGCAGCGATCCTGCCGTGATGACATCGTACCTCCGTAGCCCCGACTTCATTCTTTCCGGCTTCAAAGGGCAGGGGCAGAGCTTCCGTCCATGGGATGGGCAGATGCGCCAGCCGGTTCTGATCGCGGGCCCGCGCATGCTTGTCTCCGTTTCGCCTCAACCCGGATATCTGCACCAAGGATCCGAGCTGGATACCCTCGGGTTTGATGGGAGGGAGAGCCGATGCAGGTTTTGATCGGCGCTGTTCTGATGCTCGCCATCGCCGTAAGCGCGGCCTCGGCGGAAACCGTCTATGTCTCCAATGAGCAGGACAACACACTCTCTGTGATCGATGGTACCTCGCTGACGGTCGTCGCGACGATCCCCGTAGGGCGGAGGCCGAGGGGCATCGGCCTCAGTACCGACAGGCAGAAGCTCTATGTTGCAGTGGGCGACGACAATAGGATCGACGTGGTCGACCTGAAGACGCATAAGGTCGGGGGATCGCTGCCGTCGGGCGACGATCCAGAGCTTTTTGCCGTCCACCCGGATGGCAGACGCCTCTTCGTGGCGAACGAGAATGACAATCTCGTCTCCGTGCTCGACATTCCGGAAAGGCGCATCATCACGGAAGTCGAGGTCGGCGTCGAGCCGGAGGGCATGGGCGTCAGCCCGGATGGGCGCTTCGTCGTGAATACGTCCGAGACAACGAGCATGCTGCACGTGATTGACGCCGAGACTCTCGAGCTCGTCGACAACGTTCTTGTCGATACCCGTCCGCGGGTTGCCCAGATCTCGGCCGACAACCGGCAGATCTGGGTTTCGTCCGAGCTCAGGGGATCTGTCTCGGTATTCGACGCCGCAACCAGAGAGCCTTTGGCGAAGATCGGGTTCGAAATCCCAGGCGTCCCGCGTGAGCTTGTTCAAGCGGTGGGAATTCAGCTGACCGCGGACGGCTCGCGGGCGTATGTGGCTCTTGGGCCAGCGAACCGTGTGGCCGAGGTCGATGCCAAGACATTCAAGGTGCAGCGGATGTATCTTGTGGGCCAGCGGGTATGGCATATAGCCCTGTCACCGGACGGCAGCCGACTCTATAGCGCCAACGGCAACTCCGGCGACGTTTCCGTCATCGATCTAAAGGAAAAGGAAGTGCTGAAGTCGATCGGCGTCGGGCGCTCTCCGTGGGGCGTCGTCGTAGCACCATGACAGCTCTGTTCGTCCAGGGGGTGAGCCATGGTTTTGGGCGGCGGCAGGTACTTTCCGACGTGACCTTTTCGATCCCACCCGCGACGATGACTGTTCTGCTTGGCCCCAACGGGGCGGGGAAAACCACGCTGGTGTCCTTGGTGACAGGACTTTACAGTGCACATCATGGAGATATTCAGGTTTTCGGACACTCCATGCGCGAGGCTCCCCTGCTTGGCTTGGCCAAAATGGGAGTCGTCTTTCAGATGCCGACTCTCGACCCAGATCTCACGGTCTCCGACAACCTGGCCTATCATGCCGCCCTGCATGGCCTGTCACGATCTGATGCCCGTGAGCGCGAGAGGATCGAGCTCGAACGACTTGGCATCCCGGACCGTCGCCTAGAAAAGGTCCGTACCCTTTCCGGCGGGCTGAGGCGACGTGTGGAGCTGGCCAGAGCCCTTCTGCATCGGCCAAGCCTGTTGATCGTTGACGAAGCGACGGCAGGGCTTGATGTTGCCTCAAGGCGGCTCTTCCTGGAGCACGTTCGTATCCTCTGCCAGGAAGGCATCAGCGTGCTGTGGGCAACTCACATGCTCGATGAGGTTGCGCCTCACGATCCGCTCCTGGTTTTGCATCAGGGGAGGCTGTGCTGGTCCGGCAGAGCGGCGAACCTAGCCGCCGGAACGTCGCTGGCGGATGCGTTCCTCTGGCTCACAGGCGGCAGCAAATGACGATGCGGCATGCGATGCGCGCACTTGGCGGCATTCTTCGTCGCGAGATGCTTCGTCTCTTCGGCCAGAAAGGACGCCTTGCTGCGGCAGTCGTGCGGCCCCTCGTCTGGCTCGGCATCTTCGCCGCGGGATTTAGGGCAGTGCTCGGCCTGTCGATCATTCCCCCCTATGAGACCTATATCCTCTACGAGGTTTACATTGTCCCGGGACTCGCCGCGATGATGCTTCTGTTCCATGGAATGCAGACCTCGCTCTCGATGGTCTATGATCGTGAAATGGGGTCAATGCGGGTTCTGCTCACGGCCCCGCTTTCGCGCTGGTGGCTTCTGGCGGCCCGGCTCTTTGCAAACGCCGTCACGGCTCTGCCGCTCGTCTACGTGTTCCTCTTCCTGTCGCGCTTCTGGGAGGTTCAACCGCCGATGCTGGGTTATGTGCTGGCTCTTCCGGCATTTCTCATCGCCGGGCTTATGCTGGGAGCCGTGGGATTGGCGCTGTCCTCGCTGATCCGCCAGCTCGAGAACTTCGCCGGAGTCATGAACTTCGTGATTTTCCCAGCATTTTTCGCGTCGACCGCGCTCTATCCGCTTTGGCGGTTCGAGGAGGTGAGCCCGGCCCTCGCAATCGTGGCCCAGCTCAACCCTTTCACCTACGCGGTCGAACTGATCCGTTTTGCGCTTTACCTCAAGGTAAATCTGTTTGCCTTGGCGGTGTGTTGCTGTGCTTTCCTCGGCTTTTACGCCCTTGCCGTCGTCGGATACGATCCGGGTCGAGGCTTCTGGGCTCGCCGTGGGGCCGAATAGCAGATCAGCCGGAACATAGATGAAGCTAAACCGTTGACTCGTGCCGACGCATCTGGCGGCGGACATCAGTGTTCGGAGAGCCTGTTGTGAGTCAAAGGCGGGCGTATTTAGGCTTGTTGGTGGGCTTGTGGAGCCTAGCGGGGCTCTCGATGGCCCAAAGCCAACCCTCTTCATCCTCCCAGCCAGCCGCTCCACCCTTTGCCGTTTCATCGGATGACGCGCAATGGACGATGCCAACAAAGAACTATGCAGGCACACGCTACAGCGAGCTTGCGGAGATCAACACCGAAAACGTCAAAAACCTGCAGGTGGCGTTCACGTTCTCGCTTGGCGTCAATCGAGGGCAGGAGTCGTCGCCACTCGTTGTCGGCGGTACGCTCTATGTGGTATCGCCCTACCCGAACATTCTTTACGCGCTCGATCTCACTCAGCCTGGCGCCCCTTTGAAGTGGCAATACAATCCCAAGGCGATGGCCGCGTCACAGGGGGTTGCCTGCTGCGATACGGTCAATCGGGGGCCGACCTACGCTGACGGCAAAATCTTCTTCAATACGCTGGACGCCTACACCGTCGCCGTGAACGCCGAGACCGGCGAGGAACTCTGGAAGACCAAGATCGGCGAGATCAACATGGGGGAGACCATGACGATGGCTCCCTTGGTGGCAAAGGACAAAGTCCTCGTCGGCATTTCTGGTGGCGAATATGGTGTGCGTGGCTTCATCGAAGCGTTGGACGCCAACACCGGCAGGAGCGTCTGGAAAGCCTACAGCACCGGGCCCGATCAGGACGTGAAGATCGGCCCTTCTTTCAAACCCTTCTACGATCAGGACAAGGGCAAGGATCTCGGCGTCGCGACATGGCCGCCAAGTGCATGGCAGCAGGGTGGCGGCAGTGTGTGGGGTTTCGTCACCTACGATCCTGACCAGAACCTGATCTTCTATGGAACGGGCAACCCTGGGCCCTGGAACCCTAACCAGCGTCCGGGCGACAACAAGTGGACAGCCGGCGTATTCGCTCGAGATCTCGATACCGGTGAAGCGCGCTGGTACTATCAGTGGAACGCGCACGATCTTCACGATTGGGATGGCATCAACGAGAACATCCTCGTCGACCTCACCTGGAACGGTCAGCCGCGCAAGGTCCTCGTTCATCCGGACCGAAACGGCCTATTATATATTGTCGACCGCACCACGGGCGAGGTTCTCTCCGCCAACTTCTACCATGCCGTCAACAGCCACACCGGCGTCGATCTCTCCACCGGAAAAGTGAAGGTCGTTGCGGACAAATACCCGGTGCAGGGTCGGGTCCTGCGGGGGGTCTGCCCGACGGCGCCCGGCGCCAAGGACTGGAGCCCGTCCGCCTTCTCGCACAAGTCCGGCCTTCTCTACATCCCGCACAACAACCTCTGCATGGATTGGGAGAGCATGGAGGCGAACTATATCGCCGGAACCCCGTATGTGGGTGCCGAGGTCCGCTCCATCCCCGGCCCTGGAGGTCACATGGGTGAGCTCTCAGCCTGGGATCTCATCCAGGGTAAGGAAGTCTGGACCATCAATGAGCGATTCCCGGTCTGGGGCGGGGTCGTGGCGACGGCGGGAGACCTCATCTTCTATGGCAACATGGAAGGCTGGTTCAAAGCCGTTGACGCCCGCACCGGCGAAGTCCTTTGGCAGTTCAAGACGTCCTCCGGGATCATCGGTCAGCCGACCACCTATCGAGGCCCCGACGGCAAGCAGTATGTCGCGATACTGTCAGGCGTCGGCGGATGGGCAGGTTCGATCGTATCAGGCGATCTCGACCCTCGGGACGGCACCGCTGCGCTCGGCTTCGTAAATGCCATGCGTGACCTGAAGAACGTCACGACCAAGGGGGGCACCCTCTATGTGTTCAAGCTCCCTTAAATGGGCCGTGCTGGCCACCATCTTCCTGTCGCTTCCCACAGAAGCGAGGGAGCTTCGCGTCTGCGCAGATCCCAACAATCTGCCGTTCTCGAACGATAAAGAAGAAGGCTTCGAGAACAGGATCGCGGAGCTGATCGCCGGAGATCTCCGTGCGACGGTAAGCTATGTCTGGTACGCACAGCGCAGAGGATTTCTGAGGGAAACACTCAAAGCCGAGCGCTGCGATGTCGTGATGGGGCTTCCAAGCAACATGGAAGGTGTCCGCACGACTGCTCCCTACTATCGATCATCCTACGTGTTCGTGACGCGTGACGGTGAGCCGGAGGTTGCCTCCTTCAACGACGAGGCGCTTCGCCACAGGGTCGTCGGAGTTCAACTCGTCGGGGATGACGGATGGAACACGCCGCCCGCGCACGCCTTGAGCCGACGTGGAATAGTAGACAACGTTCGCGGGTACCCGCTCTATGGTGACTACAGGTCCCCGAACCCGCCGGCACGCATCATACAAGCCGTTGCTGAGCGCGAGATCGACGTTGCCGTCGTCTGGGGGCCGCTTGCCGGCTATTTCTCATCACGCCAGACGGTCCCGCTGCGCTTCAATCCGGTGAGGCCGCAGTTCGACGGGCCAAAGCTTCCGATGGTCTGGGATATATCCGTAGCGGTGCGGAGGGACGACGAGATGTTGCATCAGGAAATCGATGCGGCAATCACACATCACCGTTCAGAGATCGATGCCATTCTTTCCGAGTATGGAATGCCGCGCCTTGATGGAGCTTCGCAGCAGGCAGAGGTGGCTCGATGAATCGGATTGTCGCGCCTGCTGGCATTTTTCTCCTTCTCGTCCTTGGTGCATGCGAACGCGAGGAACGGGCCTTCCGAGCGGATCCCATTGCAACGGAAACCGAGGAGAAGATCGCTCTCGTGCCTCTGTCGCCGGGCAGTGGTCCTCCTGTGGAACACCGGACGGGCAAAGGCAAGGAATACGAGGATAACGCCTACCATGTAGCGCAAGGCAAGAGACTTTATACCTGGTTCAACTGCAACGGCTGCCATAGCAACGGAGGAGGAGGCTCCGGTCCCCCTCTGATGGATGACCGCTGGATCTACGGCGGACAGATCGAGAATATCGTGCAGACCATCAGGGAGGGGCGCCCAAACGGTATGCCGTCCTTCCGCGGGAAGGTCCCCGACGATCAGATCTGGGAACTCGCTGCATATGTACGCTCGATGAGCGGCAACGTGGCAAAGGATGTCGCGCCGGGACGCAATGACGACATGCACCCGCGTCCTGCGGAAAATCGGGAGCCCGATAGTCCGCCGGTCGCGGGTGGCAGCATACCGCCATCCGCCGAAATGCCCCAGTGAGGCTCTCCGATGCATCGGCGCCTTGCCTGCGTTTTTCTCATTCTCCCGCTCGGGGCTTGCCAAGGGTGGCAATCGGCACTCGACACTCATGGCCCAGCCGCCAGCGCCTTGGAGGCCCTTTTCTGGACATTCCTGTCGGTTCTCGGTTTCGTCTGGGTTCTTACGATGGGCGCGGTTGCCCTTTCTCTTCGAAGGCGTCGGCCGGAAGGGGAGGACCCGCTCGTCACCAATCCACGTCGGGAAAGCCGGATGGGGTGGACGATCAGCGGGGCGGTCGCTCTGACAGTGGTCACGGTCCTGACACTGACCGGGCTGAGCTATGCGTCGCAAAAGCACCTGTTCGAGAAGCGGGACGACGTCCTCACGATCAAGGTGACGGGTCACCAATGGTGGTGGCAGGTCGACTATGAGGATTCTCAAGCCGACAAGAGGTTCACGACGGCGAACGAGATCCATATTCCTGTTGGGGAGCCGGTCCTTTTGAAGCTGGAGTCCTCCGACGTCATTCACTCCTTTTGGGTTCCATCACTGACCGGCAAGATGGATCTCATTCCCGGGCGTCAGAACACTCTCCAAATCCAGGCAGATCGGGAAGGCAGCTATCGCGGCCAGTGCGCCGAATTCTGCGGCTGGCAACATGCTCATATGGGTATGCTGATCGTAGCGCGTCCGAAAGCTGAATTTGACGGCTGGCGTGATAACCAAATCCGGGACGCTACGGCGCCTCAGACCGATGAGCGCAAGCGCGGCGAACAGATCTTCTTCTCAAAGCCCTGCGTCATGTGCCACCAAGTGCGCGGAACGTCTGCGGGCGGGAAGGTGGCGCCCGACCTCACTCATGTCGGCAGCCGCCAATATATCGCAGCCGGTACGCTCCCGACGACGCGAGGCAATATCGCGGCTTGGATCGTCGATCCTCAAAGCATCAAGCCCGGTGCTCAAATGCCGGTCATCAAGATTGAGCCCGATGAGCTCGATCCTCTCGTGAGTTACCTGGAGGGGCTGAAATGAGCGATGTACTCGCCACTCATGAGCCGGTCGCGCCAATCGGACGGAAAAGCGAGGCATATGCTCCAGTAAATCCAAGAGAGCTGCGCGATAACCAGATCGACGGGCCGGAGTTGACGACACGCCTCGCAAAGACATGGGGAACGGCTCCGGGCCTCCTTGGCGCCCTTTCCACCGTGGATCACAAGATCATCGGGCGCCGTTATATCACGACCGCCTTCATGTTCCTGTTCCTCGGCGGGCTCTCGGCAGTCTTCATGCGCCTCCAGTTGGCTCGGCCTGAAAACGGTTTGATGGGGCCGGACCTATATAACCAACTCTTCACGATGCACGGTACGACGATGATGTTCCTCTTCGGCGTACCGATCGGGGAGGCGCTTGCCGTCTATCTCGTTCCGCTGATGGTCGGAACGCGGAACATCGCGTTTCCAAGGCTCAATGCCTTCTCCTACTACGTATACTTATTCGGCGGTCTGATGATTTGGATCGCCTTCATGTTGAACATCGGTGCCGATACAGGGTGGTTCTCCTACGTGCCCTTATCCGGACCCGAGTATTCTCCCGGAAAACGGGTGGACTTCTGGGCCCAGATGATCACCTTTACGGAGCTATCGGGTCTCGCCGTTGCCGTGGAAATCGTCGTCACCGTTCTAAAGCAGCGCGCGCCCGGTATGACGCTCGATCGCATCCCGCTTTTCGTGTGGGCGGTGTTCGTGAACTCCTTCGTGATCATTTTCGCTCTGCCGGCGGTGATGATCGCCTCGACAATGCTGATCCTCGATCGTCTCGTTGGCACCCATTTCTTCAATCCGGCGGAAGGAGGAGATGCGCTTCTCTACCAGCACATGTTCTGGTTCTTCGGTCATCCGGAGGTCTATATCATCTTCCTGCCGGCCACCGGGTTCGTGTCCGCAATCGTGACGACGTTCGCCCGCCGACAGGCCTTTGGGTACCTGCCTCTCGTTCTCTCATTGATTGCTACGGGCTTCCTATCGTTCGGTCTTTGGGTGCACCACATGTTCACGGTTGGGCTGCCGCAGCTCGGGGCGAGCTTTTTTACGGCGTCGAGCATGCTCATCGCAATACCGAACGGGATCCAGATCTTCTGTTGGATCGCTACGCTTTGGGATGGACGCCCCGTCGTCAAAACCCCGCTCCTCTTCGTGCTCGGCTTCTTCTTCATCTTCGTCGCCGGGGGCCTTTCGGGTATCATGCTTGCCTCCGTGCCGATCGATACGCAGGTGCATGATACCTACTTCGTCGTTGCGCATTTCCATTACGTGCTGATCGGCGGCAACGTCTTTCCTCTCCTGGGCGCGATCTACTATTGGTTTCCCAAATTCACCGGCCGTATGATGAGCGAGCGTCTGGGCAAGTGGAATTTCTGGCTCGCTTTCATTGGTTTCAATATGGCGTTCTTCCCCATGCACATCACGGGGCTGATGGGCATGCCACGGAGGGTTTATACCTATCAGGCCGAAATGGGATGGGGCACGTTGAACCTTGTCTCCACAGTCGGCGCATTGATCCTGTTCACGAGCTTCGTACTCTTCCTCATCAACGTGATCACGAGCCTGCGTCATGGCATGATGGCCGGCCCGAATCCCTGGGAGTCCGGCACTCTCGAATGGGCGGCTGCGTCCCCGCCGCATCCACAGAATTTCGATCGGATTCCCGTGGTCACGAACCGTGAGCCGCTCTGGGCGGAACGGAGCGCGATTCCCGTTGCCACGGGCCTCAGCGTTGACAATAGAGAACTGATCGTCAGCACCGTCACCGAGGCCCGGGCAGATCTTCGCGAAGCCTCCCCGGAACCCTCCTTGTGGCCCTTCATCGCGGCCGTTGCCACGGCTGTGGCCTTCATCGGCTCAATTTTCACCCCTTGGGCCGTGCTGTGGGGTGGGTCAGCCGTCGGAATCGCTCTGATCGGCTGGTTCTGGCCGAAGGGTGCAAAGGAGGACGAGTCGTGAGGCAGCGCCCCGTTCTCGACGTTTCCGGACTTCCGGAATATGGCTATGGAGCACGCAGTCCGGTCTGGTGGGGTACGGTCGGCTTCTGCGTCCTTGAGGGCATGGGATTCCTGATCGTCATCGGAGGCTATCTCTATCTTGCCTTCCTCAACCAGCAATGGCCGCTGAGCGCTCCTCCTGGAAGCTTGCTCTGGTCAAGCATCCTCACCGTTCTTGCCGTCGTCAGTGTTTGGCCCAACTGGCTGGCTAAGCAAAATGGTGAGCACGAGAATCTGCTCAAAGTCAGACGCGACCTCGTCGTCATGTCGCTGATCGGCTTAGTGCTCATTGTCCTTCGCATTTTTGAACTGGGTGCGCTGCATGTGCGATGGGATCAAAATGCCTATGGCTCGATGGTCTGGATGCTGCTTGGCCTCCACACCGCGCATATCGTAACGGACGTGATCGATACCATCGTCCTGACGGTTCTGATGTTCACCCGCCACGGACATGGCAAGCGGTTCAGCGACGTGAGCGACAATGCGTTCTATTGGAACTTCGTCGTGCTGTCCTGGCTTCCGATCTACGTCCTGCTCTACTGGGCGCCGAGGCTGTGAGGGAGCTATGGCGATTCATTATGCACGGGGAATTCCGTCCGCCGGCATCTTCGCCGGACCGGTAGCATGGCTGCTCAACACCCAGATCAATTATGCGCTGACCCCATGGATCTGCGCTCATCAGGTCATGCTTGTTCCAGTTATTGCGCTCGCGATGGCGGCTATAAGCCTTTTCGGTGGCTTTCTGTCGTGGAGCGCTTATCGGACTTCAAGCGTTACACCCAAGCCGGACTCTACGGGCGCAGGACGTCCTCATCGGTTCGTTGCGATCATCGGCGTGGCAATAGCTTGTCTCTTCTCGCTGGTCATCCTCGTGCAGGGAGCTGGGGGCTTCATTTTCCACGGATGTGAGCGATGAGGGCTGCTCTTGCCATCGTCTTCATCTTATATGCAGGGGCCGGTTTAGCTCACGACGGCTATGACCATGGAGAATGGCTTTGGACTGAAAATCCCCTTGTGCTTGGTCCGCTGGGCCTTTCAGGAGGGCTCTATGCTCTCGGTGTCACCCGTCTGTGGCGGCGTGTCGGTCGAAGTCGAGGTGTCCGGCCTTGGCAGGCCGTATCCTTCGCTCTTGGATGGCTTCTCCTCTTCGGAGCTTTGGTCTCTCCGCTCCATTGGTTAGGCGAGCGCTTGTTCGCGGCCCACATGAGCGAGCATGAAATCATCATGGCTCTGGCTGCACCTCTATTGGCGGTTGCGCGTCCAGTCGGGGGAATGATTTGGGCATTCCCGTCAAGCTTGCGTCCAAGAGTAGGCAGCCTCGGGCGATCTCGGTTGTGGCGCCTATCCGGACGGTGGCTTACAGATCCCGCGATCGCAACTGCGCTGCACGGAGGCGCTCTTTGGGCATGGCATAGCCCGGCTCTCTACGATGCTGCGCTCCAATCATCTATCATTCATTGGGCGCAGCATGTAAGCTTCCTTGCTTCGGCACTGCTGTTCTGGTGGGCTCTCCTCCAAGGCCGCGCCCGTCGACGTGGGTATGGGGTTGCCGTCTTCTATCTCTTTGCAACGGCGCTCCATTCCGGGTTTCTTGGCATCCTTCTGACCTTCGCTCGGGGGCCGATTTATCCGCTCCAAACCTCTGCTGCGCCGCAATGGGGATTGACGCCTCTGGAGGACCAGCAACTCGCCGGTCTCATCATGTGGGTGCCGGCAGGCCTGGTTTATGCTGTTGCGGCTCTCGCGCTCGCCGGCCTTTGGATTGGCCATTCGGGGCTTGCAGGCAGAGGAGGGGGGAATGCTCTCATCACGCGGTAGGCTCCTCACCATTCTAGGCGGAACACTTCTTCTCGCCATCCTTTCGAGCATCGTAGGTCTCTCACGTCCGACACCTCGTCAGCGCCAGTCGATAAAGCCGTCGCCTGCGCCGCCGCTCCACTTGAACAGACGAGCGGTTGCGGTGGGGTTCGCGCTTTGTGCCGCAATTGCGATCGCGGTCTTCACTGGCCGCTGGTACCGGCAGATGGAGGACAAGCGACAGGCTGCAATTGCGTTGACGGGCGGGAATCCTGATCATGGACCTGGATTGATGCTGCGATATGGCTGCGGCGGCTGCCATATCGTTCAGGGCATCGCCGGAGCACGAGGTCAGGTCGGCCCCAACTTGAGTGATGTGTCCCGCCGGATTTACATCGGCGGCGTTACGACGAACTCGCCGGACAATCTCATTCGTTGGATCGTCAATCCCCGTGAGTTCGATCCGAAGACGGCAATGCCCGTTACCGGGATTTCCGAGCGCGAAGCACGCGACGTCGCCGCCTTCCTGTATTCACGTTAAAGCGGTTCCACTCGCCGAACCTATGGTCTTGCAGTGCCCGCCCGCCAGGAATCGAGATCACTGAGCGAGACGTTCGATCCGCACAGAACCAGACCGAGGACGGCATCCTGCGGCAGCCCGGGGGCGATCTTCTCGGCAGCGGTGACGACGCAAGCAGCAGCCGGCTCGCAGAGTACTTTTTCGGTCTGAAGGATCCAGCTTACGTCGGCGAGCATGGGCTCATCTTCAACCAGCACGATCTCTTTCAGGAAGCTCTTGGCAGCCGCGATCGTCCGATGTGTGGCGAAAGGAGCCCCAAGCGTCCTGGCAACCGACGTTGCTCTGATGGTCACCGGCCGGTCGGCTTTGAGGGCTTCCGTCATCGTCTGGGCACCGATGGTTTCAACCCCATAGACCGTCAGATCCGGTCGCTTTGCCTTCAGGGCCGAGGCCACACCGGCCATAAACCCGCCCCCTCCGATCGAGACGAAGACATGGGTCAGATCCGGGACGTCGTCGAGGAATTCAAGGCCGAGCGTTCCATGGCCGGCGATGATGGCAGGATCATCATAGGGATGGACGAAGAGCTTTCCCTCGCTTTGATACGCCTCCGCCTTTGCAAACGCTTCGGCAGCATCCTCGCAGAGTTCAACGCGGGCGCCGAGCTTCAGCGTCAGTTCAACGTTGAATCGCGGAGTCACTTTCGGCATCAGGACGAGGGCGTCGAGTCCGAGGGTCCCCGCGACCTTGGCGAGCGCAATGGCATGATTCCCTCCGGAGACGGTAACCAGTCCACGCCGACGCTCGTCTTCGGACATGGTCATGACCTTGTTGAACACCCCGCGCACCTTGAAGGAGCCTGCCATTTGCAAGGCCTCAAGCTTCAAGGCTGTCCTTCGACCGAGACGTTCCGACACATCCGGGCTTTCGAAAGCAGGCGTACGCCGGACCTTGCCGGCGATGCGGACGCGTGCGGCCTCGATGTCTGCAAGGGAAACGTCAAACTCGGTCATTGTTGTTCTCGTTCTGAAAGAGCGGTGCATTCAATCTCGAGGAGCATGCCATCCGGAAGTCGTCCGATCTCGACCGTGGAACGAGCTGGGTAGGGAGGCGAGAACACGGCGCCGTAGACTTCGTTCATTCCATGGAAGTTGCTGAGGTCCGTGAGGAAGACCGTCGTTTTGACGACTTGGTCCAGCCCTGATCCTGCCTCCGCGAGAATTGCCTCGATGTTACGGAATACGGCCTCTGTCTGGGCCTTGATATCGGCGAACCCAACGAGGTTGCCGTTCTCGTCGAGGGGAAGTTGGCCCGATACGAAAACAAGGTTGCCGGCACGGATCGCCTGTGAATAGGCACCTTTTGGCGCGGCGGCACGGGAAGTCAAAACAGAGTTGCGTGGCATGGCATGCTGTCGAAAAGCGGCTGATCATTGAGGGTATGATAGGTTCCGTCAACCGCACTTCTTGACTTCAGACGTATGAAAAGAATCTTGACGGTTCGAGCCGCATGGTTCGATGCTGGTCCTCCGTCATGGAGGTTCTTGCAAGATGCCCTTGTCTTCCCGCGAGATGCTCGCGCGCCTGATAGCCTTTCCAAGCGTATCGACGAGCAGCAACCTCGACATTATCCATTTTTGCCGGGACTGGCTCCGGGAGCACGGCGTGGACAGCCATCTCGTGATGAGTCCCGAAGGCGACAAGGCCAACCTCTATGCTTCCATTGGTCCAAGCGTCGAGGGTGGGGTCGTGCTCTCGGGACACACCGATGTGGTTCCCGTAGAGGGACAGGCATGGACGAGTGATCCATGGACCCTGACCGAACGCGATGGCCGTCTCTACGGGCGTGGCACGTGCGACATGAAGGGCTTCGATGCCCTCGTTCTTGCCCTCGTGCCTTACATGACCCGGGTAGCTCTTCGAAGGCCCATCCACATTGCTCTCTCCTATGACGAGGAGCTCGCCTGCCGGGGGGCTCCGTCCATGGTGAGCGAGATGGCGCAGCGAATTCCGACGCCTGCCGCAGTGATCGTTGGCGAGCCGACCCGACATGCCGTCGTCACCGGGCACAAGGCGTCGGTTCAGATGAAAACTAAGGTCACCGGATACGCAGTTCACTCCAGCAGAATCGATCAGGGGGTGAGCGCAGTCATGAATGCCGCCCGCCTGATCACGTGGCACGACGATGTGATGGAGGAGAATCGGAGGAGGGTGGATCCAACCAACCCGTTCGAGCCGCCCTACACGACTTTGCACTGTGGGGTCGTGGCAGGCGGCAGCGCCGCAAACATCGTCTCCTCGTCTGCCTGGTTCTACAGCGACATCCGTGCCATTCCGTCGGAGGATCCAGCCGAGTACCTGGACCACTACAGGACCTATATCCAGGATATTGTAGCGCCCCGCATGAAGGCAAATTTTCCTGAGGCGGGGGTCGAGGTGGAAATCGTTGCGGAGGTGCCAGGACTACGGCCCGAGGTTGACGGCGAGGCGGAGCGCCTGATGCGGAGGCTGACCGGCGACAACGGCACCCACGTGGTTTCCTACGGGACGGAGGCCGGCATTTTCCAGAAAGTCGGTTGGTCAGCGGTGGTATGCGGGCCGGGCGATATTGCCCAGGCTCATCAGCCCGACGAGTATATCGAGATCAGCGAATTCGAGGCGGGAGAGAAGCTCCTGCGCCATCTGGTCGATAGCCTCTGTGCCTAGTCCCTAGCCAATATATTCTATGTCGGGGCTAGACCATGCGGCGGTTTCCTGCCTAACTTTGCCGTCCAAGGAAGAGACGGCCCCGACACCGTGATCTTTCGACAACAAAAACACCGTGCAACGTCGCGGGACTTCCAGTGGAGAACGATACGCAATGACGACCCGAACGAAAATCCTTGTAGCGACGGCCGCAGCCCTGCTCGTCGGCTCAGCCGTTCCGGCCTTGGCCGTAACGCTCCGATATGCCAACCAGGGCGATCTGAAGTCGCTTGATCCTTATACCGTCAACGAGACGACCACCAACGCCCATCTCGGCCATGTCTATGAGGGGCTGACGCGGCGCGGCAAGGATCTCGCCATTCAGCCGAGCCTCGCCGAACGCTGGGAAATCAGCGAAGACGGACTGACTTGGCGTTTCTTTCTTCGGAAGGGCGTCAAGTTCCATAACGGCAACCCCTTCAACGCGGACGATGTGATCTTCTCCGCCAACCGGGTGCGGGCGCAGGGATCGAATTTCCAGACCCGGGTGCCGACCAACGCGGAGTTCGTCAAGGTCGACGACTATACCGTCGACGTGAAGCTGAAATCTCCCAATCCCATTCTGAACTCCCAATGGGACACTTGGTACATCATGGACAAGGAATGGGCCGAGGCAAACAATGCCACGGCTCCAACGCCGGCCGCTGCCACCACCCCCAGTTACTCGGCGCTGAATGCCAACGGCACCGGTCCGTTCAAGATTGAGAGCCACCAGCCTGGTGCCAAGACCGTCTTTAAGACCAATAAGGAGTGGTGGGACAAAGCAGAGCACAACCTGGACGAGATCGTCTTCACTCCGATCGGTTCCGATGCAACCCGCGTGGCGGCCCTGCTGTCTGGTGAGGTCGACGTGATCGAGCCGGTGCCGCTGCAGGACATTCAACGAGTGAACGGCAGCGCAAACGCGAAGGTGCTTTCGGGGCCTGAACTGCGCACGATCTTCCTCGGCATGGACCAGACGCGCGACGAGCTGCTGTTCTCAAACGTGAAGGGCAAAAACCCGTTCAAGGACAAGCGCGTTCGTGAAGCCTTCTTTAAGGCGATCGACATCGAGACGATCAAATCTCGAGTGATGCGCGGCCTGTCGACCCCTTCGGCCCTGATGATCGCTCCTGAACTCTTCACCTATTCCAAGGACTTCGTTCGCCCCAAATACGATCTTGAAGGCGCCAAGAAGCTCTTGGCGGAGGCCGGCTATCCGAACGGGTTCGAAGTCGGCATGGATTGCCCGAACGACCGCTACGTCAATGACGAGGCGATCTGTCAGGCGGTCGTCAGCATGCTGGCCCGCGCAGGCGTGAAGGTGAACCTCATGGCTCAGCCGAAGGCACAGTACTTCGCCAAGGTTCTGAAATCCGGCAACTACAACACGTCCTTCTATCTGCTCGGATGGACCCCTGGTACCTTCGACAGCCATAACGTGCTGCACGATATCGAGGGCTGCCGCGACAATCCGCAATCCTCGCGCGGCGAGTCGAACCTGGGCAATTTCTGCAATAAGAAGCATGACGAACTGACGGACAAGATCCTCGTCGAGACAGATAAGGCCAAGCGCGACCAGATGATCAAGGAAGCGTTCCAGATCACGGTCGATGAGTACGGCTACATCCCGCTGCATCAGCAGGCCCTGGCCTGGGGCGTCTCGAACAAGGTCAAGCTGAGCCAGCGCGCCGACAATTCCGTGCTTCTCTACTGGGCCCAGAAGACGGAGTGATCCTGACCTGATCGCTTGTCCCGGGCAGCGTTCTGCCCGGGACAATTTATTGGTGAACGCAATTGCGAGTCCGATAGGCTCACAGCGCGGCGATCGAGAGATCCGTGATGCTTGCTTTTATTGTCCGACGCGGCCTTCAGGCCATCGGTGTTCTCCTGGCTGTCGGCATTATCGCCTTTGCCATGTTCCGGTTCGCCGGTGATCCGGTAAACCAGATTGTCTCTCTCGATACACCCGCAGCCGAACGCGAACAGGTTCGCCGTTCGCTCGGCTTGGACGATCCTGTCCCGGTTCAGTTCGTGCGTTACTTGGCTAAGGCTGCGCAGGGTGACTTTGGCGTTTCCTACCAGTTTCGACAGCCTGTTTCCGACCTTCTGGCGGAGCGGATGCCCGCAACCCTGGAACTGGCAATCTGTGCAACGCTTTTTGCGACGATCTTCGGCGTTCTGATGGGGGTCTATTCCGGTCTGAGTCGGGACAGCATCCTGGCAAAGGTATTCCAAACGATCTCATTGATCGGCATATCCCTCCCGACATTCCTGATCGGAATCCTGCTCATCTATCTGTTCGCCGTTACCCTTGGTTGGCTTCCGTCCTATGGGCGCGGCGACACGGTGAAGCTCGGCTGGTGGTCCACCGGATTTTTGACCGGATCGGGATTGAAGGCGCTCATCATGCCATCGATCACGCTAGGGCTGTTCCAGATGACGCTGATCATGCGCATCGTGCGGGCCGAGATGCTCGAAGTGCTGCGCGCCGACTACATCAAGTTCGCGCGGGCGAGGGGACTGACGACCCGTGCCATCAACTTCGGGCACGCGCTCAAGAACACCCTCGTTCCGGTCATCACCATCGTCGGCCTGCAACTCGGCTCCGTAATCGCGTTCGCCATTATTACGGAGACGGTATTTCAGTGGCCGGGGATGGGGCTTTTGTTCGTGCAGGCGGTGCAGAATGTCGATATTCCGATCATGGCAGCTTATCTGCTGCTCGTCGCCTTGATCTTCGTCATGATCAATCTTGCCGTCGACATTCTCTACACCGTGGTGGACCCGCGCCTGCGGACCACGATCCGGCAGCCGACCTGAGGAGGGAAACTTGACGGACATGATTCAAGCAACTCCTTCGGCCCCAGCCGAGCCGAGTTCGTGGTTCGGCCGCTTTCTCGACAGTGATGTATGGGCCAGCTTCAAGCGGTCCAAACTCACCATGGCGGCCGCATTCCTCACGGTCCTTTTCCTCGCTGCTGCAGTTTCCGCTGGCTTTCTCGCGCCTCAGGATCCGTTCGACCCGGCCCAGCTCGATCTGCTCAACAGCCGCTTGCCGCCTCTCTGGGACGCCGAAGGCCAGTCGCCGTTCGTCTTCGGCACGGATGAGCAGGGACGGGATATCTTCTCTGCAATTCTTTACGGATTGAGAATATCGTTGGCGGTCGGGTTCCTCGGCGTTGCATTCTCCGCAACGCTAGGCATCACGCTCGGGCTCCTGGCGGGGTATTTCGGCGGCACGGTCGACGCAATCATCATGCGGGTGGCCGACGTTCAGCTCACTTTCCCGGCCATTCTCATTGCCCTTCTGGTGGACGGCGTCGTCAAGTCCGTTCTTGGCGGGCAGCTGGATGCTGCCACGACGCTTGCCGTGCTCGTCTTTTCCATCGGCCTGAGCTTTTGGGTACAGTATGCTCGCACTGTCCGTGGATCGGTGATGGTCGAGAAGAACAAAGACTACATAGCTGCGGCCCGGCTCATCGGACTTCCGGCGCCCGTGATCATGTTCCGCCACGTCCTGCCCAATGTTTTGGGGCCGGTTCTGGTGATCGCAACAATCAACTTGGCCCTGGCGATCATTACGGAGGCAACGCTGTCCTTCCTCGGAACGGGAATGCCCGAAACAATGCCTTCCCTCGGAACCCTGATCCGCATCGGCAACAATTATCTGTTCTCAGGCGAGTGGTGGATCGTGGCGTTTCCGGGCGTCGCATTGGCTCTGCTCGTGCTCTCCATCAATCTTCTTGGTGACTGGCTCCGGGATGCGCTCAATCCGAGACTGCGGTGAGGCAAAAGGTATGTCTGTGACACAACCCGTTCTCTCCGTTCGGGACCTTCGCGTCGAGTTCGTCACAAGGCGCGGCGTTCTGAAGGCCATTGATGGAATTTCGTTCGACATCGGAAAGGGTGAGGTGCTCGGCGTGGTCGGCGAGTCGGGTGCCGGCAAGTCCGTCACCGGGTCGGCTGTAATCGGATTGATTGATCCGCCGGGGCGCATCGCCGGGGGCGAGATCCTTCTGTCAGGAATGCGCATCGACAATCTTCCACCTGAGGAGATGCGTAAGATCCGCGGTAAGCGCATCGGTATGATCTTTCAGGATCCTCTTACGAGCCTCAATCCGCTCTACCGGGTGAGCGAGCAGCTCGTTGAGACGATCCGGACTCATACCAACCTGGCTGCAGGTGCCGCTCGTAAACGGGCTATCGATCTTCTCGCCGAAGTCGGAATTCCGGCGCCGGACAGACGTATCGACAGCTACCCGCATGAGTTCTCAGGGGGCATGAGACAGCGCGTGGTCATAGCGCTCGCACTGTGTGCGGAGCCCGAACTGATCATTGCCGATGAGCCGACGACGGCGCTCGACGTTTCCGTTCAGGCCCAGATCATCTCGCTTCTCAAGCGCCTTGGTCGGGAGCATGGCACCGCCATTATGCTGGTGACCCATGACATGGGCGTCATCGCGGAAACGGCGGACCGCGTGGCGGTCATGTATGCGGGCCGCATCGCGGAGATCGGGCCGGTCAGAGACGTGGTCAAGAACCCGCTTCATCCCTATGCCAAGGGGCTCATGGGGGCGATACCGTCTCTAGAAAACGACACGGATCGCCTCGTGCAGATCCCGGGCTCCATGCCTCGCCTGTCGGCTATTCCACCAGGCTGCCCATTTAATCCACGGTGTCCGTTCGTTTTCGACCGCTGTCGCATTGAGCGGCCGGAGCCGGTTCAACATAGTCAGCACCGGGTGGCCTGCCATCTTTATGATCAATCTCCCGTCAGGTCGGAGGCCGTTGCGTGACTGAGCGCCCTTATGTCGAGGTCAATGATCTGCGTCGTGTTTTCGACGTTTCCAAACCATGGCTCAACCGGGTCTTGGAGGGTGGGGAAAGACAGTTTCTGAAGGCGGTTGACGGCGTTACCTTCGACATCAAGAAGGGAGAGACGTTCGCCTTGGTGGGAGAGTCCGGCTCAGGCAAGTCGACGGTGGCCCGGATGGTCGTCGGCCTACTCCCTCCGACCACCGGAGAGGTCATCATTGACGGAGTATCAATGTCGAGCCGCGCCGCATCTGGAGACCGCCAGAGGTTGCGCCGGAGGATCCAGATGATCTTCCAGGATCCTTATGCCAGCCTCAATCCTCGCTGGCAGGTCGACAGAATCGTCGCCGAGCCGATCCGTGCATTTCGCCTCATCGAGGGGGAGCGGGACATTGCTGCGCGAGTGGCCGAACTTCTGACCTTCGTCGGCCTTCACCCGGCCGATGGCAAGAAGTATCCGCATGAGTTTTCTGGCGGACAGCGGCAGCGCATCGCGATCGCACGTGCGCTGGCATCCAATGCCGAGTTCATCGTTTGCGATGAGCCGACATCAGCCTTGGACGTCTCGGTTCAAGCACAGATCCTTAATCTGATGCGCGATCTCCAGGATCGGCTTGGTCTGACGTACCTGTTCATCAGCCATAACCTGGCCGTCGTTCGTCACATGGCCAGTCGCATTGGCGTCATGTATCTGGGGCGCATCGTGGAAATTTCAGATGGCCGCGAACTCTTTAGCCATCCGAAGCACCCTTATACGAGAATGCTGCTCGATGCAGTGCCGGATGTCGGGATGACCGGTCGTCAGCGAATTCCCGTAAGCGGGGAGATTCCCAACCCCATCAATCCACCTTCAGGCTGCACCTTCAATCCTCGATGTCCTTTGGCAAACCAGCGCTGCGTGGCGGAGATCCCCGCTCTTTTTGGAGGCGTAGCCTGTCATGCCGTTCACGAGGGGCGGGCGAATGCCCATGCAGCATGATGGAATCTTATGCGTTTCTTATTGCACTCAGTCTCGTGTAGGCGAACTGACCATCGGGCTGTGAAGGGTAGCTATCTGCCACACATTGAAGCAAGGTATCATATACTTAATAGGTGCCTCCGGTCCTGCCATTCGGGCTTGTGACAGCGAGGGTTTCATGATGAATGGTTAAGGTATGTTAACCATTCTGTCGGTCTTGAGATGAACCCCTTCGGATCCAGAGGGCTTGCCGCTGCTAGGCCGAATTTAAGGCGCACACGACGTTTGCGCGTTCTGCAGCCTGCAAAAATCGTCTTTGGTGCCGACATGATGATTCACTGCGAGGTGCGTGACATCTCGGTCGGCGGAGCCCGAATCGCCATTAAGCAGCACGTCGTGTTACCCGACCGATTCGAGCTGTTTATCTGTGCCCATGACCTTCGGGTTCATACTGCTAAAGTCAGGTGGCGTAGCGGGGACTTTATCGGCGTATCATTTGGTGACGACGAAGCTGCCGGCCGATCCATGATGCTCCCGCCGCCTCATCAATTTGCGGCTCAGTCGTATCCCGCACTAGCGACATCGAATCTGGCCGTGCCTGCTATTCGGGACGACGGCGCGCATACCGTCAGCTACGACCGGTCAGCTCTGAAGGTCCCGAGGGCTTCAGTGCAGGTTGGTGCGCAGGGCTGGGAGCGGCGGCGCTTGCGAAGCCGGCGAGGTCTTATCTAGGTCTTTCCCGATTTCCGATAAACAGGCTGTAATGAGCGTACCACGCGATTAAGGCTAGGCCGAACTGAGTGCCGCTGGTGGATCATCGGAGAATATATCTTTTTCCACGATGCGACGGGCCAGCTCCGCCACGTCCTCATCCGTATGATAAAGACCAAATCCGAAACGGACACGCGACCCTCGGACGTCGGTCACGATGCGTTCGGCGCGGAGACGATGATAGATCTGCAGGGCGTCTTCGTGCTCCAAGGTTAAAAAGTTTCCCCGGCGAAGCTCGTTTGGTGGCACGACAAGGTGCCTCTCGTCGAAGCCTGAATAATCGGCAAGGCGGGTCAAGAAGCTCTGTTGAAGTGCCACGGCATGAGCATGAATGGCCTCAACCGTTAACATCTCACGTTCCAGCCATCGCATGACAGCGTTGAATCGGTATAGACCAGATGGGTCGAAGGTGGCGCCCATGAAGCGCCAACCATCTTCGCTATAAGCAACCTGTCCATTCTGCGAGGTCGAGAGCTTTCCGAAGGCGGCGAACCATCCTGTATCTTTCGGGCGAGGGCCCCAACCGGGAGGACAGTGCATGAAGCAAGCGCCTTCGCCCGCCATGGCATACTTATAGCCTCCGCCGATGTAGAATGCTCGATCCGCCAGTATCCTGAGATCTGTCGGGACTGCCAGGAAACCATGATAGCCGTCGATGACGAGCATCGCATCGCCGGCTAACGCCTTCAGCCTGGTGAGATCTGCCGCGAAGCCAGAACTAAAGAAAACCTGGCTTATGAAGATTAGGTCATAGCCCACCTGAGCCGCTTCCTCAAAGCGCGCATCGTAGCTCGTGAGTGGCTCGACTGGCACTCTTGTGATCGATACCTGACCATCTTCCTCAAGACGAGCGACCTGACGGCTGAACGAGTGAAATTCACTGTCTGAGGTCAGGATGCGGATCGGACTATTCGATGGAAAGCAGGAGAGGATGCGTTTCAGAAATTCGTGCGTGTTCGGAGCAACCGCAATGCTCGAGGGATCCGGGAGATTCAGGTGCTGTGCAATATGTCCTCTGAACTCCTCCAACACTGGACCCAGGATGTGTTCCCACTTGTCGTCAACGAGACGTGCCGCATCATCCCACGCTTGAAGTTGAGCTTCGCGGGTCACATCAGGCCAGGGATGATGGCTGTGGGCAGCGAAGTGGAGGCGCCTTGGCTCTGCCCTCAGAAACCTCGAGAAGCTATGACGCAGGTCGAGCATGATAGTCTCTGCTCCCTTAGAGCTTCGTGCGAACGGACCAGAGTTCCGGAAAGAAGGAATGCTCGAGCGCCTTGCGGAGATACGCAACTCCCGCGCTACCTCCCGTTCCGCGGCGCATCCCGATGATGCGTTCAACCGTTTTCATGTGCCGGAATCGCCATTGCTGGAAGGCATCCTCAAGATCTACGAGTTCTTCGGCGAGCTCGTAGAGATCGAAGTGTTCGTCGGAATGTCGATAGATTTCTTCCCAGGCCGCCTCTACGCCTGAGTTGGCTTCGTAGGGACGTGTTACGTCACGGGAGAGAACCTCCTCGGGAATGGAATAGCCCCGTCTGGCGAGAAGACGCAGAACCTCATCATAGAGGCTTGGTGCTCGGTACGTCTCCTCGAGCTGTGTCAGAAGATCGGATCGATGCCGATGAGGACTGATCTTTGCCTCATCCTTTGCGCCGAGTTTGAACTCGACCAATCGATATTGCCATGACTGAAAGCCCGAAGATTGGCCTAATGACGAGCGAAAGCGCAGATAGTCGGAAGGCGTCATCGTCGCGAGGACTGTCCACGCCTGGATCAACTGCTCTTGGATCCGCGTGATACGGGCGAAGCACTTGAATGATGGCTGTAATTCATCAGCCCGGACATAGGCGAGTGCCGTATCCAGCTCGCGGTTGAGAAGCTTGAGCCATAGCTCCTTCACTTGGTGGATAATAATGAACAGAAGCTCGTCATGCTCATCCGATATCGGGGTCTGAGCGGAGAGAAGAACGTCCAGTTTGAGGTAATCGCCGTAGCTCATCCCATCGGAAAAGTCCGTGTGGATGCCGTTCGTATCGCTGGACATTCCATGTTCCTCGCGCGATGCCTGACCCTATGCCTTAGGATAATGCACGCACAATCTTATTGCTTCAATCTTAAAGCAATTTATCTGCCTGTCCGGCACCTAGGTTTCAGCCCGGAAAAAAATCCGAAAGTGCTCGAGCCAGGAGGCAAGCCATAACTCCATCGCTTGTTTGGCGGCATTCTCCGTCGGACCGTAGCCCCAGGCGTCTTCCTGGAGAGGGCTCGACCAGATCCAGAACTTGTTGCTGCCGTCATATTGCACGGCGCCAACCTCTATTGGGCCCACGTAGCCGATATGTCTGTTCAGCGGCACATTGGCCACGCTGTCTTGGCGCCAGTCTATATGGCTCATCCTCGCCTCAGTCGCGCTTTGCCCTTTGTGATCTAGGGTCGCCGAATGAGATTGAAATGGACCATTTGCCGGAGTTAGTGTCGGCGCCCACAAAGCCTTTCCAAAATGAGCTCTCGATGTCCTCATTGACGACGATCGGGTTCGATGCCGACGACACGCTTTGGCAGAACGAGACCTTTTACCGCCTGACTGAGCAACGCTTCGCAGCATTGCTAGCCAACCATGGCGAACCGGACATCATCTCCGGTCGGCTCCTGGAGGCTGAGAAACGAAACCTCGGGCATTATGGCTTCGGCATCAAGGGCTTCATCCTTTCGATGATCGAGACGGCGATCGAGGTGACCGACGGAAGGGTCTCGGCGTCCGTGATCGGCGAGATCCTCGCAACTGGACGCGAAATGCTCAGCCATCCCATCGAAACACTGCCGCACGTGCGTGCCACCCTGGAGGGTCTTGCAGGCGCATACCGAATGATCCTCATCACCAAAGGTGACCTTTTCGATCAGGAACGCAAGCTTGCACAGTCTGGTTTGGGGGATTTTTTCGATGCGGTCGAGATCGTAAGCGACAAGACGGCGGCTACCTACGAACGGATCTTCTCTCGTCATGGGGATGGGCCTGCCCGAAGCATGATGGTCGGCAACTCCCTGAAGTCTGATGTGTTGCCGGCGCTCCAAGCCGGAAGTTGGGGTGTGTATGTGCCGCATAGCCTGACGTGGGCGCTTGAGCATGCTGAAGAACCGGTGAGCGAGCCGCGGTTTCGGCGCATCGAGCATTTGGGCCGACTCGGCGACTTGCTTTCTCGGCTTGAGTGACGTGATCAGCTTGATCGGGCGCTTTCGGCTACGCCCATGGTACTCGAATCGCGTCTCGCTAATCAGCAGGGACGCTCAGCTTAATCAAGCTAGGCCGATTGTCGGGAATTTCGAGGCTTTGAGGATCGGCGATATCTCAACGCTTACGGATCTGGTTGCCAACTGTAAGGCCATACGGCGGCCAGAATAATCCTGATATAGGATCGAAGTAGCCTCCTCCGGCAACGCAGCGACTAGAACGCTGCTGCCCAAAAAATCAGCGACCAATCTGTATCGGATGCTTGAACTTTTCAGTCTTCGCAAGGTTGAGCTTGAAGGCTGGTGGGTTCTCGACGTCGCTCTTCTGATGAGGAGAAAAGCATGGAACACAGGCCACTGTCCGAACTCGGTCACATCGCGGATTTGAAGCAGCCCCTTCGTGCTCCTGCTCTATCGAGGCGCGAGCGCTTGGATCGGTGGGCCGAGCTCCTCGAGCGGGATCCTGACCGTCTTCTCAAAACCCTCGACGAGATCGAATGGAAGCCGAAAGCGGAAAGACGTCAGATGAGGGCCGACGGGACAGCCTTGGCTGTTGCCTATGCGGACCCGATACTGCGCACGGATGGACTGGCGAGCGATCGCTTCGGCGATGCGGTTCGGTTCTTTCAGATTTCGGAGTATGACGCTCATATCGTGCTTTGCTCCTGCCATGGAGGAGAGTCGATGAAATCGGAGGAGGCGGCTCGCCGGGTCCGCGGGATCAGGTCGCCTAGTCTTTGGTCGCTGTACTTCGGCTGGTTCCGCTAGGTTCGTTTCCGACAAATGGACATTGCGGGCGGGCCATAGCTCGCCCGCATCCTTGGTTTGTGGTCTTGAGCCTTTCGCGAATTCGACGCACTGTTCCGCCTGGTAACCGTGATGAAGGCTCAGGTGGCGCCGATGGCGAAAGATGGGATCGTGGTCTTCGGGTCCGTTAACATGGACCTTGTTGCGAGGGTCAAATCGATCGCCAGGCCAGGAGAGACGGTGCTGTCGCGACGAGCCGACAGCTTCTTCGGCGGCAAAGGCGCCAATCAAGCCGTTGCGGCTGCACGCATAGGTCGCGGTGGCGAGGTTCGGGTGGCAATGGTCGCTGCCGTAGGACGGGACCCATTCGGACAGGCCTGCCGCGACAATCTCCTCAATAACGGAGTTGATATTGGTGCAGTGCAGCTAACCGATGAGCCGACCGGTTGTGCCTTCATCACCGTTGACGAACACGGTGAAAACGCCATCACCGTGGCGAGCGGAGCCAATATGGCTCTGAAGGCGACGGATCTCCCGGAGGATCTCCTGTCCCGTGCTGCGGTGCTTGTCCTGCAGATGGAGGTGCCTATTGCCGAGAGTTTAGAGGCCGCCCGCCGTGCTGGAACGAGTGGGGCCACAGTCATCTGGAATTTCGCGCCTGTGCCGCCTTTGTCGAGTGCCGCGGAGATGATTTCCCTTCTCAGGGCTACGAATGTCCTGGTGGTCAACGAGCACGAAGCAATCGCCGTTGCTCAGATGCTTGGCTGGAATGACGGGAGCGACTTCCTGAAGGCTGGAGCTGAAATTTCGCAACGCTTTGGGCCGGTCTGTATCGTAACAGCGGGTGCGCGCGGCGCTGTGGCCATTGATCGTGATGGCGGGCAACTTCAAGCCCGCGCGAGACCGATCACTCCCGTCGATACGACAGGGGCAGGGGATACCTTTGTCGGCGTCCTTGCAAACGGAATTGCGGAGAGACTTGCCATAGGTGAGGCTATGGAACGTGCCTGTCTCGCAGCATCGCAGGCATGTCTCGCATCAGGCGCACAGAACGGAATGCCTTATCGTGAAAAGCTGGACGACCTCCTCCGTCAGGGCTGAGCCTGCCGGATCACTCGCGTGAGACTGCCCGTGGCCGGAAAGAGTGGAATCAAGCAGGCCTGCAGCGCATGGTAGAGATCTGGCTTGCCTGTGAACAGCGATGTTCCAGGTCTCAGATCTTCCGATAACTCAGGGTGCCAGCCACCATGTTCATGATCGATAAGGTGGCGGTCTATGAAGCCCCACAGATAGCGATACCAAGCTTCATGGAAATCATTCGGGCGATGCTCGCAAAGGAATGAGGCTGCACCAATCGCCTCAGCGCAGGGCCACCAGAGCTTTTGGCGCAGAACCGGCTCGTTGTCCCAACCTAACGTATAGAAAAAGCCGCCGTTGTCGGTATCCCAGCCTAAACCGATCGCCTGCCGAAAGAGCGCTTGCGACGCATCGGGCAGCCAATCATGACGCCTATTCCCGAGAACCCATAACTGGAGAAGAAGCCGCGCCCATTCCAACCAGTGTCCTGGAGTCGTGCCATAGGGGCGGAACACGTCAAAGCCACGGTAGTCGCGATCGAGCGACCAGTTGGCAGTGAAGTGCTCGGCGACGCGATGATCGAGTGATACGGCATGGCGCCCAATGATGAGTTCTGCGATCCGTTCTGCTTTTCTCAAATAGTCAGCATCGCCAGTCGCTTCGAACGCCGCCATGAGCGCTTCTGTAAGGTGCATGTTCGAATTCTGGCCACGGTACTGGCTTATAGTCGACCAGTTCCGATCGAACTCTTCGGCGACGGCCCCGTGCTGCTCCTCCCAGAATCGACTCTTCAGTACGTCTGCAATATCTGCCAGAAGCTGGTCGGCCAGGGGATGGCCGACGACCTTGGCGCTGGAAGCCGCGAGAAGAACGAATGCATGGCCGTAGGCCTGCTTCGAACCATCTTTGGGCCCATTGTTGTCCAGTGACCAGACATAGCCGCCATATTCGGCATCACGGTGTGAGTTCCAGAGATACTCTATCCCACGGTCCACGATTGCATCGGCTCCAGGATGGCCAAGGAGAGTGCCGATAGCGAAACAGTGCACCATTCGAGTGGTGTTGTGGATCTGCCTGACGGGATCATCATCGCGTGCTCGACCAGCCTCATCGAGTTCGAAGAAGCCGCCTGTCGGATTGATGATACGGTTCTGGTAGAAAGCGAACAAGTCAGACGCCTGGCCGGCGAGCCACTCCCGGTGAAAGGGGAGGGTGCGCCAGCTTGGGCCAAGAGGAGGGAGAGAAGGCTGAGAATGTTGCATAGAAATCCCGATTCAATTGCCGAGCGGCCTGGCGGCCTGCTCCCACCAGTCCCTTTACTTGGATCGCTTCATAAAGGTGGTAACCTCCTTCCAAGTCGGAGGGTCGGCGCCGCGCCGGGTGCACACAATGGCTGCCGCCGCTGCAGCGAAGTCCAGAGCCGCCCCGACCTGCTGCTCCGTCAGAGCAGCAATACGGGCGGGCGACAGTAAGGACTCAGCGTCCAGCCAGGACAGGAATGCAGCATGGAATGTGTCGCCCGCACCAACCGTATCAACTACATCGACATGTGGGGCAGGGCGTTCGACAACCTTGTCCTGAAAGACAGCAAGAGGTCCATTGGGGCCGCGAGTGACGATCACGATGCTGGGCCCTCGCCTCATCCATTCGCGAGCGATTGTCAGCGGATCTGCCTCGGGATAGAGGATCTCCAAATCTTCAGAGCTCGCTTTGATAATCGTAGCGGATGCAAGAAGGCGCTCGAAGCGTTCTCTGAAGAGGTTCAGGTCGCCAACCACGCGCGGGCGGACATTCGGGTCGAGTGAGATCACGCGAGAGCCGGCCTCACGGTGAATCAGCGTCTCAACGGCACTTGCGATCGGCTCGACACCGAGAGAATAAGATCCAGCCGTGATGGCGTTCACCGGCAGCGGCAACTCGGACGGCAGATCCTGAACCGTCAAGGCCCGGTCGGCGCTATCCGGCGCATAAAATGAGTACTGGGGCTCACCCGTCGAGCTGGTCGCAACGACACTCAGGGTCGTTCGATTGGGGCAACGGTGTAGATATGACGAGGCAACACCAACCGCAGCCAATCGACCGCACAGGAACTCACCGAAAGCGTCCTCAGAGAGTGTCGACAAGAATGCTGCAGGGCGTCCGAGCCGCCCTATGCCCACTGCGACGTTGAAGGGTGATCCGCCGGCAACTGCTTCTGCCGCCAAACCGGTCGAGGTGGCGGGGCCGATAAAGAGGTCGATCAAGGCTTCGCCACAGACCAGGATCATGCAGAATCTCCAGGAGACACACTAGAGCGGCTCATAATTCGCCATATGGATTGCCATGTCTCATCTCAAGAATAAACAGGGTCGGCTGGGGCCGAGCCGGATGAAATGGCGGCAATCCGTTTAAGGTCGCGCAATATATGGGCAATCGAGACAGGTTCGCCGTCGCCTCCAAGTCCGAAATAGAGCGTCTTGTACAGCCCGAAAAGCTGCTCATAAATTTCCTGCGCGTCCGGATCTGGCTCGAACGTCCGGAATGGCAGGCAGACAGCGTCCTGCGCGCTTTCAAGCTCGGGGTATGATCCTGCAGCCAGGCTTGCGAATATACTAGAACCCAGTCCGGTTGGCAGTCCGCCGGGTACAAGGACCGGGCGCCCGAGGACGTTCGCATAAATTTGGTTCAAGCTCGTGTTGTGCTGAGGAAGTCCTCCACCATTGATGACGCGTTCCACCGGAACTCCACCTTCCGCCATGCGCTCGAGAATGATGCGGGTGTGGAAGGCTGTCCCTTCAATGGCTGCGAAAAGTTCATCCTGGGCCGTATGTAGGAGGTTCCACCCCAGTGTGACGCCTCCTAACTCGGCCTTGACGAGGACGGTCCGGTCGCCGTTATCCCAAGTGAGGCGCATAAGGCCCGTCTCGCCTGCACGGTATCGGTCTAGGCCCTTCGACAACTCTTTGACAGTCGTGTTCGCGCGCCGCGCGATCGCCTCGAAGATGTCACCGGTCGCCGAGAGGCCGGCTTCGATCCCGACGAGCTTCGGATCGACACTTCCTGGTACTACGCCGCAGACGCCACGAATAAGCCCAGCATCCGGTGCCATTGCGATAATGCAAGTAGAGGTGCCTACCACATTAACAACATCGCCGACCCGGCATCCGGCCCCAATGGCATCCCAGTGGGCATCGAGCGCCCCTACGGGGATTGGAATACCTGGAGAGAGCCCGAGACGCTCCGCCCAATCAGGCGAGAGATGGCCGGCCACGGCGTCGGATGTCATGTAGATGCCGCCGAGCTTATCTCGGATGCCATCGAACAATGGATCGACCCTGGACAGGAAGTCCTGAGACGGGAGGCCTCCCCAACGGCGATTCCACATCCATTTGTGTCCCATGGCGCACACGCTGCGCTTGAGTTCGTGTGGACTTGTGACGCCGGTGAGCGTGGCTACGACCATGTCGCAGTGCTCGAGTGCAGTGACGAACCGGTCGCGCTTGTCCGGGTTATGCCTGAGCCAGTGGAGCAGTTTGGCAAGGCCCCATTCGTGCGAGTACACCCCGCCACACCATTCTATGGCTTCAAGGCCTTCTCGATGAGCGAGCGTCGTTATCAGCTCTGCCTCGGCCTTTGCACGATGATCACACCATAGATAATAGTCGTCGAGGGGCTCGAGCCCTTCGCCGACCATCACGACGCTGGAACCGGTCGTATCGATCGCGAGGGCTCTCACATCCCCACCCCCGATGCCCGCTCCTGCGAAGGCAGAGTGCATCGCGCGGACCAAGGCATTCATATGATCGCCATGCGATTGGGTCGCATGATCCGGGTCGTCTCGGCGACGATGAAGAGGGTAGTCCGCAGTGGCAAGTCCAAGCGGTCCCTTATGATCGTCCACAAGAGTGACGCGTACGCTCAGGGTCCCGAAATCAGCCCCTGCTACGATAGCCATCGATTTGCTTCCCTATCCGAATTTCCTGGCAAGACGTGAGCCGGATTTCATTGTTCCTGTTGTCCATAAGTTGCAGCCTGGCCATGCTTTCGGAAATAATGCCTGTCGAGGAGTGCCTGGGACACACCGACCTTCGCGGGTTGCAGCGAGAGCGTGTACATGGCCATTCGCGCGATCGTCTCTAGAACCACCGCATTATGGACGGCATCGTCGGGCGATCTGCCCCAGCAGAACGGACCGTGGTCGGCCACGAGCGCAGCTGGAGCTTCCATGGGGTCGCGGTTGCCGAAACACTCCACGATGGCCGCGCCTGTTGCATGCACATAATCCCGATCGATCTCGTCAGGCGTGAGCTCACGCGTTACGGGAACTGGTCCGTAGAAGTAATCTGCGTGCGTCGTTCCCATAGGAGGGATCGGACGACGCGCTTGAGCCCACGCAGTCGCGAATTCGGAATGGGTATGTACCACGCCGCCGATCTCGCGAAACGAACGATAGAGGTGAAGATGGGTCGAAAGATCGGAGGAGGGGCGTAGCTCACCCCACACCCTGTTGCCATCGAGGTCCGTCACGACAAGATCGTCTGCTGTCATGCGTTCGTATGGCACACCGCTGGGCTTAATGACGACGAGGTTGTCTTCCCGACTGATGCCACTCACGTTGCCGAACGTGTAGAGGACGAGACCACGACGAACCACCTCCAGATTCGCCTCCAGAACCTGTTCCCGCAGTTCCCGCAGCATGCGAACTCCTCTGCTCTTCACGGCAGTCTTTGGGACAGCTGCGGGATCACCGCAGCTGTCCTCTTGACGCACTGCTAGCGTGCCGCTGTCCAGCCCTTGTATTCGCCTATGTTTTCGGACGTGATCAGCTTGGGCTCGAGCAGAAACACGCTCTTCTCCGGTTTCTTGCCGTTCAGGATGCCGGCTGCATATTCGAGGGATTGGCCCGCCATGAGATACGGGTCTTGGGACGCCGAGGCTTTGATCAGGGAGTTGCCGGATTTCAACTCTGCCTCGATATCCGGAGCGCCATCAACGGAAGTGATGATGAACTCGCTCCGGTTCAGCTGTTTCGCTGCCAAGTTGGCTCCGATCGCCGTTGGATCGTTGATCGCAAAGATGGCATCCACCTTCGGGAAGCGGGTAAGAAGGCTCTGGGTCACGGAAAAGCCGCCGTCGCGGGAGCCTTTCGCATCCTGATTGTCCGATAGGACCTTGATTCCTGGGTTCTTTTCGAACACGGCCTTGCAGCCCTTTACTCGGTCCACGACCGAGGACACTTGCGGCCCGTTCACGATAAGGACGTCGCCCTTGCCTTTGAGATGATCGACGATGTACTGGCAGGCAATCTCACCGGCCTTGATGTTATCGGTCATCACGGTGACGTCAGCTCCCGCGGCTGCAACGTCGAAGGCAGCGACGACCATTCCGGCAGCCTGGGCTCGCTTTACGGACGGCTCGATGGCAACAGGATCGACCGCATTGATCATCAGAACGTTTACGCCTGATGCGATGAAGTTGTCGACCTGAGTGAACTGCTTATTGAGGTCGTAGTCGGACGACACTGCAGTCACCTTGACATTCGGGTTGACCCCTTTCGCCTTGTCCTCAATCCCTTTGATTGTAGCAACGAAGAATGGATTTCCCAGCGAGCCAACCGATATACCGACGCTGGTCAGGTCCTTCGAGAGCGCTGGGCTTGCAAGCCCCGCGACGACCGCAATTCCGAGAGTTAGCCTGGAAAGTACCATCGTTTCCTCCTGCTGTGACGCGATTCGTCTGAAACCTCTTCCGGCTTCGACGCTCGCTTATGCCATCGCTCGGTCCGAGCGCTGGAATTGGAGATTAGGTGCGGGCGGAGCCCTGAAGGCGGTAACGGTCGAGCGCGACGGCTCCGATGATCACGAAACCCTTGATGATGAACTGCCAAATATCGGATACGCCAACCAGAATAAGGCCGTTCGACAAAATCGCGATGATGAGCGCTCCGATCAGGGTGCCCCAGATCGAACCGATGCCGCCGACGAAGCTGGTTCCGCCCAGGATGACGGCGGCGATGGCGTCCAGCTCATATGATTGTCCAAGCTGAAGGCCGTTCGCGGCATACAGACGAGCTGCAGACATGACGCCGCCAAGTCCGCTGGCAAGGCCTGATGCGCAATAGACGAACAGAAGGACCGCCCACACCTTGATCCCTGTGAGCCGGGCGGCATCAGGATTGCCGCCGACCGCATAGATATGAACCCCCAGAACGGTACGTCTGAGGATAAACCAGGAGAGGAGCACCACGACGATGGCGATCACGACGAGCCACGGGATCCCGAAAAGATTGCCATTGCCGATGAATGCGAAAGGAAGCTGAGGATTAAACTGGGTGGTGTCGCCACCCAGAAGGCGGGCCAGACCCCGGACGGCTGTCAGTGATCCTAAGGTTACGATAAAGGGAGGCAGGCGCGCGAAGGCGATGAGGGCGCCGTTGGCAAACCCGAGTGCCAAGCCCATCAACAGAGCCGCCGGTATGCCGAGCATACCCCACTCGGGTATTTTCGAACCCAGAATGGCGACCATCGCTGCCGCAGCTAGGATGGATCCGACTGAGAGGTCGATGCCGCCGGTGAGGATCACGAAGGTCATTCCAGCCGCGAGCACGATATTGATTGACGCCTGCTGGGCAACAATCGACAAATTCTGCACGCTCAGGAAGCGGCCCGACATGAGCTCGAAAACGATGCCTAGAATGATGAGGATCGGCAACATGCCGAGAGCTTGCATGGCTGAGCGCCACGCGAGCCGACGCTGGTTGACCTGCGCCGTCGTGTCCATTCCGGTTGCTCCGGCACCTTGCATAGATGCGCCGATCTTGTCTGGGGGGGTCATGCGGCCTCTTCCCTCACACCTGTGGCGATAGCGATGATACGTTCCTGCGTGACCGGCTCGTGCCCTACGCCACCTACTTCGCCCGCGATTTTGCCTTCTCTCATCACGAGGACGCGGTCACATATGCCGACGATCTCGGGCAGCTCGCTTGAGATCACGATCATCCCGACGCCACGCTTCGCAAGATCGTCAATAAGGCGATAGATCTCCGATTTGGCGCCGATATCGACGCCGCGGGTCGGCTCATCGAGGAGCAGAATGCGCGGTTTGGTTTCGAGCAGTCGGGACAGCAGCACCTTCTGCTGATTGCCGCCGGAAAGACTGCCCACTGTTACGAGATCGTTGGCGACACGAATTCGGAGGCCGCGAATGGCCGCACTTGCCCGTTCCTTCGCTGCTTTAAGATTTAGTATGCCTCCGGGGCGTGCGTCCCGCCCCAACACGTTGAGGTTCACATTCTCGCGCACGGTCAGGTCGAGAAACAGACCTAGATGCTTTCGATCTTCCGTCAAATAGACGATACCGGCATCGACGGCATCCTGAGGGCTGTCGATAGAGAGAGGCTTTCCACCAAGGATTATTTCTCCCGTCGTTCTCCGGTCCGCGCCGTAGATCAGACGGGCCAGCTCCGTCCGCCCGGCTCCGACGAGCCCAGCAATGCCGAGGACTTCCCCTTGATGCAGATCGAATGAGCACTCCTGGACCTTCTCCCCATCGCCGACGCCGCGAACCGAGAACATCACCGGACCGCGGCTGCCTTTGGCGTCGTGCTCCTTCTTGTAGAATGAAGAGAGATCTCGACCCACCATCATTCTAACCAGCCGCTCCGCTGAAATTTCGGAGCGTTCAAGGGTGCCCACGTAAGAGCCGTCACGAAGAACGGAGACACGGTCGGCGAGATCATAGACCTCCGCCATTCGGTGGCTGATATAAATGATTGCCAAACCCTCGGAGCGAAGTTGGCGCACAAGAGAGAAGAGTGCTTCCGTTTCCCGCGAGGATAGAGAGGTGGTCGGCTCGTCCATAACCAGAATGCGGGAATTGGCGATGAGGGCCCGAGCGATCTCGACCAATTGCCTTTCAGCCATTGAGAGCTCGGCGACGCGCGTGGACGGCCGGAAGGTGACACCGAGCCGTGTTAGGACAGACCGGCAGGCACTCTCCATCGAAGCCCGGTCGATCATTGGTCCGGTCTTGATCTCACGCCCAAGCAGCATGTTCTCTGCAACAGTCAGGTTGGGTGCGAGGGAGAGTTCCTGATAAATGGTCGCAATCCCGTGATGCCGAGCCGTAAGTGGGCTGTCGATGCTGATCGGACGGCCCTCAATCCGGATCTCCCCACCGGGATCGGCATGGTAAGCGCCGGAAAGGATCTTCATCAGCGTTGATTTTCCGGCCCCGTTCTCCCCCATCAAGGCATGAATCTCGCCAGGATAGATCGTTAGCGACACGTCGGTCAGCGCCCTGACGCCGGGAAACGTTTTGGAGATCCCGCTCATTTCGAGAATTGCTGTTGGTTCCCTCATGGACGGAACTCGCTCGAGATGCGGGTCCGCGGACCGGCGAAGAAAGGATCGAGGCCTGAGAATGTTGTCCTTGAACTCAGGTTTGAGCAGACCGCGGCTGCTACTTCTCCAGCGGCTGTCTGGCGCGAAGGAGAATTCAAACCATAGTGCGTCGTGATATGGCTCCAAAGCACTACTTTCCCTCCCTGATGGGGCGGACTTGAAAGTCGCTCCCGTTTTCTTGGTCAGGCAAAGAAATACTATAGTTGCCAAGCACACTGTCAATTGACGCTACGGTAGGCTTTTTTGAATTCTGGCCTCAGCGCGTGGTAAAGGCTGCGGAATGCCTCAAGCCTGGGGGCATAAAGATCCACAAGATGCGTATGGGGATGAATGGTCTGAAGGCGTTGTGGCTGGGTGCACACTGCTTCTGGCTGCTCGCCTGTTGAGGCCAGCCTTGCCAGCCTTGCTGCGCCAAAGGCGGGACCTTTGTCCGCTCCTTCATAGCGGACGAGGGGGAGATCAAGGACGTTGGCCAGGATTTGCGCCCAGAACGAGCTTCGCGATCCGCCTCCGATGAGGCCAATTGACGTGAGGCGTGTCCCGGCCTGCTCAAGACACTGCTTGGCATCGGCGAAACTGAATGCAACGCCTTCAAGAACCGCTTGGACCAACTCGCTCTGACACGTCTCAGGAGTTAGGCCGAAGAACACGCCACGGGCGTACGGATCATTATGTGGAGTGCGCTCGCCCGCCAGATAGGGCAGGAAGATCAGGTTCGAAGGTTTTTGGTATCTCTCCTCCGCCTGGTCCAGCAGCGGTTTGATCTCTGCTTTGAGGAGGCCGGCAGCCCAGGAAAGGCAACTGGCTCCATTCAACATGGCCGCCATCTGGAACCAGCGCTCGGGCAGAGCATGACAAAAGGCATGGAGGAGTGTTTCGGGGGCAGGTCTGAAGGTACGGGTGGTGACGAAAAGCTGGCCAGATGTCCCTAGGGATATGAACGCTGATACCTCGTCGATCGCCCCGAGGCCGATTGCACCGGCAGCCGCATCGCCAGCGCCGCCGGCGATTACGACATCGCCGCGCATCCCCCATTCTCGGGCGAGGTCCGAACGCAACACCCCCGAGGGCTGCGTTCCCTCGACCAAATGAGGCATTTGGGATCTATCGAGACCAGTCACTGCAAGAGCGCGATCCGACCAGGAGCGAGAAGCTTCGTCCAACCACCATGTGCCGGCCGCATCGGACATGTCGGTGACGCATTCGCCGGTCATTCTCAAGCGAACATAGTCCTTTGGGAGAAGGATTTTCCTCACGGCGGAAAAGACCTGAGGCTCGTGGCGCGCCACCCAGAGGAGCTTCGGGGCTGTGAACCCTGGCATGGGAATGACGCCCGCCGACTCGGAGAGTTCGGGATAATCCTTTCCAAGATCCTCCGCCTCGCGCATCGAACGGCCATCATTCCAAAGGATCGCCGGACGCAAGGGCCTGTCTTGCTCGTTCAGGAGAACCGCCCCATGCATCTGTCCGGAGAGGCCGATGCCGCGGACCTCGGCCATTGCGGCGGGAGCTTCAGCATGAAGGTGTTCCCTTGCCCGTTCAACTGCTCGCCACCAAGATTCCGGGTCTTGTTCGGACCAGAGATCGTGAGGTCGGGAAATCGACAACTGGACTTCTGCTTCAGCGAGCGGCGTCTGACGATGATCGATGAGGATCGCCTTAACGGCCGAGGTCCCGACGTCGATTCCAAGGTAGTTCGGCACGTTCCTCCTCCTGGTCCTTCGGTTGATCGCGCCCGGGTCGCCTAACGGTGGCTGAAGTGGCAGCCTACTGTTGCCTGATGGGCCATGCGGATCAAGGGCGCCGCTTTCGCGAACGAACAAGCCGGTCCGCACTTGGCGTCTTGGAACCCTGGTGTCGTTGGCCTGTTCCTAAGACGATCAAAGGAGGTCGAAATGGCAGATAATCGCCGAAGGGATGAGGATCCGTTCAACGATGCCAATGGCTACGGCGATGTTCCTGCGGGTGGCGCTGTCGGGTTCCGTGGGTTGCGCGGACGGGAATATGCCGGAGGCTATGGCGACGACACAAATGAGTTCTCGGGAGGGGTCGTTGACGATGGACACGGTGGCCCCAATGACGACGCAGGCTTTGCGCCCGGTTATAGCCGGAACTCGGGATACGGAGGTTTGGGTTACACGGATCGCAGATCTGAGGAACGGCGGCTTTCCAATGAGGGGCCGCATCGCGGCAGAGGACCTAAGGGATATCAGCGGTCGGACAGTCGAATTCACGAAGACATCTGCGAGCGGTTGACCGATGATCCGTTCATCGATGCATCGGAGATCGAAGTCGACGTTAGAGGGCGTGAAGTAACCCTGTCCGGCAGCGTCGCATCGCGCGGGTTGCGCCGCCGGGCGGAGGATCTCGCTGAACTCGCGTCAGGCGTCGCTCATGTGCAGAACAATCTAAGGGTTCGGAGCACTCCATAAATCCAGATGACACAAACCGCCCTGCCGGAACTCCCGGCAGGGCGGTTTGTTTAAGCGTCGTCTCGATCCTGCTTCAGCTCATCAATACGCTTCGAGGCTTCTGCCTTGTCGAGATGTGGGTCAAACACCTCGGGATTATGCGTCTGCTCCGATAGGGTCTTGAGGTAGGACGCCTGAGCTCCGGTCATCGGCTCATGGCCTGACACCCAGTCTGCTGGATTCTTGATCTGATTTGATGTCGCACCCGGACTGGTTTTCGGGTTTCCGGTTCGACTTGCCTGAACATTCTGTGCCTTCTGACCGCGAGACATAACGGATCTCCTAATTTTGTTCTGTTTTTGTTCTAATTCCGTGTCTTCAGCTTGGTTCCATCCTATATTCTCTGTGTTGAGTTTGCTTCGCGACCGAGCGCTCGGATCGTACTGTAATCGCCAATCTTAGGAAGCCTGCCTTCGTGCAGGACCAATTTCCTTCAATTCTTGCGATGAGTCTTGTGACGCCGAATTGCTCAGCTTCTTGAGATCGTTCGTCCGGAACGGAGAGATCGCTACCGCATTGCCATAGAGCGTTACAACTGGATTGCTCCACCAACCTGCTCCGAAGGTGGTGCTGAGCCCTGCAGTTGTAAATTGCGGTTGGCACGACGAAAGGGGACAGGCGATGGCTCTCACAGGACGGTTCAATCTTCGGAAAACCCTGACCGGTCGTATTGTTCTGGTCGTCGAGGAGGAGACGAGGAGTTTGTGGGGACGCCTCACCGGCAATGCGAAGCTTCACCGTCGATGGCGGGATGCGAACGTGATGGATCTCGCCGCGCCCGAACTCCGCAATCTCGTCGATCTACGTTTTCGCCCGCACTACATGCCCTCGCTGAACGAATTGAGCCAAGATCGGGAGCAAACCGGAAAGCCGCTTGATAGCATCCCGCACGGGACGCTGTACTATGAACCTCTCCAGGAGGATCCACGCTCGCGGACGGCCCATTGAGTCAATGTATCGCGCACTTCATGTCGCATAGAGTGATTCAAGTGGGATCATCGATAGTCCCTAGCGTGATCCGCTCGCCTTCATTCTGCCTTATGTCGCCGTAGCCTGACCGTCTAGGTTTGGGATCTATCAGAGCGAAATGAAAGAACTCACCCTTTTCGTCGATCAGCGAGAGTTGAGCACGGTCCGAGCAGCGCTCCTTCTCTTGCAGGAGCAGATCGATGTCCTTCCCGAGGATCTGTTCGAAATGCTCCGGCAGGAAGGATCGCCGTTGAGTGAGGCCGAGCTTGAAGAATTGAGCCAGCGACTCAAGGCGGGCCGTGACCCAGTAATCTCTTATGCGGGAGACGACCCGGCTGTGCCGGCGAGTTTCTCCTCATAATGCTACGGCGCCAACCACTCAATTCTTGGGACCTATAGTCCTGATTCTAAGCGAAGGCGATGGAGCAGGGCGTTCCGACCCGGACCTATCGTTCAGATGCCCGTGCCAGCGAAAAGCGGCTGCCTAAAGCGTGCCAAAGCATCTGCGCACGAGCACTCTCCGCCTATTGGTAACCGCCAACCGCCTCAGGCGCATGGATGCAAATAGGGGGCCTAGTTCAGCTGCCCTGACAGCAATGTGCGGCAGGAGTTACTGCAGATCGCACTGAGGACTGTTTTCAACGTGCTGAAGCATCGGCGTGTCAGACAGTCATGCGCTGGACATGATATGCCGTGCGTGCCTGTTCACGATCGATGCGTGCCAATGCAGCTTTGATTTTCGGCGGGATAGGCTGTTGAATGACCTCGGCATAGAGAGAGCGCAGATCGTGGCCTATGCGCCGTAGGAGTTCGGTATCGGAGATCGTCGCGTGCCGTCGACCGTTGCCTGTTCCGCTCTCCATCGCCGCCTCCGAAAAATGCTGATATCTCCTCAGTACCGATTCGTTGCGGTTGCGTTAACCAACTTCTTTCTCGGCTGTGGAAAACGTGCAGAACTGTCTTGATACACGCAATCGGACCTTGCCCATCGTTGCTCACAACCGATCTGGAAAATCCTCAGCAGTGACGCTGAAGTCAACCCGAATCGATGCATGACCGCATGGGACATTGCCGGAACATTCACACGACCTCAGTTCGGGCCTGACGGTGCTGGTTTAAGCGACTGAACGGGGCACCAGAGATGCCGGCCACCTTCATGGCACCATCATTGAAGCTGAGCGTTATGAGGAGAGGCGCAGAACCCGAGGCCGTCATGAAACTCGATATCAATCCTAACGAACTGAAAAATGTGACGCCTCCCAATGGCCCTGCGATAAAGCGGTCCCGCGTTCGGGAGGGGCGGCCTTACCCCTTGGGAGCTACATGGGACGGACTAGGAGTCAATTTCGCGCTTTTCTCCGCACATGCAACGCGCGTTGAACTCTGCCTTTTCGACCAGAACGGCGAGCAGGAAGTCGAACGGATTGATCTTCCGGAGTATACGGATGAGGTCTGGCACGGTTATCTTCCGGATGCGAGGCCCGGAACGATCTATGGATATCGTGTCCACGGTCCTTATGCGCCCACCGAAGGGCATCGCTTCAATCCCAACAAGCTTCTGTTTGATCCTTACACGAAGCAGACTGTCGGACACCTGACCTGGAATCCGGCACTTTTCGGGTACCAGATGGAAACTGGAGATGACCTGACATTCGACGACCGGGACAGTGCGCCATTCATGCTGAAGAGCAGGGTCATCGACCCGGCATTCACATGGGGAAGAGAGCGACCGCCACAACGATCGTGGGAAAAGACGATCTTCTATGAGACCCATGTGCGTGGGTTCACAATTCGCCACCCATCAGTGCCGGAACACTTCCGTGGGACCTATGCGGGTCTCGCGAGCCGGGAGGTTCTCGACTATGTCACCTCACTGGGCATTACGGCAATCGAGCTTCTCCCGATCCACACCTTCATCGATGATTCATATCTGACCGAGAAGGGATTGAAGAATTATTGGGGTTACAACACGCTCGGCTTCTTCGCGCCGGCTCGCCGCTATGCGGCCAACCCCGACTTCGCTTTTGCCGAATTCAAAGAGATGGTGGCTCATCTCCATGAGGCGGGGCTCGAGCTGATCCTCGATGTCGTCTACAATCATACGCCCGAAGGCAACGAACTTGGCCCGACGCTGTCGTTCAAAGGGATCGACAACGCATCCTATTACCGGCTCGCCCCAGACAGGCGGTATTACATCAATGACACGGGTACTGGTAATACCGTCAACTTGAGCCACTCGCGCGTTCTCCAGCTTGTGACAGACAGCCTGCGCTATTGGGTGCAGGAAATGCATGTCGATGGATTCCGGTTCGACCTTGCGACCATTCTCGCACGGGAGCCGCATGGATTCGACGAGGACGGCCGCTTCCTTGATGCCTGCCGGCAGGATCCGGTGCTCAGCCAAGTAAAGCTGATCGCGGAGCCATGGGATTGCGGTCCAGGCGGCTATCAGGTCGGCCGCTTCTCGCCAGGGTGGGCGGAGTGGAACGATCGCTACCGGGATACAGTGCGTGCTTTCTGGAAAGGGGAAGAGGGGAAGTTGCCTGAGCTGGCATCGCGCCTAACAGCGTCGGCAGACCTCTTCAATAAGCGTGGTCGCAAGCCGTGGGCCTCAGTCAACTTTATCACAGCCCACGATGGTTTTACCCTCAACGACCTCGTTTCCTACAATGACAAGCATAACGAGGCGAACGGCGAAGAGAACCGCGACGGCCATTCGCACAATCTATCGAGCAACTACGGTGTCGAAGGGCCGACTGAAGTTCCCGAGATCAGAGATGTGCGCTTCCGTCAGATGCGGAACATGCTTGCGACGCTTTTGCTTTCCCGTGGGACGCCGATGCTTGTGGCTGGAGATGAGTTTGCCCGGACGCAGCAGGGTAACAACAACGCCTATTGCCAAGACAATGAAATCTCTTGGATCGACTGGGAGGGAATCGATGATGAATGCAGAGCGCTCGCTGATTTCGTTCAAAAGTTGATCGCAATTCGTCAAGCGCTTCCGATGCTTCGCCGCGGTCGCTTTCTCACGGGTGAATACGATCAGGAACTGGGCGTGAAGGACGTGAACTGGCTGACACCGGCTGGGGACGAGATGGCCCAGGAGCATTGGGATGATCCGAATGCCCGGTGCATGGGAGTCCTCCTTGATGGACGCGCACAGGAAACTGGAATCCGAAGGATAGGGTCGGATTCGACCCTGCTTCTGATCCTGAACGCACACGACGACGTGGTTCAGTTTCACCTCCCGGAGGCCGTTGGTGGAAGCCAATGGGTGCGGTTGATCGATACGAACCGTGGGGAGAATGCCGAGGTTGCAAAGTTCGCATTTGGGCATGAATACACTGTTACGGCGCGATCTCTGCTCCTCTTCATTCTTGAGCCGACCCGAACGAAAGGCCAAGCCACCGATGCGGAGCGATCCTATCTCCACGTTCTGCAAGCGTTCGAGGATGCGTCCTCCGAACTTGTGCCCCTGCCGTCGGCCAGTCCACGGGATATGTGAATTCTCTTTTGATGTCCCGGTCAGTCCGGGTTCATGGAGCGCTGCTATATTGGGTCGATAGCGTCGCCCGATATGGCTACCAGCGGTAAGAAGACGCATGGTTTTTCCATCCGGGTTGCGCAAGCAAGAAAGTAACAAATTCCTGTCAGGCTATGAACCGGCAGGGTGAGTTGTTCTGATTGTTTTGACTTGGGGGTTGGCCATGTTCGAGTTTGAAAGGGGCACCGGCAGCAGATCTGAAGCTGGTCATCCTGAAGGTTCTGCGATTGTCACGCTTGCCAAGGCGGGCTACCCCTCCTTTCAGACGGTCGACGCTGCCACCTTTCGTAATCAAATTATGGCCAAGCTTGTCTATCAGGTTGGGCAGAGCCCGGAGACGGCAACCGATCACGACTGGTTCATGGCTACAGCCTACGCCGTAAAGGAAAGAGTGGTTGACGTTTGGAACCTTTCGACCAAGGAGAATGAGCCGAGCGGGGCAGGGCGCAAAAAGGTCTGCTACCTCTCGATGGAGTTTCTGATCGGGCGCCTCCTGTCTGAAATAATCGGGAATTTGGGCCTGACGTCCACCGTCGAGGAAGCACTCGCAGGGCTCGGGATCAGCCTCGATAGTCTCCGAACGTTCGAGACCGATGCCGCTCTCGGGAATGGCGGCCTTGGCCGCTTGGCAGCCTGTTTCATGGAAAGCATGGCGACGACGGACGTGCCGGCTGTGGGGTATGGCATCCGTTACGATTACGGGATTTTCAAGCAATCATTCCGCTCCGGCTGGCAGCAGGAGGCTCCAGATGACTGGATGGCCGGCGGCAATCCTTGGGAATTCGAGCGCTCCCACTTAGTCTATCCGGTCCGGTTCGGAGGTTATGTTCAGACCCGCACCGACAGCGCCGGGCATGTCTATCACACGTGGTGTCCCGATGAGACCGTACTCGCCGTCGCGCATGACACACCTGTCGTCGGGTGGCGCGGTAAGCGCGTCAATACGTTGAGACTATGGGCCGCTCGCGCAGAGCAGCCTCTGCGACTCCAGCTGTTCAATGCCGGCGACCATGTCGGGGCCCAAACCGCCCGTGCTCGTGCAGAGGCAATCTCGAATGTTCTTTATCCAAGTGATGCATCCCCGGCCGGTCATGAACTGCGCCTGCGTCAGGAATACTTCTTCACCTCGGCGTCTCTGCAGGACCTTCTCCATGGCCATCTTCGGGAACACGGGAGTCTCGCGTCACTTCCAGAGCATGCAGCAATCCAGCTCAACGACACCCATCCGGCACTCGCCGTTGCCGAGTTGATGCGACTGCTCGTCGACGAGCATGGTTTTGATTGGGACGAGGCTTGGCGGATCACTACCGGGACGTTGAATTACACCAATCACACCCTAATGCCGGAGGCGCTTGAGACATGGCCTGTTGCGCTTCTCGAGCAGGTGCTGCCGCGGCACATGCAGATCATCTACCTGATCAATTGGCTGCACCTTGAGGGGCTTTCCAAAGCGGGACGCCTTGATCCTGGTCGACTAGCCTCGATCTCGTTGATCGATGAGAACAATGGGCGACATGTCCGTATGGGACATCTCGCCTTCATTGGGTCACGTAAAGTCAATGGTGTCTCCGCGCTTCATACGGATCTCCTGAAGAAAACTGTATTCCGCGACCTTCATGAGATCTTTCCGGATCGGATCGTCAACAAGACGAATGGTATTACCGTTCGTCGTTGGTTCCACGAGGCTAATCCTGGCTTGAAAAGGTTGGTGGTCTCCACCTTGGGCGAGCGAGTATTGGACGATATCGACATGCTCGTTGAACTTGAGACGCTGGCGGATGATCCATCCTTCCAGCGCAAGTTTGCGGCTGTCCGCTTGCAGAACAAGTTGAATTTGGCAGACATTATCCGGAGGCGCCTTGATGTAACGGTCGACCCGACCGCCCTTTTCGACATTCAGGTCAAGCGGATTCATGAATACAAGCGCCAACTCCTGAATGTCCTCGAAACGATTGCTCTTTACCAAGCAATCAAGGCCAACCCAAACCGCAACTGGGTGCCTCGCGTGAAAGTTTTCGCCGGAAAGGCGGCGCCGAGTTATGTGAAGGCAAAGCTCATCATCAAGCTCGCGAACGACGTGGCGCGGATGGTCAACTCGGATCCGGTCATTGGCGATCGGTTGAAGGTAGCCTTCCTGCCGAACTATAACGTGAGCCTTGCAGAGGCGATCATCCCAGCTGCAGATCTTTCGGAGCAGATCTCGACTGCGGGAATGGAGGCATCCGGCACGGGCAACATGAAATTTGCCCTCAACGGTGCGCTCACCATCGGTACGCTTGATGGAGCAAATGTCGAGATCAGTGAGCACATTGGCCGAGAGAACATGTTTATTTTCGGCCTGACGACCGAGCAGGTGGAGGAGCGCCGCCGTTCGGGAGGAGACGCCAGAGATGCCTTGAGCACGTCCTCGAGGCTGAAAGGCGTCTTGGCTGCACTGTCCGAGGGCATGATCTCGCCGGATGATTGCGACCGCTACCGTGGTTTGATCGAAGCCTTGGTCAGCCACGATCCTTACATGATCATCGACGACTTCGGGGCTTACTGGACCGCCCAGCGTTCGGTTGACGAGCTATGGCTCAATCAATCGGAGTGGTGGCGCAGGAGCATTCTTAGCACTGCGCGGATGAGTTGGTTTTCGTCTGATAGAACGATTCGTGATTATGTTCAGGAGATCTGGCACGCCTAGTTGAAGCCCATCAGGGCGAGTGAATCGGATGCGTCATTCTGGCTCACTCGTCATATGAAAAGATCGGGAACTTTTCGTCGAATTGATCGTTGAGGGCACGCCTTCCCTTAGAGCGCGATAGGCCAGGCGGGTACGCGCTCGGATCACACACGGCATATGCTCACGGTTGCTGACGAGACGACTGAACGGCTTAACCCGAACAATAGCGAGCGGACCCTAACTGCTCCTAAATCATATATTCCCCGTCCCGGAGGTCTGGGACGGCATCAATCGATCCTCTACGTTACGTCGGAAATAGCGGACTTCATCAAGGCTGGTGGTCTTGGCGAGGTCTCGGCTGCGCTCCCCAGGGCGTTGAGGCAGCTTTACGATGTCCGGGTGCTCATACCGGGATACCGTCAGGTGCTGGCGAGTGCCAAATCGGTGGAACTTGTCGGGCGCCTCCCTGGAACCTGCGGCATTCCTGATTGCGATCTCGGCCGAATGGAGACGAAGGATGGGCTCACCATCTATATCCTCCTCAGTCCGGAACTATATGATCGCGACGGAACTCCGTACGGCGACGCAAACGGCGTTGATTGGAACGATAATGATGTTCGGTTTGCGCGTTTAGGTCTCGCCGCAGCCGACATTGCCTGTGGAGTGGGAGATCCCTTCTGGCAACCGGACCTTTTGCACCTGAACGATTGGCCCTCGAGCCTCGCTCCGGCTTACCTCACCTGGCGTGAGCGGCGGGTGCCCAGTATTCTAACCATTCACAACTTGGCCTATCAGGGTCTCTTCGAACGGGAGCGATTTCCGCATCTTGGAATCCCTGACAACGCCTTTCAAATGAACGGTGTCGAGTTCTACGGCAAACTCTCCTTCCTGAAGGCGGGTATATTCTACGCATCTCATATCACAACCGTGAGTTCGACTTATGCGGAGGAGATCACCACCCCTCAGTTCGGTTGTGGGCTTGAAGGACTTCTGAAAACCCGTGCAGAGGAGGGACGGCTCGACGGCATCCTCAATGGAATCGATGACAGCTGGGATCCAAGCACCGATCCTTATCTCGCCAGTCCTTTCGCTCCCGACGATTGGACGGGCAAGCACATGAACGCGGATGACGTACGCAAGACCTTCGGCCTTGCCGTATCGCGGGGGCCACTCTTTGCCGTCATTTCCCGCCTCGTGCATCAGAAGGGCGTCGACCTTGCGATTGCGGCATCGGAGGAAATCGTAGCAGAGGGTGGACAAATCGTCGTAACCGGCCGGGGCGAGGCGAGGTTCGAGAAGGCGATGCAGGCACTTGCGGCGCGCCATCCTGGATCCGTTGGAGTGCGTATCGGGTTCAATGAAGCCGAGGCGCGCCGGATGTACGCGGGGAGCGACTTTCTTCTCATGCCATCGCGGTTTGAACCTTGCGGCTTGAGCCAGATGTATGCCCAACGCTTTGGCTCGCTGCCAATCGCGCATCGAACGGGTGGACTGGCAGACACAATTGAGGATGGGGTGACGGGCTTCCTGTTCCGAGAGATGTCCCTGAGTGGATTTGTCGGCGCCATCAAGCGGGGGCTTGATGCATTTCGCTCCCATGGGCAACTGACCGCTATGCGGAGGGCCGCCATGGGACGTCCTCATGGATGGAGCCAAGCGGCGCAGAAGTACCGAGCCGTCTACAATCAGGTCGTCCAGGCACCTGCGGCGTTACCTTGAGTCCTGGCATAGGACTTGATCAGCTTGAGTCCGGCGGATGAGGTCCTCCGCCGGACATTCATTTCTACTCCAGAGGAACTGTTTATCCATTCTGGCTTGGGGATCGCGCAAGCATGATCGTTCCCAAAGGCGGCAGCGTCAGGCTGAGTGAGCACGGGTGACCGTGGCTTTCTGTCTCTTCGGCTGCGACGCCGCCGAGATTTCCGACATTGCTCCCGCCGTAACCTTCGGCATCTGTATTCATGATTTCTTGGTAGAAGCCGGGGAGGGGCACCCCGATGCGATAGCCGCTGCGCGGCACCGGGGTAAAATTGGAGATGACGACAACGATACTGTCATCGCTCTCGCCGCGCCTTGCCCAAGCAATGACGCTGTTCTCAGCATCATCCGAGATTAGCCATTGGAAGCCGGATGCTTCCGTATCTCTCTCATGAAGGGCAGGGTGATCACGATAGACCCGGTTGAGGTCGCGGATCAGGGAATGCACCCCACGATGATAGGGGTCATCGAGCAGGTGCCAATCCAAGCCCGTATCGTGATTCCACTCTCGCTCCTGGGCGATCTCACCACCCATGAAAAGCAGCTTCTTGCCCGGATGCCCCCACATGAAGCCGTAATATGCGCGCAAGTTCGCAAAGCGCTGCCAGCGGTCGCCCGGCATCTTTCCAAGCATAGATCCCTTGCCATGCACAACCTCGTCATGACTGAGCGGGAGAATGAAGTTCTCCGTGAACGCATACAACAATCCGAAGGTAAGATCGTGGTGATGATAGCGACGATGGACGGGATCCTTGCTGATGAACCGCAAGGTGTCATGCATCCAGCCCATGTTCCACTTGAAGCCGAAACCGAGGCCTCCGGTATATGTTGGGTGCGACACGCCGGGCCAAGCCGTGGATTCCTCAGCAATCGTCAGAGTTCCAGGAGAGGTGCTATAAACTGTTTCGTTCATGCGTCGGAGGAAGTCGATCGCCTCGAGGTTCTCGTTGCCTCCATATCGATTGGGCACCCACTCCCCCGGGCGGCGGGAATAATCGAGATAGAGCATGGAGGCGACCGCATCCACGCGTAGTCCGTCGAGGTGGTAACGCTCGAGCCAGAAACGCGCATTAGCTACGAGGAAAGCAGATACTTCCTGGCGTCCGTAGTTGTAGATATAGGTGCCCCAATCCTGGTGATAGCCTTGGCGGGGGTCGGCGTGCTCGTAAAGATGAGTGCCATCGAAGTAGCCAAGCCCGTGCGGATCGTTCGGGAAATGGCCGGGCACCCAGTCGAGAATGAGGCCTATTCCGGCTTCGTGCGCAGCGTCCACAAAGGCTGCAAAATCCTCGGGCGTGCCGAAGCGGCTCGTTGGGGCGAAGAGGGATACCGGCTGATAGCCCCATGAACCATCAAAGGGATACTCGGTGATCGGGAGAAGCTCGATATGAGTGAATCCGAGATCCCTTACATAAGGGATCAGCCTCTCGGCCATTTCGCGATAGGTGAGATAGCGATTCCCTTCGCTCGACACCCGCGCCCAAGAACCGAGGTGGCACTCGTAGATCGACATGGGGGTTTTGCGCTGATCCTGAGCGGAACGCTCGGCAATCCAACCTTGATCATTCCAAGAGAAGTCTTTCGCCGCATGAAGCACCGAGGCCGTGGCGGGAGGCTGCTCGGTGGCGAACGCCATTGGATCTGCCCGCAGAGGAAGCGTATGCCCGTCGGGTCCCTTGATCTCGAACTTGTATCGTGTTCCGGCCTTGAGCCCAGGAATGAAAAGCTCCCAGACACCCATGCCGTGACGAAGCCGCATGACATGGATACGTCCGTCCCAGGAGTTAAAGTCTCCAACGACGCTGATCAGACTTGCGGTCGGAGCCCAAACTGCAAAGAGGAAACCCTCAACCTCGCCAATGGTGGCCTGATGGGCGCCGAGGATACGGTAAGGCGCATCACTCCCGACATCGCGAATGCGGGAGAGATCCTGATCGCTGAGAATGGGGCCATATGAATAGGGATCGTAGCGAGTTTCGGAACCATGGAGGTTCTCAACGCGCAAACGATATCCCGGCCGCTGATCCGCCTTCACGACGCCAGCGAAGAAGCCTGCTTCCTGCCGGCGCTCCATAGTGGCAAGAACAGTATCGCGATCCCAGCCCAAGATCTCGACATTTCGTGCATCGGGGATGAAGGCCCGGATCTCCCAGACTCCAGTGGCAATCTGATGTGGACCAAGTACAGCGAAAGGGTTCCGATGCTGACCAATGACGACAGCATCTATGGCGTGCGTGTCGAGGCGGTTCGTCCTGGAGCGGTTCCTTGTGCTATCGGCGGCCATTCGGGCAGCGATCTCGACTTCGGTCGTCATCATTGGTCTCCCGCCTGGTCGAGAATTGATAAAACGCCATGTATGGGCGTCTCAATCCAGTCCGGCCGGTGGTCAGCCTCGTAGTTGATTTCATAAAGGGCCTTACCAAGCAGATGAAGCTGAAGAAGGCCTTGGCGTGTCGTCTCGTCTTGAACCCAGACGGGGCTCTCGCGCACGGTGTCGTTGTAGGCCGTCATGAACGCCGCTTCCACAAGCTTCCGACTAGCCTCCGCGATTTCAGCAATATGGCGTGACTCGTCTACCACCAGTCGCTGTTCGACGCTCCGAGCCGCTGTATCAGCCATATAGGCAAACGACCGGATCATTCCAGCGACATCCCTGAGAGGTGAGCTCTTCAGGCGCCGCTCCTCGGCGGGCCGGGCCGGCTCACCCTCAAAGTCGACGATCATGACATCCTTCTGAACGATGAGAACTTGACCCAGATGGTAGTCGCCATGGATTCGGGTCTTCACTGCGCCATGAGGATTCAATGTCAGCCTTTTAATGAGTGCTAGGCACTCGCTGCGACGAGGCAGGAGGCGATCCATCGCCGCAGGTGCAGAATCCAGTGCTCTGGCAGAAATCCGCTCCATCGCTGCCCACGCTCGTTCCGCCTGGGCTTTGGCGTCTTCCGCGGCAACGCGGACATCATCCGTTGTCAGAGGTTCCAAGGCGAAGGCCGGGTCATCCGTCGGTGTGGCAAAAGCCAGATGAAGTTCACCAGTCCGTTGACCGAGGATGCGAACGGTATGGAGATAATTGGCCAGCTTCTCCTCAAGGCTTGCGCCCTCCTGGTCAGAGACAAGGGCGGCCGTGTCCAGTTCGCGTTTGAGCGTCTCGATCGACCACGACCATGCGTCGCCTTGGTTCCGAACAAATCTCTGCAGAACAGCGACGGCTATCGGCGTTCCATCGGCAGAGACAAACTCGGCCGAACCGAGTAGCGGGGGTGTATGTGCAAAGCCCGCGACCTCGGTCAGGAACCGTCCGACCTCGATCTCAGGATGGATGCCCGGCTGCAATCTCCTATAGAGCTTTAGGATCAGGTGTTCACCCAGGGCGATGGATGTATTGCTTTGCTCTGCGGTAAGGCGCTTCACATCGGTCGCGTCGACATCTTCGTAGTCTGCGAGAGCAAGTGTCGACGAGAACTTCAAACGTCCACCTTCCGACGTTGGAAGCTCCTCGCCTCTTCGAATCGCATCGAGGACCGTCAAGGAAAATTCGGATGACGATCCAGCTCCATACAGAAGACCCACCCGCGGGCCACGCCGCACGCGCGCAACCGCATAGGGAAGGAGACTCTCGTCCTCGCGGCCCTCATCGAGGGCGAGCGGCATCGAGTAATTCTGGTTCTCTCCACTGTCCAGTTCTACGGCGACGAGGGGCAGTAGAAACTCATCGCGGCCCGCTCTGCTTTTTAGGGTAGCAAAATCAATCAGCTTCGCACTCCTGACCTTCTTACCCTTCCCAGCAAACCAGCGCTGTGAGGCAATGAAGCTCGGAGCGGTCGTCCGCTCGAATGCAATCTTCTCCCGCCCCTTGAAGATCGTTTCCGGTCCTCCGGTGAGCACCAGGGTGAAAAGCTCAGGAGACGAAACAGGAACTTGAGGGCGGGCCGCCGGAGAAGTTGTCAGGTGGAACCAGTAAAATCCGTATGCCGGCAGTGTGAGCAGATAGGGAAGGTCGCCAATTGGCGGGAAAGCACTGCCTCCGGTCAGTTCCAGCGGGGTGCTGCCCTTGTGCTCCGACAGATCCAATTCAACCGCTTGGGGTGAACGTGAAACGTTGACGACACAGAGAATGCACTCCTCGTCAGTGCCGCGGATATAAGCAAGGACTTTTCGGTTCGACGGATAAAGGAATCGGAGCGTCCCGCGTCCAAAAACGTCGTGGTTCCGTCGAATTGCGATGAGGCGTCTGGTCCAATTGAGCAGGCTCGCCGGGCTTCGGAACTGAGCCTCGACATTGACTGCATCGAAGCCGTAAATCGGATCCTGGATCGCGGGCAGATAGAGGCGGGCCGGATCGGCTCTGCTGAACCCGCCATTTCGGTCCGGCGACCATTGCATCGGCGTGCGTACGCCGTCTCTATCGCCCAGATAGATGTTATCGCCCATCCCGATCTCGTCGCCGTAATAGAGAACCGGTGTGCCCGGCATCGAGAGCAGCAGGGAGTTCAGGAGTTCGATCTTGCGCCGGTCGTTGTCGAGAAGTGGGGCGAGGCGCCGGCGAATCCCGAGGTTGATCCGTGCCCGCCGGTCATTGGCGTAGAACGACCAGAGATAGTCGCGCTCCTTGTCCGTGACCATCTCGAGCGTCAGTTCGTCGTGGTTGCGCAGGAAGATCGCCCATTGGCAGCCTTCGGGCACTTCTGGGGTCTGGCGCATGATGTCCGTGATCGGATGGCGGTCCTCCTGGGCGAGGGCCATATACATGCGCGGCATCAGTGGGAAATGGAACGCCATATGGCATTCGTCGCCATCTCCGAAGTAGGGCGCCGTCTCCTCAGGCCATTGATTGGCCTCTGCAAGCAACATTCTGTCCGGATACCCGTCGTCGAGGGCCGCTCGGATTTTCTTGATCACGTCATGGGTTTCGGACAGGTTCTCGCAGTTGGTTCCTTCACGCTCGATCAGATACGGTATCGCATCCAAGCGCAGGCCATCGACCCCCATGTCCAACCAGTAGCGCATCACATCGAGGACAGCTTCCAGAACGCGGGGATTGTCGAAATTCAAATCTGGCTGATGAGAGTAGAACCGGTGCCAGTAGTATGCCTGGGCCACAGGATCCCATGACCAGTTTGATGGCTCAGTATCGAGAAAGATGATGCGGGTGTCCCGATACTTCTGATCCGTGTCCGACCAGACATAGAAGTCTCGAGCTGCCGATCCTGGCTTGGCGCGACGGGCTTTCTGAAACCAGGGATGCTGATCGGATGTGTGATTGATGACGAGTTCGGTGATCACCCGAAGGCCGCGGCTATGGGCCTCTTTTACGAAGCGGCGGAAATCACGCATGGAGCCATAGCTCGGATTGATGCCGCGATAATCGGCGATGTCGTACCCATCGTCGCGCAGTGGGGATGGGTAGAACGGCATGACCCAGATTGCTGTGACGCCGAGATCCTTGATATAGTCGAGCTGACGGGTCACCCCCTCGAAGTCCCCGATGCCATCATCGTTCGAGTCGAAGAAGGACTTCACATGCAGCTGGTAAATGATGGCGTCTCGGTACCAATCGGTGTCGCTTCGGTCGATCATGGCTCATTTCTTCCATGAAATAGGAGAACTCGGGCGCATATTGTCGACCAACGTCATCCGGTCCCCCTGAGCGGAGGGATGAGGCGCCAGATGACGACCGAGCGCTCTGCGGGATCCAGGGCAATTCGATGAAACTTTCCGTGAAGAGTAAAGCGTCCACCACTCAGGAGATCTTCAGCTTCGATCGCAGCATGGTCGGGTAAGCCGAACTCCCACAGTGGAAGTTCGTATGTGCATTCCTGCCGGTTTTTCGGGTCGAGGTTCACCAACACGAAGATGCAGTTATCCTTCTCCGGCGTAACCCGTGCATAGGCCAGGATCTGATCGTTCCCCGCCTGAGGGAAGATGATGTTCCTGAAGTCCCAAAGGGCCGGGTTCTCACGGCGGATCTGATTCAAGCGGCGGATATGCGCGGTGATGTTGCCAGGACGTTCATAATCCCAAGCCTTGAGCTCGTACTTCTCGGAGTCGAGGTATTCCTCTTTTCCGGGCACAGGTGTTGCCTGGCATAGCTCAAAGCCACTGTAGATGCCGTAGACGCTCGAGAGAGTGGCTGCCAAAGTTCCACGGACGATGAAGCCTGGGCGTCCGCTCGTCTGGAGGTAATATGGATTGATGTCCGGAGTGTTCGCAAAGAAATTTGGTCGGTAGTATTCTCCCATTTCGGTATGAGCGAGTTCCGTCATATACTCGATCAGCTCCTGCTTCGTGTTGCGCCACGTGAAGTACGTATAGGATTGCTGGAAGCCGATTTTGGCGAGCTTCTTCATCATCTTCGGGCGTGTAAAGGCTTCGGCCAGGAAGATCACATCCGGGTGGCGGCCATTGACCTCCGCGATCATCCATTCCCAGAACGGAATAGGCTTCGTGTGAGGATTGTCCACGCGGAAGATCCTGACGCCCTGGTCGACCCAGAACAACACCACATCCCGCAATTCATACCAAAGGGAGGGAAGGGAGTCGGCGTAGAAATGAACGTTGACGATGTCCTCGTACTTCTTCGGTGGATTTTCTGCGAACCTGATCGTTCCGTCTGGGCGCCAATCAAACCACTCCGGGTGCTCCTTGATCCACGGGTGATCGGGCGAACACTGGATGGCGAAATCCAAGGCTATTTCCAGCCCATGGTCATGTGCCGCGTCGACAAGTCGGCGAAAATCCTCCAACGTTCCTAATTCGGGATGGAGCGACTTGTGTCCGCCCGCTTCCGATCCGATGGCATAGACGCTTCCCGGATCATCAGGCTGAGGCGTCAGACTGTTGTTGCGACCCTTGCGGTTGGTTTGGCCGATCGGGTGAATCGGTGTGAAGTAGAGAACGTCGAATCCCATGTCTTTCACACGGGGAAGTTGCCCAATCACATCGTCGAAGGTGCCATGGACACTCGGATCGCCTGATTGAGATCGCGGAAAGACCTCATACCATGCTGAAAATCGAGCTGCGAGGCGATCGACGATCACCTCCAGGACCGCGCTGTAACGGGAAACGTTCTCACGCTCGGCGTTGCGGTCGATCAGATCCATGTTGTGGCGATCAAGAAGCAGCCGAAGCTGCTCTTCCGAGCCATCCTCAAAGGTCTTGAGGCGCTTGATGAGGTCGACAAGTGCGCCGGCATCGGGCTCCTTCGCGAGACCCGCGGCCTTTTCAACAATACGCACGCCTTCGATCGTCTCCAAGCGTACGTTCAAGCCGGCTGCGCGCTTCTTCTCGATCTCGTTGAGCCAAGTCGCAAATGGATCACGCCAGCCTTCGACCGTATATTGATAGCGCGCATTGCGTTCCAGCGGGAAGCGTCCGACCCAGCGATCATTGTCGACGAATTTCATCGGTGTCCGATGCCATTCGCTTTCCCCACAGAGCCGGTAGAGGAGGGCGGCATCGAACTTATCATGACCATCTGTAAAGATATCAGCTGTCACTTCCAGGACTTCACCAACCACGCGCTTGACCGGAGAGCGTCCCCCATCGATCTCAGGGGACACATTCTCGATAATGACGCGGCCCTCTCCAGTTGGCTGACGCGGGCGTCTGCGGCTCTTGGTGATCAGTGCGCGGCGCGCTGAGAAAATCCTGACCTCTTGGGGAGCAAGGCTAATCGAAGATCCATAAACAACGCGTACTGGCGACAGGTCCGGCGTCACATCGTGAAACCTTTCGAAGACTCCGCCGCTGCGGGCCATAAGACTGCTCGGATCGACGGCTTGATCCGATGCTGTGGAATTCGCCAATACGATCATCGCATGCGCTGCGGAAGCTGGATGCCCGCCGTCGTATCGGATCAGGGCCGTGATGGCGTTGTCAGGGCTGCTGATCGCCCATTGAGCCCCCTCCTGGTTAGCAGGCAGGAGCTGGGTCTTTAAGCGGTTGATGTCAGCGATGAACTTCGAGATGTCGATGCCGGTCATCTCGCGATCTGCAGGCGAGAAGTCCTGCCGGTGAAGCCCGTTGCGATATCCCCATTCGTATCCAAGTGGCATCAGAACGCCGGTAGAAAAGAAGGCTGCAAGGGCATATCGCGCCTTCAGGATGCTGGCGACATGATCGGGATCTTCTCCTGCGCTTGCCGCCAATCGGTCGGTATGATGACTTTCAGGAAAGGCGATGGTAGGGGCGATCGTCCTTAGCGCGTTGTACTGCTCCAACGCCCAGGGGGCTTTGAGATCCCACCAGGCGAAACTGTTGAACAGATAGTCGAACCCGGCTTCCGCCGTAATCTTGGTTTCGTCAATCGTGCGACCGAGTGTTTCCGCTATGAAGCGGCAGCTTGAGTCCCGCTCTTTGGCGGAGCGGATCAGATCGCTCCAGACGTGAACTGGTGTTCGATAGGCCATTTCGCACCGGAAGCCTCTGACCCCAAGGGCCTGAAGATGTGCGACGTGGCGATGCCACTTCGGGCCGTGCTCGGTGTTTGTGTCGGTGTCGGATGCAAGATTCCCGCGGTAGCGGATGTGATCGGCGTCTGCGGTTCGCTCGAAGGACAGGTCAGTCATGACACTAAGCCCATGCGACGTAGCCGCATCGACGAAGTGCCGGACCTGGGTATCATCGTCATCGCCGGTCCGAAAATGAGATCTGAGGCGGACAGGGCTTGAACCTTCCAGCGTATCGAACGGACTGACGTAGATCCAGTCGAAGCCCATCGCCGCGACGCGAGGCAACTCGGCCGCCCATTCTGAAATATTTCCTACAAGGCCAGGGACTAGATTGTAGATCCGTGGACCGAACTCATCCCGTTTCAAGACCGGTGCGGAAGTTGCCGCACGTTGCCGTTCCATCATGTTCATGTCTGTGCCCTCAGCACTGAAAACGGGAGATCGCCGAAGAGTTCCGCTACGGCTGTCGGGTTCCTGCCGGCATGAATTGTCCTATTTGTTATAACGTCTTGCCATTGTCCGGCCGGCAGAATGAGGTTTGTGCCAGCCCATGTCGCGTCTGCGGGAGGGATTGTCTCGTCATGGACAAGACTCGACACCAGACGAGGTACGGCAACAACAAGATGCTCGTTGCCGCAGGAGCGACGGAAAGCCAGGATATGATCGCTCAACCGTCCTTCGGCTTTGAGGGCGTGATAGTCACCGGTCGCGTAAAGATTCGGCGACTGGCAACGATCCCTTAGGAGTGTAGCGAGGACCTTCTGCTTGATCCGACCGTCCTGCCAATGCTGGATGAGCGAGGCTGCGCTCTCCTCACTCATTAGCGCCTGATACAGTGTGGGATAGTCCACAGGGCGCCTGTTGTCGGGATCGACAAGCGACAGATCCCACATCTCAGTCCCTTGATAGATGTCAGGCACGCCCGGCAAGGTTGCCTTCAGAACCGTTCTTGCCATGCTTGTCAGCATTCCGAAAAAAGCGAGACGTCGCGCAAGCGGGCGGAATTCCTTGAGAAATGGAGATTCGGATTTCAAGACGGCACGCAAAAGATCGAGCGCCGATGCTTCATAGGTCTCGTCTACATGGACCCAGCTTGTGTGCCGCTTCGCCTCGCGGAGGGCTTTTGTCACGAAGCCATCCATCCGTTGAGCAAACCGCGCCACTGCATCAGGCTCGGAACCCTCCTCAAGTAGATCGACCGGCCAGGCACCGAGGATCGCCTGCAGGATGAGGTATTGATCATTCTCGTCCGGCCTGTTCTCGCCGCCTGGATCCAGGTGCAAGGCGGCGAGCTTTCGAAAGCGCGAGACGGCGTCGACCCATGCGTCAGGCATTTCGGACAACACGTTGAGACGCGCACGCGCGTCTTCTCCGCGCTTGGTGTCGTGTGTCGCCGTAGCAATCATGGCATGCGGCCATGTCCTCGACCGCTCCTGAGCCAGGCGGTGGAAATCCTTCGGCGGAAGACCGAAGTGATGCGGATCCCCTCCGACCTCATTCAACGACAGGAGGCGGACATAGCGATAGAACAGCGTGTCCTCGAAGCTCTTCGCCATAACCGGCCCGGTCATTTGCTGGAATCGGCGTCGGAAACGGCGGATCAGGTCACGATCCCTTCGGGCGTGGAGGTCAGTGTCCGAATGGTCAAGGAGTGCGGAGAAGATGAAGTCGTGAACTGTGCGGTCCGGGAGGGCGCTGTACCGTTTCGCTGCAGAGATCGTATTCTCCAGGATCGTGCGGTCCTCGGGAGCTGGCTCACTCTCGGAGAGGTATGTCCGGTAGACGGGAAATCTCACGATGATCTCGACCAAAGCGCGCCGGATCGCATAGACGGTGTAGTCGCGGGTCCGGCGGTCCGAGTCAGCGAGACGCTTGAGATCAGACGTAATGACCTCGAGCTCGCTGGCGAAGCTGTTCTCGAGTACAGTGACTTTGGCTTCCCGGAGAAGCGTGCCATAGCGCCCCTCCAAACCGGTGGCCTCACGGTAGATCTGTTCGAAGCGCTCGGCCTTGCTGCCATCCACGAAGACGGTGTCCAACTGGTTCAGGATGTCGTAGCCTGTGGTTCCGGCGATCGGCCATGGACGAAGATGCTCTCCAGGCTCCAAGATCTTCTCGACGACAATGTAGAACCCAGGACCGACTGCAGATTGCAGCGCCTGCACATAGCTCTCAGGGTCCGCCAAGCCGTCGATATGGTCGATCCGTAGACCTTGAATTCGCCCCTCGCGGACAAGCCGGAAGATCATGTCGTGGCTGCGTTCGAAGACCTCGGGGTCTTCTACCCGAATACCCGCGAGTGCGTTGATATCGAAGAACCGCCGATAGTTGATGTCGCTTGCAGCAACCCGCCAGTGGGCAAGCCGATAGAACTGAGCCTCCAGAATTCGGTGCAGCGTTCCGAAGCTTTCCGGTACTTCTACGGCCCCGTTGATGAGGGCGACGGCGTGCATCAGCCCCCGTTCAAGCTCTGATGAAGCGGATACTGCACACGCGAGACGTTCCTTCAGTGCGTCGCATTCCTGCGGAAAGTTGGAGCGCCTTTCAAGCGTCGTCTCGTCATTCATAGCCCGCAGGCGCTCGCTGATTGCGAGGACCTCAGCATGTTCGCCGCTCATGCTGGTCGGCAGCGCGGCGAGTGCTCTGTCCAGCACGATCGGGTAGCTTAAGGGGCAAATCGGGAAGCGATGCTCCCAATGCCAGACACTGAAGCTCCCATCCTGGCCGTCATAGGTAAGTTTAAGGTCCCCTTTCTCGAGAGCATCGCCATATCGCTCACCTAGGAATGGAACGATGAGCTTGTGGTTGGCTCCGAGCCTCTCCCAGTCGATGTCAAATGCGCGTCCGAATGGGGAGAGTTCCCCCCATTCGAGCACCGACAGCCACCAGGAATTGTCGGCGCCTCCGACACCCATATGATTGGGGACGATGTCGAGGATAAGCCCCAGATCATGGTCTTTCAATGCATCCGTCAGGCGGCGGAAACCTTCATCGCCGCCGAGCTCCGGATTGATCCTGGTGTGATCCACAATGTCGTAGCCATGGACCGATCCAGGCCTCGCCGCGTGAATCGGCGACGAGTACACATGGCTGATGCCTAGCTTTGCGAGGTAAGGCACGATCTTCACGGCATCGTCGAACGTGAATTCCTTGTGAAACTGCAGCCGGTAGGTCGCACGGGGAGGGGGGGCCGCAAGGGCGCTTGTGCGTGGCGTAGTTCCGCGTCCTTCGGAGGCAAGCGCGGCGGCAAGCCGTGCAAGTTCGCCTCCGGGTGCAACGAGGGTGTTCAGGTCGATGCCGATCCGACGCCTCCAGTTCGGATGGCTCTGATCCTGGCCTGGCAGGTTGGCTTGGTTCAATTCGCCGGCGGCGTCCTCGATCTGAAGGCCGACGAGAGCCGAGGGAGTGCGCGCCAAGTAGCGCGTCATGCCCTCTAAGGGAGGCTCATCGACGCCGGCTGGCTCCTGAATGATATGCTCGGCTACCAGGGCTTCGTTGAAACGGCCGAGATCCCCTGCGCGCGCTGCCCGCTCTCGTTCCGCCGTCTCATTGTCATAGACCCCGAGGGTGTGACGCAGATCCGTATCCAACCCCCGCCACCAGCCGCGGAATGTCGGTAGGTCGTGGGTCGTAAAGACGGCTAGAGCGGACCGAGGATAGCGGTCGGGGCGCTTGAACGAGCCGTCGCCCTCACGCTCGAACCAGAGAACCCGATAGCTGAGAATTCCGGAAGCCATGATCGCGTCGGAGAAGCCCTGAGGCGCAGTGCCGAGATCCTCGGCGATCACAAGACTGCGGGATCGTACACTCTCAAGGCGCAGGACCGCGAGCATCGCTTCGAACGGATAAGTGACATAGGCCCCGGCGGAGGCCGGCAGATCATTCGGAATGAGGAATAGACGCTGGAGCTGGAAGGCATGATCGATGCGGATCGCACCGGCATGCCGCATATTCGACGCGACAAGCGCCCGAAACGCGGCAAGGCCCTGCTCCTCAAGAGCGAGGGGATGAAAGGGGGGCAGGCCCCATTTCTGGCCTGTCGGCCCGAATGGATCGGGGGGAGATCCTACCGATAGCCCCGGAGCGAAATGCGCCGGGTTCGACCAGATTTCCGAGCCGCCTGCATCCGCGCCGACCGCGAGATCTCGATAGAGGCCGATGCTCATTCCGGCAGAACGCGCCCGCTCGGCCGCTTCGCCGAGCTGCTTGTCGGCCAACCATTGCAGCCATGTGTGGAATGCGACACGCTCGCTGTGGTCGCGTTCGAAGGCTCGGACTTCAACCGAATGAGGATTTTTGAACGCTTGTGGCCAATCTCCGAGCCACCAGCGCCCCTCATTGCGAAAGTGCTCCGAAAGGGCCTCGAACGTTGCATGCGCGCGCAGGGCTTCGCCACCGGAGCGCCGAAACGTCTCGAAATCTAAGCGGTTGCCGCCATTTCGAAATTCGCGCCACAATGCCTCCAGCAGTGGGCCCTTCAATTCCCATACGGCGGCGTGATCGACGAGCGGCGCGTCACGCAGAGCAGCAAGGCGCTCGACAACGGAGGCATCCTCGAGCAGCGTGGCAGCGCTGCCCTCTGCGAACCCAGGAACGGCTGTCGGGTCGATGAAGAGCGTTTCAAGAAAGAGACGTGACGAAGGCGAATATGGTGAGATCTTGCTGCGGTCAGCCGAGAACAGGGCGTGGACCGGGCTGAGGCCGAGGAAGGAAGCCCCCATTTCGGCGGTGCCGGCGGCCAGATCGGAAACGTCGGAATAGTCCCCAATGCCCAGGTTCCGGCTCGAGCGCAGAGAGTAGATTTGAGCCGTCGTCCCCCAAAGGCGGCTGCCCTCCCGCATCGCAGGCGGCTCCCAGCAGCGTGAAGGAGCCGCAATGATGCTGCTTCGACCTGAACGCCCGCCTGCCTCGATATGGAGATGGTGGTAGCCCGTGGGCAGTGCGGGCAATTCGATCGACGCGCCTGACGCTCCTGCGCTGACGACGGAACGCCCCTCACGCGTCGTCCCGCTTTCCTCCTGAATTCGCCATGCCGCCGAGCCCTCCACAAAGCCACGCAGCGGGACTGCGCTTGGATGGCCCGCCCGGGTTGGCAGGAGCAAGGGAATCAAGCCATTCTTCTGCGCCTCGACCTGCGCCAGTGACTCGTCGGTTGAAGCTTCGGTCTCGGTGGAAAGGCCAAGTCCTCGCAAGACCGCCCGTTGTGCATCTAAGGCGGTCTCGACCGTTCGTCCTTCTTGATCCTGATAGCGCTCCGCTATTCCAACAAGCGCCGCGAGCCGCCGGATTCTCTCATCGTGTCCGTTCATCGGCCATGATCCTTGAGGAACAGCCCGGTCCAAGATGGCAAGCGTAACCGGTTGCCGTCCAACATAACGCCGGGGCTCTTCCAGATTGGGTGGGATTCAGGACGGAATTGCATCTCTGCCTGCGCGTCGCCGAGGTTGGCTAGGAAAACTAGGGTGCCTCCCTCGAAGCGCCAGAGGACGTGCAGGAATCCCGCCTGCGGTTGGGAGCTTCTTGCTCCTAAGAAGGAGGTCCTTATGAGCGGAAGAACCTCTGCTCTGCGCAGGTGCAAGAGGCCCTGGGTTTCTGCCAAAGTATCGGCATAGGGGCGCTGAGTCCTTTCATCCCACGCCAGCTTCGAACGGAGAAACGTATCGTTGTGGGTGGGGTCGGGGATCTCACGAGTCCCATTGGTCGCAAAGGACTCGAAGTTGGCAAACTCGCGTTGGCGTCCCTCCCTGACAGCATTGGAAAGGCCCTCGTCATCAGCGAAGTCAACGAAGTACAAGAACGGCGTTGAGGCGTTCCATTCCTCGCCCATGTAGAGCATCGGAATTTGCGGCGCGAGGAGCAGCGCCGCGCGGGCTAATGCCAGCTGCTCCGGGCTCGCCAACGAGCCTATGCGCTCGCCGAAAGCCCTGTTGCCGATCTGATCGTGGTTCTGGAGAAACGCCACGAATGCTGTGGGCGGGAGATGGTCCGAACGTTCTCCGCGGCATTCTCCGTTTCGATGAGCCGAAGCTTCGCCCTGGTAGGCGAAGCCCTCTGAGAGACAGCGTCCGAGCCGCTCGACCGGCCTGTCCGCGTAGTCGATGTAATATCCATCGGCCTCGCCCGTCAGCAACGTGTGCCAGCAATGATGAAGATCGTCATTCCATTGCGCAGTGTGAAGGCGTGGATTGATGCCGTCACGGGTGAGCCAGCGCGCTTCGTTCGCATCGTTCTCCAGGACCAGATGCACCTCCCGATCCCGGAGGGACGCCCTGATGCGGCCGGCTATCTCAGCAAGGATATGTTTCTCGCTGTCGTCAAGGATGGCATGAACCGCGTCGAAACGCAGACCATCCACATGATATTCCTCGAGCCAGTAAAGAGCATTATGGACGAAGAAGTCGCGTACTGTTTGGCTTTGCGCATCGTCAAAGTTGATTCCTGCTCCCCAGGGAGTCTGATGGCGCTGGGTGAAAAACGTTTCGGCATAGGCGTGAAGGTAATTCCCGGAAGGGCCGAAATGATTGTAGACGACGTCGATGAAGATCATCAGGCCCAGCGAGTGCGCGTGATCGATGAGGCGCTTGAGATCGTCCGGCGTTCCATAGGCGGAGTCAGGCGCATAAAGGAGGACGCCGTCATAGCCCCAGTTGCGCCGACCTGGAAATTCGGCAAGAGGCAGCAATTCGATCGCCGTGATGCCGAGGTCCCGCAGATCTTCCAGCTTCGGGATCAGGGCTGCATAGGTGCCTTCAGGGGTCGCCGTTCCCACGTGGAGTTCATATAGAACCGCCTCCTCCCAGGGACGGCCTTTCCATGCGCCGTCCGACCATTCGAAGGCGGAAGGATCAACGACGAGGCTCTCTCCGTGCACGTCATAAGGTTGGAAGCGGGACGCAGGATCCGGAACAGTCAAGTTGCCGTCGATGCGATAGGCGTACCGGCTTCCGGCGCGTGCCTCGGGTACGGTCAGGCGCCGCCATCCGTCGCCGGACGCCTGCATCGGAAGGTCCGATCCTTCGAGGACCAGTGAGACGTCGCGGGCGGTCGGGGCCCAGAGCGAAAAGCGGACCCCGTCCTCGGTGATTTCAGCCCCGAAGGGCATCCTATGGATGCGGCGCATCATCATCCTCGTTTCGTCATTCGTGTTGGAACAGCACCACCGACTTCGCTTCGATATGGAACGTGCTGCCCGGCTTGAGAACAGAGCGGTGGCCGCGCACGACCCCTTCCGCCAACGACGTGTCGAATGTCTGGATCCAACGCCCGCTCACGAAATCCTTCGGGAGGTGAAAGCGAACGCGGTGCTCGGCGGCATTCAGAAGGAGAAGCAGCCGATTTCCGTCCCAAGCGTCGTTGCCGATTTGCACCCCGAAGGTACGGCGGTCTGCGTCGGCCCAATCCTTATGCGACATCTCGCGGCCTTCCGGCGCAAGCCAGTACACATCCTTGAGGTTGTCGGTCGGGACAGGATCTCCGGTCAGGAAAGTCCGGCGCCGAAACGCGTCGAAGCGGCGTCGAAGATCAACGAGCGCCCGAACGAAGTCGAGAAATGCCGGGTCTTGTTCTCTCGATGCCTGCCAATCGAGCCAGCTCGTCTCGTTATCCTGCGCATAGGCATTGTTATTTCCCTGCTGGCTCCGGGAGAACTCGTCACCCATGAGGATCATAGGCACTCCCTGGGAAAAGAAGACAGTTGCCAGAAGACTCCGCTTCATCCGGGACCGGATGGCAAGGACGTTCGGATCGTCGGTCGGCCCCTCGACGCCCCAGTTGAAAGACAGGTTGTGAGGATGCCCATCCTGGTTGGCTTCGCCATTGGCCTCATTGTGCCGATCGTTGTAGCTGACGAGATCCTGAAGCGTGAATCCATCATGAGAGCAGACGTAGTTGATGGAGGCCGACGGAGTCCGTTTCGACCATCCATAAATCTCTCTCGACCCGGTCAGGGCGCGCGTAAATTTGGGCAACTGGTCCATGTCACCCCGCCAGAACGCCCGAACGGTATCGCGGAACTGATCGTTCCATTCGCTCCAGCCCATTGGGAATTGACCGACTCGGTAGCCGCCGTGCCCGAGATCCCATGGCTCGGCGATGAGCTTTACCCGATTGAGAACCGGGTCCTGCGCAATCGCCCTGAGAATTCCGGCCCTGTGGGAAAATTCATGTGGCTCGCGCGCGAGGGCCGAGGCGAGATCGAAGCGAAAGCCATCGACATGGTAAACTTCAACCCAGTACCGCAGGGAATCGAGCACCATCTGCAACACGCGCGGGTGGTCCAGGTTCAGCGTGTTGCCGGTGCCGGTTACATCCCAATACAGCTGTGGGTCGTGGCCGAGTTTGTAATAGACTGCGTTGTCGATGCCACGGAAGCAAAGTGTCGGACCAAGATGGTCGCCCTCGGCGGTGTGGTTGTAGACGACGTCGAGGATCACCTCGATCCCGGCTTCATGAAGCGTCCTGATCGCCGTCTTCAGGCCGACGATTCCGGCCTCGCCGAGATAGCGTGCTTCAGGGGCAAAGAACGCAGCCGACGAGTAGCCCCAGTAGTTCCTCAAACCCTTTTCAACGAGGAAGCGATCGTCGACGAAGCCATGAATCGGCAAAAACTCGACTGCCGTAACGCCCAGCTTCACGAGATGATCGACGATTGCCGGATGCCCTAGCGCCTCGAAGGTGCCACGCACGGGCACGGGAATGTCCGGGTGCAGGATCGTGAGGCCTTTAACATGTGCCTCATAGATTACGGTGTCCGTCCAGGGCGTTCTTGGAGCGCGATCGTCATCCCACGGATAGGACGGGTCGACAACCATGCACTTGGGGACCATTCCGGCGCTGTCGCGCCGGTCCGGAATGAGATCATTCCGGTGAGGACCCGAACGATATCCATAGAGTGAGTCATGCCACCTGATCTGGCCATGGAGGAGGCGGGCATAGGGATCGATGAGAAGCTTGTGCGGATTGAAACGGTGTCCGTGCCGAGGCTCATACGGCCCGTGGACACGATAGCCATAGAGTTGGCCCGGACCTATGCCGTTGACGTAGCCGTGCCAGACCTCGTCGGTTTGCTGGGGAAGCGAAATGCGAGCAGTCTCGCGACGTCCGGTGGGATCAAAGAGACATAGATCCACGGATGTCGCGTGCGCGGAGAATAAGGAGAAATTGACCCCTCTCCCGTCCCATGTGGCGCCGAGTGGAAAGGGAGATCCATCATCAACCCGGAGCATGTGCCACTCGGCGGCGGGACGAGACGTGCCGGCCCTCCTGAGGAGGGGGCACGGGAGACTTTCCGCTGGTCAAGACATCAAGGAAACCTTGGCACCAATCGTCGATGCCATTGCCTCGCAGCCGGTCCATCATCGTGCGCCACCGCTCACGACGCTCTTCCAGGGGCATCTCGAGAGCGCGGGCAATGGCAGCTGCGGTCGTTTCCGTATCATAGGGGTTCACGAGGAGTGCTGCATCGAGCTCATGCATGGCGCCTGCGAACCGGGACAGAATAAGGACCCCGGGGTCGTTCTCGTCCTGCGCCGCGACGAATTCCTTCGCCACGAGGTTCATGCCGTCGCGCAATGGCGTGACGAGGCCGACTCTTGCCATACGATAAAGTCCCGCCAGGGCCATATGGCCGATTGTCTTATTGATGTAGCGGATTGGCGTCCAATCGACCTCGCCCAAGTTTCCGTTCGCCCAGCCGGCCTGTTCGGCGATCTGGTGCTGCATCCGCTTGTATTCAGGCACATCCGACCGGGATTTCGGCGTCACCTGAAGATAAACGACCTTGTTGCGAAACTGCGGGTTGGATCGGATGAAGCACGAATAGGACTCGATACGCTCCTTGATGCCTTTGGAATAATCGAGGCGGTCGACGCCGATGATCAGGCGCCGCTTTTCCATGCTCTCGCGCATCCGCCGGACGGTCGGGTTGCGCTCGGCAGCTCTTGCGGTCTCGGCGAAGGCATCGGCGTCTATCCCGACCGGAAATGCACCTATTCTGAACCGGTGCCCGCCCACCTGATACTCGCCATCGCCAACTGGGAACCCGAGATTCTCCCGCAGCAGGCACTGCCGGAAGTTGTCGGCGTCCTGTTTGGTATGGAAGCCCACGAGATCATAAGCAGTAAAGCCATTCTGAAGCCGTCCATATGCCGGCAGTGCGCTGGCGATATCTGAGGGCGGCCACGGAATATGGAGGAAGAAGCCGATCCGATTGCGGCATCCGAGGCGCCGCAGCTCTGCTGCGAGCGGAATGAAATGATAGTCATGGATCCAGATCGTATCGTCCGGACCGAGGAGCGGAGCGAGAGCCTCCGCGAATGTCCTGTTCACCCGAAAATAGCCTTCGGTCTGACTACGATCGACTTGGAGCAGATCCAGGCGGTAATGACAGATTGGCCAGAGAGCCCGGTTGGCAAACCCTGTATAGAAGAGGTCGAAGTCCTTCCGGTGAACATCCAAGACGGCAAAGGTAATCTTGCCGGCTTCAATGATCTGAGGGGCGTTTTCCACCTGATCGACGGTGCGGCCAGACCAGCCGAACCAGAGACCGCCATGTTGCTTGAGGGCAGCCTCCAGGGCGACCGCAAGGCCTCCAGCACTGGAGTTGCCGTCCTTCGCCGGAAGCGGAACCCTGTTCGATATGACCACGAGCCTTCCGCTGGCGCCCAGCGGCCGCTCCATTCGGTCGGCAGCTGCTGAGGTCTCGGCGAAATGCCTGGATACTTTCGCGGCGCTCGGGCGGCGATGGAGCGGGGCTTCCGAAGGCTGGAGCGAACGGCCCTTGGGGCTTTTCATGGGTTGAGTACCAGGTGGCAATGCCAAGGTACAACCAACAGGCAAGGGAGGTGTTCCGACCCCGGAGCTTGTCCTTGCCGCATAATTGAAAGAGATCTGAAGGAGGGTAAGCGGGAAGGATCGTTCGGGGACGTTAGGTCACATGCCGAGGCACAAAGATCGGGTTGACAGAATGATCTGCCGATTTTCCCAATTGACAGTTAGGTCGAAGCAATCTCTCAGGAATTCGGGCTCTTGGCGTTGTCGCCGAACGGAGCTTTTGAGGAGGCAAGAATGGTCGACCTAGAGCAGAAAATTCGAGAACGCGCCTACCAGATCTGGGAGCAGGAGGGGCGGATCCACGGCCGCGACGAGCATCACTGGCACATGGCGAAGCTTGAACTGGCGAGTGCTCCCGATGAGACAAGCGTCTCGGTTGCAGAGGCGCCGGTCAAGAAGACCCGCCGGACCGCCAAGCCTAAGGCAGAGCTTCCCGCCGTTGCAACTCCTCCATCTGCTCCCCGCCGTCGTCGGGCCCAGGCACCCTTGCAATAAGCAAGCGGAAGGGCGGGAACTCAATGCCGATGAGCCCCATGGGTGGGAGAGGCTCCGCTTTCGGCCATTAAGACCGGACTGAGCGCTGACGGGAGCGTATCCTTCCGTGCGGATCCGGTCATAGGAATATCATCTGCAGTCGTTCAAGACGAAGCCCTCGCGGTGCGCCTAGCGCCGCGGGGTGAGCCGAACGCCTCGCTGCAGTTCAGGAATTGGGCTTCCGGGGCGGTAGGGGCGACGTTTCGTGAGCGATCCTCGTCCGGATCATGCAATCACTGACGTGGGCGTTGCGCCGGTCGACGAGCCGACGGTAATCGTCGACCGCGACCTTTGTCTTGCCGCGAATCGTGATGCGCTGCTTCGCTTCCTCGCGGCATGTTTCGCGCTTCGCTACGAGGTCCTCATCGGCACGGGCTACACCGGGAAGTGCAAGCAGCATCGCACCGAGCATAAGGGCGGCAGGTTTCATGGCCGTGGATCTTGGAGAGTGAAATGGGCGAACGGCTCATACCATTTTGCTGATCAGCTGAAACGTCACAACTTTGGGGATCAACAAGGGACGCAGGGTTATTCACAGCCCCTCGGGTCAGCTGCTGGCCATTGGCAGACAGGCTTAAGGTGCTTTTTCTCCTTTGAAAAGAAACACCAGCCGAGCCGGCATGAGCCGACCATCCGCGGCGGGATGAAATATCCCTGTTGGAGATACCTCCAAATAGTCACGGGTGCGGATCGCGACGCCGAGAAAGGCCGAGCCGCCTTTACTGCCTGTTAAGCATGCTGCGGCAGGATCCGTGGCAAATTGTCCTAACCGGTGGCTGCCATGAGTCTTCGATTCGAGAAAGTATTGGAGTTGGTCATGAAAGGTGGGCAGCGGACCGGGGCCGACCTTTCTCTTGCGGGCGGCTCCAGCAGGCAGTCTCTGGAGGAGGTCATCCGGGCAAGAGACGCCGCCGGCAATCACATGATGTCCTTCGTCGGGATCGGACTGGCGGTGACCTCCGTTGCATTCGCTGCCTATGCCATCATCCATGGCGCCGGCTTCTCGAGCCTGCCCAACATTCTTCCCGCGATGACCGAGGGCGTTCCGGTCAACAAGAGCCTCGCGAGCCATGCGCGCCGGCAGAACGTGATGGACCCGACAACGACAGGGGCCCTGTCCGTCAGGACCGAAATGGTCGATGCGAGGCAACGCGACGGCCGGACGCGAGGGGCATCCTATGTGATCTATCGCGTCTTCGGCGAAACAGCTTTGGTCGAGGGTGTCGACGGCCTTCACGTAGTCGTCCCAGGGGCTGTTCTGCCGGGAGTCGGGCGCGTTCTATCGATCGAACGAACGGGGGGCTCCTGGTCCATCGTGACGTCTGAAACGGTGATCGGAGAAGCGTCCCTCTAAGGCGCCGCCGACTTAGTGAGCTTCGACAGCAGAAAGGCTCCTCAGAAAGCCGGTCGGTTTAGGCTCTTCACGTTGAATACGGGCAATGGACGGCTCAGGCCCTTAAGTTGAAGGTCGCCGACGGCGTCCAAAACCGCAGTGTCGGCGACTTCGGTCGCGATGCGATGTGTCACGAGGATCTGGCCGTTCCGAGCCTCAGCACACAGGCGTGCGGCGATATTGGTCACCGTTCCAATGGCGGCGTAATCCAGTCGCCCTTCGAAGCCGATCCTGCCGAGGGTCGCGTAGCCCTGAGCGATGCCGACGCCAAATCCAATGCGGTAGCCGAGAATCTCCCAGTTCTGGGACAACGTGAGAAAGCGCTCACGCATCAACGTCGCAAGTTCGACAGCACGGGCTGCGGCGTCCGTGCAGGGCAGGGGATCATTGAAGATCACCATCATGCCGTCTCCTAGGAATCTTTCCAGAGTGCCCTCGGCCTCGTGTATCAGAGGCCCAAGAGCCGCGTGATAGGCCTTCAGAAGGTCCATCACTTCTTCGGGTTCTGCGATCTCCGCAAAGCTCGTGAAGCCGCGCAGATCGCAGAACAGGGCGACTATCTCGCGGCGGTGATGCTGAAGGATGCCCGCCTCGCTGCCCTCCGCCGTGATCATCTCAGCCAGCTGAGGTGGCAGGAACCGCTTCAAGCCGCGTGCTCGCTCGAGTTCTCGAATTTGTTTCTCGACACGCGCTTCGAGATCCTGGTTGAGTGCAGCGAGTTCGAGTGCCTGCTGCTGCACGGTGTCGTAGAGACCCTTGATGCGCAGAAGAGAGCGAACACGGGCTACCAGCGTCGCCTGGTCGAACGGCTTCGTGATGTAGTCGTCGCCACCTGCATCCAAGCCCGTGACGACATCGTCCTTGCCGGCCTTCGCCGTCAGGAGGAGGATCGGAATGGCCCGCATCGCTTCGTCGGCTTTCAATCGCCGCGTGACCTCAATCCCGTCGATGTCGGGCATCATGACATCGAGAAGGATCATGTCCGGTCGAACCCGATAGGCCTGATCGATCGCCTCCCGACCATTGCGGGCGATCTCCACGTCGTAGCCGGTCGCAATAAGCCGCGTCGTCACAATGTCGACGTTCTCGGCAATGTCGTCGACGACCAGGATGAGCGGGCGTTCGCGCATTCTTGCTTCCAGTTAAGCCAGATACTCCCGAACAATTGCGAGCATCTGGCGTGGGCTGAAGGGTTTTGCGAGGTAGCCGCTGCATCCGGCTGCTCTCGCCTTCTCCTCGTCGCCTGACAGTGCATAAGACGTCACGGCAACGATCGGGATATAATGGAGCGTAGGGTCCTCCTTGATGCGGGCAGCGGCCTCATAGCCGCTGAGAACCGGCAGCTGTATGTCCATCAGGATCAGGTCGGGCTTTAAGGCCGCAGCCATTTCCACTGCCGACCGCCCGTCGTGGGCTTCCATCACCGCGTAGCCGGCGTTTGTCAGGATGTCGCGCATGATCCGCCTGTTGTCCTCCGTGTCTTCGACGATGAGGATCTTCTGCGTGGTCATGCGACTTCCCTCCGGGCCTTCGATGGATCGAGAGGGATGTCGACGATGAATGTCGAGCCACACCCGATAGCGGAGCGCACATCAATCGAGCCACCGTGCATCTCGACGATCCGTTTCGAAATCGCGAGTCCGAGCCCCGTTCCTCCTTGACCATTGGAACCCGTATTGCTTCCTTGTTGGAAGGCGCCGAAGATATGCGTCAGCTCATCGGGCGCGATTCCGACGCCTGTATCGGCGATGAAGATCCGTATGCGCCCTCCCTCCACCAGCGCTTCGACGTCGACCGAACCGGTTGGCGTGAACTTGATAGCATTCCCGATCAGGTTAAGAAGAACCTGCGTAAGGCGTCTCTCGTCGCCAGCTCCTGCTGGAAGATCTTCGGGAACCAGTGACCGCACTTGAAGACCCTTGACCTTCGCGAGGGGTTCCATCGCCGTGATGGCGGCCTGCACCAGGCCTGAGATCGAGTAGGGTTCGCATGTGAGTGAAAGTTCTCCGGCTTCGATCTTCGAAAGGTCGAGAACGTCATTGATGAGTGCCAGGAGGTGCCTCCCATTCGCCTGGACACGCTCCAATACGCCATGCGCCTTCTCCGGCAGACCGCCATAGAGACCGTCGATGAGCAGCTCGGTATAGCCGAGCACCGCGTTCAATGGTGTCCTCAGCTCGTGACTCATATTTGCGAGAAACTGAGACTTCGCCAAGTTTGCTTTTTCGACGCGATCCATCGCTTCACGCAATGCTTCATCGCGTGCATGCCGTTCGGAAATGTCTCGAACGACGCAGATCAATCCGCCGTCCTGGATGATCGTAAGGGAGACGTCCTGCGGAAAAACGCTGCCGTCCCGTTTGAGGCCGACGGCCTCGCCGCTCCAATGACCGTCCCGGAACAGCTGCGGCATGGCATCCGCCTCGAGGCGATGACGTTCCGAATCCGTATAGAGGCGCTTCCAGCTGCTTCCGACGAGCTGAGACGGCTTGTCATAGCCGAAGATCTTCAGATGAGCGGCGTTGAGATACTCATAGGTTCCGTCAGGCCTCAGAATGGCCATGCCATCCATGGCGGCCTCCATTGCCGCAAGATGCCTGCGAAGCACCTCTTCGATCCGCTTCAGCTCCGTGATGTCGAAGTATGTGAGCATCCGCCCGCCGTCGGGAAGGGCGATGCATCGGTATTGCATGATCCTGCCGTTCCGCAGCCGCATCTCGACGGGAGCGATGTTGCCTTGATGTATTTCGCGGAGGCGCCGTTCCTTGTACGTCTCCCACTCGGCGTCGGGAACATCGTAGGCTCCAAGGGAGCGACTGAGTTCCATATCCTCTTCGAGTTCACGCGGCTGGTCGTAGAACTCTGCGGGGATATCCCACAATTCCCGGTAGGCGCGGTTTGCCAGCCGGATGCGCATTGAGGGGTCGAGGAAGAGCACGCCGTACTGAATGGTCTCAAGAACTGCGTTCAGATCGCGCAATGCTGCTTCCGTCTCCGCCCGAGCCGATTCAAGCTGCTCCTCACGCTTCTTCAGCTCCGAAATGTTGTTGAAAGCAGAAAGCAGCGCTGGCGTACCTTCGTAATCGGCCACGGAAGCATTGATCAGGGCCCAAAACTTCTGACCGTCCGGGCGCTGCATGAGCGCTTCCATGTCGCTGACCCGCCCATCCTTTTGCATGCTGGCGAGAAGCCTGTGCCGAACGGCAGGATCGGCGTAGTAGTCCGGTGCAAAGGTGCCCTGCATCTCTTCCGGAGAGAGACCCGTGATCTCGGCGGTCCGGGCATTGGCATAGAGGATCAATCCATCGGGCAGCCGCGTGACGGCCAGCGGAAATGGCGCGAGCTCCAGAAGGCGCCGCTGCCGCTGCTCGGCCGCCGCAACGGCTTCCAGTGCCCGCTTCTGGTCGGTGATGTCGAAGTAGGTAAGCATGCGCCCGCCGTCGGGAAGCGCAATGCATTGATATCGAAGGAACCGACCCGTGGGAGTTCCGATCTCGACAGGCTCACCGTCGCAGCGCCGAACTCGATCGACGATGTCCTCCACCTCGTTCGCGCGAGTATCCGTATTCGCCAGGTTCCGGGTATGCAATATCAGGTGACGGAATGGGGTGTCCTTCGCAATCAGCGCTTCCGGCAAGCCCCACATCGCCTTGTAGGCGCGGTTCGCAAGACGGACATTCAGATCGGCGTCGAGGAAGAGAATTCCATAATCGATCGTGTCGAGAAGGACGTTGAGTTCCCGGTGATGGGCAAGCTCCTTTTCCGCACGCTCACGCTCCGCGAGCTGATGGGCCAGTTGTATGTTGAGCTCGGCCAAGCTGGCGCTTCGCTCCCTTAGCGCCATCTCGCGTGCGTCTACTTGCCTTGCCATGGCCGTAAAGGCCTGGGCCAGATCACCGAGTTCGTCGTCGCGGTCAAGATGAAGCTGGGTTCCGAAGCGCCCTTCTGCAACCGAGCCTGTAGCCCGTACGAGTTCCCGAAGGGGAGAGGCGATCTGCGCCTTGAGCGTCGTGCTGAGGATGAAGAGCTCGACCACGAGGGCCAGCGCGCCCATGATCAGCACGATGCGTGCAGCTTTCCATGCATCCTGCGCACTGAGTGACAAGGGGTAGATCGTCGCGAGGATCCAGCCAGGGCCGCTGAGCTTCGTCAAAGCCGCGATCTCATCATACTCTTCGTTGCGAATGACAGCCTTGTCGGCTGGATTTTCCACTGCAAGCCTGTGAATTTCCGCAAGGTGGGGATCTCCAGTATCGGCGATCGGGAGCGAGCCGCTTCTCGCTTGTATCGCATCCATGAAGCGCGGATGGGCAATCAGTCGGCCGTCTGCTGTGAAGAGAAGATTATGGGTCCCTCTCAGTTCTGTGTTGACGGCGCGTCCGATCAGGTCGTGCATCAGAATGTCTTGGCCGACCTGGATCAGAGGGCGCCCGTCCTCGACAGCCGGGCGGGTGACCGAGACCAGCCACTCGTTCGTGCCGTAATCCAGGTAAAGCTCCGACCACCGCTCCTTGTCTGAGACTGGAGCGTCGGAAGCGCCGGCAACCATAACAGGGCTTCTGCCCTCCGACAGGAGGCCGATTTTTCCGGAAATCTCCCAATCGCTGGCCCTGAGGGCCCAGGGCTGCCCGGGCCAGTACATGATCACGGCGCCTTCCGGCGTCACCACATAGAGGTTCGCGAACTGGCTTGCCCAAGCCGGGCCGTATTGCCTCACAAGATCGAAGGCTACCATCAGTCGGCGCTTGAGATCACGATCGATCGCAACATGCTTTCCGATGAAGCCCGACAGGCCATAGGACTTGAAGACCGCTTCCGTTAGCCTTGTCGTCCCGTCCGGGCGAGCCTCGAAGAGGGTCCCGAAACGCTGCTCTGCGTCTCGTGGGTCCGTCTGGCGGATCTCTTGCTGGTAGGCTTCGGCAAATGTGCGGACATTTCCGCTGGCGAGGTCGAAGATGGCGCTTTCACGAACGCGGCGTTGCTCGACATAACGTTCGAGAACCTCGACCGCCTGTTGCTCGAACCGTGTTCTGACGTGCCAGTAGCTGAGAACGGTTGCGACCGCGACGACCAGGCTGATGCGAAGGGCGATCTTGCGGAGCGTTTGGCGGGTGATGGAGCGTTTCGGACCTTTGACGATGCCGAATGCAGCCGCGATCGGCTTCATGGCACGATCCTTGATAGTGGCGGGGCGTCCCGTATGCCGATCCGCTTGGCGATCCTGGGATTGAAGAACAGATCGCCCTCCCGGTTGTAGGTGAGGGGAATGGCGCTTGGCGGAACTCCATCCAAAATTCGAAGTGCTGCCTGTGCGGTCCAGCGCCCCTGTTCCTCCGGGTGCTTCACGACTCCGATGAGGCTCACCGGTGTCAGCCACTCGAAGTCCGTCCCGCTGGGAATCTCGCTTCGCTCCTCCGCAAGCCGCCGGGCGTCGGCTGGATTCCAATCCGCAATCGCTCCGACACCGAGGATCATCAGCATGTCGACTTCCTGCTGGGCGCGCAGGAATGCCTCCTTCCAGGCTGCATGCGAAGATACGAAATAGGTTTTCTCGTATGTGATGCCGAAAAGACGCTCGTGATAGGCGAGCTCCTTGCGCTTCACGTCCGTGTCCTCGGCAAGAAAGCCCAGGCGTGAACCACGTGCGTGCTGACGCAGCAGCCGGACGATCTGCGGGATTGGCGACACCTCGACCATTCCGGTGGTGTTGCGATAGGGCAATTGGTAGATCGAGGCATCCCAGTTGAGCCCGCAGAACACCACGGGGATCCCACCGTCCCGCAGGTGTTCCATGACGAGATATTGGGCGGCAGGATCGTCGCTGACCGTGATCACGTCCGGTTTAAGACGGCCGATCACCTGAAGCGCACGGTCAACCGAAGAGCGGATCTCCGCATCGGCGGGATGCCTCTTCGCATCCAGGTAAACGACCTGGAGGTCAACCGGCTTGCCTGCCAGAGTTTCGCGGAGTGCAGCAAGGATGCGGTCGTTCCACTCGTTGCCCTTATGATAGGAATCGACGTGGAGGATCTTCCGAACGGTTTCAGCCGCAAGAGCCTTTGAGCCGGCAGGGCCAAGACCGAGGAGTCCTGCGCCGACTGGAATCCCAATGATGAGGCCGAGCATCAGCCATCGCGCCGGCAGGCGACTGCGCAGCCGGAGGCTCCATGTGGCGATGGCAAAACGATGCATCATGGCAGCAGCCATCCGGATGAGCGCTCGGCCGTCAGTCGCGAGGGCGGCAGTCGTCGGCAGGTGCGTGGCGAGCCACTCTCGCATGCAGGTCATTCTTGCCGGGCGATTGTATTCGTTGAATCAGCGCCCCTCAACCCTGGGGATTACAAAACCTGATCGTCCGTGCGGACCTGCACCCTGCGGTCCTTGGCGAGACGCCGCTACTCAGGAGGGGCTACGCCTTACCACCTTTTTCCCAAGCGCCCTTCTTGTCGCTCGATGAAGGTGAACGATATCGTTTCGGTATAGGGATAAACAACAACATCCGGAGGCCACATGCAGTACATGGGTAATATTGATGCTGAAGCCGGCGGAGCGGAGCTAAGTCATTCTGTTGCCGGCTCTGACTACGGTGGCGAAGCGCGGCAGGCATTGCTGATCCTCGACGGCATTGACGTCCAGCATGGACGGGAGCTGACCGCTCTTGAGCAGAGTGGTGCAGAGGAGGAGCTGAAGGAGTTCATCCGAAGCGATATCATCGCGAGATACCATGCACGACGGGCGCCCTTCGTGCGATTCCTGGAAGAGCGGCAGCAGCCGGAGAAGCCGCTCATAACCTGATTTTCCGGACATGCGCCGAACTCGCCTGCAAACTTGGCATTTGCGGCTCATCTGTCCCATCAGACCGATCTCAAAGCGTCCGCCGGGCGCTTTCTTTTTGTCTGGGCCTGGCCAGATCTCACAAAAGGCTCAGTCGGATTGCCTCATGGGCCGTGCTGACTTACCAAGGATGCACGGTGATTACGGACGTCACGATCCTTCTGCTCGCACCAGTCGCAGGGTTCTTCACGGCTCTGTGGCTTCTCCTGCTTTGGCTTGGGGATGGCGCAACCGAAGAGCAGGTTCATGACGAGTTCGCCCTGCCCGACGAGATGTCCATTGGGCAGGGTGGTGCCGATCCCCCGTTCGTCCCCATGCCAGACCACCTGAGGACCCGTGAGGAGATGGTGGCCTGGATGACCAAGGAGCTTCCCGGGCATCTCCAGGCCTACGGAGAATAATCGGCGCTACGCTTCGATCTACAGGCTGGGTAGATTGAGGCCGTGCTCACGGGCGCAGTTCCGCGCAATCTCGTAGCCTGCATCCGCGTGACGCATCACGCCTGTGGCAGGATCGTTCCACAGGACACGCTCAATCCGCTTGGCCGCCTCCTCGGTCCCATCACAGACGATGACCATCCCGGAATGCTGCGAGAACCCCATTCCGACACCGCCGCCATGATGCAGCGACACCCAGGTTGCGCCTGAGGCGCAATTCAGAAGAGCGTTCAGCAGCGGCCAGTCGGACACGGCGTCCGATCCGTCCATCATGGCCTCGGTCTCCCGGTTCGGCGATGCGACCGATCCGCTGTCGAGGTGGTCGCGCCCGATGACGATGGGGGCCTTCAGCTCGCCTCGCGCAACCATCTCGTTGAAGGCGAGGCCGAGCCTTTGGCGGTCGCCCAGTCCCACCCAGCAAATCCGCGCCGGCAGGCCCTGGAACTTGATGCGCTGCTTGGCCATGTCGAGCCAGTTATGGAGATGCTTGTTGTCCGGCAGCAACTCCTTCACGCGGGCATCGGTCCGGGCGATATCTTCGGGGTCTCCCGACAGCGCAGCCCACCGGAACGGCCCGATGCCGCGGCAGAACAGCGGCCGGATATAGGCGGGGACGAAGCCCGGGAAGTCGAAGGCATCGGCGACGCCTTCCTCCAATGCGACCTGACGGATGTTGTTGCCGTAATCGACGGTTGGAATTCCCATCCGATGGAACGCCAGCATGGCGCGTACGTGTTCGGCGATAGAATGCCGGGCGGCCTTTTCCACCGACTTCGGGTCCGTCTCGCGTTTGGCCTCCCACTCGGCCACGGTCCATCCGATCGGGAGATAGCCGTTGATCGGGTCGTGAGCGGAGGTTTGGTCCGTGACGCAATCCGGACGAACACCGCGGCGGATCAGCTCGGGAAGGATCTCGGCCGCGTTTCCGAGCAGGGCGACCGAGACGGGGGTCTTCGTCCTTGCGGCCTTCTCGATGATCGCCAACGCCTCGTCGAGATCGGCCGCCTGAACGTCGACATAGCCGGTGCGCAGACGCATCTCGATCCGGCTCGCCTGGCACTCGATGGCAAGGCAGGATGCGCCGGCCATGGTGGCTGCAAGCGGCTGGGCGCCACCCATGCCACCCAGACCGGCGGTCAGAATCCACCGTCCGGCGAGGTCGCCGCCGTAATGCTGGCGTCCCATTTCCACGAAGGTCTCGTAGGTGCCCTGAACGATGCCCTGGGAGCCGATGTAGATCCAGGACCCGGCCGTCATCTGGCCGTACATCATCAGCCCCTTGCGATCGAGCTCGTTGAAATGGTCCCAGGTCGCCCAGTGGGGAACGAGGTTCGAGTTCGCGATCAGCACACGCGGGGCATCGGCGTGGGTACGGAACACTCCGACGGGTTTGCCGGACTGAACCAGAAGCGTCTCGTCCGCCTCGAGGTTCCTGAGGGATGAGACGATCCGGTCGAAGCTTTCCCAGTCGCGGGCCGCGCGCCCGATGCCGCCGTAGACGACAAGTTCGCCAGGCTTCTCAGCGACGTCCGGGTCGAGGTTGTTCATGAGCATGCGAAGCGGCGCCTCCGTCAGCCAGCTTTTGGCCGACAAGGTTGAACCGTGTGCTGCGCGGATGGTCCGGGTGTTGTCGATGCGAGTCATGGGGATGTCCTCGGTCGTGATCTGAGTGGATAAATCTCGATGGCGTGGGGTTCAGGGTCAGAAGCCGTCGACGCGGGGCTGATCGCCTGGAGCCGTCACAGACGGAAGGTTCCGGGTGTTGACGATCTCTGCCAGCGCTCCCGTCCTGACGAGCGCGGCCGCGGCCGCGATGTCCGGGGCGAAATATCGGTCGTCCTGCAGGCTCGGCACGTCGGACCGAAGGCGGGACCGGACCGTTTCGAGAGGCGGGCTAGACGCGAGCGGAGCGTGAAAATCGCACCCCTGTGCCGCCGTCAGCAATTCGATCGCCACGACATTGGCCGCATTCTCCGCCATCGGCAGGAGACGACGTGCGCCATGTGCCGCCATGGAGACATGGTCCTCCTGATTGGCCGATGTCGGGATGGAATCCACGCTGGCCGGGTAGGCGCGCTGCTTGTTCTCGGATACGAGCGCGGCTGCGGTGACCTGCGGGATCATGAATCCCGAGTTGAGGCCCGGTTTCGGTGTGAGGAAGGCGGGAAGACCCGAGAGGGCCGGGTCGACCAGCATGGCGATCCGGCGTTCGGACAACGATCCGACCTCGCATAAGGCCATGGCGATCATGTCGGCCGCGAAGGCTACCGGTTCGGCGTGGAAGTTCCCGCCCGAAATGACCTCGCCCGTGTCCGTGAAAACCAATGGGTTGTCGGACACGCCGTTGGCCTCGATCCCTAGCGTCGCACCCGCTTGGCGGATCAGGTCCAGGCAGGCTCCCATGACCTGCGGCTGGCAGCGCAGGCAGTAGGGATCCTGGACGCGATCGTCGTTAGTGAGATGCGATGCGCGGATCTTGCTGGAGGCCATCAGTGAGAGGAGAGCGGTCGCGACCTCGATCTGCCCGCGATGGCCGCGGACCGACTGGATCCGGAGATCGAACGGCCTGTCGGATCCACGAGCGGCATCGGTCGAGAGGGCGCCGGTCACAAGGGCTGCTTGGAACACGCGTTCGGCATGAAACAGACCAGCCAAGGCGAGAGCGGTGGAGGTCTGGGTGCCGTTGAGAAGCGCCAGCCCCTCCTTCGGACCGAGCGTGAGTGGAGACATTCCTGCGCGCTCGAGAGCCACCTGCGCCGGGACCTGTACTCCGTCAACGATGAAGGCACCGATTCCCATCAGGGCCGCCGTCATGTGTGCGAGGGGAGCAAGGTCGCCCGACGCGCCGACCGATCCCTGGCCGGGAACGACCGGGACGAGGCCTTTCTCAAGGCAGTCGGCGAGATGCACGATCGTTGAGGTCCGCACACCGGAGACGCCCTGTGCCAAGCTTGCCAGCTTCAGCGCCATCATCAGGCGAACGACCGGAACCGGGAGAGGCTCGCCGACACCCGCAGCGTGAGAGACGACGATGTTGCGCTGGAGCGTGACGAGATCGGCGTCGCTGATGCGGACATTCGCGAGCTTTCCGAAGCCCGTGTTGATGCCGTAGACGCTCTCGCCTTTGGCGATGATCGCATCCACGATCTCGGCGCTCCGCGCGACCTTGGTCTCCCAACCGGGCTGGAGCCCGGTTCGGGCGCCGAAGTAGATGTCGCGCCACTGTGCGAGTGTCGCAGCTCCGGGGGTGAGCATGACCTGATGGCTCATTGTCCTCTCCAAATGCGGGCATGCAGGGGGTTGAAGCCTATGCGGTAGACGAGCTCGGCCGGGCGTTCGATGTCCCAGATCGCAAGGTCGCACCATTTGCCGGGTTCGAGCGTTCCGACGTCCTCGAGACGGCCGAGCGCACGGGCGGCTTCACGTGTCACTCCTGCGAGGCATTCGTCGACGGTCAGCCTGAACAGCGTCGCGCCCATGTTCATCGCCAGAAGCAGGGACGTCAGCGGCGACGTGCCCGGATTGCAGTCGGTCGCAATCGCCATCCGCGTCCCGTGGGCGCGGAACAGATCCACGGGCGGTGCCTGGGTCTCGCGCAGCATATAGTATGCCCCAGGCAGGAGAACGGCCACGGTCCCGGCCTTCGCCAGGGCGGCGGCCCCTTCAGCGTCGGTGTATTCGAGGTGATCGGCCGACAGAGCATCGTATCGAGCCGCAAGCTCCGCCCCGTGCAGGTTCGACAGCTGGTCGGCATGGAGCTTCACGGGAAGCCCATGGGCTTTCGCTGCGGCGAAGACTTTGGAGATCTGCGCCGGCGTGAAGGCGATGCCTTCGCAAAAGCCGTCGACTGCATCCGCGAGGCCTTCCCTCGCCACGGCGGGCAATAGCTCGTCGCAGATGAGATCGATGAACCCGTCCTTGTCGCCATTTGCCTCCGGCGGCAGGGCATGGGCGCCGAGAAAGGTGGTGGTCACCGTGACGGGACGCGCCTGCCCGAGACGGCGGGCCGCGCGCAGCATGCGCAGCTCGGACGGTAGGTCGAGCCCGTAGCCCGATTTGACCTCAGCCGTGGTGACGCCTTCCCGAATGAGGTGATCGAGGCGCGGCAGCGCAGCCGCGACGAGATCGTCCTCCGAGGCCGCGCGTGTCGCGCGGACCGTCGACAGGATGCCGCCGCCTGCGCGCGCGATTTCCTCATAGGTCGCGCCGGCGAGGCGCTGTTCGAATTCCCTGGCGCGATCACCGCCGAACACCAGATGGGTGTGGCAGTCGATCAGGCCGGGGGTGATCCACCGGCCGGCGCAATCGACCCGGTGGGCAGTATCCCACCCGCGGGGGAGTTCGTCCTGACGCCCCACATAGGCGATGCGCCCATCCCTGGACGCGATGGCCCCGCCTTCAACGATGCCTAAATCCTCTGCTTGGCCCGCAAAGGTCGCCAGACGCGCATTCAGCCAGATGGTGTCGAAAAGCATGGTCGCTCAGCCTGTTGATGCGATCAATATGTATAGACATATATGAGCTTCGTAATTTGTCTAGACAAAATCTGCAGGTTGGGAACACAAAGGGGATGGCACGTACGGCCGGGCACGGGTGGTGTGAGGCTGGACCTGTTCGGAGGAAGCCGTGCATCTGCACCAGAAGATCCGAAACGACATCGAGGGACGGATCATGTCGGGCGAGTGGGCCCCCGGCCACCGGCTCCCGTTCGAGCACGAACTCATGGCCGAGTACGGCTGCTCGCGGATGACCGTCAACAAGGTCCTTTCCGCCTTGGCCGCGCAGGGGCTCATCACCCGCCGGCGGCGGGCCGGCTCGGTGGTGGCTGCTCCCCGCGCCGACGAAGCGGTGCTCGAGATCCGCGACTTCGCCATGGAGGCCAAGCGGTCGAAGAAGACCTATCATCATCAAACCCTGCGCCGCGCGATCGAGGCGGTGGATGCTGCGACCGCTGGCCGGACCGGCTTGGCAGTCGGGGCCAAGGTCCTGTGCATCGATACTCTGCACCTCATCGATGGCAGGCCAGAGGCCTATGAGGAGAGGATCATCAATCTCGCGTCGGTGCCCGACGTGCGCAGGGAAACCTTCGAAGACCTGCCGCCCGGGACCTGGCTCCTCAATCGCGTTCCGTGGACGGATGCGGAGCACGTCATCGGTGCGGTCAGCGCCGATGCAAAGCTGCACAGGCGCCTTCAGGTCGCGACCGGAACAGCCTGCCTCGTCCTGGAGCGCCGAACCTGGCAGGCGGGGTCCTTTATTACTGAGGCACGCATCACCTATCCGGGGGACCGCCACCGTCTTGTCGGCCGGTTCTCCCCAACGGGACGGGGACAGGGGGGCCAGTCGCCGTCCGGGAGCGGCGGCAATCGCAAGGAGGGGCATCAGAGCGGCCGTGGTGAAGGCGTCGGACCTGAAGCACCCGAAGCCAGAGGAGCTGAACGATGAGCAGTCAGGAGAAGCCGGCCTCGCGACCTGTCGGCCTTCCGGGGGATCAGGGCGAGGATGGTCCAGTCTGGCGCGTCAAGGACGTCATACGGCCTTTGAGCGACGACGCGACGGGCGGATCCGCATTGCTCGGCTTTGCGTCCGACGAAGGAGTTCGCCGGAATTTCGGGCGCGTCGGAGCAGCTGGAGGGCCAGCGGCAATCCGCGAGATTCTGTCCCGCTTGGCAGTCCATGGCCCCATATCCCTGTACGAGGCCGGTGACGTCGTGTGCCTGGGTGAAGATCTGGAAGGAGCGCAGGAAAGCCTAGCCGAGAAGGTTGCCGGATTGCTCGACCGCGGCACACGGCCAGTTGTCCTCGGAGGAGGACATGAGGTTGCCTACGGCAGTTTCCTTGGCCTGACAAAGCACCTCCGCGATCGAATGGGATCTACCAAGATTCTCGTCGTGAATCTCGACGCGCATTTCGACCTTCGGCTTGCGCCGCGTCCGAATTCAGGAACGCCATTCCGCCAGATTGCAGAGCTTTGCTCCAGCCATGGCGCCGAGTTTCGCTACATCTGCTTCGGGATCAGCGAGTTGGCCAACACGACAGCCCTGTTCGAACGGGCCAAGGCTTTGGACGTCGAATACTGGCTCGATGAGGAAATCCGCCCTGATCAGGTCGATGGCCTCCGCAGCCTTCTCGAACGGCGCATCGCGCAGGCTGATTTGGTTTACCTGACGGTTGATCTCGACGTGTTGCCCGAAGCCGTTGCACCCGGCGTCTCCGCGCCTGCGGCCCGCGGTGTCCCGCTCGACGTCGTTGAAGGCCTCGTCGACACGGTTCTGGCTTCCGGCAAGCTCGCCGTCGCGGACATCGCCGAGTACAATCCGCTCCTCGATCGGAATGGCCAAACGGCCCGCGTTGCAGCCCGTCTGGCCTACCGGTTGGCAATTCCGCGGAATTGATCCCATCAGAGCTGGCCGTGCAGGCGGCGGTAAAGCGTGCTGCGGCTCACTCCCAGCCTGCGGGCGGCGAGGGATACATTGCCTCCTGCCGCCTGAAGCGCATCCTGCATGGCGTTGATCGTGAGAGCATCCAGGCTTGCCGGTTGCTCGGCAGATCGGGTTCGGCCCGGTCCGCACTCCGCCGGATTTGCGCGGATATCCGAGGGCAAGGCCTCTGTTCCGGCGGTCTCGCCCGGCTCGCAAAGCGCCAGCATCGCGCGCAGGCAGCCGACGAGCTGCCGGAAATTCCCGGGCCAGTGGTAGGCCGTAAGATGGGCCAGACAATCGGGAGACAGGGTGATCCGGCGGGCACGGCCGCCGAGTGCCTCCCATAAGGCGTCAATGAGTTGGTCCCGATCCCCGCGCCGGCTCAGGGGCTGGAGTTCGATCGTATATTGGGCAATTCGGTAATAGAGATCCGACCGGAAACCGCCCGTTCGAACGAGTTCCGCCAAGTCCCGATTGGTGGCGCATATGAGGGCGAAGTCGACCGCGGCTGGCCGACCTCCGCCGAGAGGCACGACCTCCCGCTCCTGGAGCACCCGCAGCAGCTTCGTCTGAAGGGCGAGCGGCATGTCGCCGATCTCGTCGAGGAAGAGCACACCTCCATCGGCCTCACGAAGATGTCCTTTGGACCCGCCGGCCCGGGCACCCGTGAAGGCGCCCGGCTGGTATCCGAAGAGTTCCGCTTCCATCAGCGTTTCCGGCAATGCGGCGCAGTTGATGGCCACGAAGGGCTTCCCGGAGCGCGCGCATCGCTCATGGGCCGCCCGTGCAAAGATCTCCTTGCCCGTTCCGGTCTCCCCCCAGACGAGGACCGGCACATCGGCATCAAGGAGACGCACCGCCCGCCCTACGGCCTTGAGGGTCTCCAGATCGAAGATCGGCTGAATGGCTCTCGGCGTGACGGGCTTCTGTTGCGGGGACGAGATCGCCGAGACCTTCTTTCGAGGGCGATCCAATCTGCCAAAGAGAGAGCTTCCGCCGATCCGTCTCAGGCGACCTGTGTCGGAGAAGGCGGACAGGCCATCCTGAAACAGGTCTGCCCATGCCGCCGTGCCAACGGCGCCGTAATCGCGGCCGACGAGCAGGAGACCTTGGCGATTGGCCGCCTTCAGCTGCCCGTTTTCGAACACGAGAATGCCCTCCCGTGGGGTGCCGAGAAGCGAGGGATCCGCCTGAAGGCGCACGAGATCCGTGTGCTCGAAGCCGCGATCGAAGAGCCGGTGTTCGATCTGCTCGGCGGCCAACCGAACGAGGCCGAGCGCATGGGCCTGATGGACTTCAGCCGGGCCAGAAAGGTCGAGGACGCCCAGGATCTTGCCTTGCGGTCCGATGATCGGGGTCGCCGAGCAGCTCAGGATGCGGTTGCACTCGAGGTAATGCTCCGCCCCACGCACCTCGATCGGGCATCCTTCCGCCAGGGCGGTGCCGATGGCGTTGGTGCCGACGATCTGCTCGGTCCAGGGAACACCGGGCCTGAGCGCCACGCGCGCCGCGCGCTGTGCGAAATCAGTGCTGCCGACCGTGTCGAGGATCAGGCCCTGGGCATTGGTCAGAATGACGATGCTGTCGTTCGCCTCGGCATCGGCATAGAGCACTTCGAGTTCCGGACGGCACAGGCGCTTGAAGGATTCGGCCTCTTCCGCGGCGGCAGCAAACTCCTGAGGTGTCAGCGGTTCGGGAAGGGAGCGGCTTCCGACCTCCAGTCCGAGCGCGGCACATCGCGACCAAGAGCGTTGGATCGGCTGGGAAACGAGGTTCTGGGCGAGGGTGCCTGCGGAAAAGAAACTCCGGCGTGCATCCTGAATCCGATCTGGCGACACGGCTTCCTCCTGTCACGGTGTCGCAAATTGCAACAGGTGTTGCAGATGCGTTTCATGGCGCGACGGAGCCCATGATAGGCCAAGGCCAAGCAAAGAGAAGTCACGAAACATCGTGAGGACTGTGCGGCGGAGCCGCACCTTGCTCTTCAAGCATTTGCCGCAGTGCAGCATCGATTTCTTCCCGTGAATGCGGGCAGTGGCACGCAAATTGCTAGGAGGCTGGCGTGTTCATCCAGGGAGGAAACCAATGAACAAGCCGGAATTCCTGACGCTCACCAAGGCCCCGTTCAAGGACCGTTATGCCAACTATATCGGTGGGCAATGGGTCGAGCCGGTCAACGGCCGCTACTTCGAGAATATCTCGCCCGTGACCGGCAAGTCCGTCTGCGAGATCGCCCGCTCGGACAAGGATGATATCGAGAAGGCTCTGGACGCCGCCCATGCGGCGAAGGATGCCTGGGGCAAGACGGCGCCGGGCGAACGTGCGCGCATTCTCAACCAGATCGCCGACCGGATGGAAGCGAACCTCGACACGCTGGCCTTGGTCGAGACCTGGGACAACGGAAAGCCGATCCGCGAGACGACCGCTGCGGATATCCCGCTCGCCATCGACCACTTCCGCTATTTCGCCGGCTGCATCCGGTCCCAGGAGGGATCGATCGCCGAGATCGATCACGACACGGTCGCCTATCATTTCCACGAGCCGCTCGGCGTCGTGGGCCAGATCATTCCCTGGAACTTCCCGATCCTGATGGCGGCCTGGAAGCTGGCGCCGGCGCTCGCGGCGGGCAACTGCGTGGTGATCAAGCCGGCCGAGCAGACGCCCGCCTCGCTCCTCGTCTGGGCCGAGCTCGTGGGCGACCTGCTGCCGCCCGGCGTCCTCAATATCGTCAACGGCTTCGGACTCGAGGCCGGCAAGCCCCTCGCGTCGAGCTCCCGCATCGCGAAGATCGCCTTCACGGGCGAGACGACGACGGGCCGCCTGATCATGCAATATGCGAGCCAGAACCTCATCCCGGTCACGCTCGAGCTCGGCGGCAAGTCGCCGAACATCTTCTTCGGCGACGTGACGGCGGAGGACGACGACTATCTCGACAAGGCCATCGAAGGCTTCGTCATGTTCGCCCTCAACCAGGGCGAGGTCTGCACCTGCCCGAGCCGTGCCCTGATCCAGGAGTCAATCTACGACCGGTTCATGGAGAAGGCACTGAAGCGTGTCGAGGCCGTCAGGCAGGGAAGCCCGCTCGATCCATCCACGATGATCGGCGCTCAGGCATCAAGCGAGCAGCTCGAGAAGATCCTCAGCTACATCGACATCGGCAGGCAGGAGGGAGCCGAGGTTCTGACGGGCGGCGAGCGCAACAATCTGCCGGGCGAACTGGCCGGGGGCTACTACGTCAAGCCGACCGTGTTCCGCGGCCATAACCGGATGCGGATCTTCCAGGAGGAGATCTTCGGCCCGGTGGTCTCCGTCACCACCTTCAAGGACGAGGACGAGGCCCTGTCGATCGCCAATGACACCCTCTACGGGCTCGGGGCGGGCGTTTGGACCCGCAACGGCAATCGCGCCTACCGCTTCGGCCGGGCCATCCAGGCGGGCCGCGTCTGGACCAACTGCTACCATGCGTACCCGGCCCACGCGGCCTTCGGCGGCTACAAGCAGTCCGGCATCGGTCGCGAGACGCACAAGATGATGCTGGACCACTATCAGCAAACCAAGAACCTCCTTGTCAGCTACAGCAGCAAGGCGCTCGGGTTCTTCTGATCCGTGCGGAAAGGGCAGGGCGCGGCGTCCCGCGCCCTGCCTCCGCATGGCACGACGTGAGGTGATGGATGGAAAAGACCGAGATCCTACGTGTCACGGCAACGCCTGCCGCAATCGACCTGATTGCGACATTGGAGAGCGAATACGGGCCCGTTCTCTTCCATCAGTCGGGCGGATGCTGCGACGGCTCGTCCCCCATGTGCTACCCGCAGGACGACTACATTGTCGGAGACGCCGATGTTCTGCTCGGTGTGATCGGCGGCGCGCCCTTCTATATGAGCCCATCGCAGTACGAGTACTGGAAGCACACACAGCTGATCATCGACGTGGTGCCGGGCAGGGGCGGGATGTTCTCCCTCGAAAATGGGCGCAACGTGCGGTTCCTGACGCGCTCTCGCTTGTTCTCGGATGATGAGGCTGCTGCTCTCGGGCTTGCCGATTAGAAGCTGTATCGCTTTTGGGGCCGAGGCCGACCGGGTCGGCGGTAATATATAAGGAGAGGCGTGTATTCTGTTCTTCGGAGCCGTTCTCTTAGGAATAACTTTACCTTAGGGCACGATTTCTAAGGCATCGACAGGAATGTCCTCCAGGAGAACGCAATGCACCGAGCCGCCCTCACCGCCATCGTCTTGCTTGGGCTCGCCGCCCAAGCCCATGCCCAGACAACGCCGGCTCCCGCTGCCGACGCTGTACCGGTCTCCCGGGCGGAGATCCGGGAACTGATCGAAGCCGCTCAGGCGACCGCAAAGGCCTCGCGGGAGAACGTCGACTACACGCGGGTCGTCCCTGATCTGCTCTATCAGATCCTGGCGAAGCTCGACAAACTCGAGGATAAGCTCGACAAGGTCGAGAATGCAGTCAAGTCCGGGCGGACTGCTGGTCAGACCAAGCGGTAAGCCTCGGCCTCCGTCCCGGGGAAGCCTACAGCTTCCGGGCGACATCGTAGGACAAGGCCGTGTCCTCTACGGCTCCCGGCACGCCAAAAATGATCGGAGATGGGTCGATGACGAAAGCAGCTCTCGTCGAGGCAAACGGTGCTCGCATCCCTTGCCTTGGCTTGGGAACATGGACGCTCCGCGACGACGCCTGCGCAGATGCCGTCCGTGCGGCGTTGGACGCCGGGTATCGTCACATCGACACGGCGGCCATGTACGGCAACGAGGAGGCGGTCGGCGCTGGGCTCAAGGCATCCGGGGTGGCCAGGGACGAGATCTTCGTCACCACCAAGGTCTGGCACGGCGACCTTGCTCCCGATGACCTGCGCCGGTCGGCCGAAGCGAGCCTTCGGCGGCTGGGCCTCTCGCAGGTCGACCTGCTGCTCATCCATTGGCCGAACAGCGATGTGCCGCTCGGCGATACCCTCCGGGCCCTGAGCGGCGCGAAGCGGCAGGGGCTCACGCGCCATATCGGCGTTTCGAACTTTTCCGCCAGCCTTGTGGAGGAAGCCGTTCGCCTCTCGGCCGAGCTGCTGGTGGTGAATCAATGCGAGTATCACCCGTATCTCGATCAGAGCCTGGTGCGGGACGCCTGCCGGAGGCACGGCCTCGCCTTCACGTCCTATTGCCCGCTCGGGAAGGGCGACCTCATCGACGACCCTGCCATCCAAGCCATTGCGGCAGAGCACGGGAAAACGCCCGCCCAGGTGATCCTGCGCTGGCATGTGCAGCAGCCTGCGACCATCGCCATTCCCAAATCCGGCAACCGGAACCGCATCGCCGAGAACCTGCACATCTTCGACTTTGCCCTCTCGCAGGACGAAATGCGGCGCATCTCCGGCTTGGCGCGACCGAACGGCCGGATGGTGTATCCGAGCTGGCGAGTGGAGTTCGACTGAGTTCCTCGGAGAGGAGCAATCCGGCGAGCCGCAACGCTTTGAGCTCACGCCCGTTTCCCTTTCAGAACGGAATGACCGGGGAGCGTGCGATTGCGATGCGGGTCACTGTCTTCAGCACGAAACCTTACGACCGTCGGTTCCTCGACGCGGCCAACGCCGGCTTGCGCCACCACCTGATCTATCTCGAAGCCCGACTGACCGCAGAAACGAGCAATCTTGCGGCGGGCTCCGACGCAATCTGCGCCTTCGTGAATGATGAGTTGACTGCCGGGGTGCTTTCGCAACTCGCCGGGCAGGGAATTCGTTTGGTCGCACTGCGGTCGGCCGGCTTCAACAACGTGGACCTGGAGGCTGCCCGGACTGAAGGGATCGCGGTGGCGCGCGTTCCTGCCTATTCGCCCCACGCCGTCGCCGAGCACACGATCGCCCTGATGCTGACCCTCAATCGCAAGACCCATCGGGCCTATAACCGGGTTCGGGAGGGCAACTTCGCGCTCGAAGGACTCCTCGGCTTCGATCTCGCAGGAAAAACGGCAGGGGTCGTGGGCACGGGCAAGATCGGAGAGGTGGTCTGCCGGATCCTAGCCGGGTTCGGGTGCACCGTGGTTGCACACGATCTCCACCCGAATCCGGCCTGCGAGGGGCTTGGGGTCCGCTATGTCCCGGTGGCCGAACTGCTCTCGTCATCGGACGTCATCACTCTTCATTGCCCTCTAACACCTGACACGCATCATCTGATCGACGACGCGAGCCTCGGCTTGATGAAGCGCGGGGTCATGCTCATCAATACGAGCCGCGGCGCCGTCATCGACACACGGGCGGTGGTGCGGGGCCTAAAGGATGGCATCATCGGGAGCCTTGGCCTCGACGTTTACGAAGAGGAGGCCGATCTCTTCTTCGAGGATCTGTCGTCCCGGTTCATCAGCGATGATCTTTTTGCCCGGCTCCTGACGTTTCCGAACGTGCTGATCACCGGCCATCAAGCCTTCTTCACGCAGGAGGCTCTCACAAGCATCGCCGAGACAACCTTCGCCAACATCACCGCTTTCGAGAAGACCGGACACGCTCTCCATACGGTCTCCGTCGAAAAGATTGCCCGCGAGACACGATGACGGTCCAGCCAGGGCTTAGACTTTCAGGGGCGGGGAGTGAACCCAGAAGCTCAGCTGCGCATTATCGTTCGTAAGATTTTATGCCGCCTGGGCGATTTGGGGTCCCGAAGGCGCAGGAGGAGCGAGGTGTGTCATGAGATTCCTTTTCGCGACGACGACCGTTCTGCTGGCGCTGGCCGGCATGGGGGCCGAGGCAGCCGATTACGGCCGTATCACACGCCATCGCTACACCCCGATTGCCCAACCGATCCAGCCGATCGTTAGGCTGGCCGACCAGGGGCTCGGCTATTCCGTGCTTCACCAGAGTCTGGGGCCTGTGCCGGCGCCTCATCGGGTGCACGTCACGTGCACCATCGATGAAAGCTACGCGGTGACATTCTGCCCGACCGTGAACTATGTCGCCTCCTGTCCCCGGGCGACGATCGCGTGCCGCTGATCCGGCGCGACACGGCGAAGCTGCACTTTCACAGGGGATCGGGCGCTATTCGTCGTCCGGAGCGGCCTGCCAGCCGGCGATCTCTTCCGCCGTAGCTTTTCTCTGGCTGAGCAGCTCGCCCAGCATCGTCACCGGGAAGGATGTGCTAGTACGAACGGCCCGGATGAAGTTGTCCTCGTCGAGTTCGAGCAGGCGGACGATCATCCTGTCGGGCGTTTCGGGATCGAATTCGATATCGAACGAATAGCGAGGATGCTCGTATCCGTCATCGCTGAGGGCAGGAATGTGGAGCGAGAAGACTCGGTCGTCCGGAGCCGAGAATCCAAAACATGCTCCGCGAGCATCAGGATTGTGCATTTTCATCGTGGATCTTCCTGGCAAACTTGATTGGTTTGTCGCGGGACGCGGAACGCAGAGGAACGAATTGTGGCAAAATATGGTGAGGCCATTAAAATTGCACAATTCCGCCATTCCTAGAAGACACGAATTCGAGATATTGGATCTGCCTTTACACCTACGATAGGATTAATTGGAATGAAGTAGGGGTATTTGGACAAATATGCATAGGACAATTTGGCGCCAAGATCATCGTGATCTCTTACGCCGTCTTGCCTGGGCGAATCGAAGGGTGCGTTTTCCGGCTGCTCACCGCACCTGATCTTTGGGTCGCGGCAGATTGTCGAGGCAGGTCTCTAGATATGCTTCCATGCGATCGCGAGCACTGAGCTGAAACACTCTCATGCGCCCGGTATGAGAGAGCAGGAGCAGTCCGGCTGTATGGGCAAAAACATCGACCATGAGGATCCTTGCGTGGCCCGGTGATGCTCCCGCTTGAACCGCGGCCTCCGCGATGGGATTTAGTGCCGCTTCAAGGCACCTGTTCAAGTGTTCGTTACGGTCCTTGCCCAAGCCTTCGGGCGTCATCCCGCCCCGGAAGAGATAGAAGCCGAGATCCAGGTCGCGCGGGTTCTCGGCGTAAAACCGAAAGAACGCCATGGCGGCGGCGCGCAGGCGCTCGGTTGGCTCAATTGCTTGCGATGCTTCCTTCCTGACGACCTCGCCCAGCTTTGCCAGGGAGACCTGCAGGATCTCGGCATAGATCGCCTCTTTGGACTCGAAGTGAAAATAGAGGGCTGCCGGCGTATAACCGGCTGCGGCCGCGATAGCGCGCAGGGAGGCGCCTTCGAGACCCTCCGCTTCGAAGACCCTTCGAGCCGCCTCCAGGATCAGACCTCGCTTGAGGTTTCGGGTGGCCTGCACCCGCCCTTGCTTGCGCTGCTCCACAGCCATCCCGGCTCCCGCTTTTCGTTCTTGACGGGAATTTCTAACACTGTTCAAATTTGTGGACAAGAACGACCGGGGAGGCTTCCATGCTCATGACGGCATCGGATTATCGGGATTCGCTTCGTGCCTACAGGCCAAGGGTGTTCGTGAACGGGCAGGCCATCGGGAGCGTTGCCGACGAGCCCCTTCTCGCCGCCGGCATCGATGCGGTCGGCATCACCTACGATCTGGCGCACCGGCCCGACCACCTGCCGATCATGACAGCCCGCCAGGGTACATCCGGCAGGACTGTCAACCGGATGCTGCATATCAACGAGACATCGGCGGACCTGCTCTCCAAGCTCGAGGCCGTCCGGTTGGTCTGCAAGATCTCAGGCTGTGCGCAGCGTTACCTCACCCATGATGCGCTCAACGGCATCTTCCAGGCGACGAAGCGGACTGACGTCTCACATGGGACCGATTATTCGGAGCGCTTCCTGAACTACCTGCACGAGGTGCAGGATCGCGACCTAACCCTTGGCGTCGCCATGACGGATGCGAAGGGCGACCGGGCCAAGCGGCCTGGGCAGCAGGCCAATCCGGATGTCTACGTACACATCAAGGAGCGGCGGCCGGACGGCATCGTCATCCGCGGCACCAAGGCCATCGTGACCGGCGCTCCCTACATGCACGAATTCCTCGTCATGCCCTGCCGGACGCACACGAAGGAGGACGCGGAATTTGCGGTCTGCTGCGCCGTTCCGGTGGATGCCCCCGGCGTCACGATCGTGGCGCGCCCCGCAGGGCGGCCAGGCGAGGCTGCGGCAAAGTTCTCCGCCAAGTACGGGCAGTCGACCGGGGTCGTGATCTTCGACGACGTGTTCGTGCCGCACGACCGCGTTTTTCTCGCAGGCGAATACGAAGAAGGGGGCTTCATCACCACGTCCTACGCGACCCACCATCGCCATTCCTGCATCGGCGCTCGCGCCGGATTCGGCGATCTGCTGATAGGGGCAGGCGCTCTGATGGTCGAGGCGAATGGTCTCGACCCGGACCGGCACGGCCATATCCGCGACGCGATGGTCGAACTGATCACGATCACGGAGGGTTTCTATGCCTGCGGCGTGGCAGCCTCTGTGTATTGCACGAAGGACCCGGCAGGATCGGTCATGCCGGATGCCGTGTTTTCGAACATCGGCAAGCTCCTTCTGGCCACCAAGATCTACGACATGCATCGGCTCGCCCACTACGTCTCGGGCGGCATGGTGGTTGCGCTGCCGGGGCCTGACGAAGACCACAACCCGCTGACGCAGGCCTCTCTCACGTCCGTTCTCGGCGGGCGAGCCGACATCCCCATGGAACAGCGGATGGAGGTGTCGCGGCTGATCGAGGACCTGACCGTTTCCCACCAGGCTGGCTGGTACTCGGTCATATCGCTACACGGCGGCGGATCGCCGGAGGCGATGAAACGGGAGATCTGGCGCAACTATCCAATCATGGAAAAGGTCGAGCTCGTCGAAAACCTTCTCGATCAGGGAGTGCTGGAGGAGGGGAGGCGCGTCTCCAAGCAACCAGGGCGTTGCTGTGCGACTGGCTGCGAGGTTCCGAACCCGCACGATGGAGCGACCGGGCCGAAGAATGCAGGCCGAGAGGCGGCGGAATGACGCATGAGCGAGGCTCTCGGTCCGGGCTCCCGCCGCACATATGGGTGGCTGCCGCGACGGTCCGCCAGGGACCTCCGCGGGGCCGGTGAGATCGCTCAGACGACGAAAAAGTGATCGTAGGTCAGTGCGAGACCGGGTGTCACCTTTGCGAAGGCCATGGCGTCCTGCCAGCCTGAGCCGTCCGGGTCATAGGAGATGGTCCCGCTGGCGCGGTCGTAGAGGATGTAGTCATTCCGGTCGAGGGCCGCGCCGCCGGTCCGGAAGTTGGCCTCTCCGAGCTTGCCCTGAACGAGGCTCGCGAAGATCGCATCGTCGAGCTGGATTGTATCGTCGTTCACATCGAAGTCGGTGATCTTGTCGATCCGTGACCCATCCAGCCTCGTGTCGAATGCGAAGGTGTCCTTGCCTTCGCCTCCGGTCAGCAGGTCGCTGCCTCCCTTTCCGAAAAGCTTATCGTCGCCGGAGGTCCCGATCAACGTGTCGCTGGTCCAGCCACCGATCAAGGTTTTGCCCGGTACGGCCGTCTGATCCGCATCCGGGGATGGGGTCGGAAGCGGCGCTGATGTCGGATCGGATGAGAGGGTATCCGCTGCCGGGGCACCATGCTTGGCCGCCGATGCGCTGGTGCCGTAGGACAGATCCGGCGACTTCACCTGCACCGCCAGCGTTTCGTTTCCGGTCGGCGACGAGCGGTAGATGCCCATGTTCCAGTGGGTGGTGCTCTGGTCGGTGTAGCCGACCGCGCCGGAGTAGTTGACCACCTGCTGGCCGTCGAGCCAGAC
>NZ_QQBB01000003.1 GCF_003350535.1 Microvirga subterranea
AGGGTGCGCCATCCCCTGCAGCCCCTGCATCCGGAGACCCGCAAGGGCCTCCTGGAGATCGCCCGCCGCCTCGACCCGGTCGTGCTCCGCTGGGGGTGATAAGGACCCACACGAAGGGTTTAGACCCTGGATGCTCTAACAGGCGGTTGCCTCAGCCAGAAGTTCCTTTCCGGTTCTTGCCCTCTGTCAAGAGATCTGGATCGAGCCAATTTGGCACACGCCAGTCGCCTGTGAGCCAACCCATGACATTCCCCTGCCCTACGCGAACGTCTCCTCTAGCTGGGTTAGCTGCCGTTAGCCCAACGTCTCAGATGTGCCAACACCCGACCTTCCCACCTCGCCGCCACTCCTGGCAGAACTCTCAAGGACGGGTCCCAGCCACGCCGCTGAGCCTGAGCAGTCGATCCGGGTGCATCTCGTCGAGAGAGTTGATCCCGAGCAGACCCATGTTTCGGCTGATCTCGGACGCAAGGATGTTGATGGCGTGACTGACGCCGGCTTCGCCCCCGATTGCGGCCGCGTAAACGAACGGGCGGCCGACGAAGACGAATGCCGCACCAAGAGCGATCGCCTTCAGCACGTCCGAACCCCGCCGGACACCGCCGTCCATCATGACAGGAATTGTTGCGCCCACGGCATCCACAATCATCGGCAGGGCACGGAGCGGCGAGACCGTACCATCGAGTTGCCGCCCCCCATGGTTCGAAACGATGATGCCATCGACACCACTGTCCCGGGCGGTGCATGCATCCTCTTTGGACATGATGCCCTTGATGACGAGGCACCCCTTCCACCGCTCCCGGATCAGCTCTAGATGACGCCAGTTCAGGTGATCCTTGGCCCCGAAGTCCCGCATCACGCTCCTGGCCAGGATCGGCGCACCACGTGTCGCGTAGGAATTCTCAAAGTGAGGCATCCCGTGCTTCAATAACGTCCGAAGAAACGTGTTCAACGTCCAGTTCGGACGTATCATGCCGTCCCAGGCCAGACGCAGACTGGGCCGAAGAGGAGTGGAGAAACCAGCTCGAACATTGTTCTCGCGATTGGCCAGAACAGCCGTGTCCACGGTCAGCACGAGGGTCCCGAAGCCCGCTCGCTCCACCCGCTCCAGCAATCCGAGGATCCGATCCGGTTCACCCGGCAGATAGGCCTGGAACCAAGCCTCAGGATTCGCCTTAACGACGTCCTCGAGACGGATAAGGGACGACCCGCTCATCACCATCGGGATGTTCGCCCGCCCGGCTGCCTGCGCCAGGACGAGATCGCCACGATAGGCGGACAAAGCACTGATCCCCATCGGGGCGATCCCAAAGGGAGCCGCATAGGCGCGGCCAAACAGTTCGACCTTCTGCGTTCGCTTGGAGACGTCGACGAGCACCCTCGGGAGGAAGCCGAGCTCCCTGAAGGCTGACCGGTTGTCACGAAGGGAGGCGTTGGTCTCGGCAGCCCCCGATACGTACCCGAAAATCGGGCGCGGCAGATGGCGGCGCGCCTCGTTCTCGAAATCGTCGAGTGACAGGATCCGGCGAAGGCGTCGAGGGAGAGCGGGAGGGGGCGTTCGCGCGCTGCCCTGAACAGGTGTCCCCTCCAGGTCCGTCGCGGAACGCTTCAAACCGCCGGGCGTGTCAAATGCTCCCATGAATGTCTTCTCTCAAATTACCGATGAATGAGGAACGGCACGATGCACCGGCGACCGACCGTCGCTCCTCAAGCAGCAGAATAGGACCATCAATCCATGGTCCAGGGTCCGAAAGGAGCCCGACGAGGCCGCGAACCGCGGATGGCCTTGTCGGGACCAGATCCCAACAAGCCATTCCTCGCCTGAGTGTCTTAGGCCTCCTCCTCCACGAAGGCTTCCTCACGGGTCTTGCGGATCGCCGGCACCAGCAGCAGGACGAACAGGGCCGCGGAGGCGATCAGAAGCGCAAGGCTGATGGGCCTCTCGATGAAGACGCTCGGGCTTCCCTGCGAGATCAGCATGGCCCGTCGCAGATTCGTCTCCAGCAAGGGGCCGAGAACGAAGCCGAGCAGCAGCGGCCCGGGCTCGCACTTCGCCTTCCGGAACAGATAACCGAGGAAGCCGAAGCCAACCGCCAGGGCGACGTCGAAGGCGCGGTTGCTGACGCTGTAGACGCCAACGCAGCAGAACACGAGGATCGCCGGGTAGAGGAGACGGTACGGCACTGTCAGGAGCTTAACCCACAGGCCGATCAACGGCAGATTGATGACCAGCAGCATCAGGTTTCCGATCCACATGCTGGCGATGAGTCCCCAGAACAGATCCGGCTGGTTGTGCATGACGGAGGGACCCGGCGTAATGCCATGGATCGTCATGGCGCCCAGCAGCATGGCCATCACGGCATTCGAGGGAATCCCGAGCGTCAGCAAGGGAATGAACGACGACTGGGCTCCGGCGTTGTTGGCCGCCTCGGGACCTGCCACACCCTGGATGGCACCCCTGCCGAACTCTTTCGGGTTGCGCGAAACCTTCTTTTCCAGAGTGTAGGCACTGAACGCGCTGAGCGTTGCGCCACCGCCGGGAAGGATGCCGAGAAACGTCCCGAGGCCTGTTCCACGAAGAACCGCCGGCCATGCCTTCCGGAAGTCGTCGCGTGTCGGCCAGAGGCTCGTGATTTTGGTTGCGATCAACCCCCGGGATTCCGGGGTTTCGAGATTGACGATGATTTCGGCAATGCCGAAGAGGCCGACGGCGATGACGACGAACTCGATGCCGTCAAAGAGTTCCACTGCCCCGAAGGTAAGGCGCTCGGACCCGCTGTTCACGTCGGTGCCAACCCAGCCGAGAAGAAGCCCGATGCCGATCATGCCAATGGCCTTGATCACGGACCCGCTGGCCAGGATCGTCGCGCACAGCAATCCGAAGATCGTCAGCGAGAAGTACTCCGCCGGGCCGAACGAGAGCGCAAAGCCTGCCAGCGTTGGTCCCGCAACCGCTAGCCCGATGGTCGATACCGTGCCGGCGAAGAACGATCCCAAGGCCGCGATGGCGAGTGCCGCTCCCGCCCGGCCTTGCTTCGCCATCTGGTAGCCATCAATCGCCGTGACTACCGAGGACGCCTCACCTGGCAGATTCACCAGGATGGCAGTCGTCGACCCACCGTACTGTGCGCCGTAGAAGATACCCGCGAGCATGATCAGCGCCGCCAACGGCGGCAGGAAGAACGTGATCGGCAGGAGGATCGCCAGCGTTGCGGTCGGACCAATCCCTGGAAGCACGCCGATCAGCGTACCCAGCAGAGCGCCAATAAGACAAAATAGGAGATTGGTCGGGGTAACAGCCGTGCTGAACCCGAGAATGAGTGAATCAAAGAATTCCATCAGAATGGCCCCAACGGCATCTGGACGCCCAGTCCAACGATGAAAACGAGGATGCCGAAAATCGTCAGCACCACGATGGAGGCGGCGATCTCGCGGAGCCGGGTCTCAGGATCGGCTAGGCTGCCGATGCCAATGAGCCATGCGGCCGCAATGATGAACCCCAAGGATCCCGCTGCATAGGCGAAGCCGGCGACCGCGAGGAGAATGATCAGGAGCGGACGCAGACGAATGACCCCGATTGGTTCGCTCGAACTCATGAGGCCCATGATGGTTACCCCGAGGCCGATCAGCAGGATCAGCGCCGAGACGATCAGCGGAAGGTAACCCGGACCCATCATGGCGGCATTGCCCATCCTCAGGTCACGCCCGGCCCAAAGGCCGAGCGCTCCGATGACGATGAAAATCAACCCAGCAAGAAGATCAGGTTTGTTACCTTTCCGCCCGAGTTCCGAGCGGTTGGCCATTATTGCACCCAGGGTGTCTTGTTCCAGATGTCCTGGAACGATTGCAGGCGCTTCGGCATCTGCTGCTCCCATTCCTCGCCCGACAGATAGGCGAGCGGAAGAGCGAGCTTCTTAGCCTCTTCCTTGAACTCGGGACTCTCGACGACCCTCTTCACGGCTTCCGAGAACTTGGCGCGGATATCGGCCGGAATGTCCCGGCGTGCAGCCAGACCACGTTCTGAACTCATGAATACCTCGAAGCCCTCCTCCTTAGCCGTCGGGACATCTGGCGCTTCAGGAGAGCGCTTGTCGCCGAACGTAACCAACGGGCGAATGGTGCTCAGATCGCCACCTGCGAATTCGCTGACGTTCAGGCCACCCGTCGTGATGTGTCCGCCGAGAAGGGCTGTTCGGGTTTCACCGGCGCCGGGAAACGGGACGTGGGTCAGCGTCACACCGGCTGCTTGCTCCAGAAGGATCATCGCAAGATGGTCATCGGTGCCGACGCCGGAGGTGCCAACCGACACAGACCCCGGTTTCGCCTTGGCCTGGGCGATGAGATCCTTGAGCGATTTGATCGGGGAGTCGGCCTTCACGACGTAAGCAGTCGGATCGTCGACGATACGGGCCACGGCCTGGATGCTCTTCGGGTCGTAACGCAGCTTGCGCTGCACCTGCATGGACAGATAGCCGGGCGTGTTGATGAACGAGAAAGTGTACCCGTCCGGCTTGGCCTGGGAGAGATAGGTATAAGCGATCTCGCCCGAAGCGCCGGGCTTGTTGACGATCACGGTCTTCGCGCCGAGCTCTTTCTCCAGGAAAGGCTGCATCGCACGAGCCATGACGTCGGTGCTTCCGCCTGGCGCGAACGCAACGACGATCTCGATGGGACGATCTTTCGGCCACTCGGCGTGAGCGGCTGTCGCCGCGGCGCTTACCGTGAGCGCGCCGATACAAAGCGTTTTAAGAACCTTAAACACAGTTTCCTCTCCTTATATGATCACGGTGATCGGGTTTATTCGCCTCAGATTTGAGCGGATGCGCGTAGCCCGAGGTTCGAATTCTGCTCCTCGGTCTTCCCGCCGAGTTGTCGTGTCAGTTCGCTGGCAATGGATCTCAACGGCTCGAGATGGCGGGCAATCGCCTCATCGTCGAAGCGGCTCTTCGGGCCGGTCACGGCGAGAACGCCGGCGAGCTGTTGACCGATCCTGAACACCGGATAGGCGACGCTGCCGACCTGCGGATCGCGCTCACCGCATGTTGCGTAATAGAAGTCGCGCCGGATCCGATCATAGAGCTCGCCCGGTTCGCCGCCGAAGGCGAGGAGCACGCGTCCCGGCGCACCGCGGTCGAGCGGAAGCAGATCGCCGGTCCGGGCATGATGGCCAATGGATTGCGGTGAATCCACCCGAAACAGGCAGAGGCGCATGTCGCCTTCGCGAACGTAGAACGCTGCGCTCTCACCTGTCTCTTGAGCCAAGCGGCGGAGTGCCGGCTGAACGTAATCTTCGATTCGGAAGCCCGCCTGATAGAGCGTTCCCAACCGGGCAAGCTTCGGTCCCAAGCGCCAGCTCGCATCATCGTTGCGGACGAGGTAGCCGGCCCGAGCGAGTGACTTCGTAAAGCGGAGAACAGTCGGCTTCGAGAGGCCAACACGCCGCGCCAGCTCCGCCAGACTCAACGAGCGGTCGTCGGCCGTAAATGCATCGAGCACCGACAAGGCACGCTCGACAGCGATGACCCCGCCTTCCTCTCGCGCCTCGATGTCCAAAGCTTCTCTTGCCATAAGCGTTTCACTCTGCGTAACGCCATTTCTCACTATGAAATAGCGCAGAAATATGCTTCTGTCAAAGCTTGTCGCCGCGCAAGAAACTGTCTCGATGCGACGCTTGTTTGTTCATCAAGTTTTTGCGGGCCTAGAGGCTGTGTCGCGGGTCAACCGGGGGACAGGTCACGAAATGGGAGAAGAATGTGCTGGGAAATCAGCCTGGTGAAGCTGCGCCGAAGAAGGCGGCACAATCAGCCCAGGAGCGGGCTGTGCTTGTCACGGGTTCCGCTCTTGCGGGGGAAGCTGTCGCTGCCCTCGAAGCGCACGGCCTTCAGACTTACTACTGCCCCCCCTATGCTTCGTCGGACGATATTGCGAAGCTCGCGGCCGATCTTCAGATCGAAGGGCTGATTGTCCGGCAGGGCCAAGTGAACGAGACCGTCATTGCGGCCTCACCACGTCTCAAGGTCATCGCCAAGCATGGCACCGGCGTCGACAACATCGACCTCGATGCCGCCGCACGATGCGGCATACCGGTTCTTCGAGCGCTCGGCGCCAACGCGCGATCGGTGGCGGAGCATACGATAGCTCTGATTATCGCCTTGATGAAAGACATCGTCCCGCTGGATCGCGCAGTCAAAGGCGGCGAATGGCCCAAGGCGAGCTACGTCGGACGGGATCTTGCCGGGGCAAAACTGGGACTGGTGGGCTTCGGTGCCATCGGGCAGGAGGTCGCGATGCTCGCACGAGGGCTCGGAATGTCCGTCACGGTCTTCGACCCATACACGACCGAACTGCCGCGCGAGGTCACTCGTGAAACCAACTTCGATACGCTTCTTGCAACATCGGACATTGTCAGCCTCCATTGTCCCCTGACAAAGGAAACACGTCACCTCATCAATGCGGAACGCCTCAGGCGCATGAAGCCGACATCCTTCGTCGTAAACACGGCGCGCGGCGGCATTATCGACGAGTTGGCGCTTGTTGAGGCCCTGCGTGACGGGACCATCGCGGGAGCCGGCCTCGACAGCTTCGCCGAAGAGCCTCCGCCAAAGGACAGCCCGCTTTGGTCGCTGCCGAACATCATCGTGACCCCGCACACGGGCGGAGCGGCAAAAGGCGCAATGCGGGCCATGGCCGAGACGGCCGCACGCCACGTCATCAGCGTCCTCCATGGCAACGGCCCCGATCTCAGGAGCGTCGCGAACCCGACTTTCCAGACCGCAGCATCCGCTGCGCATTAGCCATGCCGAAGTGACGCGGTTCGATCCCCGAATTCCGCGCCGTATCCATGAGCATTCAACATCGTGAAAAGGGACCACCAAAAGTGACTATCGGATTCAGAGTTCTGCCTCGCCAGCGCAAAGTCGATGTGGAGGTTGTACAGCAGTTTCGCGAATTGCCCGTCGCCAACGTGAGCGATGTGATGTCGCGTATGACGGCTGCCGGCTCACGTCTGCGACCGCTCCATGCAGGTGGTGTTCTCGCGGGTCCCGCGCTGACCGTGAAAACCCGCCCGGGCGATAACCTCATGGTCCACAAGGCACTCCAGATTGCTGAGCCCGGCGACGTCATCTTCGTGGACGCCGGAGGCGATCTGACCAATGCCATCATCGGCGAACTCATGCTCGCCCACGCCGAGAAGATCGGGCTCGCGGGAATTGTAATCAACGGCGCGGTGCGCGACTACGGTTACATCCGCTCTCACCAGTTTCCCGTTTTTGCCGCGGGCGTGACGCATCGTGGCCCCTACAAGGATGGTCCGGGCGAGATCAACGTTCCGATCGCCGTCGACGGAATGGTCGTCGAACCTGGCGACCTGATTCTCGGCGACGACGATGGCCTGCTCTGCGTTCCCTTCGGCGACACCGCGACGATCTACGCCGACGCCAAGGCGAAGCAGGCGGCCGAGGCGAAGATCATGGCGGCGACTCAGGAAGGCAACGTTTCGAAGCCTTGGGTCGACGAAGCCTTGAAGCGATTGGGATGTGAAGGGGTCTAAGTCTGTGACGGTTGAGCGACCGGCTGCCTCAGCCGGTCGTTTTTCATGTGGCAAACTCGATTTTTTACTCAATGATCATGCACCGAGCCGTGGCCGGAGGAGAAGGCTACTCCTTGCCGCGCTGCCGTCGCCTCGTGCCGCTGCAAGCGAAGGTCCGAAATGGGGCATCCGAGGCAATTGCTGACGCCCCGGGAATGTCTGTTTACCCCTCCGTCACCGACATTTTGACCATTTCGCAAATGTGCTAGGACCGGACGCCGCAGACGCCCGGTCCTGCACCTCCGCTGTCAAGCCGCTGACCGTTCACCTGCGGGGCGGCGCCGAAGCTCGGGCCTGACCAGGGCTGGCGGCATGTAGTTGGCCTCGTTGAGACCCACGTCGACCCCGGGCGGAACAATCCCGTCGATCCGGTCCAACACGTCCTCGCTGAGCCGCACCTCAGCACCGGCTAAGAGATCATCAAGGTGCTGCATCGTTCGCGGTCCAAGGATCGCCGACGTCACACCTGGATGAGCCGTGACGAAGGCCAGAGCCAGATGCGTGAGCGGCAGGGCGGCATCCTGCGCCAGCAGGATCAGTTGCTCTACGGCCTCGAGGCTGCGCTCGTCGGAGAACTGCTTCGTGAAGTACTTGGCACGCGGCGAGTCGGGCAGCGGCTGGCCTTTGCGGTATTTGCCCGTGAGCATGCCCTTGGACAATGGGCTCCAGACCATCACGCCCATGCCGTATCTCTGGCAGGTCGGCAGCATGTCGCGCTCGATGCCGCGATCCAGGATGGAGTAAGGCGGCTGTTCGGTGCGGAAACGAGCAAGCCCGCGGCGCTCCGCCACCCATTGGGCCTCGACGATTTCGGATACCGGAAAGGTCGATGAGCCGATTGCGCGAACCTTGCCGGCCCGCACCAGGTCCGTCAGCGCGGAAAGAGTCTCTTCGATATCGGTGTCCGGAGAGGGACGATGCACCTGGTACAGATCAATGTAATCCGTGCCGAGCCGTCGCAGCGAATCCTCGACCGCGCGGGTGATCCACCGTCGCGAGTTCCCTTGCATGTTGGGATCGTCGCTCATGGAACCATGGAACTTTGTGGCCAGCACCACGCTGTCGCGACGTCTCTTCAGAGCCTTGCCGACGATCTCCTCGGACTCACCTGCGCTGTAACGGTCCGCAGTGTCGATGAAGTTGATCCCGGCATCCAAAGCCCGATGGATGATGCGGATGGATTCATCATGGTCGGGGTTGCCCATCTTGCCGAACATCATGGCGCCCAAGCAGTAGGTGCTCACCTTGATGCCAGTTCGTCCGAGGGAACGGTGTTGCATGACATTGTCCTTTCCGCGCTGGTCAAGGCCGTTCCTTGATGTTAAATGGAACGGCATTCCGCTTAAATACGGAACGTCATTCCGTTTATCAAGAGGTATCGAAGACTTGTCTGGGACGAAGGCCAAGAGGCAGCCACGTGCCGATGCGCGGCGGAATATGCATGCGCTGCTCGATGCCGCCATGGAGGTGTTCGCGACTTCTGGTGTCGATGCGCCCATCCGGGAGATCGCCGAGAAGGCCGAAGTCGGAGTGGGCACGCTTTACCGACACTTTCCGCAACGGTCCGACCTGATCGTCGCCGTGTTCCGCAAGGAAGTGGACGCCTGCGCTGCGGCAGCCTCAATCATGGCCGAGCAGTATGAGCCTGGCGAGGCGCTGGAGCGCTGGTTGGATCGCTTCATCGAATTCGTTGCGGCCAAGCGGGGCCTATCCGCGGCCCTGCATTCGGGTGATCCGGCTTACGACCCTCTGCCGGCTTACCTGATGGAGCATTTGGCACCAGCCGCGTCGCGCCTCCTCCAGGCGGCAGCAACGGCAGGCGTCGTGAGATCGGACGTCGAAGCTCCAGATCTCCTGATGGCTGTCGCGCACCTCTGCTCGCCAGATGGCAAAGGTGGAATTACGGAGGCGTCCCGACGAATGGTGTCCTTGTTGATCGATGGGATCCGCTACGATGCGAGGGGACAGCCGTAGTTGCCCTCCAACGTCTGCGAAGGGTCACGCAGTGAAGTTTGCAAGCCTTGCGGAATGTCTGGTGCTTCCCGCATAAGCGGACACTCGACGTACTTCAGAGATGTGCCAGGAGGAGGCCTTCCCCAGGCTCATCAGGCAAATAGCCTCAAGACCTCCCTGCTTCCTCCGGGGTAAGTGCCACTTGAGCGGATAGACACGCCCCTGCAACACATGATGCTGACCACACCGCCAGTTCGGAGCGTCGTTGCCGGGGGAACCTCCGTTTCCAGCATCTCCTCCGATCCGGTCAGGCGCACCTCGGCCCTCCGGAAGGTGTGCCATCGCTCGCCGGGCAGTTTCACCTGCCCGCCGCATAAACCCAAGGCGAGACCTCTCACCCCCTCGGCTCCAGGCTGGATCTGCGACCCATCCTCACGGCAGTGTGAGCCCCGCGTCGGTTCAAGCCGGGCGATCTCGTCTCAGGTTGTCCTTGTTGCGTTCCAGCTCGACCTCGATCTCTGCCGCGAGATCCCGAACCAGCTCGCGGTACTCGGCGCAGCGTGCCGTCCGCACCGGAGATCCCGAGCGCTCCCAATGTACCAGGGCCGCCTGCGCCTCGGCGAAGTCCTCGCAGAGGGACATGAAGCTGTCATCCATGCGGGATAATGCCTCGATGGCATGCCCTCGGTCCGGGAAGCGGGCGATTGCGGCCTGGACAGCGTGATGCATGGCGTAATCCCGTTGCCGGCTCGGGCGGTGCGGGTGCGCCGCCCCACGGTTGCCAGCATCGCCCCGTACCGCACGCGCGGGGAGTATGTTACTGTAGGTTACGGAAAGAGGCGTCTCGTACGCCCGCGGACAATGGACCGATCCATGCTCGGTGGAGGCGACGGCACTGTCGGTGCCTCGCCGCAGGCGCAGTCGCCGCCCGCGGCGGAGGACGTGCGCGCCCAGCTCGAGATCCTCCTCGCCAGCCCCGATCTCGACGCGTCTGCCCGGGCCCGCCGGTTCCTGCGCTATGTCGTCGAGGAGACGCTCGCCGGGCGCGCCGAGCGCATCAAGGCCTATGCCATCGGCACTGAGGTGTTCGAGCGCAACGCAGACTTCGATGCCCAGGGAGACCCGGTCGTGCGCATTGAGGCCGGACGGCTGCGCCGGGCACTGGAGCGCTACTATCTCTCGGGCGGCACACTGGACCCGGTGGTCATCACCATCCCCAAGGGGGGCTATGTCCCGCACTTCGCCTGGCGTGTGCCGCCGGTCGAGGAAGCCCATCCTGTCCCGGCTGCCCCTGCCGCCGTGTCGCCCGGGCCTCCGATCGATCCGCCGCTACGGCGCCGGACGCCCTGGCTCGTCGCGGTTCCCGTAGCAATCGCCTTCCTTGCCCTCCTTGGTGGGATGCTCCTGTGGGGACCGTGGCGTGACGGCGCGTCCCGCACGCCCCAGGCAGCGGCCGCTTTTCCTCCCGGCGGGCCGACCCTCGTCGTTATGCCGTTCGAGGCCCTGGGAGAGCCATCGGCGAAAATTTATGCGGACGGCGTGACCGAGGAGGTCCTCAGCCAGTTCGCGCGGTTCAAGGAGATCTCCGTCCTCGGGCGGGAGACGTCGCGCAGCATCCCGCCTGGGGCGGATGCCGCCCGCATTCGTCGTGACCTCGGCGTCCGCTACATGCTCGAGGGCAGCGTCCGGGCCGCGGCGCAGCGCCTGCGCATCACGGGTCGGCTCCTCGATGCACAGACCGGTGTCGTGCTGTGGTCGCAGACCAATGACGAGGACTTGCAGGTCCGGGACCTCTTCACGATCCAGGACGACGTCGCACGCAAGGTGGTGACCGCGGTGGCGCAGCCCTACGGCATCATCCAGCGGGCCGACGGGACCCGGACCGGCTCCCGCCCGCCAGATGACCTAGAGGCCTATGCGTGCACGCTGCGGTTCTACGATTACCGGGCCGCGCTGTCGGAGGAGAACCATGCCGCAAACCGTGCCTGCCTGGAGCGGGCCGTGGCGCTCCATCCGGATTATGCGACCGCGTGGGCGATGCTGTCGGTGCTCTATCTCGACGAGGACCGGTTCGGGTTCAATCCGAGGGCGGGGTCCAGCACCCCGATCCAGCGCTCGCTCGACGCCGCCCGCCGCGCGATCCGCCTCGATCCGGAGAACGTGCGGGCGCTCCAGGCCCTGATGATGGCGCTGTTCTTCGACCAGAAGCCAACGGAGGCGTTGGAGGTGGGCGAGCGGGCAGTGGAGCTGAACCCGAACGACACCGAGCTACTCGGCGCGTTCGGGACCTGTCTCAGCCAGGCGGGCGCCTGGCAGCGCGGCTCCGAGTTGATCGAGCAGGCGCTTGCACGCAACCCGGGCCATTCCGGCTACTACAGCGGGGTTCTGGCGGTCTATGCCTACATGCAGCACGACTACGCCCGCGCCGAGACCCTGATCCGGCAGGCGGCGCTGGAGAAGTTCCCGCTCTACCACTTCGTCGCGGCCGTCATCTACGCCCAGCTCGGCAAGGCATCCGAAGCCGCCGAGGCGCGTGACCAGTTCCTGCGCATGCGCCCAACGATTTTCGAGCACTGGGACGACGAGATGGCCAAGCGGAACTACCGGCCGGAGGACGCAGCCCATTATGCCGAAGGTGCTCGCAAAGCCGGCTTCCCGGTGCCGGCCCGGACGGCCGCGGAAACGGCCCTCGAGGCATCGGCATCCCCGCACTGACGGGCGCCACCACCACGTAAACTACACGATGCTACAGGCGCGAACGCTCCGCCGTTGCTAGCTTCTGCATATGGCGGCCGGATGGACACCGCGCAGGGCACCATCGGGCGAGGACCCGCAGGTCAGGAATGTCCACCACCACGGGTCAACCGAGTGCCTCACAGTCCTTGGGATCCGAACGCAACGGAGATTTGTCATGACGATGAAGCTGACCCGCCGTCAGGCGGCCATCGGTGCCTTGAGCCTGCTCGCCGGAACGACGATGAGCACCGTCAGCGAGGCCCATCTGGGCGAGCTGCTGGGCCTCGATGAAGGTCTGGAGGACTTCTGGCTGGCAACCGACGCCTACATCTACGGCTATCCGCTGGTCACCATGGAGATGACGCGCCGGGTCATCACCAACGTGGCCGCCCCCGAGGGCACCCGGGCACCGATGGGCCAAGTCATCAAGCTGCGGCACTACCCAGATGCTACCTTCCGTGACGTGACCGCCCCCAACGCCGACACGCTCTACACGACCGCGTTCTTCGACGTTGGCAAGGAGCCCTGGGTGCTGAGCCTGCCGGACATGAAGGATCGCTACTTCCTCATGCCGATGCTGGACGGCTGGACGACCGTGTTCCAGGTTCCCGGCAAGCGCACCACCGGCACCGGCGCCCAGACCTATGCCATCACCGGACCCGGCTGGAGCGGTACGCTGCCGGCGGGCGTCAAGGAGTACAAGTCGCCCACCAACATCGTCTGGCTGCTCGGCCGCATCTACTGCACCGGCACGCCGGAGGATTACGCCGAGGTGCATGCGCTTCAGGACCAGGTCAAGCTGGTGCCGCTCAGCGCTTACGGCAAGCCGTATACGCCGCCTGCCGGCAAGGTCGAACCCTCGATCGACATGAAGACCGCCGTTCGCGATCAGGTGAACCGCATTGACGCGGTGGCGTACTTCACCCTGCTGGGGGAGCTGATGAAGTCCAATCCGCCGTCGGCGGCGGATGCTCCCGCGCTGGCGAAGTTTGCCAGGATCGGCCTCGTGCCCGGCCAGGACTTCGATGCCAGCAAGCTGCGGGCCGACTTCGCCAGGCGCATCCCGGAGATCGCCAACGACCGGATCATGATCCAGTTCAAGATCAACAAGGACGTGCATGACATCGACGGCTGGGGCTTTACCACGAAGACCGGCATCTACGGCACCGACTACCTGATGCGGGCCCTCGTCACGGCGATCGGCCTCGGGGCCAACCGGCCTCAGGACGCCGTCTATCCGACCTCCCAGAAGGACGGCGACGGCCGGACCTATGACGGGGCCAACAGGTACGTCATGCGCTTCGCCAAGGGGCAGCTGCCGCCGGTGGAGGGCTTCTGGTCGCTGACGATGTACGACGGCAGCTACTTCTTCGTGCCCAACCCGATCAACCGCTACTCGATCAGCGCCCGCCAGGACTTGAAGGCCAATCCGGACGGCTCGGTCGACCTCTACATCCAGAAGGACTCACCCGGAGCCGAGAAGGAGTCGAACTGGCTGCCCGCCCCGGCCGGCAAGTTCATCCTGATGCTGCGGATGTACTGGCCGAACGAGAGCAACCCCTCGATCATCGACGGCACCTGGACGATCCCGCCGGTCAGGAAGGTCAGTGACCGGGCATAGCCACGCGACGACGCCTGTCGTTCAAAGCCAGAGGAGGAATCGATGAGATATCTGCTCACATTGTCTGCGCTCGCGTTAACGGTGTCGGCCGCCGTGGCCCAGGTTGGACCGCCGACGTCGCAGCGGACCTGCGGGGCCAACCGCCAGCTCGTGCTGAAGGATGGTGCGGTCGTCCTCGACACCGGGCCTTCCACCTACGCCCGATTCGTCAGGAGCGGTGCCGAATGCACTGTGGGCCAGTTCCCCGAGCCGGCATGGGTTCCGAGCTCCAACAACCCGCAGTGCTTCATCGGCTATCGCTGCAAGGACGGGTCGGACGATTTCTGACACCGCTTCGATGCGGCTGCCCGAGACCGCCGCGTCCGCCCGGGCTTGGTGCCGGCCGCTCGAAGGCCGCCAAGACAACGTGTGCAGGGGGCAACCTCGACCGGGTGTTGAGGATCATCGAGAGGAGACCATCATGAAGACGTCGTTTTCGATCGCAGTGCTCCCGTTGGCGTTATTGTCTGCCGGCCCGGTCCTTGCCCAGACTCCACAGAGCATGTGCAACATCGCCGGCAATCGGGCCATCATGGGAGCGAACATGGAGGCCGCCTTCGAGGTCCAGGCCGGGCAGGGATGCATGTCCGACATCAGCCCGCAAGGCACGCTCGCCAGCTCGGAGGTCAGCCAGCGGCCGCAGCACGGGACCGTAAAGATGGTCGACAAGGACACCTGGATCTATGAGCCTGCTGCGGGTTATCGCGGTCCCGACGCCTTCGCGATCACCGCAAAGGGGCAGAGCATCGATGAGAAGCCTGGCACATCCGTGCTCAGCTACAGGGTTACCGTGAGGTAGCCCTAAGCGCCAACAGGAGGTGCCGGGGTCGCGAGACCTCGGCATCGGCAGGCAAGCGACGCGCTGCACGGGACCCCGCCCAGGAGGTCGTGGCTGCAAGAGCTGCCGTCCCTGCCCTCCTGGAGCTACCGCTTCACACCCTATGGCTGGCTCACGGCATTGAATGGGACCCAGACCGTGCGCGGACGCTCCGTAAAGGTCGATGCGAGCTTCGCGGACATCGTCGAGGAGAGCGACACGCTCGTGGGACTGATGGGCGATGTCGAGGCTCGCAACGGCCCATTGGCCTTGATGGGCAACGTAGTCTGGAGCAGCATCGGCTTCGAACGCAATGACGTCAGGACGCGCACGCCCGCGCCGGGCGTCACGACAACCGTCGGTCGGGCCCTTGGCCTGGACATCCAAATGGCCATCGCGGAGGTCGGGGCGGCATACGAGTTCGCCCGCTTCGGCGCTCTCGCCTTCGACGTCCTCGGCGGCGCCCGTTACTGGTACCAGGAGGCGGACCTCTCGTTCGAGGTCGATCGGACCATAGGGATCGCCGACCGCGAGGTCGCAGGAGCCCGGGCCTTTGCCCGCTCCGGGTCCGTCGACTGGCTCGACCCGATGCTCGGCGCACGGTTGCGCTACACCGTGGCACCGGGACACGAATTCTGGCTGCGCGGTGACATCGGCGGGTTCGGGGTCGGGAGCGACTTCTCTTGGGAGGCATCGGCGCCTACGGGTTCGAGTTCGGCACCTATCAGGGCGTCACCTTCTCGGGCGTAGCCGGCTACCGGCCCCTGAATGTCGACTATGTCCAGGGACAAGCCAAACACATTGCAGGCTTGCCGTATTCCCGGATTCAGGCATGTGCCGACGGACCTGTCGGGCCGCGACCGGCAGCTATCCGAGATATTCACCTTCAAAATCTGGCGCTGATGCCGACCACGGGCCCATGCACGAGCATGTCAAACTCGTAGCGCTGCCGGCCCTCGCCTTGAACATAGTCGACATAAAGGGCCCGGTACCCGATCACGCCCGAGAAGGTGACGCCCTGGTAAGTGCCGAACTCGAACCCGTAGGCGCCGATGGCCTGCCAGGAGAAATCGCTCCCGACCCCGAACCCGCCAATGTCGCCGCGCAGAAGGAGCTCATGCCCCGGCGCCACGGTGTAACGGATGCGGGCCCCAATGACGGGATCGAGCCAGTCGACGGATCCGGAGCGGGCAAAGGCGCGGGTGCCAGCCACCTCAAGGTCACCCACTTGGACCCCGGCCGAAGCATCGAGGGAGAGGTCAGCCTCCTGATGCCAGTAGCGGGCACCGGCGAGGACGTCCAGAGCTACGGGACCCGAACGGTAGACCTCGTAGGCAGTGCCGACTTCGGCGATGGTCATCTCGATGTCGAGGCCGAGGGAGGTCGCGAGGGTTCCTGTCACACCGGGTGCGAGAGAACGACTGCGGACGTTGCCACGCTCGACGCCGATCTTGCTCCAGACCACGTTCCCCAAGAGCGCGAACCGACCGTTGCGGGCTTCGATGTCGCCCATCAGGGCCACGAGCGTATCGCTCTCCTTGACGATATCCGCGAAACTCGCATTCACCTTTGCGGAGCGCCCGCGCACGGTCTGGGTGCCGTTCAGCGCCAGGAGCCAGCCATAGGGTACGACGCGGAACGTCCATGAGGGCGGCACGGGAGCTTCCATCGCGGGAGCCGGAGGGGCCCCCAGGTCCGCGGCGAGCGTGGGATTTGGTCCGCCAGCGAGAAGGCCGAGCGAAACCGGGACGCCACACGACAGCCAGTGAGAAAGGTAACGCATCGTTCCCCCTTGGATTGACAATCCCCTGCCTCTCCCAGCCGCCTCATAGCAGCCGAGGCGCGACTGACGGTCAAGGAAGGAATTGGCAGAGGCAAGGAAAGACGGGCGGTTTGCCCGCGAGTGTTGCTGCCCTGCACGATGACAGCGGCGAGCCCCGCCAGACCGAGATCGCCGATGGCATCCGGAATGCCGTGGTTGGTACGCTGGGAAACTGGCCGAAATCATCACCGGGCAGCCTCACTATCCCAGAACGTCCAGCCCTTGTCTTCATCGGTCAAGCGGCCGTCCGGCAACCGGCATGATCAACGTTGGGAGGCTCTTCCCGCTCCACCCCTTATCTCTTGTCAAAGCCTCCCGTTCAACTCAGCCCCGTGCGGTGAAAGCCGGACGGGGCCTTTTCGCAACTGACGGCCTATTCGGTTTCTCTCTGGCCGCCGGGAGCACGTGTGGTCTTGCCGCGCAACGGCTTCAGCAAGATACCATCTTAAGCGTGGCAATCGGCTGGCACCCGTGCGAGTCGAAGGCAGCCGCTGACATGAAGGGGCCTGCAATGGGGGCGTCGGCGAGACCATGGTCGTGTCGAGGAGGCCTGCCGTTGTGTTACACATCCGTCATCGTTTAGACAGCCGCCGTTGCACTCTTGACCTTCCCCACGACGCTGATGCTCAGAGCCGCCCGTTTCAGGCTCGGCAAAGACTTGGGATAGGGCCGCCCCTTGTCCCTGCGGGTCCAACCGCGCAGCTTCCTCGATCCGGGACCGGTCGTGCCGGTCGGCTCGATCGATCCCGGCACAGCGGCTATGGGCAGACGCGGGCCTATCTGCTGAGCCCGGACTACGCGCCGAACCGGGGTCGTTTCGGATTGAACCTTCTTCCGGTCCCGATCACCAACGGAACTTTCGTTGGATCGCGCAATCCGTTCGGCCCGGTTGATTTCGTCACCCCGCGCGGCCTGGCGGGGTAAGCGACGCCAAGCAGCGGGCATATAGCCCGTTTGCTCGTGCTCCGGACATTCTGCTGGAGCCGGATGTCGCACTGAGGACGCTGCGGGTGTGTCCACCCGACGTCCTCAGACCTCGGCATTGGCGGCCGACCAGGATTTCAGCCGTCGCCACTGACGATGGATCACCACGCCGAGCGCGCCGATGTCGGGACCTCGAGGAATGATCATCGGGCACACTCCACAGGGACCCGGTAGGTGCCATCGACAAGGACCGTGCGGCAGCGCACGCCGTTGAAAATCTGAACTTCGTTCGGAGCCGCATAGGGGAAGAGCGAGTTGGGTGCGCCCTGAATGGGATTGGGCTGCGCGTGAGCCGAATTGGGTCCTGCGAGAGCCATCAGCGCCCCAGCAATGAACATGCCCTGGTTGCTCATGGAAGCCTCCTTTCCGCAGATGGCGCTCCATGCGAGAGGCATGAGGTGCCGCGGAGCCACCCATGCTGCACGACGTCGGGGATGTCGATCGTGATTGTGCCGGCCCTGTTCAGCGCGCCGGAAAACCGGCTTTCAGGCGCACGAGGTGGCACAAGTGGACGGTTATGATCAGCCCTCCACCAGCTTGTTCCTGATCGCGTAGCGGATCAGAGCCGCAGTGGTGTCGAGATTGAGCTTGCGCAGGGCCAGGGCGCGGTGGGTCTCGACCGTCTTGGTGCTGATGCTGAGGATGTCGGCGATCTGTTTGTTGGTCTTGCCCTCGGCGATCAGTTGCACCACGGCCTTCTCACGCGAGCTCAGCACCGACTCGTGTGCGCATCCCTTCGCCAGGTAGGTCTCGAGCAGGGTCTCAGAGACCTTGCCGGTGAAGAATGGCTTGTGGGCGGCCAGCGTCTCCACCGCCGAGACCAGGAGCTGCCTGGCGTCAGATTTGAGCAGGAACCCGCGGGCGCCGGCCTCGAGGACGTCCCGCACCAAGCTGTCGGTGTCGTGCATGGTGAAGATCAGCACCTCGACGCCAGGCACGCGCGCCCGGATCTGACGGGTGGCCTCGACCCCGTTCACCAGCGGAAGGCCGTAGTCGAGGATGACGATATCGGGGCGGAGCGCCAAGGCCATATCAATGGCCTGCTTGCCATCCCGCGCCTCGCCGATCACCTCCCAGCCCTCATGCCCCTCCAGGATGGTCCGCACGCCGGAGCGGAGGACGTCATGATCGTCGGCGATCAGGATGCGTGTCATCGCGAGAGTTCCTCCCGCGCCTCAGGTGAGCGGCCGATCCGGTGTGCCCGAGTGCCACGGCAGTATAACATCCCGGCGCGGGTGGCCTCACCTGTGCGAAACCCTGAATCCGCCGGGGGCAGACCCTGAAACTTCACCCGTGGGCCTTGCCTTTGGCTTCCGTCATGTCCGGTCTCCAAGGCCTCAGCATGCGGCCCGCCTGGGTCAGCGCCCGTCCCGTCACTGTCACGGGAACGATCGCAACCACAGACGTGCCGTCTGGGCCGGTCTTGATTCGTAGATCACCGCCGAACTGCTCCAGCCGGGCCCGCATGCCGGCCACGCCGACACCAAGCCGAATGCGGCTCTCGGCCCCGTTCTGGCCTGCCATGCCGTGGCCGTTATCGCGGATGCGGACCACGAGCCGTCCGGACCTGATCCTGGCATCAACCGATACCTGCGAGGCCCCGGCGTGCCGGTGCACGTTGGTGAGCGCCTCCTGCACCACGCGCAGGATCGCCCGCTGAAGTTCCGGCGGCAGGTCATCGACCTCCTCCGGGATCCGGATCCGGGCGACGAGCCCCGTCCGTCCGGCAAAGCCCTCGGCGAAGTCCCGCAAGGTGGCCTGGAGGCCATCATTCGCGAGGTTCGGCGGATGCAGCAGGTACGTGAAGATGCGCAGCTCCCGCAATGCCTCGGTCTGAAGGTTCTCGATCTCCGCCAAGGCCTTCCGGCCGCTCGCACTGTGCCGGACTTCCGTCTCGAGGCCAGCGAGCCCGAGATTTGCGGCGACCAGGTGCTGCGCCGTCGAGTCGTGCAACTCGCGGGCAATGCGTTGCCGTTCCTCTTCCTGGAGCGCGAGCAGTTGCCCGGACAATTCGCTGACCTGCTCCTTCGCTCCCGTGACTTCGTCGGACAGGACCCGGAGCGGCTGCTCGATCTGGCGGGCGGTGAACCAGGCGGCAATCCCTCCGGCGAGCAGGAGAAGGGCCGCCGGTCCGGCCATCCGTCGCAGAGCCGCCGTGATGGGTGCATTGAGATCGGCCAGCGGCACCGTGACCACACTCGTCCAGTTCGTCGCCCCCGAACGGCGGAAGGTGACGAGGACTTGAACTCCACGGTCGTCCATGGCCTCGACCGATCCTGTGATCGTGCTCGCCGGACCCGCATCAGCGAGGCGCGTGGCCAGGGCTGCGGGAACAGGCAGGTCGGACCCTTTGTGACCATCCCTGTCGGCCACGATCGGCTGGAGCTTGCGATCGTAAAGGCCCTTCACCCAGCCAGCCGGCAGCGCCTGGTCGTCAAGGATCGTGCCCAGGCGCGCCTCGGTTAGGGTGATGGTCAGATGGCCGCTCATCCGGCCGTCCGGATCATCGAGCCGGAGGCTGAGGGCCACGACAATTTTACCCTTCAACGGGGCCATCATCCGCCCAGACACGGACCACCTGCGCTCTCGGATCCGATCGAGCTGCTCCTGATAGTTCGGGAAGTCGACATGTCTCGGCAATGGCGATCCGAACGGGCGCAGGGTATTGGCGACCTGCCGCTCGAGGTCATTCAGAACGAGCCAGGAGCCTTCCGGGACCGGCGTGGTCTTGAGCTGATCGTAGAAGGCCCTGATGTCGCCTGAGAGCAGCACCGGAGACTTCGACAGCCCCTTCAGCAGGTAATTGACCGCCGCCACCTCCTGATCGAAGCCAAAGGAAAGCGCCTTGGCGGCCTCTTGGGCGCGATGCTCGATCGCGTGACGCTCGTCCGCAGCACGAGAGAGCAACAGCGCCCCGGCGACGAGGCACGCCGCCACGGTGATGACCATGAATGTGAAAGCGATCCGCTGCCGCAGACGCAAGCCCGCGAAGGACTGCGCAACCACCGGGACGGTGCCATTGCTCATGCTGGCGGTCTCCGGCCGCAGGGGCAACGCAACGGGACCGAGGCTCGCGACGGGAACCCCTCGTCCTATACCGTATGGTAAACCCTGAGACCGCTCGAGTCGACTGGGATCCACGAGAGCGTAGAGGCTGCCCCTCGCCGCTCGGTGCCGGCAGAAGGTGCCGGCAGCCCCAAATCAGGGTCTGCCTCCATCACTTTCAGGGTGGACCCTAATAGACCGACGGCTACGAACAGGACGACAATCCCGCAATATCGGACGAGAGTAGCGGTTCCTGCGGTTGCCCTCTCGGTCAATCAGTTGACGCCCGTGGCCAAAGGGATGGCCCCCAGGGTCAAGCAGGCTCCTACGGCTCGTCTCCAGTGCATGCCGCCAGGAAGGCCCTCGGGCTATTCCGCCGACACGGCACGCTGGCCACGTACATCCCTCTGAGGACCGATGCCATGACCGATGCGGACCTGGTCGAGCGGACGGACAAGACCACCATTCTGCCGGACGACAGCGGCATGGTTCGGATCCCCAGCGGCACCTTCCGCATGGGCTCGGACCGTCACTATCCCGAGGAGGCGCCGGTCCACCGCGTCACCGTCGATGCGTTCTGGATCGACCGAACGCCGGTCACCAATCGTCAGTTTCGCGACTTCGTCCGCGCCACCGGGCACGTCACGGTCGCCGAGACAGCGCCCGACCCGAAGGACTATCCCGCCGCCCTGCCGCACATGCTGTTCCCGGGCTCGCTTGTGTTCAACCCGCCGGACTATCCAGTCGATCTCCATCACTTCAGCCAATGGTGGGCGTTCAAGCCCAAGGTGAACTGGCGACGTCCCTATGGCCCGGGCTCATCGATCAAGGGACTGGACGATCATCCGGTCGTGCATGTCGCCTATGCCGACGCACTGGCGTATGCGCGTTGGGCCGGCAAGGACCTGCCGACCGAGGCCGAATGGGAATTCGCAGCGCGCGGCGGGCTCGATGGCGCCGAGTTCGCCTGGGGCGATGAATTCACGCCTGGCGGACGGCACATGGCCAACACCTGGCAGGGCGCGTTCCCGTTCCGGAACACCCACGAGGATGGATACGAGCGCACCTCTCCCGTCGCCGCCTTCCCGCCTAACGCCTACGGCCTCTACGACATGATCGGCAATGTCTGGGAATGGACCAGCGACTTCTATGCGCCGAAGCATCCGGCCGATGCACTGAAGGCCTGCTGCATCCCGGAGAACCCGCGCGGCGCACGTGAGGATGAGAGCTACGCCTCCTGCGAGCCCGGGATCCGGATCCCGCGCCGAGTTCTGAAGGGCGGCTCGCACCTGTGCGCGCCCAACTACTGCCGCCGCTACCGTCCGGCAGCGCGTCACCCGCAGCCGGTCGACACCTCGACGAGCCATGTCGGCTTCCGCTGCATCATCAGAGAGAGGAAGATCCCATGACCAGTGATCGTGCGTCCTCACAAACGCCGGGCGGACGATTCCGCCTCCGGCGTATGCAGGCCAAAGCTGCCCTGATCGGGGCCACAGCGCTGGTCTTGGCGACGGTGGCGGCTCCGGCCGTCGCGCAGGCCCCGACGCAGAAGCCCAACATCCTGTTCATCATGGGCGACGACATCGGCTGGATGCAGCCAAGCATCTACCACCAGGGGCTGATGGTGGGCGAAACACCCAACATCGACCGGATCGGCCGGGAGGGTGCGAAGTTCACGACCTACTATGCCGAGCAGAGCTGCACGGCAGGTCGCAACGCCTTCTTCACCGGCATGCATCCCCTCCGGACTGGCATGATCCCGCCACAACTACCCGGCAGCCCGTCTTACCTGAGGCCTGGCACGCCGGCCATCGCCAAGTTCCTGCTCGACCTCGGCTACACCACCGGCGAATTCGGCAAGAACCACCTCGGCGACCACACTGACGCGCTGCCGACCGCGCATGGGTTCCAGGAATTCTGGGGTTATCTCTACCACCTCGACGCCATGCAGGGCGTGAGCTTCCCCGACATCAACAGGACGCCGACCGAGCAGGCGGTCGCGCCACCGTGCCGGAATACGCCGATCCCCGGGCTGCCCCAGGATCCTGCGGCGGTCGATCCCGCTGTCACAACCTGCCTGACGCCGCCGCGGCCGGTGATGTCGTGCAGATCGACCGACGGCACCGCGGCGAACCAGTCCTGCAAGGATGAGGGGCCGCTAACGCTCGAGCGCTCGAAGACCGTGGACGAGGAGATCTCGGCCAAGGTCATCGACTTCCTCGACCGCAATGATCCCGAGAAGACCAAGAAGCCGTTCTTTGTCTGGTACAACCCTGCGCGCATGCACGTCACGACCATGTTGTCGGACAAGTACATGGGAATGGTGGGTGAGCCTGGTGGCAAGGACTGGGGCGTCAACGAAGCCGGCATGAAGCAGATGGACGACAACATCGGCTATGTTTTGAAGAAGCTCGAGGAGATGGGGGAACTCGACAACACGATCGTCGTGTTCACCACCGACAACGGCGCCGAGACGATCACCTTCCCTGACGGCGGCACCACCCCCTTCAAGGGCGGCAAGCTGTCGACTTGGGAGGGCGGCATGCGGGCCCCGCTGGTCGTGCGCTGGCCGGGACACATCCAGCCGGGAACGGTCAAGAACGACATTTTCGCGTCCCTCGACTGGTTGCCTACTCTCGTCGATATCGCCGGCGGCCCCAAGGGCAATGAGTTGAAGGCCCGGATCGAGCGGGGCGAGTATCCCGGGATCGTCAGGACGACTCTCGATGGCGTCAACCAGCGTGCCTACCTGGAAGGCCAATCGGACAAGTCGGCGCGCGACACCTTCTTCTATTACTCGGGCAAGGACCCGTCCGCGGTACGGTACAAGAACTGGAAGATCTACTTCGCGATGGTGTCCGATGCACCGACCGGGTTCCTGACAGGGGTTGTCCCGTATCACTGGACCCAGGTGGTCAACATCAAGCGCGATCCGTTCGAGACGTCGATCGGCGAGCAGGCGAAGACGCTCTTCAGCATGGCCGGCGCGCTTGCAGGACCGGCCACGGCCTATGTCTACGACTGGAACATGTTGCCGATCGGCCAGGCGCTCTGGCTGAGGGAGCTCGAAACCTACAGGAAGTTCCCGCCGATGCAGGACCCGGCGAGCTACAACCTCGAGCAGGTGATGGAGCAGCTCAAGAAGCCGCAGGCTGTCCCGGGCCAGTGACCTGAGCCGAACCAGGAACACGCGAACAGCGGGCATCGCTCAGACCATGTGCCCGCTGGTCCAAGCCAACAAGAAGGTACCGCGCAGGGGGCTTACCTCGATCATATGCAGAGGATTCTTGAGAGGAGACCATCATGAAGAAGTCATTGCCGCTCGTCGCGCTCCCGTTCGCGCTTCTGTCCGCCGGCCCGGCACTTGCCCAGAGCATGTGCGTCATCGCGGGCAATCGGGCCATCATGGGGGCGAACATGGAAGGGGCTTTCGACGTCCAGGCCGGACAGGGCTGCATGTCCGACATCACCCCTCAGGGTACGTTGACCAGTTCCGAGATCAGCCAGCGGCCGCAGCACGGCACCCTGAACATGGTCGACAAGGACACCTGGACCTACACGCCGGCTCCCGGCTACAGCGGCCCCGATGCCTTCGCGATCACCGCAAAAGGTCAGAGCATCGACGAGAAGCCCGGCACCTCCGTCTTCAGCTACAGGGTGACCGTGAAGTAGAACCGAACGCCGCGTGAGCCACTCACGCGGATCCGACGGAAGGCGCCGGGGTCGTAAGGTTTCGGCGTCCCCGTCATCGCACACTTGCATCAATGATGACGGTTTGGTGCGGGAAAGCCGACTAGACAAGAGGAGTTTCCACCATGCTCAGCAAGCCATTCGCCTGTCTTATCCTGATGACTGGCGGCCTCTGCGCGACAGGAGGTGCGGTGCTCGCGCAGGACGCAGGCGCCAGGCCGCCAATGCTCCTGACGAAAGCCATCGGTCGGGTCACGCCAACGGGACCGGTCCCGTCGCTTGCCGTGATCAACGCGGCCGGCGCGAAACTGGAAGGCAATAAGCTGACCTTGACCGGCGTGTCCCCGAATTCGATCGTGTTCGCCGATCGTCCCGTGAGGGCGGCCGGTCATGTGGCCACACAGCAGTTCATCATGCAATGGGACGAAGGCAACAACAACTTCGTCGTGGATCCGCCCAACGCCACCGTGTCGATTCTGGGCGGTGACGGCTCGAAGGTCGGCGACGCCGTCGTGACGCTGAAATCGCCCAAGCTCGAAGGCGGCAACCTGACCTTCGACGTCGCGGTGCTGGAAGGCAATCTGGCCGGGGCGAATGGACCCGCGGCGCTGTTCATCGATGCCTTTGGCCGCTATTGGCACGCTCCTGTCTATCATGGCGCTTGGTACGCGGGAGGAAGAGTCTCCAATGCAAGTGCGGCCTATAACTCGTACGTCATACCAGATCAGTGCGGCTATTATCCGTATTCGCCCTGCGGCAACGAATGAGGGTCTTTACGTCGACACGGGATCCGGCAAGCCACACGCCCAGCAGGCCCTCATTAGGTCGCGAGAGCGCGACCGGTCAAGCGCGTGGAGTGAACTGCCGCAAGCATGCGGGAATCCGTTCGCACACCTTAACACTTGCGGCGCGAGGACGGGAAACATGAAAGCCCGTGGAAAGATTTGGGTCGTCCTGGTCGCGATGTTCGCCTCCGTGAAGGCGCTCAACACGCCGGCTGCCGCGCAGCCTCAGAAGCCCAACATCGTCGTGATCATGGCCGACGAAATCGGCTATTGGAACAGCAGCGCCTACAACCGTGGCATGATGGGCGACCATACGCCGAACATCGGCCGCCTCGCTAACGAAGGCATCGGCTTTCCTGATCATTATGGCCGGCAATCCTGTCCTGCACCGAGGCCATTCAACCTGCGCTCCGACCCCTTTGTGCGGACCACATGCAATCGAGAGGCAGGGGGCTGAAAATGACTGAATTATTTAGGCGTTCGTCTCACGTGCTTGGTGCAGTGCTCGCTGGAGTACTCGGAGGCTCCTCAATCGCGCAGGAGCCACAACACTTCAGTCCCAAGGGAAAGATGCCCTCGCGCTACACGGTCGAGGCTCAACAGCAGCAGCGGCGCATCTTGCCCCTTGCTGACACGCAGGACTTCCAGGAAGCGAAACGTGGGTTCATTGCTGCGCCCCCCTACCGCAAGATCATGAATGACGAGGGCGGGGTCGCCTGGGACATCGATAACTGGGCCTTCCTCCTAGGTGGGAAAGACTACGACAGCATCCATCCCTCCTTGCAGCGTCAGGCTCTGCTCAATATGGAGTATGGCCTGTTCGAGGTTGTGCCGGGCATCTACCAGGTGCGCGGGTTCGACCTCGCCAACATCTCATTCATCCGGGGCAATACCGGGTGGATCGTGATCGATCCGCTGACGGTCAAGGAGACGTCGCGGGCTGCCCTCAGGTTCATCAACGAAAAGCTCGGCGCGCGTCCTGTCGTGGCAGTGATCATTTCCCATTCCCATGCCGACCATTTCGGCGGCATCCGAGGCGTCGTGGATGCCGCCGCACTAGCAGCCGGAACGGTTCAAATCATCGCTCCCAAGGGGTTCCTCAACGAGGCAATCGCCGAGAACCTCTATGCCGGCAACGCGATGACCCGTCGCAAGAGCTATACGTATGGCGACCTCGTGCCACCCAGCCCTTACGGTCAGGTGGATGCATCGATCGGCAAGGCCGTTGCGAGTGGCGATGCCGGCATCCTGCCCCCGACGAGGAGCATCGAACAGCCGATCGAGGAGTTGACGATCGACGGCGTGCGGATGGTTTTCCAGAATACCCCGGGGACCGAGGCGCCCGCGGAGATGAATACCTGGTTCCCGGATTTCAAGGCATTCTGGGCGGCAGAGAACATCGTCAGCACGCTGCACAACATCTTAACGCTACGGGGAGCGCCGGTCCGTGATGCATTGGCCTGGTCGCAATACATCAACGCTGCGCTCTATCAGTTTGGCGGCCAGGCTGAAGTGATGTTCGCGTCCCACAGTTGGCCGCGTTGGGGAAAAGAGCGGATTACCGAGGTGATGCGTGGCCAACGAGACATGTATGCGAACCTGAACAATCAGGTGCTGCACTTGGCCAACAGTGGCGTGACGATCAACCAGATCCACAACGTCTACGAGCCCCCCAAGAGTCTGCAGGAGCTATGGTACGACCGCGGTTATCACGGCTCCTACCTTCATAACAGCCGTGCCGTGATCCAACGCTATCTCGGCTTCTGGGACCTGAATCCGGCAACACTGGTTCCGCTGTCGCCGGAAGATTCCGCGCCGCTGTACATCGAAATGATGGGCGGTGCCGGGAAGGTGATGGCGAAGGGGCAGGAACTTTACAATCAGGGTGAGTATCGCCTCGCAACGGAAATTCTCAACAAACTGGTCTACGCGGAACCGGGCAACCAGGACGCAAAAGACCTCCTCGCCGACACCTATGAGCAGATGGGCTATCAGTTCGAGAGCCCAAGCCTGCGCAACAGCTTCCTGGCAGGCGCCAAGGAACTGCGTGATGGCGTCATTGCCGTAAAGGCTGCAAAAGCGGGCAGCCCTGATTTCGTGCGGGGAACCAGCACTGAGCAGTTCCTCAATTACCTCGCCATCCAGATGGATAGCCGCAAAGCCGAGGGCATGAAGTTCAAGATCAACCTCTCGACGCCCGATAACGGCGAGAGGTTTGTCACCGAGATGAGCAATGCCACACTGACGACGATTGCCGGCTATCAGGCCAGTGATGCCGATCTGACGATCACGATCGATCGCCGCGAGCTCGAGGACGTGATGATCGGAGCGGCGAAGCTGGCAGACAAAGTCGCCGCTGGTAAGGCCAAACTGGAGGGCAATCCGCAGGTCCTCACGCAGCTTGGCTCGACCATGGTCACGTTTGACAACTGGTTCGAAGTTTTGCCGAGTACGAAGAAGGAGGCTGGATTGTCTCCCAAGACCGAACTCTTGCAGGACGATGCGACCTACTACGAGGGGCCCTAGGGCGGCGACCGGTTCCTGATCATTGGATCGTGTCACCCTTTTTGAGCTTAGAGGAGGATCGGTGATGAGAAGCCTGCTGGCATTCCTCGCTCTCGCCCTGACGGCGTCGGCCGCCACGGCTCAGGTCGGACCACCCACGTCGCAGCGGTCCTGCTCGGCCAACCGCCAACTCGTGCTGAAGGACGGTTCGGTCGTCCTCGACACCGGGCCCATGACCTACGCCCGCTTCGTCAGGAGCGGTGCGGAGTGCCTGGTCGATCAGTTCCCCGGGCCGGCTTGGGTGCCAAGCTCCAACAACCCACAATGCTTCATTGGATACAGGTGCAAGGACGGCTCCGACGACTTCTGACGCTGAGTTCGGGAGGATTGAGGATTCCTTGTCATGCTCCTCAACCGCGTCGCCTGTACCTCTGAAAGGGATTGACCATGGATCCGATCGCATCCTCCGACATCAACCGCCGCGTCCTGTTCTCGACCTTGGCCCTGCTCCCTGCCATGTCCGGGCTGCTCCGTTCCGTTCCCGCAGTGGCGCAGGCACCAGCAGCCGGTGACCCCTTGCCGTCGTGGAATGATGGGGCAGCGAAGCAGGCCATCCTTGACTTCGTGCGCGTCACCACCGATCAGGCCAGCCAGAGCTACGTCCGTCCGGAGGAGCGCATCGCAACCTTTGACCAGGACGGAACCCTATGGGTCGAGCATCCGATGTACTCGCAGGTCGTCTACTGCCTCGATCGCGTTCCGACGGTGGTGGCAAAGCGGCCTGAACTCAAAAATGCCGAACCCTTCAAGACCGTTCTCTCGGGCAACCGGGCGGCAATGGCGAAGCTGTCGATGCGGGATCTCGAGAAGATCCTCGCCGCGACGCTGACTGGCATGACGGTGGATGAATTCAACGCCGAGGCCATGAAGTGGCTCGAAACGGCCCGGCATCCGCGCTGGCAGCGTCCCTACACCGAGTTGGTGTATCAGCCGATGCTTGAGGTCCTGCGCCACCTGCGCGACAATGGCTACAGGACCTACATCGTGACCGGCGGCGGCCAGGATTTCGTGCGCATCTATTCGCAGCAGGTGTACGGCATCCCGCCCGAGCAGGTGGTCGGCACGGCCGGCGCAACGAAGTTCGGCTATGGCAAGGACGGCAAGCCGTTCCTGACCAAGGAGCCGAAGTTGCTGCTCAACGACAACGACGCCGGCAAGCCTGAGGGCATTCACCTGATGATCGGCCGCCGGCCCCGTGCGGCCTTCGGCAACTCGAATGGCGACCGCGAGATGCTGGAATGGACCGCGTGGGGGATGGTGCGCGGCTCAAGATGCTGGTCCTGCATGATGACGCCACGCGCGAGTACGCCTACGGTCCGGCTGCGGGGCTGCCGGACACCCGGGTCGGTGCCCTCACTCCCGCGCTCTATGGCGAAGCGAAGAAGGATGGATGGTCGGTGATCAGCATAAAGGACGATTGGAAACGCATCTTCGCGTTCGAATGAGAACCCGGGCGCGGACAACCAATGAGGTCATCTCATGGCGTGGCGTGGATTTCTCATCAGGGCATTCGCCGTCGCACTCCTCGCCCCCGGCGGCGGCGTGACTTGGGCACAGGATGCTCCGCCGGAAGACCTTGCGTCGCAACTGCGGTTGCAGGGTCACCGCTGCGATGAACCGGTGACCGCGCAACGGGACGCCCAGCTTTCGAAGCCGGATGAGGTGGTATGGAACCTGAGGTGTAGCAACGCCTCCTACCGAATGCGCCTCACGCCCGACATGGCAGCCCGGGTCGAGGCGCTCGATTGATGCGCGATCGGCGGCAATGCTCCGATCTGTCAAGCAGATGGATTCCCTGGTCAAGCAGGACCGGATCGTTCGGGTAGCGTGGAGATGGCACGACCGGGTGCGAAGGTGGCCATCACCACTTCGTGGCGTGCAGGTGTGATCAGGAACGGGAGTATCTAACGCAAGGATCGCAGACATGAAAGCAGCAGTATTCGCCCTCAACTTCATCACGATCGGCATTCTCGGTGTGACTGCGGTGCAGGCACAACAGCCCGCAGGCAGCGCCGGGAAGGCCGCTGACGCGAAGAAGCCCCTGACGGAATGGACCTGTGCCGACTTCATGGGCGCCGACGACACATTCAGGCCGAAGCTCGTCTATTGGGCGACCGCCTATTCCAAGGCCGGAAAACCGGAAGCCGCCATCGTCGATGTCAGAGGAACTGAAAGTGTCGTCCCGATCGTCGCCGAGGAGTGCAGGAAGACGCCACAGGAGACTTTCCTGCAAAAACTTGATGCGGCATGGAAGAGCTTCGAAAAGAAGCTTTGATCCCGCGCGGCACAGCAACGATCACTGGGTGTATTGGCGCCAGTGCGATGGTGTCAGGGGCTCGCGCGGCGATGCTCATCATGGTGTCGCCGCAGGCCCCGCCTGACCCACCCGACACAGCCCGAGGTCTATCGGATGTGCCTCGTGCCAGGGATGGCTGCACGGATCGAGAGATTTGTTCGTGGTCGACGGCGATGTCCTGGCTGGTCACGTCGGCGACGCCAGAGGTCAACCAAGCCCAGTACGTTCGTATCGCGTGCCCAAGCGTACATGGCGTCCTTGCTTCAAGCCTGGATGCCGCAAGAGCCCGGTCGGGCCGGCTTCGCGTTCGACGGAGGTCCTAATCAAGGAGATGAACCATGCCAGTGAAGCATCACGCGTCTGATCTCATCCTCGTCGTCAGCCTCTTGTTCGCACCAGGCGTCGCGCTGTCCCAGGACGTGACGGCCAACCCGCAAGTGCCGATCAGGAAGGCCATCGGCCGGGTCACGCCCACGGGCCCGGTGCCCTCGCTCGCGGTCCTCAACGCCACTGGCGCAAAGCTGGAAAATGGCAAACTGACCCTGACCGGCGTAGCCCCGAACTCGATCGTGTTCGCCGACCGGCCGGTGCGGGCGGCGGGTCACGTGATGACCGCGCAGTTCATCATGCAATGGGACGAAGGCAAGAATAACTTTGCGGTGGATCCGCCCAACGCCACCGTGTCCGTCCTGGGCGGTGATGGCTCGAAGGTGAGCGATGCCGTGGTGACCCTGAAATCGCCGAAGCTCGAAGGCGGCAATCTCACCTTCGACGTTGCGGTGCTGGAGGGCAGCCTGTCCGGGGCGAGCGGACCGGCGGCGCTGTTCATCGATCATTTCGGCGGGTTCGGCGGCGGCTTTGGCGGGTTCCATGGAGGGTTCGCCGGCGGCGATTTCCGCGGCGGCTTCGATCGCTTCGGTGGCGGGGTGGATCGCTTTGGCGGCGACCGCTTCGGCTATGCGCGCGTCGGCGATGTCAATGTCGTGCGCGGCAATTACTGGCACGCCCCCATCTATCACGGCGCCTGGTACGGGGCGGGCGCCACGGCGGCCGGCATTGCCGCCGGGACCGCTCTGGGAGCAGCCGCGGCGGCATACCCGTACCTCGGATATGGTGGGCAGTGCGGCTATTACCCATATCCCCCGTGCTACTGAACGGACCTAGGGAACGACGGGCGGTTCGCCGCGGGACCGACCGCCCCATCGGTGTCGACCTGAGGCGCGACGAGAGAGTCATCCTTCCAGTCGCGCCCTGACGGAGTAAGCAACCAACTCCGCCCGGGAGTGAAGCCATGACGGTTAGCCGCCCCACCGTCTTTTGGGTCACGATCGCCATTATCGCCCTGCTGATGCTGGTGCTGTTGCGCGAGATCCTGCTGCCGTTCGCAGTCGGCATAACACTCGCCTACCTGCTGGCCCCGGTGGTCGACAGGCTGGAGCGGATCGGGCTCAACCGCTCGCTCGCAGCCCTGATGCTCGTGCTGCTCCTGGTCGTCGGTTTTGTCGGCCTCGTGCTGGTGATGCTTCCGGCGCTTGTCGGGGAACTGCGGTTCTTCGTCGACGAGTTCCCGCGCTATGTCACGCGGGTCCAAGCCCTCATGGCCGACGCGAACCGGCCCTGGCTGCATACGCTCATGGGTCAGGAACTGCGGATCGAGGAATCGGCCACTCACGCAGTGACCGCGATGGGGAGCGCCTGGCTCGACGAGCTTCTCCGCTCGGCATGGTCGGGTGGGAAAGCTGTGTTCTCCCTCCTGTCGCTGCTCGTGGTGGTACCGATCGTCAGCATCTACCTGCTGATCGATTGGGAGCGGATGAGCGCGGCGATCGACGGCTGTGTGCCCGCACAGCACCGCGAGGACGTCCGGGCCCTCGGGCAGGAGATCCACGGGACAGTGGCCGGCTTCGTGCGCGGGCAGAGCGTCATCTGCCTCATCCTGGCCGTGTTCTACGCCGGGGCCCTGCGGCTGACAGGCCTCCATCATGCCATCCTGATCGGCGTCACGGCCGGCCTGATCAGCTTCGTTCCCTTTCTCGGGCTCGGCGTCGGCTTCGTCGTCGCGACCTGCGTCGCCATCGCGCAGTTCTGGCCCGACTGGACGCCCCTTGCCGCGGTGGCCGGCACTTTCCTGATCGGGGAGATCCTTGCCGATTACGTGCTGTCGCCGCGCATCATCGGGAGCCGGGTCAAGCTCAACCCGGTCTGGTTGATCTTTGCCCTGTTCGCTTTCGGATACCTCTTCGGATTCGTCGGTCTGCTCGTTGCCATTCCGCTTGCGGCATCGCTTGGAGTCGTCCTGCGGTTCACGATGGCCCGGGCCCTGGCGGACGGAAGTCCGGATGCGGCCCCAACGTCATACAGTGTGGACATCACCCGCCCGTCCCCGAAGCGAGCCGCGCCAAGCAAGCATCCGGGAGTGGTTAGCCCGAGTGATCCGCGTCGTCCTGCACGGTAGTACCGCTCGGGCCCGGGCGAAGACCCCAGGGCTATCGCTGCGAAGGCAGCGCATGGCCGGTCAATGTGCCTGGACCACAAGGCTGGCCAACGTCACTCGTCCGTCCGATGTGTAGTGATTGACATGCTCCGTGGCGAGACCTTGACCGGCCTGATACACCTTCACGTCTGCGACGGACCCGATGGTCTCCAGCTCAGCGATGATGAAGTCGCGCTCGACATTGGTGTCCGAGTCCGTGGCATGGGTGATCTGGAACGTGAGACGGGTCAGGGACAAACCCGTATCCCTCGTGCCCGCCCCCACCCAGAGAACCCGTTCGTCATCGGGTGGACGGCCGGTGTTCAGCCAGAAGCTTGCCGATCCTCCTGCCCACGTGCTCTCGGCCCGCGCGATGCTCAAGGACCAAAACCGGATGTGATGGCGTTTGCGGGGGCTGTCGCCGATCGCCTTTTGAAATCCGATATCCTGGCCACGACCGAACAGATAGAGGGTGCTGAATGGGGCCGTGGGATAGGGCGAGTTGAACACGAAAGCCCGGATCATGCCCCAAGAGCTGGCCAAGCCCAGCCGGTCGGCCTCTGACCAGCCAAGAGCTGCGAAGGCCGCGCGAAGCTGTGCGAGTGTTCCCACGAGCGCCACGTTGACGGGGTCCCCCGGCAGTCCGTCGCCTGTTGTCGTGAAGCTGGGCACCCGTTTGCGATGGAGGAGCTTGAGGCCCATGCGGATGATCCATGGGAGAATGACGTAGGCGCCGACTGCATAAGTCAGGCCTACCGCCAGAATCCATGGCAGCCTTTGGTCCGCGGTATCGAAGACCACGAAGACGATCAGCCAGACGGAGGAGACGCCCAGCCCAAGGATGATGAGGCGTTGTAGGAGGCGGTTCAGCCATCGCATGACCCCAGCTCCGTCACGATCTACGCGGCCGTGATCAGCAGTCCGTGCAGATGCCCTTCATGACCTCACGATCGATCTGCTTGTCCCGTTGTTCCAGTTGCTGGTCGGCAATCGCATCATTGGCCGAGAATTCCTTACCCGGTGGCGGCACCGTACTGCTGTCGAGCATTCGATCGCTGCGCCGGACGGGATCTGAATCTCTCCTGAGGGCGTAAAAGGTCCACTGCTGTCCTGCGCCAGAGCTGGAGCTGTGGCGATCCACACACTGAATGTGATGAGTCCAAGGGAATGGCGCATCGCGGTGCCTCCAGAATGACGGCCTACCGTGCCCGGACGGCTGCCGGTCCGGTGAGTCCAGGCCCTCAGACAGGATAGACCTTCTGGCCGCTGGAACCACTCAGGAAAAACCCTGGAACTGCCAGGGCTAGACCCTGAAGCGTCAGGAGAGAACCCTACTTGCCGCCTTGTGATCCGGAGGATGCCGAGCTGCTTCAAGGAAATCTCATTGATATGCTGAGCCGTATGGCGTTGGGAGAGTGTCTTGCTCGCAAGATCGGGAAGGTCTGAAACGGGTCAAAATGTAACGTTGGACGGACCGAATGAATGTCGGCTCATGCCGCCAAAGCAGAAATCCGGGTAAAGTCTGCCCCTGCCAATAACAGCTATTCGCATTCATTCAGATCCGCGGCCACTTTGTCGGCTCGAGGCAATGTTCAAATGGAAAAAAGCTCAGGCTCCAGGGCGAACGGACAGGATGCCTTCGCACCTCTTCCTTGCACACTACGGGCCTTGGCTGAATGGGTACCAGTCGGGCGCCCGCATCGTCAGGCAAGCACAGGGACAGGCCGGGCCAGATTACATCCGTCGTGGCATGCCTCCTCACACAACCCACCGTGCCGGCGACCTCAGTCAGCCGATCGGAGTCCATCATCAGCTAGCAGGGCTCGAGTCCCGTTTCCGCCCAGGCGCACTCGCTCTGCAAAAGTGGCACTCGAAAAGGGGCGGCACTAACAGGCGATAACGCCGACGAATGTTACCTTAAACGTTACCTAGCACCGACCTGTTCGGCTCCGTAACGCCAATATCCTATCTAAGTTCTTGGAAACATTGGTGGGTGATGTAGGGCTCGAACCTACGACCCGCTGATTAAGAGTCAGCTGCTCTACCAACTGAGCTAATCACCCGTCGCGGAAGCAGATGCTGCCTAGAGCAATGGCGACTTCCACGCAACTGCCAACGGCTAAGCTCGCTCATTAGCTACGATTTGGCGCTGGCTGATTCGGTTGGATCTTATTCAAACCGTATGCGATCAGGACTAACTGCCGGCACCAGAGACGCTATTTAGCGCCCGTAGCTCGTTACCCTGGATGTTGCCCGGCAAGGACGGCAAATGCGACGCAAGGCCGCCAAAGCTATATAACTCATTGATTTTATTGGCGACCCCGGCAGGGCTCGAACCTGCGACCTACTGCTTAGAAGGCAGTTGCTCTATCCAGCTGAGCTACGGGGCCGCGCGCGAGGCGGCTGGACGTCAGTGCGTCCAGCGGTCGACGCGGTTGAACTTGAAATTGTCCGAATAGGCCATGAGGCGGCGCTTGACGTCGTGCGGCTCCTCGACCCGGTAGGCGATGCCCTCTCGCTGAGCGTAGGCGATGGCCTCTTCCTTGGTGTCGAACCAGAGCCGTAGCTGCTGACGGGTGTCGCCCGAGCTCGTCCATCCCATAAGGGGCTCAATCTCTCGCGGCTTGTCTTGGTCGAAGACCAGCAGCCACTGCTTCGTACGGGCGAGACCGGACTGCGTTGCGGACTTGGCGGGCTTATAAATCCGTGCGGACATCGGGTTCAGGAACTCTCTCGAACGTTCGGCCGGTGAGGATGGTCGGGGCGGCAGGATTTGAACCCGCGACCCTCTGCTCCCAAAGCAGATGCGCTACCAGACTGCGCTACACCCCGCCTTCGTCACCAGGGCTGTTGGCTATCACGGGACCCCCACTTCAGCAAGCTCCAGAAGGCTACCTCTTGAACAAGGGGTGCTCAATCCGGTCCCCCGCCTTGATTCCAAGGCGGGCAGCAGTTCCGGCATTCAACTCCAGAACGGCCAAGACCGGTTCGCCAGAGGGAATGGTGCGGGTCGACAAAGGTTCCGTATTGGCGGCAATCCGGGCGATGGTCCCGTCCGGCCGGATGAACAGCATGTCCAGGGGCAGATAGGTGTTCTGCATCCACATGGCGACCGGCTCGACCCGGCCGAAATCGAACAGCATGCCCCTGTCAGCCGGCATCGTACGGCGGAACATCAGGCCCTGCGCCCGGTCGGCCTCGTTCCGCGCCACCTCCACCTGGAAGCTTTGCCGTTGGCCGCTCGGGGAGACGATAGCCAGGGATTCCAGGGCCTGAGCATAGGCGGCGCCGATGAAGGCGGCGCACAGGCCGACAGCGAGGGCAAGGGCCCGCAGGGGACGCAACACGGGCAAGCTCATCAATGGGAGTGCGGCAGGGACATGTCGGCAAGACGGACTTCGGCCGCCATCAGGCCCTTGGAGCCGTCGCCGAAGCGCACATAGACCTGCTCGCCCGGCTTGAGCTCGGCAATGCCGTAGCGCCGCAAGGTCTCCATATGGACGAAGATGTCCGGTTTTCCTTCACCCTGGGTCAGGAAGCCGAATCCCCGCAGGCGGTTGAACCACTTCACCACCGCAGGCTCGAGGCCGCTGGTCGGCACCACCTGGACATGGGTCCTGGGAAGCGGGAGCTCCGACGGGTGCAGGGCGGTCGATTCGTCCAGCGAAAGAATGCGGAAAGCCTGGAGGCCCCGCGGCCGCTGGACAGCCTCCACCACGATGCGTGCGCCCTCATTCGCAGCCTGGTATCCGTCCCGGCGCAGGCAGGTCACATGGAGGAGCACGTCCGGCAGACCGTTGTCCGGCACGATGAAGCCGAACCCCTTGGCCACGTCGAACCACTTGATATGTCCGCTGACCTGAATGAGTTCGAGCGCACCCTCCTCGGAAACAGGACGCGCCTCCTCTCGCCGACCGGCATCAAAGGAGGACTGCTCCCCATGGAGGCTGAATGAGTTGGAGCCGTAATCGCTAGTCATGAAAAAACCCAGACTCGAATCACAAACCAGATTCTTAACGAGAGGATAACATCGTCCTGAGTCAGGGGAAGTCAGAAACGCTCACATGCCGATGATGAATTTTCTTGCATTCGGTAAGAGCTTCTAATTCCTAAACAAAGACGGAAAGCACGGATCCTATTTCTTCATGGATCACGAGATCGGCTATTCCGTCGAGGGGCGTTGGCTCCCGACTGATGATCACGAGCCTGGCGCCGTTCTCCTTCGCAAGCTCGGGGAAGGCCGCCGCGGGATACACCATCAGGGAGGAGCCTGCGACCAGGAAGAGGTCGCAGCCCAGCGCCAGCCGACGCGCCCGGCGCATCGCCGTTTCCGGCATGGCCTGGCCGAACGAGATGGTCGCCGACTTGAGGATGCCCCCGCAGGCCTGGCAGGTGGGCGGGTCTCCGCTGGCCTCGAAGCGACTGCGGATCCATCCGAGATCGTACGGACGCTGGCACGTCAGGCATTTCGCATAGGTGCCGTTGCCGTGAAGCTCGATCACCTGATCGTCCGAGAGGCCGGACGCCTGATGAAGGCCGTCGATGTTCTGGGTGATCACGGCGGGCATGCGGCCCGAGGCGACGAGAGCCGCAAGCCCGAGATGCCCAGGGTTCGGGCGGACCCCGCGATAGAGATCGTCCATGGCGAACTTCCGCCGCCATGCCTCCCGGCGAGCCTCTTCGCTGCGCAGGAAGACCTCGAAGTCGATCGGCTTGTGCCGCATCCAGGGGCTATTCGGGGATCGGAAGTCGGGCACGCCGCTCTCCGTCGAGATCCCGGCGCCGGTGAATCCGACGACAACGTCCGATTCGCCGACCATTTCCTGGAGGGCGGTGATTGACGCGGAGAGGCGATCGGTCATGAAGCTGATATAGGAACGCCCGCCGAGGCGTGACACCCCTCCCCGCTGGCACAGAATCGACAGGGCGAAAGCGACGTGACCGTTCACAGCATCCAAAGCAAGGCCGCCGCGTCCCAGCGTTGGGACGCCATCGACGTCGCCCGCGGCCTGGCGATCTGCGCCATGGTGGTCTACCACTTCAGCTGGGACCTGAGCTTCCTCAAGCTGATCGCGACGAACATCCTCCAGGTGCCGGCGTGGCGCTGGTTCGCACGCGGCATCGCGGGCTCCTTCCTGCTTCTGGCGGGTGTCGGGCTTGCCCTCGCCCATGCACAGGGTTTCCGGAAGGCTCCGTTCCTTCGGCGGCTTGCGAAGGTGGGGGGAGCGGCCCTGGCCGTGACCCTGGTGACGTTCTTCGCTTTCCCGGAGAGCTATATCTTCTTCGGCATCCTTCACTGCATCGCGGTCTCCAGCATCATCGCCCTGCCCTTCCTCAGGCTTCATCCGGCGCTGACCCTCGCGGTCGCAGTCGCGTGCTTCGTAATGCCTTGGGTTTTCACCAGCCCGGCGCTCGATCAGCCCTGGCTCGACTGGCTCGGCCTCGGATCGACCGACCCGGTCACGAACGACTACGTGCCGATCTTTCCCTGGTTCGGCTTTGTCCTCAGCGGAGTCGCGGTCGGGAAATGGCTTCTCCGCCTTAGGGAGACGATGGTCCTCGCGCGTTGGCGGGCGACCAATTGGCTCTCGAAAGGCCTCGTCTGGGCCGGTCGCAAGAGCCTGCCGATCTATCTCACCCACCAGATCGTCCTGCTCGCTGTGCTCTACGGCGTCCTGCAGATCGTCGGTCCCAATCCTGCCGCGGAAGCGCGCCCGTTCATTGCGGAATGCGAGGCGAACTGCGTCGAGCAGAACGGCCAGCCCGGTCTGTGCCGCTCGACCTGCACATGCATCGCCGAGAACCTGCGCCAGAGCGACGTCTGGCGAAAGATCCTCGACGGCACGGTCACTGCCGAGGACCAGACGCGGATCTCGCGGACCGCGCAGCAATGCCTGCGCAGGGCCCCTTAAGCGCCGGCCGCGTTCGAACGGCCCTCGCCCCGCTCGAAACGGGACTCGGCCAGAAGGCAGAGAAGTTCGAAGGCGATCGAGGCGCCGACCAGTGCGGTGCCGCCGGACTGATCGAGGGGTGGCGAGACCTCGACCATGTCGGCGCCGACGAGGTTCAGGTGGCGGAAGCCGCGCACGAGCTGGAGCGCCTCCCGGCTCGTGAACCCGCCGATCTCCGGCGTCCCCGTGCCGGGGGCGAAGGCAGGATCGATCGAGTCGATGTCGAAGGTGAAATAGGTCGGCGCCATGCCGACGACCCGGCGCGCCTCGGCGATGGCGTAGGGAACTCCCTTCTCCACCACCTCTTCCATGTCGATGATGCGGATGCCCTGATCCAGGGCCCACTGGCGTTCATCGGCGGAGTACATCGTGCCGCGGATGCCGATCTGCACCATGCGCCCGGGATCGAGGACGCCATCCTCGATGGCGCGGCGGAAGGGCGTTCCATGGGTCAGCTTCTGGCCGCCGAAGAACGTGTCGCCGGTATCGCTGTGGGCGTCGACATGGATTAGCCCGAGGGGCTGGTTCGAGCCGAGCGCTCGCAGGATCGGATAGGAGACGATGTGGTCGCCGCCGATCGACAGGGGCACGACTCCGCCCTGGTGGAGATAGGACACCTCCGCCTCGATCCGTCGGAGGGTGTCCTGCACGTCGATCGGGTTGACCGGGACATCGCCGATGTCCGCGCAAGCGCAGAGATCGTAGGGTGCGACCAGGGTGCCATAATTCACGAAGCGCATCAGGGACGACGCCTCCCGCACCTGCCTCGGACCGAGGCGCGTGCCGGGCCGATTGGTGGTCGCACCGTCGAACGGAATCCCGAGAAGGGCGATGTCGATCCGACCCGGCGCTTCGGTCGGCGCGAGGTACGGCAGCCTCATGAATGTGGAGATGCCGGCAAACCGCGGCACGACCATGCCGGAAAGAGGCTGAAAGGCCTCCAGGCGCTCCGGACGGGTTAGCCGATCCGTCTTCGTCTTCAGGTTCTGAGCCATCAATTCCCGTCCTTCCACGGCGTCCTCCATGGACAAGGTTATGAGCGCCTCGCTCCCGATGAGGCCGAAATCCTCATGTGCCGCAGCCAATTCTGTCGTGAGGCCTGGAGTCAGACACGATCTCGGCTGTCGGAGGCCGGGTAGCCCTCGAAGCTCTTGAGGGTCTTCAGCACGAAGGTCGTATGGATGCGCCCGATCCCGAAGGCAGGGTCGGCCAGGAAGGCGTCGGTGAGAGCCTCGTACGCTGCGAGCGTCGGCGCCACGATCCGGGCGATGTAGTCGTATTCGCCATTCACCACCTGAAGCTCGATGACTGCCGGGTGGGCGCTCAAGGCGCGTTCCAGCCTCTGCCGGGCGGCGCCCGAAGGGTCCCGCATGCTGATGCTGGCCAGCGCGATGATGTCGTGTCCCAATGCGGACGGCTCGACCAGAACCGTAAAGCCCCGGATGACGCCATTTTGCTCAAGGCGCTTGACTCGCTCCAGGCAGGGCCGGGCGGAAAGCCCCACGCGCTCGGATAGCGCCTGGTAGGTGATCCGGCCGTTCCGGCGAAGCGCCTCGAGAATCGAGAGGTCGATCCTGTCGAGCCGGTTCCTGGCTTCGCGGCTAAGCGGCTTCACCGGCAGCTTCATGATTCCTCTCAATCGACTGGCACATGCCGCGCGCCCTGGAACGAGCGCAAAGCTTGGGGTCTCTATCGTACCATCAGGCACCGTGGCAATTCCATGGTGGCTTGACCGCCGGCTCGGGGCGCCGACAATCGCTCGCACCCGGGCAAACCAAATCCGGTTCGGGCGAGTTGAGGGTACTGTGATCCGGGCGTTGCGTCCGTGATCCGAACGGGAGGACGAGCCTTGCTGGTGCTGCGGGACTTTCTGACGGAGCTTCCTCTGATCGCCATTCTGAGGGGACTGAAGCCGGAGAATGCCGAGGCGACGGGCCACGTGCTCGTGGAGGCCGGCTTTCGCGTGATCGAGGTGCCGCTGAACTCGCCCGATCCGTTCCGCAGCATCGAGACCCTGGCGAAGACCATGCCGAAGGATGTGCTCGTCGGCGCAGGCACGGTCCTGGAGCCGGAGCTCGTGAACGGCGTGCTCGATGCCGGCGGGCGTCTGATCGTCATGCCTCACGCCGACACGGACGTGATCCGGCGCGCTAAGGATTTGCGGCTCGTCTGCACGCCGGGGGTGGCGACGCCGACAGAGGCCTTCGCCGCCCTCAAGGCTGGGGCCGACGCCATCAAGATCTTCCCGGCGGAGGCCATTCCTCCGGCGGTCGTGAAGGCCTGGCGGGCGGTCCTGCCGAAGGACGTCATCGTCCTGCCCGTCGGCGGCATCAAGCCGGACACGATGAGGCCCTATGTCGAGGCCGGAGCCAACGGTTTCGGATTGGGGTCCGCCCTGTTCACGCCCTCCATGTCGGTCGAGGACATCGGCTACAACGCACGGGAATTCGCGTCCGCCTGGCAGACCCTCCGGGCCTGATGAGCTGGTTGGTGCAGCCGCGGCTGGTGAACGGCCCGTTCGACGATCCGGGGCTATACCTGGACTTTCGTTTCGGACGACGGGCGATCCTGTTCGACCTGGGCGATCTGGCCCCCCTCTCCTCGCGGGAGCTGATGCGGGTCAGCCATGCCTTCGTGTCCCATACGCATGTGGACCATTTCGCCGGGTTCGACCAGTTGCTGCGCGTGTGCCTTCACCGTCCCGGCCCGCTGCACCTGCTGGGCCCGCCCGGCTTCATCGACCGGGTCGACCACCGGCTTCAGGGCTTCACCTGGAACCTCATCGACGAGACCTCGGTCGACTTCCAGATCCATGTCGGCGAGTTCTGGGAGGATCGGATTGCCCGCAAGGCGGTCTTCCCGGCGCGCCAGGTCTTCATGCGCCAGGATGCGGAGATCTCCGACTTGCCGCAGCATGTGGTGCTGTCGGAGGACGACTTTCACATCGAAGCGGTCAGTCTCGACCATGGGATTCCATCGCTGGCCTTCGCCCTTCGCGAGACTCAACGGGTCAACGTCCGGCGCGGGGTCCTGGAACGCCTCGGGTTCCCGAAAGGGCCATGGCTCAACCGGGCGAAGAGCCTCATCCGCGCCGGGACCGGGGATGCGGACCTGGACATCCCCGGGATCGGGCAGATCTCGCTCCGGGACGTGCCGGAAAAGCTGTTCTTCGTCGGCCCCGGTCAATCGATCGCCTATGTCACGGATACGGCATTCAGCGAGGAGAATCGGGACAAGATCCTCTTTCTGGCAAGAGACGCGGACCAGCTTTTCATCGAGGCAGTCTTCCTCGAGCGGGATCATCAGCTGGCGGCAGATTCACGGCATCTGACGGCGTTCCAGGCGGGCCTGCTCGCGCGCAAGGCAAGGGTCCGCGACCTGAACGTATTCCACCATTCCGCACGGTACCTGAACGAGCCGACCGCGCTCAGGCACGAAGCCTTCTGGGCCTTCGAGCAGGAAGCCCCGCTCTGAGATCCCTTAACGCCGGCCGCCGCGGCCGCGGAAGAACGGGACGGTGAGCAGCCGTCGGCCCGTCTCGTCTGTGATCTCGAGCTCGATATTGCCGGCATCCGCGAGTTGGTCGCGCAGCTCCTCGACGGTCGCGAGAGCCTCGGCGCGGGCCGCCTCGATATCGGGAAGTTCGATGCCTTCCTCGTCTTCGTCGAGGTCGTAGCCGTCACGGATGTTGAAGAAGAAGCGCGGCATGGGAGTCCAGCGTCGTAAATGAGGGGTTTTCGATCTCCCCTCGAATGGAACAGGGGCAGATTAGTTCCGGCCCAAACGATTCGATATTACGATTTTGAGGGGATGTTCCATGTGGCGCGGCCTAGGGGAATCGAACCCCTCTTCCCAGCGTGAAAGGCTGGTGTCCTAACCGATAGACGAAGGCCGCTTAATCGGGGCAGTGCCGCCGAAGTGGGCGGACATATAGATGGGTTCTTCCCGCACGGCAAGCGCTAAAGGAGCACTTATTCCGGCTTTGCCACATCCATGATCCGGACCTCCACCTTCTCTGCGCCGCCCCATCGATCGACCGACAAGGTGCCTGCCACATGAAGGCTGTTTCCGATCCCATTGGACAGGGCCATGCCGAGCGGCTGACCCGCCGCCCGGAAGGCGATTCCGCCGATGATCGAGCCATCGCCTCCCCTCAGCTTGACCCGTACATGCCCACCGCTTCCGACCTCCCGGGCTTCGACGAGCCGGTGCTGCGGGAACACGAAAACCGGCTCCGGATGACCGGCCCCGAAGGGGCCTGCCCGCTCGAGGGCCGCGACGACGCCGGGCTGCGCTCCGCCCGCCATCAGCGTGGCGTCGATCGCGAAATGGTCGTTGAGCTGAGCCACGCTGACCGGGTCCGCGAGCCTTTCCCCGACATAGGCGCGGAACCGTTCGAGATCGGCCGCCTGGATCGTGACCCCCGCCGCCATCGTGTGGCCGCCGCCCTTGATGGCGAGGCCCACGTCGACGGCGGCCCTCACCACGGCTCCGAGATCGACCCCGGGAACCGAACGGCCCGATCCGGTCGCCGTACCGTCCGAGTTGAGGGTGAACGCGAATGCGGGACGACGGAAGCGCTCCTTCGTGCGCGCGGCGATCAGGCCGACGACGCCCGGATGCCAGTCGCCCGAGGCCGTGACCACCACCGGCAGGTCCGGCTGGGTCTCCATGGCCATGAAGGCCTGCGCCTCGGCATCGGCGACGGCCATGACTTCGATCGCCTGCCTTTCCCGGTTCAGGCGGTCGAGTTCGGCGGCCAGCTGCCCGGCCTGGAGGGAATCCTCCGTCAGGAGCAACCTGGAGCCGAGCGCCGCATCGCCGATGCGGCCGCCCGCGTTGATGCGCGGGCCCACGAGGTAGCCGAGATGCCAGCATTCCGGCGCGCCCGCGAGGCCGGCGGCATCGAGAAGAGCGGCAAGCCCAACCCGGCGGCGGCTGCGCATGACGGCCAGCCCCTGCCTGACGAAGGCGCGGTTCAGGCCGATCAGCGGCACCACGTCGGCGACGGTCGCAAGGGCCACCAGATCGAGGCTTCCCATGAGATCTGGCTCGGATCCGCCGTTGAAGAAGCCGCGCTTGCGCAGCGCGCGGTTGAGCGCCACGAGGAACAGGAAGACCACCCCGGCGGCGCAGAGATGGCCCAGGCCCGACAGGTCGTCCTGCCGGTTCGGGTTGACGATGGCGAGGGCCTCCGGGAGCTCCGTCGGCGCCTGGTGATGGTCCAGAACGACGGAATCGAGGCCGATGCGCTTGGCCTCGGCCAACGGTACGATGCTGGCGGTGCCGCAATCGACCGTGACGAGAACGTCAGCCCCCTGCTCCCTCAGAGCTCGGATGGCATCGACATTGGGCCCGTAGCCCTCGGTGATCCGGTCCGGAATATGGATGGCGTAGGAGACGCCGCAGGACCGTAGGTATTCCGCAAGCAGTGCGGCGCTGCACGCTCCGTCGACGTCGTAGTCGCCGAAGATCGCGACCTTCTCCCGCCGGATCACCGCATCCGCCAGACGGGACGCGGCCGGTTCCATGTCGGTCAGAACAGCGGGGTCGGGCATTAGGTCCCGCAGGCGCGGATTGAGAAACCCTTCCGTCTCGTGAAGCCCGACGCCGCGCCCCGCGAGGACCCGGGCCAGAACATCCGAAAGGCCGTGCATCTGCGCGATCGCGAGCGCGACGGTGCCCTGGGCAGTGCTGCACCGCTCGACCCAGGTGCGGCCCAGGGCGGAACTAGTCACTCCGAGGAACGGTCGGGGGAGATGAAGAGGAGCTGATTCGGTCACCGGCGGAGAGTAACCCGAAATGTGGTCAAAACACCTTGCGGTATTGAATGAAGCCGCTCCGCGCCGCCACCTTCTCGTAAAGCACCTGGGCCGAGGTGTTCGTCTCGTGGGTCAGCCAGTAGACGCGGCTTGCACCCTGGGCCTGAGCCCTCTCGTAGACGGCTTCGATCAGGGCGCGGCCGACGCCACGGTTGCGGGCCTTTTCCGAGGTGAAGAGGTCCTGGAGGTAGCAGTAGTCGCCGGTGGTCCAGGTCGAGCGGTGATAGAGGAAGTGCACGATCCCTACGACCTCCCCGTCGAGAACCGCCACGAGGCCGTGCATGGGCTCGGCGGGATCAAGCAGTCGCCGCCAGGTGGTCTCGGTCACCTCGGGAGCCAGGGAGGCTTTGTAGAAGGTCAGGTAGCCCTGCCAGAGCGGATCCCAGGCGGCGCGATCGTCTGATGTGTAGGGACGGATCTCGATACCGTCTTTCGTCGTCATGTCCCTGCCCCATGTTCGTGACGTTCGGCCGTTTCCACGGCCTTTGCTGCACTGTGGAAAAGAGCTCCCCTCACCGAGGGGAGCTCGTCGTCGATCAATCCAGGTGGAACTTCGAGATCTCGCGGTGCTCGCCGTAGATCCGGCGCACCGTGCCGGTGGCGGAGCGATAAACCACGGTCTCCGTGGTGATCACGTCCTTGCCGAAGTTGACGCCCTTGATGAGCGCACCGTCGGTGACGCCGGTCGCCGCAACGATCACGTCGCCGCGGGCAAGATCGGTCATGTCGTACTTCCGGTTCGGGTCGGTCACGCCCATCTGCAGGGCGCGGGACCGCTTCTCCTCCGTGTCGAGGATCAGGCGGCCCTGCATCTGGCCGCCGATGCAGCGCAGTGCGCCGGCCGCGAGCACGCCTTCGGGAGCGGCGCCGATGCCGAGATAGATGTCGATGCCGGTCTCTTCCGGCTTGGTCGTGAAGATCACGCCCGCCACGTCGCCGTCCGAGATCAGGCGGATACCGGCGCCCGTCTTGCGGATGGCGGCGATCAGGTCCGCATGGCGCGGCCGGTCGAGCACGAGAGCGGTGAGCTCATTGGGCTTCACGCCCTTCGCCTTCGCGAGGTTGTGGATGTTCTCTTCCGGCGAGGCATCGAGGTCGACGACACCGGTCGGATAGCCCGGGCCGACGGCGATCTTGTGCATGTAGACGTCCGGCGCGGCGAGCAGGGTGCCGGCCTCGGCCATGGCCATGACGGCGATCGAGCCGGGCATGTCCTTGGCGCAGAGGGTGGTGCCCTCCAGCGGATCGACCGCGATGTCGACCTTCGGGCCCTGCTTGTTGCCGACCTTCTCGCCGATGAAGAGCATCGGCGCCTCGTCGCGCTCGCCCTCTCCGATCACGACGGTGCCGTCGATGGGGAGCTTGTTGAGCTCGCGGCGCATGGCGTCCACGGCGGCCTGGTCGGCGGCCTTCTCGTTGCCGCGCCCACGCAGACGAGCGGAAGCGACCGCCGCGCGCTCGGTGACGCGGACGAGTTCCAGGGTCAGGATTCGCTCGATGATCTGGCCCGGTTGGACGGTAATGCCTTGCGACATGGACGGGGGGTCTCCCTTTTGACGGCGTCTGTGAGCGTTCAAGCTCAAGAAAGAGGTTTATTCGCGTTCGATACGAATGACTTGGGGCGGTTCGGCGATAAGACCATCCCTCGATATCTTGTCGAGTGCCGACCGGATGGAGGCTTCGGTCGCCGCATAGGTAATGAGCACGAGGGGAACGGGCGCACCCGACCGCCCATGGGGATCCTTCGTGGCGGCCATCTCGGACCGCTTTTGGAGGATGCTCTCCAGGGAAATATCCGCCTCGGCCATGCGGGTGGCGACGCCTGCGGCAACGCCGGGCCGGTCATGGACCGTGAGGCGGATGTAATAGCCCCCCTCATGCCGCTGCATGGGAGCTCGCGGCGCCGCCTCCAGGTCCGCGACCGGCCGGCCGAACGTGGTGCCGGCCTTGCCGCCCGCCACATCGGCGATATCGGCCACGACTGCGGAAGCCGTGGCGTCGCCGCCGGCGCCTGGCCCGATCAAGGTCAGTTCCTTGACGGCGTCCGCGTCGATGGTAACGGCATTCGTCACGCCCATGACCTGGGCGATCGACGAGGTCTTGGGCACCATTGTCGGGTGCACGCGCTGCTCGATGCCGGTCTCGGTGCGCTCCGCCACGCCCAGCAGCTTGATCCGGAACCCGAGTTCGTGCGCCATGGCGAGATCGAGCGGCGCGATCGATGAAATGCCCTCCACGTAGATCGCCTCGGCGTCGATCTTCGAGCCGAAGGCGAGGCTCGTCAGAATCGCGAGCTTGTGGGCGGTGTCGAAGCCCTCGACGTCGAAGGTCGGGTCGGCCTCGGCATAACCGAGACGCTGCGCGTCCTTGAGGCACTCCGCGAAGGTCAGGCCTTCCAGCTCCATGCGGGACAGGATGTAGTTGCAGGTGCCGTTGAGGATTCCATAAAGGCGGGACACCCGGTTGCCGGGCAGTGCCTCGCGCAGGGTCTTGATGACGGGGATGCCGCCGGCGACGGAGGCCTCGAAGGCCAGGGAAACACCCTTTTCCTCGGCCAGCGATGCCAATGCCGAGCCGTGCTTCGCGAGCAGCGCCTTGTTGGCCGTGACCACGTGCTTCCCGAGGGACAGGGCGGTCCGGACGACCTCATGGGCCGTCCCGTCCGCTCCGCCGATGAGTTCCACGACGCAATCGACCTCTTCGGAGCGTGCGAGAGCCAGCGGATCGTCGAACCAGGTGAAGCGGGACAGGTCGAAACCGCGATCCTTGGCGCGGTCCCGCGCCGAGACGCCGACCACCTGAACGGGCCGCCCGCCCCTCTGCGCGACTGTCCGGTTCTGACGGTCGAGAATCTGGATGACCGAAGCGCCAACCGTGCCGAGGCCTGCTATGCCCACCCGAAAAGGACGTATCACGAACAACAGCTCCCATTGAAACCCGGGTCGCTCTTTACGACTGCCACGGTTCCATGTCCATGCATCGCAGGCATTCGCGATCCTTGCCCTCAGCGGGCACGGGCCATCGGGACGACATTGTGCAGGGTCTGGTCGGACGAATCGAAGAAGCGACGGATGTTGCGCGCGGCCTGACGGATCCGCTGCTCGTTCTCCACGAGGGCGATGCGGACATAGTTGTCGCCGTGCTCCCCGAAGCCGATGCCGGGCGCCACAGCCACGTCGGCCTTCTCGACGAGGAGCTTTGAAAATTCCAGGCTGCCCATGGAGCGGAATTTTTCGGGAATCTGCACCCAAGCGAACATGGAGGCCGTCGGGGCCGGAACGGTCCATCCCGCCTTTCCGAACGACTCGACGAGAACGTCGCGCCGGCGCTTGTAGATCGCCCGCATCTCACGAATGCAGTCGTCCGGCCCGTTGAGGGCTGCCGTCGCGGCCACCTGGACGGGCGTGAAGGCGCCGTAATCGAGATAGGATTTCACGCGGGCGAGCGCCGCCAGCAGGCGCTCGTTCCCGACCGCGAAGCCAATGCGCCATCCGGCCATGGAGAAGGTCTTGGACATCGAGGTGAACTCGACCGCCACATCGATGGCGCCGGGTACCTGCAGGATCGACGGCGGCGGATTCGACTCGTCGAAATAGACTTCCGAATAGGCAAGGTCCGACAGCAGGATCAGGTCGTGCTTCTTCGCGAACGCCACGAGATCGCGATAGAAATCGAGGGACGCGACATAGGCGGTCGGGTTCGACGGATAGCAGACCACCAGCGCCACGGGCTTCGGGATCGAATGGGCGACAGCCCGCTCGGCTGCCGGGAAGAAGTCGGGCGTGGGCTCTGCCGGGACCGAGCGGATCACGCCGCCGGCCATGAGAAAGCCGAAGGCGTGGATCGGGTAGCTGGGGTTCGGCACCAGAATCACGTCGCCGGGCTCCGTGATGGCCTGGGCCATGTTGGCGAAGCCTTCCTTCGAGCCGAGGGTGGCGACCACCTGGGTGTCGGGATTGAGCTTCACGCCGAACCGGCGCTCATAGTAGCCGGCCTGGGCCCGGCGAAGGCCGCCGATGCCTTTCGAGGCGGAATAGCGGTCGGTCCGGGGCTTCCCGACCGTCTCGACCAGCTTGTCGATCACGTGCTGGGGCGCCTGGAGATCCGGATTGCCCATGCCGAGATCGATGATGTCGGCTCCGCCAGCGCGGGCGGCAGCCTTGATGCGGTTGACCTGCTCGAAGACGTAAGGGGGAAGGCGCTTGATGCGGTAAAAATCCGGCATGGGTCTGGTCCTCGAAAGGTCTTTCAATATCTGCCCGAGGCTTCGGGCCTATCGGGTCTTCGGAAGGGGAACCGGCTGCGGCGCCGGGGTCCCTCCGAGCTGAGCGGCCGCCTTGCCGGCAGCCTCGTTCTGGGCCCGCAGGGCGTCGAGCTCAGCTTCCGCCGCCTTGACCTCGTCGGCGGTGCGCGCTGGCGTCGACCGACCAGGCTCGGACGTTCCCACCGGCAGGAAGTCAAGCTTCTCTGGCCTTGAGCTTGCGACGAAATCCGGCGTTTGCGCCACCTTTGGACCCGCGCCGACGGCCGCGAACAGATCGCGGGTTGGATTGGAACCCTCGGCACAGCCTGCCGCGTTGGCAACAAGAAGCACCGTGAGACCGGCCGCGGCGACGCGACTGACGGGTAAAGCTTTAGTCGTAAAACGCATTTTCAACTTCAACACAGGTGACATAGCTCTGGCTTATCCGATGCTTCGAACGCTAAAATGTCGGAAATGCGGCTCATGAGCAATGGCAGCGAGACGTCGGGAGAACGCCTTATGAGCAAAATGCTCGATGATGCAAAGGCCCAGACCGCAGCTCCTGATTTCGAGGAGCTGTCCCGCAACATCGCCCTGTTCATCGAGGGAGCCGGAAAGGCGACGGCCGCCTACCTCAAACCGCTGGAGAACGGGAAGGCCAAGCCGGGCCTTGCAAGCGACGCGGAGGAGGCCGTGAAGGCTCTCGGGCCCGTAGCCGAGGCCTGGATGACCGACCCGCAGAGAGCTTTCGAGGCCCAGACCCGCCTCGGCACGCAGTTTCTCGACCTCTGGACCGCCACGCTCAAGCGCGCCCAAGGCGAGGAGACGGAACCGGTCGCGGAGCCGGAGCCCAAGGACAGTCGCTTTCGCGACCCGGAATGGTCGAACAATCCGCTCTTCGACTTCTTGAAGCAGGCCTATCTCATCACGTCGCGCTGGGCCGAGGACATGGTGGACGAGGCCGAGGGGGTGGACGACCGCACCCGGCACAAGGCTCACTTCTATCTCAGGCAGATTTCGAGCGCCCTCTCGCCCTCGAACTTCCTGCTGACGAACCCGGAGCTGCTGCGGGAAACCCTGAAGCAGAACGGCGCGAATCTCGTGCGCGGAATGTCGATGCTGGCGGAGGACATCGAGGCCGGCTCCGGAGAGCTCAAGATCCGCCAGTCCGACCCGACTGGGTTCGAGATCGGCGTCAACATCGCCAACACGCCCGGGAAGGTCATCTTCCGGAACGACCTTATCGAGCTGATCCAGTATGCCCCGACGACCGAGAAGGTCCTGAAGCGCCCTCTCCTGATCGTTCCGCCCTGGATCAACAAGTTCTACATCCTCGATCTCAATCCGGAGAAAAGCTTCATCCGGTGGGCCGTGTCGCAGGGCCTGACGGTCTTCTGCATCTCCTGGGTCAACCCGGCCGAGGACCACGCGGAGAAGAGCTTCGAGCATTACATGCGCGAGGGCATCTTCGCAGCGCTCGACGCGATCGAGGAGGCGATCGGGGAGAAGAAGGTCACGGCGATCGGCTACTGCGTCGGCGGGACCCTCCTGGCCGTGACCCTCGCCTACATGGCGGCAATCAAGGACAAGCGGATCGATAGCGCCACCTTCTTCACCGCCCAGGTGGACTTCACGCATGCGGGCGACCTCAAGGTCTTCGCCGACGAAGGGCAGATCCGCTCGATCGAGAGCGACATGAAGACCCGCGGCTATCTCGAAGGCTCGAAGATGGCCAACGCGTTCAACATGCTGCGGCCGAACGATCTCATCTGGCCCTATGTCGTGAACGTCTACATGAAGGGTCAGGCGCCCTATCCGTTCGACCTGCTCTACTGGAACTCCGATTCCACCCGCATGCCGGCGGCGAACCATGCCTTCTACCTGCGCAACTGCTACCTCGAGAACCGGCTCGCGAAGGGCGAGATGGAAGTCGGCGGCGTCAAGCTCGACCTGAAGAAGGTGAAGGCTCCGATCTTCAACCTCGCCACGAAGGAAGACCACATCGCCCCGGCCCGCTCGGTCTTCCTGGGGTCGAAGTCCTTCGGCGGCCCTGTGGATTTCGTGCTTGCGGGATCCGGGCACATCGCAGGGGTGGTCAACCCTGTCGGCAAGCCCAAGTACCAGTACTGGACTGGGGGAAAGGTCGAAGGGGATTTCGAGGATTGGGTGAAGAACGCCTCGGAAACCACGGGCACCTGGTGGCCCTACTGGTTCGAGTGGATCAAGAAGCAGGCGCCGCGCATGGTCGCGGCACGGGAGCCGGGCCGAGGCAAGCTCAAGGCGCTTTGCGACGCACCGGGCACCTACGTCCGGGCGAAGTCCTGACCGATCGGAAGGGCGGCACCGCCAATGAAAAAGGCCGGCTCTGAGCCGGCCTTTTCTCTGTTCGCGATCGCCTGGATCTCAGTACTTGCGGACGATCGGGGCCGGGATGGCCTGCACGGGATTGTCCCAACGATACTTGATCGAGGCGGAGATGATGTCGACGTCGGAGTCCACATTGGCGGCGAACACGACGCCGCGCGTGGCGAAGGTCGGGTTGCCGGGAGCGATGTTGATGTCCGTATTGCCCACGGGGAAGATGTGGGTGTAGCCGAGATCGAAGGCGAGCTTGTCGCTCCAGTTATAGGTCGCGCCGAGCGAAACCCACAGACGATCGGAGTCGGGCAGGCGCGGGTTGCGGTTCTCGAGGTCGATCGGCGAGATTTCGTAGCCGAGGCCGGCGCGGACCGTCCAAGCCGGATTGATCATATACTCGCCGCCGACCGAGAGGAACCAGCCGTCGTCATAGTCGAGCGGCAGGTAGGGCGCCTGCGCCAGAAGCCCTCCGGTGAGCTCGTTCCGGACCCGCGGGAAGCCGAGACGGCTCCAGTTCGTCCACTCCGCCGTCGCGTGCAGGGTGAAGGCGTCGGTGATCTTCTGGCTCACGCCGACGGAGACCGATTCCGGCAGCATCAGCTTGGCCTTGATCGGCACGCCGAAGTACTGGAAGTTGCCGTCGAGCTCGTGCTCGACGCCGGAGCGGAAGCCGATGCCGATCGAGGTGCCGGCGAACGGGGTCAGGGTCGCACCGACGCTGTACCCGATGCCGAAGCTGTCACCCTCGAGGCCGGCGCTCGGAACGAACGGGTTCGGGTTCGTCGCCGTGGGGCCGACCGCCGAGAAGTAGCGGACCTTGAAGTACTGGCCGCGGATGCCGGCACCGATCGAGAGCCAGTCGTTGACCTTGTAGCCGATGGTCGGCTCGGCCTCGAACGAGAACACCGACGTGGTGCGCGCATAGAGCTGCCCGGACCAGAACGGGTTCGGCTTCGTCACGAGGCCGAAGGGCGCGCCCGTGTAGAGGCCGACCCAGAGCCGGTCGTTGATCTGGTAGCTGGTATAGCTGGCGGGCAGGAAAGCGTCCTGGCCGATGTCGCCCGATGCGCCCAGCGCGGTCAGGCCGGCCGGCAGCGTGTAGACCGGGGTGACATCCGTCCGCGGAATGATGAGGGAGCCGTGCCACTCGCTCTGCCAGCCCGGCTGCATGGTGATCGTCGCCGGGTTCCAGAACATCGAGGACAGGTCGCCCGATCCGGCCGCGACGCCCGCGAAGGAGAGGCCCTGCCCGCTCGCGCTCTGCTCGCGCAGCGCGAAGGCACCGGCATGGGCGCCACCCTGGGCGCTGACGAGCGCGGCGAGGGAAACGGCAGCCAGGGTCAAAGTACGATTGAAACGGCTCATGGAAGCTTCCTGCCCTTGAAGGACTATCTTGATTTGATCGCGGAGAATCCCCGCGTTGGTTTCCACTCTGCCAATGCTTTAATTCTGCCGCAATCACTTAATGACGCGGCAACACGTTCACTCAACTTCGAATATGGAACAGAATTAACTAAATATACGGGCTCGTTTACTTAACGTCTCCTGTGAGATTTCATAGAACAATCTCTATTGTTCATATGTAAACCAATGTATTTCGAAGCACCGGAATACCAGCCCCAGGAAGGGCTGGTGGACTGCCGGTTGTATGTTTGTCTGCCCTCGTGGCAAAACCGCAACATGTTCGCGCCCAGTTCCGCATTGCCCCCGCGCCCTGATCTGGCTCATAAGATCACAGCCGTTACGACAGGAGCGCTTGATGAAGCTGGTGCGATTTGGAGATGCTGGGCGGGAGAAGCCCGGTCTGGTCGATGCGAATGGACAAATTCGGGACGCGTCGAGCCTTGTCCCCGATATCACGGGGCAGACACTGACGTCGGAGCACCTCGCCCGCCTGAGGCAGGCTGATCCCTGCACCCTGCCGGCCGTTCCTGCCGGCCAGCGGCTCGGCCCCTGCGTCGGCAACGTGCGGAACTTCATCGCCATCGGGTTGAACTATGCGGACCATGCCGCCGAGACCGGCGCTCCAATCCCGGCGGAGCCGATCGTCTTCAACAAGGCGCCGTCCTGCATCGTCGGACCGAACGACAACGTGATCATTCCCCGCGGCTCGCAGAAAGCCGACTGGGAGGTCGAGCTCGCGATCGTCATCGGCGAGCGCGCGTCCTATGTGGGCGCCAACGAGGCGCTGGATTTCGTCGCCGGCTACTGCGTCTGCAACGACGTTTCCGAGCGCGAATACCAGCTCGAGCGTGGCGGCACCTGGACCAAGGGCAAGGGTTGCCCGACCTTCGGCCCACTTGGCCCCTGGCTCGTGACCAAGGACGAGATCCCGGACCCGCAGAACCTGTCCATGTGGCTCGACGTCAATGGCGAGCGGATGCAGACGGGCTCCACCAAAACCATGATCTTCAACGTGGCGCAGATCGTCTCCTACGTGTCGCACTTCATGATCCTGGAGCCGGGCGATGTCATCACGACCGGAACGCCTCCGGGCGTCGGCATGGGAATGAAGCCGCAGCGGTACCTGAAGGCGGGGGACATCATGACCCTCGGCATCGAGGGGCTGGGCGAGCAGCGCCAGCAGGTGGTCGCCTTCGAGGAGACGCCTCCAGACACCAGCCGCGCGAAGCGCTGACCTTCCCTCCCGTTGAGTCTATCGAGGGCGGACCGGATTGGTCCGCCCTTTCGTTTAGGCCATCTGCGCATCGACCAGGCCGCGATTTGACATAGTGCAATCCGGATCGCTCCCGATCGCGTTATAGGAGGATCCTGGGCGCGGGATCTTCCGCCCGGCCGAGGCTGAACAGGGAAAGGCCTGCCCTCATGAAGCCGATGAACGACAGCCACTTGGCTATACTGCGCCGGCACATGGTCGAGGTCGTGGCGATCCACGCCGACTTGGCCGGCGACGAGATCGGCAGGGCCGTCCTGGACGAGCGCGTGCTGGAAGCGATGCGGCAGGTCCCCCGGCATCTCTTCGTTCCGACGCAGCTGGCGCCCTTCGCCTATCAGGACATGCCCCTGCCGATCGGCTTCGACAAGACGATCTCACAGCCCTTCATCGTGGCGCTCATGACCGATCTCCTCTCGCCGCAGCCGCACGAGAGCGTTCTCGAAGTGGGGACGGGACTGGGGTACCAGACAGCCCTTCTCGCGAGACTTGCCGGGCATGTCTGGAGCATGGAGGTCGTCGAGGAATTCGCGAGCCATGCGGAGGAGCTTCTCCGCAGCCTCGACTACACCAACGTGACGATCCGGGTCGGCGACGGGTCGCGCGGCTGGAGCGAGCATGCCCCCTTCGACAAGATCGTGGTGAGTTCGGCGGCCGAGGAGGCGCCTCCGGCACTGCTCGATCAGCTCAGGCCCGGAGGTCGTCTCGTGATGCCGATCGGTCCGGAGGAAATGCAGTGGCTCTGCGTGTTCGACAAGGACGAGAGCGGCCGTGCCGCCAGCCACGACATCATGGCCGTGCGCTTCAGCCGCCTCGAAACGGTGGTCTGAGAAGCGCCTGCGGGTCCTGATGCTCTCAGCGAAGGCCCTGCCGGTCCATCGTGTTGAGCAGGTTCACGAGCGAATCGGCATCCTCGAAGCTGATCCCCGTCAGGACGAGGTCATCGAGGATGACGGGGCGGCCCGTGCCTACGTCGTAGACGGTCCAGCCGGTTCTGTCGGCTCGCATGTCGTATCGCATACGGCGAAGTTATAGCGGGCAGGATGGCAGAATGAGGGCCGTACGGTCACGTTCGTGCTCATCGGCCCACATTTCGGAGCGCGTCAGATCAGTCCGAGCATGAGCTGGATGTTCTGCACGGCCGCCCCTGAGGCTCCCTTTCCGAGATTGTCGAGGCGCGCCACCAGGACCGCGTGGCGGTAGCTGTCATGCCGGAACACGCGCAGCTCCATCCGGTCGGTGTCGTTGAGCGCTTCCGGCTCCAGACGCTCGACCTTCTTGTCCTGCGCGGTCGGGACGACGCTGACGAGACCGCCCTCGCCGTAGTGCTTCACGAGAGCAGCCTCGAGATCGCCGGCGCTCGGCCTGCCGGGCAGAAGATCGAGGTGCAGCGGCACGCTGACCAACATGCCCTGGCGGAAATTCCCGACGGACGGAATGAAGATCGGCCGCCGGGTGAGGCCCGTGTACTTCTGGAGCTCCGGCACGTGCTTGTGCTCGAAACCGAGGCCGTAGAGCTCGAAGGCGGGAGCGGTCCCGGCCTCATAGGACTCGATCATCGAGCGGCCGCCGCCGCTGTAGCCGCTGACGGCATTCACGCTGATCGGGAAGTCCGCCGGGACGAGACCGGCATCGATCAGAGGACGGACCAGCGCGATGGCGCCGGTCGGATAGCAGCCAGGGTTGGCGACCCGGTCGGCGTTCGAAATGGCCGCCCGCTGCTTCGGCTCCAGTTCGGCAAAGCCATAGACCCAGCCCGGGCTGACCCGGTGGGCCGTGCTGGCGTCGAGCACGCGCGGCCCCTTCCCGCCCATGGCGTCCACCAGCCCCACGGTCTCACGGGCGGCATCGTCGTGAAGGCAGAGCACCACCAGGTCCACCTCGGCCAGGATGTCCCGCTTGGCGGCCGGATCCTTGCGCAGCTCGGGCGCGATGCTCCTGATCGAGATGCCCGGAACGTGCAGGAGGCGCTCGCGGATGCCGAGCCCGGTCGTCCCCGCCTCGCCGTCGATGAAGACCGTCCGGGTCGTCTGCCCGAGGTCCGCCGCGTTCTTGGTCATGGTCGTCATAGCCGATCCGATCCGTCTGTCAGGTCGCTGATATAAGGCACAATGGCACTTGGGGCCAAAGGGTTCTGGAGCAACAAAAAAGCCGCGCTAGGGGCGCGGCTCGCGGAAGTGGTCTGGACTTCAGACAGCCCTCATCGCGATCGCGCCGGAGCGGTGATCGTGCGGCGTCGGATCATGGCGGCGAGGGTCAACATGGCTCGATCTATGATGCGCGGCAGGCTTCCTGTCAAGGAAGCGTGGCCTTATGAGGCCAGGAAAAGGCCTGAGCCGCCCGGAGCTGAGGGCGCAAAAAGAAAGGGTGGCCTGAGCCGCCCTTTCCGAAGAGTAAATCCGGAGCGCTTAGCGCTTCGAGAACTGGAAGCTGCGGCGAGCTTTTTTCTTGCCGTACTTCTTGCGCTCGACGACGCGGGCGTCGCGGGTCAGGAAGCCTTCCTTCTTGAGCGGGCTGCGGAGCTCCGGCTCATAGTGGGTCAGCGCCTTGGCGAGGCCGTGGCGGACCGCGCCGGCCTGACCGGAGAGGCCGCCGCCGTTGACGTTGACGACGATGTCGTACTGGCCGTCACGGTTGGCGATCTGCAGCGGCTGCGACAGGATCATGCGCAGCACCGGACGGGCGAAGTAGACCTCGACCGGGCGGTCGTTGATCACGATCTTGCCCGAGCCGGGCTTGATCCAGACGCGGGCGACCGCGTCCTTGCGCTTGCCGGTGGCATAGGCGCGGCCCTGGGAGTCGAGCTTCTGGACGTGCTTCGGAGCTTCCGGAGCGACAGGCTGGGCGTTCTGGCCCAGATCGGCGAGAGACTGGAGGGTCGCCATGATTAGACTCTCACGTTCTTGCTGTTGAGGGCAGCGACGTCGAGAACTTCGGGCTGCTGAGCGGTATGCGGATGCTCAGCGCCGCCGTAGACGCGCAGGTTACCCATGATCTGACGGAAGAGCGGGCCGCGGGGAAGCATGCGCTCCACAGCCTTCTCGACCACGCGCTCGGGGAAACGACCCTCGAGGATGAAACGCGCGGTGCGCTCCTTGATGCCACCCGGATAGCCGGTGTGGTGATAGTACACCTTCTGCTCGCGCTTGCGGCCGGTGAACACCACCTGATCGGCGTTGATGACGATGACGTTGTCGCCGCAATCGACGTGGGGCGTGTAGTTCGGCTTATGCTTGCCGCGCAGGCGCATAGCCACGACCGAAGCGAGACGGCCCACGACGAGGCCCTTCGCATCGATCACAACCCACTTCTTCTCGACCTCGGCGGGCTTCAGCGAAGTAGTAGTCTTCATCGCGCTGTTTCCCGTTGGAGCCATCAGGCTCTGGTTCTGAAAACGACAAACCGCCGCGAGATGCGGCGGCGAGTGACGGCTGAATAGTGTGAAAGGCACCGCAAGTCAACAGCGATTTGGAAGCCAAAGAGCAGCAAAAATCCTTATTCTGCAAGGAGTTTAACGGCTGCGGTATCTAAATACCGCAAATGCGGTAAAATAATACCACACGCCGGTTCCGCACCCGTTGAAGCCCGGTACGGCCAGGCTTATCGTGGCGGCAAACGAGGAAAGGAATCGCCCTCATGGTCGGCCAGATCGTCTTTTACACCCATCCGATGTCGCGGGGACGAGTCGTCCGCTGGATGCTCGAGGAACTCGGCCAGCCCTACAGGACGGAGGTGCTGGGCTACGGCACCTCCATGAAGGATCCCGCCTACCTCGCGATCAACCCGATGGGGAAGGTCCCAGCCATCGTCCATGGCGACACGGTGGTAACCGAGGGAGCGGCGATTTGTGCCTATCTGGCGGATGCGTTCCCCGACGCAGGCCTTGCGCCGCCCCCGCGCGATCCCCGCAGAGGCCCCTATTACCGCTGGATGTTCTTCTCCGCCGGCCCGCTCGAGGCCGCGTTGACCAACAGGTCCCTCGGTTTCGAGATCCCGGCCGAGCGTAAGCGGATGATGGGCTACGGCTCCGTCGAGGACGCGGTGAACACGATGGAGCATGCGGTCTCCCAATCCGAGTACATCGCCGGCGACCGGTTCACCGCCGCCGACGTTTATGTCGGCTCCCATATCGGCTGGGGCATGATGTTCGGCAGCCTGGAAAAGCGGCCCGCCTTCGAATCCTACTGGAGCCGGATCAGCAACCGTCCGGCGGCTATTCGGGCCCGTGAAATCGACGACGCGCTGGCGGCGGAGGAGCAGGCTCGGGCAGCTTCCTAGGCCGGCATGGCGGGCGCCCCCTCTATCCCCGATCGGGGATCGAGTAGGTCCCGGTCGCGTGACAGACGAGATCGTCGCTGCCTTCGGAACAGATTGACGCCTCGCCGACCGCGAGGCGCTTGCCGAGCTTCAGGAGGCGGCATTCGGCTATCAAGGGCCGCTGCCCCGGCTTGCGCATGAAGTTGAAGTTCAGGTTGGTCGTCACGGCCAGTCCAACCGGGCCGATATGGGCCAGGATCACCGCATAGAGCCCGAGATCGGCCAGCGCCATCATGGACGGACCCGACAGGGTGCCTCCGGGGCGCAGGTGCCGCTCGTGGTAGTCCATCCTCACCCATGCCGTCATCGGACCGACGGCATCGACGTGATAGGTGCGGCCGCCGAAATGGAGCTGCGGGAATTCCCGGTCGAGGAATTCCGACACCTCGTGCCTGGTCATGATCGGATGATGAGTGGTCATTCTCGGTCGATGCTCATTGAACTGCCCTGCCCTATCCCATACGTTTCGCTCATGAACCACGACAATTATCCGAACGATTACATCCGCGGCATCCTGCAGAGCGTGAAGACCATCGCGCTCGTCGGGGCCTCGCAGAACCAGGCGCGTCCGAGCTGGATCGTCATGAAGTATCTGCTCGACCGCGGCTACGACGTGATCCCGATCAATCCGGGTCTCGCCGGCGGAGAACTCCTCGGCAAAAAGGTCTACGGCAGGCTCTCGGACATTCCCCATCCGGTCGACATGGTCGAGATCTTCCGCAATTCCGAGGCCGCCGGGCCGATCACCGACGAAGCACTCGCTCTCGATCCCCTGCCCAAGGTGATCTGGATGCAGCTTTCCGTCCGCAACGACGCGGCGGCCGAGAAGGCGGAGGCCAAGGGGCTCCAGGTCGTGATGGACCGCTGTCCCAAGATCGAATTCGGCCGGCTCTCGGGCGAGATCTCCTGGCAGGGCGTGAACTCACGGATGCTGAGCGCGAAGAAGCCCGTGCTTGCCGGAAAGGGCTTTCAGAAGCTGAGCCTGAACCGCCCGAAATAAGGCTCCTTGACGGGCGAACGATCCGTTCTTTAAATAGAACGAGATCTTTATAACACGCCAGAAAGGTGCCTGTGATGACTGACCGCCTGCCCGGGTTCAACACGCTTGCCGTTCACGCAGGTGCCGCACCGGATGCGGCCACGGGCGCCCGCGCGACGCCGATCTACCAGACTACGTCGTTCGTCTTCGACGACGTGGACCACGCCGCTTCCCTCTTCGGCCTCCAGGCCTTCGGCAACATCTATTCCCGCATCGGAAACCCGACCTGCGCGGTGCTGGAAGAGCGCGTCGCCGCCCTCGAAGGCGGAACGGCAGCCCTCGCCGTCGCCTCGGGCCACGCGGCGCAGTTCCTGGTGTTCCACACCCTGCTCCAGCCCGGCGACGAGTTCGTCGCGGCGCGCAAGCTCTACGGCGGCTCGATCAACCAGTTCAACCACGCCTACAAGAATTTCGGGTGGAACGTGGTCTGGGCCGATTCCGACGATCCTTCGAGCTTCGAGGCGGCCATCACGCCCAAGACTAAGGCGATCTTCGTGGAATCCATCGCCAATCCGGGCGGTGTCATCGTCGACCTCCAGGCGATTGCGGCCATCGCCAAGAAGCATCGAATCCCGTTCATCGTCGACAACACGATGGCGACACCCTACCTGATCCGCCCCTTCGAGCACGGCGCCGACATCATTGTGCATTCGGCCACCAAGTTCCTGGGCGGGCACGGCAACTCCATCGGCGGCCTGATCGTGGACGGCGGCTCGTTCAATTTCGCCGGCGACGACCGTTATCCAATGCTGTCGAAGCCGCGGCCCGAATACGGCGGGATGGTGCTGGGCGAGACCTTCGGCAATTTCGGCTTCGCCATCGCGTGCCGCGTGCTCGGCCTGCGCGACCTCGGACCGGCCCTGTCGCCGTTCAACGCCTTCATGATCCTGACCGGCATCGAGACCCTGCCCCTGCGCATGCAGCGCCATTCGGACAACGCCCTCGCCTTAGCCGAGCATCTGGCCAATCACAGCAAGGTGTCCTGGGTGAGCTATCCGGGTTTGCGCACGGACCGCTACCACAACCTCGCGAAGCAGTACTGCCCCAAGGGCGCGGGCGCGGTCTTCACCTTCGGCCTGAAGGGGGGATACGAGGCGGGCGTGAAGCTGGTCTCGAATCTGAAGCTGTTCTCGCACCTGGCCAATATCGGCGACACCCGGTCGCTCGTCATTCACCCGGCCTCGACGACCCATCGCCAGCTCACGGACGAGCAGAAAACCCAAGCCGGCGCGGGTCCGGAGGTGGTGCGCCTGTCCATCGGCATCGAGGACAAGGAAGACCTGATCGACGACCTCAATCAGGCTCTGGACGCGGCATAAGACGCCGCGTCCCTCATCGAAAGGGCACCAGGGCCCGTTCCTCAGGCGGCAGCCGAGGAGCGGGCCTTTTTGTAGGCGTTGTGAATGGCGCTGAGGCTGCGGTCGAGCGCCGTCCAGAGGCGGCCGATCTCCTCGGCGCCCTGGGAGCCGGGCTCGTATTCGTTGGCGCCCTCGCCCGTCGAGAGCGACAGGGACAGCTCGCCGCGATGGGTGATCTGGCCAGACCAGACCGGGACCTTCAGGGCGTTCAGCGCACCGCGGGCATCGGCAACCACCGGAGCCTCGGCCTCACCGCGCTTCGGCGGAGCGGCGTTGATGACGGCGGCATAGGGCTTGCGCAGCTCGCGGGCGATATGAACCGTGTCCTGGAGCGCCGCGATGTCGAACAGGCTCGGACGGGTCGGGATGATCACGAGCGTCGCATGCTTGATCGCCTCGGCGACGATCGGCGACTTGAGCGGCGGCGTGTCGACCAGGGCCCACTCATAGCCGTCGCGCTTGGCTTCCTTCAGGGTCTCGGCAAGGTTGCGGACCCCCCGCTTCAGGGTCAGCTCTTCCTGGTTGCGGAGCCCATGCCACAGGGACAGGGAGCCCTGCGGATCCGCATCGACCAGAAGAGTGCGACGCGTAGGTCCGGCGATGTAGGTCGCCAGTTGAGCAGCAAGCGTGCTCTTACCCGAGCCACCTTTTCGCGAAGCAAAGACCAGCACGTTCATGCCTGACTCCCAATAGTTTGGTTCCTACAGCTGGGCGCAACCCACCGAATGCCACCCTAACACTGTTCCTGTTTAACAGAACAATGTGCGAGTTGCTAATTCGTCTTGACATCCGTCTGTGCATATCCGACCGCAGCGCCGATGGGAAGAAAGTCGGAGCCTTCCGGAAGGTTTCAAGGACGGGCACAGAAGCAATGTGGATGTTCTCATAGGCCGTACGGCCCTGCAAAACGGTCGAACGGGCACGCCTAGGAGAGGAGAACGCCGCTTTCGTGCCAGGCCGCGCGACTGAGAACTGATTCGGAATCGGCCGATTAGTCCTTCGCAGAATTGGTGATCTCGACGGTTCTACTGACGTGAACGCCCCAATTATTGAACCCGATGCCGGGTCGAAAGAGCCTCGACTGTCTATGGAGCGGTGTTGAGCCCGAATACCTCGGACATAGGCAGCCGTTCATCATTCGTTCATTTGATAAGTATTTTCCGAACACCGATCTTGCCCTTGGGAACCACTCTTATGCTTCGCCGTTTAGTCCCCGACCTTAACGTCAAGGAGTGGCTCACATGTCCAAGAAGATTCTTCTCGCCGGTGCCGTGCTTGCGGTTCTCGCGCCCGCCGGCGCTTTCGCTCAGTCGTCCGCTGGCGGCGCTGCTGCCGGTGGTGCCACCGGCGCTGCCGCCGGTGCCATCGTCGGCGGCCCGATCGGCGCTGCAGTCGGCGGCGTGACCGGCGCGATCGTCGGCGGCCTCGCCAGCGAGCAGCAGCCCCGCTTCCGCCAGTACGTGGTTCAGCAGAACGTGCCGTCCTATCGCTATCAGGAAGAGGTGCGCGTCGGTGCCGTCCTACCGTCCTCGGGCGTCGAGTACTACGAGGTCCCGGCTGAGTACGGCGTGAAGAACTACCGCTATACGGTCGTCAACGAGACGCCGGTCCTGGTCGAGCCGGGCACCCGTCGCATCGTGCAGATCGTTCGCTAAGCGAAAAGATCCTTCAGCGAAGGCGGCCCTTTGGGCCGCCTTTTGCTTTGGGGCTAAGGCCGGCTGACTCGTGCGTGAACCACCGCCATGGCGAGGACGACCATGGCGAAGACCTGATGCGCCAGGCCGGCCCAGAGCGGCACGACCAGGAGCAGCGTGACGATGCCGAGCACCATCTGGGCCAGGGTGAGGCCTGCGAGGGCCGTCGCCCGACCGGCGTAGCGCGACCCGGCAGATTCCCGTCGCGCCGTCCAGGCGTGCCAGACCGCGATGGCGACGATTCCATAAGCCACCAAGCGGTGGTTGAACTGAACCAGAACCACGTTGTCGACGAAGTTCTCGATCCAGGGGCTGACGGCGAACAGCGCCGAGGCCGGCGGCACGACGGCGCCGTCCATGAGCGGCCAAGTGTTGTAGGTAAAGCCCGCTTTCGAGCCCGCCACGAGGCCGCCGAGCACGATCTGCAGCATCACCAGGCCGACGAGCACGGCCGGCCCCGCTCCAACATGGACCTTGCGGATGGGATCGGGTCGTGGGTTCAGGCCGGCAGCCACCCAGACAAGGCAGGCGAGGATGAGGCTGGCGATTGTCAGGTGCAGGGCGAGCTTGATCGGCGCCACCGCCGTCATGCCCGGCTCCAGGCCAGATGCCACCATGATCCAGCCGACCGCGCCCTGGAGACCGCCGAGAGCGCCGATGCCCAGGAGCGTGAGCGCGAGGCGCCCCCTGATGGCGCCCCGGGCCCAGAACCAGGCCAGCGGAATAAAGAACACGAGCCCGATCAGGCGGCCCAGCTGCCGGTGTCCCCATTCCCACGCATAGATGAACTTGAACTCGGACAGGGTCATGCCCTTGTTCATCAGCTCGTACTGGGGAATCTGCTGATACTTCTCGAACTCGGCCGTCCAGGCCTGCTCCGTCAGGGGCGGAATGGCCCCGGTGACCGGCTTCCATTCGGTGATGGAGAGGCCGGATCCGGTGAGGCGGGTCGCTCCTCCGACCGCCACCATGGCGATGACGAGGGCCGCGAGGATGTAGATCCACGTCCGAACGGCCGACAGGGAATTGGTCTGGGGGAGGCGCGCCAGAGGCATGCTCTCCGTGGAGGCTGCGACAGCCATGCTCACACTCGCCGTCAATTTAAGGCTTGAAGCCAGGATCGTGCCTGTCACATAGAGATTGCTTCTGCCGGAAGCAATCAATGCCGGTGACGCACCCGTGCTTCACGGGACCGACGAGAGGTTTTCAGACGATGGGAATGGGCACACGCAAGCTGGTCGGGACCGTGGTGATGCTGGTCTTCATCGGCTTCTACGCGCTGTTCGCCATGGCGGTGGCCGAGGGGCGTATCCGCGATGCGTCCACCGCCGTGCAGACGATCGTCTATATCGTGCTGGGCCTGATCTGGGTCGTCCCGATGCTGCCGCTCATCCGCTGGATGAACAAGCCCGACAAGGCCTGAGCCCTGCCGCCATGCGGCCTCGCCGCTGAAGCGTCGGACGTCGCTCGCAAATCGGAACGGTTAGGCGGTGGACGTCGTCAGGCGCCGCCGATGCCCTCGAGAACGACGCCGGTGCCGCCGCAGGTCGGGCAAGACGTCAGGCCGATGCGGCCCTTCCCCTTGCATTCCGGACAGATGTTCTCGCCCACGCCGGGCGTTCCGGGCTCGCCCTGGTCGCCCGGATTGACGTTGGTCGTGTCCGTCTCGGTCTGAGCATTCTTGTTCATGGCTGGCCTCGTGCAGACGCCGTCCCCTGCTCAACGCGGGACCGGAACCCGAGTTGCATGGCAACGGAGCCTCATCCGGCCTGTGAAAAAGGCCCGCTGGGGGCGGGCCTTCCTGGAATTCTTAGCGGCAGATCCGGCGGCGGCGCTGCTCCCAGCCCCAGCCCGGAACCCACTCGCTGTAGCGCTCCGTGTAGCAGCGCTCGACATAGACCGGGCGAGGCGGAGGGGCATAATAGACCGGCTCGCTCTCGACGTAGACCGGCGGGGGCGACGGGGGCGGAGCGACGTAGACAGGCGCAGGCGCGGCATAGGCCGGGCTCTGGGACGCCGCGATGGCGCCGCCGACGGCGAGACCTCCGAGCACGCCGATCGCGGCAGCCGCTCCGGGGGATAGGCGATCGCGGGCTGCGGCCGGCTCGACCGCGGCCAGGGAGGTCACAAGCGCCAGGGCGGCAGCCGTACCAGACGCAAGACGGAAGATCTGCATGATCGTCACCTTCGATTCCTCGTGAAGGCGCGGAACGCCTCCGGTTCGGGAATCGGTATAGCCGGCGAAACCTCTCTGGAAGCTGAACGAAATATGGCAAAGCTCGCCCGGCGCCGTCGAACACCGAACATGGTTACCATTTCGGAAAGCCCTTCCCTGCCCAATTGAGCTTAATCCACGGCCGTTCGCAGCGGCACGGACAGCAGGACCCGGATGAGATCGGCCTGTCGGTTGGTGTCGGTCTTGCGGAAGAGATTTTTGAGGTGGAACACCACCGTGGTCTGCGCCACGTCGAGTTCCTCGGCGATCTGGTCGAGACGCTTGCCGTCGATCAGCATCAGGGCAACGCGCGTTTCCGATGGGGTCAGATTGTAGAGCCGGACAAGCGTATCGCCGGAAACCTTGGTGCGCTGCTCCGTATCGATCACCAGAAGTACGATCGCGTCGGGCTTCTCCTCTGGGGAGAAGCGCTGTCCCGGAATGAGTACTAGGTAGGGCCGTCCACCGGACAGCCGCTGGAAGGAGACGATCTCGTCGTCGAACTCCCGCAGAAAGGCCTTGCGGATCCCATCGTAGAGCTTCGTGTTCTGCTTCGGCACGGCGCCTCTGATCACGCCTTCGGAAATCCCGAGGCCGTCATCCTCCGCGAGAATGCGTTCGGCCTCCTTGTTCATGAGCTTCACGCCGCCATTTTCGTCCACGATCACGACGCCGACGAGGAAGCGGTCGAAGGCGAAGGTCGCCTTGTAGAGGGCCTCCACGGTCCGCCCGCGGGAGGACTTCAGGATCTCCTGCCAGGCCTCCTCGGCGCGCTGGACGGCGCCGGACTTCACGCGCTCCACCTGGTTGAGGCGGGCCGCAATGGTGGCGAGCAGGATCTCGTAGTCGATCGGCTTCACCAGGTAGTCGTCGGCGCCCGCCTGCTTGCCGACGAGCACGTCGTTGCGGTCGGCGAGCGCCGTGAGGAAGATGAACGGCACGTCCGCGAGTTCACCCTGCTCCCGCATCGCCCGGAGCACGTCGTAGCCGCCCAGACCCGGCATGGTGATGTCGCACAGCACCAGGTCGGGCCGGTTGTGCTCCAGCACGGTGAGAGCCTCGCTTCCGTTGGCGGCCTGCAGCACGCGGTAGTCGGCAGCCGCCAGTTCCTCGGCGAGGTCCGTCCGGAGATCGTCCTCGTCCTCGATGCACAAGATCGTTTTCTGCGCGTTCATCTGTTTCAAGCCACTCATGCTGCCTCTTGCGCCTCATCGGCCGGCGAAACGGGCAAGTCGAAGGTAAAGAGAGACCCGGCGGCCTCGTAGCTCTCGACCTGAATCTCGCCGCCATGCAGATGCATGATCTTCTGCGCGAAGTTCAGGCCGATCCCGGTGCCGGCGATTCCGGTTGCGGTCCGGGCCCGATAGAAGCGATCGAAGATCTTTTCGATCTCGTCCGCAGGAATGCCGATGCCCCAATCCCTCACCGAGCAATAGGCGCGGGCTCCGTCGGTCCAGATCTTGACCTCGGCCACAGGCGTATCGCCCGAATACTTCACCGCATTCGAGAGAAGGTTCATGACGACCTGCTCGATGAGCATGCTGTCGCAATAGACCTGGACGGGCGTCTCCGGCGCGACGAAGCGGATGTCCGCATGGGTGCTCACCTCGCGCTGCCGCTCGCAGATTTCGGCAACCAGGTCGACGAGGTTGCAGGAGGCGGGATTGAGCTCGATGCGGCCGGCATCCAGCCTCGCGGCGTTGAGGACGCTCTCGACGAGGCGCGTGAGGCGGCCCGTCGCGTTGCGGATGCGCTGGACGCGCGTGACGAGTTCGTCCTGAGTGATGTTCTGTCCGCGCCGGAGGATTCTCTGAGCGCTCGAATCCAGGATCGCGAGGGGCGTGCGGAACTGGTGGGACACCATCGAGACGAAGCTGCGATAGGCGTTGGTCGTCTCCCGCTCGCGGTCGAGCGCGGATTGCAGCGCCTGCGCCGCCTGCTTGTAATGGGTAATATCCGTCAGGCGGACGAAGATGGTCCCGCCATCGGCTCGCGTGACCGAAAGGTGCACCCATACGCCCTTGCGCATCAGGAGATCGAGCTCGATCCGGTCGAACTCCGTGTCGCCCTGGAGAAGCCGCGGGTCGGCTCCTTCGCACATGGCGAAGCACCGCAGGAAGACCGGCAGAGTCATCTCGTCCTTGCACCAGAGCGCGATGGGGTCGGCGGCCCAGATCTGCTCATTGGCGAAGAGGAGCTTGCCCGTCGCCTCGAAGGCTGCGAACCCGTCGGGAGCGGTCTCGATGGCGGCGATCAGGCGGCGCTCGGCCTGACGCAGGGCGGCGGTGCGTTGCAGGACCTTGATCTCGAGGTCGAAGTTCTGGCGTTCCGCCTGCTTGCGGGCGAGCCACTGCTCCGTGACGTCGCGGATGAACGCGATGCCGAGCTTGCGCTCGGCCATGTTGAGCGGAAAGCAATTGATTTCGAGGCACCGCTCATGCCCGGTCGGGAGCGGCGTGTCGTCTTCATAGACGGTGCTCTCGCCCTGGATTGCCTGATTGAGCGACTGGACCGTCTCCGCCTTGCCGAAGAGCGGATCGAGATGCGGAAGGTTCTGCCCGACCGTGTCGTCGGGCTTGAGCCCGAGCAGCGCCTCCATCCCGGGGTTCCAGAGCAGGCAGTTCAGGCGCTCGTCGAAGATGACGATGCCCTGGTTGCTGATGTTGTTGATGACGAGATCGGAGAGTTCCTGCTCCTGGCGCAGGAGGCGCCGCGTCTCGTTGGCCTCCTGCATGCCCTTGAACAGGCGCAACAGAAGGAAGGACGCACTGATCACGATGCCGATGATGAAGGCGAGACTCTCGAAGACGACGCGCAGATACATGTTGCGCGTCATGGCCCCCTGCTCGCGGTTGAGGAGCATGACCTTGTTGGCGGCCTGGCGCAGTTCCAGGGCGAGTTCGGCGGCCTGCCCCCTTAGGTTCGAGGCTCCCTGAGCGTCGAGGCCGTTTGCGACGATGGGCTCCGCGAGCGAGAGCTCAAGATAGGACTGCTTGAGCGCGCTGAGCATTCCGACCCGGTGGATGATCTGGGCCTGGGGCCCCTCCAGGAGGACGGTCATGCGGCTCATGAGAATGGCCAGCCTGAACCCGGGCTCCGATTGGGGATCCGCGGCCGGCTCGCCCGCCATTTTTCTGGTCAGGCTTTCGGCGAAGAGAGCTGCCTCGAACTGGGTCTGGGTGATCTGCCAGAGGTTCGTATGCGTATCCTCGCTGCGAAGGTCACTCTCCACATTGAGAAGGCGGGCGACGGTGAAGACGAGGCAAGCCACGAGCCCGGCGATCGCCACCAGCGTGACGAGGGACGTCCTGTAGCTTTGCAGGTTGAGCTTCATTTTATTCAACGTGCAGTCGGATCAGCTGCCAGATCCAGCGGGAATCGTACCGCTGGTCCTGCAGGACCTTATGGGCGTCGCGCGGATAGACGACCCAGAGCGGCCCCTTATCCCTCAGCGTCAACGGCCGGCCGTTCGCCTGCATGGCGATGAGCGGCTCATATTGAAGGTCGTCGAAGGGGATATCGACCTCGTAAGCGTTGGCGGCCGCGGCACGCATGACCTTGCCCTTGGCGCTGACCCTCCGGAGCACGGCTTCGAGCGGCACTCCTTCATAGCGCTGCATGTCCTCGCTGAGGACTGTATGCGTCTCGATCGAGGCGGAGCCGAGGTCGTCCAGCATTGCCTTGTCGAACCTGGCTTCGCCGGGAGCGTTGGTCTGCTCGATCGCGCCGGTGACGGTCAGCAGCACGGGTCCGGTCGGCTCCGGAAGCCGCTCGGACGCATGGCCGACCACTCCCCATCCGAGGAGAGCGGCGATGGCGATAGTCAGCCTCAGGTAACGCATGGGCCCCCACTTTCGGAGAGTTTATAACAAAACGATTTGGGACTTTGAAGGTCCTTTCCGTGCAAACTAAGGGGTATTTCGTAAAGTTGGCACAAGCAAAAGCGAGATTCCAAGATCGGGGAACCGGAGCGAATCCACCGCGGCTCTCCCGGAGCGAAAGAGCCGATCCCGCTTCGACGGCACCGATCCGACCGAGACTTTCGACGGACCGCCTGCTCCTGCAACCGAGGCCAAGGCGCGGCGTGCAATACAGCTACCTCACAATACTGTTATCGGCGGCGGGAATACTGGATGGGATGCGCCTCGCGCCCGAGGGCTCGGTGAATTTCCACATTGCTCTTCAGACACCGAGAACACTTCGGACCTTCTATTGTCGACCGCTGCGCTCATGATCGGCTCCGCTACGGAATAGCTTTGCAATACAAAGCTCAGCCGTTATATTGCGCGCGGCATTCCCGGCCGGGTCTCCCGGCCGTTCCGAAGGAGTTCTTCATGCGCAAGTTCGTTGCCGTCCTGGTCGGCGCGGCCACCCTGGCCTCGGCGGTGCCTGCCGTCGCAGCCCCTCTCGAGGGTCTTCCCCTCCCCGACCTGCAGGCAGTCTATCCCAACGAAGGCTACACGCAATACTACTACCGTCGCGGCTACTATTATCCGCGCCCCTATTATTATCGCCGCTATGACAATGGAGGGGCCGTCGCCGCAGGCGTCGCGGGCCTGGCGGCCGGCGCACTGATCGCAGGCGCCATCGCCAACCAGGCGCAGGCCCAGCCGGCCGCTCCTCCGCCTCCCGGCACCGTGAGCCCGTCCGTGGCCGCCTACTGCGCACGGAAGTACCGCTCCTACGATCCGGCGACCGGCACGTTCCTCGCCAACAACGGCATGCGTTACGTCTGCACCTACCCGTAACGGGCAGGACCAGCGGCATAGCCTGTGCAAGCGGAAGAGCCGTCGCGGAAACGCGGCGGTTTTTCGTTTCTGCCGAAGCCTGAAAATGGGAACGGCACCGCGAGGGTGCCGTTTCTGTTGCTAGGCTTTCCCGAGCCCCGGATGGTTACGCCGCGAGGCGAACCGCACCCATGTCAACGTTGTCGTTGGCATTTGTGAATGTGCACTATCAAGGCCGTAGCTCAGCCTAATCGCAGCCCAGTCCTTACTGCGCCCAGTCGAACCCAAGTCGCCCCCTCCAGAAGCCGACCCAGCAAAGTGCGCCCGATCGGCTCGTGGTGGAGGCGGCGGGAATTGAACCCGCGTCCTGAACGCCTATGCCACTAGGCCTCTACGATCATAGCCGGGCAAAACCCGACACCCCTCATATAGGCATTCCGACGACCCTTTGCCAGTGTTCGGAGGCCCTGCCGAACCGTTCGCCAGACGCCGGCAATTTGCGCAATCGTTGCCGCCCAGAGCGGCAGACCAGACTGTATGTTGCGTTGTTCTGCCCCATGGTCCGCGTAGGATGAAGGGGCTGTGGCGGTCCTCCTTCACGGCCCACGCCCCGGCCAAGGGTCGATTGAACGCAATGTGATCCCTTGGCCGGGGCGCCCAATCCTCTCACGGCGCCGGACGCCCTATATTACCTTGCGGTAGGTGACGTCGTCCGCAGCACCGACGGACGAGAGCCGAGAGGGCGAGCATCATGGCCGAGGCGCGGATCGGAATACGCATCGCGGAGGATCGTCAGTCCGTCACCCTGTCGGTCGGTCCCGTCGGCGGTGATGGCCTGCCCCTGGAGCTTTCCCTCGACCAGCTCACCAGCCTGATCGCCTTGCTGGGGGAGACCCGCGCCCGCATGGTCGAAGGCCTTCCGACCGGCACCCTCGAAGGCAAGAGCATCCGGACCGTCATGGATCCGAACTGGTATGTCCAGGTCGCCCAGATCGACGGCTCCCTCCTGGCCTTCGACCACCCGGCCTATGGTCCGGTCGGCTTCGCAATCCCGCGCAAGGACGTCGCCCGGATCGTGAAGCTTCTGAGTGCCCATCTGGCGCTGCCCGAAGGCTCGCCCGAGAAGCAAAGCTAAGCGTCGGGAGGGTTCCACTCACGGCCGACGCCGTCCGGACGCCCCTGCCCCGACATCGACCACCGAAACGTCGACCGTCTGGGAGCGCCCGTCGCGCAGGATCGTCAACGTTACCGTCCCTCCGACGCCGGCCTGCTCGAGCTGATCCGTGAGGTCGGCCAGTCTGCGCACGGGAGCGTCGTTCACGCCCGTGACAACGTCCCCGATCCGGCCTGCGGGACCGATCCCGCGCAGGCCCGCCCTGTCGGCCGGCGAGCCCGGCGCCACACCCGCGACGATCACACCGTTCACCCCGAGTTGAGCCGTGACGCTCTCGTCAGCGGCGAGGATCCCGATACCAGGGGTCGGCACCCGACCGTTCCGGATCAATTCCGGCACAACCCGGTTCACGACATCGACCGGGATCGCGAAGCCGATCCCTGCATTCGTTCCCGAGGGCGAGAAGATAGCGGTGTTGACGCCGATGAGCCGTCCGGCGGAGTCGAGGAGCGGACCTCCCGAGTTGCCGGGATTGATGGCGGCGTCGGTCTGGATCACGTCTGCGATCTCACGCCCGCCGCTCGTCGGCAGGCGGCGCTTGAGGGCGCTGATGATGCCCGTCGTAAGCGACTGGTCGAGGCCGAAGGGATTGCCGATCGCGAAGGCCGCCTGGCCGACCTTGAGATTCGCGGACGTCCCGACCGCGACGGGCGGAGGAAAACTGCCGCGGCGGTTGAGGCGCAGAACGGCAAGGTCGTAGTTGGGAGCTTGCCCCACCACGTCCGCCGACACGACGTCTCCGTTCGAGAGGCGCACCGCGAAGGTGCTCCCCTCGCCGACCACATGGTCGTTGGTGACCACGTGCCCGGCCGGGTCCCAGATGAACCCGGTTCCGGAGGACGTTGCCCCGGTCCCTTGCTGGAACTGCGCTTCTCGCGACAAGGCCACGACCTGGACCACGGACGGTGCGGCAGACTCGAAAATCCGGATGGTCGTCCGTTCGAAATCGGCAAGATCGCCGCGCGGCGCGGGCGGGCGTGGCTGCCGTGCAGCAAGAAGATAGGTGTTCAGGTAGGGTTGGGCGACGAGGATCGCGAGAAGGACCGCGATCACGACCATCAATGCGCGGGTTGTCCGATCCTGCATGCCAGGCATTGCCTTTCAGACGAGATGGCAAATCTCCAGATCCTGCGAGGAGAATATGTCCTCCTCGACGGCGGTAACCAGGGGCTGCCGGGCCAGCCCCAGCCATAAGTCGCACCGTGTGCCCGGAGGAGATCTGAATCGATGAAGCATATCCTGGCCGGAGCGTTGGCTGGCTGCCTGGCTCTGGCATTCTTCACCCCCTGGGCGAGCAGCTACGCCCAGGAGAATGGCCGCCCGGTCGTCGTCGAGGCGCTGGAGCACGGCTTCAGCGGCTTCTTCCTCCTGACCACGACCGGGGACGGAAACTACGACGTCTTCCAACGGGTGGAGGACGGCCTCGGGATCCCCGAAACCGGGAACGCGGTCTGCCTGTTCCACGAGACCTGCTACCTGGAAATCGCTCACCTGCCGCGAGAGATGGTCGGCCAGTACGATGGAGGCGGAAGCAATCTCGGGCCCGTACGCCTGCGCGCCAGCGTCGTCCGCGATGCCTACGCGACGCTGCGCATGGCCGGTCCCGACAAACGCTCGACCTCGGTCGACGCCTGGCACGACGCGATCAGCCGATTTGACGCATGTCTCCGAAACGGCGCGGATTGCTGATGTCCGGCAAAGCTCGCTCCCGCAGCGCAAGCGGACTGTGCGGCAAGAACGAAAACGGCCGGGTCGCTGAAGCTGACCCGGCCGTTCTTAGAGCGGTGATACTGACGAGATGTCAGATCTCTTTGACGTTGGTCGGGCAGGCGGGATTTGAACCCACGACCCCTAGTCCCCCAGACTAGTGCGCTAACCGGGCTGCGCTACTGCCCGTCACTTCTCCGCTCTAGGCGATTCTGAACGTCAGCGCACCCATTTTCGAGGCCTTCGACCGCTGATCTCCAGACCAGGGTATCGGCCAGGGTGACGCTGCGCCCCGGTTGAGGCGCCATATAAGCCGATGCGGCGCCGGAAGCAATCTCTCGATGCGAGAAAGTGCGGATCTATTCGCCCATGGGGGTTTCCGCCGGGGCCCGCAGGGTGGTGAGCACGCGGTCGCATTCGAGCAGCTCGCGCAGCGCAGCTTCGAGATTCTGCCGGATTGCCGGGGTGAGGACGCCGGCCGCAGCGGGGACTCGCATCGATGCGGGCACAGGAGGGGCTTCACCACCCTCCTCTGGGACGTCGTCGGCCTCGGTTTCCGGCACAGGCTCGCCATGTTGGGGCGCCGACACGCTCTGCTCGCCGCGGCCGATGGCCTGCACGAAACGAACGCCCTCGCTCTTCAGGATGCGCTGGACGCCGCGGATCGTGTAGCCCTCGCCGTAGAGAAGATGCCGGATCCCCTTCAGGAGGTCGATGTCGTCCGGCCGGTAGTACCGGCGCCCGCCGCCGCGCTTGAGGGGGCGGATATGGTTGAAGCGGGTCTCCCAGAAGCGCAGCACGTGCTGCGGAACGTCGAGATCCTCGGCCACCTCGCTGATGGTGCGGAACGCACTGGGGCTTTTGTCCATGGCGCCGCTCGCCCTCGCTGGGCTCAGTCTTCGCTCTCGGCTTCTTCGCCGTTGATGCGAGCCTTGAGGACGTTCGACGGCTTGAAGACCATGACCCGGCGGGGATCGATCGGCACCTCGACGCCGGTCTTCGGGTTACGGCCCACGCGCTCTCCCTTGCTCCTGACGATGAAGGAGCCGAAGGAGGAGAGCTTCACGGTCTCGCCGGCCGCCAGACAATCGCAAATTTCCGCCAGAACCCGTTCGACCAGCTCGGCCGATTCGGTCCGCGACAGGCCGACCTTCTGGTAAACGGCCTCGCTCAAATCCGCTCGTGTGACTGTCTTGCCCGCCATGAACGCTCCCCAGCGCCTGAATTCGATCTTTTCCGTTAACCGTAGCGACGACGCTATGCAGATGGCATCCCACGGTCAACCGTTCAGGAGACGATAAACCATACCCCGCAATCGAAGCAGGAACGTCTACCATCGGATCAGAGCGCTGCCCCAGGTGAAGCCGCCGCCGATCGCCTCGATCATCACGAGATCGCCCTGCTTGATCCGTCCGTCCTTGCAGGCCGCATCGAGCGCGAGGGGAATCGACGCCGCCGACGTGTTGCCATGCCGGTCGACGGTGATCACCACCTTCTCGGGTGCGATCCCCAGCTTGTCGGCGCTCGCGGTGATGATGCGCTTGTTGGCTTGGTGCGGCACGAACCAAGCAAGGTCTTCCGCCGTCGTGCCGGTCGCGTCGAACGCGTCTCGGACGACATCCGTCACGGAACCGACGGCGAAGCGGAAGACTTCCTTGCCCTCCATCTTCAGAACGCCGGTGGTCTTGGTCGAGCCTGGGCCGCCGTCGACATAGAGCTTCTCGCGATAGCGCCCGTCCGAGCGCAGATGCGAGGTGAGCACGCCCCGGTCGGCGGAGGTGCCCTCGCCTTCCTGCGCTTCGAGAATGATCGCTCCGGCGCCGTCGCCGAACAGCACGCAGGTGGTGCGGTCCTCCCAGTCGAGGATGCGCGAGAAGGTCTCCGCACCGATCACGAGCGCGCGTTTGTGCGAGCCCGACGCCAGGAACTTGTCGGCGGTCGCTACCGCATAGACGAAACCTGTGCACACCGCCTGCAGGTCGAAGGCGGCGCCGTGATGCATGCCGAGACCGGCCTGGATCATGGTGGCGGTCGACGGGAACGTGTAATCCGGCGTGGAGGTCGCGCAGACGATCAGGTCGATGTCGGCAGGCGTCATCCCCGCATTGGCAAGGGCGGCTTCTGCGGCCTTGATGCCGAGCACCGAGGTGGTCTCGTCGTCGGCTGCGATGTGGCGGGTCTCGATCCCCGTGCGCTGCACGATCCATTCGTGCGAGGTTTCCACGAACTTCTCCAGATCGCGGTTCGAGACGACGCGTCTCGGCAGATAGGAGCCGACGCCGCGGACGATGGAACGGGTGCGTTTCAAGCTGTTGCCCTTCTCAGGCCGGTTGACCGACCGGATCATGCTCCAGCATGGTCCGGATCGTCTTCATCAATTCGAAATGCGCCATGTCGTAGGCGACATCGATGGCGCTGGCGAAGCCGAGATTGTCGGTGCCGCCATGACTTTTCACCACGACTCCCTCGAGGCCCAGGAAGACCCCGCCGTTGACCTTGCGCGGGTCCATCTTGTCCTTAAGAGCGTTAAAGGCCTGTTTCGCGAAGAGGTAGCCGATCTTCGCCATCAGGGTGCGGCTCATGGCGGAGCGCAGGTACTCGCCGATCTGCTTGGCCGTGCCTTCGGCGGTCTTGAGGGCGATGTTGCCGGTGAAGCCCTCGGTGACGACCACGTCGACGGTGCCCTTGCCGATGTCGTCCCCCTCGACGAATCCGCGATAATCGAGGTTCGGCAGGTTGGCTTCCCGCAGGATGCGGGCCGCTTCCTTGACCGTCTCAAGGCCCTTGATCTCCTCGGTGCCGACATTGAGAAGGCCAACGGAAGGCCGCTCCAGGTCGAAGACGATCCTGGCCATGGCGGCGCCCATGATCGCCATGTCGACCAGATGCCCCGCATCGGCGCCGATCGTGGCGCCCACGTCGAGCACGATGCTCTCGCCCCTCATGGTCGGCCACATGGCCGCAATCGCGGGGCGCTCGATATGCGCCATGGTCTTGAGGCAGATCTTCGCGGTGGCCATGAGAGCGCCGGTGTTGCCCGCCGAGACGGCCGCATCGGCCTCCTTGTCCCTCACGGCCTGGACGGCCCGCCACATGGACGACTTGCCGCGGCCCATGCGGATGGCCTGGCTGGGCTTCTCGTCCATGGAGATCGCAATGTCCGTGTGCCGGATCTCGGTGACCTCCTTGAGCCTCGGATGGGCGTTCAGGAGGGGAGCAACGATCTCCTCGTTGCCGAACATCAGGAACTGGATGTCGGGGTGACGCTCGAGTGCCAATGCCGCGCCCGGGATGACGACCGAGGGGCCGTGATCCCCGCCCATCGCATCAAGCGAAATACGCACCGGCTTTGGCATGAGACGCAGTTTCTTTCAGCAAGTCGTTCGACAGGGGGCGGAAAATAGCGGGTTGCGGTGGTATCGCAACCGAATTCTCGCGGCGGTCCGGGGCCTGGGCCACGGGCCTTCCGCGACGCCGGAAACGCCGCGGATTTCTGTCAGATGGTTGGTGCAACGGCACTTTTCCAGTCGTGCCGCTACTCCTTGCCCTTCAGCTTGCTTAAGGCCGCGAAGGGGTGCTCGTCGGCGTCGTTGGGATCCCGATAGCTGAAATCCACTCCGGGCTTGCGAGGATAGGGATCGAGGCCGAGGGCCAGGAACTCGGCCGTCAGGGACCCGAGGTCGATCTGTCCGTTGATGATCTCGTCCGGCGGCTCGTATTCGTGCATCTCGGTCGGCGGCTCCGGCGGCATGCCCGAGGGCTCCGCGAAATCGACCTCGACGTCCTCCTCGATGACCGAATCGAAGGGATCGAGCGTCACGACGCAGATCTGGGTCACGTCGGCCTTCACGGTGCCGGTCACGTGCACGCCCTTGACGGAGCTCTTCAGCTTGAAGTCGCCCGACAGCGAGCGGATCCCGGGCAGCCCGAAATCCTTCGACAGGGCATCGCATTCCTCCGCCGTCGCCTCGACATGAATCTCCGTGCCCTGGGGCGGCAGGTTCATCACGTCGACGGGCCGCGACAGGGGGCCCACGGTGTCAGGGGTCATCGGCTTCCCTCCTCTGCAAAGGCCTCCGGCCTCGGAAAAACGGGGCCCGCGTCGAGGACCGCATCGAGGTCCGCCTGCTTCAGGCCGTAATCCGCCGCGAGGGCATAACGCGCCAACGGGACCGCCGGTGCCTCGCTCTCATAGACATTGCGCCCGAGCGCCGCCGCCAGGGCTGCCTCATCCGCCCCGTCGAGCGGGCCGTCATAGGCATGGGCGCGGCCATAGAACGACGACGCGATCTTCTTCATGCGCTTCGGCACGACGGTATCGCCGACGCCCATTTCCCTAAGGGAAGCGTCCATGTCCCGGAAGAACGCGTCCGTCAGATCCTTGGCCACCTCGTCGGCCGGAGCCGGCATCGTGCGGAGGGCGCGCAGCATCAGCACCATATGAAGGGACAGGGATTCGAACCGTCCCTCAAGGGTGTCGGGGATCTGCAGGCGCGCGAAAAGCCCGGGTTCCCGGGACGCGGTGGCAATCCGCTTGTAGAGAAGCGCAATCCGAGTGCGCCGGGGATCCTTGCGGAAGAGACCGAAAATCAACGTGCTAGGCCTTCCTGCCTTGTCAAATTCACAGCACCGGGTTACGCCATCCGCATCCTCGGGCGCAAGCTTGTCAGCGCCGCATACCTGGAAGAACCATATGATGCGTCGATATCAAACCGTCCTGGTGCGCTTCGCTACGGCCGCCGTCATCGCCACTTCCCTTGCAGGCTGCATGGGCGGCGAGGAGTTCCGCCGCGGCTATGTGGGCGACGAGCAGACCCTGTCGCAGGTCCGCAAGGGCATGAGCGGCGAGCAGGTCCTCACGACGCTCGGAACGCCCTCGACGGTCTCCACGGTCGGCAACAAGACCTGGTACTACATCAGCCAGACCTCGCGCCGCACGTTCCAGTTCCTGCCCGAGCAGGTCGTCGACCAGAGGGTGACCGCTGTCTATTTCGACAACGGCCTGCGCGTCGAGCGCGTGGCGCTCTACGGCATCCAGGACGGCAAGGTCTTCGACTTCATCAGCCGCACCACTCCGTCCGGAGGCCAGGAGACCAGCTTCCTCGGTCAGATCCTGCGCGGCACGAACAACTTCAATCCGTTCGGCGTCTAACCGCCACGGTTTTCCAAAGATCGAACCATGGCCGGGCTCCTGCCCGGCCATTTTCGTTTCACAGCGCGGGTTCACTAGAGGCGCCGTTCAGGCGGGTAGCGGGGCCAGCAGCTCCAGCGTCCGACCATTCCGTAATCTAGGGTCCGGACACCGAGGCCATGCTTCAGCAGGATGCTCCAGAGATCCATCGTCAGTGTCGCACCGGTTCTAATCAAGGCCGCACGGAACCCAAACTCAAGCAGCTCGCCCACGTGAAGTATAGTATACTATACAGAGGCATCTCACAATTAAGCTTGGTTTACGTGTGGTCCTGCCGAGCCATGACCGGGTCCGGCTCTGGCAGGCACAGCGATCCTAGAGCATCGTGCGGAGCCGAAGGGCAGCGCCAGCGACCCGCAGGGCCACGCTCGAGAAAAGTGGATCCGGTTTCCGCACGAACGATGCTCTGACCCAAAGGGAAAGTACCGGAAGCGGTCCCAAACTGCAAACCCGCTTTTGGGTCCGACGCTTTGCTCATGTGCACCGGACGCCACCGCCGCCTCCCCCGACCTGCGATCTGCCGGCAAAGAAAAACCCGCGGCTTGCGCCGCGGGTCTCGGGTCTGGGCAATCTGCTCTTCGCTCTTACGAGTGGGCAAGGATTGCGAGCAGCAGCAGGGCGATGATGTTCGTGATCTTGATCGCCGGGTTCACGGCAGGGCCTGCCGTGTCCTTGTAGGGGTCGCCGACGGTATCGCCCGTCACGGAGGCCTTATGGGCTTCCGAGCCCTTGTGATGGGTCGTGCCCGAGGAGTCGGTGAAGCCGTCCTCGAAGGACTTCTTGGCGTTGTCCCACGCGCCGCCGCCCGAGGTCATCGAGATGGCGACGAAAAGGCCGGTGACGATCACGCCGAGCAGCATCGCGCCCACCGCCGAGAAGGCCTGGGACTTGCCAGCGATCCAGTAGACCACGAAGTAGGTGACGATCGGCGCCAGCACCGGCAGGAGCGACGGCACGATCATCTCCTTGATGGCCGCACGCGTCAGCATGTCGACCGCGCGTCCGTAATCGGGACGATCGGTGCCGGCCATGATGCCCGGCTTCTCCTTGAACTGGCGACGCACCTCCACGACGACTGCGCCCGCCGCTCGTCCCACCGCCGTCATGGCGATGCCGCCGAACAGGAACGGGATCAGGCCGCCGAAGAGCAGACCGACGACCACGTAGGGGTTGGCCAGCGAGAAGTCCGGCGTCACGCCCTGGAAGTACGGGTACTGCGCCGCATTCTTCGTGAAGTAGTTGAGGTCGGATGTGTAGGCCGCGAAGAGCACGAGGGCGCCGAGGCCGGCCGAACCGATCGCATAGCCCTTGGTGACGGCCTTGGTGGTGTTGCCGACCGCGTCGAGGGCGTCCGTGGACTTGCGGACCTCCTTCGGCAGGCCCGCCATCTCGGCGATGCCGCCCGCGTTGTCGGTGACGGGGCCGAACGCGTCGAGGGCCACGATCATGCCGGCGAGGGCCAGCATCGCCGTCACGGCGATCGCGATGCCGAACAGGCCCGCGAGCTTGAACGACACAATGATGCCCGCGATGATCACGATGGCCGGAAGAGCCGTGGACTCGAGGGACACCGCGAGGCCCTGGATCACGTTGGTGCCGTGTCCGGTCACCGATGCCTGGGCGATGGACTTCACCGGACGGAAGCCGACGCCGGTGTAGAACTCGGTGATGACCACGATGAGAGCGGTCACCGCAAGGCCCGCGATGGCGCACCAGAACAGGGCCTGCCCGGTGAAGTCCGCGCCGGCGATCGGCCCGAAGCCGATGGTGAAGTGCGTCACCGCCGCGATGGCGGCCGCCGAGAGAATGCCGGTCGCGATCAGGCCCTTGTAGAGAGCGCCCATGATGGACTCGTTCTGACCGAGCTTCACGAAGAAGGTGCCGATGATCGAGGTGACGATGCAGGCCGCGCCGATGCCGAGAGGATAGAGCAGCATGTTCTCGAGCACCGGCTGCCCGGCGAAGAAGATCGCCGCCAGCACCATGGTGGCCACGATGGTCACCGCGTAGGTCTCGAACAGGTCGGCCGCCATGCCGGCGCAGTCGCCGACATTGTCGCCCACGTTGTCGGCGATAGTCGCCGGGTTGCGCGGATCGTCTTCCGGAATGCCGGCCTCGACCTTGCCCACGAGGTCGCCTCCCACGTCGGCGCCCTTGGTGAAGATGCCGCCGCCGAGACGGGCGAAGATGGAGATGAGCGAGGCGCCGAAGCCGAGGGCCACGAGGCTGTCGATGACCACGCGGTCGCCGGGGCTCAGGCCCTCGATCCGGGTCAGATAGCCGAAGTAGAGCGCGACGCCGAGAAGCGCGAGGCCCGCGACGAGCATGCCCGTCACCGCACCGGACTTGAACGCCACGTCGAGGCCGCCCCCAAGCGACTGGGTCGCCGCCTGTGCGGTCCTGACGTTGGCCCTGACCGACACGTTCATGCCGATGAAGCCGGCCGCGCCCGACAGGATCGCGCCGATCGCGAAGCCGATCGCGACGCGGATGCCGAGGAGGTAGGCGATGATGGCGAACAGCACCACGCCGACGATCGCGATGGTGGTGTATTGCCGCCGGAGGTAGGCCTTTGCGCCCTCCGCGATCGCGCCCGCAATCTCTTGCATGCGCTGCGAACCTGCGTCGCGCTTCATCACGTCGCTGATGGCCCAGAAGCCATACAGGATCGATAGAAGGCCGCCCAAGATAATGAGGGTAAGTGCCATTGTGCCATCCTTGTTATGGGAAAGCAGAACGCCACTCATCAAGGCCTGTTTTTTGACCTTGACCGGCCCCTACCCCCAGCGAAGTCTGCAAACGCTGCCAAAATTCTATGCAGCCTGCAACGCGACTTCAGCATGACTCACAGGGAACACTTCAGGCGGGAACCGGCGCCTTGGCCCGCTTTTGCCACGCCAAAAGGGCCAAAGCGATGAGAACGGGCGGGAAAACAAGCCAATTCACGTTGTCCCAGCCTCCCGCATTGAGCAATTTGCCGGAAGAGAAGGATGCGACGGCGACCGAACCGAAGACGAGAAAATCATTCGCCGCCTGCACTTTCGTGCGCTCCTCGGGCCTGTAGCACTCGGTGACCAGGGTCGTCGCGCCGATGAATCCGAAGTTCCAGCCGATGCCTAAGAGAATCAGCGTGGCCCAGAAATGGGCGACCGTGATGCCCGAAAGGCCGATGACGGCCGCAACGGCAATCAGCAGCAGTCCAGCCGCCGTCACCTGCACCTTCCCGAAGCGGGCGATCAGGCTTCCGGTGAAGAAGCTCGGGCCGAACATGCCGAGGATGTGCCATTGGATGCCCAGAGCCGCCTCGCCGATCGAGTGGCCGCAGCCGATCATGGCGAGCGGCGCGGCGGTCATGATGAAGCTCATGAGGCCGTAGGACACGAGACCGGCCACGACCGCCACGATGAAACGGGGCTGCGCCGTGATCTCGCTTAGGGGCCGTCCGCCTGTCTTGGACACCGTGGTAACGGGCGCGGCCCGCAGAAAGGAGACGACCACGATCGTGAGCAGGGCCAGAACGGCCTGCCCCAGGAAGGCTCCCGCGAAGGGCGCGGAGCCGATCAGGTCGCGGGTCCAGATGACGGTCTGCGGACCGATGATCCCGGCCGCCAGCCCACCGACCATCACCCAGGAGATGGCCTTCGGCCTGAAGGATTCCGACGCCGTGTCGGTCGCGGCGAAGCGGTAGCTCTGGGTGTAGGAACCCCAGAAGCCGGCCACGAAGGTGCCGAGGCAGAACAGCGGAAAGCTCGCGGCCCCGATCCCGGCCGCCGCGAGGCTGCCGGCGATCACGCCGATCAGGCCCGCGAGGATATAGGCGCTCCGCCGACCCAGCCGCCGCATCAGCATGGCGGCGGGAATCGTGCCCGAGGCCAGCCCGAGATTGATGAGGCTCACCGGAAGGGTCGCAAGCTCCTTGTCGGCCAGGGTCTGTCCCACGAGCCCGCCCAGGGACACCACGATGGCCGGACTTGCTCCTCCCAGTGCCTGGGCCAAGGCGAGGACGAGCGCATTCCGTTTGGCGAGGGCATCGCCGCCAAGCGCCCGGGACATGCCGCTAGAAGTGCGAGAAGGAGCCGACATCGTAACGTCTTTCGATACCGCCGGTGCGGAAGACCGGCGGATCGGAGCCGGGGACGACGCGGCCGATCACCGACAGGCCGATGCCAACCGTATCGGCCTCTTTTCGGAGCCTGTCGAGATTCCTCTCGGGCACGGTGCAGAGAATTTCGTAGTCATCCCCACCCGTCATGACGCGGTCGAGCAGGTCGGGATCGGCATCGACGGCCTTGCGGGCGGCGCCGGACAGGGGCACGTCACCGGTCTCGACGATCCCGGACACGCCGCTCACCCGCAGCATCTTGGCGAGGTCGCCAGCGAGCCCGTCCGATACGTCCATGGCCGCGTGGGCATTGTCCCTGATAGCGTGAGCGAGCCGATGCCGAGGGCGCGGATTGAGATACCGGTCTGCGAGAAAATCCCGCTCCGCAGGCGACAGGGCTGTCGCCCAGAACGGCGAGGACCGGAGCCGGAGCCCGAGGGCGGCGTCGCCGATCGTTCCCGTGACGCAGATCAGGTCGCCGGGTCGGGCCGTCGTGCGGCGCACCATCCGGCCGGCCGGCACCTCCCCGATGGCGGTGACCGAGAGGGTCAGCGCCCCCCTCGCCTTCACGGTGTCGCCGCCGAGAAGCGGACAGGAGAAGTCCCGGGCTGCCTCGCCGAGCCCGGTCGCGAAGGCTTCGAGCCAGCCCACCGTCCAGTCCTCGGGAAGCGCGAGGCTGAGGAGGAACCCCTTGGGATCGGCCCCCTTGGCGGCCAGGTCCGACACGTTCACACCCAGGGCCTTGCGGGCGATCGTCCCGGCCGGGTCGCCGGGCAGGAAATGCACGGTCTCGACCAGCGCGTCCGTGGTGAGGACGAGATCATGCCCCGGGGTCGGCGACAGGCAGGCCGCATCGTCCTTCAGGCCGAGCCCGCCCTCGGCCGCGAGCGGCGCGAAGAAGCGGGCGATGAGGCTGTCCTCGCCGGGGCGTTGTGTCGACATGGTTTCAAGCTGTCCGAGTCGAGGCGGCTTGTCACCCCGGCAGGGGGCGTGATCAGCGCTTCCCCGGTCCGCCCGCCGTCTTGCGTTCGAGCTCCCCGGCCCGGACCTCGCGGGCCAGGGCATCGAGGACGGCGTTCACGAGGCCCGGCTCGTCCTCGTGGTAGAAGCCGTGGGTCACGTCCACGTACTCGGTGATGACGACGCGCACGGGCACGTCCTTGCGGTACATCAGCTCGTAGCAGCCGGCGCGCAGGATCGCTCTCAGCACCGCCTCGACCCGGGCCAGCGGCCAGCCGGCCGCGAGCGCCTTGTCGATCTTCACGTCTATCTCGCGCTGATTCTTGACCACGCCCGAGAGGATGTCGCGGAAGAACGCGTTGTCGGAGGGCTGGAACTCGATGCCCTCGACCTCGCGGCCGATCCAGAAGGCCTCGAACTCCGCAAGCGCGTCGATCACGCCCTTGCCGGACAGATCCATCTGATAGAGGGCCTGAACGGCCGCGAGACGGGCAGCGGAGCGCTCCGCAGGCTTCGCCATGATCAGGCCTCCTCGACGTTGCGTTTGATGCGCAGAACGGCGAGCGCCGCTTCCACCGCTCCCCCGCCCTTATTCAATTCATTGACCCGCGCACGGGTCCAGGCCTGCTCGTCATTCTCGACGGTCAGGATGCCGTTGGCCAGCGGAATGCGGCGTGCGACCGAAAGATCCATGAGCGCCCGGGAGCTTTCGCCCGCCACGATGTCGTAATGACCCGTCTCGCCGCGGATGACGCAGCCCAGCGCCACGACCGCATCGTAGGGCCTGCCGGCCTTCTCGGCGGCATCGAGGGCGATTGCGATGGTCGCGGGAATTTCGAGCGCCCCGTCGACTGTCAGCACGTCCATGGTCGCCCGTGCGGCCTCGACGACGCCGCGGGCGCCGCGCAGCAGCTCATCGGCGATGTCGTCGTAGAACCGGGCCTCGACGACCAGGATGCGGGCCCCGGGTACGGGGGGACGGGAATTCGGGGACTTGGCGGAATGCGAGACCATGGGAACCGTTTCGACAATGAGATGGCGACCCTCCTCAGCCTGGGAGACCGGCTCGATGCCGCTTCCGAGGTGGGTCGGGATGCCGTGGAAGCGCCCCGATCGCCGAGGCGGTGCTCCGCACCGCTTCACGACAAGGGCTTTACGCTCTGAACATGGAAAACTTGGTGCGTCCCCCTACTCCGCCCGGCGCGCATCCGCAAGCCGCGCGGCGTAGCGGGCCATGAGATCGACCTCGAGATTGAGGCTGTCGCCGACCTGCCGCTCGCCCCAGGTCGTCACCGCGAGGGTGTGCGGGATGATCAGGACCGAGAAAATGTCGTCGTTGACCGAATTGACCGTCAGGGAGGTTCCGTCGAGGCAGACGGAGCCCTTCTCGGCGATGAAGGGAGACAACGTGGAGGGCGCCCGGATGATGAAGCGGGCGGTCGGTCCCCACGGATCGTCGCCCGCCGTGATGGCCTCGCGCGCCACGATGGTGGCGATCCCGTCCACATGCCCCGTGACGATATGGCCGCCGAGCTCGTCGCCGATCTTGAGGGACCGTTCGAGATTGATCCGCGTTCCGACCTGCCAGTCCCGGACGTTCGTGCGCTCCAGGGTTTCGGATGCGGCATCGACCTCGAACCAGCAGCCGTTGCCCCGCGGCTCCACCGCCACGACCGTCAGGCAAGGCCCGCCGCAGGCGATGGAGGCCCCGAGGGCGATCGTCGCGGGATCGTAGGTGGATTCGATGCGGATGCGCCGGAGGTTCTCCCCGTCCGAGACGGCGCTGACGCGCCCGACATCCGTGACGATACCCGTGAACATCTAAGCTTTCTCCCAAAACATGAAGAGGTCGGGCCCGACCTGCTCGTCGCCCGTGAGGCGCAGCTCGTCCATCCGGTCCTGCAGGGCGAGCCCCAGGGCCGGCACATCGCCCCGTCCCCGGGCGGAGCGGCCGGTGATCAGGACCAGTTCGTCGATGAGGTCGGCGCCCGCGAGGGCGTCCGCAAGCGCCAGTCCTCCTTCGCAGAAGACCCGCGTCAGCCCTCGGGCGCCGAGAAGCCGGAGCATCTCGTCGAGAGCAACATGCCCCTGCGCGTCGCCCGGGACACGCAGGACCTCGGCGCCGCGGGCCACCAGCTCCTGTTCCGCCTCCACCGGCGCAGCCGTGGCGGCCACGATCCAGGTCGGGACCTGTCCGGCCGTGCCGATGACCCGAGAGCCGGGCGGCGTCCGCAGGTGGCTGTCCACGACGATCCGGATCGGCGAGCGCGCCTCCAGCCCCGGCAGGCGTACGTTCAGGAGCGGGTCGTCCGCCAGCACGGTTCCGACGCCCACCATGATGGCGTCCGCATGGGCGCGCATCAGGTGCACCCGCCCATTGGCGATCTCGCCGGTGATCATGAGGCGCGGCCCGTTGCGCGATCCGGCGAAGCCTTCGGTCGTGCGGGCGAGCTTCACCGTCACGGCAGGCCGACCTTGCGTGACCCGGGTGATGTGGCCGCGGTGGGCCCGATAGGCGGCGCCCGCCAGGCAGCCGGCGACCACCTCGATCCCGGCGGCGCCCAGCCTTTCGTGCCCCTGACCCGTGACCCGGGCGTCCGGATCCTCGATCCCGGAAACGACGCGGCGGATGCCCGCTTCCACGACCGCATCGGCGCAGGGTGGCGTCTTGCCATGGTGGGAGCAGGGTTCGAGAGAGACGTAGAGGGTCGCGCCGCGGGCGCGCTCGCCGGCGGCCGCGAGGGCCATTCGTTCGGCATGGGGGCGCCCGCCCGGCTGGGTGACGCCCTGCGCCAGGATGACTGGATGCTCGCCGCTCTCGTCGACGACGACAGACCCGACGGACGGGTTTGGCCAGGTGAGGCCGAGATTGCGCTCGCCGAGCGCGATCGCCAGACGCATGAGGCGCTCGTCGCGGAGGATCTGTTCCGGCGAGCGTTCGGAACCGGCAGCGGGCGCCATCACTCGGACCGGCTCTCGGCCCGACCGGCTGCGGGCGTGCCGCCCTCGTCCGTCTCCTCCTCGGCCAACTTGTCAAGGATCGCCCCGAAGTCCTTGGCTTCACGGAAGTTCTTGTACACGGAGGCGAAGCGCACATAGGCGACGTCGTCGAGGCCCTTCAGGCCCTCCATGACCAGCTCGCCGACCGTCTCGCTCGGCACTTCCGCATCGCCCATGCTCTCGAGCTGGCGCACGATCCCGTTGAGCATGCGCTCGACGCGCTCGGGGTCGACGGGCCGCTTGCGCAAAGCGACCTCGACGGAGCGTTCGAGCTTGTCCCGGTCGAAAGGCACGCGCCGCCCCGACCGCTTCACCACGAACAGCTCGCGCAGCTGCACCCGCTCGAAGGTCGTGAACCGGCCGCCGCAATCCGGGCAGATGCGGCGACGGCGTATGGCCGAGGAGTCGTCCGTGGGGCGGGAATCCTTCACCTGGGTGTCCAGGCTCCCGCAATAGGGGCAGCGCATGAGGCGTTCGGACCCTTATGCGTAGATCGGGAAGCGCCGGGTCAGCTCGTGCACCCGCTGCTGCACCGAGGCTTCGACCGCGGCGTTGCCCTCGTCGCCGTGCTTGGCGAGGCCGTCGAGAGCCTCGACGATCAGTTCGCCGACCTTCTTGAACTCGGCGACGCCGAAGCCGCGGGAGGTCGCGGCCGGGGTGCCGAGGCGGATGCCCGAGGTCACCATCGGCTTCTCGGGATCGAAGGGCACGCCGTTCTTGTTGCAGGTGATATGGGCGCGGCCGAGGGCCGCCTCGGCGGCCTTGCCGGTCAGCTTCTTCGGACGCAGGTCGACCAGCATCAGGTGGTTGTCCGTGCCGCCGGCCACGATGGCATAGCCGTTCGACAGCATGGTGTCGGCCAGGACCTTGGCGTTCTCGACGACCGAGCGGGCGTAGAGCTTGAACTCGGGACGCAGGGCCTCGCCGAAGGCGACGGCCTTGGCGGCGATGACGTGCATGAGCGGGCCGCCCTGGAGGCCGGGGAAGATCGCCGAGTTGATCTTCTTGGCGAGGTCCTCCTCGTTGGTGAGGATCATGCCGCCGCGGGGGCCGCGCAGGGTCTTGTGGGTGGTCGTGGTGACCACATGGGCGTGCGGGAACGGGGACGGATGCGCGCCGCCGGCCACCAAGCCGGCGAAATGGGCGATGTCGACCATGAAGAAGGCGCCGACCTCGTCCGCGATCTCGCGGAAGCGGGCGAAATCCCAGAAGCGGGAATAGGCGGAGCCGCCGGCCACGATCACCTTGGGCTTGTGGGTGCGCGCCAGCTCCGCGACCTCGTCCATGTCGATGATCTGGTCGCTCTCGCGCACCTTGTAGCTCACCACGTTGAACCACTTGCCCGACATGTTCACGGGGGAGCCGTGGGTCAGATGGCCGCCGCAGGCGAGATCGAGGCCCATGAAGGTGTCGCCGGGCTTCATCAGGGCCATGAACACGGCCTGGTTGGCCTGGGAGCCGGAATTGGGCTGCACGTTGGCGAACTTGCAGTCGAACAGGCGCTTGGCCCGGTCGATCGCCAGCTCCTCGGCGATGTCGACGAACTGGCAGCCGCCGTAGTAGCGGCGGCCCGGATAGCCTTCCGCGTACTTGTTGGTCATGACCGAGCCCTGCGCCTCGAGCACGGCGCGGGACACGATGTTCTCCGAGGCGATCAGCTCGATCTCGTCGCGCTGGCGGCCGAGCTCGAGCTCGATGGCGCGGGCGATTTCCGGATCGCTGTCGGCGAGGCTCGCCGAGAAAAAGCTGTTGGACAGGTGGCTGCGTGCCGCTTCACTCGCGCTCATGGATAACCCTCACCTCTTGCGAGCCGCCGATCCGGCCGTTCCGGGCCCTGTAACCCGGTCGAAGGCAGCTGCTCGATCTGGACTGTTCCGTGGCCTTTATCATGCGCCGACAAGGCACGCCAACCCGCAGGATGACATGTTGGCCCTGCACCGGAAAAGCAACAGCCCGCCTTGCGGGCGGGCTGCGGGGATTCCTGTCCTGCGGCAGGGATCAGTTCTGGAGGAACATCTCCGCGTCAGGCTCCGTCGGCGTGCGGCTCGCCACCGGGATGGCATTGCCGAGGCCGTCCTTGTTGTAGATGTCGTCGCGGAACTGCACGAGCCCGTCCGGGGTCGCCCAGGCCGTTACGTAAACCCAGTGGATCGGAACCGGCTGGGCGAGGCGGGCGTCGATGCGCTCGCCGGACTTGAACGTCGCGTCGATCTGCTCGCGGCTCCAGCCGGGCGTGTCCTTCAGGAGCCACTCGATGTAGTCGCGCACGTTCTGCACGCGGATGCAGCCCGAGGAGACGAAGCGGAAATCGTCGCCGAATATGCCCTTGGAGGGCGTGTCGTGCATGTACACGCCGTGCTGGTTCGGGATGTTGATGCGCACAAAGCCCATGGAGTTCAGGTCGCCGCCCGGATCCTGACGGAAACGGTAGCGGGTCGCCTCGTCCGAGAACCAGTTGATCTGGCTGGAGGGAACCTCCTGGCCGGCCGCATTGAAGATGCGGATCTTGTTCTCGGTGAGGTAGTTCGGCTCCTTCTGCATCTTCGGGATGAGGTCTTTCTTCACCACCGAGGCGGGAGCCGTCCAGAACGGGTTGAAGTTGATCTCGACCACCTTCGAGTTCAGCAGCGGAGACTGGCGGTCGATCTTGCCGACGCCGGCGGCGTGGCGGGTGTGGACGACCCCGCCCTCGACCGTCTCGACCAGGGCGGCTGGAATGTTGGCGACCACGTAGCGGTTGCCGAGGTTGCCCGAGAGCGAACGCAGGCGCACCACGTTGATCTCGAGCTGGCGGATGCGGGTCTCGACCGGCACGTTCATGGCCGCGACGGTGGCGGCGTTCATGGTGCCCGTGGAGCTGATGCCGTGCCGCGCCTGGAATCGGCGGACCGCGGCCTCGACGTATGAATCATAGATCGGCGACTCGCCCGCATTCGGGTCGAGGTCGCCGGTGACGATCAGGCGCTGCCGCAGGGCGACGACGGCCGGGCTCTTGGAGCCGACGCGCATGCCGTCGACGCCGCGGACGGGCTGCCATCCGCCGCGGGCGGCGATGTTGCGGTATTGCTCGATCACCTGCTCGGTGGCGGCCAGCGCATCGGGCGACAGCATCGGGGTGGAGGTCCGCTGGACACGGCTCCGGGATACGGCCTCGTAATTCTGCGACCACTCGGCCTGGTTCGCCGCGAATTGCTGCGCCAGCGCCGCTGCCGGCGTGAAGACAAGGGCAAGCGATCCTGTGAGGAGGGAACGGCGTGACACCATCGAAGTGCAAGCTCTCGGTTCGTGTTTCCAGTAGGCGAGAACGGAAGTACATCCGTCTCTCCTGACCGATCTCGGCTCGAAAATGCCGAGAGACGATTAATGAAGGGTATTCAAAACCGGGAACAACGCGGCCATTTTATGGCAGACTACTTTCCCACAGGATCTCAGGCCAAGATCTCGCGATCGTGAACGGAACACTGTGTCACGAGGGCCACATCCACAAAATGCCCGGATGTCGCCTCAGCCGTTTCCGAGCAGATAACCCTCGGGCGTGCGCCCCGAATCGGCGGGCGCCTCGTAGGACGGGCGCCGGACGGGCTTCGTCCGGGCACCCGAGTTCCGCCCCGCAGGAGCCGCCCTGCCCCGCGACGGTTCGACAGGAGGCGCGGCCTCAGGACCTTGGCCGGCGCCCTGCGCCCGTCCGATCGCGTCGATGAACGAGCCGAGGGGAAACGACTGGGCGAGAGCCGGCCCCGCCATCAAGAGCGAGGCGGCCATCAAACCTGAAGCGAGCGGAAGACGGGGCATTGGCATGAACCTTCGGTGATCTCGCCGGCATGCGAACCGCCGCCGGCCTGTTCTTCCGAATTACTTTGCAAATGCCCTTACGTCGCCTCCCGGAACAGGGAGGGGGGACCCGCTTTTCCGCCGCGCTCCTTACCTACTGCCTCTGATGAGCGGCGAACCAAGACAGGACGAGATAGGTCAGGATCAGCGCCACGAAGGCCGCCATGGTCGCCCCGCTCGTCGGAACGATCCCGGGGAAGAAGGCCGCGAGGATGAGGTGGCTCATGATCGCAAGCAGCCACATGATGCCGCCCCAGGTGCTCGCCATCCACAATCCGACGGCCGCGATGAGATCGATCAGCGCGAAGTAGATGATCGTGGCCTGATAGCCGGTAGACCGGATCTCGAACTGGCCGGCGGGCGTCCAGATGCCCAGGATGACCGCCCAGGCGCTCAGCCCCTTCATGATCCAGAGGATCGCGAGGATGCGCATGAACCATGTCAGGGCGAAGGCCCACCGCATGGTGCTGGGCGCAGCCGGACGCTCCTCGATGCGATCGGAAATGGTCTCGCGGGTGAAGTCGGTCGGCTTCTGGCCGGAAATCCTCAGCATCAGGCGATCTCCAGCTCGTGGGTCCCGAGGTGGGAGAAGTACCGGTCGATGACCGCCGGGTCGACCTCACGGAGGGAAGCCGGGCGCCAGTTCGGCTGTCCGTCCTTGTCGACGATGACCGCCCTCACCCCCTCGAAGAAATCGTGCCCTTCGAAGATCCGCGACACGATCCGGAACTCGGTCTTCATCGCTTCGTCGAAATCGAGCGCCGCGCCGCGGCGGACCTGCTCGAACGCGAGGCATAGGCTGGTTGGCGACTTCGTTCGCACGCCGGCGACGGTCCTAGCCGCGAACTCCGAGCCTTCGGCCGCCGCCTGGTCGAGATGCGCGAGGATCGCCTCCACGCTGTCGGCAGAGAAGCAGGAATCGACGACATCCATGTTGGCCGCGAAGGGTGCGGCACCTGGATCGGCCGAGGCTTTCGCCAGGGCCTGCTCGACGGGCTCGCCGGCGATCAGCGCCGCGCGAAGGGCCGGAAGGTCCCGGCTGTCGACCGCATGGGTGGCGAGGCCCAGCATCGTGGCGTCGGCCCGCTTCACCCGCTCGCCGGTGAGGGCGAGATACATGCCGCTCTGCCCCGGCAGGCGCGGCAGCGCATAGGTGGCACCGACGTCGGGGAAGAACCCGATGCCGACCTCCGGCATGGCGAAGAGATAGCGCTCCCCCGCGACCCGGTGGGAGCCGTGAAGCGAGACGCCGACGCCGCCGCCCATGACAATCCCGTCGATCAGGGAGACATACGGCTTCGGGAAATGCTTGATGAAGGCGTTGAGCTGGTACTCCTCGCGCCAGAAGGCCAGCGCCTCCTCGATCCGCCCCGCCTGCCCCATCTCGGTGAGCTGGCGGATGTCGCCGCCGGCGCAGAACGCCTTCTCGCCGGCGCCCTCGACGACGACCCGCGTTATCGCCGGGTCCGCCGCCCAGGCCTCCAGCGCCCGGCGCATCTCCCGCACCATGGTCAGGGTCAGCGCATTGAGCGCCTTCGGCCGGTTGAGGGTGATCACCCCCGCTTCCCCCTGACGCTCGCAGATCGCTTCGCGGCTTTCGTCCATCGCGGGCTCCTTGGTTCGCATGAGGGATAAGCGGGCGGGGGTGCGGCGGTCAATGAGGGCTGTCCATGCCGTAAAGCCTCACTCGACACGGCAGGATGACACTGTTATTTCGTTTCATTTCATGAAGGCCTGTCCCGTGAGGCGGCTTATCGATAGGAGAATCCCCTATGGCCTACAGCGTCCGCCGCATCGGCACCGAAACACGCATCAACACCTCGGTCGAGGGGAGCCAGTACGTCTCAGAGTACACCCAGCTGACGGATGGGCGCATCCTCGCTACTTGGAGGGGCAATGGAACCCTGCCCGGCCAGCAGGACGACCAAGGCATCTTTCAGCAACTCTTTGACGCCAACATGAACCGCATCGGCGGTGAAGTGCGAATCAACACTACGGTCGCAGGATCACAGAACATCGCTTCGACCATTGCGCTTCCCGGCGGCAAATGGGCCCATCTCTGGTATGGACAGCAGCCCTCGAACTCAGCTGTCCCTGGACTGCTCATGCAGATTTTCGATGAGAATGGCCGCGTCGGAGGAGAGACCCTGGTCAACAATCCGGTCAACCAAGTTTATGGGGCCACAACCCAGAAGCTGGCTGATGGCGGCTTCGTGGCGATGTGGTACGGCCCCAGCACCCAGCCAGGACAAGAAGCCAACACCGATATTTTCTACCAGCGCTTTGATGCAGCTGGAGCCAAGATCGGCACGGAAGGCCGGATCAATACATCGACGGAAGGGGCTCAGGAGCGACTAGTGGTACTCGATCTACCCGGAGGCACCTTCGGCGTCGTCTGGAAAGGAAATGGAACACAGCCCGGGCAGGAAGACGATAACGGTCTGTATCTCCAGCGCTTTGACGCGAATTGGAACCGCCTGGGCTCGGAGACCCTGATCAACGCGCCGGCAGCAAGTTCAACCGAGTACTCATCTTTCACCAACCTCGCAGACGGAGGTTGGGTGGTGACCTATTACACCTACGCGGGAAGCACGTACGAAGCTTGGCAGCAGGCCTTCGACGCCGACGGCTCCAAGCAAGGCGGGCCAACAGAGCTGACGCCGGACGCCGGCATCGCCTTCTTGCCTTCTGCCCGCCCCCATGCGCTGACCGGCGGCAAGTGGATGACCTTCTGGCACGAGGGGACTTTCACTGAAAGAGATCTCTATTACCAGGTCTTCAACGCCGATGGCAGTGCGGCAGGCACGAAGGCGCTGGCGACCACCTCGACAACAGGCACGCAGGCAAGAACCGACATCTACGATCTTCCCGGGGGTGGGTTCATGTTGGTTTGGACGGGAACGGGAACACAGCCGGGGCAGGAGGATGCCGACCGCGGGTTCTTCTTCCAGCGCTTCGACGCAGCCGGGAACAAGGTCGGCAGCGAAACCCGCATCAACACCACCACTGTTGGAGAGAGCTGGAGTTTGGATCTTGAATTTCTACCGACCGGCCATATCGTGGCGGTCTGGACCAACTATGGAGCGCCGCAAAGGCAGCCGAGCGACGAAGTAGATGTCTTCCAGCAGGTCTTCGATGCCGACTGGAACCGGGTCGGGCCCGAAACACGCGTCGCAACAACATCGGCGAGTGTACAAAATACCGCACAGATCAAGGTTCTTGCGGACGGCAGTTGGATCGTCGGTTGGGAGGGCCATGGTACCCAGCCGGGCAATGTGGATCCCTACGACGATACCACTGGGACCGGCGGCGTTTTCTTCCAGCACTTCAGGCTCAACGAACCTCCGACTGCTATCACCCTGACCGGCACCATCCGGGAGGATGCGGCAGGGGGCACGATCGCAGGCGCGCTGACGGCAACAGATCCCGACCCGAACGACACCTTCACCTACGCGATCGTCGACAATCAGGGCGCCAGCATCGCCCATCCTCTCTTTGAGATCGTCGGCGGCACGATGAAGCTGAAAGCCGGCGCCTCCCTCGACTACGAGGCCGCAGCCGCTCATACGATGCGGATCAAGGTCACCGATGCCGGTGGCGACACCTTCATCCAGAACGTCACCGTCACGGTCACCGATGCCGTGGATGTGTTCATGGGCACGGCTGCTGGGGAGACGATCAGCGGCACCGCAGGAGACGACAGGATCTACGGCAAGCTTGGCAAGGACGTGCTCACGGGAAGCACGGGGCGGGACATCTTCGTCTTCGACACCAAGCCGAACAAGAAGACGAACCTGGACACCATCACCGATTTCTCGCCGGCCGACGACACGATCGGGCTCGACAACAAGTACTTCAAGAAGCTCGGCAAGGGCTCGGAAGCAAGTCCTGCCAAGCTGAACAAGAAGTTCTTCAAGGTGGCCGACAAGGCCAAGGACAAGGACGACTACCTCGTCTACGACAAGAAGAAGGGCATCCTGTATTACGACGCCGACGGCTCGGGTGCCGGCAAGGCGGTGGAGATAGCCAAGCTCGCCAAGAACCTCAAGCTCACCGCAGCCGACTTCTTCGTCGTCTGACCCTCGGCATCCCCGGCCATGCCCTGGAGCCATCCGCTCAGGGCATGGCAGCCTTGGACGCGGCGTCGCGCGCTTCCTTAGAGCAATTTAAATGTGCTAACCGTTTCGGCATCCGCCGGCGTGTTCGGGCCGGCTCTGGATCAGGATTCATGTCGAAGCTGTCGCCGTTTCCCCGCCCCGCCTCCCAGGATGCCGCCCCGACGACCCTGGGCCTGTCCCACCGGCCGCGACGCAACCGGAAGGCGGAGTGGTCGCGGCGGCTCGTGCGCGAGAACGTGCTCACCGCCGACGACCTGATCTGGCCCCTCTTCGTGATCGAGGGCGCGTCGGGCCGTGAGGCCGTCTCGTCCATGCCGGGCGTCGAGCGCCTGACGATCCCCGAGATCGTCCGGGAGGCCGAGCGGGCCGCCGCCCTGCGCATCCCGGCCATCGCGCTCTTTCCCTATACGGACCCTTCCTTGCGCGATCCGACCGGAACCGAGGCCATGAACGCCCGCAACCTCGTGTGCCGCGCCGTGCGCGAGATGAAGAAGGCCGTGCCCGAGGTCGGCATCATCACCGACGTGGCGCTCGACCCCTATACCAGCCACGGCCATGACGGGATCATGGAGGGCGACCGGATCCTCAACGACGAGACCGTGGCGGTTCTTGCACGGCAGGCCGTGATCCAGGCCGAGGCCGGCGCCGACGTGATCGCCCCCTCGGACATGATGGACGGACGGGTCGGCGCGATCCGCAGCGCCCTCGACGAGGCCGGCTTCCAGGACGTGCAAATCATGGCCTATGCGGCCAAGTACGCCTCGGCCTTCTACGGGCCGTTCCGCGACGCCATCGGCACTAGCGCCACTCTGGTGGGCGACAAGCGCACCTACCAGATGGACCCGGCCAACACGGACGAGGCACTACGCGAGGTCGCCCTCGACCTCGAGGAGGGCGCGGACATGATCATGGTCAAGCCCGGCCTGCCCTATCTCGACATCGTGCACCGGGTGAAGGACACCTTCGCGGTGCCGACCTTCGCCTATCAGGTCTCCGGCGAATACGCGATGATCCAGGCCGCCGCCGGCAACGGCTGGATCGACGGTGAGCGGGCCATGATGGAAAGCCTCCTGGCCTTCAAGCGTGCGGGAGCCGACGGCATCCTCACCTATTTCGCCCCGCGCGTGGCCGAAAAGCTGAAGGCCCAAGCCTGACCCCCGGCCCTGCATGATCCGCCTCGGCCTCCCCCGGTTCTGGCGGATCGCAGCCGGATTCATCGCGCTGTGCCTGCTGGCGGGCTGCAGCTTCATGGTCGATGCAGAGCAGGCCAGGGTCTGCCGGGTCGCGATTCCGGCCCTGAACCCGGGCGCGAGAATCGCAGTCCAGCGTGTCCGGCCCGGCCCCTCGGCCCGCACAATCGTCATCGACTACACGGCGGAGAACCCCGGCAGACCGGTTCAGGAGCGGATGGTTTTCTGTCAGTTCGCCGCAGAGGGCCTGTCGCCGAACAAGGCGGAGCTCACTGCGATCGGCACCGAGCGGGGCCCGATCTCCGGTGCGAGCCTGTACTTCCTCAAGCACTACTACATCGACTCGCCGGAAGGCGTGGCCGGCGATCCCGGAAGCCGGCTCGATGCCGCCGTCGCGGAGATTCCTGCCGGTGCGGCCTATTCGCTCCAGCAGCTCCTGGTCAGCCTGCCGCGCACGGCCATCTATGCCCTCCTGGCCGTCGCCTATGCGCTCGTCTTCGGCCTGAGCGGACGCATCAACCTGGCGTTCGGCGAGCTGGCAGCCGTCGGATCGGCAGGGACCATCGCGGGCGCCTCCATCGTGCTGGCGTCCGGGATCAGCTCGCCCCTCGTCGGCCTCTCGGCCGGCCTTGCCGCCGCCCTCTTCGCGGGCGCCTTCCACAGCGCGGTGGGGGGCTATTTCACCATCGGGCGCATCCCGAGCAACCAGCCGAGCCTGATCGCGACCGTCGGGCTGTCGCTGTTCCTGATGGAATACCTGCGTCTGGTCCAGAGCCCGGTGACCGTGTGGCTGCCGCCGATCTGGTCGGAGCCGTGGCCGCTGGCCCGGTCGGGCGATTTCCTCGTCAGCCTGACGCCCATCACGCCGACGACCACCGGAATCGGGCTTGTCGTAGCGTTAGGGCTCCTGTGGCTGATGAAATCCACAGGATTCGGCCGCGCTTGGCGCGCCTATGCGGACGATGCCCGCGCCGCTGCCCTGTTCGGGGTCGACGGGCCGCGGCTTCTGATCCAGACCCTGGCGCTCGCGGGCGCCATGGCGGCTCTGGCAGGGCTGCTGATCGTGGCGCAGTATGGGGGTCTCGGCTTCGCGGGCGGCTTCCAATACGGGCTGAAGGCCCTCATAGCCGCCATCATCGGGGGGATCGGCTCGATCCCCGGCGCGCTGCTCGGCGGGTTCGCCGTGGGATTGTTCGAAACCCTCTGGTCGGCATACTTACCGATCGAAGGGCGGGACATGGCTCTCTATGCCGCCCTGATCGTCTTCCTGATCTTCCGTCCGGGCGGATTGCTCGGCACGCAGGATCCAACACCACGACCCGTCTAAGGGCGAAAATCCAGCGGAGGCAGCATGGCCGAGTACGCCATCACCATCGACGACGTCAAACGCGCGGCGGCGACCATCCAGGGCCAGGTCCTCAGGACGCCCCTCGTGCCCGCCCCTCGCCTGTCGCAGCTCACCGGCGCGACGGTCTGCGTCAAGCACGAGAACATGCAGCCGACCGGCTCGTTCAAGGAGCGCGGCGCGGTCAACAAGCTCGAGAGCCTCACGGCCGAGGAGCGCAAGCGCGGCGTGATCGCCATGTCGGCCGGCAACCATGCCCAGGCCGTCGCCTATCACGCCCGGCGCCTCGGGATCCCGGCCACCATCGTGATGCCGGAGAGCGCGCCTCTGGTGAAGGCCGAGAACACCCGCGCCTACGGCGCGAGGGTTATCCTCCACGGCGAGACGCTCTACGAGTCCGCCGACAAGGCTCGGCAGATCGCTGCCGAGGAAGGTCTCGTGTTCGTCCATCCCTACGACGACCCGAACGTGATGGCCGGCCAGGGCACCATCGGGATCGAGATGCTGGAGGACGCGCCGGATCTCGACCAGATCATCGTGCCGATCGGCGGCGGCGGGCTGATCTCGGGCATCACCATCGCGGCCAAGGCGCTCAAGCCGTCGATCGAGATCGTCGGCGTCGAGGCCGCCCTCTACCCGTCCTTCCACAACGCGATCCATCACGAGGACCGCCCCATCGGCGGAGCGACCCTCGCCGAAGGCATCGCGGTGAAGACCGTGGGCAAGTTGCCGCTGCCGATCGTGCGCGACCTGGTGCCGGACATCGTCCTGGTCGACGAGCCGCTGATCGAGCGAGCCGTGAACGCCTACGCGACCCTGCAGCGGACCATGGCCGAGGGCGCCGGGGCCGCGGGCCTCGCGGCGATGCTGGCGGAGCCGGAGCGCTTCAAGGGCAAGCGGGTCGGCCTCGTCCTTTGCGGAGGCAACATCGACGCCCGCATCCTGGCTTCCGTAATGGTGCGAGAGCTGGAACGGGACGACCGGATCGCCTCGTTCCGGATCACCTCCGACGACCGGCCGGGATTCCTGGGGCGCGTCGCGAGCCGGCTCGGCAGCCTCGGGGCCAACATCCTGGAGGTCTCGCACAGCCGCCTCTTCCTCGACGTGCCGGCCAAGGGAGTTTCGATCGACATCACCATCGAAACCCGCGACAGAATGCATACATTGGTGGTGTTTGAAGCCCTGGCGGCAGATGGCCTCGCACCGCAGCGCATCGATTCGCGCCGCCTGTCCGAAGCCGCCAATTGAGGAGCCTGCCATGGTGAACCGCTCGTCCCTGCCGCCGATGTCCTACCAGCCCTACCACGTGGATGCCCGGCTGACCGAAGGCGTGATCAGCCGGCGGTTCTGGGCCTATCTGATCGACCTGTGCGTGGTCGCGGTCTGGATCGTGCTGATCTGCATCGCGATCTTCATCTTCGGCCTGCTCACCCTCGGGCTCGGCTGGGGGCTGTTCGTAGTCCTGCCCCTGACCGCCTTTACCTTTGTGCTCTACAACGCGGTCACCATCGGGGGCTCCAGCCAGGCGACGGTGGGCATGCGCATGATGGGCCTGCGGGTGGTCGATCCGAGCGGCAGGCCGGTCGGGATGCTCGCCGCGGGCGTCCATGCGCTGCTCTTCTACGTGGCGGTCTCCACGTTCCTGCTCTGGGCCTGCGACGTCCTGATCGGGTTCTTCCGCGACGACCGCCGCTTCGTGCGCGACCTGCTGACCAACATGATGGTGATCCGCGCGTAAGGATTATGCGGCACCGCGCCTCTTTTCCTGGACGCAAGCGGCACCAATGTTATCCTTGGGCATTGAGTCTGTGCCCAAGGTTCCTCCACAAGGCGATCCAGCTTGACGAGCCAGCCGCGCGACGCACCGCAGTTCTACCTGACCTCCCCTTCCGCCTGTCCCTATCTGCCCAATCGGGAGGAGCGGAAGGTCTTCACCCACATCGTCGGAAGGCGCGGGAAGGAGCTCAACGAGATCCTGACCCAGGGCGGCTTCCGGCGCTCCCAGACCATCGCGTACCGGCCCGCCTGCGACGCCTGCCGCGCCTGCGTGTCGGTCCGGGTGCTGGTCGACGAGTTCGAGCCCTCCGGCAACATGCGCCGGGTGCTGAAGGCGAACGCGGACCTGATCGGCAACGCCATGCCGAACCGTCCGACCTCGGAGCAGTACTCCCTCTTCCGCCGCTACCTCGATGCCCGCCATACCGATGGCGGCATGGCCGACATGACGGTCCTCGACTACTCGATGATGATCGAGGACAGCCATGTGGACACCCGTGTGATCGAGTACCGCCGTCGCGGGATCGACAGCGGCATCACCGGCAGGGGCGCAGGTGACCTCGTCGCGGTGTGCCTCACGGACGAGATGAGCGACGGCCTGTCGATGGTCTACTCGTTCTACGACCCGGATCAGCAGGACCGCAGCCTCGGCACCTTCATGATCCTTGAGCACATTCGGCGCGCAAAGGCCATGGGCCTGCCCTATCTCTATCTCGGCTACTGGGTCGAGGGCTCGAAGAAGATGGGCTACAAGGCCCGCTTCACGCCGCAGGAGCGCCTGGAGGCGCCCGGCTGGGTGCGGGTCGACTAGGCCTTTATGATTTTACGATGAAGTCCTCCAGGGCCATGGGCCGGAGGCTGTCCTCGTCGACGGCTCGGATGCCGGTCTTGGCGTAGATGATGCGACGTCCGAGCTTGGGGAAGTGGCCGATGTCGAACCCCGATCGCTCGCCGCCCATGAGATAGACCAGATCCTCCTGGTAGGGATTGGTCAGGTGATGGGCGACGCCCGGTGCCGTGAAGCCCATGAAGTCGCCGGGCCCGACCTCGAAGGTCTCGTCCCCGATCTCCGCGCGCCCTCGGCCGGATAGGATGAACAGGAACTCCTCGTCGCGCTCGTGCGAGTGGTAGACGAAGCTCTCCTTGCCCGGCGGCACGCGCGCCAGCGACAGCACCACCCGCGAGAGGCCGGCGCCGGCCGAAAGCGGCCTGATATGGACGTCCGAGTTTTCGTTCCAGGGGTGCCTGACATTCACCTCCGGAGCCGCGGCGATTTCGTCGGCGGTCCAGAGGGGCTTGGGGTCGGGCGTCGTCATCGGCTTTCCTCCGCGAGACGTTCCTGAAGGGAAGAGGCCTACTCTAGCGCAGATCGGGACGAGGGCGTCAGGCTAGCCTCTCCAGGGAGAACTCGGGCCGATGCCATGATTGCTTCCCATTCATGGGCGTTGATGGCGGGAAGGCCGAACATTGGCCAAGTCTCGGCGTTGATGATCTACCCCGAACGGAGATCGCCATGGCTCGCTCGTTCCGATGGTTGCTCGCGACCACATTGGTGGCCCTGGGTTCGTCTACCGCGATCGCTCACGACTGGTACCCGATTTCCTGCTGCAGCGACAAGGACTGCCATCCCCTGCGGGAGGAGAGCGGCGAAACCGTCACCGAGTCCCCGGAGGGGTGGAAGCTGTGGGACGGCCGCATCATCGCGCGCGGCATCGCCAAACTCTCGCCGGACCGGCGCTTTCATCTGTGCGAGACGTCCGCCAAGACGATCATCTGCTTCTTCGCCCCGCCCGGCGGGTCATAGGCCTTCCTCGACACGACCCAAAAGAAGACCGGTCCCCCTCGCGAGGGAGACCGGCCGATCGCGCATTCATTGTCGGGCCGAATTCGTGGCCGCTGCTATTGGCCGAACTTGTTGGACTTCGGGAAGCCCTTCGGCGGCAGGCGGCCGGCTTCGGTGCGGTCGCCCAGCCAGTCGCGGAGATCCTCCTTGGCGACCGTCCAGGTCCGGCCGGAGGTGTCCTTCCAGGTCAGGCCCTCCTTCAGCTTGAAGACCTTGGCGTCGGAGACGCCGCCGTCCTTGTAGCGCTGGAGGCGCACGCCCTTGCCGCGGGTCATCTCCGGCACCTGCTTGATCGGGAAGATCAGGAGCTTGCGGTTCTCGCCGATGATCGCGACGTGGTCGCCCTCCGCCTCGGTGCAGACGACCGCCTTCGCGGGCGCGTCGAGGTTGAGGATCTGCTTGCCCTTGCGGGTGTTGGCCACGATGTCGTCGGTCGGCACCACGAAGCCGCGCCCGTCCGAGCCGACCACGAGGAGCTTGGCGCCCGCCCGGTACGGGAAGGCGGAGATGAAGTCAGCGCCCTCCTCCAGGTCCACCATCAGGCGGATCGGATCGCCGAAACCGCGACCGCCGGGGAGCTTCGAGGCTTCGAGCGTGAAGAAGCGCCCGTTCGTCGCCACCACGACGATCTTCGAGGTCGTCTCCGCGAAGAACGCCGTCTTGAGCTGGTCGTCGCCCTTGAACTGCACGGCCGAGAGATCGGCCTGATGGCCCTTCATGGCGCGGATCCAGCCCTTCTCGGACACGATCACGGTGATCGGCTCGCGCTCGACCATGGCTTCCGCGAAATCGATGTCGGAGGTGTCCGGCGCCTCGGCGAAGGTGGTGCGGCGCTTGCCGAGCGTCGTCTCCGGCCCGAAGGTCTTGCGGACCTCGCGGATCTCCGTGGTGACGGCCTTCCACTGCGCCTTTTCGGAGCCGAGCAGGCTCTCGATGGAGGCCTTCTCGTCCTGCAGGTTCTTCTGCTCCCGCTTGAGCTCCATCTCCTCGAGCTTGCGCAGGCTGCGCAGGCGCGTGTCGAGGATGGCGTTCGCCTGGATGTCGGTGAGCTTGAAGACGCGCATGAGCTCCTGGCGCGGCTCGTCCTCCTCGCGGATGATTTTGATCACACGGTCGAGGTCGAGATAGACGATCAGGAGGCCGCCTAAGATCTCCAACCGCTTGTCGATGGCGGCCAGCCGGAAGCTCGAACGGCGGATGAGCACCTCGCGGCGATGGTCGAGCCATTCGCGCAGGCATTCGGCGAGGCCCAGCACCTTCGGCACCTTACCGCCGGCGAGCACGTTCACGTTCATTGGAACGCGGCTCTCCAGCTCGGTGAGCTTGAAGAGGGATTCCATCAGGATGATCGGATCGACCGACTTGGTGCGGGGCTCCAGCACGACGCGGATGTCCTCCGCCGATTCATCGCGCACGTCGGCGAGCAGCGGCAGCTTCTTCTCCTGAAGCAGCTCCGCGATCTTCTCGATCAGGCGCGACTTCGGTACGCCGTAGGGGATCTCGGTGACGACGATGTTCCAGACGCCGCGCTTGATCTCCTCCTTGTGCCAGCGCGCGCGCACGCGGAAGGAGCCGCGGCCGGTGCGGTAGGTCTCGGCGATCGAAGCCGGCGTGTCGACGATGATGCCGCCGGTCGGCAGGTCCGGACCCGGAACGAAGCTGAGGAGCTGGTCGGAGGTCGCCTTGGGGTGGCCGATGAGGTAGAGCGCCGCGTCGCAGAGCTCCGCCACGTTGTGGGACGGAATCGACGTCGCCATGCCGACCGCGATGCCCTGCGAGCCGTTGGCCAGCAGGTTCGGGAACGCCGCCGGCAGCACCACCGGCTCCTCGTTGGTCTGGTCGTAGGTCTCGCGGAAATCGACCGAATCTTCGTCGATGCCGTCGAGCAGCAGTCGGGCGACCTCGGTCAGGCGTGCCTCGGTGTAGCGCATGGCGGCGGCGCTATCGCCGTCGATGTTGCCGAAATTGCCCTGCCCGTCCACCAGCGGATAACGCTGCGCGAAGTCCTGCGCCATGCGCACGAGGGCATCGTAGATCGATTGGTCGCCGTGCGGGTGGTACTGACCCATCACGTCGCCGACCACGCGGGCGCACTTCTTCGGCGCCGAGCGTGGGTCGAGGCGAAGCAGGCGCATGGCGTGAAGGATGCGGCGATGGACGGGCTTCAGCCCGTCGCGGGCGTCCGGCAGCGCCCGGTGCATGATGGTCGAGAGCGCATAGGCAAGGTAGCGCTCTTCCAGCGCGTCCTTGAGATTGATCGTCTCGATGTCGCCGCTCGGCGGCGGATTGACCGGCTTACCCATGACTTCAAAACCCTAGAATCGAATCAGTTCTTATCATCAGAAATGAGAACATAACAGAAACAAACGCTATTCATCCCCAGCTGTCGCCAGTGCGACGAAACGCGCCCGCTCCGCCGGAGCCGCCTGGCCCCGCGGCTCGAAGACGTTCTGATGCAGGAAGAAGTCGGTCAGCGCAAATCCGTCCCGGATGTCCTCGTCACGTGGGCGGTTGGTGCGCATCTGTCCGATCAGGAACCCCGGCAGCTTCAGCAGCCGGTCCTTGTAGGGCTCGCCCGCGGCGGCGCTCACGGCCCGCCCGCTCTTCGGCGAGACGTAGATAAGGTCGTCTCGGCTGCCCGTTGCGGCGCAGGAGGACAGGTCGAGGCCGAAGCCAAACTCCGCCAGGATGGCGAGCTCGAACCGGACGAAGAGCGCCGGCGCGAGGTCCGGGTCGTCGAGATGGTCCGCGAGGACGGACAGGGTCTCGTAGAGGGCCGGGTGCGGGTCTCGCTCCGGCAGATAGCGCAGCAGGTGCGCCAGGGTCGCGAGACCGTAGAGGGCCATCGACGAGCCGATGAGATGCGCCGCCCTGAGCTGCAGGGCCTCGAGCTGGAACGTGCCCAGGTGCTCGTCGAGCCGGGCCCGCCACGTGGCCTGGACCGTGTTGCCCGGCTGGAGGACCGGCTGGAGGGTCTTCGAGCGCCCGCCATGGACCAGACCGAGGTGGCGGCCGTGATCGCGCGTCATCAGCTCGAGGATGACGCTTGATTCGCCGTGTTTCCGGACGCCGACAACGATGCCCTCATCGGTCCATTGCATGGATTTCGGATGCTCGCGACAAAATGGAACTCAGGATGTCTGATGTAAGCATCCAAACGTTATTTTTCTATGTTTTTCAACGTCATCGGCACGATTTAGGCCCGCGTTCCCGCACCCCCTCGCCGCATCGCGAAGGAACCAATCGTCCAGCTTCGTATTGTCGATGTTCATGTTGGCCAGGGTACGAGTCGAGACCATGAAAGTGACCAATCTGCTTCTTTCAAGCGCCGCCATTCCGTTGATGCTGCTTGCGTCCCCGGGCATGGCCAAACCGCCGGTGACGGCGTTCGAGCCTCTCGTCGTCGCCCAGGCTTCCCCCGACAATCCTGAAGAGCAGCCGCCCCGCGGCCGCCAACGTGGCCAGCGCCCGGACGGCGAAGGCGGCGCCGCGCCCGGTCGCGGCGAGCGTCAGGAGCGGCCCGAGCGCGGCCCGCGGCCGGGCGTCCAGGAGCCCGGCGGACCGCAGGCTCCGGAGGGACGTGGCCCGCGTCGCGGCGCCGGCCCCGGTGATTCCGAGGAAGCCCCGCGCGCTCCCCGCGCAGCCCCCGGCGAGGCCCCCGAAGCGCCGCGCCAGCGCCGCGAGCCGGGACCTCCGGCCGAGCGCCCTGCTCCGCCGTCCGGCGCGACCCCGGCCCAGCCGCCGCGCCCGAACCAGCCACCTGCGTCGCGCCCCCAGCCGCCAGCAGAGGCTCCGGGCCGCACCCAGCCCCCGGCTGCCGCTCAACCGCCAGCTGCAGCCCAGCCGCCTGCCGCCCAGGAGCGACCGGCCGAACAGCGGCGCCCGTCGGCTGCAGAACCCGCGCCCTCTCCGCGAGCCGCCCCGCCACCGGCTCCCGGCGCTCAGCCCCGTCCGACGCCGCCCGCTCCGGCGGCCGAGCCCGCCACGCCGCCTGCCGGCGCGGCTCCCCAGCGCGCCGCACCCGGCGCTCCGCGTCCGGGCGAGGAAACGCCCGGCGGGCGTCAGCGCGGTCAGCGGCCCGAAGCTCCTCCGGCTCCCGGCACTCCGCCGGCGGCCGCCCGGCCTGCACCGGCACCCCAGCCGGCACCTGGTGCTCCGGCCCCGACGCCTCCGGCTCCCACGGCCGCACCTCCGGCTGCCCCGGCTCCCCAGCCTCCGGCCGCCGCCCAGCAGCCTGTCCCCGGCCAGCCCGCTCCGGCTCCCAGGCCGCAGGGTCCGGCCCAGGCCGCTCCCCCGGTTCCCGGCCAGCCTGCGCCGGGCGCCTTCCAGGGCGGCATGCGCCAGCCCTTCGACGCCCAGTCTGGCGTCCGGATCGAGGATCTGCGCAACCAGCGCCGCGAACGGACCGAGGAAGGCGGCCGCCGGGTGATCATCGAGGAGCCCGGCAACCGGACCATCATCCGCGAGGGCGATCAGGTCATCATCCGCCATGACGAGACGGAACGGTTCCGCCGCACCTACCGCGACGCGGACGTTCGCGTGGAGCGCCGCGGCGCCGACGAAGAGGTCACCATCGTCCGGCGGCCCGACGGATCCGAGATCCTGACGGTCCGCGACGAGGACGGAAACCTCATCCGCCGTATCCGGCGCGAGCCGGCCGGACGGGAGGTCGTGCTGATCGAGAACCGCCGCGGCGACCTGCGCCAAGGCGGGGCGCGACCGGGCTACGGCTATGTCCGCGAGGACGTGATCCGGCTCCCGCCCCCGCGGGTCAGCATTCCGCGCGAGGAATACATCGTCGAGGTGGAGCGTGCGTCTCAGGCCGATCTGGTCGAGGCCTTCACCGCCCCGCCGGTGGAACGGATCGAGCGGGCCTACACCCTCGACGAAGTCCGCCGGAGCGAACCGCTGCGCGAGCGCATGCGGCGGGTCGATCTGGACACGGTGAACTTCGAGTTCGGCTCGTGGATCCTCCCTGAAGAGCAGATCGGCGCCATGACCGGCATCGCGCAGGCGATCCAGAGGGCGCTCCAGAACAACCCGAACGAGGTGTTCCTGATCGAAGGGCACACGGACGCGGTCGGCGCGGACGAGGACAACCTGACGCTCTCCGACCGTCGTGCGGAGACGGTCGCGACGATCCTCACGGAGCGCTTCCGCATTCCGGCCGAGAACCTCACGACCCAAGGGTACGGCGAGCAGTACCTGAAGGTGAACACTCAGGGGCCGGAGCGGGAGAACCGCCGGGTGACGATCCGCCGGATCACGCCGCTCCTGCAGGGCCAGAACACCCAGCAGTAAGCGTTGGCGAGAACGCACATCCAGGCCCGGCGGATCCCCACCCGCCGGGCCTTTAATTTGTGCCTTATTCGGGCAATCCCGCCAGGCGCAGCCCCTCGGCGACCCGATCGAGGACTTCCTTGCTGAAGACGAGCGCCCTTGTGACGTCGGAGATCCGAAGGCCCGGATAATCCCTGAGGAGCTCCCGCACGCTCTCGGTGGCCTTCCCGGGATGGCCCGCCAGCGCGTAGGCCGGGGCAAGGTTGCGGTGGATCCAGGCCGCGCTCGGGTGGGACAGGAGCGCCTTCTCCTGCCATTTGATGGATTCCTCGTAACGCCGCGCGATGAAGTGCGCGGAGCCGATCCCCATGTCGCAGTTGAACGCCATCGGATCGAACGGGCTCAGCCGCAGCGACCGCTCGAAATGCTTGATCGCGGTCTCGGGATCATCCTGGTAGTTGTGCAGCCATCCGCTCCTGTTCCAGGCCCAGGCCGAATTTGGGTCGAGCGCCAGGGCGCGTTCGAGAACCGCACCGGCCCGGCCGTATTCGCGGGTGATCGTGAGGGCGGCTCCCAAGACGCTCAGGCTGAAGGGATCGTCGGAGGCCAGGGTCGCGGCGGCCTGAGCCTGCCGCAGGGCCTCCTGCCGCTCCCTTTTCGGATCGTCGGTCCAGTTGTAGACGGCCCTCTGCCCGTGGCACCAGGCAGCCAGGGACCGGGCCAGCGGGTAGTTCGGATCGAGGCGCAGGGCCTCTTCGAGCAACGCGGAAGCCTCCCTGTTGCTCTCCCGGTCCAGGGACCAGATCTGGGGGAGAGCCCGCATCACGAGATCGTAGGCATCGAGGTTCTCCGGGCGCTTGCGCTTGGCACGCTCGATCTCGGCTGCCCGGATCGAGGGCTGGATCGCCCCGACCACGCTCGCGGTGATCTGGTCCTGGAAATCGAACAGGTCTTCGACCACCCCGTCGTAATGGTCGGCCCAGAGATGAGCGCCCGTCGTCGCGTCGATGAGCTGCGCCGAGATGCGGACGCGGTTGCCCGACCGTCGCACGCTTCCCTCCAGCACGTAGCGCACGCCGAGCTCGCGGCTGATCTGGCGGAGATTCACCGAACGCCCCTTATAGGCGAAGGCCGAGTTGCGGGCGATGACGAAGAACGAACGGACCCGCGACAGGGCGGCGGTGATGTCTTCGACGATGCCGTCGGCGAAATGCTCCTGCTCGGGCCCGCCGCTCATGTTGTTGAAGGGCAGGACCGCAATGGAAGGCCTATCCGGCAGGGCGAGTGCCTGCTGCGGCGGCACCTCGCCCCCCGCCTCGCGAGGCCTCTTGAGGCAGTAGACTCTGATCGGCCGGGCGATGTTCCTGACCTGCTGCTCCCCCATGTCGTGAAACTCGAACGCGACCCTGTCCTTCACCTCATCGTAGACTTTGACGGAGAGGCAGATCCCGCCGGGCGTCGCCATCTGCTCGAGGCGCGACGCCACGTTGACCCCATCGCCGTAGATGTCCCCGTCCTCGTCGATGATGATGTCGCAGAGATTGAGGCCGATGCGGAGTTGGAGCGTGCTGGCGGGATCCTCGGCCGCGATCGCCGCGAGAGCGTCCTGCATCTCCACAGCGCACCGGACTGCCTCGACAGGACTTGAGAACTCGATCAGGAAGCCGTCGCCGGTGGTCTTCACCAGGCGGCCGCCATGGGCTTGGATCGTCGGGGCGACGACCTCGCGCCTCAGCCGCCTCAGGCGCAGGAGGGTTCCCTCCTCGTCTACGGACATCAGCCCCGAGTACCCCGCCACGTCGGCAGCCATGATGGCTGCAAGGCGCCTTTGGGATTTCTGCTCGTAGGGATCGGGCATGTCCATCCCCCCGCACGACGTCGTCGGGATCGACAGCGCGGCTCACGGGGCGCGCCGGGATGCCGCACTTAGTCAAAAGGCTAAAATACCGTGACGCCCAAGGGTTCCGGCTTAGCCTCTCTCGCGGTGCACAAAAGTTGACTTTTGATGTAGTTTTTGAGCTTGGCAGCTCAACCGCGGGGAAAGTCCAGCCCCATCTCGCGGTAGCGCTCCGGATCGTCGCTCCAGTTCTCCCGCACCTTCACGAAGAGGAAGAGGTGAACCGGGGCCTCGGCAATCTCGGCGATTTCCTTGCGGGCCGCCTGCCCGATCGCCTTGATGGTCTGGCCGCCTTTGCCGAGCACGATCTTGCGCTGGCTGTCCCGCTCCACGAACACCGTCTGTTCGATCCTGACCGAACCATCGGGGCGCTGCTGCCACTGGTCGGTTTCGACGGTGGACTGATAGGGCAGTTCCTCGTGCAGGCGCTCGTAGATCTTCTCGCGGGTGATCTCGGCCGCCAGCATGCGCAGGGGCGCATCCGAGATCTGGTCCTCGGGATAGAGCCAGGGCCCCTCCGGCATCATCTCGGCCAGCTGGCGCTTGAGCGCGTCGAGACCGTCGCCCTTCAGGGCGGAAATCATGAAGGTATGGGCGAACGGCACCTTCTCGTTGAGCTTGGCCGCCATCTCCAGCAGCTTCGAGCGCTCGATCAGGTCGATCTTGTTCAGGATTAGGATCTTCGGCCGCTTCAGCTCCGGCAGCTTTTCGAGGATGGCCTCGGCCTCCTCGTCGATGCCCTTGCGGACATCGAGCAGGAGCGCGATCACGTCGGCATCGGCGGCCCCGCCCCAGGCGGAGGTGACCATGGCCCGGTCGAGGCGGCGCTTCGGCTTGAAGATGCCCGGCGTGTCGACGAACACGATCTGGGCATTGCCCTCGATGGCGATGCCGCGCACCAGCGCCCGGGTGGTCTGGACCTTGCGCGATACGATCGACACCTTCGAGCCGACCAGCGAATTGAGGAGGGTGGACTTACCCGCGTTGGGGGCGCCGATCAGGGCGACGAATCCGGCCTTGGTGTTGGTCTCTTCAGGCGACGCCATGTTCTTCCTCCGTCCACACCCTCTCCTGCAGGAGAAGACTTCTCGCCGCCGCCTGTTCCGCGACCCGTTTCGAGGCGCCCATCCCGAAGGCGCCCTCCTTGCCCTTCACCTTCACCATGATCCGGAACTTGGGGGCATGGTCGGGGCCCGTCTGCTCGACCACCGTGTAGGTCGGGGCCGGAAGCCCCTGCCCCTGCGCCCATTCCTGGAGGGCGCTCTTGGGGTCGCGCAGGGGGCGCCGCGGGGCATGGAGGAGATCCTTGAACGAGCGCTCGACCAGCGCCCGGGCGGGCTCCCAGCCTCCGTCGAGGAACACGGCTCCGATGATCGCCTCCGCGACGTCCGCCAGGATGGTCTGGTTCTTGCGCTCCCCCGACAGGGCTTCGCCGGCCCCGAGCCTCACATGGGGACCGACGTCCCAGGCCTCGGCGATCTCCGCGCAGCTTTCCCGGCGAACGAGTTCCGCAAGGCGGCGGGAAAGCTCGCCCTCGGGCGCTCTCGGGAAGGCCTGATAGAGCATCTCGGCAATCGCGAGTCCGAGAACCCGGTCGCCGAGGAATTCAAGCCGCTGATAGCTCTGACCGCCGGCATTGGGAGCGCTGACATGGGTCAGCGCCTCCTGGAGAAGCTCCTTGCGCTCGAAGCGGTAGTCGAGTCTCTTCAGGAGTTCGTCGGTATTGGGTCTGCGTCGGGCCACGGTCTACCTGATCCGCTCGAACATGCGGTTCCAGCGAATATAGCCCGGCCATTCCCAGGGACGCCACAGGGACGCGTTCTCGTCGATCGAGAAGAAGATGATCTCGGCCCGACCGACGAGGTTCTCGGCCGGGACCTGGCCCACATTGGCCTCGTCGCGGGAATCGGTCGAGTTGTCCCGGTTGTCGCCCATCATGAAGTAGTGGCCGGGCTGGACCGTGTAGACGTTGGTGTTGTCCCAATAGCCCCGATCGCCGTCGCGCTCGATCACGTAGTGGGTCGTGCCCTCGGGGAAGGTCTCCTTATAGCGGGGGACCGAGATCGTGCGGCCGTAGAGGTCGGTGGTCTGGTAGTCCTCGACCCGCTCGCGCTGGATCGGCTTGCCGTTGATGTGCAGGACGCCGCCGATCACCTGGATCTTGTCGCCGGGGAGGCCGACCACGCGCTTGATGTAGTCCGTCGAGTTGTCCTTCGGCAGCTTGAACACGACGATGTCGCCGCGCTTGGGCATGGACCCGAAGATGCGGCCGGAGAAGAGCGGCGGGCTGAAGGGAATCGAGTGCTTCGAGTACCCGTAGGAATACTTCGAGACGAACAGGTAGTCGCCGATCAGCAAGGTCGGGATCAGGGAGCCCGAGGGGATGTTGAAGGGCTGGAACAGCAAGGTGCGGACCACGACGGCGATCAGCAGGGCCTGGATGATGACCTTGATGGTCTCCCAGAGGCCGCTCTCGTCCTTCTTGACGCTGTCGCCCGCGTACTTCTTGGCGTTGTCGCTCACGTAAATCGATCCATGCTTGAGGAATCTGGTGGCCTGAGGCCGTCCCAAGTCTCCGCGGCGGTCTATCCCAAGCCGAAGCCTGCCGCAACGCAGGCGCCGCTACTTTATGGGGCGGGCCTCGATGATGACGAAGGCCTGGGCCAGCGGCGGATCGTCCGTGAGGGACACATGGAGCACCGCCTCGTGGCCGGGTGGCGTCAGGGCCCGCAGGCGCTCCAGGGCGCCGCCGCTCAGCTTCATGGTGGGCTGGCCGGTCCTGAGGTTGACCACCTCCATGTCGCGCCAGAACACCCCGTGGCTCAAGCCCGTCCCCAGGGCCTTGGCGCAGGCCTCCTTGGCGGCGAAGCGGCGGGCATAGGAGGGCGCACGGGCGGCGCGCCGGTCGCTGCGCGCCCGCTCGCCCTCGGTGAAGATGCGGTGGGTGAACCTATCCCCGAAGCGCTCCAGGGAGCGCTCGATGCGACGGATGTCGCACAGGTCCGACCCGATGCCGAGAATCATGTGGGATCCTTGGTGGAGATGATTTCCATGTCATTCCCGGCCGGAGCGCAGCGGAGGAGAAGGGAATCCATTGGCTCCACCCCGGAGAGTGGATCCCCTTCCCTCGCCTTCGGCTCGCCGGGGATGACAGAGTGTGTTCTCACGATATCTGGGATCGTCCCTCGTCCATTGCGACCCGCATGCAGCGAACAGCCTCATCCAGCCCGAGGAAAATGGCCTCGCCCACGAGGAAGTGACCGATATTGAGTTCGACGATCTGCGGAATCGCCGCGACCGGGCGCACCGTGTCGTAGGTCAGGCCGTGCCCCGCATGGATCTCGAGCCCGATCTTCGCCCCGTGCTCGGCGGCCCGGCGGAGGCGCTCGAGCTCGTGCAGGCGCTCCGCGTCGTCCTCGGCGTCGCAATAGGTTCCGGTATGCAGCTCGACGACCGGCGCCCCGAGCTCGCAGGCCGCATCCATCACCTCGATTTCGGGCTCCACGAACAGGGAGACCCGGATGCCTGCCTCCTTCAGCTCCCGGATGGCCGGGCGCAGGTGGGCGTGCTGGCCGATGATGTCGAGCCCTCCCTCCGTCGTGCGCTCCTCGCGCTTCTCGGGCACGAGGCAGGCCGCATGGGGATGGATCGCGGTCGCGAGCCCGATCATCTCTGACGTGGCCGCCATTTCGAAATTCAACGGCACGAAGAGCTGGCGCTTGAGCCGCTCCATGTCCAGGTCGCGGATGTGGCGCCGGTCCTCGCGCAGATGGGCCGTGATGCCGTCCGCCCCGGCCAGCACGGCCATATGGGCCGCCCGGATCGGGTCGGGATGGTAGCCGCCGCGGGCGTTCCGGACGGTGGCGACGTGATCGATGTTGACGCCGAGGCGGAGAGGAGGAGCTTTCATAGGGTTGTTTTAGCTTAAAGCGCCGCTCTGGCCAGCCTTCCCTCGCTTTGATCGCACAGATATCCGGTTGAAATTCCAAGCTTTCGGATCCAGAAATGTTACTTTATATCGCATGCGGTCGATCTGAGAGGGACTTCCATGGCTCGAACCATGCTACGTGCTCTGGCTGCGGCATTCGTTGCCATCGGAACCTTGCTGTGGCTTTGGCTCATCCTGAGCGCGATCATGATTTCGTCCGATGCCATGGGCGAAGGGCTGGCTTTCGGGTTCGCCTTCATCGCGACGCTTGCTTTCTTCATTTTCACCGTACCCGCCGGGGTGCTGGTCTATAGGGAGAAATGGTTGCCATTTGCGCTGGTTTTGGCAGTCGTTTCACCTCTCGCGGCGATCGTCCTTATCTGACGCACGGGCGCCGCAGCCCGATTCTTGCTTTCCTTGAGCAGATCGACTATAGCCCCCGCTTCGCGTTCGCTCCGGCCGGGGGCTGAACGGACGGTGCGGCTTTGCCGTACAGGGTCTTCGCAGACCCGTCGTCCCGTGTCTCCGCCTTCGACAACCGCTCGGGCCTTGCAGGCTCGAAGGGCTTGGCGCCGATCGGACGCGCGAAACCGGCCCACGGCATCCGAAAACGATTCCCGGGCCTGAACCCAAACCTGAGAAAGGCCCACTATGCCTCTCTACGAGCATATCTTTCTGGCTCGCCAGGACGTGACGTCCCAGCAGGTCGAAACGATGGTCGACACGTACAAGGACGTCATTCAGCAGAATGGCGGCACCGTCGAGAAGACCGAGATGTGGGGCGTGAAGTCCCTCGCCTACCGCATCAAGAAGAACCGCAAGGCGCATTTCACGATGTTCAACGTCAACGCCCCCGCTCAGGCGGTGGCCGAGATGGAGCGTCAGATGCGCATCAACGAAGACATCCTTCGTTTCATGACCATCCGCGTCGACGAGCTCGAGACCGAGCCGTCCGTGATGATGCAGAAGCGCGACCGCGACGAGCGCAAGGACCGCGAGCGCCGCGAGCGCGACGGTGATGCTCCCGCGTTCGGCGGCAGCGAAGGCGAGGAGGCTTAATCATGGCATTTGGTGCTGGTGGCGCCGGCGGTGGCCGTCGTCCGTTCTTCCGCCGTCGCAAGACCTGCCCGTTCTCGGGCCCGAACGCGCCGAAGATCGACTACAAGGACACGAAGCTCCTGTCCCGCTACATCTCGGAGCGCGGCAAGATCGTTCCTTCGCGCATCACGGCCGTGTCGGCCAAGAAGCAGCGTGAGCTCGCCCAGGCGATCAAGCGCGCCCGCTTCCTGGGCCTGCTGCCCTACGTGATCCGCTAAAGACCTCGACGGGCCGCGCACGGTGTGCGGCCCGTCAATCCCCTTTGAAGTCGCCCGTCGGTGTGAACCCGCCGGGTCAGTTGGGGCCGGAGGCCCCTAACCCTGCGAAGAGCAGCGGGACAGCGAGACCATGAATTTTGTTGTTACAGGCATAGGCGCGGGCCTCGTTTCGGCCCTTCTGACGGCAGTGGTCCTCAAGGCGACTCCGCTTGCGGCCGTCCTGTACCTGCTCGCCCCCATCCCGGTCCTGATCGTCTCCCTCGGCTGGAACCACCGGTCCGGCCTGGTCGCGGCCGTCGTGGGCGGCCTGGCGATCGCCGTCTTCCTGTCGCCCCTGAGCGGCCTCGGATTCGCGCTGGTCACCGCCCTGCCCGCCTGGTGGCTCGCCTACCTCTCCCTGCTGGGACGTCCCAACCCGGACGGGACGATGGAATGGTATCCGCTCGGGCGCCTGCTGGCCTGGGTCGCCGGAACCGCGGCGCTGACCATCTTCGCCACCGCGATCATCTCGACAGGAGGCGACTTCGACGCTTTCCACGAGAACGCCCGCGAGATTTCCCAGGCCTTCGTGAACCTGCAGTTCCCGCCCTCCGAGAGCGGCTTCGACGCCGAGGACCGCGAGGCGGTCATCGACCTCTTCGCCCGGGCGACACCCTTCCTGTCGGCCCAGGGGTTCACGGCGGCGCTCGCCCTCTACCTCTGGACCGCCGGCAAGATCGTGTCGATCTCGAAGCGCCTGCCGCGTCCCTGGCCGGCGGTCTGCGAGCTGATGATGCCGCGCACCGTCGTCATCGCCCTCGCCGTCGCCGTCGTGCTCGCCAGCATCGGCGGCTTCATCGGCGTGTTCGGCTTCGCCCTGGCGGGCGCCATGTTCATGGCCTTTGCCCTCCAGGGGCTGGCGGCCGTCCACGACCGCACCCGCGGCAAGTCGGGCCGCGGCTTCCTGCTCGCCGGGCTCTACGTCCTGATCTTCATGACCCAGGGCACGCTCCTCGTCGCCGCGGCCCTGCTCGGCCTCGCCGACACCCTATTCGGCCTCCGCTACCGGTTCGGATCCGGCAAGGCGGGTCCGAAGCAACCACCCACCCTTTCCCCCTGATCACGAACGTCAAAGGAGAAAACCGATGGAAGTGATCCTTCTCGAGCGCGTCGCAAAGCTCGGACAGATGGGCGAGACCGTGAAGGTCCGTCCCGGCTACGCCCGCAACTACCTCCTGGCCCGCGGCAAGGCGCTGCGCGCCACCAAGGGCAACAAGGAGCACTTCGAGGCTCAGCGCGCCCAGCTCGAGGCCCGCAACCTCGAGCGCCGCAAGGAAGCCGAAGCCGTCGGCGAGAAGCTGGACGGCCAGAGCTTCACGATCATCCGCCAGGCCGGCGAGACGGGCGTCCTCTACGGATCGGTCTCGACCCGCGACCTCGCCGAGATCATGACCGCCGGCGGCTTCACGGTCGACCGCAACCAGATCGTCCTCAACCTGCCGATCAAGACCCTGGGCCTGCACACCGTTCCGGTGTCGCTGCACCCGGAGGTCGAGGTGAAGGTGACGATCAACGTCGCCCGCAGCCCGGAAGAGGCTGAGCGTCAGGCTCGCGGCGAGCAGGTCACCACCCGCGAGGAGACCAACCTCGACGATCTCGGCCTCGAGGTCGGCGCCGCGCTGGCGGAGGCCGGCGACGTCGAGCTCTAATCGGCCACGGTTGTTAGAGTTCACGTTTTGTTCTAAACTGGCGCTCTCCGTCGATTCGACGGGGAGCGCCTTTTCGTTGGCGGAGCCGCCCGTTCTCGAGTCAAGCGGCCTCACCTGACGCCAAGGCAGGAGATGTGAGTATCGAGGACAGTGAGGACAATCGGACTGGATGGGAGGCAAGTCTTCATCTGTGTCTGACCGGTCACCTTCGGGCAACCAAATCCGGCTAAAGAGGTCTTTTACCCCTTCCCTCGTTTTCGGAGCGCCAGATGGCCACCGCCAACGCCCTGATCGCCCGCATTGAGGCCGCCGAGCCGCAATTCCGCTCGCCGCCGAGCAACATCGATGCCGAGCAGGCCCTCCTGGGCGCGATCCTGGTCAACAACGACGCCTATTACCGCGTCTCCGACTTCCTTCTGCCCGAGCATTTCATCGAGGATCTTCACCGGCGGATCTACGAGGTCGCGACCGACCTCATCAAGGCCGGCAAGGTCGCCACGCCCATCACCATGAAGACCTTCCTGGGCGACCAGGATCTCGGCGGCGTGACGCCCTACCAGTACCTCGTCCGACTCGCGGGCGAGGCGACGACCGTCATCAACGCCGAGCATTACGGCCGCACCGTCTATGACCTCGCCGTCCGCCGCAAGCTCATCAGCCTCGGCGAGGACCTGGTCAATGCGGCTTACGATTCGCCGGTAGACAGCGCGCCGCGCGACCAGATCGAGGAGGCGGAACGCCGCCTCTACGAGCTGGCCGAGACGGGCCGCTACGACGGCGGCTTCCAGCGCTTCTCCGACGCGCTCACCCAGGCCATCGACATGGCGGCCGCGGCATACAAGCGCGAGGGCAAGCTCTCCGGCATCTCGACCGGACTCATCGACCTCGACCGGACCCTCGGCGGCCTGCAGCGCTCCGACCTGGTGATCCTCGCGGGCCGTCCCGCCATGGGCAAGACCTCGCTCGTCACCAACATCGCCTTCAACATCGCCAAGGCCTATCAGGCCGAGAAGCAGCAGGACGGCAATCTGAAGACCGTCAACGGCGGCATCGTCGGCTTCTTCTCGCTCGAAATGTCGGCCGAGCAGCTTGCGACCCGTATCATCGCCGAGCAGTCGGGCGTCGCCTCCTACAAGATCCGCCGCGGCGACATGCGCGAGGACGACTTCTACAAGATCACCGAAGCCGCCCGCGAAATGCAGTCGATCCCGTTCTACATCGACCAGACCGGCGGCATCTCCATCGCCCAGCTCGCCGCCCGCGCCCGCCGCCTCAAGCGCCAGCGCGGTCTCGACGTGCTGATCGTCGACTATCTCCAGCTTCTCTCCGCCTCGGCCAAGAAGGGCGAGAACCGCGTGCAGGAGCTGACCGAGATCACCACCGGCCTCAAGGCTCTCGCCAAGGAGCTCGAGGTCCCGCTGATCGCCCTGTCCCAGCTCTCCCGTCAGGTGGAGGCCCGCGACGACAAGCGGCCGCAGCTCGCGGACCTGCGCGAATCGGGCTCGATCGAGCAGGACGCCGACGTGGTCATGTTCGTTTACCGCGAGGAGTACTATCTGAAGAACAAGGAGCCGAAACCCGGCACCGAAGAGTACTTCAAGTGGCAGGCTGAAATGGACCAGGTCCACGGCAAGGCGGAGGTCATCATCGGCAAGCAGCGTCACGGTCCCACGGGCACCGTGCAGCTCGCCTTCCAGGCCGATATCACCCGCTTCACCGACCTGGCGGACGAAGACAAACTTCCCGAACGGATGGGCGATTGACCAAGCTGAACTCCCGAATCGAAACGACCGGCCGCATCCCAGACGAGGCGGCCGGCGGTCTCCTTCACATCGACCTCGACGCGCTGGCGGCGAACTGGCGCGCCCTGCGCGACAGCGCGGGCGGCGCGGAAACGGCCGCGGTCGTCAAGGCGAACGCCTACGGCACCGGCATCGAGCAGGCCGTCCCGGCCCTTCTCCGGGCGGGCTGCCGCACCTTCTTCGTGGCTCACCTGAGCGAGGCGATCCGCGCCCGCGCTGTGGCGCCGGACGCCACGATCTACGTGCTGAACGGGCTTCTGACCGGCACCGGCCCGACCTACGCTGAGCACGACCTGCGACCGGTCCTCGGCTCCCGGGATGAGATCGAGGAATGGGCCGCCTTCTCCCGCGCCCAGGGCTCCCGCCTGAGGGCCGCGATCCACGTCGACACCGGCATGAACCGGCTCGGCCTCACGGTTTCGGAGAGCCTGGAGCTCGGCGGCCGGGACGTGCTGCGGGATTTCGAGCCCGCCCTGCTCATGAGCCATTTCGTCGGCGCGGAGGAGAGCGAGAATCCCCTCAACACCCGTCAGATCGATGCCTTCCGGGCGGTCCGTCAAGCGCTGCCGGGCATTCCCGCGTCGCTGGCCAATTCCTCCGGCATCTATCTGGCTCAGAAGCCGCATTTCGATCTCGTGCGACCGGGCTACGCCCTCTACGGCGGCAACCCGACGCCCGATCAAGCCAATCCGATGCGCCCAGTCGTCGGGCTGGAGGGCCGCATCGTCCAGCTGCGCTGGGTCGAGGCGGACGAGACCGTCGGCTACAACGGCCGCTGGACCGCCACGAGCCGCCGCCGCATCGCCACCATCTCGGTCGGCTATGCGGACGGTTATCCGCGCTCGGCGAGCGCCCGCGGCCACAGCGGGGAGACGCTCCTCGCCGGCATGGCGCTGGTCGCCGGCCGCCCCTGCCCCTTTGCGGGCACCGTCTCCATGGACCTGATCACGATCGACGTGACCGAAGCGGCCGACCAGGTGAAGCGCGGCGACTCGGTCACGCTGATCGGCGGCGACCTGACGGTGGACGAGGTCGGCCGCCGGGCCGGCACGATCGGCTACGAGATCCTGACCAACCTGCGCGCCCGCTACGCCCGCACCTATCGCGGGGGCGAAGGCTGATGGCGAAGCGTCAGCCCTCCTTCGCCTGCCAGAGCTGCGGCGCCGTCTACAACCGTTGGAAAGGCAAGTGCGAGGCCTGCGGCGGGTGGAACACCATCGCCGAGGAAACGGGCTCGGCCAATCCCATGGTCGGGCCGGCCGCGACGCGCCCCTCCCGCGCCAAGGGGCGGGTCTTCCCGCTCGAGGGCCTGTCGGGCGACACAAAGGAGGCGCCCCGCACCCCGTCCGGAATCGCAGAGCTCGACCGGGTCACGGGCGGCGGCTTCGTGAACGGCTCGATCATCCTCCTCGGCGGCGACCCCGGCATCGGCAAGTCGACCCTGCTGATGCAGGCCTCGGCGGCACTCGCCAACCGCGGGCACCGCGTCGCCTACATCTCGGGCGAGGAGGCGGTGGCGCAGGTGCGCCTGCGGGCCGAACGGCTCGGCCTCGGCCAGGCGCCGGTGGAGCTCGCCTCCGAGACCAACGTGGAGGACATCGTCGCGACCCTCTCGCAGGGGCCCCGTCCCGCGCTCGCCATCATCGACTCGATCCAGACCATGTGGACCGAGACGGTGGAATCCGCTCCCGGCACGGTGACCCAGGTGCGCGGCAGCGCCCAGGCCCTGATCCGCTTCGCCAAGACCACGGGCACGGCCGTGATCCTGGTCGGCCACGTGACCAAGGACGGCCAGATCGCCGGACCGCGCGTCGTCGAGCACATGGTCGACGCGGTGGTCTCCTTCGAGGGCGATACCGGGCACCATTTCCGGATCCTCCGGGCCGTGAAGAACCGCTTCGGCCCGACCGACGAGATCGGCGTCTTCGAGATGTCAGACCGGGGCCTGCGCGAGGTCCCCAACCCGTCCGAGCTGTTCCTGGCGGGCCGCGACCTCGCGACGCCGGGGACCGCCGTCTTCGCCGGCATGGAGGGAACCCGCCCGCTCCTCGTGGAAATCCAGGCTCTCGTGGCGCCCTCCTCCCTCGGCACGCCCCGCCGCGCGGTCGTTGGCTGGGACCAGAACCGCCTTTCGATGGTGCTGGCCGTGCTGGAAGCCCATGGCGGCCTGAAGCTCGGCATGCACGACGTGTATCTGAACGTCGCAGGCGGCCTGCGGATCAGCGAGCCCGCCGCGGATCTCGCCGCCGCCGCGGCGCTGATTTCGTCCCTCTCGGGCTCGCCCCTGCCGCCCGACACGGTCTATTTCGGCGAAATGGGCCTCTCGGGAGCCATTCGGCCGGTCGCCCAGGAGCAGGCCCGCCTGAAGGAGGCGGCCAAGCTCGGCTTCTCCAATGCGGTCTCGCCCGCCCCGAGAGTGGAGAAGAACGGCAAGGAGCGCCTGCCCCTGCCGGCTTCGTCGATCGGCCACATCACGGACCTCGTGGCGGGGATCGCCGCACGCCGTCGGAAGGCGTCCTAACGTCGGCGCAATGTGATTCTTCGGCAACAGGATCAGCCATTCGGCCTAGTTGACATATAGTTACATTCGGGTTTGTTGGAATAAGCCTAAACTACCCGCTATGATTACTTCCTAGTGGTTAGTTCCTGGGGAAACCCGGGATTTTCGAACCTATTCCAGGGGACCCAGCATGGCTGATCCGACGATCACTCTCTCTGCAAGCTCTATTGCCGAAAACCTCCAGGACCGCACTCTCATCGGAGTGCTCTCCGTCGCAAACGGGGCAAATGGAGAGACGTTCACATATAGCCTCACTGGCAGCCTGAGCGATCGTTTCGAGATCGTGGGCAATCAGCTTTTCGCGAAGGCCGGCTACCCGTTCGACTTCGAGGCCATGAGCAGCCTCGACATCACGATCTCTGCGGAGAGCAACACCACTGGTGGAACGGACGTCGCGGACAAGTCCTTCCGGCTCAGTGTCACGGACGTCAACGAAGCGCCGACCGACATCCTGCTGTCGAAGGCGATCGTATCGGAGACCGCCAAGGCCGGGACCGAGATCGGGCTTCTGACCGCTGTCGATCCGGATCGTCCGGAAGTCTCTGCAGCGGTGATGCCGACGTTCACTCTGCTGGACAACGCCGGCGGTCGCTTCCAGATCGTCGACGGCAAGCTGGTCGTAGCCGAAGGCGCCACCTTCGACTTCGAAACGGCACCCTCGCTCCAGATCAAGGTCAAGGTCACGGATGCAGGCAGCCTGAACTTCGAGAAGACGCTGACGATCAACGTCACCGACGTCAGCGAGATCGGCGGCTCCTCGCGCAACGAAAAGCTCAAGGGCACAGAGAGCGCGGACGTCATCAACGGCGGCGCAGGCAACGACTGGATCTGGGGACTGGGCGGTGACGATGTCATCAACGGCGGCGCCGGCAAGGACATCCTCTACGGCGGAGCCGGCGCGGACACCTTCGTGTTCGACACGCCCTTCAAGAAGGGCCATTTCGACCAGATCCGCGACTTCAAGTCCGGCGAGGACAAGATCCAGTTCGACCTAAACGCCCTGAAGTCGTTCAAGGTCAAGGCCGGAAAGAGCGATCTCCTCGCTTTCGGAAAGAAGGGCGGCAAGCCGGACGACAAGGGTGGAAAGCCCGACAAGGGCGGCAAGCCGGAGAAGAAGTCCTCGGTCGGGCTCGACAAGGTCTTCAAGGAAGGCAAGCTGGAGAAGAAGTTCTTCACCATCGGCACCACGTCCAAGGATGGGAACGACTTCGTCGTCTACAACAAGAAGAACGGCACCGTTTACCTCGATGTCGACGGCTCCGGCAGCGCCAAGCCGATCGAGATCCTCAAGGTGAAGCCCGGCACCACCGTCCTCTTCGACGACTTCCTGTTCATCTGAGCGGGAACTCCGCAGCAATGTCAGGAAAGGCCCCGGAGACGGCTCTCCGGGGCCTTTCTCGTTTGTGGTGCGGGACTGCGCCATCCTCCGGCCACAGATGTCGTTGCGAAATCCAGGCCGTTTCCGGCCACCAGCGCCTGTACGACTCCAAGGGTGACGAATGGAATTCTTGAGGGTATACAGCCCAGGCCTTGAACCCGCGAAGGCGGCTCCCACCCTGTTTTGTGCGTTAGGCTTGGCTCATGCCCTTTTCTGTTTTGGACCTGGTCGTCCTCGGCGTCGTTCTGATCTCGGCCCTCCTGGCTGCCGTGCGCGGCTTCACGCGTGAAGTGCTGGCGATCGTCGCCTGGGCCGTGGCGGCCGCCGCTGCCTGGTACCTGCACCCGATGGCACTGCCCCTCGCGCAGCAATATATCAGCAGCAACACGGTGTCCCTGGTCGCGGCCATCGGCGGCATCTTCGTGGTGACCCTGATCATCGTGTCAATCATCACGGTGCAGATCTCCGATCTGATCCTCGATTCCCGCATCGGGGCGCTCGACCGCACCCTCGGCCTGTTCTTCGGCGCCGCCCGCGGCTTCCTGATCTGCGTGATCGGCTGGGCCTTCATGGGCTGGCTGCTCCAGGGCAAGAACCCTGACTGGGCGGCGACTTCCAAGACGCGGCCAGCCATGGAGAACACCCGCGACAGCATCATCGCGATGCTGCCGGAGAATGCCGAGGCCCTGATCCAGCGCCTGCGGGACAAGGGAGCTCCCGAGAACGAGCCGGCCGAGCCGGCGGAGCCCGATCCGCAGCGCGGCACCGCACCGGCGGCGCCCGCACCGGCCCAGCCTCCGCAGCGGCGCGGCTGATCCATTCGGCCCGCGCAAGCGGGGGCGGCATGAAGAGACATTGGCGATCGGCGTGGGAGTGAATACATAGCGCTCTCACGCCTTTGGTTTTGGCGTGCATCCAAGGACATGACGATGGCTGCTCAGTCTGAGACGTGGCAGGTTCTCCCGAAGCAGGTGAACCTCGACCTCGACGGCGATACCCTGCGCGAAGAATGCGGCGTCTTCGGCATCTACGGCCACCCGGATTCGGCGGCGATCACGGCGCTCGGGCTCCACGCCCTCCAGCACCGCGGCCAGGAGGCGGCGGGCATCGTCTCCTTCGACGGCCACGTCTTCCACCTGGAGCGCCGCCTCGGCCTCGTGGGCGACAGCTTCTCGGACCGCGCGACGATCGAGCGTCTCGAAGGCTTCTCGGCCATCGGCCACGTGCGCTACTCGACCACCGGCGAGACGGTCCTGCGCAACGTGCAGCCGCTCTTCGCCGAACTCGACGGCGGCGGCCTCGCGGTGGCCCATAACGGCAACCTGACGAACGGCCTGACCCTGCGCCGCAATCTCATCCGCGACGGTGCCATCTGCCAGTCCACCACGGACACGGAGGTGATCGTCCATCTGGTGGCCCGCAGCCGCCAGGACCGGGTCGTGGACCGCTTCGTCGAGGCGATCCAGAAGATCGAAGGCGCCTATGCGCTCGTGGCGCTCACCAACAAGAAGCTGATCGGCGCCCGCGACCCCTTCGGCATCCGCCCGCTGGTGCTGGGCGAGCTCGACGGCCGCTACATCCTGACCTCGGAGACCTGCGCCCTCGACATCATCGGCGCGCGCTTCATCCGCGACATCGAGAACGGCGAATGCGTCGTGATCTCGGACGAGGGCATCGAGTCGTTCCGCTTCGCCCCGAAGCAGCCGGCCCGCCCCTGCATCTTCGAGTACATCTACTTCGCCCGGCCTGATTCCATCGTGAACGGCCGCAGCGTCTATGCGGTGCGCAAGGGCATGGGCCACGAGCTCGCCATGGAGGCGCCCGCTGACGCCGACGTGGTCATCCCGGTGCCGGATTCCGGCGTCCCGGCCGCGCTGGGCTTCGCCCAGTCCTGCGGCCTGCCCTATGAGCTCGGCATCATCCGCAACCATTATGTGGGCCGCACCTTCATCCAGCCGACCCAGTCCGTGCGGGAGCTCGGCGTGCGTATGAAGCACTCGGCCAACCGCGCTGCCATCGAGGGCAAGCGCATCGTCCTGGTGGACGACAGCCTCGTGCGCGGCACCACATCGGTGAAGATCGTGCGCATGATGCGCGAGGCCGGCGCGAAGGAGGTTCACTTCCGCATCGCGAGCCCGCCGATCACGCATCCGGACTTCTACGGCATCGACACGCCCGAGAAGGAGAAGCTCCTCGCCGCCACACACGACCTCGAGCAGATGCGCAAGTACATCGGGGCGGATTCGCTCGCCTTTCTGTCCATCGAGGGCATCTACCGTGCCATGGGCGAGAAGGGCCGCAACGCCGCGCAGCCGCAGTTCACCGACCATTGCTTCACGGGCGACTACCCGACGCCGCTGACGGACCTGACCGTCGCGACGCCGCGCCGCCTCTCCCTCCTTGCCGAAGCCGACTGATCGATCATGCAGAAGCCTCTCTCGAACCGCGTCGCGGTGGTCACCGGCGCCTCGCGCGGCATCGGCCGCGCCGCCGCCCTCGCCCTCGCCGAAGCGGGTGCGCACATCGTCGCCCTCGCCCGCACGCAGGGCGCGCTCGAATCCCTCGACGACGAGATCCGCGCCATCGGCGGCTCGGCGACCCTCGTGCCGGTGAACCTCAAGGACCTTGAGGCCATCGACCGGCTCGGTGCCGCCATCTACGAGCGCTGGGGCAAGCTCGACATCCTGCTCGGCAATGCGGGCATCCTCGGGGAGCTGGCGCCGATCACCCATATCGACCAGCCGGTCTGGGACGAAGTGATGGCCATCAACGTGACGGCCAATTACCGGCTGCTGCGCTCCCTCGACCCGCTGCTGCGCGCCTCCGACGCGGGCCGCGCCATCTTCCTGACCTCGGGCGCCGCCCACAAATGCACGGCCTATTGGGGCGTCTACTCGATCTCGAAGGCTGCTCTCGAAGCCATGGTGCGCACCTACGCGGCCGAGACGGTCACGACGCCCGTCAAGGCGATGCTCGTGAGCCCCGGCCCCCTGCGCACCTCGATGCGCCGCGCCGCCATGCCGGGCGAGGACCCGCTCACCCTGAAGACCCCGGAGGAGCTTGCCCCGCACCTCGTGAAGCTCGCCCTTCCGAGCTGGCGCGAGACGGGAAAGATCTACGACTTCCCCCAGGGCGGAAAGCTCCTCACGCCGCAGATGCCGGCCTGAGCGTCCGGCACCGCTACCTCTTCCGACATGGCCGGCCTCGCGCCGGCCATGTTCGTTTCCGGACCGGCTTGCCTGCCTTCCCGCCCGGCGCTACCGTCCGGCCGTGCACCGTCGCACGTCCCTGGTGATCCCATGAGCCTCGAACTCTGGCTGGTCTACTGCGTCGCCGCCATCGGCCTGTCCCTGACGCCGGGGCCGAACGGGCTTTTGTCCCTCACCCACGGCGCATGTTTCGGCTTCCGGCCGACGATCTACACGGTGCTCGGCGGGGCGCTCGGCTTCTTCATCCTGATCGCGGCGTCCCTCGCCGGGATGGGCACGCTGCTGGCCGCCTCCGAGAAGGCCTTCACGATCGCGAAATGGATCGGCGCCGCCTACCTCGTCTATCTCGGCATTCGCGTCTGGCGCTCGCCGGCCCCGGCCATTTCGGTCGCGACGGCGGAGGCTGCACCCCGGGAGGCGCAGCGGCTGCGGATGTTCAACCAGGGTTTTCTGGTGGCGGTCTCGAACCCGAAGGCGCTGATCTTCTTCGCGGCCTTCCTGCCGCAGTTCATGGCGCCGGGCGTCTCCTTCCCGGTCCAGCTCGCCATCTTCGGCGGCACCTTCGTGGTGGTGGAGATCGTCTACGAGCTGCTGCTCGCGGTCATGGCCCAGCGCATCGCGCCCTGGCTCTCCCGCCACGGCCGATGGTTCAACCGGGCGGCAGGCGTGACCTTCGTGGGCATCGGCGCGGCCCTGACGACCGCAAGCCGCTGAGCCGCGACTATTTCCGTCCCTTGTCGAACGGGTTCTGGCCCGTGCGCAGCGACACGCGGATCGGCGTGCCCGGGAGGCTGAAGGCCTCGCGCAGGCCGTTCACCAGATAGCGCGTGTAGCTCTTCGGCAGGGCGTCGAGCTGGTTGCCGAAGATCGCGAAATGCGGCGGACGCGCCTTCACCTGGGTCATATAGCGAATCTTGATGCGACGGCCGGAAACCGCCGGGGGCGGGTTGGCCTCTATCGCCTCGCCGAGCCACTGGTTCAGCCTTGCGGTGGAGATGCGCGTGTTCCAGGTCTTGTAGACCTCGAACACGGCCTTCATGAGGGGATCGATGCCGTTGCCGGCGAGCCCGGAGACAGGCACCACCGGGGCGCCCCGCACCTGCGGCAGGAGGCGGGTGGCCTTCTCCTTCAGGTCCTTGAGCAGGCCCTGCTGGTCGGCGACGAGGTCCCACTTGTTGAGGCCGATCACGAGGGCGCGGCCCTCCTGCTCGACGAGATCAACGATGGAGAGGTCCTGCTTCTCGAACGGAATCGTGGCGTCGAGGAGCACGATCACGACCTCGGCGAACTGCACGGCGCGCAGGGCGTCCGCGACGGACAGCTTCTCGAGCTTGTCCTCGACCCGGGCGCGCTTGCGCAGGCCCGCCGTGTCGAAGAGCTTCACGGGCCGGCCGCGCCAGGACCAGTCGAGGGAGATGGAATCGCGGGTGATGCCGGCCTCGGGACCGGTCAGCAGACGCTCTTCGCCCACCATGCGGTTGATGAGGGTCGACTTGCCCGCGTTCGGGCGCCCGACGATGGCCACCTGGAGCGGCTTGCTCGGGTCGTCCTCGTCCTCCTCGTTTTCCTCGTCCGGTTCGGGGAAGAAGGGCATCAGCGCTTCGAACAGGTCGGCAAGCCCCTCGCCGTGCTCGGCCGAGAACGGAATCGGATCGCCCAGCCCTAGCGAGAACGCCTCGTAGGCGCCCGACAGCCCGGCGCCGCCCTCCGCCTTGTTTGCGATGAGGATGACGGGCTTGCCGGAGCGGCGCACCATCTCGGCGAAGGGACGGTCCGCGGGAAGGATGCCGACGCGGGCGTCGATGACGAAGAGGATGACGTCCGCGTCCTCGATGGCGGCCTCGGTCTGGGCGCGCATGCGGCCGAGGAGCGACTCCTCGGTCGCCTCCTCAAGGCCGGCCGTGTCGACGATGCGGAATTCGAGGTCGCCGAGCCTCGCGTTGCCCTCGCGGCGGTCGCGGGTCACGCCCGGCCGGTCGTCGACGAGCGCGAGCTTCTTGCCGACGAGGCGGTTGAACAGGGTCGACTTGCCGACATTCGGCCGCCCGACAATGGTGACGGTAGGCGTCATGTCTCCTGTCCCTTCCTTACTGCGTGACCTGAACGGCGCCGCCGGCGACGAGCGCGGTGTAGATGGAAAGCCGCTGGCGGAGGCTCTGCGGCGTCTCGCGATCGGCGGCGATCTGGTCGAACCAGCGGCCGGCATAATCCATGTCGCCGGCCTTCAGGCCGGACAGCCCGAGCAGCTCGCGGGCCGAGTGGCGCCAAGCGTTGGCCGGAACGGCGAGCCGCTCGAGGGCCGGACGCAGCGTCGCCGGATCCGCGCTATCGATGCGCAGCCAGGCGGCGCGAAGGCGGGCCAGGTCCTGCCAGAGCGGGTTCACGTTCGCGTCATTGGCGAGCGCGTCGTAGGCCGAGGCGCCGTTCTCGGCATTCTGGCGGCCCAACTCGGCTGCGAGGCGGAAGCGGGCCAGCAGGCCGTACCCCGTGCTGCCGTCCTTGGCGAGAGTCTCGAGGGCGGTTTCCGCCTCCTTGCTCTTCTCCTCGCGGGAGAGCTTCAGGGCGTCCTCGTACTGGGCTGCCGCGGCCTGGGACTGGGTCTGCTGATAGTGCTCCCAGTAGCGCCAGCCGCCGACCGCGGCCACGATGAGGATGGCGATGCCGATGATGACGCCGTTGTAGCGGTTCCAGATCTGGGTCAGCTGGTCGCGGCGATATTCCTCGTCGACCTCGCGGATGAACTCGTCGTTCGGAGCCATTACTCAATTCTCCGGCCGTGCGGCCGCCTCTCCTGCATCGAAGTGGGTCGCCTAGCATACAGCCCTCAGGAAGGCGAGAGGCTGATCCCGTCGCAGATTCATGAAAAGTGGGATCGCCCGGGCCCTGGAAAAGGCCCGGGTGCCGCCAGAACCACCAATCAGGCCCGGCCGGGCACGACCGGAACGCCGATCAGGAGCGGGTGGAGCCACACCACGAAGGCCACGTAGACGACCGTTCCGATCACCACGGCCAGGGCATCGTTGCGAAGCCCCGCCGGCGGCTCCAGGGGCGCCCCGTGCGGCTTGGCCTCGTCGCGGCGCTTGACGCTGATGCGGGCCACGACCGCCCAGGCCAGGATCGAGCCGAAGAGCAGGATGGAGCCGAGGTCCCCGTTGGCGAGAAGATGCGCCAGGGCCCAGACCTTCACGCCCGCGAGCATCGGGTGCTTGAGGGTCCGCTTGATGCGGCCGGGCAAGTAGGCGGCCACGAAGAAAACGAAGGCGAACCAGACGAGAAGGAGCGCCAAGTGGCGCGTCCAGACGGGCGGGTCCCAGACCGGGATGTAGCCCGCCTGCCGGTAATGGCCGTAGCCGATGGAGATCATGACGATTCCGGCCAGCGACAGGAGCGAATAAAGCCCTTTATAGCCGCCCTCCCCCAGCTTCATGATGACCGTGGCCCGCGGCTGGCGCGCCATGCTGAAGGAATGCGTGCCGAGAAAGACGATCAGGCCCAGTACAAGCAGCGTCACGGTGGCTCCTCAGATTCTCCGGTTCCTAGGAAACTATAGCCTTACCCGGTCTTCGGCACCATTCGGCGCTCACCATCCGCCCTAGATGGAGAACAGATGTCGGCCTGTCCCAGCGATAGCAAGTTTGTGACCTGCGGAAGGCCTTAGGCTGCCTAAACTTTTACCGCAGCGGTATCTTGCGGCACGAAAATTTCCTCGCTACTGACCCGATGCCGTAGATTAGACTAATGCGGCACTGGCGAGGCGGCCCCGGGTCCGCTAGGCAGGCTCTAACTTCTAACAACAATTTTTTCAGGGGGAAGACAGGTGGCAGCGCTCCTTCAGCTATCCCGCATCATCGACTCCATCAACGAGCGGGTCGGCAAGACCGCGGCCTGGGCCATCGTGATCGCGATCCTGGTCTCGGCCATCAACGCCATCATCCGGCGCATCTTCGGCGTGTCGTCGAACGCCTGGCTCGAGCTGCAATGGTACCTGTTCGGCGCGACCTTCATGCTCTGCGCCGCCTGGACCCTGAGGGTCAACGAGCACATCCGGATCGACATCATCTCGAACAGGCTGTCGAAGCGCGGCCGGGACCGGATCGACCTGATGGGGCACCTGCTCTTCCTGTTCCCCTTCGTGGCCCTGATGCTCTACCTCTCGTTCCCGTACTTCATCCGCTCCTACGAGTCGGGCGAGGTCTCGTCGAACGCCGGCGGCCTGCTGATCTGGCCCGCCAAGGGCCTCATCCTCCTCGGATTCATCTCCCTCGCGTTCCAGTGGTTGAGCGAGCTGATCAAGCGCATCGCGATCATGAAGGGCGACCTCGTCGACGAGCATGCCGCCGCCAGCCACCACAGCCCGGAGGCAGAGGCCGAGAGGTTGATCGCCGAGCTGGGCAATCCCAACGCCACGACGGGTGGCGAACCTCCGGGCGACGGCGTCCGCTGACGCGTCGCGCGCCCTGACCAAAGTTTTTCGGAGTTTCGTCCATGGCTGTGCTGATTGCCCAGAACCTCGCGCCGATCATGTTCGCGGCGCTCGTCGTCTTCCTTCTCCTCGGCTACCCGGTCGCCTTCTCCCTGGCGGCGAACGGCCTCCTGTTCTTCTTCGTCGCCGTCGAGCTCGCTCCCTACGCGCCCGAGACCATCAACCTGTCCTGGCCCCTGCTCCAGGCGCTGCCGGACCGCATCTACGGCACCATGTCGAACGAGGTGCTGCTGGCGATCCCGTTCTTCACCTTCATGGGCCTGATCCTCGAACGCTCGGGCATGGCGGAAGACCTGCTCGACACGATCGGCCAGCTTTTCGGCCCCGTACGCGGCGGCTTGGCCTTCGCGGTGATCTTCGTGGGCGCGCTTCTCGCAGCGACCACCGGCGTCGTGGCGGCGTCGGTCATCTCCATGGGCCTGATCTCGCTGCCGATCATGCTGCGCTACGGCTATGATCGCCGCCTCGCCTCGGGCGTGATCGCGGCCTCGGGCACGCTCGCCCAGATCATCCCGCCCTCCCTCGTTCTCATCGTCATGGCCGACCAGCTCGGCCGCTCGGTCGGCGACATGTACGAGGGCGCCTTCCTGCCCGGCCTCATCCTGTCGGGCCTTTACGCCGGCTTCGTCCTGCTGATGGCGGTCTTCTTCCCGAAATCGGCCCCGGGCCTGCCGCCGGAGGCGATCGGCTATCGCGAGCCGAACGGCTCTCGCGGCGTGTGGCAGCTCGGCATCCTGGTCGTCTTCTCCGGCCTCGTGGGCTATTACGTGATGTCCCAGACCGGCACGAAGGCCGGCGCGGATTTCGTGATCCTGACGATCTGCGTCGCCACCGTCGTCGCGCTGATCTGCGCCCTGATGAACAAGCTGCTCGGCGCCCGGCACATCGTCGCCTCCGCCGTGGTCACGGCGGTCTTCCTGGGGCTGTATGCCTATCTGAACCAGAACAACCACGAGAACTATGCCCTGACCATGGAGATGGTCGCGGCCGGCGCGATCTATTCGCTCATCGTCGGTGTGATCGAGCGCTTCACGGGCTTCCGCCTCATGTCCCGCATGGCCGAGCAGGTCACCTTCGTCATGGTGCCCCCGCTCCTGCTGATCTTCCTGGTGCTCGGCACGATCTTCATCGGCCTCGCCACCCCGACGGAAGGCGGCGCGATGGGCGCATTGGGCTCGGTGATCCTGGCCGCCATCAAGCGCAAGCTCGACAACAATCCGAACCGGTTCAACTTCACCATCGTGCGCCAGGCGACCGAGGCGACCGCGAAGCTCTCGGCCTTCGTGCTCTTCATCCTCATCGGCGCCCGCGTGTTCTCACTCACCTTCTACGGCGTGAACGGCCACGTGTGGGTGGAGCACCTCCTCACCTCGCTTCCCGGCGGACAGGTCGGCTTCCTGATCGTGGTGAACGTCCTGGTGTTCTTCCTGGCGTTCTTCCTCGACTTCTTCGAGCTCGCCTTCATCGTGGTGCCGCTCCTCGGCCCTGCGGCGGAGAAGCTCGGGATCGACCTGATCTGGTTCGGCGTGATCCTGGGCGTGAACATGCAGACCTCGTTCATGCACCCGCCCTTCGGCTTTGCCCTGTTCTTCCTGCGCTCGGTGGCGCCGAAAGTGCCGTATATCGACCGCGTGACGGGCAAGAAGATGGAGCCGGTCACCACGGGCCAGATCTACTGGGGCTCGGTGCCTTTCGTGATCATCCAGCTCATCATGGTGGCGATCGTCGTGCTCTTCCCGAACATCGTCATGCACTACAAGTCCGCCGGCCCGACCGTCGATCCGGCCGCGGTCCAGAAGAAGCTCGACGAGCTGCTGGTGCCCGGCCTCGGCGCCCCCGGCGAACCCGGCGGCCTCCCCGGCCTCAACTTCGACGAGCCGCCGAAGATCCAGTAACGGCGGTCTCGAGACCAAACAGAAAGGGCAGGTTCTCACGAACCTGCCCTTTGTCGTTCCGGGACGGAGCAATTGCCCTCTTGTCATTCCCGGCCGGAGGCGGCGATAGCAGCCGCAGGGGAAGTGAATCCATAGCGCTGCGCCTGTGGCTGAATCCTCTTCCCGCGCCTGCGTCGTGCCGGGGATGGCAAGGAAGAAGGTTGCCGCCTTTCGGACCCTACCGGACCGCCTCTTCGTATTGCTCCGGCTTGAATCCCACGACGAGGCGGCCGCCGAGGTCGAGGACGGGGCGCTTGATCATAGAGGGCTGGTCGAGCATGAGCGCAAGGGCCTTGCGCTCGTCGAGGCCGGTCTTCTGGTCGTCCGGCAGCTTGCGGAAGGTTGTGCCCGCACGGTTGAGCAGCGTCTCCCAGCCGACATCCTGCGCCCAGGCTTCGAGCCGCGGGCGGTCGATCCCTTCGGCCTTGTAGTCGTGGAAGGCGTAAGGAACGCCCCTGGCGTCGAGCCAGGCGCGCGCCTTCTTCATCGTGTCGCAGTTCTTGATGCCGTAGATCGTCACGGACGGCTTCGAGGACATGCCTCACTCCCACTCGATCGTGCCGGGCGGCTTCGACGTGATGTCGTAGGTCACCCGGTTGATGCCCTTCACTTCATTAATGATCCGGGTCGCGACCCGGCCGAGGAAGCCCATGTCGAAGGGGTAGAAATCGGCCGTCATGCCGTCGACGGAGGTCACGGCGCGGAGCGCACAGACATGGTCGTAGGTGCGCCCGTCGCCCATGACGCCGACGGTCTTGACCGGCAGCAGCACCGCGAAGGCCTGCCAGATCACGTCGTAGAGGCCCGCATTGCGAATCTCCTCGAGATAGATCGCGTCGGCCTTGCGCAGGATGTCGAGCTTCTCGCGGGTGATCTCGCCCGGCACGCGGATGGCGAGGCCCGGGCCCGGGAAGGGGTGGCGGCCCACGAAGGCCTCGGGCAGGCCGAGCTCGCGGCCGAGCACCCTCACCTCGTCCTTGAACAGCTCGCGCAAGGGCTCCACGAGCTTCATCTTCATGCGCTCAGGCAACCCGCCCACGTTGTGGTGGCTCTTGATGGTGACCGAAGGGCCGCCCGTGAAGGACACGCTCTCGATCACATCCGGATAGAGCGTTCCCTGCGCCAGAAAATCGGCGCCGCCGATCTTCTTGGCCTCCTCGTCGAACACGTCGATGAAGAGCCGGCCGATGGTCTTGCGCTTCACCTCCGGGTCGGAGACGCCTTCGAGCGCGCCGATGAACAGGTCCTGGGCCTGAACGTGCACGAGCGGGATGTTGTAGTGGTCGCGGAACAGGGTCACCACCTGCTCGGCTTCCGCGGAGCGCAGCAGGCCGTGATCCACGAACACGCAGGTGAGCTGGTCGCCGATGGCCTCGTGGATGAGCACCGCCGCCACGGCGGAATCGACGCCGCCCGACAGGCCGCAGATCACCCGGCCGGTGCCGACCTGGGCGCGGATGCGCTCGATGGCCTCCTCGCGGAAGGCCTTCATGGTCCAGTCGCCCTTGCAGCCGGCAATGTCGCGGACGAAGTTGCGGATCAGCTGCGCGCCTTCCGGCGTATGCACCACCTCCGGGTGGAACTGCACGCCGTAGAACTTGTGCGCCTCGTCGGCCACCACCGCGAAGGGCGCGTTCTCGGACGCCGCCAGCACCTCGAAGCCCTCGGGCAGCTTGGTGACCCGGTCGCCGTGGCTCATCCAGACCGGATATTTCTTGCCGACTTGCCAGACGCCCTGGAAGAGCGGGCTCTCGGTCAGCACCTCGACCTCCGCCCGGCCGAACTCAGAGTGATGCCCGCCCTCGACTTCGCCGCCGAGCTGCGCCGCCATGGTCTGCTGCCCGTAGCAGATGCCGAAGACCGGCAGGCCCGTGTCGAACAACTCCTTGGGTGCACGGGGCGAGGTGTCCGTTGTGACCGATTCCGGCCCGCCGGACAGGATGACGCCCTTCGGCTTCATCTCGCGGATGGCCTCCGCCGCCTTCTGGAACGGCACGACCTCGGAATAGACGCCGTCCTCGCGGACGCGCCGGGCGATGAGCTGCGTCACCTGGCTTCCGAAGTCGATGATGAGAATCTTGTCGTGGTGGGTCTGGGTCATGGCGCGGTGCTTAACGGCTGCGGGACGGGTGGAAACTCATATGGGGTTCGCTTACGGACTTCTCCGCAGGACGGCAACGTAAAAGCCGTCCGTGCCGGTCTTGAGCGGGGAGAGCTGCAGGCCGAGGACCGTGGGGCGCACGGCGCCGTCGAGGCGGCCGAGGCCAGCCCCTTGGAGGACCTTCGGGACCGGAACGGGAGAAAAGCCCTCCTGCCGCCCGAGGAAGTCCGACAGCGCGTCGTCGTTCTCCTCCGGCAGGACCGAGCAGGTGATGTAGACGATGCGCCCGCCCGGCTTCACCAGGGCGGCGGCGCGGTCGAGCACCGCCGCCTGCTCCTTCCGGCGGGTCTCCAGGCTGCCGGGGCGCAGGCGCCACTTGGCGTCCGGGTTGCGGCGCCAGGTGCCCACGCCCGTGCAGGGCGCGTCCACTAGGACGCAGTCGATGCGGCCGTCGAGATCGGTGACCGCGTCGGCCTTGCCGCGCGGCGTGCGCACCTGGACGTTGCGGACGCCCGCGCGGGTCAGCCGGTCGTGGATCGGCGCGAGGCGGCGGGCATCGTTGTCGGTGGCGTAGATCTGGCCGTGGTTCTTCATCATGGCCGCGAGCGCGAGGGTCTTGCCGCCGCCGCCGGCGCAGAGGTCGACCACCTGCTCGCCCGGCGTCACGGCCGACAGGAGCGCCGCGAGCTGCGATCCCTCGTCCTGAATCTCGATCCACCCCTTGAGGAATTCCGGCTCCGACTGCACAGCCGGTCCGCGCCCGTCCTCGCCCGGCGTGATCCGCAGGCCCAAGGGCGAAAGCGGCGTCTCGACGGCCCCGAGGTGAGGCAAAGCATCGTGCGCCTCCTCGCGGGAGGATACCTTGAGGGCGTTGACTCGGAGATCCAGCGGAGCGCGGGCGGTGAGCGCCTGCATTTCCGGCACGAGATCGTCGCCGAACAGCCGCCGGAGCGACGGCTCGATCCATTCCGGGAAGTCGCCGGCCACAGGGGCCGGCGCCTCGCCGAGGCTCGCCGTTTCGAGCCGGTCCCGCTCTGCCGGGGTCAGGGGCTCCGGCGCGAAGCGCTCGCCGGAGCAGAGCGCCGCGATCGCCTCGACCGAGAGGCCGCGCTGCAGGCGGAGCATGCCGAGCACGGTAGCGCGGGGCGTGCCCTCGCCCATGATCCAGGCGGCGGAGGACTTCCGGCGCAGGGCGTCGTACACGAGGCTCGCGATCGCGGCCCGGTCCTTGGAGCCGGCGAAGCGGTGCGACAGGCCCCAATCCTTGAGGGCGTCGGTCGCCGGGCGGCGGCGGGTCTCGATGTCGGCGAGGACCTCGATGGCGGCGGAGATGCGGGCGGCAGGTGTCATGGGAAGGTCACACCCGAGCTTGGCCGTGGAAATGTCACATTATTTCCTATCTTCGATCATGATCCGGAAGCTATCCAGATGAGGCGCGCACCCAGCGCGCCACGACACTGGAGTTCTCCCACAATGTTGAACCGTCTCACTCGCATTCTCGCCGTCGGTCTGACCCTCGCCATCGCGGCCTGCGCCACCAACCCGCCGCCGCCCGCCGATCTCACCCCGCCGCCGCGCAAGCCTTACGACGCCAAGACGCAGCTCGAAAGCGGCCGCCGCATGTGATGACGGGCGAGGGGCGGGCCATTCACCCGCCCCTCCCCGCCGTTTTTAGATTCCCGCCTCGGCGGATAGGATCCGCAGGGCGAAGACGATCCACATGGCCATCAGGACGATCACCCCGACCAGGAAGGCCGTGAAGCGCTGCTGCACCCGGTTCGAGGTCGTGTGGATGGCCGCGTGCACCAGCCGCGACACGACGAAGACCCAGGACAGGACCACGAAGACCAGGTCCGCCTTGCGGGTGATGAGCGCCAGCGCCACGATCGCATAGAACAGAACCGGCAGCTCGAATTGGCTGTGGTAGCTGTTCGCGATCTGCTGGATCCGGGGCGGCCAGTTCCGCTCGCCCAGCGCGATGTCCCGGACCTTCACGTCCCCCGCCCGGATCGAGCCGATCCGTGACCGTCCCATCCACATGAGCAGCAGGAAGGTCAGGGCGACCTGAACGAAGACGGGCAGGAGGACGGCGGAGATGCTCATGGACGGGCTCGGGTTCAGCTGCGGGTCGGGTAGTTCGGGCTTTCCCGCGTGATCGTCACGTCGTGGACGTGGCTCTCGCGCAGGCCCGCATTGGTGATGCGGATGAACTGAGCCTTCTCGCGGAATTCCTGAAGATTGGGCGCGCCCACATAGCCCATGGAGGCGCGCAGGCCGCCGGCGAGCTGGTGCAGGACCCCTGAGACCGGCCCCTTGTAGGCCACCTGCCCCTCGATGCCTTCCGGCACCAGCTTGAGAGTGTCGCGCACCTCGGCCTGGAAGTAGCGATCCGCGGAGCCGCGGGCCATGGCGCCGACCGACCCCATGCCGCGATAGGCCTTGTAGGAGCGGCCCTGGTAGAGGAACACCTCGCCCGGGGTCTCGTCTGTGCCGGCGAGCAGCGAGCCCACCATGGCGCAGGAGGCGCCGGCTGCGAGCGCCTTGGCGAGGTCGCCCGAGACCTTGATGCCGCCGTCGGCGATGACCGGCACGTCGGCTTCGGCGGCCGCCTCGACCGCCTCCATGATGGCGGTGAGCTGGGGCACGCCCACGCCCGCCACGATGCGGGTGGTGCAGATCGAGCCCGGACCGATGCCGACCTTGACCGCGTCCGCGCCCGCGTCGATCAGCGCCTTGGCGCCCTCGCGGGTCGCCACGTTGCCGGCGATCACCTGGACGGCGTTGGAGAGCTTCTTCACCCTGGTGACGCTCTCCAGCACCTTGACCGAGTGGCCGTGGGCGGTGTCGACCACGACCACGTCGCAGCCCGCGTCGATCAGGCGCTCGGAGCGCTCGAAGCCCTGCTCTCCTGTCGTGGTCGCGGCGGCGACCCGCAGGCGGCCCTGCTCGTCCTTGGCGGCGTTCGGATAGGCGACCTGCTTCTCGATGTCCTTCACGGTCACGAGGCCGATGCAGCGGAAATGGTCGTCGACGACGAGAAGCTTCTCGATGCGGAACTGGTGCAGGAGCCGGCGCGCCTCGTCCTGGCTCACGCCCTCGCGGACCGTGATGAGCCGGTCCTTGGTCATCAGTTCGGAGACGGGCTGGCTCGGGTTGTTGGCGAAGCGCACGTCCCGGTTCGTCAGGATGCCGACCAGCTTGCCCTTGGAGCCGCCGGGGCCGCGCTCGACCACCGGGATGCCGGAAATGCCGTTGTGCTTCATCATGGCGAGCGCGTCGGCGAGGGTCTCGTCCGGGTGGATGGTGATCGGGTTCATCACCATGCCGGATTCGTAGCGCTTCACGAGGCGCACCTGCTCGGCCTGCTGCTCCGGCTCCAGGTTGCGGTGGATCACGCCCAAGCCGCCGTTCTGGGCCATGGCGATGGCCATGCGGGCCTCGGTCACCGTATCCATGGCGGAGGCGATGATCGGCAGGTTGAGGGTGATCGAGCGGGTGATGCGGGTCGCGATGTCCACGTCGCCCGGCAGCACCTCGGAGCGGCCGGGCCGAAGCAGGACGTCATCGAAAGTCAGGCCTTCGATGAGACGATCGGCGAAAATGGAGGCCATGGCCAACTCCTTTAAAATTGTGATCGGACGGGCTTTTCAGCGAATGAGAGTTGGCGAGGGTCCGTAGCACGGGCACCGCGCTTTCGCAAAGGGCTTCAATACCGCATTCCCAGAAGACCTGCCCTGTCGCGAAAGGTCTTTGTGTTTCGGTGCTTGAGCGCTAAGTCCCACGAGTCATGCGTCAGTCACGCCTCCTCCCGCTCATCATTGCGACGGCCCTGTTCATGGAGAACACGGATTCCACCGTGATCTCCACCTCGTTGCCGATGATCGCCCAGGATCTGGGGGAGGACCCCATCGCCCTCAAGCTCGCGATCACGTCCTATCTGGTGAGCCTCGCGATCTTCATCCCGATCTCGGGCTGGATGGCGGACAAATACGGGGCGAAGACGGTCTTCCGGACGGCCATCGGGGTGTTCATGGTCGGGTCGCTCGCCTGCGCGGGGGCGAATTCCCTCGAAGGCTTCGTGTTCGCCCGCTTCCTGCAGGGCATGGGCGGGGCCATGATGGTGCCGGTCGGCCGCCTCGTGCTCCTCCGGAGCGTTCCGCGCAACGAACTCGTCCAGGCGCTGGCGACCCTGACGATCCCTGCCCTCGTCGGCCCGGTGGTGGGACCGCCGCTGGGCGGCTTCATCACCACCTATTTCGACTGGCGCTGGATCTTCTTCATCAACATCCCGATCGGCATCCTCGGGATCGTGCTCGCCACCATCTTCGTACCGAACCTCAAGGAGGACGATACACCCCCGCTTGATCTCGTGGGGTTTCTGCTCCTTGGCATCGGCCTCGCTCTGGTGATGCTGGGCTTTGCCTCCGGCGGGCGGCACATGATCCCGCTTCAGGTCTCGGTCGGCTGTGTGATCGTCGGCGCGATCAGCCTGGTCCTCTACCTGATGCATGCGCGGCGGACGCCGCATCCGGTCCTGAAGCTCGACCTCCTGAAGATCCAGACCTTCCGGATCAGCGTTCTCGGCGGCGGGCTGTTCCGGGTCGGCGTCGGCTCGATCCCCTTTCTCCTGCCGCTCATGCTCCAGATCGGGTTCGGCCTGAGCCCCCTCGCCTCCGGGTCGCTCACCTTCATCGCGGCGGTCGGGGCGCTGTTCATGAAGACGCTGGCCAAGCGGATCCTGGAACGGACGGGCTTCCGCATGCTCCTGACCATCAATGCCCTCATCGGCGCGAGCTTCATCGCGGCGAACGGCCTGTTCACGCCCTCGACACCCGCCTGGCTCCTCATGCTGGTCCTGTTCGTGGGCGGCTGCTTCCGCTCGCTCCAGTTCACGAGCCTCAACGCGATCGGCTATGCGGACGTGTCCAAGCGGGACATGAGCTATGCCACCAGCCTGTCGAGCGTGGCGCAGCAGCTCGCGCTCAGCATGGGCGTGGCGCTTGGCGCCTTCGCGCTGGAGACCACCTCCGCCCTCCACGGCTCCGCGACCATCACGGCGAGGGATTTCGGGCCCGCCTTCTGGACCGTGGCGGTGATCTCGGGCCTCTCGGCCGTGATGTTCTTCCGCCTGCACCCGAATGCCGGCGCAGAGATGTCCGGCCACAAGGCGCTTGAACGGAAGATGCCCTCCTCCGGGATGGGCGACGGCATGAACAACGGCGGCCGCTAGAAACCGGCGACCCATCCAGCCGGAGGCGGCTCAACACGAGCGCGTGATCGGCCGATGATCGCAGGGCGAGGCTGCGCTAATGTCTCCCGCGTCACAGGCGGAGTCTCCTATGGACCAGCGCATCATCGACCTCTACGACACCTATACCCACGGCGGCATGAACCGCCGCTCCTTCCTCGACCGGCTGGCCGCCCTCGTGGGCAGCGCCGCCGGGGCGACCGCCCTTCTGCCGATCCTCCAGAACAACTACGCCCATGCCCAGACCGTGCCGGAGAACGACCAGCGCATCACGGCGGAAACGGTCGAGATTCCGGGCGCGCAGGGCTTGAAGGGATACCTCGTCAAGCCGGCTAACGCCTCCGGCAAGCTTCCGACCGTCATCGTCATCCACGAGAACCGCGGCCTCAACCCGCACATCAAGGACGTGACCCGCCGCATGGCGACGGAAGGCTTCGTCGCGCTCGGCCTCGACTACCTCTCGCCCATGGGCGGCACCCCCGCCGACGAGGACAAGGGCCGCGAGATGATCGGTCAGCTTAAAGCACCTGACGTGATCGCCTACGGGAAGGCCGCGGTCGCGTACCTGAAATCCCGCCCTGACGGCAACGGCAAGGTCGGCGCGATCGGCTTCTGCTGGGGCGGCGGCGCGGTGAACAACCTCGCGGTGAACGAGCCGAACCTTTCGGCCGGCGTCGCCTATTACGGCGGCCAGCCCAAGGCGGAGGACGTGCCGAAGATCCAGGCCGCCCTCATGCTGCACTATGCGGGGCTCGACGAGCGCATCAACGCAGGCATCCCGGCCTACGAGGCGGCGCTGAAGCAGGCGGGAAAGACCTACGAGATGTACCTGTACGAAGGCGCGAACCACGCTTTCAACAACGACACCAACGCAGCCCGTTACGACAAGGAGGCCGCGGACCTCGCCTGGAAACGCACGGTCATGTTCCTGAAAAAGAACCTCGCATAAGCCTCGAAGTTCAGGCGCCGCTCGACCACACCAGCCGGAGTTGTGGCCGGGCGCGCTGGCGGACCTGAAGCCGCGGAGCAATGTGCCAGGACAGCGGGACCGAGAGTCCGAGGCTGACCACGACGACCAGCGGCATCAGGCTCCGCGCCAGCTCGGCCAGCGGCGTGGCGAGAACCAGGATCGCTCCGGCCCCGAACAGGACGGATTGAACCATCAGGAAAACGAGGCTGGCGATCTGAAGCCTGACGGACATCCCGAACTCCCTGTCGACCAGGGGAACACGATGAGGTGGCGCGGGTTCCGCTAATCCTCGAATGCCTCCACCTGCACCCGACGGCCGATCATGAAGGCGTCCGCCACGAGGCGGAACGGCGCTTCGTCCACGAGGGAGGTCCGCTCGTTGAGCAGGGTGTCAAAGCAGGCGTAGATGCCCTCGTATTCCTCCGACGGCTCGTCGACCATCAGCTTGCCGCCGATCTCGAGCTTGGTGCCGCCCTCCCGCAGCTTCAGCTGCAGGCCGTTCGCCGTCTCGACCTCGATGTCCCAGGTCTGAGGACCGGTCTGACGCCAGTCGAAGGCGGCGTTGAGGTCACCCTGGCCGTGCGCGCACGAGAACTGGATGTCGGCCGCGATGGGGGCATCCCGATTGGCTGGAAACTGGAGATCGGCCTTCTTGATGAAGACCGGCTCCGGCATGATGAAACTGACGATGGACAGGGCATTGATGCCCGGGTCGAAGACGCCGAAGCCGCCGGCCTCCCAGATCCATTGCTGGCCGGGATGCCAGTGCCGCACATCCTCCTTCCAGGTCACCTGGAGCCGCTTGATCTCCCAGCCGGCGAGCGCCTTCTTGGCCTCATGGACGGCCTTGTTGTACTGCGCGTGCCAGGTGGTGAAGAGGGTTTTGCCGGCCTTCTGGGCCATCAGCTTCATGTCCTGAAGCTCGCTCAGGGTCGCGGCAGGCGGTTTTTCCAGCAGGACGCTCTTGCCCGCCAGCAGCGCATCGCGGGCAATCTGGTGGCGCACCTGCGGCGGCGTGCAGATGGCGACCGCCTCGAGGTCCGGCACCGCTTTGAGCATCTCGCGGTAGTCCTGAAACGCGTGCTTCGCCTCGTCGGGCTTGAGTCCACGCTGGCTCGCCACCGCGATCAGCTCGAAATCGGGGTTCTTGCGGATGCTCGGGAGATGCTGGTCCTGGGCGATCTTGCCGAAGCCGATGATTCCGATCTTGTGGGCCATGCACTCCTCCCCCATGTCGTTGCCGCCTGAGGGAGATAGCGCGCCTCAGGCCGAAGGCGACGGGTCCGCCGCCCCCCGGAAACCGGTCGCCATCACGTAGAGTTCCGCCGAGTCCGACCGGCTCGCGGCCGGCTTCACGTGGCGCACCACGGCGAAGTCGCGCTTGAGGTCGGCCAGAAGCTGGCCCTCCGTGCCGCCCTGGAACACCTTGGCGATGAAGACGCCGCCGGGCGCCAGGATCTCGCGGGCGAAGTAGATCGCCGCCTCGGCCAGCCCCATGATGCGCAGGTGATCGGTCTTCTTGTGGCCGGTGGTGTTGGCGGCCATGTCGGACATCACGATGTCCGCCGGCCCGCCGAGCATCTCGACCAGCTTGCCCGGGGCGCTCTCGTCAAGAAAGTCGAGCTCGATGAACTCCACCCCCGGCATCGGGTCGATCGGGAGCAGGTCGATGCCGACCACCCTGCCCTTCGGGCCCACCTTCCTGGCGGCGATCTGGGACCAGCCGCCCGGCGCGGCGCCGAGGTCGACGACCCGCTGGCCGGGCCTGAGGATGTGATACTTCTCGTCGATCTCGAGCAGCTTGAAGGCCGCGCGCGACCGATAGCCCTCCCGCTTCGCGCGGGCGACATAAGGATCGTTGAGCTGGCGCTCGAGCCATTTCTGTGACGAGAGGGACCGCTTGTTCGCCGTCTTCACGCGCTGCTTGAGGTTGCGCGTGCCGGAGCCTGACTTGGTGCTCAACGGGCACCTCCCTGCCGCCACACGCTGTCCTCTCTCATCATGTTCATCAGAATTCCTTCGCGAAGGCCGCGATCCGCGATGCGCAGGCGGTCCGACGGGAAGGCCCGGCGGATCGCCTCGAGAATGGCGCAGCCCGCCAGCACCAGGTCGGCCCTGTCGCGGCCGATGCACGGATTGGCGGCGCGCTGCTCGAAATCGGAGTACAGCAGCCGGTCGATGACCGTCGAGATGTCGCCGCTGCGCATCCACATCCCGTCGACACGCCGCCGGTCGTAGCGGGCAAGGCCGAGATGGATGCCGCCGACCGTGGTGACGGTGCCGGACGTGCCGAGAAGATGGAAGTTGGTCGCCATGCCGGCCTTGGCGGCGATGAGGGCGAAGTCGAGCAGGAGCTCCGTCACCTCCTCGACCATGTTCTCGAACTTTTCCCGCGTGACCTCGATCCCGCCATGACGCTCGGCCAGGGTCACGACGCCCACGGGGAGCGAGTCCCAGGCGCGGATGCGCTTGCAAGGGTCCGCGAAGGCATGGGGCGCGGCGCCGTCGAGCCAGGCGATCTCCGTCGAGCCGCCGCCGATGTCGAAGATGATGACCGACTCCGCCTTCGGGTCCGCGAGCGCCGCGCAGCCCGTCACGGCCAGGAAAGCCTCCGTGCGGCGGTCGACCACCTCGAGATCCATGTCGAGATCGTGCCGGACGCGCTCGATGAAGGCCCGGCCGTTCTCGGCGAGGCGACAGGCCTCCGTCGCCACGAGGCGGGCCCGCGCCACGTCCTTGGCGGCCATCTTGTCGCGACAGACGCGCAGGGCGTCGATGGTGCGCTCGATGGCATCCTCGCTGAGAAGATTGCCGAGGCCGAGCCCCTCGCCGAGGCGCACGATGCGCGAGAACGCATCCACGACGCGAAAGCCGAAATGGGCAGGTTCGGCAATGAGAAGGCGGCAGTTGTTCGTCCCGAGGTCGAGCGCAGCGTAATGACGCGAGGAGCGGTGGCGATGGTGTTTGTTGACCGCGGATTTCGCGCGATCCACGAGCAGGGACGCACCGGCGCTGGACCCGGAAAGAGGATCCGCCCGTCGCTCCCCCGACTCGGCAGTCGCGTCGTACTTCACGGTCAAAACACAAATCCTTCGGCATCCGAGCTGGATGCCAACTCGGAATCGAGAGTAACAATCGGTCCGTGCTCCTGCCAAGGGCGCAGAGGCGGTTTATCCGGATAGGTGGGGATGACGTCTCAGCTTTGGAAGCCGCGCAGCCGGTCCGTGAGGCCGGCGAGGACCTCGGCGGTCACGTTGGCGAAGGCGATGCGCAGGTGCCTTTCCTGGCCCGGGCCGAAATAGCTGCCGGGAAGCCCGAGCACGCCGCGCTCGGTCGCGAGCTTCTCGGCCACCGCCTGCGCGGTCTTCTCCGGGAAGGGATGGCTGAGATAGGCGAAATAGGCCCCGACCGACTCGATGCGCCATTCCGGCAGCGGCGCCAGCGCCTCGCGGAAGACCTGAGCGCGCCGGTTGATCTCTGTGCGGTTCTCCTCGCGCCAGTCGCGCAGGCCGTCGATCGCCCAGGGAAGCGCCGCCTGGGCGGTGCGCGGCGCGCAGATCTGGATGCAGTCGAGCACCTTCGCCACCTGCTCGACGAGCCCCGCATCGGCCGTGATGGCGCCCATGCGGTGGCCGGGGATCGCATAGGATTTCGAGAAGGAATAGAGCTGGATGACGGTGTCGCGCCATTCCTCGCTCGTGAAGAGCCCGTGCGCCCTGTTCACGCCTGATGGCAGGAAATCGCGGTAAGTCTCGTCGATCACGAGATAAATCCCGTGCCGGCGGCAAAGCTCCGCGAAGGCTTCGATCACATGTGCCGGGTAGACCGCGCCGGTCGGGTTGTTCGGCGTGACGAGCACGATTGCCTTCACCTTGGCATCGATGAGGGCCTCGGCGTCCTCGACCCGCGGCACGAAGCCGGCTTCGGGGCGGCAGGGCAGCGGCCGCGGCTCGATGCCGAGCATGTCGAGGCTCATCTGGTGATTGAAGTACCAAGGCGTCGGCAGCAGCACGGCGTCGCCGTGCCGGGCCAGCATCATCATCGTGGCGAAGAAGGCGAGGTTACACCCGGCGGTCACCGCCGTGTCCTCAGGGGCGATCCGTCCCTCGTAGATGCGCGACAGCTCCGCCGCATAGGCCTGCCGCAGGGCCGCATCGCCGTTGATCGGCCCGTACTGCGCTCCGGCCGCCGAGCCCGCCGTGGCGGCCAGCCGCTCCAGCATTCCCGGGTGAGGGGGATTTCCGGGCACCGCCTGGGACAGGTTGATGAGCGGCCCGTAGGCGCCGTCATAGCGCTTCGTCCAGGACTGGGCCTCGGGGATCGGGGGCGAGCCCACGTCGGCGACCAGGGGATTGATGGGGTTGAGGGGGCCGCTCGCCATGGGGGTACTTCATCTCCGAAAATGAAGAAGGACAGGGATTCCAGAGATGTCCTCCGAAACCGCCTGCCCTTCAAGATCCAATCGGCGGCGGGCTCTCCCGCCGCGATCCCGGCCGCAGCGCGGCTTAGTCCTTGGCGCGCTCAACGTAGGAGCCGTCTTCCGTCATGATCACGACGCGGGTACCGGCCTGGATGTGCGGCGGCACCATGGTGCGTACGCCGTTGGACAGCGTGGCGGGCTTGTAGGAGGACGAAGCCGTCTGGCCCTTCACGACCGGCTCGGTCTCGGTGATCTCGAGGGTCACGCGGGCCGGCAGTTCGATGGCGATCGGCACGCCGTTATGGGTCGAGAGCATCACGGCCATGCTTTCCTGGAGGAAAGGCTTCTGGTCGCCGATGATGTCCTCCGGCACCACGACCTGGTCGTAGGTCTCCGGGTTCATGAAGTGGAAGCCCTCGCCGTCCTCGTACAGGAAGGTGTGCTCGCGGTCCTCCACGAAGGCGCGCTCGACCTGCTCGGTGGTGCGGTAGCGCTCGGACACCTTCACGCCGTCGGAGATGCGGCGCATGTCGAGCTGGGTCACCGGAGTGCCCTTGCCGGGGTGGATGTTCTGGGCGGTCAGAACGACATAGAGCCTGCCGTCGATGTCGACGACATTGCCCTTGCGGAGCGTAGAGGCGATGACCTTCACGAGAAGTCTTCCTTGTGACAGAGGTGGACACGTCGTAAGGGTCGGGCCAGCCCTGCCCCGGCGACGCGAGAAAGCGTTTTCGGTGCGCAACTACCCCATCCTGGCGAAAATCGCCAGTCCGACCTCATGAAAGCCTGAAAAGAAGCCTTGGAACGAGACGCCGCCATGCCCGCCCCCTCCCCCTGGTGGACGCCGCATGTCCATGCGGACCGGCGCCCCTTCCTCCTCGGCCGCAACCGGATCCAGGCAGCGCTCCGGGGCTTCTTCGCCGCCCGCGATTTCGTCGAGGTCGATACCGCCACGCTCCAGGTCTCGCCCGGGAACGAGGCCCATCTTCACGCCTTCGAAACGCAGGCCATCGGCCATGGCGGCGCCGCGACCCCGCTCTACCTCCACACCTCGCCGGAATTCGCCTGCAAGAAGCTGCTGGCGGCCGGCGAGAGCCGGATCGCCTGCTTCGCCCACGTCTACCGCAACCGCGAACGCGGCCCCCTGCACCATCCCGAGTTCACGATGCTCGAATGGTACCGGGCCGGCGCGAGCTACGAGACCCTGATGCGCGACTGCGCCGAGATCCTGGCGCTGGCGGCGGAAACCGCCGGGACGCGAACGCTTAGCTTCCGCGGGCGGGACGTCGATCCGTTCCGGGAGCCCGAGCGCCTGAGCGTCGCGGAGGCGTTCGAGCGCTTCGCCGGCATCGACCTGCTGGCGTCCATCGACGCGAGCGGCGCCACGGACCGGGACCGGCTGGCCGCCGATCTCCGGCAGGCAGGCCTGAGAACCGCCGGCGACGACACCTGGTCGGACCTCTTCAGCCGCGTCATCGTCGAGCGGGTCGAGCCGAACCTCGGCCAGGGCCGCGCCACGATCCTGGATGAGTACCCGGTCGTCGAGGCGGCCCTCGCCCGTCCGACGGCCCGCGACCCGCGGGTGGCGGAGCGGTTCGAGCTCTATGCCTGCGGCGTGGAACTCGCCAATGCCTTCGGCGAGTTGACGGACGCAGCCGAGCAGCGGCGGCGGTTTCAGGCCGAGATGGCGGAGAAAATGCGGGTCTACGGGGAAAGCTACCCTCTCGACGAGGATTTCCTGTCGGCGCTGGCCCTGATGCCCGAGGCCAGCGGCATTGCGCTCGGCTTCGACCGGCTCGTCATGCTCGCGACCGGTGCAGCCAGGATCGAGCAGGTCATCTGGGCTCCGGTGCCGGAGACGCAACCTTGAACGCGAGCCGCCCCATCCGCAGCGCCGCCGAGTTGGTCGAGGCCGGCCTGGTGCCATCTGAGCGCGTCGGCGACATCGAGCGCGTGGCGGAACGCTATGCGGTCGCCGTGACGCCCGCCATGGCGGCCCTGATCGACCGGAGCGATCCCTCCGACCCCATCGGTCGCCAGTTCGTGCCCGACCCGGCCGAGCTGACCACGCTGCCCGAGGAACGGGACGATCCTATCGGCGACCTCGCCCACAGCCCGGTCGAGGGCATCGTCCACCGCTATCCCGACCGGGTGCTGCTCAAGGCGGTTCATGTGTGCCCGGTCTATTGCCGGTTCTGCTTCCGCCGCGAGATGGTCGGCCCGCAGGGTCTCGGCACCCTCGCGTCCGACGCGATGGACAGAGCCGTCGCCTATATCGCCGCCCACCCCGAGGTCTGGGAGGTGATCCTCACCGGCGGCGATCCGCTGGTGCTGTCCCCTCGCCGCCTGTCCGAGCTCATGGAGCGCCTTGCGGCCATCGACCATGTCAAGATCGTCCGCTTCCACACCCGCGTGCCGGTGGTCGAGCCGGACCGGATCGACGAGGCGCTCATCGGCGCCCTGAAGGCGAGCGGCAAGACGACCTATGTGGCGCTCCACGCCAACCACCCGCGCGAACTGACGGAAGCCGCCCGGGCGGCCTGCGCACGGCTCGTCGATGCGGGCGTCGTCATGATCAGCCAGTCGGTCCTGCTGAAGGGCGTGAACGACGATCCGGATACGCTGACAGCCCTCATGCGCGCCTTCGTCGAGACGCGGGTGAAGCCCTATTACCTCCACCACCCCGACCTCGCGCCCGGCACGAGCCATTTCCGGCTCTCGATCGAGGAAGGCCAGAGGCTCGTGGCCGGCCTTCGCGGCAGGATCTCGGGCCTCTGCCAGCCCACCTACATCCTCGATATCCCCGGCGGATACGGCAAGGCCGCAATCGGCGCGAACACGCTCCGCGAGACGGCGGACGGCTGCTATGCCGTCTCCGACTTCCGGGGCGAGGAGCACCGTTACCCGCCCGACGCCTGAAGCCCTCTCCTTTCGGGCTACGGCGAGATGCAATCGCCCCTTGCGGCGTAAAGGGTTGCGCGGCGCCCCTCAACCTGTTCACCTGTCGGAACGAGGATCGGTTTCGACATGGTCATGGATCCCGAACGGGCAGAGCGCAGGCTCGCCGCCATCTTCGCGGCGGACGTGGCCGGGTACTCGCGGCTGACCCACGAGGACGAGGCCGCGACCCTGCGCACGCTCGCGGCCCACCGGGCGATCATGGACGCGCTGATCGGCGAATATTGCGGGCGGATCGCCAACACGGCGGGGGACAGCGTGCTGGCCGAGTTCGGCAGCGCCGTCGATGCGGTCCAATGCGCGGTCGCGATCCAGGAGCGGCTTCGCGAGGCCAACCGACTCATGCCTGAGGAGCGGCGCCTCCAGTTCCGGATCGGCATTCATGTGGGCGACGCGGTGCTGCGCGGGGACGACCTGCTTGGCGACGGGGTCAACCTGGCCGCCCGCCTGCAGGGCATCGCCGAACCCGGCGGCATCTGCCTCTCAGGGCTCGCGCACGACTACGTGCGCAAGGTGCTGCCGCTCACCTTCACGGATCTCGGGCCACGGCAGGTCAAGAACATCGACGAGCCTGTCCATGCCTGGGCGGTTTCGGCGTCGCGGTCGGGTGCGGAGAAGCCCCTTCCTCTCCCGGACCGGCCGTCCATCGCGGTTCTTCCCTTCGCCAATCTGAGCCGGGACCAGGACCAGGAATATTTCGCGGACGGCGTCACGGGGGACATCATCGGGGCGCTGTCGCGGCTGCGCTGGCTCTTCGTCATCGCCCGCAACTCCACCTTCGCCTACAAGGGCAAGGCGGTGGACGTGCGCCAGGTGTCGCGCGACCTTGGTATACGCTACGTGCTGGAAGGAAGCGTGCGCACGGCGGCAGGGCGCATCCGCATCGCCGGCCAGCTCAGCGATGCCGAGACGGGCACGCAGATCTGGGCCGAGAAGTACGACCGCGACCTGCAGGACATCTTCGCCGTTCAGGACGAGATCACCGAGCATGTCATCGCCGCGATCGAGCCGCATCTCTACGCCGCCGAGGGCTTCCGGGCCGAAACCAAGGCGCCGGGCAGCCTCGACGCCTGGGGGCTGGTGGTCCGCGCGATGTCGCTCATCAACCGGGTCGGGCGCACGCAGAACGAGGAGGCACAGGCGCTCCTGCGCGAGGCGATCCGCCTCGAGCCGAGCTATTCGCGGGCGCACGCCCTGCTCTCCTGGGCCGTGTGGTGGGCGGCGCTCTGCTACTGGTGGCCGGACACCGAGGCCGGATACGCCCAGGCCGCCCTCCACGCCACGGATGCGCTCAGGTTCGATCCCAACGAGCCCTGGGCCCGGATGACGTTCGGGCTGTGCCTGAGCCAGGGCGGACATCACGACCGCGCCCTGGGTGAGCTGCAGACCGCCCTGAAGCTCAATCCCAGCTTCGCCCTCGGCCACACGGCACTCGGCTGGGCGCTCCTGCGCTCGGGGCGGTTCGACGAGGCGATCGACGAGACCGGGAAGGCGCTGCGCATGAGCCCCATCGACAGCTTCGCGGGCATCTACACGACGATTCACGGGCTGGCGCTCCTCGCCGCGAGGCGGTTCGAGGAGGCCCTGCCCTTCCTGCGCTCGTCCGTCGCCGCCTTCGTGGGCTATGCGGGCCACTACAACACCCTCATCAGCTGCTGCGGCCATCTGGGCCTCATGGACGAGGCGCAGGAATTCATCGCGCTGCGCAACCGGGTCGCGCCGCCGATCCGCCTGAGCGTGCTGCGCCGAAACCTCGGCCGGTTCGCTCATTGCGAGGTGTTCGTGGATGGTCTCAGGAAGGCCGGCGTTCCCGAGTGAAAGCTCCTGTCGGTCGAGGCCGAGCGGAACCTCAGTCGAAGCCCGGCTTGCCGCTGCGGCCCTTCTTGATGTCGGCCCGCCGGCCCTTGGCCTCCAGGCGCCGCTGTTTCGACGCGAGCGTCGGACGCGTCGGGCGACGGGGCTTCGGCCTCTCCGTCGCCTGCCGGACCAACTCGACGAGACGGGCGACGGCATCCTCCCGGTTGCGCTCCTGCGTGCGGAAGCGCTGGGCCGTGATGACCAGCACGCCATCGCCCGTCAGGCGCTTGCCGGCGATCCGCTCCAGGCGCGCTTTCACGTCCTCCGGCAGCGACGGGGAGCGGCGCACGTCGAACCGAAGCTGCACGGCGGACGAGACCTTGTGCACGTTCTGGCCGCCGGGTCCCGAGGCGCGGATGAAGCTCTCCTGAAGCTCGTCCTCGTCGATGGCGATGCTGTTGGTCACCTGGATCATGGGGCCTCGGGGCAAAAAGCGGGCGGGGAAAACTGGAGCACGGCCGTCCCGATGTCCAATGGAAGCTTGGGCAGCGCTTGTCGAGCCTGTCGATAGGGTCTAAGCGCCTCTCGACCCTCGGAACAGGCCGGCGCCTCTTCCACCTCCCCTTCCGGCCCCGTCGTTCCCATGTCCGCAGTCATCGCGAGCCTCATCCCCACCTTCCTGATCATCGCCACCGGCTGGCTCTGCCGGGCCACCGGCTTCATCGACGACAGGCACTGGCCGGGCATCGAGCGCGCCACCTACGTGATCTTCTTCCCGGCCCTCATCATCGACACCCTGTCGCGAGCCGATCTCTCCTCCGTGCCGGTGGTCGGCGTGGGCGGAGCCCTGATCGGCGCCATCCTGACCATGGCGCTGATCGTGCTCGCGTTGCGGCCTGTCCTCGAGCGCCGCTTCGGCATCGACGGCCCCAGCTTCACATCGATCTTCCAGGGCGCGACCCGCTGGAACACGTTCGTGGGCCTCTCGGTCGCCGGCAGCCTCTTCGGGCAGCGCGGCATCGCGCTCATCGCGGTCGCCATCGCCGCCATGGTGCCGCTGCTCAATCTGCTCGCCTTCTACGTGTTCATCCGCTATGCGGGGCAGCCGCGGCAGAGCCCGTGGAAGATCCTGCACTCCTTCGTGACCAATCCCTTCATCTGGTCGTGCGCGGTCGGCCTGACCCTCAACCTCCTCCTGCCGCCTCTGCCGAAGCCGGTCGTCGCCTATGTGGACATCATGGGCCGCGCGGCGCTCGCGGCGGGCCTCCTGATCGTCGGAGCGGGCCTCGACATCCGGCGGCTGACCAGGCCCGGCCTTCCCCATTTCGTCGCGACCGCCCTGAAGCTCTTCCTGATGCCGGTCGTGGCCGTGACCCTCGCCCGGGCGATCGGCGTGGAAGGCAACGACCTCGTCGTGACGGTCATCGCGGCGTCGGTACCCTCCGCCAGCGCCGCCTACGTGCTGGCCCGCCAGATGGGCGGCAATGCCGGGCTCATGGCGGAAATCCTGACGCTGCAGACTCTTATTGCCCTTGCGTCAATGCCCTTCCTGATCTCGACGCTCGGTAGCTGCGCCACATTGTTCTGCAACTGAAAGTCAAATTTGCGATTCCGATTTATTTATGGTTGAACTGATATCCAAACCCACAGTCGAGATCGGTCAGCCATTCCGCATGTCCAAGGTCGAGAAGAATCCCAGCAAAGCGAAAGACCTCCAGGAACCCGCCCGCGCTTCGTCGCTCCGTCCCAGGGACAGGGCGTCGGCGGACGAAACGGCGCGGTACATCGCGGAGTTCACGGCGGAGCTGGCGTTCCTGGCGCAACAGGCCGAGCTCGATCTTCTGGCCTATCTGCTGGACATGGCGCGCCTCGAGGCGACGCGGAGCACGCAATCCGGCGCGGGATAGGGCGTCAGGGCCCTGACAGAAGCGAGACGGCGTTGCCGCCATGGCGTTCGAGGCGGCCCGCCAGCTCCAGTTCGAGCAGGGTCGTCTGAACGACCCGAATGGGCAGGCCCGACTGCCTCGCGAGATCGTCGATGGCGATCGGAGAGGGTCCGAGCAGCGCGATCAGATCCGTTCCCGACACCGGCGCTTCCGGGCCGCTCTCCTCCTCGAAGAACCCGCCCTCGAGCCTGACGGGGCCGACGGGCGCGCGGGCGATCTCCGGCAGGTCGAGCTCGTCCCACAGCTCCTCGGTCTCGTCCGGGGGCCGCCCCTCTTCGACGCCGTCATTCGTTTGGGGGCCGGCCGCAACCAGAGGCTCGAGCACGCTCGTCACGTGCTCGATGGACGCGCAGAGATTGGCGCCATCACGGATCAGGTCGTTGGTGCCTTCGGCCCGGGGATCGAGCGGAGAGCCCGGGACGGCGAAGACCTCGCGCCCCTGCTCCAGGGCGAAGCGGGCCGTGATGAGGGAGCCGGAGCGGCGCGCCGCCTCCACCACCACCACGCCGTAGGATAGGCCGGACACGATCCGGTTCCGGCGCGGAAAGTCCCTTCCGCGGGGCTCCCACCCCATCGGCATCTCCGACAGGACGGCCCCGCCATTTTCCAGGATGGAGTGAAGCAGCGCCTCGTTCTCGGCCGGATAGACCCGGTCATGGCCGCCGGCCAGAACCGCGACCGTGCCGGTGTCGAGGGTCGCCCTGTGGGCCCGGGTGTCGATGCCTCGCGCCAAGCCCGACACGACCACGTAACCGGCCTCGCCCAGCTGCCGCGACAGGCGCTCGGCAAATGTGAGGCCGGCGGCGGAGGCGTTCCGGGAACCGACGACGGCGACGCACGGCTTCGCCAGAACCTCCGTCGAACCGCGGACGGCGATCAGGGGCGGTGCGGTGTCGATGGCCTGAAGAGTCTTGGGATAATCCGGCTCGCCCATGGCGACGAAACGCACGCAGAGCCGGGCGGCTGCAGCCATTTCCTTTTCGGCCTCGGCGCGGCTAGTGACCTTCAGCAGGAGGCGGCCGCCCTTGCGCGCGAGATCCGGAAGGGCATCGAGCGCCGCGGAGGCGCCGCCGAACCGGTTCACCAGGGTGCGGAAGGTGCGCGGGCCGACGTTCTCCGACCGGATCAGCCGGAGCCAATCCAGGCGCTGCTCGTCGGTCAGGCGCACGCCGGTCATCCCTTCTGTCCGATCCGCCCCTCGGTTCCGGCGAGGAGGCGCTGGATGTTCTCGCTGTGCTTCCACCACAGCAGCACCGCCAGGACGCCTGCGACGCCGGCCATCTTGGGCTCGCCGAGGAACCAGAGCACGAGGGGCGAGGCCGCGCTGGCGATAAGCGCCGAGAGTGAGGAATAGCGCGTCGTGAAGGCGACCCCGAGCCAGATGGCCGCGAAGATGAGCGCCGCGAGCGGCTTCAGGCCAATCAGGATGCCGATGAAGGTCGCCACGCCCTTTCCACCCTTGAACCGCAGCCAGACCGGGAAAAGATGTCCCAGGAAGGCCCCGAGGCCCGCGATGGCGGCCAGTTCCGGCCGCCAGGCATAGGCCAACAGCACCGCCGCCGTGCCCTTGAGGGCGTCGCCCACGAGGGTTGCGGCGGCGAGCCCCTTGCGGCCGGTGCGGAGGACGTTGGTGGCGCCGATATTGCCGGAGCCGACCTTGCGGATGTCGCCGAGACCGGCCATGCGGGTGAAGATCACGCCGAACGGGATCGAGCCCAGCAGATAGCCGAGCAGCAAGGCGCCCAGCAGGGCCAGCATGTTGGCGTCGTCAGACATTCGAATCCCTTGAACCGTTGCGTCGGTCGAACACGATCCTGCCAGCCACCATCGTAATCGTCACCTGTCCTTCCAGACGGGCTTCGTCGAAAGGCGTGTTCTTGGACAGGGACTTGAGCTGCCGCTTGTCGAGGACGTAAGGCGCGTCCGGGTCGAACACGATGAGGTCCGCCGGCGCGCCGCGCTGGAGCCGTCCGCCCGGGAATCCAAGGATTTCGGCCGGTCTCGTGGACAGCGCCCGCAGCAGCCTGGGCAGGGAGACCTGGCCCGAATGGACGAGCCGCAGGGCGGCCGACAACAGCGTTTCCAGCCCGACGGCCCCGTTCTCGGCCTCCGCGAAGGGCAGACGCTTGGTCTCCACATCCTGTGGATTGTGGTCGGAGACGATGACGTCGAGGGTGCCGTCGTTGAGGGCCTCGATCATCGCCTGCCGGTCGTCCTCGTGCCGCAGGGGCGGCGAGAGCTTCAGGAAGGTCCGGTAGTCGCCGATATCGTTCTCGTTGAGCGCCAGGTTGTTGATCGAGACTCCGCAGGTGACCGGAAGCCCCCTCGCCTTCGCGGCACTGACGATCTCGGCGGAATCGCCGCAGGAGATCATGGCGGCGTGGTAGCGCCCGCCGGTGAGGCGCACGAGGCGCATGTCGCGCTCCAGCATCACCGTCTCGGCCTCGCGGGGAATGCCCGGCAGACCGAGGCGCGCCGCGAACTCGCCCTCGTTCATCACCCCCTGAGCGACGAGGTCCGGATCCTCCACATGGTGCAGGATCAGGGCGTCGAAGTCCCGTGCATAGGTCAGGGCGCGACGCATCACCTGGGCGTTGGTGACGGAGCGGGCCCCGTCCGTGAAGGCCACGGCGCCGGCCTCGCGCAGCAGGCCGATCTCGGCCATCTCCTCGCCCTTGAGGCCCTTCGTCAGGGCGGCCGCGGGGCGGATGTTCACGATGCAGTTGTCCCGCGCCCGGCGCAGGACGAAGTCGATGATTGCGGGATCGTCGAGGACCGGGTTGGTGTCCGGCATCGACACGATGGTGGTGACGCCACCGGCGGCGGCCGCCTCGCCTGCGCTCTTCAGGGTCTCGCGATGGGCCGCGCCCGGCTCGCCGATGAAGGCGCGCATGTCGATGAGGCCCGGAGCCAGGACCTGACCACTGCAATCGACGACCTCGGCATCGGCGGCCACGGCCACGTGCGAGCCCACGTCCTTGATGACACCGTCCTGGACCAGGACGCCGCCCCGCTCCTCTCGGCCACTGGCGGGATCGACGAGGCGGGCGTTGTTCAACAAAAGGGGGCGATCGGAGGTCATCGGGCGCAACCGGGAATGTCTTCGAAACGATGGAAAACGAGCTTGCCGTTCTCCTTGGCGAGGGCGACCATCTCGTCGGCGCCCGTGGACGGCCCGCCGATCCGCAGGCAGGCGTCGCACTTGGCCACGAGCCGCCGCGCGATGGGGTGGAAGATCTCGTCGAAGACTTCGTCTCCGATGGTCTTTGAGCCGGCGAACTCGATCAGCGGCAGGGCATACCATTCGCCCAGCACCGGCAGGTGCCCGGCCCGGAAGAGACGCAGCGCCATGTCCATCATGGCATCCACATTGGCCTGGATCTTCACCGGATCGTCACCCGTGCCCGAACGATAGGGGCCGGCCACGAGGATCATGAGGGGTTTCATGCCGGCTCCTATCGGTTCGGCAGATGGCTCGCGAGCGCCTCGAGCACCGCCATGCGGACGGCGACGCCCATCTCGACCTGCTCGCGGATGAGGGACTGCGCCCCGTCGGCCACGTCGGACGAGATCTCGACGCCGCGGTTCATAGGCCCCGGATGCATCACGAGGGCATCCGGCTTGGCGTAGGAGAGCTTCTCCTGATCCAAGCCGTAGAAGCGGAAATACTCCTTCACGGACGGGACGAAGGAGCCGTTCATCCGCTCGCGCTGGAGGCGCAGCATCATGACGATGTCCGCGTCCTTGAGGCCCTCGCGCATGCTGGTGAAGGTCTCGAAGCCCAGCCGCTCGATCCCCGGCGGCATCAGGGTCGAGGGGGCCACGAGGCGCACCCTCGCGCCCATGGCGGCGAGGAGGATCATGTTGGAGCGCGCCACCCGCGAATGCAGGATGTCGCCGCAGATCGCCACCGTCAGACCCTCGATCCGGCCCTTGTTGCGGCGGATCGTGAGGGCGTCGAGCAATGCCTGGGTGGGGTGCTCATGCGCGCCGTCGCCCGCGTTGACCACCGAGCAATCGACCTTCTGGGCGAGCAGGTGGACGGCGCCGGCCGCGTGATGGCGCACGATGATCAGGTCCGGCCGCATGGCGTTCAGCGTAGCGGCCGTGTCGATCAGGGTCTCGCCCTTCTTCACCGAAGAGGAGGCGACCGACATGTTCATCACGTCGGCACCCAGGCGCTTGCCGGCGATCTCGAAGGAGGACTGGGTCCGGGTGGAGGGCTCGAAGAAGAGGTTGATCTGAGTGCGGCCCCGTAAGGTCGACTTCTTCTTCTCGACCTGCCGGCTCACCTCGACCTGCGCATCGGCCAAGTCGAGGAGCGCCTGGATATCCAGCGGGGACAACCCCTCGATTCCGAGCAGGTGGCGGTGGGGGAAAACGGATCGGGGCGTGTTCATCTTAAAGCGATGGCTATAGGCGCTCCGGATCGGAGCGGCAAGCATCGTCTGGCGTGGGGTACACCCACGCCATCGCGCGATTGACAGCCACTCGCCTTCGGGTCGGGTGACCTTAAGGCATTGGCCTCGTGGGAACCGGCGAGGAATAGCCCTTCGTGGTCAGGTTCTTGCACCAGGCGGGGCCGAGGGGCCGCGGCTCCATCGGGCAGGCGAAGCGGAAGCCCCAGACGAAGTCGGTCTGCACCGCGAGCACGTGCGGCGATTCCCGCTGACCGTTCCGGCCGAAGAACGCATTGACCGAGAACCAGGCCGGGTTCGGGGCTCCGTTCACGCTCTGCCCCAGGCCGGCATCGCTCATCTGATCGGTGAAGATTGCGAAGGCGGGTACGCCCTGGCGGTTCACGGTGGCCCGGGAATGGCAGGTCATGCAGGACGCGGTGTTGACGAAGCCGGCTTCGGTGACCGAGTTGCCGAGCCGGGTCGGCACGCCGGTGGAGGTCACGAAGTCGGTCTGCGTGCCCTTCAGCCGGTAGGACCGCCATGCCGCATCCGACAGGTCGGGCCGCCCCGTGCGGTTGATCCCCTGCCCGGTTCCGATCGAAGCCTCGGAGAACAGTGACGCCAGCGCCGGGCTGATCCGGGTGGAATCCGGATAAGGCTTCGCCAGATCGAAGGCGTCCACCTCCGCATCGTCCACGTTCAGCTTCTTGTTCGGGCCGATGAAATTGCTCGCCGAGGGCCCGAGACCGCCTGCGGGAGCCTCGCTCTCCGTCGTCAGGTAGCCGAAGCTGTCGTTGCAGCCCGTGAAGTCGCAGCGTCCCTGGTTGTTGACGTGCTCGAAGGTCGACCATGTCCAGTTCGGCACGTCCTTGCTGGAGACATGCATGGACAGGAGGATGTAGGGCTTGGCCGTTGGGGCTGCCGCGTCGCCGGGCTGCGGGCGCGACACAAGGTCCATCATGATGTACGGGGCCCGCGCGTCATTGGGATCGATGCCGACCTGGGCGGCCTTATCGACCGCAAGCCAGTTCGCCTTGACCATGACGGACGCGACGGGAAAGTCGATGCGCGCCAGCGGAGGCGGAGCGGGATGGGAGGCGGCCGGATCCGGCGCCGCCGCGTGACGGGGAGCGTAGGTGCCGAGCATCGCGACGTAGCTGTCGAAGACCCGGATCAGGCCCTCCGTGTGATAGAGCTCATTGTCGTAGACGTAATCCACCATCGGCTCGTTGCGGTAGACCAGTTCCTCCTGCAGCGCGCCGATCACCGGCGCCTTCAGCACCGCCGGCACGTCGGCCCAGCCGGCCTTGCTCTTCTGAAGCACGTCCGCCGCCTGATCGAGGCTCATCCTGTGAGCCGTGACGGGCGTGCGGACCTGATGGGCCGGAACGCCGGCGGTCGGCCCCGGATAGACCGGGCAGTGCTCGGGCGAGGCCTGGTTGGAGACCTCCACGGCCGGGCAGCAGCGATCCGCCGGGAGGCCCGGACGGCAGCGCGGCCAGGGATCGCTCGGCCAAACCTGGCGGTCCGTGGACCAGTCCTCCCAGAATTTCTGGCCGACCGCCCGGACGAACAGCGACCAGGCGAAGGCGTCGGGACAGGACATAGAGGGATTGGTGATCCCCTCTCCGAAGGTGACCCGCCCTTCCGCCCATGCGACGCGGCATTCCGGCGAGTCCCGCACGTCGGCCATCGGGAACATGGCGTAATCGATCTGGTCCGGGGGAGCGGACTCTCCGGCCTCGGCCCGCAGCGGAGAATTGGCCGCCATCATGGCCGCGGCCGCGATCGCGGCGAAAAGTAACCTGCTCATGGAACTGCCCCAAACCTCGTCCGGCGCATTCGCTGCGCCTCGCATCGAGGCTAGTGGGCCAATCTTGCCTATGCCTGCCCTCCTTGCCGGCTTGCCGTAGTGCCGGCCGGCCCTGCTCCTTTGGCCCAGAGGGTAGACCATAATTTCATTCATGTTGCCGGCTCATCAGGCACTAGCCTCGTAAACTCGCCTTGTGTCTCAGCTCGGAGCAGGTTTTTGCTCAATGAACAAGTCCACATTCGTCATCTGCTGCGTTGCGGCGATTAACGCCGCGCTCCTTGCTTTGGCCCTCTTCTTGTCGAGCCGGACAGGGATCGATCCGTCCTCCTTCTATGGTGATCCGAATGCTGTCGCGCGACAGTCCTTCGCCATGGGATTTCTATCGAACACTGGCGCGATCGCATGGATTTCCGCTGCCAGCATCTCGCTGTTCTCCTGGTGGCTCAGGCGATCCTTCGCAGCCGACGACCGGGACTCGTGGTCCCTGCTCCTGTTCGGACTGCTGACCGCATGGCTGGGCCTGGACGATCTCCTGATGTTCCACGACGGGCTGGCAGACCATCTCGGGATCTCGCAGCTGGCTTTCGTGAGCGTCGACGCGGTCATGGCGATGGCATGGGTGGCGACCGCCCTCCTCAGCCCCTCCCGATTCGGAAGCAATTCCCTCCTGCTGATCCTGGCCGTTGCCGGTCTGGGAGGCTCCCTGGTCATCGACCAGTCCATCGATGCCGAATTGCTGTATTTCCCGGGAGCATCGCTGATCGAGGACGTCGTGAAGCTGACGGGAATCATGTTCTGGGCCGCCTACGCGCTCAACCTTTCCCACGGCCACGTAGCGGCTCTTCTTCGTCGTGAAGCCCAGGTGGCGCCGGGTCCGGCACAGGCCGCGACCCCGGAGATCGTGGGTGTCCGGTCCGCCGACGCTTTGAGATAGGCTTCGACCGGGCGTATCCTCGGTTGCGGGCCAGCGTCCGAGTCCGGCCGAGGCAAGGAACGCAGCCCGACGCGAGGCGGCTCCTGCCCATGATCACGCACGAAGTCCTCAACCAGACGCCGTCCTTCGGGGACGTGAACCTCGTCACGTCCGATCAGCCCCTGCTCGACGCGCTGCGCGCCAACGGCGTGGAGGACCCGCAGGACCGCCTGCGGGATTTCGGAGCCGCCTGGGGCAGCGCCGAGCGGCTCGACCTCGGGCGCCTCGCAAACGAGAATCCGCCGAAGCTGCGCACCCACGACCCGCGGGGGATCCGGATCGATGCGGTCGAGTTTCATCCGGCCTATCACGCGCTGATGCGCGCCAGCATGGCCGACGGCCTCCATGCCTCCACCTGGGATAAGGCCGATCCTGCCCATCCGGTCGGCCGGGGGCATGTGGAGCGGGCGGCGCGGCTTTACACGGTTGCCGGCGTCGAGAGCGGCCATGTCTGCCCGATGACCATGACCCATGCCTCGGTGGCGGCCCTCGCCGCCGCGCCGAGCCGGCTCAAGGAATGGCTGCCGAAGATCCGATCGCGGGGCTACGATCCGCGTTTCATCCCCTTCTGGGAGAAGCATTCCGTCACCCTCGGCATGGGCATGACGGAGAAGCAGGGCGGAACGGACGTCCGGGCGAACACCACCCGGGCGAAGCCTGCGGCCGGGGACGAGTACGCGCTGACCGGCCACAAATGGTTCATGTCGGCCCCCATGTGCGATGCCTTCCTGGTGCTGGCCCAGGCGCCGGGCGGGCTCACCTGCTTCCTCGTCCCGCGGTTCCGGCCCGACGGTTCCCTCAACGCCCTGCGCCTCCAGCGCCTCAAGGACAAGTTGGGAAACAGGTCCAATGCCTCGTCGGAGGTCGAGTTCGACGAGGCCTTCGCCTGGCGGATCGGGGAAGAAGGACGCGGCGTGCGGACCATCATCAACATGGTCCAGCTCACCCGCCTCGACTGCGCAGTCGCCTCGGCGGGCCTCGTCCGGATGGGCCTCGTCCTCGCCCACCACCACGCCCGGCACCGGACCGTCTTCCAGAAGAAGCTCATCGACCAGCCGGCGATGCGGGCGGTGCTGGCGGACCTCGCGCTCGAGAGCGAGGCCATGACGGCCCTCGCCCTGCGGCTCGCCGCGAGCTTCGACCACGCGGCCGGGAACGAGCAGGAGGCGGCCTTCGCCCGCATCGTCACGCCGGCGGCGAAGTTCGGCATCTGCAAGGCTGCGCCAAATCTCCTCTACGAGGCCATGGAGGCGCTGGGCGGCAACGGCTACGTCGAGGAGGGCCCCCTGCCCCGGCTCTACCGCGAGGCTCCCGTCAACGCGATCTGGGAGGGGTCCGGCAACGTGATCGCCCTGGATCTCCTGCGGGCCGAGAGCCGGGAGCCGGCCGCGGCGGCCGGCGTCCTGGAGCGCCTCATGGCCGACGTGGCGAATCTTCCGGGCGCCTCGGAAGCCGCGCGAGACGTCATGTTGGCGCTGCAGTCGCCGGAGGCGGAGTCGAGGGCGCGCTTCGTGGCGGACCGCCTGTTCACGCTTGCGGCCACAGCCGCCCTCGCCAGCTCCGCGCCGGAGGAAATCACCCGGGCCTATGCGCTCACCCGGCTGGCGTCCCCCGTTCGGATGATCGGCGCCAACGATCTCGGTTCTGCCGCAAAACCCTTGCTGGATAGGGTTTTCGTCTCCATATAACAGAATTGCGGTAGGGTCCGATTTGACTTGTCCGCAATCATTGACCACTTATCCCGCCCCGCGGCCGTCATGACCTGATGGCCGCTCTCCCGTCATGACGTCGGGCATCCGCCCTCCAGTCGCCGTAGGAAGCCGTTCATGAAAGTCCTCGTCGTCGAGTCGCCTGCCAAGGCCAAGACGATCAACAAGTACCTGGGCAAGGACTACGAGGTCCTGGCCTCCTTCGGGCACATCCGCGATCTGCCCGCCAAGGACGGCTCGGTCGACCCGGAGGCGGACTTCCGCATGATCTGGACCCTGGAGGACCGGGGCTCGAAACGCGTCTCGGAAATTGCCAGGGCCCTCAAAGGGGCCGAGAAGCTCATTCTCGCCACCGACCCGGACCGCGAGGGCGAGGCCATCTCGTGGCACGTGGTCGAGGCTCTGCGCGAAAAGCGCGCCCTCAAGGATCTGCCGGTCGAGCGCGTGACCTTCAACGCCATCACGAAGGATGCGGTGCAGTCCGCCCTGCGCCAGCCGCGCCAGATCGACCAGGCCCTTGTCGACGCCTACATGGCCCGCCGGGCTCTGGACTACCTCGTCGGCTTCAACCTCTCACCGGTTCTGTGGCGCAAGCTGCCCGGAGCCCGGTCGGCCGGCCGCGTGCAGTCGGTGGCGCTCCGCCTCGTCTGCGACCGCGAGCTCGAGATCGAGACCTTCAAAAGCCAGGAATACTGGTCCCTGATCGCGACCCTCGCGACCCAGGAAGGGGGCGTGTTCGACGCGCGCCTCGTCGGCGCCGACGGCAAGAAGATCACCCGGCTCGACATCGGCAAGGGCGCGGAGGCTGAGGCCTTCAAGAAGGACCTGGAGCTCGCGACCTTCACGGTCGCCAATGTCGAGGCCAAGCCCGCCAAGCGTCACCCCTACCCGCCCTTCACCACCTCGACTCTGCAACAGGAGGCCTCCCGCAAGCTCGGGCTCGCGCCGGCGCAGACCATGCGAATCGCGCAGCGCCTCTACGAGGGCGTCGATATCGGCGGCGAAACGGTGGGCCTCATCACCTATATGCGGACCGACGGCGTCGACATGGCGCCGGAGGCGGTGCGGTCGGCCCGCAGCGTGATCGCCAAGGAGTACGGTGACCGCTACCTGCCGGACGTGCCGCGCAAGTACACCACCAAGGCCAAGAACGCCCAGGAGGCCCACGAGGCCATCCGCCCGACGGACATGGGCCGCCTGCCGAAGCACGTGGCCAAGTACCTGGAACCCGAACAGGCCCGGCTCTACGAGCTGATCTGGATCCGCACCGTGGCGAGCCAGATGGAATCGGCCCAGCTCGAGCGCACCACCGCCGACATCACCGCCATGGTCGGCCCGCGCAAGCTCGACCTTCGCGCCACCGGCCAGGTGGTGAAGTTCGACGGCTTCCTGACCCTCTACAACGAGAGCCGCGACGACGATCCGGACGAGGACGAAGGCCGCCTGCCGCCCATGAAGGCGGGCGATCCCCTGGAGCGGCGCCGCATCACCGCGAGCCAGCATTTCACCGAGCCGCCGCCGCGCTACTCGGAGGCCAGCCTCGTGAAGCGCATGGAGGAGCTCGGCATCGGCCGTCCCTCCACTTATGCTGCCGTGCTCCAGACCCTGCGCGACCGCGAATACGTCCGCATCGAGAAGAAGCGCCTCGTGCCCGAGGACAAGGGCCGGATCGTCACAGCCTTCCTGGAGAGCTTCTTCCGCCGCTACGTGGAATACGACTTCACGGCGGATCTGGAGGAGCAGCTCGACCGGATCTCGAACTCCGAGATCGATTGGAAGCAGGTGCTGCGCGACTTCTGGCGCGACTTCTCGGCCGCCATCGGCGGGACCAAGGAGCTGCGCACCACTGAGGTTCTCGACGCTCTCAACGAGCTTCTCGGGCCGCACATCTTCCCAGACAAGGGCGATGGCTCCAACCCGCGCACCTGCCCGACCTGCGGCACGGGCCAGCTCTCGCTCAAGCTCGGCAAGTTCGGCGCCTTCATCGGCTGCTCGAACTATCCCGAGTGCAAGTACACGCGCCAGCTCGCCGCCTCGGGCGCCGAAGGCGACGGCGAGGGTTCGAGCGAGAACGGAGGCACGCCGGGCGTGCGCGTCCTCGGCGACGATCCCGACACCGGCCAGCAGGTCACGCTCCGCGACGGCCGCTTCGGCCCCTTTGTCCAGCTCGGCGAGGGCGAGAAGCCGAAGCGCTCGTCCCTGCCCAAGGGATTGTCTCCCGCCCAAGTGGACTTGGAGAAGGCCCTGAAGCTGCTCGCCCTGCCCCGGCAGGTCGCGACCCATCCGGAGACCGGTGAGCCGATTTTGGCGAATATCGGCCGCTACGGGCCCTACGTGCAGCATGGCAAGACCTACGCCAACCTCGGCAAGGACGACGACGTCCTGGAGATCGGCGGGAACCGCGCCATCGACCTGATCGTCGCAAAGGAGAGCGGCGCCGGCGGCTTCCGCCGCGGCGCAGCCGATCCTGGACGTCCGCTCGGTGACGATCCCGAATCAGGCAAGCCCATCGTCGTGAAGGCCGGCCGCTTCGGCCCCTACGTCACGGACGGCGAGACCAACGCGACCCTGCCGAAGGCGACCTCGGCCGAGGCCGTCACGCTCGACGAGGCGATCGGACTGCTCATCGCTCGCCGGGCAGCCGGCGGATCGAAGAAGCCGGCCCGGGGCCGCAAGGCACCCGCCAAGAAGGCCGCGGCCAAGAAGGCGCCGGAGAAGGGTGCGACGAAGACCCCAGCGAAGAGGACCGCCGCCAAGAAGGCACCGGCCAAGAAGGCCGCAGCCAAGAAGACGGCCTCAAAGGCGGCGCAGTCAGGCTGATCCCGATGTCGGACTGGTGGCCCGCCTTCCATGCCGAGCATCGCGAAGAGATCGAGATGCTGGCGAGGCTCATCGTGGCGATGCTCTCGGGCATGGCGATCGGCTTGAACCGCGATCTCCACGGCAAGCCGATCGGCATGAGGACCCTGGGCCTTGTGTCGCTCAGCTCCGCCCTGGCGGTCATGTCCGGCTCCGCCTACGGGCACGCCCATTTCGAGGAGGACGCGGTCAGCCGCGTCATCCAGGGCATTCTGACGGGAATCGGCTTTCTGGGAGCCGGTGTGATCATTCGCCGGCAGGACAGTTCGGAAATCCAGGGCCTGACCACCGCCTCAACGGTATGGATGGCGGCCGCGCTCGGCGTGACGGCCGGCGTCGGCGCCTGGTTCATCACCATCGCCGGGAACGGACTGGCGCTGAGCCTGCTCGTGTTTGGGAAGCCCGTCGAACGCCAGCTGAACCACCTGTTGGGCGGCCGGCACGAAAATGCCGAGGACTAGAAGCTGAGCCAGAGCGCCAGGACGGCGATCACCGCCATCACGACCCACAGGAAGTTCGTTCCGTAGGATCGGCTTGCGGGGGCGACGGGGGCGGTGTCCGGCTCCTCGAAGGCGAAGGCCTCGCCGGCCGTGCGTGCCGCGCGGTTCAGGTGAAGCTGCTGCGCCGTTCCCAGGGTCGTCCGCGTCGTCACGATCGCTCTCCGTTAAGCTTGGGTTAGCCTAACCACCCAACGTGAACACTAGCTAAACAGTTCCTCATGACAGACGTAAGACATTCTTTAGGGGGAAGCTGAGCTGTTGGACCTACCCTTTCGATCCCCATCTTTTATCCCATGTGACTCCAGAACACGCTTTATGTTTCCGTTTTGTTCACGTATGAATTTGTGAATGAGATATGGTGTAAAGAAAACCGAATCACGACGAACCAAGGTCCCAATGACCGACAACGACGATCTCTTTGGGGGCAGCGGCGCTGCGTCCGCGAAACGCGCAGTTCCGGCTTCGGCCAGGGCGGCCGCCGTGAAAGTGTCCCGATCCGCACCGCCGCAGGGCACGCCCGGCGAGAGCGGCTATGACGCGTCCGCGATCGAGGTGCTGGAGGGGCTGGAGCCCGTCCGGCGCCGTCCGGGCATGTATATCGGCGGCACCGACGAGAAGGCCCTGCACCACCTCTTCGCCGAGGTGATCGACAACTCTATGGATGAGGCGGTCGCAGGCCATGCGACCTTCATCGAGGTGGAGCTGGAGGAAGGCGGCTGGCTGTCGGTCATGGACAACGGCCGCGGCATCCCGGTCGATCCGCACCCGAAATTTCCCAAGAAGTCCGCGCTCGAGGTCATCATGACCACGCTGCATGCGGGCGGTAAGTTCGACTCGAAGGTCTACGAAACCTCGGGCGGCCTGCACGGCGTCGGCGTCTCGGTGGTGAACGCGCTGTCCGAGACCCTCGAGGTCGAGGTGGCCCGCGGCCAGACGCTCTACCGCCAGATCTTCTCTCGCGGCGTCCCGCAGAACAAGCTGGAGACGGTCGGTCGCGTCCTCAACCGGCGTGGCACCAAGGTGCGCTTCAAGCCCGATCACCAGATCTTCGGCAAGGACGCCCATTTCCAGCCCCGCCGCCTGTTCAAGATGGCTCGCTCGAAGGCCTACCTGTTCGGCGGCGTCGAGATCCGCTGGAAATGCGCCCCCTCCCTGCTGGAGGGCGTCGAGAACGTCCCGGCCGAGGCGACCTTCAAGTTCCCGAACGGCCTGAAGGACTACTTGGCCCGCGACATCGAGGGCAAGGAGCTCGTCGCCGACCAGGTCTTCTCAGGCAAGATCACCAAGCCCGGCGGGCACGGCTCGCTCGAATGGGCGGTCGCCTGGATGGCAAACGAGGACGGGTTCTCCTCCTCGTACTGCAACACGATTCCGACCCCCGAGGGCGGAACGCACGAGAACGGCCTGCGCATCGCCCTGCTGCGCGGCCTGCGCGACCATGCAGAGCGCGTGAACCAGCAGAAGCGCATGGCGGCGGTGACCACCGACGACGTTATGGCGACCTGCGCGTCCATGCTGTCGGTCTTCATCCGCGAGCCGGAATTCCAGGGCCAGACCAAGGACAAGCTCGCGACCCTGGAGGCCGGCCGCATCGTCGAGGCCGCCATCCGCGACAGCTTCGACCACTGGCTCGCCGCCTCGCCGCAGCAGGCCAACAAGCTGCTCGACTGGGTGATCGACCGGGCCGAGGAGCGCCTGCGCCGGCGCCAGGAGAAGGAGGTCGCCCGCAAGACCGCGACCCGCAAGCTGCGCCTCCCGGGCAAGCTGGCGGACTGCTCCAATGCGGGAATGGCCGGTTCCGAGCTCTTCATCGTCGAGGGCGACTCGGCCGGCGGCTCCGCCAAGCAGGCCCGCGACCGCGCCACCCAGGCGGTGCTGCCCCTGCGCGGCAAGATTCTCAACGTGGCCTCGGCCGGGCGGGACAAGCTGCACCAGAACCAGCAGCTCTCGGACCTCGTCCAGGCGCTCGGCTGCGGCATGGGCTCCCAGTACAGGGACGCGGATCTCCGCTACGACAAGGTCATCATCATGACCGACGCGGACGTGGACGGGGCCCACATCGCCTCCCTGCTCATCACCTTCTTCTACCGGCAGATGCCCCGCCTGATCGATGCAGGGCACCTCTACCTCGCAGTCCCGCCTCTCTACCGGCTGACGCAGGGGTCGAAGTCGGCTTACGCCCGCGACGACGCGGACCGGGAGCGCCTCCTGAAAACGGTGTTCAAGGGCAGTGGCAAGGTCGAGATCGGCCGCTTCAAAGGCCTCGGCGAGATGCTGCCGGCACAGCTGAAGGAGACCACCATGGACCCGAGGAAGCGCCTGCTCCTGAAGGTGGTGGTCGAGGCCGACGACCGGCCCGAGACCGGCGATGCGGTCGAGCGGCTCATGGGCAACAAGCCCGAGGCCCGCTTCACCTTCATCCAGGAACGCGCCGCCTTCGCGGACGAGGCGGATCTGGATATTTGACCGGGTCAGGCCCAGCACTCCGTCATTCCGGGCCCTTCTTCAGAACCCCGGAATGACGAGCAGGCGAGCCCTCGAAATTTTTTGAAAAATTTTTCAAAACCGCCGGAACCTTCATCCTGGCTCCCCGTTAACAGGCATCACCGGCTCATTCTGCCCCCACGGGCCGGTCCCTTGAAAGGCTCCGTCAGCGGGGCCTTTTTTTTGTCTTGTGGTGGCCGTCCGCTCGAAGATGGATCCAGACCTGAGCTTCGCGCGTCGTCTCGGCAGCATGGGCAGGCACTGGCCACGGCCCCGCTTGCATGCGACAAGTCATCACGACCCTTCAACGAGTTAGGCCCTTGGCGAAACGTACGAAAGCCTCCGTCTCCGCCCTTCCCTCCCGGGAGGATATCGTCGCCTTCATCAGCAACGCCTCCGGCAAGGTCGCCAAGCGCGACATCGCCAAGGCGTTCAATATCAAGGGCGGCGACCGGATCTGGCTCAAGCAGATGCTGAAGGACCTGGAGATCGAGGGCGTCGTGGACCGGCGCCGCAAGGTCGTCCACAAGGCCGGACAGCTTCCGCCCGTGGTCCTGGCCGACATCACCAAGCGGGACCGGGACGGCGAGTTGATCGCCGTGCCGACCGAGTGGGACGTCGAGGAGCACGGCCCGATCCCGACGATCATCATCATGCCCCACCGCAAGCCGCGGCCGGGCATGCCCGTGGCGGGCGTCGGCGACCGGGCCCTGCTGCGGGTCGATCCGCTGAAGGACACCGACGTCCACCGCTATGCCGGCCGGGTCACCAAGATCATCGCCAAGAAGCAGGCTCAGGTCCTCGGCATCTTCCGGGCCCTGCCCGAAGGCGGCGGACGGCTCGTGCCCGTGGAGAAAAAGGCGCGCGAGCAGGAGCTCGAGATCAGGCCCGGCGACGAGAACGGTGCGCAGGACGGCGACCTCGTCGCTACCTCCGTGGTCAAGCACGGCCGGTTCGGGTTGCCCCACGCCAAGGTCCAGGAGCGGCTCGGCTCGGTCAAGTCCGAGAAGGCCATCAGCCTGATCGCGATCTACGCCCATAACATTCCGAACGCCTTCCCGCCCGACGTCCTGGCCGACGCCGAGAAGGCGCAGCCCGCCACTCTGGCGGGCCGCGAGGACTGGCGCGACGTCCCCCTCGTCACCATCGATCCGCCCGACGCCAAGGACCACGATGACGCCGTCCATGCGGTGCGGGACGAGGATCCGAACAACCAGGGGGGCTTCATCGTCACGGTGGCGATCGCCGACGTGGCCGCTTACGTGCGCCCCGGCTCCGCTCTCGACCGCGAGGCGCAGGAGCGGGGCAATTCGGTCTATTTCCCGGATCGGGTCGTGCCGATGCTGCCGGAGCGGATCTCGAACGACCTCTGCTCCCTGCGTCCCCATCAGCCCCGCCCGGCCCTCGCGGTCCGGATGGTGATCGGCCCGGATGGGCGCAAGAAGAGCCACGCGTTCCACCGGGTGATGATGCGCTCGGACGCGAAGCTCTCGTACCAGCAGGCGCAGGCCGCCATCGACGGCCGGCCCGACGAGATCACGCGGCCGATCCTCGATTCGATCCTGAAGCCCCTCTGGGCTGCCTACGAGACCGTGAAGAAGGCCCGCAACGTGCGCGAACCGCTGGACCTCGACCTGCCGGAGCGCAAGATCGTGCTCAAGCCTGACGGCACCGTCGACCGAGTCTTCGTGCCCGAGCGGCTCGAAGCGCACCGGCTCATCGAGGAGTTCATGATCCTCGCCAACGTGGCGGCGGCAGAGACCTTGGAGAAAGCGGAGAGCGACCTCATCTACCGCGTCCACGACGAGCCATCTCTCGAGAAGATGCGCTCCCTGAGCGAGGTGCTCGCCTCGATCGGCCTGAAACTGCCGACACAGGGCGCCCTGAAACCGGAGCTGTTCAACCGAATCCTGCGCAGCGTCGAGGGCTCCGAGCACCAGCTCTTCATCAACGAGGTCGTGCTGCGCTCGCAGTCGCAGGCGGAATACTCGGCAGAGAATTACGGCCATTTCGGCCTCAACCTGAGGCGCTACGCCCATTTCACTTCGCCGATCCGCCGGTACGCGGATCTCATCGTCCACCGGGCGCTCATCACGGCCCTGAAGCTCGGGAAGGACGGGCTGCCCCCGGATACGACGCGCGCGGAGCTCATCGAGATCAGCGCCCGCATCTCGGCCGCGGAGCGGCGCGCCATGGCGGCGGAGCGCGAGACCATCGATCGGCTCATCGCGCATTTCCTCGCGGACCGGATCGGCGCGAGCTTCAACGGCCAGATCTCGGGCGTCACGAAGGCCGGGCTGTTCATCAAGCTCGAGGAGACGGGCGCCGACGGCTTCGTGCCCGCCGCCACCATCGGGTCCGATTACTACGCCTTCGACGAGCGCACCCATTCCATGCGCGGCGAGCGCACCGGCGAGACCTATCGCCTCGGCGACAAGGTGGAGGTGAAGCTGGTAGAAGCGGCTCCCGTAGCCGGAGCGCTGCGCTTCGAGCTTCTCACTAAGGGCCGCTACAGCGGCAGGGGTGCAGGAGGCAAGAAGGGCGGGAAGAAGGCTCGCGGTGGTCCCAAAGCCGGCCGTGACAGCCGCCGCCCGTCGCCGAAGGTGAGGGTCAAGCGCAAGAGCCCTGCGCGATAGGAACCGACGATGCCTTATTCAGCAGAACCCGCAGAGCGCCTAGCACCTGACACGGCCCCTCGCCTTTCGGCCGTCACGGCCATGGCCCGCGGCTTCATCGGCCGCTGCCCGAACTGCGGCAAGGGCCGCCTGTTCGGCCGCTTCCTGAAGGTGGCGGACCACTGCGATTCCTGCGGGATGGAGCTCCACCATCACCGGGCGGACGACTTTCCGCCCTACATCGTCATGTTCATCGTCGGCCATCTGGTCGGCTACGGCATCCTCATGACCGAGACGAAGATGGATGTGCCCATGTGGTTTCACCTGGCGCTCTGGCCCGCCCTGACGCTCGTCCTGTGCCTCGCCCTCCTCCAGCCGGTAAAAGGCGCTGTCGTCGGGCTGCAATACGCGCTAGGCATGCACGGCTTCGGCGCGGCGCGCGCCCATGCGGAAGGACGAGACAGGGAGACCGGGCGTGACGGAGATGCAGGCGCTGATGGAAAGGCTGGACCGGCACGCATCCATAGCGCGCGATCCTAACGCTCCGACTCTCCGCCCGGCCGATGCCGCCACACTCATCGTCATCGACCGCAAGGGCCGCCACCCCAAGGTGCTCATGGGCAAACGCCATGAGGGCCACAAGTTCATGCCGGGCAAGTTCGTGTTTCCGGGTGGGCGCATCGAGGCTCCCGACCGATCCATGTCGGTCGTCGGCACTCTCCACCCCCGTGCCGAGCAGACCCTCATGGCCCGGGTCACGCGCCCCTCGCCCCAGCGCAGCCGCGCCCTGGCCCTCGCGGCCATTCGCGAGACCTTCGAGGAGACCGGACTCCTTCTCGGCACGAAGGATTACGGTGCCCCCGAGAAGGCTCCTGCGGGAGCCTGGGCGTCGTTCCAGGAGCGCGGAGTGTTCCCGGACCTCGAAGCCCTTCAGGTGGTCGGCCGCGCCATCACGCCGCCCGGGCGGGTCAAGCGCTTCGACACCCGCTTCTTCGCCGTCGACCGGACTGCCATCGCGGACGAGGTGGAGGGCGTGGTCGGTCCCCAGTCCGAACTGGTGGAACTGACCTGGGTCACCATCGACAAGGCCCTGGCCCTCGACCTGCCCCCGATCACCGCAGTGCTCCTGGGGGAGCTGCGCGCCCGGATCGACGCCGGCTTCTTTCCCGAACTGCCGGTCCCGTTCTTCCACCAGAAGCGCGGCCGCTTCGTTCGGGAGCTGCTCTGAGCCTCGACGCGGCATGAACGATCAGCGTCCCCATTACCGGACTTCGCCCTGAAAGAGGCCGCCGATCCTTCATGTCAGGCCGTCAGATGACGCGGAAGTCGTCCGCTGTCAGCTTCAGGTTTTTCGACAGGCTTGCGATCTCGACGGCAGCCTTCGCGCCGGAGCCATCCTCGTCGTAATAAAGCTTGGCCTTTCTCGGATCGTAGAACACGTAGTCGTTCTTGTCCTTGGCGTGGCTGCCGACCGTGAAGAAATTCTTGTTCAGCGCAGCCGGGCCACCCTCGCTCCCCTTGGAGCCAAGCTTCTTGAAGATCTTGTTCTCGAGCCAGATCGTGTCGTTGGCCGCATCGAAGTCGGTGACCTTGTCGACGGACCTCTTGTCGAGCTTGGTGCTGAACACGAACGTGTCCCGACCGTCACCACCGGCCAGAACATCCTTGCCGAGGCCACTCCAGAGCACGTCATTACCGCCGCCGCCGCTAAGGCGGTCATTGCCGGAGAGCCCCATGATGATTTCGTTTGAGGCACGGCCGGTGATCGTGTCGCCCTTGCCCGTACCGTTGATCCGAACGAGATCATCTGACGCGAATGCAAGAGCACCCAACGCAACGAATTGATCGAGCGACAGCGTAACCGCGTTGTCTCGGGCATCGAGAGAATCCACGCCCTTAGCCACGAGGGCCGCAACATCGCTGGCCGTGAGGCTGCTCAGGGCCGCGCCGGCATCTGCAACGGCGATCGCGTCGCCGGAATTCAAGCCGATGCCTCCGAGAGCCTGGATCTGCGCCATGGAAAGCGCCAGAACGTCGTTGCTTGCGTCGAGCGCAGTCACCCCTTGCGCCGCCAGTGCCTGGATTTGAGGTGCCGACAGAGCCGCGATGGTCGAACCGTTGTCCGAGATGGCAATCGCGTCCCCGCTTTGCGTCGGAGCCTGCCCGAGAGCGCTGGCCTGTGCGATCGATAGGATCACGGCGTTGCCGCTGGCATCAATGAGATCGACGCCCTGAGCGATCAAAGCAGAAATCTGCGTTGCGCTCAACGCGGCGATGTTGGCGCCTGCATCGCGCACGGTGACATTGTCCCCCGCGGCGAAAGTGACACCGTTTCCGGCCAGAGCGGCAGCCTGAGCGGCATTCAACACGACGGGATCGACGGCATCGAACATGTCGACGCCCTTGGCGCCGAGCGCCGCGATCTGGGCAGGGCTTAGCTCGTTGATCGGGCCCGTCACTATGACGTTGCTGCCGGCAGAGTAGCCGATAGCAGACTCGGCCAAGGTTACGGCCTGCGTCAGGGTGAGGTTGACTGCATCGATGGCGTGCAGATAGTCCACGCCGCGGGCGGCATAATTGTCCATCATCGTGGACGAGAGCACCGCGAAGTCGTTCGAGCTCCCCGTCACGGTAATCTCGTCGCTTGCCACGAACTTCACTGCGGCATCGATGCTGTTGAGCTGGTCGAGGGTGAGCGTGAGCGCCCCTCCGGTCACGTCGATGGCGACAACGCCCTGGCTGGCGAGAGCGCTGCATTGGGCGCTCGTGAGAGCCTTGATGTTGTCGGCCGTGTCCACAAGGGTCACCTTGTCATCGGACCAGAATCCGTTGCCGACAGCATTCATGTTCGATGCGGCGAGCAACTGACCGACGGAGAGGGAAATCTGGTTGTCGCTAACGTCGAAGGCCCGGACCTGCTTTCCGGCCCGGCCCAAGGCGTCAATCTGCTCCGATGTCAGGCTGGCGATATTTGCGGCCGTATCGGCAATGACCACGACCGAGCCGAGATTGAACGACATCCCCGTCGCCAGAAGCGCGCGGGCCTGCTCCACGTTCCACCTGAGGATGCTCCCGCTCGTTGTATCGTTCTGCACGCTGAAGACGTCGATCTTGTACTGGTCCAGCGACGCGATCTGGCCGACCGTGAGATTCCTGAAATTGGTGACCGTGTCGATCACCGTGATGACGGAGCCGGGGCTATATGCACCGTGGTTGAGGGCTTGCTGGATGGTTACGTTCTCGTTTGCCATCGTGTCACTCCTGAAAGATTCTCGGCTCGGAGGCCGGTGGAATCGGGATCCGTCAAATATTCAGGATGATATCTAGCGTCTTGTCGACGACGTATACTCCCTAAACAGGGAGGAAAGACAGTTGATGTGCGTCATCGCACTAGAAGATGAGATTGGATCTCACGCAAATTAATGGATTATTTAGATCCCACCGAAACGAGTTCAACGCCTTCCCCAACTCCCGGATCAAGACTTAACAATTCATTATTTACTAAAGAAATGCATGTGCCTTCGTCCAGGGCAGTCAGAAGGCCAAGATCAGGCAGGTCTGGCGAATTCCCAGCAGAATTCTCAACGCTCGGCTTCTCCTGCTCACGCAAAGCGGACGAAGCTGTAGATCAGCAGGAGAAGGATTGCGATGGCGGCCCCGATTCCGATCGGGGTCAGCATCGACTGGATGTCCTTCCAGCCGGGCGTCTGATGGTCGTGGGTCGGGGCGGCCATTGCCTGGGCTCCGTGAGAGTGGCCTCTCACGCCTCAACTCCCTTGATTCCCAAAGCGATTCAGCTTGGCCTTGGCATTTTTGCGCCGAAGCCCCGCTCAAAACCCGCCGAACCGCTCCTCCAGGCGGCCCCGTGCTGCCGGAACCCTTGACGAAAGCGCCCCGATGGTGCATGGGAAGCCCACGATTTTCTCGGCCGGGTTCGCCCGGCCTTTGCGTTTCGGCCCCGCCGAGCGCCGAACCAAGAGGTCCGACCATGGCCAAGGCCGCAACCATCAAAGTGAAGCTCGTCTCCACCGCCGACACGGGCTTTTTCTACGTGACGAAGAAGAACTCCCGTACGATGACCGACAAGATGTCGTTCAAGAAGTACGACCCGGTCGCGAAGAAGCACGTCGAATTCAAGGAAGCGAAGATCAAGTAACGGCTTCCAGCCGACTTATGGATCTTCACGAACCGCCCCGTTTTCGGGGCGGTTTTCTTTTGTGCGGGGGCTCTCCGGAAGGCCCGGCCCGCTACTTCCCTTCGACCTCGTAGATGTAGAGCACGGACTTGTCGTCCTCGGGCATGAAGTATGCCTTGAGTCCCGCCTCGCTGGTCTCCATCCAGACGGGATTGTGGGTCATGTCGTAGCCCGAGGCGGTCCAGAGCAGGACCGGGGTCTGGAACAGGGGCCGCCCGTCCGTGAGGCTGACCACGTCGAGGCCGCCGAGTCGGAACGGGGGAGCGTCGGGAGTGGTCCGCATCTCCGTCACGCCAGAGCAGAGCATCCGGTGGGAGCCGGCGTATTTGCAGTCCTGATAGTCCAGGTAGTGCGAGGTGTTGAGCCGCCGCAGCTTCTCGGGCGTCTCGTCCGCATTCGTGGGCTTGCCGTTCTGGTCGAGCGACCAGCGATAGAATCGGCGGGATCCCCAGCTCACCCCGTGAAGCGAGTTGTCGTCCGTGTCGTGGACGAGGCCGCCCACGTGGTCCTGGAAGCGGAACATCTCCTCCGCCTTCATGGTCTCCGGATCGACTCGGTAGATGATGGATCGGCTGTTGGGCCGGTACTCGGCCACCGGCACCCAGATGTAGCGGCCGTCATAATCGATGCCGCCTGGATGGTAGACCGAGCCCTCGCCCAAGGTGATCTCGCCCACGAGGTTGCCCTTCATGTCAATCTTGAACAGGTGCCCGACGCCCTCGCCCGTATCGCGGTCGTAGCCGTCCTGCGGCTGCGGAAACCGCTTGGTCGGCGTCTTGATTTCGACGGAGGACACGAAGAGCGTGTCGCCGATCTTCACCATGCCCTGGGGATGGTGCGTCAGGAAGTTGATCGGCACGGCCTCGACCGGCTTCCACGAGGTGCCGCGGGAGAGCTTCATCACCCGCTCGACGAGGAGATCCCGATCCGTCTCCGCCGCCGTCACGGCGGTCATGAGGCCGACAAGGCCGAGGGTGCTCAGGGCGACAGCGAACGGGCGTCTGCAGAAACGGCGCATCATGGCTCTCCCAGGGTCACGGACCCGCTTCTAGCGAGCGGGTGATGTCATTTTAGTGTCGGCATCTCCGTCGACCATTGCCGTCGCGCTTTTCCGGCCTGCCATCCGGCTATCCGATCTTCTCCCAGGCCCCCGAGGCTTCCGATCGCTGCAGCGCGTCGAGAATCCGCATGTTCTGGATGGCGTCCTCCACCCCGTAGGCGAGCGGCTCCATGCCCCGAATCGCACGGCTGAACGCCTCGCCTTGGAGCTGGTACTGATCGACCGGCGGCACTTCCACCAGCCGGGCGGAGGCACCCCCATGCTGGCTGCAATCGTCGACGAAGATCCGAGCCGCCTTGTCCGCAGGCGCATTGAACGGAATGGCGATCTCGATCCGCCCCTTCGTGCCGACGACCTGAACGCGCTGGTGCGGCGCAGCCTGCGTCGAGACCGTGAAGGTCAGCTGCCGGCCGTTGCCGAAATCGAGGATCGCGCTCGCGATCCGGTCAACCCCGAAGGCGATGTCGCGGTCGATGAGGGCGATCGCGCGGAGCGGCTCGTCGTCGAAGAAGTAGCGTCCTGCCACCACGGCGTAGCAGCCGATGTCGAGGAGACCTCCACCGCCGATGTCGGGCCTGTTGCGGATGTTGGCGGGATCCGCATTGAAGTACGAGAACGCCGCCTGGATGAAGCGCGGCTCGCCGATCTCACCGGCACGAACAAGGTCGCGTACGTGCTGCCATTGCGGATGATGGCGCACCATGAAGGCTTCCGCGATCAACACATGGGGCGGTACATTCCGGAGCCGCTCCGCCTCCGCGGCCGTGATGGCGATGGGCTTTTCGCACAGGACGTGCTTGCCGGCGTCAGCGGCCGCAAGCGTCATCGGGACATGGAGGTGGTTGGGAAGCGGGTTGTAGACGGCATCGACATCAGGATCCGCGAGCAGCTCCTCGTAGGAGCCATAAGCCCTCGCGACACCGAACTCGTCTGCGGTTGCGCGCGCGGCAGCCCCGTCTCGCGAGGCGATGGCGACGACTTTGCAGAGCGGGCTCTTCAGGAGGCCGGGAATCATCCGGGTCCTGCCGATCTTCGCCGTGCTTAAGATCCCCCAACGGACCGGTTCCATAGCGCCCTCCCGAGGCTTCGTGTCGACATACGCGTGGCGGTCGTCAGACCGCCCGCCGCCGCAGCGGCTTGGCGGCCCTGCCCGGAGCAGGGCCGGTGGTGTCCCGGTCGAGGAGCGTGAGCGGCAGCCGCACGCTCCAGTCCTCGGGCTTCATCTCCCCTCGGATCATCTTGAGGAGAACCCTGGCTCCCATGCGGCCCAGCTCATGCAGCGGCTGCTGGAGCGTGGTGAGGGTCGGCTCGATGTAGTCGGCGAATTCGATGCCGTCGAACCCGACGATGGAGACGTCCTCCGGCACGCGCAGGCCCGCCGCCCTCACCGTCTTCAGGAAGCCGATGGCGCTCTCGTCGCTCGCTGCGAAGATGCCCGTCGGGCGGTCCTTCAGGCGCAGGAAGGCCTCGGCGGCCGCAACACCGGTGGAAAAAACGAAGCGTCCCTCCCAGCGCACGAAATCGCGCTCGCCCAGCCCTGCCTCCGCCACGCCTTGACGGAAGCCGGCGTAACGCTCGCCCTCGATGACGTTGCCTGTCGGTCCGGCGACGTAGCCGAGCCGTCGATGGCCAAGACCGACGAGATGCCTGACCGCCTCCCGCGAAGCCTCCCGGTCCTGCACGACCACACTTGGGATGCGCTCATCGGAAATTGCCGCGCACATGGCCACCATCGGCAGCCCGGCCTCGTCCATGTGGCGCGTGCCGTCCCCGGGAATGCGCCCGTTCATGAGGAGAATTCCATCGGCCTGCCGCGACAGCGCGAGATCCACATAGCGCGGCTCGCGTTCGAGGCAGTTGTCGAGATTGCCGATGACGAGCCCGTATCCCGACTGCGTCAGCTCGTCGTCAATGCCGCGCAGGATCTGGGCGAAGACCGGATTGGCGAGGTTCGGCACGACCACGAGCACGGTCATCGTGCGCCGGGTGCGCAGGTTACGGGCCACGCTGTTCGGCGTGTAGCCGCTCCGCCGTACCGCCTCCATCACAACATCGTGCGTTTTGGTCCGCACCTTGTCCGGATTCGCCAAGACACGGCTCACGGTCGCGGTCGATACACCCGCAAGTCGAGCTACGTCGGCGATGCGTATCTCTTTGACTGAGCGCCATCGCTTGCGGCTCATGAGTGCTACTCCCGCGGTACGTCCACAGTACCAGCAAGCTTGTTACAGGAAAACAAACCGCGTGAACTTGGTGCTTGACTTATTTTGAAGCCGATTTCAACCTACGTGAAAAGATGTAATCGATTACACAAGTCGATCAAAACGCTTCTGGGAGGAAGCCATGCGCCTGAAGACACGCGTTTCCGCGTATACCCTTGCTATTGCCCTCGTCTGGACTTCGGGAGCCAGCGCTCAACAGATGAAAGCCGAGGTGCTCCACTGGTGGACCTCGGCCGGCGAGTCCGCCGCCGTGAAGGTTTTCGCCGACCAGTTCACCAAGGCCGGCGGCACCTGGGTCGACAATGCCATCGCGGGTGGCGCCAATGCCCGCACGGCCGGCATCAACCGCATGGTGGGCGGCAATCCCCCGACCATGATGCAGTTCAACACCGGCAAGCAGTTCGACGAACTCGTCAGCAACGATCTCGTCCGCGACGTCGAAGCCCAGGCCAAGGCCGGCAAGTGGCGCGAGATCATGCCGAAGCCGATCGTCGATGCCACGGTCCGCGAGGGCAAGTTCTACGCGGTGCCCGTGAACATCCACGGCCAGAACTGGCTGTTCTACAACACCAAGGTTTTCGCCGATGCCGGGCTTGAGCCGCCGAAGACCTTCCCGGAGCTCATCGCATCCGGCGAGAAGCTGAAGGCAAAGGGCATCATCCCCATCGCGCTCGGCGGGCAGCCTAACTGGGAGCACAACCTCTTCCGCGCAGCCCTCGTCGGCCACGGCGGCGCCGACATGTTCCGGGCCGTCTACGGCAAGCGCGATCCGAAGATCCTGAAGGATCCGAAGTTCAAGGAGACCGTGGAGCTCTTCGGCAAGATGCGCGCCCTCGTCGATCCCGGCAGCCCGGGCCGCAACTGGAACGACGCAACCGCACTCGTGATCACCAACAAGGCCGCCATGCACTTCAACGGCGACTGGGCCAAGGGTGAGTTCATCGCCGCCGGCCAGACCGCCGGCAAGGAATACGGCTGCACCCTCGTCGGTGAGGGCGGCGGCAAGCTCGTGATCGGCGGCGACGTGTTCGTCTTCCCCGCGACCAAGGACAAGAATGCGCTCGCCACGCAGGACAAGCTGATCGAGGTGCTTCTCGATCCGACAAGCCAGATCGAGTTCAACAAGAAGAAGGGCTCGATCCCTGTCCGCATGGACGTGGATGTCTCGTCAATGGACGTCTGCGCGCAGAAGTCCCATGCGGTCTTGAGCGACCCGGCCAACCAGGTCGAGGCCATGGAGCTGCTCAGCCCGCCGAACTTCTCGGGCGCCATGCAGGATGCGGTCACGCAGTTCTGGAATACACCGAACATGTCCGCCGACACCTTCATCGAGAAGGTCACCGCCGCGATGCGCGACGCCGGCTGACCTGGCTGACAGCCCTCACGGTCCGGCGGGAACGACCATCACCCGCCGGACGCCGTCTCTCTCGATAAAGGGCCTGCGCGATGGATTCCGCCACGATTCCCGTTCCCACGGTCCGGGCCGCCAGCACCCAGGGACGCCGCCTCGTCAGAACGAGGTTGCCTGCCGCCCTTGCGCTCCTGCCGACCGCCCTTGTGGTGCTGGTCGTCTATATCGGCTGCATGCTCTGGACGGTGCGGCTCTCCTTCACGAGTTCCACCCTCCTGCCGAAGCTCGACTGGGTCGGACTGGCGCAATACAGCCGCCTGTTCGTGAACGACCGCTTCGTGACCTCGGCCGAGAACATCGTCATCTTCGGCGTGCTGTTCATCTCCGGATGCCTGATCCTCGGCTTCCTGCTCGCGGTCTTCATCGACCAGAACGTTCGCGCGGAAGGCATCTTCCGCACGGTGTTCCTGTATCCCTACGCCATGTCGTTCGTCGTGACGGGCGTGGCGTGGCAATGGTTCCTGAATCCGGGGCTCGGCCTGCAGAAAGTTGTGCGCGATCTCGGTTTCGAAAGCTTCACCTTCGACTGGCTCGTCAATCCGGACATGGCGATCTACACCATCGTGATAGCGGGCCTCTGGCACGGGTCCGGCCTCACGATGGCCATCCTGCTCGCCGGGCTTCGCGGCGTCGACGAGGACCTGTGGAAGGCCGCCAAGGTCGACGGCGTGCCGACGTGGCGGGTCTACACGTCGATCGTGCTGCCCCTGCTCCGCCCCATGGTCGTAACTGCGACCGTGCTGCTCGCGACCGGCGTGGTGAAGCTCTACGACCTCGTCGTCGCCATGACCATGGGCGGCCCGGGCATCGCCACCGAAGTGCCGGCGAAGTTCGTCATGGACCACCTGTTCGAGCGCAACAACATCGCGCTCGGTACCGCAGCCGCCACGATCATGCTGATCACGGTCGTCGCCGTCCTCGCGCCCTGGGTCTATGCCCGCTACATCCGAGCCCAGAGGAGGCCCGCATGAGCGCGCTCGAGCCCCAGGGCCGCCGTCCGCGCCACCTCACGATCGGGCGCGTCGGGGTCTATGCCTTCCTGATCACCGCGGCCCTGTTCTTCCTGCTGCCGCTCTGGATCATGGTCGTGACCTCCCTCAAGCCCATGGACGAGATCCGGCTCGGCAACATCCTCGCCCTGCCGGCCGCGATGACGATCGAGGCATGGACCAAGGCCTGGTCGTCGGCCTGCACCGGCCTCGAATGCAACGGCATCAGCGTCGGGTTCTGGAACTCGGTACGCATCCTGATCCCGTCCGTTATCCTCTCCATCGCGGCGGGAGCCATCAACGGATACGCCCTCTCCTTCTGGAGGGTGAAGGGCGCCAACGTAATGTTCGGCGTGCTGTTGCTCGGCGCCTTCATTCCCTACCAGGTCTTCCTTTATCCGCTGGTGCGCATCTTCTCGATGTCTGGGATCTACAACTCGCTGACCTGCATCGTCATCGTGCACGTGATCTTCGGCCTGCCGACGATGACGCTGCTGTTCCGCAACTACTACGCCGGGCTTCCCATAGAGCTCTTCAAGGCGGCGCGCATCGACGGCGGCGGGTTCTGGACGATCTTCTTCCGCGTGATGCTGCCGATGTCGACCCCGATGCTGGTAGTCGCCACCATCCTCCAGACCACCGGCATCTGGAACGACTTCATCTTCGGTCTGACCTTCGCGGGCCGGGAGAACCTGCCGATGACCGTGCAGCTGAACAACATCGTGCATTCGACTCAAGGCGAGCGCGCCTACAACGTGGACATGGCGGCGACCATGCTCGCGGCGCTCGTTCCCCTCGTCGTTTACTTCGTTTCGGGACGCTGGTTCGTCCGCGGCATCGCCGCTGGCGCTGTGAAGGGATAAGGCATGAGCGCTGTTTCCGTTCGTGATGTGTCGGTCGCTTTCGAGGCGGTCCGGGTCTTCGACGGCCTCACCCTCGACATCGAGGAGGGCGAGTTCATCGTCCTGCTCGGCCCCTCGGGCTGCGGAAAGTCGACCCTGCTCAACGCCATCGCGGGCCTCCTCGACGTGGCTTCCGGCCAGATCTGGATCGGCGGCCGGAACGTGACCTGGGAGGAGCCCAAGGACCGCGGCATCGCCATGGTGTTCCAGTCCTACGCCCTCTATCCGCGCATGAGCGTGAAGGAGAACATGTCCTTCGGCCTCAGGATGGCGAAGACGCCAAAGCCCGAAATCGAGAAGCGCGTGAAGCAGGCGGCCGAACTGCTGCAGATCACCCATCTCCTCGACCGTCGCCCCGACCAGCTCTCCGGCGGCCAGCGCCAGCGCGTCGCCATCGGCCGGGCGCTAGTGCGCGACGCCGCAGTATTCCTCTTCGACGAGCCGCTCTCGAACCTCGACGCCAAGCTGCGCAACGAACTCAGGGTCGAGATCAAGCGCCTGCATGCGCGGCTCGGCAAGACTACCATGGTGTACGTGACCCACGACCAGATCGAGGCCATGACGCTCGCCGACCGCATCGTCGTCATGAAGGACCAGAAAGTCCAGCAGATCGGCAGCCCGGGCGAGATCTACCGCCGTCCCGCCAACCTTTTCGTCGCCGGCTTCGTCGGCTCGCCGCAGATGAACTTCATCAAGGGCCGCATCGAGGAATCGGACGGCTCGCCGGAGTTCGTCGCCGGGCGCCGACGTCTTCCGCTTGCCGGATACGACTTCACCGGACACCCGACGGCCGGTCAGGACGTTATCCTCGGCGTGCGCCCGGAGCATCTCGACATCCTCGACATCGGCACTTGGTCCGGCTTCACCATCGACATCGTCGAGCCGATGGGCGCCGACATGGTGATCTGGTGCAGCGACCGCGAAGGCTCCCTTCAGGTCCGGACCGGCGGCAACACGAAGGCCGCTCCCGGCGACCGCCTGTCGCTGCGGGTCGACGTCGCCCAGGTGTCCCTGTTCGATGCGGAAACAGGCGACCGGATCTAGAACCCTCTTTACGCCTCTTCGCGTCCGGCTCTTCGCCGTGTCCGGCCGCGCTTGCCTTTTCGAACCATGAGGACTGACATGAGCGTCACGGACACTCTCTCGATACAGCTCTATACCCTGCGGTCGCTGGAAAACCTCGATCGCATTCTTGATACGGTTGCGGACGCCGGTTACCGCCACGTGGAGACGGTGGGCTCGCATCTCGACGATGCCGCCAGCGTCCGCTCGAAGCTCGATGCCCGCGGCCTGACCGCCTCGTCGAGCCATGTCAGCCTCGCGGCCCTCCGCGAGAAGCCCGACGCGATCGTGGAATCCTGCCGCACGCTCGGCTTTACGGATCTCTTCATGCCGGCCGTGCCGCCGGACCAACGCGACATGGCGGCGGACGGCTGGCGCTCGCTCGGGCGCGAACTCGGCGAGCTGGCGGAACGCTTCCAGCGCGACGGCATCCGGCTCGGCTATCATAACCATCACTGGGAGCTGAAGCCGAAGGAGGGCGAGAAGACCGCGCTCGAGCTGATCTTCGAAGCAGCCGAAGGAACTCCCCTCGCCTGGCAGGTGGACGTGGCCTGGCTCGCCCGAGGCGGGGCCGATCCCGAGCAGTGGATTCACCGCTACCGCGATCGCGTCATCTCCGCCCATGTGAAGGACATCGCCCCGACCGGACAGAACGAGGACCAGGACGGATGGACCGATGTCGGATCCGGCGTGCTCGACTGGAGCGACCTCTGGCGCGTCTGCCGTCAGGCCGGCGCCAAGTGGATGGTGGTGGAGCATGACAAGCCGGCGGACCCGGCGCAGACCGCCCGCGCCAGCTTTGCCTTCCTGAGCAAGATCGAGGATTGATCATCATGAACCCCTTGAATGTCGGCATCATCGGCTGCGGCAACATTTCGGGCATCTACCTGCAGAACATCCCGGCCTATGAAGGCCTGACGCTTCGCGCCTGCGCGGACATGCGGCCCGAGGCCGCCCAGGCCCAGGCGAGCCGCTACGGCATCGAAGCGATGACGGTGGATGAGCTCCTCGCCCGGGACGATATCGACCTCGTCGTGAACCTCACGATCCCGAGCGCCCATTTCGGCGTCTCCCTAGCGGCCCTGAGCGCGGGCAAGCACGTCTTCTCCGAGAAACCCTTGGCGGTCGATTTCGAGCAGGGCCGCCGCCTGGTCGACGAGGCCGAGGCAGGCGGCGTGCTCCTGGGCTGCGCGCCGGACACCTTCCTGGGTGCGGGCGGACGTCTCGCGCGCAGGCTCGTCGACGACGGCTCTGTCGGGCGCATCCTGTCCGGCACCGCCTTTCTCATGTCCCACGGCATGGAGCACTGGCATCCCGACCCGGAGTTCTTCTTCAAGCCCGGCGGCGGACCCATCCTCGACATGGCGCCCTACTACCTCGGCGCCCTCGTGAACCTGATCGGCCCTGTGAAGCGCGTCTTTGCCATGTCGAGCATCGGCTTCCCCGAGCGCGTCGTGACGGCGGAATCCCCACGCAAGGGTCACCGCATCCCGGTGGAGACACCGACCCATGTCATGGCGCTGCTCGAGTTCGCCTCCGGCGCTCAGGTCACGTTCTGCATGAGCTGGGATGTGTGGAAGCACGGCCACCCGGCCATCGAGCTCTACGGCACCGAAGGGTCACTCCGCGTGCCCGACCCGAACTTCTTCGGCGGCCATGTGGAGGTGACCGAGCGCGGCGGAGACTGGCGTGCCGTCGACTCGAGCGACATGCCGCTCGGCGCACCCAACTGGCGCTCGCCAAATTGGGCCCCGGATGCTCCATCGCGCGCCAACTATCGGGCGCTTGGCCTCGCTGACCTCGCCAGTGCGGTCCTCAACGGCACCCCTCACCGCTCGACGGGCCGGCTCGCCCTTCATGTGCTCGAGGTGATGCACTCGATCCTCGAGGGAGCCGTCACCGGCCAGCCGCGGGCCATCACCACCTCGCTGGAACGCCCGGCCGTGCTGGACGATGCCGCCGCCGCCAAGCTCTGGAAGGGGCAGCCGAAAGCAGCCACGGCCGCTTGAGAACGCCGAAGATGCATCCGGGCCGGCTTCCACCCAAAAGCCGGCCCTCTCGTTCCAACCTGGCAATGAACGACACGGACACGAAAGGAAGCGCTCGACCATGAGCGACGCATTGATCGTATGGGGCGGCTGGAGCGGACATGAGCCGGAGCAATGTGCCGCCATCGTCGCGGACATGCTGAAGGAGGAAGGCTTCAACGTCTCCGTCGAGACATCGACCCGCGCCTTCGCGGATCCCGGTCTCGCGGACTTGGGCCTGATCGTCCCGATCTACACCATGTCGAGAATCGAGAAGGACGAGGTCGCGAACCTCTCGAAGGCGGTGCGCGAGGGCGTGGGACTCGCCGGCTTTCACGGAGGCATGGGGGACGCCTTCCGAGAGGCCGTGGAATACCAGTTCATGTGCGGCGGCCAGTGGGTGGCCCATCCTGGCAACATCATCGATTATCGGGTGAACGTCACTCGGGCCGATGATCCCATCATGAAAGGCATCGGCGACTTCGACTACCACTCCGAGCAGTATTACATGCACGTGGACCCTTCGAACGAGGTCCTCGCGACCACGACCTTTTCCGGCGAGCACGCGCCGTGGATCGAAGGCGTGGTGATGCCCGTCGTCTGGAAGCGCCGCCACGGCGAGGGCCGCGTCTTCTACAGCTCCCTCGGACACGTGGCGAAGGAGTTCGACGTGCCGCAGATGCGCACGATCCTGCGCCGCGGGATGGTCTGGGCGGCGCGGAAAACGCCCTGAGCCGAGTTGGGACCACCAGCGCAGTCATGACCCCTATGTTCCACGCTGGCTTTCCAGGTTTCATTTCGTGAAGGCCGCGTGCGAAACCCCTCCCCAGGCGATGGGGAGGGGCAGTTTAGGCGGGATCCGTTTCGTTAGATGATGAAGAAGTCCTTGTAGGTCAGCTTCAGGTTCTTCGACAGCTTGGCGATCTCGACCTGATGGGCGCTGCCCGATCCGTCCGCATCGTAATAGAGGATGCCGGTCTTCTTGTTGTAGATCAGGTAGTCGTTGCGATCATCCGCGCGTTCGCCGATCTGGAAGAACGCCTTGTTCAGCTTGCCCGGATTGGCCTCGCTGCCCTTTCCGAGCTTCTTGAAGATGGCGTTGTCGAGATAGACGCTGTCGTCGCGGACGTTGAAGTCTCGCACTGTGTCGAAATTCGACTTTTTGCTCGGCCTTGTGTCGAACACGAAGACGTCGGCGCCGCGACCGCCGGTCAGGATATCCTTACCGGTTCCGCCGCTGAGCCAGTCGTTCCCATCATTGCCGTTGAGACGATCATTGCCGCCGAAGCCCTTGAGGTACTCGTTGTTGGCGCGTCCATCGATGCGCTCGGACGCCGAGGTTCCATTGATCGTGACGCGGTCTTCGGCCGCGATCTGAAGAGCACCGAGAGACTGATACTGGGACAGGGACAGCGTCACCGCGTTGTCCGCAGCGTCAAGAATGTCGACGCCTCGTGCCGCGAGGCCGGAAATTTCACCGGCCGACAGACTGGCCAGTGTCGAACCTGCATCCGTCAGACGGACGGCGTCGTCGACAGCCAGACCAACCGATCCGAGAGCCTTCAGCTGAGCCACGGAGAGAGCAAGGACATTGTCCGTCGCGTTGAGCGCATCGACGCCCTTGCCGTTCAATGAAGCGAGTTGCGCCGGCGTCAGCGCGCCGAGCGCGGCGCCCGTATCGACAACCGTCACGGTATCACCCGATGCGGCAGAGGTGCCGCTGCCAGCCAAAGAAGCTGCTTGGGCGGCAGTAAGCGTGAGAGCATTATCCGTGGCGTCAATTACGTCGACGCCTTTGGCCGCCAAATCAGCAATCTGAGCTGGCGTCAGTGCAGCCAGTGCAGCGCCGCTGTCTGAGAGGGTCACGGCATCTCCAGCAGCGAAGCCGAGCCCCTTGCCGGTGATCAGCTGGGCCTGCGCAACTGTCAGAGCGACGACATCATCGGTGGAATCGAGAAGGTCGACGCCCTGGGCTACCAGAGTATCCAATTGAACGCTCGTCAGGCCCAGGAGATCAGCCGTCGAAGCAGTAGCCGAGACTTGATCGGACGCGGTGAGCTGCACGGCGCCAAGGCTGTTGAGCTGCCCGAGGGTCAAGGTGAGCGCATTGTCTGTTGCGTCGATTGCAACGACACTTTGCCCGGCAAGTGCTGCGATCTGAGCTTCCGAAAGGCCACCGATATTCTGACCTGTATCCGCGAGGGTCACTGCGTCACCAGCAGAGAGAGGGACTCCCAGAGCATTAAGCTGTGCAACCGAGAGCGCTAGAGCGTTGTCAGTTACATCAATGGCGACAACGCCCTGTCCTGCTAATGCCGTGAGTTGATCGGGCGTCAGCGCGGCGATGTTTGCACCCGCATCAGAAAGCGTCACAGCATCATCGACGGCAAGAGTAGTGCCGAAGGCGTTGAACTGTGCCAGCGAGACCCTGATCGCATTATCACTGGCATCGAAGGCGTCGACGCCCTTGGCAATGAGGGACGTGATCTGTGCATCGGTAAGCGTGGCGAGGTTGGCGCCCGTATCAACGACGCCGACGTTGTCGGCCGCCGGGAAGGAAATGCCACTCCCGGCGAATGCTGCTGCCTGTGCCACCGTGAGGGTCACGGTGGCGTCTGGGTCGAGAACGTCCACATTCTTGGTTGACATCGCAGCGATGTCGGCTGGCGTCAGACCCTGCACCTGTGCGGCCGTCGCAGTGATCGTGACCGTATCGGATGCCGTGAAGCTGACGGTGCCGAGAGCGCTGAACTGTTCGAAGTTGTATGTCAGCACATCATCGGACGCGTCGATGAAATCGACGTTACGCGCCGCCAAGTCGGCAACATCTGCAGGTGTACCCGTTGCCAGATCCGCGCCCGTTGCCTGAAAGACGACCACATCCGCGGGCGTCAATGCGACCGACCCGAGGTTAACCAGTTGCGGGATGGACAGCACGACGAGGTCATCTGTCGCGTCGATGCTGTCTACGTTGAGCGCACCGAGTTGCTGGACCTCGGTTCCGGTGAGGGTGGCAATGTTCGCACTGGTGTCTGCGAGAACGACGTCATCCGCCGTCGAGAATGGGATCGTAGCCGCGCGGAACTCAGCAACCGTCAAAACAATAGTGGCCATTGGCGCCTCTCGTGTGTTGCACGCTCCCGCTCAATGCATGTGGCTCAGCGGGAGAACTGACACGATAAGAAGGGTCGCGCGGCGTGAGGTCCAACACCCATCGGGGGAGTACTCAAAAGACCCAAAGAGGTACTTTCGGCTATGCGCGACGGCGACACCGGGAATTCAGCGCAGATGTGAGAACGGTCAACAGGCTTGTTTTGAGGGAACAACTATGTCGGATCGATCGTTTGCTTCGCCGTTTGATCCGCCACTCTGGATATTTCGCATGCAAACAAGCTGCAATGCGATGGACTGAGCTGGCGAACTGCTCCCGATACCTTTGCGCGCACCGCTTCTCTTCCCTTCGCTCGAAAGAGATCAACTGCATATCCGAAAGAGATAATGCTCTTTCGGATCAGCCCTGACGGCAGCGGATGAATGAATTCGGGAACGGCTTCGGCAGCCGGCAGGCGCGGAGGGTGCCGATGGGCGAAAGGGAGGTGGCCAGCCGGAAGCGGAATGTTGAGGAGGCAACGAGCCGCCCCGGCTGGCCGAGCCTACGAACCCCAGGAGATGCGGCGGACCTGAGCATCCGTAAGGCATTGCGTCTCCGCAAGAAGCGGAGGATTCGAACCTGAACATATTGGAAACATCGCGCGGCGCAAGCATGGCGACGGTCCAAAAAAGCCGTTTTCCAAAGGAATAGCGAAACCTCAACGTTGTCAACAACAAGAGTCGGGTTTCTGATGCGAAAGGTCAGGCGGCCGCGCGTTTCCGGCCCTATTTACCACCTGCCGCATCGTCATCTGCACGGGAAAGGCTCAGGGCCGGCCGCTGTCCGCTTCCAGGTAAGTCTTGACCGTGGCGATGAACTTGGCGACGGAGATCGGCTTGGACAGGTAGGCCTCGCAGCCCCCTTCCCTGATGCGCTCCTCGTCGCCCTTCATGGCGAAGGCCGTGATGGCGATGACGGGGATGGATTTCAGCTCGTCGTCGGCCTTCAGCCAGCGCGTCACCTCGAGACCGGAGACCTCCGGCAGCTGGATGTCCATGAGGATCAAATCCGGCCTGTGGGCGCGGGCGAGTTCCATGGCCTCGATGCCATGGCCCGTCTTCAAGGTCGCATAGCCGTGGGCCTCGAGGAGATCGTTGAAGAGCTTCATGTTGAGCTCGTTATCCTCGACGATGAGCACGGTCTTCTTCATTGCGGCTGTCCCAGGGCACAAAAACTGACTTCACCGGCCCACTTGTTCGTCCGATGATAAGGCTACAAGCAAACCTATTGATGAATTGCAAATCCATCGCAGGAAGATGCCCTTGAGGAAAATGAGCGTCGACGAGGCCGAGCGCATCGCGCTGAGTGCCTTCTCCTATATCACGAACGATGAAGACCGCCTGAACCGCTTTCTGGCGGTCTCCGGCCTGCGGGTCGACACAATCCGGATCGCGGCCGAGTCGGCCGGATTCTTCGCCGGTATCCTTGACTACATCGCCTCGGACGAGGCGCTGCTCGTCGGCTTCGCGGAAACGCAGAAGATCAAGCCGGAGGAGGTGATGCAGGCTCATTTCACCCTCTCGCCGTCCGAGTTCGACTAGCCACCTATGAGTGTCGCCCCCTTCTGCCGTGACTGCCTGACCTTCGCCGGGACCGTCCTGGCGCAGCGCTGTGCGGCGTGCGGGTCCCCTCGCCTGCTCCGGCACCCGGAAAGGGACAGCCTCTCCATCGCCCACGTGGACTGCGATGCCTTCTTCGCCGCGGTGGAGAAGCGGGACGACCCGAGCCTTGCCGACAGGCCGGTGATCATCGGCGGCGGCAAGCGCGGCGTCGTGTCCACGGCCTGCTATGTGGCACGGACCTACGGCGTTCGCTCCGCCATGCCGATGTTCAAGGCCCTGAAGGCCTGTCCGCATGCGGTCGTCATCAAGCCGAACATTGAAAAGTATCGGGTGGCCGGCCGCGAGGTGCGACAGCTCATGCTGGAGTTGACCCCGCTGGTGGAGCCGGTCTCGATCGACGAGGCCTTTCTCGACCTCTCGGGGACCGAGCGCCTGCACCACGGCAGCCCTGCCGTGACGCTCGCCCGCTTCGCCCACCGGGTCGAAACCGAGATCGGCATCAGCATCTCGGTGGGGCTGGCGCCCAACAAGTTCCTGGCCAAGATCGCGTCCGACCTCCAAAAGCCCCGCGGCTTCTCGATCATCGGCCGGGCCGAGGCTCCCGATTTCCTGGCGGACAAGCCGGTCTCGATCATTCCCGGGATCGGCGCCTCCGCCCAGGCCCGCCTGGCGAAGGCTGGCGTGACGCTGATCTCCCATCTGCGCCATGTGCCCTTGAAGGTCCTGTTCGAGGCTCTCGGGCGGGATTCGCAGCGCCTGTCGCGGCTGGCCTGGGGCGAGGACAGCCGACCCGTCACGCCCGAGCGGGAGACCAAGAGCATCTCGGCGGAGACCACGTTCGAGACGGATCTGCAGGCGTTCGACGATCTCGAGCCTATCCTGTGGCGCCTATCGGAAAAGGTCTCGAAACGGCTGAAGACCGCGGGCCTCGCCGGCCAGAGCGTGACGCTCAAACTGAAGGACCGGGAGTTCCGGCTCCTTACCCGGACCCGGTCGGGCCTGCCGCCGACCCAGCTTGCCGCGCGCCTGTTCGAGCCGGCCCGCCATCTTCTGAAAGCCGCGTGCGACGGCACCTCCTACCGGCTCATCGGCATCGGGGCGGCGGATCTCTGTGATGCCGCGGAGGCGGATCGAGGCGACCTGGCGGACCAGACCGTCGTCCGGCAGGCCCACATGGAGGCTGCCATCGACAAGATCCGCGACAAGTTCGGTACGGCGGCGCTTCAGAAGGGGATCGTCCTACGCAAGCCTCAGCGCTGACAGGCCGGTGCCGCGGCGGTCTGGATCTGGAGGCTGGTGAGTTCGCCCTTGAGCGCGAAGTCGCCGTAATCGAGCTTCAGGGCCCGGCTCACGCCGTTCTCGTAGAGCTCGAAGGAAATCGTATAGGCCGGGGTCCGCTCGCCCGCCCCTTCGGTGAAGTAGCTGATCGTCACCGGCCAGCGCGCCATGTTGGCCATGGCGTCCTGACGGACCGTCTCCTCGAGGCCGCTTCCCGCTCCCGGCTCGATCCGGCGCCCGACTAGGGCGAGCGTGTCGTAAACCTTCTTGCCGTCGTCCGACCCGTCGTAGACCCGCACGGAAACGGTGGTCTGCCCCTTCCGGCCCGCCTCGATCAGGCGCTTCAGGTGCTCGGTCGGGAAGACCGGTTGGCCGGCGGCCGCGAATGTGGCGTTCCTCGGCTGCTTGAAGCGGACGTCCAGAGTCCCATCGGGGGCGAGTTTGGCGTCCCCGTCGACCCCGTCCTTGGTCAGGCCCTGCATGGAGGACGTGGACTTGAACCGCATCGACTGCCCGTCCCCGGCCTCGAAGGTTGCGGTCCGGGTATCGACCGTGCGCGGGCCGGTCTCGTTGCTGTCGAGCACCGTGACCTGACGGTAATTCAGCGTGTACCCCTCACAGGCATTCCCGCCGAACTCCATCGCGATCCGACCGCGGGCGCTGTCCAGCCCGCGCGATCCTTCCGACCGCAAGAGCGAGAGGTCGTAGACGGCCCGGTGCGGGATGAGTTGCACCGTATTCTTGGCCGTTTCGGCCATCGCCGGCACCAGCAAGGCAATGGACAGGCCAGACGCCATCAACAACGAACGCATAAATCCTCCAGTCCCCCCAGGGATGAAGATAGAATCGTCCTGCGGACAGGGCAATGTTCGAACTTGCGTCTCATTGGTTCATCGGCCACTAAGTCTTCGGGATTAAAGGCGAGGCTTCAAATGAGCGCAGTCGACAAGAAACTCCAGGACCTGGGCATCACGCTCCCCACCCCTGCCGCACCGGTGGCGAACTACGTCCCCTTCGTGCGCACCGGCAACCTGATCGTCATCTCGGGCCAGCTCTGCCTCGGCCTCGACGGCAAGCTTTCCGACGGCCACAAGGGCAAGCTTGGAGCCGAGATCACGCCGGAGGTAGGCCAGGAGGCGGCGCGGCTGTGCGCGATCAACCTTCTCGCCCAGCTGAAGGCGGCCGTCGGCGACCTGGACAAGGTCGTGCGCTGCGTGCGCCTCGGCGGCTTCATCAACGCCGTGCCGACCTTCGCGGGCCTCGCGCCGGTGATGAACGGCGCGTCCGACCTGATGGTCGAGGTCCTCGGCGATGCCGGGCGTCATGCGCGCTCCACCGTCGGCGTCGCGGAGCTGCCGCTCGACGCCTGTGTCGAAGTCGAAGGAATGTTCGAAGTCAAATGAGCACCCCAAGCTGGCTCGTCGCGAAGCCCATCGCCCATCGCGGCCTCCATGACAAAGCCAACGGCGTGATCGAGAACACGATCTCTGCCGCGGAAGCCGCCATCGCGCGCGGCTTCCCGATCGAGCTCGACGTTCAGTTGACCGCCGACAACGAGGCGATCGTCTTCCACGACTTCGATCTCGACCGCCTCACCGGCGACAAGGGAGCGGTGATCGAGCGCAATCTTTCGGATCTGACGAAGATCGCCATCACCGGCGCGAAAGGCGGAGACAGGATCCCCTCGTTCCGGCAGTTCCTCGACACGATCGCCGGACGGGTACCGCTGGTTATCGAGATCAAGAGCAAATTCAACGGCGACGTGCGATTGACCAAGCGCGTCTGCGAAATCCTGGCTGATTACAGCGGTCCGTTCGTGGTGAAGTCCTTCGATCCGTTCGTCGTCTCGACCCTGCGCACGAGCGCGCCGTCGATCACGCGCGGGATCATCGGCGAACTCCACTATGCCTCGAAGAACGACAGCTTCATGAGCGCGGAACTCAAGCACCGCCTCGCGAACCTGTTGCATATCGAGGAGTCTCAGCCGCAGTTCGTCTCCTGGAAGGTGGACGACCTCCCCTGCGCCGGCCCTTACCTGTGCAAGGTGCTCGGCAACCTGCCGGTCATGACTTGGACCGTGCGCAATCCCGAACAGCGGGCCCGTGCCGAGAAGTTCGCCGACCAGATGGTCTTCGAAGGCTTTTTGCCTTAGAGCATCGTGCGGAAAAGTAGATCCGGTTTTCCGCTTGGACGATGCTCCCCATCCTAAAAGAAAGCATCGGACGCAAAAGTGCAAATCCGCTTTTGGGTCCGATGCTTTATAGCCCAAGCTTGCAAGGATCCCGCCGAAGCCCTAGCTCTTGGGTAACGGCGAGATCCTTATCAATCAGTGTCATTCCAGGTCAAAATTGCCCAGAGCCTCAAGGCGGTGCCCGCCGCCGCCTGGGATGCCTGCGCGCTCCGCGCGGCGACCGCCGGCGATGAGGATCCGCACAACCCGTTCGTGTCCCATGCGTTCCTGTCGGTCCTCGAGGATTCCGGCTGCGTCGGAGGCCGCACGGGCTGGGCTCCTCTCCATCTCGTGGTGGAGGACGAAGCCGAGACGCTTCTCGGGGCGGTTCCGTGCTACCTGAAGTCCCATTCCATGGGCGAATACGTCTTCGACCATTCCTGGGCGGATGCCTACACGCGCGCAGGCGGACACTACTATCCCAAGCTTCAGGTCTCGGTGCCCTTCACGCCCGCGACCGGACCGCGCCTCCTGGTGCCGGAGAGCCCAAGGGCGGACGAGGTCCGCGACCATCTGATTGCAGGCCTCCGGGCCGTTCGCGACCAGACCAAGGCCTCCTCGATCCACGCCACATTCCTTCAGGAAGCCGACATAAAGGCCTTCACGGCCAAGGGTTTCCTGCGGCGCGACGACCAGCAGTTCCACTGGTTCAACGAGGATTATGGGAGTTTCGACAACTTTCTCGCGGCACTCGCCTCACGCAAGCGCAAGGCCATCCGCCGCGAGCGGCGGGACGCGCTCCAGAACGGAATCACGGTCGAATGGGTGACAGGCCGCGACATCACGGAAGCCCATTGGGATGCGTTCTTCGCCTTTTACATGGATACGGGCTCGCGCAAATGGGGCCGCCCCTATCTCAACCGCCGGTTCTTTTCGCTGGTCGGCGAGCGGATGGCGGAACGCATTCTGCTGGTGATGGCCAAGCGCAACGGACGCTATATCGCCGGCGCGATCAACTTCATCGGCGACCGACGGCTCTATGGCCGCAACTGGGGCTGCATCGAGGATCATCCCTTCCTGCACTTCGAGGTCTGCTACTATCAGGCCATCGAGTTCGCGATCGCCCGGGGCCTCGACCGGGTCGAAGCCGGCGCGCAGGGCGAGCACAAGCTGGCGCGGGGCTACCGGCCGGTCATCACCACGTCCGCACACGATCTCGCCGATCCGTCCCTGCGGCGGGCCGTTGCGTCCTATCTCGAGCAGGAGCGGCGCTATGTTTCGGAAGCCGCAGAGGAACTAGCCTCCGCGACTCCCTTCCGCCATCAGGACGAAGAGTGATCAGGAGGCCGGAAGGCGCCTGTCGTACTCCGCCTCCAGCCGCCCGTAGGTCGACCAGAACGGTGCCGGCACGTCGTCGCTCAGGCGGGCGGCCAGAATGTCGAGATGGGTATGCCAGCCGCCCGACACGCTCAACATCTCGGTGCGACTGCCGAGGCGGCGGTGGGTCAGGACGAGAAGCACCTTGTCGCCCTTCGCCGTCAACTCGTAGGTGACCTCGGACTCCAGGCCCGGCTCCCCGCTCCAGGTGTGGCTGAGGAGACGGGGCGGCTCGCATCGCGTCACTCTTGCGACCAGCTTGGCACCGTTGCCGTCATCATATTGCCGGTACTTGTCAGGGACAGCCTCCTGCGTCGGCGAAAGGTCGGAGTTGCGGAAAAGCAGTTCCACACGCCCCCCGGCGTGAAGGTCCATCGGACCGGAGGCAAGCCAGCTTGCCCTTTTGTCGGACTCGGTCAGGAAGGCCCAGACCCGATCGATCGGGCCGGGCAGCAGACGTTCGAAGCGGACCGTATCGGCCGCTGCAAGGATACCGTATTGGTCCATGGACCTCTCCTGCTCACACATTTCGGTTTTCGGGGAACGACAGGCCGGCGGGATGGCCGATCCGGCTGATCGCCGTTTCGAGGCCTTGGAGAATCATGCTCCAGCCGGCCTCGGTCCGGTCGATGTATTCGGCCCATTCGGGCTTCATCTCGTGGGTCAGGGTGAGTTCGCATCCTGTAGCGACGGCCGCGATGTCGATCGTGACGCGATCCGGCTCGGCTTCGACGCCTTCGACCGTGAAGGAAAAGACCAAGCGGCGGGGCCGGTCGATCTCGAGATAGGTTCCACGGTGCCCGATTTCGCGTCCGTTCCGCCGGTCCACGAATATGAAGGCGCCGCCCACACAAGGGTCGATCTCGACCTTCGTCATCTCCCCGCCCGGCGTTGCGAACATGAATTGTCCGGCAAGATGCGGATCGAGAAAGGCGTCGAAGACCCGCTCGGGACCCGCCGCAAAGCGCCGCGTGATCCGTACGGGAATGGGTGTCGCTCCAGTCATTTCGGCTCCTCGTCCTGCTGCTTGAGAACACGCTCGAGAGCGTCGAGCCGCTCGGCCCAGAAGCGTTCGTAGAAGCGCAGCCATTCGTCAGCGGCCGCAAGCGGCGCCGGGTCGAGCCGGCAGACATGGGTCCGCCCCCTCACCTCTCGCCGGATCAGGCCAGCGTGCTCGAGCGCGCGGACATGCTTCGACGCGCCTGCGAAGGACATCTGAAAGGGAGCCGCCAGCTCACCGATGCTCTGCTCGCCCGTGGCTAAGCGGCGGAGCATGGCTCGCCTCGTCGGGTCGGCCAGGGCGTGGAACACGGCATCCAAATGGGCATATTGTTCAACCATGTGGTTGAAGATACACGAGACTAAAAATCATTCAACCATTTAGTTTAGCGTTTGAGCAAAAAGAACGCCCTGCCTCGGGTTCGAGGCAGGGCAATCATTAATCGTCGAAACGCCGGAGCGTCAGAGGTTGGATCTCAGGTTACTGAGCCCGTCGATGATCGCTCCGATCGAGGTGCCCATCCCGCTGAGCACCAGCTCGACGAACCAGTAGCACCCGAACAGGATGAGCGGCACGAGAATCCAGCCGAGAACCTCTTCGAACCAGACGCGGCGACGGCGGCGGACGGCGCGCTGCTGGCGCCAGGTCAGCTTGGACGTGGACGCGACGGCCGGAGCGGTCTCAAGCGGGCCTTCGTGTAGCTCAGTGGTCATGCTCTCACCAACGGAACCTTCGGAACGGTGCGGACACCTCCGCCCCCATTACCACCGGGTCCCTTCGGTTTCACCGACTTTTTTGCCTTCGAGGTCCCGCTCGACTTGGCACGGGGCTTTTTCTTGGCCTTGACGACATCCGTCTCGGGCTTCGGCTTCACGGGCCCCTCGGGATATTCGAACCCGAGGGTCTGGAGGCCGATCTCATCGCTCTTGACGATGACGCGGACCGCGCCGCCGTCCTTCAGGCGACCGAACAGAATGTCGTCGGCCAGGGGCGTCTTGATCGTCATCTGGATCAGGCGTCCCATCGGACGGGCGCCCATGGCCTCGTCATAACCATGCTCGACCAGCCAGTCGCGGGCCTCGTCCGTGAGCTCGATCGTGACGTTCCGGTCCGCCAGCTGGGCCTCCAGCTGGAGCACGAACTTGTCGACGACCTTCTGGACCACTTCCTTCGGCAGATGGCCGAAGGAGATGATGGCGTCGAGGCGGTTGCGGAATTCCGGCGTGAACAGCCGGTTCACCGCTTCCGTATCGTCACCCTCGCGCTTGGTGCGGGTGAAGCCGTAGGCCGGGCGAGCCATGTCGGCGGCGCCGGCATTCGTGGTCATGATGATGATCACGTTCCGGAAATCGACCTGCTTGCCGTTGTGGTCCGTCAGCTTCCCGTGGTCCATGACCTGAAGCAGGATGTTGAACAGATCCGGATGCGCCTTCTCGATCTCGTCGAGAAGCAGCACGCAGTGCGGATGCTGGTCGATCCCGTCGGTCAGGAGACCGCCCTGGTCGAAGCCCACATAGCCGGGAGGCGCGCCGATCAGGCGGCTGACCGTGTGGCGCTCCATGTACTCGGACATGTCGAAGCGCAGGAGCTCGACGCCGAGCGAGGTGGCGAGCTGGCGGGCGACCTCGGTCTTGCCGACGCCGGTCGGTCCCGCGAACAGGTAGGAGCCGATCGGCTTCTCCGGATCGCGCAGGCCGGCCCGGGCGAGCTTGATCGCCGAGGTGAGCGCCTCGATGGCCTTGTCCTGGCCGTAGACCACCCGCTTGAGGGTTTCGTCGAGATGGGCGAGCACCTCGGCGTCGTCCTTCGAGACGGTCTTGGGCGGGATCCGAGCCATTGTGGCGATGGTCGCCTCGATCTCCTTCAGGCCGATCGTCTTCTTGCGGCGGTTCTCCGGCAGCAGCATCTGCGACGCGCCGGTCTCGTCGATCACGTCGATCGCCTTGTCCGGCAGCTTGCGGTCGTTGATGTAGCGCGCCGAGAGCTCCACCGCGGCCTTCACGGCCTCGTTGGTGTAGCGGAGCTTGTGGAACTCCTCGAAATAGGGCTTGAGGCCCTTCACGATCTCGATCGCATCCGGCACCGACGGCTCGTTCACGTCAATCTTCTGGAAGCGGCGCACGAGGGCACGGTCCTTCTCGAAGTACTGGCGGTACTCCTTGTAGGTCGTGGAGCCGATGCAGCGCAGGGTGCCCTGGGCGAGCGCGGGCTTCAGGAGGTTCGATGCGTCCATCGCGCCGCCGGACGTGGCGCCGGCGCCGATCACCGTGTGGATCTCGTCGATGAACATGATGGCGTTCGGATGCGCCTCGATCTCCTTCATCACCTGCTTCAGGCGCTCCTCGAAGTCGCCGCGGTAGCGGGTGCCGGCGAGCAGCGTGCCCATGTCGAGGGCGAAGACGGTGGCGTCCTTGAGGACCTCCGGCACCTCGCCGCGCACGATCTTGCGGGCGAGGCCCTCCGCGATGGCTGTCTTGCCGACGCCGGGATCGCCGACGAGGAGCGGGTTGTTCTTCTGCCGGCGGCAGAGGACCTGGATCGTGCGCTGCACCTCGGACTCGCGGCCGATGAGCGGGTCGATCCTGCCTTCCTTCGCCTTCTTGTTGAGGTTGACGCAGTAAGCATCGAGCGCGTCGCCCTTTTTCTTCGGGCGGCTGTCGGATTCCTCCTGAGTCGGGCGCTCGTTGGACTCCTCCTCGGCGCCGCGCGGAGTCCGGCCCTCCGAAAGGCCGGGGCGCTTGGCGATGCCGTGGCTGATGTAGTTGACCGCGTCGTAACGGGTCATATCCTGCTCCTGCAGGAAATAGGCGGCGTGGCTCTCGCGCTCGGCAAAGATGGCCACGAGCACGTTGGCGCCCGTCACCTCGTCGCGGCCCGAGGACTGCACGTGAATGACCGCCCGCTGGATCACCCGCTGGAACCCGGCAGTCGGCTTGGAGTCCTGCCGCCCGTCGGCCACGAGGTTCGCCAGTTCGGTATCGACGTATTCGACGAGATTTCGGCGGAGTACGTCGAGGTCGACGTTGCATGCCCGCATGACCGCTGCCGCGTCCTGGTCATCGATGAGGGCCAGGAGCAGGTGCTCCAGGGTCGCATATTCATGACGGCGCTCGCCTGCGAGAGCGAGGGCTCGATGGAGGGCTTGTTCAAGACTGCGAGAAAAGCTCGGCAACGGCTTATCCTTTGTGAGACGGTGTCTCGGCTAATTCTTTTCCATAACGCACTGCAGGGGATGCTGGTGCTTCCGGGCGAAATCCATCACCTGGGTCACCTTCGTCTCCGCAACTTCGTAGGTAAAAACTCCACACTCTCCGACGCCATTCTGGTGCACATGCAGCATGATCCGGGTCGCGTCCTCGCGGTTCTTGTTGAAGAAGCGCTCCAGCACATGCACCACGAACTCCATGGGGGTGTAGTCGTCGTTCAAGAGGAGAACGCGGTACAGGTTCGGCCGTTTCGTCCGCGGCTTGGCTTTTGTGATGATGGCCGTGTTCGACCGGCCGCCGTCGTCCCCCCCGCCAGGAGGCTGGGACCCGGCTCCGGCCATGAAAACCTGCTCCGATCGGGCCAATCCGCCCTGAGCTAACCGCCGCATGATGTTTCGACCGACCCTCATTGTTCGTATGCGGGCCGCAGCCTGCTCAACCATGCCGACCGCGAACCACTTCCAAATGTATAGTCGCTCTCCCCGGTTCGCTAGATCAACCAGATGGGACGTCGCAGGCCGGACTTGAAGAGCGACATCTTGAACAGGTCGCATGGGCCTCGGGGTGGTGTATGCGCATGGTCGTCTCATGGACCCGTCCCCAACGCAAAACGCCCGGCACATCGGCCGGGCGTCTCGCACGAAAATTGATGATCCCGGCCGTTTAGGCGGTCTTCTTCGTCAGCGCGCCTTCGAAGGGCTTGAACGTCTCGGTCGCGAGGGCCGAGTAGAGAGCGCCCAGCTTGGTGGACTGGCTGACGAGGCTGTCGTAAGCACCCTTGACGTAGTCGGTCTGAATCTCGACCGCCTTGTCGAGCGTGCGGACGCCGAAAAGCTTTTCGATCGTGGAGGTGTTGTGCTCGAAGGACTTGCGCGCGAACTCAGCCGACTCGGCAGCAATTGCCTGTGCATTGTTCGAGAAGGCACCGAATGCCTTCATGGTGGCATCCAGGTTGCTCTGACCGAACTTCTGGAACTGTTCGAACGAGTTAATCATCATGGACCTCGGCTTTCTCGAGTTTCACTGGCAGAGTGCTGCCGACTGAACGATAATCAATAATATGTGCACCGCACAATAGATGTCAATAAATTTGTGCAGTGCACAAAAAATGCCGCACAAGGGCCCCACCGTTAACCGCCCCGTAACCGCATCCGATTACGGTCAAGGACTGTGTCGCGCCGGCAACGATCTCCACAAAGGAGCGGCCGGCGCTGGGGTCGAAGACCAAACGAAACAGGGAATCTTGCAAGATGAATTTAGTTTGGGTCGGACGTCGCAGGACCTTGGCTTTCGTCGGCATTGCCACCTCGATCGCTATTGCGTTCGCCTCCCCCGCCGAAGCGGCGCGTCGCAAGGCGAAGCCCTCGGGCGGAGGCTACAGTCCCCCCTATGCGTCGATCGTGGTCGATTCGAAGACCGGCAAGATTCTCCAGGGCGAGAACATCGATGCTCCGCGCATCCCGGCCTCCATCACGAAGGTCATGTCCCTCTACCTGCTCTTCGAGCAGCTCGAGCGCGGCCGGATGCGCTTGGACACCCCCCTGACGGTCTCCGCCTATGCGGCGAGCCAGCCGCCGACGAAGCTTGGCCTTCGCCCGGGCTCGACGATCGAGGTCGAGGACGCCATCAAGGCCATGGTGACCCTTTCGGCCAACGACGTCTCCGTGGTGGTGGCTGAGAACGTCGCCGGCTCCGAGGACGCCTTCGCGCAGATGATGACCCGCAAGGCCCGCGAGCTCGGGATGACCTCGACCGCCTTCTACAATCCTCACGGCCTTCCCCACGACCCGCCGAACATCACTACGGCGCGGGATCTGTCGATCCTCGGCCGGGCCGTCCAGGACCGCTTCCCGAAATACTTCGCGTATTTCTCGACCAGCTCGTTCCAGTACGGCCAGCGCACGATCCGCGGGCATAACCGGCTCCTCGGCAAGGTCGAAGGTGTCGACGGGATCAAAACCGGCTACACGCGTCTATCCGGCTTCAACCTCCTGACCTCCGTGAATACGGACACCCGCAGCGTCGTGGCCGTGGTGCTCGGCGGCCGCTCGGGCGCCTCCCGCGACCAGAGAATGGCGTCGCTGATCGAGGATCACCTGCCCCGCGCCTACGCCGGCAACCGGACTGTCCCGCCGGTGTTGGAAGGCAGCGCCCCAGCCATGGTGGCGGAAGCCCCGGCCAAGCGTCCGGTTGATCTCACGCCGGAACCGGCGCCTGCTCCGGCCCAGGCACCCGTCAAGGTGGCTTCCGCCACCCCTCAGGCCACGGTGACCCCTTCGGCGCCGGCGCCCCAGCCGATCCCGGAGCGCAAGCCGCTCGACCTGAACGCCCTTCGTCCGGTGGTCGCCTCCGCGGCCGGCGCCAGCGGCACCACGACGCCCTCCTCGGGCCCGACCATTCGCTGGCAGAAGGGCCCCGATGCGGTCCCGCAGAACACCCAAGCCTATGCGGCCCTCCCGGCCGAGGCTGCCCCCGCCCCGGTTCAGCGCCCCGCTCTGCAGGCCAAGATCGAGGAGCGCGTTCCCGCCTCCGCGCCGGCCCCTGTGAAGACGGCGTCCGCCAAGGTGGAGCCTGCGAAGGCTGAAGAGCCGAAGAAGGTCGAGCGTCCGACCGTCACCGGTTGGGTGATCCAGCTCGGCGCCACCGACGACGAGGAGAAGGCCAAGGCCATGCTCGATGCTGCCAAGTCCAAGTCCGGCAAGGTTCTCGCCAAGGCGTCGCCCTTCACCGAGAAGGTGACGAAGGACGGCAGCACCCTCTACCGCGCCCGTTTCTCCGGCTTCGACGAGTCGGGTGCGGCGGAGCGCGCCTGCAAGACCCTCAAGAAGAGCGGCTTCGCCTGCTTCGCTTCCCGGGGCTGATCGCCTCACGGCGACGGCGCGCGTTCCTGCGCCGTCGCCTCTTCCCAGTAACCGGATCGCGCGTGGAGTATCAGCGATGTCGGCTCAGCAGAGTCTCTCTGGCTTGGTTTACACGAGCGGCCAGGTACGCCGTCCCCCCTTGGTCGGGATGGAGTTTCTTCATCAGCGTCCGATACGCTTTCTGGATCTCGTCGAGGCCCGCGCCCGGCTGAAGCCCCAGGATCTGGTAGGCCTCATCCTTCGACATTACGCCCGCCTGCGCGTGAACCCGCGTCCGCGTGTCGCGATCTCCTTGAGCGTCTTCACGCCATCCGGCAAACCGGCGATCAAGATAAGCCTCTAGGAGCGCGAGCCCTTCGGAATCGAGGGCGCTGCACTCGTCGTAGAGGCGCCTCAGAGCCGAATGATCGAGACTGGACAGGCGCCGGCCCGCCAAGGTCCCGGCCAGGACGGCGCCTTCCATCCGGCCGGTGGCATGGTCGATCTCCATCTCGATCATTGCGGAGCGGATGCGGGAGGACCGTGGAGGCGTTCTGACCGGAATGATTCGGCGCCAGGGCTCCGGAAGGTTCAAGGCGCCCCAGCCGAGCGCCCAGGCTCCGAATCCGCCGAGGAGCAGAGCCATGTCGATCCGGCCTTTGGCGCCGAGCACGACCGCCACCCCGAGGGCTAGAATTCCGCCGACGATCTTCAGCGCCCGCGTGACCGCGGCCCTGTCCGACCGGGCATATCCCTTCGCGAACCACCAGAGCAGGGCGGCGAGCGCGATCCCGAGAAGCAGCATCATGAACTTATCCCCTGACCCAACATGTGGTCCGGGAGCGGGCGCTTGTAAATGCGCTGCCTTCGAAAGCCGTGGCTCGGAGGAACGGCCAAAAGAAACGGCGGCCCCGAGGCCTCATCCCGTGAGGCCGTCGGAACCGCCGGTGCTCAACTCGCCTATGATCAATGCAGGACGCGAACGATGCTGCGCTGGCTTGCCCGCTCCCAAGCCTGGACGGCCACGCCGTTGATCCCTACGTCATGTAGCCGGTCGCTCAGATCGATGAAATGACGCTCCGTTGCTTCCACATCGAATTCGATCTGGTCGTCATCCTCGTCAGTGGGAGAATTCTCTTCCTGGTCGATCTCGGAGGCGGCGAATCGCTCATAGGCGGCGGACATCTCGGCATAGGCGAACGCGACGGGAAGCGTACGGAAAATGGTGGAAAACTCCTCGTCGAGATCACCCGTTGCGAGATCGCGCATCTGGACGAGGTACCCATCCGCATGCTCGCAAACTTCATAACGCCAGTGCCGGCCTTCGGACGCTACTAGAAGCATCGCCACCTCCACTCAACTGAACTGCTGAGCAAATGCGAATCGCGGCTGTGCGGTTCCAAAGGGCGGTTTAGGGAAAAAGGCTAACGGCTCACGCCGACTTCCGCGCGCACTCGTCCGCCGATGCGGACCTTCGTTCCGTTGCCGAGATCGACGAAGCCGGCTTCGCCTCCGGCAAGTCGCTCATCGCTCTGCCTTTCGGCCGTTCCCCTTCGATCCCTCTCGCATCCGGGAGGCAACTGAACGCGCACGCCGGGCGGCGCATCGGGGATGCGGCACTCTTTCGCAAGGGTCGGAGCGGCGGCAAGCAACATGAACGGGACGATGACCAAGCGCATGGAATGTCTCCGACTAACCTATGTTAAAGCAGACCGAGTTCGGCGAGCTCGCGACGCATGTCCTCCGGCATGACGGCGAGATCTCCGGCATTCGCGTCGATGTCGCGCGGTGCGTCTTTGACCGTGAGGTAGCGCCAGCCCTGAAACGGCCTGTAGGGACGCGGCTCCACCGGCACGATCGTCGGCTCGAGCACGAGATGGCAGCGACCGATGCCCTCGCCGTCGGTGAACGGCCTCACGTCGAGAAGCGTCTGCCGGCACGCGACCTGTCCGCGGATCACCCAGAACAGGGAGCCGCCGTCGAGCAGCTCGTCGACCCGCTTGGGCACCATGCGCGTCGTGTGGGTCTGCTCGTAGTCCCGCCCGAGGCGGCGGTAATGCGAGCGGTTCTCCTCGATCCATTCCTCGAGATCGGTGATCGAGTCGCAGCCGACGCAGAGCTTGATGAGATGCAGGGACATGCGATTGTTCAACCACGCGGTGGCGGACCCGGAAACCGGGCGATGCGCCGCAGGTCATTCCTCCGTTTTCAGAACGATCAGCCGCGCGCCTTCCGCCACCTGCGTGCCGGGTTCGGCGGCGATCTCCGCCACTTCGCCGTCCGCAGGCGCGACGAGCGCGTGCTCCATCTTCATGGCTTCGACGATGGCGAGGCGCTGCCCCTTCTCGACCTTGTCGCCCGGCTTGACGAAGAGCGCGATGAGCTTGCCGTGCATGGGCGCCTTGATGGAGTCGCCGCCATCCATGTGTTCGAGATCGACGTCGAAGGGATCATGCAGCGCCACGCGTGTCTGCCGGCCGGCGTTGAGCACGATGACGCCGTCGTCCGTCACGACGAAATTACGCGGGTCGCGCTGCATGTAGTCGCCGACGAGGTGCGAAGTGCCATCCGCCCAATGGATGACGACATCCATTGCGGTATGCGTCGCTCGCGGGTCCGGCCATTCGACCGTCACGTCGATGCGCTCGCCGTCCACCATGACGGGAAAGCCCTGGCGCCGCTGCCCGGCCAACTGGAATGCATCGTGGTCGTCCCATGGAGATTCGACGCCGCCCTGCACCGTCGACTTGTACTGGCGCGTGTCGAAATCCTGTTCCAGAAGCCTCAGAACGCCAAGGCGAACCGATTCCGGGTCTGCCGCCTTTGGCACCGCGCCGAGTGCATCGAGATGCCTGTCGATGTAGCCGGTGTCGAACTGCCCGGTCCTGAACTCCTCCGCCTCGCAGAGCTTCTTCAGGAATGCGACGTTCGTCTTCGGTCCGGCAACGATCGTGTCGCCCAACGCCTCCGCAAGATGCGCAAGCGCCTCGTGGCGGGTCGCGCCATGGGCGATCACCTTGGCGATCATCGGATCGTAATAGGGCGTCACCTCGTCGCCCGGCTGCACGCCGGTGTCGATGCGAAGCCCCTCGCCTTCCGGAAAGTCGAGCGCCCAGAGCTTGCCGGTCGACGGCAGGAACTCCCGCTCCGGGTCCTCGGCATAGAGGCGCGCCTCGACCGCGTGACCATGGATTTCCAGGTCGTCCTGGTTGAAGGGCAGCCACTCGCCGGACGCGACACGGAATTGCAGCTCGACGAGGTCGAGACCTGTGATCGCCTCGGTGACCGGGTGCTCGACCTGAAGGCGCGTGTTCATCTCCATGAAGTAGAACCGGTCCGGCCGCAGCCCTTCCCGCCCGTCGGCGATGAACTCGACGGTGCCTGCGCCCACATAGCCGACGGCGCGGGCCGCCTCGACGGCGGCCTTGCCCATGATCTCGCGCATCTCGGGCGGCATGCCGGGCGCGGGCGCCTCCTCGATCACCTTCTGGTGGCGACGCTGGAGTGAGCAGTCGCGCTCGAAGAGATGCACCACGTTGCCTTCCTGGTCGGCGAAGACCTGGATCTCGATGTGGCGCGGCGCGAGGATGTACTTCTCCACCAGCACGCGCGGATCGCCGAAGGCGTTTTGCGCCTCGCGCTGGGCGCTCTCGAGGGCGGCGTCGAAATCGGCCGCCTTCTCGACCCGGCGCATGCCCTTGCCGCCGCCGCCGGCGACCGCCTTGATGAGAACCGGATAGCCGATCTCGTAAGCTTTCTGGCGCAGGAAATCCGGATCCTGCTTGGAGCCGTGGTAGCCCGGCACGACCGGCACGCCGGCCTGCTGGACGAGCGCCTTGGCGGCGTCCTTGAGGCCCATGGCCTTGATGGCGGCCGCCGGCGGGCCGACGAAGACGATCCCGTTCTCGGCGCAGGCCTCGGCGAACTCGGCCCGCTCGGACAGGAAGCCGTAGCCCGGATGGATGCAGGCCGCTCCAGTCGCCTTCGCGACCTCCAGGATCCTGTCGATCCGCAGATAGCTCTCGCGGGCGGGCGCCGGACCGATGAGATGGGCCTCGTCGGCCATCCGGACGAAGAGCGCATCGGCATCCGCCTCGGAATAGACCGCGATCGTGCGCATTCCGAGCCGTTTCGCGGTGCGAATGATGCGGCAGGCGATCTCGCCGCGGTTGGCGATCAGGACAGACTCAAGCACGTTCCATTCCCTCGTCCGGAGCCGTTCGGCCCATTTGCCGATCAGCTAGAGCAAAACCAGCGCGTCTTGTCACCTGCGATCGTTCCCAGAACCTTCGAACCCACCGAAGGCGTTCTGTTCTCCTCTTTGGGATGACCGGACGGGTGTACGAGAGAGTATTCACATCACCCCTTGCGAACCGTGCAGGAGCGCGCTAGCTTCTACTTGCAAATGGATTGCAACTGCAGAAGTGCCATGGACGCCCTGACCCCACCTCCCCCCGCTCCAGACGCCGGATGGCGCAACGCCCGGACGACCCTGTCCCTGCCGGAGGTGAGCCGCTCCATCAGCGTCAGGCCGGGGTCGAAATGGCGCCGCATGGCCGCCTTCCTCGGGCCGGGCTATCTGGTGGCGGTCGGCTACATGGACCCGGGCAACTGGGCGACCTCGCTCGCGGGCGGCTCGAAATACGGTTACGCCCTCCTGTCCGTAGCCCTGATCTCCAACATCATGGCGATCATCCTCCAGGCCCTCTGCGCCCGCCTTGCGATCGCTACGGGACGAGACCTTGCGCAGGCCTGTAGCGACGCTTATCCGCGCCCGGTCTCCTGGGTCCTCTGGGCGCTGGCTGAGCTTGCCATCTGCGCGACCGACCTCGCCGAGGTGATCGGCACCGCCATCGGCCTCAACCTGCTGTTCGGCATTCCGCTCGAGATCGGTGTGATCATCACGGCGCTCGACGTATTCCTGATTCTCTACCTTCAGAACCTGGGCTTCCGCTGGATCGAGGCCTTCGTTATCACCCTGCTCGGCGTGATCGCCGTGTGCTTCGGAATCCAGATCGCCCTGGCCGACCCCGACTGGGCCGGGGTCATCCGCGGGTTCGCGCCGACGACGGAGATCGTCAGCAACCCCGACATGCTCTACCTGGCCCTGGGCATTCTCGGCGCCACGGTCATGCCGCACAATCTCTATCTCCATTCCGGCATCGTGCAGACCCGCGCCTATGGGGAGACGCTGCCGGAGCGGCGCGAGGCGCTGCGCTACGCCACGATCGACTCGACCGTCGCGCTGATGTTCGCGCTCACCATCAATGCCTCGCTGCTCATCCTGGCGGCGGCCGCCTTCCATCATACGGGACGGACGGACATCGCGGAGATCGGGGAGGCGCATACCCTGCTGGAGCCTCTGCTCGGCGCTGCCATCGCGCCGACCCTCTTCGGCATCGCCCTGCTCTGCTGCGGCCTCAACTCGACGGTCACGGCCACCATGGCCGGCCAGATCGTTATGGAGGGCTTCATCAACTTCCGCATGCCGCCCTGGGCGCGGCGCCTGATCACCCGCGGCCTCGCGATCGTCCCGGCGGCGGTCGTGACCGTCGCCTATGGCGAGAGCGGCACCGCGCGCCTGCTGATTCTCAGCCAGGTGGTGCTCAGCCTCCAACTCCCATTTGCAGTCATTCCGCTCGTCACCATGACGGCCTCGAAGGCGAAGATGGGCGCGCTCGTGGCGCCGCGCTGGCTCACCGCCGTCGCAGCGCTCATCGCGGCCGTCATCGTGGTGCTGAACGTAAAGCTGGTCGCGGACTTCGTACTGGGCTAGCCATACGGCTTGGGATCACGATGGAACATCGTTTCGATAGGGCTTTCGCTCGGGAGGGCTTTGTGGCAGATCGCTCTGCCCTGTTCCTGAACCGCTGCACCCATGATTTCCGTTCGAAAATCCCGATCCGCCGACCTGCCGACGATGTTCACCATCTGGCATGAGGCCGTGCGCGCCACGCACACGTTCCTCACGGATGCCGATATCGAATTCTTCGCGACGCAGGTCCGCGACCTCTACCTTCCGTCCCAGCCATTTTGGGTGGCCGTCGGCAACAGCGACGAGCCGCTGGGCTTCATGGGAATGACGGACGCAACGATAGATTCGCTCTTCGTGCATCCGGCACAGCATGGGAGGGGTATCGGGACCGCCCTCGTGACCCATGCGGCGTCGCGCGCCGACGAACTGATGGTCGACGTGAACGAGCAGAATGAAGGCGCCTGTGCATTCTACCGAAAGCTCGGGTTCCGTCAGATCGGGCGTTCGGAACTCGATCCCTCCGGGAAGCCGTTTCCGATCCTGCATCTCGTCCGCAGCCGCTCGGGGCCCGGCGCGAGCTGATCACATGGAAAGGGCCGCTGCGAAGCGGCCCTCATCACATCTCACGCATCCTTGAGGCGTCCGAGTGCCTCTTCCATCTTGGCCTTGCGGGATAGGGCCTCGTCGCGGCGCTCGCGCTGCTCCTCGACCACCTCTTCCGGCGCCCGCTTAAGGAAGTCGGCATTCCCGAGCTTCGCGTCGATCTTCGACACCTCCGCATCGAGCTTCTGGATTTCCTTCCCTAGGCGTGCACGCTCCGCCGCCAGATCGATGACGCCTTCCAGCGGAAGGGCCGCCACCTCGCCACGGATCAGGAGCTGGATCGAGCTCTTCGGTGCGGCCTCGGCCGTGGTGATCTCCGACAGGCGCGCGAGGCGCCTGACGATGTCACCCCAGCGCGCGGCGCGCGCCTGAACGTCCGCAGACGGATTGACGAGGACCAGCGGGATCTGCGCACCGGCCGGGACGTTCGTCTCGGACCGGGCCGAGCGCACCTCGGTGACCAGATCCACCACCCAACCGATCTCGGCTTCGGCGGCCTGGTCGACGAGGTGCTTGAGGTCCGGCCACGGGGTGAGCGCGAGGATGGTCTGGCGCTTCGGCCCTTCCTCTCCCTTGATGGCCCAAAGCTCCTCCGTGAGGAACGGCATGAAGGGGTGGAGCAGCTTGCAGATCTCGTCGAGCACGAACGCAATCGTGGCGCGGGTCTCGTCCTTTGCGGGCGAATCCTCGCCCTGCAGTACGGGCTTGGCGAGCTCCAGGGTCCAGTCGCAGAACACGTTCCAGACGAAGCGGTAGGCTGCGAGCGCCGCCTCGTTGAACTTGTAGGCCTGAATGCCGGCTGCCACTTCGTCCACGGCCTTGGCGCACTCGCTGAGCGCCCATTTGTTGAGCGTCTCCTTCACGGCCTTCGGGTCGAAGCCCTCGACGCGTTTGCAGCCGTTCATCTCTGCAAAGCGCGCCGCATTCCAGATCTTGGTCGCGAAGTTGCGATAGCCTTCGACGCGCTGGACGCTGAGCTTGATGTCGCGCCCCTGCGCCGCCATGGCCGAAAGCGTCATGCGCAGCGCATCGGCGCCGTATTGGTCGATCAGCTCGAGCGGGTCGATCACGTTCCCCTTCGACTTCGACATCTTCGCGCCCTTCTCGTCACGGACGAGGGCGTGGATGTAGACCGTGTCGAACGGGACCTCCTCCATGAAGTGCAGGCCCATCATCATCATGCGGGCGACCCAGAAGAAGATGATGTCGAACCCCGTCACCAGGGTGTTGGTCGGGTAATAGCGCTTCAGCTCCGGCGTATCGTCCGGCCAGCCGAGGGTCGAGAACGGCCACAGGGCGGACGAGAACCAGGTGTCGAGCACGTCCTCGTCGCGGGCGAGTTCGACATCCCGGCCGTGCCTGGCGCGTGCCTCGGCCTTCGCCTCGTCCTCGCTCAACGCGACGTAGACGTTTCCTTGGTCATCGTACCAGGCCGGGATCTGATGGCCCCACCAGAGCTGACGCGACACGCACCAGGGCTCGATGTTCTCCAGCCACTGGAAGTAGGTCTTCTCCCAGTTCTCCGGCACGAACTTGGTCTGCCCGTTGCGCACGGCCGCGAGTGCCCGCTCGGCGAGCGGCTTCACGTTCACGTACCACTGATCCGTCAGGTAAGGCTCGATGACGACGCCGGAGCGGTCGCCGTGCGGCACCATGTGGGTGTGAGGCTCGATCTGAACGAGGAAGCCCTTCTCCTCCAGCAGCGCGACGATGCGCTTGCGCGCCTCGGCCCGGTCGGCTCCATGGAGCGCCAGCACGGCCTCGAGCTCGCCCGTGGAGGGCAGCCCGGCAAGGAAAGCCTCGTTGCCGGCCAGCTGCATCTCTGCCTCGGGGCCGAGAATGTTGATGAGCGACAGCTTGTGACGCTTGCCGACGTCGAAGTCGTTGAAGTCGTGCGCCGGGGTGATCTTGACCGCACCGGTGCCCTTCTCGGGATCCGAATACTCGTCGGCGACGATCGGAATGCGGCGGCCGACGAGCGGCAGGACGGCGAACCGGCCGATCAGGTCGCGGTAGCGCTCGTCCTCGGGATGGACGGCGACGGCCACGTCGCCGAGCATCGTCTCGGGACGTGTGGTGGCGACCGTGATGAAGCGGTCGGTCTCGCCCTCGATGGGATAGCGGGTGTGCCAGAGGTTACCCTTGACCTCGACCTGCTGCACCTCGAGGTCCGAGATCGCGGTCTGGAACTTCGGATCCCAGTTCACAAGGCGCTTGTCCTTGTACATCAGGCCCTGCTTGTAGAGGTCCACGAAGACCTTCAGCACGGCCCGGGACAGGCCCTCGTCCATGGTGAAGCGTTCGCGCGACCAGTCGCAGGACGCCCCGAGCCGCTGGAGCTGGGACTTGATCCTGCCGCCCGACTCCTCTTTCCAGGCCCAGACCCGCTTGACGAATTCCTCGCGGCCGAGCTGGCGCCGATGGATCTGCTGCTCCATGAGCTGGCGCTCGACCACCATCTGGGTCGCGATGCCGGCATGGTCCATGCCGGGCTGCCAGAGCACGTCGCGACCGCGCATGCGCTCGAAGCGGCAGAGAATGTCCTGGATCGTATTGTTGAGTGCGTGCCCCATGTGGAGCGAGCCCGTCACGTTCGGTGGCGGGATGACGATCGTATAGGGGTCTGCGTCCTTCCGGTCCTGCCGCCCGGCTTTGAAGGCCTCGGCTTCCTCCCAACGGGTGGAGATGCGCGCCTCGACGGCGGCGGGATCGAACGTCTTGTCCATCATGGGTCAGGTCCGGCAAGTTGGCGCGCAAACGCGCAAGCAAGACGGCTACAAACCGGACCGATGCGGGGAAGTCAACCGAAGGAAAAGAAACTCAGCGCCGCAAGCGGGCAACACGCTCGATTTCGGCCTGAACGAGGCGTTCGACCAAGGGCGGGAGATTGTCGTCGAGCCACGTCTTCAGCATCGGACGCAGCATCTCCTTGGCGAGATCCTCGAGTGTCTTCGGGCTGCTCTGCGCAAGGGTCGAATCGAGCCTCGTGAACGCATTGCCGACGGAGGCCTCAGCCGCACCGGACAGGAGCGTCTCCTCGACCTGAGCCATCCGTGCGGCTTTGGGTTGCGTTGCAACGGACGGGACCGGTGACGGCTGAGCGGGCTGCTCGGCCCTGATCGGCGCCGGAAAATCGATCACGGGGCTTTCCTCCACGTAATCGTCCTCATCCGGATAAGAGGTGAAATCGACCGGCTCGTGCTCAGGCAGCGCCGCCATCACCTCGGCCGCGACATGCTGCTCCGTCAGGTCCAGAACGTTCCGAAGCGGGGACATCTCGCTCGTCGGAGCCTGGCTCTGCACGATCTGCAGGGTCTCCTGGTCATCTGCAATGATACGCCGGATGGAAGCCAGTATTTCTTCCATCGATGGTTCGTTTAACTTCGCGCTTACTGATGCCATAGCCTGCCCCGCCGCACTCATTATTGAGTTTAAGAATCACATTCTTTCGAATGTCTTAAGTATTTCACGCGGGGGCGGAGACGCAAGGGAAACCGGGCGCGACAACCACGTTGCGCCCGGCAATTTTCAGCGGCCGTCGGGGGTGGTCAGACCGCCCCAGAGATCCTTGACCTGATCGAAGTGGATCTTCGGGCTGTAGTGGTTGACCGAGAGGCCGAGAGCGCGAGAGTTCAGGCGGCCCATCGACTGGGCGACCAGATAGGACGCCACCACCCGGTCACGCTGAGCCGTGATGAGGTTCACGCGGGCTTCCAGGAGCTCTTGCTGGGCGTTCAGGACGTCCAGGGTGGTCCGCTGACCGACGCGTGCCTCTTCGCGGACGCCGTTCAGGGCGGTTTCGGCGGCATCCACCTGCGCCTGCGAGGCGATGATCTGGGCGCGGGCGGCTTCGAGCTGGCCCCAGGAGGTGATCACGAAGGCCCGGACCTGGTCACGGATGGAATCGGCCTCCAGGCGACGCTGACCGGCCGTTTCCTTGGCTTGGCGGGTACTGGCATAGGCCTGCCCGCCGTCGTAGATCGGAACGGTCAGCTGAGCGACGACGGAGGCCGAAAGAGCCCGGTCGCCTTCAGTCTGGTTGTCGTAGCGCTGCGCGACCGCGCCCCGCACGCCGACCTGCGGCGCGAGAGCGCCCTGCTCGATCCGGACCTGCAGCTCGGCCACGTCGACGCCGTGCTGGGCCGCCTTGATGGCCGGGTGCTCGTTCAGCGCAACCCGGAGGGCAGCGTCCACATTGCGGGGCAGCAGCTTGTCGAGGGGGCGACCGGGCGCCAGCTGGCGGGGTTCGACGCCGATCACCTGACGATAAGTCGCGATGCTGGCGCGCAGCTGCGATTCCGCAGCGCTCGCCTGCGAACGGGCGAGGGCGAGGCGGGACTCGGCCTGGGCGACGTCGGTGCGGGTCACCTCACCGACGTTGAAGCGGTCGCGAGTCTGGCGCAGCTGCTCGTCGATGACCTCGACGTTGTTGCGCCGCAGGTCGAGGATCGCGGTGTCGCGCAGCACGTCCATATAGGCGGTTGCAGCGTCCGACAGGATGTTCTGCTCGTTGTTGCTGAGGTTTTCGCGGGCGCCGAAGACCGACGACTCGGCCTGACGCACCGAATTCTCGGTACGAAACCCGTTGAAGATGCTCTGCTCGACCTCCACGCCGACGCCGCGCGGGGTGAGGCGGTTGATGCCGCCCTGCCCGCCCGGACGGGTTACGTCCGTGAAGGTGCGCCCCACGTCGGCGGAGGCATTGACGGTCGGCCGGTAGCCGGATTTGGCGCGGGCGACGTTCTCGTCCGTGGCGCGGACGCTGGCGCGCTGGGCATTCAAGGTCGGGTTGTTGCCGTAGGCGCGGGCCAGGGCGCTTTCAAGAGTTTCGGCGGAGACGCCGGATGCGCCCGCGAGCACGAACGCGGACGCCATGACGCCGAAAAGTGTGCGGTACTTTTTAAGGAACTGACTATCGTTCACGCCCACCTGCCCGTCGGCTCACGCGGGTTGCCCGCAGTCCGACCTGTAAATTTTCTAATCGATCCCGACTCAAAGCGAAACAATACCCATGGGGTACGAGTCGGCAATCCACCTCTGCGGCGCTTCGTAGCGATTATCGGTGGGTGGCGCAAAAAAGCGACACCACCGGCAGCGCCTCAGAAGGTGAAGCCGGGCTTGGTTTGGAAGGCGGCGAGCAGGGGGGCAGCCGCATCGAACAGGCTGCGCTCGCCGAACGTATCGCCGGAGCGGACGTAGAGGGTGGCGCGTGCGGCGCGGCCACGGCCCTTCACGCAGATGAGACGCCCGCCTTCGGCGAGCTGCGCGAGCAGCCCGTCAGGGCGGGTCTCGACGGCGCCGTTCACGAGAATGGCGTCATAGGGAGCATTGCCGGCAACGCCCTGATCCAGCGGGCCGTGATTGACCGTAATATTGTTCACGCCGGCTGCCGCGAGGCACTCCGTGGCCGTCTGCGCGAGAGGCTCCTCGGATTCGAGAGCCGTAACCTGCGCACCGAGCTCGGCCATGACAGCGGAGGAATAGCCACGCCCGCACGCCACATCGAGCACGCGCTCGCCGACCTCAATCCCGAGGGACTGGATCATGCGCGCCATGATCATGGGAGAGAGCATGTAGCGGCGCTCGATACCGAGGCTGACCGGGATATCCTGGTCGATATAGGCCAGCTCTTCGCGGCCCGGGAGCACGAAGCGCTCGCGCGGAACCGAATCCATGGCGTCCAGCAGCGGGATGTCGTTCACATCGAACGTTCGCAGCTGGCTATCAACCATCATACGACGCGCCTGCGTGAAATCGACCATGGATTGCCTCAGATGAAAAAGTTGGAGGCCTCGCCCGGAATCGAACCGGGGTGCAAGGATTTGCAGTCCTCTGCGTAACCACTCCGCCACGAGGCCATCCGGGGCGTGCCGCGAACGCGACGGGTGCTCCATAGCAGAGCGTGCACCCAAAGAGCAACGCCCCTTTTTACGTCATGAGTCACGATGAAGGGGCTTGCAACCATCCGAGCCCCCCGTTATATGCCTCCCCACCGCAGGCCGCTGCGGCATCTGGTTCGCCAGATCGCCCCGGCCGAAGGGAGGCAAACCGCGCTTCCCCTTAAGGTGTGGCTATATTCCGGCGTGGCGCAGCGGTAGCGCAGCGGACTGTTAATCCGTTGGTCGTAGGTTCGAATCCTACCGCCGGAGCCATCCTTCCCATGACGGCATCATTCCCCAGGTTCTGGACCGCTCGGCGCGCTACGCGGCGACTTTCCGCGCGCTGTCCCGTGCGGCGACTTGCCTGCCACTGACGGAGAAAAGCTTGGCTTCTCCAGTCCTCGTCTGGTTCCGCGATGATTTCCGGCTCTCCGACAACCCTGCTCTAGCGGCCGCGGCCGAGAGCGGGGCCTCGGTTCTGTGCTTCGCGATCCTGGACGAAGCCTCCGAGGGCTTACGTCCCTTGGGCGGGGCTGCGCGATGGTGGCTTCATGGCTCTCTCGCAGGTTTGAGGGCCGCCCTGCAGGCGCTGGGGAGCGAGTTGATTATTCTCCGGGGAGCAGCTTTCGACCTCGTGGACCGAACCGTGCGGGAAACCGGCGCCACCGCCATCTACTGGAACCGTCGGTATTCCGCGGCCGAGATTGCAGTCGATTCCGCCCTTAAGACCCATCTCGCGACGCAGGGCGTAACCGCCCGGAGCTTCAATGGGCGGCTCATCCACGAGCCGTGGGAGATCAAGAATCAGTCCGGAAGGCCCTTCCAGGTCTTCACCCCCTACGCGCGGATGGCCATGAGCCGGGTGATCCAGGCGCCCCTGCCCACCCCTCAACGGATTTCCGCAGGCGTTTGGCCGGAATCGATCAAGCGCATACAGGTGAGCCTGGCCGATCTCGGACTCGAACCCACGAGACCGGATTGGGCGGGCGGGATCCGGCGGGCTTGGGGTCCCGGCGAAGCCGCTGCTCGGAAAAAGCTTGGAATCTTCATCGACACGGCACTGCCCGAATACGCCGAGAACCGCGATCGGCCCGGAATGGAGGGGACCTCCCGTCTGTCGCCGCATCTCCGTTTCGGCGAGATCAGCCCGCGCCAAGTCTGGCACGCGGTCAAGGCCGAGGCCGCCCGAGAGCCGGGACTGGCACGCGATTCAGAGAAATTCCTGACCGAACTCGTCTGGCGGGACTTCTGCTACCAGCTTCTGCACGACCATCCTGCCCTCCCTTGCGCCAACCATAACCAGCGCTTCGACCGTTTCCCCTGGGAGCAGGCTCCCTCGAACCTGCGAGCCTGGCAAAAGGGGCTGACCGGCTATCCCATCGTGGACGCCGGCATGCGGCAACTCTGGCAGACGGGCTGGATGCACAACCGGGTGAGGATGATCGCCGCCTCCTTTCTCATCAAGCACCTCCTCACGGATTGGCGCGAGGGCGAGGCGTGGTTCTGGGACACGTTGGTGGATGCCGACCCCGCCAACAATGCCTTCAGCTGGCAGTGGACGGCAGGCTCCGGTCCCGACTCGGCCCCGTTCCACCGCATCTTCAATCCCGTCACTCAGGGCGAGAAGTTCGATCCCGACGGCGATTACGTGCGGACCTACGTGCCGGAGCTCGTGGGGCTTCCGACTTCGCTGCTCCACAAGCCCTGGGAGGCTACGCCGCGGGAGTTGCGCGCCGCCGGAATCACGCTCGGTGAAACCTATCCGGCCCCGGTCGTTCCGCATGGACCGGCGCGTGAACGGGCGCTCGCGGCGTTCCGCAGCCTGCGCGACGAATGACGGGCCGGCCGAACGGAACTTGACCCGTCCGCCACCTTGCCTTCAGCATCGCGGTCGAATCCCCGAGGACCCAAGGTCCGCTTCACGCTCATTCTTCATGGACACGACGATGACAGCCACCACGCTCCTGTTTCGCGACGATGCCTACCTCACCTCTTCCCCGGCAACGGTGGTCGGCATCACACCGGAAGGCGGCGTCATCCTCGATCGGACCGTGTTCTATGCCCGCGGCGGAGGCCAGCCCGGCGATGTCGGCGCGATGCTCCGTCAGAACGGCGACCGGATCCCGGTGACCGATACCGTCTACGGAGCCGACAAGTCTCAGGTGGTGCACCTCGTCGGACCCGAGGCCGCATCCGGCCTTGCCGAGGGCGAGACGGTCGACCTTCAGCTCGACTGGGCGCGCCGCTTCCGGCGCATGCGGGTCCATACGGCCCTGCACCTGCTCAGCGTAGTCCTGCCCTTTCCGGTCACAGGCGGCGCCATCGGCGAGGGCGACGGGCGCCTCGACTTTGACATCCCGGATGCCGGGCTCGACAAGGCCGAGATCACGGAGAAACTCAACGCCCTGATCGCCCGCGACGCACCCGTCACGGAGCGCTGGATCACCGACGAGGAGCTCGACGCCAATCCCGGGTTGGTGAAGACGATGTCGGTCAAGCCGCCGCGCGGCTCCGGCCGCGTGCGCCTCGTCGAGATCGAGGGCATCGACCTTCAGCCCTGCGGTGGAACCCATGTCCGACGCACGGCCGAGATCGGAACCGTCCTCGTCACCGACATCGAGAAGAAGGGAAAGCAGAACCGCCGCGTGCGCATGTCCCTGGTCGATTGAGCCGTAACCCCGAGGAATCTCCCAATGCCGCAGCCCTTCGTCTCCACCGCCTGGCTCCAGGACCACCTGGGCGATCCCAACCTCGTCGTGATCGACGGCTCCTGGTACCTCCCGGCCCAAAATCGGAATCCCGAGGCAGAGTATCTCGAGGGCCATATCCCGGGCGCCGTGCGCTTCGATCTCGATACGGTCAAAGACCGCTCATCGCCCCTGCCCCACATGCTGCCCACGCCCGAGGAGTTCGCCCAAGCCGTCGGGGCTATGGGAATTTCCGAGGACATGACCATCGTGGTCTATGACGGGCTCGGCCTGTTCGCTGCGCCGCGGGTGCGCTGGACATTCCAGGTTTTCGGCGCCCGCAACGTCTCCGTCCTGGAGGGCGGCTTTCCGGCCTGGAAGGCCGAGGGGCGCCCCGTCGAAACCGGCTCGGCCCCTGCCCGGGAGCCGCGGGTGTTCCACGCTTCCTTCAACCGCCGGGCCGTCGCAGACGTCTCCGATGTACAGGAAGCGCTCCGGTCGGATACAGTTCAGGTGTTGGATGCGAGGCCTGCCGACCGCTTCAGGGGCGAGGCGCCGGAGCCACGCCCAGGATTGAGGGCAGGACACATGCCGAAGAGCCACAATCTCCCCTTCGCGCAGCTCATCGAGGACGGCCGCCTGAAGGACAAGGCCACCATCGACCGGGCTCTCGAGGAAGCCGGCGTTGACCCGGGTCGCCCCGTTATCACGAGCTGCGGCTCGGGCGTCTCGGCGGCCATCCTGTCCCTCGCCTTGGAAACGGCCGGTCACCCGGCCGCCGCTATCTATGACGGGTCTTGGGCCGAATGGGGCGGAAGGGACGACCTGCCCGTGGAGACGGGACCTTCGGTGAAGATCTAGCGCACTGCACCGTGTCGCTGGTGGCACCGTCAGCCATCAAAGAAAAAGGCCCGGGAATTCCCGGGCCCTTTTGTTTCGTCACCCTGACGGCGGTCAGTGGAGGATCTGTGACAGGAAGAGCCTGGTGCGCTCGTGCTGCGGGTTCTTGAAGAACTCGTCCGGCGTGTTCATCTCGACGATCTGTCCGTAATCCATGAAGATCACCCGGTCGGCGACCTGGCGGGCGAAGCCCATTTCGTGGGTCACGCACAGCATGGTCATGCCCTCTTCGGCGAGGCCGACCATGGTGTCGAGCACCTCCTTCACCATTTCCGGATCGAGAGCCGAGGTCGGCTCGTCGAAGAGCATGATCTTGGGGTTCATGCACAGGGAGCGGGCGATCGCCACGCGCTGCTGCTGGCCGCCCGAGAGCTGGCCCGGATACTTGTTCGCCTGTTCCGGAATCTTGACACGGGTGAGGTACTTCATGGCGACCTCTTCCGCATCCTTCTTGGGCATCTTCTTCACCCAGATCGGCGCAAGCGTGCAGTTCTCCAGGATCGTGAGGTGCGGGAAGAGGTTGAAGTGCTGGAACACCATGCCGACGTCGCGGCGCACCTCGTCGATGCGCTTCAGGTCGTTGGTCAGCTCCGTTCCATCGACGATGATGCGGCCCTTCTGGTGCTCCTCCAGCCGGTTGATGCAGCGGATCATGGTGGACTTGCCCGAGCCGGACGGTCCGCAGATCACGATGCGCTCGCCGCGGCGGACGTTCAGGTTGATGTCCCGGAGCACGTGGAACTCGCCGTACCACTTGTGCACGCCGATCATCTGGACGGCGGCCTCTGCCCGGGGATCGACGGCGGCAGTCGGAAGGTGTTGAGCTGTCATTGTGGTTGCCATGCCTGTTAGTGTTTGTGACCGGTCGCGAGACGCCGCTCGACCCCGAGGGAGTAGCGCGACATGCCCCAGCAGAAGACGAAGTAGAACAGGGCCGCGAACGCATAGCCCGTGTAGCTGATGGTCGGGGCTGCCCAATTCGGGTCGATGCGGGAGGCCTCGATCGTCTTGATCAGATCGAAGATGCCCACGATCGCCACCAGCGACGTATCCTTGAACAGTCCGATGAAGGTGTTGACGATGCCCGGGATCACGATCCGCAGCGCCTGCGGCAGGATGATGAGGATCATCATCTGCGGATAGTTGAGGCCCAGGGACATCGCGCCCTCGTACTGCCCCTTCGGCATGGCCTGGAGGCCGCCGCGCACCACCTCGGCCATGTAGGCGGAGGCGAAGAAGGCGACGCCGATGAGCGGCCGCGCGAGGCGGTCCACGGTCATGTCGCCTGGCAGGAAGAGCGGGAGCATCGTGTTCGCCATGATCAGCACCGTGATGAGCGGCACGCCGCGCACGAACTCGATGAAGATCACCGACGCCATCCGGACGATGGGGAGCTTTGACCGGCGTCCCAAGGCCAGGAGGATGCCGAAGGGCAGCGAAAAGACGATGCCCACCGTCGCAACCAGCAGGGTCACGAGGATGCCGCCCCAGAGAGCGGTCGGCACCGGCTGCAATCCCCAGTCGGCCTCCAGCAGCGCGAGGGTGATGCCGATCACCGCGACGATACCGGCTCCGATCAGAACGGCAGGCTTCACCGGCGCATTGAGAAACCGGGCGGCAGCGCCGAACCCTGCCACGATGAGGGCGCTTAGAACGATGAAACCGAGCCAGAATCCGTTGCTGAAGTCGGCATCGCCGCCGGTCAGCAGGATGTAGGACAGGATCGGGAACAGCCAGAAGAAATAGATCGCGCCCAGGTCGCGCCGCGGCGCCCGCAGCCATAGGAGCCAGACGACTCCCAGCGCCAGGAGCGCGAAGAAGATGTTCACGCGCCACCGCTCCGTCACCGGATAGGAGCCGTAGACGAAGTAGTTGATCTTATCGATCACGAAGGCCCAGCACGCTCCGACCGGATGTCCGGCCGTCTCCGCCCGGCAGGCATCGCGGTCGGTGCCGGTCCATACGGCGTTCACGAACACGAAGTCGACGATGGGCGGAATGATAACGTAGAGCAGGTAGAGGACGACGAGCGTCAGGATCGTGTTGAACGGGCCCGAGAACAGGTTCTCCCGGATCCAGGCGATGGGACCGCGCGCCAGGTTCGGCGGCGGCAGCGCCTCGACCTGCTGGTTGCGGACGAAGCGGAAGGTGTCGACGACAGTGCTCATGACGGATCCTACCGTTCGACGATCGCCACGCGGCGGTTGTAGATGTTCATGACGAAGGAGGTCAGGAGGCTGATGGTCAGATAGACTCCCATGGTGATCACGACCACTTCGATTGCCTGGCCGGTCTGGTTCAGCACCGTTCCCATGAAGACCTGCACGAGGTCGGGATAACCAATCGCCACGGCGAGCGAGGAGTTCTTCGTCAGGTTGAGATACTGGCTCGTCAGGGGCGGGACGATCACCCGCATGGCCTGCGGGATCACCACGAGCCGCAGGGTCTGTCCCGGCCGCAGGCCGAGGGAGCCCGCCGCTTCGCTCTGGCCCTTGGACACGGCCAGGATGCCGGCGCGGACCACCTCGGCGATGAAGGCGGCCGTATAGGTCACAAGGCCGATCAGGAGCGCCACGAACTCGGGAAGGATCTGCATGCCGCCCTGGAGGTTGAAGGTCCCCTTCCTCGGCATGTCGAAGCTGATCGGGTTCGCGCCCGCGACGGCCAGAACGAGCCAGACGGCGACGGGAAGCCCGAGAACCAGTCCGAGCGTCACGAGGCCGACCGGGTACTGACGCCCGGTTTGGGCCTGCTGCCTGCGGGCCCAGGTGCGGAACGCGAGGGAGCCGACGACGCCGACGGCGATCGCGGTCAGCAGCACCCAGATGTCCGACGCGTAGATCGGACGCGGCATGAAGAGGCCGCGGGAATTCAGAAAGAAGCCGGCCCCCATTTCCACGGAGTTGCGGGGCTGCGGCAGCGGGCCGAGCACCGCGATGTACCAGAACAGAAGTTGCAGGAGCAGCGGGATGTTGCGCAGGAGCTCGACATAAACCATCGAGACCTTGCGGACCATCCAGTTGCTCGACAGCCTGGCAATGCCGATGAGGAAGCCCAGGATCGTGGCGAACACGATGCCGATCGCCGAGACCACCAGGGTGTTGAGGAGGCCGACGACGAAGGCCTCGCCGTAGGTCGAACCCGCCGCGCTGTAGGTGATCAGCGTCTGGCTGATGTCGAAGCCGGCCGTGTTCTCGAGGAACCCGAAACCGGAGGCAATCTTCGCGCGCCGCAGGTTCTCGATGGCGTTCGTGGCCGCCATGTAGAACAGGTAGATGACGACGACGACGAGAAGAGTCTGATAAAAAATGCCGCGGACATTGGGGTCGTAGAGGAACGACCTCTTCGGCGGCGATGCTTGGCTGACAGATGGTGTCTGCACTCAACTCATCCCCTGACGGCCGAAAAGAGCCGTCGACTTCAAATGATACTCATTCGCTGCCATGAGCCGGCGGCAATGTCTTGAAGATAAAAGGGCGCCCGAACGGATCCGGACGCCCCGCCCCTTTCCGCTTAGCGGATCGGGATGCCGTACTGCAGGCCGCCCTTGGTCCACAGGGCGTTCTGACCGCGCTTGATCTTCAGGCGCGAGCCCTCGCCGACGTTGCGCTCGAAGCTCTCGCCGTAGTTGCCGATATGCTTGATGATGCGAACGGCCCAGTCGTTGGTCAGGCCGACGGCCTCGCCGAACTTGCCCTCGGTGCCGAGGAGGCGCTTGATCTCCGGGTTGTCGGAGGTCTTCATCTGCTCGACATTGGCCTTGGTGACGCCGAGCTCTTCGGCGTTCAGCATGGCCATGTGGGTGAACTTGACGATGTCGCCCCACTGGTTGTCGCCGTGACGGACGGCCGGGCCAAGCGGCTCCTTCGAGATGATCTCGGGCAGGACGATATGATCATCCGGAGCCGAGGCGCGCAGACGCTCCGCATAGAGGCCGGAGGCGTCCGTGGTGAAGGCGTCGCAGCGGCCGGAATCGTAGGCCTTGAACGTCTCGTCGGAGGTCGCGAAGGCCACCACCTCGTACTTCATGTTGTTGGCACGGAAGTAGTCGGCGAGGTTCAGCTCCGTCGTGGTGCCCTGCTGCGTGCAGATCGAGGCGCCGTTCAGCTCCTTGGCCGAGGACACACCGAGCTTCTTGCGGACCATGAAGCCCTGGCCGTCGTAGTAGTTGATGGCCGGGAAGTCGAGGCCGAGCTGGGTCTCGCGGGACATTGTCGCCGTCGAGTTACGGGCCAGGACGTCGACCTCGCCCGACTGCAGGGCCGTGAAGCGGTCCTTGGCGGCGAGCGGAATGAAGCGGACCTTCGTCGGGTCATCGAAGATCGCAGCCGCCATGGCGCGGCAGAACTCGACGTCGAGGCCGGTCCAGTTGCCCTGGGCGTCCGGAACGCCGAAGCCGGCGAGGCCGGTGTTCGAGCCGCAGGTCAGGAAGCCCTTCTGCTTGACGCTGTTGAGCGTCGCTTGCGCCGAGGCGCCCGTCGCGAGCAGGCTGGCCGTCAGGCCGAAGGCAATCGATACGAGAGCCTTTTTCATGTTTGTGTATTCTCCCATTATATCCACTTGGCATGGCTGCCTGAGCGGCCGAGCCGAGTTCCCTTTTCAGACCGTTCCGAGCGAGGATGTGCGAAACGTTCTCGCAACTATCACATTCTATGATTGATCACTGGTCAAGTGTTGATGGATGCCCTACGCGCACGGGGTTGACGCCGGGACCGGCCGGGCCTCACATCAAGCCCCCGTCACGAGACCACTGATCCAATGTCCAAATTTGCCTCCAAGCCCGATCATCTGGGCGACCGTACCCGCCTTGTCCATGCCGGCCGCGACCCATCCGAGCAGCACGGCTTCGTGAATACGCCGATCTATCGCGGCTCCACTGTTCTCTACCCCACGACCGACGATCTTCTTCACCGCCGTGGCCGTTATTCCTATGGAACGAAAGGAACTCCGACCACGGAATCCCTCGAGAACGCATGGACCGAACTCACGGGTGCCGCTGGGACAGTTCTGGCCCCCTCGGGCCTGGCCGCCGTCACCGTCGCGCTGATGTCCTGCCTCAAGGCTGGCGACCATCTGCTGATGACGGACTCGGTCTATCGTCCGACCCGGATCTTCTGCGACGGAATGCTGAGAAAATTTGGTGTGGAAACCACCTATTACGACCCGGAGGTGGGGGCCGGGATCGAGGCGTTGATCCGTCCCAACACGACCGTTGTCTTTACGGAAGCGCCGGGCTCCCAATCGTTCGAGATGCAGGACATCCCGGCGATCGCCGAGGTGGCGCATCGCCATGGGGCGGTGGTGGTCATGGACAACACCTGGGCGACACCCCTGCTCTTCCCGCCGCACGAGCGCGGCGTGGACATCGCCATCGAGGCGGGCACCAAGTATCTGAGCGGCGGCTCCGATCTGCTGCTCGGTCTCGTTTCGGCCAACGAGCGTTGCTACAAGGCCCTTCGCGACACTTATGACGCCTTCGCCATGTGCCCGGGTCCGGAGGACGTGTTCCTCGGTCTGCGCGGCCTGCGCACCATGGCCCTGCGGCTGCGCGAGCACGAGAAGCAGGCGCTCGATATGGCCCGGTGGCTTGCCGACCGGCCGGAGGTCGCGCAGGTTCTGCACCCGGCTCTCGAGACATTTCCCGGCCACGAGATCTGGAAGCGCGACTTCAAGGGCTCCTCGGGTCTCTTCTCCATCATCCTGAAGCCCTGCTCCGATCGTGCGCTCGCCGCCATGCTCGACGGTCTGGGCCTGTTCGGCATGGGCTATTCCTGGGGTGGTTTCGAAAGCCTCGTCATCCCGTTCGACTGCGCCACCTACCGCACGGCGACGAAGTGGAGCCCGGGCGGGCATGCGCTGCGCTTCCACATCGGCCTGGAGGATCTCGACGATCTCAAGCGGGACCTCGATGCCGGCTTCGCGCGGTTGCGCGAGACCGACGCAAAGGCGGCCTAGGCCGGACCCGAACCGTGGAGGGGTGGTGCGTCTCTACCCCTCCATGCCCTCGATCGCCGCCTGGGCCCTCCTGGACTTGGCCTCCTTCGCGATCAGCATCAGGTTGCGCACATAGATGAAGATGGACAGAACCTGGCCCAGGATGATCACGATGTCCCGCCGGGCGAAGCCGTAGACCAGGGTCATCAGCCCGCCGGCGATCGACAGAAACCAGAACCCCACCGGCACCACGCTTCGTTCGGCCTTCTCGCTCGCGATCCACTGCACCAGGAAGCGAGCCCCAAAGACGAGCTGGGCAACGACCCCGAAGGCCGCCCAGAGATCGAAGCGGGCCACGACGATGTCATAGAAATAGAGGCCGAGGTCATGCGACAGCCGCATCAGCATCGGGCGGTCTCCTGGATTACTTGATTTCCTGGGCGACCGGCACACGGCGCCGGCGGCGGATCAGCCACCAGACGCCTGCAAGGTCAAGGATCCCGACCCAGAGTCGGTCGAACAGGCCGTAGTTCGACTGCCCCGCATGCCGGGGGCGGTCGACCACGTCCACATGGGCGATGGCGTAGCCCTCTCGTTTGATCAGGGCCGGCATGAAACGGTGGAGGGCATCGAAATACGGCAGGCGGAGATAGATGTCGCGCCGGAAAGCCTTGAGGCCGCAGCCGGTGTCCCGTGTCCCGTCCTTCAGGATGTTCCCCCGGACTCCATTGGCGATCCGGGACTGCCACTTCTTGTAAGTGCCGTCCTTGCGGCCGACGCGCTGCCCTGCCGCCAGGGCGGTTGCCGGATCGTCGAGCGCGGCCACGAGCTGCGGGATGAAGGCAGGATCGTTCTGCCCGTCGCCATCGAGCGTCACGACGATGGGCGCCTCAGCGGCCTGAACCCCGGTACGGACCGCCGCGCTCTGGCCGCAGCTTGCCTCATGCCGGACCAGCCGGAGCCAGGGCCGTGTCGCCCGGGCCCGCAGGACCTCCTCGGCGGTCGCATCGGTCGAGCCGTCGTCCACATAGATCACCTCGAAGGGAGCGAGGGGCTCACAAGCCCGCTCGATCTCCTCGATCAGCGGCAGCACGTTCATATGCTCGTTTTTGACGGGAACGACCACGCTGATGCGCGGCGTCGGGGACGTGTCGGTCATCACTTCATGGCCTCAGAGCCACCTCTTCGGGAAAGGCCGGCCTCAGGAGCCGGACGCATAGGCTCCGATGTCGAGCCGACGCCCGCTGTTGATATTGAAACCGGTGACCCGGGTCGAGAGGGTCGGTTGCTGCCCGAGACGCTGGTTCTCGGTCCGAAAGGCTTCCTCGAAGCGCTTCTCGACGAAGACGAGACGGCAGCCGCCCCCCTTGAGGAAGGCGGAGGCCTCCTCGCCTGTCTCGAGCATTTCAAGGCCTGTTCCGGTCAGGAACACCAGGCTCGGCTCGCGATAACCCAGGGTGGCGACCTTGGGATTCGCGCAGGACAGGTTGCGGGCGACCTCGGCCAGGCGCGGGGACAGCTTCAGCGAGCGGAGATCGAGCTGGGTGAAGCCGAACACCCCGATGGAGAGAAAGATCGCCGCAGCGAAGCCTGCCCAGAGGCTCGGCACAACCTTGCCGGTCGCGAAGAGACGCCAGCCGTACAGCGCCACCAGGGACGAGGCGATCATGAACGGAAGGCCGCGGTAGGGGAGCGCTCCATCGAACGTCCAGGCCACGGCCGAGAGGCCGACCGTCAACCCGATGGGGATGAACGGGATCAGGATCGTGGCGAGTTTCGCGGCCGGCCGGTGCGGCCCGACGAAATGCCGGAAGATCGCGATGACCGTGATGATCGCGACAGCTGGCAGCAGGGGCATCGTATAGTGCGGCAGCTTGGTCGGCACGAGTTCGAACACGACCCAGGACGGCACGATCCAGGCGAGAGCGAAGGCGATCGGCTCCTCCCGGCGATGGATCCAGGCGAACGGCACCGCGATGGCGGCGAAGATCGCCCCGGGCCAGAAGGTGGCGAAGAACGAGAGCAGATAGAAGCCGGGCGGGGCCCAGTGGTAGGTCTGCGCCGTGCCCACCTTGCCGAGCATGTCGTGCCCGACCGAGGCCGAATAGAAGGCGCCGCCGCTCTTGATGGCGATGGCGACGAACCAGGGCAGCACGATGATCAGGGTCGCGACGAGCCCGATCTTCGGCTTGAGGGTGAGGAGCCACCGGGCCGAGCGCTCCCGATACGACAGAACGGCGGCGGTCAGGCCCGCGAACATCAGGACCAGGGGCCCCTTGATCAGGATCCCTGCCGCGAATCCGAGCCAGAAGATTCCGAGGGTGCGCCGCGGCAGTACCCCTGCCCCACGGCTGAGATAGGCCCGCGCCAGCCCGCCCATGACCGCGACCGCGCAGGCGGTGAGCGCCGCGTCGGTCTTGGCGAGCCTCGCCTCGACCATGAGAATGACCGAGGTCGCCATGAAGGCGGCCGCCAGGAAAGCGCCTCTTCGCCCGAGAAACGCCAGGGACGCCCAGTAGGTCAGCAGGACGGTCGCCAAGGCTCCCAGGAGGGACGGAATCCGGTAAAGGGCGATCGTCGTCCGCGCCTCCGGGACCCCGAGGGCTTGGCCGATGGCGACTGCCGTGCTCTGCATCCAATAGATGCCGACGGGCTTCTTGTGCCGGGCCTCGTCTTGGAAGCGGATATCGACCAGATCGCCCGTCTCCAGCATCTGCTTCGAGGCTTGGGCATAGCGCGGCTCGTCCCGGTCCATGGGCTGGAGCGACGTGAAGCCAGGCAGGAAGCATGCCAGCGAGAGCAGGACCAGCACGAGGCAGAGGCGGAAATGGCTCCGCTCGACGATATTCGTCAGCTGCGCCGCAGAGAAATGACGCAGCGACAACCTCTGCTGGGGAACGAAACCGTCCATCAAAAGCTCCGGAGGCTGGAAATGCTCTTATATCAAAAGAGTTTCCAGCGGGTGAAATCGCCCTGAAGGGCGCTCATGTCCTCCAAACCCACCCCGAAGTCAAATGGACGGAAGGTAGCGCCGAAGGCTCGGGAGGGCTCCGACGTCCTCGGGGAGTTGCGGAATCCGAAGGAGGCTCGGGCCTTCAGGCGTTCATGACCAGCAGAATGCGCCCGGTCTCGTCAGTGATAATGGCGGCCGCCTGCCGATGCTCCTGTACCGTGAGCAGCACATCGCCCCAGGACTCCTCGACCGGGACGACTTCCGCCCGGACGGGCTCCCCCAGACCCGGCAGCTCGAAGCCGGCGTGGTCCCAGATCACATGACCCTGATGGCAGAAATGAAGATGGTACCGCGGCATGTCTCCGACCCCGGCCCATCAGAAGGTGAGATCAAACCAACGCGAAGTCGATCTTAACGAAGGTCTCCTGGTCGACATGAGCGACCTGGTTGGCTTCGAGATCGACCTCGAGCTCGCCGGCATGGTTCGTGATCTGGAGGTTGGCCTCCTCGTCCGCATCCGCGTCCTGGAGGACGGAGACATCGACCTTCACGTCGTATCGCTCCTCAAGCTCATCCTCGACGTCCACATCGACGTCCACGTCCTGGTCCATCTCCAGGTCCTGGATAATGACGAGATCGTTGTCCCCGAACCCATCATACATATTGAACAGGACGCTGGTGTCCTGGTCCACCTCGATCACGTCGCGGAGATATAGGTCCACGTACAGAACGCCGTCGTCGTCGAAGATCTTCAGGTCGAGGTCGGTCTGTTGGCTGATATACATCTTTTGGTCGATGGTGATGGCGAAATGCCCGTTCCCATCGATGTTGACGTCGATGTCCGCATCCTGATCCATCAGGATCTTCTGGTCGATGTGAAACCGAGACACGACTGAGCCCATATATCCCTGGACGACGATGGTCGCGTCCTGATCCACATCGGCCGTCTGGGTCACGTCGATATCGTGCTCCCCGTCGCCCTTGTCGCCGGGATCGGAGAGCCCATCGGCCGGGATCGGCTGTGCGCCTCCTTCCCCATCCCCGGAACCCGTCGTGGGAGGATCCATGCCGGTCTGGGCCGGTCGATCGACCTCGGAGACCGATACCGATGCAGAGGGAGCATCCTGTGCAGGTTGGCTATGATCGCCACCATGCGCCGTCGCGGCCGCCCCAGCCTTCATGAAGGTCTGGTCAAAGAGACCCGGCTCCACGGCGGAGGACGGCGCCTGAATGTCGGGCCCCGACGCCTCGGAATGGATCTGGTTGGTCCAGGAACCCGACGAGAGCGGGTGGGGTGTCTCGATCGGTGGGGCCGTCGCTTCGTGCTCCGGCGGAGCGGGAATCCGCATAGGCTCGTCCGCGACCCGCGCGGTTGGGTGATCGCTTTGAGGGATTTCGGAGGTCAGTGCCGGGCGTCCCGCGTCGTCCTCCAAACCGAGTTCGAGCTCGTCCGGATCTTCCAGTAGGAGCGGGACCAGATTGCGGATACCCCTGTCGTAGGGAATCATGAGGCCTCCCGGAAACAGCGCGCACCCTGCACACTCGCTCCATGATGACGGAGGGCCATTCCCGCGCCAGATATCACTTCTGGGGGCCGTATCACCCACTCGGGTCGAGAGTAGATAATCCTGGCGTCGAAAGGCTGAAGCGACGCCCAGACGAACCGAAAGGAAGTAATATTTCGTCAAAAAGCAAATTTAGAGATGATAATTTTCTTAAGAACCAGCCAGCCTAAGTCATTCTTCGTCCTGAATAGGAAAATAATTTACTTAGAGGCCTCAATAAAGGCTTAATGCTTTATGAAAATTACTGCAAAAGGGTAATATCCGAATCATCCCAAGTGTGGTGTCATATCCGTCCCCTAGGTTTGTAGTCACGCCAATGGGGCCCTCTTTCGAGAGACATACCGCTTGAGGGTCGTTGCCGCCGTATGGTCCGCTAACCCGTGAGAGAGGGCTCCTTGGGGGCATCTCAATCGAGCAAGGCAGAGAAATGCCATGCCAATGTCAAATCCGACGGCCGACCATCCTCACGACGAGTTCGGAAAAGACGTCATCATCCTGATCGATGACGAGACCCTGATTCAGGATTGCATGGCCGAAGCGCTGCGTGGGGCCTTTCCCCATGCGCTCGTGGTCGGCATGCCGACCATCGACAAACTCCCGCGCACCAACGGTTCCGGCGTCGCCCTGATCGTGCTGAAGGCGAGGACGCATCGCTCCGAGCGCGAAACGCTCGTCGCCGACATCAGGACAGTTGCGCGGCACTTCCCCAAAGTGCCGGTGGTGGCCATCACCGGCTGGGACGATGCCGTCAGCGTCGGAATGGCCGCCTCGGCCGGTGCGCAGGGCGTGATCCCCCTGACGGCGTCCCTCAAGATCGCGGTGGCGGCCCTGCAGCTCGTGCTGGCGGGCGGTACCTATTATCCTCAGCCCGTCCTCGACAATGGAAAGCTCAACGCCTCCATTCGCGACACGGAGCCCACTCCCTTCCCGCCACCATTGGAGCGCAGGCCCGCCGATCTGCCGAATGCGATCGCCTCGTTCCGGACGACCAATGGTCAAGGCGCGTCCGACCACATGATGGTGGCCTTCACGGCTCGGGAGGCCGACGTTCTGGCGGCCCTGCAGCGGGGACGATCCAACAAGTGGATCGCGCATCATCTCAATCTGTCGGAAAACACCGTGAAGGTTCACATCCGGCACATCATGCGAAAGCTCAGGGCCACCAACCGGACGGAGGCGGTCGTTCTCTCGCAGCAATGGCTGTCGGAGCCGCAGGAGCGATAGCCGCCGGCATGGCTGCGGCCGGTGGTCGGCTAGTTCTCGCGGAACGCCCGGTTGAAGCTGTCGAGGACGGGCCGCATCACATAATGCGCCACGGTGAACTTCCCGGTCTTGATGAGAATCTCGACAGGCATGCCCGGCATGATCTCGACCTCCGGCAGCTGGCGCAGGGCCGCTTCGTCGAGCCGGATGCGGGCGACGTAGTAGACCTGCTCCGTCTGCTTGTCGACCTGCCGGTCCGCGGACACGTAGGTCAGGACACCCTCCACTGGCGGGACCCGCCTCTGCTTGTAGGGCAAAAGACGGACCAAAGCCGAAAGGCCTGGCCTGACGAGATCGATGTCGTCGGGCTTGACCTGCGCCCGAACGATGAGCTGGTCCTGTCGGGGCACGAGATCCATGAGCGGCTCGCCTGCGGCCACGACGCCGCCGGGCGTGTGGATGCGCAGCTCCGTGACCGTCCCGGCCTCCGGCGCACGGATCTCCGTGCGTGCGAGAACGTCCGTGGCCGCCTGAATCCGCTCGAGGAGCTGAAAAATCTGGCTCTGCGTATCCCGCAGCGATTGCGCAACCTCGGAATGAAGGTCGCTTTCGAGCTTGAGGATCTGAGCCTCCGCCTCGCCAACAGCCTGCTCCGCCCGGGCGATCTGCGCGAGGGTATCGCCGCGCCGTCCATCGATTTCCGCCTGCTCGCGTTCGAGCTGAAGCAGTCTCGGTTTGGTCTGCAGGCCCTTCGCCACGAGGGGCTGGATCGACGAAAGTTCCTCCTTGATGATCGCGGCGCGCTTTTCTGCGGCGTCCACCTGGAACCGCAATCCCTCGATCTCCCGTTCGGACTGGGCTTTGCGCTGGCGGATGACGTCGATACGGGATTCCTGGAGCCGCCGTCGCGTGTCGAAGATCTTGGTCTGGCCGCCCAGCACTTCGGCGACGGCCGGACTGGTACTGGCAGCATCGATCAAAGCCTGCGGATAATGAATTGAGGCCTGCCCGTCCCGCTCGGCCAGAAGCCTTGCCTCGCGGGCTTGAGCATCCCAGAGCTGACCCTGAAGTACCTGCAACGCCGCCCGCGGCCTCGTGTCATCCAGGCGAACGAGCGGCTGGCCCGCTTCCACGAGATCACCATCCTTCACCAGGATGCGCCCGACGATCCCACCTTCCAGATGCTGGATGGTCTTCCGGCTCGACTCCGCCTCGATGGCGCCACCCGCGATGGCGGCGCTCTCCAAAGGCGCCTGTGTCGCCCACACGCCGAAGCCGACCACGAAGGTTCCGATCAGCGTGACGGCACCCAAGGCCAGAACCCGCATGCGATGGAACGGCGATGCAGGAGGCGGCGGCAGGACGGCTGCTAGGTCGAGAACGGAGTTCGTCTTCTTCATGATGCCGCCCTCTTTGTTTCATCGGAAAGCATCTGGCCGCTCGTCCTTTCGGCCAGCGAAGGATCCGGCTTCGTGTCCTGAACCGGCCGCTTGCGGCCGTCGATCACCTGCGGCCCTTTCAACTTGATGGCCGTGCGCCCGCTCCTGATCCGCTCGGCGATGTCGCGGCGCGACCCGAAGGCGTTGATCGCTCCGTTTTCGAGGATCAGGACCTTGTCGGAGATGCTGATGATGCCCAGTCGCTGGGCGATGACGACCACCGTGGCGCCACGATCCCGCATCTCGAGAATGGCCTGACGCAGCGCATCCTCCCCGTCTTGGTCCAGGCTCGCATTGGGTTCGTCGAGCACCACGAGGCGCGGGTCGCCGAAGAAGGCCCGTGCGAGACCGAGCCGCTGGCGCTGACCGCCCGAGAGGCGCGATCCGCCCTCTCCGATATCCGTGTCGTATCCCTGCGGCAACCGCATGATCGTCTCATGCAGACCGACCAGGGTCGCGGCCGCGATCACATCCTCGGAGGGGGAATCCTGCAGGCGGGCGATGTTGTCCCGCACGGAGCCGCCGAACAGTTCGACATCCTGCGGCAGGTAGCCGAAATGCCCGTGCCCGCCGGCCCCCATCCAGACCGACATGTCGGCGCCGTCGAGACGCACATGGCCGGACGACGGCGTGATGATGCCTGCGATCAGGCGCCCCAGGGTCGACTTGCCCGCGCCGGAGGGACCGACCACGCCGAGCACCTCTCCGGACTTGAGGTCGAGGGTCACGCGCCTCAGAGCCGAGCTGTCCGCGCCAGGTGGCGTATAATAGACCTGCTCGAGGCTAAGCTCCCCCTTCGGTCGCGGGAGCCACATGCCGGGCCCATTCGGCGGCGCAGCGGTCATCAGCCTCTGGAGACGCGCGTAGCCGAGGCGCACCGTGGTCACCGCCTTCCAGGTTCCGATTGCGCCTTCCACCGGGCCCAGTGAGCGACCGAGGAGAATCGAGCTGGCGAAGATCGCCGCCGGACTGATGTCGTGGCGGATCACGAGCCAGGCTGCGAAAGCCATGACGGTGACCTGTGTCAGAAGCCGCAGGAAGCGGGCGAACGACTGAATCGAAGCCGCCCGGATACCTGCCGACATCTGAGCCTGCTTCGCCTCGGACTGCTCGTCATGCAGGATGCGTGCGACACCGGGCAGCATTCCCATCGCGCTGATCGCTTCGACGTTTCGCAGCAGAGCCTCGAACCGGTGCTGGCTGTTCGACCACGCGGTGCTTGCCCGCGCGACGGACTTGCGCGTCACGGCTTCGTTGAGCAGCGCCAGCCCGAACAGCATCAGCGAGGCCACGAGCCCGAGGATTCCGAGCAGCGGATGGACCAGGATCATTGCAAGGACGAAGATCGGGGTCCACGGCAGATCGAAGAGCGCATTGCAGGCATTGCCGGAAAAGAACGTGCGCAGGCCGTTGAGGTCGCGCCATGCCTGCGCGGCAGAACCAGGCTCCCCACGCAGTGCGGCCTGCACCGCAGCCGTCAGGACGGAGGCCTGGATCCGGTCGTCGAGCCATATGCCGATCCGGGAGAGCATTTCCCGACGGAGTCCGTCCAGCATGGCGTTGACGGCGAGCGCGACGACCGCGATGCCCGTCAGCATCACCAGCGTGTCGATGCTGTGGCTGGACAGAACGTGATCGTAGACCTGGAGCAGGTAGAGTGGAACCGTCAGGGCCAGGAGATTCAGGAAGAAGCTCAATCCAAAAACCATCAGCAGCGAGGCGCGGCAGAGCCTGAAGGCAGTCTCGATTTCGGTCCGTGGCCGGGTCTTCGTCCAAGTCAGAGCCATGGGCGGCGTCTCTCCCGTTCGGTGAACACGGGTCCCGGCGGGCGTCGCCGCTCGCCGGCGGAGTCTTTCACGTTCCTGCGGCTCGATCGGCTACGGCATGGAATCCCGACAGCCGTGGAACGATCGAGCGGCCGACGCAGCCGGAGGGGTTTAGAGCTGCGTCGGCCAGGAGGCCTTACAGACGCACGCGGGCGCTCGGCCTCAAAGAAGCGGCATCAGCCGAAGTCACCAAAGTCGAAGTCGACCGTGATGTCCTGATCGGCATCCTGATCCTGCGTCACGTCGACGTCGACATCCTGATCCTGGTCGACATCGACGTCACCGGTGTCCTGATCGATGCCAGCACGAGCATCGGACGCCTGATCGACGTTCGCCGAAGCATCACCGTCGGCAGCGGCATCGCCGTCGGCATCGTTGTCGCTTGCGGCATCCGCCGTCACGGTTTCGGTCGCGTCACCGCCGTCGCCGCCGTCGCCATCGCCACCGTCGCCGCCATCGCCGTCACCGGCATCGCCGCCATCGCCCGCATCGCCGTCGGCATAGCCACCGGCGCCGCCAGCGCCGCCGTCGCCCGACGTTCCAGCACCGCCATAGCCGCCGGTGCCATCGCCGCCGTCACCGCCGTCACCACCATAACCAGCCGTGCCATCGCCGCCGGAGGAGCCGCCGCTGCTGCCGCCGCTGGTGCCGTCGCCGCCAATGCCGTCACCGCCGTCACCACCGTCGCCACCATCACCGCCGTCGCCGTCACCACCGTCGCCGCCGTCGGCATTCGTGTCGCCACCGTCACCGCCGTCGCCGCCATCATTATCGGTGCTGCCGCCGTCGCCACCCGCTCCGACCGAGTCTCCGCCGTCACCGTCACCGCCGTCGCCGCCATCTCCGTCGCCGGCATCGGTGTCGCTGGTGACATCGTTCACCGCATCGCCGTCCGCGTCGTTGTCGGTATCGGCGTCGTTGTCGGTGTAGACGTCGGTATCGGCATCGTTGTCGGAATCGGCATCTGCATCAGCCGTCTGATCATTGTCCTGATCAATATCAGCAGTTTGATCAGTATTCGTATCGACGTCAGCGTTCTGATCCTGATCGAGATCCTGATCGAAGTCGAAATCGAACGTGAAAGTGTTGTAGCTACCCGTGTGGGTGGCATCTTCGTCTTCCATAGCGCTCTCCCATTGTTGACCGGGCCGCTCCTTCTGGAACACGCGCCGGAACGGGCCGACCGTGATGGAAAATCCTGCGATTTCCGGCGCATCCCGTCGGCGCGCTTGACGATCCATGTTCTGGCGGATGGGAAACAGTTGCCAATTCGCATCCGGCCCGAAGGGTTTAGCGGCGCAAGCGAGCGTCACCCGCTTTGGCGAGGATGTGATCCGACAGGGCGGTGCGGGCTACCGGACAGGAGCATTTCCCTGTCGCGGCCGCGCGTCACCCCGCATCACCGAAAGTGGATCATGCCTTCGGTGGCTGGGCACCTACAAAAGGTTGAGGTCTCATCCGTCCGGAGGACGCGCAGAGCGTGAATCCGATGTGCGATATCGCACGCCATGGTTTCGTCAGAGATAGCCCCGCACCACCGGAGCGAGAGCCGGCGCGGCCAACGAAACGCCCGAAAGGAACAAGAGCCCGAAAACCATACGGCGCATGGTTTTCGGCGAAAGCGGCGGCGGCCAGCGTCGTGCCGCGTATGTGGCGCCCATCACGGCAGGGATCGCGAGAAGGCCCGACCACGTGGAGCCTGACGGCAAGCTCCCCGAGGCCGCCACGAGCCCGATGCGAAAGACCGCATTGAGCGCAAACACCGTCACCAATGTTTCACGGACCTTCACCATCGGCATCGGCTGACGATAGAAGTGGTAGACGAGAGGCGGACCGGCCGTGGAGAACATGCCGCCCATCAGGCCCGCGATTCCCCCGAAGAAGAGGAAGGACGGGTCGCCCGACTTCCATGCCAGCGGCTCGGGCTTGCGGGCGAGCTGAAGGCTCGAGACGACGATGGCGAAGCCGAGGAGCAGCCGTAGGAGATCGGCGCGCGTATCCGCCAGCCATTCCAGCAGCCAATAGCCCACGAAGAGAAGCGGGATGCTGGCTGCCATGACGAGCCAGAACTCCCGCCATGCCACGTCACGCCACCCCTTGGCGAGCATCTGGGCGGCATTCACCAAGCTCAGCACGCTCACGATCATCGCTGCGTCCGGCAGGGACAGAAGCCCCGTAAGGCCGACGCCTCCCATGGTGATCAGCCCGAAGGCGAACCCGGTCAGCGTCTGGAGGTATGCGGCAGCGCCGGTGAGCAGCAGGAAGCCCAAAAGCTCGGCAGCGGACATGCCTCAGAGGTTCCTCAGGCCGGCGAACAGCTCCGAGAACCGGGATCCGGCCCGATGGAAGACGGGCGGCTTGCCGTAGGGGGCCGCCACGGTGACGTCCGCTCCGCCAGGGTATGTCTCGCCGGACCAGACATGCACCCACTCGGCTCCTGCCGGAAGATAGGTGGTCCACTCCGTCCCTCCCGCCTGCCAGACGGGAGCGACGAGCAGGTCCGGTCCGTAGAGATAGGCGTCCTGGATCGCGTAGGTGCGGGCATCATCCTCGAAATGCAGGAACAAGGGCCGCTGAACCGGCAGGCCGCGCGACGAGGCCTCGGCCACGAGGGATTTCAGATACGGCACCAGATGCACGTAGACCTGCGTCATGCGGGCGAAGTGGCGCAGCACCTCGGGATCCTGATCGATCTGCAGGTTGTCGCGCGGGCGGTTGCCTTCATGGGTCCGCATGACCGGCGTGAAGGCGCCCATCTCGGCCCAGCGGATGATCAGTTCCGCGGTGCGGACATTGCCGAAGAGGCTGGTGTATCCTCCGATGTCCGAGTGGTGATAGGCGTTGCCGAGAAGACCCGATGAAAGCGCCCCGGAGATCACGGTTACGAGGCCGTCGTGCCGGGTGAAGTCGACCGACTGGTCGCCCGCCCAGAGCAGCGGGCAGTACCTCTGCACACCCGTATAACCGGCGCGCATGAAGAACAGGATCTCGCCGGTCTTGCCGCGGCTCTCCACGGCCCGCGCGTTGACCTCCGCCCAGAGGGTCGGCCAGGCGTTATGCATGAGCCTGGCATCGACGCCGTTTGTCAGGTGCACATCGATGGGCAGGTACTCGCCAAAATCGGCCATCCAGCCGGAGAGCCCGAAATCGATCATGTTCTGACCGATCACGCGCTCGGCGAACCACTCCACAGCATCCGGATTGGTGAAATCCACCACGCCACAATCGAACTCGCCGAAATCGACGAGGGCTGTCTCGCCCGCCTCGTTCTTCGCAAAGTAACCGGCCGCGTCAGCCTCTGGGAAAAGCGAGCCGTCGACGGCGAGATAGGGATTGACGTAGCCGAGGAAGCGGATACCACGATCCGCCATCTCGGCCAGGCGCTGGCGCAGACCCGGATAGCGCTCCTCGTTGGCCTTCCAGTCCCAGAACAGTCGGGCGCCGAACGATGTGTTGCGCAGACCCACCCAATCCTCACACCAAAGACCCGAGACTTTGGTGCCGGCCGCGATGATATTCTCGAGGCGCTGGTACGAGCGCGCCCCGTCCTTCAGGCCGATGATGGCGCCGCCATAGACCCATTCGGGCAGCGGCGGCTGACGCCCGAAGCGCTCGGAGAGCGCTTCGACGAGGGAGACGAAGCTCGGCCGGGCGGCCAGTTCGATCCGCTCCGGCACGGCCCAGACCTCGATCTCATGGAAGCCGTCACGGCGAAAGTCGAAGGCCGAATAGGCGGTGGTCTCCACATGCAGTGCATAACGCCGCGAGGAGACATAGGTCGGCTGCGGATAGTTCGTGTTCCAGTAATCGCCGCCGGACTTGCCGGTCACGTCCGCCTTGAAGGTGATCTCCGAGGTCTTGTCGCGCCCCACGCCGGGCTCCGACGTCCACAGGGGAAAGCGGCGGCCGCGCATGTCGAAATAGGACATCTGCTCGCCGCCGCCCCAGACATGCTCATCCGCATCGGCCTGGACCCGCAACCACACGCGGTTGACCGAGAGGTCATGGGCGTTGAAGAACACCACCGCGTTGCGCTCGTCGCCGGAAACCGTGAGCACCATCCTGGCTGGCTGGCCCTCGGCCGCGGAGAAGGCGATCTCGATCCCGTCCGAGGTTTCCGTTACCTCCGCGTGCCGAAGCGGAGTGCGCTCGACCACGTAATCCTCGATGTCGAAGTTGCCCCGGTACATGTCCATGCGTGCGTCTCCGTGGCCGACGAACAGACACGGCGCATCGCTGTGGTGATGGAGGACGAGCCTGCCGTCGAGGAGGAGATCGAAGCCGTTGGGCTGGGTCTGGATCTGCATGGAAGGTCTCAGTTCTGGGTCAGGCCGGCATCGACGATGAAGTTCGAACCGGTGCAGCCGGCACTCTCGTCGGAGGCGACGAAAAGGGCGAGCTTCGCCACATGGCTGGCGTTGAGGCGGAACTTCAGAGCCTGGAGATCGAGAAATTGCTGGTTCAATTCAGGCGTCAGCCAGAGTTTTTCCTGCCGCTCCGTGAGAATGGCCCCCGGCACGATGCAGTTGACGCGGATTCCGGAGGGGCCGAGCTCGCGCGCAAGGGTCTTCGTCATGCCGTTGATCGCCGCCTTGGCGGTGGTGTAGCCGACCATGCCCGGCCGACCGCGCATCCACGAGATCGAACCCAGCATGATGACCGAACCGCGCCCTCGCTCGGCCATGCCCTTCGAGACGGCCTGGGTGGCGAAGAACTGGTGGTCGAGGTTGAGTGCCAGCGCCCGGCGCCAGTACTCCGGCTCGACCTCACCCAAGGCATGCCGGTCGTCCTTGCCCGCATTGTTGACGAGAACCTCAATGCCGCCGCTCTCGGCCTCGATCCGCGCCAGCACCTCGCGAAGTCGCGCGGTGTCCGTGACGTCGCAGGCGTGGAAGGCCGCGCCCGTCGCGGTGGCCAACGCCCCTCCCCGCTCCGCGTCGATATCGAGAAACGAAACCCATGCGCCCTGGGCCGCGAAGGCCTTCACCATTTCCTCGCCGATGCCGGATGCCCCTCCGGTAATGACCACGGATCGGCTCTCGAGAGAGCGGTACTGGACGGTCGCGTAATCGAAGCTCATCGAAACCTCGGGGTCAGACGGCAGGATCGAAGCGATACTCAGGAAGGCCTGGCACGTCGACCCGCATGGAAAACAGGCTGCCGGAATGCGGCATGGCCGCAAGCTCCGCCTCAGGGCGCTCGTGACGCGCGGAGGTGACGAAGAGCGTCTTCCGGTCGGGGCCGCCGAAGGCCACCATCGTCGGACAGCGGGCCGGGACAGGGTGCTCCGCGAGCAGGCTGCCGTCCGGCGAATAGCGCCGGATGCGCCCGCCCTCGAACAACGCGGTCCAATAGCAGCCCTCGGCGTCGACGGCGGCGCCGTCCGGGCGGCCGCGGTCGGTTTCGGTCGGGGTCAGGCGGATAAAGACCTGCGGGTCCGTCGCCTCCCCCGTTGCCGGATCGTAAGCGTAGCGCCAGACCGTGAAGGTTGGCGTGTCGGCGTGGTAGAGCGTATGCCCGTCCGGTGAGAACGCGACCCCGTTCGAGGTCAGCAGCCCTCTTGCAAGGGGCGCGAGGCCCCGCCGGTCATACCTGTAGAGATGGGCTTTCGCACCCGCCTTCGGCTCGTCGATGGTGCCGGCGAGGAAGCGTCCAGCCGGATCGACGCGGCCGTCATTGAAGCGGCTCGTGCCCTGATCTTCAGGATTGTCGGCGAGCTTGCGCTCAGGGCGCCCCTGCCCGTCCAGCAGCCAAAGCCCAGACCGCAGGCCCGCGATGAAGCCGCCACCCTTTCGGAACCCGATGCAGCCGATGTCCTCCGGCACCGGATACGCCACATGCCGCCCGCTCTCGGGCTCGAAACGATGGATCGCCCTGCCCTTGATGTCGACGAAGAACAGCGCCTGCTCCTCCTCCGACCAGATCGGGCATTCACCGAGCTGCGCCCGCACATCGAGCGCGACGGACAGGGTCATCTCACGTTCCTCAATAGGCCGCAGCCGGAGCAGTTTGCTGCACAGGCTGGTCGCGCAGAGCACCGAGCCAATCGGTGGCGCGTCCCGCCATCATGGCAATATCGGACGCAATCGCCGCGAAATCGTAACCGTAGCCGATGAAGCGCCGGACCATTTCGGGATTGGGACCGACAATCCCGACCGGTTTGCCGGCCCGGTGCGAATCCTGCGCTGCCTTCTCGATAAGCGCCTGCACCTCGGGATGGGCGATGTTGCCGATATGACCCATGGCGGCCGAGAGATCGCCAGGTCCGACGAAGAGGGCATCGACACCCGGCACGGCCGCGATCTCCGGCAGGCGTTCGATCGCCTCTGGCGTCTCGAGCTGCACGATCACCGCGATCTCGTCGTTGGCGCGCTTCAGATAGTCGGAGGCCCGACCGAAGCGGGAGCCGCGATGGACCGCCGCGACGCCGCGCACGCCCTGCGGCGGATACTTGGCGAACGCGACAGCCTGACGGGCCTCCTCGGCATTCTGAACGAACGGCACCATGATGGTCTGCGCACCCGCATCGAGAACGCGCTTCACGAGAACCTGATCGTTCCATGCCATACGCACCACCGCGTCTGCCGGGGTGCATCCGATGGCGCGCAGGATATGAGTTAGATCGGAGACCTCGATCGGCACGTGCTCCATGTCGACCACCAGGAAGTCGAAGCCCGTGTAGCCCATGGCCTCCGCGGTGGCGGGCGCCGCCGCCATGAGCCAGGTGCCGAGCGGCGGCTTGGGACCGGCGCCCTGGAGCCAGCGCTTGAAACGATTCTCGATGTCGATCATGGCAGCCTCAGAAGATCACGGGCTCGGCCACAGGGCCGGGCGCGCTCAGGAAATCGAAGTCGCAGCCTTCATCCGCCTGCGAGACATGGCGCTGGTAGAGTGCCGCGAAGGAGCGGCCATAGACCGGCGCCGTGGGCCTCCACTCGGCCCTGCGTCTCTCCAGCTCGGCTGGATCAACGCGCATGTCGATCCGCCCGGCCTCCACATCGAGCTCGATGAGGTCGCCGGTCTTCAGAAGACCGAGGGGTCCACCTACCGCGGCCTCCGGCGCAACGTGGAGAATGCAGGTGCCGTAATGGGTGCCGCTCATGCGCCCGTCGCAGATGCGCACCATGTCGCGCACACCCTGCTTCAGGAGCTTCTTCGGAATCGGCAGGTTGCCCCATTCGGGCATACCGGGTGCGCCGACCGGGCCCGCATTGCGCAAGACGATGACGCTGTCCTCGGTCACGTCGAGATCCGGGTCGTCGATGGCCTTGTTCATCTCGGCCGGGCTGTCGAAGACGATGGCCGGGCCCACATGCTTGAGGAACCTCGGATTGGCGGCCGAGGACTTCATGACGGCGCCGTTGGGTGCGAGATTGCCGCGCAGCACCGCGAGCGTCTTGCCCTTGGAGAGCGGCACGACCGGGTTGTCGGGACCGCGGATCACGTCGTCGTTCCAGCAATCGGCCTCGGCGATGTTCTCGCCCAGCGTACGACCGTTGACGGTCCGGGCGTCGGGATCGAGATGCGCCTCCAGCTTCCGGAGCATCGCCAGGAGTCCGCCGGCGAAATAGAAGTCCTCCATCAGGTACTCGCCCGACGGGAACAGGTTGGCACAGACCGGAACCTTCCCGGCCATCTCCGACATGTCGTCGAGGGTCAGGTCCACGCCCGCCCGGCGCGCCATGGCGATGAGGTGGACGGCCGCATTGGTCGAGCCGCCGAGCGCCATATAGGCCACGAGGCCGTTCCGGAAGCTTCTCGCGTCGAGGATGCGGGAGGGCTTCAGATCCTCCCAGATCATCTCCATGATGCGCTCGCCGCAGGCCGAGGCCATGCGCGGATGGCCGCTGTCCGCGGCCGGAATCGAAGACGCGCCCGGCAGGGTCAGGCCCATGGCGTCGACGATGGACGTCATGGTCGAGGCTGTGCCCATGGTATTGCAGGTGCCGATGGAGCGCGTCATGCGGCTTTCCAGGTCGACCCAGTCTCCTTGCGTGATGTTGCCGGCGCGCAGCTCGTCCCAGTATTTCTTGGTGTGCGTTCCCGCTCCGGTCTTCACGCCTCGCCATTGCCCGTTCGACATCGGACCGGCCGGGCAGAAGATGACCGGAATGTCCATGCTGATGGCGCCCATGAGCAATCCGGGCGTGGACTTGTCGCACCCGCCGAGCAGCACGGCGCCGTCGACCGGATGGGAGCGCAGGAGCTCCTCGGTCTCCATGGCCAGGAAGTTGCGGTAGAGCATGGTGGTGGGCTTCACCATCACCTCGCCGACTGAGAGCGCAGGCAATTCGACCGGATAGCCCCCCGCCTGCCACACGCCGCGTTTCACCGCCTCGGCCCGGTCACGCAGGTGCGAATGGCAGGGGCTCATATCGCTCCACGTGTTGAGGATCGCGACGACGGGCTTTCCCAAGAATTCCTCGCGCCGCATGCCCATTTGCTGGGTTCGCTGGCGGTGAGCGAAGCCGCGCATGTCGTCGGACGCGAACCAGCGCTGGCTCCGCAGTTCCGCGAGAGATCGGCGTGTCATGGCTGAAATCCTTATCCCTTGATGCCGCCGGAGGTCAGGCCGGACACGACGCGCTCCTGGAAGATCACGATCAGAACCGCCACAGGCACGATCCCGACCACGAGCGCCGCCGAAATGACGGGCCACGGGAAGGCGAACTCGCCCTGATAGAGCGTGATGCCCACCGGCAGGGTGCGCAGCATCGGATTGGAGTTGAACGACAGGGCGAGCAGGAACTCGTCCCAGGCGTTGACGAAGGCGAGAATGCCGGCGGTGAAGACTCCGGGCGCCGAGAGCGGCACCACCACCTTAAACAGGGCGCCGATGCGGGTGCAGCCGTCGATCATGGCGGAATTCTCGAGATCGCGCGGGATGCCCTCGAAGAACGACACCAGGATCAGGGTGCAGACCGGCAGGCTCAGCACCGTATAGGGCAGGATCAGCGCCACCCAGGTGTTGAGGAGGTTCAACGCCCGCATGATCTCGAAGAGCGGCACCAGCAGGGTCACGAGCGGGAAGGTCGAGACCGCGATGATCGCCGAGAGGATCAGGTCCCGGGCCCGGAGCTGAAGCCGCGCCAGGGCATAGGCGGCGAGCACCGATATGAACAGGGTGAGCGCCGTCGAGAGGATCGCCACCATGAAGCTGTTGAACAGGAACAGCAGCAGCGGCTGGTCCGTAAAGGCCCGCAGGTAGTTCGCGATGGTCGGCGCATGAGGCAGCCAGGTGATCGGCTTGGCCGTCAACTCGGCCTCGGTCTTAAGGGAGGTGAACAGGATCCACAGGGCGGGGAACATGCCGTTCACGACCAGGATGAGGCCGACCAGGATCCGCAGCGGCGTTCCGGAAAGGAAGGAATGTTGGGTGGGCGCTTCGGCGTTCATGGCTGTCACCCCTTGGCACGGATCATGCGCAGATAGACCGCCGTCACGCACATGGAGAGCGCGAACATGACGACCGCGAGCGCCGAGCCGTAGCCGAGATCGAGGAAATCGACGGTGTTCTGGTGGATGTACATGGCGAGCGTTGCGGTGGAGGTGCCGGGGCCGCCGCGCGTCATGGTGAAGGGAATGTCGAAGGTCTGCAGCGCCGTGATGGTGCGGAAGATGAGCGCCACGACGATGGCGGGCTTCAGGAGCGGCAGGGTGATCTCGAAGAACTGGCGCATGCGCCCTGCCCCATCGACCTCGGCCGCCTCATAGAGCGAGCGCGGAATGGTCTGAAGGCCCGCTAGGATGATGAGCGCCATAAAGGACGAGGTCTTCCAGATGATCGTCAGGCAGATCGCCGCGAAAGCCCAATTGGCCGAGTTGAACCAGATGACCCCTTCGAAGCCGAGCCGGCGCAGCACGTCGTTCACCACACCGTATTCGGAGTGGAAGAACCAGGCGAAGATCAGGCCCGCGAAGGAGAGCGGCAGCGCCCACGGGATGAGGAGCGACAGGCGGACCGGCCACTTCGTCTTGAAGGGAAGATTCGCCATGAGCGCCATGGCGAGGCCGACGAACAATGCGCCCGGCACGGTGATGAGGGTGATGAGCACCGTGTTCCAAGTCGTTTCCCAGAACACCGGATCATCGAGCATCAGACGGTAGTTCTCGAGACCGGCGAACTCCGCCGGAACACCGGAGGTCAGGGACAGATTCTGGAAGCTCGTCCAGACCAGGCGACACACCGGGTAGACGATGATAAGGGCGAGCAGGAGCGCCGCCGGCGCCAGGAGGAGCACCGCAAGGGTGCGCTCGCTCGGATCGAGGAACCGCGTCCACCACTTGGTGGCGCTCTCGTTGTGCGTCGGGACGACGCTCGTTTCGCTGGCCGTTGCCATCGTCGTGTTCCTGCCGGGGTGCAACGTGTGGGGACGGACGCGGCATCGCGTCCGCCCTTAGAGGATGATGAGCGCGATCAGCGCAGGACGCGCCGCAGCCGTCCTTCCATCTGGTCGGCGGCCTGTTCCGGCGTGGTCGTGCCGGCGAGGACTGCGTTGACCGAGGTGCGGATGATCTCACTGACCTCGTTGTAGCGCGGCGTGACGGGGCGAGCCTTCGCGGTCTCGACCACGGGCTTCGCCTCCGCGAACCACGGCACCGCCTTGGTCACGTCCGGATCGGTGTACTTGTCGGCGAAGGCCGGCAGCAAGGCGGCGTTGATCGCCATGAACTCCGAGGTCTCGGGGCTCGACAGGTACTGCACGAATTTCTGCGCTTCGGTCTTGTTGTTGGAGTAAGCTGACACGCCCCACTCCCAGCCGCCGAGGCAAGAGGCCGGCTGGCCACCCGCAACCGCCGGAAGCTTCACGACGCCGACCTTGTCCTTCACGGCGGATTCTCCACCTTGGAACTGACCCCAGGCATAGGACCAATTGACGGCGAACAGCACGTTGCCGGCCTGGAACTCTTTGCGGGTGTCGTCGGTGGCGACCTCGGCGATGTTTTTCTTGGCGACGCCCTGGTCGACGAAGTCCTTCCACAGCTTGAACGACTTCACCGCCGCGTCCTTGTCGAAGGACAGCTTGCCGTTGGAGACGAGGTTCTTGCCCATGCTCCAGTACGGCAGCAGGAAGGTGCAGACAGCGCCCTCGATGGCTTTGCCCTGAAACGAGAGGCCCTGCAGGTTCGGGTCCTTCTCGGCGTCCATCACCTTCTTGGCGGCGGCGGTCAGCTCGTCCCAAGTCGTGGGCGGCTTGACGCCGTGCTTCTCGAGCAGGTCCTTGCGGTAGTAGAGGAACATGGCATCGGCGAAGGCGGGCAGCGCCACGACCTTGCCGTCAACGGTGTTCGCCTCGGCATAGGCTGGAAGATACTGCTTCATCGCCGCCTCGGCGTTGTTGCCGAGCACGTCGTTGAACGGAACGGTCCAGCCCGCGGCCGCGTACTGCGCCGGGCGGATCACGTCGAGGATCATGACGTCGAGGGAGGTATCCTTCGCGGTCATGACCGTGTTGAGATACTGGGCCTGAGCCTCGGACGTGTTGCCGCCGGTCTCGATGGTCACCTTCACGTTCGGGTTCTTGGCCTCATACATGTCGAAGGCCTTGCGCCACACATCGGGGCGGTGCTGGCTGGAGACGAACACGCGCAGGTTCGTCTGCTGCGCCATGGCGGCGGATGCCGTCAGGCTGAGGGCTGCGCCGGCGAGCAGCCATGTCAGGGTCTTGGGTAGGCTCATCGTTTCCTCCGTTGGGTTCTTAAGGATGCCGGTTCCTTGCCGACATCTCGCTTTTCACTCAGGGCCGCTCAGTTCAGCGCCCGCTCCGTCGCCGCATCGAACAGATGGATCCGCGAAGGATCGACACCGATGGACAGGATCTCGCCGGGCTGGGGTCGCATCTCCGGCGCGACGCGCGCGGTGAGCGTGGACGAGCCGAGGGCGAAATGGATGAGCGTGTCGGAACCAAGCGGCTCGACGACCTGCACGCGACCGGAAAGCTGACGACCCTCCTCGGCCGCACCGAAATGCTCGGGACGAATCCCGACAATGATGTCACGCCCCTCGAGAGCTGTCGCCTTGCCGTTGACGCGGCCGTCGAGCGCGATCTCGGCGCCGCCGTCGAACGCGATCCGGCCGCCGCGGACGGTGCCTTTAGCGAAGTTCATCGCGGGAGATCCGATGAAACCGCCGACGAAGACGCTAGCCGGGCTGTTGTAGACCTCGTCCGGCGTGCCGACCTGCTCGATCTCGCCACCCTTCAGGATCACGATCCGATCGGCGAGGGTCATGGCCTCGACCTGGTCGTGGGTCACGTAGATGATGGTGGTACCGATCGCCTGGTGCAGCCGCTTGATCTCGGTCCGGACCTGCCCGCGCAGCTTGGCGTCGAGGTTGGAGAGCGGCTCGTCGAACAGGAAGACCTGGGGGCGGCGCACGATGGCTCGGCCCATGGCGACGCGCTGGCGCTGCCCGCCCGAGAGCTGGCTGGGCTTGCGCTCGAGAAGCTGGCCGATTCCGAGCATCTCGGCGGCCTGGGCGATGCGAGGCTTGATCTCCGCCGCCGGCACGCCGCGTACCTTCAGGCTGAAGGCCATGTTCTCGTAGACGGTCTTGTGCGGGTAGAGCGCGTAATCCTGGAACACCATGGCGATGTCCCGTTCCCGCGGAGGCAGCTTGTTCACTACCCGCTCGCCGATGCGAATTTCGCCGCCGCTGATGCTCTCGAGGCCGGCCAGCATGCGCAGGGTCGTGGATTTTCCGCAGCCGGACGGCCCGACGAGAACCACGAACTCGCGGTCGGCGATCTCCAAGTCGATGCCCTTCACGATGCGAAGGGCGCCATAGCTCTTCTCAAGCTTGCGAAAGCTGACTGAAGACATGTTCCTCACCTGTTCCTGGCGGGCCGTGATCCGGCGCGGTTCGATTCACCGAGAAGGCAACCGGAGCGCCTATCACTGATCGATTAAGGTTATCATAGCGCTACGATGAATTGGCCGCAAGAGCGGAAATTGAAGGCATAATTTCAGCCTGCAGAATAAGCCTCGGATGCTATCCTATTGGAATGTCGTCGAATCCGTTCTATAAATGCTATTAGCTCATTTCAGAGCGCTGCGAATTTTAGAGAGGTTCTCGTGGATACAGGCGGCAGCTCAGCGCAGGTTCGCCTGACGCGCAAGCGGCGGAAAATGCAGCGCGTCACCATGATGGACGTGGCCAAGCTGGCCCAGGTCTCTCCTTCAACGGTCTCCCTCTATCTCCGGAAACCGGAGGCAGTCTCCCCCTCCGCCGGTCAGGACATCGCCCGCGCGATCGATGACCTGGGCTATGTGCCGAACTTGGTGGCCGGCGGCCTCGCGGCCGCTTCGTCAAAGGTCGTGAGCATCATCGTACCGTCGATCCGCAACGCATTCTTCGCCGAGACCGTAGCGACGCTTCAGGCCGAACTGGCATCGGAAGGCCTTCAGGTGCTCTTGGGCCATACCGACTACGGAGAAAATCAGGAAGAAGCGCTTGTCCGGACCGCCCTTTCCTGGGCGCCGGCCGCAATCGTTCTCACGGGGCTGAGCCATAGCCTGGGCACAAGCAAGCTTCTCAAGGCCAGCCGGGTTCCGGTCATCGAAATGTGGGAACTCGGCGGCGAGCCGCTGGACATGGCGGTGGGGTTCTCCCATCCCCAGGTCGGCGCGTCTGCGGCCAGGCACCTGCTCTCGAAGGGGCGCCGCAACCTCGCCTTTCTGGGCGCCCGCATGCATGAGGATCACCGCGCCGAGCAGCGTGCCGCCGGCTTCGCAGAGGCTGGAAAAGCCGGCGATGCCTCCATCTGCGAGATCGTCAACCATCCCGGTGCCGCGACGGTCGAGGCGGGAGCCCTTCTCCTGAATCGGGCGCTCCAGCAGGTGCCGGACCTCGACGGCGTCGCCTGTTCCAACGATCTCATTGCGCTCGGCGTTCTGTTCGAATGCCAGCGGACAGGCATCGCCATTCCCGAAAAGATCGCCCTGATCGGCTTCGGCGACCTCGACTTCAGCGCGTCCTGCGTTCCTTCGCTCACGACGATCCGACCGTCGGGCGACCTCATCGGCAAGGAGGTGGCGCGCCTGATCCTCGACAGCATCCACGGATCACGTCCTGAAGGCGCACGTCGCATCGTCGACACCAGCCACGTGCTGATCGAACGGCGGAGCACCTGATTTGCGCCCTACTCCCAGGCCGCTCCGCTCAGGGCGTCGAGGGGAATCTTGAGGTAGCGCCGCCCGTTCGTCTCCGGCTCCGGCAGCCTTCCGGCTCGAATATTCACCTGGAGCGCCTGCAGGATCAGAACCGGCATGGGCAGCGTCCGATCGCGGGCCTCACGCAAGGCCACATATTCTTCTTCCGTCCTCGCCTTCGTCAGATGGATGTTGTGAGCCCTCTGCTGTGCGACGGTGCTTTCCCAGGCCGGCTCCCGTCCCTCAGGCCGGTAATCGTGCCCCGTGAACAGTCGCGTATCGTCGGGCAACTCCAGGATGCGCCGGATGCTCCTCCACAGCGCCCGCGCAGAACCGCCGGGGAAGTCCGCACGGGCTGTCCCGCTGTCCGGCATGAACAGCGTATCATGGATGAACGCGGCGTCTCCGGTCCGATAGGCAATGGAGGCAAGCGTATGCCCGGGCGTGAACATCACCTCCACGTCCATGTTGCCGATCTTGAAACGCTCACCGTCGGCGAAGGTGCGGTCCCACTGCGAGCCGTCGGCCGGAAAGTCCTCAGGTAGGTTGTAGAGGTCCTTCCAGAGCTTCTGGACCTCGGTGATCTTCTCCCCAATGCCTGTGCGCGCGCCCGTCCTCTGCTTCAGGTACGCTGCGGCAGAGAAATGGTCAGCATGCGGATGGGTGTCGAGGATCCATTCCAGGTCGCACCCCTCGCGCTCCACATAGGCGAGAAGTTCGTCTGCGGAGCGCGTGGCGGTGCAGCCGGACTTCGGGTCGAAGTCGAGGACCGGATCGATGATCGCGCAGCGCTTCGTCTCCGGGTCCGCAACCACGTACTGGATGCTGCCGGTGCGCTTGTCGTAGAAACCTTTCACGATCGGGGACGGCGGCGATGAGGCCATGGGAATGACTCCGGGAGCATGGACGAAGGGGAAATCAGCCGTCGGCAGCGGGGGCGGTCTCCCCGAGAAGCTGCTGCGGAGGTCCGGACGGCAAGGAGATGCGCGCCAGCAGGAGCCCCGCAACCATCGCTGTGACGAAAACGAAGATCGTCCAGGGACCTGCGACGAGATCGACGAGCGCCGGGCCCGGGCACAGTCCGACCAAGCCCCAGCCGAGCCCGAAGATTGCCGCGCCCGTGAGCAGACGCGGATCGACGTCACGACGGGACGGGACGTCGAGCCTCGGCGCAAGAACCGGCGCCCCACGGCTTCGTGAATAGGCGTAGCCGAGCGCGGAAACCGCTACGGCTCCGCCCATGACGAAGGCGAGACTCGGGTCCCAGCGGCCGAATATATCGAGAAACGCCAGCACCTTCGCCGGATTGATCATCTGGGAAATCACGAGCCCCAAACCGAAAATGAGGCCAGATGCGAAAGCGGACAGGATGATCGCCATGGCCTATGCTCCCAGCAGGTGACGGGTCACGAGAACCGTGACGATCGCAGTTGCCGTGAACACCGCCGTCGCTACGATCGATCGGGGCGAGCCGCGGCCGACCCCACACACCCCGTGACCGCTCGTGCAGCCGGCGCCGAGGCGCGTGCCGAAGCCGACCAGGAAACCTGCAATAGCAAGGACTGGAACCGAAGCTTCGACGGTGATGGGCGGGATTGCTCCTCCGAAAGCGCGATAGATGACAGGGGCCAGCAGCAGTCCGGCCAGGAAGGCGATGCGCCACGAGACGTCGCCGCGCGAGGGCGGGAGGAGTCCGCCGAGAATGCCGCTGATGCCGGCGACACGGCCGTTCAGGATCAGAATAAGAGCCGCGGAACCGCCGATGAGCATGCCGCCGACAAGTGCGGAAACAGGCGTGAAATGGTCCATCTCGATCTCCCGCCGGTCGTAAATCTTCTGACGTTCACGACTCCTTGGCAATCTGCTGCTGTCGGCAATAGAGGGCATGCAGGGTCGCGAAGAGTTGCTCGATCCGCGGATCGGCGATGCGGTACCAGATCGTCTGGCTCTCGCGCCGGAAGGTGACGACCCCCTCGTCCCGCATCTTGGCAAGATGCTGAGACAGGGCCGATTGCGACAGGCCGACGGCTTCCGCAAGGGTGGTGACATTCGCCTCACCCCATTCCACCAGCTTGCAGAGGATCATCAGGCGCCTCTCGTTGGCGAGCGCGCGCAGGATGTTTGCGACCTCCGTCGCATTCTCCTCAAAGCTCTCCAGATCGAAACGTAGGGTTGTCATCACGCCATCCTGCCGGACACAAAATTAGACCTTTCTAATATAATGGCAAGTCTCTCGACTGCAAGATGGTCACGGAACTGTGTCGCTCGCGGGGTCGTTCCTTCACGATAAAGAAGGAGAAGATCCTATGGTTGCAAGCAGCGTCGCGCGGGTGCCGCTCCATACGAGTGCAGAGGCCAACCGCAGGATCGAAGCGCAGATCGCCGAGAGCGTCCGCTGGCATGCGGCTCACCCTGAAGGGATCGACCAGCGCCTGCAGGAGCTCGACGAGGAATGGGATATCGAGCGGATGCTGCAGGCCAACGCCTCGACACTCGCCTTCATCGGCGTTGCGCTCGGCGCCACGCTGGACCGGCGCTGGCTCGCTCTCCCAGCCCTTGTGACCGCATTCCTGTTCCAGCATGCGATCCAGGGGTGGTGCCCTCCCCTGCCGATCCTGCGCAATTGGGGCTTCCGCACCGAGCACGAGATCGATACGGAGCGCTACGCGCTCAAGGCCCTGCGCGGAGACTTCGGACCCATTGGACCTGGACCGCACAACCGGGACACGCGCGCGAGTCATGCGCTTCAGGCTGCCCGGCTCTAGACCCGGAAATTCGGCACTGCATTGTCTGGCGACGGATCGATTCTGCCGAGCGCACGCCGGAGCGCATCGAAAACTTCGCCGTCACCTGCCATACCGGCTCCGTCAGCGCGGCCTGACGCCCGGCTCGCTGCCAGCCGCGAACACGAACTCGACACCGGCCTGTTCCAGGGCCGCCCGTACCGACTTGGCGCTCCTGTCGCGTACCGAGAGCGTCCCGTCGCTCGCTTCGATGCGCTTGACGGTCATCGGCGACACGCCAGCCGCCTCGGCCAGTTCGCGGACCGACCAGTTGACCAGTCCCCGCGCCGCACGGACCTGCTGGCTCGTGATCGACGGCTCGATCTGGAAATCGAGCAGCGGGGAGCGCAGTGGCGGCAGTGGCTGGCTCGACGGTGCCAACCCGGTCTCCTCCACATGGTGGAGCCACAGCTCGTCCACCGTGATGCGTGCCAGATTGCTGAGCAGGTTCATCTGCCGGGGCGTGAAGTCACGGGGCACGTGATCGACTATGCAGATGGATCCGATGCGGATCCCGGGCTCGGTGACGAAGGGCGCACCGGCATAGAAGCGCAGCGGCGGATCGGCATTGACATAGGGATGCGAGACGAAGCGGCCGTCTCTCCCCGTGTCGGGAACCACGAAGACCTCGTCGTGCATCACGGTGTAATTACAGAACGAGAGGTGCCGCGGTGCCTCGACCAGTCCCGGCTTGGTCCCGCTTTTGATCCACGCCACATCCTTATCGAGGAAGACCATCAGCACGACCGGTACCTGAAAGAGCCCCTGGGCAGCGGCGCAGATGCGATCCAGGCCGGCCGGGAGAGCTCCGTCGAGAATTTTCAGGCGGCGCAGCGCCTGCAGGCGCTCCACCTCGTTCGGTGGCATCGGAAAGGTCATTAGCGGGAGACGGACTTTGGAAGGAACCAACGTTCCTGTTGAATATCGGACTCAACCAAAGGTATCCAGCCCCAAGTCGACCCCGTCGCGGCGGGAGATGTCGCACCGTGCTCCCGTTCGATCAGGGGCGAGTGGAAAGATGGTCCTTGCCAGGGCCGGCCGATCGAGGCGCCAGCTTCCGGATAATCGCCTTCACATGCTCCCTCACGACCCGATCGCCGGCATCCTCGCGCTTGGGGTCCTTGGTGCTTTGCGTCATGAGGCCAACTCCGACGGTCCAAAGGGAACAGACACTCGATACCGCCACGCTATTCCGGCGACCTGGGACTTTATGTGCTCACGCGCACGCCCGTTCGGGACAAGCCATTGCTGCACCTAACTCTTTCGGGGGATCTTCGAGGTGATGCCATTCAGATGCCGAACCAATGACGCCGTCCGGGACACAGGTTCGAACCGGAAGCATCGGTCGGACCAATGATCGGCCCAAAAACTTCCCTGCTACGCTCGATGTGCTATCCATGTCGAATGAACGACGACTCCAAGGATATTGTCGAGCGGCTGCGCTCCACGGCCGACACGGCCCTCCCTTCCACCACAGGATTTACCCGTCTGAGCGATGACGCCGCACAAGTGCTTGCCGAAGCGGCTGAGGAGATAGAACGTTTGCGAGAGGAACTTTCGGCAGAAAAGCCGAATGGCCGCATGCCAGGCCAAGGCGCAGCGCCGACGGCCTGAGGGATAGCGCCGGGGGCCACCGCATCACCGGCATTGCCCAATGACGCTGACACCGATTCGAGGAAGCATCCGTTGAGTGATCACGTGGAATATTGGTGGGTCACCTACAGCGACGAGGTCCAGCCCGCCGAGGTGACTTTCCGCGGTGGAATTCCCGTGCACGCGCGCCTGATCGGGTCACGAGATATCGTGACGGCCAACCTGATCGAGCTCATGGAGCGCCTTCCAACCACTCCCAAACGAAGCTCCGAGCAGTTCCGGCCGCCCTCGCCACCTCCTCCGCGGCAGCCGACCAGCCCTCTCTGGCTCATCGGGATCATCCTGCTTACGCTCGTGTATTGGTTTTCCGGCTATCTCTTCGACGCCATCAAGTAGACTAGGATCGACTTGTTAACGGGAATCGTGCCATCCACCCGGCATGTCGAACGCGTCCTACTCCCGTGACACTACCGCCATTTCCGAAATCACCGGCGAGCCGGTGAGCACCTGGTCCGAGGAATGGCAGCACGAATGCGAAGCGCGGACCGTGCTCGCCCTTTCCAAGAGCGACCGCGAGTCGTTTTTCAACGGCTCCAAGGACGAGGACGGCAAGCGCAAGGAGCGCGGAATCATTGCCATTCGGGGTCCGAAGGCGGCCGAAGCGCTGCGCGGCTACATGGAGCGCATCATCGAGGCCCGGAGCCGAAGGACCTAAGCACGACGTCAGGTTATTTCAGGGCACCGATGCCGAGATCTTCACGGCGCTGCTGGTCGAGCAGGGATGACGCTAGCGCGAAGGCGTCGCGCGCACGAATGCAGCCGATCAGGTTGTTGCGGTCGTCGGGCGCAACGACCGCCAGGGTCGGACGGTCATCCGTCCGGAAGATGTCCACAACCTCCGCCAGGGTGGTCCGGGGCGTGATGATCGGAGCCGTCTCATAGACCAGCTCGGCCGCAACCACCGGCAGATCCTCGGCTTCGGCGTCGAGCGCCTCCACGAGTTGCGGATCGATCAAGCCGGCGAAACTGCCGTTGAGGCTGTAGACGGCAGTCCCACGCGCACCGGCGGTCGACACAGCCCGGCGGACGTCTTCGAGGCCGGCATTGACTGCGACCGCACGCTTGGGCGGCCTGATGATATCGCTGATGGCGGTCGTCTCGAGGCGAGAGACGTCATGCCCGCCTTCGATGGCAAGGCCGCGCTGCTGGAAACGCCATGTCGCGAAGGAATATCCGAACAGCCGGTCCGTGAGGAACGAAGCCGAGATCGCCCCGATCGCCACGACGATCGTTGCATCGAAGTCTCCCGTCGTCTCCAGGACCAGGAAGATCATTGCGAGGGGGCTGCCGATGACGCTGGCGCCCACCGACGCCATGCCGATGACGGCGCCGAGCGCGGGGCTCAGCGGCGGGGCACCGGGCACGAACGGCAGGAGCCACGCGAAAACCTGTCCCAACAGCGCGCCCATCATGAGCGATGCGCTGAACAGACCACCGCGGAACCCAGCTCCGAGGCTCGCAGCGGAGGCCAAGCCTTTCGCGGCGAGCAGCCCTAGCGCTTGGCGACCGGCAATGTCTCCGTTGACCGCATGCTCGATCGCCGCATGGCCGCTGCCGAGAACCGCCGGGAACCGCATTGAGAGCAGGGTGAGAAGCAGGCCTGCCGCTACGCGGCGCAGGGTTTCGTCCCCGACGAACCGCTTGAGGATGCGCTCCGTTGCGGAGACCAGAAGCATCACGGCGATCCCCATGAAGGCGGAGGCCCCGCCGATCAGCACGGCAAGCGGGTAGTCGGACCACAACGCGTTCGTGCCGACCTCGAGGCTGAATGGCTTCGTCGGCCCCGATACGAGCCAGATCATCAGGACGGCGGAAATCGCCCCGATGCCGATCGGAGCGAGGGTACGCTTCGAATAGGTCCCCAGCACGAGTTCATAGGCGTAGAGCATCCCGGCGATCGGCGCTCTGTAAGCCGCCGCGATGGCGGCAGCGGATCCGACGCCGACCAGGAGACGCAGGTCCGATCGAGGTTTGTTAAGCCGTCGCCCGAGGCGGCTTGCAAGGACCGCGCCGAGCTGCGTGACGGCAGCCTCGATCCCCACGGAAGCCCCGAAGGACACCGACGCGAGGATCGGGATCACGACCGCGGTCGCATCGTACCAGCTCATCCGGCCACCGCTCAGGGCATTGGCCTCCACGGCGTCGATCGGGTCCTTCGTCCGCCAGTAGGCGGTCAGGCGCGAGAGGACGGTGACCAGAATGGCGCTGCAGACGAGCGCAAGGGCGATCCGGACATAGGATGCATGGTCCGGGAGGGCGATCCTCCGCTCGGCCGCGAAGCCCAGCATGGCCCGCTGTGCGAAGACGACGAACTGTTGGATGCCGGCGACCATCAGCCCGGTTGCGACTCCGATCAGGATCGAAAGCCCGACGAGCCGGAAGGAGCCGGAAGGCTTGCGCAGATGCGAGAAGGCGGAGAAGCGCGTGCGGAGCCCAATCACGGCCAGCCCCTGGGGGGCCGTCGATCGTCTGCTCTGAAAGCGCGACCACTCATGGTGAGCCAAGCCTCGTTTCACCTTCGCATCCAGTGATGCGAGGAGCCATGTCGTCGTTCCGGAATGGGTTGGTACAGGCCTCAATAGGCCTCGGGAACGCCGCATGCAAGGGCCTGGGGATCGGCGAAGGAACCGCAGGTGAACAGATTTTACCTGTCAAGACCTGACGCCCCCGTTGCCGCGGAGCGGTGTTCTGGGGTGTAGTAGCCGCATGCGTATCGGGATCATGACCGACATCCACAGCAACCGGGAGGCCTTCTCGGCCTGTCTTGACCATGCCCGGCTGGTCGGGGTCGACCGCCTGATCCTCCTCGGCGATTATGTCGGCTACGGAGCCGACCCGGTCTGGACGGTGGAGACCGTCGCAAGGCTCGTATCGGAAGGGGCGGTCGCCCTCCAGGGAAACCACGATGCGGCAATTGACGGGTCGGACGAGGATATGAACGCCACCGCCCAGGAGGCGATCCGCTGGACCCGGGCGCAGCTCGGCCCCGATCACCGAAGGTTCCTGTCCCGGCTCCCACTCCGGCACGAGGAGGGAAGCGTCCTCTATGTCCACGCCAACGGCTACGCTCCGGCGGAGTGGGACTACATGTCGGGGCCCCTCGACGCCGTGCGCCATTTCGGCCGGGTCGATGCGCACATCACCTTCTGTGGCCACGTCCATATATCGATGCTCTATCACATGAGCACCACGGCCAAGGTCGGGGCCTTCACGCCGGTGCCCAACACCGACATCCCGCTCCTGCCGACCCGTTCCTGGCTCGCGGTGGTCGGCGCCGTAGGCCAGCCGAGGGACGGAACTCCGGCGGCGAACTATGCGATTTTCGATGCGGCGCACCAGAACTTACGCTTCCTGCGCGTGCCGTACGATTCGGCCGCCGCCGCGAGCAAGGTGCGCGAAGCCGGGCTTCCCGAGAGACTTGCTCTCCGGCTCGAACAGGGCCGCTAACATGCGCCTGCGGCTGAATACCGGCATGGTGATCGACGGTTTCGAGCTGACGGAGCACCTGAGCACCGGAGGGACCGCCCTGCTCTGGGCCGTTTCCAGGCTGGACGACCCGATGCCGCTCATCATGAAGATCCCGCTCCTGCGCGACAGCGACGATCCGCTGCCGATCGTCTCCTTCGAGACCGAGCAGATGATCATGCCGCGCCTGACCGGGCCGCACGTGCCGCGCTTCGTCGCGACCGGCGCTCTGGAAGCCCAACCCTATATCGTCATGGAGCGAATTCCGGGCCCATCCCTCAAGGCGAGACTGCCCGAAGTGCCCCTGCCCTGGCCGGAGGTGGTGGAGATCGGCGTGAAGGTGGCGCATGCCCTTCACGACCTGCACCGCCAGCACGTGATCCACCTCGACGTGAAGCCGAGCAACGTCATGTTCCGGGAAACCGGCGAGGCGGTGCTGATCGATTTCGGCTTCTCGCGTCATGAAATGCTGCCCGACCTCCTCGATGAGGAGTTTCGCGAGCCGTTCGGCACCACGCCCTACATGGCCCCGGAACAGGTGCTTCAGGACCGGTGCGATCCACGCAGCGACCTTTTCGCCCTCGGGGTGATGATGTACTTCTTCGTCACCGGGGAGCGGCCCTTCGGAAATCCGCGCGGCAGCCAGATCCGCCGCCGCCTCTGGCGGGACCCGGCGCCGCCCCGGGCCAGGAACTCGGAATGCCCGCCCTGGCTGCAGGAGGTCATCCTCCGCTGCCTGGAGGTCGATCCGAACGACCGCTACGCGACGGCGGCCCAGCTCGCGCTCGATCTCGAAAACCCGGAGCAGATCCAGCTCACCGAACGTGCGGAGCGGCTCGAGCGCGACAGCGGCATGAAAACGTTCAAGCGGTGGCTGAAGGCCCGAAGGGCGCAGCCGCTCGAGACGCCGAACATCGCGGGTCAGCTGTCGCGGGCGCCGATCATCCTGGCCGCCGTCGACCTTTCACCGGGGAATGAGGATCTCGCCGATGCCCAGCGGGCCCTGGTCAGGCGCATCCTCTCCATCGAGGACGGCGCCCGCATCGCCTGCGTCAACGTTCTGAAGACCTCGCGCATTGCCGTCGACATCCTGGAGGACGAGGAAGGCCGCAACCTCCATGTGCTGCGCCTCATCCAGCTCAGGCACTGGGCTGCAACCCTCGATCTGCCGAAGGAACGCGTCACCTACAGCGTCCTGGAAGCGCCCGACCCGGCGGGTGCCCTGATCGGCTATGCGAGACACAACAACGTGGATCACATCGTGATTGGCGCCCGCGCTTCGTCGGCATTCCGGCGCTATCTTGGAAGCGTCTCCTCCCAGGTGGTCGCCGAGGCCCCCTGCTCCGTAACGGTCGTTCGGACCTCACGTGACCGCCGCCCGACCGAAGCCTGACCGGTCGTGGAGGAGTTGGTCAGGACGCCTTGATCTCCTCCAGCAGCCAACGGTGGAACGCTTCGAGCCCCGGGCGCACGGGTCGGTCCTCGGGAACCGTGAACCAGTAAGCGTTACGGCTCTTGAACCCGAGGCCGGCAGGGTTGACGAGGCGACCGCTGACGAGTTCCTCCTGCACCAGGCGCCGCGGCACCAGGGCGAGGCCCTGACCGGAAATTGCGGCTCTGATGACCAGGGAATAGAAGCCGAAGCGGATGGTGTGAGCCGGCTCAAAGCCGTCGATCCCGTGAGCGGCCCCGAACTCGCTCCAACGCAGAGGCGTCTGGAAGTGGTCGAGCACGGTATAGCGCCCGACATCCGCAGCGGTCTCCAGCCCGCCCATGCGGGCCAGGAGGGGCGCCGCACCGACGAGGGCCACGTCGCGCCCGAAGAGATAATCAGCTCTCTGTCCCGGCCAGTGCCCCTCGCCGAAGCGAAAAGTCCCGTCGGCGGCTTCCGTTGTGTCTGCCGTTACGAAGCTCGTGAACTGCACATCGATGTCCGGATATTGCTCCGCGAAGCGCGAGAAGCGAGGGAGGAGCCACCGATCTCCGATGATCGGCAGCACATGAAGGCGCACGGACCAGGGTGACGCCTTCAGGGCCGATATCCGTACCCCCGCCGTTTCGAGTTCCGCTAGGGCTGTTCGGGCATGTTTGATGTAGATGCGTCCCGCCTCCGTGGGCACGAGTCCTCGGCTTCCACGGGTGAAGAAGGTGGCGCCCATGGTCTCTTCGAGCGCGCGAAGGTGCTTGCTGACGGCGCTCTGCGTCAGGTTCACGGCCTCGGCCGCGCCTGAGGCGGTTCCGTGCTCAGCGACGGCAAGGAGCACGCGCAATGATGTCATGGAGCTTGGAAGGCGATAAACGCTCATGCGTGATCGACGGGTTCGACGAAATGGAATAGGGGCCACTTCTATTCCGAAATGGAATAGAAAAGCGACGAATTTTCATTTGTCACCGTAACTTTCCCTTGGGACATAGGAGAAAAGGGAAGTTCTCATGACAGAGCCGAAAGTCCTCTGGGCGTCACGTTTCAGGTCGGGCCCCGCCCCGGAGCTGATGAACCTCTCCCGATCCGATCCGAGCCATTTCCGACTGGCCGCCTACGACCTCGCCGCCTCGTCGTCCCATGCCCGCGAACTCGTCCGGGTGGGCCTTCTCGATGAGGATGAAGGCGAGCGCGTCCAGGCAGCCCTTGCGGATATCGCGGCCGACCTCGAAGCGGGGGCCGTAATCCCATCTGAGGGTGACGAGGATGTCCATACGTTCCTGGAGCGCGTGCTCATGGAGCGGCTCGGCCCGCTGGGCGGCAAGCTGCGGGCGGGGCGCTCGCGGAACGATCAAGCCGCAAACGACCTCAAGCTCTATCTGCGGGACAAGGCGAGGCGCATCGCCCTGGACCTGCTGTCCCTTCAGGATGCGGTCGCCGGTCAGGCCGAGGAACATCTCCAGACTCTTGCGCCGGGCTTCACGCATCTCCAGCCCGCCCAGCCGGTGAGTTTCGCACACCAGCTTCTCGCTCATGCCCAGGGTTTCGCACGCGACATCGAGCGGCTGCGGGACTGGGATCGCCGCGCGGCCCGTTCCCCCCTCGGCGCGGCGGCGCTCGCCGGCTCGGCCATTGCGAAGAACCCCGACCTGTCCGCGCGCGAGCTCGGATATGACGGGCCATGCGAGAATTCGATCGATGCGGTCGGCAGCCGCGATCATGTCGCAGAATTCCTGTTCGCGACCGCCATGCTGGGCGTGAACCTGTCGCGACTTGCAGAGGAAATCTTTCTCTGGTCGTCGCGGCAGTTCCGCTGGGTCGAGCTCGACGACGCCTACGCGACAGGCTCGTCGATCATGCCGCAGAAGAAGAATGCCGACATTGCCGAGCTCACGCGCGGGCGTGCTGCACGGCTCATCGGCGCGCTTTCGACGATGCTCACGGCTCTCAAGGGGCTTCCATTCGCCTACAACCGCGACCTTGCCGAGGACAAGCGCGCCGCGTTCGAGGCGATCGACACCCTCGCCGCCGTCCTGCCGGCGATGACCGGGATGGTGCGCACCTTGCGCGTCAACACCGAAACCCTGCGGCGGCAGGCGACGGAAGGGTTCACCCTGGCGACGGAGGTCGCCGACTGGCTTGCGCGCCGTGGCGTGCCGTTCTCGGAAGCCCATGAGATCACGGGTCTCCTCGTTCGGCATTGCGAGGATCGCGGCATCGGGCTCGAGGATGTGACCGACGCCGATCTCGTGGCGGTCGATCCACGCCTTGACGCAACGGTCAAATCCTGCTTGACGCCCGAGGCAGCGGTCACGGCCCGCGATGCCTATGGCGGCACCGCGCCTGAGCGCGTGACCGAGCAACTCGCGCGCCTTCGCTCACTCTCCGACGACCAAAGGGAATGGGCGATACGTTATGACGGCCCGCGGACCTGAATGAGCGAAGGAGTTTCCGGATGAGCAGCGCCGCCGCGCAATCCGCATCGGGCTCGGGCCCAAAGGCCGAAAGGTTCGATCCGTCCATCGCCCATCTGACGCATGTGCCGCGCCGACATTACGGACGCTGGATCGCCAGTCTTCTGATCCTGATCGTCTTCGCCTATGTTGCGAAGGCCTTCGCAGAGGGGCAGATCGACTGGAAGGTCGTCGGCCAGTTCTTTACGGCGCAGTCCATTCTGAGCGGCCTCGGCAACACGATCATCATGACCATTTGCGCTATGGCGCTGGGCATCGCTCTGGGCGTCCTGTTCGCCATCATGGTCATGTCGCCGAACCCCGTGCTCAAAGGCGTCGCCGTATTCTACATCTGGTTCTTCCGGGGAACGCCCCTGCTCCTGCAGCTCCTGATCTGGTTCAATCTCGCCCTCGTCTTCCCACGTATCGGAATTCCGGGACTGTTCGAGGCCCGCATGGTTGACGTTATGACGCCCTTCGTGGCGACCCTGCTCGGCCTCGGAATTAACCAGGGTGCCTACACGGCGGAGGTGGTGCGTTCGGGCATCCTGTCTGTCGATGTCGGCCAGACGGAAGCGGCGAAATCCATTGGGATGACGCGCCTCACCACCCTGCGCCGCATCATCCTTCCGCAGGCCATGCGGGTCATCATTCCGCCAGTTGGGAACGAGGTGATCAGCATGGTGAAGCTGACCTCGATCGCAAGCGTGATCGGCTACGCCGAGGTGCTGCGCAACGCCCAGACGATCTACTACGCCAATGCACGGGTGATCGAGCTCCTGATCGTCGCGGCGGCGTGGTACCTGATGATCGTGACCGTGCTCAGCGTCGGGCAGCATTTTCTCGAACGCTATTTCGCCAAGGGGCAAAGCCGGCGTAAGACGCGGCCGGCCGCCCGGCCGACCCTGGAGAGCTGAGCCATGATTCCGATCGTCGTCGCTGCGGACGTCCGCAAGGCCTTCGGCTCCGTCCAGGCTCTGGATGGGGTTTCGATCGAAATTCCCGCCGGACAGGTCATGTGCATCGTCGGCCCGTCCGGGTCGGGCAAGAGCACCCTCCTGCGCTGCATCAACCAGCTGGAGCGCATCGATTCCGGCGCGATCTGGGTCGACGGAGAGCTGATCGGCTATCGCCGCGTCGGCGATAAGCTCTATGAGCTCACCGATGCCGAGATCGCGCGCCAGCGCCTGACGAGCGGCATGGTCTTCCAGCGCTTCAACCTGTTCCAGCACATGACGGCGCTCGAGAACATCATCGAAGGGCCTGTGACGGTGCAGAAGCGCCGCCGAAGGGATGCGGTCGACGAGGCCGTGGCGCTGCTCGAGCGTGTGGGCCTAGGCGCCAAGCGCGATTCCTATCCGTCCGAGCTCTCGGGCGGCCAGCAACAGCGGGTCGCGATCGCTCGGGCGCTCGCCATGAAGCCGAAGCTGATGTTGTTCGACGAGCCGACCTCCGCCCTCGACCCGGAGCTGGTGGGCGAGGTTCTGTCGGTGATGAGGGATCTGGCGAGTTCCGGCATGACGATGATTGTCGTCACGCATGAGCTCGGCTTCGCCCGCGAGGTGGCGAACGAGGTGGTGTTCATGGATCGGGGAGCCATCGTGGAACGGGGCTCGCCGCAGGAGGTGCTCGTGCATCCGCAACAACAGCGCACCCGCGACTTCATCGCCGCGGTTCTTGCGTGAAAATCCGTTCCCAGGAAAGGACCGACGAACATGAAATTGATTGCAGGATTGCTGGCGAGCGCCCTCGCCCTTAGCTTCGCCACGGCGTCGAACGCTGCGGAACTTCCGGACAGGATCAAGAAGGCGGGCAAGATCGTCGTGGCGACGATGCCGAACTACGCCCCGATCACGTTCAAGGACCCGGCCACGAACAAGCTCACGGGCTTCGATATCGATCTCGGCGAGGCCCTCGCGAAGGAGCTCGGCGTCGGCATTGAATGGCAGGAGATCGCCTTCGCTCAGATGATCCCCTCGCTCCAGACCGCACGCGTGGATCTGGCGCTCGCCGGCATGAGCGACCTCCCGGCCCGGCGCGAGATAGTCGACTTCGTCGACTACATGAAGTCAGGCGCCCAGTTCTATACCTCGCCGGCCATGGCGGCGACGATCAAGACGCCCGAGGATCTCTGCGGCAAGAAGGTCGGCGCGAGCCGTTCGACCAACTGGCCCCGCCAGATCGCCGAGTGGAGCCAGGCGAACTGCGTCGCCAAGGGCAAGCCCGCGATCGAAGCGATCGGCACCGAAGGCTCGGCCGATGCACGTACTCAGCTGAAGACCCAGCGCCTTGATGCGGCGGTCCAGGGCAACGAGACCCTGCCCTATTTCCAGCAGCAGGAGCCCAACACCTATGTGCTGATCGGCGAGGCCTTCACGACGTCGCTCTCGGGCATTCCGGTCCTGAAGACCGAGACGCAGCTCCGGGACGCCGTGAAGGAGGGCCTCGAGCGACTGCAGCAGAAGGGCACCTACGACGAAATCCTGAAGAAGTACGGCCTGCAGGCGAACAAGCTCTCGCCGATCGGGATCAACCAGGGTCAGGACTGACGACGGGTCAGTCCTGCCGATCACACTTCGGCGGCGGGCCCATGGGGGATCTCGTGGGCCCGCCGCACATTCACATTTCGCTCACGCTTCCTTCGGCACCCGGTTGATTGTCGGGCTCCTCGCGACGAGCGCCTCCAGATCGTCCCAGGCATAAACGAAGTTCTCAGACCGCCAGACAGGACCGGGATCGGTATAAGCCCCGACCCTGCGGCCGCCCATGGACTCGTAGAAGGCGATCGCCGGATCGTTGCCTGCCACGACACCGAGGGCTATGCCGTGGTAGCCGAAGCCCATCATGTCGCTCGCAAGCGCGCCGAGCAGGATGCGACCTATGCCCCGCCGCTTGAAAGCGCGATCCACGTAGAGGAACTTCACTTCCGCTCGTCCTTCGAACGCGTCGTGCGAGGACGGTCCTGCGGCTCCGAAGCCCGCTAGGCGCCCTTCGCCTTCCGCCACGAGAATCGTATGTCCGAGACCGTCCCCTGCCAGCATAGCCTGCCAGCGGGATGCCCTGACCGGCTCGGTCAGAACCCGATGAGCGTCCTCCGGAGCAAGATCCCGATAGGTCTCGCGCCACATCCGGAAATGCAGTGCTGCAATGGCCGGCCCGTCCGCGGGTCGTGCCGGACGAATCGTGACGTTCATGACGCGCCGTTCCAAACAACTGCCGGATAGTTCCTGTGGCTGCAGGCTTGGATGATCCTCACGGTCTGCGTCCCCTTTCGTCCACATCCGGCAGGACCAGATAGATCAGAACTGCGACGATCGTTATGACGAATCGGAAAGCGGACGGGACGCCGTTCCATTGCTGAGACATCCACATCCCAAACCACTCGCCGCCAATCGCCATGAACCCGACCTGCCAGACAAGAAAGCCGAGCGTTAGGCCAGCGACCGCATAGCCCTTCGAACCGTTGAAGGCAGCAGCGGAGAGCCTGTGGCCCCGAAGCATCCGGGCGGCGCCGATCCAGCAAAGAATGGCGGTGAGGCTCTCGGCTGCGATGATCAGGATGTAGGCGGCATGGTGCAGGGCAGGACTGGCAACGGCGCGATAGCGAATCGTCGTGTCGGGAAACACGGTGTCCATGGTCAGCACGTGCTGCACAAACGCCAGGTTGGTGCCGTAGTCGGTGATGTTGCCGAATGCGACGAGGCTTGCCCATAGCGCGATGGCCGCCACCATAGCCGTCTTGGACGCCCTGACGATGACCATTCTGCCCCCGGCCCTGAAAGGTGTCTTGCGAGACTGCCTTAAAGACGGAGGATCTCTCCGGCGCTCACGTTCAGGATGAGATAGCCGGTTCTGCAATCACTGGCGAGTCGGAGATTATCCGCTCATGGCTCGACTTTGCCGTCACGAGACATCAGCACAGCCGTTATGGCCAGCCGGACGGGGGTCCAGGCTCTGAAGCCGGTCGATCAACGGCTTCAGGTGCGCCGGGTAATCGGGCTCGTTCTGAAGCTCCACCGTATAGATCCTCTTTAGGATCTGACCGATGACGGCAGCAGCATGGTTGGGCGTGAGAGTGAGCGTGTTCGGGATCCGCAGCCCATCGTGCGATCCGCCAGCGGTCAGCATGAGGAAATTCCTGTGCGTTCATGCATCGGTCCGATGCGTTCTACCAAGCCAACCCGGCTGGAGACGAGCGGTTGCACGCGGGCAACCCGTGGGGTGCGGCGGCGCACAACGTTGTGATTAGCGATGAAGGCGGCACTTCGTATGTAATAACATTGGAACTTTAGCGGCGAGACAGATCAGCGCCGGGGCCGGGACCGAGTGATCACAATGAGGAGTAGCCCCTTTTAAGATGACACGATCCTCCTGCCGGACAGTTATAAATCCTGACGGGCTCTGACCTCTACCGCCCCCGACGAGCGGAGTGGAAAGGTGTTCAAATTTTGCGGCGCCATAAGGCCAACAAGAAGCATGCTCGACATGTTTGGAACGGAACAGAGCAAGCGCATCTATCAACCTGACGCCTTGCTGGCGGAGAGACATTCTTGACGGCACCGGACCTGATACGCCACCTGAGGTCGCATCCTTTTCTCCGCCGGGTCGCCGTCGTTGTGGGCGGAACCGCTGCTGCCCAGGCCATTACGATTGCCGTGTCGCCCCTCATCACTCGGCTGTATGGGCCGGAGATCTTCGGGGTCTTCGGGGTGTTCACGGCCGCCCTGGCTCTTGTCACGCCGCTTGCCAACCTGTCCTACGGCGCCGCGATCGTGCTGCCGGAATCGGACGACGAAGCCAGGACACTTTTCAAGCTCGCTGCGCTGATCGGCCTGATCATGGCCATCCTCTCGTTCATCGTCGTTGCAGCTTTCGGCGCCGAGATCGCGGAAGCGATCGGCTTCACCGCCGATCCGCACCTGCTTCTGATCGCACCTGTCATGGTGATGCTGTCTGCCGTCGCCGAGCCGCTCCACCATTGGCTCTATCGGATGAAGAAGTTCGGGGTCATTTCGCGGGCAGCCGTGATCGAAGCCGCGGCAAACGGCTTGGCCAAGGTCGGGATCGGAACCATGGCGGCAACGGTGCCTGCGCTCCTTGCCACATCGGTTTTCGCATCCGCGCTCCAGGTGTCGCTGCTTTGGGCGAGTGCGCGGCACACGCTGATGGGCTGCGCCGCTCCGGATCAGTCAACGAAGCGCACGACCCCTTCGCCTGCACTGAGGGACGTCGCTCGCCGCTTCCGTGACTTTCCGCTGTTCAAGGCGCCAAACGACTGGCTCAACATGATTTCGAACAGCATCCCACCGCTCATCCTTGCCGCGGCTCTAGGACCCGTTCCGGCGGGGTTCTACCTCCTGGCGCGCCGGGTCGTCGTGCTCCCGATCACCGTCATCTCCGGCGCGATCGGCCCGATATTCCTGACGCGCTTCGTCGAAGCCACTCATGGTTCGGAACGGCTGAGGCCGCTTCTGCTGAAGGGAACGGCGGCGCTCGCGGCAGCCGGTCTGGTGCCTTTCGGGATCATCGTCGCCTTCGGGCCGTGGCTGTTCAGCCTCGTTTTCGGCGCCGGATGGGAGCCGGCCGGTGAATATGCACGGTGGCTGTGTCTCTGGTTCTATTTCGCTTTCATTGCGGCGCCGTCCTTCCACGCCATTCCTGTCCTCGGCCTGCAAGGACATTTTCTGGTGTACCAGATCGCGGTGCTCGCGTTGCGCGCCGGAGCGTTGGCGGCAGGCGCAATCTACTTCGGGAACGACGTCCTCGCGATCGCTCTGCTGTCGATCGTCGGCGCCGTGGTCAACGGAACGCAGATCATCTGGTGCGCGGCGAGCTGCGACGTCCGCTCCCGGGACGACCTCGCTCAACTTCGACAGGCCGTTTGATCAGGCGGAACGTCGCCGATCCTTGGCCAAGCGCGTTGTTCGTCAGGATTGCCCTTGCAGGTTCGCAGCGGCCCGGCGCGGCTTGCGGTCACCACGACGCCGGAAGCTGCGGTAAAGCTCCTTCAGCGCCGCCGGAATTCGCGGGCGGATCACATCCTGGTAGACCGCCTTTGCGACGATGCCAGGCGTCCGAATGAGGATGGGAAGAGCCTCGCGCCGTACGAGATGAAGGTCCGCGTATTCGTCCTGAGACATTCTCCAGTGCTGGTCAGGACCCGACAGGCTCATGTGATTGATCTCGTCGATGCCCGGCCGCGAGAAGGCATCCCTATAGACCTCCTCCGTTAGAAGACTGCCGAGTCTGCATTCGGCGAAATCCTCGTCGAAGGTATATTTGGGCAGGATCAGGGTCCGCCCGCAGACGACGCCCATCTGAGCCGCGACGAGGCGTCCGTCCACGCGGATCGTATGCCATTCCCATTGGTTGTGACGGGAGAGCCCGCCGATAAGCTCGGAGTAGAACTCGACCGTCTTTTGATCGTGCACCATTGCGGAGCCCGAACGACCCTTCCAACCGGCCGCCTCGAGGGCCATATATTCGGCCAACAAGCCGTCATTGCCGATGTCCCCTCGCCTCACTTCGAAGGAAGCCGTGCCGCGCTGATCCAGCTTCCTGCGATAGCGCCTGACGTTCTTGCGGATACTGCCGAGCTCGGCCATGTACCCGTCGAAGCTGCCGCGAGCATCGAGGTAGGAATACATCGTGCTCAGCCCGGTACGCACCAAGTAGCCGCTCGAGTTCTTCCCGGCTGCACGCCACAGAGCCGAACTTCGACGAATCGCCTTGAAGTCGATTCCGATATGATTCGGTATGCAGCGATCGACATCCATGAGAAGCGTATCCAGCGCTGCAGCGCCGATGTCGGGTTCCAGCAGGATGTCGCCGGATGGTGTATGCTGATCGAAAGGCGTCTCCAGGACGGGCAAACTCTGGCTGAAAATTCCGTTCGATCGCCAGACCAGGGGGAGGACACCCACAAGCCGATCGCCCCTATAGGCGAAGGTGCAGAGCCATCGGTCCCCAGGCCGAAGCCGGTGGCACATGAAGGCACTCACCCAGGCAGGCAAGGCACCGGCAACAGCCTGAGGAACGCGCACGGCAAGATCGTTCCACGCGGCAATGTGGGGCAGCAGCCCCTCGAAGTCCTGAACGGTAACCGCTCGCAACTCAAGGTCGCGATACGGCGGAGGGTGAGCATGTTCTCGAAAATGTTCGAGAACATCTGCGGCGTCTACATTGGCTCCCTGCAAGATTGAGCGCACTCCCTCTGGTTGAAGTCGCTACTCACGCCCTAATCTGCGAGGCAATCGGCCGATAGGCCGCTAACATTCCTGCAGGTCTGTTTTGAGCTTATACGCCAGCGACAAGATAAGATTACATTATGAGCAGAGCTGTTCAAGTTACTCTCTTGAGAACTGCTCATCGTAATACCGAATATACGCAGAAAACGCCGACCGACCGAGGTTTCCAGGCGTGTTCCACGACATAAGAACCATCGATAAGAATGGCTACCTCATGTGGCCAGACAAAATCCTGCTATTATCCGCAAAGACCACTTTCTCGCCCAGAAGCGGTGGATCTAATCTCTGCCTGACCGTCGCTCGTGAGCTGAATCCGGCTTGACAGCGTCGACGAGAACGCACCGAGACAAAGCAGGACTGCCAGGATGCGAGTTGCACGTCACGCCGGGACAGGAGCAGTACAAACTGGGCGGCCCGAAGCCATCGTTCTGGGCGGGTTGGTCAACGGACTGAGCGTCGTCAGGAGCCTTGCGAAGGCTGGAATTCGGCCCATCCTGGTGAGCAATGATCGTGATCTGGCGACGAGATCGCGATACGTTCGCCCCCATCTCGTTCCAGAGTACAATGAAACCTTGGTCGACGAGTTGTTGCGGCTCCGGCAGGAACTGGCCTTTGGGCCTGTGCTGATCTGCGCGCAGGATGCGCCTCTGCTCGCCATCTCGAAGTACCGGGAACGTTTGGCGCCTCACTTCAAGTTTCAGGACTTTCCGCCCCATGAGAAGCTGGTAGAGCTTGGCCATAAAGACCGGTTCTTTCAGGTGGCTCAGGAGGGTCGGTTTCCCGTTCCGTCGACGCTTCTCGTGCGCAGCCACGGCGACCTGAGCGGGATCAGCCAGTTGCGTCTTCCACTGTGCGTCAAGCAGAACGGGCACTCCAAGATCTACGAAAGAACGTTCAAGAAGGCCTATCGGGTCGAGAGCCACGCCGAGGCGCAGGCGCTTTGCGCGCGTATCCTGGACGTCACCGGCGAAGTCCTTGTTCAGGAGTGGATCGAGGGCACGAATGACTCGATCTATTTCTCGCTCTGCTACATGACGCGCTCAAAGCCCGTGGTCTTCACCGGGCGCAAGGGCCGCTCATGGCCCCCTCAGATCGGCGTCACGGCTAGCTGCTGGGCCGCACCGGAAGCAGCGGAGGAGCTGGAGGATCTGACGGTCCGCTACTTCCGCCATGTCGGTTTCACGCACGGCTTCTGCAGCATGGAGTTCAAGCGCGACCAGCGTGATGGCCGGTTCCTGATGGTGGAGCCTACGGTCGGACGAACCAACGGTCAGATCGAGATCTCCGCTCTCTGCGGCATCAATCTCTGCCACGTCGCCTATTGCGATTTGGCCGGACTTCCACGACCGCCCCTGCGGCTCGACCCGACCCATGTGTGGCGGGACGAATTTACGGACGCCCTCGCGGCCCGTATGCTGGGGACGGATTGCGCCTATCCGCCAAGACATCGCATTCACAATGCCTTCTGGCGCTGGGACGACCCGTTTCCAGCGCTTTCGGCTGCATCCGATTTCGCGGGCCGTGGCTTCCGGCGCCTGGGTCGTGCTGCCGGAGGCTTGTGGCCATTGAATCAGCTCCCGTCGTACCAACGGATCTCGTAAGCGTGGGCGATCGGGGTGGTCTATCAACGAGGTGAATGGAGGTCGTCGAGGAGCAGATCGGCAACTGGCGCCGTGAACGGCAGCTCGCATTGCGGGCGCTGGTGAACGAGCCGTGACGCCATCTGCGCCGATAGGGGGGTAGCTCAAGGCCAGAGCACCGGTATCCAACGCCGGATGGTGCAAGTTCAAGTCTTGCCTCCCCTGCCAATTCCGGAATCCGGTCCTGGAAGCCGCTGTCTGGCGGTTGACCCACGGCCGGTTGGCCTGGACTGGACTCTTGAAGCGCTGCTGCTAATTTCCCCGCGGGGGGAGAACAATGAAACAGCTCGCTTTCGGCCTTACGGCCGTTTTGCTGGCATCGACCGCAGCCGTTGCACAACAGGCGCCGGTCGGGCCGCCCGTCAATACGCTTCAGGAGATGGGCACTGCGCTTTGGTCCTGCTGGACCCCGCCGCCGGATACGCAGAATTTCCAGGTTACGATCCGCTTCAGCTTAAAGCGCAGCGGCGAAGTTCTTGGCAAGCCGATGATCACCTACTCGACCTTCAATGGGACCGACGAGGAGCAAAGGATCATCATGGACCGGATCCTCGCCTCGCTCGATGCCTGCACCCCGGTCAACCTCACGCCAGCGCTAGGAGGCGCGGTCGCGGGCCGAATGCTCATCATGACCTTCACGTCGCCGTCCACCAAAGCGTGACCGGTTCGGTTCCAAGCGACGCGCGCGGCGGATGGGGCGAGCCGCCCGCCGCGCTGATCAGAGCTGGTCGATCCATGCCCTGGTGACGGTCAGGTCGGCTTGCGACAAGCCGTGACCTGTCGGGAGCATCTGGTGCCTGACCACGGCTCCTGCCCCGGTCAGCAGCGATGCGAGCCGCTTGGCGTTCTCCGCCGGCACGATCGGGTCCGAGGCGCCAGACACAATCAAGACCGGCTTTCCGGCCAGATCGACGGCCGGCGGGTCCTGGAGCGGCACCATGGCCCGGAGCAGAACCGCTCCCGCGAGAGCGTCGGGACGGAGCTGAAGCACGGCGGCGGCAATGTTAGCACCGTTGGAGAAGCCGACCGCGACCGGAGCAGACAGGCCATAGGCCTCTCGGGCCTGTGCAATAAAGTCGGCGAGTTCCTGGGCGCGCCGGCGCACGTCTTCCTCGTCGAAGACGCCCTCCTGCAAACGGCGGAAGAAGCGCGGCATGCCGCCCTCAAGCACCTTGCCTCGCGGCGAGAGCAGCGCGGAGCCCGGCGCAATCATGTTGCTGAGAGGGAGCAGATCATCTTCATTGCCGCCCGTTCCGTGCAGCAGCAGGAGCGGTGGACGCCCCGACTCCGTAGCTGGCTTGAAGCGGTGGATGAATGAGAGTTCGGTCATGGCGTTCATCGAAACCTCAGGACGGGCAGTGCAGCCCACAATTCGAACCAAGATGAAAGGCCCCGCCGCCTGCCTAAATCAGGCGACGGGGCGCATGTCGACAGGTCAGGCGACCTTCGGCAGTACGGCTTCAATCTCGCCCCGGCTCGGCTCCAGAAAGCGCGGAAGCTTCAAGGATTGGCCCAGCGAAGTGGAGGGCTCATCGACCTCGAAGCCAGGGTCGTCGGTAGCGATCTCGAACAGCAGACCTCCAGGCTCGCGGAAGTAAACCGCCCGGAAGTAGTCGCGGTCCTTCTGCTCCGTCGTCCGGATGCCGTGGTTGCGCAGCAGCTTGTCGACCATCTCCGCCTGGACCGCATCGCTCGCGGCCCGGAAGGCAATATGGTGGACCGTTCCTGCCCCGGGGCGGCCGTGCAGGAAATCGCCTGCTTCACGCAGATCGACGATGCCGCCGAGCGCCGTGTCGCCCGCCTTGTAGCGTACGACCGATCCCTCACGCGCCACCTCGGTGAAGCCGAAGACATCGGTCAGGATCGCTCCCGTCGGAGCGGCCCTGGCCAGGAGAAGACTGGCGCTGTGAAAGCCACGGATTGCATGCTCGGCCGGAATTTCACCGTCGCTCCACGCGGGCTCGTTCCCGATGGCAGGTACGGCGACGATCGCCAGACGCATGCCGTCGGGATCCTTGAAGGCAAGCACGGTCTCGCCGAAGCGCTTTGCGGGCACCTCGTGCGGCACGCCCTTCTCGACAAGGCGATGCATCCAGTAGCCGAGCGAGCCCTCCGGCACCCGGAAGACCGTTTCCTGCGTCTCGCCCACGCCGAGCCGGCCAGGAGCTGCATGCTCCCAAGGGAAGAAGGTCAGGATCGTGCCGGGCTGGCCGGCCTCGTCGCCATAGTAGAAGTGGTAAGTGCTCGGGTCGTCGAAGTTGACGGTCTTCTTCACCAGGCGCAGCCCAAGGGTCTGGGTGTAGAAGTCGAGGTTGCGGCGCGCGGGGCCGGCAATGGCGGTGATGTGGTGAATGCCGTTCTGACGCATTGTCGTCGTCCTTTGAAGGGGCAGCCAGCGCCCCGGTGCTGTCCAAGAGATAAGCCGGTTCGTCATTGGCGCCACGTCATTTTGATTGCACTGATGCAATCTCATAATTGTCGAAAGCTCGATTGCATTGCATCAGGGGCAGGATCAGCCTTGCGGACATCGAAGCAAGTATGGCGCTGCCGCCTGCAGATCGGCTAAGCGGTGTCGCCTCGCAACTGCCGGCGCCGAAGCTGCGCCGGGCAGGCGACATATCTCCGGGAGAGCAGCGTGGGCGAACCCTTCAAGAACTTGGCATGGGACGATTTCCGCCTCGTCAAAGTGGTCGCCGAAGTGCGCAGCCTGCCTGCGGCCGCCGCTCTCCTGGGGGTGAACCACTCAACCGTCTTCCGCCGTCTCGGCCAGATTGAGGAGGCTCTCGGCGCCAAGCTGTTCGAGCGTCATCGCAGCGGCTATGCCCTCACGACTCCCGGCGAGGAGATGGTGTCTCTCGCGCAGCGCGTGGATGAGGACATCACGACCTTCACCCGGAAGATGGCCGGGCGAGAGATTGCGCCTGCAGGCGAGTTGCGCATCACCACGAACGATTCCCTTCTGGTCCATCTGCTTACGCCGCTATTCGTGAAATTCCGCAGGCAATGTCGCGACGTGCGCCTCGACATCGTCCTGGCGAACCAGGAGTTGAACCTGTCGAGGCGCGATGCCGACGTGGCGATCCGTGCCACCGATCACCCGCCCGAAAACCTCGTCGGCAGGCGGGTTGCCACGATCGCCTGGGCTCTTTACGGCCGAGGCGAGGATTTCCCGGAGCCGTCAGGAATCAATCTGGAAGGCCTCTACGAGCGTGACTGGGTATCCCTCGGTGACAATCTCGCGACGCTCAAGGCGGTGAAGTTCGTCCATGAGCATGTCGTGCCCCAGCGGATCGGTTATAAGGTCAACACCGTTCTGGGACTGGCGGAAGCGATCGAACAAGGGCTCGGCATCGGGCATCTTCCATGCTTCATCGGCGACACACGCCCCGGCCTCGCCCGGCTCAGCAAGCCTGATCCCGATTTCGCCACCGACCTGTGGCTTCTTACCCATCCGGATCTGCGCCATTCACCGCGCGTTCGTATCTTTCTCGATTTTTTGGCTACGGAGATCGGAAAGCAGCGCAAGTTCATTGAAGGCGCAGAGTAACATCGTTCGCCGCGCCTGAGTGCTTTGCAGCGAGTGAACATACCGTCATTCGGCTGCGCGACGGCGAAGTATTTCGCTGAGCCCGAAACGGCCCTAACCTCGACCGAGGCCCCTAGGCCGAGATACACCCATGATCGATAAACAGGGTAACGTTCCGCTTTTGCTATCGACGATCCCGCCCAACCGCAGCCAGCGGCGACTGGCGGGCTGGGTATTGGCGATCCTCGTCATCGCGCTGGTGGTCACCGCTCCGTTTTCCCGCATACGGTTGGCTGAAACAGCCCCCCTGCTCCTGGCTTATGCAGCCGCCGTTCTCTTCGTGGAAGTGCTCACCGCTGCACTCCTCCTGTCCCTGTTCGCCATCCAGAAGTCCCGTGCCGTCCTTGTGCTGTCCGCCGGCTATCTCTTCTCGGGACTCCTGGTCATCCCCTGGGCCCTCACCTTTCCCGGCATTTTCACCGCCTTCGGGCTGGATGCCGGCTTGCAGAGCACGGCCGCGATCGCAGCCGTCCGGCGGTTGAGCTTTCCCGTGTTCGTCCTTGCTTATGCCGCCCTGAAGGATCAAGAGGACCTCGCTCTCTGGCCTCGTGCATCCATTCGGACAGTGATCGCCGCTCAGGTCCTCCTGATAGCCGGACTTGCTGCCGGACTTACCTGGACGATCATCCAAGCGGACCAACTCCCCACGTTCATGGTGGACGCGAGAGATGTCGCGCCGCTCTGGCGATACGTTCCGGCTGCAGCAATAGGTCTCTACCTCGTCGGTCTCGTCGTTCTCTGGCTCCGTCGCCAATCGACACTCGACTTGTGGCTGATGATCGTCCTCTGCACGCTCGTCATCGAGATTGCGCTCCTTTCCTATCTCGGAGGAGGCGCCCGCCTGAGCGTCGGGTGGTGGGCCGGAAGGCTCTACGGGCTGGCTTCCGCGAGCATGGTTCTGCTGGTCCTTCTCTCCGAAACGGCTACGTTGCAGGCGAGGCTTGCCCGGTCGATCCATTCGGAACGTCTTGCGCGGGAGAGCCGACTGACAGCCATGGAAGCATTGTCTGCCTCCATCGCTCACGAGATCAGCCAGCCGCTGGCGAGCATGGTCACCAACGCCAATGCCGGCCTGCGCTGGCTCGACAAGGAGATTCCGCGAATCGTGGAGGCGCAAGCCGCACTGGAGCGTGTCGTGCGCGACGGTCATCGTGCGCGCGATGTGGTCGACGGGATCAGGCAGCTTTTCAGAAAGGGAACACAGGATCGGACATCGGTCGATATGAACAGCCTCATCAAGGACGTTTTGAGACGCAGTGCCGACGAAGCTAGGTTCGGTCGCGTGTCGGTCGAATCGGATCTCGACCCGAATCTACCGCTCGCCACAGGAAGCCCGCTGCAACTTCAACAAGTCATCTCGAATTTGGTCGCAAACGCCGTCGATGCGACGAGCGCTGTCACAGGCCGGCCGCGGATCGTGCGTATCATCACACGCCTTCGGGCCTCTCGGGAGATCCTCGTCTCGGTGGAGGACAGCGGCCCAGGGATCGCAGACACCCTGAAGGACAGGATCTTTGAGCCGTTCTTCAGCACGAAGCCGGACGGAATGGGAATGGGACTGATGTTCAGCCGATCGGTCGTCGAAAGCCACGGCGGCAAGCTCTGGGTAGAAGATACGGTTACTTCTGGAGCGATATTTAGGTTCACGCTCCCCTGCAGCGATTGGACGGGAGCATCGGACACGGAGCTTCGACAATGACCAGAGATCAATCGATCGTCTTCATTGTCGATGATGACGTTTATGTTCGTGAGGCCATCGAGGATCTGTTCCGGTCGGTCGGACATGACGTTCAGGCGTTCGGGACGACCGACGCGTTTCTCCAGGCGCCCAGAGTTGATCTTCCCGGCTGCCTGATTCTCGATGTCAGGCTCCCGAACACAAGTGGGCTCGAGTTCCAGCGCGAACAGGCAGAGTCCGGCTTTCACCTGCCGACCGTGTTCATCACCGGCCATGGCGACATTCCCATGTCCGTGGCGGCCATGAAGGCGGGAGCTATCGAGTTTTTGACAAAGCCGTTCCGTGACCAGGACCTGCTCGATGCCGTGCATAGGGGAATTGCACTCGACCGCCGCCGCCGCACCGAACTCGCGATCCTCGCAGGCATGAAGGAGCGCTACGCCTCCCTGACATCCCGCGAGCGCGAAATCATGGATTTGGTCGTCGCCGGCCAGATCAACAAGCAGATCGCAGGCGAACTGGGCCTAAGCGAAATGACCGTGAAGGTGCATCGCGCTCAGGTCATGCGCAAAATGAATGCAAAATCTCTGCCTGAACTGGTGCGGATTGCCGACCATTTGAGCAGCGCTACCACAAGGGCGTAGGCGAACGACACCACAGTTCAATTGATCCGCCCCGTCGCTCCCTGCCACCTTCTCGAGGAGGTCGGACGTCCTGTGCCGGCATCTCGGCCTGGTCTCATGATAGGCCGGGCCATGGAAGCTCTCGGAATGTCGGACGACCTGCTCATCGTGATCGTGGACGACGACCAGTCGGCTCGTGAAGCCACTGGAGACTTGGTGAGAGCGTTGGGGTTTCAGGCGGTGGAATTCTGCTCTGCGGCCGATCTTTTGAAATCGGAGGAGCGAGGACGGATGACCTGCCTGATTGCGGATGTGCAGATGCCGGGAATGAACGGCCTCGACCTCTACCTTCAGCTCTCCGCGTCCGGCACGCCGCCCCCTACCGTGCTCATGACCGCTTACAGGGACGAGGCCATGCGCGAGCGTGCTGTGGAGGCAGGGGTCGATTTTTACCTCGAAAAGCCGCTCGAGGCCGACCAGTTGCTCGCCTGCGTCCGGTCTGCAATCGAGCATCGCGACGAACCGGCCCGGCAAGGTCCGCGGCCTCATTGAAACAGAAACTCTCTACGAAGAACAGGAAGCACCCCATGACACAGGCCAGGCCGACCCCCGGTTCGCTGCTCATCTCGCCGCAAGACCATGCGCTGATCATGATCGACTTCCAGTCCCAGATGGCATTTGCGACGAAGTCGATCGACGCGGTTCTGCTGCGCAACAACGCTGCTTTGGTCGCCCATGCGGCGGCCGGATTTGGCGTCTCGACCATCTTGACGACGGTCGCCGAGAAGACGTTCTCAGGTCCAATGTTCAACGAAATCACGGAGGCGTTTCCGAGGCAACCCCTCCTCGACCGGACATCGATGAACACATGGGAAGACGGCGCAGTCATCAATGAGGTCAATGCAATCGGCAAGAAGCGCCTCGTGTTCTGCGGCCTTTGGACCTCCGTCTGCATCGTCGGGCCGACCCTTTCGGCACTCGACCAGGGCTTCGAGGTCTACGTCATTGCCGATGCCTGTGGAGACGTCTCGGAAGAGGCGCACGAGCGGGCCATGGACCGCATGGTCCAGGCAGGCGTCCGGCCGATGACGTCCCTGCAATACATGCTGGAGCTTCAGCGCGATTGGGCGCGTACCGAGACCTATGACATGACGACCGGCATCGCCAAGAAGTTCGGCGGCGCCTACGGCCTTGGGATCATCTACGCCAAGACCATGTTTGGAGCGAGCTAAGGCGCCCACGGATCGAACACGTCCGTTGCCGCCGAGTAGAATTCTCAGGGGCAGGCGCCGGTGCGCCTGCCCCTGCAGATCCGTGGATGACGGCCGAGCCGCTTGAGCAGGACGCGGAGACAACGATCATGTCAAAGACCCATGACCGCCGCACCGTCGTCGGCGGGCTCGGGGCGCTCGCCGCCGGGCTTGCTCTACCTCATGCCTTGGAGGCGCAGCCTATGAACACCTCTGCCGACCTCATCCTGTTCAACGGCAAGATCACGACCCTCGATCGACAGAAGCCGGAAGCCTCCGCGACCGCGATCCGAGACGGCCGGTTCATGGCCGTGGGCGACGAGCGAGAGGTCATGGCGCTTGCGGCTCCCAACACGCAGCGCATCGACCTCAATGGCCGTCGGGTTATTCCCGGCCTGATCGACAGCCACATGCACATCATCCGCGGTGGCCTCAACTACAACATGGAATTGCGCTGGGACGGGGTCCGCTCCCTCGCCGACGCCATGCGCATGCTTAAGGAGCAGGTGGACCGCACCCCTGCCCCGCAATGGGTGCGCGTGGTCGGCGGCTTCACGGAGCACCAGTTCGCCGAGAAACGGCTTCCAACGCTTGACGAGATCAATGCTGTTGCTCCCGACACCCCAGTCTTCATCCTGCACCTGTACGATAGGGCCCTCTTGAATGCTGCGGCATTGCGTGCAGCAGGCTATACCAAGGACACGCCGAGCCCGCCGGGTGGCGAAATCCAGCGTGACGGACAAGGCAACCCGACTGGACTGCTGATTGCGAAACCCAACGCCACCATCCTCTACGCCACATTGGCGAGAGGGCCGAAGCTTCCGCCGGAGTACCAGAAGAACTCGTCGCGACACTTCATGCGGGAGGTCAACCGGCTCGGTGTGACCGGGGTGATCGATGCCGGCGGCGGCTTTCAGAACTACCCTGACGATTACGCGATCATCGAGGAGTTGCATCGGGAGGGACTGCTCACGCTGCGACTGGCCTACAACCTGTTCACCCAGAAGCCGAAGGAGGAGCTGAAGGATTTCGATACCTGGGCGAAGCAGGTTCGGCCCGGCCAGGGCGACGATCTCTATCGGCACAACGGCGCGGGCGAGATGCTGGTCTATGCCGCTGCGGACTTCGAAGACTTCAAGGTTGAACGTCCCGAAATGCCGGCCTCGATGGAGACCGATCTCGAGCCTGTCGTTCGTCTGCTGGCTGAGAACCGCTGGCCCTGGCGCCTGCACGCCACCTACAACGAGACCATCAGCCGTGCGCTCGACGTTTTCGAGAAGGTGAACAGGGACATTCCCTTCGACGGGCTGAATTGGTTCTTCGATCACGCCGAAACCATCGACGACCGCAACATCGATCGCATCGCTGCCCTCGGCGGCGGCATCGCGGTTCAGCACCGCATGGCGTTCCAGGGCGAGGATTTCGTCGGGCGCTACGGCAACAGGGCAGCGGAGCGAACCCCGCCGATCCGCCGCATGCTCGAAGCAGGCCTCCCAGTCGGCGCGGGCACCGACGCCACACGTGTCGCCTCCTACAACCCATGGGTCTCGCTGTCCTGGCTCGTCACCGGCAAGACCGTCGGAGGACTGACCCTTTACCCGGCGGCGAACCGCCTGGACCGCGAAGCGGCCCTACGGCTGTGGACCGAGGCCAACACGTGGTTCTCCAACGATACCGACAAGAAGGGACTGATTAAGGAGGGGCAGCTCGCGGATGTGGCGGTGCTCTCCGACGACTATTTCGCCGTTGCTGAGCCCGCGATTCAGGATATCACGTCCGTGCTCACCCTCCTGGGCGGGAACCCCGTCCATGGCGATGCAGAGTTCAAGAATCTGGCGCCGCCCCTTCCTGCAGCGATGCCCGATTGGTCGCCGGTGCGCCACTATGGCGGGTATCAGCAGCGGGCAGAGGCGAGCGACGATCGCAAATATGCGTTCGCGTCGGCCGCCTGTGCCTGCGCCAACGCCTGCGGCGTGCATGGCCATTCCCATGCCGGTGCCTGGGGCGCCAACCTGCCGACCTCGGACGCGCGTTCGTTCTGGGGCGTGCTCGGCTGCTCGTGCTGGGCCTTCTGACGGAGAGAGCCATGACCAACCTCGCCGCTCCCCGCCCCATCGCCGATATTCTCGCTCTGCCCCGCCTCCATATGGCAGCGCGCCTTGCGCTGGCCTCGCCGTTCCTGATCAGCGCAGTCATGAAGCTCGTCGACTTCGGTGAGGCTATGAACGAGGTCGCAGCCCTCGGACTTCGGCCGGCGGCGCCGACCGCTGTCGCCGTCATCCTCATCCAGCTCGGCGGATCCATTCTGTTCCTCACGCGACGCTATTGCTGGCTCGGCGCAGGCACCCTCGCGGTCTTCACGGCATTCGCCACTCTTCTCGCCCACCCCTTCTGGACGTTCGACGCTGCCGATCGCGCCCGCCAGGCAGCTACCTTCTTCGAGCATGTCGCGCTCGTGGGCGGACTGGCCCTCGCGGCCCTGTTCGTCAACGGCCGAAGTGAGGAGTCATGACCAGAGCCCAGAACACTGTCACCGAAGGGGCGGCCTCTCCCTCGCCCGGCACTTTTGCGCCGCTGCACCACAGCCTCTTCGCAGTTATCTGGATGGCGACGGTGCTCGGCAACATCGGCACCTTCATGCGCGACGTGGCGTCCTCCTGGCTGGTGACGGAGATCTCCGCCTCGCCTGCGTCCGTTGCCCTGATCCAGACAGCTGGAACTCTGCCGATCTTTCTCCTGGCGATTCCAGCAGGGGTTCTGTCGGACATCCTCGACCGCCGCCGCTTTTTGGTCCTCATTCAGATCGGCCTCGGAACCGTCAGTTCCCTCCTGGCTTTTCTGGCACTGACGGGCTCCGTCACTGTGGAGGGCCTGGTCCTGCTGACCTTCCTCGGGGGGGTTGGTGCCGCGCTTGCAACGCCGGCTTGGCAGGCAATCACGCCGGAACTCGTCCCCCGGTCCGACCTCAAGGGGGCTGTGGCGCTCAACTCGCTCGGCATCAACATCGCGCGGTCGATCGGCCCGGCTTTGGGTGGCTTCCTCCTCGCGGCCCTCGGCGCCGCGGCCGTCTATGGGCTCGACGTGCTGAGCTACGTCGTGGTCACCGTCGCCCTGCTGTGGTGGCGGCGTGAACCCGATGCGGACGACGGCCTGCGCGAACGGTTTGGAGGAGCGCTGCGGGCAGGCCTTCGCTACGCACGTGCCAGTCGTGACCTCCACCGCATTATCTGGCGAGCCGTCCTCTTCTTCGCGTTCGCCAGCGCCGTCTGGGCGCTCCTTCCGATCGTAGCGCGGCAGGAGATCGGTGGAGGGCCGGGGTTCTACGGCCTGATGCTCGGCAGCGTCGGGGCAGGTGCAATCTCGGGTGCCGTCGTGCTGCCTCGGCTCCGTACCCGGCTCGGGCAGGATCGGCTCGTTCTCCTGATGTCACTCGTGACCGCCGGTGCGACAACCCTGCTCGCCCTGACGAACTCGGAAATCGTGGCGATTGCCGCAACCTTCGTGCTCGGCATCGCCTGGATCGCGATGCTGACCACCCTCAACAGCACCATGCAGGCGATCCTGCCCAACTGGATCCGGGGACGCGGACTGGCGATCTACCTCACAGCGTTCAACGGAGCGATGGCGGCCGGCAGCCTTGGATGGGGTTTTCTCGCCCAAGAGATTGGGACGGACGCCACGCTGATCCTGTCCGGCATCGGTCTCGTCCTCGTCGCCTTGGTGGCTCACCGGGCTCCGCTGCCTGGCGGAGAGGGCGATCTGACGCCGTCGCTGCACTGGCCCGAGCCTGCCATGGCCGAACCCGTCGCGCACGATCGCGGCCCCGTGATGGTGATGGTGACCTACCGGGTTCCACAAGCCGATCGACCTACCTTTCTCGCAGCTCTCGAGCGGCTTTCGGAGGAGCGTTGGCGGGATGGTGCCTATGCGTGGGGCATATCCGAAAACGCGGCAGATCCGGAGCATGTCGTCGAATGGTTCTTCGTCGAGTCCTGGGCCGAGCATCTGCGACAGCACAAGCGGGTATCGAAGGCGGATGCGGATATCCAAGCCGAGGCGCGCCGATACCATCAAGGTACGGAGCCTCCCACGGTCCAGCACTTTCTCGCAGTCGAGCGACCTCGCCGGAAGCGTCATTGAAGTCCGCAACGGGGCCATGATGATGGCGCCGTTGCCGACATTTGCCATGTTTTCGACGCGCCGCGACACGTTACTGGCGACGACGGCTCTGGCAGCCTCGTCAGTCTTCCCCAGGCCGTCCCACGCGGCCACGACACTGACTCGAGCAAGAGGAGAAGCCCCGATGGGCATGATTACGACGAAAGACGGGACGAGGATCTTCTACAAGGACTGGGGAACGGGACAGCCGATCCTGTTCTCGCACGGATGGCCGTTGACGGCGGATGCCTGGGACTACCAGATGCTGTTCTTCGGTCAGCGGGGCTATCGCGTCGTCGCCCATGACCGGCGCAGCCACGGACGGTCCGACCAGACCTGGAACGGCAACAATATGGATCAGTACGCTGACGATCTCGCCGAACTGATCGAGAAGCTCGACCTTCGCAACATCGTCATGATCGGCCACTCCACGGGCGGCGGCGAAGTCGCGCACTATATCGGCCGCCACGGCACCGATCGGGTCGCGAAGGTGGTCCTGGTCGGCGCGGTGCCGCCCCTGATGCTCAAGACGGAAGCCAATCCGGAGGGAACTCCGATGGAGGTGTTCGACGGCATCCGCAAGAACACCGCCGCCGATCGCTCGCAGTTCTTTAAGGATCTGACCATGCCGTTCTATGGCTTCAATCGCGACAGCGCCAAGGTCAACGAAGGCCTGCGCGAGTCGTTCTGGCTCCAGGGCATGATGGGCGGTGTCAAGGGAGAGTACGACTGCGTGCGGGAATTCTCGGAAGTCGACTACACCGCTGATCTCCAGAGGATCGACAAGCCAACCCTCGTCATCCATGGCGACGACGACCAGATCGTGCCGATCAAGGCATCGGCCGAGAAAACCGCCAAGATCGTCAAGGGTGCCGAGCTCAAGGTCTATCCCGGTGGCGCGCATGGCCTCGCACAGGTCGAAGGGGATAAATTCAATGCGGACGTGCTGGCGTTCATCCGAGCTTAAGCACTAGCCGGAGCGCGGGTTCCTGAGCGGACGCTCTGCGACGGGCCGGCCTTTCACCGGTCCGTCGCGGCGCCCGTGGCCCAAGGCCGCAAGCTCCGGCTGGAACAAACCTGCAGCAGCTTCCGTTGATGGCCGCTATGGCCAGTTTGAATGACAACGCCCCGGAGGTCCTTAGCGAAGCCCCTCTCAGAGGCGTTCGAAACATCGACGGCAGGCCTGACGAAGCTGCGCCCCTCAAGATGCCGAGCGGAGAGGAGCCGATCGCGAGCCGGATCGTTCAGCCCAATGTGCCGGGTTGCCCTCCAAAGGCCACAAATCCCGATCCCTGCGCCTCCTTCCTCCGCGATCTGTCGGATCCCGAATGCGGTCAACTCGAAGCGTCTCGCGTCGCCGTCGTGGTCGCACACCCGGATGACGAGACGATCGGTCTCGGTGCGCAGCTTCCGAGGCTCGATGGGATCACCATCGTGCATGTGACGGATGGTGCTCCACGTTCCGGCCATGACGTCGCGGATCGGGGATACGCATCATGGCGGGACTATGCCGATGCCCGCCGACAAGAACTCGTCACCGCGATGGCTCTCGCCCGCGTGCCAGCCGATGCGCTTGTGTCCTTTGACATCCCCGATCAGGAAGCAACGGACCGAATCGCAGAGATTGCGCGGCGGCTCACGGTGCTGTTTCACGAACGGTCGATCAGGCACGTCCTCACCCACGCATTCGAAGGCGGCCACCCCGACCATGACGCCTGCGCCGCCGCAGTCCATCTTGCGTGTGGGATCCTAAGAGCGAGAGGACTTGAGCCCCCGTGTCTGATCGAGATGCCCTACTACACGCTCGGTCGGAACGGCTGGCGCGTGCAGCGTTTCGACGATGCACGCTCGTCCGAGACAGTGATCGAGCTTCGATCTCACGAGCAACGTCTCAAGAGGGCGATGCTCGCGGCTCATTCGTCGCAGGCAGCCGTGCTCTCCCTGTTCCCCATCCAGGTCGAGCGCTTCCGTTGCTCCCCGTCCTACGATTTCACCCGGCTGCCCAATAGTGGACTGCTTCTCTATGAGGACCAGAACTGGGGCATGACGGGGGCAAGATGGCTCGACGCGATCCGGACGGCGTTAAACATCCTGGGCCAGGAGGAAGAGCCGTGCCCCTGACGGTCCTCAGCGTGGCCTATTCCATGGCACCGGTGAGCCGCAATACCGCAGGCGGTGCGGAACAGATCCTGGCTGCTCTCGATCATGCGCTGGTCGCCGGCGGTCATCGCTCCGTCGTGATCGCGCGCGAGGATTCCCATATTTCCGGGAAGTTGATCGGACTACCCGTTCCGGCCGGACAGTTGGATGCCGACAAGCAAAGGGAGATGCATCGCCGACAGCGGGCTGCCATTCAGGAGACCCTCGCCCGCTGCCCGGTCGATCTCATTCATATGCACGGGATCGACTTTCACGCCTACTTGCCGCCGCCGGGGCCGCCAACCCTGATCACGCTTCACATGCCCCCCAATTGGTATCCTCGGCAGGCGCTGTTTCCGTCCCGTCCAGACACTTGGTTCAACACGGTCTCGCACGACCAACATCTGCACTGCCCAAAGAGCCGGACCCTATTGGGTCCGATCGAAAACGGCGTGCCGGTCGACGCACTTCAGGCCTCCTGCCCCAAGCAGGAGTTCCTCCTGTCCCTCGGCAGGATCTGCCCGGAGAAAGGTCAGCATCTGGCCATCGAAGCATCCAGGATGGCAGGTGTCCCGCTCGTCATTGCGGGCGAAGTTTTCCCATACGAGCGCCACCAAACCTATCTCGAAGAGCAAATTCTGCCGCGTCTCGACGAGCAACGCCGCTATATCGGGCCGGCAGACTTCCTGCGGAAGACGCTTCTGCTCACGGCAGCCCGCTGCCTCCTTCTGACAAGCCTCGTTCCTGAGACGAGTTCGCTCGTGGCACGCGAGGCTCTGGCATGCGGAACACCTGTGATCGCGTTCGACCGGGGAGCTCTCCCCGAAGCGATCGAACATGGTCGGACCGGATTCCTGGTGTCCGATGTGGACGACATGGCGTCCGCAATACAGCATGTAGGCATGATCGATCCGGCGGTTTGTTGCCAGGCGGCCCGGGACCATTTCTCCGAGGACATCATGAGCGCACGTTATCTCGAGATCTATCACCGGCTCTGCGGACGATCTGGTGGGGACAGGGCATGACGGCATACGCAAGCAGCGTCATCCACGATGATGATGACCTCCTCCGGCTCGAGCCAGCCTGGTGGGACTTGTGGCGCCGCACGCCAAGCGCAACGCCGTTCCAGTCCCCGGCATGGGTCCTGTCCTGGTGGCGGGTTTTTCATCCCGGCACCCTCAGAGCAGTGGCGATTCATGATCGCGAGCGCCTTGTGGCTCTGGCGCCGCTCTACCTTGAGGACGGGCGATGGGGACTGAGGCTCCTGCCGGTTGGGATCTCTCTCAGCGATTATCTCGACGCTCCTGTCGACCCTGCCCATCCCGGCGCCGCCGAGGCTATCCTGGAGACCATTCAGGCCGACATCGTCTGGGACAGCTGCAGTTTCGAGGAACTTGCCCCGGGCTCGGCGCTCCTCTCACGTTTCCCGATAGCGAACGTCAATGACAAGACGATGCGTCAGAGCGCCTGCCCTGTCCTGGTGCTGCCCGACGTGGTCGAGCATCTGGGAGAGTGCGTGCCCGCGCGCAAGTTGAGGAAGCTTCGCATGGCACGCAACCGCGCTGCCCGCCGGAAAGGCTTTTCGATCTCGGCCGTCGACCCTTCTGGGACCAGGACTTTCCTTGACGAGCTCTTTCGACTTCACGGGGCACGCTGGCAACAGCAGGGAGAGACCGGGGTGCTGGCGGAGCATTGCGTCCGAAGCTTTCATGAAGCCGCAGCCCCTGCGCTTGCTCGCGCCGGGCTCGCCCGGATGTTGCTCATGTCGCTCGAAGGACGGATCGCCGGCGCCTATTACGGCTTCAGCCATCGTGATAAGGCATTTGCTTATCTCGGGGGTTTCGACCCGGAGTTCGCGTTCGAGAGTCCCGGCACGATCCTGATGGGACAAGCGATCGAGGCTGCAATAGCCGAGGGCTGCAGCGAATTGCATTTCCTGCGCGGAAGAGAGCCGTACAAGTACGAATGGGGTGCAATCGACCGATGGTCGCTCCGCCGCACCCTGACGCGGGAGGCCGTCCATGCGTGATGAGGAGCGGTTGGATTCGATTCTCGCAGAATGTGCGACCGGCACCCTGCCCCCGCCAGTTGCCGCCATGCGCCTCCTCATGGAGGCGAAAAGCCTCGGAAGCGCAGAGGCAGCCCTTGCCCGCGCCGACGTGGAATTGGGCGCCAACCCACGCATCAGGAACGTTGCGCGCCTCGTCGCGAAGCACCCGAGTGCATGGAGCACAATTCATGCGATCGGCGCGGCCGTACGGCACGAGACTCCGTCTGACGACCCGGTCGAACATTGGGCGCGCCTCTTCGACAACGCCGTCCAGGTTTCGCCTGAGGGCAGCGTTGCTCTTTACTCCCTTGGCAGCCCGGAGCTCCTCACAAAGGTCACCGACGAGCTTGTCGGCGTGCTCGACCGTTGGAACGTGCTGGGTCCAGGACGGGCGGTTCTCGACGTCGGGTGCGGTATTGGTCGGCTCGATTCGGTGCTCGCGGGACGGGTCGGGTCGATCGTCGGTGTCGACATCGCACCGGCCATGATCGAGCAGGCACGGCAACGCTGCGCAGAACTGTTCAACGTGTCCTTCATCCTCGGCTCCGGGCGAGACTTGGTCATGGTCGAAGATGCAAGCGTGGACCTTGTGCTTTTCGTGGATACGTTCCCATACCTCGTTCTCTCGGGTGGTGATCTGGCCGCTCGGCACGTGGCCGAAGCAGCGCGCGTGCTCCGGCCTCAAGGCGACCTCGTCATTTTCAACTTGTCCTACAGAGACGACCCGACGGAGGATCTCGCCGATCTCGCACGGTTCGGCGCTGCATCGGGATTGACCGTTCGGCGTGCGAATGAACGGCTCTGCCGCCTCTGGGATGCTCCGGCCTTTCATCTCGTGAAGGGCTGAAAAGACGGCGGCGTACTGGGCGAGGCCTTGGGTCCGCCTCACGAACGTCGAAACGATGATCCTCCCCGGCCTTTATCCTGAAATTAACCAAGCTGCTGCTTTAATCGGACGCAGTGAAAATGTCCGTTACGCACGGCTTTCCCGGTTGCCGGTGTCAGCTCCCGATTTCCTGAACCGGCCGGGCTACAGCGTGCGTGGGCGAGTGTTGCGTCGAGTTTCTCATGGTGCAGAATCGCGTATCGTCCGGCCGTCGCGCCAAGCGCCCAGGCCGGCGCAATCTTATTCTCACGGCTGCACTGGCAGCCGCGTCGCTGAGCCCGGCCCTGTTCTTTGTCGGCGGCATAGACCGTAGCGACGGGCCGCCCCTTGTTTCGGCAAGCGTCTCATCGGACCGGGCGCAGATGCAGCAGGTCGCGGGGATCACACCGGCCGTGACCTACGACAGGTCGATGGTCGACCCGTCACCGGTCGTACAGCCGAGCACATTCTCCCCGGTGAGCCATGTCCTGCCTGCGACAGCGTTCAAGTCATCGCCGAGGCAGCTGGAAGCGAAAGCTGAGCCACCCGTTGTCTCACCACAGCCGGAGCCCGATGCGCCACCACAGCCTCCGCAGACGGTGAAGGCCGCCGAGGTCGCGCAGCTGGTGCCGCTGCCGGTACCGCGCCCGCCGGAGTTCCGGGCCGTGAAGTCGGCAGAAGTTCCGAGGACGGCAGCCGCACCAGCGATGAAGCCGGTGACGAGAACAGTTGCGGCGATCACACCGGCGGACGACCGCTCCTTCATCGAGAAGCTCTTCGGAATTCAGCGCACAACGCCGCCACCTTCGGCCCTGAGCTACGCTGCCTTGGAGAGCCCTGGCATTCCGGCGCCGGGTGCCCGCTCCGGGCTCGGCTCGATCCCGTCGGCAGATTCCGCAACGGCCGTCTACGACATCAGCGCTCAGGTCGTCTACATGCCGAACGGCGAACGGCTGGAGGCCCATTCAGGCCTGGGCGGCATGCTCGATGATCCACGCTATGTGCACGTGCGGATGCGCGGCGCGACGCCACCTGGCACCTATACCCTCACCGAACGGGAGCATCTCTTCCACGGCGTGCGCGCCATCCGCCTCAATCCGGTCGGCGGCAGCGCAGCCATCCATGGTCGTGACGGATTGCTGGCCCATACCTACATGCTTGGACCCAATGGGGATTCAAACGGCTGCGTCTCCTTCAAGAACTACGACCGGTTCCTTCAGGCCTTCTTACGAGGCGACGTGAAACGCATGGTGGTGGTTGCTGGCCGCAAGCAGGATTTTTTGCCTCGCATGGTCAATGATGGCAGCAGCATGCCCCACAGGTCCTAAGGAAAGCAGTTAGTCGAATCTCGATCCAAGCCGGGCTGAGCGCATCGTACAAGGCTGGTAGCGCCCTGAAACGGACCACATCAGTACCGTCTGGCGGGACACCCCTCCCGTGCGTCTGATTTACGAGACGTGGGGCGCCCTTACGGTTGAGGTATCGCCACACGTCCCGTGCTGACCGTTCGGAGCTTCCAGTCCTCGGCTCGGGATCCCTTGAGATCCAGATGACCCGTCATGAAGTACAGCCGCTTCGTGTCGTTGCTTTTCGACGTGCAGAAGCGATCCTGGAGGTAGAACGGCGGAGTTGCCTGGTAGTAGAGGGTCGCCTGGACGGCCGCAGGAGCGCCGTCGATCTGCGATAGGTCGATCCGGTAGCGCACCGTGTCGCCACCGCCATCTTGGTAGTCGGGATCGTCTCCGACCTGGGCGGGGCCGGACTCGTCGGCGAGTTCGGGACCAGCGCCGAGCGCCTGCGCGACGGCGACGCGATCGTCCCGCTTGAGGAAGCCTTTGGGAAGCAGGCGATTGTCCTTCACGTTCGAGCAGATCGACAGGAAACTGGTGGTCAGCTGGCCTGACGGCTTGGATCCCAGCCCGCATTGCGCCGGGCCGTTCGCCGGCGGCGAGGACACGAGCTCCTGGTAAATCTGAGCCTGATTTTGCCGGGTGACGACCTGATGATGAGGCTGATGGGAGAGCGGATTGACCCGCGCCGAGCAGTCCTCATTCCACCACACCTCTCCATCGATCGGCCGTCCCTTCTCGTCGACGATCACGCCCATGGCGTTGGTCCGACCGGAGGACCAAAGCATCCTGCCGTCCCGATCGACGACCTGGAACTCGACGAAGGCGCGGCGGAAGCCGACACCGGACGGGAACTTGTGCCCCGCCTTGTTGGTCACGCGCACATCGGCTTCAAGTCCGCCTTCGGTCACCGTGAGGCTATTGATTTGAATGTCGGCCGTCTTCGCCTCCGCCTGATGCGCGATTGCCTGCTCGGTGTAGAGAAGCGGGTCGAGCCCCTTCCGGGTGAGCATCGGGTCCTGCGTTCGAATGCCCATGATGTCCGGAAACTGCTGGGCCATCTTGATGAGGAAGGTGTTCAGCCCTACCAGCACGTGGCTCGCGAACCCTTCCCGAACCTCGAGGTCGATGTCCTCCGGATCGAGGGTATGATCGGCTTCCGGAAAATTGCTGTGCTCCTGAATGCTCGCGATCTTGCTCCGGATAGGACGGCCCTCGGCATCCTTGCTCGGCATGTGGCAGCCCTGGCAGGTTTCCACCGCCGCGCCCTGCCCCGCTGGCAGCGGTCCATCGGGTGTGCGGCCGGTCCGATAATCGCTGAACGCCCATTCGGCGTAGGTGGTCTGCTCGTAGGTGTGGCCGATCACCTTGCCCTTGTTCAGCACGGGAAGATGGACCGTGTGGCAGCTTCCGCAGACTTCCGCAGACTGGATATGGGCATTGTGGGTGGGCGTTAGGCCGAGAGCGTTTTCCATCGGCTTCGCCTTCGGATCCATGAACGGTCCGATAATCCTGTCGGGTGCGCCCGTGAGAAAGCTTCCCGTAAAGGTTTTCGCAAAGCCCTTATTGGCGGGATTGAGCAGCGCCTGCCGCTCGGCGACGCAGCTGTTCTGCTCCTCCTGTACCGCCTTCGCCCGCTCTGCTTCAGTCAGGGCCATCGTGTGGCACGTGGTGCAGGACACCCCGTCCCGGCCGAGCGCGCCGTATGTCGCGTTCTTGGCATGAGGCCCTGCCGGAAACGGCGTGGCGTTGAGCGCGCTCCGCGAGAAGAGTTCGCAGCCGTTCCCCGCTGCCTTCTGGTCGATCTTGAATTGCCGCTGGCCCATCACGCCGTGGCACCCAAGGCAGGTGTCCTCCACGAGCTTGGACGATTCAGGGTGAAACGTCTCTGTCTCGCTGGACAATTGAGCAAAGAACACCGGGTCGCGTCCGGCAAGCCCCATCGGCGACGTGCTCCACGTCCCATACGGAGACAGGTTCAGGAGCTTCCCACCGGGGCCGGGCTCGGTCATATCGAACTGGAGGCCTGTCGATCCCGCATCATGGCATCCGATGCACTGGTCCGATGTCAGAAACGGCTGCAGCGCCTTGGGTGTACCCGCCTTTGCCCAGACGTTGTCGTAGGTCTGCGACGGCATGGCCAGAGGAGACGTCTGGTCAGGCCTCGTAAACGGCAGTCCATAGAACTTCACGAAGTGAGGATTGTATGCGGGCAAGGCCGCTGCCCCCTGAGGCGTTCGATCGTCCGATTCCTGAACGACGCGCAGATGGTTGAGCAGTGCGGCGAAGTTGTCGTCCTGCTGCGTCGTCCGGCCCTGGAACCAGTGCTGGCTGAGAAACGTCAAAGGTTTTCCGGGTTCACCCTTGATGTTGCGCAGGGCCGCAAACGTCGAGTTATCCTTCGCTGAGGCGTGGCAGTTCACGCAGTATTGACCGAAACCCATGTTGGGATAGCCGTTGCCGGCCTGAGCCGGCCAATCCGGCTCCCAACCCTCCCAGCCGAACCAGCCCCAGAACCAGCCGTCATGGGATCCCTTGCTGTCGCGAACCATCACGGCGGCGCCGCTCGTCGGTTGCAACCGGCTGACGTCGATGCCTCGGCAGGCAGCGGCGGGTGCCGGATACATCTCCTTGACCATGATGGCGCCATCCGGAACCGGAGCCGTGCTGGCGGGTGTGAGATGCTCGTCCGCGGGCCTGTTCACTTTCAGCCAGGCATACATCTCCGGCGAATACCAGATGACGACCGGAGCATGGGTTCCATGGTAGGTCCCGACCCACTTTCCGTCCTTTAGCGCGGCGGTGAACGGTCCCGTATCGCGAATGGCCTTGTCGACAGCCCATCCCGATCCGGGGTTCCGATGGCAGTAAGCGCGCAGATACGCCCCTAGCTTCTGCTGGTAGACGTCCAGGGAGAGCCCGCTCGGCTTTCGAACCTCATCCTCGAGGCTGGCGCACAAAGCCAGATCTAAGGGCAGCTGAGCGACTTCCTGCTCTGCCGGGCATTGTTCCGACGCATATGCCGCGGGTGAAGCAAGCAGGATTTGGCAGAGGGCTGCAGCGGCAATCAACGTACGGCGCATGAGAGACCTGGACTCGGAGAACAGGACTTCTTTCGCAAATTGTGAGACTTTGGCAAGTACGGCGTAGGTGCGTCATCGACGCCCGAAGCGGCACTATGCACGCAGTCTCAGTGCCTCAGCCCGATGTCGGTTCGGTCGATACCCGGAGAGGCCATCTCACAATCGAGCACGTGCGGAGCGCGGTGTCGCGAGCAGCAGATTGGTCTCGGACGCGATGACGCCGGTGATCAAGCGAATGCGCCTCAGGATCCCATCGAATTCGGTGAGGCTGGTGGCGCCGAGTTCGATCACAAGGTCCCATCGGCCATTGGTCGTATGGATGGCGCTGACCTCAGGGAAACCGGCCAGCGCATCCACAACCCTGTCACCGGCTCGCCCTTCGACCTCGATCAACATGATGCCCCTGACAGGCAGGGAGACGGCATCCGCCCGAAGGATCACGGTATATCCGACGATATCTCCGGATCGCTCGAGACGTTCCATCCGTGAGCGCACCGTTGCTCGGGATACGCCGAGCTCAAGTGCAAGATCCGACACGCTGCGCCGCCCGTTATGGCGCAGGAGAGTGATGAGACGCTGATCGAAATCGTCCATTGTCGCCATATTGGAAAGGCCACTTTGCCAAAATGTTCAAACATGCCGGTCTGTTTGTCAAATTTCCCTGTTCAATGTGCCAGCTATCTCCTCTAGCTTCACAATACTAATGTGGAGAGGTGGATGATGCAGAAGCCCTGCATTCTTTTTGGAGTACCGGTTCAGGACGGCGCAGGCCGAATGGGATGCGACATGGGCCCGAGCGCCTTCCGTACGGCCGGCCTCATCACCGAATTGAGCGGCCTCGGCTACAACGTCGAGGATCGCGGCAATATCGTCCCCACACCTCCTCGGGAATTGAGCCATCCCAACAGCGCCATCAGAGCATTGCCGGAGATCGTCGCGTGGACCGAGGCAATCGCCGAGGCCGCCTATAGAGCCAGTGGCGAGGGAATCCCGATCTTCATGGGCGGGGACCATAGCCTCTCGGCCGGGTCCATGACCGGGCTGGCACGCCGTGCCGCCACGGAAGGCCGCGAGTTCTTCGTGCTCTGGCTCGACTCCCATCCAGACTTCCATACTCTGGAGACGACGACGAGCGGCAACCTGCACGGCGTTCCGATGGCCTATGCGACGGGCCGGGACGGCTTTTCCGGCTACTTCCCAAATGTGGACGTGCCGGTGAAGCCGGAAAATGTATGCATGATGGGCATCCGCAGCGTCGACCCCGCCGAGCGCACGGCCTTGGCGACCACCGGTGTGACCGTTCATGACATGCGATCCATCGACGAGAATGGCGTCGGTCCCCTCCTGGATGGGTTTCTGAAGCGCGTTGCCGCGGTCGACGGCATTCTCCATGTCAGCTTGGACGTGGATTTCCTGGACCCCGGGATCGCACCGGGCGTCGGCACGAGCGTGCCGGGCGGAGCGACATTCCGCGAGGCACATCTGATCATGGAGATGCTGCACGACAGCGGCCTTGTGAGAAGCCTCGACCTCGTCGAGCTCAACCCATTTCTGGACGAGCGCGGTCGCACAGCCCTGCTCATGGTCGATCTCGCCTCAAGCCTGATGGGGCGGCGCGTTCTCGACCGCCCGACCCAGAGTTACCGCCATACTCCCAAGGCCCCTTAAGCCATGCACACGAAACTCAACGTCGTCCCTTTCGTCAGCGTCGACCACATGATGAAGCTCGTCCTCTCCATCGGGGTCGAGCGCTTCCTGATCGAGCTCGCAGACTATATCGAAAACGACTTCCGCCGTTGGGAACTCTTCGACAAGACGCCGCGGGTGGCATCCCATAGCCGGGAGGGCGTGATCGAACTCATGCCGACCAGCGACGGCGAGGTCTACGGTTTCAAGTATGTGAACGGCCACCCGAAGAATACCCGCGAAGGGCGCCAGACGGTGACGGCCTTCGGAGTGCTGGCGGATGTGGGTACGGGCTACCCCGTGCTCCTGACCGAGATGACCATCCTTACCGCCTTGCGCACCGCGGCAACCTCCGCCGTCGCCGCCAAACATCTTGCGCCCGAGCGTGCGCGCACCATGGCGATGATCGGCAACGGTGCCCAAGCGGAGTTCCAAGCCGTCGCATTCAAGGCGCTTCTCGGCGTCGACAGGCTGCGCCTCTATGACATCGACCGGTCGGCGAGCACGAAATGCGTGCGCAACCTTGCAGGCTACGGCTTCGACATCACCGTATGCGGCTCCATCGAGGAGGCGATGGAGGGGGCCGAGATCGTGACCACCGTCACGGCCGACAAGCAGAACGCGACGATCCTGACGGACAACATGGTGGGGTCAGGCATTCACATCAACGCAGTCGGCGGCGACTGCCCGGGCAAGACCGAGCTGCACGCGGACATTCTGAAGCGCTCCGACATCTTCGTGGAATATCCGCCGCAGACCCGCATCGAGGGGGAGATCCAGCAGCTCTCCGCCGATTACCCGGTCCGGGAGCTGTGGCGCGTGATCGCCGGGATGGAGACCGGGCGCACCAGCGACCGGCAGATCACGCTCTTCGATTCCGTCGGTTTCGCGATCGAAGATTTCTCGGCGCTGCGCTACGTGAAGACTCAGGTCGAGCGGACTGGCCTTTACGAAGAGCTCGATCTCCTGGCCGACCCGGACGAACCGCGCGATCTTTTCGGCATGCTGCTGCGGGCTGCCGTCACGCCGACGGCGGCCTGACATCACAAAGCGGAGCGCCCGACGGCTGCCTTATCCGGCAAGGGCGCGGTCGCTCGCCACACCGAAGTAACATAGCCCATCGCCCGGCTTTGCCGCGTGGTTCGGGAAGATGATGAACCCGTCGGCAGGTGCTTCGAGCACCTCGCCATTGGCCCGACGCGCGATAGCCTGCCCGTGTGCCACCTTATCGCCTGTCCGCCAGGGGCTTTCGAGCCTGTCGCCTTCAGCCTCGCAGACCAGAACGTCTGCAACCCGGATGACCGTCCGGGCCGTGACGTCCGGGGGTGACGCGTCGATCATGTCGAGATGGGCAAGTGCGCGAAGGATCGCCGCATAGCCGACCTCGACCGCCTCCGGATCCTCATGCGATCCGCACTCGAGAGTCACGCCGTAGCCGCCGGAGAAGCGCATATATTCAGTCGTGCCAATACCCTCTGAGGCCGCCATGTTGGAATGCCCGAGCTCCCTGCGCTTCTCCAGGAAGCGCTTATAGGCTCCGAGCCAGCCGTGAATGACGATCGAGGTGCCGAGGCGCGCGGCGAACGCCCCTTCAGCTGCGGCATGGCGGAACGGCTCGACCGGCCCCTTGTTGTCGGGCGGACCGGCGAAGACGAAGGCTTCCCCCTCGCCGCGGAAAGAATGAATGTCGAGCAGCACGTCGTGGTCCCGCAGGAGCGGGCAGAGACGGTTGCCGACGCGATCCTCATAATCCTCAGGGATCGTCTTGTCGCGCAGGTCCCGGTTCAGGTTGCGATCCCCTTCCCGCGTACCTTGCCGATAGGCCTTCATGTTGGCGACCGGCAGGAACGTCACCTCTCCCCTGCGCACCAACAGACGCCCCGATCGGCAGTCCTCGATGGCGCGGAGGATGGCCTGCGGTCCGCATGTCTCGTTGCCGTGCACAGCCCCGACGACGATCAGCTTGGGGCCTGGCGCGAGGCCAGTGAAGCGAACGGTTTCGAGCGGTGTCTCCGGATCGAGCCGCTTGCGATCATCGGCGGTCTCGTATCCGATGTCGATGAGCATGCCGGGTCTCAGACGGCTGACGAACTCAGCCATGCTATCCCGCGGAACCCCGATGCATCCGGCAGTGCCGCTCATGTCGGCGCGGGCGGCATGGATGAAGATGGCGCTGCCGCGTCCGAGCTCCGCGACCGCGTCGTTGAACCCGATCGGCACGATGATGTCGAACAGCCCCTCCGCGCGCCGGCGGGTCAGTCTCTCGTCCGGACGCTCACCCTGGCCGGCCAAAACGAGCCGGTTGTAATCAGCGCCATCCTCCTCCCAGATCATGTCCTCGGTCAGGGGAACGAACGGAAAAGCCAGATCGCGCGGGAAGTCTGGAAGCGCGACGGAGTCGAAGAAGCCATAGCGCAAGGGAAAAACCCCGATCGGCGTACGCTTGTCGCCTTCGCGCTTGAAGGATGCCTGGATCAATCCATCGGCTCCGACCGTGCATGGCGTCGACCAGTCGCCGATGCTGAGCGTGCCGTGGTGGCGGGGGCCATCCATCTGCGGAACGCGAACGAGGATCTTCGGAGCGGCGGTCATTGCGGAAGACCTTCTGACAAGGCGTTGAGAGCTTGGCGTCCTGCTGGTTAGAACGAGTCCGTCGGGGCCAGTGCGTCGCCAGGGATGGTGATTTCATGGATGCGGCGACAACGGGCGAAGTGGCCCTCTCCTACCGCCTCCAGCTCCGGCACCGGCGGCATCCGACAGATGTCCCGCGCCTCGGGGCAGCGTGGATTGAAGCCGCATCCCGTCGGCACATTGAGCGGGTTCGGGATCTCCCCCGTGATCTTGTCGCCCCGGGTTTGCTTGAATGGGTCCGGAATCGCCGAGATCAGAGCACGGGTGTAGGGATGGCGGGGATTGGTGAAGATCGACCGCCAGTCACCGGTCTCGACGATGCGGCCGAGATACATGACCGCAACGCGGTCGCTCATGTGCTCGACGACGCCGAGGTCGTGGCTGATCATGATGTAGGACAGCCCGAGCGTATCCTTCAGCTCCAGGAGCAAGTTGATGATCTGCGCCCGAATGGACACGTCGAGCGCCGAGACCGGCTCATCGAGGATCACGATCTTGGGGTCGAGGATGAGCGCGCGGGCGATCCCGATGCGCTGCCGCTGTCCACCGGAGAACTCATGCGGATAGCGTTCGGCGGCTTCCGGTCGGAGCCCCACGCGTCTGAGCATGTCGTCGATACGACCGTCGATCTCGCTGGCGGACCGGACGCCATGGACGCGCAGCGGCATCTCCAGGGTCTTACGAACGGTCTGACGCGGATTGAGCGACGAGTATGGATCCTGGAACACCATCTGGGTGATCCGGGCTCGCGCCATGCGGTCGAACCCCGGGCCGATCTCGTTACCCTCCACGACCACCCTTCCGCGCGTCGGCTGCTGCAGACCGAGGATCGAGAGCGCCAGCGTGGACTTTCCGCAGCCCGACTCGCCGACGAGCCCAAGGCACTCGCCGCGCTTCAGCTCCAGATCGACCCCGTCGACCGCATGCAGATACCGCCGCGGCTTGCCCAGGAAGCCGCCTCCCACGGGAAAATGGACGGCGAGGTTCTCGACCCTCAGGATCGTATCGTCGGACAAGTTACTCATGATGATGGCACCGGACGAGGCCGCCGTTGGCGAGTGGCGTCACGCCAGGATCTTCGACCCGGCAGAGTTCGGTGGCCGCATAGCAGCGAGGATTGAAACGGCACCCGGCCGGGAAGGCAGCCACCGGCGGAACGACGCCGGCGATCTCCTTGAGCCGCTGCCGACCGTGCTTCGAACGGGCGCCGAGCAGCGGAAGGGAAGCCACGAGGCCGCTCGTGTAGGGATGGCTCGGGTTCCGAAACACCTCATCGGCGATGCGCTCTTCCACCAGGCGCCCCGCATACATGACACCGACGCGGCGGCACATATTTGCGATCAGGCCGAGATCGTGGCTGATCATGAGCACGGCCGTCCCGCGGGCGGCGGAGAGTTCGCGGATCAGATCCAGGATCTCGGCCTGGACCGTGACGTCGAGAGCCGTCGTGGGCTCGTCGGCGAGCAGAAGGTCGGGCTCGCAGGCCAATGCTATCGCAATCATCACCCTCTGGCGCATGCCGCCCGAGAGTTGGTGGGGATAGTCCTTCACCCGGCGTTCGGGGGCCGGGACGCGAACGCTCGCCAGCGCCTCCACGGCGAGCCTGTTCGCCTCTGTCCAGGAGACGCCCTTGTGCAGCACGAACATCTCCGCGATCTGCCGCCCGATCGGCGAAAGCGGATTGAGCGCGGTCATCGGCTCCTGGAAGATCATCGAGATGCGGTTGCCGCGGAGCTTGCGCATCTCGCTCTGCGAGAGGTTCTGAATCTCCTTGCCGTCAAATCGGATCGTCCCGCCGCCGATGCTGAGCGGATGGCGGAGAAGACCAATTAGGGCAAGCGACGTGATGCTCTTGCCGCAGCCAGACTCACCGACGAGGCCGAAGGTCTCCCCACGCTCGATGGTGAAGGAGACGTCCTGGACGGCGGGAAATTTCGCATCGCCGACCGACAGATCGATCCTGAGATTCTCGACTTCGAGAAGAGGTTTCCGGCTCATGCGCGCCGTGTCCGCGCCTGAGGATCGAGGATGTCCCGCAGGCCGTCACCGAGCAGGTTCAGGCCCAGCACCGTGATGAAGATGGCGACTCCTGGGAAAATGGAAATCCAAGGCGCTGTCGTGATCTGGTCTCGCGCGTCCGAAAGCATGCTGCCCCAGCTCGGGAACGGGGGACGGATGCCGAGGCCCAGGAAGGACAGCGCCGCTTCCGCCAGGACCGCTCCGCCCATGCCGAGCGTCCCGATCACGATGATCGGCCCGAGCATGTTGGGGAGCAACTGCGTGAGCATGATGCGGATGTCGCTGTAGCCTAGGACCTTGGCGGCCTGTACGTAGCCCTGGCTCTTCAGGGACAATGCCGATGCGCGTGCGAGGCGGCAGGTGAAGGACCAGTTGGTGAGCCCCAGGGCGATCAGCAGGCTGGTCAGGCCCGGATTGAGGATCGCCATGATCGCGAGGGCGAAGATCAGAGACGGAATCGCCAGCATCATGTTGGTCAGACCATTGACGAAATCGTCCCACCAGCCGCCCCAATAGCCGGCGGACAGGCCCAGGCAGACCCCGATGACGGTGTTGATGAGCTGCGAGACGATGCCGACGGTGAGAGAGATCCGGGCCCCGTACAGGACGCGGCTGTAGATATCCCGCCCCTGGGCATCGGTGCCGAACCAGAATGCGCCGCCGGGCGGCTCCTCGGCATACATGAGGTTGGCGTCCATGACAGGGTCGGTATGCGCCAACATGGGGGCGAAGATGCCTGCGATGACCACCCCGGCGAAGAGGATGCCACCAATCACAAGATTGGCTCTGAACTTCATGCCATGGCCTCAGGTGTATTTGATGCGCGGATCGATGATCGCGCAAAGGACATCGACGAGCATGTTGATGATAAGAAACAGCAGGACGATGACGAGGATGGAGCCCTGCACGACGGGAATGTCGCGCAAGGTTACGCTGTCGACGAGCAGCGATCCGAGACCGGGCCACGAGAACAGCTTCTCGACCACCACAGCCTGACCGATGACCGTTCCGAACTGAAGACCGATCGTCGTGAGAATGATGACGAGCGCATTACGCGTCAGGTGCCAGCGAACGACCTTGCTCTCGCTCATGCCCTTCGATCGCGCCGTGCGCACGAAGTCGGCATTCATGATCTCGAGCACGGCAGCCCGGGTCGTTCGCGCCAGCAGCGCCAGGGGTGCGACTCCAAGGGCTATGGCCGGCAGGATGATGTAGCGCGGGTCGCCGCCGCCATAACCGAAGCTGGGAAGCCAACCGAGCACCAGCGCGAACAGGTACATCAGCATCAGGCCCAGCCAGAATTTCGGCAGAGACAGGCCAGACACCGCGCTCACCATCGAGATGGTGTCGATCCAGCTTCCTGGCCGCAAGGCCGCAATGAAGCCGAGAGGCACGCCAACCACGATGGCAAATAGCATGGCGGCGAACGAGAGCTGCGCAGTCGGCCAGAGACGGTCTGCGATGACGCTCGCGACGGGCTGCCGTGTGCGAAACGACGTACCGAGATCGAAGGTCGCGAGTTGAGCAATGTACTTTCCGAACCGGACATAAACCGGATCGTCGAGTCCGAATTCCTTGTTCATGCGCGCCATGACTTCCGCATCCAGCACGCTGCGGCCATCATCGCTCATGCTCGATGCGAAGGTGCCCGGAATGACGCTGAACATCACGAAGATGAGAGCCGCCACGGCCAAGATGATCGGCAAAGTCTGCAGCAGACGCCGCACGATGAAAGAAAGCATTCAAAACTCCGCCTGACGCCCCGGGAGAATTCCGGGAGCGTCAGGAACTGCAGGTCAGGAGTGAGCTCTCGCCCGGGAGCAGCTTACTTGGCAGCGGGCGACGAAGCGTCGACCCACATGTCCTCATAGTTCTGGATCGCGAGCTCAGTGGCGTTCGGCTGCAGCCCCTTCAGCCAAGGCTGATACGCCATGACGGCCTTGTTGTAGTTGAACCACCACATTGGGGCCTCCTCGCGGAGAATCCCATTCGCCTTCTTCAGGTTTTCGATCCTCTTGGCCTGATCGTCGGTTGCTGCGGCTTCGTCGAGCAGCTTGTCGAATTCGGCGTTCTTGAACTGCGTGTAGTTGCACGCGGTCTGCGGCGTCGCCGAGTGGAAGCACTTGAGGGACGTAAGCGGGTCCGGACCGGAGGTGTTCGACCAGATGAACGCCTGATAATTGCCGCTACGCGCGACTTCGGACAGTACGGTCCCCTCCACAGGCTTGATCTTGACCTTGATGCCCACCTTTTCGAGCATGGGGATCACGGCTTCGACGATGGGAATGCCCCAACTCTCGTTGGAGGTCGCAGTCCACTCGAACTCGAACCCTTGCGGATATCCGGCCTCGGCGAGCAACTTCTTCGCCTTCTCGGGATCGTATGGGTAGGGCTTCATGTCCTTGTCGTAGGCAGGCGACGAGATCGGAAGCCAGCTGGTCGCGCGATAGGCCTTGTCCTTCACCAGCTTCTTGATGATGAGATCGGCGTCGATGGCATAGTTGATGGCCTGACGGACGCGCTTGTCGGAGAAGGGCTTGAAGCTCGGGTTCATGCCCATGACGCGCGTATAGACCTCGGGGACCTCGAGAAGCCCCTTCGACAGCTCCGGATCGGCCTTGTAGGCCACGTACTGCGTCGGACCGAGGATCGAGGCGTCGATTTCCTTGTTGCGGAAGGCGACGTCGCGAGCGGAGGCTTCGCCCATGATCGAGACGGTCACCCGGTCGGCGTAGGGCTGGCCCGGCTTGTAGAACTTCTCCCAGCGCTCGGCGACGAGGCGGGATCCGGGCACGTATTCGACGAACTTGTAGGGGCCGAGGCCGATGGGCTTGGTCGCGAAGCTCTCCTTCGCCGCCTCGTCCGCAGGATAGATCGACGTCATGGCTTGGTAGAAATTGAACCCCGGGTCGACCTTCTCGGTTAGCGTCATCTCGATGGTCTGGTCATCGATCTTCCTCAGGCCCGAAATCTCCTTGGCCTGACCCTTCTCCACATCAATCGCCCCCTTGATGATGCGCACGTAACGCGCACCGGGATAGGCCTTCGCGCCATCCATCAGGCGCGTGAAGGTCCAGACGATGTCGTCGGCCGTCATCTTCCGGCCGTTGTGGAAATATGCGTCGTCACGCAGCTTGTACGTATAGACGAGGCCATCCCCGGAGACCTTGACCTCCTTGGCCAGTTCGAGAACCGGCTTGTTGGCGTTCGCATCCCAGTTGTAGAGGGCGCGGTGGATCGCCTTCGCCCAGATCTCGTCCTGGGCACGGTTCGACGTGTGAATGTCAAGATTTGCGAAGCTTGAGCCGTATGGCGCTGTGAAGCGGATTGTGCCGCCCGTACGCGGCGTCTGCGCTTCTGCAACGCCACCTATGACCAGGGCAAGCGCGGTTGTTGCGATAAGCTTCTTCAACACTGTTGATCCTCCATGACAGCGAGCCTCGCAGCGTCGCCGGCTTCCGCCGGACCGCTCGGCCTCAAGCATTCCGGTCGCACGTGCAGATATAGATCCAGGCGCGTCCCTCTTTTTTGTTTAAGTCACGCCAAGACGATCATGAACAATCGCACCTCCTCGGATCGTAAGATCGCAGTATGTGTTGTCAAGGATGTCCTCGGGTGTGGCGGTCAGGAGATTGCGCGAGAATACGGCGACGTCGGCAATCTGACCCTCGACAAGACGCCCCTTCGTGTTCTCCAGCTTCTGCGAAAACGCGCCGTATTCCGTGTAGGCCTGGAGCGCCTCCTCGATCGTCACGCATTCGCGCGCATCCATGACCGTCCCCTTCCAGGTCTTGCGCGTGACCATGGTGTAGAAGTTCGGGAACGGGTTGGGATCGCAGACGGGCGCGTCGCTTCCCGTGGCGGGCTTCAGGCCCAGATCGAGCCAGGTCCGGAACGGATAGCTGCTCAGCGCTCGTTCCTCGCCGAGCACCGAAACGTAGGCGTCGCCGAAATCGTAGATGAAGACCTGCTGCGGGCAGGGATAGATGCCGGCTTTGAGCATGCGCTGGTGCTGTTCCGGGGTCGAGAAGCCGGAATGCTCGATGCGGTGACGCCGGTCGGGATCCGGAATTGCCGCAAGGGCGCGCTCGTAGGCGGTGATGAGCTGCTCGATCGCCGCATCGCCGATCGCATGGCAGGCAAGTTGATACCCCTTGGCGTGAGCGTCCATGACCAGCTCGTTGAGCTCGTCATCGGCCAGAATCTTGACGCCCGTGGTCTGATCCTCCCCGAGATAGGGCTTCGACATCCATGCCGTGCGGCCGCCCGCCGAACCGTCGAGGAAGTATTTGACCGCGCCGATCATCAGCATGTCGTCGCCTGTGCCGGAAATCAGGCCGGCCTCGTAGCACTGGGGCACAATGGTGCGATCGGGATCGCCCAGCAGGGTCAGCCAGGTTCTGACGGGCAGCCGTCCCTCCCGCTTGGCGCGGTGATAGGCTGAGATCTCCATAAAGCCGCCCCGCTGGCCGACGGCGGCATCCATGCAGCTCGTGATACCGTATGACAGGAGGTACCGGCCGCCGCGCTCGATGGCGGCGACAAGATCGTCCTCGGTCGGAGAAGGGATGACGGCCCAGACAGGTCCTCGGGCGTTTTCGGCAAGCAGGCCGGTGAGACTGCCATTGCTCTGCTCGATCAGCCCGCCGGAGGGTGCAATGGTGCTTTCGTCGATCCCCGCGAGCTCTAGAGCACGTGAGTTGCAGATCGACACGTGGCCGCAGGTGCGCACCACCATGACGGGGTTGTCGGGCGCAGCCTCATCGAGCTCCGTGCGGTGCGGATGGCGTTTGACGTCGAGCTTGGTCTGGTCGTAGCCGCGCGCAAGGATCCACTCGCCCGGACGCGTTTTGGCGGCGCGCGCCCTGATCCCGGAGAGAAGCGCATCGAGGGTCGGCGCTGCCGAAGGCGTCGCATCGACCCAATCCATCGTCAGACCGAGGGAAACAAGATGCAGATGTGAATCGTTGAGCCCCGGCGTCGCCAGGCGACCATCGAGGTCGATCACGCGCGTCCCCGGCCCGATGAGCGATGCGATCTCGTCGCGACGTCCGACAGCCAGGACACGACCCTGCCAGATCGCAAGGGCCTCCGCTATGCCCTCCTCTCGTCCACACCAGATTGGACCGTTCTGCAAAACAACATCTGCTTTAGGCAACACGACAGCTTTCTCCTTGGGTGCGCTCTCGAACATCGGCCCATCCGCTCATGAAATGCGGAAAGGCGGTGTTGGGGAGGATCATAGGGCATCGAGAGGCCAGATCGGCCTGCGGATATTCTTGTATGGCCGTTCCATGAAGTTGCGCGTCGACAATGCGCCGGTGTCGACTTCGAGCACCTCCCGGGCAATCGGCTCGAACGCCGCACGGAAGTGCTGCATCGATTTGACGATGATGGTCGACTTGCGGGTCGGATCGACCCCGAGCGACGTGAACTGTCCAAGATCCGTCGCTTGGCCGTTATAACTGATCACGATGATCTCGACGCCGCCGACACGCAGCAATGCGCTCAGACCGTAGTTGCGACGGGCGCCGCCTCCCATCGGACCATAGGCAATGAGGTTTCCATCCGTCAGCGCCGCCACATGAGCCGTGATCTCAAGCGGGCCGCCGCCCATGGAAGGGTCGACCTTCCCGCCGAGCTTGAGCGTGACGCTGTTGCCGACTCCGGCGGCCTGGGCCTGCCGGGCCGCCTCAGGGTCGCAGATGGCATGGAAGCCGACGTTCTGCAGATCCGCGTCGAGCACGGCCTTGAGGAGCTTCGTTGCATCGCCGTAGGCGCCCGAACCGGGATTGTCGGAGTAATCTGCGATGATGAGCGGCTTGTCGAACTTTCCTTCGCCTGCCTTGGCCTTTGCGATGGCCTCGTCCAACGGCGTGAAATGAATCGAGGAGAACGTGCGCTGGTCCCACACATAGTCCATCAAGGCGTCGGCGATGGATTGCGCCGAAGCGGGGTCGTTGCCCGTCACCGCAATGGATGGACCGATATCGTGGACGTCGGCGGAAGAGAAGCCGGCCTGGATGCTGACCACAAGGGCCTGCCCATCCGCCTCGATCTGGTCCGCTCGGCGCAGAAGCTCCATCATAGGAGGCGAGGTCGTACGGCCGCCGTCCAGGGCATACAGGATCGGCCGGCGAGACACGGCGACCTTCGGCGCGATTTCTCTCGCCATGGCCTTTTCGAGCAGCTCCGCGGCCTGCCAGGTCCGCTCGTACTGATCGACGTGGGGATAGGTTCGATAGGAGATGAGCGCATTGGCATTGTCGGCCATTTTCTGCGTCAGCGTCGCATGTAGGTCGAGAACCGCCATGATCGGAACATCATCGCCGACCCGCGCCCGGATGCGGGCCAGCAGCTCGCCCTCCCCGTCGTCGTGCGACTGCGTCGACATCGATCCGTGCAGATGCAGGAGAATTCCGTCCACCCCATCGCAGGCCCGAAGGATCCGCTCGGACACCGCGTCGAAAAAGGAATCCGTCACGCGGCCAGACGGGTTGGCCGACGTCACGATCGGGTGAACGAGACTCCAACCGAATTTCTCCGCGGCCTCGAACGCGGCGCCCATCGAGGTGCGCGTGCCGGTGAAGGAGCCGGGAATATCGTTGTCGAGATAGTAGCTGCTGTTCCTGAAGGCGTTCTCGTCCGTCGCCTGGACACTGAACGTGTTCGTCTCGTGCATGAACTCGGCCGCAAGAACACGTTTCGCCATATCCCCCCACTCCCTGGGCCCGAGCCCAAACTCTGGCAATGTCCTATCGACCTCTTCTGACGGGTTTGACAGGACCAATCGGACGGATGGTGACAAAGGCGAAAAATTTCTTCAAATATCAACTTCTGCTCAATTCATTCATTTTTGATATGAGGCCTGACAGAGTGTGACAATATCTCCTCGACATATCGAGATTTTTCATGCGGTCATGCTGTCCGGAAGCGTGACGCAGGCCGCCATGGCCCTTCGCACTTCGCAGCCGACCGTCAGCCGGGAACTCAAAGACTTCGAGCAATCCCTCGGATTTCAGCTCTTCACCCGGAAAGGCCGGTCACTCGTTCCGACGGAGGCTGCGATCTCCCTCCACGGCGAGGTTCGGCGCTCGTTTATCGGGCTGGAGGAAATCGGCCGAACGGCGGAAGCCATTCGCGCGAACGCATCCTCCCATATCAAGATCGTGTGCATGCCGGCCTACAGCACGACGCTTCTGCCGCCACTGTGCCGGGACTTCCTCCGGAGCAACGATTCCATTCGCCTGAGCATCTCCGCTCTCGGCAATTCGGTCCTGGCGAACGGGATCTCCGCACAGCATTACGACCTCTGCATCATCGAGGCCGATCTCGGCTTCGCGGGATGGACATCGACGAGCATCCACGCCGGCGAGCAGGTTTGCATTGCGCCGAAGGGTCACCCGCTCACCCGGAGGCAGGTCCTTACCCCAGCCGACTTCGAAGGAGTCGACTTCATCTATTTCTCAGCCGAAGACATGTATCGGCGAAAGCTGGACAACGTCTTCCGCGAGCATGGCGTCACGCGCCGGCTGAGGATGGAGGTGGCTACGGCGGCGTCGGTCTGCTCCCTGGTATCGCTGGGCGTCGGCGTGTCGATCATCAACCCGATCAGTGCGCTGCACTGCCTGGATCAAGGCGTGGAGATGCGCCGCCTCTCCTTCTCGATCCCCTATACAGTTCGGCTGCACAAGAACCAGAGCACGCGCACCCCACGCGCTCTCGATGCCTTTGCCGAGAGCTGCATCGAAGCGGTCGCTAACATGCAGCGACAGGTTCAGCAGCGCCTCGACGGCCCCGCAGCAATACTCCACGCCGTCTGACGGCAGGGGCAGATCAGTTGCCCATGTGTCCCCCGTCACGGACGACGTCAAGGCTCCTCATGCAGCCTTCACGTCGGCTGGAAGCCGGCCCGAGAAGGCAACCGCAGTTGGTCCAATGAGAGTGACGCTCTCGTCGCCATGAACCTCGACCCGCAGGCATCCTCCCGGCATATCGACTTTGACCAGGCTCTCCTGCGTCAGCCCACGGCGCCGGGCGGCGAGCACGGCGGCGCAGGCTCCGCTGCCACAGGCGCGGGTCAGGATGCCCGGGCGCTCCCAGACGACCAGACGGATCAGGTCCGGAGCCGCCATCGCTGCAACCCCCACATTGGCGCCCTCCCACAGCATAGGATGATTCTGAATCGCAGGAGCCCAGCGAGGCACATCGACCTCGTCGCGGTTTCCGACGAAGCAGACGACGTGCGGATTGCCGACATTCACAGCCGTCGGCTGAACGAGCGGTCCTGAGGCCATATCGAGAGCAAGGGTGTCGGCCTCGGACGCGAGAGGGATGCTCTGCCAGTCCCATCTTGGAGCCGGCAGGCCTAAGGCAATGTCACGCTCGCCGAAACGTGCAGCGTCGATCAGGCCTCCCAGGGTCTCCAGGCGCAACCGACCCGCGCCGCTCTCCTGCAGGAGCAGCCACGCAACACAGCGCGTCGCATTCAGACAGGTCTCTGCCTCGGCGCCGTCCACGTTGTAGATCCGCATGCGGGCGTCCGCCCCTGCCGCTGACGGCGGCTCGATCACCAGAAGCTGGTCCCCGCCGACGCCGATATGCCGATCGCAGATCCAACGGATTTGCTCGTGCGTCGGTCGAAACGGCTCCGCACGCCCGTCGACAACGACGAAATCGTTGCCGAGGCCATGCATTTTCAGGAACGGGCGTCCGCTAGGGAGAAGGGCGGGCAAGATCAACACGACACAGAAAGGAGCCGAAATGGCCGGAGACCTCAGAATGATTTCTGTCCCCGGACACGTCAAGCGAAGGTGACATCCTTCGAGAGGCTGGCGCGTTGCTCCTCACATCCAGTGGCGGCAGGCGCAGTTCGCGGCGAGGACAGCCGTACATTTGGCGCAGCTTCGTGACGCGAGAGAAGCTCCCATGGTCTCCTGGGCACCCTGCCCCACCATCATGGCCTGTCATGCCTCAATTGCATCGCCTCTCCTCTCAGTACGGACAAGAGGCTTCGAGGCATGAGAAATCACGCAGCGATGGGCGCTAGCGTCGTGGTGGATAGATCGTCTTCCAATCCCTCTTCATGTCGACCACGAGCCACCCACGCTTCGAGGCTTCGTCGAGGGCCTTGTCGAGCCGCCCCACCTCGGAGGTTCGGTCATAGGCATATTCGCGCTCGGCATCCGTGTGGTGGACGATGAGGCCGAAGCGGGGCCCCGTGTTCAGCGTCGTCCATTGCAGCATCTGGAGGTCGCCGTCCGAATTGCCGGCGGCGAAGACCGGACGGCGGCCGATGAAGCGGTTGATGCCGAGCGGCTTGCCCGGCCCGTCATCGATGAACTCCACCGTAGGCAGCTTCTCGATGATCGGTGTATCCCCGTCGAGACGGTACGACGTCTTCCCGCTCGACCCCACGACCTGCTCGGGCGGAATGCCGTAAGCTTTTTCCGTCCATGGCCGCATGAACTCGACGCCGCCGCCGGAGACGATGAAGGTCTTGAAGCCGTTAGTCCGCAGATAGACAAGCAGGTCCAGCATCGGCTGGTAGATCAGCTCCGTGTAGGGCCGGGCGAAGCGCGGATGCCGCGCCGTGGCGAGCCAGTTGGCGACGGTCTTTTCGAACGCGGTCGTGATCATGCCGCTATGCGTCGCCGCCACGAGATCCGCGAGTCCCTGCTCGCCGAGCGCCGCAAGCGCTGCCCTGTCGCTCTCCAGAATTGCCTTGTAGGGCTGCCTTTCGCGCAGGTCTGGATTGTCCTTGGCGATCTCCCTCGCCCGGTCGAGGATGAAGGCCGCCTGCACATACATCGGCTGCTCCGTCCAGAGCGTGCCGTCGTTGTCGAATGTCGCGATTCGCTCCTCGACGGGGACGAAGTCCGGTCCTCCCTCCCGGGTCACCTTCTCGACGAATGCGATGATCGACGTCTTGCCAGCGCCGTCGTTCCAGGACGGCAATGGATCCGGCTGGGCCCATGCGCCGACGGAAAAGAGGCTTGAAGATAGAAATATCATTGCAGCAAGAAAGCCGCGTCTGGATGGCGTACCCATGGCGTGCAGCATCGCGCTTCGCTCCTCGTGAAACGGCTCCATCAGGAAGTATCGCTGCCTGCGGGGGTTGCGACGCCATAGGCAGACACTCTGACAAGCTGCATCGTCACGGCACCCCGGTCAACGGACCGGCCGCCGCGAGCAGATAGTCCCCCTCCGATCGAGCGCGTTCGGAAGAGAATTGCCGCGCGCCATGACGGACTGACTCATATCGACCCCACGGCCACCCGCCGGATTGCGGCCCGAACCGTCGACCAGGCATGGAACCTTAGCCGTTCTTCCCCGTCATCCTCCCGAAGCTTCGGACGAGAAGATGAGCAGCGCGGGGAGGCGGTCAATGCGGAGACGGCAGATGCGAAGAGTGTCCTCGTTTTTGGTTCTGCTCATCGCAGCCTCGAGCAGCGTGTTCCCCGCTACGGCAGCCGAGGTTCGCATCGTGGTCGACAAGACGACCCAGCGCATGACCGTTTCGGTCGACGGCACGGAACGCTATTCCTGGCGCGTCTCGACCGGCATGACGAGTTACGCCACGCCGGCTGGATCCTTCACGCCCTCCCGGCTGGCCAGAGAACACTATTCGAAGGAATGGGATAACGCCCCCATGCCGCACTCGATCTTCTTCACGGACGCAGGTCATGCCATTCATGGAAGCCAAGCCGTCGGTCGCCTCGGCTCGCCAGCGTCCCATGGCTGCGTGCGGCTCGCCCCGAGGAATGCCAGTGCTCTCTTCAATCTCGTCTCGGCGGAAGGACTCGAAAACACCCGTATCGAGGTGATTGGCGTCGACCCGATCGGCACGGCGTTCGGCGCCGGCAATGGGGCGGTGGGCGAATATGGTCACCTGACCAGCTTCGACCCGCTCACCGATGGAATCATGGCCGGCGCCCCTGCCGCTCGGAGACGCCCGTAGGATCGTATTCAGGATCGTTCGACTCCACCAAGGCTATGGCGACGGGCCGATTACGGCGCCGAGTCTTCCTGTTGCATGACTGACGCAGTCGGCACGCGACTGGCCACAGGAGTCGTCGGCTCCCCTTCCGGTGCGGAGCAAAGGTTCGTCATCTGGAGAAGGCCATAGCCGAACGTTGCGTCCCGCCCGGGCTGGCCAAGATCGCGCGTATGGCCCTGCACCTGCTTCTGCAAGCCCTCGATGCCCACTTCAGGCTGCGTAGCCCGGACCATCGCCATGGCGGCCGATACGAAGGGAACGGCATAGGAGGTCCCGCTCCTCGCTGTCGTTCCGCCGTTGGACTGAGCCGTTCGGATCTCCACGCCGGGTGCCGAAAAGGCCACGTAGGAGCCCCGGGTCGCGCGCCGGTAGACGTTGAGCTGACGATCCACCGCCGTCACGGCAACGACTCCGGGATAAGCTGCCGGATAGGACGGCTCGGCAGCCGCCCCGTTGTTGCCAACCGCCGCAACGAGGACGATATCCCTCGCCTGGGCCGCTTCGACGGCCTTTCTGAGGATCTCGTTCGGCGGCCCCGACAGGCTGAGGTTGACGACCTTCACGCCGCGGTCGGCAAGCGCCTCCAGCGCGCCGACGAGGGACAGGACGTCGGCCCGGTCCGCCGTACCGCTGCCCTTGGAGAAGGCATCAACGGCAACGAGCCTTGCCCGCGGGATCAGCCCCGGCGCGTCGCTGCCCGGCCGCCCGACGAGGAGCGCCGCGATGGCTGTGCCATGCTCAAGGGAGGAGCTGCCTCCGGTTTCCTTCGGGAGCTTCAACAGCTCGATGGACTGGCCTCTCAGTGCCTCGTGATCCAGATCGATGCCGGTATCGATGAGGCCGATCAGCGCCGGAGACCCGCATTGCTCCGCCTCAGGTGGCGTCCAGCCGACCAGCACCGAGGCGCCGCAGCCCGGATCGGTGCATCCGGAAGCCCGGTCATCCGTCCCGCCTTCCGTGTAATAGTAGGTGTCCATGTCGGCCGACGCTTCGCGGCTGACCCTTTGGACGGCACGTCGAGCCTGCGCGACGGTCATGCCGCTGGGCAGTTGCAGCCGGACGATCCGGGGCGCGATGACGCCACGCGTCTGGGAGGTCAATTTCAGCCCTGAAGCAGCCAGCTTCGTCAAATCCTGGTCCGAGAGCCCCGAGGCGATGATCGAGTTTGACGATTGCCGTGGCTTGGACGCTGAGCCCGTCGGCTGGGCCGGGTTCATCATGCCGGGGGAAGCAGAGCCCACGGCCCGCGGCGACTGAGCCGGCTCGCTGGCGCGCGAGCCGTTGGCGGGGCTGGATCCGCCGCGCGCGGCCGAGCCCGAGCTCTTATCGGGACGGCTTGCTGCACCCTTGCCGTATTGCGCTTTTCCGCCGGCAATAGATGCCTTTCCGGTCTTGCCGGCTGTCGTCTGGCTGTTGGCGACCGTCGGTTTGGTGGGCCGGGCCGGACCGGGCGGGACTGCCGGCGCGCTGTATCCGAACCAGGAATCCTGCCCTCTGGCGATGGCGCCTCTCCCGTTTGCCTCTCCGGCCGCTGCGCGGGAGCGCCCCGGCGCGTCGCCCGATCGACCAGGCACGTCCCCTCGGCTGCTGGAACCACCCCCGGCCGGGTTCCCGTCCGAGGCGAGGCCGCCGCTCATGCCGTGCCCGGCTCCGCTGCCTCCCGATGGGCCCGCTCCACCGCTGCCGGCCCCTCCACCTCTTCCGCCGGCGCTGCCACCTGCATTGCCGTTGCCGGAATTTCCGCCTCCAGGGCTGCCGCCCGCCGATGCCCCGGAATTGCCATGACCACCGTTGCTGTTGCCGTTGCCATTCCCGGAGCCCGCTCCAGCGCCGGAATTGCCTCCGGCGTTGCCGTTCCCGTCGGAATTGCCGTTTCCGCCACCCTTGCCGCCGCCGTTGCCGTTACCAGCGTTGCCGTTCCCGGCGCCGTTTCCGGAGTTTCCGCCATTGCCGTGCCCGCCGGCATTTCCGGCGTTACCATTCCCGCCACCGTTTCCATTCCCGCCGCCGTTTCCGGCACCGTCCCCCGCCTCGGCCAGGGCGCTCGAGCCGATCAGTTGCAGGTCAGTCCCTGAGCGCAGGTCGAATTGCACTTGAACGGGCGCCGCGGCAGCCAGGCCTGCGGTCGTGATCAGGAGATACCGACACCAACGTGCCATTCGTGTTCCTCGTGGCTCATTCCCGGTACGGAGGCGCTGCGAAACCGCTCGGCTTGATAGGCTCGCTCGGCTCAGGGCCCGAAACGCTCCTTGCCTTGATACCTAGCAACACCAGATCCCGTGGGTAGTCGCTCCGACTCAGTCGATCCTCAGAATCTTAAACAATGCAGGCTCGATTGTGTTCGGGGCGCTCACGCCGATCAACGATCCGGCACCTATGCCGGTGCCGAAAGCATCGGGAATAAATTACCCCCCTGCCTCGTTTGTACGGGAAAGGGCGACGCGGAGTAGCGATGCCGGCAGCCATTGGACAGGACCTTGTGGCGCTTCTGCCACGGCTGAGGCGCTTTGCCTTGGTGCTCTGCCGCTCGCCTTCGCTCGCAGACGATCTCGTGCAGGGCGCCTGCGAACGGGCGCTGGCGAATGCCGGAAGCTTCACCCCGGGCACCCGCTTCGACGCCTGGGCCTTCCGCATCCTGCGCAACCATTGGATCGACCATCTAAGGCGCTCAAGGACCGAGGGCATGAGTGAGGACGTGACGGTGCAGACGCATATCGTCGGCGATGCGGGCGAAGAGCCCATTCTGAACAAGCTTTTGCTGGCCGAGGTTCAGCAGATCATCGACGCGATGCCGTCGGAACAGCGGGAAGTGCTGCTCCTCGTCTGCGTCGAGGACCTCGCCTATCGGGAGGCGGCCGAGGTTCTGGGGGTTCCGATCGGCACGGTGATGAGCCGCCTCGCGCGGGCCCGCAAGCGGCTCGTCGAAATGACGGCTGCAGCCTGATGGCGGAGAGGCATATGGCACAGCTTCATTTCAGTGACGAAATCCTCATGGCCTTCGCGGACGGAGAGCTGGAAGAGTTGGTCGCAGCCTCGGTGGAACAGGCCATGGCCGACGATCCGGCCATCGCCCGGCGCGTCGCCGACTTTCTGCGCAGCCGGCGGCTGGTTCGATCGGCCTTTCCCGAGGAAACAGCGGCTGATGTTCCTGCGGCATTGCGGGCCGCGGTCCAGGCCCGGATCGACGGCTTCGAGCCGCCCGCCCATCAGCAGGAACCGGCCACGCCTCCGGCCAAGGGCAGGGCCACCTTCGCGGGGAAGCCGCCGCTCGCAATGGCGCTGGCCGCGAGTGTCGCCGGTCTGGCGATTGCGACGGTCAGCTACCTCGCCGGGCGTCAGAATCCCCTTCCCTCTCAAGCGGCCGGTCCCATTGCCCTCCTTGAGGATCCGCAGGTCAGCCGCATTCTGAGCGACAGTCCTTCGGGACGGGAGCAGGATCTGCCCTTCGGCCGGGTGCGGGTGATTTCGACCTTCCGCGCGGCCGACGGAACCCTGTGCCGTGAGTTCAAGCTCCAGGCTTCATCGGGAACCTCGGACGCCGTAGCATGCCGCAACCGCGGCTGGAGGATCACCTTTGCCTTGGCGGAGGCGACGGGTCCCGGAGCCTATGTCCCGAGCGGCGGAGGGGACCTGATGGAGAGCTATCTTCAGAGTGCCGGCGCCGGCGAGCCGCTCCTGGACGCGGCGGAAATCGAGGCGTTGCGCAAGACCGAACCCTAGCCTGGGCGAAAATTTCGGAATTCGTTCGAAATCCGGGAATAAGACGGGCCGTCATCCGTTCTTCAATGGGCTGGCGTAAGAGGTCTCGCATGCGGACACTATACATCCTGGCCTTTGCGGCATTCCCGCTCGGAGCGATGGCGACCTTGTCCGGTACGGCTCCGGGCCCGACGAAAATCGAGGTGGCGAGCGCGTCCTCAGGCACCCTCAGCGGAGCCGTCTCTGCCGTCAGAAAGATTGCGTCCCATATCCCGACCTCGGGCACCCAGGCCTGGTCGGATCCTCCGCTCACCGATCAGGACGACGTGCGACTCGCGGTCGGAGAGGTCCTGCCTGAAGGAACGGTGCTCTACTCCGTACCGAGGCATGAGTCCTACCGCTATGCCGTCGTTCAAGGACAGAGAGCCATCGTGGACGCGGCTTCGCGGCAGATCGTCTACATCATCCGGTAACGATGGTGGTGCGGAGCAAACCTAAGGCAGTTTCACGGAAATCGAAGAAGGACCATCCGATGCTCTTCGACCAATTCATTGCGAAACAGGGTGGGCAGCAGATCAATCCCACTTCAACCGTCACCCTGAAAATCTGCGCCAGCCCCCTCCTCCGCGCGGGGGTAGAGGAGATGCTGAAGAACACCCGTTTCATCGTCTCGTCCGAACCAACGGATCTCGATGACACGGCGTACGATCTTCTCCTCGTGGACGCGAAGCATCACCCGAATGATCTCGCGAGCCTGATCGCCGCCGCGAAGGAGCGGCATCCGTCGGCCCGTGTCGTGGTTCTGGCGGATCAGTTCGACCTGAACGCCGTGATGACGGCCCGACATGCCGGCGCAGATGGCTTCTGCCTCACGACGACGGGGTGCGATGTCCTCATCCATTCCCTCGAGCTGGTGATGCTGGGGGAGATCGTCGTTCCATCGGACCTGATCCTTGCGATCATGGGTGACGGCGCACGCAAGGTCGAGTGCTCGCACAGGCGCGGGCCGGAAAGTCTGAACGGCATCGATCCGCCGAGGCGCTCCTTGTCCAGCCGGGAAATCGAGATCCTGGGCTGGCTGAAAGAGGGCGCGCCGAACAAAGTCATTGCGCGCAAGCTCAATGTGGCCGAGGCGACCGTGAAGGTGCACATCAAGGCGATTCTCAGGAAGATCGGCGCCGGAAACCGAACCCAGGCGGCGATCTGGGCCGCCGATCATCTGCCGCACGAGGCGGTGATACAGTGACCATCATGCGCAACAGCCCCTGCAGGATCGAAATCGGAAGACGAATGATCAACGAGACGACGCACCCTCACGATATGATGCTGACCTACAATCTGTTCCGCAACAAGGACGTCGCGGATCTTTACTGCGCCGTTCCGCAGGATCAGCCGGTTCCGACATTCCTGACGGAGGACAAGTGGAACTATGACCGCGCGCTGGACGTCAGTACGCTGTCCGGCTTCGACGCCACCGCGGCCAGCGCGTCGGCCAAGATCAACGGCTTCTATCTCTTCCACGTAAGGCCGTGAGCCCTGCATGGCGACGCCGGGCATCCGGCCTGTGGCCATGCCGCTCCCATCGAACCCGAATACGAAAAGGGCGGCCTCATGGGCCGCCCGTTCCGAACGTTCATCAACGCTGCTTACTTGATGACCTGCACGATCTTGTGGCTTTTGGGCTCGACTAGAACCGGAGTGTTGTTCACCACCGTGTACTTGTAGCCCTTCACCTTGTACTCAGACGGCACCTCGTAATACGTCACGCCGGATTCCGGCAGCACCGCACCCACTCGAACCTCTTCCTTATAGGTGTAGGACGGCACCTTCTGGGTCGTTACGTACGAACGGAACTCCGGCTGCTGCTGATCGGCGATGCCGCCCACGATGGCACCCGTCACGCCGCCTACGGCCGCACCGACCGGGCCGCCGACGACCGCGCCGCCCACGGCACCCGTCGCCGCGCCGGCAGCGGCACCACCGGACTGCGCGAAGGCCGCCGCAGGGGCGAGAGAGGCGAGAAGGGCGCCAGCGAAAAGGATCTTCTTCGACATGGATCAACTCCTGATTCATCTCCGGGCTTACTGCCCGCTGCTCAGGAAACGCGTCAGCTCCGTTGCAGTTTCAAATACAAACGGCCATTTTATATGTATAAATCCGCATTCATGAACATGAATGATTGATTAACGCCGCAACTTTGTTTAACGACGACTATGAGCTTGGCTGTTTTCTTTTAGACGCGCCCTGCCGTCCCAGGACAGCTTTTTGCCGCATCAGGAAAACGCGGCGGCTCAGACCGACGCTCTGCCAAGCTTGATCAGAACGGCGGAGCTGCCAGACGCGACGGGAATCCCGTGCTTGGTCGAACAAGCGACGCCATGAAAAGACGAGAGCATCTCCGAGGCAGGCCTCGGTAGCACCCGAGACCCAATGCCGACCGAAAATCAGCGAAGCTGTTGGAAAGAGATGGTGAGCGCGGATGGAATCGAACCATCGACCCGCTGATTAAAAGTCAGCTGCTCTACCGCTGAGCTACGCGCCCATCTCAGACTCTCCGGTCCGGCCAAATCTGCCGCTAATCCCCTGGGATACATAGCTCTTTCCGTTGAGCAGGCACCCAGGAGCCGGAAGCTCGACCGATCGGGCTCGAGGGCCCTCGGAGGTGAGCCCGAAATAGGGTCTCTCGGCTGGCGGGTCAATCAAAAAGGCTTAGTATGGGATCCGAAATCCTCAACCGAGCCGCGGATGGGCTTCATCAGCCCTGCCCGCGCCGCATCCTGGGCACCCCGATGACCGACCCCCGCCTGCCGTACCTGACCGAGTTCGAGCGCAAGATTCTCTGGCTTTCCAGCTGGACCATCCACAACGCCAACCACCTGCGCCCCAACCGGGACGGGCTCAAGGTCGGCGGCCACCAGGCCTCCTCCGCCTCCCTCGCGACGATCATGACGGCGTTGTACCTGGGCGTTCTGCGGCCGGAGGACCGGGTCGCCGTGAAGCCCCATGCGAGCCCGATCTTCCACGCGATCCAGTATCTCCTCGGCAACCAGACCCGGGAGAAGCTGGAGAACTTCCGCGGCTATAAGGGCGCGCAATCCTACCCGTCCCGTACCAAGGACATCGACGACGTGGACTTCTCCACCGGATCCGTCGGCCTCGGCGTGGCCCAGACCCTCTTCTCGAGCCTCGTTCAGGACTACGTGCAGGCCCATTGGGCGAAGGACAAGCCGGAAGGGCGCATGATCGCTCTCGTGGGTGATGCCGAAATGGACGAGGGCAACATCTTCGAGGCGCTGCTCGAAGGCTGGAAGCAGGGCCTGCGCAACACCTGGTGGATCATCGACTACAACCGCCAGAGCCTCGACGCCGTGGTGCGCGAGGGCCTCTACGCCCGCTTCGAATCGCTCTTCCGCTCCTTCGGCTGGGACGTGGTGGTGCTCAAGCACGGCTCGCTGATGCAGGAGGCCTTCCGCGAGCCGGGCGGCGAGCGCCTGCGGGACTGGATCGATTCCTGCCCGAACCAGCTCTATTCCGCCCTCACCTTCCAGGGCGGCGCGGCGTGGCGCAAGCGCCTCCTCGACGACCTCGGCGACCAGGGCGCTGTGACACGCCTCATCGAGAAGCGCTCGGACGAGGAGCTGGCGCGGCTCATGGGCAATCTCGGCGGACACGACCTCTCCAGCCTGCTCCAGGCCTTCGAGTCCATCGACCACGACCGGCCGACCGTGTTCATCGCCTACACGATCAAGGGCATGGGCCTGCCGCTCGCAGGCCACAAGGACAACCACGCGGGCCTGCTCACGCCGACCCAGATGGAGGGCTACCGCGCCGCCGCGAAGGTGCGGCCGGGTCATGAATGGGACAAGTTCGAAGGCTTGAGCCTTCCGCCGGAGGATCTCCAGCGCTTCCTCGATTCCGTCCCGTTCAACGCCCGCGGCCGCCGCCGCTACGAGGCGCCGGTCGTGCCGGTGCCGGAGACCCTGCCGACGCCGTCGCAGCCCTCCATGTCGACCCAGCAGGGCTTCGGATTGATCCTCAACGAGCTCGCGCGCTCCGATCTTCCGCTTGCGGACCGGATCGTCACCACCGCACCGGACGTGACCGTCTCGACCAATCTCGGCGCGTGGGTGAATCGGCGCGGGCTCTTCGCCAAGGAGGAGATGAAGGACATCTTCCGGTCGGAGCGTATCCCCTCCACCTTCACCTGGGATTTCGGCCCCAAGGGCCAGCACATCGAGCTCGGCATCGCCGAGATGAACCTGTTCATTCTGCTCTCGGCGCTCGGCCTGTCTCATTCGGTGTTCGGGGAGCGCATCCTGCCGATCGGGACGCTCTACGATCCCTTCATTGCCCGCGGCCTCGATGCGCTGAACTACGCCTGCTACCAGGACGCCCGCTTCATTGTCGCCGCCACGCCCTCGGGCGTGACGCTCGCGCCTGAAGGCGGTGCGCACCAGTCGATCGGCACGCCGCTGATCGGCCTGGCGCAGGACGGGCTCGCCTCCTTCGAGCCCGCCTTCGTGGACGAGCTGTCCGTCATCCTGCGCTGGGCCTTCGACTATCTGCAGCGCGACGGCGAGGGCGAACCCAACGAACGCTCGTGGCTGCGCGACGAGACCGGCGGCTCGGTCTATCTGCGCCTCTCCACCCGCAGCCTCGACCAGCCGCAGCGAACCATGACGCCTGACTTCACGGCCGACATCGTCGATGGCGCGTACTGGATGCGGAAACCCGGCCCCAATGCGCAGGTCGTCATCGCCTATACGGGCGCGGTGGCGCCCGAGGCCATCGAGGCAGTCGGCCTCATGGCCGAGGACCGGCGCGATATCGGCCTTCTCGCCATCACGTCCGCCGACCGGCTCAATGCAGGCTGGACCGCCGCGCAGCGGGCGCGCGAGCGCGGCCTCGTCCATGCGCGCAGCCATATCGAGCGCCTGCTCGGCGAATTGCAGCCTCATTGCGGGCTGGTGACGGTGGTCGACGGCCATCCGGCGACCCTTGCCTGGCTCGGCTCCGTGATGGGCCACCGCACCCGCTCGCTGGGCGTGGAGCATTTCGGCCAGACCGGCACGGTGCAGGACCTTTACCGCCACTTCGGCATCGACGCGCAGGGCATCATCGCGGCCGCCGAGATGATCGCCCCGGGACGTCCGATCCGGCACCTGAAGGCGCTTGGCTGAAGGACACAGGATGATAGGGACCTATGATCGCCCTGCCCTGACCGGCGGCTGCCAGTGCGGCGCGATTCGGTATGAGGTCGCGGGCGCACCGCACGAGATCTACATTTGCCATTGCGGCGAATGCCGGAAGCAGTCGGCCTCGGCCTTCGGCATCTCGGTCATGGTGCGGAGTGCGGATGTCCGGCTCGTTCAGGGCAAGCCCCGGCGGTGGGCGCGCGGCACGGATTCCGGCCGGACGCTCGCCTGCTTCTTCTGCGTCGATTGCGGCTCGCGCGTGTGGCACGGCGAGAGGGATCGGGCGGAGGAGATCAGCATCAAGGGCGGCTCGCTGGACGAGCCGGTCGATCTGTCGGATGCCATTCACATCTGGACGTCGCGGAAGCTGCCTGGCGTCGTCATCCCGGCAGACGCGCGGCAGTTTCCCGAGGAGCCGGAGGAGAGCTAACGCCGGCTGATTCTCTGGAGGTCGGAGCCGAACCAGCCCATGTTGACGAGGTAGTCGCAGAACACGATCAGCAGGATGAAGGTGCCTCCAAGCTTGAGGGCGCTCATGCCGCGCTCGATGCTCGTGAGCTTCCTCAGCAGCAGCTCCGTCAGGTCATCCCCGGGCTTGTAGTGCTTCATCGTGGCGGCTCCTCGCGTGTCCAGCCACTATCCCGCAGGCCCGCCCCAATTCCTATTCCGGCTGAAGACCGACACGGCATCCGACCATGGTCCAGCCGACCTTCACGCGTTGGTTGCTGCATGGGTTCTGACCGTCAACCCCCGGTCCACCACCCGCGCCGAACTCAGCCTTCCGCGGTCATCGACGTATTGTCGGCATGGTGGCCGATCTCGGCCTTGCCGTCGCGTTCGCCCTTGGCCCAGCCTTCCTTGACCTCGCCCACGTAGGTCTCCAGCCGCCCCTCGGCGATCGCCTTGCGCAGGCCGGCCATCAACTCCTGGTAATAGGCCAGGTTGTTCCAGGTGAGCAGCATCATGCCGAGGATCTCGTTGGAGCGGACGAGATGGTGCAGATAGGCGCGCGAATAGGTGTTCGACGCCGTGCACTTCGATTCCGGATCGAGCGGTCGAGTGTCCTCGGCGAAGCGCGCGTTGCGCAGGTTCATGCGGCCGTGCCGAGTGAAGACCTGCCCATGGCGGCCGGCGCGGGTCGGCATTACGCAGTCGAACATGTCGACTCCGCGTCGCACCGCCTCCACGATATCGTCCGGCGTGCCTACCCCCATGAGGTAGCGGGGCTTCTCCTTGGGCATGTGCGGCTCGACCGTCTCGATCATGCGCAGCATCACGTCCTGCGGTTCGCCCACCGCAAGGCCGCCGATGGCGTAGCCCTTGAGGCCGAGATCCGCGAGTTCCCTGGCGCTTTCGATGCGCAGCCGCTCGACCGCGCCGCCCTGGACGATGCCGAACATTGCCTTGCCCGGCTGCTCGCCGAAGGCGACGCGGCAGCGCTCCGCCCACCGAAGGGACAAGTGCATGGCCTTCTCGGCGATCTCGTCCGAGCAGGGCAGCTTCACGCATTCGTCGAGCTGCATCTGGATGTCGGAGCCGAGCAGCCCCTGGATTTCGATGGAGCGCTCCGGCGTCAGCACATGGGTCGAGCCGTCGATATGCGACTGGAAGGTGACCCCGGTCTCGTCAATCTTGCGGAGGGCCGACAGCGACATGACCTGAAAGCCGCCGGAGTCGGTGAGGATCGGATAGGGCCAGTTCATGAACTGGTGCAGGCCGCCAAGCCGCGCCACGCGCTCCGCGCCGGGGCGCAGCATCAGATGGTAGGTGTTTCCGAGCACCACGTCGGCGCCGAGCGCCTTCACCTGGTCGGGATACATCGCCTTCACGGTCGCGGCCGTGCCCACCGGCATGAAGGCGGGCGTGCGGATGACGCCACGCGGCATGCGGATCTCTCCCGTACGCGCCGCGCCGTCGGTCTTGCTGACGGTGAAGGTGAAGGTGTCCGTGGTCATGCATACCTCATGGTGTCATCCCCGGCCGGAAGCAGTGAAGCTGCTGGAGGGGAAAGGAATCCACCGTCCCGAATGCCTCATATGTGAATCCCGTTCCCGACCTGTCGGGTCGCAAGGGATGACACACGCTTCAACGCCGGAACAGCAAACTCGAATCGCCATACGAGTAGAAGCGATAGCCCGTTTCGATGGCATGGGCATAGGCCGCGCGCATGCGCTCCAGGCCCGCGAAGGCCGAAACGAGCATGAAGAGCGTCGAGCGCGGCAGATGGAAATTGGTCATGAGCACGTCCACCGCCTTGAAGCGGTAGCCGGGCGTGATGAAGATCGCCGTGTCGCCGGAGAACGGCGCGATCGTGCCGTCCTCCCGCGCGGCGCTCTCCAGAAGACGCAGCGACGTGGTGCCGACAGCCACGATGCGGCCTCCCCGCGCCCGCGCCTCGTTGAGCGCCCGAGCCGTCGCCTCGGTGACGGTGCCCCATTCCGCATGCATCCTGTGCTCGGCGGTGTCCTCAGCCTTCACGGGCAGGAAGGTTCCGGCCCCCACATGGAGCGTCACGAAGTGCCGCGCGATGCCGCGCTCTTCAAGTCGGCGGAACAGGCTTTCGGTGAAATGCAGGCCGGCGGTCGGCGCCGCGACGGCTCCCTCGTCCTTGGCATAGACCGTCTGATAGTCGCGCAGGTCCTTGTCGTCGGTCGGTCGTTTTCCGGCGATGTAGGGCGGCAGCGGCAGTTCGCCGAGCCGGGCGATGGCCTCGTCGAGGAAAGGCCCCGAGAAGGAGAACCGGAGCCTGACGTCGCCGCCCTCCCCCTTCTCCTCGACCTCGGCATCGAGGCGCACGAGTTCGCAGGCCGTGCTCTCGGCCGCCTCGCCGAAGCGGATGCGATCGCCCACGTTCAGCTTCTTGGCCGGGCGCGCGAAGGCGCGCCAGCTATCCGCACTCTCGCGCTTGTGCAGCATGATCTCGACCCGCGCCGCCGTCTCCTCGCGTACGCGCAAGCCGTAGAGGCGGGACGGGATAACCTTGGTGTCGTTGAGCACAAGCACGTCGCCGGGCTGCAGGAGGTCCGGCAGATCCCGCACGAACCGGTCCTCGAATGGGCTCTCGTCGGGCCGCACCACGAGCATGCGCGCAGCATCCCGCGGCTCCACGGGGCGGAGCGCGATGCTGCTTTCAGGAAGGTCGAAATCGAAGAGGTCGACGCGCATGTGATTGTTTGAGTGTACCAGTCGTCATTCCGGGGCGCGCCTTGGCGCGCCCTGGAGCGATAAAGTTGATTAAGCAGCGTCCGCCGCGACCTTCATGGAGACGATGCGGTCGGGATCGCGCACGGGCTCGCCACGCTTGATCTTGTCCACGTTCTCCATGCCCTCGGTCACCTTGCCCCAGACCGTGTACTGCTTGTCGAGGAAGCGGGCGTCGTCGAAGACGATGAAGAACTGCGAATTCGCCGAGTGCGGCTGGTTGGTGCGCGCCATCGAGCACACGCCTCGCACATGCGGCTCGGCGTTGAACTCGGCCTTCAGGTCCGGCAGATCGGAGCCGCCCGTGCCGGTACCGGTCGGGTCGCCGGTCTGGGCCATGAAGCCCTCGATCACCCGGTGGAACGGCACGTTGTCATAGAAACCCTGGCGGGCCAGGGTCTTGATGCGCTCCACGTGGTTCGGCGCGAGGTCGGGGCGCAGCTCGATGACCACTCGGCCCTTGGTGGTCTCCATGATGATGGTGTTTTCGGGATCTGCCATCGGAATCTCCTGTTCTGGCGTGATGGGGTCGTTCGGGTGCCGGTCCGCCCACGTGAAGCGCATTCACATGGGACGGGTGTCGACGAAGCGGATGGCGAAAATGCGCCCGGCAATGGCCTTGCCGAAGCTTTCCGTGAAGGGGAGCGGCGCGCAGCGCCCGAAGGCCTCGCGCACGGAGCGGGTGAAGGGCTCTCGCTGCTCCGCCTCCGCTCCCGGCTTGTAGTAGGTGATGCGGGGCGTACCCAGCACCTCGCCGTTGCGCTTGAAGCTCACGCGCAGGGTGATCTCCTGGCCCGAGAAGTCGTTCTCCGATGGCGGGCGCCAGCAGGCCTCGAGGGTTTGGAACACCTCGCGCAGGGTGTTGACGCGCCGCAGCGGCTCCCGGTCCTGCCGCGGATGCACGTTTCCGATGATGCCCTCGGGCAACGGCCGCATTGGCTGGAGCTCCTCCTCCCAGAAATAGGGATCGGCGAAGGGCGAGTTGGGCCCGGGCTGAGCCCTCGCGCCCCCTGCCGCTCCTCCCGCAAGGAGGAGCGCCATGCAGAGCCCGTGGGCTCCGGCCAGAGGGCGGGACGGCATCACCGAAAGCCGTCCGTTATTTGGCGTCGGCGGCGAGCTGCATCTTCACGATCTTGTCGGGGTTCTGGACCATTCCGTTGGCGGCCGCATCGCCCTTCTTGATCTTGTCGGCCACATCCATGCCGGACACGACCTCGCCGAAGAGCGTGTACTGACCGGTGAGAGGCCCGCAGCCCTCGTAGCAGATGAAGAACTGGCTGTTGGCCGAGTTCGGGCTCTGCGAGCGGGCCATGCCGACCGAGCCGCGCTTGTATTGGGTCTGGGAGAATTCAGCCGGAATATTGGGCAGGTCGGACTTGCCGGTGCCGGTGCCGGTCGGGTCGCCCGTCTGGGCCATGAAGCCGGCAATCACCCGGTGGAACGGCACGCCGTTGTAGAAACCCTGCTTCGTCAGCGTCTTGATCTGCTCCACATGCTTCGGGGCCAGGTCCGGGCGAAGGCGGATCGTGATGCGGCCGTCCTTGGTGTCGAGATAGATCGTGTTCTGCGGGTCGTTGGCCTGCTGGGCGGCGGCCGGAACGAGGCCGGCGAGCACGATCGCCCCGGCTGCGAGCAAACGCTTCATGGATGGTCTCTCCTTGGAATTACGGCGTCATGGCCGCTTGAATTTGGCCCCTAACCGCTCGGCGACAAGACCCGGCACGAAGGCCGAGACGTCGCCGCCCATGGCCGCGATCTGGCGGACAAGCGTGGCCGTGATGGGGCGGACGGGGGGCGAGGCTGCGAAAAACAGGGTCTGGACCTCGGGCGCCATGGCGGCGTTCATGGAGGCCATCTGGATCTCATAGTCGAAATCCGTGCCGTCGCGCAGGCCGCGGACGATGAGGGAGGCTCCATGCCGCCGGGCGGCGTCGACGGCGAGATCGTCGAAGGTCGTCACCTCCAGCTCGACACCCTGTCCGGCCAGAAGCGGCCCGCAGACCGCGCGCAGCAGCTCCGCCCGCTCCTCTGCGGTGAAGATCGGCGTCTTGGAGGAATGGACCCCGATGGCCACGACGATGCGGTCAGCCACCCGGCAGGCCTGGCGCAGGACGTCCAGGTGGCCATTGGTGACGGGGTCGAAGCTGCCGGTATAGAGCGCGGTTCGGGTCATGCGCCCAAGGCGTAGCTTGAGACGGGCTCAAGGGCAAGCGGAGCCCGCGAGGCTCAGTGATCCGGGAGGAGCGTGCCCGACATCAGCCGCTTCGGGTTATCGGTCGTTCGCGGCCGAGTCCTCGCCGTGCATCGCGCCCTTGGCCATGGCGTCGACGAGCTCCACGAGCTTGTGCCGCAGCCGGCTATCCTCGATGGACGCGAAGGCCCTCGCGAGGCGGAAGCCTTCGTTGGTGCCGAGGATATCGAGCACCGAACCTTCCGTATCATTGCCCAGCTTCGGCTCGTCCGAGAGGCCCTCGAAGAAATAGGCGGCCGGAACGCCCAGCACCTCTCCGATGCACTGGAGCCTGCCCGCGCTGATCCGGTTCGTGCCCCGCTCGTACTTCTGGACCTGCTGGAAGGTCACGCCGAGCGCGTCCCCCAGCTTTTCCTGGCTCATTCCGAGCAGCATCCGCCTCTTGCGGATGCGGCTTCCGATATGGACATCGGCGCCGCTCGGCGCCTTCTTGTGCTCGCTCACCTAGAATCATCCCTATTGCAACAGGCGCGGACGGGATGGGGCTACGAAGCTCAGGATGCGGCCCAGCTCGTCCTGCAGACGCTTCTGGTCGTCTCCGGGCATGCCGGCGATCCGATCCGTCAGATAGGCGTGGATCCGGCCCCAATCTCCACCGAAGCGCTCAACTGCCTCCTGACATATCTCAGTAAGAGTTGAGGGCACACAACTATTGCTTTCAGTCACGACCCGCTCCCGTTCAACATTGGTGTAGAACTGCGCCACATCTCATCGTCTTCAAAGCTTCGAGGCAGCTGTGATCATTAGCCCGATACCTATCGGAAAATTCAAGGGGCTACCTTATGGAGACGACGGAATCCAACGCTGGTCATCATGACAACCTGATCCGGGTCGAGATCGTCACGACGCCGGAGCAACTTCTCCATGCCTATGCGATCCGGGCCATCTGCTTCATGGAGGAGCACGGGGTGGCGGCCCGCCAGACCTACGACGGCAACGACTACCAGGCCACGCACGTCATCGTGTATGCGGGCGACGAGCCGGTGGGAACGGCGCGGATCCGGTGGTTCAGGGATTTCGCCAAGATGGAGCGGACAAGCTTCAGGCAGCAATGGCGCAACCCGCGGACGGTCAAGCGCTGCGCCGAGTTCATCTTCGAGCACATCAGCCGCAAGGGCTATGACCGGGTCATCACCCATGCAAAGCCCAAATACGCGCGGCTCTGGCGCACGCTGCTCGGCTTCAGACCGGCCGAGGGCAAGGAGCCGCTTCTCTTCGCCGGCCACGACGAGCCGTATGTCGAGCTCGTGAAGGAGCTTGCGCCGCCGCCCAATGCGATCACCCAGGCTTCGGACGCGGCCGTGCTCTTCCGGATAGAAGGGCACTGGGACGCGAAATCCGAATTCGAAGCCGGTAAGATCTGACGCTCGCTCCCACGCGCAGGGCACGATCATGAACCAGTTTCGATCCCACCTCCAGCAGATCGTCGCCCTGCGCACGGCCATGTTCGAGAAGCTGCTGTTCGACTCGGACAGCGATGTCCCGGTCGAGCTCGCCGAACTGTTCGAGGATACAGGCAATGTCTACCTGAGGCTCTCCGAGAGCATCTGCCGGCATTATCTTGGACGCCGGGACCTAGAGGTTGAAGAGCATCTTGATGCCGGCATCGAACCGGCTCGGCGGCGGGTTCAGGCGAAGCGTCGGGCCGAACCACGGGTTCGCAGGGCCAAACATCTCGCAGAGCCACGCAAAGACGAGCCGGACCGGGCGTGAATTCAAGCGCTCGGTCAGAGCCAGGGCATAGAGCGGGATCGAGATCCTCACGTCCAGATCGAGCGGGACCGCGTCCCGCTCGAGAATCGTGTAGTTCCCTAGGAGGCCGATGCCGAGCCCGGCCTTCACGAGCATGCCGTAGGCCATGGGGTTGTCGCAGACATGCGCGATCCGACCCTGCTCAACGGCCCGGATCCAGGCGTCCCACAGGCCCGTCCTTGCCGTGTAGTAGTCCGACTGCAGGAAGAGGTGGTCGGTCAGGTTGGTCCGGGTCGGAATGCCATGCTGCTGGATGTAGGACTTCGCGACGACCGGGATGAAGTGCAGGTGCCCGAGGCGGCGGTACGAGATGTCGGCTGCATCGACCGGGCTGAACCCGATCATCAGATCGGTCTGGTTCTCCCGAAGGCTGACCACGTTGGCCGGGCTCTTCAGATGGAGCTGGACCTTCGGATGCTCCGCCGAAAAAGACTGGATCGCCGGAGCGATGAAGAAGGTGTTGAGCCCGTCCGTGACGCTGACGCGGACCACCCCTTCCGCCTCCTTCGACTCGGCCCTCAGGTCGTTGGTGAGGGCGAAGAGGGAATGGTCGAGCTTGGTCAGGGCCTGGGCGAGCGCCTGGCCCTTGGCCGTGAGCTTGACGCCGTTCTTCGTTGGCACGAAGAGCTGGGACCCCATCAGGTCCTGAAGCCGGCGCACCTGGCGGCTCACGGTCGGCTGGCTGGTGTTCAGCACCTCAGCCGCCCGGTTGAACGACTTCGCCTTGGCGACCGCCAGGAAGACGCGCAACTCCCCCCAGAACTGCCCGCTCAGGAGGTTCTCGTCGTCGAGCGGCGACCTGACGAGGTTCCGCTGATCCGGATCGAAGGGCTTCATGACGACTCGCAAAATATCAGGTTATTAAACTATATAACGTATATATGCTCAACTCCAGGTGTGAAAAGCCTTTTGCCGTCATTCAGCAGTTTCGAACACTTGGTGCGCTCCCGCACCGCCGCGCTTGCCTTCCCGTGCGAAAACCCTCTCGGCCTTGAAAAGGAGGGTCGCATGATTGCTCGGTTCTTCGTCGTTGTGGTGACCGCGGTTCTGGTGCTGAGCCCGGCCGCGCTGGCGCTGGCGCAGGCCTCGCATTGATCCGGGAGAGCGCAAGCACGTTGACGGCCGCGGCTTCGGCGGGTAACAATCCCCTCATGATCACGCGCCTCAACCACTTCGCAAAGTATTTTACGCTGTCCCCATAGGGCGGCTGCGTTTGGTTGTGACCTGACGATCCATGCCGCCGCATTCCGGCGGCGTTTTCTTGTTCAGGATCGGTCTCCGGTCTGCGGCTCACCCCGCAAGCCCCGGAGACGACGATGACGACATCCACCTCCCCCTTCCTGAAGACCCTCGCCGAGCGCGGCTTCATCCATCAGTGCACGGATCTCGCGGCTCTCGACGAGAGACTCGCGGGCGGGCCTGTCGCAGCCTATATCGGCTTCGACGCCACGGCCGACAGCCTGCACGTGGGCAGCCTCGTGCAGATCATGGCCCTGCGCTGGCTTCAGAAGTCCGGCCACAAGCCGGTCGTACTGATCGGCGGCGGCACGAGCCAGATCGGCGATCCGAGCTTCCGCGATGCGAGCCGACCGCTCCTGGACGAGGCGCAGATCGCACGGAATATCGAGGGTTTGAAGACGGTCTTCTCCCGCTACCTCACCTTCGGCGACGGGCCGACGGATGCCGTGATGGTCGACAATGCGGTCTGGCTCGACCCCTTGCGCTACCTGCCGTTCCTGCGCGACTTCGGCACGCATTTCACCATCAACCGGATGCTGAGCTTCGACAGCGTGCGCCTCAGGCTCGAGCGCGAGCAGCCGCTGACCCTGCTCGAATTCAACTACATGGTGCTGCAGGCCTTCGACTTCCTCGAACTGTCGCGCCACCAAGCCTGCGTGCTGCAGATGGGCGGGTCGGACCAATGGGGCAATATCGTGAACGGCATCGAGCTCGCCCGCCGCATCGACGGGCGCCAGCTCTTCGGGCTCACCACGCCGCTGCTCACCACATCGGTCGGCACGAAAATGGGCAAGACCGCCTCGGGCGCCATCTGGCTGAATCCGGAGCGCCTGAGCCCCTACGCGTTCTGGCAGTTCTGGCGCAACACGGAGGACGACGACGTCGCCCGCTTCCTGCGCCTCTTCACCGAGCTGCCCCTCGACGAGGTGCAGCGCCTCGGGCGACTTCAGGGCGCGGAGCTCAACGAGGCGAAGGGCATTCTCGCCACCGAGGTCACGCGGCTTGCTCATGGAGAGGAAGCCGCGCGGGAGGCGGAAGCCACGGCGCACCGCACCTTCGTCGAGGGTGCATCCCCCAAGGGCCTTCCGAGCATCGACGTGCCGGCGGCCGATCTCGAGGCCGGGCTCCCGGTCGCGACCCTGCTGCATCTGGCGGGGCTGAGCGCCTCGCGCAGCGAAGGTCGGCGCCTGATCAAGGGCGGCGGCGCCAAGCTCAACGGGGATGCCGTAACGGATGAGGCAGCCGTCGCGACATCCGCCGACCTGCGCGACGGCTCTCTCGTGCTGACGGCGGGGCGTAAGCGCTACGCGGTGGTGCGCGCCGCGTGATCGAGGCGGAACATCCCTCATTCCGGGCTCGGCCAGTGCTGCCCGGAATGACGGTGGGTGGATCCGAACAAGAAAATGGCCGGGACTGAGCCCGGCCATTCGGTATCTGCCAGAAAAGCGGGAGCGGCTTACTCCTCGCCGCCCTCCGCGACGTCGCCGCCGGCATCGCCGTTAGCTTCGATCTCGTCGCCCTCGTCGTCCTCGCCCTCGATGTGCTCCACCGAGACGACCTTCTCCTTGCCCTTGGTGGAGAAGACTGTGACGCCCTGCGAGTTGCGGCCGACGATGCGGATGTCGTCGACGGGCACGCGGATCAGCTGGCCGCCGTCGGTGACGAGCATGATCTGGTCCGAATTCTCGACCGGGAACGAGCCCACGAGCTCGCCGTTGCGGCCGTTGACCGCCATGGCCGTGATGCCTTTGCCGCCGCGGTTGGTGATGCGGTACTCGTAGGACGAGGTGCGCTTGCCGTAGCCCTTCTCGGAGAGGGTCAGGATGAACTGCTCCTGCGCGCTCATCTCCGCGTAGCGTTCCATCGACAGGGCCTCGGCGGCGACGTTCTCCTCGTCGCTCCCATTGCCGTTCTCAGGCCCGTTCTCGCCGTTGGACTGGTCGCCCGCGATGGCGCGGCGCATCTTGAGATAGCCCGCGCGCTCCTCGCCGGTCGCCTCCACGTGGCGCAGGATCGCCATGGAGATGATCCGGTCGCCGTCGGCAAGGTTGATGCCGCGCACGCCCATGGAATCGCGCCCCTTGAAGACGCGCACGTCCGTGACCGCAAAGCGGATGCACTGGCCCCGCGACGTGGTGAGCAGCACGTCGTCGTTCTCCGTGCAGATCTGCACGTCAACGATGTGCTCGCCCTCGTCGAGCTTCATGGCGATCTTGCCGCCGCGGTTGACCTGCACGAAGTCCGACAGTTTGTTGCGGCGCACCGTCCCGCGGGAGGTGGCGAACATCACGTCGTACTTGTCCCAGGTCGCCTCGTCCTCGGGCAGGGGCATGATGGTGGTGATGCGCTCGCCTTGGGCGAGCGGCAGCATGTTCACCAGAGCCTTGCCCTTGGCGTTCGGAGCGGCGAGCGGCAGACGCCACACCTTCTCCTTGTAGGCCTGGCCCTCGGACGAGAAGAACAGCACCGGCGTGTGGGTGTTGGCCACGAACAGGCGGGTGACGAAATCCTCGTCTCGGGTCGCCATGCCGGAGCGGCCCTTGCCGCCGCGGCGCTGCGCCCGGTAGGTCGAGAGCGGCACGCGCTTGATGTAGCCGGCGTGGGACACGGTCACGACCATGTCCTCGCGGGCGATCAGGTCCTCGTCGTCGACGTCCGAATCCCAGTCCACGATCTGGGTCTTGCGCGGGGTCGCGAAGGAGTTGCGGACGTCCGTCAGCTCGTCCCGGATGATGCCCATGATGCGCACGCGCGAGCGCAGGATCTCAAGATAGTCCGAGATCTCGGCCGCGAGCTTCGACAGCTCGTCGCCGATCTCGTCCCGGCCCAGCGCGGTGAGGCGCTGCAGGCGCAGGTCGAGGATGGCGCGGGCCTGGGTCTCGGAGAGGCGGTAGGTGCCGTCGTCATTGATCTTGTGGCGCGGGTCGTCCACGAGCGCGATGAGGGGCGCGATATCCTGGGCCGGCCAGTCGCGGCCCATGAGGGCTTCGCGGGCGGCGTTCGGATCGGGGGCGGTGCGGATGAGGCGGATCACCTCGTCGATGTTCGCGACCGCGATGGCGAGGCCGCACAGGACGTGGGCGCGCTCGCGGGCCTTGCCGAGCAGGAACTTGGTGCGGCGGGAGACCACCTCCTCGCGGAACTCCACGAAGGCCCGGATCAGGTCCTTCAGGGTCATCTGCTCGGGGCGGCCGCCGTTGAGCGCCACCATGTTGGCGCCGAAGCTCGTCTGCAGCGGCGTGTAGCGGTAGAGCTGGTTGAGCACCACGTCCGCCATGGCGTCGCGTTTGATCTCGACCACAATGCGCATGCCGTCGCGGTCGGATTCGTCGCGCAGGTCCGAGATGCCCTCGATCTTCTTGTCGCGCACGAGCTCCGCGATCTTCTCGATCAGGGAGGCCTTGTTCACCTGGTACGGGATCTCGGTGAAGATCAGCGCCTCGCGGTCCTTGCGGATCTCCTCCACCTCGGACTTAGCCCGCATGATGATGGAGCCGCGGCCCGTGGTGTAGGCGGACTTGATGCCCGCGCGGCCGAGGATGAGGGCGCCCGTCGGGAAGTCGGGGCCCGGGATGATCTCGATGAGCTCGTCGGCCGAGATGTCGGGGTTCTCGATGAAGGCCAGGCAGCCGTCGATCACCTCGCCCAGGTTGTGGGGAGGCATGTTGGTGGCCATGCCGACCGCGATTCCGCCAGCGCCGTTGACGAGGAGGTTCGGGAAGCGGGCGGGCAGAACCGCCGGTTCGTGCTTCGACTCGTCGTAGTTGGGCGTGAAGTCGACCGTGTCCTTGTCGATGTCGTCGAGGAGCGGCATCGCCGCCTTGGTCAGGCGGGACTCGGTATAGCGCATGGCCGCCGGCGGGTCGCCGTCGACCGAGCCGAAATTGCCCTGCCCGTCCACGAGCATGAGGCGCAATGAGAAGTCCTGCGCCATGCGCACGAGGGCGTCGTAGATCGCGCTGTCGCCGTGCGGGTGGTACTGACCCATCACGTCGCCGACGATGCGGGCGGACTTCACGTATTTCTTGTCGGGCGTGTAGCCGTTCTCGTGCATCGAGTAGAGGATGCGCCGGTGCACGGGCTTGAGGCCATCGCGGGCGTCGGGGAGAGCGCGGCTCACGATCACGCTCATGGCGTAATCGAGGTAGGAGCGCTTCATCTCGTCGACGATGGAGATCAGCTTCACGTCGCTGGCCGGCTGATCCCCCGCGGGACCGCCGGAGCGGATGTCGTTCGGATCGGTCAAGGTTGGTCTTTCTTAAAACGTCTGCCCCTTCGCGAGAGGCGGCTTCCATGCCGCTCCGTCAGCTGTCAGGCAGCCCACGCGAATCCAAGTGAAATCAACTCGTTAGATGGGCGATTACGAGCCATTTTTCAAGGCATTTCAGGGGTTTTCCAAAGGATGGACGAGCCTTTCTGCGGCCAAATGGCCGCACCTGCCGAAGGTATCCTTTGGAAAGCGTTCGTGGCGCGGTTCCCATCTCGATGGGGCGCCCTCTGAAGCGGAAAGGAATCCTTGGTGTCGCATCGGTTTGTGGATCCCCGTCCCGGTCCTGCGGACCGCCGGGGATGACACGGGTGGGCTGACAAAGCGCACGGGTGAGCGGGCCCGGGGCCAAGTGGCGCCGGGCCTGGAGCAGTTGAGGGGGCGCGAGAGGCGATCCGGCTCGAAGGGTGGTGGTGGGTGGAAGAGCCGGATGGCCCCTCGCGCACGGTTCTTTTGGGCGGAACAGGCGGCGCTGGTCCGAGAGGCGCCGCAGACGGACGCCGCCCCATGAGCGGCCGGGTCTGCGACCGGCTCCGGTCCCGAGGCTGGTGCCTGGGCCTCCCGCCGGATGAGGCTGCGTGACCGCACCCGCGGGACCGTGTCCGCTCCCACAGATCAAGACGCCTCGCGAGCGTGCCCCTCGGTGGACCAGACCACCACGGTATAGCCTAGCTTTGGTCAGCCACCAAGAACAAAGCGGGACCATTTTCGTATCCGCCGTCGCCCCACCCCCTCGCCCCGACTCCTTCCCCCCGGACGGGCCAGCCGGCTCCGAGGCGGGGCGGCCCTCTCTTGGCTTGCTGCCAAGCTCGGGTCATGGCATCAGTGACGTAACGAAATAAGGGGGCAGTGGAATGGATTGGATCATCTGGGCCGTGATAGGCCTCGTCGTGCTGTTCGGGATCTGGACCTACAACGGCCTCGTGACCCTCCGCGCACGGGTCAACCAAGCCTTCGCCGACATCGACGTGCAGCTGAAACAGCGTCACGACCTCATCCCGAACCTGATCGAGACGGTGAAGGGCTACGTCGCCCACGAGCGCGGGACCCTGCAGGCGGTGGTCGAGACCCGCAACGCCGCCCTCAAGGCTCATGGCCCGGCCGAACAGGCCGCCGCCGAGAACGCCCTCTCGGGAGCGTTGGGACGCCTGGTGGCCCTCGGCGAGGCCTATCCGGACCTCAAGGCCAGCGCCAACTTCCAGCAATTGCAGACGGATCTGGCGGACATCGAGGACAAGCTCGCGGCGGCTCGGCGCTTCTTCAACAACGCGGTCGCGGAATACAATGCCGCCATCCAGCACTTTCCGGCTGTGCTCTTCGCGGGACTGATGGGCTTCCGGGCCCAAACCTTCTTCGACGTTGGAGAGACCCAGCGCCAGGCCCTCGAAACCCCGCCCAAGGTGGCGTTCTGAGCCCGTGTTCCAAGCCTTCGGACTTTACACCCACATCCAGGCCAACCGGCGGCGCTCGGCCCTCCTCATCGCCGGGCTCTTCGTCCTGTTCTATCTCCTCGCCTTCGGGCTCGCGATCCTGCGGCGGGCGTGGCTCGACGGCGGAACGGGCGCGTTCGAGGCGATCCTCTCGGCTTCCCTGCGGGACTGTCTGTGGGTCGCGCCCGCCATCACTGTCGGCGTCGCCCTGTGGGTCTGGTGCGGGTTCCGGCTCAACACCTTCATCCTCAACCTGACGACGGGCTCCCGGGAGGTCGACCGCAGCAATGCGCCGCGGGCCTTTCACCTCCTCCAGTCCCTCTGCATCTCCCGCGGGATGAGCGTCCCGAAGCTCCGCATCCTGGAGGTGGAGGCGCCGAACGCCTTCGCGTCCGGCGTCCGGCCGGACCAGTACACCATCACACTGACCCGCGGCCTCCTCGACGCGCTGGACGACCGTGAACTCGAGGCGGTGCTCGCCCATGAGCTCACCCATATCCGCAACGGGGACGTGCGCACCATGATGGTCGCCGTGCTGGTGGTCGGCATCATTTCGTTCCTGGGCGAGCTGATCTACCGGGTCCTGTGCGAGAGCCCGGGCCTTTGGCGCCTGTCCTCGTCCCGGAACACTTCGGACAAGGGCGGAGGCGGCGGCCGGATCGCCGCCATCCTGGTTGCGCTTCTCTTCATCGTGATCGCCTGGCAGCTGTCGATCGTGATCCGCTTCGCCCTCTCCCGCCGGCGCGAATATATCGCGGATGCGGGCGCGGTCGAGTTGACCAAGAACCCAAATGCAATGATCTCGGCGCTGCGGAAGATCGACCGCAAGGGCGAAATCGAAGGCGTGCCCTCCGCGGTGATGGAGCTCTGCCTCGACAACCCACGTTCCGGCTTCTCGGACCTGTTCGCGACTCATCCCAGCATCGAGAAGCGCATCGACGCCCTGGTGCGCTATGCGGGCGGCCAGGCGGTCATCGCCCCGGCGGTGGCGGAGACCGAGGCTCCGGCGGCGTGAAACCGCACTCGCCCCGCGCGTGAAGTGCACTAGAAATCTAGCGTAGCGCTGGCGGGAACAGGATGAGTTGCCTACGTTTCCCTCCAGAATTGATCCCTCCCGAACGGCCTTTGGCCCGGAGCCCGAGCAGCCCGATGAACGACAGCCTGACCAGACCCTTTGCCGCTGCTCAACGGACGAGGTGGCCAAGTGGAACTGGGGAAATGGCGGAACGCATCCGCGACCACGACTGGGGTGCGACGGCGCTCGGGCCCATCGACGCGTGGCCGCAGAGCCTGCGGACTGTGGTCGAGCTCATGCTCAATGCGCGCCAACCGGCCTATGTCGCCTGGGGACCGGACCTCGTCTCGCTCTACAATGACAGCCTCATTCCCGTCGTCGGCAGCAAGCATCCCGCGGGCCTGGGCCAGCCGTTCGCAGAGCTGTGGGCTGAGATCTGGGACGAGTACCGGCCGGTCGTTGCGGCCACGATGGCGGGAGAAGCGCAGTATTTCGTCGATCGGCCTGTTGCCCTCTCCGGCCGGCCGGACCGGCCAGTCAGCTGGTTCACCTTCTCGTGGACACCCCTGCGGGACGAGACGGGGGCAGTGGCCGGCTTCTACTGCGCCGCCACGGAAACGACCGAGAAGGTTCGCGCAGAGACGGCTCTGCGCAAGAGCAGCGATGCCGCGCTGCGCCAGAGCGAGGCCCGCTATCGCACGCTTTTCGAAACCATGGACGAAGGGTTCTGCATCCTCCAGCTCATCTTCGACCAGGATGGGACGCCGGTCGATTATCGCTTCCTGGAGACGAACCCGGCGTTCGAGCGACAGACGGGCCTGAAGGCCGCTCTCGGCAGGACGATCCGCGAACTCGTGCCCGATCTCGAAGCGTCCTGGTTCGAGATCTACGGCAAGGTCGCGCTGACCGGTGAACCGACCCGTTTCGTCAATCAGGCCGAGCCGATGCGCCGCTGGTTCGACGTCCATGCTTTCAGGGTCGGCGAACCCGCCCAGCATCAAGTTGCGGTCCTTTTCAACGACATCACCGCCCGCAAGCAGGCCGAGGAGGCCCTGCGCCGGAGCGAAGCACGCCTCAGGGGCGCTTTCGCGATCAGCACGGTCGGCGCGCTGTTCTGGGACGAAGACTTCCGCCTGATCGACGCAAACGATGCCTTCCTGCGCATGAGCGGCTACAGCCGCGACGAGGTGCTCGGCAGGAGGTGGCAGGAGCTGACGCCCGATGAGTTCCATGCTCCTTCCAACAAGGCGGTCGACGAAATCGTCACGCGCGGCGAATGCACCCCTTACGAGAAGCAGTATTTCCGCAAGGACGGGTCCCGCTGGTGGGGGCTTTTCGCAGCCCGGAAAGTGGGTAGCGAAGCCGTCGAGTTCGTCCTGGACGTCACGGATCACAGGGAGGCTGAGACGCGGCTGCGCGAAAGCGAGGCGCGGCTGAGCCAGGTACAGGAGGCGGCGAGGATCGGCAGCTTCGAATTCGATCGCCGCACCGGCAGGGCCGCCACATCGCGCGAGTACCTCGATCTCTATGGCCTGCCGGAGGACCGCTCGGGCACCTTTGACTATCACGACTGGCTTGGCCTCGTGCACCCTGAGGACCGCCCCTGGGTCGAAGCGGAAACCCGCGCCGCTGTCGCCAACCCTGCGTGCGCTCAGCTCGACTACGACTTCAGGATCAAGCGTGCCGACAATGGTGAGACGCGCTGGATCGCGGCAAGGACCCGGCTCCTGCGCGATGCGGACGGGCGCTTCGTCCGGTCGCTGGGTGCGCAATGGGACGTGACGGACGACAACAAGGCGGCGGCGGCCCTGCGCGAGAGCGAGGCCAGGTTCCGGCATATGGCCGATTCCGCGCCGGCGCTGATCTGGATGACCGACGAGGATGGCAAGTTCAACTTCGTCAACATGCACTTCGAGCACATCTTCGGCCGCCCGGCATTCGACATGATGGGAGACGGCTGGCACGAGGTCGTCCACCCGGATGACCTGCCTGACTTCGAGCGCGACTTCCTTGCGTGCTTCGCTGCTCGAAAGCCGTTCCGGCGGGAAGTACGGGTCTATGACCGGCACGGGGCCGTGCGGTGGCTGCGGTGCGAGGGCGTTCCGCGCCTCGATGACACCGGCCACTTCCTCGGCTTTACCGGCTGCAACGTCGACATCACCGAAGCGAAGGTCGCCGAGGAGCGCCGTGACCTCCTGATCAACGAGCTGAACCACAGGGTGAAGAACACGCTCGCGACCGTGCAGTCCATCGCGAGCCAGACCCTGCGCAACACGGAGACCGCCGCGGAGGCCAAGGAGGCCATCGAGGGCCGCCTTCTGGCCCTCTCGCGGGCGCACGATGTCCTGACGCGGGAGAACTGGGAGGGAGCGGATCTCTACGCAATCGTTCGCCAGGCGGTTGAGCCCTACTCGAGCCGTGGCGAGGACCGGCTGCACCTCAGCGGTCCCAAGGTGCGTCTCAGTCCGCGCACCGCCCTATCCTTCGCCATGTTGCTTCAGGAGCTGGCGACCAATGCGGTGAAGTACGGAGCCCTGTCCAACGAGACGGGCGAGGTCCGCATCGCCTGGGAGACCGAGCCGGATACACCTGAACCGCGGCTCCATCTGCGCTGGGAAGAGAACGGCGGCCCCCCGGTCAGCACCCCGTCGCGCCGCGGGTTCGGCACGCGCCTGATCGAGCGCAGCCTCGCGCACGATCTCGACGGCGATGTCCACATCGCCTTCGCGCCCGCCGGCCTGGTCTGCACCGTGGCGGCCCCGCTGGGCCACAAAGCCGACCAGTAAGCGCGGCGGCCGCTCCCGTCTTTTTCGTGAACCCTCCCGTCACCCGTCCGTTGTCCGGTGAGTTTCATCTCATCGAAGGACAATGCGATGCATCGGAGCGACGACGGTACGATCTCCCGGCGCGGCATGGTCGGTGGCGCGGCGGTCGGCCTTGCCACGGCAGCCGCGGCGCCTGCCTCGGCCCAGACCTCTTCCTCAGGCGGCGTGGCCAAGGACGACCCTACGACCAAGTACCCCAAGCCGCCGTTCCGGTCGCAGTCGCAGCCCTGGCCGGGCCTCGCCGGCAAGATGGATCCGCGGCCCGATCACGGCGAGACCAGCTACAAGGGCTCCGGTCGCCTCCAGGGTCGCAAGGCGCTCATTACGGGCGGCGATTCCGGCATGGGCCGGGCCGCCGCCATCGCCTATGCGCGCGAAGGCGCCGACGTGGCGATCAGCTACCATCCGGACGAGGAGCCCGACGCGCGCGAGGTCATCGACCTCATCAAGCGCGAAGGCCGCATCGCCGTGGCGCTTCCGGGCGACATCCGCGACGAAGCCCTGTGCGGGCGCATCGTCGCCGAAGCCGTGCAGCAGCTCGGCGGGCTCGACATCCTGGTCAACAACGCCAGCCGCCAGCAGCAGCGGCAGTCGCTCCTCGATCTCTCGACCGACGATTTCGACGCGACGATGAAGACGAACATCTACGCCATGTTCTGGTTGACGAAGGCGGCCCTGCCGCATCTGAGCCCCGGCTCCGCGATCATCCAGACCACCTCGGAACAGGCCTACGATCCATCCGCCAACCTCGTCGACTACGCCATGACCAAGGCCGCGATGATGAACTTCACCAAGTCGCTGGCCAAGCAGCTCGGCCCGAAGGGGATCCGGGTCAACGGCGTCGCGCCCGGCCCGATCTGGACGCCGCTCCAGGTCAGCGGCGGCGCGACCCAGGAAAAGCTGCAGCAGTTCGGCGGCGAGACGCCGCTCGGGCGTCCGGGCCAGCCGGCCGAGCTCGCCTCGATCTACGTGCAGCTCGCGGCCGCCGATGCGAGCTACGCTACGGGCCAGGTCTACGGCGCGGCCGGAGGCGGCGGCCAGCCTTAGGGCCGGCCGCTCACGCCCTCACGAGGAGCGCGGTCGTATCGTCGCTCTCCTTGAAGCGCGGATAGAGCCTGCCGGCCGGGTCCACTTCGGTCTCGATCCGCCGGGCCTCGCAGGCCAGCGCCTCGAGACCGTCCGTCAGCGCGCGCTCCATCAGGGTCGCGGCATCGACGGCCTCGTAGAGGTCGACGAGAGCCGAGAATCCGTCGCTGGTGAGGAGGATGGCGGTTTCGCCCGGGCATCGCACGCGCTCGTGCCGGAGCCTGTCAACGGCGGTCGGATCGAGGCCGAGCAGCGCCAGACCCCTGCCCTGCTTCTGGCGCTGCCGGCGCTCGGCGAGCCAGGCCTGGAAAACAGGCGTGCCGGTGACGGTCTTGGGCGTGGCCCCGCTGGCAGCGAGAATCTCCGCCGCCTTCGCGGCCTCGAACCGCCGCAGATCGGGCGCTTCGCCGAGGGTGAGGACCGTCCCGTCGGGCGCCCTCACGAAAGCGGTCGTGTCTCCGAAGGTCCAGACATCCAGGCTGTCGCCGTCCCGGCACACGAGCGTCATGGCGCCGAGCGGCCAGGTGATGGGGTCGTGGCGCGCGGGCGGCGCCTTGGCCAGAAAGATCGTCCGCGCCTCCTCCATCACGTGGCGGAGAAGCGACGGCCCGTCATTCGCCTCGGGAGCCAGGTCGGAGAGGCGCCGGCTTGCGAAGCCCGCAAGCCATGCGGCATCGCTCGCCTCGTCCATGATCGGCTCGGTTCCGGGAAAGATCGAGGTGTCGATCACCCAGGCCCAGTCGCCGGAGACGCCGCAGGAATCCTCGTTCGGCCTGTCGGGCGACCCTGGCCAGCTGATGCGATCCAAAACCGTGAACATCGTTGCAGCAGCCCTCGCCAAATGCCTCTCGGGACGCCATAACGCAAAGCTAGCGATAAGGTCCAGCCGATGCTCCTAGACTACATCTCCGCCGCCCTCGTGACCCTGCTGGTCACCCTCGACCCGCCGGCGCTTGCGCCGATCTTCGTCTCGCTGACGCGTGGCATGACCGGGGACGAGCGCCGCCGCGTCGCCATGAGAGCGTCCTTTATCGCCTTCGGGATCCTCGCCTTCTTCGGCCTCGGCGGCGAGGTTCTCCTGCGCCTCCTCGGCGTCGGCATCCCGGCCTTCCGCATCTCGGGCGGGCTTCTGTTGTTCTGGATCGCCTTCGAGATGGTGTTCGAGCGCCGCAACGAGCGCAAACAGCATACCGCCGACGTGGCCATCACCGAGGACCATATCCGCAACGTCGCCGCCTTCCCGCTCGCGATCCCGCTCATGGCCGGCCCTGGAGCGATCACGGCCACGATCCTGCTGGCAGGCCGGGCCGATGGGAACCCGATCTATCTCGGCTTCCTGATCGCCCTCATCGCGCTTGGCGTCGCCTCGTGCTTCGCGGTCTTCATGGCGGCGGACCGCGTTTCGCGGATGCTCGGCGTCACCGGGAACGTGGTCCTGAGCCGCCTGCTCGGCGTGATCCTGGCAGGGCTCGCCGTCCAGTTCATCATCAACGGCGTCGAGGCGCTGTTCCGGCCGCCTGCGCTCTGACGCTGCGGCGATCGCCCGTCAACGCGGGTCCCGCCTCCCGGCCCTGTCGAGAGTCTGGCGAAGCTGGTTGAGTTGGTTCTTGAGGGCGTCGAAATCGTCCTGCGTCAAACCGACGCCGCAGACCACGTCGCGCCAGACCGCCGTGACGGGAGCCCGCAGGTCCCGCCCCTTCTGGGTCAGGCTGATCCGCACCTGGCGCTCGTCCTGCGCGTCGCGCTTGCGCTGAACGACCCCTGACGCCTCGAGCCGCTTCAGCAGGGGCGTGAGCGTGCCCGAATCGAGGAACAGGCGCTGGCCGATCTCCTTCACGGTCACGTTGTCAGTCTCCCAGAGGACGAGCATCACGATGTACTGGGAATAGGTCAGCCCGAGCGGCTCCAGCAGGGGCTTGTAGAACCGAGTGAAGGCATGCGCTGCCGCGTAAGTTGCGAAACATAACTGACTCGACAACTGCAGGCTGTCATCGTCACAGGTCGGCACGGTCTCTTGCGGCAACACAAACGTCACTCCACTGCTCGTTCGAATTATAGCGCGCCGATGAATTGGACCAAAGATATATTGCGCGCAATTGATTTGCGGTCTAAGGGTTCGTCACAGCAAGGCGGCTCATGTCATTTCGGCGGGCCATTGTCGACCCCCGTCCCGAGCCGCCCCGCGTCTCGTCGAACCATGGAGAATGGAATGTCGCAGTCTCATGCGATATCCGCAGGCGCGCAGCCCGAGATCGCCCCCTGTCGCGACAGGATCGAAGAGCAGATCATTCGCGCCTATGTGCGGCTGGCGCTTGCGCCCGATCAGACTGGTGGCTTGCGCACCATCACCCTGACCCAGTTCGGCGCCCTCGAGATTCGGCTGACCGAGGTGTCTGGAGCGTCCGAGGCAACGCCTTTCCCGCCGTTCTGGGTCGAGATCTATTCCCATGAGAGCAGCTGCGTGATCGACAGCTGCGGCTGCTTCGAGTTCGACGAGGACGAGCTGACCGCCGCCGTCGACCTCGTGGTGGATGCTCAGCGTCACCAGCCGGTTCTCAATTGACGGCCGGGATTGATCCCGGTCAATCGGGCCCATGCACGCTCTGCTAGCATGGCCTCTCCCAACCCGAGGAGAGCGACATGCCCGTCTTCATCACCCGCGGACGCTTCACGCCGGAGGCCCTCAAGGGGATGCTCGCTAAGCCCGAGGACCGGGCCCAGGCGATCAATCAGCTGTTCGAGCAGTCCGGGGGTCGGCTTCTGGCCTATTACATGACGTTCGGGGAGTACGACTTCCTCGTCATCGCGGAAGGCCCCTTCGAAGGTGTGGCGACCTCCGCCATCGCGGCCGCTGCAGGCGGCGGCGTGAAGGACCTGAACACCTGCCTCGCCATGACCTCGACGGAGATGAGGGACGCCTTCGCGAAGGCAGGCGGCGTGGCCGCGAAGTTCAGGTCCGCCGGAATGGCCCGCTAGCGACCATCGCGGCGAACCGGATGGGGTACGACCTTCCGGCCGCCGGTCAGCGAAGCGTCTCGAGCAGGCGCCTCATGAGCTGCTGCCGCGGCGCGATGGAGGAGACGAGGCCGTATTCCTGCAGCGTATGCGCCCCGTCGCCGTCGATGCCGAGGCCGTCGAGAGTCGGGATTCCGATCGCGGCCGTGAAGTTGCCGTCCGAGCCGCCGCCCGCACGGGGCGACGAGACCAGGTCGAAGCCGATCTCGCTCGCCAGCGCCTTGGCGTGGTCGAAGAGCCTCGAGGTGCCTTCGGAGCACTCGTAGGGCGGCCGGTTCATGTCGCCGGTCACTGTCACCCTCATATCCGGGTTGTGCGCCCTGAGGCCACGGATCGCGGCGGTGAGCGCCTCGCCGTCGGCGGCGGTCACGACGCGCAGGTCCACCGGGAAGTGGCAGTGCTGCGGGATGGTGTTCACCGCCGTGCCGCCGGAGATCATCCCGACCGTGGTGGTGACGCCGCGCTGGTAGTCGGTCATCGCCTCGATGGCGAGGATCTGGCGCGCCGCCTCGTAGATCGCGTTGCGGCCGTCCTGGTGGCGCGACCCCGCATGGGCGGGGCGCCCTTCCACATGCACGTCGAAGCGGCCGACCCCCTTGCGGGAGGTCACGATCTTGCCGCCGTCGCGGGCCGGCTCGGTGACGAGCGCATAGGCCGAGCGACGGCCGAGATCCTCGATGATCGGCCGCGTCATGGGCGAGCCGATCTCCTCGTCCGGGGTGACGAGGAACACCATCGGCCGCGCCGCGCTGCCCTGGCGCGCCACCTCCTTGAAGGCCTCGAGCGCGAAGAAGGCGCCGCCCTTCATGTCGTAGACGCCCGGCCCGTAGATGCGGTCCCCGTCGATCCGCAGCGGCAGGTCGCGCTCGATGGTGCCGACCGGATGCACGGTGTCGAGGTGCGACATGACCAGGATGGCGGGCTCGTCGCTTTGCGGCCCGGCCCGCAGGACGAGCGCATCGCCCAAGCCGTCCTCGCCCCGCACGCGCTCCACCGCCACGGGCGCGTCCTGCATCTGCGCGGTGACGAGGTCCATCATCAGGTTCACGCCGGCCACGTCGTGGGTGGGGCTCTCGGTCCGGATCCAGGTGCAGAGGGTGTCGAGGGATTTGGAGGTCATGGGCCGCTTTTCGTCGATCGAATCTCATGAAAAAGGCGGCATGAAGCCGCCTTTCGTTTCTTAGACCCGTCAGGCCCGCCTGTCACCCGCCCCACGACCGGGTGAGCCATGAGGCTCCCGCATGGCGGGCAGGGCTCATTCTAAGCAACAGGCTCCAGTTGGCCCACTCAGACGAAGAAGAAGTCGGATGCGGTGAGGGTTGTGCCCTCGCCCTTCTGGAGCTTGAGGCTGGCGATCTCCACCATGGCCTTGGAGCCCGAGCCGTCCACGTCGAAGTACAGCTTCTTCGTGCGCGCGTTGTAGATGAAGAAGTCGTCCTTGTCGGCGGCCTTGTCGCCCACCTTGAAGAAGCTCGCCTTCATCTTCACCGGCTTGTCGAGCGAGGCGCCCTTGTTCTTCAGGTACTTGGCGATGGTCTTGTTGGTGAACGCGGCGTCGTCGAAGAAGATGCTGTCGTACTTCGGCCCGAAGTCGAGGATCTGGTCCTTATGCTGGTTGGCGACGGACTTGCTGGTGAGCTTCACGTCGAACACGAAGGCGTCGCGGCTGCCCGAGCCCTTGCCGCCGGTGAGCTTGTCCTTGCCCTCGCCGCCGCCGAGCGTGTCGTTGCCGGCCTCGCCCTTGAGCGTGTCGTTGCCGCCCTGCCCGAACAGCCGGTCGTTGCCGAGCCCGCCCGAGAGCGTGTCGCCCAGCGCACCACCCTTGAACACGTCGTTACCGGCCGTGCCGGCGGTGCTCTCCGGGTCGATGTTGTTCACGCTGATGACGAACTCGCGGCTGTAAATGGCTCCCTTCCGGTCCGCTACCTGCACCGCAATCCTATGCGAGGCCGCCTGCTCGTGGTCGAGCCGGAACCCGTCCGCCACCAGGATCTGGTTGCCTACCAGCTTGAACCGGCCGTCGGCATTGGTAAGCAGCCGATAGGTAAAGCTGTCGTTAGGGGTCGGATCAGTCGTCGAGAGCGTGCCCACCAGCGTGTCGGCGGCATCATACTCCTTCACCGTCGTGCCGCTCAAGCTAATGCCCGTCGGAGGCCCATCGGGAGTTGATGGGTTGTTTGGATCCGGGTTGTTGGGGTCCGGGTTGTTCGGATCAGGATTGTTTGGATCAGGATTGTTTGGATCCGTGACGACCTGATCGATCGCATAACGCTGCCCGCCGAACTCCACGAACTGGACGTTCTTGAGAACGTCTGCCCCATCCTCATCGGCGCGTCGATCAGTGATGAGGTAGCTGCCGTCGCTCCTACGGTGGACGGTGTAGTTCGACAAAGCGCCGGAGAAGACGGCTACGTTCTCGCCGGAACCACCGTCCAGAGAGTCGTTACCGCGACCGCCGATCAGAGTGTCGTTGTCCCCACCACCTTCGAGGGAATCGCCATCGGCACCGCCATCGAGCCAATCGTCGCCCTCGCCGCCCCTCAGCGTATCGGCTTCGGCATGGCCGTAAAGGGTGTCCACACCGCCCTGACCGTCGATCGTGTTGGCGACGCCGTTTCCGGCCAGACGGTCGTTGAAGGCCGAGCCGAGGATGTCCTCGACATTGCGGATGAAGTCGCCCTGGGCGTCGCCGCCAATGCCGGTGCTCTCGTTGTCGCTGATGCGGTGGAGATTGACGTCGACGCTCTCGGCCGACAGGGTGTAGTCGACGACATCGTGGTCGCCCGTGCCGCCATCCAGGTAATCGGCATCACCGCCGTATCCGGCCAGGGTGTCGTTGCCGGCACCGCCGTAAATCCGGTTTGCGACACCGTTCCCGGCCAGACGGTCGTTGAAGGCCGAGCCCTGAATGTCTTCCACGTTGCTGATGAGATCGCCCTCGGCATCGCCGCCGATGTTGGTGGTGCGATCGAGGCGGATGAGAGCGACATCCACCGCCTCGGCCGACCCGCTGTAGTCGACGATGTCGCGATCTCCCGCGCCACCGTCAATGTAGTCGGCCCCGGCTCCGCCGATCAGCGTGTCGTCCTCGCTGCCGCCCTCCAGCCTGTCGGCCTCGCTGCCGCCATCGAGACGGTCTGCTCCCGTCCCACCGTAAAGAGTGTCTAGCCCCTCCCGGCCATACAATTTGTCGTCGCCGCCCTCGCCGATCAGCTTGTCGTTGCCCCGGTACCCGTCGAGAGTGTCGTTGCCGCCGTTCGTGCCGCCGGATGTGCCGCCGCCCCGGAGTTCGTTGTCGTTGTCGTCGCCACCGAGCTCATCGTTGAAGAGCGAGCCGACAAGCGCCTCGATCCCGGAGAAGGTGTCGCCGTTCGCGTCTCCCTCCATGCCGCGACCCAGCTTGAGGTCGGCCTTCACGGCCGCGGCGGCTGTCGCGTAGGTGGCGAAGTCGAATCCAATGTCGCCCTGCAGCTTGTCTGCACCGGCTCCGCCTTCGAGCACGTCGTCGCCGTTGTTCCCACTGAGCGTGTCGTTGCCGGAACCGCCTCTCAGGACATCGACGAAGCCGGTGCCCATATAGTGATCGTTGTCAGTGGTACCGTCCAGATTCACGCCTGCCGTGCGTGGATCCAAGCCCTGAGCCTTGACCACGGTCCCGGCGCTCCAGGTGATCAGGAGGCGACCGTCCGGAAGCGCCGCAATGGACGCCTCGGCGCCGGCACCGACGCCTGAGAAGACATGCTCGTCCTTTTTGACGCCCGCCGAATCATAAGTGATGACGCGGATATCCGGACCGGCGCTGAAGGTCACCGCGAACCCATCCAGCATCTTCGCAACGGTGATGTGTTTCGGGACCAGCGAGCTACCTGGTGCAGGCCGCCAGAGTTCGATCCGGTCGGATGGCCCTTCCTGTTGCGGGCTGCTCCGGTTGATGACCCGACCGGCGAGCTTGATGCCGTCAAACCAGACCAGCATGACTTGGTCGGCGCTGAGATCAACCGTTCTGATCCGGAGATCATTGCTCACTCCTGTACCTGCGGATGCGACTTTGATTGCACCTGCCGATACATCAGAAGAGTTTTCGGGAGGACTGCCGGCATAGATGCCGTAGCCAGTCATCACCCCATTAGACCACTCCTCTCGCGCCCAGAAAAACAGCCGCTGCTGCCCTTGGCCAGACCACTTAGAGGCCGAGACGGCGGTATCGATCACCTTCCCCTGTGTAGCCGGTGAGCCCACCTGCCATGATGTCGCGCTATCCACAGCGACGTACCTCGCTCCGAACTGAGCCCACGGAGGACTAGAGTTGAGGTAGTTGGAAGACAGGTAAAAACGACCCTCGGTCGCGCTGTAATCCACGCGCGGGCGAACAGACTGACCAACATTGTCCCACTGCTCGTCCGCACCGAGAAGCCCACCCGCATTGCCGTAGCGAGACCTGACGGCACTGCCTGCATCCGAGCTGTAATCCTCCCACACGACGGCATAGCCGCCGTTGGGAAGACCGACAGCCTCGGGCCGAAGCTGCTCACCCGACTTCGTGGTGTTGACGAGGAATGCCGCACCGTCACCCACCGGTGCACCGTCGGCGTGGAAGAGTCGGCCATGGATGCCGTGATCAGCGTCTCCGAAACCGTCGTCGGCATCGTTGTCGCCAGCCCAGACAATCAGCAGCCGACCTCCCGTCAGGGTCGTCACATAAGGCGAAAGATGACTTCCAGCCCATGGACTAACCCTGATTTCGTTTGTCCATGTCGTAATCGCCATCGAAGACTCCTCGCATTGATGCCGCTGCAGCAGTTCCAATTCTGCCGCTCCATAGCAGCATTTGAACTACATTGAAACGTTATTCTATTTTGTATCTTGGAACACATGTGTCAACAGGCAGGTCGCTGAAATTGTCATCAGTGAACTGAGAAGCCCGCAAAGGGCGCCGGCAAAGCCTTTACGGCAGGTTTGCCGCCTTGCCTGCGAGTTGACGCGTTCCTGAGACCAAAGGATCAGCCGAGCCCTATGCCGCAGCGGCGCTCCTAATCATAACGTTATAGTGTAATAGTAACCCATCGACGGTAACGCAGAGAACCGCAACCAGCACAAGGGGCATTTCACCATGGCACGCACCATCGGCACGCTCGGCCGCAACTTCATCGAGGGGACCGGCACGTCCGACCGCCTCTACGGCGACGGCACCTCCCTCTCCTCGCGCACGGCCGGGGGCGACCAGCTTCATGGCTATGGCGGGGCCGACTTCCTCTACGGCGACGTCTCGACGCTCGGCGGCACCGGGCGCGGGGGCGCGGATTCGATCTGGGCCGGGAACGACACCGACACGGCTTATGGGGATGCCGTGACCATGCGCAGCTCCGCCCGCGGCGGCGCCGACCGGATCTGGGGCGAGCACGGCTACGACACGCTCTACGGCGATGCCCGGACCATGTCGGCCTCCGCCACGGCCGGCGCCGACAGGCTCTATGGCGGCCATGACGACGACACGCTCTATGGGGATGCGCGCACGATGACCTCGCGCGCTGCCGGCGGCCATGACGAGTTGCACGGAAACCAGGACGACGACACGCTTTACGGCGACGCCGCCTCCATGGTGAACGAGACCCGCGGCGGCTGGGACAAGCTCTACGGGGACGATGGCCGCGACGTTCTCTTCGGCGACGCCAAGACCCTGCGGGATTCAGCCATCGGCGGCAACGACTATCTCAATGGCGGGAGTTCCGACGACGTGCTCTCCGGCGACGGGGAAAGCATGTTCGGCTCCACCCTCGGCGGATCGGACACGCTCTATGGCGGCTCGGGCAACGACAAGATCTATGGCGACGCCTCGACGCTCTACGACAGCGTCCGCGGCGGCGCGGACCTGCTCTACGGCCAGGGCGGCGCCAACGTGCTCCATGGCGATGCGCTCACGATGTACGGTTCGTCGGTCGGCGGCAACGACAGCATCTACGGCAGCACCTCGAACGACAAGCTCTACGGGGATGCGGTCACGCTGAACGACTCGAGTGTCGGCGGGCACGATTATCTCAGCGGCGGCTCCGGCGATGACGTGATCTACGGCGATGCGCAAATCACCGGGCCCAATGCGGGCTACGGCAACGACAGCCTGTGGGGCGGCTCCGGCAACGACCGGCTCATCGGCGACTCGGCCTATGGCGGCACGGGCGCGGACTACCTCAACGGCGGCGCAGGCAACGACACCCTCGACGGTGGCGGCGGCCGAGACATCTTCGGCTTCGACTACGCGTCGGGCCGGGATACGGTGCAGTACTTCCGTTCCGGCGAGGATCAGCTCGACCTGCGCGCCTGGCGCTTCGCCTCGTTCGATAACGTCTCGTTGAGCCAGCGCACAGGCTACACGCTCCTCACGCTCTCCGGCACGAGCCATTATATCAAGCTGGAGAACGTGCAGAAGGCGAGCCTTACGGCGGCTGATTTCATTCTGTGACACCCCAAGGGGCCGGATCGGATCCGGCCCCTGTCCCGTGACGAAGACGTCGAAGCGGCAGGCTTCGATCCTCTGCCCGGAGCTTCGTGCCGCAGATGGACCTAATCCCAGGATTTGGCGTAATCTCCCGGCCCGAGCGTCATACGGAACCGGCGATGAAACGACATCTTTTGGCTCTTGCGGTCTTCGGCCTCGCGGCGACGGGTCAGGCAAGCGCGGCTCCGCGCGAGAAGCCCGCCTCGTCCTGCCCGCCGGGCTTCGCGGCTCTCGAGAACTCCAATACCTGCGTGCGCATCAGCGGCCGCGTGCGGGCGGATGCCCTTGTCGGGTCGCCCCGCTCCCGCGTCTTCGACAGTTTCGAGACGCGCGCCAGCGGGCGTGTCCAGCTCGATGTGAGAACGCGGACGGAATACGGCCCCCTTCGGGCCGTGATCCGCGCCGAGGGCGTCGGCCGGTAGCCGGGCGCGCACCATCCCTTTGACACCGCCGTGCGATCTGCCAAGTTTGGTCTGCCCCTGCCCCAAGGGAAAAGCCCTCTCGACGACGGACCGATCATGATGAAGACCCTGCCCCCGCTGCGCACCGGACGTCCCCGCGCCGAACATGGCCATGTCCGCCCGGTCGAGGATGTGGAGATCCCCTTCGGGATCATCGAAGGGGCGGAGCCCGGCCCGTGCCTGCTCGTCACCGCAGGCGTCCACGGCTCCGAGTACTGCTCGATCGAGGCCGCCACCCGGCTCCTGCAGACGGAGCCCGAGCAGATCAAGGGAACGCTCCTGGTCCTGCCGATCCTCAACGTCCAGGGTTTCCGCAAGCGCAGCATCTACGTCATGCCGGAGGACGGGAAGAACCTGAACCGCATGTTCCCCGGCCGGGAAGAGGGCAGCGTGAGCGAGCGCCTGGCCCACTGGCTCGTCACCAAGGTCTATCCGCAGGTCGATGCCTATCTCGACCTGCACGGAGGCGATCTCGACGAGAGCCTCGCGCCCTTCACGCTCTACCCGAAGGACTGCGCCAAGTCTCGGGAGCTTGCGCGCATCTTCGGCCTGCCCATCGCGGTGGCCGCTGGCGGCGAAGGCTACACGATCAACGCCGCCTACAAGGTCGGCGTGCCGAGCCTCCTGCCGGAGGTCAGCGGCAACGGACTCTGGGGCGAGGATACGGTCGGCCAGATGATGGCCGGCATCGAGCGCGTGATGTGCCATCTCGGCATGGTCGCCGGGCCGGTGCAGCCCGCCCCACAGCTTTCTCCGGAGTTCGTCACCATGTGGGTGCCGACCGCGCCGGTCGACGGCATGTGGTACCCGGCCAAGGACCTCACGGAAGTCGTCTGCGTCGGAGACGAACTCGGCGAGATCAGGGACGTGTTCGGCACCGTCCTGGCGAGCGTCCGCTCCGAGAAGGAAGGCTTCGTCCTCTACCGCCTCACGAGCCTTGCGGTGAACAAGGGCGAGGCGCTCCTCGGCGTCGGGTCGCCTCTCGTGGAGTAACCGAAGAAGGGGTTCACCCTCTTGAAATTCGCGCCCGCCGTCACCACATGGAAGGTGCCAAGGCTCTTACGAGATTGGCAAGGCGGGCGCCGGAGGGTGTCCGGCGCTCTCAGATCCATGTTGCTCTATGGAGGATATGGCGATGAGAACCTTCGACTTTTCCCCCCTTTATCGTTCGACCGTCGGCTTCGACCGCCTCTTCGACATGATCGACCAGACGGCGCGCGTCGAGCCCCTGCCCAACTGGCCGCCCTACAACGTCGAGAAGAGCGGCGAGGACCAGTACCGCATCACCATGGCGGTGGCGGGTTTCGGGACTGACGAGATCGAGATCACCCAGAAAGAGAACTTGCTGCTGGTCTCGGGCCAGAAGCACGCGGAGCAGGAGAACACGCAGTTCCTGCATCGCGGCATTGCGACCCGCGCGTTCAAGCAGACGTTCAGCCTAGCGGATTACGTGAACGTCAAGGCTGCTCATCTCGAGAACGGCCTGCTGACGATCGATCTCGAACGCGAAGTGCCCGAGGAGCTGAAGCCGCGGCGCATCCAGATCGCGACCGCCGGCCAGGCTGGCCCGAAGGTGATCGAGCACGACAAGGCGGCTTAAGGCCCATTTTGAACATGGAGCGGCGCCGGCGCATGGCCGGCGCCTTGTCCTGGCGCATGTCCGCCGGGCATTCGGCCCTCAGAGAAGGAAGGAGGAAAACACCATGAATATGCGCGATCTCATCCCATGGGGTCGCAATCAGCAGACCCCGAGCCGCTATCGCGAGGAGGGCGATCCTTTCATGACCCTGCATCGCGAGATGAACAGGCTCTTTGACGATATCTTCCGCGGCTTCGATGTCGCCCCCTTCGGCGGCTCCGGCCGCATGGGACGCTGGCCCAGCGTCGAGGTGGTCGAGACCGACCAGGACGTCCGCGTCTCTGCCGAACTGCCGGGCCTCGACGAGAAGGATGTCGAGGTTCTGATGAACGACGGCATGCTCACCATCCGGGGCGAGAAGCGCTCCGAGACCGACGACAAGGAGCATGCCTTCAGCGAGCGCTACTACGGGCATTTCGAGCGCCGAATCCCGCTCGCTTGGGACGTGGAGGACGACAAGGTCGAGGCCACGTTCAAGAACGGCGTGCTGACGGTGACGATGCCGAAATCGGCCCAGTCGCGGGCCGATGTGAAACGCATCGCCATCAACAAGTCGGAAGAAACCAAGCACTAAGCCTAAGCACGCGCGGCAGCCCCGGAGGTCGAGCCGTCCGGGGCTGACCTGCGCCAGTCGACGGAGGACGACATGGAACAGATCGGCCGCAAGACCTCCACCAAGCCGACGGGCTGCGCCCTTCTCGGCGATCATGCCGGCCGGGCCTTTCTCGACGCCCTGCTGGATCCGGCTTCGGTGTTCCGGTCTCCCGCCGATGTTGCGGAGCATCCGGGCTTCACCGACGAGGAGAAGCGCACCATCCTGCTGTCCTGGGTTCGCGACGAGCTGGTGGTCGAGCAGGTCGCCCGGCAGGCTGATCCGGATCTTGGAGCACGATCCCGGATCGACGCGGTCATCGAAGCGCTCTCTCATTTCGACCCCTGCGCAGCCGGCGAGTACCTGTCCGCGGTGACCAAGCTAAGGACAGGCCGGATGCGCCGACGGTCCAGTTGAGGCGGACCGGCTCATGGCCTCCGAACGGCGCTGCTCCGGGGCGAATGGAACGAAGGCAGGAACGCGGCATTCTCCCATACGCCATGAATGGAGGTTTCCATGGGCCGGTACCATCGGCATGGGGTCGAGAGCTCGGCGACGATCGCCGGCCATCCGCTCCATCACATGCTCGTCGTCTTCCCGATCGCATTCCTGATCGGGGCCTTTGCGACGGATATCGCATTCCGCAGCACGGCGGATACGTTCTGGGCGCGAGCCTCCTATTGGCTCCTTTTGTCCGGCGTCGTGACGGCGCTCGTCGCCGCCCTGCCCGGCTTCGTCGATTTCCTCAGCATCGACCGGGTGCGCAACATCTGGGTGTCGTGGACCCACATGATCGCCAACTTGGTCGTGGTGGCCATCGCGGCCGCCAATCTGTGGCTGCGCTGGGACGACCCGGCAGCCGGCGCTCAGGGCTGGGGCCTCGCCCTTTCGGGTCTGACGACCGCCCTTCTGCTGTTCAGCGGATGGCTCGGCGGCGAGCTCGCCTATCGCTATGGGATCGGCTCCATTCCGGACGAAAGCCCGGAGGTCGAGCAGTTCCACGTGGAGGTCGACCGTCGCCCCACCGAAGCGACCGGCACCGACCGTTCCACGGCCCGCCGCTTCTGACCGTCGGGGAATTCGTCATCAGTCGCAATCGCCGACGGCCGCCTCCCGGCCGCCGGCTCCACGCTTCAGATGGGTCAGCGGCAGGGCCGCATCCGACTTGACGGGCGTCAGGGCGAAATTGGAGCGGATGTCTCCGATCATCGGCAGGGTCAGGAGCTTCTCGGTCAGCAGACGCTCATAGGCCTTCAGGTTCGTCACCACGATCTCGGCGATGAAATCGGCCGTGCCGGAGACCATGTGGCACGACACCACCTCAGGCAGCGCCGCCAGGGCCTCCTGCAAGGCCTTGGCGTTGTCCCGCGAGTGCTTCTCCACCTTGATCTCGACGAAGACCGTCAACCCGAGCCCGACCGAGTCCCGGTCGAGCACGGCCCGGTAGGTGCGGATGAAGCCGTCACGCTCCAAGCGCCGGACTCGTCGCAGGCATGGTGACGGCGACAGCCCGACCTGGTCCGCCAGCTCGTTGTTGGTCAGCCGGCCGTCCGCCTGCAGCGCGCTCAGGATCTTCAGGTCGATGGCATCGAGATTGATGTAAGGCATCGGATCCCCGCGAAAGCGATTTCACGCAATTTTCTGCCAAGATCAGAGCACAGGAGGGCTCGACTTCGCAAGGACATGCCCCGGTCCGATAGGCGATGCTACGATTTCCCCATACGGAGCCTTTCGATGTCCGAACTCGTCCATTCCGTCGCCCCTCCTGCCGCACGCAGCCGGGAGGCCCTGCTCGGCTGGGCCGCCGCGCTCGCCACCGTCACCATCTGGGCGGTCTGGATGATTGCCACCCGGCACGCGGTGACGCACGACCTCCCGCCGGCGACGGTCGGGCTGTTGCGTTTCGCCGTCCCGGCGCTTGCGCTCGCACCGGTCGTGTGGCGCAAAGGTTTGTTCCCGAAAGGCCTCTCGCCCCTCGCCGGGATCGGTCTGCTCGGCTCGGGCGCTCCGTTCTTCCTGGTGGTCGCGTACGGCATGCAATCCGCGCCGGCCGCAGAGATCGGACCGCTTCTGCCGGGCACGATGCCGCTCTTCGTGGCGCTGATCGGCTGGGCGGTGTTCGGCGAGACCGTCGCACGGCTGCGTCTTGCCGGGTTCGCTCTCATCCTGATCGGCGTCGTCTGCATCGGCGGGCTCGGCCTGCTCCATCCCGAGGGCGGCGCCTGGCGCGGTCATCTGCTCCTGCTCGGCGGCGCATGCCTGTGGGGCATCTACACCCATGCCTATCGCCGCAGCGGCCTCTCGGCCCTTCACGCAGCCGCCCTCGTGGGCACGTGGTCTGCGATGCTGCTGGCTCCGTTCGGAGCAGCGACGGTGATCGATCTCCTGCGCGGGGGACTCGCCGGCCCTGTGCTCCTGCAGGCTTTTCTGCAAGGCCTGATGTCAGGGGTGATCGGAATTGTGCTCTATGGCTTTGCCATCGACCGGCTCGGCCCGTCCCGTGCGGCCGTGGTGTCGCCGCTGGGGCCGGTCCTCGCTACCATGATCGCCGTGCCGGTGCTGGGAGAGGTCCCGGCGCCGCCCGCCCTCTTCGGCCTCGCAGCCGCGAGTGTGGGCGTTCTTCTGGCGAGCGGCGCCTTCGGTCGCGCCCGCCCCTGATCCCGGAACATTCCTTTAAGGCCTGTCGTTGGCCTGTGAGGCATCGAGCCCGGGATTGGCCCGCCTCATCATCCAAAAACAACGGAGGCTACCATGCACGCACAGGAGATGATCAGCACGCATCCGCACGTGAAGGGCAGCACCAACGACGCTCTGGTCCGCTGCATCGAGGAATGCTTCGACTGCGCCCAGGTCTGCACGTCCTGCGCCGATGCATGCCTCGGGGAATCCATGGTGCAGCAGCTGGCCCAGTGCATCCGCCTCAACATGGACTGCGCCGACGTGTGTAGTGCGACCGGCATGGTGGCGACGCGCCGGACCGGCTCGAACGAGGAGGTCATCCGGCTCATGCTCGAGGCCTGCATGACCGCGTGCCGCCTCTGCGGCCAGGAATGCGAGCGCCACGCCGGCATGCACGAGCATTGCCGTATCTGCGCGGATGCCTGCCGCCGGTGCGAGCAGGCCTGTCAGCAGGCAATGGGCAGCATTGGCGGCATGGGCGCTCGCCACTGAGGCAGGAGGGCCGGGACATCCGGCCCTCTTCCGTTCTGGATCATCGATAGGCGCCGACAGGCTGAGCCGGCAGGTGGGTGCGCTGGATCCCCAGGAGCACGAGGCCGATCAGCGGCAGGAAGATGTCGGTGTAGAAGATCACGCCCGCATTGCCTGGAGCGTAGTTGTGCGCCTCCACCATCTGCATGGCGTGGCCGACCGCCGCTCCCCAGAGAAAGCAGGCCGGCCCGACGATGGCCGCGAGCCGCAAGCCGAAGCTTCCCTTGAAGGCCAGGAATCCGACCACCGCGAAGCCCAGGCTGGCGAAGCCGACCTCCTTCTGGAACGGGCTTGTCTGCCAGCCGATGAACGAGGCGGCCATCTCCGAGAAGAAGACGTGCATGACGAAGTTGTAGAGGAAGCTGACCCCAATCGAGAAGAACAGAAACCACGACAGCAGCGCCTCGACGGCGAGATCCCTATCCCAGGGCCGAGGATGGCGCAGGAGCGCAATGAGGGATGCGATAAGCCCGACGACGAAGAGCGTCAGCGTGAAGTTGCTGAACAGAAACGTGATGACCTGCTGCATGCGGCGCCCCCCGGCTGCGCGTCCTTGTCGGCCAGGACTTTGACCTCTCCGGGAAGTTCGCGCAACGCGGGAGGGAGATTATCCTTACCCACACAGAACGAAAGGGCCGGTTTCCCGGCCCTTTGCATTGCGTTTTGGCGCGACGCTTACTGGTTGGGGCTCTGGGTCGAAGAGCCCGAGGAGCCGCCGTTCTGCTGGAGGCGCGTGTTCGTGTTCGACGAACCGCTGGTGTTGCCCGAACCGCTGCCGTTCATCTCCATGCGGCTGCGGGTGTTCACCGAACCCGTCGATTCAGGGCTCGACGACCGCTGACGGGTGGAGACGTCCACGTCGTTGGAGCGCACGTTCGTACGACGCTGCTCGACCGAGACGCCGACGCTCGGCGAGACGTCGCGGGTCTGGCGGACGCTGGTGCGGCGGGTCACGGAGACGCTCGGCTCGTTGACCTCCTCGTAGCGGCGCACGGTGCTGCGACGACGGATCTCCACCGGCTCTTCCACCACGTGATAGCGGCGCTTCTTGGTCACGACCTTGGTCGAGGGCTTCTTCTTCTTGACCACGACCTTCTTGGTCGACGGCTTCTTCTTGACGATCGTGCGGTGAACTTCCGTATCCGGCTCGTCATAAGTGGTCACAGTCCGGCGACGGCTGACGGAGACGCTTGGCTCCTCGATCTCGCGGACGGTGCGGGTGTTGCGGATCGAGACGCCGCTCCGCTCGCGGGTCTCGACGCCCACGCGGGCACCGCCTTCGACGCGGGTGCGCACGTTCACGTCACCGCCCGAAGCCTGGCTGCGGACCGACGTGGTGGACCCGGTCGCGCCGACGGACTGGGAGCTGTTGCCGGACTGGGTCTTCAGGGTCGTGCTCGAACGCGAGGACGTGTCGGAGGCGGCGTTGGTGTTCGTGTTGGTCGACGGCTGAGCGAAGGCGGCCGTGCTCAGCAGCAGGGCCGCGGCCCCGAGCGCGATCTTCTTCATGGTAACTTCTCCGTTACATCACAATGTGGGGATCAAACGCGCTTTACTGTACGTCGTTCCAATGGAGGCGGAGTTTTGCGGTAGCCGTCTTCTACGCGAAGACTTTCTGAATATTCATTCAGATTCGCTTTGCCTGAACGCGCGACGTTCAGGTCATACACATCATGTTCACGATTAGCCGCTTAGCATTCCATCACTTTGCAATTCTCTCCTGAGATCCTCCATGGCCACTTTCACGGCTTTCAACACTGCCGGCGTCGGCTTCGACATGACCACGACGGACAGCCTCGGCTGGACGTTCCTGGCGCCCAATCCGAACGTCACATCCGATCTCGTCTATGACGACGGGTTCCTCGCGATCTTCGACATCGACGGCAGCGCCCTCATCGACCGCTACAGCGCCACCTACTCGACCGACGGATATGACATCGTCGTCCACGACCTCGTCTACGAGGACGCGGGAGCAACCGTCCTGTCGATCACGGGCCTGAACCTGTACACGACCATCGACGATCTTGATGCGGATGCCTGGTTCGTGAGCCTCAATGGCGGCGACGACACGTTCTACGGCAACGATTTCGACGACGTCGTCCGCGGAGGCTTCGGAAGCGACGTCGTCTTCGCGTATGACGGCGACGATATCGCGTACGGCGATGCCGGCCAGGACGATCTCTATGGAGGTGCGGGCGACGACGATCTTTACGGCGGGTCCGGCCGGGACCTGCTCAATGGCGGTTCGGGCAGCGACTATTTGAGCGGCGGCGCCGACCTCGACAGCCTGACGGGCGGCGGGGGCAAGGACTACTTCGTGTTCGACACACGGCCCTCGGCCAGTTCCGCGGACCGGATCACGGACTTCCTGGTCCGCGACGACACCATCATGCTGGACAACAGAGTGTTCACCAAGGTCGGCCGGGACGGTTGGCTGGCGGCAGGCGCCTTCACCACAGGCCCTGCGGCCAGGGACGCCTCCGACCGCATCATCTACAACAGCAAGAACGGCGCTCTTCTGTACGACCCGGACGGCATTGGCGGCGCTCCTGCGGTCAAGTTCGCCCAGCTGAAAGCAGGTCTGGCTTTGACCAAGGCCGATTTCTACATCCTGTAGAGCACGGCCATCCGCCGTATCTCGGCAGCCCCTTCCGGGGCTGCTTTCGTTTCGGGGACGCAAGTCTCGGAAGAACCTTGGCTTTTCCGGCCATGTGGTCAGCGCAGATCACGTTAACGGAGCCTTAAGGTGGCATGCTACTAAAGCATAACAGCCCTACAATATCACCACTCCTCTTCGGCGGCGCACACCCCTATATGCTGCATTGCACACGCAAGAACAAAGACCTGCCGGCGAGAGGCCGGCTAACTGATAGGAGTCTCCGATGTTCGTGTCTTACATTCTCTCTAAGGTCCGCGCCTACATGCGTTATCGCGACACCGTCCGCGAGCTGTCGCAGCTCTCCGACCGCGAGCTCGACGACCTGGGCATCTCCCGCTTCCAGATCGACAACATCGCTCGCCAGCACGCTGCCGCGTAAATCTCTGCTGCACCGCAGCAACCGCTTCGCCCGCCTCCTCGGCGGGCGTTTGCGTTTGTGGGCTTCGCCGCCTCCAGGCACGTCCTGCTTCATCAAAGCCTGTTGATTGCCGGGAGCGCTCTGGCATAAGCCGTTGCCCATGAGCACAGCGACATCGACCCTCGACCCCATCCACGTCATCGGCGGCGGCCTCGCCGGTTCCGAAGCTGCCTGGCAGATCGCCCAGGCGGGCGTTCCCGTTATCCTGCACGAGATGCGTCCCGTGCGCGGGACCGACGCCCACAAGACCGAAGGGCTGGCCGAGCTCGTCTGCTCGAACTCGTTCCGCTCGGACGACGCCGAGAGCAACGCGGTAGGCCTCCTGCACCAGGAGATGCGAAGCTTAAGCTCCCTGATCATGGCCAAGGGCGACGCGAACCAGGTTCCGGCCGGCGGTGCGCTCGCGGTGGACCGTGACGGCTTCTCGCAGGCCGTCACGGCGGCGCTCGAGGCCCATCCGCTCGTCACCATCGAGCGTGGCGAGATCGGGGGCCTGCCGCCGGAGGACTGGTCCTCGGTGATCATCGCGACCGGCCCTCTGACCTCCCCGGCTCTGGCCGAGGCCATTTTGAGCCTGACCGGCGAGACCTCGCTCGCCTTCTTCGACGCCATCGCACCGATCGTCTATCGCGATTCCATCAACATGGAGATCGCCTGGTACCAGTCCCGCTACGACAAGGTCGGCCCGGGCGGCACCGGCAAGGACTACATCAACTGTCCCATGACCAGGGAGCAGTACGAGGCCTTCATCGACGCCCTGCTCGCCGGCGGAAAGACCGAGTTCAAGGATTGGGAGGCCGACACCCCCTATTTCGACGGCTGCCTGCCGATCGAGGTCATGGCCGAGCGGGGCCGCGAGACCCTGCGCCACGGGCCAATGAAGCCCGTGGGGCTGACCGATCCCAACAACCCGACTGTCAAGCCCTATGCCATCGTCCAGCTGCGCCAGGACAATGCGCTCGGGACGCTCTTCAACATGGTCGGCTTCCAGACCAAGCTGAAATACGGCGAGCAGGCCCAGGTCTTCCGCATGATCCCGGGCCTCGAGAACGCCGAGTTCGCGCGCCTCGGCGGCATTCACCGCAACACCTACCTGAACTCGCCCAAGCTGCTCGACCCTACCCTGCGCCTCAAGGCGATGCCGCGGATTCGCTTCGCCGGCCAGATCACGGGCTGCGAGGGTTATGTGGAGAGCGCCGCCGTCGGCCTGATGGCCGGTCGCTTCGCCGCGGCCGAGCGGCTCGGGCGGGCACCCGCGCCCCTGCCCTCCACCACCGCCATGGGCGCCCTGGTCAACCACATCACCGGCGGCCACATCGAGACCATCGACGAAGGTCCCCGCTCCTTCCAGCCGATGAACGTCAATTTCGGCCTGTTCCCGCCGATCGATTTCACCCCGAAATCCGAGGACGGCAAGCGCCTGCGCGGTCCAGCCAAGGCCCTGGCCAAGAAAAAGGCCCTGACGGACCGGGCCCGGTCCGATCTGGCCGCCTGGCTGTCGGGCAGCGCTGCCCTTGCGGCGGCGGCGGAATAGGGGTTCGCCCGATCTGGACCACGGAGCAGCGCATGACCCGCATGGCGATCCTGACGGCCGTCCTGGCGCTCGCCGCGGCTTCTTTGGCGCAGGCCAGGGAGCCGCAGAAGCCGAGGCCCGAGTTGACCTGTTCGGCGAACGACACGCCCGAGCAGGAGGCCGAGAAGGAAATCCGCTACGTGGTCGATGGCAAGGAGCACATCGAATACTGCGTGATGGGGAAGAAGCACGTCATCATCGACAGTGGCGACAACGGCTGACCGCCGGGATCGTGGAAGGCGCTAGAACGGCCCCCGCCAGAGGGCCCAGATCCGGCGCCACTGAGGCAGGTCGATTGCCGTCCGGAACGGGTCGTAGTCCTTCCGTTCCATTTGATTGAGATAGGGCTCCACCAGGGCCAGGGGCTGATAGGCCGGCGCGGCCTCCGTCGGGATCGTCGGGCGCAGCGTCCGGGCCTGATCGAGATGCCGGCGCGCGATGGCCCTGAGATCGGCGAGCGCCGCCTCGAGTCCCGGTCCGCCGCGGCCGGTTACGATGTCGTCGCGTACCACACCGTGCTTCTCGAGAATGTCGGCCGGGACGTAGACCTGGCCTTGGCGGGCGTGCCAGGGAAAGGCCCGAAGCAGCCCCGTGATCGCATAGGCGACGCCGCCATGGCCGGCCGCATCGGCGGAGCCGGGGTCGCGCCCCTGGGCCAGGACCATGCTGGACAGCCGGATCAGGCTGGAGGACGTTTCCCCGCAATAGCCCTCGAGGTCGTTCAGGCTCGGCATCGGATCGTCGTAGAGATCGAACACCCGGGCGTCGATCAGGTCGACGAGGGCCTGCCGGGGCAGGCGGAACTTGACGATGGTGTCGTCGAGGGCGGCCGCGACCGGGTTGGCCCGCACGTCGCCCCTCGCCTCGCCCTGGAGCGCATCACGCCACCATTGCAGGCGGATCTCGCCGACGAGGGCTTCGCGCACGGCTTCGCGGATCCGCGCCACCTCGAAGTTGAAGGCATAGAGGGCGTAGAGATGCGGGCGTCGGTCGACCGGCGCATAGAGGCTTGCCCAGTAGCGGTCGGGATCTCCCTCGCGCACCAGGGACTCGCAATGGGCGAAGGCGAAGTTCGGATCGGTCTCGGCCATATCAGGGCACGGCGATGAGGGCCGCACCGACACGGCGGTTCTCGGCCAGCAGGATGTTGTACGTGCGGGCGGCGGCGCCGGTCTGCATGACGTCCAGGCCGATCCGCGCCTCGCGGAAGCGCAGCCGCACCCGTTCCGGAATGGCAGCCACGTCGACGCCCGTGCCAAGAAGGAGCAGCTCGAGGGCGTCTCCTTCGGCGAAAATCGGATCGAGGGTGCTGCCGGTCATCTCCGCCAGCGAGGTCACCGGCCACGCCCTGATGCCGGACGGCAGGACGAGGATCGAGCCGCGATGGGACATGTCCGCGAAGCGAAAGCCGCCATTGCCGTAGGCGTCGATGGGGAATCGTCCGGGGACGAATCCGTCGTAGAGGCGGCCCTCAGACATGCCCTTACTCCGCTGCGGCGACCTTGCCCTCCGGCACCTTGGCGGCTTCCGAGCTGCGCAGGCCGATATAGATCAGCATCGGCGACGAAATGCAGATCGCCGAATAGGTGCAGATCACGACCCCGTAGAGCATCACCTGGGCGAAGCCCTCGATCGCGCGCCCGCCGAACAGCACCAGCGCCAGCAGGGACAGAGCCGTGGTCACGGCCGTCATGATCGTGCGGGACATGGTGTGGTTGATCGAGAGATTCAACAGCTCCTCGGTCGGCATCGTCTTGTAGCGGCGCATGAGTTCGCGGGTACGGTCGAACACGACGACGGTCTCGTTGAGCGAATAGCCGACGATGGTGAGGATCGCAGCGATCGAGGTCATGTTGAACTCGTGCCGGGTGATCACGAAGAAGCCGACCGTGAGCACGATGTCGTGCATCGTGCCGATGATGGACGCGATGGCGAGCTCACGCTCGAACCGGAACCAGAGATAGAGCAGCACCGCCAGGACCGAGAGCACGATGCCGATCGTTCCCGACTGGACAAGCTCGTTGGAGACGCGCGGCCCCACCGTCTCGACGCGCTGGAAGTCGAACTGGCTGCCGAAGGTGTCACGCGCCTTCTGCACCACCGCGCTCTGCGCCGCCTCGCCGCCCGACTGGATCGGGAAGCGAAGGGACACGCCGCCCGCATTGCCGAATTCCTGCACCTCGACCTCGCCGAAGCCGAAGCCCTCGGCGGTCTGGCGCACGGCGCCGACGTCGACCTGCCCGGTCTTCGACTGCAGCTCCATGAGCGTGCCGCCCTTGAAGTCGATGCCGAAGTTCAGCCCGACGGTCGAGAGCATGATCACGGCCAGGATCGAGATGATCGCCGACAGCGGGAATGAGAAGCGCCGCAAGCGCATGAAGTCGAAGTGGGAGTTCTCGGGCCAGAGACGGATGAGGCGCACGACAACAACTCCTTAGAACGGAAGAACTTTGGGGCGCATCCACTTGTACCAGAGCGCGATCATCATGCGCGTCAGGGTCACGGCGGTGATCACCGTCGTCAGGATGCCGAGAAGGAACACCACCGCGAAGCCGCGCACCGGTCCCGATCCGAGGAAGAACAGGATGAGGGCGGCGATCGCCATGGTGCTGTTGGAGTCCACGATGGTCGCGAAGGCGCGCTCGAAGCCCGCCTGGACGCCGGACACGATCGACCGGCCCGACCTGACCTCCTCGCGGATGCGCTCGTAGATCAGCACGTTCGAGTCGACCGCCGTGCCGATGGTGAGCACGATGCCGGCGATGCCCGGCAGGGTCAGGGTCGCCTCGAGCACCGACATGAGGCCGAAGATCAGGCCCACGTGGACGAGCAGCGCGATGTTCGCGATCAGGCCGAAGATCCCGTAGGTGGCGAACATGAAGATGACGACGAAGATGGTGGCCACGTAGGTGGCCATCTTGCCGGCCTGGATCGAATCCTGGCCGAGGCCCGGACCGACGGTCCGCTCCTCGACAATGGTCAGCTTGGCCGGCAGGGCGCCGGCGCGCAGGAGCACCGCGAGGTCGTTCGCCTGCTGGACCGAAAAGCGGCCGGAGATCTGGCCCGCGCCGCCCGTGATGGCGGACTGGATGGTGGGCGCCGAGATGACCTCGTTGTCCAGCACGATGGCGAGCGGCCGGCCGATATTCTCGGTGGTCGCCTGGCCGAAGCGCTGGGCGCCGCGGATGTTGAAGCGGAAGTTGACGATGGGCTCGTTGGTGCGGCTGTCGAAGGCCGGCTGCGCATCGACGAGATCGCCGCCCTCGACGATGACCTGGCGCTCCACGGGCACGCGCTGGCCGCCCGCGTCCTTGGAGGGAAGCATGTCCACGTCGGCGGCGCCCTGCTGGCCCAGCAGGCGGAATTCGAGCTTGGCGGTGCGGCCGAGGATTTCCTTCAGGCGCTGCGGATCCTGGAGGCCCGGCACCTGGACGAGAATACGGTCGACGCCCTGACGCTGGATGTTCGGCTCGGTCGTGCCGAGCGCATCGACGCGGCGGCGCAGCACTTCGATGGCCTGGTCGACGGCGCGGCGGACCTTCTCGTTCACGCCGGCTTCCGTATAGGTCAGGGTGATCAACCCGTCGGGAGTCGTGTCCACGAGAATGTCGCGGTTCCCCGATTGGCCGATCACCGCATTACCGATGGGCTGCGACAGCTCGCGCAGCTTGGGCAGGATGCGCTCCCGGTCGGCGGCATCGGGCACCCGGATCTGGGCCCCCCGCTGGGTGAGCTGGATGCCTCCCTGGGGGGCGACCCGGGTCTCGCGCAGCACGCGACGGATGTCGTCGCGCAGCTGCGTGGTCTGGGTGCGCAGCAGGTCGGGCACGTCGACCTCGAGGAGGACGTGCGACCCGCCCTGAAGATCGAGGCCGAGGACGATGGCGCGGGACGGGATGACCCACGACGGCACCCAGCTCGGCAGAGAGCTCCGGAAAGCCTCGCGCTGCTCGCGGCTCATCATGCTCGGAACCGCGAGAAGCAGACCGATCACGATGATTGCCATGGTGGCGATGATCTTGGACCTCGAGTAGCGCAGCATCGTCGACTAAACCTCTTCTGGGAGACGCGTCGGCCGTCTTAGGCCTTGACCGGCTCGCCCTTGGCGCGGACCTCGGCGATCATGGCGCGGGCGACCTTCACCTTCACGCCCTCCGAGATCTCGATCTCGATATCGGCCGAATCCTCGAGAACCTTCGTGACCTTCCCGATGATGCCGCCGGACGTGACCACCGTGTCGCCACGGCGGACGTTCTTGATCATCTCCTGGTGCGTCTTCACCCGCTTCTGCTGAGGACGGATGATCAGGAACCACATGATGACGAAAATGAGGATGAACGGAACGAATTGCAGAATCATATCCGTTCCCCCAGCGGCGGGGGCCCCTTGCGCGAAGGCGGGCGAAATGAACAAGCGGCTCTCCATGGATAAAGGCGCGAGGCAGGCGCCGAAAAACGCCCACCCGCGCCGTGCGGTGTAAGAAGCGGGGCGGACTATACCCATCGACTCCACGAAATCAATGAAGTTGCGGGGATTTCCAAAGCCCCTCTCCATGGACGCCCTCCGCCTTCCGCGCTAAGCAGCCCCGTCACGGGTTGCAGAACGTCATGTCCAACGCTCCATCAGATCCTCTCTCCCCCCTCTCCTCTCCCGATTCCCTCGCGCTCCTGAGGCGCATCGCCGACGCCCTGGAGCGCCTTGCCCCGGCCGCGATGCCGCAGGCGGATTTCGCGGCCGCCGACGCCTTCGTGTGGCAGGCCGCCGCCCGGCGCCTCTCGCCGGTGCCAAAGGTCAGCCGCGTGGAGATGAGCCTCCTGCGGGGCATCGACCGGGTGCGCGACATGCTCGCCGAGAACACCCAGCGCTTCGCCAAGAGCCTGCCGGCCAACAACGCCCTGCTCTGGGGCGCGCGGGGCATGGGCAAGTCGTCCCTGGTCAAGGCGGTGCATGCGGAGATCAACCACACCCGGCCCGACGCCTCGCGCCCGCTCAAGCTCATCGAGATCCACCGGGAGGACATCGAGACCCTGCCTGAGCTCATGGCCCTCCTGCGGGCGGACCCGCACCGGTTCATCGTCTTCTGCGACGACCTCTCGTTCGATTCCGACGATACGTCCTATAAATCCCTCAAGGCGGTGCTGGAAGGCGGCATCGAGGGCCGTCCCGATAACGTGATCTTCTACGCCACGTCGAACCGCCGCCACTTGCTTCCCAGAGACATGATGGAGAACGAGCGCTCGACCGCCATCAATCCCGGCGAGGCCGTGGAGGAGAAGGTGTCCCTGTCGGATCGTTTCGGCCTCTGGCTCGGCTTCCACAAGTGCAGCCAGGACGAGTATCTCGACATGGTCTTCGGCTACATCGACCACCTGGGCCTCCAGGGGGACCGGGAGGCCTTCCGGGCCGAGGCGCTCGAATGGGCGACGACGCGCGGGGCCCGCTCCGGACGCACGGCCTGGCAGTTCATCCAGGACCTGGCGGGGCGGCTGGGCCAGCCGATCTGACGAAACGGCAAAGGGACGGTGGCTGAGCTCCACCGTCCCCTTCCTTGATCGGCCACGGGTCTCGAAAGCCGACCGAAGCAAAATTTCCGAGAGGCCTTAGCCGCCGAGATACTTGATCGGGTCGACCGGGGTCGAACCCTTGCGGATCTCGAAGTGGAGCTGCGGCGACGTCACGTTGCCGCTCTGGCCGGAGGTCGCGATCACCTGGCCGCGCTTGACCTGCTCGCCGCGCTTCACGCTGAGCGCGCCGTTATGGGCGTAGGCCGAGACGTAGCCGTTCTCGTGGCGGATGAGCACGAGGTTGCCGTAGCCCTTCACCTCGCTGCCGGCATAGGTCACCGTTCCGGCCTCGGCGGCCTTCACGGGCGTTCCCTCCGGGACCGCGATGTTGATGCCTTCGTTGCCGCCATTGGCCCCGAAGCCGGCGATGACGCGGCCGCGGGCCGGCCAGCGGAAGTCGCCGGAAACGCTCGCCGTCTGCTCGGGCTCCTGGACCGGAGCCTTGGCGGCCTCGGGCTGGGCGACCGGAGCCGGAGCGGGCGCTGCTGCGACGGGCTGCGCCGGAACGGGCTGGACCACGGGCTTCATCTGCTGCGGATCGGCATAGGCCGCAACCTTGGTGGACTGCTCGACGACCGGCCGGGCCGCGGAGACCAACGGCTCGGGAGCCGCGGAGGCGGTCCTGACCGGGGCCTCCTTGACCGGAGCCGGAGCCGGCTCGGCCTTTGCGGTCGCGGTCATGCCGGGGCGGCTGCGCTTGCCGGCCTCCACAGGCTCGACCGGAGCGGCCGCAGCCTTGGAATTCTCCACGAGGCGGAACTTGGGCTGGCCTGCGGGCTGCGACGCCATCGCCGGGCGCGCCGGAGCCGGGGTCGGAGCGGACGCGACCTGGGTCGAGCCGCTGCCGGCGTTGTAGACCGGGATCACGACCCGCTGGCCGGGCTTCACCTGCGAGGCGCTCGACAGGCCGCTCGCGGCCAGGATCGCACTCGACGGAACGCCGTAGCGCTGGGAGATCGTGTTCAGGTTGTCGTTGCTGCCGACCGTGATCGGGGTGCCGCCGGCGGCGGACCAGCCGTTGGCGCTGCCTGCGACCGGAGCGGGAGCCGGAGCGGAGGCGACGCGGGCGGGCTGGGACAGAGGCTGCGCCTGGACCGGGGGAAGCGCCTGGGCCTGCACGGAGGGAGTGGGCACGGCGGTCGTCGCGGCGAGGTTCTGGGCCGGAGCCTGAGCGGCGGGGGCAGCGCTCGAGTCGAATCTGTCGCTTGCGGCGAACGGATTGGAGAACGGATTCTCCGCAAACCGCATCGTGTCCGAACTACAGGCCGCTGCGGCACTGCCGATCAAGCCCACCAGAGCGATCCGCGAAACCGCGATCCACTGCCCAGAACACACCCGCAAACGCATGACTCAAACCCCACCAACCGAACGCAACTCGATGGGGTGATTAAAAGCCGATTCAGGTTAAGCAACAGTTTCTGCGGACAAGTTTCCGTAACTCTGATCGCTTTTTTCGCGACTGTCAGAGGGTCTGGGCGACGCCGGAGACGAGAGGGGAGATCCGCAGGCCCGCGCCGACCTCCTGCCGCAGTTCCCCGTCCTCCAGGCGGTCGATCCGAACGAGACGCGGCAATCCTTCGACGGTGAGCGCCCCCACGAGGCGGCCGCCCGGCCCGAGGAGCGCGGTTACGGCGAAAGGCACCTCCGCGACGGCGCCGTTGAGCAGGATCCGGTCGAAGCGCTCGCGCGGGCGGGCCGCCAGCCCGTCTCCGATCTCGATGTGCACCCGCTCCGCCTTCACGATCCTCAGGTGCTGGATCGCCGCCTCCGCCAGGGTGTTGAACCGCTCGACGGAATGGACCTCCGCCCCGAGCCGTGACAGCAGCGCGCTCACATAGCCGGTGCCGGTGCCGACCTCGAACACCTTGTGCCCCTCGGCCACCCCGAGGGCGAGGAGCATGGCCGCGACGGTGCGCGGCGCCGTCATGGTCTGGCCGCAGGGCAGCGGCAGGGCGACGTCGGTGCGGGACAAATCCGAGAAGCGACGGGGCGCGAACACGTCCCGCGGCACCAGCTCCATGGCGCGCAGGATTCCGATGTCGCGGATGCCGCGCGAGCGCAGGGACAACAGGAACGACGCGACGCCGACCGCCTCCTGCTCGTCCCGCTGATCCATGTCGGGAGCGAGAAGCGGCTCCATCGGTTCCTGAAGCGGATCGGTCTCGCTCATCCCCTCGGCTCGGCTCCTACTCGAAGGCCTGGGCGTAGCGCGTCAGGGTCGGTTCGTCGGTCATGTCGAGCCGCAGCGGCGTGATCGCGATGCGCCGGTTGGCGATCGCCCAGAGATCCGTGCCGTTGCCGGGCGTGAAGGGCTTCCGCTCGAAGGCGATCCAGAAATAGGGATTGCCGCGCCCGTCGCGCCGCTCGTCGAGACGCAGGAGTTCCTGGGTGCGCTGCCCCTGGTTGACCACGGCGGCGCCTTCGACCTCCTCCGGCTCGCAGTCCGGGAAGTTCACGTTGACGAGGATGCCTGGCTCGATGCCCGTTTCCAGGATCTTGCGCACGACCTTCGGCCCATGATGCTCCGCGCAGTGCCAACGCAAGGCGTTGCGCGTGCCCGCTCCGTAGGCCTGGGAGAGCGCGATGGACGGCACGCCGAGGATCGTACCCTCGATGGCGCCGGCCACGGTGCCGGAATAGCTCACGTCCTCGGCCACGTTCTGCCCGCGGTTCACGCCGGACAGGATCAAGTCCGGCTTGCGGTCGAGCATGAGCTGGCGCACGCCCATGATCACGCAGTCGGTGGGCGTGCCCTTCACGGCGAAGTGCCGGTCGGCGACTTCGCGCAGGCGTAAGGGATCGTTGAGCGACAGCGAGTGGGAAACGCCGCTCTGGTCGGTCTCGGGCGCCACGATCCAGACATCGTCCGACAGGGCGCGGGCGATGGTCTCCAGGGTCTTGAGGCCCGGAGCGTGGATCCCGTCGTCGTTGGTGCAGAGGATGCGCATGGTCTTAAGCCTGCCGCTCGATGCGGGCGAGCCCGCCCATATAGGGCTGGAGCGCTGCCGGGACCGCGATGCTGCCGTCCTCGTTCTGGTAGTTCTCCAGCACCGCCACCATGGTGCGGCCGACCGCAAGGCCGGACCCGTTGAGGGTGTGCACGAAGCGTGGCCCCTTGCCGTCCGCCGGACGGAACCGCGCGTTCATGCGCCTGGCCTGGAAGTCCGTGCAGACCGAACAGCTCGAGATCTCGCGGTACATCCCCTGCCCCGGCAGCCAGACCTCGATATCGTAGGTCTTGGCCGACGCGAAGCCCATGTCGCCGGTGCAGAGCGTCATCGTGCGGAACGGCAGCTCCAGTTTTTTGAGCACGTTCTCGGCGCTGGTCAGCATCCGCTCGTGCTCGTCGGCGGACGTCTCGGGCGTCGTGATCGAGACGAGTTCGCATTTGGTGAACTGGTGCTGGCGGATCATGCCGCGCGTGTCGCGCCCGGCGGATCCCGCCTCAGCCCGGAAGCTCTGGGTGAGAGCGGTGAGGCGCATCGGCAGCTCCTCTTCCGCCACGATCTGCTCGCGCACCAGGTTGGTCAGCGTCACCTCGGCGGTCGGGATGAGCCCGTAGCGGCTGTCCTTCGCGATCTGGCGAAGGGCCTCAGGAGCCGCCCCCTCGGAGGCAGAGGCCAGCAGCGTTTCGAGGGCCGAGCCTGGGAAGGCCCAGAACTGGTCGTCCTCGAACTTCGGCAGCTGCGCCGTGCCGAACATAGCGGCGTCCTTCACGAGAAGCGGCGGGCTCACCTCCGTGTAGCCATGCTCGTTCGTGTGCAGGTCGATCATGAACTGGCCGATCGCCCGCTCCAGCCGCGCCAGGGCGCCCTTCAGCACCACGAAGCGCGAGCCCGAGAGCTTGGCGGCGGTCTCGAAGTCCATCAGGCCGAGATCCTCGCCCAGCTCGAAATGCTGCTTGGCGCTGTTCAGGGTCCGGGGCGTGCCGAAGCGGTGGCGCTCCACGTTGCCGGTCTCGTCGGGGCCGACCGGCACGTCCCCCTTGGGGGTGTTCGGGATGGCGGCCAGAAGCGTGTCGAGCTCCTTCCCGGCCTCGCGCTCCTCCTGCTCGAGCTGCGGGATGCTCTCCTTCAGCCGGGCGACCTCGGCCATCAGCTCCTGCGCCCGGGCCTCGTCCTTCTTGGCCTTGGCCTGGCCGATCTCCTTGGACATGGCATTGCGGCGCTCGAGGGCCGCCTGGAGCGCGGAGACGGCGCTCTTGCGCCGGTCGTCGAGGGCGATCAGGCGCTCGGACAGGGGCTCCATGCCCCGGTTCCGGAGGCCTTGGTCGAAGCCTGTGGGGTTCTCGCGGATGGAGCGGATGTCATGCATGGTAGGACCGTTCTTCGACAATACGGCCCTGTCCTTAGAGCATCGGCCCCGAAAGTGGAAACCACTTTTCGGGACCGTCCCATGCTCACGCTCGGATGCGGTCAGCGCCGCCGGCTCACGCCTCTCCGGCCGCAGCGCGCGCGGCCTCGGCTTCCGCCCGCTTCTTCTCGACCATGCGGACGGAGAAGATAGACGCCTCGTAGAGGAGCAGCGTCGGGACCGCGAGGGCGAACTGGCTGATCACGTCCGGCGGCGTCAGGACCGCGGCGGCCACGAAGACGACAACGATCGCGTAGCGGCGCTTGTCCTTGAGGAACTGCGAATCGATGATCCCGGCCCGGGCGAGCAGCGTCAGGATGACGGGCAGCTGGAAGCAAATGCCGAAGGCGAAGATCAGCGTCATGATCAGCGACAGGTACTCGCTGACCTTGGGCAGGAACTCGATGGCCGGGGCGTTGTCGGTCGCGAGCTGCTGCATGCCGACCGAGAACCGCATCAGCAGCGGCATGGCGATGAAGTACACGCAGGCGGCGCCCACCGTGAACAGCACCGGCGTGGCCACCAGGTAGGGCAGGAAGGCCCTGCGCTCGTTCTTGTAGAGGCCGGGGGCGACGAACTTGTAGATCTGGATCGCGATGACCGGGAACGCCAGGAACCCGGCCCCGAAGGCCGCGACCTGGATCTGGGTGAACAGGTATTCGAGGCCATGGGTGTAGACGAGGTGCGCCTTCTCGGGCGAGCCGACCGCCAGCACATAAGGCCAGACCAGCGCGTTGTAGATGTATTTCGCGCCCGCAAAGCATATGAAGAACATCACGATGAACGCGATGAGCGCCTTGATGAGGCGCGCACGCAACTCGGTCAGATGCTCGATCAGAGGCGCACGCGATGCCTCGACCTCATCGTCTTCCACGCTCGTGGTCATCAGGCTTGTGCGTCCGGTTTGTCGTTCTTGGGCGCGGCGGCTTCGACGGCCTTCCGCCGTTCGGCTTCGGCCTCACGCTCCAGGGATTCGGCGATCGCCTCCGCGGGATCGACGATCGGCGGGACGGACGGGATCGGCAGCGCGATGGCCGGATCGACCGGGGCCGGCGGACCGGCCTCTCCCCTGCCCTGAGCGGCGGCGTCGTGGGCTTCCTCGCCCGGCGTCTTCTCATGAGCCGTCATGGGAGCGTCCACCGCGCCTTTCAGTTCGTCCCGGATCGTCTGGATCGGGTTGAAGTTGGTGTTGAGGGAAGACACGGATTCGTTCACGCCCTGCAGCTGCTTCTTGACGTCGTCGAGCTCCGCCTCGCGCATGGCTTCCTGGAACTGGCCCTGGAACTCGGCGGCCATGCGGCGGATCTTGCCCGTGACGTTGCCGACCGTTCGCAGCGCGCGCGGCAGGTCCTTCGGGCCGATGACGATCAACGCGACGGCGCCGATCACCATCACCTCACCCCAGCTCATGTCCAACATGGCGTGGCCCTGACCCTACGGTTACGCAATGGCCGCGCGACGGCGCGGCCTCATACTGTTCAGCCGACCTTGTGGTCCGTCGTCGCACCCGTCGGCGCGGCGGTGCCGGCCTGATGGTCGATGGTCCGCACGGGCTCCGACGGCTGAACGGGCTTCGCCGGCGTGTCGTCCTCGGCCATGCCCTTCTTGAAGGCTTTGATGCCCTTGGCGACGTCGCCCATCATGTCGGAAATCTTGCCGCGCCCGAAGAGCAGGACGACGATCAAACCAACGACGATCCAGTGCCAGATGCTAGTGCTACCCACGGCAAACCTCCTGCGCCCATAAGGCACGGTTCTCGAATTTCAACTTGCGGCCAACCTAGGCATCCGCAGCGGCGAAAACAAGGACATCCTTCGGGTCGATCTCGATGCCCACATCCTGTCCGGGTTTCGCGCCCACCGGATCGTGAACGCGCGCCTGAAGCGGCCGCTCGACTCCCGCCACGTCGATATGGACAAGGTCGACCTCCCCGAGGAAGCGGCGCGACACGACGCGCCCCGGCAGGCACAGCCCCGCGGGCTTGAGCCGCACGCCCTGCGGACGCACGCAGACCACGGCCGGGCCGTCGCTCAGGCCCGGCGCCGGGAAGACGCCGACCGGGCAATGAGCCAGGCCGTTCCGGACCTCGCCGGGAATTTCGTTGAAGTCGCAGAAGAAACGCGCCGCGAACAGATTGACCGGGCGACGGTAGATCTCCTCCGAGGATCCCTCCTGGATGATCGTGCCCGAACGCATGAGCACGATTCGGTCGGCGATCCGCATTGCCTCCTCCGGATCGTGCGTCACCACGATGGTGGTCGCCTTCGTCTCGCGCAGGATCGCCACCGTCTCGTCGCGGATGGCGTCGCGCATGCGACGGTCGAGGTTGGAGAACGGCTCGTCCATCAGCAGCACACCCGGACGCGGCGCGATGGAGCGCGCCAGCGCCACGCGCTGCTGCTCGCCGCCGGACAGTGTGTGGGGAAACTCCTCCGCATAGTGCTCCAGGCCTACGCGCGACAGGGCGCGGCGGGCGGCGATGTCCGCCTCCTTGGCCGACAGGTCCTTGAGGCCGAACTTGACGTTCTGCAGGACCGTCATGTGCGGGAAGAGCGCATAGTCCTGGAACATCAGCCCGATGCCGCGCCGCTCCGGCTCGACGAAGGCCGACGGCCCGCTCACCTCCAGCCCGTCCATGAGGACGCGCCCCGAGGTCGGCGCCTCGACCCCCGCCGCAATGCGCAGCAGCGTGGTCTTGCCGCAGCCGGAATGGCCGAGCAGGCAGACGAGCTCGCCCGGCCTGACCGTGAGCGACACGCCGTCGAGCACGTTCAGGCCGCCATAGGTCTGGACGATGTTCTCGAAGGTGAGCTGGGCCGGAATCGAGGCTCCCGCCGTGCCGCGCTGGCCCCAGAGGGGCAGGCGGAAGCGGTCCCTTCCGGGCGCTGGCTTTGCGGTCATTCCTCGCCGGCCTCGCTCTGGTGCATGTCCAGCGGCTGGAGCAGGTCGTCGCCCTCGAGCGGGTCCTCGTCCTCCCGCAGGGCCTGATCGTCGGACGGCACCGGCACCGAGAAGTCGGACGGGACGCGGCCCTCGATGAAGCCGGCCCCTTTCAGCTCCTCGAGACCCGGCAGGTCGTCGATGGCGTCGAGGCCGAAATGCTCGAGGAAATGGGGCGTCGTGCCGTAGGTCACGGGCCGGCCCGGCGCCTTCCGGCGCCCGCGCAGGCGGATCCAGCCGGTCTCCATGAGGGTGTCGAGGGTGCCCTTGGACGTGGCGACGCCGCGGATCTCCTCGATCTCGGCGCGGGTGACAGGCTGGTGATAGGCCACGATCGCCAGGGTCTCCATGGCGGCGCGGGAGAGCCTGCGCTGCTCCGTCACGTTCCGGGCCAGCACGAAGGACAGGTCGCCCGCCGTGCGGAACTGCCATTTCCCGGCCACTCGCACGAGGTTGACGCCGCGACCGGCATAGTGGGCCGTCAGATCCTCCAGGATCTTCGCCACGTCCGCTCCTTCGGGAAGGCGCCCGGCCAGTTCCTCGGCGCCCAGCGGCTCGGCAGAGGCGAACAGCAGCGCCTCGGCGATGCGCATGGCCTCGCCGTGATCCGGCACCTGGATTTCGGAGGAGACCTGCTCCTCCACCATGTCGTCGGTCTCTTCCATCTTTAGGCTCCTGCCTCGGCCGGATCGGTCACGGGCTTCACCCAGACCGGCGCGAAGGCTTCGTCCTGCCGCACCGTCAGTTTCCCCTCCCGCACCATCTCGAGGGTAGCGGACAGGGCCGATGCCAGGACGGTCGGGCGCATGGCGGGCTCCACCATGTACTCGACGAGATAAGTGTCCAGGGTCACCCAGTCGTTCAGGTGACCCACCAGGCGCTCGAGGGCCTCCCGGGCCTCGATCAGCGACCAGACGGTCCGCTTGTGCAGAGACACCCTGGCGTTGAAGCGGATCTGCCTCTGTCGGGCATAGGCCGAGAGCAGGTCGTAGAGGCTCGCCTCGTAATGAGAGTCCTTGCGGACCACCACCGGCTCCGGCGCCCCGCGGGCGAAGACCTCGCGGCCAAGCCATTCGCGCTCGCCCAGCTTCTTGGCGGCTTCACGGATCGACTCCAGGCGGCGCAGGCGCAGCGCCAGCGCGGTCGCCAGATCCTCGGCGCTCGGCTCCTCGCCCTTGGGCGGCTCGGGCAGCAGGAGACGGGACTTGAGATAGGCGAGCCAGGCCGCCATCACCAGATAGTCCGCCGCCAGCTCGAGGCGCATCCGGCGCGCCTCCTCGATGAAGACGAGGTACTGCTCGGCCAGCGCCAGGATCGAGATGCGGTGCAGGTCCACCTTCTGGCGTCGGGCGAGCTCCAGCAGGAGGTCGAGCGGCCCCTCGAAGCCGTCCACGTCGACGAGGAGCGCGGGTTCGCTCTCCGCCCGCTCGGGGGCGGCTCCGTCTTCGAAAGGGAGAGGCTGTGCCATGGATGAACTCAACTCGCGGGGCCCGCAGCTTCCACCGCCTAGGCGACCATCGCAAGCGCGGCGTCGAGCCGAGCGCGGGCATCCACAGGATCGAGCGGCTCCGGATCGTGGCGAATGCGCTGAAGGGCGACCTCGGCCCGACGAAGGGCATCGCCTTCGAGGACGGGCGCCGCCTCGGCCACTCCGGACATCTCCTCCATGCGGCCGTTGCAGTGCAGGCCGATGTCGCAGCCGGCCGCGAAGGCGGCCTCGGTCCGCTCGCGGAAGGAGCCCGACAGGGCATGCATGGAGAGATCGTCGGTCATCACGAGGCCGTCGTAGCCGATATGGCCGCGGATGATCTCGCGGACCACCACCGGCGAGGTCGTGGCCGGTCGCTCGGGGTCGATCGCCGTGTAGACCACGTGGGCCGTCATGGCGAGCGGCATGTCGGTCAGCATCCGGAAGGGCCGGAAATCATGGGCCTCCAGCTCCTCGCGGCTCGCATCCACCACCGGCAGGGCCAGATGGCTGTCGGCCCCTGCCCGGCCGTGTCCCGGCATGTGCTTGACCACCGGCAGGACGCCTCCCGCCAGAAGGCCCTCGGCGGCGGCGCGGCCCAGGATCGCCACGTCCTCGGCCGAGCGGCCGTAGGCCCGGTCGCCGATCACGTCATGGGCGCCGGGGGACGGGACGTCCAGGACCGGCAGGCAATCCACCGTGATCCCGACCTCGCGCAGGTCATGGGCGATCAGGCGGGCGCCGAGCCTTGCGATCTCGCGCCGAACAAGCGGATCGTTGGCGTGGAGGAGGCCGTAGGTGCGGCCCGAGGGGTATTTGGGCCAGTGGGGCGGCCCCATGCGCTGGACGCGGCCGCCCTCCTGGTCGATCAGGATCGGGGCGTCGGCCCGGCCGACGGTCTCGCGCAGAGCGTCGCAGAGCGCCCTCACCTGCGCCGGGCTGTCGATGTTGCGCTTGAACAGGATGAACCCCAAGGGCGCCGCCTCCCGGAAGAAGGCGGCCTCGTCGGGGGTGAGCTCGTGGCCGGAGCAGCCAGCAATGAAGGCGCGGGTGGTCATACCCGCGCCTTACGTCCCCTGCCGGGCAGGGTCAAGAAGTCCCAAGCGGCTTGTCCCGCCTTAGTTCTTCGCCACGAAGCACTGGCCGCCCTGTCCCTGGAGCTTGGAGCACAGGGACGAAGCCTCGTCACGGGACATGGGGCCGACGCGGACGCGATAGACGGTGTTGCCGTTCACCTCGGCCTTGCGGATCAAAGCCGGCTTTCCTTCCAGGTCCGAGAACTTCTTCTGGAAGCGATCGAAGGCCGCCTGGGCGTCGCCCTCGGAACCGCTGACGCCGAGCTGGACCGCAAAGCCGCCGGTGGCCTCGGATGCCGCGGCCGGAGCGACCGCCACCGGCTGGGCCGAAGCGACCCGCTGCGGCGATGCGCCGCTTGCCGGAGTCGAGGCTGCGGGAGCCGGAGTGGACGCGGCCGGAGCAGGGGTCGCAGCCGATGCGGGCTTCGGAGCCGGTGTCGCGGGAGCAGCGGCGGGGGTGCTGGCGACCGCCTGAGGCGCCGGCCTCGGAGCCGGAGCATTGGCCTGAGCCGCCGCCGGAAGCGACATGGTCGGCAGCGCCGCCGCAGGCGCCCGGGCATGGACCGTTTCGGGCTGGACCGTGCTGCCGTCCGGACGGATCGTCACCGTGCGGACCTTGCGCGGCTCGCCCAGGTTCATGCCGTTCGACGGCTGACGGGCCCCCTGGCCGGCATTGGTCGCCCCCGTGGACTCGCCGGAGTTCATCCGCACCGCCTGCTTGACGTCGACGGGCTGCTCCTCGTGGCTGACCACCTTGGTGTCGGTCTGGTTGGCGCGTTCGTAGATCTGCTTGTTCTGGTTCGGGATCTCGACCCCGCCTGGATTCTGCGGCTGCACCTTGATCGGCTCGTTCGAGGCCGCGATCAGGGGCGGCTGCCCGCCCGAGAACGAAGTGGAATTGCCGCCCAGGAGGTAGGCGCCGCCACCGCCGACCACCACGGCGCCGACCAGCGCGCCGACGAGGATGAGGCCCTTGCGGGAGCGGGGCTTCTCCTGAGGCGCATAGTCCATCTGGTCGGCCGGCTCATAGCTCTGGCCGTCCTGGTCGTCGTAGAAGCCCTGGTCATAGGCCTCGTTCGCGTAGCCGTCGTGGCCCTGGGCCTGGTGGGCGGGCTCCTGGTAGGCATAGGCCGGCTGGGCCGGGGGAGCAGCGCTGGGCGCGTAATCGTCGTGGTGATAGGCCGGCGCGGCAGGAGCCGCGTGGCGAACCGGGAAATGGGCCACGTTGGGGGGCGCCGGCTCGTCGCGGGTGGCGAAGAGGTCATCCAGCCCCGCATTGGCCTGGTTGCGCGGCCTGGCCGGGCGATCGTTCGCCAGCAGGGACTGGAAGGGATCGTCCTGGCCCACGATGCGGGCCAGCTCCGCCAGCGGATCGCTCCGCGTGGCGGGGGCCGATTGAGAGGGGGCGCCTTGCGCCTGGGCGATCTGCCGCTCGATCTCGTTCAGATCGACGGCAAAACGGGGCTTCACTGATTCGCTCATTGCGCCGGACCTCCGGTTACTCAACAGGAGCGCACCCGCCCCTTGTCACAACGTAACGGAACCCTGCGCAGATGGCCAGAAGCGGTCAACCCGCCTTCTGAAACCGTCAGCGCATCTCGTTGGGTGCCGTGACGCCCAGGATGGCGAGGCCGGATGCCAGCACGCCCCTGAGGGCATGGACCAAAGCGAGCCTCGCTTTCGTTGACTCTTTATCAGTTTGATTAACAAAGCGTAATTGCGGCAAGTCTTTGCCCTTGTTCCATAAGGAATGGAAGGCACTGGCCACGTCGTAGAGGTAGAACGCCACCCGATGTGGCTCGTGAGCCTCCGCGGCCGCCTCGATCATCCGCGGATACTGGGCGATCCGGTGGATGAGATCCATCTCCGCTTCGTCAGATAGGATCGAAAGGTCCGCTTTTTCAAGTTCTTGCGCTGAAAAGTTCGCTCCCGGGAAAGCTTCCGCGGCCTGCCGGAACACGGAGGCGCAGCGGGCATGGGCGTACTGGACGTAGAAGACCGGATTGTCCTTCGACTGCTCGACCACCTTGGCAAGATCGAAGTCCAAGGTCGCGTCGTTCTTGCGGAAAATCATCATGAAGCGGACTGCGTCGCGTCCAACCTCATCGACGACATCACGCAGCGTCACAAAGTCGCCGGCACGCTTCGACATCTTCACGGGCTCGCCGCCGCGCAGAAGCTTGACCAGCTGGCAGAGCTTGACGTCGAGTTCGCCCTTGTTGTCCGTCACGGCCTTCACGGCCGCCTGCATGCGCTTGACGTAACCGCCATGGTCGGCGCCCCAGACGTCGATCATGGTGGCGAAGCCGCGCTCGAACTTGGAGCGGTGATAGGCAATGTCGGAGGCGAAATAGGTGAAGGAGCCGTCCGACTTCAGGAGCGGCCGGTCGACTTCGTCCCCGAAGGCGGTGGCGCGGAACAGGAGCTGCTCCCGGTCCTCCCAGTCCTCGTCCTTCTGGCCCTTGGGCGGCGGCAGGCGACCCATATAGACGAGGTCGCGGGATCGCAGCTCGTCGATGGTCTTGGCCACCTCGCCGCCATTGTCCTGCTGCAGGGACCGCTCCGAGAAGAACACGTCGTGGTGGATGTTGAGGGCCGCCAGATCGGTGCGGATCATGTCCATCATGGAGCTGATGGAGACTTCGCGGACGAGGGGCAGCCACTCGGATTCGGGCTTGTCGAGGAGGCTGGTCCCGTGCTCCCGCGCCAGCCGCTCGCCGACCGGCTTGAGGTAGTCGCCCGGATAAAGGCCTTCGGGGATGGCCCCGATATCCTGCCCGAGGGCCTCCCTGTAGCGGAGATAGGCGGAGCGGGCGAGGACGTCGACCTGGGCGCCGGCATCGTTGATGTAGTACTCACGGGCGACCTTGTAGCCCGCGAAGCCGAGCAGGGACGCAAGCGCGTCCCCGAAGACTGCGCCGCGGCCGTGGCCCACATGCATGGGGCCAGTCGGGTTGGCGGAAACGTACTCGACGTTGACGGCTGCGCCCGCCCCCTGCCCGCTCCGGCCGAAGCCTTCGCTGTCGACCACGGCGGCGCGCAGGACCTGGTGGAGCACCTCCGGCGCGAGGCGGATGTTGATGAAGCCGGGCCCGGCCACGTCCAGCTTGGTGACGCGGGGATCATCCTGGAGGTCCGCAACGAGGAGATCCGCCAGGGCGCGCGGGTTCATCCGCGCCTCCTTGGCCAGCACCATGGCGGCATTGGTGGCGAGGTCCCCGTGCGAGGGATCGCGCGGCGGCTCCACGACGACGCGGCTCGCGTCCAGCCCCGCCGGGATCTTGCCCGCCTCGGCCAGCCGGCCAAGCGCATCCGCCACTCGCTTCTCAAACAGCCCGAAGATGTTCATGGTACTTCTTATCTCGAAAGGGCCGCAGCCCTGAAAGCTGAGGCGCGCCTACCTCAAGTCCGGGGTCACGTCAAACAGACGCTGGTGTTCCAGGATGGCATAGCGGTCCGTCATCCCGGCGATATAGTCGGCCACACGCCTCGCCAGGCGGGGCTCGTCGTCCTTCGGAAGGTCGGCGCGCCATTCCTCCGGCATCAGGTCCGGCTCGGCCTTGAACTTGCGGAAGAGGTCCCGCAACACGTCGTCCGCCTCGGCCCGGACCTTCATCACCTTGGGATGCCGGTACATGTGGGCGTAGAGGAAGCGCTTGATCTCCGCATCGGCCTTGGTGATCCCGTCGCAGAAGCAGATCACCGTTCGGCCGGCTTGCCGGATGTCGTCGGCGCTCGACGGATTCAGGGCAGCGATTCTCCGGTCGCCCTCGGCCAGCACGTTCTCGACGAACCGCGTGATCACCCGCCGTGTGAGCTCATGGATGCGCCGGGAAAGCTCGAGGCCCGGATAGCGGTCGTCGATCTCCCTGAGCAGCTCGTCGAGGAACGGCACCGCCCGCAGCTCGTCGATCCGGAAGAGACCGGCGCGGAGGCCGTCGTCGATATCGTGAGCGTCGTAGGCGATGTCGTCGGCGATCGCCGCGGCCTGGGCCTCGCCGCTGGCGTAAGTCGCGAGCTGGAGGTCCTGCAGGGCGTTGTATTCCAGGATCGCCAGGGGGACGCCGCGCTCGGCATATTTCAGGGTCGGGTTGCCGTCCACGTCCAAGAGCGGACCGTTGTGCTTGACCAGCCCCTCCAAGGTCTCCCAGGTCAGGTTCAGCCCGTCATAATCCGCGTAGCGCCGCTCGAGCCGGGTCACGACCCTGAGCGCCTGGGCGTTGTGGTCGAACCCGCCGAAGCCTGCCATGCACTCGTCGAGAGTGTCCTCTCCCGTGTGGCCGAAGGGCGTATGGCCGAGGTCGTGGGACAGGGCGAGCGTCTCGGCCAGATCCTCGTCGAGGCCGAGCGAGCGGGCGAGCGCCCGGGCGATCTGGCTCACCTCGATCGTGTGGGTCAGGCGGGTGCGGAAATGGTCGCCCTCGTGATAGACGAAGACCTGCGTCTTGTGCTTCAGGCGCCGGAAGGCCGAGGAATGGATGATCCGGTCCCGGTCGCGCTGGAACTCGCTCCGGGTCGGGGAGACCGGCTCGGGGAAGAGCCGTCCCCGGCTCGCCCAGGGATCGCAGGCATAGGGGGCTCGCCATCGTTCGCCAAACGGCCGCACGGGTCATCCTCGGGTTGAAGCCTTGTCAGGGCGCACTTACCTTGCTCTTAGCGCATCGTGCGGAAAAGTGGACCCGGTTTTCCGCATTGACGATGCGCCGCTTGACGATAGAGCATCGGATGGGTCCCAAAAGTGCAAATCCACTTTTGGGTCCGATGCTTGAACGGTTGTCCAAGACTACCACGGACTGGATGCACGAATGCCTGGAATCACCCTCACCGAACGCGCCGCCCGCCGCATCAACGAGATCATGGCCTCGGAGCCGGCCGGCTCGATGCTGAGAATCAGCGTCAATGGCGGAGGCTGCTCCGGGTTCCAGTACGCCTTCGACGTGGACCGCACCCGGCAGGACGACGATCTGGTGATCGAGCGGGACGGGGCCGCCGTGCTCGTGGACGAGGTCTCGATCCAGTACATGGACGGCTCCGTCATCGACTTCGTGGACGACCTGATCGGCCAGTCCTTCAAGATCGAGAACCCGCACGCCACCGCCTCCTGCGGCTGCGGGACTTCCTTCTCGCTCTGAGGCCGGCGCGGCACGCACCGATATTCCATCGCCTGGGCAAAACGGCTATGAGGTCGGGCCTTCCCTTGGCCCCGAGGAACATCATGCGGCTCCTTCATCGTTCGGGCGTGTGCGCCCTGGCTCTCCTGGCCGGCACGGCCGCCTTGCAATTCGAGCCCGCGGTCGTCCCTGACCTCGTGGTCGGCAGCGACGGCCGGCACCTCTCCGTCGGAGCCGTTCGTGTTCCGCTCTGGAGCGCGGCCCTTGCGCAGACGCCCGAGACGTTCAGCCTGGAGAACGTCCGCTTCGGCTTCGGCTCGGCCACCTACGAGGCCAAGCGGATCGATCTGGCAGGGGTCACCTCGTCCCGGGCCGACATCGAGGCCCTGCTCTCATCTTCGTCGTCGCAGCCCTTCGCCGAACGCCTGGCCAAGGTGAGCGCGCGGCAGATTTCGATTCCCGAGCTGAGGGTCCGGCAGACGATCGGGCCAGAGACGCAGGAGACCACGCACCGCAACGTCGTCCTGACCGACATCGTTCAGGGCCGTATCGGCCAGGCCAGTGCGGAAACGACCGGCGCCGCGATTTCTGACAGCAGGACCACTTTCTCCGTCAGCTACGGGCGGATGACCGTCAGCGACGTGGACCTTCCGACCTTCACCCGCCTCTACGAGACCAAGGCGAGCGATGCGTCCGCCCCCCTCGCCCGCATCCATGGGGCCTTTTCCATCGACGACATCAACCTGGTCGACAAGGACGGGGCATCGATCAAGGTCGCCCGCATCGAAGGCCGGGATTTCATGGGCCGCCCGACAAAGGATTCCTGGGCCGGGACGACCGAGCTCTTCGCCCAGCTCGGGGCGAAGGACGACCTTTCGGCCGACGAGGAGGCCCGCTTCGTCTCCGTCCTCGCCGAGTTCCTGACCGCCTTCGACATCGGGCACGTCGAGGCCAGTGGGTTCGAGCTGAAGGATGTGTCGGAGGGATCGACGGGCCGCATCAGGCGTCTGGCCTACACGGCGGCGACGGGCTCCCAACCGGCCGATGCCCGCGCCGAAGGCTTCGAGGTCGCCGACAAGAACGGCGCGGTCAGGATCGAGACCCTGAGCCTGACGGGATTTTCCATCAAGCCGACCCTCGAAGCCCTGAAATCGACCTCTCCCGAGGCGCTGCGGGAGCTCGACCCGACGGCGATGCGCGCCCTGCTGCCGACCCTCGGCACGTTGCGGGTCGCCGGGATCGACATCGACACCCTTAACAAGGACGAGGGCCGGAAGCCCGACCGCGTGAAAGCCACGGTCAGGGAGTTCGAGTTCACGGCGGACCAGCCCTTCAAGGCGGTTCCGACGAACATCCGCCTCGGCTTCCGAAACCTCGCCATGGCGCTTCCGGCCGAGAGCCAGGAGGACGGGATCAAGGACCTCATCGCCCTCGGCTACCAGAACCTGGACCTGTCCTTCATGCTGGCCGCGAGCTGGAACGAGGTGACCAGCGAGCTGACGCTGCGCGAGGTTTCGGCCGAGGGCCGGGACATGGGCAGCGTCAACCTGACGGGAACCTTAAGCAACGTGAGCCGGGACGTGTTCGATCCCGACACGGCGGTCGCCTCGGTGGCGCTCGTGGATGCGAAGGCGAAGTCCGTCGACCTGACCGTGCAGAATGCCGGGCTCTTCGAGCGCTATCTTGACAAGACCGCCAAGGAGCAGAAGACGACGCCCGAATCCCTGCGCCGGACCTACGGCACGGCCGCGGCGGTCGCGATTCCGGCGATCATCGGCAATTCGGACCAGGCCAAGACCCTGAGCCAGGCCATCGCGCGCTTCATCGCCAAACCCGGCCGTCTGACCATCAACGCCCAGGCCAAGGACCCCAACGGCCTCGGCGTCGCCGACCTGATGACCCTGACCGAACCCGCCGACGCCCTCAGGAAGCTCAACATCACCGCGAAGGTGGAGTAGCGCGGCGGCGCAATCGCGCCGTCCGTCAGATCAGCTTCGGCTGGACCTCGTCCTGCTCGGCCGCCTGCGCCTCGACCACCGCTATGGCCGTGAGGTTGACGATGCCCCGTGCGGTCACCGACGGCGTCAGGATGTGGGCGGGCTTGGCGGGACCGATCAGGATCGGGCCCACGGGGAGCGAATCCGCCAGGATCTTGGTGAACTGGAACGCGATGTTGGCAGCGTCCAGGTTCGGCATGATGAGCACGTTCGCCTCGCCCTTGAGGCGCGAGGCCGGATAGACGCGCTCGCGGACGAGTTCCGAGAGGGCCGAATCCGCCTGCATCTCGCCGTCGACCTCGAGATCGGGTGCGATCTGGTTGATGAGGCCCAGGGCCGTGCGCATCTTCACGGCCGACTTGGTGTCGGCGGCCCCGAAGTCGCTGTGGGACAGGAGCGCAATCTTTGGCTCGATGCCGAAGCGCCGCACGTGGCTGGCGCACGCGACCGTCATCTCGGCGATCTGCTCGGCGCTGGGATCGTGCTGCACGTGCGTGTCGGCCAGGAAGTAGGCGCCCTTGGACGAGATCACGAGCGAGAGCGCGGCCATCTCGTGGACGCCCGGCGCCAGGCCGATAATGTCCTTGATGTGCTTCAGGCGCGACTGGAACCGGCCTTCGAGGCCGCAGATCAGGGCGTCCGCGTCGCCGCGCTTCACCGCCACCGCGCCGATCACGGTGGTGTTGGTGCGCACCAACGTCTTCGCGGCATCGGGCGTGATGCCCTTGCGGCCGGCGGCCTCCACGTAGCAGGCAACGTATTCGCGGTAGCGCGGATCGTCCTCCGGGTTCACCAGCTCGAAATGCCGGCCGATCTCCATCGACAGGCCGAAGCGCTTGATGCGGGCCTCGACCACGCTCGGGCGACCGATCAGGATCGGCCGGGCGAGCCCCTCCTCGGCGATGACCTGGACGGCGCGCAGCACCCGCTCGTCCTCGCCCTCGGCGTAGATCACCCGCTTGGGGTTGGCCTTCGCCTGGGAGAAGAGCGGCTTCATGATGAAGCCGGAGCGGAAGACGAAGCGCGTCAGGGAATCCGCATAGGCCTCGAGATCCTCCAGCGGCCGGGTGGCGACGCCGGAATCCATGGCGGCCTTGGCGACCGCGGGGGCGATCCGCAGGATCAGGCGCGGGTCGAACGGGCTCGGGATCAGGGACTTGCGGCCGAAGGGATGGGCCTCGCCGCCATAGGCGCGGGCCACGACCTCGGACGGAGCCTCGCGGGCCAAGCCCGCAATGGCCTTCACGGCCGCCGCCTTCATCTCCTCGTTGATCTGCGTCGCGCCGACATCGAGCGCCCCGCGGAAGATGTAAGGAAAGCACAGGACGTTGTTGACCTGGTTCGGGAAGTCGGAGCGGCCGGTGCAGATCATGGCGTCGGGCCGCGCGGCCTCCGCCTCGTCGGGCATGATCTCCGGATACGGATTGGCGAGCGCCATGATCAGCGGGCGCGGAGCCATCTTGGCCAGCATCTCGGGTTTGAGGACACCTCCGGCGGACACGCCGAGGAAGACGTCCGCATCGGTTATGATGTCGGACAGCGTCCGCGCGTCGGTCTTCTGCGCATAAACCGACTTCCACCGGTCCATGAGCTTCTCTCGGCCCTCATAGACCACGCCCTCGATGTCGGAGACCCAGATGTTCTCGCGCCGTGCCCCGAGGGACACGAGCAGGTTGAGGCAGGCGAGCGCCGCCGCGCCCGCGCCGGAAGCGACGATCTTCACGTCCTCGATGTTCTTGCCGGCGAGCTCCAGGGCGTTGGTCACGGCAGCCCCGACGATGATGGCGGTGCCGTGCTGGTCGTCGTGGAAGACCGGGATGGCCATCCGGGCCTTCAGGCGCTCCTCGACCTCGAAGCACTCGGGCGCCTTGATGTCCTCGAGGTTGATGCCCCCGAAGGTCGGCTCCAGGGCCGCAATGACCTCCACGAGCTTGTCGACCTCGTTCTCGGCGACCTCGATGTCGAACACGTCGATGCCGGAGAACTTCTTGAACAGGACCGCCTTGCCTTCCATGACGGGCTTGGACGCGAGGGGGCCGATGTTGCCCAGGCCCAGCACCGCCGTGCCGTTGGAGATCACGGCCACCAGGTTCTGGCGGGAGGTGAGGTTCGCGGCTTCGAGCGGATCGGCCGCGATGGCCTCGCAGGGAGCGGCGACGCCGGGGGTGTAGGCGAGCGCGAGGTCGCGCTGGTTGCCGAGGGGCTTGGTCGGCTGGATCTCGAGCTTTCCGGGTCGTGGGTGGCGGTGGTAGAAGATCGCTCCCGATTTCAGATCCTGCGAGATGTTGTCAGCCATCCCAAACGCTCCCCGCGCCAAAAACCGTCGTGACTATTCGAGCGGCTCTTGTGCGCGTCTTGTCTGGTGCCGTCAACGCCGTTGTCACGTCATGGGTGCCATGCAATGAACCTGCGTCACCGCCTGAAGAACTGGCGCAATCCCCACAACCAGACCCGAATCCACCTAGCCCGCATGGCCTCCCGCCACGGCTACGACATCGGGGAATCCTCCTACGGCAAGCCCAAGGTTCGGTTCCCGGAATCGGGCAGGAAGCTCACCATCGGGCGCTACTGCTCCATCGCCGACAAGGTCGAGATCCTGCTCGGGGGCAATCACCGGCTCGAGTGGGGCACGACCTATCCGTTCTCGGCCCTGCGCGAGCTCTGGCCCTCGGCGCCGCAGACGGACGACTATCACTCCTCGCGCGGCGACGTGACCATCGGTCATGACGTGTGGCTCGGCTCGGGCGCAATCATCTTGTCCGGGGTGACCATCGGGCATGGGGCGGTGGTGGCTGCCCATGCGGTGGTCACCAAGGACGTGCCGCCCTACGCCATCGTCGGCGGCAACCCGGCCAAAGTGATCCGCTACCGCTTCGACGAGGCGACCATCGCGGCCTTGCTCGAAGCCGGATGGTGGGAGCTGCCCCGGGAAAAGGTCGCGACCTTGATCCCGCTGCTGCAGAGCGACCGGATCCGCGAATTGATCGCCGCCGTCAGGGTGCTGCGGGCTCAATCGTCTTCAGGGTCCGCCGCCCCAGCGTCCGCGCCTTGAGGGCGAGCGCCGGCTTCTCGACCCCGTACCAGGACGCCGCCGCAACCGCGAAAGTGATGAGGAGCGACGGCACGAGCAGCGCCAGGGCCGATGCTGTCGGGAACAGGGCATGCAGGCTCTGCTGCACCGGCCAGCCGTAGAGGTAGGTGCCGTAGGACAGATCGGCCTTCGGCTCGTAGGTCCGGCGCGTCAGGACGGGCGCGAGCGCCAGCCACATGATCGCGTATGACGTGGAGAGGAACAGCAGCGTCTTGTAGAGGAACGTGCCGCCCGCGAGCGCCGTGGCCACAAGGAGCGCCAACGCCAGCGGCCCGGACAGGCGAGCCCGGTTGCGCCAGACGTAGAGGGCCGCCCCGAAGGCGAAGATCAGCGGCAGGCGTAAAGAGGTCTCCAGGCTCTTGGCAGCGTCCGGCCGGAGCAGGTCGAGGCTCGTGAGGGACAGGGCGAGGCCCGCCACCAGGGCGAGCGAGACCGCCCGTGAGCGCAGGAGGCCCAGAAGCCCGAACGCCAGGACGCCGCCATAGCACAGGACCTCGTATTTGAGAGTCCAGACTGTTCCCATCGGGAACTTGAACGGGTTGTCGGCAAAGACCCCCGGCAGGGCAATGTTGCTCTTGAAGCTCGAGAGCGTCATGCCGATGAAGCGGCGCAGGTCCGGGCTCTCGACGTAGGCCGTGAGCGGCAGGCTCGTCATGGCGGCGCCGAGCAGCAGCGCGACCACGAGGGTCGCCACGATCAGGCCCGGCGCGATGCGTAAAGCGCGGGCGATCACGTAGTCCCGCCAGCCGCGCTGGTCGAAGCTCATGGTCACGAGGAATCCCGAGATCACGAAGAAGCCGTTCACCGCATGCTCGCCGAGGGTGAAGCCGGTCGAGGTCGCGAGCGGCTCGTCCGTCACGACGCCCGTGGTGACGCTGAAGGCGTGGGAGACGACCACGGCAACGGCCAGCAGGAGGCGCAGCACCGTGAAATTGTTCGCGCCCGCCATGGCGGTGGAGATCGTCGGCGATGTCGGGACGAAGAGCGGCGATCTCACGACAATCCCTCCTGCCTGAGGGCCCCCTGCCCGCGCAGGAAGGCGAGCGCCCCCGCGGCGGAGCCGCCATAGCGCTCGATCAGGCTGCGGCGGAAGGACAGACCGGCCGCGAGCGTCTTCGCGGCATTGACGGCGAACATGCCGGGCGCCGGGTTCGGCAGCCCGTATTTCCGGCTCACATAGGCGCGCGACCAGGCCTGGTGCCAGCGCGACTTGAAGACGAGGCCGGGCTTCGCCTTGCTGGAGAGCCCGCGCCCGTGGCGCACCACGGCCTGCGGCACGTAGATGAGCGCGGAGCCCGAATCCGCAACACGGCGGCAGAGGTCGTCGTCCTCGTAGAACAGGAAGATGTTTTCGTCGAAGCCGCCGAGGGTCAGGAACAGGTCGCGGCGGATGAGGAAGCACGCCCCGGAGAAGAACGGCGCGCAGGCCTCGCCCTCGGGCAGGACGAGCTTTCCGGTCGGGTTGGTGAGGTAGGAGGCGAGGAGCGAGCGCGGCTGGAAGAACACCCGGCCGCTCGGCTCGACGATCTGCGGCGCGAAGAACGCCGCATCGGGGTAGCGCCGAGCCGCATCGAGCAGGGCCGCGGCGGCGCCTCGGTCCGCCACCACGTCCGGGTTGACCACGAGGATGAACTCGCTGTCCGCCGCCCGCGCGCCAGCATTGTTGGCCCGGCCGTAGCCCTCGTTGCGGGCGTTGCGGATCACCCGCGCGCCGTGCCGTTCGGCGATGGCCGTGCTGTCGTCGGTCGAGGCGTTGTCGACGACGATCGCCGGCACCCCGCCGGCCGTCAGGGCGCCGAGGCACTCCGGCAGCGCATGGGCGCTGTCGAAGGCCACGACGATGGCCGTGACGGAGCTCATTTCTCCGGCAGGTTCAGGCGGATGTGCAGCTCGCGCAGCTGCTTGGGCGTCACCTCGGAGGGCGCGCCGAGCAGCAGGTCCTCGGCCTTCTGGTTCATCGGGAACAGGGTGATCTCGCGCAGGTTGATGGCGCCGCAGAGCAGCATCACGATGCGGTCGACGCCCGCCGCCATGCCGCCGTGGGGCGGGGCGCCGTACTGGAAGGCGCGGTACATGCCGCCGAACCGCTCCATGACCTCCTTCTCGCCGTAGCCGGCGATCTCGAAGGCCTTCACCATCCGGTCGGGACGGTGGTTGCGGATCGAGCCGGACGCCATCTCGTAGCCGTTGCAGACCATGTCGTACTGGAAGGCCGTGATCTTGAGGATCTTGTCCTTGTCGGCCGGGTCGAGCGCCATGAACTCCTCATGGCTCATGTTCGCCATGGAGAACGGGTTGTGGGAGAAGTCGATCTTCTTCTCGTCCTCGTTCCACTCGTATTGCGGGAAGTCGACGATCCAGCAGAACTCGTAGCGGTCCTTGTCGATGAGGCCGAGCTCGTCGCCGACGCGGGTGCGCGCCTTGCCGGCCAGCGAGGCCGCCTTGTCCTCGGCGCCGGCCGAAAAGAACACCGCGTCGCCCGCCTTGATGCCGGCCTTCTCGCGGATGGCGGCCTGCGCCGCCTCCGGAATGAACTTGGCGATCGGGCCTTTGCCGGTGATCTGGCCGCCCTCCTCCTCGAACACGATATAGCCGAGGCCAGGCGCGCCTTCCGAGCGGGCCCAGTCGTTGAGCTTGTCGAAGAAGGAGCGCGGCTGCGACGCGGCGCCCGTGGCCGGAATGGCGCGAACGACGCCGCCGGACTTGATCACGTTCTTGAACGCGTTGAAGGTCACGTCCTCGCGGGTGAACACCTCCGACACGTCGGCGATGATCAGCGGGTTGCGCAGGTCCGGCTTGTCGTTGCCGTATTTCAGCATGGATTCGAAATAAGGGATGCGCGGGAACATCTCGGTCACCGGCTTGCCGTCCGCGAACTCCTTGAAGGTGTCGCGGATCACCGGCTCCATGGTGGCGAACACGTCCTCCTGCGTGACGAAGCTCATCTCCACGTCGAGCTGGTAGAACTCGCCCGGCAGGCGGTCGGCGCGCGGGTCCTCGTCGCGGAAGCAGGGCGCGATCTGGAAGTACCGGTCGAAGCCGGAGATCATGATCAGCTGCTTGAACTGCTGCGGGGCCTGCGGCAGGGCGTAGAACTTGCCGGGGTGGATGCGCGAGGGCACCAGGAAGTCGCGGGCGCCCTCCGGCGACGAGGCCGTCAGGATCGGCGTCGTGAACTCGAAGAAGCCGCTGTTCTTCATGCGGCCGCGCAGCGCATCGATGATGGCGGTGCGCTTCATGATGTTGTTGTGGAGCTTCTCGCGGCGCAGGTCCAGGAACCGGTAGGTGAGACGGGTCTCCTCCGGGTATTCCTGATCGCCGAAGACCGGCATCGGCAGCTCGGCCGCCGGGCCCAGCACCTCCATGTCGGTGATGTAGACCTCGACCATGCCGGTCGGCAGGTCCGGGTTCTCGGTGCCGGCCGGACGCTTGCGCACCTTGCCGTCAACGCGGATGACCCACTCGGAGCGCACCGTCTCGGCCAGCTTGAAGGCCGGGGAATCGGGATCCACCACGCACTGCGTCATGCCGTAATGGTCGCGCAGGTCGATGAAGAGCACGCCGCCATGGTCGCGGATGCGGTGGCACCAGCCGGACAGGCGGGTGGTTTCGCCGACGTCGGATTCGCGGAGCGCGCCGCAGGTATGGGAACGGTAACGGTGCAGAGGGGCGGACATGAAAAGGAGCCTGCTCGGTTCGGTGTTTCGCGCAACATTCACGGGGGGCCGGGGATGTCAAGCGGAAGCGTCGAAATGGCGCCTCCATGGAAGCTTGGCCGCTCCTGCGGCGAGGCCGCCGCGCCTCCTTACGCCTTTTGGCCTGGATCGGCCGAAAGGCGGGGATAGGCCTGCTTTCGGCGGTCCGCCTCATGCGCCGGCCCGCTGGCCGGCCGGGCGGCCGACCATAATGTCCGTTCGCCTGTCGGGGCCGGGGCCAGTTGGTCCTTTGGCGCTTGGCGCCACGAACCAAGGAGAAGATCATGGGAGGCCGTCCTCGGATGACCAGCAGCACGAACCTCGTGACCACGATCAGCGGCGATGCGCTCGCGGTCGGCGAGAACACCGCCGTCAGCGGCACGATCTCGGTGACCACGACGGATGTGGGGCCCGTGACCCGGTCCACCGCCGAGGCCACCTTCACGGCCACGGCGCAGTCGCCGGAGGGCGGCGACGCCTATGCGGTTGCCGACACCACCGCCACCGCCGACGGGGCCGACCTTCTGATCACGCATTCCACGAACATCACGGGCACGGGCGACAGCAGCGGCCTCACTACGATGATCGCGTCCTCCACCTCCCTGTTCGCTCTGGACATCGAGGCGGTGGACCTGCCTGTCGGCACGATCTCGGTCGAGGGGGCGACCTGGCACGACGATCCGTGCCTGACGGGGATCATCGAGGGCAACGTGGCGACCCTCGACGCGAGCGCCCAGGCCGCCGGGGACAACACCCTTGCGGAGGTCGACATGTCCGTGATGACCACCGACGTGATCTCCAGCGTCTCGGCCTCCGCGATCACGATCGCCTGAGGCCCCGATACAGGCCACCGCGGCATGGACAGGGCGCGATCTCACCCGACCGCGCCCTGTGAGGCAGGGCGGCTCAGAGGCCGGACATGCGGTTGAGCAGGGCGCAAAGGCCGCGCAGGTTCGCCTCGTAGCTGTCCGGCGAGGCGTTGACGGTGGCGCAGCTCCGGCGCAGCTCGCGCTTCTGGCTGTTGCTCATGTTGCGCAGCTCGGCCGCGAGGGTCCCCTGCCCGCCCGGACGGGACGGCGTGACCGTGCCGGTGGTCGGCGGGTTGCTGCGGGTGACGCTGCGGGTCGAGCGGCTCGGGCCGGCCGTGCCGCCGCCGATCGCCGGCTGGCTTCCCGGTGTTCCGGGCGTCAGGACGCCTCCGGAGGTCCGACCGCTGCCGCCGATGCCGATCCCGACATTCGCGTCGATGCCGCCCGAGCCGCCCACATTGGCGCCGACGCCGGCATTCACGCCGCCGGTTCCGCCGATGCCGGCGCCGAGCCCCGCATTGATGCCGCCGGTTCCGCCGATGCTGGCGGTTGCGCCCGCATCGATGCCGCCGGACCCGCCGATGCTCGCTCCGGCGCCCGCGTTCACGCCGCTTGACCCGCCGAGGCTCGCCCCTGCCCCGGCATTCACGCCATCCGAGCCGCCGACGCTCGCGCCCAGGCCGGCGCTAACGCCGCCCGATCCCCCAACATTGGCTCCGGCGCCGGCATTCACGCCGCTCGACCCGCCGATCGAAGCGCCGCCCCCGGCCGTGACCCCGCCGGAACCGCCCACATTGGCGCCGGCGCCGGCATTGACACCGTCGGAGCCGCCGATACTTGCGCCAAGCCCTGCGGAGATCCCGTCGGAGCCTCCAATACTTGCGCCGACGCCAGCATTCACGCCGTCGGATCCGCCGAGGCTGACCCCGCCCCCGAGGCCGACCTGCGCAACCGAAGGCTGTGTCATCAGCCCGATCGCCAGAATGAACGCCGCCTCACTAAACGTTTCTTTGTAACGGGAACCGGAAAGTCTTGTCATAGAACTTCTCCTCTGATCAGGCGCAGGGCCTCAACCAGAAGGAATAGTTCCAAAGGGGTAGATGTTCCGCCCACGCTCAGGAATTTTTACTCGTTCGTATAGGCGAATACTTCATCACTGCAGTGCAGCACAAGCTTTGGTACAAAGCAGATCAGTATCCAGCGCACTACGAAAGTAGAGCGCGGAACATTCACAGCCGATCCTGGCTGCGTCCGCTCGCCTCCGACCGGACGAGCGCGCATTCTTCGAAAAGGCTCCTTGTCCGCGCCGGGGATCCGCGCGATTCTCATCGTCTCGGCGATGGAGGCGCACATGACCGCCACCGACACGGCCTTTGCCGGCTCGATCCCGGCTCTCTACGACCGCTATCTCGGCCCCCTGCTCTTCGAACCCTACGGGCAGGACCTGGCGGAGCGCCTGAAGGACATCCGGCAAGGCCGGGTTCTCGAGACGGCGGCAGGGACGGGAATCGTCACGCGGGCCTTGGCCAGAACGCTCCCGTCCGAGGCCGAGATCGTCGCGACCGACCTCAACCAGGCCATGCTGGACCACGCGATGACGCAGATCCACGCGCCGAACGTGCGCTGGCAGCAGGCGGACGCGCAGTCCCTGCCCTTCGAGGACGCTAGCTTCGATGCCGTCGTGTGCCAGTTCGGCATGATGTTCCTTCCCGACAAGCCGAGGGGCTATCGGGAAGCGTTGCGACTGCTCAAGCCGGGTGGCCGCTTCGTGTTCAACATCTGGGGGCGGATCGCGGACAACCCTGTCAGCGAAGCGGTGTCCGACGCGGTGGCGAAACTGTTCCCGGACGACCCACCCCGGTTCCTGGAGCGGACGCCCTACGGCCATGCGGATCCGGACCGGATCCTGGGCGAGGTGGAGCAGGCCGGCTTCGAGGCGGTCGAGATCGACGAGGTCAAGAAGACGAGTGTCGTACGCTCCCCGCAGGACCCTGTGATCGGCCTGTGCCAAGGATCGCCCCTGCGGGGCGAGATCGAGGCGCGGGCGCCCGGACGCCTCGAGGAGATCACCACCAGGGCGACGGAGGTGCTGGCGGAGCACTTCGGAACGGGCCCGTTCGAGAATCCCATGCTGGCCTTCGTGGTGACGGCCAGGCGCACCTGAGCGAAGGCCGCCGCTTGGCTTCAAGCCCTCCTGGCGAGGGCCACCACCGCGTTGCGCCCGCCGTCCTTGGCCCGGTAAAGCGCGATGTCGGCCTGCCGGAGCATTTCCTCGGCCTCGGCATCCACAGCCGTGGCGCAGCCCACGCTCACCGTCACCTCGGCGCGAAACCCGAGGGCGTCCTGCCCGCTCGACGCGAAGGCATGCCTCACGGTTTCGGCCAGTTTCACGGCGTCGCGCTCCGGAAGCGGCAGGATGGCGCCGAACTCCTCGCCCCCGAGGCGGCCGAAGCTGCGCCTCGGCAGGTGCCGAGCCAGGGTTTCGCCGAAAACGGAGAGGATCCGGTCGCCCGCCTCGTGACCGTAGTTGTCGTTGACCCGCTTGAAATTGTCGAGGTCGAACAGCAGGCAGCTTGCCGGCCGGCCGACGTGCCGGGAGAGCAGTTCGCGGGCGTTCTTCAGGAAGGCGCGCCGGTTGGGCACGCCGGTCAGGGGATCGACAAGCGCCGCGAGCTTGTAGTCGAACTCGGTCCGCTCCTTCGCCATGGACAGGAACATGAAGGCGAGCGTCGGCCCGTACACAACGAGGAACAGCGCCATCTCGGCCGACCAGCGCTTGGCGAAAACGTCGATCCAGAAGATCGAGCTGAGGGTAAGCCCCAGCAGTCCACGGCAGACGTTGAAGAAGGCAAGCGCCGCCAGAAGGACCACGGCGACCCGCTGAGACGCCAGCGGGCGCGCCTCGTGCCGCCAGAGCTCCCATGCGGCAAGGCCCGCATAAGCGGCAGCGAGGCAGGACAGCGCCATCAGCCGCGCCGGAGCATTGTCGTGGATGGGCCAGAATGCCAGCATCCAGATGCAGGCTCCGGTCAGCACTGCGGCAACCCAGCCGCCGCGACCATTGAAGGACCGGCAGCCGGCATACATGGAGCCGTAGCCGACCATCACTAGGGCGTTGGCGACGAACAGAGTCGGATAGCCGGCGGGCCCCGGCAGCAGGTTCGCGACCGCGATTCCGATCGCGACGAGGCAGAAGGCGCCGCCCCACCACGCCAGTGCCTGGACGGCACGGTTGAGCGCCCAGGAAAAGATCAGCAGGCCACCGAGCACGATCGAGAGCAGAACGAACACGGCGCCGAGAGTGGCAGGGTCGAGAGCCATCAGCACATTGAGAATAAAAGCGGCAGTAAGGGTGCGGAACGGGTTACTGTGCCTGCCGTAAGGACACAAGCTTGGCTGGCGCTTTCTTTTTCCTTCTCATCGCATGTCCAAATTGACGCATCCCGTTTGGGGTATGGCGGGCGGGCCCCTCCGGAGGCCGATCCTCACGCGCCAGCCGCCCTCTCGGCCTCGCTCCGTGCTTGACCGAGACCACGCCGTGCAGGCCCGCCACCTTCGCTTCGCTCGGAACCGGGGCGCTGGTCGATCTCGACCTCGTTCAGATGACGGGCGTGGGGCGGATTGTCCCCGGCGGGCCAGCCCTCCCGCTGGCGGGACCGGTCGCCGTCGGTCTCCTCCGTCTGGTCGTGAAGCAGCACGACCCGGGTCGGGAACGGCGTATCGATCCCGTTGTCCGCGAGGGCGGACTTGATGGCGGCGATGACCCTGCCCTGCGCGGCGACGACGCTGGCCCGCCGGGAGTCGGTCCACCACCGCACTCTGATGTTGACGGCCGAGGCGTCGAGCGCCCAGGGGAAGGCTTCGGGCGGCGGATCCTTCTCCACCCCCGGGAGAGAGCCGATCGCCTTCAGGATTGCGTCGCAGGCCCGGTCGATGTCGTCGCCGTAGCCGATCCCGACGTCGTACTCCGAGCGACGCTCGGGAAAAGCCGTCCGCACGGTGACCGCACGGGTGTAGATGTCCGCATTGGGGATGACGACCCGCTGCCCGTCATAGGTGCGGATGAGGGTCGCCCGGGCATCGATGCGCTCGACGGTGCCCTCGAACTCGCCGGACCTGATCTGGTCGTTGGGCCTGAACGGCTGCCGGTAGAGGATCAGCAGGCCGGAGAGCCAGTTCTGCAGGATGTCCTTGAAGGCGAAGCCGATCGCGACGGAACCGATGCCGAGAGCCGAGATGATGTTCGCGGGCTTGACCGAGGGGAAAACGATCGTCGCCACGACCAGAAGGCCGAACAGGATCAGGGCCCAGCGGGCGAAGCCGCCGAGCAGAAGCCCGAGATCGTCGTGCTTGCGGCGCCGGAAGACGCCGATCACCGCCCTCTTGGCTGCCCAGCTTCCGGCCAGAAAGAGCCCGAACACCACGAGAGCGATGCCGAGGTTGGGAAGCACCCAGAAGAAGCCGTCGATGAACAGCTCGATCTTGCGAAGGGTCGGCTCGATGGCGTCGTCCATGTCGTCTCCCGAAACCTGATCGTCGCGGCTGCGAGCAGGCGGCCTCGACGCGGCCCGGGGCGGGAAACGGCGAGCGGCCCGCCGATCCGCGGACCAGGAGGTAACGACGACGGATCGTGCGGGTTCATCCGGGTGCGGGCGGCCCTCTGAGCCGGGCGCCTACCTGGAAACGGCCCCGGCCGTCGGGCGCCCATAGGCGGCCCGAACCTTCACGGCGGTGCCGAAGACCCGCGAGATCCCTTCCAGGAAGACGTCGAGGGCGTTGGCGATCACCCGCTCCTTGTCCTCCAGGACGGGCGATTCGTAGATGTACTTGCGGATGCCGTAATAGAAGATGCCGCTGTGGAGCACCCAGGCGAGCTCCAGTTCCGCCGGCGCGGGCGGCGACTGGGCGGGCAGCCCGGCCTCGTGCCGGTACTCCTCGACGATCCGGGCCAGGATCCGGTCCTGGATCATGCCGACATACCACCGGTTCAGGTCGAAGCCCTTGAGGCCGGAGAACAGGTAGATCCGCATCCATTCGCGGGTGAAGATCGTGTTGGTGTAGTCGCGATAGAACTCCTCGAGCCTGACGCGGATCGGCCGAGAACGGTCGGCCAGCAGGTCATCCCAGGAATCCTTCCAGCGGTCGATGTAGACCGTGCGGTAGACCTCCCGGATCAGCTCTTCCTTGCTCGGGAAATAGCGATAGAGCAGCGGCTGCGTGACGCCGAGCTTGCGGGCGAGTTCGCGGGTGCCGCCGTCGAAGCCCTCCTCCGAGAAGAGTTCCGTGGCCTTGCGGATGAAATCCTGGCGGCGCTGGTCGGGCGACAATCGGGTCCGCTTCGGTTCCACGGCCTCTGCCTGCTTCATCTTCTTCATGGCGACCCGTCGAATGGCTGGCCGGTTCCGGCCAGACGCGAAAGCCCTCGTGGCTGCCTTCCTATGCCGGCCGCTCCGCAAAGCCAACCCGGTAGAAAGACGAGGTGATCCAGCGGCCTCAAAAAGCGGCCGAATGCCTTCATCATGGCACTCAAAAGGGCTAGAGGCTAGAATTTTATCATATGATAATTATAAGTAGTTTTCACTTGATAAATGATGACGCTCGCCCGATGATCGTTGCCTTCACCCGGCTGCGACGCGGGCGGGAAGAACCTACGGGGCCGGAGAGGGCCGCCCATGCGGGCGGTTGAGAGCCCCCAACAAAAACAAGCAATCCAACGCAGCGAGGAGAGGAATGGTCATGTTCAAGAGGCTAAAAGGTGCTCTGACGGCTATCACGACTGCAGCGGCCCTGATGCTGCCCGCGGCGGCCGCGCACGCTCAGGACAAGTTCACGTTCATGTTCCCGGTCAAGAGCGTGCTCCAGTATCACCCGTTCTACATCGCCCAGGAGCTCGGCTACTTCAAACAGGAGAACCTGGACGTCCGGTTCGAGGTGGCGAACGGCTCGAGCGCCGCCCTGCGCCAGCTCATCGCCGGCAATGCCGACGCGGCGCTTCCCAGCCCCGGCGCGTTCCTGAACGCGGTCGCGCAGGGCAACGACCTGCGCTGGGTCTTCTCCTACGAGTACGCGAACATCTTTACGCTGGTGACGCCCGCAAACGGCCCAGTGAAGACCGTGGCGGACCTCAAGGGCAAGAGCGTCGGCGTGTCGGAGCTGTCGGGTGGCGAGGTGCCGCTCGTCCGCGCGGTCCTGCGCAAGGCGGGCCTCGGCGAGAACGACGTGAAGATCCTGCCCGTCGGCGAAGGCTCAGCTCTCACCGTCCAGGCGCTTCAGAGCGGCCAGGTGAACGCCTACTCGTCCAGCCTCTTCGACGTGGCGGCGATCGAGGCCGCCGGCCATCCGATGCAGGTGATCCTGCCGCCGGACGCGCAGCTCTACCCCGCCAACGGCATCGCCACCACGGCCGAGAACCTCAACAAGAAGCGCGACCAGATCGTGCGCTTCACCCGCGCGGTCGCCAAGGGCATCGCCTACGTGAAGGCCAATCCGGACCGTGCCCTGCAGATGGCCAAGAAGCTCGGGCCGGAGGAGTTCGAAAACGAGAAGTTCATCACCTACGGCTGGAAGGCGATCCAGACTCTCACGACCCCGCCGCCCGCCCTCAAGGACCAGCCGATCGGCGCCCACTACACGGAAGGCTTCAAGAACTACCACGACTTCCTGCGGGCCGGAAAGGAAGAGGAAGGCGCCCTTCCCAAGGACGTGGATCTGACGAAGGCCCTCGATTCGTCGCTCCTGAAGGACATCAACAACTTCGACCGCGCCGCCCTGAAGTAGCGAGACGTTCAGCTGATGCCCAATCCCAAGCTCCAACTGGTGGGGGCTCCGTTCACCGGAGCCTCCGAGAGATCGGTCATCCAGACGCGGTCGATCTCGAAGATCTTCAGCCTCCCCGAAGGACCGGTCACGGCCCTGAAGGACGTCAACATCACCGTGAACAAGGGCGACTTCGTCTCCTTCGTCGGCCCGAGCGGTTGCGGCAAGTCCACCCTGCTCAACATCATCGCGGGCCTTCTGCCGCCGAGCTCGGGAACGGCGGAGCTCTACGGCGAGGCGATCACCTCGCCCTCGCGCCGCATGGGCTTCATGTTCCAGACCGCGGTGCTGCTACCGTGGCGCACCGTGGAGGCGAACGTGCTTCTGCCGGCGGAGGTCTACGGCCTGAAGCCCGACAGCGTGCGCGAGAAGGCCCGGTCCGTCATCGAAGCGGTCGGCCTGAAGGACTTCATCAAGGCCTATCCCAAGCAGCTCTCTGGCGGCATGCAGCAGCGCGTGGCGCTGGCCCGCGTGCTCACCTACGAGCCCGAGATCCTGCTCATGGACGAGCCCTTCGGGGCGCTCGACGAGTTCACCCGCGAGGCGATGAATCTCGAGCTGATGCGCATCACGCAATCGGCCGGGATCACCTGCATCTTCGTCACCCACAACATCACCGAGGCGGTATTCCTGTCGGACAAGGTGGTGGTGATGACGCCCCGCCCCGGCAAGGTCTCCGGCGTCCTGGACGTGCAGCTGCCGCGGCCGCGCGAGATCGACACCATGAAGGACCCGGCCTTCGCCGACATGATCTTCGAGGTGCGCAGCCTTCTCGGCCGTCACATCTAACCCGAGCGGAGCCCTGTCATGAAACATCCCGACCAGTGGACCGACACCGCCAAGCAGCGCCGCCACGACTGGTATTTCCGCCTCGGCACGATCGGCATCGGCGTCGTCATCCTCGCTCTGTGGGAGCTTCTCCCCCTGTTGGGGCTGGTGAACCCTATCATCCTGCCGCCCTTCACGAAGGTGGCGGAGGCGCTCTACACCCTGATGCAGCAGCCCTTCTTCCCCGGCCATCTCGCGGTGACCTTCAACGAAATCATGATCGGCTTCGTGGTGGGGACGCTGCTCGGCCTCGGCATCGGCATCGCGCTCGCCGTCTGGCCCGCCGCCAAGCGCCTCACCTATCCCTTCGTGGTTGGCTTCCAGGCGATCCCGAAGATCGTGTTCGCGCCGCTCTTCATCGCCTGGTTCGGCTTCGGCCAGACCTCGAAGATCGTGATGGCGGTGGTGATCGCGTTCTTTCCGGTCCTCATCAACACGATGGTGGGGCTCGAATCCGTGCCCTCCGACGCCCGCAAGCTCATGCGCTCGCTGAAGGCCACGCCGCTCCAGATCTTCTGGAAGGTGTCGTTCCTGCACGCGCTGCCGATCATCTTCGCGGGCATCCAGGCCGCCTTCACCTTCGCGGTGATCGGCGCGATCGTGGGCGAGTTTGTGGGCGCGCAGGAGGGCCTCGGCTATCTTCTGAACCTCTACAACTTCCAGCTCCGGATCGACCGCGCCTTTGCGGTCATCGTGATCCTGGCCGGCATCGGCGCGGCCGGCTTCTTCATCCTCGAATGGATGGACCGGAAATTCATCTTCTGGCGCGAGGACCGGTCGCACTAGCGGCCGGTCTCACCCCTCCCTCCTTGACTGACTGAACGGAGCACCACGAGTCCCATGATCGACCGCAGGAACCGCTACGGCCGCACCGCCGCCCGCAACCACACCGCGGACGGGCGGGCGCGCCGCCCGCACACCACCACCATCGACATCCACGCCCACATCTTCGTGCCGCAGGCCGCGGCGCATGCCGGGCCGCACGTGAACATGAGCCGGATCCCGCTGGCCCATTTCGCGAGCGAGCAGACGCGCGAGATCAACAAGCTTCAAGACGGCGACCGCGCCAATGTGATGACCAAGATCGACCAGCGCCTGTTCGATCTCGACGCGATGGCGATCGACGTACAGGTGGTCGCTCCGGCCCCGCCGCAATGCTACTACTCGGTCGACACGGAGATCGCCCGTGTCGGGCACCGCCTCGTCAACGAGGGCATCGTGGAGTATTGCTCGCGCCGCCCCGACCGCTTCGTCGGTCTCGGCACGGTAACCTTGCAGGAGCCGGAGCTGGCGGTCAGCGAACTCGAATACGTGATGAACGATCTCGGCCTGAAGGGCGTGCAGATCCTCACCAACGTGGACGGCCAGGAGCTGTCAGACCCGAAGTTCCAGCCCTTCTACGCCCGGGCGGAGCAGCTCGGCGCCTTCATCATGATGCATCCGAACGGCTTCACCCACGGCGACCGGCTGACGGATTTCTACTTCAACAACGTCGTCGGGAACCCCTTCGAGACAACGCTCGCCCTGCACAAGCTGATCTTCTCGGGCACCCTCGCCCGCTTCCCCGAGCTGAAGCTGATGGCGGTCCACGGCGGCGGCTACCTTCCGGCCTATTCGGGCCGCATCGACCATGCCTGGGGGGCGCGAGAGGATGCGCACGCGAACCTGCCCCTGCCGCCGACCACCTACCTCCGGCAGGTCTATCTCGACACGGTGGTGTTCACCTACCACCAGCTCGCCTACATGATCGAGCTGTTCGGGCCCGACCGCATCCTGATGGGCACGGACTATCCGTACGACATGGCCGAGTACAATCCCGTCGGGCACATCGCCGGGATCGATGGGATGGACGAGACGACCCTGAGCCAGATCGCCGGCGGCAACGCTGCGCGCCTTCTCGGGCTGAACCTCTAAGAGAAACCTGCCTTCGGGGCTGGAGTCGGGCGCCCTCTTGGCGCCCGATTTTGCGTCTTGGGTGACGTTCACGAGCGTCGTCGAGACGGAGTGACCCGAATGATCGCGTGCAGTCTCACGCAACCAGCGCCTTTGCCGAGACCGGCCAGGAAAGCGCCCCTGCGCGCTCTTGCCTGGATGGGCATCCTTCTTGCCCTGGGTACGCCAGCCCTGGCCATCGAGGAGCCGGTGGTCTGGCGCGATCCGGACACCGGCTGCGCCTATCTCCTCGGCCCGCAGGGTGGGATTGCGCCGCGCTATCTGCGCGACGGATCGCCCGATTGCCCGGACGCCAAGGTCGGGTCCCGCGTCATCGACGACACGGCCCGCGGGCTTGCGCAGGGGCTCGATGCGCTCAAGCGCGAGGTGGAACGCCTGCGCCAGCGCTTCCAGGACCCCAATCGGCAGGAGGAGCGCCTCTGATGCCGGGATCCGGCGTCAGATATGGAGGCCCTGGCCGTAGAGCGCCTTGATGGCGGCCTCCTGGAACGCTTCTCCTTGCGTCGGATGGGCGTGGATCGTGCCGGCGATGTCCTCGAGCCGGGCGCCCATCTCGAGCGCGAGACCGAAGGCGGCCGAAAGCTCCGACACCCCCTGCCCCACCGCCTGGATTCCGAGCACGAGATGGTTGTCGGCGCGGGCGACCACGCGCACGAAGCCGTCCTCGCCGATCTTCGTCATCGCGCGGCCGTTGGCCGAGTACGGGAACTGCGCGACCCGGACCTCGCCGCCGCCCTTGCGCGCCTCGTCGGGCGACAGGCCAACCGACACGATCTCCGGATCCGTGAAGCACACGGCTGGGATCGCCCGCTTGTCCCAGACGCGGTCGTGGCCGGCGACGATCTCCGCCACCATCTCGCCCTGCGCCATGGCGCGATGCGCCAGCATCGGCTCGCCGGTGACGTCGCCGATGGCAAAGATGCCGCGCATGGAGGTCTGGCACCGCTCGCCGATGCGGATGAAGGGGCCGTCCATGTCGAGGACGAGTTCCTCGATGCCCCAGCCCTGCGTCACCGGCCTGCGTCCGACCGTGACTAGAACTCTGTCGGCGGAGAGCTGGACCTCCGAGCCGTCCGCCGCTTCGACGAGAAGCGCGTCTCCGGCCCGTGAAAGCCCCCTCGCCTTCGCGCCGGTCATCACCTCGATCCCAAGCGCCTTGAGGCGCTTGGAGACCGGCTGGGTCAGCTCGGAATCGTATTGCGGCAGGATGCGGGACTGGGCTTCCACCACGGCGACCTTCGCGCCCATCTTGGCGAAGGCCGTGCCGAGCTCGAGGCCGATATAGCCGCCGCCGACGACTGCGAGCCGTTCGGGAACGCTCGTCAGCGAAAGCGCCTCGGTCGAGGAGATCACCTGCCCGCCGAAGGGCAGGCTCGGCAGCTCGACCGGCGCCGAGCCGGTCGCGATCACGATGGTCTCGGCGCGGATCACCTGCCGGCCGGTCTCTGTCTCCACCTCCACGGTCTTGCCGTCCCTGAACCGCGCCATGCCCTCGACGATCTTAACCTTCGACCGCTTGAGCAGCCCCGCCACGCCGTTGTTGAGACGCCCGACGATGCCGTCCTTCCAGGCGATGGTCCGGGCGAGATCGATCTCCGGCCGCGCGACCGTGATGCCGAGCGGGTTGCGCCCTGCCGAGAGGTGCAGAACCCGGTCGTATTCCTCGGCCGCATGGATGAGCGCCTTCGACGGGATGCAGCCCACGTTGAGGCAGGTGCCGCCGGGCTTGCGCGCGTCGACGATCACCGTGTCGATGCCGAGCTGTCCGGCGCGGATGGCGCAGACATAGCCGCCGGGGCCGGCGCCGATGACCAGGAGCTTGCAGGAAATGTCCTTCATCGGCTCAAGCCTCCACGAAGATCATCGCCGGGGTCTCCAGCAGGGTCTTGATGCGCTGGATGAAGACCGCCGCGTCCCAGCCGTCGATGATGCGGTGGTCGAAGCTGGAGGAGAGGTTCATCATCTTGCGGGGGATGAAGGTCGATCCGTCCCAGACCGGGCGCACGACCATCTTGTTGACGCCAACGATGGCGACCTCCGGGTGGTTGATCACCGGCGTCGTGGCGATGCCGCCCATGGCGCCGAGCGACGTGATGGTGATGGTCGAGCCGCCGAGCTCGTCGCGGGTCGCCGTGCTGGATTTCGCGGCCTCCGCGAGCCGGCTCAGCTCCGCCGCGCAGCCCCAGAGGTCGCGCGCCTCCGCATGCCGGACGACCGGCACCACGAGGCCGGACGCGGTCTGCGTCGCGATGCCGATATGGACGCCCGCATGCTGATGCACGATGCCGGCCTCGTCGTCGTAGAGCGCGTTCAGCTGCGGCTGCTCCGCAATGGCCTTCACCATGGCGCGCATGAGGAACGGCAGGATCGTCAGCTTCGGCTTGTCGGCGCGCTTGTTGGCGTTGAGCGCCGCGCGCAGGTCCTCCAATGCCGTGACATCGACCTCTTCCACGTAGGTGATGTGCGGAATGCGCGATTTGGCGATCGCCATCTTCTCGGCGATGCGCCGGCGCAAGCCCACGACCTTGATCTGCTCGACCTCGGTCCTGGGGGCGAGCCCCGGCTCGCGGGCCACCTGCGGCCCATGGGCGAAGAAGGCGTCGACATCCTCGTGCGTGATGCGCCCGCCCGGCCCCGTGCCGGGCACCTGCCGCAAGTCGATCCCCGCCTCGCGCGCCCTGAGGCGCACGGCAGGCGAGGCAATCGGCTTGTCGCCCTCGGCCCGCATGGGCGCCGGGCGGGACAGCCGCGGGGCATGGTTCTTCGGCGCTTCGCTCGGGGTGCGCGGCGTCATGAGTCTGGCGGGCGCGCCCGGCTCGGCGGGCGGTTCGATGGCCGCCGGCTTGCTGGCGGCGGGCTGCGCGGGCGCCGCGGCCGGCTTCTCCTCGGCGGGAGGCGCCGATACAACCGTTCCCTCGCCCTCCACCTTGAGGCGGATCAGCGGCGAGCCGATCGCTACCACGTCGCCGATATCGGCGCCGAGCCAGACCACCTCGCCATCCACCGGCGAGGGAATTTCCACCGTCGCCTTGTCGGTCATGACGGCCGCCAGGACCGCATCCTCGCGCACGAGGTCGCCGACCTTCACGTGCCATTCGACGAGTTCCGCCTCGGCGATGCCTTCGCCCACATCGGGCATTTTGATCAGGTGCTCGCCCATGTCAGGCCTCCATCGTCTCGACGAGGGCCCGCCCGACCCGGGCGGGTCCCGGGAAGTAGTCCCATTCCTGCGCGTGCGGATAGGGCGTGTCCCACCCGGTCACACGCATGATCGGCGCCTCGAGAGCGTAGAAGCACGCCTCCTGCACCAGCGCCGCCAGTTCAGCGCCGAAGCCGGACGTGAGCGTCGCCTCGTGCACGACGACGCAGCGCCCCGTCTTCCGCACCGAAGCGGCAATCGTGTCGAGGTCGAGCGGCACCAGGGTGCGCAGGTCGATGATCTCGGCGTCGATGCCAGTCTCCGCCACCGCGGCCTGCGCCACGTAGACCATGGTGCCGTAGGCGAGCACCGTGAGGGCCGAGCCTTCCCGCACCACCGACGCCTTGCCGAGCGGCAGGGTGTAATGCCCGGTCGGGACCTCGCCGAGATCGTGCTTCGACCAGGGCGTGACCGGCCGGTCGTGATGGCCGTCGAAGGGGCCGTTGTAGAGCCGCTTCGGCTCCAGGAAGATCACCGGGTCGGGATCCTGGATCGCGGAGATCAGCAGCCCCTTGGCGTCGTAGGGATTGGACGGCACCACCGTCTTGAGACCAGAGACGTGGGTGAAGAGCGCCTCCGGGCTCTGGCTGTGAGTCTGGCCGCCGAAGATGCCGCCGCCGGTCGGCATGCGGATCACCATCGGGCAGGTGAACTCGCCGTTCGAGCGGTAGCGCAGGCGCGCGGCCTCGGACACGATCTGGTCGTAGGCCGGATACATGTAGTCGGCGAACTGGATCTCGATGCAGGGACGCAAGCCGTAGGCCGCCATGCCGATGGCGGTGCCGACGATCCCGGCCTCGCTGATCGGCGCGTCGAAGCAGCGCGTCTTCCCGTATTTCTGCTGCAGGCCGGCCGTGCAGCGGAAGACGCCGCCGAAATACCCGACGTCCTCGCCGAAGACCACCACGGTCTCGTCCTGCCCCATCATCACGTCCATGGCGTCGCGGATCGCCTCGATCATCGTCATGCGCGCCATGACTTACACTCCCGCCTGCTGGCGCTGCCGGCGCAGATGCGGCGGCATCTCGGCATAGACGCCTTCGAACATGTCCCGCGCGGAGGGCTTGCCGCCCGCGTGCAGGGTGCCGTAGCTCTCGGCCTCCTTCTGCGCCGCGATCACGCTGTCGAGGATCTCGGCCTCCGCCTGCTTGTGCCGCTCCTCGGACCAGGCCCCGCGCAGGATCAGGTGGTTCTTCAGGCGCTCGATCGGATCGCCCAGGGGCCAGGCGTCGGATTCGGTCTTCGGCCGGTAGGCGGACGGATCGTCCGAGGTCGAGTGCGCCCCGACGCGGTAGGTCACGTACTCGATCAGCGTCGGGCCGAGGTTCCGGCGCGCGCGCTCGATGGCCCATTTCGCGACCGCGTACACTGCGAGGTAGTCGTTGCCGTCGACCCGCAGGGACGGGATGCCGAAGCCCAGGCCTCGCGCCGCGAAGGTGCCGGCGCCGCCGCGCGCGATGCCCTGGAAGGTCGAGATCGCCCATTGGTTGTTGACGATGTTGAGCACCACCGGCGCCTTGTAGGTGGAGGCGAAGACGAGGGCCGCGTGGAAGTCCGATTCCGCCGTCGAGCCGTCGCCGATCCAGGCGGCCGCGATCTTGGTGTCGTTGCGGATCGCCGAGGCCATGGCCCAGCCCACCGCCTGCACGTACTGCGTCGCGAGATTGCCTGAGATGGTGAAGAAGCCGTGCGGCTTGGAGGAGTACATCACCGGCAGCTGGCGGCCTTTGAGCGGATCGCGCGCGTTCGAGTAGACCTGGCACATCATGTCGACCATGGAGTACCCGTCCGCGATCAGAAGGCCCGCCTGCCGGTAGGTCGGGAAGTTCATGTCGCCGGGCGAGAGCGCCTTACGGAAGGCGCAGCTGATCGCCTCCTCGCCAAGGTGCTGCATGTAGAACGAGGTCTTGCCCTGCCTCTGCGCGATCAGCATGCGGGCATCGAAGGTGCGCAGGGTCATCATGTGACGCATGCCCTCGATGAGTTCCTCGTCGCTCAGGAGCCCGGCCCATGGCCCGACGGCCTCCCCGGCGCGGTTGAGGACCCGGATGATCGAGAAGGCGAGGTCGCGGATGTCTTCCGGGTTCGCATCGATCTCCGGCCGCGGCACGGCTCCGGCCTTGGGGATCTTGACGTTGGAGAAGTCGGGGGTCCCTCCCGGCCGGACGGCGGGTTCGGGGACGTGCAGCGACAGCGGTCCGGGTTCAGACATGGTTGTTCATCCTCCCGACGTGGAAACTAGGGGCCGGTTTCAGCTCGGCCATAGGCGATGATTGGGACGATCAAGGCAATGCCGGCTCGAGGGCCGCACGGCGCTCGGCGCGGCTCGCCGCTTCCTGAGAGCACTTCTCCAGATGAGCCGCCTTGTTGATGACCTGAAGATTGGGCGCGCCCCAGAACGCGAGCAGGTCCGGCCAGGGTGTTTGGCGATGCTCCGCCCAAACCGCAAAGAGCGGTACGCGGTGGTCGACCTCCGCCGTCCTGAGAAGGCGGCGCCCGCTCGCCGGGCATTTCCGATTCTGGCGGAGCTTAAGCGCCTTCAGATGATCGGTCGGCGCGGTCCAGAGCTGCCAGGCGACGACGCAGGCAGCATGCCACGTGGCGTTCCGGTTGGGCTTCCCGTCGCCCCAGAGGTCCCGGTGCCAGCCGAGCCGGAAGACCGGCTGGCCGCAGACGCAGCAATGGCCGTCCCCGCGCGAGAAATCCGGCTCCCGGTACGGGGCCGGCGGCATGCGGAAGGAGAGCGGCAGGCCGGTGGCCTTCTCGCGCCCGAGCCGCCAGGTCCAGCCGTCGGGAGCCCCGCTCTTGGCCGCTAGCGCCCGGGCCAGCCTGTCGGCCCGCAGGGGATGATGACGCCAGTAACCCTCGACCGCGCGGCGCTGCGTCGGCGGGGTGAAAGGTTGCCTGAGGGCATGATTGAGCACGCAGGCCGGGAAAAGCTCGGACAGGCGGCGTTCGAGCCTAGCCCTGGATTTCGCGTTTCTCTCGTCTCGCCAGGTGGACATTCCGGAGCAGCCATCCTTGTCGTTCGCCGCGGCCCGACCATCGGCGGCCACAGGCGCGAGCCTACCGCATAACATCGAATGATGGGTGCAAGGTAAACGCGAAACGGGACCGAGCAGAGATGCAGTTTGGCCCCGATCGGAGTTGGCTCGGTCGACGAACGGCGGAACGATCGGGAAAGCCGGACATGCCTCTGCCGCCCGCGCGGCAAAGGCCGCAGCATCAGGTCCGGGACGCAGGAGGCGAGCCCTTTGGCAGGGGTCCATCTTCGGAAAAACGACAGCGGAAAGGCCCGGATACCATCGGAGCCTCTCCCAGCGTGGAATTCCGAACCGGCCCGCGTCAGACGAAGAAGAAGTCCTTGTAGGTGAGGGTCGTGCCCTCGCCCTTCTGGAGCTTGAGGGAGGCGATCTCCACCATGGCCTTGGAGCCCGAGCCGTCCACGTCGAAGTAGAGCTTCTTGGTCCGGGCGTTGTAGATGAAGAAGTCGTCCTTGTCGGCGGCCTTGTCGCCCACCTTGAAGAAGCTCGCCTTCATCTTCACCGGCTTGTCGAGCGAGGCGCCCTTGTTCTTCAGGGACTTGGCGATGGTCTTGTTGGTGAACGCCGCGTCGTCGAAGAAGATCGAGTCGTACTTCGGCCCGAAGTCGAGGATCTGGTCCTTGCTCTTGTTGGCCAGGCTCTTGTTCGGTGCTCCCTTGGCGTTCGTCAGCTTGGTGTTGAACACGAAGGCGTCGCGGCTCGCCGCACCCTTGCCGCCGGTGAGCTTGTCCTTGCCCTCGCCGCCCCCGAGCACGTCGTTGCCGGCCTCGCCCTTGAGGATGTCAGCACCGCCCTGCCCGAACAGGCGGTCGTTGCTGAGCCCGCCCGCGAGAGTGTCGTTGAGACCGCCGCCGAAGAACACGTCGTGGTCGGCCGAGCCGGCGGTGATCTCCGGGTTGACGTCGGCGACGTTGATGACGAGGTCCTTGGTCAGGCTTTCGCCGGTCTGGTCGGTGACCTTGACCTTGATCGTGTGGCGGGCCGCCTGCTCGAAGTCGAGCCGGAACCCGTTCTCGACCAGGATCTGGTTGCCTGCGAGCTTGAAGCGCCCGCCGGCCCCGTCGAGGAGCTGGTAGGTGTGGGTGTCCCCAGCCGTGTCCACGGCCGAGAGGGTGCCCACCAGCTTACCGGAGGCTGAATACTCCTCCGCCGTGCTGGCGCTCAAGATGACATCGGTAGGGGTACTGTTGGGACTCGATGGACTGCTGGGATTCGTAGGATCTTCAGGGTTTGTCGGATCGGTCGGGTTACCCGGATCCGTAGGGTCTGTCGGATCCGTAGGGTCTGTCGGGTCTGTCGGATCGGTTGGAGCAGGGGGATCTTCGACGAGGATCACCCTTTGGCCATTGAACGTCGCGAACTGCACGTTACGGACGGTGTCCGTTCCATCGCCAGCCTGACGCAGATCCTCGACCGTATAGCTGCCATCGTCGTTGCGCTTGATCTTGTAGTTAGACCGCTCACCGGAGAACAAGGCCGTGTTGTATCCGGCTCCGCCGTCGAGCAGATCATTTCCTGCTCCGCCGTCCAGGGTATCGTCGCCGCCGCCGCCCTCAAGAATGTCGGCGCCATCGCCCCCGCTCAGGCTGTTCTGACCGTCATGACCGACAATTCGGTTTGCAAGCTCATTGCCTACGATGGCCATCGGGATGTTCCAAAATTCCGCCCGAGCCACCAGCACTTCCACTTCCGCTCCGGCATTGAGCACGAAGCCGTCCCCGACGATATATGCCGTATCGAAGCCTTCGCCGGCTGCCTCGAGGACGGTGTCGCCCTGCTTGACGTAGTAGGTGTCGTCTCCGGAACCGCCCCTCAGCTCATCGAGCCCCTCGTCGCCCGAGAGAACGTCGTTGCCTCCCCAGCCTTCCAGCACGTCGTTTCCGTCGTCGCCCTTGAGGACATTGACACCTTCGTGCCCGACGATGCGGTTGGCGGAGCCGTTGCCAGTGATGCTGACCGAGCCGGGAAACTGGCTCCAAGCCTGGAGCACCTCGACCTCGGTGCCGGCGTTGAGGGTGTAAGCCGAGGACACGACATAGACGGTGTCGTGTCCCTCCCCGACAAGTTCCCTCACCCGGTCGCCGGCCTCGTCCACGTAGTACGTGTCGTCGCCGGTTCCACCGACGAGCAAATCCGCTCCTTCGTCGCCGGACAGGACATCGTCGCCGCCCTTGCCCTCCAGAGTGTCGTCGCCGCCGCCGCCCTTGAGGACGTTGACGACATCGTGTCCGACGATCCGATTGGCGAGCTCGTTGCCGGTGATCGCAATGTCGAGGGAGGTGAGTTGGCTTTCGGCCACCAGATCCTCCACCTGGACGCCGGCAGCCAGGACATAGCTTGAGCACGTCACATTGATCGTGTCGCGTCCCTCTCCCGCTAGCTCGATCACCGTATCGTCGGGCCGATCGACCGTATAGATGTCGTTCCCAATCCCGCCTTGCAGGACGTCCGCCCCCGTACCGCCGTAGAGTTGATCGTCGCCCTCGCCCCCCTCGAGCGTGTCGTTGCCATCTCCGCCATAGAGGCGATCCAGGCTGTCCAATCCCCGAATGTGGTTCGCGAGATGGTCACCCCTGAGGACATCGTCCACCAGGGAACCGTCGATGTTCTCGATGCTCTCGTACTGGTCACCTTGCGCGACGCCGCGGTTCTGAGAGGGATCAGCGAGGTTCACCTCGACGCCGCTTGTGCCGTAATACGAGGCCGTGTCGCGGCCCCTCCCGCCTCTGAGGAGGTCTGCGCCCTCGCCTCCGCTCAGAACGTCGTCGCCGTCTCCGCCGAGGAGCGTGTCGTTCCCGCCGAAACCTCGCAGGACGTCGTTCAGGCCTGTGCCGACATATTGCTCGGCGCCATTGCCGCCATACCAGTCCTCGGCTCCTCCCCGCGGATCTAAGATTCGATAGCGGACGTTGGAGATGTCGGCCGCCCTGTCGTCGGATGTCCAGCTCACCATCAACCGACCGTCGAGCAGCTGCGTGATCTTAAGATCGTCCTGCGTCCCGAAGGAGGTTACCGTATAGGCTTCGCTGGTCGGGTCGCCGTTCGCATCGAAGGTTCTCACATGGCATGAACTGCCAGTCCTATAGGCTACCGCGAAGCCACCATCCCTCAGCCATGTCAGGACAGGCTCATATGCGCCACTGACGGTGCTGTCGTACAGGATCTTCTCTGTCCCTCCCGAGCCATCCTGGTTCTTGATGACGGCACGGACCAGGGAGTGCAGTTGACCATCGATAGATCGCGACTCTGCCCAAGACACGACGAACTGGCCGCCTGCCAGTGACGTCACGCAGGGCTGCGGCACGGCTCCGCCGGGACTCGTCGCCAGCGTGAACGTGCTGCCCAACTTCTCGCCGGTGGGACTCACGAGCTGCAGTTGAACGGTACGCCCAGATTCTGCGCCGTTCGGAGCGATCAGCTTCTGGGCGAATGCGACCGCGACATTGCCGTTGGCAAGGCCCGTGACCGAAGGATTGTAGTACTCGGCGGAAAACAGCGGCGGGACGGGGGCGGTGATCTCCGTCGTCACGCCCCTGGGAGCGCGCGTCTCGGTGAAATACTCCAGATAGATGACATGGTTGTCGGTGTTGACCGACGCTGAGACGAACCCATGCAGAACGTCGTTCATCGTCGCAAGCGACGCGTTTTCGTAGTTGTCCCAGGTCGCCGCCTGGGTCAGGAATTCTCCTCCAAGGGGAACGCCGTTGGAGTCAAAGGGGCGGCCATAGGTGAGCGTCGTCCCCGATCCAGGCGAGAAGTCGTCGTACGTCACGACAAAGCTGCCGTTTCTCAAGGCCGTGACGGCCGGCAGTTGGCCGGTCAGGTCGTTCTGATCGCCGATCCAGAACTCCTCTCCCTTCTTGGTTCCGTCGGCATTGAAGATCTGGCCGCGCACGCTCCACGGGCCATCCGCAACACTCGCCCGCTCCTGCCAGACGGCCAGAAAGGTCCCATTCGGGAGCGCCGTGATGTCGGCGTCCTGGTGAAACCCGCCCTGGCTGTTCGCGAGTTGAACGTCGTTCCAAGGAACCAGCGCCATTCCGTGCTCCTGTACCGCGAGGCATCGGCAAATTGATATATTATATCACTAAATATCCCTTTCTCTTCTGGAGGCAAGATCACCGCTGGAAATCCTCGGCAAAACCGAGCGATGCGGCGGACGGCGCACCCCACTCGACGCGAAAGAACCCCACCGGGCGAGCAGGGCTTGATGTCGTTTCCCGGTGAGGCGGACGTCAGATGATGAAGAAATCGTCTGAGGTGAGCTTGAGGTTTTTGGCGAGCTTGGCGATCTGCACGGCCGCATGGCTGCCGTTGCCGTCCTCGTCGTAGTAGAGCGCGCCCGTCTTCTTGTCGTAGACGATGCGGTCGCTGGCATCGTGCGCCTTGGTGCCGACCCAGAACGCCTTCGCCTCCAGCGCCCCCTTCTTGGCAATCTTGGAAAACACGCCGCTCTTCATCAGCCAGATCGTGTCGTCCGCGGCCGAGAAGTCGGTGATCGTGTCCACGTTCGCACGGCTGTTCGGCCGGGTGTCGAACACGAACACGTCTTGACCCTGGCCACCCGTGAGCACGTCCTTGCCGGCCCGGCCGTAGAGCGTGTCGTGGCCGGATCCGCCGATGAGCACGTTTGCCCCAGAGGTGCCGCGCAGCACAAGATTGTCAGGAGGCGGTGGAGGTGGTGGCGGCGGAGGTGGCGGCGGCGGCTCCGGATCGTCGGGCACGTCTTCCACATCGATGGCGAAGGTCTTGGTGGTCACGCCGCCATAGGGGTCGCTCACCTTCAGGGTGATGCTGAACTGTGAGCGCGTTTCGTAGTCAAGCGGCCGCGACAGCACGAGGTCGCGGCCGTTCAGCGCGAACACGCCGTCGGCGTCCTGCGTGAGTTCGTAGGCAAGCGCATCGCCGTCCGCGTCCGAGGCGGAGAAGCGCCCGACGACGGATCCGACGGACGCGTTCTCCGCCACGCGGTCGTTTGAAAGCGCGAACTCGCTCGGCGCGCGATTGACCAGCGCGAAGGTTCCGTCGCTGAAGGTTGCGAAGCGGATGTCGCGCAGAAGGTCGGTTCCATCGTGGTCCTGCCGCGTGTCCGCGACGGTCAGGCTCCCATCCTCATTGCTGGAGACCGCGTAGTCCGCCCGCGCGCCGGAGAAGACTGCCGTGTTGCGCCCTGCCCCGCCCTCCAGCGTGTCGTCGCCCCGGCCGCCCGTGAGCACGTCGTCGCCCCCATGGCCGGTGAGGCGGTTCGCCCCATCATCGCCGATGAAGACGTCGTTGCCGGCGCCGCCCTCCAGGTTCTCGATGCCGACGAGCGTGTCGATGCCGTAGCCGCCCGTGTCCTGCGGCCGCCCCTGGAGGAGAAGGCTCACGGTTGCGCCGGCCGGTCCGCTGAACCGCGCCGTGTCGCTGCCAACACCGCCGTCGAGCCGGTCATGGCCCTGCCCGCCCTCGAGGGTGTCGTTCCCGGCGCCACCCTTCAGCACGTTGTCGAGGTCCGACCCGACGAGCACGTCGTTCCCGTCCCCGCTCGTCACGTTCTCGATGCCGGTGAAGCGGTCGAGGCCGAGGCCCGTGGCCTGTGCGACCGTGAGGCGCAGATCGACTGTCACGTCGGCGCCGGAGAGCAGCACCGTGTCGATGCCGTCTCCGCCGCTGAACAGGTCGTCTCCTGTCCCGGCTGAGAGGATGTCGTTGCCCGCGCCGCCATCCAGGTCGTTGTTGCCGTCCCCACCTTGGAGAACGTCGTCGCCCGCGCCGCCGCGCAGGACATCGTGCCCCATGCCGGCTGTGATCGTGTCGTCGCCCCCGCCGCCGTCGACGAGGTTGTCGCCATGGCCGGCGTTGATCGTCTCGTTGCCGAGGCCGCCATAGGCCGTGTCGTTGCCCGCATCTCCGTCGCCGTCGAGACGGATTACTCCGTTCACCGATCCGCGAATGCCCGTGTAGAGGTCGTCGCCCGCCCCCAGGAGAACCATGCCGTTGAGAAAGCCCTCGTTGGTGAGGACATCCCGGAAGGCGGAGCCCTGCACCGCGACCTCCGCGCTCACCGTGCCGGTGTTGGTGATCTCGTAGCTGCCCGTGGCGGCATAAGCGGCCGTGACCTTGATGCCCGTCAGCGCCGCCGTGATGGTGCCGGCATTCATGATCGTGCTGTTGACGTCGCTCACATCGATGCCCGTGCCGAAGGCGCTGATCGTGCCGCTGTTGACGAGGCGCGAGCCGGTGTTCGGCTGGTTGGCGGTGCCGTAGACGAGCATGCCGGCGATGCCCGAGATCGAGCCGTTGTTGATCGCCTTGATGGAATCCCAGCCCTCGATCCCGACCAGCGAGGCGATCAGCGTTCCGTCGTTGATGACCCGGCCGCCGTCGAAGCGCAGCCGGACCGCCTGGGCGGAGTCGATTACGCCGCTCGGTCCCACATAGAGCCCGCCCTGGGCCGCGATATCGACGCCGATCCAGGAGGTGCGGATCGTGCCGCTGTGGCTGACCTGCGCCGTCGTGACGGTCATGATTCCGGTGGACCCGGCGCCCGTCGCCTCGATCAGCACCCCGTTCGATACCGTGAGGACGGAGTCGTTGGTCGGGAAGTTGACCAACACCCGGTAGATGTTGGTCAAAGGCTGCGTGTTGTCCGGCGGATCCGCGTATTCGGTGGTCAGATCCTGAGATATGACCGTGTAGGACGAACTCGTGAGAAACGGCATGGCGCACCTGGCAGAGTGAACCGCCGGTGCCTATCATGGGAATTTACGCAACGTAACTACATAAACAGAGAGGGCAGTTACGGCAGCCAAGCTTGTTTTCGGCCGTATCGTTACTTTTGCGTTGCCCGCTTGGGCGATGAAATTCTTACGCCCTGCGAACGAAAAGGCCCGGAGGTCGCTCCGGGCCGGGTCGGCACCGACTAGAACGGAATGTCGTCGTCGAGGTCGTTGTAGCGGGAGCCACCGCCTCCCCCACCGAAGGACGAGGACTGGGCCGGGGCCGGGCGCCGCTCCATCGGTGCGGATCGTCCGAAGTCGCCGCCGCTGCGGACCTGGCCCGGCTCCTCGTCGCCGTACTCGGAGGCTCCCCCGCCGCCGCGGCTGTCCAGGATCGTCAGCTCGCCCCGGAAGCGCTGCAGCACGATCTCGGTCGTGTACTTCTCCTGCCCCTGCTGGTCCTGCCACTTGCGCGTCTGCAGCTGGCCCTCGATGTACACCTTCGAGCCCTTCTTCAGGTACTGCTCCGCCACCCGCGCCAGGTTCTCGTTGAAGATCACCACCGAGTGCCACTCGGTCTTCTCCTTGCGCTCGCCCGTGCCCTTGTCCTTCCAGGTCTCCGACGTGGCGATCCTCAGGTTCACCACCGGCTCGCCCGAGTTCAGCCGCCGCACCTCCGGGTCACGACCCAGATTGCCTACCAGGATCACCTTGTTCACGCTGCCTGCCATAACGGCTCTCCTTCGCTTGAGGCAGAGTTCTGAGCCCCGCCGGAGCCGGTTACAAGCCAGGGGCGAGGTTCTGCACAGACCTGTCCCCAGTTAAAGGCTAATCACCCGGCTCCCTTCCACCTCACCGGAGCAACAGTCTCCTTGATCCCCATTGACCGGTGCGAAGGAAGACGTTGCAAATTCGTCTATGCAATGTAATTAGATTACATAACTTCGGTAGGAGGAATGCATGGCTAAGAAGAAAACAATCAAGGGAACGGTGTCGACCGATTGGCTCTTCGGAACAGTCAAGAACGACATGATGGAGGGTCTCAAGGGGGACGATTCCATCTCCAGCCTGCTCGGCAGCGACAAGCTGTACGGCGATGAGGGCGACGACACTCTCTACGGCGGAGACGGTAACGATTCCCTGTCGGGCGACGACGACAACGATTACCTGGACGGCGGGTTGGGCAACGATAAGCTGTTCGGCGGCGAAGGCGATGACAACCTTTCCGGCGGCAAGGGCAACGACAACCTTTCTGGCGGGGAGGACAACGACAGCCTTTACGGATGGGAAGGCAACGACAAGCTCTCCGGCGATGCAGGCGATGACTATCTCTCGGGCGACGAGGGCAACGATCGGCTGATCGGCGGCGCCGGCCGTGACCAGCTTTATGGCGGCTCGGATAACGATCGGCTCGATGGCGGCGAAGGGCACGACCGGCTCGATGGCGGCGGTGGCAGCGACAACCTCGTCGGCGGCAATGGAAACGATTATCTCACCGGCGGGAATGACGCTGTGCGGGACGTCCTTTCGGGCGGCGCTGGCCGCGACAGGGTCGTTCTTCAGAAGGAGGATACGGCCCTGGGGGGCAAGGACGAGGACACGCTCGTCATCACGGTGTATGATTATCTCGCGACGGACTCCGTCACGTACACGCTCGACCTGTCGAAGATCACCGGCAAGGGGGCTGCCAACATCGGTCACCAGAACATGAAGGCTGGGCAGTTCGAGAACGCGGAGGTGATAATCGACGGCGCAGGCGATGGCAGCCTCTTCATCGGCTCAAAGGGCGACGACAGCTTCAATATTTGGGGAAGCAGCGGCACGGTCAAAGGTGGCGCAGGCAATGATCGGATTTCGGTGAGCTCATACGGGTCCGAGACGAACCCCGACCTGCGCTACTCGATCGATGGCGGAGCAGGCAACGACCGGATCACGAGCTACGGTGGGAACATGATCACAGGCGGTGCGGGGTCGGACATCTTCGTGATGAACTGGGACGCGACGCCCGGAGCACGCGTCAACACGATCATGGACTTCACATCCAAGGATCGTCTTCTTCTCGACTACCTGTCCTCGACTATAACGATGAACAAAGCGAATCCGCTCGTCGCAGGCTCCGATCCGGTCGCCAATTCGACAATGGCTCAGTTCCTCTATGACACCGACGACGGACGGCTGTTCATCGATCTCGACGGAACCGGAGCAAGGGCTGCCATTCAGGTCTTCACCCTAGCCAACAAGGCAGCGCTGACGGCATCGAGCTTCATCTTCGACTTCTGACAACCTTTGGCCGAATGATCTTGGCCCGCCTCCCGAGGCGGGCCTTTTCGTTGTTTCGCGTTCGCAAACTTTATTGTGCAAGGGCCCTCTTCGCGACTGCAAGAGCTGCGTCGCATTCCGCCTTGTCGCCCGCTTGATCGGCTTGGCGAGCGCTGCCGAGAGCCGCGAGAGCCGCCTCTTCGGACTTGCCTTCGCCCAACTTCTGCTCAGCGGCCGCAATGGAGGCGGGGGTCGGCTCCCGGTGCAGGCGGGCGGCGTTGGATTCCGCACCGGCCCTTCCTGCCCCTGCAGCCGCATCGATCCGGGCATCGACCTGTTTCTGGACTTGGTCGATCTCCTGGGTACACGGGCCGGCGAGACCGGGTTGGGCCGTGAGAAGCAGCGCGAAGGCGGCGCCCGAAGCGATCCGATGGAGGGTCATGATCCGGTCTCCGAGAGGAATGAGGTCATATCCAAGCTTAACGCAAGGAAAGATGAGCGCCACGCCTTTTTCGGAGCGTGGCGCCCCTCAGGACTCTCGGGACCGAAGATCCTCAGATCACGAAGAAGTCGGCGGCGGTAAGCTTGAGGTTCTTGGCGAGCTTGGCGATCTCGACCGCCTTGCCGCTGCCCGAGCCGTCGGCGTCGTAATACAGAATGCCGGTCTTCTTGTTGTAGACGAGGTAGTCGTTGCCGTCCTTGGCCTTGTCGGCCACCTTGAAGAACGCCTTCTTGAGCGCGCCTGGCTTGGAGGCCGAGCCCTTGCCCAGCTTCTTGAACACGGCATTGTCGAGCCAGATCGGGTCGTCGGCGACCGAGAAGTCGGTGATCGTGTCGAGGTTGGTCTTTTTGTTCGGCTTCGTGTCGAACACGAACACGTCCTTGCCCGCTCCGCCGGTGAGCACGTCCTTGCCGGCTTTGCCGTAGAGCGTGTCGTTGCCTCCGCCGCCCGTGAGCACGTTGGCACCTGTCGTGCCGCGCAGCACAAGGTCGACCGGAATCGGAGTGCCACCGCCACCGCCTCCTCCGCCACCACCGCCCGTGTCGGCGATGTCTGTGACTGCAATCGCGAATTCCTTCTCGAAGGCGTTGCCGGCCCGATCGGTGACCTTCACCCTGATCGTGTGGGAGGTCGCCTGCTCGAAATCGAGCTTGGAGCCGTCCGCAACCAGGATCCTGTCGCCGTCGAGCCTGAAGCGCCCGCCGGCATCGTCCAGGAGCGTGTAGGTGAGCACGTCGCCGGTGGTGCCGACATTGGCGTCCTGACCTGCAACGGCGCCCACCGGCGTGCCGGCGCCAGCCCCCTCCTGCACCGTGCTGGCGCTGAGCGTGAGATCGTGCGGCGCCTTCTCCGGCAGGAAGCGCTGCTGGTAAACGTTGCTGTCTCCCGTCTGATCCGACGTCCAGGTGACCACCCAGCCGCCATCGGCCAGCGCCGTTGCACGTGGCAATCGCTTCATGCCGCTGGATGTCGTACTGACGAGGATGTCGTCTGGAGAGGCGGCGACCCCGTTGCGGTCGAACACCTGCATATAGATCTCGCCATTGGTGTAGTTCTCGTCGTAAGACGTCCAGACCACGATCCAGCCGCCGTCCTCTAGGGCCGTCACACTCGTCTGGCCCTGATTGCCTGCCGTGGTGACGTTCACGAGCCGGTCGGCGACGGAGGCAGCATTGCCATTGCGATCGAACCACTGTTGGTAGACACCGTATCGGTCCCCATCCTGCCCCCAAGACATCCAGGTCACCACCCATCCACCGTCAGCGAGCGCAACCACACTCGACCCGATCTGACGGCCCGCGGTGATGACATTGACGAGCCGGTCGGCGGTGAAAGCGGCAGTGCCGTTGCGGTCAAACCGCTGCTGATATACACCGTAATCGCTCCCGTCCTGGCCGTCGGACGCCCAGGTTACCACCCAGCCACCGTCGGCAAGTGCAGTTACACTCGATTCGATCTGGTCGCCTGCCGTGGTGACGTTCACGAGCCGGTCGGCGACGGAGGTAGCAGTGCCGTTACGGTCGAACCGCTGCTGATAAATGCCGCCGGCGATGCCATCCTGCGCCCATGATGTCCAGGTCACCACCCACCCGCCGTCGGCGAGCGCAACCACGCTCGGTTCGAACTGATCGTCTGCCGTGGTGACGTTCACGAGCTGGTCAGCGCTGGAGGCGGCGGTGCCATTGTGGTCGAACCGCTGCTGGTAGACACCACTACGGTTCCCGTCCTGGCCGTCGGACGCCCAGGTCACCACCCAACCGCCATCCGCGAGAGCCGTTACGCTCTGGCTGACTTGATCATCGGCAGTCGTGACATTGACCCGAGTTTCCGAGCCGAATTTAGGAATGGTCATTATTCACCCAACGTAAATTGTTAGCCCGCAGCGTCATGTAAGACGGCCCGCAACCGAGGCTGACCGCCACTCGGCCGTTACTGATACTATATATCATGTAAGAATTGAAGAGGTGAGCAGTCGCTGCGCATCTTCTGAGTCCTGCCGCGCCTTTCTCGATGGCGCATTGGGTTTGCCGCCCTGCCGTCAGCTGGCGTGAGAAACCTCCCCACGCTCAGACGCAACAGCGGCGACCTACGCCGGATGAAAGGCGCCCAGCCCTACGGCCGACTCGTCCGTTCAGGATGTCGGAATGCCCGCCCGGACGCAGCCGTCGGCTGCGTCCGAACAGCCACCATGGTCTAGATCACGAAGAACTCTCCGGCCGAAAAGCCCGCAAGCTTCTTCGGCAGCTTGGCGATCTCCACCGCCTTGCCCGATCCGGAGCCGTCCGCATCGTAGTAGAGCACTCCGGTCTTCTTCACGTAGACGAGGTAGTCGTTGCCGTCCTTGGCCTTGTCGAAGGCGAAGAACTTCCGGTTGAGGGCCTGCGGCTTCGATTCGGAACCCTTGCCGAGCTTCTTGAACACGGCATTGTCGAGCCAGATCGAGTCATCGGCCACCGAATAGTCGGTGATGGTGTCGAGGTTTGTCTTCTTGTTGGGCCTGGTGTCGAACACGAAGATGTCCTTCCCCACCCCGCCCGTGAGCACGTCCTTGCCGGCGCCGCCGGAGATCTTCTCGTTCGCCTCGGTCCCCGTCAGGACGTCCCGTCCGCCTGTCCCGCGGAGGACCCGGACGCCACCTTCGACCGGCGCACCGCCCGAAACGACCTTCACGCCGTTGACGAAGACGTTCTCGATGGCGGGGTTGGAGAAGGCGAAGGTGGCGTAGACCGTGTCAACGCCGCTCGCATCGATCACCACGTCGTTGGGCGAGTCGACATAGTAGGTGTCGTTGCCCGCCCCGCCGTTGAGGGTGTTCGCGGCCGCATTGCCGATGAGAATGTCGTCGAAGGCGCTGCCGACCGCGTTCTCGATCACCACCCCGTTGGCGATCGTGAACCCGCCCGCAATGCCCTTCTGCTGCGAGATGTAGCCGCCTGCTCCCGGGTCGTTCGGCGCCAGGGTCGCGGCGTGCAGGTCGATGGTGACGCCGGCGGTGGAGCCCGCTGCCGAGATGGTGTCGGTGCCGCCGGCATCCCAGATCGACATCCAGCCGGTGCCGCGGTCGTTCCTGGTCGGCAGCGTGTAGGTGTCGTTGCCGGTGGCGGTGGACATGTTGGCGCCGTAGAGCGTCTGGAGGGCGGCGATGTCGAACGCGCCGAGACCACCCTGGTTGCCCCATTTGAGCCCGCCATCGGGCGTGGTGGACAGGCCGTTGTTGGACGACAGGACCGTGTAGACGGATTGGTTAAAGCCGTAGGCGCCGAGATCGTCGGCCCCGTTCACGCCTGGGAACTTGGTCGCGTCCGACCGGGTGCCGCCGTCATAGGGATGGGCCAGGCCGAAACCGATGGCGAGCTCCTGGATCATGGTCGCGCGCCCGGCGCCGCCGAACTGCTTCTCCTTCCAGGCATCGGAGAAGAAGCTGTTGAAGATGCCCCAGCGCTGGTGAGACTGCTGTTCCGTCGGATGGATGGTGTCGGGAGACTCGTGCCAGCCGCTGACGCCGAACTCCAGCGGATACCACCACAAGGCGATGTTGGCATCGCTGACCGTCGGCGCCTCGTCCAGCCGGATATTGGCGACGCTGGTGAAGAGCCCCAGGACGTCGATCATCAGGGCCCTCGTTTCCGGGTACCAGACGCCTCGTGCCGCGCTCGAGTGCAGGTAGTTGATCTCGCCGTGGACCTGAACGGCCTCGTCGTAGTCGTTCTCCCCTGCGAGGGAGATCAGGATCGGCTGCTGTGATTGGTCCCACATGTTGCCGCCCCAGATGAGGGAATCGACATATGGGTTGCCATAACCCGAGCCGGGGATGTTCTTGAACGTAGCCATGGTTTTACTCCAGCCATTGACGATGCAGGGCAACCTGGTTCGACATGTTGTAACGTAAAGATGACTGCCATTCCGCTGCGTGCGATGTCGCACCTGGGCGTGTCCAGCCTGAGTGGGACCGACTGGATATCACGCAACGCAAAGTCGCACGTTCTGCGAACGGAAGGCACGGCGCCGGCCCCCATTGCCCTCCGTACCCTCTTTGTTCTAAGGTCACGCCCCTGGAATCATTGGCCGCATGTTGTCTCGGCCGGTGAGACGTCACATATCCGGGAGCCGGCCGCTTCCTTAGGCCGGCATTCCTCACTTCAAGGCTCAGGCAGGCCCATGGCTAAGCTCGACGAACTGTTCAACCGCGCCAAGGCGGGCGACCCGAATGCGCGTGTCATCACCGTGCGCGGGGCGCGGGAGCACAACCTCAAGAACGTCGACCTCATGGTCCCGCGGGACAAGTTCGTGGTTTTCACGGGACTGTCGGGCTCCGGCAAGTCCTCCCTCGCGTTCGACACGATCTATGCCGAGGGCCAGCGCCGCTACGTGGAATCTCTCTCGGCCTATGCCCGCCAGTTCCTGGAGATGATGCAGAAGCCGGACGTGGACCAGATCGACGGCCTCTCGCCCGCCATCTCGATCGAGCAGAAGACCACCTCCAAGAACCCGCGCTCGACTGTCGGCACTGTCACCGAGATCTACGACTACATGCGCCTGCTCTGGGCGCGCGTGGGCATCCCCTACTCGCCCACCACCGGCCTGCCGATCGAGAGCCAGACCGTCAGCCAGATGGTCGACCGGGTGCTGGAACTGCCCGAGAAGACCCGTCTCTACCTGCTGGCCCCCGTGGTGCGCGGCCGCAAGGGCGAATACCGCAAGGAGATCGCCGAGTTCCAGAAGAAGGGCTTCCAGCGCCTGAAGATCGACGGCGAATACTACGCCATCGACGAGGCCCCTGCCCTCGACAAGAAGTTCAAGCACGACATTGACGTGGTGGTGGACCGCATCGTGGTGCGCGCCGATATCGCCGCGCGCCTGGCGGAATCCTTCGAGACGGCCCTTGAGCTGACCGACGGCATCGCGGTGATCGAGTACGCAGACGAGAAGGACGACAAGGGCGCTCCGAAGCGCATCGTGTTCTCGTCGAAGTTCGCCTGCCCGGTCTCCGGCTTCACGATCCCGGAGATCGAGCCGCGCCTGTTCTCGTTCAACAACCCGTTCGGCGCCTGCCCGACCTGCGGCGGCATCGGCCACGAGATGCGCATCGACCCGGACCTCGTCATCGACGAGACGCTCTCGCTCAAGCGCGGCGCGGTGATGCCCTGGGCCAAGTCCTCCTCGCCCTATTACGGCCAGACGCTGGAAGCGATCACGAAGCACTACAAGGCCTCGATGACGAAGCCCTGGACGGAGCTGCCCGAGAAGGTGCGCGACGTCATCCTCTACGGCTCGGACGGCGACTCGATCCGCATGGCCTACGACGACGGGCTGCGCGCCTACGAGGTCAGGAAGCCCTTCGAGGGCGTGATCCCGAACCTGGAGCGCCGTTACAAGGAGACCGAGAGCGACTGGGCCCGCGAGGAGATCGGCCGCTTCATGGGCGAGACGCCCTGCGAGTCCTGCGGCGGCAAGCGCCTCAAGCCCGAGGCCTTGGCAGTGAAGATCGCCGGCTCCGACATCGGCGACGCCACCGCGCTCTCCGTCAAGGACGCGCACGAATGGTTCGGCGCGCTGTCGAAGAAGCTCACCAAGAAGCAGAACGAGATCGCCGGCCGCATTCTGAAAGAGATCCGCGAGCGCCTGACCTTCCTGGTCGATGTGGGCCTGGAATACCTGACGCTCGCCCGCTCCTCCGGCACGCTGTCGGGCGGCGAGAGCCAGCGCATCCGCCTCGCGTCGCAGATCGGCTCGGGCCTCACAGGCGTTCTCTACGTGCTCGACGAGCCGTCGATCGGCCTGCACCAGCGCGACAACGAGCGCCTGCTCGTCACGCTCAAGCGCCTGCGCGACCTCGGCAACACGGTGATCGTGGTGGAGCACGACGAGGACGCGATCCTGCAGGCGGATTACGTGTTCGACGTCGGTCCCGGCGCGGGCATCCATGGCGGCCAGATCGTCGCCGAGGGCACGCCCGACGAGATCATGGCGAACCCGAAGTCCCTCACCGGCAAGTACCTCACGGGCGAGATGACCGTGAAGGTGCCATCCAGCCGCCGCAAGCCCGACAGGAAGCGCATGCTGAAGGTCGTCGGCGCCAAGGGCAACAACCTCAAGGACGTGACGGCCGAGATCCCGCTCGGCACCTTCACCTGCATCACGGGCGTGTCCGGCGGCGGCAAGTCGACCCTCGTGATCGACACCCTCTACAAGGCGGTGGCGCGCAAGCTCAACGGCGCCCTGGAGCATCCGGCCCCGCACGAGCGCATCGAAGGGCTGGAGCACCTCGACAAGGTCATCGACATCGACCAGTCGCCCATCGGCCGCACGCCGCGCTCGAACCCGGCCACCTATGTGGGCGCCTTCACGCCAATCCGCGAATGGTTCGCGAACCTGCCGGAGGCGAAGGCGCGCGGCTACCAGGCGGGCCGCTTCTCGTTCAACGTGAAGGGCGGCCGCTGCGAGGCCTGCTCCGGCGACGGCGTCATCAAGATCGAGATGCACTTCCTGCCCGACGTCTACGTCACCTGCGACGTGTGCAAGGGCAAGCGCTACGACCGCGAGACGCTGGAGGTGAAGTATCGCGAGAAGTCCATCGCGGACGTTCTCGACATGACGGTCGAGGAGGCGCGCGAGCTGTTCAAGGCCGTGCCGTCGATCCGCGAGAAGATGCAGACGCTCGCCCGCGTCGGCCTCGACTACGTGCATGTGGGCCAGCAGGCGACTACGCTCTCCGGCGGCGAGGCGCAGCGCGTGAAGCTCTCGAAGGAGCTGTCCAAGCGCGCCACCGGCCGCACGCTCTACATCCTCGACGAGCCGACCACGGGCCTGCACTTCCACGACGTGGCGAAGCTGCTGGAAGTCCTGCATGAGCTCGTCGACCAGGGCAACTCGGTGGTGGTGATCGAGCACAACCTCGAGGTCATCAAGACCGCCGACTGGATCATCGACATGGGCCCCGAGGGCGGCGACGGCGGCGGACAGATCGTGGCGCAGGGCACGCCAGAGGACGTGGTGAAGGTGAAGGAAAGCTACACCGGTCGCTTCCTCAAGGAGGTGCTGGAACGCCGGCCGCTCAAGAAGGAGCCGGCCAAGAAGGACGGCGCCAAGAAGGACGCTCCCAAGAAAACGAACGGCAAGGGCAAGGTGACGCGCGAGGCGGCGGAGTAAGGCGCCCGCCTATCCGCGTCGCATCCGCTCCAGCGCCTCCTCGGCGAGACGCCGCGTCAGCTCGCCTGCCGGCATCTCCCGGCACAGCGGCGCGGCCTGTCCCGACCAGAGGGACATGAAGTCGCCCGAGCCGTTCGGCTCCGTGGCTTGGCGCAGGGGCACGAGCGCGCCGCCCGCGAGCGGGAACGGCGGCGCGGCGTCGGAGATCGGCCCGACCTCGCGCACCATCCGGTTGACGATGCTGCGCGCCGGTCGTCCGGTGAACACGTTGGTGATCGCGGTGCGGTCGTCGCGGGCGCTTTTCAGGGCGGCGCGATGCGCGGGCGCGACGGTCGCTTCGGGCGTGAACAGATAGGCTGTGCCGATCTGCGCGGCCGACGCGCCGAGCGCGAAGGCCGCCGCGATGCCGCGCCCGTCGGCGATGCCGCCGGCGGCGATGACCGGCACCTTCACGGCATCCACGATCTGCGGCACCAGCGCCATGGTGCCGACCTGCGTCGAGACGTCGTCGGAAAGGAAGATGCCACGATGCCCGCCGGCCTCGAACCCTTGCGCGATGACGGCGTCGCATTCCTCCCGCTCGAGGAAGCGGGCCTCCTCCACGGTCGTGGCGGACGAGATCACCTTCGCGCCCGTCCGCTTGACCCGGGCCAGCAGCTCGGCGTGCGGAAGGCCGAAATGGAAGCTCACCACCTCGGGCCGGAACTCCTCCACCAGCGCGAGGTAGGCCTCGTCGAAGGGCGCGCGGCTCGAAGACGGCGCAGGCGCCTCGGGGTCGAGCCCGAACTCCACGTAATAGGCGGCGAGCCGCCGCTTCCAGGCCGCCTCCCGCCCCTCCCCGGCCTCAGGCGGCCGGTGGCTGAAGAAGTTCACGTTGACGGGCTTCGCGGCGGCCTGCCTGAATATCGTCAGCTCCTCCCGCGCCCGCTCCGGCGTCAGCAGGGCGCAGGGCAGCGAACCGAGCCCGCCCGCCTCGGACACGGCGACCGCCATCGCGGCGAGGTTCGCTCCCGCCATGGGCGCCTGGACGATCGGGAGTTCGATGCCGAACAGGTCGAGGATGCGTCGATCGGGCCACATGCGAACCGCCTTTCCAGTGCCGTGGAACGACAGAGCTAAGGCGGGATTAAGGTGATGCGCAAGTGCGCGGACAGACAGGCGAGCCATGGCATCGGAACCGGACGTCACCTACCCTCCCGTGGACGTGCTCAAGCCCGTCGCGGAGAACGTCTGGATCGTCGACAGCGGACCGCAGCAGGCGGCGGGCCTGTCCCTGCCGGTGCGGATGACCGTGGTGCGCCTCCCCTCCGGCGACGTGTGGCTCCATTCGCCGACCCGGTTCATTCCCGAGCTGCGGCGCGAGATCGAGACCATCGGGCCGATCCGGCACATCGTGGCGCCCAGCATCGCCCATTGGACGCACCTGAAGGAGTGGCAGAAAGCCTGTCCGGCCGCCATCATCTCGGCCGCGCCCGGCCTACGCGACCGGGCGCAGGTGAAGGCCGCGGGCCTTCGCCTCGACCGGGATCTCGGCGTGGCGCCGCCGCCGGAATGGGCGGAGGTGTTCGAGCAGACTATCGTGCCTGGCGGCGCGGGCTTCCGCGAGGTCGCCTTCTTCCACCGGCCGACCCGCACCCTGATCCTCACCGACCTGATCCAGAACCTGGAGCCGGACAAGCTGCCCTTCGGCACGAGGGTCTTCGCGAAGGTCACCGGCGTTCAGGCGCCGGACGGAAAGGCCCCGGCCTACCTGCGCCTCGTCGTGCGCATGCACCGCCGCGAGGCCCGCCGCGCCGTCTCCCGCATCATCGCCCGCGCCCCCATCCGCGTGATCTTCAGCCACGGCAAGTGGTTCGACCGCGACGGGACGGAGGAGTTGCGCCGGGCCTTCCGGTGGTTGCTGAAGTAAGTGTGCGTCTAGGATCTTCTCAAGGCTAAGATAGGTCTGGAACCGCGCCGAGTTGTGCGTCCTGCCACTCCTTCCAGAGTCTGGCCGGTCGTCGCGACACGCCACGACGTCGTTTTCTCGTTCGATCCACGGATCGCCGGCACGAGGCTGGGAACGGCGGACGATGTTGAGAAAAGCCCCGTCAGTAACTCACAAGCGGCGCGTCGACCGAGCAGACGACGCCGCTCGGAGCGAAGTCGATATGCGCCTCGCCGTCAAGGTCCTGGGCGAGGCTGCGCTCGATGAGGCGGGTGCCGAAGCCGCGGCGGGTGGGCTTCTCGACCGGCGGGCCGCCGTTTTCCTCCCAGACGAGATGGAGGCGGCGCCCCGCGCCCGCGGCGCCGTTCAGCGCCCACCGCACGCCGATCCGACCTTTGCCGTTCGACAGGGCACCGTATTTCACCGCATTGGTGGCAAGTTCCTGCAACGCCATGGCAAGCGCGAGCGCCATGCGCGGCGGGATCTGCACGGGCGGGCCCTGCACGTGAATCCGATCCTCCCAGCGGCTGCGATAGGGCTCAACCGCCTGAGCCACGATGGTGTTGAGGCCCACATGGGCCCAGCTCTGCGTCGTGAGCACATTATGCACCTGCGACAGGGCGAGCAGGCGGCTTTCGATCGCGCTGAAGGCATGGTCCATGGTCGGCGCGTTGCGCAGGGTCTGCGAGGCGATGGACTGAACGGTCGTCAGCGTGTTCTTCACGCGGTGGTTCAGCTCGTCGAGGAGAAGATCCTTCTCGCGCACCGCAGCCCGCAATTCATCGACGACGCGCAGGCGCTCGACCACGGACCCGAGCAGGTTGGCGTAAGTCTTGAGAAACTCGATGTCGGTTTGGGTGAAGTCCCGCGGCCTCTTGCTGTCGACCTGAAGGACGCCATAGGGCGGGCGCCCGCCGCTGCCGTGGATCAGGACGTTCGCAAACGACCTGACGCCGTGCTCGATCATGAAGTCGTGGTAGGCGAAGCGCTCCTCTTGCTCCCGGTCGTTGGAGATGACTGCACCGTCCTTCAGCGTCATGCCCTCGGGCGAATTCTCGGCCGCCGTGACGGTGATCTGCCCGATGACGCCAGGCCCCCAGCCGTAGCCCGCCCGCACCTTGAACGTCCTGCCGTCGGGCATGAGCTCCATGATCTTCGCGAGCGATGTCTCGAGAGCGCGGCCGACGAACTCGCAGCCCTTGTTGAGGATGTCGTCGAGGTCTTCGCCCTTCAGCGCGAACTCGCCGAACTCCGCCAAGACCCGCTGCTGCTCCAGAAGCTCGTCTCGACTGGTTTTTCGTTGGTCGGTCATCTCACGTAGGTTCAGGGGTGAATCAGCAGGGTATCCAATCGCCTGGACGAGTTCCGGGTTCCAGTCGGAGTAGCGCGACCGATCCGTTAGAGGTCGATGCCGATCTTCGGCAGCAGCCAGAGGGTGAGCGTGTAGAGGCCCATGGTCAGCAGGCATGACAGGACGAGGGAGGGCCAGAATCCGACGCCGTGGCGCAGCATGGCCGGGAAGGCCAGGAACATCGGCAGGGACGGAAGCACGAACCAGAAGGTCGATTCCGCATGGGCCGCGATGCGCTCCGCGTCGGAGGTGTCGCGCCACAGCCAGATGATACCGAGCACGGAGACCAGGGGCAGCGACGCGATCAGCCCGCCGAAGCCGGGGCTGCGCCGCGCCACCTCCGAGATGATCATGACCAACACGCCAGACAGGGCCGCCTTGATGACGAGATAGCTCATGCGCCGCACCACCTTCCGTTGCCGGCACGGTCATATAGAACGCCGCGCAGAGGCGGCCATGGCGGCTGCGCGCTTGCGACGCCTTGCGACGGCCCACGGCCGAGCTTAAGCGAACGGCCCGCCATGATTCTTTCGTTTTATCGAGCCTTGGAGACCTGATCCGTGAAGAAAGCCGCGAGCCTTTTCGGCGCCTTGCTCGGCCTCGCTTTGCTCTACGCCGGCCATACCGTCATCTACGATTGGGTGCCGAGGCTGTGGGCCGGCACGCCGCCGACTCCGGTCTGGATCGTGCTGTCGTTCGAGGGCCGGAATGGGCAGCCGTCGCAGATGAGCTTCAACAATCCGGCCGTGCCGGATCTCACTCTCAAGCGATGCGAGGAGATCCTGCCGCAGATCCGCGACAGCCTCGTCGAGGCTGCCCGCAAGCGGGCACCAGAGCACTTGAGCACTGCTCCGTTCCGGAAGGTGGAGTGCATCGCATCCGAGACGGACCCGATCCGTCCCTGAGTGCGCCTCGCCCCCTTGGAGATCGCCCTCTTGCCTCCGCCTTGTCCGGCTCAGAGGATTGGCGCCGTCAAGCCGGCTCGATGCGCAGGATGCCCTTCTCGGTCACCAACTCGTAGAAGCGCGGATCCGCCCGGGCGGCCTCTAAGACGCCCTCGCCCGCGGCCTTTGTGGCACGGGTCGCCATGAACATTCCGGCGAACAGGACCGCCGCTGCGATGTACCACTTGACGAAGAAGAACAGGATAAGCCCGAGGATCATCAATCCGAACGTGGCGGTCCGGATTAGGGCCTGCCTCTTGCGAACATGATGTGGCATCAGGCCGGGCGTTTCGTACAGGAACCCGGAAGCGTTCCTGACGACATGGACCTTGATGGTGCCGGCCTGGTAGTTCTTGACGAATTCTTCGTAGGTCATTCGGTCTTTCCCATAGGTCATGCGCAAAGCGCACCGGCCCTATCTCACGGCCCCGCTTGCGGGAAAAGAGCGACCGTGAGGCTCGAATGTCGCACGGCACGGCCGTCCTTCCGGGCTCCGCTTTGCGGTCCCGGAAGGACGACGGAGAAGTCGCCCCTGTCCTGCCCCCGAATCCCGTCCTACACATTTGTCCGCGAAAATTTTTCGAACAGCCTGTCGATTCCGCCGGGGGTCGTTCGTCGTCAGGGCAGGAAGGCCACAAGGGGCCTCCTTCGATCAGAGGAGACAAGTCGATGCGCGTGATGGTGATGGTGAAGGCCACGAAGGACAGCGAGGCGGGGATCATGCCCTCGCCCGAGCTCTTCGAGGCCATGGGCAAGTTCAACGAGGAGCTGGTGAACGCCGGCATCATGCTCACCGGCGATGGCCTCAAGCCCTCGTCGCAGGGCAAAAGGGTGGCCTTCGACGGCCCGAACCGGACGGTGATCGACGGTCCCTTCGCGGAGACCCGCGAACTGGTGGCCGGCTTCTGGATCTGGGAGGTCAAGGACATGGCGGAGGCGGTCGAGTGGGCGAAGCGCTGCCCCAACCCGATGCCGGGCCCGAGCGAGCTCGAGATCCGCCCGTTCTACGAAATGGCGGATTTCGCGGACGTCATCACGCCGGAACTGGCCGAACAGGAAGAGCGGCTCCGGGTGAAGCTGGCCGACCGCTGAGGCCCCTTCGTCGCCGCCGCGGCTTGCCTCGGCGCGCCCTCGCCCGTTAACTGGGCACCGTGGCGGCGACGGACATTCACCAGACGATCGAGACGGTCTTCAGGATCGAGCGGGCCCGGCTCATCGCGGGCCTCGCCCGGATGCTGCGCGACGTGGGCCGGGCGGAGGAGCTGGCGCAGGACGCCCTCGTGACCGCCCTGACCGACTGGCCGAAGACCGGCGTTCCGGACAATCCCGGCGCCTGGCTCATGGCGGCGGCCAAGCGCCGGGCCATCGACGGGATCCGGCGGGACCAGATGCTTGCGCGAAAGCATGCGGAGATCGGCCGCGACCTGGAAGACGCACGCGATACGAGCGTCGAGGCCATTGAGGCGGCCCTCGACGACGATCTCGGCGACGAGCTGCTCGGCCTGATCTTCACCGCCTGCCATCCGGTCCTGTCGGCGGAGGCGCGGGCGGCCCTCACCCTGCGGCTGATCGGCGGGCTCACCACGGACGAGATCGCCCGCGCCTTCTTGTCGAGCGAGGCGACCATCGCGCAGCGCATCGTCCGGGCCAAGAAGACCTTGGGAAAGGCCCGCCCGGCCTTCGAGGTGCCCCGGGGCACGGACCGCAGGCAGCGCCTCGCCTCGGTGCTGGAGGTGATCTACCTGATCTTCAATGAGGGCTATGCGGCGACGGCCGGCGAGGACCTGATCCGGCCGGCCCTGTGCGCGGAGGCCCAGCGCCTTGGCCGCATCCTCGCAGGCCTCATGCCCGACGAGCCCGAGGTGTTCGGCCTTCTCGCCCTCATGGAGATCCAGGCCTCGCGCCTGGCCGCCCGGGTCGGGCCGGACGGCTCGGCCATTCCCCTGCCCGAGCAGAACCGCGCCCGCTGGGACGGGCTCCTGATCCGCCGGGGCCTCGCGGCCCTGGAGCGCACGGAGATGCTCGGCGGCGCCCGCGGCCCCTACGCCCTGCAGGCGGCGCTCGCCGCCTGTCACGCCCGTGCGCGCCGGGCGGAGGAGACGGACTGGCACAGGATCGCCGCGCTCTACGACACCCTGCAGGAGGTGACGCCCTCGCCCGTGGTCGACCTCAACCGGGCGGTCGCCCACAGCATGGCCTACGGGCCCGAGGCGGGCCTGGCACTTCTGGCCGAGATCGACGCGGCCGGGCGGTTGCGCGGCTACGCGCCGCTGCCGGCCGCGAGGGGCGATTTTCTGTTCCGGTTGGGCCGGCATGCCGACGCACGGTTGGCGTTCGAGCAGGCGGCGGCGCTGAGCCGGAACGAGCGCGAGAAGGCCTTCCTGCTCCGCCGGGCGGCGGCGTGCGGGTGACGACGGCATCGTCACTGCGGGTCGGCTCCATCGTCATTCCGGGACTGCGAAGCAGGGCCCGGAACCCAGAACCATCGGCGCTGCAGAAACAGGCGATGACCGTACCGTCTCATCCTTTACCGTCAGCGTTCATGGGTTCCGGGCTCTCGCTGCGCTCGCCCCGGAATGGCGGCGGAGCTGCCCCGGGAATGACCGAGTGGCAACAACCCCAAATCCCTGATTTCCCGTCGAATTTTCCCGGTTTCCGCACTTCTAAATCCTTGCGGAACAAAGCGTGAATCACCATATCCCATCTATGATTCACAGCCCTGCAACATCCCTGCTGAAGCCGGCCCGGAACGCGCCCGACGAGGAGCGGATCGAGGGCAACTGGCACGTCTATCCGCTGGAGGCGGCGCTCGAGCTCGACTACGTGGACCAGGCCGGCAATCCGAGCCGGCGCTGGGTGATCGTCCGCGAGCTGAAGGTCGGCCCCGGCAAGATGCTGCTCGGCGGCATCGACCTGTCCGACGACGGGTATCGCGGCTTCCGGGTGGACCGGATCGAGCGTCTCGAGGACGCCGAGACGGGCCTCGTGGTCGACCGCAACATCCTCGACTGGCTCGTCAAGCGCGCCGAGCGGCAGGCAAAAGAGCGTAGGAAAGCACTCAAATCCGCCTAACAGGGGAGTCGCGGGAAGCCGCGCCTTCCGCTAAAAGCCATAGATCATGGACTTGATCACAACGACCGACGCCCTCGCGGCCGCCTGCCGCCGCCTCGCCGCCCATCCGTTCGTCACCGTCGACACGGAGTTCCTGCGCGAGACCACCTATTATCCGAGGCTCTGCCTGATCCAGATGGCGGGCCCCGACCCGGCGGACGCCTTCCTCATCGACCCGCTGGCGGAGGGGATCAGCCTGGAGCCCTTCATGGCGCTCATGGCCGACCCGAACGTGGTCAAGGTCTTCCATTCGGCCCGCCAGGACCTCGAGATCGTCTGGAACCTGGGGCGCCTCGTTCCCGAGCCCCTGTTCGACACCCAGATCGCCGCCATGGTCTGCGGCTACGGCGACTCGGTCTCCTACGAGCAGCTCGTCAACGACCTCGCCAAGGCCCGGGTCGACAAGTCCTCCCGCTTCACCGACTGGTCCCGCCGCCCCCTCTCCGACGCCCAGCTCACCTATGCGCTCTCCGACGTCACGCACCTCGTGAAGGTCTACGAGGCGCTCCTCGACCAGCTGAAGAAGAACGGCCGGCTGGAATGGCTGAGCGAGGAGATGGCGATCCTCACCTCCCCCGAGACCTATCAGGCCGATCCCGACAATGCCTGGCGGCGCCTTTCCGGGCGGCTGCGCAAGGCCAAGGAGGTGGCGGTCCTGATGGAGGTCGCCGCCTGGCGCGAGCGCGAGGCTCAAGGACGGGACGTCCCCCGCGGCCGCATCCTCAAGGACGACGCCCTCATCGACGTGGCCGTCTCGGCCCCGCGCAGCGTGGAGGCCTTAGGGAGGCTTCGCTCGATCCCGAACGGATTCGAACGCTCCCGCACCGGAGCCGACATCCTCGACGCGGTCGAGCGCGGCCTCTCCCGCGACATGTCCACCGTGCCGGTCCCCGAGCGCCCGCGCGGCCGCGGTGCCGCAGGCGCGACGGTCGAGCTCCTGAAGGTGCTGCTGAAGGCGGTCGCCGAGGGCGAAGGGGTGGCGCCCAAGATCATCGCCACGGTCGAGGACCTGGAGGCCATCGCCGAGAATGACCATGCGGACGTGGCCCCGCTCCACGGCTGGCGAAGGGCGCTGTTCGGCGAGAAGGCGTTGGCCCTCAAGGCCGGCCAGCTCGGCCTCGCCATGCGGAAGAACCGGGTCGTGGTCTATCCGGTGCCGGAGGCTTAAGCCCTAAAAAGCAAAACGGAGGCGTTTCCGCCTCCGTCTCGGATCTCTACTGAAGGACGTCTCTCAGCGTCCGAAGATGCCCTTGAAGAACTGGGCCATCTTGTTGTGCTTCTTCTTGCGGTCCACGTCCGCCTGGCTCTTGACCCAGGCGACCTGCACGACGCGGCGGTCGCCCGCGAAGGGACGGTGGCCGTGCCAGGACTTGTCGGAGCGCAGGAAGGCGAACATGGTGCCCATGGTGGGCGGCACTTCCAGGGCGTAGGGCTCGAAGTTCTTCTCGTCGTAGAGCACCCGGAGGCGGCCGCCCTCGTCCTGCTGCCACTCGTCGTTCATGTAGACCAGCATGGTCATGACCTTGGACGGGCCGTCCGTGTGGATGGCGCCGTATTTCGGCTGCGACCGGGACATGATGGTGGTGAGGCGCGGATACTGATGAAGATCCTGGCCGAAGCGGCGGGACAGCTCCTCGGTGAGCTCCGGGCCCTCCAGCTCGTCGATCAGGGTCTTGAAGCGGCCGTGCAGCTTCACCTCGTCGACGGTGAGATAGCCGGGCTTCGACATTTCGGGGAAGTCTCGCCTCAGGTCGTCGATGGCGTCCTTGCGCAGGAAATCGGCCCCGAGAAGGAAATCATAAGGATCGTGCGAGACTTGCGCACCGCGCACGGCGTCAAGATTGATGGTCTGCATAAAGGGTCCTCGAAGCGGTGGAACTGCCGCGTGTCTGCTTCCCAGGGCGGCACCGTAATTGCACTCCGGATCGTTGTAAACTTGCGGATGAGCGCACGTCGCCAGGGACATTTTCCCTATACGATCTCGATCCTCGGCTCCATGTTGAGGAGCTTGCCCACGGCCTTCAGGCGGCCGACGAGACGCTCGTTGGCGAGCGCCTCCATGGAACGGGGCAGCTGCAGCACGACCTGGCTGCCGCGGGCGAGGAGCGGCGCCTGGGGCAGGACGCCCTCCATGCCGACCGAGACCGGATAGGCGACGCGCATGAGGGCGGCGAGAAGCCGGGCCCGCTCGATCAGCCGCGCCCCCGCGAGGGCCTTGATGCGCGAGCCGACCTTGTCCGGGTTCAGGCCCTCGTGCCGGAAGAAGATCGACAGGGCGAGATAGGCCCGGCCCGCATGATCGACGGCCGAGAAGGCCCCGTAGGCGATGAGGTTGAGGCTCTGCTCGCCGCGATAATCCGGATGGGCCCGCCAGCCGATATCGGCGAGGAGGCAGGCGGCATGGCGCAGCCGCCGCTCCCCTTCCGTTTCGGGCAGCCCCAGGTCCTCCAGGAAGCGCGAGGTCCAGGCCCACATCTCCTCCCCGTGGCCGGGCGAGCGGGCGCGGAGCAGGTTGAGGTCGGCCGCCGCCGAGATGAGCGGGTCGTGCCCGCGCGTCTCCTCCGGCAAGCGGTCGAAGAGCAGGCCTTCGCGCACGCCGTGGGCCGAGATGGCGATGTCCTTCGGGGCGCCGAGGCGGATGATCTCCTCGAGCACGATGGCCCCATAGGCCAGGAGCGGTCGGCGGGCCTCGGAGATGCTCTCGATGTCCTTCAGGGTCTTGGCGTCGACCTCCTCCACGAGATGCAGGAAGTCGAGGCCGTCGTCCGGGTTGATGACGTAGCCGTGCATCACGTGGAGCGGATAGTCCTTCGCGGCCTGATGCAGCCGCGCCAGGGCGCGCCAGGTGCCGCCGACGGCGTAGAAGGTGCGGCCGTGGAGGTGCTCCAGATATTCCGGGGCCCGCTCCAGCGATGCGCGGACGATCCGCTGCGCCTTCTTGAGCGAGCCGCCGCTGAGATCCTGCAGGGCGAGGCCTCCGAGCGGCATGGTGGTGCCCTGCCCCACCCGGGCGCCCTGCACGTCCACCAGCTCCAGGCTGCCGCCGCCCATGTCGCCGACGATCCCGTCCGGGTCGTAGAAGCCCGACACGACGCCGAGCGCGGAGAGCTGCGCTTCCCGGGCGCCGGAGAGCAGCTCGATCGGGTGGCCGACGGTCTCCTCCGCGGCAGCCAGGAAGGCGGGGCCGTTGGTGGCGTCGCGGGCCGCGGCGGTCGCGAGAACGAACACCTCCGACACGTTCATGGTCTGGCACAGGACTCGAAATCGGGCGAGCGCCCTGAGCGCCCGCTCGACCGCGTCGTCGTCGAGGCGGCCGGTGGTGGCCACGTGGCGGCCGAGGCCGCAGAGCACCTTCTCGTTGTAGATCGGCGTCGGCGCGCGGGTCAGCCCCTCGTAGACCACGAGGCGGACCGAGTTCGACCCGATGTCGACGGTGGCGACCGGACGGCCGATCTTGAGCCGTCCCTGAGCCTCGCGCCCGGCGGTCTGCATGTCAGCGTTGCCCACGCTTTGCGAGGGCCTTGGGGCTTGACGTCTTGAGCGATTTTCCACGGCCGGACAGACTTGGGTTGGTCATGAAATACTTGTGCGCGTTGAATGGTTCCTCGCCCTTGGCGGGAACGACCCGGCGGCTGGTCCCGTCGGGCAGCACGGTCCAGCTCTGCTCGTTGTCCAGCAGGTTCGCAAGCATGATCTGGTCCAGAACCTGTTGATGCACGGTCGGATTGACGATCGGCAGCAGCGCCTCGACGCGCCGGTCGAGGTTGCGCGACATCAGGTCGGCGGACGAGATGTAGACGTGCGCCTTCGGGTTCGGCAGAGCCTGGCCGTTGCCGAAGGCGTAGATCCGGGTATGCTCCAGGAAGCGTCCTACGATGGACTTGACCCGGATGTTCTCCGACAGGCCCTTGATGCCGGGCCTGAGGCAGCAGATGCCGCGCACGATGAGATCGACCTGCACGCCCGCCGCGCTCGCGTCGTAGAGCGCGTCGATGATGACGGGATCGACCAGCGAGTTGCACTTTCCCCAGATAGCTGCGGGACGGCCCGCCTTGGCGTGCTCGATCTCCTCGCCGATGTGCTGGAGGAGCCGCTTCTTCAGGGTGAGCGGCGACACGGCCATGCGCTCGAGTTCCGCCGGCTCCGCATAGCCGGTGACGAAGTTGAAGATGCGCGACACGTCGCGGCCTATCACCGGATCGGCGGTGAAATACGACAGGTCCGTGTAGATGCGCGCGGTGATCGGGTGGTAGTTGCCGGTGCCGATGTGGCAATAGGTGATGAGCTGCCCGCCCTCCCGGCGCACCACCATGGACAGCTTGGCGTGGGTCTTGAGCTCGATGAAGCCGAACACCACCTGCGCGCCCGCCCGCTCGAGGTTGCGGGCCCAGCGGATGTTGGCCTCCTCGTCGAAGCGGGCCTTCAGCTCCACCAGCGCCGTCACGGACTTGCCGGCCTCGGCCGCCTCGGCCAGCGCCGCCACGATCGGCGAGTCCGACGAGGTGCGGTAGAGGGTCTGCTTGATCGCCACCACGTTCGGGTCGCGGGCCGCCTGGTAGAGGAACTGTACCACCGCGTCGAAGGACTCGTAGGGGTGGTGGACGATGATGTCCTTCTGGCGGATCGCCGCGAAGCAGTCGCCGCTGTGCTCGCGGATGCGCTCGGGAAAGCGCGGGTTGTAGGGCTTGAACTTAAGGTCCGGCCGGTCGAGGGCCACCAGCTGCGAGAGTTCGTTGAGGGCGAGCATGCCCTCGACCACGAAGAGCTCGTCGCCCTGGATCTCGGATTCCTCGACCACGAACTGGCGCAGGTCCTCCGGCATGGCGGCCTCGACCTCGAGGCGGATCACGCTGCCGCGGCGGCGCTGCTTGAGGGCCGTCTCGAACAGGCGCACCAGATCCTCGGCCTCCTCCTCGACCTCGATGTCGGAATCGCGGATGACCCGGAACGCCCCCTGCCCCTGCACGCTGTAGCCGGGAAAGAGCCGCGTCGTGTAGAGGGCGATGAGCTGCTCCAGCGCGATGAAGCGGCTCGCGCCGGTCTCGGCGAAATCGGGCAGTCGGATGAAGCGCTCGGCGCGGGCCGGCAGGCGGATCAGGGCGTTCAGCACCTTGCCGTCGCTCTGGCGCGCCAGCTTCAGGGCGATCGACAGGCCCAGGTTGGGGATGAACGGGAACGGATGCGCCGGGTCGATGGCGAGCGGCGTCAGCACCGGGAAGATGTGGTTGAGGAAGTAATCCTCGAGCCAGGATGCCTCCGCCTTGGTGAGCTCCGCACCCTCGACCAGGAGGATCCCCTCCTCGATCAGCGCCTCCTTCAGCTCGCGCCAGCGGCGCTGCTGGTCCGATGCGAGGTTCGACACCTCCACGGCAATCTTGGACAACTGTTCCTGCGGCGTGAGCCCGTCCTGGGACGGGGTCGCGATCCCCGAGCGCACTTGGCCGCGCAGGCCCGCGACGCGCACCATGAAGAACTCGTCGAGATTGTCGGCCGAGATCGACAGGAAGCGCAGTTGCTCCAGCAGCGGATGGTTCCGGTTCGACGCCTCCTCCAGGACGCGGCGGTTGAACTGGAGCCACGACAATTCGCGGTTGATGAAGCGCTGGGGGAACTGCCTCAGGACCGCGCCGTCGAACTCGATCTCGGGCGGAGCCTTGGGCAACGGAGCATCGGTGACGATCTCCACCTCATCCAACACCAGGGCGCTCCGCACGTCGTTCTCCGCCGCCTTCTTCTGCGACTTCCGTTTTGCGGCGGATTTCGTGACGGTTTCACGACGGGCCGTTTCCAGGGCTTCTGCTTCGGGCTTCACTCGATCTCATCCGTTTCCTGCGCGGCGCCGAGAATCTCCGCTGCAATGGCGCGGGAGACCCGCCGGCCGCGGCTCAACGCTTCCTTGTCCAGAAGCGTCACGACCTCCGACGCCTTTGCCAGCGACCGCTCGATCCTCAGGGCAATGTAGTCGACAACGCTGGTGTCGACCACCAGTTGCCGGTCGATGAAGAGCTTCACGAGAACGGCCTTCAGCAGGGCGTCGTCGGGGGCTTCGAGCTCCACGCAGGGTGCGAGCCGCAGCCGCGAGAGCAGGTCCGGGGTCCTCAGGCCCCACCGGTCCGGCGGCGTCTCGCATGTCAGGAGCAGGTAGGCCTTCCGCTCGCGCGCAAGGTTGAGGAGATGAAACAGCGCGGCCTCGTCGTGCACGCCCCGGTCCACGTCCTCGATGGCGAGAGCGCCGTTGGAGACGAGATGCGGGACCTTGTCGCCCGTGATCTCCGACACGTCCACCGTCCAGGCATGAGCGGTGGCCGCCCAGATCGCCGCCAGGTGACTCTTGCCGCTGCCCGGCGGCCCGACGAGCAGGAGCACGTTGTGCGGCCAGTCGGGCCAGCTCTCGATCCGCGCATAGGCGACTTCGTTCGAGGGGCTGACGAGGAAGTCCTCGCGCCCGTAGCTCGGATTGAGCGGGAGGTCGAAGGCGAGCTGCTTCGGCGTCTCACGCATCGACGTCGATCCGCGGCTTGATGATGACCGTCTCCCCGCCCCGGTAGAGCGGGCTCGTCAGGTACTGCCGCAGGGCGAAGCGGGCGATCACGCCCATGGCGGCCGCGAGCGGCACCGCGAGCAGGAGCCCGACGAAGCCGAAGAGCGACCCGAAGGCCAGGAGCGCGAACATAAGCCAGACCGGGTGCAGGCCCACGGAATCGCCCACGAGCTTCGGGGACAGGATGTTGCCTTCGACGAACTGGCCGAAGACGAAGATGCCCAGCGTCGCGAGAATCATGGTCCAGTCGGGCCAGAACTGCACGATGGCCACGCCCATGGACAGGATCAGGCCCGTGAGCGAGCCCACATAGGGAATGAAGCTCAAAAGCCCCGCCGTCATGCCGATGATGGCGCCGAAGTTGAGCCCGATGACCGACAGTCCGACCGCATAGAAGGTGCCGAGGATCACGCAGACCAGGGCCTGGCCGCGCACGAAGCCGGCGATGGCCTGGTCGATGTCGTGGGCGATTGTGCGGATCGTGTCCCGATGCTTCATGGGAAGCCAGGAATCCACCGTCGAGACCATGCGGTCCCAGTCGACGAGCATGTAGAAGGCGACCACCGGCGTCACGACGAGGAGCGAGAAGATGCCGAGCAGCGCCTGCCCGCCGGACCACAGCGACTGGAGAAAGGTTCCGGCCCAGGCGATGCCCTGGGAGATCAGGTTGCCGACGGAGGTCTGCATCTGCGGCAGGGCCGACCGGCCCCCGATCCGGTCGAGCACGGGCCCGGCCTGCTCCACGGCGAGCTGCTGGAGGCGGGCCACGTAGCTCGGGATCCGCTCCACCAGCGCGCCGAGCTGCTGGGCCGCGAAGGGGACCAGCACCACGAGGGTCAGGATGAAGAAGAGCACGAACAGGATGAGGATGACGAGGCTCGCCCCGAGCCGTCCCACGCCGATCTTCTGGAGCCGGTCGGCCAGGGGATCGAGCAGGTAAGCGAGGGCGAAGCCCGCCACGAAGGGCAGGAGGATGTCGCGCAGGGCGAGCATCAGCAGCACGGTCACCGTCAGGGCCGCGAACCAGAATGCGATCTGCCGTTGGATCGTCATCTGCCGAACATCTTCCGCAATACTCCACTGCGCTCCTAGGCCGACATGTGCCGGAGCCAGCCTCCGAGATAGGCACCGGCGGAGGCGACGGTCAAGGCGGCGACCGCGAGCATCGCGATATCCTCAAGGCCCGCCAGCTCGATGCCGTAGGCGTTGGCCGCCAGGGCGAAGGCCGCGAACCCGATCTGCGCCGCCGTATTCAGCTTGCTGACGATCAGCGGCTTGATGGCCACGGGCCGGTCCATGACCCAGGACAGGAGCACGGCCGCCACGATCATCACGTCCCGGGACACCACCACGATGGCCAGCCAGCTCGGGATGGCCCCGACCACCGCGAGGGACACGTAGATCGAGACCAGGAGCGACTTGTCGGCTAGGGGATCGATGTAGGAGCCGAGCTCGCTGCGCATGTCGAAGTTCCGGGCGATGAACCCGTCGATCGCATCCGAGACCCCGGCCACCACGAACAGCACGAAGGCCGCCGCCCAGCGCTGCTGCATGATCATCATGATCACGAAGGGGACGAGGATGAGCCGGCCGATGGTGATGATGTTCGGAATGGTCATCGGAGCCATGATGGCGGGACGGGCGGGCGAGTTCAATCGCGGCCCGGCGGGATGAGGATAGCGGGGACGATCCCGGTGTCTCAGACGTGTACGCGGTCGAGGTCCGGCAGGAGGACGACGCTCTCCTGCTCGTTGGGATCGGTCCTGGCGATCACCGCCGTGCAGGGCTCGGTGCTGCTCGCGTTGTAGGGCTGGTGCGGGACATTCGCCGGGATGTAGAGAAAATCCCCGGGCCGTATGTCCACGTGCTGTTCCAGGCCCTCGCCGAACCACATTCCGGCGTCTCCGCTCAGAACGTAGATGGCGGATTCGTGCGCCTCATGCTTGTGGGCCTTCGCCTTGGCGCCCGGCGGCATGGTCAGGATCTGAAGGTGGAGCCCCTTCGAGCCGACCGTTTCGGCCGAGATCCCGGGTGCATAGGTGAGCCCCTGCTTCCCGACGAATTCCGTTCCGGCGCGAACGACCCTGCAGGTCGGGGCGGTATCGTGGACGGGCCGAGCTGATGCGATCACAGATGCCTCCCGGGATGAGAGCAGGCCGGTCGATGCAATGCGGCGGCCGGTTTCGGGACGAGAATAGCCCCCGGGCAATCGCCCTGGCAACGCTGTCCGGCGAACCCGCGCAGCGCTCCACTTTACCGGGAATGTGCCTAAATCCCCTTGCCTTTCGGCCCCCTCTCGCCTTACTCCCCCCACAACACGGGGTGTGCCATGACCGAGAAGCAGCAGAACGGCCTGACCTATGCCCAGGCGGGCGTCGATATCGACGCCGGCAACGCCATGGTCGACCAGATCAAGCCCCTGGTGCGGTCGACGCGCCGCCCCGGGGCGGACGCGGAGATCGGCGGGTTCGGCGGGCTCTTCGACCTCAAGGCCGCCGGCTTCAAGGACCCGATTCTGGTCGCCGCCAATGACGGCGTCGGCACCAAGGTGAAGATCGCCATCGACACGGAGCACCACGACACGATCGGGATCGACCTCGTGGCGATGTGCGTGAACGACATCATCGTCCAGGGCGCCGAGCCCCTGTTCTTCCTCGATTATTTCGCCACCGGGAAGCTCTCGCCGGAGGTGGGCGTCGCCATCGTCAAGGGCATCGCGGACGGCTGCCGTCTGGCGGGCTGCGCCCTGATCGGCGGTGAGACCGCCGAGATGCCCGGCCTCTACGCCCGCGGCGACTACGACCTCGCGGGCTTCGCGGTCGGGGCGGCCGAGCGCGGGACCCTGCTGCCAAAGGCCGTGAAGGCCGGCGACGTCCTGATCGGCCTGCCCTCCTCGGGCGTTCATTCCAACGGCTTCTCCCTCGTGCGCCGGATCGTCGAGATGTCCGGCCTCGCCTGGGGTGCCCCCGCCCCCTTCGCGTCGGACCGGAGCCTCGCCAAGGCCCTGCTGGAGCCGACCCGGATCTACGTGAAATCCCTGCTGAAGGTCCTGAAGGGGGGCGACGGCATCAACGCGCTCTGCCACATCACTGGCGGCGGCTTCCCGGACAACATCCCGCGCGTCCTGCCCGACGGCATCGGCGTCCGGCTCGATCTCGACGCCATCCCGGTCCCGCCCATCTTCGGCTGGCTCGCCAAGACCGGCGGCGTGGCCGAAGCCGAGATGCTGCGCACCTTCAACTGCGGCATCGGCATGATCGTGGTGGCGGACGCCGCCCGGGCGGATGCGGTCATGCAGCGCCTGATCCAGGCTGGCGAGAGCCCGGTCCGCATCGGCGAGACCATCGCGCATGACGGCGGCGAACCCGTCAAGACGGCAGGCAGCCTCAAGTTCTGACATGACCCGCCGCCGCATCGCCATCCTGATCTCGGGCCGGGGCTCCAACATGGCCTCGCTCATCGAGGCGGCGCGCGCGCCGGGCTACCCGGCTGAAGTCGCCCTCGTCCTGTCGAACCGCCCGGATGCGGAGGGGCTGGTGCGGGCAAGGGAAGCGGGGATCGAGGCCCTCGCCATCGACCATAAGGCCTATTCGACGAGGGAGAGCTTCGAGCAGGCCCTCGATGCGGCCCTGCGGGAGCGCGGCATCGAGTTCGTCTGCCTGGCGGGCTTCATGCGGGTGCTCACCAACTGGTTCGTGGAGCGCTGGCAGGGCCGGATGATCAACATCCACCCGTCCCTCCTGCCCCTCTTCCGCGGCACCCACACCCACCGCCGGGCCCTGGAGGAAGGCGTGCTGGTCCACGGCTGCACGGTGCATTTCGTGGTGCCGGAGCTCGATGCCGGCCCGATCGTGGCCCAGGCCGCCGTGCCGGTGGTCCCCGGCGACACCGAGGAGAGCCTAGCGCAGCGCATCCTGGTGCAGGAGCACGTCCTCTACCCGCAGGCGCTGGCGATGATCTGCAGCGGGCGCGCCCGGCTGGAGAACGGGCGGGTGGTGTTTTCGCAAGGATGGGGCGCCGGCGGGGCGCTGCGGTCGCCGGGCTGAGAACTCGCACGCCAAGCGCAACGGAGCCCTCCTCCCCCTTGTGGGGAGGAGTTGGAGGTGGGGGTGTAAGCGATAGCCTATGACGGTCTGGCGCCCACACCCCCACCCCTAGCCCCTCCCCACAAGGGGGAGGGAAAGCGCGCCTCATCCTGAAAGGATAGTGCGCGATCCCTTACAGCGACGGCCGCTGCAGGTTGCAGGAATCGATCGCGCCGAGCGCCTTGGCGCGGGCGGTGTCGTTGAACACGCCCGTGTCGCGATAGGCCTGGACCTCGTCGGCGCTCAAGGACCGCATGGTGCGGCCGGCATAGCAGTCGCACTTGCGGGCGAGCGATGACTCGCTGACGTTCTGGATCTTCGCCTGGGTGACCGCGCAGGCCTGGCTCACCCGCGAGCGCAACTCGCCCATGCTTGCCGTCTTCAGGGCCGGGTCGGGCTGGTACATGGTGGGGGTGTTGGAGGCGGCCGCAAGGGCCGCCGTCGCGGACAGGGAAAGAGCGGCGGCGGCCAGGAACGCGCGGAAACCGGAAGACATCGGACAAGCCCTCGAAGGATGAAACACTCAAGCTTAAGGATAGGGCCGCCACGTCAGGGTCAAGGGCGAGTCGGATTTAGCCTTAAGACTTAGCCAACGACCGGCTCGGGCCGTTCATGCTTCGAGGACGTCTGCGGCACCGCCGCGGGATCGGGAGCAGCCTTTTCCAGCGCCACCCGGTTGTCGTGGAACGCCGCGCCGCCGTAGGGCGCGACCTGGTCGGCGCCCGTGAGGGTGTTGATGCCGCGACCGTAAGGGTGCGCCGCGTTGGGCCAAACCGATTCCGCGATCAGCACCCCGCGCCGCACCCCGTCGAACAGGCGGGCGCGCAGGAAGACCTCGCCGCGATGGTTCTTCAGCTTCACCCAGTCCCCGTCGACGATGCCCTGCCGCTCCGCGTCGTCCGGGTGGATCATCACTTCGGGCCGCCCCTCCTTGGTCTTCGAGGTCGGGGTCTCGGTGAAGGTTGAGTTGAGGAAGTTGCGCGCCGGGCTGGTGGCGAGGCGGAAGGGATGCTCCTCGGTCGCCTCCTCGATTACGGCCCAGTGGTCCGGAAAGGCCGGGATCTCGGCCCAGGGCCCCATCGGGCCGTTGTTGCCGGAGGGTATGCTGGTCCAGTCGGGCCGGAAGCGGAACTTACCGTCCGGATAGGCGAAGCCGTTGAGGTAATGCGCGTCCTCGAAGGAGGGCTGCGCATCCACATGGACCTGCTGCTCCAGGTGCTCGATCCCGTCCCAGCCGGAATGGCGCAGGGTCCAGTCGATGATCTCTCGCGGCTCCATGGTGAAGCCGCGGTGCTCGGCGCCGACCCGCGCGGCGATTTCGCGGATCACCTCATGATTGGAACGGCATTCGCCCGGAGGATCGATGAGCTTGGCGCCGAGCTGGTAGTACTGGTGGCCGCCGCCGGAATAGAGATCGTCGTGCTCCATGAACATGGTCGCGGGCAGCACGATGTCGGCCATCATGGCCGTCTCGGTCATGAACTGCTCGTGGACGCAGACGAACAGGTCCTCGCGGGCAAAGCCCCGCTTCACCAGCTCCTGCTCCGGCGCCACGGAGACCGGGTTGGTGTTCTGGATCAGCATCGCGGTCACGGCAGGGCCGTCGTAGAGCGCCTCCCGGTCGCCGGTGAGGACGCGCCCGATCTGCGACTGGTCGAGCCGGCGGATCGTCGGGTCGATGGCGTCGTGTCCCTCGATCAGCGCCTTGTTCCAGCGATAGATCGCGCTGTTGTTGTGGAACGCGCCGCCGCCCTCGTGCCTCCAGGCGCCCGTCACGGCCGGAATGCAGGAGGCGGCATGCATGTTGATGGAGCCGTTGCGCTGGCGGCCGAAGCCGTAGCCGAGGCGGAAATAGCTGCGCTTGCGCTCGCCCACGAGCTTCGCGAAGGCCTCGATCTCCCCGACCGACAGGCCCGTGATCCGCGACGCCCATTCCGGATCGCGGGTCCGCAGGTGCTCCTCGAATTCGCGTGGGTGGTCGGTGTAGCGCTCGAGGTAGTCACGGTCGGCGTAGCCGTCGCGGAAGAGCACGTGCATGACCGCGCAGGCCAGCGCCCCGTCGGTGCCCGGCCGTACGAGCAGCGCCAAGTCTGCCTGCTTCATGGTCGGGTTCATGTAGACGTCGATCGCGACGATCTTGGCCCCGCGCTCCTTACGGGCGCGAGCCGCATGGGTCATCACGTTGACCTGGGTGTGGACCGGGTTGGTGCCCCAGATCACGATGCAGTCGGAGACCGCCATCTCGCGCGGGTCGGGACCGGCGAGCCTGCCGGTGCCGGCCACGAAGCCCGTGTAGGCGGTCGCCGTGCAGATGGTGGAATACTGGCCCGAATAGCGCTTCACGTGGCGCAGGCGGTTGATGCCGTCGCGCATCACGTAGCCCATCGTGCCCGCGTAGTAATAGGGCCAGACGGATTGCGAGCCGAACGCCCGCTCCGCCTCAAGGAACTTCTGCGCCACGATGTCGAGCGCCTCGTCCCAGGAGATGCGCTCGAACTGCCCGGACCCCTTCGGGCCGGTTCGCCTGAGCGGATGCAGCAGCCGGTCCGGGTGGTGGATCCGCTCCGCATAGCGCGCCACCTTCGCGCAGATCACGCCTGCCGTGTAGCGGTTGGTCTGTGCTCCGTGCACCCGCCCGATGGTGCGCCCGTCGATCACCTCGACGTCGAGGGAGCAGGTCGAGGGGCAGTCGTGCGGGCAGACCGAGGGGCGACGTTCGATGCGGGGCGCTTGGTTCATGGCGGCTTACCGGAGCCTAGTCTGCGAGGTTCTGAAAGTTGTGGCGCAACATCATGACGGCTCCGTCCTTCTTGAGATTGAGGATCTCCTCGTAGATGGCAATCGCCATGTCACAATACTGTGCCCGGTGAGCCGGACTAAGGTCCTTTTCGGCTAAAATTTGAAGATTGTCGACGCCGAAGCGGCCCGCCAGCCGGTTGATGACAGCTTCCCAGTAGGGCTCGGTAGCCTTCTCCGAAATCGGGCTGCGCGAGCTTGCCGTCTTCAAGATTCGCTCGTTGATCTCCAGCTCCCGCTTGCGAAGATCCGCCGGAAGGTAGCTTGCATAGTTTTTCGTTGCGCCGACTCCTGAGGCATATTCATAGCAAAGCTGCCTGTCGATCGATGCTAAGGCTTTGTACTGATCGACCATCAACCGCCCCTGGTCGAGAACGGTCTGGTCGTCGGCCAACGGACGGTAGCTGCCGATGACGGGCAAGAGGCGAGCACGTGCGGCGTCGATCAGTCGCCCTTCGGATTCTCCGGATAGATATCCGGCGTTCATCTCATCCACGATCTTGGCGAAGTCGGCCGGCCGCACGGATTTGAGGGTCGCGAAGAGCGAATTGACCTCGGTGAAGCGCTGCTCCATCTGCTCCCGCGATATCGTGGTTCCCCATCCCGACGCAGCGAATTTGTAGACATCCGCTACGCCGGTGACGACACGCGCGGCCGTGAGCTCTTCGTGCTTGGGAAACCACATGCTCTCATTCGGCGTCGACAGCGCTCGCGACACGAAATCGGATGCCATGCCGGATGAAACCATGAGCGCTCTCTGCGTGCTGGATGCATTGCGCGCTTCGCCGGCTTTCATCCCTGGAAAGGTAGGTGCATGAAAGCCGAGGCGTCCGGTCGGATGGATCCACCGCTCACGCCCTGCCGCAAAGGCGAGTGTGCAGGCGGATGCACATCGCGCCGCCGTGTAGGTGATGAGATTTCGGTCCTTGATGGACCGGTAGAGCTTTTCGGCCTCGCCTAATCGCCCGCCATCGCTGTTCAGGTGAACGACCTTCACCTGGGGAGCCGCTTTCAGGATGCGTTCGAAGTCTTCGTTCAGACCATATTTGAAGCCGCCGGAGACCTCGACCTCCGTCCCGTTCCGCATGATGCGGATGGCATAGGCGGGAATATCCGGATCGTCGAGAAACGCCATCCGGGTCGCTTCGCGGATCTGAGGATATCCGGTCTGATTGAATTCCACGGCGACCTGCAGGAGGCCGAGGATTACCGCGAGTTTGGCAAGACCTGCCCAGAGGCGCCAGCGCCCGCGCTCCACATGTCGGTTCGCGGACCGCCAGATACCGACAAGCTGCCAGACCAGAATTAGGCAGATGCCTGTCCAGACGAGCACCAGCGTGCCTAGAACGTTGATCGGGTTGTATCCCTGGCTGGACGACAGCGCCGCAGAAACGCCTGCTGCAAAGACCAGAGCAGCCACATTCGCAAGAAATCCGAAGATCCAATAGGAAACCCAGAGAGGGAACTCGCCCCGCCAGTGGCGCGCGATGAAGTTGTTTGATTTTACCGCGGCGTCCCCTCTTTCAATTCCTGAAACGCGGGCAGCCGGGTACGGAGCGCCGGGGTCGGATACCTGAGCCGCGTTCTCGGGATCAACCGTCTGCTGCCCCCCGGCGGCAGGGGCTGAGGATGTCTCGGCCCAGATGGATGCTCCATCCGCCGCCGAACGTGCGGCTCTTCCCTCCCGAAACAGGCCGATGACAAGCCAGACGATCTGAGGGATGACAAGGGCCGCGAAGGCTTTCTGGAAATTCGGCTCCCCACCATCGGCAGTACCTATGGCCCTGAGGACCGTCATGAGGAAAAGGGAAAGTGCGTTCGCGACGAGGATCCGAGGGATCCTGGCATCCCACTGCCTCAGCAGCCAGAGGAAAAGCTGCGTGATCGCTGCGATGACGAGCAGCGCTCCCAGGAGATAGCCAATAGATTGCACGTGCGGCCCCGATCGCTTCTTTTGGAGGTCAACCTACACGGGCGTCCTGGGGCAGCAAGCTCTATTCGCAAAGAAAAGGCCGCCCGGAGGCGGCCTGTGTCTTTGTGTCGTTCCCGGCTCTTCAAGCGGCCGGGGATGACGCCCCGGTCTTAGCCGACGATCTCGTTGCCCGAGAAGAACTGGGCGATCTCGATCTTGGCGTTGTCCTGGCTGTCAGAGCCGTGGACGGAGTTCTCGCCGATCGACTTGGCGTAGAGCTTGCGGATCGTGCCCTCGGCGGCGCTCTCCGGGTTGGTGGCGCCCATGATCTCGCGGTAGCGGGCGACGGCGTTCTCGCCCTCGAGCACCTGCACCACGACCGGGCCGGAGATCATGAAGTCCACGAGCTCGCCGAAGAAGGGACGCTCCTTGTGGACGGCGTAGAAGGTCTCGGCCTCGCGGCGGCTCATGAGAACGCGCTTCTGCGCCACGATGCGCAGGCCGGCCTTCTCGATGACGGCGTTGACGGCGCCGGTCAGGTTCCGCTCGGTCGCGTCGGGCTTGATGATGGAGAACGTGCGCTCGGTGGCCATGGGAAAACTCGCTTCTTTGATGGAATTTCGAAAGTGCGGCGCTTATAGCGGCGCGCTCCCCCGCCCTCAAGCGCCTTTTCGCTCCTGCGAAAGGCCAGGCTTGGAAAGGTTAAGTCCCGGCCCTACTCTCCCTGCGCACCGGCCCGTCCGAAGGCCGGCCTATGGGAGAACGCCATGAAAACGTCTATCCTCGCCGCCCTCGGGCTCCTCGTGCTCGCCGGATCGGCCCAGGCGCAGACCTCCGACCCCAGCGGCACCTACCTGAGCGAAAGCGGCGAGACCCGGGTGCGGATCGCCCGCTGCGGACAGGCCTATTGCGGCACCATCGTGAGCGTTCAGGGCGACGCGAAGGATTCCAACAACCCGGACCCGGGCCAGCGCGGCCGCAGCCTCGTGGGCGTGCAGATGATCTCCAACATCGTCCCCTCGGGCGAGGGCTTTACGGGCCAGCTCTACAACTACAAGGACGGAAAGACCTATTCGGGCAAGATGAGCTTCCAGGGCAAGGCGATGCAGCTCTCCGGCTGCGTCCTCGGCGGCCTGATCTGCCGCTCCCAGACCTGGTCGAAGGTGAATTAGCGACGCCGCCCTTCTCTCACCCGAGAGGTTGCCAGCGACGTGAGAAGGAGACGCAGGAAGGTTCGCACGGGAAGCGCGACGGAGCCCTCTCCCCCCTTGTGGGGGAGAGTTGGAGAGGGGGGTGTGAGCGATAGCCTATGACGGTCTGGCGCCAGCACCCCCACCCTTGGTCCCTCCCCACAAGGGGGAGGGAAAAGGCGCCACATCCTGAACTGACTACCGCGCCCGCTGGCCGAACAGCACGGCCTGGACGTTCGGGTCCTGCATGTCGTTGTTCTGGCGGATCTCCGAGCTGACCTTGAGGCCCCGCTCCACCGCCGGACGGGCCAGCATGGTCTCGAGCCAGCGCTTCACGTGCGGGAAGTCGTCGATGTTCTGGCCCTGGCGCTCCCAGAGCTTGGCCCAGCCCACGATGGCCATGTCGGCAATGGAATAATCGCCCGCCACATATTCCCGGTCGGAAAGCCGCTTGTTCAGGACCCCATAGAGGCGGTTCGCCTCGTTGGTGTAGCGGTCGATGGCGTATTGCACCTTCTCGGGCGCGTAGATGCGGAAATGGTGCGTCTGGCCGAGCATGGGACCGAAGCCGCCCATCTGCCAGAACAGCCACTGGTCGACCTCGACCCGCTTGCGCTCGTCGGCCGGGTAGAACTGGCCCGTCTTGCGGCCGAGATACTGCAGGATCGCGCCGGACTCGAACACCGAGATCGGCTTGCCGTCCGGTCCCTCCGGATCGACGATCGCCGGCATCCGGTTATTGGGGGAGATCGCCAGGAATTCCGGCTTGAACTGGTCGCCCTTGCCGATGTTCACCGGATGGATCGTATAGGGCAGCCCGCATTCTTCGAGCATGATGGTGATCTTCCAGCCGTTCGGGGTCGGCCAGTAATACAGATCGATCGGCTTTTGCTGGGCAGGCGCCGCCATGACGGACCACTCCTCAATTCAGAACGTCGGGCACAGTGTTTAGGCCATTAGATCGGGCCGGACACTATCTGGCGCAAGGAAAGCTGGTGAAAAGAGCCGAATTGGTCTCGCGAAGGACTATAAGATACTTTATTTCATTATGGTCGTTATAGAGCCTCTCGATAGCAGAGGCCTCGCAAGGGGAACCTGATGACCAATCGCATTCTGAGCTTCGCCGTCACCACCGCCATGGTCGCCGCCCTCGGCTGCTCCGCGGCACTCGCGACCGAGACCAAGCCCAAGAAGGAGCCCACCGCCGCCCAGATGGCCGCCCGCGAGCGCATGTCGAAGTGCAGCGCCGAGTGGAAGGAGGCTAAGGCCGGCGGCAAGGTCGAGCCCGGCATGAAGTGGCCGAAATTCTGGAGCGCCTGCAACACCCGCATGAAGGCCAACAAGGCCTGACTGGATCTGCCCGGATCTCATGCTCGGCTGAGGCTGGAGTATACGGAGGTGGGGGAGATCGCGCTTCGAAACCCCACCCCATGCCACTGAGACAACAATGGCATGAGCCAGTATACGGGTCCTAAGATCAATCCGCGCAAGGGAAGTGACAGGGCTGCTATTGCGATTTGCCTTCTGTCGCTAAGCATTGGCGTTGTCGCTGGCTTTGCAGCCGGCGACTTCGTGCTGTTCGCAATTGCTTATCCGCTTGCTGGGGTAATCCTCTTCGTTGCTTATGCCTTGGTTAGACGACGCTTTGGGTGGCCTCAACTTCGGTGGAGCCAGCTCGAAATCATCTTTTTCTTCTTCCCATTCTGATTTTCTGAGCCATTGGCCTGCAAGCCGGTCGTGAGTGCTTGCCACGTGTCCTTGAACCGCACTACGATCTGTCTGTCGGAAAAGGCGGACCGGTTTGGTTAGCCCGGTCGTTCCCGTCGGAAGATTCGGCGGGAGCTCTGGCTGGCGCGCGAGCGCCAAGTCCCATGACGGAAGCCCTGGCGCATGGTGCTCCAGGGCAACCCAGGGACATGCGCCATGCAACAGCAGATATCAGTGATCACCCTCGGCGTTCGCGACCTTTCCCGGTCCCGGCACTTCTATGTCGACGGCTTCGGGTGGACGCCCGTCTTCGGGAACGACGAGATCGCCTTCTACCAGATGAACGGGTTCGTCTTCGGCACCTGGCTTACGCATGCGCTCGAGGATGACATGCGCCGCGAGGGCCTGCTGCGGCCCGGCGCCTTCTCGCTCGCCCACAACGTGGCGAACCGCGACGACGTCCAGCCGCTCATCGACCGGCTCGCGCGCTTCGGCGGGACGGTCCTGAGACCGGCCGACGCGCCCGTGCATGGCGGCTTTCGCGGCTACGTGGCCGATCCGGACGACCATGCCTGGGAGATCGCCTGGAATCCGGCCTGGCCGGTCGACAGCGAGGGCCATGTGAGGTTCGGCGTCTGACGGTTCCGGCCCGTCACCGCGCGTCGGTCCCGTTGCGCGGCGAAACCGGACGGGCTGCCTCTTGCCGCAATCGGCCGAAGCCGTAACAACGGCTTCGGCGCAAGCAGGAGGGAATCGGACCATGCGGATCGAACCTTGCAGGCAGGATACCATCGAGGAGTGGGCCCGCCTTCGGAAGGCCCTGTGGCCCGATACGCCTGTGGAGGAGCATCGGCAGGAAACGGAGGACCTTCTCGGTCAGCACGGCCGCTCCTGCGCCTTCCTCGCATGGACCTCCGATGGGCGAGCCGTGGGCTTCGCCGAGGCTTCCCTGCGCGAGGATTACGTGAACGGGTGCACCACCTCCCCCGTCGCCTTCCTGGAAGGCATCTACGTCGATCCGGACCATCGCCGGTCCGGCGTCGCGCGGGTGCTGATCGCCGCGGTCGAGGATTGGGCTCACGGTCTCGGTGTGTCGGAGCTCGCCTCCGACGCCGAGCTGCACAACAGCGTCTCGCATCGCATGCACGTGGCTCTCGGCTTCGAGGAGACGGAACGGGTCGTCTATTTCCGCAAGGCCCTCCGGGAGAATTGAGCCCCCTACTCCGATGCCCCGCCGAGAGGCGACGCCAGACAGGGATCGAGCAGGATGTGGTCGCGGTCCGGCCGGCCGTAGCCGCCGGCGAGCGCCACGCGGTCGCCCGGCTTCATGCCGTTGTCCCGGTAGGTGACGCAGAGCACCCGCGGATCGGGGGCCTTGCACAGGCCGAGATAGGTCAGCACGCCGTCGGAATGGACGACGGTGAGTTCGCCCTCGACGGCGAGGTCGATGCGCTTCGCGCCCGTCTCCACGTCGTCGGTCAATCGATGAAGATCCTCACAGCGTGCACGGAATGCCGGCTGCATGTCGGCATCCGCGAAGGGAGTTTTCGGCGCGGTCTCCTGGCTCCGTGCGGGCACGGCCGCGATGGCCGTTGTGAGGGCGGCGAGGAGGAGTGCCTGTCTTTGGCAAAACCTTATCATCGGAATACGCGCCTCCTGATCGCGACCGCGCCGCTCATACCTGTATCATTCCCGGCCGGACGTGGCGCAGCCACCGGAGAGGAAGCGAATCCCCTCACTCTCACCGGTTTGCATGGATCCCCTTCCCGGCTCTGCGAGCCGCCGGGGATGACACGGGTGTCTCGACATGCGCACTAGAGCCTCTTCTTGAACCCCTCATGACTGCGGGCGAAGCCGAGGCGCTCGTAGAAACGGTGGGCGTTCGTGCGGGTCTTGTTGGAGGACAGCTCCAGCATCGCGGCCCCGCGGGTGCGGGCGTATTTCTCGGCGAATTCCATCATCTTGGCGCCGATGCCTTGCGAGCGCCGGGCAGCCTTCACCTTCACGCTCTCCACCTTCACGCGCAGTGCGCCGCGGCCGGTGAGATTCGGGATGAAGGTGAGCTGGAACGTGCCGACGACCTCGTCGCCGGTCACGGCGACGAAGAGCTCGTTGTCGGAGCTGTGGGTGATCGCCTCGAAGGCCGCCTCGTAGGCGGGCCGGTTCTCCGGCGTCCAGGCATCGCCGTGGGAGCCGAGCTCGTCCTCCTCGTGCAGGCGGATGATCGCCTCGAGGTCCTCGTCGCCCGCCTGTCGGATCAGCAGGCCGCTCATGCGGCGGCCTTCGATTCCTGCGGCAGGAAGCCGGGCGCCCGGAAGCCCGGCAGAGCCTCCAACCGCTTCGTCCAGGCGCTCACGTTCGGATAGGCCGAGAGGTCGATGCCGGCCTGGTCAGCGTAGGCCACGACGCCGTAGAGATCGATGTCGGCGATGGTGGCCCCATCCCCGACGATCCAGCTGCGACCGGCGAGATGCCCATCGAGCACCGTCAGGGCCGCCTTGGCGTTGTTGGTGGCGTCCTCCAGCACCTCCGGCGGAGCCTGCCGGATCCCCAGCCGAATGACGCGCGCCCGGTAGAGAGGCCCGGCGAGGCGGTCGAAATCCCAATAGAGCCATTCGCGGATCTGCAGTCGCTCGTCGAGCGATGCGCCGCCGAACTTGCCGGTCATGTCGGCAAGGTATTCGAGGATCGCCGCCGACTGGCACAGGTGCCGCCCGTTGTTGCGGTCCACGAGCAACGGGACCTGCCCGTAGCGCTGCTTGGCGAGGTGCGGCGGCTGCTTGTGCTCGCCGGACATCATGTTCACGTGGACGTAGTCGAAGGGCTCCCCCGCCAGAGACAGCATCAGGGCGACCTTGTTGGTCGGGCCGGAGAACGTAATTCCGTGGAGTTCGAATCGAGCCGTCATGTGATGGACCTGCGAGGCTGGTTGAGCGGCAGGACCCTAGCCGATCGGCAGGAGAGTCGCAAAGGAGCGAAACCTCAAGAAAGGGCTCCGGATCAATTTCGTTGTTCACAATTCGTTCTCGGCGGTGGTATCATAGCGTTCGTACCGGTCAGCACATCACCACGACGCGCCGCGCATCCTTTTGCGATGCTCCGCGATCCCCTGATTTCGCCCTGCACACCCGGAGGCTCCCGCATGAGCGAAGCCGAACGCCTTCTCCCCCTCCTCCGCCAGGCCGCCGATCCGGCGGTGGTCGACGCCATCGAGCGGCTGATCCAGGAGGCCCCCGACCACGAGCTCAACCGGGTCAACGCCCTGGCCTTCGCGGCGAAGCACGGCTTCGACGAGGAGAAGGTCATCGCCGCCTTCCTGCATGCGGCGCGGCTCGGCATCTTCGAGATGTCCTGGAATGTGCTCTGCCCGGGCTGCGGCGGCGTGCTGGATGCGGCGACGTCGCTCAAATCCGTAGACCGCGCGGAGTATCACTGCGCCCTCTGCGCGGCCGGCTACGAGCCGACGCTGGACGAGATGGTCGAGGTCACCTTCACGGTGAGCCCGCGCGTGCGCAAGATCGGCGCACACGACCCGGACACGCTGCCGATGGCGGACTACATGCGCCAGATCTTCTGGGGCTCGGGCGTCGACCTGCCGGACGATCTCGACGAGCGGCTCGAGGACATCGTTCTCGACGCCGTCGAGCTTCCGCCCGGCGAGCGCGCGATCCTGTCGCTGCAGCTGCCCTCCGAATTCGTGATCGTGTTCGAGCCGATCACGCACTCGGTGCAGTTCATCGACGTGAAGGGCGAGCCGACGCGGGAGCGGCGCAGCCTGACCCTCGTGATCAACCAGACACATCCGCCGAACGAGACTCTCGTAATGCAGCCGGGGCCGCTGCGGATCACCCTCGAGAACCGCACGAACCGGCGCGTGCTGCCAGCGGTGTGGGTTGCGGGTCCGGAACTGCACCAGATGATGGAGCGGCGACGTCCCTTCCTGACGGCCAAGCGACTGCTCACCAATCAGACCTTCCGGGACATCTATCGTACCGACACGCTCGACGTCGATCAGCGCCTGAAGATCACGAGCCTCACCTTCCTGTTCACGGACCTGAAAGGCTCGACGGAACTCTACGAGCGCGTCGGCGACCTTGTGGCCTACGACCTCGTGCGCGAGCATTTCCGCGTGCTCAACGACATCGTGGCGTCCGAATCCGGCGCGGTCGTGAAGACCATCGGGGACGCCGTCATGGCGACCTTCCCGACGCCCGATCACGCCCTGTCCGCGGCGCTCCGGATGCGCGAGGCGATGCGGACGCTCAACGACGAGCGCGGCAGCGAGGACCTGCTGCTCAAGATCGGCATCCACGAAGGCCCGTGCCTCGCGGTGACGCTCAACGACCGGCAGGACTATTTCGGCCAGACGGTCAACATCGCCTCCCGGGTCCAGGGCCTTGCCATGTCGCGCGCGATCTTCGCCACGGGTAACGTCGTGGAAGACCCGAAGGCCTCGAGCATCATCGAAAGCCGGGGCCTCAAGCCCATGCAGCAGACGACAGCGCTGCGCGGGCTCAACGACGAGTATTCCGTCTACGAGATCCCGTAAGCCGAACTCATCGGATCGACGATGGCCGGGAATACCACCCATGAGCGTGGCATGTATTCGCATGACCACTGGTGCGGGCATCGCCCGCGTCCTAATCCTGAAACCTCGCTTCCGGCCCGCTTCGGCTGCCGCCCCCGTTTCGAGTTGCGTGAGTTGCGTGTTTGCAAACGTCCACCGCACGTTGGGGAGAAACGTCCATGACAGAGGAAGACGGTCATCGAGACCGCCGCAATTCAGTCTCGCGTCGCACGATCATCCAGGCGCTCGGCGTCGGCGCCGTCGCAGCCGGCACAGCGCCTGCCTTCGCGCAGACCTCGGCGCCGCCCGGTCCGCCGAGCACGGTCACGATGCCGCCGCGGGACTTCGGGCCCGGAGGCGCGCCGACGACCTACTTCACCGATCCCGACGTCATCACGGTGGACCCTGCTTTCAACCAGTACGTCCAGCCCAACAGCGCCATCATGCGCCTGTGGACGGGCGGGCTCTGGGTCGAGGGGCCCGCCTGGAGCGGCGAAGGACGCTACCTGGTCTGGAGCGACATCCCGAACAACCGCCAGATGCGCTGGCTCGAAGACGACGGGCATGTGAGCGTCTTCCGGATGCCGTCGAACAACAGCAACGGCAACACCTTCGACTTCCAGGGGCGCCAGCTCTCCTGCGAGCACCTCGCCCGCCGCGTCGTCCGCTACGAGCATGACGGTTCGATCACGGTGCTGGCGGACTCCTACCAGGGCAAGCGGCTGAACTCGCCCAACGACGTGGTTCCGCACCCGGACGGCAGCTACTGGTTCACGGACCCGCCCTATGGCGGCCAGCTCTACGAGGGCGCGCCGGATGCGGCCGGAGGACCGAGCAACCAGCAGGGACGGCTCAAGTCCCGGCTCGGACAGTCGGTCGGGTTCGGCGAGGCCCGCCGGGAACTGCCGACCAACGTCTACCGCATCGACCCGAGCGGGCGCGTGGATCTCGTCATCGGCGAGGACCAGGTGCCGGATCCCAACGGTCTCTGCTTCTCGCCCGACTACAAGCGCCTCTACGTCTCTAGCACCGGCAAGGGACCGGGCGATGCGGGACCGGGCGGCAAGGGCGAGATCTTCGCCTTCGACATCGGCACGGACAACAAGGCCACGAACGGCAAGGTCTTCAGCGACTGCATGGTCGACGGGGTGAAGTGCGGACCGGACGGAATACGCTGCGACGTGGACGGAAACCTCTGGTCCGCAAGCAATGCCGGGCGGGCCGTCGGCTACAACGGCGTGCTGGTCTTCAACCCGGACGCCAAGCTCATCGGGCGCATCCGCCTGCCGGAGGTGTGCGGCAACGTCTGCTTCGGCGGGCCGAAGCGCAACCGGCTGTTCATGGCCGGAAGCCAGTCGATCTACGCCGTCTTCGTCAACACCCAGGGAGCGGCGCCGGGCTAGATCACCGACGGCACGCGAAGGGCGGGAAGGTGCTCGCCGTTCCGGCATTCATGGCGGCCACGACCATGATGTTGGCGAGCGCCAGCTCCTCCTCGGAGCGCGGGCAGACATTGCCCTGCGTCGTGCAGCCCGACGCCAGGAAGGCTTCGTGATTGTCGAGGAACTCGCGGCCGACGCCCTTGGTGCCGCGCCGCGCCAGGGCCTCGGTCCAGGCTGCCTTGTAGCGCTCGCACTTCACCTCACGCCAATCCTTCGGGGGAGCACCCTGTTGCGCGACTGCGGGCACGATGCCGACGCAAGCAAGCACGGCCGCGAGAACGATCTTTGAGGCTGAGCGGCCCATGGCCGGACCCTCGCGTCAGAGGCTCTTCTCGAACCGGTACTCGACCGAGTTCGAGATGTCGCCGAGGTCGCGCTGGCCTTCGACCCGCGCATAGCCGAGGCGCTGGTAGAGCCGATGGGCGTTGGTGAAGCGGGTGTCGGACCAGAAGAAGATGCGGCTTGCGCTTCTCTCCCGCGCATGACGCTCCACGAGGCGCACGAGGGCGCCGCCGAGGCCGTTGCCACGCTGGTCGGGACGCACGTAGAGCCGGTGCAGCTCCGCCACCCCGTCTTCCGGAAAATCCACCGCCACGCAGGCGCAGACGCGCCCGCGCTCGTCGTCCACCACCCAAAACGCCCCGCCCTTCCGGTCGAAGGAAGAGCCCGGATAGCGCAGGTCCGGCAGGTCGTCGTGCGGATCAACGAAGCAGCCGGGGTACTCGGCGAAGCAGAGGGACAGGAGCCCGAACAGGTCCTGCGCGTCCGAATCCGCCGCAAGACGCAGGTTCCGGACCTCGCCGTCCAGGGTCGCGGTAACGGCCATGGTCACTCGATCCCGAGCTTGGCTTTCAGCAGCTCGTTCACGGCCTGCGGGTTGGCCTTGCCGCCCGTCTGCTTCATGACCTGGCCGACGAACCAGCCGAGCAGAGTCGGCTTGGCCTTGGCCTGCTCAACCTTCTCGGGATTCGCGGCGATCACCGCATCGCAGGCGGCCTCGATCGCGCCGGTATCTGTGACCTGCTTCATGCCGCGCTTTTCGACGATCTCGCGCGGATCGCCGCCCTCGGTGAAGACGATCTCGAACAGGTCTTTGGCGATCTTGCCGGAGATCACGTTCTCGCCGATCAGGTCGACGATGGCGCCGAGCTGGGCGGCCGAGACCGGCGAGGAGGAGATGTCCTTGCCCTCCTTGTTCAGGCGCCCGAACAGCTCGTTGATGATCCAGTTCGCGGCGGCCTTGCCGTCACGGCCCTTGGCTACCTCCTCGAAGAAGTCGGCGGAGGCGCGCTCGGCCACCAGGACGCTGGCGTCGTAGGCCGAGAGGCCGTAATCGCCCATGAAGCGGGCCTTCTTCTCGTCGGGCAGCTCCGGCAGGTGCTGGGCGAGCTCGTCCACGTAGGCCTGGTCGAATTCGAGCGGCAGCAGGTCCGGATCGGGGAAGTAGCGGTAGTCGTGCGCCTCTTCCTTCGAGCGCATGGAGCGGGTCTCGCCCTTGCCCGGATCGTAGAGGCGCGTCTCTTGCTCGATCACGCCGCCGTCCTCCAGGATGCCGATCTGCCGGCGCGCCTCGTATTCGATCGCCTGGCCGATGAAGCGGATGGAGTTGACGTTCTTGATCTCGCAGCGGGTGCCGAACTCCTCGCCGGGGCGGCGCACCGACACGTTCACGTCGGCGCGGAGATTGCCCTTGTCCATGTCGCCGTCGCAGGTGCCGAGATAGCGCAGGATCGTGCGCAGCTTGGTCACGTAGGCGCGCGCCTCGTCGGACGAGCGCAGGTCGGGCTTCGAGACGATCTCCATCAGGGCCACGCCCGAGCGGTTGAGATCGACGAAGCTCATGGTCGGGTGCAGGTCGTGGATCGACTTGCCCGCATCCTGCTCCAGGTGCAGGCGCTCGATGCGGACCGTGATCGTCTCGCCGCTCTCGGGCACGTCGACGATGACCTCGCCCTCGCCCACGATAGGGCTCTTGTACTGGCTGATCTGATAGCCCTGCGGCAGGTCCGGGTAGAAATAATTCTTCCGGTCGAACGTGCTCTTGAGGTTGATCTGCGCCTTGAGGCCCAGGCCGGTGCGGATCGCCTGGCGCACGCACTCCTCGTTGATCACGGGGAGCATGCCGGGCATGGCCGCGTCGACCAGCGAGACGTGGCTGTTCGGATCCCCGCCGAAGGCGGTCGAGGCGCCCGAGAACAGCTTCGCCTGGCTCGTCACCTGGGCGTGGATCTCCATGCCGATGACGATCTCCCAATCGCCTGTCGCGCCTTTGATGAGTTTCTTGGGATTGACCGGAGCGTTCATGACGTCTCGCGCCTTTAATATCTCGTCGTTTCCAGCCCGGAGTAAGTGCCAGAGGGCATCCGGGTCAACCCCTTTCGAACCTGAACATCCGTTCAGATTTCCTGATGAACGGTTAAGATTATTTTTGCTTTGTTCACAGCTATTTACAATAATTGTCAAGCTGCCATGAAACCGCATCGGAGATAGGGCGTTGTCGGGTAGGTAAAACGGTCAAGGAGTTAACAATGGCTATGGATCCCATCGATCGCGAGCCCAACGTTTACAATCGCGAGACGAATGTCTACGAGCGTGAAGGTCGTGGTTCGAACACACTTGCTTACCTGATCGGCGGTCTTGTTATCGCTCTCGGCTTGCTGGCCTTCCTGTTCTATGACGGCGGCGACCGTGAGCCGAGCACCACCGGCAGCACCGCAACGCAGACCGAGTCGACAACCAAGCCCGGCGCGACCGGTTCCGGCTCGACCAGCGCTCCGGCGACCCCGGCTTCTCCGTCGACGACGGCTCCGGCGGCCCCGGCTTCCCCGGCCGCTCCCAAGCCCTAAGCTTGCGTCTCGCGTAAAGAGTATGCGTCACAAAGGGTCTGACCTTCGGGTCAGGCCCTTTTTGCTGCGCCGTCAGGCCGCCCTCAGGGTGGCTGGGCGCCTGTCCGGCATCGTCATCAGGGTGACCCCGACGAGAATGCAGCCGAGGCCGATCCACGCCGTGGGCGGCAGCCGCTCCCCAAGAAAGTAGGCCCCGATGGCCACGCCGATCGGCGCCCGCAGGTAGGCCTGGGCGGTGGCTCCGACCGACCCGAGCGTGCGGATCAGGCGGAAATAGATCGCGAAGGCTGCCGCGGTCGAGAACAGGGCGAGGCCGACGAGACCCAAGAGCGAGGAGCTCGACGGCTCGAGCGTCCAGGGCCGGTCGACGATGAGGCTCACCGGGATCAGGAGAGCAGCACCCGAGACGAGGGATCCGGCGGCGGGCACCATCGGATCCAGATCCTTGAAGCCCTTGCCGAAGATGGCCGCCCCCGCATAGCAGATCGTCGCCCCGACCACTGCGAGCTGGCCGACGAGTTCCTGCCCCACATGGGAAAAGGCCTGCGCACCGACGATGACCGTGGTCCCCGCAAGACCGATGATTACGCCGGCCATCTTCCGGTGCGACGTCGCCTCATGGCGCACCCAGAGCGCCGTGATCAGGAAGGTGAAGACCGGCGTCATCGAGTTGAGGATGACGGCAAGCCCCGCATCGACGGATGTCTCGGCCCATGCGATCAACGTGAACGGAATCGCGCTGTTGAGACAGGCCTGCACGGTGAACCGCCCCCAGGTCGCCCGGTCCCGAGGCATGCGGATCCCCCTCGCCAGCAGGATGACGAGCAGCACGGCGCCCGCCAGGATCGTGCGGCCGGCGATCAGCGTCACGGGCGGGATCGTCTCGATGCCGAGCTTGATGAAGGTGTAGGACGCCCCCCACAGGGTCGCGAGCGCTGCCAGCAGGGAAAGCTCGACGATGTAGTTGGGGGATTGAGGTGCCTTCGGTGCCATGATCGCTGCCTGCCGTGTCCGTTTCGGGCTGGCGGCAACCTGTCATGTCCGGGCCTTCCTGTCGCCCGGCAACGCTTCGGTCCCGGTCGAAGTATAGTGGGTAAGAGGCTCGCCGGCCGAGGCGCGGAACAAAGCTGCGCTGCTGACAATTACGACCTTGCCAGCGTCATTGGCCAAGCTGTGAACCGGGAGACTCCACGATGGCGAACAAGGCAAGCTTCACCCCCGAGGAATGGGCGCGTGTCGCCGCGAGCCCGATGATCGTGAGCATGGCCATTACGGCGGCTGACCCGAGCGGCCTTTGGGGCCTCCTGAAGGAATCCATGTCCGGTGGGTGGGCGCTGCTCGCCGCCAAGCAGGACGCGAATGCGAACCCGCTCGTGAAGGCGGTCGCGGACGACATCGCCGACCCCACGACCCGCGACGCGGTCCGGACCTCGTTTCAGGACCGCTTCAAGGGGAGCCAGTTCGCTGACGTGAAGACCAAGGCGATCGACGAACTGCGCGCCGTCTCGGGGATTCTGGACACAAAGGCGCCGGAGGATGCCGCCGCCTTCAAGGGATGGCTGCGCGAAGTGGCCCAGAAAGCCGCAGAGGCCGGAAACGAGGGTGGATTCCTGGGCTTCGGCGGCGTGGCGGTGAGCGACGCCGAGAAGGCGACCCTGGCGGAGATCTCGACGGCGCTCGGCCCCTCGGCGAACCCACAGGCCGGGATCGCCGAAACCTAACGCTTTACCACTCGCCGCACCGCATAGGCGCCGCCGGCCCAGATCAGGGCGGCGGCGATCCGCACCGGGAACAGGGTCGGCAGGTCGGCCCTTACGGGCGCGACCCACGGGATGCCGATGCTGGTGAATATCCAGGACACGAGCACCGAGGCGACGAGCGCTGCGATGGCGGCGATGAAGACCTTGCCGAGCTGATCGGCCTTCCAGCCGAGCCAGACCGCCACCAGGATCAGGACCGGATCGAAGGCCGCGAGCAGCCAGACCGAAAGCGGGACGCTGGGAGGCGCCACCTCAGGCCCACCACGGCTGCGGCAGGATGATCCTGCCCGCGGCGTCCTCGATCACCTGGCCGGCCGCGAAGAGGGTCTCCTCGTCGAAGGCGCGGCCGATGAGCTGGAGGCCGAGGGGCAGCCCCTGCTGGTCGAGACCGGCCGGAACGGCGATGCCCGGCAGGCCCGCCATGTTTACGGTGACGGTGAAGATGTCGTTCAGGTACATCTCGACCGGGTCGCCCGAGCCCTTCTCGCCGATCCCGAAGGCGGCGGACGGGGTGGCGGGCGTCAGGATCGCGTGAACGCCCTTCGCGTAGACCTCCTCGAAGTCCCGCTTGATCAGGGTGCGGATCTTCTGGGCGCGCACGTAATAGGCATCGTAATAGCCCGCGGACAGCACGTAGGTGCCGATCATGATGCGGCGCTTGACCTCGCGGCCGAACCCGGCGGCGCGGGTCTTCTCGTAGAGGTCGACGATGTCCTTGCCGTTCTCGCGCAGACCGTAGCGGACGCCGTCGTAGCGGGCGAGGTTCGAGGAGGCCTCGGCCGGCGCGACGATGTAATAGGCCGGCAGCGCATATTTCGTGTGCGGCAGGGAGACCTCGACGATCTCGGCGCCGGCGGCGCGCAGCCACTCGGTGCCCTGGTGCCAGAGCTTCTCGATCTCGGGCGACATGCCGTCGACCCGGTATTCCTTCGGAATGCCGATCTTGAGGCCCTTGACCCCGCGGGAGACGGCCGCCTCGAAATCGGGCACGGGAAGGTCCGCGCAGGTGGTGTCCTTGGCGTCCGGGCCGGACATGGAGCGCAGCATGATGGCGGCATCCCGCACCGTGCGGGTGATCGGGCCTGCCTGGTCGAGGGAGGACGCGAAGGCCACCGTGCCCCAGCGCGACACGCGGCCGTAGGTCGGCTTGATCCCGACCGTGCCCGTGAAGGCCGCCGGCTGGCGGATGGAGCCGCCCGTGTCCGTGGCGGTGGCACCGAGGCACAGATGCGCCGCGACGGCCGCGGCCGAGCCGCCCGAGGAGCCGCCGGGGACCAGATGGGTGCCGTCGTTCCGCCAGGGCGATACGACCGGTCCGAACGCGCTGGTCTCGTTGGACGAACCCATGGCGAACTCGTCCATGTTGAGCTTGCCGAGCATCACGGCGCCGTCGTTCCAGAGGTTCCGGGTGACGGTGGACTCGTAAGGCGGGTTGAAGTTGCCGAGGATCTTGGAGCCGGCGGTCGAGACCACGCCCTCGGTGCAGAACAGGTCCTTGATGCCGAGCGGGATGCCTTCCAGCGCCCTGCCCTCGCCCTTAGCGAGCTTCTCGTCCGACGCCTTCGCCATGGCGAGCGCCTTCTCGGGCGTCTCCAGCACATAGGCGTTGAGCGCCCTCGCCTTCGCGATGGCGTCCACATGGGCCTGGGCCAGCTCCGTGGCGGAGAAGGACTTGGCCTTCAGGCCGTCGCGGGCCTCGGAAATGGTGAGATGGGTCAGTTCGGTCACGGGATCATCCTGTCATCCCGGACGCTGCCCTGCAGCGATCCGGGATCGTCTGGAAGAAAGTACTGGTTTGCGCGATCCCGGCTGTTTCGCTTCCGCTCCGGCCGGGATGACGGGTTCTTACTCCACCACCTTCGGCACGAGGAAGAAGTTGTCCTCGGTGGCGGGGGCGTTCCGGACGATCTTGTCCGCATAGCCGCCATCCGTGATGCCGTCCTGGCGCTTCTTCATGCTCATGGGCGTCACGGAGGTCATCGGCTCGACCCCGTCCACGTTCACCTCGTTGAGCTGCTCGACGAAGGACAGGATGGCGTTGAGTTCGCCCTGGAGGTGCGGCACCTCCTCGTCCGTCACCGCGATGCGCGCCAGATGGGCGATGCGCCGAACCGTTTTCTGATCGACCGACATGGATGGCCAAACCCCTTGATGCAGTTGGGCGGGCTATAACACCCGCCCGCCAAGGGGTGCAACGGCGGATGTGCCCCTCCTGTCATCCCCGGCCGAACGAAGTGAGGGGAAGGGGAGCCAGCCTCCAGTCCAATGCCATTGATCCCCCTTCCCGGCCCTTCGGGCCGCCGGGGATGACACGGGAAGCAGTGATCACACCCTCACGCCCACGGTCTTGTGCGGCACCACCACCTGGATGCCGGACCCGTCCATGGCGGCCACGAACCGGTCCGCATTGGGCACGAGGGGCGGGAACGAGCCGTAGTGGCAGGGGATCACCGCCCTGGCGCCGCCGAAGAAGCGCTTGATCGCCAGGGCCGCTACCTCCGGGCCCATGGTGAAGCGGTCGCCGATGGGGATCATCACCACCTCGGGCTGGTGGATCTCGGCGATGAGGCCCATGTCGCCGAAGATGTCCGTGTCGCCCATGTGGTAGACGGTGGGCTCGCCCGGCGCCTTCACGATGAGGCCGTTGGCGTTGCCCAGGGGAAAGTTCACGTCCATCTCCACGAGGCCGGCCGAGTGGTCGGCCCGCACCATGGTGACGGTGAAGCCGCCCTGGTCCGTGGTGCCGCCCGTGTTCATGGGATCGATGTTCTCGACGCCCTGCTTCGCCAGGTACATGCAGAGCTCGAAATTGGTCACGACCTTGGCGCCCGTGGCCTTGGCGATGTCCACCGTGTCGCCCACGTGATCCCCGTGCCCATGGGTGATGAGGATGTGGGTGACCCCTTCCGACACCTTGTCCCGGTCCCCCTCGAAGGCTGGGTTGCCGGTGAAGAAGGGATCGAGAAGCACGACCTTGTCGGCGAAATCGAGCCGGAACGCGGAATGACCGAGCCAGGTGATCTTCATGGCAAACCCTCATGTTCTTGCGATGTGGAGATGGGGCGCGCCCGACCGCCGACCACGTTCGTGAGGAACAAAAGTCGGCACGGGGTTTTAAAAAGCTAAGCAATAAACCCGCAGGAGGAAAGCCATGCCCCGCTTCCTGGCAAGCCTTGCCGCCGCCACCGGACTGATCGCCTCCACGGGCGCCTGGGCCGTGGAGATCTCCATCTCCTGCAGCGCGCTCGGCAAGGAGTACGAGATCTGCAAGCAGGGCGTCGACGCCTGGGCCAAGAAGACGGGCAACACGGTCAAGATCGTCTCGACCCCGAACTCCGCCACCGAGCGCCTTGCCCTCTACCAGCAGCTCTTCGGAGCCGGGGCCGCCGACATCGACGTGTTCCAGATCGACGTGGTCTGGACCGGCATCCTCGGCCAGCACCTCGTGGACCTCACCGCCAAGGCGCAAGGGACCATCGACGATCACCTGCCGACCATGATCGAGACCAGCCAGGTCGGCGGCAAGCTCATGGCCATGCCCTGGTTCGCCGATGCGGGCCTGCTCTACTACCGCAAGGACCTCTTGGAGAAGTACAAGCGCCCCGTGCCGCAGGCCTGGGCCGACCTCACCGAGACGGCGCGCCTGATCCAGGAGGGCGAGCGCAAGGACGGCCGCGGCGACTTCTGGGGCTACGTCTGGCAGGGCCGGGCCTATGAGGGCCTGACCACCAACGCGCTCGAATGGATCGCGTCCTTCAACGGCGGCACCATCGTGGACGCGAAAGGCGAGATCACGGTCGAGAACCCGAAGGCCGCCGAGGCGCTCAAGCTGGCGGCCGGCTGGGTCGGCACCGTCACGCCGGAGGGCGTGCTCAACTACACGGAGGAAGAATCCCGCGGCGTCTTCCAGGCCGGAAACGCTGCCTTCATGCGCAACTGGCCCTATGCCTGGGCGCTTGCGCAAGGAGCCGACAGCGCCATCAAGGACAAGGTCGGAATCGCGCCCCTGCCGCAGGGCGGGGCGGACGGGCGCCATGCCGGCACGCTCGGCGGCCAGCTCCTCGCCGTGTCGAAATATTCGAAGAAGCAGAACGCGGCCATCGATCTCGTCATGTACCTGACGAGCGCGCAGGAGCAGAAGCGCCGCGCCATCGAAGGCTCGTTCAACCCGACGATCGTGAGCCTCTACGGCGATGCCGACATCGCCCGCGCCAACCCGTTCATCGGCGACCTCGTGGACGTCTTCACCAACGCGGTCGCCCGCCCGGCCTCCGTGACCGGCGACAACTACAACAAGGTCTCGAACGAGTTCTTCAACACGGTCCACCTCGTGCTCTCGAAGCGCGCCGAGCCCGACCAGGCGCTCTCGCGGCTCGACCGCGACCTGAAGCGGATCAAGCGCAGCGGCTGGTAGGCCGATGACCGACGTCACGGCTCCAGGCCTTGCCGGCGCGGCGACGCGGCCACGCGGCCGCGCCTCGTCCCTGACCCGGACACGGGTGCGCTCCGCCTGGGCCTTCATCGCGCCGGCTCTGGTCGTCCTCGTGCTGGTGGCGGGCTGGCCGCTGGCGCGCACGATCTGGTTCAGCTTCACCGATGCGGACCTGAACAACTTAAGCGACTACACCTTCATCGGCTTCGAGAACTACCTCGCCAACTACGACGGCGAATGGCTCGGACTGCTCACCGATCCGGACTGGTGGCGCTCGGTCTGGAACACCCTGTGGTTCACGCTCGTGTCGGTTTCGATCGAGACGGTGCTCGGCATCGTCGTGGCGCTGATCCTCAACGCGCATTTCCCCGGGCGCGGCATCATGCGCGCCGTCATCCTGATCCCGTGGGCGATCCCGACCGTCGTCTCCGCGAAAATGTGGAACTGGATGCTGCACGACCAGTTCGGCGTCATCAACGACATGCTGCTGCGCCTCGGCATTATCGCGGCGCCCATCACCTGGACGGCCAATCCCGACACGGCCCTCTGGACCGTCGTGATGGTGGACGTGTGGAAGACGACCCCATTCATGGCGCTCCTCATCCTGGCAGCGCTGCAGATGCTGCCGCAGGACATCTACGAGGCCGCGAAGGTGGACGGCGTCCACCCCATGCGCGTGTTCTTCCGGGTGACGCTGCCGCTGATCAAGCCGGCGCTCCTCGTGGCGGTCATTTTCCGTGCGCTCGACGCCCTGCGGGTGTTCGACCTGATCTATGTGCTCACGGCCAATTCCAAGGACACCATGTCCATGTCGGTCTTCGCGCGCCAGCAGCTGGTGGAGTTCCAGGAGGTAGGCTTGGGCTCAGCCGCCTCGACCCTCATCTTCCTCATCATCGCGCTGCTCGTCGCCGCAACGCTGGTGGCGGGCCGCGTCCGCCTTGGGGAGGAGACGCGATGAAGGTCCTCACGCGGATCGGCTTCTGGCTCCTCGTCGCGGCGATCGCGCTGTTCTCGCTGTTTCCGTTCTACTACGCGGTGATCTCGTCCTTCCGGTCGGGGGCAGACCTCTTCACCGTGGCATATGTCCCCGAGAGCTTCGATCTCTCGAACTACTTTGCGGTCTTCCAGCGCCAGCCCTTCGGGCGGAACATCCTCAACTCCATCATCGTGGCGGGCGCGGTCGTCGCGGTCTCGCTGGCGCTCGGCATCACGGCCGCTTACGCCTTCGGGCGCATCGCGTTTCGCGGCCGCTCGCTGCTGCTCATGACGATCCTCGGCGTCTCCATGTTTCCGCAGGTCGCGGTGCTGTCGGGCATGTTCGAGCTCATCCGAAGCCTCGGCCTTTACAACACCCTGCCCGGCTTGATCCTCGCCAACCTCATGCTCACCCTGCCCTTCACGACCTGGGTGCTCACCACCTTCATGCGCGAGATGCCGAAGGAGATCGAGGAGGCCGCCTTCGTGGACGGCGCGACGCCATGGATCGTGGTGCGCCGCGTGTTCCTGCCGCTCATGGCTCCGGCGGCCGTCACCACGGGGCTCCTCGCCTTCATCGTGTCGTGGAACGAGTTCCTGTTCGCCCTCACCTTCACGCTCACCAACGAGCGTCGCACCGTGCCGCCCGCCATCGCGCTGATGACCGGCAGCACCGCCTACGAGCTGCCCTGGGGCACGATCATGGCGGCCTCCGTCATCGTCACCCTGCCGATCATCGCGCTGGTGCTGGTCTTCCAGCGCAAGATCGTGGCCGGGCTCACCGCGGGCGCGGTCAAAGGCTGACAAAGGAACCGTCGATGGCAGAGGTCGCACTCAGGAACATCCAGAAGTCCTTCGGAGGCGCGAAGGTCATCCACGGCGTCGACCTCGAAATCCGCGACGGCGAGTTCGTGGTCTTCGTCGGCCCTTCCGGCTGTGGGAAGTCGACGCTCCTGCGGCTCATCGCCGGCCTGGAGGACATCACCGAAGGCGATCTCTTCATCGACGGCGAGCGCGTGAACGACTGGGCGCCGGCGAAGCGCCGCATCGCGATGGTTTTCCAATCCTACGCGCTCTATCCGCATATGAGCGTCTACGACAACATGGCCTTCGGGCTGGAACTGGCGAAGGCCTCGCGGTCGGAGATCGACGCCCGCGTGCGCGAGGCCGCGCGGCTCCTCCAGATCGACGATCTTCTCGACCGCAAGCCGCGGCAGCTCTCCGGCGGCCAGCGCCAGCGCGTCGCCATCGGCCGCGCTATCGTGCGAGACCCGAAGGTCTTCCTCTTCGACGAGCCGCTCTCGAACCTCGACGCCGCCCTGCGGGTCCAGACCCGTATCGAGATCGCCAAGCTCCATGCGGATACCCGCGCGACGATGATCTACGTGACCCACGACCAGGTCGAGGCCATGACCCTGGCCGACCGGATCGTGGTGCTGAACAAGGGACGGATCGAGCAGGTCGGCACGCCCCTCGAGCTCTACCACCGCCCGGCCAACCTCTTCGTCGCCGGCTTCATCGGCTCGCCGCAGATGAACTTCGTTCCCGTCGAGGCCGTGTCAGCGGGCTCCGACCACATCGAGGTGCGCCTGCCGGGCGGGCAGACCCTCCCGGTTCCGGTGCATCCTGAGGGCACTCGCACGGGCGAAGCCCTCACGCTCGGCATCCGTCCCGACCACCTGCAGGTGCGGGAGGACGGTCCGTTCCGGGGCCGGATCGAGCTGGTGGAGCAGCTCGGCGAGAACCACCTCCTCTATGTCGCGGCGGACGGCCTACGTCTCACCGCCCGGGAAACAGGGGATTCGCGCCATCGGGCCGGCGACGTGGTCTCCCTTGCGGCCACAGGCGAGTCCTGCCACCTGTTCCGCGGCTCCGGAGAGGCGCTCCCCCTCACGGTTCCGCGAGGAGACCGCACGACCCCTCCGCAGAGCCGCACCGCCTGACCTCTCCCGGGACGACTTGCCGCCGCACTTCCTGTAAGGTGGCCCGACAGGATGAGGAGGCGGGCGTGACAGGCAGGGACCAGGAGCTGATGGCTCTCTTCGAGGGGCTCGGGCCACGGGCGCGCCTGCTGGGCGTCGATCTCGGCACGAAGACGATCGGGCTCGCCCTCTCGGACGTGGAGCGGCGGATCGCGACGCCGCTGGAAACCATCAAGCGGGTGAAGTTCACGCCCGACGTGGAGCGCATCAAGGCCCTGATCGAGCGCCATGACGTCGGCGGCCTCGTCTTCGGCCTGCCCCTCAACATGGACGGCACGGAGGGCCCGCGCTCGCAGGCGACCCGCGCCTTCGTGCGCAACCTCAAGCCGCTGGTTCCGCTTCCCGTCCTGTTCTGGGACGAGCGCATGTCCACCATGGTGGTGACCCGCACCCTGCTCGATGCGGACGCCTCGCGGGCGAAGCGGGCCGATGCGGTCGACAAGATGGCGGCGGCCTACATCCTCCAGGGCGCCCTCGACCGCCACGACCGGATCTCGGCCGACGCGGAGGCCGCGGAGGACGAGGCCGAGATGCGCCAGGACCTCGACATTAATACGCCGCCCGAAGGCGGCGCACTCGACGACGATCTGTGAGGCTCAGTAGCCGTTCGCCCGGTTCCAGGCGCGCGACTTCTCCTTGTAGATTTCCTTCTGGGCGCGCCGGTAGTCCTTCATGTAGTCCTTGGCGGCTTCCTTGTCGTAGATCACGGCTCCGCCCGAGCGGCCCCTGCCGTCCGGCGTCGGAACCACGTAGCCCGGCGGGCGCGCATACCGGCGCGGTTGATCCCAATCCCGGCGCGGCGCATCGTAATAGGCGCGCGGCGGCGGGTCGTAGTACCGGCGCGGCGGGGGATCGTCATAGTAGTAGCGGCGCGGCGATTCGTAGATCACCGGCGGCGGATCGTCGTAATAGAACTGAACCGTCTGAACGGAGGAGCGGGCCTCCGTCGTCACGACGGGCATGGGCGCAGCCTGCGCGCCGACGGCGCCGAGGGCGACACCGCCCGCAACCACACCGAGAACCCACCTACCGAACGTCATTCTTTTGGTCTCCTGCCGGGCTTATATCGCCAGGCTCGATGTCATATTGCAACGGCCAAGTTGAACAAGTTATGAACCGTCGAGGTTCCGCGCCAGGGGGAAAAATGTCGTCGCAGAGCGCGCCGGTCTTTACCGCTCGAAGGCGATCCTGGTGCAGTTCCGCCCTTCTCGCTTGGCCGCATAAAGGGCGCGGTCGGCCCGGAACAGGATGGAACTGCGGTCGTCCTGCGGCAGAACCTCCGCAATGCCCGCGCTGAAGGCGCACGGCAGCTCCAGCGTTCCTTTCCTCAGGCGCGCGGCAGGAAAGCCTGAGCGGATCTCCTCTATGAGGCGGAGCGCGTCGTTGAGCCGAACCCCGGGCAGCAGGAGCAGAAACTCCTCCCCGCCGGTCCGGCCAAGGCGGTCCTGGGGCCGCATCCTCGCGCGGCAGGTGGCGCCAAAGTGGTTGAGGACGGCATCGCCGGCGTCATGTCCGTGGGTGTCGTTGACGCCCTTGAATCCGTCGAGATCGATCACGGCCACGCACAGGTCGGCGCTGGAGGCGCGGGCGCAGTCGAGCGCCTCGTCGAGCAGTTCCAGGATGTGGCGGCGGTTCGGCAGGCCGGTAAGCTGATCGGTGCGGGACGCCAGAAGGGCCGCCTCATGCGCCTGGCGCAGGCTCTTCTCGTTGTGCTTCAAGGCCGTGATGTCCGCTCCGACCGTGAGCACCCAACCGTTCGGCAGGATCGTATGGTCCATCCAGAACCAGCGCCCATCCAGGAAATCCGATTCGAAGGACTTGCGGGGCACGGTTCTTCGTCGCGGCAACGTTCTTGCGATCAGCGCCTCGACATCGCCGCCGTCGATTCTCACCCCGATCCCGTTCCGGGCTCCGTGCCGAAGGATCTCGGTAAAGGTAAAAGGCCCCTCGTACCCCTTCAGGAAGATGCCGCGGTAGGTTTCGTTGGCATAGCGAAGGTTATCCTCGGCGTCGTAGATGGACACCGCCTGGCCGCTCTTGCCGAGTGCCTCCACCAGGTTTCGGAGGGTCTCGTCATCGGGATCTGAGGGAAATGCCGTCATAAGATATGTTTGAGGGAAACCCGGAGGAAGCTTCGCCTTTGCCAATCCTCAAGCCGCCAGTCGACTCCGCAATCCTACTTATCAGATTTTGTTCCAGCCAAGTCTTCGGATTGCGGGCCTTGTGGCCGCACCCTGGTCCCGGGTGCCTTCGACGCCCGGCGGAAATCGTTCGCACCATGCCTCTCCCGGCAACAAAAAACCCGCTAAGCAAGTCGCTTAGCGGGCGAAAATGATTGGCTGGGGGACCTGGATTCGAACCAAGACTAACGGAGTCAGAGTCCGCTGTTCTACCATTAAACTATCCCCCAACGAAGTTCTTGAAGCCGCACGCCTTTTCCGGAGAGATGGTCGCCCCGGCGGCCGGCGGTGAACGTTCGCGAGTGGCGGTCAGATAGGATGCTTTTGGGGGTGCGTCAACCCCATTCGAGCATATTCGGCACCGGAATCCGACGCTGCGGAAAGCCGCTCGTGGATGTCCGCCAGCCCCGGCGCATCGTCATCGAATATGCGGTCGGTCCGGGCTGGATGGGCGGCGATGCGTCTCGCTCAAGGCACCGCTTCGCCCGCAGCGGACGCCAGCCCGTCGACCCGGGCGAGCTCGGCCCTGATCGCATCGGCGGTCTTCGGGCCGATCCCCGGAAGGACGTGCTCGATCTTGTCGGCGATCGCCTTCAGCCGCTGGATTGTCCTGATGTTCTCCCGCTCCAGCACGAACCATGCCTGCTGGGGAAGCAGGAGGCCCGGAATGCCTCCTTCGCATACATTGCTTGAACTCGTCGGCACGCCCCGTCTCCCGGTTTTATCCTCTCCGCACGCTCGGAAGAGGCTTCGCACACTGTAAGTCGGCGCTGCCCCACCGTGATCGGGCTTTCGTCCAGGACCTAGGTCCTAGACCGGGCCATGGAAGCGGCGCTAATCGGTGAACATCACACCGGCTTCCTGCCCCCTGGTCCAGACCAGCCTGACCCTGGCGCAAGCCCCCGCCTCCGGAATCTGCAGCTCGAACTCGAGCGGGATCTCGGCCACTTCACTGAACCCGAGCCGGGCTCCGGTCGTGGAGAGATCCGACATGACGCAATCGATGGGCGACGCATCGCCATCGAACGAGATCCGCCCCTCGAGAGAAGTGGGAAAGCGCTCGCTTCCGCGGCGCCACGACATTCCGTCTGCCATCTGTGCAATCCATTGTGAGGGACGGCTCATCTCACCAGCAAAGGCTGACGCGGGGCTTGCGGCCCGAGCATCGCAGGTCACTGGCTACGGAACTTTCTATACCCCCTTCGAGCTACCCTCTCCGTTGCATTGCGAATCTTGGCGATGAGACTCTAAAGCTTAGTTCCAGCAAGGGCTCCGAAGCACAACGACATCAGCCATGAAGCTGAAGGCCTCGGAAGCACCTCAAGCAAGAAGCAATAGACCTGGGGCATACAATGAACATCGAGATCGAATACATCGCACGTGCGTTCTACGATGCGCATGAGGACGCGCAGCTTTGGGACTGCGAGCCCGAAATCATCAAGGAAGAATTCCGGTCCTTCGCCCGCGAGGCGATCCGTCTTCTTGCGCAGCACGAAGCCGGAGCTCCCTTCGCCGACATGGCGCCGGAACTGTCGAAAGCAGCCTGACGCGCTCGTCAGGCCATCGACCGCCGGCGTTCGGGGGCAAACGCCGGCGGTCGGAGATCGACATCACGCGCACCTATGTGCGCCGGGCCACTCAGATGACGAAGAAATCCTTGTAGGTCAGCTTCAGGTTCTTCGAGAGCTTGGCGATCTCGACCTGTTGCGCGCCGCCTGATCCGTCGGAGTCGTAGTAGAGAATTCCCGTCTTCTTGTTGTAGATCAGGTAGTCGTTGAAATCCTGGGCCTTGTCAGAGATCTTGAAGAACGCCTTGTTCAGCTTGCCGGGATTGGCCTCGCTGCCTTTTCCAAGCTTCTTGAAGATTGCGTTGTCGAGATAGACGCTGTCGTCCCGGACGTTGAAGTCCCGCACTGTGTCGTAGTTCGTCTTCTTGTTCGGCTTCTTGTCGAACACGAACACGTCCGCACCGCCGCCACCGGTCAGCACGTCTTTGCCGAGCCCGCCGATCAGCCAATCGTTGCCGTCGTTGCCGTTCAGACGGTCGTTGCCGTTGAGGCCATAGAGCCGGTCGTTGGACGAGCGTCCGTCGATCTGCTCCGAGGCGTTCGTGCCGTTCACCTTGAAGCTGTCTTCGGGGGCAAGCTGGAACGCGCCGAACGCCTGGTACTGGGGCACGGAGACAGTGAAGACGTTGTCCGATGCATTGAAGCCGACGACTCCCCGCGTCGAAAGCGAGGCGAGGTCGGAAGGTCCGAGACTGCTGAGCGTCGCGCCACTGTCGGTCAGGAACACGGTGTCGCCGGGGGTCAACGAAACCGGCAGAGCGTTGAGTTGCGCGAGCGAGAACGGCACGACATTGTCGGTGACGTCGATCCGATCGACGTTACGAGCAGCCAGCGACGAGATCTGCGCAAGGGTCCCCGAGGCAAGTTCTGCCCCCGAATCGGCGAGGACGACCGTGTCGCCTGCTGTGAGCCTCACGCTCCCCAAGGCTTCGAGTTGCGACGTCGACAGAAACATCGAGTCGTTCGTTGCGTCGATGACATCCACATTGGCCGCCGCAAATGCTGCGATGTCTGCGGGCGTCAGTCCGTCGATGGCCTGCCCCACATCCGCGATTGTGACATCGTCCCCAGGTGCGAACGGCTTGGTCGGGAAGGCCGTGAACTCGGCGACGGTGAAGACGAAAGTAGCCATGCGTCCCTCGTGATGTGCGTTGTGCGCTTCCACTCTTCGCCTTGATGCGAAACAGGAAGATCTGCCTCATTAGACGCATGATCAGGATGGGCACTCCAATGTCCAAATGGGATTATTTCGCACCTCATCGGAGATAGGATTCTCACTCTACTCGGAAATATTGGATCCCCTTCCGAAAGAATAGTAACCCTCTGCTCAGGAATACCTATATGCGCCTTTCGAGACGCAAGCTTGGCCGCAGGAAGGCGGGATTGACCTGCTGAACGATGCGAACGGGCTGCGTAGGACCAGCCAGGGCTATGCCCGGAAGATTCCTGAAGAGCCCCTTCTTGCCATTCAGGCGATCGCCCGCAGATAGCGCTCGACCGAAACGTCGAACGCCTCGCGCCCGCCGCCGATGATGTTGCGGCCCCACCACGCGCCGTAGATGCTGTCGAACGCGTAGGGCGCCAACGCCGCGCGAATGCGCTCGATGGCCCTTGCGTTGAGCGGGATGAGATTGGGGTAGCTGTACATGAAGCTCACATGGCGGCGGTCCTGCACGACCTGGAGGATGTCGCCCGACAGCAGCGCTCCCCGCCCCTCGTCTCCGCCAGCCCAGTGCAGCACGGCGCCGCCGTCGAAATGTCCGCCGCAGCGGATCAGGGTCAGGTCGGGCGACAGGGCGTGCGTCTCGCCGGTCCAGGGCAGGATCGCCGGATGGGGGCGCTGCACCCATTTCATATCGTCCGCGTGGATGTAGATCGGGACTCCGCCGAAGGCGTGGCTCCACTCGACCATCGTGGTGTAGTAGTGCGGATGTGAGATCGCGATCGCCTTCAGACCACCGCGGGCCTTCACGGCCTCGACGATCTCGTCGTCGATGAGAGCAATGCAGTCCCACAGCACGTTGCCGTGCGGTGTCTCGACCAGGAGCGCGCGTTCGCCGATGGCGAAGCTCGGTTCGCTGCCGATGCCGGTCAGGCCCGGCCCCTCCTGCTGCATCCTGGCCCGGTGCGACCGGCGAAGGTCCTCAAGTGTGGTCCAGCTCTGCCCCTCCCAGTTCACGAACTGGCGCTCGTCCTCGCAGATGGGGCAATGCGCCGAGGGTGCTTCGCTTTCGGGATACTGGGTTCCGCACGCGCGACAGATGAAACGGGGCATCGGGATCGTCTCCGCCCTCGAGGAGGGCCAGGTGGCTGACGGACAATCCATAAGGCCGCGCATCTCCCGGCACCAAACGAAAATGCGCCCCCTCCCATAAGCTTGGCTTATAGGAGGGCCGAGGCACCTCCTCTAGGAATTGACATCCCTCAAGGACAAAGGCCCGCATCGTGTCCAGGGTCGGGCACCCGATCACATCCGAGGGGCCGGAACTCCCACGCTCGCCGGCGCCCTGCGAGAGGACACCATGACCGCAAAGATGAAAGCCGCTATCTTCGTCGAGCCGAACAGGATCGTCCTGGACGAGAAGCCCATCCCCGACGTGGGGCCGCTGGACGCGCTCGTCCGCATCACCACCACCACGATCTGCGGCACCGATATCCACATCCTCAAGGGCGAATATCCGGTCGCCAGAGGACTCACGATCGGGCACGAGCCGGTCGGAATCATCGAGAAGCTCGGCTCGGCCGTGGAAGGATACCGCGAGGGCCAGCGCGTCATTGCTGGCGCCATCACGCCGAGCGGGCACAGCAATGCCTGCCTGTGCGGCTGCCTCTCCCAGGACGGGCCACGCATGAAATACGGCTTCAAGCCCATGGGCGGCTGGCGCTTCGGCAACACCATCGACGGCGCGCAGGCCGAATACCTGCTGGTCCCGGACGCCATGGCGAACCTGTCGCCGATCCCGGACGGGCTCAGCGACGAGCAGGTGCTCATGTGCCCCGACATCATGTCGACGGGCTTCTCAGGCGCGGAGAGCGGGAGGATCCGCATCGGCGACACGGTGGCGGTGTTCGCCCAAGGCCCGATCGGGCTCTGCGCGACCGCCGGCGCGAAGCTCATGGGAGCCACGAAAATCATCACGGTCGATTCCGTTCCGTCCCGCATGGAGATCTCCCGCCGGATGGGCGCGGATCACGTGATCGATTTCTCAAAGGCGGACGTGGTCGACGAGATCATGCGCCTGACTGACGGACGCGGCGTCGATGTCGCAATCGAGGCGCTCGGCCGCCAGGAGACCTTCGAGGCTGCGCTCCGCGTGCTCCGCCCGGGCGGCACCCTCTCGTCGCTGGGCGTCTATTCGAAGGACCTGACGATCCCGCTCGACGCGTTTCTGGCAGGTCTCGGAGATCACACGATCGTAACGACCCTCTGCCCCGGCGGAAAGGAGCGCATGCGGCGCCTCATGGACGTGATCGCCTCCGGCCGCCTCGATACCCGGCCCCTCGTCACCCATCGCTTCACCCTGGACCAGATCGAGGAAGCCTACGACCTGTTCGGACATCAGCGGGATGGAGTGCTGAAGGTCGCCATCACGCCGTAATCGCGCTTCATCGAAAGCGGTAACAAGGGCCACGGGAGTTGGTCTCGTGGCCCTTCGACGAATTGAGGTATGGTGAGTACGGGCAGACGGAGGCAGAGGAGCGTGAACAGGCTCGACGCCAGAACGACGGCCTGGCCTCACGCCGAGGCCGAGGTCCGCCGCCCTGTCGCCGAGGGCGGGCGCCTCTGGCATGCTCTGGACGCGGCCGACGTCCTCGCCGCCCTCGGGGCGAGCCCGAAGGGACTGTCGCCGGACGAGGCGGCCCGGCGCCTTCGCGCCCACGGTCCCAACCGCCTGCCAGAACACGCCCCGCACAGCGCGCTGCGGCGGTTTCTGCTCCAGTTTCACAATCTCCTGATCTACGTCCTCCTCGGTGCGGGCGCCCTCTCGGCGCTGATCGGCCATGGCACCGATGCGCTCGTCATCCTCGCGGTGGTGGTGATCAACGCCATTATCGGCTTCATGCAGGAAGGCCGTGCCGAACGGGCCCTCGACGCGATCCGCAGCATGATCGATCCGCATGCCTCCGTCATTCGGGACGGGCAGCGGCTCACCTTGCCGGCGGACGAGGTGGTACCGGGCGACTTGGTGATGCTCGAGGCCGGCGACCGCGTGCCCGCGGATTTGAGGCTTCTCAAAGCGCGCAGCCTCAGGATCGACGAGGCTGCGCTCACCGGCGAGTCCGTCCCGGTCGACAAGGCCGTCACGCCCGTCCCCGAGAAGTCGGCGCTCGGGGATCGTTTCTCCATGGCCTTCTCGGGCACCTTCGTGGCGGCAGGCCAGGGCACCGGCGTCGCAGTAGCCACCGGCGCAGGGACCGAACTCGGCCGCATCAGCACGATGATCGGTCAGGTGGAGCGCCTCGCCACGCCCCTCGTCAGGCAGATGGACCGTTTCGCCCGGCAGATCACGCTGGCGGTGCTCGTCGTATCGGCGCTGGTGTTCGCCTATGCGGTGATGGTGCAGTCCTACACGCTCGGCGATGCGTTCATGGCGGTGGTCGCCATTGCGGCATCGGCCATTCCGGAGGGACTTCCGGCCGTCATGACCATCACGCTCGCGGTCGGCGTGCAGCGCATGGCGCAGCGCAACGCGATCGTGCGCCGTCTGCCGGCGGTGGAAACCCTCGGCTCGGTGTCGGTGATCTGTTCGGACAAGACCGGCACTCTCACCCGCAACGAGATGATGGTGAGCGAGGTGGTGACGACCGGCGGCCCGATCGCGGTCGAGGGCGTCGGCTACCGGCCGGTGGGAGGTTTCCAGTCGGAAGGGCGGACGATCAACCCGTTCAACGACCGGATCCTGGAACAGATCAGTCTCGCGGCGCTCTTGTGCAACGACTCCGACCTGCGGCCCGCGGACGGCGACTGGATCGTGATCGGCGATCCCATGGAAGCCGCCCTGGTGTCGCTCGCCATCAAGGCAGGACACAATGCGGAAGCGTCGCGCAGCCATCACCGGCGCCTCGACGCGATCCCGTTCGATTCCCGGCACCGGTATATGGCGACACTCCATGCGCGTCACGGCGGCGAGACCGTTGCTTACGTTAAGGGAGCTCCGGAGCGCATCCTGGCCATGTGCGACCGGGTGGCGGCGCCGCACGGAACCTGGCCGATCGTCGTGGAGGAGTGGCACGAACGTGTCCAGAGGCTCGCCGCGAGAGGTCAGCGCGTCCTGGCGTTCGCCTGCCGCAGCCTGCCCGAAGGGGCGGCCGACCTCGCACCGTCCGATGTCGAGCACGGGCTGACGCTCCTCGGTCTCGTCGGGATGATCGATCCGCCGCGGCCGGAAGCCGTGGCGGCCGTGGCCGAGTGCCGGGCGGCAGGCATCAGCGTCAAGATGATCACCGGCGACCATGTGGCGACCGCGTACGCGATCGCCGAGGACCTCGGCCTCGCTGACGATCCGAAGGCGGTCACCGGGCATGATCTCGACGAACTCGACGATGCGGAGCTCCGGCGGCAGGCGCGGGACGCGACCGTGTTCGCCCGCACCAGCCCCGAGCACAAACTGCGGCTGGTCGAGGCACTCCAGGCGGACGGCTCGACGGTCGCCATGACGGGCGACGGCGTGAACGATGCACCCGCCCTCAAGCGTGCGGACGTAGGCGTCGCCATGGGCCGGAAGGGCACGGAAGCCGCCAAGGAGGCGAGCCAGGTTGTGCTGGCGGACGACAACTTCGCCTCGATCGTCGCTGCGGTGCGGGAGGGCCGCACTGTCTACGACAACCTCACCAAGGTGATTGCCTGGACGCTGCCCACCAACGGCGAGGCGCTGACGGTCGCCCTGGCGATCCTGTTCGGGCTGACCCTGCCGGTCACGCCGGTCCAGGTGCTCTGGATCAACATGGTCATGGCGGTGACGCTCGGGATCACCCTCGCGTTCGAGCCGACCGAGCCCGACGCCATGCGGCGCCCGCCCCGGTCCTCCGGTCAGAGGCTGCTCTCGGGGCGGCTTCTGTGGCGGATCGCCTTCGTGTCGACCCTGATGGTGGTCGGCACCTTCTCGATCTATGCTTGGGCCATCGGCCGCGGCCTGCCGGTCGAGACCGCGAGGACGATGGTGGTGAACTCGATCGTCGTGATGGAGATCTTCTACCTCTTCAGCGTGCGCTACATCCACGGCTCATCGCTGACCTTGCAGGGCGTCCTCGGCACGCGCGCGGTCCTGATCGGGGTCGCCACGGTAGTGGCCGCTCAGCTGGCCTTCACGTATCTTCCGGTCATGCAGTGGATCTTCGACAGCCGCCCGATCTCTGCCGTCGACGGCCTTGTGATCCTGGGGCTCGGGATCACCCTTCTCGGGATCGTGGAGGTGGAGAAGCAGATCGCCGCCCGCCTCTCCGGAAGCCGCAGGACGGCGTGACGTCATGAGCGCCGCAACGTTGCGTACCAAGGGCCTCGCGAAGGTCTACCGGACAGGAGCCGTGGAGGTCACGGCCCTGCGCGGCGTTGACTTCGAGGCGCGCGAGGGCGAGTTCATCGTCATGCTCGGCCCCTCCGGCTCCGGCAAGTCCACCTTCCTCAACATCGTGGGCGGTCTCGACCAGGCGACCTCCGGCGAGGCCTGGTTCCAGGAGCACAACCTGACCACCATGGACGAGCGCGGCCTGACCCTCTACCGGCGCGACCATGTGGGCTTCGTGTTCCAGTTCTACAATCTCGTTCCGAGCCTCACGGCGCGGGAGAACGTCTCCCTCGTGACCGAGATCGCGCGAAACCCGATGAAGCCCGAAGAGGCTTTGAGCCTCGTTGGTCTCGAGCAGCGCATGGACCATTTCCCGGCGCAGCTTTCGGGTGGCGAGCAGCAGCGCGTAGCGATAGCACGCGCCATCGCCAAGCGGCCGGAGGTCCTGCTCTGCGACGAGCCGACCGGCGCCCTTGACTCGCGCACGGGCGTCAAGGTTCTGGAAGCCCTGCTCCTCGTGAACAGGGAATTGCGGGCGACGACCCTCGTCATCACCCACAACGCCGCCATCCGGGAGGTGGCCGACCGGGTGGTCAGTTTCGGCGACGGGCGTATCCTGTCCGTGTCCGTAAACGCGGAACGCAAGCCCGCCTCGGCGATCAGCTGGTGATGCGATGAGCGCGCTGCAGCGGAAGCTGATGAGGGATCTGATCAGGCTCTGGCCCCAAGCGCTCGCCATCGCCCTCGTCATGGCCGCAGGCGCCGCGACCCTGATCCTGGGCGTCGGCGCACACGCGTCGCTTTCCGATACCCGCTCGGCCTATTACGAGCGCAACCGCTTCGCCGACGTCTTCGCCACCCTCACCCGGGCGCCGAAGATCCTCGCCGACGAGATCGGCCGCATCCCCGGCGTGAGCGCCGTCGACGTGCGGATCCAGAAGACGGCCCTGCTCGACCTGCCAGACATGGTCGAGCCGGCCTCCGCCTCCATCGTGTCCCTGCCTGATGTGCAGCCGCAGCGCTTGAATATCCTGTACCTCCGCAGCGGCCGTCTCCCGGTCGCGGGCGACGAGCGCGAGGCGGTGATCAGCGAGCCCTTCGCCAAGGCCCACGGCTTCGATTTGGGATCGACCTTCCAGGCGATCCTGAACGGCCGCAAGCGCAGCCTGCACGTGGTCGGCATCGCGCTCTCGCCAGAGTTCATCTACGCGCTCGGCCCTTGGGACATCATGCCGGACGACCGCCGCTTCGGGATCGTCTGGATGTCCGAGAAGACGCTCGCGGCCGCCTACGACCTGACGGGCGCCTTCTCCAGCGTCGCCCTGAAGCTCCTGCCCTATGCGTCGGAGGGCGCGGTGATCGAGCAGCTAGACACCCTGCTCAACCGCTATGGCGGCCTCGGCGCCATCGGGCGCAAGGACCAGACCTCACACGCCTTTCTCGATGCGGAGCTGAAGCAGCTCGAGGCGATGAGCCGGATCCTGCCGCCGATTTTCCTCGTGGTGGCGGCCTTCCTGGTCAACATGACGCTCACCCGCCTCATCACCCTGGAGCGGGAACAGATCGGCCTGCTCAAGGCCGTCGGCTACGGCAACATGGCGGTCGGTCTCCACTACCTTCAGTTCGTGAGCGCGATCGCGGTGATCGGCGCCGCCATCGGCATTGCGGCCGGGATCTGGCTCGGCGGCGGGTTAACGCGCATGTATTCCGACTTCTTCCACTTCCCCTTCCTGGTCTTTCGCATCGATCCCGCCACCTACCTGCTGGCAGTGGGAACGACGGTGATCTCCGCCGTGCTGGGCGCATGGCAGGCCGTGCGAGGCGTGGTGCGCCTGCCGCCCGCCGTCGCCATGACCCCGCCCGCGCCGACCCAGTACCGCCAGTTCCTCGTCACGCTCTACCGCGCCCTTGGGCGGATCTCCCAGACCGTCACCATGGTGGTGCGCCACCTCTCCCACGGCTGGATCCGAACCGCGTCGAGCGTCCTCGGCATCGCGCTCGCGGGCGCGATCCTCGTAGGCTCCCTCTGGAGCTTCGATTCCGTCGATTTCATGATCGACGTCACATTCCACCAGGCGGACCGGCAGGACGCGACCGTGAGCTTCACCCAGGAGGAGCCCTACGCAGCCCTCTACGAGGTCGCACGGCTCCCGGGCGTGCTCAGGGCCGAGCCCTACCGATCCGTCGCCGTCAAGCTTCGGCATGGCCATGTAGAGCGGCGCGCGGCCGTCACCGGCAAGCCGCCCGGCACCGATCTCAGCCGCGTCCTCGACCAGCACTTCACGCCCGTGCGCCTGCCCGAGAGCGGCATCGTTCTGTCCGACATGCTGGCGCGCATCCTCGACACGCAGGTGGGAGACCTGATCGAGGTGGAGCTTCTGGAAAAGAACCGCCGCGTGGTCGAAATCCCGGTCACGGCGATCATCCAGGGCTATCTCGGCCTGATGTCGTTCATGGATATCGACGCGCTGAACAGGCTGGTGCGGGAGGGCACCGTGATCAGCGGCGTCCACATGATCTTCGACGAGGAGCAGCGCGTGCCGCTCCTGCAGGAACTCAAGCAGATCCCGGCCGCGAGCTTCGTGGCCCTGCAGCGCATCTCGCTCCAGAAGTTCCGCGAGACTCTGGCGCAGAACATCCTCGTCATGATCACGGTCTATGTGAGCCTCGCGGTCATCATCGTGTTCGGCGTGATCTACAACTTCGCCCGCATCTCGCTCTCCGAGCAGGGCCGCGAGATCGCGAGCCTCCGGGTGCTCGGCTTCACGCGGACGGAGGCTTCGTCGATTCTCCTGGCCGAGATCTTCCTCATCGTCGCCCTGGCGCAGCCCCTCGGCTGGCTCATCGGATCGGGGCTCGCCTACATGATGGTGAAAGGGTTCGAGAGCGAGCTCTACCGGGTGCCGCTGGTGCTGGAGCCGCGGGTCTTCGCCGAATCCAGCCTCATCGTCATGGGTGCTGCGCTCGTCGCGGCCCTCATCGTGCGCCGGCGCATCGACCGGCTCGACCTCGTCGAAGTTCTGAAGACGCGTGAATAGGCCATGCGATGAGCGGATCGATTTTGCGTAGGATCATGGCCGGCCTCGTCGCCCTCGCGGTCCTGGCGGGCATCGCCATCGCGCTCTGGCCGAAGCCCGTCGCGGTGGACGTGGCGACCATCGCGAGCGGCCCGCTTGAAATTTTCGTCGAGGACGAGGGCGTGACCCGGATCAGGGACGTCTACACCGTGTCGTCGCCCATCGCCGGCAAGGTCCTGCGCTCGCCCCGCGAGGTCAGCGACGAGGTCATCGCCGACAAGACTCTGGTGGCGGTGGTGGAGCCGAGCGACCCGAACCTGCTCGACATCCGCACCCAACGGGTCAACGAGGCCGCCGTGGAAGCCGCGAACGCCGCCGTCACCTTGGCGGAGTCCCAGGTGCGGCATGCGCAATCGCAGCTCGAATTCGCCCGCAGCGACCTGCGGCGCGCCACGGCCCTGACGGCGGGCCTGACCATCTCGGAACGCGCGATCGACAAGGCGAAGCTGGACGTGGCTTCGGCCGAGGCTTCCCTCGCTTCGGCCAAGGCCACCCTTGAGGTGCGCCGCCGGGAGCTGGAGAGCGCCAAGGCCAATCTCATCCAGCGGGCCGAGGAGCAGCCGCGATCCGAGGGCTGTTGCATCCAGCTCCGGGCTCCGGTGAGCGGGCGGGTGCTGAAGATCGATACGGAGAGCGAGCAGGTCGTGCCGGCCGGCAAGCCATTGATCGAAATCGGCGATCCGACGAACCTGGAGATCGTGGTCAACCTCCTGTCGCGCGATGCCGTCCGCGTGGAGCCGGGAGCGACCGGCTGGGTCGACAGCTGGGGCGGCCCCACGCTCTTGAAGGCGCGCGTGGTGCGGGTGAACCCGACCGCCTTCACCAAGGTGTCGGCGCTCGGCATCGAGGAACAGCGGGTCGAGACCATCCTGGACTTCGCAGATCCGCCGGAGAAGTGGAAGCGGCTGGGGCACGAGTTCCGGGTCATCGTCCGCATCTCCGTCTGGAAGCGCGAGGACGTGGTCCAGGTCCCGCTCGGCGCACTCTTCCGCCAAGGCGCTCAATGGGCCGTCTACGTGATCGCGAACGGCCGGGCCGTGCTGCGCAACATCGAGATCGGCGAGCGCAGCCTCGAATCGGCGCAGGTCCTGTCGGGCCTGAAGCCGGGCGACCGGGTGATCCTACATCCGAGCGACCGGATCGGGCCCGGCGTCGCCGTGACCGAACGCAAGACAGGCTTTTGAGGGAGAATGCCATGCGCGCGATGGCCCTCAGATCACCTGGAACGCCTCTCGTGCTGGAGGAGCGACCCGATCCGGTTCCCGGTCCCGGGGAGATCCGCCTGCGGGTCGAAGCCTGCGGGGTGTGCCGCACGGACCTTCACGTCGTCGACGGGGAGCTTCCCCATCCGAAGCTTCCGCTCGTTCCCGGTCACGAAATCGTCGGCATCGTCGACGCCATGGGAGGCGACGTGGACGGCCTCGCGATCGGCGACCGGGTCGGCGTTCCGTGGCTCGGGCATACCTGCGGCCATTGCCGCTACTGCGAGGAGGGCCGGGAGAATCTCTGCGACGATCCCCTGTTCACCGGCTACACCCGCGACGGCGGCTTCGCCACGCACACGATCGCCGATCCGGCCTATGCCTTCCCGCTCGACCGCGATGCCGATCCGGTCGCCATCGCGCCCCTGCTCTGCGCGGGCCTGATCGGCTGGCGCTCCCTCGTGGCGGCGGGTCCGGGCGGCAGGATCGGGATCTACGGCTTCGGCGCGGCCGCGCACATCATCGCGCAGGTCTGCCGCTGGCAGGGCCGCGAGGTCTACGCGTTCACGCGCCCGGGCGACGCGGCTGCGCAGGATTTCGCGCGCTCCCTCGGGGCCGTCTGGGCCGGAGGATCCGACGCGGCCCCGCCCGAGCCGCTCGACGCCGCGATCATCTTCGCGCCGGTGGGATCGCTCGTGCCCGCCGCCCTCAAGGTCATTCGCAAGGGCGGCCGGGTCGTGTGCGGCGGCATCCACATGAGCGACATTCCGGGCTTTCCCTATCGCCTCCTATGGGAAGAACGGCAGATCGTCTCCGTCGCCAACCTGACGCGGCGGGACGGCGGGGACTTCCTGCGCATCGCACCGCAGGCCGGAGTCCGGACGGAGACGAAGCGCTACCCGCTCGAAGCCGCCAACGAGGCGCTGGCGGACCTCCGCGAGGGCCGTCTCCAGGGGGCGGCCGTTCTCGTCCCCTGACGGGAATTTCGCGCGAGCCGCCCATCATCATCCCGACAAAATCCCGATTGATCATTTGATCTCGGACAATGCCGCGCGTGGTGCGGAGCTGTAACCTTCAGGCGACGTGCCCGTGCTTTTCTGCCGATCGGGAACGTATTGCGGAGCCTGACCATGCCGACGCGTGCGACCAATGTTGTCGATCTGCCCGTGCCCCGTCGTCGCGGCAAGCATGCCGCTCCACGCCCCGCCGAGCGGACGATCGAGGTCCCGTCTCCGCCTCCCGCCGCCCTCGACCTTCAGGGCGACGCGGACCTGCACCAGCTCCGCGACACTCTCGACCACTTCGCTCATTCGAGCCTGGCGCAGATTACGGGCGGCCTGTCACCGGCCGCGCTCCTCGGTGCCTATATGGACTGGGGAATCCATCTCGCGGTCTCCCCGGGCAAGCAGGCCGAGCTCGCCGTGAAGGGTGTCCGCAAATGGATGCGGCTGATGAACTTCGCGTGCCATTGCGGGATGCGCGGCGGACATGCGGAGCCGTGCATAGAGCCGCTCCCGCAGGACAAGCGCTTCGTCGACGACGAGTGGCAGAGATGGCCCTACAGCTTCATCCAACAGGCATTCCTGCTGCAGCAGCAGTGGTGGCACAATGCCACGACGGACGTGGACGGCGTCACCAAGCGCCACGAGGCGGTGGTCGATTTCGCGTCGCGCCAGCTCCTCGACATGGTCTCGCCCTCGAACTTCTTCCTGACGAACCCGGCCGTGCAGCAGCGGACCGTGAAAACCGGCGGGCACAATCTCGTTCAAGGCCTGCGGAACCTCTACGAGGACTGGGACCGGATCGTCACCCACCGTCCTCCCGCCGGTGCGGAGGCGTTCCAGGTCGGCGGCAACGTGGCGATCACGCCCGGCAAGGTGGTCTATCGCAACCGGCTGATGGAGCTGATCCAGTACGCCCCCTCCACGGACGAGGTGAGGCCGGAGCCGATCCTGATCGTCCCGGCCTGGATCATGAAGTACTACATCCTGGACCTGTCGCCGCAGAATTCCCTCGTGCAGTACCTGACCGAGCAGGGCTTCACGGTCTTCATGATCTCATGGAAGAACCCGACGGAGGAGGATCGCGATCTCGGAATGGAGGAGTATCGCAAGCTCGGCGTGATGGCGGCGCTCGATGCGATCGGAGCGATCATCCCGGGCCGTCCCGTGCATGCGGCCGGCTATTGCCTGGGCGGCACGCTCCTGTCGATCACCGCCGCCGCTATGGCGCGGGACGGCGACGAGCGGCTGAAGACCATCACGTTGCTGGCCGCGCAGGCCGACTTCCGCGAGGCCGGCGAGCTCACGCTGTTCATCAACGACAGCCAGATCCACTTCCTCGAGGATATGATGCGCAGCAAGGGTTATCTCGACACCCGCCAGATGGCCGGCGCGTTTCAGCTCCTGCGCTCGAACGACCTGATCTGGTCGCGCCTGATCCGCCATTACCTTTTGGGCGAGCGCACCCCGATGAACGACCTGATGGCGTGGAACGCGGATGCGACGCGCATGCCCTACCGGATGCATGCCGAGTACTTGCGCAAGCTGTTCCTCGACAACGACCTCGCCGAAGGACGCTTCCTGGTCGAGGGGCGGCCTGTCACCGTCAGCGACATCCGCACCCCGATCTTTGCAGTCGGAACCGAGCGCGATCACGTGGCGCCCTGGCGCTCGGTGTTCAAGATCCACCTCCTGTCCGACAGCGACGTGACCTTCCTGCTCACGACCGGCGGGCATAATGCGGGCATCGTGTCGGAGCCCGGCCAGGGCCCCGGGCGAAGCTATCAGATCCTCCCGAAGGCCGCGGACGATCTCTATGTCGATCCCGATGCATGGCGCGGGATGGCGCCTCGCCGGCCGGGCTCCTGGTGGCCGGAATGGGTTGCGTGGCTCGGAGAGCATTCCGGCCCTCCGACCTCGCCTCCTCCGTTCGGCGCGCCGGACGAAGGCTATCCGGTGCTCGAGGATGCGCCTGGGCTTTACGTGCTCCAGCGGTGAAGGCGTGGACGCAGCGGGCGACGCCGGGACGTCCGGCGCGCCCCCAACGCTCTCCGGTTTCAGATGATGTAGAAGTTCGCAGCCGTCATCTTCAGGCCGGCGGCCAAGGTAGCGATCTTGACGCTGCCCGAGCTCCCCCAGCCATCGGCATCGTAGTACAGCGCGCCGGTGCCGCTGTCGTAGATGAGCCGGTCGTCCCCGTCATGGGCACGGGCCCCGATATAGAAAGCGCCGGACGGGAGGCTTCCTGCCTGAAGGGTCGTGAAGATCGCGTTCTCCAGCACGATCGTGTCGTCATAGACGTTGAAGTCCTTGATGGTGTCCTGGTTGGTGGAGCCGGGTTGCGTGTCGAACACGAAGGCGTCCTTGCCGGCTCCCCCGGTCAGGGTGTCGTTCCCGGTCTTGCCGTAGAGCATGTTGTTGCCCGACGTGCCGTAGATGGTGTTGTCGGCCCAGCCGCCGACGAACTTCTCGCCGTTCCAGGTGGAGAGCGTGCTCCCGGTCGGCGTGGGTGCCGGGCTCGGGCTGGTGGTCGAGCCCGCCGAGACGGAGCGCGCGCCGGAGCCGACCTCGATATCGATGTTCTTGTAGTTGATCGCGATGGTCTCGCCGGACGAAGGCGTGGCGCGGTAGATGCCCTCGCGCCAGTAGGTCTGCGTCTGCCCAAGATAACCGAGCTTGCCGCTGTAGTCGACGATCTGCTGCCCGTCGCGGTAGATGTCGACGTAGCCGCCGCCATAGGCGTCGATCTTGACCAGCATCTTCATCGTGTACCACTTGCCGCGAACCAGGTCCTGCGTGTCCTGGAACAGCTTCTGGTAAACCACGCTGCCGGAGGACGACTGGTAGTTTCCGTAGATCACCATCTTGTCGTTGCCCTCGAGCTTGATCTCGATCGGCGGCGATCCGCTGGTGTTGGAATGGAGCTGTCCCATCACCAGCCATCGGGCGGTGTTGTGCGAGCCGGGCTCGATCATGAACTGGTAGGCCACGCCGATTTCCTGAGACGTGGAGTATCGCGCGGTATCGTTGATCTCCGCGCGTTCGACGCCCCACGGATCAGTCCATGCGGAATCTGAGAACTGGTCACCTTTCCGAACCTCGAACCGCAGCGTGTTGTCGTCGGGAGATGAGAAGCTCCAGGACTTCTCGGCATCGACGACCCATTGCCTGTTGTCCAGGACGAAGACGTCGTAGTCACGCGTATTCGGGGTCCATTGAGAAGGCAGAATAATCATCGGGCTCAATCCGTCGCTTGTTGTCGATCAGCAACCGGTGTGGGACCAGATGCCGCGGCCAAGCTACGAAAGTGCATTTGTTCAAAATGGGGCATCCTCTGGAACTAATCCCTAAGCGCCAAGATTCAAAACATTATCGGCATCAACGCAAAAGGCCAAAATACTGTAGAATATGCCGGTTTTTATCTTCAATGACTTAAATCCTTTGAAAAGAATTTAGGGACAACACGCTGAAAGGATTACTCCTTCGTGCTGATATTCCTTGCGACTCACTGGCCGTGCGACGGCCGAAAAGGCTCGCGGCAGGCTTGAGGCAAGCTTGAATTTGTAAACCGATATTAACCTTTGGAGCCTCCCGGTTTCGCCCATCTCGACCCGCCCTGCGGAACGAGGAAAGACGCGCAGGCGGCGGTCCCGAAGCCTCAACCGGTCGCCACGAGAGGATCCGCATGAACCCTGAGCCCCGCATGCCCCGCGCCATCTCCCTGGCCGAAATCCAGGCCGGCTCGCTCGACATCGCGCCGCAGCAGCGAGAACCGAAAGAGCCGCTCGATCATGCGCCGGGCGCCGGCGGTCAGGGCCGCATCCTGCTCACCCTCCGCAGCATCGTCCACCCGCTCCCGCTGCCCAAGGGCGCGGAGCTCATCTCCCTCACCACCTACGACGGACGGCTCGTCGCCCTCACCAGCAAGGGGCCGTACATCCGGGACGGCGGCAGCTGGGAGAAGATCCTCGCCTCGCAACCCGATCCCGAACTGGCTTGACTGTGGCATGACAGGCGCCCGGACGGCGGTCCTGGAGTCGTGTTGCAGACCTGCCGCAACGTTAGAGAATCCGCGAAAGGGTTCGGATGCTCCTTGCTCCCGGTGAGCGGCGCGATCTATAGCCGCGCTGCCAAGGGAGAGTACAGTCATGGCAAAGTTGACCTGGAACGGTTCTTACGGATTCGACCTGAGTTTTCTGAACCTCAGCAACGTCACTTACGGATCGAGCTACACAACGACCTACACGAGCTTCATCGCTTACTACGGAAGCCGCTCGACCCGAGACGAATTCCACGGCTCCGGCTTCACCTACGATGCCGATGGCATTCCCACCGGCGGCACGGTCACGAGCTATGCGAACTATGAGAACGGCAGGCTTCTCGGCTCGATCTCGGGCATGAGTCTCTCCGCCACGGCGCTCGTGACGGCGGCGAGCACCTACAGCACCAGGGACGACATGGCCCTGTACAAGGCTGCCCTCCGCGGCAACGACCAGATCACGGGCGGCAGGGCTGACGACCGGCTCGAGGGCTTCGGCGGCAACGACAAGATCACCGGCGGTCGCGGCGCCGACATGCTCTACGGCGGCACGGGCGCCGACACGTTCGTGTTCAAGTCGGTCCGGGATTCCGGCCCGACCTCCGACGACTGCGACTTCATCATGGATTTCTCGACGCGACAGAGGGACAAGATCGATCTGTCGGCGATCGACGCGAACCTGTCGCGCAAAGGCAACCAGGCCTTCAGCTTCATCGGCGCGAAGGAGTTCGGGGCCAAGGCAGGAGAGCTCCGGTACGAAAAGCTCGAAAGCTACACGGTCGTCGAAGGGGATGTGAACGGGGACGGGGTGGCGGACTTCTCCATTGCCCTGAAGGGCCTTCACTCCCTGTCGAAGAGCTACTTCATCCTCTGACGGAACAGAGCTGATTCCATTTTGCGTGGAATCAGCTCTTTCCTCGGCGCAGCGCGCTCCTGATGGCGATCGGGATCCACTTTGCCCGAAAGCGCCTCAGTCGGCCTCCTCGGCGCAAGGCCATGAGGGCGGCGGCGTCAGCCCCGCAGGCAGCTTCGTGTCGCTCGTGCCGCAGGCGATATCGACCTGTGCCTGTGTCAGCCCGGTCGCACCGCTCAGGTCGGCCCCGCCGATCTGGGTCAGATAGAGATAGGCCCGCGTAAAATTCGTGCCTCTCAGGTTGGCTCCGGCGAGACGAGCGCGGGACAGGTTCGAATAGCCGAAGTTCACGCCCGACAGATTTGCGTTCTGGAAGATGACGCGCGCGAGTTCCGCCTTCGACATGTCGGCGCCGGACAGATCGGCGCCGCTGAAGTCGGACCTGTTCAGTTCGGCCTTGGAGAAGCTCACGCCGGCCGCCTTCACCTGCGCGAAGTTCGAGCGGCTCATGTCCGCTGACGAGAAGCCCGCACCGGTGAGGTTGGCCTGTCCGAAATTGGCGCGCCACCCGATCGACTTCGAGAAATCCGATTGCGACAGATCCGCTCCTTCGAATCGGGTCCGGCTGACCTCGGTCTCGGTCAGCTTCGCGCCGACGAGCTTCGAGCCGGCGAAGTCGCTGAGCGTGAGAAGGGAGCGGGCGAAGTTGCTGCCGCTCAGGTCGTCCCCTGCGAGCATCAGGCGGGCCTTCGAGCAGCCCGACCAATCGACGCCGGGTCCCGGGCTGTCCTGGCACTTCGCCTCAGCCGCGCCGGTGGAGACGGCGAGGACGAGGATCGCTCCCGCCAAAAGGCCGGCACGCCCTGCCCCGAACACTTCGCCTGCGCGCGCGTTACACTGCATCTTTCCCTCTCGACTCCACCTGCACGACCTCCCCGGACGGTGAGCGGATCCCACAGGCGCCTGGGCCACCTTCCCCATCCGGACGATTGTGGCAAATCGCGGCTAAGAAACAAGCATCGACGGATGCCTTCGGGTTCCATCCCGAGAGACGGAGAAGATGCGGGACAAGAGACTCGACTTCTGCACCTTATAGCTTAGGTTCCGCTTCGGAATGCATGGAGGAACACAATGCGTATGAAGGCGTCGATCCCCGTCCTGGTCCTGGCAGGACTTGCCCTGGCCGGCTGCAACACGGGCGCGCCTCAAGGTGTCCTCCCGCGCGATCCCCTGCCCCCTCCGCCGTCGCTCGGCGGCAGCGCTCCGAGCGCCTCGCGCCAGTCGACCGCGGCAGAGCGGCCCAACACGACCGTGCGCCGCCGCGCCATCGACGTTCCCGACCGGATCGAGACGCCGCGGCCTCGATCCCCATCCGTCGAGCCCGTCATGACCCCGAGCGGCGCCGGCGCCGGCTTCCGCTTCTGATAGGGGACCCTGACCATGGCCCATCATCCCAAGCGACATTCCGCCCCGCTGGAGCGGCCGAGACATCAGCGCGTCATCGCCGTAGTGATCGCCCTCATGGTGCTGGCTCTGGCGATCTACGGCTATCAGTTCTGGTGGAGCGAATAGGCCCCCTATAGAGAAAGGCCTCCCGATAGAGGCCCCTTCTCATGTGCATTCCCGGGCCTTCAGTTCCCGAAGATTTCGCCGCAGCGCGAGAACGAGAAGGCGGCGCCCTCCGTGTCGCGGCTGATCCGCACCGCCTGGATGGTGCCCTGCTCGTCGGCCGTGATCTGGGCCTCGCAGACGAGGTGGACGTTCTGCGGCGGGCGAACCATCGTCGTGACCGGCGCCGAATAGCCGAAGGACGAACTCGTGGTGCTCGACCGGGTGACCGTAACGCCGGGTGCCGGTCTGGCCGTCACCGTCGTAGTCTTCTCCGATACCCGCATCGGCGACGAGAACCCCGGCTGGGTGCTGTACTGGGCGGGCCGGACGTAATCCATCTCCCCGCCCCGCCAGGTATAGATCGTGCCGCCCGAATCCAGCGCGTAGCTCGAAACCGGCGGACCGTTCTCGACGAAGAAGCGGTCGATCGGCTCGCCGATCCACTTGGCCCGGACGGATTGCGCCGCCTCCTCCGTGGTCACGCAGCCCGCAAGAGCGAGCACCGCGACGAGCGCGGCGCCGGCAGATTTCATCATGGTTGAGTCCCCCCTGAAGCCTTGTCGTTGCCAGCCTATCTGCCGCAACGGAAGCTGGAACCGCAACCCGACCGTGGGACTATTTCCCTCCTATCCTTAACGGCCTGGGCGATGGCTCACTTCACGAAGGTCTTCGAGAGGCCGACCGTGCGGTCGACGATCATCACCACCGCGAGGGTCAGAAGGATCAGCAGAACCGAGACGCTCGCCACGAGCGGATCGGCCCGGCTCTCCACATGGTGGAACAGTTCGACCGGAAGCGTCGTGAGCCGCGGCCCCGTGAGGAAGAGGGTGATCACCACCTCGTCGAAGGAGACCAGGAAGCACAGAGCCGTCGCGGCCACGATGCCCGGCGCCATCATGGGAAGGGTGACGCGCCGGAAGACCGTCAGCGGACGCCCTCCCAGCGTCGAGGCCGCCTCCTCGCAGGAGAGGTTGAGGTTGCCGAGCGTCGTCGCCAGAACGCGCAGCGCATAGGGCAGCGTGATCACGAGGTGGCCGATGACGAGGCCCGTGAAGGTGCCGAGGAAGCCGATCGACGCGAACACGATCAGGATCGCAAGGCCCAGCACGATGGTCGGCAGGAGCAACGGCGCGGTGAACAGGTTGTACAGGAACGTCGACCCCATCGTGCGCATCCTGACGATTACATAGGCGGCCGGGATCGCGACCGCGAGCGAGATCAGGGTGACGATCGCGCCGAGCATGAGGCTCGTCCAGAATGCCGAGATCATCTTCGGGTTGTCGGCGAGCGCTGCATACCAGCGCAAGGACCAACTCTCCGGCGGGAAGGACAGGATCTGCTCGCCGCTGAAGGAGATCGGCACGACGAGGATCACGGGCGCCAGCAGGAACAGGAACAGCACCGCCACGACGATCTTCATGGGGACGGAGGTTTCATTCGCTTCCATCACAAGCTCCTAGTCGATGGCGCGCAGCACGCGGGCATAGGCCGCCAAGGCTGCTCCGAAGATGATCAGCACCAGCATCGACAGCGTCGCGGCCAGCGGCCAGTTCAGCGTCACGATAGCCTGGTCGTAGATCTCGGTCGCGAGCAGGAAGACCCGCCCTCCTCCGAGCAGCTTCGGGGTGATGAAGGACGACACCGCCAGCACGAAGCAGAGCAGGCAACCGAGCGCGATGCCGGGCAGCGTCAGCGGCAGGATCACCCGCCAGAAGGTCCGGGCCGGCGGGGCACCGAGGGTCATGGCCGCCTCCTCCACCCGCGGATCGAGACGGCCGAAGCCGGCGAGCAGCGAGAGGATCATGTACGGCATCAGGATCTCGGTCAGGCCGATGATCACGCCTGTGGTGTTGAACATCAGGCGCGGCGGCGAGAAGCCCATGGCCGCGATGGTGCTGACGATCGGGCCCTGGTCGGCAAGGAGCGCGATCCAGCCGTAGGTGCGCACCACAGCGGAGGTGAGCAGCGGCGAGATCACGAGCACGGTGAGGAACGTGCGCCAGCGCCCGGAGCTGCGGTGGAGATAAAGCGCGATCGGATAGGACACCACGAGGGTCGCCAGGGTGATGCCGAGGCTCACCGTGATCGAGTTGACGATCAGCTCGACGTAGAAGGTATCGCCGAACAGGCCCGTCCAGTTGGCGAGCGTGAAGGCCTCGCGCACGCCGCCGCCGGCGAGCGCCTCGTTGAACGACATCCTGGCCAGGTTGAGGACCGGCAGGATGAAGCCGATGGCGTTGATGATCGCGATCGGGAGAAGGAGCAGGGTCGCCGTTCCGGTCCGGCCGAGGGCCAGACGCGGCATGGCCGGTACGGAGGGAGCCGCGATCGCCGTCATGCGCCCCTCCCGAACACCATCGTGTCCTCCACGCGCCAGAGCACCGCGACCGGGGCCCCGACCTTCCGGAATCCGCGGCCGTGGTCGGAAGCGGCTTCGACCACGATCTCGGTTCCGTCCACGTCGACGTGGTACTGGAGCAGGTCGCCCACGAAGGTGACGCGGGTGAGACTTCCGGCCAGGCGGTTGACGCCCTCGGACGCGGCATCCTCTCCGGACCCGACATCGACCAGCTTCATGCGGTGCGGACGGATCATGATCTCGACCTTGCCGCCGGGCCGCCCGGGCACCTGCACGGCCATGGAGCCGATCGCGACGCGCCCATCGCCCTGGGCGATGCCTTCGAGACGGTTGGTGCGCCCGACGAAGGAGGCGACGAACGGGGTCGCCGGATGTTCGTAGACCTCGACCGGCGTCCCCATCTGCTCGAGCTTGCCGCCGCGCATGACCACGACCTTGTCGCACATGCTCAGCGCCTCGACCTGATCGTGCGTGACGAAGACCGCCGTGATGCCCAAGCTCTGCTGGATGTCGCGGATCTCGTTGCGCATCTCGTCGCGCAGCTTCGCGTCGAGGTTGGAGAGCGGCTCGTCGAGCAGCAGGATCGAAGGGCGGATCACGAGGGCGCGGGCCAGCGCCACGCGCTGCTGCTGACCGCCCGAAAGCTCGCGCGGCTTGCGCTCGGCCAGGGCTTCGAGGCGCACCATGGCGAGCGCCTCCTTCACCCGCCGCTCGATCTCCGGCTTCGGCAAGGAGCGCATCTCCAGCCCGAACGCCACGTTCTTGGCAACCGTCATGTGCGGGAACAGGGCATAGGACTGGAACACGAGCCCCATGTCGCGCCGGTAGGTCGGCACCTGCGTGATGTCCTGCGACGCGACGACGATCCGTCCGTCGGTCGGCTTGATGAGCCCCGCCACCATGCGCAGGGTCGTGGTCTTGCCGCAGCCGGAAGGCCCGAGGAGCGCCACCAGCTCTCCTTTCGGGACCGCCAGGTCCAGAGCCGCGACGGCGACGGAATCGCCATAGCGCTTCGTGAGTCCGTCGAGGCGCAGGTGCGCGTCGCGGTCGTCGGACAGGGTCGGGCTCCCGGAACGGATGGTCTGATGCATCATGGCTTTCTCCAGCGGGCGTTCGGCTGCGGCAGGTGCGGTTAGCGGCTCAGCGGAATGACGCGGCGGCGCCACTGCTCCGTGATCGCATCGCGGATGCCGGCGACGGCGATCCAGTCGATGGCGATCATCTTGTCCATCGAACCGGCGGCCGTGCGCGCCAGGGCCTCCTTGGAGATCTTCTCCTGCGCCTTCTGGTTGGTCGGCGCGTAGAACATCGCCTCCGTGAACGCCGCCTGGGTCTCAGGCTTGAGCGCGTAGTCGATGAAGGTCTTCGCGGCGTCCCCCGCCGGCGCGTTCTTCACCAGGTTGATCGTGTTGATCTGGAAGCCGCTGCCCTCCTGCGGCAGCACCACGCCGAGCTTGCCGCCGGAGGTGTTCGCATAGACCTGCGCACGGGCGTTCCAGCCGATGCCGAGCGCCGCCTGTCCGTTGGCGATGGGCGTGTAGACGTCGGGCTTCGGGTCCCAGGTCTGCACGTTCGGCGCAAGCTCACCGAGCTTCTTGATGCCCGGCTCCACGGTCTTCTTGTAGTCGTCCTGGCCGGCCATCTTGTTGGCGATGATCGTCAGGGTCGTGCCCTGGATGTCGGGAACCGCCGGGATCGTGACCTTGCCGGCATATTGCTTGTCCCACAGTGCGTTCCAGGAGGTCGGGGCGGTCTTCACCTGGTCCTTGTTGTAGAGCAGGACGAGGTTGTCGAAAGTAACGGCGACGCCGCCGACGCCTTCGATGCGGGCGGTTGGATAGAGATCGGCCACGTTCTTAGACACGCTCTCGTCGATCTTGTCGAACAGGCCCTCGTCGGTGGCCGCCTTCGAGACCGACACGTCCATGATCATGACGTCGATCTGCGGCGAGGCCTTCTGGGCGCGCAGCGTCCCGAGCATCTGGGCCGAATTCGGCATGCCGTAGAACTCGACCTTGATGTCGGGATGCGCCTTCATGAACGGCTCGATGACCGCCTTGGTGTAGTGGTCCTGGAAGATGCCGCTGTAGGCAGCGAGCGTCACGGTCTTGGTCTGGGCCAAGGCCGGCGTCGCGGCGGCGAAAGCCACCGCCGAGGCGCCGAGCAGAACACGCAGTTTCATCATCGTCTTTGGTTCCCTCTGATTATCGACTGCTTCTTCCCGAACCGGCGCATCAGGCGACGCGCCGGGCCTTTTCTTCCACGATGCGGGTCGCGCCGGAGATGTCTGGCAGCTTCTCGCCGTTGCGAAGCCGCTCGAGCAGCTTGATCTCGTTCTCCTGCATGCCGATCGCCCGCTCGGCGACCGCCCTTGCCTCGGCTGGATCGAGCACGAGCACGCCGCTCTCGTCGGCGAGGATCGCGTCGCCAGGCTGGATGACCTGGTCCCCGACCGTCACCGGCACGTTGATGGCGCCTTCGAGCCCGAGGATCTTCGTGGTGATCGGCGACGGGCCGCGGCACCACATGGGCATCTCGACGTTGCGGATCTCCGAGAAGTCGGTAGCGGGACCATCGACGATGCCGGCCTTCACGCCCGCGATCTTCATGGAATGGGTGACGACGCCGCCCCAGCAGGCGTGCTTGGTGTCGCCGCAGCGGTCGACCACCACGATGTCGCCCGGGCGGACGAGCTTGGTGAGGTAGTGCAGGATCGTGCTGTCGGCGTGCGGCAGGCGCACGGTGACGGCGGTGCCGGCGACGCGCTTCTCGGGCAGGACCGCCCGCAGCTCGCGGTCGACGAAGCCCGAGTGGAGGAAGTGCCCGACGGTCGCGGTCTCGACCTTCTCCAGCAGGTCGACGAGTTCCTGCGAGATCTGCTTCGGCATGGGATTGACGATGAACATTCGCGTGCTCCTCAGGCCAGGACGTGGTGCTGGGCGACGGGCACGTTGCGACGCACGTGGCCGATATAGTCGAGGTCGAGGCGCGCGCTCGTGGTGGCGACCTTGTCGGAGCACTGGGCGACCATGTGCCCCCACGGGTCGATCACCATGGAATGGCCCCAGCACCACTTCCTGCCATCCGCATGCGAGAGCACCTGTCCGACCGCCAGGAAGTAGGTCTGGGTCTCGATGGCGCGGGCGCGGGCGAGCGTCTCCCAGTGGTCCTTGCCGGTCATCAGCGTGAAGGCGGCGGGTAGGACGATCACGTCGGCGCCGGCATCGCGCAGCTTGCGGAAGAGCTCGGGGAAGCGGATGTCGTAGCAGATGGCGCAGCCGACCGTGACATCGCCGACCTTGTAGGTTACCACGTCCTGGCCGCGGCTGATCGTGTCCGACTCGCGGTAGCTCGTGCCGCCCGGGATGTCGACGTCGAACAGGTGGATCTTGCGGTAGCGGGCGATCTCGTCGCCGTTCGGGCCGAACACGACGGTGGTGTTGTAGTGGTTGTTGCCCGACTTCTCGACCATGCTGCCGGCGTGGATCGTCACCCGGTGCTTGGCGGCCAAGCCCGACATGAGCTTGTAGGCTTCGCCGTCGGGGAAGTACTCGCCGTTGCCATGGACATTGTCCCTGCCCTCGCCGAGATAGGCGTAGTATTCCGGAAGAACGATCAGGTCCGGTGCCTCCTCGGACACCGCCTTCTCGATCATGGCTGTGGCGGTCCTGAGGTTCTCCGCCTTGTTGTTCTGGGAATTCATCTGAATTAAGCTGACTTTCACGTCACGGCCTCCTTGGAACCTGTGGCCGCATGTGAGCGCGGCGCAGAAGCGGCGACAAACGCGAAATACTTTCCCTGCAGCCTAAGTTTTCCTTGTACGGCACTGCACAATCGTTCCGCCGCATGGTCCTGGGCCCTGCCTTACCAGGAGGCGCCGTCCGTCTGGGCCAACGAGAAGCTGTGCGCAACCTCCTGCGCCATCTGGGCCACCACGGCCGAGATGAGATTGTCCGGATGGTCGGAATAGACCGCATGGAAGCTCAAGGGCGGAAAGGCCGGCGTCACGTCGAGCTGCACGAGGGTTCCGGCCGCGAGCTGATCCCGCACGATCACCTTCGGCAGCGGCGTGATGCCGATGCCGTCCTGCGCCAAGCGGATGATGGTGGCGAGGGAATTGGAGTTGTAGATGGTCGGGTCCTCGATGCCCGCATCCGCAAGCTGCCGCAGGACCCGGTGATGCGGCACGCTGTCCTTGGAATAGGCGAGGATCGGCTGGTCGGCGATTTCTGCGAGGCCTAGCGGCCGGCTGGGCAGCCCGAGCTTCGGGCTCGCGAGCCAGGTGCACGCGAAGGTGCAAAGGTCCAGGTTGATGATGTCGGGCGCCACGACAGGCCCCATGATCAGGGCGAGGTCGATGCGCCGCTCGGCCACCTCCCGGGCGAGGTTCAGGGACGTGTCGGTGTTGAGATCGATGGCGATGCTCGGGTAGCGCGCATGGATGCGTTCGATGAACTGCGGCAGCCAAGCGTGCACGATGGAATCGATGGTACCGATCTTAATCGATCCTCGAAGGCTTCCGGGATCGCTGACGGCCTCACGGAACTCATTCGCGACCCGCACCAGTTCCTCGGCCTTCGGCACCGCCTGCTGCCCGACGCCGGTGAGGCGCACGCACCGGACGTCGCGCTCGAAGAGCCTGACGCCGAGATCCCGCTCCAGGGTCGCGATTCGGTTGGAAATGGCCGCCTGTGTCGTGTGAAGCCTCTCGGCCGCAGCGCTGAAGCTGCCCAGCCTCGCAACCCAGAGGAAGGTCTCCACGAAACGCAGGTTCATAGTCTGCCGATCCTCCAGTCATTGAGCCACAACTCAAAGTCTAAAGGCCACTATTCTCATCGATCGCGAGTATCGAAATATTGTTCGGCCTCGTTTGTAACGCTAGCTTAAGCGTTCGCTTCATTTCATTCTATCGAAATACATAGACAACGCACACGGAAATTACGAATATTATATCGACTGGAAAAACACCTTTCGAAGTAGCGCACCAATTGTTCAGTAACATTAACTCCGTGCTACTGGAGTGCTGAGACTCATAGGCTCCTCCCAAAGAACCCCGCTCCTGCACCTTCCGCGCAGTGCGCGACAGCATATCCCCGCTGACTTTCGGCGGTCGATGGTATATGCCGCAACGGTATTCATTCACACGGTTGAGAACCATGACTTGGGTCGAAGCGATCGGCTGGCTCGGCGCCGCCTTGTCCATCAGCGCCAGCGCGATGAAGACGATCATCCCGCTGCGCTGTCTCGGGATTGCGACGAACGTGGTGTCGCTCACCTACGCATCCTTCATGGGCCTTTATCCGAGCATGACCGTGAACTTGGTCCTGCTGCCCCTCAACAGCTTCCGGCTGTTCCAGATGCTGAGGCTGATCAAGAAGGTGAAGACCGCCTCCAAGAGCGACCTCAACATGGACTGGCTCAAGCCGTTTATGGCGCGGCGCGCCGTTAAGAAGGGCGAGATCCTCTTCGCCAAGGGCGACAGCGCCAGCTGCATGTTCTACACCCTGTCCGGCCGGTACCGACTGAAGGAGCTCGGGATCGAATTGCCGCAGGGCCATGTGGTCGGCGAGATGGGTTTCATGTCGCCGAACAACCGCCGCACGCAGACCCTCGAATGCATCGAGTCCGGCGAGGTGCTGAGCATCACCTACGACGAGGTGCGCCAGCTCTACTTCCAGAACCCGGAATTCGGCTTCTATTTCCTGCGCTTAGCCAGTGAGCGCCTGTTCAACAACATGGAGAAGATGGAGGCGGAGATCGCCCGCCTGCGAACCACGCAGGCCGCGGCGCCCATCAAGGAGCAGGTCTCAGCTTAGAAGACTTATAATCGGGGCGCAGTTTAGAACATCTCTAAATCATTGATTTAATTCGCTTTTTTGTTGACGCATCCGCGCCAGCATGGTTCTTGCGCGCCAGAGCGGGACGCCGTTTGGCCCGCACCCATTCTGCTGAAGGACTTCGTCATGTTGAACACTAAGGTTGCACGCGGGCTTCTGCTCGGCGCCGCCGCCCTGGGAGCGCTGGCCGGTTCGGTCGCCTCGGCCTCGGCGCAGGGCGTGGTGAACGTCTACACCAACCGCGAGCCCGGCCTCTATTCGGCGACCCTCGACGAGTTCACCAAGGCGACCGGCATCAAGGTCAACGCCATCTTCTCGGAGCAGGGCCTGGCTGAGCGCATCAAGGCCGAGGGCGAGAACAGCCCGGCGGACGTGCTGATCACGGTCGATATCGGCCGCATCCAGGAGGCGCTCGATCTCGGGATCGCACAGCCGGTCCGTTCGGAAGCCGTCGCAGCCGCCGTTCCGGCTCATCTGCGCCACCCGGAAGGCCTCTGGACCGCCCTGTCGATGCGCGCCCGCGCCGTCTACGCGTCGAAGGAACGCGTGAAGGACACGGCCATCACCTACGAGGGCCTTGCCGATCCCAAGTGGAAGGGCAAGATCTGCACGCGCTCCTTCCAGCATCAGTACAACATCGCCCTCGTGGCCGCGATGATCGTCAAGCATGGCGAGGCCAAGACCGAGGAGTGGCTCAAGGGCGTGAAGGCGAACCTCGCCAAGAAGCCCTCCGGCGGCGACCGCGACGTAGCGAAGGACATCCTGGCCGGCGTCTGCGACATCGGCCTGGGCAATACCTACTACGTGGGTCTCATGACGAACGGCACGAACCCGGACCAGAAGAAGTGGGCCGAGGCCATCAACGTGATCCTGCCGACCTTCGAGAACGGCGGCACGCACGTGAACGTATCGGGCATCGTGCTGGCCAAGAACGCGCCGAACCGGGACAACGCCGTCAAGCTGATCGAGTACATGACCTCGCCGGAAGCCCAGCGCGTCTTCGCTGACGTGAACTACGAGTATCCGGTCCGCGCAGGCATCGCCATCAACCCGCTCGTGAAGTCCTTCGGCGAGCTCAAGATGGAGAACATGAGCCTCGCCGAAGTCGCCAAGAACCGCGCCAAGGCGAGCGCCCTCGTCGACAAGGTCGGTTTCGACCGCTAAAGCCCCCGCTCCCGGAAGCCTGCAGGCCTCCGGGAGCTTTCCCGTTCCGGCGTCAGTCCGTCATGAGCACGATCGCGCTTCCATCCCGCCTTTCCATGCCGGTCCTGCGGCGCGCCCTCAACGGCGCGCCGCTTTGGTCGGTTGCGGTGCTGATCGGTGTCGCGATCCTGGTCCTGGCGCCGCTCGTGAGCCTGGTCCGGATCGCCGCGCAGGGCGAGAGCACCCTGTGGGCGCAGGTCACGGTCGATGTTCTCCCAGCGGCCTTGCTCGACACGGGCATGCTGCTCGGCGGCGTCGCGGTGCTCGCCGGCTCGGTCGGGATCGGCGCCGCATGGCTGGTGACCGCGCACCGCTTTCCTGGGCGCGACCTCCTCGCCTGGCTTCTGCCCCTCCCCCTCGCCGTGCCGGCCTACATCACCGCGTACATCTACGTGGAGATCTTCGACGCGGCAGGCCCGGTGCAGATGGGCCTGCGCGTCCTCATGGGCTGGACCTCGCGGGCCGATTACTGGTTTCCCGAGATCCGCTCCGTGCCCGGCTGCATCCTGGTGATGTCGGCGGTTCTCTACCCTTACGTCTACATCGCCTCGCGGGCGATGTTCCTGACCCAGAGCGCCAGCATGATCGAGGTGGCGCGCACCCTCGGCGCGGGCCGCTTCAAGCTCTTCCGCGTCATCGCCATTCCGCTCGCCCGCCCCGCCCTCGCGGTCGGCCTGTCGCTCGCCCTCCTCGAGGCGCTCAACGACATTGGCGCGAGCGAATACCTCGGCGTCCGCACGCTCACCGTCTCGGTCTTCACCACCTGGCTGAACCGCGGCAGCCTCGCGGGAGCAGCGCAGATCGCCTGCGTCATGCTGGCGGTCGTCATCCTGCTGATCATGGTGGAGCGCTACGGCCGCCGCGACCGGCGCTACAGCCTGTCGACCCGCCGTCCGCGCACGACGCAGCCCGTGCGGCTCTCCACCGCGGGCGGCTGGCTGGCAACGCTCCTGTGCGCACTGCCTGTCTTCATGGGCTTCGTCCTGCCGGTGGGCTTCCTCGTCCGGGAGGTGATCCGGCGCGGGCTCCTCACGCAGTTCGACGCCACCTTCGTGGACCATCTGCTGACCACGATCGGACTGTCCGGGACAGCGACCGTTGTCGCGCTGGCGCTGGGAATCGTCGTGGTCACGGCCTCGCGGCTCGCCAAGCTGCACCTGACCCGCGCCGCCCTCGCAGTGGCCGGCATCGGCTATGCGGTGCCTGGCACCGTACTGGCGTTGGGCCTCCTGAACCCGCTCGTCGCCCTCGACACGAGCATCGGCTCCCTATGGCGCTCGCTCACGGGGGAGCGGATCGGCCTGATCCTCATGGGCTCGGCCGTCGGCATCATCGTCGCCTACGTGATCCGCTTCCTGCCGATCGCGACCGGATCGCTCTCCGCCGGCCTCGACCGGGTCTCGCCGGGCCTGGAGGATGCGGGCCGCATCCTCGGCGCAAGGCCGCGCGAGCTCGTGCTGAAGATCCAGATCCCGCTGCTGCGTCCGGCGCTCGCCAGCGCGGCCCTGCTGGTCTTCGTGGACTGCATCAAGGAACTGCCGGCGACGCTGCTGCTGCGTCCCCTCAACACGGAGACGCTCGCGACGCTCGTCTACGGGCATGCTTCCCGCGGAGCATTCGAGGACGGCGCGCTGGCCGCCCTCGTGATCGTGCTGGTCGGGCTCCTGCCCGTCATCCAGCTGGTGCGGAGCGCCGAGAACCGCCCGAAGACGGCTGCCGGCAGCCCCTCGTCGTAGCCAGGGCGCAGCCTGTGCGGGCCGCGCCGTCAGGCTGCGTTCGACTGCTTCGAGTCCAACGCGACCTTGAAGTCGGCCTGTGTCTTCGCCTTGATCTCGTCCACCGTGACGCCGTCGGCGAGCTCGATCAGGGTCATGCCCGTGCCGCCCTTCTTGTCGATCGTGAACACGCCAAGATCGGTGATCACCAGGTCGACCACGCCCGCTCCGGTGAGCGGCAGGTTGCACGCCGTCAGCAGCTTCGGGTCCTCGGAGCCGTCCTTGGCCTTGGCCACGTGCTCCATGACCACGACGACGCGCTTCACGCCCGCCACCAGGTCCATGGCGCCGCCCATGCCCTTCACCATCTTGCCCGGGATCATCCAGTTGGCGAGGTCGCCGTTCTGGGCCACCTGCATGGCGCCGAGGATCGACAGGTCGATGTGGCCTCCGCGGATCATCCCGAAGGAATCGGAGCTGGAGAAATAGCTTGTGGTCGGCAGCTCGGTGATCGTCTGCTTGCCGGCATTGATGAGGTCGGCGTCCTCCTCCCCCTCGTAGGGGAACGGGCCCATGCCGAGCATGCCGTTCTCGGACTGAAGCTGGACGCGCATGCCCTTGGGAATGAAGTTCGACACGAGGGTCGGGATGCCGATGCCGAGGTTGACGTAGTAGCCGTCGCGCAGCTCCTTGGCGGCGCGGGCAGCCATTTGCTCACGGGTCCAAGCCATCAGATTTCCTCCCCTGCGCCCGCTCCCGCCATCTCGGCGCGCTTGCGGGTCGTCCTCTGCTCGATGTGCTTCACCGGGTTCGGCACGTGCACGATGCGCTTCACGAAGATGCCCGGCGTGTGGATGCAGTCCGGGTCGATCTCGCCGGCCGGCACCAGGTGCTCGACCTCGGCGATGGTGAGCCGCGAGGCGGTCGCCATCATCGGATTGAAGTTGCGGGCGGTCTTCCGGTAGACGAGGTTGCCTTCCGTATCGCCCTTCCAGGCATGGACCACCGAGATGTCGGCGAACAGGCCCCGCTCCATCACGTATTTCTCGCCGTCGAACTCGCGCACCTCCTTGCCCTCGGCGATGAGGGTGCCGACGCCGGTCTTGGTGAAGAAGGCCGGGATGCCGGCGCCGCCGGCGCGGATGCGCTCGGCAAGCGTTCCCTGCGGATTGAACTCGAGCTCGAGCTCGCCCGACAGGTACTGCTGCGCGAACAGCTTGTTCTCGCCCACGTAGGAGGAGATCATCTTGCGGATCTGGCGGGTCTCGAGCAGCCGGCCCAGGCCGACCCCGTCCACGCCGGCGTTGTTGGAGATGAAGGTGAGGTCCTTCGCTCCTGAATCACGGATCGCCTCGATCAGCGCCTCCGGAATGCCGCAGAGGCCGAACCCGCCGGCCATGATCGTCATGCCGTCCTTGATGAGCCCGGCCATGGCCGAGCTTGCATCCTTGTAAACCTTGTCCATCCACCCCTCACTTCGAAAAGTGTTCGTTGCTGCACTGCGAAGTGCGCAGGATGCCACCCTGCAACCTGGCCTCAATTTAGACAATCCCTTCATATGAATATATGAAACCCTGAATCCTCCAGCCTGTCCTTGTCCGGACAGGCCCTCGCTATCGCTTCCGAAGCGGAACCTTTAGGTCTAAGTCTGCAGTCCATGTCGCGCCGCGTCGTATTCCTCATCGCGTTGATCTCGCTTGCGGTCCTCGGAGCGGCGGCCGTTCCCTGGACCCTGACCGGAAGCCGGCTGACCTCGGCCGTGTCCCGGCACCTGCGCGCCAATTACGGCTTGGACTTCGCGGTCGCGGGAGAGAGCACCTTCGCGCTCCTGCCGACCCCGAGGGTCAAGTTCGAGGGGATGAGGCTCTCCTTTCCTGATCAGGCGATCACCGCGGACGGGGGCACACTGAGGGGCGAGCTGCGCCTGACATCCCTGCTGCTCGGGCGGATCGAGCTTTCCGAGATCATGCTGAGCGAGACCAGGATTACCGTGTCGCAGGCCGCTCTTGCAGGCCAGGACTGGCAGGCGCTGCTGAAGGAACGCCTCGGCGCGGCCCATGCCCGGCGCCTCATCCTCGCCGGCTCCAAGCTGCGGTGGAGCGACATGCAGGACGCCGACCTCGACAAGGTCAATCTCCTGCTCAATTGGTCCGGAGTGGATGAGCCGCTCTATGCGGTCGGCTCCGCCTCCTGGCGCGGCGAGACGGTCGCGCTGGAAAAGGCCTCCTTCCGGCCGCTCCTGCTCGCCTCGGATCAGCTCAGTCCCGTCTCGTTGACCGTGACGGCCCCCATGGGGCGGATCGCCCTGACCGGCGAAGTCCAGCTCGGCGAAGACCCGCGCCTGACGGGCGAGAGCCTGATCCAGGCCACGTCCCTGCGCAACTTCACCCGCTGGAGCGGCACGAAGCTGCCCTTCGGGTCGCAGATCCAGGCCCTTTCCATCCAGGGCGACGTCTCCATGAACCGCCGCCGCCTCTCCTGGCCGTCGGTGGCCGTGAGCCTCGGCGAGGACAAGCTCGAAGGGACCATGGCGGTTCGTCTCGATTCCGACCGCCCGCTCATCACCGGCACTCTGGCCGCCGAAGGCCTGAACCTTTCCGATTTCATCCGCCCCCTGACCCAGGCACGGCTCGGACCCGGTTGGAGCGACGAACCGATCGACCTTACGGCAGCGACCGGCAGCGACCTCGACCTGCGGATCTCGGCCTCGAACGCGCGCATGCGGACGCTGCGGATCGACAACATGGCCGCGAGCGTTCTGGTCCGGGCAGGCCGGATCGAGGCGTCGATCGGACGGGCGGATCTCTACCAGGGAACCGTGAAGGGGCGCCTCGCCCTCACGTCTGCGGACAGCGGCACCGAACTGAAGAGCCAGGCGACCTTCGACGATGTGGACCTCGCGGCCTTCCTAAGTGCGGTCGGCGAGCCGCGCTGGATCACGGGCCTCGCCCAAGGGCAGATCGTCCTGGAGGGATCGGGCCAGACCCCGGCCGATCTCGTAAGGCAGACCAATGGCCGCATCGGGGTGACGGTCGGTGAAGGCGAACTCGTCGGCATCGCCCTTGATGACGCCCTGCGCCGTGTCGAGAAACGACCGCTCCTCGCCTCCCTGAACTGGCGAGGCGGCCGGACTCCCTTCGACCACGCCCATGCGCAGCTCAACGTCAATGCCGGCATCGGAACCCTCAGCGAGGGTCGGGTGACTGCACCCGGCATGCTGATGGGCCTGCAGGGCGACGTTTCGCTCCGCGACCGGTCCCTCGCCATGCGGGCGGAGGTGTCGCTGACCAATCAGCCGGCGAAGTCCGCACCGATGATCGCCTTCGACCTGAGCGGCAACTGGGACAATGTCGACGTGCGGCCCGAGGCGCGCGCCCTGATCGAGCGCTCCGGCGCCGCGAAGCCGCTCTTCGGCCCCCGGCTCGAAGCCGCACCGGCTCCCAGCGCGAACGCTCAGTGAGCGTTGGGCTCCTCGCGCAGCAGGGACCGTTTGCTCAACAGCGTCGCGGTCACGACCCCGAGCGTCACGATCCCGATCAGGATGGCTGACGCGGCGTTGACCTCCGGCGACAATCCGAGCCGCACCTGGCTGTAGATCCGGATCGGCAGCGTCGTCGCGCCTGGCCCCGTGTTAAAGCTCGCGATGACGAGGTCGTCGAGGGACAGGGTGAAGGCAAGCAGGAAACCGGCGACGATCGACGGCGCGATCAGCGGCAATGTCACGGAGAAGAACGTCCGCAGTGGCGGCGCCCCGAGGTCCATGGCGGCCTCTTCGAGCGAGCGGTCGAACGTCATCAGCCGCGACTGCACCACCACGGTCACGAAGCACATGGTGAGCGTGGTGTGCGCCAGCGTGATGGTCCAGAAGCCGCGGTCCAGCCCGATCGCCACGAAGAAGAGCAGCAGCGACAGGCCCGTGATCACCTCTGGCATGACCATCGGGGCATAGACCATGCCGGTGAAGAGCGTGCGCCCGAAAAAGCGCCCGTAACGGGTGAGCGCGAGCGCCGCGAGGGTGCCGAGGACCGTCGCGAGGGAGGCCGACAGCAGCGCGATCCGCAGCGTCACCCAGGCTGCCTCCATCAAGGCTTCGTTTCGGAACAGCGCCACGTACCACTGGGTCGAGAAGCCGCCCCACACTGTGACGAGCCGCGATGCGTTGAACGAATAGACCACGAGCAGCAGGATCGGCAGGTACAGGAACGCGAAGCCGATCACGAGGGACGTGACGTTGAAGAGGCTCAGGCGGCGGTTCATGCCTTCGTCTCCACCCGGCGGGATTCCACATCGCGATAGATGACGATCGGCACCACGAGAATGATCAGGAGCAGGATGGCGACCGCGGAGGCGAGCGGCCAGTCGCGGTTCGAGAAGAACTCGCTCCAGAGCTGGCGCCCGATCATCAGCGTCTCCGAGCCGCCCAGAAGGTCCGGGATGACGAACTCGCCGACGGCCGGGATGAAGCACAGAAGCGAGCCTGCGATGATGCCCGGCATGGCGAGCGGGACCGTGATCGTCCAGAAGGCGCGCCAGGGGGGCGAGCCGAGGTCCTGAGCGGCCTCGAGGAGCGTGTCGTCCATCTTCTCGAGCGTCGCGTAGAGCGGCAGCACCATGAACGGCAGGTAGGCGTAGACGATGCCGATATAAACCGCCGTCTCGGTGTTGAGGATGTTGAGCGGCTCGCCGATGACGCCTAATGCCAGCAGGCCCTGGTTGAGCAGCCCCTCGGGCTTGAGGATCGCGATCCAGGCATAGATGCGGATGAGGAAGCTGGTCCAGAACGGCAGGATGATCATGGCGACCAGCAGCGAGCGGTAGCGCTCCGGCGCCCGCGCCATGGCATAGGCGATGGGGAAGCCCACGAGCAGCAGCAGGATCGTCGAGATCGCCGCGATGCGCACCGACGACAGCGTGGCGCTGAGGTAGAGGTCGTCGCTGGTCAGGACCTCGAAGTTTTCGAGGTCGAGCCCCTGGAAGAATCCCGCGACGTCGCCCCATTCGAAGACCGGCTTGTAGGGCGGCTGGGAGACGGCGGGGTCCGACAGGCTGATCTTGAAGACGATCAGGAACGGCACGAGGAAGAAAAGGCCGAGCCACAGATAGGGTACTGCCGGCACCAGGCTGGAGGCGAGCTTCTTCGGGAAGGAACGTTGCGGCTCCATGGCTATTCCGCCAGGATCACGGCCGCGTCCGGCGCGAAGGTGACGTAGACCTGCTCGTCCCAGTCGATGGGGCTCTCGACGTAGCGGGACCGGTTGGCGCGCGTGACGCGCAGGATCTCTCCCGACGCGAGCTTGACCCTGTAGACGGTCCAGTCGCCGAGATAGCCGATGTCCCACACCTCCCCGGTCAGCACGTTGACGGCGTCCGTTCCCGGCGGATCGCGCTGGATCACCATCTTCTCCGGCCGCACCGCGATGGCGACGGCCTGGTCGGAATGCAGCACCTCGTCCGGGTCGTCGATGGTGAGCGGCGGCTGGGCCGAACGGGAGCGCACGCGCCAGTGGCCGTTCTCCTGGCCGAGCACGTTGCCTTCGATGATATTCACGTCGCCGACGAATTCGGCGATGAAGCGGGTCTTCGGCTGCTCGTAGATCTCGCCGGGCGTCGCCACCTGGACGATCCGGCCGTGGTCCATCACGGCGATCCGGTCGGCCATGGTCATGGCTTCCTCCTGGTCGTGGGTGACGACCACGAAGGTCATGCCGAGATCGTGCTGGATGTCCATCAGCTCGAACTGGGTCTCCTCGCGCAGCTTCTTGTCGAGCGCGCCGAGCGGCTCGTCGAGCAGGAGAACCTTCGGCTTCTTGGCGAGCGCCCGGGCCAGCGCCACGCGCTGGCGCTGGCCGCCCGAGAGCTGGCTCGGGGAGCGCTTGGCGAGCCGCTCGAGCTGGACGAGCCGAAGCATCTCATCGACCCGCGCGGCGATCTCCGCCTTCGGCAGCCCGTCCTGCTTCAGCCCGAAGGCGATGTTCCGCTCGACGCTCATGTGGGGGAAGAGGGCGTAGGACTGGAACATCATGTTCACCGGCCGCCGGTAGGGCGGAACGCCGGCGAGGTCCCGGTCGGCTAGGGTGATGCGGCCTTCGCTGGGATGCTCGAAGCCGGCCAGCATGCGCATCAGGGTGGTCTTGCCGCAGCCCGAGGGACCGAGAAGGCAGAAGAACTCGCTCTCGTAGATGTTCAGGGACAGGTGGTCGACGGCCACCGCATCGCCGAAGCGTTTCGTCACATTCTCGAAGCGGATGAGCGGCTTGGCAGCGGGATCCGACCAGGGAGCGAAGGAGCGGCGCACGGCGCCGACGGAGGCGGATTGGCGAGGAGGAGGCAAGATGTTCGCACTTCAACCTAGATTGGAGAAAACCTGCGGCGCAAACTAGGATGTTACGACTGGAAGAACAACAGCTTAATGCCCCCTTCCCCACCCGATGACGGTGCCGGCCGCGAAAGGTCACGGGGGACCGCTTGAACCGCTGCCAAGCTTTTCTAGTTGACCCCTGCAAGCGAGTGGAGACAGCCTTGCGGAACGACGAAGAACTGAGCAGCGCGGAACGCGAAGCCCCCGAAGCGGAAAGCTGGAACCCTCGGGCCGCAGGCGGGCCGTCGGCAACCTCCATGCGGGCCGCGACCGTCACGGCGCCGGGCCAGATCCGCATCGACCGGATCGCCCGTCCTGAACCGGGGCCGGGCCAGGTGCGCGTGCGCCTTGAGGGCTGCGGCGTCTGCGCCTCCAACCTGACGCCCTGGGCCGGGCCGGAATGGATGCAGTTTCCCACGGAGGCCGGCTCGCTGGGCCACGAGGGCTGGGGCATGGTCGATGCCGTGGGCGACGAGGTCGAGGGGGTGTCGGTCGGCGACCGGGTCGCGGCGCTCTCCTACAAGGCCTATGCCGAATACGACCTCGCCGACGCCGATGCGGTGGTGCGGCTGCCGAAGGCGCTCACCGGCAAGCCCTTCCCGGGCGAGCCCCTTGGCTGCGCCATGAACATCCTGCGCCGCAGCGACATCCGGCCGGGCCAGACTGTGGCGATCGTCGGCATCGGCTTCCTGGGCGCGATCCTGACCCGTCTCGCGACGGACGCCGGCGCCCGGGTCATCGCCATTTCCCGCCGCCCCTTCTCGATCGACGTCGCCCAGGACTTCGGCGCGGCCGAGACGATCCCGATGGAGGACCATCACGGCATCATCGGCCAGGTGAAGGAGCTGACCGGGGGCGTCTTCTGCGACCGGGTGATCGAGGCGGTCGGCAAGCAATGGCCCCTCGACCTCGCGGGCGAGCTGACCCGCGAGCGCGGCAAGCTGATCGTCGCCGGCTACCACCAGGACGGGCCGCGGCAGGTGAACATGTGGCTGTGGAACTGGCGCGGCCTCGACGTGATCAACGCCCATGAGCGCGACCCGAAGGTCTACATCGAGGGCATTCGAGAGGCCGTGGACGCAGTGGCGTCCGGCCGGCTCGACCCGAGCCCGCTCTACACCCACACCTATCCGCTCGACCGGCTGAACGAGGCGCTCGACGCCACCCGCGACCGTCCGGACGGCTTCCTCAAGGCTCTGGTGACCCTTTAAGATGACACAGGCTCTGCTCGAAATGATCCCGGTGGCCTCCCTCGCCCGCCCGCGCATCGGCTTTCTCGGCGTCGGCTGGATCGGCCGCCACCGCATGGAGGCGATGCTGAAGACCGGCCTGATCGAGGCCGCAGCCATCGCCGATCCGTCGGCGGACATGGCCGCCGAGGCCGGCCGCCTCGCCCCGGATGCACAGGTCGTCGGGTCCCTCGACGATCTGCTCGACCTCGGCCTCGACGGGGTCGTGATCGCCACGCCCAGCGCCATGCACGCCGAGCAGTCGATCAAGGCCCTGGAGCGCGGCGTCGCCGTGTTCTGCCAGAAGCCGCTCGGGCGTGACGCGATCGAGGCGCGGGCCGTCGTGGACGCCGCCCGCCGGGCGAACCTGCTCCTCGACGTGGACCTCTCGTACCGCTTCACGGAAGGAATGCAGCGCATCCGCGAGATCGTGCGCTCGGGGGAACTCGGGAAGATCTACGCGGTCGATCTCGTCTTCCACAACGCCTACGGGCCGGACAAGCCGTGGTTCTACGATCCCGCGCTTTCGGGAGGCGGCTGCGTGATGGATCTCGGCGTCCACCTCGTGGACCTCGCCCTCTGGACCCTCGACTATCCGGCGGTGACGAACGTGGCGGGCAAGCTCTTCGCCGGCGGCGAGCCCTTGCGCGGACGCCCCGACCGGGTCGAGGACTACGCCCTCGCGACGGTTGAGCTGGAGACCGGGACGGCCGTGCAGCTCGCCTGCTCCTGGCGCCTCCAGGCCGGATGCGACGCCATGATCTCGGCCGCCTTCTACGGCACCGAAGGCGGCGCAGCCTTACGCAACGTGAACGGCTCGTTCTACGATTTCGTGGCCGAGCGTTATCGCGGTACCGCACGGGAGAACCTGTCGAACCCGCCCGACGAATGGGGCGGCCGCGCCGCGGCCGACTGGGCGCGACGCCTAGCGGCGGGCCAACGCTTCGATCCGGCGGCGGAGCGTCTGGTCGATGTGGCGGGCGTCTTGGACCGAATTTACGGGCGCTAGAAAAGGCAACTTATTGGTTGCATATCCGCTCCCAGTGTCATCTTATGGCGCCGGGAGGTGCTTCATGTCCGATCGCATCGAGAGAACTGTAGAATTGAGCGCACCGGTGGAGCGCGTCTGGCGCGCGCTCACCGACCATCATGAATTCGGCCGCTGGTTCCGGGTGGACCTCGACAGCCCCTTCACGGTCGGCCGCACTACGACCGGCCGCATGACCTATCCCGGCTATGAAGGGGTGAAATGGCAAGCGGTCGTCGAGACCATGGAGGCCCCGCGCCTCTTCGCGTTTCGGTGGCCCCACCCGGCCGATCCCTTTGCGGACGACCCGGATGCGCCCACCACCCTCGTGGAGTTCCGGCTGTCGCCCGGTCCCGGCGGCACCCTGTTGACGATCGTTGAGTCGGGCTTCGAGGCGCTGCCTGGAGATCGCCGCGCCGAGGCCATGCGCGGCAACGAGGGCGGCTGGAAGGAGCAGGCGGGGAACATCAAGGCCCATGTCGAAGGCTCGCTTGCCCATTCCTGAACCGGAGCCGGCCCGGATCTTCGCTGCGCTCGGCGACCGGACGCGCCTGTCGCTTCTCACCCGTCTCAGCGACGGGCAGCCGCGCTCCATCGCTGCCTTGTCCGTCGACACGAATCTGACGCGCCAGGCCGTCACGAAGCACCTGCACGTGCTCGAGGAGGCCGGCATCGTCCGCAGCACACGCATTGGCCGCGAAAGCCGGTTCACCTATCGGCCCGAGCCGATCGCGGAGGCGAAGTCCTATCTGGATCGGGTCACCGCGCAGTGGGACGATGCGCTCCTCCGCTTGAAGCACTTCGTCGAGGACGATCCAGGCGGAGGCCGCTCGGCTTAGAGCCGCCTTCGAGTATCAACGCACCGTCCGTGGCTGTCCGCACAAGGACGGCGCGGACTTCGACCCGAAAGGAAGTGTCTTTTGCGATCACGAACCCGATCAAGCCTTGCGGCTATTCTTCTCGCCTGCGCGACGGCGAGCGCATCCAGCGCGGATGCGGATCAGGATGCACGGGTGCGGCAGGTTGTCGACGAGGCAGTGACACCGGTCATGGCCGAATACGGCATCCCGGGCTTGGCCGTCGCCGTGACGGTCGACGGCAAGCGCCATTTCGTCGAGTACGGCGTCGCCTCGAAGGAATCCCGGGCGCCCGTCACGCGCAATACGCTCTTCGAGCTCGGATCGATCAGCAAGACCTTCACGGCGACCCTCGCGACCCTCGCCGCGATCGACGGCAAGCTGTCGCTGAACGGCAAGGTCAGCGCCTACATGCCGGAGCTGAAGGGCCGCGCCATGGACGATGTGCGCGTGCTGGACCTCGGCACGCACACGGCGGGCGGCTTCCCGCTTCAGCTGCCGGATCACGTGAAGAACCAGAAGCAGCTCATCGCCTATTTCCGCGAATGGAAGCCCGAAATCCCGCCCGGCACGTCGCGCCGCTACGCCAATCCGAGCATCGGCCTGCTCGGCATGATCGCCGCGAAGGCCATGGGAGAGAGCTTCGAGACCGTGGCGACGCGCCTGTTCGGAGATCTCGGGCTGAAGCGGACCTATATCACCATTCCGGCGTCGGAGATGACGTCCTATGCCTGGGGGTACAATCGCGCCGGAAAGCCCACGCGCGTCACGCCGGCCCTGCTCGCGACCGAGGCATACGGCGTCAAGTCCAACGCCGTGGACATGATCCGCTTCGTTGAGGTGAACATGGGCGTCGGCATTGCGCCGGAGAAGGTCGCGCGCGCCGTGAAAGCGACCCACACGGGATATTACCGCTCCGGCGAGCTGATCCAGGACCTGATCTGGGAGCAGTATCCCTACCCGGTCGCGCTGGAGAAGGTCGTCGCCGGCAACGGAGTCGACATGATCATGAAGCCTACTGCCGCGACCGCGATCGATCCGCCGATGGCGCCGCGGGAGGACGTGATCCTGAACAAGACCGGATCGACGAGCGGCTTCGGGGCCTATGTGGCCTATATCCCCGAAAAGCGGCTCGGTATCGTCATGCTGGCGAACAAGCCGTATCCGAACGAGGCGCGGGTGAGAGCCGCATACCAGGTGTTGACGCGGCTGGCGGATTAGCGGGGCTCAGTGCCCCGCATCCGCCGGCGGAGCGGCCTTCGGCTTCTTGATGAAGGGCAGCGCGCAGATCAGCGCCAGGAATAGCACCGTCAGGAGGACGAACACGTCCGAGAAGGACATGACCAGCGCCTCGCGACGGACCATGTTCGACATAGTCTTGAGCGCGGCCTGATGGGCGTCGGAGCCGAGGCTCTGGAAGCCCATCGTCATGGTGTTGAGCGTTTCGACCGCCGCCGAACGGCTCCAGGTCACGTTCTCGCGCAGGCGCTCGAGATGAAGGTCCCAGCGGTTGTTGAGGATCGTGTTGATCAGCGCGAGGCCGACCGCGCCGCCGAGGTTGCGGGTGAGGTTGTAGAGGCCCGACGCGTTCTTGATGCGCTCCGGCGGCAGCGTGCCGAGCGCGATGTTGTTGATCGGCACCATGCAGATCATCAGGCCGACGCCGCGGAAGACCTGGGGCATGAAGAGCTCCCAGAAGTCCCAGTCCTTCGTCAGGCCGGAGAACTGCCACGTGCCGAACGCGAAGCACGCGAAGCCGATCCCCATCATGACGCGCGGGTCCATCTTCCGCGACAGCACGCCGGCGACCGGCGCCATCAGGAACATGCAGGCGCCGGAGACGAACATGGTCTCGCCGATCTGCAGCGAGGAATAGCCCCGCACGCGTGCGAGATAGACCGGATAGAGATAGGTCAGGCCGTAGAGGCCGATGCCCATGACGAAGCTGAAGGACGAGCCCGCCATGAAGTTACGGTCCGTGAACGCCCGCAGGTCCACGATCGGATGCTTGGCCGCGAAGGCGCGGTAGAAGAACAGGATGCCGGCGGCGACGCACATCACCGTCAGGACGAGCACCACCTCGTCCTGGAACCAGTCGTTGATCGGCCCTTCCTCGAGCACGTATTCGAGGCTGCCGAGGAAAACCGCCATGAAGCCGAGTCCCGCCCAGTCGAACGTCTTGAACAGGTCCCAGTTCGGCTCGTCGAAATCGACCAGCAGATAGGTCGAGATCGTCACGAAGATTCCGGGCACGATGTTGACCAGGAACAGCCAGTGCCAGGAGAACATGTCGGTCAGATAGCCGCCGATGGTCGGGCCGACGGTGGGCGCGAGCGTCGCCACGAGGCCGATGAGCGGCGAAATCACGGGCCGTTTCTCCGGCGGAAAGACCGTGAAGGCCGAGGCAAAGACGGTCGGAATCATGCCGCCGCCGATGAAGCCCTGGAGCGCGCGCCAGACGATCATCTCCTCGATGGAGGACGACATGGCGCACATGAAGCTCATGAGCGTGAAGCCGGCCGCCGAGATCACGAACATCCAGCGGGTGGACAGCACGCGCGAGAGGGTGCCGGAGAGCGGGATCATGATCACTTCCGCGATCAGGTAGCTCGTCTGCACCCAGGAAATCTCGTCCGACGATGCGGACAGGCCGGCCTGGATCTCGGCGAGCGACGCCGAGACGATCTGGATGTCCAGGATCGCCATGAACATGCCGAAGACCATGCAGAAGAACGCGAAGGTCCGGCGCCGGTCGAGCGGCGCGGACTTCGGCTTCTGCACGGCGGCAGATCCGTTCTGGATGGCGGCGGAGGCGGCCATGACGGTGGCGTTCTTTCCCGGCCCTTAGCGCTGGGCCGTCTTCGTCGGCTCGTCGCCGGTGCGCGTGTCGACGTTCACCACGACCGACAGGCCGGGGCGCAGGAGCTCCTTCTGGGCGACGTCCTGGTCGACCGCGACCCGCACTGGCACGCGCTGGACGATCTTGGTGAAGTTGCCGGTGGCGTTCTCCGGCGGCAGAAGGCTGAAGACGGAGCCGGACGCGGGCGAGACGCTCTCCACCGTGCCGACGATGTCGGTATCCGGGAAGGCATCGACCGCGATGTGGACTTTCTGGCCGACATGCAGCGAGGCGAGCTGCGTCTCCTTGAAGTTCGCGTCCACGTGCACGCTGGTGAGCGGCACGAGGGCCGCCAAACGCGCGCCCGGCTGCACGAAAGTGCCGACCTCGACCGCCTTGTTGCCGATCACGCCATCGACCGGAGCGCGGATCTCCGTGAACGAGAGGTCGCGCTCCGCCTTGTCGACCGCGGTCTGAAGCTCGGCGGCGACGCGCCGGCCCTCGGTCTGCTGGGCGGAGAGAACCTCCACATTGGCCTTGGCGGCCGCGAGCGAGGCCTGCGCGCTCTTCACGTTCGCCTCGGCGCGGTCGCGCGCCGCCTTGGCGGTTTCGAGGGTCGCCCGGCTGGTGTAGTCGGAGCGGGAGAGCTGCTGCTGGCGCGCGTAATCGGCTGCGGCGCGCTCGGATTCGGCCTCGGCGGCGGCGATCTGGGCGTCCGCCTGCGTGACCTGGGTGCGGGCCGCCTCGATCTGCTTGCCGATGCGCTCGATGGCGCTCTGCTGGGTTGCGAGCTTGTCCTTCGCGGACTGGAGCGCCAGGCGGTAGTCGCCCTCGTCGATCTTGGCGATCAGGTCGCCGGCCTTGACGCTCTGGTTGTTCGAGACCGCGACCGAGGAGACGTAGCCCGACACCTTTGCGGACAGGATGGTGATGTCCGCCTGCACATAGGCGTCGTCCGTCGACACCATGAAGCGGCCGGTGTTCCACCAGTTCATGCCTTCATAGCCGCCGAACGCTAGCCCGCCCGCCAGGATCGTGAACAGGATCAGACGCTTGGCCAGCTTGCCCTTCGGCTTCGCCGTCGGAACAGGCGCGCTCGCAGCCACCGGCGCCGGAACCGCAGGAGACTGCTCGCCCGCCGGCTGTGCCGGCGCCCTGCTCTCCCGGACCGCCTCGGAACCGCTGCTGTCCGCCTGACCATACTCTTCGCGGTAAGCCATCTGGAAAACCTCTGCCAGCGCAGCAAGGATCCCGGACAACTCCGTCCGTTCGCGTCCTTGCCGCTCTCGTCTAGAATGATTATGTAGCCTATATGATTTGACTGAACGGTTCGGTCAATGGCCCAGAGGTGACAAAACGCACATGAGCGACGTGAAGGATATCGCGCTCGACGACGGTTCGGTTCCAGCTGCGGCGGATTGCGGCGAGAACCTGAAGCGTCGCCAAATCCTCGAAGGCGCCCGCCAGGTTTTCCTGGCGCAGGGCTTCGACGGGGCGAGCATGGGCGAGATCGCCAAGGTCGCCGGCGTCTCGAAAGGCACCCTCTATGTCTATTTCGACAGCAAGGAGAAGCTGTTCGAGGCGCTCACCACCGAGGAGAAGCGCGGCCTGGCCGAGGTGCTGTTCAAGCTGGACGCGGACGAGCCCGACGTGCGCGCGGTCCTGACCAAGCTCGGCCGGACCTACCTTCGCTATTTCGGCAGACCGGAGCACATCTCCTCGATCCGCATGGTCATCGGCGCCGCCGAGAAGTTCCCGCGCCTCGGCCAAGCCTTCTTCGAGGCCGGCCCGTGCCAGGGCATCGCGCGGCTCAAGGCCTATTTCGACAGCCAAGTCCGGGCGGGGCGTCTCTCCATCGACGACACGGAGGTCGCCGCACAGCATTTCCTCGATCTCTGCGCCTCCGGCATCACCCGCCGCCTGCTTTTCTCCGTAGGCGAGATGCCGACCGAACCGGAAATCGAACGGAACGTCGAGGACGCCCTGCGGGTGTTCTTCGCGGCTTATGGGCCGAAGGCGAGCAACGGCTAAGCGTCCTCTCGCATGGCGTCCGCCACCCGCGCCTGCAGCACGTCGGGCTTGCGCAGAATCAGGGCGCCCCGGGTGCGCTCGATGAGGCCCTCGTGGGACATCATGGAGAATTCCCGCGTCACCTGCTCGCGGCGGCAGCCGATGCGGGCCGCCATGATGTGGTGGAAGGGCGGCGGCGTAATGACTCGTTCCCCGGCCCGGTCGCCACGGGGGATCGAGAGCCGCAGCAGCTCGGAATACAGCCGGTGCCGGAGGTCGAGGACGGTCTGCTCGACGAAGCGGGCGTTCAGCTCGCGGATCCTTGACGCCATGAGGCAGAAGAGCCGGTCCGCCACCTCTTTGTTCGCGAACAGCAGCTCCCGGAACACGGGCGACGGCATCACGCAGGCCTCGCCGCGGGTGAGCGCCGTCACGTTGGCGGAACGCTTGATCCCGTCGAGGGCCGCGAGCTCCCCGAACAGCTCGCCCGGCTTCATCTCGTCCAGGATGACCTCCTTGCCGGAAGCGGTGCGCATGAGCACCCGAACCTCGCCGGACAGGAGGAAATACACATCCGTCGAGAGGTCATCGAAGTCGACCAGCGTCTCCTCGGGATCGAAGCGGCGCCAGTTCGCGCGCGCCTCAAAGGGCGCGAGATCGATGTTCAACCCCTTGAAGAGCAACACGCCGGCAAGCCGCGCCATCCCTCGTCTCCATCGACGCCGCCACGGCCCTGGCGGCATAAAGCCAAGCTTTCTACCAATATAGTGTAGCGTGTGCGGAAAAAAGTTCCATCACCTTACGTAAGCTTATGCTTTTTTATCGTGGAAGGCCCCTACCCTTGCGTCAGGCCTTGACGATTCGCGGGTCGGAGAGCCCTGCTCTCGCGCAGGCATTGCGGGTGTCGACCACCACCGCCGCGTTCTCGACCACGAGCCGGTAGTCGACATTGTCGTGGTCGGTGGCGATGAGCACCGCATCATAGCGGGAGACCGCGGCCGCATCGAGCGCCACCGACCGGCGCCCCATCAGGTCCGCGTGCTTTCGGGTTCGCGGGATCTCGGGGATGTAGGGATCGTGATAATCCACCTCCGCGCCGCGGGCCTCGATCAGCTCCATGAGCTTCAGAGACGGGCTTTCGCGCATGTCGTCCACGTTCTTCTTATAGGCGACCCCAAGCACCAGGACCCGCGAGCCGGTGAAGGCCCGGCCCGACCGGTCGACCGCCTCGGCGAGCTTGTCCACCACGTAATAGGGCATGCGGGTGTTGATCTGCCCGGCGAGCTCGATGAACCGGGTCGCGATGTCGTATTCGCGAGCCTTCCAGGTCAGATAGAACGGATCGATGGGGATGCAGTGGCCGCCGAGGCCCGGCCCCGGGTAGAACGGCATGAAGCCGAAGGGCTTCGTCTTCGCGGCGTCGATCACCTCCCAAACGTCGATTCCCATGGCCCCGTAGACCACCTTCAGCTCGTTCACGAGAGCGATGTTCACGGCCCGGAAGATGTTCTCGGTCAGTTTCACGGCCTCCGCGGTCGCGGTCGACGAGACCGGGACCGTCCTCACCACGAGCTGGCTGTAGAGCGCGTCGGCCAGGGCGAGGGCGTCGGGCCCGTCTCCGCCGACCACCTTCGGGATGACCGAGGTGCCGAAATCCGGATTGCCCGGATCCTCGCGCTCGGGCGAGAAGGCCAGGAAGAAGTCGCGGCCGGATCTCAGCCCCGTCTCCTCGAAAATCGGCTTGAGGATCTCATCGGTCGTGCCCGGGTAAGTGGTGGATTCCAGCACGACGATCTGCCCGGGCCGCAGGCGGGGCGCGATCGCGCGGGCGGTGTTCTCCACATAGGAGAGATCGGGCTCCTGGTGCTTCGTGAGCGGCGTCGGTACGCAGATCAGGATCGCGTCGGGCTCTCCCAGCCGCGCGAAATCGGCCGTCGCATCGAACCTTCCCTCGCGGATTGCGTCGGAGACGAGGCTGTCCGGGATGTGCTTGATCAGGCTCTCGCCGCCGTTGAGCCGCTCGACCCGAGGGGCGTTGATGTCGAAGCCGAGCACCCGGAAGCCGGCCCTTGCGGCGGTCAGCGCGAGGGGAACGCCCACATAGCCCAGGCCGATGATGCCGACGCGGATCTCGCGCGCCCGGATTTTCGCCAGCAATTCGGCGACATCCACGGTGTTCACTGCGCGGTCTGCACTCATCTCACGCTCCTGTCGGGCCACGGCAGCGCCGACCATAGGCCCTCCCGACGCGGGGAGCCACGAAGGGGCAGCCGTCATCGACGTCTGTCAGCGGCCGTCACGCCCAAGTCAAGCGCGCCGCCCCGCCCGCCTGTGCATGGGCCGGTCCCGGCAGGCGCCGGGAGGCTATGCCCGCAACCGCCTTGCCAGCGGCGGCGTCACGGGCCAAAAGGCGCCATGCTTCACGTGTCCGACCTCACCCACCGCATCGCGAACCGGACCATCCTCGACCGGGCCTCCTTCACCCTGCCCACCGGCGGCAAGGTCGGACTCGTCGGACGAAACGGCGCCGGCAAGACCACCCTGTTCCGCATCATCCAGGGCGAGATCTCGGCCGAGAGCGGCGACATCTCCCTGCCGCGCGGCGTGAAGATCGGCGCCGTCGCGCAGGAAGCGCCGGCCGGGCCGGAGACCCTGATCGAGGTGGTGCTCGCCGCCGACAAGGAGCGCACTGCCCTCCTGGCGGAAGCCGAGACCGCCGACGGCTTCCGCCGGGCCGAGATCGAGACGCGGCTGACCGACATCGGCGCCCATTCGGCACCGGCGCGGGCCGCCGCGATCCTGCACGGCCTCGGCTTCGACGCCGAGGCGCAGAACCGCCCCTGCTCGTCCTTCTCGGGCGGCTGGCGCATGCGCGTGGCGCTCGCCGCCGTGCTCTTCGCCGAGCCCGACCTGCTGCTCCTCGACGAGCCGACCAACTACCTCGACCTCGAAGGCACGCTCTGGCTCTACGACTACCTGAGCCGCTACCCGCACACCGTGCTGATCATCAGCCACGACCGGGAGCTGCTCGACACCTGCGTCAACCACATCCTGCACCTCGACCAGGGCAAGCTCGCGATCTATCGCGGCGGCTACACGTCGTTTGCCCGCCAGCTCGCCGAGAAGCGCGAGCTGACCGCGAAGATGCGGGCGAAGCAGGAGGCGGAGCGCAAGCACCTCCAGGCCTTCGTGGACCGGTTCAAGGCCAAGGCCTCGAAGGCGCGGCAGGCGCAGTCCCGCGTGAAGCGGCTGGCGAAGCTCGAGCCCATCGCCATGATCGTGGAGGACGAGGTCCTGCCCTTCGACCTGCCGGGTCCCGAGCGCGCGATCGCCCCGCCCCTGATCGCCATCGAGGGCGCGGCCGCGGGCTACGGCGAGCGGACGATCCTCGAACGCCTGAACCTGACGATCCAACCCGACGACCGCATCGCGCTGCTCGGCGCCAACGGCAACGGCAAATCCACGTTCTGCAAGCTCATCGGCGGCCGGCTCGACCCGCAGAAGGGCGAGGTGCGCCGGCCCTCGCGCATGGAGGTCGCCTATTTCGCCCAGCACCAGGTCGACGAGCTGAACCCCGGCGCCACCGCCTACGACCATGTGGCGGCGCTCATGCCCGACACGCCGGTGGCGAAGATCCGGGCGCGGGCGGCCCGCTTCGGCTTCGCGGGAGCGAAAGCGGATACGCCGGTCTCGTCGCTCTCGGGCGGCGAGAAGGCACGCCTCCTCATGGGCCTCGCGGCCTTCCACGGCCCCAACCTGCTCATCCTCGACGAGCCGACGAACCACCTGGACATCGACAGCCGCACGGCCTTGATGGAGGCGATCAACGACTATACGGGCGCCGTGATCCTGGTGAGCCACGACCGCTTCCTGATCGAGGCCTGCGCCGACCGGCTCTGGATCGTCGGCAACGGCACCGTGAAGCCCTTCGACGGCGACATGGACGATTACCGCCAGCTCGTGCTGTCGGGGGATCTCGCGCCGCAGACCCGCAACGACAAGCCGCAGGCGCCCTCGACATCGCGCACCGACGAGCGCCGTGCGGCCGCCGAGCGCCGGGTGGCGCTCGCCCCCTTGCGCAAGAAGCTGGAGGCGCTCGAGGCCCGGATGGCGAAGCTCACCGACGTGATCGGCAAGGTCGATGCGGCATTGGCCGACGGCACCGCGTTCCAGAAGGACCCAGCCAAGGCAAGCGAGCTGGCGAAGATGCGCGCCGAGGCGGCCCAGACCCTGGCCTCCGTCGAGGAGGAATGGCTGGCGCTGAGCGAGGAGATCGAGACTGCAGGCGCGTGACCGCCTACTTCACCACCCGGTCGAGCCGGTTGTTGACGAAGAAGTAGAGCTCGCGTCCGCCAGGCTCGGAATAGAGCACCTGCACCTCCCGCTGACCCTTGCCGCTCTCGCCGACGAGCACGTCGGTCGCGGGCTTGCCCTTCAGGCGTACGAGGTCGCATTCGGTGATGCCGGGCTCAATGGATGTCGCCGCACCAGCAGCGGTGCCGGTGCAGCGCCCGTCCGACCCGAGCACTGGCCCGACGATCGACGGGCCCGGCGCCGACATCGGTGCCGCCATGGGAGACGCTGCCGCCACGACAGGCGCTTCCGTCCGGCTGCTGTTGCAGGCGGCGAGCCCAAGCGTCAGGAGGGCGAGACACGACACGACTCTTACGCGCATTCCGTTCAATCCCTGTTGTCGCCGGCCCTGGCCTGCAGCGCCTCCTCGTAGAGCCGCTGCACGTCGTCCCGGAAGGCCTGACGCGAGTCCTGGCGCGAATAGAACATGTGGCCGCCTTCGTAAACCTTGAGCGTGAGGCGCTTCTCGGATCCGAGGTCCGGCACCTGGTTCAAGAGCATCTGCGAGGCGTAGTACGGCGTCACGAGGTCGGTGAAGCCGTGGGTCACCAGAACCCGCAGCTTCCCGTCGAGCGCGAGAGCCTGGCGCATCTCGTCCATGTTGTCCGGCGCGCTGCGCCCGCCGCCCCAGCGCCATGCCTGGTTCACGGAGCCGTTGAGCAGGTTGTAGCGCCCGTCCGCCTTGTAGTTCAGGGTGCGGGTCAGGTGGTCGATGACGGCGCTCGTGAGCGGCGCCGTCATGGCGTCGAGAACCGGATCCTCGAAGCGGCTGTAGTTGGCCGACGGATTGGGATCGGCGCTGCGCACGTTCGTGTCGTAGGCGCTGACGACCGACGCATTGCTGCGGCGCAGCTCCCTCTGGATCGTGCCCACGTCGATCCGCCCCGCGAGGCGCCGGGTGAGCGCCGGGTCGAGACCGGTCAGCTCCGCCACCCGGCGGCCGATCCGCTCGACCGCCTCGCGGTCCTGCTGGCCCCTGATGAGGTCGACGAGGTACTCGCCGGAGGCGTAGCGCTCGACCGACTCGAGGGACTGGCGTGTGACCGGGCCCTTTCCACTCTGGGCCGCCGCAGCGAGGGACGGCAGCCGGGCGGCGTTCGGCAGCGGATCGTCCGCATCCTGGTCGATCCACGCGAAGTCGAGGACCGGCGAGACGAGCACGAGGCCGCTGAAGCCGATGCCCTGGTCACTCTGGAGCTTGTGGGCGAGAAGCGGCCCGCGGAAGCCGCCATAGCTCTCGCCGGCGAAGAATTTCGGCGATTGCAGCCGGTTTTTCTCCTTGAGCCAGCGCATGACGAAGGCCGCGAGGCCGTCGATGTCGCCCTGGAGCGAGTAGAACCGCTCCCGCACCTGATCGCCGCCGAGGACGCGGCTGTAGCCGGTTCCCGGTGGGTCGATGAAGACGAGATCGGTGAAGTCGAGCCAGGTCTCGGCATTGGGCACGAGGTTCGGAGGAGCCGAGGGGCTGATGGTCGGCCCGTCGAGCGGCAGCCTCCAGGGCCCGATGGCGAGCAGGTTCAGATAGGCCGAGGAGGCTCCGGGGCCGCCATTCACCGCGAAGGTGACCGGCCGCATCGCCGGATCGGCATCCTCCCGCACATAGGCCGTGAAGCCGATCTCGGCCTGCGGATTCCCCTGCTGGTCGGTGAGCGTGAGCGCGCCGGCGGTGGCGATGAGCTTCAGGGTGCGCCCCGGAAGCTCGATCGTGTGCCGGGTGACGGATTCGGGTGGAAGCCGCTGGGATTCGGCGGGACGACGCTGCTCCTGCCGCTCCTGGTTCGCCCGCCCCTCCTGGGCGTAGGACACGAGCGGCATCGAGACCGACAGGCACAGGGCGGCGAGCAGCGACAGGCGCGAGATCCGGGTCATCAGAGGCATCCTCATGGCGTCCCAGCAAATGGGACAGGCCGTCTTGGTTTCAAATCACGGAATGGTCAGGCCTTGCGCTGCCAGCGCCCGCGCTCGTCCTGCTGCCAGTAGGTCGCCTCGTGCCCCTCGGCCTTCACCTTGCGCCACTGGTCGCGCGCCAGGGCGAGGGCCTGGACGTCGGTTCCGTCGAACAGGATGGCGATGCGCTGGTAGGGGGCGAGGTCCTGCGGCAGGTCGGCGCCCTCGGCCAGGAACCGGATGGCGGCGCCGTTCGGGTTGGCGTCCGTGAGGGTGATCAGGACGGGCTGGTCGGCCGCATGGGCCTCCCTGTCGGTTCCGTGCGGCAGGAAGCTCTCGTCCGTGAAGGTCCAGAGGTGGTCGTCGAGGGCGGACATCCGCTCCTCGGTCGCGACCTGGACCACGGCGCGCCAGCCCCGCTCCAGGGTCTTCTGGAGCAGGGTCGGCAGGACGGCCTCCAGGGACTGGTTCTGGAGGTGGTAGAAGAGGATCTCGGTCATCGGCCCTCACCCTTCGCGGCGGCATTCGGGCGCCTCATGACGTGTCGGATCCCCTCTCCCATCCTCAGGCCTCGTAATGGTCGCAGACCAGCCGGTCGAGCAGGCGCACGCCCCACCCCGAGCTCCAGCCCTTGTTGATCTCGCTCTGCGGCGAGCCCATGGCAGTGCCGGCGATGTCGAGATGGGCCCAGGGCACGTCGTTGACGAAGCGCTGGAGCAGCGCCGCCGCCGTGCTGGACCCGCCGTGGCGGCCGCCGGTGTTCTTCATGTCGGCGAACTTCGACTCGATCATCTTGTCGAACTCGGGTCCCAGCGGCATGCGCCAGACCCGCTCGCCGGTCGCCTGCCCGGCCGCGGTGAGGCGCTGGGCCAGCTCGTCGTTGTTCGAGAACAGGCCCGCATATTCCTGGGCCAGCGCCACGAGGATCGCGCCCGTCAGGGTCGCGAGGTCGATCATGAACTTGGGCTTGAACCGGTCCTGCACGTACCAGAGCACGTCCGCGAGCACGAGGCGGCCCTCGGCGTCGGTGTTGATGATCTCGATGGTCTGGCCCGACATGGTGGTGACGATGTCGCCCGGGCGCTGGGCATTGCCGTCGGGCATGTTCTCCACGAGGCCGATGGCGCCGACCACGTTGGCCCTGGCCTTGCGGCTCGCCAGCGCATGCATGAGGCCGACCACGCACGCCGCGCCCGCCATGTCGCCCTTCATGTCCTCCATGCCGCCGCCGGGCTTGATCGAGATGCCGCCCGAATCGAACACCACGCCCTTGCCGATGAAGGCGATGGGCTGGTCGCCGGCCTTGCCGCCGTTCCAGCGCATGATCGCCACCCGGCTGCCGCGGACCGAGCCCTGGCCGACGCCGAGCAGCGCCCGCATGCCGAGCTTCTGCATAGCCTTCTCGTCGAGGATCTCGACCTCGACGCCGAGCTTGGTCAGGGCCTCGGCCCGGGCGGCGAACTCCTTCGGCCCGAGCACGTTCGGCGGCTCGTTGACGAGGTCGCGGGCGATGATGACGCCGGCCGCCACCCCCTCGCGGGCTTTCTGGACCTTCTTCATGGCCGCCGGGTCGGCCACGCTGAAGGAGAGCTTGGCAGCGCCGTTCGGCTTGGAATCGTCCTTCTTGGTCTTATAGCGGTCGAAGCTGTAGCGGCGCAGATGGACGCCCAGCACCATGTCGGCCACCGCGTCCGGGGTCACCTCGATGCCCGGCAGGTCGAGCACGGCCGTCGCGCTCTTGCCCGCCGCCTTTCCGGCCACGAGGCCGCCGAGCTGGGCCCAGTCCATGGAGGCTCGGTCCTTCTCGCCGCCGACGCCGATGACCACCAGCCGGTCCGCGTCCAGCACGGTCGGCGCCGGGATCGTCAGGGACGTCTTGGCCTTGCCCTTGAAGCTCTCCGTGGCCGCGGCCCTGGCGATGAGGTCGACGGCTTTCGGCCCGATCTGTTCGGCGACGGCCGGGGTCGGCTTGAGATTTTCGTCGACGAAGACGATCAGATCGCCCGTCCCGACCGTGCCATGGGGCTGGAAATCGATCTTGAAGCTGTCGGCCATGAAACCCTCGTGTTGGTGACCTTGGGGCCGGCGGCGAAGCCGGCTGCGACTTGGTGACATAAAGCATATAGGGCGCGGGATCACGAGGGCCTTTGCCTTGAAAGAAGCGCAATCCCAAGCTGTTGGGTGGGGGCGAACCTTGCCTGGCAACAGGCGACAATGTACCCAGGGGCCTCAACGCCCCGGGGCGAAGGCTCTCATGACTCTTCTCGAACGCTACATCCTGAAAATCTCCTTTTCGGCCTTCGTGGCGTGCCTCCTCGCCCTGACGGGCGTGATCTGGATCACGCAGGCCCTGCGCGAGCTCGACCTTCTCACGGGCAAAGGCCAGACGATCTTCATCTTCTTCACCATGACGGGGCTGTCCCTGCCGGCGCTGATCAACGTGATCTCGCCCGTCGCCCTTTTCCTTGCGACGCTCTACGCCCTCAACAAGCTCAACAGCGACTCGGAGCTCATCGTGATGAGCGCGGCCGGCATGCGGCCGGCGCGGCTGCTGCGCCCGTTCCTCGTGCTGGCCCTCTTCGTGTCCTTCGTGGTCGGGATGATCACGGTCTACGTGATGCCGGCGAGCTTCCAGGAGATGCGGAACCTCGTCACCAAGATCCGGGCCGATTTCGTGGCCACCATGGCCAAGGAGGGTCAGTTCATCACCCTCGACAACGGGATCACGTTCCACTACCGCGAGCGCTCCGGCGACGCGCTCCTCGGCATCTTCATGGAAGACCAGCGGGAGAAGGACAAGGCCATCGTGTACCTCGCCGAGCGGGGCCAGACGGTCGAGAACAACGGACAGGCCTATCTCGTCCTGGAGAAGGGCAGCGTCCAGCGCAAGGTGCCGAACAGCCGCGATTCCTCGATCGTTGCCTTCGAACGCTATGCCGTGGACCTCGCGGCCTTCAACCAGGACGGGGACGGCGAAACGATCTACAAGCCGCGCGAGCGGAGCACGACGCAGCTCATGTTCCCCGACAAGTCCGAGTTCCTGTACCAGATCCAGACGGGCCGGTTCCGGGCCGAGCTGCATGAGCGCCTTTCGGCCTGGCTCTATCCGCTGGCCATGATGGCGATCGCCTTCGCGGCGCTGGGCGATCCGCGCACGACCCGCCAGGGCCGCGGCCTCGCGATCGCCGGAGCGGTCGTGGCCGTCGTGGTGCTGCGAATCGCAGGCTTTGCCGCCTCCAGTGCGGCGGTGCGGTCGCATGCGGCGGTCCCCATCATCTATGCCGTGCCGGTGGGGGCGATCGTCGTCTCGCTCGTGATGGTCCTGCAGAGCGGGGTCATCCGCTCCATCCAGGCGAAGCTGAGAGGCGCCGGCCGCGCGGCGCCGCCCCCTTCCACGCCCAACACGCAGAAGGCTTGAGCATGCTGATCGGCGCGACGCTCGGCTCCTATTTCTCGCGACAGTTCCTGAAGACCATCTTCCTGGTCTTCGCAACGGTCTTCGCCCTCGTCTACACCCTCGACTTCGTGGAGCTCATGCGCCGCGCAGGCGATACGGAAGGCGCGACGGCGCCGCTGATGGCCCAGCTCGCCCTGTTCCGGACACCGGCCATTGCCGAGCAGGTGATGCCGTTCGCGGTTCTCTTCGGCAGCATGGCGGCCCTGCTGCAGCTCAGCCGCAAGCTCGAGCTCGTCATCGCCCGTGCGGCCGGCATTTCGGCCTGGCAGTTCCTGCAGCCCGGGCTCCTCGTCGCCCTCGTGCTGGGGGTGACGTCGGTGACGATCTACAACCCGGTCTCCGCCTTCCTGAAGCAGCAGGCCTCCGCCCTGGAGACGCGGGTCTTCAGCCGCCAGCTCCAGAGCGGCGGCAAGCCGATCTGGATCCGGCAGAAGAGCCTCGACGGCCAGGCCGTCATCCGGGCCGAGGGGGCGGTGAACGATTCGACGACGATCAACGGCGTCACGATCTACTCCTTCGATCCGTCCGGGGCGTTCAGCCAGCGAATCGAGGCCAAGGAGGCGACCCTTCACGAAGGCTTCTGGGAGCTGAAGGAGGCCCGTGTCCTCAGCGCCACAGAGGAGCCCCATTCGTACGACCGGTTCATCGTGGCCTCGAGCCTCGAACCCTCACAAGTTCGACAGAGCTTCATCGATCCCGATGCGGTTCCCTTCTGGAACCTGAAGGAGACCATCCAACGCATGGAGCAGGCCGACATCAACACGACGGCCTATCGCCTTCATTTCGATGTGCTTTTGGCCCGCCCGCTCCTCTTCATCGCCATGGTTTTCGTAGCGGCATCCGTTTCGTTAAGATTCTTTCGATTTGGCGGTGTAGCGATGATGGTTCTGGGTGGCGTCGCGGCCGGCTTCATGCTTTATGTCGCGACGGAGCTTATGGCGGAGCTTGGGGCGGCGGGCATTATCAGCTCGGTTGTCGCCGCCTGGTTTCCTGCTGTAGTAGGCAGTTTGTTAGGAACTCTGGCCCTTTTGTACCAAGAGGACGGCTGACAGTTCTCAGGTTCGAGGGCCTGGCAGGGGAGCAGTGATGGAACGGGTGAAGACAACGATCGCAACGTCTGCGGTCGCGATGGCGCTCCTTTGTGCCGTCGGGTCGAACCCTGCGTCCGCCCAGTCCCTCAACGAGAGGCTCAGCGCCAAGGCCCAGTCCGGCGCCGGGCAGGACCGCCTCCTCGTTGACGCTAAGGAAATCATCTACAACAACGATAACAACACGATCGCGGCCGCCGGCGACGTGCAGATGAACTACCAGGGCCGGACGCTCCAGGCCGACCGGGTCACCTACGACCGCAACACCGGTCGCGTCTTTGCCGAAGGCAATGCCCGCCTCACCGATTCGACCGGCGCGGTCATCACGGGCGACCGCTTCGAGCTGACTGACGACTTCAAGAACGGCTTCATCGATTCGCTGCGCGTGGTGCAGACCACGGTCGAGAACGGGCAGGCCGTCACGACCCGCTTCTCTTCCCCCCGGGCGGAACGCGCCGAGGGCGAGACGACGACCTTTGCGCGCGGCACTTACACCGCCTGCGAGCCCTGCAAGGACAATCCGGAAAAGCCGCCGCTCTGGCAGGTCAGGGCCGCCAAGATCATCCACAACGACAGCGAACAGACGATCTACTACGAGGATGCGAGCCTCGAACTGTTCGGGCTGCCTATCGCCTATCTGCCGTATTTCTGGACGCCCGATCCGACGGTGAAGCGCAAGACCGGTTTCCTCGCGCCTCGCTACGTCTATTCGAGCTCGCTTGGCATCGGAGGATCTGTTCCGTTCTTCTGGGCGATCGCGCCCAACTATGATCTCACCCTGACCCCGACGATCCTGAGCCGGCAGGGCCTGCTAGGCGAGGTGGAATGGCGTCACCGCCTCGACACCGGCGGCTACAACATCCGCGCGGCAGGTATTTCGCAACTTGACCCGGATGCGTTCCTGGACAGTCCTGCTGGGCCGGGCGATCGCGAGTTCCGTGGCTCTCTCGAGTCCACGGGCCTGTTCTACATCAACAAAAACTGGAAGTGGGGCTGGGACGTCGCCCTCGTTTCCGACAAGTGGTTCCTGCAGAACTACCGCATCCGCAGCGAGAGCCTGAGCTCGATCTACCTGAAGGAATCGATCTCGACCTTGTATCTCCAGGGTCAGGGTGACCGCTCTTTCTTCGACGTGCGTGGCTACTATTTCCAGGGCCTTTCCTCGAGCGACTGGCAGAAACAGCAGCCCATAGTTGCGCCCGTCCTGGATTACAACAAGCGCATCACGCCGCCCGTGGTCGGCGGCGAGTTCTCGATCGACGTGAACGTGACGAGCCTCTCACGCGAGGCCGCGCAGTTCAACGAGATCCCGAAGCAGCAGACGTATCTCTTCGGCCTTTACGAGACCTGCGCCATTTTCCAGCGCGGTTCATGCCTGGTGCGCGGTATCAGCGGATCCACCTCGCGCGCCTCGATCCAGGCATCCTGGCGGCGCGAGTTCATCGATCCCGTCGGACAGGTCTGGACTCCGTTCGCCTATCTGCGCGCCGACCAATTCTGGATCGCTCCGGACTTCAACGGGTACCAGAACTACGAACTTTCCAACTTCATCGGTGGGGAGGACGACTACCTGTTCCGGGCGATGCCGGCCATCGGCCTGGAGTACCGGTTCCCGTTCGTGGCCGATCTCGGCACCTCCGGCACGCAAATCATCGAACCGATCGCCCAGATCATCGCCCGTCCCAACGAGACCCGGATCGGGCATCTGCCGAACGAGGACGCGCAGAGCCTCGTGTTCGACGACACGTCCCTCTTCGATTGGGACAAGTTCTCGGGCTACGACCGCGCCGAGGGCGGCGTGCGCGCCAATGTCGGCATCCAGTACACGGTGACGGGCGCAGACGGATTCTATGCCAATGCCCTGTTCGGCCAATCCTACCAGGTAGCGGGCCGCAACTCGTTCCGTCAGCCCGACCTTGCCAATGTGGGCCTCGATTCCGGCCTCGACTCTCGCGCCTCGGACTATGTCGGCCGCTTCCAGATCAAGCCGAACGCGAACTTCTCCTTCGTGACCCGTGCGCGGTTCGACCAGGAGGATTTCGGGGTCAACCGCTTCGAGGCCGGCTTTTCGGCAAACTTCGCCCCTTATCTGCCGATCTCGGGTTCGCTGACCTATGCCCGCTATGCCGCGCAGCCTGAAATCGGCTTCGATCAGCGCCGCGAAGGCATCCTGGCTGCCGCCCGGTGGAGCGTGACGCCGAACTGGTACGTCTCCGGTTCGGTGCTCCTGGACCTCGACCGATACCTCATCGCCCGCGACCTCTATGCGGTCCAGTATGCTACTAATCCAACGACCGCCGTCTACAACCGTACCGACACGCCTTACGTCAGTTCCATGAGCCTTGGCCTCGGCTATATTGACGAGTGCACCACCTTCTCGGTGAACTATTCCGTGTCACCACGCAATACTGCCGTCACCTCGGGCGAAAAGGACCGCAACCACACGGTGCTCCTGCGTCTGGAGTTACGCACCCTCGGCGAAGTCACGTTGAACCAAAACATCAACGGCGATGCCGGCCAAGAAGGCGTCGCGGCCCAGTGATTGGGCCCGGTCGGAACCTGCTGGTCGTCACCCAAGGTGACCCCGCGGGGATCGGCCCGGAACTGATCCTAAGAGCCTGGCTCCATCGTCGCGAACAGGCCCTCCCCGCCTTCGCGGTCCTTGCGGATCCCGATCATCTCGGCCGGGTGACCCGGGATCTAGGCTGGAGCATTCCGATCTCACCGGTCGAGCCCTCTAAGGCTATCGACACCTTCGATGCGGCTCTGCCGATCATCCCACTCTCCCATGCGGTCTCCGCCGAGCCCGGACGGCCGGATCCCGCCTATGCGGCCTCTGTCATCGAAGCGATCGAGACTGCGGTACGCCTCGTCCACTCGGGCGCGGCCTCGGCGCTCGTGACCAACCCCATCGCCAAGCATGTGCTCTATGATGCGGGCTTTCGGCATCCTGGCCATACCGAGTTCCTGGCGGCCCTCGCAGCCGCTCCCGGCGAGGCGGCACCCCATCCGGTCATGATGCTGTGGAGCGAGGCGCTCGCCGTCGTGCCGGTTACCGTCCACATCCCGCTCGGGTCGGTTCCGTCGGCGCTCACGACGGAGTTGATCGTCGAGACCGGCCGCATCGTGGCGCGGGAACTGCGCGTGCGCTTCGGCCTTTCCCATCCACGCCTTGCCGTGGCAGGGCTCAATCCCCATGCCGGGGAGAACGGAGCCATAGGGACCGAGGACAGTACCGTCATCATGCCCGCGATCGAGATCCTGAGGCAGGACGGCATCGAGGTGGCGGGGCCGCTGCCGGCCGACACCATGTTCCACGCCCGCGCCCGGAGCCGATACGACGCGGCGCTCGCCATGTATCACGATCAGGCCCTCATCCCGATCAAGACGATCGCGTTCGACGAGGCCGTGAACGTGACCCTCGGCCTGCCCTTCGTGCGCACCTCTCCCGACCACGGCACGGCCTTCGACATTGCCGGCAAAGGCATCGCCCGGCCCGACAGCCTGATGGCCGCGATCAAGCTCGCAGCCCGACTCGGCGCGGGACGCCCGGCGCCATGAGCCAGATCGACGATCTGCCGCCTCTGCGCGACGTGGTTCGGACCCACGGCCTGATGGCCAAGAAATCGCTCGGCCAGAACTTCCTGTTCGACCTCAACCTCACAAGCCGCATCGCCCGCTCCGCCGGGCCCTTGGAGGACGCAAGCGTCATCGAGGTCGGGCCGGGCCCCGGCGGGCTGACCCGCGCGATCCTGGCGGCGGGCGCGAAACGCCTCATCGCCATCGAGCGGGATTCCCGCTGCCTGCCGGCTCTCGCGGAGATCTCCGCCCACTATCCCGGCCGGCTGGAGGTGATCGAGGCAGACGCGCTCGAATTCGATCCGCGGCCGCTGGTGGGCGACGGGCTGGTACGGATCATCTCCAACCTGCCCTACAATGTCGGCACGGCCCTTCTGACCGGATGGCTGACCACCGAGAAGTGGCCGCCCTGGTGGTCGTCGCTGACCCTCATGTTCCAGCGCGAGGTGGCCGAGCGCATCGTCGCCGACGAGAGCGACCCGAAGGATTACGGCCGCCTCGGCGTGCTCTGCGGCTGGAGGACGGAGGCGCGCATCCTCTTCGACGTGCCGCCCTCGGCCTTCGTGCCGCCGCCGAAGATCACGTCGAGCATCGTCCACCTCACGCCGCGTGAGAACCCTCTGCCCTGTCGCATCGGCACGCTCGAAGCCGTCACCCGCGCGGCCTTCGGCCAGCGCCGCAAGATGCTGCGCCAGAGCCTTAAATCGATCACGCCGGACCCGTCGGCCGTCATCGCGGCAGCCGGTCTCGAGGAGACGATCCGGGCCGAGAACGTGCCGGTGGAGGGCTACGTCGCTCTCGCGAACGCCCTCGATGCCGCCCGAGGGCGGGCGGACTAGGAGCTTCGAGCGGCGCTCCGGCCCTTTCGAGAAACGTTAATCCCGTCCGCTATATGCATACTCCGATGCCGCCGATGGCCGCCCAGGGAGAGCCGCGAATGTCAGAGAAACGCAAGAGGATCGGGCTACTGTTCGGCGGCCGCTCCGCCGAACACGAGGTGTCCCGGATGTCGGCGGCGAACATCCTGCGCGCCCTTGATCCCGACCGCTACGATGTCGTGCCGATCGGCATCGGCCGCGACGGCCGATGGGTTCTCTGCGACGGCGGCAACGGCGCCGGCAGGGGCGCCCGATCCCTCGACATTCCGGACGGCGCTCCTCCGGTGGCCCTGCTGCCGGGAGGCGGCGGCGAGATGATCGTGCTCGCCGCCACCTCCGGCCCTGAAGCCATTCGGCTCGATGCCGTCGTGCCGGTGCTCCACGGGCCCAACGGCGAGGACGGGACGATTCAGGGGTTGCTGGAGCTGGCCAACATCCCTTATGTCGGCTCCGGCGTGATGGGTTCCGCCGCCGGCATGGACAAGGACATCGCCAAGCGGCTCCTGCGGGATGCTGGCCTGCCGGTGGTGCCGTTCCTGACCCTCACGGCCGGCCGGCGAGCGGACTACCGTACCGCATCGGAGGCGCTCGGGACGCCGGATCTCTTCGTGAAGCCCGCCAATATGGGTTCGTCCGTGGGCGTGTCCCGTGCCGGATCGGCCGCGGAGTTCGACCGGGCCTCCGAAGTCGCCTTCCGCTATGACGGAAAGGTCCTCGTGGAGCGAAGCGTCACGGGAGCCCGCGAAATCGAATGCTCGGTCCTCGAAGATGCCGCCGGCGAGGTTCGCGCCTCTCCTTTAGGCGAGATCGTCCCGGCCACGAGCCATGGCTTCTACAGCTATGACGCCAAGTACGTCGACGCGGACGGCGCGCTGCTGCGCATTCCGGCCGATCTCGCGCCGGATCTCGCCCGCCGCATTCAGGACCTCGCGGTAGAGACATTCCGCGTGCTGAACTGCGAAGGCATGGCGCGCGTCGACTTCTTCGTCGATCCGGCACAGGAGCAGAGCCTTTACGTGAACGAGGTGAACACCCTGCCGGGCTTCACGGCCATCAGCATGTATCCCAAGCTCTGGGAGGCCGGCGGCCTGTCGCAGGAGAAGCTGATGGATGTGCTGATCGAGCACGCAATCGCCCGTCACGGGCGACGCAACGCGCTGGCGCTCGTGTAGGGGCGGCCCTTACGTGACCGCCTCTCCCAGCAATCCGTCGATGAAGCCTTCGAGCTCCACCTGACGCTCGCGGCGAAGGCGCTCGGCCGCGAGGATCGCCTTCAGGTCCCCATAGGTGCGGTCGAGGTCGTCGTTGATGAGCACGTAGTCGTACGCGCCCCACTGGGCGATCTCGTCGCGGGCGTTGCGCAGGCGGCGGGCGATGACCTCGGGCGTGTCCTCGGCGCGGCGCTCTAGGCGCGCCTTCAGCTCCGCCATGGAGGGCGGCAGGATGAAGACGCTCACCACGTCGGAGCGCATCTTCTCGACGATCTGCTTCGTGCCCTGCCAGTCGATGTCGAACATCATGTCCTCGCCGCGGGCGAGGGCCTGCTCCACGGGCTTGCGCGGGGTGCCGTAGTAGTTGCCGTGGACCTGAGCCCATTCGAGCAGGTCGCCGCGGTCGCGCTGCTCCTCGAAATCGGCGACGTTCTCCATGAAATTGTAGTGGACGCCGTTGATCTCCGACGGCCGCTTGTGCCGCGTCGTCACGGAGATCGACAGCCGGATCCCGCGGTCCTCGCGCACGAGGTTGCGCGTCAGCGTCGACTTGCCGGCCCCGGAGGGCGACGAGAGGATCAGCAGAAGACCGCGCCGCTTCAGTTGCACCACACCCGAACTCCCTTGCTACTCGACGTTCTGAACCTGCTCGCGGAACTGTTCGATCACGGCCTTCAGGTCAAGTCCGATCCGCGACAGCGACACGTCATTGGCCTTGGCGCAGAGGGTGTTCGCCTCGCGGCCGAATTCCTGGGCCAGGAAGTCCAGGCGGCGGCCGACCGAGCCGCCCTCCTGCAGCAGGCCCCGCGCGGCGTCCACATGGGCCCGCAGCCGGTCGAGCTCCTCACGGATGTCCGCGCGGGCGGCGATGAGCACGGCCTCCTGGTGCAGGCGCGCCGGATCGAGGGCGCCCTTGCCTTCGAGAAGCTGCTCGATCTGCGCCTCGAGGCGCGCCCGGATCGCCTCAGGGCGGCGGGCGGGCGACGCGTCAGCCTCGTCGACGAGCCGCGCAATCGTGTCGAGATGCTGGCCCAGCACCCCGGACAGGGCTTGGCCCTCGGTTCGGCGGGCGGCCTTGAGCTGCTCGATCAGGGAGCCGACGGCGTTCTTGAGATCGACGGCCAGGGCCTCGTCCTGGCTCGGATCGGAGGTGCCCTCGTCGAGCTCCACCACGCCGCGGACGGCGAGCAGCCCATCGAGGGAGGCCGGCTGGACATTGGGCGGGAGCGAGAGGCTGCCGACCGCCGCGAGGAGCGAATGCAGCACGTCCTGGTTCACGCGCAGCTTGGGTGTCGACGACGCCCGGCTGAGGGCGAGGGTGAGCTGGCCCTGCCCGCGGGTGAGCGCCTTCAGGATCTGGCCGCGGGCATCCTCGCCGACAGCGTCGAGGCCGGAGGGCGTGCGCACGCGGATCTCGAGGCCACGGCCGTTGACCGTCTTGATCTCCCAGGCCCACTGATAGGCCCCCGTGACACCGGCTTCTCGGGCGAAACCGGTCATGCTCGCAATGGACATGCGCTCGAACCTCGGGCGTTTTCAAAATTCGGCGCGACCATAATGCGCGCCAGCCCGCGCCACAAGCAGCGATGCCCTTGCGCATCGTGCGGACCCGAAGGGCCGCGCCAGCGAAAAGTGGACCCAACTTTTGGGTTCGATGCCCTAGGGCTGGCTCAGGACCGGAACGTTCTTCGGGGAGTTGAGATCGTAGGTCTTGTTCTTGAGCGGGTCCTTGTCTGTGCCCTCGCTCGCGTCGAAGCCCCGCGCGCGACCCTGGCGGCCGCCGCGCGCCACGTCCGCCGAACCGCGCAACTCAGGGGCCAGCCCGCCCGACGTTCCGGGCGCGACGGCCGGGTCGCCGTCCGGATCGAACCGGTCGACGGAATCGGCCGGCGGTGTGTCGGTCGTGGCGCGGGTCTTCTCGATCTGGCGCCAGCGGGCGACGTTGCGCTGGTGCTGCTCATAGGTCTCGGCGAAAGCGTGTCCGCCGGACCCATCGGCCACGAAATAGAGGTCCTTGGTTCGGGACGGATTGGCCACGGCCTCCAGGGCCGCTCGGCCGGGATTGGCGATGGGACCGGGCGGCAGCCCCTCGATCACGTAGGTGTTGTAGGGCGTAGCGGACTCGATCTCGTTGCGCATGATCCCGCGCCCGAGCGTTCCCTTGCCGCCAACGAGGCCGTACACGATCGTCGGGTCGGACTGCAGCTTCATGCGCTTCATGAGACGGTTGATGAAGACGCCCGCGACGCGGGTGCGCTCGTCGGCCCGGCCCGTCTCCTTCTCGACGATGGAGGCCAGGATGACGAGTTCCTGTGCGGACTTGATCGGCACCTCCGGCGACCGGCGCTGCCAGATCTGCGCGAGGGCCTGGCGCTGCGCCGCCTGCATGGTGTTGACGATCTGCTGCCGGGTTGTGCCGCGCTCGAACTTGTACGTGTCCGGCAGCAGCGTGCCCTCGCGCGGAGTCTCGTTGATCTCGCCCGACAGGATCTCGTTCTCGTAGAGCCGCGCCACGATCTGGTCGCTCGTGAGCCCCTCGGGAACTGTCAGCGAGTGCAGGATGGCCTTGCCCTGGACGAGGGTGTCGATGGCCTCGGCAATGCTGGTGCCGGCCTTGAACTGGAACTCGCCCGCCTTGAGCTGCCCACGCTGGCGGTTGAGGAGCGCGTAAGCCTCGAACAGGAAGGGCTGGTTGATCACGCCCTCCTGCTTGAGGATGTTGGCGATCTCGCCCGTGCCGGTGTTCTTGGGGATCAGCACGACCTTGTCGTTCTGCAGCGGTCCGTCGGCCGTCACCTCCCGCTCGACCATGCCGAAGCCGAACACGGCGGCGATCGCGAGGGCGATGAGAAGCGTGAGCAGCCCGCTCATGATCGACAGAGGACCGCCCCTGCGGCGGCGCAGGCGCGGCGGCGGCGGGGGAGCCGCCATCGGCTTGATCGCCTCGCTCGGGGATTTCGGCGCCAGACGCGGATGCTGGGCGTCCTGCTGATGAGCCTCGGGCGTGGAGATCAGAGTCTGTTTTTTTCTGCCGAACATCACGATGCTTTTCTGGTTCTGATCGGCGATCCCGCCGTCCCACGACACCCTAACAGGGAATATGGCGAAAAGCCGTAGCGAGGGACAGAACGATCAGGTGACCTTGCGGAAGACCAGTGACGCATTGGTGCCGCCGAACCCGAAGGAGTTCGACAGGGCCACGTTGATCTCCTTGGCCTTGGCCTTGTGCGGCACGAGGTCGATGGCCGTCTCGACCGAGGGATTGTCGAGGTTGATCGTGGGCGGGATGACGCCGTCGCGCATAGCGAGCATCGAGAAGATCGCCTCGACGGCGCCTGCGGCGCCGAGCAGGTGGCCGATGGCCGACTTGGTCGAGGACATGGCGAGCTTGCCGGCCGCGTTGCCGACGATCCGCTCCACCGCCTTCAGCTCCAGCTCGTCGCCGAGCGGGGTCGAGGTGCCGTGGGCGTTGATGTAGTCGATCTCGGACGCGGAGATCCCGGCGCGCTTGATGGCGGCCGCCATGCAGCGATAGGCGCCGTCCCCGTCCTCGGACGGGGAGGTGATGTGGTAGGCGTCGCCGGAGAGGCCGTAGCCGATGACCTCGGCATAGATCTTCGCGCCGCGGGCCTTGGCGTGCTCGTATTCCTCGAGCACCACCACGCCGGCGCCCTCGCCCATGACGAAGCCGTCGCGGTCCTTGTCGTAGGGGCGCGAGGCGCGGGTCGGGTCGTCGTTGTAGCCGGTGGACAGGGCGCGGCAGGCCGCGAAGCCCGCGATCGACAGGCGGTTGATGGGCGATTCCGTACCGCCGGCCACCATCACGTCCGCGTCGCCCAGGGCGATGAGGCGGGCCGCGTCGCCGATGGCGTGGGAACCGGTCGAGCAGGCGGTGACGACCGCGTTGTTCGGCCCCTTGAGGCCGTGCTCGATCGAGACGTAGCCGCCCGCGAGATTGATGAGGCGGCCGGGAATGAAGAAGGGCGAGACCCGGCGCGGGCCGCGCTCGATGAGGGTCTGGGACGCCTCGTAGATGCCGCCGATGCCGCCGATGCCCGACCCGATCAGCACGCCGGACGCGCACTGGTCCTCATATGTGGTGGGCTTCCAGCCGGCGTCGTCGAGGGCCTGGGTGGCCGCCGCCATGGCATAGACGATGAAGGGATCGACCTTGCGCTGCTCCTTCGGCTCCATCCACTGGTCGGCATTGAAGGTCCCGTTGGATCCGTCGCCGCGCGGGATCTGGCAGGCGATCCGGCAGGCGAGGTCGTCCACCTGGAAATCGGTGATCTTCGCGGCGCCGCTCTGCCCTTCCTTCAGCCGGGCCCACGTCTCCTCGACCCCGCAAGCCAGAGGGGTGACCATGCCAAGACCGGTGACGACAACACGCCGCATCATGCTTCCTGCCCTTTGGAGTCGCTTCCACCAGGGTGGAACCGCCTCTCAATTCTTTCTATGCCGCATCTTCTACGGCGAACCGGATCTATTTCGCCGGAAAAATGCCTTCAGAACAAAAATCGGGCGTCGGATGGCTCACCCGACGCCCCGTGGCTCGTTAGGCCGCGTTCTTCTCGAGGAACTTGATCGCGTCGCCGACCGTCACGATAGTCTCGGCCGCGTCGTCCGGGATCTCGACGTTGAACTCCTCTTCGAACGCCATGACGAGCTCGACGGTGTCAAGGCTGTCGGCGCCCAGGTCGTCGATGAAGTTGGCATTGTCGGTCACCTTGTCGGCCTCGACGCCCAGGTGCTCGACAACGATCTTCTTCACGCGATCAGCGACGTCACTCATCGTATTTTCCTCAGTGGCTGCCGCCTCAGGATTGGGCGGATCAAGAAATCAAATTTAGATCAGCTGCTCAGCTGACAACGCTGGAACCGCTAACTTGCGTGGTGCAAAGCCGCATTTTTGAGCGCCGGTCAACCCCTCCGACCAAATCGGGATCATGATTAACACAAGCTTATCGGCTCTGGCGAGGGGTTCGAGGAGGGCTGCGAACAGATTCCGTCCCGCCCTCCAAACCCTTTTAGAACATGGCCATTCCGCCGTTGACGTGCAGGGTGTGGCCAGTCACGTAGGCGGCTTCGGATGAGGCCAGGTAGACGACCGACGAGGCGATCTCGCCGCCGGTGCCGAGCCGGCCCATAGGAATCGTCCCGAGGATCCCCTCGCGCTGCTTGTCGTTCAGAACGTCGGTCATGGGCGACTCGATGAAGCCCGGCGCGACGCAGTTCACGGTGATGTTGCGGCTGGCGACCTCGGCGGCCAGCGCCTTGGTCATGCCGATGAGGCCGGCCTTCGAGGCGGCATAATTGCCCTGGCCCGGATTGCCCGTGGAGCCGACCACCGACCCGATGTTGACGATGCGGCCGTAGCGGCGGCGCATCATGTTCTTCACAGCCGCGCGGGACAGGCGGAAGGCCGCCGTAAGGTTGACGGCGATGACCGTGTCCCACTCGTCGTCCTTCATACGCATGAAGAGGTTGTCCTTGGTCACGCCGGCGTTGTTGACCAGGATGTCGAGGCCTTCCATGGCAGATTCCGCCGCCGGCACAAGGGCTTCGACGGAATCCTTGTCGGACAGGTTCGCCTCGACCACGTGAACCCGCTCGCCCAGCGAGGCGGCGAGCTCGTCGAGGGCGGACCGGCGGGTACCGGAGAGCGTGACGGTCGCCCCCTGCGCATGGAGGGCACGGGCGATGGCGCCGCCGATGCCGCCCGTGGCGCCGGTGACGAGAGCCTTGCGGCCGGTGAGATCGAACATGCGAGGCTCCTTAAGCGTTGAGCGAGGCTTTGAAGGCGGCGACATCGTCGGGGGTGCCGATGGCAACCGCCGAGGCTCCCGCCGCGATGCGTTTCACGAGTCCGGTCAGGACCTTGCCCGACCCGACCTCATAGAACGCTTCAACGCCCTGGGCGGCCATGTAGGCCACGCTCTCGCGCCAGCGGACCGTTCCGGTGACCTGGCGGACGAGCGCGTCGCGGATGGCGTCCGGATCGGTGATGGGCGCGGCCTCCACATTGGCCACGACGGGCACGACCGGAGCCTTCACGGCGACGCCGGCCAGGGCCTCGCGCATGGCGTCGGCGGCCGGCTGCATCAGGGCGCAATGGAAGGGCGCAGACACGGCCAGCATCACGGCGCGCTTGGCGCCCTTCTCCTGGGCGATGGCGACGGCGCGCTCCACGGCCGACTTGTGGCCGGAGACCACGACCTGGGCGCCGCCGTTGTCGTTGGCGGCGTCGCAGACTTCACCCTGGGCCGCCGCGCGGGCCACCTCGAGGGCGGCGTCGTATTCGAGGCCCAGCAGGGCCGCCATGGCGCCCTGCCCGACCGGCACGGCGCTCTGCATGGCGTTGCCGCGGATGCGCAGGAGCCGGGCCGTGTCGGCGATCGACAGGCTGCCGGCCGCCGCGAGGGCCGAGTACTCGCCGAGCGAATGGCCGGCGACGTATGCGGCATGCCGTTTCAGGTCGAGGCCGGCCTCGGCTTCGAGGACCCGGATCGCCGCCAGGCTGACCGCCATCAGGGCCGGCTGGGTGTTGGCCGTCAGGGTCAGGTCCTCCGCCGGGCCTTCCCACATGACGGTCGAGAGCTTCTGCGAGAGCGCCTCGTCCACCTCGTCGAACACCGCCTTCGCCTGAGGAAAGGCCTCGGCCAGCGCCTTGCCCATCCCGACCGACTGACTTCCCTGACCGGGGAAGATGAATGCGCGCTTCATGGAGAGCCGCCCTTGATCGTTGAAATCCGGGCGCGAACTCGCACCCGAACGCGTCCAAGTCAAGGCGAAGAGCGCGCTCCTTCGCACCTGGACTGTTCATAGCGCCACGCGCCGCCGTCATCGAGGCAGGCGTCGATCCGCCCGTCCAGGGTGAAATTCGACCAGATCCAGACCGTCACCCAGAGCGCGGACAGGAGAAACAGGATCATCGCGGCACGTTCCAGTTGGACCTCCATGTGTCCCTCCACAGATCGCCATTTCGGCCGTAGGGAACATTACCTAAGGACAGGCCCCGCCAGCGTGCGGCGGCACACGCCTTAAGAGGTTGGAAACCATGAGCCGGCGCAGACCGCGCCGCCTCTCCCGGTTCCAGCCTCTGGCCGGGAACGACACAGGGGGCGTGCGCTGTCCCCGCTTGCGAGCCGTCGGGAGTTCGCACGGGAAGCGCGACGCGAACCCTGCCCCCGTGTGGAGAGGAGTGGGAGGTGGGGGTCGGCGCCTGACCTTGACAGGCTATCGCTCGCCCCCCTGTCCCTCCTCGCACGGGCAGGGAAAGCGCACCCTGTCCGGATCGACCTGCAATCCCTCACCCGGACCTGACCGTCGGACCTATCCCGTCGGGAGAGGCGGAGGCCGCGCCTGACCGCAATCCCGCTCACCCGCCCCTCCCCGACAACTCCGCCGTTTCCGCCCGGGAGCGATGCTCCGGGACCGTTGCGGCCATGGTTCGCGCACTTCGCGTTCCTCTGGATGCGCCCGCATCTGCGATGCGCGCCCGTCCTGACTGCGAGACCGCGCATGCATTACCTTAGGTTAGCAAAAAGTCGCAGTTTCCTTTCCTAGGGGGTTCGTCCTAAGACCGCTCTCCCGGTGCGGGAGGAATCGTGAAGAAGCACAACCACAACCTGCACGAGCAGAGGCGAAAGCTGGAGGACATCGAGGCCCGGCTGGCCCGTCACGAGAGGCGGTCGCGGATCATCCTGATCCTGATGATGCTGCTGGGAGCGGTGGCTCTCGGCCTTTTCCTCGACCATCTCCTGGGCCGGGGCTGGTCGCGGGACGATCTGTCGGGCTTCATTCCTTGAGAATGCGGCATGCTGCGCCCGCAGCCGCGCCGGTCGAAGAGGACGATGCGACGGGCTCCCGAATCGAAGAGGCCCGGTCGCTCGCGGTGCATCCGGAGCCGAAGCCGTCATGGAAGCATAGGGCGGGCGTCCCGGCCGGATTTCCGCGGGTCTCCAGGAGACGCGCCGCCTATCCCCTTGTTTTCTTTTGCCATCCCGTGTATCCAGCCCGTCTTCCGCTATTTTCGAACCTAGAAGGAGCCTCTTCATGGCTCGTGTGACCGTCGAAGACTGCATCGACAAGGTCGACAACCGGTTTGAGCTCGTGCTGCTCGCCAGCCACCGGGCCCGCCTGATCTCCTCGGGCTCGCCGCTCACCATCGACCGCGACCGCGACAAGAACCCCGTCGTGGCCCTCCGCGAGATTGCGGAGCAGACCATTGCGCCCGACGACCTGAAGGAACAGCTCATCCACTCCATGCAGAAGTATGTCGAGGTGGACGAGCCGGAGGCTGAGGCTGTTCCGCTGCTGGGCAACACCGCCGCGGCCCCCTCTGCCGGCAAGGACAACGACACGGACGTCCAGTTCGACCGCATGAGCGAGGAAGACCTGCTCCGCGGCCTGGAAGGCCTCGTCCCGCCGAGCAGCAGCGCCGACGACGACGAACGCGAATAAGCATCACCCTTAACGATGTTCCTGGAAAAGCCCGGCCCAGCGCCGGGCTTTTTCGTCGGCGCCCCTCCTGAGGCGATCCGCAGCCTTGCGGTTTTTTCGCGCTCTACAATATCCTTTTAACTTCAGCCGGGTAGTTGCTCCCTGGAAGGAGATTGCCGACGAATGATGCGCCAGTACGAACTTGTCGAGCGGGTCAAGCGCTATAACCCCTCGGCCGACGAGGCGCTTCTCAACCGCGCTTACGTGTACGCCATGATGGCGCACGGCAACCAGAAGCGCGCATCCGGCGATCTGTTCTTCGGCCACCCCCTCGAAGTGGCCGCCATCCTGACCGAGCTGAAGCTCGACGACGCGACCATCGCGGCGGCGGTGCTCCATGACACGGTCGAGGACACCGAGGCGACGCTGGAGGAGATCAACAAGACCTTCGGGCCGCAGATCGGCTCCCTGGTCGACGGCCTGACCAAGATCAAGCGCCTCGACCTGGTGTCGAAGCGGGCCGCGCAGGGCGAGAACTTCCGCAAGCTCCTGCTCGCCATCGCGGACGACGTGCGGGTGCTGCTGGTCAAGCTCGCCGACCGCCTGCACAACATGCGCACGCTCCAGTTCATGCCGCCGGAGAAGCGCAAGCGCATCGCCGAGGAGACCCTGGAGATCTACGCGCCGCTCGCCGGCCGCATGGGCATCCAGGAAATGCGGGAGGAGCTGGAGGACCTGTCGTTCCAGAACCTCGACCCGGAGGCCTACGAGGCGATCGTCCGGCACCTGCGGGACGTGACGGCCAAGGCCGAGAAGCTGGTCGAGGAGATCGAGAACGACCTGACCGCGAAGCTGAAGGCGCAAGGGATCGAGGCGAGCGTGACGGGCCGCCAGAAGCGGCCCTATTCGATCTGGCGCAAGATGGAGCGCAAGTCCGTCTCCTTCGAGCAGCTCTCCGACATCTTCGGCTTCCGCATCATCGTGGGCACCATCGACGAGTGCTACCGGGCGCTCGGCGTGGTCCACACCACCTGGCCGATGGTTCCGGGCCGGTACAAGGACTACATCTCGACCCCGAAGCAGAACGACTACCGCTCGATCCACACGACCGTGATCGGCCCGGGCCGGCAGCGCGTGGAGCTGCAGATCCGCACCGTCGACATGGACGAGGTGGCGGAATTCGGCATCGCGGCCCACGCCCTCTACAAGGAGGGCGTCAACGGCAATTCCCGCCTCGCCAACGAGAGCCGGGCCTACCAGTGGCTCAGGCGCACCATCGACCTGCTGGCGGAAGGCGACAACCCGGAGGAGTTCCTGGAGCACACCAAGCTCGAGCTCTTCCACGACCAGGTCTTCTGCTTCACGCCCAAGGGCCGCCTCATCGCCCTGCCCCGCGGCGCGACTCCGATCGACTTCGCCTATGCGGTCCACACGGATGTCGGCAACACGGCCGTGGGCTGCAAGATCAACGGCCGCATGGCTCCGCTCCTGACCGAGCTGCAGAACGGCGACGAGGTCGAGATCGTCCGCGCCGACGGGCAGACCCCTCCGGCCGCGTGGGAATCCCTCGTGGTCACCGGCAAGGCCCGCGCCTCGATCCGCCGCGCCACCCGCGCAGCTGTGCGGCGGCAATATACCGGCCTCGGCCGCCAGATCCTGGAGCGCGCCTTCGAGCGTGCCGGACGCGCCTTCTCGGACGAGAAGCTGAAAGGCGCCCTGCCCCGCCTCGCCCGCGCCTCGATGGAGGACGTGCTGGCCGCCGTCGGCCGCGGCGAGATGTTCTCCGGCGACGTGGTCCGGGCGGTCTATCCGGACTACAAGGACGAGCGCCGCGCCGGCGCCGAAGCGGGAGCTGCGGCCCGCTCGAACGGCGCCGCAAAGGACGGCTCGGGCGAAGCCTCGACCGGCGGCATCCCGATCCGCGGGCTCAACGCCGACGTGCCGATCCGCTTCTCGCCGGAGGGCGGCGCGGTGCCCGGAGACCGCATCGTCGGCATCCTGACCCCCGGCGAAGGCGTGACGATCTACCCGATCCAGTCGCCGTCGCTCGCCGCCTTCGACAACGAGCCCGACCGCTGGATCGACGTGCGCTGGGACCTGGAGACCCACGACCACCAGCGCTTCCCGGCGCGCATCAAGCTCCAGTCGATCAACGAGCCCGGCTCGCTCGCGCAGATCACGCAGGTGATCGCCGATCACGACGGCAACATCGACAACGTGAACATGAAGCGCCGGACCCAGGACTTCACGGACATCACCATCGACCTCACCGTCTGGGATCTGAAGCATCTCAACGCCATCATCGCGGAGCTGCGCGCCAAGCGCGTGGTGAGCCGCGTCGACCGGGTCACCGGATAGGACACCGCATGAGCCGCAAGCCCCGCATCGCCGTCATCATGGACGAGAACACCAGCGTCGATGGCACCCGCTACGACACGTCCAAGGCCTATTTCACGGCCATCCACCGCGCCGGCGGACTGCCGTTCGGCATTCCCTACCTGGCGGATCTGGTCGGCCCCGTGGTCGAGGAGTTCGACGGGTTCGTGAGCGTCGGCGGACGGATCAACTTTCCGGAAGCCTGGTATGTGGAAGGCGACCGCTCCCAGTACCAGCCCTCCGACCGCCTCGCGGTCGAACAGGCGCTGATGGAAGGCTTTCTCGCCCGGAACAAGCCCGTTCTCGGCATCTGCAACGGCATGCAGATGCTCGGTTGCCTCCATGGCTGCCGCATGGTGTCGGACGTGCACGCCTCGTGGCCCGGCGCCCTCAATCACGACGAGCGGAACGCCGTCCATGCCGTGAAGGTCCGGAACGGCACGAGGCTCGCCGGCATCCTCGATACCGAGGCGTTCGACGTGAACACCTTCCACCGGGAAGCGCTCGTCACGGTGTCGGACCGCGTCGTGGCCGCCGCGCATGGCCCCGACGGGGTCTTCGAGGCGATCGAGGTGCCCGAGCACTCCTTTGCGGTTGGCCTGCAATGGCACCCGGAAAGGTTCGGGCCGGACGAAAACCATCCCGGCACGCGGGTCTTCGACGCCTTCGTGGCGGCGGCCCGCGGCTGACCGCAGGAATGTTTGGCCTTCGCGGCCGCTGTCACGGACATATTTTCCGCCGCGCGGACCGGAGAAAGAATTCCGCCGACGGAAACATCCGCGACAGGAGACATTTCGAGGTATAGCGCCCCTGCGGCTCGGACCCAGAAGCAAAGAGCGTTTCCCCTATCCGATCATCTGTTGGGGCACTACTCGCAAGAATGAGGGAACGACGCGGCGGAACGCACCTAACCCGTCCGAGATCGGAAAGAATGCTGGGCTAATATTCAGAGTAGTGCCCGCGCCCAAAATTCCCGCCTGAGTTAACTCGTCGATAGTCTTCACAATTTCGCGAATGAGTCGCATTGTTCTTTTGCATAAAGCAGAGAGCAAAATTTCTGGCAGTATAGTCATCTATTTCTCGGCGTGAGCGCCCGTCTTTCACTGGGCCTCGTCTGCGCGTTCATGAGCTTTTTCATTCCTTCAGGGCCGCTGGCGTCCATGGCCGACGTGCGCGGCCGGCTGTCCGCGTTGGCGGGAGGATCCTGATATGGCGATCAGCAGCTTCTACTCCTTTCTCAGCTCGATCCTGACCCGCAATTCCGACGGGACCGGCAACAACTTCTTTCATCCCGACTGGGGCTCCGCAGGCCATACCTTTGTGCGCGTGGCGCCCAACAGCTATCTCGACGGGCAGGGCCAGATGGAGCTTCTCCCCACCGCACGCTCCATCAGCGACGCGGTGATGGCGCAGCCCATCGGCCTCGACATTCCCAACGCCGCCGGCCTGAACGAATTCCACCAGTTCTTCGGGCAGTTCCTGACGCACGACATCGCCGAGGCGCCCCTCGGGCCGAACGGGGTCGATGCGCCGGTGTTCATCCCGGGCCTGCCGTTTCCGTTCAACAGGACGCCTTTCGAAACCGTCGGCGGCGTGCGCCAGCAGCACAACGAGGAGACGAGCTTCCTCGACCTGTCGCAGGTCTACGGCCACAACACCACGATCCTCAACATCCTGCGCGACGACATCGTGGTGAACGGCCGGACGGTGCAGTCCGCCAAGCTCCTGACCTCGGGCGACGCCAACAACCTGCTGCCGACCTTCGCCCAGGTCGCGGCCGATTCAGGCAAGACGGTGGCCGAGGTGAGGACCATCATCAACGGGACGGCGCCGGCCGCCTTCGATCCGAACCAGTTCGCCGCCGGCGACAACCGCGCCAACCAGAACGGCGCGCTCCTCACCCACCAGACCATGTGGATGCGCGAGCACAACTGGCAGGTCGATCGCTTGGCCGAGAAGTTCCCGACCTGGTCGCAGAACGCCCTGTTCGAAGCCGCGCGCGCCATCACCGAGGCGGAATGGCAGCACGTCGTCTACGCGGAGTACCTGCCCAAGCTCGTGGGCAACAGCGCCATCAAGGCCTACAGCGGCTACAAGCTCAACGTCGATCCGTCAGTCATCAATGAGTGGACCACGGTTGCCTTCCGGTTCGGGCATGACCAGTCGAGCAACAGCTTCAGCAACCTGCGCGAGGACGGCCAGACGCAGAACACCTTCACGCTGAGCCAGTCCTTCGCGCTCGCCAACATCGCGCAGGCGGTCCGCTCCAGTGGCGAGATGGACGAGTGGGTGCGCGGCCAGCTCTCCCATTACACGCAGGAGATCGACGGCAAGATCGTGGACGGCAACCGCAACGCGCTGTTCGGAATCGGCGCCACCGTCGACCTCAACGTGTTCGACATCCAGCGCGCCCGCGACCATGGGGTCGGCAACTACAACGTCCTGCGCAAGGGCCTCGGCCTGTCGGCCTATACGAGCTTCGAGTCGTTCGCGGCGGCCAACCAGCTCGACTCCGCGACGCTCCAGGCGCTCAAGGACGTCTACGGCAACGACGTCAACAAGCTCGATTCCATCGTCGGCGGGCTTCTGGAGAAGAACTACCGCGACTCGCAGCTCGGCGAGACCTTCACCCGCCTCACCGTGATGCAGTTCGAGCGGCTGCGCGACGGCGACCGGTTCTATTACGAGAACCGCTTCCTGCTGAACAAGGACGTGAAGGCCGACATCGAGTCGACCACCCTCGCCGACATCATCGCCCGCACGAGCGGCATCAAGCACTACTACCACGACGCCTTCGCGGCCCACGAGCGGATCGGCGGCGGGTCCGGGAACGATCCGCTGAACGGCACCTCGAAGGCCGACCTCATCATCGGCTTTTCCGGCAACGACACCGCAAGCGGCGGCGCCGGCGACGACGACCTCTACGGCGACGAGGGCAACGACGATCTCTCGGGCGGCGCCGGCAAGGATGTGTTCAAGGGCGGCCTCGGAAACGACGCCCTGAAGTTCGGGTCCGACTCGGTCAAGGACATCGCGGTGTTCGATACGGCGCTTGGTCCGGACAACATCGACACGATCGCGAACTTCACGGCTGCGGACGAGATCCATCTGAGCAGGACGATCTTCACCGCGTTCACGAAGTCCGGGGTGCTGGCGAGCGCGGCCTTCCATGTCTCGGCGACGGGCGCCGCGGCCGATCCCCTCCACAGGATCATCTACGATTCGACCACCGGCAACCTCTACTACGACCCCGACGGATCGGGCGCGGCTCCCGGCGTCCAGTTCGCCAAGCTCGATCCCAAGTTCACGCCGACGGCAGCCGATTTCGTGGTGATCGGCTGAACGGAATTGCACCGCACCTAATCATTGTCGTCCATTCATTGTCATCGCGCCCGGCCCCAAGCCGGGCGCGATCTTTTGAAGCCGCCGGCGGCCTTTACGGCCGGGACCGCAGCCGCTACCCAGGCCGGCGTTCAAACCGGTTCCGCTCGGCCGTTCCGGCCCGCCGTCAACCTTTCATTAACCACGCGGCCCTTGACTGCTGCCGACCTGCCTTTTGCCGATCCGATTGTTTTGGACATTGCGATGCCAGCCTCCCGCCATAGCCGCCAGGCCGCCCTGGCCCTTATGCTTCTCGCGCCTGCGACTGCCCATGCTGCCGAGGACGAGATCTGGAACGCCTGGATCACGCCTTCGTGGCTCGACGCCCATGTGGCCGCCCTGCGGAGCACGCCCGGCACCCGCCGCGCCTATGCGCTGAACCGCACCGAGATCTGGGCGAGCGGCATCGCCCGCTCCACCAAGGAGGCCTTCGGGGCGTCGCGGCTCGACGAGGCGGTGGGCGCGAGGCTCCGGCCCTTCCAGGACATCGCCTTCACGGTCGGCACGGCGATCGCCCACACGGGCGAGTTCACGCGTTCCCTCTCGTCCAGCGTGAACTGGGAATCGTCCTGGTCCCGCAGGCTGAAGCGCCTCGGCGGCCTTAAGGTCGACCTGACGACCGCCGGAGCCTTCGGCAGCGGCCATACGGCCTATTCCCAGTCGATCTCCGGCACCCTCGGCATTCCGCTGGAGCTTCCGCTCGGAACCTGGACGACCGAGCTCAAGCTGTCGCCGAGCATGAATCTCGACATGGCGAGCGGCGAAGTGGGTACGCATTTGGCATCCGAGCTGGTCGGCCGGACCGTTCTTGGGTCCGAAACCGACGCGTTCAGCTCGGTGCTCAATCTCAAGATCGGCTACGGCTTCGCGCCCGAAACCCGCCCCTCGGCCTTCGCAGGGGTCGAGATCAGGATCACGCCGAACCTGTAGCCCTTGAGCTCACGTCGGTATTTCTTACCCGTTTCCTGACGGGGCGTCCGGCCTGCTTACCAAAGGTAAACCACGCTGGCCGAAATCCAGTCCCATCCGGGGCTTTATTGCCCTTCCGCAACAGACAAAAAGCCTCTCGGTCCTTATGTCGTGGCCACCATCTTGAGGTGTCCAATGAACAAAACTCTCCTCGCCGCAACCGCCCTGGTGGCCCTTTCCTCCGCCGCGACCGCGGCCGACCTCCCCTACCGCAGCGCTCCCGCGTCTTACGGCGCCGCTCCGGTCTTCACCTGGGCCGGCCCCTACGTGGGCGTGAACGCCGGCGCCCTATGGGCCAGCCGCACGCGGCCCGAACTCTACGACGCGTCCGGCCTGCCCTTCCCCGGCCCGATCTCGGACAGCGACAGCGCGGGCGTCTCGGTCGGCGGCACCGTCGGCTACAACATGCAGTTCGGCCCGAACTTCGTGGCCGGCGCGGAAGCCGATCTCTCCTGGGCGAACCTCAACCGCAAGAGCCGCCTCTCCAGCATCGACCGCCCCGGCGGCGAGCTGACCGTCACCTCGGCCGAGTTCAACAACAAGCTGGACTATTACGGGACCCTGCGCGGCCGCCTCGGCGTGCTCGCCATGCCGTCCCTGCTGCTCTACGCCACCGGCGGCGTTGCCTTCGCGGACGCGAAGCACTCCGGCCTCGGCACGTCCGTGACCGCGGACGACGACGGCGTCGCCTTCGGTTCGAAGTCCTCGACCAAGTGGGGCTACACCCTCGGCGCCGGCATGGAATACGCGCTGAGCAACAACCTGTCCGTGAAGGGCGAGTACCTCTATGTGGGCCTCTCCGACACGCGCTACCTCATGACCGACGTCGCCGACGGCGCTCCCATGTCGTCCGTGAAGGACCACAACGACTTCTCCACGGTGCGCGTGGGCCTCAACTACCGCTTCGGCGGCTTCTGAGACCGCTTCATCGAGACCTCCCAAAGAACCTACTTGGCCCGGCTCCCCGCCGGGCCTTTTTCGTAAAGGAAGGCGCCGCAGGGCCGGCGGCACTTGCCTCGGAGGCGAGCGCCTGCCAAAGAGCGCCCGAAGCTGGAGACCACGCCATGACCCCGAACGACGTCCTCAATGAATTCCGCTCCGCAGGCGCGCTGCTGGAGGGGCACTTCGTTCTCTCGTCGGGCCTGCACAGCCCGGTCTTCCTGCAGAAGATGTTCGTGTTCCAGGACCCGGCCCGCACGGAGCGCGTCTGCCGCGCCCTCGCGGAGAAGATCAGGCAAGCCTACGGCCCGGTCGACTACGTGGTCTCGCCCGCGGTGGGCGGAATCGTGCCGGGCTACGAAACGGCCCGCCATCTCGGCTGCAAGGCGATCTTCGTGGAGCGCGAGAACGGCGTCTTCGCGCTGCGCCGCGGCTTCGCGATTCCGGAGGGGGCGCGGGTCGTGATGGTCGAGGATATCGTGACCACCGGCCTCTCCTCCCGCGAGTGCCTCGCGGCCCTCAAGGAGCATCCCGGCCAGGTCCTCGGTGCTGCCTGCCTGATCGACCGCTCAGGCGGCAAGGCGGATCTCGGCGCGCCCCTGGTGTCTCTGGTCCAGCTCGACATCCCGGCCTATCCGGCCGACCGGCTGCCGCCGGAGCTCGCTGCGATCCCGGCCGTTAAACCGGGGAGCCGGAGTCTCAAGACGTAGAAAAGCTGTTTACTGTGTTATAAGCAGCTTGACCGCAGACCTGCCATTATCTTGACACGAACAGAGCGCGTGGCTTTACTGTCATTAGTTAAATTTTTACTCACCTGATGGGTTGTCGGAAGCCTGCTAACGGGCACGTCTTAAAAGCTGTCGCGTAATTGTATTTCAACCGCGAATGATTTTGATGTCGCTCTGATCGATACGGCTTCTTTTACGCCCCTGACGGCACCACACGAGACGACTATGTCAGGCCAGCCACGGATCGCGCTCTTCATCGACGGCGCCAACCTCTACGCGACGACGAAGACCCTTGGATTCGACATCGACTACAAGCGCCTGCTCAAGGAATTCCAGGGCCGCGGCTCCCTGGTCCGGGCGTTCTACTACACGGCCCTGGTCGAGGATCAGGAATACTCGTCGATCCGCCCGCTGATCGACTGGCTCGACTACAACGGTTACCGGGTCGTCACCAAGCCGACCAAGGAATTCGTGGACTCGGCCGGCCGCCGCAAGGTGAAGGGCAACATGGACATCGAGCTCGCCATCGATGCCCTGGAGCTGTCCCCCTACATCGACCACATGGTGCTGTTCTCCGGCGACGGGGACTTCCGTTCCCTGGTCGAGGCCATGCAGCGCCGCGGGGTGCGGGTCTCGGTGGTCTCCACCGTCACCACCCAGCCGCCCATGGTGGCCGACGAGCTGCGCCGTCAGGCGGACGAGTTCCTGGATCTCGCCCATCTCGCGTCGCGCATCGGGCGCGACCCGTCGGACCGCCCGCAGCGCTCCTCCGGGGACAACGCCGACCGGCCCCGCCCGCAGCACACGCCGAATACGGGCCTGGAGCGCCGCTACGGCATTCGCCAGAATCAGGACGAGGACTTCGATATCTGAGGCTGGCGACGACAGCCCTCTACACGAAGGTGCCCAATGAAAAGAGCGCTCCACCCCAAGGTGAGAGCGCTCTTGGTTTTTGAGGGGTCCATGGGCGGGCCGGGCGTCAGCCCTTCTCGCGCATGAGGCGCGCCCTCTCCCGGTCCCAGTCGCGGGCCTTCTCGGCCTCGCGCTTGTCGTGGAGCTTCTTGCCGCGCCCGAGCCCCAGCTCCACCTTCGCCCGTCCTCGATCGTTGAAGTAGATCTTGAGCGGGATCACCGTGAAGCCTTCGCGCTGAGTCGCCCCGAGCAGCTTGTCGATCTCCCGCTTGTGCAGGAGAAGGCGGCGCGGGCGGCGCGTCTCGTGGTTGAACCGGTTGGCCTGAAGGTATTCCGGGATATAGGCGTTGAACAGGAGCATCTCGTTGCCCGAGGGTCCGGCATAGGCCTCGCCGATGGTCGCCTTGCCCTGGCGCAGGGATTTGACCTCCGTCCCGGTGAGCGCGATGCCAGCCTCGTAGGTGTCGAGGATCTCGTAGTTGAACCTCGCCTTCCTGTTGTCGGCGACGACGCGATGAGAGTTCTTCTGGTTGTTCTTCATGTCGTTCAGGCGTTGACCAGGCCCGCATGGGTCATGGCGGAGCGGATCGTCTGCTTCGTCCCGTCGGAAACCGGGATCAGCGGCAGGCGGACGGTGTCCTCCATCATGCCCAGCACGGACAATGCATATTTGGCGGGCGACGGATTCGTCTCGATGAACATGGCCTCGTGCAGCGGCATCAGGCGGTCCTGAACCTTCAGGGCCGACGCGTAGTCGCCGCGCAGGCAGGCCGTCTGCATCTCGGAGCAGAGCGCCGGAGCCACGTTGGCCGTGACCGAGATGCAGCCGTGGCCTCCATGGGCCATGAAGCCCAAAGCCGTCGCATCCTCGCCCGAGAGCTGGATGAAGTCCGGCCCCATGGCCTGCCGCTGCTGGCTCACGCGGGCGATGTTGGCGGTCGCATCCTTGACGCCGGCGATGTTCTTGAGCTCGTAGAGCCGCGCCATGGTGGCGACCGACATGTCGATCACCGACCGGCCCGGGATGTTGTAGATGAGGATCGGGATGCCGATGGCGTCGTTGATCGCCTTGAAGTGCTGGTACAGGCCTTCCTGGGTCGGCTTGTTGTAGTAGGGCGTCACGATCAGGACCGCGTCCGCCCCCACCTTCTCGGCGTGCCTGGAGAAGCCGACCGCCTCGGCGGTGCTGTTGGAGCCGGCGCCGGCGATCACCGGAACCCGGCCCTTCGCCTCCTCGACGCAGATCTCGACGACCCGGTTGTGCTCCTCGTGGCTCAGAGTCGGGCTCTCGCCGGTGGTGCCGACCGGAACGAGCCCGTGGGTGCCGTTCTCGATCTGCCAGTTGACGTGGGCCCGCAGCGCTTTCTCGTCCACGGCCCCGTCCTTGAAGGGGGTCACTAGAGCCGTGATGGAGCCTTTGAACTGGGTCATGGATATTCCTCGAGAACGATGCGCCGGGTCGGGAAAGGCGGTCGGGCCTTACACATAAGAGCTGCGGCGCATCCGCGCAAACCGTCCTATGGGCTGTTGTCCTAGCCCGGCTGTTGGTGTTTTCTCAAGAGAAACGTCGTCACAATGCGGGACAGTCACGACGGCAAGGGGAACATCATGATCCTGCGAACGCGCCTCCTGACGCGCCTCATGGCGTCCGTCGCCCTCGTCCAGCTCTCGGGGCTCATCGTTCACGCCGCGGATTCCCCGGTTCCCCCGCCCGACCAGGTCCAGGCCGGGGCCGCCGCCCCGAGCCTCACGGGCCTGCCGCCCAATACCCCCGAACGCTTCGTGCCGCTGATGAGCACGTTGGGAGACCAGGACTACCTCCCGATGATCCTCAAGGCCTATCGCGGCGGCGACTGGACCGAGGCCGTCATCCTGAGGACCAAGCTGTCGGACCCGGCGGCGATGGCCCTGACGGAGTGGTTCGCCATCCGCGGCGGCATCCCAATCGGGTTCGACCGGATGATGGCCTTCCAGACCGAGAATCCGGACTGGCCCGTGACGGCGCAGCTCCGGCGCAAGAGCGAGGAGGCCCTGGTGGCCGAGCGCAAGCCCTCAGGCCAAGTGCGGGCGTTCTTCGCCAAGCAGGCGCCGGTCACCACTTCGGGCCGGATCGCCCTTGCGTTTGCCCTCAAGGCGGACGGGATCGACCAGGAAGCCAATGCCCTCATCAAGCAGGTCTGGCGCGAGGACAGCTTCGGCAACGACACGGAGGACAGGATCCTCGACCGGTTCGCGGGCGTGCTGGGCGAGGCCGACCACCGTTACCGGATGGAGCGCCACCTCCTGAAGGAGAACTGGGGCGCCGCCACCCGGGCCGCCGGCTATGCGGGCAAGTCCTATGACACCCTGGTGAAGGCTCGGATGGGCGTCTACCAGGGCAAGAAGAAGGCCGAGAAGGCCTTCGCGGCTGTGCCGGCCTCGCTCCGCAAGGATGCCTCCTTCCTGTTCTCGCGGGCGCTCTACCTTCGCCGGAGCAACAAGTTCGCCGAGGCCGCCGCCCTGATCCAGCAGGCGCCGCGGGACCACGAGCAACGCGTCGACGGCGACGAGTGGTGGGCGGAGCAGCGCCGCATCACCCGCGAGCTGTTGGACAAGGGCGATCCCAAGACAGCCTACGACGTGGCGAGCCATCACGCGGCCGAGTCGCCCGCCCAGCAGATCGAGGCGGAGTTCCATGCCGGCTGGATCGCTCTGCGGTTCCTGGACGACCCGAAGAAGGCCGGCGAGCACTTCGCCACGGTCGCCAAGACCGCCTCGACGCCGATTTCCATCGCGCGCATCGCCTACTGGCAGGGCCGCGCCGCCGAGGCGGCGGGGGCGGATGCCGACGCGAAGCTCTTCTACGAACGGGCCGCCGAGAAGGCGACCACCTATTACGGCCAGCTCGCTACCGACAAGCTCGGCCTGAAGGTCGCCTTGCGGACCGTCGACCCCCTGCCCGAGGACGAGCGCCGGGCCTTCGAGAAGCTCACCCCGGTCCGGGTCGTGAAGCTGCTGCAGCAGATCGGCGAGAACGAGCTCGTCCTGGCGCTCTACAGCGACCTCGCCCAGAACCTGACCGATCCCGGCCAGCTCGACGCCCTCGCGGCCCTGGCGTCCGCCGAGAAGAACCCGCGCGCGGTTCTGGCCATCGGTAAGATTGCCACGCAGCACGGCTTCCCCCTCGACCTGCATGCCTATCCCCTGGCGGGCATTCCGGAATTCGAGCCGGTCGGCGACGAGGTCGAGCCCGCCATGGTCTACGCCATCGCCCGGCAGGAGAGCGCCTTCAACCCGCGTGCCATGTCGAGCGCCGGCGCCCGCGGCCTGATGCAGCTCATGCCGGCCACCGCGAAGCGCACCGCCCAGCGCTTCGGCGTCGGCTTCGACCTCGACCGCCTGGTCGATGACGCCTCCTACAACGCGAAGCTCGGCGCGGCGCATCTCGGCGAGCTGATGGAGGACTGGAAGGGCTCGCACATCCTCGCCTTCGCGTCCTACAACGCGGGCGGCGGCAACGTCATGAAGTGGATCAGGGCCTATGGCGACCCGCGCAAGCCTGGGGTCGACGTCGTCGACTGGATCGAGCGCATTCCGTTCTACGAGACCCGCAACTACGTGCAGCGGGTGATGGAGAACCTGCAGGTCTACCGGCGGCGCCTGAACGATCCGACGCCCGTCACGCCATCCGCCCCGCCTGCGACCGCGGACGCGACAGAGTCCCGCTATTGAGGCAGGATGCCCCGCGTCGAATCGGGGCGGGAGCGTAGGATGAGCGGCGGTTTTCGGGAGCTTTTCGTATCGGCCGCCGACGGCCTGCGCCTCTACGCCCGCGACTACGGGCCGGAGACCGGCGACGCGCTGCCGGTCGTGTGCCTGCCGGGGCTCGCTCGCACGGCGGAGGACTTCCACGAACTGGCGGAGGCGCTTGCTCATGATCCGGTGCGCCCGCGGCGCGTGCTCTGCCTCGACTATCGGGGCCGCGGCCGGTCGGAATGGGACAAGGACTGGCGCAACTACGATGTGCGGGTCGAGCTCAACGACACGCTCCAGGTCCTCGTCGTCGCCGGGATCGAGGCGGCGGTGTTCGTCGGCACCTCCCGGGGCGGGCTGATCACCATGGCGCTCGGGGCGATGCGCCCCACCCTGCTGCGGGGCGCGGTTCTCAACGATGTCGGCCCGGTCATCGAAGGCAAAGGCCTCGCCCGCATCCGCGGCTATGTGGGCAAGCTGCCGCAGCCGCGGACCCTCGAGGAGGCCGGGCAGATCCTGAGGCGGATGTCCGATGCGCAGTTCCCACGCTTCTCCGAGGAGCAGTGGCAGAGAATGGCCCGCGGCACCTGGCGCGAGGAGAACGGAAGGCTCGTGCTCCGCTATGATCCGACGCTGATGAAGACCCTCGAGGCCCTGGATCTCGAAATGCCCCTGCCCGTCCTCTGGCCCTTCTTCGAGAGCCTGTCCGCGATCCCGGTCCTCGCCATCCGTGGCGCCAATTCCGACCTCCTCGGCGCCGAGACCCTGAAGGCCATGCAGGACAAGCACCCACGCATCAAGGCGATCACCGTGCCGGACCAGGGCCACGCCCCGGCCCTCGAGGGCGAGCTGATCGAGGCGGTCCGGAGCCTCGTCGCCGAGGCGGAGCGCATGCCGGCGCAGAGCCCTACGGCGGCCTGAGCCGAGATTTCCCATTTCGTAAAACGACCGATGCCACGTTCCCGTCGCGAGCGATGACAACGTCGCAGAGATCGTCTTGCCGAGTTGCGCGGAGTCCAGGCGCGACCACTCTCTCCTGACCGGTGGCGTGCGTCCGCCTGACCCGAACCGGCTCCAGCGTGCTAGGCGGCCCCGGCTCCGCGGCTCTTTCATCCGCAGCAAGGTTTTCAGCCCTGCCCCGGGGGATCATGCACGTCGCTCCCTTCAGACAAAAGAAAAACCCCGGTGTTGCCACCGGGGTTCTCCTGACCAATCGGATGAACCGATTAGAAGTCGCGCTGGACGCGGAGACGGCCTTCCCAGGCGCTGTCCGAACCGTAGGACACGCCGTTCGGGAAGATCACCCGGCCGCGAGGATCCAGGTTCACGTACATGACCTCGACGCCGAGATCCAGGCCGGAGACCGGCTGCCAGAACACGTTCGTGCCGAGGCGCCACTCGTTGAAGTCCGAGAGACCGGTCGCGAAGCCGTTCACGAGAGCCTGGGCGTTGTTGCCGTACTCGATCCGCATGTACGAACCGAAGACGTTCTGGCGGATCTGCGGGGTCCAGTAGTGGCGCAGACCACCGGCAACCGACCAACCCTCACCCTGATCGATGTCGCCATTGATCGGGTTGATGTAGGCGTCGACGAAGCCGAAGCGCGGGGACAGACCCGTCGCCGGGCCGAGGTTCACAGGCGAGTTGCCGCCCGAGAGGTAGGCGAGTGCGCCGCGAGCGTAGGTCGCCGCGATCCAGGCCGCGTCGCCCGGAGCGAGCATCGGCAGGTTCACGTGAGCCGTCGCCGACAGAGCGAAGCCGTACTCGGTGTCCGGGAAGTCGGCGAAGCCGGTGACCGGGTTCACGAACAGGTTGTCCGAGCGGATCTGGTGAACCGCGCCGGAGAGCTGAGCGCCACCCCAGGTGCCGACATACTTGATGTTGGCGACCACGTCCGGAACGCGCTGACCGGCGTACGCAA
>NZ_QQBB01000004.1:0-169283 GCF_003350535.1 Microvirga subterranea
TCGAACTGGTCCTGGGGGAAGCCGCTGTTCTTGAGGAACGAGCGGTAATAGAACCCCATCTTGTCCTGGCGCCCGAACCAGGCCTGGCTGCGCAGTTCCTTCTTCTTCGTCATTGTCGGGTTCTCTCTGAAAGGTCGATCAGGCCGCGATGCCGTTCAGGCGTTCGAGCTCGACCAGCAGGCCGCTGTGGTCGAGGTCGCCCGCATGGTCGATGAGGCCGCGGAACAGGTCCGCCGTGAGGGCCGTGTAGGGCACGGCATTGAGGGTGAGCCGCTCCGCCGCATAGAGCGCGTTGTCGAGGTCCTTCAGATGTGTGACGGAGCGCCCCTTGGTGACGAAGTCGCGCTCGACCATACGCTGACCGTGCAGCTCGAGGATCCGGCTTTCGGCGAAGCCTCCGCGCAGCGCCTCCCGCACCTTCGCGGGATCCGCCCCACCCCGTTCGGCCAGCAGAAGCGCCTCGGCGACCGCCCCGATGGTGACGCCGACGATGATCTGGTTGGCGAGCTTGGCGAGCTGCCCGGCGCCATGAGGTCCTACATGAACCGGGCGCCCCATGTGCTCGAGGATCGGCTTCACACGGGCGAAGGCCAGCTCGTCGCCGCCGGCCATGATGGCGAGCGTCCCCTGCTCGGCCCCGACCGTGCCGCCGGACACGGGTGCATCGATGTGCTGCACCCCACCCTCGGCGAGCCGATGCGCGTGGTCCTGGGCTTCGGCCGGGTTGATGGAGCTCATGTCCACCAGGACGGTGCCCGGCCGCAGGGCCTCCGCCACGCCCTGGGAGAACAGCACGTCGGCGACGATCCGGCCGTTCTCGAGCATGAGCACGACCACATCCGCCTCGCGGACCGCTTCGGCCGCCGTCTCGACCACGCGCGCGCCGAACGGCGCCAGGGCCTCGGCCTTCTCGCGCGAGCGGTTCCAGACCACGAGCGGGATGCCTGCATCGAGCAACCGCTTGGCCTGGCGCGAGCCCATGAGGCCGATGCCGAGAAACGCGACTGCGCCCGAACCGGATGACATGACGACGAACTCCTTCACTGGCCCGACCGTGCGGTCAGGACCTCACACGAGGATGGACGGGATGCTGCGCCGACAGCCCCTCATACGGCTGCGGATGTCGGCTTCGGACGAACCAGCTTTCCGACAGTGCCGCTGAGGAGCGGGCCGAGCGCGAGAGCAAGGCCGAGCACCATGAGGGTCGCCACGAGCCCGTTCGACCAGAAGATCGAGAGCGAGCCGCGCGACATGATCATCGACTGCCGGAAGGCATCCTCGGCCTTGTCGCCGAGCACCATGGCGAGCACCAGCGGGGCGATCGGATAATCGAGCTTCTTGAACAGGTACCCGGCGACCCCGAAGGAGAGCGCGAGCCAGAGGTCGAACGGACGGCCTGCGACCGTGTAGGCGCCGATGAAGCACACGATCACGATGACCGGGCCGATGATCGCGAAAGGGATCCGAAGGATCGAGGCGAAGAGTGGGATCGTCGCGAGCACGATGAGCACGGCCACGATGTTGCCGAGATACATGCTGGCGATCAGGCCCCACACGAAGTCCGGGCGCTCGATGAACAGCATGGGCCCGGGGTTTAGCCCCCAGATCATCAGGCCGCCCATCATTACGGCCGCCGTGGCGGAGCCCGGAACGCCGAGGGCGAGCATCGGCAGGATGGCGCTGCTGCCAGCCGCGTGATCCGCGGTCTCGGGCGCCACGACGCCCTCGGGCGCGCCGTTTCCGAATGCTTCCTTGCGGCGGGAGAGGCGCTTGGCGATGCCGTAGCTCATGAACGAGGCGGCCGTCGGCCCGCCGGGCGTGATGCCCATCCAGCAGCCGATGGCGCTGCTGCGCAGGAGCGTCAGCCAGTAGCGTGGCAGCATCCCGATCGTCTTGAACACGTCGCGCGCCTTCACGCGGGCCTTGATGCCGTCGAAGCGGAGCCCCTCCTCCATGGTCATGATCAACTCGCCGATGCCGAAGAGGCCGATGACCGCGATCAGGAAGCTGATGCCGGACAGAAGCTCGTTGAAGCCGTAGGTGAGGCGCAGGCCGCCCGATACCGTGTCCATGCCGACCGCCGCGAAGGCGAAGCCCAGCCCCATGGACACGATAGTTTTGAAGGGAGACGCGGCTCCGAGCCCGATGAAGCTGGCGAAGGCCAGGAAATAGACCGCGAAATATTCCGGCGAACTGAACCGCAGCGCGAACTTCGCCACCCAGCTCGACAGGATGGTGATGAGGATCACGCCCACCAGCGCGCCGAAGCCGGCCGACAGGAACGCGAGGGTCAGGGCCTGCGTCGCCTGCCCCTGTCGCGCCATCGGATAGCCGTCGAATGTGGTTGCGACCGAGGATGGTTCACCCGGAATGTTGAACAGGATGGACGTGGTCGATCCGCCGAACAGCGCGCCCCAGTACATGCTGGTGAGCAGGATGATGGCCGCCACCGGGTCCATGGTGAAGGTCAGGGGCAGCAGGAGCGAGACGCCGTTGGGCGCGCCTAGTCCCGGAAGCACGCCGACGAGGATGCCCAGAAGGACGCCCACCATCATCAGGGCGACATGGTACGTCGACAGCGCGACGCCGAATCCATGCATGAGGGATGCGAAATTTTCCACGGCCTGTCTCCGTCAGGGTTGGAGGCTAGTAGAGGCCAAGAGCGGCTTCGAGCGGGCCCTTCAGGATCGGAACCTGGAAGGCATATTCGAGGACGAAGTAGAAGGCGACGGCGGCCGCGACGCCGGAAGCCGCGGAGACGAGGATCCGGTAGCCTCCCTGGAACCACATGACGAAGGTCAGATAGAGCGCCGAGGCCACATACAATCCGAGCAGGCGTGCAACGATCACGAAGACGACCATCGGGATGAAGAACGATGCGACCCGCTTCGCCTGCTCATGGTCCAGGAACGTGGAGCGCAGCCCCTCGCGCCCGACCGTCGCCTGAACCAGATTGACGAGACTCGCGGCAACCACGAGAAGTCCAATATAGAAGGGAAAGGCGCCGGGCTCCGGTCCCGCATCTCCCCAGCCGATGCCGAACTCGAGAGCACCGACGACCGCCGCAAGCCCAAGGCCTGCCGTCAGTGTCGCAGTGGCGATCTCAGCCGAAAAACGAGAAATCATGGCGTCTGTCCCGGTCTCGCGAATGCCGCATCGGATTGGCCGGTGCGAGGATCCTCGCACCGGCCATCAAGAATGTCGCGATCAGCGAACGATCCAGCCTTCCTGCTCGAAGACCTTGCGGTTCTTGGCATCGTCCGAGGCGATGAAGGTCTTGAGCTCCTCGCCGGCGAGGAAGCGGTTCGTCTGCGACGTGCGCTCGATGTATTCCTTCCACTCGGGCGTCTCGCTCACCTTCTTCATCAGGTCGGCGTAGAAGGCGACCGCCTCGGACGGAACGCCGCCCGGGAGCCACACCGTCCGCGGCATCTGGAACTGGTCGATCGGGATGCCGGCCTCCTTGCAGGTCGGGATGTCGGACCAGCCCATGGTGGCCGTGACCTTCGGACCTTCCTGCAGACGCGTCGGGCTGAAGACGCAGAGCGGCGTGACCGCCCCGGCCTTCCATTGTCCGGCATTCTCGTTCGGATTGTTGGTGTTCGAGTCGATGTGGCCGCCGGCGAGCTGCACGCCTGCCGCGCCGCCGCCCTGGAACGGGACGTAGATGAACTTGGCGCCGGTCGCATCCTGAATCAGGCTGGTGAGCGTCTGGTCCGTGTCCTTCGACTGGCTGCCGCCCATCTTGAAGGTGTCGGGCTTCGCCTTCACGGCGTCGATGTAGCTCTTGGCATCCTTGTACGGCGCATCCGCCTTGACCCAGAGCAGGAACTCGTCGAGCGCCATGGCGGCGACCGGCGTCAGTTCGTCGGGCTTGTAGGCCAGCTTCGCTACGTACGGCAGAAGATAGGCGTTGTTGGTGCCGAAGGTGAGCTTGTGAGAGTCGCCCGCCGCGACCTTCGTGTAGATGAAGCCTTCCGCGCCGCTGCCGCCGCCCTTGTTGGTGACGACGACCGGCTGCTCCATCAGCTTGTGCTTGGAAATGATCGACTGCACCACGCGGGCGAAGTTGTCCGTTCCGCCGCCGGGGCTCGACGTGACGACGAACTCGACTGGCTTCGTGGGCTTCCAGTCCGCATAAGCCGCTCCGGAAAAGGCCACCGCGACGGCGGCCGTGATCATCCATGAGGTCTTCTTGAGCATCGTTCTTCCTCCCTTTGGTGTATCCGACCGATGGCGTCGGTCTTGGCGATGGATCTTTTAGGAATTCACGGCTGCCGCGAGGCTTGTCTCCGTCTCTGTCGCAGCCCGGCGGGCACGCACCTCGGCACCCATGCGGATCGCGAGCGACAGCGCCTCGCGGCTCGCGCCGAGATTGGCGATCCCGCGCCCGGCGATCTCATAAGCCGTGCCGTGGGCGGGGGTGCAGATCGGGAATTCGAAGCCGCCGATCAGCGTGATGCCGCGGTCGAAGCCCATGAGCTTCATGGCGATCTGGCCCTGGTCGTGATACATGGTCAGGACTGCGTCGAAGTCGCCGTTCTTGGCCCGCAGGAAGACCGTATCGGACGGGAACGGACCCTCGACCGCAAAACCCTTGGCGATCGCCTTGCGGACGGCGGGCTCGATCACCTCGATCTCCTCGCTGCCGAAGTTGCCGCCGTCGCCCGCGTGGGGATTGAGACCGGCCACGGCGATCCGCGGCGGGTTGAACCCGGCGGCGCGCATGCATGCATCCGCCAGCGTTAGGGAGCGCAGGATCGCCTCCTCCGAGATCACCGAAGCCACCTTCGACAGCGGGATGTGCGACGTGACGCGCGCATTCCAGAGCTTGCCCAGCACATTGAACTCGCTTGCCGCCACGGACGTCTTCAGAACGTCGCGTACGAAGCGGATCTCGTCGTCGTACCCATCGTAGGCCAGGCGCATGGCCTTCTTGTTGAAGGGGGTGAAGAACACCGCATCGGCCCGCCCCGATTGGGCCAGCAGCAGGGCGCGGCGGAAGTTCTCGGTCGCAAACTGGCCGCCCTCGAGGGTCGCCGTCGCGAGCTTCACCTGATCGGGGCCGAGATTCTTGAGGTCGACGAAGACCGGACGAGAGACCTGCTCCGGAATTCCGTCTTCCGAGCCGACCACGTCCACGTCGACCACCACACCGGCGACCTTAGCACCCTGCTCCAGGATCCGGAGGTCGCCGAAGATCACGAGGCCGGCTCCCGCGCGGAAATCCTCGGCGGCGATGAGCTTGGCGGCCAGCTCCGGACTGATCCCGGCCGGATCGCCCATCGCAAACGCGACCGTGGGCTTGCCTGAAGAATTCGATGAAGAACGAGTGCTCACAGCAACCTCTTCCTGAGTGACGTAAGGACTCTAACAGGGCAAAATTCAGCACGCAAGCATGCTGCATACAGAATTTTGTTTGCGCGTGCTCAATGCGAGGCTATATAGATCAATATATTGTCCCCCGGTTTCGTGGACTCACAGGCGGCACCAATGGATCAATCAAGAACGGACGGATCGTCCGACCTGCTGACCGAAGACCTGGACGGTCGCGGGCGCATCGCGCGGCCGAGCCTTCACGACGCCATCGTGGCTCGGGTGCGGGACATGATCATCGAGGGCGAACTCGCCGCCGGAAGCCGGATCCACGAGGGCAATCTGGGCCTCAAGCTCGGCGTGTCGCGGACGCCCCTGCGCGAGGCGTTGAAGTTCCTGGCAAGCGAAGGCCTGCTCGAACTATCCCCTGGCAAGGGGGCCGTCGTGCGCCAGTTCAGCGCGAAGGACGTGCACGACAGCCTGGTGGTGCTCGGCAGCCTCGAGGCGCTGGCGGGCCGCCTCGCCTGCGAGAATGCATCGGATGCGGAAATCCGCGAGGTGCGCGAGCTGCACGACCGCATGATCGAGATGTACGAGAAGCGGGACCGCCTTCCCTACTTCAAGCTCAACCAGAACATCCATTCGGCGATCCTCCGGCTCTCCAAGAACGAGGCTCTCGCCTATGTGCACGGCACCCTGCAAGCACGGCTGCGGCGGATCCGCTACATTGGCAACGAAGGGCCGGAGAAATGGTCCGGCGCGGTCGCCGACCACGAGGCCATCATCACCGCCCTCGAGGCACGGGATGCCGATCGCCTCGCGAAGGTGCTGGCCCATCACATGGACAGGACCTGGGAGCGCGTCAGGAACGCCATCTGAGAACCGATCCGATTCCTCAAACCAGAGGCTCCGAGGGCCCGACATGAGCAACGAGAGCGACCTTCGCGAGTCCATCTGCCTGTTCGGGCGCTCCCTGTTCGACAGGGGGCTGACGGCGGGCTCGTCGGGCAACATCTCGGTGCGGCTGAGCGATGGCGGCTGGCTGACGACGCCGACCAACAGCTCCCTCGGCTTTCTCGACCCGGCGCGCCTGAGCCGCCTCGACGCGGACGGCAGGCTCGTCTCGGGCGACGCGCCGACGAAGGAACTGCCGCTTCACTCCGCCCTCTATGCCACCCGGAAGGATGCGGGCGCGATCGTGCATCTGCACTCCACCCATTCGGTCGCGGTGTCGATGCTGCCGGACGTGAACCCGGCCGAGGTGCTGCCGCCGATGACCGCCTATTACGTCATGCGCGTCGGGCGCACGGCCCTCGTGCCCTATTATCGCCCTGGCGATCCGGCGGTCGTCGATGCGATCCGCGGGCTGGCCGGCAAGTACAGCGCGGTTCTCCTCGCCAATCACGGGCCGGTGGTGGCCGGCAAGGATCTCGAGGCTGCGGTCTATGCGACCGAGGAGTTGGAGGAGACCGCCAAACTGCGCCTGCTCCTGCACGGCCTCAATCCGCGCCTTCTCACCCGCGCGCAGGTGCGCGATCTCGTGACCCACTTCAAGCTGGACGAGGCCATCGGCGAGGACATGCACGATCACGACTGCTCGAATCCGCACAACTGCTCCCACAAGGGTGAATGACGCCATGCCGCGCTTCTCGGCCAATCTCGGCTTCCTCTTTACGGACCTTCCCGACGTCGAGCGCATCGCGGCCGCCGCCGCCGCAGGCTTCAAGGCCGTGGAGATGCACTGGCCCTATCAGGTACCGGCCGCGGAGATGCGCGCCGCTCTCGAGCGCAGCGGCGTCGCGATGCTCGGCCTGAACACGCCCGTCGGGAATGCCGCCGCGGGCGATTTCGGTCTGGGGGCTCTGGTCGGCCGTGAGGAGGAGTTCCAGCAGGCCTTCGAGCAATCGCTGTCCTATGGCGCCGCCATCGGCGCGTCGGCGGTTCACTGCATGTCGGGGATCGTGCCGTCGGATCAAGTCGCGGCGGCCGAGCGCGTCTTCGTCGAAAGCCTGATCCAGGCCGCGGACAAGGCCGAACGGGCCGGGATGACGATCCTGATCGAGCCGATCAACCACCGGGACAAGCCGGGCTATTTCCTGCACCACATCGAGCAGGCCGCTTCCATCATCGAGAAGACCGGCCGGGCGAACGTGCGCATCATGTTCGACTGCTACCACACGCAGATCATGCAGGGCGACCTGACGCGTCGGCTGGAGACCTATCTCGACGTCATCGGGCACGTGCAGATCGCCGCCGTGCCGAGCCGCGCCGAGCCCGACGAGGGCGAGATCGACTACCGCGACATCTGCCGGACCCTCGACCGCATCGGCTATGCCGGCTGGATCGGTGCCGAGTACAAGCCGCGCGGACGCACGGAGGACGGTCTCGGCTGGCTCGCCGCCTGGTCGGACGAGCATTCCACCAACCAGACCAGGACCACGCCATGAATCTCGGATGCATTGCGGACGATCTGACCGGGGCCACTGATCTCGCCCTCATGCTGGCCCGCGAGGGAATGCGGACCGTTCAGACGATCGGCGTCCCCGGCCAAGATCTCGACCTGTCGCAGGCCGACGCGGTCGTCGTTGCGCTCAAGTCGCGCACCATCCCGCCCCGCGAGGCCGTCGCACAGTCGCTCGCGGCCGCCGAGGCCCTGCGGAAGGCGGGCGCGCAACACCTCTTCTTCAAGTACTGCTCCACCTTCGATTCGACCGACGAGGGCAATATCGGTCCGGTGACGGAGGCGCTGCTCGCCTTCACGGACAGCGATTTCACCCTCGCCTGCCCGGCGTTCCCGGCGAACGGCCGCACGGTCTACAAGGGGCATCTGTTCGTCAACGGCGTGCCTCTGCACGAGAGCAGCATGAAGGATCACCCGCTCACGCCCATGCGGGACTCGAACCTCGTTCGCGTGCTGCAGCGGCAGACGGCGCTTCCGGTCGGCCTCGTGGTCTTCGAGGACGTGAATGCCGGCCCGGACGCAATCCGCAAGGCGTTCGAGCGCGAGAAGGCAGCCGGCCGCAGGATCGTCATCGTCGACGCGCTGACGGACGACCACCTGCGGGCAATCGGACACGCCGCCGCGGATCTGCCCTTGATCACCGGCGGATCGGGCGTCGCCATGGGATTGCCCGCAGCGTATCGCGGCGACGTCTCTCCGGCCGCCTCATCGTCCATCACCACTTTCGACGCGCCAAGCGGTCGGGAGATCATCCTGGCCGGCTCCTGCTCCAGCGCCACGCAGCGCCAGGTGCAGGTCGCCACGGAGACCGGGGTCCCGGCATTCCGTCTCGACCCGATGGCGCTCGCATCGGGCGAGATGACGGCTCAGTCCGCGCTGGCGTGGCTCTCCGAGCAGTCGGCGGATCGGCCCGTTCTGATCTACTCCACCGCTGCGCCCGATGCGGTGCAGGACGTGCAGCGCCGTCTTGGTCGCATGAATGCGGGCGAGGTCGTGGAACACGCGCTGGCCGACATCGCCCGGGCACTGCCGGCTGCCGGCTTCACGCGCATCATCGTGGCCGGCGGCGAGACCTCGGGCGCCGTCGTCAACGCGCTCGACGTGAAGGCGCTCTCGATCGGACCGGAGATCGATCCGGGCGTTCCGTGGACCCGGACTCTCGCCGGCACCGATCTCGCGCTTGCGCTCAAATCCGGAAATTTCGGCGCGCCCGACTTCTTCCTGAAAGCCTGGGCGATGCTGCGCTGAAGCCTGACCGGCGGCCCCACTCAACGACAACATGCTGACGGCGCCTGGCGCAGCCGTCGGGAGGACACGCCATGAACTACCACACCTATTATGCGAAGGCCGACCGCCCGGTTGAGACCTGCGTCGTCGGCACCGGAGGCTTCGGCCAGAGCTATCTCGCCCAGGCTCAGCGCGTGCCGCTCATGAACGCGCGCATCGCCGTCGACGTCACTGCCGAGAGCGCCGCCGCGGGCCTCAAGGCCGCCGGGATCGAGACCCGGAGGATTCAGGTCTGCACGACGGCTGGCGATGCAAAGGCCGCCTGGGATCGCGGCGACTACATCGCGGCGGGAGATCTCGCTGTCGTGGCCGACCTTCCCATCGACGTGATCGTGGAGGCGACCGGACAACCCATCGCCGCAGCCCGACACGCCCTCATCGCCGTCGAGGCGGGGAAACATCTCGCTCTGGTCACGAAGGAGCTGGACAGCGTGGTCGGACCGGGGCTCGCCGCGCTAGCGCGAGACCGGGGCCTGATCGTCACAACCGTCGACGGGGACCAGCCCAGTCTGCTCATCGGCCTCGCCACCTGGGCGGAGGTGATGGGCTTCGACATCGTGGCCGCCGGCAAGTCGAGCGAGTACGACTTCGTGTTTGATCCCTCGACGCGCCGGATCAGCAGCAACGGGCGCGTGGCGGACGACGTGGATCTTGCGCCGCATTGGGATCTGGGCGTGCGCCCCGTGGCAGGCATCCTCGACGCGCGTCACGCCGCGATCGCGGGCTTTCCGCAGCGCGCGGTGCCTGATCTGTGCGAACTCATGGTGGTGGCTAACGCCACCGGCCTCCAGCCGGACCGGCAGGATCTCCACGCCCCCCTCGCCCGCATCGGGGAAGTGCCGACGATCCTGTCGCAGCGCCTGGACGGCGGCATCCTGGACGGCACGCGACGACTCGACGTCTTCCATTGCCTGCGCAAGCCCGATGAGGTCAGCTTCGCGGGTGGCGTGTTCGTGGTCATCCGCTGCGAGGACGCGAAGAGCTGGGAGATGCTGGCCCAGAAGGGGCACGTCGTCAGCCGCAGCGGCGCAACCGCGATGGCCTATCTGCCGCGACACCTCCTTGGCCTCGAAGCCGCGACCAGCATCCTCGATGCGGCCATCCACAAGGTCTCCGGATACGGGACCGACTACCGGCCCCGCTACGATCTCGTCGCCGTGGCAACCGAGGACCTTCCGGCCGGAACGTTGCTGACCATGGGCGGTCATCACCATACCATCTCGGGCGTCACCGCTGAGTCCAGGCCGGCCGCGCCGCTGACGCCCGAGGCGCCGGCACCGTTCTATCTTGCGGCGGATTGTCGGCTGGCAATTTCCGTCCGCAGGGGCGAGGAGATCCGCATTCGGCATCTGGAGCTGCCCGGCGAATCCCCGCTTCTCCGGCTGCGCCGCAGTCAGGACGAGCGGTTCTTCGGGCGCTGAATACGGGCCGGCAGCCCGGCGAGCACGACGAGATCATGGCCCTCCTCTCCTCTTTGAAACCCGACCGCTTCACCCTTGCGCTGCTCGCGACGGCGACGGCGGGCACCTTCATGCCAGCGACGGGAGCGGCGCTTCCCGTCCTCAAGGTCGTCATCGCCTGCTCGATCGCGGTCCTGTTCTTCCTTCAGGGCGCGCGCCTGTCGCGGGAGACGATCATCAGGGGCGCCATTCACTGGCGCCTGCACCTGACGGTGTTCGCCGCCACCTTCATCCTGTTCCCCCTGCTCGGCCTCATGCTGAGCATGAGCCTCGAATCGGTCCTGGCGCCCGGGATGGCCATGGGCGTGCTCTACCTGTGCCTGCTGCCCTCCACGATCCAGTCCTCCATCACCTTCACGTCGATCGCGGACGGGAACGTCGCGGCCGCGGTCTGCAGCGCCTCGGCCTCGAACGTGATGGGCGTGTTCCTGACCCCGCTGCTCATGAGCTTTCTCATGAACACGCAAGGCTCGATTCCGCTGAGCTCCATCGGGGCGGTGGTGGGGCAGCTGCTCGTGCCCTTCGTCGTAGGGCATCTCTCGCGCCCATGGATCGGCGCTTTCGTCGAGGGGCACCGTCGGCTCACCAGCGCGGTCGACCGCGGCGCGATCCTGCTCGTGGTCTACTATGCGTTCGGCGAGGCCGTCGCGGAAGGATTGTGGCGCCAGCTGGGACTGCGCGACCTTGCCGTGCTCATGGTCATCAGCAGCGTGCTGCTCGCCCTCGTGCTCGTGATCACGACGGCTGCCAGCCGCCTGCTCGGCTTCTCGCGCCGGGACGAGATCGCAATCGTGTTCTGCGGCTCGAAGAAGAGCCTGGGAAGCGGCGTCCCCATCGCCAGCATCCTGTTTCCGCCTGCCATGATCGGCGCGGTCATCCTGCCCCTGATGCTCTTCCATCAGATCCAGCTGATCGTCTGCGCGATCCTGGCCCGCTCCTATGCGAGCCGCCCGACCCCGACGCCTGGAGAGTAGAAGGAACGGCCGGCCCGGTCAGAGCCCGCCTCATGCTTGACCGGATCGCCCGTCCGCTCCGATACTCCCAGGCCGCGACGGCAGACATGAAGGCTGTTCATGGGTTCGGTGCTTGCAAGCCTGTTCACGTTCATTGCCGTGTTCTGCGGCGCCATGATCGGCATTGTGCTCTCCGGCCGGCTCCCGGCGCATCACATGAGTCCCGAGACGCGAACCGCAGTCTCCGTGTCGATGGCGGTCGTCGGCACCCTCTCGGCCTTGGTCATCGGCCTGATGATCAGCACCGCCAGCACGGCGTTCAACGAGCGTACAAACGCCATCGAGGCCCTGGCGGTGGATATCGTCAAGCTCGACCGCGCGCTGCTGCGAATAGGCTCCGATGCCGCATCCATTCGCAAGGAGCTTCGAAATTACGCCGAGGCCAAAGTCGAGGAACTGTCCAGCCCGCCAAAGGTGGGCGACCTGTCGATCTCAAAGCTCGCCAATCTCGAAACGATCAGCGATCAGGTGGTTGCCCTGCAGCCCCACGACGACCGTGGCCGTCAGATCCAGGAGCAGGCCCTCCAACTGCTGGGCGCCATCGCGGACGCACGATGGCTCCTGGTCGAGAAGTCCGGCGTGACGATGCCGGCGCCGTTCCTGCTCCTCGTGATCTTCTGGCTGACCCTGCTCTTCGCCAGCTTCGGCCTCTTCGCGCCGAACAACGGTACGGTGATCGCGATCCTGTTCCTGTGCGCCATGGCGATTTCCGGAGGGATCTTCATGATCCTCGAGCTGGGCGCTCCGACGCGCGGGCTGGTCAGAGCCTCCGTCGCTCCCCTGCACTATGCTCTCGATACGATCACCACGGCGGACTGACGGCATGCGGAGCGCTCGCTGAACGTCAGGGCTTATAGACCTCGATCATCTCCTCAAAGCCCTCGACCGCATGTGCGCCGAGCGGGGACGGGTTGCCCCAGAGGTGCTCGACGAAGGACTTGGACATGAGCAGCGGCTCGCCCAGGCGCTTGTTCAGGTCGGCAATCCGGCTGGCTAGGTTCACGTCGCGCCCGATGACCGTGAAGTCGAGGCGCTGGCCGGACCCGACATTACCGTAGGCCGCATCGCCGTGGTGCAGGGCGATGCCGATGTTGATCGGGACCGGGAAGCGGCCCTCGTTGTTGGCGGCTTGGATCCGCCGCAAGGCGTTGGTGGCGGCGGTAAGCGCCGATTGCGGGGCGCCGCCGGTGTCGTCGCCCCGATCGCGCACGATCGCCAGGAGGCCGTCGCCGAGATACTTGAGCACCTCCCCGCCCTCCTCCTCGATGGGCGGCACGAGGCAGTCGAAGTAGTCGTTCAAGAGTTCGACGGCGCTTTCCGGGCTCAGGGTCGAGGAAATGCGCGTGTAGTCCCGCATGTCGGCGAACAGGATCGCCGAGCGGATCCGCGTCACCTGCCCGCGCAGGATCGCTCCGGACAGGATCGCCCGGTGCGGCTCGTCCCCGACATAGATCCGCAGCACCTCGTCGAGCCGGTTGCTGGTGGCTCTGAGTTCCGTGATGAGCGCGAAGGACGGCATGACGAGGCGTAGGATCGTCAGGCCCCGCTCGCCGAAGCCCTCGGGATCGCGGGTCGCGAAGGAAATCCCGTTTTCGGCGCCGTTGATGAAGCGGATCGGAACCGTCAGGTAATGGCGATAGCCTGCTTCCTTCAGTTCCGGGATGATCGGGAAAAGATCGTCGGGCGTCTCGTCGAGGTCGAGGAAGAGCCACTCGCCCGTCTGGTTCACATGGGCGAAGGGACTGGCCCGGTAGACGAGGTCGCGGCGCTCGCCATGAGGGAGATAGCGCACGACCGTCCCCTCCTCCGGGGTCCAGAACCGGCCAATGCCCGCATATTCGGAGTGAAGGGTCTCGATGGCCGAGGCAGCCCGGTCGATGCGCAGCCCCAGTTCGATCAGCCGTTCCACGAAGCCGGTCAGGACGAGGTTGGAATCCTCCATGTGGGCCGCCACCGTCACCAGCCAGTCCCGCAGGGCGATCACCTTCGGAAGGGTGTCGGCATCGAGGCTCCGTGCAAGCACGAGCATGTCTCCGGAGGAGGCTGTAGGGGCGGTCGGCGGCATCATAAGGCCAAGGTGGGTCGGGCCTCGCGATCCTGCAAGCGGGACGGCGGGGCGGGCGGCAAAAACCTTGCCGGTGTTGTATCGACCGCAGAGTTCTGACAGAACGGCATCCCACCTCCAGGGCCGAGCCATGGCAAATATCGATACATTCTTCGTCACCAAGGTTTACCGGGCCGAACTCACGGGGCCGAAAGCCGAGACCCTCAATCAGGAGCTCGAAGCCGCCTGCCTGTCCCTGGCCGAGGACGACGAGGCCGGCCAGCGCTGGTGCGAGAAGAACGCCTATCCGGGCTACACCTCCTACGCGTCCCTGAACGACCTGCCCTGGCGCATCCCGGTCTTCGGCCAGCTCCTGAAGAACCTCGATTCCCACGTGTCGGCCTTCGCCAAGGAGCTGGAGTTCGACCTCAAGGGGCGCAAGCTCGTCATGGACAGCCTCTGGGTCAACATCCTGCCGCCGGGCGGGGTCCATACCTCGCACATCCACCCGCATTCCGTGATCAGCGGCACCTATTATGTGACGATCCCGGAAGGGGCGAGCGCGCTCAAGCTCGAGGACCCGCGCCTCGGCTTCATGATGGCAGCGCCCCCGCGCAAGGCCAAGGCCAAGCCGGAGAACCGGCAATTCGCCTACATGAAGCCGAACCCCGGCACGATCCTGCTCTGGGAGAGCTGGCTGCGCCACGAGGTTCCGCTGAACGAAGCCGAGAGCGAGCGCATCAGCGTGAGCTTCAACTACGCCTGGCAGTAGGAGGCTTACACCTCCGCCCACATGCGGAACAGGTTGGCGCTGGTCTTCGCCAGCAGGTCGAACTCCGGCGTCTTTCCGGCTCTGGCGAACAGGCCGCGCTTGGCGTTCTCGAGATCGAACAGCAGCTCGCGCTGCGCGGCATCCCGCAGGTAGCTCTGGGCCCAGCCCACGGCGACGAGCCGCTCGCCGCGCGTGACCGGGGCGACCCGGTGCAGGCTCGTCGACGAATAGGCCACGAGATGGCCGGCCGGAAGCTTGATCTCGTCCTCGCCCGAGACGGATTCGATCACGAGCTCGCCCCCGTCGTAGCTATCCGGATCGGCCAGGAAGAGCGTGAAGGACACGTCCGTGCGGATCCCGTTCATGAGCGGGTTGTCCACATGGGTGCCGTAATGCTGACCGCCGCCGTAGCGGCTGAAGAGCAGCGGGGTCAGCGTCTTAGGGCGCACGGCCAGGCTGAACACCTCGTTGGCGAGGATCGCCTTCGAGACCCGCTCGCGCAGGAGGTCGAGGGCCGCGCCCTCCCTGGCTTGCTCGTTGTCCTTGACGAGCTTGGCGCTCCAACCGGCCGTCGTCCGCCCGTCCTCGAAGCGCATGGCCTGCAAGGTGGAGCGGATGTCCTGCAGCTCCGCGTGCGACAGCACGTCCGCGATTGTGATCAGCATCAGACGAAGACCTTGTTGCTTTCCGTCGGCATAAAATGTAGCTAAGTGACTGTAAAGACTTATAGTTTTTAATTATTCCAAACTGGCTTTCCGGCGATCTTGGCTCGCCGCGGGGGATATGTCGATGAAGAGACGGAAGATCTGGGCAAATCTGGGCACTGCGGTCCTGATGACGACGCCCGCCGCCACCCAGGCCGGGATGCTGCCGGCGCAGCCGGCGGGAATCGAGGCGCCGGCGGGCCAGGGCACGATCCATCTCGCCCAGCACCAGGGCCACGGAAAGGCCGTCAAGGCCGCGCCCGATGGCGAAGGCGGTGAAGGCGGCGGCGAAGGCGGCGGTGGCGCACAGCTGCCGGCAGGCCTGCATCTCGCCCGCGGCATCGAGATGATCCGCGGCCACCTGATCGTCGGCGGAGAGTTGGTCGAGGCCGGGCGTTGGGCCGACGCCCTCCCGCACTTCCTCCACCCGGAGGAGGAGATCTACGGCTCCCTGCGCGACGACCTGAAGGCCTTCGGCATCGGCCCGTTCCAGACCGCCCTAAAGTCCCTGTCGCAGACCGTGAAGGCCAAGAACAAGGAGGCCTACGCCCGCGCCCGTGCAACCGTCGAGGAGCGCCTCGCGGCAGCCGAGAGCGCCGTGCTCGCCAAGGAGGAGAACAAGTCCTACTTCGTGCTCGAAGCAGCCCTCGAGACCTTGCAGCAGGCGGCCGACGAATACGAGGAAGCGGTCGAGAAGGGCCGCATCGCCAACGTGGTCGAGTACCAAGATGCGCGCGGCTTCGTATTCGAGATCGACCGCCTCGTCGGCACCGTGGCGGATGCGCTGGCGGCCAAGAACGCCGACGCCGCCAAGGCGATCCGCGCCGGCCTCGACGATCTGAAGGCGACCTTCCCGGCTGTCACGCCGCCGCAGAAGCCCGCGAAGGATGCGAGCCAGTTCCTCGCGTCTGTCGCCAAGTTCGAGCTGCAGGTCGGAAACTTCCGATAGGTCCATGGAACGCGCGAAAACCCCGCGTCTCGTCCAAGCGGCGGCAGGGCTCGGCCTCGTCACCGTCCTGGGCGGAGCCAAGGCCGGCCCCGATCCGTTCGATGCGGCTCACTGGCGGCAGGTCTTCGCGCGTCCCGACCACGCGCCGATGCCGGACGGCAACCCGACCACGCCCGACAAGGTGGCCCTGGGCGCTAAGCTCTTCGACGATCCGCGCCTGTCGGGGGACGGCACCGTCGCCTGCTCGACCTGCCACCAGGCCGAGCTGTCCTTCACGGACGGGGTTCCGCGCCACGGCGGCCTCGACGGGCAGCCGCTCGACCGCCGCACCCCTCCCCTGTGGAACATGGCCTGGGGCCTGTCGTGGTTCTGGGACGGTCGCGCCGCGAGCCTGGAGGATCAGGCGGCAGGCCCGATCGAAAACAAGCGCGAGATGGCCGGGGACCTCGCCGGCGCCGTCAGGACGCTGGCGGCCGACACCGAGACCGTCCGGTCCTTCGCCAGGGCCTTCCCCGAAGACCCGGCCGTGACCCGCTCCAACCTGCTGAAGGCGCTGGCCGCCTTCGAGCGCACTCTCGTGTCGCCCGAGACCCGGTTCGACCGATGGGTGAAGGGCGACGACGAGGCCATCGATTCCGACGAAAAGGCCGGGCTGAGGCTCTTCGTCGGCAAGGCGGGATGCGTGAGCTGCCACACGGGCTGGCGCTTCACCGACGAGGCGTTCCACGACGTCGGCCTTCCCGGACAGGACCAGGGCCGCGGTGTCGTGCTGGGCCTCAAGGCCGCAGACAATGCCTTCAAGACGCCTAGCCTGCGCGAGCGGGTCTGGACCGCACCCTACATGCATGACGGATCGCTCGCGACCTTCGAGGACGTGGTGGATCACTACGCGGAGCGCGTGGTCGAGCGTCCGACGCTCTCGGCCGATCTGCCCCGCCGGATCGCGCTGAGCCCGAAGGAGCGCGCGCAGCTCGTCGCCTTCCTGAACACTCTCTCAAGCGAGGATCCACCCCGTCCCGCGAGCTTGCCAGCCAGGACCATGGTGCTCGGCGCCGACGTTCCGGCCATTGCGGCGACGACGGTGGGACAGAAGGACCGGCGTTTCACGCCCGGCGCGATCCTGTTGAAGGTCGGCCAAGCCCTGAAGATCGTGAACGACGACACCCGCACCCACAACGTGCGGATCGATGGGCCGGGCCTCAGCGTGAGCTCCGACGCGCAGAACCCGGGCGACGCGATCACCATTGGGTTCGACCAGCCGGGCCAGTTCCAGGCGATCTGCGGCATCCACCCGGACATGCGGCTCGCCGTCACCGTCGAGCCGATGACCAAGGCTGCCGCGCAGCCCTGAGCCTTCAGGCCGCGAGGGCCTTTGGCTTCTCGTGCGGCAGGAAATAGGTCAGGAGGCCGATGGCCGGAAGGAACGAGCACACGCGGTAGACCGTCTCGATGCTGGTCCAATCCGCGAGCTGGCCGAGCACCGCGGCGCCGAGGCCGCCCATGCCGAAGGACAGGCCGAAGAACAGGCCCGCCACCATGCCCACGCGCCCGGGGACGAGCTCCGTCGCATAGACCAGGATCGCCGAGAAGGCCGAGGCCAGAATCAGGCCGATCAGCACGCTCAGCACCCCCGTCCAGAACAGGTTGGCGTAAGGCAGGGCCAGGGTGAAGGGCAGCACGCCGAGGATCGAGAACCAGATCACGTATTTGCGCCCGATCCGGTCGCCGATCGGCCCGCCGAGCACCGTCCCGGCCGCAACGGCCCCGAGGAAGATGAACAGGTGGAGTTGCGCATCCTGCACCGAGAGCTGGAACTTCGAGATCAGGTAGAAGGTGAAGTAGCTGGTGATGCTGGCCGTATAGAAGTTTTTGGAGAAGACCAGCAGCATCAGGATGGTGATCGAGACCGCGACCTTCGCCCGCGAATGGGGCGACGCAGCCGGCGCCGCCTTGGGCTTGGAGCGAAGCGCCACGACCTTGGCCTGATACCACCGCCCCACGTTGAACAGGATGATCATGGCCAGCAGCGCGACGACCGAGAACCACGCGATGCTGGACTGCCCCATCGGGACGACGATGAAGGCCGCGAGCAGCGGCCCGACGGCCGTGCCCGCATTGCCGCCGACCTGGAACACGGACTGCGCAAGACCGTGCCGGCCGCCCGATGCCATGCGGGCCACCCGGGACGATTCCGGATGGAACACGGAGGAGCCCATGCCGACGAGCGCCGCCGCCAGCAGGAGCATCGGGAACGACCCGGCGCGCGAGAGGGTGAGCAGGCCCACGAGCGTGAAGCCCATGCCGACCACGAGGGAGAAGGGCTGGGGCTTCTTGTCCGTTGCGTATCCGACCAGGGGCTGCAGCAGCGAGGCCGTGATCTGGAAGGTCAGGGTCAGAAGGCCGATCTGGCCGAAATCGAGGTGGAAGTTCGTCTTGAGGATCGGGTAGATCGCCGGGAGCAGCGACTGGATCAGATCGTTGAGGAGATGCGAAATGCTGATCGCCGCGAGGATCGGCACGGCCACTCCCTCCGCCACGGTGCGGGCAGGCGTGGCGGTCACGGCTGGCGATTTCATGTCCATTGGTCGTTTTTCCCGGGATTCCCGACCGGAATCCGATCCGGCGTTTTCGGGTTGCCTATATACCAGAACATCCGCCCCATCCTCATCATGTCGTGCAAAGCTGGGTTGTGAGGTGCACATTTCACCCGGTCGTCCCAGCATGGCACTTGAGGCCGCGCCTGGGCGTTCCCCCCTCAGGCCCTAGGTAACCTCACGAGGCCGCGCCGGGTTCGTTCCGCAGGCGGCCATCCAGGATCGAGAGACCCGAAACGATGCCGCAGCCGAGCTGGCGAGAGGTGATGTTCTCGATCAAGACCTTCGGTGCGGCTGTCCTCGCTCTCTACATCGCCTTCGCGCTCGACCTAACCCAGCCGAGCTGGGCCATGCTGACCGCCTTCGTGGTCGCGCAGCCCATCGCCGGCATGGTCGTGGCCAAATCCCTCTTCCGCGTCACCGGAACGGTCGTCGGCGCCACGGCGGCCCTCGCCCTGGTCGGCGCCTTCGCCCAGGCGCCCTCCCTTTTCCTCCTGGCGCTTGCGCTCTGGATCGGGGCCTGCACCTTCACGTCGGTGCTCCTGCGCGACGCACCGGCCTCCTACGGAGCGATGCTGTCCGGCTACACGGCCGCCATCGTGGGCATTCCGGCCGCGCTCGCGCCGGAAACCGCCTTCGACTACGCCGTTGGCCGCTGCATCGAGATCACCCTCGGCATCGCATGCGCCACCCTGGTCAGCCAGATCGTCTTTCCGAAGCGCGCGGGCGAAGCCCTCAAGGCCTCCGTCGATGCGACCCTGACGGCTTCGGTGCAATGGCTGGGCGACGTGCTCCGCGGAGAATCGGGGGAGGAAAAGGCCCTCGCCGACCAGCGCCGGATGGTGGCGGATACGATCGGGCTCGATGCGCTGCGGGTCTTCGCCTCCTTCGACACTCCCTCCGTCAGGGCAGCCGGCGACGCGGTGCGCCACCTCCAGGGTCAGCTCCTTACCCTCCTGTCGCTCCTGGTTTCCATCAACGACCGCCTCGAGCTTCTGCGAAGCCATGCGACCGGCAAGCAGGACATGGTTCAGGACCTGCTGGACCGCTCGGCAGCCCTTCTCGACCGGCCCGATCCGCTCGCGCCCGACGCGGAGATGGACCGGCAAATCCGCAGGCTTCAGGAGGAGACGGCAGCGCGGATGCCCTCCTTCGGGGACATGGTGCGCGATCACGAGACGATCCTCGTGCGCAACATCCTGCTGCGCCTGAGCGATGCGCTGGGCACCTGGCAGCGACTGCTCGACCTGCGCGCCGCCATTCTCTCAGGACGGCGCATCGCCATCCCCGAGGAAGCGCCGTCGACCGCGCGCTACCGCGACGTGGTGCTCGCGCTCGTGGCCGGCGCGACCTCCACCGGGGCGGTCCTGCTCACGGCCGCGTTCTGGATCGCTTCGGGATGGACGCATGGGAGCTCCGCCGTCATCTTCAGCGGCGTGATCTGCAGCATCCTCGCGGCCCTCGATGAACCGGCGGCCGCCGCCGCGAACTTCCTGCGCATGACGATCCTGTCCGCCGTCATCGCGGCTTTCTACATGTTCGCGGTGCTGCCGATGATCGACGGCTTCGCCTCCCTCGTGATGGTGCTGCTGCCCTTCTACCTGCCCTTCGGCATCCTGCTCGGCCTTCCGGGCATCGGCATCCGGGTGACGCCGCTCGGGCTCAATCTCGTGGCTCTTCTCGGCCTGACGAACACGCCGACGCAGCCGGACCTTGCCTCCTTCATCAATTCGAGCAGCGCTCTCATCGTTGGCATCGGGGCCGGTATCCTCATGTTCCGGCTGTTCCGCCCGCTCGGGGTCGAGTGGACGATCCGCAGGGTGCGCGGCGGCGTGCTCCGCGACCTGGAGCGGCTCGCGGGCCCCGACGCCAATGTCAGCCGCACCCGCTTCGCGAGCCGCATGTTCGATCGCATCAATGCCCTGTTCGCCCGTCTCGACATCGCCCAGCCCGACCAGCGCGCCACGATGCGCAGCGCGCTGGCGGCCTTGCGCATCGGCTTCAACATCATGACCCTCAAAGCCGTGCGCGGGGATCTGACCCATGACGCGGCACGCGCCGTCGACCGAGTTCTGGCGGCCCTTACCCGTCACTTTGGCCGCCTCGCGGCAGGACAACCCGTCTCCGAACCTCTCGGTGAAATCGACGACGCCGTCGCCCTTCTGCTCGAGCGTCCCACTGGGCCTGCCGACGAGACGCTGACGGCCCTCGTGGCGATCGGAAGCGCTCTCCACCGGCATGCGGACCTCTTCGGACAGGCCCGAACCGCTCCGGTGCCCTCCGTGCTGAGGAAGGAGGCGGTTCCCGCATGATCAAGGAAGTCGACCTGTTCGGCATCTACGCGCCGCCCATGTTCGCCTATGCGGCCGCGGCCGCCGTCATCTGGATCGTCCTGCGCTGGGTCCTGAGGGAAATCGGCTTCTATCGTCTCGTCTGGCATCAAGCCCTGTTCAACGTCGCGCTCTATGTGCTCGTGCTGTCCGCCTGCATCTCGCTCGTGTTTCGTTAGGATCTCAATCCCGTGGCCGTTTCCCGCACCGTCAAATTCGTCGTCACAACCTTCGTGGTCGCAGGAGCTGCGGCCGCCGCATGGTTCGCGTGGCAGGACTACACGCGCAACCCATGGACGCGCGACGGCCGGGTCCATGCGGACATCATCGAGATCGCGCCCGACGTCTCCGGTGCCGTCGCCCAGGTAAGAGTGAAGGACAACCAGGCGGTGAAGAAGGGCGACGTGCTCTTCACGATCGATCCGGAGCGATACCGCTTCGCGCTGAGCCAGGCCGAGGCCAACGTCCAAGGACGCGAGCAGGAGCTCGAGCAGCGGCGGCGGGAACTTGAGCGGCGCACCCGGCTGTCCACCGCAGCCATCACGGTGGAGGCGCGTGAGCAGGCGGAGACCGCGGTCGCGACCGCCGCGGCCGAGTACGACCAGGCGCTCGCCGCGCTCAACACGGCCCGCCTCAACCTCGACCGCACGGAGCTGCGCTCACCCGTGAACGGCTTCGTGACGAACCTCCAGGTCAATGCGGGCGACTATGCCACGGCCGGCCGGGCGCTGCTCGCCATCGTCAACAGCGACTCCTTCCATGTGGCCGGCTATTTCGAGGAGACGAAGATCCGCAACATTCGCGAGGGCGACCGTGCGACCGTGCGGCTGATGGGCTTTCCGGACGAGATCCCGGGGCATGTGGAGAGCATCGCCCGCGCGATCGCCGACCGGGAGACGGCGCAGACGTCCGACGGCCTCATCGCCAACGTCAACCCGACCTTCAGCTGGGTGCGCCTCGCGCAGCGCGTTCCCGTGCGCATCGCCCTGGATCGCGTGCCGGACGATATTCGCCTGAGCGCCGGCATGACCGCGACCGTGATCGTGACGCCGAACGGCGGCGGTCAGAACCGCCCCTGAGGCGCCTCAGCGCTCCTTCTCGCCCCACTCGTAGATCCGCTCCGGACCGTCCGCGTTGTCCACGACCTCCTCCTCGACGTCGTGGAACGTGATCTTGACCTGCGGCACGACACTCTCGTCGCCCTGCTGGATGCGCTCGAAGCGCAGCAGATCGTAATAGGCGCAGCGCGACCGGTTGGGATAGGACCTGCATACCTCCGGGCGTGCGTGATAGATCGTGCAGCCGCGTGTCTTCTGGTCGAGGAAGGCGCAGGTCTTCTCGAAGATCACGTCCTTGACGCGCTTGAGCACGCGCTCGCCTTCCCAATCGGCCGTGTAGCGTTCGCGCGCCTCGTCGGGCGTCACGCCGAAATGCTTGGCGAGCCGGTTGATGTCGCGCTTCGTGACGCCGACACGCTCGTAGATCGAGCAGCAGAATGCCGGGCACTTGTTGCAGTCGAAATAGACGCGAGGCTGATCGTCCTTGATTACCCGCCCGGCCATACGCACTCCTGTCGCCCCATCCAGACTATCATGGGGAGTCGGGTGCGTCTTTCAATAGATGACCGGAATCGTCAACCGTGTAGTCGGCCAGATTGATCGCGGCGCGCCGCTTGCGGTAGGTGCCGGCGCTCTGCGGCTTGATGAACAGCATGGCGATCTCGGGATGAGCCGCCTTCACCTTCGCCTCCAGCCTCGTGACGCAGGCCTCGATCTCCGGCGTCGTCAGGTCGTCCGCGAATTCGGCGCTGAGCGCCGCAACGATCTGCTGAGGCGCGAGGTGCACCGTCAGCACGCCGTTGGCGCGCTCGACCGCCGGATCATCCTGGGCGATGGCGAGGATCGAGGCTTGGAGCCCGGCATGAGCCGCCTCCCCGATCAGGAGGCCCTTGGTTTCCCGCGCCAGCACCATGGCGGTCGCAGCCAGCACGAGACCGATGCCGACGGAGGCGAGACCGTCGAGTTCCGGAATCTCGAAATACTGCGCAGCCGAGATTCCCACGAATGCGATGACAAGCCCCGCGAGGGCCGCGCTGTCCTCGAACAGCACTGTGAAGGTCGTCGGGTCCTTGCTCTCCCGAACGGCTTGGTAATACCCGCGCTGCCCCTTGGCGCGCCTGAACTCCTTGAGCGCCACCCACCAGGAGCCGCCCTCGAACAGGAACGAGAGGCCGAGCACCACGTAGTTCACGACAGGGCTCTCGACGGGCTCCGGCTCGCGCATGTGCATGATGCCCTCGTAAATCGAGACGCCGGCCCCGAGAGCGAAGATCAGCAGGGAGACGATGAAGGTCCAGAAATAGAGCTCGCGCCCATGGCCGAGCGGATGGGCGCGGTCGGGCGGCAGCGCGGAGCGGTGCAGCCCGTAAAGGAGGAGCAGTTCGTTGCCGGTATCGACCAGGGAATGCACGCCCTCGCTCAGCATGGCCGAGCTTCCGGTCCACGCAGCGGCGGCAAACTTGGTGACCGCGATCAGGAAATTGCCCAGGAGCGCGGCATAGATGACTTTTCGGGACGAACTCTGTGACGCCATGGCCGACCTGCTTCCGTGAAGAGCAGAACGGCCATGGCCTGGTTCAGTTGCAGCCGGGGAGCCGGCCGCGTCTCTACTCGGCCGCTACGAGTACCGTGTCGGCGGCGGGCTCGCGGGTTTCGGCGGCACCGTCGTAGACGGCTTGGTCGAGGATCCCCTCCTCCTTCGCCACGAGCACGGGCACGAGGATCTGGCCGGTGACGTTGGTGGCGGTGCGCATCATGTCGACGACCCGGTCGATGGCCACGATGTAGCCGATGCCCTCGAGCGGCAGCCCCGCGGTGCTGAGCGTGAGGGTCAGCATCACGATGGAGGTTCCGGGAACGCCCGCCGTGCCGAGGGAGCCGAGCACCGCCGTGAGGCCAATGAGCACGTACTGCGTCAGCGAGAGGTCGAGCCCGAAGTACTGCGCGATGAAGATTGCGGCGATCGCCGGATAGATCGCGCCGCAGCCGTCCATCTTCACGTTGGCGCCGAGCGGAACCGCAAAGCTCGCGTAGCTCTGCGGAACGCCGAGCTTCTCCACTGCGACCCGCAGCGTCATCGGCAGTGTCGCGAGGCTCGACGAGGTCGCGAAAGCCATCTGCTGCGCCGGCAGCGCGCCGCGGAAGAAGCGGCTGGGCTTGAGGCCGTGCAGCTTCAGCAGTCCGCCATAGACCACGATGATGTGGAACAGGCAGGCGAGATACATGGCGCCGATGAACTTACCCAACGGCAGAAGCGAGGAGAGGCCATAGCGGCCGACCACCCAGGCGATGAGCCCGAAGGTGCCGATCGGGGTGAGCTGCAGCACCCAGCGGGTGATGCGGAACACGAGGGCCGATCCCTGATCGACGAGGCCGCGCAGGCCCGCGGTCTTCTCGCCGAGCGACACCAGCGCCGCGCCCACGATGCCGGCGAAGAACAGCACCTGCAGCACGTTGGTGTCGGCCATGGCCTTGATCGGATTGGTCGGCACGATGCCGATCAGCACCTCGAGCGGCGTCGGGATGGTGCGCGGCTTCACCTCGCCGAGCGGCAGGTTCGACAGGCCAAGGCCCGGATCGATCAGATGCCCGAAGGCGATGCCGACCAGCACCGCGATGGCCGAGGTGGCGATGAACCAGAACAGGGTGCGGGCGCCGAGCCGCGCGACGTTCCCGGCCTCCGCGAGCTTCGCCACGCTGGACGCGATGGTGAAGAACACCAGCGGGATGACGATCATCCGCACGAGGTTCAGATAGACGTCGCCCAGCGGCTTGAACCATACGGCGGCCTGCTCGCCGGCGAGGGTGCCGGCCAGGATGCCGAGCGCGAAGGCGACGGCGACCCGCTGCCAGAGCGGACGGGTAAACCACGTCATAACCATGTAGTTTTCTTTCTATTCACTAGATTGAGCGGAAATATGCAGGAAGAGGGCCGGACACAATTGCTGCAGGCGCAGGAAGGGACCGCCGCCGCCGCATGGCTCTCCCGGTGTTCCGCCGTTCCTCATAACCGTGTGCGTCCGTCGCCCGGTCGGATCGGCATCACCCTTGATCGATCCGTCGATACGAGCCGGCCGATGAGGCCTCCGGGGATGCAGTATTGTCCTCCTGACGGCCATGCTAATGAACCGGCAAAAGATCCGGGGTTCGTCTCCGTATGGACGCGCCCCCAAGAACGCCGGGGCTCCACATGACCGACTCGCCGCTTCTCCTGCGCCTCGCCGTCGCCCTGGCGATCGGGCTGATGATCGGCCTGGAGCGTGGCTGGAAGCAGCGCGAGGAGCCCGAGGGCGAGCGCGCGGCGGGGCTGCGCACCTACACCCTCACGGCCCTCCTCGGCGGCCTCTGCGCGATCCTGTCGGGCCAGACCCATCCGGCCTTCCTGGCCCTGTCGTTCTTCGGCTTCGCGATCGCGTTCAGCGCCTTCTCGTGGCTCCAGGCGAAGGCCGAGAGCAATTTCAGCGTCACGGGAGTCGTCGCCGGCCTCCTCACCTTCGTGCTCGGCGCCTATGCGATCCTCGGCGACCTGCGGATCGCGGCGGCTGCGGGCGTGACCGTCATGGCGATCCTCGCCCTCAAGCAGCCCCTGCACAGCTGGCTCAGACGCATCACCTGGCTGGAGGTCCGCTCCGTTCTCATCCTCCTGGCCATGACCTTCCTGGCGCTGCCCCTGCTGCCCAACCGGGCCGTCGATCCGTGGGGGGCGATCAACCCGGCGGAGATCTGGCTTCTCGCGATCCTGATCGCGGCGATCTCGTTTGCGGGCTACATCGCCGTCCGGATCATGGGCAGCCAGGTGGGCGTGGCGCTCGCGGCCGCGGCCGGCGGCCTCGCCTCCTCCACCGCCACGACGGTGACGCTGGCGCGCATGGCGCGCGAGCATCCTGCGGCCAGTCCCCTCCTCGCGGCCGGCATCCTCCTGTCGGGGGCCGTCATGGTCGGGCGCGTCTTCCTCGTGGCGAGCGCCCTCAACGGCGCCCTGCTCCTGCCGATGGCGTGGCCCCTCGGCGCGGCGGGCCTCGTCCTGCTCACGGTCGCGGGCCTCCTGTTCCTCACGAACCGGAGCGGAGACGAGGAACACCCGGACCTGCAGATCCGCAACCCCTTCGACCTCGGCATGGCCCTGAAGCTCGCCGGCCTGATCGCGCTGATCAGCCTGCTGACCAAGTGGGTGGGAGCGGGCGCGGGCGATTTCGGCCTGACCGCCCTCGCAGCTGTCTCCGGCATCGCGGACGTGGACGCCATCACCCTGTCGCTCGCCCGCGAGTCCCGAAACGGCATCGCGCTGACCTCCGCGGCCCTCGGCATCTCAATTGCGGTGGCCGTGAACACCCTGGTGAAGGCGGGCATGAGCTTTGCCTTCGGCACGCGCATAGCCGGCTGGATCGTCGCGGCCGCCAGCGTCGCGGCGATCGGAGCAGGCGCCGCCGCCTTCGCGTTCGCCGGCTTTTCGGAATGATCCCGTTACGCGGGATCGACATGCTCCGGCTGCGTGACGCTCGACGCCACGTGCAGCGTGACGCCGCCGCGAGTGAGCCGGACGGCGAGACCCCCTTCGGGATGGCGATCGGTGACCACGTCCGATAGCCGGTCCAGGGGACAGACGAGCTCGAGATGCCGTCGGTCGAACTTCGTGCCGTCCAGCAGGAGCACGCCCCGTTCGGCGCGATCGAGCATCGTCCTCTTGATCCAGCAGGCCTGCGTCTCGACGTCGGTCGGCCCCTCGACGGTCAGGCCACTCGCGCCGATGAAGGCGATGTCGGCGTTGAAGCGCTGCAGGAATGCGCAGGTCTCGGAGCCGTAGACGCCGCGCTCGCGCACCGAGAAGTCGCCGGGACAGAACAAGACGCGGACGCCGCTGCCCTGAACGAGCGAATGGGCCACCGCGAAGCAGTTGGTGATGACCGTGATCTGCTCCACGGCCTGCGCCAGGATCCGAGCGAAGCGTGCCGTCGTCGAACCGGAATCGATCATGAGAACGTCCCCCGGCTTCACCAACTCGACGGCTTTCCGGGCAATCGCATCCCTCTCTTCGACCGCGAGCGAATCCCGATCCTGGAATTCCGGCTGCAGCCCCAGCTGGCGCCCGGCCGCGCCGCCATAGGTGCGGCTGACGAGCCCGAGCCTGGTCAGCTCCTCGATGTCGCGCCTCACCGTCTCCGTCGAGACGCCGAGCCGCCGAGCCAGCGCGGACGTGCGCACCGCCGGATGAAGACCGAGTTCGGCGATGATCAATCTCTGGCGCGCGGCCTTCTTTCCCTCAGGCAGGAACACTCGCACATCCTCCGCAAGGCGACGAAGTATCGTAGGTTGGTCATAAAACTTGGAACATCCCACATAAGTATGCTTGATATCGCAGATTCCCCGTCATAGCCTTCAAAAAAACAAATGATCCGAACTCGAAGGAAACGCCGGGGAGGCGCCTGCCCATGCACAACTCCGCTCCACGCCAGACGCGCTCTCATCCCGACGCCAGGCTGAACGGATCTCCGCTTTTCCGGCCCGGCGTCTGTCGTGCGGACGCAACATTGCGATGACAGATTGACGAACTGCCATTGAGTCAGGCTCTCAGGCGGTCACATCGGGTCGGCTCCACCTGAGCCCGACAGACGAAGGGCGCGCCCGAGCACCGTTTCTTGCATCAGACCCATTCGAAAACTCGGACCTCCGAGAACTGCCAGGTTGGAAATTCATGTCGGAGATCGTTGTCAGCGCAGTGTCCAAAACATGGGGCGGCGTGGGAGGAGTGAACCGCATCAGCTTCAAGGCCGACGCGGGCACGCTGCTTGTGCTCCTCGGCCCTTCGGGCTGCGGCAAGTCCACGACCCTGCGGCTCATCGCGGGTCTGGAGGAGGTCGATTCCGGCACGATCACCATCGGCGGACGCGACGTGACCCACCTGTCGCCGGCCGAGCGGCGCATCTCGATGGTATTCCAGTCATATGCGCTGTTTCCGCACCTCAACGTCGCCGAGAACATCATCTTCGGCTTGCGCGTCCGCGGCGTCGGACGCGCGGAGCGGGACGAGCGCCTGAAGCGCGTGGCCGACATCGTGGGCCTGAGCCACCTGCTCGACCGCAAGCCGTCCCAGCTCTCCGGCGGCCAGCGCCAGCGCGTCGCGCTCGGCCGCGCCATCATCGCGGAAGCGCCCGTCTGCCTCATGGACGAGCCCCTGTCGAACCTCGACGCGAAGCTCCGCCACGAGATGCGAACGGAGATCCGAAGCCTGCAGCAGCGCCTCGGCATGACCATGGTCTACGTCACGCACGACCAGACCGAGGCCATGACCATGGCCGACCGGGTGATCCTGATGCGCGACGGCGTCATCGAGCAGAACGGCGCGCCGCACGAGCTCTACAATCATCCTGCGAGCGACTTCACGGCCCGCTTCATCGGCACCCCGCCGATGAACATCATCTCGTGGCGCGACGGGTCCCTGCTGGGCGTGCGCCCCGAGCATGTGTCGATCGTGGAAAGCGGCGGGGTTCCGGCCACCGTCAAGGCGACCGAGTATTTGGGCGCCGACAGCATCGTCCTCTGCGAGGTGGAGGGAGAGACCATGGCGATCCGCCAGCCCGGCTTCTGCCAGCTGCATGCCGGCGACAAAATCGGGCTTGGCTGGCAAGACCGTCACATACATCTGTTTGAAAGGACCAGCGGAAAGCGCCGGGACGCGGGAGCCCCGCGTCACTAGAGCACCGTGCGGAAAAGTGGATCCCGGTTTTCCGCACAGACGATGCTCTCTCTAAAGAGAAAGCATCGGATGGATCCCAAAAGTGCAAATCCACTTTCGGGTCCGATGCTTTAGGCGTTGCCGCATGAGAGAACGCGGGCAGCCGGCCGGCTGCAGGCGTAAACGTCCAAAACTCCGGAGGGGAGGACAATGAAGGTGAACACGAAGTCGCTGCTCACGGCAGGCCTTATGACCGTGATGAGCTTGGGGGCGAGCGTCGCGCACGCCGTCGACCTGACGATGTATTACCCGGTCGCGGTCGGAGGCCCGGTCACGAAGATCATCGACGACATGGTGCAGCGGTTCCAGAAGGAGAACCCGGACATCAAGGTCGAGGCGGTCTATGCGGGCAACTACACCGACACCATGACCAAGGCGATGACGGCCATGAAGGGAGGCCAGCCGCCGCAGCTCTCCGTTCTGTTCTCCACCGACCTGTTCACGCTGATGGACGAGAAGGCGATCGTCCCGATCGACGAGATCGCCGGCGCGGACGGCAAGGCGTGGCTCGAATCCTTCTACCCGGCCTTCATGGAGAACGGCCGCGTCGAAGGGAAGACCTGGAGCGTTCCGTTCCAGCGCTCGACCATCGTGCTCTACTACAACAAGGACGCCTTCAAGGAGGCCGGGCTCGATCCCGAGAAGCCGCCGACCACCTGGGCCGAGATGGCCGAGATGTCCAAGAAGCTCGTGAAGAAGGACGCGTCGGGCAACGTCTCCCGCTGGGGCGTCGAGATCCCGTCCACCGGCTACGGATACTGGATGCTGCAGGCTCTGGCGATCGAGAACGGCCAGAAGCTCATGAACGAGGCCGGCAACAAGGTCTTCTTCAACGAGAAGAAGTCGGTCGAGGCGCTGCAATACTGGGTGGATCTCGCTGCCAAGGACGGCGTGATGCCGAAGGGAGCCATCGAGTGGGGCACCCTGCGCACCGACTTCCTCGAAGGCAAGACCGCCATGATGTGGCACACCACCGGCAACCTGACGGCCGTCAAGGAAGGCGCGAAGTTCGACTTCGGCGTCGCCATGCTGCCCGCCAAGGAGCGGCGCGGCTCCCCGACCGGCGGCGGCAACTTCTACGTCTTCAAGAGCGCGACCCCGGAGCAGCAGAAGGCCGCCGTCACCTTCATCCGCTGGATGACCGCGCCCGAGCGCTCCGCCGAGTGGAGCATCAAGACGGGCTACGTGGCGGTGACGCCGGCAGCCTACGAGACGCAGGCCATGAAGGACTACGTGAAGGGCTTCCCGCAGGCGGTCGTGGCCCGCGATCAGCTGGAGCATGCCGTGGCCGAGCTGTCGGTGCACGACAACGGACGCATCTACAAGATCGTCAACGACTCGGTGCAGGCCGCCGTGACGGGCACCCAGAGCCCGCAGGAGGCCCTCGACAGCGCCCAGAAGCAGTCCGAGCGCGTTCTGAGCCGCTACAAGTAGGATCACTCCGGACGTGCCGCGGCGGTTCTTCTGCCGCGGCACGTCGTTCGAGGTCATGCAGGAGAAACCGATGGTAGCCGCCGTCATGAGCGCCGCCGCGCCCGGAACCGCCCGGCGCAGGACTTGGCTGACGAACGTCAATGCATGGCTGCTGCTGCTGCCTGCGCTCGTTCTCCTGGCCGCCTTCACGCATTACCCCATCCTGGCGACGCTCTATCACAGCTTCTTCTCGCTGGGCCGGAGCGGCCCGGCCGAGTTCGTGGGCCTCGACAACTACACCTACATGCTCGAGGACGACGTCTTCTGGCAGGTACTTCGCAACAACCTCTTCTTCGCCCTGGCGACCGTGCCGACGAGCATCGCGCTCGCGCTCCTGATGGCCGTCTGGGTCGACCGGAAGATCGCCGGGCGGACGTTCCTGCGGCTCGCCTTCTTCACGCCGACGGTCCTGCCGATGATCGCCGTGGCGAATATCTGGCTCTTCTTCTACACGCCGGATTACGGTCTGCTCGACCAGTTCCTGAAGTCGCTCGGCTTCTCCGGCCACAACTGGCTGGGCGATCCCTCGACGGTCATGAACTGCATCGCCGTCATGGTCGTGTGGAAGGAAGCCGGCTTCTTCATGATCTTCTACCTCGCGGCGCTGCAGACCATCCCGCCGGAGCTGAAGGAGGCCGCCATGGTCGAAGGCGCGAGCCGGTGGTACTTCTTCCGCCGCGTGACGCTGCCTCTCCTGATGCCCACGACCCTATTCATCTCGATCAACGCGCTGATCAACTCCTTCAAGCTCGTCGATCAGCTCGTCATCATGACGAAGGGCGGCCCCAACAACGCGAGCTCGCTGCTGCTCTACTACATCTACGAGGTGGCCTTCACCTTCTGGGACACCACCTACGCGGCCACGCTCACGGTGACGCTCATCACGATCCTGGCGGCGGTCGCGCTCACCAAGTTCGTCTATCTCGATCGCAGGATCCACTACCAATGAGACAGAACCATCCTTCGGTCGAGACCGTCGCCGCCTGGGTGCTCGCGCTCCTGTGGCTCCTGCCGCTCGCCTACAGCCTGTGGAGCGCCTTCCACCCGGCCGAATACGCCACGCGGTTCGACCTCACGGCTCCCCTGACGCTCGACAATTTCGCGCGCGCCTGGCGGCAGGCTCCCTTCGCCCGCTACTACCTGAACACGGCGCTGCTGGTCACGATGGTGCTCGCGGGCCAGATCGTGATCGCGACGCTGGCGGCCTACGCATTCGCGCGGTTCCGCTTCGTGGGGCGCGACGTCCTGTTCGCGCTCGTCCTGGTCCAGCTCATGATCATGCCGGACGTGCTGATCGTGGAGAACTACCGCGTCATCAGCTGGCTCAACCTGCTCGACACGATCCCGGCCATCGCCCTCCCCTACATGGCCTCGGCCTTCGGCACCTTCCTCCTGCGGCAGGCCTTCAAGAGCGTACCGAACGAGCTGGTGGAGGCGGCCCGCGTCGAGGGCGCATCCTCCTTCGGGGTCCTGTGGCGGGTCTTCGTCCCCCTCGGCAAGACCACCTACATCGCGTTCGGCCTCGTCTCCGTGAGCTACCATTGGAACAACTTCCTCTGGCCGCTCATCGTGACGAACTCGGTCGAGAGCCGTCCGTTGACGGTCGGGCTCGCGGTCTTCGGCGCGCCGGAGACCGGCGTCGACTGGTCGGTGATCACGGCCGCGACCGTCATGACCATGGCGCCGCTGCTCCTGGCCTTCCTCCTGTTCCAGCGTCAGTTCGTGCAGTCCTTCATGCGCGCCGGCATCCGCTGACGGCGCGACGTCGCCGTGCGCGCAGGCCGGTCATGCCGGCCTGCGTTCATGTATAGACATTTGACATCCGAAGGCTGGCGTGTTGGCATTCGCCACCTGCACAGGACGACAGGCGCGCAGCAACAGAAATTCCAGAGGGCGCGTCGGATCGGCACGGCGATTTGACAGGATGGAGGCGACATTGAAGGCGATCATTGGTGGTTTCGCGCTGCTGGCGCTGGCGGCAGGCTCGGCCTCCGCCCAGGAGACGAAAGTGGCGATCGGCATCTCGGGCTGGACCGGGTTTGCGCCTCTGACGCTCGCGAAGGAGGCCGGCATCTTCAAGAAGAACGGCCTCGACGTGACGATCAAGAAGGTGCCTCAGGCCAGCCGCCACCTGGCGATCCAGTCGGGCGACATCCAATGTGCCGCGACCACGGTGGAGACGTGGATCGTCTGGAACGCGAACGGCGTGCCGACGAAGCAGATCTTCCAGCTCGACAAGAGCTACGGCGCCGACGGCATGGTCGTCCGCAACGACGTGGCGTCGATCAAGGACATCAAGGGCAAGACCGTCGCGGCCTCCGCTCCCGGCACGTCGCCGTATTTCGCCCTCGCCTGGATGCTGAAGAAGAACGGGCTCACCGTGAAGGACGTCACGGTCGTCAACATGGAGCCCGGCCCCGCCGCGCAGGCCTTCATCGCCGGCCAGAACGACGCCGCGATGACCTACGAGCCGTACCTCTCGTCGGTCCGCGCCGCGCCGCAGGCCGGCAAGATCATCGCCACCACGCTCGATTATCCGATGGTGATGGACACGTTCGGCTGCACGCCGAAATTCCTGTCCGACAATCCGAAGGCCGCCAAGGCTTTCGCGGACAGCTATTTCGAAGCGCTCGACATGATCGCGAAGGATCAGGCCAAGGCCTACGACATCATGGGCGCCGACGTGAAGCAGACGGGCGAGGCCTTCGGCAAGTCCGCGCAGTTCCTGCGCTGGCAGGACCGGGCGGCCAACAAGAAGTTTTTCGACAGCGAGTTCAAGACCTTCTCCGAGGAGGCCGCCGACCTGCTGCTCGAGATCGGCATCATCAAGCAGAAGCCCGACATGGGCGCCCTTGCCGATACGAGCTTCATCCAGTAGTGCGGCTCGTCGGCGGTGGTCCGCGCCCATGCGGACCATCGCCTGAACCTTCGCCATCCCGTGCCGACCCGACCGTGCCGCCCTCGGTTCGGGCGACAGAACAGATCATTCATGCCTCGTCCTCTCGAACCTGTCGGCCAGGGTGCACGCATCGCCCTCGGCATCTCCTTCTTCGTCGTCTTCGTGGTCGCTTGGTCGGTGGCGACGCTCGGCGGCTTCGTGTCGAAGACCTTCCTGGCCGATCCCGTCACCATGATGCAGGACGGCTGGCTTCTCCTCACCCGGTTCGGCTTCATGGGCGATATCGGCGTGACGGTCTGGCGGGTGGTCGGCGGATTCGTGATGGCCGCCCTCATCGCCGTGCCGATCGGCGTGATGATGGGCGCCTACAAGCCCTTCGAGGCGTTTCTCGAACCCTTCGTCTCCTTCGCGCGCTACCTGCCGGCCTCCGCCTTCGTGCCCCTGCTGATCCTGTGGGCTGGCATCGGCGAGCTGCAGAAGCTCCTCGTCATCTTCATCGGCTCGTTCTTCCAGATCATCTTGATGGTCGCTGTGGCCGTCGGCAACACGCGCCGCGATCTCGTGGAGGCCGCCTACACGCTGGGCTCCACCGACATGGGCATCGTCAGGCGCGTCCTGCTCCCGTCGAATGCGCCCGAGATCGCCGAGATCCTGAGGCTCGTGCTCGGCTGGGCCTGGACCTACGTGATCGTGGCGGAGCTCATCGGCTCCTCGTCCGGCATCGGCCACATGATCATCGACAGCCAGGCCCTCATGGCGACGGGTCAGATGATCTTCGGCATCATCGTGATCGGCGTCATCGGGCTGATCTCCGATTTCCTGTTCAAGGCCCTCAACCGGGCGCTCTTCCCCTGGCGACTCGCATGACGAACACGATCCTCAGCGTCGAGAACGTATCGCGCGTGTTTCCGGGCATGCGCGGCGGGGAGCCGGTGCGGGCGCTCGAGCCGACGAACCTCGCGGTCGCGCGCAACGACTTCATCACCATTCTCGGGCCGTCCGGCTGCGGGAAATCCACCCTTTTGCGCATCGTGGCCGGCCTCGACCGCCCGAGCGCGGGGCGCGTCCTTCTCGAAGGCCGCGAGATCAAGGGGCCCGGCGCCGACCGGGGCATGGTGTTCCAGTCCTACACCCTGTTCCCCTGGCTGACGATCGCCGAGAACATCGCATACGGCCTGAGCGAGAAGGGCGTTCCGAAATCCGATCGGGCGGACATCGTCGCGTCCTACACGGAAAAGGTGGGCTTGCGCGGCTTCGAGCACCACTACCCCAAGCAGCTTTCCGGCGGCATGCAGCAGCGCACCGCCATCGCCCGGGCGCTGGCGAACGACCCGGCCATCCTGCTCCTCGACGAGCCGTTCGGGGCCCTGGACAACCAGACCCGCTCGCTCATGCAGGAATTGCTGCTCGGCATCTGGGAGCGCGAACGCAAGACCGTGCTGTTCGTGACGCACGACATCGAGGAGGCGATCTTCCTCGCCTCGCGGGTGATCGTCATGACGGCGCGGCCGGGCCGGATCAAGGCGGACATCCCGGTCGACCTGCCGCATCCGCGCCACTACAGGATGAAGACGAGCCCGGAATTCTCCGGCCTGAAAGCGCAGCTCACGGAAGAGATCCGCGTCGAGGCCATGCAGGCCCAGGAGGGACATTAGGGATCAGGGCTCGACCGCGACCAGGACCTCGCCGGACGTGATCTCGGGCTCCCCCTGGATCAGGTCGGCGAGGCTCGCACGGATCCAGGCAAGCGCCTTGTCATTGGCCGCGACGGCTGTCTCGCGGCTCTCGAACAGGGTGATCGACCCGGCGACGCCGTTGCCTGCGTCGAAGACGTAATAGCCGTGGAAGCCCGGCGCCTGCCTCATCAATTGTCCGATTCCGCTCTCGGCGCGGCGGGCCGCCTCCGGCACCGAACGCATGTGGGCGAACTTCCGGATCACCACGTACATGTCTGCCTCCCGGCATGGTCGAGAGCACGTCGCCGATCATATCACGCGCACCCGGCCGGAAACAGCGCGGGACAAGGCTGTGTGATCGGCGGGCATGGACGATCGCGCAGGCCCGGAAGATCGACCGCGCGCATTCGTCACCCGCGCAGAGCCACCACGGCGCCGGCGGAGTTCAGCTGGCACGCGATGCGGGACTGGCGCGTCTGACTCGTATTGGCCCGGGCATAGACGACCCTGACCGTGATGGGCGCCGTGAACCCGCCGTCGCGCGTGCGGTTCGCCGTCCCGGCGCTGGCCGCATCCACCCGGACGGCCCCATAGGGAAGCGCCGCCATCACGATGGATGTGCGGCAGGCCTGGACGATCTCGAGAGGCGTTCCGCTCCTAGGGATCAGGGGAGCTGCGGCAACCGCGGACGCCCTCGGTGATCTGGTCGTAACGACGCCCGGCGCCGTCTCTGATCCTCCAGGCAGAGGGATCAGTGTTGCCGGCAGCTCCACGTCGGACGCTCTCCCGGGGCTGAGCGAGGCCGGTGCCGGCCTGACGGTGGCGACCGGCACATTCGATGGCGCCTGCTGGGCTGCGGCCGGAGCGGCACCGTGTGCCGCGGACGTGCCCGACATGCTCGGCGATGCCGCGGCCGGCGAAGCAGGCGACGGGGCCGTTGCCGATGCCGGAGTACCCGAAACGGCCGAACCGCCGTTCCTGCCGGGCGCGCTGCCACCGGCAGCGCCGGGCCCGCCCCCGCTTGTGGTGCCAAGGCTTCCACCAATGGCTCCGGGGCTTGCATTTCCGTTCCCGCCGTTCCGGCCGCCGGAGCCGCCCCCGATGCTGCCGCCGGCGGACCCGCTCCCCTTTCCGCCGCCCGGCCCACCGCCGAGGCTTCCGCCCAGACTTTCGCCCAGTCCGCCAAGAGCGCCCCCCAGCGCGCCGCCCAAGGCTCCGCCGAGACCGCCGCCGGACGCCCCGGCTCCCTTGTCGCCTGCGCCATCCGGCCCACCGCGTCCGCCTGGACCGTTGCCGCCGCCGCCTTTTCCGTCGCCCTTGCCGCCGCCGGCATCGCTGCCGCTGTCGCCCTTCCCGCCGCCCTTGCCGCCGCCATCGCCGGGACCGCTATCGCCTCCCCCCTTCCCGCCGCCTCTGCCGCCGCCGTCGCCGGCACTGCCGCCGCCATCGCCTCCTCCGTTCCCGCCGCCCTTGGACAGGACGGGCTGAACGGACAGCAGGACGACCGCGAGGACCGATATCAGTGATAGCCGATGCATGATCCCTCCAGACGACCGCTGCCCAGTCCGTGTGTGCAACCGGTTAGGGGCTTGGGCTCCGGTTCCTTCCGCCCAGGCGACGCAACGCTGGCGTGATATCGAGCGGAGCGGACCTGGGCACCCCCCTCAGGGCGTCCAGGATCGGGCTGCGCCCGGGTGCCTGCCGCGAACGGCAATAGGCGAATTCAAGCGTCTCGTGATCGAGCATCGGGTCGGGTGACCGGACCGTCAAGGCAAAGCAGGTCGTATCGACTCCGGGAGTAGTCCGAAGTCGCAGCCTGTCGGATCGTCCGTCGGTCAGGTCGAACCGCTGTGCACGCGGCCGGAGCTCTCCCGTCACTCGTAGTCCCAGAACTCGCCGGCAGGCAGAAGAACCGCCGGCAGCCGGATGTTGCGCGCGGTCGGAACCGCGTCGGGCTCCCGCGCCGGCGCCCGGCGAGGTGGGCTGATCCTGTCAGCCGCCCTGGCCTGGCTATCGGCCGTTCCTCTCGCAGGGCTGACCGGGGGCTTCGGCGGCTCTGGCTTTATCGGCTCGGGCCTCATCTGCTCTCTCGTGGTCCGCGGAAGAGCGGCTGTCGCTTTGCCGGGCGTCGCGGCGGGCGCCTCCGCCTTCGGGGGCGCCGGAAGAGGTGCAACGTTTGGAGGCGCCTCCCTGCGCTTGTCGTCACGCAGGCGAGGCTCCAAGCCCTCCGGGCGCCGGGGAAGCAGCATCGGCACCTGGAACAGAAGCGTGGCCGGCGTGGCATCCGACCGGTTTCCGAGAACCGCGATCTGCCTGTTCGCAGCTTCGAGCTGGCGGGCAAGGGCTTGGGTCTGCGCCTTCTCCCGGGCGAGTGCCTTGTCCAGCTCCACTGCCGCTCCGTCGTCGGACCTGACCACGCTCAGCAGCCTGTTCAAGGCCTCCACATCCCGGGCGGCGGCTGCGGCCCTTTCGGTCTCGCGCTGAAGCGCCACTTTCAGGTCCGCCGCCTTGGCATCACTGGATTGGACGGCGGCCAGTTGCGCCCGTGCCGCGCTCAGCTCGCGAAGAGCCGTGTCGGCCCTGCCCTTCTCCTGCTCCAGCGCCGTCCGAAGCTCGCCGGCTCTGGATACCTGCGCCCTGAGCGCCGCAAGCTGGTCCTGCAGGGCAGCCGACTGCCGGACGGCTGCGTCGGCTCTTTCCTTTTCACGCGCCGCCGCGCGCTCGGCCTCGACCGCCCTCGCGTCGCCGGCCTTCAGCGAGGCGAGTTGTGCCTTCGTGGCGTCCAGGTCGCGCGCCAGCACGGAGGCTCGCTCCTGTTCGCGCACGAGGTCGGCTTTCGATTGGGCCGATGCCGCCGCATCGGTTCTGGCCTGCGTCAGCTGCGCCTGCGCGGCGTCGCGTTCCCGCAGCGCCGCCTCGGCCCGTCCCTTTTCGCGCTCGACGGCATCCTTGAGCTGAACGGCCTTGATCTCCGACGCCTTGAGGAGAGCGAGCTGCCCCTTCGCGGCTTCCAGCTCCCGGGCCGCGTCCGCCCCCTTGGACTCGCTCGTCCTGACGGTCATGAGCTGCTCGCGGGCCGCCTGCAGGTCCTGAGCCAGGGAAGCGGACTGCGTCCTTTCCTGGTCCAGGGCGGCTTGAAGTTCGGTCGCGCGGGAATCGGCGGCGCGCAGCGACGAGAGCTGCGCCTCCACGCTTTCCGCCTGGCGGGCCGCCGCGGCCGTTTTCTCCTTTTCCTGCTGCAACGCATCCTTGAGGGCGGCGGCTTCCGAAGCAGCCGCTTCCGCGGACGCGAGGCGGTTCTGAAGAGCCGCCAGCTCGGACTGCATGGCATCCGCGCGCTCCTTCTCGCGCAAGGCGGCGCTCTCGAACCCGGCCGCCCGCGCCACGGCGTCCTTCATGTCGGCGAGTTGTCCTTGCAGGTTCTCCCGCTCCCGGACGGCGGCGTCGGCCCGCTCCACTTCCGAACCCAAACGCTTCTCAAACTCGGCGGCCCTCGCCTCGCCTGCTTTTGCGGCGGCGAGCTGCTCCTGCGTGGACCTCAACTCCTGCAGCGCCGTCTCGGCCCGGCTGCGCTCCTGCTGAAGCGCCTCGTTCAGCTCGGCCCGGTCGTCCCCGCTGCTTGCCGGCTCCTCGGACGATTGCGGGCGGGGGGCAGCGCCCTGTCCTTCGAGGGCCAGAGCCTTCAGCGCGTCGCGCAGATCCGGATCGTCCACGTGGTCGATGATCGTGACGGCGAGAGCGCCCATCTCGATCGCCGTCGACAGCAGGCGCTTCGCACCCGCCCGGTCATCCTGCCGGACCAGCTCCCGCAGCTCGTCCATGAGCTGCCGTCGCTCGTCGGAGGTCATCATGGCCTGGAGCATCGCGCTCCAGTTCCGATCGAGCTTGTCGGGCTGAGTGTCGGTCGTCGCCGGCCGCGTTTCCGACGCCTCCGCGGCAATGGCGGCCGATGGTGAGCCGAGCAGCATCCCGGCGAGAGCGGCCGCCCAGGCCGTCCGACGCCAGTCGTCCCGGCCGATGGCGGAAGGCAGGAGATGGCGCCACGAATGGCTCACGTCACGATGGTCTTTCCTCGGCTCGATCATGGCGAGTGCACCTTGGCTGCATCGTCGAACGCGACGGGCGCCGTTGGAGGAATTTTCGATTCCGATCAGGTACGCACGGTCGGAAGCGCGAACGCGACAAGCAACGGGAGGGACCTCAACAGACAATTCCGGCAACAATCGGCCAGGGCCAAAGTTCTGCCACGTCCGGTGACAGCGGTCCGGAAAGTGGATGCGCGGCGGCAAAGAGCGTAGGATGGAGACGAAGCGTCGCTGCGATATTCCCTGCGGGAGGAAACCGGCCATGTCGCGGAAACACAGGGTTCACGTGCAGAGGCAGCATGAGAGGCCTCAAGCGATCCTCCTGGGGGTGCTCGTCTCATGCGCCGTCCTGATGCTCGCAGCCGTTCTTCTGACGATGCCGATGGGATGAGCGCATTCCGGGGTACCCCGATGGGACGGGCGCTCCCCTATCCCTTGTACCCAAAGTACTTCGGCAGCCAGAGCACCACGTCCGGCACGAGGATCATCAGCAGAAGGGCGGCGATCAGGATTGCGATAAAGGCCCAGATCTCCCGGATGATGTCGCGCAGGGGGATGCCGGTCAGGCCGCTCATGACGAACAGCAGCACCCCATAGGGCGGCGTGATGAGCCCGATCATGATGTTCACCACGATGACGACGCCGAAATGCACCAGGTCGATGCCGAGCGCGCGGGCCGCGGGCAGGAACAGCGGAACGATGACGAGCAGGAGCGTTGTGGCGTCGAACAGGCAGCCGAGCAGCAGGAACAGCAGATTGACGAGGAGCAGGAAGACGAGCGGGGAGACGTCGAGGCCATCGAGAAGGCGCGCGACCTGTTCGGGCAGGCGCTCCGAGGCGACGATGTAGTTGAGGATGAGCGCACCCGCGATGAGGAGCGCCACGACGCTCGTCGCCCGGCTCGATTCCACCACGACCTCGAAGGCCTGCTTCCAGGAGAATTCCCGATAGAAGAAGACCGCCAGGATGAGCGCGTAGGCGGCCGCGATCGCCGCCGCCTCGGTCGGCGTCGTGGCGCCGCCGTAGATGCAGTAGAGCAGGATCACCGGCATGAGCAGCGCCGGGAAGGCGCGGTACGTCGTCCGCGGCAGCTCGCGCAGGGGGATGCCCTCGCCGCGCGGGAAATTCCGCGTCCGGGCCACGAAACCGACGAGCGCCATCTGGGCTAGTCCCATGATGAGCCCCGGGATGATGCCGCCGAGGAACAGGTATCCGACGGACGTGTCCGACACGACCGCATAGATCACCATCGGGATCGACGGCGGGATGATCGGTCCGATCGTGGCGGAGGATGCCGCTACCGAGGCCGCGAATCCCGGCGGGATGCGGCCCTGCTTGATCATCATCTGCGTGACGAGCTTTCCAGGCCCGGCCGCGTCCGCGATCGCCGAGCCCGACATGCCCGAGAAGATGATGCTGACGAGAATGTCGACCTGCGCCAGACCGCCCCGGAACCGGCCGACGAGCGCCTGGCAGAACATGAAGAGGCGGTCGGACACGCCGCTGGCGTTCATGATGTTGGCCGCGAGGATGAAGAGCGGGACGGCAAGGAGCACGAAGGAATCGTAGAGGCCGTTGAGGATCTGCTCGCCGAACAGGCCCATGTCCCGTCCGGTCGCCAGCAGGTATCCGATCGACGCGACGAACATGGCGAACGCGACCGGCATGCCCAGCAAGGCGAGCCCGAAGAACGCGACCAGCGTGAGAATGAAAACGGTGCTCACGGCTCGATCTCCCCTTCGGTCTTGAGCTCATCCCGCCAGGACCGGCCGAGAAGGCGCCGCAGACGCATCAAGGCGCCGACGGCCACCGCGATCGCGAAGACGGCGAAGATCGAGTAGAGCAGATCGAAGCGTATGCCCATGACGGGACTTTTCTCGATCTTCATGAAGCTGATGTAGTCGACCGTTCCGGGCAGGGCGGCGACGAAGGCCGCCAGCGTGATGAGCGTCAGGATGACAGCAAGCACGCGCCGTGGGCCGGGAGGCAGGGAGACGAACACCATGTCGAACGTGATGTGCTCCCGCTCGCGCAACAGGAACGCCCCGCACCAGAACACGATCCAGATGTAGACGATCAGCACGAATTCCTGCGTCCAGGCGACGGGGCTGTTGAGGACGTAGCGCGTGAAGACCTGGAGCAGGAATGCGGCGAACATCGCCACGAACAGGATCGCCGTGACCCATTCGGCCAGAAGACGCAGACGGGAGCGAAGGGACTGCATGCAATGAAGCTCGCGGTTTCGACGTGGCGCGCAGGGCGACGTCCGGTGCGGCCGCCGCATGCGCGCCGGCGGCCGGATGGCGATGTTTCCTCGAACGTGTCCCGCACGAGTCATGCGGGACACGGCTCGGTGACCGGAGACGGCCCTACTTGATGGCGTTCACCCGCTCGACCATGCCCTTCGGCCAGGCCTTCGACAGCTCCGACTCGAGGTAGACCTTCTGAACGTGGCTGCGGAAGGCTTCGACGTCGGGCTTGTAGACCTTCAGTCCCTGCTCCTTGAAGAAGCTGGCGAGCTCGGCCTCCTCCTTGATCCGGTTCTCGTTGTTGTAACGGACGGCCGCCTTGGCGGCGCTCATCACCGCGTCCTTCTGCTTGTCGTCGAGCTTCTTCCAGGCGGAGCCGGACATGGAGAGGAAGATCGCGTCCACGAGATGGTCGGTCAGCACGATCTGCTTGGTGACCTCGTAGAACTTCGCCGCGCGGACCGTGGGCAGCGGATTGTCCTGACCGTCGATCGCGCCGGTTTGCAGGGCCGTATAGATCTCGCCGAAGGCGACCGGCAGCGGGTTGGCGCCGAGCGCCTTGCCGAGGAAGAGCCAGGTGTCGGAGCCCGGCATGCGCAGCTTCACGCCGGCGAGGTCCGCCGGGGTCTTCACCTCCTTCTCGGTCCGGAGGTTGAGCTGGCGCGTGCCCAGATAGCCTACGCTGAGCACCTTGATGTTCATCTTGTCCTCGACGAGGCCATACATCTCCTTGCCGATGTCGCTGTCGAACACCTTGGTCTGATGCTCGGGATCGCGCAGCAGGTAGCCCGCCGTAAAGATGGACCATTCGGGGATCTGCTTGGAGATGTCGAAGGCCGAGATCATCGCCATCTCGAGGTTGCCGCGCTGCATGGCGGCTGGCTCCGTGCCCTGCTTGAACAGGGTGCCGTTCAGGTGGATCTCCACGTCGAACTGGCCCGGCGCGAGCTTCTCCAGCTCCTGCTTGAACACCGGCAGCATCTTGGCGTGCCAGTCCGCCTCGACGGCCGGCGTCGAGATGCGGAGCTTGACCGGATCGGCCGCGAGGGCCGGCGTCAGGCCCGTGATGGCGGCGGCCGCAGCCGCCCCGATGAGCAGGCGCCTCGTAAATGTATCGAGCATCATTGTCCTCCCGTGTCCCGTTGGCTGATCCGGGGCATTGTCGAACCCGCCCCTGTTTCCACCATACTGCCCTGACGTCATCGCGCTTGTAAATATCTGAACGCATACTAACATGTCAGCGCTGCCATCAGCAGGGCCTCACCATGTGCAGGAGGCCCGAAGCCAGGGATTTCTCGCGTGACCGCCTCCACCGACCGCTTCGGCCTCTCGGCCGCCATGACTACCCCCTTCCGGTCCGACGGTGCGGTCGATCTCGCCAAGCTTGGCGATCATGCCCGCTGGTGCCTGGAGAACGGCTGTTCGAGCGTGACCGTGTTCGGCACCACCGGGGAAGGCGCGTCGATCGCGACCTCGGCCCGTGGACGGATTCTCGAAGCCCTCGCGGCCGCCGGGGTCGAGGGCCGCGACGTGGTGTTCTGCATGGCGGCGTCCGCCGTGGAGGAAGCCTTGGATCAGGGGCGGCTGGCGCATGATTTCGGCTGCCGCAGCCTGCTCCTGACCCCGCCCTTCTATTTCAAGGGCGTGAGCGACGAGGGCCTCTTCTCGTGGTTCAGCCAAGTTCTGGAAGCGCTGGGCCCGGCGGCGCGCGGGGTCATCCTCTACAACATACCCTCGGTGACGCAGGTCGGCCTTTCGATCGAGCTCATCGGCCGCCTCAAGCAGGCCTTTCCGGGCATCGTCACGGGCGTGAAGGACTCGTCGGGGGATTGGGACTACACGCAGCGCCTGCTTGCGGCCCACGGCGATCTTGCGATCCTGATCGGCGACGAGCGCTACCTCGCCGAGGGCGTGCGCCGCGGTGGCCAGGGGGCCATTTCCGGCCTCGCCAATGTGTGTCCGGGCACCCTCCTGCCGCTGGCCAGGGACGGAAACGGGGACGAGCGGATCAACCGGCTCGTGGACGACGTGCTCCGGCATCCGGTCATCCCGGCGGTGAAAACCCTGGTGGCGCACCGCACCGGGGACGCGTCGTGGCTCACGGTCCGGGCTCCCTTGGCGACCTTGCCGAAGGCCGGCCAGGATCGGCTTTGTTCCGCCTTCGACGGATTGTTCGCCGCGAAGACGCATTGACGGGGCGACGGAATGGAGAAGGCCGAACCGGCAGCGGACGGGACCAATCTACGGGAGAAGGCGTACGACCGCTTCACGCGTCATCTCCTGGCGCGCGACATCCGGCCGGGGCAGTTCATCTCGCAGCGCCAGCTCGTCGAACTGACCGGCCTGCCGCTCGGCGCCATCCGCGAGCTCGTGCCCCGGCTCGAATCCGAAGGCCTCATCAAGACCGTGCCGCAGCGGGGGATGCAGATCGCCCATGTGGACCTGAGCCTGATCCGGGACGCGTTTCAGTTCCGGCTCTTCATGGAGCGGGAGGCCGTGGCGATCTTCACGGCGGAGGCCAGCGACGCGACCCTGGCGCGGCTGAGGCAGGAACACGAAAGCGTCGCCGCCGCCAGCGCGGCGCATCAGGGCGGCGACATCGCCGACCTGGTCGCCCGGGCGCAGGCCGTCGACTGGGACCTGCACTGGACCATCATCTCGTCCCTTGGCAACGCCATCATTGCCGATGCCTACCGGGTGAACTCCATCAAGGTGCGCCTGATCCGTCAGGAGCAGACGCTGCTGTCCGAGGCACTCGTCATGCCGGTGATGCGGGAGCACCTGTCCATCATCGAGGCGATCGAGACGCGCGACCCCGCCCGGGCCATCGCGGCGATGGATGCGCACATCACCAGCGCCAGAAACCGCGCCCTCGGGCTTCGGTAAGGGAACCGCCCAGGCAACCGGGCGAACGAGCACCGCGTTGTGACCCTGGACAAGCATGGAGCGAGGTCATGGCCAACGAAAAGCCCGGGAAGACCCCTTCCGAGAAGCCGAAGCTCAACCCTGGCGATCAGGCCGAGGTCGGAACCCCCGGGGCCGGCGAGAACATCTGCCGGGAATGCAACGGCACCGGTAAGCTCGGCGAGAAGGAATGCCCGATCTGCGGCGGAACCGGAATCGTCATCGAAGAGATCGGCGGCGGCTAGCACGGCCACGGATCGATGGGCCGGGATTCCGGCCTGACGAAGTCGGCGCGCAACCGGCCCTTAAATGAAAAAGGCGGGCCCGAGGCCCGCCTTTCGTGTTCCTAGTTGTCCAGGAAGCTTCTGAGCTTCCGGCTCCGCGACGGGTGCTTGAGCTTGCGCAGGGCCTTGGCCTCGATCTGACGGATGCGCTCGCGGGTCACCGAGAACTGCTGGCCGACCTCCTCGAGGGTGTGGTCGGTGTTCATGCCGATGCCGAAGCGCATGCGCAGCACGCGCTCCTCGCGGGGCGTGAGGGACGCCAGCACGCGGGTCGTGGTCTCGCGCAGGTTCGACTGGATCGCCGCGTCGATGGGCAGGATCGCGTTCTTGTCCTCGATGAAGTCGCCGAGGTGCGAATCCTCCTCGTCGCCGATCGGCGTCTCGAGGGAGATCGGCTCCTTGGCGATCTTGAGGACCTTGCGGACCTTCTCCAGCGGCATGGCGAGCTTCTCCGCCAGTTCCTCCGGGGTCGGCTCGCGGCCGATCTCGTGCAGCATCTGGCGGGAGGTGCGGACGATCTTGTTGATCGTCTCGATCATGTGCACCGGGATGCGGATCGTGCGGGCCTGGTCGGCGATCGAGCGGGTGATCGCCTGCCGGATCCACCAGGTGGCGTAGGTCGAGAACTTGTAGCCGCGCCGGTACTCGAACTTGTCCACCGCCTTCATGAGGCCGATGTTGCCCTCCTGGATCAGGTCCAGGAACTGCAGGCCGCGGTTCGTGTACTTCTTGGCGATGGAGATCACGAGACGCAGGTTGGCCTCGATCATCTCCTTCTTGGCCTGACGGGCCTCGCGCTCGCCCTTCTGCACCATCATGACGATGCGGCGGAACTCCTGGATCTCCAGGCCCGTCTCGCTCGCCAGGTTGTGGATGTTCTCGCGCAGGTCGTGGATCTGGTCCTTGGCCTTGGCGACGAAGTCCTTCCAGCCCCGGCCGCCGAGCTTGGAGACGCGCAGCACCCATTTCGGGTCGAGCTCCCAGCCCTGGTAGTGCCTGAGGAACTCGTCGCGGGCGACGCCGTGGCTCTCGGCCAGACGCATCAGGCGGCCCTCATGGGAGATGAGCCGCTTGTTGATGTCGTAGAGCTGCTCGACCAGGGCCTCGATGCGGTTGTTGTTCAGCGACAGCGACTTCACGGCCGTGACGATGTCGCTCTTGAGCGTCTTGTACTTGCGCTCCTGGGCGGGCGTCAGCTGCTTGTTCTGCATGCGCTGTTCCACATGCTCGACCTGCAGGCGGCGCAGCTTCTTGTAGTTGTCGGCGATGGAGTCGAAGGTCTCGAGGACGCGCGGCTTGAGCTCGGCCTCCATGGCCGAGAGCGACACGTTGTTCTCGAGGTCGTCGTCGTCCATCTCGCCTTCAGGCGGGGTCGGCTCCTCGCCCTCGGCGGCGGCGACGGGCTCGTCCTCGCCGTCGGGCATGTCCTCGCGGGGCGCGCCCTTGCCGTCCGGGCCGGCATAGGTCGCCTCGAGATCGATGATGTCGCGCAGGAGCACCCGGCCCTCGACGAGCTCGTCGCGCCAGATGATGATGGCCTGGAAGGTCAGCGGGCTCTCGCAGAGCCCCGCGATCATGGCCTCGCGGCCGGCCTCGATGCGCTTGGCGATCGCGATCTCGCCCTCGCGGGAGAGAAGCTCGACCGAGCCCATCTCGCGCAGGTACATGCGGACCGGATCGTCCGTGCGGTCGGTCGGCTCCTTGGCCGTGGTCTCGCGCACCGCGACGGCGCGGGTCTGGGAAGCCTCGACGAGGTCGCCGCCTTCGACTTCCTCCTCCTCGGCCTCCGCCGGCTGGCCCTCTTCGGCCTCTTCCGCCTCGACGACGTTGATGCCCATCTCGGAAAGCTGGCCGAGCACGTCCTCGATCTGCTCCGAGGAGAACTCCTCGGAGGGCAGAACCTCGTTCAGCTCGTCGTAGGTGACATAGCCACGCTTCTTCGCGAGCTTGATCATCCGCCGAACAGCGGCATCGGTGAGGTCGAGAAGAGGCCCGTCGCTCTGTTGCTCCGGTGCCGTCGTCTCGCCGTCGTCCCGTTCGGTTGTCTTGGTTGCCATGCTTTTGCTCTACTCCGGCGCCCCGCCGACGTCCCTCAAAACACCATCGATGCGCGAATGGGCGGCAAAGCCACGAGGCCTTACCACCCGAACGTCTTTCCAAACCATAAAACAGTAAGTCGCTTGACTAACCGTTAACCATCCCCCGCTCAACCGCAGCGCTCCACCTTTGCCGCGCCCACCATGAAATGTCAGTGGTCACGGTGGACAACACCGTTGTCCAGGTCGGCCTCGGCACCCTCGACGGAGGACAGCTGGTTTTGGACCTCCCGCAGCCAGGCGAGATTGGCCTCATTGTCCTCTTCGGCGAGCGCGCGCTCGGCAGCCCGAAGTTCGCTATGTAACGTGCGGGCGCGGCGATGCAAGGTGATCGCCTGCCGCAATGCGTCCTCAAGCCGCAACGGATCCGCGTGGGGCTCCAGCATCCAGCGGTCGCCGGGGCGGACGAGCGCCATCAGCCGCTCCGCCGCCTGGGTCAGGCCCGCGCGTTCGAGACGGGCCTGCATAACGGCGGCATCTGTGGGGTGTCCTGCCGCCGCGCCATCGAGCAGCAGGCTCCTCAGCATCTGGGAGGCCCGACCCTCGATGTCAAGCTCAGCAAGGGTTTCGACGTGATCATGCAGCAGTTCCGGGTGCACCAGGAAGGTGCACAGGATCATAGCCTCGCGGGGCGTCTCGGCCGTCGTGCCGGTGAAGAGCGGGCTCCGGGCGAGCAGCGGCGAGACGCTCATGCGGGCGCCCGGGGACATGGGGGCGGGCCCCTTCCGGTCCCGCCGGGAGCCGCCCCCCTGGCGGTTGAAGCGGCCGCCGCGGGGCTCGGGGCTCAGGGCCGAAATTCGGCTCTCGATCTCCTCGCGGTAGTAGCGCTTGAGGGTTTCGTCGCGAATCAGCGCCAGTGATTCGCGCAACCTCTGCTCCAGGCCGGCCCGGCGCTCGGGGGTGTCGAGCGGGCCCGCCTCGACCTCCCGGCCCCACAGCACGTCCACCAGCGGGCGCGCCGAGGCGAGCACGCGCTCGACCGCCTGGGCGCCGCCGTCGCGGGCGAGGTCGTCCGGGTCCTGACCCTCGGGCAGGATGGCGAAGCGCAGGGACTTGCCGGCGGTCAGGTTCGGCAGGGCGATGTCGAGGGCCCGGTAGGCCGCCCGCCGCCCGGCCTTGTCGCCGTCGAAGCACAGGATCGGCTCCTCGGCCATCCGCCACAGGAGCGCGAGTTGGTCCTCGGTCAGGGCGGTGCCCAGCGGCGCGACCGCGTTGGGAAAGCCCGCGACGCTCAACGAAATCACGTCCACGTAGCCCTCGACCGCGATCACGGTGCCCTTGTCGTGGGCCGGCTGGCGGGCGAGGTGGTGGTTGTAGAGGAGCCGTCCCTTGTTGAAGAGCGGCGTGTCCGGCGAGTTCAGGTACTTGGCCGGAACGTCGGCGCTCATGGCGCGCCCGCCGAAGGCCACCACACGGCCGCGCATGTCGCAGATCGGGAACATGATCCGGTCGCGGAAGCGGTCGTAAGGGACCTTCACGTCGTCGCCGGTCACGAGAAGCCCGGCCTCGACCATCATGTCGATGGCGACGTCCTTGGAGGCCAGGTGGTCGCGTAGGGCGAAGCGGTCCGGCGGCGCATAGCCGATGCGGAAGCGTCCTTGCGTCTCGCGGCTCAGGCGGCGGCCGGCGAGGTAGTCCCGCGCCTTGGCGCCGAACCGGCCCTGGAGCGAGGATTCGAAGAACTCGGCGGCCAGCTCCATCACGTCGTGGAGGCTCTTGCGTTTGATCTCCTCGGCCCGGTCCTCCCGCGACGGCTTCGGCAGCGCCACGCCGGCCTCGCCCGCGAGCCTCTCGACGGCTTCCGGAAAGGACAGCCCCTCCGTCTCCATGAGGAAGGTGAAGATGTCGCCGTGCTTGCCGGAGGAAAAGCAATGGTAGAACTGCTTCTGGTCGTTCACGTAGAAGGACGGCGTCTTCTCGGCGTTGAAGGGCGAGAGCCCGCGCCATTCCCGCCCCGCTTTCTTAAGACGCACGCGCTTGCCCACGACAGCCGAAACCGGCAGCCGGGCGCGGATCTCTTCAAGGACTTGAGGCGGGTAGCGCACGAGGCGGGGTCTCCAAACCTGCTCCATAAACTAGGGCGCGAGCGGTAAAGAAAGAAACCGAACGGCCCCGCTTTTCTGTGCCCACAATCCACAGGGCGACTGCCCGGCGGCCCGGCCGCGCCGGGATGCCGCGCCAGGAACGCGTCTCCGCCGAGCCCGTTGATCCCGGTCTTCCCTTGAAGCCCTGCGAGGCACCCATGACCAACACTAGGCGCTTATCGTTCATCCTTGCCGGATGTGTCGTCTTCAGCAGCCTTGCCGGAGCGGCCTCTGCGCAGCCCTGGATGGACCGGGACTACGACCGCGGCTGGCGCGACCAGGATCGCGGCTGGGACCGCGGCCGCGATTACGACCGCGGCCCACGCTGGCGCGGCCGCGACAGGGACCGGGACTGCTACTACGAGACCCGGCGCGAGCGGAACCGCTACGGCGACATCATCACCCGGCGCTACCGCGTCTGCGAGGACTGACGGAGGGACCGGGCGGCGGGCGTCATCCCGTCCGCCACCCCTTCCTCAGCTATTGCGATGAGGGCGGCGTCGACGGCGCGGGCGACGAGGTCGACGAGCCCGAGCTCTTCGCCTGCGACTGCACCCGGTCGAACATGGTCAGCGCCGCGTCCACGCAGGCGCGCGTCGACTCGTTCTCTCCGCAGACGACGCGAAGCAGCGTATCGCCGCTGCGCAGGAAGAAGCGCGCGCCGCGTCCCGAACGGTCGCCGTCCTCGTCATCGTCGCGCATGGCGCGCCCGCGGCGGTCGTCCCGGTCCCGATCCCGGTCGTCGTCCCGGTCGCGGTCCCACCGGCTGTAGCCGTCGTGCCAGCGCCCGCGTGGATAGTCGTCGCGGTCCCGCGACGAGCTCTGGCTCCAGGCCGACGTTCCGATGAGAGCCAGTCCGGCTGCGAGTAGAAGAGCTTTCCGCATGGGGGTTCTCCGCTGAAGCGACGCCCCGGGAATTCGCGCGACCATTCCTCGAGGGGCGTCTTGAAAACGTGGAGCAAGGGCGCACGGGTGAACCGGGCGCCGGGGTTCAAGGTTCCACGGAGCGGTTGTTCATGCCCCCGCCGCGGCCGGCAGCGTGCCCTGCGGCATCTGTCTCTCCCCGTCTCCCCCATCGCCCGCACCCTTTCCATGGCTCGCGCACCTCGGGCGTGCGGTAGACCGCATGGAGCGGAAAGCCCTCGGGCTTGGCCGCCAGGAGCCAGAGCGCCCGGATGAGCGGCGGCGCGGTGCGGATCTTGCTGGGCCAGCAACAGGCCATCGCAATGGAGAAGGTAAGTTTTTCCCAAATCAACAGGAAAGACTGACAGCACTTGTTAATGCCCGGCGAAGGACGTATATAGTTTTTATCGGATTTTGGCCGGACAATCGGGTCGTTTCGCTTTTGACGCTGTCAGGCGCACGTTCGGACTTCCTTACCATTACATCGACGAACCGGGTTGAGGTCGCGCTTCTTGGCGCCTTCACTCACGTGCATCTACAGCAATCGCGAAAGGCTATCCCCATGATCATGGGCACAGTGAAATTCTACAACGACACGAAGGGCTTCGGCTTCATCCAGCCGGACGATGGCAGCAAGGACGTGTTCGTCCATGCGACCGCTCTCGAGCGCGCCGGCATCCGCGGCCTCGTCGAAGGCCAGAAGGTCTCCTTCGACACGGCCGAGGACCGCCGCTCCGGCAAGGTTGCCGTCAACAATATTCAGGCTGCATAAAACAGCCTCTTCGGCGCAGACGCATTTGTGCCGAGCCCTTTAGGCCGCTCCTTGTGGGGAGCGGCCTTTTGTTTGAACCCGTGGCGCTGCCACATTGGAGGGCCAACATGTCCCATAAATACAAGATCCGACAAATGGTGCGCCTCATCCGCGCTCCCGTCTCCGACAGCCGTGCCGATGGCAGTGGCATTTACGAGGTCGTCCGCCTCATGCCGGCCGACGAGACAGGCGAAGTTTCATACCGGATCAGATCAGGCATGACGGAGCGCGCTGTCCGAGAGAGCGAGATCAGAGCATGAGTGGCTTTAAGGACAAAGGCTTCGCTGACCGGCTGGGCACAGCCGATAAGGCTCGCAAAGCCATGCTGGAGCGCGTTCGGGCGATGCCGAGTGCCGACGACCCCGCCGTTATCGAGCGCAAAGCAGCGCGCCAAGCGATCAGTGCCGCTCGTGAGGCACGCCGGGCCGAGCGCGAGAGCGATAGGATCGCCGCGCAGGCCCGCGAGGCTGAGGAGCGGTTGGCGCGCGAGGCGGATGAACAGGAGCAACGCCTCGCCGAGGAAGCGGCGCAGGCTGCCGAAAGAGCGGATGAAGCTGAACGTGGGGCCGCTTTGGAAGCAGCGCAGAAAGCGGCACGCGATGCTCGTTACGCCGCTAGAAAGGCGCGCAAGTGACAGGATCATCGTATGTCAACGCAGGCGCGCTGGTGCAACGGGCCGCTCCCGAAGCAGCCGGTCAGCAGCGGTCGAAAACAGCCTACCCAGCTCGACCTGTCGGGCCGTGGCAGTGGGCGCGATCGAAGCTGTTTGATCTCCTTCTCGCGTTCTGGACCGCTCTTTTCGGGCTAGCCGTCCCCATCCTATGGCTCTTCGGCTCCCCTGAAGTCCCAATTCGACTCGCGACCCGGATCTGGGTACGCGGCGTCTTGTTCGGCCTAAAGCATGTTGTGGGCTTGAATTACATGGAGCGTGGTCGGGAGCATGTTCCAAACGAGCCCTGTCTGATCGTTGGCAACCACCAATCGACCTGGGAGACGTTGGCCTCGCTGGTGCTCTTTCCCGATGTTGCGATCGTGGCCAAGCAGGAACTGCTCTCGATTCCCGTCTTCGGTTGGTATCTGCGGCGATCCCCTATGATCATCATCGATCGTGAGGCCGGCACCAAGGCATTGCGGGACATGATCCTGCAAAGCCAAGCGGCTCTCGACAAAGGACGATCCGTTCTGGTCTTTCCCGAGGGGACGCGGCGGCCCGTCGACCAGCGTGTGGAGTTCAAGCGCGGAGCGGAGTTTCTTTATACGAAACTCGGAGTGCCGACGCTGACAATGGCCGTTAACTCCGGACGCTTCTGGAGTCCCGGCGCCACAAGCAAAGGCAACGGCACGATCACGGTCATCTACGGCTCTCCGATTGCTCCCGGATTGTCAGGAAGCGAGTTCACCAGGAAAGCCGAAAGCACCTTAGAGGCCGATAAGAATTCCATTCCGCATTGAGGCAGGATCGGACATCTCGGCTGCTTGAGCCCGGCAGAGAGACGGTCCGCTCACTGGGCGATCGCAGAAATTCGGCTTCATCGTAGATCTTCGAGACAAGAATGGCCGAGCCCAGTCGGCGGATCAGGTCTAAGGACGCCCCCCACGGGCCCGCATTTGTTTCTTTTTCGTTCCTGACAGGCATACCGAGCTAGGCTATATCGTGGTGGTCCGGTCCACCAAGGGGGGCGCTCGCGAGGCGTCGTGATTTGTGGGAGCGGACGGCGGCCGTGACGGGGCGATCCCGCTGAAGAGCTAGTCCCGCGCGAGCGGCGTATCGAGCACGATGTGGGTCGTGGCAGTGGCGACGCCCGGCGTCGCTGCCACCGCGTCGCGGATCCGGTCGAGGTCGGCGTTGGACGCACAGGCCACCATCACCATGAGGTCGATGGCGCCGGTGAGCGAATGGCAGGCGGCGATCTCCGGAATGCCGGCGAGCCGCGGCACCACCTGCTTGCAGCGGAAGCCCGGCTCGAACGTGACGGCGATCATGGCGCGCACGGCGGGGTCGTGCCCGTGGCCGAGCGCGACCGTGTAGCACCGGATGACGCCCTCGCGCTCCAGGCGGCGCATGCGCTCCTGGGTGGCGCTGCGCGACAGCCCGACGCTGCGGGCGAGCCCGACGAGGCTCTCCCGCGCGTTCTTGCGCAGGGCGCCGACGAGAATCCGATCCTTGTCGTCCAGGGTGATGCTCATGGGGCCGCCGTGAGGTCTTCCGCCGGCATTTCGCCGGCGCAACCGTCGTCTTGTCGAGTGAAACCGGCACGGACACAAGCGACAGATGGGGAAATGGAGGATTTCCCATGGACTACGCGAATTCTGTGCTCCTGCCGGTCGACATGCAGCAGGCCTTCGACCTGCCCTCGTGGCCGCGCCGCTGGAACGAGGCGGTCGACCGCAACGGCCTGGCGCTTCTCGCCGCGTGGCGCGCACGCGGCCTGCCGGTCATCCACGTGCGGCACGATTCCGTGACGCCGGGCTCGACCCTGGCGCCGGGCCAGACCGGCAATGAATTCCGGCCGGGCTTCGGGCCGCAGGGCGGCGAGGCGCTGGTGACAAAAGGCGTCAACTCGGCCTTCATCGGCACCGACCTCGACCTGAGGCTGAAGCGGCTCGGTGTGCGCAGGGTCGTGGTCTTCGGCATCACCACGGACATGTGCGTTTCGACCACCGTCCGGACCGGAGCCAATCTCGGCTACGATATGGTGCTGGTCGAGGACGCCTGCGACTGCTTCGACCTGCCCGACGGCGCCGGCGGCACGATCTCGGCGCGGGAGAGCCACCGGGCCCACGTGGCGACGCTGCGCTTCGAGTTCGCGACGGTGGCGACCACGCGGGAGGTTCTGGCCGCGATGGATGCGGGAGCCGAGGCTGCTTGAGGCGTGGATATCTCTACACCCTGGCCGAATGTGGCGCGCTTTTCCCTCCCCCTTGTGGGGAGGGACCAAGGGTAGGGGTGTGAGCGATAGCCTATCAAGGTCAGGCGCCGGCACCCCACCTCCATCTCCTCCCCACAAGGGGGAGGAGGGTTCTGTCGCGCCTCCCGCGCGTAATCTCACCCCTTCGGCAGCATGTCCTTCACGAGGCCGCTCGCCTTGCCGAAATCCATGCGGCCGGCGTACTTGGCGCGGAGCGCCCCGACGACCTTGCCCATGTCCTTCATGGAGGCGGCGCCGGTCTCGGCGATGGCGGCCTCGATGGCGGCCTTGGTCTGGGCCTCGTCCATCTGCTGCGGCAGGTAGGAGGTGATGACCGCGACCTCGTCCTTCTCCTGCTGGGCAAGTTCGGTGCGGCCGCCCTGCTCGTACATGGCGATCGATTCCTGGCGCTGCTTCACCATCTTCTGCAGGAGCGCGAGGATTTCCTCGTCGGAGAGCGGCTCCTTGCCGGCGCCGCGGGCCTCGATGTCCTTGTCCTTCAGGGCCGCCTGGATCAGGCGCACGGCGCCGAGGCGGCTCTTGTCGCCGGCCTTCATGGCCTCCTTCATGTCGGCGGTGAAACGTTCGCGCAGCATCGGTATCTCCTTGTGTTTTAAAGTCCTTAAGCGTTGACGGAACGCGAACGGCCCCTTAAGTCACGGGGATAGTTCAAAGGCGGCCCGGCGTGGCCTGCTCAAGCACGGCCCGTTGGCCCCGGACTTACAAGAGATCATGACGATGCTGCAAGACAAAGACACCGCGGGTGGCTGGGAAGAGCCGCGCGCAACCGCCGTTCTCGTGCTCCAGGACGGCACGGTGCTGGAAGGCTTCGGCATCGGCGCCGTCGGCGAGGCCACGGGCGAGGTCTGCTTCAACACGGCGATGACCGGGTACCAGGAGATCCTGACCGACCCGTCCTATGCTGGGCAGATCATCACCTTCACGTTCCCGCATATCGGCAACGTGGGCGCCAACGAGGAGGACATCGAGAGCGTCAACGCCGCCTCGTCCTCCGGGGTGCGCGGTGCGATCCTCGCGGCTTCCGTCACGGACCCGTCCAACTGGCGCGCCTCCCGCCACCTGGACGCCTGGCTCAAGAGCCGCGGCATCGTCGGCCTGACCGGCATCGACACGAGGGCGCTCACCGCCCTCATCCGCGAGAAGGGCATGCCCAACGCGGTCATCGCCCACGACCCCAGCGGGATGTTCGACCTCGAGGCCCTCAAGGCCCGCGCCGCCGCCCTGCCCTCCATGGACGGGCTCGACCTCGTGCCGATGGTGACGAGCTCCCAGCGCTTCGACTGGGAGGAAGGCACCTGGACGCTCGGCCAGGGCTTCGAGAAGCAGGGCGACGCCAAGTACCACGTGGTCGCCATCGACTACGGGGTGAAGCGCAACATCCTGCGCCTTCTGGCCCGGGCCGGCTGCAAGGTGACGGTGGTGCCCGCGACTGCCTCGGCCGAGGACATCCTGGCCCTCAAGCCCGACGGCGTGTTCCTGTCCAACGGCCCCGGCGACCCGGCCGCCACGGGCGAATACGCGGTTCCGGTCATCCGCAAGGTGCTGGAGGAGAAGATCCCGACCTTCGGCATCTGCCTCGGCCACCAGATGCTGAGCCTGGCGGTGGGCGGCAAGACCCGGAAGATGCACCAGGGCCATCACGGCGCGAACCATCCGGTGAAGGACAAGACCACCGGCAAGGTCGAGATCACGTCCATGAACCACGGCTTCGCGGTGGACCCGGAAACCCTGCCGGCGAACGCGGTGGAGACCCACGTGTCCCTGTTCGACGGCTCGAACTGCGGCATCGCGCTCACCGACCGGCCGGCCTTCTCGGTCCAGTACCACCCGGAGGCCTCGCCCGGCCCGCAGGACAGCCACTACCTCTTCGACCGCTTCGTGAAGCTGATCGAGGAGGAGAAGGCCAGGCGCCACGCCTGACGACCCCGGCCGGCGGGGCCCTCCCCGCCGGATTGTCCACAAATCCGCGATCTCAAGAACAATATTTCATTTCTGCGACAAACCGGCCATTGCCCCCGTCCCCCAAATCACGTTAACCGATCAGTAACCATAAAAACTGACGATGATTCTTTGATTTTGGGGGTTCTTCCGATGACGTTCGACGACGAGTCCGGCGAGTTCAACCGCCTGCATTCCCTTTTCACCTTCCATCTCGGCGTCGCCGTCGGCCTGTCGTGGCTGACCTCGCTTTACGCCTCGATCTATGCTCCCTGGGTGCGCAACATCCGTCCCCTGATCGACCCGTCCTACGCGGGTCAGGTGGAGAGCACCTGGTCGTTCCTGTTCATCTTCCCGGTCGTCCTCACGGCCGCGTGGCTCCTGACGATCTTCGGGCACACCACCCTGCGCCAGCTCCGGATGCTCCGGAACCAGACGGTCGAATTCGCCGTCGCGGGCGCCGTCTCCTTCGTGGTGTTCTACCTCTCCATCGACCGCGCCGTCGCGGCGATGCTCATCGGCCAGTAACTTCGCAACATCAATCAATCCGCCCGTCCTAGGGTCTGGCTACGGAGTGATCCATGCCAAAGACCAAGACGACGACGCGGATTGATTATGGCCGCCGGGTGGCCCGGGTGATGGCCTACATCGCCGACCACCTGGACGACGACCTGTCCCTCGAAACGCTGGCGGAGGTCGCCTGCTTCTCGCCCTGCCACTTCCACCGGATCTACCGGGGAATCGCGGGCGAGACGGCGAGCGACACCATCCGGCGCCTGCGCCTCCACCGGGCCGCGAACGAGCTCGCCCGGTCGGAAAGGCCGATCGAACGCATCGCCCGCCGGGCCGGGTACGGCTCGGTCGAGGCGTTCACGAGGGCCTTCGGGGCCGATCACGGTCTTCCGCCCGCCGCCTACCGGGCAAGGCTCACTCCGTTCCACGTGCCTCTGAACGGAGACGATTCCATGAACCCCGTGACCATCAAGACCTTCCCGGGCGCCCATGTGGCGGCCCTCGATCACCGCGGCGACTATCAGGCCATCGGCCGCCGCTTCGACGAACTCGCCGCCTGGGCGGCCGGCCGCGGCCTGCTGGAGACGCCGCGCCGCTGGTTCGGCATCTATTACGATGATCCGGCGAGCGTGCCTGTGGCCGAGCTTCGCTCGGAAGCCACGATTGAGGTCGATCCGGACACGCCACTCGGCGACGGCATGGTTCGTCGGGAGATTCCGCCGCTGCGTGTGGCGAGCATTCTTCACAAAGGCCCCTATGCGGAGCTGGAGCGCGCCTACCGCCAGCTCTACGGCGAATGGCTCCCGGCGAGCGGCGAGGAGCCGTCCGACCGGCCATGCTTCGAGCACTACATCAACGATGCCCGGACCGTGCCGCCGTCGGAGCTTCTGACCGAGGTGTTCCTGCCCCTGAAGGGCTGAGGATCGTCGCCCCCTTCCGCGTCGTGCGGGAGGGGGCGCCCGCCGTAGCCTGCGCCGAAAGAGCGGCCACGCTCGATCTTTCCGAGTCCCCATGCGTTCTCCCCCGACTTCATTGGAGGACGAGAATGGCCCAGGCGAAAGGTTACGGCGCTCCCGGCGAATACAACGCGCCCCTCAAGACGGACACCTACGTGTTCAAGGACAACGGGCTCATCCCGAATAACACCCTGCCATTGATCGTGCGCCAGGGAGCCATCCGGCCCTCGAACCCGGATCCGGCCAAGGCCTTCGAGAACACGTTCCAGAAGAATGGCTGGACCAATTCGTGGCGCAACGGCATCCACCAGTATCACCACTACCACTCGACCGCCCACGAGGTGCTCGGCATCGCCATGGGGTCCGCGACCGTCCGCTTCGGCGGCGAGGACGGCGAGCTAGTCGGCCTGACGGCGGGCGACGTGGTGGTTATCCCGGCCGGCGTCGGGCACGCGCTGATCAACAGCAACGGCGACCTCCTGGTCGTCGGCGCCTATGCGGACGGCCGGGACTGGGACGAGATCCGCGACGATCCCCATGCCATCGCGGCGGCCCGCCAGCGCATTGCCCAGGTGCCGCTGCCGGACGCCGATCCGGTCGACGGGCCGACCGGACCTTTGATGAAACTGTGGCGCAACGGGTGATGACGCGCCCCTGACGTTCAGCTAGGAGTCTCGCCATGAACTGGCGAGACTACTGGAACCAAGACACGCCGATCTATGTGAGCGAGCGGCACAAGCTCCTGCATTACCGGCTCGTGGCGAACGACATCATCGGCCTGATCCCCTCGGCCGATGCGGCCGTGCTCGATTACGGCTGCGGCGAAGCTCTGTTCGCCGACCGGATCGCGGCGAAATGCGGCCACCTCTATCTCAGCGACGCCGCGCCCCTCGTGCGGGAGCGGCTCGATGAGCGCTACGGCCGCAACGACAGGATCACCGTCCTGGCCCCGGAGGAGATCGCCGGTCTGCCAGACGCCTCCCTCGACCTGATCGTCGTGAACTCGCTGCTGCAGTATCTGTCCCTGGACGAACTGCGCGGGCTGCTGAAGCTCTGGCACGGGAAGCTGAAAGCCGATGGCCGCCTGATCCTCGCCGACGTGATCCCGCCGGATGTGAGCCCGGTCACGGACGCCAAGGCCCTCCTGTCGCTTGCCTGGCAGGGCGGCTTCCTGAAATCCGCGCTCGTGGGCCTCGGCCGCACCGCCTTCTCCGAATACCGCAAAATCCGCGAGGAGATCGGCCTTGCCCAGTACACGGAGGAGGACCTGGCCGACATCGCCGGCGAGGCGGGCTTCGGGATTGAGCGCATGCCCCGCAACCTGGGGCACAACCCAGCCCGCATGACCTTCGAGGCGCGGCCGCTGCGGGAGGACTAGGCGCGCGACCGCCGCTCGCTCGCGACGGACAGAGCCAGGACGCCGAGGCCGCCGACCGCCAGGATCGCACCGACCCAACCGGTCGAGGCGAAGCCGTAGCCCCAGGCGATCGCGAGGCCGCCGAGCCAGGCGCCGAGCGCATTGGCAACGTTGAAGGCGGAGTGGTTGAGCGCCGCCGCCAGGGTTTGGGCGTCGGCCGCTACATCCATCAGGCGGGTCTGGAGGGCGGGCCCGATGGCCACGCTGCAGCCCACGAGGAACACGCAGACCGACAGCAGATAAGGGTTCTCCGCCGTCAGCGAGAGCACCGACATGACGACGACGCTGCCGACGAGGGTGCCGGCGATCGTGCCGATCAGGTTCCGGTCGGCGAACCACGCGCCGACTAGGTTGCCGATGATCATGCCCGAGCCGAACAGGGCCATCATGGCCGGAACGGCGCTTTCCGGCATGCCGGCCACCTGTGTGGCGGTGGAAGCGATGTAGGAGAAGACCGAGAACAGGCCGCCGAAGCCGACGGCGCCGATGCCCAGCGTGTACCAGACTTGGCGGCGTCTGAAGGCGCCGAGCTCCCGCAAGGGGCTCGCCCCGTCCTGCACCTTGTCCTTCGGCAGAAAGAGCCAGATGAGCGCGACCGTGAGCGCTCCGAGGAAGCCCACGACCCCGAAGGCTATGCGCCAGCTCAGGGCCTGCCCGAACCAAGTCGCGATCGGGGTGCCGACGAGGGTCGCGACGGTCAGGCCCAGCATGACGCGAGCCACCGCCTGGGTGCGCTTCTTCGGCTCGACCAGGGACGCCGCCACCAGGGCCGCGACGCCGAAATAGGCGCCGTGCGGCAGGCCGGTCAGGAAGCGCAGGAGCACGAAGGATTCGAAGCCCGGCGCCACCGCACTGACGGCATTGCCCAGGGCGAAGACCGCCATCAGGGCGAGGAGGAGCGTCTGGCGCGCGAGCTTGGCGGCCGCGACCGCGATGATCGGAGCCCCGACCACGACCCCCAGCGCATAGGCGCTGATGGCATAGCCGGCTTGGGGCGTCGTCACCCCGAACTCCTCGGCCACGTTCGGCAGGAGCCCCATGATGGCGAATTCGCCGGTCCCGATCCCGAAGCTGCCGACCGCCAGCGCCAGCTCGATCAGGGCGACCGCAAGACGCGAACGCGGCGCGGCCTTTCTGTCCAGGGCCGACAGGTCGGTCCCTGCCATAGAGATATCGGACATGAAGCCCCCGGCAGTGTGGTTGTTGCGATGCGGTGTTGAAACGGGAATTGGCCCTGGCTCGACCATGGGGGACGAGCGGATGTGACCGGCTTCTATATTGCACTGCAGAAGCCGCCTGAGCACTCCGCCTGGGCGCAGGCCAGGGCTGCACTGAAAACCTGAGCTGCTTAAACTTTTCCGTTGTTGCTTTCCGCTTAGGCAAAGAGCCACGCTTCTTGATCAAGAAGACTCCTTGCCGTCATGATTCCAGTCGCAACAGGTTGCGCCGAAAGACACGGTATCCCGATCGCAACCTGGAGCATCAGCGGGCCCGGATGATCTTCGTGACGGCCGCCAGCCTCCGGAACAAGCGACAGGCTGCGGCCTTATCAGCAGGACAACGGCAAGGCAGCCTCATGCCCCTTCCTTCTGCGGACAAGCCCTCCGAAGACCCTCGACGCGACAGCTTCAACCCTGCCGAAAAGATCCCGGACCTCTCCCCGAAGGAGAAGAAGGCCGTCGAGGGGCAAAGCCGGCCCAATGCGGCCCTGATCCACGAAACCATCCGGGCCGAAGGCGAGAGCGAGCTGGACCGGACGGCCTCCGCCCTGCTCCTGTCTGGCCTCGCCGCCGGCCTGTCCATGGGCTTTTCGCTCGTGGTGGAAGGCGTGCTGCATGCCCATCTGCCCGATGCATCGTGGAAGCCCCTGGTGGCCAGCCTCGGCTATACGATCGGCTTTCTCATCGTCGTGCTCGGACGGCAGCAGCTCTTCACCGAGAACACTCTCACGCCCATCCTGCCCTTGCTGCACAACCGGAACGGACAGACGTTCCTGCGGGTCCTCAAGCTCTGGACCATCGTGCTTGTCGCCAACGTGGCCGCGACCTGGGCCTTCGCGGCCGTCATCGCGCATACGTCCGTCTTTGCCCCCGAGGTGAAGCAGGCCTTCGCGGAAATCAGCCACAAGGCGATTGCGTCGCCGTTCGGCACCACCGTGCTCAAAGCCGTCTTCGCCGGCTGGCTGATCGCCCTCATGGTCTGGCTCCTGCCCGGAGCGGATTCGGCCCGCACGCTCGTAATCCTCATCGTCACCTACGTGGTGGCCATCGGCGGCTTCTCTCATCTGATCGCCGGATCGGTCGACGGTTTCTATCTCGTGGAGACGGGCCAGGCCACCTTGGGCGACTACGGGTTGCGCTTCTTCCTGCCCACCTTCATCGGCAACGTTGTCGGCGGCGTGGCGCTCGTGGCGGTACTGAATTACGGGCAGGTGGTCCCCGAGCTGAGCTGACAGGGCACTTGGCCCGCCTTGCTCAGGCGAAGGTCCACGCCTTGTGGGCGATGAAGCTCCACAGCATCACGATTCCGGTCGTGACGAGCTGGGCCGGCAGGTAGGGCGCGCCGAGCCATTCCACGAAGGCATGCATGAAGATCCAAGTGAGGAAGAACCCGACCAGGGCCACCAGGGCGAAGCGCCAGGTCGCCTCCCGGTGCGGGCGGGTGCTGCGGTACGTGTGGGTCCGGTTGAGCGCGTAGGATACGAGGCCGCCCGCGATGTAGCCGGCGAGCGTCGCCGGGACCGGCGAGGCGAGGCCTCCCTCCACGAGGGCGACGAGGAGACCGTAATGGGCCACGGCCGCGGCGACCCCCACTCCGAAGAAGGCGGCGAACTGCTGAGCGAGGCGCTGGAACGAAGGTATTGCGGTCACAGGCCCTCGATAGCGGCTTCCGGCGCGCCCGTCACCCTCCGCCCTGGAGGAGGCCGGCGATGCGGCGGGTCATGGAGCGGGGGAACACCTTGGCCCCGATGGTGCCGAGAAGGTTCGTCCTTCCGGTGATCACGATGGCCCGACCTCGCTCGTAGCCATCGACGCCGAGCCGCGCCACGTCCGCGGCCGGCATGGCGCCGCCCTTGAAGAGCTTGGAGTTTTCCAGATCCGCCGTGGCCGAGAACTCGCTTTCCGTCGGGCCGGGGCACAGGGCCGTCACCGTGACGCCATGGGGCTTCGCCTCCTCGTGCAGGGCCTCCGACAGGGAGAGCACGAAGGCCTTGGTCGCATAGTAGACAGCCATGTAGGGCCCCGCCTGGAACGCAGCCGTCGAGGCCACGTTGAGGATGCCGCCCCGCCCGCGCTCGATCATGCCCGGCAGCATCAGGCGGCAGAGGGCGGTCAGCGCCGTGACGTTGAGGTCGATCATGGCGATCTGCCGCTCGTGCGGCAGGGTCGCGAAGCGCCCCCGCAGGCCGAAGCCCGCATTGTTGACGAGCGTATGAGGCACGATGCCCCTCTCCCGGAGCATCTCGCAGAGATCCTGCGGCGCCGCGCGGTCCTCCAGGTCGAGGGCCATGACCTCGACCGGAACCCCATGGGCTGCCTGGATCTCCCGAGACAGCGCTTCGAGCCGCTCATGCCGCCTCGCCGCAAGGACGAGAGCAGAGCCACGGGCCGCGAAGGCGCGGGCGAGCTCGGCCCCGATCCCGCTCGAGGCTCCCGTGATCACGGTCCAACGCGGCTCTTTCGTCATGCCATGCTCCCTTCGAAGACCCCGCCGATTCGGCCCGCCCATCATGACGCACGGGCATTCCCCGGTGAAATCGCCGCGCGGGCCTTTGATTTTGCTCAAGCTCCGTGTAAGAGCCTCTCTCAACCTTCAATCTGAACACACGCCAGCTGCGCTCGAAGCGCCGTACCTTTACGGCCGCGCGGCTGGACACGCCTGGGTGGACCTATGCCGAAGCGGACAGACATCTCCTCCATCCTCATCATCGGCGCCGGACCGATCATCATCGGCCAGGCCTGCGAGTTCGACTATTCGGGCACGCAGGCCGTGAAGGCGCTCAAGGAGGAGGGCTACCGAATCGTCCTGGTGAACTCGAACCCGGCGACGATCATGACGGACCCGGATCTCGCCGACGCCACCTATGTGGAGCCGATCACGCCCGAGATCGTCGCCAAGATCATCGAGAAGGAGCGTCCCGACGCGCTTCTGCCGACCATGGGCGGCCAGACGGCCCTGAACTGCGCCCTGTCCTTGAAGAAGATGGGCGTGCTCGAAAAGTTCGGCGTCGAAATGATCGGCGCCACGGCGGAGGCCATCGACAAGGCCGAGGACCGGCAGCTCTTCCGCGAGGCCATGACCAAGATCGGCCTCGACACGCCGAAATCCCGCCTCGCCAACGCGTCCGCCCTCAAGAAGGCCGACCGGGACGCCTATCTCGCCGAGCTCGCCCGCCTGGAGGCCCTCGATCTCCATCCGGGCGACAAGAAGCGGATGGTCGCGGCCTACGAGCTCAAGTGGAACGCGGCCGAGAACGACCGGCGCAAGCGCTACCAGGAGCACGCCATGGGCGAGGCCCTGCTGGCCCTCGCCGAGGTGGGGCTGCCGGCCATCATCCGGCCGTCCTTCACCATGGGCGGCACCGGCGGCGGCATCGCCTACAACCGCGAGGAGTTTCTCGACATCGTCGAGCGCGGCCTCGACGCCTCGCCCACCAACGAGGTGCTGATCGAGGAGAGCGTGCTCGGCTGGAAGGAGTACGAGATGGAGGTCGTCCGCGACAAGGCGGACAACTGCATCATCGTCTGCTCGATCGAGAACATCGACCCGATGGGCGTCCACACGGGCGACTCGATCACGGTCGCACCGGCCCTGACGCTCACCGACAAGGAATACCAGATCATGCGCGACGCCTCCCTGGCGGTCCTGCGCGAGATCGGCGTCGAAACCGGCGGTTCGAACGTGCAGTTCGCGGTCAACCCCGAGAACGGCCGCATGATCGTGATCGAGATGAACCCGCGCGTGTCGCGCTCGTCGGCGCTGGCCTCCAAGGCGACGGGCTTCCCGATCGCCAAGGTCGCGGCGAAGCTCGCCGTGGGCTACACCCTCGACGAGATCGCCAACGACATCACCGGCGGCGCGACCCCGGCCTCCTTCGAGCCGACCATCGACTACGTGGTCACCAAGATCCCGCGCTTCGCCTTCGAGAAGTTCCCCGGCGCCGAGCCGACCCTCACCACCGCCATGAAGTCGGTGGGCGAGGCCATGGCCATCGGCCGCACCCTGCCGGAATCGCTCCAGAAGGCCCTGCGCTCCCTCGAGACCGGCCTCACGGGCCTCGACGAGATCGAGATCGAGGGCCTCGGCAAGGGCGACGACCGGAACGCCATCAAGGCGGCGCTCGGCACCCCGACCCCGGACCGGCTCCTCAAGGTCGCCCAGGCGCTTCGCCTCGGCATCAGCCACGACGAGGTCTACGAGTCCTGCAAGATCGACCGCTGGTTCCTGGAGCAGCTCCAGGCCGTCGTCGACATGGAGGCGAAGGTGAAGGCGCATGGGCTGCCCCGGACCCCGGGCGCCTTCCGCCAGCTGAAGGCGCTCGGCTTCTCCGATGCCCGCCTCGCCGTGCTCTCGGGCCAGACCGAGGCCGAGGTGCGCAAGCTCCGCCGTTCCCTGGATGTGCGGCCGGTCTTCAAGCGCATCGACACCTGCGCGGCCGAGTTCGCCTCGCCGACCGCCTACATGTACTCGACCTATGCGGCCCCCTTCGCGGGCCAGCCGGCGGACGAGGCCCAGCCGTCCGACGCCAAGAAGGTGATCATCCTCGGCGGCGGGCCTAACCGGATCGGCCAGGGCATCGAGTTCGACTATTGCTGCTGCCACGCCTGCTTCGCCCTGAAGGATGCGGGCTACGAGACCATCATGGTCAACTGCAACCCGGAGACGGTTTCGACCGACTACGACACCTCGGACCGGCTCTATTTCGAGCCGCTGACCCAGGAGGACGTGCTCGAGATCATCGAGACCGAGCGCTCCAAGGGGACGCTGCACGGCGTCATCGTCCAGTTCGGCGGCCAGACGCCGCTCAAGCTGGCGCGCGCGCTGGAAGAGGCCGAGGTTCCGATCCTCGGCACCTCGCCGGACGCCATTGACCTCGCGGAGGACCGGGACCGGTTCAAGCGCCTCCTCGACAAGCTGCATCTGAAGCAGCCGAAGAACGGCATCGCCTATTCGGTGGAGCAGGCCCGTCTGATCGCCGCCGATCTCGGCCTGCCCTTCGTGGTGCGCCCGTCCTACGTGCTGGGCGGCCGCGCCATGGCGATCATCCGCGACGAGGCCCAGTTCGAGGACTACCTCCTCGGCACCCTGCCGAGCCTGATCCCGTCCGACGTGAAGGCGCGCTATCCCAACGACAAGACCGGCCAGATCAACACGGTCCTGGGCCAGAACCCTCTCCTCTTCGACCGCTACCTGTCGGACGCGATCGAGGTGGACGTGGACTGCCTGGCGGACGGCAAGGACGTGTTCATCGCCGGCATCATGGAGCATATCGAGGAGGCGGGCATCCATTCGGGCGATTCCGCCTGCTCCCTGCCGCCGCGCTCGCTGGCGCCGGAGATCCTCGCGGAGCTGGAGCGCCAGACCAAGGCCCTGGCCCTGGCTCTCGACGTGGGCGGCCTGATGAACGTCCAGTACGCCATCAAGGACGGCGTCATCTACGTCCTGGAGGTGAATCCCCGCGCCTCGCGCACCATTCCCTTCGTGGCCAAGGTGATCGGCGAGCCCATCGCCAAGATCGCCGCCCGGGTCATGGCGGGCGAGAGCCTCGCCCAGTTCGACCTGACCCCTAAGGAGCTGCCCCATATCGGCGTCAAGGAGGCGGTGTTCCCCTTCGCCCGGTTCCCAGGCGTGGACGTGCTGCTCGGGCCGGAGATGCGCTCGACCGGCGAGGTCATCGGCCTCGACCGGGGCTTCGGGGTCGCCTTCGCCAAGAGCCAGCTCGGCGCCGGCAGCCAGGTGCCGAAGACCGGCACCGTGTTCGTCTCGGTGCGTGACTCGGACAAGCAGCGCATCCTCCCCACGGTCAAGATGCTGGAGGAGATCGGCTTCCGGATCGTCGCCACGGGGGGCACCCAGAAGTTTCTGGTGGAGAACGGCGTCAAGGCGACGCGGCTCAACAAGGTGCTCGAAGGCCGTCCGCACGTGGTGGATGCCATCAAGAACGGCGATATCCAGCTGGTCTTCAACACCACCGAGGGGGCGGGCGCCCTGTCGGATTCTCGCTCGCTACGACAAGCTGCCCTCTTGCATAAGATACCTTACTACACCACTCTTGCAGGAGCGATCGCCGCGGCCGAGGGCATCAAGGCCTATCTGGGCGGCGATCTCGAGGTCCGGGCCCTTCAGGACTATTTCGCCTGAAGCCCGGGCTACAATCGGAACTGCGAAGCTTCACGGAAGTTTTCGTTGACATGCGAGGGCGCTGGAAACGGCGGCCTCGTACCTCTTTTTGGAAGAGACGAATGATGGACAAGGTCCCTCTGACGATCAAAGGTTTCGCGGCGCTCGAGGAGGAGCTCAAGCACCGTCAACAGGTTGAGCGCCCCCGGATCATCCAGGCGATCTCGGAAGCGCGCGCCCTGGGCGACCTGTCGGAGAACGCGGAATATCATGCCGCCAAGGAAGCCCAGTCCCTCAACGAGGGCCGGATCCTGGAGCTGGAGAGCCTGATTTCCCGCGCCGAAATCATCGACATCACGAAGCTGTCGGGCGACCGGATCAAGTTCGGCGCGACCGTGAAGCTGGTCGACGAGGATACGGAAGAGGAAAAGACCTACCAGATCGTTGGCGAGCCGGAGGCCGACGTGCGCTCCGGCCGCGTCTCGGTGTCGTCGCCCATCGCCCGTGCCCTCATGGGCAAGACCATCGGCGACACGGTCGAGGTTGTCACCCCGGGCGGCGGCAAATCCTACGAAGTCGTGGGCGTCCAGTTCGGCTGATCGGCAGAGGGGGCAACGATGAGAGATCAGACCATGTCCCCCCTGACCCGCCGCTCATTCCTGACGGGCCTCGCCTGCTCCGGCCTTGCCGGCGCGGGCTCCAGGCCTGCCCGGGCGCAGGCCTTTCCCCAATACTTCTCGTCCTTTGCGGTCGACGTGAGCGTCCTCAAGGCGAAAGGGCTCGGCCCCTTCGCCGATCTCGTCGCGGCCGCGACCCTGGACGAGTTGCGCCGTTCGTTCGCCGACCGGGTCGACCCGCGCGGGCCGCGCCTCGTCGTGCGTCTCACCGGGATCTTCCTGACGCCCTTCCCCGATGGAGGCGGCGGCGGGGACGACTGGCGGCGCGGAGGCGGCGGAAGTTCCGATTCCCTTGAAGGCGAAGCCCTGGCGGTCGGCCGACGCGGCGAGATCATCGCCCGCCATCCGCAGCTGGCGGTGCTGGACGTGCGCACCAGCATCCTGACGCCGGACGAGCCCGGCCGCGCCGCGGCCGTAGCCCGACACTACGTTCTCTGGCTGAGACGTCAGCTGATCTCTTGATTAAGCCGTTACTTCCGGAACGTCCTCGATCGGCACCAGCGGATCGTCCTTGATGAGGTCGAGGGTCAGCGCCGTGCGCACGTTGCGCACGTTCGGCAGTGAGGTGAGTTCCGAGACGAGCCCCTGGAAGGCCGCGAGATTCGGGGCGACGCATTTCATGATGAAATCGATGTCGCCCGACAGGGTCCAGCATTCGCGGACCATGGACCAGCCCTTGATCAGGTCCTCGAACTCCTTGAGCTCCTTCTTGCCCTGGACGTCGAGCTGCACCATGGCGAAGCAGACGATCTCGAAGCCGAGGCCCTTGGGATCCAGCATGGCTCGATAAGCCTTGATGATCCCGGCACTCTCCAGCGCCCTGACACGACGCAGGCATGGGGGGGCCGACAAGCCGACACGACGGGCCAGCTCCACATTCGTGATGCTGCCGTCGGCTTGCAGTTCCTTCAGAATGGCCCAGTCAATAGAATCGAGGCGTCCGCGCACGTTAACTCCGGGAAAGGCTCGTCTCGGCTGAGTAGACGGTGTAGAGGGTCTGCACAAGAAGGCCGGGCGATTAAGTCGCAACGATCCTTATGCATTCCACAGGCTCATTGATCAAATGTTGCGCAACAACTCAAGCCTGCCCGAACCCGAGGGCCTCACCGCCTGGGTCCTGAGCGACGGCAAGGCGGGAGACGAGTTGCAGGCGCTGAGCGTCGCCGAGGCCTTAGGGGTCGAGCCGGAGATCCGTCGCATCAAGCCGCGGGCGCCCTTCACCTGGGCCATGCCCTGGGGTCCCATCGACCCGCGCGAGCGGCCCGGCGCCCACAACAGCCCGCTAGTCCCGCCCTTTCCGGACCTCCTCATCGCCTCGGGCCGCCGGGCGGTCCCCTATCTTCGTTTCGTGAAGAAGGCCTCGGGCGGGCGCACCTTCACGGCCTTTCTCAAGGACCCCCGCACTGGGCCGGCCACGGCCGACTTCATCTGGTCGCCGTCCTACGACCGCCTGCGGGGCCCGAACGTCCTCAACACGCTCACGCCGCCCCACCGCATCTCGTCCCGGCGCCTGGAAGCGGCCCGCGTCCATCCGGATCCGCGGCTCGCCTCCGTAGCGTCTCCAAGGGTCGCGGTGCTGGCCGGCGGCGACAGCCGCCATCATCGCTTCGCGGCAGACGACGTCGCCCGCTTCGCGGATCGGCTGACGGTCCTTGCGGAGACCGGTGCGGGCCTGATGATCACCGCCTCGCGCCGCACCCCTGCGGCCCTCAGGGATGCCCTCGTGGAGCTGGCCAGGCGCTCCGGCGGCTTCTTCTGGGACGGAAGCGGCGACAATCCCTATATCAGCCTTTTGGCCCTGGCGGATGCGATCGTCGTGACGGCGGATTCCTTCAACATGATCGGCGAAGCGGCCGTGACGGGCGTGCCCATCCTGGTCTTCGAGCCGACCGGCGGGCACCCGAAGCTCAAGGTCTTCCTGGACGAGATGCGGGCCCTCGGGGCTGTGCATCCTTTCCGGGGGCGACTTGAAGGCCAAGCCTATCCGCCTGTAAATTCCACCCCTCGGATCGCGCGCGCCATTGCCGAAGGCCTGAGGCGCCACCGCCGCGTTCTGGGACTTCCCGACGCGGCCCTTTCACTGGAGACTTCCTGATGGCCCAAACCCACGCCAAGCTCATCATCATCGGCTCTGGGCCGGCCGGCTACACGGCGGCGATCTACGCCGCGCGCGCCATGCTGGAGCCTGTCCTGATCTCCGGCTTCCAGCCCGGCGGACAGCTCATGATCACCACCGACGTGGAGAACTATCCGGGCTTCGCCGACGTGATCCAGGGGCCGTGGCTCATGGAGCAGATGCGCCTGCAGGCGGAGCATGTGGGCACCAAGATGGTCTCCGACCACATCGTCAAGGTCGACCTGAACCAGCGCCCGTTCCGCATCGAGGGCGATTCCGGCGACGTCTACACCTGCGACTCCCTAATCGTCGCGACGGGCGCCCAGGCGAAATGGCTCGGCCTGCCCTCCGAGGCCATGTTCCAGGGCTTCGGCGTTTCGGCCTGCGCCACCTGCGACGGCTTCTTCTTCCGGGGCAAGGAGGTCGTGGTGGTGGGCGGCGGCAACACCGCCGTCGAGGAGGCGCTCTACCTTGCCCACCTCGCCTCGAAGGTCACCCTGGTCCATCGCCGGGATTCCTTACGCGCCGAGCGCATCCTGCAGGACCGCCTGCTCAAGCACCCGAAGGTCGAGGTGGTCTGGAACTCCGCCGTCGAGGAGATTTGCGGCAGCCAGAGCCCGACCTCGGTCACGCATGTGCGGCTGAAGAACCTCGTCTCCGGCCAGGTCTCCGAGCTCAAGACCGACGGCGTCTTCATCGCCATCGGCCACAAGCCCTCCACCGACCTCTTCGCCGGCCAGCTCGACATGAAGCCCGGCGGGTACCTGCAGACGAAGCCCGGCACCACCGAGACGAACATCCCGGGCGTCTTCGCGGCCGGCGACGTGGCCGACGACGTGTACCGGCAGGCGGTGACCGCCGCCGGCATGGGCTGCATGGCGGCGCTCGAGACCGAGCGCTATCTGGCCGCGCTGGAGGTCACCCAGCAGGCTGCCGAGTGAAATTATAAACAATTGGTTAGCCTTCGGCTCGGATTCCTATTGCCTCGGACCGACGGCTCATCGGAGATAGGACGACCCGCCAGCAGAGGGAGGCGGATCGTCAGGGGAACGCCGTGGACTGGGACAAAATCCGGATTTTCTATACGGTCGCGGAGGCTGGCAGCTTCACGCGCGCCGGTGACGATCTCGGGTTGAGCCAGTCGGCGGTCAGCCGCCAGATCAGCGCGCTCGAACGGGAGCTGAAGGCCCCCCTCTTCCACCGGCATGCCCGCGGGTTGATCCTGACCGAGCAGGGCGACCTGCTGTTCCGGGCCGCGCGCGACATGCGCATGCGGCTGGAGACCACCAAGGCGCGACTGGTGGAAACGAGCGAGCGTCCTTCGGGCGAGCTGAAGGTGACGACCACGGTCGGCCTGGGCTCCATCTGGCTCGCGCAGCGCATCGCCGAATTCCTCGACCTCTACCCGGACGTGCGGGTCCAGCTCATCCTCAGCAACGAGGAACTCGACCTCGCCATGCGCGAGGCCGACGTGGCGATCCGCCTGCGCCGCCCGGCCCAGCCGGACCTGATCCAGCGGCGCCTCTTCACGGTGCATTTCCACGTCTATGCGTCGAGCGAATATCTCAAGCGCTTCGGCGAGCCCAAGACCCTGGAGGAGCTGGACGAGCACCGGATCGTCTCCTTCGGAGGCGACCAGCCCTCTTACCTGATGGCGGTGCACTGGCTCTCGACTGCCGGCCGGGAGGGGCGCGAACCGCGCCAGTACCATTACGTGGTCAACAACATCACGGCCCTGAAGATCGCCGTCGAAACCGGAGCGGGCATCGCCGTGCTGCCCGACTACACGGTCGTGGGCAATGCGAATCTGGTCCAGATCCTGCGGGACGTGGAGATGCCGTCCCTCGACAGCTATCTCGTCTATGCCGAGGAAATGCGCTCGGTGGCCCGCGTCCAGGCCTTCCGGGACTTCCTCATCACCAAGGCCCAGCGCTGGACCTTCTGAGAACGCCCCTCAAGCCCTCGCTTCGTCTCAGGCCACATCTCGCACATGCGGCATCGCAGTCGCTCGGCCGAAATCCGCACGTTTTCAGCAGCTTGGGCGCCAAAGCTTGACAGTTTCGGAAGATCTTGACGGCTTTGCGACGACAGCCATGCAGTTCGCGCAGCCCTTTCATGAGGCATGTTGCATTGCAAACGAGCGGATTGCCTTCAATATAAGCCTCGGCTGATTTCAACGCGGCATCGCTTTCTTCCTCCCGGCGATGTCGTGTCGGCCGTTCCCTCTGGAAGGTTTTGACGTTTTTGTCGGACCTCTACTTTAGCCGGGCTTCGAGCCCGGCTTTTTTTTGCCTCATGTAGATCGGGCGCGGCACAAAGCGTCAGTGAGGCTGGGTCACCTCGTCCTTCAGCACGCGCCGCAGGACCTTGCCCACGTTGGTCTTCGGCAGCGTCTCGCGGAACTCGATCCGCCGCGGCACCTTGTAGCCGGTGAGCGCCTCGCGGCAGAACTCGCGGAGCTCCTCCTGGGTCAGATTGGGGTCCTTGCGCACCACGTAGGCCACCACGGTCTCGCCGGCATTCGGGTCCGGCAGGCCGATTACGGCCGCCTCGGTCACGCCCGGATGTGTCACGAGCACGTCCTCGACCTCGTTCGGATAGACGTTGAATCCCGACACGAGGATCATGTCCTTCATCCGGTCCACAATCTTCACCTCGCCGTGCGGCAGGACGACCGCCACGTCGCCGGTGCGGAAGAAGCCGTCCGCCGTCATGACCTTCGCGGTCTCGTCCGGACGCTGCCAGTAGCCGGCCATCACCTGCGGGCCCTTCACGCAGAGCTCGCCTCTCTCGCCGAAGGGCAGGACAGCGCCGTCCTGGGCCCGGATCGACACATCGGTCGAGGGCAGCGGATAACCGATCGTGCCGGTGAACTCCTCGATGTCGAGCCGGTTGGCGCAGACCACCGGCGAGGTTTCCGAAAGGCCGTAGCCCTCCACGATCGGCTGCCCGGTGACGGCCTTCCACTTCTTCGCCACCACCGCCTGGGTCGCCATGCCGCCGGAGACGGCGAAGACGAGCTGGGAGAAGTCCACCTCCTCGATGCCGGGCGCGTTGGCGAGCGCGTTGTAGAGCGTGTTGACGCCCGACATGAGGGTGATGCGGCTCTTCTTGAGAATCTTCACGAAGCCCGGAATGTCGCGCGGATTCGCGATGAGAAGCTGGCAGCCGCCGATGCGGGTCATGAGCAGGGCGCAGACCGTCAGCCCGAAGATGTGGTAGAGCGGCAGCGCCGTCACCATCACGTGGTCCGTCCGCTCGCCGAAGAACGGACGCATCCAGGCCTCGCACTGGATCACGTTCGCGGCGACGTTCCGGTGCAGCAGGACCGCGCCCTTGGAGACGCCGGTGGTGCCGCCCGTATATTGCAGGAAGGCGACGTCGTCCGGCGAGACCGCCACCGGTTTAGGGGCCTGCCTTGCCCCTTCCGCGATCACGGACTTGAAGCCGACGGCCCCGGGAAGGCTGTAGGGCTTCACCGCCTTCTTCACGTGCCGGGACACGATGTTGATGACGGAGCCCTTCAGGCCGAGCAGGTCGCCGGGCTTCACCACCACCACCCGGTCGAGCTTCAGGTCGGGCAGCGCCTCCTCGACGGTGCTGCCGAAGTTCTCCAGCACGAATAGGGCGCGGGCGCCGGCATCCTGGAGCTGATGGGTGAGCTCGCGCGGCGTGTAGAGCGGATTGACGTTCACCACCGTGCAGCCGGCGGCGAGAATCCCGAACAGCACGGCCGGATAGGCCATCACGTTCGGCATCATGATGGCGACCCGGTCGCCCTTCCGGAACCCCTGCGACTGGAGCCAGGACGCGACGGCGTCGGCATGGCGGCCCAGCTCCGCATACGTCATCCGCTTGCCGAAGCTCTCCGCGGCGTTGCGCGCTCCATAGGACGTGACGCCCTCGCGGAACATGTCGACCAGCGTGCCGATCCTCTCGACGTTGATCGTCTTCGGCACCTGAGAGGGATAGGAGTTCAGCCAGGGGCGGTCCGCATAGGATTGTGCTGCGCCTGCGGACTCGGCCGCCGGGTTGAGGGCGTTCATCGTTTTCCTCCGCTTCATGGCGAGGTTGCTTTGGGAGATGGCGTCTCCGTCAAAGCTTAACTTGGCGCGGAAGATCACATTTGTCGATGGGATAGTTTAGACCTGAACGATCCGGCCCGATGCGGATCGTCCAGGTCCTTTGGCGTCAATGCGTCTTGTGCAGGATGTGCTCGGCCGGCTTGCCGCTGAGCTCGGCCATGTGGTCGAACCGGGTCGAGAAGGTGCCGACGCCGGCCGTGACGGAGCGAAGCTCCACGATGAGGTCGCCGATCTCGGCTTCCGGGATCGTGGCGCTGATCACGTCCCATCCGTCCCAGCCGGGACGACCGTTATAGCCGAGGATCTGGCCGCGCCGCGCCGTGACGAGGCCGGTGGCCTTGGACAATGCCTCGGTCGGGATAGTGATCTCGGCCGAGAGCACCGGCTCCAGCAGGACGGGCTTCGCCTTGGGAAGAGCCTCCGCGAGCGCCAGCTTCGCGGCCGCCTGGAAGGCCGCGTCGGAGGAATCCACGGTGTGGTAGGAGCCGTCCGTCAGCGTCACCGCGAGATCGACGACGGGAAAGCCGAGCGGGCCGCACCTGATCGCATCCCGCACCCCGGTCTCCACCGACGGGATGTACTGCCGCGGGACCACGCCGCCCGTGATCTTGTCCTGGAACGCGAACCCCTCCCCGCGCGGCAGCGGTGCAATCTCGATCATCACGTCGCCGAACTGGCCGTGCCCGCCGGTCTGCTTGCGGTGCCGCCCCCGGGCGGAGGCATGCCCGCGGATCGTTTCGCGGTAGGCGACCTGCGGCCTGCCGGTTTCGACCCCCACCTGGAACCGGGAGGCCAGCTTCTCGACGGCGACGCGCAGATGCATCTCGCCCTGGCCGAGGATGCGGATCTCGCCCATGTCGGGCCTGGATTCCACCACCAGGGACGGATCCTCCTCGGTGATCTTCGCCAGCGCGCTCGACAGGCGCACGTCGTCCTTGCGATCCTTCACCTTCAGGGCCAGTGCATAGACCGGCTCCGGCGGCGCCACGGACAGGATGGCCTCGGGTCGGGATTTCCCGGACGCGAAGCAGTCTCCGGTCCCGATGCCTTCGAGCCGGCCGAAGCCGACGGTGTCGCCCGCATTGGCCTCCGCGATGCGCGTGGTGCTGCCGCCCGTGACCGCCAGAAGGCTCCCGACGCGGGACTCGGCGCCGCGCGCCCCGATGACGGGATCGCCCTCGTGGAAGGCTCCGCGCAGGACGCGGGCCAGGGAGAGCTTGCCGCCCTGCCCCATATGCAGGGTCTTCAGCACCTGGGCCAGGGGCGGGCCCTCGGCAGGAATTCCGAGACGCACCCGGGTGTCGTCTAGGGTCGGAGCCTCGTGCCTCAGGGCCTTCAGGAGGCGGGTGACCCCATTGCCGCGCTCGGCCGAGCCGATGAAGGCCGGCACTACATGCCGCTCCTTGAGTTCCTTCGCCAAGTCGTCGAACACCCGATCCTTCGGGGGCTCGATCTCGGAGATGAGGTCCTCCATCAGAGTGTCGTCGTAATCGGCCAGGCGCTCCAGCATGGCGAACCGCGCCTCGCGCTCCTGCAGCGTTTCGCCTTCCGGCAGGTCCACCACCTCGCTCGGGGCATGCTCCCGGTAGATGAAGGCGCGCTCCAGGGCGAGATCGATGAAGCCGACCGCGATGCCGTCCTTCCAGATCGGAATCTGGCGGAGCAGCAGCGGCGTCCGCGAGGCGCGCTGCAGCAGGGACAAGGTCTCCTGGACCCGCCGCGACGCCGTGTCGATCTTGTTGATGAAGAGGAAGCGCGGGATGTCGGCCTCCTCGAGCTCCCTCATGATGATTTCGAGGGCGGGAATCTTGCGCTCGTCCGCCTCGCACACGACGATCGCTGCATCGCAGGCCGGTGCGACGTTGCGCATTTCGTGCATGAATTCCGTGGATCCGGGGCAGTCGACGAAGGTCATCCGCTCGCCGAGGAACTCGACCGTCGCCGCGTTGGGCTCGATGCTCATGCCGTGGCTGCGGGCCTCCGCGCTCGCATCGCCCACCGTATCGCCGTTGGCGACACGGCCCGCCCGGCTGATCGCGCCGGTGCGCTCCAGGATCGCCTCGAGGAGGGTGGTCTTGCCGCTCTGGAAGGGGCCGACGATGGCGATGCATCGCGGGCCCGCGGGTCCTCTGCCGTTGGGTGCCATGAGAGTCTCCTTCCCTGCCCCCTTCAGCGCGCTCTTTCCGGCCGCGTTTTTCGATGCTCTGCCTGTCGAGCAGCTTTGGCAAGTGTCCTCTCGAATGGGAGCCGGCAAAAAGGCACGGCCGGGCTTGAGCCCGGCCGCGATCTTCAAGAGATGAAATGCGCTTCGTCAGCGCGCCGGGCGCAGCTCGAGATCGCCCACGCCTAGGGCGAAGTTCAGGCCCGTCTGGCCGCTGACGGACACGGGCTGGAGCGCGACGGACTGCCGGAAGCCGCCCACCAGCACATTGGCGCCGAGTCCCGCCCCGACGGTCGCCTCGGCCGATCCGCCCACGTAGCTGCCGGCCAGCGAGCCGCGCCGCACGGGTCCGGCGGAGAAGACTGCCCAGGTGATCACGCCGCGACGGGTGGCGCCGATGTCCAGGCCGAAGCGGCGGATGACGCCCACATAGCGCTCGTTGGGGCCGCGCCGTGGGTTGAAGGTGCAGACGGTGCTCTTCTGCGACCCGAGAATGAGCCCGACGCCGCCCGAGACGCTGCAGGTGAGCACGCCGACCCGGACACGGTTTTGCGCCTGCGCCTCCGTGGCGCCCAAGGATGCAATGACAGCGAGAGTGGCAAGGGAAGCGGCGGCGCGGAACATCGCGATCTCCTCAGCTTGGCTTTACGAGGCGATCAACGGCACGAGAGGAATATAGTTCCGCAGCGGATCAGGTTCTTAGGAGGGACGTCCCGGCACCGCGGCGGGCTGCGCATCCTGGTGTTCGCCGCGACGGACGACCGTCATGGCCTCGATGGTGACGGGCCCCGCCCGCAGCAGGTTGAGGGCCGAGACGATCATCTCGGCGAGCCGCTCGGGCGTGACGCTGTCGCCCTCGATGTCGAAGAGAAAATCCTTCGCCTCGATGTGTCCGCCATTGGTGAAGTCGACCCGGAAGTCCGACTTCACCCGGTATGGCGATTTCTGGTTGACGCGGTAGGGCGCCGCCTCGGGATCCGGATGGAAGGTCCGAGGCAGGCCGCTCATCGCAAGGAACCGCAGAAGCGCTGGATGCGGTTGCACGCATCCTCAAGCGCCGCGTTGGACGTGGCGTAGGAGATGCGGAAGTTGGGGCCGAGGCCGAAGGCCGACCCGTGCACCGCCGCGACGCCCTCGGTCTCGAGCAGCTCCGACACGAAGTCTTCGTCGGTCTTGAGGACCTTGCCTGACGGGGTGGTCTTGCCCATGGCCTCGGCGCAGGACGGATAGACGTAGAACGCGCCCTCCGGCATCGGGCACTTCAGGTACTTCGACTGGTTCAGCATCGAGACCACGAGGTCGCGGCGCTCCTCGAACGCCTTCTTGAAGACCTTGAGGTGATCCTGCGGCCCGTCGAGGGCCTCCACGGCGGCCCACTGCGCGATGGAGGAAGCCCCGGAGGTCTGCTGGCCCTGCACGAAGTCCATGGCCTTGATCAGGTGCTCGGGGCCGCCCGCATAGCCGATGCGCCAGCCGGTCATGGCATAGGCCTTGGATACGCCGTTCATGGTGAGCGTGCGGTCATAAAGGCCGGGCTCGACCTGAGCCGGCGTCACGAACTCGAAGTCGCCGTAGGTCAGGTGCTCGTACATGTCGTCGGTGAGCACCCACACGTGCGGGTGGCGCATCAGCACGTCCGTGATCGCCTTCATCTCGGCGCGGGTATAGGCCGCGCCAGTCGGGTTCGAGGGCGAGTTGAGGATGATCCACTTGGTCTTCGGCGTGATGGCGCGCTCGAGCGGCTCCGGCTGGAGCTTGAAGTTGTGATCCATCGTGCAGTCCACGAAGACAGGCGTTCCGCCGCACAGGCCCACCATCTCCGGGTACGACACCCAATAGGGCGCCGGGACGATGACCTCGTCGCCCGGGTTCAGGGTGGCGAGCAGCGCGTTGTAGATGACCTGCTTGCCGCCGGTGGACACGATGGTCTGGGATGGCTTGTAGTCGAGGCCGTTCTCGCGCTTGAACTTGCGGGCGATGGCCTCGCGCAGGGGCACGATGCCGGACACGGGCGTGTACTTGGTCTCGCCGCGCCGGATGGCCGCGATGGCGGCTTCCTTGATGTTGTCGGGCGTGTCGAAATCCGGCTCGCCAACGGAGAGGCTGATCACGTCCCGGCCCTGGGCTTTGAGGTCCCGCGCCTTCTGCGTGATGACGATCGTGGCAGACGGCTTGATGCGGGAAAGGGCGTCAGACAAAAAGCCCATGGGAATCCTCCGGTCGGGGCGTTAGAAGGGACCTGTGACGGCGGCGGACCCTAGTCCGCCCGAGCCGTTCAAGCAAGCAAAACAGCCCGTTCCCGACGGGGTTTTTGAGGAGATGCCTCCCCGATGATCACTTCCGTTACCCGCCGCCTCGCGCTCGGCCTTTTCGCCGGCGCGACCCTCATGGCGACCGCCGTCAGCGCCCAGGACTTTCCGAACCGCGTGATCAAGATGGTGGTCCCCTATCCGGCGGGCGGCCCCACCGACGTCATCGCCCGCATCGTGGCCGAGGAGATGGGCAAGAGCCTTGGTCAGAACGTGATCGTCGAGAACCTCGCCGGCGCCTCGGGTGCGGTCGGCACCCGCACGGTCGCCCGCGCGGAGCCCGACGGCTACACGATCGTGTTCGGCAACAACCAGACCCATGGGAACAATATGTTCCTCCTCAAGGAGCCGGGCTACGACGCGATCAAGGATTTCGCGCCGCTCGCCGGCGCGGGCGCGTTCGAGCACGTTTTCGTGGTGCCGAACTCCCTGCCGGTGAAGTCGATGCAGGAGCTCGTCGCCCTCGCCAAGAAGGATCCCGGCAAGCTCAATTACGGCTCGACGGGCGTCGGCTCCGGCTCGCATCTCGCGACCGAGCTCTTCATGACCCGCACGGGCATCAAGATGACCCACGTGCCGTTCCGCGGCGCCGCCCCGCTGGTGACGGAGCTGATGGCCGGCCGCATCGACGTGTCGAACTCGACCCTGCCGAGCGTGCTCGCGCAGTTCCAGGCCGGCGAGATGCGCGCCATCGGCATCGCGAGCCCGCAGCGCAACCCGCAGGCGCCGGACGTCCCGACTCTGCGCGAACAGGGCATCACCGATGCAGACGCGGAATCCTGGGCTGCCTTCTTCGCGCCGGTGAACACTCCGAAGCCCATCCTCGACAAGCTCTCGGGCACGATCATCACGATCCTGAACAAGCCCGACGTGAAGGAGCGCATCACGAAGCTCGGCTTCACGCTCAACGTGCGCGATCCTGAGGCTTTCAAGCCGTATCTGGCCAAGGAGATCCAGACCTGGGCCGACGTGATCAAGACCGCCAACATCAAGGCGGAGTAAGGCACCGACCGTCATCCCCGGTACGCCGGGGATGACCGCCTCCTGTCGCGCTGACGGAGATTCGGACATGCAGTTCCATCAAGGCCGCCTGATCGACCACGTCCACCTCCGCGTCGCCGACCTGGAGGCGAGCCGCCGCTTCTATCGCGCGGTGCTCGAAGCCATAGGCCTCGCGTTCCGGTCGGAAAGCGCGGAGCACTTCTCATGCGATGAACTCTGGGTCGACCAAGCCGACGGTCCGGTCTCCCGCGTGCACCTCGCCTTCCAGGCGAAGGACCGGGATGCGGTACATGCCTTTCACGCGGCCGCTCTCGCGAATGGCGGCCGCGACAACGGCGGGCCGGGCGAGCGCTCCTATCATCCAGGGTACTATGCGGCTTTCGCCCTCGACCCGGACGGCAACAACATCGAGGCCGTCTTCCATGGCCCGGCCGAACGCTCCGCTGCTTCGGTCGTCGTCGAGTCGAGGCGCTGAGGCCAAGCTGCCCAAATGATTAATAACTAGTTAACACGGGCACTTAGCGACCCTTCTAAAAGCAAACTTTCCACCGACATTTGGAACTTTGCGGATTCAGGACTGTTTTTTCAGTACATCCCGCGTTCCTGGTAGGGAAAGTATCCATGACGACCTCCCGCACGAGACATGATCGCCGCGTCGACGCCCGTGCCCACCGTCTCGATCCCAGGCAGGAGAGCCGGTTCTCCCTGGCCCTGATCCTGCTGATGGGTCTTGCGACGCTCTCCGTCATGGCGACGACCCAGATGCTCACCGAGCAAAATCCGGGGACAACATCCCACATCATCCTGCAGTAACACGTGAGTGATTGCCTGCCCGGTTGACGCCCCGCCCCGACAGGCTAGCTCTCCGTCCGTTCGTTGACGGAGAGACCCATGAGAGTTCCCGCCGCCCTTGCCGCCATCCTGATCCTCGGGTTCGGCCCGGCCGCCCTGGCCCAGGACACGCAGCGCGTCCGCACCGACAAGGTCGAGGTGGTCGTCGAGACCGCGGCGCGGGGCCTGGAGCATCCCTGGGGGCTCACCTTCCTTCCCGATGGCCGCATGCTTGTAACGGAGCGCCCCGGTCGCCTGCGCATTGTCTCGCAAGACGGAGCCCTGTCCGATCCGATCAAAGGCCTTCCGGCCGTCGCCGCGCGACGACAGGGCGGCCTTCTCGACATCGCCCTCGATCCGAGCTTCGCCCAGAACCGTCTCGTGTACTTCACCTTCGCTGAAGACCGCGGCAACGGGCAGGCCGGCACCAGCGTCGCACGCGCCCGCCTGAGCGAAGACGGATCAGCCCTCGAGCAGCTTCAGGTGATTTTCCAGCAGCAGCCGTCCTACACCGGCGGCAACCATTTCGGCTCGCGGCTGGTCTTCGACCGCGAAGGCAATCTCTTCATCACCCTCGGCGACCGCTTCGACCTTCGTGATCAGGCACAGAATCTGACGAGCCATATCGGCAAGGTGCTGCGTATCAAGCCTGAGGGAGGAGCCGCCTCCGGCAATCCCTTCCTGAACCGGGACGGAGCTCGACCGGAGATCTGGTCGATCGGCCACCGCAACATCCAGGCGGCGGCCCTGCACCCGACCACCGGGGCGCTCTGGACCGTCGAGCACGGCGCCCGCGGCGGCGACGAGGTCAACATCCCGGAGAAGGGCAAGAACTACGGCTGGCCCGTCATCTCCTACGGGGTCGATTATTCCGGCGCCAAAATCGGTGAGGGCACCAGGAAGGCCGGCATGGAGCAGCCGGTCTTTTACTGGGACCCGTCCATCGCACCGTCCGGGATGGCGTTCTACACGGGCGACAAGTTCCCGGGCTGGCGCGGCAGCATCCTGGTCGGCGCCCTTTCCGGCAAGCTGGTCTCCCGCCTGGAGACGGAGGGCAACCGGGTGACGGGCGAGGAGCGCATGCTGCAGAACCTGGGCGAGCGCATCCGCGACGTGCGCCAGGGACCCGATGGCCTCGTCTATCTCCTGACGGATTCGCCTCAGGGCCGCATCCTGCGGGTGAGGCCGGCCGACTGAGCCGCCTCTTTCCGAGCATCGTGCTCGTCGAGGAACCGGTAGTCGGTTCTAGCGCCCCTGGAAGATGAATGCCGCTCCGGCGGCGATCAGGGCGAAGCCGATCAGGTGGTTCCAGGTCAGGGACTCCTTGAGGTAGAAGACCGAGAAGGCTGCGAAGACCAGCAGGGTGATCACCTCCTGCATGGTCTTCAGCTCCGCCGCCGAATAGACCTGCGATCCGATGCGGTTGGCGGGAACGGCGAACCAGTACTCGACGAACGCGATGCCCCAGCTGGCGAAGACTGCGATCCAGAGGGGCGCCGCCTTGAACTTCAGGTGTCCGTACCAGGCAAAGGTCATGAACACGTTCGAGGCGACGAGCATGGCAATGGGAGCGACGTGGGGATTCATTGGAAGTCCGAGCCGGGTGACATGAGGGCGCCCTGCCCTATTCTTCTCAGCCCTGAAGTCAAGCGGCGGGTTGGCGCAAGCCGATGGATACATCGAGAGAGATCGCAGCGGGACACACCGCTGCCCGACATGGATTGTGGGGTGGCTGGCAGAACGGCATGGCGCGGCTCTGGCAGACCATGTTCGGATCGCCCGACCTCGGCGCGGTCGACTTCGCGACGCTCGAGCGCCGCAGGACGCCCAACGATAGCTTAGCCTGTCCTGCCGATTTCTGTCCTCGTGCCAAGCCGGACCTCGAGCCGCCCGTCTATTCCGTTTCCGCCGAGCGCCTGCGCAGCATCGCCGCGGAGGCGCTCGCACGGGAGCCGGACACGGCGCTCCTGCACTCCGACCCAAACCAGGACCGTTATCTCGTCCGCACGCGGCTCCTCCGCTTCCCGGACACGGTGAACCTGTCGGTGATCGATCTTGGCGAGGGTCGCTCGACCCTCGCCCTCTACTCGCGGAGCCAGATCGGACGCTCCGATCTCGGCGCCAACCAGAGGCGCCTGAGGCGTTGGGTGGACCGGATCAGCAGGTCCGTTGCGGCTGAACCACGCGGCAGCGGGAGCTGAGGCGCTCCAGGACCTGCGCGCCCCCGGCGATCTGCGGATTGGACGGGTCGAATCCCTCCTGCTCCTCGCGCTTGGTGACGAGCCCGCGTGCGGCCTCGAAGGCCCGGTCGAGCCTGGGCTCGCCCCGTACCGCCTTGTTGAAGAACGCGTCGCCGAAATAGGTCCACGTGGCGCCGTCCCGGCAGCCGAACGAGGGCTTGTCGGAAGCGGCCGCCGTGATGACGAGGGTCCTGTCGTCGGCGAGCTCCTTGGCGAAGACGCCGGAATAGCAGGCCGACACGATCACGACCCGATGCTGCGCCTTCGCCTCGTTCAGCAGGAACCGCACGTCCTGCGGCGTCATGAGCTGTCGGGCGCGCCTGGAGACCACCCCGACCCCGTCCGGGCTGCCGTGGGAGGTGAGCACGAACACCACCATGTCCTCCTGCGGATCGACCACCTGCCCCACTGCCCGGGCCGCCGCCAGCATGGCGGCGGGCGTCGCGTCCGAGACCCGCTTGGAGTTGAAGCGCACGATGGTGCGTCCCTTCGAGCCGAACTGACCCTCGAGGATGCGAGCGGCGCCCTTCGCCTCGCTCTCGAAGACGCTCTGCGGCCCCCAGAGCCCGAAGCTCAGGATGTAGGCGTCCGTCTCCCCGGGCCGCTGCGGCTCGAGCCGGAAGGCCGAGCCGCGCGCGCTCTGGCTGGACGCTTCGAGAGGAAAGCCCGCCGAGAGGGCGAAGCCGACGAGGCAGAAGGCGAGGAACCGGCGCATGTTGTTCTCCTGGCGCCGGACCATATTAACCATAACGGAGTTTCATGGCGAGGATCGCGGCCACGAGCACGAACGTCACGCTGTTGGCGAAGATGATCGGCGCGTTCCCGGCGAGAATTCCATAGATCAGCCAGAGACCGACCCCGAGCGTGAAGGCGCTCTGGGTCAGGAGGGACAGGGACTTGGTGTCCTTCGTCCGGAGGGTCCTGAAGGCCTGCGGCAGCCAGCATACGGTGGTCAGGATGGCGGCAACGAAGCCGAGGATTTCAAGTCCGGACATGGTCGAATCGCGAATGGAGCCGATGCACCCTTATCACGCTCCGTCCGACCTCAGCCATGAAATCCATGCGACCCGCATCGTGCCGCGGCGGCACGACCGCCCCGTCCGGCTCTCAAGCTGAACCGAACGCCGCTTTCGGGGTTTCCCTCTCGCAAACGGCAAAAGAGATTTCTCCGAGAGGACTTCCATGGATATCGCGCTCGACAAGGTCTGCGAACTCATCCTCAGGGCAAGGGCTATTGACGTTAAGGAAGGCCTGACGGACCCGGCGTCGGGCTCGAATCCCATCGACGACGGGAGCATCGACTCCCTCACCTCCGCCCCTGACGACGCCACCGAGGACGAATTCCGCGACGTGATCGCCGGATTGAACGACGACGAGCGCGCCGACCTCCTCGCCCTCGTGTATATCGGCCGCGGCGACATGGAGCCCGAGGAATGGGGTGCGGCAGTCCGCTTGGCGCGGGAGCGCGAAGATGCCAGCTCCCTCTCGACCGCAGACTGGCTGCTCGGAATCCCGAACCTCGCCGACCTCTGGGACGAAGGCCTCAGCGCCATGGGCCAAAGCTGCACCTGATCGCGGTGCATTCCGCAACCCGAGCCGTTGCGCGGATCTCCCCCGTTCCCCTATGAATACGGAGGGCGGCGAATTTTGTCGCGGCCTTGCATCCGGGCAGTGGGTTCGGGTGTAGTGACAGCAGACGCATAGGGAGATCACGCGTGAAGGCAGCGCTCGGGGATGTTGCTCCCCCAGCCTTCGACCTGCCCCACGCCCTCGGCCAGTGCGCCAAGGGCGATCGCCTTGCCCTGCGCGCGATCTATGACAGCGAAGCGCCCCGGATGCTTGGCGTCGCCATGCGGCTTCTGCGCCGGCGGGCTCTCGCCGAGGAGGCCGTGCACGACACCTTCGTGCAGGTCTGGCAGAAGGCCGCGAGCTTCGATCCCGCACGGGGCGAGGCCCGCGCGTGGCTCTATGCCGTCCTGCGCAACCGCGCCCTGAATATCCTGCGCGGGGAATCCCGCACGGACCTCGTCGAGGATTTCGAGCCCATGGGGCTCGTCAGCGACGAGGAGGATGCGGAATCCCTCATGCTGCGCCTGTCGGACGCCGGCAGCCTGAAGCGCTGCCTCGAACGCCTCGAGCCCTCGCGGCGCCAGGCGATCACCCTCGCCTACATCCACGGTCTTAGCCATGGCGAACTGGCGGGACGGCTCGGCGTGCCGCTCGGCACGGTCAAGTCCTGGATCCGCCGCTCCCTCGTGTCGCTTCGGGAGTGCATGACATGAGGCGCGACGACTTCGACCGTCTGGCAGCGGAACACGTTCTCGGCCTGCTCGAAGGCGAGGAGCGCGGGGTGGCGGACAATCTGCTCGCGTCGGACGGAGACTTCCGGAACCTCGTGGAGCTCTGGCGGCAGCGCTTCTCCGCCTGGGACGAGACCGCGGACGAGCTTCCCGCGGGCGACGCCCTCTGGGCAAGGATCGAGAGCAGCGTGAGCGCCGCTCCCGTGGCGGCCCCCAGGGCATCGGCGGCATCGCGGCCCGCATCGCCGGGCGTCCTCGAGCGGATCTGGGAGAGCCTGAGCTTCTGGCGCACGGTGGGCCTCGCCGGCGCGGCGGCCGCCTTGCTGATGGGCCTCGGCATGGGCTTCTTCGCCATCAAGGCCTCGCGCCAGCCGGTCATGATCGCCGTGCTCCTGAACGATGCCAACCAGCCCGGCGCGGTGCTCAGCACCTTCGAGGACGGTCGCATGGAACTCGTGCCGCTCGGCGATATGACGATCCCGCACAATCACTCCGTCCAGGTTTGGACCTTCCCGGATCCGGCGGGGCCGCCGGTCTCCGTCGGCGTGCTGCGGGCCGCCCGCACCGCCCGCATGACGATGGACGATCTTCCTCAGCCGCATTCGAACCAGCTCTTCACGATCTCGGTCGAACCGCTCGCGGGATCGCCCACGGGCCTGCCGACCGGACCGGTCGTGATGAAGGGAACAGCGTCGGCAGCGCTCTGAGGCATCGTCCGATCGGACCTGGAGGTCCGCACGATGCTCCAGGCGAAGGTGCCGCAATTGCGACATGGATCGCGCAGACACTACCCAAAACGAGTCAAGGAGGTACCCATGACCCCGCGACAGCCTCATCCGCCGACGCCGGAGAGCGCTCCTCAGAGCGCCGAAACCGGCGAGACGCAGTCCGCATCTGCCCCGAACGAAAAGCCGGAAACCGTCGAGGAGCCATCGGCTTCCGAGGACGACGATCGCGTCGCCGCCTATCTGCGCGGACCGACGGCCTTCACCGCCTGACGATCGAGCCGCTTCACGGACTCGTGAAGCAAACCTTCCGCATCCACTAGCGAACACCCCGTGTAGCCAACCCTGAAGGGTCAGCCTTCGATCCTCGGCCCCGCGCCGGGATCAATCAGCAACCACTTTAGGGATTGAAACGATGACAGTTCGCATCGCCTGCCTTGCCGTCGCCCTCGCGTTCTCCGCCCCCGCTCTGGCTCAGGATGCCGCCAAGACGGTCGGCGGCGCACCGATGTACGCTTCCAAGACCATCGTCGAGAACGCCGTCAACTCGAAGGACCACACCACGCTCGTCGCCGCCGTAAAGGCTGCCGGCCTCGTCGACACGCTGCAGGGCAGCGGCCCCTTCACGGTGTTCGCGCCCACCAACGCGGCCTTCGCCAAGCTGCCGAACGGCACGGTCGACACGCTCCTGAAGCCGGAGAGCAAGGCAGCGCTCACGGGCGTGCTCACCTATCATGTGGTGCCCGGTCGCCTGACCGCACAGGAACTCGTCGCGAAGGTGAAGGAAGGCGGCGGCATGACCACCCTGAAGACCGTGCAGGGCGAGACCCTCACGGTGATGCAGGCGGGCAACGGGCTCAGCATCAAGGACAAGAAGGGCGGCACCTCGACGGTAACGACCTCCGACGTGATGCAGAAGAACGGCGTCATCCACGTGGTGGATTCGGTGCTGCTTCCGGGCTGATGCCTCCTCAACGGATGACCGAGAAGGCGGCCCGCACGGGCCGCCTTTTTCGTCAGGCGACGGCCTCCGCGTGCGTCACGCTCCGGAACATCTCGATGGGCGCCGGCTGGCCGAAGAGATAGCCCTGCGCCTCCCGGCACCCTTCGGCATTGAGGAAGGCGAGCTCGCCGTTCGTCTCGACGCCTTCCGCGATCACCGGCAGACCGAGACCGCGGCCCAGGCCGAGCACCGCGCGCACGATGGCGGCGGCCTGGATGTTGACGTCGATGGCGCGCACGAAGGAGCGATCGATCTTGATCTTGTCGAACGGGAAGTTCCGCAGGTTCGACAGCGACGAATAACCCGTGCCGAAATCGTCCATGGCGATGCTGACCCCGATGGCCTTGAGCTGCGTGAGCGTCTGGAGCGCGCGCTCGGGATCGCGGATCAGCACGCTTTCGGTGATCTCGAGCTCGAGACGCTCGGGAGCAAGCCCGCTCTCGTCCAGGATGGCCTGCACGAGCGTGACGAAGGTCGGATTGTTCACCTGCAGCGCGGACACGTTGACGGCGATCTTGAGCGGCCGGTCCCAGGACGACGCCTCGCGACAGGCTTCGCGCAACACCCATTCGCCGATCCTGAGGATGATGCCGCTCTCCTCCGCGATCGGGATGAAGACAGCCGGCGACATGTCGCCCCGGACCGGATGGTTCCAGCGGAGGAGCGCCTCGAACCCGGTGATCTCCTGCGTGCCGATGCGGGTCTGCGGCTGGTAGGCGATCGCCATCTCGCCCTTTTCGATCGCCAGGCGCAGATCGTGCTCGATCATGCGCCGCTCGCGCACCTCTTCGCTCATCGCGACCTCGAAGAAGCGGTAGGTGCCCCGTCCCTCCTTCTTGGCCCGGTAGAGCGCCGCATCGGCGTTCGACAGCAGCGCGGTGCGACCGGATGCGTCGTCCGGATAGATCGCGATGCCGATGCTGACGGAGATGAGATCGAAGGGACCGCCGTCCTGCTTGCCTTCGAGCGCCTGCAGGAGGCGCTCCGCGAGGCGTCCGGCCTGGACCGGGTCGCGGAGCCCCGGCATGATGACGGCGAACTCGTCTCCGCCCACGCGGGCGAGCATCTGGTCGTCGTCGAGGGCGGCCTTGAGCTTCTCGGCCGCCTTGCACAGCAGATGGTCTCCAGCCGAGTGGCCGAAGATGTCGTTGATTTCCTTGAACCGGTCGAGGTCGAGGCACAGGACCGCGAAGCGCTCCTGCGTCTTGCGGTGCGTCTCGATGTCGAGATCGAGGCGATGATCGAAGCTCGTCCGGTTGGCGAGACCGGTCAGCGCGTCGTGATGAGCCAGGAAGTGGATGCGCGCCTCGGCCTGCTTGCGGTCGCGCAGGTCGCGCACGGCGATCACGTTGTGCGGCTTGTCCGCATAGGTGACGGTGCGCATGATCAGCTCGACCGGGATGACGCCCCCGCCGCTCTGGCGAAGGTCGGCCTCGACGGCCTGATCGGGACAGGCCAGCAGCCGCGCGATCACGTCGGGAAGCGGCAGAAGCGTGCTCAGGTCCGCGCCGACGATGTCGCCCGGCGAGAAGCCCGTGAGCCCCGTGAAGCTGCTGTTGGCCGACACCACGGTTTCGCCGTCGCAGACGAGAAGCCCCTCCACGGCGGCGTTGGCGAGACTGCGCATGCGCTCGATCTCGAGCCTCGCGCGCCGGCGGTCGCGCAGGTCGAGCGCGAGGCCCGCGAAGCTCAGGACCAGGATCGCGAAGCTCGCGAGCGCCACCGCGACGGCGAGCCATTCGCTCGACAGCGCCACGGCCGAAACCTGCCGCGTGGGATCCGGCGCGATGGTCACGGCGCCCATGGCGGTGAAATGGTGGCCGGCGATCGCAAGCGTCAGAAGCACGGCTCCCGCCAGGGCGGACCGCATCCGCCCGTCACGAAGCCCGACGCGCATGGCCGCTGCCCCGAGCACGATGCCGGCCGCAATCGACGTGGCGACGAGGGATCCGTCCCAGCTCAGGCGTCCCGGCACCTGGAAGGCCGCCATGCCGAGGTAGTGCATGGACGCGATGCCGCCCCCCATAACGGCGCCGCCGAGCCATGCCGACCACCGCGAGGCGCCGAGGAGCGCCACGGTCATGCCCAGCCCCATGATGCAGATCGCCGCGAGGAGCGAGAGCGCCGTCAGGCCGATGTCGTATCCGGTGTTCAGGTCCGGCGAGAAGGCCAGCATGCCGATGAAGTGCGTCGCCCAGGTGCCGAACCCGCCCGCGACGGCCGCCACGTAGATCCACACCTGCCGGCTCGGCCCTTCGGAGCGGCGCACATGATTGAGCAGGTTGAGAACCGTGAAGGATGCAAGCGCACAAACGACCGCCGCCAGTGCGACGAGGCGCAGGTCGTGCCGTGTGACGAGGCAGTCATAGACGGTCAGCATCGAGGGTTCCGTTCGAACGCATTCTTTCGGCCCACAGCCATGAACGCCGGATGCCGCTCCCGGACATGCCCCAGGAGAGCGTCTCTTATGGAGAAACTTCCGCCTGTGGCAAAGCGCGGCGCACCGCCACGCGGGAGCAAAGCGCGCGTATCGTTAAAAAGGGAGCACCTTTCCACGATACACCGTTCGTCGAACCTTAACGCCACAGGCGGGATGCATTATCCCTTTCGGCCGACCGACGTGTTTTCCTTCGGAGCGACCTCATGACCGGCGATTGGCGGCAGGCCAACCTGTCGAGCTGGAACAAGCGGGCGGCGATGCACATGCGCGACGCCACCGGCTTCTACGACATCGACGCGTTCCTGGCCGGGCGCGACACCCTGGGCCCCATCGAGGCCGCGGAGATCGGCGACGTGCGGGGCCGGACGCTCCTGCACCTGCAATGCCATTTCGGCCTCGACACCCTGTCGCTCGCCCGCCGCGGCGCCGTCGTGACCGGCCTCGACTTCTCGTCCGTCGCCATCGAAGGCGCACGGGACCTCGCCGGCAAGGCGGGCCTGCCCGCCACCTTCGTGCAGGCGGACCTCTACGATGCGCGTCAGGCGGTCGGCGAGCGCTTCGACATGGTCTATTCGACCTGGGGCACGATCTGCTGGCTGCCGGACATCCGCGCCTGGGCCCGGGTCGTGGCCGACATGCTGAAGCCCGGCGGCCGGTTCTACTTCGCCGATTCCCACCCCTTCGCCCTCGTGCTCGACGAGCGCGACGGCGTGATCCGCCCGACCTACGGCTGGCGCACCCCGAAGGACGCGCCCGACGCCTTCACGGACCAGAAGTCCTACACCGGCGACGCCTTCGCCGAGCCGGTCACCGACTACAACTGGATCCATCCCCTGTCGGACATCGTCACGGGCCTCATCGAAGCGGGCCTGACCCTGGACTTCCTGCACGAGCACGAAACCCTGCCGTCGAAACTGTTTCCCTCGATGGTCCCGGCGGCCGACCGCATGTTCCGCCTCCCTGACGGCGCCGTGCCGATGCCGCTGGCGGTTTCGTTGCGGGCGGTGAAGCGGAGGTGAGTTCGATCCGGCGCGGTTCATAGAATTGCGCCCGCAGAACTTCCGCAACGGCAAGAAACGAGACAGCAGGTTTCGATGAAGTCTGCGCCCAATTCCAGTTGACGAATCGATATATTGTTATGATATCTGCGGGAAATAGGATAATACCCCCGCAATGCTTCTTGCCGCCACCCGAATACTTGCCCTAAGGGCAACCGCGTCGGACCGGCACCTGCTTGCGGGTGCGGCTCGGCGTTTCTGAGCCATGCCGATCCTGCATTGGCTGACGCGGGAGGAGGATACGCGCGCGACGCGCCGCGTGCCCTATCGGCTCCTTCAGGAGGAGCCGTCGCTGAGCTACGGCGACCCGGACTTCCCGAACATGCTGATCCAGGGCGACAACCTGGAGGCCCTGAAGGCGCTGCTGCCCTTCTATGCCGGTCAGGTGAAGTGCATCTACATCGACCCGCCCTACAACACGCGGTCAGCTTTCCAGCACTACGACGACAACCTCGAACACACCCAATGGCTCGCCATGATGTGGCCGCGCCTCGAATTGCTGCGCGATCTGCTTGCGGAGGACGGCTCGATCTGGGTCTCCATCGACGACAACGAGGCGCATTACCTCAAGGTCGTTATGGACGAGGTGTTCGGTCGGAAGAATTTCGTCGCGAATGTTGTTTGGCGAAAAAACTATGCACCCAAATCGAGCGCCAAATATTTCTCGGAAGACCACGATCACATACTCGTTTATGCAAAGGTTCTAAGACTTTGGTCCCCTAATCCTATGCCTCGCCGAGATGGGCAGGACGATATTTACAAGAACCCTGATCATGATCCTCGCGGGCGGTGGCGCCCCGATAATTTATCAGCCCGCAATCCATATAGCCTTGGCACCTATTCCATCACAACGCCTGGCGGTCGAACAATTGGCGGTCCTCCAGCGGGACGATACTGGGCGGTCTCCAAGGAAAAGCTTCAAGCTTTAGACCAAGATGGGCGGATCTGGTGGGGGAAGGACGGAAACAATGTTCCCGCGCTTAAGCGCTTCCTATCGGAGGTTAAGCAGGGTCGAGTACCCCAGACTTTTTGGGATTACGAGGAGGTTGGCCATACGCAGGATGCAAAGAAAGAGAACGTCGAGTTATTCGGTTCGGCCGTCTTTGGGACACCAAAGCCTGAACGACTAATCGAGCGCATACTCCACATCGCCACCAATCCCGGCGACCTCGTCCTCGACTCCTTTCTCGGCTCCGGCACCACCGCCGCCGTCGCGCACAAGGTAGGGCGGCGCTATATCGGCATCGAGATGGGCGATCATGCGGTCACCCATTGCGCGCCGCGCCTTAACAAGGTGATCGAGGGCGAGCAGGGCGGCATCTCGGCGAGCGTCGGCTGGCAGGGCGGCGGCGGCTTCCGCTTCTACAAGCTCGGGCCGCCGGTCTTCGACCAGGATGGGCACGTGCGCGGCGACATCCGCTTCCCGACGCTGGCGGCGCATGTGTGGTTCAGCGAGACGAACGCGCCCTGGAAGGGCAAGGGCCGCTCCCCGTTCCTCGGGCTCCACGACGGGCGCGCCTATGCGCTGCTCTACAACGGCATCCTCGGCGACAAGCGTCCCGACGGCGGCAACGTGCTGACCCGTGCGACGCTCGACATCGTCCGCGAATCCATCGCCCGCAAGGCGCCGTCCTTTGCGGGACCGCTGACGATCTACGGCGAGCAGTCGCGCCTCGGCCCCGCGACGCTGGCGCGCGAGGCGATCACCTTCAAGCAGACGCCCTACGACGTGAAGGCGCGGCGGTGAGGCTTTCCCCATGAAGCTCAAGACCTATCAGGCCGAAACGCTCGACGTCCTGCGCCGCTTTCTCGAAACCGCCCGCATGACGGGACCGGCCCGCGCCTACGACGCCGTCACGCAGGAGCCCGAGCAGTCCAAGCGCCTCGGCCGTTACGTCGGCTCATACAAGGCGCTGGAAGCCCTGCCCGGCACGCCTTATGTGTGCCTGCGCCTGCCGACCGGCGGCGGCAAGACGATCCTCGGCGCCCATACGGTCGCGGTGGCGCGCGACGCCTGGATCGAGAAGGATTTTCCGCTCGTCCTCTGGCTCGTTCCGTCGAACACCATTCGGTTGCAGACGGCCGACGCCCTCAAGAACCCGCGCCATCCCTACCGGCGCGTGCTAGACGAGGCCTTCGATGGACGCGTGCGCGTGTTCGACATCGCAGATTTCACCCATATCCGCCCGCACGACATCCGCGACAACCTCTGCATCGTGGTCGGCACCATTCAGACCCTGCGCGTGTCCAACACGGAAGGCCGCCGGGTCTACGCGCACAACGAGGACATGGAGCCGCATTTCTCCGGCATCTCGCCGCACGCGCACGGGCTGGAGAGGATGGAGAGCGGCAGCATCGCGTTCTCCTTCGCGAACCTGCTGCACGTCCACCGCCCCCTGATGATCGTCGATGAGGCACACAACGCGATCACCGGGCTGACGCGCGAGATGCAGGCACGCGTGAATCCGTGTGCGATCATCGAGTTCACCGCGACGCCCCGCTTCGGCTCCAACATCCTGCACGGCGTGTCGGCGCAGGAGCTGAAGGACGAGGAGATGATCAAGCTGCCGATCGTCCTGGCCGAGCACAAGGATTGGCAGGGTGCCGTGAACGGCGCGATCACGACGCGAGCGCAGCTTGACGAGGCGGCCAGAGGCGAGAACCAGTACCTTCGTCCCATCGTTCTCTTTCAGGCGCAGCCGAAGGACCAGGAGGTCACCGTCGAGGCACTGAAGAAGCACCTGGTCGAGGTGGAGCACATTCCCGAGGACCGCATCGCCATCGCGACCGGCGACCAGCGCGAGCTCGACGGCGTCGACCTGTTCGATCCGCAATGCCGGATCGAATACGTGATCACGGTCGAGGCCCTGAAGGAGGGCTGGGACTGCTCCTTCGCCTACGTGTTCTGCTCCGTCTCGCGCATCCAGAGCGCCATCGACGTGGAGCAGCTCCTGGGCCGCGTGCTGCGGATGCCCTACGCGCAGCGCCGCAAGGCGCCCGAGCTGAACAAGGCCTATGCGCATGTGTCGGAAACGAGCTTCGCGGCGGCCGCCCACGCCCTCGTGGACAAGCTCACCGACATGGGCTTCCGGGAGGACGAGGCACCGGACATGATCGAGGCGGCGCAGGGCCATTTCGACGAAACCGGGCTCTTCGCGCCGCGCGAGAAGCCGAAGCCGACCTTCCGCTACAGCGTCCCGGCCTCCCCTGCCCTCTACGCCGCCGTCAGGGATGCGGCGATCCAGGGCGTCACGCTGAGCGAGACCGAGGGCGGCCGGGTCGAGATTGCCGTAACGGGCCGGATTGCGCCGGACGTGGAGCAGGCCCTTGCCGAGGCGGTGCCCTCATCCGAGCGGACAGGCTTCGCGGAGGCGGCGCGGGCCTACCATGCCGAGATCATGCCGCTCTTGTCACCCGCAGAGCGCGGCGAGGTCTTCACGGTTCCGCGCCTCGTGAGCGAGATCCAGGGCGAGTTGGTCTTCGTCGAGACCGAAACGCTCATGGAGCACCACAAATGGTCGCTCCTCGACCATCCGGCCCGGCTCGACGAAAGGGTCTTCTCCATCCCTGACACGGCTCACGGGTTCGAGATCGACATTATCGACGGCGACCTCAAGCTGCGGAACGCGGACGAGACCAGACAGCTCTCCCTGAACATCGAAGTCGAAGGCTGGACGCCGGAAAACCTGGCCATCTGGCTCGAACGTCGGCTGCACGAGCAGGACATCCACCCTTCCGAGCTTCTCCGTTGGGTGCGCGACTGCATCGGGCACCTGACGGCCGTGCGCGGGATTCCTATCTCGCATCTGATGCGAGCCAAGTTCCTGCTCGGCAGTGCGCTTAAATCGGTGATTGGCGCCGCCCGCCGGGCCGAGCAGGCGAAAGCCTATTCGCACTATCTCTTCGCGCCCGAGGCGAAGGCCAGCATCACCTTCGACACCCCCTTCATCTTCCGGGACGGCATGTTCGGCGACCAGCGGACCTATCGAGGGCGCTGGCGGCCCAACAAGCATTTCCTCGGGCCCGACAACGTGCCTGCCTTCGACGGGACGGAACAAGGTGATGAGTTGAAATGCGCTCAGGCTTTGGATGGCCTCGCTGAAGTCAAATATTGGATCCGGAATGTGAGCCAACATCCGAATGCCTTTTGGCTCCCCCTTGCTTCCGGCAAGTTTTACCCCGACTTCGTGGCTCTGCTGAATGACGGACGGCTTTTCGTCGTTGAGTACAAAGGGGCGCATCTTGCCGACGAAGGCAACAAGAATACCAACGAGAAGCGGACCGTCGGGCGGTTGTGGGAGAGTTTGAGCGGAGGCAAAGGCCTCTTCCTAATGGCCGAGAAGATGATCGACGGAAAAGAGGTCTGGGCGCAAATGCGCACCAAGCTCCTGGGTTAGGCCCAGGAATAGCCCTCCCGATGAAACCCCTCCCCCTCCCGGGGCTTTGTCGCAGGCGGGAGGTTCCTTATAGGTGCTCCCTGAGGACGGCTTGAACAGGAGCACCCATGAGCATCGGGTTGATCGCCCTTCTGGACGACATCGCGGGGCTGGCGAAGGTCGCCGCGGCGTCGCTGGACGACGTGGCGGCGCAGGCCGGCAAGGCGGGCACGAAGGCGGCCGGGATCGTGATCGACGATGCGGCGGTGACGCCGCGCTACGTGGTGGGCTTCGCGGCGAGCCGGGAACTGCCGATCATCGGCAAGATCACCGTGGGCTCGCTCAAGAACAAGCTGCTTTACCTGCTGCCGGCCGCCCTCATCCTGAGCCTCGTGGCCCCCTGGGCCATCACGCCGCTCCTCATGCTCGGCGGCGCCTATCTCTGCTACGAGGGCTCCGAGAAGGTGTTCGAGGCCCTGCTGCCCCATGAGGCGCACGACCACGAGGCCGCGGTGGCCGAGGCCACCCACGCGCCCCGCAGCGTCGAGGACGAGAAGGTCGCCAGCGCCATCAAGACCGACTTCATCCTCTCGGCCGAGATCATGGCGATTTCCCTGGCGACGATCCCTGAGCTCTCGTTCTGGAGCCAGGCCGTGGTGCTGGCCGTGGTCGGCATCGGCATCACGCTCCTGGTCTACGGCGGCGTGGCGCTCATCGTGAAGGCGGACGATGCCGGCATGGCGCTCGCGCGCAGCGACCGGCCGGTCTCCGGCCTCCTGCGCAACGGGGAGCCCTCAGGCCCCGACCGGGCGCTCGCGCCGCTCACGAAGGCGCTGGGACGCGGCCTCGTGAAGGGCATGCCGGTGTTTCTCAAGGTGCTGGGCATCCTCGGCACCGCCGCCATGGTCTGGGTCGGCGGCGGCATCATCATCCACGGGCTCGAGGAGTTCGGCTTCGCCGCGATCGGCCATGGTGTGCACGACGTCGCGGCCACGGCGGGCCACGCGGTCCCAGCCATGGCCGGACTGGTGGAATGGCTCGTGTCGGCGGCCGCCTCCGGCCTCTTCGGGCTCGTGGTCGGCGCCGTGCTGATCCCGCTGGTGCATTACGTCCTCGCGCCCGTCGCGCGGCGCCTGCGGGGCTCGAGCAGGAAAGCCGCGGAGCCGTCCCACTGAACCGCAAAAGGGCCGCCCGGAACGCGGCCCTTCGTTCGCGACGGCAGCAGGCGCTCAGAGCCTGCCGAGGTTGAGGAACAGGGTCTCGCCCGAGGAATCGTCGACGCCGTCGTTGTCGGTGACGATGAAGGCGTTGCCGGCCGCATCCACCGCGAAGCCCTCGACCTTGTCGAGCACGTAGCCCTTCGATCCCTTGAGGTCGGGGAGCAGGTCGCGCAGCTCCGTCTTCCTCACCACCGGCAGCTCGCCCCCGAGCGGCACCGGCTTCATGTCGGCCACCGCGACCGCGTAGAGCTTCTTCACCTTCGCCTTCTCGGCGATCTGGTTGTCGCGCTCGATGACGATCATACGGTCGCCGACGGCCGTGATTTCGGACAGGCCGATCCAGCCGGCCCCGGCCTTGTCGAGCGGATAGCGCACCGCACCCCAGCTCTTGTCGGCGGGCTTGTAGGCGAGGAGCTTCACGAAGCCCTTCGGGTCGTCGGCCCATTCGCGCTGCACCGCGAGCCAGACGGTCTCGTCCGCGCCCGAGCCCGTCACCGTGACGCCCTCGTAGCCGTAGTTCTTCGCACCCTCCTCGAGACCCGCCGGAAGGGGGATTTCCTCGACGATCACGCCGTTCCGGTCGGTGCGGATCAGGAGGTTCTTCAGCCCCTTCTCGGGATTGCCCTCGGAGGCGAGCCAGAAGCCGCCGTCGGACGCGACTGCGATGCCCTCCAGGTCGAGCTTCTCGGCCGCCGCGCCGTTGCGGGTCACGAGGGTCTCGGCCACGATGGTGGCGGGCTTGGCGGTGGCGTCGATGGTGAGGATGCGCGGCGCGGCGCTGTAGACGCTGTCGGTGACCGCGTAGAGCCTTCCGGCCTGGCTCCTGTCGGCCGCGAGCCCGGACAGGGCGCCCCAGGCGATGGGCAGTCCCTTGCCGTCCTTGGCCGCACGGATCGTCGGATAGGCGGGTGCGGGCCGCTCGGCGCGCTCATAGATCATGACGTGGGGTGCAACGCCGCCGTCGCCATGGAGATCCGTCTCGCTGGTCGCCACGAAGAGGTTGCGGCCCGGAATGGCGAGCAAGCCCTCCGGGCCGAGGCCCGTGGGCAGGACCTGGACGAGCTCGGGCGCGGTGCCCGTGTCGCGGTAGACCCCGACGACCGAGCCGCGCTCGGATCCCACGAAGATCAGCCGGTCGCGGCCGAAGGTGCCGACCTCGACGCCCTCGATCTCGACGCCCTTCTTGTTGCGCTTGTCCGGGTAGTGCCCGAGCGCGACGATCTCGTGCTCCAGGCTGGCCCCGGACTCGTAGGCGACGGAGCCGTCCCGGTTGAAGATCGTGAAGCCGCGCGAGCCGCCCTTCCAGTCGCCCTCGTTGGCGGTGACGAAGCGGCTGTTATCGATCCAGTGCACCGCGTCGGGCTCGCGGGCCACCTTGTCCATGGAGCCGGTCAGCTCGATCTTGCCGTCCCGCTTGGTGTCGATGGCCTTGAGATCGACCGCTCCGGCCGGGAAATGCCCCTCGACCTTGCCCGACCTTCCGTCCACCACCAAGACGTGGTTGTCCTCCTGCAGGGTCACGACGACCTTGCCGTCCTCCGAGACGTCGACGAACTCGGGCTCCGGGTCCTCGCTCGCGACCGCTGCGAGGCCGGTCACCGCGACGGTCTTTAGCCCGGCGCAGTCGAGCCGGTCGCCGTCGAGCGTGCCGAGAACCAGGGCGCCGGCGGGAAGCTGCGGCAGGGCGCCGTCGTTCAGCTTCTCGTCGCGCTCGTTCTCGATCGCGATGGCGAGAACGCCCGCATTCGCCGAGACGGAGTCAGGCTGGCCCGGCAGCGGGCACTCGGCCGCGATGGAGCGATCCGCGAGATCGACCAGCACGAGCTTCCCGCCAGGCTTTGTGAAGCTCTCGGAGGTGTTCACCGCCACGAAGGCGCGGCCGCCCACGACCTTCACGGAGGTGGGCTCACCGCCGAGCGCCAGCATGCCGGCGGCCTTCGGCTGCGCCGCGTCGGCGATGTCGATGAAGCCGAGCGCCTTGCGCGGGCTGTCCGTGTAGACGAGGAGCCGGCCGTCCTCACTGGCCGAGATGATCTCGGCCACGGTTTCGCCCTTGGGATCGGCGTCGGCCGGCAGGTTGGCCGTGATGGGGAAGCTGGCGATGCGGTCGAAATACTCGGCCGCGGAGGCGCTCAGCGCCGTGGCGGACAGAAGGGCGGCCAGGGCGCCGGCGGCGAGACGACGGGGCATGGGATCCTCGCGAAGTGATCGGACAAGCGAGGCCGTATTGCGCCGGTCGCATGACGGCCGGATGACGGTTCGTGACGCAGCGGGGCGCCCTTCCCAATCCGGCATCTTTGTACCATATTCGTTCTATGGCCAAATCACCCAAGAAGCCCAAGCTTTCCACCGGGAAGGCGTCCAAACCTGAGCTGAAGCCGCTGGATCCCTATCTGGCCGACCTTCTCAACCCGGCGGTGAACCGGGAGCGGGAGGCCGCGGAGGGCTTCGCGGAGCGCGCGCAGGAGACCTTCGTCCACGGCGACGTGACCGATGTGGATCCGGCGCTGGCCAAGAAGCTCGGCCTCAAGGGTCCCGACGACGGACCGGACGTGGCCGCGGAGCTGGGCGAGAACGGGCCCCTTGGCGTGAACGGCGTCTCGGCCACGGTGGACGCGCTGACGAAGCTGCTGACCGAGGGCGACCCGCGCTTCAAGGACGGCAAGCCCTGGGTGCCGCACCGCCCGCCGCGCCCCGACAAGTCCGAAGGCGGCATCCCGTTCAGGATCAAGTCCGACTTCACGCCCTCGGGCGACCAGCCCCAGGCCATTGCGGAGCTGGTCGACGGCGTGCGCCGGGCCGAGCGCGACCAAGTGCTGCTCGGCGTCACCGGCTCCGGAAAAACCTTCACCATGGCCAAGGTGATCGAGGAGACGCAGCGCCCGGCCCTGATCCTCGCGCCGAACAAGACGCTGGCGGCGCAGCTCTACGGCGAGTTCAAGTCGTTCTTCCCCGACAACGCGGTGGAGTACTTCGTCTCGTACTACGACTACTACCAGCCGGAAGCCTACGTGCCGCGCTCGGACACCTTCATCGAGAAGGAAAGCTCCATCAACGAGCAGATCGACCGCATGCGCCACTCCGCGACGCGCGCACTGCTGGAGCGCGACGACGTGATCATCGTGGCGTCCGTGTCGTGCATCTACGGTATCGGCTCGGTCGAGACCTATACGGCCATGACCTTCTCGGTGAAGGTGGGCGAGCGCATCGAGCAGCGCCAGCTCATCGCCGACCTCGTGGCCCTGCAGTACAAGCGCATCCAGAACGATTTCGCCCGCGGCACCTTCCGGGTGCGCGGCGACGTGATCGAGCTGTTTCCGGCTCACTTGGAGGACCGCGCCTGGCGCATCGGCCTCTTCGGCGACGAGATCGAGTCGATCGTCGAGTTCGACCCGCTCACCGGCAAGAAGACCAACGACCTCTCCTTCGTGAAGGTCTACGCCAACTCGCACTACGTGACGCCGCGCCCGACCCTGCAGCAGGCTGTGAAAGGCATCCAGGACGAGCTGCAGCACCGCCTGCAGGAGCTCGTCCGCATGGGCCGCCTGCTGGAGGCGCAGCGCCTGGAGCAGCGCACGCAGTTCGACCTCGAGATGATCGAGGCTACCGGCGTGTGCAACGGCATCGAGAACTATTCGCGCTACCTCACCGGCCGCAAGCCCGGCGAGCCGCCGCCGACGCTGTTCGAGTACCTGCCCGACAACGCGCTCATCTTCACCGACGAGAGCCACGTCACGGTTCCGCAGATCGGCGGCATGTATCGCGGCGACTTCCGCCGCAAGGCGACGCTCGCCGAATACGGCTTCCGCCTGCCCTCCTGCCTCGACAACCGCCCCCTGCGCTTCGAGGAATGGGACGCCATGCGGCCGCAATCGATCCACGTGTCGGCGACGCCCGGCAAGTGGGAGATGGAGCAGACCGGCGGCGTCTTCGTCGAGCAGGTCATCCGCCCCACCGGCCTCATCGACCCGGTGGTGGAGATCCGGCCCGCGCGCAGCCAGGTCGACGACCTGCTGCACGAGGTGAAGGAGCTGTCGGCGAAGGGCTTCCGCACGCTCGTCACCACGCTCACCAAACGCATGGCCGAGGACCTCACCGAATACATGCATGAGAACGGCGTGCGCGTGCGCTACATGCACTCCGACATCGACACGCTGGAGCGCATCGAGATCATCCGCGACCTGCGCCTCGGGGCCTTCGACGTGCTCATCGGCATCAACCTGCTGCGCGAGGGCCTCGACATCCCGGAATGCGCGCTCGTCGCCATTCTCGACGCCGACAAGGAAGGCTTCCTGCGCTCCGAGACCTCGCTGGTGCAGACCATCGGCCGCGCCGCGCGTAACGTGGAAGGCAAGGCGATCCTCTACGCCGACAACATGACGGGCTCCATGGAGCGCGCCATCGCGGAGACCAGCCGCCGCCGCGAGAAGCAGCTCGCCTACAACGCCGAGCACGGCATCACGCCGCAGAGCGTGAAGCGCAACATCGCCGACATCCTGGAGAGCGTCTACGAGCGCGACCACGTCTCCGTCGATACGGGTCTGGCGAAGGCGGGCGAGACCGTCGGCCACAACCTCAAGGCCGTCATCGCCGATATGGAGAAGCGCATGCGCGAGGCCGCCGCCAACCTCGAATTCGAGGAGGCCGCGCGCCTGCGCGACGAGCTCAAGCGCCTGCAGGCGACCGAGCTCACGCTCAGCGACGACCCCATGGCGCGCCAAGCCGATGTCGAGCGCGATGCGGGCAAGTACGGCGGATCGCGCAAATACGGCCGCAACGCCAACCTGCCGCCGAAGGGACTGCCGCCCTCCGGCGAAGGCGCCAGCGCCGGCGACGAGGATTCGGACGCCTACGGGCCGCTGGGCCAGGGCCGCTCCGATGAAGGCACGCGCATCCGCAAGCCCGGCCTCGACGAGATGGGGCCCGGCACGGACCGGGAGGTGCCGCTCAATTTCCGCGAACGTCCGCTGCCCCGCTCGACCCAAGGCCACGGCGGGCAGAAGCCGAAATACAAGGGACGGAAAGGTCGTTGACCTGTTCCGATCTCATAAGACTGTCAGAAAAAACCTGACAAGAAATGGATGAGTTTCTCTGCTGCCCTCTTACCTGCTTCGCCCAAAGCACTTTTGCCGAAAGCAGAAGCGATCCATTGGAGTGGATTAATTAAAAGATAACTGACCAATTGCGGTGATGGCCTTTTGCTTTTAAGCCACGATATACCTTCGTCCAAACTATTCAGAATACCTTCTCTTTGCGCTGGATATTGAGCAGCAAAGCCATTGTCACTACGAATGACTTCATATGATTCCTCAAGCACCTTAAGAGTTTCTTTGAAATCTGGGCTTTCGTAATCAATCTGAAGTGGAGACCAGGATTCTACGTCTTGGCGCTCTTCGGGCGTATAGAAAATGCCTTCGAAACCGGCAATTTCGTCGAGAAACGCATCAGGTCTATTATATAAGTAAGCTGCTACAGAGTCTCGCCTATTCAGTGAACGCTCGACCTGTAATATTCCGTATGTGGTAATAGAATATGTATGATTGCCAGTCTTTCCAAATTTCTTTACAGGCTTTCCTCTGTCATAAGTATCTCCTACGAGAAAATCTAAAGCAGTTAAAACGAGATTTCTAGAAACATTCTCTATGAACATTTCGCAAATATCTGATAATGAGTATCTAGATTTATCATCATCGTTGACGTGCGCTTGATATAACTTATAGAGTATACACTCTGATAGTGGGACTAAGCGGTATGGCTTACGATTACTGTTCATCTTATCTGATTCATTCCACGTCATCAGCTCTTCACAGCGGCAAGCTCAACGAGCAGCGCAGCCCGTCCGGCTGGAAGCGCATCTCCAGCAGGCCGCCGAGTTCGTCGCGGATGCTGCGCTCGATCAGGCGCGAGCCGAAGCCGAGGCGCTTGGGGGGCTCGACGGCGGGGCCGCCCTGCTCGACCCAGTCGACCGCGAGCCGCGTCTGGCCCATCGCATCGTGAAAAGCGTGCCAGGAGATGTCGAGCCGCCCGTGCGGCACCGAGAGCGCGCCGTATTTCGCCGCGTTCGTGGCCAGCTCGTGCAACGCGAGGCCGAAGCCCAGCGCCTGCTGGGGCTTGAGCCGGATCGGCTCGCCGGACACGCTCACGCGGCCGTTGTCGAGGCCGCCATAGGGGATCATCTCGGCGTTGAGGATGTCCTGGAGCGAGGCGCTCTCCCACAGCTCCCGGGTTAGGATGTTGTGGGTCGCGGAAAGCGCCAGGAGGCGCGCTTCGAAGGCCTCGTGGAACCCGTCGAGGTCCCGGCTGCCGCGCTTGGTGTGCCGCGCCAGCGACTGCACCACGGAGAGCGTGTTCTTCACCCGGTGGTTCAGCTCCTGCACCAGAAGCGCCTGCCGTTCCTGGGCACGCTTGCGCTCGGTGATGTCGAGGCAGGCGCCGACCATCAGGGCCGGTCCGCCCTTAGCGTCGCGCAGGAGGCGGCTGCGGGTGTACATCCAGCGCTGGGAGCCGTCCGGTAGGGTGGCCCGGAACTCGTAATCGGCCGTGCCGCCGCTCTCGATGGCCTCCTCGATGGCGCGGTTGATCTGCTCCTGGTCGTCGGGATGCACATAGCGGCGGAAATCCATCCGCTTGCGCGGCGCCTTGGCCGGATCGAGGCCGAAAAGGCGTACCAGCGCCGGGTCCCAGTCCACCTCGTTGGCGCGGAAATCCCAGCGCCAGGTGCCGGCGCCCGAAGCCTCGAGGGTCGCCACCAGCCGCTCCTGCGCCACCTCGAGCCGCGCCGCGGCCGCCCGCAGGGAGGCCGCAGCCGCCACCGAAAGCCCGCCCCCGAAGAGATACAGCGCGAGCCCCGTGAAGGAGCCCGGGCTAAACGGCGCCGGGCCGTGGGCCAGCGCCAGGAACCCGAACGACGCCGCCGCCCCGAGCAGCAGAGCCCCCATCCCGGCCCCGCCCCCGGCCACGATGGCGGTGATCAGCACCGCCGGGTAAAGCGTGATGTAGGGCAGTTCGTCCCCGAGCAGCGGATCGAGCACATAGCGCACGAGCATTGCCACCCCCACGGCCGCCATGGCGGCGAGGCACGCAACGGTCCGGGAGACGGGAGTGAGCGAGGTGAAGCGGGTCAGCAAGCGGGGCCTTTTTTGGTTACGCTTGATATATCATTGCATTCTGTTGGATTCTACACGAGGATTGGGCTTCAGGCCGTTAAAATGCTTGGCCGGGGGACGTTTCCTCGGCTCGCCGTGATCTGGATCCAAGCCTGGACGGTAGGTCTTCACTGTCGCTCTGCAGCAGCTCATAGGCGCCAGGGGAAACTCGGCCGCGGTGCCTGCTCAGCCCCCTCTAAGGAGGTCTAGAAGCGATGCCGGAACGACGCCGATGACGTCGGCCACGGCCAAAAACTCGATCACATCAAGCCGCCGCTCGCCGCCTTCGTACTTCGCAACGAAGGATTGCGGCTTTCCGAGCCGCTCTGCCACCTCGACCTGGGTAAGTCCCGCCTTCTTCCGTGCTTCGATCAGAAGCTCGCACAGACGCTGGTGCTGTTGCGTGTAGATGGATTTCTGCATCGGCTGCCCTGCCCCGACAGCCGAATTATTTTTGGTTTCAAATTATCCCGTTTTAGGATATTAGGGATCAGCTCACTGCCCTTCCGCTCATCCTCCCATGCCCCAATCCTGGAAACGCTCCCGCAATGCCGCTCTCTGGCGCCGGCTCGATCCGGTGCAGGCCGTGCGGGTGATGGCGGACTGCTATGGGGAGGAGGCCGGGGCCGAGGCGCTGCTGCGGGCTTTTCTCGAGGAGCGGGACATGAACCCCGACGCGGCGCGGTTCTGGCTCCGGGTCTACGAGGCGCTTCGTCCCGTGGCGGCCACGCCGGTCAGCCGCCAGCGATCCGGGAGAGCGTGAAGGCGGCGAGGAAGCCGGCGACGGTGATCAGGCCGGCGAAGTCGTGGGCGGTCTCGAAGGCCTCCGGGATCATGGTGTCGGTGAGCATGGCGAGGATCGCGCCCGCCGCCACGGCTGTGACGGCGGAGATCAGGGCCGGGCTCGTGCCCGCGAAGGCCACGTTCCCGACGAGCGCCGCGACGCCCGACGCCAGGGCGATGCCGCCCCAGATGCCGAAGATGTAGGCGGGCGAGCGCCCGGCCTTGCGCATGCCGGCGGCGCTGGACAGGCCCTCCGGCAGGTTGGACAGGAAGACGGCCGCCACGGCCACGATGCCGACCCCCTGCCCGGTCAGCAGGCTGACGCCGATGACGATGGATTCGGGAATGCCGTCGAGAAGGGCTCCGAGCGCGATGGCGACGCCGCTGCCCTCGTCCGAGGCCTGCTTGGCGTCGGGCGCGTGGCCCGAGCGCTTGCGGTGCTTCGCGCCCCGGCGCGACACGATCATGTTCGCGCCCGTATAGACCGCGGCTCCCGCCAGGAAGCCCGCCGACGTGGCGAGGATGCCGCCCGTGCGGTAGGCCTCGTCCATGAGGTCGAAGGACAGGGCCGAGATGAGGACGCCGCTGCCGAAGGCCATCACGGCCGCGATGAGGCGCTGCGGCAGGTGCACGAAATAGGCGATCAGCGCTCCCAGCACGAGGGCCGAGCCGCTGAGCAGGCCCCACAATCCCGCCTGAACCGCCATCGGCATGAGGCATCCTCCCGATGGGAGAACGTGGACCGGGTCGGCGGGTTCTTGCACGCCGCGGTTCCCGGCGTCCGGACAAGAAAAAAGGTCGCGTCCGGTCTTTTTGCTGCTGACCGTATCCGCGACCTTTGGCTCACTCTGCCCCCGTGAGCAGGACCGTTTTACGCAACGCTCTACCGCTGCGTAACTCCCGGATCAGGGAGGGTAACGATATTTTTTTGCCGTGGCGGAACATTATCGCCCCGAATGAATTTATAACTCACGTCGGTCCTTCTGCCCCTTTGACCGAACACCTTCATAAAGCGCCCCTCGGGGGCGCTTTCTTTTTGCCCGGAGCATCGCGCGTGGGGAGAATCCGAGGGCGAGCGGTAGCAGCGGAATGAAACGATAGTGCAGATGACGACCGAACGGCCGAGCGGACGGTCAAAAGAGAAAGGGCCGCGTCCGGCCTTTGAAAACGACCGTGTCCGCGACCCTGCAGCCCATTTCTGCCCCATGGGATGGTTCATGCCTATACGATTTGGGAACGCACCCGCAAGTGATAATGTTGCGTTAACAGAGAATTAAAATATTTTTTTTGACCTTGACCGGAACCAAGTCCCAAAACAGGCGTTGATACACAACTTCGGCCTTTCTGCCCCCATGGCCGAACACCTTTAAAAGCGCCCCTCGGGGGCGCTTTCTTTTTGAGTCGGGCTTAAATGGGGCTGACCGGCGAACCCGCCACCCGCGAGGGACCAGCGGGTGGCGGGAGTCTCGCCCTGCACACGCTCTCAGGACAAGGGCCCCTGCCGTGTTGGCCGCCCGACAGGGACCCCGAGAGGCTAGGTGCGTTTCCGGGCCAGGGATGTGCGACGCAGCACGCCCTGCCGGATGAGGGCTCCGGCGGCCCGGGAAACGGAAATGGCCGGGACATGCCCGGCCATTCGGTTCAACACGCTTTCCGATGAATGGTCAGATCCGACCCATCAGCAGAAGAACGATGAGGATGAGCAGGATCACGCCGAGCACGCCGCTCGGCCCGTAGCCCCAGCCGCGGCTGTAGGGCCAAGCCGGAACGGCGCCCAGAAGCAGCAGGATGACGATGATGAGAAGAATGGTGCTCATGGCGATAGATTGTCCTTGTTGTCTTACGCGGGGTTGCCCTCCCGCCGGCTCGTCCATCACTCCGGCCGCCCGTCCGGGTAGCCAGAGAGGCGCCCCGTCCCGGAGAGGCGAGGAGCCGTCGAAGAACGCAGAGCGCTCGGCCGGCGGCCCCTTCTCAAGGGGCAAGGTTGTCTCTTCGGGAGAAACTTGGCGGTAAGGATTAAGTTCCCCCGCACGCCGGGTCGTAGACCTGCGACAAACGGGAACATCGGACCAGGGATCGCGTTGATCCCTCGGCGATCGGGCGCCGCCGTCAGCGCGACCCTGATGACAGGTCGTCAGCCCTTATGGATCCGGATGACCCGATGGCAAGTAAGAGTCCCAAGAACATGTCTCACGCCGATCCAGATCCGGTCCCGGGTCTCGAGAAGTCTCCCGCGCTCACCAGAACCGTCCAGGCCCAGCTCGGCCAGCGGTTGCGCCAGTTCTACGAGTCGCTGTCGCTCGGAGAGCAGCCGGTGCCGGATCGCTTCATCGAGATCATCAACCGCCTCGAAGAGGAGCGGCCGGAGAAGAAGCAGTCATGACCATCGACGTCACCCTCCGGGATTCCATCCTCAAGGCGACGCCCAACCTCCGAGCTTTCGCGATCTCCCTCACGAACAACGTCGACCGTGCCGACGATCTCGTGCAGGAGACCCTCGTGCGGGCGATCTCCAACATCCATCGTTTCCAGCCCGGGACGAACATGCAGGCGTGGCTCTTCACCATCCTGCGCAACCTGTTCCATTCCGAATACCGCAAGCGCCGCCGCGAGGTGGAGGATGCGGACGGCAAGTACGCCGCCACCCTCTCGGTCGAGCCCGACCAGATGCCGCATCTCGATTTCGAGGACCTGCAGAAGGCGCTGACCCGGCTGCCGCACGACCAGCGCGAGGCGCTTCTCCTCGTGGGCGCTTCCGGCTTCTCCTACGAGCAGGCTGCGGAGATCTGCGGCTGCGCCGTGGGGACCATCAAGAGTCGCGTCAACCGTGCCCGCAACCGGCTGGCCGAGCTGATGCATTTCACCGATCTGGACGAGGATCTCGGCGCCGACCGCCTCACGCGGTCCGTGATGAAGGCAGTCGCCTGAGGGAAAACCGGGCGGCGCTCGGCGCATCATGCGACCAAGCGGATTCCGGTTTTCTGCGTTCAACGATGCTCGCGCCCAAAGAGAGCATCGGATCGATCCCAAAAGTGCAGGCCCACTTTCGGGTCCGATGCCTTTAACGCCGCCGAAACTGCTGGCCGCCGCGCTGCGGGGGACGCGGGCCTGTGGGGGCGTTCGAATCCTTATGGCGGAAAATGAGGCGGCCCTTCTCGAGGTCGTAGGGCGACATTTCCACGGTCACACGGTCGCCGGCCAGGGTCTTGATGCGGTTCTTCTTCATCTTGCCGGCCGTGTAGGCGATGACCTCATGCCCGTTGTCGAGCTGCACGCGATAGCGCGCGTCGGGCAGAATTTCGGTCACAAGTCCTTCGAACGTGATGAGTTCTTCCTTTGCCATGCAAAGCCTTCCGTATCCTAATAAAAAAGCCGTCCCTCGACCGGAACGGCTGATCAACGAGAGGGCGCGCCGGGCACGCCCTCAAGCATCAAACCTTACGCGTTCTGCAGGTTGACTGCAGAGGTGCGGCCGGTGCGCTGGTCGGTCTGAAGCTCGTAGGAGAGCTTCTGTCCTTCCCGAAGGCCACGCATGCCAGCCCGCTCCAACGCGGTCGCGTGCACGAACACGTCCTTACCGCCGTTGTCGGGCTGAATGAAACCATAGCCTTTGGTTTCGTTGTACCACTTCACGGTTCCCGTTTCCATGGGAAATCCTTTCACTGTCGTTTGCACGTGGGCGGAGCAAGGCGCCCGTCAGTCGATATTGGTAGAGAGAAGCAACGTGCGCTCGGCAGTGCCAAAGCGGAGTAGACTAGTCGTCCGGCCAAATGTCGATGCAAATTAAGTAAGGGACCCCTGCCGAAAAGGCAAGGTTTCGGCCTTACGCCTCATTGAGTACCTCCCGCTCTGATTGCATCGTTCAGCTGGACTTCAGGCGTTCGATCACACCGCGCAAGGCATCTTCGCCCTGGCTCGTGAAACGGATCTCGTCATCGTCCGCCTCGATCAGCCCACGCTCCCGAAGCTCCGCGACGGCCGCGTCGCTCGCCTTGTGGCCGACGCCGTCGCGGCGGGCAACGCTGCGCACGCTCTGGCCGCTGGAGAGCTGGTGGTAGGCCGCAAACGCGAAGACGGCGAGCGCATCGTCGCTCAGGCTGGACAGGTTCTGGGTCATGGGATCTCGGCTTTCGGTTGCGGCTGCGGTCGATCGTGCAAGCCCGGGGTCAATGCGGCCCGCGCGCTCCCGTTCAAGCGCAACCGTTGAAAAAGCGCGGCTTTCCGCTCCGCCGGGCCTCAGGAACCGGCCTCCTCGTCCTCACGTTGGTCCGGACGACCGCACGAAGACGGGCGGCTTTTCTTCACCACCATCGAGGAGCGATGCCATGGCGAACGATCGTTATCGCTACGAGCAGGAACGCTATCGCGGCCGCGAGGGCGGCTGGCGCGACGAGGATCGTTTCGATCGCGACCGCCGGGGAGCGGGCTACGATCGCGGCGACGACGGCTACATCGCGCGGCGTGGATTCGGCAACCAGTCCGCCGGCTATGATCGCGGCCGCGGCTACGACGAGCCGCGGGAGCGCGACTTCGGCGATTCCGCCGGTTACGGCACGGGGGGCTCCGCCCTCGACTGGCGCGACGTCGTGGGCGAGGACCGCCGCCGGAGCGGATCATCCTCCGGCATGGACTACGGGCGGGATCGCTCGAGGGGCCGCTACGGCTCGTCCTACGGCCGCGAGAGCGACCGCTACGACACTGGCACCTTCGGCCGCGGATCGCGCGACTACAGCGAGGATCGCGGCTTCTTCGAACGTGCCGGCGACGAGGTCAGGTCCTGGTTTGCCGACGAGGACGCCGACCGCCGCCGCGACATGGACATGCGCCGCGCCGAGCAGCAGCATCGCGGGCGCGGACCCAAGGGCTACCAGCGCTCCGACGAGCGCATCCGCGAGGACGTGAACGATCGCCTCACCGACGATCCGCATATTGACGCCTCGGAGATCGAGGTCTCGGTGTCGAGCCGGGAGGTCACCCTGTCGGGGACCGTCAACAGCCGGTTCGAGAAGCGCCACGCCGAGGACCTGGCGGAATCGGTCTCCGGCGTCGCCCACGTCCAGAACAACCTGCGGGTTCAGCAGCAGGCCGATGCCGGCATGGGAGGCAGCATGCTGTCGGGCCAGGGCTCGCAGGCGACCCTGGGCGAACCCGGCTCCGCCCGCCGCCGCTCGACCAGCTCGTCCTCCACCTGAGGCAAGCCCGGGGGCTCTCCGGCTGGAGCCCCCGCCCCTTCCGGGACAAGTGGACAGAGCGGGCGACCGCCTTCAAAAGCTCTTGCCTTTCCATCGCCGGCTTGCAACCCCATATCTGGCGAGGAGGATGAGCACGACAATGGCAGGTATTTCCGTCACGCTCGAGGGCGACAACATTCAACTCGCGTTCCAGAAGGGCGAGCAATCCACGGCCGTGGTCATGGATCCACAGGCGGCGCGCTCCCTCGTGAAGGCCGTGAGCCAGCTTCTGATGGCGATCGGCGAAGGCAGCGAAGACATCGGCGAGAACCCGGAGGAGATGGTCGACGTGACCTCTCCGACCATCGATATCGGCATGGACGAGAACGGAATGGCGGTCGTCGCCCTCCAGGCCGGCCTGCTGCCGCCCTTCATGCTGCGCCTCAAGGACGACGAGGCCAGGCACATCGCCAACAGCCTGACGGAGATCCTGAACAGCCCGCGGGACGTCCGCCAGTCCCTGGGCGGCCATTGATCCTTTAGCAGACATAATCAGAGAAATGTCACCAGCGAGCTTGAGAATTCGCGGGTTGGTGAAGTCGCCTCAAGGAACTTCGTAATCGCCATGCGGTTGTCGAACGCGGACCAAGGCGGTCGCGCTTCGGACAAGGCTGATGACGATTCACACCCCTGACTTCGCCCCCACAGAGCATCCGGGCGTCCCGATCTTCGACGCGAAGGCGGAGCCGACGCTGACTCATCCGGAATCGGAAGCCTTCTATGCAGAGGCCCTCAGGGAGCTCAACCAGCTCGGTCTGCCCTACCTTCTGGCCGGCACCTATGCCCTGTCCGCCTACACGGGCATCACGCGTCCGACGAAGGATCTCGACATCTTCTGCAAGGCCGGCGACTACACCCGCGTCCTCGCGCACTTCAAGAATCTCGGCTACGCGGTCGAGATCGAGGACGACCGCTGGCTCGGCAAGGTCTACAAGGGCCAGTACTTCTTCGACGTGATCTTCGCCTCCTCGAACGGCACGATGCCGATCGGCGATCCGTGGTTCGAAAACGCGCGCCAGATCGAGGTGTTCGGCACTCCCGTGAAGATCGTGGGGCCGACGGAGCTCGTCTGGTCGAAATGCTTCATCCAGCTGCGCCACCGCTACGACGGCGCGGACGTGGCCCACACAATCCTCAAGGCCCACAACGAAATCGACTGGCACCGGCTGCTGGCCTACATGGAAGTGCACTGGGAAGTGCTGCTGATGCACCTCCTGAACTTCCGCTGGATCTATCCCACGGAGCGGGACAACGTCCCTCGCTGGGTCATGGACGAGCTGCTCGACCGGCTGGCCAAGCAGCTCGACCTGCCGCCGCCGCAGATGAAGGTCTGCCGCGGGCGCATGTTCTCCCGTGTGGATTACGAGATCGACGTGAAGGAGTGGGGCTTCGCCGACGTAGGCGGCGAAGGTGAATGGCGGAATGACTGAAGCGCATGCAACCTTGAAGGTCGCCGCGATGGGCGACCTTCACGTTCGTGAGGACAACGCGGAAACCTACCGCGACCTGTTCGGAGAGATTTCGAGGGAAGCGGACGTTCTGGTCCTGACCGGCGACCTCACCGATCTCGGCAAGCCGAAGGAGGCCGAGCTTCTCGCGCAGGATCTCAAGGCCTGCTCGATCCCCGTGGTCGGCGTGCTCGGCAACCACGATTACGAGTGCGGCGCTCACGAGGAGGTGTCCCGCATCCTGCGCGACGCAGGCATGAAGCTTCTCGACGGCCAGTCCTGCGAGATCGACGGCGTGGGCTTCGTCGGCGTGAAGGGCTTCGCAGGAGGCTTCGGCCGACGCATGCTCGGCTCCTTCGGCGAACCTGCCATCAAGCAGTTCGTGAGTGAGGCCATGAACGAGACCCTGCGTCTTGAAAACGCCATGCGGCAGGTCCGCGCCAAGCGCACGATGGTCATCCTGCACTATGCGCCCGTGACCGACACGATCGAGAGCGAGCCTCTCGAGATCTACCCGTTCCTGGGCTCGTCGCGCCTGGCCGAAACCATCGACCGCTTCAAGGTCAGCGCCATCGTGCACGGCCACGCCCATCGGGGGCGCTTCGAGGGACGCACCCCGGGCGGGCAGCCGGTCTACAACGTGGCACGCCACATCGAGAAGCCGAACGGGAAACCCTACGCGATCCTTGAGATCTGACGCATCCGGCGGCTGCGAGCGGACCCGGCCTCGGCGGTCGTCCGGTACCTCGCAAGAATGACGCCGTCCCACCGGATTGATCCCACAGCGCCGCGAGAGAGGTGTATCATCCCTTTGCCTGCAAGGCAGGCGCAGCGGGGCCTGTTCGGGACAGCGGCTCCCAACCTGGAGGATTGCGGTCATGGTCCGGATCTTCCCACTGGCGATCGCCTGCATCGTCACGCTGACATCGGGCGCAGACGCCGCCCCGCGCGGCAAGCGCTTCTCGCAGGAGCGCGCGCAATCCACCCAGCCCGCCCAGGAGCAGGATGAATTCCGGGCCTGCGACGTGTCGGTGCGCGATTTCGTCCAGGGACGGAAGGAGGCGACGGCGCTACCGGTCAAGGACGTCGAGGTGGACGGGCTGAGGATGACGCTGAACTTCGTCCATCCCTACGGCGAGAGCGGAGACACGCCCCCCAACCTCGCATTCACGCGAGGGGAATCGATCGAGGAGCGCCGCAAGAACCTGAACGAGACGAAGCAGCGCATCCGGACCCTCGTCGAAGCGGCGAAGACCGGCAATGTCTGGTACGTCGTCGCCTTGAACAAGGACAACCCCGACGGCGGCGACATGAGGCGTAGCCCCGTCAACGCTCAGCCCGTCGAGGATCGTCCATCGGCTTCCGCCGTGGTCATGGCGAGCATCGAAGGCAAATGCATTACCGTGGCCGACTACAAGGCGGTCCCTCTCACCAGCCTGGGAGATGAGCTGCGCCGGATCCTGGGCGATAGAAGCCTCGGACCGCCGCCCGTCGCCGATTCGACGCCTCCGCCCTGATGGCGACTGTGCCTTCGTCGGTTTCGTGGTGCGTCCTCAATACCGGGTGCCCGGATCGGTCGGGTTGCCGGGAAGGTAATCGGGCTCGGAGCCGGGCCCCTTCGGATCCGTGATCCCGGGGTCGTTGACCGGATAGGGCGTTCGCGGACCGGTGGGGCCGGTGTCGGGCGTCTCGTCCGGAGGACGGCGCGGCGGCACGTCGCTCGGGATGTTGCCGCCGGGGATCGGCTCGTTCGTCGGGTTGCCGGGATTGACCATCCTTCACTCCTCGTTCGCTCAACCATTTTCAGGTCAACAGAACGCGAGTGCGGGGGTTCCGAGAGTCGCAGGCCGGAACTGTCCGGCTTTCCGCCCGTTCCCACGGCATTCCCTCGAACAATGGAGAGCGTCATGCCTGACATCAAACAGGCCAGGATCCTGATCATGGCAACGGACGGCTTCGAGCAATCGGAGCTGATGGTCCCCCAGGAGAAGCTTTCGGATGCGGGCGCAACGGTCGAGGTCGCGGCGCCGAAATCGCGCATGAAGTCCGGCAAGATCTACGGCTGGGACGAGAACGACTGGGGCAAGACCGTCTCGGTCGACAAGGACATCGAGGACGTAAACCCGGCCGATTACGACGCGCTCGTTCTGCCGGGCGGCCAGATCAATCCCGACAAGCTGCGCGTGGAGCCGAAGGCGATCGAGATCATCCGGGCCTTCTACTCGTCCGGCAAGACGGTGGCGGCCATCTGCCACGCGCCCTGGCTCCTCATCGAGGCCGGCATCATCAAGGGCCGGAAGTGCACCTCCTACCACTCGATCAAGACCGATGTGATCAATGCGGGCGGCGAATGGCGCGACGAGACGGTCGTCACCGACAAGGGCCTCATCACCAGCCGCAATCCCGGCGATCTCGACGCCTTCGTGGCCAAGATCATCGAGGAGGTGCGCGAGGGCACCCATTCCGGACGGCGGCAGGCAGCCGAGTAGCGCCTGCGGATTTGGCAACAAAAAAGCGGCCGGATTGTCCGGCCGCTTCGTCGTTTCTGGAGCTGTTGCCAGCGTCAGTTCTGCTGGATCGCCGAGAGCTTCCAGGGACCGCCCTGATCCCTGCGGAAGGTCCACGTCTCGATCGCCTCGGCCGGCTTCGTCGGATCGCCTTCGATCACGTTGCCGGTGGCCTTGTCGACCGTGACGTCCGTCAGCGCATAGCGCATGGCCACTGTCGCGTAGTCCGTGGCGCCCTCGCGCCAGGCCTCCGCGAGATCGCCCTGGAGCAGGCGTACGTCGGAAACCGTGTTCCTCACGCCACGCGACGCGTTGTCGTTCAGCTCCTCCTGGATGTATCCAGCCATTTCGGGCGTCGCCAGCGACCAGAGCTTGGCGACGTCGTTGCGGGAATACGCGTCCTGCACCTCGATCAGCGACCGCTCGAAAGCCGCAAAGTCGCTCTCTCCGATGCCGATCTCGTCGCGCACGCCCGGCCGTGCCTGATGCGTCTGCGTGCCCTGTCGGCCAAGGCCGCCGAGGGCGCTGCCGAGGCCGCCGAGGCCGGCGCCCGTGCGGCTGCCGCCGTTGAGCGGGCCGTCGCCCGGCATGGAGCGGGCGTAGCCCTGCCCTGCGGTGCCGTAGGCCGGCTGCTGCCGGCGGCGGAACCAGCTCATGGCGAACCGCACCAGCAGGACGATCAGGCCGATCTGGAGCAGAAGGCCCAGGAACGAGCCCAAGCCTGCGAGGCCGCCGAAGAAGCCGTTGCCCATCAGCAGGCCGAACAGGCCCGCGCCGAAGAGGCCGGCCATCAGGCCCGTGCCGAAGCCGAAGCGGCGCGGCTGAGCGACGTTCGGGGCCGGTGCGCCGGGACGGTTATAGGCAGGACCCTGGTTCGGAATCTGAGAGCGCTGAATCGGCGCGGCCGTGCCCGGCGCCGTGTTCGTGCTCGGCGGAGCGCTCCAGGTCCGCGCGCCGCGCGAGCCGAAGCTGCCCCCTCCCCGGCCGACGCGAGCCTCAGCCGCACTTCCGGCGAAGACCAAGGCGGCCGCCAGGGCGATCATGACGCGGCTTCGGCGAGAAGCAATTTTCATCATCTCTACGTTCATCCCTTGGAGCCTGATGCTCCCGATACTTCATATGGTGACGGCAGCATCCGTGCAAAAGGGATTGCCTGGCGAAGCGTCCATCCAAGGTAAAAAATTCGAGAGATCCCGACATCGTTCCTGACCCGTGGTGGATTCGCCGCCGGATGCCCCCTGAATCTCTCCTGTTAGGTAAGGTCTCATATTGTTCGCGGGATGTTCCCCTACCGGAACAACGGGGCTCTACTGCCGGTCCTGCATGAAGAAACTTGTCTGGCGCGGATTCAGCCATCCCCGTTATCCACAGGAGTGCGCCTCGACATGCCGCCAAGCTCATGTTCTTGTTTTGTTCAAGTAACGGGAAGGTGGTCGAGCGATGCGCAAGCCGGATGGTCTGGAACGGCTCTATGTCGATTTCGACTCGTTCTTTGCCAGCGCGGAGCAGCATCTCCAGCCCCGGCTCCGGGGCAGGCCGGTGGGCGTCATCCCGATCGATTCGGAGCATACGGGCCTGATCGCCGTCAGCCGGGAAGCCAAGGCCCTCGGAATCAAGCGCGGCGCCTTCGTGCGCGACGTGCGGCGGCTGTGCCCGGATCTCGTGCTGGTGACGGCCCGGCACGAGCGCTACGTGGACCTGCATCGGAACATCATAGCGGCCATCGGGACGGTGCTCCCGGTCAAGGCCGTCTGCTCCATCGACGAGATGGTCTGCGCGCTGACCCCGTCCGAGCAGCGTAACGCCCTGGCGCTCGGTCGTCGGGTCAAAGCGGTCATCGCCGCCGAGATCGGCCCTTCCCTCACCTGTTCCGTGGGTCTGGGGCCGAACGAGCTCCTGGCCAAGATCGCCGCCGAGATGGAGAAGCCCGACGGCCTCGTGGCCCTCCACCCGAAGGATCTGCCGGGCCGTCTCCTCTCCCTTCCCTTGGCCGACATTCCCGGGATCGCCAAGGGCAACGCCGCGCGGCTCACCCGGGCGGGCGTCGGCGACATGGCGGCCCTCTGGCGGCTCCAGCCCAAGGAGATGCGCCGCCTGTGGGGTAGCGTCGAGGGAGAGCGTCTCTGGATGGGTCTTCACGGCTATGCGGTCGAGCGACCGGAGACCCAGCGCCGGATGTTCGGCCATGGACGGGTCCTCCCGTCGGACTGGCGCCATCTCGGCGGCGCCTATGCCTGCGCCCGGGTTCTCCTGGCGAAGGCCGCCAACCGCATGCGGCGCGCCGGGTTCGCCGCGCGGGCGTTGGCCCTGTGGCTGACGGATCGGAAAAGCGCGGGCTGGTACGCGGAGGAACGCCTTCAGCCGACCTGGGACGACCCCTCCCTGCTCGCCAGCCTGGCCCGCCTCTTCGATCATGCGGAGCGCGAATTGCCGCCGCGAACGACCCACCGGAGCGTCCATGTCACGCTGCATGACCTCGTCAGGCTGAAGGACATCGAAGAGGATCTGTTCGGGCATACGGCCGAGGCGCAACTCAAGCGCCGGCTCGAATATCTCTCGCTTCTGGCGGATCGGATGAATGCCGGATACCGACGCACGCTCCTGCATTGGGGGCCCTGGACCACCATCCCGGGCGGCTACGCGGGCGCGAAGATCGCCTTCAACAGGATTCCCGACGCGGAGGACTTCTGAGGTCCCTCCGCGTCGGGGATAGTCGGTGGATGTCAGGCCGCCACGGCCTTCCGGGGCTGGACCTCGGCCTCGTAGTCTTCCATAAGAGTCCTGGTCATGTTGCCCGGCTTGTAGATATGAGGACCAACCTCCGACACCGGCGTCACCTCGGCGGCGGTGCCGGTGATGAAGCACTCGTTGAAGCTAGGCAGCTCCTCCGGCATGATCCGCCGCTCCTGCACCTCGAAGCCGCGGCGCTTGGCGAGATCGATCACGGTGCGGCGGGTGATGCCGTCGAGGAAGCAATCGGCGATCGGCGTGTGAACGGCGCCGTCCCGGATGAAGAAGATGTTGGCGCCGGTGCACTCCGCCACGCGGCCCTGCCAGTCGAGCATGAGGGCGTCGGCATAGCCGCGCCGCTCGGCCCGGTGCTTCGAGATGGTGCAGATCATGTAGAGGCCTGCGGCCTTGGCGGCCGAGGGCGCCGTCGCCGGATCGGGACGGCGGTATTCGGCCATGTCGATCCGGATGCCCTTCATCTTCTCGGCCGGGTCGAAGTAGCTCGGCCAGTCCCAGCTCGCGATGGCGAGATGGATCTGGTTGGCCTGAGCGGCCACGCCCATCATGTCCGATCCGCGCCAGGCGACCGGGCGCAGATAGGCATTGGTCTGGCCGTTCCGCTCGATCACGAGCCGCTTGGCCGCGTCGATCTCGGCCACCGAATAAGGGATTTCGAAGTCGAGGATCTCGGCCGATTTCCTCAGGCGCTCCGAATGCTCGGTGGACTTGAAGATCTCGCCGCCGTAAGCCCGCTCGCCCTCGAACACGCTGGACGCATAATGCAGGCCGTGGGAGAGAACATGGAGCTTGGCGTCCTTCCAGGGTACAAGCTGTCCGTCGTACCAGATCCATCCATCACGTTGATCGAAGGGGGTCGCGGACATCGTTCTTCTCCTCAAGGGCAGCCATGGCGAACATCGGGGCTGCGTAATTTCCGATGCGCTTCCGATGCGTTTGAGGTTCATTCATTTCGCGGAAGCGCCTTGACGAGTAACAATCGTCCTGAGATATGTCAACAAGGCTGACTTAAAATGGATGAGCACGGTGCCTGACGCAATCCCGGCTATGAGACCTCCGCAGCTCGGCAGCGACATCCTGCCCGAGACTCCGGCCTACGACCTGATCGAGCTCCTCTTCTTCGCCTACCGGGACTTCGTCAGCGACCCGGACAGGATTCTCGACGAGTACGGGTTCGGCCGGGCGCACCACCGGGTGCTGCACTTCGTCGACCGCCAGCCCGGCCTGACGATCGCGGAGCTCCTCGACATCCTGCGGATCACCAAGCAGAGCCTGAACCGGGTCCTGAAGGAGCTGATCGAGAAGGACTTCATCGAGAGCCGCACCGGCACCTCGGATCGCCGCCAGCGGCTGCTGTTCGCGACCGAGCAGGGCCACGATCTGGCCGTGAAGCTCGCCAATCTGCAGACCCGCCGGATCATGCGGGCGCTGGCGGACCTCGATCTGGCCTCGAAGGACCATGTCAGCCGCTATCTGCTGCGCCTGATCGACCCGGACGACCGTGCCCACGTGGAGCGGCTCGTTTTCGGGGCGAAGAAAAGCTGATAAGGCGGGATCGGCGACCTCAGAACCTCGGACCCGATGGAACCCACACGCGTCGACATTCCCGATCATGCGCCCCACGTCCTCGTGGTTGACGACGACCGCCGGCTGCGCGACCTGCTGGCGCGGTTCCTGACCGGGTCGGGCTACCGGGTCACCACGGCCGCCAGCGCCGCCGAAGCACGCGCGAAGACCGAGAACCTGGTCTTCGACGCCCTGGTTCTCGACGTGATGATGCCCGGCGAAAGCGGCTTCGACTATGCCCGCAGCATCCGCGAGACCTCCCAGGTTCCGATCCTGATGCTGACCGCCCGCGCGGACGCGGCCGACCGGGTCACGGGCCTCGAGATCGGCGCGGACGACTACCTGTCGAAGCCCTTCGAGCCCCGCGAACTGCTGCTGCGCCTCGGCAACATCCTGAAGCGGAACGCCGCACCGGCCGGCAACGGCGATGCGAGCGGCGACCTGCCGGAGGTGATCCGCTTCGGCCCCTTCTCCTTCCGCTTCGACCGGGGCGAGCTGCGGCGCGACGACGACCTCATCCGCATCACCGAGCGGGAGCGGGAGATCCTGACCATCCTGGGCGCCCGGGCCGGCGACCACGTGGCCCGCGAGGAGCTGGCCGGGATCGGAGCCGCCGCCAACGAGCGCACCGTCGACGTGCAGATCAACCGCCTGCGCCGCAAGATCGAAACGGACCCGGCCAATCCCCTCTTCCTCCAGACCGTGCGCGGCATCGGCTACCGCCTCGTCATCGATCGATGAAGCTCAGCGCGGCCCTGAAGCGTTCTCCCGTCGACTGGGCCGCGCGTTGGCTCAGCCGATACCTGCCGAAGGGGCTCTATGCCCGTTCGCTGATCATCATCATCGCGCCGGTGGTGCTGCTCCAGTCCATCGTGGCCTATGCCTTCATGGAGCGGCACTGGCAGCTCGTCACCCGCCGCCTCTCCTCGGCCGTCACGGCCGACATCGCGGCGCTCATCGACATCTACGAGAGCTATCCGCAGGACAAGGAAGCATCGACCCTCGTGCGCATCGCGTCGGAGCGCCTCCAGCTCGACGTGGACATCCTCCACGACGCGGACCTGCCGCCGCCGGGACCAAAGCCTTTCTTCTCCATTCTCGACGAGACGCTGGCCGAGGAATTGCGCCGCCAGATCGACCGGCCGTACTGGTTCGACACGGTCGGGCGCTCGAACTACGTGGAGATCCGCGTCAAGCTCGACCAAGGCAGCGTCATGCGTGTCCTGGCCCGCCGCAGCCAAGCCTATGCGTCGAACTCCCACATCTTCCTGGTCTGGATGGGCGGCTCGTCCTTCGTACTGCTCGGCATCGCCATCCTGTTCCTGCGCAACCAGATCCGGCCGATCCTGCGCCTGTCGGAGGCGGCGGAGGCGCTCGGCAAGGGCCGGGAGATCGAGTTCCGTCCGCGCGGTGCGCGCGAGGTCCGGCAGGCGGGCCACGCCTTCCTGGAGATGAAGCGCCGCATCGAGCGCAGCATGGAGCAGCGCACCACCATGCTGAACGGCGTGAGCCACGACCTGCGCACGATCCTCACCCGCTTCAAGCTCTCGCTGGTCTTCCTCGACCAGACGCCGGAGGTCGAGGACCTCAAGCGCGACGTGGACGAGATGAGCCGCATGCTCGAAGGCTACCTCGCCTTCGCCCGCGGCGATGCGGGCGAGCAGGCGGTCGAGACCGACCTGCGCCTGCTGCTGCAGGAACTGCAATCGGATGCGGAAAGGCAGGGCTACGGGCTGGCCCTCGACATCATCGGCGACCCGATCGTCACCGTTCGCCCCGACGCGTTCCGCCGACTGCTGTTCAACCTCGTGGCCAACGCGGCGCGGCACGGGGACCGGGTCGAGATCTCCGCCAACCACGAGACGCGCTGGCTGGTGCTGCATGTGGACGACGACGGGCCGGGCATCGCGCCGGAGATGCGCGAGGAGGTGTTCAAGCCCTTCGTGCGCCTCGACGAGGCCCGCAATCAGGACGAAGGCGGCTCGGGCCTCGGGCTTGCGATCGCCCGCGACATCGCCCGCTCCCACGGCGGCGACATCACGCTGAGCGAGAGCCCGCTCGGCGGCCTGCGCGCGACGGTGCGGCTGCCGGCCTGATTAGTAGAGGCGACCGCCAAGTGGCACGTCACGGTCCGGGCGGATGAGCATGACCTCGCCCTTGTCGTCCGGCACCCCGAGGGTGAGGACCTCCGACATGAAGGGGCCGATCTGGCGAGGCGGGAAGTTCACGACCGCCAGGACCTGCTGGCCCACGAGATCGTCCAGCGTGTGATTGACGGTGATCTGGGCCGACGACCGCTTGATCCCGATCTCCAGCCCGAAATCGATCGTCAGCTTGAAAGCGGGCTTGCGCGCCTGCGGAAAAGGTTCAGCCGCAACGATCCGGCCGACCCGGATATCCACCTTCAGGAAATCGCCGAACGCGATCTGCTCCGCCGTCGAACTCGTCTGATCCATCGTGCCCCCTCGATTATCGTGTCAGATCGCCGCCGCGGGATTCTCCGCCTCGCCTTCTTCCTGCGGCCGCCGACGCTCCCGGCGGGACGGCCGGCGGCCTTCGAGCAGCGCACGCCCGATGGCCCGGAACGGCGCCGTGAAGCGGCGCACATCCTCGGCCTGTTCGAGGATCCGCTCGCCGCGACGCAGCTCCCGGTCGAGGCGCGCCATGGTGCGGGCGAGCGTCGGGTCGTCGTCGTCGAACCATGTCCGCATGGTGTTGGCCCAGACCAGAACCGCGCCCTGGAGCTTCAGGGCTCCGAGCGGGCCTTCCGTCGAGATGCCGGCCGCCGCCAGCATGAAGCGCTGCGAGTTGAGCGCGACCTGGTTGAGCGCTGCGAGCGAGGCCGGATCGTAACGCAGGTCCTGCGAGATCCGGCGCAGCGCCTCCCTGTAGGGTGCAAGCGCATCGAAGCGGCGCATGAACACGTCGAAGATGCGTTCGCGTGCCGGCTCGCCCGCGAGGTCGTCCGTCGTGCCTTCGAGGACCTGCTTGTCGATCTTGCGGGAGAGCGCACCGAGCACCGCGCCCTTGGACGGGAAGAGGTCGCGGAACTCGGCGAGCGACACATTCGCCGCCTTGGCGATGTCCTTGATCTCGATGCTGTTCCACGAGCGCCGGGATGCGAGATCCATGAGAGCATCGACGATCGCTTGGCGTTTGTCGGTTGAAGCTTCCGCCGGCATGGCATTCTCCTGACTGTGGCTCAGCAGCCTTATTTAGGAACGCATCGCTCCAGGAACACCGTCCTTCAGCCGGACAGTTCCCCGGCACGCCGCTTTGCCGCAGCGACCGCCTCGCGCATCAGCGCCTTCAAGCCTCGCTCCTCCGCCATCAGAACCTCGAGCGCCGCCGCCGTCGTGCCCCCGGGCGACGTGACGTTCTGCCGGAGCGTTGCGGGCGGAAGGTCGCTCTGGAACAGGAGTTCGCCTGCCCCGGTCACGGTCGCGCGCGCAAGGCGCTCGGCGAGTTCGGGCGGGAGGCCCGCCGCGGCGCCGGCCTCGGCCAGGCACTCGACCAGATGGAACACGTAGGCCGGACCCGAGCCCGACAGGGCGGTCACGGCGTCGATCAGGTCCTCGCTGTCGAGCCATTCGACGATGCCGTTGCTGCGCAGGAGCGCATCCGCCATCCGACGCTGCGCGTCGGTCACCTCGGGACTGGCGGCTGCGCCCGTCGCGCCCCGCCCGATGCTGGCCGGAAGGTTCGGCATGGCGCGAACGATGGCGGTCGCGCCCGGAAGGCGGCTGCGCAGGTCGCCCATGGTCTTGCCGGCGAGAATGGACACGATGAGCGTCTGCGGCCCGACGAGCCCATTCAAGCTGGGGGCGGCCTGGTCGAGCATCTGCGGCTTGATCGCGAGCACCAGCACGTCGGGCGCGGACGGATGGGCGGGATTGAGCGCGATGCCGCGCTCTGCGCAGAAGCGCACCATCTGGTCGGACGGACGCGGATCGATCACCGTCACGCCCTCGGGCTTCATGCCGACCGCAAGCCATCCTTCCAGCATGGAGCCACCCATCTTTCCGGCTCCGACGAGAACGAGGGATGAAGGAAGAGAACGGGCGTCGATGGACATGGAGACCTGGACCGGGCTGATGAAGGAGGCCGCACTCTAGAGCATCGGGCTCAAAAGTGGAGACCACTTTTGAGGTCTTCCCGATGCGTTCTGAACGAAGCGGCCCGCTCCGGTCCTGTCGAGGCCGGTTTTTAGGCCTCGCCTTCGGTTTCGAACAGCACGCTGTCGAGCGCCTCGCGCGCCGACTTGCCGGCCCAGATCACGAACTGGAACGCCTGGAAGTAGCGCTCGCAGGCCTCGACCGCGACGCGCAGCATGGTCTCGCACTGACCGTGCGTCGGATCGGCGCCGCCCGCGAGCAGGAGCGCGTGGCGGAACATCACCACGTTCTCCGAGCTCCAGAGGTCGAAATGGCCGACCCAGAGCTGCTCGTTGATCCGGGAGATGAGCTGAAGGACTTCCTGCCGGCGCCGCTCGGGCACCTTGAGATCGAATGCGCAGGCCACATGCAGGGCTTCCACGTCCTCGATCCACGTGAACGCGATATGATAGTCCGCCCATTGTCCGGAGACGGACACGGACATCTCGTCCGTCGCCGCGCGATCGAAGATCCATTGACGCAGAGACGCGAGCCGCTCGACGACATCGAGCGGATGTTCCATGCGATCAATTTCGAAGTGAAGTTGCGACATATCGATCCAAAGGGCTTGGACGCTGAATACTGGAACATATTCAGGCAATAGCGTTACGTAGATTCAGGGATAAGCCAGATCGAACGCCGCTGAATACGTTGCATATTCAGCAGCCTTTCCGCCCCAACCACGAATCAGCTCATGAATCGACAGTCTTAGATTTTGGCCTGAGCCACAATGCGTCCGGTTGACCTGTCCACAACAGGCCTCCGAGCCTGAGGGAGTAATGCGTGCGGGCTGCTTCAGGCGGAGGCCGCCGGGGTGGATGAGCCCCCCTGCTCCAGCTTCGCTTCGAGAGCCTTGATGCGGGCCTCCAGGCGCTCGTTCTCCTCGCGGGCGGCGACGACCATGTCGCGCAGGACCTCGACCTCCTCGCGGGTGGCGATGTCCATCTCCTTCACGAGACGCTCGATCTGGGTCCGGACCACGGTCTCGACCTCGCGGCGGACCCCCTGGGCGGCGCCGGCCGCATCGGTGGCGAGGCGGGCGAGTTCGTCGAAGATCCGGTTGGAAGATTGAGTCATGATGCAGTCCAAAGGTCCGTCAGGGAAGGCTCTCGCCCGGGCACCCACATGTGGTCGCATTCGGTCGAAACTGCAACAGGGTTGACGGGTCGCGCCCCGCGGGTCCAATGGCAATCGTTCCGAACAAGGCGTGTCGATGGCTCTTCCTGCCCTTCCCTTCCCTCTCATCGATCCGGTCGCGATCAGCATCGGCCCCTTCGCGATCCGCTGGTATGCGCTCGCCTATGTGGCGGGGCTGCTGGGAGGCTGGTTCTACGCCAAGCGGCTCGCCGCCCGCGCCGACGCCTGGGCTCCCTCGCCGCAGCCGAAGCCTGTGGACATCGACGACCTGATCGTCTGGGTTGCCCTCGGGGTCGTGCTCGGCGGCCGCCTCGGCTACGTCCTGTTCTACAATCTCGGCTCCTACCTGGCCCATCCGCTGGAGATATTCGCAGTCTGGCGCGGCGGCATGTCGTTCCACGGCGGCTTCACCGGGGCGGTGCTGGCCATCGTGCTGTTCTCCCGCTCGCGCGGCCTCAATCCGCTGGCGATGCTCGACATGGCGGCCGTCGTGACGCCGATCGGGCTGTTCTTCGGGCGCATCGCCAACTTCATCAACGGCGAGCTCTGGGGCCGGCCGGCGCCGGACTTCCCCTATGCGGTCGTCTTCCCCCATGCCGGACCGGTGCCGCGGCATCCGAGCCAGCTCTACGAGGCCTTCGCGGAGGGCCTCGTGCTGTTCGTCATCATGGCCTTCGCGGCCCGTCGCTTCGGATTCCGCCGCCCCGGCCTCCTCGGCGGCATCTTCGTCCTCGGCTATGCGGTCGCCCGCATCATCTGCGAGTTCTTCCGCGAGCCGGACGAGCAGCTCGGCTTCCTGTTCGGCTCGTCGGTCCAGGCGCTCGGCGGCGGCATCACCATGGGCATGCTCCTGTCGCTGCCGATGGCGGTGGTCGGCGCCGTCTTCATCTGGATGGCGGCGCGGGGCTACACGCGCCCGGCGCCGCGGCCCGAGCCCGCGTGAGGCCCCTCATCGACCAGCTGCGCGACCTGATCGCCCTTGAGGGGCCGATCACCGTCGAGCGCTACATGGATCTATGTCTGCGTCACTACTACGCCAGCCGCGACCCGCTCGGCCAGGCTGGCGACTTCACCACGTCGCCCGAGATCAGCCAGATGTTCGGGGAGCTGATCGGCCTGTGGATGCTGGAGGTCTGGCACGCCATGGGCCGGCCGAACCCCTGTCGCGTGGTCGAGCTGGGCCCCGGACGAGGAACGCTCATGGGGGATCTGCTGCGGGCGACGCGGCTCCTGCCCGACTTCCGCGAGGCCGCTTCGGTCCACCTCGTCGAGACGAGCCCGACCTTGCGGGAGCGGCAGCGGACGACGCTCGCCCCATCCGGGCACCGGGTCGAATGGCATGACAGCCTCGCCGACGTGCCACCGGGCCCAATGCTCCTCGTCGCCAACGAGTTCTTCGACGCCCTGCCGGTCCGCCAGTTCGTCGCCACGGAGCGCGGCTGGTGCGAGCGCCTCGTCGGGCTCGACGCGGACCGCCTGGTGTTTGGCCTCCGGGGCGAGCCTCAACCCGGCCTGCCGAACCCGCTGCGCCCCGGCGACGTGTTGGAGCTACCGGTCGTCTCGCTGGGGATTGCAAGGGAGCTTGCGGCCCGTCTCGCGGCGACCGGCGGCGCCGCTCTCGTGATCGACTACGGCTATTGGGGTCCGGCCTTCGGCGATACGCTGCAGGCGCTCAAGGCGCATGCCTTTGTGGATCCGCTGGCGGAGCCCGGCGAGGCCGACCTGACGACGCATGTGGATTTCCATCAGCTCGCGCAGGCCGGACGCGCCAGCGGGGCGCGGATCCACGGACCGGGCACCCAGGCCGATTTTCTCCTGACCCTCGGGATCGAAGCCCGGACCGCGAATCTCAAGCAGCGGGCGACGCCCGCCCAGGCCGCCGATCTCGACCGTGCCCTGGCACGCCTGACGGAGCGGGGAGACAAAGGCATGGGTGAGCTCTTTAAAGTTTTGGCGCTAACCCATAATGACCTCGAGGCGGTCCCCGGACTGCCAGCCTCCTCTTCCCTCCCGGCGAACCCTGGAAGCCATGTTCATCGAAGCCCCTGAACTCGCCTCTTACCCCAACCTGCATCATGCGTTCTTCACCCGCCGGGGCGGCGTGTCGGAGGGCATCTATGCTTCGCTGAACGGCGGCCTAGGCTCGTCTGACGATCCCGCGAAGGTCGCCGAGAACCGGCGCCGCATGACGGAGGAGCTGGGGCTCGCGCCCGAGGCCCTGATCAGCGTGTATCAGGTCCACTCGGCGGACGCCGTGATCGTCGAAGGTCCATGGATCGGCGAGCGTCCGCGGGCGGATGGCATGGCGACTTCCGTTCCAGGCCTGGCGCTGGGGATCACCACGGCCGATTGCGGGCCGGTGCTCTTTGCGGATCCGCATGTGGGCGTGATCGGAGCGGCGCATGCAGGCTGGCGCGGGGCCGCGAACGGCGTTCTCGAATCCACCATCGAGGCGATGGAGCGGCTCGGCGCCCGCCGCAACAAGATCGTGGCCGTGCTGGGTCCCACCATCAGCCAGGCGGCCTATGAGGTTGGCCCAGAATTCGTCGCGAACCTGACGTCACTCGATGCGGAGAACGAGCGCTTCTTCCAGCCGGGCGAGCGGGAGGGGCACGCCATGTTCGACCTGCCAGGCTATATCGGAATGCGCCTGGAGGCCGCCGGCATCGGCGAGTTCGCCAATCTCGGCCTGTGCACCTATTCCGACGAGGAACGCTTCTTCAGCTATCGCCGCACGACCCACCGCGGAGAGCCCGATTACGGCCGGCTGATCTCCGCCATCGCGTTCACTCCCTGATCCCGACCACGTCGGGCGTCTCCCAGGCCAAGTGCTGACCGCCGTCCACGGCGATCATCTGGCCCGTGACGCTGCGCGCCCGCGCGAGGTAAAGGACCGCCTCGGCGATCTCGTCCGGCGTTCCGCCATGACCGAGCGGGACAGCCCTGCTCTGCCGGCCGAAATCCTCCTCCGCCTGCCGCTCGTTGGCGAGCGTCGGTCCCGGCCCGACCGCATTGGCGCGGATGCGCGGCGCCAGCGCCTGCGCCATGGTCCGGGTCGCGGCGAACAGGGCGGCCTTGGTCAGGGAGTAGGAGAAGAACTGCGGGGTCGGCTTCCAGACCCGTTGATCGACGATGTTGACGATGCAGCCCTCGGCACTCTCCGGCAGCTGGCGGGCGAAATCCCGCGCCAGGAATGAGGGAGCCCGCAGGTTGATCGCAAAATGGCGCTCCCATGCGTCATGGGAGAGCGAGGTCAGCTCGTCGGGCTCGAAGATCGAAGCGTTGTTCACGAGCAGTGTCAGAGGACCGAGGGCTGCCGAGGCCGCCGCCACGAGACCTTCGACAGCGGCGCCGTCCGCGAGATCGGCCTTGACCACGGCAGCCTGTCCACCCGCGGAGCGGATGCGTGTCGCGACCTCCTCCGCCTCGCGTGAGGAGCGGTTGCAGTGAATGGCGACCGCATAATCCTCCCGGGCGAGCCGCTCCACGATGTGGCGGCCGATCCGACGGGCGCCTCCGGTGACGAGTGCCGCCTGCCTCATTGTTTCGCTCCTCCGGGCCATGTAATTTCGTCTAATTGGGGCGCCGCCTGGAAAAAAACATTTTTTGGCTCGCGGGTCGAACCATTGCTCAGCTTGTGCGTTGTGAGTCCCAGCGATGCCAAAGGGGAACAGCACGCAAAGCAACCGCCACAATGCCGCCACAGTAGCTCGACGCGCTGTGGTTGCCATGTCACAGCCCTCGTGAGGCCGTCGCTCTATAAAGAACGTGTTGTCTGATTTGGCCTGGGAGCCTCCCAGGTCGGGTAGGCCAGGATACTGATAGGAAAGAAACCATGAAGAAAATTCTTCTCGCCAGTGTTGCACTGTTCGGCTTCGCCGGCGCTGCCTCGGCTGCTGACCTTCCGGTTCGCGCGGCTCCTCCGGCGCCGATCGTGGCGGCGGTTCCGATCTTCACCTGGACCGGCTTCTATGTGGGCGTGAACGCCGGCTACGGCTGGCAGGACAGCAACAGCAACGGCACGGTCTTCGTCCCGGCCGGCACCGTGACCCCGACCGCTCCGGCCGGCACCATCGTGTTCGGTGACAACAACGGCGACGGCTTCGTCGGCGGCGGCCAGATCGGCTACAACTACCAGATCGGCTCGTTCGTGCTCGGCATCGAGGCCGACCTGCAGTGGGCCGATCTCGGCGGTTCCAGCGGCATCGCCATCGTGCCCCCGGCTTATCTCGCCGCCGGCTTCGTCCCGGCCGGCACGGCTGGCGGCATCGACTGGTTCGGCACCGTGCGCGCCCGCGCCGGTGTGGCCTTCGACCGCGCCCTTGTCTACGCCACCGGCGGCTTCGCCTATGGCGGCGCTGACGACAACAACGGCTTCGGCGGCTTCAACGGCTTCGTCAACGACGACGACGTGCGCACCGGCTGGGTGCTGGGTGCGGGCTTCGAGTACGCCTTCACCAACAACCTGACCGCCGGCATCGAAGGCCTGTGGGTCAGCCTCGACCGCTCCAACAACGGCGCCTTCATCGGCACCGTGCCGACGATCGGCGGCGGCGCGGCTCCGGTCTACGTGGCCGGCCGCGACGAGGGCGACAACGACTTCTTCGTTGCCCGCGCCAAGCTCAACTTCAAGTTCGGCACCTACTAAGCCGAGCCGACATACCCGAACGACAAAGGCCCGGGATTTCTCCCGGGCCTTTTTGTTGGAGCCGGCTTCGGCGTCAGGCGGCCACCCGCGTCTTCGCGTAGGCCGGAACCCGGGCCTCGAAATCGGCGAGCCAAGCCACGAGCTTCGGATAGCCCTCCCGCCAGCGTCCGCCCATGCGAAGATCGAGATAGCCGAGCGCGCATGCCAGGGCGATGTGGCCGATGTGGAGGGTCTGCTCGGGCGTCGAGAGGTGGGCCTCCGCATGATCGAGGCCGCGCTGAACCTTGCCTACCTGATGCTCGACCCATTTCGGCTCGTGCCGGTCCGCCGGACGGAAACGCCCCTCGTAGACCTGCAGCAGGGCCGCATCCATGATGCCGTCCGCCAGAGCCTGCTGGCGCAGGGCGGCATAGCGCTCCCATCCGGTCGGGATGATGCGCCCGCCGCCGGCCAGATGATCGAGATAGTCGACGATCACGCGGGAATCGTAGAGGGTCTCGCCGTTCTCCAGGATCAGGGTCGGGATCTTGCCCAAGGGGTTCTGCTGCCGCAGCGTGTCGGCCGGATTGGTGGTGTCGGCTTCGACGATCTCGATCCGGTCCAGGAGACCGAGGAGGGAGGCGGACAGCTTGACCTTGCGGCCGAAGGGCGATGCGGGAGAGGTGCGGAGCGTGAGCATGCGGGAAATCCTAGGACTGGAACGGCACCTTTCTTGAACCTCGCGAAGCCTGACCGCAACGGGATTTATGCCGAGGGCCCGAACGGCTCACAGCGATAGCCGCCGTAGCGCCCGCGGGATAGGCGCTCCGCCAGCGCGGGCAGAAGGAGTTCCGCTTCCTGCCGCAAGGACCAAGGCGGGTTGATGACGAAGAGGCCGCTGCCGTTCAGGCGTGCGGGATCGGCCGGGTCGTCTATCAGAAGCTCCAAGCGCAGGCCCGGTCGCGGGCATTGCTCATGGAGACGGGCCGCGACCGCATCCACCGGCTCCAGCGCCTTGATCGGATACCAGCTGGCATAGACGCCTGTCGGCCATTTCTTCAGGGCCTCCAACAGTTCCGTGCCGAGGCGCTCCAGCTCGTTCGGCTTCTCGTAGGGCGGATCGATCAGCACGAGGCCGCGACGTTCTTTTGGCGGAATCAGCGCATGCAGCGCGGTCCATCCGTCGAGATGCATCACCTTGAGATTGGCGACCTGGTTGAAAGCCTCGCTCAGGACCGCATGGTCGGCCGGGTGCAGCTCGTTGAACACTCCCCGGTCCTGCCGCCGCAGCAGCTCGCGCAGGATTCCCGGCGAGCCCGGGTAGATCGTGTCCCCGTGGCGCGCCCGCACGTCGGCGACGACCTTGCGGTATGGAGCCAGGATCTCCTCGACCTCGGGCGCGAAGGGCTCGTCGAGACGGCCGATCCCGTCGACCCATTCGCCCGTACGCTCCGCCTCGTCCGCCGCGAGATCGTAGAGCCCGATCCCCGCATGGGTGTCGATCACCCGCAGGGGGGTCTCCTTGCGCTGGAGATAGACGAGGATGCGCACCAGTAGCGCGTGCTTCATGACGTCGGCGAAATTGCCGGCGTGAAATGCATGTCGATAATTCATTCTCTTGCCTTATCGGACCGCCGGTATCGTAACCTCGCCGGCGCGGCATCCGTTGCGGTCGACCTCGGGACATTGGCGGAAGCCGCGCAGGTCCTTGTCGAGGCAGATCCGGATCTCCTGCAGGATGCGGCGCCCGCAGGACAGGGCGATCATGTCGGGCCGCAGGCCCGGATTGGCCGCCATGAAAGCGCGCTCGAGCTCGAGCGGCATCACCTTGGACTCAGTGGTCAGGTTCTTGAACCCGTCCGGGATGCGCACGAGGTCCCGGGCCCGCTGGACGGCGCGGAAATAGCCGCTGGGACTTTCGCCGGTGCAGGTCCCATGTTTGCGCCACTGGTAGCGCGCGAGATTGTCGTCGGGGAAGAGACCGGCCGCATCCTGGAGGGCCGCCCGCGGAACGAAGCGCCCGCCCGGCTCGCAGAAACTGGGATAGCCCTGCTCGTTCTGGGGCCAGAGGCCGTGGACCACGAAGCCGAGCCCGCTCCCGGTCTCGCACTGCGCACGCCGGTCGCGGCTGCCGTCCGCTTCGCAGAAGCCGGGCGACCATGACAGGGCCAGCACGTAGAAGTCGAAGGCGCCGGCCGGAGCCCCCCTCGCCTCCCGCACGGGCTGGGCCCAGGCAGGCAGGGCCGAGAGGCAGAAGGCGCCCGTCAGGATCAGGCGCCGGGCAAGCCTCAAGGTAGGGCCTGCTTGCAGTGCGGCGCGAAGGAATAGTGGCGGTCAAGGCCGTCCACGCACCACTCGGTGCCCCAGCCGATCCCGATGAAGCCCAGCTTCTCGCGGATCGAGTAGTTGATGCGCCGCTTGTAGCCGTCCGACACGATCACGGTGCCCGAGCAGTAGCGGCGCGGAATGTAGTCGAGCCCCCACGGGCGCCAGGCGACCTGCTGCACCCGCTCGAACCCGACGATCTCCAGGCTCGAGTTCCAGAACCGGCTCTCGCGGGTCGAGAAGGTCGAGGTGATGTCCTGGAGCACGGACGGGTCCTCGCAGCCGGGAAGGTTGGCATTGTAGGAATGATCCCGCCGCTCGGCCGGGGTGATCTCACGTGCCAGCGCGGGTGCGCTCACCATCACACAGGTGATCAATGCCGCCAGCCACTTCATCGTCATGCTCCAACAGATTGGTTGCCCTCATGGTGGACCATGTGGGCGACCGGCGGCAACGTCAAGGCTCCGCTTGCGCGGCTTTAGTAGATTCCACCGCCACCCAGGGCCAGCGGCTGGCCGGCGGAGGGCCTGGCATAGCCTGGCGGCGCATAGGTCTGGGCCGGCGCCTGGACCTGGAGTGCCCTGCCGTAGCCGGCACTGGATCCCGGAAGATCGGCCGCGTATCCGCCGCTGGCGACGGGCCGCGAGGCCGGCGGGATCGACGCCGAAGGCGCAGGGCCCTGGCCGTGCGGGGCCGAGGCATAATCCTCGGCAGGCGCCCCCTCCTCCTCCATGTCGATCGGAGCGAGATCGGCCGAGGGCGCCGCCGCCTGATAGGCCTGCTGCGCCTGCTCCGGGTCGATCCGGGGCGCGAACTTCAGGATCGGCTTGCAGATCCGGCGCTGGCCGCGCGGATCGTGGCGCGCAAGATCGATATGCAGGTGGTCGTAGTGGAAGGCGTCCGAGCCCGGGCCGAGAACGGTCGTGAAGTAGCGGCATGCGCCGACGAAGACCTCCCGCAGGAATTCCTGCTCGGCCGGGCTGCCCTTCCAGCCCTTCACGACCGAGACGTCGCGCCCGTCCGCAAGGGCAAAGCCCATGACGTCGAGGGCGTTGCCGAAGGCATGCTCGGAATATTTCGCGCCCCTCTGGTTGTTCCGCGGACGGCAGGAATAGGAGCCCGCCTTCAGGTCCGCGAGCGGCACGCCGAAATACAGGAGCGCCGCGGGCTTCACGATCTCGTCGAGCCACGTGTCGATGCGCGGGATGATGGGACAGGCGAGCGTCACCTTGGATTTCAGGCCGACGGCGCCGTTGTTGAAGGCCGCGACCTTGAACGGATAGTCCATGCCGCAGACGCCCGGGCCGTCGATCTTCGGCGACAGGGCCATGTAGGCGGAAGGCTGAACCAGCCGCTGCGACAGGCAGGCCTCCTCGGCCTGCGCACGCCAGGGCTCGCGCTGCTCGAACCGAAACAGCCCGCACCCGGTAAGCCCAAGCCCGACAAGCGATAGGGCGAAAAACGCAACTAACCCACGACGCATGGGCACAGCCTAGGCGCCGCCCGTAAACATCCCGTCAACACGTGCCGCCCAGCCGCGGCGAAGTTCCCGCCGGCCGACCTCCGCGCGCCGATTCGCCGACGCGGGGCCCCCCTCGTTCATGTAATCGTTTCCAAGACCGAAGAGCCTCAGGCGCGGCGTCTCCGGGGCGGTCTGACGTCAAAAAATTTTACTGGGGCGATCGGGAGCGGACTTCTTCGTCAGTACAAAGGGTTAACACATTGTTAACCATTTCGACCATTTCCGCATGCCCCCTCGACTAGCTCGAAAGGCCTTTTCTACCCCCTCTCGTTTTGTTAGCGTCCTCTCTATTCAGACAGGGGATTGCCATGAACCTGACGTCGAGCGTGAACTGGGTGTACGGTTTGAACGTTGCGGCGGCGTGCGTTTCGTTGAGCTTCATCTGTGCCGTCGTGGTCGGGGTTTTCTGATCGAGGACGATCGTCGGAACTCGGAAGCCCGGTTCAACCGTTTCCACACTCTCAAGCTGATCTGTCTGTCGGAAGTGCTCAGGTCATGTCTCAGGACATGGGGTCTCGGTGATGCGCCATGACATGACGTTGATCTCCATGCCGCACTGGGCGAGGCGCGGCCCGCTCGCGGTCCGCAGGCAGACCTTCTCGCCGGGCGCGAACATCCGCCCTTCCGCGCGGCAATAGCAGTCAAGGGGATTGTGGCCGGGCGCCTGGATGCGATGCATCAAGGGATCATCGAGGGCGCCGGCCGGCGCCGCAAGTCCCAGACCCAGAAGAACGACGACGCTGCGCATGGCGCATCTCCGCTTGTCGCCCCTCGAAAATGGTCCTCCCGGCGTCCGTTTCGGTCAAGCGCTCTTCAGAGCCAGCGTTGCGCGGCCTCATCGTCCAGGTCCTTCGCCTCGACCCACTCACCAGCCGTCCCGTCCTTCAGGTGCTCACGCTTCCAGAACGGCGCCCGGGTCTTGAGGTAGTCCATCAGGAAATCGGCGGCCTCGAAGGCGGCGCGGCGGTGGCTCGAGGCCGCGAGCACCAGCACGATCGGGTCTCCCGGAAGAACCTTCCCGAACCGATGGATGATCGTCAGGCCAAGGAGGGGCCAGCGATCCTGCGCCTGCGCGGCAATGTGGGCGATCTCGGCCTCCGCCATGCCGGGATAATGCTCGAGCTCGAGGGCCGTCAGCCTTCCGCCCTCGTCCCGGCACAAGCCCGTGAAGGCGACGACGGCGCCGATATCGGCGCGTCCCTCCGTCAAGGCCGCCGTCTCGGCCGCGACGTCGAAGGCCTCGGCCTGAATCCGGATCGAGACGGTCATCGGCCCAGCTCTGGCATCGAGATTAGCCCCCGGTCATCGGCGGGAAGAAGGCGATCTCGCGCGCTCCCGCGATGGCAGCCTCGGGCTTTGCATGCACATGGTCGATGGCGGCGCGGACGACTGCCTCGTTCTCGAAGGCGTATTCGTATTCCTCGCCCCGCGACTTCAGCCAGCGAACGAGATCGGCGACCGTCTCGATCCCGTCGGGAAGCTCCACGTCCTCGTCCGTCCGGCCGACCCGCTCGCGCACCCAGGCGAAGTAGACGAGCTTCATCCGATCAGCCCTCATCGATCATGTGGTGGATGCCGGTCTTGAGATAGTCCCAGCCGGTGTAGATCGTCAGGATCGCCGAGGCCCACAGGAGGACCGTGCCGATCAGGACCGTGCCGGGCAGGACGGTCTCGCCGGCGGGCCCGGCGATCAGGAAGCCGAGCGAAACCAGCTGGAATGTGGTCTTCCACTTGGCGACCCGGCTCACCGGCACGCCGACCTTGAGCTCGGCCAGGAACTCCCGCAGGCCCGAGACCAGGATCTCGCGGCACAGGATCACGATGGCGGCCCAGAGCGCCCAGCCATGGATGGTTCCGTCCGCCACGAGCATGAGCAGGCAGGCCGCCACGAGGAGCTTGTCGGCGATCGGGTCGAGCATGCGGCCCAGGGCCGATTGCTGGGCATAGGTGCGGGCCACGTAGCCGTCGAGGTAGTCGGTGATCGCCGCGAGCGCGAAGATTCCAAGCGCAAACCAACGCGACCAGTGATCCTCCGGCCAGAAGAGCAGCGCCACGACGGCCGGCACGGCTGCGAGCCGGCCGTAGGTCAGCAGGTTGGCGAGGTTGAAGGCCTTGGACCGGCGCATGGAGGGAGCAGTGCTCATAGCTTCGGCAGGAAGCACGCCGGGGGTTGGTCCGTCAACCTGACCGCGCAGGCGGGACATCGTTTGGTCGCATGGAACGAGGTTCTCATTTTTACCCCCGCTCGTGGAAGAAGTCGAACACGGCCCGGGCCGTGGCGGCGTTCACGCCCGGTGCCTTCATGAGGTCTTCCAGCGCCGCGCGCTGGATGGCCTTCACCGTTCCGAAATGGTGCAGGAGCGCCCGTTTTCGAGTCGGGCCGATGCCCTGGATCTCGTCGAGGGGGTTCTTCACGAGCTCGCGCTTGCGCTTCGCCCGGTGCGCTCCGATCGCGAAGCGGTGGGCCTCGTCCCGCAGGCGCTGGACGAAATAGAGGGCCGGGTCCCGCGGCGGCATCTTGAACGGCGCCTCGCCCGGCTTGAAGAAGGTCTCGCGGCCGGCGTCGCGGTCGCGCCCCTTGGCGATGCCGACAAGCGCCACGTCGTTCTCGCTGACGCCCACCTCCGCGAGCGCCTGGCGGGCCGCCTCGAGCTGCCCCTTGCCGCCGTCGATCAGCACGAGATCGGGCCAGGCCGGGAAGCTGTCGTCGTCTTCCCTAAGGGGCTCGGCATCGGCGGGCTCGGACGAGCGCGGCTCCTCCTTCACGAGACGGGCGAAGCGGCGCTGGAGCATCTCGCGCATCATGCCGTAATCGTCACCGGGCTTCAGGTCCTCAGACTTCATGTTGAAGGTGCGGTAATGCTGCTTCATGAAGCCGTTCGGCCCGGCCACCACCATGGCGCCGACCGCGTTGGTGCCCATGATGTGGGAGTTGTCATAGACCTCCACGCGGCGCGGGGCCTTCGAGAGCCCGAAGGCCTGGCCGAGGGACACGAGGAGCTTCTGCTGCGAGGCGGTGTCCGCGAGCCGCCGGCCCAAGGCCTCCTTGGCGTTGCGCAGGGCATAGTCGATGAGCTGGCGCCGCTCGCCGCGCTGCGGCGCATGGATCTCCACCTTGGCCTCGGCCCGGGTCGAGAGCGCCGCCGCCATCAGGTCGGCATCCTCGATCTCGTGGGAGAGCAGGATCGTCCGCGGAGCCGGCTTGTCGTCGTAGAACTGGGCCAGGAACGAGGTCAGGACCTCTTCCGGGCTCATGGACTTGTCGGCCTTGGGAAAGTAGGCGCGGTTGCCCCAGTTCTGCCAGTTGCGGAAGAAGAAGACCTCGACGCAGAACTGACCTGCCTGCTCGTCGAGGGCGAACACGTCCGCCTCCTCGATCGATTGGGTGTTGATGCCCTGCACGCCCTGGATGGCCGAGAGCGCCGCGAGCCTGTCGCGGCAGCGCGCGGCGCGCTCGAATTCCAGCTCCTCGGCCGCCTGCTGCATCTCCTCGGTGATGCGCGCCTTCACGGCGTTGGACTTGCCCGACAGGAAGGCCCGCGCCTCGGCCGCGAGGTTCGCGTATTCCTCGTGCGAGATCTCCTTCGTGCAGGGGCCCGAGCAGCGCTTGATCTGGAACAGCAGGCAGGGCCGGGTCCGGTTCTCGTAGTAGCTGTCGTTGCAGGAGCGCAGCAGGAAGGCGCGCTGGAGGGCGTTGATGGTGCGGTTCACGGCCCAGACGCTCGCGAAGGGGCCGTAATAGTCCCCCTTCCGCTTGCGCGCGCCGCGGTGCTTGACGAGCTGCGGCGCCTCGTGGTCGGCCGTGAGCAGGATGTAGGGGAGCGACTTGTCGTCCCGCATCAGCACGTTGTAGCGGGGCTTGAGCTGCTTGATGAGATTGGCCTCGAGCAGCAGCGCCTCGGTCTCCGTCGCCGTGGTGACGAACTCCATCGAGGCGGTCTCGCCGATCATCCGGGCGATGCGATTGGAATGGGCCTGCCCCCGCGCATAGGAGCCGACGCGGGCCTTCAGGCTCTTGGCCTTGCCCACATAGAGCACGTTCCCCTTGGCATCGAACATGCGGTAGACGCCCGGCGCATTGGGCAGGGTCGTCCAGAACCGCCTGATGACCTCGGTCCCGCGCTGGACGGAGCCCGGATTGGCCTCGAGGTCGAACTCGACGTCCGAGCCGCTCTCCAGGGCAACGGCATCGTCGTCCTCTTCGTCGGTCAGGATGTCCGGGGGAACGTCGTTGTAGGTGTTGCGACTCATAGGCGAGATTTAAGGTCTCGCGATTCCCGGGGGAAGGGCCTGCGCGAACTAGCCTCGGGATGGAGTTCGGTCTAAACCGCCAAGCTCCCGCCTCTGCCGGAGCCTCCCGAGATGCGCCTGTCGATCGTCACATCCGCCGTGGTCGCGGCCCTGGTCGGGTTCGGCAGCACGATCGCGCTCATCATCGCGGCGGCGAACGCGGTCGGGGCCGATGCGGCACAGACCACCTCCTGGGTGGCGGCCCTGTGCCTGAGCATGGCGGCCACGAGCGGCATCCTGAGTGTCCGCTACCGCATCCCGGTCGTGACGGCCTGGTCGACGCCGGGCGCGGCGCTGATCGCCGCTTCCAGCGGAATCTCCATCCAGGCGGCTGTCGGGGCCTTCCTGCTCGCAGGCGCCCTCATCGTGCTCGCGGCCTCCGTCAAGCCGTTCGGGCGGCTGATCGAGCGCATCCCCGCCTCTCTCGCGGCCGCAATGCTGGCCGGGGTGCTGATCCGCTTCGTTATGGCGGTGTTCGAGAGCGCCCAGGGCGCGCCCGGGCTCGTGCTCCCGCTCGTCGGCGTGTTCCTGCTGGTCCGGCTCTTCAATCCGGCTCTCGCGGTCCTGGCTGTGCTGTTCGTCGGCCTGGTCATCGCCTTCGGGGGCGGCCTCGCGCAGCCCCTCCCATCGGACCTCTCCCTGTCGTCCCTCACCTTCATCGCGCCGGTCTTCGAGCCCACGGCGCTGATCGGATTGGGGCTTCCCCTGTTCCTGGTCACGATGGCGTCCCAGAACCTGCCGGGCTTCGCGGTGCTGCGCGCCTCGGGCTACACGCCCCCGTCCCGGCCGATCCTGGCAGTCACCGGGCTGGCCTCCGTGGTGACCGCCTTCTTTGGGGCTCACACGAGCAACCTCGCGGCGATCTCGGCGGCGATCTGCACCGGGCCCGACACGCATCCGGATCCGTCGAAGCGCTGGATGGTCGGGCCGTTCTACGCCCTCAGCTACCTGATCTTCGCGGCCTTCAGCGCCGCCCTGATCGGCCTGATCGGCGCCCTCCCGCCGGAGCTGATCAAGACGGTGGCGGGCCTTGCCCTGATGGGCGCCTTCGCGGGGGCGCTGGGCTCCGCCCTCTCCGATCAGGCCAAGGTCTTCCCGGCGGTCCTGACCCTCGCCGTGACGGCCTCGGGACTGACCCTCTTCGGCATCGGCTCCGCCTTTTGGGGCCTGGCGGCCGGGCTCGTGGCGCTCGCCCTTGATGCCGCCATGTCGCGCATTCGCCGTCCCTGATCTGGACGAAACCTCCCGTTAAGCTTAAAACTTCGTTACAGAACACGAGGAAGCGGGGGCATCATGGGTTCGATACGGCGGAAGGGGTGGCTCGGCGCCGCCTTGATGGCGGTTTCGCTCGGCGCATGCCAGGGCGGCTCGTTCAGCGGATCGCCGGAGGGAGTGCCGATCGCCCTCGAGAGCATCGACGGCGCACCCGCCCCCGTCCGCACGGCCCTGATCGACGAGCTCAGCACCGCGGCCTCCGACCGCAAGGTCGAGCTCGTCGGCGCCAGCGCCGAGGCGCGCTACCGGGTGCGGGGCTACCTGTCCACCGAGACGAGCGAGGGCAAGACCAAGGTGTCTTATGTGTGGGACGTGTTCGATTCCCAGAAGCGCCGGGCCAAGCGCCTCGCCGGCACGAGCCCGGTGCCGGTCCCGTCCGCCTCGCTCACCAATCTTGACAAGGAGACCCTGGCCAAGCTCGCCAGCGCCAGCATGGACGAGATTGCCGAATTCCTGAGCGCCGCGAGGGACGAGGCGCCGTTCCAGACCGCCGAGGCCTCCGCCGACGAGGCTTCCGTCGCCCAGTGACCCCGACGAAAGTCCAAAAAAGCCGCACCTTGACGGCACCGCACGTATTGTGACGGTTTCCCAACGCTGCTAAGACCCAACCGCCTTGCCGCACTTGAGCGCCGATATCGCGCGGCGGGCTCCATAGGTCACAGGTAGAGCCAAAGTTGCTTTCATGAAGCTCGTCGCGGGAAATTCCAACCGTCCGCTGGCGGAGGCCATCTCCGCCTACCTCAACGTTCCGCTCGCCAAGGCCCAGGTCAAGCGCTTCGCGGACATGGAGGTCTTCGTCGAAATCCAGGAGAACGTGCGCGGCGAGGACGTGTTCGTCATCCAGTCGACCTCGTTCCCGACGAACGACCACCTGATGGAACTCCTCATCATCACGGACGCCCTGCGCCGCGCCTCCGCGCGCCGCATCACGGCAGTGATCCCCTATTTCGGCTACGCCCGCCAGGACCGGAAGCCGGCCGCCCGCACGCCGATCTCGGCCAAGCTGGTCGCCAACATCATCGCCCATGCGGGCGTCGACCGCGTGCTGACCCTCGACCTCCATGCGGGCCAGATCCAGGGCTTCTTCGACATCCCGACCGACAACCTCTTCGCCGCGCCGATCCTCGCACGAGACATCAAGGAGCACCTGGACGGCGGAAACCGGATGGTGGTATCGCCGGACGTTGGCGGCGTGGTGCGCGCCCGCGCCCTCGCCAAGCGCATCGACGCCCCGCTTGCCATCGTGGACAAGCGCCGTGAGCGCCCCGGCGAGTCCGAGGTGATGAACATCATCGGCGACGTCTCGGGCCGGTCCTGCATCCTGGTGGACGACATCGTCGATTCCGGCGGCACCCTGGTGAACGCCGCGGACGCGCTGCTGGCCAACGGCGCCCGGGAGGTCTACGCCTACATCACCCACGGGGTGCTCTCGGGCGGTGCGGTCGCCCGCATCGCCGGGTCCAAGCTCAAGGAACTCGTCATCACCGACTCGATCATGCCGACCGAGGCCGTGAAGGTGGCGCACAACATCCGGGTCATCAGCATCGCGCCCCTGATGGGCGAAGCCATCGGCCGTACGGCCACCGAAAGCTCGGTTTCGAGCCTGTTCGACTAAGACACTTCCCGGCCCGCTCAGACGCGGCAGGCCCTGCGGCGGGATTTGTTGCATTTCCCGCCTTCTTTCTCTATAAGCCGCCTCGCGCCCGCTCGACACCCTTGGAGGCACGGGCGCGGACCTCATGGCCGCCGGCAGGTTTCTCAGGAAACCCGGGCGGCCATCGGTTTTTAAAATCCAATTCTGAAGGACCACGACCATGAGCGATATCAAGCAAATCAAGGCCGTGGCGCGCGACCGGGCCGGCAAGGGGGCCGCCCGGGCCGTTCGTCGCCAAGGCCAAGTTCCTGCCGTCATCTACGGCGCAGGTCAGCCCGCCCAGACGATCTCCCTCGACTTCAATCAGACCAAGCAGCTGATCTTCGCCGGTCACTTCCTGACCACGATCTTCGAGATCGACGTGGACGGCAAGAAGACCCGCGCGATTCCGCGCGACTACCAGCTCGACCCGGTCCGCGACTTCCCGGTCCATATCGACTTCCTGCGTCTCGCGGAAGGTCAGGCCATCAAGGTCGTCGTGCCGGTGCACGTGGTCGGCCAGGAGAAGTGCCCGGGCGTGAAGCGCGGCGGCACGCTGCAGATCGTCGAGCACTCGGTGGAGCTCATGGTTCCGTCCGACGCGATCCCGGACTACGTGGAGGCTTCGGTCGACGGTCTCGACATCGGCTCCTCGGTCCACCTCAACGACATCAAGCTGCCGAACGGCGCCAAGGCGACCTCCACCGAAAACGTGACGCTGGTCACGGTCGTGGCTCCGTCGGGCATGAAGGAAGAGGAAGCCGCTCCGGCCGCCGCTCCTGCTGAAGGCGCTGCTGCGTAATCCACCTTCATCGGGCGTTTGAGCCCTTTGACCGGCTTCGACGCTCCGACCGCAAGGCCGGAGCGTTTCTTATGAGAATGCCAAACGATGCGCCTTTTCGTCGGCCTCGGTAATCCCGGACCCCGCTACGCCAGGAACCGCCACAACATCGGCTTCATGGCCGTGGACGAGATCGCGCGCATCCACAATGCCGACCCGTGGCGGCGGCGCTTCCAGGCGGAGACCGCCGAGGCCGCTATCGGGTCCGAGAAGGTTCTGCTCCTCAAGCCGCAGACCTATATGAACGAGTCCGGACGGGCGGTGGCCGAGGCCCAGCGCTTCTTCAAGATTCCGCTGTCGGACGTGACGGTCTTCTACGACGAGCTCGACCTGCCGCCCGCCAAGGTGCGGGTGAAGGTGGGCGGCGGCAATGCCGGGCACAACGGCCTGCGCTCGATCACGGCCCATTGCGGCAACGAGTATCGCCGCGTCCGCCTCGGCATCGGGCATCCCGGCCACAAGCCCCTGGTGCAGAGCCATGTGCTCGGGGATTTCGCCAAGGCCGAGGAGGCGTGGGTCGAGGACCTGTGCCGGATCCTGGCCGACAACGCCCCCCTGCTCGCCAAGGGCGAGGACGGGAGCTTCCAGAACAAGGTCCACCTCGCCATGGAGGCGAAGGGCTGGACGGACGTGAAACGGCCCGGCGAGAGGGCCGGCACAGAAAAGGAGTAAGGCCATGGGCTTCAAGATGGGCATCGTCGGCCTGCCGAACGTGGGCAAGTCCACCCTCTTCAACGCGCTGACGCAGACGGCGGCCGCGCAGGCGGCGAACTATCCGTTCTGCACCATCGAGCCCAACGTGGGCGACGTGGCCGTGCCGGACGAGCGTCTCGACGCGCTCGCGGGCATTGCCGGCTCGGCTCAGATCATCCCGACCCGCCTCACCTTCGTGGACATCGCCGGCCTCGTGCGCGGCGCCTCCAAGGGCGAAGGCCTCGGCAACCAGTTCCTGGCCAATATCCGCGAGGTCGACGCCATCGCCCATGTGGTGCGCTGCTTCGAGGACACGGACATCACCCACGTCGAAGGCAAAATCGACCCGATCGCCGACATCGAGACCATCGAGACCGAGCTGATGCTGGCCGACCTCGACAGCCTTGAGCGGCGCGTCACGGCGCTGGAGAAGAAGGCCAAGGGCAACGACAAGGAGGCGAAGGAAACCCTCGACCTCGTCAACCGCTCCCTGGTCCTGCTGCGGGAAGGCAAGCCCGCCCGCCTCGTGGAGCGGAAAGTCGAGGAGGAGCGCCTGTTCCAGATGCTCGGCCTCCTCTCGTCGAAGCCTGTTCTCTACGTCTGCAACGTCGAGGAGGCCTCGGCCGACCAGGGCAACGAGTATTCCGCCCGGGTCTTCCAGCGCGCGAAGGAAGAGGGCGCCAAGGCCGTGGTCGTGTCGGCCAAGATCGAGAGCGAGATCGCCGTCCTCGACGCCGCCGAGCAGAAGGACTATCTCGACGCCATCGGCCTCGCCGAGCCGGGTCTGAACCGGGTGATCCGCGCCGGCTACGAGCTCTTGGGCCTCATCACCTATTTCACGGTCGGCCCGAAGGAGGCTCGCGCCTGGACGATCACCAAGGGCACCCGCGCTCCCCAGGCCGCCGGCGTGATCCACACGGATTTCGAGAAGGGCTTCATCCGCGCCGAGACCATCGCGTATGCGGATTACGTGTCGCTGAAGGGCGAGGCGGGCGCGCGCGACGCCGGCAAGCTGCGCCTGGAAGGCAAGGAATACACCGTGCAGGACGGCGACGTGCTGCACTTCCGCTTCAATACCTGAACCTAAAGGTTTGCTGAACGCCACCTTGGCGGCCCGTTCAGCCACCCTGTCGCATATGTCCTGCATGGAGGTTTGGGGCCATGCAGGACTCTCTCGAAAACATCGTTCAGACCCTTGTGTCGCCGGGTCTCGGCAGCGCGGAGCTCGTGCTGGCGGCGCTCGTCGCCTGCGGGTTCCTGTTCAGCACGATCTACTCGCTCTTCGTGAAGGGCGATTCCAGCCTGGAATGGTGGGAACGGTAGCGCCCACCACCGTCACGCAAGCCGCAGCGCTTTCGGGCCGATTCCGAGGCCGATCTGCAGGCTCTCCGCGATGCGCTGCGCCCGGTCGATGAAGAAGGCGGCCACGTCCGGCTCGCACACCTCCCGGGCCGTTTCCTCGAACAGCGTCAGCCAGCGCCCGAACAGCTCCGGCGTCAGATCGAGGCCCATATGGGCCACATGGGGCTTGCCGCCGTAGCGGCCGGTCCTGAGGGCGATCGACGACCAGAAATCCACCATGATCGACAGATGGGCGTCCCAGCGCTCCGACAGGGCCTGCCGAAAGATCGGCCCGAGGTCCGGATCCTGGAGCACGCGACCGTAGAAGGTCTCAACGAGGCGGCGGATCAGCGGCTCGGTGACGCCGCGGGCGGGCCCGATGATCTGGATGCTGCGGTTCGTCGTCGGTGAATGGGCCACGATCGGCCTCCCTTTGTCGCGCCGAAGGGACGAAAGCGAAAGCTCTCGTCCCTCTGTTTGTTTCCTTAGCCCATTCTCAGCGGTGAGCGTGAGTTCCCTGAGGAAGGTGCGGGTGCTCCCGGTTCGGGGAATGGGTGGTGAGCTCCGTCGGCTGTCCCGTCACCGCATCGACCCCGTAGAAGGCTCCGTGCAGGCCCCAATAGCCCGAGACCAGGACCACCAGGGCGACCGCCAGGCCGGCAGGCACGAAGGCCAGGGTGCCGAGGCGGGGCAGAGCCCGGGGCATCTTCTCCACCACGGCCGCACCGGTCTCCCGGCAAGGATCGGCGGCGACGACGAAGAGGACCGCCATGATCATGGCATGACCGACGAGGTCGATGCGTCCGAACGGATAGACGGCCGTGAAGAAGATCAGCAGCAGGGCCGCGGCCGACAGGCGGCGCACCAGGGGCGTCCAGAGGAGGCCGAAGCCGAGGGTGAACTCCGCCACGCCCGCCATCGGGATGAACACGTCCCGCGGCATGCCGAAGGTCAGGAAGGGCTTTTCCTCCACGAGCGGATAGAACCAGTTCGGATAGGCGAACTTCTCGAGGCTCGACCACATCAGGGCGATCGCCACGCCCCAGCGCAGGACCAGGAAGCGCCGCTCGCGCCATTTGGGATCGTCCATCGATGCCAGCAGCAGATAGGCGGCGACGCCGACGCCCAGCGCCAGGTAGTCCAGCAGGTGGAAGAGGTCGTATTCCCGCAGGGCCACGACCCATAGGGTGATGATGCCCGCGGCCGCGATCGGCATCGTGCGGCGCGAGAAGATGCAGGCCGCGATCAGGAGCTGCGCCCAGGAAACAAGCTCGGAATCGGTCTTCAGGTCCGGCGTGAGATAGATCCCGCCGACCGCGAAGATCGCCACGAAGAAGGCGCCGATGCACACCCGCAGGAAGTCGTCGGAGCGGCTCCAGAGAGGCGCGCTGATCCGGTCGAGACCGGAGAGCACCATCTGGCCCGGAGCCCTGCGCTCGACCGTGAGCGTCGCCAGGAAGAAGGCGAGCACGAGACCGATGCCGGTCCAGAACCAGGGGTTCGTCAGGGTGGCGCCGATCGGCTGCGGCGCGGCGTCGACGATATAGGGGGCGAACCACTTCACATGGGCCTGCGCCGGCAGCGCCCAGGCGGAAGCGCCGAGCGCCGCCAGGCCGGCGGCGGCCCGTCTGACGATTTGCGATTGGGTTGTTCTTGGCTCACGCGGCCCGTTGGCTTGTGTGGCGAGCACCGGTTTCATGTTGTCCTCGCGTCTGCAACTCATTGTTCGACGGTGCGGGTATAGGCGCGGGGCACATGGACCGAAATTCAGATCCTTCCCCTAAGGAATTCTCCTGATCCCGCCGCCGCTTAGCAGCATTGCGCGGGGCGCAGGCCTCGCCGAAGCTTGGCCCTTGGGGATCGTTCCCCTGTCTGAAACGTTGAGGCTCACGTCACATCGCTGCCCATCATGCATCTTCATCACCGACATCGCTGGGACCTCTCCCCCGCACAGGCCGTCTCCCTCCAGAAGGAACTGCGCGCCGAGGTGGTCTCCGACCGGCCCATCGACCTCGATGCGGTCAAGCTCGTGGCCGGGGTGGATGTGAGCGTGAAGAACGAGCAGTCCCAGGCAGCCGTCGTGGTGGTGACCTACCCGGGCTTCCTGCCGGTCGAGACGGTCCTGGCCCGGCGTCCGACCCCGTTCCCCTATATTCCGGGCCTTCTGAGCTTCCGGGAAGGTCCGGTGCTGGAGGAGGCGTTCGAGAAGCTCAAGGCGGAGCCCGACGTGTTCCTGTTCGACGGCATGGGAATCGCCCATCCGCGCCGGATCGGGATCGCCAGCCACTTGGGCCTGTGGCTCCAGCGGCCGACCATCGGCTGCGGCAAGACGCTCCTGTGCGGGCGCTACAAGGACCTGGCCGAGGAGAAGGGCGCAGCCGCGCCGCTCGTCGACAAGGGCGAGGCGATCGGCGTCGCCCTGCGCACCCGGACCGCCAAGAACCCGATGTTCATCTCGCCGGGCCATCTGGCCGATATTCCGACCGCCGCCGAGCTGGTGCTGCGCTGTTCCCCGAAATATCGCTTGCCCGAGCCGATCCGCCTGGCGCACAACGCCGCCGGGCAGTTCGCCCCCTGACCTTACCTTCCGCTCCTGCCGTTTCCTGCCGCGAGTCGCGCCGATGCCCCGTTTCGCTTTCGAAGACTTCGTCCCCGGAACCACCGAGATTCTCGGGCCCGTCACCGTCTCGAAGGACGACATCCTGGCCTTTGCCCGCGAATACGACCCGCAGCCCTTCCACGTGGACGAGATCGCCGCGCGGGACAGCTTCGTCGGCACCCTGATCGGATCAGGCTGGCACACGGCCTGCATCAACATGCGCCTCCTGGCCGATGACAAGATCCTCGATTCCACTTCCATGGGCGCGCCGGGCATCGACGAACTGAAGTGGCTCAAGCCCGTCCGGCCGGGCGACACCCTTCGTTCGCGAATGACGGTGGTGGATGCCCGCGCTTCGAAGAGCCGTCCCTCGATCGGCCTCGTCCAGTTTCAGTTCGCGCTCGTGAACCAGAACGACGAGACGGTCATGACGCAGGCGAACTGGATCATGTTCGGCCGCCGGGACGCCGAGCCCGTCCCTGCCCTAGCGCGCCCCGCGCCTGCGGAGGCGGCCGCCGCTCCGATCGGCACGGACGCGGTCGAGGGGCCGCGCTTCTCGGCCAACCCCTATCTCGACGACCTCGTGGCCGGGGACACGGAGGAGTTGGGCTCGTACACGTTCGCGACGGACGAGATCATCCGCTTCGCCCGGCAGCACGACCCGCAGCGTTTTCATGTGGACCCTGACGCCGCCAAGCACAGCCTGTTCGGGGATCTTTGCGCCTCCGGCTGGCACACGGCGGCTGTGTGGATGAAGCTGATGATCGCCCACCGCGAGGAGATTCGGGTCCAGGCGCTGGCCCGCGGCGAGCGCCCGGCCCGGCTCGGCCCCTCTCCGGGCTTCACGAACCTGAAATGGCTGAAGCCCGTCTATGCGGGCGATACGGTCACCTATCGCTCGACCCTGACGGGCGCCCGCGCCTCCGCGTCCCGCCCCGGCTGGGGCCTCGCCTTCCACCACAACACGGGCGTGAACCAGCACGGCGAGGAGGTCTTCTCCTTCGACGGCATGGTGTTCTGGGAGCGGCGGCCGGAGCGGTAAGGAACCCTCTGGAGCCTAATGCCCCTCGAAGCTCACGAGGCTACGGACCTCGACGCCGAGGTCACGCAGCTTTTGGGCGCCGCCGAGATCCGGCAGGTCGATGATGAAGCAGGCCGCCACGATGTTGGCGCCCATCTGGCGCAGGAGCTGGGTGGCGGCCACCGCCGTGCCACCGGTGGCGATAAGGTCGTCCACGAGGATGACCCGCTCCTCCTGGCCGATGGCGTCCGTGTGGATCTCCATCTCGTCGACGCCGTATTCGAGCGAATAGGCGATGCGCACCGTCTCGTGGGGCAGCTTGCCCTTCTTGCGGATCGGCACGAAACCGGCCGAGAGCTGATGGGCCACGGCCCCGCCGAGGATGAAGCCCCGCGCCTCGATTCCCGCCACCTTGTCCACGCGCCCGCCCGCGAAGGGATGGACGAGCTCGTCCACGGCGCGGCGGAACGCCCGCGCATCGCCGAGCAGCGTCGTGATGTCCCGGAAGACGATGCCCGGCTTCGGATAATCCGGAATGGAGCGGATGGCCGCTTTGAGGTCGGTGGCGAAGCGCTGGTCCATGGAATCGCTCTTCTCTTGAGGGCGCGACCTTATCGGCAACACGGCCCGGACGCTACTTTCCAGTGCTGTGCAGGATGCGGCCCGCAACCGCGTCGAGCTTCTTCAGAAGCTCGGGATCGCGGGCGGAGGGCGCCGTCATGATGGCGCCGTCGAGGGCGCGGTCGGAGCCGCGCGGGCACGGCTCGCGCTCGGCCGGGAAGTCGCGCGCGATGCGGGCGATGAGCCCTGCCACCTTGCGGGCATTCTGCTGCGCGACGGCTACGACGGAGGCTACGTCGACCTCGTCATGCTCCGGGTGCCAGCAGTCGTAATCCGTCACCATCGCGACGGTTGCGTAGGTGATCTCCGCCTCCCGGGCGAGCTTGGCCTCGGGCATGGCCGTCATGCCGATCACGTCGTAGCCGTGGCTCTGGTAGGTGATCGACTCCGCATAGGTGGAAAATTGCGGCCCCTCGATGCACACATAGGTGCCGCCGAGGGTGAACGGGATGTTCTCCGCCACCGCCGCATCGGCGATGCGCTGCTGCAGGACGGGACCGACCGGATGCGCCATGGGCACATGGGCAACGCAGCCTCGGCCGAAGAACGACGTCTCGCGCCGGAAGGTCCGGTCTACGAACTGATCCACAAGCACGAAGAAGCCCGGATAATACTCGACCTTGAACGAACCGCAGGCCGAGACCGAGATCAGGTCCGTGACGCCGGCCCGCTTCAGGACGTCGATATTGGCCCGGTAGTTGATGTCGGACGGCGAGTAGCGGTGGCCACGGCCGTGGCGCGGCAGGAAGACCACTTCGGTTTTGCCGATGCGCCCGAACCTCAGGGCGTCCGACGGTTCGCCCCAGGGCGACGCGATGCGCTCCTCGCGCACATCCTCCAGGCCCGGCAGGTCATAGATGCCCGATCCGCCGATGATTCCCAAGACCGCCTTCGCCATCGCCAACCTCCCGCCATCGGATCAAGTGAACGTCGCCCGATCCTTCCTAAGGGCGCGGCCCGAACATTGCCAAGATGGCTCCTTGCCATCGGGTGTGGGAAGAGCAAGGCTCCCCTCGAGGGTCGCAGCAAGCTCCTCTGAGCCGGCTCCTCAGGTCCCGAGCGCGATGCCGCCATACCCCATGAGATCCGCGAAGATGGCGGCTGCGGTTCCGACCGCCACGAGGATCAGGCCGGCCAGGAAGATGCGGATCGCGCGATTGTAGCGACTGAGGACAAGGGATTGCACGGAGAGGAGGTCCGCCAGCGCCTTGATCTGGAGCACGATCCCAATCGTGATGGCGAAGACCGCCAGCAGGTCGGAGCGTGACCAGTCACCCGGGAGGCCTGCCCAGCGGCTCAGGAAACCCAGCGAGAATCCAACCACGACCCCGATGGCCGTGAGAGAACCGTTCCGGAACGTGGAGTCGATCCGGGCGATCTCGGGAGCAGCCTCGCTCGACCTGGATCTGTCCTCCGTCATGTGGGCATCCCGAACTCGGGATGAAGTCTAGCCGATAAAGTCCGGGCGCCCCATGTCGCGTCGGGATTAGGCCCGGTGCGAACCGCCCTGCAGCTGTGGCCCCAGGGGAAATCCGGCCAGTTCCTCGCCGACGAGGCAGGGGAAGATCGTTTCGCGGAAGATTTTCAGGCGCGCAACCCGAACGGGAAGGTCGACCGGCCCGGCCTCGATCCGCCGCACCACCTCCTCCGGCATCGGGCGGGCTTCCGCGAACCGCGCCAGGGTGGTGTGGACGAGGTCGTAATGCCGGTGCTCGAGGCCCGGCGGGGGCGGAACGGTTTCGAGGATCCGCCTCCGAATCCGGTCGATCAGGCCGCTTGCGTCGTCCGCCACGGCGATGATGCCGACGGGGGTGACCTTCAGCCCGTGGAACCTGAGGTCGAGGGGCGGCGCCCCGGCGCACAGCTCCTCGACGAGCCTGAGGCTCGGCTCGGCAATGCGGCTCCAGTAGGTTTCCTTGTCGAAGCCTTCCGTGGTCGGAACGAGCGGGTAGATGGTGACGTGGAACGCATGAGGCGGCGCCTCGTGGAAAGCCCCGGCCCAATGGGCGACGGCCGCCTGCTGGAGGGCGCGAAGCCCTGCCTGTGCCTGCGCCTCGAGATGCGGCTGCACGTGAACCGCGAGGCAAGGCTTGCCGAACAGGGTGTCGACGACCGGAAGGAGGGAATTCACGGGAGCTCCGCTGTCTGGACCGGGACGCAGGTCCCTCACGGGTCTTGCCGCGCCTTCTCCCAAAAGAAAAGGCCCCGGAAACCGGGGCCTTTCGGAGACCGTCAGGGATTGTGCGTCATCGGCGGGGTCGCGTGACCCTCGACCTCGCCGCCGACCCGGGCCCAGATCTTCTTCTTGGTGAAGTAGAGCAGGACCGACAGGACGAGGAGGAACAGCATCGCCTGGAAGCCGAGGCGCTTGCGGGCCTCGAGGTGGGGTTCCGCCGTCCAGGTCAGGAAGGCCGTGACGTCGCGGGCATACTGGTCCACGGTCTCGGGCGCCTGCGGCTGGCCGGCCTCGTTCTTCGGGTACTCGACCTGGCCGTCGCTCAGCGGCTTCGGCATCGCGATCACGTGGCCCGGATAGTAGTGGTTGTAGTGACCGCCCTCCGGCACGGTGAAACCCTGTGGGGCCTCCTCGTAGCCGTTGAGCAGCGCCGTCACGTAGTCGGCGCCGTTCTCAGAGTACTGGCGGAACACGTCGATGATGAACCAGGGGAAGCCGCGCTCGTAGGTGCGGGCCTTGGGCATCAGGGACAGGTCCGGGGGAGCCTTGCCGCCGTTCGCCGCCGCGGCGGCATTCTCGTTCGGGAACGGCGACGGGAAGCGGTCGGCTGCACGGCCGGGACGCTCGAACATGTCGCCGGCCTCGTTCGGGCCGTCCTGAATCTTGTACTCGGCCGCCAGCGCGCGGACCTGCGCCTCGGAGAATTCCGGGCCGCCGGGCTGCGATAGGTTGCGGAACGACACATAGCTCAGGCCGTGGCAGGAGGCGCAGACCTCCCGGTAGACCTTGAAGCCGCGCTGGAGCTGGGCCCGGTCGAACTTCCCGAAGGGGCCCTGGAAGCTCCACTTGAGCTGCGGCGGGACGGGCGTCTCGCCGGCCGCATAAGCGGGAGCCGAAAGGCCAAGGAGGGCCGCGGCGATGAGAAGGGTACGCTTCATCATGTTCTTGTTCCTCAACGCTCGCTTCAGCCCTTGGACTGCGGCTCGGCATTGGCGCCAGCCGGCATGCCCGCGCCGCCCTTCTGCACGCCCATCACGGACTCGAGGATCGAGTTCGGCAGCGGCAGGGGACGCTCGACGAAGCCGAGCACCGGCAGGATCACCAGGAAGTGGATGAAGTAGTACGCGGTGGCGATCTGCGAGACGACCACGTACCAGCCCTCCGCAGGCTTCGAGCCGAGCCAGCCGAGCAGGACGCAGACGGCGACGAAGACCCAGAAGAACTGCTTGTAGAGCGGACGGTAGGCGGTCGAGCGGACCTTGGAGGTGTCGAGCCACGGCATCAGGAACCACACGGCGATGGCCGAGAACATGGCGATGACGCCGCCGAGCTTGTCCGGGATCGCGCGCAGGATCGCGTAGAACGGCAGGAAGTACCATTCGGGCACGATGTGCGACGGCGTCACGGCCGGGTTCGCCGGGATGTAGTTGTCCGCATGGCCGAGGTAGTTCGGCATGTAGAACACCCAGTAGCCGAAGAACAGCATGAACACGACGACCGCGAAGATGTCCTTGATCGTGGCGTAGGGGGTGAACGGAACCGCGTCCTTGCCCGACTTGATCGGGATGCCGGTCGGGTTGTTCTGGCCCGGCACGTGCAGCGCCCAGACGTGGAGGATCACCACGCCGAAGATCATGAAGGGCAGCAGGAAGTGCAGGGAGAAGAAGCGGTTGAGCGTCGGGTTGCCGACCGAGTAGCCGCCCCAGAGGAAGCTCACGATGGTCTCGCCGACGACCGGGATCGCCGAGAAGAGGTTCGTGATCACGGTGGCGCCCCAGAAGCTCATCTGGCCCCAGGGAAGCACGTAGCCCATGAAGGCGGTGGCCATCATTAGCAGGAAGATGATGACGCCGAGGATGTAGAGGACCTCGCGCGGCGCCTTGTAGGACCCGTAGTAGAAGTTACGGAAGATGTGGATGTAGACCGCCACGAAGAACATCGAGGCGCCGTTGGCGTGCAGGTAGCGCAGCAGCCAGCCGTAGTTCACGTCGCGCATGATGTGCTCGACGGACTGGAACGCCATCGCGGCGTTCGGCGTGTAGTACATGGCCAGGAACACGCCGGTCACGATCTGCGCGACGAGCATGAACACCAGGATGGCGCCGAACGTCCAGAAATAGGTCAGGTTCCGCGGGACCGGGAACGCGATGAAGGACGAGTGGACGAGGCTGGCGATCGGCAGCCGGCTCTCGAACCATTTACCGAAGGCGCTCTTAGGGACGTAGGTTGTTGCGTGCTGACTCATGGGTATCGCCTGACCGCAGTGATCGTCGCGGGAAAATTACGCCGTGGCTTCTTGGCCGATCACGATCTTCGTGTCGGACGTGAAGGTGTAGGGCGGGATCGGCAGGTTGATCGGCGCCGGGCCGCCGCGGACACGGCCGGAGGTGTCGAAGACCGAGCCATGGCACGGGCAGAACCAGCCGTGGTACTCGCCCTGCTGGCCGAGCGGCACGCAGCCCAGATGGGTGCAGTTGCCGTAGACGATCAGCCACTGGGCATGGTCCGGCTTCACGCGGGCCGAGTCGGGCTGGGGATCACGCAGGGTGGCGACGTTCACGTCCTGCGCGGCCTTGATCTCCTCGGCCGTGCGGTGACGGACGAAGATCAGCTTGCCGCGCCAGAAGACCTTGACGATCTGCCCTTCGGCGATGGGGCCCAGGTCGACCTCGACCGGCGCACCGGCCGCCACGGTCGCCGCGTCGGGCGCCAGGGACTGGATGAACGGCCACACCAGGGTTGCACCGCCGACGGCAGCGGCCGCGCCCGTGGCGATAAAGAGGAAATCGCGCCGTGTCGGCTCAGCGACGTGAGTGGTGGTCTCGGCCACTTGGCTCTCCAGCATCCGTTAAAAACGAGAACCGCGCGTTTGATGATGTTCCGGCAACCCGGACACCGGCGCGATGCTTGATGGAACAAACATACGCGCCAACGCGCGCGCAATGCGACTGGGCGTCGCCGCGCGCAGGCTCTTTGGCACGGTCAAGCCCGCCTGTCCATAGCCGGATTGGAGATGTTCCAGCCTGGAATGCTCAGTTTGCCGCAGTTTCGTCGGCTCCCAGGAAGCCCCCGGACTGGCGCCGCCAGAGCCGCGCATAGAGCCCGCCTCGGGCGAGGAGTTCCCTGTGGCTCCCCTCCTCGACGATGCGCCCGCGGTCGATGACCACGAGGCGGTCGAGGGCCGCGATCGTCGACAGCCGGTGGGCGATGGCGATCACGGTCTTGCCCTCCATGAGGGTCGAGAGCGATTCCTGGATTGCGCCCTCCACCTCCGAGTCCAAGGCCGAGGTCGCCTCGTCCAGGACGAGGATCGGGGCGTCCTTCAGGATCACCCGGGCGATGGCGATGCGCTGCCGCTGGCCGCCGGAGAGCTTCACGCCCCGCTCGCCCACATGAGCGTCGTAGCCCCGCCGGCCCCGGTGGTCCTCGAGCTGCATGATGAAGTCATGAGCATGGGCGAGCCTCGCGGCCTGCTCGACCTCCCGCTGCCGCGCCCCGGGGCGGCCATAGAGAATGTTGTCCCGGATCGACCGGTGCAGGAGGGACGTGTCCTGCGTCACCATGGCGATGGAGGCGCGCAGGGAATCCTGGCTGACCCCGGCGATGTCCTGCCCGTCGATGAGGATCCGGCCGCTCTCCAGGTCGTGAAGGCGCAGCAGGAGGGACGTGATCGTGGTCTTGCCGGCCCCGCTCGTGCCCACGAGCCCGACCTTCTCGCCGGCCCGGATCGTCAGGTCGAGGCCCTCAATGATGCCCTCCTCGCGGCCGTAGTGGAAGGAGACGTTCTCGAAACGCACCTCTCCTTGCGTCACTTCGAGCCCGGGAGCGGAGGGAGCATCCACCAGGCCGTGGGGCCGCGCGATCGTCTCCATGCTCTCCTGGACCACGCCGATGTTCTCGAACACGTCCCTGACCGTGTGCATGACCCAGCCGGACATGGCCAGGATCCGCATCACGAGAGACAAGCCGGTCGCCGTCTCGCCTGTCGTCATCAGCCCCTGCCGCCAGAGGACGATCGACAACCCGCCGGTCGCCACGAGGAGCGCGCTGTTCATGAAGGCCAGGAGCCCGCCGACGCCCGTGTTGAGCCGCATGGAATCGAGAAAGGCGTGCGTGTTGGCCGCCAGGGACTCGCTCACGGCAGAGCGCTCCTCCGCCGCCCGGGCGAAGAGCTTGACCGTGAGGATGTTGGTGTAGCTGTCGACCACGCGGCCCACCAGGGCCGAGCGCGTGTCGGCCACCTTCAGGGACCGCTCCTTGGCGCGAGGGACGAAGAAATAGAGCAGAACCACATAGCATGCGATCCACAGGCCCATTGGCAGCGCGAGCCAGGGACTGACGCTCGAGAACACCCCGAGGGCCGTGAAGGCGAAGATCGCGACGTAAAGGAGCGTGTCGAGAAGCGTGACCGCGATGCTGCGGATGGCCCCGCCCGCCTGCATGATCCGGTTGGCGAGCCGCCCAGCGAAATCGGCCTGGAAATAGCTCACCGAATGGCCGAGCGTGTAGACGTGCGTCCGCCAGCGGATCATGTTCGTGCTCTGCGGCACGATGAGCTGGTTCGACACCAGTCCATGCAGGAAATGCAGAATCGGCCGCACGAACAGCACCAAGGCGCCGACCAGCAGCAGGGCATTCCCATGCTCGGCCCAGATCCGGTCCGGAGCCGACCGGGTGAGGAGATCGACGATCCATCCGATCAGGATGTAGAGCGAGGCCTCGAAGAGCCCGACCACAAGCGCAATGACGAAGAGCAGCAGGAACCAGTGCCGGATCGGCCTGAGATAGTACCAGGCGAAGCCGCTGACGGACTTGGGAGGGGTCTGGGTCTCGTCGAACGGGGCGAACGGATCGATCTGCTTTTCAAACCAGCCAAACATCCCTGTCCCCAGTTCCTCATCCGACGGCTGGCGAAGCCCCGACTTGACGTCGGGGCCTCCTGCCCCGATGACGCATCTATGCCCCGTCTCGCCATCTACCAGCCCGATATCGCGCAGAACACCGGCACCATGCTGCGCCTCGCGGCCTGCCTCGGCGTCCCGGTCGAGATCATCGAGCCTGCGGGCTTCGACGTCTCGGACCGGAACCTGCGCCGCTCGGGCATGGACTATCTGGAGCGGGCGGCCGTCACCCGCCACGTCTCCTGGCGGACTTTTGAAGACTGGCGCCGGACCGGCGGCGGGCGGCTGATCCTCGCCACCACGAAGGGCGCCGTGCCCTATACGGCCTTCGGGTTCGCACCGGACGACATCATCCTGGTCGGGCGGGAATCGGCCGGCGTGCCCGACGAGGTCCACGAGGCGGCCGATGCCCGGGTCGTGATCCCGATGCGGCCAGGCCTGCGTTCCCTCAACGTCGCCGTCACGGCGGCCATGATCCTCGGCGAAGCCCTGCGGCAGACCGGGACGTTTCCCCTTCCAGCCCCCTTGGAGCCTGATCACCCATGACCGACACCGCCGCCGTCGCGCGCCTTCAAAGCGAGGCCCCCGCCTGGTTCGCTACCCTCAGGGACCGGATCTGCTCCGCCTTCGAGGCCATCGAGGACGAGGTGACGGCCCCGCTCCCGCCCGAGGCTTCCGAGGCCGGCCGCTTCGAGCGTAAGCCCTGGGAGCGCAAGGATCACAACGGCAATCCCGGCGGCGGGGGCGTCATGTCGATGATGCGCGGCCGGGTGTTCGAGAAGGTGGGCGTGCACGTCTCCACAGTCCATGGGGAGTTCGCGCCTGAATTTCGCGGCCAGATCCCCGGCTCCGACCAGGATCCGCGCTTCTGGGCGGCCGGCATCTCCCTGATCGCCCATCCCTGGAACCCGAACGTGCCGACCGTGCACATGAACACCCGCTTCGTGGTGACGACCAAGCCCTGGTTCGGCGGCGGAGCGGACCTCACCCCCGTGCTCGACCGGCGCCGGACCCAGGAGGACCCCGACACGGTCGCGTTCCACGAGGCCCTGCGGCATGCCTGCGACCGGCCCTCCGTGGACTATGCCAGGTACAAGGCCTGGTGCGACGAGTACTTCCACCTCAAGCACCGCAACGAGCCCCGCGGCATCGGCGGCATCTTCTACGACTATCACTGGACCGGCGACCCGGAGGCGGATTTCGCCTTCACACGCGACGTGGGCGAGGCATTCCTGAGAATCTATCCCGAGATCGTCCGCCGCAACGTCCGAACCGAATGGACGGTGGCCGACCGGATCGAGCAGCAGGTGCGGCGCGGGCGCTACGTGGAGTTCAACCTCCTCTACGACCGCGGCACGATCTTCGGGCTGAGGACCGGCGGCAACATCGAGTCGATCCTCTCGTCCATGCCGCCCACGGTGCGCTGGCCCTAGGGGCATTGTTCGGCGAAGTGGTTCCGGTTCGCCGTTAAGAAATGCGGCATGACAAAGGAGAGAGCTGATTCCATGCAAGTGGAAACAGCTCTAAGCCCTCGCCTGCTCGAGGACGCGGCGCAGCAGGTCCTGCGCATAGCGCCCGTCGGTCGGGCAGCCTTCGGCCAGCCAGGCCTGCCGGGCGAGCCCCATCAGCTCGCCCACCCGGGGTCCCTTGGGAATGCCGCCTTGGACGATATCCGCGCCACGCAGGGGAAAGGCCGGGACCTCCTCCTGACCGCTTCGGAACCTCGCAAGAGCCTCCTGCCCTTCAGGCAGGAGAACCGGGAGCGGCTCGCCCGCGGTTGCGGCCAGAACCACGCCGAGCGCCTCGACCTCGTGCTCGGCCGCGAGGCGGCGGATGGCGAGCGCGTCGAGCGGCAGCAGCCGCGTCTTCACGATCGCGAGAAGCCGGGCATAGGCGGCGAGCCTGCGGTGCTCGTCGTTGGAGAGCCTCAGCCGCTCCCGCAGGCGGTCCGCATCCTCCTCGACCAGGACTGCAAGCGACGCGAGGCGCCAGATCGGCACGGGAGTCTCCCGATCAGCAGCCACCACCCGGCCGAAGCGCCCGAGTTCGGCCACGCCGTCCAGGATCCAGGTCAGGAACCCGTGTTCCGCAAGGATGTGGATCGTGTCCTCGGCCCGCTGCGCGACCACGAGCTTCATGAGTTCGTGCCTGATCCGCTCCCGCGAGAGGATCGACAGCCCCCGCCTCTCGGATCCCGCTGCGGCAAGACCTTCGGGGTCGGGATCCCCTTCCGCGTACTCCGCATAAAACCGGAAGAACCGCAGGATCCTCAAGTAATCCTCGCGAATGCGCTTATGCGCGTCGCCGATGAAGCGGACGCGCCGCGCCGCGAGATCGGTGACGCCGCCGGTATAGTCATGGAGGTGGCCGTTCAGCGCGACCGACAGGGCGTTGATGGTAAAGTCGCGCCTCTTAGCATCGGCGTCGAAGTGACGGCCGAAGCGCACAACCGCGTAGCGCCCGTCCGTCTCCACATCCTCGCGCAGGCTCGTGACCTCGAAGGGCTCGCCGTCGACGATCACCGTGATCGTGCCGTGGTCGATCCCCGTGGGGACCGCCTTGAAGCCTGCCTCCTCCGCAAGGCGCAGGATCGCATCGGGAACGGCCGTCGAGGCGCAGTCCACCTCCGTGACGGGCCGGCCCAGGAGCGCGTTGCGCACGGCGCCGCCCACGATGCGCGTCTCCTCCCCGTCGCGATTAAACGCGATGAGCAGCCGGCGCAGCGGACCGCGCTGGAGGAGGCCCGCAAGGGCCTCTCGGTCGAGGGATTGGATCACCTGAACTGCCCCGGAACCACGCGCCCGTTTTCCACGTGCGACGGAACGTAGGCCCCAGTCTGGCGGTCCGCAAGAAGACCCGCCGACACGAGGGAGATCACCACGAAGGCCAGCCCGGCGATCACGAGCCAGACGGACTGGTTGCTCCAGTGCGACCAGAGAAGAGGATTGCGGCGGCGGATGAGGAGGTAGAGGGCGAAGGCGACGAAGGGCAGGAGAAAGAGGACCAACTCCTGAAGGATTGCCCGTGTCATTTACTATAGAGCCTCTCGTACAGATTGCGGATGATGCCGGCCGTCACACCCCAGATGTAGCGTCCCTCGTAGGGAATTGCATAGTAGCGCCGCTGCCGGCCCTGCCACTCGCGGGAATGAAGCTCGTGATGGGCCGGATTCATCAGAAAGCCGAGCGGCACCTCGAAGGCGTCGGCCACCTCGTGCGGATTGAGGCTGAGGCTGTAGGACGGGTCGACCCGGGCCACGAGAGGCATGACCAGATAATTGGTTGTGGACAGATAGGCATCGAGAAAGCCGAGCGGGCTGATGAACCGGCCGTCGAGGCCGATCTCCTCCTCGGCCTCCCGGTAGGCTGCCGCCTCAACGGAGGCATCGGTCGGATCGACCCGGCCGCCCGGAAAGGCGATCTGGCCCGAATGCTGGCGCAGATGGGCCGATCGTTCCGTGAAGAGCAGGGTCGGCTCCGCGCGCATGACGACCGGGACCAGAACCGCAGCCGTCTTCGGATCGAGGGGCCGGACCAACGGCACGTCGTCGAGGCTGTGATCTCCCCGCGGATTGGCAAGCGCGTCCGTGCGATCGGGAGGCTCGCGCCGCAGCCGTTCGGCCGCGAGAGCCAGGAACTCGGACGCATCGGGTCGGATGACGGTCATGAGAGGTCGCCGAGGGCCGAAACAGGCGCGATGGGAAAGAAGGCCCCGTCGACCGAGACGCCGAACCGGGTCTCACCGTCCTCGTCGCGCTCCTCGCCGAGCGCCACCAGATCCAGTGCAAGCGCCCGGGTCAGCCGGGCCCAAAGACCGCCTCTCACCAGCACGTAGGGCCGCACCCCGTCCTGCGCATCGCGCTCGAAGCGCAGCGGGTGGCCGGCGTCGACCTGGACCACATCGTCCACGTTGGTGCGGAAGGCGATCTGCCGCCCGTCCCCCTCCCCTTCGACGGCCATCTCGACGGCCAGGAACGGTACGTCCTCGACCGTGATGCCCACCCGCTCCACCGGCGTGACGAGGACGTAGCGCTCGGGGTCCTTGCGCAGAACGGTCGAAAACAACCGCACCAGGGCCGGGCGGTTGATGGGCGTGCCCATGTAATGCCACGTTCCGTCGGCAGCGATGCGCATGTCGATCTCGCCGCAATAGGCCGGGTTCCAGCGCTCGACCGGAGGCGGTCCCTTGCGGCTGGCATCCGGGCCGAGCGCCTCGACAAGCCGGCTCAAGGCGCTTCCTGGGGCTGGGGCGGGCTCGATCATGACGTGGGCGTGAACAAGAACGTGAACAAGAAAATGTCTTTCGAGGATCGACGAACGGCCGGGATCGGCTACTTCCTAGAGCATAGTGTCATCAACTGCGCCGTCCAGTTCGCCCATCCCAAGCTGCGTCGGATCGACCCGCTTGCATAAGGATGTCGAGAAAAGGCAGATTAGCCAGGGGGGCGGATGCGAACGAGTGGAGAGAACCACATGACGGCCGGCATCGCTCAAGCGCCCACCGCACTGGACGACGCGATCATTCGGAATGCGGAGGCGACGCTTGAGACGGTCGGGCGGGCCCGCGAAGCCATCCACACGGTCATCTTCGGCCAGGAGGACGTGGTTGACCTGACCCTGATCACGCTCCTGGCGGGCGGCCACGGCCTGCTTGTGGGCGTTCCGGGCCTTGCGAAGACGAAGCTCGTCGAAACCTTGGGCATCGTGCTCGGCCTCGACGCGCGGCGGGTGCAGTTCACGCCCGACCTGATGCCCTCCGACATCCTCGGTTCCGAGATTCTCGACGAGGGCGCGGACCGGCGCCGCTCGTTCCGCTTCGTCAAGGGACCGATCTTCACCCAGCTCCTGATGGCGGACGAGATCAACCGCGCGAGCCCGCGCACCCAGTCGGCATTGCTCCAGGCCATGCAGGAGCACCACGTGTCCGTGGGCGGCGAGCGGCACGATCTGCCCCAGCCCTTCCACGTGCTGGCGACCCAGAACCCGATCGAGCAGGAGGGCACCTATCCCCTGCCCGAAGCCCAGCTCGACCGTTTCCTCCTCGAGATCGACGTCGGCTATCCCGACAGGGCCGCCGAGCGGCGCATCCTGGTCGAGACGACGGGCGCCGAGGAGCGCAAGCCCGCTGCTGCGATGACCGCCGAGGGACTGATGAACGCCCAGCGCCTCGTGCGCCGTCTCCCGGTCGGCGAGAGCGTGGTCGAGGCCATCCTCGATCTGGTCCGGAGCGCCCGTCCCGAAAGCGACCGGGTCGAGGGCGTCACCGACAAGCTCCTCTGGGGGCCGGGCCCCCGCGCCAGCCAATCCTTGATGCTGGCGGTCCGCGCCCGGGCGCTGATCCAGGGACGGGTCGCACCGTCCGTCGCCGACGTGATCGCGCTGGCTGAGCCGGTTCTGAAGCACCGCATGGCGCTCACCTTCTCGGCCCGCGCGGACGGCGAAACGGTCAAGAGCATCATCGGCCGCCTCACGGCGCGGCTGGCGGGCTAGGATTTCCGTCATGGCCCGTGTCCGGGTCCTCTCCGAAGAGGCACGCCTTCCTGGCCGCACCGAGACCGAGGCCGCGCTGACGCTGGCCCAGCGCATGCCGCGCCTCGTGCTCGAGGCCCGGCGTGTCGCCGCGAGCCTCTCTCACGGCATCCACGGCCGGCGGCGCGCCGGCGTGGGCGAGAGCTTCTGGCAGTTCCGGCCCTTCGTGGCCGGAGAGGCGGCGCAGCGCATCGACTGGCGCAGGTCAGGACGCGACGACCGCCTCTATGTGCGCGAGCGCGAGTGGGAGACGGCCCAGACCATCTGGTTCTGGATCGATCGCTCCGCCTCCATGGGCTACGTGTCGGATCTGGCCCAGGCCTCCAAGAGCGAGCGCGCCGTCGTGCTCGGGCTTGCCCTCGCGGACTGCTTCGTCGAGTCGGGAGAACGGGCCGGGATGCTCGGCCTCATGCCGCCGCGCGCCACACGGCGCATCGCCGAAGTGATGGCGGAAACCATGGTGGCCGATCGCAGCTCGCTCGAGGAGGATCTGCCGCCGCAGGCGCCGATCGCGCCGCTGCACGAGGCGATCCTGATCAGCGACTTCCTGTCCCCCGTGCGCGACATCTCGGCGGCCGTCGAAGCCATCTCCAGCCGGGGGGCGCGCGGCCATCTCGTGATGATCGTCGACCCCGTCGAGGAGACCTTCCCGTTCCAGGGCCAAGCCATGCTCCATGATCTGGAGGACGGGATTTCGCTACGGATCGGCGATGCCGTTTCTTGGGGCCGCGCGTACAAGGAGCGCATCGCGCAGCATCGGGGCGAGCTCGAGGACCTTGCCCGCCGCCGCGGCTGGTCGATGACCATTCACCGGACCGACAGGCCTGCCAGCGAAGCGGCCCTCCGCATCATGACCCTCGTCACCGCATCGCGCGGCGCCAATCCCGGAGGTCGCTAGCGCATGCTCGGTCTCCCCCTCACCTTCACGGTCCCGCTCGTTCTGACGGCGCTCGCGGCGCTGCCCGCGATCTGGCTCCTGCTGCGCATCACCCCGCCGCAGCCCAAGCGCGTGGACTTCCCGCCCCTCAAGATCCTCGCCGACCTGCGCCCCGAGCGCGAAACCCCGGCGCGCACGCCCTGGTGGCTCCTGCTGCTGCGCCTGCTGCTCGCGGCCTTCCTCATCCTCGCGGCGGCAGGCCCGATCTGGAACCCGATGGCGGCGGACAGCAGCCGCGCGCCGCTCCTGCTCATCCTCGACAACGGCTTCGCCTCTGCGCACGACTGGCGCGAGCGCATGAGCCTCGCTTCCGAACGCATCGAAGCCGCGGGCCGCGAGGGCCGCGTCGTGGCGCTCGTGGCAGCCGCCGACGAGCCTGCGGCCGTCGAGCCGACGAATCCGGGCGCGGCCATGGAGCGCCTACGCTCCATCAAGCCGCAGCCGCATCTGCCCGATAGGCAGTCTCATCTCGACTCCATCCGCCGATATCTCGAGGCGACGCCCGATGCCGACATCGTGTGGATCAGCGACGGGGTCGCAGGCGTTGACGGACAAGGCTTCGTCGATGGCTTGGCGCAGATGTCGAACGGGCGGCGCATCACGGTCCTGAAGGCCGAGAGGGCGACCGCCCTCGCCCTAGCCGGCGTCGAGAACGCGGTCGGGCAGCTGAAGGTTCAGGTCGTCCGCCCCGAGGTGAACGGCCGCGATTCCGGCACCGTGCGGGCGCTCGATCTCAAGAACCTGCCCCTCGCGGATGCGCGCTTCACCTTCGACGCGAACGCGACCGAGACGACCGCGAGCTTCGATGTGCCGACCGAGATCCGCAACGCCATCGCGCGCATCGAGATCCTCGGCGAAGGCTCCGCCGGCGCCGTCAGCCTCGTCGACGAGCGCGGCAAGCGCCGCCGGGTCGGCCTTGTCTTTGGCGGCACGTCCGACCAGGCCCAGCCGCTTCTGTCGCCGCTCTACTACATCGAGCGTGCCCTCTCCCCCTATAGCGAGATCCGGCAGGGACGCGGGGCCGTGGCCGACGCGGTGACCCAGCTCATCGACGAGCAGGTCTCCGTTCTGGTGCTCGCGGATGTCGGCGGGCTCGATCGCGAGACCCTGGGCCGCGTCACGGCCTTCGTGGAGAACGGGGGCCTGCTCCTTCGCTTCGCCGGCTCGCGGCTGGCGGCCGGCAACGACGAGCTCGTGCCGGTGCGTCTGCGACGTGGCGGACGCAACCTGGGGGGCACCCTGTCCTGGGATACGCCGAAGACCTTCGCGCCCTTCACGCGCGAGAGCCCGTTCTTCGGCCTGAACGTGCCCGAGGAGATCGGCGTCCGGCGCCAGATCCTCGCGGAGCCCGACGGCGACCTCGCCGGCAAGACCTGGGCATCGCTCTCCGACGGCACGCCGATCGTCACCGCGGACAAGCGGGGAGACGGGCTCATCGTGCTGTTCCACGTGACTGCGGACACGACGTGGTCGAACCTGCCTCTGTCGGGCCTCTTCGTCGACATGCTGCGCCGGATCGCGGCTCTCGCAGGCGCGCCGAACGAGGCGAATGCGGAAGCCCGCAATGCCGAGAACCAGACCGTCGCACCGCGCCTCACCCTCGACGGCTACGGCATCTTCACGTCGCCCCCGCCGAACGCCCGCGCGGTCACCCGCAACTACGCGGAGCGCGCCACGGCCGAACATCCGCCAGGCTTCTACGGCCCCGTCGATTCGAGCCTTGCGGTCAATGCGCTCGTTTCTGGAGACAGGCTCGCTCCCTTGAACTTTGCCCCGCTCAATGCCCGGATGGCCGGGCTCGTGGGAGCGCGCACCGTCGACCTGCGTGCGCCGCTCCTGACCATTGCGGTCGTCCTCCTCCTGATCGACACGCTCGCGTCGCTCTGGCTCGGCGGGCACCTGGCGAGCGTCTTCGGCCGCGCCCGCCGCGCGGGCGCAGGTGCAGCGATCGTTCTCGCGGCCATCCTGATCATGGACCCGGGCTCCGGCCTCCAGGCCCAGGAGCGCAAACCTGCGGTCCCCAACAGCGACTCCGCCCTCGTGACCCGCCTCGCCTATGTCATCACGGGCGATTCCCAGATCGACGAGACCAGCCGGGCGGGCCTGGCGGGCCTCACCCAGGTTCTCGGTCAGCGCACGGCTCTCCAGCCAGGCGAGCCGATCGGCATCGATCCGGCTAGGGACGAGATCGCCTTCTATCCATTGATCTACTGGCCGATCGTGGCGAGCAGGCCCATCCCGTCCGACGCGGCGATCCGGCGCCTCGATGCGTTCATGAAGGGGGGCGGCACGGTCATCTTCGACACCCGCGACGCCTTCAGCACCCAGCCGGGCGGAGCGGTGAGCGCGGAAGCCCAGCAGCTGCGCCGCATGCTCGCGACCCTCGACATCCCGGAACTCGAGCCGGTGCCGGCAGATCACGTGCTGACGAAGACCTTCTACATCCTCGACAGATTCCCGGGCCGCTATGCCACGGGCCAGACCTGGGTCGAGGCGCTGCCGCCCCAATCGCAGGAGGAAGGCAACCGTCCGGCGCGCTCCGGCGACGGCGTGTCGCCGATCATCATCACGTCCAACGATCTCGCGGCCGCCTGGGCGGTCGGGCCGCGCGGAGAAGCTCTCTTCCCTGTGGTCGGCAGCGACACACGGCAGCGGGAGATGGCCTATCGCGGCGGCGTCAACATCGTCATGTACGCGCTGACGGGCAACTACAAGGCCGACCAGGTCCACGTGCCGGCGCTCCTCGAGCGGCTGGGGCAGTAGCCCGAGGAGATATCCGTGCTCTCGATCAGCTTCTCTCCCCTCATTCCCGCCTATGCACTGTGGGCCGTGGCCGGCGTCGCTGCCCTGTTCGCCATCCTGGCGCTGATGACCCGCGGCCCCGTCGCCATCCTGCGGGCCGTGGCGCTCGCGCTGGTTCTCCTGGCTCTCGCCAACCCGGCCCTCGTGCAGGAGGACCGGGAGAAGGTGAAGGACATCGTGGCGGTGGTCGTCGACCGCTCGACCTCGCAGACGCTCGGCGACCGGCAGGCCATGACCGACCAGGTGCGCTCGGAGCTGGAACGCCGCTTCGGAACGCTGACGGATGTGGAGCCGCGCTACATCGAGGCGGACGACGGTTCGGGCGACGACGGCACGCGCCTTTTCGCGGCGCTTTCCAACGGCCTCGCCGACGTTCCGCCGGACCGGCTTGCGGGCGTGATCTTCGTCACGGACGGCGTGGTTCATGACATTCCGCCGAATGTCGAAAGCCTGGGCTTCAAGGCCCCGCTCCACGCGCTCATCACGGGACGGCCCGACGAGCGCGACCGGCAGATCAAGCTCATCGAGGCACCCCGTTTCGGCATCGTCGGCAAGGATCAGACCATCCGGGCCCAGGTGATGGAACGCGGCGGCACGGGCTCCGCGCTCGTGACGGTGCGGCGGGACGGCCAGATCCTGACGCGCCAGCAGGTGCGCGCCGACACGCCCTTCTCGATCCAGGCACGCATCGAGCACGGCGGCACCAACGTGGTCGAGCTCGAGGTCGAGGGCCTTCCGGGAGAGCTGACCCAGGCGAACAACCGCGCCGTCGTCCCGATCGAAGGCATCCGCGAGAAGCTGCGCGTCCTGCTGGTCTCCGGCGAGCCCCATGCGGGCGAGCGGACCTGGCGCAACCTGCTCAAGTCGGACGCGAACGTGGACCTCGTCCATTTCACCATCTTGCGCCCGCCGGAGAAGCAGGACGGAACGCCGATCAACGAGCTGTCGCTCATCGCCTTCCCGACCCGCGAGCTGTTCCAGCAGAAGATCAAGGATTTCGACTTGATCATCTTCGACCGCTACGCCAACCAGAGCGTCCTGCCGTCGAGCTATTTCGAGAACATCGTGCGCTACGTGCGCGACGGCGGCGCAGTCCTGGTCGCGGCCGGCCCGGAATTCGCCAGCTACGGCAGCCTCGCCCAGACGCGGCTTGCGCCTATCATTCCCGGCACGCCGGACGGCCGGATCGTCGAAGAACCATACAAGGCCAGCATCACGCCGACCGGGGAGCGCCACCCCGTGACCCGCGACCTGCCCGGCTCGGAGACCCAGCCCCCGGCCTGGGGCGAATGGCTGCGGATCATCGGCTCCCAGGTCCAGTCGGGGGCCACCGTGATGTCGGGCGCCAACGACCTTCCGCTGCTGGTCCTGCGCCGCGAGGAGAAGGGACGCGTCGCCCTCCTCCTCTCCGACCACGCGTGGCTCTGGGCGCGTGGCTACAACGACGGCGGGCCGCATCTCGACCTGCTGCGCCGCCTCTCGCACTGGCTCATGAAGGAACCCGCCCTGGAAGAGGAGGCATTGCGCGCTTCCGTTTCAGGGCGGGACATCCGCATCGAGCGCCAGACAATGAGCGACCAAGCCGATCCCGTCACGCTCATCACCCCAAGCGGGCAGGAAAGCAGCGTCGACCTGACCGAGAGCCGCCCCGGTCTCTTCACCGCGCAGGTCGCGAGCCGTGAGCTCGGACTGCATACGGTCCGGTCGGGCGACCTCATCGCCTTCGTCAGCGTCGGCCCCGCCAACCCGCGGGAGCTCACGGACGTGTTCAGCAATACGGAATCCCTAGGCTCCATCGCCGAGGCGACCGGCGGCTCCGTCCGGCGCGTGGCCATGGCGGGGGATCAGGGCATCACCGTGCCGCGCATCCTGGCGGTGCGGTCGGGCTCGCGCTTCTCGGGCGGGGACTGGATCGGGATCAGGCCCAGCGAGAGCGCGATCGTGCGCGGCGTCTCGGTCTTCCCCCTGGCCCTCGGCTTCCTGGGCCTCGCGCTCCTGATCGGCGCGACTCTGGCCGCATGGCTGACGGAAGGCCGGCGCCGGGCCTGAGCCGGTCAGCCCGAAATCGGCAGGGGCGACACGAGCCCTTTGGCACGCGCGAGCGCCCCTTCCGCGAGTTCCAGCGCAAGGAAGCGGTCGGGATTGACCGGTCCGGGAAGCTCCAGGTGGCGGAGTGGAATCCGCTTGAAGCCGAAGCGCCGGTAATAGGGCTCGTCGCCCACGAGCAGCACCAGGGTATGGCCCTTGTCGCGGGCAGAGTCGAGCGAACGCCGCATGAGCGCAGCGCCGATCCCGCGGCTTTCGAAGGCCGGCTCCACCGTCAGAGGGCCGAGCATGAGGGCACGCTCCTCTCCGGCGCGGATAGGGGTCATGCGGACCGAGCCGACGAGCAGCGTGCCGACGAGTGCCGTGAAGGAGAGATCGAGCAGATGGGGCGCACCCTCCCGCAGCCGCGACGCGGTGCGGGCGAAGCGGCCGGGCCCGAAGGCGCGCTCGTGCAGGCGCTCGATGGCGTCGGAATCGATAGGCTGTTCGGAGCGAATGATCAGGGAGAGCTCGGTCATGAACGGACTCGGGGATCTGGCGACGGAAATGATGGCGGCGTGACGGAGGTCAGCCGTTTCGTCGTCGCAGGATCCTGATCCGGTTCATGTGGCTTTACGTGTTCCCTTGGGATTTCCTGGCCATAGCAGCGCCCGGGGCGCGGCGCAAATGGTTCTCACCAGGTCTTTGATGCCGGCTGACCGGAAAGGATCTCCGCAAGGCGCCGGCGCGTCGCCTCTGTGGTGCCCTCAGGCAGGGCCTTCACCGGAAAGAACCCGGCCTCGGCAATCTCGCGGTCGGGCTGTTTCGGCCCGGTGACGGTGAAGTCCCGCACCACATAGACGAGGACGTGATCCCGCCGCGACACCCGGGCATTGAAGAAGATGCCGAACAGGGTCGGATCCACGCCGATCTCGATGCTGGCCTCCTCGCGCACCTCGCGCCGCAGGGCCTCGAGCGCCGTCTCGGCCGCCTCCACGCCGCCGCCCGGCAGGTGCCAGCCCGGGACATAGGTGTGCCTGATCAGGAAGACACGATCCTCCCGGTCGAGAATGACGCCGCGCACCCCGAGGGTCAGGCCGCGCGTCACGCGCCAGTACCGGTGCAGGCTCCATTGCAGGAGACGGAAGGGAAGGCTGGGCGCAGACGAGTCGGACATTGAACGAGGAGAACACAACAAGATTACAGAATTCTGAACGAAGCCCATCAAATAATGCATAGCTGAGGCGCTATCTTCGCGCGTGACCTGCACTCAGCACAGGGCTATGACAGCGCCAGAAAAAGGTGTTCCAATGTTTCTCTCGCTCCTCCTCTCCTGGCTCAATCGATCCTCCCGCTTCGCCTGGTCCCCGGCCCTGAACCTCGACGATCGCGCGATCTACTCGACGCTGAACCCGGGCGCCCAGTACTGAACTGAGGTCCGCCGGATCCATCCTGCCCTCCTCGCTGAGCAAAGCCTGGCGGGGTGTCGGACAAGATGCGCCTCAGCCGTCCGGAATGTCGTCACGGAGGGCAGCCGACCCACGGCTGCCCTCCGTCGTATTTAGGGATCATGCCCCGGAACTTCCGTTCCCGCCGCTTGACGTAGCGACATAGCTCGACGAACTGTGATCCGGTCTCCAGAATAGGCCGTTATGTTTCGTCTCGCACATCTGACAGACCCCCATGTCGGACCGCTGCCGCGGCCGAAGCTCAGGCAGCTTCTGAGCAAGAGGCTGACGGGCTGGTACAACTGGCACCGGAGCCGCCGCGGCCTTCACGACATGGAACTCCTGGCGGAGCTCGTCGCCGACATCCATGAGCAGAAGCCCGATCACATCACCTGCACGGGCGACACCTGCAACATCGGCCTTCCCAGCGAGTGGCAGACCTCCCGCGTCTTTCTCGAAGGCCTCGGCGATCCTTCCCGGGTCAGCTTCGTTCCGGGCAATCACGATGCCTATGTGATGGGCTCGCTGGAGGGTCTCCTTAAGGAAATCGCCCCCTGGACGCGCGGCGACGACGGCAGCCAGGGCGTCTTTCCGTTCCTGCGCCGCTACGGCCCGATTGCCATGGTCGGCCTATCCTCGGCGATCCCCACCCTGCCCTTCGTGGCAAGCGGTCGTGTCGGATCGACACAGCGCAAGGCAGCCGAAGAAATTCTTGGCGAGCTCGGCAAGGACCCGTCCTGCTTCCGGATCGTGCTGATCCATCACCCGCCTCACGTCGGCGGTGCGCAGCCCGGACGCAACCTGACCGATGCGCCCAAATTCGAGGACATGATCCGGCGTGTCGGGGCTGAACTCGTCCTTCACGGGCACAATCACGTCGGCTCCCTGGCGCATCTCGAGGGACCACGCGGTCCGGTCCCGATCGTCGGTGCGCCCTCGGCTTCGGCCCGGGCCGGAACGCTGACCCACACGGCCGGATATCACCTCTTCACGATCGATCAGGACGAGACCGGCTTCCTTCTTAAGGCCGAGCTGCGGGGCCTGCGGCCGGACGGGAGCGTCGGCGGCATGGGCATGCTGTCCCTCAGCCGGATCCGGCAGCCGCAGAAGGACTCCTGAAAACTTCCCGTGCGGCTGTCTGCCGGCGCATGGAGGTAGGCAGATCCACGGAATGACTGGGATCGTCGTTCCGGCCAAGAAACCTTTCAGTCAAGCCAAGCTGTCGCTGAGGATATGGCCACAGCAAGCAAGTCGATTCCTATATTGGAACCGCCCAGATGCTTCGTCGTTGACGGGGTGCAGCAGCCACCTATGCGTTTTGCGAGCCCCTTCGACTCGCCACGGTGTTCTGCACCCCAGAAACAGGAGCTCTTCCGATGAAGAAATATCTTGCCTTTGCTGCTCTGGCCGTGTCGATGTCGGCTCCCGCCGTCGCCCAGACCATGGACAGCCAGACCTACCGCACGATGGCGATGCAGTCCGACGCGTTCGAGATCGCGTCGAGCCGCCTCGCTCTCGAGCGTTCCCGCAATCCGGCCGTGCGCGCTTATGCGCAACAGATGATCCGCGACCACAGCATGACCAGCGAGGCCCTCAATGGCGGCCGCGCCGTCTATTCGGCCACCGGCGAGATGGTTCCCGGCGCCGTGTCCGGCACGCTGGCGGGCGCGGGCATCGGCGCGCTCGTGGGTGGTCCGGTCGGCGCAGCGGTCGGTGCCGGTATCGGCGCCACGGCAGGCGCGACCGCGGGTGCGGCCCGCGACGTCCAGGCTACGGGCGCGATCTCCACGATGCAGCTCCCCGTTCAGCTCGACCCCGAGAAGTCGGCCATGCTGAACCAGCTCGCCTCCACCAGCGGTCCTCAATTCGACCGTCTCTATGGTCAGGCCCAGCGCATGGGTCACCAGCAGGCCCTGGCGCTGCATCAGTCCTATGCCCAGGCCGGCACCGACCCGGCGCTTCGCCAGTTCGCCGCCTCGGTCGTCCCGCATATCGAGCATCACGCCATGGAGGCCCGCCGGCTTCCCGGCGCAACCGCCCCTCGTCGTCGCTAAGCGGGATTATTGATTGCTGGAATTTCGTCGGCGGGCCTCACGGCCCGCCGTTTTGTTTGTCAGCCCTTCGCGAGGAAGGCCTCCACGTCGGCGCGGTGCGGCATGGGAGCGACGGCTCCCTTTCCAAGAGTCGAAAGGGCCGCGGCCCCGTTGGCATAGGCTGCCGCCCGGAACGGATCGCGGTGGACGAGCCACTCGGCCAGGAAAGCCCCGTCGAAGGTGTCGCCCGCGCCGGTCGCATCGACCGCTTCGACGGGTCGTGCGGGCAGAACCTCGGTCCGCTCGGACGTCGCCACCATGGTGCCGGACTTGCCCATGGTGAGCGCCACGATCCCGCAGCCGAGATCGAGATAGAAAGCGCAGATCTCTTCCGGCCTTTCGAGCCCTGTCAGCTGGCGCGCATCGTCGAGACCGGGCAGCGCGATATCGGCGAGGGCGACCGTGCCGTTGATGATGGCCCGCGCCCGGTCGAGCGGCCACAGCCGCAGACGCAGGTTGGTGTCGTAGCTGACGACGGTGCTGTTCTCCTTGGCATGCCGGATGGCCGCGAAGACCGCGTCGGCACAGCTTTCCGAAATCGCCTGGCTGATGCCCGATGCATGCAGGATGCGGGACGCCGCGATCTGCTGGAGCGGCAGTTCCTGGGTCGTCACGAGGCTCGCGGCGGAGCCGGCGCGGGCATAAGAGAACACGTGGCCCTCCTCGCCGTAGCTGATGAAATAGACCCCCGTCCGCCCCTCTCTGCGGACGATCACCGAAGACCGGTCGACCCGCTCCCGATCCCAGAGCCGGAGGAAGTCCTGACCGAACGCGTCCTCGCCGAGCGCGGTGAAGATCGCCGTCTTCGCACCCTGGCGGGCGGCCGCGATGATCGTGTTGGAGACGTCGCCTCCGTGTCCCGGAAGATAGAGACGCTCGTCCGCGCGTGTCACCTCCGCGAACTCCATGAGGGGCTCGCCGATGGCCAAGAGATCGATGGTCTTCATGGATGTCCTGCGATGGCTGAAAAACCCGTCGGCCAGCTCTCGCCGATCGCGACGACCTTTCCGGGATTGAGGATGTTCTGCGGGTCGAGGGTCTTCTTCAGGCTGCGCATGAGGTCGAGCGCCACGGGATCCTTGTAGTGGGGCAGCTCGTCCCGCTTGATCAGCCCAATGCCATGCTCGGCCGAGATGGAGCCGTTCATGTCATGGACGATGTCGTGCACGATCCGGTTGAAGCGTTCCCATTCCGCAAGGTGGGCGGCCTTGTCCATGCCGACAGGCTGGGACAGGTTGAAGTGGATGTTGCCGTCGCCGAAATGCCCGAAGGCGCAGACCCGGATGCCCGGCATCTCCGCCTCGCAGGCCTTTGACGCGGCCTCGATGAACTCCGCCACGCGCGAGACCGGGACGGCGACGTCGTGCTTGATCGAGCCGCCCTCCAGTCGCTGCACCTCGGACAGGTCCTCGCGCAGCGACCAGAGCGCCTGGCTCTGCGCGCCGCTCGCGCTGATCACCGCATCGTCGATCAGACCCTCCTCGAGAGCGCTGCCGAGGATCGTTTCAAGACGACCCTGGAGGTCTGCATCCTTCTGCGGCGAGGATAGTTCGATGAGCGCATAAGAGTGGTGGCGGCCGCTGAGCGGCCGCTGAGCGGCCGGCCGGTGCTTCAGGACGATCTCGAGGCCGAAATCCGTCATGTACTCGAAGGCGGTGAGCTGGTCGCCCGCACCCTCGCGCAGGCGCTCGAACAGCTTGAGCGCCTGTCCGGGCGACGTGCAGCCGATGAAGGCGGTGCCGCGCGCCTGGGGCTTCGGGTAGAGCTTGAGCACGGCCGCCGTGATGATCCCGAGCGTGCCCTCCGAGCCGATGAAGAGATCCCGCAGATCGTATCCGGTGTTGTCCTTGCGAAGGCCTTTGAGGCCGTTCCAGATCCGGCCGTCGGCGAGAACGACCTCCAGCCCCAGGGTCAGCTCCCGCATGTTGCCGTAGCGCAGGACGGCGGTGCCTCCCGCATTGGTGGCGAGATTGCCGCCGATCCGGCAGGACCCTTCGGACGGCAGGGACAGCGGAAAGGCATAGCCGACCTGGTCGGCGGCCTCATGGACGGACTTGAGGATGCAGCCTGCCTCCACGGTGATCGTGGCGTTCACCGGATCCACCTCGCGGATCCGCTGCAGCCGGTCGAGGGACAGGACGATGCCGCCATGAGGAACGCCGCCTCCGACGAGGCCGGTGTTGCCCCCTTGCGGGACGATCGGCACGCCTGCTCGGCCGCATTCCTTCACGACCAGCGCGACCTCGTCCCGATCGCGCGGGCGCACCACCGCTAGGGCCTCGCCTTTGTAGAGGCCGCGGGACTCGACCAGATAGCCGCCGATGTCCTCGGCAGAGGTCAGCACCGATCCTTCGCCGAGCCCGGCTCTCAGGGCGCCGATCAGGTCTTCGCCGATTGTGGTCGTAGTCTGGATCGTCATCCTCGCTCCCTAGAAACGAACCTAGTCATCGCGTCTTAAGCGCCGGATCGCAAGAGCCGAACACTCCTGTTCGGGACCGCCTGTTTCGCCCTCTCTAACGCAACGTCATGTTTACTAGGGAAATCAGAGGCTTGGCTGCCCGAACGGGAGATCCGTTCACCCCTGAACCAACGCTTGCCTTTTTTCCGAGATTGGCGGTTACTGCGTGCCGGCGCGGTCCGTGACCGCGGGAAACATGGCCCAGGTTCGAACCCGGGCCCCAGAACTAAGGGAACAACGATGAAGTTCGTCAAAACCGTCAGCCTTGCCCTTGTCGGTACTGCCCTCGCGCTTGGCGGGGCCGTGGCCCAGGAGAAGACCGTGAAGATCGCCACCGAGGGCGCCTATGCGCCGTGGAACTTCACCGGCGCCGGCGGCAAGCTCGAGGGCTTCGAGATCGACCTCGCCAACGATCTGTGCGCGCGCATGAAGGTGAAGTGCGAGATCGTGGCCCAGGACTGGGACGGCATCATTCCGGCCCTGAACGCCAAGAAGTACGACGCCATCATGGCCGGTATGAGCATCACGGACGAGCGCAAGAAGGTCATCGACTTCGCCGGCCCGTACGCCAATTCGCCGAACGGCTACCTCGTTGCAAAGAATTCGGACCTCGCCAAGATGCCCGGCACCGGGGAGGCCTACAACCTCACCTCGCAGCAGGCTCAGGCCGAGAAGGCGATCGAGGCGACCAAGCCGCTGCTCAAGGGCAAGACCATCGGCGTCCAGGGCTCGACCATCCACTCGAACTTCGCCGACAAGTACCTCAAGGGCACGGCCGAGATCCGCGAGTACAAGACCACAGAGGCCCATGATCTCGACCTCGCCGCGGGCCGCATCGACGCCGTTCTGGCCGACGCCACTGCGATCATCGGCACGCTCGAGAAGCCGGAATTCAAGGATTACGCCCTCGTCGGCCCCTCGATCACGGGCGGCATGCTCGGTGCCGGCGTGGGCGTGGGCCTGCGCAAGGACGACGCGGAGCTGAAGAAGGCCTTCAACGAGGCCATCCAGGGCGCCATCAAGGACGGCACCGTGCAGAAGCTGTCCATGAAGTGGTTCAAGATCGACACCACCCCCAGGAGCTGAGGCCTCGGCCGGAGCTTTCGAGGGCGCGGCTCCGGCCGCGCCCTTTTTGTATGAATCCATGCCGGCTGCGACCGAAAATGCCATTGCGGATGCTTTATTCGGCATGTTTGGGACTTGCACGGGCTTGGCTTTTGAATGTTAGCTTTTTAAGGCGGATGCGTGCCGGGGGCGCTGCCCAGGCTCGACCGGACAAGGCTCACCAAAGCCGACAACAGGGAACGACGATGAAAGCACTGAAATCAATCGGCCTCGGCCTTCTGGCCTCCGCCCTCGCGCTTGGCGGGGCCGTGGCCCAGGAGAAGACCGTGAAGATCGCCACCGAGGGCGCCTATGCGCCGTGGAACTTCACCGGCGCCGGCGGCAAGCTCGAGGGCTTCGAGATCGACCTCGCCAACGATCTGTGCGCGCGCATGAAGGTGAAGTGCGAGATCGTGGCCCAGGACTGGGACGGCATCATTCCGGCCCTGAACGCCAAGAAGTACGACGCCATCATGGCCGG
>NZ_QQBB01000004.1:169383-519753 GCF_003350535.1 Microvirga subterranea
GCGCGCATGAAGGTGAAGTGCGAGATCGTGGCCCAGGACTGGGACGGCATCATTCCGGCCCTGAACGCCAAGAAGTACGACGCCATCATGGCCGGCATGAACATCACGGACAAGCGCCTGGAGGTGATTAACTTCTCGCTGCCTTACGCTGCCACCCCGCACGGCTGGGGCGTCATGAAGGACTCCCCCCTCGCCAAGCTGCCGGGCGCCGGCACGGTGGTGAGCTTCGAGAAGGACCCCGAGGGCGCCAAGAAGGCGATCGAGGCCTGGAAGCCGCTGCTCAAGGGCAAGACCGTGGGTGTGCAGACCTCCACCGTGAATTCGCAGTTCGTGGAAAAGTACCTCAAGGACGTGGTCGAGATCCGCGAGTACAAGACCACCGAGCAGCATGACCTCGACCTGACCGCAGGCCGCGTCGACGCGATCTTCGCCGGCTACGGAGCCCTGAAGGCGACGCAGGAGAAGCCCGAGTTCAAGGACATGGTCATCGCCGGCACCGGCATGCGCGGCGACGTGCTGGGACGCGGCGTCGCGGTGGGCATGCGCAAGGACGACGCCGAGCTGAAGAAGGCCTTCGACGAGGCCATCCAGGCGGCGACGAAGGACGGCACGATCAAGAAGCTGTCCGAGAAGTGGTTCAAGATCGACGTCACGCCGCAGGCCTGACGAAAGCGCATGTCGGTCCTCATCCCGGGCCCGTTCGAGCGGGCCTGGGACTGCGATCCGATACGCGACAGCCCGAATGTAAGGTGCGATCTCGCCCCGGCCTGCCGCTGGAGGGAGACATTTTCAGGAAAGTGACAGCGTGCAGCAGCTGAGCTATTTCGAGCTCGTCGGCTTCGGACCCAACGGATGGGGTTGGGCGCTCCTGACCGCCGCCGGGATGACCATCGCGGTCGCCACCTGCGGCTTCCTCGTCGGCTCCGTCGTCGGAACCTTCGTGGCCTGGGCAAAGGTCGGCGGCAACATGATCGTCCGCAGCATCGCCGACGGCTACACCACCGTCCTTCGCGGCATTCCGGACCTCCTCGTCATCTACCTCTTCTATTTCGGCGGCAGCGCGGCCCTCGGCGCGATCGGTAGCCTGTTCGGGGCGGAAGGCTTCATCGGCGTGCCAGCTTTCGTGACGGGCGCCCTTGCGATCGGCATCATCTCGGGCGCCTACCAGGCTGAGGTTTTCCGCGGCGCGTATCAGGTCGTCAACCGCGGAGAGATCGAAGCGGCCCGGTCGGTCGGCATGCACCGCTGGCTCATGTTCCGCCGCATCATCGCCCCGCAGGTTCTGCGCTACGCCATTCCGGGCTTAGGCAACACCTGGCAGCTGGTCCTGAAGGAATCGGCGCTCATCTCCGTCACCGGCCTCGTCGAGCTGCTGCGCCAATCGCACATTGCGGCAGGGTCCACCCGCCGCCCGTTCGACTTCTATCTCACGGCGGCGGTTCTCTATCTCCTGATCACCTGGGTTTCGACCTACCTGTTCCAGCGTGCCGAAACGCATTCCATGCGCGGCATCCGGAGGGCGTCCTGATGGACTTCACCTTCATGAAGGACACCTTCTTCAGCCTCATGAGCGGCGTGCCGCTCACGCTGAACCTGGCGTTCACGTCCGTCGCCTTCGGCGCCGTGTTCGCGATGATCCTCGCGCTCATGCGCATGTCGGGCGTGCGCGTCCTCGACGCGATCGCGCAGGCCTATGTCTTCGTGTTCCGCGGCACGCCGCTGCTCGTGCAGATCTTCCTGATCTACTACGGTCTCGGGCAGTTCCGCCCGACCCTTCAGGAACTGGGGCTCTGGAGCTTCTTCCGTGAACCCTACTGGTGCGCCGTCCTCGCCCTCACGCTGAACACTGCGGCCTATGCCAGCGAAATCATCCGCGGCGGCCTGCAGTCGGTGCCTCACCAGCAGGTCGAGGCCGCGCGGGCCTGCGGCATGTCCGGCTTCCTGCTCTTTAGGCGCATCATCTTCCCGATCGCCGTGCGCCAGGCCCTGCCGGCCTACGGCAGCGAGATCATCCTGATGGTGAAGGCGACGTCGCTCGCCTCCATCATCACCATGATGGAGGTCACCGGCATCGCCGCGAAGCTGATCTCCCAGACCTTCCGGGCCGTCGAGGTCTTCATCGTGGCCGGCCTGATCTACCTGATCATCAACTTCATCATCACCCGCATCATCATGGCGATCGAATGGTGGCTGTCGCCCCATCTGCGCCGCCCCCCGGCCGTCGAGCCGCGCCTGGAGGCCGCCCATGTCTAACGGAGTCACACCCTTGCCGACCGAAAACGCCGCCGTCTCGATCCACAATCTTCGCAAGAGCTTCGGGTCGCTGGAGGTTCTCAAGGGCGTGTCGCTGAGCGCGAAGGAAGGCGACGTGATCTCGATCCTCGGCGCGTCCGGATCAGGCAAGTCGACGATGCTCCGCTGCATCAACATGCTGGAGGTGCCGGATTCCGGCGACGTCCAGATCGGCGGAGAGACCATCAAGCTGAAGAAGGGGCGGCGCGGCATGGAACCCGTCGACCAGGGGCAGGTCGACCGCATCCGCTCGCGCGTCGCCATGGTGTTCCAGAGCTTCAACCTCTGGTCCCACATGACGGTCCTGGAAAACGTGATCGAGGCGCCCGTCCACGTGCAGAAGCGACCCAAAGCCGAATGCATCGCGGAGGCCGAGGAGCTGCTGGCGAAGGTCGGCATCGTCGACAAGCGCAACCAGTATCCGTCCCATCTCTCGGGCGGTCAGCAGCAGCGCGCGGCGATCGCGCGGGCGCTCGCCATGCACCCCAAGGTGATGCTGTTCGACGAGCCGACCTCCGCGCTCGATCCGGAACTGGTCGGCGAGGTGCTGCGCGTCATGCGCTCGCTCGCCGAGGAAGGCCGCACCATGCTGGTGGTGACCCACGAGATGGGCTTCGCCCGCGACGTGTCGAACCGCGTGGTTTTCCTTCACAAGGGCGTGGTGGAAGAGGAAGGCCGCCCCAACGAGGTGTTCGGCGCCCCGAAATCGGAGCGCTTCAAGCAGTTCATCTCAAGCCATCGATAAGGCGCTCAGCGCCTCTCGAGCCGTCGCATCGGTTCTCCGGGACGGGGCGGGAAGCCGCCCTGCCCGCCATTGCGGCGGTGGGCCTCCCAATCGATCGGGCGGATTTCGGGCCGCGACCGGCCAAGGAAAAAGCCGATGATCGTCGGTACCGCCAGGATCAAGAGGGAGATGGCGGCCCAGACGACGATGATGGCGGCGAGGCCCAGGCTTCGCAGAACCGAGAGGGCCCACGACAGCCATTCGACCGTTTCCGGGTGATTTGTCACGGCATCCGCATGACGGACGGCGACGTCGCCGAACAGGTCGAAGAGACCATAGGCGCCCCAGGCGAAGAGCGACCAGACGGCGACGGCAACCCACGCCAGGATCCAGAGGAGCCGCCTCATCGGCCGCGCTTCTCCACCCGCACGGCCGTGCCGTCGATTTCCCGGGGCCCGTGCTTCGGCATGCCGAGATGCTCGTGAATGATGCGCAGGTTGCGCTGGTTCGCCTTGAAGAACACGTCGAACACGTCGCCGGCGAACGGGATCGCGCCGATGGCGGTGTCCACCGCCACGTTGCCGACCATCCGGGCGATCTTCCAGCGCGGCAGCCCGAGCTGGCGCGCCTCCCAGATGATGTAGCTCGCCAAAGCCGCCGAGACGGCATCGCCGACGCCCGGGACGAGGCCGAGAACGGCGTCGAGTCCGACGCGCCTGTTCAGCCCCGGAATCAGAAACGCGCTGTCCAGGAGCTTTGCGAGCATGGTGACGCGGGCGATCGCGTCCTCCCGGCGGGGACCGGCAGCCTTGATGGCATCGAAAGCAGCACCGTAAGCAGCGTTCATCGTTCTCCTCCCGGCCGCAGGCGCGGCCCAACGGAGAAGATGTGTGCATGGGCGATCCCAAGCGCAAGAGTATTAGAAATTACATAACGTAACATGGGTTATTTTCTTGAGATCGTTCATTTCGCGCCTGTTACGATGCAGAACAAATGGGTCATTTCGGGTCGCCTCAAGCGAAATACTCCAACATCCCAGTTGCCGAAGAGCAAACTGAGCTTTAGTTCTCCGGTCTAGCTTGAGAGGGAAACTGCCATCGACCGGCCAAGAACAGGCGAATGCCGTGTCGAGCGACCGCACCAGCGGCGTTCGATTATGGGGGCTCATGACGGGGAGGACCCGATGAGCACCAATTCACGATTCCAGCGAGCCATGTCGTTCATGCTCGCGACCAGCACCCTGACGATCGGCCTACCCACTGCGAGAGCGACAGCCGAGAGCAGCTGGGTTCCTCCGGCCCAATACGTGAACCTGCCCTTGCAGGAACAGATCTCCGATCCTGCCGCGACCGGAAGCCTTCCGGAGGCCGCCAAGCCGGTATCGCGCGGACCGTCCGGATTCTACGCTCATGTCGAGCAGGGCATCATCCTGCTTCGGGACAGCGCACCGACGAAATGCCTTCCGGGTGACCTGCGCGACGTGGTTGCCGACGTCGCGGCCCGGTTCGGAGCCATCAGCGTGGAATCGACTCACCGAAACCGCAGCCGCAACTGGCGTGCCGGCGGCGCCCGCCACTCCCTTCACCTCTCCTGCCGGGCAATCGATTTCAGAGTTCAGGCCAGAGCCCGCGGCGTAATGGCTTATTTGCGCTCGCGTCCCGAGGTCGGCGGCCTTAAGGTCTACCGAAACGGCATCATCCATATCGATGATGGAGAGCGCCGGAGCTGGTAGGGATCCCGGAGCCGCATGACGAGACAGCCTGACGCCCAGACGCTTGCAACCCGCATCGCCCAAGGCCGTGGAGCCGCCCAGGCCGATCTCGTCATCTCGGACGTCCGATTGTTCGACCTGGTGACGGGTGCGCTGACGCAGACCGACATCGCCATCAGCCGCAATACCATCGTCGGCACCTATGGCCGTTATCGAGGCGCCCGCACCATCGACGGCCACGGGCGTATCGCCGTTCCGGGCTTCATCGACACGCATCTCCATGTGGAATCGTCCCTGGTCACGCCGCTCGAGTTCGACCGCTGCGTGCTGCCACATGGCGTGACGACGGCGATCTGCGATCCGCACGAGATGGCGAACGTCATCGGCACGGCTGCCTTCGACTACTTCCTGGCCTGTGCGGAGCACACGATCATGGACCTGCGCGTGCAGCTCTCAAGCTGCGTGCCGGCAACCCATCTCGAGACGTCCGGCGCCCGCATCGAGGCGGCGGACCTCATGCCCTATCGGGATCATCCGAAGGTCATCGGCCTTGCGGAATTCATGAACTTCCCGGGAGTGCTCGCCGCCGACCCCTCATGCCTCGCGAAGATCGAGGCCTTTGCGGCGCGTCATGTGGACGGACACGCGCCCCTGGTGCGCGGGCTCGATCTCAACGGCTACCTGGCCGCCGGCATCCGGACCGACCATGAGACGACGACAGCCGATGAAGCCCTGGAGAAGATCCGGAAGGGCATGACGGTGCTTATCCGTGAGGGTTCGGTGTCGAAGGACCTCCACGCCCTGGCGCCGCTTCTGTCGATCCAGACCTCGCCCTTCCTGGCGCTGTGCACCGACGACCGCAATCCGCTCGATATCGCCGAGGAGGGTCATCTCGACTTCATGATCCGCACGTTGATCGGTCTCGGCTGCGAACCGTTAGCGGCCTATCGGGCAGCATCGCTTACCGCCGCGCAGGCCTTCGGCTTGAGGGACCGAGGCATGATCGCGCCGGGCAAGCGCGCCGACATCGTACTGCTCGACGATCTCGAATCCTGCACCGTCTCCGACGTGATCTCGGGCGGCCGGCTGGTTGACGAAGCGCTCTTCCAGACGCGCGGCTCCGTCGTACCTGTCGGCCTGAACAGCGTGAAGACGCAGACCATTTCTGCCGACCAGTTCCGCATCGCGGCGTCATCCGCCGAGGCGAAGGTGATCGGCGTGATTCCTGGAAAGATCATCACGGAGCGCCTGAACCTCGCTTTGCCCGCTTGTGACGGCCTGCAGCAGATCGACCTTGCGCAGGATGTGGTGAAGGTCGCGGTCGTCGCCCGGCACGGGATTAACCACAATATGGGCCTCGGCTTCGTGAAGGGCTTCGGCCTGAAGCACGGCGCCATTGCATCCTCGGTCGGCCATGACAGCCACAACATCTGCGTCGTCGGCGCCGATGATGCGGACATGGCCGCGGCCGTGAACAGGCTGCGCGAGATCCAGGGCGGGTTCGTGGTGGTTTCCGACGGAGCGGTCCGCGCCGAGCTGGCGCTGCCGATCGCGGGTCTCATGAGCGACAGGACCTACGAGCAGGTGCGCGATGCGCTCTATCCTCTCCGCTCCGCCGCCAAGGCTCTCGGCGTGACCCTGCCCGAGCCCTTCCTCCAAGTGGCATTCCTGCCGCTCCCTGTCATTCCGCATCTCAAGATCACCGATTTCGGACTTGTGGACGTGGACAGGATGGAGCTGGCGTGACCGGCCCCTCCGCTGCAAGGACGAACATGTTCGAAGGTTTTACTCATCGTCGGATCACCACGTCGGAAGCGGTCATCAACCTGCGCCTGAAAGGCGACGGCCCGCCTGTTCTGCTTCTGCACGGCCATCCGCAGACCCACGTCATGTGGCACAGGATCGCCCCGCAGCTCGCGAACACCTACACGGTGGTCTGTGCAGATCTGCGCGGCTATGGCGACAGCTCGAAGCCGCCGACGACGTCCGATCACGCACCGTACTCCAAGCGCGCCATGGCACGCGATCAGGTCGAGGCGATGCAGGCTCTCGGCTTCGAACGTTTCGCGGTCGTCGGCCATGATCGCGGCGGGCGATGCGCCTACCGGATGGCGCTTGACTATCCGGAGCGGATTGTCGCCCTGTCCGTTCTCGACATCATTCCGACGGCCGAACATTTCCAGCGGACCGACATGGCCTTCGCCATGGGCTACTGGCACTGGTTCTTTCTGGCGCAGCCCTATGATCTGCCGGAGCGCCTCATTGCCGGCGATCCGGATGCCTTCTATCTGCGACGCGGCCGCTCCATGTTCCATGAGGCGGCTCTTGCGGAGTACCGGCGCTGCTTCACCGACCCGGCGACGATCCACGCCATGTGCGAGGACTACCGCGCCGGGGCCACGATAGACATTCGGCTCGACGAACTCGACCAGAAGTCGGGTCGGCGCATCGCCTGTCCCGTGCTGGCCCTGTGGGGCCTGAAGAACGGTCTCGAACGCTGGTACGACGTCTGCGCCGTGTGGCGTGAGTGGGCCGACGACGTTCAAGGTCATGGCATCGATTGCGGCCATTACCTCGCCGAGGAGGCTCCGGAGGCAACCTTGGCTGCGCTTGAGCCTTTCTTGGCACGAGCGTACGGACGCACTGATTTCTAAACGCGACCGATCCGAAAGGACAGCGGGAACCTAATCGAACGGCGCTGCTCGGGATCGCCCCACGCCCTCAGCAGGTCTCGCCGGAAGTCCTCGATCGGCTGGCGTCCAAGCGCTTTCTCCGCCTCCCGCACAGCCGACCACGTGTCCGCGTAGCCGATCAGATCGGCGGCACGCCAGGACACCTCGATCGCGAGAGGAGGCGCTTGGAATTCCCGGAACGGGAAGTCGAAATCGCGGTATCCGCTTTCGACATGCTTACGCTCAGGCGGCCAATAGGAACCGACCACGTCCTTGTAGAAATGCTGGATGAGGGGACCGATCTCGGAATCCGCCTGCACGACGCCATAGGTGATCAGCGCCAGGACGCTGCCCGGCTTTCCGATCCGCTTCACCTCCCCATAGAAGGCCGGAAGGTCGAACCAGTGTGCCGCTTGTGCGGCCGTCACGAGATCAACGGAAGCATCCGGAAGACCGCTGCGTTCCGCAGGCGCTACACGATATTCGACACCCGCATGCTGCTGGGCCGTCTCGATCTGCTGCGCACTTGCATCGGTCGCGATGACGCGCCCGAAGCGTTCCGCCAGCAGGACCGATAGCTGACCGGTGCCGCAGCCGACATCGAGCGCCACGTCCGGGTGTGCGCAGAGGCTTGCGAGATAATCGGCGACGGCCGGCGGATAGGTCGGCCGATATGTCGCGTAGTCGGCGGAGCGTGTCGAGAAATGGTCCTTGAAGGACACCGCTCACGCCCCTGCGAATGGCGCGATGGTGAAGCCGTTCGCCTCGAGCTTCGTCCGCACGGTGCGCGCCATCGCGACGGCACTCGGCTCGTCGCCGTGCACGCAGATCGTATCGATCTCGATGGGAATGCGCTTGCCCGAGGTGGTGACCACCGCCCTGCCCTGCAGGGTGCGCAGCACCCGCTCGGCCGCTTGTTCCGCATCGTGGAGGACAGAGCCGGGCTTCTTGCGGCTGGTCAGGGTTCCGTTGTCATCGTAGGTACGGTCCGCGAAGAATTCCCGCGCGACCTTCACGCCGATCTTCTCCGAAGCCGCCTCCATGAGAAGACCGGGCATGCACACGTTGACGAGGGAAGCGTCAACGCCCTTGACGGCGCGAGCGATTGCGAGCGCCAGATCCTCGTCCTCATTGGCCATGTTGTTGAGGGAGCCGTGGATCTTCACATAGGTCATCTTATGGCCCGCGAGCGCAGCGACTGCCTGCATCGCGCCGATCTGGTATGCGACCATGCGCTCGATCTCGGCGGGGCTGTCGCCACGGATCACGCGGCGCCCGAAGCCATGCAGGTCGTTGAAACCCGGATGCGCTCCGACGGCGACACCTTTGCGCTTCGCCATCTCAGCCGTGCGGAACATGATGGACGGGTCGCCTGCGTGAAACCCGCAGGCGACGTTGGCCGACGACACGATGTCGAGCATCGCCTCGTCGTCTCCCATCGGCCAGGGCCCGAAGCCTTCGCCCATGTCGCAGTTCAGATCGATCTTCATGTCACTACACCAGAACCGGCTGCGCCTGTTGCGTTCCCACATGGAAGACGCGCTTGTACTTCTCGATCTCGGCCTTGGGGCCGAGCGCCTTGGTGGGATTGTCCGAAAGCTTCACGGTCGGACGACCATTCGCCGAGAGAACCTTGCACACGATGGAGATGGGATCGAGCCCGCCATCGGGAGCGAGGCCGCGGAAATCATTGGTCAGCAGCGTGCCCCAACCATAGCCGATCCGCATTCGGCCGTGGAAATGCGCGTGGATGCGCTCGATCACGTCGACGTCGAGACCATCTGAAAAGATCGCGAGCTTCTCCGCCGGGTTCTGCCCCCGCGAGCGCCACCATGCAATCGCCTCTTCGCCTCCCTCGATGGGATCCTTGGAATCGATACGGATGCCCGTCCAGAAGGACACCCAGTCGGGCGCATTGTCGAGGAAGTTCGTCGTGCCGTAGGTGTCCGGCAGGATCACCCGAAGATTGCCCTCATAATCCTCCTGCCAGTCGGCGAGCACCCGGTAGGGCGCCTCCGCCATCTCGGCCTCGGTATCGGTCAGGGCCGTGTAGACCATGGGCAGCTCATGCGCGTTCGTGCCGACGGCCTCCACCTCGCGCCTCAGGGCGATCAGACAATTGGAGGTGCCGAGGAAGGATGGCCCAAGCCCCTCGATCATCGCCTGCACGCACCAGTCCTGCCAGAGGAAGCCGTGACGCCGGCGCGTTCCGAAATCGGAGATCGACAAGCCGGGGAGCGTCTTCAGCCGCTCGATCTTTTCCCAGACGCGCGTCATGGCGCGGGCATAGAGGACCTGGAGCTCGAATTTCCCCATGCCCTTGAGAACGCCCCGCGAGCGCAGCTCGTTGAGGATGGCGAGGGCCGGGATCTCCCACATGGTGGTCTCAATCCAGGGGCCATGGAAGGTCAGGACATACTGGCCGTCCTGCTTCTCCAGCAGGTACTCCGGGAAGCGGAAGGTCTCGAGCCAGTCCATGAACTCCGGCGAGAACATCTGCCGCTTGCCGTAGAACGTGTTGCCTCGCAGCCAGGTGGACTCGCCCCGGGTCAGCGAAAGGGACCGCACATGGTCGAGCTGCTCCCGAAGCTCCCCCGCGTCGATGATGTCCGCGAGACGGATACGGGTCGTGCGGTTCTGGATACCGAAGGTAACCTGCACGTCTCGATGACGGCGAAAGATCGTCTGCGCCATCAGCAGCTTGTAGAAGTCCGTATCCAGAACGGATCGGACGATCGGATCGATCTTCCAGGTATGATTGTAGACCCTGGTCGCGATGTCCACCATCGCATGCTCCTCACCACTGCGGGAGGCGCGACAATAGCGAAGGCATCCGTCGGATGAAAGAGTGCCTGGCTAATGGCTGCCCTGCGGCCAAGGCTTAAGGCGGCAGGACATCGACCTGAATGCTGGCATAGTAAGCCGCCACATCAGCGATATCCTCGTCAGCGAGATCCCTCGCTACAATGTTCATGGTCTCGTGCTTGCGCTCGCCGGCCTTGTAGTCCCGCAAGGCCTTGACGAGGTATGCCTCGACTTGGCCCGCAAGATTGGGCGCTTCCGGGTTTTTGGACAAGCCGTCAAGGCCGTGGCAGGCTTGGCAGACGACCACCTTCTGGCGGCCCGCCCTGGCATCGGCCGCGAGGGCCGGGTGCGAGGCGAGAACACTGAGCATTCCCCCCAGCACGGCCAGGGCGCACACTTGCTTCATGACACACTTCCTGCTGGAGAAGGCGCGCCAGAGCGGCGCGCCCGATAAGGCAAAAATTAGCGGCCTTCGTAGAAAATGCGATAGACCGCGCCGGCCGTATCATCCGATACGAGCAGCGAACCATCCGGCAGCGTGGCGACGTCGACGGGTCGGCCCAGGTATTCGCCATTGTCGGTCAGCCAGCCTTCGGCGAAGACCTGCGGTTCGGCGGACGTGCCATCCTGCTTGAGCGGCGTGAACATGACCCTGGCGCCGACCGGCTTGGTGCGGTTCCAGGAACCGTGCTGCGCCGAGAAGATCCCGCCCTGATAGGTCTGCGGGAACATCTTGCCCGTATAGAACGCCATGCCGAGGTCGGCCGCGTGAGGGGTCATCTCCAATTGCGGATTGACGACGCCTGCCGGGACCGGGTCATCCTTGTATTCGACGGTACGAACGGTGCCTCCGCCATAATATGGAAAGCCGAAGTTCTGGCCCATCTGGGTTGCGCGGTTGAGCTCGCCGGGAGGCTGGTCGTCCCCCATGCCGTCTACCTGGTTGTCGGTGAACCATAGGGTCTTGTCCGACGGGTTGAAGTCCATGCCGACGGAATTCCGTATGCCCGTGGCGTAGACCTCGCGGTTCTTCCCGTCCTGGTCCATACGGATGATGCCGCCGATGCCCGCCTTCTTGTAAAGATCCATCTTGTCCTTGGGCGGCACATTGAAGGGTTGACCGAGTGCGATATAGAGCTTGTTGTCAGGGCCGATCCGGCAGACGCGGGCCGTGTGGTTGTAGCTCTCCTCGGTCGGCGGAATGAGATCCCCCTGCTTCGTCACGACGAAAGCCGCCACGTCCGGCCCCTCATAGAAGAACTCAGCAGCCGGAAACTGCAGGATGCGGTTCTGCTCCGCCACGTAGAGCATGCCATCGCGCGAGAAGCAGACCCCGTTCGGGATCTTGAATTCGACGGAGGGAGCAAACTGCTTCACCTCGTCGGCCACACGATCCTTGTCGCGATCGGTCACCACATAGACGTTGTTCTTGCGGGTTCCGACAAAGAGGACGCCTGTGGACGGACCGACGGCCATATGGCGCGCGTCAGGAACGATGGCATAAAGCTCAATTTTAAATCCCTGCGGAAGCTTGATCTTTTCGAGGTTGCGCCGAATGGCGTCGGCACGGCGCCCTTCCTGAGGAATGGGCTTGGGCTCGGTCGTTCCCGTACTCTGAAACGAGGAGAGCTTTTCGAGATTGCTGGTCGGCGGCTGGGCTGCCGGTTGCGCGAAAGCATAGGACGCAAGAGCAACGGTCGAGACGGCGGCAAGCCATATGGCTTTCATGGGTTTCTCCCTAGAAATGCCCCATCGAATATTATTACTCTTTCTTGTGCTGGATGTGCTCCGGCTTATTTGCGACTTTACGCCATGACTATACTCACGCTTGATCTCGCCGAAAAGACAAAAACAGAATGCAAATAAAAAGGAGCCGCAATGCGGCTCCTGTTCTTGCGAATGCTCGAAATCGACCTAGGTCAGATTGACCTTTGCCTGATCGCCCGGATGGGGCGGCTGTCCCGTGACGGCGGCTTTCACATAGCCGTACAGGTGGACCATCGTCGAAGACGGGCTGTCCCAGTACTCGCCCTTCATCGGGTGCACGCGGATCAGAGCGATCTGCGGATCATCGACGCCTTTCGGGAACCACGCCCGGAGCGGCTCGGACCACTTCTCCTGAATGATTGCCTTGTCGCGAACAATTTCAGCCTTGCCGGACACGGAGACGTAGGTCTGGCTGCTGGGATCGGAATAGGCGAGATTGACCTCGCTGTCGCGAGACACTTCAGTGATCTTCGGAGACTGGATCTGAGTGAAAAACCACAGATCCCCATGCTCATCCGCTTCCTGGCTGTGCATCGGGCGGCTGTGGAGCGTGCCGTCCGTATCAACCGTCGTCATCATGGCGATCTTCACGTCCTTGATGAGCTCGAAAAGCTTCTTGGCGTTAGGATCGTTGTGGCCGTGCTGGTGCATATTCGTCTCCTTGATCTCGTCAAATACCCTCGGGACGGCGGCGAATGGATCGTTTCCGCCTGGCGTGGCCAGGCGGCGCGGGCAATCGGCCGGCCCGGCACCGGCCCTCCAAGGGACACGGTGAACAACGGACAAGGTGCGCTTTGGTTCAGGATACGGCGCACAGCCCGCAGTTCACGTCTTAACGCGCGGGCCTTGACCCTCTACATGACACCAGAACAGCAATCGATGCGTAGGAGGCCCGCCGTGGCGATTACCCGTGAACATGTGCTGCAGGCGCTCGCGAATATTCCAGTTGACCCCCAGGGAACGAGCCTCTCCGCATCGGGACGTCTTTCCGAAATCCTGATCGACGATGCTGCCAGGGTCATGTTCTCGATCGCCGTCGATCCGTCGGAAGCATCCGCCATGGAGCGTGTCCGGCAGGCTGCAGAGGCAGCCATCCAGGGTCTGCCCGGAGTCAAAGGTGTTTTCGCCAGCTTGACGGCGGACCGGGCGCCCGGCTCTGGGAAGGCTCCTCCCTCCCCTTCGGCTCCGCCCCGCTCTCAACAAGCGGCAGCGCAGCAGAAGACGCAGCGTATCCCGGGCGTACAGCACGTCATCGCGGTGGCATCCGGCAAGGGCGGGGTCGGCAAGTCGACCACGGCCTGCAATCTCGCGCTCGGCCTGAAATCCCTTGGCCTCAAGGTTGGGCTCCTCGATGCCGACATCTATGGCCCGTCGATGCCCAAGCTCTTCGGCGTCCATGGAAAGCCCGAACTCCTGGAAGGGCGGATCCTGAAGCCGATGGAGGCTTATGGCATCAAGCTCATGTCCATCGGGTTCCTTGTCGATGAGGAGGCCGCCATGATCTGGCGCGGCCCCATGGTGATGTCGGCGATCACGCAGATGCTGCGCGAGGTCGCCTGGGGCGATCTCGACATCCTCGTCGTCGATATGCCGCCAGGAACGGGAGATGCACAACTGACGATCGCGCAGGCTACGCCGCTCGCAGGTGCCGTCATCGTCTCGACACCACAGGATCTCGCCCTCATCGACGCCCGCCGCGGCGTTTCCATGTTCAAGCGGGTCGAAGTTCCCATCCTGGGGATCGTCGAGAACATGGCGACGTTCGTCTGCCCCCATTGCGGGCAGACATCCCATATCTTCGGCCATGGCGGTGCCAGGGCCGAGGCCGAGCGCCTCGGCGTGCCATTCCTCGGCGAAGTTCCGCTCACCATGTCGATCCGCGAACTGTCCGATGCGGGACGCCCGGTCGTGGTCGCCGACCCGGACGGTCCTCACGCGCGGACCTACAAGGAGATCGCCGACCGCATCTGGAGCGCTTTGTCGGGCACCCCGGCCGTACGAGCGGCTCCACGCATCGTCATCGAGTGAGCACAGTGCCCGCGGCTCACGCTCATCAGCCCGTGCTGGGCGTCGTGCTGGCGGGGGGGCTGGCACGCCGAATGGGCGGCGCCGACAAGCCCCTGCTGCCCTTGGGAGGGCGCACTCTGCTGAGTTGCGTGGTCGAGAGGCTCCGCCCGCAATGCGATGAGCTCATCCTCAACGGCAATGGTGCACAGGATCGGTTCGAAGGGACGTCTCTGCCCATCGTTCCGGATTCAATCCCTGGGTTTCCCGGTCCGCTCGCAGGGATCTTGGCCGCGATGGAATGGGCGGCCACGTTCCGGCCGGCCCTCAGATGGGTGGCTAGCGTGCCCTGCGACACTCCTTTTCTGCCGCACGATCTCGTGAATCGTCTCCAGGAAGCCCAGGCTACATCGGGAAAGCCGATCGTGTGCGCAGCGTCCGGAGACCGTATCCACCATGCCATTGCCCTGTGGCCGACGGATCTGCGCCGAGACCTGCGCGAAACGCTCGTGCAGAACGGCGCGCAAAGCATTCGGGGGTGGGCGGCTTCGCATGGCGTCGTCCATGTCACCTGGCCGAGCAGGCCCGTCGACCCATTCTTCAACATCAACACGTCGGCAGACCTCGCCGCAGCACAGGCTATGGTTGAACACGCCTCCGCGGGCTTTTAAGAAGCCGGTGCTTCCGCTCCGGACGCAGGAACCTCATCATGATCGTACTCGATCTCTCAGGACTCAAATGCCCACTGCCGGTTCTTAGGACCCGCAAGGCTTTGCGGGGCTTGAATCCGGGCGACCAACTCCAGGTGATCTGCACGGATCCCTTGGCTGCGATCGATGTCCCGAACCTTGTCCGCGAGACGGGAGACATCTTGATGAATCAGCAGCAGAACAACGCGCAAACGACTTTTCTCATCCGCAAGGTGGGCTAGCCCCAAAAGAAATGGCCCGGCACATGGCCGGGCCCAATCAACCCCATAGGTTGATTATTCGCGATCCTTGCGGAAGGAATCCTTGATACCGCCGATCGTGTTCTGGATCTTGCCTTCGGCCTTGTCCATCTTGCCTTCGGTCTGCATCTTGGAATCGCCGACAGCCTTGCCGACGCCTTCCTTGATGCTGCCCTTGATGTTCTTCATGCTGCCTTCGACGCGATCGTTATCCATCATCACTCTCCTGAGAATCGTCGTTCATACGCATGGGGAACGCCCGCGTCGGGCAAGGGTTGCGATCAGTTCTTCGGAATAATCGCCGCATCGGCGCCGCCGCTGAGAATGGCCCGGCGGATCGGGGTCTGACGCCACCAGGGAAGCAATGTACTGGTTCTTCTGTCTTTGATGCAGGCTCCCAGAACTTCAAACATCCCCTGGTTGTGCGCCTACGCACCTTCTGAAACTTCAGGGCTCTACACAATGGGAAGATCTGACATAGGTAACTATATATCGTATTGTTACCTTGAGTTCCTGCTGTGCCTGAACCACCTTCCAAGAAGCCTCGCCAGAACAGCGAAAGCCCGATCAGCCGCGACATCATGAGGGGTCCCTCCCCTCAGTTGGATCGCATGGCTCTCTTGGCTCATCAGCTTATGACACCGCTCTCAACAATCTCCTCCCTTGCCCAAGGCATGAAGCGCAGGGCAAGTCGAATGACGAGTGACGATGTCCAAGACCGCTCCGAAAAGATCTGGCGAGCGAGCCTGCGGCTGCAGGAATTGATCGAGACGATCCTTTCCTACACACGGATCAATGCCGGCGCCCTCGCTGTGTCCCTGAGCGTGTTCAACCTGGATATCCTGGTTCGGCAGACCTGCCAGGAGTACCAAAGGCAGGAGCCATCCCGCTCCTTTCTTATCGACCTTAAAGATCTCCCCGATGTTTTCGTAGGAGATCCGGTTCTGATTGAGCAGGCTCTGGCGATCGTCCTATCGAATGCGGTGAAATATTCACCGGCCGGAGCCCCTATCACGATCAGGAACCTCAGGCACAAAGATCAGGTCGTCATTGAGGTGGCGGACCAGGGACTTGGGGTGCCGGAAACGGATCTTCCCTACCTGACTCAGCCCTTCTTCCGCGCCCGAAACGTCAAGCATGTTCCGGGCACCGGCCTGGGGCTCAGTCTCGTGTCCCATATCCTCAAGCTTCATGGCGGAAGCGTCCAAATCAAGAGCCGAGAGGGTCATGGGACGACCCTACGCTTGATTCTGCCCGACGAGGCCCCGCCTGGCGCCGGAGCGAAGTCATGAGTGGTGGTTAAGCCCGCCGCTCTCCTGCAAGCGCATTGACTCCCTGACGAGGATGCAGCGGAAGTCGTTTACGTTCGTGAGCGTCGGCCCGGTCGTGATGAGGCGTCCAAGCTGTGCGAAAGCCGCATAGGCGTTATTGTCGGCGAGGTGCTTCTCGAGATCGACGCCGCCTTTTCGGGCAAGGTCATGGACAGCGGGCTCATACCAGGCGCCGGCATTGTCCTCGGAGCCGTCGATCCCGTCGGTGTCGCAGGCAATCGCGGAGATCCCGGGTTGACCCTTCAGCGCGACGGCGAAGCCGAGCAGGAATTCCGCATTCCGCCCGCCTCGTCCATGGCCGCGCACGGTGACGGTCGTCTCGCCCCCGGAAAGAAGGACGCAGGGGCGACGCACGGGCTCGTCATGCTGAACGACGGATGACGCGATGCCCGCCATGACGCGACCTACCTCGCGTGCTTCCCCTTCGATGGCATCTCCGAGAATGAGTGTGTTCAAACCGAACTCACGGGCTTTCGCGGCGGCAGCATCCAGCGCCATCTTCGGTGTCGCCAGCATATGAACGGAGCCGCCGCGCACATCGGATTCTATGGCGTTTGCCCGGATGGCCTCCGCGATGTGCCCCGGAATGTCGATGTCGTACTTCCGGAGAATGGCGAGTGCCGCCTCGGGATCGCTGCGCTCGGGAATGGTCGGCCCCGATCCGATGCTGGCGGGATCATCGCCCGGCACGTCCGAAATGAGATAAGTCACGAGTTGCGCATCACCGATGCTTGCCGCGAGGCGTCCGCCCTTGATGGCCGAAAGAGCCTTGCGGACCTGGTTCATCTCACCGATCGGCGCGCCTGATTTCAGCAACGCACGGTTCAGTGCCTGCTTGTCGGCCAGCGTGATGCCTTCAGCCGGCAGCGAAAGAAGTGCCGATGCTCCGCCTGAGATGAGACAGACGACGAGATCATCCGAGCCTGCGCTGCCGGCGAGCTGGAGGATGCGCCTTGCGGCACCCATGCCTGCTTCATCGGGAACCGGATGTGCGGCCTCCACGATCTCGATCCACCGGGTCGGGAACGCGTGGCCATAGCGGGTGACAACAAGACCCTCACAGGTCCCGCCGACACAGCTCCATGCGTACTCGAAGGCTGCAGCCATGCGCGCAGAGGCCTTGCCCGCCCCCACCACAATCGTGCGCCCCTTGGGCTTTGGGGGGAGGCGCGCGTCGAACTTGCCGTCCGGCAAGGCTGCGCCCAACGCGGCCTCGAACAAGGCTTTCAGGATTTCGGCATCCTCCGGCATGGACGTCCTCACGCTATCGTTGACGACCGCAGATTAGAGACTGAAGAACGGGATCCGCATGACATGGCGGTATGTCATCCCGGGCCGGAGCACGGCCGACGGGAAATGTGGTTCGTTCGGCGAGTTCGGGTAGACCTGGGTTTCAAGCGCGAAACCGGCGTGTTTGCCATATCTCGCCCCGCCCTTTCCGGTCGCGGGCAGCGCCTCGAAGTGATTGGCCGTGTAGAACTGAACACCCGGCTGATCGGTCCAGATCTCCAGCCCCCGCCCGGAACTCGGATCGACGGCGCGCGCAGCCCGTCGCAGAGCGCCACGCTGTCCATTGAGGCAGAAGTTGTGGTCGTATCCGGCTTCCGGCAATTGTGACGTATCATCGATGAACGCACCGATCGGCCTTTCGCGTCTGAAGTCGAACGCAGTTCCGGCCACCGGAGCGATCTCGCCGGTCGGGATCTTGCCAGGCCCCACCGGCGTATAATGGTCGGCGTCGATAAGAAGATGCTGATCGCGAATGCTGCCGGATCCATGTCCTGCGAGATTCCAGTAGCCATGATTGACCATGTTGATGACGGTCGGCCGGTCCGTCACAGCCTCCATCGTGATCTCGAGGGCGGGCTCGTCGGTGAGACGGTACGTGACGGATGCATTCACCCTGCCCGGATAGCCCTCGTCACCATCTGGCCGTTCCAACGTCAGGCGGACGGCATTGCCTTCTGAATCCGGCTCCGCCGTCCAGACCCGCTTGTTGAAACCCTTGAAGCCGCCATGGATGTGATTGGGCGGCTCGTTCACGGACAAGGAATGAGTTTCGCCATCCAGCGAGAACTGAGCCCTCGCGATCCTATTGGCATATCGCCCGCAGATCGCGCCAGCCGAGCCGCGGTATCGAAGATAGGACGGCAGATCGTCATAACCCAAGACGATGTCTGCCGGATTGCCCGCGCGATCAGGCACATGAAGCTCGCTCAGGATGGCCCCGTAGGTGACGACTCGCGCACGCAAGGACCCAGCTTCGATCTCATAGGCCTCGACACCCTGCCCTTCTAGTTCCCCGAAGTCGTACTTCCTGATGCCCATCGTCCCTGTCTCACCGATGGGAGGAGAGCCCAGCCGCTCCTCCCTTTCATTCGAGGCGATAAAAGCACGTTGACCACGCCGTCGCCAGACCCGGACGAACAGGCAACATCATCCCCGAATCACGACATGATTAGAATAACGAATATTTATCAATGGATTGGCTCAATCCTGTCGCGGGCATCATCAAAACCGTTGGAACGCGCCATCAACTATGCTTAATCGCTCAGCTTTGATGTCCTGCCCTCATGAGGGCAGGATTTCCGGTGCCGTCGGAGGAAATGCTCGCCTATGCCAAAGAACTCGCCTCATTCCATCTGTTCACCGAAGAAGGAAAAGCGGCCGTGAAGCCTCTGTCCTCCATGTCGCCCGATGAGGCCCGTTCGATCCGAGTGGTGTTGACCGATGTCGACGATACGATCACCACGGAGGGGATGCTGACCGCCTCGGCCTATTCCGCCCTCGAGAATCTGCATCGGGCCGGGTTTATCGTCGTTCCCGTTACCGGACGTCCGGCCGGCTGGTGCGATCACATCGCGCGGATGTGGCCCGTGGATGCCGTGGTAGGCGAGAACGGCGCCTTCTACTTCAAGTATGATCGTGAGCAGAGAAAGATGCATCAGCATTTCTGGGCCAAGCCCGAAGAGCTGAAGCAGAACCGCGTGCGCCTCGACGCGATCGAAAGAGAAGTGCTCGCTGCAGTCCCGGGATCGGCCCTCGCGAGCGATCAGGCCTATCGGGTCGCCGATCTTGCGATCGACTTCTGCGAGGATGTTCCCGCTCTGCCGGAGTCGGAGATCGACAGGATCGTCGCCATCTTCGAGAAGGCGGGGGCGCAGGCCAAGGTGAGCTCGATCCATGTGAACGGCTGGTTCGGCTCCTACGACAAGCTCAGCATGGCGAAAACCCTGCTGGAGAGCGTTTTCGGGATCGATTGGGCGCAGGCCACGGAGACTGTGCTCTTCGCCGGCGACTCTCCCAACGACGAGCCCATGTTCGCGGCCTTTCCGCTCAGCGTGGGTGTCGCCAACGTGCACGCCTTCGCACACAGGCTGAAGAACAAGCCCGCCTACATCACGGACGGGCATTCGGGAGAAGGCTTCGCCGAATTGGCATCGTTCCTCTTGTCGGCCAGGTCCGGGAGCATCCGTGCCTCGACTCAAGCAGCCTCTCGCTAGCGGAAGACCCCGATGAAGCTTGTCACATGGAATATCCAATGGGGCTTGGGTTGCGACGGAAAGGTGGACCTGAAGCGCATCGTCGAGACGGCGCGTTCGCTATGCGACGCCGACGTCTTCTGCTTTCAGGAGATCTCCCGTGGCTTTCCGACACAGGACGGCGGCGAGGATCAGCCGACGATCCTGGCGGATCTGCTGCCTGGCTATCACCCCATCTTCCGCCCGGCGGTGGAAATGATCGACCGAGACGGCGACCTTCAGGTCTTCGGCAACATGATCCTGTCGCGCCTGCCGGTCCTCCAGATCACGAGCCACATGCTGCCATGGCCGGCCGACGAGGTCCGCAGCATGCAGCGCCAAGCCCTTGAGGCCGTCGTCGTCTCGGACTTCGGGCCTATGCGCGTCACGACCTGTCACTTGGAGTTTCACTCCCTGGCACAGCGCTTGGCGCAGGTTGGACGGCTTCGCGAACTGCATGAAGAAGGCACGAAGCGTAGTCGCTTGATGTTCAGGGACACATCAGCTGGTCCCTATCGCACCATTGAAGCGCCGATCGGTGCGATCGTCTGCGGCGATTTCAACCTCACGCCCGATGAAGTGACCTACACCCAGATGCAGAAGCCCCTGTCGTCCGGAATCCCGGCCTTCGTCGACGCCTGGACGGTGCTCCACCCGGGCGTTCCTCACGACCCAACGGCCGGCGTCGGCGATGCCGAGCAATGGCCTCAGGGCCCGCATTGCCGCGACTTCGTGTTCGTGACGGAAAATCTCGCGCCTCGGATCAGCGAGGTGCGTGTCGACGTGAACACGACGGCCTCCGATCACCAACCGATCGCGCTGACTCTTTCTGCGTGAACCGAGGCGCAGCACACTCGCAAGAAAAAAGGCCCGGCCGATCATTCGGCCGGGCCTTTTGCCGATCTTAAATGCCGCTCAGGCAGATGTACTTGATCTCGAGGAAGCCCTCGATCCCGTACTTGGAGCCCTCTCGGCCGAGACCCGATTGCTTGACGCCGCCGAACGGCGCCATCTCGTTGGCGATCAGGCCGGTATTGACGCCGACCATGCCGCTCTCGAGCGCCTCCGCCACGCGCCAGACACGCGCCATGTCCTTGGCATAGAAATATGACGCAAGACCAAACTCCGTGTCGTTGGCCATTTCAACAACCTCGGCCTCGTCCTTGAACCGGATGATCGGCGCCAGCGGGGCAAAGGTTTCCTCCTTCGCCACCTTCATGGTCTGCGTGATGCCGGTCATCACGGTCGGCTCGAAGAATGTGCTGCCGAGGTCGGAGCGCTTGCCGCCCAGCACGAGCTTACCGCCCTTGGACAGAGCGTCCTGCACATGCTCCTCCATCTTGGCCACAGCCCGATCGTCGATCAGCGGCCCCATGGCGACGCCGTTCTCCGTCCCGCGGCCCAGCTTCAGCTCCCTAGCCTTGGCCGCTAGCTTCTCGGCGAAGGCATCCGCCACACCGTCCTGAACGTAAATGCGGTTGGCGCAGACGCAGGTCTGGCCGGCATTGCGGAACTTGGAGATCATTGCTCCTTCGACGGCCGCATCGAGGTCCGCGTCGTCGAAGACGATGAAGGGTGCATTGCCGCCAAGCTCGAGCGAGAGACGCTTGATGCTGTCGCCGGCCTCACGCATGAGCCAGCGACCGACATTCGTGGAACCCGTGAAGGTGATCTTGGCAACCTTCGGGTTATGACAAAATTCCTCGCCTATCGGTTTGGCATCTCCTGTCACGACCGAGAAAGCTCCCTTCGGCACTCCTGCGCGCTCGGCTAGAACGGCGAGCGCAAAGGCCGAAAGCGGAGTCTGGGCCGCCGGCTTCAGCACCATCGTGCATCCGGCGGCCAGCGCCGGGCCGACCTTGCGGGTAATCATGCCGTTAGGGAAGTTCCAGGGCGTGATGGCTGCGCAAACACCGACCGGCTGCTTCAGTACGACGATGCGCTGATCGCCTCTGGCCGGAGGAATGATTTCGCCGTTGATGCGCTTGGCCTCCTCGGCGAACCACTCGATGTAGGATGCGTTCGAGACCACCTCACCCTTTGCCTCCGCGAGGGGCTTGCCCTGCTCGGTGGTGAGAATGAGGGCCAGATCGTCCGCATTGGCCATGATGAGGTCGTACCAGCGCTTGAGAATCTGGCTCCGCTCCTTGGCGGTGCGGGCAGCCCATTCCTTCTGCACCTCATGCGCCTTGTCGATGGCGCGGCGAACGGCCTCCGGCTCGAGATTCGGCACTTCGGTGATAACCGCGCCGTCGAAGGGATCCGTAACCGGGATGGTCTTGCCGTCGGGAGCATCGATCCACTCGCCGGCCACATAGGCTTGGCTGACAAGCAGCGAAGGGTCCTTGAGATCAATGATACGACGATCGGCGGGTTTCTGATGAATAGTCATCGAGGGCTCCAAAGCAGGCTCAGCGTCAAAAGCTCAGATCGTTGGAGGCGATATAAGCCCTGGCCTGGATGATGTGAACCATGTACGAGCCCGTTCCTGGGACCGGAATGCCCAATTCGTGAGCAGGCGATCGCACTCGCTCCATCCTCCGCCGCGTCCTACTATAGGATGAAAGCTCCGCCTTATTCCTTGGCGGAAAAGCCTTCCTATCTTCCTTGACCATCGTCAGCGGTGCCGCCACGATGCCGGCACAACGGGACAGGAGCCAGCCTGGCCCTCAAGAAACGAAAGGGAAGGAACCGATGAAGATCCTCAAGAAGGCTCTGTTTGCATTAAGCTGCACCGTTATGGCCCAGGGAGCCTATGCGCAGCAGGTATCCGACAATGTCGTGAAGATCGGCATCCTGAACGACCAATCCGGCGTCTATGCCGACTTCGGCGGGAAATCCTCGGTCGAGGCGGCCCGCATGGCGGTTCAGGATTTCGGCGGGAAGGTTCTCGGCGCTCCGATCGAGATCGTCAGTGCGGACCACCAGAACAAGCCGGACGTGGCGGCAAGCGTCGCACGGCAGTGGTACGACACCGACAAGGTCGACGCCATCATGGAGCTGACCACCTCCTCGGTTGCGCTTGCGGTGCAGGGCCTCTCCAAGGACAAGAAAAAAATCAACATCGTCACCGGCGCGGCCACGACCGATCTGACCGGCAAGCAATGCTCACCCTACGGCTTCCATTGGGCCTATGACACCCATGCTCTGGCTGTCGGAACCGGCGGTGCGCTGGTGGAGAACGGCGGCAACAAGTGGTTCTTCCTGACCGCCGACTATGCTTTCGGGTACTCGCTCGAGAATGAAACCTCGAAATTCGTCAAGTCGAAGGGTGGTCAGGTTCTTGGCTCAGTCCGCCATCCCTTGAGTGCGAATGATTTCTCGTCGTTCCTGCTGCAGGCACAGAGTTCCGGCGCCAACGTGGTCGGTCTCGCCAATGCCGGCCTCGACACCTCGAACGCAATCAAGCAGGCCGCCGAATTCGGCCTCACCCAGAGCGGCCAGCGCCTTGCGGCGCTCCTGTTCACGCTCGCGGAGGTTCATGGTCTGGGCTTGAAGGCCGCCCAGGGGCTGACGCTGACTGAGGGCTGGTACTGGGATCAGAGCGATGAGAACCGCGCCTTCGCGAAGCGCTTCATGGAGAAGACCGGACGGATGCCGAACATGATCCATGTCGGCACCTATTCGTCCGTGCTGCAATATCTCAAGGCCATTCAGAAGGCTGGCACCGATGCGACGGAGCCGGTCGCGAAGGCGCTCCACGAGATGCCGGTCGAGGACGTGTTCGCCAAGAAGGGCAAGGTTCTGCCCAACGGCCGCATGGTCTACGACATGTATCTCTTCCAGGTGAAGAAGCCTGAGGAAAGCAAGAGCGAGTGGGACATGTACACCCAGCTCGCGAAAGTGCCCGGCGACGACGCCTTCATCAAGGCTTCCGAGAGCGGCTGTCAGCTGACGCAGTAAGTTTGTGGCGGGACGCGGGGGATCGCATCTCCGCTTCCCGCTTTTCGCCTTGCCGATCATGCGCGCTGCATGGACCCCGCAAGGGTCCAGCTTCGCTTGTTTCTTGCACGAGATTGTCGGCCCGACGATGGTCAGTACCCAACCAATTCTAAGTGCCTCCGGCCTTACCATGGAGTTTCGCGGCTTCATTGCCGTGAACAACGTGACGCTTTCCGTGAACGAGGGAACAGTCCATGCTCTGATCGGCCCCAACGGCGCCGGCAAGACGACCGTCTTCAACCTTCTCACGAAATTTCTGACCCCGACGCGCGGCCAGATCACGTTTCGGGGAAGCGACATTACCGCGCTCAAACCCGCAGAAGTCGCCCGGCTCGGTCTTGTGCGATCATTCCAGATCTCAGCGGTGTTTCCGCACCTCACGGTGCTCGACAACGTCCGCGTGGCGCTTCAGCGCCCATCCGATCTGGCGACGCAGTTCTGGCGCTCGTCCTCCATTCTCTCGACTCTGGACGATCGCGCTATGAGTCTCATCGATGCGGTGGGACTTTCGAGCTATGCGCATCTTCCGGCAGTCGAGCTGTCCTATGGCCGCAAGCGTGCTCTCGAGATCGCGACGACGCTCGCCCTTGATCCAGCCATGCTGCTTCTCGACGAGCCCATGGCCGGTATGGGACACGAGGATATCGGCCGCATCTCCGATCTTATCCGCCGCATCGCCAGGAACCGGACCGTCCTGATGGTCGAGCACAATCTGAACGTAGTCTCCGATCTCTGTGACCGGGTGACCGTGCTGGCGCGCGGCGAGATCCTAGCGGATGGGTCGTACGACACGGTCAGTGCCGACCCACGAGTACGGGAAGCCTATATGGGGACGGAACATGCGTGACGCGCCTCTCCTTGAAGTTCGCGACCTGAATGCTTGGTATGGCGAGAGTCACGTCCTCCACGGTGTCGATCTCGACATTCGCGAAGGCGAAACGGTCACGCTGCTGGGGCGAAACGGAGCCGGCAAGACCACGACCCTGAGAGCCATCATGGGAATCCTGCGCCGGCGGGAGGGGGTCATCCGCCTTCGGGGCCAGGATCTGCTGAAGCTGCCTTTGCACAAGGTCGCCCAGGCCGGTCTCGGCTATGTTCCCGAAGAGCGCGGCATCTTTGCGAGCCTCAACGTGGCCGAGAACCTCATGCTCCCCCCGAAGGTGGCGGAGTCGGGCATGAGCGTGGAGGAGATCTACCGGCTTTTCCCCAATCTGCACGAGCGGCGTACGAGCCAGGGCACGAAGCTGTCAGGCGGGGAGCAGCAGATGCTCGCCATTGCCCGCGTGCTTCGCACCGGCGCCAAGATTCTTCTGCTCGACGAACCGACGGAGGGACTGGCGCCCGTCATCGTACAACGCATCGGAGATGTTCTCGTCGCCCTAAAGGAGCGCGGAATGACGATCCTGCTTGTGGAGCAGAATTTCCGCTTCGCCCGCAAGGTGGCAGATCGCTTCTACCTCATGGAAGATGGACGCATGGTGGGCTCGTTCCCAGGCCCGGAGCTCGACGCGCATATGGACCAGCTCCACGAAGTTCTCGGGGTTTGAAAGCAGCATGAGCACCATTTTCGGAATTCCGGCACCTGCGCTCTACGGCCAGATCCTGATCGGCCTCATTAACGGGTCGTTTTATGCCCTGCTGAGCCTCGGGCTGGCAGTTATCTTCGGCCTCCTGCGGGTCATCAACTTCGCCCATGGCGCCCAGTACATGCTTGGAGCTTTTGCAGCATACCTTCTGCTCAATTATGTGGGCATCGGCTACTGGCCGTCTCTCATGCTGGCTCCATTGATCGTCGGTGCGGTCGCAGTCGTTATCGAGCGGACCATGCTGAGCCGTCTTTACAGCCTGGATCCTCTCTACGGTCTCTTGTTGACATTCGGCCTTGCACTGATTTTCGAAGGCATGTTCCGTTACTGGTTCGGGGCAGCCGGCAAGCCCTATTCGCCGCCAGCGCAATTGGCCGGCGGCGTCAATCTCGGCTTCATGTTCATGCCCATCTATCGCGGTTGGGTCGTCATTGCCTCGCTGGTCATCTGCCTGGGAACTTGGCTGCTGATCGAGAAAACCCGACTTGGCGCATACCTGCGCGCTGCCACGGAAAATGCCACGCTCGTTCAGGCGTTCGGGGTGAATGTCCCGCGGCTTCTCACGCTCACCTATGGCCTCGGAGCAGCTCTAGCGGCCCTGGCCGGCGTTCTAGCGGCTCCCATCTACCAGGTCAGCCCGCTCATGGGCTCCAACCTGATCATTATTGTCTTCGCTGTCGTAGTGGTCGGCGGCATGGGATCAATCCTCGGCGCCATCGTGACCGGCTACATGCTGGGTGTACTCGAAGGTCTGACAAAGGTCTTCTATCCAGAAGCCTCAAGCATCGTCATCTTCGTGATCATGGCCATCGTTCTGCTCGTCAGGCCGGCAGGTCTTTTCGGGCGGGAGGAGTAACATCATGGCTGTCGAAACGCATTACATTCCTGCGCAGCCTAAAGCACGGACGTCGACCGTGGTTCTTGGGGCAGTCGCCATCGCGGCCCTGCTGGCGGCGCCGTTCGTGGTCTATCCCGTCTTCATGATGAGCATTTTGTGCTTTGCACTCTTTGCCTGCGCGTTCAATCTGCTCATCGGCTATGTCGGGCTTCTGTCCTTCGGCCATGCGACCTTCTTCGGAGGCGCCGCCTACTTCACGGCCCATGCCGTCAAGGTCTGGGGGTTCGAGCCTCTGGCCGGGCTTCTCGTGGGCGTGGTCGGGGCGGCGCTTCTCGGCCTCGTGGTCGGCTTCCTGGCCATCCGACGTCAAGGCATCTACTTTTCCATGATCACCCTCGCGCTAGGCCAGATGTTCGCGTTCATCTGCCTCCAGGCGCCGTTCACCCATGGAGAGGACGGAATTCAGGGCGTTCCTCGCGGGCATCTGCTGGGTTTGATCGACCTCAATCAGCCGCTGGCCATGTATTATGTGACCTTGGCCATTTTCCTCTTCGGCTTCTTTGCGATCTGGCGCATTGTCCATTCGCCCTTCGGCAACATCCTTCAGGCGATTCGCGAGAATGAAAGACGGGCGATCTCGCTCGGCTACCGGGTCGACCGCTACAAGCTTGGGGCTTTCGTCATGTCGGCGGCGCTGGCGGGCCTCGCCGGCGGCACGAAGGCGATCGTGTTCCAGTTCGCCACGCTCACCGACGTCCAGTGGCAGATGTCGGGCGAGGTTATCCTGATGACGCTTCTGGGGGGGATCGGAACGCTGATCGGCCCGGTGGTAGGCGCCAGCCTCGTGATTGCATTGCAGAACTATCTCGCCGCCTACGACTTCCCGGTCACGGTGCTGATCGGCGTCATCTTCGTTATCTGCGTTCTCATCTTCAGGCGCGGCATTGCCGGAGAGGTCATCGAATTGATGAGGCGAAAAGCGGGTTGAATTCTCGTATCATAAGCCTTGTGCCATCGAGGCCGTTCTTGCCTTCGAGCTTGCCATGTCAGCAAACGATACATTCGACTATGTGATCATCGGTGGTGGGTCCGCAGGCTGCGTGCTGGCCAACAGGCTGTCCAAGGAGCCGCAGAATGCCGTCTGCCTGCTCGAGGCGGGCGGCAAGGACAACTGGATCTGGTTCCACATTCCGGTCGGGTACCTCTTTGCCATCGGCAACCCGCGGGCCGATTGGATGTTCAAGACGGAAAGCGAGCCTGGGCTCAACAACCGGGTCCTGAATTACCCCCGAGGGAAGGTCCTCGGCGGCTGCTCCGCGATCAACGCAATGATCTACATGAGAGGGCAGCGGGAGGATTACGACAACTGGCGCCAGATGGGCCTCGAAGGCTGGGGCTGGGACGACGTCAGGCCTGTCTTCCGCCGGCAGCTTGATCATTACCTCGGTGAGAGCGATCATCACGGGATAGGCGGGGAATGGCGCGTCGACCAGCCTCGCGTGAAATGGGAGCTGCTGGACGCCTTCATCGACGCGGCGGTCGAGGCTGGCATTCCGAGAACGCAGGACTTCAACACGGGCAGCAACGAGGGCATCTCGTACTTCCACGTGAACCAGAAGAATGGCCGTCGCTGGTCTGCCGCGCGAGGCTTCCTCAGGCCTGCCCTGTCGCGTCCGAACCTGAAGGTGGAGACCCATGCGCACGCCACGCGGATCCTTTTCGAAGGACGGCGTGCCATTGGTGTCGAGGTTCTTCAGAATGGCAGCCTCCGCCGCGTTCTGGCGCGGAAGGAGGTCATTCTGTCAGCAGGCGCTGTTGCCTCGCCCAAAATCCTTCAGCTCTCCGGGATTGGGGATGGCGCTCTGCTCCAGCAGCATGGCATCGAGCTTCTCCAACATCTGCCCGGCGTCGGCCAGAATCTGCAGGATCACCTGCAACTGCGCCCCATCTATCGTGTCGAGGGCGTTAGGACGCTCAACGAGGATTACCGCTCCTGGAGGAAGAAGGGTCTCATGGCCCTTGAATATGCCCTGTTCCGGCGCGGGCCGCTTACCATGGCGCCGTCACAATTGGGCGCCTTTACACGCTCGTCACCAAACTATGCAACGCCGAACCTTCAGTTCCACATCCAGCCCTTGTCTCTCGACAAATTCGGGGAAGAGCCCCACCCGTTCCCTGCCTTCACAGCCAGCGTCTGCAATCTTCGCCCGACCAGCCGCGGCAGCATCAACATCAAGAGTTCCGACCCGATGGAGGCCCCGTCCATTCGTCCGAACTATCTCTCGACCCCCGACGACCAGAAGGTGGCGGTCGATTCCATACGGCTCGTGCGTCGGATCGTATCCATGCCCGCCCTGCAGAAATATCATCCGCAGGAATACAAGCCCGGCGCAAACCTGACATCGGATGATGATCTCCTCAATGCCGCTCGGGACATCGGCACGACGATCTTCCACCCGGCCGGAACGGCCAAGATGGGTATCGAGACTGACCCGATGGCCGTCACGGATGCGCGCCTGCGTGTTCGCGGCGTTGAAGGTCTGCGCGTCGTCGATGCCTCGGTCATGCCGACCATTACGAGCGGCAACACGAACTCGCCCACGATGATGATTGCGGAAAAGGGCGCCGCGGTGATCCTGGAAGACGAGGCAAGCCGCGCCGGTCCCCTGCTGCGCTCTGCTTAACGGGTGTTCTTCTCTGGCATCATACACCCCGCTATGGCTCGCGCATTTCCGAGATGAACAATGCACGGTCTCTCGGCCTAGCATGCGTTGCGGGTGCCAGCTCCCATTTCAATCGAATCAACGGCAGGCCGAAGTGCGCCCGTCACGGCCAGCCAGAATCGTTTGTCATCAGTCATAGAAGGGCTTGCGCCAGCGGTTCTCGGGCCAATCTTTTTTCGGTTCTTACCGAGCCATGCCGCGGCCGTTCGAAGGAAGATGACTAGCTGCCCAGATGGCAGCCTGCGTCCTGTTCTTCGCCCGGATCTTGCGGAGGATCGCCTTGACGTGAACTTTGACCGTCGCCTCGGTGATGTCGAACTTCCGCGCGATCAGCTTATTCGAGTCGCCTTCCATCAAGCAGCGAAGGATGACTGTCTCGCGTACTGACAAGCCCCTCGGCGCACTCTCCGGATCCTCCTCCGTATGCTCGAAACTTGCTTCGTCCTCTTCGTCGCCGTGCTCCCGCAGAAGCCCCAGGACAGCAGACGGGAAGACAGTTTCTCCCAGCATGACGAGATCGAGGGACTTGACGAGAACCTCGCACGACACCGTCTTGATGAGGTAGGCATCAGCCCCAGCCTTGAAAGCGGCCAGCAGACGCTTGAGATCGTACTGATCCACCAGCATAACGGCACGGGCATTCGGCAGTTCGGATTTGATCCGAGCGATCTGCTCGCATTTCGCCTCGTGATCGCTCACGGCATCGATAATGAGGAGAAACGGATCGGCATTCGGAGGCCAGGTTCGCCAAACCTCGTCTAAATTGGCGCCCGAGGCGCAGAGGCTGTAAGGCGTTTCGGAAAGGATCCGCTTTAATCCCTCTCTCAACAGAGTGTTCGGCTCCACCAGGAGAGTCGGGACAGGGGGGGCATCAACACGAGTCATGTCATTCGGCCTTGTGCATGGCGTCATCTCCGCAGCTTCGGAAATCTTACTGCTTACGGATAGATCGCCCTGTTCCGACAGAGTGTCGTGATCGTAGGTCTTCCGCATCGTAGAGCCCTTTTGGCCCCTGCCCGTCCTGGCTTTTGGTACGGACATTCCACCACAGAAAAGCTAACTTACCCGACAGGATAGGACAATTGGTCCGCAACAGAAAACTGTAAAAATTTTATCCTTTTTCTAAGGCGCCTGATTTCGTTACAAATTAACGTCTTTCCTTCAGTCAGCCCGGAGATGATGAAGCCCGACCATCCAAACAAAACCGAATGCGCCGGTTTCGAGGAGGTGCAGCGACCGACATAACTGCAAGCATAACACCTGCGGGTGAATTGCGCTGGGAGTCAGAGCCATGATGATAAGGCACAATTGGCTAGACAGACGATCCGTGCAGACTTAACACATGTTAGGAATGGGTGCTGGAAATCATGGCTCCTAAAGTACTTCGCAACAACATTCCCTATGTGGCGCACGAGTCTCCGCCTGTAACGATGAAATGCTATTTCAACCTCGTGAATGGCAGCGAGCGAATCGCCGATCAGGACGGGATCGAAGTGCGCGATATTGAACAGGCACATGCTCAGGCTGTGAAAGCCATTGCGGAGCTTCGTGAGGAGGACGACTCAACCTCCAGCGATTGGGCCAATTGGAGCCTCGAGGTGACCGACTCTTTCGGAAACGTACTCTTTTCGATCAATCTCGGCGGCTCTTTGCACTAACTTCCAACGTCCCTCGAAAGGCTGAAGACCTGTCCTGTCGGGACACCGGAGTCCGTCCGTCGTCTGTTTGACGCAAGAGCCATCTTCTTCGGAGAGCAAGCATTTCGCTCTAGAGCGCGGCCTTTTGAGCTCAGTCGGCCTGCCGAGACGATGACAAGCCGTCGTCCGTCGTAGCCGATGGTAGGTGGGCAACTGCCCACATGGCGGCTTGGGTCCGGTTCGTAACCCGGATCTTCCTCAAGATTGCCTTGATGTGCACCTTCACGGTTGCTTCTGCGACGTCAAGCTTACGTGCAATGATCTTGTTCGGGGCACCTTGCATCAGGCAGTGCAGAATTTCAGCCTCCCGGCTCGACAGGGTTCGGATCGGCGCTCCGACGGAGATGGTAGGCAAAGCCTCCACTGACTCGGCCGGCGCAACACGGTCAGCCCGATAGGACCTGTCGGAAGTTGCGAGGTTGGACAGAAGTGCCGCTGCCGGGAAAACGGTTTCGCCCATCATGACCAGGTCAAGATACTTAACGAGAACCTCGCAAGCGACCGTCGATAGGCAATAGCCATCAGCACCAGCCTGCATGATTGACATCATGCCTTCCTGATCGAACTCTTCCGCCAGAACGACGACCCGATCACCCTCACGACGCTCCTTCAGCCCCCTCACAAAGTCAGCCGTCCCACTCTGATGAAGATGAATGTCAACGATGTAGAGGGCAGGCATTACCTCGGATGTATACGGCGCGTCCAAGGCTAGATCAGCCTGAACCGTGAAGCGCGTGCCTGAAAGAGTATGCTTAAGTCCCTCGCGCAGCATTGAATTTTTGCAAACAAGGATCGTTTGAACTGGCAGCGCCTCGCGTGTCATGTGGAGGATCCTTCTTTGAAAAGTGTCTCTAATTATACAAATTAACCTCTCTGCAACCATTGATGAAAAGGGAGTAGGAACTAACGCTTTTGGGGTATAAAGCAATTCAATATAATTCAAGGCACAACTACGACAATACATCAAAAAATAATCCAAGAAACAATTCTTATTGATCAAAGGTTGCATACCCGACAAATTTCGGCACAAACACAAAATACCTAAAGATCTACAGGTAATTATTCGAAGTGTTACAAAAATACAGAATTATTAATATTACATTATCATAAAATCGGCACATGAAACCTGGGACTTGCCTCATCTACTGTCACGAACTTAAGCTCTGTAGTGCAAATGCCTACGGCCTTGCATTCTCTGCACGAAGCGGCGAGGCGATCCTGCTTGAGAGAGGCGCCTGGCTTACTTCGACATTGCGATACTCGATCGTCAGGTCTTCAGGAGAGGTGTTTCGATAGATCCCAAACTGCCAGTATGCGCCGACAGGATCGTTAAATCCCATCGAGAAGTCTGCGAGATCGAGCATGAGAACTCCATCTCGCCACCATTGAAGGATCGCGTCACCCTTGTAACCGAACCGCAATCTGAAAACATGATTGTACCAACGGCCTCGCTCTATCGGTCCCGAATAGCGGATTGTCTCGTCCGGATTCTCCGTGTGATGAGCCGCTGCGACATAACGTGTAGAAATCTCGAAGATATTTCCAGGAAGCAGATGGAGTGCGAAGGGAGGCGAAGAGCCTCGGTCTCCAGCTTGTGTCGTGGCATGCATCTGTCCGATCACGCACCACCGTGAAGTAATTGGATCGCCTGGCAAAATTCTCTGGGCATAAGAGATCCAGACATCAGCCCCAAGTGGATTTGGCTGAGCCCAGCCGGTCAACTCCGCTCGATCAACCGGAGAACCCTCCTTTTGATCCCAACGCGAATTCTCTCCTCTGCGCGCATTGAACCGGATCGTGCCGGGCTCCGTGGTGGAGATCTGGATCGCGTTTGAGTTTGACGATGCCGACGCCGGTTCATAATAATGCCCACCGACGGCCAACGGAGCCGTAACGGTGCGCCAGTCGGCAGCACGCGCACCGCTCCGGAAGCCAATCAAGGTGCAGCATAGACTAGCCGCCCCCACAATTACGACGGCGGTTTTACTGGGCCACCCCAATGAGGACATAGGACTTCTCCGCTGAGACGTGTCTTTCTGCATTTCCAAAACCAGCCCCTTGGAAGGGATGACAGGCCGATATGGGTGTTCAGCAGAGTGCCGCCTGGATGACTGGGAACAATCATTCACTGCTGGGATCAGCCAGTCGCTCCTTGCGGACTGTGCGACTATCCGCACTTCGCAACGGCTTGCGATCACCTCTTCGGCGATAGGCACGGTATGCTTGCTTCAGTCGCGAAGGGATTCGCGGCCTTGCATAGCGTTGATATGCATAGTGAGCTGCCGCGCGCGGGAACTGGCACAAGATCGGAAGAATATCTCGGCGAATGAGTTGAACGTCGACATACTCGTCATACGTCATTCGCCAGTAGCCCTCCCAATCAGCGTTACTGAGGTGATTGATTTCGATGATCTCCGGCCGAGCAAACGCATCCTGGATGACACTGCCGGTCAGCAGATGACCAGGTCGGCAATCGGAGTAATCCTCATCGAAGGCAATCTTGGCGAGCATGAGCGAGCCGCCGCAGCGGATGCACATCTGAGCAGCAATCACCTGACCTTGAACCCGAATGACATACCATTCGAAGTCACCACGGGCACCAAGATGCTCTGCTAGAGCCTGGTAGAAGGAAACTGCCTCCGTATTGTCAGCCATCGCCGTTCCATTACGACCCTTCCACCCGGAAGCTTCCAAGGCCATGAACGTTTCAAGAAAATCCATTCCAGCCTGCGCACCTTGAATGCGGTCGATTGAGACGGCTCCCTGCTTCTCCAGCTTCTTGTGGAAGCGCTTCAGATTTCGTCGCATATTCCCAAGGCCAGCGAGATAATCATCGAACCGCCCCTGAACGTTGAGAAACGAAAACTTCGAGCATAGACCCGAGCAGCGAACATACCCTTGAACTCCACTCCGGAGGACCTGGAGGACAGGCGCCCCATGACGCACAGCCGTCAACGATAAACCAAGATGTCCAGGTATCTCGCGGCGAACCTCCTCCAACAAGGCGCAGAAGGCTAATCCGGCATACTCCGGCGCAAGAAGCACATCACCGGAGGGTGTGAGGTCATCCGATGGGGTTCGGAGAATCGGACGGCTGATTCCAAGAATTGGGTGAGGCGTTATTACCACTGGAAGGACGCCGATCAACGCCCCTTCACGATAAGCAAAACAACAGAGCCACCGCTCTTTGGACCGAAGCCTGTGATGCAGAAACGCATCGATCCAAGCCGGCAACAAAGTTGGTATCTGCTGTGGCGCCCGATTGGCGAGCTGATCCCAAGCTGGGACATGTGACGCCAAGCCGTCGAACTCATGGACAGTCACGACTTGCACGTCGTCAGATGCACTTGCGCGAGCAGCAGCATAGGACACGAGAGAAAGATCTGCGATTGCCATCGTGCTATCGCGCATTTCGACCTGTCGCGAGGGTCCAAATTGTAGCAACTACGATCTCCAAATCGAGCGCCAGCCCGAATTCCTTCACGTAGAAGAGGTCGTAGGTCAGCTTGGCTCGTGTTTCCTCGACCGTTGAGGCGTAACCAAAGCTCACCTGAGCCCACCCGGAAAGGCCAGGCTGAACTGAGTGCCGCAGATCGTAATGCGGAATCATTTTTTGATACTCCGCAACGAGTTGAGGCTGCTCGGGACGCGGCCCTATGAGGCTCATGTCGCCTCTGAGAATGTTGTAGAGCTGCGGCAGCTCATCGATCCTATAGCGCCGCAATACTCTGCCGAGAGGCGTAACTCGACAATCGCTCTTCGAGGTTGCCGTCTGCTTTCCGTTCGAATTATGTGCGCTCATCGTGCGCAGCTTGTACATCCGGAAAATCCGGCCACCACGCCCGACGCGATCCTGCGTGAAGATCACCGGGCGCCCCATCGTGATAGCGACACCTATGGCTGCGAGGCCGCCTAGCATAAGAGCGATCGGCATCATCATGAGAGCCGCGACGATATCCATGGCTCGTTTTATGGAACTGTAGGATTGGCGTCGCTGGAGGCGTCGAAGCAGAACCTCCGGCTCCACTTCTTCAGGCATGAGGCAAGAAGCGCGATCGACAACATGGTTCCGAACGTGTCGGATCTCGCAGTTGGCCAACGAAGCGGTTGAAATGAAATTCATCCATTCGGGCGGCAATGTTGTCGCAAAATCCAGCAGCAGAACGTCGTACTGAGAAGCATCTAGCGACGGATCCGTCACCAGATCGACGCCGGGGTCCAACCGGCGAAGCAATTCCGGTGCGAGGCTTGCAACAACGGCACCCACACGCTTTGGACGCGCAACCCTTCTCAGGGAGTCGATTGCCATGCTGCACGCAAGAGCCGCAAGATATGTGCCGGGGATGAAGCTCCATGCAACGCCGCGCTTCAGCCCCACAGCGAAAGCGAACCACGCAAAATGACCTATGAAGCTCAACATGAACGCGAGCAGCAGCCGCGCCCCGGAATCTCGCTGGGAGAATGCTGCAATCGCAGCCAGAGCAGAGACGTTCAGAACCGTTACAGCAACGATGGCTAGAATGACCTGAGTATTCGGGGGGCTCTCGCTCAGAATATGCCTTAGGAACACTGCAGATTGAACCGCGCATATGAGTCCAATCAGAGCCGAGACTGCCGGACCGACAACCAGTCGGAGCGGCCGATCGGCAGGCACATTCGTAGAGCTTAGCCCAGTTCCACTCGCAGCAGGCTGGAGGGGAATCTTGGAACTGTTCGCCACAGAGCACCTCCCACGTGTTCCTGAGACTTTTGACATCCAATCCGTAGGAGATTGATGTCCATATTTTCCGCTTCAAGGAACATGATATTCTGGACAACTAGATACATCTATAGAAGTTCATGTATCCTGAAGTGGTAATTCATATTATTTTGATAGATACCGTGAATTCTTGTCCAAATAAATATGATAGTTTGCTGAGATATTCCATATATCCAGAGGGCAACATAACCTTCAATGTGAGAAATGAGCAGCCAATATCATAATAATATTCGTCAAATAGAGTGGGTAATGACACTTACTGCTGATACTTTCTCGCAAAGATCAGCGTTGGATTCGTCAAAATGACCGGATCAGATAATCGATTTGGTGACCCCAGAGTAGAAGTGGTGCGTGGAGCAGAGGCCAGCGCATTACTCCGCGACCCGGATTTCCAACGGGCGTGGTCGGCTCTTTCCGCAACGTGCATCTGGGGTACTCCATGTCAAACCTGGGCCTTCGCCGACGCTTGGCTATCTGCGTATGCGACCCGGTACGAGCCCTTGTTGCTCATTCAGAAGGATCAGGCAGGCCTCGTAGGCCTTCTTCCGTTAGCGATCGAAAAGCCATCAGGATTGATCGTCCATGTTGGTGCACACCAAGCCGAGTATCAGGTGTGGCTCGCAACCGAAGAGAATGCGAACAGCTTCATTGAATCTGCTCTTGATGCACTGGCTGCAGCCTATCCTGGAAGACGTTTGGAGCTGCAATACCTGCCACCCGGTTCGCCCGTGGGCTGGTGCGAGCCAAGCAGGCGCTGGGGGAAAAGAGCGCTACTACAGGAAAAGAAGCTTCCTCTCTTGGCTCTCGGTCCAGGCAGCGCCGTCGAGGAATCGCTCAGGAAGAAAAGCAACAAGAGCCGAATCAATCGCTTGAGGAAGTTAGGCCCTCTGGAGTTGATCCGCATCCAAACGAGAGAGCAGCTCTCCGCCGTGATCGATACGATTGCCGACTATTGCGACTTCCGCCAGGGCGCCATCAATTCGACTCTTCCGTTTCGAGACGATCCATTCAAGAAGGAGTTCTGCCTTCGGCTGATAGAGCGGCCAGAGACCACTCATGCATCGGTCCTGATGTTGGGGAACAAGATCGTCGCAGCAAACATAGGCTTGCTCAACCGTGCATCCGTTTCGCTTGGCATTGTCGTGCACTCACCTTTTCTAGCTGAGCACTCACCCGGAAAGATCCTTATCCTGTTGCTAGCACAGGAACTGGGAAAGCAAGGCTTCTCGGATCTTGACCTGACTCCCGGTGGCGACCTGTATAAGGATCGGTCTGCTGACCATTACGACACTGTATATATAGTTCGTCTATTTTTCAGCCGGAGTAATTATGTCCTTGAAGCTATTAAAGCGTATTTGCGTTCTGCGGCAATCCAGAAGCTCAAACGGACGAACCCAGCAATAGCCGCTCACCTCAAGGCCGTCTCTCGGAATGGCTTTCGATCCCTTTTTGCGCGAACGATAAGCACGCCGCTTCGCGCCGGAGTCAAACAACGCAAGCCAATTTCCTACAAACTCTCCGCTGAACAGGCGCGGCAGTATTCCTCATGCTCCGCCTTCAGAAAAAATTGCATATCAGATCTTCTCTGCTACGAGCCCATTACAAGGCGAGACCGAAGCAAGGCGGAGTTCCTCCTTGATGCAGCACGCAACCTGGAAGCAGGTGCACAGGCATATACTCTTGTTGAGGATGGTGTGCTTCTTCATTGCGGCTGGACCAGCCGACCAGAGACCACTGGAAGCAATGCCGATGAAGCGACGCCTGCTGGATCGTCGACCTGCGTAATCTGGGATGACTTCACGCATCCAAAAGGCCGCTCGAAAGGCCTAATCAAGATGTGTCTCGAGCAGCGTTTACATGATGCTGCAATGCTTCATGAGATAGAAGAGATCGTCGTAAAATGCGACGCTGGCGGCGATCTTATCAATGGGTTGAACGAACGAAAATGTGACGAGTGGAGCACCGCAGATTGCGACCCACTTCCGACGCCCTGACATCACAGTGTCAGGTCTCAAATCGAGATGCTTCGCATCAACATGCTGATCTTGGGCTATGACTCAGGGGCCTGTGACCCTTAACTTTCTTTCCAGGCCAAGCCAATGACGATAGTTCAAGACCCCATGTTCTCTCATTTGAATACGGGTCCGCCTCAGGAACGCGGCAGCTCGCATCGTCACAATCAACATGGACCCGACAGTGCTGGGACGCCCAACCACAAACGTCTCGATCTGCTCACGATCTGGCATCAAGCGGTTGCATAAATCATTGTCTGGCGCTGTGCAGGAGTCGAACCATACTCCGCCATGAATCCTCGAATCTTCGATAGCGTCCTGAAGGAGAAGTGCCCCAGGAGAAAAGCGCGACAATGATTCATCGTAGCATGTCCTGAAACCGAACAGGATCCCATCCGCGACGAAGTTGCATTGCATAGCTACTGTCCTGGAGCATGTTAGCGCGAGCATTCTCAACCGGCCCGCGGCTGCCAGATCACTGCAAATTTGGCGGAAGAACTCGCTGTCACTCGCGTTGGAAGCAATGGCTGTCCTTTCACGTCCCTTCCAGCCCGAGGACTCAAGAGCAAGAAACTCGTCGACGGCTTCCGGATCGCCAGTTCGATCAACAAGCGTGACAGATGTGCCGAACTCACGTTCCAGCGCTCGTCGCCGCCTCGCAAGCTCGGCTTTTCGACGTGTTGATATATGTCGGCCCGCATCCAGCGAAGGCTGCACTGCGGCTCTCTCGAAGCGCTCCCAGAGTACGATAGGGCTGCCGCATTCCGACAACGCACGCGCCAAGTGGCTCGAAACAGATCCGTGCCCGCCGACCCACTCGAACAGCAAAAGCCCAGAATGAACGGCCCCTACATTTTGAAGCAATTCTATCAACGCATCAGGGCGCTCGGCGGCAACAAGCGGAGTGCCGAGGAACGTATATTGGCTGAGCCATGTGGATAGGACAGGCACGGGCATCTTGCGCCACCCCCACCTTACGACCACCGGCATGCAGAAGAGCCACCTCCGCGCGTCGCTGAGAACGAGAAGATGAACGTCGTCCTGACGTCTTGCCGCCTCGAGAGGTAAGACGAACTCCGGCTCGAAAAATGGATTAGGATCGAGAGCTTGTCGCGCCAAAACCTTCCAGGCATCGACGTCATCCGGCTGAAGGTCGGCGACACGCAAGAGGCTGACCTCTGCGCTTCTTAGGGACTGCGTTTCTTGGTGCGGTCGCATTTTCATCTCGCCTTCCAAGCGGGAGGAAAAGGTGCTCGCCTCAGATGTCGTCAATTGGGACGTACTCATGAAGCAGATTTCAAGGCAAAGTACGCATCATCGGGCTTTGCCGCAGGGCAACTTCTATGACGTCTCCAGGGGTGAGTTCGACGTCCTCATCGACATCGCGCCCCTGCCACGCTCCGCCGTCCTTTCTGAAGATCTGGAGACGTGGCTTAGCATTTGTGTCGGACGCTAAGCGCGATCTCAATGAGCCCACATAAACCAGTTTGTCCTCTGCTGCTCGAATTCTCGACCGGATATCGGAGAGCTTTACCTGGGCCTCTTGCAGGTCGCCCATCAGCTTTAACCGGCGCTGATCTTCGACTTTTTGCAATTGGCGTCGTTGCTCCTCTTCACCTTTCTTCGCCAGCGTCAACTGAGCTTCGGTTTGAAGTAGCCTTTCCGACGCAAAGGCCAGCGCTCTCTGCTCTTCGGCAATCCGAGCAACTGATGCAAGTCCACGCTCGAATGACGATCGAAGCCTAGAAACTTCGCCTGCCTGCTGCTGGTAATTTTGCGTCAGTTGCTCCTGCAGTCGACCAAGCGTATCGATCTGCGACCGTGTCTGCTCTAGCCCCCGGCCAAGGGAACTCATCTCCTTGTCATGATCACTCAATGCAAGCTTAAGCTGGTCACTTTGAGACTTCTGAAGATCCGCGACGAGTTCGACAGCGGCCTTATCTTCGCTGGCCGTGAATTCAGGTTGCCCATTGAGCTCCGCCTCCAAACGAGCGACGAGGACCTGCTGGCGCAGAAACTCTGCTCGCAAGAGGTTCGTTTCAGACCGCAGATCAACCTCCTCCAAATTCGGGTCTCGTGTCCTGAACCGAAGCACGTCGATCCCACCTGCCAGCGCAATAGCTTGCCTAACGGTCATTTTAGGCCGGTATGGCAACTCGCCTGGCTTTGATACGTCACCATTGACATAGATCGGCCGGTATTCGGCGATGGTGACCGAAACTTCCTCCGGGTAGATATAGACAACACGCTCTGTCCCGTCGGGTGACCTGTTCCTGACAGATTTGTTGGTGAGCTCGTTTTTGAGCTTTCCTTGAATGTCCGTCAGAGAAAGGCCGGCCACGCTCAAACTGCCCAGCAAAGGATAGGCGACTTGGCCCTCCAAGTTGACTTGCACACGCTGCCTGAGTTCCGGCAGGCTCACGATGGATATCTCCAGTGTGTCACCGGGAGCTATCAAATACTCCGCGAAGGCGTTTGCCGGGTGAAGAAGGAGAGCAACTGCAGCGGCGGCTGAACACCTTCGGATCGCAGAGAGTACTCTCTTCCAGCAACAGGGAACCTGGAAACTCAGCTTTGTCATCGGCCTTGCACCTTCGATCTTCTTTGACAGCAGTTGCGAACTAAATGATGTGACAGTTCTCTGCTCCTAGCGGGTCTTCTCGCTGATGACGGAGAGATTCGAGCCTCGGCAACGTGTCGTAAGGCAGCTGGAGTTCCGGGACACGTTACGCCTGCCAAACAATCTGTTGGCGCTCATGAGGTCAGCGCCTTCACTTTTTGCCGCACCCACCTCGTGCAGCCATTCATCAGTTGTTCTGCCCTTGCCGCGTAGGGAGACATTGCAATGGCCAGCGCTGCAACACTGCCACTTCTTGCGATGATGAATCGACGAACCTTAAGCCCTTCTGACCGGCTCCTTGAGAAGATCGGCGAATGAGGAGAGGAGCACGTATCCAACCAATCTATTTCGTGGCCCAGCATCATCTGATCGGAATGCATCCGACGGATCGCCTCAAACTCCAGCAAGAGTCCGGGAGAGCGTTTGGCGTAGATATCTTTCTCATCATAGGTCAGCTTGAAGAGAAAACTTCCCGGTTTCGAGAACAGCACGCACCGCGCAGCGATGAGTTTCCGGTCAACACGCATCGTAAGAAGCGAGAGGCGCTGTCTACTGTGAGCATCCAGCAAGAGTTGCTTAACCCATTCCCGATGCCCATAAGCCGAGATCGAGACTCCTTGCTTTCCCTTCCAACCCTGGTCCTCAAGATCGATAAACTCATCGATGAGCTGTTCGATATCCAAGCACTCATCGACATCCGCGTATTCGACAGTTCCAAGATCGCGCAACCGCCGCTCATACCGCCTTAAGGTCTGCTGACTTCGCTTTGACAGAACAGCATTGATATAGCTGTCGGCGTTGACGTGCCGCCGGTAGAGGTGAGATTCAATCGTACTCTCGATATGCTCGAGACGCTTTTTACCGGACAAACTAGATGTAAGAGATCGCACGATAGAAGTGCCGTCGGTAAGGCCGCGCAGGTTGATAAGGTCGGCATGCGTCTTCTCTTGCGCAAACCAATCAAGCAGAACCTCGATACAGTAATCGTGTCCCTTGCGGATGAGCGGGTCGCAACGGGCGTTGAGGTAGTTGAATGGATCCGCCCAAAGGCGCAGGCACGATAGAGGAACGAGATGGTGAAGCACAACGCGTTCGAACGGAAAGAATCCGATCAGACGCGTCCTGTCATCAGAGGGGCTATCGAAAATCAGAACGAACACAAACTTCCTGTTTACCCCTGATGCCTTCAGGATAGGGCATAGGATCCACGGTTCATACGAAACGTTCTGAACCGCGAGGTCCTTCGACAGATCCTCCAACTCTGCGGTGTACTCGGCTAATTGTTCAATATCACTGATCGCCTGCAAGGACGTCCTGCGACTAGGTGGGCTAAATGATCGTTCCGACCCACGTGCCGCGTAGTGCTGGGAAACAGGGGCGATCGTACGAAGCAATTCCACAATCGCCTCTCCTTAAGCATTAGAAGCCGAAGACGCCGCCAAACCATGGTATCGACAACGAGCGGGTCACAGCTCAAATCATGGCAGTATTTTATCCGACCTAGGGTCCGATTTCCATTAACATGGCCCTACCCCGAAGTAGTAACTCATGTTAGATCCCACCTTTAGAACTGTATTTCGCGGGCTTGATTTCAACTTTTCTGGACCCAGCGCCTTTGCTTAAACTAGATTTGCACCATGCTTTTCTGACGCCTCACTGATATGTGCGATTTGTCGTCGTACACTTGTCGGCGACCGGCCGGTCCATCTCTGAAAGGCATGTGCAAAAGAGCTCACTTCCGTGTATCCCAGAAGCCATGCGATCTGTGAGATCGACAGATCATGATCCTGCAGATATTGATTTGCCAGGCTTGATCTCAGCTCATCTAGGATCGCACTGAAGGTCGCCCCCTCCTCGGCCAAACGGCGCGATAATGTACGAGAACTCATTCCGAGATCGCTTGCGATATTTCCGATGATAGCAGTCCCATTCGGCAGGCGTGATGTAATGGCGTTTTCAACCCGCCTCCGTAACGAGGTTCTGCGAGACAAGCTGCGGGCAGCAGAATCTTCGAAGTATTCAAGCAGAAACCGATGGAGGAAGGGATCGGCCGTGACGTTGACAGCCTCAGCCTCGGCTGGATTGAAAGCGATCGAGTCCTTTACGGTTCCGAACGTCAAAGCTGATCCATAAAATCGCTGCATCTCGGCGATGTCACCCTCGCGTCGGTGAACGAAGTTGACGGACAAGGGTGTAAGCTCCCGTCCGGACAGCACTCTGCCAATACGCAGCATGTATGTAATCCAAAACTCAACCTGATGTAGATCCTTTTGACGCTCAATGCCGGAGAACGCAAAATCGAGCGTCAAGGATTTCGGCTCACGGGAAATCTTGAGGCTGCCATTGACGACTTGGCTGTAACGCGCGGCGCAATCGAAAGCATCGCGGAACCTCTCAGAGGAGGCCATCAGATAGTAGAAGGGGCAGAACTCGCGCAAATCGCTTTCACGTGCGAGATGGAACCCAAGCCAGTCGTCCTGCAAAGCTACTGCAACAGCCGACAAGAACTCGATTTCCGCCTCTACGGCAATGCGAATTTCAGGATCCTTGATCAAGTCTGGCGTCAAGCCGACGTCCCGGAGCAACGGTACAATGTCGACTCCTGCTTGAGCAGCCCGCTCTGCAGCAAGCTTTGAAATCACTCCTGTCACAGCTTGCAGCGCTGCTGCTTCGTGAGATGATCGCTGGACGAGGTTACCCCGCGACATGGCTCGACCCTATGGCAGCCCTACGCTTGCATTATGATTTGTCAGGTTGTCCGGATGCGCAACGTCTAATGAGATCAACGTACGATATATGGTCGTCGTATATCATCAGCTTATCCACGTAGGAGAGTATGCTTCGGGAGTACCGCTTACTCGTTAAGGCTCCAGCATGGTGCAGGACACGTCATTGCGGCATTCTGGTCGGGATCATGAACCGTGTAGGCACCTTGACCGTCACATGAATCGCAGCGTTTCAACCCCTGACATTTCTGAAGAAATGCGTGACATCCCTGAAGCCGGAGGCGGCTCAGTGTCGCTTGGCAGCCGTGTAGAAGAGGAGATTTCTGCATGCAGCAGCCGTGTCGCTCCTCATATGATCCGGGTTTTATCTGTTATCCCTGGTGAGCGGCATGATCGTAGCAGCATGGTCTTTGCACGGCGTCAAATGGCGGCGTTGGAGCAGCGAGGTGTGACTGTCGAGAATTTCTTTCTGACTTCAAGAACCTCTCTTAAGGCGCTTCTGGCCGAAGCTGGACGCTTTCGCAAAGTGATTCGGCACTTCGATCCGCATCTCGTTCACGCTCATTATGGAACCGTCACCGCTTTCTTCTGCGCTTTGGCGACAACTCGTCCATTAATCATCAGCTATCGAGGGAGCGACCTGAACCCGACGAGCGATATTGGAAGAGTAAGAAGTCTAAGCGGCCGATTCCTCTCGCAAGTTGCCGCTCTTCGTGCACGCCAGATCATTTGTGTAAGTAGAGAGCTGAAAGACAGGTTGTGGCTAGGCTCACGCTCCGCATCCATCATATTCGACGGTGTTGACCTGTCCCTTTTCCGTCCAATGGCGAGAGAGGAGGCCCGTCGACGGCTCGGCTGGAGCCAGGACACTAAGCTCGTGTTCTTCAATCTCGGAGGCCGCCCGGCCGGCAAGCGCTTGCACCTGGCCGAAGGCGCGATTGCCTACGCGCGGCAAACTATCCCAGATCTGGATCTCGTGCCGGTTAGCAAGGTCGATCCAGAGAAGATCCCACTCTATATGAACGCGTGTGACTGTCTCTTGCTGACAAGCGACTGGGAAGGATCGCCGACGGTAGTCAAGGAGGCACTCGCCTGCAATCTGCCAGTGGTGTCCGTCGATGTTGGCGACGTCAAGGATCTTCTAGGGAACGTTCAACCATCTTGGGTTGGCCCTGCCGATGTGGAGTCAATCGGCAATGCGCTAATCGAGATCCTCCAAGCAGAATCTCGCTCCAATGGCCATATGCGCGCCGATGAAATGTCTGAACGACGTACGACGAGCCGTGTCCTTGCGCTTTATCAAGAGGTCGTCGGCAAAAAATAGCCTCCTGAAGCATCGGGGAGGCTGCCACTCAGCCAGATTGGATCGATCTATTCTCCGGCAGGTGCGATGCGGGTTGAAGAGTGCTTCTCGGATTTGACAGCCGCCTGCCTCAGAACGGTCTCAAGACGTCGCGCGAGAACATCCCTTGAAAACTGCTCCTCCGCAACTCTCCTAGCGTTGACGGAGAACACCTTCAGTTCTTGAGGATGATCGCGTAGCCAAATTGCCTTGTCGGCAAAATCAACCGGGTCATCTGGTGTAACCAGGACACCTGTTTTCTCCTCCTCGGCAATACTACCGAGCCACCCCGGCATATTTGTCAGTATCGGCTTTCCCGCGGCCAGAGAATCGAAGAGCTTATTAGGAGAGCAGGTTCTCAGCACAGGAACATTCTTGAAGATCGTCATGCAGACATCGACGGCAGAAACCAACTCGGCCATGAGGTGCTTTGGTGTGGGACCTGAAAAAATTATGTTGTCCAGCCCCTCACCTCTCGCACGAGCCTCCAGGATCGGACGCTCCATCCCGTCTCCGTGGAGCATGAACACGATGTCACTGACGTTCCGCCGTTTCAACTCCGCCGCCGCGTCAAGAACAAAGCCGAGGCCGTTGGCCAGCCCCATGGTACCGAAATACGCGATGCAAAATCGGCCATCCAATCCGTTTTGCAATCTCATGGAGGCACCATCGATCCGGGGATGAAACAGGTCTAAATCCGCCGCATTCGGAATGACCGTCACCTTTCCTCCGTCAATGCCGGCTGCCAAGATCCCGTCCCGCATGCCTGGAGAGAGAGCAACAATGTGCCGAGCGTTTCGATAGGTCAGCCTTTCCAATCGCCGCGCAAGCCACTTGGCTAGCGGATTAGTCAGGACGCCGAGTTGAATTGCACCCTCGGGCCAGAGATCCCGGACTTCAAAGACCAGAGGAACTCCTCTCGACCAAGAGGCATACAAGCCAGGGATGGCAATCGTGAGAGGACCGCTTGTGGCAAAGACGACATCCCCGTCCAATGATGCTGCCTTCCGGGATGCTCCTATAGCGAACCGAAGAAACGCACCGATGCGCTCCCGAAAAGCCATTTTGTTGGAATACGGAACCGGGAGCCAGTGAACGCGGATTCCGTCCTCATTCGTCTCGAACCATTCAAGAGGCTCATCCCTTGTTGCATGAGTGTATGAGGTGACCATATCGACTTCATGCCCCATCGCCACAAGTCGACGAGCAAACTCGTATGATCGGTTTCCAGCAACCCCGATCATCGTCCGGGTGAAGAAATACTGATGGAGATATACAATCCGCATGAACGGCACGCTCTCGTTGGTGGCCTCACGCCATCCGGATGAATGTCTCTGTGCCGTACCCTGAACGCTTCTCTCACCGGCACACTCGATGGAATATCTAGGGCCGGCATCGCCATCGCAAGTCGAGCAGGCGTAGCCAAGTGGAGGTATTCAGGGGCTATCCAAAGGAGCACCGACAGCGCAATCAGGAGCAGTCTGACGATGTAGTCACAGACTGACCCTCCTCCACAGCAACGTTAATGTCTTTGGCTTCGCTGAGCTTGGGGAGAAACTTGGTGCGGCCTCGGCCTCCGCCTTAGAAAGGCGTGTAGCTGGAACGTCCTGGCATCGATTGACAGTCGCCGCATTCCTCATCCGCGCAAGGCATGAGCAAGACGAGCAACTCCAGACAGCTTTGCGACGAATCGAGGCATGGACTCATGAGCACCCACATAGATGCGCCTGATGCCGGTGCGACGCTTCGAAACGTCATGCAATCTCATGGGGCCCGGTTCAAGGCTGAATGCCAGCGGAACTCCGCTTTTGAGCACAGCCTTCTCGTGCGTATCAGAATAGTCTCTGCTGGACCCATTCGGATAGGCGAACCCAAGCGTCTTGAACCCGGTTGCCTCTGTAACCCGCCTGATCGACTCCTCGATCTCCCAGCTACCTTGGGGCTCGGAAATGCCTGTAAGAATCGGGTGAGAGCAGGTATGGCCACCAAATTCGACACCCTCGCGGGCCAACCTGCGGACATCGTCCCAATCCATATAGAGATGCTCGAAAATCTCTTGCCCAGGAACGTCAATATCAAGAGCCTTGGCGAGACTGGCAACTGCCTCGCTGCGCTTTGCGCCAGGGAGGCGCTTCATGGCATCGACCCATGTCGCGGTTGCGGCATCGCGATGGGCATCTGTAGCTAGACTTCTCAGACCAACAAGAGGAACGTTGGCGGATGTCAGAGTCGTGGTTGCGAAAAGATAGGCCGCAAGGTCCCAAATGAACGGGCGCCCTGTCCCGATGTAATCCGTCGCTAGGAAGATCACAGCTGGAACGCCACGCTCGCGCATGATCGGCCACGCGACTTCGGCATTGTCACGATAGCCGTCATCAAAAGTCACCAAGGCCGGTTGGGGCGGGAGGCCTCGCCTACCATCAATCCAAGCCGCTAAGTCCGAGAGCGAAATCGGATCGTAGTTTGCTCGCAGGTACTCGATCTGCTCAGAGAATGCCTCCTGTGAAGCGTTTATAGTGGGCTTGTACCCTTGAAATCGCTTATCACCTCTCCGAATGACACGATGATAGCAGACGACCGTCAGACAACCTCGCGCCACAAGTCTTACGACTGGCCGCATCGCCGAGAGAAACGCGGAATGCGACAACGATGGAATCGAATCCGAAACAATGTGATTGTCGGGCGCCCCCCCATTACGTGTCGATGTTAGAAAAAAGCCTTCCTGCCGGCCGCGCCGGGACGATTCCTGTTGTATGCTCCCTGATGCGTGGTCGCCGGCGGCGGAGGTCTCGGCTGCAGGCTTCATCAGGCCACCTGATAAGCACTCTGCGGGCGCACGTGCCTCGAGACAGTTGGGATCGAAGGGCGGATGGAACGATCGAGAAAGATCCTACTCCACAGTTCGATGCTCATCATCGACAGCAATGTGTAAGTCGCATCGATCCGTCCTGCTTCATTAGCGGTGCGGAGTTCCTGAACTGCTTTCGGCTCAAAGAAGCCGCGGCTACGTAGTGCTCTTGGCGAAAGCAGATCCTCCTGAAGGTCCTTCAGTTCCTCTCGCATCCAAACCCGCAGGGGCATGCCGAACCCGGTTTTTGGCCGATAGATGACTTCACGCGGAAGATGGGCCTCCATAGCCTTCTTGAAAACCCACTTGCCCTCATGTCCTACCTGTTTGAAGCGGACCGGGAGGGACGCAGCGTCGCGAATGAGATCGATATCCAGCAGCGGAACACGGCACTCTACGCCGCAAGCCATCGAAACCTTGTCGAAGAAATTGAGGTTATGATCAGGAACGAAGAACTTTCCATCCAAATACAACATCTTGTTCATCAATGGAGTCGATGGCGGCAGTTTCCCGAGCGCCTCCATAAGGGTCATCGCAACATGATCGTTGGCGTTCGCTTCCTTGAGCTCCTTGGAAAGCATCGATGATACGAGATCAGGGTGTCCCCAGAAGAAGTAGCTCGCGATTCTGTCATCCTGCGGTAGATGCGCATAGGAGAAAGCCTTACGAACCTGCCGCATCAGCGGAATGCGAACGGGCATGCGATGAGCGACACTTGCCATAGCATATCTCGCTGGGCCAGGTAGCCAGCGCCAGTATTTCTCTTGCTCGAGCGCATAGTGTCGGCGGTACCCCGTGAATATGTCGTCTCCTCCCATGCCCGAGAGAAGAACTTTGATGCCCTGCTCGCGAGCGACGGAACTGATGAGATAAGCATTGATGGGTGAGACATCGGCCTGTGGCTCGTCCATCATGTAGATCATATCGGTCAGACGATGCAGGCTATCAGGACCTACTGATACTTCCTGCAACTCGACGCCAAGATGTTTCGCGACGTGATGAGCATATGGCAGATCATCCGTCATGCCTTCCTGATCTGCCCCGGCCCGATCAAACCGAATGGTAAAGCAGGGGAGCTGACCGTTCTGAGCCCCCTCCTTCGCAAATGCCACGACAGCGCTCGAGTCCAAGCCGCCCGACAGAAATGCTCCGACTGGCACATCTGCTACCATTTGACGCCGAACGGCATCCCTGACCGAGTCATGCACGAGCGAGATTGCTTCCCTCTCGTTCATCTCCTTTACCGGGCTTGCGTAAGGCAGATCATAGAAGCTCCACATTCTTTCGATGCGACCGCTCCGCGCGATGAAGGCGTGCCCCGGGAGCAGCTTCAGCACGCTCTTGACCATTGTCCTCTCGCCGGGACTCCAGTGATAGGTCATATAGCTCTGAAGCGCAGCGGGATCGATGGTCCAATCGACGTCTGGAATATCCAGGAACGACTTCATCTCACTTGAGAAAAGCAAACCACGGGGAGTTTGCGTGTAATAAAATGGCTTGACGCCGACCCCGTCGCGCGCTGCGAACAACGTCTTCGACCGCTTGTCCCAAATCGCAAATGCGAAGATCCCGTTGAGGGAGTGAAGCATTGCCACTCCCTTCCACAGGTACATCTTAAGGATCACCTCTGTGTCGGAGCGCGTTCTAAACCGAATGCCATTTTGAATCATCTGCTGGCGAAGTTCGCGATAATTGTAGAGCTCGCCATTGTAGATCAGGACGACATCATCCTCGATCATCGGCTGGCTTGCGCCACTCGACAAATCGATTATCGATAGCCGCCTGTGCGCGAGGCCGACCTGACGATTGTCGGAAATCCAAACGCCGTCCCCGTCCGGCCCTCGGTGAGCCACGCGCAGGCTCATGTTGTCGAGCTCCTCCGCCTCAAAGCGACCGAGATATCCAGCTATTCCGCACATTGACGTCTCCTGAACCGCCTTGTCGCCCTAAACGATGGAAGCTCTGTGCTGAGATTCACGTGACCGTTGTGCTCGTCGAAGCCAAGCTTGTGAAACAGATTTCCACATCAACGACCTTCAGTGCGTGTCTCGCCGGAACATCCCAACAGAAATGTCGAGCGAAGGCATCCCGAAGTTTAGGGCCGTGACGATTCGACTGCCTTTCACGCCGCGCATTTGTTGGATCGCCTCCTGTACGCTCTGAGGAGATGCACGCCCTGCCCGCGCGACGAACAGCACAGTATCGGTATGCTGAGCTAAAATAAGCGGGTCAGCGGCCGCTCCAGCGGCAGGAGCATCCAAGATTACGAGATCGAACTTGGTTCCAAGTTCGCGCACCAATTTGTTGAAGCGCGGAGATTCCAGGACGCGATCCGGAACGATTTCCCCAATCTCACCGCTTGTAATGACAGAACACGTCGAACGCGGGTCGGACGCGATGACATAATGCTCCGGTATTGAGCTCGGCGACAGAAGGAGTTGAACAAGTCCATCGTGGTTCTCAAGCCCAAGCCTTGTATGAAGGGACGGATCACGAAGGTTGCAGTCCAACAAGATAACCTTGAGGCCAGCCTCTGCGGCAGCGCGTCCCAACGACAGTGCAATTGTCGATTTTCCTTCTGCCGAGTGCGCGGACGTAACAACAATGGACCTAGACCCAAAGCCACTGCCCTCAAGTAGATCCAAGGATATTCTTAGACGGCGGATGGCTTCGGAGTACTCGGATGTCGGCTGATCGAGGATTTGATCTTCGGGCGATACGATCCTGCCGTGCCTGGCGGACTTGCGGATGTCGGGAACCGTTCCGACGTTGCGAACGTCAGTAATGTCCTCAAGCTCGGCGGGATACTTGATGTTGCGTGGATATGTATCCCGGGCATAGGCCGCTCCGATACCGATTGCCAGTCCGGCAAAGCCGCCCAGCAGAACGAGGATTGTCCTCGGCGGGAAACTCTTGACGGGAGGGGCACTGGCGGGGGCAACCACGTGCACGTCAGACGAAGCGATATTCCGCTGCTGAGCAAGAGCTTTCAGGCGTCCGAGATATTCCTGGTAAAGCTGCCTGGTTGAGGCAGCCTCCTGTTGCAGTCGGAACAACTGAACCGAGATGTCAGTGGAGAGATCGGACTTTTGGACGACCTGCTCCAACTCTCGACGAAGCGACGCCAGACGCTCGTTATTCGCGTCTGCCTGGCGCCGTATAGGTTCGACGCGCTGATTGGTAAGCGTCTGGAGTTGCGAATTCAGGAGTTCCAGTCTTTGACGCAGATCAGCGCTTCGATTGTCGCCTTCGGCTGGCCGCTGGAGGCGTTGCTCAAGCGCTCGACGCTGCTCGTCGAGCAAAGCCATCTCTGGAATAGACAGCGCCTGCGACAATGACGCGTAATTGCGCGATGCGGTGAGTTCGTCAAGCTCCTTCAATCGAGCAGTCGAAGCACTGGCTTCTCGCATGACGGACGCAATACTGCCCTGCAAACGATCAATTTCACGACGGTTAGAGTCGTCAGCAGGCTGGGAGGCTTGAGCAAGGGCAAACGCTTTGATCTGCGTCTCCGACCGACGAAGTGCCTCACCGAGTTCGGACACCCGTTTTGAGAGAGCTACTTCCGCCCGCTCAGCAGATTCAAGCCTCGCGTTGATTTGGCCGTCGATGTAGGTATCCGCGTAAGCGTTCGCGAGGCGCGCCGCCTCTGTAGCAGACTCGGCGGTGACATCAATTGCGATCACATTGGTCAAGCCGCGTCGTCTTACAGCGGTGATCTTCTGCAATGCCTGTGCAGCGATAGCATTCGGATCCACCCTTGACCTGCCGCGTCCGTCCTGATTGTTGCCCCGGCTCAAAGGGTCTTTATCTGAGGTTCCGAAGATGGATTGAAGCAATGAACCTACGGAGCTTATTCCATTGGACACTGTATGCGATAAGGAGCCTCCACCTGCATCACCAGAGGCCATGAATTTTGGATCCTGAGCGAGATTGAGACGTGCCGCTACTTCCTGCGCAATGCTGGCAGACTTCATGATTTCGACTTCGCTGTCGACGCTCGGAAGGGCCGCAGTCGGCGTAGGTGTCTCAAGACCCAGCAGCCTCAGATCTCTCTGGTCAACAACGAGCAGGGCAGTTGCCGTATAGCGTTCGCCGAGACTTAGCACGATGCCTGTGGCCAGGATGGTGATGCCGGCTGCAACCGCAGCGGCAAGCCAGAGATGTCGCCACACTGCGCCGGCAACTCTGGTGATGATCCCTGTCGACTGAAACTCGCGGCTCGCTCCGCCCATTGAACGCATGGAAGAATCTGCCAAAAGCTCATTAGCTTTATTGCCTGGTTCGGGAACCAAAGGCTCGCCTGCCCGAGGATGAATGTTCACGGCCGCGGGTTTGCTTCCTCGCAGAAGGTAAGGGGCTTGGGGAGCCTGCTCTCCCGAATTTCTTCCGTGGCCGGTAGACATGGGAGGGAGTTCAGGACCTCCGTCATTTCCCTGGTACATCATCCCTGAACCCATCCTCGATCGCTGCTTAGCATCTCAAACAAACTAGGCTGATCGCCGAGCCGAGCCTCGCACTGCACCAACTGGCCGCAACACCGGTGCGATGTAGGAAGGGCGTCGAAAGAAAGCGATTCAGCACTCCAAAGTTCGAGCACTTACAATGCCCTATCGAGACATCCCTCGCCACGCACGGAGGGCAGCGAGTTCGGGCTACTCCTGAAGTAAGATGCGGCTGCTCTTGCACTCCGCTCTTGCCGATCCAATCAATCGCCCGCTTCTCCTGACCTCAAGCACTTGCCTGGTAGGATTTCGAGAAATAGGCCGCGATAACCGAGGATCCAATTCCACCTGTGGGACTGGGCATCAGAAGCCTGGAATTACCTCGAATGAGTAATCCCAGATCCTAGGAGCTGTATCGCAACTTTGACAGGTGAACGGCTAACCGTTGAGGAGGCAGAGCTGCCAAGGCTAAAATCACGGCGATGACGACATTTGCAAAACGCAAGAGAAGAACATGGTGCCCAACCAGCATATCGGCCATAAGGACGATGGTGAATCCGACAATAATCGTCCGATGAGAGCTACGTACTCCCCGAGCAAGGACGGATGCCAGAAAGCCACCCAGCATGAGGAGAGGAACAATCCCCGCCTCCCCAAGGATCATGAGATAGGTGTTGTGAATTCCGAGCCACTCGTTGAGTTCGATACCGCCTGATATCTTACGGATACCGCCCTCCATCGCGTGAAACTCGCCTAGACCGGACCCCCACGGTAAATTCCCTTTGATCTTCTCAAAGCCGAACTCAAAAAGCACATTGCGCCCTGTGGTCGACCGAGTGTTGAACTCGCCGCCTGCAAGGTTGAGGACGTCGGATAGACGCTCGCGCTGTTCCCATGAAAGATTGAGCAAGTCATTGTTGAAGACGAACCACAGCACGGAGAAGGCCGCGACGATCCCGAGCCCGGACAAAATGAGCGTTCCGAACGAGCGTCGCGTGAATAGGAATAGCCCTGTGAGGAGCATGAGAACTAGCATGCCGGTTTTGGAGAACGTCATGACGAGCGCCAGAACGGCTACCGCCCCTTGAACGATACGAACCAGAGGGGTTCGTGAAGGAAGCGCTGCCACCAACACGATGCAGTACAGCGCGATCATCGCGGCCTCGTTAGGGTTCTCAAAAAGCCCCGAAGCCCGATCCGCCGACTCGACGCCCTGCATGATCTGCTCTGCATCAAGGCCGGGAATTTCCGGCGCCACCTGGAACGGCCGGAGGGCGTCAGAGAGGACGACCAGGATGCAGGATATAAAGAGGATATTCTTGAGAATGTTGAGAACACGCCTTAGCTCTGCCTCACGCATTGAGGCGAGCCAGAAGTAAATTGCCGAGACGAGAATGAGCGTCGCGCCATATGAGGTGATGTACCGGGTCTGAAGGCTGGATGCTAGAAGGCCGGCCAGGCTACCGAAGAAGAGGTAGGATCCGACGGTGGAAACAAAGAGCGCGTAGCTTGCTGTAACATATGAGGCGCGCGCATACCTGACGCACATGATAATGGTGATGAGAAGGATCAGCGGCGACAGGAACGCCTCAGTTCCAAAGAAGAGCAAGAATGCGCCGTTCAGGTTGAGCCCGGCGAAGAGCAGCACTCCCAAGCCCATGACATCAATGGATCTGTGAGCAGTCGCTGCACGAAGTTGCGTTGAGATACCCACCGTCTGCTCGCCTCCGGGAAATCGTTCACTCAACGAGATGCATATTCCGCGACGGATGCCTCGTATCCGCTCGGCCCTTTGGCGGTCCTGCCCATGGTTTCGAAGCACTCTTCGTATTTTCGTACGACTTGACCGACGTCAAATTGACTGACGCATTCACGTTCAACCCTTTTCCGGCCTCGCGCGACGAACCGGCCCATTGCATCAGCGAGAGCAGAGGCGGAGTAACCGGGCGCGATCTCGCATTCCGGGATGTCTTCCAAGATCGTACCAAGCCCTGCAACAGGTGTTGCGATGACGGGTGTTCCGCAGGCAAGAGCCTCGATCACCACATTTGGAAAGCCCTCGAATCGAGACGACAGGAGAAACCCGTCGGCCTTTGCGTAATACGGGTAAGGATTGCGAGAGTACCCCGGGAGGCAGACCTGCGCCTGAAGTCCAAGCCCCTCGACCTTCTGCTGCAGAGCGGAGCGCAGTGCGCCCTCGCCGAGAATGGTCAGGTGCACGTTTCTGTTTCCAAGGAGCGCAACAGCCTCTATGGCCGCGTCGAATCCCTTCTGACTTTCAAGCCGACCGGCCGCAATGAGGTTGAAGGCTGAAGCATCATAGAATGGCTGCTCGGTTTCGAGGGCTGATCTTTCCCTAACAAACTCGAAGTCGAGCGGGTTTGGGATCACGACACTCGACCCATTGTTCCAATTGAGCGAGGAGCGGTAGTCTCGCTCCATTGCATCGGATTGAAAGACATAAAGATCGGTATTCGCAATCGCAAACTTGTTGAAGGACTTCCAAAGGCTGGGCGACTTGTTCTCTTCTAGCGCCGCGCCGAACACGATTGTCGGTCGCGCTATGAAGCGCGTTCGCCGCGGCCAGAAGGGTCTTGTAGCTGCGAGCGTGGCGTTAAAATAGTCGATGGTCGAGAAAACCACGTCCGGTTTGATCGCCCATATATGTCGGACGATCTTCAGGAGACCGTATCTTAATCGAGGAGCAGCAAGGTCGATGACTGGTATGTCTAACGGCAGCTCTCCGGAGAAAACCGAGTTTTCTTGGTTTACGACAGCCAGAGAAACTTCGAACCGCTCACGGGACAAGTTACGAAGGAGGGTCGCCACAACCCTTTCCGCCCCGCCAGGCACGAGGGCGGGAAGAAAGAAGAGAACCTTGATTCTGGAGTCACTCATAACGTGATTGCCACATGCGGAACATCAGAACACGCCATAGGTGCTCCTCGTAGTTCCAATGCCCAGCCTGGTGGTCGCGCCAGATGCTCCTGATCACCCTGTCATTCAGGAACTCATCGTCAGCACTGCGGGAGAACAACAGATCCTCCGCCCAGGACCGCAGCGGCCCTCGAAGCCACTCGCCGATAGGAACGCTGAAGCCCATCTTCGGTCGATCGACGAGAGCGGTCGGAACGAAGCCCTCCAGGACCTGTCGAAGAGGCCACTTCGTCCGCCCGTTGCGCACCTTGTATGAAGATGGCAGTTTGAATGCGAACTCGACAATTCGATGATCGAGCAGAGGCACCCTCGTCTCAAGGCTAACCGCCATGGCGGCTCGATCGACCTTTGCCAGGACATCCGTCGGAAGGTATGTCAGTGCGTCGAACGCCGACGCAAATGTCAGCATATCCCGGGCACTCAAGGCGCTTGGACTTGCCGCGTTGGCGTTTCCCTCGCAACGATCATTGAGGACGAGCGTCCAATGACCAGGCTGAAATGCTAAAGCCTTGTATCGCTGGAAGGGGTTGTCGAAGGCCAATGTTTCCGAAAGAATTCGGAGACGGTTCGCCATGTCTTTCGTGCTTCTTCCAAGCGGTAGCGAACGAAGCACGAGTTGAGCGGCGGGCGATCCAAAGGCCAGCAGAACAGTGCTCAGCAGTGTCTTCCCCGGAAGGCGCTCGATTGCCGATGCGGTAAGCTGCCGCTTATAGCCGCAAAACAGTTCGTCGCCGCCGTCGCCGCTCAGGGCAACGGTTACCTCGTTACGTGTGAGCGCGGCAAGAAGCCCTGTCGGGATCTGTGAGCTGTCGGCAAATGGTTCGTCCCAGATCTCGGCCAGACGGGGGATGATCGAGAGAGCCTCACCGGACGTGACCGTCAGCTCCTGATGTTGCGTCCCCAAGTGGTTCGCCACCATGGCAGCATGGGCTGCCTCGTTGAACGCAGCTTCCTCGAACCCGATGGAGAAGGTACGAACCTTCCTGTCGGAGACAGATTGCATTAGGGCGACAACAGTGCTCGAGTCTATTCCTCCCGAGAGGAACGCTCCCACAGGAACATCAGCCACCATTTGTGACCGGATTGACTCAAGCATGAGCCGCTTGAGCTCGAAAACAGCATCCTCCGGCGTGCCGGAGAATGGCGCGGCTGCCAGCGAGTCGTGGAGGGACCAATACGATTCCAGCTTGGCGTTCGCTAAAGACAGCCCCTCTTCTGCCTTGAGGGTGAGGACCTGGGCCGGCTCAAGCTTCCTGATGTTTTCGTAGATTGAGAAGGGTGCAGGTACCGCCTTCTGGCAAAAATAGTGCCATAGAGCTTCCCGATCGATGGGCGGCGCGAAGCCGGGGATTGCGTGAAATGCCTTGAGTTCGGAAGCAAAAATGAACATGCCGGCCCATTGCCCGTAATAGAGCGGCTTTTCTCCCATTCTGTCGCGAGCCAGGATCAGCACCCTGTCGGATGCATCCCAGAGCGCAAAGGCAAACATGCCGACGCAGCGCTGGATGGCGCCCTGCACACCCCATGTCTCGATTGCCGCGAGGAGGCTCTCCGTATCGGACGTCCCCCGCCAAGGTGCGCTCAATGAGCCTTGCAGTTCCTCCCGGATCTCCTGGTGATTATAGATCTCGCCGTTGAACACGAGCACATAACGCCCGCTTCTGGAGATCATCGGCTGATGCCCCGCAGGCGACAGATCGACAACGCTCAGCCGACGGTGCCCAAGCCCGACCCCTCCTTCTAGGTCGAGCCAGTGCCCTTCATCGTCCGGGCCTCTTGCAACCAGGGCGGATGTCATTCCCCGAAGGATTTCAGCCGGGTCTCCTAAGTCTGACCGCGACGAGATAAGGAAGCCGGCGATGCCACACATAGTTTTCCTTTGACGGAATCGGCACGCGCAAAGACAGCGTGAGTAACTGCTGAACCACGATCAAAATGCTGTCACAGCCCTATATGGGCGTCAAACCGCCAGAGGCTCCCAAAAATGCCGCTAAAGCCCGGAAATACATATAACTTTTGACATCAGTGCCTAGGGTTACCTCCTTCGTGGCATAAACGAATATGGGTAGCCGCCGACCCTGCGGAAAAAGCAAAAGGCCGGCGATCAGCGATCGCCGGCTGTCGGCACCAATATTTGTCGACTGAATTTAGCTCACCGGGACCGCACCCGTAACAACGGCCGGCATCCGACTGGCTTTATCCACGTTCTCCTGTTCACCCGCGAACCACGCTATTGTGGTGTGCAAGCCCGCCTCCAGTGGCGTGGCAGGATTCCAGCCTAGAAGCTGCCGGGCTCTGGAAATGTCAGGACGACGCCTACGGGGATCGTCGGTCGGAAGCGGATGCCTCACGACTCGGGAACTTGATCCGGTCATTGCGAGAACCCGGTTGGCCAGATCTCCGACGGTCAATTCAACGGGATTCCCAAGATTGACCGCACCCGGCAGCTTCCCTTCGTAAGCCATGAGCCGCAAGAATCCGTCAACAAGATCTGAGACATAGCAGAACGACCTCGTCTGGCTTCCATCGCCATAAATTGTGATATCATCCCCTGCAAGAGCTTGGCAGATCACATTGGATACAACCCGGCCGTCGTCGGATCGCATGCGTGGGCCGTACGTGTTGAAGATGCGCGCAACCCTTATGTCCACTCGCCCGGATCGTTCGAAATCGAACGTCAGCGTCTCCGCTGCTCGCTTGCCTTCGTCATAGCAAGCCCGTGGCCCCGTCGGGTTCACGTTACCCCAATAGCTTTCCGGTTGCGGATGAACTTCGGGATCGCCGTAGATTTCACTCGTCGAGGCCAGAAAGAACCTCGATCCTGTCGTCTCGGCCAGCGATAGGAGGTTGTGAGTGCCGACCACGCTCGTCAGCATGGTATGTTCCGGATTGGCCTGGTAGTGCGGCGGCGACGCTGCGCAGGCGAGGTTGAAGATCTCGTCGATCTTCATGCGCTTCGTGCGAAGGCGTGCCGGCAAGGGCTTGATCACGTCGCTGTCGATAAAATCGAAGCGTGGTTCCCGCTCAAGATGACGAAGATTCTGCTTTCGACCGGTTTGCAGGTTATCAAGTGCGATGACGTGAGCACCTTCGCTGAGAAGAGCGTCACACAGGTGGGAGCCAAGAAATCCGGCTCCGCCCGCTACAAGGACGAGCTTGCCTTTGCCGTTCTTCATGAAGACGTTCTCCTTGATAACCCACTCACTGACGTCGGGAGCAACAGAACTCTGCTCCTCCAACCCAGAAGCTTGGCGTTGGTTCAACCTTGTCCATAGAATCTATTCTCAGCGATCAGATTCCGACTTCGAGAACACGCTGATGTCCTGGGCAGCGATTCCGTATCGCGATGAGGAATTCACGCTCCAGAGACGATGCGCGATGCGCAGCGGTATGCTCGGCAAGGATCCTGTCTCGGGCCGCACGCCCGAGAGCCTGGCATTTCTCGGCCGGCCAGCGTGACAATACGTCAAGAATCTCTTCGGGCTCACGCGCAAGGATGATTTCACGTTCGGGAGCGAGGAGTGTTTCGATCCCGTCCCAACGATCGGAGATGATCGGCGTAGCGCAGGCTGCGGCCTCGAAAAGACGGACGCTCGGACTATAGCCGGCTCGTATCATGTCAGCGCGCGTAACATTCAAAGTGAAGCGACTCGCTGCATAGAAGGCCGGATGATCATCCGGCGGAACATGATCAATCCGCTCCACATTTGCCGGCCATTCGATGGAATTCGGATATTGCGGTCCTGCGACGGCGAAACGCAGATGGGGAGCGCGTCGCGCCGGATCGAGGAGAAGCCGTTCGAGGGTCGGCTGACGGTCGGGACTATAGGTTCCAAGATAGCTCAGATCCCAACGCTTCTCGCAGGAAAGCATCGGATAGGCGTCCGGATCCACCGAACAGTAAAGCGCGCGCGCAGCGGGGGAGCCATAACGGTCCATCAAGAGATCGAGCGTCGGACCGCCCGTGAAGGAGAAGTAGAGATCGTATCCAGGTATCAGGTTTGGCGCGAGATACTCGTAGTCGCCGCGCTCCAACTTGGCCAAGGTCACGGGCGTGTCGATGTCGTAAAAGGCTCTTATGCCCTTCGCCGCGCCCTGGACCCATTCACCCACGGCGACGCCGTCGGGAACATAGGATCCTACGACCACCACATCGGCCTCTGCAACATCGGAACGGTAGCGTGAGAGATCTGCCAGATCCGAGTAGAACTCGAGCTGGCAGAAGTCCGGATTGGGAAGGTCTCTATGTGCAGCGTACCAAGGGACGTCCCGCTCCAGGAACAGGACCTCGTGACCTCGCGCCGCAAAGGCTTTCAGCAGCGCCCGAAACGTGGTCGCGTGACCATTGCCCCACGACGACGACAGGCTCAGCCCAAGGACGACGACCCGCAGCTTCGTCACGCAACACTCCTCTCTTGCTTTTGAGTGCGCTGCGCTCGGAGAATGGCGTCAACTTCGGCGCCACGGCGGGTATATGTGTGCTCGGCCATGATGCGGGCTCTCGCAGCCTCGCCAATCGCCCTTGCACGTTCCGGCGTCAAACGCTCGACATGGTCAGCCACATCCTTGCCGTCACGTGCGACCAATACCTCCTCGCCATCCTTCAGGAAAAGTTCAAGGCCGACCCAGGCATCCGTAATGAGACAGGCTCCTGCACCGGCCGCTTCGAAAACACGGGTCGCCGGAGAGAAGCCGGTCGTTGCCATTGAATCACGAGCGATGTTGAGAACAGCCAGAGGGCTCGTGTTGAAGGCGTTGTGATCGCGCGTATAGACGTGTCCGATATGTCTGACATTCGACGGCATGGCCTTCGTTTCCCACCCATTGCCTCCTATCAGGAAACTTCTGTTGGGAAGCCGGGCTGCAGGCTCAAGGAAGAACTGCTCCACCCGAGCCTCACGATCGGGCAGTCTGTTGCCAAGAAATGACAGATCAGCCTTGAACCGGTCATCTGCAGGAACTGGATGGTGAGTGGTCGGATCGAGCGCGTTGTAGATCGGGATGCATCGGCGTGCCCCAAACCCTTCGTAGGCCTCGATCACGGGCGGTCCGCCACCATAGGTCAGGACCAGGTCAAGGGCCGGCATCGTTCGATGCAGTGGATGGTCCGGACTTTCGCGCAGCTCTGCAAGAGTTGCCGGGGCATCGACGTCCCAGAAGATTCGAATAGCATCGGGACGAGAAGCCGCGACGACCCCTTCCAGCAGCTCGTTGTCGAAGACGCCCACCCCTGAGGCCTTCACGACGACGTCGGCCCGGGCCGCTTCCGCGACAACCGCTTTCATGGCCTCCTCGGTCGCCGGATAGACCTTCACCTCGGCCCAATCCGGGGGTTCTATGTCACGGTGTTTCTGACGGTCGAAGGCGTCCGGCTCGTAGAAGGTAATCGTATAGCCCCGGCGAGCAAGATCGCTCAGCATCCCCCGATAATAGGTTGCCGCACCATTCCAATATGACGACAGGAGGCTTGAGCCATAGAACGCAATTTTCATGCAGACATCTCCGTCGGCGTCCGGACGCCGTGCGTGGCAAGGATGGCTAGGAGCTGATCGACCCGATGAGCGCAGGAGTGTCGACTGCGGATAGACTCCAAGCCGTTCTCAACCAGGGATTTTCTCAAATCTGGGTCATGTCGGACCGCGTGGAGGTGGCTCTCCATCTGCGCCTCATCGCGGGCAACGAGATAGTCTGCGCCGGGCCTGAACAGACCTTCACTGTCATGCCAAGGCGCCGATACGAGGGGTATCCCACACGCGAGAGCCTCGAACACGCGGATCGTCGGAATTCCCGGCAACATGTCGACGTAAAATCGGCGAGGCACGTGCACGGTTGCGATGTGGCGCGCAAACACTTCAGGCGCTCGTGCATTCGGCAACCAGCCACGATAGGTCACGCCATAGTGCTTCAACATCTTCAATGCGTGATCCGGGTAGCGGACCCCGTAGATTTCGAGCGTGAGCCCAACTGTCTGGGCAGGCCTGAACAGGAAGCTCTCGAGTTCAGAGCTGCGCTCGTCATCACCCCAGTTGCCGACCCAGACGAGCCCCTCACGCCTGCCCTCCTCTGCAGGAGGATGAAAGAGGCGTGTGTCGGCTGCCTCATGCCAGACGTAAACCCGACTTCCCCAACCCCAGCGACGGTAGACATCCGCGAGTGTCTCACCGAATGCGAGAATCCCGTCATAACCTTCAAGGTCGAACTGACGAATTGCATGTGGGTCACTGACTGCGCGATGATGCGTGTCATGGAACAGCAGGGTGAAAGCTGCGCCCTGCAGCTTTATCCTCCCGATCGCTGCAACGAGCCTAGGTTCGTTCCATTCATGCACGATGACGACGTCTGCCCCATCCAGCATCTCGCCGAGGTCGGCGTCGTCGGCAAAGGACGTCGATGTCAGCTCCGGGTAGGCCTTGCGATAAGCGTCCAAGCCGCCCTCGCCATGATCCTTCAGAAGGCTCGCCAAGCTCCAGGCGTTTTCAGGTTCGTAAGCCACGACGTCATGGCCGCGGCCGACGAGGTCACGCAGGACGCCCCTCAGGAAGTGAGCATTACCGTGGTTCCAGCATGATGACAGGGAATGGGTAAAATACACAAACTTCATGCGGCATCTTCCTCGACAGAGGATCTGGTTCCATGGGACGCGAGGGCGGATCGATAGGAGGCCATCACCCCAGCACTCATCGCCTCAACGGTGTAGGCGCAGGCCCGGTTTGCAGCAGCCTGACCGAGAGCGATACGAAACTCCCTGTCGTGGGCCAATCCGTCGATCGTCCTTGCGATCTCCTGCTCATCATCCGGCGGAACGAACATGGCCGCTCCGTCCCATAGCTCGCGGAAGGTCGGAATATCCGACAGGATCAAGGCACAGCCGCTCTGTGCAGCCTCGAGGACCGCAAGCCCGAAAGGCTCGTAGCGTGCGACGGATACGAAGATCGGTCGCGCCTTGAGATACCCTGCGACTTCTGCATCGGTCAGTCGACCCAGGCTCTGTATATTGCGGAGCCGAATACCGGCACCATTCGGGCCCTGCAGAGGGCCAGCAGCGAGAATAGGAACGGATGTTCGCTCCGCTGCCCGATCAACGGCAGCGAGGTTCTTTCCCTCATCCCACAATCGGCCGACCGTTAAGGCAAATGGCGCCGGTGAAGCATCGCCGGCTCCTGATGTTCCCTTTCGTCCGTTTCTGACAACGACAGGCGGCTCCTCAAGCCCGTAGGTGACGGCTGTTGAACGAGCGAAAGAGCGTGTCGGAGCGATCAGTCCCGCAGCCGCACGATACCCACGCCCGACGAGGTCGGTCCGCCAGACGAACTCATCCGGCAACTCGCCTTCTCGAACCGCATTCCACCATGTCGCAACGCAGGAATGGCAGACAGCAACGATCGGTGCGGGAAAGGATGCACTGGCCGCAAACGCGGGATTGTTCAGATGAACGACATCGGGCTCAGCTTGAGCCGCAATATCACTCAAGGCCCGACTTGCGGCCTTGACCTGATGTGGTGAATGAGCAGCCCAGTCGAGCGGCAGGTTCGTCAGCAGGAGGTTGACGCCGGCAGCCTGAGCGGCTTCACGCTGGTCGGCAGTTGGGGCTGGTCCTAGAACCGCAAGAGTGACCTCGGCGCCGTGCGGGCGCAGGCCTTCAGCAAGATCGACCGCATACTGCCAAACGCCCCCAACCGCGTCGGTTGTCATAAAGACCCGGAGACGCGCGCCGCTGCTCAGTTGGGGCAAGGTTCAGACTCCAAGCGAGCCTTCGCAAAGCTAATGATCGACAACGGGCTCATCGTCAGCCTCCCGCAGCCTGGAGCTGCTGAACAGCAATGACGTGAGCCGGCGACTTTTCTGCCTGCAGCCACTGGGCAAGGGCGGCAACCCCGTCTCGCCAGGGCCTCGGCGTACGCAACCCGAGCTCCTGCTGGGCGCGCCGCGTATCTGAGACATAGTAGCGCTGATCGCCGGCCCGCCAGTCGGAATAGATCGTCTCTACGGAATGGCCGAGCAGGTTCTCGATATGCACCAGCAATTGCTTAAGGCTGATGGCATTGGCGGGTCCGCCGCCGAGATTGAAGGCGCGTCCCTGGACAGCGTCGATGTTCTTCCATGCGGACACATAGGTCTCGACCGCGTCGGAAATATCGAGCACGTCACGAACCTGGCAGCCGTCTCCATAGATGGAAATCGGCTCGCCCTTGAGTGCCTTGATCAGGAAATGGGCCACCCACCCTTGATCTTCCGTGCCCATCTGGCGTTGTCCATAGATGCAGCTCATTCGCAGCACGCAGGTCGGAACGCCAAAGGAGCGGGCATAATCCAGAACGTATTGGTCGGCGGCACCTTTCGAGCAGCCATAGGGGGTATGGAAATCGAGAGGACGCGTCTCGCCGATGCCGGTTCTTCTGATTGCGGCGTCGCGGGGCACATAGGCGTCGCCCGTCTTGTCGAGCTCCACATCAGCAAGATCTCCATAGACCTTGTTGGTCGAAGCGAAGACCAGCGGAACCCTCTCGTTGCGGCGACGGAGAGCATCCAACAGGCCCAATGTACCACGAACATTGATTTCGAAATCATCCCGAGGGGCAATTAGGCTGGTCGTCACGGCAACCTGTGCTGCCAAATGGAAGACGGCCTGGGCCTCACCGGCGGCTCCGGCCAAGGACGTTTCGTCGCGGACATCCGCGATCACCGCAGTGATCTTGTTCGGATGTCGCTTTTTGAGCCACTCCAAATTCGCATCTACACCCGGGCGGGCCAGAGCATCGTAAACGAGGATGTCGTGACCATCCTGTGCGAGCCTGTCGGCAAGGTTGGAGCCGATAAATCCTGCTCCACCGGTTACGAGAACGGGCCGACGTCGAAGGATCGTGGGCGAGCTTTGGGAACCAACCTGCCTCATGCGACAAGCCCTCGCGCTTCGAGCTCCTTGCGAGCTTCCTGGACCCGATCCTTGGCCTCCTGTCGCGCCACCCACTCGGCCAGCTCCGAAAGCCCTTCAGAGAAGTCACGTCGAGGAACGTATCCCAGTTCCTCCTGAATCTTCGAAATGTCGGCAATGCAGTGGCGGATGTCGCCGATACGCGCCTTGCCGGTAATCTCCGGATCCATCGGCCGGTTCATGGCCTTGCCGATGAGCTCCGCAACTTCGGAAACCGTACGGTCCTGGCCACTTCCGACGTTGTAGACGCCTCCGGGCGCCTTTTCATGCTCGAGCGCCAGGAGGAAGGCCTGCGCTACGTCTTCCACGTGCACGAAGTCGCGGCGTTGCTGCCCATCCTCGAAGATCATCGGCGGCTGTCCGTTGTGGAGGCGGGACGAGAAGATCGCCAGAACTCCGGTATACGGATTTGAAAGAGCCTGTCCGGGCCCATAGACATTCCACAGCCTGAGGGCCACGCCTTCCATCCCATAGGCAGGCGCCAGCGTATGCGTCAGCCGCTCCTGGACATACTTCGAAAGGGCATAGACAGAGGCAAGCGCCGGACGCTTCCACTCAGGCGTCGGAACGGGGAGGAGCGGGCGCCCCTGCGAGTCCACAGGATCCCACGGAGCATTGTCAGCCGAGCGTGGCATGCGCACCACATCCTCCATGACCTGCCCATCCGCGTCCCGGTAGAGCCCTTCACCATAGATGCTCATGGATGATGCAACGACTACCCTTTTGACTGGGTTGTCGATGAGTTGCTGGAAGAGCACGGCAGTTCCGTAGTCGTTGACCGATACGTATCGATCGACGGCATACATGCTCTGTCCCACGCCGACTTCGGCAGCAAGATGGACGACCTTCGTGGCACCTTTCAGCGCCCGCAAAACTGCCGTTTCGTCCCTTACGTCTCCGACGATGACTTCGACTTCCGGGTCCAGCCCGTCCGCCTGCGTCTTGTCGCCATGGACCTGCTCAATCAGGCTATCCAGCACTCGAACCCGGTGCCCACGCTCCAAACAAGCTCGCGCAACATAGCGTCCGATAAAGCCTGCGCCGCCGGTAATGAGGATGGTTTCTGCCACAGCTGTCTCCGTACCGAATGGATCGGCATGCCGATGAAGAGGAAGCGCGAAGACGGCCAACGCCCGACAAGAATGCACCGCTCGGGGCAGCCGGCTTCCGAGCGCACGGCAGCGCCGCCACTCCAGCTACTTCCTCGTCGAAGCTTGGCCTTTCGGATAAGAAACGCCACAGCTTCTTCTTTGTTCCTGCACGGAGGTAGTTTGGGCAGTTCGCAACAATGACAAGTGTCTCATTGGAGGAACGTCCACGGAACAACCTGAACCCTACGACGTTGACGGCTAAGCTTAGGGCCGCGGCCGAAGCTGGATGCTGAGCGCGTGGAGGATCCCGCGACACGGACAGCCATTCACTTAACCATACGAGGGAGTGCCGCCATGGGTTCAGGAAAGGTCCGAGTGGGAATCGTCGGCGTCGGCAATTGCGCCTCGTCATTCGTGCAGGGCTTGACCTATTACCGCGATGCCAACGGCAACGAGCCCGTTCCGGGTCTGATGAACATCGAACTCGGAGGATACCACGTGGGTGACGTGGAGGTTTCCGCAGCCTTCGACATCAATGCCTCCAAGGTTGGCCGTGACCTGTCGGAGGCGATTTTCGCCGAACCGAACAACACCCAGCGGTTCGCATCCGTTCCCGAGAGCGGCATTATCGTTCACCGCGGCAAAACTCTTGACGGTCTGGGCAAATACCTCCGAGACGAGATCGACGAGTCCGAGGATGAGGAGGCCGACGTGACGGAGATCCTCCGTCAATCGAAGACGGATGTCCTCGTTTCCTACCTCCCGGTCGGCTCGCAAAAGGCGACGGAGTGGTATGCCGAGCGTGCCCTGGAAGCCGGCTGCGCCTTCGTGAACTGCATCCCGGTCTTCATCGCGTCCAATCCAGATTGGCGTAAACGCTTCGAGGAGCGTGGCCTGCCGATCGTCGGCGACGATATCAAGAGCCAGGTTGGCGCCACCATCGTCCATCGTGTGTTAGCCAACCTGTTTCGCGAACGTGGCGTTCGGCTCGACCGGACATACCAGCTCAACTTTGGTGGAAACACTGACTTCCAAAACATGCTTGAGCGGGAGCGTCTCGAGTCGAAAAAGATCTCGAAGACCCAGGCCGTCTCGAGTCAGCTCGACATCCCGCTCCCGGCGAACGACATCCATGTGGGCCCGAGCGATCATGTCCCCTGGCTTACGGATCGCAAATGGGCGTACATCCGCATGGAGGGCACCACTTTCGGGGGAGTTCCCCTTAATGTGGAGCTGAAGCTCGAAGTGTGGGACTCGCCGAATTCGGCCGGTATCGTCATCGACGCGGTGCGATGCGCCAAACTTGCAATGGATCGCAAGATCGGAGGCGCTCTCATCGGACCCTCAAGCTATTTCATGAAATCGCCTCCGCAGCAGTTCACCGACAATGAGGCTCGTGAACGGACGACCCGCTTCATTGATGGCGACGATGACTGAATGGATTGAGGTCTTGGCATGACGACCACGTTCTTTTTCGTTCGTCATGCCGCTCATGACAGGGTGGGCACGATCCTCTGCGGCCGGATGCAGGGTGTCTCGTTAGGGCCGCTCGGACGGTCGCAGGCCGAAAGCGTTTCCGCGCGTCTCGCCGACGAGAACATTTCGGTCGTCCTGACAAGCCCGCTCGATCGGGCGCGCGAGACGGCGGAGCCGATAGGCGCGAAGATCGGGTGCCAGGTGGAAATCTGCGAAGCCATCAACGAGATCGAGTTCGGGGAATGGTCCGGGCAGAGCTTTGATACGCTCGCGGGAGACCCGCGATGGAACACGTGGAACCAGTCGAGAAGCACGAGCCGGCCTCCGGGCGGAGAGACGATGCTGGAAGTTCAGACGAGAGTCGTCTCGGCTCTGGAGCAGTTGCGCAGGGACCATCCGGGAGGCTCTCTCGCCGTAGTGAGTCACGGTGACGTGATCAAGTCAGCCCTGCTCTACTATCTGGGGATGCCAATTGACGCCTATTCTCGCTTCGACATCGACCCTGCTTCGATCAGCACGGTCGCCGTATCGGATTGGGGCTCCAAAGTCATCCGCTTGAATGAGTCGGCTGCGGCATGAAGATCGTTGTTTTCGGCCTCACCATCTCGTCGTCATGGGGGAACGGCCATGCGACGCTCTGGCGTGGATTGTGTCGGGCACTGGCTCGCCTTGGGCACCAGGTCGTCTTCTTCGAACGCGACGTTCCCTATTACGCCATGAACCGCGATCTGCACGAGGTTCCGGGAGGGACCCTCGTTCTGTATGACGATTGGGCCGAGGCGCTGCCGCGTGCCAAGGCGGAAATCAAAGATGCGGACGCGGTCATGGTGACCTCCTATTGCCCCGATGGGATTGCCGCAGGAGAACTCGTGCTGGGGACGCCTCGTGCCAAACGTGTCTTCTACGACCTCGATACGCCTGTCACCCTCTCACGCCTCAAGTCGCAAGAAGGCATCGGCTATATAGGCCCGCAAGGCCTGAAAGATTATGATCTGGTGCTGAGTTATACCGGTGGCGCGGCTCTGGAACAGCTTCGCTCGGAACTGGGAGCGCGACGTGTGGAGGCGCTCTATGGTCACGTTGACCCGGACCATCACCGCCCAGTCCCGCCGCAGGAATCCTACCGTTCGGATCTCTCGTACCTTGGCACTTATGCGACGGACCGGCAGGCCACGCTGCATGAGCTCTTCATCGAGCCGGCACAGTTCAGGCCCGATCTGCGTTTTGTCATCGGGGGAGCACAGTACCCGCAGGACTTTCCCTGGCTGGAGAACATCTTTTTCGTGCAACATCTGCCGCCCTCGGAGCACCCGTCGTTCTTCTGCTCGTCGCGTCTGACCCTCAACGTGACACGGAGCGCGATGGCCGAAATGGGTTGGTGTCCATCCGGACGCCTGTTCGAGGCTGCCGCCTGCGGAGTGCCATTGCTCTCAGATTCTTGGCCGGGGATCGACAGCTTCTTTTCGCCCGGCCAGGAGATCCTGATCGCCCGTACAACCGAGGATGCGCTCAATGCGCTCGATATGAGCGACGCCGAACTGTCCCAAGTCGCGAAGGCAGGGCGTGAGCGGGTCCTTGAAGAGCATACGTCGATGCGAAGAGCCCAGGAGCTGGAGACGTTTCTCTCGACGGGCGATCCGGCTTCGACGGCCAACCACGTGAGAGATACGGTAATGGAGGCCTGATCATGTGGGGTATCGTGCCCGCGGCGGGGCTGGGAAGCCGAATTCAGCCATTGGCTTTTTCCAAGGAGCTTCTTCCGGTCGGGAGTCGGCTCGACAACGGTGTCGAGCGTCCTTGCGCCGTCAGCGAGTATCTGGTCGAGCGCATGTTGCATGGCGGAGCCAACAAGATCTGCTTCGTGATCTCACCCGGCAAATCCGACATCATGGAATACTACGGCGCAAGCTATGGCGGCGCGTCCATCGCCTATGTCGTTCAACCGCACGCGAGCGGTCTGTGCGATGCCATTTTTCAGGCCGCGCCGCTCATCCATCCCGATGAGCCGGTGACGGTGGGGCTGCCGGATACTGTATGGTTTCCCGAGAGGGCGCTGGCTGATCTGCCGGACGACATCCTGTCGTTTCTTCTCTTTCCGGTTGACCAGCCTGAGTTCTTCGACGCTGTCGTTACGAACGAGGCGGATCGCATCGTTGAGATCCAAGTGAAGCAGCCCAATCCTGCCTCCCGGTGGATCTGGGGAGCGTTCAAAATGCCCGGCCGGGTGCTTGAGCAGCTGCGGCAGCTATGGCTGAAGCGTGACCGTACGGACGAATATTTCGGCACTCTCGTGAATGCCTACATCGCGGATGGCGGGCATGCGATCGGCGTAAAGGCCGGGCGGTCCTATGTGGATGTCGGAACACTGCACGGCTACCGCTCCGCTATGGGCCTTCTCAGCGCCGTTGCCGAACAGGACGACTTTGCAGGCGCTCGCGTCGCCCTAGGTTGGCCTGCAGGGCGCGGAGGACGCGGCTTTCATGATGCGAACAGGGAGTAGCCACCAACCATGAATGCGATCGACCCTACGTCCAATGATGAGATCCGTAGACGCGCCGAAGCGCTCGGACCATGGTTTCACAACATCGAAATCGACGGCATCTGGACCGCCCCCGATCACTTCCTCGGAAACTATCCCGCCGTCAAATGGCAGCGGTTTGCCGACGCGATTCCGCAGGATCTGACGGGAAAATCCGTTCTCGACATTGGATGCAACGGCGGCTTCTACTCAATCGAGATGAAGAAGCGCGGCGCCAGTCGCGTTCTCGGCGTCGATTTCGACGATGCCTATTTGGCGCAGGCCCGTTTCGCCGCCGAGCGAACCGGACACGACATCGAGTTCCGCAAGCTTTCCGTCTATGACGTGGGAGCGCTGGGAGAACGCTTTGACGTCGTGCTCTTTATGGGCGTGCTCTATCACCTGCGCCATCCTCTCCTTGCGCTCGATCTTATTCATGAGCATGTGGCGAACGATATGCTCGTCTTTCAGTCGATGCAGCGGGGCTCCGAAAAGGTCCTTCCTGTCGAGGAAAACTACACCTTCTGGCAGACCGAGCATTTCGACGATCCGGGCTATCCGAAGATGCACTTTATCGAGCATCGCTATGCGGACGATCCCACGAACTGGTGGGCGCCGAATACGGCCTGCGTAGAAGCGATGCTTCGCAGCGCCGGCTTTGAGATCGTGCAGCACCCGGAAACCGAAGTTTACATCTGTCGCCGCGTTGACGCTCCATCCGGAGCGGGAGCGGTCTATCCGGCCCAGGGAGTCTCTCATGATTGAAGCCGCGATGATCTGGAACGAGCCGAACAACAAGTCCCACTGGGATCCGGAGATCGATCCGGACTGGCGGCTCTTCGCGGAGATGGCCATTGCTGCGGGACAAGCCATCAAGGCGGAAAATCCCACGCTGCCGCGCGTTCTCGGCGGCATCTCGCCCATCGATCCCAGTTTCATCCGCAACCTCGCCGAACGCGGCGTGCTCGAGAATGTCGATGTGGTCGCCGTCCACGGCTTTCCGCTCGACTGGAATCTCTGGCAGATCCACGAATGGCCTGCCAGGATCGACGAAATCCGGGCCGTCACCGACAAGCCGATCTGGGTCACGGAAGTCGGCATTTCGACCTTCGGTGCGGAGGAAGTGCAGGTCTGGGGCCTGAAGCGCACGGCCGAACTGTTGATCGGTGAGGTGCCGAGGATCCATTGGTACAGCCTCTACGATCTCCCGCGGGCCTGGGGCGCCACGACTAGGCATCGGGAGGCGGAAGGTTCATCCTATTACCGCCACTTCTACATGGGGCTGCTTCGGGAGGACGGCTCACCCAAACCGGCCCTCGAGGAGTTCGCGAAGCACGCCCCTGAAATGGGCCTGTGTCAGTGGTTCCATTTCGAGGATCACCGCCTGGACGACGCCGTCGCCTGGATGAAGCGCCTCGGCGTCAAGCACCTGCGCACGGGCCTGTCCTGGGCCGACAGCTTCCGCCCGAATGCCCTCGACTGGTTCGACCGGCAGATGGAGGCCCTCGCGGATTTCGACGTCACGGTGACCTTCTGCTTCACGCCGGAACATCGCGGCATTGCCCCGCACCACACGAGCCCCCCGCAGATCAAGGAGGAGTTTGCTGAGTTCTGCGCGACGATGATTCGACGCTACGCTGGAAGCCAAGCGGCTCCGACGCCCACAGGAAGAGTTCTGGAAGCTCTCTAGGACTTGCCGTCCGGTCCAATGGCCGGATCTCTGTGCATTGGCGAAAGTCAGCTGACGACATGTGCTTCGCCCCGAACCAGGGCGAAGCACGACGACTGCCAAGATTCGATCCGTCGTAAGCCTATTGAGCGGCACAACGGCTCGATCCTCGGGACCGCCGACAGCGCCATCACCGCCCCGAGCATCCGGCGGCAACGTACGGCTCATCAATTTCAGATCGGAAGGGATGGTAGCGGAGGAGGGATTTGAACCCCCGACACAAGGATTATGATTCCTCTGCTCTGACCAACTGAGCTACTCCGCCCCAGGCACCGGGGAGCCCCCCGTGTCAGACAGGGGCGATATAGGGAAGGTTGGCCCCCGGTGTCAAGAATGACCCGCGGGCCCTATGCTCTTTTATCGCTCGTGGCACCTCTTTCGCCACTAACCCTTCTTCATCCGCCAGAGCTGGAAGCCGTCGGACGTGATCGCCTGCTCGATCACCCGGCGCGAGAACTTGTGCGGAGGGGCTTCGCGGGAGCCGAGGGCTCCGGTCAGTCCCCACGGGCCGTACTTTGCCGGAAGCTTGCTTCCCGTCTCATCGCTCGCGAAGGCGTGAAGATCTTCCTTGGCTTGGGAGGCGAACATGAAGATGCGCATGACGAGGACTTTCGCTGTAGAAAACGGGACTTAGCCCGGAAAGATAGGGCACTGCCCCGGAAAGTCATCTCCGAAGCCGCAGCCCCTCCCCTATCGTCTCTTCCGGATGCGCATCAGCTTGAAGAAGCCTGCGGGAAAGAGCGGCTTCAGTTCCACCACCTCCATGACGCCCGTGCTCCTGGCCCAGGCCTCGACCCGTGAAGCCTTGAAGGCGGAGCTCCAGCCGATCGCCTTGGCGACGGGGGAGGCCATCTCCTCCAATGCCGCAATCGGACCGGAGGGCTGGCCGAAATGGTTGGCGAGAACGATCTCGCCGCCGGGCTTCAGGACACGGGCGAATTCCGTGAGAGCCGTTTCGGGCTCCGGCACGAGAGTGATGATGAATTGTGCCGTGACGGCGTCGAAGGTCTCGTCCGGGAACCCGAGACGGGTCACGTCCATGACCTGCAGGCTCTTGACGTGGGTCAGACCGCGCTTCTCCACCTTTTCCTGCGCCCGGCGCAGCATGTCCTCGGACAGGTCGACCCCGTAGACCTCCGCATGGCCCGGATAGTAGCCGAGCGACAGGCCCGTTCCGACGCCTGCCTCCAGGACCCTGGGGCCGCAGGCAACGGCCGCGTTCACCGCCGCACGGGCGGCCGGCTCGGTCAGCTTGTCGTAGACGAGGTCGTAGATCGGGGCCCAACGCGCGTAAGCCTTGCGCATCAGGGCCGTGGTCGTTCCGTCCGTCATGAAGGTTCCCTAGGAAAGGCCTCAGGCCGCGGCGGGTGCGGCTTCGGCTGCGGTGCGAGCGATGGTGCCCCCGCCAAGCACGCGTGCCCGGGGAGCATCGCTCTCATAGATGACACAAGCTTGACCGGGAGACACCCCTTCTTCCGCCGACAACAGCTCGACCGTAGGGCCGGTTCCGCCGAACCGCAGAATGGCCGGTCGCGGCTCGCGGGTGGAGCGGACCCGCACGGCCACCTCCATCCCCTCCTCGCCCAGCGCTTCCAGCGGACGATCGCCGAGCCAATTGACGTCGATGATCCGGATCAGGCGTGTCGCCAGGGCCTCCCTCGGCCCAACCAGGACCCGTGCCTCCTTAGCGTCGAGGCGCACGACGTAGAGCGGCTCGCCGACCGAGAGCCCCAGCCCCTTCCGCTGCCCGACGGTATAATGGATGATGCCTTCGTGACGTCCGAGCACGCGGCCGTCCACGTGAACGATCTCGCCCCCCTGAGCGGCGCCGGGCTTGAGGCGCTCGATCACGTCGCTGTAGCGCCCCTGCGTCACGAAGCAGATGTCCTGGCTGTCGGCCTTCTCGGCCACGCCGAGGCCGAATTCCCGCGCCAGGGCGCGGGTCTCGTCCTTCGGCAACTCGCCCAGAGGAAAGCGCAGAATGTCCAGCTGCTCGGGCGTGGTGGCATAGAGGAAATAGCTCTGATCCCGCTCCGGATCGGCCGCCCGATGAAGCGCTCGCCGTCCGTCCGGCAGGGCGCGGCTCGCCACGTAGTGGCCGGTGGCGAGAATGTCGGCCCCCAGCTCCTTTGCGGTCTCCAGAAGGTCGCGGAACTTGATCGAGCGGTTGCACTCCACGCAAGGGATGGGCGTCTCGCCCGCCAGATAGCTCTGGGTGAACCGGTCGATCACGGCCTCCCGAAAACGGGCCTCGTAGTCGAGCACGTAGTGGGGAATGCCAATGGCCTCCGCCACGCGGCGCGCATCGTAGATGTCCTGTCCCGCGCAGCAGGCGCCCTTGCGATGCACGGCGGCGCCATGATCGTAGAGCTGGAGCGTGATGCCGAGGACGTCGTAGCCTTCGCGCTTGAGGAGAGCAGCCACGACGGAAGAGTCGACGCCGCCCGACATCGCGACCACGACGCGTGTCTGGGATGGGTCCTTGGGAAGTCCGAGTGAATTGAGCATCGTTCCATCCAGAGGCGCCGTTCAAGGCGGCGCACGGGAGGGGCCAAAGCCTTTCTATAGCGACTGCGGCTGCAATGTTCCAGAGCGACAAAGCACTCCAATAAGGCGGCCTTAACTATTATGGCCAAATCTGGGCAGGCTCGTTGAAGTCCCTGCGGCGTTTAGGAAAACATTAAGTCCCGTGGCGTAGCTTGAGCCCAACGAGGTCGTTGAATTTTTGTGTGAGCGTATCATGACCGAACCCCACCGCCCAAGGGTCAAGTATGTCATTGGGCCTGACGGCAGTCCTCTGACGATTGCCGATCTTCCTCCATCGTCCACCCGCCGATGGGTCATCCGCCGCAAGGCCGAGGTCGTCGCCGCCGTGCGTGGCGGTCTTCTGAGCCTCGAGGAAGCCTGTCAGCGTTATACGCTGACCACGGAAGAGTTCCTGAGCTGGCAGCTTTCCATCGACCAGCATGGCCTCGCAGGCCTGCGCACGACGCGGATCCAGCAGTACCGCCAGTAGTCCTCCGTTCAGGAGACCTGTTGCAAGGCGCGGCCCCAGGGCGGCGCCTTTTTCGTTTCAGGCTGCCAGACCGGCTCATTAAGGGATTGCTAACCATAGGCTGGGAAATTGTTGCTAAGCACCTCCGTTCATATAGGTCTCGCATTGCGCCCAGCTCTCGAAACGCCAAGCCGTCAGGACTCACCGCAATCGAACTTCTGGGTGCCAGAATCCCCATCCCCGATCAGACGAGCCGACGCTCCGGCCGGGCCCCTCGTCGGCAGAACCCTGGCCGATGTCGAACGACATCTCATCCTCGAGACCCTAAGCCACTGCCTCGGCAACAGAACCCATGCGGCGAAGCTTCTGGGCATTTCCATCCGGACCCTGCGCAACAAGCTGAGCGAGTACATGGAGGCCGGCATCACGGTCCCCGAACCGGGGCAAAAGTCCTCCCAGGTCTCCTGATCCGTCCGCTAACGCTCGGCGCGCTTCCTCAGCCACAGGCTGGTTTCGTGGGCACCCGCGGCAAGGGGCAACGATGCGATGATGCTGGCCGAGCAAAGAGGCAACACTTCCTTGGCCACGAAATGGCTCGCGAAGACGAGGTCGTAGGCGCCGCCCTGAAGGAGGGTTCCGACCGGGATCTGCTCGTTGTAGGCGCGCCAGGACCAAGCCGCCGGATAGGCATCCGGCAGGGTGATGTCGTGAATATGGACCAGCGCGCCGGCGCCCAGGCGCGGCAGCACGTCCAGGAACAGCCGATCGACGTCCGTGCCCGGCATGGCGATATGGCTGGAATCAATGAACAGGACGTCCCCGGCCCCGAGTTGCTCGAAAAGCTTCGGATCGGCGTCCTTCAGCAGGACCGGATAATGCTCCACGTCCAAACGGGCCAAATCGGCCCGCGGGGCGGGATCGATGCAGGCAATCCGGGTTTCGAGCCCGCCGTCCCGAACGGCCTGGGCCATGAACCGGGTCGAATGGCCTGATCCGACCTCGATGATGCGTCCCGGCCTCTCGCGGCGAACGATCGTGTAGGCCGCCACGGCATCGAGGCGCGGGAACCAGTCCTGGTCGAAGCGCGCCGGCCCCTGCCCGTCCCTGATGCGCCCGAGATCCTCCGCATAGGCCTCGGCGGAATCGACGATCTGTCGGAACTGCGGACGCGCCGCGTCGAAGAGCGGGCGCAGCGCGGGATAATCGACCGGCTCGACGCCCGCCGCATAGCGATACGGAATGAAGAAACCGAGCGGTTTGATGCCGAACAGGGTCGACAGGCCGAACCGCAGCCTTCGCTCCAATGTCCGCATCGGACGGTCAGCCAAGTGGCGCGGGAGGAAGAGGTCCGTCGCCGGCCCCTTCCCTGCCCCGCCAGGCTTGCGTCAGACGCGCCCGCTCGAAGAGCAGGACGACGATCAGGGACATGGCGAACGGGATCAAGAGGTAGAAGAGGCGGAACACGATCAATGCCGCTAGGACATCCGCCTTCGGGATATCCGGCATGGCGGTGAGGAACACGAGCTCGAACACCCCCAGGCCTCCCGGGGCGTGGCTGACCAGGGCCGCCGAGAAGGAGGCCAGGAAGACGGCAAGGACGATGATGAAGCTGGGCTCGAGATGGGCCGGGAGAACGAAATAGATGATCCCGGCGGCTCCCAGCAACTCAAGCGGCGCAGCGATGAGCTGGCGCACCATGATGGCTGGACGGGGATATTCCAGCTTGGCCTTGCGGATCACCAGGGGCGGCAGGTGGAGGATGGAGCCCGCCACGTACAGGATGACGAAGCCGATCAGGAGGAGCCCCACGATCCGCGCCGTTGCCGGATTGGTCAGGGCTGCCGGAAGGAGATCCTCCAGCCGGTGAAGGAGCGTGGGATCGAGCGTCAGGACGACCCCGCCCAAAAGGATCGTTCCGAGACCGAACGTAAAGGAGCAGAGGGCCACCAGCACCGCGATCTGCGCGGCGCTCAAGCCCTTGGACGTATAGGCGCGATACCGCACGACGGCGCCCGAAAAGACGGACGCACCAATATTGTGCGAGAGGGCGTAGGTCGTGAAGGACGTGACGGAGACGAAGAGCCATGAAATGTGGCGTACGCCCAGGTGAAGGAGCGCGATCCGGTCATACCACGCGAGAGCCGCATAGGCCACGAGGGTCGACAGGCCTGCCAGAACGTAACGTTCCGTCGGAACGGCAGTCAGGCTGTCCCAAACGTCATCCAGGGAGAGACCACGAAGCTCTTTGTAGAGAAGCCAACCGGAAACAGCGACGGCCAACAATCCAATCAACGGCCAGATGAACTCACGCACATTTTTCATTGAGGCGGTCGCGCTCCTTCGTTCCGGTTTCTCTGTGCCTCAGGAACCTCTTGTGCTGCAAGGGGATATTGAGGCGCACCATGGGTCACGACAGCTTCGGCAAAGGCTGGCGTGCGAAGAAGCGGGAAGGATCGAGGCTCGGGATCGCCGGCGGGCGGCGGATCGGCCCGAAGCAACGGTTGCGCTGTTGCCGCGGCCGTGGGACATCGTGCCGTTCGGGACGCGCGAGAGGCATTGAAGCATGACGGCACGATCTCAGGTGATGCTCAATCTCGACGGGTATACGGATCTCCCGCCCGGCAAGATCGCATCCATCGTGACGTATCTCGAAATGCGGGATCCGCCAGCCCGGCCGAGGGGACCAAAGCCCGCCGGATGGTCGCTTCAGCCGCTCCGGGGACACCTCGATCGATATCGCGGCCTTTTCCGTAGGATCGGCGAACCCTGGCTCTGGTTCAGCCGCGCCGCGATGCCCGACGACAGGCTGGCGGAGATTCTCGACGATCCGAGAGTGGAGGCCTATGCCCTGAATGACGGCGTCGACGACATCGGACTGCTGGAGCTCGATTTTCGCCGCGAGGACGAGGTCGAACTCGGGTTTCTGGGCGTCGTCCCCGGGACGATCGGCCAAGGAGCCGGGCGGCACCTCATGGATGAGGCGATCAGCCGGGCCTTCGGGAGGCCGGTGAACCGCTTCTTCGTCCATACCTGCTCGCTGGACCACCCGGGGGCTCTCGCCTTCTACATCCGGTCGGGCTTCGTTCCCTACAAACGTGCGATCGAGGTTGCCGACGACCCGAGGCTCCTCGGTCTGCTCCCACGAGAGGCGGGGCCGCATGTCCCTATGCTCGCGTAGGCCGGACATGCGAAAGGGCACGCTGCGTGACAGCGCGCCCTCTGAAAGAGAAAGCAGGGAAGTTCAGGCGGTGGCCCGCAGGGCGCGCACCTGACCGGCATGGCTGATGGCAGCCTGTTCGCGAACGGCGTCCATGGCCCGCTCCGCGGAGCGTTCGCGATCCTCGAGGCTCTCCGCCTTCTTCAGCTCCTCGAAAGCCTCTCCGAGTTCCGCCTTGGCATCATCGAGCTGAGCATGGAGATTCTCGGCGGACTGGCGAAGATTATCACGCCGCTGGGCTGCGGCGCGGGCATAGGTCGGATAGGCGAAATGGTTCGGATCAGAGATCCCGGCCTTCTGCTCTTCCGCAGCGATCTCGCGATCAAGGTCAGCCGCCATGCGGTCGAACTCGGCGATCATCATCTCGATCTGTGCCACTCTCCGGCGTTTTTCGTCCACCTGAAAGCGCTTGAGGCGGATGAGCGTATCCCGCGACTTCATCTTGATTGAACTCCACACGTCGCTGTTTCACGTGCCCCACGGATCGCTCAGTTACCCGTCAGGCATGCCTAACCATGGTCGATGGAAGTTGACCCTTCCTTACCGGGGACAAGAAAAAATTCTGGAAATACAGGTCGCTGCGTCCAATTCCTCATTCCGGCCTTCCGCCCGGCAGGTCCGTCAACCTTTCGTTTACCGATTTCGTTAAGACTGCGAGGGTCACGGCTGTGATCCTGGGGGGCTCGGCCGGACGGGGCGCAAAACGCCTCGAGAACAAAGTTTTTCGGGCACTGAACGCGGTTCCGCATGGTAACGCAAAATCCACAGGGCAGGAGCTTCGCACGGCCGATCGGCGATGCCGAGTCGTTAAGAGCTTGCATGTCAGAATCAGGGTTTGTTAACCATTCTGAATTAGCGTTGCGAATCAGATCAAAAGGGCATTCGCCACAGGCCCTGTGGCGAGTGGGCGGCTCTCCGCTGCTCAGTGGCCCATGGGCAAGGGCTGGGGATTGAACATGCGCGTACTTCTGATTGAAGACGACAGCGCAACTGCGCAGAGCATCGAGCTGATGCTGAAGTCCGAGAATTTCAACGTCTATGCGACGGATCTCGGCGAAGAGGGCGTCGACCTCGGCAAGCTGTACGACTACGACATCATCCTTCTCGACCTGAACCTTCCCGACATGTCGGGCTACGAGGTTCTGCGGACCCTGCGCGTCGCGAAGGTGAAGACCCCGATCCTGATCCTGTCCGGCATGGCCGGCACCGAAGACAAGGTGAAGGGCTTGGGCTTCGGTGCCGACGACTACCTGACGAAGCCGTTCCACAAGGACGAGCTCGTCGCCCGCATCCATGCGATCGTGCGACGTTCGAAGGGACATGCCCAGTCGGTCATCACCACGGGCGATCTGATCGTCAATCTCGACACCAAGACGGTCGAGGTGGGAGGCGCCCGGGTCCACCTGACCGGCAAGGAGTATCAGATGCTGGAACTTCTCTCCCTGCGTAAGGGCACGACCCTCACGAAGGAGATGTTCCTCAACCACCTCTACGGCGGCATGGATGAGCCGGAGCTGAAGATCATCGACGTCTTCATCTGCAAGCTCCGCAAGAAGCTCGCCAATGCATCGCAGGGCAAGAACTACATCGAGACCGTGTGGGGTCGCGGCTACGTGCTCCGCGAGCCCGGCGACTCGGACGTGCGTCTCGCAGTCTGACGTCGATCCACACCGGTTCATAAGAAGCCCGGCATCAGCCGGGCTTTTTTGTTAGGCTAGCCGCCCTCACCTTACGAAGGGCGCGCCCATGAAGTCCATGATTCAACCCTGGCAGCTTTGGGCAGTGCTGTCGGCCGCCTTCGCGGCCCTCACGGCCATTTTCGCCAAGCTGGGAGTCGAGCAGATCAACTCCGACTTCGCCACGCTTGTTCGGACCCTCGTCATCCTGGCTACCGTGAGCGTCATCGTCTGGGGCACCGGACAGTGGCAGGAGTTGCCCTCGGTCTCCGGGCGAACCTGTTTGTTTTTGGTCTTATCAGGGCTCGCCACGGGCGCATCGTGGCTCTGCTACTTCCGCGCGCTCAAGGTCGGCGAGGCAGCCCGGGTCGCGCCCATAGACAAGTTGAGCGTCGTGCTCGTCGCCATCTTCGGGGCGGCTTTTCTCGGAGAGCGCCTGTCCATCGCAAATTGGACAGGCGTCGTTCTGATTGCGGCAGGAGCCGTTCTCGTCGCACTACGGCCGTGACGGGCGCGGGAGAGGGACGCCAGCAAGAGATGCTTGGTGTCGCCGTGGATGCTTATGCCGTAGCAGAACGGATCGTCACCTCGTCTCCGTCGATGCTGAAGGCAACCGTCATGCCCGAGGCGCGGGCGACGAGACCGGCGTAATAGATCTGGATGCCATGAGCATCGACGGTGCCGCTTTCCGAATCCCCGGCGAGCAAAGCCTCCGAATGCGCCGGAATGCGCGCGTTGAGTCCCTTCGACTTGATGATGAACTCGCAGCGATCGGCATCGCCGGAGACGCTGACCGAAATCGATCCGCCGCGCGGAATCGCGGTGATGGCGATCATGATCAGGTTCAGGAGCAGCTTGACCCGGTTCTTCGGGAAGAGGAGGCGCGGAGCCGACCAGGAAAACGAAATCTTGTCGTCCTGGAACATGCCGCGTGCGACCTGCTCGGCGTCGCCGAGATCGATCGATGCACCGGCCGAGCCGGCAGCCCCGAAGGCCAGCCGTGCGAACTGGAGCCGGGCGGAGGCTTGCTTCGCGCTCTTCTGGATCAGCTCCAGGGCGAACTCCCTCATGGAGGCATCGTTGTCGTCCTCCAGCACCTCGAGCCCGTTCACGATAGCCCCAACGGGAGAGATCACGTCGTGGCAGACGCGCGAGCAGAGAAGGGCGGCAAGATCGAGCGAATCGAGCGAAATCGTGGCCATAAGGGCTCCAGAAAGGACTTAAGCTGAGCTATACATGCATGAAATCGGAATTTCGATCGGCATGATGGCAGCACAGCAGGAAAGAAACCGTGAACCCGGATACCCGGCTCCGAGTTCTTTGAAAAGCCAGCATGACGGATCGACTTCAGACGCGGGAACAGGCACATAGCCATGATGCGGCTCGATGATCACGATACGGACTCCATCGCCCTCCGGCTTGCCCGGATCGCCGTGGAGGCCGGGCAGGTCCTCCGGAGGCTGGAAACGGCTCTGATCGAGAAGCACGTCAAGGACGACGGATCGCCCACTACGGCGGCCGATCTTGCGGCTGAAAAACTGATCATCGATCGAATTCATCAGGTCTGGGACGGCGTTCCCGTCATTGCCGAGGAGACCTCCTGTACGGTCAAGGCCGATGACTATTTCTTCCTGGTCGATCCCCTCGACGGCACGGGCGACTACATCTACGGCACGGGCGAGTACAGCGTGAACATCGCCCTGGTCCGGAACGGCAGGCCGATCGCTTCCGTCGTGGCCGCGCCTGCCATGGGACGGATCTGGATTGCCGGCGAGACCACCCGGTCCGGGCCGATTCCAACCACTCCATCGGACGAAATTGCCTGGCAGGATGTCCGGTCGCGCCCCGCGCCCGAACGGGACCTCGTGGCCTTGGTGAGCCGGCGCCACGGCGACCAGGCGACCGAGGCCTGCCTTTCGACCCTGTCGATCGGAACGCGCCGAATGGCGTCGTCAGCTCTGAAGTTCTGCCTCATCGCTTCCGGCGAGGCGGACGTCTACGTTCGCTGCGGCCCGACGATGGAATGGGACACCGCAGCAGGCGACCACATCCTGTCCTGCGCGGGAGGTTGCGTCGTCGGTCCGGGCGGAGCCCCCCTGACCTATGGGCATGAAGATCGGGGCTATCGCAATGGCGCCTTCGCGGCCCTCGGAGACATGGCGCTGGCTCCGCGGCTCGGGCTCGCTCTCCCCAAAGCAGCATAAGCATCGACCGGATCATCTCGGCAGCCGTACAGAGATTGTTAGGGTTGACGCGATTAAGCTCGCCTTTCGATGGGGGAGCCGGCAGACGCCGTGGACTTCTCCACTGGTACACGCCGGATCCTTCGTTCCGGGGTCTCATGCGAGGAGATAGCCCATGCGCTCGCGATACACATTTCTCGTGGCGGCCGCCGCCGCTGCCTTCCTGGGCGCCGCCCCCGCCGGGGCTCAATCCCAGCGGGTTCAGCCCGTCTACGCCACCAGTCCGGGCGACCCGAACTCGTTCAATTCGAACGATCTGGTCGAATCGGGCCACCAGTTCTTCGGATCTGCCTCGCGCGGACTTGCGCTGGCCGTCCAGGAGGCCGTGCGTCGCTGGGGCGAGCCGAACGGCTACATTCTCGGCCAGGAGGCTTCGGGAGCGTTCTTCGGGGGCGTCCGGTATGGCGAGGGCAAGCTCTTCACCCGCAACGCCGGCGAAAGGCGCATCTTCTGGCAGGGCCCCTCCCTCGGGTTCGATGTCGGAGGCGAAGGCGCCCGGACCATGATGCTCGTCTACAACCTGCCCGCCACCAGCGCCCTCTATACCCGCTTCGTCGGCATCGACGGGTCGGCCTACCTGATCGGAGGCTTCGGGGTCTCGGCCGCCAAGGCCGACGAGATGGTGGTCGTCCCGATCCGAGCCGGGGTCGGGGCCCGACTGGGGGTCAACATGGGCTATCTCAAGTTCACTCCCGAGCCGACCTGGAATCCGTTCTAGAATGCGCTAGAACCGGCTGTCTGGAGCACGAGAGCTCTGGAAAGCTGCGCAGGCACAGGGCAAGGTGCTTGAGCCCTTTCCGTCAGGCACCTTGGAGTTTGCGTCCGCGTGGTCGAATCCATCATGATCTTTGCGTTGGGGTTCCTTGCGGCAGCCCTGATCGCTCTTCTCATCATTCCTGCCATCAACGCCCGTGCCGAGCGCCTGGCGCGCCGCCGGGCCGAGGCGCTGTTTCCTCTGTCCATCGAGGAATTGACGGCCGAGAAGGACCATCTGCGCGCCGAATTCGCCGTGATGCAGCGGCGGATCGAGCGCAAGGCCGAGGAGGCGCTGGCCTTCAAGCATCAGAACATGGAGGAGCTGGGCCGCAGGGCGGTCCGGATCGAGGCCCTCGAGCAAGCCTTGGCGGAACGGGACCAAACCATCTCCCAGATCGAAGGGGAGCTGGGCGGCACCCGGAAACGCCTCGATGCGACCGAGGAAGATCTTGCCCAGACCAGGACCTCTCTCTCGGGCACACGCGAGACCCTGGTCGCCCTCGAGACATCGCACCGCGCCACCCTGGATGAGCTGTCCACGACGCGCCGTGAGCTCGAACGCCATCAGGCCGACCTGTCGAGAACCCGCGGCGAGCTGCTGCGGACCGAGGAAAAGCTCACGGCTCAGGAAGCCATCGCGTCGGATCTCGAGCGGCGTCTCAATGCTGCCTTGAGCGAACTCGACGCCAAGCGCATCACGATCTCGGACCTGGAAACGCGCCTGATGACGCAGACGGCCCGCGGGAACGATTTCGAGCGCGCTCTGGGCGAGCGCCACAGCGAGCTGTCCGACGAACGCCAGCGGCTGGCCGAACTCGCCAAGAGCCTCACGGCCGAGCAGGAGCGCGGGCTTATCCTGGAGCAGCACATCCGCGAGATCGAAGCGGAGCGTGACGAGGCGCGCGCACGGATCGAATCCTACGCGGGCCTCGAAAGCCAGAACGAGGAGCTGCGCCGCAGCATCACGGAAGTCGCCGACCAGATCATGGGTTCAGGCAACAACCGGCAGAATCGCCCAAACAACGGCAAGCGGCGCAGGCAGGCCGGCAAATAGCCTCCCGCGCCGCGCAGCAGCACCTATTTCGGCTGTATGCTCTGATTTCCGCCGGGGCTGCCGGGAGGCGGAATGACCGGCGTGGTGCCTGGATTGGGCACCGGTGCGGGAACGGTCATGTCCGGCGTCGCGGTTGTCGGCGGCTTGATGACCCCGTCACTCTTCTCGAGCTTGTCGCTCAACGTTCCGGTCGAGCCCGTCGTGCCCGGATCGTGCGGCTCCACCTTCTCGGCCGGCATCTTGTCGAGGGGCGGCATGTTGGGCGCCTGCTGCTGCAGGCTGGGCGTCTGCGCCATGGCGGCCGTGAAACCACCCGTCGCCATGGCTGCTAGGATCAGAATTCGCTTCATGGACCCACTCCTTTGGAAAGGAACGGGCCATGGCAGGGCAGGTTCCGAACGCTATTCCGCGGCCAAGGCAGGCCCGGCCGCCATCTGGAGATAGAGCTGCCGGAGCCTCTTAGTGACCGGCCCGGGCTTACCGTCGGCGACGGGGCGCCCGTCGATCCGGACCACTGGGACGACGAAATTGGATGCGCTGGTGAGGAAGGCCTCGGCCGCATCGTAAGCCTCGTTGACCGTAAACAGGCGCTCCTCGAGAACGATTCCGTCCTCGCGCGACATTTGCAGCAGGGACTTGCGGGTGATGCCCGGAAGGATGGCGTTGGAAAGCGGCCGGACCACGATGCTGCCGGCCTTCGTCACGATGAAGGCGCTGGAGGAGCCGCCTTCGGTCACATACCCGTCCTGGACCATCCAAGCTTCCTGGGCGCCCGCCTCCTTGGCGGCCTGCTTGGCAAGGACCTGAGCCAGCAGGTTGATGGACTTGATGTCACGGCGCTCCCAGCGCATGTCCGGAACCGTGATGACGGAGATGCCCGCTTCCGCGGCAGGCGCGTTCGCGATCGACTTGGCCTGGGTGAACATCGCAACCGTCGGCCTGGCATCCGTCGGGAAGAAGAAGTCCCGCTCCGCCACGCCGCGGGTCACCTGGAAGTAGACGAACCCTTCCGTCATGTTGTTGCGTCTGACGAGCTCCTCCTCCAGGCGCGTCCACTCAGCCCGGGAATAGGGATTCGGGATTTGAATTTCCTTTAGGGAACGCTCCAGCCGCTCGAGATGAGCCTCGTTGTCGACGAGACGCCCGTTCAGGACGCCGATTCCCTCGTAGACCCCGTCTCCGAACATGAAGCCTCGGTCCATGAACGGCACCTTGGCCTCGTCGATTGGAAGAAAAGAACCATTCAGGAAGACGATGCGGGACATGGGAGCTCCATTAAGGGGAACTAGCTAACCTGACGTATGGGCAATGGCGGCGGCTGACCTATCTGGCCAGAGGTGCCGCTCAGCTTACGCGATAGGTACCCGCAACATGAAGGTCACGCCACATTTCATTTCACGGCTCCTGACGATTGTCGCCCTTGCCCTGCCGATCGGGGCCGAGGCGGCGCAGCCGGCGCAATCCTGGTATGGCGAGCAGGGATATGTGGCGCCGAACGGCGCCCGAATCGTGGCCTGCCATGGCTATGGCTGTTCCCGCAGAACCGCGCTCGTCGTCGACCCGTCTCTTCTCAGCCTCGCGAGCGGCCTGCTCAGGAGAGGCCAGACCTCACCGGAAGGCGAGAGAGCGGCAATTCGGGAGATCGTGCGGTCCTATACGGCCTACCTGTCCCGCCAAGTGGGAGGCAGGCCCGACCTGCCGGGATCGCCGCCGCAAATGTCGGGCGTGCACGGCCAGATGGATTGCCTCGACGAGACGGCGAACACCACGAGCCTGCTGCTGGTGCTCGAAGAGAGGGGGCTCCTCGCCCACCATCAGGTCGAGCGTCCGCAGACGCGCGGCTTCTTCTTCGATGGACGCTACCCTCACACGACGGCGATCATCGCCGAGCGGAGGACCGGAAGCGAGTGGGCCGTCGACCCGTGGCGCAAGGCGCCGGGGCAGCGGCCGGATATCCTGCCGCTCGCTGTCTGGCGGCAGGATTCCTGATTCTAGGCGGATCGAACGCTTACTTCAGGTGCTGAGCGAGATGCTTGTTCATCTCGAACATGGTGACCTTCTTCTTCCCGAAGATCGGCTGCAGCTTGTCGTCCGCGAGGATCTCGCGCTTGTTTTCGGGGTTCTGGAGGTTGTTCTTCTTGATGTAGTCCCACATCTTGCTCACCACCTCGCCCCGGGGAAGCGGGTTCGAGCCGACGATGGCGGCCAGTTCCTTGGAAGGCTGCAGGGGCTTCTGGAGAGCGTTGGGCTTGGCTCCGGCCGCCTTGGTGGCCGTCTTGGCCGCAGGCTTCTTCGCACCGGCTTTTCCGTCTGTAGTCTTGGTCGGCATGGATTCCTCCGAGGGTGGGTGGGATACTCTTCGACAGCAGCGGGTCCGGCCGTGAAAAGTCCATTGGCTCCGCCGGTTCAGTCTTGTGGAACCTATTCCCGGGTTCCGGGCACCTGACAGGCAAGCCAATCTCGGCTGAGCTTATGTCCTGACTTGGCGCTCAGCAAGACAGGCCTGTGGATCAAGCAGTTTTGGGGAACGGCAAAATCTTCGCAGGCGCCCCCTGCCCTCGCGCAACCACCTGTGCCCGGCGGGTCCGCTCCGCAGCGGAATGCACGTGGGAGACGATCGCCTCGTTCGGGCAGGGCTTGGCCAGGAATGCGGCGCCAGGCGGCAAGTCACCACAGGCCGGCCACTGACGACCCGACATGATGAGGATCTCGGCCTCCGGCCAGCATTCGTGAACCTTATGAGCAAGTTCGAAGCCGTTGCATCCGACTGGCATGTCGACATCCGTCAGCAGGACGTTGACCGGCAGCCCAGCCTCAAGGATCACGAGAGCCTCGACGGCATTGGCTGCCTCGACCACCCGGAAGCCGGCATCCTCGAGAAGCTCTGCGATGAAGAGACGGATCAGGGGCTCGTCTTCGACCAAAAGAACTGTGGACTGGTCCTCGGACATTTTTTCTTGAACTCGTTGTACATCGCTCTTTAACGCCATGGATGGCGCATGGTTCCGTCCACTTGCATACCTGTTCGCGGAATAATGAGCCGAGATCCGGTGCGGCCGACAGGCATCGGCACGAGAATTTTTGCGGACGATATATCGTTTTATTCGCTGGAGCGCAGTGACCACCCAGCCTCGACGTGCCTCGCCAGAGCTTCCGAAGCGAGGTTCTTCAGCTTGGCCTCCACCTCGAAGTCCGTCCATGTCAGATGTCTGGCGACGAGATCATTGACGCCGTGGTTCCACATCAGATCGGAATGGCCGCGCAGATCCTTCGGCTTGATGCCGGTTTGAACCAGCTGCAGGAAATCGGGCCTCGTTCCGGCATCGTGGCCCACCAGCAGATCCTCCCGCGAGACGCTCACGTGGCTGACCGGACGGACGCCACGCCAGGATGCGATGATGAATGCGATGCGGGGGTCGTCCGGTTCGATGTACTCGCCCTGGCTCTTGATCCAGTGATGATGAAGATCAAGGACGATCGGCAGATCCTCCGCCAGGGGCAGGAGATCGTCGAGGCCGTAACTGACCTCGTCGTTCTCGACGGTGATCAGATTGCGCGCGGTGACGGAGAGCCGCGCGAGGCCTCCCCTGAAGCCTTCGGCCCCGACCGCCTTCGCGCCCGCATGGATGTTGATATGCGCCCCGTGCGGGTGCCAGCCTTCGCCGAACCCCATGAGCGCCATCATCTCGGCGTGGTACTCGAACTCGGCAATTCCGTTCGCGAGAGCCGAAGGGTTCGCCGAGGCGATGACGCAGAACTGCCCCGGATGCATGCTCAGGCGCACATCCTTGTCCCGTGCCAGCCTCCCGATCACCGCAAGCCTGCTCTCGATCAAGGCCCGCAGATCCCGATCCGCATAGGCCGGCTGTGCAGTGGGGTGAGTGTATCCGGGCAGGAGATCGCTTGAAATCCGGTGCAGGCGCTCGAGCTTCGGTCGCCGGGCGACGTGCTCGATCTGCCGGTGAACCGCATCGAGATTGTGAGCCACCACGGATGCCAGTTTGTCGTAGGCGGCGGCCGCTCCCAGGCGGCCCAAATAAGCCATCGTGACGGTCGTCGTATTGAGAGGGCGCGCGCTGTCGACGTCCCCATCCTGGGAAACGTATTTGCAGCAGAAGCCGAGTCTGGGAGTTTCCCCACCCACTTGCGGCATGCTGAAGTCCCGCTTCGACATCAGGGCCGCACCGTTTCCCGGACGCGGATCAATGAAAGGAAACGCCAGGACGCGACGCCTGCGCGATCGACTTCAGGATGGCTCTTTCCTCGAATGGCTTCGGGATGAAGGACGCCTGCCGCAGTCCGGGAGGCACTTCGGCCGGATGAGATGCGGACACGAACGCGAAGGGAATCCTCCGCTTCACGAGTTCCGCCGCGATTCCGAAGGTCTTCCCGCCGACAACATCAATGTCCAGCAGGGCGTAATCGAAGCCGTCCTCGAGGTGCTCCTGAGCCTCTTCGATCGACTCGTACGTCCCGACGACTTCATGCCCCTGGCTCTCGACGATGGCCTGCAAATCGAGCGCAATGAACGTATCGTCCTCAATAATAAGAACCCGCACAATACCACTCCATCAATATTCCAGGGTCCGCTCGGCGCATAAAGCGTAGGTTATGCGCATGCGTCCTCGATGTTCTTAGAAAACAGAGAAAGAACGGCCCTTCGAGGAGGCGGTTCCAAGAACTTTCGGAAAGGGTTAACGCTTGATTTCTGCTGCCTTGCGACCGCCGGACCCGCAGAGAGCTACGCGCAAGCCTTCCCCCGGGTCGACCTGCAACAAAAAAAGGCGCCGGCTTTCAGGCCGGCGCCTTCTTGGAGGAAATCCTCGACACGTTAGTGTCGGTTCGAACCAGGCTGATCCGGCCTGAACTCACTTTCGTGCTTGCTGAAGCGCGGATCTTCGCCGCTGAAGGCCTCTTCCACGTACTCGCGGCCCATGTTGGTCGCCTCGCGGGCATAGCGAAGTCCCTGGTTTCGGACCTCGTCGGCCCATTCGCCGAAGACCTCGTCTTCCCGACGCGTCCGAGGAAGCAGCGCACCGATCAGCAGGCCGGCCGCGAGCCCCACGAGACCGACAACCATCGGGTTCTCGGCAACGTAGCTCTGGACGCTGCCACGGGCACTGCCGAACGCCCGCGTCGAACGATCGCGCATGTCGCTCATCCGGCCCGCCTGACCCTCATATGTATCCGATGCCCAGTCGGAGACGCGCTCGTAGGTGTCCTGGGCCCAGTCGGCCGCGCCCTCGTAGGCCTCGCCCGCGCGCTGACGAACCTGATCGGCCGCATCACGGACGCGCTCGCCTGCCTGGGAAGCGCCCTGCTGCGCCCTGTCGGCCATGGAGCCGGACTGCCCCTGCGACGACTGACCGGTTCTCTCCTGGCCCGATTGGCCAGACGATTGCGACCTGTCCGACCCCTGTCCGCCGAGCGGCTTGGAGGTGTGCGATGCAAGCGTCGCGCTCTGGGCGGATTTGTTCTCGTCATGAGCGTGCGGCATCGGAGGCTGGCCCACATTGCCGACGGAGGTGCCGGCTGAAATCTTACCGCCTGCACCCGTATCGCCCCCGGCCGGGCGCTTGTCGTTCGTCGAGTTTTTGCCGGTTTCGTTCTTGGGGTCAGCCATCGGAAGCTCCTGTTGGATTCGTCAAATGCGGGAAGTCACGGGGCGATGAGGATCGAAGGGATCGTCCGCCGACTGCAGCGTCGTGGCTCCTGGAGCATAGACGCGCGTATCGAGTGGCCTGGCGCCGAGCGGCTCGGGATCGAGCGGCTCCGTGATGAAGTCGGGCTCGGAGACGAGCCGAGGCGCCGGACGAGGCCGTGGCTGAGGCCGGCCGAGACGATGAACCAGAAGGCCTATTCCGGCAGCGATGAGCATGACGGGAACAGGATTCCGGCGGATGGTCAGCAGGACATTGTCGAAGAGCGGCGCAAATTGGCCGGCTCTCGCCGTCCCTAGCATGTCGTCAACGACGCCGGAGACTGTCATCTTGTCTTGGAGCCGGTCGATCGTCAGATCGAGCTTGGCTCGGCTTTGCTCGATGTCTTTTTCGAGTTCGCGCAGGTCTTGTGTCATCCCGTGACCCTTTCGGACAGCACCTCGGCGTCACGCTTCAGCGAGCGTACGGTTCTCTGCGGCGCGAGGGTGGATGCCGACATAGCGTGGCGTCCGTAGAGACCGAGGCCGATCGCGATCACCGCCATGATGCCGCCGACGATCAAGGCGGCGAGCGCCTCGGAATGCACCACCGTCGCCAGCCAGTTCACCAGCGCGTCGGTGAACAGCATGATGGCGGCGATCGCGAAGATCGCAGCGACCACCACCATGGCGAGGCCGATGAAGATCGTCCGCACGTTCTGGGTCATCTCGTTGCGAAAGAGTGCGAACTCCTTCTGGGCAAGATCGGTCGATTCCCGCAGAGCCTCGCCGACGAGGCCCTGGATGGTCTGGTTGCCGTTTGCTGACATCGACACTCTCCGTCAGGCGTTGCCTCGAGCCTGCGGTCCCGGCCCCTGACGGGATCGATCCCGTCCGGTGCGAGACGTGCGGGGAATGACCTGATCCTGCCTGAGATCCTCCGCCGTGCTCTTGATGAAGCGGGCGGCGACAAAGCCGATCGCGGCCGAGACGGCGGCGACCGTCGCCGGACGACGACGGGCCATGTCCTCGAAGTCGTTGAAGATGTCCGCGAAGCTGCGCTCGCGAATGGTGCCGGCCAGAGTTTCGAGGCCCTCGGCGGCGCTGTCGACGACGGCCCGAATGTTCGGGCGCTCCTCGAACGAGCTTGTCGACTCTCTCAGCGAGGTGGCGAAATCTGCAACCGACTGGGCGATATCGTCCTTGCGGCGCTCGGCGTAGTCGCTGGCCTGATCGCGCGCCGCATCGATGAAGTGGCGCCCGCGCTCGACCGCGGCGCCAGCCATGTCACTGACGTCGTCCCGCAGGCTATCCCAATCTTCGCCGTGCACGTCGTGCTGGCTGTTGCTGCTGCTGTTCTGCTGTCCCATCTGCTGTCCCACGCCCATGGTCAACCTCTTTCAATCGTGAGGAAGTAACCACCAGAAGCGCAGCAGGTTCCGCCCCCTGCAAGGCACCTGGAGCATATGCCTAGGAGCATTCCTCTGAACTGCAACGTTTGGGCGAGGCCAACGTTCATTTCAGAGACGACAAGCCTAACCCGAGCGAGTGCTTTCCAATGGACGATACGGTCCTGTCGCGCGTGAACGAGCACAGAGCCGACGAGGAAGGTCGCGGGCGGGCGGCCGCGCAGCCTCATCACATCCCATGGCTCGGATGGAGGGACATTCTCCTTCGCCTCAGGGATGGGATCGCGCGGGACCGGATCGGCACCATCGCGGCCGGCACGACCTTTTTCCTTCTGCTCTCTCTCGTGCCCTCGCTTGCGGCTCTCGTGTCGCTTTACGGCCTCGTCGCCGATCCGGCCACGATCGGCGATCACTTGGCGCTGCTGCGGGGATACGTGCCGCCGGGGCTGCTCGAACTCGTCGAGGGGGAGTTGCACCGCCTCACCGCCAACCGGAGCAGCACCCTCGGGCTCGGTTTCGCCGTTGGCATTCTGGTGGCCTTGTGGAGCGCCAACAGCGGCATGAAGGCTCTGCTCGACTCGCTGAACGTCGCCTATGGAGAAGCGGAGGAGAGAGGTTTCCTGAAGCTCCTCGGCGTGTCGATCAGCTTTACCCTCGGGGCGATCATGTTTTTTGTGGTCGCCCTCAATCTTATGATCGGGGTTCCGCTGGTCATTCGCTTTCTGCCTCTCGGCCCCGTCGGAGACCTCCTGCTGGCCATTCTGCCGGCGCTTGTGATGTTCGCGGCAGCGGTGCTCGGCCTGGCGATGCTCTACCGGTTCGGCCCCAGCCGCGCCAAAGCGAAATGGCGCTGGATCACCCCCGGTTCGCTGGCGGCGGCCGTCCTCTGGCTCATCGGCTCCATCCTCTTCTCCTGGTACGTTTCCACCTGGAGCAACTACTCGGCCACATATGGGTCTCTCGGAACCCTGATCGGCGTCATGATGTGGATCTATCTGTCGATGTGGGTGGTGCTGATCGGTGCGGAGCTCAATGCCCAGATCGAACATCAGACGGCGCAGGACACCACCCTCGGGCCGGATCGTCCTCTGGGCGAGCGTGGGGCCTTCATGGCCGATCATGTCGGGCAGGCACAGGGCTGAGCTTGCCTGTCTCGGCTGTTCTTAAACTTACGATTGCGCGATTGAATATATACACCTATTAATTGATAAGCTTCCTCAGAGGCAATGCCTGACCTGTCGAAGCCATGGCCGGGCCGCGGCGATGGGCCCGCTCATCGACATGCAACCTCTCGCGCTGATTTTCGGGATGACGCCATTGACGACACCTCCTCCTTTGGGCTCCTCGGAGCACTCTTCGGTCGAAGCCGACGCACGCGTGGCCCATGACACCAAGCCTCCTTTCATCAGGAACGAGAGCACAGGACTGCTTCCCGAGCGTCAGCCGGCATCGGGGACGGGCTCCTGTGTGGTAGAATTCCTCTACGAGGAGATGGCCGATGCCTGCCTTTCGCGGCTGAGGCAGTTCATTCCGAGCCTGCCTGCGATCACAAGGCTCCGGCTCTTTGCATTCATCCAGCTGCTTGAGGCGCCGGAGGCGCTGGGGGCGACCCTGTCGTGCGAAGCACCGGGAGGTCTTCGGCTCACCCTCATGACGACGCAGGATGGAAGAGAGGCGCCGCTTCCGGAATGACCCTGTTCACCGGGCAAACGAAGAATGCCCCGCCTGGAGGCGAGGCATTCGAAGACTGACTTTCCGAAAGGGAAGGATCAGGCGGCCTTGGTGTTGACCCGGGCCTCTGCAAGGCGGGTCAGCAGCTCGTCGGTCTTCTTCTCCTCCTGGAGATTCTGGTCGATCAGGCGCGCCGCGTCCGCCATGCCCAGCTCGCCGGCCCAAGTCTTCAGGGAGCCGTAGCGGGTGATCTCGTAGTGCTCCACCGCCTGGGCGGCGGCGAGGATGCCGGCGTCGAGGGCCACGCTGTCGGCAAAGTCTTCCATGACCTCCTTGCCTTCCTCGATGATGCCGTTGATGGCCTCGCACTGAACGCCGCGCGCAGCCTTGCCGAGCATCTTGAAGACCTCTTCCAGGCGCTCGATCTGCCCTTCGGTCTCCTCGCGGTGCATTTCGAAAGCGTTCTTCAGCTCTTCCGACTCGGCGGCCTTCGCCATCTTCGGCAGAGACTTCAGGATCTGCTTCTCGGCGTAGTAGACGTCCTTAAGGGTGTGAAGGAAGAGGTCTTCTAGGGTCTTTTCCTTGGCTGCCATGATGAGAACTCCTGTGGCTGAGAGTGGACTCAACGACGGCCAAGGTTGGAGGTTCCGGGCCTGTCGGTGCGTCCAGCGCAAGGGGAACTTCGGAAGACCGCATGGCGTTCGGCTCAGGCTGACCTGAAGGAGACTATCTTGAGCAATCCCTATTCGTCCCGGACCGAGTCGCACTCGGAGACGGAACAGAATCTGACGACCGCCGAACGCGCTGCCTATATCGTGGCCGGCCTCGGCCTCGCCGCCGTCGGCGCGAAGCCACGCCCCAACCCTCTGTTGAATGTCGTCGCCCTGCTGGGCGGCTCCTACCTCGCCTGGAGAGGCTATGTCGGCAACTGTCCCGTCAAGGCTGCTCTCGTGGGCCCGGACGGCATTTCCGGCCACCTGACGCACCGCAGCTGACAGAAAAGCCTGCGGACCTTCGCCGGAGGGCGGCGGTCCGCAGGCTCGAAGGATGGTCGATCTGTCGTGATCAGTAGGTGGTGGTGGAGCGGCGTCCGGCGATCATGCCGTAAATGAAGAGCACAATCACGGCGCCGACGACCGCACCGATAAGCCCAGCCCCCTCGTCCGCCCGGTACCAGCCGATCGCCTGACCGAGATAGGTCGCCACGAAGGCGCCGACGATGCCGAGGATGGTGGTGAGGATGAAGCCCGACGGCTCGTTCCGTCCCGGCATGAGGAACTTGGCGATCACGCCCGCCACGAAGCCGATGATGATGGTCCAGATGATGCTCATGAGGTGACCCCTGCGAGTGTTGCCTGCACAGAGGAACGCGCACGAGCGGCTAAGGTTGCGCTGGGCCGAATTTTTCCCGGCCGGGACCCTACGGCCTCCCGGGAGCTTCGGCGTTCGGAGCCCCCATGTCGCGGCCAACGGCCAAGCAGGCAGCCCAACAGTCCTGGCGGCCGGACGCCGGGATCAAGGCACCGCCCTCAAGCAAAATGCCCCGGTATGAGCCGGGGCATCTTTCTCGATAGAGCTTATCTGGAGCGGGAGGGTCTGCTCGGCAGTCCCTCCACGGCTCATCAGATGGTGAAGAAGTCGCTGTAGGTCAGCTTGAGGTTCTTCGACAGGGTCGCGATCTCGACCATCTTGCCGGCTCCCGACCCGTTCTCGTCGTAGTAGAGCTTGCCGGTCTTCTTGTTGTAGATCAGGTAGTCGTTAGCGTCCTTGGCCTTGTCGCCGACAGTGAAGAACGCGCGGCCGATCTTCGCCGGCTTGTCGATGGTGCCCTTCTTGCCGAGCTTCTTGAAGGCGGCGTTTTCGAGGTAGATGCTGTCGTCCCGGACGTTGAAGTCCGTGATCCGGTCGGCATGGGCCTTGTTCGGCTTGTAGTCGAACGCGAACACGTCCTTGCCGGCTCCACCCGCGAGAGCGTCCTTGCCCAGCCCGCCCCAGATCTGGTCGTCGCCGAAGCCGCCGCCCAGGACGTCGTTTCCGGTGCCGCCGACAAGGGTGTCGTTGCCGTTGTCGCCGAGGAGAATGTCGTCGCCGTCCTCGCCCAGCAGCCGGTCGTTGCCTTCGTCCCCGCTCAGGAGATCCGTGCCGGCGCCGCCGAGGAGGTAGTCGTTGTCGCCGCCGCCATAGATGGTGTCGTTGCCTTCGTCTCCCCTCAGGTAGTCGAGGCCCGCACCGCCGTTCAGGATGTCGTTGCCGCCGCCGCCGAAGATCGTGTCGCCGCTGGCGCCGCCATTGAGGGTGTTGTGATCTGCGTTGCCGAGCAGTGACGCAGCCCCGGTGCCGATAAAGTAGATGTTCTCGACATTGGCGAAATTAGCCAGATTGAGGCCCGCGGTCGAGTAGATGGTGTCGATGCCGCCGCCAGCCGCCTCGACGACGGCGTCATCGCCGTCGATGAAGTACGTGTCGTCGCCGGCGCCGCCCGCCATTGTGTCGCGACCCTCGCCGCCGGTGAGATTATCCGCACCATCGCCGCCTTCCAAAACGTCCGCTCCGATGCCGCCATCGAGAACGTCGTTGCCGGCGTCGCCACGGAGGACGTCAGCACCGGCTCCGCCGGTCATCACGTCCCCGTCGTTGCCGCCGTTGAGCAGATCGTCTCCGTCGTCCCCGTTCATGATGTCCGCGCCGGCGGCGCCGTGCAGCGTGTCGTTCCCGCCCCCACCAGACACGAAGTCGTTGCCGGCAAGACCCGAGAGTTCGTTCGCGGAACCGTCGCCGATGAGCGTGTCACCATGCTGCGACCCGATGACGTTTTCGACCCCTACATAAGTGTCGTCTTGGGCATCGCCGGTGGCACCTCCACTGGCAAGGTACACAACCACGCCGCCCGCGGAGCGCTCATAGGTCACGACGTCAGTACCCGTGCCGCCGTCGAAGGCATCGGAGCCCTTGCCTGCAAAGAACTTGTCGTTGCCGCCGTGGCCGTTCAATTCGTTGCCGTTGTAGTCGGAGCCGGCGTAGATGTCATTGCCATTGGTGCCGTTGACCGTGACCTTATCGATACGGGCGTCGACAATGTTGGTCGAGATCCGAGTATTGCCTACCTTGTCATAGAAGCTGACCGCCAACCGGCCATCCGCCATTTCGGTGATGGAAGGCTCGTACTGACCCGATCCGTTACGGACAAGCGAGCCGACGAGAAGCGGATCGCTGACGGTGGTGCCATCAGCTTCGATCACTTTGAGGAAGATATCGCTGTTATCGTCTGCGATATTGGCCGTGGACGAGTAGACGACGGCAATGCGCCCGCCCTTCAACGCAACAGCATGAAAGTGGTCGCTTTCCGAGGCGCCAGTGCCACCGGCTGTTAGCACAGGGATCGACTTATCCACCGTGCCATCTGCCGCATAGGTCTTGACCTTGACGGTAGAGGCGTTCGTGTTGCCATATGCAACGGCAAAACGCCCACTGAGCGTGCCATCGGCGTTCTTCAAGGCAATGACGTCGCTGATCTCGCCATTGTCGGCAGTCACTTCATTGCTAACAGGCGGATTGGTCCCAGAATCGACGATTCTGAAAAAGACATCACCGTTTCGCTCGTAGGTTACGACATGCTTCGTCGCCGAGATTTGCGTAACGTCTCCGAGCCTACCGGTCCCGATCGTCAAAGGGGTGGCGTTCACCAGGCTGCCATTCGGCGCCTGGAGGGCAAACTTGATCTCGGTCCCCTGCTTGTAAACCGTGATGAAGCCCTGTCCACTCGGTCGCAGCGCGACGGATGGGACATCGTTGCCAGTTCCGACGACGAGCGTGACCGGATCCGGTGTAGCAGGTGCGCCATTGCTATCGTAAGCGCGGGATTTCACTGTGTATTGAGTGCCGACCTTCTCAACCCAACTCACGGCGAAACTGCCGTTATCTAGAACAACGATATCGCTACGCTCTTGCGCAGCTCCGTTCGTCGAAACAGGAATGCGGTCCCCTGGCACCTTCGCTCCGGCGCCGTCATAGCGCTGAAGGTAAAGGGAGTTGCCATCACGATAGAGAACCAGGTAGCCGCCATCGGGCAATGCGGCCACGACATCGTCGCCGACCGATGATGAGCCGGTGTTAGGGTTCCTGATGTAGACGGCTTCTTCAACGCCCCAGATCGCGAATGTCATTGTTCGAATCCCCTTGTGAACAGGGGATCTATGAATCCTACAGCATGTAATAACGCTACTCCCTGAACAGGGAGGAAGGGCTGAAAATGTGCGTTCACCCACGCAAGCAGAGTCACATTCTACTTGCAGGTGACGTAGGAAGGCCTCGGTAATAAATGGTTAACTTTTTATTCGGGCAAGTCGCCGCGTTAGCCCTGAACGAGAGAATTCCCTGCAGTTCACTGGGAAATCTTCTGTCTGGAGCCAGGAACGAACGTTGTTCGGAGAGATTTAGCCAAGCTTGGGCGCTCGGCCACGAAAGCGGCAGAGCCAATTCATTCCGATCTGCACTCCCAAATCCTGCTTCTCGTCTTCGCTTGCTCTCGTCTCACCATCCATCTTCTCGCCGCACTTGCCCTTAACCTTTGCGGATCATGTCCACAGGAGGCGCGTGCCATGAACGGCGAAGGAAATTGGTCTTTCGAAGCGGTGCAATCCCTGGTGACCCTGGCCAGGGAAGGGGTTCCGGTCTCGGTGATCAGCCTCAAGCTGAAGCGCTCCATCACCGAGGTGCGATCCAAGCTGAGCGACTTAGGGATCACCCCTCCGGCGGAAGCATAGCTGACGCTACAAAAATGGGCAGCAGTGCTGTCCTTTTGGCCTTGAAGAGCGTTCAGGCATAAACTATCTCTTGCAGTGCAGCACGGCGATTGGCGTCGCGGTGCTGCTGCCCTTCTTGGGCGTTTCCTCCCTAAACTTCGGGCCGCTGGAGACAGCGGCCTTTTTTCTTGCCTGCTGCCTCCCGCATCGCGGCGCCTCACCTGTCCACAAAAGTCCGGAAGGCTTCAGCCGCGCGCCGGATTTACAACGCAGCCCTGCCATCCCACATCAGATGGGCAGGGAGGTGCGATGACGGACAGGAAGGATCTCACGCAGGCAGGATCCGCCACGCCGGGCGCGATGGTCGACTCTTTCCTGGACGAGGCGAAGCGCCTCGGTCCGCTGCAGGGCGGCGCTCCGCGCGCGAGGCTCGTCTTCGCGCTCGACGCCACCATGAGCCGGCAGCCGACCTGGGATCTGGCCTGCCGGGTCCAGGGCGAGATGTTCGCCGCGGCGAGCCGGGCCGGCGGCCTTTCGGTCCAGCTCGTCTATTTCCGCGGCTTCGGCGAGTGCCGCGCCTCCCGCTGGGTCGCCGACCCGCGGGCGCTCACGGACCTCATGACCAGGATCGACTGCCGGGGCGGCCAGACGCAGATCGGGTGCGTGTTGCGGCACGTGCGGACGGAGGCCGCCCGGGCGCCGCTCAAGGTGCTGGTTTATGTGGGCGACGCCATGGAGGAGCCGGTGGACGACCTCTGCACCGTCGCAGGCGAGCTCGGCCTCCTCGGCATCAAGGCCTTCATGTTCCACGAGGGCCACGATTCCGACGCGGGACGCGCCTTCCGGGAGATCGCCCGGCTGACCGGCGGAGCTTATGCCCGTTTCGACGCAAAGGCGCCGCAGGCTCTCGCGGAGCTTCTCCGGGCGGCCGCAGCCTATGCGACGAGCGGCGTGGAGGGTCTTGCACGCCTCGCTCCTTCGAGCGGGCAGGCGCGCGCCCTGCTGACGTCCATGACCGGCAGGACGTCATGACCCTGCTCCTCGGCATCGCCGCCGTCGGCATCCTCTGGTGGCTTCTCAACAACTTCGCTCAGGCCAATGCCGCCGCCGTCGCGAAGGCGATCAGGACCGTGGGCGGGATCGCGGCGCTCGGCCTCGCCGCTCTGCTTGGACTGCGGGGCAGGATCGACATGGCGCTTCTCGTCGGAAGCGCAGGGGTCTGGCTGCTCGGGTGGTCCGGTTTCCGGCTCCCCGGCTTCGGCGGGTCAGCGCCCAAGACATCCGGAAGCGTGTCGCGGGTGCGCTCCGCCATGATCGAGATGGAGCTCGACCACGACAGCGGCGAGATGGACGGCTCCGTCCTGGCCGGAACCTTCATGGGACGGCGGCTCGGCACCCTTGAAGAAGCCGATCTGCGGAACCTGCTGGCGCAGTGCCAGACGGGCGATCCGGACGGGGCGCGCCTCGTCGAGGCCTATCTGGATCGACGGTTTCCGCACTGGCGCGGAGGCGGGCAGGAGCATGCGGAGGCAGGATCAGAGGCCCGGGGGCAATCCGGCTCCGGCGCCATGACGGAGGAGGAGGCCCTCCAGATCCTCGGGCTGAGCGCCGGAGCGACCCCGGACGAGATCCGGAATGCCCACCGGTCGCTCATGAAGAAGCTGCACCCGGACCAGGGCGGATCAACCTACCTGGCGGCGCGCGTGAACCAGGCCAAGGAACTTCTCATGGCCCGGCGCCGGTCCGCATCCTAAGGACCTGCCCCAACGGCGCTTGGCTTTTCGCAGAATAGCCAGCGGATTTTTCGTGCATCATAGTGCGGAAAACACCCGGGAGACGACGCCGTGCCTTCCTCCATCTACGATCGGGACCTCGACAGGAACCCTGCGAATTTCCAGCCCCTGACCCCGCTGACTTTCCTGGAGCGGGCCGCCAGCGTTCACCCGGACCGGACGGCGATCATCCACGGCGGCTTAAGGCGCAGCTACAGGGATTTCTACGCCCGTTCGCGACGGCTGGCCTCGGCCCTGGCCAAGCGCGGCATCGGGCGGGGAGACACGGTCTCGGTCATGCTGCCCAACACGCCGGCCATGCTCGAGTGCCATTACGGCGTCCCCATGGCGGGCGCCGTGCTCAACACGCTCAACACGCGCCTCGATGCGCCGATCATCGCCTTTTCGCTCAAGCACGGCGGCGCCAAGGTCCTAATCACGGACCGGGAGTTCTCACCCGTGGTCAAGGCGGCGCTCGACCAGATGGACGAGCGGCCCTTCGTGATCGACTACGACGATCCGGAGTTCACCGGCAGCGGCGAGCGGCTGGGAGCCATCGAGTACGAGGAGTTCCTGGCGGGAGGCGATCCCGACTTCGCCTGGGTCATGCCGCAGGACGAGTGGGACGCGATTGCGCTCAACTACACCTCCGGCACGACCGGCGATCCGAAGGGCGTCGTCTACCACCACCGCGGCGCCTACCTGCTCGCCATGGGCAATATCGTCACCGGCGGCATGGGACAGCATCCGGTCTATCTCTGGACCCTACCGATGTTCCACTGCAACGGCTGGTGCTTTCCCTGGTCGCTGTCGATCGTCGCCGGCACCCATGTGTGCCTGCGCGCCGTGCGCTCCAAGCCCATGTACGACGCCATCGCGGACCATGGGGTCACGCATCTGTGCGGCGCCCCCATCGTGATGTCGACGCTGCTCAACGCGCCTGAAGCCGACAAGCGCCCCCTGCCCCACACCGTGCGCTTCTTCACGGCCGCCGCACCGCCGCCGGAGGCGGTGCTCGCCGCCATGAAGGTGGCGGGCTTCGACGTGACCCATCTCTACGGGCTCACGGAAGTCTACGGCCCCGCCGTCGTCAACGAGTGGCACGGGGAGTGGAACGACCTTCCGGCTGCGGATTACGCCGCCAAAAAGGCCCGTCAGGGGGTGCGCTATCCCGTGCTCGAAGGTCTCGACATTCTCGATCCGGACACCATGCAGCCCGTGCCGGCCGACGGCAGCACCCTCGGCGAGGTCATGTTCCGCGGCAACGTCGTGATGAAGGGCTACCTGAAGAATCCCGCTTCGACGGCCAAGGCCTTCGAAGGCGGTTGGTTCCACTCGGGCGACCTCGGCGTCAAGCACCCGGACGGCTACATCCAGCTGAAGGACCGCTCCAAGGACATCATCATCTCAGGGGGCGAGAACATCTCGTCCATCGAGGTGGAGGATGCGCTCTACAAGCACCCGGCGGTCCAGGCTGCCGCGGTGGTCGCGATGCCGGACGAAAAGTGGGGCGAGACTCCCTGCGCGTTCGTGGAGTTGAAGCCGGACGTAACGGTGTCAGCCGAGGACCTGATCGCCTGGTGCCGGCAGCATCTCGCATCCTTCAAGTGCCCGCGCACCATCGTGTTCGCGGAGATCCCGAAGACCTCGACGGGCAAGATCCAGAAGTTCCGCCTGCGCGAGGTGGCGCGCAGCCAGCCCTGACAGGGGCCGCCTCAGCGGCCCTTCCACTCCGGCTTGCGTTTGGCGATGAAGGCGTCGATGCCCTCGGCGGCATCCTCGGCCATCATGTTGCAGGCCATGACGTTGCCCGCATAGGCATAGGCGTCCTCCAGGCTCATGCTGCGCTGGCGGTTGAACATGGCCTTGCCGGTGCGGATCGCCACGGGACTCTTGGAGCAGATCTCGGCCGTCAGCGCCGCCACGGCGGAATCCAGTTCCGCGTCAGGCGCCGTTCCGCTGACGAGCCCGTTGGCGAGGGCCTCGGACGCGGTGATGAAGCGTCCGGTCACGAGCATCTCGAAGGCGCGTTTCGGAGGGACGTTGCGGGAGAGCGCCACGGCGGGCGTGGAGCAGAACAGCCCGACATTGATGCCGGACACCGCGAAAGTGGCGCTCTCCGCCGCGACCGCGAGGTCGCAGGTGGCGACCAGCTGGCAGCCCGCCGCCGTCGCAAGCCCCTGCACCTGCGCGATGACCGGAATCGGCAGATTCACGATGCTCTGCATCACGCGGCTGCACCTTGCGAACAGGTCCTCGTAGTAGTCCTGCCGCGGATTGGCACGCATCTGCTTGAGATCGTGGCCGGCGCAGAAAGCCCGCCCGTTGGCGCGGATGACCACGCAGCGGAGATCCCCATCGTCCGCCAGCGCGTCGAAGGCGGATTGGAGAGCCGCGAGCATTTCCTCGGACAGGGCGTTGAAATGCGCCGGTCGGTTCAGGGTCAACGTTGCCACGCCATCCCGATCCTCGCGGAGCAGGATGTCCTGGCTGGCGGCGGCATAGGGTGCATTCATCGGCGTATCCTCAGGCCGTCGGCTCGACGGCCTCATCATGTTGCTCGACTGGCTGCGCCAAAGCGCGGCCTTTCCCTCGGGTTCGTGCGCCGAGTCTAGACGAGATCGCCGCGACCGTTCAATCTGAGAGCATGCCGTTCGGCGCCGCACCGGCGCCCGCCGACAAGAGAGCAGAGACAGATCGTGAGCGAAACGCCCATCAGCCGCTTCCCCGTGCCCGAGATCGCCGGCCTGCCGGACGACATCCGCACCCGGATCCTCGCCGTCCAGGAGAAGTCCGGCTTCGTCCCCAACGTCTTCCTGGTCCTCGCCCGACGCCCGGACGAATTCCGCGCCTTCTTCGCCTATCACGATGCGCTGATGGACAAGCCGAGCGGCCTCTCCAAGGCGGAGCGCGAGATGATCGTGGTGGCGACGAGCAACGCCAACCAGTGCCAGTACTGCGTCGTCGCCCACGGCGCCATCCTGCGGATCAGAGCCAAGAACCCGCTCGTGGCCGATCAGGTCGCCATCAACTACCGCAAGGCCGACATCAGCACCCGGCAGAAGGCCATGCTGGATTTCGCCATGAAGGTGTCGCTCGAAGCCTACCGGGTCGGCGACGCGGATATCGAAGCCCTCAAGGCGCACGGGTTCAGCGACGAGGATGTGTGGGACATCACGGCCGTCGCGTCCTTCTTCGCCATGTCGAACCGGCTCGCCAACGTCACGAGCATGCGGCCGAACGACGAGTTCTACATGATGGGGCGTGCGTGAGCCGCCTCGCTAAAGCGGCGGCGAGCAGGCTTCCTCCACGATGGGCAGAAGCTCGGACATGGCGTCGAGAAGCCGCTCGGCTCCAAGCTCCGCGTGAGGCTTGTGGCTGTAGCCGTAGGTGACCGCAAAGGCGCGAACGCCGGCGGCGCGGGCCGCCTGAACGTCGTGGTAGTTGTCCCCCACCATGAGGGCCGCATCGGGACCGGCGCCCAAGCGTTCGAGAGCTGCAAGGATCGGCGCCGGATGAGGCTTGCGCTCGAGAAGAGTGTCGCCTCCGATCACAGCGTCGAAGAACATCCGCAGGCCGAGAGCATCGAGGATCTCAGTGGTGGCCGCATAAGGCTTGTTCGTGACGATCGCGAGCCGAAGCCCGAGACGTCTCAGATGTTCCAGGGTGGCGACGACGCCCGGATAGGCCTCGGTGCAACGGGACGCATTGGCCTCGTAGATCTCGAGGAACCGACTGACGAGGAGCGGCAGGCGGGACGTGTCGCCGCCGGTCGCAACGATCGCACGCTCGACGAGCTTGGCGACGCCGTCGCCGATCATCGACTTGGTTTCATCGAGGCTGACGGCGCGCAGCCCCTCCTCGGCTAGGAGAGCGTTCGCTGCATCCTGGAGGTCGCGCGCGCTGTCGACGAGCGTTCCGTCGAGATCGAAGATTGCCGCCTTCAACGACGTCATGCGTAGAACCTCACAGGCAATGCCGCGACGATCATGAGGAAAACGGCCTCACCGTTCCCCGCCGAGGCTCGCGAATGTGCGACCCTCGTCGGCCAATCGCCGCAATAGCGGAGCCGGTCTCAGGCTGTCGTCGCCAGTCTCGGCGGCGAAAGCCTCGAGGCGGTCGGCAATCTTTGCCAGACCGACCTGATCGGCCCAATACATGGGGCCGCCGCGCCATGCCGGCCAGCCGTAGCCGTTTAGCCAGATGACGTCGATGTCGCCGGTCCTGGCAGCGATCCCCTCGTCCAGAATCCGCGCCCCTTCGTTGACCATCGGATAGAGGAGGCGTTCGACGATCTCGTCGGGCGTGAAGGACCGCCGCTTAATCCCGAGCTCCGACGAGACCTTCTCGATCAGGCGCTCGACTTCGGGATCGCGTTCCCCGCTCCGGGCTCCCTCGGGATAGACGTAGTAGCCTTTCCCGGCCTTCTGACCGAGGCGGTTGGCCTCGCAGAGAGCATCGGCGACCGGGGCCTTCTGGCCGAGCGACTTGCGGGTCCGCCAACCGATGTCGAGCCCCGCCAGATCGGCCATTGCGAAAGGCCCCATGCGGAATCCGAAATCGGTGACGGCCGCATCGACCTCGTGCGGCAGCGCCCCTGCGGTCAGCAGGCGCTCCGCGGCCACCGTGCGCTTCGACAGCATGCGGTTGCCGACGAAGCCGAAGCACACGCCGACCACGACCGGGATCTTGCCGAGCGCCCGTCCGAGGGAAAGGGCCGTGGCGACGACTTCAGACGAGGTCCTCTCCGCGCGCACCACTTCGAGAAGCCGCATCACGTTCGCTGGGCTGAAGAAGTGCAGGCCGATCACGTCCTCCGGCCGCCGTGTTGCAGCAGCGATCTCGTTGACGTCGAGATAGGACGTGTTGGTGGCGAGGATGGCGCCCGGCGCCGTGATGCGGTCGAGATCGCCGAAGATCGACGTCTTGACGGCCATGTCCTCGAACACCGCTTCGACCACGATGTCGGCATCGGCCGCAGCTTCGAGACCTGCACGGCCCGCGATGAGGCCGAGGCGGCGCTGCTTCTCCTCGGGAGAGAGCGTGCCGCGCCTGACGGATGCGTCATAGGTCTGCTCGATGCGGGCGATCCCGCGGGCGAGCGCCTCCTCGCTGGTCTCGATCAGGGTCACGGGGATGCCCGCATTGGCGAAGCAGATCGCAATGCCACCGCCCATGGTGCCCGCTCCGACGACCGCGGCGCGACGCAGCGGCCGCGCCTGAGTATCTTTCGACAATCCAGGCACACGGGACGTCTCGCGCTCGGCGAAGAACACGTAGCGCAGAGCCTTGGAGCGATCATCCTCGATGAGACGGAGAAAATGCTCGCGCTCGAGCGCGACGCCGTCGTCGAAGGCCCTGTCGAATACCGCCCGCACCGTCTCGACCAAAGCGGCGACGTTCGGCATCTCCTTCATCTGTCGGGCGGTCTCCTTCACGAGTGCCTCGAAGGCCGCCCGATCCTCCTCGGTGATCCGATCCCGACGATCGCGCGCGGCAGGCCGCGATCCGTTGCGCGCCATCTCCCGCGCATGCATGGACGCCGTCACCAGGAGATCGCTATCCGCAACGATGTCGACGATGCCGAGATCCCGCGCCGCCGCCGCCCCGACCGGTTCGCCATCACGCATCATGCGGAAGGCGGTAGCCGCTCCGATCAGGCGCGGAAGACGCTGCGTGCCGCCGGCGCCGGGAATGAGGCCCAGCTTGACCTCGGGCAGCCCAAGCTTCGCGCCAGGCGCGGCGACACGGGCGTGGCACGCAAGAGCCACTTCGAGCCCGCCGCCCAGCGCCGCTCCGTTGATGGCGGCGACGACCGGTTTCGGAGATTCCTCGAGAGCCTGGATCAGTTCGGGAAAAGTGGGCGATTGCGGCGGCTTTCCGAATTCCGAAATGTCCGCGCCCGCGATGAAGGTCTTGCCTGAAGACGTGATCACCAGGGCTGAAACCTGCGGATCGGCAGCGGCATTGCGCAGAGCCTCGACCAGCCCCCGGCGGACATCGGCGCTCAACGCATTCACCGGCGGGTTGTCGATCGTCGCGACAAGAACTCCCTCATTCACCGCCGTCCGCACCATCCCGTTCCTCCGTTGTTTTTGCCGCAAGGCAGAATTGCGCTCTGCTTATCGACAAGACATGGCGCAAACAATGCGGATTGTCGAACGAGTCGGAGGGTGCGGAGAGCCGATCGGCCGAAGGGATCGAACCTGCGCCCCTGGGAGACCGTCACGACGATTCGCCCGAGAGACCGGGGACGCGATTCGAGCCGTCAGCGGCTGGAGCATCCGGATCGCCAGGAGGCGCTGTGACGTCACCACTCATCGCCGAGGATCCGTACGCCTCGTGAGGCGATGCGATATCGCCGCCATCCGGGGCGGAGTGCCCCTGGCCTAGACGTCGTTCGATTTTAAAAGAGGAAAATGGCGCGCCCGAAAGGATTCGAACCTCTGACCCCCAGATTCGTAGTCTGGTGCTCTATCCAGCTGAGCTACGGGCGCTTGTTCAGCAGTTGCTCGCGGGGAGCAACATCGGCTGAGGCGGCTGACTTAAAGGGTTCTGGCGCGCTTGGCAAGCCTCATTGTGAAAAGATCTGCATCTTTCAAACGGCCTGCTCGAGTGCGGCCCGGTCTGGAATCGTCAGCCTGAACCGCGTGCCGATCGTCGTGCGGTCGAACGTGATGGTTCCGCCGTGAAGGCCGGCCAGTTCGGACGCGATCGAAAGCCCGAGGCCGGCGCCGCCCTTTCGGGCGGTTCCCTGGAACGGCATGAACAGGCTGCCCTGGACCCGCTCCGGAATCCCCGGCCCGTTATCCTCGACCAGGATCGTAACGATGCGCCCCTCCCGGCTGCCCGTCACCTTGACATAGGGGCGCCCTTCCGTGGCTCCGGCCTGGCTGAGGGCCTGAACGGCGTTGCGGACGAGGTTCACGAGCACCCGGGACAGCTGGTCCGGGTCGGCATCGATCCTGAGATCCGCCGGCACTTCGGTCTCGAACGCGATCCCCGAGCCGGGCGCGAGATCGGTCAGGTGGGTGAGGTCCTCGACCAGGGGCCGAAGCGGCACGAGCCTGCGCTGCGGCAGTTGCTCGGTGGCCCGTCCGTAGGCCAGCGTGTTCTCGCAGAACGCGATGGCGCGATCGAGGGTCGCCACGAGACGCGGCGCGATCCGATGCACGGCCTCGTCGCTGCTCCGGTCGAGCCGGTCCGTCAGAAGCTGAGCCGTCGTGAGCATGTTCCTCAGCTCGTGGTTGATCTTGCTGACCGCCAAGCCGAGCTGGGCCAGCCGGCGCTTCTGACGCAGCTCGTCGGCGAGCGTCGTCTCCATGCGGGCCAGAGCCTGTTCGGCAAGGCCGATCTCGTCCGCCCGATCCGTGGGCTGAATCACCCGTGAGGCATCCTCAGGATTGCTGGAGAACTCCGCGATATTGCCGGTAAGACGGCGCACCGGGCGCACGATCACCCATTGCAGGGTGAAATAAAGGAACGATGCGGTGATGGCCGAGATCAGCAGGGACAGGAACAGGATGTTGCGTGAAAACTCGAGCATCGCAGCGCGCAGCGGACGGGGATCGAGGATCAGCTCGACGAAGTCGACCCCCATGCCGGAGCCGATGACCCTGATCGGCCGGTTGCTCGTATCGAACAATTCCTCGAAGGCGTCCTGAACGAGCGTGCTCCAGGGCGCGTCCCGCAGATCGACGCTCTTGTCCACCTCGGCCGGCACGTCGCCCGCCGCCAGCAGGCTGCGTCGCCCGCCGGCGCGCAGCGCGATCGCCCTCGCGCCGACGCCGTTCAGGATCCGCATTTCGAGCTCCTCCGAAATGCCCTCCTCGGGAGAGGCATCCAGGACGAGCGCCGCGATCTGAGCGGCGGCGAGCTTGTCGTTCAGCCAGGTCAGGCGGAAATTCGCGATCGACGGCACATAGATCAGCACCTCCGCAACCATCACGAACAGGACCGTGAGCAGGAGCAGACGCGACGAGAGCCCGAGATGCCTCAGGAGGCTCCGTGTCATGGATTGAGGCTGCTCCGCGTTCATATCCATCCTACCCCAGGCGGCGAACCAGTCCGATCAGCCGTCGCAGCCAGGGATTCTGGGTCGCGGGCTTCAGGAACTCGACCGCTGCGCTTCGCGTCGCCTCGGACAAGGTCGGATAGGGATACACGAGACCGGCCAGATCGGATGCCTTCAGGCCGCGGGAAACGGCCATGACCCAGGGCATGATCAACTCCCCGGCTCCCGGCCCCACGATAGTGCAGCCGAGGATTCTGCCCCGGGGCGTCACGATCGCCTTCACATGGCCCTGGGTGGTGCCTTCGGCCCGCGCCCGGTCGTTGTCGGCGAAAGCCCAACGCAGGATTCGGAAAGGGCGTCCAGCCGCCCGCGCGGCCTCTTCGTCGAGCCCGACGGCGGCCAGTTCCGGGTCGGTGTAGACCACGCGCGGAATGGCCTCGCTCGGCGTCGCCGGAAGCCCGAAGAGCGCGTTGCGGATCACCAGCCCCGCCTGATGATTCGCCACATGGGTGAAGCGGCCGCTCGTTTCCTCGCCGCCGACGCAGTCGCCGATAGCATAGACCTTTCGGTTCGAGGTCTTCAGGTTCCGTCCGACCAGGATTCCGGTCGAGTCCGCCCGGATTCCCGCCGCCTTGAGGTTCAGTCCCTCGAGCGTTGCCTGGCGCCCTGCGGCGACCAGCAGATGGCTGCCCTCGATGGCCCTTTCTCCGCCCGCAAGGACGACGGCGACCCGGCCGTCGTCCCGAGGCTCGACCCGCTCGACGGACAAGCCGAGCTTGAGGACTGCTCCTTCCCGCCGCAGGGCCCGCGCGATCACCGCCGCCATTTCCGGGTCCTCCCGACCGAGGAGGCGTTCGCCCGCCTCGACGATCGTCACCTCGGAGCCCAGACGCCGATAGGCCTGGGCCAGTTCGACACCGACGGCTCCGCCGCCGATCACGATCAGATGCTCCGGCCTTTCCTCGAGATCGAAGATGGTGTCGTTGGTGAGATAGGGAACCTGGTCGAGACCGGGGATCGTCGGGATCGCCGGGCGGGAGCCGGAGGCCACCACGAAGCGGCGGGCCTTGATGACCTTGCCGTCTGCGGCCACGGTCCGGGCGTCGGTGAAGCTCGCCTCGGCCTTGATGACCTGCACCCCCATGGCCCTGTAGCGCTCGGCCGAATCCATGGGGGCTATGGCGGATACCACGTCGCGGACGTGGCGGCGAACGCGCCCGAAATCGATCACCGGCCCCTCGCCCGTTCCGATTCCGAGCCGGGCGGCGTCGCGCACCCGCTGGGCCCGATGCGCGGCCGCAAGCAGGGCCTTCGATGGCACGCATCCCACGTTGAGGCACTCGCCTCCCATCCGGTGCTTCTCGACCAGAACGACGGACGCCCCGAAGGATGCCGCGATCGACGCGACCGACAGACCCGCCGAGCCAGCGCCGATGACGCACAGATCCGGCTTGAGGATCTCGGGCTCGCGGCTGATCTTGTAGGTCTTCTTCACGCACCACTCCCTGAGGCGCCCCGCTTCAGGCGCCGGTACAGCATCGGCGCCAGGGCCAGGACGCCGAGTATCCCAAGGGCTATCATAAGCTCCGGCGTCAAGAGGCTCTTGACGTCGAAGTCCACAGGGCAGCTGCCCCCTCCCCGCGCGAGACATTCCGAGCGCGCCTGGGCATGAGCGCCGATGACGTCGTCGAGGCCGGATCCGGCGAACGCGAAGGTGAAGGAAGCGGGAAGCATCCCGATCTGGGTCGCAAGGACGAATTGCCTCAGGCGGACCCCGGAGAAGGCGGCGGCCAGGTTCGTGATCCAGAACGGCACCACGGGCATCAGGCGAAGGAAGAGAAGATAGGAGAACGCCCGTCGCTGGAAGCCTTCGGCGAAGCTCTGGATCCGGGGGCCGGCCCGGTCCAGGAGCGGCTGCCCCAGGGAGGTTCGGGCGATCAGGAAGATGCTGGTGGCCCCGATCGTCGCCGAGAAGGCCGCGATGCCGCCGCCGAGGATCCAGCCGAAGAGATAGCCGCCGATGGTCGTCAGGAAGGCCGAGGCCGGGAGCGAGAGGGTCACGGCAGCCACATAGACCAGCACGTAGAGGCCGAGCATCTTGATCCTGTGCTCGGCCACCAGGTGCTGGAGCCGATCCTGGTAGTCGATGAAGGCCTCAAAGCTCAAGGAATGGTGCAGGCCCGTGGCGAACATGGCGATGACGCCGACGAGGACCACGCCCAAGGGCAGAAAGCGCCAGAGGCCGCTCGCCCGGCCCGGCCCCTCCGATTTCTGACTGACTCCCGCCACGCTTCCTCCTGATTTCCCCTTCTATGTAGCGCCGGAGGAGGTCAAGCCCAATCGCGTCCTCACACCCCCGTGAGCCTGTCCGGTCAATCCTTTGGGAAGGTCAGAGCGGCGTTGACTTTGACGCTCCCTTCCGTCATAAGCCCGCAAGCTGACAGCGCTCTTCGTGGGCGCTGATCGTTTTTTCGAGACAGTTTCGGGGGCGACCCCAAGGATTTCTGACGGGCGCGAGCCGAATGGCGCCGCTGCCCCTTTCATCGGAGAAGTGCCGTGAAGAGGACGTATCAACCGAGCAAGCTGGTTCGCAAGCGCCGCCACGGCTTCCGTGCGCGCATGGCGACCAAGGGCGGCCGCAAGGTCATTGCTGCTCGCCGCGCCCATGGCCGCAAGCGCCTGTCGGCGTAAGCAGCCCTGAGGGATTGCCCGGTGCGCGGGATACGCGCAGGCTTGATCGGGCGCCTGACGAAAAGACCTGACTTCGTCGCGGCGGCCTCCGGCCGCCGCTTTCATACGGAGCGGATGACCGTTCAGGGCCGTCCGCGCGACGATCTGGGCCTCGGCCTTCGCTTCGGCCTCACCGTCACGAAGCGGGTCGGACACGCTACGGAGCGCAACCGGATCAAGCGCCGGCTCCGGACCGTCTGCCAGAAGGCAGGCGCAGAGTTTGCCAGCGTCAACATGGATGTCGTCATCATCGGACGCCGCGACATCCTGACCGCTGATTTCGATTTGCTTGTCGACGACCTTCGGCGTGCGCTGGGGGTTGTCACCAAGCCGAAGAGTGTGCGGACCACCGGCCGTCCGGTCCCCTCCTCACCTCCCTCCAACGGCGAGCGTCGCGGACATTCCCATGCGTGAAGAAAACAGAAACCTCATCGTCGCCATCGTGCTGTCGGTGGCGGTTTTGATTGGCTGGCAATACTTTTTCGCAGCCCCCCAGGCCGATAAGCAGCGCCAAGCGGCCCAGCAGCAGCAAACCACGCACGTCACGCCGAACGCGCCGACGCCCAGCCAAGCCGGCGGCCCCTCGGCGCCGGTACCGGGAACGGTTCCGAGCACGCCGGCCGCTCCGGTCGTCGAGTCGCGGGAAGCGGCTCTGGCCCGGACGCCCCGCGTCGCCATCGACACCCCGGCCATCGCCGGATCGATCAACCTCCGCGGCGGCCGCATCGACGACGTGGCGCTCAAGAACTACCACGAGACGGTCGACCCCCGCAGCCCGAAGATCGTCCTCCTGTCGCCGGCCGGAACCCAGAACCCCTATTACGCGGAGTTCGGATGGCTCGGCGCGGAGGCAGGCCCCCTGCCCAACGCCGAGACGGTCTGGACCGCGGACCGCCAGACGCTGACGCCCTCCACCCCCGTAACCCTCAGCTGGGACAATGGCCAGGGCCTCGTCTTCCGCCGCACGATCACGGTGGACGACAAGTTCATGTTCACGGTCAAGAGCACGGTCGAAAACCGCGGGTCGGCTCCGGTCACGCTTCAGTCCTATGGTCTCGTGTCCCGCCACGGCAAGCCGACGACGCTCGGCTATTACGTGCTCCACGAAGGCATGATCGGCGTCCTGGGCGACAACGGCCTCCAGGAACTGACCTACGCCAATCTGGACAAGAAGGAGCAGGTCGCCGGAGCCGGCACGGTCGGACAGACCTGGCAGGACGTCACGGGCGGCTTCCTCGGCATCACGGACAAGTACTGGGCCGCCGCCGTCATCCCCGACCAGACCCAGCCCTACCAGGGCTCCTTCACGTCCCGCCAGGGCCAGATCTATCAGGCCGCCGCCGCCGGTTCGACCCAGACGGTTCAGCCCGGCGCCTCGGCCGAGGTGACCCAGCGCCTGTTCGCCGGCGCCAAGGAGGTCGCGACCGTCGACGCCTATCACAGCGCCCTCAACATCAAGAACTTCGACCTCCTGATCGACTGGGGCTGGTTCTACTTCATCACCAAGCCCCTGTTTAAGGTGCTGGACTTCTTCTACCGTCTGTTCGGCAACTTCGGCGTCGCGATCCTGCTCGTGACGGTGATCCTGAAGGCCATCTTCTTCCCGCTCGCCAACAAATCGTATGCGTCGATGGCGAAGATGAAGGCCGTGCAGCCGGAGATGGCTTCGATCCGCGAGCGCTATGCGGACGACAAGATGAAGCAGCAGCAGGCGCTGATGGAGCTCTACAAGAAGGAGAAGATCAATCCGGTCGCCGGCTGCTGGCCGGTCCTGATCCAGATCCCGGTCTTCTTCGCGCTCTACAAGGTGCTCTTCGTCACCATCGAAATGCGCCATGCGCCGTTCTTCGGCTGGATCCGCGACCTCGCGGCCCCGGACCCGACGACGATCTTCAACCTGTTCGGCCTGCTGCCCTACAATCCGGGCGCGGTGCCGGTCGTCGGCCACTTCCTGCTGCTCGGCGCCTGGCCGATCATCATGGGCATCACGATGTGGCTCCAGATGAAGATGAACCCGGAGCCGCCGGATCCGGTCCAGAAGCAGGTCTTCGCCTGGATGCCGGTGATCTTCACCTTCATGCTGGGCTCCTTCCCGGCCGGTCTCGTGATCTACTGGGCCTGGAACAACCTTCTCTCGGTCACCCAGCAGGCCTTCATCATGCGGCGCAACGGCGTGAAGATCGAATTATGGGACAACCTGCGCAGCACGTTCAGCCGCAAGAGCCCGGCCAAAGGCTGATCGACACTGATCGCACTGACATCATCCCCGGGGCTTGCCCCGGGGATTTTTCTTTGCCTTAACGGGAGACCGACATGACGGCCACCGGACCCGATCCCTCGACGCCCTACCCGCTGCCGGGCCATCCCCGCGTCGGCTTCCTCAAGGCCTTCGTGAAGCAGCCCAACATCGAGGTCGGGGACTTCACCTATTACGACGACCCGGACGGACCGGAGACATTCGTGGAGCGGTGCGTGCTGCACCACTACGACTTCATCGGCGACCGGCTCGTCATCGGGCGGTTCTGCGCCATCGCCACGGGCGCGACCTTCATCATGAACGGCGCAAACCACGCCATGACGGGCTTCTCGACCTATCCGTTCAACATCTTCGGCCACGGCTGGGAGGACGGCTTCGACTGGGCCACGATCCAAGCCGGCCTCAAGGGCGACACCGTCGTCGGCAACGACGTCTGGATCGGCCATGAGGCGACGATCATGCCGGGCGTCAGGATCGGCGACGGGGCCATCGTGGCGGCGAAGTCGGTGGTGACGTCGGACGTCCCTCCCTTCGCCATCGCCGGCGGCAATCCGGCGAAGGTGCTTCGGCAGCGCTTTACCGACGAGGTCGTGGCGGAGCTTCTCGCCATCCGCTGGTGGGACTGGCCGGTGGAGAAGATCACCCGGAACCTCAACGCCATCCGAGGCGCGGATCTGGCCGCGTTGAGAGCGGCCGAATAACGCCTCGGCTTCCAGCCGGAGCCGGAAACCCTATATGCCTCTGGCGAGTGAACGCGGCAGCCATGGCCATGGGATCATCCAAGAAGGCACGAAACCGACTTGCCGACCGCAAGGGAGCTCCGCGCGAGGTCGAGCTGAAGCTCGAAATCGCGGCCGGCGCGGTCGGGCGCCTCCTCGATCATCCACTCGTCGCCGGAGCCCAGCCCGATCAGGACCAGAGCGGCCATCTCTCGGCCGTCTACTTCGACACGCCTGACCTGGACCTGAGAAAATCGGGACTGAGCCTGCGCATCCGCCGGCGGAACGGCAGCTCCGTTCAGACCATCAAGGCGGAGGACAAGTCCCGCGGCCTCGCCCTTGATCGCAGCGAATGGGAACAGGCCGTCGACAATGGACTCGATTTCGGGGCTGCGGCCGGGACCCCTCTCGCCCGCCTGATCGCGAAGAAGGGTGTCCGTGACTCCATTCGGCCGGTGTTCGGGATCGAGACGGAGCGTCGCGCCTTCAAGGTCGAGCATGACGGAGCGCTGGTCGAGCTGGCTCTCGACGATGCAGCCGCCACCGCCGGCGGCAGCACGGCCCGCTTCGCGGAACTTGAGCTCGAGCTGAAGCAGGGCGCTCCCGCCGCCCTCTTCCGCCTGGCGCACGACCTTGCCCGAACCGCGCCGCTGCGGCTGGCTCCTGTGACCAAATCCGAGCGCGGTTACGGGCTGTTGGGACGGGAGGCTCCTGCACCAATTCGCGCGCAGGACATCGACATCGATGCGGACGCCTCCTGCGCCGAAGCGTTTCAGATCATCGCGCGCTCCTGCCTGTCGCAGATGATCGCGAACGAATCCGTGCTGCGCCGAATGCCGGATCCGGAGGCCCTGCATCAGATGCGGGTCGGCCTGCGGCGCCTGCGGGCGGCCATGTCCCTGTTCAGGAAGATGCTGGCCGGGCAGGAGACCGAATCCGTCAAGCAGGGCCTGCGCTGGGTTGGCCGCAAGCTGGGCCCGGCCCGAGATCTCGACGTGCTTCTCGGCAATCTTCGGGAGGCGGCCGGATCGCCGGACGCGGACAATGCCATCGAGGATACGGAGCGGAGACGACTGAAGGCCTATGCCGTCCTGCAGAAGGCGCTCGACTCGCCCCGCTATATGGGCGCGATCCTCGAGACCGCAGCCTGGATCGAAGCCGGACAATGGCTCGGCCACGAGAAGCGGACCTCGCGCCCTGCCCGAAAGCATGCCGCCAAGGAGCTGTCCCAGCGCCACAGGAAGATCCTTCGGGAAGCCAAGCATCTCGAGGAACTTCAGGACGACGAGCGGCACCAATTGCGGATCCGGATCAAGAAGATGCGGTACGGCACGGAATTCTTCGCCTCGCTGTTCGAGCGCAAGAAGGCCAGGAAGCGCCGCAAGGCCATGCTGAAGGGATTGGAGCACCTTCAGGACCTGCTCGGCGAGATGAACGACATCGCGGTCGGGAGCGCCATGGTCCCGTCCCTCGCGCAAAGCGACCCCGAGCGGGCCGAGCAGCGCCTGGCGAAGCTGCTCTCGAAAGCCGTGGCCGCGGCGCATGACCTGCCGGACGCCAAGCCGTTCTGGAAATGAGATTTTGATCCCGGTTCGCCCTGTCGGGGACGTCTGACGCCTTGAAGTATGCGGCCCAAGCATCGATAAGGGACCTCATGACCGACATGGCGCCTGAAACCGATCCCCTTCTCGAAACCGGCCGCAAGATCTTTGCGGGCGAGGCCGATTTCATCTGGGCCTCGAACTCCCTCAAGAACCTGCCCCCGATGAGCAAGGTGGAGATCGCCTTCGCGGGCCGCTCGAACGTCGGCAAGTCGAGCCTCGTCAATGCGCTCACTGGGCGTAACACCTTGGCCCGCACCTCCCATACCCCGGGCCGAACGCAGCAGCTCAACTTCTTCGACATCGGCGGCCATTTCCATCTGGTGGACATGCCGGGCTACGGCTACGCCGCCGTCGAGAAGGAGAAGGTGCAGGCCTGGACTCAGCTGATCCACGACTATCTGCGCGGGCGCGCCAGCCTCGCCCGGGTCTACGTGCTGATCGACTCCCGGCACGGCATCAAGCCTGTCGACGAGGGGGTTCTTGAGACCCTCGACAAGGCCGCCGTCTCCTACCAGATCGTCCTCACCAAGGCGGACGAGCTGAAGAAGGGGGAGCTCGACAAACGCATCGCCGATACGGCAGCCAAGATCGCCAAGCGCGCCGCCGCCTATCCCGAGATCATGCCGACCTCGAGCCGCTCCGGCCTCGGCATTCCCGAACTGCGGGCGGGAATCGCGCGCCTCCTTGCCGAACGGGGCGCCCCGTGAGCCTGCCGGAGCGGATCCTCGTCGTCGCCGCGGCGCTCTCCGGCGTGCTGGGCGTCGGCCTGTCGGCCGCTGCGGCGCACGTTACGGGCGGCAACCTGACCACGGCAGCCCAGTTCCTGCTGTTCCACGCCCCGGCCCTCCTGGCTCTCGTGGCGCTCTCGGAAGGCGGCGCGATCGGGCCGGGTCTCGCCCGGCTGGCGGGCTTTGTCCTGATCTTAGGTCTCGTCCTGTTCTGCGGCGACCTCTCGCGCCGGGCCTTTTCGGGCGTCGCGCTTGCTCCCATGGCGGCCCCGACCGGCGGGGTCCTCCTCATGATCGGCTGGATTCTCGTGGGAGCCGCCGCCCTTCTGCGCCGTTGACACCGAAGTCTCTGTTTCCAGAGCGTCGCGGCTGAGCTAGAAGGCAGGCCGTTTGTCGTTCTCTCGCGCTGGAGCCGCCCATGACGCATCCATCTACGCCCGATCAGCTCCCCGATGTTCATGTGCAGGCCGAGGTGCTTGTGCAGGCGCTGCCGCACATGCAGCGCTACGACCAGCAGGTGGTGGTGATCAAGTATGGCGGCCACGCCATGGGCGACCGTGCGGCAGCCGAGGATTTCGCCGAGGACGTGGTCCTGCTCGAGCAGTCGGGCATCAAGCCCATCGTGGTGCATGGCGGCGGGCCGCAGATCGGCCGGATGCTGGATAAGCTCGGCATCAAGTCGGAGTTCAAGGCGGGCCTGCGCGTGACCGATCAGGCCACCGTCGAGGTGGTTGAGATGGTGCTGGCCGGCTCCATCAACAAGCAGATCGTGGGCTGGATCGGCGCCGAGGGCGGCAAGGCCGTGGGCCTGTGCGGCAAGGACGGCAACATGGTCACGGCCCGCAAGGTGACCCGCACCACCGTCGATCCCGATTCCAACATCGAGAAGGTCGTGGACCTCGGTTTCGTGGGCGAGCCAGAGAAAGTGAACCGCGAGGTCCTGGATCAGGTCCTGAGCGCGGAGCTGATCCCGGTTCTCGCCCCGGTGGCGGTGGGGCAGGACGGCCAAACCTACAACGTCAACGCGGACACCTTCGCGGGCGCGATCGCGGGCGCCATGATGGCCAAGCGCCTCCTCCTGCTCACGGACGTGCCCGGGGTCCTGGACAAGAACAAGAACCTCATTCCCGAGATGACGATCGAGGATTGCCGGCGCCTGATCGCCGACGGCACCATCACGGACGGCATGATCCCGAAGATCGAGACCTGCATCTACGCCCTGGAGCGCGGCGTCGAGGCGGTGGTCATCCTGGACGGCAAGGTGCCGCATGCGGTCCTGCTGGAGCTGTTCACGGACCACGGCGCCGGCACCCTGATCCGGAGGGGGTAAGGGTCTTCCCGGAACTCCGTTTCATCCTTATATGAAGATCAGTGGGGCCAGTTCGGCCCCATTGCTATCTTGATGGTCATGAACGCGATTCCGCCTGTCGATCTCCACGTCTCATCCGCCGGATCCCGGCCCTTTTCGCATGTGGAGACCTGGATCTTCGACCTGGACAACACGCTCTATCCGCATACGTCCCGGGTCTGGCCCCAGATCGACGAGCGGATCACCCTCTACATCGCCGAGCTTTTCGGGCTCGACGGCCTCTCGGCCCGGTCGCTGCAGAAGTATTTCTATCACAAATACGGCACCACCCTGCGGGCCCTGATCGACGAATACGACATCGATCCGTACGACTTCCTCGACTTCGCTCACGATATCGACCATGCCGACATCGCCCTGAACGAAGACCTCGGCAAGGCGATCGAGAGGCTGCCCGGCCGTAAGCTGATCCTCACGAACGGCTCGCGCAAGCATGCCGAGAACGTAGCGCGGAAGATCGGCATCCTTGACCATTTCGAGGACGTGTTCGACATCGCTGCCTCGAACTTCGTGCCGAAGCCGGACCGGCGCGCCTACGAGATCTTCCTCGAGAAGCACGCGGTCGAGCCCGCCCGCGCGGCCATGTTCGAGGACATCGCCAAGAACCTCGTGGTGCCGCACGAGCTCGGCATGACGACAACGCTCATCGTTCCGCCGACGATCGATCCCTTCCGCGAGGAGTTCGAGCAGGAGGCAGTCAAGACGCCTCACATCGACTACATCACCAAGGATCTTGCGGACTTCCTCAACGCCTGCCTTCTGCCGTCCAAAGGACGCTGAGCGCGATCCGTACGGAAAAGCGGCACCCTCGGGCGCCGCTCCTGTTTCGCTCAGACCTGAGGACCGGCCCTTAGGCAGCCTTCGTGTTGATCTTGCTTTCCGCGATGCGGTTCAGCTTCTGGTCCGTGGCCTTCTCCTGCTCGAGGATCTGGTGGAGGACGCCGGCGCAGTCGTCGCGGCCGAGCTGCTTGGCCCAGGCCACGAGCGTGCCGTAGCGGGTGATCTCGTAGTGCTCGACCGCCTGGGCGGCCGCGAGGAGCGCAGCGTCGAGGACCTGCGGGTCGTCGATGTCGCCGGCGATATCCTGCGCCTCGTCGATGATGCCGTCGATGGCCGGGCAGGTCACGCCCTTCGGGTCATGGCCGTGCATGCGGAACACCTGCTCCACCATCTGGATCTGCTGCTGGGTCTCGCCGAGATGGGTCTGGAAGGCCTGCTTCAGCTGCGGATCGCTGGCCTTGCTCATCATCTCCGGCAGCGCCTTCGTGATCTGCTGCTCGGCGTAGTAGATGTCCTGCAGGGTGTGGATGAAGAGGTCGTCCAACGTCTTGATGTCCTTTGACAAAAGGCCCATGGCGCATATCCTTCCTTTGATGTGAGGCAAGTCAGCACGCGGCGCCATCAGCGGCAGAGCGCGTGGCACAACCGCGGGAAGAACGTCGCGGCCCACTCCCAGTTCCAAGGGCCAGGCCCGCCGATCAGGGGGATTTCGAGAGTCCGGTGAGCAGCCGTCGGCTAGTCGACGGCCCGCAGATTGCGGCCTTGCAGGCGCAGCAGTTCCGCCCGGGCGCCCGCTTCGCCGTCCTCGAACTCGAGCATCTCGATCTTCTGGCCGCGCTTCACGATCTTGTCAGTGGAAACCCGGATCTGCGCCACGTCGTCCTGCGCCTGCCGGAAATGCGCGTCGAGCTTCGCGACGCGCCCGTCGAGCCGCTCGATGTCCTCCAGGAGCTTCTGGACCTCCACCTGGATGACGCGGGCCTCCTCGCGGATGCGCGCATCCCGCACGAGCGCCTGCATGACCTGGATGGCGAGGGTCAGCAGGGACGGCGACACGATGACGACCCGGGCGCGGTGAGCCTTCTGCACCACGTCGTCGAAATGCTCGGCGAGATCCGCATAGATCGACTCGGCCGGGACGAACAGCATCGCGATGTCCTGGGTCTCGCCCGGGATGAGATATTTCTCGGCGATGTCCTTCACGTGCACCAGCATGTCGGCCCGCACCCTCGCGGCGGCGCGGATGCGGGCCTCGTCGCCTTTCGCCTCTCGAAACAGGGTGAAGCCCTCAAGCGGGAACTTGGCGTCGATCACGAGACCGCGCTCGTCTCCCGGCAGCCGCACGAGGCAATCGGGCCGCGTGCGGTTCGACAGGGTCGGCTGGAACGCAAAGGCATTCGGCGGAAGCCCGTCACGGACGATCGCCTCCATCCGGCCCTGGCCATAGGCGCCGCGGCTCTGCTTGTTGGCGAGGATGTCCTTCAGGCCGACGATCTGGCCCGTAAGGTCGGTCAGGTTCTTCTGCGCCGCGTCGATGACCGCAAGGCGTTCGTTGAGCTTCGACAGGTTCTCCGATTGATGCCGCGTCGTGGCTTCCAGCCCCTGCCCCATCCGGTGCTGCAGCCCGTCGATCCGCTCGGAGATCAGGCGGACGAAATCGCTCTGCCGCGTGCCGAACACCTCGGCGATGGTCTGCATCCGCCCCGTCATCTCCGCCTGGATGCGGGTGAGCTCGGCCACCTTGTCGTCCATCTCCCGCGCCCGCTCCTCCGCGATGGCCGCCTCGAAGGCGCGCTCGCGGCGGGACTTGAGAAGAAGCGACGTCACGATCACGAGGAGGACGAAGCTCCCCGCCGCCGCGCCGATCACGATCTTCCCCATCGTCAGGGAGAGGGAGCCGAGGGTGAGGACGACGTCGTTCATGGACTTGGAACTTCCGGTTGACGCGGGCATCCGAACATAAGACGAACGATTTGACCATCCTGCCCTAAGCGCTTATCTCCCGCGATCATGACCATCAGACCTCTCGTCATTCTCCCCGACCCCAAGCTCCGCCTCGTTTCCGAGCCCGTGAAGGACATCACGGACGAGATCCGGAAACTCGCCGACGACATGCTGGAGACCATGTACGACGCCCCCGGCGTCGGGCTCGCCGCCATCCAGATCGGCGTTCCCCTGCGCATGGTCACCATGGACGTGTCCAAGACCGAGGGTGAGCGCGAGCCCATGGTGCTGATCAACCCGGAGATCGTCTGGGCCTCCGAGGAGAAGCGGGTCTACGAGGAGGGCTGCCTGTCGATCCCCGAATATTACGAGGAGGTCGAGCGGCCGGACCGGATCCGCTTCCGATACATGAACCTCAAGGGCGAGATCATCGAGCAGGACGCCGAGGAGCTGATGGCGACCTGCGTGCAGCACGAAATCGACCATCTCAACGGCGTGCTCTTCATCGATCACCTGTCCAAGCTCAAGCGCGACCGGGTCATGACCAAGTTCAAGAAGGCCGCCAAGCGGGGAGCCGCCGGCGCATGACCCTTCGCGTCGTCTTCATGGGCACGCCCGACTTCGCCGTGCCGACCCTCTCGGAGATCATCGGCCAGGGGCACGAGGTCGTGGCGGTCTACACCCGCCCGCCCGCTGCCGCGGGCCGCGGCATGGAGCTCAAGCTCTCTCCCGTCCACCGGATGGCGGAGCGCTTCGGGATTCCGGTCTTCACGCCCAAGACCCTGCGCACCGACGAGGCCGCCGAAATCTTCCGGTCCCACGGGGCCGATGTGGCGGTGGTCGTGGCCTACGGCATGATCCTGCCCAAAGCGATCCTCGACGCGCCCGAGCTCGGCTGCCTGAACCTTCATGCCTCCCTCCTGCCGCGCTGGCGCGGCGCGGCTCCGATCCAGCGCGCCATCATGGCCGGGGACGCCGAGACGGGCGTCGCCGTGATGAAGATGGAGGAGGGCCTCGATACCGGGCCCGTGGCCATGGTCGAGCGCGTGGCGATCGCGCCGGACATGAATGCGGGCGAGTTGCACGACAAGCTGATGGTCCTGGGCGCCGATCTCATGGTTCGGGCGCTGGCCGCCCTGTCCCGCGGGGGCCTCGGCTTCACGCCCCAGCCCGAGGATGGCGTGACCTACGCCCACAAGCTCACCAACGAGGATGGCCGGATCGACTGGTCGAAACCTGCGCAAGCCGTTTACGACCACATCCGCGGCCTCTCGCCCTTCCCGGGCGCCTTCTTCACGGCCGATTTCGGCAAGGGCCCGGAGCGGGTGAAGGTTCTGCGGGCCGACAAGGCCGACGGGGCCGGCGAGCCCGGCAGCCTCATCGATCCGAAGGGGATCGTCGCCTGCGGCAGCGGCACCGTCCGGCTCCTCCAGGTGCAGCGGGCCGGAAAGGCCCCCATGGGGGCCGAGGACTTCCTGCGCGGAGTGAGGCTGGACGCCGGGGCCCGCTTCACATGACGTTCGAGGGGCGGATCCGGCCGGCACGCCCCGAAGACAAGCCCGCCATCCATGCCATTCACACGGCTGCCTTCGGGCAGACGGCGGAGGCCGACCTGGTCGAGCGCCTGGGGGCGGAGGGAGATCTGATCCTGTCCCTGGTGGCATGCACGGATCGGCCGGTCGGCCACATTGCCTTCTCGCGCCTCGCCATGAGCGACGCTCCATCCGTCGGGGCCTGCGCGCTTGCCCCACTCGCGGTCGATCCTACCCGGCAGAGGCAGGGCATCGGGTCCGCGCTGATCAAACAGGGACTGGACCGTCTGGTCGAGCAGGGATGGGATCTGGTCCTCGTCCTGGGAGACCCGAATTATTACGGCCGCTTCGGCTTCGCGGCGGAGGCCGCGGCGGCGCTCCGGACTCCGTATGACGGCCCCTATCTCCAGGCCCTCGCCCTTTCCGACCAGGGTCGCGAGGCACAGGGACCCGTCGCCTATGCCGGCGCCTTCGCGGAGGTGTCCTGACATGCCCCGCTACAAGCTCGTCGTGGAATATGACGGCACGCCCTTCACCGGCTGGCAGCACCAGACGAACGGGCTGTCGGTTCAGCAGGCGGTCGAGGAGGCGATCGAGCGATTCGCCGGCGAGAAGGTGCGGATCCACTGCGCCGGCCGCACCGATTCCGGCGTGCACGCGACCGGCCAGGTCGTTCATGTGGATCTCGCCAAGGAGTGGCGGCCCGACACCGTGCGCGACGCCACGAACGCTCATCTCAGGCCCGCCCCCGTGGCGATCCTGTCGGCGGAGCCGGTGCCCGAGACCTTCAACGCCCGCCTGTCGGCGGTGAAGCGGCACTATCTCTACCGGATCCTCAACCGCCGGGCCCCGGCCGCCCTCGACCTGAACCGGGTCTGGCACGTGGCCTGGAAGCTCGATGCCGAGGCCATGCACGAGGCCGCCCAGAGCCTGACCGGGCGCCACGACTTCACGACCTTCCGGGCGGCCGAGTGCCAGGCCAACAGCCCGATCCGCACCCTGGACCGGCTCGACGTGGAGAGGATCGGCGACGAGATCCGGGTCCATGCCTCCGCCCGCTCCTTCCTGCACCACCAGGTGCGCTCGATCGTCGGCACGCTGGAGCGGGTGGGCGCGGGCCGATGGCCCGTCGGCGAGGTGAAGGCGGCGCTCGAGGCGCGGGACCGCAAGCGCTGCGGGCCGATGGCGCCCTCGACGGGCCTCTACCTGATCGGGGTCGATTATCCGGACTAGCCCAGCAGCCCCCGCATGATCGTGCCGACGAAGGAGTTCAGCACGAGGCCGAGGAGCACGACCGCGAAGGCGGCAAGGCCCGGGACGCCCAGGGTCGCCTTGGTGGCGAACCATTGCAGCCGCAGGACGATGATGGAGAACGAGAGGCCGAAGAGGCTGGCGAGCGCCGGGGTCGCCCAGCCGAGCAGGAGCAGCATGGCCGGCACCGAGAGCACCAGCAGGCCGAGCACCGTGATCCAGTTCGTGACGATCACGAACGGCACATAGCGGTCGGTCAACCGGAAGGCGCGCGCGATCCAGATCATGGCGACCGGCAGGGCGATGAAGCCCGCCAGATGCCCGAGGGCCACGACCAGATCGATCCAGAAGCTGTCGAGGAGCGTACGGTCCGGCTGGATCAGCCCGAGGCGAAGCCGCTCGAACGCAATCGAAACGACATAGGCCGGCAGGGTCAGCAGGATCGCCGCAAAAGAACGCCAGAAGCCGTGTTCGCTCATGTCGAAGGCCTTGAGGCCTTCGACCCGGCTGTTCAGAAGGTCAACTGCCCCTCGGAACGAGCGATTCACCTCATCGGCCGTAACGATCATGCGAGCCCCCGAAAGATACGGTTTCTCACGCAAAACCGGGGAGAGGCTAAAAACGTTCCAGCCCAGTTTCGACTAAAGTCTAATATAGCTTAGCTTAAGACTTTGTCGAGCTTTCCGCGAAATACGCATCCAGCACCTTGCGGTAGATCCCGGCGAGCCGGTCGAGATCGGCGACTGGGACCCGCTCGTCGACCTGGTGCATGGTCTGCCCCACGAGGCCGAACTCGACCACAGGGCAATCCTTCACGATGAAGCGGGCATCCGACGTGCCACCCGTTGTCGACAGGGCTGGCCTGCGTCCGGTCTCGGCCTCGATCGCGTCGCTGATGAAGCCCACGAAGGCGTTCGGCGGCGTGAGGAAGGCGACCGCGTTGGTGGGCTCCATGGCGAGCCGATAGCGCACCGTGTTGCCAGCAGCCTCGCGTAGGCGCCGCTCGATCTCCTGTTCCAGGCTCTCCGGCGTCCAGAGGTCGTTGAAGCGGATGTTGAAGGTCGCCCGCGCCTCGGCCGGGATGACGTTGGTGGCCGGATTGCCGACATCGACCGTGGTCACCTCCAGGTTCGAGCCGTCGAAATGCTCGGTGCCGCGGTCGAGGGGCTCGCGCAGCAGGCCGTCGAGCAGGCGCAGCATTCCGGGGATCGGGTTATCCGCCAGATGCGGATAGGCCACGTGCCCCTGCTTGCCCTCGACCACAAGCCTCCCCGTGAGGGAGCCGCGCCGGCCGATCTTGATCATGTCGCCGAGCTGGTTCGGGTTCGTCGGCTCGCCGAGGATGCAGTGATCGAAGCGCTCGCCGCGGACCTTCGCCCATTCGAGCAGCTTCACGGTGCCGTTGATCGCGGGCCCCTCCTCGTCGCCCGTGATGAGGAAGCCGATGGAGCCGCCGAAATCGGGGCACTCACGGATGAAGTCGAGCGCCGCCGCCATCATGCAGGCGATGCCGCCCTTCATGTCGACCGCGCCGCGCCCATGGAGCTCGCCGCCGTCGATCTCCCCACTGAACGGATCGTGCCGCCAGCGGCCTGCATCGCCGGGCGGCACCACGTCCGTGTGGCCGGCGAAGAGCAGGTAGGGCTCTCCCGACCCGTAGCGGGCATAAAGGTTCTCCACGTCCGGCGTGCCGGGCGCGGAGAAGACCGGGCGATGCACCTCGAACCCCGCCTCCTTCAGGACGCCTTCGATGAAGGCGAGCGCCCCGCCCTCCTCGGGCGTGACGGAGGGGCAGCGCAGGAGCGACTGGGCGAGGGAGAGGGGCGAGGTGTCCATCGGATCAGTCGCGCAACAGCTCGTTGATGCCGGTCTTGGCGCGGGTCTGGGCGTCGACGCGCTTGACGATCACGGCGCAGTAGAGCGACGGGCCGGGCGTGCCGTCCGGCAGCGGCTTGCCGGGGAGCGAGCCGGGGACCACGACCGAATAGGGCGGCACGCGGCCGACGAAGGTCTCGCCGGTGTTGCGGTCGATGATCTTGGTCGAAGCCGAGATGAACACGCCCATGGACAGGACCGAGCCCTCGCCGACCACCACGCCCTCCACCACCTCGGAGCGGGCGCCGATGAAGCAGTTGTCCTCGATGATGGTGGGGTTGGCCTGGAGCGGCTCCAGCACGCCGCCGATGCCGACGCCGCCGGAGAGGTGCACGTTCTTGCCGATCTGGGCGCAGGACCCGACCGTCGCCCAGGTGTCGACCATGGTGCCCTCGTCCACATAGGCGCCGAGGTTCACGAAGGACGGCATCAGCACCACGCCCGGCGCGATGTAGGCGCCGCGGCGCACGGTGCAGTTCGGCACGGCGCGGAAACCCGCTTCCTTGAACTCGGTCTCGGACCAGCCGTCGAACTTCGACGGCACCTTGTCCCACCAGACAGCCTCGCCGGGACCGCCTTTGATCACGCTCATGTCGTTGAGCCGGAAGGACAGCAGCACGGCTTTCTTGAGCCACTGGTGCACCTGCCACTCGTTCCCGGCCTTCTCGGCCACGCGGGCCTTGCCGGAATCGAGGAGGTGCAGGGCCTGCTCGACGGCCTCGCGGACCGCGCCCGTGGTGGCGGCGCTGACATTGGCCCGGTCTTCCCAGGCGGCATCGATGGTGTGGGCGAGGTCGGTCATGGACATGGATCACTCGGGAAAGGGCTTTGGAATGCGCAGTGATTAGCAACGGTGCGCGGGCCTGTCACCTGAGACTCTGTCTCAACGGGAGGCGATCAGGCCTCCGGGCATGCGGGCTCGGCTTCGCGCTTGGATTGGCGCGAAGGATTTTGGGCTGGTCCTGGCACTCTCGTTGAGACGAGGGAAGCGCGGGACGCGTTTGGCCTCGCGGTCCGAAGCGGAGCGCGAAGAGTTCGGGGCGGGAGCCGCCCGGACGGGAAGCCAAGGCGTCCCGCGCGCGGCTTGTCTCGGCTCCGGCCTCGCGCTCCGGTGCATGTGGCGGGACTCCACAGCAGTCCCCATGCACCTTAGGGCGCTCGTTCGCGCAGCTCCGCCGGCGTGTCAGGCCTGCGGCGCGGGCGAGGCTGAGGAGAGGATGAAGACGGCCCTGCCCGAACAGACCCGCCTGCCTCGTCTCCCGCTCGGAGCCGTGCCGCCCGCGGGGTGCGAAGCCGCCGACGATCACAGCCGCATCCGCTCTCCTCGACCGACGCCTCGGGCGCGTCCCTCGCGAGAGCGAACGGCAACGATATAGCCAAGCTTGACGCGGCAGTCAAGAACAAATAGTGAACATCGCGGCCGCTGCCGCTCCCAGTTGTCATTCCCGGCCGGAGCGTAGCGGAGGGGAAGGGAATCCATGCTCACCGTGCGCCGGTGGATCCCCTTCCCGCGCCTGCGGCGCGCCGGGGATGACACCCTCCGTCTCCTGGGAGAAGCCGGAGGCCGGCCCTGCGCTCACAGGATCGATTTCAGGACGAGCTCGATGCCGAGGAGCAGCAGGCAGACGAGGAACCACCGCCGGAAGGTTTCAGCGCTCACCCTGCTCCTGACGGCCTGCCCGAGCCACATCCCGAGCAGCGCAGGCGCGACCGCCAGCGACGACAGGGCGAGGCCATCGAGCTGGAACGCCCCGCGCCACCCCAACCCGACCGCAAGGGCGACCGTCGACACGGTGAAGGAAAGCCCGAGACCCTGGATCAGCTCGTCCTTGCTCAGGCCGAGAGCCTGAAGATAGGGGACGGCCGGGATGACGAAGACGCCCGTGCCTCCCGTGATGAGGCCCGTCGTCAGGCCGACCAGCGGCGACAGCCATGTCTCCTGCCGGGCCGGCACGGACAGCTGGCGGGCCAGCAGGGTGAACGCCGCATAGACGGCCAGGGCCGCTCCGAGGCCCGCCGTCGTCCACCGCGTTTGCCCGCTGGTCAGAACCGACGAACCGGCCACGGTGCCGAGCACGATCCCCAGCATCATCGGCCACAGCCGCCGGGTCAGCGCCGCGAAGCTCGGGCCGGAGGCCAACTGCCACACATTGGTGACGAAGGACGGGACGATCAGCAGCGCGGCCGCCGCAACGGGCGCCATGATCGCTCCCAGCACGCCCATCGCGACGGTCGGCAGTCCCATCCCGGTCACGCCCTTGACGACACCGGCCATAAAGAAGGTCAGGGCGATCGCGAACCATATCGAAGCATCGAACATGCGCCATTGGCCCATGGGCGGACGAGGGGCGCAATGCGGATGTTTCAGAGCCAGCCTTCGGCATGGCCGAAGGCTGGCGCGCATGAGCGCGACGCCATCTTTAGAGCTTCGATGTCTTCAAAAACTCGTGCGCTGGCGGATGGCGGCCGAGAGGGTGCCCTCGTCGAGATAGTCGAGCTCGCCGCCGACCGGAACGCCGTGGGCGAGCTTCGTGACCTTCACGGGCAGATGCGCGAGAAGCTCGGTGATGTAGTGGGCCGTAGTCTGGCCGTCGACCGTGGCGTTGAGGGCGAGGATCACCTCGGCGACGCCGGGCTCGGAGGCGCGGGCTACGAGCCGGTCGAGGTTCAGGTGCTCGGGGCGGACCCCGTCGAGGGGCGAGAGCACGCCGCCGAGCACGTGGTACTTGGCGCTGACCGCGCCGGAACGCTCCAGCGCCCAAAGGTCCGACACGTCCTCGACCACCACCAGGATCGACGCGTCCCGCTTGGGGTCGCGGCAGACCGTGCAGGGATCGGACGTATCCACGTTGCCGCATGATGAGCACACGACGATCCGCTCGTTGGCGACCCGCATGGCGTCGCTCAACGGGTTGAGCAGGGTGTCCCGCTTCTTGATCAGGTGCAGGGCCGCGCGCCGGGCTGAACGGGGCCCCAGGCCCGGCAGGCGGGCGAGCAGCTGGATCAGGCGTTCGATCTCCGGGCCGGCAACGTGCTGGGCCATCCGGTCCTCAGAACAGCTTCATGCCGGGCGGCAGCGGCAGGCCCTTGGTCAGCTCCGCCATCCGCTCCTGGGCGGCCCGGTCGGCCTTGCCGCGGGCGTCGTTCATGGCGGCCACGATGAGGTCCTCGAGAATTTCCTTCTCGTCGGGGTTCATGAGCGAGCTGTCGATGTTGATCGCCTTCAACTCGCCCTTGCCTGACACCTTGACGGTCACGGCGCCGCCGCCGGCCGTGCCCTCGACCTCGACATGCTCCAGCTCGGCCTGGGCGTCCTGCAGCTTCTGCTGCATCGCCTGAGCCTGCTTCATCAGTCCCATGATGTCCTTCATGTCGCGTATCCCTCTCAATCCAGGTCGTCGTCGGCTTCCGTCTCGTGCGCGGCGATCGCGTCGGCCTCGCCGAGGATCTCCGTCTCCGCATCGACGGCTCCATCCTCGTCGGCCTTCTCGGCGCGCTCGATCACGTTGACGATCTGCGCGCCCGGAAACTTGGCGAGCACCGCCTGCACCAGCGGATGGCTCGCGGCTCCGGCCTTTCTCTCGCGCTCGGCGGCCTCGGCCTGGTCGCGCAGCGTCGGCGCGCCCTCTTCCGAGGAGAGCGCCACCATCCAGCGCTGGCCGGTCCATTGCTGGAGGGCGCGGGCGAGATCGTTGGCGACGGTCTTGCTGCCGCCGGCGGCGAGGCTCAGCTCGATCGAGCCCTCCTCGAAGCGGACGAGGCGCACGTCCCGCTCAAGGGCGGCCTTCAGCATGATCTCCCGGCGTTCGCCCGCGAGCGCCACCACGTCCTCGAACCGGCGCAGGCGCAGGGCCGGAGCGCCGCCGTTCGGGTCGGGCCGCGGCTGCGGCCGGGGCTGGGACGAGGCCAGGGCCATGTTGCCGGACGTGACCGGCCCCGACGGACCGGGCGACGGCGCCGGAGGCGGGCCGCCGGCCGGAACGGGCGCGCCGTCCTTCAGGGCCCGCAGGGCCTCGTCGGGGGTCGGCAGGTCGGCCGCGTAGGCGAGCCGCACGAGCACCATCTCGGCCGCCGCGACGGGGCGGCTCGACGCCTGCACCTCGGGGATTCCCTTCAGGAGGATCTGCCAGGTGCGGGAGAGGGTGCGGACGGTGAGCTTCTGGGCGTAGTCGAGGCCACGGCTGCGCTCGATCTCGGATAGGGCCGGGTCGCGGGCGGCTTCGGGAATGAGCTTGAGGCGAGTCACGATGTGCGAGAACGCCGCGAGGTCGGACAGGATCACGCCGGGATCGGCGCCCGCGTCGTACTGGGCGCGAAGCCCCGCGAAGGCCGCCGGCACGTCGCCGCGCATGACCGCCTCGAACAGGTCGATCACCTGGGTGCGGTCGGCGAGCCCGAGCATGTCGCGGACGGTCTCCGCCTGCACGACGCCCGCCCCATGGGCGATGGCCTGGTCGAGCAGGGACAGGGAATCGCGCGCCGAGCCCTCCGCCGCGCGGGCGATGGCGGCGAGCGCCTCCGGCTCGGCCGTGACGCCTTCCGCGTCGCAGATGCGGCCGAGATGCGCCACGAGCTTGTCGGCCTCGATGCGGCGCAGGTCGAAGCGCTGGCAGCGGGACAGGATCGTGACCGGGACTTTCCGGATCTCGGTGGTGGCGAAGATGAACTTCGCGTGGGGCGGCGGCTCCTCCAGCGTCTTCAGGAAGGCGTTGAACGCCTTCTCCGAGAGCATGTGGACCTCGTCGATGATGTAGACCTTGTAGCGGGCCGAGACCGGCGAATAGCGGATCCCGTCGATGATCTGCCGGACGTCGTCGATGCCCGTGTGCGAGGCGGCGTCCATCTCCAGCACGTCCACGTGCCGCGACTCCATGATCGCCTCGCAGTGAAGGCCGAGCTCGGGCATGTGGATGGTGGGGCCGCCGGTGCCGTCCTGGCGCTGGTAGTTCAGGCCGCGGGCGAGGATGCGGGCGGTCGTGGTCTTGCCGACGCCGCGCACGCCGGTCAGCATCCAGGCCTGCGGGATGCGCCCCGCCTCGAAGGCGTTCGAGAGCGTGCGCACCATCGCCTCCTGGCCGATCAGGTCGTCGAAGGTGCGGGGGCGGTACTTGCGGGCAAGGACGCGGTAGGGCGAAGCCGTCGCCGCGGGAGCGGGCGCAGCGGGGAAACCCGGCAAGGCCGGCTCGTCGATCAGGGGCGTGCCGGCTGTGGTTTCGTCCATCGGCTGCAAGGCTTGGGATCACATTGGGCGCCCTGAGGGGCGCCAGGGTGGGAGGCTGGACGAAGACCCGTTCGGTCTCGTTAGGGCTGCTTCCTTCCGGACCTGACCCGGTTGGCGAGTGAGACGTCCCTCGCCAACCTCCCAGGGCCTATATGAGGGTTTCGGTCCCCGAACGCAAGCCGCATTGAGCCGCATGGGGAAGATGAGGAGGTGGGGATAGGCACGGGCCGCCAAGCTCGGCTAACGTCCCGTCATGACCGCAGCCTTCCAATTCGATTCCCGGCTTGAAGCCGACACGATCCCGGTCGGGGATCTCGCCCTCTCGTCCGTCCTGCTCCTCAACGACGCCCGGTTTCCCTGGTTCGTGCTGGTGCCGCGCATTCCCGGCGCCAGCGAGCTGACCGACCTCTCGGACGACGAGGCCGTCCGGCTGATGCAGGAAATCCGCATCGCCACCCGGGTCATGACGGCCCTCTCGAAGCCCGACAAGGTGAATGTCGGGGCGCTCGGCAACATCGTGACCCAGCTCCACGTCCACGTGATCGGCCGGTTCCGGTCCGATCCGGCCTGGCCCGGACCGGTCTGGGGCCACGGCACCCGCTCGCCCTATCCGGACCATGCCGCGACCGCCCTGATCGAGCGCGCCGCCGCCCTCTTTGCAGAAGCGTGAACCCTCCCATGACCAAGCCGATCGGCTACATCACGAACCCGCTCGTGCGCCACAGCTCCGAGTGCGATCCCAGCCTCCTCGACCGCTACGCCCGGGACCCGCAGACCGCCATGGTGCTGGTGGCCGGGGACCTGCCGATCCTCCAGGCCGGCGAGCCGGGCACGAGCCTCCTGCCCGCCTCCGTCCTTGAGCGCCTGCCGGGCCACAAGGAGCAGGTCTTCCTCGGCACCCTGGGAGAGCGCCCCGTCGTCGCGACCCTGGCGGCTCCGGAAGCCGCGGAGCTGTTCCAGGCCGATCCCGCCTTCACGGTCACGGACCTGCGCTCCATCGCGGTGCGCGACCTCGTGCCGGCCGAGGAGCTCGGCCTGCTCGCCATGGCGAAGTCGATGCTCGACTGGCACAACCGCCATCGCTTCTGCGCCAATTGCGGCGCGCCTACGCAACTCGCCCAGGCAGGCTTCAGGCGGGACTGCACGGCCTGCGGCGCGCAGCACTTCCCGCGCACGGACCCGGTGGTGATCATGCTGATCGCGCGCGGCGACAAGTGCCTGCTCGGGCGCCAGTCCCGGTTCCCGGAGAAGATGTATTCCTGCCTTGCGGGCTTCCTGGAGCCCGGCGAGACCGTGGAGGCCGCGGTTCGTCGCGAGACCTTCGAGGAAGCCGGCATCTGGGTCGGCGAGGTGCGCTATCTCGCGTCCCAGCCCTGGCCGTTCCCGTCCTCGATCATGATCGGCTGCGTGGGCGAGGCGATGACCGACGAGATCGACTTCGACAAGGACGAGCTCGAGGACGCGCGCTGGTTCACCAGGGACGACATCCGCCGCATGCTGGACGGCACGCACGAGGATTTCGCCGCGCCCGCGTCGATCGCGATCGCCAACCACCTGATCCGGGAGTGGGTGAAGACCTGAGGCTTCAGCGCCCGGTCAGATCGAACCGGTAGGCGACCTCCGTCACCTGCTGCCCGCGCAGGTCGAAGGACTGCTCAGGCCCTGCCGCTCCGCCAAGGGCCTCGTAGAAGCGGCGGGCGGGAGCGTTCTCCTTCAGGACCCACAGGCCGGCGCTGCGGAAGCCCTGGGCGGCGAGGTGCTCGAAGATCCCGGCCAGGAGCCTGCGGCCGACGCCCTGCCGCTTGACCCTGTCCAGAAGGTAGAGGGCGTAGATCTCGGTCTCGGTTCCGAGAAGGCCAGGTCCCTTGCGGCCGGCCGGGCCGCCTCGCCCGAAGCCGACGATCTCCCCCTCCGGCATCTCCGCCACGAGCAGCCTGGCCTGCGGGTCGGGTTTCGCGAGGATGCCCCGCCACATGGCTGCGCGCTCCTCAACGGAGAGCCCGGCGAGTGCCTCGGGCGTCAGGAACTCCACATAGGATTCCCGCCAGCCCTGCACATGGACGCGGGCGATGCCGTCGACGTCGGCCTCGCTCCCGTCCCGGATGCGGATCGTCACTCCGCCGCTTCCTTGATCGTCTCGCGGAACGGATCGGCCGGATAGACGCCGAGGATCCTCAGCTCACGCGAGAAGAACTCCAGCTCCTCCAGCGCCCGCCTGAGGTTCAGGTCCTCCGGGTGGCCGTCGACCTCGGCGTAGAACTGCGTTGCCGTGAAGCCGCCCTCGAGCATGTAGCTTTCGAGCTTGGTCATGTTGACGCCGTTGGTGGCGAAGCCGCCCAGCGCCTTGTAGAGTGCCGCCGGAAGGTTGCGGACCCGGAACACGAAGGACGTGACCGTCGGCCCCTGCCCGGCCGGCGCCCATTGCGGGGTCTTGGACAGGATCACGAAGCGGGTCGTGTTGTGCGCCTCGTCCTCCACGTCCTCGGCCAGGATCTTCAGGCCGTAGATGCCGGCCGCCATGCGCGGCGCGAGCGAGGCCCGGGTCGGGTCGCCCCATTCGGCCACCTGGCGGGCGGAGCCGGCCGTGTCGCCGGCCACATGGGCCTTCAAGCCCAGCTTGCGGATGATCTTGCGGCACTGGCCGAGGGCATGGACGTGGCTGTACACGCTCTTGATGGTGCCGAGATCGGCGTCGGGCGCGGCCATGAGCTGGAAATGGATCGGCAGGAAGTGCTCGCCGATGATGTGGAGCCCGGAGGTCGGCAGGAGGTGGTGGATGTCCGCCACGCGGCCGGCGATCGAGTTCTCGATCGGGATCATGGCGAGGCCCGCCTGCCCGTCCTGCACGGCCGCGAAGGCGTCCTCGAAGGTCGGGCACGGCAGCACCTGCCAGTCGGGGCAGGCCTGCTCGCAGGCCGTGTGGGAATTGGCGCCAGGCTCGCCCTGGAATGAAATGAGCTTGTTCATGCTTGCCTCCGGGCCGCGATGATCGCGCGCGCCCTTTCCAGATCCTCGGGAGTGTCGACCCCCAGCGGCGTGTCGTCGACCACGACCGCATCGATGCGCATGCCGGCCTCCAGGGCGCGAAGCTGCTCCAGCCTCTCGCGCTGCTCCAGGAGCGACGGGGACAGGCCGATGAAGCGCTGCAGGGCCCTGCGGCGATAAGCGTAGAGGCCGATGTGGTGGTAGAGCGGGCCTTCGCCGTAGGGCGCGGTCGCGCGGGTGAAGTAGAGCGCCCGGAAGCGGCCGGGCGAGACCTCGCTCCCGACCATCTTGACCACGTTCGGGTTGGTCCGCTCCTCGTCCCGCCGGATGACCGCCACGAGGGTGGCGATGTCGACGGATGGGTCGGCCAGGGGCGTGACGGACGCCGCGATGGCGACCGGATCGACGGTCGGCAGGTCACCCTGGACGTTCACCACCACGTCGTGCCGCCCCTCCGGGTCGAGCTTTTCCACAGCTTCGAAGATCCGGTCGGAGCCGGACGGGTGATCGTCCCGCGTCATGACGGCGGTTCCGCCCGCCCTGGCAACGGCCTCGGCGATCCCGGGCGCGTCTGTCGCCACCGCGACCGGCCCGATCCCGGCCTCGACCGCCCGCCGCCAGACGTGCACGATCATGGGCTCGCCGGCGATGTCGGCCAGGGGCTTGTTCGGCAGGCGGGTCGCGGAAAGGCGCGCGGGGATCAGGACGAGGGGGTCGGACATGGGCGGGCTCGGATGAAAGCTCCGGGTCCTTAACAAGGCCGAGCCCGTTTGTCATGGGCAGGGTTGCGGCACGTGCGACATAGGAGCCCCGACGGGTGAAACCGCGGCTTTGTGACCCTAAACAAGGCTCTGCGACCACGAGACCGACGAAAACGCCGGAAGACCCCATTGTCAAAACCCTATCTCTACGGCTAAGCAACGCCCCGTCGCGGGCACCCGCCCGCGCACGTTTCACCCCGTTGCGCTGGTTCCGCCGGTTTCCAAAGGCGAGGAGAGCCTAATTCATGAATATCGAGACCAATAAGATCGCAGGCGCCGTGTTCGGCTCGCTTCTCTTCGTGGTCGGCGTCAACGTCATCGCTGGCGGCCTGTTTGCCCCGCACAAGCCTGCGGTTCCAGGTTACGATCTTCCGGCTCCCGAAGAAGCCGCCGCCGGCGGCGGTGCGGCCGCTGCGGCCCCGACGGAGCCCCTGCCGGTGCTCCTCGCCAAGGCGGACCCGGCCAAGGGCCAGGCCCAGTCGAAGAAGTGTGCCGCGTGCCATACCCTTGAGAAGGGCGGCCCGAACAAGGTCGGCCCGAACCTCTACGGCGTCGTCGGGCGCCCGGTCGCCTCGCACGAGGGCTTCAACTATTCGGCAGCCATGAAGGCCCACGGCGGCGACTGGACCTACGAGGCCCTGGACGCCTTCGTGCACAACCCGAAGAAGGCCACGCCCGGCACGATCATGGCCTTCGCGGGCCTCGCCGGAGCTCAGGACCGCGCGGATCTCCTCGTCTATCTGCGCACCCTGTCCGACAGCCCGGTTCCGCTTCCGGCCGCCCAGTAAGGCCGAGCCTTCCGATCACAATTCTCGAAGCCGGGCCTGGAGCCCGGCTTTTCTTTTGCGCGTTGTCCCTTGCGCTCGTCCGCTTCTGGACAAAAATGTACCTGACCTGACAGACGCCTCGCCCGGGAGACGCCTTTTGATCCGCATTCTACTGTCGAGCTTGCTGGCCGCGTGTCTGGCGTCCTCCCCACTCGCAGCCCAGGAAGCCCGATGGCGGCACGGCGCCGGCCTTCTGGAGGAGCCGAAATACCCGGAGGGCTTCAAGCACTTCGACTACGTGAACCCGAATGCCCCGAAGGGCGGCCTCGTCAGGCTCGGAGCCCAGGGCACCTACGACAGCTTCAACATTGCGGTCGCTGGCGTCAAAGGCTCGCCCGAGCAGGGTCTCGGCCTCGTCTACGAGACGCTGACCACCGCGTCCCTCGACGAGCCGAGCACGTCCTACGGGCTTCTGGCGGAGGCCTTCTCCTATCCGGAGGATTACGGGTTCGTGACCTTCAGGCTTCGTCCGCAGGCGCGCTGGCACGACGGAAAGCCCGTGACCGCCGACGACGTCATCTTCTCCTTCGACACCCTGAAGGCGAACAGCCCGACCTACGCGTTCTACTATGCCAACGTAACCAAGGCCGAGAAGACGGCCGAGCGCGAGGTCAAGTTCACGTTCAACCAGACCGGCAACCGGGAGCTGCCGCAGATCATGGGCCAGCTCCTCGTCCTGCCCAAGCACTGGTGGGAAGGCACCGCGCCGGACGGGCGCAAGCGCGACGTGACCCAGACGACGCTGGAGCCGCCGCTGGGCTCCGGCCCCTACCGCATCAAGAGCTTCGAGGCCGGTCGCAACGCGACCTACGAGCGGGTGAAGGACTACTGGGGCGCCGATCTCAACGTAAATGTCGGCCAGAACAACTTCGACGAAATCCGCTACGAGTACTACCGCGACGCGACGGTGCTGCTCGAAGCCTTCAAGGGCGACCGCATCGACTTTCGCACCGAGAACAGCGCCCGCAACTGGGCCACCGGCTACAACTTCCCGGCCCGGGAGGACGGCCGCGTGGTTCTGGAGGAGTTTCCGCTTCGCGCCACCGGCGTCATGCAGGCCTTCGTGCCGAACCTGAGGCGCGACAAGTTCAAGGATCAGCGCGTGCGCCGCGCGCTCAACCTCGCCTTCCCGTACGAGGAGATCAACAAGACCATCTTCTCCGGCCAGTACGAGCGCATCGCCAGCTACTTCCACGGCCTGGAGCTCGCCTCCTCCGGCCTGCCCGAGGGCCAGGAGCTGGCGATCCTCGAAAGCCTCCGCGACAAGGTCCCGGCTTCGGTCTTCACCACCCCTTACACGAACCCGATCAGCGACTCGCCCGAGACGATCCGCAACAACCTGCGCGAGGCCGACCGCCTGCTGCGCGAGGCGGGCTGGGAGCTGAAAGGCCGCCAGCGCGTGAACGCCAAGGGCGAGACGCTGACGATCGAGCTGCTTGGCGACAGCCCCAACGACGAGCGCGTGTTCCTGCCCTACAAGGCGTCCCTGGACCGGCTCGGCATCGTCACGTCGGTCAGGACCGTGGACGACGTCCAGTTCGTCAACCGCGTCCGCGCCTTCGACTTCGACATCGTCTCGACCGTATGGGCCGAGTCGCTGTCTCCGGGCAACGAGCAGCGCGAGTACTGGGGATCTCAGGCCGCCCAGCGTGAGGGATCCCGAAATCTCGCAGGCATCGCCGATCCGGGCGTCGACGCGCTCATCGACCGGGTGATCTTCGCCAAGGACCGCGCCGAACTGGTCGCCGCCACCAAGGCCCTCGACCGGGTCCTTCTCGCGCACGACTACGTCATCCCGCAATGGACCTACCTGAAGCAGCGGTCGGCCCGGTGGAACCGCTACGGCCACCCGGAGGCGATGCCGCGCTACGGCGGCGCCGCCTTCCCGACCATCTGGTGGTACGACGAAGCCAGGGCCGCCAAGACCGGAGCGCCGCGATGAGGAAGCCGACACGCAGGATCCTTCTGCAAGGCGGAGCGGCCGTTGCAGCGCTTCCTCTGTTTCCGCGCTTCGCGCCGGCGCAGGAGGGGGGCGAGACGGAAACCTATGGCCTGTCGAGCTTCGGCGACCTGAAATACGGGCCCGACTTCAAACATTTCGACTACGTCAATCCGAATGCCCCGAAGGGCGGCACGCTGGCGGTCCAGATCAAGCAGGCCACCGGCAACCAGAACTTCGACACCTTCAACACCCTCAACATCTTCGTGCTGCGCGGCGACGGCGCCGCCGGCATGGGCAGCACCTTCGACAGCCTGATGGCGGGATCGGGCGACGAGCCGGATGCGCTCTACGGCCTCGTGGCGAAAAGCGTGCGCGTCTCCGACGACAAGCTGACCTACCGGTTCCTGCTCCGCCCGGAGGCGCACTTCCATGACGGCTCGAAGCTGACCGCGAGGGACGTGGCCTTTTCCCTGAACGTCCTGAAGGAGAAGGGCCATCCGGTCTTCCGCTCGATCCTCACCCAGATGACGGCGGCCGAAGCCGAGGCGGACGACATCCTGCGCGTTCGGCTCGCGCCCGACCGGAGCCGCGACCTGCATCTGACCGTCGCCGGGATGCCGATCTTCTCCGAGCGCTACTGGCAGGGGCGCGATTTCGAGGCGTCGACCCTGGAGGCTCCGCTCGGCTCCGGCCCGTACAAGGTCGCCCGCTTCGAGCAGGGGCGCTTCATCGAGTTCGAGCGCGTGCCGGACTACTGGGCGAAGGACCTGCCGGTGAATGTGGGCCAGAACAATTTCGACCGGATCCGCTTCGAGTATTTCCGCGACCGCACGGTGGCGTTCGAGGCCTTCAAGAACGGCACGCTCAACTACCACGAGGAATACACCTCGCGGCTCTGGGCGACGGGCTACGACTTCCCGGCCTTCCGCGAGGGCCGCGTGAAGAAGGAGCAGATCGCCAACGAGGCGCCGGTCTCGATCCAGGGCTGGTACTTCAACACCCGCCGCGCCGCCTTTAAGGATCCGCGCATCCGCGAAGCGATCGGCCTCGCCTTCGACTTCGAGTGGACGAACGCCAACATCATGTTCGGGTCGTACAAGCGCACGACCTCGTATTTCGAGAACACCGACATGAAGGCGACGGGCAAGCCGTCGCCGGAAGAGCTCGCGCTGCTCGAGCCCTTCCGCGACAAGCTTCCCGCAACCGTGTTCGGCGAGCCGCCGGTGCCGCCCGTCTCCGACGGCTCCGGGCAGGACCGCCAGCTGCTGCGCCGGGCGGACGAGCTCCTGCGGGCGGCCGGATGCAAGCGCGAGGGCGGCGCGCTGAAGCTCCCGAACGGGCAGCCCTTCACCATCGAGTTCCTCGACTTCCAGCAGGCCCTGCAGCCGCACACGCAGCCGTTCCAGTCGAACCTGAAGCGGCTCGGGATCGATGCGCGGTCCCGCATCGTGGATGCCGCGCAGTACCAGCGGCGCATGGACGAGTTCGACTTCGACATGGCGAGCCGCAATCTCGGCGGCTCGGCCACGCCGGGTGACAGCCTTCGCATCATCTACGGATCGAAGGCCGCCGAGACGCCCGGGAGCCGCAACCTCGCGGGCATCGCGGATCCGGCCGTGGACGCCCTGATCGAGCGCATTTCCCAGGCGAAGACGCGGGCCGATCTCGTCATCGCGTGCCGGGCCCTGGACCGGGTGCTCCGCGCCGGCCACTATTGGGTTCCCATGTGGTTCAAGGCCGCCGACTGGCTCGCCTTCTGGGACCAGTTCTCCCATCCGGACACGAAGCCGCGCTTCAGCTCGGGCGCGCCGGGAACCTGGTGGTACGATGCCGAGAAGGCGAAGCGGATCGGGCGGGGATAGGCTTGAGGACGAGACCCGAGATTGCCGCCGTGGCGGGCGCTCCGCGGCTTCTGCTGCGTTTCGAAGGCCTGGCGCTGCTCGCGGCTGCGACCGTCGGCTTTCACCTCACGAGCCTGTCCTGGTGGCTCTACGGGGTTCTTTTCTTCGTGCCGGATGTGAGCTTCGCCGCCTACGGGGCTGGCCCGCGGGTGGGCGCTGTGGTCTACAATGCGCTTCATTCGACCATCGGGCCCGCCCTGCTGGCCGGAACCGGACTGCTGCTCGGCGATGCCCGCCTCCTCGGCGTCGCCGCCATTTGGGCTGCTCATATCGGGTTTGACCGCATGTTAGGATACGGCTTGAAATACGCCTCCGGCTTCAGCGACACCCATCTCGGCCGCATCGGCCGCCCCGATCACGCGCAGGCGGACGCCTGATGTTCGTCTATATCGCGCGGCGCATCCTGCTCATGATCCCGACGCTTCTGGGGATCATGCTCATCTCCTTCGTGATCGTGCAGTTCGCCCCCGGCGGCCCGGTCGAGCGCATCATCGCGCAGCTGCAGGGCCAGGATTCCGGCGCCACCTCGCGCATCTCCGGCGGAGGCGGCGACTTCTCGGGCGGACAGGGACAGCCCGGCGGCGGCGGAGCCGAGTCGACCTCGTCGCGCTATCGCGGCGCGCAGGGGCTCGACCCGCAATTCATCAAGCAGCTCGAGACCCAGTTCGGCTTCGACAAGCCCGCCCACGAGCGCTTCCTGAAGATGCTGTGGGACTACGCGCGCTTCGATTTCGGCAAGAGCTATTTCCGCGACATCTCGGTGCTGGAGCTCATCAAGGAGAAGCTGCCCGTCTCCATCAGCCTAGGCCTATGGATGACGCTCCTGTCCTATGCGATCTCCATCCCGCTCGGCATCAAGAAGGCCGTGCGGGACGGCTCGTCCTTCGACATCTGGACCTCGGCGGTGGTCATCATCGGCTATGCGATCCCGGGCTTCCTGTTCGCGATCCTGCTGATCGTTCTCTTCGCCGGCGGATCGTTCTGGCAGATCTTCCCCTTGCGCGGCCTGACCTCCGAGAACTGGGACCAGCTCTCCCTCGCCGGCAAGGCGCTCGACTATTTCTGGCACATCGCGCTGCCGATCACGGCCATGTCGCTCGGGGCCTTCGCCACATCGACGCTGCTGACCAAGAACTCGTTCCTCGACGAGATCCGCAAGCAATACGTGCTGACCGCGCGCATGAAGGGCCTGTCGGAGCGACAGGTGCTCTACGGCCACGTGTTCCGCAATGCGATGCTCATCGTCATCGCTGGCTTCCCCGGCGCCTTCATCGGGGCGTTCTTCGCCGGCGCGCTGCTCATCGAGACGATCTTCTCCCTCGACGGTCTCGGCCTTCTGTCGTTCGAGTCGATCGTCAACCGCGACTATCCGGTGGTCTTCGCCAACCTCTACATCTTCTCGCTCGTCGGCCTCCTGGTGAACCTGGTCTCCGACCTCACCTACACCTGGATCGATCCGCGCATCGACTTCGAGACGCGGGAGGCGTGAGATGAACGAGACCATTCCCGTCGTCTCTCCCGCGGCCAATGCGCCCGTCGCGCCGCCCCTGCCCCGCGAAGGCTTCATCCGCCTCTCGCCCCTCAACCGGCGGCGCCTGCAGAACTTCAAGGCGAACCGGCGCGGCTACTGGTCGTTCTGGATCTTCCTCGTGCTGTTCGTGCTCAGCCTCTTCGCGGAGCTCATCGCCAACGACAAGCCGATCCTCGCCTCCTACAAGGGCGAGCTGCTCTATCCGGCCTTCGTGGATTACCCGGAGGAGAAGTTCGGCGGCTTCCTCGCGCAGACGGATTACCGCGATCCGGTCATCGCCAAGGAGATCCAGGAGAACGGCTGGCTGCTCTGGGCGCCGGTCCGCTTCTCCTACAACACGCACAACCTCGACCTTCCGGTCCCCGCCCCCGCCCCGCCGACCTGGATGCTCACCGACGAGCAGTGCCGCCCGATCGCGGAGCGCACCGGCGGCACCGGCTGCAAGGACATCGAGTGGAACTGGCTCGGGACCGACGACCAGGGCCGCGACGTGGTGGCGCGCCTGATCTACGGCTTCCGCATCTCGGTGCTGTTCGGCCTCGCGCTCGCCAGCGTGTCGTCGGTGATCGGCGTGCTCGCGGGCGCCGTGCAGGGCTATTTCGGCGGCTGGGTCGACCTGCTCTTCCAACGCTTCATCGAGATCTGGACCGCGATCCCGGCGCTCTACCTCCTGATCATCATCTCGTCGATCATCACGCCGAGCTTCTTCGTGCTGCTCGGCATCCTGCTGCTGTTCTCCTGGGTGTCGCTCGTCGGCGTGGTCCGCGCCGAGTTCCTGCGAGCACGAAACTTCGAATACGTGCGCGCCGCACGCGCCTTAGGCCTGTCGAACGCCACCATCATGTTCAAGCATCTCCTGCCGAACGCGATGGTCGCGACGCTCACCTTCCTGCCCTTCATCCTCAACGGCTCGATCACGACGCTGACCTCCCTCGACTTCCTCGGCTTCGGCCTGCCGCCGGGCTCGCCCTCGCTCGGCGAGCTGCTGGCGCAAGGCAAGGCCAATCTTCAGGCGCCCTGGCTCGGCCTCACGGGCTTCTTCGTGATCGCCCTCATGCTGAGCCTGCTGATCTTCGTCGGCGAGGCGGTGCGTGATGCCTTCGACCCCAGAAAGGCCTTCCGATGACGGAACCGCTCCTCTCCGTCCAGGATCTCTCGGTCGCCTTCCGGCAGGGCGAGCAGGACATGCTGGCAGTCGACCGCATCTCGTTCGACCTCCGGAAGGGCGAGACCGTGGCGCTGGTCGGCGAATCCGGTTCCGGCAAGTCGGTCTCGGCGCTGTCGATCCTCAAGCTCCTGCCCTACCCGTCCGCGCATCACCCGTCGGGCCGCATCCTGTTCAAGGGCAAGGATCTGATCGCCGCCGACGAGGACGAGATGCGCAAAGTGCGCGGCGACGACATCACCATGGTGTTCCAGGAGCCGATGACATCGCTCAACCCGCTCCACACCATCGAGCGCCAAGTCGGCGAGATCCTCAAGCTCCATCGCGGCATGTCCGACCGGGACGCACGCGCCCGCACCCTCGAACTCCTGACCCTCGTGGGCATCCGCGACGCGGAAAGCCGCCTCGGCGCCTATCCGCACCAGCTCTCCGGCGGCCAGCGCCAGCGCGTGATGATCGCCACGGCGCTCGCGAACGAGCCGGACCTCTTCATCGCCGACGAGCCGACGACGGCCCTCGACGTGACCGTGCAGGCGCAGATCCTGAAGCTGCTCGCCGAGCTGAAGAGCCGGCTCGACATGGCCATGCTGTTCATCACCCACGATCTCGGCATCGTCCGGAAGGTCGCGGACCGCGTCTGCGTGATGCTGAAGGGGAAGATCGTCGAGCAGGGAACCGTCGCGGAGGTGTTCGGCAACCCGCAGCATCCCTACACGCAGAAACTCCTGGCGGCGGAGCCGAAGGGCCGCGCCAACCCGGTTCCGACCCAGGCTCCCGTCGTGGTCGAGGCGGGCCCCATCAAGGTGTGGTTCCCGATCAAGCGCGGCTTCTTCCGCAAGACGGTCGGCCACGTGAAGGCGGTCGACGGCGTGTCGGTCCGCATCCGCAGGGGCGAGACGGTCGGCGTGGTCGGCGAATCCGGCTCCGGCAAGACGACGCTGGGGCTCGCGATCCTGCGCCTCGTGGCGTCGGAAGGCCCGGTCGTGTTCCTCGGCAACCGCATCGACGGCCTGCGCTCGAAAGAGCTGCGCCCGATGCGTAAGAACCTGCAGGTCGTGTTCCAGGACCCCTACGGCTCGCTCTCGCCGCGCATGTCGGTGGCGGAGATCGTCGAGGAGGGCCTGCTCGTCCAGGACAAAGGGCTCTCCTATGCGGAGCGCCGCGATGTGGTCGCGCGCGCCCTGCACGACGTCGGCCTCGACCCGGCCACCATGGACCGCTACCCGCACGAGTTCTCCGGCGGCCAGCGCCAGCGCATCGCGATCGCCCGCGCTATGGCGCTGGAGCCGCAATTCATCATGCTCGACGAGCCCACCTCCGCCCTCGACATGTCGGTGCAGGCGCAGATCGTGGAGCTGCTGCGCGACCTGCAGAAGCGGCGCGATCTTGCCTACATGTTCATCAGCCACGACCTGAAGGTCGTGCGCGCGCTCGCCAACCACGTGGTGGTGATGCAGAACGGCAGGATCGTCGAGGAAGGCTCGGCCGAGAGCATCTTCGCGGAACCGAAGACGGAATACACCCGCGCCCTCTTCGCCGCGGCCTTCAACCTCGAGACGGTCGCGTCCAACGCCGTCCGGCAATAGAACACCCCAGTCACACCATGCACGCACATTCGCACTCGAAAGACCATTCCCACCACGGTCACGGACATTCCCATGCCGTGGGTCACGGCCGCGCCTTCCTCATCGGGATCACGCTCAATCTGGGCTTCGTGGCGATCGAAGCGGTTTACGGCATCCTTGCGGATTCCATGGCGCTCCTGTCGGATGCGGGCCATAACCTGAGCGACGTGCTCGGCCTCGCCATCGCCTGGGGCGCGGCCCTGCTCGCCCGGCGCAGGCGCAGCGACCGCTTCACTTACGGCCTGCGGTCGAGCTCGATCCTCGCGGCCCTGTTCAATGCCCTGCTGCTCCTCGTGGCCGTCGGCGGCATCGCGTGGGAGTCGATCAGCCGCCTGATCGAGCCCGCGCCGGTGGCGGCCGGCACCGTGATGGTGGTGGCCGCCATCGGCATTCTCGTGAACGGCTTCACGGCCTTCCTGTTCATGAAAGGCAGCCACGACGACCTCAACATCCGCGGCGCGTTCCTGCACATGGTGGCGGATGCGGCCGTCTCCCTCGGCGTCGTGCTCGCGGGCGCGGCCATCCTGTGGACCGGAGCCACATGGATCGACCCGCTCCTCAGCCTCGTGATCGCCGGCGTGATCGTCTGGAGCACATGGGATCTTCTGCGCCAATCGCTGACGCTGTCCCTGCACGGCGTGCCGCGCGGGGTCTCGGTTCCGGACGTCAGAAGGATGCTGGAGGGGCGGCCAGGCGTGAGCCGGGTCCATCACCTCCATGTCTGGGCCATGAGCACGACGGAAACGGCCATGACCGTGCACCTCGTCATGCCCGACGGGCATCCCGGCGACCGCTTCCTGGCCGAGATCCAGCAGGAGCTGAAACAGCACTTCGGGATCGGGCATTCCACGATCCAGATCGAGATCCACGCCGCCGAGGGACATGTGGATCCTCACGAGTGCCCGCTCGACGACCACGGCCACGATCATCCCCACGATCACGAGCACGACCGCCACGGTCACAGGCACGGGGGGCACCCTCGCACGACCGGGGGGTCGCCTCGCGGGTCGTAATGGCGTATCACCCGTGGTTCCCGGTGGACTGAAGGACTGATCACATGCCCCGCGCGCTTCTCATCGTTCTCGATTCCGTCGGCATCGGCGGCGCCGAGGATGCGGCCGCCTATGGCGACGCCGGAGCCGACACCCTCGGCCACATTGCGGAAGCCTGCGCGGCCGGCCGCGGCGACCGGCCGGGACTGCGCCAGGGACCGCTCCACCTGCCCCACATGGCGGCTTTCGGCCTCGGCCTCGCCTGCGAGGCCTCGACGGGGCGCATGCCGCCGAACCTTGCCTCGGGCAGCGCCCTGAAGGGCGCCTGGGGCTACGGGGTCGAGACCTCGAAAGGCAAGGACACGCCCTCGGGCCACTGGGAGATCGCGGGCGTCCCGGTCGATTTCGACTGGGGCTATTTCCCGAACACGATCCCGTCCTTCCCCAAGGAGTTGACGGACGCGCTGATCGAACGGGGAAGGCTGCCCGGCATCCTCGGCGACAAGCACGCCTCCGGCACCGAGATCATCGACGCGTTCGGGCCTGAGCACATGCGGACCGGCAAACCGATCTGCTACACCTCCGTCGACAGCGTGCTGCAGATCGCCGCTCACGAGGAGACGTTCGGGCTCGAACGCCTCTACGAGCTCTGCCGCATCGGGCGCGAGCTCTGCGACGCGTACAAGATCGGCCGCGTGATCGCCCGGCCGTTCCTGGGCTCGCCCGAAGCCGGGTTCAAGCGCACCGGCAACCGCAAGGACTTCGCGACGCCGCCGCCCTCCGACACCATTCTGGACGTCCTCGCGCAGCAAGGCCGCGCCGTCGTCACTGTCGGCAAGATCGGCGACATCTTCGCCCATCGCAGCACGGGCCGGGAGATCAAGCCGAACGGCAACGACGCCTGCCTGTCGGCCGCGATCGAGGCCATGCGGGACTTAGCGGATGGCGGCTTCGTCTTTGCCAACCTGGTCGATTTCGACAGCGAGTTCGGCCACCGCCGCGACATTCCGGGCTATGCGGCGGCTCTCGAAGCCTTCGACCGGCGCGTGCCGGAGATCGAGACGGCCCTGCGGGACGGCGATCTCGTGATCGTCACGGCCGACCACGGCAACGACCCCTCCTGGCACGGCACGGACCACACCCGGGAGCACATCCCGATCCTGTGCTTCGGGCCGGGCGTCGGTGCAGGCTCCATCGGCCGGCGCGCCAGCTTCGCCGATATCGGCGCCACGGTTCTGGCCCATCTGGGCGTGCGCTCGTCCGGCAAGGGAGAATCCTGGCTCTAGCTCAGGAACGGCCCCGCTTCCCGGCGATTGACGGCACCGCAACTTTGGATCAGTCTTACCCAGATCGTAAGGAGACTCTCCGGACGGTCCATGGGGAGTCTTCCCGTTCACGCGTGGAAGATGTTTTGATGAGCTCACCCAACCGCTCGACCCATATCCGGCTTACCTCCCATCCCGAACCGTCCGCCGCTACGAGCCGCCACCCGATCAAATGGGGCGCCGCCGACCCGCGGGAGCGCGGTCCGATCATCGGGTCGGTGACCAACCCGGCCGACCGCAACGTCATCGGGGCCCATGGCGGGTCCTATTCGCTCTACCGGGCGCTCGCCATCTCAGCCCGCGCCCTGAACCCGGTCACGCGACCCGACCTCCACAACACGCACCCGACCGCCGAGATCGGCCCCCATCCGCAATGGTCTGAAGCCGGCAAGATCGTGTCCCTCGATCCGTGGGGACACATGGTCGGGCAGGTTTTCAAGGACGAGATCGCCGGCGGCATCGACATCCGCCCCACCATCGCGGTCACCAAGGCGCGCCTCAACATGCCGGAGATCCTCTCGGCCATGGGGCTGAAGCGCCTCAAGGCCGACGGAGGCGTCCTGCACGAGTCGGGTGACATCTCCGTCACAAAGGTGGCGGTGGATCCGGTCTGGTACCTGCCCGGCATCGCGGCGCGCTTCGGCTGCTCCGAGGGCGAGTTGCGCCGCACCCTGTTCGAGCAGACCGGCGGCATGTTCCCGGAACTCGTCACGCGTCCCGACATGAGCGTGTTCCTGCCGCCGATCGGCAACACAACCGTCTACATAATCGGCGACGTGGCGGGCCTGAGCGACCCGAAGCGCAGGATCGCCTGCCGCGTCCACGACGAATGCAACGGCTCGGACGTGTTCGGCTCTGACATCTGCACCTGCCGCCCCTATCTCGTGCACGGCATCGAGGAATGCGTGCGCGAGGCGCAGGCCGGCGGCGTCGGCGTGATCGCCTATAACCGCAAGGAGGGCCGCGCACTCGGCGAGGTCACCAAGTTCCTCGTCTACAATGCCCGCAAGCGGCAGGAAGGCGGCGATTCCGCCTCGACCTATTTCGAGCGCACGGAATGCGTGGCGGGCGTTCAGGATGCGCGCTTCCAGCAGCTCATGCCCGACGTGCTGCACTGGCTCGGCATCCGCCGCATCGACCGGCTCATGTCCATGTCGAACATGAAATACGACGCCATCACGGGATCCGGCATCGAGGTCGTCGAGCGCGTGCCGATCCCGCCGGAGCTGGTGCCGCCCGATGCGCAGGTGGAGCTGGAGGCCAAGAAGGCCGCCGGCTACTACACGCCCGACGGCGCGCCCGACGCGTCCTCGCTGGAGCAGGTGAAGGGCCGCGACCTCGAGCGGTTTTAACTTTAACCTTCTCGACAAACGGCGCCGCGCCGGAGTGCTGCGGCGCCGAACTCTGTGCTAACGCTTCTCCCCGGAGAGCATCGAGGCCTTGCGTGACGGATCAGCAGAACCTTTCCCCCGAGACAGAAGCCGCCCGCAGCCTCCTGTCGGCCAAGGCCGTGCGCGAGCGCTCCCATCAGCTGTTGCAGCATGGGCTCGAAGGCCGCCTCCGGCATTTCACGGTGCACCCGGACCGGCTGGACGCCTGCGCGGACGAGGTGGTGGCGACGATCCGCGAAGCCTATCCGTCCCTCGACATTCCGTTCCACGCCCGCTGGCGCCACTTCTCGGCCGGAGGCTACGACCGCTGGGAGGCGGTGATGGGCGGAGCGCCGTGGACCGATGCGGGCGCCATGGCGCGCTCCGCCTTCGACCTCGCCATCATGTCCGTCCTGCTCGACGCGGGCGCAGGTGCGCAGTGGCGCTACGAGGAAGGCCGCACGGGCGAGACCTTCGCCCGCTCTGAAGGCCTTGCGGTCGCGAGCTTCGATATGTTCATCGGCGGCGCCTTCTCGAGCCGGCCGGAGGACCCGTTCCGGGTCGATGCGGACGTGCTGCTCACCCTCAGGCCGGAGGATCTGGCGGAGGGCTTCCAGGTTTCCGCCGACAATCCGCTCGTCGGCCTCGAAGGCCGCGCCGCCCTGCTCAACCGCCTCGGTCGCACGGTGGCGGTCAATCCCGACATCTTCGGCCAGCACGATGACCCGCGCCCGGGCGGCCTCTTCGACGTGGTCGCCGCGACCGCCGAGGACGACACCATCAGGGCGACCGCGATCCTCGACGCCCTGCTGACCTACCTCGGCCCCATCTGGCCGGGCCGCATCACCCTCGGCGGGATCGATCTCGGTGATACCTGGCGCCATCCTCTGGTCGAGGCGCCGGATGCCACTAACGGGCTGATCCCGTTCCACAAGCTCTCGCAATGGCTCGCCTATTCGCTCATCGAGCCGCTGGAATGGGCGGGCTTCAGAGTCGTCGACGTCGACGGGCTCACGGGCCTGCCCGAATACCGCAACGGCGGCCTTTTCCTTGATTCCGGCGTTCTGTCCCTCAAGGATCCGGCCGATGCCGACCGCCCTCACAATGTCGATTCGACCCTGGTGGTGGAATGGCGGGCCTTGACGGTCGCGCTTCTTGACCGCATTGCCGAACCGATCAGGGCCAAGCTGGGATTCAAGGCGGAGGATTTTCCGCTCGCCAAGGTGCTGGAAGGCGGCACCTGGGCGACGGGTCGCAGATTGGCCAAGGACCGGCGGCCGGGCGGCGCGCCCCCTCTCACGATCATCAGCGACGGAACGGTATTTTAGATGAATCAGCACTCAACCATGACAGGGGGACGGAGCATGCAGGGCGTGACCGTGGTCGATCATCCGCTCGTTCAGCACAAGCTGACGCTGATGCGGGAGAAGGAGCGCTCCACGAAGGGTTTCCGCCAGCTCCTCAACGAGATCGGCATGCTGCTCTGCTACGAGGTCACCCGCGACCTGCCGGTGGAGCGGATCGAGATCGAGACGCCGATGACCGCAATGGAAGGCGTGCAGATCGCCGGAAAGAAGCTCGTCTTCGCGCCGATCCTGCGCGCCGGCGTCGGATTCCTGGACGGCATGCTGACGCTGGTTCCGGCCGCGCGCGTCGCCCATATCGGCCTCTACCGCGATCCTGAATCGCTGCAGGCGGTGGAGTACTACTTCAAGGCTCCGTCCGACCTCGCGGACCGCATGGTGCTCGTGCTCGATCCCATGCTCGCCACGGCGAACTCGGCCGTGGCCGCCATCGACCGCCTCAAGGAGCGCGGCGCGAAGGACCTGCGCTTCGTCTGCCTGCTCGCCGCGCCGGAAGGCATCGAGAAGCTGCGTGGCGCGCATCCCGACGTGCATATCTGGACCGCCGCCGTCGACAGTCATCTCAACGATCACGGCTATATCGTCCCCGGCCTCGGCGATGCGGGCGACCGCATGTATGGAACGCGCTGAGCGCCCCTCCGGTTAAGCCCTCGCATCGAACCAGGGGATTGCCAGCCTTGCGCTTCATCGTCGCCGATTGGGGAACGACCCGGTTTCGCGGATATCTCGTCGAGAACGAGACCATCATCGACGAGGTCTCGTCGGAGGAAGGCGTCTCGGCGCTGCAATCGGGCCAGCACCGCGACGTGTTCATGCGCCAGTGCGGCCGGTGGCTCGAAGCGGAGCCCGACGCGCCGGTGCTGCTCGTCGGCATGGTCGGCAGCCGCGAGGGTTGGGTCATGGCGCCCTACGCGTCCTGCCCGGCGGGACCCGCGGACGTCGCTGCGGCCATGATCCCGGTCGAGTTGGAGAACGGGCGCAAGGCCCATATCGTGCCGGGGCTCACCTGCGAGCCCGCGCCCGGCGCCTACGACGTCATGCGCGGAGAGGAGACGCTGGTGCTCGGCTCCGGCGTCGAGGACGGCATCGTGTGCTCGCCCGGCACGCATCCCAAGTGGATCGAGATGCGCGGCGGCCGCGTGCAGCGCTTCGCCACCTATATGACCGGCGAGATGTACGCGCTCCTGCGCGAGCATTCGATGATCGGCCGGCCGGCGACGGAGCCGGAGGATCCAAAGGGGTTCGACCTCGGCCTCGACGCGGCTGCCCGCAACGGCGGCGACACCGGTGAGAGGCGGGTCGGCCTGCTGCATCTCCTGTTCGGCGCGCGCGCCGCGGTCGTATCGGGCCACATGGCGACCGGCCTGCTGGCGCCCTACCTGTCGGGCCTGCTCACCGGCGACGAGATCAACGGGGCGCTGTCCCAGTTCGGCAAGCCGGCTTCCGTCACCATCCTGGCGGATGCGCCGCGCGCGGATCTCTACATCCATGCCCTGGCCCGCCACGGAATCGCCACGCAGGTGCGCGCTCCTCGCGAGGCGCTCATCGCCGGCCTCGCCCGGATCGTGCGCGCGCATGCGCAGGCCAAGAACTAGTTTTCGTCGACCCTTCCTCCCAAGCGAGCTTTCACGATGCCCCATCCTCTTCTCGCCTCTTCCGCGGACCAGTCGCGTCCCATCTGGCTGGTGAACGAGGCGACCTGGCCTCAGGTCTCCGAGAGCCTTCCGCCGGCGGCCCGGAGTTTCGCGAAGGCGCAAGGGTTCGAGGCGAAGGCCGGCAGCCACTGCATCCTGCCGGATGCGGAGGGAGGCCTGCTCGGCGTGCTCTTCGGGCTCGACGGCGAGGAGGCGAAACCGGTCAATCCTTTCCTCGTCGGCAAGCTTCCGACGGTTCTCCCGGAAGGCGTCTACCGATTCGAGACGGAGGCGCCCGATCCGTCACTCGCGGCGCTCGCGTGGCTCCTGGGCGCGTACTCGTTCAACCGCTACCGCAAGCGTCCCGAGAAGGCGGTGCGCCTCGTGGTTCCGCAGGGGGTCGAGGGCAACGAGGTGGCGAGCATCGCCAGCGCCGTGGCGGCGAGCCGCGACCTCGTGAACACGCCGACGAGCGATCTCGGCCCGGACGGCATCGAGGCGGCGGCGCGCCACGTGGCCGACCGGCACGGCGCCGATTTCAAGAGCATCGTGGGCGACGATCTGCTGAAGCAGAACTTCCCGATGATCCATGCGGTGGGCCGCGCCTCCGCCACGCCGCCGCGCCTCATCGACATCACCTGGGGACGCGAGGACGCGCCGCGCATCACGATCGTCGGCAAGGGCGTCGCGTTCGACACCGGCGGCCTCGACATCAAGCCGGCCTCCTCCATGCTGCTCATGCGCAAGGACATGGGCGGCGCAGCGGCGACGCTCGCGCTCGCCGACATGATCATGGGCGCGGGCCTGCCCGTGCGGCTGCGCGTCCTGATCCCGGCGGTGGAGAATTCGATCGCCGGCAATGCCTTCCGGCCCGGCGACATCCTGCAGAGCCGAAAGGGCATCACGGTCGAGATCGGCAATACGGACGCCGAGGGCCGCCTGATTCTTGGCGACGCGCTGGCCCTTGCCGACGAGGAGAATCCGGATCTCGTCGTCGACTTCGCGACGCTCACCGGCGCGGCCCGCGTCGCGCTTGGCCCGGAGCTGCCGGCCTTCTTCACCGACGACGACGCGCTGGCGGCCGAGATCTCCCGGCACGGCACGGCGGTGAACGATCCCGTCTGGCGCCTGCCGCTCTGGTCGCCCTATCAGGCGCAGCTCGATTCCAAGTTCGCCGACATCAACAACACCGGCGGCCCGATGGCAGGCTCGATCACGGCCGCCCTGTTCCTGCGCCGCTTCGTGGGCGCCGCGAAGGCGTGGGTGCATTTCGACATCTTCGCTTGGAACAACGCCACCAGGCCGGGCCGGCCGGAAGGCGGCGAGGTCCAGGCCGCGCGGCTGATGTATGCCCTGCTGAAGGATCGATACGGTTCCTAAAGCATAACCCCAGAGGGCGGTTGCACCCATCGTCGCAGGATCAATACTGCGGTTCCGAGACGAACGGTGCAGCCATGCCTGTCGAGTTGCGTGCCTACCAATCGCTGAAGCTCTGGCACGACGTGCATCTCGATCTGGTGCACCAGGGCGAGGACCTGTCCGCGCGCCAGATGGCCATTCTCCTGACGATCTACCTGGAGCCTCCGCCCCACACGGTGCGGGGCCTCGCCAAGAAGCTCGGCGTGACCAAGCCCGTGATCACGCGGGCGCTCGACACCATGGGCAAGCTCGACCTCGTCTCCCGCCGCCGGGATGAGGCGGATCGGCGCAACGTCATCATTCAGCGCACGGTGGCTGGCGCATTGGCGGTGGAGCGGTTAGGAGACATCATTACCGCCCGCGCCAAGGAGTTGCCCCTATGACGTTCGACCGTCGCATCACCCCGTTCCGCGCCGACCTGGCCGACGAGAAGCTGCGCGGACAGGTCGGCGCGGAACGGTTCGCCGCCGGTGCCGTTAAGCGCGTCGTCGAGGCTTACGCGTCCCTGCATCGCCATCCGTCGCGCGAGGGGCCCGTGGACACGCAGGCCATCATGGGCGAGGCCGTGACCGTCTACGACGAGCATGAGGGCTGGTCCTGGGTGCAGCTCCACGACGACGGCTATGTGGGCTATCTGCCGAGCGCGGCCTTAGGCGAGCCCGGACCCGCCCCGACCCACCGGGTCGGCGCGGTGCGCACCTACGTGTATCCGGGCCCGAACCTGAAGCTGCCCGATGCGGGGTTCCTGACCATCAATTCCAAGGTCGCCGTGACGGGCCTCGAGGGCAACTACGCCCGCCTCGCGAGCGGCGGCTGGGTCTTCGCCGCGCATCTGTCCGACCTCGGCACGTTCGAGCCGGACCACGTCGCGGTCGCCGAGCGCCTTCTGCACACGCCCTACCTCTGGGGCGGCAAGACCAGCGTCGGCCTCGACTGCTCCGGCCTCGCGCAGACCGTGCTCACCGCCGCCGGCATCAAGGCGCCGCGCGACAGCGACATGCAGGAGCAGCAGCTCGGCACACCGGTCGAGGTGCGGCCCGATCTCGGCGGCCTCGAGCGCGGCGATCTGGTGTTCTGGAAGGGCCATGTGGGCCTGATGCTAGACGAGACGCGCCTCATTCACGCGACCGGGCACACCATGACGGTCTATGTCGAGCCGCTGGCGGTCGCCGAGGAGCGCATCCGCACCACGAGCTACGGCCCGATCACGTCGATCAAGCGCCTCTGAACGCACCGTGCCGGATCCGCTCGTTCTACTCGTCGCGTCCTGCGGCGTCTTCGTCATCGCCTTCATGAAGGGCGCCTTCGGGGGCGGCCTCGCCATCATCGGCATCCCGCTTCTGGCGCTCGTCATGGACCCGCTGGAGGCGGGCGCGCTGCTGGCGCCGCTCTTCATCGTGATGGATGTGGCCGCTCTGTACTACTGGCGGCCGGGCACCTGGTCCAAGGTCGACCTCATGTGGCTGCTGCCGGGCCTTGCGGTGGGGACGGGCCTCGGCTTCCTGTTGATGAGCGTCGCCGATACCCATGCGGTCGCGATCCTCATGGCGGTGGTGACGCTCGCCTTCACGGGCCTGTGGTTTCGCGGCGGCGGAAAGGTCGTGCAGAGGCCGCGCTCCAAGCCGAAGGCGCTGATCGCCGGAACGGCCTCCGGCATCACCTCCATGATCGCCCATTCGGGCGGTCCGCCCATGTCGATGTACCTTCTGCCGCTCGGCCTGTCGAAGGCCGTCTATGCCGGCACGAGCAGCAGCTATTTCGCGGTCGGCAACGTCATGAAGGTGATCCCCTGGCTCGTGCTCGCCAAGCCCGACGCGGCCCTGTGGACGCTGATGGGACTGTGCCTGCCCGTCATCCCGCTCGGCGTCTGGGCCGGCTACAGGCTGCACGCGCGCCTGAACCAGGCCCAGCTCTACCGCCTGCTCTACGGCCTGCTCTTTGTCGCCGCCCTCAAGCTCCTGTGGGACGGCCTGCGCGGCTACGGCCTTGTCTGACGATCAGTAGCCGCGTGTCCGGTCGACCACGTTCTGGAACGGCTGTCCCGCCTCGTGCCGGCGGATCTGGTCCGCGATGTAGCGCGCAGTCATCTCCGGATCGCTCACGGCGGAATTATGCGGCGTGACGGTGACGCGCGGGTGGGTCCAGAGCGGCGAATCCTGCGGCAGGGGCTCGGTCTCGAATACGTCGAGCGTCGCAGCCTTGAGCGTGCCGTCGTCGAGGCAGGCGACGATGTCGGCCTCCACCTGCGAGCCGCCGCGGCCCGCATTGATCAGGACCGGACCGCCGAGGCGTCCGTCCCGCGCGAGCTTTTGGAACAGGCTTCGGTTGAGGATGCCGCGCGTGTCCGGCGTCAGGGGCAGCAGGCTCACCAGGATATCGGTGCGCGCGAGGAATGCGTCCAATCCCTTATCACCGGAGAAGACCTCGAAGCCCTCGACCGCCTTCGCGCTGCGGCTCCAGCCGGCGACGTCGAAGCCCATCACCTTGAGCTTGCGCGCCGCATCCTGCCCGAGCACGCCGAAGCCCATGACACCGACGCGAACGTCGCCCGCGATCGGCGGCTCGCGATCCGGCGCCCAGCGCTTCGCGCGCTGGTCGGCGTCGTACCGGCGCTGGTCGCGCAGATGCATCAGGCAGTGCATCACCACGTACTCGCTCATGCGATGGGTGAGATCGTCCTGCGAGACGCGAACGATCGGCACGTCGGGCAGGTTGGGATAGCCCATCAGATGATCGACGCCGGCCCCGAGCGAAAAGATCGCTTCGAGCGCCGGAAGGCCCGAGAGGCTTCCGGGCTTCGGCCCCCAGGTCGCCACATAGCGGATGCTCCCGCGGTCGAAATCCTCGCCGAGCACGGCGATGGGGCGCCCGGGCAGATGCACCTTGAAGCGCTCGACCCACGGCTCCGGCTCCCAGGTCAGGGCGACGAGCAAACTCACGATGCGGCTCCGATGCGTTCGAGGATGAGAGGACCGGCCTCGGCCTTTTCCTCGCCGAGACGGTAAGCGGCCCGGACCACGCGCGCGGCCGCCTCAGCGGCCTCCTCGCTGCGGGCATGCACGATGGCGAGAGGCCGCTCGCGGTCGATCACCGTGCCGACTCCGGCGAGTTCGGTGAGGCCGACCGCATGGTCGATCGGGTCCTGCGGCCGCGTGCGCCCACCGCCGAGCGCCACGACGGCGAGGCCCACGTCGCGCGTCGCGATATTCTGCACGATGCCCGTACGCTCCGCATGGATGGGGCGGACGACGGGGGCGGTGGCAAGATGCGCCTCGGGACGGTCGAGGAGGTCCGACGGTCCACCGAGCGCCACCACCATGCGCCCGAAGATCTCCGCGGCCTTGCCGGACGCGACCGCCTCCTCGATCCTGGCTCGCGCGTCGACGATGCTGTCCGTGATCCTGCCGAGCACGAGCATCTCGGCGCAGAGCTCCACGTTCACCTCGTGGAAGCGCTTCTCGCGCCGGCGGCCCGTCAAGTAGTCGGCGATGTAGGCGACCTCCACGGCGTTGCCGGCCGCCGAGGCCAGCGGCTCGTTCATGTCAGTGAGCAGCGCGCTCGTGGGAAGGCCGGCGCCGTTGGCGACGAGCACGAGGCTCTCGGCCAATGCGCGCGCGTCGGCCGCATTGTCCATGAAGGCGCCGGAGCCGAACTTCACGTCCATGACGAGGCCCTGCAGCCCCGCCGCCAGCTTCTTCGACAGGATGGAGGCGGTGATGAGATCGATGGACTCGACCGTCGCAGTCACGTCGCGAATGGAATAGAGGCGCTTGTCGGCCGGCGCGAGGTCCGCCGTCTGGCCGATGATGGCGCAGCCGACCTCCTGCGTCACACGGCGGAACGTGTCGATGTCCGGCTGCGTCACGTAGCCCGGAATGGAATCGAACTTGTCGAGGGTGCCGCCCGTGTGGCCGAGGCCGCGGCCGGAGATCATCGGCACATAGCCGCCGCAGGCTGCCACCGCCGGCGCGAGCGCGAGGCTGATCGTGTCGCCAACGCCGCCCGTGGAGTGCTTGTCGAGAACGGGGCCCGGCAGGTCCCATATCAGCACCTCACCCGAGCGGGTCATCGCCTGAGTCAGGGCGACGCGCTCCGGCACTGTCAGGCCGCGGAAGAACACCGCCATAGCGAAGGAAGCCGCCTGCCCCTCGGAGACGCGGCCCGAGGTCAGGCCCTCGATGAAGCTGTGGATCTGCTCGGCTTCGAGCATGCCGCCGTCGCGCTTGCGGCGGATGATTTCCTGCGGAAGGTGAGACATGTCAGTAGGTCCCGGCGGCCGTCATGCTGGCGCGCCCTTCAATGGCGGCGATCAGCGCGTCGTAGACGCTGCTGGCGCCGATGCGGAATGTTCGGGGCGTCGCCCAGCCGGGCCCCATGATGCGATCGGCGAGATCGAAATAGATCTTCGCGTCGGCGAGCGTGCGGATGCCGCCGGACGGCTTGAGGCCGACAGGGCGGCCCGACGCCTTGATGGCGTTCAGCATGATCTCGGCGGCCTGCGGCGTCGCCGAGACAGGCGTCTTGCCCGTCGAGGTCTTGATGAAGTCTGCGCCGGCCTCAATGGCAAGCCGGCTCGCGGTCTCGACGAGGGCCGGCTCCTTCAGCTCGCCTGTCTCCAGGATCACCTTCAACAGTCGCCCCTGGTCCACGAGATCGCGCACCGCTTCGATCATCTCGGTCGCAATCCCGTGGTCGCCCCGGCGCACGGCCTCGTAGGGCAGCACGAGGTCGATCTCGTTCGCGCCGTCGGACAAGGCCTCCTGCACGTCGTCGGAGACGCGGCCGACATCCTCGCCGCCGGCCGGAAAGTTCACCACGGTGGCGATGCGCACGGGCGAGCCCTTGAGGTTGTCCTGCGCGCGCTTGACGAATTGCGGCCATACGCAGACGGCCGCCACGGGGCCGCGCGGATCGACTGCCTTGGCGCAGAGCGCGTCGATGGCCTGGTCGGTGCAGGTGTCGGTGAGATCGGTGAGGTCGAGGCAGCGCAGGGCCCGTTGGGCCGTTTCCACATCAGACATGGGGGAGCTCCGCAACGAAGGCGCGAATGAGACGCTTGAACTTGTCCGAGGCCTCGGCCGCCGTGTCCTTGGTCTCCTGGTGCGAGGGCGAGGCTCCCTCAATGCCGGCGGCAAGGTTGGTCACCACGGAGACCGCCGCGACCTTGAGGCCGTAGTAGCGGGCGAGGATCACCTCGGGCACGGTCGACATGCCGACGAGATCGCCGCCAAGGACCTGCACCATGCGGATCTCGGCCGGGGTCTCGAAGCTGGGGCCGGAAAGCCACGCATAGACGCCCTCCGGCAGGTCGATGCCGATGCGGCCCGCAGCCTTCTGCAATGCATCGCGCAGTCCCGCATCATAGGCGCCGGTGAGCGACACGAAGCGCCCCTCCGTGTGATCGCGCAGGAGCGGGTTGGCGCCCGAAAGGTTGAGATGGTCGTTGATGGCCACGAGGCTGCCGGGACGGATCTCCGCCCGCACGGAGCCTGCCGCGTTGGTCAGCACGAGCGTCGAGATGCCGAGTTCCTTCACGAAGGCCACCGGCAGCCGCATGGCGCCTGCATCGCCCGTCTCGTAGTAATGCGCTCGGCCCTGGAACAGGAGCACGCGCTTGCCTTCGAGCCTGCCGGCCACGAGGCGCCCCGCATGACCCGAGACGCCGCTGCGCGGGAAGTTCGGGATGTCCGCATAGGCCAGGCTCACCGGATCGCTGAGCTCGTCCACGAGGGTCCCGAGCCCGGTTCCGAGCACGAAGGCCGCATCGAAATGGCCGTCGAAGCCGTGTCTGCGCACGAACTCGGCCGCTTCCTGAACGTGTTGTTGCATCTCAAAATCTCTTAACGAGCAGCCAGATTGTCGGGTCCGAACGAGAAGGGCAACAGCTCATCGAGCGTGAAGCTCTTCCGGATTCCCTCAGGGCCCGCGATGTGGATCGGCGTGTCGGGGGCGGCGAATTCGCGAATGCGCTGGCGGCAGCCGCCGCAGGGCGTGACGAGGGCCTCGCCCTCACCCATCACGACGATCTGCGTGATGCGGCTCTCGCCCGCCGCCACCATGGCCGAGATGGCGCCGGCTTCGGCGCAGCTGCCGACCGGATAGGCGGCGTTCTCCACGTTGCAGCCGGTGAAGACCCGGCCGTCCGGCGTCGCGATGGCGGCCCCGACCTTGAAGCGCGAATAAGGCGCATAAGCCTTGTCCTGGATGGCCTTGGCGGCCTCGAACAGGGCATCGAGCGAGGGCATGTCAGCGCTCCTTCACATAGGGCACGCCGGAGGCGCGCGGCGGAATGGCGGTTCCGATCACGCCGGCGAGCAGGATCACAGTCATGAGATAGGGCAGCGCCTGGATGGCCTGCACCGGAACCTCGCCGATGCCGGGCAGCGCGATGCCCTGGAGTCGGATGGCGACCGCGTCGAGGAGCCCGAACAGGAAGCAGGCGCCGAGCGCCGGCCACGCGCGCCATTTGGCGAAGATGAGGGCCGCCAGCGCGATGAAGCCCTTGCCGGCCGTCATATTGGGCAGGAAGCCCGCCGACTGGCCGACGGACAGGTAGGCGCCTGCGAGACCGCACAGGACTCCGCCAATGACGACGGCCGAGTAGCGCAGGCCCGTCACGGAAATGCCCGCCGTATCGACGGCGGCCGGATTCTCGCCGACCGCCCGCAGACGCAGGCCAAAGCGCGTGCGCGCCAGCACGAACCATGTGATCGGCACGGCGAGCAGCACGAGATAGACGAGGGCCGAATGTCCGAAGATCACGTCCCCGAAGCGCTGCGCCCCTTCGAGTGGTGGCGTGCGGCCGCCCTGCCCGTACCATGCATTGCCGACGATGGCGGTCAGCCCGGCCGCCAGCATGTTGATGGCGACGCCCGAGACGATCTGGTTGCCGCGCTGGCTGATGGAGGCGAAGCCGTGGATCAGCGCGAAGACGATCGAGGCGCCGATGCCGGCGAAGAGGCCAATCCAGGCGGAGCCAAACGCGTAGGAAGCAGCCGCCGCCGCGAAGGCCGCGACCAGCATCTTGCCCTCCAGGCCGATGTCGACCACGCCCGAGCGCTCGGACCAGAGACCGGCGAGGCACGCCGCGAGCAGCGGGATCGAGAGCCGTAAGGACGAGTCGAATACTGTGACGAGAATGTCGAGATCCATGGTCAGGCCCTCGCCACGCGCGAGCGGGTCAGCGCCTGCGCCACGATGCGCCGGAACAGCCCGTCGAGGGCGCCCGCGAACAAAATGATGATGCCGCCGATCACCACCACCATGTCGCGGGTGATGGCCGGCTGCTCGAAGGCGAGTTCCGCGCCACCCTGGTAGAGGATGCCGAACAGCAGCGACGCCAGGATGATGCCGACCGGATGCGCGCGTCCCATGAGCGCCACCGCGATGCCGACGAAGCCGTAGCCGGCGGTGAATTCGAGCAGCAGGCGGTGCTGGTAGCCCATGAGCTCGTTGACCGCGAGGCCGCCGGCGAGCGCGCCGGAGATCACCATGGCGACGATGATGATGCGCCCGGGCGAGATGCCCGCATAGACCGCCGCCGTGGGGTTCGAGCCGACCACGCGGATCGCATAGCCGAGCCGCGAGCGGTAGATGAGGAGCCACACGCCGTAGGCCGCGGCCAGAGCGAGGAAAAGCGTGAGGTTGAGCTGCGAGGCCGGGATCTCGATCCCGAAGGCGCCCAGCGCCTCGTGCATGAACGGGATGTGCGACTGATCCGGAAAGGCCCGCGTCTCCGGGTTCATGGATTGCGGCTCGCGCAGCACGTTCACGAGCAGATAGACGATCAGCACGCTGGCGAGCCAGTTGAACATGATCGTGGTGATGACGATGTGGCTGCCGCGTCTGGCCTGGAGATAGCCCGGCACCGCCGCCCAGGCGGCCCCGAAGGCCGCCGCGCCCAGGATGCCGAGCGGGATCAGCAGGAAGCCCGGCAGGAAGGTCAGGTTGTTGAGGACGAGCGCGACGCCGAGGCCCGCGAGCGTCGCCTGTCCCTCGCCGCCGATGTTGAACAGCCCCGCGTGATAGGCGACGGCGACCGCGAGGCCGACGAAGATGAAGTCCGTCATGTAGAACAGGGTGAAGCCCAAGCCCTCCCCCGTGCCGAGGCTGCCCTGCAGCAGCACGCGCGTGGCGGTGAGCGGGTTCTCGCCGATGCCGAGCACCACGAGACCGGCGACCAGGAAGGCCGCGATCACCGAGACGGCCGGCACGACGACGGTGTCGGCCCATTTGGGCAGGTCGATGGGAGCGCTCACGTCTGACTGTCCGGCAGGAACAGGTGGCCCTGTTCGTCGAGAGGGAAGAACGGATTCCAGGCCACCTCCCAGAGATGGCCGTCCGGATCGGCGAAATAGCCCGAATACCCGCCCCAGAAAACATCCTGCAACGGCTTGACGGGACGGGCGCCGGCCGCGACCGCGCGGGCATAGACCTCGTCGGCCTCTTCCTTCGAGCGGGCGTTGTAGGCCAGCGTCACGGCCGCGAAGCCGGTGGGACGGTCCTCGACGCCGGCATCCTCCGCGAGGTCCGCGCGGCCGAACAGCGCCAGCGCCAAACCGTTGGCCTGGAAGAACGTGACGGAGGGCTGACTCGCCGTGGAGGCCCTCCAGCCCCAGGCCTCGTAGAAGGCGCGGGAGCGGTTCATGTCCGCGACGCCGAGCGTCACGAGAGACAGACGCGGTTGCATCAGGCGGCCTCGTCGGTGACGCCGGCCATGAGCAGGCCGAGATCCTGCTCGTTGGTCTCGGCGGGCTTGCGCTCGCCGGTGATCTGGCCGCCGCACATGGTGAGGATGCGGTCGGACAGGTTCATGATCTCGTCGAGCTCCACGGACACGAGCAGGATGCCGACGCCTGCGTCGCGCAGGGCGATCAGGCGGCGGTGGATGAACTCGATGGCGCCGATGTCGACGCCGCGGGTCGGCTGGCCGACGAGGAGCACCTTCGGCTGACGCTCGATCTCGCGCGCCAGCACGATCTTCTGCTGGTTGCCGCCGGAGAACTTCGACGTCTTGAGCCGCGGCGCGGGCGGGCGCACGTCGTAGTGCTTCATCTTGTCCGCGAGGTCCGCGATCATGCGGTCGTGGTTCAGGATCGGACCGGACCCGAGCTGTGCCTCGTCGCTGAAGCCCAGGATGGCGCTCTCGAAGGCCGGGAAGGCCGGCACGAGGCCCATGCGCAGGCGATCCTCCGGCACGTGCAGCAGGCCAAGCTGGCGCATGCGGTGCGGGTTGTGATCGGCGAAGCGGATCTCCTGTCCCTCGAAGCGCATCGCGCCGAGCACGGGCTGGCGCATGCCGGCGAGCGCTTCCAGCAGCTCGCTCTGGCCGTTGCCGGCGACGCCTGCGATGCCGACGATCTCGCCCGCGTGGACCGTGAAGGAGACATTGGCGACGCGCAGCACCCCGCGATGGTCGACCACCGACAGATTCTCGACCTGGAGCATGGGCGCACCGGGCGCGCGCTCGGACTTCTCCACCCGCAGCAGGACGCGCCGCCCGACCATGAGTTCCGCGAGTTCCGGCGGCGAGGTCCTGGCGGTCTCCACCGTCGCCACCATCTCGCCGCGGCGCATCACCGAGACGCGGTCCGTGACGGCCATGATCTCGCGCAGCTTGTGGGTGATGAGGATGACGGTCTTGCCCTGCTGCTTCAGGGCTTGCAGCAGCTCGAACAGGGCGTCGGCCTCGGGCGGCGTGAGCACCGCCGTCGGCTCGTCGAGGATGAGGATGTCCGCGCCGCGATAGAGGGCCTTCAGGATCTCGACGCGCTGCTGCAACCCGACCGAGAGGTCGCCCACGGTGGCGTTCACGTCGATCTCGAGCCCATAGTCGCGCGCGAGCCGCGCGAGCTCCGCCCGCACCTTCGCCTCGCCCGCGCGCAGCATCGTGCCGCCCTCGGCGCCGAGCATCACGTTCTCGACCACGGTCAGCGGCTCCACGAGCATGAAATGCTGGTGCACCATGCCGATCCCCACATGGATCGCATCGGCCGGGGAGCGGATCGAGACCGGCTTGCCGCCGACCCGGATCTCGCCTGAATCGGCCTCGTAGAACCCGTAGAGGATCGACATCAGGGTCGATTTGCCCGCGCCGTTCTCCCCGACGATGCCGTGGATCGTGCCGCGCTCGACGGTGAGGTTCACGTCCTTGTTGGCATGGACCTCGCCGAAGCGCTTGTTGATGTCGGAAAGCTGGATGGCCGGGGACATGAGCCTCAAAACATCGTCCCGGCCCGCCTATCGAACGGGACCGGGAACCAAAAGGAATGCGATCAATAACGCAGTCCGGGCGCCGCCCCAAGGCCGGCGCCCGGAACAGGGATTATCTTACATCGGGCACTTCGAGTCCGACATGTAGTCGTGCACCTTGATGGCGCCCGACTTGATGTCGGCGGCGGCCTTGTCGGCGGCGGCCTTCATGTCGGCGGTGACGAGCGACTTGTTGTTGTCGTCGAGGGACCAGGCGACGCCGTCCTCGGCGAGGCCGAGCACGGACACGCCCGGCTTGAAGGTGCCCTTCTTGGCCTGATCGAAGACGTTGTAGGTGGCCACGTCCACGCGCTTGACCATCGAGGTCAGCACCTTGCCGGGATGCAGGGCGTTCTGGTTGGAATCGACGCCGATGCCGAGCTTGCCGGCGTCGGCCGCCGCGCGCAGCACGCCCACGCCCGTGCCGCCGGCCGCGTGGTAGATCACGTCGGCGCCGCGGTCGATCTGGCTCTTGGCGAGCTCGCCGCCCTTCACCGGATCGTTCCAGGCCGCGCCCGTGGTGCCGGTCATGTTCTGGAACACCTCGGCGTCCTTCTTGGCGTATTTCACGCCCTGGACGTAGCCGCAGGCGAACTTGCGGATGAGCGGGATGTCCATGCCGCCCACGAAGCCGACCTTGCCGGTCTTCGAGGCCTGCGCGGCCAGGAGGCCGACCAGGAACGAGCCCTCGTGCTCCTTGAACACGATGGACTGCACGTTCGGCTTCTCGACCACCGCGTCGATGATGGCGAACTGGGTCTTCGGGAACTCGTCGGCCACCTTCTTCAGGGCCGATTCCTGGCTGAAGCCGACCGCCACGATCGGCGAGAAGCCGTCGCGGGCGAAGCGGCGCAGGGCCTGCTCGCGCTGCGCGTCGTTCTGCGGCTCGAAATCACGGTAGTCGGTCCCGGTGTCCTTCTTGTACTTCTCGGCGCCCGTATGGACGCCCTCGTTGAAGGACTTGTCGAACTTTCCGCCCAGATCGTAGACGACGGCGGGCTTGAACGCGGCCTGCTGCGCAAAGGCTGCCGTTGCGGAAAAGGCAAGACCTGCAAGTGCGAGACCGAACTTGGTGACTGTCATCGGCAAAGTTCCCTGTTTGGCGCGGGCTTTGTTACCCGGTTGCGCCCTGACGATGGCACGGGATGGGCCACGACGCCAAGCGCCCTGTCAAGCCGATCGCGCCATTTCCACCCAGAATGGTTGATAGCGTGGAGCATGTCGATAAGGTCGGAATTATGACCCTGAGCCCCGACGAAATCGACCGCTATGCCCGCCATCTGGTTCTCCGCGATATCGGAGGGCCGGGACAGCTCAAGCTCAAGGCGGCTCGGGTACTCGTGATCGGCGCCGGCGGGCTCGGCGCGCCACTCATCCAGTATCTCGCGGCGGCCGGGATCGGCACCATCGGCATCGTGGACGACGACGCGGTCTCCCTCTCGAACCTGCAGCGGCAGGTGATCCATGGGGTCGGCGACCTGGGCCGCCCGAAGACGGACAGCGCCGCCGATACGGTGCGGCGCCTCAACCCGCATGTGACGGTCGAGCCCCATGCCCTGCGGATCACCCCCGGGAACGCCCGGGAGCTGGTCCGCGCCTACGACCTCGTCGCGGACGGGTCTGACAACTTCGACACCCGCTACGCCGTCTCGGATGCGTGCTTCTTCGAAGGAAAGCCCCTGGTGACGGCCGCCCTCGGCCAGTTCGACGGCTCTCTCACGACGATCCGGGCGCACGAGGCGGGTCCGGACGGCCGGCCGAATCCGACCTATCGCTGCCTCTTCCCCTCCCCGCCCCCTCCGGGCGCCATCCCGACCTGCGCGGAGGCCGGCGTGCTGGGGGCGCTCGCGGGCGTCATGGGCAGCCTGATGGCCATGGAGGTGGTGCGGGAGGTGGTCGGCTTCGGCGAGAGCCTAGTCGGCCGGCTCCTCATGGTTGACGCGCGCTCGATGCGGTTCGACACGGTGCGCTACGGGTGGGACGAGGCCAATCCGCTGAGCGGCGGCGCACCAGCGTCGTCCCGGACGCGGCATAACCGCGATCCGGGACCGTAGGACGAGTAAAGTGCCCTATCTTGAAGGCGATCCCGGGTTCCGCCGCGCGGCCCCGGAATGGCTGTGAGGGCTCACCCCCGCAGCACCGCGCCGGTCTTCTTGACCACCTCGCCGACGATCTTGGACGAAACGGCCTCGATCTCGGTGTCGGTCAGGGTCTTTTCGGTCGGCTGGAGCGTGACGGCGATGGCCACGGACTTCTTGTCCGGGTCGATGCCGGTGCCCTCGTAGACGTCGAACACGTCGACCCCGACGACGAGCTGGCGCTCGGCCGCTTGCGCCGCCTTGACGATGTCGCCGGCCGCCACCTGACGGCCCACCACGAAGGCGAAGTCGCGGGTGATGGGCTGGAAATCGGACAGCACCAGCTTCGGCTTCATCTTGGTGGGCTTCGCCTTCGGGGGCGGCAGCGCGTCGAGGTTCAGCTCGAACGCCACAAGCGGGCCCTTGAGGTCGAGGGCCTTCAGCACCTTCGGGTGGATCTCGCCGAAGGCTCCGACCACGTTCTTCGGGCCGAACTGCAGGGTCGCCGAACGGCCCGGATGAAACCAGGCCGGCCCGCCGGGCACGACCTGGAGGCCGCCCGCCGGAATGCCGAGCGTTCCGAGAAGGGCCATGACGTCGGCCTTGGCGTCGAAGGCGTCGACGCTCTGCGCCCCACCGTCCCAATGCCGTCCGACGCCCTCGGCCCGCGCCATGCCGCGGCGCACGGCCGCCGCCTTGATGCTCTGGCCCTCGGGCTCGTCCGACGCGAAGGTCTGACCGACCTCGAACAGGGCTACGTCGCTGAAGCCGCGATCCGCATTGCGCTGCGCGGCCTTGAGCAGGCCCGGAAGGAGGCTCGGTCGCATGTCGGAGAGGTCCGACGCGATCGGGTTGGCAAGCGCCAGACGCGCATCGCCGCCGCCGAACAGCTCGGCCTCGCTCTTGGCGATGAACGACCAGGTCACGGCCTCGACCAGACCGCGCACGGCGAGTGAGCGCCGGGCGAGCCGCGTGCGCTTCTGGATCAGGGTCAGGATCGGCTTGGCGACCGTCGCCTCGATGCGCGGCAGGGGCTGCGGCTCGATGCGGTCGACGCCGGCGATGCGGATGACCTCCTCGACGAGGTCCGCCTTGCCGTCGATGTCGGGGCGCCAGGAGGGCGCCGTGACGCTGACGCGCTCGCCCGAGCCCTGGATCTCGAACCCCAGCTTCCTGAGGATTGCCTCGGACTCGGCCGGCTTCACGTCGAGGCCCGACAGGCGCGGAACCTCCGACCAGGGGAACTCGACCACGAGCCGGTCGTCCGGAACCTGGCCGGCGACCACGGCCTCGCTCGCCTCGCCGCCGCAGAGGTCGATGACGAGCTTGGTCGCGAGATCGAGCCCCGGCACCGTGAAGGCGGGATCGATGCCGCGCTCGAACCGGTAGCGCGCGTCGGTGATGATCCCTAAGCGGCGGCCCGACTGCGCGATGTTGAGCGGGTCCCAGAGGGCCGACTCGATCAGCACGTCGGTCGTCGCCTCATCGCAGCCCGAATGCTCGCCGCCCATGATGCCGGCGATGGACTCGACGCCGCTCTCGTCGGCGATCACCACGTTGCCGGAATCGAGCTTGTAGGTGCGCCCGTCGAGGGCCAGCACCTCCTCGCCGTCCCTGGCGCGGCGGACGGTGAGGTTGCCCTTCACCTTCGCGGCGTCGAAGACGTGGAGCGGACGGCCCCGATCGAAGGTCACGTAGTTGGTGATGTCGACGAGGGCGTTGATCGGGCGCAGGCCGATGGAGAGCAGGCGGCGCTGCATCCACTCCGGCGACGGGCCGTTCTTCACGCCGCGCACGAGGCGCAGCGCGAAGGCCGGGCAGAGCTTCTCGTCGCCCGGCGCGAAGTCGAGCGTCACCGAGACCGGGCATGCGCCCTTTCCGGCGACGGGCTGCACGGCATCGCCCTTCAGCGTGCCGAGGCCGGCCGCCGCGAGATCGCGGGCGATGCCGTGGATCGACGTGCAGTCGGGACGGTTCGGCGTGAGGTTGATCTCGATCACCGGATCGTCGAGGCCAGCATAGGCCGCGTAAGCCTGGCCCACCGGCGCATCCTCGGGCAGGTCGATGATGCCGTCGTGATCGTCGGAGATCTCGAGCTCCGCCGCCGAGCACAGCATGCCGGCGCTCTCGACGCCGCGGATCGTGCCGACGCCCAGCGTGATGTTCTTGCCCGGGATGTAGGTGCCGGGAGGCGCGAAGACGCTCTTCATGCCGGTGCGGGCGTTGGGCGCGCCGCAGACGACCTGGATCGGGGCGCCCTCGCCCGTATCGACCATGCAGACGCGCAGGCGATCGGCGTTCGGGTGCTGCTCGGCGGAGATCACGTAGGCGACCTTGTAGGGCGCCAGCGTCTTCGCCTTGTCCTCCACGCCCTCGACCTCGAGGCCGATGCGGGTGAGCGTCTCGACGATCTCGTCGAGGGAGGCCGAGGTCTCAAGGTGATCCGTCAGCCAGGAGAGGGTGAACTTCATGGTGTATCTCCTGCAATCGGCAGGTTGGATGGAATGTTTGCGAAGATCGTCTCAAGGACGCTGTCGAGTCCGGTCAGCACGTCGGCGTTCCAGAAGCGCAGAACTCGGTAACCTTGAGCCTCGAACCAGGCGTCCCTGGTTCGGTCACGCTCGATATGACGGTCGAAGCCATGCTGGGAGCCGTCGACCTCGATGACGATTTTCGCCGTGTGACAGATGAAATCCGCCACATAGGGCCCCATGGGAACCTGACGTCGGATGTGGAGGCCTTGGAAGCGGTGCGCCTTGAGAGCATGCCAAAGCCTGCGTTCGGCAGGCGTCATCTCGCGGCGTAACCGCTTTGCATTCGAACGCTGCAGGGACGTCACATGAGCATGCGCGGGCCTATCCCCTCCCCCCTTGTGGGGGAGGGCTAGGGAGGGGGGTACGGCGCCAACGGGTTGATCGACGCAGCCGGTCGCTCGGTGGCTACCCCCCTCTCCAACTCTCCCCCACAAGGGGGGAGAGGGCTGTTCGGGCTCGCGCGTCATCGTCACGCCGTCAGGCCGCCGACGAGGGACGGAATGTCGAGCGGGCGGAAGCCGTAATGGTTCAGCCAGCGCACGTCGGCCTCGAAGAAGGGGCGCAGGTCCGGCATGCCGTATTTGAGCATGGCGATGCGGTCGATCCCCATGCCCCAGGCGAAGCCCTGGTACTCGTCGGGGTCGAGGCCGCAATTCTTCAGCACGTTCGGATGGACCATGCCGCAGCCGAGGATCTCGAGCCAGTCCGTACCTTCGCCGAAGCGGATCTCGCCGCCCTTGCGCGAGCACTGGATGTCGACCTCCGCGGACGGCTCCGTGAAGGGGAAGAAGGACGGGCGGAACCGCATCTTCACCTGGTCGACCTCGAAGAAGGCCTTGCAGAATTCCTCCAGGATCCACTTCATGTGCGCGATGTTCGCTTGGCGGTCGATGACGAGGCCCTCGACCTGGTGGAACATCGGCGTGTGGGTCTGGTCCGAGTCGTGGCGGTAGGTGCGGCCCGGGATGATCACGCGGATCGGCGGCGCCTTCGAGGTCATCGTGCGGATTTGCACCGGCGAGGTGTGCGTGCGCAGCACCTTGCGCTCGCCCTTCTCGTCGGGGGCGAGGAAGAAGGTGTCGTGCATCTCGCGGGCCGGATGGCCTTCGGGGAAGTTCAGCGCCGTGAAGTTGAGGTAGTCCGTCTCGATGTCCGGCCCCTCGGCCACGGAGAAGCCCATGTCGGCGAAGATCGCCGTGAGCTCCTCGATCACCTGGCTGATCGGGTGGATGCGCCCGCGGATCTCCGGCGCTTCCGGAACGGGAAGCGTCACGTCGATGCGCTCGGCGGACAGCCGCGCCTCGAGGGCGGCCTCGGCAAGCGTTTCCTTGCGGGCCACGATCGCGCCCTGCACCTTGTCACGCAGGCCGTTGATGAGTGGGCCGCGCTCTTTCCGCTCCTCCGGCGTCATGGCGCCGAGGGTCTTGAGCAGTTCGGAGACGGAGCCCTTCTTGCCGAGCGCCGACACGCGCACGGTTTCGAGAGCCGCTTCGTCGCCGGCGGCTTCGACCTGGCTCAGCAGGTCACGTTCGAGTTGGTTGAGGTCAGTCATCGGTCCCTTGCCAGATGCAAGCGCTTGAGTGAGGCGCGGCGCGGGAACCGTCAAGTCTTCCGAGCCGCGGAATGGCAACCGACAGCCTGCTGCAGGCCGTCAGCGCGGATGGTCTCGGAGAAGGGGGAAAGCAGCGGTGCGGCTGAAAGGTCAGCCGCACCGGAAGCGAGTTCTGTCCTTTAGGCGGCCTGCTGCGGCAGGGAAGCCTTGGCGCGCTCCACGTAGGCGGCGAAAGCAGCCGGCTCATGGATGGCCATTTCGGACAGGACCTTGCGATCGACCTCGATCCCAGCCTTGCCGAGACCGTCGATAAATCGGGAATAGGTCAGGCCGTGCAGGCGGACGGCAGCGTTGAGACGCTGGATCCACAGAGCGCGGAAGGCGCGCTTCTTGTTCTTACGGTCGCGATAAGCATACTGCATGCTCTTCTCGACCGCCTGCTTGGCGATGCGGATGGTGTTCTTGCGGCGGCCGTAGAAACCCTTGGCGGCCTTCAGAACCTTCTTGTGCTTGGCGTGGGCGGTAACGCCCCGTTTGACGCGGGCCATTTAAAAAACTCCTTCAAAATCCGGGATGTAAGAGACCGCCTTAGCCGTTCGGCAGGAAGTACTTCTTGACGTTGTACGCGTCGCCCTCGAACATGGTCGTGGTGCCGCGCAGATTGCGGATCTGCTTCTTCGTCCGCTTGATCATCCCGTGGCGCTTGCCGGACTGGGCGTAAACGACCTTGCCGGTGCCAGTGATCTTGAAGCGCTTTTTCGCGCCCGACTTCGTCTTCAGCTTGGGCATTTTGCTCTCCTTAGGTCAGGCCGCGAGAGCGGCGAAAACCGCCTTTCGGCCCTATATTGCTGCACTGAGCAAAACAAACCGCCACGGCAGCCCTTAATCAGCCGGGCGGTTCGATGAAGGGCGGCTTATGGCAGAAGGCCGCCCGAAAATCAATGGCCGCCGGTCGCCCGACGGCCAGAATTCTGGTTCCGAATGGCTACCTTAGCGCGGTGCCAGGACCATGACGACCTGACGGCCCTCGAAGTTCGGCTCCTGCTCGACCTTGGCGAGGTCGCCCACATCCGACTTGACCCGGTCCAGGACCTTGAGGCCGAGATCCTGGTGCGCCATCTCGCGGCCGCGGAAGCGCAGGGTGATCTTCACCTTGTTGCCTTCCTCGAAGAAGCTCTTCATGGCCCGCATCTTGACGTCGTAGTCGTGGTCGTCGATGCCCGGACGGAGCTTGACCTCTTTCACCTCGACGGTCTTCTGCTTCTTGCGCGCCTCGGCGGCCTTCTTCTGCTCCAGGAAGCGGTACTTGCCGTAATCGAGGATCTTGCAGACCGGCGGAGCCGAGTTCGGAGCGATCTCGACCAGATCAAGCCCCGATTCCTCGGCCAGGCGCAACGCGTCGAGGAAGGGCATCACGCCCTTGTTCTGGCCGGATTCATCGATCAGCTGCACTTCGCGGACGCCGCGAATGTCTCGGTTGGCGCGCGGCCCGTCCTTCTGCGGCACCGGCATAGCTCTCATTGGTCGGCGAATGGCTCGTATCTCCTGTTTCAAGGGCTCAGTCGGGGGCGGCGGCCCCGGAACGGGGTCAGCTGACGGCTCGACTTTTTGCCACGGATAATCTGACATTTCGCGCAAATGCGCGGGAAGTCAACTCGTTCTGCGCGGGAAACGCCCTTCCAGCAGGTCGGAATACACCTCAAGAGTGCTCGCGACCATGCGCTCCAGCGAAAAATGGCGCTCCACGTGGTCCCTGGCCCGCACGCCCATGGCGATTCGGGCGCTGGCGCCGAGCCCCAGGGCGGCCCCGAGCGCATCTGAGAGCGCGTCCGGATCGGAGGGCGGGATCCGCCAGCCCGTCCGCTCGTGCGGCTGGACCGCCGGCGGGGACAGCACCGTCTCCGGCACGGCCCCGAGATCGGACACCACGACCGGCGTGCCCATGGCCTGGGCCTCCACCGCCGAGCGGCCGAAGGCCTCGGGCTCCGTCGACGGCACGGTCACGACCGACGCCGCCAGGAAGGCCGCCGGCATGTCGGTGCAATGGCCGACCATGCGGACGATCCCCGTGAGCTTGCGCGCCTCAATGAGGCCGTCGAGCTCCTTCACATAGGAATCGCGCCCCTGCGGATCCCCGGCCAGGATATAGGCCACGTCCCGCACGCCTGCATCGCGCAGCTTGGCGGCAGCCTCGATGAGGACCTTCTGGCCCTTCCAGCCGGTCAGGCGCGCCGCCAGGAGCACCACCCGCTCATGGGGCGCCACGTTCCAGGCCTTGCGCAGGTTCTCGACCCGCTCCGGCGCGACCGCCATCGGCGAGAAGGTGGAGAAGTCCGTTCCACGGTGGATGACCGTGATCTTCTCCGCCGCCTGCGGGTAGAGCGAGCGGATCAGCTCGCCCGTGTAGTGTGAATTGGCGATGACCGCATCACCCCGCGCCATGACGGAGTTGTAGAGCACCTTCACGGAGGAGCGGCCGGCATAGCTGCCGTGATAGGTGGTCACGAACGGAATGTTGAGCGAGCGCGCCGCCCCCAGCGCCACCCAGGCGGGCGCCCGCGACCGAGCATGGATCAGCGCCACGCGCTCGTTGTAGCAGATCCGCGCTAGGCGCCGCACGTTGACCAGCATGGAGAACGGGTTCTTGGTGGCGGCCCGGAACGGGATCCAGACGCCGCCCTTGGCCTGGAGCTCGCCCACGAGGCGGCCACCCTCCGTGGCCACGAGCGCCCGGGCGCCCGCATGGGCGAGACCCTCGGCGATGTCCACGGTCGTGCGCTCGGCGCCGCCGGCTTCGAGCTCGGGAATGATCTGGAGGATCGTCCGCCCCGCCAGCGGATGAAACTGGGAGGTCGGAAAGGCCATCCCTCCGCCGGGTCGCGTTGAAAAACTCACAGATGCAGGTGCCTTTTCGGGAGAATCATGCGCAAAGCGTTGCGTCAAAGCAGTTGAGGACAGGTTAACCATGCCGCAAAGTCATAACGTCGGCCAGGGGGCCGAGGCGCGTCAGATTGCTGTGCTGGTCCGGGACGGCAAGGGCCCGCCCGTCGTGTGGCTCGGCGGCTTCAAGTCCGACATGCAATCGACCAAGGGCGAATATCTCGACACATGGGCGACGCGGACGGGCCGCGCGCTCCTGCGCTTCGACTACAGCGGCCATGGTCAGTCCGACGGGGACTTCGAAGCCGGGACGATCTCCCGCTGGCTGGAGGAGACCGTCTCGGTGCTCACCCATTACCTGAGCGAGCGTCCGATCCTCGTCGGCTCGTCGATGGGCGGCTGGATCGCCCTTCTGGCGGCCCGGCGCCTGCGCGAGACCCGACAGGATCTGGCTCCCGTCGGCATCGTGCTGATCGCGCCCGCCGTGGACATGACCGAGCGGCTGATGTGGGAGCGGTTCCCTGAGGACATTAAGCGGGCCGTGGAGGAGACGGGGGTCTATTATCGCCCCTCGGCCTATTCGCCCGACGATCCCTACCCGATCACCAAAGTCCTGATTGAGGACGGGCGGAACCATCTTCTCCTCGGCGAGCCGATCCAGACCGGCTGCCCCGTCCACGTTCTGCAGGGAATGGAGGATCCCGACGTGCCGTGGCAGCATGCCCTGGAACTTGTCGAGCATCTGCCGGGAGACAGCGTCTCGCTGACGCTGATCAAGGACGGCGATCACCGCCTGTCCCGGCCCGAGGATCTGGAGCGCCTGATCGGGGCGATCGAAGCGATCGCGTAGAAGATCTGGCGGTGAGCCTTAATGGAGGCTCACCGTCTCGAGGTCGTGCGCCCAGGCATTGGCGACGGCGGCGTCGCGGCTGTCGGTCAGGACGATCGGCTCGCCGCTGGCGGACAGGAGGGCGAAGAGCTGCAGGCCCGGCTGGATCTTCGGGGCCTGGGGGAAGAGCCTGGCCACGTCGTCCGACTGCAGGGGCTTCACATAGGCCATCTGGCCTTCACCCAGGGTGGCGAGCTCCGCCACGTTCAGGGGGAATTCCGGGTGGATCTTGGTGTTGTGGTTCATGGTCCTCATCCTCTTGCGGACGCCGTCACGCCTTGTCCTGACTGATGATGTCGATCTTTCGGATGATCCGCTCCGGCTCGGGTCGGGCCAGATCGATCGACAGAAGGCCGTTGGACAGGTCGGCCCCGAGAACCTCCATGCCATCGACGAGCAGGAAGGCGCGCTGGAACTGACGGGCGGCGATGCCGCGGTGCAGGAAGTGCCTTGCCTTGTCGTCGGTTTGCCGACCCCGGATGACGAGCTGGTTCTCCTCCAGGGTCACTTCGAGCTGTTCCCGGGTGAAACCCGCGACCGCCAGGGTGATCCGGAGGCGCTCAGGGGCGCTCTCGGTGCGTGCCAGACGCTCGATGTTGTAGGGAGGGTACCCATCCCCGGCTGCCTTCGCGACGCGGTCGAGAGCCTGCTCGATCTCGTCGAAGCCTAACAGAAACGGATGCCCGAAGGGCGACTGACGCGACATATTCGAAGCCCAAGGTTAGAGGCACTTCGGTTGGTTTTTGAGCCCGCTTCTCACGGCACTCAAGCGACCATGACAGGTTCGCTGTCAGCAATATGGATATGCCCTCCGGGGCGATCAAGACCCGCGCCCGGGCCGCCGCCGCGCCGCCCGGACGTTATGGCTAAGATTGGGTTTCCGGCGTGGCCGGGATCAGAGCTGGGTCTTCCACCAGGCGACCTGCTCCGCCACCCGCACCGGCGAGGTGCCGCCGAAGCTCGTCCGGGAGCGGACCGAGTTCTCGACGCCGAGCACGTCGTAGATGCCCTGGTGGATGCGCGGCTCGACCGCCTGCATGGCGTCGAGGGGCAGCTCCTCTAGGCTGCAGCCGCGCCGCTCGGCCTCGGACACGATCCGGCCGGTGATGTGGTGGGCGTCGCGGAACGGGATGCCGAGGCTGCGCACCAGCCAGTCGGCAAGATCCGTCGCGGTCGAGAACCCGGCCCCTGCCACCGCCGCCATGCGCTCCGGCACCGGCTCCAGGTCCTGGATCATGCCGGTCGTGGCCGCGAGCACGATCTCGATCGTGTCCGCCGCGTCGAAGAGCTGCTCCTTGTCCTCCTGCATGTCCTTGGAATAGGCCAGCGGCAGGCCCTTCATGACGGTGAGCAGGGACACCAGGGAGCCGATCACGCGTCCGGTCTTGCCACGCACCAGCTCCGCCGCGTCGGGGTTGCGCTTCTGCGGCATCATGCTGGACCCGGTGGTCCAGCGGTCGGGCAGCCGCACGAAGCCGAAGGGCGCCGACATCCAGATGATGATCTCTTCGGCGAGGCGCGACAGGTGCACGGCGCAGATCGAGGTGGCGGCCATGAACTCCAGCAGGCTGTCCCGGTCGGATACGGAATCGAGGGAGTTGCGGGTCGGGCCGTCGAAGCCGAGGACCTTGGCGGTCATGTGCCGGTCGATCGGGAAGGACGTCCCGGCGAGCGCTCCGGCCCCGAGCGGGCACTCGTTCAGGCGCCGGCGGGAATCGCGGATGCGGCCGCGGTCGCGGCCGAACATCTCCACATAGGCCATCAGGTGGTGCCCAAAGGTCACCGGCTGGGCGCTCTGGAGATGGGTGAAGCCCGGCATGACGGTGGCGGCATGCTGCTCCGCCTTGTCGAGGAGCGCCTTGATCAGATTGGTGAGCTGCTCGTCGGTCCGGTCGTGCGCCTCGCGCACCCAGAGCCGCGCGTCCGTGGCGACCTGGTCGTTGCGGCTGCGGGCCGTGTGCAGGCGCGCCGCCGGATCGCCGACGATCTCGCGCAGCCGGCTCTCCACGTTCATGTGAATGTCTTCCAGGGCGGTCGAGAAGGTGAAGCTGCCGGACTCGATCTCGCCAAGCACCCGCTGCAACCCGGCATGAATGGCGTCGCGGTCGCTCTCGGCGATGATACCCTGCTTCGCCAGCATGGCGCTGTGTGCGATGGAGCCCTGGATGTCCTGCGAGGCCAGGCGCCTGTCGAAGTCGATCGAGGCGTTGATCGCCTCCATCAGGGCGCTCGGGGACGAGGAGAAACGTCCTCCCCACATGGTGTTGGCGGCGGGTTTCTTGGCTTCGTCAGACACGTTGTTTCATCCAGCTTCGGGGCCCAGGAGCCTTTGCCACAGGAAGCCCGGGAGGCCAAGCGGCATCGGCGCTGCACGCGGTTTAATCATGCTGCAAAAGGTTTGCCAGTTTAAAACCAGTTGATAGACTCGACAGAGCCTGTGCGATCTGCATTCTTACCGGTGCACAGTCGGCGCATCTTCAGCGCCGCAAGGGAACTGGCCAATGAAGCGACTTCCGAAATTCCTCCTATCCGCCGCCATGGTCGCCACCATGGCGACCTCCTTCGCCGCCGTTCAGGCCGCGACGCCGCCGGACACCCTCGTCCAGGCCTGGCAGAGCGACGACATCATCTCGCTCGATCCGGCCGAGGTGTTCGAGTTCAGCGCCTCCGAGATCATCGGCAACACCTACGAGCGCCTGATCCAGTACGACATCAAGGACGTGTCCAAGATCTCCGGACAGGTCGCCGAGTCCTGGACCGTGTCGGACGACGGCAAGACCTACACGTTCAAGATCCGCCCGAACAAGAAGTTCGCGTCCGGCAACCCGATCACCGCGGAAGACGTGGTGTATTCGATCCACCGCGCCGTGGCGCTCGACAAGTCCCCGGCCTTCATCCTCGGCCAGTTCGGCCTGACGAAGGACAACGTGAAGGACAAGGTCAAGCAGACCGGCCCGCTGGAGATGACCTTCGAGGTCGACAAGCCCTACGCGCCGACCCTGGTCCTCTACTGCCTCGGCAACTCCGTCGCGTCGATCGTCGACAAGAAGCTGCTCGTGCAGAACGAGAAGGACGGCGACTGGGGCTATAACTGGCTGAAGACCAAGTATGCCGGCTCCGGCCCGTACATCATGCGCGACTGGAAGGCGAACGAGGTTCTCGTCCTCGAGCGCAACCCGAACTACGAGCAGAAGACTCCGCTCGCCCGCGTGATCTTCCGCCACATCAAGGAAACCGCCAGCCAGCGCCTGCTGCTCGAGAAGGGCGACATCGACATCGCCCGCAACCTGAACCCGGAGGAGATAGCCGCCGTCTCCAAGAACCCGGACATTCAGATCCAGAGCGCCCCGAAGGGAACGGTCTATTATCTGGGCCTGAACCAGAAGAACCCGAACCTGGCGAAGCCCGAGGTCCGCAAGGCCCTGAAGTACCTCGTCGACTACGCGGCCATCGCCGACACGATCATGAAGTACAAGGGCGACGTTCACCAGAACTTCCTGCCCAAGGGCTTCCTCGGCGCCGAGACGGACAATCCCTACAAGCTCGACGTCGCCAAGGCGAAGGAGCTCCTCGCCCAGGCCGGCCTGAAGGACGGCTTCACGGTGACGATGGACACCCGCTCGACGTCCGATATCACCGGCATCGCCCAGGCGATGCAGTCGACCTTCGCGCAGGCGGGCATCAAGCTCGAGATCCTGCCGATGGACTCGAAGCAGGCCCTCACCAAGTACCGCGCCCGCCAGCACGACATCTACATCGGCAACTGGGGCTCGGACTATCAGGACCCGAACTCCAATGCCGACACCTTCGCGGCGAACGACGACAACTCGGACAACGCGAAGGCCAAGCCCCTGGCATGGCGCAACGCGTGGGATCCGGGCCCGCTGACCGCGAAGACCCGCGCCGCCGTCATGGAGCGTGACGCGGAGAAGCGCGCGCAGATGTACAAGGAGCTCCAGAAGGCGGTCCTCGACGACGGCCCGTTCGTGATCTTCCTGCAGCAGACGGAAGTCGCGGCCGTGCGCAAGAACGTGAAGGACTTCGTCCTCGGCCCGTCCTTCAGCGACAACGACTCCTCCAAGGCGAAGAAGAACTGACGATTCAATGGCATCTGCAGTCATGAACCGGGGCGGAGGGCACGTCAGTGCCCTCCGCTCCTTCCTTAAGAGTACGGCGCAGTTCGTCATCGTCCTGATGACGACCCTCCTGGGTCTTGCCGCCGTGACCTTCTTCATCGGCCGGGTCGTTCCGATCGATCCGGTGATCGCCATCGTGGGCGACCGCGCCCCGCCCCAGGTCTACGAGCGGGTGCGCACCGAACTCGGCCTCGACAGACCGCTGGCCGAACAGTTCGTGATCTACGTGAAGAAGGCCGTGACCGGCGATTTCGGCAATTCGGTCCTCACCACGAATCCGGTGCTGACGGACATCGCCAACGTGTTTCCCGCGACGCTGGAGCTCGCCACCCTCGGCACACTCATCGGCACGCTCTTCGGCATCCCGCTCGGCGTCCTCGCCGCCGTGAAGCGCGGCAGCCTTCTCGACCAGTTCGTCCGCCTCGTCGGCCTCGTCGGCTATTCCGTGCCGATCTTCTGGCTCGGGCTGATGGGCCTCCTGCTGTTCTACGCCAAGCTCGGCTGGGTGGCGGGACCCGGGCGCATCGACGTGACCTATTCCTATCTCTACACCCCCGTCACGGGCATCGTGCTGCTCGACACGGCCATGCAGGGTCAGTGGGACGCGTTCTGGGACGCGGTCTCGCACGTCATCCTGCCGGCCTGCCTGCTGGGCTACTTCTCGCTCGCCTACATCAGCCGCATGACGCGCTCCTTCATGCTCAACGAGCTCGCGCAGGAATACGTGATCGCCGCGCGGGTGAAGGGCCTGTCGGAGATGCGCGTGATCTGGCGCCACGCCCTGCGCAACGCGGCCGTGCCGCTGGTGACGGTGATCGCCCTCTCCTATGCGAACCTGCTCGAAGGCTCCGTGCTGACCGAAACGGTCTTCGCCTGGCCGGGACTCGGCCAGTACATCACCAATTCGCTCCAGAACGCGGACATGAACGCGGTGCTCGGCGGCACCCTCGTGATCGGCGCAGTCTTCGTGCTGCTCAATCTCGTGTCCGACCTGCTCTACCGCCTTCTCGATCCGAGGACACGCTGATGGCCGGCGCCCCTCCCCTTCCCCAACCCTCCGGCCTGCGGGCATGGCTGCTCTCGCCGGAGCCCGGCTCGCGCTCGCAGGCGCGGCTCGGCCGCTTCTATCTCGGCTGGCGCGCGTTCAGCAGGAATCCGCTCGCCGTGGTCGGCCTCGGCGTCGTCATTCTTCTGATCCTCGTGGCGATCTTCGCCGACGTGATCGCGCCCTATTCGCCGATCGCCGGCGGCGACCTGCGCACGCAGCGCTTGCTGCCGCCGAGCGAGACCTACTGGTTCGGCACCGACGACCAGGCGCGGGACATCTTCTCGCGCGTGGTCTACGGCTCGCGCATCACCCTGTTCGTCGTCGTGCTCGTGGCGCTGATCGCGACGCCGATCGGGCTGCTGGTCGGCACGGTCTCCGGCTATCTCGGCGGCTGGGTCGACACGGTGCTGATGCGCATCACCGACATCTTCCTGGCCTTCCCGCGCCTGATCCTCGCGCTTGCCTTCGTGGCGGCCTTGGGCCCAGGGATCGAGAACGCCATCATCGCCATCGCGATCACCTCCTGGCCCCCCTATGCCCGCATCGCGCGTGCCGAGACGCTCACGATCCGCAACAGCGACTTCATCGCGGCCGTGAAGCTCCAGGGCGCCTCCACGCCGCGGATCATCCTCGGCCACGTGGTGCCCCTGTGCATCTCGTCGCTCATCGTGCGCGTGACGCTGGACATGGCCGGCATCATCCTGACCGCCGCGGGCCTCGGCTTCCTCGGCCTCGGCGCGCAGCCGCCCATGCCCGAATGGGGCGCCATGGTGGCGACGGGCCGCAACTACCTCATCGACCAATGGTGGGTCGCCGCCATGCCGGGCTTGGCCATCTTCGTGGTGAGCCTCGGCTTCAACCTGCTGGGCGACGGCCTGCGCGACGTCCTCGATCCGAAGGCCGCCAAATGACGAAGCCGCTTCTCGAAGTCGAAGACCTGCGTGTCCGCTTCCACCTGCGCACCGGCACCGTCGAGGCGGTGCGGGGCGTGTCCTTCCAGCTCGGCCGCGAGCGCCTCGGCATCGTGGGCGAGTCCGGCTCCGGCAAGTCGCAGACCGGCCGCGCCATCCTCGGGCTCACCCCGCCGCCCGGTGAGGTCACGGCCGGGCGCCTGGCCTTCGACGGCATCGACCTCCTCACCGCCTCGAGGCGTACCCTGCGCACCTTGCGCGGCGGGCGCATCAGCATGGTGATGCAGGACCCGAAATACTCACTGAACCCGGTCATGACCATCGGCGAGCAGATCATCGAGGCCTACCAGGCGCACGCGAAGGCCGGACGGGGCGAGGCCCGCGACCGGGCGCTCGCCATGCTGGAGGCCGTGAAGATGCGCGATCCCGGCCGCGTGTTCGCGCTCTATCCGCACGAGGTCTCGGGCGGCATGGGCCAGCGCGCCATGATCGCCATGATGCTCGTGACCGAGCCCGACCTGCTCATCGCCGACGAGCCGACCTCGGCGCTGGACGTGACGGTCTCCATGGAGATCCTGCGCATCCTCGACGAGCTCGTGTCGGAGCGCGGCATGGGGCTCATCTTCATCTCGCACGACCTGAAGCTGGTCTCGTCGTTCTGCGACCGGGTGCTCGTCATGTATGCCGGGCGCGTGGTCGAGGAGCTCGAGGCCAAGCATCTGCGGGAGGCCAAGCACCCGTATACGCAAGGGCTGATGAGCTGCCTGCCGACGCTGGCGAACGACGTTCGCCCGCTTCCCACCCTGAACCGTGATCCTGCCTGGGCACAGTGACAGAGCCGATGCTCGATATTCAAAATCTTCACGTCGTCTTCGGAACCGGCCGCCTCCGGGTCGAGGCGGTCAAGAACGTCAGCTTCCACGTCGCGGCGGGCGAATCCTACGGCCTCGTAGGCGAATCCGGCTCCGGCAAGTCCACGGTCCTGCGCGCCATCTGCGGCCTTGCGCCGATCTCCGACGGGCGCGTCTCCGTCGACGGCAGGGAGGTTACGACGCCGCGGGGCAAGGACTTCTACCGCACCGTGCAGATGGTCTTCCAGGACCCTTATGCGTCGCTCCACCCACGCCATACGGTCGACCGGATCCTGTCCGAGCCTCTCGCCATCCACGGCGAGAAGGACGCGGAAGCCCGCATCCTCCAGGCCCTGCGCGAAGTCGGGCTCGGCTCGTCGTTCCGCTTCCGCTATCCGCACCAGCTCTCCGGCGGCCAGCGGCAGCGCATCGCCATCGCACGCGCGCTGATCCTGCGCCCGAAGGTCTTGCTCCTCGACGAGCCGACCTCGGCGCTCGACGCGTCGGTGCAGGCGGAGATCCTGAACCTCCTCGACGAGCTGCGCCGCAAGATGGGACTGACCTACATCCTGGTGAGCCACGACCTCGCGGTGGTGGCGCATCTGTGCGAGCGGCTGCTCGTGATGCGTCATGGCGAGGCCATCGAGGAGACGAGTGCCGCGGCCCTGAGGACCAGCCAGGCCTCGAACAGCTACACCCAGTCGCTGATCCAGGCGAGTCAGGGCTATTCGCGCGCCGCGCCCGACTCGACCTCCATCGCCGTTTGAGTTCTTCAATCCGCCCCAACCCGGTCACATAAAACCATGCCTCGCACATCCCTGATGCCGGTCTTCGACGGCCACAACGACGTTCTCCTCCGCCTCGTCCGCGGCAAGGCCGAGCCGGAGCGCGCCTTCCTGGAAGGCGACAACATCGGCCACCTCGACTGGCCGCGCATGAAGGAAGGCGGCTTCGTCGGCGGGTTCTTCGCCGTCTACGTGCCGTCGGACGCGACAGGCGGCGTCGATGTCGACGCCCTGATGGCACGCCCGCAATACGACGTGCCGCTGCCGCCGCAGCTCGAGCTCGGGCCGAGCCAGCGCGTCACCGTGCAGATGGCCTCCCTGCTGATCCGGATCGAGCGCGCCTCGAACGGCGAGGTGAAGATCTGCCGCAGTGCCGCCGACATCCGCCACTGCATCGACAACGGCATCCTGGCCGCCATCCTGCACATCGAGGGCGCGGAGGGCATCGACCCCGACCTCGCCATGCTGGACGTCCTCTACGAAAGCGGCCTGCGTTCCATCGGACCGGTCTGGAGCCGGTCCAACATCTTCGGCCATGGCGTCCCGTTCCGCTATCCGTCCTCGCCCGACACCGGCCCCGGCCTGACCGATCGCGGGATCGAGCTGGTCAAGGCCTGCAACCGCCTCAAGATCATGCTCGACCTCTCGCACCTCAACGAGAAGGGCTTCTGGGACGTGGTCCGGCTGTCGGACGCGCCGCTGGTCGCGACCCATTCGAACGCGCACGCGGTCTGCCCACACTCGCGCAACCTCACGGACAAGCAGCTGGCGGCGATCCGCGAGAGCCGCGGCATGGTGGGCGTGAACTTCGCCACCTCGTTCATCCGCCCCGACGGCATGCGCAACGACGACACGCCGCTCGAGGAGATGATCCGCCACATGGACCACCTGATCGAGCACGTGGGCGTCGACGGCGTCGGCCTCGGCTCGGACTTCGACGGCGCCACGATCCCCGCCGAGATCGGCGACGTGCGCGGCCTGCCGCGCCTCGTCGACGCCATGCGCCGGCACGGCTACGACGAAGCGACCGTGCGCAAGATCTGCTACGAGAACTGGGTCGACGTTCTGGAGCGCACCTGGGGGCATTGAGCCCTCAGGTCTTCCTCAAGCCTGCGCCTTCGACGTGAGGGCGAAGAGGCTCGCGATCCCGCCGACCGCCAGCATCAGGAACAGGCTGACGGCGTTGATCGCCGGCGAGGCGCCCTCGCGCATCTGGCCGTACATGGTGATCGGCAGCGGCGCGTCGGAGCCCACCAGCATCAGGGTCGTGTTGAAGTTCTCGAACGACATGAGGAGCGCCACGAGCCCGGCGCCGATCAGGGCCGGCCGCAGGAAAGGCACCGTGACGGTGCGCAGCACCCGCGCCCGGCTGGCCCCGAGGTCGAACGCCGCCTCCTCCAGGGACCGGTCGAACTTGCGCAGACGCGCCGCGATGATCAGAGTCGAGATCGTCAGGATGAACGAGAGCTGCCCGAGCACCACCAGGGGCAGCCCCGGCCGCAGGAAGTCGAGATCGGTCTGAAGCCATTCCTCGAGGCCGTTCGCCACGCGCGAGAAGAAGGCCAGGATCGAGATGCCGAGCACCACGCCCGGGATGACGAGCGGCCAGAGCATCATCATGGCCAGAAACGTCTTGCCGCGGAACTCCGCGCGCTCCAGCACCCATGCGTTCACCGTGCCCAGAAGCACGGCGAGGAGCGCCACGGGCACCGCCACCTTGAGGCTGTTGACGATGCTGTCGAGCCAGATCGGATCCATCAGCACGCCGGGCTTGCCGAAGGCCGAGCCGTCGCCGGTGAACCAAGCGAAAGTGAAGCCCCGCCACGGCGGCGACGGGAATGGGCTGGCATTGAAGGCGAAGATCGCCACGACCAGGAGCGGCGCGAACAGGAACAGGTAGAACGCCGCGATGTAGAGCTTCCAGAGAATGGACGGACGGTTCATGTCAGGCCTGCCTCAAGGTGGTGCCGAGGCTCTGCCCGGTCAGGCGCAGGCCCGCCCAGACGATGGCGGAGGAGAGCAGCAGCAGGAGCATGCCGAAGGCCGAGCCCTGCGGCCAGTTGAACCGGGTGATGAACTGGGCGTAGATCTGCTCCGTGAACCACAGGCCGTTCTTGCCGCCGAGCAGGACCGGCGTCGCGAAATTTCCGACCGTCAGCATGAAGACGATGATCGAGCCTGCGACGATGCCCGGCATGGCGTGGGGAATGACGATGCGGCGCAGAACCGTCCAGCGGCTGCCGCCGAGATCGAACCCGGCCTCGACCACTGCCGGCTCCAGACTCTCCAGCGCATTGGCGAGCGGCACGATCATGAAGAGCAGGCCGCCATAGACAAGGCCGAGGATCACCGCGCCGTCGTTGTAGAGCAGTTCCACCGGCTGGTCCGCGAGGCCCGCGGCGCGCAGGAGGTAGGAGACGACGCCGGTCTCCCGCAGCAGGATCATCCAGCCGAGCGTGCGGACCAGTTCCGACACCCAGAACGGCAGGAGGCACAGCAGCAGCAGCATGGCCTTGAGCCGCCCCTGCGCCACGCGCGCGATGTAGAGTGCGATCGGGAAGGCCAGGACGAGGGTGATCGCCGTCACGGCGATCGACATGATGGCCGTGCGCGCGAAGGTACGCCAGTAGAGCGGCTCGGTGAAGAATTCGAGATAGTTGCCCGCGCCGAACGCGTAGACACGCGGCGCCACGCGCTCGCTGAAGGAGAGGATCAGGATCTCCACATGCGGCAGGACAATCAGCAGTCCGAGCCACAGGATGGCCGGCGCCAGCAGGACGAACAGGGCGAGGCGCTGCGTCGGGTTCATGCGGCGAAGACTTTCATGGCGTCCGCCGTCCAGCCCACATGGATCGGCGCGCCGACCTCGATTCCCGCGAGCGGCCCGGCCTGGGGCAGCACCGCGCGCACGGGCTGATCGAAGCCCAGCGTGTCGATGAGCAGGCTCGAATTGGCGCCGTCGAACAGCACGGCCGACACCCTTCCCTCGAAGCGGTTGGGGAGATCGCGCAAGGCCGGCTGGCTCTGAGCCAGGGCGACCGCCTCCGGCCGCACGAACGCGACGGCGGATTTCTGCAGGGCGTGGCCCGTTCCCTGGGTGACCGTTCCCGAAGGAAGCTGCAGGGCGACGGTTCCACCCGACGAGGACACGACCTCGCCCTGCCAGCGGTTCGTCTCGCCCACGAAGCTCGCCACGAAGGGCGTTGCCGGGTTGTGGTAGAGCTCGCGCGGGCTGCCCACCTGCTCGAAGCGCCCCTGGTTCATGACGGCGATCCGGTCCGACATCACGAGCGCTTCGGACTGGTCGTGGGTGATGTACGCGAAGGTGGTGTTGAAGGTCGCCTGCAGCTGCTTGAGCTCGATCTTCATGTGCTCGCGCAGCTTGAGGTCGAGGGCGCCAAGCGGCTCGTCGAGCAGCACGAGGGTCGGCTCCAGCACGAGGCAGCGGGCGATCGCCACGCGCTGACGCTGGCCGCCGGAGAGGGCCGTCACCCGGCGCTCGCCGAACCCTTTCAGGCCGACGCGCTCCAGCATGCGGTTCGCCCGCTCCTCCGCCTCGCTGCGCGAAACGCCGCGGCAGGTCAGGCCGTAGGCGACGTTCTCGCCCACGTTCATCATTGGGAAGAGCGCGAGGCTCTGGAACACCATGTTGACCGGCCGGCGGTTGGCCGGAACGCCGACCATCGACTTGCCGCGGATGCGGATGTCGCCGGAGGTCGGGTTCTCGAAGCCGGCGATCATGCGCATGAGCGTGGTCTTGCCGCAGCCGGAGGGGCCGAGGATCGAGAAGAATTCGCCGGGGGCGACGCTGAAGGTCACGTCATCGACGGCCGCATGGGAGCCGAAGCGCTTCGTGACGTTGACGAGGTCGAGATCGGAGGTGGTTGCCATGGACGCTGAGCACGCAAAAAGTCGTCCCCCGGGACGAGCCGGGGGACGATGAACATCGGGTGAGGCGATTACGAGCCGGCCTTCAGGCGGTCGAGGATCTTGCCCTCGATCTCCTCGATGCCGGCCGGCACGGCCGGGTACCACTTGATGTTGTCGATGGCGGCCTTCGGGAAGCTTTCGGCGAACTGGTCCTTCAGCTTGCCCTGCATGAGCTTGTCGGCGCCGTTCGAGGCCGTGAAGTTGCCGGCGGAGGCGGCGACCTTCGCGGCGATCTCGGGCCGCATGTTGAAGTTGATCCACTTGTAGGCGGCGTCGTCATTGCGGCCCTTGGCGGGAATCGCGAAGGTGTCGACCCAGCCGAGCGCGCCGGACTTCGGAGCGATGAACTTGATGTCCGGGTTCTCGGAGTTGAGCTTCCAGCCGCCCGTGTCCCAGGCCATGGCGGCGACGATCTCGCCCGAGCGGATGGCGTTCAGGAGCTGGTCCTTGCCGTCCCAGAAGAACTTCACGTTCTTCTTGCACTCGGCGAGCTTCGCGCCGACCTTCTCCATCATGGCCGTGTAGGCCTTCGGGTCCTTGTAGGACGCGAAGGGATCCATGCCGTTGGCGAACGCGAAGGCGATGAGCGTCGGACGCTTGGCGCGGAAGCTCGCCTTGCCGGCGACGGCCTGGCTGCACAGGTCGTTGTAGTCGGCGACGGCGGGAGCCACCTTGGTGTTCACGATCAGGCCGTCGGTGCCCCAGATGTGGGGAACGCCGTAAACCTTGCCGTCGATGGTGGTGTTCTTCTTCGTGGCCTCGAGCATCGAGCCGATGAAGAGATCGGACTTGAGCTTCGACAGGTCGAGCGGCTTGTAGATGCCGAATTCCGTCTGCGGGCCGGCGATGCGGTCCTGGCTCGGCTGGACGAGATCGAAGCCCGCGCCCTGAGTCGCACGCAGCTTCGAGATCATTTCCTCGTTGTTCGAGAGGGTGACCTCAACCTCGATGCCGGTTTCCTTGGTGAATTGCTGGATGACGTCTGCCGGTGCGTAATCAGCCCAGGTCAGGAGCCGCAGCTTCTCGGCGGCATGTGCCGTGCCTGCAACCATGAGTGCGGCAAGAGCCGTGGCCAGCTTCAGGCTGGCGCGTTTGGTCAACATCATATTCCTCCATTGTGGTCCGGGTTCGGCCCGTGTTCCCCAGTTGCAAAACTATATGACACTGCGACGACGCGCCACTGTTTTGCGATTGTGCACCAAGGGTCGTGAGCCGGCTCGGCAATTCCGGAGGCGCGGCTGACATGACGGCTGCACCCGGCTATGAAGGGCTTCCCTTCCTGGAGCCCTCCCGATGCGCACGCTTTACCCGGAAATCGAACCCTACGAACACGGCATGCTCGATGTGGGCGACGGCCATCGCGTCTATTGGGAGCTCTGTGGAAATCCGCGTGGAAAACCTGTGGTCTTCCTTCATGGCGGCCCCGGCGGCGGCTGCACGCCGACCCAGCGGCGCTACTTCGATCCGGACAAGTACCGCATCCTGCTCTTCGATCAGCGCGGCTGCGGGCGCTCCACGCCCTATGCCAGCCTCGAGGCCAACACCACCTGGCACCTCGTGGCCGATATCGAGCGCCTGCGCGAGATGCTGGGTGTGGACAAGTGGATGGTCTTCGGCGGCTCCTGGGGCAGCACCCTGGCGCTGGCCTACGCGGAAACGCACCCGGACCGGGTGAGCGAGATCATCCTTCGGGGCATCTTCACGTTACGACGCGCCGAGCTGCTCTGGTACTACCAGGAGGGCGCCTCCTGGATGTTCCCTGACAAGTGGGAGCGCTTCCTGGCGCCGATCCCCGAGGAGGAGCGCGGCGACCTCATGGCCGCCTACCGCAGGCGCCTCACCCATGAGGACCCGGCCGTCCGGCAGGAGGCCGCGCAGGCCTGGAGCCTGTGGGAGGGCGAGACGATCACCCTCCTCCCCGATCAGAACTACAGCGACCAGTTCGGCGACGGGCACTACGCGCTCGCCTTCGCGCGCATCGAGAACCACTATTTCGTCAACGAGGGCTTCTTCGAGGAGGGGCAGCTCATCCGCGACGCCCACAAGCTCAGGAACATTCCGGCCGTGATCATCCAGGGCCGCTACGATGTCGCGACCCCGGCCAAGACCGCTTGGGACCTGCACAAGGCGTGGCCCGAGGCCAAGTTCATCATGGTGCCGGATGCGGGCCATGCGGCCACCGAACCCGGCATCGCGCATCACCTCGTTGAGGCGACGGACGCCTTCGCGAGGGCCTGAGGCCCTCGCGGGGATCGCTTCGACAGCCTATGCTTGCGGCCTACTTGGCGGTCCAGCCGCCATCCATCGACAGGTTCGCGCCGGTGATCTGGCTGGCCGCGTCGGAGCAGAGGAAGACGGCGGTGGCCGCGACCTGCTCGGGCGTGACGAACTGCTTGGTGGGCTGGGCCTCGAGCAGCACGTCGTTGATCACCTGCTCCTTGGTCAGCCCCCGCGCCTTCATGGTGTCGGGGATCTGCCTCTCGACGAGCGGCGTCCAGACGTAGCCGGGACTGATGCAGTTGACCGTGATCCCGTTCCCGGCGACTTCGAGCGCCACAGTCTTGGTCAGGCCGGCGATGCCGTGCTTGGCCGCAACGTAGGCCGACTTGAACGGCGAGGCCACGAGCGAGTGAGCCGAGGCCGTGTTGATGATGCGGCCCCAGCCGCGCTTCTTCATGCCGGGCACTGCGGCCTTGATGGCGTGGAACGCGGACGAGAGGTTGATCGCGATGATCTGGTCCCATTTCTCGGCCGGGAAGTCCTCCACCGGCGACACGTGCTGGATGCCCGCGTTGTTGACCAGGATGTCGACGCCCCCGAAGGTCTCCTCGGCCTGACGGATCATCCCGGCGATCTGGTCCGGCTTCGACATGTCGGCGGGCGAGTAGATGGCCTTGACGCCGAACTCGCTCTCGATGCCGGCCCGGATCTTCTCGATCTCGTCCGCAGGTCCGAACCCGTTGATGACGACGTTCGCGCCCTCCTTCGCGAAGGCGAGGGCGATGGCGAGGCCGATGCCGCTGGTCGAGCCGGTGACGACGGCGGTCTTGGATTGCAGGGTCATGAAATGCTCCGGATATGCCTCAAGGTTGGGCACCGATCGATGGATCTGACATAGCATGATGCGCGGAACGAGGGTAAACCCACCTTAGGCGCAGGGAAAAGGGTGGCTTCGGTCCGCTCATGCCATGGATGCATGCCCTCCCTTGTCCTCCTGCCGTTGCGGGATCCTGGCCGATGTGGAAAGGCCGTGACCAAGTGAGACATGACCAACGAGGCATCGTGAGCACACCGAGAGTCCTTGCCTGCGGCGACGGAGCCCTGTCCGTGGAATTCGGCGATACGGTCGATCCGGATCTCAACGGCAAGGTGCTCGCGCTCGACGAGATCCTGCGGGAGCGGGCTCCTGCCGGCCTGCTCGAGACCGTTCCGACCTACCGCTCGCTCTTGGTGCAGTTCGATCCCACCGTGACGGATTTCGACGCCCTCGCGGGCCTTCTCGCCCGCGAGGCCGAAAGACTCGCGCCCCAGGCTTCGGCCGGAAGGCGCTGGAGCGTCCCCGTGCTCTATGGGGACCCGTACGGCATTGATCTTGACGAGATCGCCGACAGGCACGGGCTGACGGTCCGCCAGGTCATCGACCTCCATGCGGGCGCCATCTACCGCGTCTACATGATCGGCTTCCTGCCGGGCTTCGCCTATCTCGGGGGCCTCGACCCGAAGCTCGTCACCCCGCGCCGCACACAGCCGCGTGCGAAGATCCCGAGCGGCTCAATCATCATCGGCGGCGCCCAGGCGGCGGTCGGCTCCATCGAATGCCCGAGCGGCTGGCATATCTTGGGCCGCACGCCGGTCCGCAGCTACGCGCCGGAGCGCGACCCGGCCTTCCTGCTCGCCGCCGGCGACGAGGTGGTGTTCGCGCCCATCGACGCCTCCCGCTGGGACGCGATGGAAAGGGCCGCTCTCGCAGGCGAACCCGTAGCCGAGGAGGTCAGCCGATGATCAGCCTCGAGGTCAAGGCCTGCGGCCCGATGACGAGCCTCCAGGACCACGGGCGCGCCGGTTACCAGCGTTTCGGCGTCTCGCCCTCCGGCGCGATGGACTTCCGCTCCCTCGCGGCCGCCAATGCGCTGGTGGGCAACCCTCCGGACACGGCCGGGATCGAGTTCGTCAATCTCGGCGGCGCCTTCACCTGCGCGGGTGGGGACCTCGGCATCGCGCTGGTCGGCGCCGAATGCGCCCTGACCATCGACGGCGCGCAGATCCCGGCGCAGACTTCGGTCATCCTGAAGGAGGGGCAGACCGCGCAGGTCGGCCATGCCCGGTCCGGCACCTTCGCGTATCTCGCGGTCGCCGGAGGCTTCTCGGTGGAGCCGCAGCTCGGCAGCCTGTCGTTCCATCTGCGGTCACGCCTCGGCGGGCTGAACGGCTCGCCGCTCAAGGCGGGTGACCGCCTTCCCTGCGATGCGGGCGCGCAGGCGGGCGAGCCGATGCACCTGCCGCTCGACCTTCGCGGCGGCGAGGACCCGATCCGGGTGATGCTCGGTCCGCAGGACGATTACTTCACGCCGGACGCGATCGAGACTTTCCTGTCGGAGGAGTTCACGGTCAGCCCGCAGGCGGACCGCATGGGCTTCCAGCTCACCGGCCCCCGCATCGAGCACGCCAAGGGGTTCAACATCGTGTCCGACGGGATTGTGACCGGACACATCCAGATCCCGGGCAGCGGCCATCCGATCGTTCTCATGCGCGACCGGCAGACGGCAGGCGGATATCCGAAGATCGCCACCGTTATCGGCGCGGATCTCGACCGTTTCGCGCAGCTCCGCCCGGGCTCGCCCGTCCGCTTCAGGGCCGTTGACCGGGCCGAGGCCGTGGCGGCCGCACGCGCATACCGGGACTGGATCGCGGCCCTGCCCGAGGCTCTCATGCCCGTCCGCTTCGACCTCACGACCGAGCATCTGCTCAGCGTCAACCTGATCGGCGGCGCGGTGGACGCCCTGTCGCGGTAAGCCGCGCCGGGCGCCTGCTCGCGGGAAAATCAGCGCATCCGTCAAGGAACTGCAATATAACTGTCATCATCCCGTTCCATGGAACAGGAGCCTCTGCCACACTCCTTTGGAATGGATCCTCATGGCGAAGAAGAAAGCGAAGTCACAAACGGACGTTCTCGGCTTCAAGCTCCCCAAGAGCCTGCGGAAGGCCGGCTGGCTCGACGACCTGCTGCGATCGGAGATCGGCCGGACGATCCTGGCCGAAGCCCTCGTGGCGGCCGCCGGGGCGGCGGCCGCGGCCCTGGCCCGTTATGGAGCGGAATCCGAGACGGGCGCGAAGGTCAGGAAGGCGGCGATCAGGACCGGATCGGATGCGGCATCGGCCACGAAGGATGTTGTCGGTGCAGTGGTCAATACCGGCATCGCCGCCGTGTCCGCCGTGGCGCAGGACCTGTTGTCCCCGACACCGGACGGCAAGTCCCAGGAGCAGCCCAAGCGTGCCCGCAAGCCGCGGCAGGCAAAGGGCACGACGGCCTCCGAGAGCTGAGACCGCGACGGAGCGCACCGGAGCGCGACGCCTGCTGTATCGCAAACAGAAGGGCGGCCGAGAGGCCGCCCTTCGCATTTCCGCCCATCGGGGTCAGGCGATCTTGCCGCCGCCCTGCTTGGTGACAACGAGGACCGAGGGGCGCGGCGGCATGCCGTCCTTGAAGTCGGGCCAGCGCGTCGCCGGGGTCTCGAAGGTGGCAGGCGTGCCCTCCTCCGCTTCGCCGGGATGCTGGACCGCGAGGAAGAGGGTCTCGTCGTTGGGAGTGAAAAAGGGCCCGCACATCTCGGCGCCGACGGGAACGCGGAAGAAGTGCCGCGAAGTGCCGCGCATCTCGCCTTCGGTCTCGAGCGCCCAGAGCCCGTCCGCGCGGCCGGTCGCCTTGGCGTTGTTGCCGTCGGTGGAGATCCACAGGCGGCCCTGGCTGTCGATGGCGCAGTTGTCGGGCATGCCGAACCAGCCGTTCTTGGTGGTTTCCGACGAGAACGTCGCTCCGACGGACGCCACCGACGGGTCGCCGCACTTCACCAGCACCTCCCAGGCGAAGGCCGTCGCCGCATGATCGCCGCCCTGCGGCACCATCTCGACGATGTGCCCGAACGCGTTGTTGGCGCGCGGGTTCGCGGCGTCGACCTGCTCTTCCTTGCGGCGGGTGTTGTTCGTCAGCATGACGTAGACGCGACCGGTCTGCGGATTGGCCTCGATGTCCTCGGGACGGTCCATCTTGGTGGCGCCGACGAGATCGGCCGCGCGGCGCGTCTCGACGAGGACGTCGGCCTGGCTCTTGAAGCCGTTCGCCTCCGTCAGCGGTCCCTTGCCCTGCACGAGCGGCAGCCACTGGCCCGAACCGTCCGCGTTGTACTTGGCGACGTAGAGCGTGCCCTCGTCCAGCAGGCCGAAATTGGCCGCGCGGTTCTGCGGGTCGACCTTGCCGGCGGTGACGAACTTGTAGACGTAGTCGAAGCGCTCGTCGTCGCCGAGATAGATCACATAGCGGCCGTCCTGGTTGGTGATGCCGGCCGCGCCCTCGTGCTTCGTGCGGCCGAGCGCCGTGCGCTTCTTCGGCACGAAGTTCGGGTCGAACGGATCGATCTCGACCACCCAGCCGAAGCGGTTGGGCTCGTTGGGCTCCTTGGCGAGGTCGAAGCGGTCGTGGAACCTGCCCCAGGCATAGGCCGGCGAGCCGAGGCCGTAGCGCTTGTAGTTCTTCGCCTCCGGATGGTCGTCCGCGACCTTGCCCCAGAAGTAGCCGTTGAAGTTCTCCTCGCAGCTCAGCCACGTGCCCCACGGCGTGACGCCTCCGGCGCAGTTGTTGATCATGCCGCCGACCTTGCGGCCACTCGGATCGGCGGCGGTCTTCATGCGGTCGTGGCCGGCGGCCGGACCGGTGATGTCCATCGGGGTCTCGGCCGTGATGCGGCGCGTGTACTTCGAATCCCTCACCACCTCCCAGCGGCCGTCGCGGCGCCGGATCTCGACCACCGCGCCACCATGAGCCGCCATCTCGATGTCGACGAGGTCCTTGGTCATCTTCGAGAAGTTGATGTCCTTGGCATCCTGCACGCCGACGCCCGGGAACATCAGCTCCTCGTTGGTGTATTCGTGGTTCACCACGAGAAGGCCGTGGTCGCTCGAGCCGTCGATCGGGATGTAGCCCACGAAGTCGCTGTTGTAGCCGAACTGGCGCCGCTGCTTCTCGGCCGTCTGCGACGCTGGGTCGAATTCCGGCGTATCGGGGAAGAGCGGATCGCCCCAGCGCAGCAGGATCTGCGCGTCGTAGCCTTCGGCGACGTGGTGGGTCTGATCGACGCCCGCCTCGATTTCCTTGAAGTCGAAAGACGGACTCAGGCCCTTCTTGGCCGGCTGCTCGTTCGCCGCGAGCGCGCGCTGGCCGAGGGTGGCCGAGATGGCCGCGACGGCAAGCGACCCGCGCAGAAGGTCGCGACGGTTGAACCGGGCGGCGATGATCTCGCCCATCGTGAGGTTCGCCGTCGGGTTGTTGCCGGCGTCGCCTGAATCTTCGAGCTCGCTTGCACGAAGGCGGGTCGTGTTCTCGTCCATATCCGCTTCTCCCTTTTTGGGTTCGGGAGCGGTCTAGAACGGTTCCATGTAGGGTTCATGACAGCACACGGCGTCCACCGGGTGGACACCATGCGCTGTCATGCGGGTCGAATCCGCGCCATCGGGATCGTCAGCGCGTGCGGACGCCGCTCTCCTCGGCGCGGTCCGGCGCGCCGGCGGACTTCGCCTCGCGGCGACGCTCGTGCAGGATCCATTCGGTGTAGCCGTTGGGCTGCTCGCGTCCCTTGAACACCAGGTCGCACGCCGCCCGGAAGGCAGGGCCGTCGAAGGCCGGAGCCATCGGGCGGTAGAGCGGATCGCCGGCGTTCTGCCGGTCCACGACTTCGGCCATCCGGCGCAGCGTCCGCATCACCTGGTCTTCGGTCACGATGCCATGGCGCAGCCAGTTGGCGATGTGCTGGCTCGAGATGCGCAGGGTCGCGCGATCCTCCATCAGCCCCACGTCGTGGATGTCCGGCACCTTGGAGCATCCGACGCCCTGGTCGACCCAGCGCACCACGTAGCCGAGAATGCCCTGGCAGTTATTGTCGAGCTCCTGCTCCACCGCGTCAGGCGCCCAGTTGGACTGGGAGACCGGGATCGTCAGGATGTCCGACAGCTTCGCGTGCGGGCGGCTTCTCAGCTCCTCCTGACGGTTCTGCACCGACACGTCGTGATAGTGCAGCGCATGGAGCGTCGCGGCGGTGGGCGACGGCACCCAGGCGGTGTTCGCGCCGGCCTGCGGATGGCCGATCTTCTGCGCCAGCATGTCGGCCATCTTGTCCGGAGCGGCCCACATGCCCTTGCCGATCTGCGCATGGCCCGGCAGGCCGCAGGCGAGACCCACATCCACGTTGTTGTCCTCGTAGGCCTTGATCCAGGGCGTCGCCTTCATGTCGTTCTTGCGCACCATCGGACCCGCCTCCATCGAGGTGTGGATCTCGTCGCCGGTGCGGTCGAGGAAGCCGGTGTTGATGAAGAAGATGCGCTCCGAGGCCGCCTCGATGCAGGCCTTGAGGTTCACGGTCGTGCGCCGCTCCTCGTCCATGATGCCCATCTTCAGCGTGTTGCGGGACAGCCCGAGCATGTCCTCCACGGCCGCGAACAGGTCGTTGGCGAACGCGACTTCGTCGGGTCCGTGCATCTTCGGCTTGACGATGTAGACGGATCCGGTCCGGCTGTTGCGGAGCGGACCGGTCTCCTTGAGATCGTGAAGCGCGATCAGCGACGTGACCGCCGCATCGAGAATCGTCTCGGGGATTTCCTGCCCCGCCTCGTCGAGCACCGCGTCGGTGAACATGTGGTGGCCGACATTGCGCACCAGCATGAGGCTGCGCCCGTGCAGGTGCACCTCGCCGCCCAGCGGTCCCTTGTAGACGCGATCCGGGTTGAGGCGCCGCTCAATGGTCCTGCCCCCCTTCTCGAAGCTCTCGACGAGGTCGCCCTTCATGAGACCGAGCCAGGTGCGGTAGACCTGCACCTTGTCGTCCGCGTCGACCGCCGCGACGCTGTCCTCCAGGTCCATGATCGTGGAGAGAGCGGCCTCGACCACCAGGTCTGCGACGCCGGCCGGATCGTCGGCGCCGATCGGGCTCGATCGGTCGACCCTGATCTCCACATGCAGGCCGTTGTGGCGCAGGAGCACGGCGGACGGATCGGAGGCCTCGCCCTGATAGCCGACGAGGTTCGACGGATCGACGAGCGCCGCCTGTCCTCCGTCCTCCAGGTCCACCGTCAGGGCTCCGCCCTCGATCCGGTAGGCGATGCTGTCCCGATGGCTGCCTTGCGTGAGGGGGGCGATCTGGTCGAGCAGATCGCGGGCGCGGGCGACCACCTGGGCGCCGCGCACCTTGTTGTAACCCTTGCCCCGCTCGGCGCCGTCCTCTTCCGGGAGGGCGTCCGTGCCGTAGAGCGCGTCGTAGAGGCTGCCCCAGCGGGCATTGGCGGCGTTCAGGGCGTAGCGGGCGTTCGAGACCGGCACCACGAGCTGCGGCCCCGCGGTACGGGCGATCTCGTCGTCCACGTTGCGGGTCGAGACCGTGAAGCGCGCCGGCTCGTCCCGGAGGTAGCCGATCTCGCGCAGGAAGCTCTCATACCCGGCTTGGTCGAAGGGCTGCCCGGCGCGGGCACGGTGATATTCGTCGATCCGGCCCTGCAGCCGGTCGCGGACGGCCAGGAGCTCCCGGTTACGGGGAGCGAAATCCCGCACCAGACCGGCGAGTCCCTTCCAAAAGGCCTCGGCCAGGATCCCCGTGCCGTTCACGGCCTCCCGCTCGATGAAATCATGAAGGACCGGCGCGATCTGAAGGCTGCTCGTCTGGACGCGTTTCATCGTACCCGCTTTCTGGAATTCTGACTCTGTTCGTACCTTAGAGCCGTCGGGCGAAAAATGAAGCCGCCCACTCTTTTCCGGCTCCGAGTGACCGGCCAGGGTCGTGCCGCCGGAGGGGTTCCGCCGGCGTTCGATGCGACTAGAAGGCCAAGGAGGGGCGGATCAAGATCTACGAAGGTCCAAGCCTTGCCTTACGAGACAGCCGCGACACCTACGGATGCCGCCAAGGTTTCGCTTCGACGCAGGCGATCGAAGTCGAGGTGAGACCGCGTCAGATCAGGACTTGTGTGGCTGAAGTCTTCACTTGAGATGTCTTTAGTAAAAAACCCTGCCCCATAAGGGCAGGGTTAAGTCATCTCCTCGCCTTCGGAAGTGTCGATCCGAAAACAATGCGATTAGGTCATAGTGATTCTCACGTGTCAACCGAATGGTAAGGTTTTAAAAATATTCCTATTATGCAATATTAGACCACGAAGCAATCGCATCGTAAAAGTATTTCGAATTTTATCTAAATTTCGAGCCATATAAACAAAGTCAGAAGTGTTGCAGACCTGCAATAGCTTTATCGACAAACTGAAGCATAGACTACTCCACGTGACTCCTCACACAAGGGATGACGATGATGAGAAAGCTTGTTCTCGGCCTGCTTGCCACTACGGCAGGTGCCGCTCTTGCCGTATCTTCCGCCTCGGCTGCTGACCTTCCGGTTCGCGCGGCTCCTCCGGCGCCGATCGTGGCGGCGGTTCCGATCTTCACCTGGACCGGCTTCTATGTGGGCGTGAACGCCGGCTACGGCTGGCAGGACAGCAACAACAGCGCCTCGGTGTTCGTCCCGGCCGGCACCTTCGTGACCGCGCCGCTCGCCTCCGGCGTCGTCACGTTTGGCGATGACAACGGCGACGGCTTCGTCGGCGGCGGCCAGATCGGCTACAACTACCAGATCGGCTCGTTCGTGCTCGGCATCGAGGCCGACCTGCAGTGGGCGGATCTCGGCGGTTCCAACGGCATCGCCGTCGTGCCGGCCGGCTTCCCGGCCACCTTCGTGCCCGCCGGCACGGTCGGTGGCATCGACTGGTTCGGCACCGTGCGCGCCCGCGTCGGTGTGGCCTTCGACCGCGCTCTCGTCTACGCCACCGGCGGCTTCGCCTATGGCGGCGCTGACGACAACAACGGCTTCGGCGGCTTCAACGGCTTCGTCAACGACGACGACGTGCGCACCGGCTGGGTGCTGGGTGCGGGCTTCGAGTACGCCTTCACCAACAACCTGACCGCCGGCATCGAAGGCCTGTGGGTGAGCCTCGACCGCAACACCAACGGCGCCTTCGTGGGCACCGAAACGGTGGGCGGCGCCGTGCTGCCGGTGTTCGTGCCCGGCCGCGACGACGACGACAGCAACGATTTCTTCGTTGCCCGCGCCAAGCTGAACTTCAAGTTCGGCACCTACTAAGACCTCTTGCCTCACGGCAAACGAAAAGGCCCGGGAGAAATCCCGGGCCTTCTTTTTGGACCAATAGGCCTCAGCCCGCTCGGGCGCGGGCGGCGCCGTCGCGAAGCATGTCGAGGTTGTTGTTGATAGTCGCACTGGCCGGATCGAGCTCCTGCGCCTTCAGGAAATTGGCGCGCGCCTTCGCGGGTTCGCCGCGCAGGAGAAAGGAATAGCCGATATTGTTGTAGTATTCGGGCCTGTTGCCGAGATAGCGCCCAGCCTCGCGATAGGCCCGATCCGCCAGATCGAACCGGCGCACGCGGTCGTAGGATGCGGCAAGCCCGAGCCAGGCCTCCCCGTTGTTGGGCGCCACCTCAACGGCGCGCTCGTAGTAGCGTGCCGCGTGCCCGTAATTCCCTCGCGCAAACTGCGCCTTGGCGACCGCCAGAACCTCAGCGTCGGGATAAGCCTCGACGGAATCGGGCAGGTCTATCTCGGGCGTCGTGTTGCTCCAGCTCGACAACAGGCCGTCCTCCCCCGTCTGGCAGGCGGGAAGCAGCAAGAGGCTCACGAGGAGCAGCGGCGTCGCCAATGTCTTTTCGATTGTCCCCATCTGTCGCATAACCCCGGTCCACATCGGTCCCTTGGACATTTCGCTGTTCAGGCGCGCGTGATCGTTGTTGATTCGCCTGTTACGAAATATGGTTACGACGCTTCTTGGCTTTGCGGAAGGTCCGTGAGCGGAAAAGTGTACCGCCGGGGCAATAGCAACATAGGGTTGAAAAGTAGTCTTGGCGGCCGCGCAGGCGGGCCCGATCGGCGCGAACGCGTCCGATCCGCCATCAGGACCTGGATTTCACGGTAACGGGACTGCCGAAGTCCGGAGGAGATTTGGTGGAGCCAGGCGGAATCGAACCGCCGACCTCTTGAATGCCATTCAAGCGCTCTCCCAACTGAGCTATGGCCCCACTCTGGCTTGCGGCGCTTGGGTTTCGCCGCGGGAGACGCCGCCGAAGCAGCGGCGTCTCTATAGTCGGGTCTGACGGGAGGTTCAAGCCTCTTCGTCGTCTTCCAGGTCGCTGTCGATCAGATCCGACACGTCGTCGTCGCCCTCCTCCTCGTCCTCGAGGAAGGTGTCGTCGTCGGCCACGTCGTCGCCCACGTCGATGTCGTCGTCGGTCGGCAGATCCTTTTCGGCCTCGCCCGCCTCGACCTCGTCGAGGGAGACGAGCTCCGGCCCGACCGATTCGACCTCGGTCTCGTCGTCTTCCGGGGCGCTCCGGGCGACCACGGGCGCGGCGACGCGGGTCAGGGCCGTCGCCTGGAAGACCGTGCCGCATTTCGGGCAGGCCGCAGGATCCCTGTTGAGATCGTAGAATTTAGCGCCGCAGCTCATGCACTGGCGCTTCAAGCCGAGTTCCGGTTTGGCCACGGGTGATTGCCTTACGAAGTGATGGTTGGGAAGGCTCCGTTAGTCGCGGGGACATCCCTTGTCAAATAGGAAATTGCCGGGAACGGCCCGAGCGGGGGCAGCTTCGGGATGACGGCACCGCACACCCGTGTTAGGAGCCGCCCGAAAGAAGAGTGGGAAAGCGAGAATGTCGCACGCACATGGCCCGGCCTCACCGGTCACGAGCAGATCTGGCAAAGCCTTGAAGGGGCGCCTGCGCGTTCCGGGCGACAAGTCCATTTCCCACCGCTCCATGATCTTCGGTCTCCTGGCCATCGGCGAGACGCGGGTCGAGGGACTGCTCGAAGGCGACGACGTGCTGCGCACGGCCGAGGCCTGCCGCGCCCTCGGGGCTGGGATCACGCGGGAGGCTCCGGGCCGCTGGCGGATCCAGGGCGTCGGCATCGGCGGCCTCACCGAGCCTTCCGGCGTTCTCGACTTCGGCAATGCCGGCACCGGCTCGCGCCTGATGATGGGCGTGGCGGGCAGCCACCCGATCACAACGACCTTCGACGGAGACGCCTCGCTCCGCAAGCGCCCCATGCGCCGCATCCTCGACCCGCTCGTCCGGATGGGCGTGACGGTGGTGAGCGAGGCCGAGGGCGGGCGGGTGCCCCTCACCCTGCGCGGCCCGAAGGAGACGATCCCGATCACCTACGAGACTCCGGCGGCGTCCGCGCAGATCAAGTCGGCGATCCTGCTGGCGGGCCTCAACTCTCCTGGCAAGACCACCGTGCTGGAGCGCGAGGCGACCCGCGACCATACGGAGCGGATGCTGCGCCATTTCGGTGCGACCGTCGAAGTGGCGCCTTACGGCGAGGACGGACGCGCCATCACGCTGCAGGGCCAGCCGGAGCTGCGCGGTTCGACCATCGTGGTCCCGAGCGACCCCTCCTCCGCGGCCTTCCCGCTGGTGGCGGCCCTGATCACCCCGGGCTCCGACGTCGTGATCGAGGGCGTGATGATGAACCCGCTGCGCACGGGCCTGGTCACGACGCTGCTCGAAATGGGCGCCTCCATCGAACGGCTCAACGAGCGCGACGAGGGCGGCGAGACCGTCGCGGACCTGCGCGTCCGGGCAAGCCGCCTCACCGGCGTCACGGTGCCGGCCGCGCGCGCTCCCGCCATGATCGACGAGTACCCGATCCTTGCGGTCGCCGCCTCCTTCGCCGAGGGCACGACCCGGATGCAGGGCCTGCACGAGCTGCGCGTGAAGGAATCGGACCGTCTCGCGGCGGTCGCGGCCGGACTGGCCGAGGCCGGCGTCACGCACGAGATCGAAGGCGACGACCTGATCGTCCACGGCTCGGGCGGAAAGGTGCGGGGCGGCGGCCGGCCGATCGCGACCCATCTCGACCATCGCATCGCCATGTCGTTCCTGGTGATGGGCCTTGCCACGCAGGAGCCGGTGACGGTCGACGACGGCGCCATGATCGCTACGAGCTTCCCGACCTTCATCCCGCTCATGCGGGAGCTTGGCGCCACCATCCAGGACTGAGTCTTCCGCATGATCATCGCCATCGACGGTCCCGCCGCATCGGGCAAGGGCACTCTCGGCAAGCGCCTCGCCGACCATTTCGGGTTTGCCCATCTCGACACCGGCCTCCTCTACCGGGCCGTCGCCCGCGTGCTCTTGGACCGGGACGTCGCCCTGACGGACCGCGATGCGGCCGCCCGCGTCGCCCAGGAGCTCGACGTCACCCATCTCGACGACGAACGGCTGCGCGGCGCGCAGATGGGCGAGGCCGCCTCGGTGATCTCGGCCTACCAGCCGGTCCGGGACGCGCTTCTGGCCTTCCAGCGCCAGTTCGCCGGGCAGCCGCCCGGTGCGGTGCTCGACGGACGCGACATCGGGACCGTGGTGTGCCCTCACGCGGATGTGAAGCTGTTCATCACGGCGAGCGCCGAGGAGCGCGCCCGGCGCCGCCACCGTGAGCTGCTGTCGCGCGGCGAGACGACGGATTACGAGATTATTCTCAACGACATCCGCCGCCGCGACGAACGGGACATGACCCGCAGCAATGCGCCCCTGAAGGCCGCGGACGACGCCCTGACGCTCGACACCACCCATCTCGACGCCGACCAGGCCTTCCAGGCGGCGCTGGAACTCGTGACGCGAAAGCAGACTTGAGCTTGCGCCGGCAGGAGAAGCTGGCAAACTCCTCAGGACCGACCCGGCTCCGCAAAGGAGACTACGATGGTTCGTTCCGGCTGCTCCGCCTTCGCCGCAGGGTTTCTCCTGCTGCTGTCCTTCCTTGCGTCGCCTACTCAAGCCCAAGCCGAGACGGAAGTGGACCTCGCCCTCGTGGTGGCGGTCGACATCTCCTTCTCGATGGATACCGAGGAGCAGGCCCTTCAGCGGGAGGGCTTCGCCCAGGCCTTCCGGTCCCAGCTCGTCCATGACGCCATCCGGGGCGGGATGCTCGGACGGATTGCCGTCACCTACATGGAATGGGCCGGCTCCGCGGATCAGAAGGTGATCATTCCTTGGACCGTGCTCGACAATTCCGAGAGCCTGATGGCCTTCGCGGACAAGATCGCCTCCACGCCCCTGCGCCGGGCGCAGCGGACCTCGATCTCCAGCGCGATCGACTACAGCGTGAAGCTTCAGGACGAGAGCGGCATCGAGGCGACGCGGCGCGTGATCGACGTGTCCGGCGACGGCCCCAACAACCAGGGCCGCATGGTGGTGCAGGCCCGCGACGAGGCGGTCGCCAAGGGCATCACCATCAACGGGCTTCCCATCATGCTGCGCAAGCCCGGCTATCTCGACATCCCGGAACTCGACGTCTACTACAAGGACTGCGTCATCGGCGGCCAGGGCGCCTTCACGGTTCCGGTCCGTGAGCGCGACCAGTTCATCGAGGCGATCAAGACCAAGATCCTGCTCGAAGTCGCCGGCCTCACCCCTTCCGAAACTCTCATCAAGCGCATTCAGGACACGCCGCGCAGCAATTGCCTCTCGGGCGAGATGCAGTGGCGGGACCGCTGGAACAACTGACAAGATAGACCATGACCAAGCTGACATTGGCGCTCGTGGCGCACGACGCCAAGAAGGACGACATGGCCCGCTTCGTGGCCATGCACGAGGACGCGCTGCGTCCTTTCACGCTGTTCGCCACGGGCACCACCGGCGGGCGCGTCATGGAGAAATGCCCGTCGCTTTCCGTCACGCGCCTGAAGAGCGGTCCCCTGGGCGGCGACCAGCAGATCGGCGCAATGATCGCGGAGGGCAAGATCGACGCGCTGTTCTTCTTCGTCGACCCGCTCTCGCCCCACCCGCACGACGTGGACGTGAAGGCGCTCATGCGCCTCGCCCTCGTCTACGACATCCCGATGGCGCTCAATCCCGCGACGGCGGAGCGCCTCATCTCCACCTTCAAGGATTAGGCGCTCACGTCCCGCGCGGCTTGGCGCGCCGAGTCGGCGGCGCGGTCAGCGGGTCCTCGGGCCAGGGATGCTTCGGGTACTGCCCGCGCATGTCGGCCCGGACCGCCGCCCAGGATCCGCGCCAGAAGCCCGGCAGGTCGCGGGTGATCTGGATCGGGCGCTGGGCCGGCGAGAGCAGGTGCAGGATCAGCGGCACGCGCCCGCCGGCGATGACCGGGTGCTTGTCGAGGCCGAAGAGCTCCTGCACCCGCACGGCGAGAACCGGCCCTTCCTCCGTTCCGTAATCGATCGGGATCTGAGAGCCGGTCGGCACCTCGAGATGGGTCGGCGCCTCCGCGTCGAGGCGGCGCTGCAGGTTCCAGGGCAGAAGGCTACGCATCGCTTCGCTCAAGGCGTCGGGACCGATATCCGAAAGACCTGTCCTGCCGACGAGATGCGGCGCGAGCCACTCCTCGACGGAAGCCGCCAGAGCCTCGTCCGACAGGTCGGGCCACTCGTCTCCCTCTGCATGCCGCAGAAACATGACTCGCTCCCGCCACTGGGTCAGCGCCTTCGAGAAGGGCAGCGCCGACAGGACCGAAGCAAGGCCGGCGGCGAGGATGCGCGCGGCCTCCTCCGTGGCGGGCACCGGCAGAGGCCGCTCGTTCAAGGTCAGCGCCCCGTAGCGCCGGACGGCGCGGTTTCGCAGGGCCCTCGCCTGCCGGTCGAAGACGATCTCCTCGCGCTGCTCGATATCCTCTCCGACGACCGCGTCGATCTCCTCGGCCGAGATGGGAGCCGCCGCCAGGATGCGGGCGGCCGCGGCACCGCCCGAAATCTCGGCGATGGCCAGATAAGGCTCCTTGGCGAGCCGGTCATGCGGCTCGAGCGCTGCCCCGCGCCCGTTGGCCATCAGGTACTCGCCCGCCTTGCCCCGCGCCTTGGCGAGCCGGTCCGGATAGGCCAGCGTCAGCAGGGCGCCGAGGGAGCGGACGTCCTCTCCAGAGTTGGATTTCGCACCGGTTTTCGCCCAGCCGTCGGCCATGCGCCGCATGTCCTCGGCCCGCTTCGAGCGGTCGCGGCGGAAGCGCTCCACCCGCTCCGTCAGGTCGGTCACGTCGCCGCCCAGCCCGCGCTCGACGAGGACGGCCGCGAGGTCCGCCGCATCACGGGCCTGGCCGCTCCCGCCGGCCGCGAGCACCATGCGGGCGAGCCGCGGCGGCAGCGGGAGCTCGCGCAGGCGGCGGCCGGTCTCGGTGATCCGCCCGTCGGGGTCGAGGGCATGCAGCTGCTGGAGCAGCGCCCTCGCCTCCTTCACAGCCGGACCGGGCGGCGGGTCCAGAAACGCGAGGGTCGTGGGATCCGTGACGCCCCAGGCGGCGCAGTCGAGGATCAGCGGGGCAAGGTCGGCGGACAGGATCTCCGGCCGCGCATAGGCCTCAAGCGCTCCGGTCGCGGCCTCCTCCCACAGGCGGTAGCAGACGCCCGGCTCGGTGCGGCCCGCGCGCCCCCGGCGCTGGTCGGCGGCGGCCCGCGACACACGCACGGTCTCAAGCCGCGTGAGTCCGATGCTCGGCTCGTAGACGGGCACGCGCGCGAGACCTGAATCGATGACGACGCGCACCCCCTCGATGGTGAGCGACGTCTCGGCGATGGAGGTGGCGAGCACCACCTTGCGGCGGCCGGGCTTGGCCGGGCCGACCGCCAGATCCTGTTCGCCCCGGTCGAGGGCGCCGTAGAGCGGCGCGATGTCGACAGCGGGATCGGTGACCCGTTCGCGCAAGGCCGTCTCGACGCGGCGGATCTCCCCCTGTCCCGGCAGGAAGACGAGAATCGAGCCCGGCTCGGCTTTCAGGGCCCGCGTGGTCGCGTCCGCCACCTGCTCCTCGATGCGCCGGTTCGGATCGCGCCCGAGATAGCGGGTCTCGACCGGATAGGCGCGGCCCTCGGATTCGATGACCGGCGCGTCGCCGAGAAGCCTCGCGACGCGGGCGCCGTCGAGAGTGGCGGACATGACGAGGAGGCGCAGGTCCTCGCGCAGCCCGCCCTGGGCGTCCAGCGCAAGCGCGAGCCCCAGATCCGCATCGAGGGAGCGCTCGTGGAACTCGTCGAACAGCACGGCCGCGACGCCGTCGAGGGACGGATCGTCGAGGATCATGCGGGCGAAGACGCCCTCGGTCACCACCTCGATCCGGGTCCTGCGGCTGATCTTGGAGCCGAGGCGCACGCGCAGGCCCACCGTCTCGCCGACGGCCTCCCCGAGGGTCCGCGCCATTCGGTCGGCGGCGGCCCGGGCCGCGAGGCGGCGCGGCTCCAGCAGGATGAGCTTGCCGCCCTTCACCCAGGGCTCGTCGAGCAGCGCGAGGGGCACGCGCGTCGTCTTGCCGGCGCCCGGCGGGGCGACAAGGACCGCATTCGGCCGGGAGGCCAGGCTCGCCGCAAGGTCGGCGAGAACCACATCGATGGGCAGGGCGGAGTCGAAGGCGCGCATGGGGCCTGATCGCTCATGCCGGCCGGGAGGGCAAGTCCATGCTCAGACGGGAAAGCCGTAGCGGCGCAGCTCCGCTGCGAGATCCATCGGCTCGGCATACTGGATCGCCTGCATGCCGACCTCGCGGGCCGCCTCCACGTTCGCCTTGGAATCGTCGATGAAGATGCAGTCCGGCGCGTTCAGGTCATAGCGCCGGAGCAGGAGGTGGTAGATCTCCGGATCAGGCTTCAGCAGCCGCTCGTCGCCCGACACGACGACCCCGTCGAAGCTGGCGAGGAACGGAAAGCGCTGCTTGGCCTCGACGAACTTGGCGCCCGAAAAGTTCGTGATGCAGTAGGTGGGGACGCCGGCCTCCTGCAGGCGTCCGAGCAGGGCCACGTTCTCCTCGAACACGCCCGAGACGGTCTCGTGCCAGCGCTCGTGGAAGGCGCGGATCGGCGCCTCGTGATCGGGGTAGTCCTTCACCAGAATGGCCACCGCCTCGTCCCAGTCCCGGCCGCGGTCCTGCTCGACGTTCCAGTCGCTGGTGCAGACCGTCGACAGGAACCATTCCATCCGGTCCGCGTCGTCGAACAGCTTGCGGTAGAGGTTGCGCGGGTCCCAGCGCAGCAGGACATTGCCGACGTCGAACACGACGATCGTGGGCTTCTCGGACATCAAGCTTCATCCCCCAGGTTCGTTTCCGGGGGATTTAGCCTGTCCGCGGCAACAATGCTACGCCGATTTTCGTGCGCTCAGCCGCCGATGTTGTAGGCCGCCAGCGCCGCCATGTTGACGATGTCGTTGTCGGTCGAGCCAAGGGAGACGATCTGCACCGGCTTGTCGAGGCCCACCACGAGCGGCCCCATCACCATCGCGCCGCCGAGCTCCTGCAGCATCTTGGTGGAGATCGAGGCCGAGTGGAACGCCGGCATGACGAGCACGTTGGCAGGCCCCTTGAGGCGGCTGAACGGATACTGAGCCATGATGTCTCGGTTGAGCGCCACGTCGGCCGCCATCTCGCCGTCATACTCGAAATCGACCCGCATGCCGTCGAGGATCTCGACCGCCTCCTGGATCTTCTCGGCTCGCTCCGCCCGCGGATGGCCGAAGGTCGAGAAGGACAGGAGGGCGACGCGCGGCTCGTAGCCGAGGCGGCGGGCGACCCCTGCGGCCTCGATGGCGATCTCGGCCAGCTCCTGCGCGCTCGGCATCTCGTGGATCGCCGTGTCGGCCACGAGCACCGTGTGGCCGCGCGCAAGGCAGAGCGAGATGCCGATCACGCGATGGCCCGGCTTGGCGTCGATCACGTGCCGCACGTCGGCGAGCGCGGTCGAGTAGTTGCGCGTCGCGCCCGTCACCATCGCGTCCGCGTCGCCGAGCGCCACCATGGAGGCCGCGAAGTGGTTGCGGTCCTGGTTGATCAGGCGCTGGCAGTCGCGGAACAGGTAGCCCTTGCGCTGCAGGCGCTCGTAGAGGAACTGCGCGTAGGTGCTGTTGCGCGACGAGAGCCGCGCATTGTGGATCTCGATGCCCTCGCGGCCCGCGAGATCGATGCCGGCGGCCGTCGCGGTCTCGTGGATGCGATCCTCGCGCCCGACGAGGACCGCCTTGCCGAGGCCCTGGTTGACGAAGGAGAGTGCGGCGCGAATCACCTGCTCCTCCTCGCCCTCCGCGAAGACCACCCGCTTCGGGAACTTGCGCACGCGCTCGAAGATGCGGTTGAGGGTGCCGGCGACGGGATCGCGCCGCGCCGAGAGCTGCGCCTTATAGGCGCGCATGTCGACGATAGGACGGCGCGCGACGCCGGTGTCCATCGCGGCCTTGGCGACCGCCATCGGAACAGTGTGGATCAGACGCGGATCGAACGGCACCGGGATGATGTACTCGCGGCCGAAGCGCGGGCGCGAGCCCTGATAGGCGGCCGCCACCTCGTCGGGCACGTCCTCGCGGGCGAGCTCGGCGAGCGCCTGCGCGGCCGCGATCTTCATCTCCATGTTGATCGTGGTGGCCCGCACGTCGAGGGCGCCGCGAAAGATGTACGGGAAGCCCAGCACGTTGTTGACCTGGTTCGGATAGTCGGACCGGCCCGTCGCGATGATCACGTCGTCGCGGATGCGCGCGACTTCCTCGGGCGTGATCTCCGGGTCCGGATTGGCCATGGCGAAGATGATCGGGTTCGGGGCCATCGAGCGGATCATGTCGTCCGTGAAGGCGCCCTTGGCCGAGAGGCCGAACACCGCATCCGCGCCGTTGAGGGCGTCGGCGAGCGTGCGGGCGTCGGTCTCGGCCGCGTGGGCCGACTTCCACTGGTTCATGCCCTCGGTGCGCCCGCGGTAGATCACGCCCTTGGTGTCGCAGAGGATGACGTTGTTCGGCGCGAAGCCCATGGCCTTCAAGAGCTCCGTGCAGGCGATGCCGGCCGCGCCTGCGCCGTTCACCACGAGCTTCGTCTCGGCCATGTCGCGGCCGGTCAGGTGCAGGGCGTTGATGAGGCCAGCGGCCGCGATGATGGCGGTGCCGTGCTGGTCGTCGTGGAAGACCGGGATGTCCATCATCTCGCGCAGGCGCTCCTCGATGATGAAGCATTCGGGCGCCTTGATGTCCTCCAGGTTGATGCCCCCGAAGGAGGGCCCGAGATAGCGCACGCAGTTGATGAAGGCGTCCGGATCCTCCGTGTCGACCTCGAGGTCAATGGAATCCACGTCCGCGAAGCGCTTGAACAGGACGGCCTTGCCCTCCATCACCGGCTTCGAGGCGAGCGCCCCGAGATTGCCGAGGCCGAGGATCGCGGTACCGTTCGAGATCACCGCCACCATGTTGGAGCGGGTCGTGAAGTCGAAGGCGCAGGAGGGGTTCTCGGCGATGGCCAGGACCGGGACGGCCACGCCCGGCGAATAGGCCAGGGACAGGTCGCGCTGGGTCGCCATGGGCTTGGTGGGCACCACCTCCAGCTTTCCGGGACGGCCCTGTGCATGGAATTGCAGCGCCTCCTGGTCCGTGAAGGTGGGGCGGCTGCGGCGGCTCGGAGGCTGATCGTTCATTAGTTGGCGTCCGGTTATGATATGGGGCGTTTCCCGTCGGACCTGCGACCTTACGCCATCGGGCCAGCTTCCCTCAAGACTTGTCCACACACCCTTTCGACGGACCGTGTGCCACGGGTGAAAGGCCGGGCCGCCTTTGCTATGACGGAAGCATGTCATCCCAAGCCCTCTACCGCCCGTCCGAGACCTCCGTGAAATCCGAGCCCGCCGCCTCGAACGGCGCGCCGGACAGCCGGGTCACGCCCATGATGGCGCAGTACATCGAGATCAAGTCGGCCAATCCGGACAGCCTGCTCTTCTACCGGATGGGGGATTTCTACGAGCTGTTCTTCGAGGATGCGGAGATCGCCAGCCAGTCGCTCGGCATCGTCCTGACCAAGCGCGGCAAGCATCAGGGGCAGGACATCCCCATGTGCGGCGTGCCCGTGGACCGGGCCGACGACTACCTGCAGCGCCTCATCGGCCTGGGCCACCGGGTCGCCGTCTGCGAGCAGACCGAGGATCCGGCGGAGGCGAAGAAGCGCGGGTCCAAGTCGGTCGTGCGCCGCGACGTGGTGCGGCTCGTCACGCCCGGCACGATCACCGAGGAGCGCCTGCTCGATCCGGGCCGCGCGAACTACTTCCTGGCCATCGCCCGCCGCCGCGTGTCCGACACGCAATGGTGCTACGGCCTCGCGGCCGTCGACATTTCCACAGGCCATTTCGTCTTGAGCGAGACGGACGGGCCCGGCCTGTCGGCGGAGATCGCCCGCTTCGACCCGCGGGAGATCCTGGTCCCGGACGTGATCCACGACGATCCCGACCTCGCGGCCTTCTGGCGCGAGACGCGGGCCTCGATTACGCCCCTCTCCCGCGAGGGCCTCGACCCGGCCTCGGCCGAGCGGCGGCTCAAGGATCATTTCGGCGTCGCCACCCTCGACGCGTTCGGGTCCTTCAGCCGCGCCGAGATTACGGCGGCCGGCAGCGCCCTGTTCTACATCGAGAAGACCCAGATCGGCAGCCGCCCGGTCCTTCACCCGCCGACCAAGGGGGATGCGGGCGCGGCGCTCGCCATCGATTCCGCGACCCGCGCCAATCTGGAGCTCACACGCACCCTCTCGGGCGACCGGGCCGGCAGCCTGCTCGCGACCATCGACTGCACGGTGACGCCCGGCGGGGCGCGGCTCCTGGCCGAGCGCCTCGCCGGTCCCCTCACCCAGCCGGGCCTGATCCAAGACCGGCAGGATTCGGTGGCACTCCTCGTGGAGAACGGCGACCTGCGCGACCGGCTGCGGCGCATCCTCAAGCGCTCGCCCGACCTCGCCCGCGCCCTCTCGCGCCTGAGCCTCGGACGAGGCGGGCCGCGCGACCTCGCCTGCGTGCGCGACGGCCTCTTCGCGGCCCGCGATCTCGGCCTCGAACTCGCCATCACGCCGGATCTGCCGCGGGAGCTGAGGGCGGCGGCCGAGCAGCTCCAGTCCCTGCGGACCGACGTGGCCGACCGCCTGTCCGCCGCTCTCGCGGAGGATCTGCCGCTGCTCAAGCGCGACGGGGGCTTCGTCCGCGAGGGCTTCGACCAGGCGCTCGACGAGCTGCGCGAGCTGCAGCACGATTCCCGCCGGTTCATCGCGGCGCTCCAGGCCCGCTACGCCTCCGAGACCGGATGCCGGACGCTGCGGGTCAAGCACAACCACATGATCGGCTACTTCGTCGAGGTGCCGCAGAACGTGGGCGAGGACCTGCTGAAGGAGCCGTGGAAGGAGACCTTCGTGCACCGCCAGACCATGGCGGGCGCCATGCGCTTCTCGACGATGGAGCTGGGCGAGCTCGAGGCCAAGATCGCATCCGCGGCCGACCGGGCGCTCAAGATCGAGCTGGCTCTCTTCGAGAGCATGGTCGAGGAGCTCCTCGGCCTCTCGTCCGACATCGCCGCCGCGGCCGAGGCGCTGAGCGTGGTCGACGTGACCGCGGCCCTCGCGGACCTCGCCGTGCGGCTCGACTGGACCCGCCCCGTCATCGACACGAGCCTCGCGTTCCGGATCAAGGCTGGCCGCCACCCGATCGTGGAGGCGGCGCTCAAGCGCGAGGGGACGCCGTTCATCGCCAACGATTCCGACCTCTCCGGCCGCGATGCCGGGCACATCCTGCTGATCACCGGCCCGAACATGGGCGGCAAGTCCACCTATCTGCGCCAGAACGCCCTCATCGTGGTGCTGGCCCAGATGGGGTCCTTCGTGCCCGCGAAAGAGGCTCATATCGGCGTCGTGGACCGGCTGTTCTCGCGCGTCGGCGCGGCGGACGATCTCGCCCGCGGCCGCTCGACCTTCATGGTCGAGATGGTCGAGACCGCCGCCATTCTCAATCAGGCCACGTCGCGCTCCCTGGTCATCCTCGACGAGATCGGTCGCGGCACGGCCACCTTCGACGGCCTCTCCATCGCCTGGGCGGCCATCGAACACCTGCACGAGGGAAATTGCTGCCGCGCCCTCTTCGCCACGCACTTCCACGAGCTGACGGCGCTCGCCGACAGGCTGCCGCGCATCTCGAACGCGACCCTGAAGGTCACCGAGTGGAACGGCGAGGTGGTCTTCCTGCACGAGGTCGTGCCGGGCGCGGCCGACCGCTCCTACGGTTTGCAGGTGGCGCGCCTCGCCGGCCTGCCAACGGCGGTCGTGGAGCGGGCTAAGGCCATCCTGAGCGAGCTGGAACGCTCCGACCGGGAGAGCCCGAAGCGGGCGCTCGTCGACGATCTGCCGCTGTTCGCCGCGCCCATGCGCGCTGCGCCGCCGGTCGAGGTGAAGGCGGATGGTCTGCGGGAGGCGCTCGATGCGCTCGATCCGGACCAGATGACGCCGCGGGAGGCGCTCGACGCGCTCTACCGCCTCAAGGCGCAGCGCTGAACGAGGCCTGCGATATCAGGAAACCTGCGAGCTGTCCTCGCGGGAGAGGGCCTCGAAGGGCACGAAGGTCATGGTCTGAGCCGCTCCCGCCCCGTGGGGCTTCTGGCCCACGATGACGTAGGCCAGGGCCTCGCGGACGCCGCGCTCCGTGTAGGGCTTCGCGATGACGCCGCAGGCGCCGGCAAAATCCTCCGGGATGCGTTTGGCGTTGGCCGTCATGAACAGGGTCGTGACTCCGAGCTGGCTCGTGAGGTGCCGGCATACGTCCACACCGGTCGGGCCATCGGTCAGATGAATGTCGACGAAGGCGAGATCGGGGGCGAGATCGCGCGCCATGGCCAGGGCCTCGTCGCAGGACGTTGCGACCCCGACCACGTCGTGACCGGCTTCCTGCAACAGGCTCTCAAGCTCCAGCGCGATGAGGATTTCGTCTTCGACAACCAGGATGCGCAGAGATTTTCCCGAACTCAAACCTACAATCCTCCGCATCCGAACGCATGACGATGCCGGCGCGTATACCTGACCTCCCGTCCGGGGACGTCAAGGAGATATTTCAAGCTGCAAACAATCATGAACCATCGGGCCGTTCTGGGGCCGCCCTTGTGCATTCAGTCGGACTCAACGCGACCAAAGGGCCATGGTTCCCCGCCTGCGACCAAGTTGCCGGAAGGCGATGGACAATCTCTAGGCAATGCTATCACGTTCAAGCATCCGACGCTATGATCCGAGCTCTTTCGCGGGGAGTTCGGGATCATGGTCGTGCGCATCTCAACGGTCGCCTTCGAGGGCATCGAGGCCCGGGCCGTCGACGTCCAGGTGCAGATCTCTCCCGGCAACGTCGCCTTCGCGGTGGTCGGCCTGCCCGACAAGGCGGTGGCCGAATCGCGCGAGCGGGTCCGCTCGGCCCTCGTGGCGTCGGGGCTGGCCCTGCCGGCGAAGCGGATCATCGTCAATCTCGCGCCGGCGGACCTGCCGAAGGAAGGCAGCCATTACGACCTGCCGATCGCGCTCGGGATCATGGCGGCCATCGGGGCGGTTCCGGCGGACGCCCTCGATGGATTCACGGTCCTGGGCGAGCTTGCGCTGGACGGCTCGATCACGTCCGTCGCGGGCGTGCTGCCCGCCGCCATGGCGGCGTTCGACCGCGGGCACGGGCTGATCTGCCCCGCGGCGAGCGGCCCGGAGGCGGCCTGGGCGAGCCGTGACATCGAGATTCTGGCTCCGCGCTCGCTGATCCAGCTCGCCAACCATTTCAAGGGCACGCAGGTCATGGCGCGTCCGGAGCCCGCCATCCTTCCGGCGGCCGGCATGCTGCCCGACCTGCGCGACATCAAGGGACAGGAGAGCGCGAAGCGGACGCTCGAGATCGCCGCCGCCGGCGCTCACAACCTGCTCATGAACGGGCCGCCTGGCGCCGGCAAGTCCATGCTGGCCCAGCGCCTGCCCTCGATCCTGCCGCCGCTCTCGCCGCGGGAGCTGCTGGAGGTCTCGATGATCCAGTCGGTGGCCGGGCTCCTGGCGAACGGCGCCCTATCGAACCGCCGTCCGTTCCGGGCTCCGCATCACTCCGCCTCCATGGCGGCGCTGGTGGGAGGCGGCCTCAACGCCCGCCCGGGCGAGGCGTCGCTCGCCCACCACGGCGTCCTGTTCCTCGACGAGCTGCCTGAGTTCCAGCCCCAGGTGCTCGATTCCCTGCGCCAGCCGCTAGAGGCCGGCGAGATCCTCATCGCCCGCGCCAACCACCGCATCACCTATCCGGCGCGGTTCCAGCTCGTGGCGGCCATGAATCCCTGCCGCTGCGGTCAGGCGACGGAGCCCGGCTACGTCTGCCGACGCCAGCCGAACGAGCGCTGCGTCGCCCAGTACCAGGCGCGCCTCTCCGGTCCGCTGCTCGACCGCATCGACCTCGTCATCGACGTGCCGGCCGTGACGGCGGCGGACCTGATCCTGCCGCCGCCCGTCGAGGGCTCAGCCGAGGCGGCCGCACGGGTCGCGGCCGCGCGGGACCGGCAGGCAAGGCGCTATGCGGCGCTCGGGCTCGACGGCGTCTCCACCAATGCCGCCTGCCCGGCGCCGCTCCTCGAGGAGGTCGCCCAGCCCGACGCCGAGGGCCTCGCGCTCATCCGCGACGCGGCGAACGCCATGCGCCTGTCGGCGCGCGGCTTCCACCGGGTCCTGAAGGTCGCGCGCACCCTCGCGGACCTCGACGGCGAGGAGAAGGTGCGCCGCATCCATCTCGCCGAGGCTCTGTCCTACCGGGCCCATGCGGACCGGCGTTCGGCTGCGGCCTGACGTTCAACAAAACACAAGCAATTCCTTGATAAGCCCTCCTGGCGTTCCGATACTCCCTGTCACAAAACCGTTCGAAATGAGCTTTATGTCACGGCGCAAGACAGTCGGCCTAGGATCCGACACCCGTTCGAGCGAGGCTTCGATGCATTCCTCCCCGGCGCCCCAGACCGTTTCGGCCCCCCTCGCACCAGCAGGCGCCGGTCCCACGCCCTTCAGGGGCATGGTCCGCTTCATTCCGGGGCGGGTGAAGACGGTCCGCGACCATGGCGGCCTCGATCCGGTGCTCGGCCGGATCGGTTCGCTCGAAGTGCGGCTCGCCACCACGGACCGGGAGATCCGCCAGGCCCAGAAGCTGCGCTTCAAGGTGTTCTACGAGGAGATGTCGGCCGCGCCCAGCACCGCCTCGATGCTGTCGCGCCGGGACATCGACGATTACGACGCGATCTGCGATCACCTGCTCGTGCTCGACCACGACGTGAAGCCGAAGCCCTTCCGGCCGGCGAAGCCCAAAGTGGTCGGCACATACCGGCTCCTGCGCCAGGAGGTGGCGGACCGACACCGGGGCTTCTACACCGCGGGCGAATACGACATCGCGCCCCTGCTCGACGCCCACCGGTCCTTACGCTTCCTCGAGCTCGGCCGATCCTGCGTGCTCAAGCCCTACCGCAACAAGCGCACGGTCGAGCTGCTCTGGCACGGGATCTGGACCTACGTGCTCCACCACCGGATCGACGTGATGATCGGCTGCGCCAGCCTGGAGGGCACGGACCCGAAGGCGCTGGCGCTTCCCTTGAGCTTCCTGCACCACTATGCCTCCGCGCCGGAGGAATGGCAGGCGAGCGCCCTGCCCGAGCGCTACACGCCCATGGACCTCCTGGCCCGGGACGCGGTGGACCCGAAGGCGGCCCTGCATGCGCTGCCGCCGATGATCAAGGGATATCTGCGGCTCGGCGCCAGCTTCGGGCGCGGCGCGGTGGTCGACCGCCAGTTCCGCACTACGGACGTGCTGGTGGTCCTGCCGGTCTCCGCCATCAATCCGCGCTACATCGACCATTTCGGGCCGGGCGCGAACCGTCACGCCACCTGAGCGCCCTCGCCCGCCGCGTGAAGCGCCAGGAGGCCCTCGCGATAGGTCGGGTAGCGCAGCTTCACGCCGAGTTCCTGCTTAATTAGGCGGTTCGCGATCCGCTTGTTCTCCGCATAGAAGCTGCGGGCCATCGGGCTCATCTCGGCCGCCTCGAACGGAATCTCCGGCGGGGGCTCGATGCCCATCAGTCCTGCCGCATAGGTCACCACGTCCTGCGGCGGCGCGGGCTCGTCGTCGGAGACGTTGTAGACCGCGCCGTCACGCGGGCGCCCCAGAGAGGCCACGAGCGTCGCGGCGATGTCGTCCACATGGATGCGGTTGAAGACCTGGCCCGGCTTGACGATGCGCTGGGCGGTGCCGCGCGCGAGGTTCGCGAGCGCGTTGCGGCCAGGGCCGTAGATGCCCGTCAGACGAAAGACGTGGACCGGCTTGCCGATCTCCTGCCCAAAGGCGAACCAAGCCTCTTCGGCGGCGAGCCGCCGCCGCGACTGGGCGCTCTGCGGCGTGGCCGCCATCGTCTCGTCGACCCAGTCGCCGCCGCGGTCGCCATAGACGCCGGTGGTGGAGAGATAGCCGATCCAGGCGAGGTCCGGGGCCACCGCGATCGCATCGTGAAACCGGGCCAGGGTCGGGTCCCCGTCCGCATCGGGCGGGGCCGAGACCAGGATGGCGTCGGCGGACCGGATGTCGGCCTCGAGGGCTGAGGCTTCCGCGAGATCGTCCAGCGCATGGGCCCGGATGCCCCGCTCAGCCAGCCGGGCGGCCTTGTCGGCGTGCCGGACGGTGCCGGCCACATGGGTCCAGTCCCGTGCGCGGATGAAGGCCTGCGCCGTGTAGCCTATGCCGAAGACGAACAGCCTCATGCGGCGGCCTCGTCCGGGATACCCGAGAGGGCGCGCCGCCATTCCCGGCGCACGTCCTCGTCCGTCTCGATGTCCCGGCGCGCCTCGCGATGGGCCGAGACCTCCTCCGCCGGCAGCAGGCGGGCGATCGCCCAGACCGCCATGGCGCGCACCAGCGGCGAGGCGTCGTCGAGGAGACGCACGGCTTCCGGGGCGAGGCTCGCATCGCCCGAATTGCCGATGGCGATGAGCACGTTGCGGATGAAACGGTCACGGCCCGTGCGCTTGATCGGCGTGCCGGCAAAGCGTGTGCGGAATGTCGGGTCGTCGAGGCGGGCGAGTTCCGCCAGCGGCAGGGCCGCGAGGTCGTCCCGCTGCACGAGCCTGGCCTCGCGGCCGGCCTGGGCGAACTTGTTCCAGGGACAGACTGCGAGGCAGTCGTCGCAGCCGAAGACCCGGTTGCCGATGCCCTCGCGCAGGTCCGCCGGAATGTGGCCCTTGTGCTCGATGGTCAGGTACGAGATGCAGCGGCGCGCATCGAGCTGGTAGGGCGCCGGAAACGCGTTGGTCGGACAGACGTCGAGGCAGCGGCGGCAGGAGCCGCAATGGTCCCGCTCCGGCTCGTCCTCCAGCAGCTCCGCCGTGGTGAAGATCGCCCCGAGGAAGAGCCAGTTGCCGAACTCGCGCGAGACCACCACCGTGTGCTTGCCCTGCCAGCCGAGGCCGGCGGCGGCGGCGAGCGGCTTCTCCATCACGGGCGCGGTGTCGACGAAGACCTTCACGTCGGAGGACGCCTTGGCGGCCAGGAATCCGGCGGCCTCCTTCAGCTTGCCCTTGATGACGTCGTGGTAGTCGCGGTTGCGGGCATAGACCGAGATCGAGGCACGGTCCTTCAGGGCCAGGCCCGCGAGCGGGTCCTCGGCCGGGCCGTAATTGAGGCCGAGCAGGATGACGCTTCTGACCTCCGGCCAGAGCGCCTGCGGGTCGGAGCGGCGCTCCGCCGTCTCGGCCATCCACTCCATCGAGCCGTGATAGCCTTCAGCCAACCAGGCCTTGAGCCGTTCCGAGGCGAGCGGGATCGCATCCGGCCGGGCGATGCGGACGATGTCGAAGCCCAGGCCTCTGGCCCGGTGGACGAGGGCGCGCTTGAGCGCGGCTCCGTCTAGAAATCCAGGTCGTCGTAATGGGTCGACGGCGCCATTCCCGGCACCCGGTCCGCCAGGAGCGCGCGAAAGGACGGCCGGGACTTCACCCGGGCGTACCAGTATTTCGCTGTCTCGTTCTCGTCCCATGGCACGTCGCCGAGATAATCCACCACCGACAGATGGGCGGCCGCCGCCAGATCCGCAAAGGTCATCTGGTCGCCCGCCAGCCAGTTCCGCTGCGCAATCAGATAGCCGATGTAGCTGAGATGGTATCGCACGTTCGACCGCGCCGCGCGAATGGCCCCCATGTCGGGAGGGCCGCCTCCCAGCTCGGTCGGCATGAAGCGCTTATAGATCTTTTCTGTGGCGAGGTAAGCCGAAACCTCGTCGTGGAACTTGACCAGGAACCAGTCGAGGAGCCGCCGGACCTCCACCCGCTGCACGGGGTCGCGCGGCATGAGGCGCCGGTCGCCCATGGCCTCGCCCCTGGTATCGTCGAGATATTCGGCGATGATCCCGGGGCCCGGCACCGCCAGCCCGTCCTCGTCGATGAAGAGCGGGAGATTGCCGCTGGGATTGATTTCCAGGAACGGCAGACGACGATCCCACGGCTTCTCCTCGAGGATGTGCGCGCCGATTCCCATTTCGGCCAGGATCAGGCGCGCGAACCGCGAGTGCGGGCAGAAGGGATACGAGTGCAGGATGGCCATGGAGCGTGTCTGACGCGAAACAGACGGCGAGAATAAGGCCGCGTTCCGTTAAGGGGCGGTAAGGAATTTTGGTGAATCTCATGTTCCGGACGCAGGACGCCGGCGCCTGACCCGCAGTGGGCGCGCACGTCGCCTTGACAGCCCGGGGCACGGCCCTGCATCTGGCGCCGGTTTTAGGATTTTCAACGATGTCGCAAATTGTCGAGGCGCTGTTTCTGGGCCTGATCGAGGGCCTGACCGAGTTCCTGCCGGTGTCCTCGACGGGACATCTGCTCCTGATCGGCCACTTTCTCGGCTTCGAGTCCACCGGCAAGACCTTCGAGGTCCTGATCCAGCTCGGTGCGATCCTGGCGATCCTGGCGGTCTACTTCAACCGCCTCTGGGCCATCGCCAAGGCCCTGCCCTACGATCCGGACGCGCGCCGCTTCGTCCTCGGCGTGCTGATCGCATTCCTGCCGGCGGCCCTGATCGGCGCCGTGCTGCACGGCTTCATCAAGGAGGTGCTGTTCGATCCCTGGATCGTCTGCATGACCCTGATCGCCGGCGGCTTCGTGCTCCTCTTGGTCGACGGGCTGCCGCTCGAGGCCAAGCACGAGGATGCGACGCGCTTTCCTCTTTCGATGTACCTCAAGATCGGCTTCATCCAGTGCCTCGCCATGGTGCCGGGCGTCTCGCGCTCGGGCGCGACGATCGTGGGCGCAATGCTGATGGGGGCGAGCAAGCGGGCGGCCGCCGAGTTCTCGTTCTTCCTCGCCATGCCGACCATGGCGGGCGCCTTCGCGTACGACCTCCTGAAGAACTACAAGGTCCTGTCGGCCGACGACGCCGCCATTATCGTGGCCGGCTTCATCACGGCCTTCGTGTCGGCGCTCATCGTGGTGAAGAAGCTCCTCGATTACGTCTCCCGCCACGGCTACACCCCCTTCGCCCTCTGGCGCATCCTCCTCGGATCCGCCGGGCTCGCGGGGCTCATCGTCTTCGGGTAAGGCCGGGTCGAAACCCTACCGGCCCTTTCGTGTCATCCCCAGCGGTCCGAAAGGACCGGGAAGGGGATCCATTCTGTCGTGCGTGTGACTGCATTCCCTTCCCCTCCGGTGGCTTGCGCCACCTCCGGCCGGGAATGACAGTCTGCGCTACCCCAGCGTCTTATCGGGGAAGCGGCACAGGTCGCTGATCGGGCAGCGCCAGCATTCAGGCTTGCGCGCCTTGCACACGTAGCGGCCGTGCAGGATCAGCCAGTGATGGGCGTGGAGGCGGTACTGGTCCGGGATCAGCGCCTCGAGCGCCACTTGCGTGTCCAGCGGCGTCTTGGTGACCACGAGCGGGATGCGGTTGGCGACGCGGAAGATGTGCGTATCGACGGCGATGCGCGGGTCGCCGTAGGCGATGTTGACCACCACGCTCGCGGTCTTGCGGCCGACCCCCGGAAGCGTCTCCAGGATCTCGACGGAATTGGGCACCCCGCCGCCGAACTCCTCCACCAAGCGCCGCGACAGGGCGATCACGTTCCGGGCCTTGGTGTTGAAGAAGTTCAGGGTTTTGATGTGGGATTTCAGCCCGTCCTCTCCGAGCGCCAGCATCTTCTGCGGCGTGTCGGCGACGCGGAAGAGCTCGCGGGTGGCCTTGTTGACGCCGACATCGGTCGATTGCGCCGAGAGCGCCACAGCGATGAGGAGTGTGTATGGGTTCGTGTGCTCCAGCTCCCCCTTGGGCTCGGGCATCGCCTCGTGGAAGCGGCGGAAGATCTCGAGCATCGTCGCCTTGTCGACGGGCTTGGGCGCACGGGTGCGTGCGGCCTTCGCGGCCGGCTTCGCGGAGACTTTGGCGGGGGCCTTGGCGACCGGGACGTCCGGTGCTGGCTTCGGTGTGGAAATGCGGCGCGAAGACCGCTTCAGATCGGACATGGCTGCGTTATATCTGGGCTATGGCAGGCGGCAAGGCGACAATGGCGGATTCGGACCGGTTCGAGCGACCCGTTTTCTCGGTCGTGATCCGGCCGCACAGGTCGTTGAGCCCGCAGGGCTTCAAGGTCGTGATGGTGCTGGTCTGCCTCACGTCGATCGTCGCCAGCATCCCGTTCGTGGTGATGGGCTTCTGGCCGGTCGCCGGCTTCTTCGGCCTCGACTTCCTCGGCCTCTACATCGCGTTCCGGATGAGCTATCGCCGCGGCGACGCCTTCGAACTTCTCGAGCTGACCCCGATCCGCCTGCTGCTGCGCAAGGTGACCCATCGCGGCGAGGTGCGGGAATGGCGCTTCAACCCGCTCTGGACACGCCTCCACCGGCAGGTGGACGACGAGTTCGGCGTGCAGGAGCTGACGCTCGCGTCCCGCGGCCAACAGGTGGTGGTGGCCCATGATCTGTCCCCCTCCGAGCGGGAAAGCCTCGCCGACGAGCTCAGCCGGGCGCTCGCCGACGTGAAGCGGGGCTACTGAAGCGGCGGTCACCGCATGCAAGGTCGCCAAGACACGCCTCCTCGTTCTCGCGCCCTAAACCGGGGCAAGCCTCAATGATAGGTCCTGGCTCGTCTCGATAGCGAGGGAAGCGCGGGACGCGATCGGCTTCGCGGGCCCGTGAGCGGCGCGCGCGAAGGGTTCGGGGCGGGAAGCCGCCCAAGGCACAGGACGCCAACCGCATCCCGCGCGCGATGGTCGCTGCAAGCCGCCCGGCCTCGCGCTCCGGCGCATGTGGCGGGACTCCACAGACGTCCCCATGCACCTTAAGGCGCTCGTTCGCGCAGCCCTGGAGGCTTGTCGGGCCCCCGGCGCGGGCGAGGCTGAGGAGAGGATGAAGACGGCCCTGCCCGATCAGGCCCGCCTGCCTCGTCTCCCGCTCGGACGTCCCGGCGGCCGCAGGGTTGCGAAACCTGCACCGCGCGAGCACCGCCTCCGCCGCCGCGACCGACGCCTCGGGCGCGTCCCTCGGGCAGCGGATCGCCACGATATAGCCAAGCTTGCGAGGCGTGTCAAGAACAAATGATGAACGAATACTCAGCTGCGGTCATTCCGGGGCGCACCGGAGGTGCGAGCCCGGAACCCAGACCCGCCGACGGTACAGGACCAAGCGTGGCACTGATCGCCTCTTTCTGAAGCGCTGGCGGGTCTGGGTTCCGGGCCCTGCTCCGCAGTCCCGGAATGACAGAGTGGGCCCGCGTTTTGACCGGAGTTGCATCCGTGAATGACGGAGGAGCGGCCCCGCCTCAATCCCGGTCCGGCGCACCGGGCGGGAAGTACCCACGGTAGGGCCGGGCCTCGTCGACCGCGCGGGCGAAGGACGGGCGCGCCAGCAGCCGCCCGCGATAGGCGCGCACATGCGGGAAGGCATCGCCGACCGGCTGCACCCAGTCGGCGTAGAACAGAGAGGGCGCGGCGGCGCAATCCGCGAGGCTGAACCCGTCCCCGGCCGCCCATTCGCGGCCGGCCATCGCGCCGTCGAGCCAGGCATAGGCGGCGTCGAGCATGCGGCGGGCTTCCGCCACGCCGTGCGGGTCCCGCGCTTCCTCCGGTCGCATCGCGTCGAACACGATCCGCTGCATCGGGGTCATGACGTAGTTGTCGAAGAACCGGTCCATCGTCCGCACCCGCAGGGCGGCCCGGGCATCCGCCGGCATGAACCGGACAGGTCCCGGATGGTGCAGGTCGAGATGCTCGATGACGATGCTGGATTCCACCACGGTCTCGCCGCCGTCCACCAGGACCGGAAAGCGCTTCAGCGGCCACAGGGCCGCCAGCTCCGCGCCCGCCTGCTCGTCGCCGAGCATGCGGTACTCGAACGGCGTCCCGTTCTCGTACAGGGCGATCAGGACCTTCTGGCAATAGGACGAGAAGGGATGGGCATAGAGCTTCAGCATCGCGGCCTCGGGTTTGGGAAAAATCCGGTTTCACTCTGCCACCGATGTCGATAGCGCCACGATCCTACCCATCGGCGGATGGCCGTCTACCGGCCGGGAACGACAGCGCGCCGGTTGTCCGCACGAAAGCGAAACCCCGTCACAGGAAACGGGTGTCGGGGAGCGCCCGGGTCGCTAGGATGAGGCTCGAGAGGATACGCCCATGCTCGATACCCTGCGCAACACCGTCATCGAACCCGCCGCCATCGACCTGCCCGAAGGTCCCCAGGCCGATTACGAGCGCGTGCGCCGCATCATCGCGTTCATCTCGGAGCGCTGGCGCGACCAGCCCTCGCTCGAGGCCATCGCCGACCATGTGGGTCTCTCCACCACCCATGTGCACCATCTCTTCCGGCGCTGGTCGGGCCTGAGCCCCAAGGCCTTTCTCCAGGCCATCACCCTCGACAACGCCAAGGCCTTGCTGACGGACTCCGCCAGCGTGCTCGACGCAACTTATGAGGTCGGCCTGTCGGGGCCGGCGCGGCTGCACGACCTCTTCGTCACCCACGAGGCCATGACGCCGGGCGACTACAAGGCCGGCGGCGCGGGCCTTACCATGCGCTACGGCTTCCACCCCTCGCCCTTCGGCGAGGCGGTCCTGATCGCGACTGAGCGGGGCCTCGCGGGCCTCGGCTTCGTGGACGACGGCGACCGGGCGGCGGCGCTCGCCGACATGACCCGGCGCTGGCCCAAGGCCGAATACGTCGAGGACGACGCCGCCACCGCGCCCCTGGCCGGCCGCATCTTCGACCCCGGCCGCTGGCAGGCGGAGCAGCCCCTGCGGGTGGTCCTGATCGGCACCGATTTCGAGGTCCGGGTCTGGCAGACCCTGCTGCGGATCCCCCGCGACCGGGCCACCACCTATTCCGACATCGCCCGTCACATCGGCAAGCCCGCCGCAGCCCGCGCAGTCGGCGCGGCCGTGGGCAAGAACCCGATCTCCTTCGTGGTCCCGTGCCACCGGGTGCTGGGACGCTCCGGCGCGCTCACCGGCTATCATTGGGGCCTCACCCGCAAGCAGGCGATCCTGGGGTGGGAGACGGGGGCATTCGCTTCGTGAGCACCGGGCCGTCATTCCGGGTGCGAAAACCCGGAATGACGGCGGCTTCGCGCCTTATCCCTCAAGCACCTTCTTGTCGGCAACCGTCGTGTCCGGGTTGAGCCGGTAGACGAGCGGGATGCCGGTGGCGAGCTCCAGGGACGGGATGGTCTTGGGCGTCAGGCCGTCGAGCACCATCACGAGGGCGCGCAGCGAGTTGCCGTGGGCGGCCACCAGCACGCGCTCGCCGCGCATCACGCGGGGCAGAATCTCGCGGATGTAGTAGGGCAGCACGCGGGCGACCGTGTCCTTCAGGCTCTCGCCGCCGGGCGGCTGCACGTCGTAGGAGCGGCGCCACAGATGCACCTGATCCTCGCCCCAGCGGGCGCGGGCGTCGTCCTTGTTGAGGCCGGCGAGGTCGCCGTAGTCGCGCTCGTTCAGGGCCTGGTCGGCGATGGTCGGCAGTTGCGGCTGCGCGATCTCGTCGAGGATGAGCTTGCAGGTGCGCTGCGCCCGCGACAGGTCGGACGTGTACGCGACATCGAATTGCAGCCCCATCTCCTTCAGGCGCCGGCCGGCCGTGCGCGCCTCCTCGATGCCGAGTTCGGTGAGGCCCGGGTCCTTCCAGCCGGTGAACAGGTTCTTGAGGTTCCATTCGCTCTGGCCGTGGCGAACGAGCACGAGAAGGCGATCCATGAGGGTCTCCGATGGGTGGGAAGAAGCGTTACAGATCCGCGAGGCCGAGCACGTCGGCCATGGTGTAGTAGCCGGGTTTCTTGTCGAAGCCCCAGAGCGCGGCCCGGACGGCGCCGCGGGCGAAGATGCTCCGGTCCTCGGCCCGGTGCGACAGCTCCAGCCGCTCGCCGGGGCCGGCGAACATCACCGTGTGCTCGCCTACCACCGTGCCGCCGCGCAGGGTCGCGAAGCCGATGTCGCCGGGATTGCGCGCGCCGGTATGGCCGTCGCGGCTGCGCACCGAGCGGTCCTTCAGGGAAATCTTGCGGCCTTCCGCGGCCGCCTCGCCGAGGAGGAGCGCGGTGCCGGAGGGCGCATCCACCTTCATGCGGTGGTGCATCTCCAGGACCTCGATGTCGTAGTCCTCGCCCAAAGTCGCCGCGACCTTGCGCACGAGGCCCGCGAGCAGGTTCACGCCGAGCGACATGTTGCCGGACTGGACGATGCGGGCATGGCGGGCAGCGGCTTCGAGCTTGGCGAACTCCGCCTCCTGGAGGCCCGTGGTGCCGATCACGTGGACGATCCGGGCCTGGGCCGCGAGCGCCGCGAAGGCGACGGTGGCGGCGGGCGCCGTGAAGTCGAGCACCCCGTCGGCCTGGGCGAAGACGGGGAGCGGGTCGTCCGTCACCTCCACGTCGAGCAGGCCGGTTCCGGCAAGCAGCCCCGCATCCTGTCCGATCACCTCCGAGCCCTTCCGCTCGATCGCGCCTACGAGGGCGCAACCTTCGGCCTCGGCCACCGCCTTGATGAGCATGCGCCCCATGCGGCCGGCCGCGCCTACGACGACGAGACGCATCTCGGTCATGCCAGGATCTCCTTAAACCTCTTCCCGATATAGCGGGGTGCTCGGTGCCTGCAAAGCAGCGAGCGGCTTCGTCATCACGATCCGGCGCGCCGGATCGAAACCCGCGGCGATTTCCTCGGCGACGATCCGCCGGAGGCCGGGCGAAGCCTCCGCGAGCGCCACCTCGGCGAAGCCGAGCCTCGCGTAGAACGGACCGTTGAACGGGATCAGGCGGTCGGTCGTCAGCGCGACGGCCGCGAAGCCCGCCTCTTGCGCATGCTCCTCCGCGGTCCGCATCAGCCGGCGGCCGAGCCCGGCGCGCTGGTGCGCGCGGGCGACGCTCATCTCCTTCACGAAAAGCATGCCGTCGACGACCTGCGCGGCCAGGAAGCCCGCCGGCGCGTCATGCCGGTCGGCCGCGACCCAGAGAAGCCCGGCCGCATGGCAGGATTCGAGCGCCTCCGGCGGCATGGCGTCGGGGATTCCGTGCGGCTCGCCGAGCGCCGCGAAATAGGTCACGGCGGCGGAGCGCTCTACCCCGGCCAGGGCTGCAAGGTCGTCCGGCCGGGCGGCCCGGATGGCGTAGCCGCCCCGGCTCATCCCGGCTGCGGCCCGTCGTAGCCCTCGATCACGATGATCTCGGCGACCGCGTGGCCGTCCCGCTCGGCCTTGGCGGCCGCGTATTCGGGCGAGTTCCAGCAGGCGAGCGCCTGCTCGTAGCTCGGGAACTCGATCACCACGTTGCGGGCGCGGGCCGCGCCTTCGACGGCCTCGAAGTTTCCGCCGCGCACCAGGAAGCGGGCGCCGTACTTTGAAAAAGCCGCCGCATTGGCCTTCACGTAGTTCTGGTAGGCCTCCGGGTTCTGCACGTCGACCCGGCCGATCCAGTATCCCTTCGCCATCACTCAAGCTCCTTCCACGAGAACGAACTCCGCCACGCAGGCGCCGTCGCGCTTGGCCTTGGCGGCCTGATATTCGGGGGAATGATAATAGCGGCGCGCCTGCTCCACCGAGTCGAACTCGATCACCACGTTGCGCGCCCGCGCCTCACCCTCCAGCGCCTCATAGGCGCCGCCGCGCACGAGGGGCCGCCCGCCATATTGCCTGATCGCCGCCGTGGCGCCCTTAGCATATTCCGCATAGGCCTCGGGATCCGTGACGGTGACGCGGGCGATGACATAGCCTTTGGGCATGGCGACTCCTTGGACAAGCGTGACGGGGAAACGAACGGCATGAGGGCTGCGGCGTCAAGGTCCGGTGTCATCCTGAAACTGCTCCCACGTCATTCCGGGGCGGCTCGTTAGCGCCGAGCCCGGAACCCATAATCGCCGAAGATGCAGGAAGAGGCGGGACGCTGATCGTCCATTCCGGAAATGCTTGTGTTTGTGGGTTCCGGGCTCCGCTTTGCGGCCCCGGAATGACGGTATGGACCTCAAACCGCCCCGGCGATCTCCGCCACGATGGCCTCGGCCGACGCGCGCGGATCCGCTGCCTTGATGATGGGCCGCGCCACCACGAGGTGATCGGCGCCGAGCCGGATGCCCTCGGCAGGCGTCACGATGCGCTTCTGGTCGCCGGCCTCCGCGCCCGCCGGGCGGATGCCCGGGGTCACGATGAGCCGGTCCGGGCCGACGACGGCGCGCACGCGCGCGGCTTCAGGGGCGGCGCAGACGATGCCGTCGATGCCGATGTCGCGGGCCTGGACGGCGCGTCGCTCGACGAGCTCGGCGGGCGTGAGGCCGGGCGCGTAGCCGGCCTCCGCGAGGTCCTGCTGGTCGTAGGAGGTCAGCACGGTGACGGCGAGGATCTTCAGGGACGAGCCGGCCCTGCCGGCCACGGCCGCCCGCATGGTCTGCGGATAGGCATGGACGGTGAGGAACGTCGCGCCGAGGCGGGCCACCGAGCGCACGCCCTCCTCGACCGTGTTGCCGATGTCGTGGAGCTTGAGGTCGAGGAAGACCTTCTTGCCCCCGGCGACGAGTTCCCGGGCGAGCTCGAACCCGCCCGCATAGGCGAGCTGGTAGCCGATCTTGTAGAAGGTGCCGGCCTCGCCGATCCGGTCGACCGTGCGGCGCGCCTCCTCCACGGAGGGCAGGTCCAGACCGATGATGAGCCTGTCGCGGACGTCCCCGGCTGGAGTGGAATCCTGGCGGAGGGACATCGCTGTGCTCATGGGGTGGCGACCTTGTTGTAGACCCAGACGCGGGCCGGGGGGAGATTGCGCCAGATGCGGTTCGAGGCGCGGGTGCGGTAGCCCTGCGAGCGGGCCGGGATCGGCGGCACGACCGCATAGGTGAACTGGATGAAGGGGGCGTCCGGATGCATCAGCGCCTGCGCCGCCTCGAGCAGGTCCAGGCGCTGGTCCATGGGCTTGGTGAAGAGCGGCAGGCTGGAGACGGTCGCGGCCGCCGGTTCTTCGAGGACCCCCGACAGGGTCTCGCCCAGGTCGTAGGCGTCGCCCTGGACGATGGTGGCCTTCGGGAAGCGCCGCTTCAGGAGCTGGCAGAAATCCGGGTTGTACTCGACGAGGACCAGCCGGTCCTGCGCCACGCCCCGGCGCACGAGGGCATCGGTGACCGGGCCTGTGCCGGGCCCGAGCTCGATGATGGGACCGGGGATGCGGGGGTCCACGAAGGCCGCCATGGTGCGGGCGAGCATCTTGCCCGACGGCATGACGGCCCCCACCACGAGGGGCCGTTCCAGCCACGACCGGAGAAAGCGGGCTTCGTCCTCGAAGCGGTCCTTGCCGATCGGCAGCTTCCGGGGCCGTGGCCTTTGGAACGATTGATGCACGTCGGAGGTCCCTCGCGCGGGCGGATCACATCGGTTCTTTAGAACTCAGAGAAAACGACCGTCAAGCTAAGTGGATCCACTCAGACCGTCGAAGAACTCGCGGACCCGGGTGAAAAAGCCCGAGCTCTCCGGGTTGTTTTCCTTGGAGCATTCCTGTTCGAACTCCGTCAGAAGCTCGCGCTGGCGCTTCGACAGCTTCTGCGGAGTTTCCACAACAACCTGGATGTAGAGGTCGCCCACGTCCCGCGAGCGCAGGACCGGCATGCCCTTTCCGCGCAGGCGGAACTGCTTGCCCGACTGGGTGCCCTCGGGAACCTTGACCAGGGCGTCGGTGCCGCTGAGCGTGGGCACGTGGAACTCGCCGCCGAGCGCCGCCGTCACCATGGAGATCGGCACGCGGCAGAACAGGTCCGCCCCGTCGCGCTGGTAGAACGGGTGGGGCTTGAGGGACAGGAAGATGTAGAGGTCCCCCGGCGGCCCGCCGCGAAGCCCGGCCTCGCCTTCGCCCGCGAGGCGGATGCGGGTGCCGTCCTCGACGCCGGCCGGGATGTTGACCGAGAGCGTGCGCTCGCGGGTCACGCGGCCTGCGCCGCCGCAATTGGGGCACGGATCGTCGATGATCTCGCCGCGGCCGTGGCAGTTCGGGCAGGTGCGCTCGATGGAGAAGAAGCCTTGCGTCGCCCGCACACGGCCCGCGCCGCCGCAGGTCGGGCAGGCCTTGGGCTTCGAGCCCGCCTTGGCGCCTGACCCTGCGCAGACCTCGCAGGTGATCGAGGTCGGGATCTTGAGCTCGGCGGTCTTGCCGTGGAAGGCCTCGTCGAGGGAGATCTCCAGGTTGTAGCGCATGTCGGCGCCGCGCTCGCGGCCACTGGTGCTGCGCCCGCCGCGCCCGCGGGTCTCGCCGAAGAAGTTCTCGAAGATGTCCGACATGAAGTCGGAGAAGTCGTTGCCGAAGCCGGGGCCACCCGCGCCGCCATTGGCGAAGGCCGCATGGCCGAAGCGGTCGTAGGCCGCTCGCTTCTGCGCGTCGGAGAGGGTCTGGTACGCCTCGTTGATTTCCTTGAACTTGACCTCGGCCTCGTGGTCGCCCGGGTTGCGGTCCGGGTGGTACTGCATCGCGAGCTTGCGGAAGGCGGATTTCATCTCCGCTTCGGTGGCGGTCTTCGCGACGCCGAGAACCTCGTAATAGTCACGTTTGGACATGTCAGTCGCCCCTTGAGGCGGCGGGCCGCCCCGTCATGCCGAGGATCCGGCGCCGGGATGCGCGCCCGCCGGTCGGGGGCAGCGGTGTAAGGGCGTCGCGGATCTGGGTCGGCATGTCGATCATCGTTGTTTTTGAACCTTTCAACCCGTCTTTCATGAAAACGGCACCCGGCCATAGCAACCGGGTGCCGCATTCTTCAAGACGCCGTCATGGGATTAGGCGCGCTTCTTCTTGTCGCCCTCGTCGACTTCCTGGAAGTCGGCGTCGATGACGTCGTCCTTCTTGGGCTCTTCGGCGCCGGCCTCGCCGGTGCCTTCGCCGGCGCCGGCCTGCGAGGCCTGATACATGGCTTCGCCGAGCTTCATGGAGGCCTGCATCAGGTCCGTCGTGCGGGCCTTGATGACCTCGGAATCGTCACCGGCGAGCGCCTGCTTGAGCGCGTCGATGGCGGTCTCGATGCCCTGCCTGTCGGACTCGGCGACCTTGTCGCCGTACTCCTTGAGCGACTTCTCGGTCGAGTGAACGAGGCTCTCGCCCTGGTTCTTGGCCTCGACCAGCTCGCGGCGCTTCTTGTCCTCCTCGGCGTGGGCCTCGGCGTCCTTCACCATCTTGTCGATGTCGGCGTCCGACAGGCCGCCCGAGGCCTGGATGCGGATCTGCTGCTCCTTGCCGGTGGCCTTGTCCTTCGCGGTGACGTTCACGATGCCGTTGGCGTCGATGTCGAAGGTCACCTCGATCTGCGGCACGCCGCGCGGGGCCGGCGGGATGCCCATCAGGTCGAACTGGCCGAGCAGCTTGTTGTCCGCGGCCATCTCGCGCTCGCCCTGGAAGACCCGGATCGTCACGGCGTTCTGGTTGTCCTCCGCGGTGGAGAACACCTGGCTCTTCTTTGTCGGGATCGTCGTGTTGCGGTCGATCAGACGGGTGAAGACGCCGCCGAGGGTCTCGATGCCGAGCGAGAGCGGGGTCACGTCGAGGAGCAGGACGTCCTTGACGTCGCCCTGGAGCACGCCGGCCTGGACGGCCGCGCCGATGGCCACCACCTCGTCCGGGTTTACGCCCTTATGGGGCTCCTTGCCGAAGAAGGTCTTCACCACTTCCTGGATCTTCGGCATGCGGGTCATGCCGCCGACCAGGACCACCTCGTCGATCTGACCGGCCGAGAGGCCGGCATCCTTGAGGGCCTTGCGGCAGGGCTCGATGGTCTTCTGCACCAGGTCGTCGACGAGCGACTCGAACTTGGCGCGCGAGAGCTTCATGGCGAGGTGCTTCGGACCCGACGCATCCGCCGTGATGTAGGGCAGGTTGATCTCGGTCTGCGAGGCCGAGGAGAGCTCGATCTTGGCCTTCTCGGCCGCTTCCTTCAGGCGCTGCAGGGCGAGCTTGTCCTTGGTCAGGTCGATGCCCTGCTCCTTCTTGAACTCGGCCGCGAGGTACTCGACGAGGCGCATGTCGAAGTCCTCGCCGCCCAGGAAGGTGTCGCCGTTGGTGGACTTCACCTCGAACACGCCGTCGCCGATCTCGAGGATCGACACGTCGAAGGTGCCGCCGCCGAGGTCGTAGACCGCGATCGTGCCGTGCTGCTTCTTGTCGAGGCCGTAGGCGAGCGCGGCCGCGGTCGGCTCGTTGATGATGCGCAGGACCTCAAGGCCGGCGATCTTGCCGGCGTCCTTGGTGGCCTGGCGCTGGGCGTCGTTGAAGTAGGCCGGAACCGTGATGACGGCCTGGGTCACCGGCTGGCCGAGATAGGCCTCCGCCGTCTCCTTCATCTTCTGAAGGGTGAAGGCCGAAATCTGCGAGGGCGAATAGGTCTTGCCGTCCGCCTCGACCCAGGCGTCGTTGTTGCCGCCCTTGACGATCTTGTAGGGAACGAGGCCCATGTCCTTCTTGGTCATGGGGTCGTCGAAGGTGCGCCCGATCAGGCGCTTGATGGCGAAGAAGGTGCGCTCGGGGTTCGTGACCGCCTGGCGCTTGGCCGGCTGGCCGACGAGGCGCTCGCCTTCGTCCGTGAAGGCCACGATGGACGGGGTCGTCCGCGCGCCTTCCGCGTTTTCGATGACTTTGGCCTGCGTGCCTTCCATCACGGCGACGCAGGAATTGGTGGTGCCGAGGTCGATACCGATGACCTTACCCATGGCGGGATCCCTCACTTTCAAGCAGACCGCCGAGCCCAAAAAAGCAGCTCGGCCCATGGCTGTTATGGTTGAACATTCACGTGCCAGGATCCGTCCGATGCCGGCCGTTCCTGTGCTGGCGCTGATATAAGAAGGGCTCTTGAGGCCTGCAAGACGATCTTGAAGGCTTGTTTCGCCCGCTATCCGTCGGAAGGAGGGCTGTTGCAGCTCTGCAATAGGGACAATCACGCGACCCCCCTAATCCTCCTTCGGAGACCATTCATAATCGGATTTAGTGCCGGAACGCATCGTTATGTGATACCGTATAGGTTATCTTTCCGGGCTTCATCCGCATGGTCGGACGGGTCCCATGGTCGATATCATCGTGGCTATCGTATTTGCGGCAATCGGCAGCCTCCTGCTGCTTTCAGCCATTCGTTTCAGGCGATCCGGTCAACGGGACGGGTTCTGGATCTCCCTCGCCGGAAGCCTTCCTTTCGTCGTAGCATCGGGTTGGGTTCTGTGGAACGGGCTGCCTACGTCCGGCCCTGATGGGCCTGTGGATCAGGCCATAGGGTTTCCTCCTGGATGGCATTGCACCAGCGGTCGCTACAAGTTCTGTATCCGGGAGCCTTAGAATGTCGGCCCAGCGACCCATGGCTGAAGACATGGCGATCGCCATGCCTGAAAGATACTCTATAACCTTGTCTTGATTCCTGTGGAACAGGAGCAGGGCCATGACCGCCATCATGGTCATCATATTTGCTGCGGTCGCCGGGTTCTTCCTCTTCCACGCCTTCAACCTGGCGCGGCTCGGCGACTGGGACCGAGTCTGGGTGCTCCTGGCGGTCAGCCTGCCTTTCGTGGCCGGATCCTGCTTCGTTCTATGGAACGGGCTTCCTGCTCACGACGTATCCGCGGTCAGCACCAACCACTCCGGTTGGCGCTGCGTTGGGCGGTACACCGATTTCTGCTACCGCCAGCCGTGAGGCCGGAGATGCTAAACCCGGCCCTGCCCGGCCTCCCACCCCAAAATCGCCTGCTTGCGGGTCAGGCCCCAGTGATAGCCGGTGAGCGGCCTAGCACCCGGTGGCATGGAGCCACGAACGGGATTAGGTTCTTGCCCATGCCCGCCCTCACCCTCGCGCCCGGCCTCGTCTACCATCCCGACTACCTCGACCGCCCGGCGCAGGAGAACCTGCTGGCGGCCTTGCGCGGGATCACCCGGGCGGCGCCGCTCTACGTGCCGCGCATGCCCCGCACGGGCAAGCCGTTCTCCGTGCGCATGACCAACTGTGGGGCGCTGGGCTGGGTGTCGGACGTCGACGGCTACCGCTACCAGCCGACCCATCCGGAGACGGGCGCGCCGTGGCCGCCGATGCCCGGTCAAATCCTTCGGGCCTGGGAGGAGCTGAGCGGCTATCCCCATCCGCCCGATGCCTGCCTGGTCAATTTCTACGAGCCCTCGGCCCGCATGGGACTGCACCAGGACAAGGACGAGGAGGAGTTCGACGCCCCGGTCGTGTCGCTCTCCCTCGGCGACACCGCCCTCTTCCGCTATGGCGGCCTCGACCGGAAGGACCCGACCAAATCGGTGCGCCTGCGCTCGGGCGACGCCATCGTTTTCGGCGGCCCGGCGCGGCTGATCCACCACGGGATCGACCGGCTCCTCCCCGGAACCTCGGACCTGCTGCCGCAGGGGGGCCGGCTCAATCTGACCTTGCGCCGGGTGAAGGTGCCGCTTTAAGCCTAGGAGACAGACATTCCGGAGGACCGCATGGGACTGAAAGGTTTCGCTGCCGCCGCCATCGGCTTCACCCTCTCGATCGGGACCGCGCTTGCGGCCGAGCCCGTCTTTCCGCCCGCCTCGCGGGTCGGCATCGTGCCGCCGCAGGACATGGTGCTCTCGAAGCGCTTCAACGGCTTCGAGAACGAGGAGCGGGCCGCCGCCATCACCATCTCGGAGATGCCTCCGGCCGCCTACGACCAGCTCACGGCGGGCCTGACCAAGGAGGCGCTCAAGCACCAGGGCCTCGACGTAAAGGCCCGCGAGACCGTGAAGGTGGGCGACAAGACCGGCGTTCTCATCGCCGGCGCCATGACCGGGCCGGTCAAGGGCCGGAAATGGGTGCTGGCCGTGAAGGGCAAGGACCTGACGGCGCTCCTGATCGCCCAGGTGCAGGGTGGCCAGGACGGCTACAGCGAGGACCAGATGCGCAGCGCGCTCAAGAGCGTCGCCCTGCGCGGCCCCATCTCGCTGGAGGAGCAGGTCTCGGCCCTGCCCTTCCGGATCGGCGACAAGGCGGGCTTCCGGCCCGTGCGGGTGCTGTCGGGCAACTCGATCCTCTTCACCGACGGCCCGAATGACACCATCAAGGCGATGGAGCAGCCGGTCGCCATCATGGCGGCCTCGCTCCAGCCCCCGCCCCCTCCCGGCGAGCGGCGCGAGCAGTTCGCCAGGGCGGCGCTGAACTCGAACCAGCTTCTTAAGGACGTGGTGTTCGAGCGATCGGAATCCTTCCGGTTCAAAGGGCAGGACTGGCACGAGATCGTGGCGCGGGCGAAGGACGCGCCCACGGGCGAGCCCATCGTGGTCATGCAGACGATCCGGTTCGAGCCGGACCGCTACGTGCGCATGGTCGGTCTCGTGCGGGAGGGCGACCGCGACAAAACCCTGCCACGCTTCCGCTCCATCATCGACAGCGTCGACATGAATCCCTGACCCCGCCTGCAGTCACCGGGCGGCGTGGATGCTCCGCCGGCCGGGACTCCGCGCCGGCTGCAATCGGGTCACCAAGCTCGCCGCCACCGAGAACAGCCCGAACAGGACGAAGGGCCAGACCACCTGCCCGGCGAAGCCGAAGCCCCAGGGCGTGATGGCCAGGATGAAGCCGGCCACCCCGTCGAGCACCAGATGCAGCGGCATCGGCAGCACCGGCAAGAGGCCGAGCTCGTAAGCGGTGACGAGGCTGTAGAGAATGGCGCCCAGGCCGAACGCCACGGCGATCCACCTGGCCGCCGTGATACCGGCGAAGCCCAGGATCCAGGGGCTTGCGAGGAGCGCGGCGCCCCAGAGATAATCGATGATCCCGTGCACCCGGGTCGGAAGAAAGCGCACCGTCGCCTCCGGACATTGGTTCGGAGGCCAACAGCGCGTGTTCCGGCCGGTTCCGCCGGTGACACGGAAAAGAACCGCCGTGTCAGGTCGGCCGGAACCCTGCCTACGAGGCGGCGGAGGGGGTGTCCGCGCCTTCGGGGCCGGCGCCGTTGGGAGCCTTCGGGCCGCCCTTGGCGACGCCCACGAGGGCTGGGCGCAGGACCCGGTCGCCGATCACGTAGCCGGACTGCACCACCTGGACGACCGTGCCGGTGGGGACGTCCGGGTTCGGGACCTCGAACATGGCCTGATGCACGTTCGGGTCGAACTTCTGGCCCTGCGGGTCGAGCTTCTTGACCCCGTGGCGCTCCAGGGTGTTGAGGAGGTCGCGCTCGGTGAGGTCGATGCCCTCGATCAGGCCCTTGAAGGCGCCCTCGGCGGTGCCGCGGGCCTCGTCCGGCACGCTCTCGATGGCGCGGCGGACGTTGTCGGCCACGTTGAGCATGTCACGGGCGAAGTTCGTGACCGCATAGGTGCGGGCATCCACGATCTCCCGCGCCGTGCGGCGGCGCAGGTTCTCCATGTCGGCCATCAGGCGCAGGAGCTTGTCCTTCAGATCCGCGTTCTCAGCCTGGAGAGCGGCGACCGGATCCGACGCGCCTTGCGGCTGGGCATCGTTCGCGGCGGCGCCGGGAGCACCGGCGGTGGCCTCGGCCGGCTCGGCCTGCGGGGTCGTGTTCTGGTTTTCCGTGTCGTTCGGCTTCATCGTCGATCAACTGAGGTGGGTTTGAAAGGGGTCGGGCCACATATCATGTCCCCGGCGGCACAAATCAAGCGCTGCGCCGCTGCGGCGGGGCGCTTTCCTCGGACTTGAATACGTCGAGCAGGGTCCGGCGGATGGTGGCCTGTCGGCCCGCATGGGTCACCTTGGTGCCGGTCAGGTCGGTCACGTAGAACACGTCCACGGCCTTTTCGCCGAAGGTCACGATGTGGGCCGAGGCGATGTTGAGGTTGAGCTTCCCCAAGGCCGTCGTGAGGTCGTAGAGCAGGCCCGGCCGGTCGAGGCCCGAGATCTCGATCACGGTCTGGCGGCTCGACAGGGAGTTGTCGATGGAGACCTCCGGGGGCACGTGGAAGGTCCTGGACCGCTCCTTCACCGGGCGCTTGCCGTCCACCAGGTCGGCGATCTTCACCTCCCCCTTCAGGGCCCGCTCGATGCCCTTGGCGACCCGCTCGGCCCGGCGAAGCTCGTCCTCGTCCCTGTCGAAGGCGCGGGAGAGCACGATGGTGTCGAGTGCCATGCCGTCGGTGGTGGTAAAGATCTGCGCATCCACGATGTTGCCCCCCGCCGCCGCGCAGGCGCCGGTGATGATGGCGAGAAGCCGTGGGTGGTCCGGCGAGAGGACCGTGAGCTCCGTCACGCCGCGGAAATGGTCGGTCGCGAAGCAGGTGGTGACCGTGCGGCCGGCTTTTTCCGATTCCCGTACGAAGCGGGCCTGCTTGGCGCGGCGGGTCTCGTCGGTCTTGAGCCAGTAGGCGGGCATATGGCGCGCCGCGTAAGACTCGAACTCGCCTTCCGTCCAGTCGGGAAGCTCGGCGCGCAGCTGCTCCTGGGCGAGGCGCACGCGCTCGGAGCGCGCCATGTCGGTGGCGCCGCCGCCCAGCACCACCTCGGTCTCGTGGTAGAGGTTGCGCAGGAGCTGCCCCTTCCAGCCGGTCCAGACGCCGGGCCCGACGGCGCGGATGTCGGCCACCGTGAGCACGAGGAGCAGCTTCAGGCGCTCCATGGTCTGCACCACCTCGGCGAAGCTCTTGATGGTCGCCGGATCCGACAGGTCGCGGCTCTGCGCCGTGTTCGACATCAGGAGGTGATGCTCGACGAGCCACGCCACCGTGTTGGTCTCGGCCTTCGTCAGGCCGAAGCGGGGCCCGAGCTTGCGGGCGATGACGGCGCCCGCCTCCGAATGGTCCTGCGGGCGCCCCTTGGCGATGTCGTGCAGGAACACCGCCACGTAGAGGGCGCGGCGGTTCTGGATCGACGGGAAGATCTGGTTCACGAGCGGATGCTCGTGGCCGTACTGCCCGGTCTCGATCTCGGTCAGGACGCCGATGGAGCGCAGCAGGTGCTCGTCCACCGTGTAGTGGTGGTACATGTTGAACTGCATCATCGCGACGATGCGGCCGAAATCCGGGATGAAGCGCCCCAGGACGCCCGCCTCGTTCATGCGGCGCAGCACCACCTCGGGCACATTCTTCGACGTGAGGATGTCGAGGAAGAGCCGGTTCGCCTCCGGGTCATTGCGAAGCCCCGGACCGATCAGCGACAGAGAGCGCGTGGCAAGGCGCGTCGCGTCGGGATGGATCGGCAGGTTGTGCCGGTCGGCCATCCAGAACAGGCGGATGAGGTTGACCGGATCGCGCACGAACGCGGTCTCGCCGCTGACGTTGATGCGGTCATTGTCGATGATGAAGTCGCTGCCCGTGAGCGCGCCGCCGCGGCGGCGGCGGAAACGGCCGAACATGCGGTCGAGCACCGGGCGGCGCTTCGCCTGGCGTCCTTCGAGCTCCGCGCACACGATGGCGGTCAGATCGCCCACGTCCTTGGCGATGCGGAAGTAGGACTTCATGAAGCGCTCGACGCCCGACAGGCCGCTGCGGCCCGTGGAGCCGATGCGCTCCGCGATGACGCGCTGGAGATCGAAGGTGAGCCGCTCCTCCGCGCGCCCGGTGACGAAGTGCAGGTGGCAGCGCACGCGCCACAGGAACTCCTCGCAGCGTGCGAAGAGCTTGAACTCGTCGGGCGTGAAGAGCCCCGCCTTCACCAGCTCCTCGGGCTCGCGCACCCGGTAGACGTACTTGGCGATCCAGAACAGGGTGTTGAGGTCGCGCAGTCCGCCCTTGCCGTCCTTGACGTTGGGCTCGACGAGGTAGCGCGACGCGCCGGCCTTGGCAACGCGCGCGTCGCGTTCCTTCAATTTCGCGTCGACGAAGTCGGGCGCGGAGGTCGCGACGATCTCGGCGTCGAAGCGCACGGTCAGCGTGTCGTAGAGGTCCCGGTCGCCGAACAGGAAGCGGGCCTCCAGGAGCGACGTGCGGATCGTCATGTCGGCCCCGGCCTCGCGGATGCAGTCCTCCACGGAGCGCGTCGCGTGGCCGACCTTCAGCTTGAGGTCCCAGAGCACGTAGAGCATGGCCTCGACCACGCTCTCGCTCCAGGCGGTCTGCTTGTAGGGCAGCAGGAACAGGAGATCGACGTCCGAGCCCGGCGCCAGCGTGCCGCGCCCGTAGCCACCGGTGGCCACGACCGCGAGGCGCTCGCCGCTGGACGGATTGGCGGCCGGGTAGAGGTGGCGCACGACCGCATCGTGCACGCAGCGGACGAGGCCGTCCATGCGGGCCGACAGGTAGCGGGCGCAGTCGAGGCCGTTCTGGGTCCTGAGAAGCTGCGCCTCCGCGGCCTCCCGCCCTTGGTCGAGATAGAGCTTCAGGTCGGGAACCAGCCGGGAGCGCAGGAGCGTGGGGTCGCGCAGAGGCTCGTCTCCCAGGTTCTTCAGGATCGTCTCGGGCAGGAGAGTGGACATCAGCGACCGTTCTCGGGGCGACCATTTTCGCAGGTTCTGCCGGATTAGCACTTTCACCGAACATCGCCCATGGGAGACGTCGTGGACATTCGTCGCAGCAGCGGATCTGTTCTTTATACAAAACTTTGTTTGACATAAGAAACGCATCGTCCTACAAAAAGGACACGCGCCGATTTGAGCAAGCAGCTTGCGGGCGCGAAACAAGTGCAGCTAAAGCGCCGGGCGCCAGGATCCCACGGTCCGAGGTCCCATGCGCACACCATGGGACCCGACACGATGAGCCTCACCCGCCGCCTCCTCCTCGCCGCTTCCCTCGCCACGGGCCTGACCTCCTTCGCCGCGGGCGCCCTCGCCCAGCCGAAGGAGATCCGCATCGACTTCGCCACCTACAACCCGGTCAGCCTCGTCCTCAAGGACAAGGGCTTCCTCGAGAAGGAACTGGAGAAGGACGGCATCAAGGTGCGCTGGGTGCAGTCGCTCGGCTCCAACAAGGCCCTCGAGTTCCTCAACGCGGGGTCGATCGACTTCGGCTCCACGGCGGGCGCAGCCGCCCTGATCGGCAAGATCAACGGCAATCCGATCAAGTCGATCTACGTCTATTCGCGTCCCGAATGGACCGCGCTCGTCACCCGCCGGGACACGGGCATCGCCAAGGTCGAGGACCTGAAGGGCAAGCGCGTCGCCGTCACCCGCGGCACCGACCCGCACATCTTCCTGGTGCGCGCCCTGCAGGAGGCCAAGCTCACCGAGAAAGACGTGAAGCTCGTCCTGCTGCAGCACCCGGACGGCCGCACGGCCCTGGAGCGCGGCGACGTGGACGCCTGGGCCGGTCTCGACCCGCTGATGGCGGCCGCCGAGGTGGAGAGCGGCGCGCAGCTCTTCTACCGCAATGCGGGCGCCAACACCTGGGGCGTGCTCAACGTCAGCGAGGCCTTCGCCAAGGAGAACCCCGCCCTCGTGAAGCGGGTCCTGAAGGCCTACGAGGAGGCGCGCGCCTATTCGCTCGCCAACCCGGCCGAGTTGAAGAAGACCCTCGTGACCTACACCAAGCTGCCGGAGACGGTGATCGAGCGCCAGCTCGAACGCACGGAGTTGACGCACTCGACCATCGGCCAGCCGCAGGTCGACACGATCCTGGCCGCCGGCCTCGCGCTCCAGCAGGCGGGCGTCATCACGCCCGAGACCGACGTGAAGGCCGCTGTCGATTCCCTCATCGACCGCAGCTTCGCGACCGCGTCGCGCTAAGAAGCTTCATCACGGGAGAGCGCCGTGACAGGCCAAGCCGAAAGCCAAGCCTGGTCCTCCCTCAAGGGTGCCGCCGCTCTCGCGGCCCCTCCCCTTGCCGAGAGGAAGCGCCGGACCTTCGACTGGCGTCTTCTTCTCGGCTTCTTATTGCCTGTCCTGATCGCCCTCCTGTGGGAGGCCGCCGTTCATTTCGGCATCGCGCAGGGCCGCCTCGTGCCGCCGCCGAGCCGCATCGTCGCGACGCTTCTGGCGCTCTCCGAGACCGGCGAGTTGTGGACCCATGTCTGGGCCACGCTCTGGCGCGTGATCGTCGGCTTCGTGATCGGCGCCGCGGCGGGAATCGTCTTCGGCGCCCTCTCGGGCTCGATCAGGACCGCGCGCTACCTGCTTGATCCGACCCTTCAGGCGCTGCGCGCGATTCCGTCCATCGCCTGGGTGCCGCTCTTCATCCTGTGGCTCGGGATCTTCGAGGCCTCGAAGGTGGCGCTCATCGCGGTCGGCGTGTTCTTCCCGGTCTATCTCGGCATCGCGGGCGCGATCCTGTCCGTCGACCGCAAGCTCGTCGAGGTCGGCCACGTGTTCCGGCTCTCGCGCCTCAAGCTCGCCCGGCGCATCCTGCTTCCCGCGGTGTTGCCCGAAGCCCTGATCGCCCTGCGTTCGGGCCTCGGGCTCGGTTTCATGTTCGTGGTCGCGGCGGAGTTCATGGGCGCCTCGGAGGGCCTCGGCTACCTGCTCGTCGACGGCCAGCAGATGGGCAAGCCCGACCAGATCCTCGCAGCCATCATCGCCTTCGCGCTTCTCGGCAAGATCGCCGACAGTCTCCTGGTCTACGGCACCAGGCCGCTGGTGCGCTGGCAGGACACCGTGCGGGAGAGGCTCTGACATGCTGAACCTCGAACACCTCTCCAAGATCTACGCCGACGGTACGCGGGCGCTGTCCGACATCAACCTCTCGGTCCACGAGGGCGAGATCGTCGCGCTGATCGGCGGATCGGGCTGCGGCAAGACCACCTTGCTGCGCCTCATCGCCGGTCTCGACCGCGCCAGCGCGGGCGCGATCCGCCTCGACGACGAACCGCTCTCAGGCCCGCACCCGGCCATCGGCATCGTGTTCCAGGAACCGCGGCTCCTGCCGTGGCTGACGGTGTTCGACAACATCGCGTTCGGCCTCGACGGCGTGAGCGCCGCCGAGCGCAAAGGCCGCGTGCACCATGCGCTCGAAAAGATCGGCCTCGTGGAGCACGCGGACCGCTGGCCCCGCGACCTCTCCGGCGGTCAGCAGCAGCGCGTGGCGATCGCCCGCGCGTTCGTCACGAACCCGAAGGTCCTGCTCCTCGACGAGCCGTTCTCGGCGCTCGACGCCTTCACCCGCGCGAGCCTGCACGAGCATCTCCTCGGCCTGTGGGAGGAGACGCGCCCCACGGTCGTGCTCGTGACGCACGACGTGCAGGAGGCGGTGACATTGGCCGACCGCGCCATCGTCATGCAGCCCAAGCCCGGCCGCATCTTCGACGAGCTGTCCTTGAGCCTCGCCCGTCCCCGTGACAAAACGGGGCTGCCGTTCGAATCGTCGGTGCGTCGCGTGCTGACGGCTCTGGACCAATCGCTCAATACACCGCACAAACAGCCGCAGCGCGAGAAAGACCGTCAGGCCGCCGCGCTCTGGTGGTGACTTTAACCCAAGGACCGACGCTCATGGACTCGACCGAACTGCGCGCCCTGCAGGCGCCGCTGAAGGATCAATACCGCAACGACCCGAACGCCGCCGTCATCACCCTGAAGGCGCAGGGCACCCTCGACGACCAGCACATCGCCTGCAAGGTCGAGACCGGCCGCGCACTGGCCGTCGCGGGCCTGCATCCGGCGACCGGCGGATCGGGCGCGGAGCTGTGCTCGGGCGACATGCTGCTCGAAGCCCTCGTGGCCTGCGCGGGCGTGACCTTGAAGGCGGTGGCGACGGCGCTCGAGATCGACCTGCGCCACGGCGCCGTGAAGGCGGAGGGCGACCTCGATTTCCGCGGCACCCTCGGCGTCGACAAGACCGCGCCGGTCGGCTTCAAGGACATCCGCCTCACCTTCGAGGTCGACACGGACGCGCCGCAGGAAAAGGTCGACCAGCTTCTCAAGCTGACCGAGCGCTACTGCGTGGTGTTCCAGACCCTCAACAACAAGCCCAACTTGAGCGCGACGCTGTCGCGCGCGTGACGGCTCTAGTTGCTCGCCACGAGCGTGCGCGGCGCGCCGCTGACCATCACGGCGGCGCCGTCGCGGATCTCCTGCACGGCGAGCGCGCGGTCGTTGGTGCCGTCGGGCTTGAAGCGGAACACGCCGTCCGCGCCGGCAAATCCCGCCGGATCGGTCAGCACGCCCTCCGTATAGCGTTGCGGGCCGCGCGCCCGGTTGAGCGCCACCGCAAGCGTCACCGCGTCGTAGGACAGCGTCGCGAGGCGGATCGGATCCGTGTTGTACCGTGCGCGATAGCGGGCCGCGAAGGCCTGGAAGCCGCGGTTGTCGGGCGCCGCGAACCAGCCGCCCTGGAGCGCCGGCAGGGCATGGACCCGCTGCTCGTTCCAGATGCCCGTGCCGAGCGGCTTGACGCGCTGGGCATCGAATCCGGCCATCTGCAGCGCCTGCGCGACCGCCGGCAGCCCGTCGCCGTTCTCGGGGATGAACACCGAATCCGCCTGCGGCGCCGGTCCCGCGATCACGCGCCCGAGCCGCTGCACGGCGCCTTGAGGCTGCCCGGCCGGATAGCGCTCGACGTCGACGACGCGAAGCCCGTGGCGGGCGGCGGCCTGCTGGAACTGCGCCTCGGCGACGCGGCCGTAGGTCGTCTCGGGCACGAGCGCCGCGACCGAGCGGCGCCCCTGCTGGGCTGCGTAGGCGACGATGCGGTCGACCTCGGCCTGGACCAGGAAGCTCAGGAGATAGACGCCCGGTCCGGCGACCGCGGTGTCGGTCGAGAAGGCGACGACCGGCTTGCCGGCCTGGCGGGCCACCTGGCCGGCCGCCTGCACCGAGCCGGCGAAGAGCGGGCCCAGGATCAGCTCGGCGCCTTCCGCGACCGCCTGGCTCGCGGCTTCCCGCGCGCCCTCCGGGGTGCCGCGGTCGTCCTTGACCAGGAGGGTGATGTCGGCGCCCTGCGCCTCGGCCAGCGCCAGATCGGCGGCGTTCTTCAGGCTCTGCGCCGCGACCGCGCTCTGGCCCTGGCCGGTGAGCGGCAGGATGAGGGCCACCCGGACCGGGCCATTCCCGACCGTCGTACCGCCGGGAGCCCCGAGCGGCGCGGACGCGACGGGAGGCGTGGGCGTGATCGACCCGACCGGCGCTCCGGGATCGATCTCCTCGACCTGCGGCGGCGGGGGCGGCGCGGCCGCCGCCGTCCTGCCGACGGAACGTGGTGGAACCATGCTGCCCGAGCCGACGCAGCCGGCAAGCGTCAGGCTGGCCATCAGGACCGCGGCCCAGGCGCGGCGTCTCGAACCGGTCACAAATCGCGCCATCTCCCAAGCCCCCATGGAAGCAGCCTTCGACAATGGGCTCCATCCTGGCAGGCAAAAGTAAACATTGTTTCCATCCTTCGGGCCCTCGGCCCCTCGTCCGGCTTCCGCCCGGGCGCCCCTTCGTGCGAGACTGGACGGCGATGACGCAGAGAATCGACAACAGGACCAGGCGGCGGGAAGCCCCGACGCGGGTCCACTCCTTCACGGCCTTCGGCCTCGCGGCCGAGGCGGAACCGCTCTCCCCCGGCCTCTACGTGGTGGCGACGCCCATCGGCAACCTCAAGGACATCTCCCTTCGCGGCCTGAACGTGCTCGCGGCCGCCGACGCGGTGCTGGCCGAAGACACGCGGGTGACCAAGACGCTGCTTGCCCATTACGGCATCACGACGCCGCTCCTGGCCTATCACGAGCATTCGAGCGAGGCCGTCCGCGAGCGCATGGTGCAGCGCGTCCGCGAGGGACAGGCGCTGGCGCTGGTGTCGGATGCGGGCACGCCGCTGGTGTCGGACCCCGGCTATAAGCTGGTGCAGGCCGCCATCGAGGAGGGCCTGCCGGTGACGCCAATCCCCGGCCCCTCGGCGATCCTCACGGCGCTGGTGGTGTCGGGCCTGCCCACCGACCGCTTCTTCTTCGAGGGCTTCCTGCCGGCGAAGAGCGCCGCGCGGCGCGCGCGCCTCGCCGAGATCGGCCCGATCCCGGGCACGCTGATGCTTTTCGAGGGCCCGCACCGCCTGCCGGAGATGCTGGCGGATGCCGCCGAGGTACTGGGCGAGCGCCAGGCCGTGGTGGCGCGTGAGCTCACCAAGATGTTCGAGACGATCCGGCGCGGCACTCTGCCGGAGCTGGCCCGGCAATTCGCCGAGGAGGGGCCGCCCAAGGGCGAGATCGTGGTGCTGATCGGCGAGGCTTCGAAGGAAATGCATGCGGCGGAAGCCGACGCGGCCCTCGACGGCAAGCTGGAGGCGGCGCTCAAGCACCATTCCATCAAGGACGCAGCGGCCCTCGTGGCGGCCGAGCTCGACATCCCCAAGCGCGACGTCTACGCCCGCGCCCTCGCGCTCGCCAAGAAAGACCGATGAGGAATGCGCTCGAACGGCGGCGCGCCACTTTCCTGCGCGGCCTCGGGGCCGAGCGGGTCGCGCTGCTGTTCCTGCTCATGAAGGGCTACCGCCCTCTCGCCCGCCGCTATGCGGCGGCCGGCGGCGAGATCGACCTCATCGTCATGCGCGGCGACACCATCGCGTTCGTCGAGGTGAAGGCGCGCGGCCTCATGGACGATGCGCTCGCCGCCATCACGCCCGCCAAGCGCCGCCGCTTCTCCCGCGCGGCGCGGGCCTGGCTCTCGCGCCATCCCTGGGCCGCCACCAAGACCTGGCGCGCCGACGCGGTCTTCGTCGCCCCGCGCCGCTGGCCCCGCCACCTGCCGGCCGCGTTCGAGCTGGAGATGAGTTAGGCCACCATGCGCCGCGGCGCGGACAGCGCCTGGCGGATGTGGCGCGCCAGTTCCTGCACGATGGCGCTGCCGCCGGCCTTCGGCAGGTAGAGATTGACCGTGAAGGGTGGGAGCGGCGGCAGGCCGGAGTCGCGCCCCAGCACCTCGAATCCTTCCGGAACCGTCGAGGCCATCCAGGCCATCACGGCGATGTCGGCTGCCACCGTCGCCACCTGGGCGGTGGTGTTCGTCACCTCCGACACTGAGCGCCACTCGATTCCGGCCTGCTGCAGCACCTCGCGAACGGGGGCTCGGAAGGCGCAGTCGGAGCAGCCGATGGAGACGGGCAGCGGCCGCTGGTAGGCGGCTTCGCCGCCCGGGGCCCCGACCCAGACGAGCCGGTCCATGATCAGGTTCTCGCCATCGGGATCGCACACGAGCTCGGTGGCGAGCACGATGTCGACCTTGCCGGCGGCGAGTTCCGAGCGCAGCTTCGCGCTCGATCCGCTGCGCAGGCAGACCTGCACCTTGGGGTAGCTGCGGGCGAAGTTCTTCAGGAAGGTGGGCAGATAGGTGGTGATGATGTCGCTCGGGATCCCGAGCCGCACCTCGCCCTCGTAGACCGGCGTCGTCATCTCGGTCCAGATCTCGTCGTTGAGGGCGAGCAGCCGCTTGGCTCGGCCGAACAGGCGCTCGCCAGCGCTCGTGAGCTTCATGCCGCGCCGGTCGCGGGTGATGAGCTCCTCGCCCAGCATCTCCTCCAGCCGCTTGACCTGCTGGCTGACCGCCGCCTGGGTGAGGTTGAGAACGTTGCCGGCGGCCGTCATGCCGCCGGAATCCACCACGGTCACGAAGGCCCTGATCAGGCTGACGTCGAGATTGTGCGGCATGGATCGTCTCCATAACAGGTCATTATCTTCGATATAATGAACATTCGTTTCCGTTATGCAAGCGGCAGTTCTAAAGTCTTCTCATCGCCGCTGAGGCACGCCCCGTTCCTCCGGCACCCAGAAGATGGAGAGATCCATGTCCGCGACCATGACCACCCGCACCACCGCCCGCCAGCACCTCGCCGTCCGGCGGGATCGCTCCCTCCTGCAGCGGATCGTCGAGGTTGTCGCCCGGGAATTCCGCGTCCGTCGCGACATGCGGGCGCTGGGTTCCCTCGACGACGCGGCCCTGCACGACATCGGCCTGACCCGCGGCAGCATGGAGGGCGCCCTCCGCTATGGCCGGTCCGTCGAGCAGCTTCGCCCGGCCGTCGACGAGGCCGCCTCGGCACCCCTGCCCCGCTCCCTGGTCGAGTGGCGGTGACGCCCTTGCGTCCGGCCTGCGCCTCAGGGCGCGAAGACCGTGACCGCGCAGGGCTTGATCGAGAAATGTGCCGGCGTCTGCGTGACGATCTCGCCATCGGCGTTGACGGAGCGCGGACGCCGGGTGCGGATGTCGAATTCCTTGGCGCGCACCGCGCGCACCTCGTCCCAGGCGCCGTGCTCGCCATACCGGAAGGATTTCGCCATCAGGGCGAGCTTCCAGGCCTTTTCCAGCTCGAGGCTGTAGAGGTCGAGGTGCTGGTCGTCGATAGCGGCATTCTTCTCGACCGCGTTGCCGCCGCCGTAGAAGCGCCCGTTGCCGACCGCGACCTGCAGCGTCCTCACCTGCACCGACTCCGTCTCGCTCGTGATGGTGGCGCTGAAGGGACGCGCCTGCATCAGCACCTTGACGGCCACCAGCGCATAGCCCAGGCGCCCCCAGCGGCGCTTGATGTCGCGCGTGAGCTTCTGCGCCAGCTCCGCCGAGAGGCCGATGCTCGCCACGTTGAAGAAGGGCTCGCCATTGACGAGGCCGAGGTCGATCCTGCGCGTCTTCCCCGCCGCGATGATGTCGGCCGCGCCGTCGAGGTCGAACGGGATATCCAGGGTGCGGGCGAGGTCGTTCGCCGTGCCGAGCGGCAGGATGCCGAGCGGCAGTCCCGCCTCGATTACCCCGAGCGCCGCCGCGTTGATGGTGCCGTCCCCGCCGCCCACGACCACGCAATTGACCTTGTGGGCATGCTTCACGATCAGCGGCGACAGGTCCTCCCGCCGGCCGCATTCCACGTGGAACGGCTCGATGTCGTGCGCCTTCAGGCGCTCGATGGCGGTCTTGCACTGGGCTTCGCCGCTGCGGCTCTTGGAATTGACGATGAGAAGGGCGCGGCGCTGCATGGGTGATGACATGTGGATGGTGAAGCCTGACGGCAAGGTGGCGGAACCCCGAAGCGGGGCAGGAAACAACGCGGGCCCGTACCTTTTCGTTCACCGGGCATGACTGCCCTGTTGCCAAGGGCCGATTTCGGGCCAATAACCGCCGTTCCCATGGAGGCACACGCATGACCCTCACCGTCGCGGTCCAGATGGACCACATCCGAACCATCAAGATCGCGGGCGATACGGGCTTCGGGTTGATGCTCGAGGCGCAGCGGCGCGGCCACCGCCTCCTGCACTACACCCCGGACCGCCTGTCCATGCGCGACGGCGCCGTGACCGCGATGGCCGAACCCGTCGAGGTGCGCGACGTGGAGGGCGACCACTACACGCTGGGCGAGGCCCAGCGCGTGGATCTCTCGGGCGTCGACGTGGTGCTCATGCGCCAGGACCCGCCCTTCGACCTCGCCTACATCACGGCGACCCACATGCTGGAGCGGATCCACCCGAAGACGCTGGTGGTCAACGATCCCGCCCATGTGCGCAACGCGCCGGAAAAGCTCTTCGTGACGCATTTCCCGCATCTCATGCCCACGACCCTGATCTCCCGCGACAAGGAGGAGATCGAGGAGTTCCGGCGCGAGCACGGGGACGTGGTGATGAAGCCGCTCTACGGCCATGGCGGCGCGAGCGTGTTCAAGATCGGCCGCGAGGACCCGAATTTCGGCTCGCTCTACGATCTCTTCGCCGCGACCTTCCGCGAGCCCTGGGTGATCCAGAAGTTCCTGCCGAAGGTGACGGAGGGCGACAAGCGCATCATCCTCATCGACGGCGAGGCGGCGGGCGCCGTCAACCGTGTGCCGGCCGCGAACGACATCCGCTCCAACATGGTGCGCGGCGGCGCCGCGAAACCCACGGACCTGAGCCCGCGCGAGCGCGAGATCTGCGAGACCATCGGGCCGGACCTGAAGCGCATGGGCCTGATCCTCGTGGGCATCGACGTGATCGACGGCAACCTCACCGAGATCAACGTCACCGCCCCCACGGGCCTGCGCGCGATCAAGCGCCTCGGCGGCCCCGACCTCACCGGCACGGTGTGGGACGTAATCGAGGGGAAGGTGAAGGGGTAGGAGAGACGCAGGCGCCGGACGTCATCGCTCCAAAGCCCTCATGCCGAGCGGTTGCTCCACCATAGCCTCACCCTGAGGAGCGAAGCGTCTCGAAGGGCGAGGCGTCTCCAGCGACCACTGGAACCATCCTTCGAGACGCCGCTGACGCGGCTCCTCAGGATGAGGGTTGAGGATGAGGCCAAGACCTTACGCCGCCAGCTCCGCGATCACCGCATTGAGCACCGGAAAGCCCTTCGGGGTCACGGCGAGCCGCGCGCCGTCCGTGCGGATCAGGCCTTCCTCTTCGAGCGTCCGCAGCCTGCGCGCGTTGAGCTCGCGTCCCGTGAAGGCCGTGAAGCGGCGCGGGTCGATGCCTTCCTTCAGGCGAAGCCCCATGAGCAGGAATTCGTCGCCCTCGGCTTCCGAGGTGAGGATCTCCTCCTCGATGACGCCGTGGCCCTCGCGCTCCACCTGTCCGAGCCAGGTCTCGGGGTGCTTCTCGGTGGCGGTGGCGAGCCGCGCATTGCCGGTGACGAGACGCCCATGGGCGCCCGGGCCGATGCCGGCATATTCGCCGTAGCGCCAGTAGACGAGGTTGTGACGCGATTCCGCGCCGGGCCGGGCGTGATTCGAGATCTCGTACGCCGGCAGCCCCTGCGCCTCGCAGACCTCCTGCGTGACGTCGTAGAGGGCCCGGCCCGTCTCCTCGTCGGGAATCGTGATCTTGCCGGCATCGTAGAGGCGTTGGAACCAGGTGCCGGGCTCGATGGTGAGCTGGTAGAGCGACAGGTGCTCGACCGCATGGCCGATGGCCTGCTTCAGCTCCGCGCGCCAGTCCTCGGGCGTCTGGTTCGGACGGGCATAGATCAGGTCGAAGGAATAGCGCTCGAAGATCGAGGCCGCGATCTTCACGGCAGCAAGAGCTTCCTCGACCGAATGCATGCGGCCGAGCCGGCGCAGGTCCGGATCGTTGAGCGCCTGTACGCCCAGCGACACCCGGTTGATGCCCGCATGACGATAGCCGCGGAAGCGCTCGGCCTCGACGCTGGTGGGATTGGCCTCAAGCGTCACCTCCGCGCCCGGATCGACGCTCCAGGCCCCACCGATGGCGTCGAGGATCGCGCCCACCGTCTCAGGCTTCATCAGTGAGGGCGTGCCGCCGCCGAAGAAGATGCTGGTCACCGTCCGGCCCGGGATGCGAGCCGCCGTGTGGGCGATCTCCCGCCGAAAGGCCGCGAGGAACCGCTCCTGGTCCACCGGCTGATGGCGGACATGGCTGTTGAAGTCGCAATAGGGACATTTGGAGGCGCAGAAGGGCCAGTGGACGTAGACGCCGAAGCCCGCATCGCGCGTCGGATGCTCGATCATAGGCCGTATATGGCAGTTCCGACCCGAAACGTCACCCGCCCCCTTGCCGCATTCGGCCAGCCCCTCTTGTCATTCCCGGCTCGAGCGAAATGAAGGGGCAAGGAATCCATAGCGCCGGGCGGGAGAGTGGATCCCCTTCCGCGCTGACGCGCCCCGGAGGTGACAACAACCAGCCCTTCCCGAACCTCTTTCCCCGCCCGATGTTCATGGTCTAAGGGCTTCCGGCTGGCCTGCCCGGTACAGCCGGTCTAGAGTCGGGCCCAGGAAAGACAGGTACCATCATGCGTCACTGGCGTGCCCCGTTCGACCGGCAGGGCTACCACCACGGCAACCTCAAGGAAGCCCTCATCGAGGCGGCGCAGCGCTTCATCGCCGAACGGGGCCTCGGGGGGTTCACCCTGGCGGATGCCGCCAAGCTCGTGGGCGTGACGCCGGCGGCGCTCTACCGGCACTTCCGGGGCCGGGAGGCCCTGGTGGCCGAGGTGGCGTTCCGGGGCTTCACGGAACTCTCCAGCCGGCTCGGCCGCGCCCTCCAGAGCGACGGGACGCCTCTCGAACGCTTCACCCGGATGGGCGAGGCCTATCTGGCCTTCGCCGAGCAGGAGCCCGGCTTCTATGCGGCCATGTTCTCGGCGAAGCCTGTGGACGGGGAGGCCTGCGGGCCCAAAGGCAAGGCGGAGGCTAGCAAGACGGAAGACGAGGCCAAGCCGGGCGGCAACGCCTTCGACTTCCTGGTCCATGCCCTGTCGGACACCTTCCCGGAGGGGTTCAAGGGCGTCGACGTGCGCTTCATCGCGATCGAGGTCTGGGCGCTGTCCCACGGCATCGCCACCCTGGACGCCGCTGGCCAGCTCCCCAGGGGTCCTGGCCTGCCGGACAAGTACGAATTGCTGCGCGCCGGGGTCCTCGCCCTGGTGCACGGGGCCCTGCAGCGGGGCCGGTCGATCGGCTGAGCCTCCCGGGAGAACCGCGCTCCAGTGCCGGAGCGACCGTCGATGCTCCACCCCTCCTCATCGTGAGGAGCCGCCAAAGCGGCGTCTCGAAACTTCATCCTGAGGAGCAGACGCTGCCTTCGTCTCGAAGGACGGTTCCAGCGCACTCTGGAGACGCCTCGTCCTTCGAGACGGACCTGACGGTCCTCCTCAGGATGAGGCTGTAGGGATGTCTCGCTCCTCAGGGTGAGAACTGCGGGATGGCCCTCTTCAAGAAATCCCCACCACGCCCGCCGGGAGAGCTCCCTGAAAAATCGCATCGCTCACTCTTGAAAGGGCCGTAAAGGCCACGCATGTAAATGTTGTTAGCATTAACATGGTAGGACCTCTCGATGTCTGACTCTGCTTCAACCGCCTGGAACTCGGGCCCGCAATCGGGTCCGTGGAACAACGGCGCTCACCGCCGCTGCGGGCGTCCGCCCCGGCGCGCGTTGGAAATCGCCGGCATCGTCCTGGGCTTCATCTGGTTCTGGCCGCTCGCGCTGGCCTACGTGGTATGGAAAATGATGGGTTATCCGAAATACGACGAGGCGAAAGCCTTCTTCCGCGAGAACCTCGGCCGCGTCGCCGACGACCTCTTCTCGGCTCGGCGCCCGGCAGCCGACTTCGGCTTCGGCGGCGGAACCGGCAATGCCGCCTTCGAGGAGTACCGCCGCAGCGAGCTGCGCCGCCTCGAGGAAGAGCGCCGCAAGCTCGACGAGGAGGCTCGCGCCTTCCGCGACTTCGTCGAGGAGCTGAAGCGGGCGAAGGACCGCGAGGAGTTCGACGCCTTCATGGCCAAGCGTCGTAACGAGCGCAACAACGGCCCCACCGAGGTCTGACCTCGATCAGGCGGAGCGCCTCCGGGCGCTCCGTTTTTCTTGTCAGATCCGGCGCAGGCAGCTGGCCGCGAGCCTCACGAAGGCGCGAGCCCGGTGCGAGAGCGCCTCGGGCTCGGGCTTCGACCAGTCGATCCCGTGCTTCTCCTCCGACGAGATCTCCCCGAAGGTCTTGTCCAACCCCTCCGGCTGGAACATCGGGTCGTAGCCGAAGCCCTGGGTTCCCCGCGGCGGCCAGACCACCTGACCGAAGACCCGTCCCTCGAACAGCTCCTCGTGCCCGTCCGGCCAGGCGATGACCAGGGCCGAGACGAAATGGGCCTTGCGGTTGCCTTCGGCCGTCACGCCCCGTTTCTGGAGCTCGCGCTCGACCCGCGCCATGGCGCCCGGAAAGTCCTTGTTCGGCCCCGCCCAGTTGGCCGTGAACAGGCCCGGTGCCCCATCGAGGGCATCGACGCAGAGGCCGGAATCGTCGGAGAGCGCCGGCAGGCCCGTGGCCTTGGCGGCTGCGTGGGCCTTGATGGCCGCGTTCTCCGAGAACATGTAGCCGTTCTCTTCGGGCACCGGGAGGCCGAGTTCGCCCGCCGACACCGCCTCGACCCCGAAGGGGGCCAGCAGCTCCTGCATCTCGCGCAGCTTGCCGGGATTGTGGGTCGCGATGACCACCTTGCCGGTGAGATGACGGGGCATGATCAGGCCACGGCCTTCTTCTGGAGATCGACGAGCTGGGAGACGCCCGCCTTGGCGAGGCGCAGCAGGTTCAGGAACTCCTCCTCCGAGAAGGGCTTGCCTTCCGCGGTGCCCTGCACCTCGACGATGCCGCCGGAGCCGGTGATAACGAAGTTGGCGTCCGTCTCGGCGGCCGAATCCTCGGCGTAGTCCAGGTCGAGGACCGGCCTGCCCTGGTAGATGCCGCAGGACACGGCCGCGACGGGCTCGCGCAGCGGGTTGATCGAGATGATCGAGCGGCCCTGCATCCAGGCGAAGCAGTCGTGCAGCGCCACCCAGGCGCCCGTGATGGAGGCCGTGCGCGTGCCGCCGTCGGCCTGGATCACGTCGCAGTCGACGACGATCTGGCGCTCGCCCATGGCCGGGAGGTTCACCACCGCGCGGAGCGAGCGGCCGATGAGGCGCTGGATTTCTTGGGTGCGGCCGGAAGGCTTGCCGGAATTGACCTCGCGCTTGGTGCGCTCATGGGTCGCGCGGGGCAGCATGGAGTATTCCGCCGTGACCCAGCCGCGGCCGGTGCCGCGCAGCCACGGCGGCCCCTTCTCCTCGAGCGAGGCGGTGCACAGGACCCGGGTGTTCCCGAAGGACACCATGCACGAGCCTTCCGCATAACGCGCGACGCCGCGCTCCAGGGTGACGGGGCGCAGCTCGTCCGGGGCGCGATTGGAAGGACGCATGGCAAATCTCTCCGTAAGCTCGAAATGTGGGAAGCGTCATACGCCCCCGGATCACGAAAGCAAGCGCAGGCTTGCCTAAAGCCCCCCGCATCCGCACATAATAGGGTCACAAAAGGCTCACCGACGAGGACCGAAGAACCGTCCGATGCATATTCCGGGTTCACCTTCCAGCCTGTCAGAAATTCGCGCCATCGCGGAGCTGAACGACCGCTCGCGCGAGATCTTCCGTCAGATCGTCGAGACTTATCTGATGACCGGCGAGCCCGTGGGCTCGCGCAATCTCTCGCGCCTCCTGCCGATGTCGCTCTCGCCGGCTTCGATCCGCAACGTCATGGCCGATCTCGAAGCTGCGGGCCTGATCTTCGCCCCGCATACGAGTGCCGGCCGCCTGCCGACCGAGACGGGCCTGCGCTTCTTCGTCGACGCGATGATGGAGATCGGCGACGTCACGTCCGAGGAGCGGGCGCGCATCGAGTCGCAGATGCGGGCCGCGGCCTCGGGCCATACGCTCGAAACCGCCCTGACCGAGGCATCGACCCTGCTCTCCGGCGTCTCCCGTGGCGCCGGCGTGGTGGTGACCTCGAAATCCAATGCCCGCCTGAAGCACATCGAGTTCGTCCGGCTCGATCCGACCCGCGCGCTCGTCGTGCTGGTGTCGGAGGACGGGTCTGTGGAGAACCGCCTCCTCGAGCTGCCGCCGGGCCTGCCCGCGAGCGCTCTGGTCGAGGCCGGAAACTTCCTCAACGCCCGCATCCAGGGCCGGACCCTCGGCGACGTGCGTCAGGAGCTGGAGACCCGCCGCAACGACATGGAGCGCGAGCTCGACGCGATCACCGCGCGCCTCGTCGAGGCCGGGCTTGCGACCTCCGTCGGCAACGCGGCCTCGCGCCAGCTCATCGTGCGCGGCCAGGCCAACCTCCTCGACGACCTGAAGGCGGCCGAGGACCTGGAGCGGATCCGCCTGCTCTTCTCCGACCTCGAAACCCAGACCGACGTGATCGACCTTCTGAGCCGCGCCGAGGGCGGCGAGGGCGTGCGCATCTTCATCGGGTCGGAGAACAAGCTGTTCTCCCTGTCGGGCTCGTCGATGATCGCCGCTCCCTTCCGTGACGGCAGCCAGAAGATCGTCGGCGTGCTCGGGGTCATCGGCCCGACCCGGCTCAACTACGCCCGCATCGTCCCGATGGTGGACTACACCGCCAAGGTGATCTCGCGGATCCTGGAGCGGGGGCGCTAGGCCGCCGCTCCGGCCGGGCGTCCATGCGCCCGGAACATGTGCCCGTCCCGTGCCCGCCGGTTGCGCCGCGGCTCGATCCTGTTATGCAGGCCTCATGGTTCAGGCCCCTGCCCTTTCGATGCCGTCGCGGATGACTCCGCCGTAGAGCCCCCGCGCTCCTGAATCGCCCCTTTCCGATTTCCAGTCCCGCGCCTGCACGGACCGGCCATGCGCCCGTCCGGCCGCGCCCGGGACCTTCTAGGCCCTTTGCAGGGCTCCTGAGATCTTTTCACATGACGCATCTTTCCCGCCTCAAGGCCGAATGGTTCCCGAACGTGCGCCGCGACCTCCTCTCCGGCACCGTGGTAGCCCTGGCGCTGATCCCCGAAGCCATCGCCTTCTCCATCATCGCCGGGGTCGACCCCAAGGTCGGTCTCTACGCCTCCTTCTGCATCGCGGTCGTGACCGCCTTCGCGGGCGGGCGCCCGGCCATGATCTCCGCCGCCACCGGCGCCATGGCGCTGGTCATGGTCACGCTGGTGAAGGAGCACGGCTTGCAATACCTGCTCGCCGCCACCCTTCTGACGGGTCTGTTCCAGATCGTCGCTGGAGCCCTGCGCCTCGGCGACCTCATGCGATTCGTGTCACGCTCCGTGGTGACGGGCTTCGTGAACGCGCTCGCGATCCTGATCTTCATGGCGCAGCTGCCGGAATTCATCGGCCAGGGACCGCTCATGTACGGCATGGTGGCGGTGGGCCTCGCTATCATCTACCTTCTGCCGCGCCTGACCAATGCGGTGCCCTCCGCGCTGGTGACCATCGTGCTGCTCACGGCCGTCTCGATCGCATTCGGCTTCGATCTGCGCACGGTCGGCGACATGGGCCAGCTGCCCAGCGACCTGCCCGCCTTCGCGCTGCCCGACGTGCCGCTGACCCTCGACACGCTCCGGATCATCCTGCCCTACTCGCTCACCCTCGCCATGGTGGGGCTCCTCGAATCCCTCATGACGGCCGCGATCGTGGACGAGATGACGGACACGGACAGCTCGAAGAACCGGGAATGCGCCGGCCAGGGCATCGCCAACATCGTGGCGGGCTTCTTCGGCGGCATGGCGGGCTGCGCCATGATCGGCCAGTCGGTCATCAACGTCTCGTCGGGCGGGCGCGGGCGGCTTTCGACCCTCTGGGCGGGCGCCTTCCTGCTCTTCCTCATCCTCGTGCTCGATGACTGGGTGCGCCAGATCCCCATGGCGGCGCTCGTGGCCGTCATGATCATGGTGTCGATCAACACCTTCCAGTGGCGCTCGCTCCTGGCGCTCCGCACCAATCCGAAGAGCTCCAGCATCGTCATGATCGCGACCGTGGTCGTCGTGGTCTTCACCCACGACCTCGCCAAGGGCGTTCTCGTCGGCGTCATCCTCAGCGGCATCTTCTTCGCCCGCAAGGTGGCCAAGTTCTTCAGCGTGTCCTCCGGACGCGAAGGCGACGTGCGCACCTACACGGTGAGCGGCGAGATCTTCTTCGCCACGGCGGAAGCCTTCCATGGCGCCTTCGATTTCCGCGAGGAGGACCTCAGGGCGGTTGTGATCGAGGTCCGGAATTCCCATTTCTGGGACATCACGGGCGTCAACGCCCTCGACCGGGTGGTGCTGAAGTTCCGCCACCACGGCATCCCGGTCGAGATCGTGGGCCTGAACGAGGCCAGCGCCACCCTGGTGGAGAAGCTCGGCACCCACCAGAAGGAGGGCGCCACGCTGGCCGCTGGACACTGAGGCTCCAGAACGGCCCCACGCCCGGCTTCGCCCCTCCCCTCGAGGAGGGGCGGTCAGCTCCCGCGCGGCACCGGCTCCCTTGGCTTTGAGGGGCCACCCTGCTATTGCGGCCTGAACATTCTTATATTTGCAAGATTATGACCGCTCGCACCTTCGACAACATCCGGAACTTCTCCATCGTGGCCCATATCGACCACGGGAAGTCCACCCTGGCCGACCGCCTGATCCAGACGACGGGCGCGCTCTCCGCCCGCGAGATGACGGAGCAGGTGCTCGACAACATGGACATCGAGCGCGAGCGCGGCATCACCATCAAGGCCCAGACCGTCCGGCTGGAGTACAAGGCCCAGGACGGCAAGACCTACATCCTGAACCTGATGGACACCCCCGGTCACGTGGACTTCGCCTACGAGGTCTCGCGATCGCTCGCCGCCTGCGAAGGCTCGCTGCTGGTGGTGGACGCCTCACAGGGCGTGGAGGCCCAGACCCTGGCCAACGTCTACCAGGCCATCGACGCCAACCACGAGATCGTGCCGGTCCTCAACAAGATCGACCTGCCGGCCGCCGATCCTGACCGGATCAAGGAGCAGATCGAGGAGGTGATCGGCATCGACGCCTCCGACGCGGTGCCGATCTCGGCCAAGACCGGCCTCAACATCGAGGGCGTGCTGGAGGCCATCGTCCAGAAGCTGCCGCCGCCCAAGGGCGACCCCGACGCGCCCTTGAAGGCGCTGCTGGTCGATTCCTGGTACGACGCCTATCTCGGCGTCGTCGTGCTCGTGCGCATCGTCGACGGCACCATGAAGAAGGGCCAGACCATCAAGATGATGGGCACCGGCGCCTCCTACAGCCTCGACCGCGTCGGCGTCTTCAGCCCGAAGATGCAGGAAATGGCGCAGCTCGGCCCCGGCGAGGTCGGCTTCTTCACCGCCTCGATCAAGGAAGTGGCCGACACCCGCGTCGGCGACACCATCACGGACGACCGCAAGCCCACGGCCCAGGCGCTTCCCGGCTTCAAGCCCGTGCAGCCGGTCGTGTTCTGCGGCCTCTTTCCGGTCGACGCGGCGGAGTTCGAGAACCTGCGCGCCGCCATGGGCAAGCTGCGCCTCAACGATGCCAGCTTCTCCTACGAGATGGAGACCTCCGCGGCGCTGGGCTTCGGCTTCCGCTGCGGCTTCCTCGGCCTGCTGCATCTCGAGATCATCCAGGAGCGACTGGAGCGCGAGTTCAACCTCGACCTCATCTCCACCGCCCCGTCGGTGGTCTATCACCTGAAGCTGCGCGACGGCTCGACGATCGAGCTCCACAACCCGGCCGACATGCCGGACGTGATGAAGATCGAAGCCATCGAGGAGCCGTGGATCCGCGCCACGATCCTCACCCCCGACGATTATCTCGGCTCGGTGCTCAAGCTGTGCCAGGAGCGGCGCGGCATCCAGATCGACCTCAACTATGTCGGCAAGCGCGCGATGGTCGTGTACGACCTGCCGCTCAACGAGGTGGTGTTCGACTTCTACGACCGGTTGAAGTCGATCTCGAAGGGCTACGCCTCCTTCGACTACCACATCTCCGACTACCGCGAGGGCGACCTCGTGAAGATGTCGGTGCTGGTCAACGCAGAGCCCGTCGACGCGCTCTCCATGCTGGTCCACCGCGACCGGGCCGAGGGCCGCGGCCGCGCCATGTGCGAGAAGCTCAAGGAACTCATCCCGCCGCACATGTTCCAGATCCCGGTCCAGGCGGCGATCGGCGGCAAGATCATCGCCCGCGAGACGATCCGGGCCCTGCGCAAGGACGTGACGGCGAAGTGCTACGGCGGCGACGCCAGCCGCAAGCGCAAGCTCCTCGACAAGCAGAAGGAAGGCAAGAAGCGGATGCGTCAGTTCGGCAAGGTGGACATCCCGCAGGAAGCCTTCATCGCCGCCCTCAAGATGGACAGCTGAGCGTCAAGTCTCCCGTCCAGTGAACTCCGACGGCATGCCGGTCAGCACCGTGCATGCCGTTTTCGTTTCCGCTCCGCCGGGGAGCGCACCGTCAGTGCAGGAGCGTGACCTCCCCGATGAGCTGTTGCAGCGGGAGCGTGAGAAGCACCTGGCCGTCGCTGTCCGTCACGCTGAGCGTCCAGGCGCTCCAGTCGAATTCGGCCGCGTCGTCTCCTTGAGAGACTTCATGAATGGCCTGCAGCGCCTCCCTGCGGGCATCGTGGACGCTGGCGACCTCCACGCCGATCTCGTCGAGCAGGATGCTGTCGCCGGTGCGGAAGTTGAAATGGCAACGCATGGACGGCCTCAGGGATATAAGTGGCGGAGCCGCAAGGCCTGTCGCCGGCCGCGGTGGCGAATGACGAGGGCATTCGCAAACGGCGCTTCGTCCCTGTGCGGGCTCATCGGCTCCTCCATCTATCAGGCCGCTGAATTCAGCGTTTCTTGGAGTATTTCACAACAGGTTCATGCCGGGAAATCTCTTTTGCGTGCGCAAAAATCCTGAACTTGACCTTTGGGAGTAGCAATTACGAAACGATTGTTAAGAAAATAAGGACATTTCTGCCACGAAAAAGGCCAAGTTTACCTTGTGGCGACGCGACGCGTGCCGGCGGAACTTGGCCCTGCACGATGAGTTCACCCCCGGCACAGGGCTTGAACCCACCACCGGTCCGAAGCTGAACCACGATGGGATCTTCACGATCCCGGATCAGATGCGAGTGCGGCTCGGGCTCGGCCCGGTGAAAGTCCAATGAACCGCAACGAAAAGCCAGACATCTCGTAAGGGATGATTCATGTCTTCATCCCTGCGCACGACGCGTCCGACTTTGCCCGTGCTCCTCATCGGCTACGCGCCCATGCAGATGGGCAAAACGCTCCAAGGGACCTGCCTGCCGTGCCGGTCGGGACGGAGCCCGCGCCCGGGAGCGCGGGCGCGGGCTGAGAACGAAGGTCACACGAGCAGCGACTGCGCGCCGTCGATCCACACGGGCGTGCCGGTGATGTGGCGGGCGCGGTCCGACGCGAGGAAGAGCACGAGTTCGGCGACGTCCTGGCTCGTGCCGGCCTCCTTGCCGGTGAGTGGGATGTTCCCTTCCGGGTATTCGGCCGGTACTTCGGCTTCCTCCGTGTTGCGCTTGTCGGTGTTCTCCGTGATCTCGGTGTCGATGCGGCCCGGGCAGACCACGTTCACGCGGATCTTGTGCTGCGCCAGCTCCACCGCGAGCATCTGGGCGATCGCGACCTGGGCGGCCTTGGTGGCCGAATAGGCGGTCGCGCCTGCGCTCGTGAAGGTGCGCGAGCCGTTGATCGACGCGGTGATGACGATGGCGCCGCCGCCCGCCTGCTTCAGATGCGGCACGGAAAAGTGCAGCGTCAGGTAGGTGCCGCGCAGGTTGGTGTTGATCGTGCGGTCCCATTCCTCGGGCTTGAGGTCGTCGATCGGCGCCCAGACGCCGTTGATGCCCGCATTGGCGAAGACGATGTCGAGCCGGCCGAAGGCACCGACCAGATCGGCGACGGCCTTCTTCATTTGCGCCTCGTCGGCCACGTCGGCAACGAGCGGCACGGCTTCGCCGCCCGCCTGCCGGATCTCGTCCGCGGTCTTGCGGATCTCATCCTCGGTATGGCTGAGCACGCCGACGCGCGCGCCTTGCTTCGCCATGAGCAAAGCCGCCGCCTTGCCGATGCCGGATCCGGCGCCGGTCACCAGCGCCACCTTGCCTTGAAGCTCCATCAGATCGTCCTCGTCCTGAAGATTTGGGGAATGACCCTCCTTGAACCTCAGGCGGGAGCGGCTTGTTCCTCCGCTCCGGGTGGAAGGTCACGCCGTCGCCGCGCGTCGTCCGGCGGCGTCGATCACGATCTCGCCATCCTCCTTGCGGAACTCGCCGAGCTGCGGGACAGGCAGGATGTCGAGCACGGCCTCGGACGGTCGGCAGAGCTTCACGCCCGCCGGCGTCACCACGATGGGCCGCTCGATCAGGATCGGATGCTCGATCATCGCGTCGAGGAGCTGATCGTCGGTGAGCGACGGATCGTCGAGGCCGAGCTCCTCATAAGGCGTGCCCTTCCGGCGCAGCACCGCCCGCACGGGAACGCCCATGCGCTGGATCAGCTGGCGCAGGAGAAGCCGCGTCGGCGGAGACTTCAGGTACTCGACGATGTGTGGCTCGATCCCGGCATTGCGGATCAGCCCGAGGGTGTTACGCGAGGTGCCGCATTGCGGGTTATGGTAGATGATGACGTCCATGAAGTCTCTCCTCGATCGCCGCTTCCCGCCATTCTAAGACACATGACGACGCGATCCACACCATGGAAGAGCGATCAGGAGGATTGGGCGATAGGCTTAACCGCGGCAGGCCGCGCCGTTGTTCACCCGGAGCCCGGTGAGGATCCTTCGGCTCAGGGCGTCATGGACCTCACCCTCCTGCACGTCGTGCAGGGAGAGCTCGAGCACCCATTCGTTCGAGAGCGGGACGATCAGCGCATCGACCGTCATTGCGCGCGAGGGCGACGGCAGGCTCGCATCGACCCATGTCGCGCTCCAGCGCGTGGCGCCCGGAGCCGGCGACGTCAGCGACACGGACTGCGCCGGACGTCCGAGCAGGCCTTCGTAGTCGCGCTGGAGGAAGGCGGCGTCCCGATGGGCGAGGTCCGCCTGGGGCAGATCCTGCAGATCGTGAGCCGAGCGCAGGCTGATCTCGAGACGGGCCGGCAATCCGGCGGCCGTCAGGTGGAGGTCGCCGTCCTCGGCCGTCATGCGCCATTCCTGCGGCAGGGAGACGGAGAAGCAGAGGCCCGGCGTCACCCGGCTCGTCAGCCGGGTTTCGCGCGTCGTGGGATCGAAGCGGATGTCGGATGCCTCGTTCCAGGCGTCGCGGCCCGGCGCGAGCGCGCCGGCCTGGGCGAACGACGCGACAGAGCAGGCGAGGATGATGCCCGCAGAAAAGAGAGCGCCCGCTCCCCGGCGCATGCCGATCGCCGTCATCGAACCATCCCTCCGCTACGCTTCCATCCACTCCGGAAACGCGTTCGGGAGCCGGAGGTTGCCTTGCGCTCGAATCTTGGCCTTGAGTTGACCGGTTTCGGCCCTACCTCGCCTTCAGGATCGAACACATCGGGAGAAAGATGATGCCTGCTTTCGCACGCACCGCGTTCATTGCGGCCCTCCTGCTTACCGCCGGACAGGCTTCGGCTGCGACCTGCCGCGACCCGGCGGGCTTCGAGAAATGGCTCGGCGACATCCAGCAGGAGGCGGTCCAGCAGGGCATTTCGCCCCGCGCCGTCCAGGCGGGCCTCGCGGGCGTCACCTTCGACCAGAGTGTGATCAACAAGGATCGGGGCCAGAAGGTCTTCAGGCAGAGCTTCGAGCAGTTCTCCGGCCGCATGGTGTCCTCGTACCGCCTGAAGACCGGCGCCGCCATGCTCAAGCGCCATGCCGGAACGCTCTCGCGCATCGAGCAGCGCTACGGCGTGCCCGCTCCCGTTCTCGTGGCGATCTGGGGCCTCGAGACGGATTTCGGCGCCGTGAAGGGCAACATGCCGGTCATCCGCTCTGTGGCGACGCTCGCCTTCGATTGCCGACGCTCGGAGATGTTCCAGGCGCATCTCTTCGATGCCCTGAGGATCGTCGAACGGGGCGACCTGTCGCCTGCGGAGATGCGCGGCGCCTGGGCGGGCGAGATGGGTCAGACCCAGTTCATGCCGTCGAACTACGTGACGTACGCGGTCGATTTCGACGGCGACGGACGCGCCGACCTGCTCCACAGCCCGACGGACGTGCTCGCCTCCACGGCGAATTATCTGAGAGGGCATGGTTGGGTCAGAGGACAGGACTGGTCGCCCGGCACCGCCAATTTCGCGGCGATCCGCGAGTGGAACAAGTCCCAGGTCTATGCACAGACCATCGCGTATTTCGCCTCCAGGCTCGCCGGCAACGCCACCGAGGCTGCGGCAAGCCAGTGACGCGAGAGCGGGCGCCGCGGCGCCCGCCCCTTTGCTCCGTCAGCCGCGGGCGCGGGCGCGGATCATGAACGTGTCGTAGGCGTATTCCGCCACCTGGAACCACAGGTATTCCTCGCCGCGGAACGCCTTGTAGCTGTCGTAAATCTTCTTGAAATCGGGGTTCTTCGCCGAGAGATCGTCGTAGATCTCGTTCGCGGCCTTGTAGGCCGCGTCCATGATCTCGGGCGAGAAGGCGCGCAGCTGCGCGCCGGCGCCGATCAGAGAGCGGAGCGCCGCCGGGTTCTTGGCGTCGTACTTGGCCTGCGTGTCGACGTTGGCGTAGCCCGCCGCCGCCGTGAAGGCCGCCTGATAGGCCTTCGGCAGCTCGTTCCACTTCTGCAGATTGATGAAGAAGTGGATGGCCGGCCCGCCTTCCCAGAAGCCCGGATAGTAGTAGTACGGCGCGACCTTGTTCAGACCGAGCTTCTCGTCGTCGTAGGGCGCCACCCACTCGGCGGCGTCGATGGTGCCGCGCTCGAGCGACGGATAGAGATCGCCGCCCGCGATCTGCTGCGGCACGACGCCGAGCTTGCCCATGATCTGTCCCGCCAGACCCGCGATGCGCATCTTCAGGCCCTGGAGATCCTGAACGGTCTTGATCTCCTTGCGGAACCAGCCGCCCATCTGGGCGCCCGTGTTGCCGGCCGGCAGCGCGAAGAGGTTGTACTTGGCGTAGAATTCGTTCAGCAGCGCATTTCCGTTGCCGTGATAGAGCCAGGCATTGGTCTGGCGAGAGTTCATGCCGAAGGGAAGGTTGGTGCCGATCGCGAAGGTCGGGTCCTTGCCCACGTAGTAGTACGAGCACGAATGCGTCAGCTCGACGGTGCCGCTGCCGACCGCATCGAGGGCCTGCGGCGCACCGACGATCTCGCCCGGCGCGAAGGGCTGGATGATGAACTTTCCGTCGGTCGCCTCGGCGACGTACTTGGCGAGAAGCTCGCCGCCGCCGAACAGCGTGTCGAGGGACTTCGGAAAGGCCGAGGTGAGACGCCAGCGAATCTCCGGATTGGACTGGGCGATGGCTGGTTTGGCCACGGCACCGGCGGCGACGCCGACGGTGGCGGCCTGGAGGAATGCACGGCGCTTCATGGGCTTCCTTTCATTTTTAAGCTTTCGTCAGCGCCCTGAGACATAAAGTTTCGGTCGAGCGCTGCGAAATGTTTGTAAACGTCGAACAGCCCCCTATAGCGACCTGCCCGAAACGTGACAGGCGGGCGGAAGCAGGGACTTCATGCACTCAACGCATGAGTTGACGTCGGGAGCCCGGGAAGCGTTCGGACTCCTGCCAGGATTGATCGTGTGAATTGGGTTCGACGGCTCAGAAGATCAGCTCGCCGGCGCCCCAGGCCATGAGCAGCAGGATGATGAAGATCACCAGGAAGATGCCGAACAGGATCTTCGAGATGGAGCGCGCCCCGGAGGCGACGCCTGTAAATCCCAAGGCTCCCGCCACGAGGGAGATGACGAGAAAGATCAGTGCCCATTTCAGCATGACGTGCGCCCCGGGAGGAATGACTCGGACGAAGGCATAAGCGCCGCGCCCGGCCAAGGTTCCCACGCGACGGCGTCCTCCCGGCGGCGCACCGCCGGTCCGTCAGACGACGACCGTGACCTTCTCGGCGGCGCGCGTCAGGCCGGTATAGAGCCAGCGGCTGCGGTGCTCGCGGAACGCGTAGGACTCATCGAAGAGCACCAGATTGTCCCATTGCGAGCCCTGCGCCTTGTGGACCGTGAGCGCATATCCGAACGTGAACTCGTCGGACTCGCGGCGCAGGACGAACGGCACCTCCTCCTCGGTCCCTTCGAAGAAGGCCTTGTGCACGGCCACCTCCACGGACCGGCGACGCGCGTCGTCGTCGGGCAGCACGTCCATGCGGATGAAGTCGTTGCGGATGCCCCGCAGGGCCTGGATCGACCACGTGCCGCCGTTGAGCAGGCCCTTGGTCTTGTCGTTGCGCAGGCAGACGAGCTTCTCGCCGGCGGCCGGCATCGGGTCGCGGTAGCCGTTCAGCTCCCGCAGGCGCGTGTTGTAGAGGCGACGGGTCTTGTTCAGCCCGACCAGCACCTGATCGGCCGCCATCACGGCGGCCGCATCGATCTCGCGGCGGCGGATGACGCGGCTCTCGCCATAGGTTCCCGGCTCCAGCCGCCCGCCTTCCCGCACCTTCATCGACATGTGGATGATGGGATCGTCCTTGGCCTGCCGGTGAACCTCCGTCAGCATCACGTCAGGCGCCGCCTCGGTGAAGAAGCCGCCGCCCTTCACCGGCGGCAGCTGCGCGGGATCGCCGAGCACGAGCACGGGCTGTCCGAACGACAGGAGATCGCGCCCGAGCTCCTCGTCCACCATCGAGCATTCGTCGATGACGATCAGGTCGGCCTTCGCGGCCTGGCTCTGCCGGTTGAGCACGAATTGCGGACCGCCCTCGTCGGATTCCCGCGAGCGGTAGATCATCGAATGGATGGTGGATGCGTCCTCGCATCCCTTGGTGCGCAGCACGAGGGCGGCCTTGCCCGTATAGGCCCCGAAGGCGACCTCCCCGTCGACGCCTTCCGCGACGTGCCGCGCGAGGGTCGTCTTGCCGGCCCCGGCATAGCCGAAGAGACGGAAGACGGGCTTGTCGCCGCGGCGAAGCCAGTCGGCGACGGCCTTGAGGGCGGCATCCTGTTGCGGCGACCAAGTCATGCGGTTCTCGTTTCCACGCGCAGGCTGTAGAGGATGCCCACGATGATGCAGGCACTCCCGAGGAAGACGAAGGGATCCAGCGGCTCGCCGTACAGCTGCCAGCCCACCACCGCGATCAGGGGAATGCGCAGGAAGTCGAGCGGCACGACCATGGTGGCGTCTCCATGACGGTAGGCGTTGGTGAGGCAGAAGTGGGACAGCAATCCGCCGACGCAGATGCCCGCGAGGGCAAGCGCCTGCGACGGTTCGATCCGCTCCCAGAATCCCCATCGCACGCCGAGCAGGTTCATGGGCAGCTGGAGAAGGTTCATGAAGAAGAGGATCGAGAAGGTGCTCTCGGTCCGGGTGAGGTGCTTGGTGATGATGCCCACGAGCGCGAACGCGAAGGCCACGCCCAGCATCAGAACGCTTGCGGGCTGCAGCGTCTCGACGCCCGGGCGCAGGATCACGAGAACGCCCGCGAAGCCCAGCACGACGGCGACCAAGCGCCCGCGGTTCATGCGCTCGTGGAGCAGCGGAACGGCAAGCAGCGCAACCCAGGCCGGCGTGGTGAATTCCAACGCGAAGACGGTGGCGAGCGGGAGCAGGGTGAGCCCGAAAGCCCAGCCGTCCGTGCCGGCGAAATGCAGGACGTTTCGCGTCAGGTGCATGCCGAAGCGCCGCGGCTTCAGGCCGGGTCTCAGTTCCGGCTTGAGCGCCGCGAAGCACAGGAGGATGAGGACGCCGGCGGCCGTGCGGATCGACAGCATCTCGAAGACCGAGAAGGTCGGCGCGAGCGCACGCACCGCGACCGCCGTGGCGGAGAAGGACAGGAGGGCGCCGCTCATCCAGAAGACGACGGCGAGAAGGTTGCGATGGGGCACGACGGACCGGAGCATGTGAACGGTCCCCGCTTAGCGCGGCTCGATCATCGCGTGAAGACTCCGCCGCAAACTTCGCATGGTCCCCAGTGACGCGGCAGGGTCGGTCGGAGGCACGAAACCATCGCCTGCAAGTGCCCCAACGTCATACAATCATGCGTGTGATTCTGTCTGCGGTGCGCTCCTGCCGCGCAGCATGCGCCGATTTTTTTCGCCTCCTCGCAAACTTTTTTTTGAGGCACCCCGCAAGTGCGCGTCGAAGTCAGTCGAAGACCGGTCTTCGATCGTCGATCAGAGGATCGACGACATGCACGACGTCGCTCTCCGCGCCGACGCACGGCAGAGCGCGCGCATCACGCAAGCCTCTGACATGAATGACTTTTTCCGAACAGGACGAAACCGCGAAGGAGATCCGCCAGACATTCCGACTTGATCAAGCAAAGACTTGCCGAGTCGCCTGAGAAGGCGCGCTTTATGCGCCGGATAGACAAGTCCTGACGGGTCTCGAAGCCAAAGTATCCACAGAAATCGTACGCGTTCTACTTTCTACACTTTCCGATAATCGGAACCCCCTTGGTATAACGACGTTGCCTTGCAAGCGTGACGGTTGCACGCGAAGGCCCTTGAAGGAGGCGGCTATGCCGACAGACGACAAGTCCAACCCGCTGACAATGCTGTTCACGGGTGACACTGGTGCGACCAGCACCAAGAAGTCCGGTGCGAAGAAGAGCAGCGCTCGCCGCAGCTCGTCCAGCGCCAAGAAGACGGGGGGCTCCACGTCCTCCGCCAAATCCGGTGCCAAGAAGTCCGGCACCTCTACGGCTCGCAAGAGCGCCTCGAAGTCGACGGGCACCTCGTCCCGTTCGGGCGGCACGAAGACGGCAGCCAAGAGCGCGTCGAAGTCCGGCTCGAAGAGCACGGCTTCGCGGAGCTCCGGAACGAAGTCGGCTGCGAAGTCGACCGCTCGTTCGAGCAAGACCGCGGCCAAGTCCTCGACCCGCACGGCGGCCAAGAGCGCCGCGAAATCGGGCACGAAGACTGCCGCCAAGTCGGGCGCGAAGTCCGCCGCCAAGTCCGGCGCGAAGAAGACCGCCGCGAAGAAGACGGCCGCCAAGTCCGCGACCTCGCGGTCCTCGGCCAAGAAGACGGCTGCGAAGTCGACCGCCAAGAAGGCGTCGCCCTCGCGTTCGACCGCTTCGCGCAGCAGCGCGAAGGGCGCGTCGAAGTCCGCCAGCCGTTCGAGCGCCGCTCGTTCGACGGCGTCCCGCTCGGCCGCGAAGCCGGCGTCCCGCTCCAGCAGCCGCAGCGCGGCCAAGGGCGGCACGAAGAGCGCGGCCAAGAGCAGCGCTTCCAAGTCGCGCAGCTCGTCGGGCTCCACCAAGCGCGCCGCCGCCGCCTCGAGCCGCACCTCCTCGACCAAGAAGTCGGGCACGGTCGGCACGAAGCGTTCGTCCGGCAGCTCTCGCAAGGGCGGCTCGTCCAAGCGCTGATGCCACATGCCGCAAGCGCCGGGACGGAGGCCTCCTCCGTCGCCCGGCGCTGCGGCACAAAAAATCGCCCGGCGAAAGCCGGGCGATTTTCATTCGGGGTTCCGGCTTCCGGTTACCGTCCGGTGCTCATCGGGTCGCTCTCGCCCCAATAGGGGGTGGCGTTATAGTACCGGTGAACGTGCTCTTCCCATTCCCGGTCGTACGATGCGTCATGGCCTTCGGCCGTCCGGCGCGGGGCGCCGCGAAGCTGGTCTTCGGTGAGGTTGAGCTCATAGGCATCGAGCTGGGTATTGTACTTCAGGACGCTCCAGGGCAGCGTGTAGTACTCCTCGCCAAGCCCCATGAACCCGCCGAAGCTCATGACCGCATAAGCGACCTTTCCGGACCGCTTCTCGATCATCACGCGCTCGATCGTCCCGATCTTGTCGCCGTCGGTACGGCGGACCGGAGTTCCCTCGACCTTATCGCTGGCGATCAGGTTATGGGTCTCGCGAACGTCGCCGCTCTGTGCCGTCGTCTGCATCATCTCGCTCCCTCTCGTCTAGAGATACCAAGGCAACGCTCAGGCGAAAAAACCGGTTCCGGTTCGCTTCCCTTGCGCTCCTTGGCTTTCAGCCGCTGCCGGCGGGAGCGCAGCCCATGGCCAAGCGTCGCCTTAGGAACTGCGGCGACGACCTGACGTTGACCCGCATTTGCTGGGACAAGAAGGAGAGAGACATGGTCGGTCGCCAGAAACGCGTCGAAGAGCAGGTCGTCGTCATCACGGGCGCATCGAGCGGCATCGGTCTCGCGACCGCGCGGATGTTCGCGTCGCGGGGCGCCAGAGGGCTGGTTCTCGTCGCGCGCAACGAGGAGGCGCTTCGCAGCATCGCGGACGAGTTGAGCCATGGAGGAACGCGCGCGATCGCCGTCCCGGCCGACGTGAGCAAGCGCGAGGACCTGGAGCGGGTTGCCCGCACGGCCATCGAGACGTTTGGAGGCTTCGACACCTGGGTGAACGATGCGGCCGTCGCGCTGTACGGCAAGCTGGAGCAGATCCCGATCGAAGACCAGCGCCAGCTCTTCGAGGTGAATTACTGGGGCCTCGTGAACGGCTCCCTCATCGCCGCGCAGCACCTGCGCAACCGCGGCGGCACCATCGTCAACGTCGGCAGCGTGCTGTCCGAGAGGGCCATGATCCTGCAGACCCAGTACTCGGCCTCCAAGCATGCCGTGAAGGGCTTCACCGACGGCCTGCGCATGGAGCTGGAGGAGGACGGCGCGCCGGTCTGGGTGACGCTGATCAAGCCCTCCTCCATCGACACGCCCTATGTGGAGCATGCCCGCAACTATCTGGGCAAGGAGACGACGGTTCCGCCGCCGGCCTACGATCCACATCTGGTCGGCAAGGCGATCGTCTTCGCGTCCGAGCACCCGCGGCGCGAGCTGACCATCGGTTTCGGCGGATGGGTGATCGGCGCCATGGGCAAGGTCGCGCCCCGCCTCACCGACAAGGCGATGGAGTGGACCGGATACTCCTCGCAAACGACCAACCAGCCCGAGCGCGGGGAAATGCGCGACAATCTCTATCGCGCCCGCCAGGATGGCGACGAATACTCGTCCCTGCCGCGCGAGGCCCGCAAGACGAGCCTGTTGCTCGAAGCGCAGCTCCATCCGTTCGTGACGGCCCTGGCCGTGGCAGGGATCGGCGCCGCCATCGCGTCGCTCCTGCTTCCCGTCGGGAGCAGCGCACGCCGCCGCCGTCCGATGCGTCCGCAGCCCCCGTTCCAGCCGGTGACCTCGACGCGTCATCTCGGCAACGGGCATGACAAGCGCAGCTTCGGGCCGGGTCATATCTCCCAGCGCCAGACGGCCTCGCAGCGTCCGCAGCCGCGGCATTGACGGAGTGCGGGCCGGCCGCGAGGCCGGCCCTTCCAAAACCACTCTCGCCTCCCCTTCCCTTAGGACAAGCGACATGATGCGGCGGCGGAACGCCATTCCGCCAGATCGCGTGGCGCGCTAGCTTTCCCGCATGAAGCCGATTCGACACCTTCTGCTCGCCTTCGCGCTCGCGTCCGCCTTCGGCGGATCCGCATCCGCTCAGGACAAGGGCACCCTCACCCCGAAGCCGCTCCCGCCCCTCACGAACCCGAACGATCCATCGCTCCCGGCGAAGGAGCTGTTCGGCCGTCGCGATAAGCCCGCGGCCCTTCCGCCGGAATCCATCGGCGGATATGCGCGCGGATGCGTCGCCGGCGCAGCGGCGGTTCCGATCGATGGAGACAACTGGCAGGTCATGCGGCTGTCGCGAAACCGCAACTGGGGCCATCCGCGCCTGGTCGAGATGGTGCAGCGGCTGGCCTCCCGCGTTCCGCAGATCAACGGCTGGCCGGGGCTCCTCGTTGGCGACATCTCGCAGCCACGCGGCGGCCCGATGCTGACGGGCCACGCCTCGCACCAGCTCGGACTCGATGCCGACATCTGGCTGACGCCGATGCCCGACCGTCGCCTGACCCGCGCGGAGCGGGAGGAGATGTCGGCCACGAACATGGTGCGCGAGGACCGTCTCGACATCGATCCGAATGCCTGGACGCCGCAGCACGCGGCGCTTATCCGCGCGGTCGCCAAGGAGAAGGACGTCGCCCGCATCTTCATCAATCCGGCTATCAAGAAGGCGCTGTGCCGCGAGGCCGGCGAGGACCGGGCCTGGCTGTCGAAGGTGCGCCCCATGTGGGGCCACGACTATCACTTCCACATCCGTCTTGCCTGCCCGAACGGCGATGGCTCCTGCTCCGATCAGGACCCGCCCCCGCGCGGCGACGGCTGCGGCGAGGAGCTCTCCCGCTGGTTCACCCGCGACATGCTGTTTCCGAAACCTGGAAAGCCGCGTCCGCCCCTGACCATGGCGCAACTCCCGTCCGAGTGCCGGCGCGTCCTGGCGGCGCCCTAGAACGGATTGGAGACGGGTTCTGGCGCCGACCTCCGGCCCTTCCGGGCCGGAGCCGCGGCGTCTCAGCCGGCGGCGACGCCGGTCCCGATCTGGCAGGTCACGCCGGTGCCGCCCAGGCCGCAATAGCCGCCAGGGTTCTTCGCCAGATATTGCTGGTGATAGTCCTCGGCGAAGTAGAAGGGCGGCGCGGCCACGATCTCGGTCGTGACGGGTCCGTAGCCCTGCCCAGCCAGAGCCCGGCCATAGGCTTCCTTGGAGGCTTCGGCCGCGCGGTGCTGCTCCTCGTCGAACACGTAGATCCCCGAGCGGTACTGGGTGCCGACATCGTTGCCCTGGCGCATGCCCTGCGTCGGATCGTGATTCTCCCAGAAGGTCCTCAGAAGGTCCTCGTAGGAAACCTTGGCCGGATCGTAGACCACGAGCACCACCTCGTTGTGGCCGGTCAGGCCGGAGCAGACCTCCTCGTAGGTCGGGTTCGGCGTGACGCCTCCCGCATAACCCGCGGCGGTCACCCAGATGCCGTCGCCCATCTGCCAGAACTTGCGCTCGGCGCCCCAGAAGCAGCCGAGCCCGAACAGGGCCTGCTTCATGCCGTTCGGATAGGGGGGCTTGAGAGCCCGCCCGTTGACGAAGTGATCCTCGGCCGTGGGAATGGGGGTCTGACGCCCCGGCAGGGCCTCGGCCTGGGTCGGAAGGGAGGTTCGCTTCAGGAAGTTGAACATGGGGCTTCGCCTCGTTGTGCCCCGATTATGTAGGTGCTCCCGCCTGTGACGGGAGACCGGCCGGCGTCAAAAATCCGTGAGAGCCTCAGCGGCCAGCCGCATAGCCGATCGGCTCGACCGAGCGCTGCCCGACCCAAAGAAGGAAGCCCCCCACAAGAAAGGCCGTCAGGGACGCGGGAAGCTGGAGCAGATGGACCATGAGCGGATCCCACAGCCAGGCGTAGGACGGCTGCGCGATCCGGCTCTCGAGCCCCGTCAGTCCTCCCGGCACGGTGGTGCTCACCAGTCCTCCGAGAGACAGGAACGAAATAGCGTTGTTGACGATCGACCGGGTTCCGTCGATCACGAGGCCGATGAAGCCGGCGGCGACGAGGAGGAGACCCAAACTGCGAGCGAGGAACTTCAAGACGCACCTATCTGAACGGATAGGCTTACACTAGGGCGTTTCCCCCGTTTGGGAAAGGAGGCGACATAACTTCTCACAAGTTGGATCTTGCATTTCCCTGCCGTTTGGAGATACACGGACCGCTCCGCAGGATATGCGGAGCCGCCCGAGCGCCGCCAAGGCCGCGCCCGGGTGCTGCAAGGCCCGTCATGGGCCTGTGCTGGAGGGGTGGCCGAGTGGTTGAAGGCGCACGCCTGGAAAGTGTGTATACGGGGAACCGTATCGCGGGTTCGAATCCCGCTCCCTCCGCCACCTATATCGTTTGATCGAAAAGCCGATCAAACCAATGAATTGGGAACGCTCGACCAGAGCAAGACCCCACGCAACACTTCACATTCCACCCCACACGTTCAGCCTCAGGCCGCTTTGATGATCCTGGGGAGAACTCCAATCCCGCCCTCTGGTGCGGGATCCCGGTGCGCTTGAGATACGTCTCTAGAACCAAGGATTTTGGAGAAGCCCACGAGGACTAACGCCGGTACGCGCCGTCACGACGTGCTTGAGCCTATGCTCTCTTGCCCTGAGCAGGACCGACACTGCCATCAGTGATGGTATCACTACTGTCCATTCGGATGACATGGATTCACGAGTGGAGATGGGCGCGATCAATCGAAGGGCGCGGCATGGTCCTTCCGGTAGTCCGATGAGGGGCCCATAGCCGAAATGGGCATGCAGAACTCACGAGGAGCCGGGAGCGCACGGTTCACACAACATGGAATGCGCCTCACAGACGGCACCATCGCGACTATCGCCAGGACCCTACAGGAAGCCTTGTAGGTCTACACAACCTACAGAGACGGCAGCAATCACCGTCTGGTACCACAGCATGCCCCGGCAGCCACAAGTGATAGGCTCTCAGGGATAAGGACTGGACTATGCCGAGGGATGTGATGGAGGCCGCTCAGACGCTGGCAAGCGGCTCGTCGTTGAGAGGCCTCAAAGTGACATGAGGCCTCTCTAGGGCATCACAAGGTGGACGTAAGTATTCGCGTCACCCGTGATGCTGCACTCTGGTCGAGAGCAGTTATACGTATTCAACAACTTCCCTTATATGGACCGTGAAGTGGAGAGAGCCATCGTCTGGATTTGGTCTGGCTTGAGCTGTTAGGTTCGTGTCTGCAGCAGGAGGATTTACTACCTCCTTCCCACGCCCTGTCGGAAAATCAATCCAAGCAATCCGATCCTTACTCGGGTACTTCGGCTGAATGCCGGAATTTTCCGTGGAACAGAAGAAAATTGCGTCGCAATCGTATTCCTTGCCTTCAACTCCAATGCCAATCCGGCGATCGTTACCATCAAACCGCTCGGGATCAATGTCTTTCGCGAGATTTACAAATACTTCATTTTCGTTCTGCTCGTCCGAAATGTCACCCTCACCCCAAGTCTCTTCCCATATCTTCTTCTTGTCCTGGTATATCTGAAACCAGATCTTTGCCTCACCATCATTCTGTATGGAGAGGGTATCGAAGTCGCCATCATCGTGGACGACGAACTTTCTGAACTCTAGTTTGACTTTGCGTAGCTTCGTATCAAATTTCTCGTTGATGAACTGCCAATTCCCTTTTGTGTCGCTTAACCGGGTGAGCTCAAAATATGTGGTTCCCGGGACGAGGGGTTCAGCCTCCAGGGAATGAAGATTACCCGGCCCGGAACTTAAGACACGCTCTGCGTCATCCATTATGAAGTACTGCGAGTTCTGGAATTTGGCCGGCTCCGTCTGACCAACCTGCATAACGCAGAAGGTCGGCCCAGTTGTTGCGACCAACCGGAAGCGGAAAGTGCCACCAGTCTGAGAACCGGCATCTGGATGTGAAGCAATCAGGTCAACGTTAGAGTCCTTCAGAAGCGCGAAAATGGTTACAGTGTCATCGAAGCGCTTGGTGTCAGGTGGAAGGCCATTGGGATCCACGCCTTGAGGAAAGATCGCATACTCGATGACCTGACCCGGTGTCAGCGGGGGAGTCGTCAGCGTTCCTTTCTTTTCGCGCTCGGCTGCCTCTGCTGCGCTTGCTGCGCCGCTGATCAGATCCTCTTTGATCCAACCCTTTCCCACGAAGCGCCTCCACACTGAGATAGACCAAGGCGACTCGTAATGGACGTTCGTGGTCACGGTATCCGAAGGTGTATTTGCAAAGAGAGTTTCGCTATCGGCGCTGATGGTAGGCTGGGCCATTGATGCCTCCCGGAAGATGCAAAAGCTCAGGCACTTTGGATACGAAGGCTGCGCACGCTCAACAATCACTACGATAGAGCATCATGATAACACGAATTACATCAAATTATAATAAGCAGAATGGGTAAAAAGTATATAATTACTTCTAAATCAGTAAAAATTATCGATATTCTTTGCCGGAATCAAACATTAGCGACTTATGCGCCAGCATCAGATGTTTCAGCAGGCGTTCACGACGATGATAGAACATGTTCTTGCTCGAGAGATCCGAACCGGAACTGCGCGAGGCACCTTGCCTACGAAACATCTTTGAATAAGCCATCTTCCCGTAAGGTAGAACGGCAGTCTGTAAGAAACCGCACAGCAATTCACCCTTGGGACGTTCGCCTGAACCTCTTAGGTGGCATCGGCAGGTCCTTGTAGGCCAACCTCATATGCTCGAAACGTTTCAAGCGCCGGACTGCCCGATCATTGCGCTGGTGATCGAAGCAGGCCAGGCACCGATTGGATGACCATCGGTTGCAATCTCTGCCCGGCTCTGAAACCATGAATGCAGGACCGGAGGCTTCACATGGACATGCAACCCGTTCGGCTCAGTCATCTGTCCCATGGCGGCGGCTGCGGCTGCAAGCTGGCGCCGGCCGTCCTTCAGCAACTCCTGTCCGAGCAGCCGGCCGCCGAGCCTTTCCGGCAGCTCCTCGTCGGCAACGAAACTGCGGATGATGCCGCGGTCTGGCAGCTGGACGATGAGACGTGCATCATCGCTACCACGGACTTCTTCATGCCCATGGTGGACGATCCGTTCGATTTCGGGCGCATTGCCGCCGCCAATGCCATCTCGGATGTCTACGCCATGGGCGGCCGCCCGATCATGGCGCTCGCGATCCTCGGCATGCCGCTGGGCAAGATCGCGCCTGCGACGGTTCGCGAGATCCTCAGGGGCGGCGCATCGATCTGCGCCGAGGCCGGCATTCCGGTGGCGGGCGGCCACTCCATAGACTGTCCCGAGCCGGTCTATGGCCTTGCGGTGACCGGAATCGCGAAGCCCGCCGAGGTTCGGCGCAACAGCGGAGCGAAGCCCGGAGATGCGCTGATCCTGACCAAGGCCCTGGGCGTCGGCATCTACTCGGCCGCCTTCAAGAAGGATTCGCTCACGGCCGACGCCTATGCAGAGATGATGGGCTCGGTCACGCTCCTGAACAAAATTGGCGCCGAGCTGGCGCAGGATCCGGACGTCCATGCCATCACGGACGTGACCGGCTTCGGCATTCTCGGCCACGGCCTCGAAATGGCGCGCGGGTCTGGGTTGACCGTGGCCATCGATCAGGCTCGCCTGCCCCTGTTCCGGGAAGCTGTGTCGCTCGCCCGGCAAGGCTATGTGACGGGCGCCTCCATTCGGAACTGGGACAGTTACGGGAGCAGCGTCGTGCTGCCAGAGGGAACCGAGCTGTGGCAGAGACATCTTCTGACGGATCCCCAGACCTCGGGCGGGCTCCTCGTCGCCTGTGCGCCGGATCGGGTTGAACAGGTTGCCGGGCGCATCGCCGAGGCAGGATACCCGTCCGCCCGGATCGTGGGATATGCGGAGGTGGGACCTCCCCAGATCAGGGTGATCTGACGGTCGTCGGAACCTGCTGCACTCCGCAACGTTGCTCCGAGAGCTTAGCTTGAAGGAGCCGGACACCATGCGTGCCGCCATGATCCTTGTCGTCGCAGCCATCGGCCTGTCGACGCCCTGCTGGGCACAATCGGCAGCACAGAGCCCTTGCCCGGAGGAGCCCGCGACCACGGCCGCCACGGCGCCCGACCCGAACAGCCAGGCCTCCGGCACCTCGCCGGGAACCGCAGGATCATCCGGTTGGACCGGGGGACTTGGCGGCTCCTACATCGGCACCGCTCCGAAAGGGCCGACGCCGGAATCGCCGTCGGATCATCCAGCCACGGCATCCGGTCTCGACCCGATGAAGGGTGCTGCAGCCGCTCCGGCGAATTCGTCCCGCGGCTGCACGACGCCGCGCTGACGGTGGCCCAAGTCGACGGTCTTAGCTGCGCCGTTGTGCCAGGCCTGTCGGCAGGAATGGCGGAAGAGAGTGGGAGTCGAACCCACCTAGGACCGGCTCGCGGCCCCACCCGGATTTGAAGTCCGGACGCCCCACCGGGGACGCTTCTCCTCCATGATCCATTTCAGGCTGCCGGGCCTCGCGGAAGAGATCCAGCCGATGCGGATTGATGCGACGTAAATCGCCGCGGCGCAAGGTAACCCCATGGCGATCGAAGAACTCGAGGATCTGGATCGCAACCTTGCGCCCGTTCAGCACCCGGTCGCGAAACTGTGCGGCCGTGAACTGCCCGTCGGGTGTGTGCCGGCTCAGGTCCTGAATGATCCCGACCATCTCGGCGACGGTATCGCGCAGGAAAAAGTGGTCGTGGGCAACCTCGTCGAGCTGCCCGATTCGGCTGAGCAGCTTGCAGAGGCCGCGGATCTCGTCCTCGGGTGCGCCGACGAGGCCTGCGATGTCGCGGACGCGCGGAGGACGGAAACGCTCATCGCCTCCCAGAAGCGGACGGACCGTCTCCCATAGATGCTCCTCCTGTGCGTCGAGCCGCACCTCGTGCCCCGGGAGCCGCACCCATGATCCGTCGACCTTGACGCGTCCCGCATCGACGAGAGCCTGCAGCGCGGTCCGAAAAGCCGGCGCGGGCAGGCGCGGCCCGCATTGCAGACGCAGGCGATCGAAGCCCATGCCCTGCAGATCGGGGTTCTCCTCATGGAACGCATCGAGGATTTCGGTCAGGTCTGCCTCGAAAGCCTGCCAACGCTCTTCCGCCAATGTGGGAAGGGTCCGGCCTGCCGGGAGGCGTACGAGCCGCAGCCTGTCGGCGATGCCCATCGCGGCGGCAAGTGGCATAGCCCTGTCCCGGGCGAATGCCGCGAGATCGAAGACATACGGTGGCGCCGCCGCAAGACACGCCATGGCGTCCGCCGGATCGGCCTGTGCCAGGGCCGAGATCTGCGCGCGGCGCTCATCTCCGCGCCTGTGGCGTGACGGCGCGCGCAGATCGATGAAGAACCCGCCTCCGATGGTGCGCTGGGCCGAGGTATCCCGCAGGACGAAGCGATCGTGGGCCGCGGCGGCGATGGGTCGATCGAGGACGAGTTGCACTACTTTTCGCTCGCCGGGCCGGATGGGATCGTCGTCGAGCAGAACGATCCGTGCCCCGACCTCCGCGGCCGCATGATGCAGCCGCACGGGAAACCACTGCCCCACGGCCTTCCGTTCGCTCGCCAGTATGCGCAAGCTCGCGTCGATCCGGTCTGTCGGGGCGTGAAGCTCGGGGGCGAGCACCATGTCGCCTCGGACGACGGCGTCCTTCGAGATGCCCTCGCCGGCCAGATTGAGGGCGCAGCGCTGCCCTGAGACGCCGCGCTCCGCGGCGCGGTTCTGGGCGTGGATGGAGCGCACTCTCGCCATGCGCCCGGAGGGGCTGACGACGACCTGGTCGCCGGCCGCGACGGAGCCGGACAGAACGGTCCCCGTCACCACGGTCCCGGCCCCGGCCAGAACGAAGCTGCGGTCGACCGAAAGCCGGAAGAGGCCGGCGGCGTTCCGCTGCCGCCGGGCCGCAGCTGCACTCCGCAGGTGCTGTTTCAGGACCTCGATCCCCTCCCCCGTGACGGAGGAGACGGGAATGATAGGGCACTCCGACAAGGCCGTGTCGGCCAGAGCATTCCGGATCTGCGCCGATGCCGCGGCACGGCGCTCGTCGTCCGCAAGATCGGCCTTGCTGAGCACGACGACGCCTCGGTGGATTCCGAGGATGTCGATGATCGCCAGATGCTCGAGGGTCTGCGGCTTCACCGCATCGTCGGCCGCAACGACGAGCATGACGAAATCGACGCCACTTGCGCCGGCGACCATGGTGTGGACGAAGCGCTCGTGGCCCGGCACGTCCACGAAGCCGATCACCTCGCCATTCTCCTGCGGCCAATAGGCGAAGCCCAGATCGATGGTGATGCCCCGCGCCTTCTCCTCCTTGAGGCGGTCCGCGTCGATTCCTGTCAGCGCCCTGACGAGCGCCGTCTTGCCGTGATCGATGTGCCCGGCGGTGCCGACGATCATGGAGCGGCCCTAAGCCGGAGCGACGCAAGGTTCTGCCGGAACACGGCCTCGTCTTCCAGGCATCTGAGATCGAGCACGAAGGCGCCTTCCGCCACGCGGCCGATCACGGGCCACGGCAGGCTGCGGAACGCAGCCCCGAGCTCCTCGACCGCGCGCCCCCCTCTTTTCGGACTGAGCGAGAGCCCAAAGCTCGGGATCGTGTCGAGCGGGAGCGCCCCCGAACCGATCTGGCTCTGGCATGAGACGCATTCCACGGAAACGTCGGGTCCCGTGATGTCGTCCAGAACCGGGACGAGACGAGCGGCCTGCTTATGAATTTCCTCCAGAGGCCGCGCCAGGAAGCGCATGGTGGGGAGCCTCCGTGCGAGCCTGTCGGGATCGCGATAGAGCTTCAAGGTCGCCTCGCACGCAGCGAGCCGTACCTTGTCCACCCGCAAGGCGCGCTTCATCGGGTTGCGGTTGATCGCGGCGATGAGATCCTTCCGGCCGACGATGAACCCCGCCTGCGGCCCGCCGAGGAGCTTGTCGCCGGAGAACGTGACGAGGTCCGCGCCCTCCTCCACGGCCTCGCGGACGGTGGGCTCCTTTCTGAGGCCCAGCCGCGAGAGATCGATGAGCGTTCCCGAGCCGAGGTCATTGACCAGCGGCACATTGTGCTGATGCGCGATCTTCGCCAGATCGCGGGGCTCGACCTCGGCCGTGAAGCCTTCGATGCGGTAATTCGAGGTGTGCACCTTGAGGATTAGCCCGGTCTCTGGGCCGATCGCATTCACGTAATCGCGCACGTGGGTGCGGTTCGTCGTGCCGACTTCGTGCAGGCGCGCCCCTGCCCTCGCCATGATCTCCGGCATGCGGAACGCGCCGCCGATCTCGATGAGCTCTCCCCGGGAGACGATGGATTCCCGGCCCTGGGAAAGGGTGTTCAGGACGAGGAGCACCGCAGCCGCATTGTTGTTGACGAGGGTCGCGTCCTCCGCCCCCGTCAGCTCGCAGACGAGGGCGCGCACGTGATCGTCGCGCTCGCCTCTCTTGCCGTTCTCGAGGTCGAACTCGAGGGACACGGCGTGACGCATGGCGGCCGTCGCGGCCTCGATGGCCTCCTCGGCCAGGATGGCGCGGCCGAGATTGGTGTGCAGCACCGTGCCGGTGAGGTTGAAGAGCGGCTTCAGCCGTGCGCCCGCGCGAGCGGCAAGACGCGACAGGACCGACGCGACGATCATCGTCTCGTCGGGACTAGCCCCGGACCGCAGGTCCTGGCGCAGGACCGCAAGCGTCTCGCGAACGGCCTGCGTGGCTTCGGCACGGCCGTAGGTCTCCACGACCGCCGCCATGTCCGGATGGCGCAGCAGTCGATCGACGGAGGGAAGATGGCGCAGGGCCGGCAGGGCTGCTTCGGCCATGCTCACACACCGAGCAGGAAGGGATTGAAGCTGCCCCGGCGGTACTCTCCGTCCTGAAGGAGAAGATCGAGCCCGAGGCTGGCGATGTCGTCCGCGACCGGGTCGAGGGCCGGATCCTTCTGCTGATGGAGGATCTTGACGTAGCCCCGGCAGCTGTCGCAGCACTCGGCCTTGATGGTTCCGGGACCGCCGTCGATCTCCTGGTAGCCGATCCCCTTTCCGGAGCCGCACAGGACGCATTTCACGCGCACCACGTTCCAGAGCGTCCCGCACAGGGAGCAGGAGCAATAGCGCGTGCCTTCAGCCCCCATCCAACCGACGACGAGGGAGGCGGTCGGCGGTCCGCCGCAGCAGGGACAGGCGCCGTCGCTGATCCTGACGAGCCTGCTCGCATCGAGCTTCGCTGCGAGGCGTGCGAAATGAACCTGCAACCCCGCCGCTACATAGACGTGCTCGGCGATGGCATCGGCGGGGATCGCATCGGTGAGGACGCCCTGGACGATGGGGCGCATCTGCTCGGGAGTGGCGGTCCTGATCCACTCAAGGGCAGCCTGCGCCTCGGCCGGTTTGGCAAGAGCCGCAACCTCATCGAACAGGCGGCTGAGCGTTTCGCTCAGGACATCGTCCAGCTCTATCCTGTTGCGGTCGAGCGGAGGCATGCCGAACTCGCGCGCGCGGTCGAGCGCATCCGCGGGCGGAAGCTCGGGCTCCGGCAGGCCATCCTGGATGTGGCCCTGGGCCGCCGCGATGCCGGCGATGAACCACAGATAGGGAGCAAGCTCGCTCGTCTGCGCCAGGAACTCGAGACGCTCCCGGCGCGCCTCGAACAGCTTCCTCGGATCGGGCAGACGGACGAATGGCGGAGCCGGAACACGGCCTACGGAGGCGGGATTGGGCTCGGCGGAACTTGGATGTGTCATGCAACCTCACGAACCGCACGGGTCACGTGTCATAGAGCGCCCTACTCCGCGGGCGCAGCCGGTCCCTTGAACCTATGGCGTTCCGCCAGCTCCTTCAACCAGCGACGATGATGTCGCCAAGCCCAGCCTCCCGTGACGGAGCCGCGCGTCATAGCCCGGAGCGTGCCCCGCGCCCAGATCACCGCATAGACATGGACGATCCAGATGCAGATGAGCGCGACGGCAGCCAAGGAATGCAGGAGAACCGCGACGCGCTTCTGCGGAATGGTGGTCCACTCGTAGAAATACTGATCCCAGATCGCGAGGCCGGTCACGATCAGGGCGATGATCAGGAGCGACATGGCCCAGAAGTTGAACTTCTGGATCGGGTTGTAGCGCCCGGCCTCGGGCAGCTTCTCCTCGTTCCCGGCGATGACGTCATTAGCATGGGCGAGCCATTCCCTGTCCGACCTCTCCGGCAGGTTGGCCCGCCAGAAGCGGATGAAGAGGCCCGCGAAGCTGAAGAAGAGAAGAACCCCGATCCAAGGATGAAACGCACGCGCCTCCTGCCCGCCGCCGAACAGCCCGGTGAGGAAGAACAGGGACGGATGGAAGAACGCGAGACCCGATAAGGCCAAAAGGATGAGCGAGATCGCCGTGATCCAGTGGTTGACCCGCGCCCCCAGGTTATATCGGTCGACGACGACCGGCTTTCCGGGATGGATCGCGTCCTCCTTTTCGATGCTCGTGGTTGCCATCAGGCTTTCTCCTTCACGAGATCTTCGGCCTTCTCCTCATCCTCCCGCGTGACGCGATTGGGGCCGGTCAGCGCGGAGTGGAGCACGCCGGCCGCCGCCGCGAGCCCCATAGCCGCGAAGCCGATATACTTCGTCATTCCCTTCCAGGCATTCACGACGGGGCTGACCTTCGGGTCCTTCGGCAGGCCCGAATAGATCTCCGGCTGGTCGTTGTGGTGGAGGACGTACATCACGTGCGTGCCACCCACGCCCGGCGGGTCGTAGAGGCCGGCATTCTCGTAGCCGCGGGATTTGAGATCTTCGATCCGGCTGCTGGCCAGCTTCTTCATGTCCTCCTTGGTGCCGAAGCTGATCGCATGGGTCGGGCAGGCCTTCGCGCAAGCCGGGCCCTGTCCCACGGCGACACGGTCGGAGCAGAGGGTGCACTTGTAGGCCGTGTGATCGACCTTCGAGATGCGCGGGATGTTGAACGGGCAGCCCTTGATGCAGTAGCCGCAGCCGATGCAGTTCTCGTGGATGAAATCCACGATGCCGTTGGAATACTGCACGATGGCTCCGGGCGCCGGACAGGCCTTCAGGCAGCCCGGGTCCTCGCAGTGCATGCAGCCGTCCTTGCGGATCAGCCACTCGAGATTGCCCGTCTGCGGATTGTCCCATTCGGTGAACCGCATCAGGGTGAACATGTCGGGGGTCAAATCGTGCGGGTTCTCGTAGATGCCCGTGTTGGTCTCGACCGCCGGATTGGTGTCGTTCCACTCGACGCAGGCCGATTGGCAGGCCTTGCAGCCAATGCATTTCGACACGTCGATGAGCTTCGCCACCGGCTCCAGTTGGCGAGCCGGCGGCGGAACGGTGGAGGCGGAGCGACGGACGAGATCCCGCTCCGTCAGGTTCGAAGTGGCCGCGGAGACCGGCGGATTGCTGGTTGCGGTATGGGGACTGGGTTCCATGCCAATTCTCCTCAGACCGTCGCCGGAGCCGTGGTGGGCTCGATGTTGACCAGGAACGCCTTGTACTCAGGCGTCTCGATGTTGGCGTCGCCCACGAAAGGCGTGAGGGAGTTCGGCCCCCAGCCCTTCCGTGCGCGGCCCATGAAGCCCCAGTGCAGAGGGATACCGACCACGTGCACGGGCTTGCCGTCGCAGATGAGCGGCTTGATGCGCTTCGTCACGACCGCCTTCGCCTTCACCTGGCCGCGCTTCGACCACACCCGCACCCAGGACCCGTGCGCGATGCCCTTCTCGGCCGCGAGTTGCTCCGAGATTTCGACGAAGAACTCCGGCTGGAGCGAAGCATTCACCCGGTTGTGCTTCGTCCAGTAGTGGAAGTGCTCCGTGAGCCGGTAGGAGGTCGCCGCATAGGGGAACTCTTCCGACGTCGCGAACTGGGCCACGTCGCTCTGGAAGATCCGGGCCACCGGATTGCCCCTGATCTTCGGCGCAACCACGTTGGCGATCGGAGCCTCGAAGGGCTCGTAATGCACCGGGAACGGCCCTTCCCGCATGAGTCCTCGGGCGAAGAGGCGCGACACGCCCTCCTGGTTCATGATGAACGGACCCACCATGTCGGGCTTCGCATTGGGCGCGATGTCCGGAACATCGTAGCCCGACCACTTCGTCCCGTCCCAGGCGATGAGCTTGCGGCTCGGATCCCATGGGTTGCCCTGCAGGTCCGCGGAGGCGCGGTTGTAGAGAATGCGCCGGTTGAGCGGCCAGGAGAACGACCAGTTGGGATAGGCGCCCGTATCGTCCGGGTCCGTGTTGTCCCGGCGCGCCATGTTGTTTCCGGCTTCGTTGAAGCAGCCGGAATAGATCCAGCAGGCGCAGGCGGTCGTGCCGTCGTCGCGCAGGACGGAGAAGTTCACGACCTGCTTGCCCTTCTCCGTCACCACCTTCGTCGGATCGGCCGGATCGTAGAGCGTCTCGACCGCATAGCCGTTCATCTCCTTCGCGAGTTCCTCGGGCGAGGGCTCGTCCGGATCCCGGTAGTTCCAGGTGAGGTTGAGGATCGGGTCCGGGAAGGCCCCGCCCTCCTTCTCGTAGAGCGCACGCAGCCGGCGATGGATCTGCGCCATAATCCAGGTGTCGTGCTTCGCCTCGCCGGGAGGGCTGCCGCCCGCCCAGTGCCACTGAAGCCAGCGGCCGGAATTGACGAGCGCGCCCTCATCCTCCGCAAAGCAGGTCGCCGGAAGCTGAATGACCTCCGTCTGGATCGAGGCGGGGTTCACGTCGTTGTATTCGCCATGGTTCTCCCAGAACCGAGACGTCTCCGTCTCCAGGGGATCCATGGTGACGAGCCACTTCAGCCTCGACAGCGACTCCGTGATCTTCTGCCGGTTCGGGAAGGCGAGCAGCGGGTTGAAGCCCTGGCAGAAATAGCCGTTCACCTTGCCCTGGTGCATCATCTCGAAGTAGCGCAGCACGTCGTAAGCCGGCACGTCGAGCTTCGGCAGGAACTGATAGGCGAAGTCGTTCTGCGGCGTCGCCGCATCGCCCCACATGACCTTCTGGAAGCTGACGAAGAACTTCTTGTAGTTCTGCCAGTAGCTGGTCTGGTTCGGCCGCAGCGGCTTGAAGGTGCGGCTCGACATGTAGGTCGCGAAGTCGGCTTCACGCTCCACCGGAATGTTCAGGTAGCCCGGGATCAGGTTCGACATCAGGCCGATGTCGGTGAGCCCCTGAATGTTCGAATGCCCCCGGAGGGCATTCATGCCGCCGCCGCGCACGCCGATGTTGCCGAGGAGAAGCTGCAGCATCGCCATGGCGCGGATGTTCTGCGAGCCCTTGGAATGCTGCGTCCAGCCGAGCGCGTACATGGACGTCATGGTCTTGGTGGGCGACGAGCACTCCGAGATCATCTCGGCCACCTTCAGGAACTTGTCCTTCGGCGTGCCGCAGATGCGCTCGACCATCTCCGGCGTATAGGTCGCCACATGGGCCTTGAGCAGGTTCCAGACGCAGCGCGGGTTCTGCAGCGACTCGTCGACGACCGCGAATCCATCGGGCCCGATCTCGTATTCCCAGGTCGAGCGGTCGTAGTCGCGCTTGCCCTCGTCGTAGCCCGTGAACAGGCCGTCGTTATAGGCGAAGCCCTCCTTCACCACATAGGAAGCATTGGTGAAGGCCTTCACGTAGTCCCACTGGATCTTGTCGTTTTGGATGCAGTAGTTGATCAAGCCGAGCAGGAACGCGATGTCGGTGCCCTGCCGGATCGGGGCATAGAAGTCGGAGACCGATGCCGAGCGCGTGTAGCGCGGATCGACGACGATCAGCTTTGCGCCGCGATTGGCCTTCGCCTCCGTCACCCATTTGAATCCGCACGGGTGCGCTTCAGCGGCGTTGCCGCCCATGATGACGACGAGATCCGTGTTCCGGATATCCGTCCAAGAGTTGGTCATTGCGCCACGACCGAAAGTTGGGCCCAGACTGGACACCGTGGGGCCGTGTCAAACGCGCGCCTGATTATCGAATGCGACGATTCCCGTGCTGCGGACGACCTTGTAGGTCAGCCATGCGGTTTCGTTGGTGGTGGCGGAGGCGGCCAGGAAGCCGACCGTGGTCCAGCGATTGACGGGGACGCCGGCCTGGTTCGTGGCGATGAAGTTCGCATCGCGATCGTCCTTCAGCAGGCGGGCGATGCGATCGAGCGCCTGATCCCAGGAAACGCGCTCGAACCTGTCGCTTCCGGGCTTGCGGATCATCGGGTACTTCAGGCGGGTTTCCGCCTTCACGAAGTCCTTCAATGCCGCGCCCTTCGGGCAGAGCGTTCCACGGTTCGTCGGATGATCCGCATCACCTTCGATATGGACGATCTCGGCGGTCTCGCCCTTCCGAAGATCTCCCTTCGAATACATGATGATGCCGCAGGCCACCGAGCAGTATGGACAGGTGTTGCGCGTCTCCATCGTGTTCGTCAGCTTGAAGGGCCTGACGGCTGCGGCCTGCGCCGCTTCAAGCTCCGAGAACCCGAAGGCTCCCAACGTGGTCCCGGCGACACCCACGCCGGCGGCTTTGAGGAAGCCGCGTCGTGAGAGTTCCATGTTCATGGCAACCCTCCCTATGGTTGTGCAATGCAGCAACTTCTTCTTGGAAAAATAGGGTAGTTTCGAACATTTCTAGTGTCAAACCTCGGCGCGCTTATACGGACGGTTCGCGGTCTGCATGCAGTTACCGATCTTCTGCCGGAACGGGCCGGATGAGACACAATCGCGTGAGCGCACCTGCACCGGTCGAACGCACACTCGCTCATGCCCTGCAACAAGCCGCGGGCTCGTTCCGCCAGGAAGCTTCGCTTTTGCACACGGATGCGGTTCGACGGTCGCCGGAGCGGCGCGTCACTTCCTCGTCGATCGGTCGTCCATCACGTAGGAGCGGATCCGCGTCCGTCCATGACTGAGATCCCGCCGGCCCGTTTCGGGCAGTCCTACACCTTCCTCACTGCTCGCGACGGCATCGCCGGAGGTCAGGTTCGCGGTCGACCCGGAGAGGACATCGTCGGTCGTGATGCCCGACCAGCCCTCCCCGCGCCAGGTGTCGGCACGTTCGTCCATGTCGATGGTACCCTCGTCGTCGAGGATGTCGATCACGCGCTCATACTGGTCGTCGGCGGCGTTCACCGAGATGAGATAGCCGCCGCGGCGCAGGCCCTCCGCGTAGGTGTACCGGTCCTCATGCGGGAGGAACCAGTCGCCCAGAGCCCCCCAGAAGCCCTGCGGCTCCCCCCGTCTAGCCGCTTCGGGATCGTCCGGCGGGTCGCGCTCGTCGCCCGGCATGAAGCGGATGCTGTCCCGGGGCACGCCCGCATCGACCAGACGCTCGATGGCATCTTCGGCGTGGCTGCGACTGTCGAAGAAGGCAGTCACCAGTTTTCGGAAAGACGAAGAACTCTGGCTATGGCCGGATGTCATTGCTCTGCCTCCTCATCGTGTCGAGCTACCTGGCCCTGGGGCGCTTTCGCCGGGATCAGAAGCTGTTGTTCGTATGGCTCGCCACCTCGGCCGCGCCATCGACGGGACGGTGTCCGGAGCGCCTGACCGCTTTGGGCGTCGGACGCCACGTGTGCGTTTCCCTGGGGCGCTGATTGGAGCCGGCGTGCCATTGCCGCGCTGTCCCGGTGTCTGCCGTCCGGCGGCCGAGGAGCCAACCGACGGCACAACCCAGCGCGCCGGCGGCAAGGATGGTGACGAGAGGGTGCTCCTGCACGGGCCGTCCGACGGCCTGAGCGCCGTGCCGATAGAAGCGCTCCGCCTCCGGCAGGTATTGACGCCCCTGCTCCATGTAGCTCTGGCCGCGCCTGTAAAGCTCCTGCGCGACGTCGGACGCTTGACGATAACGGGATTGGACCGTGCGACCGGCACCATCCTCAACACCCTGTCCGGGCGGAACGGGAACGTCGTTCAGGTCGTCAGGCTCGCATTCGGCGGCTACACTCTTCGACGCGGAGGTGGTCCAGGCCGGCGGGTCGCTCGCCGGAAAGCTGTCGTCGACGGTGTCGTCCACATGGCGCTGCTGGATCGGCTTGGGTTCGTTCTCCGCATCGACTGGCCGCTTCCGATCGATTTTCTCGTCAGGCATGGGAACCTCCTTCTCCTGCCCAGAGCAATGAGATCTCCAGCGGAATGGTTCCGGTTGCGAGGCGTGTCCTGACGGCACCAATGTCGCATGCGCCGAGCCTTCAATCTACAGCGGGCGGCTCGGCGCCTGAGCCGCATCTCCGGCTCTTCCGCCTACCGGCGAGGCGGCACGGACAGGCTTCTTCTTGGCGGTGACGCCGAGATGCTGCTCAAGGGCTGCCGGGTTGTCGATCAGGGCCCGGCTTGCGTCCGCATGAACGATCGTCCCGCGGTCCAGGATCACGGCCCGATCGGTCATCTGAAGGATCTTCTGCGCGTGCTGCTCCACGATCAGCGCGGAAAGCCCCTCGTCCCGGGTGATCCGCTTCAGGGCCGCCAGCAGCTCCTCGATGATGATCGGGGCCAGCCCCTCCGTCGGCTCGTCCAGCAGCAGCAGGGACGGATTGAGCACCAGCGCACGTCCGACCGCCAGCATCTGCTGTTCGCCGCCCGAGAGCTGGTTGCCCAGGTTCGACCGCCGCTCCTTCAGGCGCGGGAACATGGCGTAGACGCGGTTGACGTCCCACGGGCCGGGACGGGCTACGGCAGTCAGGTTTTCTTCCACGGTGAGCGACTTGAAGATGTTGCGCTCCTGCGGCACCCAGCCGATACCGGCGAGCGCCCTCCGCTCGGGCCTGAATTTCGTCACGTCCTGGCCGGCCAGCGCGATCGTACCCCCACGATGGCGCGTCACCCCGATGATCGTGTTCAGCAGCGTCGTCTTGCCCGTGCCGTTGCGCCCGAGCACGGCGAGCGATTCCCCAGCCTGAAGGCTGAGGTCGATGCCCGCGATCACCACCGCCTCGCCGTAGCCGGCCGAGACCTGCCGAAGGCGCAGCAGCTCACTCATCGACGCTCTCCCCAAGGTAAACCGCCCGCACCCGCGGATCGGTGGAGACCTCCTCGACCGTGCCTTCCGTGAACAGAGCCCCGTTCACCAGCACCGAGATGCGCTCGGCGAAGCTGAACACCAGGTCCATGTCGTGCTCGATCAGGAGCACCGATACCTCCCGCGGCAACGCCGCCACCGTCGCCAGCAGCTCATGCCTTTCCGCCTCCGGCACGCCGGCCGCCGGCTCGTCGAGCAGCAGCACCCGCGGCTTGCACGCAAACGCGACGGCGATCTCCAGGAGACGCTGCTTGCCATAGGCCAGGTTCGCCGTGCGCTCACCGAGAACGTCGGTCAGGCGGAAGCGGTCGGCAATCTCGACGATCTCATCGAGGATCTCCCGCTTCGAGCCGATCACGCGCCACCAGTCGCGCCCGCCGCCCATGCGCTCGGAGACGGCGAGGCCGATCGTCTCCAGCGGCGTCATGGCGGCAAAGAGCTGGTTGATCTGGAATGTGCGCGCAAGCCCGCGCTGCACGCGCAGCTCCGGCCGCAGGCGCGTGACGTCTTCGCCCTCCAGAAGGATCTGGCCGGAGGTCGGCGCCAGCACGCCGGTGAGCAGGTTGATGAACGTGGTCTTGCCGGCGCCGTTCGGACCGATCAGCGCATGCCTCGCGCCAGGCTCCAGTCGGAACGTGACGTCGTCGGTGGCAGTCAAGCCGCCGAAGCGCTTGACGAGGCCTCTCGTCTCCAGGGCCGGCGTCATGGCTGTACCTCAGGCACCGGCGTCGAGGCGCGCGTGGCGTCGACGGCTTTGGCGGAGCGCCCGGTGAGGCGCCTCCAGAGGCCCAGGATGCGGTCGGTCATGCGCTCGCGCCCGGCCAGCACGAGCAGGACCAGGATCAGCCCGATCCAGAACTGCCAATACTGCGGCGTCATGGCGGAGAGCACGTCCTGCAGGACCTTGAAGATCACCGCTCCGACCAGCCCGCCATAGAGATAGCCCACGCCGCCGATCACCAGCACCAGCATCACGTCGGCCGAGCGGTGGAAGGCGAGCACGTCGAGCGAGACGAACTGCGTCGTCTGCGCCAGCAGCCCGCCGGCGATGCCGGCATAGACCGCCGCAACCGTGTAGATCGCCACGAGGCGGCGGTTGACCGGGATGCCGATGCCACGGGCGCGCAGGGGATTGTCGCGGATCGAGCGCAGGGAGAGGCCGAAGGGCGAGTTGACGATCATTCGCGCCACAACGAAGAGCCCGAAGAGCACGCTGAGGCTGTAAGCGTAGGCGACGGTGCCGAAGATGTCGAACTCGAACAGGCCGAGCACCGGGCCCATCATGATGCCCTGCAACCCGTCCGCGCCGCCCGTAAGCCAGGACATTTGATTGGCGAGTTCGCCCAGCACCAGCGCGACGCCGAGCGTCACCATCAACCGGGTCAGGTCCGCGCCGCGCAGCACCAGGAAGCTGGTGGCGAAGCCCAGGATGCCGGCCACGAGTCCCGCCGCCGCGAGACCGACGAGCGGATCGCCCGTCACATGCTTGGCGAACAGCCCCGCCACATAGGCGCCCAGCCCGAAGAAGGCGGCATGGCCCAGGGATACGATGCCCGCATAACCGAGGATGAGATCAAGGGAGACGGCGAACAGACCGATGATGGCGATCTCGTTGAGGATGAGATGGCGCTCAGGCCACAGGAACAGGGTCGCGGCGGCCACGACCCAGAACAGGACCTCGGCCCAGCGCCAGCGGGCGCGGCGCCCCAGGAGGGCGGCGGCCTTCTCGACGGTGAGCGAAGACGGGGATGCATTCGCCATCATCAGCGTCCCCGGGCGAAGAGCCCTTGCGGGCGGAAGACGAGAACCAGGATCATGAGCGTATAGATGATGAAGGCGCCGACGCCCGGCAGGTAGTACTTGCCGGCCACGTCCGCGATGCCGAGGAGGAGAGAGGCCACGAAGGGGCCGGTGATGCTGGTGGTGCCCCCCACCGTGACCACGATCAGGAAGTAGATCATGAACTTCAGCGGGAACGTCGGATCGAGCCCGAGGATCTCGGCGCCGAGCGCGCCGCCAAGCCCCGCGAGCCCGGACCCCACCGCAAAGGTGACGGCGAAGATGGCGCTGACATTGATGCCGAGCCCCCGCGCCACGCGCGGATCGTCCACCGCCGCGCGCAGGCGGCTGCCGAAGCGGGTCTGTGTCAGGATGAGCTGGAGCGCGACGACGAGCACGCTGCAGACGGCAATGATGAAGCTGCGGTAGAGGCCGACCTGGATGCCGAGAACCTCGACCCGCCCCTGCAGCCACGAAGGGAGCTGGATGAGCTGCTGCTGCGATCCCATGGCGTAGTCGACGGCCGCCACCGCCATGAAGACGAGGCCGATGGAGAACAGCACCTGATCGAGATGGCTCTGCGCGTAGAGCCGCACGTAAAGCGTCCGCTCGAGCACGAGGCCGATAATCGCCGGAATGATGAACGCGAGCGGCAGGGTGGCCAGGAACGGCACGCCGAAACGATTCATGAGTACGGCGGTGACGTAGCCGCCCGCCATGGCGAACGCGCCGTGCGCCAGGTTGACGAAGTTCATCAGGCCGAGGGTGACGGCAAGGCCGCAGGCCAGCACGAACAGCAGCATGCCATAGGCGATACCGTCGAACAGGATGGTCAGCACGGGTCTTGTCTCTCCAGGAATATGGTGAAGGCGCCGCCATCAGGGCGGCGCCTTCCGACGATTGTGCCCAAGGCGTCAGTTGGCCTTAGCGGCCTTGACCGGGTCCTTGACGTTCGGGATCGTGGCGAACTCGACGTTGTAGAGCTCGCCGTCCTTGCGCTCGACCTTGCGCACATAGATGTTCTGCACGATGTCGCGGGTCTGCGGGTCGATCGAGACCGGGCCGCGCGGGCTGGTCCAGCTCAGGCCCTTCATGGCGTCGATCAGCGCCTGGCCGCCGGCTCCGTTGGTCTTCTTCAGCCCTTCGTAGATCAGGTGCATGCCGTCATAGCCGCCCACGGCCATGAAGTTCGGCCGCATGCCGCCGTTGGCCTTCTTGAACGCTTCCACGAACGCCTTGTTCTCCGGGCTGTCGTGCGACGCCGAGTAGTGCTGGGTGGTGATCGCTCCGAGCGCCACATCGCCCATGCCGTTGAGGATATCGTCGTCCGTGACGTCGCCCGGGCCGATCAGCTTGATGCCAGCCTTGTCGAGGCCGCGCTCGACGAACTGCTTCATGAACTGCGCGCCCACGCCCGAGGGCACGAAGACGAACAATGCGTCCGGCTTGGCGTCGGCCACCTTCTGCAGGAAGGGCGAGAAGTCGGGGTTGGCCAGCGGCACCCGCAGGTTCTCGACCGTTCCACCTTTGGACGTGAAAGCCCCCGTGAAGGCCTTCTCGGCGTCGATGCCCGGACCGTAATCGGATACCAGGGTCACGACCTTCTTGAGACCCTCCTTGGAGGCCCACTCCGCCATCGGCACGGTGGCCTGAGGCAGTGTGAAGCTGGTGCGCACGATGAAGGGCGAGGCCTCGGTGATCGTCGAGGTGGCGGCCGCCATCACGACCTCCGGCACCTTGGCCTGCGTGGCGAGCGGTGCAGGCGCCAGTGCGAGGGGCGTCAGGCCGAACCCGGCCATGACGGCGATCTTGTCGTTGACGATCAGCTCCTGGGCGAGGCGCTTGGTGACGTCGGCGACGCCGGTGTCGTCCTTGACGATAAGCTGGATCTTCTTGCCCGCCACCGTATCGCCGTTCTGCTGCATGTAGAGCTTCACGGCCGCCTCGATCTGCCGGCCCGTCGAGGCGAAGGGCCCCGTCATCGGCAGGATCAGGCCGATCTTGAGCGCCTCCTGGGCAAGCGCCGTTCCACCGAGCGCCGCCGTAACGGCCGCTGCACTCACGATCCCGACGAATGTTCGACGAAGCATCCTTCTTCCCTCCCCTCTTCGGCTCTTTCCAGCCTTCTGGTATGAGCGCACATGCGCCCTTTGAAACCTATCGGCCCGGACAGCGCGATGCAAACGCGGACTGCCCTGCTATAAGCCGCTCCCCAGCTCCGGGCGCATGATGTCATGGCTCATTCCGCCTTGATCCCGGCACGCTTCACGAGATCGCCCCACCGGACCATCTCCTTGCCGATGTGCTCACGGAACTCGGCGGGCGTGTTCGTCCAGACCTCGGCTCCTTCCAGGCTCAGGCGCTCGGCGATCTCGGGGGCGGCCATTGCCGTCTTGATCTCGGCATTGAGCAGATCGACCACGGACTGCGGCGTGCCGGCCGGAACCAGGATCCCGTACCATTGAGATGCTTCGAAGCCGGGGAAACCCGATTCCGCGACTGTCGGAACCGTGGGAGCCGCCTTGAGGCGCGACGATCCGGAGACGGCAAGCGCGCGCATGGAGCCCGCCTCGACGTGCTGGACCAGGTTGGGTGCACCCGTGAACGTAAGCTGGACGCGTCCACCCAGCAGATCGGTGACGGCTGGTGCGGTTCCCCGATAGGGCACATGGGTCATGGTGATCCCGGCGCGATCGGAGAGCGCCACCATGGCGATGTGGGCGGCGCTGCCCACGCCGCCGGAGGCATAGTTCAGCTTCCCGGGATTTTGTTTGGCGTAGTCGACCAGCTCCTGAAGCGTCTTCGCCGGAACGTCCGGGTGGACGACGAGCATGTTGTGCACGTTCGCGATCCCGCTCACCGGCTCGAAGCTCTTCAGCGGATCGTAGGTGAGCTTCGGGTAGAGGGCTGGGTTGACCGCGAGCGTGCCGATGTGCCCCATCACCAGGGTGTAGCCGTCCGCGGGGGCGCGCGCCACGGACCCTACGCCGACCGAGCCGCCTGCACCGGGTCGGGACTCCACGACGACGGGGCTCTTGAGGGCCGCTTCGAGCCTCTGTCCGAGCAATCGTGCGAGGATATCCGTCGAACCGCCGGGCGTGAAAGGCACGACCAGGGTGATGTTTCGGGTGGGATAGGACTGCGCCCTCGCCCGGACCGAATGCCCTGCGGCCAACGCGAAGGCCGCTCCTCCCAGCGCCATTTGGCGGCGGGTGAAACCGGAACGGGCCGGTCCTCGAGACATGTCGTCAGTCACTTGAGCAGCCCTCCCGGAACTGGAATCGTCCGTATGAAGACGCTGCAGGCATTTCTCGATGTCGTTGCCTGGCGCGTCCTGTGCCTGATTTCGCTGCAATGCAGATGAGAGTGGTCGTCGGCCAGAGGCTTTCACAAGCTGCCGGTACCTGGCTCACGAGAGACGGCTTTCAGGCCGTCATCGACCCTCTCGCCATTACACCCATCGCGAGAGGCCGACCTCGGCACCGGAAACCTGAAAGCCATTCCTCTCCACATCACTGCGTTATGGTCCGACCAGCGTCGTGCCGGGCGCTATCTCGCCAGCAGATCACACGTGAATCAAATTCTTTGTTTTTGCGCTTTCATTAAAAATATTCATATATTCAGACGCAGCGAATGCTGGGCAGACGCCCTCATTGGCACGGCCTGGAGCGAAGGGCCGGATTCGGATCGTTCACGAAGAGCCCTCATCTCCGGCAGGCGGCAGCCTGATCGCCATCCATGAGAGCTCTCGCCGACGGAGCGTTGGATGCGCATCGACTTTCTCGGACTTCATGCCTTCGTGGCGATCGCGGAGCGCGGCAGCTTCCAGCACGCGGCCGCCCACCTGAACCTGTCGCAGACGGCCCTCAGCCATCGCATCCGTAAGCTGGAGGAGGACCTCGGCGTCAAGCTGCTGGCCCGGACCACACGGGAGGTCTCCCTGACGCAGGCGGGCCTCAACCTGCTGCCGAAGGTCAAGGACACCATCGAGAGCCTGGCGGAGTCGCTGGATCAGCTGCGGCTCGAGGGGCGCAGCCGTCAGGAGACGCTCGCCATCGGCTGCCTGCCGACCGTCGCCTCCGGGCGTCTTCCGCGCGCGCTCCAGCGCTTCCAGGAGCGACATCCCGACGTCGTCGTCCGCATCTACGACAATTCCGCCACCGAGATCGCCGACCTCGTTCAGGCCGGCACCGTCGAGTTCGGCATCACGATGGTGGCGGCCCATCGCTGGGATTTCGACATCGAGATGCTGATCAAGGACACCTTCACGCTGGTCTGCCCCGAAGAGCACCCCCTCGCATCGGAACAGGTGCTCAGCTGGTCCGATCTGGCGGACGAGCCGCTCATCCGGATCAGCTCCCGCGCCGGAAACAGGATCATCATCGACGACGCGCTCGGGAGCCGGCGCGAAACCCTGTGCTGGCGCTTCGAGGTCCAGCATATCCAGACGGCGATTGCTCTCGTCCGGGCCGGCGTGGCCTTGACCGTCGTGCCGCGCCTGTCCCTCGATACGGTCGATGAGCGCGGCCTCAAGCTCGTCGCCCTGCGCAACCCGAGCATCACCCGCCAGCTCGGCATCGTGTCAAGGCGGGGCGTGCCCCTCTCGCCGCTGGCCGATGAGCTGCGCAGGACCATCGTCCAGACGTTCGAGTGACGAACGCATAGCCGAACTCGCCGAAAAGATCATGAATCGAATTCACGAATAGTCACAGATAAACCATTTGATGCACGGATTCAGCTGATGCACCCTCCGCCCATTCCGTTCGCCTTCAGATGGGAGAAGGGCCATTCAGCCGCGCATTCCTTGCATGATCCTTCGGGGCGGCACCTCCAAGGGCGCCTATTTCCTCGCCGACGATTTGCCGTCCGACCCGGCGAAGCGCGATGCGCTGATCCTGTCGATCATGGGCTCGCCCGATCCGCGCCAGATCGACGGCATCGGCGGTGCGCACCCGCTCACCAGCAAGGTCGCGATCGTGTCGAAATCCAAGCGGCCCGACTGCGACATCGACTTCCTCTTCGGTCAGGTCGGGATCGACAAGGCGAAGGTGGACGTCACGCCCAATTGCGGCAACATCCTCGCGGGGATCGGGCCCTTCGCGCTCGAACGGGGCCTCGTCACCGCAGGCGATCCGGTCACCCGGGTGCGGGTGCGAACGGTCAATACCGGCACCATCGCGGAGCTTACGGTGCAAACCCCGGGCGGGCGCGTGGCCTATGGGGGCGATGCCCGTATCGATGGCGTCCCCGGTACGGCCGCACCGATCGCCGTTGAATTTCTGGACGCCGCCGGCTCCGTCTGCGGTTCGCTCCTTCCCACGGGCAATGCAGTGGATCGCGTCGCCGGAATCGACGTGACTCTCATCGACAACGGCATGCCGGTCGTGGTCCTCGAGGCGTCTGCCGTCGGGCGCACCGGATACGAGCCCCGCGACGTGCTCGACAAGGACACCGAGCTGAAGGCGCGCCTCGAGGAGATCCGCCTGGAGGCCGGAAAGCTCATGGGCCTCGGCGACGTCTCGTCCAAGGTCGTGCCCAAGATGGCCCTGGTGGCGCCGCCCGTTGCGGGCGGGCACGTCTGCACCCGCAGCTTCATCCCGCACGAGTGCCACGCCTCCATCGGCGTCTTTGCGGCCGTGACCGTCGCGACGGCCTGCGTGCTGCCGGGCTCGCCCGCCGCAGGGGTCGCGCAAATCCCGCCAGGCCGGGAGAAGACGCTCTCGGTCGAGCACCCCACCGGCGAGTTCAGCGTGATGATCGAGGTCGGCGGGACGGAGCAGAACCCGGTCGTGGAACGCGCCGGCCTGCTGCGCACCGCGCGCCTCCTCTTCGAAGGCTATGCCTTCGCGCATGAATCCTTGGCGCCTACGGCTCAGGTCGGCCGCGACGCTGCCTGACATCCCTCATTCTTCGCTTCGAGGCCTTTATGACTGCTGGAAAGACCGGACTTGTCGTCACCGCCCATCCGGGCGACTTCGTATGGCGTGCTGGCGGCGCCATCGCGCTACATGCCCGCAAGGGCTACCGCATGAAGATCGTCTGCCTCTCCTTCGGCGAGCGGGGAGAGAGCCAATGGGCGTGGAAGAAGGGCGACGTATCTCTCGCCGAGGTAAAGGCGCAGCGCCGCGAGGAAGCCGAGCGCGCCGCCGAGACCCTGGGGGCAGAGATCGAGTTCTTCGACGCTGGCGACTACCCGCTCCACACAACTCCCGAAATGCTTGAGCGACTGGTGGACATCTACCGGGAGCTGAAGCCGTCCTTCGTGCTCACGCACTCGCTCGAAGACCCTTACAATGTGGACCATCCCGAAGCGACACGCTTCGCGCAGGAAGCCCGCATCATCGCGCAGGCTGCGGGCCATAAGCCCAATCCGGATCTCACATACAATGCTCCGCCCGTCTTCCTGTTCGAGCCGCACCAGCCCGAGCAGTGCAACTACAAACCCAATGTGATCCTCAACATCGACGAGGTGTGGGAGACGAAGCGAAAGGCCTTCGAGATCCTCGCGGCCCAGAAGCACCTCTGGGACTACTACACCCGCGTGGCCCTCAACCGCGGCATGCAGGGCGGACGCAATTCCGGGCGGGCCATGACCTACGGCGAGGCTTACCAGAGAATCTTCCCCCAGATCGTGGAGGAGCTGGCATGAAGCCTGTCGTCGTCACCAACACGCCCCGCATCGATCAGAGCATCGTCGACCGCCTCGCGGAGCTCGGCACCGCCACGACCCATGAGGCCATGGGGCGCCTCGGCCTGATGAAGCCCTACATGCGGCCCATCTGGGCCGGCGCGCAGGTCGCCGGCAGCGCCGTCACGGTGCTGGCTCAGCCGGGCGACAACTGGATGCTTCATGTCGCCATCGAGCAGTGCCGTCCGGGCGACATTCTGGTGGTCGGCGTGACTGCCGACAACACCGACGGCATGTTCGGCGATCTTCTGGCCACCTCCCTCAAGGCGCGCGGCGCGGTCGGTCTCGTGATCGACGCCGGCGTGCGGGATGTGAAGACGCTAACCGAGATGGGCTTTCCCGTCTGGTCGCGGGCCGTCTCGGCCAAGGGCACGGTCAAGGCGACGCTCGGATCCGTCAACGTTCCGGTCGTCTGCGCCGGTGCGCTCGTGAAGCCGGGCGACGTGATCGTCGCCGACGACGACGGCGTCGTGGTCGTGCCGCGAAAGGAAGCCGCCGTAATCGCAGAGGCCGGCGAAGCACGGGTGGCGAACGAGGACACCAAGCGGGAGATCCTCGGCTCCGGTGTGCTCGGCCTCGACCTCTACAAGATGCGCGAGCCGCTGGCGAAGGCAGGGCTCGTCTATGTCGAGTACAAGGACGAGGACTGACGCGTCCGTCACCGTTCAGGATGATATGAACCCATGAGCCTTCAGATCGCCTTCATCGGCTACGGCGAAGTCGGCCAGCTCTTCTCGCGGCAGCTTCTCGCTAAACCAGGTGTCCGGATCGCCGCCTACGACATTCTCTTCGACAATCCGGACAAGGGGCCGGAGCTGAAGCGGCGCGCCTCCGGGAATGGCGTCGAAGCCGCCCACAGCGCTGCCGAGGCATGCCGTGGCGCCGACATCGTGATCTCGGCCGTGACAGCTGATTCCGCCGTGACGGCGGCCGAGCAGGCTGCGCCGCATCTTGGCCCATCCCAGACCTATATCGACCTCAACTCGATTTCGCCGGCGACGAAGCGCAAGGTCGCCGAACATGTCGGCCGGGGTGGCGCGAACTTCGTCGAATTCGCCGTCATGGCCCCGGTGAGCGGACCCGGCATCGAGGTTCCGATCCTCAGCGGGGGCGCGACGGCGGAGACCGTTTCAGAGACGCTGAATGCGCTAGGCATGAAGATCAAGCCGGTCAGCACCGAGATCGGCACGGCCTCCGCCAGCAAGCTCTGCCGCAGCATCGTCATCAAGGGCATGGAAGCCCTGATGGTCGACTTCACGCTCGCGTCGGAACGGGCCGGCGTCATGCCGGCCGTGCTGGAAAGCCTGAAGGCCTCCTATCCGGGCATGGACTGGGAGGGCGTCGCCAAGGTCATGATGTCCCGCGTGAAGCAGCACGGCATCCGCCGCGCGGCGGAAATGCGCGAGGCGAGCCGCATGATCCATGAACTCGGCCTCGACGGATCGCTCGCCAGCGCCATTGCCGACCGTCAGGAGAGCTACGCCAAGGAAGCCGGCAAAGCCCACGAGGCTTGCTGACAGGAACCGTGAAAATGCAAGCTGAACCCGTGCTGGACCTCGCCCATCTGGGCCATCTCGAACTCCTCACCCCGAAGCCGGAGGAGAGCCTTCGGTTCTTCGTCGATATTCTGGGCATGACCGAGAGCGGCCGGCAGGGCGATTCCGTCTATCTCCGGGGCTGGGACGATTACGAGCACCACACCCTCAAGCTGACCGCGTCGAAGAAACCGGGCATGGGCCACATGGCCTTCCGGGCCAGAAGCCCTCAGGCCCTGCAGCGCCGTGTCGCGGCGCTGAAAGGTTCAGGATACGATGTCGGCTGGAACGACGGCGATCTCGGCCACGGCCCGGCCTTCGTCTGCCGCGACCCGGACGGCCATGTGATCGAGCTCTATTACGAGACCGAGTGGTACGTCGCGCCGCCAGAATTGAAGCCGGCTTTGAAGAACCAGGCCCAGCGCTTTCCGGCGCGCGGCGTGAACGTGCGCCGCCTCGACCACCTGAACTGCCTGGCGTCCGATATCCGTGCCAATCGCCTGTTCTTCGAGGACTATCTCGGGTGCCGGCTGACGGAGCAGATCGTCATGAACGACGGCACCGAGGCGGGGATGTGGATGACGCTCACCAACAAGAGCTACGACTTCGCCTTTACCCGCGACCACACGGGCGCAAAAGGACGCTTCCACCACCTCACCTATGCCCTCGACAGTCGTGAGGAGATCCTTCGGGCCGCTGATATCTTCCTGGAGAACGGTGTTCCGATCGAATCCGGTCCCCATAAGCATGCCGTCCAGCAGACCTTCTTTCTCTACGTCTACGAGCCGGGCGGCAACCGGGTCGAAGTCTGCAATGCCGGCGCGCGGCTGATCCTCGCCCCCGACTGGAAGCCGATCGTCTGGACCGAGGAGGAGCGTAAGAAGGGCCAGGCGTGGGGCATGAAGACGGTCGAGTCCTTCCACACCTACGGGACGCCTCCCATCGAGGAGACAGAATGAACGGCCCCGTTCAGCCGGCCCATGGTCGCTGCGGCTGAATCCGGGCCTTTAACCGAAGAGTGGTCGCTCCTGCATGAACGAGACCCGGAGGCGAGAGGCCGCGGAACCAGCCTCGATCTCCCTAAGCTTTTCCTCGACCAGATCCGCCAGGACGCTCTTTGGGCTCAGGGCGCGCACTTGGCACACCGCCTCCTTCAGTTCATCCAGATCGGTGGGATGGATACCCGCTTTCTCTCGCAGGTCAGGTCCCTGTTCCGACGTCATTCATGTTCCTCCGCTTGAGCCGACGAAGCGGCGAATGAGCCCGTGTCGAACAGGGATGAAGGTAGGCTTGGCCGGATGCAGGCTGGATTGCGGGCAGATTACGGTTCTGTAATGCGACGCCCGCCATCCGACCTCAACGCCGGACAGGCGACCGATACTCTAAGCTTTTGCTCGGACGCATCTTTTCACGCAAAACCGGTTCCCACTTTTGCGTTCGATGCTCTAGTCAGTGCAGGACGATCAGCCAGCCGACCAATGTCAAGGGTGCGATGACGCCGAGGAGGAACGATAAAGCAGACTGGGTCATGGAAACCTCCTGCCTATCGATTAACCATACTAGACCTGCGGCTCGACCGCTGTGCGCGCCGTCACGCGGCGAGCCCATCAGACCACCTCAGTCCTGCGTCCTCCTCAGGGATGCGTCCGTCTTGCTTGGAGCATCATCGGATGTCGTCGCCTGACCGGAGCCTTTTCTCTTGCGCCATTTGTACATGAGCCAAGCCAAGCCGGACCCGAGAGCCGCCAACACGACAACCGCCGAGCTTGGATAGTCTCGAAAATTGATGCGAGCCGCCTCGTCGGAATCGTCGACACCGGCTTCCGGCTCGCTCTCGCGATCTTGCATCAAGGACTCCTCATCGAAGCGAGCCATTATATAGGACCCACAGCTGAGGCTTCCATCAGGCAGCCTCCAGAGAGGCTTGGCAAGGGCGAAACCGTGGTTGATTCCGCCCTTGGGCTGAAGGGGCCCTGCCCCTTACTTCTTGCCGGACCGGACCCGTTCGATCTCCGACATCATCTCGGTCGCGCTGTCCTTACCGAACTCCTCGGTGAACTTGTCGCGCACCGCCTTGGTCTTCTCGCGCAGCTTCGCCATCTCGTCGTCCGAAAGCGTCGTGACCTCCATGCCCTTCGCCTTGAGTTCTTCAAGGGCCGTCTTCTCGAAGTCGCGGATGGTCTTGCGTTCGAAGTCCTTCGCCTCGTTGGCAGCGTCGGTGATGAGCGCCTGCTCGTCCGGCGTCAGCTTGTCCCAGAAGCGCTTGCTCATGAGGAAAGCCCAGACGCTGTAGATGTGGTTGGACATCACCGTGTGCTTCTGCACCTCATAGAACTTGGAGGCCAGAATGGTGGCGAGGGGGTTCTCCTGACCGTCGATCGTCTTGGTTTCAAGCGCCGTATAGACCTCGGTGAACGGCATCGGCACCGCGTTGGCGCCCAGCTCCCGGAACGTGTCGATGAAGAGCGGGTTCTGGATGACGCGCAGCTTCAGGCCGGCGAAATCCTCCGCCTTGGTGATAGGGCGGCGGCTGTTGGTCACCTGGCGGAAGCCGTTCTCCCAGAAACCGAAGCCGATCAACCCCTTCTCTGGAAGCTTGGCCATCAGCTTCTGACCGAAGGGGCCGTCGAGGAGCGCATCCGCCTCCTGGCCATTCTGGAACAGGAACGGCAGGTTGATCAGGCCGAAATCCTTCAGGCCCGAAATCCCCACAAGGGTCGAGGTATCCGGGATCGTCATCTCCTGGGTGCCGCCCTGGAGCGCGGAGATCATCGTCACGTCGTTGCCGAGCGCACCGCCCGCGAAGAGCCGGACCTTGATCTTGCCGCCGCTCTTCTGGCTGACGATCTCGGCAAACCGCGCCACCGCCTGCCCTTGCGGATGGTCCGCGCTCAGGCCGATCCCGACCTTGATGGTCCGGTCACGGATGTCGGCTGCGTGAGCGGTTGAGATTGCGAACAGGCCCGCCAGAAGCGACGAGGCCACGAGTCTTCCAAGCACCATGATATCCTCCATGTAACGATCGCGGCGGATCTCAGCCGCCAAACTTTGGTGTTGCACGTCCTTGGCGTTTCTCCGGCCTTGGACAGTCGAATTCCCGTCTCCGTTTCTGCGGTGCTCCGGGAAGTGGAATCGGGCGCTCAAATGCGCGGCATGCCCGGACTTGGCGCGAGACGCGTCTGGGCCGCCAGCCGGATCGGCGCGTTCACAGCCCCGAAGCCGCGGTAGCCGCGGCGCTGTACGATTTCGAAGAAGAAGCCGCCTTCCAAAGATTTCGTGTAGGCCTGAAAATATTCGGCGGAGCCGTCGACGTCGTAGAGGATGCTGGCCTCCCGCAACCGGTCGATCTGATCGGGCGGGAGGTCCGTACGCGCCTCCAGGTCGTCATAGTAGTTCTCGGGGATCGGCAGCAGCGCGACCCCACGCTCACGAAGCCGCTCCACCGTTGCGAAGATGTCGGTGGTCGCAAGTGCTATGTGCTGGACCCCCGATCCGAACATGTCGGTGAGGAACCGCGAGGCCTGCGTGTGACGGCTCAAGGACGCGTTGAGCGCCAGCCGGAATCTCCCGTCCTCGGTTTCCACCACTTGGCTCTGCACGACGCCGCCCGGGTCCATCACGTTTTGCACGGGCGACTTCCGCACGTCGAACAGGGCGACATAGAAGAGGAGCCACGTCAGCATCTCCTCGTAATGCATCGACTGGGACAGGTGATCATAGGCAACGAGACCCGCTCCTTCATCCTCGGCGCCGGTCACCGCGTTGAAGTCCGCCTCCCATAGCCTGTCGAGGCCACTTTTGTGATCGACGAAATAGACCAGACTGCCGCCGAGGCCGCGGACCGCCGGAATGTCGAGCTCGCCCGGGCCGACCGCCTGGCGGAAGGGCTGATCCAGAAGCTTGACGGCCCGATCGACGGTGGCCGCCGCATCGTCGACCCGGAGCGCAACGGCGCAGACCGATGGACCATGGGTAATGTTGAAGGAGTGGGCGAAGCCTTCCTTCTCGCAATTGACCACGATATTGATGTCGCCCTGCCGCCACCGTGTGACGTCTTTTGAGCGGTGGATTCCAGCCCTTACGAAGCCCAGCCCCTGCAGGACATGCTCGAACGCCTTGACATTGCGCTCGTCCATGGCGAATTCGACGAACTCCACTCCATGGCAGACCGCGCGCGGCGGCAGGTCGGGTAGGTCCGGAACCGGGAGGCCCGTACGGCGCTGGAGCTGATCAAGCATGAAGAGCAGAGACCGTTGCCCATCCACCGCAACACTGCGGGCGGAGCCGGCGCGGAACCGGTCGTTGAAGATCTCAAGCGAAAGGAGACCATCGAATCCCGTGGCCTGTAGAGCCTCCATGAAATCGTCGACGGCGAGGTCGCCCTGCCCCGGGAAGCATCGGTAATGGCGGCTCCAGGACAGGTAATCCATGTCGAGCAGAGGAGCGTCGGCGATCTGCACGAGGAAGATACGGTCCCGCGGGATGGAGCGGATTGCGTCCAGGGGAGTCTTCCGCACGAGGGCGTGAAAGGAGTCTAGCACGAGGCCGATGGACTGATGATCTGCGCGGCGCACCACCTCCCAGGCATCGCGGTAATCGTTGATGTGCCTGCCCCAGGCAAGAGCCTCGAAGCCGACCCGAATGCCGCGCTTGGCTGCGCGTTCGCCGAGTTCCTGGAAATCCGCCGCCGCGCGGTCGATGCCTCCCAGCGAATGAGGCGAGACATTGCTGCACACGAGCAGGAGGTCGCAGCCCAGTTCCTGCATCAGGTCGAACTTACGTTCGGCACGATCGAAGACGCGCGTCCTCTGCGGCTCCGGCATGCCCTCGAAGTCGCGGAACGGCTGGAACGTGATTGTCCTGAGGCCCAAATCCGCAATCATGCGGCGCACGTCGGTGGGTGTGCCGTTGAAGGACAGGAGGTCGTTCTCGAAGATTTCGACGCCCTTGAACCGAGCGGCCGCGATGGCCTGGAGCTTCTCGTCCAGGGTGCCGCTCAACGAAACGGTGGCAATGGCGGTCTGCACAGCTTCAGCCTTCCATCTTAACGGCCGTTCGAAACGACGGGTAACGGCCGACCGCTCCTGCGAACGGTCAGCCATCGGCATATCAGCGCTTGGCGCGCGCCTTCTCGACCTCGGCGAAGAGCTGCTTGACGGTCGCCTCATCCGCTTCCTTGGCGAACTTGTCCGTAACGGGCTTCACCTTGTCGCGCAGGCGGGCAATCTCCTCGGGCGGGAGCTCCGTCAGCTGCATGCCCTGGGCCTTCAGCTGTTCAATCGCCTTGGCTTCCGCATCGCGCGAGATCTGACGCTGGAAGGTTTTGGCCTCGGCAGCGGCCTCCTCGATCACCTTCCGCTCTTCCGGGTCGAAGCGGTCCCACACCCGCTTGCTGAAGATCACGATCTGCGGGTTGTAGACGTGGCGGGTGAAGGTCAGATACTTCTGCACCTCGGCAAATTTCGAGGTCTGAATCACGGTTGCGGGATTTTCCTGGCCGTCGACCGTCTTCTGCTCGAGGGCCGTGTAGAGCTCCGGGAACGGAAGCGGCACGGAATTGGCACCGAGCGTGTTGAAGAGATCGATATAGATCGGTGATTGCAGGACTCGGATCTTGAGCCCCTGGATATCCTCGAGTTTGGTGACAGGTCGGCGGCTGTTGGTCAGATTGCGGAATCCGAGATCCCAGTAGCCGAGCCCGACAAGATTCTTCGGCGCCAGTGTCTCTGCCAGTTTCTGCCCGAAAGGACCGTCAGTGACGGCGTCCGCCTCCTTCGGGTTCTCGAACAGGAACGGCAGGTCGAACAATCCGAACTCCTTCACCTGACCGACAAGAAGGCCTGCGTTCAGAACCGTCATGTCGATGGTGCCGCCTTGGAGAGCGGAAACCGTCTGCAGGTCGCCGCCGAGCTGGCCGCTCGGAAACAAGCGCACCTTCATCTTGCCGCCGCTCTTCTGCTCGACGAGCTCGGCGAACCTCTTCGCTCCCTGTCCTTGTGGGTGCTCCTGGGCGTTCTGGAACGCGAACCGGATCGTGTGCTCCTTGATCTCGGCACTGGCTGATCCCGGCAGCAGGAACGCCGTGCCCATGAGCATGCCGGCAAGGATTGTCTTGAGACCCTTCATAACCCTTCTCTCCTTCTTTGACGTTTCCTCGGAGTGCCGTTCTCTTACGGCCTTGTTGTTGCGGGCTTTGCCCGGTCAGCCCCCGAACCACTTGGCCGGCCCGGTGACGAGAATCGGGAACATGACCATAAGGAACAGGACGATGAGCTGCGCCAGCATGAACGGCCACACACCCTTGATGATGTCGTCCATGCTGATCTTGGAGACGCCGGCGACGACGTTCAGCACCGTTCCGACGGGCGGCGTGATCAACCCGATGGCATTGTTGACGATGAAGAGGACGCCGAAATAGACCGGGTCGATGCCGGCCGCCTTGATGACCGGCATCAGGATCGGCGTCAGGATCAAGATCGTGGGCGTCATATCCATGGCGGTGCCGATGATCACGACCAGGATCATGATGACCAAGAGCAGAAGCGTCTGGTTGTCCATGAAGGGTTGCAGCATATCGACGAGCGTCGTGGCGACCTCCGAGACCGTGATGAGCCAGGACGATACGAGCGCGGCCGCCACGAGGAACATCACCACGCTGGTCGTCAGCGCTGCCGAGACGAACACCGCATAGAGCTCGGAGATCTTGAGCTCCCGGTAGATGAACAGCGCGACGAAAAGTGCGTACACCGCGGCTACGACGCCAGCCTCCGTCGGGGTAAACACCCCGAATTTAAGGCCGAAGAGCACGATGGCGGGCAGGATCAGCGCCCAAATTCCATCGACGAGCGCCTTCATGATATCCTTTGCCGATTGCCTCGGCGGGCTCTCGACATTCTCATTGCGCACGATCCACCACCACGCGAGGGCCACGCCGAGTCCGAGAAGGATCCCGGGGACGATGCCGGCCAGGAACAGCTTCGTGATCGAGACGCCGCCGACGACGCCGAACACGACGAAGCCGATGCTGGGAGGAATCACAGGCGCAATGATGCCGGAGGCGGCGATGAGGCCACCCGCATGAGCCTTGTTGTGACCGGCCCGGACCATCATCGGCACCAACAGAGCCGACAGGGCGGCCGCATCGGCAACCGCGGAGCCCGACAAAGCGGCAAGGAACACGGCGGCCAGGATGGCCACGTAACCGAGACCGCCTCTGACGTGCCCCACCAACGCAAGCGCCAGATTGACGAGGCGCTTGGACAGCCCCCCGACGTTCATGATTTCGCCAGCAAGCATGAAGAACGGCACGGCCAGAAGCGGGAAGCTGTCGGCCCCGTTGATGACGTTCTGGGCGACGATCTGCGAGTCGAAGATGTCGACGTAGTACATCAGCGCTATGCCGCTGATGAGCAGGGCATAGGCGATCGGCATGCCGATCGCCATGGTTCCAAGGAGGGAGGCGGTGAAGACTGTGAGGACCATGGCGCTCTCCTACCTGCCCTGTGCCGGAACGTTCGTAAGCGCCTCTCGACCATCTCGCTTACCTAGCTCGTGCTGGAGCGCGTCGAGTTCCTCCTGCTCCTCCGACTCTTTGACCATAATGAGTTCCTCGTCGGAAAGCTTGCCGGTCACAGTTTTATAGAGCTGGACCAGCAGGATCAGGCCGGTGGAGACGCCGAACACGATCCCGACTCCATAGAACCAGCCGGTCGACAATCCGGACGCCGGTGCGGCTACATCCCAGTTGATGAGGGTCTGCTGCCAGCTTCCTTCGGCAAGGAGCCACGTGGCGTAGAGCATGAGGATCTGGCTCACGATCAAGCAGGCTCGCTTGGCCCAACTTGGGAGGTGCTTCACCAGACTGTCCACGCCGAGATGCCCATGCTCGCGCATGGCCACGATGGCCCCCAGGAAGGTGAGCCACACGAACAGCCAGCGCGAGACCTCCTCGGAAACCGTGATGCCCGAGTTGAAGCCGTAGCGCAGAACCACGTTGCCGAAGACGAGCACCACCATGATCGCCAGGAAGAGGGCGATCAGGACCTTCAGCAGCTTGAAGTAGCCTTCCACGATCATGTTCATTGGCGTTTCCTCTGTCCGGCGCCCCTGTTCTTGTTGTTGGGAGACGCGCTACATCGATTGAAAATGTCGCCTCATTCGTTCCGGGTCAGGCTCCATCCCTGTGAAGAGACGGAATGCGCCGACGGCTTGGAAAACCGCCATTCCGCCCCCGCCCATGGTTCGGCAACCAAGTGCGCGCGCATTCCGGAGCAGTTCCGTCTCGAGAGGGAAATAGACGATGTCGGCCACCCACAGACCTGCGCGCAGCAACTCAGCCGGCAGCACCATCCCGGGGTGCTTGGCCATTCCGACTGGTGTGGTGTTCACGATCCCGTCCGCGTCCGCCACCGCCTGCGGAAGGTCTGCGACGGCGGCGGCCCGTCCTGGGCCAAAACGCCGGCAAAGCTCCTCAGCGAGGCGATCTGCGCGCCCTTGATCCGTATCGGCAATATCAATCCGTCCGGTTCCCAGGGTCAGCAAGGCATGAGCCACGGCCGCCCCCGCCCCCCCAGCGCCGAACTGCACCACGCATTCGCGTGCAACGTCCGAAAGATCATGCCTGAAGCTCTCCGCAAAGCCCCACCAGTCCGTGTTGTGACCAACGCTTCGTCCATCCTGGAACACGACGGTGTTCACGGCCCCTAGGGCTCGTGCATCTGCGGTCAAATCGTCGAGAAGAGGAAGGATCGCCTGTTTGCAAGGATAAGTGATGTTGAGCCCCGAATAGCCCATGCGCTGCGCGGCCGTCACGAGTTCCGGCAGGCATTCCGGACCGAGCCCCAAAGCGTCAAGATCGATGAGCTTATAGATATAGCGCAATCCCTGCTCAGCCCCCTCGCGCTCGTGCATTGCAGGCGTACGAGACGCCTGAATGCCGGCGCCGATCAGGCCGCTGAGGACCGGGCGAGCCGATGCATATCGAACTGCAAAGCTCTGGTGCACCGCTTTTCCGCCCCCGCCCGAATCCGCTGGGTGGAACAGAACGTTGCCCAAACCGGACAAGGGGTCGGCGCGCCGCGTGCCATCGTGAGCCATGGCCTTGACGTCCTTCTCGGTCTCCCGTCGTCCACAACGGGCAGTTTCCTCAATATCGCTTGGGATTGGGGCTTTTTGTTCGACGCAGCTCTTTGCATCCCGAAGCTGCAATATTAATGTACGAACTAGTTAGTTTGGTCAACTCCGGTTGCAGACGTTTTTTCGCTGTTCCATTGTCATCGGGTAAGCAACAGAATTCCGCGAAGCTGATCCGACGCACGGCAGTGGAGGCGATTGGAGGGAGGAATGAGTGAGCGCCAAAGCTAAGCTTCGACGCGAGATGTCTGCTGGCTCGCCCTCCTCAAGCAGCCTGGGCGACTCACTGGCCCGCCAGGTTGGATCGAAGCGTACGACCCCGGGGCGCGGACATGATCCGGAGCTGACCCGCCAGAACATCCTTGCAGTGGCCACCAAAGAATTTGCCGAGAAGGGCTATAGCGGAGCCCGTGTCGACGAGATCGCTGCCCGAACGAACACCAGCAAGCGAATGATCTATTACTACTTCGGGGACAAGGAAGGCTTGTTCGTCACGGTGCTCGAGGAAGCCTATCGACGCATCCGACAGATCGAGGCCACCCTCGACCTTGCCCATCTCGAACCCGAGGATGCGATCCGGGCGCTCGTCGGCTTCACCTTCGACTACCAGAATTCGAACGAGGACTTCATCCGGCTCGTGATGGTGGAGAACATCCACCAGGGTGTTCATCTGGCCCGCTCACGCGCAATCCAGGATCTGAACGTCTCCGTCATTCATACGCTTCGCGACATTTACGACCGCGGTGTCAGCCAAGATCTGTTCCGGAAAGGCATCGACGAGATCGACCTGCACATGACCATCAGTGCCCTATGCTTCTTCAATGTCTCGAACCGGGCAACGTTCTCCCAGATCTTTAAGCGGGACATGACCGCTCCGGAGATGCTGGCGAAACGACGGGAGACGGTGATCGAGACCGTGATACGCTATCTCAAAAAATGACGCTGTCGGACCCGGCGCTACGCCCCGCGGCGAAGCGGCCGAGTGCAAGAGGCCAGAGATTGCGCCATGAACCGACGGGAGACCCCATCAATGAGCCGCCTCGTCTATGTCCTGAACGGCCCGAACCTAAATCTGCTCGGCAAACGCCAGCCAGCGATCTACGGCTACGAAACTCTTGCCGATGTCGAGGCGGACTGCCGACGTGCCGCAGGGGAGCTTAAGCTCGAGATCGAGTTTCACCAGAGCAATGCGGAGCACCAGATCATCGACTGGATTCATGAGGCGCGGGAACGGGCCGGCGGCATCGTCATCAACCCCGCTGCCTTCACTCATACCTCAGTGGCGATCCTCGATGCACTCAATGCCTGCGAATTCCCGATCATCGAGGTCCACATTTCCAATGTGCACAGGCGGGAATCCTTCCGGCATCACTCCTACGTGTCTCTCGTCGCATCCGGTGTCATCGCTGGCTTCGGAACGCAGGGCTATACGCTCGCCATTCAGCGCATCGCCCGACTGATCGACGAAGATCAAAGATAATTCACCGGCACGCAGAAAGCTTGGAGCGCCTCCTTACTCCGAAGCGGGGACGAAGTCGTCGCGCATCGGAGTGAAGACGTCGAGTAGAATCCCGGCCTCGACCGCAACGGCGCCGTGGACGGCATCGGGCGGGACAAGGAAGCTATCTCCCTGACGCAGGCGCTCGGTCCGGCCTGCGATCGTGACGTCGAACACGCCCTCTTCCACCAGGCTGCACTGAATGTGCGGATGCGAGTGCGCGGCTCCCACCGCGCCCGCCTCGAAGGCGACGCGCACCATCATCACACCGGTGTCATAGGTCAGCACCTTGCGCCGGATGCCCTCGCCTGCCGGCACCCACGGGCACTCTTCGTCGAAGGCAAAAGGCCGTCCCTTGCGATTCATGGGTCCTCCCGAAAGTCTAGCGCGCGAGCCAGCCGCCATCAACGGGCAGCACGATGCCGTGGACGTAGTCCGCTGCGGCGGAGGCCAGGAAGACTGCCGCGCCACCCAAATCCCCTGGGTCGCCCCAGCGTCCAGCCGGGATGCGGCCCAGGATCTCGCTGCTGCGCTTCGGGTCATCGCGAAGAGCCTCCGTATTGTTGGTGACGAAGTACCCGGGCGCAATGGCGTTGACGTTGATGCCCTTGGCGGCCCACTCACAGGCAAGAAGACGTGTCAGTCCTGCCAACCCGCTCTTGCTTGCCGTGTAGGATGGAATGCGAATGCCTCCCTGGAACGACAGGAGCGAGGCGATGTTGATGATCTTGCCGCCCAGCCCGTCTGCCAGCATCGTCCGAGCCGCGGCCTGGGTCAGGAAGAAGGTGGACTTGAGATTGACGTTCATCACGTCGTCCCAGTCCTTCTCCGAGAAGTCGATAGCGTCCGCACGCCGGATGATGCCTGCATTATTGACGAGGATGTCGATGCGTCCTCCCCCCGCCACAGCTTCGGCCACGGTGCGCTCGATCGGTTCGAGGCTCGACAGATCCGCCTGCACGGCGTGGAACGCGACACCGGCCTCGCGGCACAGGCGTTCCGTCTCGTCCATGGCAGAGCGTCCGACGGCCACGATGCCCGCTCCAGCTTCGGCGAGCGCAACCGCGATGGATCGACCGAGACCCGTATTGGCCCCGGTCACGACGGCGGTCTTGCCGGTCAGATCAAAGGGATTCTTCATGATGCAGCCTCATCGCAGTGCGTCCATGGGCACCATGTCCATGTCCGTGAAGTCCTGGTTGTCTCCGCCCATGGCCCAAACGAAGGTATAGTTGCTGGTGCCCACGCCCGAATGGATCGACCAGCCGGGCGAGAGGATAGCCTGCTCGTTGGCGACCACGAGGTGCTTGGTCTCGTCTGGTTCGCCCATGAAGTGGAACACGCGGGTGTCGGGTTTCATGTCGAAGTAGACATAGACCTCTGAGCGCCTATCGTGCACGTGGGCCGGCATGGTGTTCCACATGCTGCCCGGCTTCAGCTGGGTCATGCCGAGCACGAGTTGCGCCGAACGGCACACCTCCGGATGAATCATCTGGTAAATGGTGCGAACATTCCCGTTGGCTGCGTCGCCGAGATCGACCCGCCGCGCGCGGTCGAGGCCGATCTTGACGGTGTCGAAGCGGGCATGGGCGGGGGTGCTGATCAGATAGAACTTGGCTGGCTGCTCCGGTTCGGCGGATTCGAAGCGGACCTCGCGGATGCCCATGGCCACATAGAGCGCATCGCGGGGCGCAAGCTCGTGTACCTGCCCATCGGTATGAACGCGGCCTGCGCCGCCCAGGTTGACGACGCCGAGCTCACGGCGGTCGAGAAAGTTCGGAGATCCGATCTGCTTGTGCGACTCCAGCGTGAGCGGCTCCGCTCCTGGAGTTGCGCCCCCCACGACGAGCCGGTCGATATGGCTGTAGGTGAGCTTGACCTGCCCTGGGACGAACAGCTCCTCGATCAGGAAATGACGACGCAGCTCCTCAGTGCTGAAACGACTGACGGCTTCGGGGTGGCACACCTGCCGGACTTCGATGGTCATTGGTACCTCTTGATCAGGGCGAATGAAAAACGCTCAGCGGAACATGGCCGGAAGCCAGAGCGACAGAGCAGGCACATAGGTCACAAGAAGGAGCACGAAGACGCTCGCGCCGAGAAACGGCCAGATCGTCCTCATGGCCTCACCGATCGTAATCTTCCCGACTGCGCAGCCGACGAACAGGACCGATCCTACGGGCGGCGTATTGAGGCCGATGCCGGCATTGAGGATCAGGATCACCCCAAAATGAACCGGGTCGATTCCGAAAGCCTTGATCACCGGCAGGAAGATCGGCGTGCAGATGATGATCATCGGCGCCATATCCATGAAGGTTCCGAGCACCAGCAAGATGACGTTGATGAGGAGCAATACGACGATCGGATTGTCCGAGACGGTCTTCATCAAGGCGATGGTCGCCTGAGGCACCTGAAGAAAGGCCATGAGCCAGCCAAAGGCGCTCGCTGTTCCGATGACGAGGAGCACCATCGCGGTCGTGCGCACCGCTCCTAGCGTCGCCTCGACGAAGCCGCTCCAGTCGAGCTCACGATACACGAAGAGCGTCACGAGGAGGGCGTAGATCACCGCGATGCACGAACTCTCTGCCGCCGTGAACACCCCGGAGCGCACGCCGCCGAAGATGATGAAGATCAGCAGAATTCCGGGAACAGCCGCGACGAAGAAGTAGGCGAGCATCCTGAAGCCAGGGAACGGATCGGCCGGATAGCCGCGGCGCACCGCGACCACATAGGCCGCGACCATGAGTGCAGCCGCCAGCAGAATGCCTGGGACAACGCCCGCCGTGAACAGATCCGCCACGGAGATCGTGCCACCTGCCGCGATCGAATAGATGATCATGTTGTGCGACGGCGGGATGAGCAACGCGATAATGGCCGAATTGACCGTTACATTCACGCTGTAGTCCTTTGCGTACCCGCGTTTCTCCATCTGCGGGATCATGATGCCTCCGATCGCGGACGCATCCGCGATGGCGGACCCGGAGATTCCGCCGAACAGGGTCGAGGCGACGACGTTGACTTGGCCCAGCCCGCCGCGCAGGTGCCCGACGAATCCTGCCGCCAACCGAATGAGCCGGTCGGCGATGCCACCGCGCATCATGAGATCGCCGGCGTAGATGAAGAACGGAATCGCCATCATGGCGAAGGCATTCATGCCTGAATTGAGCTGCTGAAACACGACGATGGGCGGAAGCCCCATGTAGAGAACGGTCGCCAGAGACGCGATGCCGAGGCAGAACGCGACCGGCGTGCCGATCAGCAGGAGCAGCGTGAAGACCCCGAAGAGTACCCAGACCTCCATGGCGTTAATCCTTCACGGTCACGAGGTGGGGCTCGTCGGGGCGAACCAGCGGGACAGCCTCGCCGGCAAGCAGGAGGCAGACGAGCTTCTCAAGGGAGAACAGGGCGATCAGGGTTCCGCCGGCTGCGAGCGGCACATAGTCCATGCCCTGAGGGATCGGCAGCCCCGGCATGGAGGCCGACCATGTCTCCGCCGCAAGAACCGTGCCGTACCAGGCCATGGCACACCCGAAGGCGAGCACCAGAATCTCGGTGACGGCAAGCATGATCTGGCGAAGGCCGGGAGTGGCATAGTGCAGAGCAATCTCGAAGCCGAGATGATTGCCCTCGCGCACACCGACAGCGGACCCCAGAAGGATGAACCAGCTCATGAGCAGCAGGGAGGCGGGCTCCGTCCAACTCGGCGACTGGTTCATCACGTACCGGCCAAAAACCTGCCATGCGATGAAAGCGGTCATCATAACAAGGCCGATCCCTGCAACCCAAAGCGCCGCCCTGTTTACGGCAGCCAGGATCCGGGACAGCGCGGCAAGCGCAGGTCTCATCGGCACGATCTCCATAAGAGGAAGAAACGGACCGGCAAACGCCGGTCCGATGCAGCGTCGATCCAAACGGATCAGTTCATCGCCTGGATTCGCGAGACGAGGTCTTTCACCTTCGGGTCCTTCGCGTATTTCTCGTAGACCGGCTTCATGGCGTCGATGAAGGGCTGCTTGTCGACGTTGTTGATCTGGCTGCCGCTGGCGCGGATCTTCTTCTCGGCCTCTTTCTCGCGCGCCTCCCAAAGCTCACGCATCTTCACGACCGACTCCTTGGCCGTTTCGCGCACGGCATTCTGGTCGTCGGGGGATAGCTTGTCGAAAGATCTCTTCGACATCACCAGAACTTCGGGCGACATGGAATGCTCGGTCAGGGAATAGAACTTCGCCACCTCGAAGTGCCGGAAGGAATCGTAGCTCGGCCAGTTGTTCTCGGCCCCGTCCACGACGCCGGTCTGAAGCGCCGAGTAGACCTCGCCGGGCGGCATCGGCGTTGCGTTGGCGCCAAGCGCATTGACCATGTCCAGGAAGAGGTCGGATTGAATCACGCGCACCTTCATGCCCTTGAGATCGGCAGGCATGTTGATGGAACGCTTGGAGTTGTAGAAGGAGCGCGCTCCGGAATCGTAGAACGCGAGGGCCACGAGACCATGCGGCTCGAACGCTTTCAGGATCTCGTCGCCGATCGGCCCGTCCATTGTCTTGCGCATATGATCGACCGACCGGAAGATGAATGGCAGCGACGGGACGAGGGTTTCAGGGATCAGGTTGTTGAACGGACCCATGTTGATCCGATTCAGGTCAATCACGCCAAAGCGGGTCTGTTCGATAGTATCCTTCTCCTGGCCGAGCTGGGCTGAGTGGAATACCTGGACCTTGTAGCGACCATTGGTTTTCTTATCGAGAAGCTGGCCAAAGTACTTCACCGCTTCGACGGTTGGATAGCCGTCGGGATGAATGTCGGCGGAGCGAAGCGTCGTCTGGGCTTGGGCGGCACCAGCCATCAGGGTGGCCCAAAGGCCGAACGTAGCAGCGGCGAGAGTTCGTCTGGTGAGCATCGTATCCTCCTAAGGCTTCCTCGGATATTTTATTGGTGTCGATCCGCCTGATGGGTTGGATCGCAGCCCGGGAAGCCTTGGAATCCCGGCTTTCCGGTAACAGCCCTCACTTATTGTGAGTTACTGTCGACCATTGTATGGTAGTATGGACCAGTATACGACGCAACCCGACAAAGGAATGAGAACCATCGTGAACACCCGTTTCGCCGTCAGCCAGGGCTCCGCAGCACAGCGCATAGAAAGCGAGCTGCGCCGGCTCATTGTGGCTCTGGAGCTCCCCCCGGGCAGCCGCCTGTCCGAGCAGGAGCTTGCCGAACGGCACGGCGTGTCTCGGCAGCCGGTTCGCGAAGCACTGATCGGTCTCGCCCGGACCCGTCTCGTAGAGGTCCAGCCGCAACGCGGCACCGTCGTGGTGAAGATCTCGGTCAAGAAGATGATGGAGGCGCGCTTCGTACGGGAAGCGATCGAGACCGCTGTCGTCCGCCGGGGCTGCTCGTCCTTCGACCGGCAAAGCCGGCAAAGGATCGAGGACCTCCTCGAGATGCAGGAGCAGGCGGCGCGACGCGACGACCATGCGGCCTTCCAGCGCTACGACGAGCTCTTCCACATCGCCCTAGCCGAGGGAGCCGGCTGCCCTCTCGCCTGGGAGGCCATCCAGGACATTAAGGCTCACATGGACCGGGTCTGCCAGCTCACCCTCCCCGGCCCTGAGGCGATGCTCCCGCTGATCGATCAGCATCGTGCCATCATGGCGGCGATCGATGCGGGCGACGAGGAGGCGGCCGATGCCGCCATGCGCCGGCATTTGACGGAGATCCTGCGTGCGCTGCCCCGTGTCGAGGCAGAGCATCCGGAACTGTTCAGCGCTTAGCGGCAAAGCCTCCTGCCGCCGGCACTCTCCTGCGAGAGGCGGGCGGCGCTTTCAGCACCGGAGCAAACCTTTCTCCTTGACGTGAAGGAGGTCTCCGACCGATAAGGCGCGCACCGCCGGCTCGCTGCTGAGCCGCCCTGCGGAGGAGTGTAGCTCAATCGGCTAGAGCACCGGTCTCCAAAACCGGGGGTTGGGGGTTCGAGTCCCTCCACTCCTGCCAGAGAGCCGTCCTGCAAGGCCTCAGAGCCACAAGCGTCACAAATCACCCGCAGCGTCGATCATTTCAGATATATGCTGCACGATAACCGATGAGCGATACGGCTTCGGGACAAAGTGGCCTTGGTCAGGAATTTCGTCAGGGTCAGGGCAGGCATAGCCGGAGGATATGAGAAGCCGGATGTGCGGCCAGCGTTGATTGACCTGCTTGGCCAGTGCCATGCCGTCCATGGAACCGGGCATGTCCACATCGGTGAACAGAACCTGCACGTCATCGGCACGGGATTCCAGCACCGTCAGAGCGACGTCGGCATTCGCTGCCTCCAGAACCTGGAAACCAGCCTCTTCGAGTTCATCGGCGGCTGTCATGCGCACCAGCAACTCATCCTCAACCAGGAGGACAGTTAGCGGAGCGGATAATCCATTTGAGTTCATGGCCCTCGAACGGAATTAACCTATGTTAGTTCCCAAAAAACCAGACCCTGCGCAGAACTGCAATTTTCTTTGTTGGCGATAGACCCTCCATCATGTCATCCGCCGTTGTGCTATTCTCCGTTGGGGCGACGACCAGCGCTCGGAGCGATTAGTCCTTCATGATCGAGGGCGGACTGCTCGTTGTCGCAGCGGACGGTTGGGCGAGGGAGGAGCGCGGGTGAACGCTTCCGACTTTCTGGTTGGTGCGGGTGAGATGGGAGCGCGCATCAGGAGCTACGATTGGTCGACCTCCCCACTCGGACCGATCGAGACTTGGCCTCACACGCTGCGCCTTGCTCTAAGCCTCACGCTTCAGTCGAAGTTCCCGGCCGGTATCGTATGGGGGCAGGAGAGGATTCTTTTCTACAACGATGCCTACAAGCCATTGTTAGGAAGCAAGCCTGAGGCCCTCGGGCGGCCGGCGCACCACGTTTGGCCCGAGGCGTGGGATATCGTCGGTCCGATCATCGAACGCGCACTAGGTGGCGAGGCAAGCTACTTCGAAGACTTTCCCATCGTCATGGAGCGGGAGGGGTATCCGGAGCAGACGTGGTGGACCTTCTCGTATAGTGCGATCCGCGACGAGTTCGGAGAGATCCATGGCATGCTCGCGATCGTGCATGAGACGACCAACAGGGTGATGACCGAGAACCGGCTTCGCTTCCTGATCGAGTTGAAGGGTTGCTTGCGTGGGCTGTACGATCCAAACGAGGTCAGGGCCACAACGGCGGAAATGCTCGGCCATCACCTCGCCGCCAGCCGGGTCGGTTATGGCGAAGTGGATCCCACCGGAGAGTTTCTGCTGGTCGAGCGCGACTGGACCGCCGGCGGAATCAAGAGCTTCGTCGGCCGGTACCGCCTCGACGACTTCGGCTCCCAGGTCATGACCGACCTGAAGAACGGGCGCACAGTCCGCATCGTCGATTCCACGACCGACCCCCGCACGGCCAGTTCCTTGATCGCGGCAGAGTTCAGCCACACCGGCAAGCGCGCCAGTGTGATCGTGCCGCTCATCAGGGAGGGACGGCTCGCAGCCGCACTCTATGTCCATCAGGCGGAACCCCGTTACTGGCATGACATCGAGGTGACCCTGGTTGAAGATGTGGCGGAACGGACTTGGACAGCCGTGATGCGCACCCAGGCCGAAGCCGCTCTGCGGGAAAGCGAAACACGGTTCCGGCAATTCGCCCAACACTCCTCGGCAGTGCTCTGGATCCTGAACCTTAAGACGATGCGGCTGGAATACCTGAGTCCCGCATACGAGACGGTATGGGGCGAGCCTGTGGAAACGGCGCTCGACGATCCTGGCCATTGAGCCAAGACGCTTCACCCAGATGACCGCGAACGAGCCAGTTCGGTCATCGAGCGCGCCTCCCAAGGTGAAGATGGAACGCACGAATATCATATCATTCGGCCCGACGGTGGCGTGCGCTGGATCCGCGGCAAGTTCTTCGCCATCCGGGACGAGCAAGGACGGATCAAGCGCATTGGCGGCGTTGCTGAGGACCTGACCCGACACGAAGGGCTGACGGTCTATGTGGTCGACGGCAACAAAGCCTCCCGACATGAGCTCCGTCTTCTGCTGCAGGGTGCAGGCTATGAGGTCAAGGAATTTGCCTCTGCTCAGGCTTTGTTCGAAGTCGCACCCGTGCTGGTCCCCGGGTGCGTTGTAGTCGAAACGCGCTCGCCGGCTTCCGGTGGCTTGTCGGTCCCAAAGGAATTGAAGGCGCGGCGGGTCGGCCTCCCCGTGATCGTGATCGGAGATGCGAGAGGAGACATCTCGGTCGGTGTTCAGGCCATGAAAGCCGGAGCCGTCGATTTTCTGAGCACTCCATATTCTCCCGAGCAGCTCCTGGATGCTCTTGCAGCCGCACTTTCCAGCATCCACGAGCAAGCGGAGCGTAGCCATGAGGCCGAACGCGCAGCAGTCGCCATTGCGTCGCTCTCGGCTCGCGAACGCGAAGTGCTTGAGGGGCTCCTTGCAGGCGGCAGCAACAAGACGATCGCACGCGATCTTGATATCAGCCCACGCACCGTCGAGGCTCACCGGGCCCGCATCATGGAGCGGCTCGGAACCCACAGCCTGCCGGAACTTGTCCAGATTGCAGTCGCGGCTGGGCTCCAGATCAAGCAGCAGAGCGGATAGAGGATTCAAAACGGGGGTGGCAGTTCATCCGTGCGCACCCCCGTCGGTCGTTTCCTCCGGCCGTATTGCATACCGTGCTGCCTCTGCGTGCAGCTTCTCCCTAAACCTCGGGCAAATCTGACGAGCCCGTATAAGTCCGAGTTACCTGCCCGCCTGCGCGAAACATAGTCGGGATGTTCCTAGGGGATATCCCGCATCAGCCGGGAGAGCTGACCCTTGAAGGGCGAAAGTTTTAAGCGTCACCTTTCGGTGACGAGAAGCGTGACCATCCGCGATTTCAAGAAGTGACGTGCGGCCAAGCCGCTAGGAATGCTGGAACGGAGGACGCCAGCATCGGCTTCGCAAAGAAGTAACCTTGAGCATTGTGGCAGCCAAGCTCCCGAAGGCGCTGCTCCTGACCGGACGTCTCGACTCCCTCGGCAGTGACCTGGATGCCTAGATTGCGGCCGAGGCCGATGACCGCAGCCACGATCGCCTCGTCTCCGGCATCCTGCTCCAGGTTGCTGATGAAGCTGCGGTCGATCTTGATATGATCGACGGGGAACTGCTTGAGATGGGTGAGCGAGGCATATCCGGTTCCGAAATCGTCGAGGGCGATCTGGACCCCCTGCTCCCGGAATTTCATGAGCGCTGCCGCGACGGCGCCGGAACGGCCATCGAGCAGAACGCTTTCGGTCACCTCGATCTCGAAGTGTGTGAGCGGAACCTTGACGAGGTTCAGGATGCGCAGGATCTCGTCCGCCATCGCAGGCTCGCTGAATTCGGCGCTCGCGAGGTTGACGGCAACCCGGCCGGGACTAAGCCCCCCGTCGAGCCAGCGGCGCAGATCGGATGCGACCTTGCCGATCAGGCGCTTGCCCATGGCCGTGGCGATTTCCGGATCGTCGAAGGCGGCGCCGAAGACACTCGGCGTCAGCAAGTCCCCTTCGGTCTGCCGCCATCGCGCAAGCGCCTCGAGACCGATGATTTGTCCGGTCGAAAGGCACACCTTCGGCTGGTAAACGGGGATGATCTGATCCCGGGAAATGGCTTCCCGCATGTCCCGCCCCAGGGTGAGGCGCTTCTCTGCCAAGGCCTTCATGGCGGGCGAATACACCATGACGCGGTTTCGCCCTTCCGCCTTCGCGCGGTAGAGAGCGATGTCGGCATCCTTCATCAATTCGGTCGGTTGGCGATCATGCTCCGGAAATGACGCCACCCCGATGCTCGCCCGACTGACGAGCAGCCTTCCATCGTATGCAAAAGGCTGGCGCAGACGCTTCGTCATGATCTCTGCAAGGCCCATTGCGTATCCAGGCTTCGGCGGGTTCACCAGAAGAACGGCGAACTCGTCACCACCGAACCGCGCAACGGTATCACCGTCCCGGATCAATCCAGCCAAGCGCGATGCAGTTTCTATTAGGAGGGCATCGCCGGCATCGTGACCCAGGCTATCGTTCACATCCTTGAAGTCGTCCAGATCGATCAGCAGAAGGCTGACCCGTCCGTCGTTCTGCTTGGCAGCTTGCAGGGCCTGATCCAATCTGAGCTGAAACAGCACGCGGTTGGGAAGCCCTGTCAAGGCATCGTGATTGGCGGTGCGCCACAGATCTTCCTCAGCCTGCTTTCGCTCGTGGATATCCGTAATGGTGCCAACCCACTCCCTGATCGATCCGTCGTCCGCCAGGAGCGGGACCGCTCGGGCGTGAGCCCAGCGATAGCTCCCATCCCTTTGCCGCACGCGATATTCGATCGTGCCGGCACGCTTGTCGGCACGGAGTTCGCTCCAGGTCTGGATGGTGCGCGTGCGATCCTCCGGATGGATCGCGTTGAGCCATCCGCTGCCCCGATAGTCTTCGGAGCTCTGGCCGCAGAAATTTTCCCACCCCCATCCGTGGAGGATGGATCCATCGGGCGCCGCACGCCAGACCATGGCCGTGCTAGCCTCGACAAGCGCACGGTAGCGCTCCTCGCTTTCCGCCAGAGCAACTTCGGTCTTCTTGGCCTCATCGATATCCGTGTACGTCCCGACCCAGCGAACGATGATGCCTTCATCGTTGCGGATCGGACAGGCACGACCGAGGATCCAGCGGTAGTCGCCGGTGCGGTGACGCAGACGGTACTCGGCTTCGTAGTCGGTCCCTAGCATCAGGCAGCGGCGCCACTTGGACAGGACCCGGTCGCGGTCCTCAGGGTGAACGACGTCGTGCCATTGATCCCTGTCCGCCAGGCTTTTGGGCAGACCGGTGAACTCGTACCAGCGCTGATTATAGTAGCTGTTCGAATCGTCGGGATCTGCGGCCCAGATCATCTGGGGCATCGCATCTGCCGTGTCCCGAAGCCGCCGCTGACTATGTGCGAGAGCCAGGTTGACCTGCTTCAGCTCGAGTTGGCGCATGACTGCCTGGGCAAGAGCCTGGAGCGCATCCGCCTGCGCCTGTGAAATCCCCTGCGGTCGGGGTGTCACGTCCAGGACGCATAGCGTTCCGAGCGGGACCCCATCCTCGGTGGCCAGCAAGGCGCCCGCATAGAACCGGAGACCCGGTGGGCCCGTCACGAGCGGATTGTTTGCCGAACGGGGATCCGCAGTCGTATCCGGAATAACGAGCACATCGCCGCCGGACAGGGCATGGACGCATATCGAAAGATCGAGTTGGATCTCCCGTGCTCCATAGCCGAGCACAGCTTTAAACCATTGCCGATGCTCGTCGACGAAGCTGACCGCCGCAATTGGTACGTTACATATTTGCGCAGCGATCTGGACGATTTCGTCAAAGGCGGGTTCGGGATCGGTATCGAGGATCCCGAAGCTTCGCAGCACGTCGAGCCGATCTTCCTCCTTCCAGGAAGGAGCTCCTCTCTCGACGCATTCAGCCATGATAAACCGCCCCGGCAGTACATTGTTGTTGTTGGTTCAGGCGAACCTAGCGAACTGCATTAAATGAAAGATAAATTCATGTCAGAAGACTTTGCCCCGGTTGCTTGCGACAAAAGGGCGGAGTTGCGCTGTCTCGGCTCTCCCTGTTCGGCGTGCCCTACGAGGAATTCATCCTTCACCAGTCGCTACCCCCGGCGCAGAGCGATCAGGATCCACGACTGATCCTGATGAAGGATTGGAGAGCAGACCAGCCAAGTCTTTCAGGAAAGCAATGGCGTCACGCGGGCGGTCCTCGCGCTCTGCAATGTCGATGATGTTGTTGAGAATGACCGCAATGTCCTCGGTCTTCGCGACATGTCCTGCAGCCAGTACGTGGAAGAAGGTGGTGAATGCCACCATGATGGCTTGGTCATGGTCCTCGAGTCTCTGGCAACGCTGCTTGAGCACTTGAATCGCTTGCTCCTGGACGGACACGATCTCCACGATGCCCAGCATCTGCTCGGCGAGTTCCTGCAACGATGCCGGCAGGTCGGCTGCCGCAGGGCCCGAAACGGAGGATTGGAGCTCTGTTTCCTCTCTGGGCAGACCGGCAGAGAGAGGCAAAGCCTCTGCCTCACCGTTCCGAGTCGGATTCCTGCGGGAAGACAGCGCAACCTTGTTCCAGGCCCTGGACAGCAGATGAGACGAATTGGTGAAGATGCGCGACAGAGTTGCCTTGCCTGGCACCATGATCATCTGAAGCCATCCTTATGTTCCGACGGCCTGATTGAGACATAAGGGAATTCTCGATTGGTTAAATAGCTCACAAAGTGAGCCGCCTTATCCGATAGAGACAACAGATCGGCCCCGGAATGGACAAGTTTACTCCCTACAGAGGATCGGCACCGGGGTCGTGCAGGCCTCTTCCCAAAGGCTTTCGCAGTGCCCTAGCTCAAGCATCGTTGTCCTCACGGGAATGTGAGGCCATACCTAAGCCCTTGCGAAGGCTTGGTTGTCACTCCCTTCGGAGGCCATCTCCCAAGCTTTTAGGGATTCATTAACGTCCGGGTAACGCGGGGTTGGAAGCTTACGGGCTCCTCCAACCACGAAAGAGAGTAATCCCCGGATGATGAGAACCACCGGCTTGGCATTCGCATTCGTCGCCCTCTCGGGAAGCTGCGCACTGGCGCAGACACCCCGGTTGCTCGCATCGTATGACAGCTGGAGTGCCTGGACCTTCCAGGAGGGTAGAACCAAGGTTTGCTACATTTACTCCGATGCTGTCTCGAAGAAACCCGAAACGCTCGACCATGGCAGGGTCGGGTTCTCCGTGAGGCGCCATTCGGACGGGAAGGTCCGAACCGAAGCAGGCTTTCTCGCGGGCTATCCGTTCGGGCCAAGAGCGATCGAAGTCAGGGTCGATGGGAAGACCTTCACTATGATCCCGCGCGGCAGGAATGCATGGTTGCGGCGCGAGAAGCGTGAAACCGAGTTCCTGCAGGCGCTCCTGAAAGGACGGGCGATGACCGTGGAGGCTGTCTCGGCGCGAGGCAACAAGACCAGCTATCGCTTTTCACTGGCAGGCGTGACTGCCGCTATGCGCAAGGCCCGCCAGTCCTGCCCCTGAGGCGAGGAGACCGAGACTCGGCGCGCATACTTTGCTCTCCCGCCTCACGCACCGTCTCCTCTGGTCAGCGGCACGGCTGAGCCTATTTCCTTCCAAAGCCGTCTCTCGGAGGAAGGAACCATGGGTCTTAGCCGCCGCACCTTCATCCTCGGAATCCCGGCAGCCGCCGGAGCATCGAGCCTGCTTCCCACGACCGGGTTCGCGCAGCCGTTCGGAGGAAGATCGACCTACGAAGCCATTTACGGCCCCGTCGGCAACGACCTTTATCCAGTGCCCGGGGTCAACCTCACGCGGATCAATCCGGCCTATCTTCGCAAGCTGGTGCCTTACGATACGCCTGAGGCGCCCGGCACCATCGTGATCGATACCGGGGCCCGCTATCTCTACCACGTGCAGGATGGCGGGCTTGCCATGCGGTATGGCGTCGGCGTGGGCCGCACCGGCTTCAGCTGGTCCGGAACCGCGATGATCGGCGACAAGCAGGAATGGCCGGATTGGTATCCGCCGAAGGAGATGTTCAGCCGCCAGCCGGAACTGATGGAACAGATGGGCGAGCTCCCCGGGGGCCCCGGCATGGCTGGCGGTCCAGGCAATCCGCTGGGGGCACGGGCGCTTTATCTCTTCCAGGGAAAGAAAGATACGCTGTATCGCATTCACGGGACGTTCGAGCCGTGGACCATCGGCACCAATGTGTCATCCGGCTGCATCCGGATGATCAATCAGGATGCGATGGACCTCTACGACCGGACACCAATCGGCACGAGGGTCGTCGTGCTGCCGTCCGGGCGAAGCAGGAGAGCCCCCGTCGCCTCCCGCACGTGAGGTGGACTGCCGAAATGTCAAGCGAAAGACCAATCGGTCGAGACCAAAATTTCGGTCGTCACTAACGCTCGGTTAAATGCTGGGGATCACACTTTAGGGCATGCCTGAAGCTGTCACCCGCATCCGTCATCCATTCGCGCACTTTTTCAACGGCATGCTTGCCGCAATTTGCCCATGGTTTCTGACCAGAAATCGCGGTGATACGCCGAACGGACATAAAGACATCAAGGGGATATCTCGTTCCGTGCGGCGTCTGGGAGGACGCACCGTGAGCTCCGCGTCATTCGGCTGCGACGTTTCGAGGTTTCCTTTCCTAAGATTGGCGCTCTGCACGACGACATCCGCGATCACGTTTCTTGCCGCGACCGTCGGCACTCAGGATGCCATCGCCAACGGCGACACGCGAAGCCTGACCTTCTTTCACACGCACACACGGGAATCGGCCACCGTCACCTATCGCAGGAACGGTCGGTACGACGAGAGAGCGCTGGAGCAGCTGAACTGGTTCCTCCGTGACTGGCGTGTGGGCGAGCCGACGAAGATGGATCCGCGCCTCTTCGACATCATATGGGAAGTGTATCAGGAAGCCGGCTCACAGGAGCCCATCAACATCATCTCGGCCTATCGGTCCCCACAGACCAACGGCATGCTCCGCCGGCGCTCAAGCGGCGTTTCGGAGCATAGCCAGCATATGCTGGGCAAGGCCATGGACATCAGGCTGCCGGATGTCGATACGGGGCGTCTGCGGGCCATCGCCATGAGCATGCAGTACGGTGGCGTCGGCTACTATTCATCGTCCCAGTTCGTGCATGTCGATACCGGTAATGTCCGCGCCTGGCCGCGCATGTCACAGGATCAGCTCGTCCGCCTCTTCCCGGACGGCAAGACGCTCCATCTGCCGCCGAGCGGCAAACCCCTTGCCCGGTATGAGGAAGCCAAGGCCGAAATTCTGCCGCGCAATGCAGCGCTCGCGGCCCAAGCCTCTGCGGGCGGTGGTTCCCTCGGAGGCATCATGACGGCGCTGTTCGGACGCAAGGCGCCACCGCAGCCCGCACCTTCGGAACAACCCGCCGAGACGGCTCCGATCCAGGTGGCCTCCGCATCGCCCGAATCCCTGGAAAAGGTGCTCCCACCCGCGCCCTTGCCGCCGCAGCGACCCAAGGACCTTCTGCCGGGCATTGCGTCGGGTGAGCCGGTACAGGTCGGCCCTGCATCGACCGAAGTGGCTGTTGCTGGGTTCGTGGCCACTCCGGCGGTTCCGGCAGAACCGATTCTCGGGTTCGACGAGACGGCTGCAGTGCGGGCAATCTTCGATCCCCGCATGACAGCGGCAGCCGTCGGCTTCACGCCCGGGTTCAGCAGCGGCTTGGACAGCGCATCGTTCAGTGGCCCTGCCGTCAAGCCCTTGCCGCTCGTGCGCCAAGCACAATTGGATCTTTGACGGAAAGAGCTAACAGCGTCCCTTGCTCCATCGCGTGTCGCCGCACTGCCGGCCATACGCGCCAAGCTTAGCTATTCCTGGGCGGATGCGGTCTTGCGGGACGTCGTCTGCTTTGCGGCCTTCGCACAGGGCAGGCGGTCGCCGTGGCGCTTTCCGTCAACCGTCGAGACGCGCCAGACGCAGCGGGACTTGCTGTCGACATGGAGCACGAAGTCAGGACGCCTTGCCGCCGGCGCGGAACTGACGGCGGATTGAGGCAGCTGGCCATGCGTTGTGACGGCCGGCGCGGCGGCAACGACACCGGCGCCCATCAGCAGGGCAACAGCAGCGAGATGAAGTGAACGTGTCATGGCTTCGACCTAGGAAGGCAGCGATCGGTTGTTGATAGGCCTAAGCCATCTCGCTGCCGGACGACGTGACGAAGCGCACGCATCATGACGTTCTGTTCAGGATGCGAGGGAGCGATCAGCTTCCGGCACGAATGAAGGGGCCTCCGCTGCGCCCCCAGCATAGGCCGGAAGGCGAAATTTCCGCCGATACCCCGCCGGGCTCATCCCGGTAAGGCGCCGGAACAGGCGGCGGAAATGCGCCAAGTCCTCGTAGCCGACCTCTGCGGAAATCAGTTCGACGGGCACTGCGCTGGCTTCCAGCATCTGCTTCGCCTCTTCGATCCTGAGCGTCTGTATATACGCGAGGGGCGTATAGCCCGTTGCGGCCTTGAAGCGGCGACTGAAGGTGCTCTCGGGCAGCTTGGAACGCCGCACGAGCTCCGTCACGAGATTGGCGCGCGCGTAGTTTTCGGCAATCCAGACCTGCTGCTCGCTGACGACGTGGTCGTCGTGATCGACATTCTGCATCATGCACGCATAGGGAAGCTGACCCTCCCTGTGCCACTGATAAAGGAACAGCTTCGAGAGACGCAGCGCCTCCTCGGCGCTCCCATGTTTGGCGACCAGGAACAACACGAGGTCCTGCCAGGAGGAAGCCCCTCCGGAGCAGACGATGCGCTGGTCGGGCCCCGTCTGCACGAGAAGCCGCTTGTGCGAGAGCTTCACGGCCGGATATTCACGCCGGAAGAGGTCAACGTAAGCCCAGTGGGTTGTCGCCTCGAACTGGTCGAGCAACCCGGCTTCCGCAATCGCCAGCGAGCCGCCGCAGGATGCATAGACATGGGCCCCGGCCTCGAACCGCTTGCGCACCCAGGCCAGAAGACGTCGGTCGAGACCACGCAGCGCCTCCGGAGAATTGACGATCACGTTCGGTACGAAAACGATGTCCGTCGTCTGCACCTCGTCGATCGTGTCCTGGGGGAGGATCGACACCCCCGTCACGAGGGAGATGGGACCGGATTGGGCGCCCACAAGGCGGGGCGTAAACAACGGAGTTCCGGCTTGCCGTCCGTGCAGGGACTCCCAAAGCTGCCCCGCAGCCCAGAGCGTGTCGAAGACACCGAAGATAATCGACGGATCGGACTCGGGAAACACCACCAAACTGACATGGATCGGCTGCTTCGCCATGGCCTGCTCCCGTGACTGAAATGCCCTCGATCTGCTGATTCTGTCCCTCACCCCTCGAACGCAGGGCTCCTATGATGATCCCGTCCCGCGGCTGAATGCATTCGTCGACGATGCCGCCCGATGCGGGACCAATCGCGCGAGGCGATGCTCCGCGCCGAGGCATAGGCATACCATGAACCGGCCTGCCCCGAAATACAGGCTTCCGGACGGCAGCACGTCCGGAACGGTCCGCCCGCCGCCTCCGGAAACCGCACGCCGGCAGCCCGTTCCGTTGCGCAGAGGCTTTTCCCTCAAACGAGGATTGCTCCCATGACCACTCTCCATATTGTCCGCCTCAGGACCATAAGACGAACCCTCCTTCTCTCGGGTGTCGCTCTTCTCGCCATGGCCGTGAGCACAGCCGATGCATGCCCGCTCGGCGGGCATGATAGTCCCAGGGTGCGGCTGCTTCATGCGCTGCAGCAGAAGGAGCACCTCGGCTCCGCTCATGGAATGGTGATGGCCCAGGCCCAGCCTCAGAAGCAGGCGGCCCGCACGGAGCTTGGCCCTTATGGCCGAGATCTGCCTCATGGAGCGGCGGCTCCGACCATGGACACCAAGCCTGCACTCCGGGACAATCTCGGGAAGCTCTCATGGTCCATCGTCGAGCCGAGCAATGCCGAAGCCCGCGCTTTCTTCGAGCAGGGCTACCGCATGGGCTGGAGCTTCAACCATGCGGAGGCTGCGCGCGCCTTCCGGGCTGCGCAAGAGTCCGACCAGAGCTGCGCCATGTGTTTGTGGGGCGAGGCCTGGGTTCTCGGCCCGCACATCAACTACCCGCTGGAAGCGGACGCCAACGCCCGCGCCCTCGCGGTTCTTGAAAGGGCAAAGCAGCTGCCTGCGCCTAGCGAGATGCAGGCCGCCCTCATCGAGGCGCTGTCGCAGCGCTATTCCGCTGATCCGGCCGCCGACCGCAAGAGCCTCGATCAAGCTTATGCCGACGCGATGGAGGCCGTTCAGGCTCGCTTCCCACAGGACCCGCACATAGCGCTGCTGACCGCCGATGCGCTGATGAACCTGAGCCCCTGGGACTACTGGGCCGACGGCGGCAAGACGCCAAAGGGCAAGACGGAGCGCATGATCGCCCTGATCGAAGGGGTGCTTGGCACGCGCGCACTCGGCCCGTTGGTGGCCTATCCCGATCATCCCGGTGCAATTCACCTCTACATCCATGCCGTCGAGGCTTCGGACCACCCGGAGCGTGCCGCGCCCCACGCTGCAAGGCTGGCCGAGCTGATGCCCGGAGCGGGTCACCTCGTACATATGCCGAGCCACATCTGGTACAGGCTCGGACGCTGGCGCGAGAGCCTCGACGCGAACGTGCAGGCTGCCGCCGCAGACGAAACCCTGATGAAGCAGGGCGGCGCCAGCCTGCTCTACTCGGAGGGCTACTACGCCCACAACGTCCACTTCGTGATGGTCTCGGCCCTGATGGGCGGTGACGGCCGTGTCTCGGTCGACGCGGCGGAGAAGCTTGCCGGGATTGTCTCGGACCGGGCCAAGCGCGAGGTGCCCTGGACCCAGCCTATCGCAGCGGCGCCCTATTATGCCCACGCCCGGTTCACCTCCCCGGATGTCGTGCTCGCACTGCCGGAGCCCGAAGCCGCCTTCCCGTTCATCAAGGCGTCCTGGCACTATGCCCGCGGGATTGCACTCGCCCGGCTCGGCCGCTCGGACGAGGCCCGCCGCGAAGCCGCCGCCATCGACGAGCTGGCACGCTCGAAGGAGATTGCAGCCCTGCCGGATCTCGGGGTTCCCGGGCCGGACATCCTGATGATCTCGTCGAGCGAGATCGAGGCACGGCTGGCCGAGACGACCGGGGATCATGCGCGCGCGGCGGAGCTCTATACCAAGGCCGCAGGCGTTCAGGACCAACTGCCCTACATGGAGCCGCCCTTCTGGTATTACCCGGTTCATCAATCCCTCGGTGCCGTGTTGATGGCCCAAGGAAAGCCGGACGAGGCTGAGGCTGCCTTCCGGGCCGCGCTCAAGCGCTCCCCGAACAACGGATGGGCAGCGGCCGGGCTGATGAAGGCCGCCGAGGCGAAGGGAGACGCACAAGCCGTCGAGGAAGCGCGAGCTCTGCTTCAGAAGAACTGGTTCGGCGAGACGACCCCACCGCTGGACTTGCTCTGATTTGCGATCGGAACAGGGCTACAGCGCTGTTCTGAAACCGCCCAACGGCCTTCCGGCTCTGCCAGAAATGACTTCTGGTGGAGCCGAACGCACATGGTCATGGCATTTGCCACTTTTCCTTAAGCACGTCGCGATCAAACCCCGGCTGTCAGCGCCCTCAGGGCTGAGGAGATCGCCTGATCTTGAATCTGGCCGAACCCGTGCGGCTTAAGGTAGTGCATCGTCCGGCAATCGCGTCATGGGATTGAATGCCCTCGCTCAAAACGGAGCCGGGCAGCGCCGGTGACGGCACCAGCTTGCCGCCAAGCTCGTCCGATTGACCAAAGCGGGAGGTCTCCATCGAACATTCAAGAGAGGGCAGGAGATAGCTTGACACTCTCCTGCTGCGCTTTCTACATTTCCGATGTCATATGACGTTATATGACGATTTTAGGAAATACCCTGAGGACCCAACGCAAAGCCGAATCCATGGGCCAACCATACCCAAGCCCTGAGCGTTATATCGCAGACCAAGCGCCAGTAGTGACTTGGGGCGAGCGGACCACTTTGAACGGGGCCAAATTCACCGCGATGAATGATCTGTCCGCTCCTGCGGCGGGAACCCTCACCCTCTCGGTCGGCATCAGGCCTGTTCCAGCACAAGGAGTATCCTCATGAACGAAGCCGCATCCCGCAGGACGAGAACCATCGACTCGGTCAATCCGGCTTCGGGCGAGATCCTCGCGCGGTTCGACGAGCACCAGCCTCATGAGATTGAACAGGCGCTGGAGAATGCCGCACGAGCGCAGCGACAATGGGCCCGGGTTCCGATTGCGGAACGCGTCACGCTTCTGTCGAGAGCCGCCAAGGTGCTGCGGGAACGCAAGTCGCATTATGCCGCTCTCATCACGCTCGAGATGGGAAAACCAATCGCCGAGGCAGAGGCAGAGGTCGAGAAATGCGCCTGGAACTGCGACTTCTATGCCGAGAAGGCGGAAGGATTTCTCGCGACCGAGCCCGTTTCCAGCAACGCCTCCGACAGCATGGTGGTCTTTGACCCTCTCGGTGTCGTGCTCGCCATCATGCCGTGGAACTTCCCGTTCTGGCAGTTCTTCCGCTTCGCGGCGCCGGCCCTCGCCGCCGGCAATGGCGCCATCCTGAAGCACGCGAGCAATGTGCCGCAATGTGCTTTGGCGATCGAGGAGGTGATGCGCGAGGCCGGTGCCCCCTCCGGGCTGTTCCGCACGCTCCTCATCGGTGCCTCCGCCGTCGAGGGTCTGATCGACGACCCGCGCATCGCCGCCGTGACGCTCACGGGCTCCACCGAGGTGGGCAGCCTAGTCGCGAGCCAGGCGGGCCGCCAAATCAAGAAGCAGGTGCTCGAGCTCGGCGGCTCCGACCCGTTCATCGTGCTGGCAGATGCAGATGTCGAAGAGGCTGCGGCGGTCGCCGCTCGTGCTCGCTTCCAGAATGTCGGGCAGAGCTGCATCGCTGCCAAGCGCTTCATCGTGGAGGAGAGCGTGGCCGACGCCTTCCTGGCGGCGCTCTGTGCCAGGGTGAAGGACTTCGTCGTCGGCGATCCGATGAGCCGCGACTGCAATATCGGTCCGATGGCGCGGGCCAACCTGCGCGACGATCTCCACTCCCAAATCGAGCGTTCGGTCGCGGCCGGTGCCGAACTCCGTCTCGGCGGACACCCGATGGATCGCCCAGGGTTCTTTTACGCACCGACCGTCCTCGACCGCGTCACGCCGAACATGCCTGCCTTCGCAGAGGAAACCTTCGGGCCGGCTGCGGCCGTGATCCGGGTACGCGATGCGGAACAAGCCGTCGCCCTGGCTAATGCTACGGAATATGGCCTGGGTGCTGCGCTCTGGACGCGCGATCTCGACAAAGCCCGCGTCCTTGCCCGCCGCATCGAGGCCGGCGCGGTGTTCATCAACGGCATGGTGGCTTCCGATCCCAGGCTCCCCTTCGGGGGCATCAAGAAATCCGGATACGGACGGGAGCTCGGCGTGTTCGGCATCCGCGAGTTCACGAACATCAAGACGATCTGGATCGGCCCGGCGAGGGACGCCACGCGCGTGAACCTGTCCGAATAAGGGCCAGCAGGAACGGAGAGGACCCCCATGACCGAGACAGCAACGTTGGCCGGAGCCGTGCTTCGACCGGCGGACATCACGCCAGCAGACCGCGGAGGCGGCGCGCGCACGATCCCCCTCGTGACGAAGGCGATTGGTTCAACGAGCATCCTGAACGGGATCACTTCGTTCGAGCCCCGAGCCGCCATCCCGCTCCACTCGCACAATTGCGAGGAAAGCGTCATGGTTCTCGAAGGCAGCGCCGTCGCGGAGATCGACGGAGTCGTACACGAACTGGGACCCCACGATACCACCTGGATCCCAGCAAACGTCCCCCATCGCTTCCGCAACGCATCCGACACCGAGCCCATGCGGATCTTCTGGACGTATGCCTCCGTGGACGCGACCCGAACCCTTGTCGAAACCGGCGAGACGCGACCGGTTGCAGCCGAGCATGCCAAGGGGGCCAGCCGATGAGCGCTCTCGAAGCCGCGCTGCCCTTATCGTCCCCGGTCTCCAGCGAAGGCATCAGAGCCTTCATCGAGAGGGCTCTCTGCAAGGTCGGACTGCCCCACCAGGACGCCGCGAAGGTGGCGGAGCTCATGACGGAGGCTGACCTGACCGGCGCAGACGCGCACGGCATCTTCCGCCTCCCGCAATACGTGCAGCGCATCCAGACCGGCGGGATCAACGCAAAGCCGGCCATCAAGGTGGAGCGCACGGCTCCGGCGACGGCTTTGGTCGACGGCAACAACGGCATGGGTCACTTGGTAATGTCCCGTGCTGCGGAAGCCGCGATCGAGATTGCCCGGGAGACCGGTGTCGCCTGGGTGGGAGCCCAACATTCCAACCACGCCGGCCCGGCCGCACTCTATGCGACCATGCCTGTCGAGCATGGGATGATCGGTCTCTATTCCGCGGTCGCAAGCGCCAATCACATGGCGATCTGGGGAGGTGTCGAGGCGATGCTCGGAACCAATCCGCTTGCAGTCGGGATCCCGGCCGGCGATGAGCCGCCCGTGATCCTCGACATCGCTACCACGATGGTGTCCTACGGGACGATTAAGAACTACGCGCTTCAGGGGAAGAGCATTCCTGAGGGCTGGATGATCAACAAGGCCGACGGGAAGCCCCTCACAGACCCCAAGCGCAGCAACGAAGGACTCCTCCTCCCCATCGGCGGGTACAAGGGCAGCGGCTTGGCGCTGATCCTCGGTCTTCTCGCCGGCACCCTGAACGGTGCAGCCTTTGGCCGGGACGTGGTGGATTTCAACGCAGATGCAACCACGGAAACCAACACGGGCCACTTCATCGTTGCACTGGATGTGTCGCGCTTCGCCCGGCTCGAAACGTTCAAGGCCGAAGTCGACCGTCATCTTCGCGACCTGCGCAACTCCCGGAAGCTCCCCGGCTTTGACGAGATCCGGATTCCGGGCGAGCAGCGGGTGGGGCGTTACGAAAGCCGCCTGCGTGGCGGCATTCCTCTCTCGTCCGCACTCCGCCGCAAGCTCGACGATCTTGCCGAAGAGCTTGGCATCACCCCGCTCGAAGCGTGAATGCCATGTATCAAGACGTTATGAGTGACAGGATGAGCATTTCGCCGTCCAACAGGAGTTCACGATGATTCTCGAGATCGCCCAGATTGACGTGAAATCCGGCATGGAAGCCGAGTTCGAGGCTGGCGTGGCCAACGCGGCGCCCCTCTTCAAGCGTGCGAAGGGCTGCATCAGCATGGAGCTGCAGCGCTCCATCGAGAAGCCGAGCCGCTATCGTCTCTTCGTGCAGTGGCAGACCCTCGAAAATCATACGGTCGACTTTCGAGGCTCGGAGGATTTTCAGGAATGGCGCAAGCTCGTCGGTCATTGCTTCGAGCATCCGCCGGAGGTCGAGCACACACAGCAAACCGTCAAAGGCTTCTGATCCGACGCAGCTGTTCACATGAAAAGGGCCCGCCTGGAGCAGTCCAGGCGGGCCTTTTTTCCATTGCTGCGTTCAGGCGGCTGCCAAGCCGATCTCCGGTTCCAGCGGGAGCTGAACCGGCCGCTTGAGCTTCGCCGAGAGATCGAGCGCCTTCGTAAGCATGAGATTACGGTGCGCTTCAGCCGCCGTAGCGGCCTGCGTGGGCAGCCCGAGGGAAACCCGGTTCAGCCAGGAATCGGTCTCCTCACGCATCGGCCCGCGCAGCTCGCCAAGCGCCATATCGCCGGGCGGATAGCTGCCGAGGAAGTCGACGAGGCGACGCTTGTCCGGCGCATAGCCTTCCGATTGGGGAGCCGAGACCGCCATGACGATATCCCGGTGGGTGTCATCGATGGTGATCACCCCGTCGGTGCCGTTGATGCCGACCTCGAGGCTGTAGACGGCGCCCGGCCAAGTGACCGGCAGGGCCCATGAGATGTTGAGATGATAGACGCTGCCGTCGGAGAACATGATCATCCCGGCGGTGGCGTCGATGCCGCCGTATTCCGGGCCGAGCACCTTGTCGACCGAACGGGCATAAACCTCAACCGGGGTCTTGGCCTCCATGTACCACATGACGATGTCGAGGGCGTGCGTGCCTGAGATCACCATAGGCGAGATGGTGGAGGGGTCATCCGTCCGCTTATAGTTGTCGATCGCGACCAGCCGGTTCATGAAGGCGCGCGACGTCACCATCGTCACATCGCCGAGCGCGCCGGTTCGCACCTTCTCCTTGGCGGAGAGCCATTTGCGACGAAAGCGCTGGGTGTAGCCGACGACCGCGTCGATCCCGGCGGACTCGATGGCACGCAGCACCTTCGCGGACTCCGCCAAGTCCGTCGCGAGCGGCTTCTCGATCAGCATCGGAACGCCACGTTCGACCGCGGCCATGATCGGATCGACGTGGAGATGCTCATCCGTCGCGATGATCACCGCGTTCACCTCCGGTCGCCTCAGGAGTTCGCGGAAATCGGACGTGACGAAATCCGCCCCGACCTTCTCGGCGACCATCTTGGCACGATCCGGGTTGATCTCCGCGATCCCGATCCATTCCACGGCCGGATGGCGAGCTGCGACCTCGCCCCTGAATAACCCGACGCGGCCTGCGCCGATGATGGCGAGGCCGATACCCTTAGCCGACTTTCTCAAGTTTCTGTCCTCCCTTTAGATCCGCGATGGCTGCAATCGATCTGTTCGAGAGAGGCAGATCGACCGGCTCGTTGATTTCCGCCGAAAGATCGGCCGCGGTGTAGGTCTCCATGACCATTCGGGCATGTTCTGGCGCGACCATGACCGACCGGTCGAGAAGGACGGCCTCGATGAAGTGGATGGTCTCCGGTCCCATCTGGCCGGCGAAGACGTGATCGACCTGCTCCCCGGGCATGGTCGACATGGGAAAGCGCGTTCCTTCGGCCACCGTGTTCAGCCAGTGATCGCGATGGGTGTCGTCCAGGATGAGAGCGCCCTCGGTGCCGGTGATCTCGATCCAGGTCGAGCTGAAGTTCGGATAGCTCGGAGGCAGGTTCCATCCGCCGCCGATGACGACGAGCGTTCCATCGTCCATGGTGACGGTCGACCACATGCAGTCATAGGAGCCGTTGACGGCCTGCATGTAACCGTAGGCGCCTTGCGAGTAGATCCGGACCGGCTTTGCGGGCTCCAGCAGCCAGAACACGAAATCAAGGTCGTGCGTCGACTCCATCGCTGCCGGCGAGAGCTTGACGCGGGACGCGATCTTCTTGCCGAGGCTGCGGGAGAGATGGCGGCTGACCATGACGTTCACGACCTTGCCCAGGGTGCCGTCCGTGATCTTCTTCTTGGCGTAGGCAATTTTCGGGTTGAACCGCTGGGAATAGCCGATGGTGAACTTGACGTTGTTGCGCTTGGCAATGGCGATCAGCTCATCCGCCTCCCAGATTTCCAGGGCGATCGGCTTCTCCAGCATGACATGCTTGCCGGCCTTCAGGCAGTCGCGTGCGATCGGGAAATGGGTGGGCTCCGGCGTCGTCGAGATGAAGACGATGTCGATCTTGTCGTTCCGGATGATATCCTGATAGTCGAGCGTAGCCGTTGCCGGATTGGTGAGCGCCTTGACCTCGGCCAGCCGGTCGGGCCGGATCTCGCAGATGTGCAGCTTGTCCACCAGCGCTGAGCGCGCCAGGGTCTCGGCTCTGATGCCGCCGACCCAGCCTGTCCCGATCACGCCAACCTCGACCTGCTTCATTTTTCGTCCGCCTCCCTGGTTCTCTTGTAGTCTTTTCGCCCTGCCCGATCGTGGTGTCGCGCGTAGAGCCGGGCATTTAAGCCGTAACCGCGACAGGATGCAGCCGAGCGCCGGCATTGCTTTCGATTTCAACGGGCCTGTTCTCGGCTGCCGAGGTACAGATTGCCTCAAGCGTCGCGATATTTGCAATCTTCTGCGCATCGGTGAAGGGATAGCGCGTTCCGCTCTCGATCGCCTCCGCGAAGGCTTCCAGATTGCGTCGGACGGCGTCCTCCCATGGAAACTCGACGGTGTCGTGATGGCCGTTGCGGTTCTGGTATGTCAGAGTCGTCAAACCGGGCGTATCGGGATGCGTGTGATTGCGAATCTCGACCCAGGCTTCGGATCCGAAGACCCGCATTCCGATATAAAGCGGGGTGACGAGAATCGCGTTGAGATATCCCGTCGCCCCGGAAGCGAACCGGATGTGGACCGAAACGACATCGCCATTGGGCCGGCGCGACGCCCGCCGTGCGGTCTGAGCATAGACCTCGGAGATCGGCCCGAAGAGGTCGAGATAGAGATCCGTCAGATGGATCCCCATGGCTGTCATGCCGGCGGCAGGCGCATCGGTGGCGGAGGCCCTCCAGTCGCTCTCGGGAACATGGGCAAGCTTGTCGTGGCTGAAGTTGCCCTCGACATGCATGATGGTTCCGAGGGCTCCCTCCTTGATCATGCGCCTCAACTCGATCGCTGCAGGTTCGAACCGCCGCTCGTGTCCGACGCCGAGCATCACGCCGGCGGCACGGCAGGCATTCACCGACAGCTCGGCATCGGCACGAGTCAGAGCCAGAGGTTTCTCGCAGAATACATGCTTGCCGGCGGCCGCAACGGCCAGGACCTGTTGGGTATGCATGGAATGCGGCGTGCAGAGGATCACCGCATCGACATTGGGGTCGCTCAGAACGTCGTTCCACTCGGTGGTGTAGCGCAGCCCATGTTCCGCAGCGAATGGCGCGTGAGCGTCCGAGGTTTCAAGCGCAGCGACGAGCTGGATTCTGTCAGATCCTTGCAGGCGTCGAACGATGTGCTTGCCCCACCAGCCTAGGCCGACGATTGCCGCTCGAATCATTGCTCCCTCCCGCGATCAGGTCCGCTCACTCCGCAAGGAAGCTGCAGACCGCTCTGTTGAAGGCCTCGGGATTCTCTACGTTGGCGAGATGAGCCGCCGCCGGAATCTCCGCGAATCGAACCCCTGGAATACTCTCGGCCATCGATCGCATCTCTGCCGGATGAGGACCGTCCGCCTCCCCGACCACCAAGCAGGTCGGACAGCGGATCTCCGCGAGCCGGTGCTTGTAGTTCAGGGCCCGCAAGGCCTCCGTCGCTCCCAGATAGCCTTCGTGGGACGTCTTAAGGATCATGCTGCGGACTCGCTCGACCTGATCGATCCGTGTTCTGCGCGTCTCCTCCGTCAGCCATGTCGGCAGGGTGATCTCGGCAATCGCCTCCATCCCCTTCTCGGCAAGGGTCCTCTGACGGTCCGCCCACATGTTCCTGAAGAACTCAGGGGCGTCGGACCTGCAATCTGCTGCCACGATCCGCGTCACGCGTGGGGAATGATCCAGTGCAAGCCCGAACGCCGTCATGCCGCCCATGGATAGGCCGAGAACGGCGGACTTCTCGATCCCGAGTTGATCCCAGATCGCGACCACGTCTCGGGCGAGCTGATCGAAGCTGTAGGGTCCTTCTGCCGGATCGGAGCCTCCATGCCCGCGTGAATCGATCCGGAGCACGCGGAAAGTCTTGGTCAGTTCTTCGATCTGGTCATCCCACAGCTCCGCCCGAGTTGCCAACGAATGGAGACAGGTGAGCCAGGGTTTCTCGTCCGAGCCATCGATGAGGACCCGGAACTCCGTGCCGTTCGCGGCAACGCGCATTTCCTTGTACATGGCGCTCATGCCGCAACGGTTTCGGATGCGATCTCACGATTGACGGCCGGCAACACCTTTTCGGCCATCAGCTCCATGGAGCGAACCGCGAGGTTGCGGTCGGCCCAGTCGTGTCCTGCGTAAAGAAGCGTCCCGAAGTCTCCGATCTGGTCGCGGAAGGCGAGAAGATCCTCGGTTACCTTCTCTGGCGTTCCCCAGATGATGAGCTGGTCGACGACGCTCTCCACCGTGACGGAGGAGTCCGGGGCGTTCTGATCGGCCTTGAACAGGTTCGCACGGCCGTTCTTGATGAGCTTCGTGGCAAGCGAGCGATAGTAGTTGTAGTAGGGGCTGCCGGGCTCGGTCGCGTAGCGGCGCGCAGTCGCCATGTCCTCGGCGACGAAAATGCTCTTCGCCACCCGCCAGTTCGCCGGATCGGCAATCCGCCCTCCCTTCTCGCAGCCTTCGACATATTTGGGCCAGTGGGTCTTGACCCATTGCGGCAGCAAGAAGTTCGCCGAAATCGGGTCCCACCCGCGAGCGGCGGCTTCGCTGACGCCCTTGGAAAACGGAGCGACGGCCGTGACGACGATCGGCGGATGAGGGGTCTGGTAGGGTTTGTGGATGTAGCCTTGGCCAAGTTCAGGGATATGCGTTTTCGCGGTTGAGATGGTCCAGTAGTCGCCCGAGAGATTATAGGGCGGCTCCCCGGCCCAGATGTTCAGGATGTGGTTGATCGCCTCGACAAACATCGCGGTGCGGTCCTTGTCGAGATTGCCGAACACCTCCGCATCGGAGAGCAACCCGCCCGGGCTGATGCCCATGATGAACCGGCCCTCGGCCATATGGTCGATCATGGCGACCTCGCCGGCAACCATGGCCGGATGATGATTGGGCAGGTTGATGGTTCCCGATCCGAGCTTGATGGTCTTGGTCTCGTTGAGAAGCCACGCGATGAAGATCAGGGAGGATGAAATGGTCTCCGCCGCATCCGTGACGTGCTCGCCGAAGTAGCCTTCCGTAAAGCCGAGCCGATCGGCGATGAGCGCGAGCTCGCGGTCCTCCTTGAGGGTCTCGACCAATGGCCGATCGACCGGATGGATCGGCATCGTGAAGAAGCCAAGCTTCATGAGCAGCACTCCCTTTGGACGAGCGTGGGCCGTCCGGTTGTGATCGCCTCGGAGGCGGTTTCTGGTTGTTGAAAGAGGGTCGGCACGCAGAACGATCCGGCGCTGAAGATCAGCGGATCGCCGTCCCGATAGACGGCGCGCTCGACGCGGCCGATGAAGATCAGGTGATCACCGCCCTCGACGATGCTATGGGTCGAGCACTCGAACGTTGCGATACAATCATCGAGAACGGGGCAGCCGCCAAAGCCGATCTCGTGTGGAACGTCCCGAAACTTGTCGACGGATGGCCGTGCGAAGTGCTGGCAATGCCCATGCTGATGAGCTCCCAGCACGTTCACGGTGAAGTGGCCTGAGGAGCGGAAGCTCTCGAGAGACGGGGCACGCTTCTGGAGGCTCCAAAGCACGAGCGGGGGATCGAGGGAAACCGATGAAAAGGAATTGGCCGTGAGACCTTCCAGCTTGCCGGATGGCGAGCATGTCGTGACGACCGTCACGCCGGTCGCGAAGCGCCCCAGAGCTTGACGGAGGTGGCGAGGGTCCTCGACCATGCGGGGACTGGTCTGCTGGGTCATGTGATCAGGTCATCCTATGCTTGACAGCGTGATGCTGGACGGCGGGAGGACGTGCTTCCGATCTGAAACATAGGCTCGACGAGCCAGATCATAAAATGATATGATCTACTCCTTTCCATTATAGAAGCTGATGTTGCCATGCTTGAAAGTCTGAGGGACATCCGCCTGTTCGTCGCCGTCTACGAGGAGCGCTCGTTCACGGCGGCAGCGCTCCGCGAGAACGCCACGCAGTCGGGGGTGTCGCAGCACATCCGCAAGATCGAGGGGCGCTTCGGGGTCAAGCTCTTCGCGAGAGGCAGCGGCGGCGTCATGCCAACGCCTGCGGGGGACAGCTACTACCGGCACTGCATCGACGTGCTGCGCAGCAACGAGGCCGCCACCCGGGCGCTTCTCGATTTCAGCAGCGGTCTCGAGGGCGAGATCACCGTCGGCCTGATGCCGACCATGACTCGGTGCGCCATGGCGCCTGCCCTCGCGCGGTTCATGGATATGCATCCCAACGTGGTCGTCAGGATCACGGAAGCCTATTCGGCGGTGCTGACCCAGCAGGTTCGCGCCGGAGAACTTGATTTCGCGATCGTTCCCGCCTTTGCGGATGCGGTCGGCCTGAAGAGCCGCCTTCTCGCCCGAACCCCGGAAGTCCTGGTTTCGAACGGCCATCTGGATGTGCCCCACATGAAGCCTGTGCGCCTGGCGGATTTAGGCACTCTGAAGGTGGTGGTTCCCAGCGGCCAGAACACGCGTCGCCGAAGCCTCGAGACCTACTTCTCCTCCAATGGCGTGCGGATCGGCCGGGTCCTCGAACTCGATGCCATGCTGGGCACGCTCGATCTGGTGGCGGGCTCCGACTGGGTCACGATTCTTCCGGGCGTCATGATGGCCAACGACATCCAGACCCGGCATTACGTCATCAATCCGCTTGCTCAGCCGCCGCTCGAGACGGACCTCGTGCTGATCGAGCCGGCGCGGCAGCCCCTTTCGCCGGCAGCGGAGACCTTCCTGGCCGTTCTGGAGGAGGAGACGACGCGGCTGAATGAGCTATGGAACGACCCGACGACCACACGTGAGCCGGTCGGCGCCTGATCATCCGGCGCCCGGCAGAAGCCGCCTTTCCTCCTCCCCAGCAAGCGGGCTCATGAGAAGGGCGCTCATGAGCGGAAGCGCCGCCAGCAGAAGGATCGCCACGGCCCAGGAGCCGCTTCGCTCCACGATGAACCCGAAGACCACGCCGGCCCCAGCCCCCACGAGGCGAATGACCGTTCCCTGCAGGCCGATGGCGAGACCCGCCCGGGCGTGACCGGCCATCTCGGCCGCGGCCGTCATGGCGAGGCCGTTCCAGCTCAGGGAGAGCACTCCGGCGACCAGAACGGACAGCACCAACAGCGGCAACGGTCCATCGACGAGCAAGGCGGAGGCCAGAAGGGCTGCTGCCAGGAGCAGAGCCTGTCGGCGAACGGGTGGCAGGCGCCGGCCCGAGCGGTCGGACAACCGACCGGCAAGAACGCGTGCCGCTCCTCCGCCGAGGTTGATGGCGGCGAGAACGAGGGCCGCGAGCCCAACTGTGAGGCCGCGGTGTTCCGACAGAAGAAGAACGACGAAGCCATTCATCGCCACCTGGCAGAACACGAGCAGCCCGGAGGCAAAGGCCAGACGCCATAGATGCCCGTCGAGCAGGGGCGACGGGAGATCGTTGCGCGTGGCCGGCCTGTCACCCTGTGGAGCGGCTAGCCACAGAGCCGCACAGAGCGCGCCTATTGCTGCCGCGCCTCCCAGCGCAAGAAAGGCCGCCTTGAGGCTCAGGAGGGTTGCGATCAGCGGCAGCGCCAGCGCTGCGACGGCGCCTCCGAGAGGGACTGACATCTGGCGAATGCCAAGAGCAAAGCCACGCTCGCGCCGGGAGAACCACTGCATCACAGCCCGCCCTGACGCGGCGGACGCGGCGGAGCCGAGTGCGCCGGCCAGGGCGAGCCACGTCACCAGCGCTGCAACGCCGTCCGCGTTGGACGCGACAACGATGCACAAGGCGCACCCGCTCAGCCCTCCAGCGATCGCAAGACGCTCACCGTGGCGGTCCGCAAGGGATCCCCACAGGAGCAACGTGCTCATGACTCCCCAATTGGCGGAGGCAAGCACCATTCCGAGTTCAGGCAGGCTCAGTCCGTATTCCGACCGCAGCATCGGCCCGAGCGCAGGCAGGCCGTTCTGCAAAGCGGAAAGCGATGCCTGCGCGAGAACGCCGACCGAAAGGATCACCCATCGATACCGGTGTCTGGGGTTCTCCTCACCTACCGTCACAGGTTTGCGGAACTTCGGCTTGTCTCCGGCCACGGTCGTGAGGCCGTCAGCCGCGTCCGGCAGCGCGCTTCGCGGGAGCGTGAGCTGATCCGCCGAGCAGTACCGCCGCAGCATCGCCGAGAATTAGGTTGCGCTGCTCCGCCGTCGCTCTGAGGCTGCGGATCTGCCGCACGCCGTCCGTCATTCCCATGTCGAACGGATAGTCGCTGCCGAGCAGCACATGATCCGCTCCGAAGGTTTCGACCAGGAAGTGGAGAGCCGGCTCGAAATGCAGGATGCAGTCGAAGTAGAGCCGACGGATCGACACCTCGGGCGCCTCCTTCAGGTTCACCTTGCCCTCCGACCGTACGTCATATCCGTGGTTCATACGGCCGGTCTGGTAGGGCATGAAGCCGCCGCCATGGGCAAAGCAGAACTTCAGGTTCGGATAACGTTCGAGCACGCCGCCGAACACGAGCGAAGCCGCCGCGATGGTGGTGTCGAGCGGATTGCCGATCAGGTTCTTGAGATAATACGACTTGAGGCGGTCCCCGCCTGCGATCTTCTGCGGATGGACAAGAATGAAGGCATCGAGTTCCGCAGCTGTGGCCCAAAGCGGCTCGAGCGCCGGATCGTCGAGGTTGCGACCTTCCACATGGGACCCGATCTGAGCGCCACGGAGACCAAGCTGCGTCATCGATCGCCGCAACTCCGCGACGGCCCGCTCGGGATCCTGCATCGGCAGAGTCGCGATGCCCATGAACCGGTCCGGCTGCTGGCTCACGATCCTGGCGATCTCGTCGTTCTGAATAGCAGAGAGTGTGGCGGTGAGCGCCGGGTCTCGGTCGTAGAGGAAGGTCTGAGGACAGACGGAGAGAACCTGGACGTCGACTTCCGCCTCATCCATGTCGCGCAGGCGCAGTTCGAGGTCCCAGGCGCCTCTCGGGAACGGGCGTTGAACGATATTGCCCACCTGTAGCACGCCGCCGTGCTCGTCGACCTCGCTCAACGTCGGACCGATGTCGGGCGCCTCGCGCCGCATGAGACGCATCATTTCTTCAGTGAGAACATGCGCGTGAACGTCGATAGTACGAACGGAAGTCATCGAGGAATCCTACTTGGTTGCAATGGAGATCGGCGTTTCGTCGCGCATGCGCCGTTCGGCGCGGCGTCGGGTCAGCATGCTCATGACAGGGAGCAGCAGGGACCCGATGACGAGGAGGAGGAGGATCGCGGAGAGCGGCCGCTGAACGAAGATGGAAAGACTGCCCTCGGAGAGCATGAGCGATTGGCGTAGGGATGTTTCCATCAACTGAGCCAGAACCACGGCGAGCACCACCGGCGCTCTCGGGAGATCGGCCTTCATCATCAGGTAGCCGACCATCCCGAAGAAGAGGGTCAGGCCGACGCTGAAGAGGCTGAGCGTGGTGGCATAGGCGCCCACCAGCGAAATCACCAGGATCCCCGGGGCAAGGTACTCGTAGGGAATGCGCAGGAGCGACGCGAAGGCCGGAGCCAGCGGCAAGTTCAGGATCAGCAGGATGATATTGCCGATGAACATGCTGGCGATGAGACCCCAGACGAGGTCGGCCTGCTCGACGAGGAGCGTGGGGCCCGGCCGGATCCCCTGCAGAACAAGAGCCGCGAGCAGCACGGCCGTCGACGCGGAGCCGGGAATGCCCAGCGCCAGCATCGGGATAAGAGCGCCATGCGCGGCCGAGTTGTTGGCCGACTCGGCCGCCGCCACGCCGTCCAATGCGCCGTTTCCGAACCGTTCCGGATGACGGCTGAAGCGCTTCTCGGTCACATAGGCAAGAATTGCGGCCACCGTCGGGCCCGCCCCAGGCATCAGCCCGATGAAGAAGCCGAGAGTCCCCCCACGCAGAATGGCGATCCGGCACTCGGTCCAGTCCTTCGCGCTGAGCCACATGTCGCGCAGCCGGGTCTTGATCGGCTCGGAATCGTAGCTTCGCTCAAGCGACGCCAGCACCTCGGCGATACCGAAGATACCGATTGCAACGGGAAGGAAATCGATGCCGTCGAGGAGCTCCGTGATGCCGAAGGTGAGGCGGGCACTCCCGAGGATCGGATCCGTGCCGACCAGTGCGATCATGAGCCCGAATACCGCCATGAGAATCGCCTTGATGGGAGAGCCCGCCCCGATGCTCGCCGTCGCGGTGATCCCAAGCGCCGCCAGCAGGAAGTATTCCGGAGACGAGAAGCTCAAGGCGAACTCGGCCAGCGGCGGCGTCACGAACACCAGAGCCGTGACGGCCGCAACGCCCGCCAGAAACGACCCAATCGCCGAGACGCTCAGCGCCGCACCTGCCCTGCCTTGCTTCGCCAGCTTGTGGCCGTCGACTGCTGTCATCACGCTCGCCGCCTCGCCCGGCACGTTGACGAGAACGGAAGTGAGGGTCCCGCCATACATGCCGCCATACATAATGCCTGCCAGCATCATGATGGCCGTTGCCGGAGGAATGCCGAAGGTGATCGGCAGGAGCAGCGCCATGCCGGCGGACGGTCCGAGCCCTGGCAGCGCTCCGATGAGCTGACCCAAGCAGACGCCGATGAAGATGAACAGGAGGTTCATCGGCGTGAGAGCAACGCCGAAACCATGACCTAAGGAGACGAGTGCATCGATCATTCGACCTGATCCTTGATGGCGTTAGATGCCGATCACGCCCTTTGGGAACGCAATGCCGAGCCAGGCGGAGAAGACGCCGTAAACGAGCGCCGTCGTGACGGCGGTGGTGAACAGACTGGGCCAAAGGCGCCGGCGCTCCACGGCAAGGAGCAGGAACAGCATGAAGATGACCGCGGTGGACATCAGCCCCAGGATCGGGGCGAGGACGATCACGGCCCAGAGCCCGGCCGCCGTCAGGAGCACGCGCCGCCACCCGGTGCGATCCGGCCAGTCGGCCGGAGGGTTGTCCTGCCGGCGCAGAGCGCCGACAAGAAGAGCAATCGCAAGGACACCGCCCGTCATGGCCACCCAGAGAGGCGCGAAGCCGGAGCCAGGCGCGAAATCCGCCCAGTAGGGCAGATCGCGGGTGGTCAGAAAGACCACCCCCGACAGGACAAGCATAACAACCGCGCTGAGAATATCCGCAGTTTTCATGGCCGGGCGCCCGGCTTATTTCGCGAGGCCAAGGTCGGACAGAAGGGCAAGGTGCTCCTTATGAAGCTTCGCCATGTGCTCCTTGGCCTGGCTTGCCGGCACTACCTCGCTGCGCAGGAACATCTCCTTGACCATTGCCTTCCAGGCATCGGTGGCGACGAGCTTCTGGATCGCGTCATCCCAGAACTTAACGAGGGCGGGATCCATGTCCGGCGGACCGGCGAGTCCCCAGGACTGCCCCCAAATGATGTCATAGCCCTGCTCCTTTGCGGTCGGAACGTCCTTGAATTCGGGTTCCGTGCGACGGCTTTCGCTGAGCACGGCCAGAACCTTCGCCTTGTTGCTCTTGATCAGCGGCAGCGCCTCGCTCGGAGGCAGAACGATCATGTCGACATTGCCGCCAAGGAACGCGGATGCGGCAGCGCCGCCACCATCGAACGGCACATAGTTCAGCTTCACGCCACCAGCCTTCTCGACCAGGCCGGTTACCATGTGGTCCGTCGATCCGGCCTGGGCGCCCGCGACCTTGATGCCGCGCTCGCGCTGTTTGGCGAGATCGATGAACTCCTTGAAATTCTTGGCCTGCGAGTTGGGCTGCACGGCGATCAGGAGATCGCCCTGGATGAACATGCTGATGGGGGTGAGCTTGTCGTAGATCGTCGGCTGGCCGGTGGTGATCGGCGTCGTCAGGATCGGCTGGGCGATGGTGAGCACCGTGTTCTCGTCGCCCTTCTTGTTCAGCACCCAGTTGGCCGCCACCATCCACGAACCGCCGGTCCGGTTCTGCACGACGATCGGGTTCGTGATGATCTTCTCTTCATTGAGGATCTTCGCCGCGCGACGCATCAGCACGTCCGGCGTGCCGCCGGGGCTCGTTCCCGAGGTGATCTCGATGGGGCCGTTAGGGGCCTTCTGGGCAAGAGCCGTCGGGCTGGCGAGCATCAAAGCGGCGGTTGCAGAGACGGCCCCGAGCATCATGAGGCGACGGCTGAACCGGGTCGAGAACGTACCGATCTTGTACATGGTTGCTTCCTCCGATTGATGGCTTATTATGACGTCTTATGACGTTTTGAGACTAGGTCCGGCTTTCCTTCCGTGTCAAGCTCGATAATAGAGACATCCTAAGACGAGCGGAGATCACCGCCGGGAGCATCCAGAGAAGGCGCTTCGATGACAGATACAGGCCCCCAGCTTCACCCCCTCAGAGGGACCGGCAGCACACCCCTGTGGCTCCAGCTCAAGCATGCCTTGCGGGATTACGTGACGTTCGATCTGCAGCCGGGGGACAAGATTCCCTCGGAAAGCGAACTCTGTGACCATTACGACCTGTCACGCATCACCGTACGGCAGGCGATCTCGGCTCTGGTGGACGAGGGCTTCCTTCAGAAGAAGCAGGGTCGGGGCACGTTCGTCCTTGCGCCCCGGCTTGCTGAGCCTCTGACGGATCCTGAGCACTTCCTGCTTTCCGGCTTCGATGCGGCCGACCCAAGGAGCATCCGCGTCTACAGTGCCGAAACGGTTCCGGCACCGGATTGGATCATCGCGAAGCTCGGTCTTCGCGCAGGCGACAACGTCCACAAGATCCGGAAGGTGTTGTCGGATGACGGGCAGCCGGTGGCGTTCCGCACGACGTTCGTGCCGGCCGGCATCGCACCGAAGCTCCTGCAGGCGGACCTCTCGCAGCCGATCTATGCTGTCATCGAGAAACTCTATGATGTCGAAGCGGTCGAGGCCGATGAGGTCATCGAGTTCATCGTCGCCGACGGGTTCCGGGCCGACATGCTCCATGTCGCGGTCGGGCACCCGCTCATCCTCGTGGAGCGGATCATCTACTCGGACAGCGGCGAGGCGCTGGAATGCTCACGCGCCTATTACCGGGCCGACCGCTTCCGCCTGCGTCATCGGCTGCGGCGCGCCGACTCGAAGGCGGGTCATCCGCACCGGCAGCTCGCGACCGAAATCGCAACCGTGAATGCCGACGCGTAACGTCCCGGCATCGGATCACGAGAAGAGGCGGTCACCCTGCTCGTCGATGATCTGCCTGGCCTTGGCCACCGAGAATGTTGCGGCATCGTCCTTGCTGGCATGGGTCTCGGCCCGAACGAAGCGGTGCTCCTTCGTCTCGGCGCCGAAATCCTTCTCGATCACACCCGCCGTCTGGAACTGCCCCTTGGAGGGGTAAGGCGCCGGGCGAATTCGGAAGCCTTTATATTCCACGGCCTCTGCCACGGCTTCGGATTCGCGTTTCGCTTCGCCACTGCCGCCGAGACGCGACCACAGATCCTTGAAGAACGATGCCATTGGGCTCACCTGTCGTTGATTCGGACTGGCAGAATAGACGAGGACGCGCATCCGCCCGCCACGCCTATATGAACGGTCAGTCCTGATACCGGATCGTGATGCACTCCGCAGCCCGGCGGGCATGTTCGCGGGCGAGATCGGTCGTCTCCGCCGTTGCCAAGGCCACTCCCATCCGCCGGTAGGGACGGGTCGTCGGCTTTCCGAAGACGCGCACATCGATCTCGCCGCCCTCCGCGCCCTGCCGGAGCGCCTCCGCAAGCCCCTCGATGGAGAAGCGCTCGGACGCGCGGTCTGCGAGAACCACGGCGGATGCCGATGGACCGTGGAGCCTGATGGCCGGAATCGGGAGACCGAGGATGGCCCGCGCATGGAGATCGAACTCGGAAAGGTTCTGCGAGATCAGCGTAACCATGCCGGTGTCGTGAGGACGAGGGGAGAGTTCGGAGAAGATGACCTCGTCCTTGGTGACGAAGAATTCGACTCCGAAGATGCCGTAGCCGCCGAGGTTGTCGACGACCTTCTCGGCCATATCCTTCGCTTCGACGAGAAGCTTGTCGGTCATAGGCGTTGGCTGCCAGGATTCCTGGTAGTCGCCACGCTCCTGTCGATGACCGATCGGTTCGCAGAACTTGACACCCTCTCGCGTGCGGACCGTCAAGAGGGTGATCTCGTAGTCGAAGCGAATGAACTCCTCGACGATGACCTTCTTGCGATCGCCGCGCATGTTCTCGACCGCGTAGGTCCAGCACTTCTCCAGATCCTCGTTGGAATGGGCGTTGCTCTGTCCCTTGCCCGAAGATGACATGACAGGCTTGATCACGCAGGGAAGCCCCGTATGTGCCGCGGCGGCGCGAACCTCCTCCAGGCTTTCGGCATACCGGTATTTCGATGTGCGGAGCCCCAGTTCGGATGCGGCGACCTCGCGGATCCGATCCCGGTTCATGGTCATGTAGGTAGCCCGGGCGGACGGCACGACCATGAAGCCCTTGTCCTCGAATTCCTGCAGCACTTCCGTCCGGATCGCTTCGACTTCTGGGACGATGTAGTCCGGACGGTGCCTTTCGATCACCTCCCGCAGGGCCTCAGGGTCAAGCATGGAGAAGATCTCCGCCTCGTCGGAGACCTGCATCGCCGGCGCATGCGCATAGTTGTCACAGGCGACGACATAGCAGCCGTAGCGCTTGGAAGAAATCGCGAACTCCTTGCCGAGTTCGCCGGATCCGAGGAGGAGGATCTTGGCCGTAAACGTCATCAGGGTCTCATCTGTCGCCGGGGAGTGCTCTCCTTGTCCACCATCCGGCTATCCGTCGCAAGCCTCGCGGCTGTCGAGATGCGCGCCCTCGCAGGCAGATGGCTGACTTGCAGCCGTCATGGCCCTAGGTTGATGACACGGGACCAGCAAGGCGGCGGTGGCGATGCCATGGATGAGAGCACAACCGCCCCGCAGAACAGGAGGCAATCATGGGAGCCCTCGTCGAAGGTGTCTGGCAGGATCAGCCCATCGTGCCGAAGAGCCGCGACGGACGCTTTGTCCGCAAGGATTCCGCATTCCGCAACTGGATCACGACGGACGGATCGCCTGGACCAACCGGAGCCGGCGGGTTCAAGGCGGAGCCGGGCCGCTACCACCTTTATGTGTCGCTGGCCTGCCCCTGGGCCCACCGAACTCTTATCTTTCGCAGCCTGAAGGGTCTGGAGGATATGGTCAGCGTCTCGGTGGTGAACTGGCTGATGCTGGAGAACGGCTGGACCTTTGAAGAAGCGCCCGGCGTCATTCCCGACCCGATCCACGATGCCCGCTGCCTGTATCAGGTCTACACTGCTGCCGACCCGACTTATACGGGCAAGGTCACGGTTCCGGTGCTGTGGGACAGGGAGCGCGCCACCATCGTCAACAATGAATCGTCGGAAATCATTCGGATGTTCAACCGGGCCTTCGACGAAGTCGGCGCGAAAGCCGGCGACTATTATCCCGAGGACCTGAGAGACGAGATCGACCGGCTCAATGCGCGCATCTACGACACCGTCAACAACGGGGTCTACAAGGCCGGGTTCGCGACCCGGCAGGAGGCGTACGAGGAGGCCGTTACGTCGCTCTTCGAAAGCCTCGACTGGCTCGACCATCTTCTAGGATCGCAGCGCTATCTCGCGGGCGAGCGGCAGACGGAAGCGGACTGGCGCCTCTTCACGACCCTCGTGCGGTTCGATCCGGTCTATGTCGGGCATTTCAAATGCAATCTGCGGCGGATCGCGGATTATCCGAACCTATCCGGGTATCTGCGCGACCTCTATCAGGTCCCGGGCATCGCCGAGACGGTCAACATGCAGCATATCAAAGGGCACTACTATGAGAGCCATCGCATGATCAATCCGACCGGAATCGTGCCGAAAGGCCCGATCATCGACCTCAAGGTTCCCTCAGGTCGCTCGTGAGGCAGCGGCAGCAGGCGCAAGCCCGAGAAGACGGCGAGCCTCTTCGGGTGTGGCGGCGCGTCGTCCGTGACGCTCAATCGCCAGCACGGCGAGCTCGACCAGTTCGGCATTACTCGTGGCCAGGCGCTCCTTCGTCACCCTGATATTGTCCTCGATGCCGGTCCGCACCGCGTCGGCGCCACGGGCCAGCGCCCATTCCATCACCCGCGACTGATGCCGCCCGATCCCGGCGGCAGTCCAGGTCGCCTCCGGCATGACCCGTCGAAGTTCTCCGAGGAGAATATCAAGAAGATGCTCCTCCGCCGGCAGAGCGTTCTGCACGCCCATGACGAACTGAACGTGCGGTCGTTCGTCCATCAGGCCGCGTGCGATCAGATGCCGTGCGCCATGGAGATGAGACAGGTCGAAGATCTCGATTTCGGGTCGGATCCCGTGCTGCTTCATCGTGCCGGCAAGCCCCTCCACGAAGCTGGTGTGGTTCTCGTACACGATCGTCGGGAAATTGACCGAGCCGGTCGACAGAGAGGCCATATCAGGCTTGAGATAGAGTGCGCTTCCCCGCTGGGACGGATCGCGCCCGCGTCCCCCCGTCGAGAACTGGATGACCATCCCGGGGCAATGGCGCCGGATGCCCTCCTGGACCTGGGCGAAGCGCTCAGGATCCGACGAAGGCGTCTCGTCATCGTTGCGGACATGGATATGCACCAGGCTGGCCCCGGCCTCATAGGCCTGCTGCGTGGACTCGATCTGCTCGGACGGCGTGATCGGAACAGCCGGATTGTCCTTCTTGCGAGGAACGGAGCCGGTGATCGCGACAGTGATGACGATGGGCGAGGTCATGGTCGATCCCTCAGATGTGATCTCTCGTGAGGCAGCTCCGTCTTGTGCTCACCTTGGAGCGTGAACTTTAATGTCAAGGGCAGGCGGCGGGCCGGACGGTTGGTCCGCTCGCTTTCCTGAGCGAAAGCAAGGATGGACCGCATGAGATATCGTCTGATGGGCCTCTTTCTCTCCGGTGCGCTGCTTCTCGGCGGCGGCGCGCTCGCTCATCATGGCTGGGGCAGCTATGACGCCGGCAGGAAGCTGTCGGTGACCAGCGCCGTACAGAAGGTCGAATGGCAGAATCCTCATGTGATGATCGTCGTGGTTCACGAAGGTAAGGCCTGGGAGGCCGTTCTCGCCCCGCCCTTCCGCATGGATGCCCGCGGCCTCGACCCGGAGATGATCAAGGCGGGCACGACCGTCACGCTCGAGGGCTATCCGTCCACCCGGGTCGAGAATGAGCTGCGGGCAGAGCGGATCATCGCAGGCGGCAGGACATTCGAGCTGCGCTGACCGGCGATGTATCTCGACCTGCTGGCGGCGCTTGAGCAATCCTGGCTGGGCCACACGGCCCGTCATTCGGCGTGGCTGTTCACGATCGCCAATCTGCTGCACGTGCTCGGCTCCGCATTCGTGGTCGGAAGCATCGCGGTCTTCGACCTGAAGGTCCTGGCGGACCATGGGCGTCAGGCATGGCAGGTCGGCCGCTTCGCCATTCCGCTTGCGGCTGCGGGTCTTGCCTTGCAGATCCCGACCGGAACGATCCTGCTTGCCGTAGAGGCCCGCTCCCTCGGAACCAACCCTGCCTTCTACGCAAAGCTCGCGTTGATTGCCCTAGGGCTCATGAACGTTGCGCTCTTTCATGCCCGCTTCGGCTCCGCTCTCCGAAAAGATTCGCTGCCGCCGGATGCGCGGGCCTATGCACTGGTTTCCCTTTTCGCCTGGATCCTCGTCCTCTTCGCCGGCCGGATGATCGCCTATCTCTAGGGATTAGAGGACGAGGCCCGTGCTCAGCGTCCGGGCTTCAGCGCCTGCATCCCGTCCGCGACCGCATTCCTGGCATCGTTCAGGTCCGGAGCGTCGAGATGCCGGTAGCGCGCCTGAACGAGACCGAACACGCCGAAGGCGAAGAGACCGGCCGCAACGATGCCGAGAAGAAGCCACCCGAAAGGCTGGGCCTGGACGCTCTGGAGGGCGCCCCCGAGGCCACGCACCTCGGAAGAATTGCTGTGCAGGGCAGCCAGGATCAGGAAGATGCCGACGAGGCAGAAGACGACTCCGCGCGCCGCGTAGCCGAGCCTTCCGAGGGGTCGAACCCACCCGTCGGTCCCTGATGGAAGGGCAAGGTGATCCATCACATCCCCCTTCCAGCCTTTCCAGGCAAAGCCTATGCCCGTTGCGGCAATGCCGGCGCCGATCAGCCCGACGAGCCATTGACCGAAGGGTTGCGACAGAAGCCACGCGGTCCAGCTTTGGGCCGCCTGGTCCTCACCGCCGCCTCCGCCCGAGCCGAGGGCGAGATTGACTGCGAAGAGCGCAAGACTGGCATAGATGCCGCCGCTGACGAGATGCGCAGCCCTCACGCCGAGCGCCTTCCATTCCGTCCCGCGATGATCCGCATCGGTCAGAGCTTCCACGATCCGCCAGGCTGCGAAGCCGAAAAGCCCCAAGGCGATGGCCGAGAGCCAGACCTTGCCGAATGGCTGCGACAGAAGACTCTGGAGAGCGCTTTTGCTGCCGCCGGTCTGCCCGCCGGAGCCGAAGGCCGCGAGGAGCGCGAGACCTCCCACGAGACAGTACACGATGCCCCGTGCTCCATATCCAAGGCGAGCCATGATTTCCATCGTGCCGCTCCAATTGCTCCGCTGCGTGTCGAGAGAACCGGAGAGCGTTCGGGAATGTTCCCGTCGCGAAGAACGGAGGTCAGGCCTTGCCTGAAGCCCGTGCCAAATCTCGCGCCTGATAGACGATCCACGCCTCGATGGGCGCGGCCCTTCCCCTCACGGCCACGACCTGCCTTTCATGTGCAGCCAATTCGAGGCCGGCCCGGCGTGCCAGTTCGACCGAGATGACGAGTTCGGCCCCTATCTCCTTCGCCAAACCCTCCAGACGGCTGGCCGCATTCAGGGTGTCGCCGACGGCCGTCAGGCCCACGGCCTGTCCATAGCCCATTTCTCCCACCACTGCGGGTCCTGCATGAAGGCTGACGACGACCCGCAGCGGCTGATCGAGCTCGCTGGCATAGACTCTGTTGAGATGTTCGACGCCTTCGACGATCCTCTGTGCTGCGTCGAACGCTTGGCGCGATGCATCCTCCGCATTTCCCGTGAGCCCGAACAATGCGAGCGCGCCGTCGCCGATGAACTTGTCGAGGAAACCGCCTGATCTCTCGACCGCCTGGCCGACGACTTCGAAATAGCGGTTCAGGATGAACACGGTATCGAACGGAAGGCGGTGCTCCGACAGGCGCGTAAAGTCGCGCAGATCGCAGAACAGGACTGCGAGCTCCCGCTCGCGGCCTCCGGAGGCCGAGCCGCCGATGACAAGGCTCATGGACCTTGCCCGCCCGACTGACAGAACAGGAATCAGGGAGAGATCGTGCGTCGGCCTCAGCTGGCAGGCGAGCCTTATATCCGGACCGGCATTGATCCGTTTGAGGGTCGCGACCTCCTGTGCAGTCGGAGCCGGTTGCGCCTCGCCTCCCTCGATGACCCGAACACGGCAGGTCGAGCAGCGCCCACGGCCCCCGCAGGCGGACTGATGCGGAAGACCGGCCATGCGGCTTCCCTCCAGCACGCTGAAGCCTTTCGGGATGGTCACCACCCGACCGCCCGGATAGGTGATGCGGACGCGCCTTGCCATGGTCCGATAGGAGCGTACTCCTCGTGCCGTGAAAGCACCTCCGATCAGAAGCGCGAAGGACCCGAACAGGAAGGCGCGGATCTCGCCAAGCGCGTCACTGCCTGAGGATGTTTCCGCCCTGAGCGGAAACGCTTCCGGATTCGATGCGATTTCCTTGCCGGCCTCTGCGAATCCGAGGAGGGCCAGCACGGGTACGAGGACCGCTCCCGTGTAGAGCGCCAGAGACCATGCCGGGAACCACTGCTTCGTTCGCAGCCAGAAATGAAGGCCGAGGCAGGCGTGAAGCCAAGCGATGATGAGGGCGAAGGCCTGTCTGGCGCCGTTCTCGGGAGCCATGATCCAAAGCCCGCGAACCACGTCGGGATAGCCGACTGCACGCCCCGTGAGCGAGAATTCGATCCGCGTCCCGACGACATGCGGGATGAGAAGGAACGGAAGAGAAAGGCCGAACGCCAGCTGCGCGGCCTCCCGCCAGGGCATCCTCAAGGTGCGACGCCTGAAAAGCGCTACGAGAGCCAACAGGAAATGCACGATCAGCGAGCCGTACAGCAGGACCGTTCCGAAAGGGTTGCGCCAGACGAGGTTGAACCACTGGCGCCCCTGCTCCATAGCGCTGACGGAAACCAGCCCGAGGGCGTGATTGCTGAAGTGCATCAGGAGAAAGGCTCCCAGCACCAAGCCCGAGGCCAGCCTGATCTCCCGCACGCGCACGTTCACCTCGTCCTGACGGGCCTCATGTGGTCATCCTGGTCCGCTCGACCGCGATCTGGCCCGTAGCTCTATCGGTTTACCGGGCCGCGCATCGAACGGCAAAGGAGGGGCTCTACAAGATTTCGTGTCCGCCCGGACTAATGGGCCCAGCGCTGGGCCTTCGAAATTAGGAAATCCCGGAAAACCTGAACCCGGGCCACGGAGCGCAGCTCTTCCGGATAGACCATGTAGCTGTCCAGCGAGGGCGTCTCGACGTCCCGCAGCACCTGGGTCACGTTCGGATTGCCTTCCATGGAATAGGCTGGCGCCATTCCGATCCCGGCACCGGATTCGATCGCCATCCTGAGGGCGAGGCTATCATTGACGACGAAGTGCCTAGGACGCGGATCCTTTGGGTCCCGCCCCATCGTGGCGAGTTGGTGAACGGCCAGGATGAAGGATGGCTGATTGCCTCCCAGGCAGACGATCCGGTGGTTGTCGAGATCCTCCAGGCTTGTGGGTTCGCCGAACCGCTCGACGTAGGAATGCGCCGCATAGGCGTTGTAATGCACCGTGAAGAGGCGCCGTTGGATCAGATCCGGCTGGGACGGGCGTCGCAGACGGATGGCGACGTCCGCCTCCCGCATGGCGAGATCCAACTCCTCGTTCGTGACGATGAGCTGGATTCGCACCTCGGGATAGAGGTTGAGAAATTCGGAAACGCGCCGTGCGAGCCACATCGCCCCGATGCCGACGGTCGCCGTTACCTTCAGGTTTCCGGTCGGCAGCTCGTTCGTCTCGACGAGTTGGCTGCGCGTCGTCTCGATCCGCCGGAGCATGTCCTGCGCCGTCCGGAAAAGGATGTCCCCATGCTCCGTGAGGATAAGGCCGCGGGCGTGCCGATGGAACAAAGGTACCTTGAGTTCGCGCTCGAGGGCGCTGATGTGACGGCTGACGGACGATTGGTTCAAGCCGAGATGCTCGCCCGCGCGCGTGAAACTTCCCGCCTCGGCCACCTCGTAGAATAATCTGATCTTGTCCCAATCCAAGGCTGGTCTCCCGCACAGGAATTTTGCTAACGCTTCCTAAGCCCCTTCGCAATGGCAGCCCGAGGCGAAGTCGAACGGCCCCCCATTCATCGCAACTCTATTAACCCTAAACGATGCAGCAACGACACGCTTGTTGAACAATCCTTCCCTTCCACCACAATAGACCCGCGTCGTTCGCCACAATCACAAAATTTCCGTATTGATGCCTCTGTTAGGGGCATCCGGAGCACCGAATGCCGTTATCGCCCTGGCGCAAAGCCATCCTCCTCTCCTCCTGCCTTCTTTGCATCAGCGGCATTGCGGGTGGAGACGCGCGCGCCTTCGATTTCTTCGGCCTTTTCGGCACAAAGGATAATCCTCCTCCGATTTCGTCGAGTACTGTCCCATATTCCCTGACATTCGAAATCGCCGGGGACCGCAAGGCCGTTCAGCAGGCTCTGGAAACCGCTTCGACGCTTTACAGGCTGCGTGGCGATGCTCCTCTCGACGGCGATGCACTGGTGCGCCGGGCCCAAGCCGATTTCGGCCCGCTTCTCGACGCCCTCTGGGGTTTAGGATATTATAACGCAACACTGACCTTCAATATCGGCGGCACTATCCTGCGGATCGATAGCGATCCGAACGCTGCGATCCGTACCGCCGAGACCTACCGCAACAGAGCCGTCGTGCCGGTCCAGGCTCAGGTCGACACGGGTCCGCTCTTTGAGTTGCGCAACATCGCGGTCAGCGATGCCAGGACCCGCCGTCCCTTCCTGCCTCAGGAACTGCCGCGAAGGGTCGTGAAGCTGGAAGCGGGCGATCCGGCGCGGGCCGCCGACCTGCGCGCGGCTCAAGCCAGGATGGTGGACCACTTCCGCTCCCAGTCCCGGCCGCTCGCAAAAGCGGTCTCCATCGACCCCGTGGTGTTCCACCCCGCGCGGCTGATGGACGTGTCCTACGTCCTCGATCCAGGGCCCGTCGCTCCCATCGGCGACATCACCGTGTCGGGAACCCAGAACGTCGATCCTGCTGTGGTCAGGTCCTTCATCTACCTCGAACCCGGGGACCCTTACTCGCCGGAAGCCCTGGCGGACACCCGCAAGTCCGTGGCGACGATCCAGGCGCTCAGTTCCGTCCGCATCCGGGAGGCCGCGGCCCTCGACGCCTACGGGCGCCTGCCGATCTTCGTCGAGGTGACCGAGAGGCTGCCACGGGTCGTCGGCTTCTCCGCCCGTTATTCGACTATCGATGGTCCCGCCATTCGGGGCTATTGGGAGCACCGCAACCTTTTCGGCGGCGCGGAGCGACTGCGCCTGGAGGCCGATCTCTTCCTCGCGCCTCGCAACGACGGCACGCACATCAAGAGCGTCGACGATCTCGAATGGTCCGACCTCGGCGGACGCTTCCGGGCGAGCTTCCTCAAGCCCGCACTGGGAGGAACCCGCAACGACCTGCTGATCGACGGCCTTGTCGAGCGCGACAGGACCGGTGGTGACCGATACGGCGGCTATACGAGCCGCTTCGTCGACGGTACGACCTTCATTCGCCACAGGTTCAGCAGCACGTTCTCCGCGCAGGCCGGCGTTCAGGTGCAGCGCGGCCAGACGAGCGACGTCCTCGGCCAAGTCGATTACCTCGTCGTCGGAACGCCCGTTTCTCTGACCTACGACTCCACCGACAGACCGCTCGATCCGACACGGGGCGTGCGCCTCAACGCCTCGGTCGCTCCCTATCCGGAGTTCCTCGGCTCGACCGTCGGAATGGTCGTGAGCAAGGCGACGGCATCGACGTACTACGCGCTCGACGAGGACGCCCGCTACATCCTGGCCGGCCGGATCGGCCTCGGCTCGATCGCCGGCGCCGACCTCGAGGATATTCCTGCGAACTTCCGGTTCTTCGCGGGCGGCGGAGGCTCTGTGCGTGGCTACCGGTATCGGAGCCTCGGTCCCACGGGTCCCTTCGGCTGGGTCGTCGGGGGACGCTCGCTCCTCGAGGCCTCGGTGGAGGCTCGTATCAAGATTACCGATACGATCGGCATCGTACCGTTCTTCGATGCCGGCGGAGCCTTCGAGTCGAGCTATCCCGACTTCAAGGAGAAGGTGTACATGTCCGCGGGCCTTGGCCTGCGCTACTATACGGCCATCGGCCCCATCCGTCTCGATATCGCCGCACCGCTCAATGGGAGGCCGGGCGACAAGCCGGTTGCCCTCTACGTCAGCATAGGACAGGCCTTCTGATGACCCTCCTGCGACGCTCCCTGATCCCGGCCGTCCTTCTTCTCCTCCTCGCGGGAGTGATCCTGTTCACCCTGACGCTGGGAACGCGAAGCGACGAAGCCGACAGAGGATTTCTCGCGGGCCTGATCTCGCGGGCCCTGTCGACTCCGACGACCCGCGTCTCGATCGGGGCCGTCGAAGGCGCCCTCTCGTCCGATGCAACCATTCGGGACATCACGATCTCCGATCGGAACGGGGTGTGGTTCAGGCTCGACCGCGCCCGCTTCGTGTGGCGCCGCCTGGCCCTTCTTTCCCGCCGGCTCGAGGTCGACAAGCTCGAAATCGGAAAGCTTGAAATCCTGCGCAGGCCAATTCCGGCCGACGAGACCGTTCCGAATGCCGACGCCCCTCTCCTTCCGGAACTCCCGGTCAAGGTGCAGATCGCCGATTTCTCCCTTCAGGAACTCGCCCTCGGCCAGCCCCTTCTGGGCGTAGAGGCAAGGCTTGCCGCCTCCGGAGCGGCCTCCCTCGGCAATCCGGCCGAAGGGCTCAATCTGAAGCTGGATGCACGTCGCCTCGATGCTCCCGGAACCTTCGCGGCCCGGCTGGCCTATGCGTCGGAACGGCTCGACCTGAACTTCGCTCTGGACGAACCCGAAGGCGGCATTCTGGCACGGGCCGCGAACATTCCCGGCCTGCCGCCCGTGAAACTGGATCTCAAAGGCAGCGGCCCCCTCGATGCCTTTGCGGCTCAGCTCGCCTTCACGGCGGGAGACACGATCGGCGCAACCGGCGGCGCCAACCTGCGCCGCGATGGGAATGTCAGGCGTCTCGTCCTCGACCTGAATGCGCGTATCGAGGGTCTCCTCCCGTCGGTCGTTGCCCCGGTCTTCGCAGGCAACACCCAGCTTACTGCCGACACGACCTTCGCCGATGGCGGAGCGGTGAACATCTCGCAGCTCTCCATTGCGTCCCGTACCGCGCGGCTCGATGCATCTGGCTCGCTTTCGGCTGATCGCAACATCGATCTCCGCCTTTCGGCGCGCGCGGTTCCGACGGAACCGGGCAAGACGATTGCCGGAGCTGCCGAAATCCGCACCCTCGCATTCGACGGTACCGTGGCAGGGCCCCTTACTGGTCCGCGCATTGCAGGCGATCTCCAGGCCCAGGACGTACGTCTTCCGGCAGGCAGGCTGGGCTCCCTCACGGCGTCCTTCTCGGCCAATCCCAACGGTCTTCTGAGCGAGCCGGCAACGCGGATCGCCCTCGTGGCTGATGCCAAGGCGAGCAATGTCGCCCTGACGGACCCCGCCCTCGCCCGTGCCGTCGGCAATGAACTGACCCTGACGTTGCGCGGGTCCGCCGCTCCCGACGGCATTGTGGACATCGAGACCGCCCGTCTCGCCACTCCCTCGATGAACGCCTCCTATACCGGGCAACTCGGCGGGGAGAACTCCACCGGCAGGCTGGTCGTCCGCGCGCCGGAGCTGTCCCGTTTCGGAGATGTCGCATCACTCAGCCTGCGGGGCGCTCTCGACCTGAGAGCCCAGGTCCGCGGACTGCTCTCGAAGGGCCCGGTCTCTGCAACGATCGACGGAACCGCGTCGCGTTTCGCCACTGGAATCGAGATCGTCGATAGCCTCGCCGGAGGCCGCCTGACCCTTACCGGTGGCGCACGCATGCTGCCGAACGGCGGCGTGGGCTTCCAGGATCTGCGCATCGCCGGCGCGCACGTCACCGCGCGCCTGGATGGCGATGCGACACCCAACACGCTATCGATGACCGCCAATGTCAACCTGCCGGACCTTCGGCGGGCGGATGCGCGCCTCACGGGCCAAGGCGAGATCGTCGCACAGCTTGCGGGAACCCTCGATCAACCCAATGCGACGCTCCGGGCGACCCTTCAGAATGCAACCGCCTTGGGACGCCCGATCTCGCGCCTGGAACTGACGGGAACGGCAACCGATCTGACAGGCCTTCTCGATGCGCGCCTGAAGCTCTCGGGTGACGTGGACAGGAAGCCGGCGGACGGCATGGTTCATCTGTCGAAGCGCCCTGAAGGTGGTTGGGCTCTAAGCGATCTGAACCTGACCGTCGGATCCGCCATGATCAACGGCAGCGCCACTCTCGACGCGGCCAATCTCGCGGCCGGCCGCATCAGGGTCAACGCGCCGAACCTCGACGACCTGTCTCCCCTGGTCCTGACTCGGCTCTCGGGCGATTTGAACGCCGACTTGGCGCTCGAGGCGAGCGATGGCCGGCAGAACGTGCGCCTGGAGGCTCAAGGTGGACGGCTCCGGTTTTCGGAGATCGCCATTGAACGGCTCAGTGCGCAGGCATCGGCAATGGATGTCTATGCCAGGCCCGTCATCAACGCAGCGATCTCGATCGACCGTGCGACAGCCGGTGGCGAGACGTTCTCGCAGATCCGCCTCGACGCCAACGGAACGGCGAATGCCAGCGACATTACATTGTCGGCCCGCGCTCGCGGCTTCGACCTGGATGCCAGAGGCCGCCTCGTTCCTGAAACACCGATCCGCTTCGACCTGACGACATTCACGGCCCGCCGCGATCGACGCCAGATCGCACTCGCTCAACCCGCAACGCTGACGTTCTCGAATGGCGAGATCGGCCTGCGCCAGCTCGTGATCGCCGTCGAGAGAGGGACGATCAGCATCGACGGCCGTGCAGGGTCCGCACTCGACCTGCGGGTCTCGGCTCAGGCCGTGCCACTCTCCGCGATCGAGATTTTCGCCCCTGGTATGAGGCTCGGCGGAACGCTGGATGCGACCGCCCAGATCGGCGGAACCGCGAGTGCTCCAACCGGAGATTGGCGCCTGCGCATCGCGCGTCTCGTCGTGCCGCAGACCCGCGACATCGGAGCCCCGCCTCTCGACATTTCCGCACAGGGACGTCTTGGAAACGGCGCCAGCACGATCGACGGGACCGTCAATGCCGGACGGGCAGGCACATTGCGCGTCAGCGGGCGCGTGCCTGTTGGAGCTTCAGGCAGTCTCGACCTCTCCGCCCAGGGGCGCCTCGACCTCGGCATTGCGAACAGCTTCCTGTCCGCCGCGGGACGACAGGTCACAGGCAGCGCATCCGTCGATCTCCGGATCGGCGGCACCGTTTCCGATCCGGACGTGAGCGGTTCACTGACCGTGTCCGGAGGGAGCTTCCGCGACCTCCTCCAAGGCATTCGGTTCGAGAACATCCAAGGTCGGTTGGTGGCACGCGGCACCGACATCGCCATCGAGCGTCTCTCGGCGACTACGCGTAACGGCGGCAGCGTCAATGTGAGTGGAAGGGTCGTGCTCGATCCGGCGGCAGGCTTTCCGGGCGACGTCAGGATCACCAGTCAGCGGGCCGAGCTTGTCTCCAACGAAATCGTCACCACGAGCGCCAACCTTGATCTCGCTCTATCGGGCCCTCTCGCCCGCGATCCCCGGATCAGCGGCATCGTGAGGATCGTCTCCATGGACGTTACCGTGCCTGAACGGCTTCCGGCCACGATCCGTCCTATCGAAGGCACGAAGCACGTCAGCCCGCCCCCCATCGTCAGGGCGCGGCTTGCCCAACTCGCCCGCATCCGGGCAAGCGCCGGTCGCGCGCCGCCGTTCGACGCGAAGCTCGATCTGACGATCGAGGCGCCGAACCGGATCTTCGTGCGCGGGCGCGGCATCGACGCGGAGCTCGGCGGCGACCTGCAGCTGACCGGAACGCTTTCCAACCCTGTTGCGATCGGCGCCTTCGACCTGCGTCGCGGACGATTGTCGGTGGCCGGCACCCGGCTCGACTTCACCCGCGGACGCCTCACCTTTGCGGGCGACCTCACGCCGGAACTCGATTTCCTCGCAGAGACTCGCGCAGGCGACGTCACCGCGCGGATTGGCGTGACCGGGTCTGCCCGCGAGCCTCAATTCGCGTTCACGTCCGATCCGGACCTTCCGCAGGACGAGGTGCTTTCGCGGCTCCTGTTCGCCAAGGCGTCTGGCGGCCTTTCGCCGACGCAGGCGCTTCAACTCGCCCAGGTCGCAGCGCAGTTCTCCGGCAGCGGCGAAGACGGAGTGTTCGAAAGCCTGCGCCGCTCCCTCGGGGTCGAAGGCCTCGACATCTCCCTGGGGGCCGAAGGCGGCCCCACGGTCGGCATCTCGAGAGCCATCAGTGACCGGATCAGCGTCGGCGTGAAGGCCGGCGCCTCCACGGAGCAGAGCGGCGTCTCCGTCGACATCGATGTGACGCGGCGGATCCGGATTCAGGGCGAGGTCGGCGCGAGCGGCGATACGGCGGTCGGTGTCGGGGCCGAGTGGGAATATTAGGAGTCCTTCGACCCTGAAGCCGAGCCTGCTCGGTCCGAATGCAGTTTGATCGGAACCAATGCGTTGGGGAAGGCGTTGAGAATTGTTGCCTTCAACCTCCCCAACCTGCGGATGCCATGTCAAATCACACCGCATCGATGCTCTTTCCTGCGACAGATTCACAACAGCCGAAGCTTGGCCCCGACATCCGGGTCCACCTGGGAAAGCATCTGAAGACCCTTTACGACGAAGCCGGGACCCAGCATCTGCCTGATCGGCTGCGCGAACTCGTCGAACAGCTCGAAAAGGCCCTCGCGGCCAAAGGCGAATCGGTCGAGCCGGCCTTTCGCGACGGCATACTGAAAGCGCTCCCCAATCTGCGCGCCTTCGCGCTCTCGCTGACCGGGAATTCCCACCGGGCGGACGACCTGGTGCAGGACACCGTCTTGAGGGCTTGGAGCAAGCGCGAAAGCTTTCAGCCGGGCACCAATCTCAATGCGTGGCTGTTCACGATCCTGCGCAACTCGTTCTTCTCGGAGCACCGCAAGCGCGCCCGCGAGGTCGAGGACAGCGACGGAAGCTATGCGGCACAGCTCAAGACCGTTCCGGATCAGATGGACAACCTCCACGTTCAGGATCTTCGGGCAGCTCTCGAGCGGCTTGTCCCCGAGCAGCGCGAGGCTCTTCTCCTCGTAGGCGCCGAAGGCCTCTCGTACGAGGAAACCGCCGCGATCTGCGGCACGGCCGTCGGCACCATCAAGAGCCGCGTCAATCGCGCGCGCACCCGGCTGGCGGAGCTTCTGGGCTATGCGCCAGGCGATCTTGCGGCCGACAACGTGATCCGCTCCGCCATGAGCGGAGGCGAGTGACCACGCGCCTCATCCCACTATAGCCAGACGAAGCGGGGCGCTTGTCGCCCCGCTTTCCATTTGGTCACCCGTTCCTCATTCTTCGCGGAAGGCTTTTGCGAGGTGGTCTGTGAGGGGTTTGGTGAGGTAGGACAGCACGGTGCGCTCGCCGGTCTGGATGAAGCCCTCCA
>NZ_QQBB01000005.1 GCF_003350535.1 Microvirga subterranea
TTGCCTACGCCGGTCAGCGCGCTCCCGACGTGGTCGCCAACATCAAGTATGTCGGCACCTGGGGTGGCGCTCAGCTCTCCGGCGCGGTTCACCAGCTCCGCTCGGACAACCTGTTCACGAGCCCGATCACCGGTTTCTCCGACTTCCCGGACACCGAGTACGGCTTCGCCATCTCCGGTACGGCTCACGTGAACCTGCCGATGCTCGCCCCCGGCGACGCGGCCTGGATCGCGGCGACCTACGCCCGCGGCGCAGTGGCCTATCTCAACGGCGGCAACTCTGCTCTGAACTCCAGCCCGTTCAACGTGATCGGTGTTGGTGGTCCCGTTGCTCTGGTCGATGCTGTCGTGAACGCCACGACGGGTGATATCGACACGACCACTGGCTGGTCGGTCGCCGGTGGCCTGCGTCACTACTGGACGCCGCAACTCCGTCAGAACGTGTTCGGTTCGTACATGCGGATCGAGTACGGTTCGGGCGCTCAGGCGATCAACCCGGCAGGCTTCACGGTTGGTTTGGCCGACTTCAACGAGTGGCGCCTCGGCACGAACCTGATCTGGCAGCCGGTCTCCGGCCTGGATCTCGGCGTCGAGGTCATGTACGTGAACCTCGATCCCCGCGGTCGTGCGTTCATCCCGTCCTTCACCCCTGGCGTGCCGGGCGTGTCGTACGGCTCGGACAGCGCATGGGAAGGCCGTCTGCGCGTCCAGCGCGACTTCTGATCGGCTCTACCCGATTGGTTCAGAGAACCCCGGTGGCGACACCGGGGTTTTTGCTGCGCGCCTCTTTCCGGGCCCAGCCAGAAACGGGATCAGCCGCGGCGGCCTCGTAAGGCCGTATGCGTGCCGGGCGTCACGCGAACCGCTTGGCACCGGCGACGCACAGGACCACGAAGGCGGTGGCGGCGATCATCGTCCACGCGACGGGCTCGCGCAGCAGAAGGCCGGCGAGGGTCAGGCCGAAGAAGGGCTGGAGCAGTTGCAGCTGGCCGACGCCCGCGATGCCGCCGAGCGCGAGGCCGCGGTACCAGAACACGAAGCCCACCAGCATGCTGAACACCGACACATAGGCGAGGCCGAGCCAGGCGGGACCGCCGATCCCGGTCCAGGAGCCCGGCATCGTGGCGAGCGCGAGTGCGGCCATCATCGGCAGGGCGAGGAGCAGGGCCCAGGAGATCACCTGCCAGCCGCCGAGCCGCCGCGACAGCGCGGTGCCCTCCGCATAGCCGAGGCCGCAGAGCAGGACCGCCGCCACCATCAGCAGGTCGCCCGTCAGCGAGCCCGCGCCCCCGCCGGCGAGCGCGAAGCCCGCCACCGTGGCGGCGCCGAGCACCGAGAACAGCCAGAAGACCGGCTTCGGCCGCTCCCCGGCGCGCAGGACGCCGAAGAGGGCGGTCGCCAGCGGCAGCAGGCCGATGAACACGATGGAGCGGGCCGAGGTGATGTGCTGCAGCGCGAGCGCCGTCAGCAGCGGGAATCCCACCACGACGCCGAGCGCCACCACGGCCAGCGGCCGCAGGTCGCCGCGCCCGGGCCGCGCCTGCCTCAGGGCGACCAGGAAGGCCGCCGCCAGCAGGGCGGCGATCACCGCCCGGGCCGATGTGAGGAAGAGGGGCGAGAAGCCCCCGACCGCGACCCGGGTCGCCGGCAGGGAGCCGCTGAAGATGATCACGCCCAGGAGCCCGCTGCCCCACGCATCCGTCGTCCGATCCATGCCGCCTCGCTTTCGGACCGGATGCTAGGAGATCGAGGCTGGCCCGCACAGGCACGATGCCATACGATTTGGCAGAACTGTATGGATATGGACACCCACACACTCGGCGGAGCGCACATGACGAACGGGAACGAGACGCGCACCGGCGCCGTGATGGCGGCGATCCGGGCGAAGGTGGTGGGCCGGGCGCTCGTCTCCGGCGACCGGCTGCCCTCGATCCGGCGCTTCGCCGCGGCCATGGGCGTCTCGCCGTCCACCGTGGTCGAAGCCTATGACCGGCTCGCGGCCGAGGGGCTGATCCGCGCCCGGCGCGGGTCCGGCTTCTACGTCGCCGGAACGGCGCTGCCGCCCCTTGCCCTGGCGGAGGCGGAGCCACGGCGCGACCGGGCGGTCGACCCGTTCTGGGTCTCGCGGCAGTCGCTCGATGCCGATCCCTCGGCGATGAAGCCGGGCTGCGGCTGGCTTCCGGCGGAGTGGATGCCGCACGCCGCGCTGCGTCGCGCGATGCGCACGCTCGCCCGGGGAGGGGACGCGGCGCTGGTCGACTACGGAAGCACCCGCGGCTCGCCGGCCCTGCGCCGACTGCTGCTCGGCCGGTTCGCCGAGGGTGGGCTCGAGGCCTCACCCGACCGGATCATGCTCACCGGGTCGGGCACGCAGGCGATCGACCTGATCTGCCGTTTCCTGCTGCGGCCCGGCGACACGGTGCTGGTGGACGATCCCTGCTACTTCAACTTCCAGGCGCTGCTGCGGGCCCATCAGGTCCGGATCGTGGGCGTGCCCTACACGCCCGCGGGGCCCGATGTCGGGGCCTTCGAGGCGGCGCTGACGGCGGAGCGGCCGCGGCTCTACATCACCAACTCGGCGCTCCACAACCCGACCGGGGCGACGCTCTCGCCGCGGACCGCCTACAGGCTCCTGAGCCTCGCGGCGGCGCACGACCTGACGGTCGTCGAGGACGACATCTTCGCCGATTTCGAGCCAGAGCCCTCGGCGCGCCTCGCGGTGCTCGACGGGCTCGACCGGGTGATCCGCATCGGCAGCTTTTCCAAGACGCTCTCGGCCTCGATCCGCTGCGGCTACATCGCCGCCCGTGCCGATTGGATCGAAGGCCTGGTCGATCTCCAGGTCGCGACCAATTTCGGCGGGCCGAGCCCGGTCGCGACGGAGCTGATCGCCGGCGCTCTCGCGGGCGGCGGCTACCGCAAGCACATGGAGGAGCTGCGCCGGCGCCTCGCGCGGGCCCGGCACGACATGGCGGCCCGGCTGGAGCCGCTCGGCATCCGGCCCTGGCTCATGCCGCGCGGCGGGTTCTATCTCTGGTGCCGCCTGCCGGACGGCCAGGACTCCGCCGCGCTCGCCCGCATGGCGGTGGCGGAGAACGTGGTGCTCGCGCCGGGGAACGTGTTCAGCGTCTCGCAGACGGCCGGGTCCTTCCTCCGCTTCAACGTCGCGCAGTCGGGCGACCCGCGGATCATCGCTGTCCTCCGGCGCGCGATGGAGGCCCATCGGGCCGCATGACGGCCACGCCGTCGCGGCCGCTCCGGAACCGGGGCCGAGGCTGGGCCGTCTACCGACGGCAGCCATTTCACCGCGCCGGTGAACGCGCGACGCAGGGAGGATCCGGATGAACAAAGGGTTTGGCGTGACGGTTACGGTGTCGCGGCTGGGGGAGACGAAGACGGCTCCGCTGGTGGTCGTCGCGCTGGACGAGCAGGATGCCGAGCTCGTCGCCGTGCAGGCGGCCGGCCCCGACGCCTCCGCCGAGACCCTTCGCCAGCTCACCGACGAGGAGGTCGAGGCCTATGGCTTGGACCTTAAGGCTCACGGCACCGCGAAGGTCCTGCCCATCCTGAACCTGTGACGGGGTTTGCGCCCGTCGTCAGCTTTTCGTTGCGGCGATCGCGTAGCGGTGCTGGGTGGCGCGCTCAAGGCCCTTGAGCATCGACATGTGCTTCGCCTGCTCCCGGTGGATGCGCTTGAGGTCGTGATCGACCGCAATGTCGGCGAAACCGGCCTTGCGCAGCAGGTCCGCCACCTCGGCGGCCCGCGCCCCCTTGGAGAAATAGACCTGGCGCAGGATCCGCTCATGGGTCTCGCGCATGGCGTCCGGCCGATGGGGGGCCATCGTTCGTCCGGTCACCCGTTCGAACAGGCGGATCATGCGCTTCACCAGCGTGTCCGACACGAAGTCTCCGTCGACGATGAGGACCTTGCCGCCCGGCTTCAGGAGGGAATGCCATTCCTTGAAGGCGGCCTCGGGATCGACGAGGGTCCAGACCAGATGGCGCGTGACGATCACGTCGTAACTCTCGGGTTTTTCCAGCGTGCGCTCGGCATCGCCCACCACGAACCGGATGCGGGCGCCGCGCGAGGCTGCCTTGGCGCGGGCGCGGGTGAGCATCGCGTCCGACCAGTCGAGGCCCGTCACCTTGAAGCCCAATCCATCGAGCAGGTGCGAGATCACGCCCGTGCCGCTGGCGAGGTCGAGGGCGCTGCGTCCCTCGCCGGGGCCGAGATGGCGCAGGAACAAGTCCTGCCAGGCCTGTCGCTCGGCTTCAGAGAAGATCTCGTGTCCCACCTGCTGGTCGAAGGTCGCGGCGCGGGCCGACCAGTAGTCGCGGATTTCATCTCGAAGGGTGTAGTTCGAACTCATCGGACAGGCCTGTTCCGGTCATGCAATGCGGTGCGCTTTACATTTCGATTGCAACTCCGTCAAATTATAGTTGTTCTAAACTGTAGAATAGATCCATTCTAAACTGCGTATCGACTAGCGTTCATTGTAGAAGTTCTAAAAGATAATCCTTGCTATACTTGCGCTCCGGTCATAGGAGGAGCCGCCTTTTCCTCTCGGTGCGAGGTGCATCATGAAGCTTCCCCAACTGGCCGTCTGCGCCGCCCTGGCGCTCGTTTCGTTCCTGCCCGTGCCCTCGCGCGCGGCGGACAAGATCACGGTCACCGACATCACCGGCCGGACGGTCGAGGTCAAAGCGCCCGTGAACAAGGTGATCCTGGGCGAGGGGCGGCAGGTCTACTTCGTCGCGGCCCTCGACACTGAGACACCGTTCAAGCGCGTCGTCGGCTGGCGCGACGATTTCGAGAAGGCGGATCTCGACGGCTACAAGGACTACCTCGCCAAGTATCCGGAGATCGCGAAGCTGCCGACCTTCGGCGGCTCAAAGGAGGGGACCTTCGATATCGAGCAGGCCGTGGCGCTCGCCCCCGACGTGATGATCATGAACGTGGAGGCGAAGACCGCGACCGACGACGCGAAGCTCACCGAGAAGCTCGCCAAGGTCGGCATCCCGGTCGTGTTCGTGGATTTCCGCGACAAGCCGTTCGAGAACACCGAGCCGAGCATGCGGCTGATCGGTAAGCTGTTCGGCAAGGAGGCGAAGGCCGAGGAGTTCATCGCGTTCCGCAAGGAGCAGATCGACCGCGTCACCGAGCGCCTCGCCAAGGCCAATCCGGCAAAGCCCGTCGTCATGATGGAGCGCGCGGGCGGCTACACTGACGATTGCTGCATGTCCTTCGGCAACGAGAACTTCGGCAAGATGGTCGAGATCGCCGGCGGCATCAACATGGCCGGCAAGATCATTCCCGGCACCTTCGGGGTCGTGAACCCGGAGCAGGTCATCGCCGCCAACCCCGACCAGGTCATCGTGACCGGCTCGAACTGGGAACTCTACGTTCCCGGTGGCGCCTGGGTGGGCGTTGGGTCGGGAGCCGACGAGGCGAAGGCCCGCGACAAGCTCGCGGCGCTGATGAAGCGCCCGGCCTATACGGGCGTGAAGGCGGTGCAGAACAGGCAGGTTCACGCCATCTGGCACCAGTTCTACAACAGCCCCTATCAGTTCGTCGCCATCCAGCAGATCGCCAAGTGGCTGCACCCAGAACTGTTCAAGGACCTCGATCCGGACCAGACCATGAAGACGCTCTACGAGCGCTTCCTGCCGGTCGCCTACAAGCCCGGCTACTGGGTCTCCCTGACCGACAAGGAATAAGCCCTTGGCTCACGCGGCATCCGTTGCGGCACGACCGGGGCGCGGGACATACCGCGCCCTCGTGCATCGCAAGAAGCTCCTCCTCCTGGCGCTCGGCATCGTCCTCGTCTTGTCCGTCATCGCGGATCTGGGACTGGGGCCCGCGCGCTACAGCATGCGGGAGGTCGTGCTTGCGCTCGCCGGGTCCGAGGAGGTGTCGAACCAAGTCCGCGTCGTGATCTGGGACATCCGCATGCCGGTCGCCCTGATGGCGGTGGTCGTCGGCGCGGCGCTCTCGGCCGCGGGCGCGCAGATGCAGACGATCCTCAACAACCCGCTCGCCAGTCCGTTCACGCTCGGAATCTCGGCGGCCGCGAGCTTCGGGGCGTCGCTCGCCCTCGTGTTCGGCGTCGGCCTTCTGCCTTTCGCCATCGAGTACGTGGTGTCGATCAACGCGCTGCTCATGGCGATGGGCGCCGCCCTGTTCATCCACCTCATGAGCCAGCGGCGCGGCGTGACGGTCGAGACCATCGTGCTGCTCGGCATCACCCTCGTGTTCACCTTCAACGCATTGCTCGCCCTCGTGCAGTTTCTCGCCTCCGAGCAGGCGCTGGCGGCGGTGGTGTTCTGGACCATGGGCAGCCTCACGCGCGCGACCTGGCCGAAGCTCGCCATCACGACCGCCATTCTGGCCGTCGCGCTCCCGCTCTTCTTCCGCCGCGCCTGGGCGCTGACGGCTTTGCGCCTCGGCGAGGACAAGGCCGCGAGCTTCGGGGTGAACGTGCGCCGGCTCCGGCTAGAGACCATGCTGATCGTCAGCGTGCTCGCCGCCGTGCCCGTCGCCTTCGTAGGCACGATCGGGTTCGTGGGCCTCGTGGGCCCGCACATCGCCCGCATGATGATCGGCGAGGACCAGCGCTTCTTCCTGCCGGCCTCGGCGCTTGCGGGAGCCGCGATGCTGTCGCTGACCTCGGTGATCAGCAAGTCGCTGATCCCGGGCAGCATCATTCCCATCGGCATCATCACGGCACTGGTCGGCGTGCCGTTCCTGTTCAGCCTGATCATGACCAACCGGAGGCGCGCATGGTAGCCACCCTGCAACTCAACGACGTCGGCGTCCGCTATGGCAGGCAGGAGGTGCTGTCCGGCGTCACGACCCCTGTGATGAAGGGCGGCGAGGTGACGGCCGTGATCGGCCCGAACGCGGCCGGCAAGTCGAGCCTGTTCCGGCGCATCGCCGGGCTCCTCGCCGGGCCGGGCGAGATCGCCATCGGGGGCGTCTCGTCCTGCGGCGTCTGCTACATGCCGCAGGACACGTCCGTGAACACGGTGCTGACCGTCTACGAGTCGGTGCTTCTCGCGCGCAAGCAGGGCGGGCATCATCGCGTCCGCGACGACGATCTCGAGTCCGTGGACGAGGTCCTGGCGGACCTGCGGATCGAATCCATCGCCTTCAGGGGCCTGTGCGAGCTCAGCGGCGGCCAGCGGCAGCTGGTGTCGCTCGCCCAGACGCTGGTGCGCGAGCCGCAGATCCTTCTCCTCGACGAGCCCACGAGCGCCCTCGACCTGCACCGGCAGGTCGAGGTCCTGTCGCTGATCCGGTCCCTGTCGCGCAAGCGGCAGATGTGCGTCGTGCTCGCCGTCCACGACCTCAACCAGGTCCTGCGCGTGGCGGACCGCGTGCTCGTGATCGACGGCGGCACGATGGTGCGATGCGGTCCGGCCGAGGCCGTGATCACGCCCGACCTGCTCCGGGACATCTACAAGGTCGACGGCCGGATCGAGCGCTGCTCCCGCCTCTGCGCCCAGGTGATCATCGACGGTCCGGCGGCCCATTAGACCCGAGCCGGGCCAGCGCCCGCCGCCGAGGCAGGTCACTTCGCCCGCGAGCGGATTAGGAAGCTGTCGTAGGCGTATTCGGCGACCTGGAACCAGAGATATTCCTCGTTCCGGAACGCGCGGACGCTCTCGTAGATCTTCTTGAAGTCGGGGTTCTTGGCCGAGATCTCGTCGTAGAGCTCGTTGGACGACTTGAGGGCCGCATCCATGAGCTCCTGGCTGAACGGACGCAGCTGAGCCCCTGCCGCGACGAGCCTTCGGACCGCGGCCGGATTGCGGGCGTCGTACTTGGCCAGGACGTCGACATAGGTCTGCGCGGCGGCGGCATTGACGGCCGTCTTGTAGAGCTTGGGGAGGCTGTTCCAGCGGTCGATATTGATCATCACGTGGATGAGCGGCCCGCCGTCCCACCAGCCCGGATAGTAGTAGAAGGGCGCGACCTTCGCGAAGCCGAGCTTCTCGTCGTCGTAGGGGCCGACGAATTCCGCCGCGTCGATGGTGCCGCGCTCGAGCGCCGGATAGATGTCGCCCGCGGAGATCTGCTGCGGCACGGCGCCGAGGCGCTGGAGAACCTGCCCGCCGAGGCCGCCGATGCGCATCTTGAGGCCCTGGAGATCCTGGACGGTCTTGATCTCCTTTCGGTACCACCCGCCCATCTGGGCGCCGGTGTTGCCGGCCGGTACCGCGTACATCTTGTGCTTGGCGAAGAACTCGTTGCACAGGTCGAGGCCGCCGCCGTGGTACATCCATGCCGTCTTCTGCCGCGCATTCGGCCCGAACGGAAAATCGCACGGCAGCGCGAAGGTCGGATCCTTGCCGACGTAGTAATACGTGGTGGCGTAACCGGCCTCGACCGTGCCGTCCGCGACCGCGTCGGCGACCTGGAAGGTGCCGACGATCTCGCCCGCCGCGAAGGGCTGGATCTGGAAGCGGCCGTCCGTCAGCTCCGACACGAGCCGGGAGAACGTCTCGGCGCCTCCCCACAGGGTATCGAGCGACTTCGGAAAGGCGGATTGCAGGCGCCAGCGGATCTCCGGCGCGGACTGGGCGATCGCGGGCGCAGCCAAGGCGCTTGCGGCAAGGCCGCCGGTTGCGGTGGCCAGGAACTGACGGCGTTTCATAGGCGCTCCTCCTGTGGGCTCCAGGGTGCCAACTGTCCTGGCCGTCCGCTGCAGCCGAATCGTCATTGTGACGCGGGAAGCGAGGCTGGCAATTTCGCCAAAAGGGGGCACCCGGCCGTCCGCCTGGCTCTTTAGGGATGACGGGGGACCGGTCGATCCGGCCCGATGAACCCGCGTCCCTCAGGATTTCTCGCGGGGATTCGGAACAGATGACCGCATGGGTGGTTGAGGTCTGGATCATGCACCACGCTGCTGTCGTGCACGGGACTCGGGCATGCCGACGCGCGGCGGGCTTCCACTCCTCGTGAACGGTGCCTCCGGCCGCATCGGGCCCGGCTTCGCGCGTGCCTGGCGCCATGAAGCATCGGCCCGAGAAGGAGGGACCCCATGCGGCATGCCGACCCGACTGTTCCGACCCCCGCCTCAAGGGAGTTTCCCGTGCGCGATGCCACCTCCGGCGGCCCGCTCGCCGCCGCATGGCAGACCGTCGCGTCGTTCCCGGCGGTCTGCTTCATCCTGGCGCTGTTGAACGACATCGCCTATTGGCGCACCGCAAACCTGCAATGGCAGAATTTCGCCGAATGGCTGCTGTTCGCCGGGCTCGTCGTCGGTGGCGTCGTCCTCGTGGTCGAGGTCGTCGGGCTGCTGTTTCGCCGCCGCCTGCGGCCCCAGGGGTTCGGCTGGCTGCACGCCCTCGGCCTGCTCGTCGTGCTCGGTCTCGGGTTCGTCAACAGCCTCGTCCATGCGCGCGACGGCTGGACCGCGGTCGTGCCCCAGGGCCTTGCCCTCTCCGTGGCGATGGTGATCGTCATGATGATCACCGGCTGGCTCGGCCACGCCTCGGGCCGCCGCCGCACCGAGAAGGTCCTTTCCCATGGCTAGGCACGCCCGATCCCTCCGCGCCGCCGCACGATCCGGCTGCTGCCTTCTCGTCCTCGCCCTGGCCGCATGCAACGACGGATCGGATTTCGACACCTCCCAGCAGATCGGCCCGAATCCGGTGCTGCCGGAGCCGAACGGGCCGCTCTTGCAGGACCTCAAGGTCGCGACCATCGTCGGCTGGCGCGACGGCCAAACCCCCAAGGTCCCGGCGAGCCTCAAGATCACGGCCTACGCCAAGGATCTGTCGAATCCCCGCACCGTCCACACGCTGCCGAACGGCGATGTGCTCGTCGTCCAGGCCCGCGGCCCCTCCGGCGAGCCGAAGGTGCGGCCCAAGGACATCATCCGCGGCTGGATCATGTCGATCGCGCACGGCGACACGGGCACCCCGAAGCCGAGCAACATCGTCACCCTGCTGCGCGACTCCGACCGCGACGGACAGGTGGACGAGCGCCACGATCTTCTGAGGGACCTCCACTCGCCCTTCGGCCTCGCCTGGGCGGACGACACGCTCTACGTCGCGGCGACGGACGCCATTCTGGCCTATCCCTACGCCCTCGGGGCGAATGCGATCACGGCGCAGCCGCGCGTCCTGACGCCCCTTCCGGGCGGGCCGATCAATCACCACTGGACCAAGGACCTCGCGCTCAGCCCCGACGGCCGGTTCCTGTATGCGTCGGTCGGCTCGAACTCGAACATCACGGAGAACGGGCTGGAGGCCGAGAAGGGCCGCGCCGCGATCTGGCAGGTGGACCGGCAGACCGGCGCGGCGCGCGTGCTCGCGTCGGGCCTGCGCAACCCGAACGGGCTGATGTTCCATCCGCAGACGGGAGTGCTCTGGGCCGTCATCAACGAGCGGGACGAGCTCGGGCCCAACCTCGTGCCGGACTACCTGACCTCGGTGCAGGACAGCGCCTTCTACGGCTGGCCCTGGAGCTATTACGGCAATCATGTCGATGTGCGGGTCCATCCGCCGCGCCCCGACATGGTCGAGCGGGCGATCGCGCCGGACTACGCGCTGTCGAGCCACGTGGCGGCCCTGGGCATGACCTTCTCGACGGGCTCGGCGCTGCCGCCGGAATTCGCCAACGGGGCCTTCGTGGGCGAGCACGGCAGCTGGAACCGGACCGCCTACAACGGCTACAAGGTCGTCTACGTGCCGTTCGAGAACGGGCGCCCGAGCGGCAAGGCGCAGGATGTCGTGACGGGATTCATCGAGGGCGACGACGCCCATGGACGCCCGGTCGGCGTGGGCATCGACGGGACCGGCGCGCTGCTCGTGGCCGACGATGCCGGCAACAGGGTGTGGCGCGTCGCGGCGGCGGACGGGCGCGTCAGCCCGGGCCCGGTCGGCACCGACCAGGTGGCGCCCGGACGAGCGGATCTGGCGCCCGCGGGCCAGCAGCCCGCCCCACCCATGCACCGGGCGAGCCTCACGCCGTCGCCGACCGAGGTCGCACCTGCGGTGCTTCCCTACGGGGCGGGCAGCGGCGAAAAATCCCCGCCGCCGTCCCACTAGCGGGCCCGCAGGGCGGCGCGGAGCCGCACGAAATTCGCCTTATCGAACGGGCCTCGACCCCGTATGGTCCCCGGCGAACCAAGGCGGGCGCCATTCATGAGCATCGCGGATTTCGTCGGGCTGATCGGGGTTGCGGCCTATCTGTCGGCCTATGGGCTGCTGCAGCTCGGCGTCCTGAAGGTCGAGGACGGCCGCTACGCCCTGCTCAACGGGGTCGGCGCCCTCGCGATCCTCTATTCGCTGATCTTCGACTTCAACCTGCCGTCCTTCATCACCCAGACCGCGTGGCTGATCTTTACGGTCATCGGCTATGCGCGCTCCCGCTCCCGGCGGACGCGTCCGGAAGCCGCCCTGAAAGCTCCGGCGGCGGATTCGCCCGGCCGAGGGGCTGCGGTGCGCGGCCGTGCCGGATGACATGCCACCGGCCGTCCTCGTCCTGCGCCACGCCGTAGACGGGCAGGCTCCTGCGAGCCTCGGGCCGGAGAGGGAGCCTCATGGCGGCAATGTCGCGCAAGGCGCGCGTCACGAGCCACGTAACTCCGAGGACCGTCGCCGCCCGGGCGAGAAGCCACAGCGCCTAGATCGGAGGCGTCGCCCTGTGAAACTTGTTCAAGAGATCGGCGAACGCGCTGTAGGCCTGCGGCTCCATCGGCAACTCCCTCGGTGAGGTTGCCACCAAGGACGCCCTGGAGGCCGGGAGTAGTAAGAACCGCCGCTAGACGGTTCGCATTGGCTTTTGGGCTTTCGCCTTGGACATGCGCCAACACCCCCTGGCCATAGGGGCAGGAAGGCATCGTTTGCGGCCGATGCCGGCCGCTCAGGCGGGGCTTCTAGACTCCGGAGCCGGATGTGCCCGGCTTCATTGCCGAGATAACACGGGGAGAGGGCAGGGGGTCAATGGTTGCGTTACGGCCTTCGCGTCACCAATCGACCATCGTCGGCATTCAAGCTCGAAGACGTCCGCCTCGCGCCAGGGGCGCTCGTTCGATCATGCCTGTTGGACGTGCCTCCGCCAGCGGAGCTCAGACTCACAGCGGGTCTTTCCATCCGCCCGTCCGCTCAGAACGACCCGCCCGTCCTGAAGTCCCCGCCGCCGAAGGACCCACCAGTCCCGAACCCGTCGGGGGGCGGGATTGGCAATCCGCCACCAAAGCCCGAATCCCATGGACTCGGCCCATGGTGGAAGCCGCCGCGCAGGACCTGTCCCAGGATCGCGCCGCCGATCGCGCCCGTCAGGACGCCGCCCAGCACGTTGCCCAGGGCCGCCTCATTGCCGAAGGTTCCGTAGGGCGTGTCGTAGCCCTGATTCCGGAGCTCCTCCCATTCATGCTCGATCATGGCCCGTCGCTGGGCGGTCTCCTTGAGCTGACGATGGGCGTCCACCGCTTGGCGCAGCGCACGGGTGATCATCACGTCGACGGCCTGGATGCGCCGGACGATCTCCTCGTCGCGCGGCGTCGGCGTTACCAGGGCTTCCCGATAGAGCTGATCGAGATCCTCCCGTTCGTCGGCGGCGGCCAGCAGTTCGATGGCGTCGTGGTAAGGGGCATCTCCTTCCAGCACGGAGGTGTCGTAGGAGCGGTCCAGCTCCGTGAGGGACTGACGTGCTTCGGCGAGCCTGCGCTCGGCTTCCGCCAGCGCCGCGTGCGCCTTGGCCGCACCGGCCTCGGCCGCCTCGATGCCGGCATCGACGAGCGCCCGGCGCTCCAGCATCCGGAGACGATCCCTCTCCTGCCTCAGGTCGTCGAGGACGCGCCGGGCATGCTCGCGCAGCCGTTCGGGGATCTCGTTGAGCAGGGCGTAGTTGGCGCGCGCCCTGTCGTAGCCGACCACCCGCGCCACCAGACGGTCCATGGCGCGGGTGAACGGGTTGACCCGGTAGGCCGCCGTGCCGAACTTCCGGTTCCACAGATACATGAACAGCAGGTCGGCCTCGTAGGGACGGCGCTTCTGGTCCCGGTCGGCCTCCGCCTGCTGGGCCTTCTTCTCGGCCTGCTGGGCTTGGCCCGTGACCTCCTCGACCCGCGCCCGCGCCGAGAGCCATTCCGGGCTCGTGCTGACTTTTGCCTCGACCGCCTTGCGCAGCGCGTCCACGCCGGCCACGGCCTGCTCCAGGGCGTCCGTCGCGGATTGCCGCTGAACTTCTGCCTGGCTCACCCGCTCCTCCGCCTGCCGGCGCCGCTCCGTGAGCTGCCGCAACGCCTCCTGGCGGCTGTTAAGCAGGCTGACGGCCTGCCGTTCGGCGTCATCGAGGTGTCCGACGACGTTCTCCTGCGTGATGGCGTCGAGCTTCAGCCGTGCCAGGTCCCGGAACGCCTCCGTGCGCTCGATCCGCAGGCGGCCGACCTCCTCGGTCGCGGCCGCATAGGCGCGCTGGCACTTCGCCTCCTGCTGGCGCGCCTTCTCGATTGTCTGCTCGATCTGCGCGAGCGCCTGCCGTCCCGATATCATCGCCCTACCATTGTGTGATCGCGCCGCCCGAGACGGGCATCAGATAATCCACGTCGAGCTGGCCCCGGCGCTTCTCGCCCAGGCGGTTGCGCTGCACGATGCCGTCGTCGTTCTTGTCCCGCTGCACCTGCATGGCCGTGGCCTCGCTCACGCGCACCCCCCATTTCGACGTGGTCACGGTCCGGCCGTCCTCCTCGCTGGTCACGGGCAGGCTGAGAATGCGCCCGTCCGGGGAAACCGCTTCCACGATCAGGTAGTAGTTCCGCCCGGCCGGGTTGCGCTGCGGGACGCGCCAGACGCCGGTCGGCTCGCCCGGACGGGACACGATGCGCAGGACGTATTCGCGACGCAGATCCGCCCGCAGGACTTCCAGGTCGTTGATCGCCTGCCGGGCGCCGTCCGCGTCGCCCCGGGCCACGGCGGCCTTTCCGTCCGCCAGGATCCGGTCGGCCTGCTCCCGCGCCTTCGGGGCCTGCGCCTCGCGCAGGACGTCCTCGTATCCTTGCTCAAGGGCTGCCGGCAGCCTCTCGGCCAGTTCGATCCGGTTCCTCTCGGCCTGGGCCTGTTCCTGCGCGGCGCGCTGCCGGGCCGGCTCCGCCACGCCGAAATGGTAAGCGCCCCACCCGAATGCGAGCAGCAGCAGCAGGGTGAGAAGGCGACGCCCGAAGCGTCCGCGGTTGACCCATGCGGTGGCGACGGTGCGGGCAAAGCTGGGCCCGGGCGGCTCGTAGGCGAAGCGCTGCTCCTTGAGGGCCTGCACGCCTTCCACGAGAATACGGTCGGGCACCTCGATGCCCTGTCCGCGATAGATCTGCCGCAGCCGCTCGAGGAGCTGGGCGTCCCGCTGCTCCCCGCTCAGCTCGCGGCTGACGAGGCTCTCCTGGTGGCGGAGCGTGTCCACCACGTCCATGGCGAGCATCAGCTCGTCGAGGCTCTGGGGGGCCCTTCCGGTTGCTTGCCCGACTGGCGCGGCGAGCGTTTCAGCCATTGGCCGGCAGCGCCTGTCCCTCTGCGACGAGACGGGCGATCCGTCGCTTGCCGTCCTCGACCGCGTCGCGGATCTCGGCCGAATTCTGCGTCGAGAGCCGGCGCATCTCGCCGACGATCTCCAGGGAATGCTCCTGGAAGGAGATGACCGAATCCACCAGCTTCCTGACGGCATCGGCCCGTATGGTGGGGCCGTAGCCCGCCTTCACGGCGGCCTCGCCGACCTGATCGCCGATCTCGGCCAGCACCTCCAGGCTCCGGGAGACGCCCTCCTTCATCTCGTTCAGGGTCTGGGTCGCCTCATTGAGGCCAAACATGCCGGTGAACGACGCCTTCAGTGCCGTGAACACGGAATCGTTGGTCGAGAAAAACGAAACCGCCTGAGCATAGACGCGCTCCTTGGCATTGGTCATCTGCATCAGCCGGGCCATGATGACTTCGGAGGTGTTGTAGCTGACAGTCAGGTTATCGGAGAGATCCTTCGCGATCTGGTAGCGCTTCTCCTCGTCCTGGGTGCGGCGGAGCTGCTCGTCGCGGGTCAATTCGAGGCGGGCGCGCTCGGACACCTCCGTGCCCTTGAAACTGACGACTGCGTCGGACGCTCTCTGCAGCTCCGCCTTGGCGGCTTGGAGCTTCTGCTCCGCGGTCCGGAGCACCTCCAGCGCCATCACTTCGGCATGCTTGAGCGCGCCGCGGAAGTCACGGTAGGCGTCGAGGATGATCTGCTCGCGCTGGATCTGGTCCCGGGTCGACCGGGTTACGTCGAGATAGACCTTCTTAATGTCGTCGAAGCGGTCTGCGACGTCGCCGCGGGAGACCTTCATCCAGACGTTGGTGACGCGCTCCAGAAGGTCGATCTTCTGGTCCTCGAGCTGGTCGACCATCTTCTTCGTGTCGTCGCGAATGGAATTGAAGGATTCGGTGATCTGGCGATAGCGCTCGCCAATCTCCATCGCCTGTGTCTGCTCGCGCACGACCTCGTTGAAGACGTTGGTCTGGCCCAGGGTACGGGCGATGATTGCGATCCGGTCCTGATCGAGATCCGAGATCTTCTCCAGGAGGCCATTGATGGGGGCATCCATGGCCGCGGGTGGGACGATGCCCAGGTCCCGCAGGGCCATGGTGGCCTTGTCCAAGTACTGCATGGGACTTTTGACGACGAGGTCAGACATGGCGGCTCTTTCCAATCATTGCACGACCCCACAGCGGATTCGGGGAACGGGAGACCAGTGTTCCGCTTGCGGCGGCTGCGAAAACACAGCGGGCTAATGTGCAATCCGACCGAGGGTTCCCCAGCCGACCGTTTGGCTGAACTGCTGGGCGCGGATGGTAACCGCCGGCTTTCCCGATGTCACATGGCGTCATCCCATCGACAGCCCAAACATCGCCGAGGTGCTGTTCGACCGAGGCCCGACCTCGACCGCCGAGGGCCGCGCTGGGTCGAAGGCGGTCACCGAAGGAAGTCGACGGAAGGTCTGCACACAGCATGACCGCAAAGATTCGTCGATGCCGCTGCCCTGATGTCTCCCACCGCTATCCCTCCCGCCCCATCGGCCGCAGATCCCCACGACGGTCGGGGATGAGCTCGGAGATGGTTGGGTGGATTGCCTCGTCGCCGTCGGTGCCTAGGATGGCGGCGCCGGGGATGCGCTTCGTGTCCTGATCCGCCACGACCTTCATGAAGCTCTTGGTCTCGTCCTTCTCGACGGCGCGTCAGCCTCGCGTCATAGGCCGCTTGGGGGGGCAGGAGGTCGCGCCCTGCCGGGCGGCCGGGCGCCGAAATATTGATAGGAAGACAATCAGGAAGAAGGCCCTTCCTCTACGTTAATGATAAGGTCAGCTCTTCTGACTTTCTTTGTGCATCACAGCAAACCCTTTAATCTATTCAGCCGAATCGGCGCGAATACTACCGCAGAGCTTGAGCGTTGAGAATAGATGGCCACACATAGCTGGACGGCCAAAAACGCGTTTGCGTTCCTACTGCCCAAACAGAGAGCATCGTGCCTATGCCGTAGGCAAATCGGCATGCAGGAGGAACGGAATGAAGGCCATCTACAACGCTCTCTTTCTCACCGGAGCACTTTTCGTCGTAGCGCCGGCAGAAGCCGAGGACGCCGCGAAAAAAGTCGTCTCGTCCGCGTCGGCCCCTGAGGCCATCGGCCCTTATTCCCAGGCGATCCGCGTAGGAAACACCGTCTTTTTGTCCGGACAGATCCCGATCGATCCGCAAAGCAAGCAGCTGATGAAGGATGCCAGCATCGAGGACCAGACCCGCCTCGTCATCAACAACCTCAAGGCTGTCCTCGAAGCCGACGGCCTCTCGCTGGACCACATCGTCTCGACGACGGTCTACATGAAGGACCTCAACGACTTCGGGAAGATGAACGAGGTCTACGGCACCTTCTTCAAGAACGCGCCGCCCGCTCGGGCGACCGTCGAAGTGGCGCGCCTGCCGCGCGACGTGAAGGTCGAGATCGGGGCCATTGCGGTTCGCCCATGATTTCCAGGCGCCACCCAGAAGGCGTCAGTTCATAAAAAATGAATTTGTCTACGGGGCTCTCATTGAGGTGTGATGATGCAAGCCGATCGGACACTCGATTTCGACCCGAACCGTCGTTCCTTTCTAAGCGCTCTCGCCGCCTCGGCGGCTCTCGCCGGCCCGCTTGGCGGATTGGCCTCGTCCGGGGCCCTCGCGCAGCAGGCAGCGGCCGCATCCGCCCTGAAGGATGACGCCGCATTCTGGAATGAGGTGCGCGGCCTGTTCTCCCATAAGCCCGGCGTCCGTTACATGAACATCGGGACCGCGGGCTCCATGCCGGTAGAAACTCTCAACCTGCTCGATTCCGAAAACCGCCGGATGGCGCGCGAGTCGATGAGCGGCTACAGCAACTTCCTCGATCAGAGAAAGACCCTGGCGCGCAGCTTCGGGTGCGATCCGGATGAGATCGTCATGTCGGGAAACACGTCTGACGGGATGTGCCACTCGCTTCTGGGCCTCGTCTGGCTGCCCGGGGACGAGATCGTCACCACCAACCATGAGCACGGCGGCGGCAACGTCCCGATGGCGATCCTGCAGGACCGCTACGGCGTCGTCATCAAGCGCGTTACCCTGCCGGTCGGAAACAAGCAGACGGCCGAAGACTACGTCGAGCTCTTCTCGAAGGCGATCGGGCCGCGCACCAAGGCCATGGTGTTTTCCGCCCCGACCTACAAGACCGGCACCATGCTGCCGATCAAGATGCTGGCGAAGCTCGCTCAGGAGAAGGGTATCGTGAGCATCTGCGACGGCGCGCACGTGCCGGGCATGTTTGCCGCGAACTTCCACGACCTGGGCGTCGACTTCCTCGCAGGAGCCGGACACAAATGGCAATGCGGCCCTCTCGGCACGGGCATCCTCTATGTGCGCAACAAGGTCCTGCCGCAGTACAATCCGCGGCCGCTGCCGGCCTATTACCCGGTGGTGACGAGCAGCTACCCGCTCGCCGGAGGATTGCCGCCGCGTACGACGAACGACAAGGAGACGGACGATCTTGCGGCCCGCATCCAGAGCACGGGAAGCCGCAATGCTCCCGTCTACATGGGACTGGCCAAATCGTGCGAGGTCTGGGACCGGATCGGCAGGGACAAGATCCAGGCCTACACGATCAGCATGTCCCAGCATCTGAAGGAGAAGATCGCCGAGAAGTGGGGTGTCGATGCTCTCTACTCCCCAAAGGACGACCCGCGCTTGGTGTGCGCCCTGACGGGCTTCAATCCGTTCCGCAACCCGGAGCACGTTAAGGACAAGGCGCGATCCGACGCCTTCGTCAAGCGGATGCTGGACGAGTACGGCTTCGTGATCCGGAACGTCAACTTCCCGGTGCCGGGCTCCCAGCAGGAGCATTACGGGGTGCGCGTCTCCACGCATCTCTGGAGCAACATGGACGATGTCGACCAACTGGTCGACGCCATGTGGGACCTCTCCGGCAAGATGAACACCGTCTGACGCCCGACCCGAGGCTTCGATCCCTGAGCTGGCGCTGAACGCGCCAGCCTTTCCGACGCGCCAAAATCCCCGGCCGCAACCTCGGCAAGGAGGCATCATGTGCGGACGATGCCAACCGCTTCATCCCATGACCGGCCCTCCGCCAGGAGCATCATCGCCGGACCGCCGAAAGATCTCCGAATCCGCCGCTGCCGGGATCATCCCAGCGTATCCAAAAGGCCGCTCCTGCGCTTGTCGGATGCCGGCCGACATGTCTAACTTTGCAGTCTCCGTCGATCTGCGAGCCGATGCGTGAGGGGCCATGGATGCGCTGTCGTTCACACCGGGACTGACCCTGGTGAATGCCTTCAATGAAGAGACGTTCGTGTTCACCACGCCCGAGAGTGCAGAGGCGGCCGAATTCGAGGTCCGCCTGGGGCCGGGAGGCTCCGGCGGCGGCAATGCGATGGCCCATATCCATCCCAAGACGGACGAGACGTTCACGGTCCGGTCGGGCCTGCTGACGGTCTCCATCGATGGCCGCATGCATGAACTCCGGCCCGGCGAGACGATCACCGTTCCCCGCGGAAAGCCGCATTTCTTCCGCAATGCCCACCAAGGCGACACGGTGGCGATCATCCGCTTCACGCCGGCGCAGCATCAGCTGCGTTTCTTCATGAATTTCGCCACCATCGCACAGAACCACCCCGGATGGTTCGGCTCCAAGGGGGAGCCCAGCTTCCTGCTGATGGCGCTCACCCTCCACACCTTCAAGGACCACTTCTATGTGGCCGGCCCCCCGGTCTGGGTGCAGAAGATGCTCTTCGCAACGCTCGCGCCCTTTGCGCGGCTCATGGGCTACAAAGTCGTCGTCAGTCCCTGAGCGGGAGGGAAATCCAACCAGTCAATCCAGGCCGGCTCGGCCAAGTCCTTCGAGCAGGCGCGCCCGATCCTCGGCGCGGACGAAGCAGGATGTTGCCCCAACCCAGTCCCGCGAGATGTCAGGGACCAGCGACTTGAGCCGCCCGAGCAGGTCCGCGGCAGCCTCCCGGTTGTCCAGAAACCCGGCACAGGTCGTGCCGATGATCAGCGGATAGGCGTGGCCGGACCGCAGGCGATGCGCCTCCCGCGCATAATTCAATCCAAGCTCGTAATTCGCGCCCTGGAAGTAAGCCATGGCGTAGTAGAACTGGAAGTCGCCGAGAAAAGCCTCGCGCGGGCTCAGCCTGAGGGCGTAGTCGATGCAGGGAATCGCCTCCGCCGCGCGGCCTCCATTGGCATGCGCAAGCCCCAGCTGGCCGTGCGCAAAGGCGGAGTTGGGGTTGATCGCGACAGCCTGGCTGACCGCCGCCATCGCCAGGGCATCGTCACGCGTCGCGTAGGCCGTCATCGTCTGCGCCAGGTAGGCCCACGGCTCCTTGTCGTCCGCGGCGATGGCCTGCCGGACGACATCCCTGGCAAGCGCCAGGGCGCATCCCATGTCCTCCCACCCCTGGAACGCGCGCCACATCGTGATCCAGCCCTTCATGGCAAGCGCCTGGGCATAGTCGGGAGCCAGTCCGATGGCTCGGTCGAGCAGGGGGAGCATCTTCCGACTGCTCTCCTCGGACAGCTGGGAGCACAGGAACACCGTCCGCACGACACATTCCCAGGCATCGAGGCCATGATGCGGCTTAGGACTTTCGCGGGCATGCTCCGCCGCCAGGAGTTCCGGCCCAATGCGGCCGACGACGCTTGCGGTGATTTCGTCCTGAATGACGAAGATGTCGCCCAGATCCCCGTCGTACCTCTCGGCCCAGAGATGGACTTCGGAGGCCGCATCGATGAGCTGCGCGGTCACCCTGACGCGGTTGCCGGACTTGCGGATGCTCCCCTCGAGAACATAGCGGATCCCGAGCTCGCGCCCGATGGCGCGCACGTCCACGGGCTTTCCCTTGTAGGTGAACATCGTGTTGCGGGCGATCACGAAGAAGCCCTTGAGCTTGGACAGCGCGGTGGTGATGTCCTCGGTCAGTCCGTCGCTGAAGAAATCCTGCTCCGGGTCCGTGCTCATGGTGTTGAACGGCAGCACGGCAATGGATGGTCGGTCGGGAAGCGCGGGCCGGGGCGATGCCGTTCGTGCGGTCGCCCCTTCCAGAAGGGGGCGGTACAGTCGCACCGGCCGCTCCATGTTCTTGAGCGCCCGTTCGCCGAGGTACTCGTAGTCGCAGTCGAGCTTGCCCTGAAGGTGATCGTAGGCCGTTCCGGAAATGCAGATGCCGCCTGGATCCGCCAGGGCCTGGAGGCGGGCCGCGATGTTGACGCCGTCGCCGTAGAGATCCCCGTCGGCCTCGTGGATCACGTCACCGAGATTGACGCCGATCCGGTAGACGACGCGTCGGTCGGTTGGGGTATCGGTCTGGTTCTCGGCAACGCGCTTCTGAATGGCGACCGCGCACGCGACGGCATCGACGACCGAGCCGAACTCCACGAGCGCACCGTCGCCCATCAGCTTGACGATACGGCCGTGATGCGCGGCCAACAGCGGATCGATCACCTCCCGGCGCAGTACCTTCAGGGCCGACAGCGTCCCGGCCTCGTCCTGCTCGACGAGGCGGGAATAGCCGACGACGTCGGCGGCCAGGATGGCGGCCAGCCGCCGCTCCGCTCTTGCAGTCGCCATGGCCGTCTCTCCCTTGAGGAGATCCGCCGGATGAAGCCTGGGCGATTGACGCGACATGCACCGTCCGGCTGCCCGACACCGCGACCGTGCCGGTTCAGGATACCACCGGGAGGGTCGTGTGGCGACGCTGCGCTACCCCTCCCGCCCCACCGGCCGTAGATCGCCCAGCATCGTCGGGATCAGCTCCGAAACGGTGGGGTGGATCGGGACGGCCCATTGCAGGGTCGGGTAGTCCGCGCCGGCGTTCATCATGTCGAGGATGCCGTGGATGGCCTCGTCCCCGCCGGTTCCGAGGATCGCGGCGCCGAGGATGCGCTTCGTGTCCTGATCCGCCACGATCTTCATGAAGCCCTTCGTCTCGTCCTTCTCGATGGCGCGCCCGACCCGCGTCATCGGGCGCTTGGAGACGAGGAGGTTGCGGCCCGACCGGCGGGCCTCCGCCTCCGTCATGCCGACGCGGCCGAGCGGCGGGTCGATGTAGAGCGCATAGCCAGGAATCCGCGCGCTGACGCGGCGGGAGGCGCCGTCGAGGAGGTTCGCGGCGACGATCTCGTAATCGTTGTAGGCCGTGTGCGTGAAGGCGCCACGGCCGTTGCAGTCGCCTAAGGCCCAGATGCCCGGCACGTTGGTGGCGAGGCTGTCGTCGACCTCGATGTAGCCCCGCGCGTCGCGTTTCACGCCGGCCGCGTCGAGGCCGAGATCGTCCGTGTTGGGGCGCCGTCCCACCGCGAGCAGCACGTGCGAGCCGACCACCGTCGGCTCGCCCGAGGTGCAGTCCACGTCGACCGCGACGCCGTCCGCATGCGGCTTGAAGCCGATGCAGGTGGCGTCGGTGCGAACCGCGATGCCCTCCGCCGCGAGGATGTCGCGGATGGCGTCGGACACGTCCTCGTCCTCGCGCCCAATCAGGCGCGGTCCCTTCTCCACCACGGTGACCTCGGCCCCGAAGCGGCGGTGCATCTGGGCGAATTCGAGCCCGATATAGCTGCCGCCGACCACGACCAGATGCCGGGGAACGGCGTCGAGCTGCAGGATCGACGTGTTGGTGAGGAAATCCACCGTGCCGACGCCCGGCATGTCGGGCACGCTGGCGCGCCCGCCCACGTTGAGGAAGATGCGCGGCGCCGTCAGCAGCGTGTCGCCGACGCGGAGCGTGTCCGGCCCCTCGAAGCGCGCGTGGCCCTCGATCACCGTGAGGCCGTCCATGCCGCGCAGCCACGTCTCGACGTTCGTGCGCGCCTTGGTCGAGACCGTGTCGGCGCGGGCCTTGACCCGCTTCATGTCGATGGTGACGGGGCCCGCGGGCACGATGCCGAAATCCGCGCCGCGGCGGGCGAGATGGGCCGCATAGGCGCTCGCCACCAGGGTCTTGGTCGGCATGCAGCCGGTATTGACGCAGGTGCCGCCGAAGAGCTTGCGCTCGACGAGCGCGGTCTTCATGCCGGCGGCGGTGAGCCGCGCGGCGAGCGAGGGGCCGGCCTGTCCGGCGCCGACGATGATCGCGTCGAAGTCTTGGGTCATGGTATCGCTCCCACGATCAGCGCGGATCCGAGAACCGCGACCGCATCCTCGATCAGGGCGGCGGGGCGGTCCTTGCCCAACGCCTTCGCCAGCCGCGCCCGCACGGTCGCGCCGCCCAAGGTGCCGGCGACGGCGCCGACCGCCCCGGCCGCGAGCCCGCCCCAGAGCGACCCGCCCGAAGCGCCGATGGCCGCGCCCGAGAGCACCCCCGTGACGATGCGGGTGCCGAACCCGGCCGGCTCCTTGCGGCTCGGCGTGGAGGGCAGCTTGTCGACGATCAATTCCCCGATGGCGAGAACCGTCAGGATCCAGGGCGTGGCGCGATAGCCCAGGAAGGCGAGCCAGGTGCCTTCCAGGTGGAGGAGGCCGAGCGCCGCGGCCCAGCTCACGGCCGCGGGCGCCGTCATGGACCGCAGGCCCGCGACCGCGCCGATGAGGAGCGCCAACAGAACAGCCACCATGCCGCGTCTCCGTGATCGCGCCCGGGAAGGCCGGGCGGAAGCCGATTGCGGCGGCATGCTAGCATGCTCGGCCGTTCTTCGAAGGGGTCAAAAGTCGATGCCGGGGCAACGGAGCATCGAGCCGGTCGCATCGCGATCCGCTCGCGCCCCCGGCTCGCCTCAATTCGGCCCTAATGTCGAATGGGCGACACCGCGACGAAACCGGAGCCTACGAGAACGGGTCGATTGCCATGTTCGGCAGAGGAACGGTCGACACTCCGACACGCAGATCATCCCGGCTGCTCGTTCTGGCGGCCGTTCTGTCGGTCGGGTCTTCCCCGGCCGCCGTATCGCAGCCTCGATCGCCTTCTCCGGCCCGCGACGGGCCGATCCTCTTCGAGAACGTCCGGATCTTCGACGGCAGGACCGCGACCCTGTCGCCTGCCTCCCATGTCCTGGTGAAGGACAACACCATCGCGCGCATCTCCGCTGAGCCCATCGAGACCGGCGTCAATGCGGGCATCCGGGGCGTCGCCGGGAATGGACGCGTGCTGATGCCGGGCCTGACCGACATGCATTGGCATGCCATGATGGTGCGGCCGACTCCCGTGACGCTTCTGACCAGCGACATCGGTTACTCCAACCTGTTGGCGGGAGCCGAGGCCACGGCCACCCTCATGCGCGGCTTCACCACCATCCGCGACTTGGGCGGACCGTCCTTCGGGCTCAAGCGCGCCATCGACGAAGGATTGTTGCCGGGACCGCGCATTTACCCGTCCGGGGCCGTCATCACGGTCACAAGCGGCCACGGGGACTTTCGCCAGCTCTCCGACCTGCCGCGGACCATCGGCGGCATGCTCGCCCGCGTCGAGCAGCTGGGCGGAAGCATGATCGCCGACAGCCCGGACGAGGTGCGGATGCGCGTGCGCGAGCAGCTCATGCAGGGCGCCTCGCAGATCAAGCTCACGGCGGGCGGCGGCGTGGCGTCCCCGTTCTCTCCGCTCGACGTGACGACCTTCACCGAGGCCGAGCTGCGCGCCGCGGTCGAAGCGGCCGAGAACTGGGGAACCTACGTCTGTACCCACGCCTATACGCCCGCTTCTATCCGGCGTTCGATCGCGGCCGGCGTCAAATGCGTCGAGCACGGGCACCTGATGGACGAAGACACGGCCCGGCTCATGGCCGAGAAGGGAATCTGGCTGAGCACGCAGCCCTTCCTCGATGCGTCCCCCGCCAGCGGGCTCGGGCCGGCCGAGCAGGCGAAGCTCGCCCAGGTGGTCACCGGCACGGACCGGGTCTACGCCCTGGCGAAGAAATACGGGATCAGGACGGCCTTCGGGACCGACATCCTGTTCTCCGAGGCGCTGGCGAAACGGCAAGGCGCCATGCTGGCCTCCCTCGCGCGCTGGTATACGCCGGCCGAAGCGCTGATCATGGCGACATCGACGAACGCCGAATTGCTGACCCTGTCCGGCCTGCGCAATCCGTATCCGGGCAGGCTCGGCGTCGTGGAAGAGGGAGCGCTGGCGGATCTGCTGCTGGTCGACGGCAATCCCCTGGAAGACCTTGGCCTCGTGGCCGATCCGGACAGGAACTTCCTCGTCATCATGAAGGACGGCAGGATCTACAAGGATACGGTGCCCAAGTGAGTCTCTCAGCCGCTCAGTCCGGCCCGTCCGTGCGCGACAGCAGCTCGGGCGGCGGTGTGCGCCAGTCGAGAAGCTGCGGCGCGTGCCCGTGGCGGATCACCTGCCATCGGCCGCGCTCGTCCTGCACCACGCCGTAGACCAGCAGGCTTTTGGAGGGGGGGCGGCGCGCGGCACCAGGCTCGCGGCGATGTCCCGCAAGGCCCGCGTCACCAGCCACGCGACCCCGAGGATCGTCCTCATGCCCGCCCGATGCCGCGGCGGCTGTCCTACTCCTCCAGGATGAGGAACCGGCGGCCCGGGCAGGGGCTTCTTGAAACGGCAATCATGGCGCCCCAGCGCGATGTCCGCAGGGCGCTTCTTGGTGGAAAGACATGCTGTGGGTCGTTGTTCTCCTGGGCGCGTCCGGGCTGGCCGGTGGCTACGCCGCCGAGCGGGCGGTCGTTCCCAAACTCCAATATCGTCCGGGCACTCCTGATCAGGTGGTCGAGGCATGCCGGCAGGCCGCCATCGCGGCCGCCCGCGCGCATGCCGGCGAGATGGGCGCGGAGCTGGTCCGCGTCGATGCCGCCAGCGCCGGCGAGATGCGGCGGACGCGACGCGGCGGGCGGGCGCCCGTGGAAGTCGGGATCGTCTATTCGCGCTCCGGCGGGCGGGAAGCGCGCCAGGGCGTCGTCGAATGCCGCGTGGATGCGAGCGGGCAGGCGGCTATTGCGGATCTTGCAGGCGCAGCACGCTAGGCAGCGCCGGAGCGGCCGGCGGGCGGGGAGCGGGTGCGGACGGCCTGACGTCCGCGCGCCGCTCGGCACCGCTGCGGGCCACCCGCTGGGGGGGGGCGCGCGCCGCGACCGTTTTCTGAATCGATCCGGTGGTTCGCGGCGCCGCAGGGCGCGCGCTCTGGCGGCGCGGCGCGCCCGACGCGCTGGCCGCGGCGGGTTTTCGGGGCTCGGGCTTTGCTTCGGCGCTCGGTGCGGCCGGGGTGGGCCTGGCGCCTGCTGCCTCCTGCTGCTTCATGCGCGCGAGTTCGGCCTCGGCGGCCTCGCGCCCCTTGACGGCCGCTTCCAGCTCCGCCCGGGCGGCGGCGGCTTCCGCCCGCGTCTTCACGAGTTCTTCGAACAGGTTGGCGCGCACGCGGTTGAGCCGGGCGATCTCATCCTCCGGCGACGCGGCGGCGCCGGTCGCGGACGCGACGGCAAGTCCGATGGCTGCCACAGTGGCACACCCGCTGGAGCGCAGGATCATTCCGATCCGGGAATGTGACATTCGAGGTCCTCCCTTTGCTGTCCGCCACGGCGCGATTGCGACCGAGCGGCGATCCTGCTCTCCCGGCGTGCGGCCAGATAGATCCACCAAAGGTTTAAGCCTTAGGGAGAGTATTCTTGGCGTGGCGGCCCGGGGCGGCGGACGGGCCTGCGGCCCTTGGCGAACCATGGAGCCGGTGCGGAGCGCTTTCGGCACCCCATTCCCAGCGCCTCCATCCCCCGCTACAACTCCCCCATCTCTCCTCCCAGCCCGGACCCCGCCTCATGCCCGACAGCGCCGCCGATCGCTTTCTTCGTTACGTCGTCATCGACACCCAGTCCGACGCCGCGTCCAAGACCCAGCCCTCGACCGAGAAGCAGAAGAACCTCGGGCGGCTGCTGGTGGAGGAGCTTCTGGCCATCGGCGTGGCGGACGCGCATCTCGACGAGCACGGCTACGTCTACGGCACCATTCCGTCGAACAGCCCCAAGAACAACGTGCCGGTGATCTGCTTCTGCGCCCACATGGACACGGCGCCGGATTTTTCCGGCACCAACGTCAGGCCGCAGGTGGTGCGGAACTACCAGGGCGGCGACATCCGGCTGCCGGGGGATCCGTCCCAGGTCATCCGCGTCGCGGACCATCCGGTGCTGAAAACCCTGGTCGGCGAGGACATCATCACGTCGGACGGCACGACGCTGCTCGGCGCCGACGACAAGGCGGGCATCGCCGAGATCATGGCGGCGGCGGAGTTCCTCATCAACAACCCGGACGTGAAGCACGGCACGATCCGCATCCTCTTCACCACCGACGAGGAGATCGGCCGCGGGGTCGACAAGGTGGATCTGCAAAAGCTCGGGGCCGATTTCGGCTACACCATGGACGGCGAGACGGCGGGCACGATCGAGGACGAGACCTTTTCGGCCGACGCGGTGGAGATCGCCGTCAAGGGCGTGGCGATCCATCCGGGCTTCGCCTTCGGCAAGATGGAGAACGCCATCCGCATCGCCGGCGAGATCGTCGCGCGGCTGCCGAAGGACATGGCGCCCGAGACCACCACGGGCCGCGACGGCTTCATCCATCCGACCGGAGTCTCGGCCGTGATGGAGAAGGCATCCTTGAGCTTCATCATCCGCGACTTCACGGAGGAGGGGCTCAAAGAGAAGGAGGCGCTGCTGGAGGCGATCAGCAAGGAGGTCATGGCGGCCTATCCGGGCTCCAGCCACACCTTCACGGTCAAGGAGCAGTACCGCAACATGAAGGTGGTGCTGGACCGGCATCCGGAGATCGTCGACTACGCCGTCGAGGCGATCCGCCGGGCCGGCATGGAGCCTCAGCGCGGCAGCATCCGCGGCGGCACGGACGGCTCGCGCCTCTCCTTCATGGGCCTGCCCTGCGCCAACATCTTCGCCGGTGGCCACGCCTTCCACTCCCCGCTCGAATTCGTCAGCGCCCAGGACATGGACCGCGCCGCCCGCACGATCGTCGAGCTCGCCAAGCTCTGGGAGGAGCGGGCGTAAGGGCGCGCCCTCCACCTCTCCCGGTGGGAGAGGTCGGACCGTGAGGTCCGGGTGAGGGGGGCGGTGGTTTCAGAACCAAGCGCCTTTTCCCTCCCCCTTGCGGGGAGGGATCAAGGGTGGGGGCGGTGCGAGCGGGTGAGCGGGATCGAGGCGAAGCGCACCACTCACCCGCTCGCACCGGGAGAGGTGGAGGGCGGAGCCCTCAATCTCCTTCGTCCTCTCCAGACGGGAATGACCCGGGAGGCACCCCTCCCGATCAGGAAAACAAGCCTGATCCATTTTAGATCGCCTCTAAGGTGCGACGTGGCGCGTGACACCTGCGCGCTTTGGCTCTAAGACGCGCTGAAACATACGTTAGCGCCATGTCCCACAACACCTTCGGCCATCTCTTCCGCGTCACCACCTTCGGCGAGAGCCATGGTCCGGCCCTCGGCTGCGTCATCGATGGCTGCCCGCCCCGGATCCCGCTCGAGGCCGCCGAGATCCAGGCCGAGCTCGACCGGCGCCGTCCGGGACAGTCGCGCTTCACCACCCAGCGCCAGGAGCCCGACCAGGTGAAGATCCTGTCCGGCGTGTTCACGGACGAGCGCACCGGGCAGCAGGTCACCACGGGCACGCCCATCGCCCTGATGATCGAGAACGTGGACCAGCGCTCGAAGGATTATTCCGAGATCAAGGACAGCTACCGTCCCGGCCACGCCGACTACACCTACGACGTGAAGTACGGCATCCGCGACTATCGCGGCGGCGGCCGGTCCTCGGCCCGCGAGACGGCGGCCCGCGTGGCGGCCGGCGCGGTGGCCCGCAAGGTGCTCTCCGGCGTTACGATCCGCGGCGCGCTCGTGCAGATGGGGCCGCACGCGATCGACCGCAGCCGGTGGGATTGGGACGAGGTCTCCCGCAACCCGTTCTTCTGCCCGGACCCGGAGGCCGCTGCCTTCTACGAGGACTATCTCGACGGCCTGCGCAAGGAGGGCTCCTCCATCGGGGCCGTCCTCGAGATCGTGGCCGAGGGCGTGCCGCCTGGCCTGGGCGCTCCGGTCTACGGCAAGCTCGATTCCGATCTGGCGTCGGCGCTCATGTCGATCAATGCCGTAAAAGGGGTCGAAATCGGCGACGGCTTCGCGGCGTCCGCGCTGCGCGGCGAGGAGAACGCGGACGAGATGCGGCCCGGCAATGCGGGCGCGCCGACCTTCCTGTCGAACCACGCGGGCGGCATCCTCGGCGGCATCTCCACGGGGCAGCCGGTGGTGTGCCGCTTTGCTGTCAAGCCGACCTCCTCGATCCTGACGCCGCGCGCCAGCGTCACGCGCGCCGGGGCCGAGGCCGAGGTGAGGACCAAGGGGCGACACGACCCCTGCGTCGGCATCCGGGCCGTTCCGGTGGGCGAGGCCATGGTTGCCTGCGTTCTGGCAGACCACCTCTTGCGCCACCGGGGCCAGGTCGGCGCTGCCATTCCGTGGCCGTTCCAGTAAAGCCTGTCGCGGTGCACGACAAACAAGGAAGCCAGATGACGATGAACAGCGTCACCGAAGCCATCGAAGCCTTCGCGCAAGGAGAGATCGTCATTGTCACCGACGACGACGATCGCGAGAACGAGGGCGACCTCATTGTCGCCGCCTCCCTCTGCACGCCCGAGAAGATGGCCTTCATCATCCGCAACACCTGCGGCATCGTCTGCGCGCCGCTGACGGCAGCCGACGCGAGGCGTCTGCGGCTCGACCCGATGGTGGCCTCGAACGACGCACCCCTCGGCACCGCCTTCACGGTGACGGTCGACGTGAAGCACGGGCTCACCACCGGCATCTCGGCCGAGCAGCGCTCGAACACCGTGCGGGCGCTCGCCAACAACAACATGGGCGCCGCAGATTTCGTGCGTCCGGGCCATGTCTTCCCGCTCATCGCCAAGGACGGCGGCGTGCTCATGCGTTCCGGCCACACGGAGGCGGCGGTCGATCTCTGCAAGCTGGCGGGCCTGCCGCCGGTCGGCGTGATCTGCGAGCTCGCCAACGACGACGGCACGGTCATGAAAGGCGAGCAGATCGACGTCTTCGCCGGGAAGCACGACCTCAAGCGAATCTCTGTCGCCGATCTCATCGCCTATCGGCAGGCGCGCGAGAAGCTCGTCGAGCGGATCGCGACCTTCCCGGTCGAGACCCAGTGGGGCTCGTTCACGGGCTACGCCTACTCGACGCCGTTCGACAGCGTGCAGCACATGGCGCTCGTCCACGGCCGCATCGGCGACGGAACGAACATCCCGGTGCGCCTCCACCGCGCCAATGCGCTGACCGACGTGTTCGAGGGCGGCAAGACCGTGAACGCGGCCCTGCGGCGCTTCGTGAAGGAGGGCAGGGGCGTTCTCGTCTACCTGCGCGACGGCACCGCCGGCGTGCCGACGACGAATTTCTCAGACCATGACACGACGGAGTCCGAGGCCATGCGCTCCAATCAGTGGCGCGAGATCGGCGTCGGGGCACAGATCCTCAAGGAACTCGGCGTCGTCTCCATCCGCAATCTTGCCACATCCTCCCGCTCTTACGTTGGGCTGAGCGGGTTCGGCATCGAGCTTCTCGATCAGGAGCCGATCGAGAACTGACCGACCGTTCACGCCGATTTCCCGTTTCCGGCTCCCAGAGCCTTTCGCTAGACAGTCCGCCCTTGATCCCTATCCCCGATGGAGCCGGGCAAGAGCATGGCACCACCATGCAGCGCCCGGCTCAGGAACGATCGCATCTCACTGCATCGGAGATTCCCACGGATGAATCGTGGACTCTGATCAAGGCTGTGCGACTCGTTGCAGACCAGATCTTGAACGGGCGGCCAATGCGCGACGCCTTGCGTCTGGGGGGGCGTCTCGTGGCAGCCAGGCTCATGTCGGTCATGACCTTGGTCGTCGCAGCTTGGCTGGTCGACATCGAAACCTTCGCGGAATTCGGCGTGTACCAGACCTTGGCGACGCTCGCCTCGATCGCGCTTTTTTTGCGCTACGATGCCGCCATCCTTTCATCACGGGTTGAGAAAGACGCGGAGGACGCTCTCCGGTTTTGCGTTCTGATCGGTGTGTTGCTCTGGTCCGGCTTTGCCATCGCGGCCGCACTGGCAGGTAAGATGGGACTGATGCGAGAGCAGCTGACTCTGCTTCTGCCCCTTTCGATTCTGGTCCGGGGCATTCTGTGTCTATCCCTGGTGCTGACAACGCGAAGCGGAGACTTCAAGGGGATCGGGCGAGCGACGTTGATCCAGTCGGCGGTTCAGCCAACAACTCTCTTGGTTCTGGTTCTATCTCCGCTTGAGGACGTGTTGTGCTTCGCCATCGCCGATATCGTGGGCCATGCCAGCAGCGCGATCTTTCTCATGCTACAGCGGCGTCGAACATTCGCGAAATTGCGAGGCGGATGGTCGAGTTCGTCATTTGCGAGCGTCGCGAAGAATTGGAAGGCGCTTCCATTCTATAATCTTCCCAGCTCATTCTTCTCCCTTGCCTTCGTCATGTCTCCGCTCCTGATCATGCCGATGGTCGCGAATGCGGTTTTTGCCGGGCACATTGCGTTGGCCTACCGCATCTTCGATGTGCCTACGCAGATCATCACGGCTGCCTCGACCCCAATTTTCCTCAACAAGTTGCGCCCCATGGAGGAAAAGCCGAGTCCGATCTTCGGCCGCCATATCATGTTAGGTCTGATCGTCTTTCTCGGCCTTGCTTATGCTTTGATGGCCGCCTGCCTGATCCTTGCAGACCCATTGCTGGAAGGGTCTGAACTCGCTGGCCTTGCCGATGCTGTCCCGCTCGTAGCCGCGTTCCAGCTCTTCGTCGCCCTCGCGGCCCCGCTGAACGATTCCTGCTCGCTCTATCTGCAGCAGAAGCGTCTCGTCCTGATTCAGGCCATGTCGCTGTTCGTCGGGATCTACGCGGCCTTCCTGGCCACGCGAATGTCCCCGGAGGGTGTCCTGGCGACGCTGGCCGTCGTTTCCGCCTGCCGCGCCCTGGCCCTCGGGGAGCTGCTCCGCAAGCTCTCTCGCCTCAGTAGCCTCAGCTTCGTCCAAGAGCCGCTCAAGCCCTGAGGTCGCGACCCATCAGGGCGTCCATGTGGGCGGCCGTCGACTTTGCCAATCCCTCGAGGTCGTAGCCGCCCTCGAGCAGGGAAACGATCCGCCGGCCGCAATGCCGGTCGGCAAGATCCATGAGCCGCACCGTGGCCCAGGCGAAGTCCGTCTCCGTCAGGTTCAGGCTCGCGAGCGGGTCGCGCCAATGGGCGTCGAAGCCGGCTGAGATCACGATCAGGTCCGGCTGGAAGGCATCGATGCGCGGCAGGACGAGCCCGTCCATCACCTCCCTGAAGGCCTCGCTTCCGTCGCCGGAGCGCAAGGGAGCGTTGACGATGGTGCCGTACTCGCCTTCCTCAGAGGCGGCGCCGGTGCCCGGATAGAGAGGCGCCTCGTGCGTCGAGCAGTACATGACGCTGCCGTCGCTCCAGAAGATGTCCTGCGTGCCGTTGCCGTGGTGGACATCCCAGTCGAGGATCGTGACGCGCTCCGCCCCGTAGCGCGCCTGGGCATGGCGGGCGGCGATCGCCGCGTTGTTGAAGAAGCAGAAGCCCATGGCCCTGGTGCGTTCAGCATGGTGGCCCGGCGGGCGCATCGCCACGAAGGCGTTCCTCACCTGGCCGCTCATGACCTCGTCCACGGCCAGGACGGCGCCCCCGGCGGCCCGGAGCGCCGCCTCGAAGGTTCCCGGCGACATCACCGTGTCCTCGTCGACCCGGACCATGCCCTCCCGAGGGCTGATGTTCCGCAGGAAAACCACGTGTTCCTCCGGATGGGCGAGGGTGAGGCTCTCCATCTCGGCCATCGGGGCCGATTCTCGGATCAGGCCCGAGAATCGCTCCTTCTCCAGCATGCGCTCGATCGCCAGGATCCGGTCGGGCCTCTCCGGATGCCCGGGGGGCGTCTGATGCTGGAGCGCGGCCGGGTGAGTGATGTAGAGCGTGGACATGAGGGCTCTTGCGCGTGTCGAGGAATGCTAATGTCGCAGCGTCACGAGCGCCTGTCCATGTTGTTGCAGCGCAACACTCTTCGCATGAAAGGCGTGGCAAGGTGGTGCGGAACGATGATTCGCTTTTCTTTCCGCGAATTGAAACTAAGTAGCGTCTCCTAAACCGTGCCGCCCATGCGGCAAATCAGAGCTTTTCCGATGCGCGTTCTTCGCCTGACCCTCCTCCTCGTCACCGCACTTCTCGCCGGGTGCAATTTCAAGGGCGTGCCCGATCCGCAGGTTTCGTCGCGGGACTCCGAATGGCTGGCCGAGGTGCCGAAGGCGCAGGAGGACCTGCGCTACGGGCGATATCTGATTGACGATCCGACAGGGGAGGCGCCCGGCACGATCGTGGTCGATACCAAGGAGCGCTTCCTCTACTACGTGATGGCCGGCAAGAAGGCGGTCCGTTACGGCGTGGCGGTCGGCGACGAGGCCTATGGCTGGACCGGCACCGCCCGTGTGGCCCGCAAGGCCGAGTGGCCGGACTGGAACCCGCCGGCCGAGATGAAGGCCCGCTGGCCGCATGTTCGCTACACCAAGGGCGGACCCGAGAACCCGCTCGGCGCCCGCGCCCTCTATCTCTACGAGGGCGACAAGGACACGCTGTATCGCATCCACGGCACTAACGAGCCCGAGAAGATCGGCCTCGCGGTCTCTTCCGGCTGCATCCGGATGCGCAACATCGACGTGATCGACCTCTACAACCGCACCGACGTGAACGCGAAGGTCATCGTCCGGTAGGAAGAAGGCGCCCCGCTCAGGGCGCCTCTTGGGACGTTGAGGCAGTCGGCGTCAGTCGACGATCGCCTCTTTGCGCAGGATCGCAGGCAGTTCCTGGCTCTTGGGGAGGCGCGGCTGTTCCCTTACCGCATGCACGGCGGCCGCAAGAGCCGGCAGCGCGACGGGTTTGAAGGCCGGCGTTTCGGGCTGGGCGACGGGCGGCTGGCGGCGCGTCGTGCGCGTTGCGGTTTGCTGGGTCATGTTTCTCTCCCTGGTCGTTGGGACCATGTGTCATGGCTTGTTGCCATCTTCCGGCCGGTCGTGACCGCATCTGGGCAGAGCCATGATTTTTTGCTGGCTTGGCTGGACATGCTCCAGACAGGCTTAACGGAAGCTTAACAGAGTTACACAACTCCGTAACCCTTCCTGACGGGTCTACCGGCCTGCGGCGCGCTCACGGCGGGCGAAAGCCTCTCCGTCCCGCAGGCCCATCTCGTAGGCTTTCCGGATTCCTGCCGGGTTGGTGATGTCGAACTGCCCGATCGGCACCGGCTCCGAGGGCTGGATGTAGGTGCGGCCGGGGATGTGCGGAAAGGCCCGATAGAGCCGGGACAGGATGACGAGGGTCTTTCCGCCCCGGTCCTCGACAGCCTGCAGCGGTTCCGCCGGCACATTGTCGACGAGGCCGCCGTCGAGCGCCGCCATGCCGCCCACCCAGCCGACCGGCATGAAGGGTGGCACGCTAGCGCTGGCCATGAGGGCCGCCGACAGCTCGGCCGGCGAGGCGAGATCCCGAACCCGCACGAATTCCGGCCGGAAGCCGATCGCCCTGCCGCCTCTCGGATGAACGGGTGCGCGCCACTTCTTCTCGATCTGGTAGGTCGCGATTCCGAGCGGGATCGCCAGCGCGAGAGGCAGCCGGCGTGGCTTGCGGGCAAGGCCGATCAGGATGTCCGGGCCCTGCTTCAGGCGCTCCAGCGCCGCGTCGTCGATGATCGCTTCGATGAGGGAGCGGTACATGAGCGAAACGGGCCAGGGCGAGCCTTCCCGGCGCCACGCGCGCCATTCGAAGTTGCGCCGGCCGGTGCTGCAGCCCTCCGCCACCATCTCATTGACGCGACGTCCGAGCCCGAGAAGGCTGTAGCAGGCCGACCACGCACCGGCGCTCACGCCGGCGACGACCTGCGGCTTCAGATCGAGAAGCGGTCCCGCGGACTCCCAGAAGCCGCCCTGCCAATAGCAGCGGTTGCCTCCTCCGGCGAACGCGACGGCATCGAACATAGAAGCCTATCTCTCGAGCTTGGAAGGGGGCTGTTCCTCCGCCGCGCGGGCCAGGTCGCGCCAGGCGACGACGATACGCTCCAGGTCCGCCAGATCCCGGGCCGGCAAGGCCCCGAGCGTTCCCTGAACATAGGCGCGCTGGAGGGCGATTCCCTTCTCGGCGAGGTCGCGGCCCTTCGCGGTCAGGTGCAGGGCATTGGATCGCCGGTCGCCCGGAATGGCGCGTCGTTCGACCAGTCCCGCTTCGACCAGGCGGTCGACCAGACCCGAGACATTGCCCTTGGTGACATAGAGCCGTTCGGCCAGTTCCTGCTGGCTCAGGCCCTCGCGCTCGGTGAGCGTCGAGAGCAGGTCGAACTGCGGCACGGAGAGGCCGAGCGTCTTCAGTTCGGTGGCGATGGTGGTCAGGGCGCGGCGATGCAGGCGGATGACGCGGAACCAGACCCGAAGCGGATCGGCCGCTTCGTTGGCGGCCGGTGCAGTGGTGGGAGACGCGGACACGGACAAAGAAGGGCTCCTCGCGAGACGGCCATAGTTTACGTCAGAACGTTCGCGATCGTCATCCAGCCTTTTGGGCTTGCACCAATCAGCCGACCTTCGGGACGTCGTCTCCCGGCGGTTCGGACGGCTCAGGCGGTCGTAAGCCGGACTTGTGGTCGGGAGATGGGGTGTCGGGCTGCGGCGGCGCCGGGACGTCGGGTTGGCGCTTGTCAGGTGCAGGGCCATCGGACATGGCGGATTCTCCCGTCACTGCGTGCCCGGAGGCGGCACATAGGGAACGTCGTCCGGAGCAGGTCCCTTGTGATCGGCGGGGCTGCCGTCCTCTGGAACAGGATCGAGGTCGGGAAGCTCGGGCAGGCCCTCGCTCGGGTCACGCTCCCGCGACGGGATATCATCGGGCCGGGACGTACCGGACATGCGGTTCTCCGTCTCATGCTGGCTCTTAGGCAAGCCGCTGGCGCCCGCTCCGTTCCCGATGCAGTGCTGCTCTTGAGCGGCTTTCTGTCGGCACGGAACCGGGTGAGCTTCCGGCGCCTCGGGAGCGCCGAAGGGAACCAAAGCCAAGCTCGGGCTTTTCTGTCCGCCCACCCGGTGACCGATCAGCGTCTCAAACTCCTTGAGCGGCAGGTGCCGGCCCGATCCGGCGCGCCGCTTTTCCGCGATGGGGAGTGGCGCGCGCTCAAAGAGATTTGTAAGACGACCTGATGCGCCATCTCATTCTCGAGGAACCATACTCCCGGCCGGCGAAGTGGTCGCCCATGCTGGCATGGTTCGCCCTTGCCGTGACCATCATGGCCGTTCTGCTGATCAGGTTCGGCCGTATCGACTATGCGTCCGGCTTCGTAGCGCTCGGAGCCGGCCTGACGACCGCCGTCGTCGCGGTCCTGATGTCCCTGCTCGCCTTCGTGCGGATCTGGCAGGAAGGGCGGCGGGGCTTAGGAAGCGCCATCCGGGGCATGCTGATCGCCTTCCTGGTGCTGGGCTATCCGTCCTGGCTCGCCGTCAAGGCCGTGACCCTGCCGCCGATCAACGACGTCTCCACCGATACGGAGGACCCGCCGGCATTCTCGCGTTCCCGCGTGGCACTGGAGGCCCGCGGCGGTCGTGTCCCGCCCGATGTGGGTCCCGAAGTCCGCGAGGCGCAGCGGGAAGCGTATGTGCAGATCGCGCCGCTGACCCTCGACCTTACGCCCGACGAGGCCTTCGCGCTTGTGCGCAAGGCCGCGACCAATCTGGGCTGGCAGGTGATCGAGGCCGTGCCGCCCGGCGGCCGCATGGGAACCGGGCGCCTCGAGGCCATCGACCGCACGTTCTTCCTGAAGCTGCCCGACGACGTCACTGTCCGGATCCGGCCGCGGGCCGACGGGACGCGCATCGACATCCGCTCAGCCTCCCGGATGGGCAACCATGACCTAGGCACCAACGCCAAGCGGATCCGGGCCTTCCTGGAGGAGGCCTCGAACCTCGCCCTCGCCGCCAATTGATCAGGCTGGCGTCACGCCAGCCAGTACTCGCTGTCGAGAGAGGGCATGCCCTCCGTGGTCACCTGGCCCTTGGCGACGAGGTCCTCCAGGTGAGCGAAGACCGACAATCCCGCGGCGCCAACGAGGGCCGGCTTCAGGCCCTGATAGATGGCGGCCACGATGGCCGGGATCGTCCGGTCCCCGGCGGCGAGCCGGTTAAGGATCGACACCTCCCGCTGCCGCCGGTGGTGGATCAACGCTCGGACGAAGCGCTGCGGGTCCTGCACAGGGCCGCCGTGGCCGGGCCAGTACACGGCCTCCTCGCGTCCCTTCAGCTTGTCCAAGGAGGCCATGAAGTCGCTCATAGAGCCGTCCGGCGGCGCCACGACGGTTGTCGACCAAGCCATGACATGGTCGCCCGAGAACAGGGCCTTCTCCTCGGGTAGAGCGAAAGCCAGGTGATTGGCCATGTGCCCCGGCGTCGCCAGGGCCGACAGGCTCCAGCCAGGACCCGAGATCACGTCGCCCTCGGCAAGCTCCCGGTCCGGGGCGTAGTCCCGGTCGGAGCTCGTCTCGAGCATGTTGACCTCGCCTTCGAAGAGGGGGCGGGCGCTACGGTGCGGCGAGCAGCCGACCAGCAGAGCCCCCGTCGCATCCTTGATGGCCTTGGCTGCAGGGGAGTGGTCCTTGTGGGTGTGGGTGACGAGGATGTGGGTCACCGTCTCGTTCCGCACCGCGTCGAGCAGGGCCGCCACATGGGTCGGCTGGTCGGGCCCGGGGTCAATGATCGCCACATGGCCGCGGCCGACGATGTAGCTGCAGGTTCCCGTGAAGGTGATCGGCCCCGGATTGTCGGCCACCACCCGGCGCACGAGCGGGCTGACGCGCACGCATTCGCCTGCCTGGCCAGGGGGGCGGATGTCGAAGGTGAGGTCGTCTGCCATGGAGCCGGTCCTGGAAAATGGTCTGGGCACGAATATGGGGCGGCGGCGCCCCGGCTTGAGGCGACCGCTCGACACCCCTATAAGGCGTCGTGAACCGCCTGCGAATGGCGGAACGAGATCTGGAGCATAATGATGTCCACCGGCGCTACCGCCCTTGCCACTCCTTCCACCCTGATGGGCCTCCTCTGGCCCGCCCGGAACGATGCGCGCTTCGCCGCCATCCGCGCCGTCGTCCTCATGGTCGTCGGTTCCGCGCTGCTGACCCTGTCGGCCAAAGTGCAGGTGTCGCTGCCTTACGTTCCCATGACGATGCAGACCCTCGTGGTCTTGCTGATCGGCGCGACCTACGGCTGGCGCCTCGGCGGCGCGACCGTCGCCCTCTACCTGATGCAGGGCGCCATGGGCATGCCCGTCTTCGCGAACACCCCGCCTATGCCGGCCGGGATCGGCTATTTCGCAAGCCCCACCGGCGGCTTCCTCTTCGGCTTCCTGGCCGCGGCTCTGGTGATGGGCGTCATGGCCGAGCGGGGCTGGGACCGTTCGCTCCTGCGCGTCACCGTCATGATGAGCATCGGCCACGCTGTGATCTTCGTGTTCGGCCTGGCCCAGCTCTCGCTGGTCATGCCCTTCGCCAAAGCGTGGACGGTCGGCGCCGCGCCTTTCGTGGCGGCGACCATCGTCAAGACGGCGCTCGCCATCGCCCTGATGCAGGCGGCCTGGAGCATCACGCGCCGGAACGGTTCCGCGCGCTGAGGCGACGCCTGCAGGTCACATGAAATGGGAAGCCGCCTTCGGGCGGCTTCTTCCGTTTGGAGGGGCGTTCAGCCGACCGAATGCACGAGCCGCAGGCTCGGCTTTGCATGGCCCTGGCGGAAGGTGAGGCTGATCCAGTCACCGTCGCCGTTGCCCTCGACCGTGTGGTAGCCGAGCTGCTTGGCGAGAGCCCGCGCCTGATCGGAATTGGCGCGCGAGATCCAGCGGGTGAACTCGACACTGCCCTGGTCCATCAGGACGGCGAGCATGCCGATCTCGACACCCTGGTCGAACTCCTCGCTGCGGCCGGGGAAACGCAGCCGCAGGCCTTCGTCGAGATGAATGTGACGCATGGTTGGCCCCCATCGATAATCGCCGTTTGTCGGCTTCTTTGGCATGAGAATAAGCGATCCGGGCTTTTCGTAGAAGGGCGGCAAGGCGGCGCACGCGCAAGCCCGCCGTGCGTCGGGAGGAACCTCGGCGGCAAATCGCTCATTAGCTCAGGGAAACCGCCGAAAGTGACGGCAGGACGGCGCCGCGAGCCTGCCTTCCGCCGCCGATCCTTGCGAGGGAGGGACCCATGACCCACCGAACCATCAATGCCCTGTTCGACGACTACGATCATGCCGCCGAGGCGATCCGGCGGCTCGAGGCTTCCGAAATTCCCCATCTCGACATCAGCCTAGTGGCGGGCAATCTCGGGGGCGCGTATTCGCAGCACGCCAACCGATTCTTTGAAGATGAAGACGAGGACGGCGATTCGGCCGGGACGGGCGCCACGATCGGCACACTGGCCGGCGGCGGCGCAGGGCTTCTCGCGGGCCTCGGAATGCTGGCGATCCCGGGGATCGGTCCCGTGGTGGCTGCCGGCTGGCTCGTCTCGACCCTGGTCGGAGCCGGAGCGGGTGCCGCGGTGGGCGGTCTTGTCGGAGCCCTTGCCGACAGGGGCGTCAGCGAAGAGGAGGCGCATCGCTACGAGGAAGGCATCCGCCGCGGCGGCGTGCTGGTCACCGTCGGGGTCGACCAGGGTGACACCGACCGCGTTCGGACGATTCTGGACGAGGCAGGCCGGGTCGAGGTCGAAGACCGTGAGGAGGCGTGGCGTTCGGAAGGCTGGGCGCCGCCCATCGGCGCGGCCGCTTCAACCACCACCGGTCTGACCACCGACCTGATGCCGAACCCGCTCGATGACGAGGAAACCCCGACGGAGGTGGAAGTGGAGACCGAGCGGCTCCGCCGGATCGGCGGAACCGACAGGGATCGACGGTAGGCTGGACTACGCAAGGGCGGTGGACTCCCATCCCTCGCGTAACAGCACACTGCTTAGGCGGCCCGACGGCCGCGCAAGTTGTCGAGCGACCACGCGCCGCCGCCGGCTGCGACCATGAACAGGAAGACGAAGCAGTACAGAATCGCCGCATCCCCGCCGTTCAGGACCGGGAACGGGCTGCGCGGCGCATGGGCCATCCAATAGGCTACGGCCATCATGCCCGAGAGAATGAACGCCACCGGGCGGGTGAAGAGGCCGAGCAGCAGAAGCGCCCCGCCCACAGTTTCGAGAATTCCTGCCAAGCCGTAGAGGCTGAAGAGCGCCGGCGCCGGATTCGGTGAAGCCGGAAAGCCGAACAGCTTCTGGGTGCCGTGCGCCATGAAGATCAGGGCGGACACGATCCGCAGGATGCTGAGAAGGCGAGGGGCCCAGACGGTTTCGAGAAGGGCTGTGTTCATGAAGGCATCTCCGTGGAAGCGAGGCGGGACCGGGTGATCCCGTCCCGCCGGGATGCGAAGCGGTTAGCTTTTCAGCTTCGCTCTTTCCAGCAGGAGGCGGCGGCATCTCAGTCACGACTTGCTTACCGCGTCACAAGCGGGCGCCCACTGGGCGGCCCGTTGCGTCCGCTCACAGGACGTCGACAATGATGCGCTGGGAGATCGGGATCGCGTCGGTCGGGGAGCGCACGACGAAGACGCCTTGGCACGTCGTCGTGACCGGATAGATCGGCGTGCGGTGCCGGTCGACGCCGACCATGTAGTTGACGGTGTAGTAGGTGTCGCCGCCGACGAGAGCCGTTTCACGCCCCTCGAACACGTATCCGATCTGGGTCGGATTGATCCGGTAGACCGCCTTCGGCGGCCCGAGCGCAGCGATCCGCTCGGAGATCGGACGACCGATATAGTCGGAGCAGGACACGGCGAGCGTCTCATGGATCGTCGGCGCGCAGCCCGCATGGGCGAGCGCCAGACCGGCAATGACAAGATGGATTCTCACGACAGCCTCTCCCGTTTCTAGGAATATGTAGCTGCCATCGATTAAGAGACGCTTAGGCGCCCTCCATGTTCGAACAGGAACGACCGGGCATTCTTGCAGGATTGAGTGATATCCGCTCTACGTTAGCCAAGGCCGATCGACCGCACCGGATCGAACCTTCCCGACCATTGCATTTTGGGCGGCGCCATGAGTGAATGTCGTCGGGGGCTGCCTGTCCCGTTGAAGGGAGGCACTCATGAAAACCTATTACGTGTTCCAATCGGCCACCGCCCCTGGCTTGCGCGGCTTTACGGATGAACCCCGAGGGGAGGCATTGCCGCCTGAGAACGGACCTTGGGCTGTCGTTCAGGAGGTCGGCCCTGATGAGGAGTGGGCTCTCGACGTCAGCAGGGCCGTGGTCGCCGCGGGAATCCTCGAGAACGGGTTTTATCTGTGGGGGCCTGTGAGCCAACCCGCCTTGGCGCATCCGATCATCGAGAGCGACCGGGTCGAAGGAACGGCGGTCTTCGACCAGCAGGGAACCCAGATCGGTACCATCAAGCGCCTGCTGATCGAGAAGGTGAGCGGGCGCGTCCTCTATGTCGACGTCACCTTCGGGGGCTTTCTGGGCATCGGCGTCCATCATCACACGGTTCCGTGGGACAAGCTCTCCTATGACCGAGAGCTTGAGGGCTATCGCACGGACATCACCGAGGCGCAGGTCCGGGCGGCTCCGGCCTTCTATGGCGACGACGAGGTCTGGCCCGACCGGCAGCGCGAGCGGGAGATCCGGGACTACTGGCACGACTTTCCCCGTGGGCCGATATGACCTGACGAAACAAGGAGATGGCGCAGAATAGCAACCACAAGCCCGCGGGTTTTCACCTATGTCAAAGCGGCTCACTTCATTGTGTGGCAGATTATACAATCAATGCTTGGGGAGGTCCGCCATGGGGACTTGACGCATCTCGTGTGCCTGGATGCGTACAACGAGGCGTCCAGTCGTCTCGAATCGGCCCGGGTCCGATACACCAAGGCTGCCCGAGCTCTCGCAGTTTCGCGGGAAAAGCTCGACCATGTCGTGGAGCGCGCCTACCAGCAGCAATCCTTCAGTCCGATCGAGGACCTCTTCGTGGAGGAGGAGGCCGCCCTGGCCGTCTACGAAGAGGCCGTCGCCGAGCTGGCGCGCGCCGAAGGCCGCTGGTGGTCGCTGCGCATGGCCTTCGCCTACGAGCAGGAACAGATGAGAGCGGGGAATCCGCCCGAGCGCCGGCTGAACTGAGTAGCCCGATCGAGGGAACAATCGGCCCCTGGGGCCGTTGACCTCACGACCTTCATTGACGTCCCTCTGGATGAACTCAAGGCCTGGCGGAGCAATCCATCGGGCCTTTTTCTTTTTCGTGCGGCATGCGCGAACGACCGGTCGCGTCGGAATGGGCCGACGCTGGGGCTGGTGAGGGGAGATGCGCACGATCGCTCACGTCCGAGCTCACGGGTCAACACGCTGAGGAGAAAGGGTGGTGTGGTTAGACTTCGTGCTTGGTGACGGTCCGGGTCCACCGTCGAAGGACAAGGTGTCTGGTTATTCGGGTGCTTCGAGGGTTTCCCGCGCCCAGAGAAACTTTTTGATCCGCCGCTGGATGACGATAGGCCCGCCTTGAATCGTTTGGTCCTGAAGGATGCAAAGTAGAAGCGTGTCGCGCCCTTACTCCTGGGCTAAGGCCCAGGATTTGGGTAGTTCGGGGAAAGACAATCGTCTGTTCCTGAATGTCGCGTGGGTAGGCTTTCGGAACCTTGATTTCATCCATACACGGAGCCATCGGAACGGCTCGGGTATAGCTCGCAACAAAATTCACGATGGAAAAGTGCAGAGACAACGATTGCGCCCACGATTGTCTCTGCAATCCTGGTGGTTCGGCGTACGGTCGCAAGGAAAAACGTCTCTGCAGCCAAGGCAAAGAAGCTAAGCGTGAAAAGCGGCTGCAGTCACAGAAACTGATGCCGTCACGAGGGGACCATGCCCCACCGGGGCATCTGGGTACGGCCCATGCTGACGGTTGTGTAGAGAAAGTGCGCCCCGACTAGGCGGCCGCCAATGCCAGGGCGCGTGCAGTCGTGCGAACCGCGCGTCCTGTTTAACAACTCAGTTCAGTCTGTCAACGCCGCGAATTGGCCACGTCTCTTCTCTCATGACGAGGGTACCATGGCCGCAAGGGCGTTCGAGAGGCCGCTTCGCCGCGTCCCCGTTTGTATCCTTGCACCCATCACTCTTAGCCCGCGGCTCCCGAGCGCTAGGTCCAAGGATTGAATGCTGTGCCTGATCCAGCCCCGACCAAGACGCTAATCGAATAACTCGCCTACGGAGCTAACTAAGCATTGTTAGAGCATCGGACGAAAAGCGGATCCACGGCGCTCCGCGTCTCTCCACCGGGCAAAGGTGGGAACTAGACGGGTCCGACAAATCGTCCGATGCTCTAAGATCCTCCAGTGCTGTTCAGATGGAAGGGCCCATGTCAGCCGCTGATCTTGTCAACCGCCTCTAGGCTGCCTCCGAACATGACGATGGGATTCCGCCAGCTGAGGCCCAGGCTCTGTTCATCGAGGCGGCTGAGATGATCGAGCTGTTGAGGTCGCTGCTGGAGCCCATGAAAGAAGACGGGCTGGCGGACATGCGGCCCCAAGGTAGCGCCTACTTGGAAGGGCCGCGCTTGGGCCGTTGAAATAGCTCCAGACGCGACCATTGGCCCAGTTCTCATTAATGATAGGAAAAGGTAAGGTCGACGCTGATGGCCGCGAGGGGCGCCCTCAGCCGTGCCGATCCTCAAATGTAGAATATGCCGTGATCGATCTTGGGAGCGATCAGTGCCTTGCCTTCAGCACTCTCTGCAAATGCCACAAGGACTGACTCTCGTGACCGGCCGTCTTCGAGTTTATTGACCCAGTTCTTGAACCCGGCCCGATCAGGATCGCGATCGAGCATGTTATGGTACAGAAGATCGACATACTTTTCATTCGGCATCTTCGATATCGAGCCGAACTTGGTCTTGAATTCCTTCGAGTTGAGGAACTTTTTTGCGATCCCCTGAATCGTGTTCTTGTCCTCGTCCAGGGCCGCAATCCATCGACCTAAGCCTTTCGGATCAGCATCGCGATCGAAGGCCGCTTGATACAAGCGGTAGGCCTTGCCCGCGTCGCCATTTTTATCAAAGGCAACAACACCGTAAGAGCCGCCGTTGAATGCGAAGCGTTCAACATTATTGATCACATCGGTCTGGCTGCTGCCATCCCTCTTCGTGATGACGAATGCTGTTCCGTCATTGCTGAAATGATAATCGCCCATGTCATCAGCTAGGACCACGGCATCGAGGCCTCTTCCAGCATCGACATAGTTGCTGGCGCTGTTGAGGACGATCACATCGTCACCTCGGCCGGTGAGCGCGTTCTCGATCAACGACTGCTCGTTGCCTTGATAGAGGAGTGCGTTTCCGATGTTCCCTGGCGCCCAAGACGGACCGTCCGTCAGTGGCCTGTTGTTCGCCAGCTGCTTCTCGCTGAAGGTAGAGAACCCGCCAGGGCGGAGATCGATGCGCACGTCCTCGGAGAAGTTGCGAACATCATACGTGTCGATGCCGCCGCCGTCCCAGATAGTCTGAAAAATGACCTTGCCTGTCGGTCGGCCTTGGCCAACGCCATTCAGGAACATCTCACCGGTGGTCTTGCTCCATGAGTAGACTGTATTGCCACTGTTAGTGGTGTAGTCAGCGCCATAGAGAAACTGCAGAGCCGCGATATCGTTCTGCATGTAAGTCTGAGGCTGATTGAACCTATCCGCCTCATAGTTGATTTTGAGATCAAGCGGGTCGGAGCGGTAGGTCATCAGCGACCACGCTTGGCCATCGTGCTGCAGCGGGACAGGAGGCGTCCCGGGACGGTAAACCGCCAGCCCAAACTCTTCGGACATATCCACGCCATTCAGGTCCTGGTGCCCGTGCTTCAGCCCCAGCGCGTGGCCGATCTCATGCATGATCGTGGCGTGCCCCCAGTTGCCCTTGGCCGGGGTCAGGTAGAACGGCTGATTGGTTTGGCCGAACCAAACGTCTCCTGCCTGCGGGAGATCTGATGGAGGATCACCCTGAGCTGACTCGACGGTCCTGCTCTTCGTCTGCGCAAACCGAAGGACCGCGTGATCGCCGGGCGTCTCAGTCGTCTCGACGAACGACAGGTTGGTATAGGAGTCGACGAGGCTCAGCGCGTAACGTACGGCATCTTGCTGTTGGGCGTTGAACGGTACGAACGTCTGGTTGCGACCGTCAGCATAATTGTCGCCGTAGAGCGCGCCGCTCGTGGGGAAGCTGAACGTCAGCTGGTCAATGGCCCATCGTGAGCCGAAAATTGTACCGTCGATGTCTGGGCTGCCAGAGATAAAGAACGTTCCGTTGCTGCTCTGGTAGATTGGATAATACTCGACCGTGCCCGCATACGCCCCTGTGGCGCTTAGCGCCTGATTATGACTGCTCATCCTTGCCCCGCTAGGAATATTTCGCAGAGCGATGAGTGCGTGAGGAGTGTTAGCGGTACGTTAAGATCAATTTAGGGCGCGCCAAGCCGTGCTACTTTGACGCCGACACATTGCTCTCAGAGGATCAGCAATGCTCTGGCGAGCATGTGCGCAAGTGCTTCACGTACGCACTAGAGTTTCCTGATGCGTTCCGCGGGTTGGCACGGGGAGGTTTGGTCATGCCGAGGCAGTGCATTGAAGCGTGAGACCGGCATCGCAACTTAGGCGTCACGTCCCGAGAGGTAAGCCCTTGCAGCCTTGATAGCAGAGTCACACCGAGGCGACGTGCTGCTGAGTACATCCTCGGGCGCCGCTGTGCCAACCCAGACCTCGATGGCTGTCGTCACAGCCCATGCGGGATCAGCCACAACTCGGTCGGCAAGAACGGGAAGGGAAGTCGTAGCGCAGGCTCTTACGTCTGCAATGACTGCCTGAGGAGCCCGTACTTGCGCCAGGCGCTCATTTATCTCGGCCTGAAGAGGATCGACAATCATTATGTTGACGACGGCAGCTAAAATTTCCTGGATCATATCCACCTCGACCGCCGGCAGTCGGATCAAATGAGATCCGACATCACGCAAGTGCCAGCGGCTTACGTCAGAGGGGCCCGGATCAGGGTCCTCCCCAAGGTAAGCAGTGCCCGTTAGGGTTCAAGGCCGGTGGTCTTGACGGCTAGTGATGGTGGCAAGGCAGTCGGGGGGGGGGGCTGTAATATAGTTTCCGGTTGAGTGGTGGCAGGTTTGCCATTCTCGTCACAGGCTCAGCGGCAGTCGTAGACTTGGCGGTTCATTCGGGCCTAACGTTTGGCTCAACCTATCTACCGGGAAGATGAGTTTCAGAGAACTTGCGGGAATGATGGTCGGAGTGGCAGGATTTGAACCTGCGACCCCCACGTCCCGAACGTGGTGCGCTACCAGACTGCGCTACACTCCGACACCGAGAAATCCTCGGGAGGCCGGTCTTATAGCGGCGAGGGGGTGAGGCCGCAAGAGGAGAAATCGCGTTTGATGCCGATTATTGACCCGCCGCAAATCAAGGTTGCCAGAGCAGGCGGTCCCGATTATGTACTCCGCCACACCAGCGGTGGGGCGTCGCCAAGTGGTAAGGCAGCGGTTTTTGGTACCGCCATTCCCAGGTTCGAATCCTGGCGCCCCAGCCAGTGGAATCGGTATCCGAGCGCGAACAGAGACAGAATCGTAGCTGCTAAGGTTAAAGGGGCTACAGACGCACTGTTCGCACACGAGTTTGCACATCATCCCCAGTGTCGCGATGCTTCAAGGATTGCCTTTCTGAGGCCATAGTTTCTCGCTCATTGCCGAGCCTCGCAGGTGATCCTGCGTCTACGGTTCCTCCAATAAGTGAGTGGGTTCATGGAAGCGCATACGAGCAATAAGGTAGCAACCTATAAGGTGACGAGCGGAGTGCTCGGCGTCTTGGCACTGCTTGGTTGGGGCCTCTATGGCTATTCCCTTAGCTCCTCAGGTACCGAAGAGAGCCGCCTTCGTGAGCAGACGACCCGCCTCCAGAATGACCTGAATCAGCTGAACACGGAGCATCGTCGGGTCACCGCAGAATACGAGCAACTCCGTCAAAGCGCCGGGGACCTGCAAGGCGTTCAAGGACAACTGGCATCCGTCCAGGAACAGGTAAAGAGCCTGGAACAGGCACGGGCACAGTTGACGGAATCGGTGGCTCAGGCACGGTCCCAGCTTACATCATCGACAGCCCCTTCCGCAGACGACGCGAGAGCGTCTCAGACGGGCACTGCCAATCCGTCGACCGGCCCAGTACGAATAGATGCCGCGCAGGAAGCCCTGACAAGGCTCGGATATGGGCCGCTTACGGCTGACGGGAAAATGGGTTCTAGGACGCGCCGAGCCATTGAAGCCTTTGAGCGAGCCCAAGGCCTGGCTGTGACCGGCAGCTTGGAGCGGGCGACCGTGCAAGCCCTTGAGGCAAACTCTGGAGTATCAATTCAGTGATGCCCGGCCAACGCACACTGGTGCCAGAGGCGCTTTCGATTTGAGCCGCAAATGCAGCGGTCGGTCCTCTCAACGGGGATTGCCCTTTGTTGCAACCGTGGCTCCCTCTTCGAGTGCAGGTAGATCCCTGACGGTCACGCCATGGCAGCGCTCTTGATGGTCCGCGGCTCGCCTCTGAGCACGAGCGCTCTCGCGACACGATCCAACCTTCTGCTCCAACCAATCTGGACCGTGGGCATCTGAGGGTTTAGAGGCGTGGGAACGTCTCCTGTTGGCGGAGGCTGGGGATTAGACTAAAAGAGAGGCGCTGATGGGCGGGAATGATACGAACAGGGTTCAGGAAGCGGGCGCATCCTCTCTCAAGTTTGGCACCAGTGGGTTGCGGGGTCTTGCCGTCGAACTGGCAGGGCTTCCAGCCTACGCTTACGCGCGAGCCTTCGCGGAGGTTCTCAAGAAGGATGGTGCGGGCGCCGAATCTCAGGGGCGCATCCTGATCGGGCAAGATCTTCGGGAAAGCAGCCCGACGATTGCGCGGCTCTGTGCCGCGGGGCTGCAGGACGCGGGCTCGGAGCCCATCAATTGTGGTCCGCTTCCAACGCCTGCGCTCGCTCTCCACGCCATGCGGCTCGGATTGCCGGCGATCATGGTGACGGGAAGCCATATCCCGGAGGATCGCAATGGGTTGAAGTTCTATCGTGCCCAGGGTGAGATCAACAAGCAGGATGAAACGCGCATCCTCGCGTCGCACGCCGAACTGGGCGTTCAATCGCTGCCGGATGCCGCAAAGTCGATGTCCATGCCTGCTGTGGATGAGGCAGCTCTTTCGGCCTATAAGGCTCGGTACCTCGATTACTTTGGCTCACAGGCTCTGCGCGGCCTCACCGTCGGCGTTTATCAGCATTCTTCCGTTGGGCGGGACGTGATGGTCGAGATCCTCGAATCCCTTGGTGCGAGGCCTGTGCCACTCGGGCGGGCAACGAGTTTCATACCCGTCGATACCGAGGCCCTCCGCCCTGAGGACGAGATCCTGGCGCGCACGTGGGCCGGCGAACAGGCCCTTGATGCCATCGTCTCCACGGACGGTGACGCGGACCGGCCCCTCGTAGCCGATGGGGCGGGCGTTTTCCTGCGCGGCGATCTTCTTGCCGCGATCACGGCACGGTACCTTGGGGCCGACACCATCGTGACGCCCGTGACATCAAACTCGGCCTTGGAGGCATCTGGGACTTTTGCAAATATTATTCGCACCAAAGTCGGCTCTCCTTACGTCATCGAGGGAATGACGGAAGCTGCTCGCTTCGGAGGACGCGTCGTGGTCGGGTTCGAGGCCAATGGTGGTGTTCTGCTCGGCTCATCCGTCCGGCACCGAGACCGCATGCTTGCGGCGCTGCCCACTCGAGATGCCATGCTGCCGATCCTGTGCGCTCTTGCACAGGTCAAAGCCTCAGAGCGGCCACTCGCGGACCTCGCGGCCGGTTTCGGTTTCAAGGCGGCTGCTAGCAACCGGCTGAAGGACGTATCCACGGAGAAGAGCGCCGCGTTTATGACACGGCTGAAGCAGGACCGCGCCTTTCTGGAAGCACTGTTGTCCCCCGTGGCGGATATCGCCGTGGTCGATGGTCGCGACGGCCTGCGAGTCTCGCTCGCAAACGCTGAAGTGGTGCATTTCCGCGCCTCGGGCAATGCGCCGGAGCTCCGGGTTTACGTTGAGGCGGCGACTCAAGCACGCGCTGAAGACCTTCTCACGTGGGGGCTCCGCATCGCGGAGCAGCATGTCAGGCATGGGTAGGCCGTTGACAAGGCTTCACAATGCAGGCCCCTCAGGACTGAGGTAACCCGGTGAACCCGTGCCCATGGAGGCCTACGACGGAACCAGTGTCCCTGGCGTCCATCGTGGGTCTGTCCATGGATCCTTGTAGCTGTCCTTTGGGAGGCGAGCCGTGGGTGACCACAGGGACAGCCCGGACAACGTGGCCCCGTTCGATGGATGTGTCGCAATCTCATATGGCTCTGGCTTGCATGCCACGCTCGTCTTGGTTGCCGCTGTGGGCGTTTCCCGGATGCCGACCTGCATGATCCTGCGGCTCACATCCATCCACGCGACCTAGCCTTACCATCGAGCCGTCGGTATACACGGTGCTCGGAAGTGCGAAAGGGGACCACGCGTTGTCGATTCCAAGGTTTCATGTCGTTGCCGCGGCAGTATTCATGCTTGCCGTCGTATTCATCGTCAATGGAACCCTTCCAGGCTTGTTGGCTCCAACAACAGCCCAGTTGTTCTGGACGATCGGCTTCGCACAGTCCTTCATCAACGATGGATTTTCCATATTTGCGCACAATTTCGGTGCGCCTCAGCCCGCCGCAATATCATTCGGCTTGGCGGGAGCGTTGCCTGCCTCTGCCTTTCTGAAACTGGGCCTGTCGGCGGCCGACGCCTATGCGGCTTCATTCGCGCTCTGGCTGACGGTGGCATTCGGAGGCGCATACAAGCTGACACGGCGGCTGGGCGGCGAAACACTGATGTCCCTGATGTCGGCCACCGTGTGGTGCACGATGCAGGTAGTGTGGTACCACCATGGATATTCCATGCTCGCCCTCGGGATCGCCCTTCTTCCGTTCTATTTCTACAGTTCAGTCCGCGTCCTCGATCGTCCGACGAGCCTGACCAATTTCATGCTGTTTCTGTTTACCTGCCTGGTTTCAGTATTCATGGACGGCTATACGTACATGATGTTCGCTGTGGCCACGGGCTTCGCTCTTTTGTTTTCTCTTCTTCAGGGGCGAAACAATAATCTGATCAATGTCGTCTGCAAGTTTGCTTCCATAGGACTGGGCCTTCTGGCTTCTTACGTTCTTTACGTACTGTATATCGGGCAAGCTGAATTTGATCCTGCTCCGCTGGACTTCTTTCGCGGGTGGGGAGCAAACCTCGAGTTTTTCCTCATCGCCACGAAAGGGTTCTTGTTCCTGCCCGACCTGATCGGATTGAGCGACGCGCGAGCACCGCGTGAATACTTTGGCGATAGCTCGGTGTTCCAATCGACCTTCTCGGCAGCAATCATTATTGCCGCGATTTATGGTGTCGCTACGGGTAAGGGTGACCGGAAGGTGATGACCCTCTTCGGTGTCATCGCTTTATTCGGATTCTATATGGCTTTGGGACCGTCCGTTAAGTTCTTGACGTATCGTCCGGAGGGCATGGGTCAGCTAATGCCCGAAAGCTACGGATGGTTGTCTACGGGGAGTTCTATTCTGTCTGAACATCTGCCCGGATTCAAGAATATGCGCGCAAGTTACCGGTGGATGGCGTTGGGCGTCTTCGGGTGCTGGGCCATTCTCGCCATAGTGCTTTCAAGCAAGCTTCGATCAGTCAAACAGAAGATGATCGTGCTACTTGCGGTCTTAGTCTTCAACATTCCGGCTTTGGGGATCTTTCGCGGCTATCTTGATGCGCGAGCCGACATCTCCTCCCGAGATGCGATCGTGCAGGAATTGGCCGCTCTTGTAAAAAAGGGCGAGAACATTGCATTTCTGCCGTATCGGAATGACTTCCTGGTCAATTATCTTGCAAGCAAGGTTGGCATAAAGACCTATAATATCGGCGGCGACAAAAACCTGGCCTCTGCTCGAGAGAACTGGCCGGATACCGTGAAGCGTTTTACCCAGGATGAGATTGACCCTGACTTCCTCTCCAATGTCAGGGCCGTTCTGGAAAACGAGGACGCAGATGCCGTCGTGCTTCCCTATATCGACCTGCTCTGGGCCGCGCACAGTGGGCCACTCAGGTATGTCTATAAGGATGAATTGTCAGCCATCGCCGCAAAGCTCGATGCGGATCCTCGCCTGTCGGCGTCCTACAGTGACCATTTTGCCGTCATCAGGCTGAATCCAGGTCTCAAGGGAATGGGTGAGGCTTGGGTCGCACAGAGCTACGATCCAAGGCAACATGGTAAGCCGATCAAACTGGAGAGGGGCTCATCGGTATCGTTCACCACAGACGGTTTGAATCCTGAATTCATGTTGCACCGAGGCTGGTCTCGCCTTGAGTCGAAGGGGATTTGGTCAACGAGGAGCGTGTCCAATGTGCTGCTTGAGTTGCCAAAACAGCAAGACCTGAATTTGCGTGTCGAACTCACGCCTTTCGTTCCGCGGCCAACGGATCGAATGACGATGCAATTGGTGATGAATGGAAACGTCGTGCTTGAGCGTACCTATGTTGGGCAAGGCGAAGGCCCCTGGCGTGTGGCCGTCGAGAACGTTGCACTGCCGTCATCGATCTTGAGCGCAGACGGAGTGAATGTCTTGGAATTCAAAGCCACGCCGCTTTTGTCGCCGACAAAAATTGGCATTCAGGATCCGCGAACGCTCGGCGTGATGCTCCACAGGATCGGTGTCGACTAGCTGAATTCGATTAGACACGAGCCATGCGCGGACTGGCCCTTTTGTACAGGGGCCGGGCCGAAGAGGTAGGCCTGCAATCAGTGAGGACTTTGCAGCCCGAGATCCAACGCGAATGCCCGCGCGTTCGGAGGCGCGGTCTCTTGTGTTCATAGATGGTCAGCATCCCATTAGGCCAATGAGAGGCTGTCTCCGGTCTCCGATAGGCACAAAGCACAGTCGGACTGCTCGACCCGTCACCGGGATGGCGAACGCGCGCCACCGGGCAAGATGTCACTTGACCTCAACCGGGTGACTTTTACGTTGCAGTGAAGCGATCACAAAGAAGAGCAAATCGCCGACCACCGTCACGACCCTCCCTAGAACGACAGCGAGCAACAACTCACTCTCACCGATCAGCCCGTTCAGCAGGAAGATTAGTACAATCTCCCGCACCCCCACTCCCGCAGGTGCGCCAGGAGTAAGCAGGCCGGCAAGCCAAGCCAAGACGTAGGCGCCGCAAAGCATGATCCAGTTTGCGCTGGATTCAACTCCAACTGGGAACGTGACGCCGACCAAACAAACGAACAGCATCCCTGAAATGCCAAGGAAGCCAACATACCAGCCGAAAGCCCATACTGCCGCCGGACCGAGGCAGGCTCTGAGGGCCACAGCACCCACAATGAGTGCCAATGCAAAAACAATGGCCCCGAGTTCAAGTGGTAGCGCGGGCAACATCAGAGGGAGTGCTAGCGACCCGAAAAGCGATCCTGCAGACGCGATAAGCGCCAGTTCCCATATGGATGATTTCGCAAGGGACCATCCAGGTAGACCCGCAGCCATCCCAACAGCCTGCCGGCCCGCGAGATGGAAGATGTTGCCTGGAACATACTTAGCGAGTTGGGTGATGCCGTAGGCTCCAATCGCCCAGAGGCGTGACGTGGCTGTCCCAAACTGGCCAAGTAAATTCCACCAGGCAAGAGCTAGCATAACATTCGAGAGGCCATAGACGACTGCGCAAGACCCTATGACCCACCAGATCTCGCGATCGAAGTCCTTGAAGTTAATCTGGCCGCTATAGCCGCGCAGGCGAATCACAACGAACAGGATGCCGATCGCAGCGAGAGCGCTACCGGCCCAATGCAGGTACTTTTTCATGCCAGACGAAGCATTCCTCACTGACGAGGGCGGCACAACAGCATGGTCCAGGGGAGGGGACTCCTGATCTTGACGACCTCGAAGTACTTGGAGACGAGATTCACAAAACCTGTTCTTGACCAGTGTTGAACGTGTCCGGGAGTATTGCCCAGGTCCGGGATGTATTTTCCCCGTGCCACGTTAAGGACGCGCCATAACGGCTCGCGAGGGACACTCACGATTAGATGGCGTCCAACGACCCGCTGCAGGGCCTGCAGTCCGGCTTCAGGGCGTTCCAAGTGCTCTAGAACCTCGCAGCAAACGACAAGGTCGGCTCTATCGCGGCCTGGTTCAAGGTCATATATGCTTTGCACCTCAAACAACTCCGGCGACAAGCCTCGCTCCGAGGCGTTCTCGCGGGCCATCTCGATCACGCGCGTGGAAAAATCGCTTCCGCGGGCGGCGATACCTTTTTCATTCCAGCGCAACACCCAATAGCCTTCGCCGCAGCCGACCTCGTGGATCGCTGTTGGGGCCGCGACGGCAACGAGGTCTGACAATGCTGCTTCGAAGCGCCCCGTCATCCATTGGACGATCGGGTTCCGTGAGCCGTATTTGTCAAATGTATTGCCAATAACAATTCCGCTTTCTTCGGCACCACCGGCAATCTTTACGCTCATCGGCTTACCTTTCTCGAACCCTCAATCCTGGCGAATTAACCCCAACTATGTGCTCTACGGTCCGAGCCCGGGCTATAGAGCTAGAGCTGCAGATCGCGCCCTTTTAGCGGCTGGCCGCCACGTCCTCTAGACTCTTGTCGACATTCTGCGCGCGCACGCGGTGGCCCGGGAGAGAAGCTGGCTCACGCATCGTCATGTCTTCAAGATAGACCGTGTTATGGCCCATATCGGTTGGGGCACGCTTGACCGTTACGCGGATGTCCTCGAGGAGTTTCCTGTTCGCCGCCAAAAGATCGGCCAAAAACGCGACGAGAATGGTTTGGAAGCCCATGCCAAGCAGCACGGAGGCCAAGATGAGCGATTGGACGTGGCCGTCGCCATTGCCGTTGAGAAAATAGAAAAGAAACCGGAGGCCGATCAGGAAACCCAGAAAGAACAGAGTGGCACCAAGAACGCCAAAGAAGCGGAAGGGTCTGTAGATGACGAAGATGCGGACCATCGTTCCGATGGACCGCTGGATGTAAGATGGAATGCTCTTCAGGAGACGCGACGGGCGCAGATCCTCGTTGACGCGGACGGGAACGGACATGATCGCCATGTTCTTCTGCCCCGCTTGGATGATTGTCTCAAGCGTGTACGTATAGTCGCTGAACACAACCAGTCGTTGTGCGGCCGCTCGGCTCATGGCCCGAAAACCGCTGGGGGCATCGGGGATGCTCGTGCGGCTGACCACACGAACGACCCAACTGCCCAGTTTTTGCAGGAATTTCTTGGCCGGCGAGAAATGCTCGATCGTGTCGATCGGGCGTGCGCCAACCACAATATCGGCCTTGTGCTGAAGGATCGGGCTCACGAGAGCAGGAATGTCACCCGCATTGTACTGGTTGTCGGCATCGGTGTTGACGATGACATCTGCTCCGCGCTCAAGGCACGCTTCCAGACCCGTCATGAAGCCGCGGGCAAGTCCCTGATTGCGGCTGTGGCGAACCACATGATCGACACCGTTCTCAAGGGCGATGCGGGCCGTGTCGTCAACGCTGCCGTCGTCGATCACCAGCCATTCGACGGTGTCAAACCCGGGAACCTGCCGTGGGAGTGCGGCCAGCGCAATCGCAAGTGTCCCAGCCTCATTATAGCAGGGGATTTGGATAATCAGCTTCACGGTCTACAACCCCCGTCGGCAGCAGTGTAAAGAAGATATATAACGTTAAACGTCATGCCAGTTGCGAATTACTGGAACTAGTTGAGCTTCTCAAGGGATCTATTCGACATTTGAAACAGTGTTCGAATGTTCCATTGTTAACAAACGCCGTAGACATTGCGAGGGGATCGGTCAACACCTAATTGCAGCGAAGCCGCGCATGGCCGTGTTACCCGCTGCTTTGGTCTGTTCCATCGATAGGCTGATCTGCGCAGCAACCTAGGCGTCAGCCCGCATTTGGGTCGGCTGAGCTATCCATCTCTCGGCCTGCGACAATGCAGTGGTCTAGGCAGGCCGGGATCGCAGGATGACGGTCTAGAAGGTCAGGCCTTTTGGCCAGGGTGCCCAAAGGGTGGGTCGTTGACAGGGGCTGAATCTGCACGGTATGTGCAAGCCCCAACGAGCCCGCCGGAAGCTGTTCCAGACCCGATCCAGTATCCTGATGGACTGATCGGTGAGCCTGCGCAACCCGGTTGGTCCCTGAGTAAAACCATCGTGGCGTCGGTTTTATGGTCACGGCGCTTTAGGTCATAAAATCGGAGACTAACTGAATGACGACGTCGAAGAAGGCCCTGATCACCGGCGTGACCGGTCAGGATGGTGCCTACCTTTCCAAGCTTCTGCTCGACAAGGGCTATGAGGTCCACGGCCTGCTGCGCCGCAGTGCTTCGGCGGATGTCGTCGATTCCCGCCTGAAATGGATTGGAGTCGCCGGTAAGATTGTTCTTCACGACGGCAATCTCACCGATCTATCCGGCCTTATCCGTGTGCTGAACGAGGTTCGTCCGACCGAGGTCTACAACCTCGCCGCGCAGTCCTTCGTGAAGTCCTCATGGCAGCAGCCGCTCCTGACCGGAACCGTGACCGGCCTCGGCGCCGCGAACATGCTCGAGGCGGTCCGACTCGTCGCCCCCGAAGCGCGCTTCTATCAGGCCTCTTCCTCGGAGATGTATGGGCTGATCCAGGAGCCGGTCCAGTCGGAGACGACGCCGTTCTATCCACGCTCCCCGTATGCCGCCGCCAAACTCTACGCCCACTGGATGACGGTGAATTACCGCGAGAGCTTTGGCCTGCATGCCTCGAGCGGCATTCTCTTCAATCACGAGTCTCCCCTGCGTGGGATCGAGTTCGTGACCCGCAAGATCACGGATGCCGCCGCGCGGATCAAGCTCGGTCTCCAGGACAAGGTCGCTCTCGGCAATCTCGATGCCACCCGGGACTGGGGTCATGCCCGCGACTACGTCAAGGCCATGTGGCTGATGCTCCAGCAGGACACGCCCGATGACTACGTGGTTGCGACCGGCCGCACCGTCTCGGTCCGAGATTTCTGCCGACTGGCCTTCGCCCATGTCGGGCTGAATATGGAAGACCACGTCACGGTCGACGAGCGGTTCCTCCGCCCGGCGGAGGTCGATGTTCTGCTCGGCAACCCGGCTAAGGCAAAGGCGAAGCTCGGGTGGATGGCCGAGACGAGCCTCGAGGACTTGGTTGCTGAAATGGTCGAGGCCGATCTCGCTCGCCTGAAGACCCACGAGCATCTCTGAGCCGATCGGTCCATTCGAGATGCGGATTCTCATCACAGGCGCTGGAGGCTTCGTGGGGGGCTACCTTGCGCAAGCCCTTCGGCGTGTCTGTGATGAGGCTAACGTTGTGCCAACTGGGACGACATCGGGAGAACACCCGATCCTTGGCTCTGTTACAGCGATGGACATAACGGACGTGGCTGCCGTTACGTCAATGATTGACCGTTATAACCCTACCCATATAATCAATTTGGCCGGTTTGGCGGTGCCAGCAGTCGCGTCAGCCAATCCGATGGCCGCATGGCAGGTGCACGTTCACGGCGTCCTTAACCTAGCCGGGGCTATTCTGGATAAAGCACCAGATTGCTGGTTGCTCAATGCAGGTTCGGGGCTCGTCTATGGCGAAAGCGCTAAGTCGGGCTTACCTCTCGACGAGAATGCACTGCTTGTTCCAGTCGATGAATATGCTGTGACGAAGGCAGCAGCCGATCTCGCTCTTGGCGCGTTGACGCGCCGCGGCCTGAAATGCATTCGCTTCCGTCCCTTCAATCACACTGGAGCCGGGCAGTCCGGTGCTTTTGTCATTCCAGCCTTCGCCATGCAAATTGCGCAGATTGAGGCCGGGCTTGCAGCGCCGGTGATCCATGTCGGCAATCTCGATGCGGAGCGTGACTTTCTCGACGTCCGTGATGTGGTTGATGCCTATGTTCTAGCGCTTCAATCTGCTGAGGCACTGCACGAGCCGGCCCCAATCCTCAACATTGCTTCAGGAGTGCCACAACGCATCGGCGATATCTTGGAGCACTTCCTTAGGCATAGTCGCGTCAGTATCTCGGTCGAGCAGGATCCAGCTCGCCTTCGGCCCAGCGATCTCCCGCGCATCATCGGCGATTCGAGTCGATTGCGCCAGAGGCTCGGCTGGGCTCCGAAATACACGCTTGATGAGACGCTTGCGACTGTCTTGGAAGACTGCCGCGCTCGAATCGGTGAACTTGGCTGACAGAATGCCTCAATCACTTAATATTCTTGTGCGTTGACCTAGGCTCCGGCGGCTAGAACTCAATGTACGGGCGAAAGTGCTCCAGTCTCCCAATAACTGTCGACTCTCAATGATTGTCGGGCAGGTCTCAACCGAGAGGCTGGTCCTAGCATATCTTTGGTGATTTCTGACCAGAAATTCTTGTTGCATCGATCGTACTAGTGCCGATAAACAGTGTTTCGTTTTCTTTGAACTGGTTTAGCCCAGCAGTCGACGGCAGATGGAATACCGCCTTGACCATGACCTCTTATGCGCAGAATCTTGAGGATGTTATTCTATGGCGCGCATTGAAGCATGTAAGTCGCGGCACCTACATCGACATTGGGGCGCAAGATCCTATAGCTGGCTCCATAAGCCTTGCATTCTACAAGATGGGATGGCGTGGCGTCCATGTGGAGCCGGTGGCTACTTATGCAGAGCAGCTTCGCAAAGCTCGGCCGGATGAACGGGTCATTGAAGCGACCATTGCTCTGGGGGAGGGACGAGTCCGGTCCTTCGAAATCCCTGAAGCGGGCTTGTATACTACTGACCCCGCAATGGCCGTGCAGTACGAGGCCAACGGCTTCAGTGTCCGATCTGTTGAGGTCCCCTGCTTGCCACTTTCGCAGGTACTGGATGCCTTCAGTGGTCAGCATGTTCATTGGCTCAAGGTTGACGGCAAGGGTGCTGAGGAACAGGTGGTCAGGAGCTGGCTACCGTCATCTGTCCGTCCCTGGATTGTTGTTGTCGAAAGTACGAGGCCCAACACACCCGCGTCCGCACGAATGGCTTGGGAACCGCAACTTTTGGCTCTGGGTTACGAGTTTGTTTATTTTGATGGTCTGAGCCGCTTCTACGTCAGCACTTCGCATCCCGAGCTGAAAGCGAGCTTCGGCATAGGCCCCAATGTATTCGACGGTTTTGAACTCGGCGAGACATCGCCCTTTGCAGCCAGCCTGCGCCTGAGGCTTGACCATGCGAAGGATGAGATCACCCGGCTCAACCAGCAGGTCGCTGGGATGGAGGAGCGTGCACGTTTCGCTCTCAGTCAGGAGAAGACGCTCAATCGCCGGGTGGCTGTGTTGGAGCAGCAGCTTGCCGAGATTTGCAACTCGTACGCGTGGGCGGTCGCTGCGCCTCTGCGTTCTGTAGAACGTGCAGCTGTATCGAGCCTGCATCACGCAAGGGCATGGACATCGCTCAAGCCGGGCTCCCGCCTGCGCCGGTTGGCCCGAACGGTCGTCGTTGGTCTCATCCAACAGGTCCTAAAGCGGCCTTCCCTGTCGGCTCTCGCCAAGAGGAGCGCGGCACGCTTCCCGCACATCAACAACCGCCTGCGTCTAATGGCTTATCATCAGCGGGCCATGAGCTTCATGTCGCAAAAGCGAGTGCCGGAAGATGGTCTGCTCGATCTGTCAACCGAGCCGCTATCTGTCCGTTTGGTCTATCAGCGGCTGATGAGAGCCCGCAGCAATCTGGACCAATCGCATCCTTCCACCAGAACGTCCAACCGCGATAAGCCGCGTCTCGCCTATGTGTCGCCGTTGCCGCCCGAGCAATCGGGCATTGCTGACTACAGTGCGGAGCTGCTGCCCGAACTCGTCCGGCACTACGCCATCGACGTTATCATTGCGCAGAAGGAGCTCTCCGATCCTTGGATCAAGGCCAATTGCACGGTCCGTGATCTCGTTTGGTTCGAGCGGCATGCTCACAGCTATGACCGGATCGTCTATCAGTTCGGAAACTCCTTGTTCCATGACCACATGTTCCGCCTGCTTGATCGGTATCCTGGGGTCGTGGTTCTGCATGACTACTATCTCGGCGGCCTTATCGCCCACTTGGAGCTGTATGGCGGGGTCAGCGGGTTCTGGGCAAGCGCGCTGTACCACTCACATGGATACCAAGTCCTTCGAGACAGATTCGACCCGGCAAAGGAACTTGAGGTCGTCAACAACTGCCCGGTGAACCTGTCATTGCTGCAGAGAGCGCAGGGTGTCATCGTCCACAGCAGCTATTCCCGACAACTGGCAGAGGGCCATTATGGGAAGAGCATTACGAGAGACTGGATGATTGTTCCATTCCCGCGGCGCCTGCCCGAAGCCATTGACCGGGAAGCCGCCCGGAAAGCCTTGGGCTTCGGCTCAACTGACTTCGTGATCTGCTCATTCGGGATCCTCGGCGAGACTAAGCTGAACCTGCATCTCCTCGAAGCGTGGCTCAAGACCCCCATGGCTGGTGAGGGCAATTGCCATCTCATCTTCGTTGGCCAGGACAGCCAGAACGATCTATACTGCGAACAGTTGCGCCGGGCCATTAACGCGTCACCGGCCAAGAGCCGTGTTCGGATCACCGGATTTGTGCCGCTTGAGACCTACCGGCAGTATCTGCAGGCGGCGGACATTGCGGTGCAGCTGCGTGCGCACTCGCGAGGCGAGACATCGGCGGCCGTGTTCGACTGCCTAGCTTATGGGGTTCCGACCATCGTGAATGCCAACGGTTCGATGGTAGAATTGCCCGGAGGCAGCGTGCACATGCTGCCGGACGAGCTCTCCGTCGAAGATCTGGCGCACGCGATCACGACTCTGCGCAACGAGCCCGGTAGCCGGCAGACTCTCAGCGATGAGGCCCGCCGCGTGGCGGGGCAGCATTCGCCGCATCAGGTTGCCCTTCGCTACCGCGACGCGATCGAAACGATTTCCAGACGGGCCCCAGCTACAACGGATGTGCGTGCTCTTGCGGAACATGCCTCTCTCGTTGCGGCGCCTCCGGACGATGAGCGATGGCTTGAGATTGCACGGAAGCTGGCACGGGAGAACCCACTCCAGACGGGCGGTATCCGTCAGCTGTTAGTCGATGTCTCGATTCTCGCGCGCGCGGATTTCAAGACCGGGATCCAGCGCGTCGTCCGCTCCCAGCTCCTTGCCCTCCTGAACAATCCACCGGTAGGATTTCGAGTGGAGCCAGTTTGGTTTGGGGAGACTAACGGGCATTGGCATTACCGCTATGCAAGACGCTACACTCTAAGGCTTCTTGGTCTGCCAGAAGATGTTTTGGAAGATGATCCGGTGGATGTTGCGGACGGCGATGTCTTCTACATGCCCGACTTTTGGACCGATGGAGTCATTCGCGCTGCGGAAGTGGGGCTCTACGCCGATTGGCGCGCACGGGGCGTCCGGGTCACATTTATGGTGTATGATGTCCTGCCGCTCACATGGCCTCAATTCTTTCCGGACCGGTTCAGCGACATTCATGCACAATGGTTGTTGAAGGTCGCAGACAATGCCGACCGTCTCATTTGCATCTCCCACGCCGTTGCCGACGAAACCAGCCGGTGGCTGCAGGCCAAGAGGCCCGAAGTACTGGAAAAACTGGAAATTGTCGCATTGCATCTCGGCGCCGACATTGCCGCATCTGCGCCGACGATGGGTATGCCAGCGGACGCGCACTCCGTCTTGGAGCAGTTGAACCTGCGCCCGAGTTTCCTGATGGTCGGTACCGTTGAGCCGAGAAAAGGGCATCTGCAGACGCTCGCTGCGTTTGACTACCTATGGCAGGCCGGCCTTGACATTAATCTCGTAATCGTAGGAGCCGAGGGCTGGAAGTCAGAGCCACCCGAGCAACGACGGACTATCCCGACAATCGTGCAGCGGTTGCGCCATCATCCCGAATTGGGAAAGCGGCTCTTTTGGCTTGAGGGTATCAGCGACGAGTATCTGGAGAAGGTCTATGCGGACTGTGTGTGCTTGATCGCCGCGTCGGAGGACGAAGGATTTGGTCTGCCACTCATTGAGGCAGCTCGGCACGGCATTCCTATACTGGCGCGCGATATTCCGGTGTTTCGAGAGGTTGCAGGCGCCTATGCCAGCTACTTCGGCAGTCAGGATTCCGAGGCTCTGGCCAAGGTCGTGACGAACTGGCTCGAGTTGTATGCCAAAGGTGAACATCCGAAATCAGACGCCATGCCGTGGCTGACCTGGGCTGAGAATGTCAAGCGCCTCAAGGCAATCCTGCTCGACGGCAGTGAGAGCCGGATTGGCACGCACGGAAAGTTCGTTCCTGCTCAGGCTGCCGGAGACGGGATCAGAAGATCCGCATGACTGCTGGAATCATGTTCAGATCGGCTCTGACATTTGTCCATCTGCATCTGTGGCGTCGGCTGCCCCACAAGGCTCGGCGGGCCGTTCTCTTTCGCCTAGCATTCTGGTGGGCGCCGCGGCCCACTTCCACGGCAAAGGCCAAGGCGCCAATCATCATCATTGGCATGCTCCGCCACGCGTCCGGTCTGGGAGCGGCGGCGCGTGCTTGCCACGACGCGCTGAAAGCGGCTGGGCTGCCGGTTTACGGCGTGGATCTGACAGCAAAGTTGATGCACGAGGTAAACCACACCGACTTCGACTATGCCGATGGTCGCCATCTGCTGGGAGAAGGCACCGTCTTCCTGCACGTCAGCGGGCCCCTCGTGCCCTTAGCAATGGGGCAACTCGGCCGGGCTTTCGTACGCCACAAGCACTTCATTGCACATTGGTTCTGGGAGTTGCCGCGGCTACCGGAGGACTGGTCTCCCGCCATTCCGTTCCTCCACGAGATTTGCGTGAACACCACTTTCGTCCGTGATGCCGTTCGCCCAATCGCGCGTGGGCGACCGCTGCACGTCGTTCCCTATCCTTTGATCTGGACCGGAGATCCTCGATTACGTTTCTCTCAGGAGCGGCCGTTCACGGTATCAGTGATCTTCAACGTCGCATCGAGCTTCGCGCGCAAGAACCCCTGCGCGGCGATTGCGGCATTTCGCCAAGCGTTCGGCGACGACCCCTCTGCACGCCTCATTGTCAAGTACATGAATGCATTCGCCTGGCCCGAAGGAGTTCGCCTGTTGGAGGAGGCGGCGGGCGGTGCCGGGAACATCGAGTTGATTGGGGATGTCCTAGATGAAAGCGGAATGAGTGCGCTGTATAAACGAACGGACGTAGTCATATCCCTGCACCGAGCCGAAGGTCTCGGTCTTCCGATTGCTGAGGGGATGATGCGGGGCCTGCCTGTCGTTGCAACCGCCTGGTCCGGAAGCGTGGATTTTCTGACGCCGGAGACGGGCGTGCCGGTCAGCTTTGAGCTGGTTCCAGTTAAAGATCCTCAAGGAAAATATACTGATAGCGAACTGCTATGGGCAGAGGCTGATGTAGGAGAGGCGGCTGCGGCGCTCCGAATGCTCCGCTCGGACCCTGTCTTGCGGCAGAGGCTAGGAGCCGCTGCGGCTGCGCATGCAGCCAGGTACTTTCTTCCCTCGCGGTACGCTCGGCAGGTGGTCGAAAGCATTCTGTGGCAGCCCAAATCAATCGAAGTCAGTTCGTCTAAGCCTGAGATTATCAGTTGACCGATCATTCGTGATCTCCTGCAGGGGAGGCGCCCGCTTGGAGAGCAGACGTCCAGGCGCCTGGCCCCCAATGCTGAGCATCTGGCATATCGGCGCGAATTTTTCTGCGTAACAGTCGGGTCAGTAGCCGAATGGGATCTTTCTGCTTCCGCTTCGGCCTCGGTGGCACCTTGCTTCGACTCCCGCTGGGCGCTATGAGTTCCGCGCCGTTCGGGTCCCGGGGAGGGCGGTCAGCGCTTGCCTCTGGTAGGACCTTGGCGTGTCCTTCATACATGATGCGGCATATGTTCTTGTCTAAACATGTATCGCACGCCACGAAATGGAGCCTTCGGAGCGTCTGTGTGGTTACTGCCATTTCGCGATCACACAGACGGCTTGGTTCCCGGTGGGGGTAGCGAGAATGTTTCGCATCGGTTAAGGCTCGGCGTTGCTGTTATCAAATTGTTGGAAACTCATTGGCGCACATGGCATCAATTAAGCAAACTGTGTCTGCCCCGATCGTAGCGCAAGCAAAGGATGAAACCGCTAATGGTCCGGGGCTGAGCCGACGTGCTTGGATCGACATCATTCAAGGATTCCAGAGCTGGCGCGTCTGGTGGCTCCTTGGCATTGGCGACATCCGGCAACGCTACCGTCGTTCTCGCCTTGGGCAGTTCTGGATTACACTAAGCGTTGCCATATTCATTGCTGCAATCGGGACAGTGTATTCTGCTCTGTTCAAGCAGCCGATCGAAAAATATATTCCATATCTGGCAACGACTTACATAACCTGGACTTTGATCTCGGGCATTATCATCGACAGCACGAGTGCCTTCATTCAAGCTGAAGGGTTTTTGCGGCAACAGGCACTGCCGAAATCAACCTTCATTCTTCGCATTTTGGTGCGCAACTTTGTGTCATTTGGGCACAACATCGTTGTTCTGCCTGTAATCTTCCTAATCTTCGGTGTTTCTCCGGCATGGACGTGGTTTGCCGCTCTCGGGGGATTGGTGCTGATCGCCGTAGTGGGGTTCCTAGGCGGCTTGGTCTGCGCCATTCTTTGTACGCGCTTCCGCGATCTCCCTCAGATTATCCAAAATTTCGTGCAGGTGGCCTTCTTCGTCTCGCCGGTGGCGTGGCAGGTCGATCTGCTCGATGAAAGCGTACGGCACTGGGTTATCATCAATCCGTTCGCCGCCTTTCTGCAGATGGTCTCGGAGCCGTTGCTGGGCCGGTTGCCGGGGGCAATAACCTATACATCTGCCGCGGCAACCATTGGCGTCTCGGCACTCATCGCTTGGGTGCTGTTCCGCCGCTTCCGGCAGAGAATCGTTTATTGGCTCTGAGGACCGAGTATGACTTCCATAACGTTGCGCAATGTCGGCGTCGACTTTCCAATTTATAATGCGCGTGGCCGGTCTCTGAAGGCAAACGTCCTGCGCCGGGTCGGCGGACATATTGATAGTCACGACGGCGAAATCGTCACTGTCGAGGCTCTGCGGGACATCAATCTCGAACTCCGGTCCGGGGACCGCCTCGGCTTGGTCGGCCATAACGGGGCGGGTAAATCTACCCTGTTGCGGGTTCTGGCCGGGGCCTACGAACCGAGTCGAGGAGTCGCTCAAATCAACGGCACGGTCTCGTCCCTGTTGGATATGACCATGGGCATGGATCCGGAACTCACCGGTCGGGAGAACATCACCCTGCGCGGAATCTTTCTCGGCATGACCTTTCAGGAGATCGCGGAGCTGACACCTGCGGTCGAGGAATTCACCGAGCTCGGCGGCTTCCTGGAACTCCCCATGCGGACTTACTCGACCGGTATGACGTTGCGGCTGGCTTTTGCAGTGTCAACGGCCGTACAGCCAGACATCCTGCTTCTGGATGAGATGATCAGTGTCGGCGACGCGAACTTTGCTGATAAGGCTGAAAGTCGGATGGAACAGGTTATGGAGAATTCCAGCATCCTCGTCTTGGCCTCCCATGATCCGGCGATGCTGAAGCGCTACTGTAACAAAGCTGTTCTCATGAATGGGGGGCAGATAGTCGCCGCCGGGTCATTGGGCGATATCCTCGAGCAGCATAGCGGAACTGAATCTGTCGCTTAAGGGGCCGGATCATTGCTTTCGCAGAAGTCTTCGCAGCGGACCTGTATCGTGAGACAGGCTCGCGCCAGTCGTACCCAAGCTTCAACGAGACTGTTTCAAAACGAAGCGAGTGAGTAGAAAGGTAATTGGCAAGCTGGTTATAATCACGAGTGCCATCGCAACGCGACTATCGATAGCCATGTGGGTAAGCAAGGAAAGAACTACCAGACCGATGAAGTACTGTGCCACGTACACCACAGGATATTGAAGTCCTGAACGAATGGTACGTTGGGTGTGAAACACGAAATATGTGTTGATCATATAAGATAGACATATGCCGAACACATAGACCAGCGTGTATGCAGCGCGGGGTGACAGAATAGGCTCTAGTAGCAAGTATGCCGCAAAAGTAACGGCGGTGTTCACTGCACCGCCGATCACGAACCGGACAAATTGTTTCTGTAATACCTTCACCGCGAATCAGCTGCCGTGTTAACGGCCAGTCGGAACTGATCGTAGGACCGAATGTAGTCATCCGGATCGTAACGGTGGGAGGCGAATACGAGCAGAACGGCGTCTGGCGAGTAACGGTACTGAGTTCCCCAAATCATGGGCGGCATGTAGAGGCCCAGATTGGGCTTATCGAGCGTGACTTCGGTACGTCTTTCGCCGTCGTCGAGGAGAACATTGCACGATCCTCGAACACACACGAGAAACTGTTCGCACTGTTTATGCGCGTGTTCGCCGCGAACCTCACGACCGGGCACATTGTAGACGAGGAAGTACCGTTCAGGCGTGAACGGGATTTGGGCGCCAAACTCGCCCACAGACAGTTCACCGCGCATATCTTTCGCGATCCTCAGCGTGTGGAGGCTTGAGCGCCCCACCTTCAGCGGAGTGGAGGCGAGCGCCTCATCGAAGGACTCAGGGGAGGGGGAAACGTTTGGTCCGTCTGTGTCGGTGACATAGCCCTTAATGCGAGCCGGGTTACCGACGACAATCGCATTAGGAGGCACCGAGCGAGTAACGACAGCACCCGCGCCAACCATAGCACCTACGCCGATCTCAATCCCTGGCAGGATGGTCGCGTTAGCTCCGATTGAGGCGCCTTGCCGGACGATCGTGCGGGCGAATGCGTCGGGGTACACTTTGCTGCGAGGGAATCGGTCGTTCGTAAATGTCGCATTCGGACCGATGAATACATCATCTTCGACTGAAATGCCGTCCCAGAGTTGGACGCCACACTTGATGGTCACTCTGTCCCCGATTACGACATCGTTTTCGATGAAGACCCCGTCGCAGATGTTACACTCGACGCCGAGACGGGCACCCGGGAGGACATGAGCGAAGGCCCAGATACGCGTCCCCGGACCTACCGACATGGCTTCGCAAATTGCATTGGGATGAATGAAGGCTTCGGTCACGACTGGACACTCCGAACTTCTGACAATGATGGAACATTAGTCCCTGCAAACACCCGAGCCGTCCGTACGAGGGCGAGAGGGCGCCGCTTCGTATTCTCGTATGCTCGCCACGCATAGGCCCCGATCAGACCGAGCCCTAGCGTGTTGAGAGCGCCAAAGAACGTGATGACGACGATCGTCGTAGTATAGCCAGCGATCTCGATCTCACCGATCAGGCGCAGGATGATCACACTGACCGCCAACACCGCTGCTGCGACGATCCCGATAACGCCTAAGATCGTGAGGATCCTGATGGGCAGGTCAGTGAACGCGAAAATGCTATCGAGCAGGTAGGTGATCTTCTTGCTCAGTGTCCAGGCACTCTTACCATAGGCCCGGGCCCGCCGGCGATATTGTACTTCGGTGCGCCTAAAACCAAGCCAGTAGACAAGGCCGACGAGAGAGCTGTTCGCCTCCTCAAGGGTGAGAAGCTCGTCGCGGATCCGGCGATTACAGCCAAACACGTCAACTCCTCCAGCTGGAATATCGCGCACGATCAAGCGGCGATAGGCCGACCAGAAGATGTTTGCTGATAAACGCGACAATGGAGGATCATCGCGGCCCTCCCGAACGCCCACCACGATGTCCGCGGCGTCGCTATAAAGCCTATCAAGGAACTCGATGAGGAGTTCGGGGGGCTCCTGCAGATCGGCCGCAATGACGCCGAAAAAGTCGCCATGCGCGGCCCTCAACCCCGTCCGAATGGCGGCGAAAGATCCAAAATTGCGCGCATGGAGAATGAGCTGTGAACGGAATGGCGCGTGCGCCAATCCCTTCTCCAAGAGTTCGAAACTGTCGTCCGGGCTTGCGTCAACAACGAAGACAAACTCGGTCTCAAGTTGAAAACGCTCGCGTATGATCCGGCTGATCCGCGAGAACTCGCTGATGAGATCCGGCACGAACTCCGCATTGCGGTAGACAGGGATGATGACCGAGTACATTCGCTCACCATCGATTGATCGAGTCGATTATGTGAGAAATCTCTTCGTCTTGAAGCTCTGGGTAGCAAGGAAGCGTCAGGATCCGGTGTGCAAGCTTTTCGGTAACCGGGAGAGCGAAATCGGCGAAGCTGCCGACAAGGGGAAGTTGTCGATAATCTGGGATCGGGTAGTGAACATCGGTCCCAATCCCCATGGCGGAGAGGTGAGCTCGCAAGGACTGCCGATCGTCACATGCTATAACGTACAGGTGTGCGACGTACTCCTCTCCGTATACGGGAGGGCAACTGACCCGCGGATGGTGGATCTCGGTCGAGTATCGTGTTGCAATCTCGCGACGTCGTGTGTTCCAGTCATTGAGGGATGGAAGCTTGGAACGAAGGATCGCAGCCTGGATTTCGTCGAGGCGGCTGTTGCGCGCATGCGGGCTCTCGACTTCATACTTTGATTTCCATCCATACTGGCGCAGCTGTCGGACTTTCCTGGCCGTGTCATCGCTTTGGGTCACCACGGCTCCTGCATCGCCAAGAGCTCCGAGGTTCTTCGTAGGATAGAAGCTGAAGCTTGCCGCTGCACCGAAGCTGCCGGCACGGCGGCCCGTGCGGGAAGCGCCGTGAGCTTGCGCACAGTCTTCGAATACTGGCACCCCTGCCGGCTCCGTGATGCGCAAAATAGCGTCCATGTCGTGCAAGAGGCCAAAAAGGTGAGTGATCACGACGGCGTCGATCCCGCCCTGTGCGATGATCTCGCCCAGATGATCGATCGACATCAGACGACTGGTTTCGTCAACGTCGGCGAAGACCGGGACGGCGCCAATTGCACTAAGTGCCGTAAGTGTATAGTAGCCGGCATTCGCGACCGTCACGACCCGGCTGCCGCGCTCAACTGATAAAGCGCGTAGACCAAGTTCGATCGCATCAGTCCCGTTTGCCACGCCTACACAGTGGTTTGCACCGCAGAATGAGGCAAACTCCTCCTCAAGGGCATCGTTTTCGCGACCGAGTATATACCAGCCGCTTCCGAGGACCCGATCCACTGCTTCGCGGACGGCGGCGTTTGTCGACTCGGCGTGGCGGCGCAGATTATTGATTCCGATATGTATTGTCACAGTTTGATGTCCAGAAGCTTGTAGATTATTGCTAGCGACCTTTCGTCCGAGGCTCAACCAGCATGTCGGAGCGCACCCGATTCCTTGTTTATCAGATAATGACATCCAAGGATGAGGGCTCCGACTGATCGAGGGAGCTGAGAATAGCCAAGGGTCGAACAGTGTCTTCCAGCGCGAGGATCTCAGCGGACCCGCCCCACCGTTGAGATATCCGCATTAGTTGGTCAATCGCGGCCAAGGCTGGTCGGGCTTTACTGGTGGAACAGGCCATATCGAGCAGTCTCGCTGCATAGTTCTGCGGACAAAATGTTTGACTGGCCCAGCTTCTGGCAGCCTGGGCCAGTAACTGTCTTCTTTGTTGGTCGCTCAAGAGGAGCTCAAGCGCGGACTGGATGCTGTTGACCTCATCGTGCGGATCAATCTTCACGACACAGGTGTCCGGGATCTCGCTATAGAAGCCTGCATTCGTGACAATGATAGGTTTGCCAAACAGCATCGCCTCGATCGCGGATGCTGACGCGGCTTCAAGTGTCGGCCAACGTAGACAACTCACCACGTCCGCATCCCTGATGGCTTTTGCGAGGATTTCATCGCGGACTTCGCCAGAGATCACGACATTTACTTGGCAACGTTCTGCCAGGGCCAGCAAGTCGGCTTTGGTCTCAGGTTGTATATGCCCAATCAGCCGGTAGGACATCTTCTCACGGAGAGTTCCGCTGTTACCGATCGCCTGAATGACACTCCTGGCTCGCTTATTGCTGTTGACATGTCCAATTGTCAGAAGCTCGAACCGAGGCGCAACCGCAGTTGATCTTGTTTCGATGCTCTCTGAACCAAGGGGCGCAATAATGTTGTATGCGAGTGGAACAACTTCGACCGGCCCCGGACAGGAGTTAACGACACGTTCGATTCCCCAGTTGCTGTGCGTAATCACCCCATAAGCCATTGAGCCAATCCACTCAGTCATCGGAGATGCCTCGCGTGTCCCTTCGATGAAGGCATCGCTCGTTGAATAGCCGAAGAAGCGTGAGGCTACGTCATTCCCGTACCAAGCTCGTAGCGTTGCCTCAGCCTGCATGCGATGAGACTGCGCCCAACCGTAGAACAGGTGACCGAGGAAGAAGTCGTGTAGACAGACTAGACCTGGGTAGTGCGGGAGCCATTCAACGACGCCTCGGTGAAAATCGTAGTTATCACCGACTTGATAGACTAGTGCGTCCGCATGCCGTGCGAGGTCAACGATCGACGGCCCATCAGTCCAAGGAACGAGTTCCGCATTAAAGTTGTGCGTTGCGCTGGTGAGGTATTGCTGAGCTTCTGTACGAACAACAGCAACCTCGTGTCCTGAGGAGACCAGTTCCCGTGTAACGAGGCTCGTCATCCGGCCAATTGCGGAAGCTTTGAGCGCTGGAGTGAATACGAGAAGCTTCATCTTAGGAGCGCCTCTACGGTGCTCGGCCAATTGATGTGGAAACCAAGCCATTTTTCTTTGGCGGCAATTCCATACTGTTTAGTACGCGCACGGTCGTGCCCAACGGCGTTCATAACCGCAGCCAAAGACGCAGCGGTCGGCTCCGCCACCCATCCCGTTGCTTTATGGTCAACTAATCCCAGCACGCCACCGCTATCGGTGGTCGTAATAAGCGCTTTGCCGGCTGTCGCGGCTTCCATGGCAACGTATCCGAGCGAGTCTTCGTCAAATGGTAGATAGGCGACAGCGGCCGAGCCATTGACGTAGTCCGCGTAGACTTGGCGAGGCAAGAACCGCAAATCGAGCTTCACTCGATCTTTGAGCCCGTGCTGTTCTACAACTTGGTGCAGAGTTTTGGCGTCATCAGGCGTATCGGGTGGACCTGCAATGATAAGTTTCACGCTTCTGTCGCACTGGCTGAGGGCTTCGAGCAACAGATGTTGGCGCTTCATTCCATTTACTCTCCCCCCAGCGAAAATGTAGCTTCCAGTGTTTCCGCCATTGAAGATTTCGGGGTCATTGATTGGAGGAAGAAGGACCTCGGCGTTAAAGCCGTTATAGGTATACAGTCGCTGCCGAGTAATCTCTGAATTGGTATATATCCTTCGGCATTCTGCGAACGTCTCGTTGTCGGCATTCTGGATCAGGCGCTGAATATCGGTACCAATCTGCCCTTCAGGCAAATTCGTATGGCCGGCATCAAAGAGATCGTAAGCCTGGCGGTACTGGTGCAAAAGCCACAGGGTCTTATGTGGGTGCCGGATCAAGTAGGCCGGGAACTTCAGCGCGATCACACGATCGACATTCCACAATTCAAAAGAGCGAGCCATCAGCATCTGAGATGGAATTCGCGTTGCAGGTTCCCACTGAAACGGAATTCTCAGCACTTCGGCTTCATGGCCAGCGACGATCAGATTCTTCTGAAGATGAGCGGCAAGTTCCTCGGCACCGCCCCAAATAAATGGTGCCATGTTATTGACTATAAGAACTTTCATGCCAAGAGCCTATCAAGGACGTGCGTCCATGAAATGTTGAGTTCTTTCAGACGCGCATGGGCGTTTCTTCCCATCACTGCCGTGACGGTTCGGTCCGTGTAGAGGCGGTCGAGTGCTTCTGCAATAGCCTCTGGTGTCGGTTCAGCCACGTAACCGTTGTATCCGTCGTGAACGAGTTCGAGCACGCCGCCGGAATCGGAGGTTGTGACAATTGGCTTTCCTGCGTGGCTTGCTTCGATGCTCGGGTAGCCATACGAGTCTTCATCGAGCGGAAGATAGGCGGCAGCAAGACAATCGGCCAAGTATGCGATCTTTTCCTCTTCGCTGATCCAACGATCTTCGAGAGTCACGGTGTCCGCGAGACCAAAGGTTGAGATCTGTTCGCGCAGATCCCTTGGATAAGCTTGGCCAGCACTTGTACCGCACAATCGAAGGCGCACTGGCGTCCGGGTAAAGCGCATCGCATCAACGAGCAAGTGCTGTCGCTTGTGATTCTCGAGCCGGCAAATGTAGACAACCTCATCATTAAACCCTCGGCAATGGAAGCGCTCAGGCTGGATGACGGGAGGATATAGAACCTCGCTACTGATATTGTTGAAGGCTTTGAGGCGGTTCGATACGGCTTGCGAGTTGGTGAAGACGTGCTTTGCCTCGTTCAAGGCAGCGGTGTCCGCTGCGTGAAGGGCGTCGCGAATTCCCCTGTGCTTCGCGTCATCCGGGAACCCACGATATGGACTATCCCATAGATCATAGAACGCTCGGATATGATGGATGAACCACAGAACCTTGTGAGGGTGCGGGATATGATGCGCTTGGGGGCGGAAGCAAATGATGCGGTCGGCCGATGTCAAGTCAATCCAGCGAAATGCAGCCATCTGCTGAAACAAGAGGTCGGGGACATCGACTTCGGGCAGGTAGATTGTCTCTACCTGATGCCCGGCCTCTTGCAGCAGTGGATGCAGCCAATCGACGATGTTCCTTGCCCCGCCGTGGACGAATGGGACGAAGGACGAACACAGGGCAATCTTCATCTGCTATGCCAGCGCGCGCTTGAGACTGTCCGCAATTCTCTGAACGTCCGCCCGGGTTAGATCCTGATGGGTCGGCAGGTTGATGCCTCGCTGTGCCCAGAGATCTGCAACGGGATAAGCTGTCTCTTCGTGATAAGGCGGAAGCACATGCATTGGGTAAAAGACGGGCCTTGTTTCGATTCCCATCTCATCAAGGTGACGCATAACGGCGTCACGTTTAGTCCCATCACCATCTCTAAGGAAGATATTGTACATCCAATAAACTTGCTTTGCCCAAGGGGCCTGCTGGGGAAGGACAATTTCGTTCTGCAACCCTGCCAGAGCTTCGTTGTACCACCCGGCCAGGGTCTCGCGATCCGACAGGGCCTTGTCGATCCCTTCCATCTGAGCCAAACCGATGGCTGCCTGGATGTTCGTCATGCGGTAGTTGTAGCCGATGACCGGAAACCAGTAACGCCGATTGGGATCCATGCCCTGTCCGCGGAACAGCCTGAGCCGCGCTGCCAAATCGTCGTCGTTTGTGGTTACCATACCACCTTCACCGGTGGTGATAATCTTGTTGCCAAAGAAGCTGAATGTAGCGCAGGTGCCGAGGCTACCAACACGGCGGCCGCGCACTTCGGCCCCGTGAGCCTCCGCGGCATCCTCGAGTACCCAAAGTTGATGCGTTTGGGCGATCTCATTGATTGGATCCATGTCCGCAGGATGTCCATAAAGATGGACAGGAATGATACCGCGGGTTTTGGGAGTGATCTTCCTCTCAATCTCACGTGGGTCGATGTTCATGGTTTCCTGACATACATCCACCAGTACAGGAGTCGCGCCGCAATAACGGACAGCGTTCGCTGTAGCAATATATGTCACGGTTGGGATGATGACCTCATCGCCAGGCTTGAGATCTAAGGCAACGAGCGCCAGATGAAGCGCGGTCGTACCATTATTCGCCGCAATTGCATGCTTGACGCCACAGAATTTCGCAAAGCTCTCCTCGAACGCGCCGATATACTTGCCGTTTGATGAGATCCAGTTCGTATCGAGGCATTCAAGTACGTAGTTTTTTTCGTTTCCAGCTAGCTTAGGCTGTGCGACGGAGATGCGGTTCATTTCTTTGGTTTCCGGTTTATTGTTTGATGGTGCGTGCAGGAACGCCAACCACGGTCGCCCCGTCACAGATGTTAGAAATTACAACCCCGCCAGCTCCGACGGTCGCCTGCTCACCAATCTGAATGCCAGGGATCACTTTGCATCCGACCCCAAGGAAGCTAAGTGCGCCGATGGTTACATTGCCGGCGAGGCTTGTCTGAGGTGCGATATGGGCAGCCTTGCCGATCTTGCAGTCATGATCCACCGTCGCGCCAGTGTTGATAATTGCAAGATCATCAATCTCGGCCTCAGCATTGATAATTGCGCCAGCCATAACCGCAATTCCAGCGCCTAAGCGGGCGCTTGGGGAAATGACGGCATGCGGGCTGATTGCATTCATCAGTTGATAGCCTTGGTCAGTGGCAACGGCAGACAGACGCGCTCGGAGTGAGTTGGAGCCAATGGCAACAAACAGACGCGAATAACCTACTTGCCGTAGGCTCTCAAGGTGGGCGTCGCCTTTTAGAACAGGAATGCCAACGCACATATCTGGGCTGTCAACCCCGCCAACGCAGTATGCGACTTTCTCTCCCATCGCTTGAAGGAGTTCGACGCACACCTTAGCGTGCCCTCCCGCACCTACGACAACAATTCCATGCCTCATGAGTTGGCCCCAGCTTTTGCCCAGGTACTTGAAGTTGGAGACGAGAAGAAGAGGTTGACGGAGTCAGTGGCCTCTAATTGCTCCACAGACCATCGTTGGAGTTCTCCGGTTTGTTCGTTAATCGCGCGATAGCTTAGGCCGAGATCCGTAAAGGCACGTAACCAATCTCGGGACCTGTGACCGCGGCGACGGAGGTGAGAATTGCCAAATTCAACGATAAGGCCAATATTGGGGTTGTTTTCGATGATGGGCTTTGAACCTTCAAGGACATCAAGTTCAGCCCCCTCCACGTCAATTTTGAGCATCGTCACTACTTCATTCTTTCCGATAACATCCGTCAGTCTTACGGTTGGTACAGTGACAGTTCGTAAAGTGGATTTGCTTGGACTGACAGGGCCGAACAGGGAGTGATGGCCGCTGGTCTCGCCGAGAAAGAGCTCTCTCGAGCCCTTTTGATCTGAAACAGCAGCGTGATGAACACTCGCAACCGCCGAGAACCCGTTCATGAAAATGGTCTTTTCGAGCAGGATTTTGGTGGGCTCAAACGGCTCAAAGGCAATAATTTTACCTCGACCGTTCATTGCCCGGGCGGCAGCCAGGATGTGTAAGCCCACATTCGCCCCGACATCGACGAACACATCGCCAGGCACAAGGAGGCGCTGGATGAGCTTGCGTGTCCCTGGCTCTAGTTCCCCTGTCTCAATCAGTTGTATTAGCAATGCGTGATCAGAGGCAGAGCAGAGGACGTATCCTAGTTCGGTGCGAACCATAGTTTCATCGTTGCTGCAACTGATGGTGGTTTTTCGCAAAACGGCAGAGGTATTTTGCTCAAGAACCTCAAGGCGATGCATCAGCTCTGCGGATGCGCTCTGAACTTCCTTCTCTAAGGATACATGCGTGGATGCCCGCGTCGCCCTGAGCTCTTGGAGTGTGGCGATGAACGAGCGTTCGATCGTCTGCTCCATCTTCTCAAGAGCTATGGCTTCTCGCTGCATCAGAGTTTGGACTGTTTCTACCTCCTTCATCATCTCAGCCGTGAGGTAGGCCCGCGACCTGAAGGCTACTGGTCGAGCAAGAGGTCTAATCGCATTGAATATGGCTCGAGCAAATGGCCGCAGGAGTTTTTTGATCGGTATGGCTGTCCCGCCTGGAGTGGCCTTGAGCGGTTGCGTGTAGCCAGGAGGAGCGGCGCAATCAACTTGGAGGACGGCCGGCTGAACCTCTTCCAAATGTGGAGGTGCGTCATCGTTCTGGATCGGAACGGGTTCAGGTTCCACCTTATGCATGGGCTCAGGTCCTGCCTTAGGCGTAGAAGAACTGGCCAGCCGCTTGGCCCCTGACGCAAAGGCAGTGCTTATATCAATCCCATGTCGATGTATGTTATGCATTAGGCTGTCCAACCTCGCGGCGTGCCGTTATAACCAAATAAGTCCACCGGTCCAGACGGATTTTTTTATTCCTTGCATGCCTATGTGGCGCTGTCCCACGGTTCTTCGGGCAGACCGTGATGTGTGTCAACACCATGGGATTTGAAACTAAGTTTCGTTAATGGCGGCATGTATACGAGGCGGGTCCGGTCGCCTAGTATAATATTAGTATAATATTGCGTCGTTGGTCGGACTAACGTATTATCATAGAAAATAATCGAGGATTGGATCTATAATCTCTGTTCTTTCTATAATGGCTCACTTGTCATTCTGATCTTTGGCTCGTCGATGCCGGTCTGTTCGCTGTGAGCCAATATTCCCTCTCCAGTAGGTCCAGGTCCTGCCGAGCTGCGGGGACGATGTTGTAGCCCCTCAGCCTCATATTGCTCAACCGGGGGCCGAACGGATCGGACTTAATCATCATAAGTAACAATCTTGGACCAGTCTTGCTTCAGGGAAATTGCCCATAGATCTGCTCGAAGTTTGTGAAGCGGGCGAGGCTATTAAAGTCAAATATGGCACCGCCCAGGAGCTGGAATGTGTTCCGACCCAAGCCTCCGTGGAAGTTGGCGTTGGTCAGTTGGTGCTCATAAGCGTTTACAACGTCGTCGCCGTCAGTTGTCATCGTTAGTTTCGAGCCTTGCCAACCCTTGCGAGAGAGGCATCTGCGCAAAGTTGAGAGTAATTTTATATCATATCGAAAATGGAGGGAAAAATGTTCTTTGGTTCTATGGGCTAGCTTATCATTCTCCCATTGAACGCCGCCGATACACTGCCAAATGCCCTAAAGGTGTCTCAATATCCGCCACAGGCGCATACCACTCTTCGAAATGTGGCTGCATCGGATTGACTGGCTCGAAGAATGGGTCCTTGTAAATCAAGACTAGGTCAGGTCGGTTATCTGGATTTGTGTAGAAGTCGTGCGTCATCGCAAGGCCTTTTTGCGGAACATCCGGCATCAGAGGAAACGAGCTTAGCATGCTGAGTCGTGACGGCATTGCCAGTGCGATCCCGGGTAGGCGGCCGATGACTGCGGCGGTCTTGTCTCGGTCTGACATCGGGACAATGTGAGCCTGCACCAAATTCAGGAGCGTAGCATCGTGTGGCTGAACGGAGAGGCCCGCGAAGAAGCCATGATCCAGATGGATCCGCATTCGTTTTGGCTTTGTAGGCGCCTCACCATAATAGAAATAGAGTGACGTCGAGAGGACGGCGACGGTTGCGACACATACTGGAAGTACGCTGAACCAACTCCGTGATTCTGGGGATGGGCGGCCGACGAGTGCTATTGCGGCCGCGGGAATAGCGCCAATGGAGAAGTTGAAAACCGCGTTTGTCGCCGTGAGGCAAGTTATCAATGCTGCAGCTAGCGAGGTTCCATAAACAACTGCAGACACGCGTTCGGCCAAGCCCGCATTGTCCCGCAAGCCTGTGAGGAAACCCAGACCGGCAAGCGCCAGTAATGTAACGACGTCGTGCGAGCGAGCGTAGAATGCAGGCTTGGCTAGAAACAGTCCAGCAATTATGACTGCTAGGGCAACCTGGGTGACCAGTGGATCTAAACGCTCTCGAACCAAGCCAACAATAATGGCCGCGACACACAGCGCAGAAAAGAGTGCATTGGCTCTCAAGAGGTTGAGGGTAAACATCCATTTACGAGTCAGTCCACCTGGGTCATTGATGGCCGACAAATAAACAATGCTCTCATACAAGCGGGTGAAGGAAAGCGAAAACACCACAATCGCCCAGGCAACGCATACTGCGATTCCTGTGATGGATACGTATAGGTATGGTTGCGGGAAAATTCCGCTGCGATCGATGAGACCGATAACGCAAATGATTCCAAGCGGGACAACAAGAGAAGGATAAGCCACGGTAGCCAGAGCCCAAGCGCAGGCAGATGCCAGGATCCACCATAACCTTGCACTCGAGTCGCGATCGGTGAGAGCAGCGCAGGCAAAAGTGGCCAAAGCCAGCGTTAGTGCCTGTTGGCCTATCGTGTTGTATGACGGTGCTGGCAGTCCGAATGGGATGAAAGCTAGTACAAACAGCCCACCAATCCAGGCGAGGAACCGGTGACCAAGCTGCCGCAAAAACAGGATCCAGGCTGCCGCTGATGCCACTGCTCCGGCGAGAAACAGGACGCGCAGAAAAAGAAAGAGGCCGTCGCTTGAGCCCTTGAGCGCCGAATAAAGCAACGTTGCTGGATAAACAATCAGAGCAGCTGTCTGGTGTAGCGTGAGAAGGGTACTGGTCCGAATGCTCCCTTTGAGCCAGTCATCTAAAAAAATTGCATAGTACGCTTCGTCACTGAGATCGATGCCTCGGGTGATCCTCACGCCGATCAAGAAGATCAGTAATGCAAACAGGACTATTCCCACTAAGTCCAGCTTTCGGCCTTCGATACTCACGTTCGTTACCCTTGTGAAGGTGCTTGGCAGGGGCGGCACCACAACCGTTAATTTGCTTATGTTCTGGTGAACTCATATGCTACTTTGAAAGGGCGATGAAGCCCTGCCAAGGACATTTGGGCAGGTCCAACCATGGTCCCCTCCCACGAAGTTGGACCAGTGAACGTGAGAGTTTCCGGTTAGATTGGACCTGCCCCGAATGCTGGACCACGGCCGGACACGACCTCCGGCCTCATGACTCCATCGGCTGGCTGGGGTCTTATGCCCGATCGAGATGTGCGGTCTTTCACCATTGTACTCGTGTCTGAACGTCTCGCATTTTAGCCTGGCATCGGCCAGGGACAAGAACCAGTTCTGATCGATGCATTCGGCCCGGACCTTGCCGTTGAATGCTTCCACGAAGCTGTTGTCGATGGGCGTGCCGGGCCGCGAGAAGTCCAGAACAACTCCATGCTGATAGGCCCAGAGATCGAGAGAGCGCGAGACAAATTCGGGGCCATTGTCGACCCGAATGGTTTGCGGAACACCATAGATGCCGGTCACCCGGTTGAGCGTCGCAACCACATCGGCGCCGGTGTACCGGAAGCGCACATCGATGGCCGGCGAGAGCTTCGAGAACGCATCCACGACGGTCAGGATCCGGATCTGGCGGCCGTCGAAGAGCTGATCCGACAGGAAGTCCATCGCCCAGACCGAGCTATGGCGGAATGTGGGTGATGACGGTAGCTCGTCTGCATCTCGTGAAGGCTGATCTACGAGGAGGCGTCAATCAGTTTCAGGAGAAAGGCCGCATGCGCATCGAGCCTAGAGCCCTTGGGTTGACCCTGTTGGGCGGGCGGCCACCTCGCCGGACCGGGCGCGGCGCCCCCATAATACCAAGCAGCATGAAGGCTGACTCATTTGGGGTTTTCAGCCAGGCGCATGTCTGATTCCATGCTGGCGAGCAGGAGGTTCGCCATGCGCCCAAGGATCGAGCTTCGCACAGACTATGACGCAGCGCGGCTGCGGGCTCTAGCCAAAGCAACCCGCAACGCTGGGCAAAGCCGCCGGCTGCTGGCTCTGGCCGAGATCTACGACGGCGGCACGCGGACCAAGGCGGCGCGGGTTGGCGGGGTCGGGCTGCAGACGGTGCGGGACTGGGTGGTGCGCTTCAACGCCGGTGGGCCCGAAGGCCTGGTCGACGGCAAGGCACCGGGGAATGTCTGCAAACTGAGCGCCCACCATCGCGAGGCCCTGCTGGCCTTGGTCGAGAGTGGTCCGATTCGGCCGTGCATGGAGTGGTGCGCTGGCGGCTGAAGGATCTGGTGCAGTGGCTCTGGGACGAGTTCCGGATTGAAGTGAGCGAAACGACCCTGGGCCGCGAGCTGCGGGCGCTGAGCTACCGCAAGCTCTCGGCCCGCCCGCGCCATCATGCCAAGAGCGAGGCCGCGGTCGCGGATTTTAAAAAACCTTTCCCACGCGTGTGGCGGAAATCGCGGCCAACGAGGCCAATGGCAGGCCGCTAGAGATCTGGTTTGCCGACGAGGCGCGGATTGGCCAGAAGAACAAGATTACCCGTCGCTGGGCCCGGCGCGGCACGCGCCCCTCCGCGCCGCGGGACTTGAGAACGGCCTCGACCTACATCTTCGGGGCGATCTGCCCGGCGCATGGCAAAGCCGCCGGTCTGGTGCTGCCGCGCTGCACGACTGAGGCCATGTCCCTGCATCTGGCCAGGATCTCGCAGGCGGTGGCGCCCGGCGCACACGCGGTGCTGCTGTCAATGCGGTTTGAATCGTCCCCAGAAGCGCCGAAGTAAATTTCCCCACTTGTGCCGGTTACGTCCCCAGGGGCATCGGGCCATTTTTCGGCGGTCGGCCTCGACGGTGCAGCACCGGCGCCGGATCGGGCGGCGTGATCAGGGCCTTGGAGCGCACATGCTCGGGCATCAGCTCGGCGTGCTGACGCAGACGGTAACTTGAGCCCTCGATCTGGATCACGACCGCATGATGCAGAAGCCGATCCAGCAGGGCCGTGGCCACAACCGGGTCGCCGAACACCTCGCCCCATTCGGCAAACCCGCGGTTCGAGGTCAGGATCATCGCCCCGCGCTCATAGCGGGCGTTGACCAGCTGGAAGAACAGGTTGCCGCCGCCGGACACCACCGGCAGATAGCCAATCTCATCCACAATCAGCAGGGCGGGCCGGCAGAAGAACCGGATCCGCTCCGCCAGACGCCCTTCGCGCTCGGCACGGGCGAGCATGCCGATCAGATCCGCCAGCGTGCAGAAGTACACGCTCCGGCCGGCCTTGACCGCCTCCACCCCCAGCGCCGTGGCCAGATGGCTCTTGCCCGTGCCGGGCGGGCCGAGGAAGTGCACCACCTCGCAGCGGCCAATGAAGCCCAACTGTGCCAGGGTGAGGATGCGGTCGCGGTCGAGCGAAGGCTGGAAGGCAAAGTCAAAGCCCGACAGGGTCTTGATCGTTGCCAGCCGCGCCATGCGCAAACCGGTCTTGATGCGGCTGTTCTCGCGCAGGGTCAGCTCCTCCGACAGCAGCGTGTCGATGGCCTCCAATGCACTGATCTCGCCCTGCTCGAGCCGGCGCACGATGGCGTCGAGCGCCTCCAGGGCGCGCGGCATCTTCAGGCCGACCAGATCCTGGCGGATCCGCTCTAAGGTGGTGGGGGTGAGCTCGAGAGCGGCACTCATGCGCGGGTCTCCCGAGCCAGGTGGCGAGCCACGGCATCGTAGAAGTCGAGCGAACGTTGCGCGACCACGTCGCCGGTGCGGCTGACCGGGGAGGCCTCCGATCCACGCCTGTGCCCTGTGGTGGGCAGGCTCTTACGGTGTCCGGGAGCAACTCGGCGTTGGTGGCGGCCCTCGAGCACCGGATGGGCGGCAATCAGCGCCCCATCCTCAAAGATGCGGATCTCGTTGGCCAGGGTGTGCACTTCGACCACGCGCCGGCGGGTCGCATCGGGCACGCTGTAGAAGTTGCCGCCGACACTGACCATGCCCTCGCGCGAGATCCGCCGCTCTAGGTGCAGCACCGAGCGGAACGGGGCCAGGGGTAGAGGCCGCAAAGATGGCCTCTCCTCGGCAAAAGCCTCCATGACGACGCGGCGCGTGGTGGCATGCACGCGCGGATTGGCCACCGTGGCCAGCCAGTGCTGCAGCTGCCGGTTCAGGTCGTCGAGATTGCTGAAGGAGCGGGCCGGGAAGAAGTCCTCGCGGATGTAGCGGAAGGGCCGCTCGACCTTGCCCTTGGTTTGGGCCCGGTACGGCCGGCAGGCTTTGGGATGGAAGCCGAAGTGGCGGGCCAGATCGATGAGGGCGCGGTTGTAGACGATGCCGCCGGAATGGGCCTCGCCGGTGACCACCGTCTTCATGCGGTCGTAGAGGATCTCGTGCGGCACGCCGCCCAGCGCCTCGAAGGCGGCCACGTGGCAGCGCAGCAGAGTGGCCAGGTCCTGATGCAGCACGAAGCGGGCCCAGATCAGGCGGCTGTAGCCGAGAACAAAGGAGAACAGCCACACGATGCGCGGTGCCGAGGGCTCGTCGGTGAAGACCACCTGGAACTGAGCGAAGTCGACCTGGGCCTGCTCGCCGGGGGCAGTCTCGAAGCGGACCTCAAAGCAGGATGGGGTTGGGGGGCGGATCTCGCGCAGGAAGTCGGTGACGGCGGTGTAGCCACCAGCATAACCGCGCTCCCTGATCTCGCGGAACAGCCGGCTACCAGTCAGGCCCGGAAAGGCCGCCACGCGCTCGCGCAAGTAAACTGTGAAGGGATCGATGACGGTCTGACGCGGCTTGCGCGGGCCATAAGCCGGCGCCTCCAGGCCGCGGTGGATGTACTTGCGTACGGTCTTGCGGTCGAGGCCGCTCTGGCGGGCAATGGCTGAGACCGACATGCCCTGCCGGTGCCACTCCAGGATCATGACTATCTCCCCAAGCTGGATCACCGCCTGTCCTCCTGACCATCAGGAGCAGCATCGGCGAAGAGAGCCTGGCGGTCTTCCCAGCCGCGGCCAGAACGAGCGGCAACCGCGCTTACCTGGGGAAAATTCAATCGGCAGGTCTGGGGAGTTTCACTCCGGTATCAACAGCTGCTGCTCGATCAGGCGGGCTGGCACGTCTCGCGCAAGCTGAAGGTGCCGCCCAATATCACCCTGGTGCCGCTGCCCGCCAAGGCCCCCGAGTTGAACCCCGTGGAGAATATCTGGCAGTTCATGAGAGAGAACTGGATCTCCAACCGGATCTTCACGTCCTACACGGACATCCTCGATCACTGCTGCGCGGCCTGGAACAACCTCGTCGCGCAGCCTTGGACCATCATGTCCGTCGGCCTGCGAGATTGGGCCAATGCATGAGCATCAGCGCCGATTGGTATAAAACGGCAGTTGAGATGCCAACCCCATAGCGGGCGGCGGCCTGCCGCACTGAGATGCCACCCAAGGCTGTCTTGATTACACGATCCCGCAAATCCTGACTGTAAGCGCGTGCTATGCCGGGCCTGCATGTCTGGAGGCCAGCAGGCTGCATCAGGGCTCAGAACAGAATCCCCTCTGCCTCGGAAGAGCCGGAAAAGACTTTAGTTTGATTTCACTTCAGTAATTCGAAATCCAATTAGCCCCATTGCGAGTCGGCGGGTTGCGCCTGAGGGTGACGTAGCATTTGGAAAGTTAAATCGGATCTCGATTTTTTCAGACGTTGCGGCCGACGGTGGGACTACGATTTGGCGGCTGCCCGAGCGCTCAGATTCTGTGAAGGTCCATTCTCCGACCTTCAACTCTCCCGCCAGAATTTCTACTGTCTGTTGCGGCACCTCTTTTGATATATATCCAATAACATTGGCTTCTAGCCGTAAGGCGCTCGTAGAAGGTTTCTCCAGTTTAAGGGTGAGAGTGGCGCTCGATCCGTCGTTCCAGATCCCCCAGTGCTCTTGATTGCTCCACCCTTGTCGCAAGAAGGGGCGATCTTCCCTGAGATTGGCGACTGAAATCCATTCACCCATCCGGTAGATGGTGTTGTCCTCGAGGCAAGTGTCTTTCACGATAGCGGTGCTGGCCTCGAGGGATTGAGCCACTACGCATTCTTGTGGTGGCTGAGGACTGGTCTTCAGACCTAGAGCTGCATACTTTATCGGCTGCCCAGCCAGGATACGGTTGGCTGTCTCGCTACCTCCAACAACTGCTGGGCCAAGTGCTCTAACTGCGCTTGCCACTTTGTCATAGTGAAGATCGCCGAGACTAATGGCGAAATTCTCCATCGGAAGTAGGTCTTTGTTCATCGATGCGCTCTGGCGAGCCGCGTCCGCAGGCAAATTAGTGCTTAGGAACTCTTGGCTTCGTAAAATGGGGTCAAGCGGCCGTCCTGCATCAGACATCGATGCGGCGAACGCAAAGAAGGCAGCCAATGAAAGTGTCGCTCCACGCGCGCCTACATACCTGCCAGATGTACGACGCAGGCGCGCCGCAAGCGGTGCAACCATCAACATGGCTAAGATCGCTAGCGTAATAGTGACAACCGGAAATACGTGTTTTGCTACACCGTAAAGAGACCCTACACCTACCCCAAACGCAAAAAGTTGCACAAAGGCTGCGCCAAATATCCCTAGCGCTGTTGCTGTGAGTGCTACTGGGTTAGCGACATTGAGCTTCCCAATGATGTGAGCGAACGACAGTCCCGTGATCACAAGCCCACAAACCAGCAAAATTTTTGGCACGAAAGTCGCCGGAAGATTTAAATTAATGCCGCCTTCATGCGCCGCATTCGCGCTCATATCAGCGAAGGTTGGATGGAGGACGACAGCCAGGGGAATGGCTACAGATATGCCAAACAATAGCAAAAATGAACGTGAAATATCCTTCCGGCTTGTCCGATGGTCGACAAGTGTCTGGAGCGCGACAACCCCAAAGTATGCTATTGTTCCACATGCGAACTGCATCGTCGCCATAGGGTATACCCACCCTAAAGCAAAGGTAGTCCCTACTGCTAGTACAGCGAGTTTAATGGGAGAAATTCGGCCAGAGAACATGACTTGCATGATGGGTATGACAATTGCCAAAGAAACCATCTGTGCAAAGTAGAAATTGTTGCCGCTTATTTCTCCTCCGACTACGACGTGATACTTATCAATAAAATAGATGAGTGCAATGAATATAGTGCAAACAAGGAACGTCGATATGAGGTCCTCAAAGCGGACCGCATACAATATAAATAAGTATGAAATAAGGACAGAGATGAGCGCGGTTGTTGCCGTGCCGTATATGAATGATCCCGTCACCTTGCTTGCAACAGCGGCGAGTGTATGCGTTACCGCTGGATATGTGCTCATAACCTCAAGTCGTTGGACACTCCCATCGGGCCAGGCACCGTGGCTGCCGATATACTCGACTAGCGCATAATGAAGCGCGAAATCAGTGGAGGTCGAATAGTAGTACCCACCCCAGAGAGCAATGGCGGTGACTAGTGCGACGATGGCTGTTATGAGGAATGAAATACGCATTTCCATTCGCTGATGGGCGAGTTCAAGATGACGGAGGAGGTTGCGGGGTGCATATCTCCGACCTAGCCGCAAGTCAAACTTTGGCTTCGCGTCAATCATGTAAGAGCGCTTTGCCAACTGATTCGAAGATGTCGTAGCTTTCGGCATAGGTTCTATTTGCACTAAGTGTGATCTCGCCTCAGCGAAGCTAAGCAATTGTACAACGTGTAGCCCTTTGTTGCATAAAGGTCGCGGTATGCCGAATTTAATTGACTGATGCTCATTTTGTCTTAATCGCTTCGAGTCTTGGGCTGTACCGTAGTCTTGGGTTATGATACGGCGGCCTCAAACTGGGGTGTTCTATGAGCGGTAAAGAGCATATTAAAAGCTTAGACGGCCTGCGGGGTTGGGCGGCAGCCGCCGTTATTTTCTACCATGGCTTACTCCACTACGACATATCCAGTGTAGATCGAGTCCTTTATCAGTCTTCTCTTTACCTGAATGGGTTCTGGGATCACCTTCTTAAGGCGCTCCTAATTCCTATGAATGGCGAAAGTGCCGTTCTAGTTTTCTTTGTTCTGAGTGGGTTCGTCCTGAGGCTGTCGCTCGAACGAATAGATACTTCAGAGGCGTGGCGTACAGTCGCCGTGTTCTGCACGAACCGCGTATTCCGATTGTTCCCCATACTCATCGTGAGTGTCGTATGCTTTAAGCTGCTCGGGAGCGTGTGTGTTAGAATCGGGATCACGAGTTTTCCGCTTGTGACTTGGGATGCCGTCATCCGGAACTCGCTACTGACAGACATCTTAGTTATTGGACCTTCTTGGAGCATCCAAACTGAACTCGCCGCCACAGCGGTGATCTTGGCCTCGTATTTCCTTAAGCGTCATTTTGGCTTTGTCGGGCTCATCATTGCCGCGCTGTACACATGCTTTGCAATTGATTTCCCGCTTCTCGTCGGGCGTGCTGCAAATCTCTGGCCTTACAGCTTGGCCTTCGTTCTTGGGATGATCGTTGCCGAGAAGGATATAATCGCTGGGCTACGAGCAAAGACCGGCCCCAGTGCTCAAATTCTGTTCCTCATTGGCTTCTTGGTGGGGCGGCATATTGTGGTTCGAGCCGGTGTATCTGGGCTCATTGCCCAATCGGTATTCGGTGCTCTTCTGGTTGGATCCCTTGTCGCACACAAGGACGGCGTTTTAGGGCGTTTCCTGGAAGGATCGGTTTCGCAGTTCCTCGGGCGTATTTCCTACAGCCTTTATCTTGTGAACGTGCTCTGGCTTTACTTCCTGTGGGCTGTGCTCCCCATTCCTGCCACAACCAACACCCCAGCAGTTATTTTCGTGGGGCTGATCTCGGCGACAGGGGCGTTCCTGATTTCTGTCCCGTTATCCTGGTTGACGTATCAGTGGATTGAGGTGCCTGGAATCTGGCTCGGTAAGAGGGTTGCAGCACTTTTCAAACAACGTGCCCCAAGCCCAGTCGCCGAGCCCGTTTAATGTCGGTGCCTTGCCCATCCGTACTCTCGATGGACTTGGCGAGAGCGACACCTCGCTGAGGCCTGAGCGATTACCGAGCTATGAGGCCGTTGCCAACCACAATGGTCCCGATATCAGCTGCAAAGTTACCACTAGCGGTGTTGCCACTCCTCAATGCGCGCCTCGAACTCGGCCGGCGTCTCCGGCTCAAGCTGGAATTCGAAGCCGATAAATGTGCGCAGGCACCAGACCTTTTGGCGCCAGACAAGCTTGCGAATGGTCTTCAGCTGAACGGCACTGGTGGTGGCCGTCGACGTCGAAGACTGATCCGCTCCCAAATGCTCTACCTCGCTCTTGCTCCCGCTAATTTCGATCATTGATCGGTGCTTTATATGTTGGCGCAACATCGTTTCGAAAGTAGAAAGCGTTAGCATGTGAGATCGTGTCGAACTCATACCCAAGAGATCTCATCCGACTATTAAGCCTCTCCAATCCGATGTGCCCGAACTCAATACAAAATACTTCGGGAAGGACAGATGAGCCTTCCATCCCATTGAGGGCAGCCATTTCATGCCCTTCGATATCCAGAACCATCAGTTCGATTTCGGATAAGCCGATATTCTGTACCAAATCCCGGTAGGTAATGGCTCGAACCTGGTGTGTCGAATAGGAACACCCTTCGGCATCCAAACTCGCGCGGTGCTCGGGCTGGTGCTGAACTGAACCATTCCCGAAGTTCACTCCGTGAGTTGGATGATGCACATGGAGGAAGGACACATGCCCATTGCGATCTGATAGCGCTAAGTGAAGATTGGTCGCATTCGGGCGGTTCACCGTCAGCTTCTTAAAGACCATGGGAGAGGCTTCGATATTGATTGCCTTCCATCCCAAAGACTCCGCTAGGACGAAGCAGGAACTCTCCGTTATTCCATCGAAAGCCCCGCACTCAATATATGTTCCGGGCCTGCCCCTTTCGCGAAAATAGCGCTCGAAAATGAACTGATCGACGGGTGGGGAGAACTGTCCATAAAATCGCATAGGAATGGCTAGCCCGCGTGTCTGAGGTTGGAAGGGTAATCTCCTGAAAGGCATCAAACTCCGACGCCTGGCATGCGGGTACTCGGACGACTACTAGTCCGAATTATGGCAAAGCTCCGTGTCCTCGGCTGATCACGGGTTGAGAAGCCCCGTCCAGGTAACGGAGCCGAACAATTCCAGTGCCTTTAGGCCGACTGAAAATCGCAGTGTCGGTGGTTCGATTTCGCCCCTGCGCACGACTTCCTCTCCGAAAGCCTTATGTCTTAAGGATTCAATCGCAGAACGTTTCCCACTTTTGTAGGATAACGGAATTGAGTGGGATCCTTCTGGCCTCCTTCGTTCTCGCTATATCCGATCTGAGCGTCCGAAGTCGTCCTTATACTCTTCATCGCATACGATAAAGCCGCCCCATAGGGCGGCTTCGGAAATCCCACAGTCCTGTCAGCATCATGCGGCAGCAAGCAACTGTCTGGCCAGCCTGAGGATATTGTTATTGATCTTGTCTTTTGGTCTGCTACTGGTGCGCGAGCGCTACCGAACGGCTAGCTGGAATCAAATGTGGCCTTACGATCGCGGCCACTCGCACCTGGAACAGCTAGCTAAAGTGCGGCTTGTATCGACCCTAGCAGTCCAGTCGGAACAAACACGGAGATTGTGATCATAACCAGGGCTGCTTCAGCGAGGATACGCCCGCGCGACAGAAGGGAAAGCAGAAAGATCGCGAGCCCAAATGCCAAGAAGCTAAAATCAAAATGTGGTTGGAGCCATGCAAGCAGATAGCCGGCGAGCCCATATGCGAACGCGCGCCCTACTCTTAATAAATAAGGCCAAGCCTTCGTGATCACGTAATCAAATTCATCATCTGCCGATATATTGCCCATAATGCGCCCTGTCTGCATGAATGCCGGCAGCTTCATTCTACTTCTTGCTCTCAACTGAGGGTAGCCTTTCCTAATCTGGCAGAGTCCTTTCTGCAAGAGCGCACCGACAGCACGCTGGCACCTGCGACTTTTCTGCATCACTCCCATATTGTGAGGAAACGTGGACCGCACGCACGTGGGCCAACGTCGCATCAGCTTTGGAGCACGTCGCAGGGCATCGCGCCACTACGTCGACGCGGTACTTCCGTCAAGGCACTGGCTTCGGAGCAGGTTGGGGACACCTTCAAACTGCTGCGAGCAATCGGTTCCGTACACTCTCTGGAGTCCTTAGGAACGACAAGGCAGTGTCTACTGACATTAGATGCCGCAGCCACGAGGGGGCCGACGTTTGAGCGCATCTGCTTAGGCCCATGAACTGCTTCGTAGGCCGAATAGATGATCCATGGCGGCGTTATCAAGCCGGCTGGTGTTCACTGCTAAGGATGGGACGCCGCTCTAATTAATCTAACCCATTCCTTGCTGCTTTGTCGCTCTGCGAGCAGGCTCGCTGCTCCTTGAGAGGCTTCGATGATACGATCCGGCTGTTCGAGAATTTGATTCAAAGCCTGCTCAAAGCCTTTTGCATCTAACGCTTCCGCAACGAACCCTGCTTTTCCGAAGCCGATTTGTTCCGGGAGAGCGCCAGTTGGCATCACTAGACTCGGCATTGACCAAGACATGGCTTGTGCAACAACACCCGACTGGCTGGCTTCAATGTAGGGACATAGCAGGAGGTCATGGCTTGAGAAAAGTTCAGCGGTTCGTTGATCCGTAACCCAGCCAAGCTCAAGATCGACCTGCGACCATCCAGCGAACATGCGTCGCACATCCACCTCGAGCGGACCGGAGCCGGCAATGGTCATTCGCCAATTGGAACGGGACTGAAGGGGCTCTAGAGCTTTAGCCAGAACATCCAACCCCTTATAAGGAAGCAATCGTCCATAAAAGAGAAGTCGAACCGGTGAATGGTGCGGTAGACTCGTCGTTTTGTACGGGCGCTCAGTTTGATAGATCGCTTCTAAAGGAATTACGGTCGTCCTGTTGCCGATAGTAGGTACTCTCTCAATAATCCGTTGAGCGACACTGTTCGATAGCGCGATAACGTGATCTGCACCTTTGACTAACAGGTGTTGTGTTACTTTCTGCCAGAGCCGCGCATAGTCACCGGGATGAGGCTCGGCATCATGGGCCACATAGAATACTTTTAAGCCACGCTTTTGGAGCAACCTAATAAAAGGCCATGCGAACGGTGAATTCATTGTCATAATGACAGCGTCTGGCGCCAGCGACGCCAGTTGGTCTGCATGTTTCTTCAGAGCCCGTGGCAACAACCACGCTCTTCGCCACAGGTTGGATGGCCTTGGCCGGTCAATGGTCACGATCGGCAATTCACTTGCCTCGAATGCCTGTATGTCCTCGTTCTGCTTAGTGAGAGACAGAATGACATGAATGCCTCGGCACGTCTCTCGCAGATGGCGAGCTAAAGAAAGCGTCACTTGTGAGCCGCCGCCACGGCGGCCCCAGTAGTGAAGGATCACTGTGTGGCATTCTCGTCGAGTGGAACCGCTCACTGGTCTAATGCCTATCGCTGCATGGTTAGAGGTGGAACTAGGACGCGGTAGTTCTGGCTTCCGTTGAAAATAGCCAGAAAGGGATTCCGGCGGGAGCCCGCATTGCGCCGAAACAAAATTTTTAGAACTGTGTGACGGATACTCTATCCGTTGGGCTAGATCCTTTGGTTAACGCCTTTGCTGATATCGTCGGTCGCGGTTTAACTGTATAAGACTAAAACCTCACCAAGCAGAGTGGCACTCATTGCGACACCCGCAATACCGTAACTTCTCAGTTGACGCCAGCCTAACAGCTGGTTAGGACGCCCGGCACGCAAGAGAAGGACGAGCGATGAGCGAGGGCGGAAGTCAAATTCTACCGGTGATCATGTGCGGCGGTTCTGGAACGCGGCTATGGCCGGCGTCCAGAGACAGCATGCCGAAACAGTTCATTGACCTTTTGGGAGGAAGCTCGACGTTCCAGACGGCCGTCCAGCGGGTCACAGCGCCGCAGGTCTTCCTGCGCCCGGCTGTGATCTCGAGCAATGACGTCCGCTTCATCGTCGCCGAGCAGCTGGCGCAGATCGGTGCAGAAGCCGATATCATCCTGGAGCCGATCCAGCGGGACTCGGCGGCCGCGATCGCGGTGGCGGCCTGCCACGCCGCCCATCACTCTCCGGAAACGATCGTCCTGGTCATCGCTGCCGATCACGTCATCGACGATCCGGCGGCCTTCGCGACCGCCTGTCAGGCCGCCGTCGAGCCGGCACGCCAGGGCCACATCATGACTCTTGGTGTCGTGCCCCAGTACCCGGCCACCAGCTACGGCTATATTATGCCGGGCCGGGCGATTAAGGGCACCGGGGCCTTCCGAGTCGAGCGCTTCGTCGAGAAGCCCAATGCGGAAACGGCCCAAGACTACATCAGCCAAGGATTCCTCTGGAACAGCGGCAATTTCCTGTTCCGTGCCGATGTCATGATCGAAGAACTTGAGAAATTCCAGCCAGCGATCCTGGCGGCCGCCCGGGATGCTCTCGAGCGCGCCGCTACCGACCTCGACTTCATCCGTTTGAACGAGGAGGCCTTCAAGGATGCGCCCAAGACTTCGATCGACTTTGCTGTCATGGAGAAGACCGAGAGGGCAGGGGTTCTGCCTGTGTCGTTCTCCTGGTCGGATATCGGCTCCTGGGGAGCCTTATGGGATGCCTCACCACGGGACGAGGCCGGCAATTCCCTGCGCGGCAATGTGGAAGTCATCGAGGCCCGCAACAGCCTCGTCCACAGCGACGATATTCTGACAACGGTGGTCGGCCTCGAGGACGTGGTCGTGGTTGCCAAGCCGGATGCGGTGCTTGTCACCTCGCGGAGCCGGTCCGAGTTGGTGAAGGATCTCGTGGTGTCAATGCGCGCGAGACAGCGCCCCGAGGCCACAGAGCACCTGCGGATGTATCGCCCCTGGGGCTGGTATCAGCGGATTGACCAGGGCTCACGCTTTCAAGTCAAGCGGATCATGGTGAAGCCCGGCGGACGCCTGTCCCTGCAGAAACACTACCACCGGGCGGAGCACTGGGTTGTCGTCCGTGGTACGGCCGAGGTGACGGTGAACCAGGATGTCGTCGTGCTGCACGAGAATGAGTCTGTCTATATTCCAATTGGGTCGATCCATCGTCTGACCAATCCGGGACGGATCCCGCTTGAACTGATCGAGGTTCAGGTGGGCAGCTATACGGGCGAGGATGATATCGTTCGGGTTGAGGACATCTACGGACGGTGACGCGACGTTCGCCTGGCCCAATCAAGCGGGCGAGAGTTTTAAGCCGCTTCCTGTGCACAGGAAGCGGCTTTCTCCTTTGCTGGGGTGTTCCCACTCCGTGCAGACATACTTCCAGACGGTGAATTCAAAGAGCTGGCGGCCAGGAGCGCTCGCTGGGTAGAGATCTACCGGGAACTGAGCGGCACTACGGGGTAAGCTTGATGTCCATCGAAAACCGCCGTCGGTCGCCGGGGCCGATCAGCACGATTCCTGGCTTGTGGACCAACTCGCCATCGAACCCAGTCGGACTGGCATAGCCCTGCCAGGGCTCAATGCAGACGAATCCAGCGCCTGGCTTCGTCCAGATTCCAAGGTGGGGCATATTGGGGAAGGATACCGTGATCGAGCGCCGGCCCGGCACGCCATAGTCCACTGTCCGACTCTCGAGTTGATCAAAGATGAGAGCTCCATCAGCGAACAGATCGTCGTGTAAGGATAACAGGCGATCCTTAACAGGCGTCCGACGGGCCACCGGGCCGAGAAGACCGTCGATGAGGCGGGGCAGAGGCTGCGTTTCGGCGCGCTCGAACCGGATCTCGTGCGCCTCCCGGGTGCCGCCATAGGGCAGGGGCCAACGAAAGGCGGGATGAAACCCGAATGAGACCGGCATGGCACGCTTCCCAACGTTGAGAGCCGCTGCTTCGATCACCAGCTTCAGTCCATCCGCTCGGTATGTGACATTCAGCTCGAAGTCAAAAGGGTACTGTTCCAGTGTGAGAGGGCTCGAACGAAGCATGAGCTGGCAGCTGTCCGGACCCACTTCAACGATATCGAACGGCGAAGTTCGCGCGAAGCCGTGCTGTTTGAGGTTATATTCCAAGCCGTTGATAACGGTACGGTCGTTCTTCAGGCGGCCGACAATCGGGAAGAGGAGCGGCGACCGTCCCGTCCAGAAGGCTGGGTCTCCGTTCCAGAGAAGATCGCGCCCTGCCTCGTCTCTGAGACGCACGAGCTCCGCACCAAGAGGTGAGATTAGGGCTTCGATGCCTGCGCTGGACAGTGTAAGGAGCATGAAATGTTATTCCAGTTTGAGCTGGCGGCATGCCAGCATGCTTGGCTGCTAAACCAATATATTTCAAGCGCTTGAAACAGCCGGCCCTCAGGAAAGGTTAGGTGCCGCTTGAGCTGTTCGACGCTGAACCAGCATAGATTGCAGAGCCCATGGCTCGGCGGGTGAGAGGAGGGGTAGATCGGACCGAACCGGTCTCTTAAGACGACGCATTGAAGAAACGGTTGTAGCGTGTGATAAGCGCTCGGTTCTCGAGGGGCACACCCTCCCCATACGTTTTGGCGATCGACAAGCAATCAAGGGGCATCATGAAGCGATTTCTCGTGACCGGAGGTGCTGGATTCATCGGCTCGGCCGTTGTGCGCACCCTCATCCGCGACACATCTCATCAGGTGCTTGTGGTTGATAAACTCACCTATGCGGGGAACCTGGATTCCCTCAAGCCGGTGGCTAACAGCCCGCGCTATCGATTCGAGCGGGCGGACATCGCCGACGCCGAGCGGATGCGCTCGCTCGTACGCGCGTATGCCCCTGACGTTATTATGCATTTAGCGGCGGAAAGCCATGTGGACCGCTCCATTGATGGGCCGGGCGAGTTCCTGCAAACGAATGTCGTCGGCACCTACACCCTGCTCCAGGCGGCCCTGACCTATTGGCGGGATCTATCACCAGAGCAGCGAGCCGCTTTTCGCTTCCACCACATCTCGACCGACGAGGTATTCGGCTCCCTCGGCGAGGACGGCCTCTTCCACGAGGACTACCCCTACCAGCCCAGCTCGCCGTATTCGGCCTCTAAGGCAGCGTCGGACCATTTCGTGCGCGCTTGGCATCACACCTACGGATTGCCGACTCTCGTCACCAACTGCTCCAACAACTACGGTCCATACCACTTCCCCGAGAAACTCATCCCTCTGACGATCCTCAATGCCCTCGAGGGCAAGCCGCTCCCTGTCTACGGCAAGGGCGAGAATGTTCGCGATTGGCTCTACGTGGACGATCATGCCAGAGCCCTCATCCTCGCTGCGGAGAAGGGACGTCCGGGTGAGACCTATGCCATCGGCGGACACAACGAGCGCCGCAACATCGACGTGGTCCGCGCCATCTGTGCGCTTGTCAATGAGTTGGCGCCGAATGTAACCATTGGCCCACGCGAACGGCTGATTTCCTATGTAATGGACCGGCCGGGGCATGACCTTCGCTACGCCATTGACGCCTCAAAGATCGAGCGTGATCTGGGATGGCGGCCGGCAGAGACCTTTGAATCAGGCCTTCGCAAAACCGTCAAGTGGTACTTGGCCAACCGCGAATGGTGGGAGAGGGTCCGCACCGGCGTTTACCAGGGTGAGCGACTTGGACAAGGGTTGGGAATTCTTGCCTAATCTGCTCATTTGAAATTTTGATCTTTCTATCAAGGAGAGAGCCTGACGTGATCGAGGTCAAGGGAACCGCTCTGCCCGACGTGAAGATCATTCGCATGAAGAAGTTTGCAGATCTGCGCGGGCACTTCGTGGAAACCTATAACAGGCAGGCTTTTGCTGCGGCGGGAATTGAGGAGGAGTTCGTCCAAGACAATCTCTCGCTGTCTATCAAGGCCGGGACAGTTCGAGGCCTGCACTTTCAGATCGCGCCCTACGCGCAGGCTAAGCTCATCCGCGTCGTGCGTGGCTGTATCCTTGATGTCGCTCTGGATCTGCGGCGGTCATCGTCCACGTATGGGCAGCATGTACTGATCGAGTTGTCCGGTGACGACAGCCATCAGATACTGATTCCTATAGGTTTTGCGCATGGCTTCTGTACCCTGGAACCTAACACAGAGGTGCATTACAAGGTCACCGCCCCCTATTCGGCCGATCATGATCGGGGCCTTGCTTGGGATGATCCGGCACTTGGCATCGCTTGGCCGGTGAATGCTCAACAGGCAGTGCTGTCAGACAAGGATACGAAGAACCCACTCTTTTCCGAGCTTCCGCCGTATTTCTCATAAGGGTTGAACTCGGTGCGCCTCATCGTCATCGGCAGGGAAGGTCAGGTTGCCCGCGCTCTAGCGGAGCGCGCGCCCGCCCACAGTGTGACAGCCGTTCTTCTCGGACGCCCTCAGCTGGATCTCGCTGATCCGTCAGGGATCGAGGATCTCCTAGCCGAGGCCGGGGGCGATCTCATCGTCAATGCGGCCGCCTACACGGCGGTCGATCAGGCGGAGGCTGAACCGGACTTGGCGAACGCGATCAACGGCGTTGGCGCGGGTGTCCTTGCAGGAGTAGCCGCCTCGATGGGAATGCCGCTCATCCACCTCTCGACCGATTATGTGTTCGATGGAGTTGGGGAGCGTCCCTACTGCGAGGACGATGCACCTCATCCCGTTAGCGCCTACGGCTCCTCCAAGCTCCTGGGCGAGCAGGCGGTTGCATCCGAGACACCCAATTACGTCATTCTCCGGACAGCTTGGGTCTACAGCCCGTTTAACCGGAACTTCGTCAAGACGATGCTGCGGACGGCCTATGAGCGGGAGGAGATCGCAGTCGTGGCCGATCAGTACGGCTCCCCCACCAGCGCTCTCGATATTGCGGATGGGCTCATCGCGGTCGGCCGCAATCTTCTTGCGCGCCCGGACGAGACGGATCTCCGCGGTGTCTTCCATATGACGGGATCTGGCTTCACGACCTGGGCGGACTTTGCCGCGGAAATTCTCCGGCAATCTGCCCACCTCGGCGGCCCAACCGCACGGGTTCGGCCAATCGCAACCGCCGATTATCCAACCCCGGCCAAACGGCCCACCAACTCGCGCCTTGACTGCTCAAAGCTCACCCGGATCCACGGCGTCACGCTTCCGGCCTGGCAGACTTCGCTCAAACCATGCGTCCAGCGCCTCATCGAGGAGGCGCAGGCTCAGGAGACACATCCATGAAAGGCATCATTCTGGCCGGGGGCTCCGGCACCCGGCTGCATCCGATGACGTACGTCACGTCGAAGCAGCTGCTGCCGATCTACGACAAGCCAATGATCTTCTATCCGCTCACCACGCTGATGCTAGCGGGGGTGCGAGACATCCTTATCATTTCGACACCTGACGACCTACCGAAATTTAAGCAACTGCTGGGCAGCGGTGAGCGCTGGGGCATCCGACTGTCTTATGCCGAGCAGCCCAGGCCCGAGGGGTTGGCGCAGGCGTACATCATCGGGGCCGAGTTCGTGGCCGGCGGGCCGTCAGTCCTGATCCTCGGCGATAACGTCTATTACGGCCACGGACTCACTGAGCTCTTGCAGGCCGCGCGCCGGCAAACCGTTGGTGCATCCGTTTTCGCCTATCATGTCACCGATCCAGAGCGCTATGGTGTCGTCGAGTTCGACACCGCTGGCCGTGCAATCTCGATTGAAGAAAAGCCTGCGACACCGAGGTCAAATTGGGCAGTGACAGGCCTCTACTTCTACGACGAGCAGGTGGTGGACATCGCAGCCAAGCTCAAGCCCTCAGCCCGCGGAGAGCTGGAGATCACAGATGTCAACCGCGCCTATCTTGAGCGGAGCCAGCTTCATGTCCAACGCATGGGGCGCGGCTATGCCTGGCTTGATACTGGCACGCCTGACAGCCTAGTAGAGGCGGCCGAGTTCGTGCGCGCACTCGAGAAACGGCAGGGTTTTCGCATCGCGTGCCCTGAGGAAATCGCCTACAACCTGGGCTGGATTGATCGCGAACAGCTGATCAACCTCGGGCGCGCACTTTCCAAAAGTGGCTATGGACAATATCTGTTGCGCATCGCGGAGCAGGTATAGGATACTCTCGTGCATTGCGGGTAAGTGGTCTGACCCGAAAGATCCTTCCACGCACTGTATCGGCCTCAGAGGAGGCACCGCTTCGGAGCGCCAGCCCTCATACAGCTTGTATTCTGTGTTGCTTGCGTTGAAGGAGCGCTGGCGCGCTCCTTCCCGAGGGAGTTCGGACGTCTGGAATGATTAAAAGGATCAGGGAAGTCCCGATCAACCTAGATCCGATCATCCAATTCCACCTGCGCGTCAGGTGACCGGCTGCCAGAGGGCCGGGCCGGCATTGTTGCCCAGAAGCAGGCGCGTGAGGTTGGTGAGAGACGGAACCCCAACATGATCCGTCGCCACCAGCACGTCCTTGCGCCCGCGCACACGCTTGAGCACGCCGGCCTTGCGGAGCTCGTTGCGCTTGTTGCGAAGGCCCGCCTGGATCGAGGAGATCTCGCCGGCACGGGCCCGGGATCCCTTCTCCAGGATGCACCACCCATCGACCAACACTGCCGAGGCCTCCACCCCGCCACGCTCAAGCCGGAAGCGCTGCACATCCGGACGGTGGAGAAGCGCTTTCGGGACATCCCTGGTCCAGCCGATGATGGGCGGCGCCATCCCCTCCGCGGCGGGCAGCACGTCGCCGGGCCGGCCGTCATCCAATCCCACACCGTTGCTCTCGGGCTCGAGAATGAGGCACTGCGCGACCGGGAGCATCCAGCGCAGAATCTCGAGCCATCGGTTCACCCGCGTCACAACGCCCGGGCTCAGGCCACGATCTCTCGGGGCCCTGCTGACCAGCGCGTGCGAGCCCGCACTGGCCACCTCCTCGTGCAGCGCCTGCTCGAGCGCCGCAGCCTCCTCCAGGCCCAGCCCACGGCCGTTGTCGATGCTGATGAGCGTGATCGCCCTCAGGCTCGCAAGCGGAGGCGCATTGCGGTGCTGGCGGACCCGCGCAGGAGGCCGGCCTGTGCGGCCCACATGGGTCCCCGGCACCGGCGGTGCTCCCGGCCGCAGGCTCGCCTTGCCCACGAGGGCATAGCAGGACGGATGCTGGAACGCGCTCCGGCGCAAGAGCTGACGAGTTGAGCGCCACGGAGCCGTTCCGACGACGAGACGCGTCTCGCGGTGGTGGATGAGCCACACGCTCGGCTCGTGCGGGCTGCGCTCGACGACGAGCTCATCGGTCTCCGGGGCGAGGGGCAGGACAGGAGGGCTGACGGGCATGACGGCTCCTTTGGGGACGAGAAGACGGGTGAGAGGCCGGCGCCGCGGCGCCAGATCTCAGGTCAGGTGGGATCCGGCCGCTGCCGTTGATCACCCGCCCTGGCGTGGGCATGGGCTTCGCTGCGCGCGATGATCTCGGTCAGGTCCATTCCCACGAGAGTGCGCCGGGCGACAAGCGCGCCCGCGACGGTCCGGATGGAATGCTCGTGCTCCCGCACCAGCGCAACGGCCCGGGTCATCAGGCGCCGCAGATCCGCCTCGACCACCGCGGTGAGCTTCGGATCGAGCCGCAGCAGCAGTTCGGCCTCCTCGTGCGGCGCCCGATGGGCGAGCGTGTCGCCCAGACCGAAGCTCGCATGGATCGCAGCGACCAGGCGCGTCGCCTCGCGCAGGTCGGCGACCGCACCGGCGTTCGGACCGCCCCGGCCGAGGATGGCGTCGGCCGCGCGTCCGGCCAGCATGGCCACGACCTGCGCCTCCAGGGCGGCCCGGTCCGGCAACACGTTCGGCAGGGCGATACGGGTGTGCCCGGCCTCCACTTGGCCTGGCTGGACGGTCACATGCTCGACCCTCAACCCCAGCTTCAGGGCGAGGACTGCATGGCCGGCCTCGTGCAGGGCGACCTCCCGCACCTCATCCGGGGAGCGCGGATCGGCCGGCACGATCTCGGCCAGGAGGTCCTGCAGCTCGAGGTCGCGTCCCCCCGCCCGGGCGCGCCGGCGCGCCGCCCGCACACAGCCCGCCAGAGCGGCTCCCGTCGCCTGCGGGCACAGGCGCGCGACCCGCAGCAGGTCGGCCTCGTGCAGATCCGGTCCGAGATGGGTCCGCAGGATCCCGGCGCGGCCTTCCTCGTCCGGTGGTCCGATCTCGATGTGGCGGTCAAAGCGGCCGGGCCGCAGCAGGGCCGGGTCGAGGCGCGCGAGATGGTTTGTGGCTCCGACGAGCAGGACGTTGGGATGGAGCCGGCGCAGGCGGTCGATCTCAAGCAGAAGCCCGGTGACGAGTGTGGTCCACCAGGAAGATGACCGGTCCGACATGGACGATCTGTCAGGAATGGCATCGCACTCGTCGATGAAGCCCAGCGCGAACCCTGCGGAGGACACTGACGCGATAGCGGAGAGCCTGCCGAAGAAGTCGACGTACTGCTTGATGACGCTGTCGAGATATCCGGGAGAACCCGAAAACCATTCGGCGACGCTTGTCGCGACCATGGGAATGCCTGCGGTCCTGGACAGGGCATGAGCGATCAGCGTCTTGCCGGTGCCGGGCGGGCCGTAGAACATGCAGGATTCAAGCTCCGGCCTGGCAGCCGTGATCCGGGCCCGCTCGATCTCGGCCGTGATCTCCAGCGCCCAGTCCCGTGCCGCGTCGCAGCCGCTCAAGGCGGTAAGCAGGGGCACGTCGGGGCGCGCATGTCCGGGCGAACGCAGCCGGGCGGCGCGGCGCAGCCTCGCGACGCAATCCTGCGGCGTGGAGCCAGGACGCAGCGCGGCGTCGTAGTCGGGCAAGTCGAGCCCCGTCAGATCGTCCAGGGCGAGGTCGGCTCCGGCCCGGCGCCGGCACCAGCGACGGATCGCCTCGTCGATGACAGATGGATCCGGCAGATCGACCCGGACCTGGAGATCGGCGGCGGCGACAAGGGTCGGGCCGAGCCAGTCCGGCATGGGGGCGATGCCGACGACCAGCACTCCCTTGGCGATCGTCCGGCCGGCCGCCTCGTCCGACAGGCTGCCCGACCTCCTGGAGGTGGCCGTCACGATTGTGGAGCCGGGGGGCGCCAGAGCACGGACCGCGCGCTCGATGGCGTCGACCCAGGCGGAGCCGGGCACCCGAAGGACGACGACGGACGGTCCGCCGCGGCGCAGAAGCCGGCGCCCGGTCCGGCCGAGGGCGCGCTCGAGGCACAGATCAGCCACAAGAGCGGCGGCCGATGCGGGCCGGCGAGGCCGCTTCGGCGGTGGCGGGGCTTGGTCGGCCTCCTTCGGGCCTGCCTCCATGAAGGAGTCGAACGACAGCTCGAGGTCGGTGATGTCCGGACTGCTCTGAGGAGCGGACGCGGCGGCCTTGGCGGCGAGAAGACGGAGGGTAGCGGGCATCGGAATACTCGCAAGAGGTCGATGGCACCGGGACCGGTGCGCACGAGACGGAGAAGGGGGAGACGAACCGCGCGGCTTGGGCTCAGGCGGCGCGACGGGTTTGTGAAGATCGCGGCGCTAGCCAGCGGCAGCCGGCGGCACAGAGCAGGGGCAGGCCATCCGCGAGGAGAAGGTCGAGCATCTCCCGGCGGGCCGGTGGTGGCGCGATATCGCCGTCCGCACGGCCGCGCACCACGCGCACCCGGCCCGCCGACCAAGCCAGTCCGCACAGGCGCTCGCGCCAGTGGAGAACGTCCGCCCTGGTGAGAACACAGCCGGTGGCGGTGAGCACGAAGACCTCGTCTTCGGGGCGCAGGTAGGCATCCCAGCGGCCGTCCCGCAGGCGCCGGCGAAGCTCGCTCACCTCGCCGACGCGCAGGCAGCGCTGCTGCGTGGCCAGATCGCGCCCGGCGAGCAGGTAACCGCCGGCATGGCTGAGCAGATCGAGGCGCAGCAGGTCCTTGAGGTCGCGCCAGCGGCTTGCGGCGGCGACCACCCGGGTGAGCTCGCATTCGGCGACCCGGACAGAGGTGCCGGCATGGGGGCTGTGCAGGGTGACGCAGGGCAGGCGGAGTTGGGTGTGCTTCACGGCGGTGTCCTTTCGAGAACAGCGGGGTGCTTTCGGGCGCGCGGATGCGTCGCCCGTTCGTGAGAGGAGATGGAGGTGGGGCGGCCCTCGTGACGGAGGGCCGGGGATCAGGTCAGGGGCGCCAGAGCCGGAGATCGGGGCCGAACGGCGCCTCGAGGTCCATGCCGAGCAGACCTTCGTCGACGAGCGCCAGCACCGCCGCGAGCGGCTGCGGGTGGTCCGGGATGGCGCCGACGAGATCGCCGAGGCTGACCATGTCCGCATGGCCTGCGGCGGCGAGCAGGATTGCCCGCGGGTCGGAGGCGGGAGCGCCGTTCACGCGAGGACCGTCCGACAGGGCGGAGAGGCCGTGCGTGCTGCTGCGGGGGCTGGTGGGAAGGGCCGCGACGGGACCGGTGTCGTAAGCAACGTTGCGCGAAGCCGCGGCTTCGCGATAGAAGGCATCAGCCATGTCGTACTCCTGTGCTAGCAGGGGACGGGATGGTCAGGCCGTCGGTGCGGTTGCCGCCGCGCCGATGGCCGCTTTCGCCATCCGTCGCCAGGCTTTGCTGGCCTGGTGATTCCCACATGGAGCGGGCCTGTGCGGCCGACAAGGCGGGTGGCCGGGTTTCGTCGTACATGGTTAACGGCCGGTAAAACCCGCTTCGCCGGCGGAGAGGCCCACTCCAGCTGGTGACCGCGTTTGAGGCGATGTGCTGGTCCTTCATTGCGACGGTCAGGAGCATCCCGGATCGGGGCCACTTCTGCGCCAAGCGGCGACGATGCGCACTGACGTGGAATGTCTCGGCCTTCCGCCGGCCACGTTGTCTCTCTGATTGGCCGGTTGCTCGACGCACATGTCGGGACGGACAACCATGCATGTGGATCCAGGGGGCGCCTTCTCGGGGGTGTCTACCGGAGGCCCCTGCTGGCGATCGAGCGCGTTCCGTCGGCCGGTTCGGCATGACGTCCCTCCGGCAATAGGGCCCGAAAGGTCCATTCAATGGTGGCTCGCCTTGTTCCGGCACCGGCCCGATTATCCCTATCGCCCGTCCGGGAGGAAAGAGAAGGCCCAACCGCGGAGATCTTCACGCCCTCACGGGACCTTCAGTATCCCGCCAGCCACGCGGGCAAAAGCATCGTTGGCCAGGCGCGAGCCTCCGGTTGCGTGGCTCGTGCGGACGTGTGTGCCTGGCGTCGGGCCGACGTCGGGCCTTGGAAATCCGTTACCTTTCCCCAGAAATCCGTTCTAGTTCGGAGGAAAAAGCGGACGAAGCTCAAGAAAAACCGGACAGTATTTGGTGCCCGCAGCATTCCGAATGGCATCCGCGCACCCCGCCTGCCGCAGCAGAAGTGAAACGCCGCCCCTTGCCGCACGATTCCCTTTCGCGCAGCCCGGGCACACGGGTGTGAGGGCTATATCGCGACCGGGAACGCGTCATGAAGGAGGGCCAATACTGGAGGATGATTGTGATTGCTGCAGATGGGGGCGATGATGTGCTTGCCAAATTCTTTGTGAGCGGGCGGGACATGCTGTCTCTGATTGTGTGCTGCCGCGGGATGCTTGGGATTTCTGCCTTCCCGCCCCCCTGCGAAGTCTCGTGCGTCTCGCCAGATCTCTGGTTCCGAAATATCTCGCGTCAGGCGTCGGCTTTCGATCCGATCGCATCGGTCCTCGACAATGCTCGCACGAGGACCTCCCCCAGCCCTCTGGGCGTCCCCCCGTTACTCCTATTGATTGTCACGAATTTCCAAGGGAAGGAAACGTTTTTCCAAGTTCTGTTTCGCCCGCCGGATGCGCTGTGCTCCGCGTCATGTCCACCTGATATGCGGCGGGATTGGAGGAGCTCGGGCCGGTCAAAGAACGGAGTGGGACCCACCGCAGCGACCGCGTGAGGCCTCGACGCCGCTTTGCCGCATCGGCCGAAGGGAGAGCCCCGCCCTGGCACGAGAGCCCCGTTGCGACACGGAAGGACTTCCGCCTCCTTTCGCGGTGCATCCAGCCTGGCAGACACGCGAAGCGGCCTCGCCGGCTCCTTCCATCTGTCCCCGGGATCGCATGGTTAACAGCCGCCCTGTTTCATAAGGCCCTTGAGTGTTTGGATAAATCTGCTTCGCGCCGAAACGGCCGTTAACCTCGGGGGCCCTCTGACTATCGACTCTTTGCACCGCCGCCGGGCCTATGGATCGCGCAGGCCCAACAGAACCCCACCAAGGCTCTGAGACCCTGCTCAACAGCCGGCATCCGGCCCATTCCCGGGTTCGCACGCCGGCAATCATTCATCCCTGACCAGGCCGGTTCCGTGAGCAGCTCCGAAATTCTCCATCTCCCGATCCCATACCTCGCAGAGTTCGTCCAGCATGGCCGGCGTAAGCCGGAAACCAAGGCATTCCGGACGAATGCCACCATGAGCATCAGACGGGTGGATGGCCAGGACGCGCCGGTTTGCATCGATGTGCACTGGCCTCGGAATCATGTCCCGGCGGAGATGAGCTGGCATCAGTTCGAGGGAGCGTTCTGGCGACCTGTCCTGGGCCCGGATGAGGTCATCCTCCGGACGCTCAAGGAGTTCTCGGCTGTGGCAGGCCGCAGCGAGACACGATGGTGGAGAGATTATCCGTTTGTCACCGATGATCAGGCTCCCATCGCGGGCTACGGGCCGTTCTCGCTTCCAAACGGGTTGCCGGATCAGTGCCGCGTTCTCAGGGACGGGCGCAAGGACGCCGCGGATGACGCTCAACGGCTCGCCCACAATGACCTCATCATCATCGGCGATGCCCTGTGCCGGCGCTCCGCGCCCCCGGTCTTCGGGGTGGGGGATCCCTTGGACGTCACGGGTAGCGTTTCCGTGCGTCTGACCGCCCCCGAATTCTGTCCCGATGTGTCCATGGCCTATTTTGGCCTTGACCGGAAGGATTGCGCGATCGAACTGGCCCGCTGCCTGGCTTACGGAGCCGAGGCGTATCTGCCCGGCCGGGCGCGGCGTCGGATCTCCTTAAGGAGCTTGAACAACACACGATGGACACTGCATCGACCTGCGACATTTCCCGACCAGCGGGCCGGGAGCTTTCAGCGCACCTTCAATCATCTCGGGTCCGCCTTACGGAACGCGTCCCATGGTGAGTTGCCGACCCGGTTCCACGAGGCTTACGGCAGGTTGAGCGAGGCGTCCCGACAACTCCTGGAGGGCCAGAGCCTGCAGATCCGCCGCGACCTCATCAATGAGGCTCTCAAGTCGATCGAGGTCATCATTGAGACAACGCCACCCGGTGGTCCCTTCCACCGATGGACGCGGAGGCTGAAGATGAACGCGCTGGCCCAAAAATGGCGTTTCGAGATTGAGGGCGCCGATGTTGAGGAAGATGAGGCGGACGGTTCTGTCGACACGGAAGTGCTGGGCGCCCTCCAGCCGGACGCAACCTAGCCGGAGCGGCGCATGGCACCTGGGCCTCATGCCAGAAGGAGGCGCTTAAAGCCTCTCTGCGCCTCCCGGCGGCGCATCCATTTTCGGTAGTTGGGCATCTGTCCGCGACTGGAGAGGAGGACACATAGGGAGGCACTGGGGGAGGCGGGCGAAGAACCGGGAAGGCCATCTCTGCGCCCTAGGTGGCGATGATCGACAGGGCCGCGTACCCTCACTATTGCGTCCTGGGCATCATCGGGAATGGCAGAACGGCCCCACGCAACTGTGCCAGAGAGGCCGCGCCCACTCCGTTGTCCAACGTCGACAGGATTGGTGCGAAGGCCCGGCTCGGCCGATGAGATGCCGCACGACCCTGCCACCCGTCATCGATTTCGAGCCAGCCGACAGGCCGCGTTTGCTTGACCCGTCTCTGAACTGATGAGAAGCGGTTTGGAAGAGCTGTCGTCCGGACCGAAGTGCAGGCGTAGTTCTCTTTTCCGATCACGGAGTTGGTTGGCGGGCCTCGGATGACACCGGTGAGAATTTTGCGGTAGCCCGAACTCATCTTCCGATCCCAATAAGCCTCTCATGACTGTGCGTGCCGCTTGGAGTACACCTTTGCGAACTTAGCGGGATGATTGCGATGGCCCTTTTTCTCGTCACTGGCGGTGCAGGCTTCATTGGATCCCATTTGGTCGATCATATTCTGTCGCTGGGCCACCAGGTCCGGGTGATCGACAACCTGTCCTCGGGCCGGCTCGAAAACCTGTCGAGGCATGCCGCGTTCGTCCAAGCCGATATCCGTGACCTACGGGCACTCGAGCAAGCCTTTCAGGGAATCTCCGGCTGCTTCCATCTGGCGGCCATCGCATCGGTCCAAAGGTCCGTCGAGGCCCCGCGCGAAACGGCTGATGTGAACCTGATGGGGACAGTCGGAGTCTTCGAGGCGGCCTGCCGGGCCAACGTGCCTGTCGTCTATGCATCTTCGGCAGCCGTTTACGGGGCGAACGATGATCTGCCGCTCAAGGAGCAGGCCTTCCCTCAGCCGCTGTCGCCTTACGCCGCCGACAAGCTGAGCAATGAACTCTATGCCAGGTCGCTTGGGGCGACCCGTGGTTGGCCAAGCTTCGGCCTGCGCTTCTTCAACGTGTATGGCCCGCGTCAGAATCCGCATTCGCCCTATTCGGGCGTGGTGTCGATCTTCCTGCAGAAGGCCATCGACGGGCAGAATCTCACCATCTACGGCGATGGCAGCCAGAGCCGCGACTTCATCCATGTCCGGGACGTCACGCGATTCCTGGTCGCCGCCATGGACAAGGCGAGCTCCTCCGCTCCCGTGGTGAATGTCTGCACCGGCCGGAGCACGTCTGTTTCCCAGCTCGCGGAGATGCTGGTGGAGCGCTATGGCGGCCGGATCGTGCACGAACCGGGACGGTCCGGCGACGTCCGGCGGTCGCTCGGCTCGCCCGATCACGCGGCGCGGCAGCTCGGCATCCGGGCGGAAATTCCTTTCCGTGAGGGGCTCGCGACCCTGCCTTGATCTGAGGCGGCGCCAATACCATCCATCGATCACTAGGTCCGTCCTCTTGTTTTCTCCCGAACGTCACCAAATTAACGGGGGTTCCTGCCCTGTCCGGCGGACCCATCCCTAAAGGTGTGACGTGCCATCCCATGACCAGACGGGCCCCTCCGGCCCGCCGATCGACTTTAAGGCGCTGTTCGATTCGTCGCCGAACCCTTACGTGCTCCTGCTGCCGGATTTCACCATCGTCGGGATGAACGAGGCCTATCTCCGGGTCACGATGCGGACACGCGAGGACATCACCGGCCGCAACATGTTCGAGGCCTTTCCCGGGGAGGGGGCGAGCGTCGAGCAGCTCAGGGCCTCGCTCGAGCGGGCCCTCAGGAGTGGCACGCCGGACCATCTCGCCCTGATCCACTACGACATCCCCCGCTCGGACGGAAACGGCTTCGAGGAGCGCTTCTGGAGCGCCACCCATACGCCCCTGCTCAATGCGGCCGGGGAGGTCGCCTATATCCTTCAGCACACTGTTGATGTTACGGAATTGCACCGCCTCAGAATGGCCGCCCGCGCCACCTATGCACCTTCGGGCCTGGAGGCGCAGGTGGAAGGCGATGTCTTCCGCCGTGCGCAGGCCGTTCAGGAGGCCAACCGTTCCCTCGATGCCGAGCGCCGCCACCTGCGCCGCCTGTTCGAGCAGGCGCCGGGTTTCATGGCCGTTCTGGGAGGTCCCGAGCACCGGTTCGAGCTGGCGAACGCGACCTACAGCCAGCTGATCGGCAACCGCGATGTGCTCGGCAAGCCGGTCCGCGAGGCGCTTCCCGATGTGGCGGGACAGGGCTTCTTCGAGCTTCTCGACAATGTCTATGCCTCCGGGCAGCCCTTCGTCGGCCGTGCCCTGCGGGTGTCGCTGCGCCAGGGGCCGGACGCCGCTCCCGAAGAGCACTACGTCGACCTCGTCTACCAGCCCATCATCGGTGCGGACGGAAGCGTGACGGGCATCTTTGTCCAGGGGCACGACATCACGGAGCGCATCCTGGCCGAGCAGGCCCTGCAGGAGAGCGAGCGCAAGTTCCGCATCCTGGCGGACGCGATGCCCCAGATGGTGTGGGCCGCCCGCCCGGACGGCTATCACGATTACTACAATGCCCGCTGGTACGAGTTCACCGGCATGCGGGCGGGATCGACCGACGGGGCGGAATGGAACGGGATGTTCCACCCGGACGACCAGGAGCGCGCCTGGAAGCTCTGGCGCCACTGCCTGGCGACGGGCGAGCCCTACCAGATCGAATACCGGCTCCGGCATCGCAGCGGGCAGTACCGCTGGACCCTGGGCCGAGCCCTGCCGATTCGGAACGAAGCGGGCGAGATCGAGCGCTGGTTCGGCACCTGCACGGACATTTCGGAGATCAAGGAGGTCGAGGCCGATCTCCAGGCTGCGAACGACGAGATCCAACGCTTCGCCTATATCGTGAGCCACGATCTCCGGGCGCCGCTCGTCAACATCATGGGCTTCACGAGCGAGCTCGAGGCGACCCGGGCCACGATCGAGCGCTATCATAAGGCCATTGTGGAGCGTGTTCCGGAACTCGCGACGCCGGAAGCGAGAGTGGCCGTCGAGGAGGATCTGCCTGAGGCGCTTTCCTTCATCCGCACGTCGACGGCAAAGATGGACCGATTGATCGGGGCTATCCTCAAACTGTCCCGCGAGGGCCGCCGTGTCCTGACGCCGGAGCCCGTCGACATGGCCGATCTCCTCGCCGGCTGCCACCGCAGCCTCAGCCAGCAGCTCGACGGGACGGGCACGGAGTTCATCGTCGAGGAAGCTCCCGACGTGGTGAGCGACCGCGTCGCCCTGGAGCAGATCTTCGGCAACCTCATCGACAATGCCGCAAAGTACCTCGATCCCGCGCGGCCCGGGCGCATCGTGGTCCGCGGACAGGATGCCGGCGTCTATGTCCGCTACGAAATCGAGGATAACGGGCGGGGCATCGATCCGAAGGATTACGACCGGATCTTCGATCTGTTCCGTAGGGCGGGTGCTCAGGACCGGCCCGGTGAAGGAATTGGACTTGCGCACGTGCGCTCACTCGTGCGACGGCTCGGCGGAGCCATCAGCGTGTCGTCTCGGCCGGGCGTTGGCTCGACCTTCACGGTCCTGCTGCCCAGGACGCTCCATACCGCATCAGAGGCTGCGTAATGGCTCAGCATCAATCCGTCACGATCGTGATGGTCGAGGACGACGACGGACATGCCCGTCTTATCGAGAAGAACATTCGGCGCGCGGGCGTGTGCAACGAGATCCGCCACTTCACGAGCGGCACCGAAGCCCTCGACCATCTGTTCGACCCGAAGGTCCGGGACAATGGTCCGCTCCTCGTGCTGCTCGACCTCAACCTGCCGGACATGAGCGGCGTCGATATCCTGACGAAGCTGAAGGCCGACGAGAGGCTGCGCCTTGCCCCCGTCGTCGTCCTGACGACCACGGACGATCAGCGCGAGATCCAGCGCTGCTATGATCTGGGCGCGAACGTCTACATTACCAAGCCGGTCGAGTACGAGACCTTCTCTCAGGCCATCAGGCAGCTCGGCCTTTTTCTGTCCGTGATCAAGATTCCCGAGGCTTCGTGAGCGGATCCGAACAGGCAGGCGCACGGCGCATTCTCTATATCGACGATGACGCTGGGCTGGGACGTCTCGTCGAGCGCACGCTTTCGCGACATGGCTTCGAGGTCTCGCATGCCCCGGACGGCGAGGAGGGCCTTCGGCGCCTCGGATCGCTCTCGTTCGATGTGGTCGCGCTCGACCACTTCATGCCCGGCAAGGAGGGGCTCGAGGTTCTGGCCGAGATCCAAGAGCTGCCGGACCCGCCGCCCGTCATCTATGTGACGGGGGCGGACGAGGGTCGTATCGCGGTGGCGGCCTTGAAGGCGGGCGCCGCAGACTACGTCATCAAGGACGTGAGCGGCGCCTTCATGGATCTCCTGCGCACCTCCGCCGAGCAGGCCATCGAAGCCAAGCGCCTCCGGCGCGAGAAGGAGGACGCGGAGCGGCGGATGAAGGAAGCCCGCGAGCGGGCCGAGATGCTGCTGCGGGAGGTCAACCACCGCGTGGCCAACAGCCTTCAGCTCGTCGCGTCCTTCGTGGCCATGCAGCAGCGGGCGATCAGGTCCGACCGTGCGGCCTGGGATGCGCTGACGGAGACCCAAGGCCGAATCACGGCCATCGCCCAGATCCACCGCCGCCTCTACACATCCGCCGACGTGCGTTTCGTGGAAATGGACACGTACCTGAAGGGGTTGGTGGAGGAACTCGAGGAGGTCATGCGTGCCGCCGGGCGCGAACATGCGATCGACCTGGCCGCGGAGCCGATCCGTGTTCCCACCGACAAGGCCGTTTCCGTCGGGGTGATCGTAACGGAACTGGTCACGAATGCCTTCAAATATGCCTATCCCGAAGGAAGTACCGGGGAAATCCGCATCAGGCTCGACGAGCAAGGTGGATGGGCATCGCTTGTGGTGGAAGATAACGGCGTGGGCTGGAAAGGCACCGGAACGGTTCAGGGAACCGGCCTCGGAAGCAAGATCATTCAGGCCATGGCGTCGAATCTGCAATCGTCCGTGGCCTTCGATCCCCAGCACAAGGGGACCCGAGCGTCGATCCTGTTTCCGATATAAGAGCGAAGTCATTGCCGGAGATGACGCTGGAATAGGTCCTGCCTCAGCACTCGTCCCCTGCGGCCCTGCGACAGCCAGAGTTCCTGCCCGTAAAATCGTTCAGCCTAATTCTTGCTTCAGCGGCAAGTATGTCGCCGATCTACTTAAGAAGTATACTGAGGCTGGCATAGCTTTGGGCGCCCGAAACCATGCGGATCAGAACTTACGCGCCCAAAATTATCAATTGTGTTCACCCTCGCAGATGCCCGCGAGGGCGTTGAACCATGGATCGGGCCACTATGGCCGCAACTGCGTCCGCCGGCCGTCACAATTAGGCAAAGGAAAGACGAAATTCAGGAAACCATTTTCGCGCCAAGCCGTTCTTCAGGGGCGTGCGCTTCCGAGCGCCTGGTCTCAGTAAATGGAGGATAATATGCTTACACGCGTCGCGATTGGCCTGCTGGCCGGCACCCTTCTGTCGGCTCCCGTGCTTGCCCAGACCAGCACGTCTCCGTCGACCTCGGCTCCGGCTGGCAGCAGCACCGCTCCGGCGACGACGACCCAGGGTTCCCAGATGAACCAGGGTTCGAGCGCGATGCAGGGTGGCAACATCCAGTACATCACCCAGGGCAAGCCCGACATGTGGCGCGCCTCGAAGCTTGATGGCGTGAATGTCTACAACCAGAACAACGAGCGCATCGGCGAGATCGACGACGTCCTCGTCGACAAGAGCGGCAAGGTTGAGGCCGTGGTGATCGGCGTCGGCGGCTTCCTTGGTATCGGTGAGCGCAACGTCGCCGTGCCGTTCGACTCGCTGCAGTGGCAGATGGAGGAGCCGCGTACGGCCGCCAACACCACGACCGGAACGACGACCTCGTCGGGCACCACGACGACGACCGCACCTGCCACGACCGGCACGGTTGCCAATGCTCCTGCCAACAACACGGCGGGCAGCACGTCGGCCAACAACATGCCTGAGGCCCCGGCCCGCGCCGTCCTGGCCAACGCCACGAAGGACCAGCTCAAGCAGGCGCCGGAGTTCAAGTACTCCCGCTAAAGGCTTCGAGCCGATCCAATCGAAGGAGCCCCTCGAGGGGCTCCTTCTTTTTTGCCTGGAGTGATGCTCAGGACATCGGTTCCGGCGACGGCCTCGGCTCCTCCGGGAGCGGAATGAATTCACTGTCATCGCCCAGGGGAAGGCGGATGCGCCCTGCCTTCCAATCGGCCTTGGCCTGCTCGATGCGGTCCTTGCGCGACGACACGAAATTCCACCAGATGTGCCGTGGTCCCAGAGGCTCGCCGCCCAGAAGCATGACGGTCGAGGGCTCCAGAGCTTTCAGGATCGGGTCCGAACCGCCCGCGAAGACGAGCATCTGGCCCGCGCCATATTCATGGCCGCCGAGCTCCAGCCGCCCCTTCACCACGTAAGCCGCGCGCTCGGCGTAACCTCCCGGAACCGAAAGTCTGGCCCCGGGCTGCAGTTCGGCATGAAGATAGAAGAGGGGAGAGTGGGTCTTCACCGTGTTGGTCAGGCCATAGGCGTCGCCCGCGATGAGCCGGGCGGTCATCCCCGCTTCGCCGAAGACCGGCAGCTCTTCGGCCCCATGATGGATGAAGCTCGGGTCCGTCTCCTCGGCATTTTCCGGCAGGGCTACCCACGCCTGGATCCCGTGCATACGCCCTCCGGTCTCCCGGATCGGCCCGTCGAACCGCTCCGAATGGCTGATTCCGCTGCCAGCTGTCATCCAGTTGACGGCACCAGGACGGATCGCCTGCCGGGCGCCGGTGCTGTCGCGGTGCATGATCTCGCCATCGAACAGATAAGTGACGGTTGAGAGGCCGATATGCGGGTGAGGGCGCACATCGGTGGTGCGGGGGACATGGGGCGGCAGGTCTACAGGCCCCATGTGATCGAAGAACACGAAGGGGCCGACCATCCGGCGCATCATGAAGGGCAGCACCCGCCCGACCTCGAAGCCGCCGAGATCGCGCCTACGGGCGGAAATCACCAAATCGAGCATCGGAAACTCCCTTCCAGGCCTATGACCGGCACCGGACGACAGAATGTCATTCTCGGAGCGGAGCGCAAGCGTGACCGCGACGGGCTGCAAGCGGAACCTCGGCTTCCTTCAGGGAGTTAGCCGGAATGCCAAGCAGCGACCGCTTGGCGCAGGAGCATCGTTGTAAGAACATGGCTGACAGTTCCGCTCAGGGTCGTCCCACCTACCCATCTGCCGCAACCACCATGTGGGCCATGGTCGCCGGCTGGGCTCTCCTCAAGCTCGTGGCCGGGGGAACGCGCCAGGCACCTCACGGACGGACTGTGGGGCACACGGGTCCGCCGCAGGCCGGCCAAGGCAAGGCCTTCCCGCGCAAGGACGCCTCCTCTTCGATCGGACATGCCCCTCCCGAAGCCGCTAAGGAAAGCGAACGTGGCCGTCACGCCGACAGCCCGACGGAGATCCCGACGCCCGGCTGGAAGGACATTCTCTGGCGGACCTACGAGGAGTTCGGCAACGACCGCGTCATGGCGGTGGCGGCGGGCGTGACCTTCTATGCATTGCTGGCGCTGTTCCCGGCCATCGCGGCTCTGGTATCCATCTACGGCCTGTTCGCCGATCCCTCGACGATCGAGAGCCATCTCAGCGCCTTGTCGGGGGTCATGCCCGGCGGTGCCATGGAGATCATCAGCGAGCAGGTGAAGCGCATCGCGAGCCAGGGCGGCGGAACGCTCGGCTTCAGCTTCATCATCGGCCTTGTGGTGTCCCTGTGGAGTGCCAATGCGGGCATGAAGGCCATCATCGATGCCCTCAACATCGTGTACGAGGAAGAGGAGAAGAGGAGTTTCATCGCCCTCAACGCCCAGTCGCTGGCCTTCACCTTCGGGGCGATCGTCTTCGTGCTCCTGGCCGTGGGCGGCATCGTGGTGATGCCGATCGTGCTCGACTTCGTGGGGCTCGGCGGCACGGCGGAAACGCTCCTGTCCCTGGCACGTTGGCCGGTTCTCCTGCTCGTGGTCCTTACCGGGCTCGCAGTGATTTACCGCTATGGTCCGAGCCGCGACAAGGCGGAATGGAAGTGGGTGACGCCCGGCGGCCTCCTGGCGGCCGTTCTCTGGCTCGCCGGTTCGCTTCTCTTTTCCTGGTACGTGGCGAATTTCGGCAGCTACAACGAAACCTACGGCTCGCTCGGCGCCGTGATCGGCTTCATGACGTGGATCTGGATCTCGACGATCGTCGTGCTCTTGGGAGCTGAGCTCAATGCGGAGATCGAGCATCAGACCGCAAAGGACACGACGGAAGGCGCGCACCAGCCGATGGGCGCCCGCGGCGCCACGATGGCGGACACGCTGGGCGAAGCCAAGGCCTGACGACCTCGAGAGCCAAATCGACGGAGACAATGAAGGCCGGCTTCGCGCCGGCTTTCATCTTTCGATCAGCGAGATGATCGCGCGGGCTTGATAATCCTTCGGTTTTTCCAGGCTATCGCCGCGATGATGAGCCCGAAGGCTGCGATGCGCAGGAGATAGATCCAGCTCCGCTCCTCCCGTGGCGCATCGATCAACGCCACGAGCGCCTGATTGGCGGCAAGCAGAACGAAGGCTGCCGCGAACGCCGCGAAAAGCATATCGCGGGTGCGGGTCCAGAAGCGGAGGAAAAGCAGGCCCGCAACCAGGAAGCCCATCGTGATCATGCCCGAGATGAACTGGGATGCCGCGCTGCTCATCACTCAGTCTCCCAGATGAAGCCGAACAGCAGCACGCTGACGGCGGCAAGCGATGCGAGATGTCGGTAGGGCACGAAATCGATGCTCGGCAGGATCAGGAGATCGAGCACCACGAAGAGATTGTTGAGGGCCAGAAGCGCAAAGCAGAGAGCGCTCCACAGCAGCAGCCGCGCACGTGTGTCGCGATAGCTTCTGATGAGCAGCGAGGCGCATCCGATGCTGGTGAGGAGGCAGAGGATGTAGATGATCGCCTGAAAGCTGAGCACGGGTTCAATCCTTCTTCAGACGGAAGGCATCCGCGAAGGTCGAGAGCTTGTCGGTCGGGGACGAGAAGAGGGCTTTCGTGACCGTCGAAGGACGTTCGCGATAGACCCGCTCGAGCTGCTGGACGAGGCGGTCGAGGTCGGGCGTGACTGGGGAATACCGGTAGGAACCGTCTGTACCGGCGATGATCAGTCCCGCCTGCTGCAGTCCCTCCACGCCCTGGCTCACCACGAGATCGCTCGCCCGAAGCTCGCGCACCAAGTCGCCAGCGGTCCAAGCGCGCCCTTGATGGCGTGAGAGCAAAAGCAGGAGTTCGATGTTCCAGACGGACCGAAGGGAATGCCTGAGGAAATCGCGCAGTTCATCATCCATCAATCCGGGATCCGCTTCCTTCTCGTGGAGGTGGTGTCGTCGCGGCTAAAGGCTTTTCGCCAAAAAGCCAGCCGCGTCAAGGCGCGTGAGAATGGGGTGGCTGCGCCCGCACCCCAAACCTGCCGTCTCGAAGACGAGACTGCAAGGTTGAGGTGAGATCACAGCCGCTTCCCGCAGGACCATCGGATGGGGCCGACGGGGTCTCCTCGGGAGGGCTCGAGTTCCATGGCGGCACACATAGTGCAAGGTCCCGGAACGACCAGAGGCGGGACGGGCTTTCTGCCGATCCATCCTCGGGGGTGCTTTGCAGAATGGACGATTTCGTACTTTAAGGTTCGGGCGATTTACGGAGGTCTTCGTGGCGGTACGCCCTCTCGTCTATTACCCCCACCCAGTCCTGCGCCGGGCAGCAGAGCCGGTGCTGGGTTTCGGCCGCGATCTTCAGGCTCTTGCGGAAGATCTCCTCGACACGATGAAGGCCGCTCCGGGCGTCGGCATCACGGCGCCCCATATCGGAGTGCTCCTCCGGGTGACCGTGATCCAGCTCGATGCGGCGCAGGAACCCAGGACCTACGTCAATCCGCGCATTCTCTGGTCCAGCGACGAAACGATACGCCACACGGAGGGGAGCGTCTCGATGCCGGGGGTGACCGAGGATATTGAACGTCCGGCCCATGTCCGCGTCGGCTACCAGGATACCGACGGGGTCGAACGCCAGGAGGAAGCAAGCGGCTTCATGGCGGTGTGCCTGCAGCACGAAATCGACCAGCTCGACGGCATCTTCTGGATCGACCATCTGTCCCGGCTCAGGCGCGAGCGCGTCATCAAGCGCTATGAGAAGCTGCGTCGGGTGAAGGGATAAGGCGCCCAGATCCGTAAAGGCGTTCGACCTTTTTTCGGTCTCGTTGGTTGTGCCTAGAGCAATTCCAAGCGGGAGGGTTCGGACGCACATGCCATCGGATGGCGATATTCTCGACTGCCTGATTGTCGGAGGAGGGCCTGCCGGCCTGACGGCGGCGCTTTATCTCGCGCGCTTCAAACGCAGCATTCTCGTTGTGGATAGCGGGTCGCCCCGGGCGGCGTGGATTCCGACGAGCCACAACATTCCGATGTTCGCGAGCGGCATCTCCGGCACGGAGATCATCGAAAGGGCGCGGGACAATCTCGAACAATACGGCCGCTGCATCGAGAGCGGCACTGTGACGGGCCTGCGCAAGCAACCGGATCGCTTCATCGCCCTTCTCGAGGGCAATGGCGGGGGCACGCGTCAGATCTCGGCTCGGCGGATCCTTCTGGCGACCGGCGCCGTCGACATCGAGCCGGATCTTCCGAACCTGCCCAATGCGGTGCAGCGCGGCCTCGTGCGCTATTGCCCGATCTGCGACGGATATGAATCCCGCGACAAGAAGGTTGCCGTCATCGGCTATGGCGACCATGGCCTCGGGGAGGCGGTCTTCATCGCCCGCACGTATTCACGGGACGTAACGCTGCTGACGTTAGGGCAGCATATGCATCTCGATCCGGAGCAGCAGGCCAAGATCGACGAACACGGAATCAAGGTCATGGATGCGCCTGTCGAATCGCTCGACATGGAGGGCGACCGGATCTCCGCCATCCATCTCAATGGCCAGGAGCATCGTTTCGACGTGCTCTATTCGGCGCTCGGCCTCAAGTATCGGTCGGATCTCGCCCTGTCCCTGGGAGCGGAGCACGATTCCAAAGGCAGTCTCCTCGTGGACCATCACTGCCAGACGAGCGTGAAGGGGCTCTACGCAGCCGGCGACATCGTCCGAGGAATCGACCAGATCGTAGTCGGCATGGGGCACGCCGCGCTTGCCGCCATCCATATTCACAACCGCTGCGAACTGCCGACCGAGGACGAGCCCGGCGGGGCCTGAACCTGTTAGGCGAGCGCCTTCGCGAGCAGCGGGAGGCTCGTGTCCATCCGGTAGTCGACCGAGGAGTGGTTGTCGTGAAACTCCTCGTAGGTGTGGGCGACCCCGGCGGCGTCGAGCTTCCGATGCAGGAGGCGCGAGCCGTAGACCATGTTGTACTGGTCGATATCGCCGCAATCGATGAAGAGGAGCTTGAGCTTCTTCAGGGATTCGAGGTGCTCGGGCCTGTCGGCCATCCGGAGCGGATCCCAGCGCAGCCAGTTCGCCCAGCGCTCCTCGATGAGCGTGCAGGTCTCGAGATCCACCGGCAGGCGGATGCCGCAGAACTGGCTCGGGTCCGGATCGAAGGTGGCGGCCTGCGCCAGGATCATCATCACGTGCCAGTCGGCATCCTTGACCTTGGGGCCCTGCTCGAACTTTCGGAGGAAGGTCTCGACCGACATGCCGTCCTCGGAGAGGCGCCGCAGGGTGTTTGCGAACTCCCCGAGATGGTAGAGGAACTCGAACCCCACATCCCCCGAATGCGACGCGGCCGCCGACCACACCGTGCCGCCGTGGCGCAGCGCATGGACGAGGGCGCCATAGCCGCCCGAACTCTTGCCGAAGACGCCGCGCCTGCCTTGGCCGCCGCAGCCGAACCGCCCCTCGACGAAGGGGAGCATTTCCCGGATCAGGAACGTCTCCCAGGGACCCATGGCGGCGCTGTCGATGTACTGGTTGCCTCCCAGGCGCGTGAAGCAGTCCGGAAAGGCGACGACGACCGGCGGCATCGTGCCGGCTGCGATCAGGCGGTCGAGCCGCTCCGGGACGTTCTCGCCATAGTTCTTCCAGTTGGTATGGCCCGGCCCGCCGCCGGTATAGCCCACGAGATCCACCAGGAGCGGCAGGCCGCGGCCGTCGTGGCCCTCCGGCATGTAGACGTCGATCCTTCTGCGGGACGGGTCCCCGAGGAGATTGCCCTTGAGGCATTCGCTGTCGATCCAGAGGGTGTGCACGGCGCCTTGCGGCGCATCGTAGTCCTTGCGCATCGTCGTCCTCGTCCGTTGAAGCCCATCGGTGTGATCGCCCGGAAGGCAATTGTCCATAACCCGGGCAGCCGCGGCGGTTAATAAGTCCTTACCGCACCTACCATTCCCCTGGCCGCGGGATTACGGTGCACCCTCGTTAGCAATCTCATACGGCGTGACTTGGGGGAGTAATCATGTCCGACAGTTTCCTGCCACGATGGACCCTGAAGACCGAAGGGACCATCATGCCCGACGAGCGGCTGCCGGGTGGACAGATGTTCATCCTCGGCCTGCAGCACGTGGTCGCCATGTTCGGCGCCACCGTGCTGGCGCCGCTCCTGATGGGCTTCGATCCGAACGTCTCGATCCTGTTCTCCGGCATCGCCACGATCCTCTTCTTCTTCGTGGTGGGCGGCCGGGTGCCGAGCTATCTCGGCTCGAGCTTCGCCTTCATCGGCCCGGTCCTGGTCGCGACCGGCGCCTCCGTCGGGCAGCCGAACCCCAACATCCCCCTGGCGCTCGGCGGCATCATCGCGGCCGGCGCGCTGTATTTCCTCATCGGCCTCGTGGTCCAGCTCGCCGGCCATCGCTGGGTCGAGCGGATCATGCCGCCGGTGGTGACCGGTGCCATCGTGGCTGCCATCGGCCTCGTTCTCGCGCCGATCGCGATCTCGAGCGCCTCCGGAGTGACGCCGGACAACCAGAACGGCACGGCCTTCGCCCGCTGGATTGCCCTGACGACCGTCGTCGCCGTCGGCCTCATCGCCGTATACGCACCGGGCATCTGGCGCCGTCTTCCGGTTCTGGCCGGAGGGGCGATCGGTTATCTCGTCTACTTCATCTGCGCCAACGTCCTGGGGCTCGGCCAGCCGATCGACTTCTCCAAGGTGGCGCAGGCAGCCTGGTTCGGCCTTCCGACCTTCCAGAGCCCGGTCTTCAACACGCAGGCGATCAGCCTGATCGCGCCCGTGGCCATCATCCTGGTGGCGGAGAACCTCGGGCACATCAAGGCGATCGGCGCCATGACGGGCCGCAACCTCGATCCGTATCTCGGGCGCGCCTTCATGGGCGACGGCCTCGCCACCATGCTGTCTGGAGCCTCGGGCGGCACGGGCATGACCACCTATGCGGAGAACATGGGCGTCATGGCGGTCACCCGCATCTACTCCACGCTCATCTTCGTCATCGCCGCCGGCATTGCGCTGGTCCTCGGCCTGTCGCCCAAGTTCGGCGCCTTCATCGGAACGATCCCCGGGCCTGTCCTCGGCGGCCTGTCCATCGTGGTCTTCGGCCTCATCGCCGCGACCGCAGGCCGGATCTGGGTGGAGAACGCCGTCGACTTCTCGAACCCGCGCAACCTGATCACCGTGGCGGTGGCGCTGGTTCTCGGCGCCGGCAACTTCAAGCTGAGCCTCGGCGGCTTCACCCTGGACGGAATCGGCACCGCCACGTTCGGGGCCATTATCCTCTACCACATCCTGAACATGGGCCAGACGGCGACCGCGGCGGAGCGCCCACACGCCGCCGAATAGCCTAACGTCCTTCAGGAACACGCCTTCGAAGCCCGCGTTGGACCACAACGCGGGCTTCCTCGTTTGGAAGTCCGGTTTTCATGCGTCGCGAAGGGTCCTCCGGGCCCATTCTCCCCTTTCAGACGGACATGCCATGAGCCCTGACCAGAACCAGACTTTGCCGCCTCAGACCCAAGAGCAGCAGCCCGGTCGCGAGACCCAGATGAACCCGAGGCCGGATTACGAGCCCCGCTACCCGGGCAGCGGACGGCTCAAGGACAAAGTCGCCCTCGTGACGGGCGGGGACAGCGGCATTGGCCGTGCGGTCGCGGTCCTCTTCGCCCGGGAAGGTGCGAGCGTCGCCATCGTCTACCTCAATGAAGGAGAGGACGCACAGGAGACGAAACGGCTGGTGGAGCGGGAAGGCGGCCGATGCGTCACGATTGCAGGCGACATCGGAGATCCCGGCTTCGCACGTGCCGCCGTCGACCGGACCATCAAGGAGTTCGGAAAGCTGGACGTTCTGGTCAACAACGCCGCCGAGCAGCATCCGAAAAAGGACATCGCCGAGATCACGCCGGAGCAGATCGAGCGCACCTTCCGCACGAACATCTTCGGGTACTTTCACGTGACGCAGGCCGCCATGCCGCACCTGAAAGAGGGCGCCGCGATCATCAACACGACGTCGGTGACGGCCTATCGCGGAAGCTCGGAGCTGCTGGACTACAGCGCCACAAAGGGGGCGATCGTGGCCTTCAACCGGTCCCTGGCGCAGAAGCTTGCGGAGAAGAAGATCCGGGTCAACGGCGTCGCGCCCGGCCCGATCTGGACGCCGCTCATTCCGTCGACCTTCGATGCCGACAAGGTGAAGAGCTTCGGGGCCAATACGCCGATGAAGCGGCCGGGGCAGCCGAACGAGGTCGCTCCGTCGTACCTGTTCCTGGCCTGCGCGGATTCCTCCTACATCACAGGTTCGGTGCTGCATCCCAACGGCGGCGACGCGACGGAATCCTGATCGAAACGAAAAAGGGCGGCTCCGGAAGGAGCCGCCCTTGTCCTTATGGCCTTGAAGGAAAACGCTTACCGACGACGCCGAACCCGGACGGGCACAAGCGAAGGAGCCGGGGAGGACACTGACAGGGCAAAGAAGAGCATCAGCGCGGAGAGAGATCCGCCAATGAGAAAAAGTACTTCCGCGATCTCGACCTGCGAAGCCAAGCCGGTGACGGCAGCAAACGCCGTCAGGATCGTGAAGAAGAGAAATGCTCGAAGGGCAATGGCCTTGTTCATCGAATCTGTCTCCCAAGTGTTCTGGGAAACGTGGTGACGGGATGTCGGTTCCATACCTAGCCTGGTCTCCTTCTTTACTTTTCGTCACCCTTTAAAAACTGTCCAAATGAGTCTTTTTCACGGAACCCCACAGTCTCGCTTGACGTTGGTTGGGTATCATCGGCTCCGGTCGATTGTCAGTAATGCGAGGTAACACCATGCTCGGTTGGGCTGTCACTTTTCTCATCATCGCGCTCGTTGCGGCTCTCTTCGGCTTCGGCGGCATCGCCGGCACGGCGGTCGAGATCGCCAAGCTCATCTTCTTCGTCGCGATCGTCCTCTTCGCCATCTCGGCCGTGGTCGGCCTGATGCGCGGACGCAATCCAATGTGACGCAGGTTCACCTGCGCCGAATGAGAACGCCGCCTCCCTAAGGCGGCGTTTTTCATGTGGGGAGAAGGAGCGAGAGCCGCAATGAGGCGGGGGTCAGACCGAACTCTGGAGAGCGGCGCGGGTCATGCTGTCCGGGCCGAGGTCATCGACGTCGTTGACGTTGAGCACGGAGGCCAAGCGGAAGCGGGCGCGGTTGACGCGGCTCTTGATGGTTCCCACGGCGCAACCGCAGATGCTCGCGGCTTCCTCGTAGGAGAAACCGGAGGCGCCGACGAGGAGGAGGGCCTCCCGCTGGTCGTGGGGAAGCTTCGCGAGCGCGGTCCGGAAATCCTCGAAATCGAGCCTGGAGCCCTGCTCGGGCTGGACCTTCAAGCGGCCCGCATAGGAGCCGTCGGGGTCTTCGACCTCCCGGCGCCGCTTCCGGTACTCGGAATGGAAAAGATTTCGCAGGATCGTGAAGAGCCAGGCGTTCAGGTTGGTGCCGGGCTCAAATCGGTGGAGGTTGGACAGGGCACGGAGGAGGGTGTCCTGGACGAGGTCGTCTGCCCGGTCGATCTGACCCGAAAGGGAAATTGCAAAAGCCCGGAGACTGGGAACGGCCGCAAGGAGAGCGTCTCGGAGATCTGGCTCCGGCTGCGTCATGTGGACCTCTCCTGGTCCTTCTCTTCGAGGAGGTCGAGCAGGTTCCTGAAGCGGTCGGGCACCGGCTGCTGCACCAACTCGTCGTACATCGCGCGCAATTGGTCGCCGATACGCTTCTGGCTGGTGCTGTCGAGCTTCGGATCGGATTCAAGCTTGTCGCTCAGGGAGCCTTCCGGAATGACCCGTGCCAGCTTGTTTCCCTTCTCACCCGTCATCTGCATCCCCTTGCGATCCCTGATTCTTACGGGATAGCCAACCTTGGCAGTATTTCATATTGGTTTCAGGCAACAACGCATATCATTGCCAGGAGTTCCAAAGAGTGGAACTTTTGCATGCCTGCCGAGTTGAATGGACCGTATCGGTAACGAGTCTAAAGCACATAAGGGGAAGCGAATGTCGACAGCTCAGCTTGTCGTCCAGCACTTACCGTATCTTCGTCGTTATGCCCGCGCTCTGACCGGCAGTCAGATGGCTGGCGATGCCTATGTAGCGGCCACCCTCGAGACGCTTGTGAGCGAGCCGGAGACCATCGGGCCCTCCGGGAACGTCAAGGTCGAGCTCTTCCAGGTCTTCACCCGCATCTGGAATTCGCTTTCGGTCAACGGCCGCAGCGAGCAGATCCAGCGCGACCTGCCGGCGGAGGTCCGCCTTGGCCAGATCACCCCATTGCCCCGGCAGGCGTTCCTCCTCTCCTGCCTCGAAGGGTTCGGCGAGGAAGAGGTCGGTCAGATCCTGGGCGTCGATACGCAGACGGTTCGCGACCTCGTCGACGAAGCCGGGCGCGAACTCGCGGCCGACATGGCGACCGACATCCTCATCATCGAGGACGAGCCGCTGATCGCCATGGATCTTGAGGCCCTCGTCGAAGGACTCGGTCACAATGTCACGGGTGTCGCCCGGACCCGGACCGAGGCGGTCAAGCTTGCCTCCACGAAGCAGCCTGGCCTGATCCTGGCAGATATCCAGCTCGCCGACGGCAGCTCGGGCCTCGACGCCGTGAATGATCTGCTGAAGTCCTTCGAAGTGCCGGTGATCTTCATCACCGCCTATCCGGAGCGCTTCCTGACCGGTGAGCGGCCGGAGCCCGCCTTCCTCATCGCCAAGCCGTTCCAGCCGGCCAATGTCTCTGCCGTGATCAGCCAGGCGCTGTTCTTCCAGCAGAGTGCCCGTCGCCGCGAGGTGCGGGCGACCGCCTGACCTAAGGTTCACATCCATCAATGTAGAAAGCCCGGCCGTCGAGCCGGGCTTTTTCATTACTGCAAAGCTTCGAGGAAATAAAAAAGACGGGCCATAAGGCCCGTCTCAAGGTGCCGGCCAATGCACAAGGGGAATGCGGGGAGGACCAGGAGGCCGGTGCTTAAAGAACGCGGCCCGTCAATTAAAGGTTCCAAGTAAATTATTACCTTTTTGCAGTAGATTTCCGCTTGGAACGGGACGGATACGGTCGCGTTGTTTTGCCAAACGGTGCAGCTGGGAAAGCAGGAGACTAGGGATGTTCCGCACGACCGCAACCTTGATCGGCATGGCCGGTGCGGCCGTTCTGGCAGGCGGCTTGGCTCCGAATGCCTTCGGCACGGTGTCTCTGGCGAAGTCCGACACCGCCCTTGATCGCGCGGCTCTGACCCAGCAGGTCATGGCATCGGCGAAGACATCCCGGCTCCAGGAGCCGTCGCCGTCCCAGGATCGGCAGACCGTCACGGTCGTCGAACTGGTCGGGATGAGCCAAGCCACGGTGATCCTGCGGGATCGCGACGGCCGCGTCCTCTACAAGTCCGATCCCCAGGCGGGCACCACCACGTTCTCGAAGAATACGGACCTTCCCGTGGTGACGCTCAAGGAAGAGGAGCGGGGACCAGCGGTGCAGCAGCATCCGACGGTCCGTCGCGAGGGAAACGAGACCCCTGCGACAACCCCGCAGAAGCGCCGCAACCCGGTCGGGTGCGTGGGTGACGTCAGTCCGCTCGCCCGGGCGAGCGCGGATCGATCCCCGAGCCTCTGCCTCGCTCTTCTGGACCAGTCACTGACCTGAGCAGCCTCTTTACGAAGGGCTGGGGGCCCAGTGGAGTGTGAGTGCGTGAACGATAGTGCCGTTGAGACGCTGGAGCGTCGCCGACTGTTCGCCCGGTTCTGGCGGACGGCCTCGGGTTTCTGGACCGGGCAGCGGAAGCGGGAAGCTTGGTTCCTGACCCTGACCCTTCTGGCGATCATTCTGGGCCAGCTCTTCATCCAATATCGGCTGAACGTCTGGAACCGTGAGGTTTTCGATGCGCTGGAGAAGCGCGACATCTCGCTCGTCGGGTGGTACGCGCTGATTTTCGCGCCCCTCGCGCTTGCGGCGGTCGCCTTCAACGTTGCCTCCGTGTGGGGGCGCCTGACGACGCAACGCGCCTGGAGAGCCTGGCTCACGGACCATCAAATCGATCGCTGGCTGCGGAATGGACGCTACTACCAGCTCAATCTGGTCCGCGGCGAGCATCAGAACCCGGAATTCAGGATCGCCGACGATACCCGTATCGCGACCGAGTCCCCGGTTGACTTCGCCTTTGGCGTCACGACCGCGGTTCTGACGGCGATCACCTTCATCGGCGTGCTCTGGGCCGTGGGTGGGGCGTTGTCCTTCGACTGGAACGGGCGGACGATCAACATTCCCGGCTATCTGGTGTTCGTGGCGCTTGCTTACTCGATCGTCACAACGACCGCGATGCTCTTCATCGGCCGCCGCTTCGTGCAGGTCGCGGAAGGCAAGAACCAGTCCGAGGCCGAGTTCCGCTATGCGGCGACCCGGTTGCGCGAGAACGGCGAAAGCATCGCGCTTCTTGGGGGCGAGCCGGAGGAGCGCAGCGGCCTGAGCATCGCGCTCGGGAACGTGATCATGCAATGGCGCGAGCTGTGCGGACAGTACATGCGCACGACAGTCGTCTCGTACAGCAACTTCGTGCTGGCGCCCGTCATTCCCATTTTGCTCTGCGCCCCGAAGTATCTGGCCGGCACCATGTCGCTCGGCGAGGTCATGCAGGCCTCGGCCGCCTTCGTGACGGTCCAGCAATCCTTCAACTGGCTCATGGAGAATTATCCGAAGCTCGCCGACTGGACCGCCTCCGCGAACCGTGTGGCGGGCCTTCTCGTGTCCCTCGACCGGCTGGAGCGCGCCGAGCGGGGAGGGGCGGGCCATATCCGGAGAACCGAGGAAGGGACCGAAGCGGAGCTCGAGCTCTGCGATGTCTCCGTCACCCTCGACGACGGCACTGCGGTGGTCGACGAGACCCGCGTGCGGATCGACCGGGGCGAGAAGGTTCTCGTGGTCGGCGAGTCCGGCGCCGGCAAGAGCACCCTGATCCGTGCCATCGCGGGCCTTTGGCCCTGGGGCGAGGGTGAGATTTCCATCCGCAAGGGTGCGAAGCTGTTCTTCATGCCCCAGCGTCCCTACGTGCCTGTCGGCACGCTCAAGCACGCCGTCGCCTACCCCAATCCGACGGAGAGCATCTCGGACGACGATGTGGTGAAGGCCCTCAAGGATGCGGGGCTCGGGCACCTGACGGACAGGGTCAACGACCAAGGAGTGCCATGGGAGCGGACCCTGTCGGGCGGCGAGCAGCAGCGCCTGACCTTCGCGCAGCTCTTCATCCAGAAGCCGGACATCATTGTCATGGACGAGGCGACGTCGGCTCTCGACCCGGAGACGCAGGAACGGCTCATGGAGCGTTTAGGCGAGAGGCTGCCGGATGCCGCGATGATCAGCGTCGGCCATCGACCGGAGCTGGAGGTCTTCCACAACCGGCGCCTTGTCCTGGCAAGGCGCAAGCACGGTTCACGCCTCATCGCCGATGAACACCTGTCGGCCGAGAATTCCACCCTCCGGCAGACGCTCGCACGCCTCTTCAACAGGCGCAGGGTCATGGAGGGTGAAAAGCTGCGGCAATGAACGAGATAGGGTGGAACTTCGGCCCCGTCGGCGGGTTGGCCCGTTCGGCTTCTTGAAGGGTGATGCCGCTCCGAGAGGAGCGGATCAGTGCTACATGACACAATATTGTGAAGTATTGATAACGTGATTGTCTAATAGAAATTAGTTTTGTGGATGCGTTAACGCCGAGTTTCTCGGAACGATCCCATTTTGCTTGCGTTGAACCTCAGCGCAATGTGGCGCAAACGCGATTCAATCTACTGTCAGGAGATCAACCAATGCTGAAGAAGCATATGGCGGCTTGCCTTGTTGCGACCATGTTCGCGGCGCCTGCTTTCGCACAGACTTCGACGACACCGTCGGGCGCGACGGACCGTCCGGCGGCTTCGAGCTCCGGCTCGACGGCGACCGGCTCGAACGCCATGCAGCCCGGTGCGGCGGCCAGCCCGTCGGCAGGCTCCTCCGCCGGTTCCTCCAGCATGAACTCGTCTTCTTCCATGGGCTCTTCGGCCATGAACCAGAGTGGCGGGATGCAGGGCCAGTTCATGACCCAGATCCAGCCGAACCAGATCATGGCCTCCAAGCTGATCGGTACGAAGGTCGTCAGCGCCAACAACGAGTCGATCGGTGACATCAACGACGTGATCGTCGACCGCAACGGTCAGGCCGTCGCCGCCGTGGTCGGCGTGGGCGGATTCCTCGGCATCGGCGAGAAGGACGTTGCGATCCCGTTCAATTCGCTCGAGTTCGCCAGCCGCGAGCAGGTGAACGCAATGAACAACAATTCGAGCAACAACAGCTCCGGCAGCAACGTCTCGACGACGGGCTCGACCGCGACCGGCACCACCGGCTCGACGGCTTCGGGCGGCGCCATGAGCGGCAACACGAATACGGCCGGCTCCACCACGGCCTCGGGCGTTTCCGGCTCGAGCAACACCAACGAGCCGGAGCGCGTCGTCCTGCGCATGACAAAGGCCGAGCTGCAGGCAGCCCCGACCTTCAATGCGGACGCGAACACGTCGACGGGTTCGGCCGGCGCTTCCTCAACCGGTACTGGTGCCTCGGGCACGACGACCGCCCCGAAGCAGTAACCTCTCCCGATCCAAAGACGCGGCGCCTGGTTCTCCCAGGCGCCGTTTTCGTTGCTGAAGGCAACATAAAAGGCGCGGCCGAGAGGGCCGCGCCTTTTACGGGCCGAACCAAAGGGGGCAATAAGGTCCGGCACCGCCCAATAACGCGCTCGAAGACGAGTTGTTCCAAACGGCCTCGATTTTCTTCGGCCGCTCACGGCGGAAAGCGGGAATTCGGAGTGCCTCCGGGGAGGAACCTCGACCGATCCGACACGTTGCCACCACATAAGACGTGCGGAGGAAGCCATGACGGCAACGAACGAACTGGACGCCGTTCTGTCGCGAGAGGAACTGCCGGACGAGTTTTGCCGGCTCGCATCGAGTTCGCCACCCCGCGACAAACCTTCGGTGGCCTCGCTCCTCAGCGGCATCGTGCCGGGATGCGAGCCTCAGGACGATGCCGTGTGCCCGCTCATGCTGAGGCGCCACCTCGTCATACCGGCCTGGCAAAACGGCTTCGCAGCCAGACCCGGGCTGCGGCTGTAAGAGTAACGAACCAGGTTTGCTGAGCTCATGATCGGACCCCAGACATTCGCCTTTGGGCCGAGGCCCGTTTCTGTCCTGCTTCACCCGAATGCGGTTCCGGTTGCCGACATCTTCCGGTGCATCAGCGGATTCCAGGATCAGTACGATCTCGCGCTGCTGAATGGACCGGAGGAGGATTTGGGCAGGCTCACCCGCCCGGATTGCGCGAAGGCCATCATATCGGATGCCCTGCTGCTCGCGTTCGCTCTCGATCGCCAGAGGACGAGGCCGCTCTGCCATGCACCGCTCAAATCCCGCCGGGCGAGCACCGACGAGTATTGCCTGATGACACTGATCGGGGCCTCCCGAACGCGGGATTCGGAACTCGCTTACGAGGCCAGCACGGTTCTGGGAGTGGCGTCTCTCGATCTCGTTTCTTCCCTGGCTTCGGATCTCATCAACCAGATCGATGCCGGCGGCCTTGTCTTCAGGACGCCCGACATCACCGAGTTTCGAGCTCTGGTCGGTGACAGCCTCCTCTTCGAGGATGATCCGGAAGTCGGATTAGAGCATTCCGAGATGAAGTTCCGCTTCTAGATCTTCATCGAGGAACCGAGACAATCATCGCAGTTCTTTGAAGATGGACCGTTCGGCAACCGCCGAACGGCTTTATGCTTGCGTTTTCGGTTGCTCTTCTAGATCGCACGGCACGAAAAATTAAAGGGGCCGCAAGCGGCCCCTTTACTTACGCGTATCAACTAAAGTCATTCCTGATTGCTGCGGGTGCTTCCCGAAGCCTGGCCGCCTTTGCGCCCAGCCTCCGAAGCAAGTTCGCGATCCTGGGAGAAGGAGCGCTTCTCAGCCGGGACGCTCTTGCCGCCCTTGCTTGCGATCTCGCGCTGCCGGTCGCCGTCCATCGACGCGAAACCGCGCTTCGAAGTCGAACTTCCTGTCGCCATCACATGCCTCCTACGTGATTGGTTTACTGCCTTGAACAACCATGGTTAATTTCGATGGTTCCGCTTGGTTGTTCGAGATTTTGATTATCCTCTGCCAGGGAAGCTTGGCTTTATCGAGGCTCTCTTGAGGCGGATGGCCGATGTGCGCAGTTGTCGCAGTTCGATATGCGGTGAGGGTTCCAGTAATGGCCTGACTTTTTTCTTCCCCTCGGGTGGAGGTTACCTTGCGTTCCCTCCCATCGGAGCGCGTCTACTTCATTGGCGATCTTCTACTGATCGGTCCGTGCTCGCCGGATGAATCCGCTTCGTACCGCAACGCTTCGTCCTTATAATGCCGGGGCGGGAGGGGCCGCGCAGTGATGCCGAACCGGGCGCGGTCTGTCGGTGATCGGAAGGGCGCACGCTCAAAGTCGAGAAAGCAAGGATAGAGCCGTGGTGTACGACCAGAACAACGTCTTCGCGAAGATCCTCAGGGGGGAACTTCCCTGCCATAAGGTCTACGAGACCGACCGGGTCCTGGCCTTCATGGACATCATGCCCCGCGGCGACGGCCATGTCCTCGTCGTCCCCAAGGCTCCCGCACGCAACATCCTCGACGTCGAGCCGGACGATCTCGCGAACCTTGCCAAGGAGGTCCAAGTGGTCGCGAAGGGCGTCAAGGAGGCCTTCAAGGCCGATGGGCTCACGATCCAGCAGTTCAACGAGAGCGCGGGTGGGCAGGTGGTGTTCCACATCCACGTGCATGTGATCCCGCGCTTCGAAGGCGTCGCCTTGAAGCCGCATACGGGGCAGATGGAGGATCAGGAGAAGCTTGCCCGCTCTGCGGAAAAGATCCGCGCGGCCTTGGGCCGATAGGTCGGGCTGGATGGCAGGAAGGGCTGTGCCGGCAGTCCTTCCGGAGCGTGCTTTCCCGGCCGAGGGCCCTCAGTGCCAGTCGAGCGAGCGCTCGACCGCCTTGCACCAGCGTGCATAGAGGTCCTCGCGCAGGCCCTGTTCGAAGGTCGGCTTCCAGCGCTTGTCGACGGCCCAATTGCGGACGAGCTCGTCCGTTCCGGCCCAAAACCCCGTCGCCAGGCCGGCCGCATAGGCCGACCCGAGGGCCGTGGTCTCGATCACCTTCGGCCGCACGACCGGTACATCCAGGATGTCGGCCTGGAACTGCATCAGAAGCTCGTTGACCACCATGCCGCCGTCCGTGCGCAGCTCCCTGACGGCGATGCCCGTATCCTTGGCCATGGCATCCAGGACCTCGCGGGTCTGGAAGGCGGTCGCCTCCAGGGCGGCGCGGGCGATATGGCCCTTGTTGGCATAGCGGGTGAGGCCGCCGATCATGCCGCGGGCGCCGGCGTTCCAGTGGGGGGCGTAGAGGCCCGAGAAGGCCGGCACGATGGTCACGCCGCCATTGTCCTGGACGCTGCGGGCCAGGGGCTCGATGTCGGTCGAGGCTTGGATCAGGCCGAGATTGTCCCGCAACCATTGCACGAGGGCGCCCGCGATGGCGATGGAGCCTTCGAGTGCGTAGACGGTCGGTCCCTGCCCGAAGCGGTATCCGACGGTGGTGAGCAATCCATACTTCGACGGGTAGGGCTTCTCGCCGGTGTTCATCAGCATGAAGCACCCGGTGCCGTAGGTGTTCTTCGCCTCACCAGGCTGGAAGCAGGCCTGGCCGACAAGGGCCGCCTGTTGGTCACCCAGGATGCCGGCGATCGGAACGCCGGCGAGGACGCCCACCGCCTCGCCATAGACCTCGCTCGAGGAGACGATCGTCGGCAGGCAGGCCCGCGGAATGTTGAACAGGGCCAGGATTTCGTCGTCCCAGGCGAGGCTCTCCAGGTTCATCAGCTGGGTGCGGCTCGCGTTGGTCACGTCGGTGATGTGGCAGCGGCCGCCGGTCAGGTTCCAGACGAGCCAGCTGTCGACGGTCCCGAACAGGACGTCGCCGGCTGTGGCCTTCTCTCGGGCTCCGGGAACGTTGTCCAGGAGCCACCGCAGCTTGAGGCCGGAGAAATAGCTCGTCAGCGGCAGGCCGGTCTTGGACCGCAGGCGGTCATGCCCGCCGTCCCGGGCGAACTCCTCGACGATCGGATCGACCCGGGTGTCCTGCCAGACCAAGGCGTTGTGGAGGGGCTTGCCGGTCTGCCGGTCCCAGATGAGCGTCGTCTCGCGCTGGTTGGTGATGCCGATCGCGGCGAGATCCTTGGGAGTCAGGCCCTGCTTGGCGAGAGCCGCCCCGATGACCTCCAACGTGTTGTGCCAGATCTCGAGCGGGTCGTGCTCCACGTAACCGGCCTGCGGATAGATCTGCTCGTGCTCCTTCTGGGCGACCGAGATGATGCTGCCCGTCCGGTCGAACACGATGAAGCGCGAACTGGTCGTGCCCTGATCGATGGCACCCACGTAGTGAGCCATGGTTCCTCCCGAATGCTCGTCTAGGCGTTCTTATTGGGCCGCGACGGCGGCAGCATTCCGTTTGGCGATATACGCGTCGATCGCCTGGGCCGCGCCCGCCGAGACGTGCAGGCCGAGCTTCGACCGCCGCCAGAGGATGTCCTCTGCGGTGCGCGCCCATTCGCGACGGACCAGGTAGTCCACCTCCGCGGCCGTCAGGGTGCCGCCGAAATCCTCGCCGAGATCGGTCATCGACTTCGCGGAGCTCAGGAGATCCTCGATCCGCGTGCCGTAGGCGCGCGCCAGACGATGAGCGTGCGCTTCCGGGAGGAAGGGCCAGCGCGACCGGACGGTGGCGAGGAACCAGTCGAAATCCGCGTCCGGCATGTCGCCGCCCGGCATCTTGGCGGTTTCGGTCCAGGCCGGCTTCATGGCCGGGAAGTAGGGCTTCAGCTCCTCGAGGGCATGCTCGGCGAGCTTGCGGAAAGTGGTGATCTTGCCGCCGAAGATCGACAGCACCGGCGCCTGCTTGGGTGCGCCGTCGAGGTCGAACACGTAGTCGCGGGTCACTGCGGACGCATTTGTCGAGCCGTCGTCGAAGAGGGGGCGTACGCCCGAATAGGTCCAGACCACATCGGAGGGCTTCACCTCCTTCTGGAAGAAGTGGTTCACCACGTCGCAGAGGTACTGAATCTCGTTGTCGTCGATGGTGACCTTCTTGTCCGGCACCGATTCCACCGGGATATCCGTGGTCCCCACCAGGGTGAACTTCTCCTGATAGGGGATGGCGAACACGATCCGCTTGTCGGTGTTCTGCAGGATGAAGGCCTCCTTGGTGTCGAAGAGCTTCGGCACCACGATGTGGCTGCCCTTCACCAGGCGCACGTTCTTCCGGGTGTTGAGCCCGAGCTTGGAGTTGAGCACGTCGGCCACGAAGGGACCGCCGGCATTGACGAGGGCGCGGGCGCGCACCTCCTGCGTCTCGCCGGTCTGGACGTTCTGGAGCGTGGCGACCCAGACCTCGCCGTCGCGGCGGGCCGAGACCAGCTTCGTGCGGACGCGGATGTCGGCGCCCTTCTCGAACGCATCGAGCGCATTGAGGGCCACCATGCGGCTGTCCTCGACCCAGCAGTCGGAATAGACGAAGGCCGTGTCGAAGCCGGGCTTCAGGGCCTTGCCGGCCGGGTGCTTGGTGAGGTGGATCGTCTCGGTGCCGGGCAACTTCTTGCGGGGCGCCAGGTGATCGTAGAGGAACAGGCCGAGCCGCACGAACCAGGCCGGCCGGATGCCCTTCTCGTGGGGAAGGATGAACCGCAGCGGCCAGATAATGTGGGGGGCGGAGTTCAGAAGACGCTCGCGCTCGAACAGGGCCTCGCGGACCAGCCGGAACTCGTAATATTCCAGATAGCGCAGGCCGCCGTGGATCAGCTTGGTGCTGGCGGACGAGGTGTAGCCAGCGAGATCGCCTTGCTCGCAGAGAACCACCGAGAGGCCCCGGCCGACCGCGTCGCGCGCGATGCCCGCGCCGTTGATGCCGCCGCCAACAATCAGAAGATCAGTCACTGTCGTCACGAAAAGGTCTTTCCTTGAAGCCGGGCGCCCCCGGCCCCTTGCAGATGTTTCCTTTAGCCGTCTAAGGCAAGGCTTTTCTAGTGCGTTCCACTGTTCCTCGCCACCGCGAGATTTAGCATGAAAGTCACGAAGGAGCAGAGGGCCATTCCGAAGCAGGAGGCCACCACCGCTCCGTAACTGCCCCACCACGCCCAGAGCGCCCCGAAAGCGAAGGGGGTAGCCGCCATGGCCACCCTGACGGGAAGCGAGATCATGCCCTGGATGACCCCGTAATCCTCCCGGCCGAAGAGTTCCGGCGGCAGGAGGGCCCGCACGATCGTCATCATGCCGTTCGAGGCCCCGTAGAAGGCCGCGAACAGCACGATCAGCCACGACCCGGCCGGAATGAAGGGCAGGAGCCCGAAGGCCAGGACGTTGAGCCCCATGGTCAGGATGCCGATACCTTTCAGGCTCAGGGCCCGTTCCCCGAACCCGGTCAGGAACCGGGCCGCGACCTGGGCCGGCCCGACCACGGCGAAGGCGGCAACCGCTGCGTCCAGGCTGAACCCGCGCTCCACGAGCATCGGGATGAGATGGACCGGTATGCCCGTCGAGATCATCCCCTGCAGGACGGACGTGACCACGAAGAACCAGAACGACGCCGAGGCGAGCACGCGCCGGGCATTCGCGGCCAGAGGCTGAGCATGCGACGGGTGCCCGTGTCCGACGCGGCCGGCGGCGCCCGGAATGCTCAACCCGTGGAGCACCGCGCAGAGGCCGAGATTCAGCGCCGCTAGCAAGAGCAGAGCAGTCCGCCAGCCGAGCGCCTCGATCAGAAGGTGGGTGAGGGGGATGAAAATGGTGCTGGCGAAGCCCGCCACCAGGGTCATCACGGTGATCCCGCGCCGGGTCAGGAGCCCGAGATGGCCTGCCAAGACCGCGAAGGCCGGCTCGTAGAGAACGGCGCTCATGGCGATGCCGAGGCCGAACCAGATCGCCATGAAGGCCGGATAGTTGCTGACCAGCGCCCAGAGACCGAGAAGGAGCGCCGCCAGGATCGAGCCGCCGGTCATCACGGCGCGGCCATGGCCGAGATCGATGAGGCGCCCGACCGGCACCGAGAACAAGGCCGAGGAGCCCAGCGCCAGAGAGAAGGCGGCGGTGAGAGCGGTCTTCGACCAGCCGAGCTCCTGCTCCATGGGCTCGATGATCAGCGCAAAGGCGTAGAAGATCGTCCCGTAGGAAATCGTGACGGCGATGGACAGTGCCGAGACGAAGCGCCAGGGCATGCGGGCGGGAGAGGACATGGCGACCTTGAGACAATCGTCCGGCAGAAGGACGATCCCTGCTCTTATGTCACCGGCAGCGGTTGACGAACAGGCCTTTAGCCCTCATATGCACAACACGGCGTCAGCGCTCCACCCCGGAGCCGCTTGAGCGGGACTGCGTGACGGATATTCGCCAGATAGGCGAAGGCCCGGTCCCCTTCTTCAATCGCTCCAACCGTACGACGGCCCCATCACGCGGGCTGTCGCCTTGAGCCCGGAAACGCCTGTTTCCCTGGAAGATCAAGCCTTTAGGGCTCGCCAATATCTCTTCGAAAGACACGACCCTTTGACCCTATTCTCCGATTTCGGATTGGCTCAGCCGATCCTCAAGGCGCTTGCATCCGAGGGCTATGAGAAGCCCACACCGATCCAGGCCCAGACCATTCCGCTCGCGCTCGAAGGCCGCGACGTCTGCGGCATCGCGCAGACCGGCACGGGCAAGACGGCGGCCTTCGCGCTGCCGATCCTCCACCGCCTGTCCCAGAACCCGCGCCCGAAGGCTCCCAAGGCCTGCCGCGTGCTGGTGCTGAGCCCCACCCGCGAGCTCGCCGGCCAGATCGCCGACAGCTTCCGGGTCTATGGCCGCAACCTTCGCCTCTCGACCTCGGTCGTGTTCGGCGGCGTGACCATCGGCAAGCAGGAGCGCGAGCTCTCCGGCGGCGTCGACGTGCTCGTCGCGACTCCCGGCCGGCTCCTCGACCTCATCGACCGCAAGTCGCTGACCCTGCGGGATGTGGAGATCCTCGTCCTCGACGAGGCCGACCAGATGCTCGACCTCGGTTTCATCCACGCCCTCAAGCGGATCGTGAAGCTGCTGCCGGCCAAGCGCCAGAGCTTGTTCTTCTCGGCCACCATGCCGAAGACCATCTCGTCGCTGGCGGACGACTTCCTGCGCGATCCGGCCAAGGTGGCGGTCACGCCTGTGGCGACCACCGCCGAGCGTGTCGAGCAGAGCGTCATCTTCGTGGCGACCGGCCGCAAGCAGGCCCTGCTCGAGATCCTCCTGAAGGACGAAAGCATCGACCGCGTCCTCGTCTTCACCCGCACCAAGCACGGAGCCGACAAGGTCGTGCGCGGGCTCGACAAGGCCGGCATCGCGGGTGCCGCTATCCACGGCAACAAGTCCCAGCCGCAGCGTGAGCGCGCTCTCGCGGCGTTCCGAGACGGCAGCTGCCGGGTTCTCGTGGCGACCGACATCGCCGCCCGCGGAATCGACGTCGAAGGCGTGTCCCACGTCATCAACTTCGATCTGCCGAACGTGCCGGAATCCTACGTCCACCGCATCGGCCGTACCGCCCGCGCGGGCGCGACGGGCCTCGCCATCTCGTTCTGCAACGACGAGGAGCGGGCCTACCTCAAGGACATCGAGAAGCTGACCCGCCTCAAGGTGCCGGTCGCGGCTTTGCCTGAGGGCTTCTCGGCCGGTCCGGTCGGCGGCGAGGCGGCTCCGGAGCAGCGTCGCGAGCAGCCGCAGCGCGGCCGCCCCGCGCCGCATGCCCGCGGCCATCAGGGCCATGGCCAGCCGCGCAATGCCGATCCGAACGCGGAGCGCGGCCCCAAGCGCCGTCGCGGTCGCGGCGGCAAGCCGGCAGGCCAGCAGGCGGAGAACCGCCCGCAGCAGCAGGCCGCTCACGCGAAGCCCGCGCCGAAGCCGGCGCAGCGCCGCCCTGAGGGCCGCAGCGACGGCATGCAGGTGGCATGGCTCGACAAGGCGCCCCGGCGTCGCTGATCTCAGGTACGGAAAAAGGCGCCCTCGGGCGCCTTTTTTATTGTCGGTGACCGCGCCGAAGCGGCTGCCGATCGACGATCATTGCGAGGGCTGCGCGTTCTCCGAGCCGCGAGAGTTCCCTCCGGGGGAAATGTTGATCGTGGGGCCGGAGCTTTCCGCGGTTCCGGCGCTGTCCCTGATGTATTGTTTAGTGATCCTGTCGACGCGCTGACCATTGCCGCCGATGCGCGTATTCGCCGCCGCGCGGGGCCAGGGATCGGCGATATGCACGACCTTGTTGTGCGCGATGGCATCCCCTGCCGCAGCGGTGACCGTGTCGTCGTGGCTCAGATAGTCTGCACAGGCCCCGAGAAACAGCACCGGCAGGATGCCGGTCGCGGCGAGAAGGCGCTTAGCGCTTGACGATTTTCTTGCTGACATTCTTCACTTCCGGCTTGAGATCCACGATGTGTCCGAACGGCCCGATGACGTCCGTTCCCTCGGCGAAGCGACGCTGCAGGTCGTTGCTGACCTCCATCTGTCCCAGGAGGAAGAACTCGGCATCGTTGCTGGGACTCTTCGAATCGAGAGGCGTGCGCAGCGGCTGCCCGGGCTTTGCAGGACGGACAAGATGCGGCGTGACGATGATGACGAGATCCGTCTCCTCCTCCTGGAAGGACGAGGAGCGGAAGAGGGCGCCGAGAACCGGCACTTGCCCGAGCCAGGGCAACTGATCCTGGGTTTTCCTATGAAGGCTCTGGAGCAAGCCCGCCATCGCGAGGCTCTGACCGTCCCGAATCTCGATCGTGGTGCTGGCGCGCCGGGTGATGAAGGCGGGGATCTCGATCGTGGCCGAACGGATCGCCGTGTTCTCATCGACCTGACTGACCTCCGGCTCCAGCTTGAGATTGATCAGACCACTGTCGAGGACAACCGGCGTGAAGTTGAGACGGACACCGTATTCCTTATACTGAACCGTAACCTTGCCGTCGTTCTCAGCGACAGGAATTGGCACTTCGCCACCGACGAGGAAGCTGGCCTTTTCGCCAGAAAGTGCTGTGAGGTTCGGTTCCGCCAGGCGGCGCCCGAGGCCCTTCTCCTCGAGGGCTTGGATCAAGACATCGGCACTGATTCCGCCGCCGAGGATCTGGGCCAGCACAGTCCCGAAAGGGCTGTTGCCGTTCGGAAAAAGCGCGCCGACGTTGATGCCACGCTGGCTCGCGGCCGTTCCTGTAGCGATGCCTGTACCCTTAGCCCTGGCAAACCAGCTTACCCCAAGCTGGCGTCCGGCATTGCGGTTCGCCTCGACCACGCGAACCTCGATCAGAACCTGTTGGCCGCCGGTCACATTCATGGCGTTGATGACAGGAGCCGAGCTGTACTGCTCGGCGATCTCGAGGATCTTGCGCTGCGATATCCCATCGGGAACCGCGCCGCTCAGCCGTGTGCGCCCATTGATGGTTTCAACTCGGACTTTGGCCTGCGGTACGGCATTCTGAATAGTCTGCTGCAGGTCAGACACATCTGTGCCGACCTCGACATTGACCAAGCCGAGCAGTGTATCGTTGGTGCCATAGACTGCGAAATTGGTCCGCCCCTCGGCCTTGCCCAACACGTAAAGAGTCGTGTCGGTCAACGGAACGGCTGTCGCGATTTCCGGGTTGCCGACCACGACGCGACTAACCTTCCCGCTTGTCCGCGCGTTAACGAACTTGCCTTGATCCACCCGGATCTCCGCCGGAACGCCGCGCTCGAACGTGAGAAGACGCTCTTGGGCATGCGCAGCTGGCGGAAGGGTGCAGCCTAAGGACATGAGCACGCCGAAGGCGAGAGCCGGCAAGATCTAGCAAGAGATAAGACCTACGCGCATGTATGCCTCCTTCGAGTTCTGCCCACCTGGTGCAAAGGACGCCTGAACCAGGAGCGGCATATTGGATCGCTTGTCGCGAAATACAGAATATAACGTTGCTTTATAGCTACAGGCCCAGCTGGGAGAAAGGCAAGGGAAACAATGCTGCAACCGAGGCGCGATGCGCGGACGGATGGTGGTACCGTCGGTCGAGAACGAGCGCCGTAGCGAATGTAATGGATTTTCCAGGGTGCCGTTAGGGCCCAGAAGCCTGAAACATAGCGTACGCCATCGTCCGACTGGCATAGGCAGCTGATATCAGCGGCTTAGGCCGGTTGGTGGACCGAATCTTCCTATGGTCGCATGAGCGAAACTGCGGAGATCTCAATGGGCCGTGCCTGACAGCATTTCGTGCCGTAATGGCAGGCAATCGGCAGCATCGTTTGCAAAATCGCAATTGTTACATTGTCTCAAGCGCAATGTTCCGCGGCCGATCGAATGTGGATATGTGCCCGCCCGATCCTTTTCCCGTCTTCGGCCGCAACAGATGATGCGGAATCGCTGCCCCAAAGGCTGAAACGGCTCCGCATCGTCCGGGGTCGAACCACCTGCGGGGACGGTTCAGCGCACTCCCGGCCGCAAGAGGCTCTTCTCGAGCATCACGTGCACACCCTTGTTGCCGTTGACGACCTGGGTGATCCGCAGGTCCGCCGCGAGGCTGCAGAGGGCATAGGCCTCCGCCTTCGTGATGCCCGTGCGGGCTGCGATGAGGTCGATCATGTCGCGCAGCGCGATCACCACGCATTGGTCGAGGTCCGGGTCGAACGCCATGGTCATGATGTGCGTGTCCGTCTCGGCCATGGGCCAGGTGAGGCGCATGTCCTCGCGCAGGTGCAGCTCGAAGGTGCCAATGAGCCCCGTCTCTATGGCCGTGACGCAGACCTCGCCGTCGCCCTGCACGCCGTGCCCGTCGCCGACGGAGAACAGCGCGCCGTCCACATGGATCGGCAGATACAGGGTGCTGCCGGCGACGAGTTCCTTGTTGTCGAGATTGCCGCCGTTGCGCCGCGGGGGCAGGGTGCTCAGGCTCCCCCAGGCGGCCGGCGGAGCCACGGCCATCACGCCGAAGAACGGCTTCAGGGGCAACTCCAGGCCCCAGGGCATGCGTCCCGTCATCCGCTCCCGGTCGAGGGGGATGTGCATCAGGTGCATCTCGTCGAAGTCGTCCGGAAGGGCGCCCTTCAGCGGCGCCACGTAGGTGAAGCCCCAGTCGTAGTGGAGATCGATGGCCTTGATGCGGACCTCCAGAACCTGGCCCGCCTTCGCGCCCCGGATGGCCACGGGCCCGGTGCAGATGTGGCCCGGAAGCTTCGGCCGGTGGGCGACCTGGATGGCGGACAGCGCCTCCGGAATCGCGAGAGGCGCCTTCGGCATGACCTCGGGCCCGCCGGACACGGTGGAGATCGTGACGGTGTCGCCGGAATCGACCGTCAGGAGAGGGGCGAGCCCCGCATCGAAGTAGCCCCAGTGAACGGTGTCCGGGGAGGCATCAAGTCGGTAATCGGCCACGGGAGTCCTCTGTGCATGGGAACCCGGCGCAGATGACGGCGCCGGCTTGACGGTTCAGATGTGTCGCACTCCCGTGCCGCTAGGGCAACGGGTGTCCCTCACCAGCTTGCGAAGAACGTGAAGTCCCGCCGCATCGGCGTCCAGGTCTCGATTCGGCGCGGCTCGCGCAGCAGATCGGGCAGGCGGTCCCAAAAGGGCTTGCGGTAGGTCCGGTGCATCTGGACCTGCACCACGTCGTCTAGGTCGGCCCAGGTCTCGTAGAGCATGAAACGGCTCGGATCCTCCGGATCTTGGTGGAGGACGGCGTTGATGAAGGTAGGCTCGTGCCGCATGGCATCGAGGACCGGGGTTAGCAGGCCGAAGAACTCCTCCTCGCAACCGGGCTTCAGGGCAACGGTCACGATGAAGGTCACGTCCTTCGCCGGGCCGCGGCTTTTCTCGTCGCGGTGAAAATCGGCACGGTGCTTCATGGGTTTCTCCTGTTCGGGTCGACCTGAAGATTGAGGCCGTACGAGCCGGAAAGACATTACGCGGCAGGTAATGATCCGTTCTGAGCGGAAGGGTGAACCTCTTCTGCTGCCGCCAGGGTGCCACGAGCGGCCGAGCCCTCGCTCGCACCTGCGCGGAGCCGGGCCTCGGCTTCGACGGCCGCCTCGGCCACGGTATCCCAGAACGACGTGTGCCAGGCCCGGATCTCTTCGATCATCCGCGGTGACAGAGCGACGAGGTGGCGCCGACGGTCCTGGCGCAGGAGGCCTTGCGCCTGGGCCTGGTTGATCACGTTGCGAACATGCGAATGGGAGACGCCGAGATGGTCGGCGAGGTCGCGGCTGTCGAGGGTGAACAAGACCTCTGCGGGGTCATGCGCGGATTGGCTCTTCGCATAGTGCTCCCGCAGGAGCAGAAGCGCGATGCGATCGCCGCAATCGAAATGGTCGAACCACGTCCAGGCTGCCCCGCCGGGCAGGGGCGTCCGGACGCGCTCCACCAGCCGCCGGGTCCTGGCCATGAAGGCCCCGAAGCGCCCGAAGTCCGCCAGCAGCGCATCCGCATGGCCGGCCGGCACGGTGCCGAGGATTTCGCAGCAGCGGACGTGATGAAGGATCCATGTCCGGACGCCGACGATCAGAGTCTCGGTCGGGACGAGGTACTGGTTGCGCCGATCCCTGGGATCGGGTTCGACCCGGACGAAGCCTGCCATCCGCAGCAAGGCGAAGAAGGCTGCCAGCGTCCGGGAACGGCCCATCTGGGCCTGGATCAGCGCCAGCGTCGGCCTGCGCCCGAGCCCCTCCAGGGCCTCGAAATGCATCACGATGGCAAGACCGGCCGCGTGAGACTGGGTGGCCCGGCCGAAGATCTTGTTGATCAACTTCTCGCCCCAGAGCAGCCGCAGGATGCCATCTGCGCAGAGGCGGATCGCGGCCTCGTATCGTGCATCGGGTCCATGCTCGTTCAGGCGTTCCGTCTCAGGCTCCATCGGACCCGCTCCATGCCCGCTTCGACCGATCCAGGCGGCCGCGCGACCGGCTGACCCCTGCAAAGTTTGGACTTTTCTCCTAAAGAGGTACCTCTTCAAATGGGGAGGGTTCAAGCGGCATTGAGCATCAGGCGCCGCTTTCCCGTCCGGGCATCGGCCCTTTCAGTCATTTGCTGGAGACGTCCCATCATGTGCGAACAATGCTCCGCTCAGTCCCCGTCGCGGCTCTCCAGGAGAGGGCTGCTCTTCGCCGGCGCCGGTGCCGCCCTGGCATCCGGCCTAGGGGTTGCGGCCACCCCCGCCTTCGCGCAGAACGCGCCCCAGAACGCCATCAGCGGCGAGGCCGCCCTGAAGCGGATCATGGACGGGAATGCGCGCTACGTGGCGAACACCCCGGACCAGAAGGATTTCTCGGCGGGCCGCGCGGCGCGCGCCCAGTCCCAGCATCCGATCGCCGCGATCGTGAGCTGCGCCGATTCCCGCGTCGCGCCCGAATTCGCCTTCGACCAGGGGCCGGGCGACCTCTTCGTGGTCCGGGTCGCAGGCAATTTCGTCAATGACGACGGCTTGGCCAGCCTCGAATTCGGAACGCAGTTCCTCGGCGCGCCTCTGATCATGGTACTGGGGCACACCAGCTGCGGCGCGATTGCGGCCGCAATCCGCGTGGTCAACGAAGGCCTGCAGCTTCCGGGGCACCTGCCCGAGATGATCGGCGCCATCAAGCCGGCCGTCGAGGGAGCCAAGAAGGAGAATGCCGGCGACCTTCTGGCCGCAGCCACCGTCGCCAACGTGCGGCTCAATGTGGAGCGCCTGAAGAAGGCGAGCCCGATCCTGAGCAGCCGCGTCGCCGAGAACAAGCTTCACGTCGTGGGCGGCGTCTACAATCTGGCGACCGGCAAGATCGATCTCGTCTGACAGAATCCTCCCGTCACGTCAGTCGAAGGAGCGGCCGCCCTGCAAGGGGCGGCCGCTTTGCTTTCCCGGAGCGCTGCGGCCGGAATTCATTCCGCTCCCAACGTTCGCCTGACGAAAACAGCGGATTGGAACGTTCCAGGCGGTGGCGTCCTTCAAACAGGACCAAATGCCCTGTCTCGGTGATCAGCACAGTTAAGACTGCTCCAAAAGGGCTAAATTTCCCATTTTCTAGGCAGCAAAGCCTGCCGGCGGATACCTACAAATAGCGCTAGCAAGTTTTGAGGTAAATCAAATAAAAATTACATACAATTTTAAATAACTAAGTAGTGAAGAGTAAAAGAAAAGTATCCTAAGAATGGCTGGAAGCCGCCATTCCTTCGATGCCTTGGCAATATGGGGTGCGACATGGACGTGCGCGCCACGAGAACTGATGAGATGACTTTCCTCCCCGATGAAAATTCTGGCTCGGACAGTCAAGACGCCGCGAAGGAGCTCCGATGAGCTGAGGTCCGAACACCACAAGAATACATCAACCCACCACTATTCTCCGCAGTCGACGGACCTCTCATGAAGGGGTCCCACCTTCAAGCAGATAAAGCTCAGGTCTTTTCGATAGATCTGTGGGAGGACAACTATGGCCATTACTCTCGACAACGCCCAGACGACGATCACCGGCGATCTCACGATCGACGAAGACGGCGGCCTTGCACCGCCTTTGAATACCGGGGTCAGCGGCGATGGAAGCTCAGGCACCGACGGCGACGATGATGTTTTGGCTCCCAATACTGATTTCCAGACTTACCTTGCATCGCTGAGCGTCGTTCCTGCTTCGTCGGAATTCCCGCAATATGCACGCGATGCGATCACGGGCTTCAAGACCAATGCGACCGAGTTCTCGCTCACTCTCGCGAACGGGGCGCCTTATCCGGCTGACGGTATCGACAGCGGGCTGACGACTCTTACCGGGCAATCGATCATCCTGTTCGGCGACGCGGGCGGCGACGCCGTGATCGGTCGCGTCGGAGGAGCTAACGGCCCCATCGCTTTCGTGATCTATCTCGATGAGACCCCCGATACCGGGGTCATCACATCGGCGACACTCGAGATCGCCATGTACATGCCCGTCCAGCATCCGAAGGAGGGGCTGATCGACGGCAGCGACGTGGTGGATCTCTCCGGCAAGGTCTATCTGACCGAAACCTATCCGGTCGTGGTCATCGACACGTTCAACAATCTGGAGGACGTGACGCCCGGCAACAACACCTGGGCTCTGGTGGCGCCGGACGGCTTCGTCGAAGGCCCTGATCCTGTCGACATCGCGCCACGTGCCCTCTTGGTCACGGCCGATAACGGCCTGACCGTCAATGTCAGCACGCAGGGTTTCGCCGTTGGGAACCAGTCGATCGATCCTGTCTCGCCCGGCGGAAATCCGGTTAACGAACTCCTTCGCGTGGATTTCGTCACCAGCGCGGATGTGGACTACCAGCCGAACGAGGCGAACACCGCCGCCAACATCGCCTATGACAAGCACCAGGAGGACGTCTATACGGCGGGCTTCACGCTGTCGCAGGTGCAGGGCGGGCCGGTCGATCTCACGGTCGCGGCCTATAACGTCACCAACGACGCGAAGGGCACGACCTTCCTGTCCGAAGCGAATGCGGATTCCAACCAGCAGTCCAGGACCATCACCTTCGTGGAGATCAAGGACACCCTAACGAACCAGGTAGTAGAAGTCTGGCAGGTGATCGGCGGCGTGCCGACGAACACCACCAACCTCTCCGGGGCCAGCGTTCTGTTCAACCCTGACGGATCGGTCACCCTGAAGGACATGCTGGTCAACTATGCGGTCACCTTCAAGACAGCCGGCACTGCAGGCACGAACTTCGACCGGTTCACGATCGACAACATCGAAACAGGCAACGGCAAGTTCGACGTCAAGAATATCTTCTACGTCAATGAGCGGACGGAGATCACCAGCAAGACGGCCGAACTCGGCTCGCACATCGACTTCCAGGATGACGGCCCGCAAATTCTGTCAGGGACGAGCGACGCCGCGCTCGGTGTCGACGATACGACCCTCAATGTCGACGCGAAGGACGACTTCAGCGGCTTGTTCTCGGTCGATTTCGGCTCGGACGGACCCGGAACCATCAAGGAATACTCGCTGTCGGTGACCGCCTCGCAGACCAACCTGGAGGCCAAGCTCACGAAGGATGGCGCGGTCGAGACGATCTATCTGTTCGAAAAGGACGGCACGATCGAAGGCCGTGTCGGGGGCGCCGCTGGCACCGTCGCCTTCGTCCTCAGCGTCGACTCCGCGACCGGGGAGGTCACACTCGACCAGAAGATCGCGCTCTATCACAATCCTAGCGTCGACGCAGACGATGTCGAGACGATGACGGCCGGCCTGATCGGCCTGACGCTCAAGGTGACCGACGGCGACAAGGATCCGGTTCAGCGGACCGAGGATATCAGCGGACGTCTGAGCTTTGCTGACGATGGGCCCTCGATTGCCGCGGACGGGTCGGCCACGGCCATCACCCGTGACGAGACGACCGATCTCGGTCAGGAGGCGAAGACGCAACTGGCCTCCTTGTTCGCGCCGGTCTTCGGGAATGACGGCGAGGGCCATGTTTCCTACAAGCTCACTGCGGTGGACTCTCAGGTCAGCACCATCAAGGACACGGCCACCGGCGCCTTCGTGACCATCAAGGTGGTGAGCGATACGGAAGTGCAGGGGGTCGTTAACGACGGTGGGACGGAGAAGGTCGTCTTCTCGTTCAGCATCGATGCCGCGACCGGCGAACTGACCTTCGTTCAGGAGCGCGCGATCGTTCACCCGAACGTGGGTGACGGCAACAATCCGACTTACGGCGACGAGCCGTTGACCCTGCCTGCTGACCTCGTGAAGGTCGAGGCGACGGTCCATGATCGCGACACCGACCATGCGTCGGTCGCGGCGAGCATCTCCGATCTCGTCACGATCAAGGACGACCGTCCGGATGTGGGCGACGCGCAGCAGTGGATCACGGATTTCGTAGCCGACACCTCTCCATCCGTTACCGGTAACGTCGGCGGAACCTGCTTCGGGTCGGACGGCCCGGGCGCGATCAAGATCACCAGCGTGTCGGGCTCCACGAACCTGAGCGAGTTCACCCAGGTGCCGTCCAACGACGGCAACACGGTCACCTTCGAGAAGGGAGGGGAGGCCTGGTTCAAGTTCGAGCTCAACGCGCAGACCGGGCAGTTTGACTTCACGGTGCTGAAGAGCGGGACCGCCACGCTGGAGAACCTGAACTTCAAGATCAAGGCCGGGCCTCCGGTCGAGACCTTGAGCGTCCCCACGGCCTTCAACAACGCGGCGATCAAGTTCGACGGCGTGATCTACAAGGGAACAGGGATCAACAACTTCGACAATTCGACCACCAAGAACGTTGACGACATCAATCCCGACAACCTCGGCTTCGGGATCATGGGCAGCAACCCGAACCAGGCATCCCAGATCAACAACAACGAAGGCTTCGTGGCCGCCATGGGGGAGGACACGGACATCTTCAACTTTCAGGTTCAGGGCATCGGCAACAATGCCAAGAGCGTCCACCTGGAATACTACCTGGTGCAGGATGTGAACGATAACGGCAAGTACGATGTGGGAACCGACCAGATCGTCAAGCAGAGTGCATCCGGGGGAGACGTGATCTCCATCGCCAGCGGCAATGTCGCCACCAAGGTGGAGCTGAACGCGACCTCCGACTTCGACTTGGTGTTCGCCCGGTTCTTCTTCACCAACACCGACCTGCAGAACGGGGCCCTCAGCGGAAACCAGCTGCGCCAGGCGATCGACAATGCGGGCGTCCGCCTCCAGAACTTCCAGATCAAGACCGCCGACACGATCCCAGAATACGATTTCAGCTTCGGGATCACCAAGACCGACAAGGAGGGCGACTACGACACGACCACCGTCGCGATCCATGTCGATCCGGACTACGCGCAGGGTACCGCACTCGGGCCGAATGCGGTGCCGGTGATCTGACAGGCAGCTTCAGGCAGCAAGAAGGCGGGGAGAGATCCCCGCCTTTTCTCGTTCCTATCGTAACGGTATGGACCGTCAGTGATACGGGTCCGCCGCGTCGCGCAGGCCGTCGCCCATGAAGTTGAAGGCGAGCACCACCACGATCACCGGAACGATCGGGAACAGGAGCCAGGGATGGAGCTGGACGGCGGCGAGGTTCTGGGCCTCGTTGAGCAGCACGCCCCAGCTCGTCACCGGCGGCCGCAGGCCCAGTCCCAGGAAGGAGAGGGCGGTCTCGCCCAGGATCATCGACGGGATCGAGAGGGTTGCCGACGCGATCAGGTGGCTCATGAAGTTGGGGATCAGGTGGCGGGCGATGATGCGCTGCTTCGAGGCGCCCATCAGCTCCGCGGCCTTCACGAAGTCCTCCTCGCGCAGCGCGAGGAGCTTCGAGCGGACGGCGCGCGCCAGTCCCGGCCAGTCGAGAAGCCCGAGGATGATGGTGATGCCGAAGAAGACCAGGATCGGGCTCCAGTTCGCCGGCAGGGCCGCCGAGAGGGCGAGCCACAGGGGCAGCTCCGGCAGGGACCGCAGGATCTCGATCATCCGCTGGATGACGTGATCCACCCAGCCGCCGAGATAGCCCGCGAGGCCGCCGAAGAAGAGACCGAGCGCGAAGGAGACCGCGATGCCCACGACGCCGATCGTCAGCGAGATCCGGGCCCCGTAGATGATCCGCGACAGCAGATCGCGTCCGAGCCGGTCGGTGCCGAGAAGGAACATGGTCCCGTTCTCGGGCGGGCAGACCAGGTGGACGTTCGCATTCACGAGCCCCCAGAACTTGTACGCATCGCCCCGGCAGAAGAAGCGGATCGGCTGCGGGCTCGTCCGGTCGACCGTGTAGACCCGACGGAAGTTTTCAAGGTCGAAGCTCTGCGAATAGGAATACACGAAGGGCCCGACGAAGCGGCCCTCGTGCGTCAGGTGCAGGCTCTGCGGCGGCGCATAGATGAAGTCGCCGTTTCGCTTCGTCTGGTTGTAGGGCGCGATGACCTCGACGAAGGGCACGATCAGGTAGAAGACGAGCAGGATGAAGGCGGCCGCCACCGCCACCTTGTGGCGGCGGAACTTCCACCACATCAGCCGCCAGGACGATGCGCGGTAGAAGCTCTCGTTCTCGGCGCCGACGGGCTCCGTCGCCCCCGGATCGAACGGAGTCGGGTCGACGTAGTGGCGCTTGGTCGGAAGAGCGGTGTTCATCGTCCGCCTCCCATGCGGATGCGGGGATCGAGCATGGCGAGGAGCAGATCGGAGATCAACATGCCGATCACGGTGAGGACCGCCACGAACATGAGGATGAAGCCGGCCAGGAACTGGTCCTGGCTCTTGAGGGCGCTGAGCAGGATCGGCCCGACCGTCGGCAGGCTCAGCACGAGCGAGACCAGGACCGAGCCCGAGATGAGGTGCGGCAGCAGGTTGCCGATATCGGCAATGAACGGGTTGAGCGACATGCGGAACGGGTACTTCAGCAGCGCCTTGTTCGGCCCCAGCCCCTTCGCTTTCGCGGTCACGTAGTACTGCTTGCCGAGCTCGTCGAGCAGGTTGGCGCGCATGCGCCGGATCATGGCGGCGGTGCCGGACAGCCCGATCACCAGGGTCGGGACGATCAGGTGCGACAGGAGGGACTTGATCTTGTCCCAGGTCCACGGCTCGCCCGCATATTGCGCGTCGTAGAGGCCGCCGATCGAGACCCCGAACCAGCGGTTCATGTAGTAGAGCAGGATCAGGGCCAGCAGGAAGCTCGGCGTGGCAAGCCCGATATAGCCGATGAAGGTCGCGATGTAGTCGCCCACCGAGTATTGCCGCGTCGCCGAGTAGATCGCGATCGGGATCGACACGACGTGGATGAAGATCACCACCGCGAGATTGACGAGGAGCGTCAGCCACAGGGCGTCGCCCACCACCTCGACCACGGGCTTGTCGAACTCGAAGGACCAGCCCCAGTCACCCTGCAGCAGGCCGGAATAGCCGTTGGGGCCCGGCATCACGCCGATCCAGACCAGGTATTGTTCCCATGCCGGCCGGTCGAGGCCGTACTGCTTGATGAGGAACTCGGCCTTGGCGATGGAGGCGGACTCGCCCTGAGCCCTGAGCTCGGCGATCTGGTTGCTCAGGAAGTCGCCCGGCGGCAGCTTGATGATGAAGAACACCAGCGCCGAGATGATCAGCAATGTCACGACCATCGTGACCAGGCGACGCAACAGGAAACGGATCATCGACGGGCCTCTTTGCCGGCAGCCTTGTTCCAGTAGATCTCATCGGCGCGGTAGATGCCGATCATGGCGGTGGGCTCCCAGCTGTAAAGCGCCTTCTCCGGCAGCCCCATGAGCCCGTTGCGCATCACGATCGGCTGCAGGGCGCCCGCGACCGTGCCGATCACCCATTGGTTCTCGGCATGATTGCGCAGCATCTCGCGCCAGACGTCAGCCTGCACCGTGCGATTGCCCGTGTTCATCCAGGTGTCGTAGAGCTCGAGCAGCCGCTTGGCCTCGGGCATGTCCACGGCCTCGCCGTTCTTGCCCTTGGTCTCCACGTATTGCCCCCATTTCGGCCATGAATAGTTGTCCTGGCGCATGGGCGCGAACTCGGTCGGCGGCATGAGGGCGGTCGGGATGGCGTTGTCGAAGCCCTGGGCTGCGACCATCACGGTCAGCCCCGCGAAGGAGCGGTTGCGCAGCACCGTCCGGTCCTGCGGCTTGACGAAGAGGCGGACGCCAATCTCACGCCAGAACTCGCCGATCAGCGTCAGCCCGTCAACCACGAGGCTGCTCTCCCCGTCAGTCTCCACGATGATCTCGAGCTCGCGCCCGTCGGGCAGGAGGCGGATGCCGGCGCCGTTGCGCTGGGTGAGGCCGATCTCGTCAAGGAGGCGGGAGGCCTCGTCCGGATCGTACGTCGCGTTCAGGGTGCGCAGTTCGGGCGAGAAGAGCGGGCTTTCGGCCACGACCGTGTTGTTGCCTTCCGTGCCGAGACCGAACAGGAGCGCGTTGTTCAGCGTCCGTCGGTCGATGCCGAGCGAGAGCGCCTTGCGGAAGCGCAGGTCCCGGTTGAGCTTGCGCCAGACCGGATCGGTGGCGTTGAGGTTCGGATAGAGGGCGAGCTCCGTCCCGCGGGCATAGGGCCAGAGCAGGGTGTGGTAGCCCTTGGCCTTCTCGCCCTCCTTCAGGATCGGCACGTCGCTCATGGAGAGGCCGCGGAAGAGCATGTCGATCTCGCCCGCATTGGCCTTGGCGGCAAAGAGGCCGCTCGCCGAAACGTCCATGATCATCCGGTCCACGTAGGGAAGCTGCTGCCCCCGGTTGTCGACCCGGTGGTAGTAGGGATTGCGCTCGAACACGAAGCGAGTCGCCGGAGCCGTGTTGGTGATCCGCCACGGCATGAGGGTCGGCAGGTCGGGGTTCGTCTGCTCCTTCATGTCGTCGAGCCGGTTGTGAAGGGCGGCCCAGGACTTCAGCTTCGCCTTCTTGGCCTTTTCCTCCAGCGCGGCCTTGTCGGCGTATTTGGCATGGAAGCGTTTGAGATAGGCAGAGGCGCGGTAGATGCCGGGATCGAGCGGGCCTGCGAGCTGCGGCAGGAAGCGCGGGTTCGGCTTATCCCAGGTGTAGCGCACCGTCCGCTCGTCGATGACCTCGAAGCGCGGGAGCTTGCCGTCCACCATCATGAATTCGGGCGGGCCCGCCGGCGAGAGGTCGGGGTCCTGCGCCACGTCCTCCCAGTAATAGCGGAAGTCCTCCGACGTGAAGGGCGTGCCGTCCGACCAGCAATGGCCGGCCCGGAGCGTGAAGGTGAAGACGCGGTCGTCCTCGTTCTCGAACCTCTCCAGCAGGTCCGGTTGGAGCTGGAGGCTGCGGTCGTAGCCGATGAGCCGCGTATAGGCATAGGTCGAGATGTAGCGGATGTCGCGGGGACGGGACACGAGGGTGACGATGTCGCCCCCGTACTGGCCGCCCTTCGGGTTCACCACGATGGGGGGCTGCGGAAGCCGTTCGGCCAGCGGCGGCAGCTCCTTCTTGGCGACCTTCTCGGCGAAGAGAGGCGGCTCCACGTAGGTCTGTGCGAAGGCCGGCAGGGCCAGAAACCCGAACGCGGCCGCGAGATGAAGCGTTTTCGTCCGCATGCTCGTGAACATCATGCAGCCTCCCGGGCCTTGTGGGCCCCCATACGAACCTTGTGCCCCGGCTCGACCTCCTTCATCACCCCGGCCTCGCCCTCGACGAGGCGATAGGGCTCCGGCCAGTCGGCCGGATTGGAGAAGCGGCCGGCCCGCAGCTTGTCGAAATCGAGCGGCCGGTCGATGTCCGGATCCGGCACGGCTGCGAGCAGCGCCTGCGTGTAGGGATGCATCGGGTTGCGGAACAGGGAGGTCTTGGGCGCCTCCTCGACGATGTAGCCGCGGCACATGACGGCGATGGTGTCGGCGATGTAGTCGACCACCGCGAGGTTGTGCGACACGAACAGGTAGGACAGCCCGAGAACGTCTTGGAGATCCTTCAGCAGGTTCAGGATCTGCGCCTGCACCGACACGTCGAGCGCGGAGACCGGCTCGTCGCAGAGCAGCACGCGTGGCTCGAGGGCGAGCGCCCGCGCGATGCCGAGCCGCTGGCGCTGGCCGCCGGAGAAGGAATGCGGATAGCGCCTCAAGGAGCGCTTATCGAGCCCGACCATGTCGAGGAGCTGCTTGGCCCGCTCGTAGCGCTCGTCGGGCGTGCCGATGTCGTGGATGCGCAGGGGCTCCGTCAGAAGCTCGTAGACCGTCATGCGCGGATTGAGCGACGAGAACGGGTCCTGGAAGATGAACTGAACCGTGCGCCGGTAGTCGGTGAGGGCGCTGCCCTCCAGGCCGAACACGTCGCGGGGCCCGCTGCCGTCGTCGAACAGCACGCGGCCCGAATCCGGCGCCATGGCGCGCATGATCATCTTGGACACGGTGGTCTTGCCGCAGCCGGATTCGCCGACGAGGCCCAGGGTCTTGCCGGCTGGCAGCGTCAGGTTCACGTCGTTGACGGCCCGGATCGTGCGCGTCTTGCCGGAGAACCAGCCGGACCGGAGCGTGAAGCATTTGCGCAGGCCCTCGGCCTTCAGGATCGGCCCTTGCGGCTGCGGCCGCTTGGGCGCGTCCGTATTGGCCAGGATCGCGCTCTTCACGTCGCGGATCGGGGTCAGCCGCTCGTCCTCCCCCATGGCGAAGCGCGGAACGGCCCGGATGAGCGCCTTGAGGTAGGGGTGTTGGGCATTGCGGAAGATCTCCTCCCGCGAGCCCGCCTCCATGACGCGGCCGCGATACATGACCACCACCTCGTCGGCCACATTCGCCACCACGCCGAGATCGTGCGTGATGAGCAGGACCGACATGCCGGTCTCAGCCTGCAACTCCTTGATCAGGTCGAGGATCTGGGCCTGTGTCGTGACGTCGAGGGCGGTGGTCGGCTCGTCCGCGATGAGCAGGGCGGGGCGGGTGATCAGCGCCATGGCGATCATGGCGCGCTGGCGCAGGCCGCCGGATAGCTCGAACGGATAGGTGCGCAGGGCACGCTTGGGGTCCGGGAAGCCGACGCGGGCCAGAACCTCCATGGTGCGCTTGTCCGCCTCGGCCTGGCCGACATGGGCATGGATGATGAGCGCCTCGGAAATCTGGTCGCCGATGGTGTGGAGCGGCGACAGGGACGTCATCGGCTCCTGGAAGATCATCGCGATGCGCCCGCCGCGCAGGGCGTGCATGGCGTCGCTTTCGGGCCGCAGCTCCGCGATGTCCGCGGTTTTTCCGGTCGCCGGATCGTTGAAGACGATCGAACCGCCGGAAATGCGCGCCTTCTTCGATAGAATCTGGAGGATTGCCTGGGCCGTCACCGACTTGCCCGAGCCGGACTCGCCCACGAGAGCGACGGTCTTCCCTTTCGGAATGTCGAAGGTGAGCCCGTCGACCGCCCGGAAATCGCCGGAATCGGCTTTGAAGTCGACCGTCAGCTGCCTGACCGACAGGAGGGGTGTTTCCATGGGCTCCTCCAGAAGCGGTTTCGAGCATAACGCTTCACAGCTCGACCGCGATCCTGCTTTCGTTACGAAATAACCGATTTATCCGCAACAGGCGGATGCCCCGGCCGGCCAGATAGTCGATCAGGCTCTCGAGGAAGAACCATATCGCCTCGTCGTGGACCTTGTGATGAGTCAAAATTCCGATCGGCTCTTCGGGATCCGCAACTCCTGCGATACGCCTGTCGATGGCGGCAGCCAGCGCCGCCACAACCCGACCCGATTCGACCAGGCTGCGCGTTCCGCGCCAGTCGATCGGGTCGATGTGGGTGTTGATCTGGAGCAGGTCCTTGACGGGCGCATGACGGTCCCGGTCCCGGAAGGTCGAGAGGGCCGCGTAGCCACACTCCGGCAGGAGCCGCACCAGATCCGGCGAGATCCGGTTCCAGGGCGGCACGAAGACCGGGAGCAGCCTCGGGCCGAGGGCGGTCCGGGTGGCGCTCAGCGCATCCTCCGCCTCCTGCACCATCGCCGCAATCGGACGGCGGCTGCCGAACTCCGCCTTCTTTTCTCCTTGGGGCGCATGGTTGGCGTGGCGCCAGCCATGGACCAGGGAATAGGCCAGTTGCTCGTCCCGCAGCAGGGCGGCGAGCGAGGGCTCGATCAGCGCCGGAACGGCCGCGAGCCCGATCCCGGCTTCGTAGCGCCGGCTCAGGCCGAGCAGACGTTCCAGATCCGCCGTCCGGGCTACGGCGTCGTCGTCCCGCCACCAGAACCCGGGGTGGCAGCCGGCTTGGTCGGCGCGGTCCAAGGCCTCCCCGACCGGCGACCAATCGATGGGCCGGTGGAGGGCGGGCCGCGCGAGCGTCATCTCCTCGGCGATGGCGACGCTACGGTCGGCACCGCCGAGGGACGGCCCTTCGATGCCGGCCACAGTGCGGGCGAGAGCCTCCCGGATGGCATCCGCCAGGCGTTCGGCCGTGAGATCCGCCTCGGGCACGATCTTGGCGAGGCCGAGGGCCTGCAGGCGCTCCGCGCGCAAACGTTGCTCCGTCTCGTGGCCGGCCTCGAACGGCACGAGCACCGGCGCAGCGCCCGAGCGCAGGAGATCGACCACGGTGTTGTAGCCGGCTTGGCTGACGGAAACCTCCGCCTGCGCCAGCAGCGCGCGGAAATCGGGGCGGGCCCGCTCCACTGTCGCGTGGGGCGGCGCACCGTCCCGGATCGCGCGGAAATCCGCTTCCGCCACGCCCCGTCCGACCAGGATGCGCCAGGGGTGCTCCGGCAATGCGCGGGCTGCCGCAATGGCAGCGCGGTAGAGCGGCAGGCTCGCGGCGCTCGATCCGCCCGAGACGACGATGCCGCGACGCTCCCCCACGGGAACGGGAGCGTCGTTCTCGTCCACATAGCCGGTATAGCGCAGGAAGGGCCGCAGCGTTTCGTCGACGGGCCAGGAGGCGTCGAGCGGCACGAAGTGCGGATCGGCATGGACGAGGACACCGTCGTAGAACCGCTCGATCCGCCGATGGGCTTCCGCGACGCGCCCTTCCTTCGAGGGCGCGACCAGGATGTCCCGGACCGACGAGAGGATGCGCGGGCGAGGCTCCATGCGGTGAGCCGTCTCGAGGACGGCCGTGAACTCGTCGGCGAGAACACGGCGTCCGAACGGGAAGAGTTCGGTGATGACGAGATCGGGGCGCAGGGCTTCCATGGTCTCGACGAGGATCGCGCGTCGTATGGCGAGGCGCGCGGGGTCGATGGGTTCGCCGGTTTCGTCGAGAAGCGTCCTGAAGTCCGTGCCGGCGGTTCGCACCGGAGGCAGCTGCACGAAGGCCGCGTCGTCGAAATCCGCCAAGGCCACGGGACTTCCGCCGGACACGAGCGTCGTCTCGTGGCCCCGGCGCGCGAAGGCGCGGGCGAGCGCCGCCGCGCGGGTCAGATGCCCGGCGCCGAGGAGATGGGTGACGATGATCAGAACGCGCAAACCTATGCTCCGATGTCGCCCACGAGAGCGTGGAGCGCAGTGTGCAGCCGCGCGGCGGCCTGGTCGAGCCCTCTCTCCTGCATGACGAACCGGCGCGCGGCAGCCCCGTAGCGTTGGCGCCGGTCGTCCTCGACCAGCAGCGTCGCGATGGCCCGTGCGAAGGCATCCGCATCGCCGGGCGGCGTGAGAAGGCCCGTCGCGCCGTCCTCCACCACGCTGGCGACGCCTCCGAAGGCACCCGCCACCACCGGGCAGCCGAAGAGCTGCGCCTCGAGCAGGACCATGCCGTAGGCTTCGTTGACTGCCGGCCATACGAACAGGTCCGCTGCCTCGTAGAGGCCGCGCAGGACGGCCTTGCTTTCGACCTGGCCGTGAAACCGCACCCGCCCGTCGAAGGGCGCGAAGAGACGCGAGACCTCGCCGCGTGCCTCCCCGTCGCCGATGATATCGAGCGTCCAGGGTTGCCGAAGGCCCGCGAGGGATGCGGCGAGTATCCGGTAGGAAGCGAGCTTGTCGCCCTCCCGCATCATGGCGACCGTGAGAAGGCGCGGCCCGAGGGCAGGGCTCCTGCTTGCAGGAGAAGCCGCCGGCCATTCGTCGACGTCGAGGAAGGGCGGCAGGTCGATCAGGCGCTGGCGTGCGGGCCTTCGCGCCTCCAGCGCGTCCCGGTCGTGCGCCGTCATGACGAAGATCGCATCCGCCCGGTCGAGCGCGGCTTCCGCGCCTTCATGACCGATCGCCCACGGGCCGTCCGCACGCTTCGCGGCGCGCGACCCTTCCGCGATCACGTAACGAATGCCCAAAGCGTCGGCCACGCGCGGACCGATCCAGTCCGGCGCCTTGTAGTACACATGATAGGTGAACCATGCGCAGGGCCGGCGAGCCTCGGGCAGGGCGCGGTACTGCGCGATCAGGCGATCGGCCGTCGTGAGGGATTCCTGCCGGAGCCGCTCCTGCGCCACCGGCTCGCCGGCCTTGTCCAGGGTGCGCAGGTCGCTTTCGAGGCGGGGCTGGAAGCCGCCGCGTTCCAGGGCCTTCATGAGGAGCCGCGCCATGGTGCGGTCGCCGGACGGGGAGGGGTGATCCGGGCTCTTCAGGGGAGCATAGAACGCAACGGGTCTCGGCGGGTTCACGCGGGCACCGGATCCTTCGAGCCGTTCTCGACGAGCGCCCTGAAGCGGTGCTCCAGGTCGTCGATTCCGCCCTCCATGGAGAAATCGTGCCGCAGCCGCTCGTAGGCAGCGTCTCCCATGGCCTTGCGGCGCTCGGGCTCGCGGGCCAGGAGATTGAGGGCGTTCGACAGCGCCTCCCAGTCGCCCGGCGGCACGAGCTGCCCTTCGGTGCCGTCGCGGATGAATTCCGGGATGCCCGCGAAGTCGGTCGCCAGGATCGCGAGCTTCTGGCTCGCCGCCTCCATGATGACGTTCGGCAGGCCGTCCCGGTCGCCGGAGGCGGCCTTCTTGGACGGTAGGGCGAAGAGGTCAGCCTGCTGCAGCAGCGCCACCACGTCCGGCTGCGCCTTGGGGCCGAGGAACGCGACCCTGTCGGCGATCCCGTTCTGCTGCGCCTTCGCCTTCAGGCTGTTGAGCAGGTCGCCGCCGCCCACATGGGCGAAGCGCCAGTGCAGGTCTGGGGGCAGGGCGGCGAGCGCCTGGATCAGGTCGTCGAAGCCCTTCTTCGATACGGCCCTTCCGACGGAGACCATGCGCACCGGATCGGCCGGATCCGAGCCGTCCCGCGGCGGACGAGCCTCGGGCGGCGCGGGAAAGCGCGAGAGGTCGAGCCCATGATAGACGAGCGAGACGTGGTCCGGCGTCGGGCTTAAAGAGCGCAGGTTCTCGGCCCCGTGCGCCGTGCAGGTCACGCCCCAGCGGGCCTCGGCGAGCTTCTCGCGCTTCTCCCAGTCCGGCGTGGTCCAGATGTCCTTGGCGTGGGCCGAGAAGGTCCAGGACCGGCCGGTCAGGAGGGCCGCATAGCGCACGACGGAGGCGGGCGTGTGCAGGTAATGGACGTGCAGATGCCCGATCTCGGCGGGCAGTTCGCGCGCCATCACGAAGGCCTGTCCCAGCCGGCGGACCCGGTTGGCGGTGAAATCGCGCTTCAGGTCGCGCCAGAAGGTCTGCATCAGCCTCCCGAAACCCTTCTGCCGCATGCTCCAAAGTGCGCCGCGCAGGACGCGGATCGGCTCCTCGTAGAGATATTCCGGCAGATAGGTGACCCGTGCCTTGATCTTCCGGTTCATGGGATGCACGGCCCGTTCCGTCGGGTGCCGCAGCGACCAGATCTCGAGCGGAATGCCGCGCTCCTCGAGGGCGAGGATCTCCTGGGCGATGAAGGTTTCGGACAGGCGCGGGTAACCTTTGACGGCGACGGCGATCCGTCGGGCAGCAGGCGAAGGAAGCATCCTGATCGTTACTCGGCCGCCTGGTGAAAGGCGGCAAAAGCGGTGGCGTTGTCGGTCAGAGCCTTAAGCCGCTCCTGCACCCGGTCAAGCCCGTCGAGCAGGCCGGGGATCACCACCTCCGAGGGGCGCGGTTGCGAGGACAGCCCGCGCAGGGCCGCCGCCATGCGCTCGGGCGTGCGCGGCGCCCGGTAGTCGCTCAGCATCCGAACCAGCCCGAGCCGCTCGGCCTCGACGGCGCGGATGTACTGCTCCAGCCGCGGCCGCGTGCGCGGCACGATCAGCGTCCGCTTGTCGAAGGACAGGGCCTCGCAGAAGGTGTTGTAGCCGCCCATGGCCACGATGGCCTCGGCCTTCTGCATCAGGCGCTCGATCTTGGTGTCGAAGGAGAGCACGTCGAGCTTCGGCTGCCGGGCGATGCGCTCCACGAAGGAGCCGCGCTTGTCCCGGTCGATGAAAGGGCCGAACAGGACCAGGGCCGGCATCTCGATGTCCGGATCGGCCTCGTAGGCCGAGATCACCCAGTCGATCAGGTCGTCCCCGTCGCCGCCGCCGCCGGTGGTGACGAGGATGAAGGGCTGCTTGGTGATCTTCGGATAACGGTTGAGCGAGGGCGTCGGCGGCACCTCGCGGCGCAGGTAGCCGGTATAGGTGATCCGCGCCTCGACCTCGGGCGGCAGCCCGAGCGCCGCGAGCGGCTGATAGACGTCGCGCAGGCCGTAGACCCAGATCTCGTCGTAGTAGCGGATCAGGGCGTCCTTCGCGTCCTTGCGCTCCCATTCGGGAACCAGGAGCGCGGGCTCGCCCATCACGTCCCGCACGCCGAGCACGAGGCGGCAGCCCGATCCCTGCAGGTAGTCGAGCGCCGGCAGGACCTCGCCGCGGAAGCCCGTCGGCTCCTTGTCGACGATGAACACGTCCGGCTGGAAGGACTTGGCCGCCTGGAGGATCAGGGACTGGCGCAGCCGCACCGCCTCGTCCAGGCTCACGTTGAGGTTCAGGCAGCGGTAATCGCCGTCGGGGAGCTTGGTGACGCCCGGAATCCGGATATAGTCGACGCCGCTGCCGAACTCGAAGTTGCCGATGACCGGAGAGCCCGAGATGATGACGACCGAGGTGTCCGGTTCCCGGGCCACGATGGCGTTCGCGATCGCCCGCGAACGGCGCAGATGGCCGAGACCGAAGGTGTCATGGCTGTAGATCAGGACACGCGTGCCGGAGCCGCGCCCTGACGAAGCCTTCGTTTGGGTCGATGTCATCTTCACATCCATGACCAGGTCCGCCGGGCGGGCGCCCCTCGGTGGAAAGGGTTTCAAGTTGACGTTAGGACACTACTCTCTACCGTTGCAATAGCCCTCGGCAAAGTACCTATGGCGTAACTGTAAAACGGAAAGGGGTGTCGACCCATGGCCTGGAGATGGTATCCTTCTTCTAATGGATAAGAGCCTCTTCCGTTACATTTGGAAGCACTCGAAGCGCGACCAACTCATTGTCTGCGCTGTCGTTCTTGCGTCCCAGCCGTTCTATTTCATGTCGCTCGACCTGCCTCGCCAGATCGTGAACGAAGCGATTCAGGGTGAGGCGTTCCGCGACGGCAACACGACGGCTCCGTTCCTGAAGCTGGGGATTGATCTCCCGTCGTGGCTGGGCGGCGGGTCGTTCCAGATCTTCGAGGGGTTTCAGCTCAGCCGCGTCGGCCTGCTCTTCGGGCTCTCGACCCTGTTCCTGTTCTTCGTCATCATCAACGGCGGCTTCAAGTACTGGATCAACGTCGCGAAGGGTATCCTCGGGGAACGGATGCTCCGGCGCATGCGCTTCGACCTGTTCACGATGGTGCTGCGCTTCACGCCGGAAGCCCTGCGCACGGTGAAGTCCTCCGAGACCGCGACGATCATCAAGGACGAGGTCGAGCCCATCGGCGGCTTCATCGGCGATGCCTTCATCACGCCGGTCTTCCTCACCATGCAGGCGGCGACCGCCCTGTTCTTCATCATGGTGCAGAACGTCTGGCTCGGCCTTCTGGCCCTTGGTGTGGTAGGGATCCAGATCATCATCATCCCGCGCCTGCGGCGGGAGCTGCTGCGCCTGGGCCGGGAGCGCCAGCTCGCCTCCCGCGAACTCGCCGGCCGCATCGGGGAGGTGCTCGACGGCATCGAGGTGGTGCACGTGCACCATGCCTACAACTGGGAAAGGGCGGAGATCGGCAACCGCCTCTACACGCTCTTCGACATCCGGGTGAAGATCTATAACCGGAAGTTCGTCGTCAAATTCCTCAACAACTTCCTGTCCCAGCTCACGCCGTTCTTCTTCTACGCCATCGGCGGCTATTTCGCCCTGCGCGGAACCCTCGATATCGGCCAGCTCGTGGCCGTGATCAGCGCCTATCGCGAGCTGCCGCCGCCCCTGAAGGAGCTGATCGACTGGGATCAGCAGCGCCTCGACGTCCAGGTGAAGTACGACCAGGTCACGCAGCACTTCGCCGACGAGCGGCTTGCCCCGCTGATCGAGGCCCGCGAAGAGGAGGCTCAGGACGAGCCTCTCGTCGGGGCGCTCGCGGGCGAGGACCTGCGGGTCAGCGATCCGCATGGCGGCATGATTCTGGACAGCGCCTCCTTCGCGCTCGACCTGCCGGCGCGGGTGGCGCTGATCGCCGCGGGCAGCCCCGCCGCGAGCGTCATGGCGCGCATCGTCGCACGGCGGACGCCGGGTTTCGGCGGCGAGATCCGCATCGGCGAGCGCGATCTCATGCGGCTCCCGCCCGGCGTCGTCGGCCGCCGGATCGCCTATGCGGGCATCGATCCGATTCTGTTCCCCGGCACGATCCGCGACAACCTCATCTACGGCCTGCGTTTCAAGCCTCTGGGCAAGACCGAGGAGGGGCGGCGGGAGGCCGAGCGCCGGGTCGCGGAGGCGCTGAGGACCGGCAATCCGGTCGAGAGCATCTCCGACCAATGGATCGACTATGAAAGGGTCGGCGCGAAGGACGCCGATGACCTGGACCGCCTGCTCGTGCACCTGCTCAACCGCATCGGGATGGGCAACGAGATCTATCTGTTCGGCCTCGCGGGCCGGATAGACCCGGACAAGGATCCCGACCTCGCGGAACGCGTCGTCGACGCGCGGCGGGGCCTCTACGACACGTTCCGGTCCAGCGGCATGGCCGACCTCGTCGAGCCCTTCGACGCCGACCGGTACAACGATCAGGCGACCATCGCCGAGAACCTGCTGTTCGGAGTTCCCACCACCGAGGAGTTCATGGGGCGCCGGCTGGCGGAGAACTCCGACTTCCGCAGCGCCCTCGACAAGGCCGGCGTGACCGATGACCTGGTTCACATGGGCCTGCAGATCGCCAAGACCATGACGGAGATCTTCCAGGGCCTGCCGCCGGGACATTCCCTCTTCGAGCAGTTCTCCTTCGTGGGCGCGGAGGAGCTGCCCGAGTTCGAGGCCATCCTGCGTCGCCATCCGCGCCCGAGCGAGGACATGGACCGGGACGACCGTGTCCGTCTCCTCTCCCTGCCGCTGGCCTATGTGGAGGCGCGGCACCGCTTGGGACTCCTCGACGACCGGCTCAAGACGGAGCTGGTGCAGGCCCGCCGCTTCGTGCGCGAGACCCTGGAGAAATCCGAGTTTGCCGGGGTCGACTTCTACGATCCGGAGAGGATCACAGCGGCCGCGCCGCTGCGCGACAACCTCCTGTTCGGCCGCGTCAGCTACCGGGTCGCCAACGCCCGCGTGCGGGTCGCCGAGGCGATCTCGACGGTGGTGCGCGAGATGGGCCTTCTGGAGGACATCCAGCGGATCGGCCTCGACCAGCAGGTCGGCACCGCAGGACGTCTGCTGACGCCGCAGGAGAGGGCGAGCGTCAATCTCGTCCGCTGCCTCGTGAAGCGTCCGGACATCCTGGTCATCGACGGGGCTCTCGCCCCGTTCGACGAGGCGCGCGCCCAACAGATGACTGAGCTTCTCCTCGATCTCCTCGAGGAGCAGAGTCTGTTCATGGTCGTGCCGAACGAGCGGCAGGCAAAAGGCTTCGATGTCCTGATGCGCTTCAAGGACGGACAGGTTACGACAGAAACGACGACAGGCGGCCGGGAGCCCGAGGCCATGGAGCCCGGGCCTGAGGCCGCCCAACCAATTGAAGGAGAGGTGGCATGACTCTTGAGGCCGAGGTGCAGTCCCTGCGACAGGTGCCTATGTTCCGGGACATCGATCCGGCCCGGTTGAAGCTCCTGGCCTTTACCAGCGAGCGGGTGCAGTTTTCGGACGGTCAGCGCTTCTTCTCGCAGGGGGACGCCTCCGACGCCGCCTACGTGATCCTGGACGGCCGGGCGCACGTGCTGCTCAACACCCCGGGCGGCGAGATCACGGTGGCGGAACTCTCGGATAACGCCCTGGTGGGCGAGATGGGCATCCTGTCCGATTCCCCCCGCTCGGCGACAATCATGGCGGCGGAGCCCACCACGGCGCTTCGAATCGACAAGCGGGTCTTCCTCGAGCTTCTCGCCCAGTTCCCCCAGATGTCCCTCGCCGTCATGCGGGAACTCGCGCAGCGCCTGGAGCGCACCAATGCGCAACTTGTCGCGCAGTCATCGTGAAAAATTGGGGAAACCTCCCCGATTTTAAGGAAAATTTGGCGTAATTTCCCGGGGAAAACCTCACCCGGAGGGTTAAAAAAGCGTTTCTTACGGTCAAGCTGACCGATTATGGACACAACTTCCCGTCAACCCTTGTCCCACAATGACACAAGGGAAGGTTCGACCGTCCGGTCGGATCGAGCGGGAAAAAAGTGATGCCGACCAATGCGAGAACGCTGCTCTGCGCAGTGCCGCAACCTGTCGCGGACGTGCGCAAGCACCACAGCCGCCATTCGCTTCGCCTCTTCCTCACCGTTGGTCTGATGCTCGGAGTCCAGGCCGTGAGCGCCGGCCCTGCGGCCGTCGCTACCCTGCCGAGCGCCCTCACGGCGCGTCCCTTCGCGGTGGCGCCCGTCGCCGCCGCGGTGACAGTGCCGGATGTCTTCACGCCCGCCCTGGGCAAGGAACCGGGGCTGTTCCGGTCCATCGTCGAGAGCGCCTTCTCGTTCACCAAGCCGGCCAAGCCGAAGCCCGAGCCCTATCCGGTCGAGGCCGCCGGTGATCCCGACGAGCTCATCCCGTTCAGCGGCCGCAACGTTCCGCGCTGGCTGGTCCATTCCATCCTCAAGGCCGCCCACGTGACCGGTGTTGACCCGGTCTACATGATGACCCTGGCGGATGTGGAATCGAGCCTGTCGCCCGAAGCCAAGGCCTCAACGTCCTCGGCCCAGGGGTTGTTCCAGTTCATCGACAGCACCTGGCTCGAAACCGTCCGGACGCACGCGGCCGATTACGGCTTCGCGGCCGCGGCCGAGGCGATCAAGACCGTCGACGGCGAGGCGGCGGTGGACGCGAAGGACCGCGACTGGATCATGGGCCTGCGCACCGACCCGTACTTCTCCGCCCTCATGGCGGGCGAGCTGATCAAGGACGTGGAGCGCGCGCTTCAGGCGCAAGGGGAGCGCGAGCTCGCCGAGGCCGAGCTCTACATCGCCCACTTCCTCGGCGCGAAGGCCGCCGTGCGCTTCCTCGAGGTTCTGGACCAGGACCCGAACATGAAGGCCGCCAAGCTCTTCCCGAAGGCCGCCAAAGCGAATGCCGGGCTCTTCATGGACGGAAAGGGCCGCAAGCGCCGCCCGGTGACGGTCGCGGAGTTCTACAACAAGATCGATTCCAAGATCGTCCGCCGCCTCGACCGCTACGACGACATCGGACCGTATCTCGCCGAGATCAACACCATGGCGGAGCGGACCATGGAGGCCAACGCCGTCGTGCAGTGACAAGGCGCCGATCCCGAAAGCGTGGGATCGGCCTCTTCAGCCTGATGAGTGCATTTTCAGCGGCGAGGTGGGATCACCTCGCCGATTTTCGTTTCAGAACGCCTTGAAGGTGATGATCGTGCGGGTGTCGGCGATCTCGGGGACCGACTGCACGTTCTGGGCCACGAAATGGCCGATGTCGATGTCGTCGTCCACGTGGAACTTGGCCAGGATGTCGTAGTTGCCGGCCGTCGAGTAGATCTCGGACGCGATCTCCCGGTCGGCGAGCTTGCTCGCGACGTCGTAGGTCTTGCCGAGCTTGCATTTGATCTCGACGAAGAAGGTCTGCATGGGGGCTCCAGGGTCGTTCGGATTCGGGGCTCTTGCCCTGACATATGGCACGGCAGGGGGCCGGGGTGAACCGCCCCCCGCCCGGTGCTCACACCCTGCCGACACTCTTGTAGGTGAAGCCGCGGCGGCGCACGTCCTCCGGACGGTAGATGTTGCGCAGGTCCGCGATCACCGGCTCGGCCATGACCCGCTTCAGGCGGTCGAGGTCGAGGGCCCGGAACATGTTCCACTCGGTCACGATGGCGACCGCGTGAGCGCCTTCGGCGCAGTCATAGGCGTCGCGGGCGTAGGACACGTCCTGAAGCATGCCCTTGGCCGCCTCCATGCCCTCCGGGTCGTAGGCCCGGATGCGGGCGCCCGCATCCTGAAGGGTGCGGATGATGTCGAGGGAGGGAGCCTCGCGCATGTCGTCGGTGTTTGGCTTGAAGGTCAGGCCCAGCACCGCGATCGTCTTGCCGCGCACCGAGCCGCCGCAGGCGGCGATGACCTTCCGGCCCATGGCGCGCTTGCGCTGGTCGTTGATGGCCGCCACCGCCTCGACGATGCGGGTCGGGGCCTCGAAGTCCTGCGCGGTCTTGATCAGCGCCAGCGTGTCCTTCGGAAAGCAGGAGCCGCCATAGCCGGGGCCGGCATGGAGGAACTTGGAGCCGATGCGGTTGTCGAGGCCGATACCGCGGGCCACGTCCTGCACGTCCGCGCCCACATGCTCGCACAGGTCCGCGATCTCGTTGATGAAGGTGATCTTGGTGGCCAGGAACGCGTTGGCGGCGTATTTCGTCAGCTCCGCAGCGCGCCGGCACATGTCGAGGATCGGCGCCTGGTTGAGGTAGAGGGGGCGGTAGATCTCGTTCATGACCGCGAGCGCGCGCTCGTCCTCGGTGCCGATGACGATGCGGTCGGGCCGCTTGAAGTCGGCGATGGCAGCACCCTCGCGCAGGAATTCCGGGTTCGACACGACGGCGAAATCCGCGTCCGGCCGGACCTCGCGGATGATGCGCTCGACCTCGTCGCCGGTGCCCACCGGCACGGTCGACTTGGTGACCACCACCGTGTAGCCCTTCATGGCGGCGGCGATCTCGCGGGCGGCCTGGTAGACGTAGGAGAGGTCCGCGTGGCCGTCACCGCGGCGGGACGGGGTGCCGACCGCGATGAACACGGCTTCCGCCGCTTCCACGGCCTCGGCCAGGTCCGTCGTGAAGGATAGGCGCCCCTCGCGCACGTTGGTGGCGACGAGGTCAGCCAGTCCCGGCTCGAAGATCGGGATTCGGCCTTGCCTCAGGGCCTCGATCTTCGCCGGCTCCTTGTCGACGCAGCAGACCGAGTGGCCGAAATCGGCAAAGCACGCGCCGGAGACCAAGCCCACATAGCCGGCTCCGATCATCGCAATACGCATCAGGATCTCCCCCAGTTACCCGAGCTAGGGTTTAGTAGGACCGAGGCCCCGCGGCAACCCGGAGCGTTGGACTGCCTCAAAATAGCCAATTGCAACAAGGTCCCCCTTTGACTTCCTGATCGGTCGCGCACAAAAGACCGCGTCCAAATGGGAGCCCTCATGGATAATCCTTTCCTTGTCGACGTGACGCGTGGAAACCTGGTCGAGTCCCAGCATCGGGGCAGCGTGGCGGTGATCGATGCCGACGGCAGCACGGTCCTGTCGCTCGGCGACGTGGAGCGTCACGTCTTCCCGCGCTCCGCCGTGAAGGCCATCCAGGCCCTTCCCCTGGTGGAGAGTGGCATCGCGGAGAAGTACGGCCTGACCGATCAGGAGATCGCGCTCGCCTGCTCGTCCCATTCCGGCGAGCCCGAGCATGTGGAGGTCGCCACCGCCATCCTGGCGAAGGCCGGGCGCGACCGCTCCTGCCTCGAGTGCGGCGTCCACTGGCCCATGGGCGAGGCGGCCACCCGGCTGCTGGCAGCCCAAGGGGAGCAGCCGAGCGCGCTCCACAACAACTGCTCGGGCAAGCATGCGGGCTTCATCTGCCTGGCCTGCGGCATGGACGAGGACCCGAAGGGCTACGTCAGGGCCGAGCACAAGGTGCAGCAGGCCGTGAAGGCCTCCCTCGAGGACGTCACCGGAGCCTCCCACACGGAGGACGAGGCGGCGATCGACGGCTGCTCGATTCCGACCTACGCGATCCCGCTCCCGGCGCTGGCCTTCGGCTTCGCCAAGTTCGGGACCGGGACCGGGCTTTCGCAGGGCACCCAGGCGGCCGCGAAGCGCATCCGCAAGGCCGTGGCGCAGCACCCCCTCATGGTGGCGGGCACCGACCGTTTCGACACCAGGATCATGGAGGTCCTGCGCGAGCGGGCCTTCGTGAAGTCCGGCGCCGAGGGCGTCTATTGCGCGACCCTGCCGGAACTCGGCTACGGCATCGCCCTAAAGGTGGACGACGGCGGCCCCCGCGCGGCCTCCGCCGTGATGGCGGCCCTCGTGCTGCACTTCCTGCCCATGAACGACCAGGAGCGGGCGGCCGTGGAAGCCCTCGCGGAGCCGGTCCTGAAGAACTGGAACGGCATCGAGGTCGGCCGCTTCAGGGTATCGCCGGACCTCCTGGGCTGACCGGGACCAGGACGGACCCGGCGGCCCGGAGCACGGCTCGGGTCACGTCGCGCAGGAGGTTTCCGGCGATCCGGCTTTCCTGCCAGAACAGCGGCACGTCGAGCGGCTGTCCTGCCTTGAGGGCGACGAGCCGTCCGGCGCGCAGGTGCCCGGCCACGAGCGTCTCTGGGTTCATTCCCCAGCCGATCCCGGCGAGGGCCGCGTCCACGAAGGCCTGGGATGCCGGCATCCAGTGCAGGGGCGGGCGCACTTCCGCGTCGAGCGCCTCGCGCAGCCAGAGCGCCTGAAGCCGGTCCTTCTCGTTGAAGACCAGGCAGGGCGCCCGGGCGGCCGTGTCCGCGTCGAACCCTCCAGCGAACCACCGTTCCATGAAGGCGGGGCTCGCCGTCGCCACGTAGCGGAGCGCTCCGAGCGCATGGCAGTTGCAGCCCTGGATGGGTTTGCCGTGGGACGTCACCGCCGCCACGACCTCGCCGCGCCGAAGCCATTCGGCGCTGTGGTCCTGGTCGTCGAGCACCAGGTCGAACAGGTATCCCTCCGTCTGCGCCATGGCATCGATGAACCAGGTGGCGAGGCTGTCGGCGTTCACGGCGATGCGCAGGGTGGCGGGCCGCGTCTCCGGCCGGAAGCCTGGAAGGCCCTGGCGCAGGGCGCCTTCGAGCAGCGCGACCTGCTCCATGTGCTGGCACAGGCGCTGCCCGGCGGGCGTGGCGGTGCAGGGCTGACCGCGGACCACAAGAATGGTGCCGACGCGTTCCTCCAGCAGCTTGATTCTCTGCGAGATGGCGGAAGGCGTGACGTTGAGCTGCTGGGCGGCGCGCTCGAAGCTGCCGGTCCGGATGACTGCCGCGAGAGCCGCTAGGTGCGCGTAGTCCAGCATCAATTTTTCTAAACCGGCTTCAGGATCTTTAACTGTCCTAATCTTGCGGCGGGTTTTATCGGGTGTCCAGTCCTACCGGAACCCGCCATGTCCGCCCCCTTCCTCGCCGGCTTCATGCTCAGCCTCAGCCTCATCCTGCCGATCGGCGCGCAGAACGCCTTCGTGCTTCGCTTAGGGTTGCGGGGCGAGCACGTGTTCGCGGTCTGCCTGACCTGCGCGCTCTCGGATGCGGTCCTGATCTTCGCCGGCGTCGCCGGCTTCGCGCAGATCGGGGCGCACCTGCCCTGGCTCGAGACGGCCATGCGGTATTTCGGGGCGGCGTTCCTCGCCGTCTACGGCGCCCGCAGCTTCATGGCGGCCTTCGGCGAGGGCGCTGCCCTGAAGCTCTCCGGCACGGCTCCGCCCAGCCTACGCCGGGTCCTTCTCACCTGCCTCGCGCTGACCTGGCTCAACCCGCACGTTTATCTCGACACGGTGGTGCTGATCGGGTCGATCTCGACCCAGTTCGCCGACGGACGGAGCCAGTTCGCCCTCGGGGCGATGCTGGCCTCGCTGACCTTCTTCTTCTCCCTCGGTTACGGGGCGCGCCTGCTGCGGCCGCTCTTCGTGAAGCCCGGGACGTGGCGCATCCTCGACATCGGCATCGCGCTGGTGATGTGGATCACGGCGGCGCGCCTGCTTCTCGAGACCATCGCCTGACGGGATGCGCCTCACCGCTCCATCTGCTCGCGGGCATGGACGAGGTCGCTCGGCTTCAGCCCGTGACCGCCGCGGAACGGGCGGTCGAGCACCGCGACCATGTAGATGACGAGGCCGATGAAGGCCATCAGCACGCCGCCGAAGATGAGGTGCGTCGTGCGCTTCAGGTCGAACAGCCACAGGACGAACACGTTCAGCACCGCGCCGACGATGACCACCGACCACAGGATTCGCGGAATGTTCGTGCCGGCAGCCTGGATGCGGGCGCGGCGGCGCTCGATGAACTCGTCGAAGGCGCGCAGGGTCTGTTCGTGCAGAAGGTCCTCGCCGGCGTCGCGGTTCGGCCTGAAGTGCATGAGCCGCTCGCCCAACTGGTCGACGAGCCGCATTCCCGGCTCCGAGATCCTGTCGCGTTGCTGCTCCCGCCAGCCCGGGCCCGCTTCCTCGTCGACATAGCGGCGCAGGTCCTCCATGAGCGCCGACCGGATCGGCTCGGGATAGGCGCGGACATTGCGGTAGAGGGCGAAGAGGCTCGACGCCTCGCGGCCGACCGCATCCTGCGCGATCCCGTAGTTCTGGTAGACCGCAATCGAAAGCAGGGCGAGCAGCACGCCGTAGAAGAGCGTGTAGGAATTCAGCAGCAGGCCCACGAGGGTGTTGGCGCTCCTCTCGCCCTTGAGGAGCCGCGCAACGGCGGGCTGGAACAGGATGGAGCCGATCAGGGTCGGCACGAGGAAGCCGATGCAGACGACCAATGCGCCGAGCGGGAGAGGCAGGTCGTGCAGCCATTCGATCATGGCCTGTTTCGGTCCCTCCGGTCTCTTCGTCCGATCGACCGACAGGATCGCATTTTCCGGCGGGAGATCAGGTGCGATTTCGGATAGGGCGGCAGGCCTATCGCAGGGACGCGCTCCGAGGCTGCATCGCCCGCGAGAGTTCCTCGGCGCAGATCCGCAGCGCCTGCGCATCTTGCGCCGCCTTCGCCATCGCCATCGCGCCGGAATAGCTTGCGACCACGAGGGTCGCGAAGGCCTCCGGGTCGAGGCCTTCGAGCAGGCCGGCCTCCTGGTCCGTCCTGATCTTTTCGGCGACGGCGGCGCGCCAGCGCACGAAGACGGCATCGATCAGCCGCCGGAAATCGTCGTCGTGCCGGGAGAGCTCCAGCGCAAGGTTGCTGAGCGGGCAGCCCGATACGCATCCCTGCCGGTCCAGCTCGTCGGCGATGCGCGTGAACACGGCCGAAATCCCGTCCGCAGCCGTGCGGGCGGACAGGACCGGCCTGATCCAGGTTTCCTCGACCGCGTCCGCGACCCGGTCCTGGAGCACCGCGAGGCCAAGATCCTTCTTGCTCGGGAAGTGGTGCGCCAGCGCGCCGCCGGTGGCGCCCGCTGCGCGTTTCAAGTCATGCACGGAGGTGGCGTGGTAGCCCCGGGTCGCGAAGGCTTCGAAAGCCGCATCGACGAGCCGTCGCCTCAATCCCCCGGGATCGTTCGTTCGCACGCGCGCGGCCCTGGTCCGTTCTGCCATGTGGTGAACTCCTCCACCAACCATAGCAGATTGACAAAACCGGACAACTGACCTGTAATCGCGAACAGGATAAGCGTCCTGTTTGGGGCAGAGCGGCAACGAGCCGCCGTGCCGGCACGGCGCAAGGAGGATGCGACCGATGAAGCTCTATTCAGGACCCTTGAGCCTGTTCTCGCGCAAGGTGGAGATCGCGCTCGACGAGAAGGGGCTCGCCTTCGAGCGTGTCATGGTTCCGTTCAACCAGATCGTCGGCTACAGCCCGAAGCACCCGGACGTGGTGGCCGCGAACCCCAAGGCACAGGTGCCGGTCCTCGTGGACGGCGACCTCACGCTCTACGATTCGACCGTGATCCTCGAATATCTGGAGGATGCCTATCCGGAGCCTCCGCTCTTTCCCCGTTTGGCGAACGAGCGTGCCGCCTGCCGCCTTCTCGATCTCTTCGCCGACGAGGTCATGCTGGTTCCGATCCGGGCGTTCATGCACCGCACCGGACCGCGCCCCGACGATCCGCAGAAGTGGGAGGCCTTGGAGGCGAAGGCGAGGGAGGCCGGTGCCGTCATCGAAAGGCATTTCGCGCAGCTCGAAACGACCCTCGGGGAGAAGCCGTTTCTCTGCGGCGATCTGAGCGCGGCCGACATCGCGGCGTTCATGTCCGTCCTGTTCACCCAACGCCTCGGCGGCCCGCCGTTGTCCCGCCACCGGGCACTGTCGGCCTGGTTCGACAGGCTCAGCGCGCGCCCGGCCTTCGCAAGGGCATGGGCCGGGATCGTCGCGGCGGACCGGGAGCTCTCCGCACCGGTCGAGGGCGCCTATGGCGGAAGTGCTCCGGCCTTCACAGTCCCAGCAGCGAAATGATCTCGCTTGCGCCGGCGTTCGGGGAGAGCGAGCCCTCCCTGATGGCCCGCTCGATCTCCGGCACGCGCCTGCGCAGGGCCGGATCATGGGTGAGCCGGTCGTGCAGGCGCTCGTGCACGAGGGCCCACATCCATTTTGTGTCCTGCGCCTGACGCTTGGCGGCGAGCTCGCCGCTCGCCTCCAGGCGCTTTCGATGATCGAGGATCTTCGTCCACAGCTCGTCGAGGCCCTGGCCCGTGAGGCCGGAGATCGTCAGCACCGGCGGGATCCAGTTCGACGAGGCCGGGGTGAGGATGTGGAGCGCCGCCTTGTATTCGGCCGCGGCCGCCTTCGCCTTCATTCCGGCGTCGTCCGCCTTGTTGACGGCGATCATGTCGGCAAGCTCCAGGATGCCCTTCTTGATCCCTTGCAGCTCGTCGCCGGCGCCCGGCAGCATCAGCACCAGGAAAAAGTCGGTCAGATCCGCGACCGCCGTCTCGGACTGGCCCACGCCCACCGTCTCGACCAGGATCACGTCGAACCCGGCGGCCTCGCAGAGCAGCATGGTCTCGCGGGTCTTGGCCGCGACCCCGCCGAGCGTTCCCGATGACGGGGAGGGGCGGATGAAGGCGTTCGGGTCGGAAGCAAGTCGCGCCATGCGGGTCTTGTCGCCGAGGATCGCGCCGCCGGTCCGAGTGGAACTGGGGTCGACCGCCAGGACAGCGACCTTGTGGCCCTTTTCGGTGAGCATGGAGCCCAGCGCGTCGATGGTGGTCGACTTGCCGACGCCCGGCACGCCCGTGATGCCGACCCGCACTGCATGGCCGGTGCGCGGCATCAGCTCCTGCAACAGGTTTCGCGCCGTTTCCCGGTGATCGGCCCGGCGCGATTCCATGAGCGTGATGGCGCGCGCCAGGGTGGCGCGGTCGCCGCGCGCCACGGCTTCGGCCGTCACAGGCTGTCGTTGTGCTGATCCCCCGGTCATATGAAAGGCTTTAGCGCGTTCCGGGGTGGTTTTCACCAAGTAACGGGGTTCATCCCGAGCCGTCCCCAGCCGGGAATCTTGATGGCCGGGCGGCGCACGTCGAGACCGGCCACGAGGCCGAGGAAATCGACCTCGATGCCCTCCACCCAGCCGACGGCGATGCCCGCATAGCCGCCGAAGGAGACCTGCACGCCGGTCCGGCTCGGGGTCAGGCCGACGAAATCGGTCAGGGGCTGCCAGTCCTTGCCGATGGCGGTGGGCGGCAGCGCGGCGCCGAGTTCCGGCACCTGGCGCATCACATGGGCCACGAAGGTGTTGGAGTTCGGCCCCGGCCACGCGTTGTAGGCCCCGACGCTGCGATAGGGATAGCTCGCGACCGCCGCCCTGATCTGTGGAATGAGACGCTGGGCCTCGTCTCCCTCGATCAGCACGATGGGCTGCGGCGCGTTGCCGAACCAGCGCCCGTCCGCGATCCAGCCGTTGGTGCGCACCGGGCTGCCCCAGCCGACCTTGTCGTAGCGGGTGTAATCGGAGGCGCCGGCCTCCTTCACGACCACCCAGGTGTGATGGGCGAAGATGCCGCGCCAGCGGCCGACCCGCGCCGCATAGACCGCGACGATCGCCTGCGGCGCCTCGGAGGCCTTCGGCAGCAGCTGTGCGCTCGACCAGTCGGCGGCACGCCAGCTGGGCGCCACGTCGTCGCGCATGGCCCACCAGACCGCATGGGCCCCGAGGGGAAACAGGAACAGGCCGAGGATGATGAGGAAGGCACGGAAAAGAACGAGAAGCATGGTGGCAAAATGATGCGTCGATTCCTGCGCATCAAGCCTCGGCGGGCGTGCTTCAGGCCCCGTTCACCAAGGGTTTACCATCCTGGTCAAGCTTTGTGGCCATCCTTGGCCCCTGCCTTGCCTCCGCCATCATCGGGGGTGAAACAGCACCCCCGATTTGACCCTCCGATTCCAGGCCCCATGCATTTCCCCACCCGTCGCTTCGCCGTCGCCGCTCTTGCGAGCCTTGCCCTGTCCGGCTGCCTCGGCGGTGAATCGCCGCTGACCGACGCGGCGGTGACTCCGCGCGCCAGCCTGTCGCGGGATCCGACCCTACTGATCGCCACGACGCGCCTGCCGGCCGGCCAGCCCCTGCGCAAGCCCTGGTTCACGGCCGAGCGCTCGCCCGACCTGATCTTCGCCGAGGCGAAGCTGACGCCTCCGAAGAGCGGTCTCATCGGTACGTCGGATTGGAGCATCGCGTCGATCGAGGGGCTCGATTCGAAGAATGCCGCGCAATCCTTCGCGCAGGCGGCCCTCGGACGCGATCTCCTGCTCTACATCCACGGCTACCGGGAGAGCTTCGAATCCGCCGCCACGTCGACCGTGCAGCTCTCGGAGGGCATCAAGTTCCGAGGAGTCACGGGCCTCTTCACCTGGCCATCCGCCGGCTCGACCTTAAGCTACGTGAGCGACCGCGAGAGCGCCATGTGGTCCCGCGATGCGTTCGAGGACCTGCTCACCGCCCTGTCGAAGACGCCGAGCGGCGGGCGCGTGCATCTCGTGGCGCACAGCATGGGCACGCTGCTGACGCTCGAGACGCTGCGCATGCTGCGCGCCTCGGGCGGCGAGCGAGCCATGGAGCGCATCGGCGCGGTGGTGATGGCCGCCCCCGACATCGACATCGATCTCTTCGCCCGCGGGCTCGAGCGGCTCGGGCCGGACGCGAAGAAGATCACGGTCATCAGCTCCACCAACGACCGCGCCCTTCAGGTCTCGAGCCGCCTTGCCGGCGGCATCGTGCGCGCCGGCGGGGCGGAGCGCGAGCGGCTCGAGGCGCTCGGCGTGCGCGTGGCCGACGCCTCCGAATTCGGCGGCAGCTTCATCAACATCAACCACGACCTGTTCCTCTCGAACCCGGAGGTGCAGCAGGTGGTGAAGCGCGCCATCGAGCGCGCGGAGTAAGCTTGCTCCGACGCGGAGCTGCTTGCCCGCGCCGGGCCAAGGCCTAGGTTCTTCCCGAAACATCCTTGGGAGGAACCGAATGATATTGACCCGCCGCACTGTTCTCGCCGGCCTTGCATCCGCCTGCGCGGCCTCGGCCCTATCCTGGCCGGCCTTCGCGCAAGCCGATTACCCGACGCGGCCCGTCCGCGTGGTGGTGCCCTATGCGGCCGGCGGCGGGACCGACTTCTTCGCCCGCCTCGTGTTTGCTGAGATCGGCAACAGGCTCGGCCAGCAATTCGTGATCGAGAACAAGGCAGGCGCGGGCACCAATCTCGGGGCGGAATCGGTCGCCCGCGCGGAGCCCGACGGCTACACGCTGCTCCTCGGCGACAGCTCCACCTTCGCGACGAACAGGAGCCTCTACCGCAGCCTGTCCTTCGATCCGTATAAGGACTTCAGCCCTGTCTCCTTAAGCGGCCGCTTCGCCCTGGTGCTCCTCGTCAACACCGACAAGCTCAAGGTGAACTCGGTCAAGGAACTGGTGGAGGCGGCCAAGAAGGCGCCGGGCTCGATCAATTACGGCACTCCAGGCCTGGGGAGCCCGTTTCACCTCGCGACGGAGCTCCTGTCCCAGCAGGCCGGCATCAAGCTGACCCATGTGCCCTATCGCGGGGCCGCGCCGGCCGTGCAGGATCTCGTGGCCGGAAACATCAGCACGATGTTCATCGATTTCGCGACCGCGCGCTCCCAGCTCTCGGGGCCGGTCAAGGCGATCGCCGTCGCGTCTCCTCGCGAGTTCGCGGGCCTTCCCGGTGTTCCGCCGGTATCGGCCGACTTTCCGGGCTTTGAGGCCTGGGCCTGGCAGGGGATCGTGGCCCCCGCCGGCACGCCTCCGGCGATCGTCGCGAAGCTCAACGAAGCCTATCGCCAGACCGTGGCTCAGCCCGCGATCCGCGACAAGCTGACGGGAGCCGGCATCGAGGTCCTCCAGAGCACGCCGGAGGAGATGGCCTCCTACATGCAGGCGGAAGGCGCCAAGTGGGAGCAGGTCATCAAAACGGCGGGCATCAAGCTCGAGTAGGGAAGGGCCCGGCCCTTACCGCTCCTCGCTCACGGGCGAGGCCTTCACCGAGGCGGCGAGATCCCTGCGCGCCTCGGCCCTGGCCTCGGAGCGGATCTGCAGGACCCCCGGAATGAGCGCGCACAGGCTGCCGCCGACCACATAAGCCGCGAACGCGGCAATGAAGCCATAGGGCCACGCAACAACTGCCGAGATTATGCCCCCTAGAATCCCAAAGATCAGCATCGGGATCATCAATAAAACTCCAGCAGTATTTTTGAGACTTTGTGTCTGCCGCGATTGCGAAATTATTAACACCACAACGCTTAGCGGGATTCATACCCTAGAGACAACCTCCGTTCGGGGAGGGTTTTCCCAAACGGAGCGATTTTTTCGATGAAAATTGTCGCGGAGGGCTGCCGAACGGCCGAGCTTGACCTCAAATGATGAGGAAATCGTCGTATCCGAGCTGGGCCTTGCCGATGCCGTCGAACGTGATCGAGCCGCCGTCGGCGAGCTTGAGCACCGCGTCGCCGGAGGCGTTGTTCGTGATCTGCCGGTAGAGACCCGAGAAGTTCTTCTGGCCGAGGATCGCCTTGGCGACCTGCACCACGTCGCCGCCGGCAGGATCGAAGTCGAGGATCCTGTCGTGGCCGGTCGGCCCTGTCCGGTAGACGAAGGTATCGGCCCCGATGCCGCCGGACAGGATGTCGTCGCCCTTGCGGCCCTCGAGGGTGTCGTTCCCGCCATAGCCGAAGATGATGTCCTTGAAGGTGTCCGGCAGGGTGTCGCCGACGAGGATGTCGTTGCCGGCGCCGCCCTTCAGGGTCGGGATGAGCGACGGAGAGGCAGGCCCAAGGGACCAGGCGCGGATGTAGTCGATCTGGAACTCGGCCGGGAAGCGCGTGGAGGCATCGGGAGCGCCTGGCCAGTTGCCGCCGACCGCGAGGCCCGCGAGCAGGTACATCGGCTCGTTCATGCCGGTCGGGTTCTGCATCGTGCAGACCTCGTCGCCGTCGAGGTAGAAGGTGAGGGCATCCGCCGTCCACATCGTGCCGTAGGTGTGGAATCCCTGGGACAGGTCGATGCCCGCGGAGACGGAGCGCGTGTCGTAGGCGTGGTCGCCGTTCGCGTCGGACCAGTGAGCTCCGACATAGTATGTGGAGGGGTCGTTCCCGAGCAGTTCCAGCACGTCGATCTCCGGTGGCCAGTTGCCGCTCTGCGGCAGCAGCCAGAAGGCGGGCCAGAGACCCTGGCCGGCAGGGACCTTCGCGGAGATTTCGAAATAGCCGTAGGTCTGCGAGAAGGTCCCGTAGGTGTTGATGAGCCCCGACACATAGGGCAGACCGTCGGTCAGCTTCGGGTTAGGGGAGACGTTCGCCGTGATGGTCAGGATGCCGTCCCCGGACTCCATCGGATCCGCCGTGATGCGGAACGGGTCGAGGTATGGGTACTTCTGGATGACGGTCGTCGAGCGATCGGCGAAATACTGCATCTCACCGTTGCTCGCGAGGCTGCGCCCGCCCCACCAGTATTTCGTGCCCCAGACCGAGGTGTCGAGGTAGCTGCCGTTGAACTCGTCCGAGAAGGTGAGTGAGTAGCCGTCGAGATTGAGTGTCATGTGCGCCCCCGCGTGGACGGCCGCGAGGCCGCCGAGGGCAGGATCCACGTCCTAAGGTTAAGGACATCCTTCAGGGCGACCGGCCCAATTGTCGCATGGCTCGCTCATTGCTGCGGGCCCCGGAGATCCGACCTCAATCAGCGAGGGCGGCGTCCGGTGAAGCCCGGTGCCGTTGGCGCTTGGCCTCGCTGCAGCGCCTCGAAGGCATCCTTGTTGGCCCGGCCCTCCGCAATCGCCTTTTCCCAGCTGCCGTTGCGCTGCATGGCTTCTACCTTGCGAAGGACTTCGTCCCGGTCGGTGCCCGACCCCTTCTCGGCCATGGCCGGTCCCGACAGGGACACGAGGCCGAGGACCACGAGCAGAATCTTGCGCACATCAATCTCCATGGGCGTTCTGGCGACACTTTCGAAGAGAATTTAGTGATTGCGCGTGAAACTTTTTAGGAGCGATGCAGGCACACTTTCCTGTGAGTGCGCCTGCGCATATCCGACAATGCGTCGGGTTCATCCGGCGCATGGCGAACTTCAAATCGGGCCCCGATTTGGTCTAGAATGGCAGGAGGCGTCCCTGCCCGGGGAGGAGGCCATGACCGAGGCTTTCGACTGGCGGCCGGTCTATCGCTTCTGGTTCCCGCCCGATGTGCGCTCGACCGACATCGCGGACCATTGGCGGCTGCTGCAATGGTGGATGGGCGGCGGCGCGAATGGGGAGCTCGCACGCTTCGCGCCGGTGCTCGAGGCCGCAAAGGCGGGCCGTCTCGGCCAGTGGCTTGCGGAGCCGGAAGGTCGATTGTCCCTGATCATCGTTCTCGACCAGTTCACGCGCGGCCTGCTCGCGGACACGCGAGAGGCCTTCGCGTCCGATGCGGAAGCGCTCGGGATCTCCCGGGAGGGACTTGAGAACGGGCACTACAAAGCGCTCGCGGGCCCGTGGGAGAGATTCTTCTTCCTCCTGCCCTTGGCGCATGCGGAGGGCCCGGATCACAGCGACCGGATGGAGCGCGTCGTCGCCATGTCGGAAGAGGCGCTGGCGAGGGCTCCCGCCTTTCTGCGGCCGGTCTTCGCGTTCTCGCTGAGCCAGGCCCGCGCCCATCGCGACGTGATCGCCCGCTTCGGCCGTTTCCCGCATCGCAATGCGGTCCTCGGGCGCGTCTCCACCCCCGAGGAGCTGGCCTATCTGGAGAAGGGCGATTTCGTCTACAACCGCCGTCCGCCCGTTTCCTGAAGCGTCCTACTCCGCCGCCTGTTTCGGCCCGTAGCCGAGACGGGTGTTCAGCTCGTCGATCAGGTTCACGGCCGCGTCCGCAATCACGGTGCCGGGCGGGAAGATCGCCGACGCGCCGGCCCGGATCAGGGCATCGAAATCCTGCGGCGGGATCACGCCGCCGACCACGATCATGATGTCCTCGCGACCATACTTGGCGAGTTCGGCGCGCAGCTCCGGCACGAGGGTGAGGTGGCCGGCCGCGAGCGACGACACGCCGATGATGTGCACGTCGTTCTCGATGGCCTGGCGGGCCGCTTCCGCGGGCGTGGCGAAGAGCGGGCCGATATCGACGTCGAAGCCCAGATCCGCGAAAGCCGAGGCGATCACCTTCTGGCCGCGGTCGTGCCCGTCCTGGCCCATCTTGGCCACGAGGATGCGCGGGCGGCGCCCGTCGTCATGCTCGAACTGCTCGACGAGGCGACGAATCTTCTCGACCGCCGGCGATTCCATGCCGACCTCCCGCTTGTAAACGCCCGAAATGGCCTTGATCTCCGCCCGGTGGCGGCCCCACACCTTCTCCAGCGCGTCGGAGATCTCGCCCACGGTTGCCTTGGCGCGGGCGGCCTTCACGGCGAGGTCGAGCAGGTTGCCTTCGCCCGAGGCCGCGCCCTTCGAGAGAGCGTCGAGCGCCGCATCGACGTCGACTTGGTTGCGCTCGGCGCGCAGCTTCTTGAGCTTCTCGATCTGCTGTGCGCGAACGGCGGCGTTGTCGACCTTGAGGATGTCGATGGACGCCTCGTCCGTCGGCCTGAACGCGTTCACGCCGATGATCTTCTGGTGGCCCGAATCGATGCGCGCCTGCGTGCGGGCGGCCGCCTCCTCGATCTTGAGCTTCGGGATGCCGGCCTCGATGGCCTTCGCCATCCCGCCCAGCGCCTCGACCTCCTGGATGTGGCCCCACGCCTTTTCGGCCAGCTCCTGTGTCAGGCGCTCGACATAGTAGGAGCCGCCCCACGGGTCGATGATGCGCGTGGTGCCGCTCTCCTGCTGCAGGAAGAGTTGCGTGTTGCGGGCGATGCGGGCCGAGAAGTCGGTCGGCAGCGCCAGCGCCTCGTCGAGGGCGTTGGTGTGGAGCGACTGGGTGTGGCCTTGCGTCGCCGCCATCGCCTCGATGCAGGTGCGCGCCACGTTGTTGAACACGTCCTGCGCGGTGAGCGACCAGCCCGAGGTCTGGGAGTGCGTGCGCAGGGGCAGCGACTTGTCGCTCTGCGGGTTGAAGCCCTTCACGAGCTTCGCCCAGAGCAGGCGCGCGGCGCGCATCTTGGCGACTTCCATGAAGAAGTTCATGCCGATCGCCCAGAAGAACGACAGGCGCGGCGCGAACTGGTCGATGGTGAGGCCCGCCTGGAGGCCGGCGCGGATGTACTCGACGCCGTCCGCCAGGGTGTAGGCGAGTTCGAGATCCTGCGTCGCTCCCGCCTCCTGCATGTGGTAGCCGGAGATCGAGATCGAGTTGAACTTCGGCATGTTCGCGGACGTGTAGGCGAAGATGTCCGAGATGATGCGCATCGATCCCTTTGGGGGATAGATGTAGGTGTTGCGCACCATGAACTCTTTGAGGATGTCGTTCTGGATCGTGCCCGAGAGCTTGCTCGCCGGCACGCCCTGCTCCTCGGCGGCCACGATGTAGAGGGCGAGAACGGGGAGCACCGCGCCGTTCATCGTCATCGACACGCTCATCTGGTCGAGCGGAATGCCGGCGAAGAGGGTGCGCATGTCGTAGATCGAGTCGATCGCGACGCCCGCCATGCCGACGTCGCCCGCCACGCGCGGATGGTCGGAATCGTAGCCGCGATGGGTGGCGAGGTCGAAGGCCACCGACAGGCCCTTCTGGCCGGCCGCGAGGTTGCGCCGGTAGAAGGCGTTGGAATCCTCGGCCGTCGAGAAGCCCGCATACTGGCGAACCGTCCAGGGCTGGTTCACGTACATGGTCGGGTAGGGGCCGCGGACGTAAGGCGCGATGCCCGGATAGGTGTCCACGAAGGCGAGGCCCGCCCTGTCCTCCGGGCGGTACGATGCCTTGACGGCAATGCCTTCCGGGGTCAGCCACGGCTCGGCCTTCGGCGTCCCTTGAGCGAAGGGAGACGCGGTTTCAGCCCAGGTGACGCTGGAAAAGTCCGGGATGCGTGTCATGGTCGAGACGGGTGCTCTCAAAGGCCTGCAACGGTTCGATGATGCCTTATTCTAGGACATCCGGCCGGATGCGGCTATCGGAGCTTAGTCGCGGCTCACCCCCGCTTCTCCGCGTTCCAGTTGCCCGAGCACACGCGCCCGCCCGAGGTGCTCCAGGTGCCGGAGCCGAAATTGCCCGACAGGCGGCCACGCACGTTCGCCCGGTCCTGTCCACGGGAGATGCTGGCCGAGACCGTGCCGTTGGACTGCACCTGTCCCCGGATGTCGAAATTCTCCGGGCCGCCGTAGCGGGCCCGGCCGTTCTCCACGATCACGCGATAGCGATAGGCGCGGTCGCAGGCGCCCTGCTCGGTGACGACCTCCACGCTCCAGGTGCCGTCGAACCGTCTTGTCTGAGCCAGGGCAGGGGGCGCCAGAAGGGATCCGAGGATCGCCGCTGCGGCGAGGCAGGAAAGGGCACGCATCGGATGCTCCACCATCGTTATCGAAAGGCGTGGTTCAACGTGGGGTCTTTCGCCGGAGTTCCGGCGCGTCCGGTCAGCTTCCCGTGAGCACGAAAAAGCCGCCGCATGGGTATGCGACGGCGAAAGGGAATTGTTGTTGTTTATGGTTCCTGGTCGCAGGCGGGTGCGTTAGGCGCGCTTCTGCGCGTTCCAGCGCCCCGAACAGCCGAGCATGCCGAGCGTCCAAGTGCCCGAACCGGACTTGCCGTTGAGGCGTCCCTGGGCATCGACCTTCGCAATGCTGCGGCGGATGTCGAGATCGACGTTCCCGTCCAGGCCGATCCGGCCGGACACGGTGGTCGGCGAGTCGCCCGGCGCCTGGAGGTAGCGGACGTTGCCGTTCTCAATCGCGATCGAATAATTGTAGCTGGCGTCGCAGACGCCCGAATCCGTCACCATGCTGACGCTCCAGGTGCCCTCGTGCCGTGCGGCCGGAGCCGCCCAGGCGCTGCCGATCAGGGTCATGCCAAGGCCCAGCGCCGTGGCGGTTCGTGCTGCAAGCTTCATGCGGTGCTATCCTCCCGGCGTCGCACCGGGAGAAACCGCTCGGCTCAGGCGCAGGCCGCGTCGAGGGCTTCGCTCAGAACCTTGAGGGTGTCGCACCCGGCATAGATGAATGTGGTGATGCCCGCCGCGGTGAGCGTCGTCTCATTGTCTCCCGCGCGGCCTGCCAGGAAGATGGGGGATGATCCGGCCTCCCGCAAGGTCCTGGCGGCGTCGATGGCATGTTTTTCGTAGATTTCATCTGTCGAGCAGATGCAGGAAAGCTTGGCTTTGCTTGAAACGAATGCTTCACGAAGCTTGTCCGGATCGGAAAACCCGTCGTTCGTTGCAGCTTCTATTCCTGCGGCCTCGAAGAAGTTCTTCGCGAAGGTCGAGCGTGCCGTGAAGGCCGATATGGGCCCCAGATTGGCCAGGAAGACCTTCGGGCGCGAGCCGGTCTTCGCCATGTAGGCATCGGACAGGTCGCGCAGGCGCTCGAAGGGTTCGGCCATGCGGGTCGAGGGCAGGGGGGCGACAGCGACCGGCGCAGGGCCGGCGGCCGTGCCGGCCAGCCGGGACAGGTCGGCTCCGTCGGCGGCCATCGTCACCACCTTGGCGAACGAGGTCTCCACGGCCGCAGCGGGAACAGGCTGCTGTGTCGTTGCGGCGTCGGGCTTCGGGGCGGGCATCGGCAGCAGCACTGCCACGTCCGCCTCGTTGATGTTCGGGAACTCGCTCGTGCCGGTGATCGGCTCCTTTCGGGTGGCGACGGCCTTGTCCCGCTGCGCCCGCACGACGGCGATGCGGTCCTGCAGGGCGCTTCGCTTCAGGCTCTCCAGGATACCGCCCTCTCGCTCGATCTCCTGGAAGAGGCTCCAGGCCTTCTCGCACAGGGCGTCGGTGAGCGCCTCGAAGCCGCCCGCGCCGGCGGCCGGATCGGCGACGCGCCAAAGGTTGGATTCGTCGAGGAGGATCAGCTGCGCGTTGCGCGCGACCCGCCGCGCGAAGGCGTCGGGCAGGCCCAGCGCCGTCGTGAAGGGCAGGGCCGTGATCGCGTCCGCGCCGCCGATGCCGGCCGAGAAGGCCGCGACCGTCGTGCGCAGCATGTTGACCCACGGGTCGCGCCGCGTGGTCATGCGCCAGGCGGTCTCGGCATGGAGGCGGATCGGCTTGGGATCGAGCCCGCAGGCCTGCTCGACCTTCGCCCAGAGGCGGCGCAGGGCACGGAACTTGGCCACGGTGAGGAACTCGTCCGCATCGGCCACGAGCAGGAACGCGAGGGCATCGCGTGCCGCATCGAGCGAATGGCCATGCGTTTCCAGGGCGCGCAGATAGGCGAGGCCCGTGGCGAGCACGGCGGCCAGTTCCTGCGCCTCGCTGGCCCCTGCCTCGTGGTAGACCCGCCCGTCGGCCAGGAAGGTCCGGCCGCCGAAGCCGCGGCCGGACAGATCCGCCAGGGTGTCGCCCATGCGGTGCGCGACCGCGTCCCAGGCGGCCGACATCCGGCCCATGCCGGCCATGGCGCCGATCGGGTCGAGCCCGAGGTCGAGGGACAGAGCCGACAGGTCGTGGCCGCGGCGCTGGGCGAGCGCCAGCAGCATCGCGGCCATCTGCCGGCCGTGGCCGCCGGCATCGAGGCGCAGGTGGATGAGGTCGAGCATCACGCCGGAAAGCGCCCGGTCGAGACCGTCGAGGCTCTCGATGCGGACCCCGAAGCCGCGGGCGGCGGGCGCCTTGCGGGTCACGAGGGTGAGGGCATCGGCGCCGCCTTCGAGGTCGAGGAGGGCGAGCTCGCTGGCCTTCTCCGGATCGGGATGGTCGACGCGCTGCGACACCCGCCAGCGGCCGCTCTCGGCGCGGGCGATCCGGGGCGCATCCTCGGCCTTCGGGTAAAGCGGCTGGATCTCGATCCCGTCATGGGTGCGGGAGACGAGCTTCTTCTGGAAGTCAGCGCCCTTCAGCACGCCCTCGACCAGCTTGAGCCATTGCTCGCGGGTCGGAGCCGGAAAATCGGCGGCGAAGTTCAGATCGTCCATGGGGTAAGCCTCACCCGAAGCAGCCTGCGGTCTCTTGCGCCGGGTATACCGGCTTCGTCGGGCTCTGGGAACGCCGACCATCGTCGGCGGGCCGAAAAGCCGGAGCGCGTCGCCGGCCCTTTGCGGGCCCGTGCCTCCCTGGAATCGAGCGGCGGGATGAAGGGGGGCGAACGGCTGGTCCGTGATGATTTAGAGGACTCAACCCGGCGTGGCGTTCATAAGGTGAAAACCAACTTGTGCGAAGATGTTCCTCTCAACAGAGGGGCTGTTTACGCAAATGACCGAAGACGAAGTGGAAGCAATCGCCGAACTCCTCGCGAAGGTGAGCGGCAATTGGTACCCGGAACGCACGCGCCCCGCCCTTCGAACGATCAACAAGCGTCATCGGGATGTGGCCCAGCTCATCCTGACCGAGCTCGAGCAGCTCAAGGGCGCGGACGAGGATGGCGGGTCGACGGCAGGCCCGGCCGAGGAACGTCCCGACGACGCGAACGCCTTCAACTTCGCGGGCGACGACCAGCTCTATGTCGGTGCCGCCGTCGTGTATCGGCCTCCGGGCGAGAAGCGGGCGATCACCTGCTGGATCGAGAAGATGGAGAAAGGCCGCGCCTTCCTGGTTCCGGCGCAGCGGGAGATCGGCTGGGTGTCCACCAAGACGCTCTCGCTTCCGAAGCCCGGATCGTCCGGACATTAGATTAGTCAACAAGCCTGAATGGAGCCGAGGCGAAGGGCTTGGCGGGCTGCGAGGGAACGCGAATTGACCGAAGAAGAAATCAAACTTGTGGCAGAGGTGCTCGCCAAGATCGGCGGCAATTGGTACCCGGAGCGGGCAGGATCAGCCCCGAAAGCGGTCAGCAATCGCCACCGCGAGGTCGCCAGGGTCATCGTCGGGGCCGTCGAGCGCCTCAAGGAGGCCAACCGGAGCGCCGCGGACGACGCGTCCGCTGCCGAAGGCTCCCTGGAAGACCAATCCCTCGACGGCGCCGGAGAGGACGAGCTCCATGTCGGGGCGAGCGTCCTGTACCGTCCGCCCAACGACAAGAGAACGCTCGCCTGCCGCATCGAGGAACTGGAGGACGGTCGGGCCTATGTGGTTCCTGAGCTTCAGGAGATCGGTTGGGTGTCGACCCACTCGCTCCTCCCGCTCAACAAGGCCAGCCGGGACAACGGACCAGGGGCCTCGCGCCCGGCCGCTCCCGCAGTCTCGGCAGATGGCACGGGCGCGCAGCCGCAGGCTGCGCCGCAACCCCTGATCCTGCCCGAGCGAAGCCTGGAGATCGTGGACCTCTCCGCGAAGGTGAAGCATTACTACAGCTCGTCCGGGGAGTGGATCGCGTTCCGCCGTTCGGAAACCGACCGCTACCTGTTCGACCGGAAGGGAAACTGGATCGGCTGGTTTCCTTGGGACGACAAGGACATCGTCGACATCGAAGGCAAGTATCTGGGCACCGTGCTCTATGGCGAGCGCATCTACCGGAAGAAGGAGCCGGCGCCGGACCGGCGCGAAGCAGGGTTCGTGATGGATCCGGGCCCCGCGAAATATGTCGGTTATCCGGGCTTTGCGGCGCATCTTGCGCCGCCCTACGGCTTCAAGGATGTCGACATGGCGCAGATCCTGACCAGGAGGCGCTCCTGGCTGACGGCCCGCGACCCGGCCTCTGCTTCGGGCGCACCGAGCGCATTCCAGGTCTGGATGGCGAAGATCGGCCTCGGCGGCGTGGCGCGCGCCATCGAGGGCATGATCCGGACCGGAAAGTAGGTCGGGCACCGGCCCGCAGGCTCATGAGGACCGCAACGACTTGCAATCCTCACCGACTCGGCCGCCCCGTCCCTTGACCCTGCAAGGGACGGGGCGGGCGACTGCACTCACACGAACTGCGACAGGCCGGGAATCGAGCCGACGATCGGGCCCATCACGTCCTCGCCGGCCTTCTCACGGCCATAGGCGAAGAGCTCGCGGCCGAGCGGCTGCATCTGGCCCATGGAGACGCCTGCGCCCATGAGCTGGCCGCCGAGCGCCATCACGCCGCCGCCCATGGCGCCCATCATGCCCATGATGCCGCCGCCGCTGCCGCCGCCCTGCGCGTTGGCGATGGCTTCGTCGGCGCCCGGCAACGCTGCGATGAGCTGGTTCACCTCGTTGGCCGGCCCCTCCTTCTGGAGATAAGCCAGAATGAGCCCGATGGCCTTGCGGGCCACGGAGGCCTCGAGGCCGGTCTTCTGCGTCACGCGAGCGATGAGCTCATCCATGTGATTCTCCTGACATGGGTTGGAACGGATAGTTCATATATAAACTGTTAAATCGAGAAACCTAGAGTGGAAACTGCCGAAAGCCTGTCTAAGATCCTTGGAGGATTCTGGAGAGACACGATGCTCGAAGACGGAAAGATCTTCCTCGGCAAAAGCACCAAGCCCGAATATCTCGACCTGCGCCTCGCCAACCGGCACGGCCTGATCACGGGCGCGACCGGCACCGGCAAGACCGTGTCGCTCCAGGTGCTCGCGGAAGGCTTCTCCAATGCGGGCGTGCCGGTCTTCGCGGCCGACATCAAGGGTGACCTCTCGGGCGTCGCGGCGCCCGGCACAGGCAAGGAGGCGCTGGTCAAGCGCGCCAAGGAAATCGGGATCGAATACGCGCCGGACAAGTTTCCGGTGGTGTTCTGGGACCTTTTCGGCGAGCAGGGGCACCGGGTGCGCGCGACCGTGTCCGAGATGGGACCGCTCTTGCTCTCGCGCCTGCTCGACCTCAACGACACGCAGGAAGGGGTGCTCAACATCGCATTCCGCATCGCGGATGAGCAGGGGCTGCTTCTCCTCGACCTGAAGGACCTGCGCGCGCTGCTGCAGCTCGTCGCCGACAACGCGAAGGAGCTCACCACGGCCTACGGCAACGTGTCGAAGGCGACCATCGGGACGATCCAGCGCCAGCTTCTCGTGCTGGAGAACCAGAAGGGCGACGAGTTCCTGGGCGAGCCCGCGCTCGCCATCAAGGACCTGATGCGCACCGACCGCGACGGCCGCGGCGTGATCAACATCCTCGCCGCCGACAAGCTCATGAACAACCCGCGTCTCTACGCCACCTTCCTGCTGTGGCTGATGTCGGAGCTGTTCGAGGAGCTGCCTGAGGTGGGCGACCTCGACCAGCCCAAGCTCGTGTTCTTCTTCGACGAGGCGCATCTTCTGTTCAGTGATGCGCCCAAGCCCCTCGTGGACACGGTGGAGCGCGTGGTGCGGCTCATCCGCTCGAAGGGCGTCGGCGTCTACTTCATCACCCAGAACCCGGTCGACGTGCCGGAGACCGTGCTCGCCCAGCTCGGCAACCGGGTGCAGCATGCGCTGCGCGCCTACACCCCGCGCGAGCAGAAGGCGGTGCGTGTCGCGGCCCAGACCTTCCGCCAGAACCCCGCCTTCGACACCGAGAAGGCGATCACCGAACTCGGCGTCGGCGAGGCGCTCGTCTCGACCCTCGAAGGCAAGGGCTCGCCCTCCATGGTGGAGCGCACGCTGATCGCGCCGCCGATGGCGCAGGTCGGGCCGATCGACGCGGAGGAGCGGCGGCAAATCGTGGCCGCGAGCCCTCTGCGCGGTAAATACGACCAGGCGATCGATTCCGAATCCGCCTACGAGATGCTGGCCAAGCGCGCCGAGCAGGCCGCCGCCGAAGCGAAGGCGGCGGAGGAGGGGAGCGGCGGCATTCTCGACATGCTGGGAGGCCTGTTCGGCACCGGCGGCCCGCAGCGCAAGGGCACCATGACCACGACGCAGCGGGTCACCCGCGAGGTCACCCGAACCATCGTCAACCAGACGGTCGGCAACATCGCGGCCGAGATCGGCAAGTCGATCGGCGGCCGCCAGGGCAGCTCCATCGGCCGCGCCATCGTGCGCGGGACATTAGGCGGATTGCTGCGGCGGTAATGAGCAGGCGCTGGTTCTCGATGAGGTAAGAACCCGCCCGGCATGCGGGCGGGTTCGTGCATGGCAGGCGCGGACCTTCACTCCGCGCCCATCACGAGGCCTTCGATGTCGTGCTTCTGGGTGACCGGCACGAGCTTCTCGACCACGCGGCAGACCAGATGGTCGCGCACGGATTGCGGCAGGGCGTCGTAGTAGTCCTGCGTGACCATCATGTCGTGGAGCGCCGCGTGGCCCGCGCCGGGCGCGTCGACGCCGAGCACCATCACGGGACGCGCGATGGGCGACGGATGGGCGGTGCCGCGGTGCACCGTCAGGGCAGAACGGCAGGAGATGTCGCCCATCTGCGGGTACTTGCGCACGCCGCGCTCGGCGAAGCGGGGCCAGAGCTCTTCAGCCGGGAACATCTCGTGCTTCCACTCGCGGCCGTCGTCCCACTGGGTGCCGGGCGCGACCTCGAAGGGGCCCATGTCGGAGGTCACGTCGACGCCCGTCAGGTTGAAGGCGAGCGACGTGATGCGGTGCTGCTCGTACGACTCGGGCGGGGAGGGGAAGTCCCGGTGCCAGGGCTGGTACTTGGCGCCCTGGAACGGCGTGTCGAAGCCGATCTCGACGATCTCGTATTTAGGGCCGCACACGGCCTCGCACATGGACACCACCCACGGATGGGTGACGAGGTCGACGAAGCCGCGGAAGTCCTGCGGGTGGATCTCCACGTACCAGCGCCGTGGGCCGCGGCCCACGGCGCCGCCGGGACGCTGGATCGCGTCCCAGAAGGCCGTCATCATGTCCTCGCGCATGGCCTCCGCCCATTCGCGCGAGAAGGCCCCTTTGAGGGCGGTGATGCCGTCGCGGTAGAGCGTCTCCACATGCTCGGTGACGTCATAGGGCAGCTTGTCGACATCGGCGGCGAACTTGGCCTGGGCAGTCATGGGTGTCTCCTTCCAGCGTGGTGGTGTTTGTCGTTGGCTCGGCCGACACGTCGACCGGCTTGCTTTGCGGCGGCGATGATCGGCACGAGGCCGGCCCGCCGCGATACGCAACTCGAAGACTCGCACATCCTCCCGGTCGGAGCGGCCCGCGGCCGCTCTCTCACGCCGGGCTCGGAATATCCTGAACCAGGCTGCTCCATGAGAAGGCCCGGTGAACCGGTTTCGACGTCGGACCATGGAAGATCCGCTCGGAGGCCCGCGCCACGACGGCTTCGAGGTCGGGGCAGGGCGCGCTTACGGACCGGCGCGGAACCAGCGGGCAGTCCATCTTGAGCTGGATCGGCCGCCTGCCGCCGCTCGCCACCGTGTCGATGAGGGTCTCGGCGGCCCAGCGGCCCATGTCGTAGTTGGGCAGGACGCAGGTGGAGAGGGCGGGCCGCGTGTAGCGCGCCAGCTCCTGGTCGTCGTAGCCCATGATCGAGATCTCACCCGGCACGTCAATGCCGAGCTCGGCCAGCGCCTCCATGGCGCCCACCGCCATGAGGTCGTTGGCGCAGAAGATCGCGGTGGGCGGCTGCCTGAGGCGCAGGAGCTCGTAGGTGCGGCGGTAGCCGGCGTCCGGCATCCAGTCGCCGTTGCGCACGAGTTCCGCATCGAAGGGAATGTCGGCGGTCGCAAGGGCCTGGCGGTAGCCTTTCAGGCGGTCGCGGGAGGCGTCCATCCAGGGCTCGCCGTTGATCAGGCCGATGCGGCGGTGGCCGTGCTGGAGCAGGAACTCGGTCGCCGTGAAGCCGCCAGCGATCTCGCTCGGAATGACGGAGGGTTGCCGGCGGTGCGCCGTGTAGCAGTTGAGGAGCACGGTCGGCACGTTGTCCAGCTCCGGCGGCAGCTCGACCTTGCGGGTGAAGATCGTCGAATAGATCACGCCGAGAAGCGCCGTGTCGGCGAGGCAGGCCCGCAGGGTCGCAGCTTCCAGCTCGCGGTTGGCCCGCGTCACGTGGACGGATATCAGGTGGCCGGCCTCCCAGGCGGCATCGCGCGCGCCGTCGACGCTGACGACCGGATGCGGGCTCGTGGAAATCTCGTCCACCAGATAGGCGATGATCTTGGGCTGCGCCTCGTCGCCGTCGAGGCGCCGGCGCGGCAGCCGGTAGCCGATGGCTTGCGCGGCCTCCAGCACGCGGCGGCGCGTGCTCTCGGCGATGCGCGCGCCCGACATGTTGTTGAGCACCAGCGACACGCTCGACTGCGACACGCCCGCGAGGCGCGCCACGTCGGTCATGGTCGGACGACGTCCGCCCTGGCGAGGCCTGCGCTCGCGCTTGGGATCGGGGCGGTCGTCCTGCCTCATGGTCACCTCTCAATTGCCCGTGACGGCAGATATATCATGACTTGACTAATAAAATTAGCAAGCGTTCAATCCTGCGTAGTGAGGTGACACAGAAGCACCCCTGTCAAAACCCGGAGGAATCGATGCTCAGAAGAACGTTTCTCATGCTCGCGGCCGGTGTCGCGACCCTTGGCGTCAGCGCCGCCGCCGTGTCGGCGCAGGAGCTTCCCAAGCTGAAGCAGAAGGACAAGTACAAGGTCGGCTTCGCGCAGACCGAGTCCAACAATCCTTGGCGCATCGCGCAGACCGAGAGCATGAAGGCGGAAGCCGCGAAGCTCGGCTATCAGCTCGTCTACACCGATGCCGCTGGCTCCGCCGCCAAGCAGGTCGCCGACGTCAACTCGATGATCGCTCAGGGCGTCGATCTCATCTTCCTCGCGCCGCGCGAGGAGAAGCCGCTGATCCCGGCCGTCATGGCCGCCAAGAAGGCCGGCATTCCGGTGATCCTGCTCGACCGCAACGTGGACCAAAGCCTCGCCAAGGCCGGTAAGGACTACGTGACCTTCATCGGCTCCGACTTCGTCGAGGAGGGCCGCCGCGCGGCGGAAGCGCTCGACAAGGCGACCAACGGCACCGCGAAGATCATCCAGCTCGAGGGCACCACCGGATCCTCGCCGGCCAACGACCGCCGCAAGGGCTTCGAGGACTACATCAAGAACAAGCCCGGCATGAAGATCATCGCGTCCCAGTCCGGCGACTTCGCCCGCGACAAGGGCCGCCAGGTCGCCGAGACGCTGCTGCAGGCCCACCCGGACGCGACCGCGATCTACGCCCACAACGACGAGATGGCGATCGGCGCGATCTCGGCGCTCGAAGCGGCCGGCAAGAAGCCCGGGCAGGACGTGCAGATCGTCTCGATCGACGGCACCCGCGATGCGCTCCAGGCGATCATCGACGGCAAGATGCTGGCGACGGTGGAGTGCAATCCGAAGTTCGGCCCGAAGGCCTTCGAGACCATGGCCCGCTACGCCAAGGGCGAGCAGATCGAGCCGTGGGTGGTGAACACCGACCGCTTCTTCGACAAGTCGAACGCCAAGCAGCTCATCGCCGACGCCTATTGATCCGCGACGGCGCCGCTCCACGACGGGGCGGCGCCGCATTGCTGGCCGGGCTCCTCTCAGCCTCGATAGGCGGGTGACGCGTCATGACCCTGCTTCTCTCCATGCGCGAGATCGACAAGCGCTTCGCGGGCGTGCCGGCGCTCGCCTCCGCTTCGCTCGAGGTCGAGCCGGGCGAGGTCCATGCGCTCATCGGGCAGAACGGCGCCGGCAAGTCGACCATGATCAAGATCCTGACCGGCTACTACGCCAAGGATGCCGGCGAGATCCTGTTCGACGGAACGCCGGTGGAGTTCTCCTCGCCGCAGGAGGCGCAGCGCTCCGGCATCAGCACGATTTACCAGGAGATCAACCTCGTTCCCTATCGGTCCGTGACCGAGAACATCTGCCTCGGCCGCGAACGGCGCCGTTTCGGGCTCCTCGACTGGTCCGCCATGCATGCGGAGGCGCAAGCCCTGCTGTCGCGCTTCAACATCCATATCGACGTGCGCCGGTCGCTGATGACCTATCCGACCGCGATCCAGCAGATGGTCGCCATCGCGCGGGCGATCGGCTTCGAGGCCAAGCTCGTGATCATGGACGAGCCGACCTCCTCCCTCGACGAGAAGGAAGTCGAGGTCCTGTTCGACGTGATCCGCCAGCTGAAGGCCGCCGGCGTCTCGGTCATCTTCGTGAGCCACAAGCTCGACGAGCTCTACGCGGTGTGCGACCGGGTCACGGTCATGCGCGACGGACGCACCGTTCGCGTCGCCCGGATGAGCGAGCTTTCCAAGCTCGATCTCGTCACCGCCATGCTCGGGCGGGAACTCAGCCGCGTGCTGCACGACGAGGGCGCCCACCATGCGCAGGCGGCGTCGCGCGAGGCCCTCCTGACCGTGGAGCATCTGGCCGTCGGCCGCAGGGTCCGCGACGTGAGCTTCGACATCCGTCCCGGCGAAATCGTGGGGCTGGCCGGACTCCTGGGCTCGGGCCGCACGGAGACCGCGCGCGTGGTCTTCGGCGCCGACCGCGCGGAGGCCGGACGCGTCGCCTTCGGCGACATCGCCGAGCCTGCGGCAGAGCCGGCGGAGGCGATCCGGGCCGGCATGGGCTTCTGCTCGGAGGACCGCAAGTTCGAGGGCATCATCCCCGACATGTCCGTGCGCGAGAACCTGACGCTGGCGCTCATGCCGCAGCTCGCCCGGCGCGGCGTCGTCGACGAGGCGCGCAGCCGCGAGATCGTGGACCGCTTCATCCAGCGCCTCGGCATCCGCTGTGCCGGCCCGGAGCAGCCCATCCGCGAATTGTCCGGCGGCAACCAGCAGAAGGTCCTGCTCGCCCGCTGGCTCTGTATGAACCCGCGCCTGCTGATCCTCGACGAGCCGACCCGCGGCATCGACGTGGGCGCGAAGGCGGAGATCCTGAGCCTCGTGCGGGAGCTGGCGGGGCAGGGGCTCGGGGTGCTGATGATCTCGTCGGAGCTGGAGGAGGTGGTGGAGGCCGCGAGCCGCATCTTCGTCCTGCGCGACGGCCGCAGCGTCGCGGAGCTCGACGGCGATGAGGTGAGCGAGGAGGCCGTCATGGCCGCCATGGCGCACGGGCACGAGCCGGTTCAGGAGGGGGCCGATGGCTGACACCGCCACGACGCATCCGCCGGCCCCGGCCCGCAGCACGGCGCGGCCGGACCTGCGCATGTTCCTGACCCGTCACGGCGCCTGGGTGGCGCTGGCGCTGCTCGTCCTGTTCAACCTCGCGGTCACGCCGAACTTCGCCACCTGGCAGACGCTCAACGTCAATCTCACCCAGGTCTGCGCCATCGTGATCGTCGCCGTCGGCATGACCCTGGTGATCGCCACCGGCGGCATCGATCTCTCGGTCGGCTCCCTCATGGCCATCGCCGGCGCGCTGGCGCCGCTCATCTTCATGGGCAAGCTGTTTCCCCTGCCGCACCTTTATGTCGGCATCGCGCTCGCCTTCGTGGTGCCGGTCCTGGTGGCAGGCGCCTTCGGCTGGTTCAACGGCTTCCTCATTACGCGCCTGCGCATCCAGCCGATCATCGCGACGCTCGTGCTCTTCATCGCCGGACGGGGCATCGCCCAGGTGATGACGAACGGCAACCTTCAGGTCTTCAAGGTTCCGGAGTTCCAGTATATCGGCCTCGGCCGCCTGTTCGGCGTTCCGTTCCAGGCGCTGCTGATGCTCGTCATCGTGCTCGCGGCCGCCTGGATGCTCCGGCGCACGGTGTTCGGGCGCCAGATCCTCGCGGTCGGCGGCAACGAGCGCGCGGCGCGGCTTTCGGGCATTCCGGTCGTGTCGGTGAAGCGGCGCGTCTATCTCATCAGCGGGCTCCTGTCGGGCATCGCCGGGCTCATCGTGATCGCGCGCAACTCGGCCGCGGACGCGAACCTCGTCGGGCTCGGCATGGAGCTCGACGCCATCGCGGCCGTCGCGGTCGGCGGAACCCTGCTCACCGGCGGGCGCGCCACCATCATCGGCACGCTTGTCGGCGCGCTCATCATCCAGCTCGTGCGCTACACGCTGCTGGCCAACGGCGTGCCGGATGCCGCGGCCCTCATCGCCAAGGCGGCGATCATCGTGCTGGCGGTCTGGCTGCAGCGGCAGGCGAGGAGCTGACGACGATGGGACGTCTCGACACCGCACGGCTCGTCCGCGCCATCGGCCGCTACGGCGTGCTGCTCGCTCTCGTCGTGCTGATCCTGTTCGGCTGGCTGCGCTACGAGAACTTCCTCGGCAGCTACAACGTGCTCTCGGTGCTGCGCTACAACAGCATGTTCGCCCTCGTGGCGCTCGGCATGTGCTTCGTGATCATCACCGGCGGGATCGACCTCTCGGTCGGCTCGACGGCGGCCTTGGGCAGCGTGGTGGCGGCGCTCCTGTCGCCCTACGGCGTTCTTCCGGGCCTGCTCGGCGGGCTCGCGGCGGGCTTCGCGGTCGGGGCGATCAACGCCTTCGTGATCATCCGCCTCAATATCCTGCCCTTCATCGCCACGCTCGCCACCATGCTGGCCGCGAGCGGCTGCGCGCTGCTGCTCGCCAACAACCAGTCGGTCTCGGTCTCCTACGAATCGGGCTTCACCGAGCTGGGGCAGGGCGACTTCCTGGGCTTCCCGATCCCGGCCTGGATCGGCCTCGTCGCCTACCTGGCCGGCTCCCTCGTCCTCAACCTCACCGCCTTCGGGCGCACGGTGCTGGCGGTCGGCGGCAACGAGGACGCCACGCGCCTCATGGGCCTGCCGACGACCCGCGTGAAGGCGGCGGTCTACATCCTGAGCGGAGCGCTCGCCGGGCTCGCGGGCGTGATCCTGGCGGCGCAGTTCGGCGCGGGCCAGCCCATCGAGGGCGTCGGCTGGGAGCTCTTCGCCATCGCGTCCGTGGTCGTGGGCGGCACGCTGCTCACCGGCGGCGTCGGCTCGGTGGGCTCGACGCTGGCCGGCGTGCTCCTTCTCGGGCTGATCTTCAACATCCTCAATTTCGAGAACGGCCTCGGCTGGATCAGCCTGTCGGCCTATTGGCAATCGGTGATCCGCGGCGCGCTGCTTCTCGTCGTGGTGGCGATCCAGGCGCGCCTCGTCGCCCGGTCCGACGACGTGCATGCCTGACGAGTTCCGTTGCATTGGGCGCCGATGCGGCTCATCCTTGGGCGATGTTCCATATCCGTCTCGCGAATCCCGGGGAGCGGGCGGCGGTCGAGGCCGTCGTCGAATCCGCCTACGCGCCCTACGTCGCGCGCCTCGGCCGCAAGCCCGGTCCGATGCTCGAGGATTACGGGGCGCTGATCGCCGGCCGGGACGTGCATGTCCTGCTGGATGAAAGCCGCGTCGTCGGCATCCTGGTGCTGATTCCCGAAAAGCACGAGATGCTGCTCGACAACGTCGCCGTGCTGCCGGCGAGCCAGGGGCGGGGATATGGGCGCGCCCTGATCGCCTTCGCCGAGGAGGCCGCGCGGGCGAGGGGCCTGCATGCGATCCGGCTCTACACCAACGAGGCCATGACGGAGAACATCGCCTTCTACCGGCGGCTGGGTTTCGTCGAAACCCACCGGGCCGAGGAGAAGGGGTTCAGGCGGGTCTACATGGCCAAGCCGCTGGATGCGGCCCGATCCTGAGGCCCTTGTCCCATTCTCGGTTCAGGCATTCCGCCCGGTGATCCGCGCTCCCTACAGCGCTTTGGCCGGGGCTTCCGCCTCGCGGGGGAACCGGATGCGGCAGATCACGCCGCCGTGGCAGAAATCCCGGTGGAACGAACCGTTGAGCTCGCGCACGATCGTCGCCTCGATCAGGCGGGAGCCGAATCCGATCCGCTCGCCCGGAAGGATGGGGCTGCGGCCCGTCTCCCGCCATTCGATCGCAATGCAGTCCTGGCTGCCATGGGGCTCCACGCTCCAGCGGACGTCGAGCCGGCCGCCGGGATGGGAGAGGGACCCGTATTTCACGCAGTTGGTCGCAAGCTCGTGCACGGTCAGCGCCAGGGCCATGACCTCGCGCCCGGTCAGGAAGACGCTCGGGCCATGGAGCGACGACGAGCCCTCGTGCTGGACTGCGCTCAGTTCCGACCGGAGGAGGTCCTCCAGCTCGGCACCTTCCCAGCGCGTTCGGGTGAGCAGGTCGTGCGTGGCGCTCATGGACGCGAGCCTGGCCTCGAAACGGGCGGTGAAGTCCTGCAGGTCTTCCGCCTCGCGTACGGTCTGCCGCGCCACGGCCTGAACCCGCGCGATGGCGTTCTTGATGCGATGCTTCATCTCCTGCAGGAGGAGGGTCTTCTCGCGGTCGGCCTGGCGCATGGCTCGGGCCTGCCGCTCGGCGGCGGTGCGCGCCAGCGCCTGCTGATAGGTTAGGAAGGAGAGCGCGAGCACGAGCATCACCCCGAGGCCGGCCACCGGAACGAGCAGGAAGCCGCCGGAGGACTGGCTCGAATAGCCGGGTGCGGTTCTGTGCTCGACGATCCAGGTGCGGCCCGCCACCTCCAGCGGGCGCACCGCCGTGAAGGCGGCATCGGCGTCCTCGGGGTTGCCGCTGCGGGCCGAGGAGAACAGCAGCCGCTCGGGCGCGACGGTTCCGTCGTAGACCCGGATCGAAACCCGGGGGGCGAGGTCGCGCACGGCCGCTTCGAAGAAGTTGCGCGCCCGGAACGGCGCATAGGCGAAACCCATCAGCGCCTCCCGCCGCGCCTCCAGGTCGTCGAGGCTGGCTCCCTCAGCGTAGACCGGCAGGTAGATCAGGAAGCCGGGCTGCTTGTCGGCATCGATCTCCTGGACGAGCTCGACGATGCCGCTGAGGGCCGGCACCAGGCTGTTGCGGGCGCGCGCCATCGCCTCACGACGGGTCGGCTCCGTGTACATGTCGTAGCCCAGCGCCACCTGGTTGCGATGGTCCATGGGCTCGAGGAGCACGATCGGGAAGGCCTCGGGCTGGCCGACACGCGGCCAGACCTTGAATTCCGGCCCGTGGATCGCCCGATAGGTGCGCTCCGCCTCGTCCAGGGTCGGCCCCTCGAGCCGGCGCGCGAAGCCGATCCCCTGAACCCCCTGGAACCGGTCGGCGACGTCGAGCTGCCTGATGAACGACGCGTAGCTCGCGCGGGTCACCGGCTGCGGCATCGTCGCGACGAACCCGGCGACGCTGTAGATCAGGGACAGGTGGGCGTCGACCTGACGGGAGATCCGGGCCTCGACCCCTCTGACGAGAGCCTCGAACCGCGCCTGCTCCGCCTCCTGCACGGCCTGCCGCAGGAGACCGACCACGACCCCGACTGTCAGCAGTCCTACGAAGAGCACGACCGCAGGCCACAGCAGGGCGGAGCGGCGCACCTTCGCAGAACGACGGACCCCGCTCTCGTGATGGGCAGGCGCGTCAAGCATCGGCAAAGGCTGCGATCATGAAGGTCCCTGTCCGAGGGCTGAGGCTACAAGTTGCGGAGCCACCGGTATAGACATGTTTGCAGTCAACGCGATAGATCCGGCATTGTTACGGGCACTCATTCCCTTGGGTTCTCGTGGTCGCTCCGCAGCCGGTCGGCCATGCAACCCTTGATGGCGGGCACCGCCGGGGCGTCCAATCCATCTGGCGGATCATCATTTCCTTGCGGCCCTGGCCCATTCGGAGCACCTTGTCGCCCGCATCCGACGAATCGTCCAATAGAGCGAAAGTTCATGTCCCACCTCGACCAAGTCCTCTCGAAGATCGACGCCGACCTCGACGGTTCCCTGGAGCGCCTGTTCCAGTGGCTCAAGGTTCCGTCGATCTCCACCGATCCCGCCTTCAAGGAGCATTGCCGCAAGGCCGGCCAGTGGCTCGTGGACGAGCTGAAGGGAATCGGCGTCGATGCCTCGCTTCGCGAGACCGGCGGGCATCCGGCCGTGGTCGGCCACGCCAAGGACGGGCAGGGCAAGCCGCACGTGCTGTTCTACGGCCATTACGACGTGCAGCCGGTTGACCCGCTCGACCTTTGGGACACGCCGCCCTTCGAGCCGAAGCTCGCGACCCTGCCGGACGGCCGAAAGGTCATCAGCGCCCGCGGCGCCGCCGACGACAAGGGCCAGGTGCTCACCTTCGTGGAGGCCTGCCGGGCCTGGAAGGCCGTGACCGGCTCCTTGCCCATCAACATCACCTTCCTGGTCGAGGGCGCCGAGGAGGACGGCTCGAAGTTCCTGCCTGAGTTCATCGCGGCCAACAAGGACGAGCTGAAGGCGGACGTGGCGCTGGTCTGCGACACGGGCATGTGGGACCAGGACACGCCCGCGATCACGTCGTCGCTGCGCGGCATGGTCTACGAGGAGGTGATCGTGCGCTGCGCCGATCGCGATCTCCATTCGGGCCAGTTCGGCGGCGCGGCCCGCAACCCGATCCATGTGCTGTCGAAGATCATCGCGGCGATCCACGACGAGAACGGCCGGATCACCATCAAAGACTTCTACGACGGCGTGCACGAGACGCCGACGCAGGTCCTGGAGCAGTGGAAGAAACTGAACCTCACCGAGGAGGAGTTCCTCGGCCAGATCGGCTTGAAGGAATCTGCCGGCGAGAAGGGCCGCATGCTCATCGAGCAGATCCAGTCGCGCCCCACCTGCGACGTGAACGGCATCATCGGCGGCTATACGGGCGAGGGCACCAAGACGGTGATCGCGGCGGAAGCGCGCTGCAAGGTCTCGTTCCGCCTCGTGGGCGATCAGGACCCGGAGAAGATTTCCGCCAACTTCCAGGCCTTCGTGCGCGAGCGCATTCCGTCAGATTGCTCGGTGGAGTTCATCAAGCACAAGGGCTCCCGCGCGCTGGCCCTGCCGCACGATTTCGCGGCCCTCACCGCCGCGAAGGCTGCGCTCCACGATGAATGGAAGAAGGACCCGATCGTCATCGGCATGGGCGGCTCGATCCCGGTCGGCGGCGACTTCAAGCGCACGCTGGGCCTCGACACGCTCTTCGTCGGCTTCGGCCTCGACGACGACCGCATCCACTCGCCGAATGAGAAGTACGACGTGAAGAGCTTCCACAAGGGCACACGCTCCTGGGCCAGGATCCTCGCGGCTTTGGCGAAGTAAGCGTCAGAGCAGCCCGTCGAGGGACGACACCACGGCGCGGGGCGGAAGCTCCGCGTATTCGTCCGGCAGACCGAGGCGATTGACCCAGACCGGCGCGAATCCGAAGGCGGCCGCCCCCGCGATGTCCCAGCGGTTCGACGACACGAACACCACCTCCGCGGCCGTCACCGAAAGGGCGTCGAGCACAAGATCATAGGTGCGCGGGCTCGTCTTGAACACGCCCGCCGCATCGACCGACAGCACCGGGTCGAGAAGGCTGCCGAGCCCCGCCGAGGTCACGGCCGCATGCAGCATCGCCGGATCGCCGTTCGACAGGATGCCGGTGCGAAGGCCGCGCGCCCGCAGGGCTTCCAGGGTGGGGCGCACCTCCGCGTAGGCGTCGAGGCTGCGATAGGCGTCGAGCAGGAGGGGACGCAAAGCCCGGTCCACCCCCGGATGGCGGGCGAGCGCGTGGTCGAGGGCCTTTTCCGTCAGCCGCCAGAACGGCTCGTAGCGGCCTGCGAGCGACAGGACCCAGGAATATTCGAGCTGCTTCGCCCGCCAGATCTCGGACAGGCGCGCCGCGTCGGGTCCGACGCTGGCCGCATGGCGCGCCACTGCGGAATGGACATCGAAGAGGGTGCCATAGGCGTCGAAGATGACGGCCTTGGCAGCAGGCGGAATGATCGATGAAGCTGGCATGGCCTGAGCTTTGCACCGGCTGATCCTGGAGACAACAGGGCAATTGATCAGCCGCCCTCATGGGTTCCATCACAAGTCTTCATGCCTCATGGGAGAGCCGGGCGATTGACGGGAGGTCACCCAGGGGATTCGATAGGGCGCACCTTTACAGGCTAGGGAAACAACACAGTGGCTTGGTATTCGCATACGTGGAACTGGTTCAACGGGGAATGGCATGAGGGCAATCCGCCGCTCATCGGGCCCCGGTCGCATGTATCCTGGCTCGGTTCCTCCGTGTTCGACGGCGCCCGCGTCTTCGAGGGCGTGATGCCCGACATCGACCTCCACTGCGCCCGCGTGAACCGCTCCGCCAAGACCATCGGCCTCGAGCCCACCATGGCGCCGGACGCCATCGTCGAGCTCGTCCGCGAGGGCGTGAAGAAGTTCGCGCCCGGCACGGCGCTCTACGTGAAGCCCATGTACTGGGGCGAGGCCGAGGGCATCGCCACCATCGCGCCGGATCCGGCCTCCACCCAGTTCTGCCTGTCGCTCTTCGAGGCGCCCATGCCGGTGCCGGGCGGCCTTTCGGTCATGAAGTCGAGCTTCCGCCGCCCGACGCTCGAATCCATGCCGACGGACTCCAAGGCCGGGGCCCTCTACCCCAACAATGCCCGCGTCATCCGCGAGGCGCGGGAGAAGGGCTTCGACAACGCGCTCGTGTGCGACGCGCTCGGCAACATCGCCGAGACGGGCACGTCGAACGTGTTCATGGCCAAGGACGGGGTCGTCTATACGCCGTATCCGAACGGCACCTTCCTCAACGGGATCACCCGCCAGCGCGTGATCCGGCTCCTGCGCGACGACGGCGTCGAGGTGGTCGAGGGCACCCTGCGCTACGAGGACTTCGCGGCTGCCGACGAGATCTTCATCTCGGGCAACTATTCCAAGGTCATGCCCGTGCTGCGCATCGATTCCCGCGACCTCCAGCCCGGCCCGTTCTACCGCCGCGCCCGCGAGCTCTACTGGGCCTACGCGCACGGCAAGAGCGTCAGCAAGGCGGCGTGAGGCCGCCTGTTCTTCCCTCCCCCTTGCGGGGAGGGACCGACTTATCAACGAAGTTGTGAAGCGGCTTCCTCGGCGCTTCGCCCCACGAATGCCCTAGATGGCTTCATCGTGTGCCTTCGAGCCTGCGATGGAGCCCTTCGATGCGCCTTGTCCTCACAAGCCTTCTCGCCCTCGGCCTCATGACGGCCTCCGTCCGGGCGGAGCCGGTCGATCTGGAACTGGTCTTCGCGGCGGACGGGTCCGGCTCCATCGACGACGAGGAACTGCGGCTCCAGCGCCAGGGCTGGGCCGACGCTCTCACCAGCAAGGACGTGCTCGACGGGGTCAAGGACGGGCCGCTGGGCGCCATCGCGGTTGCCTTCATGGAATGGGGTGGTCCGAGCTCGCAGGTGCTCATCGTCGATTGGCACGTGATCCGCGACGCCGCGAGCGCGAAGGTCTTCGCCGACAAGCTGGTCAGCGCGCCGCGCGGGGCCTACGGCTACAATTCCATCTCCAACGCGATCGACTTCTCCGTGCGCCTCGTGGAGACGAACGCCCATGAGGGCACGCGCAAGGTGATCGACGTGTCGGGTGACGGGCCCAACATGAACGGCCGCTCGCTTGAAGCCGCTCGCGGCGACGCTCTCGCCAAGGGCTTCACCATCAACGCGCTCGCGATCCGCCGTCCCGGCAGCGGCCGTCCAGGCGGCCCCGGCGGCATGCCGCTCGAGGACTATTACGGCCAGAACGTCATCGGCGGCCCCGGCTCCTTCGTGGAGATCGCCGACGAGAAACGGCCCTTCGCCGTGGCGGCGCGGCGCAAGCTCCTCACCGAGATCGCCGGCACCGGCGGCGCGACGAGGCATGCCAGCCGGTAGGGGCGCGCACCGGCACAGGATGGGCGCAGATTCCTCAGGTCGATGATAAGCTTCGCCCATGACGAATCTCGAAGACTGGATCATCGATCAGGGGCTGCGCGGAGCCGACGTTGCGTCCCTGCTGGCAGGATTTTCCGAGCGGCTGGTCGCGGAGGGGATCCCGCTGGCGCGGGCCTATATCGCTCTCCCGACCGTGAACCCGACGGTGCGGGTGTTCAACCACACCTGGACCCGCGCGGCCGGCATCGTGGTCGAGGGCGTCTCCCACGAGCGCAACGAGAACGCCTTCGAGGCCAGTCCCTTCGGGTTCATGCTGCGCAACGGCGTCACCGAGCGCCACTGGCGCTTCGACGGGGAGGAGAGCGAGACCTTCAGCATCTTCGAAGATGTCGGACGTGAGGGCGGCAAGGACTATCTCGCCCGCCTGATCCGGTTCGAAAACGCCACCGCGCCGGACCTGCGCGGCATCGCGGCCGCCTTCTCGGCGGACCGGGAGGGCGGCTTTGTGTCGAAGGAGGTCGAGCGGATCGATCTGCTCCTGCCGCTCCTCGCGCTCGCCGCCTACCGCATGACCCTGCTCGACCTCACGGTCGCGATGCTCGACACCTATGTGGGCCTCTCGGCGGGCCGGCGGGTCCTGAGCGGAGAGATCCGCCGCGGCACCGGCGCGCCCCTCACGGCGGCCCTGTTCTTCGCGGATCTGCGCGGCTTCACGGCCATGGTCGACAAGGCCGACGCGTCGATCATCGCGCGGCTCGACGAGCATCTCGAAGCCATGGCCGACCCGGTGGCGGAGGAGGGCGGCGAGGTGCTGAAGTTCATGGGCGACGGCGTGCTGGCTGCGTTCCCGATCTCGAAGGAGAGGCCGCAGGAGGCGGCCTGCGCGGCGGCCCTGCGCGCCGCCTGCGCTGCGCTCCGGCGCAACGAGGCGGTGAACGAACGCCATGGGGGCGAGGCGCTCAGCCTCGACGTCGCCCTTCACTACGGCAAGGTCTACTACGGCAATATCGGGGCTGCGGGCCGGCTCGACTTCACGGTGATCGGCCCGGTCGTGAACGAGGCGAGCCGCATGGAGGCGCTCTGCCAGGAGCTCGGCTACCCGCTCGTGATGTCCGGGCCCGTCGCGTCCGCGTGCTCCGTGCCGGTGCGCTCGCTGGGCCTTCACCGGCTGCGCGGCATCGCCCGCAAGCGCGAGCTCTTCACGCTCGAATCCTTCAGCGACGCTGAAGCCTGACCCCCAGCGCCCTCAGCATGACCAGCAGCGCCGCGCCGTAAACAAGCGCGCCGCCCGTGCTGAGGAGGCCGAGCAGGATCTGGTTGCGCCAGGCGGGAAGCGTGCTGGTCCAGGCCGCGAGCGGCGACGGCGCGAACCACGCAAAGGCCCCGAGCAGCAGGCTCGCGACGACGACCGCCGCGAGCGTGCGCCCGAGGCCGCCGTTCGGCGCCATCCAGTCCCGGCGCCAGGCGAGGAACACGAGAAGGCCGAAATTGATCCAGATGCCGACGGCTGTGCCGAGCGCCAGGCCGACCACGCCGAGGCGGTCCATGAGCAGGATCTTCGTCGCCACGTTGACGGCGACCGCCGAAAGGGACGCGATGAGCGGCGTCACCGTGTCGGAGCGCGAGTAGAAGCTCGCCACCGCCGAACGGATCAGCACGGCAGGCGGCAGCGCCAGCGCATAGGCCGCCAGCACCGCGCCGGAGCGCGCCGCCGCCGAGGCGTCGAAGGCGCCGCGCTGGAACAGGGCCGACATGATCAGCTCGGGCAACGTGATGAACGCCACCAGGAAGGGCGCCGCGAGCGCCACCGTCATGCCCATGGCCCGGTTCTGCGCCGCATGCGCGCCCGCCACGTCGCCGGTGGCGATGCGGCGGCTCATCTCGGGCAGCACCACCGTGCCGGCCGCGATGCCGATCACACCGAGAGGCAGCTGATACAGGCGGTCCGCATAGTAGAGCGACGCGACCGCGCCGGTCGGCAGGAACGATGCGATGATCGTGTCGGCGAACATGGCGAGCTGCACCCCCGCCGACCCGATCACGGCCGGGCCCAGGGTCTTGAAGAACTTCGTCATGGCCGGATCGAGGCGCGGGGTCTCGATGCCCGGCGTCACCTTGATGCGCCGTGCGGCGAACCAGACGAGCGCCAGCTCCATCACGCCCGCCGCCGCCACGCCCCAGGCGGCCGCATGGCCTGCGCTCGGGAACAGGAACGTGAGGCCGAGCGCCGCCACGATGGCCACGTTGAGCAGGACCGGCGCGGCAGCCGCCGCCGCGAACTTCTCGTGGGCGTTGAGAATGCCGGAGAGGATCGTCACCAGGGTGATGAAGAGGAGATACGGAAAGGTGATCCGCGTCAGCGTCACGGCAAGGTCGAACTTCGCGGGATCCTCCGAGAAGCCGGGCGCCAACATCGTCACGACCACGGGCATGCCGATGAAGGCCGCGATCAGCACCAGGACCTGCACGATCAGCATCAGGGTGGTGATGCGGCTCGCGAACGACCGGGCGGGCGCGATGCCGTCCTTCTCCAGCACCTGGGCATAGGTCGGCAGGAACGCGCTGTTGAACGCTCCCTCGCTGAAGATGGCGCGGAAGTGGTTCGGGATGCGAAGCGCCACCAGGAACGCGTCCGCCACGAAGCCCGCGCCCATCACGGCGGCGATCACCACGTCGCGGATGAAGCCGGTGAGGCGGGAGACGAGCGTCCATCCGCCCACGGAAAGAATTTTTCTGAACATGGATCAGGCCCGGCGGTAGCGGAAATCGTCCGACACGAGGCTCGTGCTGACCTCCGCGGCGCCGCCGATGCGCTCCGCCACGACGTAGAGCGGGCGACGCTTCACCTCGGCGAAGATGCGGCCTACGTACTCGCCGATGATGCCGAGCGACATGAGCTGGATGCCGGAGAAGAACATCACCGACACGATGAGGCTCGGGAAGCCCGGAAGGTCGGTGCCGAAGAGCAGCGTGCGCACCATGAAGTAGATGGCGGTGGCGATCGACATGAACGAAATCACGAAGCCCAGATAGGTCCAGACCCGCAGCGGCGCCGTCGAGAAGGCGGCAATGCCGTCGAAGGCGAAGCGGAAGAGCTTGCGGAAGCTCCATTTCGTGGTGCCGAAGCGTCGCTCCTCGACCACGAAGGGCACGCCCGTGTCCTTGAAGCCGATCCAGGCATAGAGGCCCTTCGAGAAGCGCGCCTTCTCGCCAAGCGCCCGCAGCACCTCGACGCCCTTGCGGTCGATGAGGCGGAAGTCGCCGGCGCCCGGCGGCAGCTCGATCTCGCCGAAGCGCGCGAAGAGGCGGTAGAACAGATGCGCGAAGCCGCGCTTGACCCGGGTCTCGTCCGAGCGGTCGGTGCGCTGGCCGTAGACCATGTCGTAGCCTTCCTTCCAGCGTTCCACGAAGGTCTCGATCATCTCGGGGGGATGCTGCAGGTCCGCGTCCATGATCACGACCGCTTCCCCACGGGCATGGTCGAGGCCGGCCGCGATGGCGGTCTCCTTGCCGAAGTTCCGGCTGAAGGACACGGCGCCGATGCGCGGCTCCGTCCGGCTGACCGCCCTGATCCGTTCCAGCGTGTCGTCGCGGCTGCCGTCATCCACGAAGATGACCTCCCACATCGACGTGATCCGGTTGAGGACCGGCAGGAGACGTTCGCACAGGGGCGCGATGTTGGCGCTCTCGTTGTGGACGGGAATGATGACGCTGAGCTTGGGCGACGCCACGCAATGATCCTTCGTTGTCGCGCGCATTGAGAGACGAGTTTGCGGCTTTGCTCAAGAGGGATAGCGCATCGTGCGGAAAAGTGGACCCGGTTTTCCGCTCGAACGATGCGCCCATTTGTCGGGTGAGCATCGGATAAATTCCAAAAGTGGTCTCCACTTTTGGGTCCGATGCTCTACGGTGCGGCAAAGCTGAATTTGGGGATATCCATGGTGTCGAAGCGTTCCGTCGTGCTCTGCGCCGATGATTTCGGCCTCACCGACGGGGTCAGCCGGGGCATCCTGGAACTCGCCGAAGCGGGACGACTCTCCGCCACCGGCGCCATGACCAACATGCCGGGCTGGCGGCGCAATGCTCCGGGATTGCGGCCACTCGAAGGCAGGATCGGCGTCGGCCTGCACCTGAACCTCACGACGGGAGCGCCCCTCGGACCCGTGCCTGGTTTCGCGGACGAGGCATTCCCGCCTCTCAAGGAAGTGCTGCGCCGTACCTTGGCGCGGCGGCTCGCCCCCGATGCGATCCGCGGCGAGATCGCCCGCCAGCTCGACGCCTTCGAGGAGGTCCGCGGCGCCCCGCCGGATTTCGTCGACGGGCACCAGCACGTCCACGTGCTGCCGGTCGTCCGGCAGGCGCTTCTGGCCGAGCTGAAGGGCAGGGGCTATGCGGGCCGCCTGTGGCTGCGCGACCCCTCCGACCGGATCGGCGCGATCCGCAGGCGCCGGATCGGCCGCGGCAAGGCCCTCGTCGTAAAGGCGCTCGCCCGCGGCTTCCGTCGCAGCGCCCACAGGGCCGGGTTCGCGACGAACGACGGCTTTTCCGGCTTTGCGCCGTTCGACCTGTCGGTGCAGGCCGGTGTCATCTTCGCGGATGCCCTGACGGCCCTCGGGTCGCACCCGGTCGTCATGTGCCACCCCGGCCACGTGGACGAGGAACTCCGCAGCCTCGATCCGGCGGTGGAAAGCCGGGAGGCGGAGCTGGCCTATCTGGCGTCGGATGCGTTTGGGGCGGTGCTGGAGGAGAGGGAAGTGAAGCTGGCGCCTCATCCTCACGCTGCCTCATCCTGAGGAGCGGCGAAGCCGCGTCTCGAAGGATAATCCAGAGAGCGCTGGAAACGCCCTCGTGCTTCGAGACGGACCTAACGGTCCTCCTCAGCATGAGGGCTTCGGGGGATACGCCACGGACGAACATGGCCGGGACGAGCCCGGCCATGACGCAAAAATCGGTCGCAGCTCGGATTACCGCGTGGCGGTCTCGAACATCTCCTCGACGTGCTCCCAGTTCACCAGGTTGTCGAGGAAGGCCTTGAGGTAGTCGGGACGGCGGTTGCGGTAGTCGATGTAGTAGGAGTGCTCCCACACGTCGCAGCCCAGGATCGGCTGGGCGCCGTGCACGAGCGGGTTCTCCCCGTTGGGGGTCTTCATGACGGTGATCTTGCCGTCCTTGACCGCGAGCCAAGCCCAGCCGGAGCCGAACTGGCCGACGCCGGCCTGGATGAAGTCCTCCTTCATCTTGTCGACGGAGCCGAGGTCCTCGACGATCTTCTTCTCGAGCTTGCCGGGAAGCGCGCCGCCGCCATTGGGCTTCATCCACATCCAGAAGTGGATGTGGTTGTAGTGCTGGCCGGCATTGTTGAAGAGCGCCTGGTTCTTCCCGTAGGAGCCCTTCACGACCTCCTCTACGCTCTTGCCCTCGAACTCCGTGCCCTTGAGCAGGTTGTTGCCGGTGTTCACGTAGGCGGCATGATGCTTGTCGTGGTGAAACTCGAGCGTCTCCTTCGACATGTAGGGCTGCAGCGCATCGTAGGCATAGGGAAGTTCGGGCAGGGTGAACGACATCGGCGTCTCCTTTGGGTTGAGCGACCTGAGGACATTCCAGGGACGCGGAATGATCCCTCGTCTTCTCGTGCCGCATTATCTCGACGAACCGGTTCGCGATCGTCGAAGAATGCTCCGGGGCTTAGTTAAAGCGCCACAGGCCCAAGAGCAACGGCCAAGCTACCGACTTTTTTCCGGCCAAGCTTCCCATGATATTGCCTTTGGCCTATAGAGCCATAGCTTTGCCTTGGGATTAGCTTACGTTGCGTAATGGAGACCGCATGAACATCGCCCTTTTCGCCATCGCTGCTGCGATGATTGTTGGCGGATTGCTGGCGACGTTTCTCGGATGGGACATTGTTCTGGTCGAGCGCGGCTGGACCATGGTGATCGCCGGCAGCGTCTTCGCTGCGAGCGGCGCGCTGCTGCTCGGAATCGCGGCGGCCGTTTCCCGCCTCACGCAGATCCAGGCGGAGCTCAACCGTCTTCACGCGAGCCTCAGCGAGGAGGAGACGCTGACCCGCCAGCCTGCGCCGGACCTGTCGAGCGCCGCGCTCGCCGGCGGCCTTCTCGGCGGCGCGGCCGGAGCCGGCGCGGCGACCTTGGCGGAACCCGAGCAGCCTCCGCTTCCGCTCTTTCCCGAAGCCGCCGCGCCCGAGCATGAGCGCGAGGAGCCGGAAACGCTTCGCCGCGAGGAGCCGGCGCCCGAGCCCGTCGTGCCGCCGGAGCCGAGGATCTATCCCGAGCCGGTTCGCGAAGCGGAGCAGGCCCGCGAAGAGGAAGAGGCGCCCGAGGTCCGCCTGCCGGATTTCCTGATCGCCGGCCGCTATCGCGAGACCCGCGAGGAGATCGAGGAAAGCGAGATCGACGAGGGCCTCTACGCGCCCGGCCCGATCGACGAGAAGGTCGACCTCGCGGCGACGCCTGCGGAGTCCGGCCCGGTTGCTGGCACCGAGGAGGAGGAGCCGCGCGGCGAGGAGCTTCGCGAGCCCGAGACGCCGCCCGAGCCGATCGTCGAACCTGCCGAGGAGCGGGAGCCCGAGCAGGAGCCCGAGGCTTCGCCGGAGCCGGAAAGGGCCGAGGAGCCGACGACGGCCAGAGCGGTCATCGGCACCTACAATTCCGGCGACAACCATTACGTGATGTATTCCGACGGCTCGATCGAGGCCGAGACGCCTCAGGGCCTGTTCCACTTCAACTCGCTAGACGAGCTGAAGGAGTTCATCGCGTCCGGCGGCGAGAGCAACCAGGGATCGTCGGCTACTTGATCAGCGCCGACAGGGCGCGGAACTCGTCGGTGCCCGCCTTTTCCAGCCACTCGAACAGGACCATCTCGGTCGTCACCCAGTGACATCCGGCATGAAGAAGCCGTGCGCAGGCCGCGCTGACGCTCGCGGGCGCGCGGCTCGACACCGCATCGGCCACCACGAAGACGTTCAATCCGGCCGCCCTGAGCCCGAGCGCCGTCTGCAGCACGCACACATGGGACTCGACCCCGCAGAGCACCGCCTGGTCCCTGCCTTCGCCGCGTAGTCCGGCCACCCGCTCCATCGTGGCGGCATCGCGTGCGGCGGAGAACGCCGTCTTGGGCAGCACGACGGGATCGGAGGGGCGTGCCGCCTCCAGGATCTCCGGAACCGTGGGGCCGAGGCCCTTCGGATACTGCTCGGTGACCGTCACGGGCACGCCGAGGCGCTGGGCCGCCGCGAGCAGGATCTTGGCGCGGGGCACGATCTGGTCCCCGTCATGGATCGCCGGCATGAGGCGCGCCTGCATGTCGACGACCATCAGGTGGGAGCGGGCGGCGTTCAGCAGCATGGCGGCTCACTGGTCCGGGTTGAAGAGCGGCGGGTCGCCGGGGATCGGCAGCTCCATGGTAAAACGGAAGCCGTCCTCCGGGAACTCCATCTTGACCTCGGCCTGGAGCTGGGCGGCGAGCACCCGCTGCAGCAGCCGCGAGCCGAAGCCCTGGCGGGTCGGCATGGAGACGCGGGGGCCGCCCCGCTCCGCCCAGGAGAAGCGCAGCCGCGGCCGGGGCTCGCCCGGCTCGATCCGCCACGTCACCTCGACCTGTCCACCGAAGGTGGAGAGGGCTCCGTGCTTGGCCGCGTTGGTGGTGAGCTCGTGGATCGCCATGCCGATCGGCACCGCGGCCTCGGATGGCAGCTCGACGGAGGGACCCTCCACGATGACGCGGTTGCGCGCCTCGTCCTCGTAGGGGCCGAGCTCCGTCTGGACCAGCTCCTCGAGGGAGGCCTTCTGCCAGAGGTCCTCCGTGAGCAGGTTGTGCGTGCGGGCAAGCGACACGATGCGGCCGACGAAACCCTGATAGAACTCGTCGATGCTCGACGCGGTGCGCGCCGTGGAGCCGACGATCGCCTGCACGGTGGCGAGCGTGTTCTTCACCCGGTGGTGCAGCTCGCGGATCAGCAGGTGCTGGCGTTCCTCCGCGTGCTTGCGGTCCGTGATGTCCTGCACGACGCCCGTCATGCCGCTCAGGATTCCGCTCTCGTTGAGCGTGGTCTGGCCTTGCGCCGCAACCCAGGCCCGGGCGCCGTCGCTCGCGCGCCGGATCCGGTACTCCACATCGTAAGGCACCTGGGTTTCCATGGAGCGCAGCATCGCGGCGGTCGCGCGCTCCATGTCGGCCGGGTGGAGCAGGTTGCGCAGCTCCGTCCAGGTGATGGGCGTGGCCGGATCGACGCCGAAGATCTCCGCCGCCCGCGGCGACAGGGTCATGGCGTCGCTCGCCATGTCCCAGCTCCAGTCGCCCATCTTGGCGGCCCTGAGCGCGATGCGGAGCTGCTCCTCGCTCCGGCGCAGGGCGTGCTCGGTCTCCTTGAGGTCGTGGATGTCGACGCTGGTCCCGCACCAGCCCCGGAAGGCGCCCTTGGCGTCGTAGACCGGCCCCATCTGGATCAGGTGCCAGCGATAGGCCCCGCTCTGCGTGCGGTAGCGCATCTCCGTCACGAAGGACGACCGGGCCTCCCGGGCCGGCCTGACCTCCTCCAGCACCCGGGCGAGGTCGTCCGGGTTGACCCAGCTCATCCAGCTGTCGCCGAGGGACTGTTCCACGGGAAGCCCCGAGAACTCGCGCCAGCGGTCGTTCGCGTAGACCAGGTGCAGGTTCTCGTCGATGATCCAGACCAGCGCCGGAAGGGCTTCGGCGATGAGGCGGAAGCGCGCCTCGCTCTGCCGCAGCGCCGCCTCGGCCCGGGCGCGCTCCACCGCGATCCAGGTGCGCTCCGCCACGTCCTCGATGAGCGCGGCGTCGTTCGCGGACCAGGTGCGGGGCTCGGCGGCGTTGAGGTAGAGCAGGGCCGTCAGGCGGCGGTTCTTGAGAAGCGGCACCGCGATCGCCGCCCGGGCGTTTACGGCGCTGAAGACGCCGCGGATGGCCGAGGCGCTCCAGCGGGGCTCGTTCTGCACGTCCTCGATCGCGAGCACATGTCCCTGCCTCAGCTCCGCCAGCATGTCGGGCACGAAGTCCTCGAGGCGGTAGTGGCGCCCCTCGTTGCTGATGGCGCCGCGCGACCATTCCCGTTCCACCAGGACCATGCCGCGCTCCTCGTCGACCTCGCCGTAGCCGACGCAATCGACCTTGAGGAACTGCGCGAGGCCGCGGGCGGTGGCTTCCATGATCTGCGAGGGATCGTCGATCTCCCTCAGGCGGTCGTTCAGCCCGAGGAGGAATTCCTGGCGGCGCTGGGCGAGGTTGATCTCCTCCTTCACCCGTTCGCGCTCGGTCACGTCCTGCAGGACCCCGAAGACGCGCACGGGCCGGTCGTGATCGTAGACGGCGCCGCCGCGGACCAGGATGCGGCCGATCCGGCCGTCGGGACGGATGATCCGATGCTCGATGTTGAAGTCGGTCTTCGTCGACAGGGCGTAGGATATCGCCTGCGCGATCCGCTCCGCGTCGCCCGGATGATAGAGGGCCTCGATCTGCGCATGGGTGACGGGACCGTCGGGCTTCAGCCCGAGGATGGACTTGGCGGTTGCGTCGATCGTGAGGGCGTTCGTCTCGACGTCCCGCTCCCAGGAGCCGAACCGTCCGATGTCGAGGGCCATCCGCAGGGCTCCGCGGCTTCGGCGCAGCTCGGCCTCGGCCGCGGCCAGGCGAGCCTCCAAATCCCCCGTCCGGCCGGGGGATTCCGCCGCCGTCGCGGCCGCCTCCCCGTCGGAGAGCATCTCCTGCTGCTTGGTCATGAACGCATACCTGACAAAACCCCGATCGCCTCGTTCAGCCCCTTCGCCGGCCCCGCCTTCCTTCGAGAACCCGGGGACATAGGGCTCCGATCAGTTCTGGAAACCATCGACCGCCTGAATCGCGAACGTATAGGCGAGGGCCACCTCCTCGAGCCGGTCGAAGCGGCCGGAGGCGCCCCCGTGGCCGGCATCCATGTTGAGCTTGAGCAGGACCGGACCGCCCCCCGTCATGGCGGCGCGCAGCCGCGCCACCCACTTGGCGGGCTCCCAGTAGGTCACGCGGGGGTCGGTGAGGCCGGCCAGCGCCAGGATGGCGGGGTAGCGCTGGGGTTTCACGTTGTCATAGGGCGAGTAGGACAGGATCGTCCGGAAGGCGGCCTCGTCCGTTCCCGGATTGCCCCATTCCGGCCATTCCGGCGGGGTGAGGGGCAGGTCGGCGTCCAGCATGGTGTTGAGCACGTCCACGAAGGGCACCTCCGCCACGATCCCGGCGAAGAGGTCCGGCGCCATGTTGGCGACCGCGCCCATGAGCATGCCGCCCGCGCTGCCGCCATGGGCCACGATCCGCCCGCGCGACGTATAGCCGGCCGCCGCGAGCGCCTCGCCGCAGGCGATGAAGTCCGTGAAGGTGTTGGTCTTCTTCTCGCGCTTGCCGTCGAGATACCAGCGCCAGCCCTTCTCGGTGCCGCCGCGGATATGCGCGATGGCGTAGACGAAGCCCCGGTCCACCAGCGACAGGATGCTCGTGCGGAAGCTCGCCGACATGGAGATGCCGTAGGAGCCGTAGCCGTACAGCATCAGCGGCGCGGAGCCGTCGAGAGCCACTTCCCGGCGGTGAACGATCGAGATCGGCACCTGCTCCCCGTCCGGCGCGGTCGCGAAGATGCGGCGCGTGACGTAATCGGCCGGGTTGTGGCCGCTCGGCACCTCCTGGCGCTTGCGCAAGGTCCGCTCGGCCGTCCGCAGGTCGTAGTCGTAGACCTCCGTCGGCGTGGTGAGCGAGGAATAGCGGTAGCGGATGACGTCGGTGTCGAACTCGTAGCCTGCATCGACGCCGAGCGAGTAAGCATCCTCCTCGAGCGCGATCGTCTCCTCACGGCCGGTCGCGATCTCGCGCAGCACGATGCGGGGCTTGGCGTCCTCGCGCTCCAGGCGCACGAGATAGCGTGCGAGCGCCGTCACGAAGAGGATCATCACGCCGGGGCGGTACGGGACGAGATCGCGCCAATGCGCACGGTCCGGCGTGGCGACCGGAGCCGTCATGATCTTGAAGTCCTCGGCGCCGTCCGCATTGGTGAGGATGATGAGGCTGTCGCCGTGGTGCTCTACGTCGTATTGCAGCTTCGGCGTGCGCGGTTCAATCAGGCGTGGCGCCGCCGAGGGATCGTCGCGGTCGAGCAGGTAGACTTCCGAGGTCTCGTGGTCGCTCGCCTCGATCAGCACGAACGCGTCCGACTGGGTTACGCCGAGCTTCACGAAGAAGCCGGGGTCCTTCTCCTCGTAGATCACCTCGTCCCGCGCGGCCTCCGTGCCGATCCGGTGGCGCCTGACGCGCACGGGGCGGTGGTTCTCGTCGAGCTCCACATAGTAGAAGCCCGAGGAATCGTTGAGCCACACGGCGCCGCCGGAGGTCTGCGGGACCTCGTCGGAGAGTTCGATGCCGGTCCCGAGATCGCGCACCCGCAGGGTGAAGTATTCGGAGCCCTTCAGGTCCGCGCCCCAGACCATCAGGCGATGATCGGGCGAGTGGTCGGCTCCCCCGAGATCGAAGAAGGCGTGTCCCTCGGCCTCCCTGTCGCCGTCGAGCATGATGGTCTCGTCGCCGCCGTCGCGGGGCATCCGGCAGACGAGGGGGTGCTGCCCGCCCTCGCGGTAGCGGGTGAAGTAGGCGAACGGCCCATCGGGCTGGGGAACGGAGGCATCGTCCTCCTTGATGCGTCCGCGCATCTCGGCGACCAGGCGCTGCTGAAAAGATTCCGTTCCCGCGAAGGCGGCGGCCGCATAAGCGTTCTCGCGCTCCAAACATTCGCGAATCGCCGGGTCGAGTGTTTCCGGGTTTTTGAGCACTTCCTTCCAGTTTTCGGCCTTCAGCCAAGCGTAATCGTCACGAATCGTCGTGCCGTGGATCTCGAAATCGTGAGATCTGGCAGGGGTGACGGGCGCAGGCGGCAGGGGCGATGAGGGAAGGCGCTCGAGCTTCATGGAGGGGTCCCGTTCCTTACGTTACGGAGGGAGGGGTGGGCACTGCTGTATAACTCCCGTTCGCCGGGACAGGTCCGCAGGTCGACGCGCATGTCCAATTCAGGAGGAGAAATAGACACTTTATAGCTACTTCTTCTGCTTCGACGCGAAAATTCAGCTTGGCCGACCATGACCTATGGTTAAAGCCATCCGCTGTAAACACGAAATTTTTATTGCCTTCGTGAAGATGATACACAGTTTTCCAAAGTTTTCCTTTTGAACATCTTGTAATCCGCCCGATTTTGCCATACTTGACCCGTCAGGCGCGTCATCGCGCGATTACGGTGCGGTTCGATGAAGAGGCAAGCAAAGCCTCGGAAAAGACTGCTCAAAGAATGGGCTGAAATGCTCATTTGAGTTGTTCTAAAGAGCCGGAAAGGAACAAAATCAAAATGAGCGACAACATCGCTACATCAAACTATATCGAGCTGGCGGCAGATATCGTCTCGGCTTATGTGAGCAACAACTCGGTTCCGTCGGGTGATCTCCCTAGCCTGATCAACGATATCCACTCGGCTCTTCTGCGTGTCGGGGGCGGCACGGTCGAGGCGCCTGCGGAGGCGCCCAAGCCCGCCGTTCCGGTCAAGAAGTCCGTGACTCCGGACTACATCGTCTGCCTGGAAGACGGCAAGAAGTTCAAGTCGCTGAAGCGTCATCTTCGGACGCAATACAACATGACGCCCGAGCAATACCGCGAGAAGTGGGGCCTGCCCGTCGATTATCCGATGGTTGCTCCCAATTACGCGAAGGCTCGCTCGGAGCTGGCGAAGGAAATGGGTCTCGGCCAGCAGCGCCGCAAGCGCCGTTCGTCCCGCGGCTGATCCTTCACGAATACTTCGTAAATCAGCCGCCCCCCGGGGCGGCTTTTTGCTGCGCGAAGCGGCCGCGATAGGCGGCGGGGCTCGTGCCGAGGCGGGCGCGGAAGTGATGACGCAGGGTCGCGGGCGATCCGAACCCCGTCGCGGCCGCGATGTCGTCGACCGAATGCATCGTCGTCTCGAGCAGCTCGCGGGCGCGCAGCAGCCGCTCCGCCAGAAGCCATTCGCCGGGCGGCATGCCGGTCGCGGCCTTGAAGCGGCGGAGGAAGGTGCGCCGGCTCATCCCGGCCTCGGCCGCCAGCGCGTCGACCGGCTGCTCCTCGGCCAGTCTTGCACGCATGCGGTCGAACAGTGGGCCGAAACGCAGGCCCTCGCGGGGAGGGGGAACCGGACGCTCGACGAACTGCGCCTGCCCGCCTTCCCGATGGGGAGGCACCACGAGGCGGCGCGCGATGCAGTTGGCGATCTCCGCGCCGAAATCGTGCCGCACCACATGCAGGCAGAGATCGATGCCCGCCGCGCTGCCGGCGGAGCTCAGCACGCTTCCCTCGTCGACGTAGAGCACGTTCGGCTCCACGCGGACGCCCGGATAGGCCTCGGACAGCTGCTCGACATAGCGCCAGTGCGTCGTCGCCCGCTTGCCCGCGAGCAGTCCCGCGGCCGCGAGCACGAAGACACCGGAGCAGATCGACATCAGCCGCGCCCCGCGGGCATGCGCCTTTCGCAGCGCCGCAACCAGGGCCGGCGGCACGGGCTCGGACAGGGCGCCGCGCCAGCCGGGAATCACGATGGTGCCGGCCTCCTCGAGCAGGTCGAGCCCGCCATCCGCCATGATCCGGAAGCCGCCCGTCGCCCGTAGCGGGCCGGGCTCCACGGCGCAGACGGCGAAGCGATACCAGTCCGGCCCCATCTCAGGACGCGGCAGGCCGAACACTTCCGTGACGATGCCGAATTCGAAGGTGCACAGCCGGTCATAGGCAAGGGCGACGACGAGTCGGTTTGGCATGATCTGAACGCTCATTGGCATGCGTGCCACTTTCGACCTTAGTCTCCGGGCGCGATGCTCGCAGCGTCTTATCCACAGGAGACTTCCATGCCGTCCAGCTCCGTCGCGTCCATTCCGGCCGCCGCTCCGGACATCGCCGTCGCTCACTTCGCCCATCGTCTGTCGGTCGAGACCGACTGCGCCGACGTGCACGAATCGCTCGCCGCAGGCGCAGTCGATTTCGTGCTGCTCGACGTGCGCGGCCCGAACGCCTATGCGCGCTCGCACGTGCCGGGCGCGCTCAGCCTGCCGCATCGCGAGATCACGCGGGACCGCATGGCGGCGTGGTCCGCCGACACGCTGTTCGTGGTGTATTGCGCCGGTCCGCACTGCAACGGCGCCGACCGGGCAGCGCTGAAGCTCGCAACGTTGCGGCGCCCGGTGAAGATCATGCTCGGCGGCATGAGCGGCTGGGCCGACGAGGGCTTCGCCTTCGCGCAAGGCGCGGAGCCGGGGCCGCTCGCGGCGGCCTCCGCAGCCTGATCCTGCGTCGAACCGTCGAGAACCCCGCGACGACCCGGAAGGACAGTCGAATACTCGCATTGTGCGTGCGAAGACTTATCCTCAGAGTTATCAACACGCGTGAATTGCCGTTGACTCCCGCGGGCCGTGGCCCAGTATCAGGAGCGGAGGGACTCGTCCCTCCGTTTAATTTATTGCAGGAACAAATCATGAACAAAAACCAAAATGATTGCGAAGACCACGAGGGCTCCAAGGGTCGGAAACTCTCGCGTCGACAGGAGCGTACCCGCGGGAGTGGGCGCGGGGGCCGCGAGCCGTCCAATCTCAGGCGCAATGACCCCCTGGCCCGGGAGGCGCAGCGGCTGCTGGCGGCCCTCGGCCTGCCGGAGGCGCAGGCGCTTCTCGACCCGACCGACCAGAACGACGTGATCGTCCACCGCCGGACGACCGGCGTGTCCCTGGGGGCCGGCCGCTTCTCCCGGGCCGCGGCCGAAGCGCTCCAGCGGCACGACCTCGCCGCGTGGCGCCAGATGGAAACGGGGCAGCGGGTGCTGAAGCTCACGGAGGCCGGCCACGCCCGCCTGCGCCGGGAGGATGCGCCCACCCGGGACACAGCCTTCTTCCACCAGCACCGGGAGACGGTGGAGGCGACGGTCGAGACGGAGACAGGGATGCAGCGGGTGCGCGTCGACGCGGAGGAGAGCCCCCTCGACTGGCTGCGTCGTCGGAAAGGAAAGGACGGACAGCCCCTGATCGACGAGGCCTCCTACCAGGCCGGCGAGCGCCTGCGGACCGACATCATGCTGGCGGGGCTGCTGCCGGGCGTGACCGCGCGCTGGGACCAGACGCCCCGCGGCAGCGGCCCTGCCTCGCCCTCGGATGCGACCGACCGCATGGTGGCCGCGCGTCAGCGCCTGCGCCACGCCTTCGATGCGGTCGGGGCTGATTTCGCCGACCTCCTCACCGATCTCTGCGGCTTCCTGAAGGGCTTGGAGACGATCGAGCGCGAGCGCCAGTGGCCGCCGCGCTCGGCCAAGATCGTGGTGCGCCTCGCCCTGGCACGGCTCGCGCAGCATTACGGCATCGAGGCCGCCGCCCACGGTCCCGCGGCTTCCCGCGGCATCCGGACATGGCAGGCGGTCGTGATCGAGGGCGGGCGGAGCTAGAGGCGAGCCGGGGCAGGGCGGTCGGCCACCGGCCGCCGGCCGCCCTGCGCGCCTTCCGCCACAGAAGGGCTCAAGAGGCGGCGAGCGCCGTCTGGGCGTCGTGGCGGATGCGCTCGACCATCGAGCGCACGCCGTTCGAGCGCTGCGGCGTCAGGTGCTCGGAGAGGCCGAGCTCCTTGAACAGGGCGAGCGCATCGGTGGACAGGGCCTCGGACGGGGTCTTGCCCCGGTAGAGCGAAATCAGCAGGGCCACGAGGCCGCGCACGATATGAGCGTCGCTGTCGCCGACGAGGTGCATCACCGGCCGGCCGCCCGCGGGCTCGAGCTTCGTCACGAGCCAGACCTGGCTGGCGCAGCCCCGCACCTTGTTGGCGTCCGTATGGGCCTCGTCAGGGAGCGGCTCCATCTGGCGGCCGAGCTCGATGAGGTAGCGGTAGCGCTCCTCCCAGTCGTCCAGCAGCTCGAAATTGGAAACGATCTCGTCGATTGACGGCAGCATGGGATCCCTAAAGCATCGGACCCGAAAGTGGATTGGCACTTTCGGGATTGATCCGATGCATTCTCCTGAAATGAGAGCATCGCGTTGCCGTCCATATAGGTGCCCGTTGCGGCTTTGGCGACAGGAGAGGCGCGTCAGGTGCGCGGTTTCTGGCCGTCGCGCCAGCCCGGATCGCGGTCGCCGGGCAGGAGCGTGTCGGCGGCCTTGGCTCCGCCGAGGCCCGACGTGGTCATGATCTTGTCGACGATCGCCTGCTTGGCGCTCTCGGGAAGGGCCTGCCACACGGCCTCGAGCCGCTGCGGCGATGCGGCCTCGGCCGTCGCCTTCGCGGCGGCGTCGCCCTTCGCCCAACCGAGGACCGACTCGACGGACGCGGGTGCGTCGCCGCGCTGCCGGACGGGCGAGTAGTAGAAGATCGCCCCGACGATCAGGATGAAGCGCAGGATGGAGAACATGCGGCGGAAGCGGGCCCTGTCCGGTGGATGACGTGCAGCATCATAACGGGCCGTGTCCCCGTTGCGGAGAACGCCGCCGGAGAACCTGCAAACAGGATGAACAAAGGGTTTCCGCCGCAAGTGCCGCGTTAAGCTCTTGAAACGCAAGGCAGAAGGGAGGGGGATTTCATCCTCTGCCGCGCTCCCGGGGCACAACCGCCTGGACGCCGGCCCTTCAGCAGTTCCTGCCTTTAGGTTCGCTTAAGCCGCCTCTGTCACGGTCCCGCTCGTATGAAGACGGGGAGCGGCGGTGCGTCGTCGCAGGGACCACGTGCAGAGAGAACTCACAGGCCACTGGATCGATGAATGGCTCGTCGGGCTCGTCCATCGCTCGGTCCTGGACAAGCCCGCCGAGCGCCTTTGCCAGGAGCGCTTCGTGGCCGGCCGCCTCGCCACCTCCCTGGTGGCCCTGGTGGGGCTGCCCCTGTCCCTGCTGGGCGACGTGGCGCCGGAGCTGCTCGCCTCCTGGAGCCTCCTGGTCCTCGCGCCGCTCGCGGCCGTCTTCGTCCTGTCGCGCTGGGGCAGCCTCGCCGTCGCGCAGGCGCTGGTCTCGCTCGTGCTCGCGGGCTTCATCGCCCGGGACATGGCCGGTGCCGGAGCCTCGCTGCCCCTGATGGGGCTGGCTCTGGCGCTCGTGCCCCTGGAGGCGCTCTCGTCCGGGTCACGGGGCGGCGTGCTGCTCGCCGCCATCCTGGCCCTCGTAGGGCTCGGGGCGGGCGTCCTGCTCCAGGCCGAAGGCATGGCGGGCGCGAGCCTGCCGGTCGAGGGGGCTCTCGCCATCGCGGGCGCGGTGGCGTTCGGCCATGCCCTGTCCCGCGCCGTCGCAGACCGGCGGATCGGGGCGCTTCTCGGCGACGATTCCGAGTCCGGCCTCGGCCGCGATGCCCTCGCGCTCGCGGCCATCGACGACCTCGTCACCTGGCACGACGGCAACGGCGTGGTCCTGCGCTCGAACGGCGGCTGCGCGCCGCTGCTCGGCGCTGCGCCAGCCTCCATCAACGGCAACGGCCTGTTCACGCGCATCCACGTCTCCGACCGCCCGGCCTTCCTGAAGGCGATCAGCGATGCGGCGAACGGCGCCGGGTTTGCGGTCGCGCGCTTCCGCGTCCATGCGGGCGAGGGACCGTCGCAGACGACGCTCTGGGTCGAGATGCGGGCGCACCGCCTCGTCCTGCCCGGCGACGAGGGCTGCGCGGCGGTCGCGGTCACCCGCGACATCACCGATCACATGGCACGCGTGGAGGAGCTCGACGCCATGCGCCGCGAGGCGGTGGACGCGAGCGAGGCGCGGGCCCAGATGCTCGCGACCGTCAGCCACGAGCTGCGCACGCCCCTCAACGCCATCATCGGCTATTCCGAGATCCTGATGGGGAAGGGCGGCCCGAGCCTCGTCGACAAGCGGGAAGGCTATGCGCAGATCATCCACCAGTCGGGCGAGCACATGCTCGGCGTGGTGAGCTCCCTGCTCGACCTCTCGGCCATCGAGGCCGGCCACTACAACCTGGACTTCGAGCCAATCGACCTCGCGGACCTCGTCGGCGAATGCTGCACGTTCATGGCGCTGCCGGCGGACGAGGGTGGGCTCACGCTGAAGCAGGAGCTCGCGCCCGGCCTGCCGGCGCTCGTGGCCGACCGCCGCGCCTGCCGCCAGATCCTGCTCAACCTGCTCTCGAATGCCGTGAAGTTCACGCCGCGGGGCGGCGAGGTGGCGGTCGAGGTCCGTCACGAGGCTGACAGCATCCACCTCGCGGTCCGCGACACGGGCGTGGGCGTGGCGCAGGACGAGCTTTCGCGCCTCGGCATGCCATTCTACCAGGCCTCCTCGCCGGCACGGCCCCAGAAGGGCAACGGCCTCGGCCTCTCGGTGGTGCGCGGGCTCGTGACTCTGCATCAGGGCCGCCTGCGGATCTCCAGCACGTCGGGCAGCGGCACCTGCGTGCGCATCAGCCTGCCGGCCGATGCTTACCGTGCCGCCGCCGCCAAGGGTCTTGTGCCCGCGCCCCGGCGTACCGATTCTTCCGATGTAGTCCTTCTCAAGACGGGATGACCTCCTTGCGTGAAGCTCTAGCCGCCCGCCCCGACGACGATTTCACGATCTCCGCCCCCGTGCGGCGTCGCTCGGCGGTGAAGAAGAAGCCGAAGGCGCCGAGCCTCGGCATGCGTGTGCTGTCGCTGGCGCTCCAGCATCCGCGGCGCATCGCCGGAACGCTCGTGCTGGCGGGATGCGGCGGGTACATCGCTTGGAACGCGCTCGCGCTCCAGACGGTCCATCACCCGGCGCCGCTCTTCAGCCCGCACGGCTCCTCGAACGCCGCACCGCAGATCGCGCAGCCGATGCCGCCGACGCGCCCGGCTGCTCCCGTGCCCGCGGCCGAGGCGACGAGCCCATTTGCGGCCCAGCCCATCGCCCAGGCTCCGGCGCCCGCCGCGGCCCCTGCGGCTGCGCCCCCGAAGCTTCCCTCGCGCAGCGCCATCGCGGAGCTGATCCGCAACGGCGAGCCCGGCGCCATCACTCAGCCGACGTCGCGGACCGCATCCGCACCGGCGGCGCCCGCTCCGGCCCCCGTGGCCGCGCGGGCTCCCACCGTGCGCGATCCCATCGGCGAGATGATCCGCATGGGCGGTCCCGTGCCAGTGCCGCCTGCGAATGTGGGCCGCTCCGATTCCGGGGACGTCGTGCTCGCGGGCCAGAGGGCGCTCGCCAAGCTCGGCTACGGCATCAAGGCGGATGGCATCATGGGCTCCGGTACGCGCCAGGCCATCGAGCGCTTCGAGCAGGATCACAAGCTGCCGGTCACGGGCGAGTTCAACGCGCGCACCCTGCGCGAGCTCGCGGCGGCCTCCGGCATCGCGGTGCCGTAAGTGGCGCGCCTGCGCTCCGACTTCTGGGTCTCGGCCTATCTGCGCCGCTGCGGCGTCGAGGGCGTCGAGGCGGTGCTGCGCCGGCGCGGCGCCGCGGAGGCCGGCGCGATCTTCGTCAAGGTCGATCACCTCGACGGGACCGCGAGCCTCTACGGCCCGGCCCCGCAGCTCTTCGTGGACGATTCCGGCGAGCGCCTGTTCGCCGTCGTGCTGCAGGGTGTGACGCCGCTCGACGTCGAGGAAAAGGTGCAGCGCGAGCTGCGCTTCGACACGGACCTGTGGCTCGTCGAGGTCGACGACCGCGAGGGTCGCCACTTCCTTGATCTCGCCGCGGAGGAATGAGCCCGCGCAGGCTGCGATGGGGCCTTGTCGCAGCCGTCACCCTGTGGCTTGCTCACTCTCTACGAGGGAGGAGACCTATGCCCGATCCGACATTGTGGGGCCTGTTCATCATGGCGTCCGTTGTGCTGCTGCTGACGCCCGGTCCGGCCGTGCTCTACATCGTTGCGCGCTCCATCGAGCAGGGGCGCTCGGCCGGTTTCGTATCGGTGCTCGGCATCCACTTAGGGACCATCGTACACATCACGGCGGCGGCGGTCGGATTGTCGGCGCTTCTCGTGTCCTCGGCGCTCGCCTTCGCGATCGTGAAATATCTCGGGGCGGCCTACCTGGTCTGGATCGGCATCCGCACCCTGATGGCCAAAGACCCGGATCCCGAAGCGCCCGCTATTCCCGCCGAGCCGCTGCGCCGGGTCTTCCGCGACGGCTTCGTGGTCAACCTGTTCAATCCCAAAACCGCGATCTTCTTCCTCGCCTTCCTGCCGCAGTTCGTCGATCCCGGCCGCGGCGCGGTGCACTGGCAGATCCTCGCCCTCGGGCTCACCTTCATGGGGCTCGGCATCCTGAGCGACGGCATGTTCGCGTTGGTGGCAGGCGCCGCGGGCGACTTCCTTCGCCGCAACCGCCGCTTCCTGCGCCTGCAGCGCTGGTTCGCCGGCACGTCCTTCATCGGGCTCGGGGTCACCGCCGCGCTGGCGACGCGCAAGTGAGCGCGCCGCGCCGTCTGAGTCAGACGCTCGCGCTCGCCGGCCTGTAGACGATCACGTCGCCGTCCTCGGACAGGCACGGAGGTCCGCTGCGACCCGACAGCGCCTGCACGCCGAGAATGGCCTCGACGAGCGCGAGGGCGACGGCGCTCGGCACGTCGCGGACCGTGCGCACCAGCTCCTTGACGGTCGAGAGGGGACGGCAGAGGACCGGGTGCAGCGTGAGGAAGATGCGCGTCGCCTCTTTGTCGCAGAGGCCCAGCGCCCTGAGCGCGAGGGCGAGAAGCTCGTAGCGTCCCGCCTGCAGGATGCGCCACTCCGCCGCGGCCGGAAAACCGAGCGCGCCGGTCAGCATCGCCTCGAACTGGCCCACGTCGCCGTGCCGTGCCGCCGCGAAGAACGCGGCGACGTCATGCTCGGTCAGCATGAAGGCCAAGCGCGCCCGCCGGTGGGGCAGGGCGGACTCGATCTTCGCCCGGATCCGCGCGCGGTGCTCGCGCGAGGCCGCGAGATACAGCGCTGCCTCGTCGGCGAGCGAAAGGTCGGTGCGCGAGAGCAGGATCGCTGCGAGCGGCGCCCGGTCCTGAGCCCGCCGCACGAGGTCCGCGAAGGCAGGCTCCGTCGGCACGAAGGCGGGATTGGCCGCAAGATGATCCTCGACGTCGGCCTCGCGCAGCGCGAGGAGGCGTTCGACGATGATGCGGTCCAGCGCGGAGCAGGAGGCGAGCCGAAGCCGTCCCTCCGGCGTTCCGAGACAGGTGTCGCTGCAGGAGACCGGCAGGCGCGCGGCGCTTTTCAGAACGATCTCGCGCGCTTCGGGCGAGTGTCGCGACAGGTGGTCGAGCACGGAATCCGGCGTGTCCTCGCAGGGCGCGAGGATGCGGGCGATCTCCGCAAGGGATGCGCGGTCGACCGCAGGCAGGAAGCCGAGCGCCAGAGTCTCGAAGGTCTCGATGATCTCGCGGTCGCGGGCAGGTGCGGCAACGAACATCTCCGCATTGACCTTCAGGAGCGACGCCCGCGCATCCCTGCCATTTGCTTCCGTATCGTCAATGCTCGACAGGTCCGGCCATCGATCCGGCTTCGCAGGGAACGCCATCTCAACCTCACGCAACGCAACTGCGTGAAAACCTTACTGACCTTACGTTAGCGCATCTTTAACCAGCCGGGAAATGAAGCGGATGTGATCGCCCGGGCGTGGAACATAAGCGCGGCCGTTCGTGTTGGTCTTGCATCAGGCGAGGGACATTCGTGAAGGCCCGCCCTCCCGGAAACGGACTGTTAACCATAGGGCTATTTGTTGAGGTCGGTTGAAGCAGATTTTGTCCCGCTGAAAGGAGGACGCCCATGCGTGAGGTTGCGACGAGACCACCCGGCGTGGTCATCAAGTTTCCCGATGCCGCCTCTCGACCCCTGCGTCCGCACCTGGCCGCCGACGAGAAGCGGGGCGAGATCCTTCTCTTCACCGGCGTGCGCTACGAGCATCCCGCTCCGACGCCCGGTCCCTCGAAGCCGTTCGCATCGGATGGTCCCGGCCGCCGTCGCCGCTTCTGATCCGTCACGACCCGGATCGACGCGCCCGCGCGATGCGGTCGCCTGCCTCCGCCAGATCGCGCGCCATCAGGACCGCATCTGACCCGTAGCTGAGAAGCTTCGTCGCAAGGCCCGGAACGGCCTTTGTCCGGAAGCCCAGCCTCTCCCAAAATGATTGAGACCCGTTGACCGCCACCAGGGACATGGTGGCGAAGCCGTTCGCTGTCGCGCCGGCGGCGAGCAGGTCGCCGATCCGCGCGGCATGACCGCGCCCACGGGCGGCGGGCAAAAGCGCCACGTCGTGAACGTAATAGGTGTTCGCGTCGGCCGGGATCGCACGAAGCCGCGTGTTGAGCGGCGGCGGCTCCGCGAAGCGCCAGGGATGGGTGATCGCGTAGCCGAGCACGCGTCCGTCCTCGACGAGCACATGGCAGCCGCCGGGATGGAGGCGCAGCCTCTCCTCGAAGATCTCCCGGTCCTCGGGATGGTCCACGTGGACCTCGTCCGCGACGGCCAGCACGTCGTCGAGGTCCTCCGACGTCATCGGACGCCAGGACATCACGGCTCCTCGTCGACGGTGCAGGAGACGGCCTTGGCGGCTTCCTCGGCCTGGGCGCGCAGGCTGGGCGTCGGGGCCGCGACGCGCACGATCACGAACCCGCGCCGCTCGGGCGCCACGACGCGCACGTCGCGCGAGGGATCGTTCTCGTCCTCCGCGGCACGGGCCTCGTCGAGCTGGCGTGCCGTCATGATGACGATTTCGAGATCGCCGCGCACGGCGGCGCGGTCGGTCACCGCGAAGAACACGCCGTCCGTCTTGGTGTGGAACGAGAACGACAGGAACGGCGCCCCGGTCTTCGCGGAGATCCGCGATGGGCCGTCCTCCAGATCGAACGCGCAGGCCGCGACCGCGACGGACGGGTCGGGCAGGGGGAGCCAGGTATTGCCGCCGCCGGGCGCGCTGATGATCTGGGCCTGCTCGGCGCTGAGCGTCGGCAGGATCTTCTCGAAGGCATCCTGCTGGGCGAAGTGCGGTGCGGCGAGGATGGCAGCGATGTGGACGCCCCCGGCCAGGACGAGGCCGACGAGAGTGGCGAGGAGGAAGCGGTTGCGCAACTTCATGAGCCGCATCCCACGCGTTCGATCACCGGGAAGTTTCCGGCCACGAGATTGGTGCCCGCGGCGCCGGGCATGTCGTAGAGCCGGAGAACGACCGAGAAGGGCCCGTTGGGCGGCAGCTGCAGCCAGTTTCCGGCGCTCAAGGTGCGGGCCAGGGTGATCGTGAAGGTGTCGTCCTGATTGCGGAGAATCTCCGACGAGGTGAAGCTCGCCCGGCCGAGATCGGATGCGGGCAGGCGTCCGTCCCCGTCGTAGAGCGTCAGGGTCCACAGCCGCGCGGGCGGCGTGACGGAACCGATCCGGTAGGTGCAGCCCGATTCGAGGCGGCGCCCCTCGTTGTCCGTCTTGGCGGTGAGCGACAGGCCCTCGCCGGTGGCGAGCGGGACCTGGCCGCGCTTGGCGACGATCGCCCGCATATACGGATCCGCATCCGCCGAGCCGAGCTTCGGCCAAGTCTCCCAGGGGCCGAGCCGCAGGCCGCCGAAGGGCGGGTCGCCCTTCAGGACCCAATAGGCCGAGCCCAGCCCGAGCCCCAGCGCGAGCAGGAAGGCATAGACGATCAGGAGGGCTGTCGGGTTGAAACGGAAGGACACGGCTGCCGGTCGGATGGAGGTGGCGCGCGCCGGGGCGCGCGCGGATGAGTCCGTCAATATCGCGTGGTGGTCCATGAGGCTAGGGCATCGCCACCCGACGGGCCGGGACGGGCGATCCGCCTGTGGATGCGGACTGCTGCGGCGTTTCCGGCGAGGTCGCCGGGGCCGCCGCGCGGTCGGCCGCCCGGAACAGGTTCCCGATCACGCCCAGCACCTCGTAGGACTGACGCGACAGGGTGCCGGCCAGGTAGGCCTGCTGCGAGGCCTGCTGCTCGGGCGACATGCCACCCTTCGAGGAGGCCACGCGGGAGGCGTCGGTATCGACGCCCAGCAGCGGACGGATCTCCAGGTTCTGGTGCGCCGCCGTCATGACCTCCTTCCAGGTCATGGCCGGAAGGGTGCCGCCGGTCATCTCGTTCATGGTGCTGTGGTCGTCGTTGCCGTACCACACGGCGGCCGCGAGGTTGCCCGTGTAGCCGACGAACCAGGCGTCGCGGTAGGCGTTGGTCGTGCCGGTCTTGCCGGCGGTCTTGATGCCATCGAGCGCCGCCCGCTTGCCGGTGCCTTCCTCGACCACCTTGTTGAGCATGAAGTTCATGTCCTGCACGACGCGGGTCTCCAGGACCTGCTTCGGCTGCACGTCGCGCTCGTGGCGGTAGATCACGTTGCCGGAGGAGTTGCGCACCTCCCAGGCCGCGTAGGGGTCGGCGCGCCGGCCGCCATTGGCGAAGACCGCGTAGGACGCCGCCATGTCAATGACGGTGACCTCGGCGGCGCCGATCGGCAGGGAGCTCGAATCCGTCAGCGGATGGGTGAGGCCCATGCGCTTGGCCGTATCGATGATGATCGCGCGGCCGGCCTTGGCGTTGCCCTTGCCGATCTCGAGGGACATCCGCACCGGGATCGAGTTGATGGACCGCGCGATGGCGGACACGAGCGGCATGGAGCCGGAGAACTTGCGGCCGTAGTTCTGCGGGCACCAGTTGCCGAGGCAGATCGGCGCATCGACCACGGTCGAGCTCGGCTTCAGCTTCGGGTTCACGGTAAGCGCCGCCGCATAGACGAAGGGCTTGAAGGACGAGCCCGGCTGGCGCAGGGCCCCGACGGCGCGGTTGAACTGGCTCTGGCCGTAATCGCGTCCGCCCACGATGGCGCGGACGGCCCCGTCCACGTCCATGACTACGAGGGCGCCCTGGCCGACCTTGTACTGGCGGCCGTGCTGCCGGAGCATGTTCTCAAGGGTCTGCTCCGAATGCTTCTGGAGAGACGTGTCGAGCGGCGTCTTCACGACCAGGACGCGCTCGTTGCCGAACTTCTTCTGGGCGGCGAGCTGCTTCACCTGGTCGAAGGCCCAGTCGAGGTAGAAGTCCGGCGTCGTCTCGCGCTCGCGGTTGACCGGGGTCGCCGGGTTGCGCCGGGCGGTCTGGATCTGGCCTTCCGTCAGGAAGCCCGCCTCGACCATGTTGCGCAGGACCTCGTTGGCGCGGGCGCGGGCGGCCGGCAGGTTGATGTGCGGGGCGTACTTGGTCGGGGCCTTGAACAGGCCGGCCAGCATGGCGGATTCCGCGAGGGTCAGGTCCTTGGCCGACTTGCCGAAATAGTAATCCGCCGCCGCCACGACGCCGTGGGCGCCGCCGCCCATATAGGCGCGGTCGAGATAGAGCTTGAGGATCTCGTCCTTGGTCAGGTGGAATTCGAGCCAGATCGCCAGGAACGCTTCCTTGATCTTGCGCTCGAGGGAGCGCTCGTTGGTGAGGAAGAGGTTCTTGGCGAGCTGCTGCGTGATCGAGGAGCCGCCCTGGACCACGCCGCCGCCCTGGGCGTTCACCACGAGCGCCCGGAAGGTGCCGATCGGGTCGATGCCCCAGTGGTCGTAAAAGCGCCGGTCCTCGGTCGAGAGCGCCGCCTTGACCATGTAGTCGGGGAAATCCTCAAGCTTGTAGGAATCGTCAAGGTGCAGGCCACGGCGGCCGACCTCCTGCCCGTAACGGTCGAGGAAGGTGACCGCGAGGTCCTGCGTCTTGAGCCAGTCGTCCTCGGTTTCGCGGAAGGCCGGGAGGGCCAGCGCCAGCATCACGACGGCGCCGGCGGCCCCGAGGGTCGTCGCCTCGCTCGTGAGGTCCAGGATCAGGCGGGGGACGCCGCGGAAGCGCAGGCACTTGGCCTTCTCGGAATAGGCTTCCCAGGCGGCGCCGAGCCCGCGCCCGCTCTGGAACAGGAACGAGTTCAGCCATGCGTCGAATGCCAGGGCCGCGCGCTTCAACCGTGTGGACAGAGGGGTGGGATTCTGGGAGCGCACGGTGGTCCTCGAGGCAGGTCAGGCAACCTGGTGCCTGTTATATGATCGTTGACTCTCGTCACGGCAACGCTTCCAGGTCGCCGCGATCTTCTATCAACAACTCACGAACAGGTTTATCGGTTCATACGGCTTCTACTCCTTCTGGAGAAATTGCCGCAGAGCCAATAAAGCCGCACCCCGCGACAGATTCTCCCTCAAACCGCCGCAAAGGAGGCGCCATGGCTCCCGCCATGACGAACGCACACACCCTCATCGCCGATCCGCAGGACGCCTCTACGGGGGAACGTCCCTTCTGGCTCACCAAGACCCTCGACGCCATGACGTCCGAGGAGTGGGAGAGCCTGTGCGACGGCTGCGGGCGCTGCTGCCTCGTCAAGCTCGAGGACGAGGATACGGGCGAGGTCGCCTACACGGATGTCGGCTGCACCCTCCTGGACGGCCAGACCTGCCGCTGCCGGGACTATCCCGACCGCCAGTCCAAGGTGCCGGATTGCGTGCGCCTGACCCCCGAGGCCGTCCGCACCCTGTCCTGGCTGCCCCAGACCTGCGCCTACCGGCTGCTCGCCGAGGGGCGGGATCTCTACTGGTGGCACCCGCTCGTTTCTGGAGACCCGGACAGCGTGCACGCGGCCGGGGTATCGGTGCGAGACCGGGTCGCGGGGCCCGAGGAGGACTTCACGGTTCGCGAATTGTTGAACCGGCTCGTGGACTGGCCCACCGAGGAGCCCGCTTGACGGGCTCTGCTTCCCCCGGAAAGCCTCCGGCGAGGCGACGATGACGCAGGGGTTCAGCCGTCTGGCCGAACCCCTTTTTCGTCGAGGCCGGGCCCCATGTTTCAACACCTGGGTCCCGAAAGCCGTTCAGGTGTTGAAACCTACCCCTCCGTCTCTCCCGGCTTCGCCTCGCCGGGGATCGGGGTCTCCTCGCCGAGGGTCTCCCGGACGTAGAGCTTCTTCACCAGCACGTAGGTGACGACCGCGAGCGGGAAGCCGAAGACCAGCCCGAAGGTGCCGAACAGGATGCTGCCGGCCACGATCGCGAAGAGGGCGAGTGCGGCCGGAATGCTCACGAGCTTGCGGGCCGCGAGCGGGAAGATCACGTTGCCTTCGATTTGCTGGATCGCGAAGACTGCCAGGATCGTCCAGGCCGCCGCGTTGCCTTCGACCGTGAAGGCGATGAGGACCGCAGGCACGGCTCCCAGGATCGGGCCGAGGAACGGGATGAAGTCCACGAGACCGGCGATGAGACCAAGGGCATAGGGGTAGGGCAGGCCGATCATCCAGAAGGCCAGGGTGGAGAGAACGCCCACGCAGGTCATGGCGATGAGCTGCGCCGTGAGCCAGAGCCTCAGGGCCTTGCCGGAGGCATGAAGGGAGCTTCGCACCCGGTGATGATGCCGTTCGGGGAAGAGCTTCACCGCGCCCTCGATATAGGTTCGAGGCGAGGTGGCGATGTAGAGACCGGCGACGACCACGAGGGCGAAGTCCCCGAGCCCTCCCAGGATGGTGCCGCCGATTCCCGCCAGGCGCCCGGCCAGCCCGCCCGCGGTCTGGGCGTCGATCATCTCGGTCAGGTCGTCGCTCACAGTCCCGAGCCCGAGGGATTGGCTGAAGTTGTCGACCGCCTGGGGCAGCCGTTGGATCACGTCCGACAGCTGGGTCCGGATCTGGGTGCCGAAGAGGACCAGGAGGCCCACGAAGATGCACAGGATGATGACGCTCGCCAGCGCGAGGCTCCAGCGCTCCGGCACGCGCAGGTAGCGCACCAGCGTCTCGGCCAGGGCGCGAAAGATGATGGCGACGAGGATCGCCCCGAAGGCCAGCAGCAGGACGCTGGAGAGCTTCCAGAGCAGCAGGGCGACGATGATGATCCCGAGCCCGATGAGGAATTTCCGGATGAACTCGACATCGCTGATCACGGTCGAGGAAGGGCGTCGTTCGTCGTTCATCTCTCACCGGTCGGTAGGTCTCTCGCTGGACAATGGAAACGGCGAAGCTCGGTTCCGACGAGGTGCTCCGGAAGAATCCTGCATTTCGTCGGTTGCAGAAGTATTCGTGCCCGAAGATATGCCGATTTGAGGGAACGCTTTCCAGATTCGGGCGGTTGTTCCGGCGAAGGAGGGTTGTCCCATGACGTCCGGTGTTATTTGTTTTTTGCTTGGAACTGTTTTCCCTTTGGCGATGGTAAGCTGGCTGCTCGTTCAGGGATGATGTTTTCTCGTTTTTATTGAGATTTTGCATGACCGGGCGGCCAAGCTGCCGCCCGGATTGTTTTTTTGTGCGTCGACCGGACTAAAAAAATCCCGCCCAGGTGACCCAGGCGGGATTTTTCGGAAGATGAGGTCTTTAGCGGACGACGTCCTGGCAGACCCGCTGGCCGTAGGCGTCCTCGACGCAGGTTCGCTGATGGACCGAGCCGGTCGTCACGGTGCTGTCCGGAACGACCACCACGCCGGCCGGGGCCTGCGTCTTAGCGTTCTGCTCGGCAAGGCCGCCGGCCACGCCGCCGACGCCGGCGCCGATGGCGGCGCCCACCGGTCCGCCCACGATGGCGCCGGTCACGGCGCCGGTGGCAACGCCGGCCGCAGTGCCTTCCTGAGCAGAGGCAAGATTAGGTATAATAAAAAGGGCCGCGGCGGAAGCCGCCATGATGATCTTACGCATTGGATTGTCCTTACGCTTAAGTTGTTCGGGAGTTGAACGCGCTCAAGCGAGGCCGGTTCCGGCGTAGTTTTCAGCTTTATTCGGGAATCGCTGCTGCACTCGGGGCGCGCCTGACCAGCTGTCTACGCAACGCCTGCGGGATCTCCAGCCCCGTGACACGCCAGGTGAAGCCGCTGAGTCGCATCGTGACCCGGAACTGCTTGTCCTTCTCGAGATCCGGCGGGAGGGGGATCGTCACGCTGCGGAAGCCTTGCCCCTCCGAGGTGATGAAGAGCCTCCAGGCCTGCGATAAGGAATCGAACCCGACCTTGAAGGGCTGCGCAGCTCCGTCGTTCGCACTAGTGCCTCGGGGGCGGCCCGACACGCCTTGCGGCCAGCCATCCTCGAGCAGATCGATCAGGGCCTCGGGCGTCACGAGCTTCTCGACAATGGGATTGACGATGAGAGCGCCCGCATTGGTGGCGGCGCGCCGGTCGAGCTCGCCGAATTCCTTCGCGGCCGGGGTCTGAAGGTAGGCGCCGGCAATCTGCTGCGAAAGGGAGGTCCTCAGGGCGCGAAAGTTCACCCGCTCCGTGACTCGCCCTACATCCTTGGCCTCCACGGCTTGCGACAGATCATAGAGCGCGATGAACGGCGATATTAGAAACGCCAGCCAGGCGATGAACAGCAGAACGGTGATGCGGAGCGTCCAGACCATGTGGTGTTCTTAGTCCTTCCAGGGGCCGACCGGAGCGGCAATCACCCCATATGGGGATCGATCTCCCTTTCACAGCGTCCGGCGCGATGTCGCAACAAAAAAGGGCGATCGTCGATCGCCCTTCTGGAGGTCGTGAAGGTCGCGATCAGCCGCGGGCGCGGGCGCGGATCATGAACGTATCGTAGGCGTACTCGGCCACTTGGAACCAGAGGTATTCCTCGTTGCGGAAGCCGCGGACGCTCTCATAGACCTTCTTGAAGTCGGGGTTCTTGGCCGAGACCTCGTCGTAGACCTCGTTGGCGGCCTTGTAGGCGGCCTCGAGGATCTCCTGCGAGAACGGACGCAGCTGCGTGCCGGCGCCGAGCAGGCGGCGCAGAGCCGCCGGGTTGCGGGCGTCGTACTTGGCCAGCATGTCCTGGTTGGCATAGCCGGCGGCCGCGGTCAGGATCGCCTGATAGGCCTTCGGCAGCTCCTTCCACTTCCCCTGGTTGATGAAGAGGTGGATGGAGGGACCGCCTTCCCAGAAGCCCGGGTAGTAGTAGTACGGAGCGACCTTCGAGAAGCCGAGCTTCTCGTCGTCGTAGGGGCCGACCCACTCGGCCGAGTCGATGGTGCCGCGCTCGAGCGCCGGGTAGATGTCGCCGCCCGGGATCTGCTGCGGCACGACGCCGAGCTTCGCCATGACCTGGCCGGCGAGGCCGGCGATGCGCATCTTGAGGCCCTTCAGGTCGTCGACGGTCTTGATCTCCTTGCGGAACCAGCCACCCATCTGCACGCCCGTGTTGCCCGCGGGCATGCCGTACATGTTGTGCTTGGCGTAGAACTCGTTCAGCAGGTCGTTGCCCGTGCCGTGATAGAGCCAGGCGTTCTGCTGGCGGGCATTGAGCCCGAAGGGCAGGGCGGTGCCGATGGCGAAGGTCGGGTCCTTGCCGAAGTAGTAGTAGGAGCAGGTATGGCCCATCTCGATGGTGCCGTTGCCGACCGCATCGGCCACCTGCGGCGTGCCGACGATCTCACCGGCCGCGAAGGGCTGGATCTGGAACTTGCCGTCGGTGGCTTCCGACACGAACTTGGAGATCACCTCGGCCGCGCCGTAGATGGTGTCGAGGGATTTCGGGAATCCGGATTGCAGGCGCCACTTCAGTTCGGGCATCGACTGGGCGATGGCCGGGGCGGCGACGGCCGTGGAGGCTGCGCCGATTGTGGCGGCCTGGAGAAATTGACGACGTTTCATTGAGCGGGTTCCTCCCTCTTATCGTGACTACGTAACATCATGACCGGTCACTTGTCCCTCTTATCGTGACTCTGTCACTCGGCGCTTATTGACACCAAATCTCCGCCCCCCTGCAAGGCGCTTTTCTCGCAGTATCGACCAATGGCTGAGATGCCTGAGGACATCTCGCGGGGAATTGCTCATCAAACCGGCACGTCGATGGTGCAGACGACCCCTGCCGTCTCGTAGGCGATCGCGACCTGCCCGTTGAGCTCCCGCGCCAGGCCGCCCTCGATGAGGCGGGAGCCGAAGCCCTTGCGGGTCGGCGGCGTGACCGGCGGACCGCCCGTCTCCTGCCAGCGCATCACCAGCCGGTTTCCGTCCGCCGTCGCGACCATTTCCCATGAGACCAGAACCCGCCCGCCGGGCTCCTTGAGGGCGCCGTACTTCAGGGCGTTGGTGCAGAGCTCGTGGAGGGCCATGGACAGGCTCAGCGCCATGGAGGGCGTCACGCGCAGGTCCGGACCCCGGACCTCGAACGCGTCGGCCTCGCCGGAGCGCTTGCGGTAGGCCGCGAAGGCCTCGTCGAGGATCGTCGCGAGGCTCGCGCCCTCCCAGTTCTCCCGGGTCAGCACGTCGTGGCCGCGGGCGAGGGCGAAGAGGCGCGCCTCGAAGGCCTCCCGGGCCCGGGAGGCAGCGTCGACGGAGGCGTCGACCCGGGAGAAGCTCTGGGCCGACAGGGACTGCACGATCGCCAGGGTGTTCTTGACCCGGTGGTTCAGCTCGTTGACGAGGAGCTTCAGGTGCTCCTCGGCCCGCTTGTGGTCGGTGATGTCGATCTGGATGCCGTCCCAGACCAGGCCGCCGCTGGGGAGTTCTCGCGGTGTCGCCACGAGGCGCTGCCAGCGGATCTCGCCGGTCTGTGCGTGGCGCAGGGCCACCTCGATGTCGAAGGGCTTCTTCTGGTGGAACGACTCCACCTGCTTCTCGAACATGCGCTGGCGATGCTCGGGCAGCAGCAGCTCGTAGAGCAGAAACGGATTGGCGAGGGCCGCCTCGGCCGGAATGCCGTTCAGCCGCTCGCAGCTCGCGGACAGGTAGATGAACTTGCGGGCGAAGAAATTGTCGCTCTCCAGCATCTGGTAGACCATGCCGACCGGCAGGTTGTCGGCGAGCGCGCTCAGCCGCGCCTGGGTCTCGCGCAGCTCCTCCTCGGCCCGGCGCCGCTCGGTCCAGTCGCGGAAGCTGACCGCGATGCCGCCGTCGTAGGGAAAGACGTGGAACTCCACGTAGCGGTCGGGAGAGCTGACCGCCTTGGCCTCGAACGAGGCGGCCTCGCCGGTGAGGAAGACCTGCTCGTAGCGGGCGCGAAGCTCCGTTCCTTCCGACCAGGGAAACAGGTCCCAGATCACCCGGCCCAGCATCTCTTCGCGGGGAATGCCGTAGAAGGTTTCGGCCGCCCGGTTGATGTAGGTGAAGCGCCAGTCCCGGTCGAGCGCGTAGAAGGCGTCGCCGATGCCCTCGAGGACGACCGCGAGCCTGGAATCGGCATTCCCGACAGCGGAGGGGTGAGGCATCTGCGGCGGGGTGGCGCTTGCCGCAAGGGAAGTAGGCGCCGTCAGGTCGCCGAGGAAGCGGTCGGGAAGAGTCAGGTCGGTAGGTGCAGTGCGCGCGACGTCCATCGAATGAAACTTAGTCACAAAATTGCCGTTGCGCAATGTGCGGGGATGCCGAAGCGTTACGCCTATAGGATAACGTTCGATCCCCTTGCCGGGCGCGAAGGCGACCCTAAGGGAGAGCCGCCTCGGCGGCTCTCCTGGCCCGCGATGGCGCCGGCTCTGCCTAGTAGATCAGGAAGTCGTTGTTGGTCAGCGCAAGGCCCGCCGAGAGCTTGGCGAACAGCACCTGCTGGGCGCTGCCGCTGCCGTCGCGGTCGTAGTAGAGCGCTCCGGTCGCCTGATCGTAGATGATGCGGTCCGTGGCATCCGCGGCGGACGTTCCGATGTGGAACGCATCGGCCGACAGGGTGCCGGCCGGGCCTGCCTGCGTGAAGATGCTTGCCCTGAGCCAGACCGTGTCGTCGGCGACGACGAAGTCCCTGACCCGGTCCGCGTTGGTGCCTGTGTTCGCAGCCGTCAGGCTTGCATTGAATACGAAGGCGTCGGCGCCTGCATCGCCGAAGAGGGTGTCGCGGCCGGAACCGCCGACGACCGTATCGTCCCCTGCGCCGCCGCGAACGATGTCGTTGCCGGAGCTTCCCGACACGTAATCGTTGCCCTCGTCGCCATAGACGAGGTCCCGGCCGGCACCGCCAGAGACGATGTCGTCGTCGAGGCCGCCGGCCACGAAGTCGTTGCCGCTCTGCCCGTTGATGGTGTCCCTTCCAGCCTCGCCAACGAAGAAGTCGTTGCCGCTGCCGCCGTAGAGGCTGTCATTGCCCTCGTTTCCGGCCGCGTAGTCGTTTCCGGTGTTGCCGAAGATCTGGTCGTCGCCGAAATTGCCGATCAGCTGATCGTCGCCCGCATCGCCGAAGATGACATCGTTGCCGTCGCCGCCCGCTACGAAATCGAACCCGTTCCCGCCGAAGAGGCGGTCGTTCCCCTGATCGCCGTGAATTCTGTCGAAGTTGTCGCCGCCACGGATGAGGTCGTCTCCGAGGCGTCCGATGATGATGTCCTCGCCGCCCAATCCACGGATGATGTCGTTGTTGTCCGTGCCAATGAGATCGTTGTTGCCGTTGTTGCCGTTGATGGTGGCCATCGTTTCATCCCTGTCGTTCGGGCATAGCCGATGCCGCGGCGCGGGCCGCACCGGTCGGAAGGAGGGCAAGCTATGCCGGAGTTTCTGTCATTGCTGGCGGCTTTCATGCTCAGATAAGCTTGGCCGATAGCATCAAATCTCGTAGGAATGCTGACAAATACTGTGTTACGTCGGCGTATTTTTAGATTTCTGTCGCGTTTATACGAGGCAGGACATAGTAATTTTCAGGCTTGGACTTGGTTCCGCATCTGATGAGGTACGCTCGATGCCTTATCCCGAACGGGATAGGAGCGGCATGACGATCGGCCGGGCCCTCGTGGTGCGGGCCGACGCAATGCGGAACGCCCGACAGGACGAGAATTCGGGAGAAACGTGCCTCCCGCTGAACGACGAGCCCGGAGCAATGATCGTTGGGGACATCGGACGTGCGGAAGGGGTAATCCTTTGAAAGAAATTGCTGAATCACCCCTCGACGAGGCATAGTTAACGCCTTGCCCTATCGAGGTAGAGCTATGAACGAGCTTTCGATAGTAATCCTCTTTGTTGGCGTGTTTGTTGCTTCCTTGGTGGTATTTCTCGGCGCGGTCGATTTCCTCTACCCGATCACGGATGGGGGCACGAAAGGGTTCTCGCTCGGCCGCGATGCCAAGCGGCGACCGTAATCCGGCATCTCGGGCCTGCGTGAGTCGTTGGAGGCGCGTCGTGATCCTCTACGCGAACAGCTGGTAGAGAACGAGGCTGCCGAGGCCGAGGCCCGACAGGAAGAGCGGGTACCATTTGGGGCATCCCACGTGCTCGTCTTCCCATTCCATGCTCATCCCTCCGAACGACGGTCCATCGTGGCTTCCATCAAAGCCTCGATGAACCTCGTCGAAAAGGTGCGCGCTGGTGAAATGTCGGGCGTTCGCGCTCAAAGGGCGGGCAGCCGTGCTGCTCCGCCCCGGATCATGCCCGACTTCCGCCGTTCCGGGACCCGTCAGTCGCAGTAGGTGGAGGTGTGGGTCCGGCTGCCGCCCCACGGATCCGTCACCCGGTGCTGGGTCGTGTAGCAGTCGCGGCGGCCGCTGAAGCGTGGGTCGCCATAGGCCGGATAGGCGTAAGTCGGCGGGTTGTAGCGGGGCGCCGCCGCGGAGCCCGCGATCGCGCCGATCGCCAAGCCGCCGATGACGCCGGCCGCCAGCGCCGCATCCGCGTTGGACCGGTTGCGGTAGGCGTAGCCCGGGCCCGGAACGTACTTCCACGTGCCGGTGCGCTGGCCCGCCGCGGCCGGAGCGGCCCCAAGCGACAGGCCTCCGCACAGCGTGAGCGCCACGGCCGCCGAGGCGGCCGCCTTCTTCAGAGAAATGGTCATTGTCTGCCCCCAATTGGTCTTGCTTGCGCAACCTACCGTAAGGTTAGGAAATTAAGGAAGCGTGCTTCCGCGAAGCTGGACCCGGTCGATGTGAACGGCGCCATGGGGTCAAAGACTTCCAGCATGACCGTGACGTCCGGCGAACTGTCCGGGGTGAAGTCCGCGGGCCGCCCATTGTCGTTCTGGGCCCCGACATCGGCGAAGCTGAGGGCGGCCAGCGGAACGATCCCTCGGGAGAACTGTCTCGTGGTGCAGTAGGACAGGACCAGATTCATCGCGGCCTCCGTCGAAAGGCAGCGTCAAGCTAACGCAAGGTTAACTTTCCTGGATGTGCTCGACCGCACGGGAACCGCGTCCCGGGCGCGACCTGCCGCGCGATGACACTTGACTCCATTATATTGGATAAGCATTCTAATTTAATGGACAGGTCCACCGACATCAACGCGCACCTCGCGGAACGCCTTCGCGGACTCCGGGCCGAGCGCGGCCTTACGCTCGACGGGTTGGCGGACCGGACCGGCGTGAGCCGTTCCATGATCTCGCTGATCGAGCGGGGCGAAAGCAGCCCGACGGCGGCCGTACTCGATAAGCTCGCAGGCGGCCTCGGGGTCACGCTCGCGTCCCTCTTCGCGGAAACGCCCCGGGAGAACGCATCGCCCCTGGCGCGCCGGGCCGAGCAGCGGGTCTGGCGCGACCCGGCGACCGGCTATGTGCGCCGAAACCTGTCGTCGCCCGGCTATCCGTCGCCCATCGAACTCGTCGAGGTGAGCCTTCCGGCCGGCGCCCGCGTCGCCTACGATACCGGGCCGAGAACGGTCGGGGTGAAGCAGCAGGTCTGGCTCATCGACGGTGCAATCGATCTCACCGTGGGCCCCGATACCCGCCGGCTCGAATCGGGTGACTGCCTGTCCATGCACATCGACCAGCTCATCGTCTTCCACAACCCGGCCGACCGGCCGGCGCATTACCTGGTGGCGCTCGCCACCGATCCTGCGGTCGGCCTTCAACGCGAGAGAACGTCTCCATGATCGATCACGTGACCATTCGGGCCCTGTCGCCACAGGAGGCGAGGGAGCAGGTCGGCGCGCTCTCCGCCGTGCTGATCGACTGCGTCGAAGGCGGCGCTTCGGTGAGCTTCATGGCGCCGCTCACGCGGGAGCGTGCGGACGCGTTCTGGTCCGGCGTCGCGGACGGCGTCGCGGCCGGCGAGCGCATCGTGATCGTCGCGCGGGACGCGGCGAGCGGACGGATCGTCGGAACCGTGCAGGTGGTGCTCAGGCAGCCCGAGAACCAGCCGCACCGGGCCGACATCGCCAAGATGCTCGTCTGCCGCGAGGCGCGCCGGCGCGGCGTCGGGGCGATGCTGATGCGGGCGGCCGAGGACGCGGCGCGGGACGCCGGCAAGAGCGTGCTCGTGCTCGACACGGTGACGGGCAGCGATGCAGAGCGCCTGTACGAGCGCGTCGGCTGGGAGCGCGTCGGCGTCATCCCGAACTACGCGCTCTGGCCGGAGGGCGGCTTCTGCGACACGACGGTGTTCTACAAGCAGATCGCGGCCGCGTGACGGACGAAGGTCGATCGGGTCGCGTTATCGCTCGCTGATCGACTCCGTCGCGCAGACGAGCGCGAACAGCGCGATCACGCCTATGATCTCCGCGAGGTTCACCAGGAAAGTGGAAGAATCGCCGCTGACATAGGCGAGCGCGCCCATCACGAGCGCAACGAACGCAGCCCCGGTGATCATGGGCCTCCTCCCGGCAGATTGTCCTGTGCGGCCCGTTAACAGCCGAGGTTGAGGAAAGTTCCGGTCCCGACACGAAAAATTCGCATCGCGGAGGCCCTGTGGTGCCGGGCGCGCGGCGCTATCTCACGCGTCTGAATCTTAGCGAGCGTCTCATCCCATGCGACCCGTGATCCGACACATCGTCGACGAGCTTCCGGCGCCGGACAATTCCGTGCTCGCCGAGGCGCGCCGGGCTGAGGCGACGCGGGAGAACCACGGGCGGTTCATCGAGCGCATCGCGGCCCTGCATGCGGTCGAGCAGCGGGCGCCGGCGCGGCCGATCCCCTGGCCCGGGCGTCTGCGGATCGCGGCCTTCAACGCCGAGCGGCTGAAATACTGCGCCGGGACCCGCGCGCTCCTCGACCGGGTCGGAGCCCATGTGGCGCTGCTCAGCGAGGTGGATGTGGGCATGGCCCGCTCCGGCAACGTCCACACCGTTCGCCGACTGACAGGGGACACGGGCGAGGGCTATCTCTACGGCGTCGAGTTCGTCGAGCTCGATCTCGGCGGCGTGAGCGAGATGCGCCTTCATGCAGGCGAGCGCAACGCATGCAGCTTCCACGGCAACGCCGTCGTGACCGGCCTCGCGCTCGCGGAGCCGTGCCTCATCCCTCTCGAGGAGAGCGGCTTCTGGTTCCCGGGCCGCAAGGGCGTGCAGCGGCGCATCGGCGGCCGCATGGCGCTGGCGGCGCGGATCGCGGATGCGCCGCGCCCGCTCTGGGTGGTGAGCACCCATCTCGAAAGCAAGACGGACGAGGCCGACCGGCACCTGCAGGTCCAGGCGCTGCTGCGGGCCCTCGACGGTTTCGCGCCGCACGACGCCTGCATCGTCGGCGGCGACTTCAACACCAAGGCCCTGCCGCGCGACGCCGGCGAGCGCGACCGGATGCTCGCCGAGCCCGCGCGGTACGAGCCGCTCTTCGCGGATCTGGAAAAGGCGGGCTTCGCCTGGGTCGACGCCAACGCCCCGCGCCCGACCCAGCGGACCGGACCGGCGAACAAGCCCCGGCCGCCTTTCGGCAAGCTCGACTGGCTGGTGTTCCGGGGGCTGGAGGCGGAGGCCCCGAAGGTGGTTCCCGCCCTCGACGGAAACGGCAGGCCGATCTCGGACCACGAGATGGTGGTGGTCGATGTCAGCCTGTGACCCCCACGATAAAACGTTCCTGAAATGATGTTGTAAAGTCACCTATCCGGTCGTATAGGTGATGAAGAAACGTTGCTTCAAGTAATAACGTCAATATATAGCTATATAAACATATAGGTTATTTTGTTTGAGCTTGGAGACACTGTGGCAGGTTGCCGATTTATTGCCAAAACGTTCTAATTATGATCATCAAAAACTGTAACAATATTTAAGCTTGAGCAGGGAGACTGGAACTTTCCGGGAACGCGGCTTGGCCATAGGCTCGGAGCCGCAGCCGCGTCGAGGCGTACGAAGTCGGTCGCACCGGATCGCTCATGCCGATGCTGAATCAGGGGCGGCCGACGGGCGACACCGTCAGCCGATGACCGCGCTTGTCTTGCGGTTGCCGCATGCTCACTATGATTCGCGTTGCTCGAGCGAGGAAGGCGATGCGGACATCACTCTACGACCTCAGCGTGCCGACCTTCCTGCAAACCGTCAGATCCATCGGGGGCTTTCTCGACCGTGCGGCCGCCCATTGTTCGAACACCGGTGTCGATCCCGACGATTTCGTCAACGCCCGCCTCTTCGACGACATGGCGCCCTTTCATTTTCAGATCGAAGCCGCATGGCATCATTCCGTGTGGGGGGTCGAGGCTCTCAGGACCGGCGCGTTCACCCCTCCGGCCCTGGTCGGACCTGTTCCGTTCGCCGACCTGCAGGCGATGATCGGCAAGGCCGAAACGGCGCTGGAGGCCTTCGTCCCCGACGAGATCGACGGCTGCGCGGGCAAGCACCTCGACCTCCAGATCGGCCCGCGGCGGCTCGCATTCACGCCCGAGACCTTCATTCTCTCCTTCTCCCTGCCGAACTTCCATTTCCACGCTGTCACCGCATACAACATCCTGCGCTCGCGCGGCGTGCCGCTCGGCAAACGGGATTACGAGGGCCGGCTGCGCACCAGCTCATTCTGAGCCGCCATTCGGTCTCGGCGAAACGACCGTCATCGCGCGACCAGCCGCCTTCCATGAGTTCACGACCTAAGGCTCGTCGTAGCTCAGGCTCCAGTCGGGCGTTCGGAACCAGCATCGGCCGGGCTTGCCGGCCTCCTTCCAGCGCAGGCTGCGGACGAACTCGACGCCGCCCTTCTCGAAGGCGGTCTTGAGGGCGTCGTCCTCGGAGCTCTCCGCCAGCGCGCCTTCGGCATAGACGAAGAAGGCCGGGCCGAGCCACCGCACCGCGAAGCCGGCGCCGGTTCGCTCCACGCACAGGCCGGCGCCGTGGAGCGTGTGCGTTCCGCCGCCCGGGCTGCGCTTCGGGCGCGGCACCCCGAGCGGAAGAATCAGGCGGCCACCCCGATCGAGGCGCTCGACCCAGGCGTCGGCTGGACGCTGCACGAGAAAGTTGACGTAGACGCAGTCCACCGTCTCGCGGGGCCAGTCGGCGCCGTCGCCCTGGACGACCGTGACGTTGGCGCGATCCGACAGGTTGCGTTGGGCAAGCCGCGCGAGGTCCGGATCGAACTCCACCGCCGTCACGCGACCCTCGGGCCCGACCAGATGGGCGATGAGCGCGGTGTAGTAGCCGGTTCCGGCGCCGATATGCGCCACGCGGCTGCCGGCCTTCAGGCCGGCATGATGCAGCCAGCGGGCATGGAGCGACGGCGAGCCGTTGTTGACGCCGCGCTCGGCCGCGAGCGCGAAGTTGATATCCTGGTAGGCGACGACGGGATCGGAGGAGGGCAGCTCGCGGTATCCGCCATGCGCCACCATGCGCCAGGGCGGCGGACCGAGGAAGCTTTCGCGCGGCACGGCCGCGAAGGCGTCCTCAAGGGCCGGATCGTCCGCGATTCCCGCCACCGCCAGCATCTGCCGGGCATAGGCCCTGCGAATCGCCGAAAGAGCCTCATCGTCGAAGGCGATGCCGTGATTCATCCCGGGCGTCCTGGATTTGCGGTGGCGAGCACCTGAGCGAGTCGCGGCAGCATAGCGGCGACTCGGGCTCGCGTCATGGCCGGTGAAACCGTGTCCTCTCCGGCGAGAGGAGCGAGGGAAGGGACGCACTCCATCGTCATTCCGGGGCGGCTCGGCGAGCCGAGCCCGGAACCCATAAACGTCGGCATCGCAGGAAGGGACGATCGGTGTTCCGCTTTATCCTGCACCCACAGGGATTATGGGTTCCGGGCTCCGCTGCGCGGCCCCGGAATGACGGCGTATAGATCGGACCGGAAAATCGTCCTTGACAGCGCGACGCTGATAGAGTACAAAACGTGAACACTGACGAAGTGCGAATGAGACCAGTGCCCCCCGGCTCCTTCCCCTCCCGTCAGTTTCCTGAACCGCCCAAGCCGCAAGGCCTGGGCGGTTTTTTTATGCCGTACTTTCCGGCGCGTTCCGCGGCAGCGCCGCAGGCGTCGCGCCTCTGCTCCCGACATCCCGGAGATCATCCATGGCTTCCCGCGCCCGCATCGAATGGGCCACCCTCGGCGAGGGCCGGTCCCTGAACGGATCCGCACACAACATCATCCAGCTCCTGCACGGCACCGCCGCGATGCTCGACGTCTCGGCCTCGCCGACCACCGGCGCCGCGCGCCCCGTCGCGCCGGGCTTCGGCCTGCACGGCATGGGCTACGCGCTGGTGCGCTGCCTCGGCTCGTCGGCGCATCCCGTTGCGGTCGCATGGGGCGACGACCCGATTGCGTCGTCGGCGAACGGCAAGCTCGTCGAGCCCGGCGAGGAGGTGGCGTTGTATTGCCGCGAGGGCATGCTGTTCTCGCTGGTCGAGGTCGCGGAATGAACGCGTTCGGCTACGGCCATGGCTACGGCCTTCGGCAACGCAGGCCAAGGGCGCGCGCCGAACCGGCGATTCCCGATCCGCTGATCCGCCTCGATTTCAACGCCGCGACCATGACGCCGCTCGCGGTGCCGAGCACGGGCACGGACGCGACGCCCTGGAGCGCGGGCGCGGATGAGCCGGCGCTCATCGCTCTTGGCCAAGGCAAAGCGCTGCGCTTCACCACGACCCAGATCCTGGAAAGCGCCGTCACGCTCCCGGCCGGGCCCTTCACCGTGCTGCTGCTGGTGAAGAACGAGAGCCTCGATGGGCAGGGCGTCTATTTCACCGCGCGCTCGTCGCCGCTGCCGTACATGCTCTGGCGCGGACAGCCGGGCGGCACTGCGCTCAACGCGGGCACCGCCGGCAACGGCAGCCGCGCCGTCGGCGGCGCGGTAACGCTGGGCGTATGGCGCGCGCTCTGTGTGACCTTCGATCCGGTGCTGCCGTCCAACCATCTGACGGTGTTCATCGACGGCGCGCCCGTGGCGTCCGCCGATGCGCCCGTGTGGGATCCGGCCGGCAGCGCCGGCATGCTGATCAACTCCATCTACCGCGACGAGGGCACCGGCGACGGCAACGCCATGATCCTCGCCGCCTTCGAGGTTTGGACCGGCGCGCTCCCCGCGCCGCTCGTCGCGCGGCGCTCAGCGAGCGTGGCGGCGGAGGCGGGCGTCGCGCTCGGCCGGCCCTGACACCTGAAGAGGCTTTTCATGAAGACAGAAATCTCCGCTGACCTCAGGCAGCGGGCCTACGACTACTATGCCCATCATCCCGAGATCAGCCTGAAGGCGATTGCGGATTTCCTCGGCGTCAGCGCATGGACATTCCGGCGACTGCGCAAGCAGTGGAACTGGCCGCCCCGAGCCGAGGCCGCGACGGCGCCAGCATGCGACGCCGCTCCCGCATCGGCGCGAAGCACCCTGCGCGACGCGGCCCTGTCGCTGGCGCAGGTGACGCGCACGCGCATCGACGCGCTCGTGCGCGAGCAGCGCGACGCAACATCGGAGGATCACGACAGGACCGCGCGCACCCTGGCGTCCTATGCCAGGACGCTCACCGCCGCGCAGTCCCTGCTCGAACAGGAAGGCACGCAGCCCGATGGACACGAGCACACCGACACGCCCGGCCGCAGCATCCACGACCTGCGCGACGAGCTTGCTCGTCACCTTGAGCGGGTTATCGCGGAGGAGGAGGCTCGCGGACGCGACGGCCTCCTGGTCTGAGGCCGAGCTCGACCGCGTCCTGCGCCACTGGCCCCTGCGATGCCGGCCCGAGCAGCGCGCGCCCGGCCTCGCGCGAAAGCATGATCCCTGGACCACCTGGCTCATGCTCGGCGGCCGCGGCGCGGGCAAGACCCGCGCGGGGTCCGAGTGGGTGCGCGGCATCGCGCTGGGCGACCCCGATTTCGCGGAGCGGCCCGTCGGCCGCATCGCGCTGATCGGCGAGACGTTTTCGGACGCGCGCACCGTGATGGTGGAAGGGCCGGCGGGAATCCTCGGCGTGCATGCGCGCCACGAGCGCCCGACCTGGTCGCCGTCCTTGCGAAAGCTCGAATGGCCGAACGGCGCGGTGGCGCAGGTCTTTTCGGCCGAGGATCCCGATTCCCTGCGCGGCCCGCAATTCGAGGCCGCCTGGGCGGACGAGCTCGCCAAGTGGAAGCACGGCGAGGCGACCTGGGACATGCTGCAGTTCGGCCTGCGCCTCGGCGCGCATCCGCGCCAGATGGTGACCACGACGCCGCGGCCGATCCCGCTCATCAAGCGCTTCCTCGCCGATCCGTCGGTCGCGGTATCGCGGGTGCGCACGGCCGACAATGCCGAGAACCTGGCGCCTGCCTTCCTGGAGACCGTGCTCGGCCGCTACGGCGGCACGCGCCTCGGACGGCAGGAACTCGACGGCGAGATCATCGAGGACCGGCCCGACGCGCTCTGGACCCGCGACGGGATCGAGCTGAGCCGGGTCGAGGCCGCGCTGCCGCTCATGCGGATCGTGGTTGCGGTCGATCCGCCCGCCTCCTCGTCGAAGCGCGCGGATGCCTGCGGCATCGTCGCGGCGGGCGTGGACGAGGGCGGCACCGCCTACGTGCTGGAGGACGCGACCGCGTCCGGCCTCAAGCCGCCCGAATGGGCCGCGAAGGCGGTGGCTTTGTACCGCCGCCTCCAGGCCGACGCCCTCGTGGTCGAGATCAACCAGGGCGGTGAGATGGCGACTGGCGTGATCCGCGAGGTCGATCCCTCGGTGCCGGTGGTCAGCGTGCGCGCCACGCGCGGAAAGTACCTGCGCGCCGAGCCGGTCTCCGTGCTCTATGCGCAGGGCCGCGTCCGCCACGTGGGCGCGCTGCCCGAGCTGGAGGACGAGCTGTGCGACTTCGGCCCCGGCGGATTGAGCACCGGCCGCTCTCCCGACCGCATGGACGCGCTGGTCTGGGCGCTCACGGAGCTGATGCTGCGCACGCGGCCCGAGCCGCGGATGCGGGTGTTGTGAGCGGAACCAAGCCGGCGGACACGGGGTTGACCAGCCGCCCCGACCTATCATATTGATAGGTCGGGGCAGAGATTGTGCCTCTGAACCTCTCTATCGCCGGTGCTTTCCGGATCATCCGGGAGATTGTGCAGGATACGAACAACATCGTCGTTCTGCCGCACGGCAGGCAGAGAGGGCGGCAGCGGAACATCACGCGACGGCAGATCGAACTTTGCGTCCAGCGGGGCACGATCGTCGAGGGGCCATTCGTCAATCAGTTCGGCCATTGGCAGGTCACGTTGTACCGCCACGCGGCCGGAGAGGAAATTACCTGCGTCCTCGCCATCGAGTGGGCGACGAAGGTGCTTGTCATCACGACGTTCTAGGAGGTGGGGATGGCCTATCACTATACCGATAGCGGTCTCGACAACGTCTATCTCGAGAACGGCTTTACGGTGCACAAGACACCTTACGGCGAGGGAATCTCCATCCAGAACACGGAAGGACTTCACCAGGTCATCGGCCGGTCGATCGTCATGGCTCCGAAAGCCATCAACGGCGCGGAGCTCCGCTTTCTGCGGCTGGAGATGGATCTGACGCAGCGCAGCCTTGCGGCCTTCCTCGGCTCGACGGAACAGAATGTCCGGCGCTGGGAAAAGGCACGTCGCACAGCCATCCCAGGCCCGGCAGACCGGCTCCTTCGTCTGCTGTACTCCGAGTATAGCGGCGGCGACGGATCGGTGCGTTCCCTCGTGGAGCGTCTGGCGGAACTCGACCAGATCGACTCCATGGAGCTTCATCTGCTCGAAACCGGTCACGGCTGGCAGGCTGCCCACGCCGCTTGAGCGGGCCGAACCCGCATCGAATTCATCCTGAACCAGCGAAACCTCGCAGCCTCACGGACGCTGCGGGGTTCTTTTGTCTGCCTGACAAGGCAGGAGTTTCCCATGATCGATCTTTTGACCCGCTGGCTTCAGGCGTCGCCCGAAGCCAAGGCCTCGCGTGCGCAATCGGCCGTCGCGCTCTATGTCGCCGGCCACGCCGTGTGGACGCCGCGGGACTATGCGGCGCTCTCGCGCGATGGCTTCCAGAAGAACGCCGTCGTGCACCGGGCCGTGCGGCTCGTGGCGGAGGCGGCGGCGTCGCTGCCGTTGGTGCTGAAGCGGGCAAGCGCGGAACTCGCCGACCATCCGCTCCTGACGCTCCTCGCACGGCCTAACGCCCGGGAGGGCGGTCAGCGCTTCCTGGAGAGCGTCTACGGCCACCTGCTCGTCTCCGGCAACGCCTATGTGGAGGCCGTGCAGGTGGAGGGCGCGCCGCGCGAGCTCCATGCACTCAGGCCCGACCGGATGCGCGTGGTGCCGGGCGCCGACGGCTGGCCCGCGGCCTACGACTACACGGTCGGGTCCGAGACGATCCGCTTCGCGCAACGGTCCGGGGAGGCGGTGCCGCCGGTCCTGCACCTGACGCTGTTCCATCCGGCGGACGATCACTACGGGTTGTCGCCCATGGAGGCGGCCGCCACGGCCCTCGACATCCACAATGCGGCCGGGGCCTGGAACAAGGCGCTCCTCGACAACGCGGCGCGGCCTTCCGGCGCGCTGGTGGTCGGCGGCGCGTCGCTCACGGAGGCGCAGTTCGACCGGCTGAAGGGAGAACTCGAAGCGAACTACCAGGGCGCCGCGAATGCGGGGCGTCCGCTGCTGCTCGAAGGCGGGCTCGACTGGAAGCCCCTGTCGCTCTCGCCCAAGGACATGGACTTCGTCGAGGCGAAGGCCGCCGCCGCGCGCGAGATCGCGCTCGCCTTTGGGGTGCCGCCGCTGCTGCTGGGGCTCTCCGGCGACAACACGCATGCGAACTACGCGGAAGCCAACCGCGCCTTCTACCGTCAGACCGTGATCCCGCTCGTGCGCCGCACGGCCGAGGCCCTCGCGCACTGGCTCTCGCCCGCTTACGGCGAGACGGTGTCGCTGACGCCCGACCTCGACGCCATCGAGGCGCTGGCGGAGGAGCGCGAAAGCCTGTGGCGGCGCGTATCCGCCGCGACGTTCCTGTCCGAAGACGAGAAGCGCGAAGCGGTGGGCTATGGGCGGCGGTGACAGGATTGGCTTCGCGCGGCGTTTCCACCGTCATTCCGGGGCCGCGAAGCGGAGCCCGGAACCCAGAAGCGTTAGCGCCTTAGAACGTGGCGATGACCGGTTCATTTCATCCTGCACCGTCAGCGGTTCTGGGTTCCGGGCTCAGCCCTGCGGGCTGCCCCGGAATGACGGTGAGTGTCATCACCGCTAATCCTCCTCCCGCATCTCCGCCCGCCGCATCGGCATTGTGTCGATCAGGCCGAAGAGTTCCGACGGATCGGCCGGGCGGGTCTCGCGCCACTTCACGCCGCCGTCCTTGCCGACCAGCAGGGCCGTGAAGGGTGTCGCGGCGTCCACGCCGTAGCTGGCGCGCAGAGAGCGCGCATCCGCCTCTGAAGGGACGTCGCCGAAGAACGGCGTCACGTCGTCGCCGATGACCGCGAGGACGACCATGTCGCGTTCGGAAAGCGCATCCCGGTCCGCCAGAAGGTCGCGGGCCTGCTCGTCCACCCGTGGGTCGGGCGCAGCGGCGAAGAGGATGAAGACGCGGTTGTCCTGCCAAGAAAACGACATTGCTCGAGCTCCAGCCAAACGGGGCGGACGGCAGCATCCGGGGGCTCGAAGGTGCCTGATCCCGAATCCGATCCATTTCGCCTCCCACGTTCCGAGCAAACCGCAGAACCGCCCCCGGTTCACGCGGCTTCGCTCACATCCTCGCGCGCCGGCCTCTCTCATTCTGGAACAAAACATGAACACATTCGATCAGATCGCCGAAGCCATCATCCGGCGCGGCGATCTCGCTCATCTCGCCCTGTTCGTCTGGGCGAGCGGAGCCTCCGCGCTGCTCGCCATGACCCTGCGCGACCTGTTCGCGGCCAACCGCCGCTTCGACGCCTTCGTGCGCGAGCTCACCCTGTTCAACCGCCGCCATTCGGGAGATCCCCAATGACCCGCGCCTCAAACCGCCCCGTCCGAAAACCGAAACCCCCGCGCGAAACGCACGGCCGCGCCGCCCTGGTGTTCCGTGATTTCGTGCGCCAGCTCGAGAAGCTCGACGTCCGCCCACCGAAGACCGTCCGCGGCGGTGCGCGATGAAGGCCGGCACGCCCTTCACCCGCGAGGTGAAGCTGCTGCCGCAAACCTTCGACGCGGTCGATGCCGAGGGGGTGTTCGAGGGCTATGCCAGCCTGTTCGGCATCGCCGATCTCGGCAAGGACGTGGTGATGCCCGGCGCCTTCGCGGGCAGCTTGGCGAAACGCGGGGCTGCGGGCGTGCGGCTCCTGTGGCAGCACGACCCGTCGGAGCCGATCGGGCGCTGGATCGCGATCGAGGAGGACCGGCGCGGCCTGTTCGTACGCGGCAAGCTCAACCTCCTGGTCGAGCGGGCCCGCGAGATTCACGCCCTCATGCGCGAGGGCGCGGTCGATGGGCTCTCCATCGGGTTCCGAGTCGAGCGCGCCAGGGCCGAACGGCCCACGGGCCTGCGGAGGCTCGAAAAGCTCGACCTGTGGGAGATTTCCGTCGTGACCTTCCCGATGCTGCCCGGCGCCCGGATCGGCGCCGTCAAGTCTACTCCTGCCGACCTTGCGGCCCGCATCCGGCGCGCCTCCCGTCGATTATTTTCCTGAACCTTAGCCGGGGGAGCGCGTTAGCTCCGAGCCCGCAGAGGAGCGGATGCTGCGGGCCTTGTTCTCGTCCGATGGATCGGTGTCCGCTCGCCTGGGAGGTTTCCATGAAAAAGCTCGGCTTTGTCGCTCTCCTGGCCCTTGCGGCCGCTGCCTGCACCACCACCGAGCAACGGGTCGGCGGCGCCGCCGTCGGCGCGGGCGTCGGCGCGGTGGCGGGCCCCGTCGGGGCCGTCGCGGGCGGCGCGGTCGGCGCCGCCACGGCACCGGCCGTCGTCAGCACGACGCGCCGCGCGACCCGCACGACTCGCCGGCACTAACCACTCCCTTCCTGAGGGAGAAGCAAGGCCCGCCATCCGGCGGGCCTTTTTTATTGTCCAACCCCAAAGATTGTCATGACCGAAACCATCGAGACCAAATCCCACCCGGCCGACGTGGCCCATGCCTTCGAGGACTTCGCCCGCGCCTTCGAGGCGTTCAAGGACGCTAACGACGCCCGCCTCGGCGAGATCGAGACGCGGCTCACCGGCGACGTCGTCGCCGAGGAGAAGCTCGCCCGCATCGACGCCGCCCTCGACGATGCCAAGCGCCGGCTCGACCGGCTGACCCTGGACCGCGCCCGTCCGCCGCTGGGCGACGGCGGCGACGCACCGCGCGACCCGACCCGTGCCGAGCACAAGACCGCCTTCGACGCCTATATCCGCAGCGGCGAGGCCGCGGGGCTGAAGCGGCTGGAGGAGAAGGCGCTCTCGGCCGGCTCCGGCCCGGATGGCGGCTATCTCGTGCCTGACGTGGTCGAGCGCGAGGTGCTGCGGCGCCTGTTGGCCGTGTCGCCGATCCGCGCGATCTCGTCCGTGCGGGTCATCTCCGGCGGCCAGTACAAGCGCGCGTTCTCGGTGTCGGGCCCTGCCACCGGCTGGGTCGGCGAGACTTCCGCCCGGCCGCAGACCGCAGGTCCGACGCTTTCCGAGATGAGCTTCCCGGCCATGGAGCTCTACGCCATGCCGGCCGCCACGCAGACGCTTCTCGACGACGCGGTCGTCGACATCGACCGCTGGATCGCGGAAGAAGTGGAGGCCGCCTTCGCCGAGCAGGAGGGCGCAGCGTTCGTCAACGGCGACGGGGTCAACAAGCCGAAGGGATTTCTCGCGGTCGATACGGTCGAGGACGAGATCTGGGAATGGGGACGGCTGGGCACCGTCCAGGCGGGCGGCGCGACCTTCCCGGCCGCCAACCCCTCCGACGTGCTGGTGGAGCTGATCTATGCGCTGAAGGCGGGCTATCGCCAGAACGCCAGCTTCGTGATGAACCGCAAGACGCAGAGCGCGATCCGCCGCTTCAAGGACGACAACGGCCAGTATCTCTGGGCTCCGCCCGCAAGCGCTGGCCAGGCCGCGACCCTGATGGGCTTTCCCGTCGTGGAGGCGGAGGACATGCCGGACATCGCGGCGGATTCCTGCGCGGTCGCGTTCGGCGACTTCAAGCGCGGCTATCTCGTGGTCGACCGGGCCGGGATGCGCGTCCTGCGCGATCCCTATTCGGCCAAGCCCTACGTGCTGTTCTACACCACCAAGCGCGTGGGCGGCGGCGTGCAGGACTTTGCTGCGATCAAGCTGCTGAAGTTCGCGAGCTGAGGGCGGGGTTTGTCCTCGTCTCCATCATAGTCCTCATCCTGAGGAGGATTGCGTCAGGAATCCGTCTCGAAGGAGAGGGCGTCTCCAGCGCGCACTGGACCCTCCTTCGAGACGCGGACTTCGTCCGCTCCTCAGGATGAGGAGAGGGGTATCGGCTCGCTGGCGAGCTTTAGCTACCGGCTCGACCAGGCGCCGCCCACTCCATTGAGCGCCTGCATGCCCTGCACGATCCAGCCGAGATGCTCGGCGACCGGCGTCACGGCCGTCAGGCCGCCGCAGGCGCTGGGATCCCGGCTGCGCAGGGCTCCGCTCGACCAGCTGACGATGCCGGTGAGGTGATAGCCGGCGGAGGTGCGCGACAGGATCGGGCCGCCGGAATCGCCCCGGCAGGCGCCTGCGCCCGTCGTCTCCGCCAGCCGGTCGCGGTCGGTCACGATGACGACCCGGTTGGCGACCTGGACCGGTCCGAGGGAGACGAGATCGGTCTGGCGCAGGGTCCGGGCGGTCCGCTTGGCCCGCTCGGACAAAAGCCCGAAGCCCGCGATGGTCACCCGCTCGCCCGTCTCGATGCGGCCCGCGCGCCGCAGATCGAAGGGCGCGTAGTCCGGGCCGAGCGGACGCCCGAGCTTGAGGATGGCGAGGTCGACGCCGGGCTGCGTGCGCGGCGTCGTGCCCTGCACGAAGGCCGGATGCACGGCGGTCGCCACCACGTCGAAGGCCTGCGGCCGGAACGCGCGGTTCACGCCCACGACCCGGTAGCCCGCATGGTCCATCATGCAATGGGCGGCGGTGAGCACGAGATCCGGCGCGATCACCGCGCCGGAGCAGAGCTCGCCCTCGCTGTTCTCGATGTAGACCACCGAGCGGCGAAGGCCGTTCGGATCGCGGTTCGTGGTGCCCTGCAGGACCGCATGGGCGGGACCGGCGAAGAGCGTGAGGGCCGCAAGGGCGAGGATCGACAGGGTGCGCATGAATCGAGTGTGAGGGGTGCGAGGGGTTTCCACAAGGGAAGCTTTGGCGCAGGCGAACGGTTCCGCGCCTGCCGCTACGGCATTTTGCCGTTCCACTGCGCGACGCGCTTCCAGCTCGCAAGAGTCTGGTCGATCCAGGCGCGCTGGGGGCCAACCAGGATGCCCTGCGTGATGCCTCCGCAGCCCTGTCCTCCGGCCGCGGTGGACCAGCTCGTGATCGCCACCACCGCGTCGCCCGCCGCCATCGGCCCGCCCGAATCGCCCTGGCACGCGCCCATGGCGCCGGTGCCCTTCGACCACAGCAGGATCCTGCTCGGGCCGTAGGGCTCGACCACGGCGAGCGATGCGGTGCGGAACGTGCCGGTGGTCTTCGGGTCGTCCTTGCGGGCGAGGCCCCAGCCGCCGACCGTGACGGCCTCGCCCTTGCCGAGCCCGGTCGTCGAAAGGGTGGCGGTCTCGAACCGCTGCGGCAGCGGCTCCGGCACACGCAGGAGCGCGAGGTCGATGGAGCGCCGCCGGCCCTCGATCGCCTTGGCGTCGTAGCCCGGATGCACGGCCTTCGCGGCGGGCGCGATCAGCACGGGCTCGCCGGCCTCGTCGCGAAAATGCACCCGGTGCTCCGCCGCGCCCGTCACGCAATGGGCGGCGGTGAGCACCACGTCCGGCGCCACCACCACGGCGCTGCACACGCCGCCATTCGAGCTCAGCACCATCACGCTGCGGCGCGACAGCGGACCCTGGTCCTCCGCGCCGCCGACGATGGCCTCCGCGGCCGTGGCGGGCAGCAGGGTGGCGAGGAGAAGGGCGGTGAAGCGTCTCATGCGAGGAATTCCTGTCATCATGAACCCGATACAAGTCGAAGGCCCCGCCGTCGAGCCCGTCGCGCTCGCCGACATGAAGGCGCATCTGCGCGTCGACCACGATGCGGAAGATGCGCTGATCGAAGGTCTCACCAAGGCCGCGCGCCTGATGGTGGAGGCGGCCTCGCGCCGGCTCCTCGTCGAGCAGACCTGGCGCGTCGCTCTCGACCGCTGGCCGGAGACCGGCACGCTGCTGCTGCCGCTCTCGCCGCTGATCGCCGTGGAGAGCATCACGTTCGTGGATGCTTCCGGTGGGTCAATCGCGATCCCGCCGGAGCGGATCGACGCGGATGCGATGAGCGACCCGCCGCGCATCGCGGTGTCCGACCCGCCGCAGCCCGGCCGCGCCCGCAACGGCATTGTGGTCACGGTGCGCGCCGGCTACGGCGCCGCGCCGGGGGACGTGCCGGCGACCCTTCGGCTCGCGATCAAGATCATCGTCGCCCGCTGGTTCGAGAACCGCGGCGACCTCGCCGGCGACCAGACCCTGCCGCCCGACGCGCTCGCGATGATCGCACCGTTCCGACGTGCGCGGCTTTGAACCCGCGCCCGTCATTCCGGGGCGCACTCTTTCGTCATTCCGGGGCGGCCGCAGGCCGGGCCCGGAACCCAGAGCCGCCTGCGTTTCAGAAGAAGGCGATGAGCATTCCTCCCCATCCTGCATCGTCGGCGTTTCTGGGTTTGCCCGCTTCGCGTGCCCCTTCGGGTCGGGCTCTCGCTACGCTCGCCCCGGAATGACGAGTGGGACCTTACTCTCTCATCCAAAAAGAACCATGCCATCCAAATCCTTATCCATCGGCGCGCGTGCGCGCCGGTTTGTGCTCGAATTGCCGCTGGAGCGTCCCGACGGCTTCGGCGGCGTCATCCGCTCCTATGCGCCCGGTCCTCAGGTCTGGGGCGCCATGGAAATGCTGTCCGGTCACGAGCGCATCCGCGCGGACCGGCCGGAACAGGCGCTCACCCACCGCATCACCCTGCGCTACCGCGAGGGCGTGACGGGGGCCATGCGGATCGTCTGCGGTCTCAGGCGCTTCGCGATCCACGCCGCGTCCGACCCGGACGGATCGCGCCGCGACCTCGTGTGCCTCGTCGAGGAGATCAAGCCGTGACGAGCCCCGTGCTGGCGCTGCGCCGCGCCATCCTCGACGCCGGTTCCGCGGATGCGGAGCTGGTCGCGCTCATGGGTGGCGCCTTGCGCCTCCACGACGAGCCGCCCCGCGCATCCGCTCCCGTCTACGCCGTGTTCGGCGACGTGACGGCGCAGGACTGGTCGACGGATTTCGACCGCGGCCACGAGCAGGACGCGGCGATCGTCGTCTGGGCCGAGCGCGGCGGCGCCAGCATGGCGCTCGCCGTCGCGGAGCGCCTCGCAGCGATTCTCGACGACGCGGCGCTCACCCTCGACGGCCACCGCCTCGTCAACCTGCGCGTGACGGAGCTCTCCGCCGCTCGCGACAAGGACAGCCAGCTCACCCGCGTCACGATCAGCCTGCGCGCCGTGACGGAGGTGGTTTGAAGTACCACGTCACGCTGGGCCACTGCTCCCCATAGCCTCACCCTGAGGAGCGAAGCGTCTCGAAGGGCGAGGCGTCTCCAGGGGGCACGGGAAGCATCCTTCGAGACGGCGCTCCGCGTCTCCTCAGGATGAGGCGGGAGGGTGTTCTTCGCAATTCACCGAAAGGAACATGTCATGCCTGCACAGAAGGGCAAGGATCTGCTCGTCAAGATCGGCGACGGGGCCGGCGGCTTCGTCACCGTGGCGGGGCTGCGCACGCGCCAGATCGCCTTCAACGCCGAGACCGTCGACGTCACCAACGCGGAATCCGCCGGGCGCTGGCGCGAGCTGCTCGCCGGGGTCGGCGTGCGCCGCGCCGGGATCACCGGATCGGGCGTGTTCAAGGATGAGGGGTCGGACGCGCGCATGCGCCAGGTCTTCTTCGACGGCGACATCCTCGACTACCAGATCGTCATTCCGGATTTCGGCCGCATCGAAGGCCCGTTCCAGATCACGAGCCTCGAATATCGCGGCGACCACGCGGGCGAGGTGACGTTCGAGATGGCGTTCGAGTCCGCGGGAGCGCTAACGTTCGCGGCGTTGTAGGGCTGGGCACGTGCCCCCGCAGCCTCATCCTGAGGAGGGCCGCAGGCCCGTCTCGAAGGACGAGGCGTTTCCAGAGAGCACTGGAAGCATCCTTCGAGACGCCGCTTTCGCGGCTCCTCAGGATGAGGCCAGAGTTGTAATCGGTGCTCTGGACCATAAACGCGTGGCGCACTTTCCCTAACCCCTTCCCGCAAGTGGAACACCAACACGCAAAGGAAAAACCCTCATGCCCAACCGACGACGCGGGGAGGTCGCGCTGGAACTCGGCGCGACGCGCTACACGCTCTGCCTCACCCTCGGGGCGCTGGCCGAACTCGAAGACGCCTTCGGCGTGCAGGACCTGATGGCGCTGGCGGAGCGCTTCGGCACCGGGCGACTGTCGAGCCGCGACCTGCTGACGCTGCTCGCCGTCGCCCTGCGCGGCGGCGGCCATGCGCTCACCGACCAGGAGGTGGCGAACCTGCCGCTGAGCGACGGCATTGAGCCCGTCGCGGCCGCGATCGCCGATCTTCTCGCCGCCACCTTCGGGGCCGCCCCAAACCCTCCGCGGCCGCAGGGGGCGTGAGCGAGCCACAGGCGTTTCCCACCCAGGCCTTTCCCTGGGACGAAGCCCTGATGCTCGCTCTCGGCGTCCTGCGGTGGAGCCCGCGCGACTTCTGGCGCGCGACTCCGCGCGAGCTGATCGCCGCGTGGGAGGGCTTGAGCGGCGGACGAGGACCGGAGCCGGCGCTTGGCCGCGACCTCAGGCGGCTGATGGCGGCGTTTCCGGACGGGGCATGATCCGCGGCCATGGATTCGCGTCGCGTGGCGTTCGGCGGTAATCTGCCAGGCGGCATCGACAAGCACAGGGTCGTCCCGCCATGACCGATACGACGGACACCGCTCACGTCCTGATCCGGCCGCCGATTGCCTGGGGGCTCGCCATCCTGGCGGGACTTGCGCTCGACCGGCTCGTGCCCCTGCGGTTCCTGCCCGACGAGGTGCCCGCGGGCCTCCTCGGCGCGGTTGTGTTCGTTCTCGCGCTCGCACTGGGCGTCTGGGCCGTCGTGACGATGACCCGGGCCGGCACGAACGTTCCCACCAACCGGCCGACCACCGCCATCGTCGAGAGCGGGCCGTACCGCTTCGCGCGCAACCCGATCTATCTCGGCATGATCCTGGGGCTGATCGGGTTGAGCGTCGCGTTCGACACGCTCTGGCTGCTGGTTGCGCTGGTGCCCTTCTGGCTCGTCATCCGCTACGGCGTCGTGGCCCGCGAGGAAGCCTATCTCGAACGCAGGTTCGGCGACGTCTATCGCGCCTACAGCTCGCGCGTCCGGCGCTGGCTGTAGGGGACAAAGGGGCGGATGATTGAGGGCGCTGACTTAACCCAACGCCAGCTCGACACACTCATAGGTCCTTCCGATCGTTTCGGGGAGTCCATGTTCTGGTCCAACAATTATCGCCCATAGCCTTTCAGCTTAAGGCACTGTGCATAGATGTCCTTTGCTCCAGTCGCAGTATGAGGCGGTGCTAAATAGATGGCTTTCGACGCCTCATAGAAGCACTCGTCGCGAGCTCTGTCGTATTTCAGGTCGCCTGTTGGTTTCAAATCAAGCTCTTCCGGGCGTGTGCATCCCAAAATCGCAGTGAACGCGATCAGAATTCCACCAAACGTCCCGTGTCGCAACATGGTCGAACTGCTCCATTATCGCACTCTGCGATCAGATCCTTAGGGATAGTACGATTGCCGGAACTTCACGCCGTTGCGCTTCATGCAGTCGAACTCAAGATCCTCTTTCAGCTCGTCTCGGCTTCGTGAAGGAGCCTGCTTAGCGACGGCGAGCTCGGCCTCTTTCGTGCAAAGTGCTTTGATCCGTTGCCATTGATCCTCAGGCATCGAGACGCGACCGACAAAGGTGGCTCCCTTCAGTTCCGCGCACATGACGTAGAGCCTGTTCCACGTGTACGAGACGGCTGTCTTCGAATCTGCTGACGCCGTCGCCTTCTCGGCTTCATAAGAGCATTCATCATTGATCCGGCTCCATTGAGCCGGGGCGATTCCGGGCGTCTTGAAGACGGACCAGGTTGGCGGCGTGCTCACGCAGGCTGTCAAAAAACATGCCCATAAAGCGACAGCAATCAGCTTCGACTTTGGAGAGTGAAATTTGGTCCAGGATGTTAAGGAAACCGGAGATTCGAACGACAAGGCGAATGAAGGAAGAAAACGCCAACTCGACACACTCATAGGTCTTTCCGACCGTTTCGGGGAGTCCATGGCCAATGCTTTTGCAAAGAATATTGCAGAAGGCAAGAAGTTTGACGATGTCCTGAAGAATGTCCGCAGAACATTCACAGAATTCGCTTTACGTAGCGCCATCGCGCCTCTGCAAATGTCCCTGACGAAAGGTCTTCAATCCTTGCTCGGCGGGCTTTTCGGCAATTCGCTGCCGGTCGGGCCCGATCTGTCCGATTTCGGAACAGGCATCGGATCCCTGTTCGGCTCGCTCTTCGGCGGCGGGGCCGCGGCTTTGGCGAAAGGAGGCGTGCTCTCGCGGGGCATGGTGATGCCGTTCGCGCAAGGGGGCGTGGTCGGGGCGCCGACTTACTTTCCGCTCGGGCGCGGCCTCGGGCTGATGGGGGAGCGGGGCGCCGAGGCCGTTATGCCGCTGGCGCGCGGGCCGGACGGGCGGCTGGGCGTCCGCTCCGGCGGGGGCGGGCGGCCGACATCGGTGACCGTGAACGTCACCACGCCGGACGCGGACAGCTTCCGCCGCTCCGAGGCGCAGGTCTCGGCCGCCCTGGCCCGGGCAGTGGCGCGCGGCCAGCGCGGGATGTGAGGTTTCTCCGGGCGGGCGTCAGGCCTGCCCGTCTGCCAGCATCGCCAGGATCTCGTCCTTCAGCCGGACGCGGCGGCGCTTGAGGTCTTCTTCGACGTCCTCGGTGGTCGGCTCCACCCGGGTCTCGACCCGGTGGATGGTCCGGTTGAGTTCGTTGTACTCGTCGTAGAGCCGGGAGAACCGGTTGTTGCCGAGCTTCAGCTCGCGGATCCTGTCGGCCTTGTCCGGAAAGTCCTCGGCGAGGTCGTTGGGGGCGTTGCTCATCGCCGTCTGTCTCCTCTGTCGCTGGGATCTGTCGCAACGACAACGTCACCCCGGCCTTTCCGTTTCATCGCAGGAGGGATGCCCATGGCGTCCGATTTCCACGAGGTGCGCTTTCCCCTCGACGTGAGCTTGGGCAGCCGCGGCGGGCCGGTGCGGCGCACCGACATCGTCACGCTCGCGTCCGGACGCGAGCACCGCAACAGCCGCTGGGCCCATTCGCGCCGCCGCTACGACGCGGGCTTAGGCATCCGCACCGTCGACGCGCTGCACGTGGTGATCGCCTTCTTCGAGGAACGGCGCGGGCGCCTCGTCGGCTTCCGGTTCCGCGACCGCGCCGACTGGCGCTCCGGCCCGCCCTCGCGCGAGCCGACGCCCCTCGACCAGCGCATCGGCACCGGCGACGGCGCGAGCCTGGCCTTTCCGCTCGTGAAGACCTATGGGGCCGCGCACGCGCCGTATGTCCGTCCCATCGTCAAGCCGGTGGGCGGCTCCGTGCGGGTCGCCGTGAACGGGGTCGAGCAGCCGGTGGGCACCGCCTTCAACTGCGACCCGACCACCGGCCTCGTCACCCTCGCGGCCCCGCCGCCGCCTGGCGCTGCGGTCACGGCAGGCTACGCCTTCGACGTGCCGGTCCGCTTCGACACCGACGAGCTCGACATCGACCTCTCGGCCTTCGACGCCGGCGCGATCCCGCAGGTCCCCCTGATCGAGATCGTGCCGTAGCGGAGCCTGTCATCCCCGGCGAGCCGAAGGCGAGGGAAGGGGATCTACGTCCAGAGTGGCCTGAATCCCCTTCCCCTCCGCTTCGCTCCGGCCGGGGATGACACCTTGCCGAAAACCATTCCCGAGTTCCCCCCATGCGCACCATCCCCCAAAACCTCGCCGCCCATCTGACGGACGGGGCGACGACCCTATGCCATTGCTGGAAGCTGATCCGCCGCGACGGGCAGGTCTTCGGCTTCACCGACCATGACCGCGATCTCGCCTTCGGCGGCGTCGCGTTTGCGGCCCGCACGGGGCTCGAGGCCGCGGAGGCCTCGGCCGAACTCGGCTTCGCGGTCGGGGGCGGGGAGGTGGCGGGCGCCCTCGTGTCGGCGGGGCTGACCGAGCACGACATCTCGTCCGGGCTCTACGACGACGCGTCTGTCGAGACCTGGCTCGTCAACTGGCAGAACACAGACGAGCGCATCCTCCTCGACATCGGCTCCATCGGCGAGATCCGTCGCGCCGACGGCAGCTTCGTGGCCGAGGTGAGGGGGCTTATGCATCGGCTCGACGAGGAGCGCGGGCGGCTCTTCCGCGCCACCTGCGCGGCGGATCTGGGCGATGCGCGATGCACGGTCAACCTCGCGTCGTCCGCCTATACGGGCCACGGCACCGTCACCCGCACGGACGGCGCGCTCGCGATCGCGGCCTCCGGCATCGGCTTTTCGGACGGCTGGTGCACGGGCGGACGGCTCACCTGGGAGAGCGGCGCCAATGTGGGCGTCTCGGTCGAGGTGAAGGTGCATCGCGCGGTCGGCGGTACCGACGAGTTCGACCTGTGGCAGCGCGCGCCGCAACCGATCGCGGTCGGCGACGGGTTCCGCGTCACGGCGGGCTGCGACAAGACCCACGCCATGTGCCGCGCGCGCTTCCGCAACGCGGTGAACTTCCGCGGCTTCCCGCACATGCCCGGCAACGACTTCATCATCCGCATGCCGCAGCAGGGCGAGCCGGGGCTCGATGGCGGAAGCTTCTTTCAGTGAGCGATCTTCCTTGCTCCTTGAGGATTGAGGCGCCTGTGCCCGCCGGCATCTTCCCCGCAGCCTCATCCTGAGGAGGACCGTAGGTCCGTCTTGAAGAGCTTGCCCCGGACTTGATCCGGGGACGAGGCGTCTCCAGCGCACGCTGGACCCTCCTTCGAGACGCCGCTTCGCGGCTCCTCAGGATGAGGACGGAGGTGGGCTCTGATCCCTCTTACCCGTCCGTCCACTCCGACCCTCCCCGCAACGGGGAGGGGCACAAGCGTGCATCATCATGCCCACACCCGACATCATCGTCGCCGAGGCCCGCTCGTGGATCGGCACGCCCTACCGCCACCAAGCGTCCCTGAAGCATGTCGGCTGCGACTGCCTCGGGCTGCTGCGCGGGGTCTGGCGCGCCGTCATGGGCGCGGAGCCGGAGTTGCCGCGGCCTTACTCCGCCGACTGGGCGGAAGCGGGCGCTGACACGCTCGTGGCGGCGGCGCGGCGTCATCTCGTCGAGGTGGAGATCGCGGATCTTCAGCCCGGCGACGTTCTGCTCTTCCGCTGGCGCGACAACCTGCCCGCCAAGCACTGCGCCATCGCGACCTCGCCCGACACGATGATCCACGCCCATGACGGTGCCGCCGTCGCCGAGGTGGCTTTTCGCCCCTGGTGGCGGCGCCACCTCGCCCATGTGTTTCGCTTTCCTGGATAAACCTCATGGCCACACTCGTCCTACAGACCGTCGGCTCCGTGGTCGGCGGCGCCATCGCGGGCCCGTTCGGAGCCGCGGTGGGTCGCGCGCTCGGCGGCCTCGCGGGCGCCGCCATCGACAATGCGCTCTTCGGCGGCTCCGATCAGCCGAAGGTCGTCGAGGGGCCGCGCCTGAAGGAGATCGACGGGCTCACCTCCACGGAGGGCGCGCCGATCCCGCGGGTCTACGGCCGCGCCCGCATCGGCGGCCAGCTCATCTGGGCGACGCGGCTGGAGGAGGTGATCACCACGTCGAAGCAGCGCTCCGGCACCCAGGGCGGCAAGGGCCTCGGCGGCGGCGGATCGGGCATTGTCAACAAGACCTATTCGTACTTCGCCAACCTCGCGGTAGGGCTGTGCGAGGGCCGCATCGCGCTCATCCGCCGCGTTTGGGCGGACGGGCGCGAGCTCGACCTCTCGACCATCACCATGCGGGTGCATCGCGGGTCGGAGACGCAAGGCGCCGATCCGCTCATCGTCGCGAAGGAAGGGTCGGCCTACGCGCCCGCCTATCGCGGCCTCGCTTACGTGGTGTTCGAGCGCCTGCCGCTCGCCGATTTCGGCAACCGCGTGCCGCAATTCTCCTTCGAGGTGGTGCGGCCCGTGGACGGCCTCAACCGCATGGTGCGCGCGGTCTGCCTCATCCCGGGCGCGAGCGAGTTCGGCTACGACACGCTTCCCGTCACGCAGGTGCTGGGACTGGGTGCCACGAAGCCGGAGAACCGGCATCAGATGCGCAACGCCACCGACGTCGCCGCCTCCCTCGATGCGCTCGAGGCCCTGTGCCCGAACCTCCGGCGCGTCTCGCTGGTGGTGAGCTGGTTCGGCGACGACCTGCGCGCCGGGTCGTGCAGCATCGAGCCGCGCGTCGACGTGAAGACGAAGAATACGGACGGGGCCACGTGGTCCGTGGCGGGCCTGACCCGCGCGACCGCGAAGGCGGTGTCGCGCTCCGGCAATGCGCCGGCCTATGGGGGCACGCCGTCCGACGATAGCGTCACGCGCCTGATCGCGGAGCTGAAGCGGCGCGACCTGGAGGTGGTGCTCTATCCGTTCGTCATGATGGACGTGCCCGCCGGCAACACGCTGCCCGATCCTTACGGCGGCACCGGCCAGCCGCCCTATCCCTGGCGCGGACGCATCACCTGCCATCCGGCGCCCGGACGCTCCGGATCGCCGGACGGGACCGGCGAGGCCGCAAGCCAGGTCGGCCAGTTCTTCACCCGCAGCTGGGGCCTCGACAGGCTGGTGCTGCATTACGCCAACCTCGCCAGGCAGGCGGGCGGCGTCGACGGATTCATCCTCGGCAGCGAGCTCGTGGGCCTCACCCGCGTGCGCTCGTCGTCCGGCGTCTATCCGGCGGTGTCGCGGCTGCGCTCGCTCGCGGCGGATGTCCGCGACGTTCTCGGCCACGGCACCGAGATCGTCTATGCGGCGGACTGGACCGAATACGGCGCGCACGTGCTTAACAACGGCTCCGAGGTGCGCTTTCCCCTCGATCCGCTCTTCGCGTCCGACGACATCGACGCGGTCGGCATCGACTATTACCCGCCGATCTCCGACTGGCGCGACGGGCCCGACCATGCGGATCTGACGGCGGCGCGCAGCGTCTACGATGTGGACTATCTCCGCGCCCGCCTCGGCAGCGGCGAGGCGTTCGACTGGTACTACGCCAATGCGGCGGAGCGGGCCGCGCAGGTGCGGCGGCCGATCGCGGACGGCGCCTATGACAAGCCCTGGATCTTCCGCGCCAAGGACCTCGTGTCCTGGTGGTCGAACCCGCACGTGGAGCGCGTCGACGGCGTCGAGATCCGCACCACCGCCTGGGCTCCGAAATCGAAGCCGATCTGGCTCACCGAGATCGGCATCCCGGCGGTGGACAAAGGCCCGAATGGCCCCAACGTCTTCCCCGATCCCAAATCCTCCGAATCCGCCTATCCGCCGTTCTCGCGTGGCGTGCGCGACGACCTCGCCCAGGCGCGAGGGCTGGAAGCGATACTCTCGCGCTTCGATCCCGAGCAGCCGGGCTTCGCGCCCGCCTACAATCCGGTGTCGGAGATCTACGTCGGCCACATGGTCGATCCGGCCAACATCTTCGTCTGGGCCTGGGACGCGCGGCCCTATCCGGCCTTTCCCGACTTCGACACGGTGTGGAGCGACGGCGCCAACTGGGAGACCGGGCACTGGATCACCGGCCGCATCGAGGGCGCGCCCCTCGACCGGCTGATCGCCATGATCCTGAAGGATTTCGGCCTCGACGCCTCCGGCCCGTTCCCGGTCGACGGTTTCGTGGACGGCTACGTGCTCGACCGGCCGATGTCGGCGCGCGGCGCGCTCGAACAGCTCATGCGCCTCTTCGGCGTGGATGCGGTCGCGAGCGGCGGCCGCCTCTCCTGGCGCGGCCGGGGAGGGCGCGCGGTGATCCCGCTCGCGGTGGACGATTTCGTGCTCGCCGAGAAGGACCCGTCCCTCAAGCTGGTGCGGGCGCAGGAGACCGAGCTGCCGCAGCAGGTGGAGATCGGCTACACGGAGGGCGATCTCGACTACCGCCGTGCCGCCGTCGCCTCGCGCCGCCTCTCCGGCACCAGCCGCCGGGAGGCGCGGGCGGACGCGGCGATCGTCACGAGGCGGGCCGAGGCGCAGCGCCTCGCGGATGCGTGGCTGCAGGACCTCTGGGCCGCGCGCGAGAGCGCCGAGTTCGAGCTGTCGCCGCGCCGCATCGACATCGAGCCCGGCGACGTGATCTCGCTTCCGACCGAGGCCGGGCCGAAGCTCCATCGCGTCACGCGCATCGCGGACGGGCCGACCCGCAAGGTGTCCGCGCGGGCGGTGGAGCCCGCCGTGTTCGAGACGCCCGGATCATCGATCCCGCGTCCCGTCCGCCGCCCGCCGCCGGTTCCGGGCAAGCCGCTCGTCGTCGTGCTCGACTTGGCGGCGAGCCCCGCCGATCCGGCGCCGCTGCAATACCTCGCGGTCGCGGCCGATCCCTGGCCCGGCGCGGTCGCGGTCTGGCGCTCCGGCAACGGCGCGAGCTTCACGCCGCACCGGATCGTCGACATCCCGGCCGTGATCGGCCGCACCCTCACGCCGCTTCCGAGCGGCCCCTGTGGCGATGGGACCGGCATGCGGTTCTCGATGTCGAGATCTCGTCGGGCGCGATCAGCGCCATCGACGACGAGGAGGCGCTCGGCGGCGGCAACCTCTTCGCCGTGCAGGGAGACGACGGCCGCTGGGAGATTTTTTCCGCCGCACGCGCCGAGATGATCGCCGAGCGAACCTATCGCCTCACGCGCCTGCTGCGCGGCCTTGGCGGCAGCGAGCCGGAGGTGGTCCGCACGATGTCGGAAGGCGCTCTCGTGGTGCGCCTCGATGAAGGTGTCGTGCCGCTGACTTCCGATCTCCAGGATCTCGGGCGGACATGGCGCTACCGCGTCGGTCCTGCGGGCCGCGACCATGCCGATCCGGCGACGGTCGAGTTCTCCGCAACGGTCGGGGGCGACGCGCTGCGTCCGCTCAGCCCGGTGCGCGTCACGGCGCAGCGGGAGGAGGGCGGCATCCGCCTCGCCTGGATCCGGCGCACCCGCCGCGACGGCGACGCGTGGGAGCCGGTCGACGTTCCGCTCGGTGAGGACGGCGAACGCTACGGCATCGACATTTTCCGCAACGGCGCCGTGCGGCGCACGCTGACGAGCACGCAGCCGTCCGTCCTCTATTCGTCGGCCGATGAGCTTGCCGATTTCGGCGCCCCCCAGGCCGAACTTTCGGTCCGCGTCGCGCAGATCAGCGCCGTCGCCGGCCGCGGCTTCGAGCGCACCGCCATGGTCTCGATCCTCTAGCCAAAAGAAAATCCGTTCCGCATGACCGATACACCTCATCTCGGCCTGCCGCTCATCGCGGCCGCGCAGGCGCAGAAGCATGTCACCCACAACGAGGCGCTCGCCTCCCTCGATGCCCTCGTGCATCTCGCCGTCAAGGAGCGCGGCCGCACCGATCCGCCGACCTCGCCGGAAGAGGGCGAGCGCTATCTCGTCGGAGAGGATGCCACCGGCGCCTTCGCGAGCCATGACGGCGAGGTCGCGCTGTTCGACGTCGGCGCTTGGCGCTTCCTTGCGCCGCGTCCCGGCTGGCGCGCCTATGTGGAGGCGGAGGACGCGATCCTCGTCTTCGACGGCGGGGCATGGCGCGACCTCGGCCGCTACAGCCGCGACCTCGGACAGGTGGAACGCCTCGGCATCGGCACTGCGGCGGACGACCTCAACCGTCTCGCCGCGAAGCTCAACGCAGTGCTGTTCACCGCGCTCGCGGCAGGCGAGGGCGGCAGCGGCGATCTGCGCTTCGTGCTCAACAAGGCGGAAGCCGGCAACGTGCTGTCGCAGCTCTACCAGCGCGGCTACAGCGGGCGCGCCGAGACCGGCCTGATCGGCTCGGACGATTTCGGCATCCGCGTCTCGCCGGACGGCAGCACGTGGCGCGACGCCATGCGCATCGAGGCCGCCACGGGCCTCGTGTCGTTCCCGAGCGGCTGCGTGGGCGCGGGTCCTCCGAGCCTTCTCGTCAACGGCCATTTCCTCGTGAACCAGCGCGGTTTCGCGGGCGGCGCCCTGGGCCAGGGCGTTTACGGCTACGACCGCTGGAAGGCGGGCACCGGCGGCTGCACCATCACCCGCACGGCGGACGGCACGGTGACCCTCACCGGCAATCTCGAGCAGGTCCTCGACGTGGCGCGGGCCGCGGCCCTCACCGGAACCGCCACCTATGCGGGGCTCACCCTGACCCTGTCGGTCGAGAACCCCTCCGTGCCGATCCCGGTCACGGTCGGCTCCCAGGCGGCGACCATTCCGCGGGGCAGCGGACGCCGTTCGGCCACCGTGACCCTCGCCTCCAACGAGACCGGCCATGTGGTCGTGCGGCTCCAGCCCACGGAGACCTGCACCTTCTCCCGCGTCAGGCTGGATGTCGGGCCCGCCGCCTTGCCCTGGGCCTTCGAGCCCCCTGACGTCGAGGAGCTGCGCTGCCGCCGCTACTACCAGCGTCTCGCCGGCGGAACCGGCGTGACCGTGATGCTGGGGGCGTTCGGGCAGAGGATCGGCACGAACCTCGTCGAGATCCCGCTCATGCTGCCGGTGCCGATGCGGGTCGGCCCCTCGGTCATGTCCAGCAGCTTCGCCTGGGCGAACGCCGCCCCGTCCGGCAATCAGGTCGGCTTCTTCGACAATGCGGCCGGCACCTGGACCAGCCTCACCGGCGGGCTCGTCATCGCGACGGCGCCGGGGGGAGGCCCGTTGTCGCTTGCCCTGCGTTTCCAGGCCGGCACCTCCTTCAGCGGGATCGCCGGAAGCGTCGGTGTGCTCCACCTCGGTGGAACGGCTACGATTGCCCTACAGGCGGAGTTGTGATGGCGCTCGCATCCTTTGACCGAAGCCTCGCGGAAGTGCTGCGGCACGAGGGCGGCTTCGTCCAGCATCCGGCCGATCCGGGCGGAGCCACCAAGCACGGCATCACCCGCGCGACCCTATCGCGGTTCCGCGGCCGTCCCGTTTCGGTCGAGGACGTGCGGGCGCTGACGCGGGAGGAGGCCGGGACCATCTACCGCCGCCACTACTGGGACGCGGTCCGGGGCGACGAGCTTCCCGCAGGCGTCGACCTCGCCCTCTTCGACTTCGCGGTCAATTCCGGCCCGGAGCGTGCGGTCCGCAGGCTCCAGGGCATCCTTGGCGTTCCGGCCGACGGCGTCGTCGGCCCCCGCACCCTCGCGGCCGCGCGCAATGCCGAGGCCGCGGACGTCATCCGCCGCCTGACCCGGGCGCGGCACACCTTCCTCTCCGGCCTCGCGTCCTGGCCCATCTTCGGGCGCGGATGGCGCAGCCGGGTTCTCGCGGTCGAGCAGGAGGCCCTCCGGCTCGACCGATCCTCATCCTGACCGAAAGGATCTCTCCATGATCGACACCAAGACCATCCTGGCCAGCCGCACGGTCTGGGCCAACCTCGTCGGCCTCGCGGCCCTCGTGCTCGGGCTGATCGGCTTCGACACGTCCGACCTCCGGACCGAGGCCTTCGCCGAGGCCGCCGCCCAGCTCGTGGGCGCTGCGAGCTTCGTGGCCTCCACAGTCTTCCGGATTCTGGCCACCCGGCAAATCATGAGCTAGTGTTACATTCAGACTTCGTTCAGTGCCGAAAGGGCATGTTCCGGCCATGCGTCTGATCTGGCTCGTCATCATGTGGTGGGGATTCCTGGGTGCCGCGCACGCGCAGAGCGCGTCGGCGGCCCTTCAGGACTGCCTGCAGCCGCGAGAAATGCAGGCGGCGGTCGCGTCCAAGGACGTCGTCGCCCCGGCCGCCGCCGTCATGACCGCGCGGCGCCAGGTGCCGAACGCCGACGTGGTGCGGGCCAATCTCTGCCGGAACAGCGACGAGCTGGTTTACGTCATCGTGGCCTTGCAGAGGGACGGTCGGATCGTGCAAGTGATGATCGACGGGTCTTCGGGACGCGTGAAATCGGTTCATTAAGGAAAGCTGGAAAGCGTGCGCCTTCTCGTTGTCGAGGATGATGCGATCCTCAATCGCCAGATCGTGACCTCCCTGGAACAGGCCGGCTACGCGGTCGACTCCGCCTCGGACGGCGAGGAGGGGCAGTTCCTGGGCGATACCGAGCCCTACGACGCCGTGATCCTCGATCTCGGGCTGCCGAAGGTCGACGGCGTCACCGTGCTCAACGCCTGGCGACGCGAGGGCCGGAAGATGCCGGTCATCATCCTGACCGCCCGCGATCGCTGGAGCGACAAGGTGCAGGGCTTCGACGCCGGCGCGGACGACTACGTGACCAAGCCCTTCCACATGGAGGAGCTCTTGGCCCGCGTCCGCGCCCTCCTGCGCCGGGCCACCGGCCACGCCACGAGCGAGATCAGCTGCGGCCCGGTCAAGCTCGACACCCGCTCCGGCCGGGTGACGGTCGACGGCAATCCGGTCAAGCTGACCTCCCACGAGTACCGGCTGCTCTCCTACCTGATGCACCATACCGGCCGCATCGTGTCCCGGGGGGAGCTGACCGAGCACCTCTACGACCAGGACTTCGACCGCGACTCGAACACGATCGAGGTGTTCATCGGCCGCCTGCGCAAGAAGCTCGGGGTCGACATCATCCAGACCGTGCGCGGCCTGGGCTACCTTCTCGACGCAGGCCAGACCAGGACGTGAGGGGCCTGCAGCCGATCCTGAAGGGATTCGCGGGCCGCTCGATCGCGGTTCGCCTCGCGGCATCGTCGGTCTTCTGGAGCTTCGTGATCCTGCTGATCGCGGGGCTCATCCTCTCCACCCTCTACCGCGAGAACACGGAGCGGGCCTTCGACCAGCGCCTGCTGGTCAATGCCAACACGCTTGCGTCGAACCTCGTCGCGCCGGGCGCGCCGGACCGGGACCTCGGCCCCATCGGCGACCCGCGCTTCGAGCTGCCCCTGTCCGGCTGGTACTGGCAGGTCACCCGCCCGAACGCCAAGCCCGACGAGGTGCGCTCCTCCAAGTCCCTCTTCGGCGGGCAACTCCCGGCGCTGGCGCGCTCCGGCAACGAGGCCTTCGGGCAGATCCGCCGCGGCTACGGCAAGGCGCCGGACGACCGGGACCTGCGCATCATCGAGCGCGACATCGACCTCGGGGAGGACGGGCGCTTCATCATCCGGGTGGCCGGTCCCGCCGACGAGATCGAAACCGCGGTGCGCAGCTTCCTGTTCGCCCTCACGGTTACGTTCGCGCTCCTGGGCCTCGCGCTCGGCTTCACGACCCTGCTGCAGATCCGCTTCGGCCTGCGGCCGCTCGCCAACCTGCGCAGCGCACTCGGCGCCATCCGGCGCGGGGAGGCGGAGCGGATCGCGGGCGAATACCCGCACGACATCGCCCCGCTCGCCAGCGAGTTGAACCTGCTGCTCGACACGAATCGGGAGATCCTGGAGCGGGCCCGCACCCAGGTCGGCAACCTGGCCCATGCGCTCAAGACGCCGCTCAGCATCATCGTCAACGAGGCCGAGAACGCTCCCGAGGACGTCGCCGCCAAGGTGCGCGAGCAGGCGGCGCTCATGCGCGACCAGGTGAACTACTACCTCGACCGCGCCCGTGCGGCGGCGCTCGCCGGAACCTTGGGAACGCTGACGGACGTAGAGCCCGTGATCGACGGCCTCGCCCGGACCTTCGCCAAGATCTACCGGGACAAGGACCTGGCGGTGGAGCTCGCGATCCCGAAGGGCCTGCGCTTCCGGGGCGAGAAGCAGGACCTGGAGGAGATGGCCGGCAACCTCATCGACAACGCAGCCAAATGGGCCGACGGCAAGGTGGTGGTGATGGCCGAAGTCCTGCGCGAGGGCGCCGACCGGGCGCGCATCCGCCTCCTGATCGACGACGACGGGCCGGGCCTGCCCGAGGCCGCGCGCAGCGAGATGATCAAGCGCGGGCGCCGCCTCGACGAGACCAAGCCGGGCTCCGGACTGGGCCTCTCCATCGTCAGCGACCTCGCGGCGCTCTACCGCGGCTCCTTGAGCCTCGAGGCCTCCCCAATGGGCGGGTTGCGGGCCGTTCTGGAGCTTCCGGGGGACAAAGCTTGACGGCGCGCGCTTTGCGCGTGACACCGTGCCACCATCGTGCTTGAGGGCGGCACGGGTTAATTAGGGGCTCATGGTGATCTGGATAATACTCCTGGCAATGACGGCCGCTGCCGTGATGGTGGTTCTGTGGCCGCTGTCGCGCCATTCGGCCGTTCGCGGGCAGGCGGATCCCAACGTCCAGTTCTATCGGGACCAGATCGCCGAGATCGAGCGCGACCGGGAGCGCGGCGCGCTCCTGCCCGCCGAGGCGGAGGCCGCCAAGGCCGAGGCCGGCCGCCGGCTCCTGCGCGCCACGGGCCTGGAGGACACCGCCTCCGCGGCCGTCGGCGAGCCGGCCCTGCGCCGCCGCCGCGCGGTGTCGACGCTGGCCCTGTCGGTCGTGCCGATTCTCGCCATCGCGGTTTACGGCGCCTACGGGTCCCCGCATATCTTCGACCGTCCCGTCGCAAATGCGCCGCAGCCGCAGGCGCAGACCCAGGACCTCGCCACCGCCGTGTCGCAGATCGAGACCCACCTCGCCCAGCACCCTCAGGACGGGCGCGGCTGGGAGGTGCTCGCTCCGGTCTACATCCGCATGGGCCGGGTGGACGATGCGGTGAAGGCCTACGAATCGGCCCTGCGCATCCTGGGCGACGATGCCGACCGGCTGTCCAATTACGGCGAGGCCCTCGTCCTCGCCAGGAACGGGCTGATCTCGAGCGACGCGCAGGCCGCGTTCGAGAAGGCCGTGAAGCTCGATGCCGGCGCCCCCAAGGCGCGCTTCTATCTCGCCCAGGCCGCCGAGCAGGACGGACAGGTCGAGAAGGCGAAGGCCGCCTATACCGACCTCCTGTCGATCTCGCCCGCCGATGCCCCGTGGGTTTCGCTGGTCCGGGAGCAGCTGACCCGGCTCGGCGCACCGGTGCCGCCGGCTGCGGCGCAGGCCCCGCAGGTGGGCGCCGCCGACATCCAGCGCATGGTGTCCGGCCTCGCGGAGCGCCTCGAATCGCAAGGCGGCAGCCCGGAGGAATGGGCGCGACTCATGCGCTCCTATGCGGTCCTGGGCCAACGTGATAAAGCAGAGGCCGCAGCCCAGAGGGCCCGCCAGGCGCTGGCGCAGGACGATGCGGGGCTGAAGACCATCGAAGCGATGGCCCGTGAACTGAAATTGACTGACGCTGCGCAATGACCAGAAAACAACGCCGCCTGACTCTGATCGGTGTTGCCGGCTGCATCCTTGCGGTCGCCCTCGGCCTCGTGCTGTTCGCCATGAACGACACGATCGTGTTCTTCAACTCGCCCGCCGACGTGCAGGCCAAGAACGTGCAGCCGGGCACGCGCTTCCGCCTCGGCGGTCTCGTGAAGGAGGGCTCGGTCCAGCGCGGCGCGAACCAGCAGGTCTCCTTCGAGGTCATGGACGCGCAGAGCTCGATCCGCGTGAACTACAACGGCCTGCTTCCGGACCTATTCCGCGAAGGGCAGGGGATCGTGGCCGAAGGCGCGCTCGATCCGTCCGGCATCTTCAAGGCCGACACCGTGCTCGCCAAGCACGACGAGAACTATATGCCCCGTGAGGTCGCCGATGCCCTGAAGAAGCAGGGTCATTGGCAAGGCGAGGCGAACGCCGCGCCGCAGACGCAGTAACGCAAGGAGTGCCATCGTGTTGGTCGAGGCCGGACATTTCGCGCTCGCACTCGCGCTCGGATTATCCCTGATCCAGTTCGTGGTGCCGCTCTGGGGCGCCCGGTCGAACGATCCGGTCCTGATGGCGGTGGCGCCGGCCGCCGCGCTCGCGGTCCTCGCCTGCCTCGCCTTCGCGTTCCTGGCCCTGACGGTCGCCTACGTGACGTCCGACTTCTCGGTCATCAACGTGGTCGAGAACTCGCATTCGACCAAGCCGATGATCTACAAGATCTCCGGCGTGTGGGGGAACCACGAGGGCTCCATGCTCCTGTGGGTCCTGATCCTGGCCCTGTTCGGCGCCGTCGTGGCGCTGTCGCGCAACACCGTTCCGGTGAAGCTGCAGGCCAACACGCTCGCGGTGCAGGGGCTCGTCACCATCGCGTTCCTGCTCTTCATCCTCATGACGTCCAATCCCTTCACGCGGATCATGCCCGCTCCGTCCGAAGGGCAGGACCTCAACCCGCTCCTGCAGGATCCGGGCCTCGCGATCCACCCGCCGCTCCTCTACATCGGCTATGTGGGCTTCTCGATCTCCTTCGCGTTCGCCTGCGCGGCGCTGATCGACGGGCGCATCGACGCGGTCTGGGCGCGCATCGTGCGGCCCTGGACGCTCGGCGCCTGGGTGTTCCTGACGCTCGGCATCGCCATGGGTTCCTACTGGGCCTATTACGAGCTCGGCTGGGGCGGCTGGTGGTTCTGGGATCCGGTCGAGAACGCCTCGCTCATGCCCTGGCTCGCCGGCACGGCGCTGCTGCACTCCACGGTCGTGATGGAGAAGCGCGACGCCCTAAAGGTCTGGACGATCCTGCTCGCGATCCTTACCTTCTCCCTGTCGCTGCTCGGCACCTTCCTGGTCCGCTCGGGCGTGCTCACCTCGGTCCATTCCTTCGCGGTGGATCCGGAGCGCGGAGTCTTCATCCTCGGCATCCTGATCGTGTTCATCGGCGGCTCGCTGGCGCTCTTCGCCTGGCGCGCGCCGATGCTGAAGCAGGGCGGCCTGTTCGCGCCGGTCTCCCGCGAGGGCGCGCTCGTCCTCAACAACCTCCTGCTCGCGACCGCCTGCGCCACCGTCTTCGTCGGCACCCTCTATCCGCTGGCGCTCGAAGTGCTCACCGGCGACAAGATCTCGGTCGGCGCGCCGTTCTTCAACTTCACCTTCCTGCCGCTCGTGATCCCGCTTCTGTTCCTGGTTCCGATCGGCCAGACCCTCGCCTGGAAACGCGGCAACCTCCTCGGCACGGTGCAGCGACTCTACGCCGTGTTCGGCATCGCGCTCCTCGTCACCCTGGCGCTCGTCGCATTCCGCGACGGCGGCCCAGTCGCGGCGCCCCTCGGCATCGGCCTCGGCGCCTATCTGGTGCTCGGCGCCCTGAACGAGATCGTGACCCGCTCCTGGAGCAGGGGGACACCGCTCGCCACCGTCTGGCGCAAGGCCGCGGGCCTGCCGCGCTCGACCTGGGGCACCGTCATCGCCCATGCGGGCGTCGGCGTGACCGTGATCGGCATCGCGGCCACTGCCTGGGACGCGGAGGGCCTCGGCACCCTCAAAGCCGGCGACAGCATGAGCGCTGGTCCTTACCAAGCGAGGCTCGAGCGCGTGGTGCCGCGCCAGGAAGCCAATTATCGCGAGGATGTCGCCCTCATGCGGATCTTCCGCAACGGGCAGGAACTCGGCACGGTCGAGACCATGAAGCGCCTCTACGTGACGCGCGGCATGCCGACCACGGAGGCCGGCATCATGACCGTGGGCCTCAGCCAGGTCTATGTGAGCATCGGCGAGGTCCATGCGGACGGCACCATCGGCATGCGCATCTACCACAAGCCGCTCGTGCTGCTGATCTGGCTGGGCGCGGTCGTCATGGCGGCGGGCGGAGGGCTCTCGCTCACGGACCGGCGCCTGCGCATCGGGGCGCCCACCCGGGCCAGGACCGCACCTCCGGCCTCGGCCGTTCCGGCGGAGTAGGGGCCATGCGGTTCGTTCTCGCGCTTCTGGCGACGCTCTTCGTCGGCACCGCCGTCCATGCGGTCCAGCCCGACGAGGTGCTGAAGGACCCGGCTCTGGAGCAGCGGGCCAGGAAGATCTCCGCGGGCCTGCGCTGCATGGTGTGCCAGAATCAGTCTATCGACGATTCCGATGCGCCCCTCGCCAAGGACCTGCGCCTTCTCGTGCGCGAGCGACTGCAGGCCGGCGACAGCAACGAGCAGGTCGAGAACTACCTCGTTCAGCGCTACGGCGAATTCGTGCTGCTCAAGCCCACCTTCGGGGCCCATACGCTGCTGTTATGGCTCGCGCCGGCCCTTGTGCTGGTCCTGGGCGGGATCGGCGCCTGGACGGCCCTGCGCCGCCGCCCGCAGGCCGCCGCGACGGCCCTCGACCCGAACGAGCAGGAGGCCGTGCAGGCCCTGCTCGAACGCGACCAGGGGCGCTGACCCGCGGGAAGGGCGTCAGCCCTTGGGGTTCACGCCGGTGCAGAACTGCGGCGTGTTGATGTTCCAGTTGCCGCATTTGTCGCAGGCCGAGGCCAGCAGTCCCAGCCCGATCACGCAGGCGACTTGGATCATGCGCTTCATCTCGAAAACCCCCACGGCGGCGCCGCTCGCGCCGCCCGATGAACCTTGGGCGCATCTAGCATCATTGCCGGGCCGACCACAATCGGGCCTCTCCGTACCGACCCCGTGTGTGACGTCGCAACCTTACGAACATTTCATCTTGAGGTGAGGGTACCGTAAGGCGGCAAACCCCATCTTCCTCCTACGACGATCCCAAGAGGGTTCCTCGAGGAGAGACAGAACATGTTGGACAAGGTTTCCACCCCCCGCAAGCGTATGACCAAGTGGCTCGGCGCGGCGGCCGTCGCGGCGTTGATCGCGGGCGGCGCTGTCGAGACCGGGCTCGTGGCTCCCAATGCCGCTCACGCCGAACTGCGCTCGGCCTCGCAGCCGATCCAGAACCTGCCGTCCTTCGCGGACGTGATCGAGCGCGTGAAGCCCGCCGTCGTGGCCGTGAAGGTCAAGGTGCAGAACGTGGCCGACCGCGACGACGACGGCGACGGCCAGCAGTTCTCCATGCCCGACCTGCCCCCGGGCCATCCGATGGAGCGCTTCTTCCGCCAGTTCCGCGACCAGCAGCAGCCCGGGCAGCGCGGCGATCGCCAGCAGCGTCCCCGCCAGTTCGGCCAGGCCCTTGGCTCCGGCTTCTTCATCTCGGCCGACGGTTACGTGGTGACGAACAACCACGTGGTCGACAAGGCGAGCTCGGTCACCGTCACCATGGATGACGGCAAGGAACTCGACGCCAAGGTGATCGGCACCGACCCGAAGACGGACCTCGCCCTGCTGAAGGTCGAGGGCAGCGACTTCCCCTACGTCCGCCTTGCCGGCCAGAAGGCTCGCATCGGCGACTGGGTCGTGGCCATCGGCAACCCGTTCGGGCTCGGCGGCACCGTGACGGCCGGCATCGTCTCGGCCCAGCACCGCGACATCGGCGCGGGTCCCTACGACGACTTCATCCAGATCGACGCCTCCGTGAACCGGGGCAACTCGGGCGGCCCGACCTTCAACCTCTCGGGCGAGGTCGTGGGCGTGAACACGGCGATCTTCTCGCCTTCCGGCGGCAACGTGGGCATCGCCTTCGCGATCCCGGCGAGCACCGTCGAGACGGTCGTGAACTCGCTCAAGGAGAACGGCTCGGTCACCCGCGGCTTCATCGGCGTGCAGATGCAGCCGGTCACCAAGGAAATCGCGGAGGCGATCGGCCTCAGCGAGCCTAAGGGCGCGCTCGTGGCGGAAGCCATGAAGGACAGCCCTGCCGCCAAGGCCGGCGTGAAGACCGGCGACACCATCGTGGCCGTCGACGGTCAGCCGATCCGCGAAGCCAAGGACCTGTCGCGCAAGATTGCGAACGTGGCCCCCGGCAAGTCCGTGTCGCTCACGCTCTACCGTGACGGCAAGGAGCGGAACGTGACCCTCGAGGTCGCCTCTCAGCCGAAGGGAATCTAACCCCCTCGGCCGGAACAGGACCCGGAGTTCCCAGCCCCTCGCGTACTCCGGGCCCTTTTCCCACGGCAGGCCGGCCTTTCCCCCTCCAGGGCTGGCCTGCCGCTGGGATTCGAGTACGTTGTGCCCATGTCCATGCGGATTCTCATCATCGAGGACGACCGAGAGGCGGCCTCCTATCTCGTCAAGGCGTTCCGGGAAGCAGGCTACGTCGCCGATCATGCGGCGGACGGCCTCGACGGCTATGGCATGGCCGAATCCGGCGATTACGACGTGCTGGTCGTCGACCGCATGCTGCCGAAGCTCGACGGCCTCTCCCTCATCCGCTCCTTGCGCGAGCAGAAGGTCGAGACGCCGGCCCTGATCCTGTCGGCCCTCGGCCAGGTCGACGATCGCGTGAAGGGTCTGCGCGCCGGCGGCGACGATTATCTCCCCAAACCTTATGCCTTTTCGGAGCTGCTCGCCCGCGTCGAGGTGCTCTCGCGCCGCCGTGCCTCGGCTCCGAGCGCCGAGCCGACCGTCTACCGGGTCGCGGACCTCGAACTCGACCGCCTGTCCCACCGGGTCACGCGGTCGGGCCAGGAGATCGTGCTGCAGCCGCGCGAGTTCCGGCTGCTCGAATACCTGATGAAGAACGCCAACCAGGTGGTGACCCGCACGATGCTGCTGGAGCACGTCTGGGACTATCACTTCGACCCGCAGACCAACGTGATCGACGTGCACGTCTCGCGTCTGCGCGCCAAGATCGACAAGGGCTTCGACAAGCCGCTCATCCACACGATCCGCGGCGCCGGCTACATGGTGCGCGTGGGCGGCGAGGGGAGTGACGAGTGACGGGGCCGCGACCGATGACGGCTCTCGGGAAGCTCTTCCGCACCACCGCGTTCAAGCTGTCCTTCGCGTATCTCCTGGTCTTCACGATCTTCGCCTTTGTGACCCTGGGCTACGTCGCGTGGAGCGCGCAGCGGCTTCTGACCGACCAGTTCGTCTCCACCATCGAGGCCGAGATCAATGGTCTCTCGGAGCAGTACCGGAACGGCGGATTGCGCCGTCTGGTGAACATCGTCGAGCGCCGCTCCCGCGCGCCGGGCGCCTCGCTCTATCTCGTCACCACGGCCTCGGGCGAACGGATCGCCGGCAATGTCGGCGCGCTGCCGCCCGGCGTGATCGACCAGCCGGGCCAGTTCGAGACCGCCTACAGCCGGACCGACGACCAGGACGCGGCGCCGAACCACGCCATCGTGCGGGTCTACCTGCTGCCGGGCGGCTTCCGGCTCCTCGTTGGTCGCGACGTGGAGGAGCGGATCCGCCTCCGCGACATCATCCACCGCGCCTTCGGCTATTCGCTGCTGTTCATCGGCGTGCTCGGGTGCATCGGCAGCTGGTTCATCGCCAGGCGCGTGCTGAAGCGCGTCGACGACATGACCGAGACGACCCGGGTGATCATGGCAGGCGATCTCGGCGGCCGGCTGCGGGTCGCCGGCACGGGCGACGAGCTCGACCGCCTCGCGATGAACCTCAACGACATGCTCGACCGGATCGGCGAGCTGATGCGCGGCATGCGCGAGGTGTCGGACAACATCGCCCATGACCTCAAGACGCCGCTCACGCGCCTGCGCAACAAGGCCGACGAGGCCCTGCGGACGGCGAAGACCCCTGACGAGCTCAAGGCATCCCTCGAAGCCATCATCGAGGAGAGCGACAACCTCATCCGCATCTTCAACGCGCTCTTGATGATCGCGCGGCTCGAAGCCGGCAACGCCCGCGAGGAGCTGGCGGACTTCAACGCCGCCGACACCGTCCGCGACGTGGCCGAGCTCTACGAGGCTCTCGCCGAGGAGGCTGGCCTGCCGCTCGAGGTTTCGGTCGAGGAGGACCTTCCCGTCCACGGCAGCCGCGAGCTTCTGGGACAGGCCATGGCGAACCTGCTCGACAACGCCCTGAAATACGGCGCCCAGTCGACCTCTCCTGATATGGTGGCGGCCATCGCCGTGTCGGCGCGCCGGCTCGACGGCGAGGCCGAGATCGTGGTGGCGGATCGCGGGCCCGGCATTCCCGAGGCGGAGCGCGGCCACGTGCTCGAGCGCTTCGTGCGGCTGGAGACAGCGCGCACGCGTCCGGGCTTCGGCCTGGGGTTGAGCCTCGCGGCGGCCGTGGCCCGGCTCCACGGCGGCACCTTGCGGCTCGAGGACAACGCCCCGGGCCTGCGGGCGGTGCTTCTGCTGCCCTTGGGCCAGATGCCCGTCTCGCAGGCGCCCGCCCAGGCGGCGGCCTGAGACGGAGGATGGAGGTGGGGGGCGGATATTTCGGTTGCCTTCCTGTCGCCGGCATGGAGACATGAGGCCGATCAACCCTCGACATGGATTGGCCGTGCCGGACCAGACCCGCTCCCTCCTCAGCCGCCTCGCCAAGGCTCCTCCCGTCTCCGATTTGCGGCGGGCGAAGGCGCAGCTGGCGGATTTCGCCGGGCGCGCGAAGGACAGGCCGGAGGCCGCCGACCTTCTGCCGCATCTCGACGGCGGCACCCTGCGCGACCTCCTTCTGTCGATTGCGGATCACTCGACGTTCCTCTGGCAGCTCGCGCTGAGCGATCCCGTCCGGATGGCGATGCTTGCCCGGCAGTCTCCCGAGGCGACGCACCGCGCCATCGTCGAGAGCCAGGCCAACCTGTTCCGCGAGATGCGCTCCGGCGCGATCACCCGCGACGACGCGGTGCGGGCCTTCCGGCGCAACCGCAACACCCATGCGCTGCTCGTGGCGCTTGCCGATATCGGCGGGATCTGGGGTGTCGAGGAGGTGACCCGCGCGCTCTCCGAATTCGCCGATGCTTCCGTGCGCGGCGGCGTGAACCTGGTGCTGACCGAGACGGCGGATCTCGGACGCATCGTGCTGAAGAATCCCGACGAGCCGGGGGAGGGCTCCGGCTTCACGGTGCTGGCGCTCGGCAAGCATGGGGCGGGCGAGCTCAACTACTCGAGCGACATCGACCTCGTGATCTTCTTCGACCCCGCGTCATCGGCCCTGCCGGAGGGCGCCGAGCCCGCGACCCTCTACACCCGCATCGCCCAGCAGCTCGCGCGCCTGCTTCAGGAGCGCACGCCGGACGGCTACGTGCACCGGGTCGATTATCGCCTGAGGCCCGATCCGGGCTCGACCCCCACCGCGGTGGCGCTGCCCTCGGCCTATATCTACTACGAGACGGTGGGCCAGAACTGGGAGCGCGCGGCGCTCATCAAGGCGCGACCCGTCGCGGGCGACGTCGGCCTCGGCGAGACGTTCATCGCGGAGCTGCGCCCCTTCATCTGGCGCAAATACTTCGACTTCGCGTCGATTGCCGACGTGCACGCAATGAAGCGGCAGATCCACGCGGTGCGGGGGCACGACGAGATCGCGGTCGCGGGCCACGACATCAAGCTCGGACGCGGCGGCATCCGCGAGATCGAGTTCTTCGTGCAGACGCAGCAGCTCGTTTTCGGCGGGCGGCGTCCGGCCCTGCGCGGACGGCGCACCCTCGATATGCTGGACGCGCTGCACGAGGAGGGCTGGATCACGGAAAACGCGCGCGACGAGCTCTCCGACGCCTATCGATTCTTGCGCACCATCGAGCACCGGCTGCAGATGGTGGCGGACGAGCAGACGCAGCGCCTTCCCTCCGACGAGGAGGAGCTGAAGCGCTTCGCCAGGTTCTGCGGCTATCCCACCCTCAAGGCTTTCGCAAAGGCACTGACCCAGCAGGCGCGCATCGTGCAGGGGCATTACGCGCTGCTGTTCGAGGAGGGGCCTGAGCTTGCCTCCGACGTAGGCAACCTCGTCTTCACGGGCACGACGGACGATCCCGAGACCCTCGCGACGCTCCGGCGTCTCGGCTTCCGCCAGCCCGAGCAGGCCGCCGAGACCGTGCGCGGCTGGCATTTCGGCCGCCGCGCCGCCATCACCAGCCAGCGCGCCCGCGAGGTGCTGACCGAGCTTGTGCCGGCGCTTCTGTCGGCCCTCGGCGGCACGGCGGATCCCGACGGCGCTCTCGCGGCGCTCGACCGCGCCTTCGGCCGCATGCCGGCCGCCGTGGAGCTGCTCACCATCCTGCAATCGCACGACCGCCTTCGCCTGCGCTTCGCGGATCTTCTCGGCACGGCGCCGCGTCTCGCTGACACGGTCGCCCAGGCGCCGCACGTGCTCGACGCCCTCATCGATCCGGCCTTCGGCATTCCGTTCAACGACGACGCAGCCATCGGCGAGCAGGTGCGCCAGATCATCGGCACGCCTTCCGACCACGAGGACTTCCTCGACCGCGCCCGCGACGCCGCGCGGCAGATGCGCTTCATCACGGGCGCGCGGCTTCTCTCCGACATCCTTTCGCCCGCGCAGGCCGGCGAGGCTTATGCGTCGATCGCGGATGCGATGATCCGGGTGTCGTTCGAGGCGGTGCGCAAGGTCTTCGAAGCGGAGCACGGCGTGGTGCCCGGCTCCCGCATCGCCGTGCTCGGCCTCGGCAGATTGGGCTCGCGGGAGCTGACCGCGACCTCCGATCTCGACTTGGTTGTGACCTACGATTTCGACGAGGAGCGGCGCGAGAGCGACGGCGCGCGCAAGCTCGACGCGGTGGTGTATTTCACGCGCCTCACACAGCGGCTCGTGGCAGCCCTGACGGTGCCGACCCGGCGCGGCCTGCTCTACGAGGTCGATCTTCGCCTGCGCCCGCAGGGCGGCAAGGGGCCGGTCGCGTCGCAGTTCCGCGGCTTCCTGAACTACCAGAAGACCGAAGCGGACCTGTGGGAGCACATGGCGCTCACCCGCGCCCGCGTGATCCTCGCGGACGACGGGTTCGAAAGCGAGGTCGCGACCGCCGTGAAGGACATTGTCGGCGCTGCGCGGGACCGCAAGCACGTCGTGTCGGAGGTGGCATCCATGCGCGAACTGATCGCGCAGGAGAAGGGCGACGACAATCCCTGGGACCTGAAGCTCGCCCGCGGCGGCCTCACGGACATCGACTTCATCGCGCAAGCGCTCGTGCTGGCGCACGGGGCGCAACATCCGAGCCTCGTCGGACTGGCGCCGGAACCGGTCTTCGCTGAAGCGCGCAAGGCCGGCCTGCTGAGCCGGGACGTCGCCGAGACCCTCATCGAGGCGCGCCGGCTTCTGAACGCGATCTTCCAGTGGCAGCGCCTGACGATCGAAGGCAGGTTCGATCCCGCGACCGTGCCGCCAGTGATCCTCAAACGCCTCGCCGCCGTCGCCGGGCTGCCGGACGAGAAGGTGCTGCTCGAACAGCTCAACGAGACACGCGGGAGAGTCGCGGAGGTGTTCGGGCGGGTGCTGGATGTGGGGTCACGGAGAGTAAAGCGGTCGGGATAGATCCGGGCGCAACCACACGGCGCGGGGAGGGGCGGTGGCCCTCCCGCAGGGCGTGCAAACTGGATCTTATGATGAGATGTTCACTGCAACTTTCGTCTGTGGTCGGAGATTGCGACGAAAGGAGAGCGTCAGTTTCAGTGCCTTCGCATAAAGCACTGAGTAAAATTGATGCCCGACTGACGTATTGAATCGGCCGCGATCCTGTAAGAGTGATGTCTGCGGCAACGAGACTTAGCTTTCAGGGCCTGACATCAACTTCGTCTTCTCAATCTCAACTTGTTCGTGAGCCCTTCGGCGGCCTCGACCTTAGGTGCGCCAAGTCACTGTTCTTGAGATAATATTCCTTTGCATGCAACCTAAAGCGATATTGCTTTAAGATCGCACCCTTTGATTGCGCTGGTCTAAAATGCAACACTATACCGAGCTTCTCTGGCGGGCGCAGTTCCGCTGGGCGGCAGGAGGGTTCGGCCTCATGACGGGCTACCCCTCTCTTTGAGCGACAACGGTGACCAGGGGAGCGGTATGGCTTTTTCACTCGAAGAGCTGATGGGATTTTTCTTCGATAATAGTGGTGGCGGAGGCATTTGGTACGGCGGCACGGGCATCAGTTACGGTCCTATTGCCAACGGCATAGCGACGGGCGGTACGTATCCCGGGGGCACGTATGAATCGGGTTCTTCATATCCGCCTTCAGGGGGGAGCGAAGCCGGCGGATCGGATGTCCCAATAAAGATAGAGGGAAAGGTTATCGTTAGTGAGCACGTCATCAACAACCAGCGATACCTCGAGGACTCCCTCGGCAAGCTTTACATCGTAAATCCTCGAGGAAAGATCTTCGTAGTTCCTGCCAATGTAAATGTAGACCTGCTGATGTCACAGGCAGAGCTCTTTAACGCTCTCCTCGAAGGTAGCATGATAGCCGTTCCTGTCGATGCCGGCACCATCTATCTACACTTAGACGGCTCCATGTACACAATGCCTACGGGCAGCGGAGTCTTCATGCCTGTTGCAGCCGGGCCTTTAGCGAGCATCGGGTGGGACTTAGCAGTCGTTGGACCTACGTGGAACGAGGGGCTCCAGCATGAACAAATGTGGGAGACCATCACGACGGACCATGGAACCTTTTGGTTGAACACATGGTTCGACGTGGCCTACGAGGCCCCTCCAGTTATGTTTGGCGGGCCTACGAATGATATACCCAGAGCCACTATTGAAGACATCTTTGGGACGGCAGTTCGGCAGGATAACCAAAACATTCTCGAGCTAGATGGCGGCGGATGGTCGAACGACACCTTCTTCATCCAGGATCCTCCACCTGCAGCCTCCCCCGATGCCGGATCAGGTGAGGTGATCCGCAAAGGCTATAGCGTCATCTTCAGTGACTACGCGGCGAGAACGGTTTACGGCACCTCCGGCAACGACGTGATCGATGAGGGAGGCTGGGTGCTGGGCGGCAAGGGTGACGACGCGATCACCGGCAATGCCTTCTCGGATACGCTCATCGGCGGCGACGGCATGGACACGCTCAACGGTGCGGCCGGAGACGACACCATTGATGGCGGCGCCGATGCCGACGTGATCAATGGAGGCGACGGAGATGATCTGCTCGACGGCAATACCGGAAGCGACGTCCTCAACGGCGGCGCGGGAGCTGACACCTTCGTGGGTGGCGACGGTTGGGACCAGGTGAACTACACCGACTCCCAAATGAGCGTGATCGTCGACCTCGAGAATGTTATCACCGCCGGCGGCGCCGAAGGAGACCGGTTCAACGGCATCGAGGCCGTCGCCGGTTCGGCCTACGGCGACCAACTCCTCGGCAACGGCCAGAACAACAACCTCATCGGCGGCGGCGGCGACGACTACATGGACGGCCGCGCGGGCACCGACTGGCTCTTCGGCGAAGCCGGCAACGATACGCTGGCAGGTGGTCTTGGAGGTGACTTCCTGCTCGGCGGCGCCGGCACCGACACGGCCGACTACCGCAATGCGCTTGCGGGCGTGACCGCAAATCTCGCCACCGGCGGCACGGGCGGCGAGGCGGATGGGGATCGATTCTATGATATCGAGAACATCTCCGGCTCGAACCACGACGATCAACTCACCGGCGATGCGGGCGCGAACACGCTCTCGGGCAGGGACGGCGCGGATCTGCTCGATGGTGGAGACGGCGACGACATCCTGATCGGCGGCGACGGTGCCGACACGCTGATCGGCGGCGACGGCTGGGACACGGCCTCCTATGCCGGCTCCACGTCCGGCGTGACGGTGAGCCTGGCCACGGGCAACGCCGAAGGCGACGTGTTCAGCGGCGTCGAGGGGCTCGCCGGCACCGAGTTCGACGATCATCTGAGCGGTGATGCGGCCTCCAACGTGCTCGTGGGCGCAGGCGGCGGCGATTACCTCGACGGCGGGGACGGCCACGATGCGCTCTATGGCGGCGCGGGCCACGATACGCTCATTGGCGCAGCCGGCGACGACGCGATGAACGGCGATGACGGCAACGACTTCCTCGATGGCGGCTCCGGTGACGACACCGCCTCGGGCGGCGCCGGCAGCGACGTCATCACCGGCGGCTCCGGCCATGACGTGCTCGACGGCGGCGACGGCAACGACACGCTGGTGGGCGGCCATGGCAACGACACGCTCGTGGGTGGGGCCGGCGCCAATACACTCGACGGCGGCGCCGGCTTCGACATCGCCTCCTATGCGGGCGCGTCGGCGGGCGTCGTGGTGAGCCTCGCGCCGGGCGCGAAGGCGCAGGCCGACAGCTTCACCGGCATCGAGGGGCTGTCGGGCTCGTCCCATGCCGACCGGCTCACGGGCGATGCGAACGGCAACCTGCTGGAGGGCCATTCGGGCGACGACACGCTCGAAGGCGGAGACGGCGCCGACACGCTCGCGGGTGGGGCAGGTCTCGACACCGTGTCCTATGCGGATGCGGCGTCGGGCGTGGCGGCGAGCCTCGTCGACGGCGGCACGGACGGCGCCGCGGCCGGAGACGTGTTCGAGAGCATCGAGAACCTGTCCGGTTCGGCCCATGGCGATCAGCTCACGGGCGATGGGGGCGGAAACGTACTCTCGGGCCAGGCGGGCGACGATCTGCTCGACGGAGATGCCGGCAACGATACGCTCGACGGCGGGGCCGGCTGGGATACGGCCACCTATCAGGATGCGCAGGCGGGCGTGGTCGCAAGCCTCGCGGTAGGCGGCAGCGGCGGGGAGGCGGCCGGCGACACGTTCAGCGGCGTCGAGGCGCTCGTCGGCTCGTCCTACGACGACCGGCTCACGGGCGACGATGCAGCCAACGTTCTATCCGGCGCGGGCGGCAACGACGTGCTGAGCGGCGGCCGGGGCAATGACAGCCTCGACGGCGGCATCGGCAACGACACGCTGACCGGCGGCGACGGGGCCGACGCGCTCACCGGGGGCCTCGGCTTCGACATGGCGAGCTACCAAGGCGCCGGCGCCGGCGTGGTGGCGAGCCTGGCGAGCGGCGGCACGGGCGGCGATGCGGCCGGCGACACGTTCGTCGGCATCGAGGGGCTGATCGGCTCAGGCCATGGCGACCGCCTCACCGGCAATGCGGGCCACAACCTGCTGGTCGGCTATGGCGGCGACGACGTGCTGAGCGGCGGGGGTGGCAACGACACCCTCGACGGCGGCGAGGGCTTCGACATCGCGGATTATTCCACGGCGTCGGCGAGCCTGAACCTCGACCTCTCCGGCGGCAATTCGGGCACTGTCCTGATCTCGATCGAAGGGCTCACCGGGTCGGCTTTCGACGACGTGCTTGCCGGCAACGGCGCGGCCAACCTGCTCGACGGCGGGGCCGGCAACGACGTCCTGCGCGGCAGCGACGGCAACGATACGCTGACCGGTGACCGCGGCAGCGACATCTTCGTGTTCGACGCGCTGCTGAATGGTGCCGGTAACGTCGATGCGGTGACGGACTTCGACTTCCGCGAGGACCGGATCCAGCTCGACAGCGGCATCTTCACCGGCCTTCGCTCGGGCCCGCTCGATGCGGCAGCCTTCACGTTGGACAAGAATGCCACGACTGCGGACCACCGCATCATCTACCATGCGGAAACGGGCGAGCTGTTCTACGACGCGGACGGCACAGGGCGGATCGAACAGGTGAAGTTCGCGGTTCTCGTTCCGGGCACCGTTCTCAGCGCGGATCTGTTCATGATCGCCTGACGTTCGCACGCAGGATAACGTGACCACAGGGCGCGGCGCCGGAAGGCGCCGCGCCTTTTCGCATTCGGAGCGGACGTCCGGTGCCGCGGGCCACGCTCCGTCCAGGGGACTGTCGGGGGTTGCCGTGGGCCGGGAACGTTCGATAATCATCCGGGTTCGCTGAAACCGCCTGCCACGCCCTACCGGCCGGAGATCACCCAATGGCTCAACCCGCATCGGAGCACCCTGACCCCTTTTCCTGGCTGGAGGAGGTGGAGGGCGAGGCGGCTCTCGGCTGGGTGCGCTCCCGCAACGAGGCGACCGGAGCGGTACTCCGCGACGCTGCCTTCGAGGCCGACGTCGACGCGATCTACGAACTCTCCACCCGGCCCGACAACATCCCGTTCGTCACGCGGCGGCACGGGATGCTCTACAATTTCTGGCAGGACGCGAACCACGTGCGCGGCCTGTGGCGGCGGACCACCCTGGAGGAGTACCGCAAGCCCGAACCCCACTGGGAGACGGTGCTCGACCTCGACGCGCTGGCGCAGGCGGAGGGACAGGACTGGGTCTGGAAGGGCTGCTCGACTCTCGAGCCGGAGCACCGGCTCGGCCTCGTCAGTCTGTCCCGCGGCGGCGCGGATGCGGTCGTCACGCGGGAGTTCGACCTCGTCGAGAAGCGCTTCGTCGAAGGCGGCTACGATCTGCCGGAAGCCAAGGGCGGCGCGGCTTGGGTCGATGCCGACACGCTGCTGGTCGCCAAGACCCTGGGCGAGAGCGCCGCCACGACTTCGGGCTATTCGCGCACGGTGCGCCTGTGGCGGCGCGGCACGGATTTTGCGCAGGCTCCGCTCGTGTTCGAGGGCGAGACGACGGACGTCGCGGTCTCGGCGGCGGTCGATCATGAGCCCGGCTTCGAGCGTACCTTCTACCGGCGCCAGATCACCTTCGAGGAGGGGATCAGCTACGTGGCGTACGGGGACGGGCCGCCCGTGGCGATCGATCTCCCGCTCGACGCCCGCTTCGACGTGGAGCGGGACTGGATGGTCGTGAAGCTGAAGAGCGACTGGGTCCTGCCTGAGGCCACCCATCCGGCGGATTCGCTTCTGGCGATCAGCTTCGCGCGCTTCCTCGAAGGCGATCGCGCCTTCGAGGTCCTGTTCCGGCCCTCCGCCCGGCGGGTGCTCGAGGGCTTCTGGTGGACGAAGTCGCGGCTCGTCCTCACGGTGCTCGACAACCTCGCCAGCCAGATCTGGCTCGCCACGCCGGGAGAGCCCTGGAGCCAGGAGCGCCTCGGCGGGGTGCCCGAAACGGCGACGCTGCACGCGATGCCGCTCGACTCCGGCCAACTCGAGCGCACGGACGAGTTCCTGCTGGTGATCGCGAGCTATGTCGAGCCGACCAAGCTCGCCCTCGTGGCCCCGGAGACCCGGATCGAGATCCTGAAGGAGGCCCCATCCGCCTTCGACGCCGCGGGCCTGGAGGTGACGCGCCATGAGGTCGGCTCGGTCGACGGGGAGCGCATTCCCTACTTCGAGATCGGCCCCAAGGGCCGCACCGGCCCGCGCCCGACGGTGCTCTACGGCTATGGCGGCTTCTCGGTCTCGCTGACGCCCGGATATCTCGGTGCGATCGGCAAGGTCTGGCTGGAGAAGGGCAATGTCTGGATCGTGGCCAACATCCGCGGCGGCGGGGAGTTCGGAGCCGCCTGGCACAAGGCCGGAATGCGCGAGGCCAAGCGCCTCTCCCACGACGATTTCGCCGCCGTCGCCCGGGATCTCGTCAGGCGCGGGGTGACGACTGCGGGGCAGCTTGCCGCCTATGGCGGCTCGAACGGAGGCTTGCTCGTCGGCAACATGCTGACCCGCTATCCCGAGCTCTTCGGAGCGGTCTGGTGCACGGTGCCGCTGTTGGACATGCGTCGCTACACGAAGCTGCTCGCAGGCCCGAGCTGGGTGGCCGAATACGGCGATCCCGACAAGCCCGAGGACTGGGCCTTCATGGAAGGCTTCTCGGCCTATCACAACGTGCAGGAGGGCCGCACCTATCCGCCGGTGCTGCTCGTGACCTCGCGCCGGGACGACCGTGTCCATCCGGGACATGCCCGCAAGATGGCGGCAAAGCTCGAAGCTCTTGGGCAGTCGGTGCTGTTCTACGAGCCTGACGACGGCGGCCATGGCGCCGCCAACAAGCGGCAGGCGGCGTTCCTGTCCGCGCTGGGCTTTGCCTTCCTCAGGCGGACGATCGGCCAGCCTGCCGACGCACATCGCACTGCCGGCGCCTGATCTCTCGCCCATCGGACGTTCGTACGAGCGCATGCTCGGCTCTGCAAGGAGCGACGTTGGCCGGAGGCATTGGCAGCACGATGCACGACAATCAGGTTCATATCGATGCCGATGTCATTCGCGGGATGATCGTCGATCAGTTCCCGCAGTATCGCGATGAACGGATCGAGCGACTTGAGACGGCCGGCACCGTCAATGCAATCTTCCGGATTGGATCCCGGGTGGCGGCAAGGTTCCCCTTGCGCAAGATGGAGCCGGTCGAGTGCGCCGAGATGCTTCGCCGTGAAGCGGCAGCCATGACGGAGTTCTCGAAGCATTCCCGGTTTGCGACTCCTCGACCGTTGGGACTTGGTCGACCCGGCGTGCTCTATCCGATGCCGTGGGCGGTGCAGAGCTGGATCGAGGGTGATGTTGCAACGCCAAACGGGCTTGCGGCCTCCACGCGATTTGCCCTCGACATCGCCGACCTGATCGCGTCGTTGCGTGCAGCGGACACGCACGGTCGCCACTTCGATGGACAGGGGAGGGGCGGCAACCTTCCCGATCACGATGACTGGATGGAGGTCTGCTTCAAGAACAGCGAGGATCTCCTCGACGTTGCTCGCCTGCGTCTCATGTGGGCCCGGCTGCGGGAGCTGCCGCCGTCCGGCCCCCACGTCATGAGCCATCGGGATCTCATTCCTGCGAACCTTCTTGTGCATGGCGAACGTCTTGTGGGCGTGCTCGATGCCGGCAGCTTCGGGCCGGCCGACCCGGCGTTGGATCTCGTCGCTGCATGGCATCTTCTTGACCGCGACCGGAGGGAAATCGTGCGGGCTCATCTCGGATCGGGCGACGTCGAGTGGAAGCGCGGCGCAGCATGGGCGTTCCAGCAGGCGATGGGGCTGGTTTGGTACTACGAGCGCTCCAATCCGAGGATGAGCGCGCTCGGTCGAAACACGCTCTCCCGCCTGCTCGACGATCTTGACGTCTGAACCGAGTGGACTTCCGGCGAACGAGGCGAAGTAGGAATGCCCGCTTCCGTCAATCCGACATCGCAAGTGCCGTATCTCTCTGTGCCGTAAGAGTGCGGAAGCCATCTCGAGCCCGCAGGATGTGGCGCAGATCATGCATCCGGTGCTCTGGCGGGCCCTAAAGGTCGCTGACGCAGACGTTCGGTTCCGTACGATGCTTTCTCTCTCAATGAGAGCATCGTTCTGGCGAAAAACCGGGTCCACTTTTTCGCACTTTGCTCTAGAACGAACTCTCCTCGACGTTGCAGCTCAGGCCGAGCGAACCGGCCGTGTTGCTGACGGTCGCGAGGCATGCGTTCGCCTGGTCCGGCGGGATGAACACGGCGAAGCGCGTCACGTAGAGGTCCTGATCGGCCTCGGAGAGCTTTCGGGCTTCCAGGCGCACGATGTTCGACTCGTAGCGCTTGAAGACCTCGGCAAGCCGCGCCAGGAGCCCCGGCTGGTCGCCCCCGCCGATGGTGATGCGGTGCGTCACTTTTCCTGTCGGACCCGCGGACGAGCCGAACGGATAGGGCACCGCCCGAACCTCGGCGCCCTGGAGTGTCGGAAGCTGCTTCAGGTCGGCCTCGATCTCGCCCGCCGTCATCCCGTCCGGAAGCTCGCACAGGGCGACGAACTCGGCCCCGGACCCAAGAGCCGCGAAGGTTGTGTCGCCGAGATTGATGCCGGCGTTGAACAGGCGCTCCGCGACCTCCGCCACGAGGCCGACGCGGTCGGGACCGAGAACCGAAACCAAGGCAACCGAACTCATCCTAGCCCTCCTCGCGTGGAGGGGCATTCTGGCACCAAGGAGCGGCTTGCCGGAAGGGGCATAATTATATATACTATAACATATATAAATTCGGTGTGCCCCAGGGCACATCGGCCCTGTCCCACTCCGAATAGGGTGGAAACCAGGAACAGGATACCGCCCAAAAAGGGCGCCGGGGTAACGAGCCATGAACGGGGACAACAACCAGAATCCGAGTCAGGTGTCGCGCTTGGCGGAGATCACGGCCGTTTTCTCCGTGATCTGCGTGATCGGCGTTCTCTACCTGCCCCTCATCCTCTGACGGTCTTGCGGTCGGGCTGAGGACATCTAAGCTGGGTTCACGCCCGGAGCGGACTGGTGGTCCGCATTGCCGATGTCCCGTTGCCCCGACCGGAGACCTCCCATGGACGCCGTGTGGCCTGATCTGCCTTATGCCGACTGGCGGGAGACCGCGAGGACCCTTCAACTCTGGACCCAGGTGGTCGGAAAGGTGCGGCTCGCGCTGTCGCCCTGGCTCAATCACGGCTGGCACGTTCCGCTCTACGTGACCGCCCGCGGACTCGGAACCTCGCCCGTCCCGTTCGGGGCCGAGATCCTGGAGATCGAGTTCGATTTCATCGCCCACCGCCTCGTCGCCCGCACGAGCCGCGGGGACGAGGGGACGCTCGATCTCAAACCTCAGACCGTGGCGGATTTCTACGCAGGCGTCATGAACCTCCTGCAGGGAATGGGCGTCCGCGTGGCGATCAGCGAGATGCCCAACGAGGTCCCCGACCCGATCCGCTTCTCGGAGGACCGGATCCATTCCGCCTACGACGCTGCAGCAGCCCACCGGTTCTGGCGCGCGCTCGTGCAGGCGGACCGGGTCTTCAAGCTCTTCCGCAGCAGCTTTCTCGGCAAGGCGAGCCCGGTTCATTTCTTCTGGGGCAGCTTCGATCTTGCGGTCACGCGATTCTCGGGGAGGCCCGCTCCCCTGCATCCGGGCGGCGTTCCGGGACTGCCGGATGCGGTCACCCGCGAGGCCTACTCGCACGAGGTGAGCAGCGCCGGCTTCTGGCCGGGCAGCGAAGCCTTCCCACAGGCCGCCTTCTACTCCTACGCCTATCCGGAGCCGAAGGGATTTCGCGAGCATTCGGTGTCGCCGCCGGCCTATTTCGATGCGACCCTCGGCGAGTTCATCCTGCCCTACGAGGCCGTCCGCAGCGCAGATGCACCGGATGCGCTGCTGCTCGATTTCCTTGAGACCACCTACGCGGCAGCGGCCGAGGCCGGACGCTGGGACCGGGCGGCGCTGGAATGCCCGCTCGGGATTCCGGCGCAGCCGCGGCTCGTCGGGTAGGGCAGGGAGCCGGCTTCGTCCTTACGCCGCCGCGTCGGCGAGCGCGATGTCGGCGTGGGTGGCCTCGGTGAGCGGCAGGTGGACGAGCACGATGGTGCCGACGCCTTCCTGGCTCTTGATGCGAAGCGATCCGCCGTGGAGCTCCGTGAGCGAGCGGGCGATGGCGAGGCCAAGCCCCGAGCCCTTGTAGCTCTTCGAGAACTCGGTCTCGACCTGCTCGAAGGGCCGGCCGAGCTTCTGCAGGGCATGGGCCGGGATGCCGATGCCGTTGTCCTCCACGTAGATGTTGACCGCCTTGCCGGCTTGGCGGGTGCGAACCGTGATGCAGCCGCCCTCGCTGGTGAACTTGGTGGCGTTCTGCAGCAGGTTGACGAGGATCTGGTGCAGGGCGCGCTCGTCCGCCGGCACCACGATGTCCTCCGGGTTCACGTCGACGGCGATCGTGAGGTTTTTGGTGCGGATCTGCTCGCTCACGAGCTTGATCGCGCGCTGGATCGACGAATGGACCTCGATTGGCTGCTTGGTCAGGCTCGTGCGGCCGGCCTCGATGCGCGACATGTCGAGAATGTCGTTGATCACCGACAGCAGGTACTCGCCGCTGGAGCGGATGTCGGTGCAGTATTCCTCGTACTTCTCCGAGCCGAGCGACCCGAAGATGCCGCTCTGCATCACTTCCGCGAAGCCGATGATGGCGTTGAGCGGCGTGCGCAGCTCATGGCTCATGTTGGCGAGGAACTCGGACTTGGCGCGGTTCGCGCTCTCGGCCTGCGCCTTCTGGTCGAGGTAGCGCTCGGCGAGGTCCGCGAGCTGGTGCGTCTGCGCCTCGAGCTTCTGGCGCGACTGCTTGAGGTCGAGAACCGTCGCGATGAGTTCCTTCTCGGACTCGACGAGACGATGCTCGTGGCGTTTGAGCGCGGTGATGTCCGTGCCGACCGACACGTAGCCGCCGTCCTTGGTGCGGCGCTCGTTGATCTGGAGCCAGCGCCCGTCCTGGAGCCGCGCCTCGAAGGTGCGCGCGCCCACGTCCTGGTTCTGCGCCCGCACGAACTGGTGCTGCACCTCCGGCGGACGGCCGAGCGCCATGACATCCGCATAGCCCATGCCCTGGAGGTTCGCATCCGGCGGCAGCTCGTGCAGCTTCTGGAACTTCGAATTGCAGAGCACGAGGCGGTTGTTGGCGTCCCACAGCACGAAGGCCTCGGAGATCGCCTCGATGGCGTCGTGGAGGCGCGCATCGGCCTTGGCGGTCTTCTCCTCGAGCTTGCGCTGCTCGGTCACGTCGACTGCGATGCCCACGAGGTGGCTCGCAGCGTCGTCGGGATCGTTCATCAGCTCGGCGCGGGCACGCAGCCACACCCAGTCGCCGCTGAGGCTGCGGATGCGGAACTCGTAGTCGACCAGCGAGGTGCTGGCGGAGGCGAGCTGCTCGGCCAGGGTGTAGAGGTCCTGATCCTCGGGATGGATCATGGCGTTGACTTCGCCGAACGAGAGGAACTCGTCCTGGCGCTCGTAGCCGAGGAGTTCGTACATCGAGTCGGACCAATAGATGCGGCCGCGTCCGATGTCCCAGTCCCACAGGCCGCAGCGGCCGCGGTTGAGGGCGGAGTCGATCCGGTCGCGCACCTTCTCGCAGACCTCGTCGGCAGCGCGGGCGCGGTTGGACTGCATCACGTAGGCGATGCCGAGGCCGAGCAGCACCACGATGGTGGCGCCGAGCAGCGACACGTGGCCGATGGTGCGCGTCCACCAGCCAGAGAGAACCCGCGGCAGCGGCTGCACGACGGCGATCTGCCCATCCGATGCCGCAAGGGAGCGAACAGTGGCGATGCCGTCCTCGCCGCCTGCGAGCCGGACCGTCATCACGCCGGCGCGGTCGGCGAAGAGCGCGAGCGGCTGCGCGTCGCCCAGCACGTCGGCGAGGGTGCGCGGCGTCGCGGCCGCGGCCGGATGCGCGGCCATGATCGCGCCGGTACGATCGACGAGAAGAAGGGTGCGACTGTGGCCGAGCGTGCTCTCCGGCATGCTCTTGGCGAGCGCGGCGAGCTGCGCGGCGGCGGCGTTGCGGTCGGCCGGCGCGGCGCGGTCGCCGAACTTGGCCGCTGCAAGCGACGCGATGATGTCGATGTCGGCGATGGCGTCGACCAGCGTGTCCTTGCGGTTCTCGCGCACTTGGATCCAGGCGCTCGCCGCAAGCGTGACGAGGAAGAGGGCCAGAAGAGCGGGAACTGCAAGCCGGAGCCAGGGTTCGTATTGCTCGAGCCGCCGATAGGTGGGGTTCGCATCAGATCGCGTTACCCCGAGAATCGTACCCGCACGTGCGGGTACGCATGCGGTCACCGCCCCCGCCATGCGATGCTTCCTCCGGAACCGTTTACGTCCTTGATCGGAGGACGTGCCGCATCTCTCCGAATCACCATCAATAGAATCATGGGCGAGTGATTTGTCTAGCTATGTGATCGATGAGGTTAACAAAAAATTGAGACCGCGTTTTTCCGGTCATCCGTCCGTGGTAGACGACCGGAAACACTTTACGTTACAGGAACTTACGCGCCACGCGGTTCCTCGAGGGAACGTGCGGCTATATCGCCTACATCGCGGGAAAGATTGGGCTTTCCGGCAATGCGCTGAAGGGCGTTTTTCGCGTGCGTCTGGCGCGTCTTTTCCATCATCCGCCAGCTGCTGAACGAGGTCAGCAACCGCGCCGCGAGCTGTGGGTTCAGCTCGTCCACCTGCAGCACAATATCGGCCAGGAAGTCGTATCCCGAACCGTCCTTCGCGTTGAACCGCACCTGGTTCAGCATCGCGAAACTGCCCACGAGCGCGCGCACGCGGTTGGGATTGCCGATCGCGAAGGCCTGATGCTCCATGAGACGCCTCACGCGTTCGAGCGTGCCGTCCTCCGGGATCGCCGCCTGCAGCGTGAACCACTTGTCGAGCACGAGCGGCTCGTCGCGGTAGCGTTCCTCGAACCGGGCGAGCGCGGCCTCGCGTGCGTCGCCCGGAAGGGTCATCAGCACGCCGAGTGCTGCGAGCCGGTCCGTCATATTGCCGGCGTCGTCGACCTGCTCGACCGCAAGCTGCTCGCCCAGCGCCGCATCGGCCGCCGCCAGGAGATCGAGCGAGGCGTTCCGCAGCGCACGACGGCCCGCGCTCGCCGCGTCGGGGCTGTAGGGGCCGCGCTCGGCGAGAGAGTCGCGGAACCGATGAAGCGTTTCCCGGCAGGCTTGCCCGATGCGTCGGCGCATGGCCTTGCGGGCATGGTGAATCGCGTCGGGATCGATGTCGCGGCCGATCTCCTGCGCGATGTCCGCCTCGCTCGGAAGGGCGAGGACGAGAGCCGCGAAGGCCGGATCGTCGAGGGCGTCCGCCTCCATGAAGGCGCACAGGGCGGAGGCGAGATCCGCAAGATCGGAATCGGCGACCGCATCGCCCTTCGCCTGCGCGACGAGGAGACGCATGGCGACCGTCTGGGTCGCCTGCCAGCGGTTGAAGGCGTCGCTGTCGTGGCGGAGCAGCACGAGCAGCTCCTCGTTCGACAGGTCGAGCGACGTCCGCACCGGGGCCGAGAATTCGCGGAACAGGGACGGCACCGGCTGGGAGGTCACGCCCGTGAAGGCGAGGCTGTCGGCAGCCTTGTCGAGCAGGAAGACGCCCTGGGGGCTCACCCGATCGGAGGCGGCCTGCAGGGGCTCGCCGTCGCGGGACACGAGTCCGAGCGCGACCGGGATCGCCATCGGCTCCTTGTCCGGCTGGCCCGGCGTCGGCGGGGTCGCCTGCGTGAAGTCGAGGCGGTAGGTCTTCGCCGCCGGGTCGTAGGTTCCCGTCACGGTGACGCGGGGCGTGCCGGCCTGGGCGTACCAGCGGGCGAAATGCGACAGGTCGTGCCCGGTCACCTCCGCGAAGGCGGCGAGGAAGTCCTCCACGGTGGCGGCGGTGCCGTCGCAGCGCTCGAAATAGAGGTCCATCCCGCGCCGGAAATCCTCCGGGCCGATGATGGTCTTGAGCATGCGCACGATCTCGGCCCCCTTCTCGTAGACCGTCGCCGTGTAGAAGTTGTTGATCTCCCGGTACTGCGTCGGCCGCACCGGGTGGGAGAGGGGGCTCGCATCCTCCAGGAACTGGCGCGCCCGCAGGGTCTTCACCTCGGCGATGCGGTGCACGGGGCGCGAGCGCTCGTCGGACGAGAACTCCTGGTCGCGGAACACCGTGAGGCCCTCCTTCAGGCAGAGCTGGAACCAGTCGCGGCAGGTCACGCGGTTGCCGGACCAGTTGTGGAAGTACTCGTGCGCGATGATCGCCTCGATGTTGGCGTAGTCCACGTCCGTTGCGGTCTCCGGGCTCGCCAGCACGTACTTGTCGTTGAAGATGTTGAGGCCCTTGTTCTCCATCGCGCCCATGTTGAAGTCGGACACGGCCACGATGTTGAACACGTCGAGATCGTATTCGCGGCCGAAGACGCGCTCGTCCCAGCGCATGGAGCGCTCAAGCGCATCGAGGGCGTAGTCCGCGCGGCTCTCCTTGCCGGCCTCCACATAGATGGCGAGTTCCACCTCGCGGCCGCCCATGGTCCTGAACGTCTTGCCGACGCGGCCCAAGCGGCCGCCGACCAGCGCGAAGAGATAGGACGGCTTCGGGTGCGGATCGTGCCACACGGCATAGTGCCGGCCGGTGCCCGCGATCTCACCCGCCTCGATCCGGTTGCCGTTGCCGAGCAGGACAGGTGCCTCGTCCTTATCGGCCTCGATGCGGGTGGTGTAGACCGCCATCACGTCCGGCCGGTCGAGGAAGTAGGTGATGCGCCGGAACCCTTCCGCCTCGCACTGGGTGCAGTAGTTCCCGCTGGAGCGGTAAAGGCCCATCAGCTTGGTGTTCGAGGTCGGGTCGATCTCCGTCTCGATGGTGAGGGTGAAGGGGCCGCGCGGCGGCTGGGTGATGGTGAGCGATTGCGGCGAGGCCTCGAATTCGCTGTCGGGGAGGGGGCGGCCGTCGAGCGCGACGGATGTCAGGCTGACCTCGTCCCCGTCCAGGACCAGCGGCGCATCCGCGCGCCCCTTCGGATTCGGCCGCAGGGAAAGCGTGGCCGTGACGCGCGTCGCCGTGGGATGGAGCCGGACGTCGAGTTCGACCCGATCGATCAGGAAGTCGCTTGGCCGGTAATCCTCGAGGCGGACGATCTGGGCAATGTCGGTGCGCATCTTTCAGCTTTCGTGGGCGTCGCTCTGTCTTGTGATCTGGAGTCCCGGCCGGGTGGCGCAAGACCTCGGGATGGGGTCGGGCAATGGTTAATTTTCATTAAACATCATGAAGCTTTCCTGATGCTGGTGCAGCTTGGCCCTTGATCTTGCCGCAGGATGCGCCATCACGTAGCCGGAGAGTGACTCGATGTGATCTTTGGCTTTGGCGGCGCGACGACCCCATCCGTCATTCCGGGCTCCGCTGACGAGCCGCCCCGGAATGGCGGACCGAGATTCAACCTAGGCACCGCCCATATCGACCGCAAGAAGGGAAGACCGCCATGGAATACCTGCACACGATGGTTCGGGTTTCGGACCTCGACAAATCCCTCGATTTCTTCTGCAACAAGTTCGGCCTCGTCGAAGTCCGCAGGACGGAAAACGAGAAGGGGCGCTACACCCTCGTGTTCCTCGCCGCCCCGGGCGACGTGGACAAGGCCAAGGACTCCAAGGCGCCCCTGCTCGAGCTCACCTATAACTGGGACGAGAAGGAGTATGCCGGAGGACGGAATTTCGGTCATCTCGCCTACCGGGTCGATGACATTTATCAGACCTGCCAGAAGCTGATGGATGCGGGCGTCACCATCAACCGGCCGCCCCGCGACGGCTACATGGCCTTCGTCAAGACCCCGGACAACATCTCGATCGAGCTGCTCCAGCGCGGCGAGCCCAAGGCCCCACAGGAGCCCTGGGCCTCCATGCCCAATACGGGAACCTGGTAGGATTCAAGCGTTTCAGGCGCCCTGAGGCTCACCGTGAAAGGGCGCGGCTTGCGCGCCCAAAGATGGTGTTGGCGAAAAGCGCTTGCTCCGTCATTGTACCCGGCTCACCATAAGGAGCCGGGTCCAACCGGCGGAGGACGATAGTGACACGGGATGCGATCCGCTTCTGGCGGCATGGACGAGTTGTCGAAGTCACGGGCTTTCACCCGCGCACCACGCTTCTGGACTATTTGAGGCTCAACGAGCGCAAGCTCGGCACCAAGGAAGGCTGCGCCGAGGGCGATTGCGGCGCGTGCACCGTCGCGCTCGGGCGGGTTCGGGGCGGACGGGTGCGGTACGAACCGGTCAATGCCTGCATCCTGCTTCTCGGCCAGGTCGACGGCGCGGAGCTCGTGACCGTCGAGGATCTCGCGGTCGGGGACGATCTGCACCCGGTCCAGGCCGCCATGGTGGCGCGCCACGGCTCGCAATGCGGCTTCTGCACGCCTGGCATCGTCATGAGCCTCTTCGCGCTCTACCACGAAGGCGGGCGCCCCCTCGACCGTCAGGCGGCGAACGACGCGCTCGCGGGCAATCTGTGCCGCTGCACCGGTTACCGCCCCATCGTCGACGCAGCGCTCGACGCGTGCAGCGCGGAGGCAGGCGACCACTTCACGAAAGCGAGCGACGCGACCGTCCAGGGCCTCACGGCGCTGGCCGACGGGCGGGATCTTTTCATAGGAGACGCGGCGCGCTTCTTCGCCGCACCGGCGAGCGAGGATTCGCTCGCGGCGCTCTACGCGCAGCACCCCGACGCCACGCTGGTCGCAGGCTGCACCGATGTGGGCCTGTGGGTCACGAAAGGAATGGCCGAGCTCGACAGGGTCATCTGGCTCGGCCGCGTCGCCGGCCTCGACATCATCGAGGATTCCGACGACGCGCTCGCCATCGGCGCCACCGCAACGCATGCGCAGGCCTATTCTTCGCTCGCGCGGATCGATGCGGATCTCGGCGAGCTCATGCGGCGCTTCGGTTCGGCGCAGGTGCGCGCCTCAGGCACGGTGGGCGGCAACATCGCCAACGGCTCGCCGATCGGCGACCTCGCGCCCGCGCTGATCGCGCTGGACTCCACGATCGAGCTGCGCCGCGGCGACGCGACCCGCACCCTTCCGCTCGAAAGCTTCTTCATCGCCTATCGCCGGCAGGACCGGCAGCCCGGCGAGTACCTGCGCCGCGTCACGGTGCCGAAGCTGAAGGCGCACGAGGTCTTTCGCGCCTACAAGGTGTCGAAGCGGTTCGATGAAGACATCTCGGCCGCCATGGGGGCATTCAGGTTCACCCTCGACGGCCGCCGCGTCGCCTCCGCGCGAATCGCCTTCGGGGGCATGGCGGGAATTCCGAAGCGCGCCACGGAAACCGAGCAGGCGCTCGCCGGCATCTCGCTCGACGATCCGTCCGCCTGGGGCGAGGCGCTCGCCGCCATCGGGCGCGACTACCAGCCCCTCGACGATCATCGCGCCTCGGCCGCGTACCGTTCGACTGTGGCGCGCAACCTCCTGTTCAAGGCGTTGAGCGAGACCGCCTCCGGCCGAACCGACGCGACCCGTCTCGTCGGCGGGCGCGAGGCCCTCGAGGCCGCGGAGTAGGCGATGAACGAGCGTATCAAGATGGACGTTCCCGCCGCTTCCCCTCTCCGCCACGATGATGCGGCCGAGACCCTTCGCCACGTCCGCCAGCCGTTGCCGCACGATTCCGGCCGCAAGCACGTGCAGGGCACGGCCCAGTACATCGACGACATCCGCGAGCCCGAGGGCACGCTGCACGTCGCCATCGGCCAGTCGCCGAAGGCGCGCGGGCGGCTGATCTCCCTCGACGTCTCCGCCGGGCGCGCGGTGCCGGGCGTCGTTGCGGTGCTCACCGCCGACGACATTCCGGGCAAGAACGACGTGTCGCCCGCCTTCGGCGACGACCGGCTCTTCGTCGAGGACGTGATCGACTTCCTCGGCCAGGCGGTGTTCGCGGTGGTCGCGACGAACCGCGACGTGGCGCGTCGCGCCGTGAAGCTCGCCGTGATGGAGATCGAGCACGAGCGTCCCAGCATCACCGTCGAAGATGCGCTGGAGCGCGGCGAGACCGTGCTGCCGGACTACGCCTTCGGACGCGGCGACGCCAATGCGGCGATTGCGGCTTCGCCGCGCTCGCTCGCAGGCCAGTTCCGCGTCGGCGGGCAGGAGCATTTCTATCTCGAAGGACAGGTCGCGCTCGCCATTCCGGGCGAGGACGGCGACGTTCACGTTTATTCCTCGACGCAGCATCCGAGCGAGGTGCAGCACGTGGTTGCGCGCGTGCTCGACATCCCCGATTCTTATGTGGTCTGCGAGACGCGCCGCATGGGCGGCGGCTTCGGCGGCAAGGAGAGCCAGGCGACGCAATGGGCCGTGACGGCGGCGCTCGCGGCGCGTGTCACCGGGCGTCCGTGCAAGCTGCGCCTCGACCGCGACGACGACTTCATCCTCACCGGCAAGCGCCACGACTTCCGCTGCGACTGGAGCGTCGGCTTCGACGAGGACGGGCGCATTCAGGGCTATGCGGTGGAGCTTCTCGCCCGCTGCGGCTGCTCGGCCGATCTCTCCGGCGGCGTCGTCGACCGCGCCATGTTCCATGCCGACAACGCCTATTGGATGCCGGCGGTGCATGTGGGCTCGAAGCGGCTCAAGACCAACACCGTGTCGAACACCGCCTTCCGCGGGTTCGGCGGACCGCAAGGGATGCTCGCGGCCGAGCATGTGATGGACCAGATCGCCTGGGCGACGGGGCGCGACCCGCTCGACGTGCGCTACGCGAACTTCTACCGCCCTGGAGGCAACCACACGCCCTTCGGCATGGAGGTGGAGGAGACCGACACGCTCCTCGGCCTCGTGCAGAATCTGGAGCGCAGCTCCGACTACCGCGCACGGCGCCAGGAGATCGCCGCCTTCAACGCGTCCTCGCCGATCATGAAGCGTGGGCTGGCGCTGACCCCGGTGAAGTTCGGCATCAGCTTCACGCTCACCCATCTCAACCAGGCGGGCGCGCTCGTGCACGTCTATCAGGACGGGTCCGTGCACCTCAACCACGGCGGCACCGAGATGGGGCAGGGGCTCTACATCAAGGTGGCGCAGGTGGTGGCGGAGGAGTTCGGCATCGCCATGGAGCGCGTGCGCATCACCGCGACCACCACCGCGAAGGTGCCGAACACGTCCCCAACCGCCGCCTCGTCAGGATCGGACCTCAACGGCATGGCGGCGCGGGTCGCGGCGGGCGCCATCAAGCGCCGCATGATCGCCCACGCGGCGAAGGCTTACGACGTGCCGGAGGAGCAGGTCGAGTTCCGCGACGACCGCGTGTTCATCGGCAACGAGAGCCTGTCCTTCACCGAGCTCGCGAGGAAATGCATCCAGGCCCGCGTGGCGCTTTCCGAGGCGGGCCACTACGCCACGCCGAAGATCACCTGGAACCGCGACAAGGCGACGGGCCGCCCGTTCTTCTACTTCGCGTACGGGGCGGCCTGCTCCGAGGTGATCGTCGACACCCTGACCGGCGAGAACCGCCTGCTGCGGGCGGACATCCTCCACGACGTCGGCAAGTCGCTGAACCCCGCCATCGACATCGGCCAGATCGAAGGAGGCTTCGTTCAGGGCATGGGCTGGCTCACCACCGAGGAACTGGTGTTCAACAGCGAGGGACGCCTGCTCACGCACGCCCCCTCCACCTACAAGATCCCGGTCGCGTCCGACGTGCCGGCGGATTTCCGCGTTGCGCTCTATCCCAACGCCAACCGGGAGGAGACGATCTACCGGTCGAAGGCGGTGGGCGAGCCGCCGATCATGCTGGCGAACAGCGTCTTCTGCGCGCTCGCCGATGCGGTGCATTCGCTCGATCCGTCGAAGGCCGTTCCGCTCGATGCGCCGGCGACCCCGGAGGCGATCCTGCGCGCCTGCGAGGCCCTGCGCGGGAGGCCCATGGGGTGAAAGTCTGGCACCAGCTTGCGGAGCTCGTCCGCCGCCACGACGCGGCGGCCCTCGTCAGCGTCCACGACGTGAAGGGATCGGCCCCGCGCGAGGCCGGCGCCTGCATGGTCGTGCGCCGCGACGGGGCGTTCCACGGCACCATCGGCGGCGGCCAGCTCGAATTCCTGATGCTCGACATCGCCCGCGGCATGCTGGAGCGCCATGAGCGCCCGGCGCGCTTCGTCGATCAGGCGCTCGGCCCCGATCTCGGCCAGTGCTGCGGCGGGCGGGTCAAGATCCTCATCGAGACCTTCGGCAAGCAGGACCTGGAGGACATCGACTCCCTCGTCGAGGCCGAGGAGGAGGGCGAGTTCGAGGTCGAATGCCGCCTGGTGGACGGTCGCGTCGTGCGCGACCTGTCCTCGGCGGTCGGCGACGACAAGGGCACCCAATGGCGCGAGACCCACGGGGAGAACCGGACGCCGGTGCTCATCTTCGGGGCAGGCCATGTCGGCCGTGCCCTCGTGCTGGCGCTGGCGCCGCTGCCGTTTGCCGTCCGCTGGCTCGACGACCGGGAAGGGGCCTTCCCGTCCCACATGCCCGCCAACGCGACGGCGGTGCGCATGCAGGATCCGGCCGCCGAGATCGCCAACGCGCCCGCCAATGCGGTCGTCCTGGTCATGACCCACGACCACCCCCTCGACATGGCGATCACGGAGGCGGCGCTCCGCCGGGGCTTCCCGTATGTGGGCCTGATCGGCAGCGCCACGAAGCGGGCGCGGTTCGAGAAGCGGTTCCGGGAGATGGGCCTGTCCGACCGGCAGATCCGCGCCTTGGTCTGCCCGATCGGGCTTCCCGGCATCAAGGCCAAGGAGCCGGCGGTGATCGCGGCTTCCGTTGCGGCACAACTCCTCCAGGTGCGGGAGCGGCGCTCGTCCGTGTTAAATTTCTCGCGTCCGGCCGCCGCAAACGATAAAACCGCCCTATGACACACGACCAAGCAGAAGATCAGCGCCATCTCGCCCGCGCTGTCGCTCTTTCGCGCGAGCACATGCACGAAGGCGCCGGCGGCCCATTCGGGGCCGTGATCGTGCGCGACGGCAAGGTGCTGGCCGAGGGCTGGAACCGGGTGACCTCCACCAACGACCCGACGGCGCATGCCGAGGTGACGGCGATCCGCCGCGCCTGCGAGGCGGTGGGCGATTTCGCGCTCCACGGCGCCACCCTCTATACGAGCTGCGAGCCGTGCCCCATGTGTCTGGCCTCCGCCTACTGGGCCCGGGTGTCCCGGATCGTCTACGCCAACACCCGGCAGGATGCGGCCGAGATCGGCTTCGACGACAGCCTGATCTACGACGAGATCCCGAAGGATCCGACCGAGCGCCTCATCCCCATGGACCACCTGCCGAGCCTGGAGGCCAGAGCGGTGTTCGAGGCCTGGGCGAACAAGCCCGACAAGGTCTCCTATTAAAGAAACCGCCTGCCCATCCTATCTCAAGAACCAGACCGTCAACCTCCCGAGGCCCCAGCCATGCCCCGCGTCACCACCATCGTCCGCAAGCCCGCCGTGAAGGCCGACCGCGTCGTCGACACGATCACCCTCGACCACGCGGCCCGCAACCGCCGCGAGGGCGTGCTGAAAGGCGAGGGCGGGACCGAGATCCGGCTCGACCTCGACATGGAGACCACCATCAACGACGGCGACGCCCTGCGGCTCGAGGACGGGCGCCTCGTCCAGGTGAAGGCCGCGCCGGAGCGCCTGCTGGAGGTGAAGGCCGAGAACCCCTTGCGCCTCACGCGCCTCGCCTGGCATCTCGGCAGCCAGCACGGCCTCGTCGAGGTGGCGGCGGATGCGATCTACGTGGAGAACGACCCCGTGATCGCCGAGCTGGTGCGCGGGCAGGGCTGCACCGCGACCCCGGTCGAGCGCCCGTTCCGGCCAGAGCGCAGCGCCCACCATTGCGACCACGATCACGGCCACGGACATCACCACCACGGCCATGCGCATGGTCATTCCCATGGGCATGAGCACGATCATGGCCACGCCCATGCCCACGCTCACGTCCATCACGACCACAAGCATGATCATGATCACCACCACGATCACGATCATGGCCACGAGCACGGCCCGGGCTGCGGATGCGGCCACCATCACGGGCACAAGCACGACCACTGACCGGCTCTACCGGACGCCGCCATGTCCAAGACCACCCGCGCCACGCAGGCCCTGCAGCAGACGGGCGTGTCCTTCACGGTCCACGCCTACGATTACGACCCGAACGCCGAGCGCATCGGCCTCCAGGCCGCGGAGGCGCTCGGCGCGGACCCGTCGAGCGTGCTCAAGACCCTCATGGTGACGGTGGACGGCAAGCCCGCCTGCGCGGTCGTGCCCTCGGACCGCGAGGTGAACCTGAAGAAGCTCGCGGCGGCTCTCGGCGGCAAGACCGCCCAGATGATGAAGCCGGCCGATGCGGAGCGCATGACCGGCTACCACGTGGGCGGCATCAGCCCGTTCGGGCAGAAGAAGAGGGTGCCGACCCTGATCGAGGAGACGGCCCTGGCGCACGAGAGCGTCTTCATCAACGGCGGCCAGCGCGGCCTTCAGGTCCGTCTCGCCCCGCAGGATGCAGCCAGGGCGCTGGACGCGAAGGCCGTCGCCCTGGTCTGACGCCCTCGGGCTAGAAGTGGAAATCTCCGAGCCCGAGCTTGTGGACGAGCGTCTCGATCTGCGGCGTCGCGACGGGCACGTGGTGGGCCACCTGGGCCGCGTAGCCGGCCAGCAGGTCCGCCACGTTCGTGTTGTGGTGCCCCGGCTCCGCCCATGCCGCCTCGACGGCCTCCACCAGCAGGGTCTTCGCCTCCTTGACCGGGAACGTGAAGGCGACGTTGCCGAGGGGGAGGTTCAGGTCTCCCGGCGGCAGGCCCTTCAGATCGGCTGCGAGGTCCAGGAGCTTGTCCGCCGCGAGCGCTCCGAGGCGGCCGTGGCCGGTCGCCAGTTCGCCGGAGGTCTTCTCGAGCCAGCTTGCCAGGCCGGCTACCTCCTGCGCGTCCGGCTGGATGCTGCCCTGCTTGATCAGGCTCACGGCCTTGTCGATCGCCTTCGGCAGGTTGAGCTTGGCGAGGTATTCCGGGTGGTGGTCGTGCACGACGATGCGCCCGATGATTCCGATGATCGCGGCGCCCGCATAGAGATCGCCTTCACCCGTGACGGCATTGGCCGGCAGGGCCATGATGCCCTTGATCAGCGCGACATCCGCCTTCGCCTCGGCGCGAAGGTTGGGCGCGTTGCGGATGGCGATGTCGTGCTTGCGAAAGAGCGCGTCGAGCGGATCGACCGGCGTCGCCGTGAAGCTCGGCGCCTCGTCGGGGCCGAGCAGGATGCCGCCGGCATAGTCCGGGCCGCCGTAGAGGCCGTAGGTCGGCACCTGAAGGTCCTGGTCGTCCGGAGCCAGTACAAGCCAGTTGATGGGCATCGTTCCCCCTTGTGACACAATCGTTTCCGGCCGATGCAAAGGATCCGTCGGCCGCCTTTCGCCGAGGAGAGGGGCGCAATCGGGCGAGATTGCGGTGACGCGGATGCGGGCGGTCCCGTGGGAAAACTACGTACCTCTTTCGGGGTGGACCCGGCGGATCGTCTCCGCATCGGGCGTCAACGGATCTGGACCTTCCCGGTGGCGCATGACTGATGGGAGGAGGCTGCTTTGGGAAAGGGCGCAGTCCAATCGAGCCGTTGCCGGCTCCCCTAGCGCAGTCTCGGGCCAAAGCAGCCATCACTCCGGGCACGCGCCGGGCCCAGCACGCCGTCCGCCGAAACGGATCCCCTTGATCCCTGGGGCCGAAGTGAGGTGAAGGCCCGGCCACGATCGAATGCGCAGCCCGAGGACCGCCCCTCATCTCACGTCCGAAACGCCTTGGTCGGCACCTTCGGCCGAGACCGTACCAGAGCCGACCGTCATGCACCAGGGAACGGATTGCGCCGTCGCCTGGCCTTCTTTTAAAAAGTCGGACAGGAACCCCCATTTGGAGCACGCGGAGCGCTGTGGTATTCGCAGCGCCTCCCGGGCATTGAAATCTCAGCGAAATTTCTGAGCCGGTCCAATCTTGGCAGGACGTATGAAGCAGGTAACTTTCGGAAACGATTGGCGTTTTTCCATTGCGCCGATGATGGACTGGACTGATCGTTTTTGCCGGTCGCTCCACCGCGTCCTGTCGCGGCGCGCGCTCCTCTATACCGAGATGGTCACTACCGGTGCCGTCATCCATGGTCCCCGCGAGCGGCTGCTCGGCTTCGACGAGGCGGAGCACCCGGTGGCCGTCCAGCTCGGCGGCTCGGATCCGAAGGAACTGGCCCAGGCCGCCCGGATCTGCGCCGATTTCGGCTATGACGAGATCAACCTCAACGTGGGCTGCCCGTCCGACCGGGTGCAGAACGGCCGCTTCGGCGCCTGCCTGATGCAGGAGCCCGGCCTCGTGGGCGACTGCGTCGCCGCCATGAAGGCCGCCGTGTCGCTTCCCGTGACGGTGAAGTGCCGCATCGGCGTCGACGACCAGGACACTGAGGAAGCCCTGAACCGCCTCACCGACAGCGTGGTGGCGGCGGGATGCGACGCGCTCACGGTCCATGCCCGCAAGGCCTGGCTCCAGGGCCTGTCGCCCAAGGAGAACCGGGACATTCCGCCCCTCGACTACCCTCGCGTCTACCGCCTCAAGCAGGCCCGGCCGGACCTGCCCGTCGCCATCAATGGCGGCATCAAGACCATGGCGGAGGTGCACGAGCATCTGCGCCATGTAGATGGGGTGATGCTGGGCCGCGTGGCTTACCAGGAGCCGGAGATCCTCCTCTGCGTCGACCGGGAGCTTTTCGGAGAGGAGCCGCCGGTGGCCGACGCCTTCGAGGCGATCGAAGCCTATGAGCCCTACGTGGCGGTCCGCCTCGCCGAGGGCGTGCGCCTCCACGCCATGACCCGGCACATGCTCGGCCTCTTCACCGGCCGCCCCGGCGCGCGGGCCTATCGGCGCCATCTGGCGACCGAGGGCGTGAAGCCGAATGCGGACCTTCAGACCCTGAGGGACGCGGTGGCTCTGGTCTCGCGGGAGCCGCTGGAATCGGCCGGGATGGTGCTCGCGGCCGCGGGCTGACCGGCCGGTCAATTCGTGATTGCCGTTCTGGATTTGCTCCCGCCGCAGGACGCATTCTTCGCCTGCCGGTTGGGCGGGATTTCTCGCTCAAATTGAAACATCGTGACAAAACGCACATGCTGGTGCGACATTCGGGAAAAATTCCCACGTCTCCCATTGATATGTTGTTTCGCATCCTATGATCTGGGCGTCCGGCCAGGCTTCCGCCCGAGCCGGACGCTGCGAGTGATCATGGAGACCAACATGAAGGTTCGCATTCACACGGCTGTTCTCGCCACCGCCATCGGGCTCTTCAGCCTCTCGCCGGCTTCGGCATTCTGGGATGAGAGCCGCCCTCCGCCGAATGGCCTGAACGGATTATCGACGAACGGCCTGTCGGCGAATGGCCTGTCCGCCAATGGCCTCTCCGCCAACGGCCTTTCCACGAATGGCTTGGGCACCAACGGGTTGTCAGCGAATGGCCGGTCCGAGACGGGCTACAGCGTGGGCGACGCTACGATCAGAGCCGTCGTACTGACGGACGGCGCGCGGGCCGAACTTCATTAAGATCCCACTCGAATGCATCTGCCCTTCCGCCTGCGGCGGGAGGGCCTTTGCCCATGTGCCTGCTTTCCCGATTTCTCCTTCCGGTCTGTCTCTGGCTCGCCTTCCACGCATCGGCTCAAGCGTTGGAGGGTCGCTTCGCTCTCGACGGGCTCGATCTCGTCCTGCGCCTCGACGACGACCGCGCCTTGCGCGGGGGCGGCTTGAGCGGTCTGACCCTGGTGACGGCGGCTCCCTCCGGCGAGACCGAGATCCGCATCGACGGGATCGCTCGTGAAGGCAGCCTCGCAGGGCGGCCGATCACCTTCTACCGGATGTCCGTAAAGGACCGGGATGGCGTCTACGGGCCTCTCTGCGACGTGGACCCGGACGGCGAGCGCGCCGCCTTCGCGTTCCCGAACGGGGCGGGCGGGTTCTCTCTGACCTGCACCAGTGGGGCGGAAGGCAAGTGCATCCTCTTCGGCTACCTGCCCTGGGAGACCCGCGAGGGCGTTCCGCTCCGCGACCTGCACCGGGCCTGCATCCATATGCTGCGCGCCGATTATGGCGGCGACGACCGGCCGACCACCCGCAACGGCACGAAGGTCAACCTCTACGACCGCTTCGGCATCCAGGACCCGGGCCATGCCGCCGGCATGGCCTTCGAGGCCGCCTGGGGACCGGAGGGAGCGATCTGCGTCGCGCATCCCCCATCGCCGACAACGTGACGCTCGACGAGCTGACGGCCCGCCATGCGCGCCTGAAGGGGCGCGTGGGCCCGCATGTCTGTTACGAGGAGGCGATGCGGGCCGATCCGCGCGCTCTGCTGTTCAACGAATCCGTACTGACGTGGCGCAGCCGGAGATAGACGCTCACCCCGACCGGCTGACGTCGCTGTCCTTGCCGCGCAGGATCAGCCGGTTGCCGCGAACCTCGTAGGAGGCGAGGCGTTCGAGGAACGTCATGCCCAGCAGGTTGGCGTGCAGGACGCCGCTGCGGGCGACCAGCGCCCGCACGTTGCGTTCCGTGATCGGGCCGACCGACAGGCGCTCGATCACGATCGACGCGGCCAGCGCCGTGCCGTTGGCGGTGGAGACGGGGATCGAGTAGTTCAGCGTCTCGGTCTTGATGCCGAGTTGGGCCGCGTTCTCGGCCCGCAGCACCACGGTGCTGGCGCCCGTATCGAAGATGAAGCGGGCCTCGCGGCCATTCACCTTCCCGGTCACCACGAAGCTGCCGTCCGAGCGCCGGGCCGCCACCACCTCGCCTTCGGGCGTCACGACGGTTCGACCGAGCGAGATGTCGCCGATGGCCCGGTCGAGCACAGTCTGCAATTCGCTCCGCGACCCATAGGCGACGAGGAGCGCCACCAGGATGCCGCCGCTCAGCGCGACGGACTGCACGCCATAGGTCCAGTGGCGGCGGAACCCGTCGATGATGGAGCCCGCCATGACCAGGCAGATGCCGCCGAAGCCCAGCAGCATGGCGGCTTCGAGCGGGGAAAGGTCCGCGATCGGGTCCTCGCGCACCAGCGCGACCAGGATCGCGGCGCCGAGAAGCAGGCTGCTGACTGCGCCGAGACCCGGCATCAGGAAGCCTCGTCCGGCTCAGTCGGCATGAAGGCCCGGCGCATGCGCTCCGGCAGCTCTGCCATGATGCGCAGCCGCTCCTCCTCCGGCAGGCGGAACCAGCTTCCGATCTCCTCCCGCGTGCGCCCGCAGCCCTCGCACAGGCCCGTTTCGGGATCGAGGAGGCAGACGCGGATGCAGGGGCTCGAGACGCGGGTCATGCTAAGGCTTCATGTCGTTGACCGGGCCAGCGTGGTCAAGAGGCCTATCAGCGCGGCGATCTCCGCCACCTGCTGGGCGGCGCCCGCGATGTCGCCGGTCTGGCCGCCAATATGGCGCGCCGCGAGGCCCGCGAGGGCGGCGCCGGAGAGGCCCGCGAGGGCGATCATCAGGGCGATGCCGAAAGCCGGAAGGCCGGCCGCAAGCCCCACGAGGACCGCCAGCGTCGCCGCCAGGGCCGCCGCCATCCAGAAGGTCTCCCGGGTCGGCTGGCCGACCGCGTAGGATGCTCCATCGAGCCGGGCCGGGGGGAGGAAGACCAGCGGGATCAGGCCGGCCGTGCGGGACAGGACGGCGGCGGCGAGCACCGACCCGCAGGCGCTGCCGATGCCTGAGCGCGACGCGACCTCCGCCAGGGCGCCGATCCGCAGGGCGAAGACCAGGACGAGCCCGGAGGCCCCGAAGGAGCCGATCAGGCTGTCGCGCATGATGGCGAGGCGCCGTTCCCGAGTCGCGCCGCCGAAGCTGTCCGCGGTGTCGGCAAAGCCGTCCTCATGAAAGGCACCCGTCGTCACCGTCATGGCGGCCGCCGCGAGGGCGGCTGCCAGGAAGGGGCCGAGATCGAGGGCCAGCGCCCCCGCCAGCACGAGGGCCGGGAGAACGCCGAGCACGAGGCCCGCGAGCGGCACGGTCCGGGTCATGCGGGCGAAGTTCGGCAGGGCGTGCGGATCGGGCTCCCAGGGCAGGGCCGGGACGGGCAGGCGCGAGTAGAAGCGCAGGCAGCGGGCGGTGTCGGTCAGGATTTCCCGAATTCCCCCCGTTGCGACGATCCGCGTTTCGTTCAGCTGGTCCGACATGCCCCACCCCGTTCCAGCCGACGGATAAAGCATGGCCGGGTCCTGTGGAACCCGGCCATGCCTGCAGATCATCATTTCTAGGGTTCGGGCGGCGATCAAACCCGCTGCTGACCTGCGTCGGGGAGGAGCAGAAGCGGCGTCAGATGGAGGCTTTCGGCCTCGTTGACGCCCTCCACGTCGGCACGGGAGAGGCCGATATCGGCAAGGGCCCGGTCGTCCATGCGGTAAAGCGCCCGCCGGTTCGCCCGGCCGTCCTGCCAGGCCTCGAAGGCGAGCAGGAAGCGCAGGAACGTGTTCTTCCGCGGGGCTCGGGTGGTGGTGAAGGAGCCAAGATTTCCTGTGGCAATTGCGGTGGCCATAACGGACCTCGTCAAAGTTAATTTCTCTAGGCATAGATGTGCTCCTCCCTTAGGGTGGAAGCAAACGAGATGTTCTTCTGTTTCGCCCAAGTTCAACTTGGGCAGGAGCACTGCCTAGGGTCGAGCCATGTCCCGCCGCCGCCTGCCGCCGCTCAACTCCCTCCGGGCCTTCGAGGCCGCCGCCCGCCACCTCAATTTCGAGCGGGCCGGGGACGAGATCGCCGTGACGGCGAGCGCGGTCGGCCAGCAGGTCAAGCAGCTCGAGGCCTGGCTCGGGGTGCCGCTCTTCGTGCGCCTGCCCAGCAAGGGCGTGGCCCTTACGCCGGCGGGGCAGCGCTATGCGGCGACGCTGTCGGAGCTGCTCGACGAGCTCAACGAGGCGACGGCCCGGGTCCTGCGCTCCGAGAATGCGCGCACGATCACGGTCAGTACCCTGCCGAGCTTCGCATCGAGCTGGCTGATCCCCCGGCTGGGTTCCCTGAAGGCGCGCCACCCGGATCTCGAGCTGCGCGTCTCGATCTCCACCGGCAAGACGGATTTCGCCCGCGAGGACGTGGACGTGGCGATCCGGTGGGGGAAGGGGGATTATCCGGGCTTGCGGACGGATCTGCTCATGGAAGAGACGTTCTTTCCCGTGTGCAGCATGGCGCTCAGGGACGATCCCGCGCATCCCCTGCGCGAGCCCGCGGACCTCGTCCATCATCGGCTCCTGCACGAGATCCCGGAGGGCGTGCCCGATTACATGACCTGGCCGCGCTGGCTCGCGGCCGTGGGCGTCGAGATCGCGGACGTCGAGCACGGACCGCGCTTCTCCCACACCTTCCTGGCGCTCCAGGCGGCGGCCTCGGGGCAGGGGGTGGCGCTCGCCACCAACGTGCTGATCGGCGACTACCTCGAAGCCGGACGGCTGGTGCGGCCGTTCCCGCATCAGGTGAAGGGCGCCTACCAGTATTACGTCGTCTGCCCCGAGACGACCGCCGAGCGCCCGGCCATCGCGGCGTTCCGGGCCTGGCTCCTCGACGAGGCGCGCGCCCAGATCGAGCGCGACGGGCCAGCATGAGGCGGAACGCCCACCTCTCCTAGTGGGAGAGGTGAGGCCGCCGCGGTCTGCTGACCTTTCAGATCCATCTGCCATTCTCCTCCTGCACGGCCGCCCCGGAGCCAGTGCATCCGTCGGGTCTCCCTTTCAGGCCAAAATGGTCTATAGGACGGCCGACTTCTCCTTTTCTTCCGCGCCCTTCCGGGCTGGAGCCGTTCTATGACCGATGCCGCCACCTCGCCCTTCGACGACATCCGCCGCCTGATCACCACCATGCCAGGCCCGGACGAGGCGGCTGTCGAGGCGGTGCGGCTGCGCGAGCGCCAGCTCACCAAACCGGCGGGCAGCCTGGGCCGCCTCGAATGGCTCGTCGAGTGGCTCGCGGCCTGGCAAGGCAAGGCGCCTCCGACCGTCGACCGGCCGCTCGTCTGCGTCTTCGCCGGCAGCCACGGCGTGACGGCGAAGGGCGTCTCGGCCTATCCGTCCGACGTGAACCGGCAGATGCTGGAGAACTTCGCGGCGGGCGGTGCGGCCATCAACCAGATCTGCGCCAGCCTCGGCCTCGGCTTCAAGGTCTTCGACCTCGCCCTCGACATGCCCACCAACGACATCACCGAGCGCGAGGCGATGGACGAGCGGTCCTGCGTCGCCACCATGGCGTTCGGCATGGAGGCGATCGCAGGCGGCACCGACCTGCTGGCGATTGGCGAGATGGGCATCGGCAACACCACCGTGGCGGCGGCGATCTACGCGGCGCTCTACGGCGGGCCGGCCGAGCACTGGGTCGGCCGCGGCACGGGCGTGGACGACGAAGGCTTCAGGCGCAAGGTCGCAGCCGTCGAGGCCGCCATCGCCCGGCACCGGGAGCACCTGAACGACCCGCTCGAAACCTTAAGCCGCCTCGGCGGCCGCGAGGTCGCGGCCATGGCCGGCGCGATCCTGGCGGCGCGGCTGCAGAAGATTCCCGTGGTGCTCGACGGCTACGTGGCGACAGCGGCCGCCGCGATCCTGCACGCCATCCATCCGTCCACCATCGACCATTGCGTCGCCGGCCATCTCTCGGCCGAGGGCGCCCATCAGGACGTGCTCGCCCGTCTCGGCAAGATCCCGCTGCTGGCGCTGGGCATGCGCCTCGGCGAAGGCTCGGGCGCGGCGCTCGCGGTCGGGCTCATCAAGAGCGCGGCGGCCATCCATCGCGACATGGCGACCTTCGCCCAGGCCGGAGTGTCCGAGCGCCTGGCCTGACCATGGCGCGCATTCCGCTAAAACCCCGCCGCTCCGCACGCTCCTCCGGGCTCAGCTCCCTCTTCCTGGCCCTGCTGCTGGCTGTCGCGGCCTGGTACCTGCTTCACCCCAGCGGCCGAGTGCTCGAAGGCCGCGCCCACGCCATCGACGGGGACACGATCCGCATCGGTGACGAGCGGCTGCGCCTGAAGGGCATCGATGCGCCGGAGATGCGCCAGATGTGCTCGCGCTCCGGCCGATCCTATCTCTGCGGCGAGACCGCCCGCGACGCGCTGGTCGGCATGATCGTCAACGAGGAGCTCCGCTGCCGCTCCTCCGGCCGCGACCGCTACAAGCGCCTGCTGGTCTATTGCACGGCCGGTGGGACCGACCTGAACCGGCGCATGGTTCAGGAGGGCTGGGCCGTGGCTTATGACCGGGAGTACCGGGACGAGGAGGCGGCTGCCCGCCGTCGCGGGGCAGGGATCTGGGCCGGCGAGTTCCAGCGTCCGCAGGAATGGCGGCGGGAGAACGCGCCCCGGCAGTGACGCTGCGCCGCGCTCGCGGCCGCGCGCGACGATCCCCATCTGACGGGAATGGATTCCGCCCCCGATTTCGACGAACTGTCGCGGCACATCCGCGCCTGCCGCATCTGCCGCGACGCGCCGCTCTACGGTGCGCCGCTGCCGCACGAGCCCGTCCCCATCATCCGGGGCAGCGCCACGGCGCGCCTGTGCATCGCCAGCCAGGCGCCGGGTACGCGGGCGCATGCGAGCGGCATCCCGTTCTCGGACCGGTCGGGAACGCGGCTGCGGGACTGGCTCGGACTGGACGAGGCGACCTTCTACGATGGCTCGCGCATCGCCATCGTGCCCATGGGCCACTGCTTTCCCGGGCAGGATTCCAAGGGCGGCGACCTGCCGCCGCGCCGGGAATGCGCGCAAGCCTGGCGACGGCCGGTCTTCGAGGCGCTGCCGGATCTCGAGCTGATCCTGCTGATCGGGCAGTACGCCCAGGCCTGGCATCTCGGCGAGGACTTCAAGGACGGTCTCACCGAGACGGTGAAACGCTGGCGCGAGATCCTGTCCGCTCCGCGCCGTCCGCGCATCCTGCCGCTCCCGCACCCATCCTGGCGCAACAACGGATGGCTGAGGAAAAACCCATGGTTCGAAGCGGAGCTTTTGCCCGTGCTTCAGGCCGAGCTTCGCACTATGCTCCGGCTCGACGATCGAGGAGCCACGACCCCATGAATTCGACCACCCTGCGCTGCACCGTGAACGGCAAGGTCGCGACCGTCGCGCTTGCGCGGCCCGACAAGCTGAACGCCCTCAACGCCACGATGCATGCGGAGCTGCGCGAGGCGCTGCAGTCGCTGGCGCAGGACGAGGCCGTGCAGGTGGTGGTGCTCACCGGCGAAGGCCGCGCCTTCTCGTCGGGCCAGGACCTGACGGAGGACCTGCCGAGGGATGCTGAAGGCCGCATCGATCTCGGGCCGCCGCTCGCCCGCGACTACAATCCCCTGGTGCTCACCCTCGCCAACTTCCCGAAGGTGACGATCGCGGCCCTCAACGGTCCAGCCGTCGGCGCCTCCATGAACATCGCGCTCGCCTGCGACATCGTCGTGGCGGCGCGCTCCGCCTATTTGCAGGAGGCCTTCGCCAAGATCGCGCTCGTCCCGGATGCGGGAGGCACCTGGATCCTGCCGCGCCTCGTCGGCCCGAAGCAGGCGCTCGCCCTCATGCTCACCGCCGACCCGATCCCCGCCGAGGAGGCCCAGCGCCTCGGGCTCGTCTACCGGGTGTTCGAGGACGCGTCCTTCGCGGACGATGTCGCGGCCTTCGCGGCGAAGCTCGCCGACGGAGCGGGCCTAGCCCAGCGCCTCACCAAGCAGGCGGTGGCGCAGAGCTTGTCGAACGACCTCGAAGGGCAGCTCGCGCTCGAGGCGGCGCTGCAGAGCGAGGCCGGCTTCAGCCGGGATTTCATGGAAGGCATCGCGGCCTTCCGCGAGAAGCGCGCGCCCCGGTTCGAAGGCCGCTGAGGGAGACACCAGAGCATGCGTCCGAACTACCTGATCCTCATCCTTCTCGTGCTGATGATCGTGATCGGCATCTTCATGTCGCGCGATCCCGAGCACGCCCAGCGCCTGTCGCAGATGTACCGCGACGCCTCCTTCCAGGGCGAGACGCGCGAGATCGTCCTGATGCTGCTCGCCCTCGGCATCGGCGGCTTCATCGTCTATCTCACGATGACGCGGCGGTGAGGGCGACAGGTGCGGCGGGCTCCGCCGCACCGCCGAAATCACAGCACGAAGTAGTCGTTCGGCGACGAGCCCTCGGGCCCTTCGTTGATGTCCACCACCGTCGGCCTGGCGCAGTGCCCGGCGAGGCGGAAGAGTTCGGATCCGGTCTCCTCCGTCTCGGCCGTGAAGTACAGCTTGCCCCTGAACTCGGTGAAGCCGGTGGGGTTCGAGTCGCCTTCGCCCCGGTTCAGATCGACCAGGGTGGCATGGTTGCTCCGGGGCGAGATCGAGTAGACCTCGCGCCCGTTCGCCTCCGTCTCGGCCGAGAAGTAGAGCCGGCCCTTGTACTCCGTCAGTTCCAAGGGAGTCGAACTGGCCTCGCCCGGTGCGATGTCGATCAGCTGCGGCTTCGTGCTGCCCGGGCAGAGGCGGTAGAGCTCCATCCCGTTCTCCGACGTCTGGGCGGTGAAGTAGAGCGATCCCTTGAAGACCGTGAGGTTGTTCACGGAGGAGGACGCCTCGCCGGGATTGATGTCGATGATCGTCGGCGTGGTGCTGCCCGGCTTCAGGCGGAACAGCTCCGTGCCGGTCCCGGGCGAAGAGCCGGCGAAGTAGAGCGAGCCCCTGAAGGGAACGATGCCGCTGAACGTGCCGAGGAACGAGCCCTCGGCGCCAGGGGTCATGTCGATCACTTCAGGTGTGGTGCTGCCGGGCGCAAGGCGGAAAAGCTCGTCCCCCGTCTCCTCCGTGAAAGCGGTGAAGTAGAGATATCCCCTGTACGCGGTGAAGCTGCTCAGGAGACCCGGCGTGGACCAGTCGGGACCGGGATTGATGTCGATGAGTTCCGGCGTGGTGCTGCCGGGGTCGAGGCGGTAGAGCTCGTTGCCGTTCGCCTCGGAGAAGGCGCGGAAATAGAGCTGACCGCCGAACTCGAAGAAATCGGTAGGAACCGAGCCGGTCGCCTCGGGCCCCGGCTGGGCATCGGTGGGATTGATGTCGATGAGCGTCGGCGTGTCGCTGCCGCGGGCGAGACGGTAGAGTTCCGTGCCGTTCTCTTCCGTTGTCGCCCCGAAATAGAGCGCTCCCGCGAACGGGGTCAGCTGGTACGGGTCCGAGGGCGCGGCGCCGGCATTGATGTCGAATACGGTCGTCTCGCCGGTCCGCGGGGAGTAGCGGAACAGCTCCGTGCCCTGCTCCAGCGTCGCGTTCGCGAAATAGAGCTGCCCGCCGAGTTCGGCGAAGCCATGGGGCGATCCGTAGCCGCCGCCGGGCGAGAGATCGATCAGGGTCGGCTCGTGGCTCCAGGGATTGAGCCGGTAAAGCTCCCGGCCGGCCTCCTCGGTGAAGGCCGAGAAGTAGAGCGAATGGTCGTGCGAATGCCTCGCCATGGCGTTTCCTCGAATGGTTGTCCGCGCCCCCGGATCGCCCTCGAATGGTTCTGTCGTCGTGACTGACATGCCCCGGCCACGGGGCTCCTCCCGGCCGCCCGCCTTCTCGGCCGCGGCGCCGCAATCTCCCGCACACGGAGATCCAGGCGCTATTTTCACACGCGCTGATGGAAAAGGGCGCTGACCTTTCGATCAGCGCCCTGTGGTCTTGCGAGTTAGAGCATGGCTCGAACTTACCTAGGAGGGGGCAAAAGCGGACAGGCGTGCGGCGCCGCGATCAACGGTCCAGGCGGGCGATCAGGCTCGACGTGTCCCAGCGGTTGCCGCCCATCTTCTGAACCTCGGCATAGAACTGGTCGATCATCGCGGTGGCCGGCAGGCTGGCGCCGTTCTTGCGCGCCTCGTCGAGCACGATGGCGAGGTCCTTGCGCATCCAGTCGACCGCGAAGCCGAAATCGAACTTGCCCTGATTCATGGTCTTGCCGCGGTTCTCCATCTGCCAGGAGCCGGCGGCGCCCTTCGAGATCACGTCGAGCACCGCCTCGATGTCGAGGCCGGCCCGCTTGCCGAAATGGATGCCCTCGGCGAGGCCCTGGACGAGGCCGGCGATGCAGATCTGGTTGATCATCTTGGTGAGCTGGCCGGAACCGGCCGGACCCATCAGCCGGCAGGCGCGGGCGAAGCTCATGATCACGGGCTCGGCCTTCGCGTAAGCGCCCTGGTCGCCGCCGCACATGACGGTGAGCACGCCGTTCTCGGCGCCCGCCTGGCCGCCGGAAACCGGCGCGTCGATGAAGGCCGCGCCCTTGTCCTGCGCGGCGGCGTAGAGCTCGCGGGCGACCTCCGCCGAGGCGGTGGTGTGGTCGACGAAGAGGCTGCCGGCCTTCAGGCCGTGGAAGGCGCCGTCGGCCCCGAGGGTCACCTGACGCAGGTCGTCGTCGTTGCCCACGCAGGCGAACACGATCTCCTGGCCCTCGGCGGCCTCGCGGGGCGTCGGGGCGGCGCGGCCGCCGTTCTCGGACACCCATTTCTCGGCCTTCGCGGCCGTGCGGTTGTAGACCGTCACCTCATGCCCCTTGGCCATGAGATGCCGCGCCATGGGGTAGCCCATCACGCCCAAACCCAGAAATGCGACCTTCGCCATCGTCTGCTCCCGTTTCGTCATGGTGGTTGTATGGAGACGAGGGGGCGCGGTCAAACGCGGTTAGGGCATCGGTCGCAAAAGTGGTTCCGCACTTTTGGGAGCGGTCCGATGCCCTACTTGATGTCGAAGGAAAAATACTTGGCGCGGATGCGGTCGTAGGTGCCGTCCGCCATGACCTGGACGATGGCGGCGTTGAAGCGGTCCTTCAGGGCCACGTCCTCCTTGCGCAGGCCGATGCCGTAGGACTGGTGCCGGTAGGCCGGGTTCGCCGGCGCGTCGCCGAGGATGTGGCAGCAGCCGCCTTCGCGGGATTCCAGGAACTTGGTCAGGAAGCGCTTGTCCCCGAACACGGCGTCGAGCCGGCCGACCAGAAGGTCGAGATTGGCCTCCTCGGTCTTGCCGTAGAGCTCGATCTCGGACTCCTTGTAGAATTCCTTGAGGTAGGTCTCGTGGTCGCTGCGGTCGGCGGTGCCGATGCGCTTCTCGGCCAGGGCCCGGGGCGTGACGTCGCCGGCCGGCATCTCCTTGAGCCCGATGAAGATTGCCGGGATGCGGTAATAGGGGTTGGTGAAGGCGATGCGCTTCTGCCGCCGCTCGGTGATCTCGAGCGAGGACATGATCGCATCGTATTCCTTGTTCAGGAGCCCGCGCATGATGCCGTCCCACTGGTGGACGGTCGGCATGCACTCGGCCTTCATGGCATCGCACAGCGCCTGGAGGAGATCGACCTCGAAACCCTGGAGCTCGTTGTTCTGGTCGAGATAGTTGAAGGGCGGATAGGCGCCTTCGACGGCGACGCGGATCACCGGCTTGTCCTGCGCGGCAGCAGGAAGGGCGGACGAAAGCCCGACGGCCAACGCCGCGATCGGTCCCAGTTTCCGCCAGATACTCAACAGGTCCACGTTCATCGCCCAGGTAATCCAGGTCGATATTCCGTGAAAGCGTTGTACAGTCAACGTCTGAACGGCTGAGTTACTTTGGCGCGAGGAGATTTCGTTCCGGAAAGCTTAACCGCCGGTCATGCTCATGTGGCGTCCCACCGCCGGGCGGGAATGGCGCCGGTCGATGATGAAGTCGTGTCCCTTGGGCTTGCGGGCGATGGCGTCGACGATCGCCTGCTCCAGGGCCTGGTTGGACTCGGACGTCCGCACGGGCGTGCGCAGGTCCGCGGCGTCCTCCTGGCCCAGGCACATGAAGAGCTGGCCCGTGCAGGTGAGGCGGACCCGGTTGCAGCTTTCGCAGAAATTGTGCGTCATCGGCGTGATGAAGCCGAGCTTGCCGCCGGTCTCCTTCACCCGCACGTAGCGGGCGGGCCCGCCGGTCCTCTCGGCCAGATCCTCCAGCGCGTACGATGCGGCGAGCCGGGCGCGCACCATGGAGAGGGGCAGGAACTGGTCGACGCGCTGCACCTCGATCTCGCCGAGCGGCATGACCTCGATGAGCGTCAGGTCCATGTCGCGCCCGTGCGCCCAGCGCATCATGGGCTCGATCTCATCCTCGTTCACGCCCTTGAGCGCGACCGCGTTGATCTTGACCTTGAGGCCGGCCTTCTGCGCCGCGTCGATCCCGGCCATGACCTTCGACAACTCGCCCCAGCGGGTGATGCGGCGGAACTTGTCCGGGTCGAGGGTGTCCAGGGAGACGTTGACCCGCCTCACGCCGCAGGCGGCGAGCTCCGCCGCGTGGCGGGCGAGCTGGGACCCGTTCGTCGTGACCGTCAGCTCGTCGAGGGCGCCGGAATCGAGATGCCGCGCGAGGGAGCGGAACAGGGTCATGATGTCCCGCCGCACCAGCGGCTCGCCGCCGGTGATGCGCAGCTTGCGCACGCCCCGGTTCACGAAGGTCGAGCAGATGCGGTCGAGCTCCTCGAGGGTCAGCAGGTCGCGCTTGGGCAGGAAGGCCATGTCCTCGGACATGCAGTAGACGCAGCGAAAATCGCAGCGGTCTGTCACCGAGACGCGCAGGTAGGTGATCGCCCGGCCGAAGGGGTCGAGCAGGGGGGCGTCAGCGCCGGGGGTCGTCAACGGGATCGCAGGTCCCTGCATTCTTGAGCCATCCTTGTCGCCAGGCGTCCGGGAGCTTGCCTTAAAGTTAGTTCTCCCGCAGCTATCGTCAAATCATCCCTGACGTCACGAGGATTCTCCACCATGTCCGAGCGCTGGCCAACCGAACTCCGCCTTGCCAAGGACAAGCGGACCCTGAGCATCGTGTTCGACGACGGCGCGGCCTTTCACCTGCCGGCGGAGTACCTGCGCGTCACGAGCCCCTCTGCCGAGGTGCAGGGGCACAGCCCGGCTGAGCGCAAGACGGTGCCGGGCAAGCGGAACGTGGAGATCATCGGCGTCGAGCCCATCGGCAACTACGCCGTGAAGCTGGTCTTCGACGACATGCACGACACGGGCATCTACGGCTGGGACTACCTGTACCGCCTCGGCAGCGAGCAGGCGGAGCGCTGGCAGGCCTATCTCGACGAGCTTGCCGCGAAGGGGCTGTCGCGGGAGGGGCGGTGAGGGGAGGCACCGTCATTCCGGGGCGAGCAACGCGAGAGCCCGGAACCCATAAGCGCTAGCGTCTCAAGAAAAGGCGATCAGCGTCTCGCTCAATCCTGAACCGTCAGCGGCTATGGGTTCCGGGCTCCGCTACGCGGCCCCGGAATGACGATGGTGAACTTCAACTCAGCGCTGGACCACCACGCGGGCGCCGACCTTGGCGCGGTTGTAGAGGTCCACCACGTCCTCGTTGGTCATGCGGATGCAGCCCGAGGAGACGGCCTCGCCGATGGTCTCCGGCTCGTTCGAGCCATGGATGCGGTAGATGGTGCTGCCGATGTAGAGGGCGCGGGCGCCGAGCGGGTTGTCCGGGCCGCCCTTCATGTAGCGCGGCAGGTCGGGACGGCGCTTCAGCATCTCGGCCGGCGGGCGCCAGTCGGGCCATTCGCGCTTCATCGTGACGGAGTGGGTCCCAGCCCAGGTGAAGCCCGGGCGGCCGACGCCGACCCCGTACTGGATCGCCTGGCCGTTGCCGAGCACGTAGTAGAGCCGGCGCTCGCTGGTCGAGACCACGATGGTGCCGGGGGCGTAGCGCCCGTCGAAGGAGACCACCTGCCGCTGCGGAGCGACGGCCTGGGCCTTCAGCGAGTCGTCCACGCTGTAGAGCGGCTGGCGGGTGAGAGGATCGACCGCCGTGAAAGCGGAAGCCGGCGTCGCCAGGACGGCGAAGGCGCAGGCGAGCCCGGAGAGGGCAGCGAAAGTGCGTCCCATAATTGCCTCGGAAAAATCCAGTTTGGTGCGGGTCGGTGATTGCTAAACGCAACAGCCGCGGTTCGGATCCAAGCTTTATAGGGATTTCGTAATAGAATCCTAGGCGACCTCAGCCATGTTTTCGCCACAGAGTAACCGGCCCGTTAAGGCTCCGCTGCCACATTCGGCCACCGGATCAAATTGTCCGCGCGGTTTCGGATTCTTTGGCTTGACGTCAGGGGTTTAACGCCTCTAGAAGGCGCTGGTCAGGGCGCGTAGCTCAGCGGGAGAGCATTCGCTTCACACGCGAAGGGTCACAGGTTCAATCCCTGTCGCGCCCACCATTTCCTTCCTGATCCATCATCTTCACATTTTCGTGCTCAGGATCGGAGCGCGGCCCCTGCCGCGCCTTTCATGCGGCCATCGGCTTCAGCACGTTCTCCACCGCGGCGAAGAGCTCGTCGAAATGCTCGATCACGAGATCGGGCCCGAGTTCCTGGACCGGTACGTCCGTGTAGCCGAAGGGCACGGCGATGCACGGGATGCGAGCGTTCTGGGCCGTCACGATGTCCGTTCGCGAATCCCCGATCATCACGGCCCGGCCAGGATGCCCGCCCGCGCGCTCGACCGTCATGGTCAGGTGGCGCGGGTCCGGCTTGAAGTACGGGAAGGTGTCCCGACCGCAATTGGCCGCGAAGAGGTGGCTCACGCCGAGCGCGTCGAGGAGCTTCACCGAATGCTCCTCCACCTTGTTGGTGCAGACCGCCAGGATGAAGCCTGCGGCATCGAGCCGCCGCAGCGCCGTCCTGACGCCGGGGAAGAGGCGGGTCTTGACGCAGATGTTCTCGCCGTAATGGACCATGAACTGACGGAAGAGGTCATCCAGGTAGGCCGGCGCCAGCTCCTTGCCGGCGGCCTCGAAGCCGCGCTGGATCAGGGCCCGCGCCCCTGCCCCGATCATGTCGCGGGCATCGTCCACCGGCAGGGGAGCCAGGCCCTCCCGGTCGAGAATCACGTTGAGGGTGCCGACGAGGTCGACGGCCGTGTCGGCCAGCGTTCCATCCAGATCGAAGACGGCGACGGGTGGGGTATGAATGGCCATGAAGGTCGGCTACCTGCTGAGGGCAAGGGAATCACGCACCACGATGCTATGGTGTTTAGGTTGATTCGATCTTACCGGATGGAGTTTTGGATGCGGTTCTTTGGTTCTGCGGCGGGTGTTTCTGCGGTCCTGGTTCTGGGAGGGCTCTCCTTTCCTGCGCTTGCGGCCACCTACGATTTCGTTCCCGCGCCCCAGACCGACCTCAACCGGATTTATAGGATCGATCGCGTCACCGGCGAGGTCAGCTCCTGCCAGTATGGTTTGCAAGAAGGCACGATTGGGGTGACGCTCTGCTTTACCTCGGGAGAGGGAGCGGGACCCCAGACGCCGGGCGAGTACGGGCTCGTCGCCTCCCGGCACGAGCGCGAGGGCGGCGTGTTCCGGGTCAATTACCGCACCGGCGAGATGAGCATCTGCTACGTGTTCGACGAGCGGGTCGTGTGCACGCCCCAGGCGACACCGTCCCCGGCCGCTCCTGCGACGCCGGCGCCGTCCGCCACGCCCTCCGTGCGTCCGGGCACCGGCGCGTCGCCGCAGCGGCCATAACATCCAGCCGCGCCTCCCCCTCGTTTGCAGGGGGTGAAACGTTCTTTCTTCCAGGGTCCCTTACGTGCTAAGGGCGGGGCCGAGCGGGCCCGCCCGCATGAAAATGAACGATGAGGCTTTCGTGAGCGATACACTCAAGCGCGCAGCAGGCGAACGGGCGGCGGCCCTCGTCACCGACGGCATGAAGCTCGGCCTCGGCAGCGGCTCCACGGCGGCGCACTTCGTCGCGGCCCTGGGCGAGCGCGTGCGCGAAGGACTGCAGGTCGTCGGCGTGCCGACCTCGGAGGCGACGCGCGAGCAGGCCGAGCGCGAGGGCATCCCCCTGACGACCCTCGACGAGACGCCCGAACTCGATCTCACGATCGACGGGGCCGACGAGATCGACGAGGACCTGCGCCTCATCAAGGGCGGCGGCGGCGCGCATCTGCGGGAGAAGATCGTGGCGTCCGCCAGCCGGCGCATGATCGTCATCGCCGACGGGTCGAAGCGCGTCCAGACGCTCGGGCGCTTCCCTCTGCCGATCGAGGTGGTGCCGTTCGGCCTGCGGGCGACCGAGATCGCCATCACGAAGCTGGTGGAGAGCCTGGGCCTGGAAGGCGAGCTCCGTCTGCGCAAGGCCGCGGACGGGTCTACCTACGTGACCGACGGCGGCCACTACATCCTCGATGCGCATCTCGGGCGCATCGACAAGCCGAACGTTCTCGCCTCGACGCTCAACAACATCCCCGGCGTCGTCGAGCACGGTCTCTTTATCGGCCTCGCCACCGGCGCGATCCTCGCGACCGGGGAGGGGCTCGTCGAACTCGGTCAGGTCTGACCCCTCACTTCCATTGGAGCACAACCCGATGATCCGTTCCTCATCCCGCCTCGCTGCGACCACCTTCGCACTCTTCCTGCTGGCGAGCCCCGCCTTCGCGCAGGCTCAGGCGCAGCCCAGCGAGAGCCATCTCGCGGTCGCCCGCGAGGTCGCCATCGGGTCCGGCATGACCCGCTCGTTCGACGCCATGACCGAGCCGCTGCTCGGCCAATTGCAGCAGATGAACGTGACCCGGCCCGAGATCCAGAAGGACCTCGACGAGGTGACCGCCATGCTCCGCCCCGAGGTCGAGCAGCAGAAGCAGAAGATGATCGACAGCGCGGCCCGCGCCTTCGCGACCCGCATGAGCGAGGCCGAGCTCAAGGAGGTCGCGGCCTTCTACAAGACGCCGGCCGGCAAGAAATACGTGGAGCTCCAGCCGCTCCTTCTCGACGACATCGTCCGGGACCTGGCGACCTGGACCCAGAACGTCTCGGAATACATCATGATCCGCGCCCGCGCCGAGATGGGCAAGCGCGGCCATCAGCTGAACTGAGACCGGCTGGAGGGACCTGAGGCTTTAGTCCCTTCAGCGATACGGACAACGAAAACGGCCCGGGAAACCGGGCCTTTTCTTTTGTTGTCGACCGCCGATCGTCCAAGTTTGGGCGGGTTCGGCCACGTCTTTCATGCGGCGATGAAGCTCTGCCGCTGCCAAACGGGTGCCGCGGGCTACGCTTCTCAACAAAATGGCCGGGACAAGCCCGGCCATCACAGAAAGCTTCTCAGCGAAATTTTAATTCGTGCAGGTGATCGCCACCGGCAGGTGTTCCTGTGGGCCGACGGAGGCTTTCTGGATCGATCCGGTGACCTCTTCCGGGCGGATCTGCCGGAAGGAGGTGGCGCGGGTGAAGCCCTGGGCCTCGCACCAGGTGTCCGCCACAACTTGGCCACAGGACTGGTTTGAGGTGAGGCAGCTGGCGACGCCGTAGCCGTCGGCGGCCGGGACCATGAAGGTGGCTTCGGTGGATGAGGCCTGGGTGCCGTTGGGCAGCATGGTCAAGGACGCGGCTGCGACGAGCACAGCACTACCCAACCCGAGCACGGTGAATGCGCGGCGCATAGAAACCTCACTTACTTTTACTCGTGATCCACTATCACGAAGGGGTATGAATAAAGCTCTAACGCTACGGTTTTCAGCGCGTTCCCACGCCTTTTGTATGCAATTCTGCAAATAAGGCGCGTCCACCTGACGGGAACCTTGACGCGGCTGGGCCGACAGGGCATTGATCTGTGTCATGAACACGGCAACGATCCTCATTTCCGGGATTATTTGCAGCTAGCGCATTTCGCTGGCTGGAGCCGTCTCGTTCTCATTCCAAGATCGAAACCATCCTCCGGCCTGCGGCCTGAAGGGACTTGGTTTCATGGCGCCGAACTTAAGGCTCTACAACACGCTGACCCGATCGAAGGACGTGTTCGTTCCGATCGATCCGAAGAACGTGCGCCTCTACGTGTGCGGCCCGACCGTCTACGACTATGCCCATATCGGCAATGCGCGCCCGATCATCGTCTTCGATCTTCTCTTCCGCCTTCTGCGCCATGTCTACGGCGCGGACGCCGTGACGTATGTGCGCAACATCACGGATGTGGACGACAAGATCAACGCCCGCGCCGCCCAGGACTACCCAGGCCTGCCGCACAACGAGGCCATCCGCGAGGTCACCCGGAAGACCGAGGGCCAGTTCCACGCCGACATCCGGGCGCTCGGCGTCCTCATGCCGGAGGACGTGAACGAGGCGGGGCGGCCCCCGCGCTTCGTCGAGCCGCGGGCGACCGAGCATATCGACGAGATGCGCATGATCATCGAGCGGCTCCTCGCACGCGGCGCCGCCTACGTGGCCGAGGAGCACGTGCTCTTCTCGGTTGCCGCGATGCAGACCCTGCCGAACGTGCCGAAATACGGCGCCTTCTCGAAGCGCTCCCTCGACGAGCTCCTGTCCGGCGCCCGCGTGGACGTGGCGCCCTACAAGCGCGACCCGATGGACTTCGTGCTCTGGAAGCCGTCCGGCCCGAAGGATCCGGCCTGGCCCTCGCCCGCCGGCATCGCGACGCCCGGACGTCCCGGCTGGCACATCGAGTGCTCGGCCATGTCGTGGAAGCATCTCGTGAAGGCGTTCGAGACGAGGCTTTCGTGCAGCGATCCGAGCGAGCGCGAGACCTTCGACATCCACGGCGGCGGCATCGACCTCGTGTTCCCGCACCACGAGAACGAGATCGCGCAGTCCTGCTGCGCCTTCGACATGCCGCGCATGGCCAATGTGTGGATGCACAACGGCTTCCTGCAGGTGGAAGGCGAGAAGATGTCGAAGTCGCTCGGCAACTTCTTCACCATCCACGACCTGCTGAAGGACTGGCCGGGCGAGGTGCTGCGCTTCAACATGCTGCGCACGCATTACCGGCAGCCGATCGACTGGACCGCCAAGGGCCTCGAGGAGAGCGAGAAGGTTCTCGACCGCTGGTACGAGCTGGCGGGTGAGGGCACGTCCGCGGGGCTGTCCGAGCAGGTGGTCGAGGCGCTGTCGGACGACCTCAACACGCCGAGGATGCTGGCGGAGTTGCACGCTCTCGACGGGCAGGGCGCACACGAGGAGCTCGGCGCCAATCTCCGGGCGCTCGGCTTCCTCGCGGAGGGAGCTGCTGCGTGGGAGGCGCGCAAGCGTGCGTCGCTCGGTGTCGATCCGGCCGTCGTGGAGGGATTGATCGCCGCCCGCAAGGATGCCCGCGCCTCGAAGAACTGGCCGGAGTCCGACCGCATCCGCGACGAACTCGCCAAGCTCAACGTGGTCGTGAAGGACAACAAAGACGGCACCACCACCTGGGAGGTCGCACGCTGATGGGACAGTCATCGCAGAAGCCGGGCCTGCGGCCCTTCCTTCCGGCCGACGTCGCGGCGCTCGTGGAGATCTACCAGGCCAGTGTCATGGAGCTGGCCGAGGAGGATTATAGCGAGGCGCAGCGCTCCGCCTGGGCCGAGATCGCCGATGACGAGAGCTTCGCGAGGCGGCTTGCGGAGGGGCTCACCCTCGTGGCGACGCTCGAAGGTTCGCCGGTCGGGTTCGCGTCGCTTAAGAACAACGAGCACGTGGACTTTCTCTACGTCCATCCCGAGGCGGCGGGCCAGGGCGTCGGCGCCATGCTCTACGACGCGGTCGAGAAGCTCGCCCGCGCCCGCGGGGCAAGCCGCCTGACGGTCGATGCCAGCGACACCGCGCGGCTCTTCTTCGAGCAGCGCGGGTTCACGCCTCAGCGCCGGAACACCATCTCGCTCGGCGACGAGTGGCTTGCCAACACCACCATGGAAAAGCGCCTCACGGCGCCCGAGGACGAGAGGCGTCCGTCATGAGCCGCGAGCGGATCTATCTCTTCGACACCACCCTGCGCGACGGCGCCCAGACCACGGGCGTCGATTTCTCGATCGAGGACAAGAAGGCGATCGCGGGCCTGCTCGACCGGCTCGGCATCGACTACGTGGAAGGCGGTTATCCGGGCGCCAATCCGCTCGACACCACGTTCTTTGCAGAAAAGCGGACCAGGAACGCGAAGTTCACGGCTTTCGGCATGACCAAGCGCGCCGGCCGCTCGGTCTCGAACGATCCCGGCGTCTCGGCCCTGCTGGAGGCCGAGGCCGACGCGATCTGCTTCGTGGCCAAGGCCTGGGACTACCATGTCCACGTAGCGCTCGAGACGTCTCTCGAGGAGAACCTCGCCGGGATCCGCGACAGCGTCGAGGCCGCCCGCGCGCGGGGCCGCGAGGTCGCGGTCGATTGCGAACACTTCTTCGACGGCTACAAGGCCAATCCCGACTACGCGCTCGCCTGCGCCCGGACGGCCTACGAGGCCGGGGCGCGCTGGGTCGTGCTCTGCGATACCAACGGGGGCACCCTGCCGCACGAGGTCACGGAGATCGTCGGTGCGGTCGCGCGCGTCGTGCCGGGCGACCATCTCGGCATCCACGCCCATGACGATTGCGGCTGCGCGGTCGCCAACTCGCTCGCGGCCGTGGAGGCGGGCGCCCGGCACATCCAGGGCACGCTCAACGGGCTGGGCGAGCGCTGCGGCAACGCCAACCTCGTGACGCTCATCGGCGCCCTGAAGCTGAAGGACGGTTATGCGTCCCGCTTCGAGCTCGGCGTCACGGACGAGACGCTGGGCCAGCTCACCCACGTGTCGCGGCAGGTGGACGAGGTTCTCAACCGGCCGGCCAACCGCCACGCGCCCTTCGTGGGCGCGAGCGCCTTTGCCACCAAGGCGGGCATCCATGCCTCGGCGGTGCTCAAGGACCCGCGCACCTACGAGCATGTGGAGCCGGAGGTGGTCGGCAACGTGCGCAAGGTGCTGGTCTCCGACCAGGGAGGCCAGTCGAACGTGCTGGCCGAGCTGAAGCGCCTCGGCTTCGAGCTCCAGAAGGGCGATCCGCGGGTCGGCCGCCTGCTCGACGAGGTGAAGCGCAAGGAAGCCGAGGGCTTCGCCTTCGAGGGGGCGGACGCGTCGTTCTACGTGCTCGTCAAACGCATGCTGGGCGAGGTCCCGGCCTTCTTCGACGTGGAGCGCTTCTCCGTGAACGTGGAGCGCCGCTTCAACGCGGTGGGCGAGCTGGTCACCGCCTCGGAGGCCATCGTGAAGGTGCGGGTGGGCGACGAGGTGCTGATCTCGGCCGCCGAGGGCAACGGCCCCGTGAACGCCCTCGACGTGGCCCTGCGCAAGGATCTCGGCAAGTACCAGGACCTGATCCAGGACCTGGAGCTGATCGACTACAAGGTTCGCATCTACCAGGGCGGCTCGGACGCGGTGACCCGCGTCCTGATCGAGTTCGGCGACGCCTCCGGCGACCGCTGGACCACCATCGGGGTCTCGGCCAACATCATCGACGCCTCGTTCCAGGCTCTGACGGACTCGATGGTCTACAAGCTCCTGAAGAGCGGGGCGGGGCTCTAGCGCATCGTGCGGAAAAGTGGACCCGGTTTTCCGTAAAGAACGATGCGCCGCCAATGGTGGAGCATCGGATTGGTCCCAAAAGTGCAAGTCCACTTTTGGGTCCGATGCTCTAGAACCGCTCCTCGATCACGTCCTCGTTGGCCACGAGGCCGATGCGGCGGGCGGAAGCTTCGAGCATTGGGATCACCTCCTCGACGCGTTCGGCCACCAGGTAGTTCAGCTCCAGCCCCTGGCGGATGAAGCCCTGGTCGCGCATGTGGGCGAAGAGGGTCAGCAGGGGCTTCCAGAAGCCCTTGGTGCTGAGCAGCAGGATAGGCTTGGTGTGGCGCCCGAGCTGGGCCCAAGTCATCTGCTCGACCAGTTCCTCCAGGGTGCCGATGCCGCCCGGAAGGGCCACGAAGGCGTCGGCCTTCTCGAACATCAGGCGCTTGCGGGTGTGCATGTCGGGAACCACGATGGTTTCCTGAACGGCATCGAGCAACTTCTCGCGGGACTTGAGGAATTCCGGGATAATCCCGGTGACATAACCCCCATGGTCCAGGGTGGCCTGGGCCACGGTGCCCATGAGGCCGACATTGCCGCCGCCATAGACGAGCCGGATGCCCTGTTCGGCCATCGCGCGGCCTAATGCCGCCGCATTTTCAGCGAAAACGGGGTCGTCCCCGAAACCGGAGCCGCAATAGACGCAAATCGATTTGATATCGGACATGAGCATTTCAAAGGAGCGGGGAGCATCCCGCGCTGAATCGTAGAACATTGTTATTGTTCCTTATGGCCGTAGCCTTTTGAAAGATAAACGGTTTAAATGCACGAAAGTGCCTGAGTGTGAGAAAAAGCATGGCGATTGAGAAACAGATCAGCGGAACCATCGCTGTTCTCGGCGGAGCAGCCGTTGCCGTCGTCGCTGTGCTGCTCGGGGTCCTCTACTGGGAACGGTCCGAGACGCCGCCTCCGTCCCAGAGTGCGTCGGTGGCTCCGGCCCAACCGGCCCCGGGCCAGGGAGCCTCGTCCCCCGGCGCTCCGGGCCAGCAGGCTGCGCAACCAGCCCCGAAGGCGGAAGCCTCCAAGGCTCCCGAGGCCAAGCCCGCCGACGCTCCGGTGGCCCCGTCCTTCGACGTGGTCCGCATCGAGCCCGACGGCGAGAGCGTGATCGCTGGCCGCGCCGCCCCCGGCGCGACGATCGAGCTGCTGCGCGGCGACCTCGTCCATGCCCGTGCGGCCGCCGATGCCTCGGGCCTCTTCGCCATCGTGCCGCCGCCGCTGCCGCCCGGCTCGCACCAGATCGCCCTGCAGTCGATCGCGCCGGACGGCACCCGCCAGCGCTCGCGCGAGAGCGTGACCGTGGTGCTCGATCCGGCCAAGACCCGGCCGCTCGTGGCGCTGACCGCGCCCGACAAGCCCACGGTCCTTCTCTCCAATCCCGAGCCGCCGGAGCAGAAGGCAGCCCAGGCTCCCGCGCCGGCTCCTGCCCCCGAGACCAAGCCGGCCCCCGAGGCGAAGGCGCCGGAAGCGCCGGCCAAGCCCGCGCCGCAGCAGCAGGCGAGCGCGTCTCCCGAGACCGTCCCGCCAGCCCCCGCGCCGGCGGAGCCCGCCGCACAGCCGGCCCCGCGGCCCGAGATCAAGATCGTCACCGTCGAGGCGGAGGACGGAAAGCTCTTCGTGTCCGGCCAGACCGCCGCCGGCGCCACCGTGCGCCTCTACCTCAACGAAAGCTTCGTGGCGCCCGGAGGGGCCGGCAGCGACGGCAAGGTGTCCTTCGCCATCGGCAGCGGCGTCCGTCCCGGCGACTACCGGGTGCGCCTCGACGACGTGGATCCGGTCTCCGGCCAGGTGAAGTCGCGCGCCCAGGTGACCTTCAACGTGCCCGCCCAGGTGGCGACGGCGCCGACGCCGCCTTCGACCCCGGCACCGGCTGCGCCCGAGGTCGCCGCGGCCCCGTCCGCCCCTGCGACAGCCGGCCTGCCGGCTTCCGCCACCCGGACGGCCTCGGCGGACTCGGTCGTGATCCCGTCCGGCACGGTCGTGATCCCCAACATCAACACCACCATCGTGTCGAAGGGCGACAACCTCTGGCGCATCAGCCAGCGGACCTACGGGAAGGGCGTGCGCTACACGGTGATCTACGGCGCGAACCAGGAGCAGATCCGCAATCCTGACCTGATCTATCCCGGCCAGGTCTTCGTTCTTCCGGGGGAAGAGCCGCAGAAGACCAACTGATTAGAGAGGCGGGCAGGGTGAATTCCCGACTTTAATCATCTATATGCAGGTCCGACAGTTTGATCGGATTCTAAGAAATGTCCCCCTCCAGCGTCCCTGCCGCGAGCGCGCCCGCCTCGCGGTCCAGCGGTTTGGTCGCCACCATCAAGAAGCTCTGGCCCTATCTCTGGCCGCACGGCCGGCCCGACCTCCAGCGCCGGGTCTTCCTGGCTTTCGGGCTGCTCCTGGTCGCCAAGGGCGTCACGATGGTCACCCCCTTCGCCTTCAAATGGGCGACCGATGCGCTCGTCGCCGTGACCGGCGCCGCCGGACAGGGGACCGAGGCGGCGGCGACGGCCGGTTCCTGGCTCTGGCGGGCTCCGGTCCTGCTTACGATTATCTACGGCGTCACCCGCATCCTCATGGCGGTGCTGACCCAGATCCGCGACGGCCTCTTCGCCAAGGTGGCGATGCACGCGGTGCGCAACCTCGCGCTCCAGACCTTCGAGCACATGCACCGCCTGTCCTTGCGCTTCCACCTGGAGCGCAAGACCGGCGGCCTGACCCGCGTCCTGGAACGCGGCCGCGAGGGCATCGAGGAGCTGTCCCGTCTCGTCGTGCTCACCCTCGTGCCGACCATCCTCGAATTCGTGCTGGTGCTCGGGATTTTGGCGTACGAGTTCGACTGGACCTATTCGGCCGTCGTCTTCGTCATGGTGGTGATCTATCTCGGCTATACCTACCAGGCGACCCAGTGGCGGATCTCGATCCGCAAGCGGATGAACGAGTCCGACACGGACGCCAACACCAAGGCGGTGGATTCGCTCCTCAACTACGAGACCGTGAAGTATTTCGGAGCCGAGGCCCGGGAGGCCGAGCGCTACGACCGCTCCATGGAGAAATACGAGAAGGCCTCGACCCAGACCTACACGTCGCTCGCGGTGCTCAATGCGGGTCAGGCAGTGATCTTCTCCATCGGCATGACCATCGTGATGATCCTGGCCGCGCGGGACATCATTGCGGGCCGGGTCTCCATCGGCAGCTTCGTCCTCGTGAACGCGATGCTGGTTCAGCTCTACATCCCGCTGAACTTCATGGGCATGCTCTACCGCGAGATCAAGCAGGCCCTCATCGACATCGAGGACATGTTCCGGATCATCGAGCGCAATCCCGAGATCGAGGACAGGCCGAACGCCAAGCCGCTCCAGGCCTCGAACGGCGTGGTGCGCTTCGAGGACGTGCATTTCGCCTACATCCCCGAGCGTCCGATCCTGAAGGGAGTCAGCTTCGAGGTGCCGGCCGGCCACACGGTCGCCATCGTCGGCCCCTCGGGCGCGGGCAAGTCCACCATCTCGCGCCTGCTGTTCCGGTTCTACGAGCCGACGAGCGGGCGCATCCTCATCGACGGCCAGGACATCGCCGATGTGCAGCAGGCCTCCCTGCGCAAGGTGATCGGCATGGTTCCGCAGGACACGGTGCTGTTCAACGACACCATCGGCTACAACGTCCAGTACGGCCGCTGGGACGCCTCGGCCGAGGAGGTGAGGGAGGCGGCGCGCCTCGCCCAGATCGACCGGTTCATCGGCCAGCTGCCCGAAGGGTATGACACGCCGGTGGGCGAGCGCGGGCTGAAGCTTTCCGGCGGCGAGAAGCAGCGCGTCGCCATCGCCCGCACCATTCTCAAGGGACCGCCGATCCTGGTGCTCGACGAGGCGACCTCGGCGCTGGACACCTTCACCGAGAAGGAGATCCAGGACGCCCTCGACCGCGTCAGCCGCGGGCGCACCACCCTGGTGATCGCCCACCGGCTCTCCACCGTCATCGGCGCGGACGAGATCATCGTCCTCGACCAGGGGCGGATCGTCGAGCGCGGCACCCATGCCAGCCTGCTGGCCCAGGGCGGCGTCTATGCGGCCATGTGGAACCGCCAGCGCCAGGTGGACGAGGCCCGCGAAACCCTCAAGCGGGTCGAGCAGGAAGCGCACAGCGAGGAAAGCGTGGCGGGTTGACGGAACCCGCCCCTCCTGCCATCCCCCTCCCACGATCCATCAAGGCCCTGAAGAATGACCGATATCCTCGAATCGATGCGCCGCATCTTCGTCCCGATCCACAAGGAGGGCTATCCCTTCATTCTCATCGCCCTGGTTGCGACGATCCTGCTGGCCATGCTGTGGTCGCCCCTGGGGTGGATCGGCACGATCCTGACGGTGTGGGTCTGCTATTTCTTCCGCGATCCTCCGCGGGTCACCCCGATCCGGGACGGCCTCGTGGTCTCGCCGGCCGACGGGCGCGTGAGCCTCATCACCACGGCGGTCCCGCCGGCGGAGCTCGACCTGCCGCAGGAGCCGATGACCCGCATCTCGGTCTTCATGAACGTGTTCGACTGCCACGTGAATCGCTCGCCCGTCGCAGGCCGGATCACCCAGATCCTCTACACGCCGGGCCTCTTCCTCAATGCGGAACTCGACAAGGCGAGCGAGGACAACGAGCGCAACGCCCTCGTGATCGAGACCGGCGAAACAAAGATCGGCGTGGTGCAGATCGCCGGCCTCGTGGCGCGCCGCATCGTGTCCTTCGTGAAGGTCGGCGACACCCTCGGGGCCGGCGAGCGTTTCGGCCTGATCCGCTTCGGTTCCCGCCTCGACATCTACGTGCCGCTCTCGACCCAGGTGCTCGTGGGCCTCGGCCAGACCGCGGTGGCGGGCGAGACTGTCCTGGCCGATCTCACCGCGAAGGAGCCGTCGCGCCCCTTCCGGGTCGGCTAGCGCTCTGGCTTGCCGCTCCCCTGGGCTGACCCTAGTATTTCCGCATGAGTGACCTGTTCCCCCCCTTCGCGCCCGATCCGGACGAGCCTCGGAGGCGTCTGTTCAAGCCGGTTCCGGTTCGGGTCATCATCCCGAACATCATCACCCTGATCGCCCTCTGCCTCGGCCTGACGGCGATCCGGCTGGCCTATGAGGGACGCTACGAGCCGGCGGTGATCGCCATCGTGGTGGCGGCCCTCCTCGACGGGGTGGACGGGCGCATCGCCCGGCTTCTCAAGGGGACCTCGCGCTTCGGCGCCGAGCTCGATTCCCTGGCCGATTTCGTAAATTTCGGCGTCACCCCGGCCCTGATCCTCTACAGCTTCGTGCTGCATGACCTGAAGGCGCTCGGCTGGATCGTCGTCTTGGTCTTCGCCATCGCGATGGCGCTGCGCCTTGCCCGCTTCAACGCGATGCTGGACGATCCCCACCGGCCGGAATGGAAGAAGAACTTCTTCACCGGCATGCCGGCCCCGGCCGGAGCCGTGACGTCGATGCTGCCGCTCTACCTGAGCTTCCTCGGGGTGCCTGTGGAGGCGGCCGCAGCGCCGGTCGTGCTGGTGTACCTCCTAGGCCTCGCCTTCCTGATGGTGTCCACGATCCCGGTCTATGCGGGAAAGAACATCGGCCGGGTGCCGCGCCACTGGGTCCTGCCGATCTTCGTGCTGTCCGTCGCTGTGTTCGGGCTCCTGGTCAGCTTCCCGTTCGAGATGCTCACCCTGATCACGGTGCTGTTCCTCGGCACGATTCCCCTCGGCGTCATGCGCTACCGCAAGCTCGAGCGCATGCATGCCCTGCAACCCGTTCCCGTCGCGACCGAGGCATCGGCGCCGGGAGCCGAGCCGCCGCCGGCGGCTTGATTCATCGTTCGCCGGTTCCATCTTGTGACCGGCCGACAGTGCCGCTTCCTGAGGAGGCGGCCTGTTCCCCGTCAGGTCCGGACCGGACCTCAAAAGCGTTTGGAGATCGTTCGTGGCGTCGTCTTCCGAGGTGTCGAATCCCAGCTGGCGTCCGAAGCTCGTTCTGGCTTCCGCGTCGCCCCGAAGGCTCGCCCTGCTGCAGCAGGCAGGGATCGAGCCCGATGCGCTCCTGCCGGCGGACGTGGACGAGACGCCCCTGAAGGGCGAGAACGCCAAGGAACTGGCCCGGCGCCTGTCGCGACAGAAGGCCGAGATCGCCGCCAGGGTGGCCCGCGGCTCCGACGAGCTGAAGGACGCCTACATCCTGTCCGCCGACACGGTGGTGCTTGCGGGCGGGCGCATCCTGCCCAAGGCCGAGGTGGTGGACGAGGCGGCGGCCTGCCTACGCCTGCTCTCCGGCCGCGCCCACCGGGTCTACACCTCGGTCTGCCTCGTGACCCCGAAGGATGCGATTCGCGAGCGTCTCGTGGAGACGCGGGTGCGCTTCAAGCGCCTCTCGCGGGACGAGTTCGAGCGCTACCTCGCCTCCGGCGAGTGGCGCGGCAAGGCGGGCGGCTACGCGATCCAGGGGCTCGCCGGCACGTTCGTGGTCAAGCTGGTCGGCTCCTACACGAACGTGGTCGGCCTGCCGCTCTACGAGGCCGTGGCCCTGCTGGACGGGGAGGGCTATCCGGTCCGGTTCACCTGGCTCAACGCGGCCTGACGAGGCAGGAGGGCGCTTCATGACTCCCGCGAACGAGAACAACCCGCAAGGCGCCGCCGGCAAGTGCCCGATCTGCGGCAAGCCCACGAACCCCGACTACCGCCCGTTCTGCTCGAAGCGCTGCGCGGACGTGGACCTGAACCGCTGGCTTTCGGGCACATACGCGATCCCCACTGTCGAGGACGACGAGGACGGGAACGAGGGCGATCGCGAGGCGTGAAAATTTTTCCGCTCCGTCATGTCAGAAGCGGGTAGACAGGCGCCGCTGGTCTGACTATACAACCGGCCTCGACGCGAACAGCCAAGCGCTGACGCCGAATGCCCAGGTAGCTCAGTTGGTAGAGCATGCGACTGAAAATCGCAGTGTCGGTGGTTCGATTCCGCCCCTGGGCACCACTCCCCTAAATCAGCTCTGATCTCAAATCCGCATTCTGAATGCTCGGCTCTCGGCCGCGCTCAGATACCGAGACGTGCGACCTGCGCACTGAAGGCCGCGCGCTATCGCTCCGCCCGGCTGGTCTGAGGAGGCTTGATGCGGGTTCGGGGCGGCAGGACCGTCACGGTGATCTTCTTGGATGCGAGCAGCGGCGCGAAGGGCTTGTGATCCGCGTCCCCCAGGACAAGCTGCAGCGTGTGCTTGCCGGGCGGAAGGTCGAGGCGCGTCTCGGTCTGTCCGGCGCCGAAATGGAGGTGCTGCTTGTCGGTCGGGATCGGCTCGTTAGGGTCGATTGTCTCGTCCACATCGACCAGGAGATGGTGGTGCCCCATGTTGGGCGTCTTGTCCCCCGCATGGGTGACGCCCATGTTGCGCAGCCCGAACCGCACAGGGAAGCCGCCGCGGATCCGCTGCCCGTCGCGCGGATAGATGATGTAGACGGAGGCGTCCGCTGGCGCCGGGGTCTGCGCCTGCGCCTCCCATGGGATCCAACAGGCGCCAATGGCAAATGCGGCGGCAATCATACCCTGGCGGGCGCTGGCATGCATCGCAGGTCTCCTCCCTAAAGCGAACGGGCTACCCGGAATCCATGGGCCGGATAGCGCACGCCGCTGTCGTAATAGGCCCGGCTCGCGGACCGGGCATAGCTCGCATCGTTCCGCCAGGATCCACCGCGCAGCACGTTCTCGCGACAGTTCGGCTCGGTCCAGGCGGACCCGTCGGCCGGAGCGCCGGTGTAGTTCGGATGCCAGCAATCCTCGACCCATTGCGCGACGCTGCCGACGAGGTCATGAAGCCCGAGCGGATTGGCCGGGAAGCTGCCGACCGGCGCGGGCTGGCGCGGATCGTAGGCCCCGCCGCAGCCTTTGCAGCTCGCCATCTTCGGCACGACCTTCTCGCCCCACCAGTAGCGGCTGGTGGTGCCGGCACGGGCGGCATATTCCCACTCGGCCTCGCTCGGCAGGCGATAGTTCTGGCCCGTGCTATTCGAGAGCCACGCCACGAACTGCTTCGCGTCGGCCCAGCTCAGGTTCCGGGCCGGAGCCGCCGCATTGCCTTCGAGCGCCGCCGTGCAGGCATTCGCCGCCACGCACTGGTTCCATTCGCCGACCGTGACGGGATACCGCCCCAGGGCGAAGGCGGTGACGCGGACGAGATGAGCGGGCGCCTCGGAGGGATCCTCGCTGCTCCCCATCCGGAAGCTGCCGCCGGGCAGGCGCACCAGTTCCGGACAGCCCTGGCAGTCGCGCAGGCTCGTTCCTGACTCGGCCGGCTTGCTGAAAGGCTGCGGGGGCGGAACCGCGGCGACCTGGGTGTTGCCGGCCGGAGCGGTAGCAGCGGGAGCCGCCTGCGGGATCGGGATCGGCAGCACGCCCGAAAGGGGCGGAGGCGGGGGCGGCAGGCCGGGCGGGTTGGCGGTCGCCTGAGGTGCAGGCTCTGGCGGCGGCGCCGGACTGGCCTGCAACTGCGCCGTGGCAGGAGCCGGCTGGCTCGCGACGACCTCGGGCGCCACCGCTGATCGTTGCGACAGGAGGACGTAGGATCCCGCTCCCGCCGCGGCCAGCACCGCCACGAGGCTGGCTGCCACCCGTTTCCATCTGGCATGGGTCGCACGGGAGACGGCGGCCGGGTCGGGCAGGACGCGATAGATGCGCACCGGGTCCGTGATGTTCTTCAGCTTCTCGTCGCCGAGCGACTGGTAGCCGCAGACCAGCTTGTTCTTGATCTGCTCGTAGACGCCGCCCGAGATGTAGACGCCGCCGGGGTCGGCCATGTTCTCAAGTCGGGCCGCGATGTTGACGCCGTCGCCATAGACGTCGTCCGGATCGACGATGACGTCGCCGAGGTTCACGCCGATCCGGTAGCGGATCCACTGCTCAGGCGGCAGCGAGGTGTTTCGCGCGGCCATCGACTGCTGAATCACGATGGCGCAGCGAACGGCCTCAAGGGGACTGTCGAACATGGCCAGGAAGCCGTCGCCCGTCGTCTTGATCAGGCGGCCGAAATGCTCCTGGATCGTCGGCTCGATCATCTCGCGCCGGTGCCGCTTCAGGCGGGCGAGGGTGCCTTCCTCGTCGAAGCCCATGAGCCGGCTGTATCCGGCGATGTCGGCCGCAAGAATGGCCGCCAGCCGACGCGGGCTGCCGATGACATGCGATGTGCTCTCTCCGGGCATGGTAACTCCCGATGGCACGACGACATCCTGCGAAGGTACACCCAACTGCACCGTCGAGGCAACGAACGGTCTTGCGCCGCATCCCCTCTTCGGCTCAGGTCCCGTCGTCCTCGGGCTGCGTCTCGAGATTGTCGAGGCACCAGGGCCGCCCGCCCGAGCGCCTCTCCAGCGCCTCCACCCGCCGCAAAAGCTCCGTGGCGAGCGTCGCCTCTCGCCGGAAGCCCTCATCGCCGGGATCGCTCCCGAGCCGCAGATGCAGGTCGCGCACTCTCGCTTCGAGGGAGCGTCTAAGGACGCCCAGGTGCTCCTGTTCGATGTCGATCCGCACCGCGGTGCCTGTCGGATTCATGCCTACTCCGGATTCAGATGGCCCCGCCGGTCATGGTTTTCCCGGGAGCCTTCTCCCAGCTCACCGCGTGCGCATCGGCCGAGGCGTCAGGGCCTACAATTCCCTCCCGTCGCTTGGTGCCGGAGCGTGGGGCGAGGGGGCTGGATCGTCCCAGAGGCTCTCACTGGTGTCACAGTCGGTCCGCGGCAGCGCCCAAGCGGGCTGTACCGAAGCGGAGGGTGTCACCTTGCCCGCGATCTCGCGAACGATCTTGGCTCTCGTCTCCGTGAGAAACTGCTGCCGCGCGCGCACCGGGATCATGAACGCGTCCGGTCCACCGATCACGCAGTCGCGATAATAGGCGTCCAGCGTCGCATTCTCTCGCCGGTCGGGGGCCTTGAGCATGATGGGCAATCCGTTGATGGTCACACCGCGCGCGACCGCCTCGTCGCGTGCATCCGTGACGAGACGTCCCTGATTGTTCGAGCCATCGCCCGAAATGTCGATCACCCGCCGCGAGGCGAGGAGATGGCCCGACCAGAAGAGGGCTACGCTGAAGTCGATCGCCTCCGAAATGGAGGTCCCCGCCACGCGGTGAACGGGGGCCCGCGCCAGTCGGTCGGCAAAAGAGGCGGCATCGCTCGAACCGCTCAGGATCGTCCAGGGGACCACCAAGCTCTGGTACCTCGGCGCATGAGCTCCGGCCCATTCGACATAGGCGACCGCAATCTGCCCGTACATGCCGTTGCGAATGGCTTCATGGACCAGAGGCGACCGGAATGCTTCGACATAACCCTGCCGTTGCAGGTCCTGCTCATCCGGATCCATCGAGGTGGAGACATCGACCGCGAGGACCAGCGCCAGGTCAACCTGGGTCGGAGCGCCACGCCAGGCACCGGCAAGAGGCAGGAGCCCGACGGCAAGTACAGGGAGTAGCCACGGAGCCTTGAAATACCCCATTGCAGTCTCTCCTGACGGAAGGGCTTTGCCCCCTCGGCCCTCCGGTCGCTCCCTCAGGTTTCCTTCTTGCGGAAGGTCTGGTGACAGCCGCCGCAGTTCTGGCCGACGCGCTGGACCGCTGCCTGCAGGCTGGCCTGGTCGGTGATCCCCGCCTGGGCCGCCTTGGCATCCTGTTCGAGCTTGGCCGCATGGGCGTCGAAATCGGCTTTGCGCTCCCAGATCACCGGAAGAGCCTCCGTCTTGCCCTGGTGGGTCCCTGGCGGGAACAGGGCGGGGATCTGCCTAGCGTTCTGCTCGATTCTCCCGAAGGCCGCTTGGGCATTGGCCGCATTGAACGGGACCTGTCCCCGGACCATCCCCGTCAGCAGTCGCACCTGCTCCTGGTTGTTCTTCATCAGGTCCTGGCGCTGACGGACCGGATCGCCCTGTTGGGCCAACACGCCGAGCCCGCTGGCGACCAATGCACCTGCCGCGGCAACAAAAATCCTTCGCATGACCGGCATCCTCTCTTGCAGCCGTCAGAATGCGCTTCGACTGCGACCGCGAACAGGGGCGAATGAGTGTTAGGGTCGGTTCTCCCGTTGAGTTATGCCAAACGGCCACCTCAGTTGAACGAGGCCGTGTTGTCGATCATCTGCCGAATCCGCTCGATCATCATCACCTGATACTCGTCGAGCCCGAAGCGTTTGCCGAGGTCCCGGCAGAGGATGATCGTCTCGAGGGCGTGCGCCCATTCGCGGGAGCGGTAGGCCGAAAGCATGGCCCCGTTCAGATCCGCCAGTTCCCGGAACGCGACGCTGCGGGCGACGTCCGCCCGTCCGAGCACCGTGAAGATCCGCTCCGGCTCCGTCTTGCCCTTCACCTGAAGCTGATCGAGCTCCAGCACCGCGAAGCGGCCCTGGACGGAGTGGGCCGTCTTCTCCCCGATGACGATCGGGACGCCGTATTGCTTCGTCAGTCCCTCCAGGCGAGATGCCAGGTTCACCGTGTCCCCGAGCACCGAATAGTTGAAATGCAGGTCGGAGCCGAAATTGCCGACGACGCATGGGCCCGTGTTCAGGCCAATGCCGATGCGCAGCGGCGGGACCTCCTCGCCGTCGCCTGCTTCGCGCAGGCGTTGGTCGTTCAGCCGCGCGAGGCTCTCCAGCATCGAAAGGGCCGCGTCGCAGGCATTCGCCGCATGGGCGGAATCGAGGAGAGGGGCGTTCCAGAACGCCATGACGGCATCGCCCATGTATTTGTCGATCGTCCCCTTGCGCTCGATGATGTCGTTGGTCAGCGGCGTGAAGAGGCGGTTGATGAGGGCCGTCAGTCCCTGCGGATCGCCCTTGTAGAGCTCCGCGATCCCGGTGAAGCCCCGCACGTCGGAGAACAGGACCGTCAGCTCCCGCTGCTCGCCCCCGAGGGTCAGCTTCTCCGGCGAGCGAGCCAGTTCCTCGACGAGGGCCGGCGAGATGTACTGGCTGAAGGCGGAGCGGATGCGGTAGCGGTCCGCCGAGACGGACACGTAGTTCGTGCAGACCAGCACCGCGTAGACGAGGAAGCCCGAGATGAGCGGGAACGTATAGTCGATGAGAAGTCCGAGAAACCGGAAGCAGTACCACGATACGCCAAGCGTCAGCACGGCGGTCGCGCCGCCCAGGATGAACAGGGTTCCGGCATTCATCCGCGGAGCCAGCGCGATGAGGGCGAGGCTCAGCAAGGTGGCGAGCGAGACCTCCACGAAGGCGGTGTAGCTCGGGCGGCTCAGGGTCGAGCCGGTGAGGGCGCTCTCCAGGAGCTGCGCGTGCAGCTCGACACCGGGTAGGGCCGGATGAACGGGCGTTACCTTGAGATCGAGCAGGCCGGCTGCGGACGTTCCGACGAGGATCATCTTTCCGGCGATCTGCTCGGGCCGGACGTTCCCGCGCAGCAGGTCGATCGCCGAGACGTACTTGGCGGGTGACGGCGGGGAGAAATGGATCCAAATGCGTCCCTTGCCGTCCGTCGGGATGTCGAAATCGTGCACGGCGATGCTGCGGATGCCGCTGGCGTCCGTCCTGATGAGAATGGCGCCCGATCCCGTCAGCACTCGGAGCATCTCGAGCGAGAGAGATGGCACCATGGTCTCGTCGGCGAGGGCAACCAGCGGCACCCGGCGGACGGTGCCGTCTCCTTCGGGGATCACCGAGAAAAGGCCGTGTCCCTTGGCAGCTTCGTCGAGGATAGGAAGATTGCGCAGCAGGCGCGGGAAATCGACCAGGAAGGGCCGGGGATCAGGTCCGAGCGTCGCGATTCCCGTCTGGGCGGCCGGCCTGTCGATGGGTGCCGTCCCCGAGACACGATAGCCCGATTGCCCGAGCACCACCTTCGCCCGTCGCACGGCTTCGGCAAAGATCATGTCGTTGTTCGGCAGGCTCTGAAGCGCCTGCCGCGCCGCATCGTCCAGCCCCTTGAAGGTCTCGAGCGCCACGTCCGGGGAGCTGCGGTCGGCTTCCGGAAACAGCACGTCGAACCCGATGACGGTACCACCCAGTTCCGACACCTTCGAGACGATGTCGGCCATGATCGTCCGAGGCCAGGGCCATTGTCCGAGCGCCCGCAGGCTCGGCTCGTCGATGTCGATGATGGCGACGAGATCGTTCGTCGCCTCGCGGGGATGGAGCAGCTGGTAGATGTCGAAGGACTTCTGCCGGAGCGCCTCGATCGGCCTTGGATCCCAGATCCGCAGTGCGAGAAGCTCGACGAGGAGCAGCAGGGCGACGATGCGGCCGGTCCCGAAATCGTGCATGCGTCGGAGAAGGCCCCGCGTCACGGCAGGGCTCCTCTCCGACCCCGGTCGCACCGGATGCGCATTTTGCCAGTGGGGCCGGCGGGATCCCTAGTCGCCATGTGGAGCATCTGCACCTCAAAGCAGGAAATCGGTGGAGCGTGGCAGGGCGCCTGCGATCGTCAGCTGCGTCGTGAGGACCTCGTTGCTCGCGAAGGTCACTGTCGCCGTCACCACGTTGTCCTCGCCGACAATCCGATCGAGGCCGCTCACCGACGCGTCGAGCGCGAGGCCGGTTGGTGTGCTGACGAGATCCTCGGGACCGATCTCCGGAACCTCCGTGCCGTTCACGAAGACTGCGACGTCCACAACCTGTCCGGACCCGAGCGGCCGGCCCAGAACGGTCGTGTCGATCTGATCCGGCGAGGTCAACCGTGAGGCCCCGCCCGTGTTGTCGATCGTGTTGAGCTGGGACAGGCTGGCATCCGCGCCGATCCCCACGGCAGTGATCTTGGCACCATAGATATCGTTCAGGGTGGCGAGTTCGCCTCTGATCGGGCCCTCCCCATTGCCGTCCGAGAGGAAGTAGAGGAAGTTCCTTTCGCCGCCTTGGTCGAGGCCCTGCAGCTTCTCGTTGGCGACCCGCAACGCATCGGCGAAGTTCGTCTGGCCACTGGCGTCGAGACCCCTCAGGTAGTTCGCGATCGACTGCTCGCCCGCTTCGCCGAGGCTGAACGTCGCCGCGTTCACGCCGGGCGCGGGAGTGCCTGTGTCGTCGGTCGGATCGGCGCTGCCGTTGAAGGGAATGACCGTGACGGTGACATCCTCGGGGGAAAAGCCGAGGCTCCTGATCCGCTCGGTCAGGGTGATCAGGCCGGCGATCTCCGCATCGAGAACGGTGTTGGCGCTCCCGTCGCCGTTGAGATCCCCGACGGGCGTCCCGGCGAAAGCTCTGGCTGTGCTGCCCGAGACGTCGACCAGGTACAGGATGTTCGATTGCGGCTGCACGACCGGACCCAGGTCGATGGTCAAACCGAGCTCCGCCGTCGCGGTCGTGGTGGCGGACGGCGCCTCCATCGTCAGGGTGACCGTCTGCTGGTTGAACCCGAGAACGGCGTCGGCGGCATCCGCCTGAAGCGGAGACGAATAGGTTCCCTCGCCGCGGACCTGCACGGTAGCGTTCGCGGTATCCGCTCCTCCCTTGCCGTCGGATACCGTATAGGTGAAGGAGACCGTAGCGGTCTCGCCGGCGCCGAGCGCGCTGAACGCGTCGCCCGGGTCGAAGGCGAGGTCCCCGGACGAGGTCTGGAACAAAAAGCCCTCGGCCGGCGCGGTCCATTGCACGATCCTGAGGGCGTCGGAATCGACATCGCGGTCGTTGGAGAGCAGGGCGAGCACCGTGGGACGGGCCTCGTCGACCCCGACGATGATGTCGTTCGCGGCTTCGGGCGCGTCGTTCGCGCCCGTGATCGTCACGGTCACGGTTTCCACCGCACTGCCGCCATGCGCGTCGCTGACGGTCACGTCGTATCTCTGAACCAGGACCTGACCGGCCGCGAGGGAGTCGAGCACGCTGTCCGCCACCGAGAACGTCCAGCCCACGGTGCCGCCGCTGTCGATGGCGGACGTGTCGAGGCTGAAGGTGCCCGGATACCCGGCGTCCCGCGGCACGAAGGTTGCCGTATGGGTGTCCGGCGTGTCCACATCCGTGAACGTGATGGCACCCGACTGGCTATGCATCACGGTGGTTGCACCGGCCACGAGTTCGGCCGCCTCGGTGACTGTTCCCGACGGTGCCGCGGAGGTGATCACCGGGCTGTCGTTGGCGCCGGTGACGGTCCACGACGCCGATGCAGGTGCCGTGGCGATCCCATCCGAAACTGTATAATCGACCACGACGACGGTTTGGGCGCCCGCCGCGAGGGACTGGTACGCGGCCGGGTTCAGCCGGAAGGTCTTGGTCGCCGCGTCATAGGTCACTCCCGGAGGAAGGGACGACGGCAGGTCCACAATCGTGAGGGTCGCGCCGGAATCCACGTCGGACGCCTTCGCTAAGGCGGAGAGCGTCGAGACGGATCGGTCCTCCGTGGCCGCGCCGGTCACGTCACCCCGGACGACGGGAGCGTCATTCGCGCCGCTCACGGTCCATGAGACGGATGCCGGAACGCGACTGCCGGCAACCACGAGGCTGTAGTTGACCGTGACGGTCTGTTTATCACCCGCGCCGAGATGCTGATAGGCCGGGTGCGACGGATCCAACGTGAACGTGCGCGAAGCTTCAACATAGCGAACGCCGGGAGGCAGGACCGCCGGCACATCCACCAGCCACGCGGACACGGCGCCGTTCGGGCCGGTCACCGCCGGTGAATCGAGACGCTCCAGCGGACCGTCCTCCACGGCGTTGCCGCGGATCGGCGCAGGCGGGGATATGAGTGGCGCCAAGCTCGCATCCCGGGGCGTGGCAAGTTCAGGAATATAGGGCGTGATGGAAAAGAGCGCGTGTTCGACGGACGGGGCGTCGTGCAGAAGATTGGCTGGGACGATGGGGCCCGGCTCGAAGTCGCTGCTGCCTCGCCGCTGCTGCGGCGCGAAAATCTGGAACAGGTCGCGGACGAGATCGCTCTCGCCGCGCAACTCGTCCGCGGTCTTCGTCACCTGCGTGATGCTCAGGTCCGAGGCCGCCCGCGGCGTGAGAATGGTTGCGGATCGTGCATCGGATATGGTGGTGAGAACCCGTGACGGGTTGTTCTTGTCGAGAAGAACGAAGGATCCGACCGAACCGTCCGGCTCCGTAAGCAGCGAGATCTTCGTGACGCCGCTCAACGCCGCGATTTCCGTGTGAACGGCCGTGCCGCGGATCGCCATGGTGGCGACGGGCGTGTCGACCTTGAGGTCGCCCGTTTTGGCGACGCGTCCGGCCACGAACCCGATGACGCCCTGCACGAGGGTGAAGAAAGCGGAGTTCGACTGCGAGTCGGCGGAATACACCATCTCGTTCAGCACCATGCGGGCGCTGGACGAGAGACCGAAGACCGTTCCGTCGTTGAGCTTGATGGTGAGGGATGAGTCGGCGGCGGTTTGGACCACATCGCCTTTCGCGACCGGATCGCCGAGATGAAGTTCGACCGGGACGCCGTTACGCAGGACGGTCGCCGTTCCCGAAACCTTTTCGACGCGGCCGATCGGAACCCGTGCCGCCGTCGTATCGGTCGATTGCGCATATTGCCCGGGAGGGTCGGGACCGGCGAGGGCATCGATGGTCTCTCCGGTCAGGCTCGCGCCCTCCGGGGTCCTGATGTTCGGTCGTCGATCATCCTTGAAATAGCCCGTGATGACGGCCGTCACATCCTGACCGATGAGGAGCAGATCGGCGCCGGATCTCTTGAAATCGGCTGTGAAGAGAAGATCGGCATCCGGGAAGACGATCATGCCGTCGGCGTCAACATTCTCCCCCGACGCCTGTTCAGCATCGACCCAAATGTCGAAAACAGTGGCGCCGTCCCCGGATTGGTACACAGCAGGCCCCTTGTGTCGCAACGATAGTAGCGCTTTTGCGAAGTCCTTCCTACCGGAATGAAATCTCAGCACATGGCGGCTGCGACGACACCGGTCGAGCAAACGGAGTTTTGACAGAAAGCAATCATGTTGATATCAACGTTTCTGGACGTGGAGCGACGCTGCTCCGAGCAGCGACATCAGAGAGCAGGGGAGAACGCCGATGGCATACGTGGACGGATTCGTCTTGGCCGTGCCGGCCGACAAGAAGGAGATCTTCCGCAAGCACGCCGCCGAGGCGGCGCCGCTGTTCAAGGAGTTCGGCGCAACGCGCATGGTCGAATGCTGGGGCGACGACGTGCCGGACGGCAAGCTCACGGATTTCCGCCGCGCCGTGAAGGCGACGGATGATGAGATCGTGGTGTTCAGCTGGATCGAATACCCCTCGAAGGAGGTTCGCGATGCGGCGAACCAGAAGATCATGACCGATCCGCGCATGAAGGCGATGGGCGAGCAGATGCCGTTCGACGGCAAGCGCATGATCTTCGGCGGCTTCGCGCCAATCCTCGACGTCTGAGGTGCCGCATGACCAATCAGCATGGGGACTTCATCTGGTACGAACTCATGACCACGGAGGCTGACGCCGCTGCCGCCTTTTATGGTGCGGTGCTCGGCTGGCAGGCACGGCCCGCCGAGGGATCCGTGCGCGGCTACAACATCTTCGGGGTCGGCGGCGCCGACGTGGGTGGTCTCATGACCATCCCGCCGGAGGATTGCGATACGGGCATGCAACCGGGCTGGCTCGGCTATATCGCTGTCCGCGACGTGGATGCGGCGGCGGCCGAAATCCTGGACGCAGGCGGCCGGCAATATGTGCCGCCGACCGACATTCCGGGCGTCGGCCGCTTCGCGCTCGTGGCTGATCCGCAGGGGGTTCCGTTCTACGTGATGCGCGGCGCCATGGATGGAACGAGTGCGTCGTTCTCGCAGGAGAAGACCGGGCATTGTCACTGGAACGAGCTCGCCACCAGCGACCCTGCGGCCGCACTCGCGTTCTACGGCGCCCGCTTCGGCTGGGAGAAAGGCGACGCCATGCCGATGGGCGAGATGGGCGACTATCAGTTTATCACGCACCATGGAACGACCATCGGGGCGGTGATGAAGCGGATGCCGGATGGGCCGCGGCCGGCCTGGACCTTCTATTTCGGCGTCGAGGACATCGACGCGGCCGCAAGCGCCGTGTTGGGCAACGGCGGCACGATCCATTACGGACCCGCCGAGGTGCCGGGCGGCGTCTTCATCGTCGTCGCCGGCGATCCGCAGGGGGCGATGTTCGGTGCCGTCGGCCCCCGCAAGGCCCAGGCATAATCAGGAGACTTTGATGAGCATTCACGTTTCTGCCTTCCGCTGGGTGCCGCCCTTCGCCCAGGGCTACGTCCGCGATCTTCGCGTGCGCTGGGCCCTGGAGGAGGCGGGAATCCCCTACGAGGCAACGCTGATCGATCCTAAGGTTCAGAAGTCGGACGACTACCGGAACTGGCAGCCTTTCGGACAGGTGCCGGCTTATCGGGACGGGGACGTCGAAATCTTCGAATCCGGCGCGATCGTGCTGCACATCGCCTGGAAGTCGGAGGCGCTGGCGCCGCGGGACGAGGCGGGCCGTGCACGGGTGACGACCTGGGTGATCGCGGCGCTGAACTCCATCGAGCCGCAGGTGCAGAATCTCGTCCAGCTCGACGTTTTCCATGCCGGCGAGGCCTGGACAGTTGAGCGCCGGCCCCAGGCCGAGGCCGCACTAAACAAGCGGCTTTCCGCGCTCAGCACCTGGCTTGGGGGCCGGGACTATCTCGAGGACCGGTTCACGGCGGGCGATCTGATGATGACGACCGTGCTGCGGGAACTGGTCGATTCCGGCATCCTCGAACGATTCCCGAACCTCGATGCCTACCGCCGGCGCTGCGAGGCCCGGCCTGCCTTCGCCCGCGCGCTCGAGGCGCAACTCCGGCCGTTCCGCGAGAACGAGCCGAAGGATCTCGTCACGCCGGCCTAGCGGAGGGGGCGACGCGCTCCCCGAGGACATCGATGAGCGTGCGGATGAACGTCGCGAGATGTTCGCGGCAGATCGAGTCCGCTCCCCGCGTAACGTGATTTCAGGAACCTGAACCCGAGAGGGGCGACGGGCGCCTCTCTCGGACGCGGAAAGCAGACGTAGAGTCCGAGGCCGCGAGGACAAGCGTCGTCAGGCTCGGATCAGACCCGTCGGAAACGCAATTGTCCCGGGTCTCGTCGGCAACCCACCATCGGACCTGTCCGAATCCCGCACGCCACTCCGGAGCCGGAGAAAGGGAACGGACGCGCCGTATGTCCATGGAGGGAACCCCGATGAAAACGCTGTCCAGAACCGCACGCGCGCTGCCCTTTGCGGGCGCGCTTCTCGCGAGCACGGCCCTGCCGGCGCTCGCCGAGATGTCGAGCGCGGTGCGCACCACGTCGCACGAGGTGAAGGGACTGCAGGCGCCGGCCGAGATCCTCGTCGACTTCTGGGGCATCTCGCACATCTACACGGCCAACCAGCATGACGCCTTCTTCATGCAGGGCTACAACGCGGCGCGGGATCGTCTCTGGCAGATCGATCTCTGGCGCAAGCGCGGGCTGGGCCAGCTCGCCAAGGATTTCGGGCCGAGCTACGTCGACCAGGACCGCGCCGCCCGGATGTTCCTTTATCGCGGCGACATGGACAAGGAATGGGCATCCTATGGGCCCAATGCCAAGACCTACACGGAAGCCTTCGTCGAAGGCGTGAACGCCTTCGTGCAGGAAGTGCGCGACGGCACGCGCCCCGCGCCGGTGGAGTTCAAGATCGCCGGAACCCAGCCGGATCTGTGGAAGCCGGAGGATGTGGTCCGGATCCGCAGCCACGGCCTCACCCGGAACGTGGTGTCCGAGGTGCGCCGTGCGCAGGTGGCCTGCGCCGCGGGCCTCGATGCGGACCGCCTGCGCACGAAGTTCGAGCCGGACTGGCAGACATCCGTCCCGGCAGGCCTCGATCCGTGCTCCATCCCGAAGGACGTGCTCAAGGATTACGAGCTCGGCACAAAGGATGTGTCCTTCGCCATGCCTCAGAAGAAGGCGTCGCTGGACTCGCACGAGGAATTCCTCAACGAGGCCATGGCGAATGTGGACCGCATCGGCTCCAACAACTGGGTCGTTTCGGGGAGCCGCACAGCAACCGGCCGCCCGATTCTTGCCAACGATCCGCATCGAGCGCACGGGGTGCCGTCCCTGCGCTACATCGTTCATCTGAACGCGCCCGGCATGTCCGTGATCGGCGCCGGCGAACCGGCTCTTCCGGGCATTTCCATCGGGCACAACGGCAAGATCGCCTTCGGCTTGACGATCTTCGCGATCGATCAGGAGGACCTCTACGTCTACGAGCTGAACCCGAGCAATCCCGGCCAGTATAAGTTCCGCGACGGCTGGGAGGACATGAAGAAGGTGACGGAGACGATCGAGGTGAAGGGCGAGCAGCCGCGCCAGGTCGAGCTGCTCTTCACGCGCCATGGACCGGTCCTGGCCAAGGACGATGCCAAGCAGCGGGCCTTCGCCATGCGCTCGGTGTGGTTCGATCCGGGCACCTCGGCCTATTTCGGCTCGTCCGACTACATGACCGCGCAGAACTGGGACGGGTTCCTCGAAGCGATGAACCGCTGGGGCGCGCCGTCCGAGAACCAGGTCTATGCCGACACGGACGGCAACATCGGCTGGATCCCCGGCGGGCTCACGCCCAAGAGGGTGAGCTACGACGGCCTCATGCCCGTGCCCGGCGACGGTCGCTATGAATGGGAGGGCTTCATCCCGCTGTCCGATCTGCCGAAGGAGTTCAACCCGTCACAGGGCTTCTTCGCCACGGCGAACCAGAACAACCTGCCGCCGGATTACCCGATCAAGGACCGGAAGATCGGCTTCGACCAGTGGGCGGATCCGTCGCGCTTCCAGCGCATCACGAAGGTGCTTCAGTCCAAGCCGAAGTTTACCCTTGCGGATGCCATGGACCTGCAGAACGACGACACCAGCGAGATCGCCCTCCGGCTGATCGCGCTGCTGAAGCCGCTTCAAGCGACGGACGAGAAGCAGAAGGCGGCTCTTGCCCTCCTGCAGAACTGGGACGGGCGGGAGACGGCGGACAGCGCGGCCGCAGCGCTCTTCGAGGTCTGGAGCAGCAAGCACCTTGGCCGGGCCACGATCGCTGCGACCACCCCTGAAGCCGCCCGCCCGATCATCGGCAATGGCAGCCTCTCGGCCGTCGTGGACTATCTGGAAAAGCCCGATCAGGCTCTGGGAGCGGACCAATCGGCTGCGCGAGACAAGGTTCTCTTGCAGAGCCTCTCGGCCGCGGCGGACGAGGTCAGCAAACAACTGGGCGATGACATGGCGCAATGGAAATGGGGGAACCTGCATCAGGCCGAGTTCAACCATGCCCTGAAGCCGCTGGCCGACAAGGCGACCCAGGCGCAGATGACGGTCGGCCCGCTCGCCATGGGCGGGGGCAACAACGTTCCGCACGCGGCAGGCTACAACCTGTCCACCTTCAAGGTGACGTCCGGCGCATCGTTCCGGATGGTGCTGGATGTCGGCAACTGGGACGACAGCCGGGCGATCAACACTCCCGGCCAATCGGGCAATCCCTACAGCCCGCACTACCGCGATCTCGCGTCCCTCTGGGCGACGGGCGACTACGTGCCCTTGCTCTATTCACGGGAGGCCGTCGAGGACGCTGCCAGCGAGCGCCTGCAACTCACTCCGAGGAAGTGATCGAGACGCATCCATGCTAAACCAGGAAGGGGCTGGCCTTGGGCCAGCCCCTTCCATCATGCCGCTCAGGGACGGGAGAGATCCCGAAGCGGTGTTCAGGCCGCCTCGGAGCTTCGGCCTTTCAGCGCTTCCTCCCAGGCGAGTGCATGGGCGATGATCGTGTCGAGGTGATCGAGCTTCGCTTCCCACTTCAGCCTGTCGCGAATGGCAGTCGGGTCCGCCACCAACGTCGCGGGGTCGCCCGCCCGGCGTTCCGCATGGCGGACGTCGAACGCGGCTCCCGAGACACGCTTCACGGCCTCGACGACCTCCCGGACCGAGTACCCGCGGCCGTAGCCGCAGTTCAGGACGGCGCTTTCACCGCCGCCGCGCAGATAGTCGAGCGCGAGAAGATGCGCATGGGCGAGGTCCGAGACATGGATGTAGTCGCGCTCGCAGGTTCCGTCGGCCGTCGGGTAATCCGTGCCGAAGATGTCAAGGTGGGTCCTCTCACCGAGCGCCGCCTGCGTGGCGACCTTGATCAGGTGGGTTGCCCTCCGGCTCGATTGCCCGCTGCGGCATTGCGGGTCGGCACCTGCTACGTTGAAATAGCGGAGGATGACGTAGCTGAGCGGATGGGCGGCTGCCGTGTCGCGCAGCATGAGTTCCGTCATGAGCTTCGACATGCCGTAAGGCGAAACCGGATTGAGAGGTGTGCTTTCGGAGATGGGGCTTTCCTTGGCATCGCCGTAGACGGCCGCCGTGGACGAGAAGATGAAGCGCCGTACGTCGTTGCGGACGGCGGCGCTGATCAGGGCGCGCGATTTGACCGTGTTGTTGAGATAGTATCCCAACGGATCGACGACCGAATCCGGCACCACGATGGAGCCCGCGAAGTGGGCGATGGCTTCGATGCGGTGATCCTGAACAATCTGAGACACGAGCGCCTCGTCACCGCAATCGCCCTTCACGAACGTCGCCTTCGGATGAATCATCCAGGGAAAGCCAGTGCTCAGATCGTCGAGCACCACGACGTCCTGCCCGGAATCGACCAGAGCGAGAACCATGTGGCTGCCGATGTACCCGGCGCCCCCAGTTACCAATACAGTCATGTTCGACCTTGTCGTTGAGGCTCCGGATGAGGAGCGGGTTGAAGCGTTTGGAGTCAGCGGTTCCGCTGAACGGTGACGGGCAGCCGCACGAGGTCTCGGTCCCACGTCACCTTGCAGTTCCTGAAGTTCTGGTAGCGCGCGAGATACAGGTATCCCTTGTCGCCGAAATCCTCGAACGACGGGGTCTCGGCGTCGGGATCGATGAGGCTCGGATAGAAGAAGGCCTCCTTGTCGCCGCAGGCGAGATCCCACAGGAGTTCCGCCTCCATGACGAGGGAGGGTTCGCTCCAGGTCAGGAGATCCGCCGAGGTCGACGCGAAGATGCCCTCCACCTGGCGGCCGTCGGGCAGCTGGCGCTTGTCGCCGAACACGGCGATGACGGTGCCGCTGGCGCGATGGGTCACGAGCCCGCCGATCATGCGGTTGATGGCGTGGGAGGCGACCGGCGCGCAGACATGGGCTTCCGGGTCCTCGGCCTTGTCGCGGAACGGGTCGATGAAGCGCACGGAAAAGTCCCGGCCGTTCCAGGCGCGCCACGAGGTCGGATCGTCCAGATTCTGCGTGCGGATGGGGCAATTGCCGCGCCCCTGCGCGCGGTAGCCGTCGGCGAACATGAAGGCATAGTACCAGCCGTCGCGCTCGATGATGTTCGTCGGATTGGCGTAGCCGACCCGGGACTTCCGATCGGTCGGGTAGGAATAGGGCAGGGTGGCCACCACGGGCGGCCTGCCGCCATTCGCGGCAGGCTTGAACGACCGGCCTCCGTCTTCTGAAACAAGCCCCGTGACCGTGTTCAGAAGGCAGGCCGAGTAGGTGCCTGCCGGGCACTGACCAGGGGTGCGCTCGCCGCGCAGTTCCGTGTGGGCTAGGGCGTACACGGTCTTGCCGTCCCGGGTGTAGACGCCGCTGATCCACGAGAGGTCGTCGAATTCCCGGAGCTTGGGCGACCGATGAGCCTCATGGATGACCGTGCAGTCCCGCGCGACCGTGTCGAGGCTGCGGCCGACATGGACCCGGTTGTCGTTGTGGCTGATGACGAGGCGGACCTCGCCGTCGGCATTCCGGAAGGCACGTGCCGGAGCATCCGGCACGTGGCTCTTTACGCAGGCGTCGCGCGACCAGTCGAAGACGTCTTCCATCGGCCCGGCAGGCTTGACCGACAGGAATGCCTCCGGCGCCTTCTCCGCCCGGACCGGTGAGCCGGCGAAGCAGCCGGCCCCGACCATCAGGGCGGAAAGGAGCGCTCCTGCGGATCTGGTCGAGCGAACCATTACGCCGCCTTCAGCTGCGCCTTCTCGGGCCTGGCCATCACGTCCACCATCTTTGTGTCCGCCCCGTTCTCGACCAGGAATTGGCGCATCTCCCGATAGGTGTGGTGATAGGCCCGGTTAAACTTATCGAACAGGGACTGGTCCCAGTAATCCTCGAGCTTGAACTCCTTGCCGGAGAACACGTCGAAGCTCGGGATCTGGTAGGTCTCGGCGAACTCTACCGTCCGGCTGTCGTAGGTGAAGTAGATCGACGGAACGCCGTTCGCGAGAGCCATCAGGTTGCCGTGCAGGCGGTAGCCGAGCACCATGTCCTTCTGCTGTACCAGGTCCTCGTAGTCCGCGACCACGTCCGAGTAGAACAGCCGCTCGCGATGCAGCTTCTCCATCGTCTCGTCCATGTACCAGTCGTTGACGGTCTTGTTGGCGCGCAGAGCCGCGAAAGCCTCTTCCTTCTGCTCCGGCGTGCCGAACACCATCTTCTTCTCTTCCACCTCGCCCTGGGCCATCAGCACCACGTCGAAGCGTGCCGCCAGACTCTTCACGAGGTCGCGGTGGAAGGTCAGGTACTGCTTGATGTCCTGCGCATAGGTGGCGGACACCTCACGGCGGAGCGTGATGCCGGCCGAGCGGATCGCGTCGAGCGGCGGCAGTTTGATCTCGAGATCGGGGTTGTTGCGGCGGAAGGCCGTGGGGCAGCCGACGATTCGGACGTTCTTGATGCCGATATCCCACAGCACCTGCGCCGAATAGGCGCCGCGCACACCGATCGACGTGGTGGAATCCGCCATCATTCGCAGGACCGTCTTCGTCTCGTCGGACAGTTCGATCTTTCCCTTCACGGGGGCCTGCGCGCCGATGCCCCAGGCGATGACCGGGATCTTGAGCCGCTTCAGGACCTCGATCGTCTGGTTCCAGCGCATGCTGTTGTGGACGTAGTTCGAGCCGCGCAGGAAGACGTAGTCGTATTCCGCATTGATGCGATCCATATCCTCGAACTTCGGATTGACGATCTCGAGGGCATTGAGCTTGTCGTAGTTGAGCAGCTTGAGCGACGAGTCAAACACGAAGGCGTCGCCGATATTGTGGTAGTGGTTGATGCTGCGCTGAATGTCCTTGTAGTTGTACCAGCGAACATTGTCGTGGTTGTAGACTTCACCCGACGGGCTGATGACGAGAATGCGTTTCATGTGAGGGTTCTCCGATTTTTGACGTGGTGCCGTCTCACGCGGTAAGCGCAGCGGCCGATGACGTGGCGACCTTGGCTGTGGCAAGGTCGCGATAGAGGTCGAGGTGCTGCTGTGCGCATTCCTCGTAGCTGATGGGTCTCTTGATGCCTGCGCGCAGGCGGTCCCACAGGCCGGGCGTGGTCAGCGCCTCGGTCATCCTGTCGACGAGGTCCTCCGACGAGCCGACGCGAAAGTGCAGGCCGTCGATGCCGTCGGTGATCTTCTCGGCCATGCCGCCGATGTTGCTGCAGATCATCGGACGGCCATGGAAGAACGATTCCTGGATGACGATCGGCGAGTTCTCCCACCAGATCGACGGAATGATCGTCCAGTCGATCGAGCGCATCAGGCGCGGCATGTCGCTGTTCTGGTAGGCTCCGTAGAAGCGGACGCGATTGCCGGCCCGTTCGACGAGCTTCTCGATCTTCTCCTGAAAGGGTTTCGGCTGGCGTTCGAGGTTGCCGCCGAAGATCATCAGCTGCGCATCGTCTCCCCAGACCGAGTCGGGAATGCGGGCGACGGCATCGAGAAGCACGTCGACGCCTTTGAACTGGGTGATCTGCCCGAAGTACGCGAAGCGCGAACGCCGGTTCCTCTTTCCGCGTGTCGGAAGCTCCCGCGGGGGAGCCGGCTCCGCGACGTCGAGGCCGTTCTCGATCACGATGAAGCGTGCGGGATCGAGGCCCCAGTCCACATAGCGATCGACCAGGAACTGGCTCGGCGACACGAAGTAATCCGCCACCTCCAGGAGACCCCGCACGAAGTGCTCACGCCGCAGGAAGCGGGCAGGGGAGATCTCCGGGAAGCACGCGTTGCAGTCCGAGGGAGAGGCCTTGTGGCACAGCTTCGTGCCGCCGGTCTTCACCATCTGGCCGTGGTGGTGGCAAATCGACAGGAACTCGTGGAAGGTGACCACGATCACGCAGTCGGGGAGGGCGCGGCGCACCGCGTAGATCGTCTCGAGACCAAGACCGATGAAGTGGTGGAAGTGCACCACGTCGGGCCTCAAGTCCTTCAGGACACGCACGAAGTCCCGCTCCAGCTCTTCGGTGTTGCGGTTCGAAATGAGGAAGTGATCGTAATCGTCCGCATGGTAGAGAATGTCGCCGCCCTTCTGGCGGAGACTCATGAGCGCCGTTCCGCTGTGGCGGACGACCGGATATCCGACACGGGCAAGGAAGCGTGACTCGGCGCCGCCGATCTTGTTGAGGCCCTTGTGCAGGTTGTAGGCCGCAATCTCCGCGCCGCCGAGCGAGAAGCCCGGGTGGCCATGAGACACGATCAGGACGCGTGGGGAATGATTGGGCATTGTCATCATCGCATGTTGTTGACCAGAAGGGACCACTTCCGGTCGAAGCTCCATCGATCGATCCGCTGCGCGAGGCGGCGCAGCGGCAGGCTCACACGCCCGGCATCGTCTTCCGCCGAGATCATCTCGACGTCGGGCAGCCAGACGGACATGGTTCCAGCCAAACGCAGCTTGAGGCAGAGGTCCCGACCCTTCTCGCTGGTCTCCAGGTAGGAGCGGGTGAACCCGCCCGCGGCCTCGATGGCGGAGCGGGAGACGATGCAGCAGTTGGTCGTGCCGGCCATGACCTCGGTCGGCCTGGAACCCTGCACGACATCGCGGGGATAGCCGATGTAGCGATCGACGAGTTTCTGCTGGTCGCTGTCGAACCAGGTCCCTGCGAACTGCACCGACTCGTCCTCGAAGACGATCGTCGGGCTCACCAGGGCCTTGCCGCCGCGTGCCCGGTAGGCGCGCTCCATCTGGGTCAGCCAGCCGGCCTGTCGCGGTAGAACGCCCGCCGATAGGAAGACCAGCGCATCCGCTTGGGTTGCCTGGACGGCCGCTTCGAAGGCATCGCAGGCATCCTGCACCCCCTCGGATCCGAGGACCCGGAGCTTGAGCCCGTAGAAGGACGCAAGGCGCTCCGCTTCCGCCGCGATGCTGCCGAAGGCCTCGATCGGCGCCGATACAATGACGGGAACGTCATGCACCTCCGGATCGAGTGCGAGCAGGACCAGGGCTGCGCTGACCTCGCCAGCATCGAGGCCGGCGCCGACGACCAGAACCTTGCCGGCGCCGCTATCGTCGAAGCCGAAATCGCGGCTTTCGACGACCCGTGGCGCGGGGGCCGCGAGCGCCTGCATCATCGGGCCGATATGCCGCTCGATGGCCGTGCCGGCCGAGGCGGTCTTCGGATCGAGCGGCGCCAGAAGGCGTTCGAGGGCTTGGCGCGACAGGTGCCGCATCGGCTTCAGGGGATAGAAGGCCGTGCCGTCGCCGAGCTCGAGCTCGAAATAGATCGGCGCGTCTGCGGAGCAGGAAATCTCGGGCACGAAGGCCAGAAAGCCGTGGTCGATCCGCCGCGGGTCTAGCCGCCCGGCGAAGAGATCGCTCTGCTGAAAGGCTGCGAGGACGTCCGGTCGCGGAAGCCGCGTCCAGGTTTCGTCGACCCGGGATGACGTGGCGCCGGAGCGAACCGTGATCGTCTGCGCATAGCCCTCCGGATCGAGCATCCAGCCGGCAACCAGCAGGCCGCCGCCCGGCACCTCGGCGACCATATCCATTCCGATGCGGACCGGCTGCTTGAGGCTCGAAACGGTGTCCCTCCCGTCGAAGCGCTCGCCGGCACGACGCAGCGTGCTCAACGTTTCCGGGCCGGCGGAAGCGCGGTTCAGGCCGTCTCGGATATGGGCCGGAACCTCGGTCGAGGGGAGCAGAACGCGGCGGCTGTAGACGTCGAGCGTGCGCCATCCGCTCTGGGTGCGGAAGAACAGCTTCTTCAGCTTCTCGGGATCGATGGTGGTCTTGCCGCACTCCATCAGGCCGATGAAGCCCTTGCCTTTCCCGCCGAGGTCCGTGCGATCGACCGTCGCCGCATGAACCGCGCCGGCGGCAAAGCCGTCGTGCTCCACGAGGACCCGCACCTGATCGCCCGGCAGGTCGATGGCCCAGCCCTGGAGGAAGACCTCGCCGGTATCCAGCGATCCCATCACCTCGATCCAACCGTCGTTCTGTGCGACTGCCGTCATGATCGACAGCGCGGCGGCCGACCGTTTGGGGTTGCCCTTGCCGTTGGTCAGGGCCTGGGCCATCCGGTCGGCGACCTCGGCGAAGCGTCCCCCGGCGTCCGCGGACACGATCTGGACGAGGCTCTGAAGCGGAACGGCTGCCCTGACCAGGGTGTAGCGGGTCGGCTGACCGTTCCGGCGCATGACGATCGATCGGAGGCGGACCTTCGCGGCCAGCCGGATTGGCACGATGGCCACGAAACCCGTACTCGCTTCGGGCGGTGAGCCTATGCGGGGCCAGCTGATGACGCCGGCCCGCATGCACATGGAGGGGTCACCGTTGAGGAGGACCTCGACCGTCTCTGGCATCGCGTCGCAGACGCCGCAGATCAGGGCGAGGTCATCGCCGATCGGCGTCGCGAGCGCGGTCTCGCCGTCGACAGGAAGGATCAAATGGTCTTTCACAGGGTTCGTCCCGTCAGTCATCTAGGTGGGGGCACCACAAAGGTGCGATGCGTCGTCGGCCCGAGGCGGCTACGGCGCGCCATGCTGGAGGAGCACCACCAGCGTCGCCAGAGCGCTGGCCGCGGACAGTCCGCTGAACGCGATGAGGAGCGCGACTGCCCGGCGCATGGGCCGGTCAGCGGCCGTCGTCAGCTCACGGATCCGTTTGTCGAAATCCGCCAGAACCGTATCGAAGCGCATGTGGAAGACCTCGATATCGGCAATCTTGCCGGCGAGCTCCGTCTGGCTGGCGCGGACGACGTCGAGAGCTGCCCCGATGCCGTTCTCCTGGCCGACGATCTCGTCGATCTGCTTGGAGGCGTCGCGGAGCGCATTGGAGACCTCCCGCTGAACGAACTGCGACCGGCGCTGCGCCTCGATGAGAAGTTCGAGCCTGTCGAGAACGCGGTTCAGCGGGCCGCTAATCGCCGCTTCGGCGGCCCTCTCGTCATGGCTGGGCGACTGGAGGACCACCTCCTCGCCGGTGCTGGGGGAGACGGCCACGACGGCGAGGTTGCTGGATATGCCAGCCACCGCCTCCGGCAACTCGACCTCGAATGCGTGCCCGCCATCGCCGATCCCGTTGCGCCGGAGATCGACTCGCGGAAGATCCGCCGTCGCGGAGCAGATCATCCGGCCTTCGAGCAGGATCCTGATCAGGAGGCGCTCGGTCGGGCGTGCGCTGTCCCAAACCCAGCCGAACAGCCTGCGGCCTTCGATGGCATCGAGGCGACCGTGGATCTGGGAGGCGGCCGGTTGGTCCGCGACGGCCAGTGCGTTCTTCTGTGCTGTGCTCATGCGGCGTTCGCTTTCAATTCGATGATGTCGGCTTGTCTGCGGATGCTGCCGTAGATGGAGAGGTGCCGTTCGGCGACCTCGGCTATGCTCGGGGGCGGCGTGATCCCCGCCACGAGAGCGTTCCAGAGATCGGGCGTCTCGATCGCGCGACGCATCGCCTGCGCGAGGGAGATCGGATCGTCAGGGCGGACGAGCATGCCATCGACCCCGTCGCGCACCGCCTCGGCCATTCCGCCGATATTGCTGGTGATAACCGGGCGCCGGTGCTGGAAGGCCTCTTGGATGACAAGAGGGGCATTCTCCCACCAGATCGACGGAACCACGACCCAGTCGACGGCCGACACGAGACCCGGGATTTCGTCGGGACGATACGGCCCGAGGCGTACGACGTGGGAGCCAGCTTCCTCGGCGAGCGTCTCGACCTCGTCGACGAACTCCTTCGCCTGGAATGGCGCTCCGCCATGCAGGCGGAGCTCGAAATCTTCCGTGCCCGTTGCGATCAGGCGCTGAACTGCCTTCAGCAGGACCGGGGCTCCCTTCCAGGGATTGAGGTTGCCGAAATAGCCGAACACATGACGCCGGCCGTTCGGGGACGGACGATGGCCCGCCGGCTCGACGGTCGGACGGCCGTTCGGCACGACCGTGATGCGGTCGGCATCGAGTCCCCAGGAGACGAACCGATCCTTGATGAATCGGCTCGGGGCAATGAAGCGGTCGACCTGCCGGAACGATGTCTTGATGAACTGCTCCCGAAGCAGGAAGCGGTCTGCCGAAATCTCCGGAAAACAACCGCTGCAGCGGTTCGGGGAGGCGCGCTCGCATCGCTCGCGGCCCTTGGTGCGGACCATGAGGCCGTCATGAGCGCAGATGGGGTAATAATCGTGCAGCGTCATGACGATGCGGGCGTTCGGCAGGATCCGGCGCACCAGCGCGATGAACTCGACGCCGATGAGCAGGACGTGGTGGATGTGCACGACGTCCGGCCGGAACTCCTCCAGCAGGTTCACGAGGTGAGGCACGGTTCCGTACGAGTCGATCTGGCTCAGGTAGAAGCGCTCGAAGTGACCGCTCCACATGATGACCTCGTCAGGCGTGTCGCCGACCGCCTGGAAGCTCGTGCCGGGGCGCTGCTCGCGGTGGATGTTGTTTGTAGCCGCCAGGAACAACGCCTCGATCTCCGGACGCGAACGGAACTCGCGAAACAGGTCGTGCGCGAGGATCTCCGTTCCGCCAGGGTGAAGGTCCGGGTGGTTATGGGCGACGACGAGAACGCGCATGGTCAGGCCACGTGCTCTGGCTTGATCGCAATGATCACGTCCTGGTAATGCGTGCTCTCCACGCCGCGCCAATGGCCGAAGCTGACGCGTCGGATCTCGAGGCCTGCATTCTTTAGAATGTCTTGGATGATCCCATTGTCGAAGCCGATCGCCCCGAGCGGAGCTGCGGGATCGGCGATCCAGGTCCCTGCCTTCTCGCCCTTCAGGAAGCGCGGCCGGGCCTTGTCCGATGCGGTGTCCTCCGGCGTGACCAGAAAGGCCGTCAGGAACAGCCGCCCGCCCGGCACCAGAAGCCGCATGACCTCGCGCGCATAAGCGGTGATTTCGCTCGCCGGGAGATGGGTTGCGACAGACACCATCGTGACGAAGTCGAAGCGTGATCCGGCGAAGGGAAGCACGACCTCATGGCCGGGAATCGCGCCACCGGGATTGTAGAGCTCGTGCGCGACATCGACCCTGCAGAACCGGAAGTTCGGATAGGCGGACGTGATGTTCTGAACGCACCACTCGATGCCCTCGTTGACCGGGTCGACGCCCTCGTAGAAGGCATGGTTCGGGTCGAGGTACTGGGTGAGCGGAACGGCCATCCGACCGATGCCGCAGCCGATGTCGAGCACGCGATCGGATGACTTGAGCCCGCCGAGCCGGACGTAGTGTCCGAGATATTCGAGGCCGATAGCACGATAGTCGCCGTCGCCGACATAGACGTTCTCCGGCGCCGGGCACGGCAGTTCGTCGTTGCGGGAGATTTCGTTCATCAGCTGCGTGAGGCGCGCGGAGTCGAAGCCTTCCGGAGCAACTTCCGAGCGTTCGGCCTTGAGGTCGAAATGAGCATTCATATCACGGCGTTCCTTGTCTTGCGCTGCCGACCGGATTGCATGATCGAGGTCATGAGATCGCCCCAGCGCTCCGTGTGCAGAGCGCAATTGTACTGCCAGGCGATGCCACGCATGTATTCGGCATTCAGCGACATCGATTTGCGCTCGAGGTGATAGAGCTCGACGTCGGGTGCGTACGCGATCTTACGATCCGTCATGGTGATTTTGAGGCAGAGATCGCTATCTTCGTAATCTCCGACGACGTAATCTTCAGTGAAGCCGCCGACGGCTTCGAAGACCGCACGCGGCGTGACGAGGCATGCGCCGGTGACCGCAGGAACCAGACGCTCCTCAGATGCGCGCTCGTAATCGCGCGGCATGCCTTTGTGATAATGCTGGTTCAGCCAGCGGCCGTGATGGTCCTTCGAGAAGTACATCCCGGCGTGCTGGATCGAACCGTCCTCGAACAGCAGCTTCGGCCCGACCGCACCGATACGGCGCCGGCCGTTGAGGCGTCCCACTAGGATTTCAAGCCAGCCGGGTTCGATCGGAATGACGTCCGAATTCACGAGGGCCAGAACGTCTCCACGTGCGTAGGTCGCCCCGACATTGTTCGCGCACGCATACCCGCCGTTACGCTCCATGATGATGAGCGTCGTCGGGAGGTCGTAGACGAGATGGAGACCCCGCAGGAGATGTTCGACGTCCCGAGCCTGCTCCGGTGAATCTAGAACATAGATCACCTCCGCATTTGACCTGAACCAGGAGTCCATGGCGAACGCGGCAATCTGAAACCGGAGAAAGTCCAGGGCCTTGTAGAGCGGAACGATCACCGAGACTCTCGGTCTTGCGATCGGACTGCCGATCTCCTTGACGGAAGGCCGGCCGACTCTCGTTCGCGCCTGCTCGTGCAAGTCTGCAATGACCGGCGCAAGAACGTTCGTCAGCAGACTATCATCCACATGCTGGGCGGGAATGGCCCGCAGAGCGGCAGCCCGCGCTTCCACAGGATCAGCCGGCTGGAGCGGTGGGACGAGCGCATGCGTGGCGCCGGATCTCAGGCGCAGGCGAAAGCGGGGTTGAAGAAGCGGCGCAGGACCGGACGGCATTGCGGCAAGGACCGCGAAACCCGTCGCAGGAACCTTCGACCCCTTGATCGGGCCGGCCACGTCGACCGGAAAGCAGCGAAGGTCTGCGGAAAGGTCCTGTATCCGGTCGGCAGGGCCCAACGCATCGATGCCTGCGAACAGATGAACCGGATCGCGGTACCAGCCTGTGACCAGCGTGCCGGCCGGCGTCGAGATGGCGGAGACGATCTCAGCCGAGGGGGCTGTTGCATGGGAGGCTGCACGTTGCGCCCTCAGCGGCGCGCGCAGCTGCACCTCTATCGCGAGGGCCCGTCCGGCCGTCGAGTGGCGTGCGATCTCCACCAGCAGGTGCTCGCGCAGACCCGGTGCATTCTTGGCATGTTCGCGAAGCCAGCGGTCGATCGGGGGAGGGGCCCGATCGGGACGGCGCACCTTTCGGACGGATAGCCCGCGGGGCCCGACGAGGACGATCAGGCCGTCCTCCGAAGGAATGGCTGTCCTCTCGGCTAAGATATGAATGAGATCGCGGGCATCTTGCGGTGAATTGATTCGATAGGGAGCGCACGCAACGCGCACAGGTCCCTGGTCGCCAAGAGCGTACACGGCGTCGATCTTGCCGAAGCCCTCGGAAAGGGAAGTCTGGAGCAGGACAAGCTCGCCCGTTGCCTGTGCGGATACGATCGCCGGACTGGGATCGGTGGAGATCTGCGCCAGGACCTCGTGCAGGATTCTGATGAAGGTTCGGCTCCGCCGAAGGCGGAACATGACGCTCCAGACGTTGAAGAGCGCCGAGACGAGGGCGATGCGCCCCGACCGGGTGATGCCGGCAAGCAGCGTCTCGGCATCGACAGCCGTGATGATCTCGTGGGCCTCGACCAGGATATCCGCGGGCGGATAGAGCGGCCCCGCCGACAGGACGGCTTCCAGGTCGCCGTCGTTCGGGCGCTTCAAGGCCCACACAAGTCGCGCGCCGCCGTCCGTGCGAGTAAGGCGCAGCGATGCGAGCGGCGCGATCGTACGGTTGTCCGTCGCGAATTGAGGAGACGAGAATCGCGCGGCCTGCGATACGTCCCACGCAACGAGAAGCACGTCCCGGCCGAGACTTGAAATCTCGACGCGGTCCGTGTGCTTACGGGTTCGAATGGGGTCTGCGAGGTCAGACATTCAATGACTGCTCAAGGGGCGCTCGTGATATGGATGTCGCGGAACATGTCCGCGACATCCGGTTTCGGGTGATCGATCAGTGAACGGAGAAATAGTCGGTCGGGTTGTTGTGCACGTCGTCGGCATCGACATTGACGAGCGTGATCTTGTCGCCGTTGCCGAGATCGATGACGGTGTTGTGTCCGACCTGCTCGACACGGCCGGCGAGATCGTCTGCCGATTGGATGTCGGTGCCGTTGATGCCCTTGGAGATCTGAAGAATGTCCTGGCCGGCCTTGAAGTCGAGGACGACATCGTTGCCGCCGCCGCCGCTGAACACGAATGTGTCGCCGCCGGCGCCGCCATGCAGGATGTCGTCGCCCGCGCCTCCCGTCAGGATATCGTCGCCGTTGCCGCCACGGAGGACGTCATCGCCGGCGCCGCCCACGAGGACGTCATTGCCGTTGTTTCCTTCAAGGATATCGTTGCCGTCGCCGCCGAACAGAATGTCGTCGCCGTTTCCGCCCCGCAGGTAATCGTCGCCGGAATTGCCCTGAAGAACGTCGTTTCCGTTGTTGCCGAACAGGACGTCGTCGCCGTCGTTCCCCTGCATGATGTCGGCGCCGTTGCCGCCGAAAAGGGTGTCGTTGTCGAGGCCACCTGACAGCCAGTCATCACCGTTGTTACCGAACAGGATGTCGTCTCCCTCGCCGCCGGAGAGGGCGTCGCTGTCACCTCCTCCGAAGAGCAGGTCGTCGCCACCATGACCGAAGATGACGTCCGGGCCCGGTGTTCCGTTGAGGGTGTCGTTAAAGGCACCGCCTCCGATAGTCGCCATATGTGTTTCCTTATCGTCTGGACTGGACGAGCGGCCGTACGGCCGATCGCATCTCTGAGCCGAATGAAAGCGCTGACTGCGCAGCGAGGATGGGCCGAGCCGAACATTGGGTGTCGAACAAGGGGCCCGGCAAGCACTGTGATAAGACAGCGCTTCTGGCTTGTAAATATTAATTGAGTATTTTTCTAATTATGACAGTAATTGTCACATATGTGGCGATTATTTGACAGATATAAATCAAAATACCTTTGAGATTACTTTATTATTATTTCGAAAATTGAACTATAGTCTATGTGTATCGACTGAGCTGCGGATGCCCGTAGGCAATCGCGACAGGGCCACCCCTGTCGCGGTGCTGACGTGATCGGTACTCGTAAGAATTTGCACCGCGACGCAGTCCGCCTATTCCTCGCGGAATGCGCGGTTGAAGCTCTCGGTGATCGGTCCCAGCAGATAGTCGATCGCGCGGCGCGGTTTATTGAGAACGAGGATTTCCGCCGGCATGCCGGGATAAAGAGTGGGTGCCGCGTTTGCCTTCAGGCTTTGAGGGTCGATCTCGGCGCGTGCGACGAAGAAGGCGAAGTCGTTTCGCTCGTCCACCTGCTGGTCGGCCGAGAGATATGTGAGCTTGCCCGGAAGCGGAGGCGTCGTCCGGTTGTTGAAGGCGGTGAGCCTGATCTGCACCGGTGCTCCCACGTGAACGGAGTCGATGTCGCGCAGCCCGACTTTGGCTTCGACGATCAGGGGTTCGTTCTCGGGCACGATGTCGAGGATCGGCTGCCCCGCGGCGATCACGCTCCCCGGCGTGTGGGAACGGATGTTGGTAACGATCCCGTTCTCCGGCGATACCACGTCGATGCGACGAAGAACGTCGGTTGCCGCGTTGAGGCGCTCCATCGTGTCGGCGAGATCGAGCTGCGCCGTCTGGATGTCGGCGGCCACCTGTTGCTGGAAATCGTTTCCAAGCGACAGGATCTCGAGTTCGGCCGCAGCCTTGGCTTGCTCGGCCTTGGCCTTTCGCGAGGCGAGTTCGCCCGCCTGACCCATGAGCTGGCTTTCCCGCGTCTGCATCTCGGTGAGGCGGGGACGCGGCGCGTAGCCTTTCTCCACCAGGCTTGCAACGGCCTTGAGCTCCCGATCGAGCAGTTCCGCCTGACGGGTGTTCGCCTCCGTTTGGGATTGTACCGCTTGGAGTTCCGCCACCTGTTGCTCGATGGTCTTTCGCTGGATCTCGACCTTGCGGTTGAACATCTCGCGTCGTGCGTGGAAGAACCTGTTCTCCGCCTTGAGGATCTCGCCTGCGGTCGGCCCCTCGGCCGCAAGGAGGTCCGGCGGGAAGGTCAGTTCCGTAAGGCCGGCTTGTTCGGCTCTCAAGCGCACCAGACGCGCTTCGAGCCCGATTCGCTTCGAGCGAAGCTGCTCGAGTTCCGCTTTCGCCCGCGTGTCGTCGAGGCGCATGACGGGTTGACCGGCCTTCACCACCTGTCCCTCATGCGCCAGCAGCGTCTTGAGGATACCGCCTTCCAGGTGGCTCAGTGTCTTGCGCTTCGAATCGACGACGATCGTCGCGGTTGCGACGGCGGCGCTGTCGAGATGCGTCGTGACCGCCCAGGCCGTAAGGCTTCCGAGGCCGAGGAATACCGTGGTCAGGCCTGCGATCACCGGAACGCGATAGGACGGCTCGCGCGGCTCGTCGTCCTGAAACCGTTCGGTCCAGGATTTCAGCTCCGTCTTCGAAGTCGTTGCCGGAGCGGAGGGATGGGCCTTGATGATTTCGACAGGGTTCTTCATGCGCTCCCCCTCACGGCGGCAATCGCTTTCTCGCCGGGACTGATGGTGCTCACGACCGCAGTGCGCGGGCCGAACTGGCTGATCCGGCCTTCCTGCAGGACCATGAGCTTGTCGGCGGCCTGCATGATCGACGGCCGGTGCGCGATCAGAATGACGATCGTTCCATCGGCCCTTAGAGCCTCAATGGCACGGATGAGGGCACGCTCGCCGTCGGTATCAAGATTGGCGTTCGGTTCGTCGAGAACGACCAGACGGGGCCTGCCGTAGATGGCCCGCGCGAGCCCGATCCGCTGCCGCTGGCCGCCGGAAAGCGCATAGGTTCCGTCGCCGAGGCGCGTATCGTAGCCGAGCGGAAGGCGCCCGATCATCTCGTGAACGTCAGCGAGACGGGCAGCCTCGAGCACGAGACGGGGATCCGCGTCCCGCATCCGGGCGATGTTGTCGCGGATGGTTCCGTCGAGGAGGGAGACGTTCTGAGGCAGATAGCCGACCATGTCGCCGAACGAGCCGCGCTCCCACAGATAGACGTTGTTGCCGTCCAGATAGACGCCGCCGGTCGTCGGCTTCGTGACGCCGATGAGAAGCCGGGCCAGCGTCGACTTGCCGGCCGCCGAAGGGCCGACGATGCCGAGCACCTCGCCCGGAGAAAGTGAGAAGGACAGTCCTTTCAGCACCGGCACGTCGGAGCCGGGCGGTGCGTAGACGAGCCTATCGACCGTCAGGTCGCCCATCGTGCGGGGCGTCGGCTTCGTCTCGCGCTTCGGAGCCTGATTGCCGATGAGGTCGCACACATTCTTCCAGGCCGCGATGGCCAGAACCCACTGCCGCCAGCCGTCGACCATCGAGTCGAACGGCAGCAGGAGGCGGCCCATGATGATGCTCGAAGCCACCATGGAGCCCGGGCTGACCTCCTGCCGGATGACCAGGATGGCGCCGACCGAGAGCACCGCGATCTGCATCATGTAGCGGCACGTGCGGGTCAGTGAGGAGAGGGCGCGGCTGCGCCGGGTCGTGACGTCCAGCAGGTCTTGCGTGTGCAGCTGCGCCCGCCGCCAGCGGCCCGCAAGGGCCGGGAGCATCCCCATGGCCTCGATGGCTTCCGCATGCCGCAGGCTGCCGCTGATCTCACCGACGTTCTGAAGAGCTGCCTCGTTGGCTCGCTTCATGGCCCTCCGCGTCAGGAAATCCGATAGCAGGCTGAGCATCAGGATGATCGTGGCCGAAACCAGGGCCACGAGGCCGTAGAGCCAATGCAGCGCGAAGAGGACGCCGAGGAAGATGGGGGCCCAGAGAGCTTCGAGCGGAACGCTGATGGTATTGCCGACGATGAAGGTCCGAATGTCGTTGAGATCGCGGATCGCCTGACCGGACTGTGCAACGCCGTGCGTGACGGACGCCGACACAGCGGCCTGGAGGACCGGAAGGTTGAGCCGCCTCACCAGCTTGCTGGCCATCACCTGGTAGGTCAGCGCCCGCACATAGTCGAGAATGCAGTAAATCGCCAATGCGATTGCAGCGACCACGATCAGCATGATCAGCGTATCGGTGCTCTGACTGTTCACAACCCGGTCATGCACTTGAAGCATGAAAAGGGGCACAGTCAGCTGAAGCATGTTGATGACAGCGCTGAGCGCGGCAGCATAGGCCAGACCCGAGACGAAGGCCTTGCGTCCTTGCTGGATGAGATCTGCGGCTTCTGATCCGACAGGTCTTTTCATGCGGGAGCTGCTCCAAAAAGAGGCATCTTCGGGGCGTATCCAAATTTTGCCCAAAAGTTATTCAAGGAGGTTTATGCGATATGGATGGTTGTTCGTCTACTCAGAAAGTATGATTCGTGACACATCGAAAAGTGTCGCACAGGAATAAAAACAATATATGTCGCTAATTATCTGCTGATATTCATCAAGAATTCAGCGCTGATCGGCTCAAAATCAAATTAGTTCGAAATTCGAACTAATTTGATTAGGTGATTATGAGAAAGTACGATGAGTGCTAAACCAAATTCTCCTCGGAGCGGGGGAATGAAAGAGGCTGGGGCAACAATGAATGCGGTAACCGACGCAACATCGGAAGAAGGCAAAGAAAGATCCGCCATGTCCGATGACCATGATCGCGCCCGTTCGCAACTGGCGAGCGTCGCACATCTCGACATCGTCAGGGTGGTCGAGCGCCTCCATCGGCGCTCCCTGGACCTGATCCGGGCGGATCTGCTCGAGGCCGGAATCGATGACCTGAGCCCATCGCAGGTCATGATGCTGTTCACGATCGGCTCGGGAGAGCTCTCGGTTCGGGACCTGATCGAGCGCGGCTACTATCTCGGATCGAACGCGTCCTACAGCCTCAAGCGACTCGTCGAAGCCGAATACGTCATTCGAACCGCATCGGAGCGCGACAGGCGTTCTGCGCGCATCAAACTGTCGGAGAAGGGGCTCCGGCTCTGCGACATGATCAAGCACATCGACAGAACCTACCATCAGCTCGTCACGCGCGACGAGGAGGAGGCTCGCGAGCTGGAAATCACCTTCCGGACGCTCAAGCGCCTTGAGCAGGCGTGGAGCAATGCCGTGCGCTATCGGGGGATCCGGCCAGGAGAGTGACCGGAGCTTCTCGGGTTCATCGATCCGTCACCCGGCGTCGCTGCCGAGTTGGCCGAGCTGCTCCGGGCCGGCGACTTCCTTCTCGATCGGGCTTTCGCTTGGCTGGATGCTCTGCAACGCGTCAATGACGAGCGGATCCAAACCGGCTCCTCCCTGCCGGGCATGCGCCAGAATGGCGTTGCGCATGCCCGGAGTCCAAAATGAGACGAGATGATCCTTAATCCCTGCGACTGCCTTGTCCTCCGGATAAGACTGAAAGAAGCCTGCAATCTGGTTGGCCATGCGGATCAGCTTCTCGATGGTCATCGGGCCGATTCCTGCTGAAGGAGACGCTCGAGGCCGTGAAAGACGGTCATGGAATCGCGTCGCGCGATTCCTGCGAGCGTGATGTCCAGTTCCCGGGCCCGCGCAAGGGCCCGGGCCGTCGGAGCTGAGACCGCCACGAGCGTGCGCGCCCCGAAGGCGGCGATCTTCTCCACGAGTTCGAATGAGCAACGACTCGTGACGATTGCGAAGCCCTGCCTCGGATCTGCGTCGGTCCGAACAAGGGCGCCGATCAGCTTGTCGAGTGCGTTGTGGCGACCGACATCCTCTCGTACCGTCACGACTTCGCCATCGATGCCCGCCCATGCGGCAGCGTGAACGGCGCGGGTGCGATCGTTCAGGGGCTGCCAGTGCTCCATCTGATCGAGAGCACGCCGGACGGAGCCAACCGCAATGCGGGGCGCCTCTCCCTCCGGAGCCCTTGCGTGAGGAAGAGACGCGAGATCGTCGATCCCGCACAGGCCGCACCCGGTTCTGCCCGATAAAGCCCGCTTGCGCGCGAGATGCTGGTGCAGACGCTCGGGCACAAGATCGATGGAGCACTGGAGGCCATTCTCCGCCTGCTCGATGCGAATTCCGCGAATATCGCGACGATCCAAAATGACGCCCTCGGTGAGGCTGAATCCGTAGGCGAAGTCCTCGAGATGGGATGGCGTTACCATCATGACGGCGAAGGGAACGCCCCCATAGATGATGCCGACAGGCTCCTCCGCAGGCAGCACCCTCCCGGTGCTCGTGACGGCTCCGGTTTCGAAGGAGACGACCGAGGCTTCGGCCTCCGTCGCTTCCGGAGGAGCGCCATGGCGGCTACTGGGCGGCATCCAGGCGGGTCCCGATTTGCTTGAGCGTGGCATTCTCCTCGAAGAAGCGCGCCTGCCAGTCGGAGGGGCGATTGGTCTTTCGCACCTGGACGGCCGTTACCTTGTACTCGGGGCAGTTCGTCGCCCAATCCGAATAATCGGTGGTGATGACGTTCGCGCCGGTCTTCGCGTGGTGGAAGGTCGTGTAGACCACTCCCGGTTGCATCCGTTCGCTGATCCGCGCCCTCAACGCAATGTCGCCCGAACGGCTCTCCAGGGCCACCAGATCGCCCTCCATGATGCCCCGGTTCTCGGCGTCGAAGGGATGGATCTCCAGCACGTCCTCCTCATGCCACAGGCTGTTGGCCGTGCGACGGGTCTGCGCCCCCACATTGTACTGGGTCAGAATGCGCCCGGTCGTAAGGATCAGCGGGAAGCGCGGGCCGGTCCGCTCCTCGGTCGGCACGAATTCCGTGATCATGAACTTGCCCTTGCCGCGCACGAACCGATCCACATGCATGGTCGGCGTTCCGAAGGGAGCCGCGTCGTTGCAGGGCCACTGGATCGAACCGAGCTTCTCGAGCTTCTCGTAAGAGACACCTGCGAAACTCGGGGTGAGCCGCGCAATCTCCTCCATGATCTGGCCTGGGTGCTCGTAGCTCATTTCGAAACCGAGTGCTTTGGCGAAGGCGATCGTTACTTCCCAGTCCGCCATGCCGCTCAAGGGCGGCATGACCTTGCGCACGCGGTTGATGCGTCGCTCCGCGTTGGTGAATGTCCCGTCCTTCTCCAGGAACGAGGATCCCGGCAGGAAGACATGGGCGTACTTGGCAGTCTCGTTCAGGAAGATATCCTGGATGACCACGCACTCCATTGCCATTAAGCCCGCAGTAACGTGCTGCGTGTCCGGGTCGGACTGCGCGATGTCCTCGCCCTGGATATAGAGTCCTTTAAACGAACCGGAGACCGCCTCGTCCAGCATGTTGGGAATGCGAAGTCCCGGCTCGTTGTCGAGCGCCACGCCCCAAAAAGTCTCGAACATCTGCCTAGTCGCATCGTCTGACACATGGCGGTAGCCGGAGAACTCGTGCGGGAACGAGCCCATGTCGCACGAGCCCTGGACGTTGTTCTGCCCGCGCAGCGGGTTCACGCCCACGCCTTGCCGGCCGATGTTGCCGGTCGCCATGGCGAGGTTCGCCATGCCCATCACCATCGTCGAGCCTTGGCTGTGCTCCGTGACGCCGAGTCCGTAGTAGATCGCTGAATTCTGCGCCTTCCCGTAGAGGCGCGCCGCGCCGCGCACGTCGGCGGCCGGCACGCCGGTCAGATCCTCGACGGCTTCCGGAGAATGGCGCTCATCGGCGATGAAGCGGGCCCAGACCTCGAAATCGTCGAGGTCGCAGCGCTCGCGCACGTAATCCTCGTTGATCAAACCTTCCGTCACGATCACGTGCGCGATGGCGTTGATCATCGCCACGTTGGTGCCGGGCTTCAGCGGCAGGTGGTAGTCTGCCTCGACGTGCGGCGACCTCACGAGGTCGATCCGCCGCGGGTCGATGACGATCAGCCGCGCACCCTCGCGCAGGCGCCGCTTCATGCGCGACGCGAAGACCGGATGGCCGTCCGTGGGATTGGCGCCGATCACCACGATGACGTCGGCCTCGGCGACGGAGGCGAAGTCCTGCGTGCCGGCGGAGGTGCCGAGGGTCGCCTTCAGGCCGTAGCCGGTCGGCGAGTGGCAGACCCGGGCGCAGGTATCGACGTTGTTGTTGCCGAAGCCGGCCCGCACCAGCTTCTGGACCAGGAAGGTCTCCTCGTTGGTGCAGCGGGACGAGGTGATGCCGCCGATGGAGTTGCGGCCGTACCTCGCCTGGATGCGCTTGAACTCGCTCGCCGCACGGGTCAGCGCCTCGTTCCACGAGACCTCGCGCCATGGATCCGTGATCTTCTCGCGGATCATCGGCTTCGTGATGCGGTCCTTGTGCGTGGCGTAGCCCCAGGCGAAGCGTCCCTTAACGCAGGAATGGCCTTCGTTCGCCTTGCCGTCCTTGTACGGCACCATGCGCACGACCATATTGCCCTTCATCTCCGCCTTGAACGAGCAGCCGACGCCGCAATAGGCGCAGGTCGTCACCACCGAACGCTCAGGCGTGCCGAGCGTGATGACGCTCTTCTCGTTGAGGGTCGCGGTCGGGCAGGCCTGGACGCAGGCGCCGCAGGAGACGCATTCCGAGCCGAAGAAGTCGAGGCCGCCCGGCGAGACGCGGGAGTCGAAGCCGCGCCCCTGAATGGTGAGGGCGAAGGTTCCCTGCACTTCTTCGCAGGCCCGAACGCAGCGCGAGCAGACGATGCATTTCGAATCCTCGAACGTGAAGTAGGGGTTCGACTCGTCCTTCGGGGCTTTGAGATGGTTTTGGCCCTCGTAGCCGTAGCGGACCTCACGCAGGCCCACGGCGCCCGCCATATCCTGCAGTTCGCAATCGCCATTGGCCGAGCAGGTGAGGCAGTCGAGCGGGTGGTCGGAGATGTAGAGTTCCATCACGCCCCGCCGAAGGTCTGCGAGCCGCGGGGTCTGGGTGTGCACGACCATGCCTTCCTCGACCGGCGTCGTGCAGGAGGCGGGGGTGCCGCGGCGTCCCTCGATCTCCACGAGGCAGAGGCGGCAGGAGCCGAAGGGCTCCAAGCTGTCCGTTGCGCAAAGCTTCGGAATCTTCGTGCCGAGCACCATGGCGGCGGCCATGACGGAGGTACCGGCCGGAACGGAGACGGATTGCCCGTCGATCGTGAGGGTGGCGATCTTGTCCGACTTGCGGATCGGCGTGCCGTAGTCGATTTCCTGGATCAGGGGCATGGTCTGACCTCCCTCACTCGGCGGCCGCAGGCAGGGTTCTGGGTCGGTCGAAGTCTTCGAAGAAATGCGTGATTGCGCTCATCACCGGCACGGGCGTGAGGCCTCCCATGGCGCAGAGCGAGGCGTCGGTCATCAACCGGCAGAGGTCTTCGAGCACCTCGAAGTTCTTCTCCGGCTCGTTGCCTGCGATGATGCGGTCCATCACCTCGACGCCGCGCACCGCCCCCACCCGGCAGGGCGTGCACTTGCCGCAGCTTTCCTTGGCACAGAACTCGAAGGCGAAGCGGGCCTGCCGGGAGAGATCGACGGTATCGTCGAACACGACAATGCCGCCATGGCCGACGAGGCCCTTCTCGGCCGCGAAGCTCTCGTAGTCCATCGGAATGTCGAGCATGTGGGCCGGAAAATAGGCGCCGAGCGGTCCGCCGATCTGCACGGCCTTCACGGGGCGGCCGGTAAATGTGCCGCCGCCGAAATCCTCGATGATCTCGCGCAGCGTGACGCCGAAGGCGAGTTCGATGAGGCCGCCACGCTTCACGTTGCCGGCGAGTTGCACGGGCAGCGTCCCGCGGGAGCGTCCCATCCCGTAATCGGCATAGGCCTGCGCCCCATGCTCCAGGATCCAGGGCACGCTGGCGAAGGTGAGCGCATTGTTGACGACCGTCGGCTTGCCGAAGAGGCCTGCGATTGCGGGCAGGGGAGGCTTGGCCCGGACGACGCCGCGCTTGCCCTCGAGACTCTCCAGAAGGGAGGTCTCCTCGCCGCAAATGTAGGCGCCAGCGCCGAGACGCGTCTCCAGGGTGAACGGGCGACCGGAACCCATGACGGAGGCGCCGAGCCAGCCGGCCTGGATCGCCGCCGCGATTGCCGCGTTCATGGTACGGAAAGCGTGCGGGTATTCGGAGCGGATGTAGATGAACCCTTTTGTGGCGCCGACCGCGAGGGCCGCGATGATCATCCCCTCGATCAGGGTGAAGGGATCGCCCTCCATCAGCATCCGGTCGGCGAAGGTGCCGCTGTCGCCCTCGTCGGCGTTGCAGACGATGTACTTCCGATCCGCCTCGGCATGCAGAACGGTGCCCCATTTGATGCCGGTCGGAAATCCTGCGCCGCCGCGGCCGCGGAGACCGGATGCCTTCACCCTGTCGACGATCTCCTGTGCCCCACAGGCGAGGGCGCGATCCAGCCCCTTGAAGCCGCCATGGGCTCGGTAATCGGCAATCGAAACGGGATCGATCACGCCGCAGCGCGCGAAGACGAGGCGCTGCTGGCGGGCCAGATACGGAACATCTTCGAGCCGTCCGATCCGAAGCGGGTGGTCGCCGCCGGCCAGGAAGTCCGCCTCGAACAGGCTCGCGACGTCGTCCGGCCGGAGAGGGCCATAGCCGATGCGGCCCTCCGGCGTCTCGACCTCGATGAGCGGCTCCAGCCAGAACAGACCGCGCGAGCCCGTCCGTACGATCCCGATTGGTTGACCGAGCGTGGATGCCGTTTCGGCGACGGCGCGGGCAATTCGTGATGCGCCGAGTGCAAGCGAGGCAGCATCCTGCGAAATATAGATCCGGGTCATGCCTGCCGCGCCTCCCTGGACAGGGTTGCGAGGGTGGTCGCGTCAAGGCGGGCCACCGGCTCGCCATCATATAGGGCGGCTGGAGCGCACACACAGAGACCGAGACAGTAGACGGCTTCGATCGTCAGGGCGCCGTCAGCGGTCGTCCCGCCCCAGTCAACGCCTTCCTGTTCCAAAATCTGCCGAGCGAGCCGGGGAGCGCCCATCGACTGGCAGGCCTCGGCCCGGCACAGCTTGAGCACGTGGCGTCCGGGGGGCTGGCGGCGGAAATCGTGATAGAAGGTCACGATTCCACGAACTTCGGCCCTGGACAGGTTGAGAGCGGAAGCGATCAGGGGAATGGCCTCGTCGGCCACGAAGCCGAACTCTTCCTGGAGTGCGTGGAGGACGGGAAGCGCGGCACCGTCGCGGTGGGTATGGGCCTCCACGATTTCGCTCGCTCGCGCGATATCCCATTGAACCGGTTGAGGCATTTTCTTCCCTGAACGGCTTCTCTTTTGTCCAGGTTGGCGAAGCGGACCGGCCTTTGCAAGGAGCTTGTCTCACGCCGCGCCAGAAAATTTTATCGATGGCTCACAGGAGGTTCCGCCGGCAGTCCGCGCCTGATCGCAGGGAGGACAACCTGAGGCAGGGGACGGGTATGGTTCCTCTGAACGAAGCATTGGGCGCGCAGCATCACCGGCGACGATTGTCGGCCGAACTTGGGCGTGCATATAATATGATTAATGAGCATGACGCGGCCGGAAGAGCCGAGGAAGACGGACAGGGAGGGAACCAACGATGTTGAGGAACTTTGCGGAACTGCCGCGCTGTAGCTCCCGGCGCGCGGCCGAACGCGTCGCAGCACGTCCAGCCGACGTCGCCGTGACCGCGTGATGGTTCTAGCCAGCAGCCCGAGGGCTTTTCCGAAGGCGCGGTCGGCCCACGACCTCGTGGCCCACGGCCTCGGACACAGCATCATGCAGGGACATTTCCCGGTCGGCAGCACGCTGCCGGGCGATGCGGAGCTGATGGAACTCTTCGGCGTGTCCCGCACGGCCCTGCGCGAAGCGATGAAGACCCTTGCGGCCAAGGGCCTGATTGAGTCGAAGACCAAGGTGGGCACAAAGGTCCTGGGGCGCCACCACTGGAACATGTTCGATCCGGACATTATCGAGTGGCATCTCGATCTGGGCGTGGACGCTCAGTTCCTGGGGTGGCTGTTCGAGATCCGGCAGGCGCTCGAACCGCTGGCCTGTGCAACCGCGGCCCTACGTCGGACGCCGGAGCAGGTGGAGGAGATGCATCAGGCGCTGCTCGCCATGTACCGGTGCGAGAAGAGCCGGCAGGGTTTCACGAAGGCGGACCTCGCCTTCCATCGCGCCATCCTCGAGGCCTCCGCAAATCCGTTCCTGCAGTCGATCGGGTCCGTCATCGGTGCGGCGCTCGCCACCTCCTTCACCATCAGCTCCCCTGTCTCGAGCGACGAGCAATTCAGACGGGTGATGGAGCAACATCAGGCAGTGTTCGACGCAATCGAGGCCGTGAAGCCGGCAGCAGCCGCCGAAGCGATGTCCAACCTGATCCTTCGGGCGGCGGAGCGCGTCGGCATCAAGACGAAGAAGAGTGCCCTGGCGGCTCCTCCCGTCCACGCCTTTTCGGAAGCGTAAGGGCAGAGGGGGAGGCCATTGCCGCACTAAAATAGTATTATAGTATTAATCAGCGAAAGGATGCGTGACTTTCGGACAGGAATGACCTGAAGTTGCAATCGCACAAAGCCGCCGCCAGAGCGGCTCCCCGCTCGCCGGTCGATGCGCGCAGGTCGAAGTGACAATGCCAAACATGCGCCGGAGCCACGATGGGCTCGGGTATGTCAACCTAGGGAGAACGACCTTGAGGACATTCGGTATCGCCTTAACGGCACTGGCTCTCGGAGCCATCGGGCTCGCCGGCCCGGGCCAAGCTCAGGACAAGGGTACGGTCGGTGTGGCCATGCCCACCAAGTCGTCCGCGCGCTGGATCGACGACGGCAACAACATGGTCAAGGTGCTGAAGGAGAAGGGCTACAACGTCGACCTGCAATACGCGGAGGACGACATCCCCAACCAGCTCGCACAGATCGAAAACATGATCACCAAGGGCTCCAAGGTCCTCGTGATCGCCGCCATCGACGGAACGACCCTCTCCGACGCGCTCCAACAAGCGGCCGACAAGGGCATCAAGGTCATTGCCTATGACCGCCTGATCCGCAACTCGAAGAACGTCGACTACTACGCCACTTTCGACAACTTCCAGGTCGGCGTGCTTCAGGGCGGCTACATCGAGAAGGCGCTCGGCCTGAAGGAGGGCAAGGGCCCGTTCAACATCGAGCTCTTCGGCGGCTCGCCGGACGACAACAACGCGTATTTCTTCTACAACGGCGCGATGTCGGTGCTCGAGCCCTATATCAAGAGCGGAAAGCTCAAGGTTCAGAGCGGCCAAATGGGCATGGACAAGGTTTCGACCCTGCGATGGGACGGCGCGGTCGCCCAGTCCCGCATGGATAACCTGCTCAGCGCCTACTACACCGACAAGCGCGTCGACGCTGTCCTGTCGCCGTATGACGGTCTGAGCATCGGAATCATCTCGTCGCTCAAGGGCGTCGGCTACGGCACGCCGAAGCAGCCGATGCCGATCATCACCGGGCAGGACGCCGAGGTTCCGTCGGTCAAGTCGATCCTCGCCAAGGAGCAGACCCAGACCGTGTTCAAGGACACGCGCGAGCTCGCGAAGGTCGCGGCGAACATGGTGGACGCCACGCTGTCGGGCAAGACGCCCGAGGTGAACGACACCAAGACCTATGAGAACGGCGTCAAGGTCGTGCCGTCCTACCTGCTGAAGCCCATCAGCGTCGATGCCTCCAACTGGAAGGAAGTCCTGGTGGGCAGCGGCTATTACAAGGAAAATCAGATCCAGTAGTCCACGCGAGAGGAGGGGACCCTGCGCGGGAGCGCGGGGTCTTCTTTCCGTTGCAGGGCCCCTGCGGGCCTGATGGGCCGAAACTGATCCGAGGTGCGGGATGAATGCGATCCTAGAGATGCGCGGGATCACCAAGACGTTTCCGGGCGTGAAGGCCCTGGACAACGTCAACATCACCGTAAAGGCCGGCGAGATTCACGCCCTCGTCGGGGAGAATGGAGCGGGCAAGTCCACGCTGATGAAGGTTCTCAGCGGCGTCTATCCCTATGGCACCTATTCCGGCGACATCTACTACGAGGGCGAGGAGCGCCGCTTCAAGGGGATCGCCGACAGCGAGAAGCTCGGCATCATCATCATCCACCAGGAACTGGCCCTCGTGCCGCTCCTGTCGATCGCGGAGAACATCTTTCTCGGAAACGAGCAGGCGGAATTCGGCATCATCGACTGGTCGACAGCGTTCTCGCGCACGAAGGAGCTGCTGAAGACGGTCGGGCTCAGCGAATCCCCGGAGACCCTGGTGACCAATCTCGGCGTCGGCAAGCAGCAGCTCGTCGAGATCGCCAAGGCGCTTTCCAAGAAGGTGAAGCTGCTCATTCTCGACGAGCCGACCGCCAGCCTGAACGAGAAGGACAGCGATGCGCTCCTGGAGCTGCTGCTCAGGTTCAAGGAGCAGGGCATCTCGTCGATCCTGATCTCGCACAAGCTCAACGAGATCTCGAAGGTGGCGGACGCGATCACGGTGCTCCGCGACGGCGGCACCGTCGAGACCCTCGACTGCCGGAGCCAGGACATCGGCGAGGACCGCATCATCCGCGGCATGGTGGGCCGCACCATGGAAGACCGCTATCCCAAGCGGGAGCCGAAGATCGGCGAGACCATCTTCCAGGTGGAGAACTGGTCCGCTTACCATCCGCTCCATGCTCATGTGCAGGTGGTCAAGAACGTTGATCTGAACATCAGGCGCGGCGAGATCGTCGGCATCGCCGGCCTGATGGGGGCAGGGCGGACCGAGTTCGCCATGAGCCTCTTCGGCAGGAGCTACGGTCAGAATATCAGCGGTCGGGTTCTCCTGCACGGCAAGGAGATCGACGTGAGCACGGTGGAGCGGGCGGTCTCGAACGGGATTGCCTACGCCACCGAGGACCGCAAGACCTATGGCCTCGTGCTTGACGAAGATATTCGCAAGAACATTACGCTCGCCCGTCTCGGCGGCGTCTCGAAGAACCTCGTCATCGACGATATCCAGGAGCTGGCGGTCGCGAACGATTTCCGCAAAAGGCTGAGGATCAGGAGTTCGAGCGTCTTCCAGCAGACCGTCAATCTCTCGGGCGGCAACCAGCAGAAGGTCGTGCTGAGCAAGTGGCTCTTTGCCGATCCAGAGATCCTCATCCTGGACGAGCCCACCAGAGGCATCGACGTCGGGGCCAAGTACGAAATCTACACCATCATCAACCGCTTGGCGGATTCGGGAAAGGGCGTTCTGATGATATCATCGGAAATGCCGGAACTGCTCGGCATGTGCGACCGGATCTACGTGATGAACGAAGGTGCCCTGATCGCCGAATTCGATGCCGCGGAGGCATCCCAGGAAAAGATCATGCATGCCATTGTTAAGTCGGGGAGACGCTGAGATGGACACCAGGATCGCAGAGGATCTTCGCGCTCCCCGGCAGACCTCTTGGCTGGACTTCGTGCGGACGCATTTCCGAGATTACGGAATGCTGCTGTCGCTCCTCGTCATCATGCTGTTCTTCCAGGTGGTGACGGACGGAACCCTCCTGAGGCCCCTCAACCTCACGAACCTGGTCCTCCAGAACAGCTACATCGTCATCATGGCGCTGGGCATGCTGCTGGTGATCGTTGCCGGGCACATCGACCTGTCGGTGGGCTCGATCGTCGGCTTCGTCGGCGGCCTAGCGGCCATGATGATGGTCCGGTGGGGCTTCGACCCGGTAACGACGACCATCGCGTGCTTGGTCGTCGGCGGCCTCATCGGGGCGGCGCAGGGCTACTGGGTGGCGTACTTCAAGGTGCCGTCCTTCATCGTGACCCTGGCCGGCATGCTCGTCTTCAAGGGGCTCACGCTGGCGCTTCTCGGCGGCATGTCCGTCGGCCCGTTCCCCGTCGGGTTCCAGAGGCTGAGCTCCGGCTTCATCCCGGACCTCTTCGGCGGCGAAGGATTCAACTATACCTCCTTGTTCCTCGGAGTCGTCAGCGTGGCGGTGCTGATCTACTTCAGCTTCCGCACCCGGGCCAACCAGCTCAAGCACGCGGTCGAGACGGCCCCGTTCGGCCTATTTCTGTTCAAGAACGCGCTGCTGGCCGGTCTTGTCGTCGCGTTCTGCTATCTGATGGCGACCTATCGCGGGCTCCCCAACGTCCTCGTCATCATGGCGGTGCTGATCGCGCTCTATGCCTTCGTGACGAACCGCACCACGATCGGGCGACGCATCTATGCCCTGGGTGGAAACGAGAAAGCCGCCAAGCTGTCCGGCATCAAGACGGAGCGGCTAACTTTCCTGACCTTCGTGAACATGGGGGTGCTGGCAGGGTTGGCCGGCCTGATCTTCGCGGCGCGCCTGAACACCGCAACTCCCAAGGCCGGTCTGGGCTTCGAACTCGACGTGATCGCCGCCGTCTTCATCGGCGGGGCCTCGGCCACGGGCGGCGTTGGCAAGGTGACGGGTGCCGTCATCGGCGCCTTCGTGATGGGCGTCATGAACAACGGCATGTCGATCCTCGGCATCGGCATCGACTATCAACAGGTCATCAAGGGCCTCGTGCTCCTCGCGGCCGTGTCGCTGGATGTCTACAACCGCAAGAAGTGAGGTGAGTTCGCCGGGACCGGCCCGGGCAGATCGAACAGGTCGCCCGCGACGCGCGTTCAGCAGGTTGGGCGGCCCGTCTCAACCCGGATTGTCCCTAGGTGAAGCGGGCTCTCTTTTGCCGCAATAGGGGAGCTTCATCGATAGTGTCGTCCAAAGGTGCTGAGTCGTGGGCCCTGAACGGTTCGTCGCATTCCTGCTCCGCACACTCGTGGCTATCGTGCTCGCGGCAAGTCCGGTCACGGCCGAGCTTGCCTGGGCGGCCAGCAATGCGGCCGCTACCGACGATTCCTGCAAGGCAGCACTCCTCGATCAGGATCAGGCGCTCGACGATACGATCAAGGCCAAGGTCGATGGAGTGATGGGCGGCGGCGCGTCCGATTGGCGTGCCGTTCCAACAGGGACCTGCGAGCTCACGCTCGACCATGCTCGGTTCATTCGAACTGGTCAGGTCGCCTACCCGACTGCGCCTCCTACGCATCCTCCATGCGCGGCCCCTCCGACAGGTCCTCCTTCCTTCCGATGAGCTGACGCGTCGCCGCTCGACGGCCGCGCGTCCCGCGCCGGCGCTTCGCCGCCGCCGGCGCATTCCTGCTCGCGCAAAGGAGGTTTCCATGCGCCTATCGTCATTCGCCGCAATCGTGGGCCTGTTCCTGGCCACACCTGTCGTTGCCCAGACCGCTCCTCAGACCGCTCCCGCGAAGCCGCCGGCCAGCAGTCCGGCCCCCACCGCCAGGGCGGTCGCTCCAACGACTGCTCCCTCAAGCAGCCTGATCGATATCAACACGGCCACGAAAGATCAGCTCGATGCGCTGCCGCAGATCGGGACGGCGCGTGCGGACGCGATCATCAAGGGCGCCCATATCGCGCGAAAAGCGATCTGATCGACAAGAAGATCATTCCGCAGAACGCCTACGACGCCATCAAGGACAAGATCGTTGCCCGGCAGAAGACCTGAGAATGTCGCCGGACCATCGATCATCCCGGAATTGAAGAGGTCACCATGACGATCGCTCCCACCCGCCAGACCCATTTCCGGGTCCGGCGATATGACGCCGATCCCGCTCGCAACGTTGCTGAAGCTCTGGAAATCTCCCGTGCCCTCGATGCGGTCGAGGCAAGTTATGAGCAGGACCGACAATGCCTGAACGAATGGCCTGGACCGGAAGCTCTCAAGCAGCATTTTCTGAAGGAGCTTGCGTGCCGGTATACCCGCGATAGGGATTGGCTCATGCAGCGGCTGGTGGAGATTCACCAGCGCACGTTCATGCGCCCGGTTGTCGGGGGGCAGCCGCGCGCCCATTGACGGAGAGCGCCCTAAAGAGCGGCAAGACCGCTCTCGGAAGGGAAGAACTCTGCCTGAGGGTTTATTTCCCCGCCGGAAGACCGGCGGGGATGGTGTTTGTGCGCCGGCTTCGGAACGGACCAGCCGGCCGTGATGTGGTCGACCTGTCCGCGTATTCACGACATGATGGCAGCCACATATCCTTCAGACCGGGCCAATGATGCAACATGACTGCAATGGAGTTCTGGTTACATTGTGGTTGAAATCACCTTAGATGAATTAAAAACTAAATATATCGCCTTGCCGCCGGTTGGAAATGTTCCAATCTGAACCTGTAATAATTCAAAACTAGAGTCCTTGACTCGTATATACTGTCATTGTTAGGCGGAGCGCGTTGTTGTTTCTGAAAGTTCCGCATTGTGAAGATCAATCTTGTCTTGCTGGCGTCGTCGGCAATCGCACTCATCCCTCATGCTGCGTCTGCGCAATCAGCTGAAACGCGTGCCATCCAGCTCGACGAGGTGGTCGTCGAAGGAGCCGGCAATGGGCAATCCGGTGCCATCAATGCGAATGGTTATGTGGCGACCTCGACCCGCAGCGCCACGAAGACAGACACGCCGATTCTCGAGGCACCGCAATCGATCTCGACTGTGACCCAGGAGCAGCTCGAGGATCGCAAGCCGCAGACCCTCCTCGACGCGCTTGCCTACACGCCCGGCACAAGCGTGACCAATTACGGTTTCGACCCGCGCTACGACGCCTTCACTATCCGTGGTGTGGACGTCACCTATACGGGCGTCTTCCGGGATGGCCTCCGGCAGGTCAACAGCCCCAATGGCCTGTTCCGCCTCGAGCCCTACGGCCTGGAGGGCATTGCGATCCTCCGTGGGCCTGCCGCCTCGATCTATGGGGCAAGCAGCACGGGCGGCATCGTCGACCTCATCTCCAAGCGCCCCACCTTCCTGCCGTTTCGCGAGGTCGAGGTTCAGACGGGCTCCTACGGCCGCCTGCAGGGCGTGTTCGATCTCTCAGGCCCTGTGGGTTCGGATCAGACGCTCTTCTACCGGTTGACCGGTCTCGCGCGGGAGGCGGGGACCGAGATCGGCGCCGTCAAGGACGACCGCGTCTTCATCGCACCAGCCATCACCTGGAAGCCGACAGCGGACACGACCCTCACGGTCCTCGGCGAATACATGGATTCCACGACCGGCGGCACGGCGGCCTACGTCAACGAATATGCGCCTTACGTCGATCGGCAGGGCAACATCACCTACAAGTCGGTCGGAGCGACCAGGCAGTTTCTCGGCGACGAGCGCTACAACGACTTCCGGCAGAAGCAAGGCCGCATCGGCTACGAGTTCGAGCACCGCTTCAACGACATGTTCACCCTGCGCCAGCGCACGCGCTTCTCGGCGCTCGGGACGAACCAGGAATACGTCTCTTCCGGATCTCCCGGCCTCGTCCGCGAGACCAACTGGGGCATCGTCTCCGACACCCACCTCGAGAGCCGCGTGCGTACGGGAGCGGTCGACCACACGATCCTGACCGGTGTGGACGTGAGTCGCCTGAGCTACCGGTCGAAGGAGGGCTTCGGCGGGGTGCCGGTGGGAGTCGATCCGGTTCTGGCCTATCGCTCGAACCAGACGCAGACTCTGACAGGCATCTATGTGCAGGATCAGCTCAAGTGGCAGAACTGGCGCCTGACGCTCGGCGGACGGCATGACTGGCTGTCGAGCGATTTCGCGAGCGGGGGCACGATCTTCAACCGCGACGACACCAAGTTCACGGGGCGCGCGGCACTGGGTTATGTGACCGACTTCGGACTTGCTCCTTATGTGAGCTGGGGAACGTCCTTCACGCCCAATCCGGGAACCCTCCTGTCCGGCGCCGTCGCGGAGCCGACGACCGGCGAGCAGGTCGAGCTCGGCGTGAAATACGACATCCCAGGCTACAACGCTTCCCTGCGCGCCGCGGTGTTCGATCTCCGGCAGGAGAATGCGGTCGTCTACGAGGTGGTCAACGGCCTCAACCAGCAGGTTCAGCTCGATCTGCGCTCCCAGGGAATCGAGCTCGAAGCGGTCGCGTCGCTGACAGAGGGCCTGAACCTTCAGGCCTCCTATTCCTACAACGATGCGCGCATCCTGAAGCTCACCCCCGAGACGGAAGGCAACCGCCTCACCGCGGTGCCCTATCACATGGCGTCCGTCTGGCTCGACTACACGGTCCAGGACGGGGCGGCGAAGGGTCTCGGCATCGCCGGCGGCGTGCGTTATGTCGGCTCGAGCCTCGGCGACAACCTCAGCAGAGCGGTCCTCGACAACGAGCCACGCACCTATCTCGACGCTGCAATCCGCTACGACCTGGAGAACATCGATCCGAGCCTTAGGGGCATGCGCCTCCAGGCGCATGCCAGCAATCTCCTGGACGAGGTGAGCCAGGTCTGTACCTCCGGCTACTGCTACTTCGACGAGGGGCGTAAGGTGATTGCCAGCCTGCGGTATCGCTGGTGACGGCCGGCCGCCCTCGCGGGCAGGGGCCGCAGAGCCAGGGCCTTGCCGCTCCAGCGGCCATCGTCCTGACGCTCGGAGGGCTCTATGTCGGTCAGAGCATCATCAGCGGCCTGACCTTCATTGCGCTGCCGAGCGTGCTGCGCGACCGCGGCCTGCCGCTCGACCGGATCGGGCTGACCTATCTGGCGGTGCTGCCCTGGGCTCTCAAGTTCCTGTGGGCTCCGGCCGTCGAGCGTTATCGCCTGCCGCCGACAGGGCCGAGCCGTTCGCGCTCGATAGTCGTGGTCGGCGGCCTTATCTCCGCTCTGGGGCTCTGCATCGTCGGGCTGATCGGCCCGACCCATCTCGTTCCGGTGATCGTGGTTTTCACGGCGATCGCCTTTGCGGCCTCCACTGTGGACATCGCGTGCGATGGGCATGCAGTCGAGCGCCTGTCCGAACCCCATCACGGTTGGGGCAACGCCGCCCAGGTCGGCGGGGCCTATCTCGGCTCGGCGATCGGGTCCGGGCTCTTTCTCGTTCTCGTGGCCCGGCTGGACTGGGATACGGCGACCTGCGCCATGGCGGCGCTTCTGCTGCTGCTCGGGGTGCCATTCTTGCTCTGTTCCGGGGGCAATGCACCCGCCCTGCGCGAGCACCAGCCGTCCCTGCGCCATGCCTTGGGCCGGCGCGAGATCCGCAAGGGCCTTTGTCTCGCGGCGATCTACGTTGTGGCGCAGAAATGGGCTCTGAGCATGCTGGGCCCCTTCCTGATCGATTCCGGGGTGGAACTCGCGTCGCTCGGTTTCATCAACGGCGTCGGCGGCATGATCGTCGGCTTCGCTTGCGCCTTGCTGGGCGGCGCATTGGTCCGCGTCTGGGGTGCGGCATCGGTGATGCTGCTCGCTCTGGTGCTGCAGGCCTGCACACTCGCGGCTCTGGCGGCCGCCGCCTGGCGGGGAGGGGTGCCGCAGCCTCTTCTCGTGGCGCTGGCGCTTGCGAGCTCGTCTGGCCTTATGGCGCTTGGCTTCGTGGCGCTCTATGCGCGCTTCATGGCCTTGTCCGACCCGCGTCAGGCCGGAATCGACTTCACGCTGCTGCAATGCATGGATGCCCTCGTCAGCATGGCGGGCGGCATCGGTGCGGGCTGGGTGTCGCAGCATCTCGGCTATGGCGCCTGTTTCGGTGCCGCAGCCGCCTTTGCGATCATTGCCGCGCCTGTCGTATCCGTCCTGAACCGAAGCAATGCATCGCAACAGCTCTCAAACGTGCTGCCTGCGACCGCGAAGGGGCTCTAGGAAGGCGATGATCTCCTCTCTGGCCCCCTGCTTCACCGGAACGCTGCTGCGCTTCAAGGATGCACTAGCCCTGCCGGGGGAGCATGCCTCCTCGATCGCCGGAAGTGATCTTCTCGACGTCGGCGTCGCAGAGGACCTCATGGCGCGCTTCGCTTCTCTCCATCCCGGCGGGGATCGCCGGGCGCTCGTGTCGATGTGGACCCACTGGCACTTCGGAGCCCTGATCATCCCCACGACCGCCGCCATTCTGCTCCTCGGCCGCAATCTTCCCGTCGGTCTGGAGCACGTACGGATCGCGCTCCAGGAGGACGGGCGGACGGAGGCCGTTATCGTTGAGGACGATGGAAGCTCTCGCGAGACTGACGGGACGGGCCGCTTCGCAAATCTCTTTGCGGGGCACGTCGAGCCGCTGATCGATCGCTTTGCGGCGCAATTTCGCGTCTCGCCGCGCCTGCTTTGGACCAATGCTGCGACGATCTTCGATTGGGCCCTGCAGCAGGCCTCAGCCTTCGACGGGGTGTGCCGATATGCTCTGGACGAGGGTTACAGCATGCTCGAGAGCAAATCCGACGCAACGGGGCGGCCGAATCCAATGTCTGGCGCCATGATCTGGCGGGAGCAGGATTGTCAGAAGGTCCGCAAGCGCAAGGTCTGCTGCCTGCGATACCTCCTGCCCGGGATGGCCGATTGCGGGAGCTTATGTCCACTTCCGGAACGCAGCCGCGGGACCGTCGCTACGCATTGAGGTGCAAGCGGCACCGAAGGTCTCGGCCCTGAGGGCCGAGCCTTCGTGCGGTTCTGGCGTCAGATCGAGGCCTTCTTGACGAAGCGGTCGTCGAAGGTCGTCGTGAGATCGACCTTGGCGTCCCTCAGCTCCGGATCGAGCTGCTTGAGCATGTCCATGACGCTGTTCATGCCCTCGGGCGAGACGATTCCGTTCCGGGAATAGCTCTCCAGCGAGTTCTGCACGGCTTTGATGTAGAGCGGCTTGTCGCCGAGGTGGTATTCGGGCGGCACCGTGTCCGCGACATCCTCGGGCTTGGCGGTCTGGAGCCATTTCAGCGACTTCATGAAGGCGTTGACCAGGCGTTGCGTGGTCACCGGATTGGCGTCGATGAAATCCTTCTTCGTGTAGAACGTCGCGGCCGGGTTGGAGCCGCCGAACAGGGACCGGGTGCCGGCCTCGGTACGGGTGTCGATGAGCACCGTGATGTCGCCGTCGGATTCCAGCTTTGCGATGACAGGGTCGAGGTGCGAGATCACGTCGATCTCGCCTTTCTGCATGGCGGCGACGGCGCTCGCGCCCGACCCGACGCCGATGAACGCGGCATCCGTTGGCTTCAGGCCCGCCTTGACCATGGCATATTGCGTGGTCAGGGCCGTGGAGGAACCAGGAGCCGTCACGCCGATCTTGAGCCCCTTGAAGTCGGCGGCAGACTTTATCTTGTCAGCCTTGTCCTTCTTGACCGCGATCACGATCGCCGGAAAACGGCCGAGCTCCGTGATGGCACGCACGTCCTGGCCCTTGGCCTGCATGCGGATCGTGTGCTCATAGGCGCCCGTCACGACGTCGACGGAGCCGCCGATGAGCGCCTGCAGCGATTTGGCGCCGCCGCCGAAGTCGTTGATCTCGACGTCGAGTCCCTCTTCCTTGAAGAAGCCCCTGCGTTCCGCGATCGTGAGCGGGAGGTAGTAGAGCAGCGGCTTTCCGCCGACGCCGAGGGTGACCTTGCTCTTCTCCGGCTTCTCCTGCGCAAAGGCCCGCGAGCCCGCACCGGCCGCGAGGGCGGCAGCGCCTGTTCCGATCAGAAATGTACGGCGTTTCATCCCAATTCTCCCTGCTTCGCTGCAGATGTCGGCGGGCAGGATTGCTCAAACCTGCCCGGTTGTCGATGGGGCCGGGCGCCAGACCAGGAGCCGGTTCTCGATCATCGTCACGAGCGCGTCGATGATGATCACGAAGATCGAGAGGATCACCATGCCGGCAAACACGCCTGTGACGTCGAAGACGCTCTCCGCCTCATGGATCTTGTAGCCGAGCCCGGCGGACGACCCGAGATACTCGCCCACCACTGCGCCCACGAGGGCGAAGCCCACGGAGGTGTGCAGCGAGGAGAACATCCAGGTGAGGGCAGCCGGCCAATAGACGTGCCGCAGAAGCTGGCGCTCGTTCATGCCCAGCATGCGCGCATTCGACAGCACCACGGGGCTCACCTCGCGAACCCCCTGATAGACGTTAAAGAAGACGATGAAGAACACGAGCGTGAAGCCGAGCGCCACCTTCGACCAGATTCCGAGCCCGAACCACAGGGCGAAGATCGGTGCCAGCACCACGCGGGGCAGGGCGTTCGCGGCCTTGATGTAGGGATCGAACACGGCGGCGAGGACCTCTCGGCGCGCGAACAGGAAGCCGAAGAGGATTCCACCCGCGGCTCCGAACACAAAGGCCAGGATGGTCTCCACCAGCGTGATCCAGAGATGCCGCCAGATCTCGCCGGAGGCGAACTCCTTCCAGACCCGAGCCAGAACGTCGACCGGGTTCGAGAAGAAGAACTGCGTCTGCTTGACCGGAGCCAGGATGGGGTAGGCCGTCAACACGTGCCAGAGCAGCAGGAAAACAAGTCCTACGGCAATCTGGAGGCCGAGCAGCTTCAGCCGTTTCATGCGGTTCCTCCCTCGCCCTGCGCATAGGCCTTCTGCACCTCTGTCCGCAGGCTGGCCCAGATCTCCTTGTGGATGTGGTGAAACTCCGGCTCGACGCGCAACTCCGCGATGTCGCGGGGGCGGGCCAGCGTGACGGGAAAATCGCCGATGATGCGGGCCGCGGGGCCTGCGGACATCACCACCACCCGGTCCGCAAGCGCGATGGCCTCTTCGAGATCGTGCGTGACGAAGAGCACGGCCTTGCGGTTAGCGGCCCAGAGGTCGAGGAGCAGGTTGCCCATGATCTGCCGGGTCTGCGCGTCGAGTGGGCCGAAGGGCTCGTCCATGAGGAGGATTTCGGGGTCGCGGATCAGCATCTGCGCCAGTGCAACACGCTTTCTCTGTCCGCCCGAGAGCATGTGCGGGTAGCGATCCACGAAGGCCGCAAGACCGACGCGGCGCAGCCACTCCCGCGCCTTCGCATCCGCCTCCGTGCGCCCCACGCCCTTGGGCTCGAGCGCGACCGCGACGTTCTGGAGTGCGGTCTTCCAGGGCATCAGCGCATCCTGCTGGAAGAGATATCCGGCGCGTCCGTTCAGGCCCTGTAACGGCGCACCGAAGATTTCGACCTTCCCGTCGGACGGCTTAAGGAGGCCCGCCGAGGCATTCAGCAGGGTGGACTTGCCGCAGCCGGTGGGACCGACGATAGCGACGAATTCCATCGGCCGCACAGTGAGGTCGATCGTGCGGACGGCGGTGTAGCCGCTCCCCTTGGCTCCGAAGGTGATGGCAACGTTGTTGAGCGATACGGCAGGTGCGTCTGGTGTTGTTGACATGAGGCCGGGCGTTTCCTGCGCCTGTCGGCGGCGCTTCCCGTCAGGCTAGAGCCTCAGCTCCCGATGGCAAGCCCCAGTCGGTCGAAGGCTTTCGCCGGTCCACACGGTTTCGCCTAGGCCGGCGTCTCGGTTACTCACGCGGTCCGCCAAATGTCTCCTCAGCCAGGACCGCCCAATGCGGCGAGCGCAATCGAATCCGCAACGAAGTCATAGCGATCGGTCAGGATGCTGGTGGCGACGCGGATGTGGTTGATCGGACGTACGGAGCACTTCGCTCCGGGCAGGACCGCGATGCCCCGCGCGGCCAATGTCACCAGTGCGAACTGCTCCGAACCCACCGGGATCCATACGCAAAGCCCGTCTCCGGGCGGAAGCATGATGCCGCGCTCGCTCAGGGGCTCGGCGAGCGCCGCGCGTCGGGCCGCATAGGATTTGCGGGCTTCTTCCACGATTCGGGAGCTCTCCTCGTTGTCGAGCAGCCATGCCGTCGTGGCTTGGAGGAGGCGACTGGTCCAGCCGGAGCTGAAGCTCCGATAGGACTGGATCTGCTTGACCACGCTGAGGGAGCTTGAAAGGACCGCCAGTCGCAGATCCGGTCCGAGCGACTTCGAGAACGACCGGATGTGGATGACTCTCTTGGGAAACAGACGCCCGAGGCTGGCCGGGGGGAGCGGAGAAACATCGCCCACTCCGTCGTCCTCAATGATGTAGCAGTCGCTGGCCTCCAGGGGCGTGGCGAGTTCCGCGAGACGCTCCGCGCTCACGGCGCGGCCCGTGACGGAATGGGTGCGCGGCTGGAAGATGAAGGCGGTCGGCTTCTTCTGCAGGGCCTTCGCCAATGAGGCGGGCAACGGCCCGTCGATGTCGCATTCGACCGGAATGATCTCGGCGCCCAAATCCTCGATGATGTCGAGGATGCGCATGGCTGTCGGGTCCTCGATGGCGATGCACGCGCCCGGCATCACCAGAGCGTGCAGCGCCGAATAGATAGCATTGTAGCCGCCGTTAGTCGCGAGGAACGTCTCCGGCTGGTAGGGCCAGCGCCGTTCGACGGCCGTGCGCAGCTCGGAGAGAATTGGCGTGCGCTCATAACTGTTCAGATTATCGGCCTGCGCTGCGTGGGCGAGAGCTTGGCCGAGAGGCGGCAGGAGGTTCTGGTCGGGCACCGCCATGGTCAGGTCGAGCACTCCTTCCCCAAAGTGACCGACACTGCCCATCCGCGCGGGACGGGGTGCAACAGTGTTTCCAAATACATAGGTGCCGGTGCGGCCGCGCCCGCTGATCATCTTCTGGCGACGCAGCTCGCTCCAGGCGTCGGAGACGGTGGCTGGGCTCACGCCGAGCTTGAAGGCGAGGTCCCGCACTGTCGGCAGACGGGAGCCGATGGGAAGGGCGCCCGACCGGATGAGAGCGCTCGTTTCCACCGCGATGCCACGCGCAGTGCGCTCCTTCAGCCGCTCAGCGAACCATTCAACGTCGGGAACAGGGTCCATCGCATTCCATCTTTTAATGTTCAGTAACATAATAGTTATTGATCAGCAGAAATGAACATTTAATTTTCAACTCCGGCAAACATTTGGCCGGCACATGTTCTGCCGGCGAGCGGCAGGAGAATTCTGTGAGGGTAACCGTCCGTCTGGCGCTTCGTGATTGGGACTACATGACGCCGCTGGTTCTCGGCGATGTCGGGTCCGACCGCATCGACGTGAAGGTGGACCGGGTCGGCACCCTGCCGGAGGATTTCGCCAACGATCCGCGCTATGACGCCAGCGAGATTTCGTTCAGCCGCTACACGACCGGTCGTTCGCGCGGCGACACGGCGATCGTGGGAATTCCGAACTTCCTCATGCGCGGGTTCCGCCATCGCTGCATCATCACGGCCGGCAAGAGCCCGCTGACGCGTCTCGAGGACCTCAGGGGCAAGCGGATCGGCGTCACCGGCTGGCAGGATTCGGGCAATACGTGGACGAGGGCGGCGTTGGCGCAGGCCGGCGTCGGGATCGAGGACGTGCGCTGGTATGCGGGTCGTCTGACCGAAGCGCATCCGATCGTCGATCGCCTCGGCCGCTATGCGCGCCCCGGCCGGATCGAGGCGGTGCCGGGCGAGCGCCCGATGCTCGACCTGCTTGAGAGCGGTGAGCTTGACGCCGTCTTTACGCCCTTCATGCCGTCCGGCTTCTTCGGTCGCGACTCGAAATTCCGACACCTTCTGACGGATCTGCATGGCGCCGAGCTCGCGTACTTCAATGCGGTCGGCTACGTTCCGGGCATCCACATCCTCGGCATCAAGGCCGCCTTCGCGGCGGAGCATCCCTGGCTGGCGCAGGAGCTGAGCGATCTACTCGACGAGTCCCAGCGCGTTTGGCTCGAGAAGCGCCGCAAATATGCGGACACGACGCCGTGGATCATCGAGGAGCTTGGCCGCTGCGGTCGTGATCTGCCGGACGTCTGGAACGCCAGCGGGCTCGAGCCCAACCGCAAGATGATCGCCGACTTCCTAGCCGAGATCCGCAAGCAGGGTCTGGCCGATACCGATCTCACGCCTGATGCCTTGTTTCCGGCCGCGCAGAACCTCGTAGGAGAGCCCGCATGAAAGTCGCCCTTGGACAATTCGCCGTCAGCCGGGAATGGCAGGACAATGCCGATACCTGCGTCCGGCTCATGAAGCAGGCGGATGCCGCCGGCGCCGACGTGCTCGTGCTACCGGAGGGCATCCTCGCCCGCGACATCGCCGATCCCGACATCGTGCTCAAGTCGGCGCAGGCTCTCGACGGCCCGTTCATGCAACAGGTGCTCGAGGCCAGCCGCGGCTCGAATCTTGCCATGATGACTTGCATCCACGTGCCGTCCGGCTCCGGCCGGGTCTTCAACGTGCTCATCACCGTACGCAACGGCGAGATCGTCTCGCAGTACCGCAAGCTGCACCTCTACGATGCCTTCTCGGCGAAGGAATCCACGAACGTTCAGCCCGGCGAGGAGGTGCCCGGCATCCTTGAGATCGCGGGTCTGAAGGTCGGGATGATGACCTGCTACGACCTGCGCTTCCCGGAGATGGCGCGGCGCCTCGCTGTGGACGGGGCGGACGTGATCATGTTGCCTGCCGCCTGGGTGCGCGGTCTCGGCAAGGAGGCTCACTGGGAGATCCTGGTGACCGCCCGCGCGCTCGAGAATACCTGCTACGTAGTGGCTGTGGGCGAATGCGGAGAGCGGAACATCGGCGCGAGCATGGTGGTCGATCCGCTGGGCGTCGCAATCGCCCGCGCCGGCGAGGTGCCGACGCTCCTCTTCGCCGAGATCGATCCCGCGCGGATCGCCCATGCGCGCTCCGTCCTTCCGGTCCTCGCCAACCGACGCTTCGTCCGTCCGGAGCTGGCCCATTCCGCTCAATCGCAGACGGAAGCTGCGTAATCTTCAAAGCCAAAAGGGAACGAACACATGACCATTCGCACGATCCTATGCGCCACCGCCGTCGCCATGGCGATGTCCCAGGCGCCTGCCTTCGCTCAGGCGACCTCCAACGCGGCCATCCCGGAGCAGAAGGCGAACGACGCCCTGCGCGCCAAGCTGCCCGAGGACGTCAAGTCGTCGAACAAGCTGATCTCGGTCAACAGCGGTTCGTTCCCTCCCTATGAGATCGTCACCGACACTCGCACCATGACCGGCGCCAGTGCCGACATGACCGATGCGATCGGCCAGCTCCTGGGCGTCAAGATCGAGCATGCCACCGTCAGCGGCCTCTCGGCCCTGCTCAGCGGCATCAAGTCCGGCCGCTACCAGTTCTCCATGGGACCGGTAGGCGACTTCAAGTCCCGCCAGGAGGCGAATGACTTCGTGGACTGGGTGCAGGAATACGTCGTCTTCGCAGTGCAGAAGGGCAACCCCAAGGGCATCAAGTCCCTCGACGATGCCTGCGGCGCACGCATTGCCGTGCAGTCCGGCGGATCGGCCGAGAAGGTGATCAAGGCCCAGGCCGAGAAGTGCGAAGCGGACGGAAAGCCGAAGCTCGAGGTTCAGTCCTACACGGATCAGCCGACCTCGATCCTCTCGGTCCGCTCGAAGCGTGCGGACGCCTTCTTCTCATCGCAGGCCCCGCTGACCTACTTCGTGCAGCAGTCGAACGGGGAACTGGAGCTGACAGGTGTCGGCCAGAAGAATGGCTTCGACGATCTGTTCCAGGGCGCCGTCGTTACCAAGGATTCGCCGCTTGGGCCTGTTCTCCTCGCTGCCATCCAGGAACTCGTGAAGAACGGCACCTACGCCCAAATCATGAAGAAGTGGGGGCTTGAGAACAACATGATCGCCGAGCCCGGCATCAACAAGGCGCAGAAGTAACGATCATGACCGAGCGCACCATCAGTCCTTCCATGGATCTGCGCGATGTCGCTAACGCGCACCAGCCGATCGAGTGGGGCCGCTGGCTCCTCTGGGCCTTCGTGCTGGTCGTCGCGGCGAACTTCGCCTGGATCGTCGCCTGGAATCCGAATTTCGGCTGGCCCATCGTGGCCGAGTGGTTCACCGCCGAGTCGATCCTGAAGGGGCTGTCGGTGACGCTCGGTCTGACCGTCGTGGCGATGATCATCGGCACGGCGATCGGCCTCATGCTGGCCATCGCCCGCATGTCGAACGATACCTTGTTCAGCTCCCTGGCGGGGCTCTTCATCTGGTTCTTCCGCGGCACGCCGCTGCTGGTCCAGCTGATCTTCTGGTACAATCTGTCGACCCTGTTCCCGCAGATCTCGATCGCGGTTCCGTTCGGCCCGACGCTCGTCAGCTGGAATACGAACGATCTCATCACTCCGATGACGGCCGCGATCGCCGGACTGTCGCTCAACGAGGCGGCCTATATGGCGGAGATCATCCGCGGCGGCCTGCTGTCCGTCGACAAAGGGCAGGTCGAGGCCACCGATGCGTTCGGCATGACCCGTGGGCGGGCTCTCCGGCGCATCATCATTCCGCAGGCGATGCGCTCGATCATTCCGCCGACCGGCAATCAGCTCATCAGCATGATCAAGGCGACGTCCCTCGTGAGCGTCATCGCCATGGCCGATCTGCTCTACTCCGTGCAGGCCGTCTACAACCGGACCTTCGAGGTCATCCCGATGCTGATGGTGGCCGTGATTTGGTACCTGGTCATCACCTCGATCCTGAACGTCGGACAGGGCTTCATCGAGCGCTATTATGCTCGCGGCGAGCGTGGCGCCACCGACGTCCGCGCCAATGTCCGCATGGAGGAGCCGGCATGACCATTGCGGCCGAAAAGATCTCGCCTGTTCCTGCCGAGCCCCTGGTTCGAGCACGCAACGTTCACAAGTCCTTCGGCAGCAACGAGGTGCTGAAAGGGATCGATCTCGACGTGATGCCCGGCGAGGTGGTCGTGATCCTCGGCCCATCGGGGTCGGGCAAGTCGACGTTCCTGCGCTGCATCAATCACCTCGAGGCGATCGACCGCGGGTCGATCGTGGTCGCTGACGAGCAGATCGGGTACGAATTGCGGAACGGGCGCCTGCACAAGCTCTCCGACCGGGCCATCGCTGTCCAGCGCCGCAAGATCGGAATGGTGTTCCAGCAGTTCAATCTCTACCCGCACATGACGGCGCTGGAGAACATCATCGAGGCTCCGGTCGGCGTCCATAAGCAGAACCGCCGCGAGGCGCAGGCTTATGCGATGGAGCTGCTCTCCCGGATCGGCCTGACCGAGAAGGCTCATGCCTATCCCCGCCAACTCTCCGGAGGCCAGCAGCAGCGCGTCGCCATCGCTCGCGCCCTGGCGATCAAGCCGAAGCTCATGCTCTTCGACGAGCCGACCTCGGCGCTCGATCCGGAACTCGTCGGCGAGGTGCTGGCGACGATGAGGGACTTGGCCGACCAGGGGCTCACCATGATCGTCGTGACGCACGAGATCGGCTTCGCCCGCGAGGCTGCCGACCGGGTGGTGTTCATGGATGGCGGCGTGGTCGTCGAGCAGGGTCGGCCGGAGGTCGTCCTGTCGAACCCGAGCCATCCGCGCACACGCCTCTTCCTCAGCCGCTTCATTCAGCGGGGTTGAGGCTGATTCCCAAACGAGCGGGGCGAGACATCGCCCCGCCGGCTAGACGGCGAGCTCCTGCTCGACGAGCGCGATCCAGAAGGCGACGCCGGTCGCGATGGCTTCGTCGTTGAAGTCATACGCGGTGTTGTGGTGCAAAGCTCCGTCCACCGCAGGCCCGTTTCCGAGCCATACGTAGGCGCCGGGCGCCGCCTCACCAAAAAAGGCGAAGTCGTCGCCCGCGGTCGACGGCGGAAAATCCGTCACGACCCGCGATCCGCAGACCGCCCTCGCGGCAGCGAGGGCCCGCGCCGTCGCGTCGGAATCGTTGACCACCGGCGGAATGCGCCGAGTGAACGTGTATTCCACCTCGATGCCGAACATGGCGGCGACGCCATGGGCGAGCCTTCCGATCTCGGTTTCGAGCTGGTCGCGGACCTGCGCGGAATAAGCGCGTGCCGTCCCGCCGATCTCGACAATGTCCGGGATGACGTTGAGCGCCTTCGGGTCCCCTGCGCGAACGGAACAGGCGCTGACGACGGCGGGCTGCAAAGGATCAACGACCCGGCCCACGATCGTCTGCAGCGCAGTGAGAAAATGGCCGCTTGCTGTGATTGGATCCTTTCCGAGGTGTGGCTTTGCGCCATGCGTGCCGACTCCCCTGAATATCACGATCCAGCTGTCGGAAGAGGCGAGCTGCGGCCCAGCCGTTACGGCCATTTCATCGGGCGCGAGGCCCGGCATGTTATGCAGGCCGTAGACGGCGTCGCAGGGAAAGAGGCGGAAAAGCCCATCCTCGACCATCCGCTTCGCGCCGCCGCGGCCCTCTTCCGCCGGTTGAAAGATGAAGTGCACCGTGCCGGAGAAATTGCGGGTGCGGGCGAGAGTGCGCGCGGCGCCCAGTAGCAGGACCGTATGTCCATCATGACCGCAGGCATGCATCTTGCCGTCGAACTTCGACTTGTAGGGACGGTCCGCGATCTCCGGCATCGCCAGCGCATCCATGTCGGCGCGAAGCCCGATGGTGCGCGTCCCGTCTCCGACCTGAAGGGTGCCGACCACGCCGGTCTTGCCCAACCCGCGATGAACCCGAATGCCGGCCTCATCCAGGAGCGAGGCGACGATCCCGCTCGTGCGCTCCTCCTCGAACCCGAGCTCCGGGTGGGCGTGGAGGTCTTGGCGAAGGTTCCGCAGGAATGGTAGATCCGCCTTGATCGGGTCCTGAAGGGGCATCGTGCTGTCGATCCTGTAGCTGTCGGCCTGGAGCAGCGTTCCCGTCGCACACCATGGGGGTCCTTCGATCCGGCTGAAGGATGAGAGAAACGAGCAATGCAGCCGCATGACTTCTGGCAGGAGGTTCATCCTCCTTCGACGTTCGAGCGTCAACCCGGGGCGGGATACAAGGCCTACTTTCCCGCAGAGTTCGACGATGGCCGCCAGATCCGACTTCCCATCCGCGAACTGGCCGATGGAAAGCATGGGATCGCATCCCTGATCATCAATCAGGCGAGCTTCCCGGTCGAGGAGGCTCTGTGCGCGAGCCTGGCCCTGAAGGTCGCGCCGTTCCAGCCGGAGATCGTCGTCGGGTTGCCGACCCTCGGCCTCACCCTGGCACGAGGCGTCGCGAAGAGGCTGGGCCACAGCCGCTACGTTCCGCTCGGGACATCCCGGAAGTTTTGGTATCGGGAGGAACTGTCGGTGCCGATCGCGTCGATCACGAGCCCCGGGCACACCAAACGGCTCTACGTTGATCCGCGCATGTTGCCTTTGCTCGACAACAGGAAGGTCCTCCTCGTCGACGACGTGATCAGCAGTGGGCGCTCCATCAAGGCGGCGCTGGATCTGCTTTCCGCCTGCGGCGTGCGGCCCGTAGCCATCGGAGCGGCGATGCTCCAGACGGATGCCTGGAAGACCGAACTGGGAAGCGCCGATCCGACTTTGCCGGAGTGTGTGGTGGGTGTCCTGCGGACGCCCCGTCTCACCCGTCTGCCGGGCGGCGGATGGGCCCAAGAGCTGCCGACGCGCTGATCTGCATCAATATTTAGCAGATTGACCGGAAGGAAAGCAGGGCGTTTCTCGAAACAGCCCTTTTATGCGGCTCTGGTTGTGCTAATGCGTGGCGTCCGCAGGGCATGGCTCTCGTCTGAGCAGCGCATGACGATCATCGCCCTGGTCTGCATATACGCAATGGGATATCGTTTATTGCGCCGCTGCAGCAGAGGAGATCCGCGAGATGATTGGGCGTTGGAGCAAACCGTTCATAAGCATGGCCTTTGTCGTGGCGTCCCTGACGGCGGCCCCGGCCATGGCGCAGAACAAGACCCTCACGATCTCCTGGTGGGGCTTCAACGGTGACAAGCTTGAGGAAATCGTGCTCAAGCCGTTCCGCGCTCAATGCGGCTGCGAACTCGTCTTCGAGACCGGCAACAACGCCGACCGCCTGAACAAGATCAAGATCCGCGGCGGTGGTGGCGTCGACGTCGTCTACCTGACCGACAGCTATTCTCAGATCGGCATCCAGGAGGGGCTCTTTCAGCAGGTCGACCGATCGAAGATCCCCAACATCAACGGCATCTACGAGGTCGCTCGTGAGCCGCAGGGCAAGTTCGGGCCGGCCTACACGATCGGCCGCATCGGCATCATCTACGACAGCGCGAAGGTGAAGAACCCGATCACCTCCTGGAATGACCTCTGGCGCGAGGAGTTCAAGCGTCGCGTGTCGCTGCCCGGCATCACCACCACGGCCGGCCCCATGACGGTGCTGGTCGCGGCGAGCCACGCGGGCGTGGATCCCTACAAGGACCAGAAGGCCGCATTCGCCGCGCTCGAAAAGCTCAAGCCCAACGTGGTGAAGAACTACAACACCGGCTCCGAGCTCGTGAACCTCTTCTCGACGGGCGAGGTCTCGGTCGCCATCGCGCAGGACTTCACGCTCGCCCAGATCCAGGCCGCCGTGCCGACGGCCCGCTGGGCCGACCTGTCCGAGGGCGACTACGCGACCCTCAACACGATTAACATCGCAAAGGGTGCGGCCAACCCCGATCTCGCGCACCAGTTCATCAACTTCATCCTCGATCCGAAGATCCAGCAGACCCTGGCTCAACGGGGCGTCGATGCGCCCGTTGCGACGGCCGTTCAACTCACTCCCGAGGAGGCATCCCGCTGGACCTACGGCGAGAAGATGGTCTCTTCGCTCAAGCGCGTCGACTACGAGAAGCTGAACGCCGCGAAGACCGACTGGCTCGACGAGTGGAGTGAGGTCTTCGGACGGTAAGCATCGGACATGATCTCGAAACGGACAATGCCCCTGAAGGGGGCGGCAGGGTGGGCGCTCTCCGCGCCCGCCACTCTCGCCGTCATCGGCTTCCTGCTCGTGCCGATCGGAATCGTGATCGCCGGCACGTTCATGGATCCCCGCGGCATCTTTGCGCCCTACATCTCGTACTTCAACAGCGGGTTCCGCACGACGGTCCTGTTCCGGACCCTGCAGATCGCGGCGCTGACGACGATCATCTCCCTCGTATTCGGGTTCATGACGGCCTACGTGGTGTCCCGTGCGCCGGCGCGCCTGCGCAGTCTGCTGATCATCGCGGCCGTCTTCCCGCTGCTCACCGGCGTCGTCGTTCGCGCCTTCGCCTGGCTCATCATCCTCGGCCGCAACGGCATTCTCAACAACACGCTCATCGCACTCGGCCTGACGAACGAACCACTAGAGATGCTCTACACCCAGGGCGCGGTCATCGTCGGCATGGTCTATCTCTTCGTGCCCCTCATGGTGCTGTCGCTCGTCGGCGTGCTGGAGAACATCCCTCGCGACGTGCTCCAGGCCTCCTCATCCCTTGGGGCCTCTCCCGTTGCGACCTTCTGGCAGGTCCTCCTCCCGCTGGCCGTTCCCGGTCTGATCGTCGGCGCGGTGCTGGTCTTCACGGGGAGCTTCACGGCCTATGCGACCCCGCAGCTTCTGGGCGGCGAACGTCAGACGGTTCTCGCCACGCTGCTCCATCAACGTGCGATGGTCTCCTTCGACTGGGTCGGAGCCTCGACGATCGCGGCCATCATGACGGTGATCACCATCTCGGTCGTTCTCGTGATGACCAACCTGGCCCGCCGCATCAATCCCATGGCCACCTGATGACCGACCGTCCTCATCCGATCCTCATCATCGTCGCCGCGTTGGTGTATGTCTTCCTGATGGTGCCACTCGTCATCGTGGTCGGCGCCGCTCTCAGCGACACGACCTATCTCACCTTTCCGCCGCAGGGGCTCTCCCTGCGCTGGTTCACCAACATCTTCGAGATCAGCGCCTTCCGGCGAACGATCGTCACGAGCCTGCAGATCGCGTTTCTGGGAACCTTCCTTGCATTGGTGATTGGCATCCCGGCGGCTTATGCGCTCAACCGATACAGGGTGGAACTGCCGCGCTGGCTCGGAACGCTGTTCGTCCTGCCGATCCTGGTGCCGGAGATCGTCTTCGGCTTCGCGCTTCTCAAGTCCCTGACGGTCGGGGCTGGAGTCCCGATTTTCGTGGCGCTTCTCATCGGCCACACGCTCCTGGTGCTGCCCTATGTGGTGCGGGTGATCAGCGCAAGCCTCGCCTCCTTCGACTTCTCGATCGAGGAGGCGGCGATCAGCTTGGGAAGCGCACCGTTGAAGACATTCTTCACGATTGTGCTGCCGAATGTCCGGGCCGGAATGATCGCGGCCTTCATCCTCGCCTTCATCACCTCGCTCAACGACGTGTCCGTCTCCCTGTTCCTGACCGGACCCGGGATCAGCACCTTGCCGATCCAGATCCTGGCCCATGTGGAACAGTTCTTCGATCCGACCGTCGCGTCCGTTTCCGTCCTCCTGATGTTCCTCACCGTGGCCGTCATGGCCGTGGTGGAGCGGACACTGGGGCTCACCTTTCTTGCGAAGTAGCTTCCGTGACCCAGCCTCTCGACATCAATGCGGTGTCGGCCCACTACGGGACGACCAAAGTTCTCGAAGACCTCTCGCTCTCGGTCCAGGCCGGCGAACTCGTGTCGCTGCTGGGTGCCAGCGGCTGCGGCAAGACCACGACGCTCAGGCTGATCGCCGGGTTTCTCACGCCCTCCAGTGGCTCAATCCGCTTGGGCGGACGCGACCTGACGCAGCTCCCACCTCACAGGCGCGACATCGGTCTCGTCTTCCAGAACTACGCGCTGTTCCCGCACTTGTCAGTTCTCGACAACGTCTCCTTCGGCCTCAAGCAGCGCGGCGTGCCGCCGGCCGAGCGCCGAAAGCGCGCCATGGGCATGCTGGAGCGGGTGGGGCTTGCGCCTCTCGCCGACCGGGCGCCTGGGGCGCTCTCCGGAGGGCAGAAGCAGCGCGTCGCTCTTGCCCGGGCTCTCGTCATCGAGCCTCCGCTCCTGATGTTCGACGAGCCGCTGTCGAATCTCGATGCGAAGCTACGTGTCGACATGCGCGTCGAGATCCGGGAGCTTCAGCGCGCCAACGGAACGACTTCCGTCTATGTCACCCATGACCAGGAGGAGGCGTTCTCCATTTCGGACCGGGTCGCGATCATGAATGCGGGCCGGCTCATGCAGTTCGACAGACCCGAAACTCTCTACCGCCAGCCCGCGAACACCTTCGTGGCGCGTTTCGTGGGCTTCGAGAACATTGTGCCGTTCAAGGTCGTGGCCCGCGACGCCGAGGTCGTGACCGCCGAGACGTCCGGCATGCGCATCCGCCTCTCGCAGACTGCGTACGGACCGATCCCGGACACGTTCCTCCTCGCCAGCAGACCGGACGGACTTCAGGTGACCACTGATCTGTCCGCAAAGGGACTCCCGGCAACTCTGGGCCTGCGCACCTATCTCGGACGCGCGTACCAGTACCAATGCGAGACCGCCGCAGGCCACCTCGTGGCTAACGGCAGCCTGACGGCGCCGCTCGAATCCGGCACCCAGGTGCGGCTCGTGCCGGCCCCGGAACAGTCCTGCATCCTGGCTACCGAGGGGGGGCGGTGATGACGTCGATCCTCATCAAGAACGCATGCCTTCTGCCCATCGATGAGACGATGTCGGTCGTCGAGAACGGCTGGGTTCACGTCGAGGGTGACGCAATCACGGCCGTCGGGGCAGGGGAGCCGCCGGCGGTTGACGGCGCCGAGGTGATCGACGTCGGCGGCGACGTCGTCATGCCCGGCATGGTCAATCCGCATGCACACTTGGCGATGGCTCTCTTCCGAGGTCTGGGCGAGGATGTGGACGACCGGCTGTTCCGCTATGTGCTGCCGATGGAGCGCAAGTTCGTCACCCCGGACATGGTGCGGGTCGGCACGCTCCTCGGGGCCCTGGAATCCATCGAGGGCGGCGTCACCACCATCGCCGACATGTACTACTACGAGACCGAGGTCGGCCGTGCGCTCGCTCATTCGGGCCTGCGCGGAGTGGTCGGGCAGACGATTGCGACCTTCGATCCGCCCGATCACAAGACCATCGACCAGGGTTTCGCCCTAGTCGAGGAGCTGGTGGCGGAGTTTTTCGGCCACGAGAGAATCGTGCCGTCGATCGCGCCGCATGCACCGTATTCCACCGATGTCGAGGTGATGGCACGCGTGGTCGGCTGGGCGCACGATCACCCGCACGTGCCGGTGCAGCTCCATCTCGCGGAGATGGACAGCGAGATGGAGTGGTGCCGCAAGCACCACGGCCTGCGTCCTGTGGCGGTCGTCGAGAAGGCGGGGCTCCTGATCCCCGGCCTGATCGCCGCGCATTGCCTCCATATTGACCCCTTCGAGATTGAGCGCATGGCTAGCGCAGGCGTGGGCGTCGCTCACAATGCCCGCTCGAATGCGAAGGCAGGGCGCGGCATCGCTCCCGTCGAGGCCATGCGGGCGGCCGGCATCAAGGTGGGCATCGCAACCGACGGCCCGATGAGCGGCAACACCCTTGACCTCTTCGCCCAGTTCGGCCCCGTCTCGATGTTCCAGAAGATCCTCGGGCGCAGCCGCAAGCCGATGCCGGCGGCCCAGGTCATCCGGATGGCGACGCTGGAGGGCGCTCAGGTGCTCGGTCTCGGCGACCGTATCGGCTCACTCGAAGTCGGCAAGAAGGCCGACCTCGTCCGCATCGATCTGTCGGCGCCGCGGATGCAGCCGATCTACGACGTCTACGCGACGCTGGTCTTCTCGGCGATGCCGGTCGACGTGCGGGACGTGATGGTCGGCGGGCGGTGGATCATGCGCGACAGAGACGTGAAGAGCCTGGAGCGCAGGAAGATCCTGCGCGACGCCGGGCAGATCGCGACCGCTTTCAAAGCCGAAATGGCCAGAATCGACGCAGCCCAGTGAGGGTTTACCAGACCACTGGATGGGTTTCTCCGGTGGCCACGTTCACGAAGCCTTGCGGCGCAGCCTCGCAGGGCGCGACGAGAACCCAGCGCCAAGGCGCGCAGGTAAGCGTCGCGAATTGCAGGCGCTCCGGGAAGCCAGGGTACCAGCGGGGCGAGAATGTCGGCTCGTAGAGCCATTCGATCTTCGCCGCCTCGACGTAGAGCCGCTGCATGTCGGCATCGAGATCCTCGGCGGAGCGCTGGGTCATCAGCCCGCCGATCTCGTAACGCACCTCGGCAAGGACTTTCCCGCCACTGACGAGAACCCAGCCGCCGCCGATTTCCGCGACGCGGTTCGCCACCATCGCCATCGCCTCGTCCGACGAACCGACGATCCAGAGATTGTGCTTGTCGTGCGCGACGGTGCAGCCGACAGCCGTATCCGGAGTCTGCGGGCCGCAGCCGAGCCAGAACATGCGCGAAACGAGCCCCTGTCCCGAGAAGCGGTCCACGATCGCGAACTTCGTGACGTTGCGCGCAGGATCGCGCTGCACCTCGCCGTTCTCGACCGGGAGCTCCATGGTGATGAAGTTGTCGTCCCAGTGGAACGGGCGCAGAAGCGCGGCCTGCATCGTCTTTCGCCCCGGAGCGGCCGGAATGGCGAAGTCCTTAGGCTTGATCGTTCGATTGATGTTGACCGTCCCCGAAGCCCACTCCGGCCAATGGATGTCCGGAAGAGGACCGAGATAATCCGACCCCTTCGAAACGGCCTTTCCGTCCGCCCAGACCTCGGCGATGCCGACGGCCTCGACCTCGTCGAGCAGGACGATATCGGCGAACCGGCCGGGTGCGATGCTGCCGACCCATGGGGTCAGCCGCATGTGGCGCGCCGGATTGATCGTCACGCACTGGATCGCAATCTCCGGAGCAAGTCCCGATCGGATCGCGAGGCGGACGTTGTGATCCGTTGCGCCGAGACGCAGCGTGTCGGAGGCGCTCCGGTCGTCCGTCGCAAAGGCGACCTGCGACCAGTCCTGCAGTCCGCGCTGAAGCAGGCCGCCGATGATGTCCGGCATCGAATGCGGCCGGATTTCGATGAAGATGCCGTGGCGGAGCTTGTCCCAGACCTCCTCCGGCGTCCAGCCCTCGTGGTCGGAAGCCAAGCCGGCGGCCGCAAAAGCGTTGATGGAGGCAAGATCACGCAGTCCCGCGCCGTGTCCTTCGACGACGCCGCGCTTTTCGAACGTGGCCTTGATCATGCCCCACAGGCGGTTGTGCGACGGGTTCTCGGGGTTCCAGACGGCCGGCCAGTCCATCACCTCGTCGAGACCGGCCACCATGAGACTTTTCTCGAGGAAGCCGGCCTGTTCGTCATAGCCGTAATAGCCGCCGCCCCATTCGTAGGCGGTCGGCGGAACGGCGGAGCCCGGCAGCGGGAAAATTTTCATGGGCGAGCCGAGACGGCGCGCTTCGAGCCAGAAAGCGATGTTGTGACGTCCATCGACGTTCGAGAATTCGTGGCTCGCCTCGCAGGTCCAGGTATTGCCGCGTGGCATCACGAGCGCGGCCTCGTATTCGGGGGTGACGTGAGAGCTCTCAATATGCTTGTGGACCTCGCCGAAGCCAGGAATGGCCGAGAGGTGGTTGCGCTCCACGCGCACCGCGGCGGTCCCCGGGAACGTTCCCGCAGGTCCCGTCCATGCGATGCGCCGGCCGCGGATCACGATCTCCTGGTCCTCGAGCCATGTGTGCGTATTGACGTCGAGCAGCCTGCCGACGCGCAGGATCGCGTCGGCAGGCCTCTTGCCGAGCGCGACCAGCACGAGATCCTGGCGGATCCGCACCTCGTCCTCCGCATTCAGCAGGAGATCATCCGGGAGCGAGAATGTCTTGGTCACCGTGCACCTATGGCCTATGGTCGGCGTGCGGGCTGCGTCCGATGCAGCTGCGCGGCTTCGAAGCAGAGTATCTACCCCCATCATGAGCGACACAAAAGCCCGCCCGATCGTCATCGACACGGATCCCGGCATCGACGACGCCATCGGCATTCTGCTCGCGCTCGCGTCCCCGGAGCTCGACGTCCGGGGCATGACGACCGTCGCCGGCAACATCGGCATCGAGACGACGGCGCGAAATGCCGCGCGCCTCCTGGCATTCGCAGGCCTGTCCGACATTCCGGTCCTGATCGGCGCGCAGCAGCCACTGTCACGGCCCGGGCCGGAGCCGCTGGGGCTCCACGGTGCCGACGGCGTCGGGGGCGTCGATCTGCCGGAGCCATTACGCTCGCCGGCTGAGCGGAGCGCCGTCGACTGGCTTGCCGACCTGCTGCTCGGAGAGGATCCCGGTACGGTGGAGGTCCTGGCGCTCGGTCCGCTGACGAATGTCGCGGAACTCGTCGTCAAGAGGCCCGAGGTGGCGCAGCGCATCGGCCGCATCATTGCCATGGGCGGCGCGATCCATGAGCCGGGTAACGTGGGGCCACGGGCGGAGTTCAACATCGCGACCGATCCAGAGGCGGCGGACATCGTCTTTCGATCCGGCGTTCCGGTCGTGCTCGTTCCGCTTGACGTCACCCGCCGTGTGCGTGCGACGCGCAACTTCGCCGAGCGGTTGGCCGCCAGCCTCGTGCCCGGAGCGGTGAAGACAGCCGAGCTGATCGAGGCCTATTTTCTGTCCGCTGCGGAGCGGGAAAGCCGGCCGCTGCATGACCCCTGCGTCATGCTGCTTGCGCTGCGCCCCGACTTGTTCGAGTGCGAGACGCTTCGCCTGACGGTCGGGACCGGATCGGAGGAGGCGGGAGCACTCTTGGTCGATGAAGGGCAGGGCGCGCCCGTCCAGGTCGCCATGAGGGTCGATGCGCCGGCAGCTCTCGATCTGCTCGAGAAAGGCCTGACCGGTGTGCGCGGCCATGGACCTGCCTGAACGGCGACGCTCTCACTGAGGCAGGAAGACCTCGGGATTTTCCGCAGAGAAGCGCTCGAGTTCCTCCATGACCGCATCGAGGTGGCTCTCCATCGCGCGACGGGCCGCCTCGGCGTCGTGCGTCTCGAAGGCCTGCAGCAGCGTCCGGTGCTCGGCGAGGGTCACCGCATGGCGGCGAGGCGAGGAGAGCAGGCGGCGCACCCGGTCGATATTGGCCCGCGAAGCCTCGATTACGGCCGCCACGCGCGGCAACTCCAGAGCATCGACCAGGACGGAATGGAATGCGAGGTCGAGAGCGTGGAAGCCGGATCGGTCCCCTCGTGCGACGGCCCGCTCCTGTGCGGTCACGTAGTCCCGTAGCGCTTCGAGGGCTGAAGAAGGCAGCCGCAGGGCAGCCGTTTCCGCGACCATCGCTTCCAGAGCGCGGCGGATCAGCATCGATTCCTTGATTTCGGCCAGCCGGATCAGCGCAGCGCGGGTGCCTCGCTGCGGCAGAATCTCCACCAGGCCCTCGGCAGCGAGCCGTGACAATGCTTCGGAGACCGGAAATCTCGATACCCCGAGCCGCTCACAAACGGCCCCCTTGTCGATGAATTCCCCAGGCGTGAAGTCGAGCTGGACGATCGCCGACCGGATCGTCCGCTCGACCTGCTCGGTGGTGTTCCCGCGCGGTCCTGGCGGCAAAAGAGGCAGGAACTCGTAATTTTTTCTCTTGTCGAACATTCTCATGGCACTAACATGTTAGTCGAGCCGATGGGCGGACGCCAGAGCCCGTCGGGTTTCTCGGGCAGGTGAAAGCGCCTGCCGACACAATCCAACCGGCCGGAGAGAGCCGGACACATTGGGAGGAATGCCAGCATGTTCGCTGTGACACGCCGTCTCGCGCTCGGCCTTGCGGCCGCCGCTACGCTGACTCTTCCTGCGCTTCCCGCGAGCGCGCAGACGAAGCTGAAATGGGCCCATGTCTATGAGACCTCGGAGCCTTTCCACACCCAGTCCGTCTGGGCCGCGCAGGAAATCGCCAAGCGCACCAATAACCGCTACCAGATCGATGTCTATCCTGCCTCCCAGCTCGGCAAGGAGAGCGACATCAACCAGGGCCTGTCGCTTGGCACCGTGGACATGATCATTTCCGGGCCAAGCTTCGCCGCACGCAGCTATCCGCCGATCGGCATCGGCTATTATCCCTATATCTTCCGCGATGCCTCGCATCTCCTGGCTTTCGCGAAGAGCGACGTCTTCAAGGAGCTGGCCGCCGGGTACGGCGAGAAGACCGGGCACCAGATGGTCGCGCTGACCTATTACGGCATCAGGCATACGTCGACCAACAAGCCGTTCAAGACCTGCGCCGAGATGAAGGGCCTCAAGATCCGCGTGCCTGACGCGCCGGCCTATCTCGCCATGCCGCGTTCCTGCGGCGCGAACACGTCGCCGATCGCCTTCGCCGAGGTCTATCTTGCGCTTCAGAACGGCACCGTCGACGCGCAGGAGAATCCGCTGACGACGATCGAGGCCAAGAAGTTCTTCGAGGTTCAGAAGAACATCGTGCTCACGGGTCACATCGTCGATCATCTCGCCACGATCTTCTCGAAGCAGCTCTGGGCCAAGCTCTCCGACGAGGACAAGAAGATCTTCACGCAAGTCGCCCAGGAGGCTGCCACCCGCGCCTCGGCAGAGATCCTGTCCAAGGAGAAGGAACTCGTCGAAGCCTTCAAGCAGAAGGGACTGACGATCACCGAGGTGAACAAGGACGAGTTCAAGGATGCGGTGATGAAGAACGTCACCCTGGAATCTCTCGGCTATCGCAAGGCCGATTACGACAAGATCCAGGCGCTGAAGTCGGAAGGCCTCTAGCCCTCCATGCGGGGTCGTCGAGCGGCGACCCCGCCTCTTTTCGGCTCGGAGCCGATCCGAGACGCCGCCTCATGATGCCGAGGGGAGGGACATCGACCGATGGCGACTGAAATCCATACCCAAGTAACCGCCAAGGAGCTGGCGCAGACCTTCGAAGAGAACGAGCATGCGCCGGTCGATCTTTCGGAATACGCATTCGAGGACTGGCTGGCCCTCGCCCTGTTCTGGGCCATGGCGCTGGCGGTTTTCGTGCAGTTCTTCACCCGCTATGTCCTGAACGACTCCTTCGCCTGGACCGAGGAGATCGCCACTAACCTCAACGTGGCGCTCGTGTTCGTGGGTTCTGCCATGTGCGTTCGGCTGAACCGCCACATCCAGGTCGACTTCCTCTACCGGTACCTCCCACAGCGCGTCGCCCGGGTGCTTGCCACAGTGATCGACCTCGTTCGCGTCGCCTTCTTCGCCTATGCGGCGACCCTCGTCTGGCGCTTCATGGGCATCGTCGCCGACGAGCAGATGACGACCATCAACCTGCCGAAGAACCTCGCATACGCATTCGTGTTCATCGGCTTCGTCCTCATGTGCTTCCGCTCCGTTCAGGTCGCCGTCGCCAATTGGCGGCGCGGCTATTCCGTTCTCGAACGGCCCGAAGCTTTTGATGCACCTATAGTGGCAGAAACCTGATGTGGATTTTGATCGGTTCTTTTCTGGCCCTGATGATACTCGGGCTTCCGGTCGCCATCTCGATGGCGGTCGCCTCGCTTCTCTACATCCTCGCCACCGGGATGGTGCCGGACGTGATCGTCGCGCAGCGCATGATCGCCGGCGTCGAAAGCTTCCCGCTCCTGGCGGTTCCGTTCTTCATCCTCGCCGGCAACCTCATGAACATCGCTGGCGTGACGGGGCGGATCTATTCCTTCGCGGTCGCCCTTGTGGGCTGGATGAAGGGCGGGCTCGGCCAGGTGAACATCGTCGGTTCGGTCGTGTTCTCGGGCATGTCCGGCACGGCGATTGCAGATGCGGCCGGGCTGGGCACCATCGAGATCAAGGCCATGAAGGATCATGGCTACTCGACCGAGTTCTCCGTCGGCGTGACGGCGGCATCGGCGACCCTCGGGCCGATCATCCCGCCGTCGCTTCCCTTCGTCATCTACGGCATGATGGCGAACGTCTCGATCGGCGCGCTCTTTCTCGGCGGGCTGATCCCCGGCATCGTCATGACCCTGCTGATGATGGGTACGGTGGCCTATTTCGCATACAGGAACGGCTGGGGCTCAGACACGCCTTTTTCCTGGCGCCAGCTCGGCAATGCCAGCGTCGAGGTCGTCATCGTCCTCATGTTCCCTGTGGCGGTCTGGCTGATGACCCAGGCGGGCCTCAGCACCAACGTGGCGATCGGCATCGCTCTCGCGGTTCTGCTCGCCCTCGACTGGTACTTCGACTTCTCGGCCGTCATGGCCCTGATGGCCCCGGTCATCCTCATCGGCGGCATGACCCTCGGGCTGTTCACGCCGACCGAGGCGGCGGTCGCCGCAGTGATCTGGTCGCTGTTCCTGGGGTTGGTGCGCTACCGCTCGATGACGTTCAGGAGCCTTGCCAAGGCGACGTTCGACACCATCGAGACGACCGCGTCCGTGCTCTTCATCGTGACCGCGGCATCGATCTTCGCGTGGCTTCTGACCGTCAGTCAGGCTGCCCAGATCCTCTCGGACGCCATCCTCAGCTTCACCCAGAACAAATGGGTGTTCCTGCTGCTGGCCAACATCCTGATCCTGTTTGTCGGCTGCTTCATCGACACGATCGCGGCGATCACGATCCTGGTGCCGATCCTGTTGCCGATTGTGCTCAAGCTAGGGATCGACCCGGTCCATTTCGGGCTCATCATGACCCTCAACCTGATGATCGGCCTGCTCCACCCGCCGCTCGGCATGGTCCTGTTCGTGCTGGCGAGGGTCTCGAAGATGTCGGTCGAGCGCACCACGATGGCGATCCTGCCCTGGCTGGTGCCCTTGATGCTTGCCCTGATCGCCATCACCTATATTCCCGAACTGACCCTGTGGCTGCCGCGGCAGATGGGATTGGGGCGGTAACGATGATTGACCCGCTCGCGTGCGGCAGGTGCCGGATTTCGGACGAGATCCGGCATGGTTCGAACGATACAGACAGATGTGAGACACCATGACATCCCCGCGTACCATCCGCCTCTCCGCCGACGACAACATCGTCGTGGCCATCGATCTTGTGAACCAGGGAGATACGGTGTCCGGCCTCACCGCCCGGGAGCGCATCCTCCGCGGCCACAAGATGGCGGCACAGCCGATCCGCGAGGGAGAGCCGATCCGCAAGTTCGGCCAGATCATCGGCTTCGCGAAGCAGCACATCGCGCCCGGCGAATGGGTGCACGAGCACAATGTCGGATTGCACGATTTCGAGCGTGACTACTCTTTCTGTGTCGATGCCCATGACGACGGGCTGCTGCCGCCCGAGATGCGCGCCACGTTCCAGGGCTATCGCCGGGCTTCCGGGAGGACCGGGACCCGGAACTACATCGGCATCCTGACCTCGGTGAACTGCTCCGCTTCCGTAGCGCGTTTCGCGGCGGCCGAGGTGGAGCGCTCCGGGCTCCTGCGCGACCATCCGGGCATCGACGGCGTCGTGGCGATCGTCCACGGAACGGGCTGCGGCCATGCGGCCTATGGCGAGGGGTTCGACATCCTGCGGCGAACACAGTGGGGCTATGCGAGCCATCCCAACTTCGCCGGCATCGTGATGGTCGGCCTCGGCTGCGAGGTCTTCCAGATCGGCCGCATGAAGCAGGAATACGGTTTGGTCGAGACCAACACGTTCCGGACCCTGACGATCCAGGAAACCGGCGGCACCCGGAAGACCGTGGAGGCGATCGTCGACGCTGTGCGTGGCATGCTTCCGATCGCGGCGGCGGCCCGGCGCGAGACGCGGCCAGCCTCCGAGCTCGTGCTTGCGCTCCAATGCGGCGGCTCCGACGGATATTCGGCGCTCACGGCCAATCCGGCCCTCGGTGTCGCGTCCGACATTCTGGTGGGCAACGGCGGCACCTCGATTCTGTCGGAGACGCCGGAGATCTATGGTGCCGAGCACCTGCTCACCCGCCGGGCTGCGACCCGCGAGATCGGCGAAAAGCTCGTTTCACGCATCCGCTGGTGGGAGGACTACACCGCCCGCAATGGCGGCGAGATGAACAACAACCCATCCCCCGGCAACAAGGCCGGCGGCCTCACGACCATCCTCGAGAAGTCGCTCGGCGCTGCCGCGAAGGGAGGCCGGTCAACGCTGCGGGCCGTCTACGAGTACGCGGAACCCGTGCGCGAGCATGGCTTCGTCTATATGGACACGCCCGGCTACGATCCGGTCGCGGCCACCGGGCAGGTGGCGGGTGGCGCGAACCTCATCGCCTTCACCACGGGCCGGGGCTCCGCCTTCGGAGCCAAGCCCGTGCCGTCTCTCAAGCTCGCGACCAATTCCGACATTTACCGCCGCATGATCGACGACATGGACATCAATTGCGGCGACATTCTCGACGGCGTTTCCCTGGAGCAGAAGGGGCAGGAGATCTTTGACACGATCCTGCGCGTCGCCTCCGGCGAGCACACCAAATCGGAGGATCTCGGCTACGGCGACCTCGAGTTTGTGCCTTGGCAGGTTGGCGCGGTAATGTAGGCGGGGGCCAGCCTCGAGCCCACCAAGGGAGCAGCATGTCGATCGAAACTCTGAAGGCCGAGGTTGCGCGCCGGTTCGGCACGCCGGCCGTCGTCGTTGACCTGGACGTTGTCGAGCGCAACATCGCGCGGGTGCAGGCGCTCTGCGATGCCGCCGGCATCGCGAACCGCCCGCATATCAAGACGCATAAGAGCCCTGTCATCGCGGCGATGCAGCGAAAGGCGGGAGCCCGTGGGATCACCTGCCAGAAGCTCGGCGAAGCCGAGGTTATGGCGGACGCGGGCCACGACGACATCCTGATCGCCTACAATCTCCTCGGCGAGCAAAAGATCGACCGGCTCGGGGCTTTGCTGTCTCGCGTCGATGTCGCGGTTGCCGCCGACAATCCAGTCGTCGTCCAGGGACTTCCCCGTGCGGCAAAGATCGCGGGCAGGGATCTCGAAGTCCTTGTGGAATGCGATACGGGGCGCAAACGTGCCGGCGTCGCGACCGTTGCGGAGGCCATCGCCCTCGCCAAAGACATCGCGGAACGCCCCGGGCTGTCGTTCGCAGGCTTCATGTTCTATCCGCCTGAGAAATCGGCCGCGGAAACGCAGGCCTTCCTGGATGCTGCAAGAGCGGGCGTCCGTGAGGCAGGACTTGAGCCGCGCATCGTGTCGACGGGCGGAACCCCAAACTTGGTCAATCTCGGGAAGATCGATGGGGTCACCGAGCATCGGGCCGGGACCTCCGTGTTCAATGACCGCATGATGCTGGCAGCGGGCGTGGCAAGCCTGGATGACTGCGCCCTGACGGTCTATGCGACCGTGGTCAGCAGGGCCGAGGCGGATCGCGGCATTCTGGATTCAGGCTCGAAAACCCTGACGAGCGATACCGGCGGCGGGCTCGACGGCTACGGCCTGATTCTCGAGCATCCCCAGGCCAGAATTGCGCGCTTCGCGGAGGAGCACGGGTTCCTCGACCTCTCCGCCTGCAATGATCGGCCGAATATCGGCGACGTGGTGCGCATCATCCCCAATCACGTCTGCGTCGTGGTTAACATGGTCGACCGGCTAGTCACCGTCAGAAGCGGAGAGATCGTCGGCGAATTGCCGGTCGCGGCACGAGGCCATCTGACCTGACGGAGCAGGTGTCGCGATCTCCAAAATCCCGGTGGACATTCGCAACAATATGTAATTGACTGCGTCGACTTGCACTTCGGGCAACCGGTCTGCTCGCGGCGTCGCCGTCAAGGCCGGGTGACCCTGCTCGCCATAAGCAAGGTCCGCACCAGTCCACGACGTGAATATGCCGTGGTCTGATGCGACGAGGCGTGACGGATCCTTTCCGTAACGGTCGTGGTTGTCGATCCGAGTACCGCGCATAAAAGGACCTTCGATGATTTTGCCGTGGATGAAATTGGCCTCCGACACGTCCCTTCTCGCGATGGAATCGCAAGCCGTGATCTGGGCTCGAATGACGCAGATCGCTATGGGCCGGGGTACCCCGGCAGAGACGATGCTGATGGTGACGGAGAAGGTCAGCGCCTTTGCCGAGGCGGCGGCAACGATCGCGACGGGCGGCTCGGCCCATAAGGTCGTGAGGGGCTATCGCCGCCACGTCCGGGCGAACGTGCGACGGCTCAAGCGGAAGTGATGCGCCACGCTTCGACCGGCAGGGATCTCATCGGCACATCGACGTGAGGAGAGCCGAGGAAAGGAATCCTCAGCTGATGCCCTCCTGGCGCTTCTCGCAATCCCGTCTCGGGGCGGCCTGAGGGGGCGTCTGCTGCTGTTGCTGGGCGATCACGGTGGCATCGGGTGCGTCGGCGGCGACACCTGGGCCGGCTGCAACCATCAGGATGGCGAGGGAGAGCGCGCGAAGCATCGTCTGTCCTTCCAAGATGAATTCGCTCGATGCTAACGTCGTGCGGCCGGAATGGCCAGTGCGCCAATCCGCAATCCCAACCCCGAACGGGTGGGGCGTCGGGAACGGTGACGCTTCAGCCGGAGTTGATCCGGCATGGAGCCCTCCACAATCCCGAGAGGGCGGAGTCGATATGCCCATGCGCCGGAACCCGGCCCCCTTTGTCGTCGGAGGGCTGCTCAGCCTTGCACTCGCGGCTGCACAGGCCGCGGAGGACGTCGTTCCCCCGCTCCCGCCGCCGCGACCGGACAGGGCGGCGCCGTCTGCGGCCGAGCCCTCGAAGGACAAGCCCGCCGGGAGCGAGGCCCAGGCGAAGCCGGAGGAGACTTGTCCGGAGCGCCTGACCCGGCTGGGCGTCCGCTTCGAGACCCGTCCTCCGATCCAGGACAATGCCTGCGCTGTCCAGGACACGGTTCTCGTGTCCTCCCTGCCGGACGGATTCGAGGTTTCGCCCGCATCCCTCATGACATGCCCGCTGGCGGAAGGCCTCGTCCGATGGGCGCGCGAGGTGGTGGCGGTCGAGGCGGAACGTCACCTCCAGACCAAGCCGAAGAAACTTCTCATCGGAACCTCATACCAGTGCCGTGACCAGCGCTCCGGCGGAAAGCTGAGCGAACATGCCTTCGGTAACGCGGTCGACGTCATGGGGCTCGAGTTCGACAAGAAGGGGCCGTTGACGATCGGAACCCATGCGGAGGGCTCACCCGAGGCTGCCTTCCAGGATGCGGTCCGCAAGGGCGCCTGTCCGGTGTTCAACACCGTGCTGGGCCCAGGCTCGGATTCAGACCACGGCGATCATCTCCATCTCGACATGCGCGCCCGCAAGAACGATTACCGCATCTGCCAGTGACGCCTGCGGAACAGAGTGGCGCCTTCGGTCCTTGTCAGTTCGGTCGATCTGACAGGAGTACAGGATGAAGGCGGCAGTGGCGTTTCTCGGCATAGGTGTATTGCTCGGGTTGGCAGGGCCCGTCCATGCGCAGTCCCTCACACCCGAGGCGGTGAATGGAGCTGATCTGAAGGCGAAGGAGGAGAAAGGCGTCAGGCCGGCCATTCTGAAGGCGCAGGTTCTGCTCGATCGCGCCCGCTTCTCACCTGGAGCTATCGACGGGCACGACGGCGAGAACGTTCAGAACGCGATCAAGGCCTTCGAGAAGGCTCGCGACCTGAAGGTCGATGGAAAGCTGGACGAGGAGCTTTGGGCGAAGCTCAACGAGACTTCGTCCGATCCCGTGCTCATCGAATACAAGATCACTGAGGATGACGTAAAGGGGCCGTTCACGGAGAAGATCCCGCACAAGCTGGAGGAACAGGCGAAGCTGGATCGCCTCGGCTATACCAGCGCCGAGGAGCTTCTCGCGGAAAAATTCCACATGGACGAAGACCTCCTGAAGGCGCTCAATCCCGACAAGAGCTTCGACAAGGCCGGCACGTCGATTGTGGTCGCCAATGTGGACGTGGAAACGAGCGGGGAGCCTGAGAAGGTGGCCAAGATTGAGGTCGTGAAGAGCGAGCATGTCCTGCGGGCTCTGGCTCAGGACGGGTCTCTGATCGCGGTCTATCCGGCCTCCATCGGCAGCGAGGAGAAGCCTGCTCCCAGCGGCACCTACAAGGTCAAGGGAATCGCCAAAAATCCGACCTACACCTACAATCCCGAATACAAGTTCAAAGGTGTCGACGCGAAGGAGAAGTTCGTGGTGAAGCCCGGCCCGAACAACCCTGTCGGTTCGGTCTGGATCGACTTGTCGATCGAATCCTTCGGCATCCACGGCACGCCGGAGCCCACGAAGGTCGGCAAAACCTATTCCCAGGGCTGCGTCAGGCTGACGAACTGGGACGTCGAGGAACTCGCAAAGATGGTCAAGAAGGGCGCGGAGGTGACGTTCCTGGATTAGGCGCCGCATCCGCGCAGCGGAGATCAGCCGTCGTTCGAGGAGTTGAGCTCGTTCGGCTTCAGGCCTTCATCGACTTCGGTGTCGTGCATCCTGACGAGCCATTCCAGCTGCTCCTGCACGAAGTTGGGATCGCTATGGAAGCGCATCGCGCAGGCAACCAGGAAGATCGCAATTTCGGGCAGATCCTCGTCGCCGAGATCCGGCAGCACCAGCTCCAGCTCGGTCATGTTGCTTGCGGTGACGATGGCGGCCTCCGTCGGCGGAATGACCATCGCCGGGGCCTTCTGGTCTTCGGACATGTTCGGGTACCCTCACTCGTGACTCGGACAGATCGATCGCAAAGATAACGCGGACGCAGCGAAAATCGACGCTGCGTCCTCAATCTGCGGGCAGGTGACGGTTCAGCGGCCCGCGAGAAAGGCCGAGATCGCCCGAGCGACGTCGCGTGAACGCTCCACCGGCAGCATGTGCGTCTCATCCGCGAGCAGTTCGAGCCGGGCCGCAGGGATCAGTCCGGCGGCTTCCTCGAGAGCCTCCCTGTCGAAGAACACATCGCGTGCTCCCCCGACGATCAGGGTTCGGGCGCCGATGCGCCGGAGCCATGCCGGATCGGCCCCGAAATCTTCAGCCGCGACGGCGCTCAAGCCACGAACGATGACCATAGGGTCGTTCATCTTCTCGGCCATCCGGTTGCGCTCCATCCAGAGGCGCAGGCGCAGCAGCCAGTTGAACCAGGGGCGTCGGAAGATCATGCCGAACTCGGCGAGCAGGCCGGCGAAGTCGCCTGTCCGGGCACATTCGATCTGCCGCACGATGCTACGGCGGCCCTCCGGAGAGAAGCGGTGGGCGCTCACCAGCAGGATCAGCTCGCGCACGACATCAGGACGCTCGGCCGCGAGACGCGCGGCGACGAAGCCTCCGTAGGAAATGCCCACGACCGCAGCCGGGCCTATCTCGGTCCGGAGAATCTCGGCGCAATCCTGCACGATGGCATCGATGCTGTAATCGGCAGGCGGCGCAGGGTCGTATCCGACGACGTAAACCGGCCTTTCCGCCGGCATGAGGCGTGCGATTCGCTTGACGTCGCGGCGGGTCCGATCGGGGCTGGGGCGCCTCACGAAGGCCTGGCCGCCGTTGAGCACGACGATCGGGTTCGCGCCCGATCCGGCTTTGGCATAGGGAATTCTGTTCAGGAAGAGACCTGTTTCAAACGTCGTCATGATGGATCATCGCAAAAAGGCGGATGCGCCGGAGCCGGAAGATCGTGGCTCCTGTGGCGCATCGACGGGATTGGGGAGCCTGCTCTCCTGTCGACATGCGCTGGTCTGGCATCGACGCGGGAAAACGCCAGCCGCGTCGAGCGGCAGCGGTGCGGACGGGAGCAGGGATGAGGAGCCGACGGACGCGGAAGGGCGGCGGCGGCTGGGCCGGGCAAAGCTTCCTAGAAGGAGCGCCGGGTTAGGTCAACACCGAAGGCCAATCGAAGGCAGGCTTTCGTGCGAATCCCGTTCCTCGTCGCTCATTGGAGAGGGGTGGCTCCCAGAGAAACGGCAGGAAGATGCTCGATGGCGGGGAGGGCAAAGAGATAGCCCTGGAACAGACGGATTCCTGCACCCCGGAGTGTCGCGAGTTCCGCTTCGGTCTCGATGCCTTCCGCGATGACGGTGATGTCGAGGGTCTGCGCCATGTGCATGATGCCTGCAACGATCGCCTGCCGCGCGGCCGAGTCGGCGATGCCGCGGATGATCTCCATGTCGATCTTGATGATGTCGGGCTGGAAGCTCGCGAGAAGGTTGAGGCCGGCATGGCCGGCGCCGAAATCGTCGATGGCGGTGACGAAGCCGAGACGCTTGTACTCCGCGATGATCCGCCCGACATGGCCGGTATCCACCATCCGCTCGTTTTCGGTGAACTCGAACATGATGCGGCGCGGATTGAAGCCGACGCGCCGTGCGGTTTCGAGGGAGGTCCTGATGCAGGCCGATGGCTCATAGACTGCGTTCGGCATGAAGTTGATCGAGAGCCGGGTGTCCTCGTCCGGGCGGAAGAGCTGCCCCGCGAGCGTGATGGCCTTCACCCGGCAGTTCTGGTCGAACTTGTACCGGTTGGATTCGTCGACCTGGTCGAGGATGGCGAAAGCCGATTGTCCCTGCGTTCCGCGGACGAGGGCCTCGTAGCCCCAGACCGACATCCGCTCCACGTCGACGATCGGGTGAAACGCCATCGTGAACTCGAAGGGCAGCGGCTCGCTGCTTCGGCAGCCCTGACATTTGACGATAGCGTTCACGGTCGATCTCCGAGGACTGCGGTGACCATAGTGTATGGTTGCAAGCCGTCCCGCCAAGTCCCGTCTGGGACTATCGATGAGGTTTAGGTAAACGAGCCGGTGCCGCTCACATGGACGCCTCCTGTCGGGCCTCCTTCTTGTGCCTGTCCCACGGCCAGCGCCCCTCGATCTCGACCTCGAGAGAGAAGCTCAGGAAAGTCCGGATCAGGACGATGCCGGCGAGAACCACGATGCTCTGCAGCGACGGCTCGATCGCGACCGTGTTGATGATGTCCGCCGCCACGAGAAGCTCGAGGCCGAGCAGGATCGCGCGGCCGATATTCGACCGGTAGACGGAAAAGGCATCCCCCGGCGCCCGCCCGCTCGCGATCTGCCACAGGACGGCGATGGTCGAGCCGACGATGCCGAGGACGATGACGGCGATGCCGCCCACCTCGATGATGCGGATCGTCGCCGTCAGTGCCGGTAGATGCCAGTCGCTCATGAGCCCCCCTGTCGTCCGACATGTTAATTAGATCGCCGGCGGGCTCAGAAAAGCATCTTCGCACGGCGGCCTGGCCGGACGCCGCGCGAAGGCCGAGGAAGATCGTCAATAGGAAGAGACGCGGAACTCCTCCTGCATCGGGCTGCGCCCGTTCAGGACGACCACCGGCGAGCCGACGGGCACACGGTTGTAGAGGTCGATGATGTCATGGTTGAACATCCGGATGCAGCCCGAGGAGACGGCCTGGCCGATCGACCAGGGTTCGGAGGTGCCGTGGATGCGGTAGAGCGTGTCGCGGCCGTTGTCGTACAGATAGAGTGCCCGGGCGCCGAGCGGGTTCTCGAGGCCGCCGGCCATGCCGCCGGCCCAGCGCGCGTTCCGCTCGGGCTCGCGGCGGATCATGTCGGGCGTCGGGGTCCAACGGGGCCAGTTGGCCTTGCGGCCGACCCGGGCCCGGCCGCTCCAGGCCATGCCCTCGTTCCCGACGCCGATCCCGTAGCGGATGGCTCGACCGTTCTCGCGTACCAGGTAGAGGTAGCGCGCATCGGTGTCGACGACGATCGTGCCGGGCTCCTCGCGGCCGGTATAGGCCACCTCCCGCCGCAGATATCGCGTGTCGACCCCTTCCAGATCGAGCGCCGGAAGCGGGTGGGACTCGTCAGGCCTTGCCCCGTACATCGCCGCATACATGGGATCGAGGGTCGGGGCGGCGCTCTGCTGCGGAGCCTGGGAGGTGGAGACGCAGCCGGCCACCGCCATTGCGGCGACCACCGCACCCAGTCGGATCGCTTTGCGCAGGAGGGAGAAGCTCGGGGCCAGGGCAGTCAGGGACATCAGGAGGAACTCGCAGTTTCTGTTTTGGCTTGAATCTTCGGACGAAGATTGGGTGGGACGACTAAGGCCGGTCTGAAAGCTAGGCCGTGGCCGTATGTTGGATCGTCAATGGCCGAAATGTGGCAAGGTTCCGCCTGTGGCTTCCCGGTCACAGGCTTGTGACGCTTCACTTTCGTCGTCCGCTTGCGCTCTCGCTGTCAGAAAATTGCTTTACAAGCAGGCTAACGCTACCGAGCAGAGAATGCTGCTCATCTCTTTGTGAACGGACCGATTTTCCAATGAAGCCCTTGTCCATCTCGATGCTGACGATCTGCGGGATTTCCGAGCTGCCCGACGAGGGCCCGCGGTCGGCGACGCATGTGCTGTCGATCCTCGATCCCGATCACCCCGATCCGGAGGCGTTCGAGGCCTACGAGGCCGCGCACCGGACCGTGCTGCGCTTCCACGACATCATCGAGGCGCGTCCCGGCATGATCCTGCCGGAGCCCGATCACGTGCAGGCTGTGCTGGCATTCGGTGAAAAGCTGGCGGAGAGCCAGCAGGGCAGGGCCGAAGGCCACCTGCTCGTCCATTGCCACATGGGCATTTCCCGCTCTACGGCCGCCATGGTGACCCTGCTGGCTCAAACCCATCCGGAGGAGACTGAGGACCGACTGATGGAGCGCCTGGCGGAGATTCGCCCCCAGGCCTGGCCCAACTCCCGGATGATCCAGTTCGCGGACGAACTCCTGTCCCGCAACGGGCGCCTGACAGAGGCCCTGCGGCGCCACTACGGCCGCCAGATCGGCCGCGACCCGCGGTTCACGCAATGGATGCGCGACATCGGCCGCGGGCGCGAGGTCGATATGGCCGCCTGAGGCCCAGGCCTCAGGTTCTAGCTGCGGGCTTGGCGAGGGGGCCGAACCTCGACGCCGTTCGGCCGGGCGTGTCGATTTCCTCCGGGTTCGCGAGGGTCTCGATGATCGGACAGTCAGGCCGCCCGTCGCCGTGGCAGTGCCTTGCGAGATGCTTCAGGGTGCCGGCCATCTCCTGAAGCTCGGCGATCTTGCGCTCCAGTGTCTCGACATGCTCCAGCGCCACGCGCTTCACGTCCTTGCTCGCCCGGGCGCGATCCCGCCATAGGGAGACCAGATCGGCGATCTGCTCCACGGAGAAGCCGAGGTCTCGCGCACGGCGGATGAAGCGCAGGGTATGCACATCCTTGTCCGAATAGACTCGGTAGCCGGCTTCCGTTCGAACGGTCTTCGGGATCAGTCCGATCGACTCGTAGTAGCGGATCATCTTTGCCGAGACGCCGGACGCCTCGGCTGCCTGTCCGATGTTCATGCCAGCCCCTCCGCAGGTCGTGTGGTTTCTGCCGCCGCTGCCGATGCCTTGATCGGCGCCTCGACGCGCCGCAGCCGAAGCGCGTTCCCGACGACGAATACACTGGACAGAGCCATGGCGCTCGCCGCGAGGATCGGCGACAGAAGCGTTCCGTTGATCGGGTAAAGGATGCCGGCAGCGACCGGAATCAGCAACACGTTGTAGGCAAAGGCCCAGAACAGGTTCTGCCGGATGTTGCGGATCGTGGCCTTCGACAGCGCGATGGCGTTCACGACGCCCCGCACGTCTCCGGACATCAGCACCATGTCGGCGCTCTCGATGGCGATGTCGGTTCCCGTTCCGATGGCGATGCCGATGTCGGCCTCAGCTAGCGCGGGAGCGTCGTTGATCCCGTCGCCCACGAACGCGACCTTGCCACCGCCTTGCCGCAGGCGCTTCACCGCGTCGACCTTGCCGTCGGGCAGGATCTCGGCCTCGACTTCGTCGATGTCGATCTGGCGCGCGATGGCCATGGCCGTACGCCGGTTGTCGCCGGTGATCATCGCGACCCGCAAGCCCAGGGCGTGCAGGGCGGCGATCGCCTCCGGAGTCGAGGGCTTGATCGGGTCGGCGACCGCGATGATGGCCGCGAGGCGGCCGTCCACCGCCGCATAGAGCGGGCTCTTGCCCTCGCTGCCGAGGCGGTTCGCCGTGTCGGCGAATTCGGTAACGGCATGACCGAGCTGTGTCATGAAGCGGTCCGCGCCCACATCGACCTTGCGTCCGTCGATCATGGCCGAGACTCCGAAGCCTGGGAGCGCCTCGAAGCCTTCGGGCCTTGCAAGGGACAGGCCGCGGCGCTTCGCGCCCTCGACGATGGCCTGGGCGATCGGGTGCTCGGAATTCCCTTCCACCGATGCGACGAGGCGCAGGATGTCGTCCTCGGCGAAGCCGGGAGCCGTCACGAAGTCCGTCAGGTCCGGGCGGCCCTTGGTGAGGGTGCCGGTCTTGTCGAGGGCGACGACGCCGACCTCCTTCAGGCTCTGCAGCGCGTCTCCCTGGCGGAAGAGCACGCCGAGTTCCGCCGCCCGGCCGGTGCCGACCATGATCGAGGTCGGGGTCGCAAGACCCATCGCGCAGGGGCAGGCGATGATCAGCACGGCGACCGCGTTGACCAGCGCGAGGCTCAAGGCGGGTTCGGGCCCGAAAACGAGCCAGACCAGGAAGGTGAGGGCGGCCGCCGCCATGACGGCGGGCACGAACCAGCCCGTCACTCTGTCGACGAGGGCCTGGATCGGAAGCTTCGACCCCTGCGCCTGCTCGACCATGCGGATGATCTGGGCCAGAACGGTGTCGGCGCCGATCCGGGTCGCCCGGAACGTGAAGCTGCCGGTCTTGTTGATCGTCCCGCCCACCACTTCGGCACCCTCGGCCTTCTGGATGGGAACGGGCTCGCCCGTGATCATGGACTCGTCCACGAAGGACGAGCCCTCCATGACGGTTCCGTCGACCGGCACCCGTTCGCCGGGACGGACCTGGACGACGTCGCCCGCCAGAACCTGGTCGAGAGGGATCTCGACCGCCTGTCCGTCGCGGAGCACCCGCGCGGTCTTGGGCTGGAGGCCCAGCAGGCGCTTGATGGCCTCGGAGGTCCTGCCCTTGGCCTTGGCCTCGAGGAACCGTCCCAGGAGGATCAGCGTCACGATCACCGCGGCGGCCTCATAATAGACATTGGCTGTTCCCTGCGGCAGAAGCCCGGGGAAGAAGGTTGCCACGACAGAGTAGCCGTAAGCCGCGCTCGTCCCTAGGACGACGAGGGAGTCCATGTCCGGTGCGAGGCGCAGGAGGGCGGGGATGCCTTTCCGGAAGAAGCGCAGACCGGGGCCGAAAAGCACCAAGGTGGTCAGGGCGAATTGAAGGTACCAGCTCTCCCGGTGCCCGATGGTGTTCATGACCCAGTCATGGACCCCTGGGATGAAATGCGATCCCATCTCAAGCGCAAAGATCGGAAGAGTCAGGAGCCCGGCCAGGAGAAGCGATCTGCGCAGGCCCGCAAGCTCGGCCTCCCGGGCGGCCTGCTGGCGATCCGCCTGGTCCCCGCCGGTGCGGATTTCCCTGGCTTCATAGCCGGTCTGCTCGACCGCCGCGATCAGGCGGCCGATCATGTCGGGGCCACCGACGAAGTGGACGGAGGCGCGCTCCGTCGCGAGATTGACCGAGGCATCCAGCACGCCCGGAACGCGCTTGAGCGCCTTTTCGACGCGTCCGACGCAGGAGGCGCACGTCATGCCTTCCACGGCCAGCTCGACCTGGGAGCCCACAGGATCGTAGCCTACCGTCCGCACCGCTTCCGTGAGCGCCCTCGGATCGACGGAGGCAGATCCCAAGGCCACGGTCGCGCGTCCGGTCGCCAGATTGACGTTCGCGGACGAGACGCCTTCGACTGAGCGGAGCGCCTTCTCGACCCGGACGACGCAGGAGGCGCAGGTCATGCCCTCGATGGGGATCTCGAGAGTGCTGCCCGACGACAAAAGCTTGGCTTCAGCCATGACGAATCTCCTGGCACGACATCATTGGCTAATGCTGTGACCCTTCCCATGATGGGAAGGTCAAGGGGGCGATTCAAGGTTCAGGGACGAGGTGCGGCAATGCAGATCGCTTCCGGCACAGGATCATGCCCAAGCGGAGCCGCCTATCGGGTCGAGGACCAAGGCAACTGTTTTCTCAATCTAAAGTTGGGCAGCGGTTGTGTCGATGCGGCCGGTGGATTTGTTTGGTTGCAAGGAGAAAAGAGCGCTTGGACGCCCACGAGCCTTCAGTGCGATCGCAATGCCGTCACTTTCCCGACTCAAGGGAAGTGCGACTCCGGCACTGAGCCATGCAGGCTGGAACCTTGGCCGGTTCTGGTCCATTGATCACACATCGTCCCGTCGGCGGCCGGCGCGGGCATTTCGCTTGTGCCGGCGGGTGCCGCCGCATACCAGTCAACTTGATCAACGTCGGTACGGATCTTTGAAGCATAGCGAGAAACAGGGGCGGGTCGTCCGAATCCTGACCTACAATGTTCACCGGTGGCTCGGGACCGACCGGAAGATCGCTCCCGCGCGGATCGCGGAGGTGATCGCGTCCTGCGATCCCGACATCGTCGCCCTGCAGGAGGTTCGCGTCGGAAGGGTTCACACGGGAGCCTCCGATCAGGCGGCCAGTGTGGCAAGGCATCTCGGGATGGATCTGCATTTCCAGCCGACGATCAGGATCCTCGGCGAGCAGTATGGGATCGCGGTCCTGTCGCGCCACCCATCGAAGCTCGTGAAGTCGGGGCGCCTGCCCACTCTCTCGGCCAAACCTGCCTTCGAAAAGCGCTGCGCCCTCTGGGTCAGCGCGGACGTGGAGGGGCAGGAGGTGCAGGTGGTGAACGCGCACCTGTCGCTGCGGTCGGGGGAGCGCAGGACTCAGGCGGCGGCCCTGCTCGGTTCGGACTGGCTCGGCCACCCGGACTGCGCCGATCCGGCCATTCTGCTCGGCGATTTCAATGCGCCGCCCTATTCCCGCTCGTATCGGCTCCTAGCGGACCATCTGCGGGATGCACAGTTGTCGAATCCACTCGGCGAGCCCCAGCCGACCTTCCATACCCGCGCCCCGGTCCTGCGGCTCGATCATGTGTTCGTCACGAAATCCGTCGAGGTCGTGACGGCCGCACCGGTCCGGACGCCCTTGACCCGTGTCGCCTCCGATCATTTCCCGCTCCTGGCTGAGGTGCGCGTGCGAAGCCATGTGGGCCGCGACGGGGGTGCGAAGTCCTCGAAGGTCGAAAAGCAGCTCCTCTGAGCCTTTGCAGGATTGCAATTTCATAGCCCGATCATCTGCAATCAAGCGTTGCTGTTTTATTGGGATCATATTACATTGCTTTTCCTCCATGACATCTGGGGCAGGTCGCAGGGGAAGGCGGTCCGTGAAACTTTACTACACACCCGGCTCGTCCTCGCTTGCCTCGCGGATCGTCGCCTGCGAGGCTGGTCTGACCCTCGAATACGACAAGGTCGACCTGAAGAACCGCACGACCGCGTCGGGGCGCAACTACATCAAGATCAATCCGAAGGGATACGTGCCGGCGCTGGCCCTCGATGACGGCCAGGTGCTGACGGAGGTCCTAGTCGTGGTCCAGTTCCTCGCCGACCAGGCACCCCAGGCCGGCCTCATCCCGCAGGCAGGCACCCTGGATCGCTATAGAGTGCAGGAATGGCTCGGCTTCATCGGCATGGAGCTCCACAAGGGCTTTGCGCCGCTCTGGAACCCGTTGAGTTCCGATGACGCTCGGCGGATGGCGGTCGACCACCTGAAGAGGCGGTTCGGATTCGTGGACCGGCACCTCGAGCAGCGCGCCTACCTTGTGGGCGAACGCTTCACGGTCGCGGACGCCTACGGCTTCGCCATCCTGAACTGGACGTCGTTCCATAAGATCGACATGGCGGATCACCCCCATCTCGCGGGCTACATGAAGCGCATCGCCGAGCGCCCCAAGGTGAGGCAGGCCCTCCAGGCCGAAGGGCTGGTTCGCGCCTTGGCGGACCGCTGACCCTTGTCAGCGCCGCCATTGACGGCTAGGCAGCCCGCAATACGGCTTTTGTGTCATGCTTCCAGTTTCCGTCTTCATCATCGCCAAGAACGAGGCCGATCGCATCGGCGAGACGATCCGTGCGGTCCGCGACCTGACCGACGACCTGATCGTGGTCGATTCCGGCTCCACGGACGGCACCCAGGCCGTCGCCGAGGAGCTGGGGGCGCGCGTCATCTTCAATCCGTGGCCCGGCTATGGGCCCCAGAAGCGCTTTGCCGAGGAGCAGTGCCGGTATCCCTGGCTGCTGAACCTCGACGCCGACGAGGTGGTGCCGCCGAAGCTGCTCGCCGAGATCCGGGCACTCTTCGCCAAAGGGGAGCCCCCCTGCCAGGCCTACCGGATCGGCATCGCGGAGATCTTCCCGGGCGAGGCCGCGCCCCATCCCCTGGCCTACACGCTGACCCCGGTGCGGCTCTATCGCCTCGATCACGGCCGCTATTCGCCCTCCCTCGTCCATGACCGGGTCGATCTGGAACCCGGCACGAAGGTCGGGAAGCTGAAAGGCGTCATCCACCACTGGTCGGTGCGGTCGCTCGGCGACCAGCTCGCCAAGCTCAACCGCTACTCGGACCAGCAGGCGGTGGATCTCGAGATCAGGGGCGTGTCCATCCCGACCTGGCGGGTCTTCTTCGAGCTGCCCGCCGCCTTCATCAAGGCCTATATCGGCCGCCGCCATGCCCTACGGGGCACCTACGGCTTCCTCACGGCCATGAACTACGCCATATCGCGGCACCTGCGCCTCGCGAAGCACTACGAGAAGAGGCGCCTCAAGGTTCTCGGCAAGTCTCCATCCCAGACGGGCTGAGCCGCACGGCCCGGCCCGGCGTGCAGGGGGACTATCCGGCTTTGTCCAGGACGGGAGCCTCCGCACTCGCAGAGCGGTTCCGGCCGAGCTTCTTGGCGCGATAGAGCGCCTGATCCGCGGCTTGGATGAGCCGGTTGAAGTCGGGATGGCCGTCGAAGGTTGCGATTCCGATCGACGCCGTGACCGGCAGGGGGCTGTTGTCGGGAGCCAGGAAGGTGCGCCCTTCGACTGCCTTCCGGATCCTTTCCGCGGCCCGATAGGCGGCCTTGCCGTCGGTTTCGACCAGGGCGACGAGGAATTCCTCTCCGCCGTAACGGAAGACGAAATCACTCAGCCGGCAGGCGTCCAGGATCACCTCGGCCACCTGGCTGAGGACGGCATCGCCGGCAGGGTGGCCCCAGCTGTCGTTGATCTGCTTGAAGTGATCGACGTCGATCATGAGAAGCGAGAACGGCTTGTCGCTCTCGTTGGCGATGGCGATTTCGCGTCCGAGGATCGAGGGCAGGAAGCGCCGGTTCAGGGTCTTCGTCAGCGGGTCGCGGCCATTTTCCATGGCGGCCGCCGCCTGGAACATGTCCGACAGGAGGAACTTCATCTCGGAGATGATCGCCTGAAAGCGCTCCAGAAGCGTCGTCAGGCGCGCCGGGTCGGCGGCGCGAGCCTCCCGGAGTTGCGGCAGCAATTCCCCGTCGATCAGCCGCATCGAGCCCTCGATGCGAGCGAGGCCGGCCGATCCCTGAAAGAGAACGCTGGCCCTGTGGTGGAGCCAGAGGCCGAAATCGGACGCGGAGATCGGCGACAGCAGGACCTCGCGTTCGGCGGCGCAGATGGCGAAGAGCACGCTCTGGCTCCATTCCAGAAGCGCCGCGCGCTGGGTCTCCTTGTCCAGGCTGATGTCCTGGCCGAGGGAGAAGAGGCGATAGGCCTCGTCGGTCTCGACCCGGCTCGCCGTCCCGTTGACGAAGGCCTGGCTCATGATCTCGATCGCCAGATCCATCAGGCTGTTCGTGTAGACCACGGCGGCCCAGAGATCCGCGCGCGGGAGTGTCGTGTCCTTCAGGCGCCGGAAGATGCCGACCTTGAGGATGTTGGCCGCCTGCATGACGAGGTGGATCGGGATGCGCATGCGCGCGTGCACGTCCCCGATCATCTTCTGGCGCTCGATGAAGGCTTCGATGTCGGGCGTGCCGTTCCCGTAAAGGTCGTTCAGCCACCGCTTGAGCGACAGGCTGAGCCGCTCGTTCACGAGGTCGTGCGACAGGAAGCGGGAAGCCTCCTGGTCCACGATGAGGGTCGCATAGAACACCGCGACGAGATCGTCCTTATGCCCCTCGACGATGCCGGCGACGGCCGCGCGAACACCATCGCCGGTCGTGCTGATGATCTGCGCTGCCCGCGTCGGGGCGTCCAAGACCTTGATCGTCATATCCATGGGATTCTTCTTGTCAGAGAGCCGCAATCACGCGGATCTCGAGAGCGTAGTCCGGATCGGCGAGCCTGGATTCCACGCAGATGCGGGCCGGGGCGTGGCCCGGGACGACCCAGGCATCCCAGACTGCGTTCATGGCGTCGTAGGAGCCGATGTCGGAGAGCCAGATCATGGCCTGGAGCAGCCGGGACTTGTCGCTCCCGATCTCCTCCAGCGACTGCTCGATCTGCGTCAGGATATCCTGCGTCTGCTCGGCCACGGACCCGCCCGCGCTCGCCTCGGGAACGTAACCGGAAAAGTAGGCTCTATCGCCCAGGATCACGAGATCGCTGTATCGCGCGGCCACGCCGATGCGCCTGATCTCCGTCACGACAGCTCCTCCGATTGTGGTGGGGCTGCTCCTATCACAGCTCGTCCGCGATTGTAACGTGGCCGTTCAGGATCGAACGGCCGTCGTCCCTGAGGCGCCGGTGTCCTCCCGGTCCGCGCCGGTCAGTGCTCGGCGTGCCGGCACTGCCCGTGGTCGGCCAGAACCTCGATGATCCGGCATTCGGAAATCCGGCGGTGATCGCAGCCGACCATGGCTTCGAGCTCGTCGCGCAGGGCGGTCAGGCGGGCGATCTTGCTCTTCACCTCGTCCAGATGGGCTATGGTGATGTCATGCACTTCGCCGCATGCGCGGTCCGGCGCGCTCGCAAGGTCCAGGAGCTGCCGGATGGCGTCGACCTCGAACCCGAGTTCGCGGGCATGGCGGATGAAGTTGAGCCGGCGGACGTCTTCGGGCCCGTAGCGTCTCTGCTGGCCCTCCGTCCGGACCGGCTCCGACAACAGGCCGATCTGCTCGTAGTACCGGATCGTCGGCACCTTCACCTGTGCCTGTCGCGACAACTCGCCGATCGTCAGGGCCATCGAAGAAACCTCTTGAACCTCTAGTCACTGGAGGATGTAGGGTCTGCACGAATCGATGTGAAGAGGTTTTTGCGATGTGTGAGGCGTGCAACCTGCCCGGCACTTCTGAGGAGACTGCCGAGGCCGGCGCTCTGAACGGGCAACACACCCGCTTTCGGGTTTCCGGCATGGATTGCGCCTCCTGCGCGACCAAGATCGACAATGCCCTGCGGCGCGTGCCAGGCGTGGCCGAGGTGGGCGTTTCGGTTGCGGCCGGGACGATCACCGTCGCCCACGACGGCACGGTCGCACCTGCCATGCTAGCCAAGAGGATCGCGACGCTCGGATACAAGGTGACGGGACAAGGGCCGGCAGACGCAGGAGCGTCCGAGAAGGCCGATCACGACCACGACGATGGGCACGGCCCCGGCTGCGATCACGACCATGACCACGTAGGGCACGCCCACGACCATGAGCACAACCACGGTCACGATGCCGTGGCCTCCGCCGGCCTGCACGGGCACCTGCACGATCATGGACCGGGCGACGGCCCCTGGTGGAAGAGCCCGCGCGGCCTCCTGACCATCGCCTGCGGCCTTGCGCTCGTGGCAGCCTACATCGTTGGCCAGCTCCTGCCGCAGACCGGGCACTGGGCCTTCGTCCTCGCCATGGCGGTCGGCCTCGTGCCCATCGCCCGGCGCGCACTCGTCGCGGCCCGTTTCGGCACGCCCTTCTCCATCGAGATGCTGATGACCATCGCGGCCGTCGGCGCGGTGATCATCGGCGCCACCGAGGAGGCCGCAATGGTGGTCTTCCTGTTCCTGGTGGGCGAACTGCTCGAGGGCGTCGCCGCCGGCCGCGCCCGTGCGAGCATCCAGGGATTGACCAAGCTCGTGCCCAAGACCGCGCAGCTGGAGCGCGACGGCAGGGTCGAGGAGGTTCAGGCCGAAACCCTCGCGGTCGGATCCATCATCCTGGTCCGCCCCGGCGACCGCGTGCCTGCCGACGGCGAGATCGTCTCCGGCGAGAGCGCCGTCGACGAGGCACCGGTCACCGGCGAAAGCACGCCGAAGCGCAAAGGCGTGGACGATCCCATCTTCGCCGGCACCATCAACGGCGAGGGGGCGTTGCGCGTGCGCGTCACGGCAGCCGCGCAGGACAACACCATCGCGCGCATCGTGCGCCTCGTGGAGGAGGCGCAGGAGAGCAAGGCCCCGACCGAGCGCTTCATCGATCGCTTCTCCCGCTATTACACGCCTGCCGTCCTCGTCGTCGGCGCACTCGTCGCCGTCGTGCCGCCGCTGCTGGGCGCAGCCTGGAGCGAGTGGATCTACAAAGGCCTGGCCATCCTGCTGATCGGCTGCCCCTGCGCCCTCGTGATTTCGACGCCGGCGGCGATCGCCGCCGGCCTGGCGGCGGGCGCGCGCCGCGGCCTTCTCATGAAGGGCGGCGCCGTGCTGGAGACGCTGGGCACGATCACCATGGCGGCCCTCGATAAGACGGGCACCCTGACCGAAGGCAGGCCGAAGGTGACGGACATCGTCCCGGTCGCCCGCACGGAGCGCGAGGTTCTGTCCCTGGCGGCCGCTCTTGAGACGGGATCGAGCCATCCGCTCGCCACGGCGATCCTGGCGAGAGCGGCGGAAGCCGGCGTTCCGGTTCCTCCAGCCGCGAATGCCGGCGCCGTCGGCGGCAAGGGCGTCACCGGCAGCGTCGGCGGGGTGCCGCTCTTCCTCGGCTCGCCTAAGGCCGCGGCTGAGCAGGTGGCGCTCACGTCGGAACAGACGGCGCTAATCACCGGGCTGAACGACGAGGGCAAGTCCGTCTCGGTGCTGCTCGCGGGAGATCGGGTCGCCGGGGTCATTGCCATGCGGGACGAGCCGCGCCCCGACGCCAGGGAGGGGCTCGAGGCCCTGAAGAAGGCCGGCATCGACACGCTCATGGTCACCGGCGACAACCTGCGCACGGCCACCGCCATTGCGGCGGGGCTCGGCATCGAGCCCCGGGCCGATCTCCTGCCGCAGGACAAGCAGGCCATCGTCCGCGAGCTCCAGGCCAACGGTCACGTTGTGGCCAAGATTGGCGACGGAATCAACGACGCCCCGGGACTGGCGGCGGCGGATGTCGGCATCGCCATGGGCGGCGGCACGGACGTGGCCCTGGAGACCGCCGACGCGGCGGTCCTGCACGGACGCGTGCTCGACATCGCCCGCATGGTGCGCCTGTCGCGGGACACCATGGCCAACATCCGTCAGAACATCGCCATCGCGCTTGGCCTCAAGGCGGTGTTCCTGGTCACGACCATCCTGGGCATCACCGGCCTCTGGCCGGCCATCCTCGCCGATACCGGAGCGACCGTCCTGGTGACGGCCAACGCCATGCGCCTGCTCGGCGCGGGCGGCCGGGTGTGATGCCTCCGTCGTGCAACGACCGGCGGCTTGGGCCCTCAGGCCGCCCGATCGAGGATAGGCCTGAACCGGCCGTTCACCGCGCCTGCACCGGCGCCGGGCTGGTCCGGGCAGCCCGGCCCGATCCGGCGATCAGTTTCGCCAGGATCGCAAGCGCGGCCGCGAAGTAGACGCCGCCCATGGGGATCCACATGATCAGGCCCGCGAGACGCTGGTCGTCCAGGGCAGACAGCCCCCATGCCGCGCCCCGCTCTGCCAACAGGGGGTACCAGACATACGGCGACAGGGCGAGCAGGACCCCGAGCAGGGCGGTATGCAGGAACGTGAAGAAGAGGAGCGCCGCAGCCAGGCCGGATCCCGCTCCCGGCATCCTGTACGTCTCGATGATGCCGTGCCAGAACAGCAGGCTGGCGGCCAGCAGGACCGCATACATCAGGACGTGAAGGCCGGTATTCAGCAGCGCTCCCTGGTAGAGCGCGGGGATGTGCCAGAGCCAGATGTTGGCGCCGTAGAGCAGGAACCCGGCCAAGAGATAGGCATGGCTGCGGACGACAGGCGATCCGGGGGGCAGGGCCTCGATCCGTGCCCGCAGCAGCCCTGGCAGACCCTGGCGCAGCGCATCTCCCGGCCGGCTCAGCGCCAGCAGCAGCGGGGCTCCGGCCACGAGCAGGACGTGCTGGACCATGTGCGCCCAGGCAAGGGTAGCGGCCATGCGGCAGAGCGGCGATACCAGCGCCAGGATCAGGCAGGCCATGCCGGCCGCGAATTGAACTTGACGGGCGACGGCCGGTCGACCGTCAGCCCCTTTCTCCCTGATCCCCCGCATGTAAAGGATGCCGAAAAGAGCCAAGGGGAGCACGATCACCGGGGACAGGCTCCAGGACGTCCATACCTGTCCCGGCGTCGTTTCCGGCAGGGTTGCCAGGCAAAGGCTCAAGAGCGCGGCCGGACCATCCGGCTCCGCAGCCGCGGCACGTGCTGACCAGGGCGACAGGATCCCCATGAGTGCAATTCCTGCAGTCACGATCCCTGAAACTCTCGCCATCGGATCCAACCTTCCTCGCCGCGTCTAGCCTGACAACGACAGGAGCGAGGTCTTGTTCACGTGCGACGACGTTCAGGCGCGGGAGAGTGAGCTCGGAATGCTCGGAGCAGCGCTCCCCGAGCCCTGGCTGCCGTGAACCCGTTCAGCGGTGCCGGCGCAAGGCGAGGTCGTGATCGTTCAGGAAAGGGAAATGGCGGAGACGGAGGGATTCGAACCCTCGATACCCTTTTGGGGTATGCTCATTTAGCAAACGAGTGCCTTCAGCCGCTCGGCCACGTCTCCGGTGGCGCAGTAATTAGGCTGTCAGGGTTCAAGGGTCAATCCCGTTTTCGGTTCTGGTCAGGCCGAAAATGGGAGTGGATGAGAAGGAAATCATGACTCCCCAAGCGGGAGGGCGACTCGATTTTCCGGAGCTCTCCGCAGATCGCAGACGGCCAAGCCGGCGGACAGGCGGGGACTTGTCCTCAGCGGAGGTTGAAGCGGAGCGGCACCACGAAGGTGAGTTGCTGCTGCGGCACCGCATCCGGGGCCGCAGGCAGGCTGTTCCCCGGCGCAGCGGCCGCCAGCGCAGCCTCGTCCAGGAGGCCGTGGCCGGCGCTGCGCACGACGGTGGCGCTGAGGATCCGGCCCGAGCGCTGCATGGTAAACCGGACGGTCGTGACGCCGGTCAGCCCCTGTGACCGCGCCGCTTCCGGATAGCGGAGGCGGCCGCGCAGGGCCGCCGCTAGCTGGGCGGCATAGCGGTTGAAGGCGTTCGGGTCCGCCGCGGCCGCCGCGCCGCCGGTGTTCTCCCGCGACGAGGAGGCTTGGCCCTCCCGCGGAACGGACGGTGCGGAGCGCCGTTCCGCCACGGCCTCGCGCGGAACCGGGCGCGGCTTCGGAGGCGGCTTCTTGGGCGCGGCAGGCGGGGGCACGGGCTTGGGTGCGGGCTTTGCCTCCAGCTCCTTCGCGATGACCGTCTCCCGGGGAGGGGGCAGGGCGGCCACCACCTCGGGCTCGGCAGCGACAGGGGCTTCCGCCGGCACGGCATCGACCGGGACCGCCTCCGCCGTCTCGGCGTCCGCGACGGGCGCGACGGATTCCAGAGGCTCCGCCTCGAGGATCTCGGTCGCCTCTTCGGGAGGCGTCCTCTCGGTCACGACCAGCTCCGGCGGCTCGGCCTCCTCGGCCTCGGCCAGAACCTCGGCAGGCGCCGAGACCGCGGCGGCGGCAACCGCCTCGGCCTGCTCCATTGCCGGCGCAAGATCGATCGTGATCTCCTGCTCGCCAGGCGGGCTCCGGTCCTCCCGCGAAGGCCAGAAAGCGACCGCCGCCAGGGCGCCCACGTGCAGGGCGAGCGCAACCAGGAAAGCGGCGCCCAAACGGGCGTGCTCCTTCTCGGCATCGGGATGACGGATCGCGTTCAGCATGGAAGAACGCTATCGGGCCGGTGCGCCGCTCGGGGCCTGCGCGATCAGGGATACCTTGCCGAAGCCGGCGGCGCTGACCTGGCCCATGATCTCGATGACGCGGCCGTAGGGGACGCTCCGGTCGCCGCGCACGAGCACGACCTGGGTCGGATCCTGCGTGGCCAGCTCCTTGAGGCGCGGCACGATCGCGTCCTCGGACAGCGGCTCCTTGTCGAGGAAGGACTGGCCGCTCCCGTCGATGCTGACGACGATCGGCTGCTTGGGCTGTGTGACCTTCGGGGCGGCCGTCTTCGGCAGCTGCACCGGCACGCCGACGGTCATGAGGGGAGCCGCCACCATGAAGATGATGAGCAGCACCAGCATCACGTCCACCAGCGGCGTGACGTTGATCTCGGAAAGCGGCGCCGCGCCGAACTCGTCGTCCGGCTCGCCCGTGCGGATCGGACCCATGCCCATTATTCGGCGGCCTCCGCGCGGATGTGGGGCTTGCGATCGCGTGCAAGACGGTCGCCGAGCGCCGTGATTCCGGCCACGAAGGATTGCTGCACGCGGCCGAGATCGGTGGTCAGCTTGTTGTAGGCGATGACGGCCGGAATGGCCGCCACGAGACCGATTGCGGTGGCGAACAGCGCCTCGGCGATGCCGGGCGCCACGACCGAGAGGCTGGTGTCCTGGCTCTTCGCGATGGCCGAGAACGAGTTCATGATGCCCCACACGGTGCCGAAGAGGCCGATGAACGGCGCTGCCGATCCGATCGTGGCGAGGAACGGAAGGCCCGGCTGAAGCCGGCGCATGTCGACCGCGAGCGCGGCCCGCATGGCGCGCTCGATGCGCTCGCGCCGCTCCGCGCGGGTCTCGGAGGGATCCTGGTCGCGCCAGGCCTCGTGCCCGGCGCCCACGATCCGGCCGGTCGGCCCGGGCATCTGCGGATGCAGCCTCTCGCCGGACCGGGCGGTAGCCTCGAAGGCCCGCGCCTGCCGCCGAATGATCGCAAGGCGCAGGAGCTTGTCGACGATGATCGTCCAGCAACCGAGCGATGCCAGCACGAGCAGGATCATGACGCCTTTGACGATGGGGTCGGCCTGCAGGAAGAGACCCAGTAACGACATGTCGTGCGCGGCCGCGGGAGCGATCTCATTCATCGGTGATGCCTCACTTGGCAAAGGGGACGGTGGCGACCTTCGAGGCCGTCTCGATAGCGGACAGGCAGGCCTCGCGGGTATCGGCAGCGCCCTCGCAGGACATCACATCGTTGAGGAGCACCTGGCCCAGGCGCGGGCAGGCGAGGCCCGTGAAATCGAACAGCTTGATGAGGGTCTTCTTCTCCGGCACGGGACCCACCTCGACCGCCAGGCGCTTGGCGGCGACTCCATCCGTGTCGAGGGCGAAGAGGTCGAGCTTGAGGGAGCGCCAGGCCCGCCCCTTCTGGTTGTCGATCAGGAAATAAGCGCGGCAGTTCTCGCCGCTGCTCTCCAGGCGGTTCAGCTCCACGCGGAGCGGCTGCGGCGCGGCGGCCTCCTGCGCGAGGGCGGGTCCGGCGACCAGGAGGGAAACCGCGAAGAGGCCGCGAGAGAAGCGGCGGAATACGCCCGCGTTTCGGTGAGAAGCTCGCATGAGACCCGTCGTTCTCCCTGTTCTGTGACCCAGCCCGTCTTTGCCGCGGGGGGCGCGCCTGCCGTCCCGCGCGGCGCCGTCGCAAGGGCATGGCCGGCCGATGGCTCCGAGACGGAACACGCCCTGTGCCGCGAGGTCAGATATTCAGAAGAGGCTATTTCAATCAAGGGCTTAGGAGAAAATCAGAGCGGTTCTAAAACAGCCGCTAGACGGTTGAGATCGGGGCGAAATCGGCCTCTTTGAAATGCCTCCAAGGTGTTTTTTCTCGGCCCGGAGGCGGATTTCCCTTCCAGGAGCGAGCCCGTCCGAACCTTGGCCGGAACAGGCGCGGTCACATAGCGTTGCCCCTCCAAGGAGTGAGACATGCCGACACAATTGCCGAACGAGAGACCGCTTCGCGAGCCGGGAGCCATGGAGCTCGATCCCTCGGGCGAAGGCGTCGCCATCGACGAGACCCGCCGCCTCATCGCGTCGAGCAAGGTCGAGGGCACGCCGGTGTTCGACCGCGCCGGCGAGCAGCTCGGGACCGTTTACAACTTCATGGTCGACAAGGTCTCGGGCCAAGTTGCCTATGTGGTGATGAGCTTCGGCGGCTTCCTCGGCATCGGCGAGAGCTACCATCCGCTGCCGTGGCGGGCCCTGACCTACGACACGCGGCTCGGCGGCTACGTGGTCGACATCGACAAGGACCGACTCGCCGATGCGCCGCGCTACGGCGCCGACGAAGACCCCTTCATGGACGACGAGTACGTCGCGAAGGTCGACGCCTATTACAAGACCGTCCCGACCGCCTGACGCCGGGCCGCCTCTTCCCGGCGTGCCCGAATCGTGCTCCTGAAGCCGACGCGCGGCCGCGTGGCGGCCGAAGGTCATGAGGGAGGGCGGGATGAAGGCGCGGGTGAAATACGTCGACGGGATGATGTTCGTCGGCGAGTCCGGAAGCGGCCATGCTGTGGTAATGGACGGTGCGCCCGAATACGGCGGCCGCAATCTCGGCATCCGCCCCATGGAGATGCTGCTCATCGGGCTGGGCGGCTGTACCGCCTTCGACGTGGTCCAAATCCTGCGCAAGGGCAGGGAGGACGTGACCGACTGCGAGGTGGACGTGACCGCCGAGCGCGCCGAGACCGACCCGAAGGTCTTCACGAAGATCCACATCGACTACAAGGTCAGCGGCCGCAACCTCGCCCCGGCAAAGGTGGAGCGGGCGATCCAGCTCTCCAAGGAAAAGTACTGCTCCGCCTCGATCATGCTCGGCGCGGTGGCGACGATCACGCATGCGTGGACGGCGGTGGAGGAGGGGATTGCACCCTCAGAAGGATCGTAAATCGCTGCCGTACGATCCCAGTGGTCGAGTTGAATTCCTGCTCGACGTTGCAGTTCTGCAAATCGCCCGTTGCGGATCGACAAGCGGTGGCTCTCACCCAGCCCTCGGGGCGATAATTCCTCAGCTGAAAGAAGGCGCTGACATTTGCTCGCCTGAGATGTGTAAATCCCAAGAATTGCAATCAAGAAGGGCGGTCACGAAGCGATTCTGCTGGAAACTCAGCCTCCGTTCCCGTCACGGTGGAAATCTTCAATCGGCCCAAAAGCCGGGAGTTCGGAATTTTTATTTGGCCTATGACTTTCAGCCTAGGCCAAATGGACGCGGCCGTTCCGCAACGTAACTAAGTTGCGGATAGTTCTGGACCTGATACACCATAGCGCTTGCCCGGGACTCGTATGCCGGGTCGATGGCTTCGAGCCACGCGGGAGTGCGCCATGGCAGAGTCTCACGACGTGACATCTTTCGGTCTCGACGATCCTGCCCTTGCGGAGAGCGAGACGACGGCGCGGGCCGCCGCCGGCCTGAGCGCCATGGGGCTGGAGCCGTCTGGCGCTTCGATCTCGGCCGCAAGTATCGGAATGATCATCGAGTACGACGGTCTCACGACGATCCCGGAAATGCCGATCCACACGAGTAGGCTTGGCACCCTGAGCGTGTACGATCCTGAGGATCGGCTCTTCCGGGACTTCTACATCGGCGCTGCTTCCGTGGCGGGAGCCTTCGATATTCTCAGGGAGGAGACGGAATATGGCCCCGTATGGAGCCTGATCGTCAAGGATCCTAATCTCTTCGATTATGAGACTGCACACAACCATCAGATATGGGTGAAGGTTGTGGGACAGAACCGGGACGGGAGTTCGGCCGAGACAATCGTCACGCTCAACATGACCAACGTCGACGACCCGGGGAACGACGCGCCGGAAGGCATCACCCTATCAAATACAAGCATTGCTGAGAACAGCGGCCCCTCCACCGTAATCGGGAACCTCGGCGTTGTCGATATCGACAGCACGAGCATGTACGGCAACGACTCCTGGACCTTCGACTTGATCTTTGATCCCAGCGGGAAATTCGAACTCTGGTCGCTTTTCGGCACAGCCCAGTTGCGGCTGAAATCCGGAATGACCCTCAACTACGAAGAGAAGCAGTTCTATGCCGTCAAGATCCGCGTGACGGATTCCGGTGGGCTCTATTTCGAGAATTTCTTCACGATCAATGTGAACGATGTCGTCGACGAGCGGGCGACCAATCATGCGCCGATGTGGTTGAGGTTGTCGGGAGGCACCAACGTTCTGGCTGACGAGACCATCGGGGGCGGGGCGGTGGTCGGCACTGTGAGCGCGTTCGACCAGGACGGAGGCGACATCCTCGCCTATCAGATCGTCGACGATCCGGATGACAAGTTCTATCTCTACGGAAACGAGCTGCGCCTCAAGCCCACGGCGCATCTCGATGCCGAGACGGCCACAGCTCATTCCGTGTCCATCCGCGTGCGCGATCTCTATGACGCGACCTACACGGACTCGCTGACGGTCTATGTGAACGATGTAAACGAAAGGCCGGACGGAATCTCCCTGTCGAAGACGTCGATCAAGGAAAAAGGCGAGACGATCGTCGGCGATCTTACCGGCAGCGACCCCGATGGACCGGGAGAAACGCTCAGTTTCGCCATCGTCAGCGACCAGGACTCTAAATTTGCCATTGAAGGCAACCAGCTGAAGCTGAGAACGGGCGCCACTCTTGACGCCGAGAGGAAGACGTCACACTCCGTCACGATCTCCGTCACTGATCAGGGCGGCCTGACCTATACCAAGGCCTTCACCATCAATGTGGAGAATGTGCCGGAGGCGCCGACCGACATCCGTTTCTCGTCCGACTCGGTCTACGAGAACAGCGAGGGCGGCACGCGCATCGCTTATCTGACCGCAGTGGACGAAGACAGCACCGAGTTCGAGTATTCGCTAATTGCGGACCTAGACAACAAGTTCCAGATCGTCGGGAACGAGCTGCAGGTGCGGCCTGGCGCCGTTCTGAACTTCGAGAGCGCTCAGAAGAAGCATTCGGTCACCGTTCAGGCCAAGGACGAGTCTGGCAACGTCTTCACAAAGATAGTCTGGATCTATGTCCTCGACGCCAACGATGCACCGTTTGCCATGTCTCTCAGCCCGACCAGTCTCGCGGAAGGCCAGGGAGGCCGAAAGGTAGGTTTCCTCAGCACCAGCGACTACGATGCGGGGGTAGGAGACAACAACCACCTCTATACGATCCTCGCCGATGCCGACAGCAAGTTCGAGATCAGGGGCAAGGAGCTTTGGCTCAAGGAAGGCGCCGTCCTCGATTACGAGACCAAGAAGCAGCACTCCGTCACGATCCGCACGACCGACCGGGGCAATGCGTCGTTCGATAAGACCTTCAACATTGTCGTCACCAACGTCAACGAGACACCGAACGGTTTGATCCTCTCGAACGACACCGTTCCCGAGACGCTGACCGGGCTGCAGCAAATCGGCATTCTCCAAGGGTCGGACCCTGATGGAACAACTGACGTCAGCCGCCTGAAATACACGATCGTCAGCGATCAGGACCAAAAATTCTACATTGCGACCGGCACGAACGTTCTGCGGTTGCGGGATGGGGCGACGCTCAACTTTGATCAGCCGTCTCATCAAGTGACCGTGCGCACTACAGATCTCGGCGGCCTCTGGTTCGAACGGACGTTCACCATCCATGTTACTCGGCCTCAGCAGAACGCGCCGACGGACGTCATCCTGACCGGAAGCACCACCCTGAGGGAAGACATTGCGGCTGGATCTCAGATCGGCACGCTTGCCGGATCGGATCCGGATGCCGGCTCAACCTTCACCTATGCCATTACGAACGACGAGTCCGGCAAGTTCGAGATCCCGTTGAACTCGAACGTCTTGAAGCTGAAGGACGGTGTGTCGCTCAACTACGAGACGGGCCAGACGCACTACGTCACGATTCGTGTCACCGACCAGACGAACCTGAGCTATCTCAAAACCTTCACCTTCACGGTGACGGACGCCAACGAGAGGCCCTACGACATCGAGCTGTCGGGAACGCACGTTCTCGACGAGAACAATACGGCCGAAGTCGTCGTCGGCGATCTCCAGGCTTTCGATCCCGATCTCAACGATACGGCTTTCGAATATTCCATCGTCGGCAGCCAGCCGCAGTTCCGGATTTCGGGCAGGCAGCTCATCGCGAAGCCCGGCCTCGATCATGAGGGCGCCTCGTTCTACGACATCACGATCCGTGCGAGCGACAGGGCCACGGGCGGCCTGTCCTACGACAAGGTGTTCAGGATCACGGTCGCGGACCTGAACGATGCTCCGGACGGACTGACGCTTTCGGGCGACCACAAGGTGGAGGAGAACAGCGCCGGCGGCACGCTGATCGGCGTCCTCGAGGGTTCCGACCAAGACGGCGATGCGCTCACATACTCGCTGTACGACGATCCAGACCGAAAGTTCGAGGTCGTCGGCAACAAACTGCAGGTGCGCGAGGGAGCCGGGCTCGACTACAGGCCCGGGCAGACCCATCAGGTCACCGTCCAAGTGAGCGATGGGAACAAGACATATCGCAAAACCTTCACGATCACCGTAACCGACGTGCCGGACCCGGAGCCGAACCACGCCCCCACGAACCTCAAGCTGTCCAGCTCGACCGTCCAGGAGAACATCGATGCCGGCACGACCATCGCTCTCCTGACCGGTTACGACCAGGACGGTGGCGATGTTCTGACCTATTCGCTCGTGGGCGATCCCGATTCCAAATTCGCCCTCGTGGGCAATCGCCTTGTCCTGCGCGACGGAGCGACGATCAATTACGAGATCCCGAACCCCGCGCACGACGTCACGCTCCGGGTCACGGATCGCACCGGAGCGTTCTTCGAGAAAACCTTTACCTTAGCGGTGCTCGACGGCCCGGACGGCCCCAATGCGGCCCCGACGGGCCTAACCATCTCGCAGGATTGGGTCGATGAAAACAGTCCTGGCGGCACATTTATCGGCGCGCTGAATGCAACCGATTCGGACGGCAACCGGATCTACTACGCGATCGTCGACGATCCGGACCAGAAATTCGACGTGCTCGACGGAACCTTGGTCGTCCGAGAGGGAGCGGTGCTGGACTACGAGGCGACGGCGCAGCACCAGCACGAGGTCACCGTAAAGGCCTATGACCGCTTCGGGGCCTACACGACCCAAATTTTTACGATCCACGTCAAGAATGTGCCAGAGCCGAACCGGGCCCCGACGGCCCTCGACCTGTCCGACACCGAGATCGAGGAGAACAGCAGGCCCGGCACCGAGATCGGGACTTTGAGCGCCCAGGATCCGGACGTGCTGGATGACCTCCGTTACTTCATCGTCGAGGACCAGGATTCCAAGTTCGCCATCTCCGGCAACAAGCTCGTGCTGAGAGCCGGGGCGACCCTCAACCGCGAGGATAAGGAGACTCACAAGGTCACGATCGAAGTCAGGGATCAGGATGGGGCGTCGTTTCGGAAGGTCTTTGAGATCCATGTCGGCGATGTGCCGGATCCGGAGCCGAACCACGCGCCCTACGACCTTGCACTATCGAACGACAGCATGAATGAGTTCAGTGAATGGGGAACAGTCGTCGGATTGGTGGCGGGCTTCGACCAGGATGGCGGCGATACTCTGACCTATTCGGTCATCACCGGACCTGACGGCGTCCCGAGCAAGTTCCATATCATAAACGGAAATCAGCTGGCCCTGCGGGATGGGGCGGTGATAGATCACCAGACCGAGCCAACGGTGAACGTGATTATCCGTGCCACGGACCAGGCTGGCGAAACCTTCGACAAGACGTTCACGATCACGATCAACGACATCGACGAGAGCTCCAACGGCGCTCCGGTGGGTCTTACCCTGTCGAATTCGATCATTAGAGACGGCACCGTGGGCGGCATCGGCGGCACGCGGATCGGCACCTTGAGTGCAGTCGATCCCAACGGCGATCGGCTTCTCTATAGCATCGACTATCATGAGAAGTTTATCCTGGTCGGCGACGAGCTCCGGCTCAGAGAGGGGCAAACCGTAGACGATGCCGAGGCGCAGTCGTACCAAGTTGAAGCGTATGTTTATGATCGCTTCATGACTCTCGTTCACGAGACCTTCACCATCACGGTTCAGTCGAACCGCGCACCTTCCAACGTGACACTGTCCAACACGGTCGTGAACGAGGGCGCGGCGAACGGCTTGACCATCGGACGCCTCTCCGCAACCGATCTCGACCGCGATCCCGTGTCCTTCAGCCTCGTGGACGACGCCGGCGGCCGGTTTGTGCTGGCTCAGGAGGATGGGCACACGGTTCTCAAAGTGGCAAACGGGGTGAAGATCGATTACGAGCATCTGCCGACACTCTCGATCAAAGTGCGGGCTGACGACGGTCACCAGGGAGTCACCGATCAGGTGATCCAGATCAACATCCGTAACGTGCTGACCGAGAGCCTTCACGGAACCGAAGGGGCAGACCGGTTGCAGGGCGGCATCTCCTACGATGAGTTCTGGGGCATGGGCGGCAACGATACCCTGATCGGCGGCGCCGGAAACGATACTCTCTGGGGAGGCGAGGGGGAGGACACATTTGTGTTCCACCGCTTCGGCACGGGCAACAGCGACCTCATCAAGGACTTCGATGCGGCACAGGACGAGATCGTTCTGGTGCAAAGCAATGCAGCCACAGCCCTGAACGTAGGAGTCTTGTCGTCCGAAGCCTTCTGCTACGGTACCCAGGCGGCGGATGCCGATGACCGGATCATCTATGATCGGGAGACCGGTCGCTTGCTTTACGACAGCGACGGGAACGGCGGACGCGCGGCTTTCGAGGTTGCGATCTTCGAGAACAGGACCGTGCTCGACCACACCCACTTCGTCGTCTCGCAATTCTTGATCTGACTCCATCGCGCCGATGGGCCCGGGCGGCTATCGGGAAGCTGCCCCTGCTGCCCGTGGGTGGGGGTGGATCAAGGTCGTCCGGCGTTCTCGGGCGCTCGGCATCTCGTCTTGGGATTCACCCGCCCACCGCCCGCTCCCAATAGGCAAGGCTCTGCCGGTTGACCGGGGAGCCTGAGGCTTGCTGGCGGATCATGACGGCCTGGTGGAAAACCCTCGCATCGCTCTCTCCCGCCAGGAGCCTCAGGCTCTGGAGGATGCGGGTGATGCGCAGGTGGTTGTGGTCGTGCGGACTCAGCCAGTCATCGGTGCGTTCGTAGAACCGGCGCATCCGTTCCGCGGCCCGCCGGAGATTGGCGATCGCCTGCTCGTCCGCCCTGATGGAGGCGATCTCGTCGGGGGTGAGGACCGGCGCACCCGGCTGGGCCATGCTCCGGGTCGGGAGTGGGAAAAGCCATTGGATGTAGTCGTGGATCCGCTCCAGCGCCTCGTCGGGCAGGGCGAGGACGTCCTCGATGGTTCGGCCGCGGCCGTCGGATCCCTGGCCGGCCAGGTAGGCATGAAGCGGGGAGCGGTGCTGGCTGGCGTTCATTTGGGTTCCTCCTGGTCGAGCATTCGTCTCGTCTTCGAGCAGAAGCCCCGCGCAGGGGCGGGGCTTCGCGATCATGACCCGGATGCGGGCAGGAATTGCAGCGGGCTATTTGGCCGGCGCCGCTTCCCGCGAAGGAGCCGGGGCCGGGCTCTCCTTCGTGGCGCCCTCACGGGCGTCGCGGAGCAGGGTCTCGACCGTCTCCGTTCGTTTCGTCTCTTTCCGCTTGGATTGCTCCATATCGGCCGCCTTGCGGCTGTCGGATGCGAATGACCGTCTGTCGTAGCACATGGTGCCCTCCGTCATTGCCAAACAAGTCAACGCGGGATGGACGGGAGCCGTTCCGAAAGCGGCCGAGCGCGGCACGAATCCTGCGGCGGACCGGCTGATTGACAACTTGGCAGGCCGGGAGGATCATCATCCGGCGCCGTGCTGCAGGCTAAAGACGGCTGCGGCCTCAGCGCATGGTCTGTGTCGGACGAAGCCGGTCGTCAGGCGGCCGGTGCAGGAGGCGCTGTCATGGCCGGCCTTCTCAGGATCTGTCGCGGCGACAAGGATGGCTCCTCCGGAGTCCTCTTCACCCTCATGACGTGCAATGTGACGGACGCTGCCGCAGGGCAGGCGCTGGCGCTCGTGATCTGGCTGAGACGCCGCCCGACTGACCGCAGACCGGAAGAGGAGACGGAAACGCCTGAAGGACCCTGATCCGCCACCTCCAGAGGCAAGGATGACATGGGATGGCTGTCGCGCTCGCCTTGGTTCTGATCGCACTGGGCTCGGTGCTGTTTCACCTCCTGAGCCCCTGGTGGTGGACGCCGATCGCCTCGAACTGGAAATACATCGACGACACCATCATCGTCACCTTCTGGATCACCGGCGTCGTCTTCGTGGCCGTGGTCCTGTTCGTCGCCTATTGCATCTACCGCTTCCGCCACCAGCCGGGCCGGCAGGCCCATTACGAGCCTGAGAACACGCGGCTCGAGGTGGTGCTGACATCCGTGACGGGATTGGGCGTCATCGCCATGCTCACGCCTGGGCTGTTCGTCTGGAATCACTTCATCACTGTTCCGGAGGACGCCACCAACATCGAGATCGTGGGCCAGCAATGGCAGTGGAGCTACCGTCTCCCCGGGCCCGACGGGAAGCTCGGCTCCTCCGACACCCGCAACGTTACGCCTGACAATCCGCTCGGCATCAACAAGGACGATCCGGCAAGCCAGGACGACGTCGTCGTCGAGGGCGCGGAGCTGCGCCTGCCGGTCGGGAAGCCCGTGAAGGCGCTGCTGCGCTCCATCGACGTGCTGCACGATTTCTACGTGCCGGAGTTCCGCGCCAAGATGGATCTGGTGCCGGGGCAGGTCTCCTATTTCTGGCTCACGCCGACCCGGACCGGGACCTTCGAGATCCTATGCGCGGAGCTCTGCGGCGTCGGCCATCCGCAGATGCGCGGCACTGTGATGGTGCAGACGGAGGCAGATTACCAGGCATGGCTCGACGGGCAGTCGCACCGGAGCTTCGCGCGCCTGACGGCGCCGGGGAACTGACGGATCCAACCGTCAGGCGAAAGGACAGGAGGGGGCGAGGAGGGTCAGGCCGATGGTCGATGTCCCGCTGGGACCGGCCGGCGCCGTTCCGCCGGCAGACGTGGAGGACATGTCGCTCTATCACCCGCACAGCTGGGTGACGAAATATGTCTTCAGCCAGGACGCGAAGGTCATCGCGGTCCAGTACTCCATTACGGCCCTGAGCGTCGGGCTGATCGCGCTCGTGCTGTCGTGGCTGATGCGGCTCCAGCTCGGCTTCCCGGGCGTGTTCTCCTTCATCGATGCCAACGCCTATTACCAGTTCATCACCATGCACGGCATGATGATGGTGGTCTACGTGCTGACCGCGCTCTTCCTCGGCGGCTTCGGCAACTACCTCATCCCGCTCATGATCGGCGCGCGGGACATGGTGTTTCCCTATGCCAACATGCTGAGCTTCTGGTTCTACCTCCTGGCCGTGCTCGTGCTGGTCGCGAGCTTCTTCGCGCCCGGCGGTCCCACCGGCGCAGGCTGGACGCTCTATCCGCCGCAGGCCATCACGTCCGGCACGCCCGGCGGACAGGACTGGGGCATCATCCTCATGCTCGTGTCGCTGATGATTTTCATCATCGGCTTCACCATGGGCGGCCTCAACTACGTGGTCACGGTGCTGCAGGCGCGCACGAGGGGCATGACGCTGATGCGCATGCCGCTCACGGTCTGGGGCATCTTCACGGCGAGCTTCATGGCCCTTCTGGCCTTTCCGGCCCTGTTCGTCGGCTGCGTGATGATGCTGTTCGACCGGACGCTCGGCACCAGCTTCTTCGTGCCGGCCATCGTCGAGATGGGGCAGCCGCTGGAGCGCAGCGGCGGCTCGCCGCTGCTGTTCCAGCACCTGTTCTGGTTCTTCGGGCATCCGGAGGTCTACATTGTGGCTCTGCCGGCCTTCGGCATCGTGTCGGATATCATCAGCACCCATGCGCGGCGCAACATCTTCGGCTATCGCATGATGGTGTGGGCGCTCCTCGCCATCGGGGCGCTGAGCTTCGTGGTCTGGGCGCACCACATGTATGTGAGCGGCATGAACCCCTATTTCGGGTTCTTCTTCGCCACGACGACGCTCATCATCGCGATCCCGACCGCCATCAAGGTCTACAACTGGATCCTGACCCTCTGGCGCGGCAACATCCATCTCACGGTGCCGATGCTGTTCGCGCTCGCCTTCATTGTCACCTTCGTCAATGGCGGCCTCACGGGGCTCTTCCTCGGCAACGTGGTGGTGGACGTGCCGCTCTCCGACACCATGTTCGTGGTGGCGCATTTCCACATGGTGATGGGGGTGGCCCCGATCCTGGTGATCTTCGGGGCGATCTACCACTGGTACCCGAAGGTGACCGGGCGCATGCTGAACGACGCCCTGGGCAAGCTGCATTTCTGGGTCACGTTCCTCGGCGCCTATCTGATCTTCTTCCCCATGCACTATCTCGGGCTGATGGGGATGCCGCGCCGCTACTACGATTCGTCCGACATCGCCTTCGTGCCGTCCTCCGCCCACACGTTGAACGCCTTTATCACCATCGTGGCGCTGACCGTCGGAGCCGTTCAACTCGTCTTCGTGTTCAACCTGCTCTGGAGCCTGAGGCATGGCAGGAAGGCGGATGGCAATCCGTGGCGCGCCACGACGCTGGAGTGGCAGACGCCCGAGACCCCGCCGCCGCACGGCAACTGGGGCAAGGAGCAGCCGGTCGTCTATCGCTGGGCCTACGATTACAGCGTGCCCGGCGCCGCGCGGGACTTCATCCCGCAGAACGAGCCTCCGGTCGCGCGGCCGTCCCTGGAGACGGTCTCATGACGAGTATCATCCTGTTCCTGGCGGGACTCGCGGCGTTCGGCGGCTGGTGGCTGGCCAAGCAGCGGATCTCCGCCAAGCCCTGGCTCGAGGAGGGGCTAGCGGGGGAAATGCCTGGAACGGGTGCGCTCGCGATCCCGGCTGCAAAGGTCGGGCTCGGGGTCTTCCTCGCCGTCGTCGGCGCGCTCTTCGCCCTGTTCATCAGCGCCTATTCCATGCGCATGGGCATGAGCGACTGGCGTTCCGTCCCGATGCCTCGGCTGCTCTGGCCCAATACGGGGATGCTCGTCATGAGCAGTGTCGCGCTGCAATGGGCCGTCGTGGCCACACGCCGCGGAGACGAGGACGTGGTGCGGATCTCCCTTCTGGCGGGAGGCTTCTTCGCGGTCGCCTTCCTGGCCGGCCAGCTCTGGGTCTGGCGGCAGCTCGAGGAGAGCGGATACCTGCTTGCCGGCAACCCGGCCAACGCGTTCTTCTACCTAATGACCGGGCTGCACGGGCTGCACATGCTGGGCGGCCTCGTGGCCCTGGGGCGCACGACCGACCATGCCTGGCGCGGCGAGGCGCCTGCCGGAATCCGGCTCGGCGTGGAGCTCTGCGCCTCCTACTGGCATTTCCTGCTCCTCGTGTGGCTGGTTCTGCTGAACCTTCTCACCGGCTGGGCGGATAATGTCATCGATGTCTGTCGCGGGTTGCTGACCTGAGGAGGGATCGTCCCATGGCGGAAGCGGCACTGACGAGAACGAGCGTGGACAACCCCTATGCGCCGCAGCCTGGCCTCAGGGGCGTCGCGGCCGACTTCGCGTCCGACCAGAAGGCGTTCAAGAACGTCTCCTGGGGCAAGGCGATGATGTGGATCTTCCTCCTGAGCGACACCTTCGTGTTCAGCTGCTTCCTCATCGCCTACATGACGGCCCGCATGTCGACGACCGTGCCTTGGCCCAATCCGAGCGAGGTCTTCGCGCTCACCATCGGCGGCACGAGCCTTCCGCTCATCCTCATCGCGATCATGACCTTCGTGCTCATCTCGAGCAGCGGCACCATGGCGATGGCGGTGAACTTCGGCTACCGCCGCGACCGGAAGAAGACCGCGATCCTGATGCTGGTGACGGCGCTGCTGGGTGCCACCTTCGTGGGTATGCAGGCCTTCGAATGGACCAAGCTGATCCATGAGGGCGTGAGGCCCTGGGGCAATCCGTGGGGCGCGGCGCAGTTCGGCTCGTCCTTCTTCATGATCACCGGCTTCCACGGCACCCACGTGACCTTCGGGGTGATCTTCCTGCTCATCACCGCCCGCAAGGTCTGGCGCGGCGACTTCGACACGGGGCAGCAGGGATTCTTCACCAGCCGGCGAGGGCGCTACGAGGCGGTCGAGATCATGGGCCTCTACTGGCACTTCGTCGATCTGGTCTGGGTGTTCATCTTCGCGTTCTTCTATCTCTGGTGAGGCAAGCATCTCTGGTGAGGAAAGCCATGGCAGACGCATCGGCACACGCGACGGGGCATGCGCAGGGCCAGCAGCATCCGATCCGCCTCTATCTGGTCGTCTGGGGCTGGCTCTTCGTGCTCAGCACCTTCTCGTACCTGGTGGATTACTTTCACCTTCAGGGCGGGCTGCGCTACTCCCTGATCCTGCTGTTCATGATGCTCAAGGCGGGGCTGATCGTGGCCGTGTTCATGCACATGGCGTGGGAGCGGCTGGCGCTGGTCTACGCCATCCTGGTGCCGGTTGCGGCCGTGCTCGTCTTCGTGGCCATCATGGTGCTCGAGTCCGACTACACGCTTCTCTCGCGCATGACGTTCTTCCTGCCCGGAGCCTGATCGAGACCCCGCCCCGGGCAATTCAGATGGCAGTCCTTATGACCGCACTGGCGTTTCCTTCGCCGGCAGGACCTCTTGCGGGGGAGGCGGCTCGACGACGTGCCGGTAGAGGTGCCAGGTCGCGTGTCCGAGCACCGGCATCACCACCGCGAGCCCGACGAACAGGGGCAGCGAGCCGAGGAGCAGGCCGCCGGCCACGATCACGCCCCAGAGCGCCATGGTGAGGGGGTTGGCCGCCACGGCGCGGATCGAGGTGGTGACGGCCACGGCCGCGCCCACGTCCCGGTCGAGGAGCAGCGGGAAGGAGATCACGCTGATGCTCAGCACCACCGCGGCGAAGATAAAGCCGAGGATGTTGCCTAGCAGGATGAGCCGCATCCCCTGAGGCGTCGTGAGCACCTCGTTGACGAAGCGCGTATAGGAGTCCGGCGCCGCGTAGCCGAAGAGGGATTCGTAGAGCATACGCGCCGTGGTCATCCACGCGAAGAAGATCACGAGCAGCACGACGCCGAGCGCGATGATCGACGGGATCGACGGAGAGCGCAGCACCGCGAAGGCGTCCTGCCAGGTGGGCTCCAGTCCCATCTCCCGCCGCCGGCTGATCTCGTACAGCCCGATTGCCGCCAGAGGGCCGAGCAGCGCGAAGCCGGAGGCCAGCGGATAGAGCAGGGGCAGGGCGTTGTTGGTGAAGGTCAGGGCCGCGAGGCAGGCGCCGGCGATGGGATAGATGAGCGCCAGAAAGAGCAGATGAGAGGGCATCGCCCAGAAATCGTCGAACCCCCGGGAGAGGGCTTCCTTGAGATCGCTGGGGCCGATTTTACGTACGACAGGATGGGCCGGGATCTCGTCAGCGCCGGCGATCACATGGAAATGGGCCATGACCATTCCTCCATAACCGTTTTTGGAGCGGTCACAGGTCACGGAAGGCCGTGCCGAGGCGATAGGTCGGCACAACGCGACCTGCACTCTTGGAGGAGTATAGGGCGACGCAGCGGAAATGTCGCCCCCGGATGGCATCCAAAGGGGCACGAAGGCGAAGCGGGCCGAAATTCGCTGTCGATTTGTCGGTGGAGCCCGAAGCGGGAGGTTTGGTAAAACGTCACCATGACCACATCCCAGCTCCCTCCCGTCCCCGAAATGCTCCGCGCCATGCTGGCCAGCGACGCCGCCTATGAGGGCGTCTTCTACACGGCGGTGAAGACCACCGGGATCTTCTGCCGCCCGACCTGCACGGCCCGGAAGCCGAAACCTGAGAACGTGGTGTTCCACCGGACCGCCGAAGACGCCCTGACGGCGGGCTTCCGGCCCTGCAAGCGCTGCCGCCCGCTCGACGCGAAGGGCGCCGCGCCGGACTGGGTCGCGGCCCTCCTGAAAGACGTCGAGGCCTCTCCGGCGCGGCGGTGGACCGACGAGGATCTGGCGGCCCGCGCCATCGAGCCGGCGCGCCTCCGCCGCTGGTTCAAGGACAATTTCGGCATGACCTTCCATGCATGGCTGCGGACGCGCCGGCTCGGGCAGGCGCTCGGCAGCATCAGCGCGGGCGAGACCATCGATGCCGCGGCCTACGACAACGGCTACGAATCCCTGAGCGGCTTCCGCGAGGCCTTCCGCCAGACCATGGGCACGACGCCCGGGCGCAGCCGGACGGCGAGCCTCATGGTCTACCGGCGCATCCTCACGCCCCTGGGGCCGATGATCGCCATGGCGGAGGAGAGGGGGCTCTCCCTGCTCGAGTTCACCGACAGGCCGGCCCTTCCGGCCGAGATCGAGGAGCTGAAGGGCCGCTACGGCTACGCCATCGCGCCCGGCGGTAACGCCCATCTCGATCAGGTCGAACGGGAGCTGGAGGCGTATTTCGCCGGCCGCCTGACGGCCTTCTCGGTCCCGCTCCTGCTGCCGGGCACCCCGTTCCAGCAGGAGGTCTGGTCAGCCCTGCAGCGGATCCCCTTCGGCGAGACCCGGTCCTACGGCGAACTGGCCTCGATCCTGGGCCGCCCCGGCGCCAGCCGCGCGGTCGGGCGCGCCAACGGGCAGAACAGGGTCTCGATCGTGGTACCCTGCCACCGCATCATCGGCGCGGACGGCTCGCTCACCGGCTATGGCGGCGGGCAGCCGCGCAAGGATTTCTTGCTGAAGCTCGAGCGGCGCGTCCGCTTCCCGGAGGGGCAAGGAGCCGCTGCCACGACCAGGGAGGTCCAGGCCAGCCTGTTCTGACGCGGCGCGCTCATGCGAGCCATGCCCTGAAAGCCGTTTACGCTGCGCAGGCATTGACGCAGCATGCATCTCCGTCGAATCCGTTCGAGCCTGATGGAGATCTTGAGTTGAGCGCGCAAACCTCGTCGTACCGGGACAGCCGGGAGCCTGCCTCCGACCTTGCCGACTGGACCGCGTCCGAGATGCTGGAGGCCTATGGCCGCAAGGACGTCTCGCCGGTCGAGGTGACGCAGGCGGTGATCCGAAGGATCGAAGCCTGCGAGCCCAAGCTCCAGGCCCTTTATGCCTTTGATCCCGAGGCGGCCCTGCGCGATGCGAAGGAATCCGAGGCGCGATGGAGCCGCGGCGATGCGCTCCCTCTCGACGGCGTTCCGGCGACCATCAAGGAGAACATCGCCACCAAGGGCACCCCTGTTCCCTTGGGGACCGCGGCGCGCCCGCTCACGCCCGCGGCAGAGGATGCGCCGCCCGCCGCGCGCCTCCGCGAGGACGGTGTGGTGATCCTCGCCAAGACCACCATGCCCGACTACGGCATGCTGTCGTCGGGCCTTTCCAGCTTCCATCCCCTGGCGCGCAATCCGTGGGACGTGACGAAGAATCCGGGCGGCAGCTCGGCGGGCGCGGGAGCCGCCGCGGCCGCGGGTTACGGCCCCCTCCATATCGGCACAGATATCGGGGGCTCGATCCGGCTGCCGGCGGGCTGGTGCGGCGTGTTCGGCCTCAAGCCCAGCTTCGGCCGCATCCCGATCGATCCGGCCTATTACGGCCGCGTGGCGGGGCCGATGACCCGGACCGTCAAGGATGCTGCACTCATGATGCGCAGCCTGTCCCGGCCAGACGCCCGCGACGCCATGAGCCTGCCGTACCAGGACCTGCCCTGGCTCGATCTCGACATCGACATCAGGAGCTTGAAGATCGGCGTGATGATGGAGGCCGGCATCGGCATCCCGCTCGATCCGGAGGTGCGCGCCTGCGTGGAGCAGGCCGTGAGGCTGTTCGCGGAGGCGGGCGCCGAGATCGAGGAGGTTCCGCCCTTCGTCACCCGCGAGATGCTCGACGGGCTCGACGATTTCTGGCGTCAGCGCGCCTGGATGGACATCGGCTCCCTGGGCGAGGAGGAGCAGTCCCGCGTTCTGCCCTATATCCGCCAGTGGGCCGAGGGCGGGAAGTCGCTCACCGGCGCCGAGGTCTATCACGGCATGAACCAGATGCTGGTGATGCGCAATGCGGCCGTCGCGGCGACCCACCGCTTCGACTTCGTGCTCTCGCCCGTCGCGCCCATCGCGGCCTATCCGGCCGAGCTCGCGTCCCCGATCCATAACCCGGAAGAGCCGTTCGAGCACATCGGCTACACGGTCGCCTTCAACATGTCGGACCAGCCCTCGGCCTCCGTCAATGCGGGCTTCACGGCGGCGGGCCTGCCGATCGGCCTGCAGGTCACCGGCCGTCGCTTCGACGATGTGGGCGTGCTGCGCCTGAGCCGCGCCTGGGAGACGATGTGCCCGGCGAAGCGTCCGTGGCCGAAATTCTAGCGCGGCGCGGACGCCGGTGACGGCGCGGCGCTCGACACCGTGGAGCCGGTGGTCTCCACGGTAACCGCCTTGCGCAGCTGGTTGACGAAGGCGTTCAGGCTGTCGGCGTCGTCCGGATCGTCGTCGATCTGCGCCAGCGTGCTGCTGTCGAAGGGCTCCTCGCGGATCGAGCCGTCGCTCATGACCGTGGTCTTGATGCCGGAGGCGACATCGAACGAGACGGTCTTGATGGTCGGTGTCGTGCCCTCCGGCTGCCTGGCGGCCACCGCGACAGGAGGCGCTTCCGGCGCCGTCGGGGCAGGGGCTTGCGCGGTCGCGGCCGGTTGAGTGGGCTGGTCCGCGCCGGCGCTCTGCTCAGGCTGCTCCTTGGACGCGGCCTCGGCAGCACTCTCCGCGGCGGGGCTGTCGTCGGCGTTTTCCTGAGCCTGCTTGCGGCGCTGCTCGTCCCGTGCGGCCCGCTGGCGCTTCAGGGCGGCGTCCGCCTGCGCCTGCTCGGCGAGCACCTGGTCGAGTCGCGCCTTGGCCTGCTGGGCCTCGCGCTGGGCCTGCGATCCGAACGTCGCCGCGAGAGGATTCTGGACACGCTCCGCATCCGCCTTGGCCTTCGCGGCATCGGCCGCATTGGCGGCCTCGATGCGCTTGCGGGCGATCTCGACCTGCGCCGGGTCGTTCGTGTCGTAGGTGAAGCGCTGGCCGTTGATGTCGTATGACACCTTCTTGGCTTCTGCCCCACCGATGGCTGCCCCGATCATGAAGGACGATGCTGCGACGATCCTGAGTGTCTTGTTCATTGTCGTGCTCAAGTCTCCTGATCATTAAGAGTCATTTAATGAATATGGCGGTCATATGACGTAACGATATCAAGAGGCAATTCTTTGTGAATAGGAGATGAATTCTTGGTGGCTTGCGGGAGCATCCAGGAGGCCATGGTAGAATACTGTCCTGCGCCGAGTCCTGGGCGGCAGTCGGCGCGAAAGCGCTATGTCGCGGCACCGTACGGGTTTTCCGGCTCCCGTTCGGCTGCTAAAGCACCCCGATGACCTACAAAGTTGCTGCTCTCTATCAATTTGTTCCGCTGCCGGATTTCCGCGATCTCCGAGAGCCGATGCGCGCCCTCTGCACCGGCCTCGACCTGAAGGGCACGCTGCTGCTGGCTTCCGAGGGAATCAACGGCACGGTCGCCGGACGGGCCGAAGCGATCGATGCGCTCGTGGCGGAGCTGCGGCAGGGCGTCCTGTTCCAAGGCCGCCTCGACAATCTCGAGCTGAAGTTCTCCACCGCGGCCGAGATGCCGTTCCGGCGCATGAAGGTGCGGCTCAAGAAGGAGATCGTCACCCTCGGCAGCCCGGAGGCCGACCCTGTAGCCCGCGTCGGCACCTATGTGTCCGCCCGCGACTGGAACAGGCTCCTGGAGGATTCCGACATCGTGCTCATCGACACCCGCAACGACTTCGAGGTCGCGATGGGCACCTTCGAGGGTGCCGTCGATCCCCGCATCAAGAGCTTCAGCGAGTTCCGCGACTTCGTCGCGAAGGACCTCGATCCGGCGAAGCACAGGAAGGTCGCCATGTTCTGCACCGGCGGCATCCGCTGCGAGAAGGCGAGCGCCTACATGCTCGCAAAGGGCTTCGAGGAGGTCTACCACCTCAAGGGCGGCATTCTTCAATATCTCGAGGACGTGCCGGAGGCCGAGAGCCGCTGGCAGGGCGGATGCTTCGTGTTCGACGAGCGCATCGCCCTCGGGCATGGCCTGTTGGAGCTTCCCGCCGCTGCGCGACAGATGGAGGACGACGCGTCCCATGAGTGACCATGACGCCTTGAGCGCCCGCATCGACGCGCTGGAGATCCGCATCGCCTATCAGGACGAGACCATCGAGGATCTCAACCAGACCATCGTGGCGCAGTGGAAGCAGATCGATCTCCTGACCCGGCAGATCGCCAATCTCACCGACCGCATCCAGGAGGCGGAGCACAAGGCCGGCGGCCCATCCGCTCCCGAGCCACCGCCGCCGCACTACTGATCGCCTCGTCCCGAAGGACAGCCTCCATGCCGCGCCACCTCCGTCTCGCGTTTGCCCTTGCGCCGCTCGCCATTGCAGCTCCGGCTCTGGCGCAACAGAAGCCGCAAGCCGCCGCGCAGGTGCAGCCGCTCAAGCAGTTCAAGGACTGGACCGTCGGCTGCGACAACGCCCGGACCTGCACGGCGCTCGGGCTCGCACCGGACGACGGAACGATGGGACCCTATGTCAGGATCAGCCGGGGCGGCACCGCCGACGCCGCGCCCACGATCAGCTTCGCGATGGTGCTCGACGATGGGGTGCAGGTTGCCTCTCCCGGCCTGAAGCTCACCCTGGACGGCAAGGACATCCCAGGACTCCCGGCCCAGCCCCTGAAGGCGGGCATCGACGACGACGTGGTGCGTGCGGAGCTCCCCGCAGGGCAGGCAGAAGCATTCGTCGCAGCCCTGCGCAACGGCACGCGCCTCAACGTGCAGCTCCTCGACGGATCGAAGGAAGCGGCCAGCGGAGCGATCTCGCTCGCCGGCTCCGCCGCGGCGCTGCTCTACATGGACGACCAGCAGAAGCGCGTCGGTACCGTCACGGCGCTCGCGCGCAAGGGCGACGCGCCGGCATCGGCCATCCCTCCCGTCCCCGAACTGCCGGTGGTCGCCGCCAAGCGCATGACCGATCTGTCGAAGGCCAAACAGCCGCGGCCGGCCGGAATCGCGCGTCCGAAGGGCGAGTTCTGCAAGGAATACCCGGACATGGTGATCGGGCTTTCGGCGGGCCAGACGCTGTGGGGACTGTGCTCAGATGCCGCCGCCTACAACTTCGATTACAGGTTCTTCGTGGCCGGGCAGGGGCGGCCGAAGCCGGCTGCCTTCATGGCCCCGGGACTGGTGCAGGAGCGGGACGCAGGCGTCCTGACCTCGCCGGCGCTTTCCGACGACGGGATGACGCTCGGCTCCTTTGCCAAGGGCAGGGGCCTCGGCGATTGCGGCGTGCTGGCCGAATGGGCCTGGGACGGCGCGGCCTTCAGGCTGATGCGCGCGACCATGATGGATTCCTGCCGCGGCGTCTTGGCCGACGATTGGCCCGTGCTCTTCCAGGCCAGGCGCGGGTGAAGCGGGCTATTGCAGCCGGTACTCCCCGTCGATGGTCCGCATCTGGGCCGGCTTGATGAGCCGCGCATGGGCGACGGTCACCGAGTGCAGCGGCCCGTCGAGCTTCTCCTCCCAGAAGGTCAGGAACTTGGTCAGGGCCGGGAATTTCGGGAAGAGGTCGTAGTCCTGCCAGATGTATTCCTGGACGAGGGAGCGATGGTCCGGGATCCGGTAAAGGATCTGCGCCGTGGTGAGGCCGTAGCCCCGGAGTTGGCGGACGAAATCCGGTGACACCTGCATCAAGGGTGCTCCTTGCCTTTATCCCAACAGGGAAAGTGGAGCAGAAGACCGGTTCGGCGGCAAGTATGTCGGCATAAAACTTTAGTGAAATCAATATGTTGGCAGCACGGTCACGACGCTGCTAACAGCCGAGGTGGCACTCGGTTCCATGGAGTGCCAAAAAATTTTTCGACTCCCTCTTGAACGGTGAAGCTTCTCCAACCAAATCAACGCCGCGCGGGGGCCAAAGGGGACCCGTGCACGTGGTTAAACCATTGATATATCTGGAGGAAGCTTCATGAAGTTCCGTCCTTTGCATGATCGCGTCGTGGTTAAGCGCATCGACGCCGAGGAGAAGACGGCGGGCGGGATCATCATCCCCGACACCGCCAAGGAAAAGCCTCAGCAGGGCGAGGTCATCGCGGTCGGCCCCGGCGCCCGGAACGAAGCGGGTCAGGTCGTCGCCCTGGACGTGAAGGTCGGCGACATCGTGCTGTTCGGCAAGTGGTCCGGCACCGAGGTGAAGATCGGTGGCGAGGATCTCCTGATCATGAAGGAGTCCGACATCATGGGCGTGGTCGAGCAGACCGCCGCGCAGAAGAAGGCCGCTTAAGGCCGATCCCAAAAACCAGAGTCACACATCGTTACGTCTCAAGGAGTGACGAAATATGGCTGCTAAAGAAGTCAAGTTTTCCGCCGACGCACGCGAGAAGATGCTCAAGGGCGTCGACATTCTCGCCGATGCCGTGAAGGTCACGCTGGGCCCGAAGGGCCGCAACGTGGTGATCGAGAAGAGCTTCGGGGCTCCCCGGATCACCAAGGACGGCGTCACCGTCGCCAAGGAGATCGAGCTTTCCGACAAGTTCGAGAACATGGGCGCCCAGATGGTGCGTGAGGTCGCCAGCAAGCAGAACGATCTGGCGGGCGACGGCACGACCACGGCGACCGTTCTCGCGCAATCTATCGTGAAGGAAGGCGCCAAGGCGGTTGCGGCCGGCATGAACCCGATGGACCTCAAGCGCGGTATCGACATGGCCGTCGAGGCCGTGGTGGCGGATCTGAAGAAGAACGCCAAGAAGGTCACGTCCAACGACGAGATCGCCCAGGTCGGCACGATCTCGGCCAACGGCGACACCGAGATCGGCCGCATGATCGCCGAGGCCATGCAGAAAGTCGGCAACGAGGGCGTCATCACCGTCGAGGAGGCGAAGTCGCTGGAGACCGAGCTGGACGTGGTCGAGGGCATGCAGTTCGACCGCGGCTATCTCTCGCCGTACTTCATCACCAATGCCGAGAAGATGCGCGTGGAGCTCGAGGATCCCTACATCCTCATCCACGAGAAGAAGCTGTCCAACCTGCAGTCCATGCTCCCCGTGCTCGAAGCCGTGGTGCAGACCGGCAAGCCGCTGCTCATCGTGGCGGAGGACGTGGAAGGCGAGGCGCTCGCCACCCTCGTGGTCAACAAGCTGCGCGGCGGCCTGAAGATCGCCGCCGTGAAGGCTCCGGGCTTCGGCGACCGCCGCAAGGCCATGCTCGAGGACATCGCGATCCTCACCGGCGGCACTGCCGTGTCCGAGGATCTCGGCATCAAGCTCGAGAACGTGACGCTGAACATGCTCGGCCGCGCCCGCAAGGTCGTGATCGAGAAGGAGAACACCACCATTGTGGATGGTGCGGGTTCCAAGAAGGACATCGAGGCTCGCGTGGGCCAGATCAAGGCGCAGATCGAGGAGACCACCTCGGACTACGACCGTGAGAAGCTCCAGGAGCGTCTCGCCAAGCTGGCTGGCGGCGTGGCCGTCATCCGCGTCGGCGGCGCGACCGAGGTCGAGGTCAAGGAGAAGAAGGACCGCGTCGACGACGCCATGCACGCCACCAAGGCGGCGGTCGAGGAGGGCATTCTGCCCGGCGGCGGCGTCGCACTCCTGCGCGCCCTGAGGGCTCTCGAAGGTCTCAACCCCGAGAACCCCGACCAGAAGACCGGCGTCGACATCGTGCGCCGCGCGATCCAGACCCCGGCCCGGCAGATCGCCGTCAACGCGGGCGCCGACGGCTCCATCGTGGTCGGCAAGGTGCTGGAGCAGAAAGACTACGCCACCGGCTGGAACGCCCAGACCGGCGAGTACGGCGACCTCTACAAGCTCGGCATCATCGACCCGGCGAAGGTCGTGCGCGCCGCGCTTCAGGACGCTGCATCGGTGGCCGGCCTGCTCGTCACCACCGAGGCCCTGATCGCCGAGAAGCCCAAGAAGGAAGCCGCTCCGGCGATGCCGGGCGGCGGCATGGGCGGCATGGACTTCTAAGAAGTCTGATCGAGTGAAAACCTACACGGCGTCGCGCTCGCGCGGCGCCGTTCTTTTTGGGCCGTAGAAGATCACCCAGGTCTTGAAGTCGTCGGAAAAAGTCTCGAACCGGTGCGGCACGTGGGCCGGGACATAGAGCAGGTCGCCCGGGCCGAAGGGGACACGTTCGTCGCCGCGGCTGAAGGTGCCGTGGCCGGATGCGACGATGTAGAGTTCGTCGCGCTCGTGCGGCATCTGGTTGTCCCGGCCGACCGGCGCGTAGAGCTCGACGCTGATGTCGTCGCCGCGGTCGAACACGATGTTGAACGGGTGCTGCGCCGTGAGGGCTGCTGCCGCCTGGGCGAGCGTGACCTGGATATCGCTCGCGCGGGACTGCTCGTCGGATGCCATCAGGGTCTCCATGCTGCCGTGGTCATGCGGTTGTGCTGCGTCCGCGCAGGGTGGGGTCGAGCGCGTCGCGCAGGCCGTCGCCGAGCAGGTTGAGGCCCAGCACCGAGAGCGCGATGGCGATGCCGGGCGCGATGGCGAGGTGAGGGGCCCGGGACAGGTAGGTCTGCGCGTCGCTGAGCATGCGGCCCCAGCTCGGATTGGGCGGTCGCACGCCGAGGCCGAGATAGCTCAGGCCCGCCTCCGTGAGGATCGCGAGCGCGAGCTGGATCGTCACCTGTACGATAAGGGCGCCGGCGATGTTCGGCATTACGTCCTCCCAGGTGATGCGCAGGGGATGCTTCCCGAGAGCACGCGCGGCCGCGATGTAGTCGAGGGTCCAGACCTGAAGCGCGACGCCGCGGGTGACGCGGGCGAAGACCGGGATGTTGAACACCGCGATGGCGAGGATCGCCGCAAGCGGGCCGGAGCCCACGAGCGCGCCGATCATGATGGCCGAGAGCACGGCCGGGAAGGCGAAGACCACGTCGGAGACGCGCATGGCGATCTCGTCGGCGATGCCCTTCCAGGCGGCGGCCGCGCAGCCGATGGCGGTGCCGATCGCGGCGCCGAGCAGCACGGCGGGCCACGCGATGGCCAGCGAGTTCCACGCACCGACCATGAGGAGCGAGGTGACGTCCCGGCCGAAATGATCGGTGCCGAGAAGGCCTGCTTCCAAAGGAGCCTTGAGGCGCAGCGCGATGCGCACGCGCGTCGGCACCTCGGGAGTCCACACGAGTGAGAGCAGGGCCGTCGCGATCAGGATGGCGGTGAGGATCCCTCCGACGATAAGGGCGGAGTTCCAGCGCAGGCGCATCAGCCGTCTCATGCGCGGCTCCTCAGGCGCGGGTCGAGGATCGCGTAGCCGATGTCGACGAGGAAGTTCACCACGATCACCAGTCCGGAAAAGATCAGCACGATGTCCTTGATCACCACGAGGTCGCGCTGGTTCAGGGCCTGATAGGCGAGACGACCGAGGCCCGGCAGGTTGAACACGTTCTCCACCAGGATGGCGCCGCCGAAGAAGAAGGAGAGCTGGAGGCCGAGGATCGTGGTCACGGGGATGAGGGCGTTCGGCACCACGTGACGGCGTAGGGTCGCGCTCCGGTCGACGCCTTTCGCCCGCGCGGTGCGCACGAAGTCGGCGCCGATCACTTCGAGCGTCGCCGAGCGCGTGACGCGCGTCAGCACGGCAGCTTGCGGCAGAGCGAGCGCGACGGCCGGCAGCAGGAGCGCCTGGAGCGCGGGCGCGACGCCGTTCTCCCAGCCGGGAAAGCCGCCGGCCGGAAACCAGCCGAGCCAGGTAGAGAAGAACAGGATGAAGATGAGGCCGATCCAAAAATTCGGCACCGCGACGCCGAGCTGGCTGAAGACCAGAACGGCCCGGTCCACCGCGCCGTCACGACGTGCGGCGGCGGCGACGCCAAGCGGAAGGGCGAGGAGGGTGGAGATGAGGATCGCCAGGAGGCTCAGGGGCAGCGTCACGGCCATGCGCTCGGCGACGAGCGTGGAAACCGGCATCTTGTAGGTGATCGACGTGCCGAGGTCCCCGTGAAGGATGCCGCCGATCCATTCGAGATAACGCAGGAGCGCCGGCTGATCGAGGCCGAGTTCCTGCCGCAGCGCCGCGAGCGTGTCCTCGCGCGCGGCGGTGCCGAGCATGATCGCGGCCGGATCACCGGGCAGGACTTCCAGGATCAGGAAAATTGCCAGCGACACGAAGAGCAGGGTCACTGCCAGCGAGACGAGGCGCGAGAGGACGAGACGCAGCATCGGACGAGGATAACCTCTTTTCACTCCGTGGTACGGGAGCGGCAGGAATGGTACGCCGCGCCTGCGCCGATCACCTCTCCTAGGGGGAGAGGTCGACGCGCGTCGGCGCGGCGGGTGAGGGGATGCGCCGTTTCCGGATAGACCTGTAACCCCTCACCCGGACCAGACGGTCCGACCTCTCCAACTGGGAGAGGTAAAGGGCGATGTCCTTACTCCGTCCAGGACACTTCCGTCACGTCGTTGGCCGGAACGGGCGAGTTCTCCCACATGCCTTTCAGCTTGGCGTTCCACACGCCGAGCTTCGGCAGCTGGAACAGGAAGAGGGCCGGCACGTCCTCGGCCAGGATCTTCTGGGCCTCGGCGTATTTCGCGTAGCGGGCCTTCTCGTCCGTGGTTTTGGCGGCTTCGGCGATCAGCGCCTTGAACTTGTCGTTCTTGTAATTGAAGTAGTAGTTGTCGCGGGCGAAGATGTCGATGTCGAGGGGCTCGGTGTGGGCCACGATGGTGACGTCGTAATCCTTGTTCTTGAAGACCTCCTCGATCCACTTCGCCGGGAACTCCGTCGGGATGATCTTCATGTCGACCCCGACCTCCGACAGCATGGCGGCGATCAGCTCCGCCGAGCGGCTCGCATAGGCCATCTGCGGGCTCTTGATCGTGATCGACAGGCCGTTGCCGTAGCCTGCCTCCGCCAGCAGCGCCTTCGCCTTCGCGGTGTCGTAGGGGATGACGCTGGTCATGTCCACGAAGGCCGGGTTGTTGGGCGAGAAGAAGCTGCCGATCGGCTGGCCGAAGCCCGAATAGGCGCCTTCGATCAGCGCCTTGCGGTCGATGGCGTGCATGAGCGCGCGGCGCACGCGCACGTCGTCGAAGGGCTTCTTGGCATTGTTCATGCCGGCGACGATCTCGCCCTCGGTGTTGCCGGCCACCGCGCTGAAGCGCTTGTCCTTCTGGAACTCGGTGAAGAGCTCCGGCGCTCCGAGGTTGGGGAACGCATCCACGTCGCCAGCGCGCAGGGCTGCGACCTGCGCCTGCGCGTCGCTGATGAACCGGAACGTGACGCTGTCGAGCTTGATCTTGTCTTTCTGCCAGTAATCGGGGTTGCGAGTGAGCTCCACCCGGTCGCCGCGGGTCCAGGACTTGAATTTGAACGGGCCGGTGCCGACCGGGTTGGCCTTGTTGTTCTCCGCGGTCTCGGGCGCGACGATCACCGCATCGCCCCAACCGAGATAATAGAGGAAGTTGCCCGAGGTCTCCTTCAGCTTGATCACGACCGTCTGCGGATCGGGCGTCTCGATGGCGTCGATCGGCGCGAAGATCTGCTTCTGGGCGTTGGTGGAGGTCGGCGCGCGGGCGCGGTCGAAGGCGAACTTCACGTCGGCGGAATCGAACGTGGTGCCGTCATGGAACTTCACGCCCTCCTGGAGCCGGAACGTGTAGGTGAGGCCGTCCGGCGAGATCTCCCAGCTCTTGGCGAGCAGCGGCTGCACCTTGCCGTTGCGGTCGATGCGGACGAGGCCTTCGTAGAGGTTCGCCCAAGTCACCTCGCGGATGGCGACCGGCGCCGCGACCGTCGGGTCGAGACCCGGCGGCTCGATCGGCATGCCGACCACGAGCGAGGTCTTGGCCGCGTAGGCGGGAGCAAAGCTGACGGAGAGGAGGAGGGCGGCAGCCAGGAAGCGCTTCGACATGAATTCCATCCGGTACGTGCGGGTGACCCCGATCGGGCTCCAGCTTACGCACCCGGGCGCGGGATGGAAGATGCTAGTTGAGGCAATCCTGCTATTAAAGTCCTGGCGGATCGTCACCCGTTCCGCTGGGACGGGACGATGCATATCAGTGCGGCGGATAAGGGGAACGCCCTCCACCCGTCATTCCGGGGCCGCGCAGCGGAGCCCGGAACCCATAAACACAATCGTTCCAAGAAGAGGCTATCAGCGCTCCGCCTGATCCTGCGCCGTCAGCGGTCATGGGTTCCGGGCCCGGCCTGCGGCCGTCCCGGAATGACGGTGGGAGAGATTGCCAATGGATCTTCACCTCCCCCTGCAAGGGAGAGGTGAAAGCACCCGCTGCGATCAGATGCAGCGTCCGCCATCGACCTCCAGCACGACGCCGGTGATCATGCTGGCTTCGTCGGAAGCGAGGTAGAGCGCCGCGTTGGCGATGTCCTGCGGGGTCGAGAAGCGGCCGAGCGGGATCGAGTTCACGAAGGCCTGGCGTCGCTCGGGGGTGTCCTCGCCCATGAAGGTCGCGAGCAGCGGCGTCTCGCCGGCCACCGGCGCGAGCGCGCAGACGCGGATGCGGTCGGGGGCGAGCTCGACGGCCATGGACTTCGTCATGGTGTGCACCGCGCCCTTGGTGCTGTTGTACCAGGTAAGGCCGGGGCGCGGGCGCAGGCCGGCGGTCGAGCCGACGTTGATGAACACGCCGCCGCCTTGGGCACGCATCTGCGGCACGGCGGCCCTGGCGAAGTGGTAGATCGACTTCACGTTCACGGCGAAGATGCGGTCGAACTCCTCCTCGTCGACCTCCAACATCGAGCGGTTGCGGTGGGTGATGCCGGCATTGTTCACCACGATGTCGAGGCGGCCGAACGCGTCGAGAGTCTTCTTCACGGCCGCCTGAACATCGGCGGCCTTCGAGACGTCGCAGGCGAGGCCGAGGGCGGAGGCACCGATATTCGCGGCGGCGGATTCTGCCGCCTCCTGCTTGATGTCGACGATGACGACCTTGGCGCCCTCGCGGGCGAACGTCTCCGCGATTCCCAGACCGAAGCCCGAGCCGGCGCCGGTCACGAGCGCCACCTTGCCTTCAAGGCGTTTCATGGTTCTTCCCCTTGTGTTGGTCGCCGGGCTCTTACCCGTGCGCGATGACGATGGTGCGGGTCGTGGTGAACTCGACCAGGCCCTCGAAGCCCTTCTCCCGGCCGTGGCCCGAGCGCCCGAAGCCGCCGAAGGGCAGCTCGATGCCACCACCGGCGCCGTAGCAGTTCACGAAGACTTGGCCGACGCGCATGGCGCGCCCGACGCGGGTCGAGCGCATGGCGTCGCGGGTCCAGACGCCTGCCGCGAGACCGTAAGGCGTGCCGTTGGCGAGGCGGATCGCCTCTGCCTCGTCCTCGAAGGGCGTCGCGACGAGCACGGGCCCGAAGACCTCTTCCTGGGACAGCAGGCTCTCGTGAGCGACCGGCGCGAAGAAGGTCGGGGCCACGTAGTAGCCGCCCTTCGGGGCGTCGGCCGCGATACCGCCGGAAGCCGTGACGGTCAGGCCCTCCTGCGAGGCGCGGTCGAGATAGCCCTGCACGCGGCGCTGCTGCGCCTGGTTGATCATCGGCCCGAGATCGGGCTCCGCGTCGGGGCGGCCCGCCTTGAGGGCGCGGAAGCGCTCGGACACCGCGTCGACCACGTCCTTGAAGATGCCGCGCTGGATCAGCAGGCGGCTGCCGGCCGAGCAGGTCTGGCCGCCGTTCTGGATGATGGCGTTGACGAGCACCGGAAGAGCGCGCTCGAGATCGGCGTCGTCGAACACCACCTGGGCCGACTTGCCGCCGAGCTCCAGGGTCACGCCGACATGGTTCCGGGCGGCTGCGGTCTGAACGGCCGTGCCCGTCTCCGGGCTGCCGGTGAAGGAGAGAAAGTCGATGCCGGGATGGCCCGCGAGTGCAGCGCCCGCCGTGCGGCCGAGACCCGTCACGATGTTGAGCGCTCCGTCCGGGAAGCCGACCTCGCGGGCCAGCGCCGCGACGCGCAGGATCGTGAGAGAGGCGTCCTCGGCCGGCTTCACCACGGTCGCGTTGCCGGCGGCGAGCGCCGCGCCGACGGAGCGGCCGAAGATCTGCATCGGGTAGTTCCACGGCACGATGTGGCCCGTGACCCCGTGCGGCACGCGCTCGACACCGATGAAATGGGTGTTGAGATAGGGAATGACCTCGCCATGCAGCTTGTCGGCGGCGCTGCCGTAGAACTCGAGATAGCGGGCGAGCGCCACCACGTCGGCCTTGGCCTGGCGCAGGGGCTTGCCGTTGTCGCGGCTCTCCAGCTCGCCGAGCTCGTCCACGCGGGCCTCGACGGCGGCCGCGAGCTTCATCAGGAGGCGTCCGCGCTCGGTTGCGGTCAGCTTGCCCCAGGCGCCCTCGAAGGCCGCGCGAGCCGCCTTGACGGCCGCGTCCACGTCGGCGGCGGTGCCGGAGGCGATGCGTGCGAAGAGCGAACCGTCGACCGGCGACAGCACGTCGAGCATCGCGCCGTCGGAGGCCGGGACGTTGCGTCCGCCGATGAGGTTCTGGTGCACCATGTCGGGCGACACGTTCAAGCTGACCTGGTCGTTCACGTCTCCGTCCTTCCTACGTTATTCTGTTCATTCCCGGCACTGCGGCCAGGAGCTGGCGTGTATAGGCGTGTTGCGGGGCGGCGAAAAGTTGTGCCGTTTCGGCCATTTCCACAATCCGTCCTTTTTGCATGACTGCCACGCGGTCGCAGATCTGCGCCGCAACCCTTAGGTCGTGCGTGATGAACAGGATCGCGAGGCCGAAATCGTCCTGGATCCGGCGGATCAGCCTGAGGATGTCCGCCTGCACCGACACGTCGAGCGCCGAAACCGCCTCGTCGGCCACCAGGACGTCGGGCCGCATGGCGAGCGCGCGGGCGATGCCGACGCGCTGGCGCTGGCCGCCGGAGAACTCGTGCGGATAGCGGTCGATCGCCTGGGCCGGCAGGCCGACCAGGTCGAGCAGCTCCCGCGCCTGGTCCAGCGCCTTCCTGGGATCCTCGCCCTGGGTGATCGGCCCCTCGGCGATGATCCGGCCGACCGTGCGGCGGGGATTGAGGGATGCGAAGGGGTCCTGGAACACCATCTGGATGCGGCGCCTCTGCGGCCGCAGGTCCCGCTGGGACAAGGTGCTGAAGGGCAGGTCGCCGATCTCGACCAGGCCGCCGTCGGGCTCGATCAGACGCAGAACGCAGCGCCCGACGGTCGACTTGCCGGAGCCGGATTCGCCCACGAGCCCCAGGGTCTCGCCGCGCCGGATGTCGAAGCTCACCGCATCGGCCGCCTTGACCTCGCGGCCCTTGCGGAGGAACCCGCGCCCGCCATAGGTCTTGGTCAGGTGGTCGACCTTGAGCGAGATCGGCTCGCCCCGGAGCTGCTTCGGCGCCGGAGGGGTCAGGGAGGGCACGGCGGCCAGCAGGCGTTTGGTGTAGGGATGGCGCGGCCGCGACAGGACCTCGTCGGCCGGCCCCTGCTCCACGAGCTCTCCCTGCTGGAGCACAGCGACCCGGTCGGCGATCTCCGCCACCACGCCGAAATCGTGCGTGATGAAGAGCACGGCCGTGCCCTTCTTGCGGCGCAGGTTGTCGATGAGCTTGAGCACCTGCGCCTGCGTGGTCACATCGAGCGCGGTGGTCGGCTCGTCGGCGATGAGAAGCTTGGGCTCGAGCGCGAGCGCAATGGCGATCATCACCCGCTGGCGCTGGCCGCCGGAGAGCTCGTGGGGATAGGCGCGGGCGATCAGCTCCGGGTGAGGCAGGTTAACCTCGGTGAGAAGCTCGATGGTGCGCTCACGGCGTCCGGCCTGGCTCAGCACCCCATGGGCGCGGAACGTCTCGGCGATCTGGTCCTCGATGCGCATGACCGGGTTGAGCGACGTCATCGGTTCCTGGAACACCGTTCCGACGTCGCGCCCGCGCACGTCGCACCATTCGGCTTCGGTCAGCGACAGGAGATCGATGCCCGCAAGGTCGATCGAGCCCGACAGGACCTCGACGCCTCCGGGCAGCAATCCGATCGTCGCCATGGCGGTCATGGACTTTCCCGACCCCGACTCACCGACGACGCAGAGCGTCTCGCCGGGGTTGATGGAGAGCGACACGTCGTTGATGGCGTAGGGCCGGTCCGCGAGGCTCGGCAGCCCGAGGCAGAGATTCTCGATCGTCAGCACGGGGGAGGGTGTCGCCATCCATGTCTCCTGGAATCCGCAAGCTCGGCGCGGGGGCGATCATCCTGGCGATCCCGTCCGGTCCGTCAATCCGTCGCGAGCACTTCATTTGGGAGGAAAAACCTGTCAAGCGCCGCGAGGGCCGGATCGAGTGAGGCCAAAGGCTAATACGGACCGCGTTGAGAATAGGGGTGCCATTCCCATATCCTACCCCTTGGCGCGAGGACCGTTGCAGATCATGCATGCTATCGTGACGAATCCGTTCGAGGGGCATCTGTCGGACTGCCTCGAAGCGCAGCGCAGCGCCTGGCTCGACGAGGGACCTCTTTCGGTCGAGCGGCGGGCGGAGGCGCTGGAAGGCTTGGCGGATGCGGTTCTGCGTCACGTGGACGAGTTCGCCGAAGCCGTGCGGCAGGATTTCGGCCATCGCTCCGTTCACGAGACCAAGCTTGCGGATCTCTACCCGGTCGTGGCCGGCCTGCGCCATGCGCGGCGTCGCTTCCGGCGCTGGATGAAGCCGCGCCGCCGGCCTATCGACTGGATGTTCAAGCCTGCCACCGGGCGCGTCATGTATCAGCCGCTCGGAGTCGTCGGCATCATCGCGCCCTGGAACTACCCCGTGCAGCTGGCGCTTGCGCCGCTCACGGGCGCGATTGCGGCGGGCAACCGCGTCATGCTCAAGCCGTCCGAGCTGACGCCCGCCACCTCCGCTCTGCTGGACAAGGTGATCGGCGAGGTGTTCCGGCCCTACGAGGTCGCGGTCGTGCAGGGCGGCGCGGATGTGGGGCAGGCCTTCACCCGCCTCAAGTTCGACCACCTGCTCTTCACGGGTTCGACGGCGGTCGGCCGCCAGGTCATGCGCGCCGCGTCGGATAATCTCGTGCCGGTCACGCTGGAGCTGGGCGGAAAATCCCCCGCGCTCGTCGCTCCGGACTACCCGCTCGAGAAAGCGGCGGAGCGCATCGCGGTCGGCAAGCTCTTCAATGCGGGTCAGACCTGCATCGCGCCGGACTACGTGCTCGTTCCGCGCGGGAGCGAACGACGCTTCGCGGAGGCCTACCGCTCGGCGGTGTCGCGCCACTATCCGACGCTGCGCGACAATCCCGACTATACGGCCATCATCAACGCGCGGCACTACGACCGGCTCGCGAGCCTCGTTGCGGATGCGCGCCGGCGCGGCGCGCGCGTCGACGAGATCAACCCTGCCGGCGAGACGCTCGATCCGGCGGCCCGCAAGATGGCGCCCGTGGTCCTGACGGAGGTTCCGGATGACGGCCGCGCCATGCAGGAGGAGATCTTCGGGCCGATCCTGCCGGTGGTCGCCTATGATCGCCTGGAGGAGGCGTGCCGCTCCATCAACGAGCGTCCGCGCCCGCTGGCCTTCTATCTGTTCAGCCACGATTCCGAGACCGTGGAATACAGCCTGGAGCGCGTGATCGCCGGCGGGGTCGCGGTCAACGACACGCTCCTGCATTGCGTGCAGGAGGAGTTGCCCTTCGGCGGGGTCGGCGAGAGCGGCATGGGGGCTTATCACGGCGAGGCGGGCTTCCGAACCTTCAGCCACGCCAAGGCGGTTTTCCATCAGGCGCGCTTCAATGCGGCGGGCATGACCAAGCCGCCCTATGGACGGCCCATGGAGCGCCTCCTCGCCTTCATGCTGCGCTGACGGGAAGGGAGCGCTCCACCGGCAGCGGCACCGAGAGGTCGTAGGAGACTCCGGTCGGCGCGAAGCTGATTACGATGTAGCCCGCGAGCTCGCCTTCGATGCTGCGGCGGATCAGGCGCGAGCCGAAGCCCTGGCGCTTCGGCTTCTCCACAGGCGGACCGCCGCTCTCGCGCCAATGGAGGCGAAGCTGCGGCGGCCGCTCGGTGTTCTCGATCACCGTCCAGGTCACTTCGAGCCGGCCCGACGGCGACGACAGGGCGCCGTACTTTGCGGCGTTCGTTACGAGCTCGTGCAGGACGAGGCCGAAATTGATCGCGTAGCGCGCCGGGAGATCCACATTCGGGCCGCGGACGAAGACCCGCTCGTCGCGGCTCTTCCGGTAAGGGGCAAGCTCCTGCTTCACGAGTTCGTGCAGGTCGGCCTCGCGCCACGACTTTCGCGTCAGGAGGTCGTGGGTCTTCGACAGGGCCAGTAGGCGTCCCTCGAAGGCTTCCTTGAAGCTTGCCGGTCCATCCGCGGAGCGCAGGGTCTGGGCCGCGATGGACTGGACGGTCGCCAGAGTGTTCTTCACCCGGTGGTTCAGCTCGTCGAGGAGAAACCGCTGCTGGTCCTCGGCCCGCTTGCGCGCGGTGACGTCCTGGAAGATCCCGACGAAATAGACGGGCTTGCGGGCCGAGTTGAAGAAGACGCGTCCCTTCGAGTTGATCCAGCGGGTCTCGCCGTCGGCGTGCCGGACCCGGTATTCGTCCTCGTACTCCCCGTCACCCTGAACGGCGCCGCGCAGCTTGGCGAACACCGTCTCCACGTCGTCCGGATGAACGAGCTCGCGCCACTCCTCGATCGTGACGGTTGTCTTCTCGGGAGGAAGCCCGAGGAGCAGCGCGGCTTGGCTCGACCAGCCGCCCATCCCCTTGAGATGGTCGTACCACCATGTTCCCATGTGGCCGGCGTCGAGAGCGAGCCGGGCCCGCTCCTCGCTGGCCTGGAGGGCCTTCTGGCGCTCGGCGACGTCGTCCATGAGGTCGTTGAAGGCATGGGCCAGGACGCCGAGTTCGCCCGTGCTGCCGGGAAGCTCGATGCGGGCGAGGTAATTGCCGCGGCGCCATGCCCGCACCGCATCCGTCATGATCTCGAACGGCCTCGTGATGAAGGCGCGCCCGAGGAGCCAGGACACGGAGAGCGAGAGGACGAGGCCCGCCGCGATGAGCATGAAGCCTCGGGTGGCCGCCTTGTTGATCGTCTCGAACGCGGATTTCGAGGACAGCCCGGCGCTGATGTAGAGCTCGGTCGGCTGCACGTTGAGCGGGATGTAGCCCAGGATTCGCTTCACGCCGTCCTGGCTCATGGCCTCGAAGCTGCCGACCTTGTTGTCGTTCACATATTTCATGAACGGTTCGGGTATCTTCGTGCCGAGGAACCGCTCGGAGAGCGGCTCGCGCGCGATGATGATGCCGTTGCGGTCCGCGATGGTGACCGAGCCGCCGGCCGGAATGACCCGCTCCTTGAGCTTCTGGTTGAGCCAACGCAGGTCGAGGGCAGCCGCGATGACACCCGTGATTCGCCCCTCGTCGTCGCGGATCGGCAATCCCAGCGGCAGGACCGGATGGGCCCCGACGCCTCCCTCCAGGAATTCGGGCGTATAGGTCCCGACCACGAAGCCTTCGGTGCGGAGGACGTCGCGGAAATAGGGGCGGTTGTTGAACCGGTAGTCGCCGCCCGGCATAGGGCCCTGCACGCAGCGGACGCGCCCCTCCAGGTCGAGCGCCACGAAGGCCAGGAGGTAGGGGACCTTCTGCTGCAGGGAGGCGAGGTAGGAATTGCAGGCCGGCGCGATGAAGGACCGGATCGACGGTGCCTCGTCCACGGCGATCAGGAGGCTATGGATGCCGTCGAAGATCCGTTCTAGCTCGGACGCGGCGACCCTTGCCTGGCGGATCACGAGGTCGTTCACCTCGGCCTCGCGGGCACGGCGCAGCGAGACCTCGGTATACGTCCACATCACGATCGTCGGCAGAACCGAGATCAGCGCCAGAAGAAGCAAACGCTTCGTCAGAGTCATGCAGGGGCCCAGCTTGTCCGTGACAGGGGACCACAAAGATCGCTGAGCGTCCACCCTGCGGCAGCAAGGCGATCTTGCTTCCTGCGCCCGGAGATGCCACGGAGACCGCGATGGCTGCACCTCCTCTTCTCCTCCTCCAGGACATCGCGCTCACCTTCGGCGGCACGCCGCTGATCGAGAGCGCCGAATTGTCGGTTTCCCCGGGCGAGCGCGCCTGCCTCGTCGGCCGCAACGGCTCGGGCAAGTCGACGCTGCTCAAGATCGCGGCGGGCCTCGTGGAGGCGGACCGCGGCAAGCGCTTCGTGCAGCCCGGCGCCACGATCCGCTACCTCGCCCAGGAGCCGGACCTGAGCGCCTACCCGAACACGCTCGCCTTCGTGGAGGCGGGGCTCGGCCCGGGCGACGATCCGTACCGGGCCCGCTACCTCTTGGAACAGCTCGGCCTGACCGGCGAGGAGACCCCGGCGCAGCTCTCCGGCGGCGAGGCCCGCCGGGCGGCGCTGGCGCAGGTCCTGGCGCCCGCGCCCGACATCCTGCTGCTCGACGAGCCGACGAACCATCTGGACCTGCCGGCCATCGAATGGCTCGAAGGTGAGCTGAAGGGCCTGCGCTCCGCCATGGTGCTGATCAGCCACGACCGGCGCTTCCTGGAGAGCCTCTCTCAGGCAACCGTCTGGCTCGATCGGGGCAGGACGCGCCGTATGGACCGCGGCTTCGCCCATTTCGAGGAATGGCGCGACGACGTGCTGGAGCAGGAGGAGGCGGAGCACCACAAGCTCGGGCGCAAGCTCGTGGCCGAGGCCGACTGGCTCCGCTACGGCGTGACCGCCCGGCGCAAGCGCAACGTGCGCCGCCTCGGCAACCTCCAGGCGATGCGCCAGCAGTACCGCGACCGCAAGCGCGCGGTCGGCACCGTCAGCATGACGCTCGCCGAATCCGAGCAGTCCGGAACGCTCGTAGTCGAGGCGGAGCGGATCTCGAAATCCTACGACGGCCGTCCCATCGTGGCGGACCTTTCCTTACGCATCCTGCGCGGCGACCGACTCGGCATCATCGGCCCGAACGGCGCCGGCAAGACGACGCTGATCAACCTCCTGACCGGCGTGCTGCCGCCCGACGAGGGCCGGGTGCGGCTCGGCGCCAACCTGCAGATGGTGACCCTGGACCAGCGCCGGGCGAGCCTCGATCCCACCGCCACCGTGGCCGAGACCCTCACGGGCGGACGCGGCGACACGGTGCAGATCGGCGGCCAGACCAAGCACGTGGTCGGCTACATGAAGGACTTCCTGTTCTCGCCCGAGCAGGCGCGCACGCCGGTCGGCGTCCTCTCCGGCGGCGAGCGCAACCGGCTGATGCTGGCCCGCGCCCTGGCGCAGCCGTCGAACCTGCTCGTGCTCGATGAGCCCACCAACGATCTCGACCTCGAAACCCTCGACCTGCTCCAGGAGATGATCACGGACTATTCGGGCACGGTCATCCTGGTGAGCCACGACCGCGACTTCCTCGACCGGACGGTGAGCTCCGTGCTCGTGTCGGAAGGCGAGGGGCGCTGGGTGGAGTATGCGGGCGGCTACTCCGACATGGTGGTCCAGCGCGGCCAGGGGGTGCAGGCGCGCAGCGTCGAAAAGGAGGCAAAGCCCAGGCCCGAGAAGGCCGCATCGGCTCAGCCCGCCCAGTCCGCCAAGCGCAAGCTCAGCTTCAACGAGCAGCACGATCTGAAGACCCTGCCCAAGCGCATGGCGGAGCTGGAGGCCAAGATCGCCAAGGTGCAGGAGATCCTGGAGGACCCGGAACTCTATTCCCGCGATCCCGCACGGTTCCAGAAGGCCATGGACGCGCTCACGCAGCTCCAGACGGACCTCCACGCCGCCGAGGAGCGGTGGCTGGAGTTGGAAATGCTCCGGGAGGAGCTGGAGGCCTAGCGTTATACCATGCGGCGCTAAGGCGACGTTAACCTGTTGGGCGACATCGTGACGTAAAGTCATGCCGGAGTTCTGGTCGATGTCGTCTTTCGTTCGTTTGCGTTGGCCCTCGGTTCGCGTGCGCGTCGCCGCCCTGAGCGGCGTGATGGTGCTGGGGTTCGGCACCATTGGGGTGGTGTTCCAGGCGGGTCGGAGCGATGTCGAGCAGGCGCTCGCCGATCAGCAGACCTATGCGGCGCTGGCCGAGAAGGCCTACCAGTTCCGCGGCGGCGCCGACGCCCTGAAGGTCACGGCGCGGGAATGGACCGCGACCCGTCTCGGCCATCTGGCTCAGGCCTTCATGGACCAGCAAAAGGCCCTGGCGGCACAGCTCGACGGCATGAAGTCGGCGCCAGGCTCCGGCCTGGTAACCGCCGAGCTGAACGACCTCGCCCAGCGGGCGGCGGAACTCGTCGCACAGGCCAAGGAGCTCGACGCCCTCTACACCCAGGTCGGCTACCAGGCCGAGGAGGGCGCCCGCGGGAAGCTCCTGACGGCGGCGGCAGAACTCGAAAAGACCGTCCGGCCCCTCGCCTCGAGCGAGGATTTCGATGCCTTGAAGCTGTGGGCCGCCACGCTCGGCATGTTCCGGCAGGAGGCGACGGCTCGGAACGGCCTCGAGGACGTGACCCTCGGGGCCTTCGAGGTCGATCAGGGCCGCTTCATGCGGGCGATCCCCCGCATCGGCGGGGAATACGCCGGCCTTAGAGGTCCCGTCGCTGCCGCGGGTGAGGCCTATCAGGCGGCATTCAACGCCTGGGCCGCACTCGAAAAGAAGGTCGCCGGGCAGGGCGAGCGGCTTACGGGCCAGTTCGACCTGCTCGTCCCGACCCTCGATCACCTCCTCACCAAGGTCCGCGCCGAGGCCGACAAGACCGGCCAGCAGCTCACCGCATCGCAGGAGCGCACCTTCGCGCTGATCCTCTGGGTGATGGGTGCGGCCCTCGTGCTCGGCCTTGCCCTGACCCTGCTGGTCGGCCGCTCGATCTCGCAGCCGCTCGTCCGGCTGCAGAACGCCATGCGTCGCCTGGCGGACGGCGACGTGACCACCGCGATCCCGTCGACCGAGGCGTCCGACGAGATCGGCGCCATGGCCCGCACGGTGCTGGTCTTCCGCGACAATGCCCGCGAGCGCGAGCGCCTGACCGGCGAGCGCGAGGGCATGGCCGCCTTCGAGGCCGAACGTGCGGCTGCGATCGCCCACGCGATCGCCACCTTCGACGCCTCCGTCGAGGAGATCCTGGCCGAGGTCCGCCGGGCCACCGAGGACCTGGCCCAGGCATCGGGCCAGCTGAAGGGCTCGGCCCATCACGTGAGCGAGCAGGCGCAGGTCGCCGGCGACGCCTCGCAGCGCGCCTCGCAGAACGTGTCGGCGGTGGCGAGCGCGGCCGAGGAGCTCGACGCCTCGCTGGCCCAGGTGGCCGCGCAGACGGGCGAGTCGACCCGCGCCTCGGAGCGCGCCGTCGCGGAGGCACGGGGCGCGTCGAGCAGCATGTCGGCCCTGTCCGCCGCCACGGCCCAGATCGGCGAGGTGGCGAACCTCATCCGCTCCATCGCCGAGCAGACGAACCTCCTGGCGCTCAACGCCACCATCGAGGCGGCGCGGGCCGGCGAGGCCGGCCGCGGCTTCGCGGTCGTGGCGAGCGAGGTGAAGGCGCTGGCGAGCCAGACGACCCGCGCCACGGAGGACATCGCGCGCCAGATCGAGGCGGTGCAGGAGGCCTCCCGCAACACGCTCGGCGCTCTGGGATCGGTCCAGGACACGGTGGAGAACCTGGCTTCCGTGGTCTCGTCCGTCGCGGTGGCCGTGGGCCAGCAGACCGCGGCGGTGTCCGAGATCGCCCGCAGCGTCACGGAGGTGTCGAGCGAGGCCCAGACCAGCGCCTCGGCCATCCAGACGACCGAGGCGGTCGCCACGCAGTCGCTCGATGCGGCGCATGCGGTCGCGGACCTGTCGGTCGCGCTGGAGCGTCAGGCCTCGCGCCTGGGCAGCGAGATCGGCCGCTTCCTGGAGACCGTCAGGGCGGCGTGAAAAAAGGTGGCCGGGCCAGAATGGCCCGGCCGCCGAACCGCGTCAGGCCGCGAGCGTCTTGCGCGCCGCGTCCACCTGGGTGTCCAGATGGGCCACTAGGTCGCCGGGCAGGTCGAGCAGGGCGACGAGGCGGTCGAGGTAGGCCCGCTCCTCGGGCGTGTTCACATCGCCGATGGCGATCCGAGAGGCGACATAGAGTTCCGCGGCCTGCTCCTTGGTGCGTGGCAGGCGCGCGATGGCGGCGGCGTCGGCCGGCTTCGCCATCAGGTCGAGGAGGAAACCCTTCTCCTCGTTGCCGAGGCCGAGCTGCTGGATCTGCTCCTGGATGCGTATGCTCTCCTCGCCGTCGAGATGGCCGTCGGACTTGGCGGCCGAGATCATGGCCTGCACGAGGGCCAGGCCCATCTCGTTGCCTTCCTTGTCCTTCTCCTCGTCGAGGTGGAAACCGCTGCCGGCGGGCGGCTGCGTCGGGAGGTTCGCCGGCTGGCCCGGAGCGGGGGCCTGCTTCGCCTTCCAGTCCTCGAAGGCCTTGAAGGCGACGCTCGCGAGAACCGCGAGACCGCCGGCCTTGAGCAGGGATCCGCCGGCGGAGCGGCCCGCACCGCGTCCCAGAATCATCGACAGGAGGGCGCCGCCCGCAAGCCCGCCCATGCCGCCGGGGATGCGCGAGGCGAGATCGCCCATGCCGCCCTGCATGCCGCCCATGCCGGGCTGCCCGGGCCGACCGCCGAAGGAGCCCTGGTTGCGCTGGTTGGCCATCAGGCTGTCCAGAATGCTGCCGAGATTCATGACGGTTCTCCCTGTTGTTGGATTGTCCGGGGGAGAAAAACACGGCAGGGGGAAGAGTTCCGCCACGCTTTGCAAAGCGTGCTGACGCTCCGTTCACATCTCCGCAGGGTCGGCGCAGGCCACGAATTCCAGGCGGTTGCCGACCGGATCCGTCGCGTAGAACCGGCGGGTTCCGGGGATCGCGTCGTCCCAGACCGGAACATGGCCCGCCTCGGAGAGCTTGCGCGCGAGGCCGTCGAGATCGCCGACGAGAATGGCCGGATGCGCCTTCCGGGCCGGGCGGAAATCCTGCTCGACGCCCAGATGCAGCCGCACCTCGCCCGACCGGAGCCAGAGACCGCCGCGGGCGGCCAGAACCGGCGGCTTGGGCTCCTCGGCCATGCCGAGAAGGTCGATGTAGAACGCCCGGCACGCGTCCTCGGCGCCGGGTGGGATGGCGAGCTGGACGTGATCCAGGCGCAGCATCACGCCTCTCGGTGGTTGGCCGCGACCTCCTGCTCGATGGCTCCGAAGATCGAGTGCCCGGCCTTGTCCTTCATCTCGATGCGGATCGTGTCGCCGAACCGCATGAACGGCGTCCGGGGCTTGCCCTCCAGAATGGTCTCGACGGTGCGCTGCTCGGCGATGCAGGAATAGCCGACGCCTCCCTCTGAAACGGGCTTGCCGGGTCCGCCGTCCTTGTCCTTGTTCGACACGGTGCCGGACCCGATGATGGTGCCGGGGCTTAAGGGACGCGTCTTCGCCGCGTGGGCGATGAGGGTCGGGAAGTCGAAGGTCATGTCGACGCCCGCGTTCGGGCAGCCGAAGGGCTTGCCGTTGAGGGCCGAGCGCAGGGGCAGGTGGACCTTGCCTCCGTCCCAGGCGTCGCCCAGCTCGTCCGGCGTCACGGCCACCGGCGAGAGGGTGGATGAGGGCTTTGACTGGAAGAACCCGAAGCCCTTGGCCAGCTCCGCCGGGATGAGGTTGCGCAGGGAAACGTCGTTCACGAGCACGATCAGGCGGATCGCGGCGGCGGCTTCCTCGCGGGAGGCCCCCATCGGCACCGCGCCGGTGATCACCGCCACCTCGGCCTCGAAATCGATCCCGTGGGCCTCGTCGACCGCGTAGATCAGGTCGCGCGGGCCCAGGAAGGAATCGGAGCCGCCCTGGTACATCAGCGGGTCGGTCCAGAACGATTCCGGCATCTCGGCGCCGCGGGCCTTCCGGACCAGCTCCACGTGGTTCACATAGGCCGACCCGTCGGCCCATTGGTAGGCCCGGGGCAGGGGCGAGGCGCAGTCGTGCTCGTGGAACCGGAAGGTCGGCACGGAGCCGTGCTCCAGCTGCTGGGAGAGGTCCCGCAACCGTGGCGCAACCCTGTCCCACTCATCGAGGGCTTGCTGAAGCGTCGGGACGATGAAAAATGCGTCCGTCGCACGGGTCAGGTCTTTGGAGACGACGACGAGGCGGCCATCACGGCCTTGCTTAAGGGAAGAAAGCTTCATAGCCACCGACCGGGTTGATGTGATTTAGTGAGCTTGCAACGGAAAATCTGCTGGGGAAACGCCTGATGACCACAACGACGTTGAAAAGAAGAAACTTTTTGAAAGGGGCCGGTCTCGCGGCCGTGGCCGGCACCGTGGCCGCGCCGGCGATCGCCCAGTCCTCCCCGGAGATCCGCTGGCGCCTGACGTCGAGCTTCCCGAAGTCCCTCGACACGATCTTCGGCACCGCCGAGACCTTCGCGAAGTACATGTCGGAAGCGACCGACGGGAAGTTCCAGATCCAGGTCTTCGCCCCGGGCGAGATCGTCGGCGGCCTCCAGGCCCTCGACGCGGTCCAGAACGGCGCGGTCGAATGCGCCCACACCCCGGTCTACTTCTATACCGGCAAGGAGCCGGCCCTCGGCCTCGGCACGGGCATCCCGTTCGGGCTCAACGCCCGCCAGCAGCATTCCTGGTGGCACTTCGCAGGCGGCAAGGACCTCATCAACGACGTGCTGGCGCGCTTCAACGCCGTCTCGTTCGCCTGCGGCAACTCCGGCACCCAGATGGGCGGCTTCTTCCGCAAGGAGATCAACACGGTCGACGACCTCAAGGGCCTCAAGTTCCGCATCGGCGGCCTCGGCGGCCAGGTGCTGGCGAAGCTCGGCGTCGTCCCGCAGCAGGTCGCCCCAGGCGACGTCTATCCGGCGCTCGAGCGCGGCACCCTCGACGCGGCGGAGTTCGTCGGCCCCTACGACGACGAGAAGCTCGGCTTCCTGAAGGTCGCGAAATATTACTACGCCCCCGGCTGGTGGGAGGGCGGCGCCATGCTGCATCTCGTCGTCAACCAGCAGAAGTACAGCGAGCTGCCGAAGCACTATCAGGCAATCCTGTTCCACGCCTGCGAGGCGGCGAACAACTGGATGCTGGCGAAGTACGACGCGGTGAACGGCGCCGCGCTCCGCCGCATGGTCGGCGCCGGCGCGGAGCTGCGCACCTTCTCGCCCGCCATCATGGAGGCCTCGCTGAAGGCCGCGAACGAGTACTACGCCGAGCTGTCCACCAAGAGCCCGGACTTCAAGAAGGGCTACGACTCGATGGTGGCCTACCGCAATGACGTGCTGCCCTGGTGGCAGCTCAACGAATACGCGTTCGACACCTTCATGATCCGCACCCGCGGACGGGCGTAGCAGGCGAGAGACCGCGTAACGGCGGGCTGATCGGTGCGATGTCTCGCCGAAAATGCCAAAAGGGCGCTGCCGATCTTCGTGGCGGCAGCGCTGCTCATCGCGACGGCCGGGAGTTTCCTGAGCTCCTGGTCGTCGTATCTCGACCTGCTGTCGCATTTCCGCCCCCAACTGGCGGCTCTCGGGCTCGTGGCCATCGCCGCTTCGCTTTGGACCCGGTCCTGGGCGGTTCTGGTCGCGAGTCTCGTCCTTGCGGCGGTGAATGCCGCTCCGCTCGTGCCGTACCTTGCGGGTGGACCGGTCAGCGCAAGCCGAGCCGTCGAGGGGCAGGAACGGATCCGCTTTCTGACGTTCAACCTGCATGGGCGCAGCACCGATCCGGAGGACCTGCGCCGGCTGCTCGAGCGGGAGAAGCCCGACATCGTTCTGCTTGCGGAGGTGCCGCACGAGACGAGGAGCGCCGTCCAGGGATGGGCCGACATCTACCCGCACCAGATTCTTGAAGATGGCGGATTGCCCGTCGATGCGGTCCTGCTCAGTCGCTGGGAGATCCGGGGCAAGTCCGTCGATCGCAGCGTCATGCGGTACCGCTCGACGCTCACGGTTCGCCTTTGCGATCCCGACTTGAACCGTCGATGCTTCACGCTGATCGGACTTCATGCGGAACAGCCATTCGGTGGAGGAGCAAGGCGTCAGAGAGCTCAGCTGGCGGGAGTGGTCAGGGAGGCGAAGGCCGCCTCCACCGGTGCCGTCGTGGTCATGGGCGATCTGAACGTGACACCGTGGGCCCGCGGTTTTCGGTTGTTGATCGACGGGGCCGGGCTCACCGATACGGCAAGAACGAGGAAGCTGTCCGCCACTTGGCGCTCCCGCTTCCCGCTGCTCGGGCTCCACATCGACCACATCCTCGTCAATTCCGGCTTCACGCCCATCGAAAGCCGGGTCGGCGAGGATATCGGGTCCGATCATTTCCCCGTCATCGCCGATCTGATCCTGAAATCCGAATAGGCCGCTATTTCGGCTCGCGCCGGTTCGGATCGAAGTGCTTCTTCAGGTCGCGCCAGCAGTCGATGTAGCTCTCCTGCAGCTGCGGAAGGCCGGCGGCGTATTTCGTCACCCGCTGCGGGAAGCGCGTCTCGAACATGAACGCCATGGTGCCTTCCATCTTGACCGGCTTGAGCTCCACGTTGCTCGCGTGCTCGAAGGCGCTCGTGTCGGGGCCGTGCGGCAGCATCTGGTTGTGGAGCGACATGCCGCCGGGCACGAAGCCCTCGGGCTTGGCGTCGTAGACGCCGTAGATCAGCCCCATGAACTCCGACATCAGGTTGCGGTGGTACCAGGGCGGCCGGAAGGTGTTCTCCGCCACCGACCAGCGCTCGGGGAAGATCACGAAGTCGATGTTCGCGGTGCCGGGCGTCTCTGAGGGGGCGGTGAGCACGGTGAAGATCGACGGGTCCGGGTGGTCGAACAGGACCGCGTTGACCGGCGAGAAGTGGCGCAGGTCGTACTTGTAGGGCGCGTAGTTGCCGTGCCACGCCACCACGTCGAGGGGCGACTGGGCGATCTCGGTCCGGTAGAGCTCGCCGCCCCATTTGACGAAGAGGCTGGAGGGCTCCTCCTTGTCCTCGTAGGCCGCGACCGGCGTGAGGAAGTCGCGCGGGTTGGCAAGGCAGTTCGCCCCGATGGGACCCCGGTCGGGCAACGTGAAGGCGCCGCCGTAGTTCTCGCACACATAGGCGCGCGCCGGTCCGTCGATCAGCTCGACCTTGAAGATGACGCCGCGCGGGATGATGCAGATCTCGGCGGGCGCGATGTCGATGACGCCGAACTCGGTGCGGAAGCGTAAGGCATTCTCCTGCGCGACCACGAGATATTCGCCGTCCGCGTTGAAGAAATACTCGTTCTCCATGGAGCGTGTGACAAGGAGGACGTGGGCCGCCATGCCCACCTGCGTGTCGGAATCGCCCGCCGTCGTGATGGTGCGAAGGCCCGTCACGAAGGTCAGGTCCTCGCCCGAAATCGGCAATGGGTCCCAGCGCATCTGGCCGATGGGCAGCTCGCTCTCGTCGCGGGCCGCCGGCGCCGTGCGGATCAGGCCCTTGTCGACCTTCGCATAGCGGCCGGAATGCTTGACGGTCGGGCGGATGCGGTAGAGCCACGAGCGCTGGTTCGTAGCCTGCGGGGCCGTGAAGGGCGAGCCCGAGAGCTGCTCCGCATAGAGCCCGTAATTGAGCTTCTGCGGCGAGTTGCGCCCGATCGGCAGGGCGCCTTCCAGGGCCTCGGTCTCGAAGCTGTTGCCGAAGCCCGACATGTAGCCCGTCACGATGGCGCTTCTGCGCTCCTCGGGGGCACGGAATCCAGAGACGTTCTGAAGGTTCATCGCCATCTCCCTCGGCGGGCCGCGTGCGGCCCCCGCACCGGCAGCGAATGTGGTTGCCAATGCAACGACTTTGGCCTATTGGTTGCATGAGCAACGGTTTCTGTCAACGATGGCATCACGGTCCACTGCACGGAAGGAAGCCCCTGCGCCCCTGGTGGTGCTCGAGCGTTTCCTGCCCTATCGGCTCAACGTCCTGGCGAGCCTGACCTCGAACGCGCTCGCGCAGATCTATGCCGAGCGGTTCGGCCTCTCGATCCCGGCCTGGCGGGTCGTCGCCACCCTCGGTCAGTACGACGTGCGCACGGCGCGCGACATCGCGGCCCACGGCGTCATGCACAAGTCGACGGTGTCGCGGGCGGTCTCGGCCCTGGAGCAGCGCGGCCTCATCGTGCGGCGCCCGAACCAGGACGACCGGCGGGAGGAATGGCTCGCCCTGACCGCCAAGGGCCGGGGCATCTACGACGCGCTCGCCCCGCAGGCGCTGGCGTTCGAGGACCGTCTCCTGTCGGCCCTGACCCCCGAGGAGCAGAAGGCGCTGTCCGGCCTGATGGACAAGCTCAGCGACCATGCCCGGTCCCTGGCGCCGGAAGGGGAGGCCGAGGCGTGAGGCTCTATACCTATTTCCGCTCCTCCGCGGCCTACCGGGTTCGCATCGCCCTCAACCTCAAGGGCGTGGCGTACGAGTCGATTCCCGTGAATCTGCTCAAGGGCGAGCAGCAGGCGGAGGCCTACACGGCCGTCAATCCCCACGGACGGGTGCCGTCGCTCGAGGTCGATGGCGCCGTCCTCACCCAGTCGCCGGCGATCCTGGAATATCTCGACGAGGTCCATCCCGAGCCGCCCCTGCTGCCCATGGGAGCCCTCAACCGCGCCAGGGTCCGGACGGTCGCCAGCCTGATCGGGTGCGACATCCACCCGCTCAATAACCTTTGCGTGCTGCGCTACCTCAAGCATCAGCTCGGGCACGAGCAGGCGGACGTGGATGCGTGGTACGCCCACTGGATCCGCCAGGGCTTCGACGCCATCGAGGGAATGCTCGAACCCGGACCTTATGCGTTCGGCGACCGGGTTAGCCTGGCCGATGTCTATCTCGTGCCGCAGGTCTTCAACGCCCGGCGCTTCAACATTCCGCTCGACACCTATCCGAAGATCGCTGCGGTCGATGCGGCCTGCGCCGCCCACAAAGCCTTTCAGGACGCCGCGCCCGGGAACCAGCCCGACGCGGCGTGACGCGAATCGCATCCGCCGTCCGGCGGACGCGTTGTTTTGAACGAACGGGCCCGACGGGCCGAAGCCATGACAGGAGGAAACCATGGGACCCTTCCCGCACGACGCACCGCCGCCGGCCATTTCCGACGAGAACCCGATGGGGACGGACGGCTTCGAGTTCGTGGAGTTCTGCCATCCCGACCCGCAGGAGCTCGACCGTCTCTTCAAGTCCATGGGCTTCAGCCTCGTGGCGAAGCACCGGTCCAAGAACGTGCTGCTCTACCGCCAGGGCGACATCAACTTCGTGGTGAACGCGCAGCCGGGCTCCTTCGCGGAGCGCTTCGCCAGCCAGCACGGCCCCTCGGCCCCGGCGATGGCCTTCCGGGTGGTGGACGCGCAATACGCCTATGACCGGGCCCTGAAGCTCGGCGCCAAGCCGGTCCAGACCCAGACCGGCCCCAACGAGCTGGAGATCCCGGCCATCGAGGGCATCGGCGGGCTCCAGATCTACCTGGTGGACCGCTACGGCCAGAAGGGCTCGATCTACGACGTGGATTTCGAGTGGCTTGGCGAACCCGATCCCCGCCCGCACGGGGTCGGCCTGCACTACATCGACCACCTGACCCACAACGTCTATCGCGGGCGCCTGAACGAGTGGGCGGCCTTCTACGAGAAGCTCTTCAACTTCCGGCAGATCCGCTACTTCGACATCGAGGGCAAGCTCACAGGCCTGCATTCCCGCGCCATGACGAGCCCGGACGGCAAGATCCGCATCCCGATCAACGAGGATGCGGGCGAGACCGGCCAGATTGAGGAATACCTGCAGGAGTACAAGGGCGAGGGCATCCAGCACGTGGCGCTGGGCTCCTACGACCTCTACGATTCGATCGAGGCGCTGCTCGGCAACGGGGTCGATTTCATGCCGGCCCCCAATGAGATCTATTACTCGCGCATCGACAAGCGCCTGCCCAAGCACGGCGAGCCCCTCGACCGGCTCCAGCGCAACGGCATCCTCATCGACGGCGAGGGCGTGGTGGAAGGCGGCTTCACGAAGGTGCTGCTCCAGAGGTTCGGCAAGACCGCGATCGGGCCGATCTTCTTCGAGTTCATCCAGCGCAAGGGCGACGATGGGTTCGGCGAGGGCAACTTCAAGGCCCTGTTCGAATCCATCGAGGAGGATCAGATCCGCCGCGGCGTGCTCAAGCCGGACGCGGCCTGAGCGTGAATCGCTGTATCGATTCGTCGGAGGCCGGGCTCGTCCCGGCCTCTCTTTTTGGCGCAGGGGAGTCCAAATCAGGGCAGCGGGAGGCTGCGGTTATTCACAGGCTGCTCCCAGGATTGGCGTCCGCCGGGACCGATTGAGGCATCGACGGATCGGAAAACCGGCTGCAAAACGCGTTTGTTTTTAAGGATTTGTTAGGACGCTGCCCCATTCCTTTCCGATCGGTAAATAGTCCGCGGTTAAAACGTTGCCTTTGTGCAACATGGATTTGAAAAGCCCTCCCGACCGCCCGTTTTGCGCCTTCATTCTGTTGCTTGCCGGATCGGGCTGGCTAATGTGGCTCCAGCGACGGGGGCACCCCGGTCGTGATTTGGTGGTTTCCGGCCAAGGGGGCTGGAGACGCTAAGTCCTAGGGGAAAAGGGACGTGTTTAGGCTTCGTTGAAGCACTCGAGGCACAAACCCGGCCCCCCAAGGGTCTCGAAACTTTGGAGGTCAACCATGAAGCTCGTTAAGAGCCTTCTGCTCGGATCGGCCGCGGGTCTTGCCGCTGTCGTGAGCGCCCAGGCTGCGGATCTTCCCGTCAAGAAGGCTGCGCCTGTTGAGTACGTTCGCGTCTGCTCCACCTACGGTGCAGGCTTCTTCTACATCCCCGGCACCGAAACCTGCCTCCGCGTTGGCG
>NZ_QQBB01000006.1 GCF_003350535.1 Microvirga subterranea
GTCGGGTCGTAGTAGCGGTCATCGCTGTTGGTGTTCCAGCCGTAGCCGGCGTTCACACCCACATAGAAACCCGTCCAGGTGAAAACCGGAACAGCGGCGACGACCGGGAAGTCGACCGTGCGGCCCGGAAGGTCCGCCGCGCCGGCGCCGGCGGTGAGGCCCAGGAGGGCGACGGTCGTCAGGAGGAGGGTTCTCATGTCGTGATTCCATTGAAGATCGATGCGGCGTGAGTCCTAGGGCGTTAACCTTAAGAAAGGGTAACGTAAGGTAATGAAACTTGATAATGTATCATTATCCACAGCTATTCTGTCCCTGAAACCCTTGCAAATTAACGATCCTGCGAGCTCTCGATTGTAAGCCTGTGACGCTTGTGGCGTAGTGTTCCTTATAGGAAACGAAAGCTTTCTGAGCGTGCGCCATGCATTCGATTGATCACCCCGAGAAGATCGGGATCAGTCTCTGGGACAAGGACGATCGGGGCACTGCCCTCAACGACGTGGATCGCGTCAATTTCGATTGGTACTACAATTGGGATTTCCACGCGCTCTGGGATGCCGATGCCACGCCCGAGAGGACCCATCACGTTCCAATGATCTGGGACGAGACCTTCGCGATCGAACAGATACTGGCCCAGATCAAGGCCTCCGGGGCGACGACGCTCCTCGGCTTCAACGAGCCCGACGACCTTCGTCAAGCGAACATGTCGGTGGAGCAGGCCATCGCGCTCTGGCCTCTGCTCCAGGCGACCGGCCTCCGTCTCGGATCGCCTGCAACAACCAAGAACGGCGCCCTTGGCCAGGATTCCTGGCTCGGCCGGTTCATGGCAGAGGCCGACAAGCAGGGCCTGCGAGTCGACTTCATCTCGGTCCATTACTATTCGACCGACGGGGACGTGAACGCCTTCAAGGCCTGGCTCGAGGCCGTTCACAAGCAATACAACAAGCCCATCTGGGTGACCGAATGGGTTCTGGCCGACTGGAACAACCCCGGCCGGTTCACCGCAGCGGAGCAGGCGGCTTTCGCCCGCGCCGGCTCGGAGATGATGGACGACCTGCCGTTCGTCGAAAGGCAGTCATGGTTCGCAGCCTATGAAGGCGGCGACGGATGGTATCTCAACAGCAGCCTTTTCGACGCCAACAACAATCTCACCCCGGTCGGACGCGTCTTTGCGGAATTGACCGGCCTCATCGTGGACCACGTCGTGGTCGGAGGGGCGATCAAGGGTGTCCTCGACCAGAACTATCTCACGGGCACCGCCGGGGCGGACACGATCATCGGCGGCAACGGAAACGACCAGATCTTCGGCCAGGCCGGCAACGACACCCTGAAAGGCGAGGGGGGCAACGATATTCTCGTCGGTGGCGCGGGACGCGACAAGCTCTATGGCGGCAAAGGCAAGCTGAGCCAAGATGCCTTCGTGTTCGACACCAAGCTGACCAGCAAGACCGTGGCCAACAAGCACAAGGACACGATCTACGACTTCGGACCCAAGTATGATTCGCTCTGGTTCGACGATGCGGCCTTCACGAACAAGACCATCGCCAACTACCTGAAAGGCAAGGCTCCATCGTTCGACTCGCCCGTGGCCTTGAAGGCGAGCTTCTTCCGGGTCGGCGACAAGGCCCTGGACAAGGACGACTTCTTCATCTGGAATCCGAAGACCAAGAAGCTCTATTGGGATGTCGACGGGTCGGGCTCGAAGCAGATGGTCGAGATCGCCACAATCAAGCTTCAGAAGGGGGAGGGCACGACCCTCACGCACAAGGATTTCTTCTTCGTCTGAACGGTCGTGAGCCGATCGTTCGGCACGACACGATCCTGCCTGTCGGCGCAAGGCGGCCGACAGAGCGGCCGCGCCCCGCTCCTCTTAGGCTGACAGCTTGCGGTACCAGCCGAGATCGACCTGGACCACACGGGGAGACATGTGGGCCGCGTAGACGGCGGCAGCGCCCTGAAGCTCACGATACTCGTCGGGGCCGACCTTCTCGGAGGCGGCAATCAGCCGGTCATGGAAGCGCTGCCGGGCATCCCGCAGCAGACGCAGCTTGCGGGCCTGCGGCTGCGATCCCACCTCGCGATCGACCACGAGGCACCGTGCGGCCGCATACAGGTCATCCACCGCAGCCTCGACGCCCGGGTCGCGCTTGAGAAGGCCGATCACGTCGATGAGGAGCACACGCAGATCCCGCAGGTCGGCTTGTCCGCCGTCCTCGGTCAACAGGGCAACGATCCGCTCGATCGCCGCAAGCCTTTCGTCGATCGTTTCGGCGAAGCTCTTTTCCGCCATCAGCCGTTACCTCCCGGAAACAATACGTGCCGTTCCTCGACAATGCTCGATTATGGTTAATGAATTGTTGATGGAATGACCGGAGGAGCCCGCGAAACGCCTTTCCGAGCAACGATTTTGACGGTTCCTGTGCCCGATCCCGCCGCCTGTGGAGAACGGCATCGCCCTCAGCGCATGAGGCGGGAATGCTCAATGCTGATGCAGCGGTTCATGACGACCTGGATTCCTGCCGCCTCAGCCTGCGCGGCCGCAACCGCATTCACGATGCCGAGTTGAAGCCAGAGGGCAGGGGCCCGGATGGCGATCGTGTCCGCGACGACGTCCGGGATGTATTCCGGCCGGCGAAAGACGTTCACGAGATCGACGGGCTCGCCGAGGTCCTGGAGGCGGGCGCGGAACGGTTCGCCATGCAGATTCTGTCCCAGGGCTGTCGGGTTCACGGGAATGATCCGATAGCCGGCCTGATGCAGGTAGCGGGTGACGCCAAAGCTCGGTCGCCAGGGATCGGTGCTCGCGCCGACTACGGCGATGGTTCTCGTCCGCGCAAGGATGTCGCGGAGGTAATCGGGCGGGTACGCACCGTGATCGATCGGAGCTTGGATCTGCATGGGAGGAGCCTCTCTCTCACCAATGGACGCCCGACGGGCGGGTTCCATGGACGAGGCGGGATCAAAACGGCCGGCCAGCCGGTTGTTTCCATAGAACGGCTTCTCAGAGGAGGCGGCCGGCAGGTCAGGCGATGGAGCTTTCATCCGCGTTTCAGGTGTTTCCGTCCGACAGCGAGAGGCCAGGCGCCTACGCGTCCTTCCCCTATGATCGCGATTTGGTGCGCCGTTTCCGAGAGACCTTTCCCCGGGCACGCTGGCGTGGAGCGGAGGAGCGGTGGTTCGTCCCCGGCACGACGGCGGCTCGGCGACTGCAGGTTTGGATCTCGCAGGAACTTGAGACGCTCGACCGCTACGCCGACGCCAAGGGCCGGGATGCCTTCGCGTTCGATCCGATGGCAAGCCCCTATCTCACCGTCGCTGACGACCTCCAGGTCAGGACACCCTATTCCCGCACCATCGTCGACGTGATGCGGGCCATTCCCTGGGCCTGGTGGGATTCGCACAATCGCATCTGGCGGGTTCCGTTCCGGTCCTATGAGGAGCTTCGTAGGCGCTGGCCCGAGATTGAGGAGGCCGCGCGTCGCAACGAGCCGGAGGCGCGGCGAAGGAGGCGGGAGGAGCAGGCGGGCCACGGCTCCGGCAAGCTTGAACGCGTCCAGGCCGAGCGCAGGCGTCGGCGCTATCCCGTCCCGGGCGACGATCTTCCCCCTCTGGATCGTCCCGTCACGACCTTCACCTGGGGTGTCGTCGTGTTTGAGGATATCGAGGCCGAGCCGATTACAGATGCGGCCGTACGGGAATTTTATCCGCACCTGCCGGAGGACACGGGAGGGTATGTCTGGGCCAGATGGCGACTGCCCTGGCTTCAGGAGGTTTATCGGGCAAAGCCGGCGCCGGAAGATGAAGGGGGGGACCTGCGTCCGATCAGGGGCTGGTGGCCTGCGAGCCGCGACGAACTGCAGGACCGAGCCCGCCGGCTGCGGCAGGTGGAGCGGGCCCAGCGCACCCGCGAACAGGCGAGAAAATCCCCGGCCGATGCTTGAATGCCGCCAAATGCAAAATCCGGGCCGTGGCCCGGATTCCGAACTCATCAGGTTCTGGCCGGTCGAGGCCTAGAACGGAATGTCGTCGTCGAGGTCGTTATAGCGAGAACCGGAGCTTGCCGGCTCGGGCCTGCGGTCCATCGGGGCTGATCGTCCGAAGTCGCCGCCGCTGCGGACCTGGCCCGGCTCCTCGTCCCCGTACTCGGAGGCTCCCCCGCCGCCGCGGCTGTCCAGGATCGTCAGCTCGCCCCGGAAGCGCTGCAGCACGATCTCGGTCGTGTACTTCTCCTGCCCCTGCTGGTCCTGCCACTTGCGCGTCTGCAGCTGGCCCTCAAGGTACACCTTCGAGCCCTTCTTCAGGTACTGCTCCGCCACGCGCGCCAGGTTCTCGTTGAAGATCACCACCGAGTGCCACTCGGTCTTCTCCTTGCGCTCGCCCGTGCCCTTGTCCTTCCAGGTCTCCGACGTGGCGATCCGCAGGTTCACCACCGGCTCGCCCGAGTTCAGCCGCCGCACCTCCGGGTCACGCCCCAGATTGCCCACCAGGATCACTTTGTTCACGCTGCCTGCCATAACGGCTCTCCACTTCATCTCTCCCGAGGCCGGCTGGAGCCGGCCTGTACGGGTCCGTTGACGCTCTCCTGTCCCTGGCAGGGACATCACGTAATGTTCTATATTTGTTCCGACATTTGTGCAAGAGGGAGCTTCTGACCGGCCGCCGCCGGACGCTCTTTCGTGCGACCGTGTCAATAGGTCGGCCAGAGGCCCGGCGTCGCGAGTTCCAGGAGATGGCCGTCCGGATCGCGAAAATAGATGCTCGTGCCGCCTTTCGGCCAGGTGGTGCGTCCCTCCACGTCGATGCCGTGCCGGCTGAGGTGCTCCTCCCATGGCTTGAGCTCGTCCGCAGAGATGGCGAAAGCCATGTGCGCCGGTCCGCTGCCGTCGTGCGGCGGAATGGTGCCACCCGGGAGCACGGCAGTTTCCGTCGAGCCTCCGCGCCTGAAGAGCAGGAGCACGGTTCGCGCTCCGACGTCGTAGGCGCAGAGTCGGTGGTCCGAAAAGATGGGCTTCAGCTGGAGGACGGCCTCGTAGAAGCGTCGCGCGCGCGGCAGATCGTCGACATAGAGCGCGGTCTCGAGAACCCCGTCCAACCTGGGCATGCTGAATTCTCCCTCTGCTGCACGTCCACTATCGCGCCAGAGGTTCGAAGAGACCACTGCGGACCGACAACAAAAAAGCCGTGAGGCAGGCTCACGGCTCGTTCGTCGATTGTAAATTGCGGAGACGTTACTCGGCGGCCTGCAGGTAGACGACCTTCGTCTGCTCGGCCTTAACCTCGCGCAGGGTCTTGGCCATGTACGTCAGGCGCTCGATTGCCTTTTCGAGATCCTGCTTGGCACCCTCGGTAAGATCATAGGCTTCGCGGCCGCGATAGAGGCGGTTGACCTGGCTTTCCATCTCGCCAGCCGCCTCACGGATCCGGTGCACCAGGTTGTCGGCGATCACGTCGGCATTGCTGTCGACGACGCAGAAGCCGACATTGCTTGCTCGGACTTTGGACATTCGATGAGACCTCTTCTTGTCGTTCTTCTTGCGGTTCAGGCCACAGCCCGATGCTCATGCTCGGCCACGAGGCCGAGCCGGCGCGCCAGGGCATGTTTCGTCACGGGCCCGATCCACGGAAGCGTCGCGATGAAAGCGAGCTTGTCGGGGCTCGTGAGGTATTCGTCATAGAGGCGAGCACGCTCGCTCCAGATCCTGTCGATGGCATCGGCTTTTCCGGGGTGCCGGAAACCGAGCCTTGTGGTCGAGCCGAAGTCCAGAGCCCGCATGCAGCGCTCGAAGGTGCGGCGGCCAACCGATGGGGTCACGCTCGCATGGCAGATCGTACGAATGATCTGCTCTGCGAACTCATCCGCCGTCCTGGGTGCGGAGCAGGTTTCATCCTGCACGAGGCCGAAGCCGCTCCGATCGTCGAAGCTTAAACTTGGCATTGGAGTCACCTCATGGTCCAAGCCGCCTGCAGCAGCCGAACGAGCTTCGTTCCAGTCCCTTCGAGCCGGTACGATGTCCGCCAGGCCAACGCCGTCGATCTTGCGAAGTCGGCCTGGGAGACGCTGGAGCGCGCTTTCGCGGAAAACACCCGCGCACCCTTCAGGGCGTGCTTGCGCGGACCTTTGCCATTTCCGCTAGCATCCTGATCTCTCACGGATTTTTCGCCGCGTTCCGGCTCCCATAAGATGGGGTTGGGCCCCATCGGATGCAAGGTTCGTTTCGTCAATGGAGCGGGCGGAGTGTTTCGTTTTGCTCCATGCGGCCAAGCCGAAACGTCCTGGCGGGCTAGGGTAAAGCTCTGCTCCAACTCGGCACTGGTCTCCACCTTGTAAATGGAGGCCGCCCGGGAGAATGCTTCTGCGAAAGGCCGCATGGCGCACCAGCTCTTTTCCGCCATCTGCAGGGGCCACGTCCAAAGCCCGTCGCTACGGCGATTGGCCAGGCTTTCGCGCTCGATGAAGTATCCGGTCGTCTTGTGCTCAAGTCCGCTCTCCGTCACGAGCCATTCCTCGTTCTCGAAGACCGGACGTTCCGCAACCATCGCCGTCATGTCGACACCCTTCCGGAAGCGGGCTCATCCCGCCTCATTGCCGCCAAATCTCGAATGCATCTCACGCAACTGGAACAAACCAAGAACATAACGCAAGCACCCTGCGTGTCAAGCAAAGTGTGCCGGTCAGGACTGTAATCTTGGAGTAATGACGACTATGTGGGGATGAGGAGCCAGGATTGAAGAACTCGTCTATCATCCGGCCGAAATTGAGGCGAAGGTCTCGAGCGATCTTACCGTCCAGCTTGACTGAAGCTGGGCCCTTGGAATGCAGTGGAGCTTTCTCGACATGACAAGTCTGACGCGCCTGGAATCCGACAGTCTCAGGCGGCTCGAGGAGATGCGCGCGACCTTCGAAAAGCTGCGCGCCGAGCGGATTCGCGCGGAAGGTGAGGTGGAGCGCCTGACGCGCGAGCTGGAGCAGGCTCGCGAGCTCGCCCGGGCCGAGTTCGGCACGGACGACGAGGAACGGATCCGCTCCCTGATCGAGGACGCACTGGCGCAGAATGCCAAGCTCGTCGACGAGTTCGGTGCTGCGCTGCGCGGTATCGAGGCTCGGCTGAAGCAGCTTGGGGGCGAGCGCTGATGCGCGTCGATGCCATCGATCATGAGGTCGCACGCGTTGAGGCCTCTCTCGCGCGGCTGGAAGGGCGCCGCGATGCGGTGACGGCGCGGGTCCAGGAGCTGACGCGCGAGATCGAACTCGCCAAGGGCCGCCTCGCCGTGAAGGATGAGGTCGAGGCCTTCATCGAAGCCGTGCACGGCAGCGCCAGCCGGCGCAATCTCGCGGCGTTCGAAACCCTGCTGACGGCGCTGGTGCAGGAGGTCCTGCCCGGCGAGAAGCCCGTGGCGCTCGATCTCTCGACGGAGCGCGGGCTTGCCTCGCTCGATATCTGCGTAGCCCGTCCCGACGGATCGCTCGAAGACGTGCTGGAGGACAATGGCGGCGCGCTCACCAACGTCATCGGCATGGCCCTGCGCCTGATCGCCGTCGTGAAGGCGGACGTCGCCCGCTTTCTGGCTCTCGACGAGGCGGATTGCTGGATCGCGCCCGATCGCGTCTCGTCCTTCTATCGGGTGCTCGAGGACGGCGCGGCTCGTCTCGGCGTGCAGTGCCTGGCCGTTTCGCATCACGATCTGTCGCAGTTCTCCGGTCATTTTCACATCGCCCGGATCGCAGGCGAGCCCCTCGCGGGAGTGGATGTGGTCTCGAGTGACACCGGCAGCGCCTGGAACGACGTCCAGCCCGGCCTGCGCTACATCCGGCTGGTCAATGTCCAGGCCTACCAGGATGCGATGCTGTCCCTGACACCTGGGGTGAACGCGCTGATCGGCCGGAACAACCGCGGCAAGTCGACCTTCATCCGAGCGCTGCGGGCCGTGTTCTACGGCGAGGCGCGCGACAGCCTCGTGCGCGCGGGTGCGAAATCCGCCATGGTCGAGATCGGCGTTGCCGCAGGGAGGACCCTTCGCTTCGTGCGCCAGCCCAAGCGGACGCCGGTCAACATCTGGTCCCTTCACGAACGGGACGGCTCGATCGTGGAGGAGCAGGGCATGCGCTACGAGACGGGCGGGCGCGCCGTCCCGGACTGGGTTGCGGACCTGTTCCAGATCCGGAAGGTGGAGGATCTCGACGTCCACATCGCGCATCAAAAGTTTCCGGTGTTCCTCCTGGGCGAGACCGCCTCGCGCCGCTCCGCCGTGCTGTCAATCGGACAGGAGGCGAGCTACATCCGCGACATGCTCGTCATCCACCGCGAACGCTGCGCCCGCGACAACGCCCTCGTGCGCAATGGCGAGCGGGAGCTGATCGGCCTCACCGAGACGCTGGTCGATCTCGATCAGCTCGGCGCCATCAAGGACGATGTCGCAGCCGCGCGAGGGCAGGCGTCTGCCATCAAGGCGTCCGTCGACCGTCTCGAGCGGTTGCAGGGACGGGCCGAATCCCTGGCCAGGTTGGGCGAGGCGCTTGCCAGAGCACGAGCGCGCGCCGAGGCCACCGCAGAGCTTCCCGAGCCCGAGCGGCTTGCCACGTTGGCGAGCGCTGTCGAACGCTCGCGCGAGCGGGAGCGCATCGGACGGCAGGTCCTGCGGCTGACCGAGGCCCTGTCGCGAAGCCGGTTGCGGCTCGATGCGCTCCGCTCCCTGCCGTCATCAGTTCCGGCCCTTGAAAATCCGACAGCAGCACAAAACATCCTCTCTCGGCTTTCCGACTTCCGCAGCACGGTCGCCCTAGCGCAGGGGCGGCTGGCGCAGATCGATGAGAACCTTTCAGCCGTTCAAGCCGACATGGCGCGCCTCGTCGAGGAGACCGGCGGCTTGTGCCCGACCTGCGGTTCGCCCGTGAGCGCCGAGAACCTGCTCACCCATCACGCCCATCCTCCTGTGGAACGATTGACCGCATGATCCTGACCGGACAACAGCTCGACCCCGTCTCCTGCAACGGCATCCTCGTGATCGGGGATCCGCATGTGGGCTCGCGCCGTCCCGGGCGACGCAAGGATGCGCAATGGCCGCTCCCCGTGCTCGCCAAGCTCGAACGCTGCGTCTCCATCGCCAATGAGCGGGGACTCGCCGTCGTCATCCTGGGCGACCTCTTCGACCGTCCGGTGGAAACGGACGAAGCGCTGAAGAACCAGCTCATCCGCACGCTCAAGACCTTCCGGCACCGTCCCATCGTCAATGTGGGCAATCACGACATCCAGCACACGACGCTGACCGACGGCGACACGCTGGCGCTTCTGGGCCTGTGCGATGTGGTCGACGTCGTCGCCTCATCCGCTCCCGTGGTCACGGTTCAACTCGGCGGGCGGCGGCTGGGCGTCGGCATGACGCCTTACGGTCAAGCTATTCCCACCGACGTGCGCGGCTCCTTCGCCGGCGTCGACCTCCAGGCCTGGTTCACCCACCACGACATCGCCTTCGAGGGCGGATATCCGGGAGCCGTGCCGCCCTTCGCGGTCGAGGGCTGCGACGTTCTGGTGAACGGCCATATCCACAAGACTCAGAAGGCCGTGCTGGCGGGCCGCACCCGCTGGCTCAATCCCGGCAACATCACGCGGCAGTCTGTCGATCTCGTCGATCACGTGCCGCGCGCCTGGATCCTCGATGCGGCCGGCGACCTCGAAGCGCAGCCGCTTCCGTTCGAAACCAACGTCTTCGATCTGACCGGACGCGTCGTCGATGCCGCGGACGGGTCCGTCGTTGCGCGCGAGGTCGAGAGCGCCTTCGTGACCCTGCTGCAGGCGGAGTCCCCGACGGAGTTGAAGCGAAGTGGCGACGGCTCCATCGTTCGCGACGAGATCGAGGCCAAGTTCATGCAGGACGATACGCCCGACGTGGTGCGTGCGATCGTACGCTCCCTGCTCGGTGAGGCGGTCGAGCGGCACGCCCGTTCATGAGGCTTCGGCTCTAGAAACCGAACGGGTCGGTGTAGGGCAAGCGGCGGCGGCGCACCTGCGTCTCCGGCAGGATCGGACGGCTGATGTCGACCGCGATCAATCCCTCGCAGGCCAGCGCCAGCACGGCCGCGACGCCATCCGCCGTGTTCATGACGGCGCTGGCGCAATCGACCAAGCGCATGGTGCCGTTCTCGTCGAGCTGGTGCAGGATCCGTACCCGGTCGCCCGCCGTCACCGGGGTGCGCTTGCAGGCCATGATGAGGCGAATCGTAGTGAACCGCGGCTCGGCCCGGATGCTCGCCGCGGTCTCGATGGTGAACAGACGTCCGTCGGCGGCCGCGATCCCGTGGAGCGCCGCAGCCCGCATCGGGTGCTTCGCCAGATCCTCGTCCGTCAGAACGTCCATGAGGTAGGGCGTGCCGTCCCGGACGATCTCGAAATCCGCCACGTGCGCGATCATCCCGTCGCCGATGTCGAATTCGGCGGGATCCGCTGGAGCCCTCAAGGCCTCGATTTCCGGGTCGAGCTCACAGATCGCCAGGAAGTCCGCGATCAGGCCGTTGCGCGTCACCGGAGCCCCATGGCTCCGCTGGGGCCGCCTGGATGCGGGCCGGCGGGAGGGGCGCCGGGCCGGAAGATCGAGAATGGCTTGCGCGGACATCAGTATCTCCAGCTGAATGTCGGAAAGCGAGGCCTTGCGGCGCCGCCGGAAAATTCTCAGTCAATGAAACGACAGGAACAAATATAGAACGAAAACGCGGACGTCAAATCCCCTCAAGATCCTGCGCCAGGATTCGGGGCCGGAGCCGAAAGCTTGACTTTAGGTGCACTTGAGACAAAAGGACGCGACCTCTTAAGACCTTGAAAATCAAGGTTTTGAGCGGGCGGAATACTGCCTTGCAACTGGACGTACGGCACCCGATTTGGTATAGAACAAATGACGAACGTGCCGGCCGAGCCACGATGGTTCGAGAAGAGCGCGAGACCTTCTTTTGCGGGCTCCTTTGAAAGTTGGAACCGAGATGAATACGACAGACAAGAAAATTGCCGAGGTGCTTGCGAAGTTCGGCGAACCGATGGCCGGGAACGTCTGGCGCGTCCAGGGAACGGCTGTCATCTACCACAAGGCTCTGGAGCGCGTCGCCGCTCAGGCCAAGATCCAGTTCGATGCGCCGACGATCGTCCGCGCCGAGCGGGACGAAGCAGTCATCCTGGTCACCGGTCGGATGGGCGAGCGTGTCGAGTGGTCGATCGGCGAGGCCCTGATCGGCGTGAACTACCGCGTCTCCGGCAAGCAGGCGGCCTACGTTTATGCCATGGCCGAGAAACGTGCCAAGGACCGCGTCATCCTGAAGCTCATCGAGCTGCATGGCCTCGTCTACTCCGAGGAGGAGGCCGACGAGTTCAAGAACAGCCGTCCGATGGCGGGCGATCAGCAGGTCGAGGTCGAGAAGACGGAAAAGGCCGACAAGACCAAGGTCGAGGTGGCAGCATCCGATACCTCGGTCGAAGCTGACCTGAAGCAGAAGATCACGAAGGCGAAGTCCATCAACGCCGTCACCGACCTGATGCTGCATGCCGATACGCAGAAGATCCTCAACGACCTGCCGGAAGGCGTGCGCGACGAGATCCGCGACTTCGCCAAGGCACGGCTCGTGGAGCTCGGCTGGCCGACCAAGAAGGCGGCCTGAGGCTTTTCACAACTCCCGCCGGGGCGGCGCTTCGGTGCCGCCCCGCTCTCCTGATGAGGCACGCCGCGGCGCGTGCGACCGCCGGTATCGATGCTGAGATCCTCCGCCACGGCTGCGACCGACCAAGGCGCCCTGACGCTGTCGGAGCATCTCGTCGGATCTGTCGAGCGCATCACGTTCCACAACGAGGAGACCGGCTTCTGCGTTCTGCGCGTCAAGGCGCGCGGTCACCGCAAACCTGTCACCGTGGTCGGCCACGCGGCGACCGTCGGCGTGGGCGAACTCGTAGAGGCAGGCGGGGCCTGGCTCAACGACCGCAATCACGGCGTTCAGTTTCGGGCGGATATGCTCACCACCTCCACGCCGACCACTGCCGAAGATCTCCAGCGCTATCTCGGATCCGGTCTCCTGCGCGGCGTGGGCCCATCCTGTGCGCAGCGTCTGATCGCGTCCTTCGGCACCCGCATCATCGACATCATCGAGCGGCGTCCCCACGAGATGACGCGCGTGCACGGCATCGGCATGGCCACGGCGCAGAACATCGCTGCCGCCTGGGCCGAGCATCGTGCCCTGAAGGACATCGCAGCCTTCCTGCATGCTCATGGCATTCGCGGCATTCTGCTGATGCAGATCTACCGGACTTATGGCGCGGGCGCGATCGAGATCATCTCGGCCAATCCCTACCGGCTTGCCCTGGATATTCCCGGCTTCGAGTTCGCGTTGGCGGACCAGATCGCCATGCAACTCGCCATCGAGCCTACATCCCGGGTGCGCCTTCAGGCGGGCCTCGCGAACGTGCTGGCCGAGGCCGTCAAGGACGGTCATTCGGGCCTGCCGGCCGACGAGCTCGTTCGCCAAGCAAGCCTGCTGCTCGACGTCCCGGAGGATGAGTTGAGGCCCGTGCTCGATGCGCAATGTCAGGCGGGGCTCGTCATCCCTGACGACCTCGATGGCCGTCCGGGCATTTTCCTCAAGAGCCTCTATGGGGCCGAGCACTTCATCGCGCAGCGTCTGAAGGATCTGGCCAAGGGCGTCCATCGCTGGAGCGGGCTCGACGCTGGCGATGTCGTCGCCGAAGCCGAACGGGCCATCCGCGTCTCGTATTCACCGAGCCAGCGGCAGGCACTCATGGCGGCGTGCCGGTCCAAGGTCCTGGTGGTCACCGGTGGCCCCGGCGTGGGCAAGACGACCCTGGTCCGCGGCCTCGCGCATCTCGTGGCCGAGCATGATCTGAGCATCGCGCTCTGCGCGCCGACAGGACGGGCCGCCAAGCGGCTTTCCGAGAGCACGGGCTTCCCGGCCAAGACGGTCCATCGCCTGCTGGAGGCATCCGAGGGCGGCTTTCGCCGCAACGCCAAGGCGCCGCTCGCCTGCGACCTCCTCGTGGTGGACGAGGCTTCCATGCTCGACATCCGGCTCATGGCGGCCATCGTGCGCGCCCTGCCGGACAACGCGTCCCTGCTTCTCGTGGGCGATGTCGACCAGCTTCCCTCCATAGGGCCGGGGCAGGTGCTTTCCGACATCATCATGTCGGGTGTCGTTCCGGTCGTCCGTCTGAAGGAAGTATTCCGCCAGGAGCGCGAGAGCCGCATCATCGCGGCTGCCCATGCGATCAACAGCGGCCTCGTGCCCGATGTGGATCCGAAGGCCGATTCCGACTTTTACTTCGTGGAAGCGGAAACGACCGCTGACGCCATGGCCAAGATCGCGATCCTCGTTCGCGACCGCATCCCGCGGCGGTTCGGCCTGGATCCGATACGGGACATCCAGGTGCTCTGCCCGATGAACCGGGGGCGGCTCGGGACGTACATGCTGAACGGCGAGTTGCAGCAGCTCCTCAATCCGCCCGGGCCTGACAGCATTCACCGGGCGGGCTGGATCTACGGCCCGGGCGACAAGGTCATGCAGGTGCGCAACGATTATGATCGCGACGTCTATAACGGCGAGGTCGGCATCGTTCGCGAGGTCGATCGGGACGTGGGGGAGGTTTCCGTCGCGTTCGACGATCGACTCGTGGTCTACAGCTTCAAGGAACTCGACGAGCTGGTCCTGGCCTATGCGGTGACGATCCACAAAGCGCAGGGATCCGAATATCCGGCGGTCGTCATCCCCGTCGGCTTTCGGCAGGCATCGATGCTGCGCCGCAAGCTCCTCTATACGGGGGTGACGCGGGGCAGCAGCCTCGTGGTCCTTGTCGGGAGCCGGGCGGCCCTGGAGCAGGCCGTGGCCGCCGAGGAGGATCCGCGCTGGTCAAGGCTGCAGGTGCAGCTGCAGGCCTGACACCTTTCCTGCGCGCCGGCCGGCGCCTATATTGCCTCGACGTCGTTATCGGGAGCGCTCTATGGCCCTTCATCCAGATCAGGCCGACAAACAGGAGCGGGTGCCGGGCCGCCTGCTGATCGCCGGCGCCGCCCTGTGCTTCGTTGCATCCGGTGGCCTGCTCTGGTGGCGCTATGGTGCGTCCGTGTTCAACGACCTCGTGCTGGCCGGTCTCGCCCTTTGCTTCTGAGCCGTGCGGCGCGCGATGTCCGCGCCAAGCCGTGGCTGGTCTTGTTCCAGCGGAAGGGCGCCACCGCCAGCTCCCATAGGCTTCTCCAGGCCGCGAGGCTCACGAGCACGTAATAGACCGGCAGGAGGGCGACCCAGGGCAGGAGCCGCCAGAGCCGGCGGCGCTTGAGACCCGCGATGGCCGGCAGGAACACCGCGGCAGCTCCCGTGCAAAAGAGCGTCACGCTCACGGAGAACAGGATCCTGCTCCCTTGCGAGTGCGGATCGATGAGCGCGCCCCCGCTCCACAGCAGGATGAAAAGGCCTGTGAAGACAGGATAGAGCAGAGCGCTCAGCACGGTTCCGAGTGTCACGAGGACAGCTCCTATGAAGCGCCAGAGGCCGAGCTGGCGCAGGGCCGTACCCGGATGCCGGGAGTGCACGGTGCAGGTCTGCACGAAACCCTTCATCCAGCGCGTCCGCTGGCGCATCCAGGCATTCAGCGTGATCGGCGCTTCCTCGAGGGTGGAGGAGGGCAGGTCCTCGACGCGGTAGCCCGATCTGGCGAGGCGGATCCCGAGATCCGCATCCTCGGTGACGTTCCACGCGTCCCAGCCATGGATCTGCTGCAGGATTTCCGTCCGGAAGTGGTTGGAGGTTCCGCCGAGCGCGATCGGGCCGCCGATCTCGGCCAGTCCCGGATTGAACACGTCGAACAGTGCCGCATACTCGATGGTGAACAGCCGGGTGAGCCAGGAATCGTCTGTGTTGTCGATGGTCAGACGCGCCTGAAGGCAGGCGACGTCACGCGGAAGGCGGGCGAAGGCATCGGCCGCAAGGCGCAGCTGGCCCGGATCGGGAATGTCCTCCGCATCATAGATCACGGTAAAGCGGCCCCGCGCCAGCGGCAGGGCGACGTTCAGGGCGCGCGGCTTCGTCCTCGGCAGGCCCGGCGGCGCCACGATGACCTCCACGCAGCCCGGAAGGGGAACCGATGCAAGGGCTGCCGGCGTCTCACGGTCATCCGCCTCGAGCACCAGCTTGATGTCGAGCTTGGCCGCCGGATAGTCGAGGCGGGACAGGGCCGCGACCAGTCGCCTGGCAACTCTCTTCTCCCGGTAGAGTGCGATGATGATCGTGTAGACGGGCAGGCCTGCATCAGCTCTCTTCGGGTAGTCGGTGGCCGGTCTCGCAGGGCCACCGAGAAAACATGCCGCCAGCCTCAGCACCGCCAAGCCGAGAAAGAGAGGGCTGAGCGCGGCTCCAAGGCAGGCGAGCGTCGCACTCGGTATAAGGCCGGCGCTGAAGGAGAGCAGGCAGGCTCCTGCGCAAAGCACCGCAAACTGCGATCCGGTTGCGCCGTCGCGGCTCGAAAGATCGGGCGCGTGATCGGGCAGTTCGTTCGCGCAGCGCTCGGCAACCCGGCGCGGCTGATGGCGGAGCACGGCCCGGGCCAGGAGAGATGGAGCCGTCACCGCCAATCCACCGCGGACCAGCGTGCGGTGCTGCAGGAGGCGCGACAGGACAGGCCCGCGAGGTGCGATGACGAACCCGCCTTCCGGCCCGGCCAGGGGCGCCACGCCTGTCAGAATGCTCTCGGGAAAACGGGTCTGCCGGGACAGGTGTGGCGCCGACGCGAAGGGGAGGGCCAACTCCGCCGCGAGCGCGCGATAGAAGACAGTCTCGTCGATCCAGCCGTTGCGGATGAGAAACTCGTCGGCGGACACACGGCCCAATGCCGCCAGCACTGCGGCCTCTCGCAAGGCTTCCGGCGAAAACCCGTGGTCAGCCAAAAAGCTCAGCTCAAACGGGAGAAGGCTCTGCGGGGCGGTTGACTGTCGGGCGCCGTCCGCTAGACCCTGCCTGACCTGCACAGGCGGTTGTCCGAACTCGTTCGAGGATACCGGCAAGAGGACATCAGCAGTTGAAGAAGCGATATACTGTTTCAATTCTTGCGCGGCTCGCGCAGGAGATCAAGCCCTTCTTCAGGAAGCGGTCTGCCGCTCTTCTCGCATCAATGCTTGGGGTTCTGCCCGCGGTGGCGCAGGCTCAAGGGGTCTCAATCCCGAATTTCTGGGATCCGCGAGCGCAGCTCGAGCGGCCCGATCTCACCGGAATGCGCACGGTTCGGTTCCTTGTCGACGACGATTTCCCGCCCCTGCATTTTCCCGCGCTCGACGGCACGCCCACGGGGTTCTCGGTGGAGCTGGCCCGGGCGGCCTGCGAGCGGCTGAGCTTGACCTGCACCATCCAGGTGCGCCGCTTCGACACGCTGCTCGACGCCCTGGCGGACAAGCAGGGCGACGTGGTGGCTGCCGCCATTCCCGTGACAGCGGGCCTGAGGGACCGGTTCGGCCTGACGTCGCCATATTTCAAGATTCCGGCCCGGTTCGCGGTCCGGAAGGACCGCAATCTGCCCCCGCCGGACGCGAAGACCCTCCAGGGCAAGTCGGTGGGCCTCGTCGGCGGCACCGCTCACGAAGCCTTCGCCAAGGCCTTCATGCCCGGCGCGACCCTCAAGCCGTTTCCGGAGCTCTCAGCCGCTCAGGCCGCCCTCAAGGCCGGAGAGGTCGATTACGTGTTCGCCGACGGCCTCGGCCTCGCCCTATGGATCGGCGGCGAGGATTCCGCCGGGTGCTGCGACTTCGCCGGCGGGCCCTTTCTCGAGAGCCGGTTCTTCGGCGAGGGGATCGGCTTCATCGTCCGCAAGGACGAGGACAACCTCAGGCGCGCCCTGGATTTTGCCCTCCAGCAGCTCTGGAAGGAGGGCAAATATGCCGAGCTCTACCTGCGCTTCTTCCCCATCAGCCCCTATTAGGCCGCATTGACCCTCGCAGCTTCGGTCCGTACAGCACTCCTGATAAGCCGGTGTTTCCCGAAGCGATTGCCAATTTCCACGATCCTGAATTCGCTCTAGGGTGCGCCCTCATTTCAATCACTCTGGTCCCATGTCTCAGCCCCTGTCCCTCGACCCCGCCCTCATCGACGCCGCCCAGTCCGCGAATGCCTGGCCTTTCGAGGAGGCGCGCAAGCTCGTCGAGCGGCTGAAACGGACGGGCAAGCAGGAGGCCTTGTTCGAGACCGGCTACGGCCCGTCCGGCCTGCCGCATATCGGCACCTTCGGGGAGGTAGCCCGCACCAGCATGGTCCGGCACGCCTTTCGGATCCTGACCGGGGATGCCATCCCGACGCGCCTCGTCGCCTTCTCGGACGACATGGACGGCCTGCGGAAGGTGCCGGACAACATCCCGAACAAGGAGGTCGTGGCAGCCGCCCTCGGCAAGCCCCTGACCCAGGTGCCGGATCCCTTCGGGACCCATGCGAGCTTCGCCCACCACAACAATGCGCGCCTGCGGGAATTCCTCGACGCCTTCGGCTTCGACTACGAGTTCCTCTCGGCGACCGAGTGCTACAAGGCCGGCCGGTTCGACAAGACCCTGCTGACGGTGCTCGAGCGCTACGACGCCGTCATGGCGATCATGCTGCCGTCGCTGCGCGAGGAGCGGCAGCAATCCTACTCGCCGTTCCTGCCGATCCATCCGAAGACCGGGATCGTCATGCAGGTGCCGATCGACGAGCGCAAGCTCGATGCCGGCACCATCGTGTGGCGCGATCCCGAAACCGGCGAGCGGTTCGAGACGCCTGTCACGGGCGGCCATGCCAAGCTGCAATGGAAGCCGGACTGGGCCATGCGGTGGGTCGCGCTCGGCGTCGACTACGAAATGGCCGGCAAGGACCTGATCGACAGCGTGAAACTCTCGGGCCAGATCGCAACGGCTCTCGGCGGCCTGCCGCCGGAGGGCTTCAACTACGAGCTCTTCCTCGACGAGAAGGGCCAGAAGATCTCCAAGTCCAAGGGCAACGGCCTCACGATCGACGAGTGGCTCGCCTACGGCACGCCGGACAGCCTCGCGCTCTTCATGTACAACAAGCCGCGTGAGGCGAAGCGGCTGTTCTTCGACGTGATCCCGCGCCAGGTCGACGACTACCTGACCTTCCTGGAGAAGTATCCGAACCAAGACGTGCGCATGCGCCTGATGAACCCGGTCTGGCACCTCCATGCGGGCAATCCGCCGGCGCCGGAGCTGGTCTCGTCGGCCGGCAGCAACCAGCCCGGCACGACGATCTCGTTCTCGATGCTGCTCAACCTCGTGGCGGTCGCGAACTCCGAGGATCCCGGGGTGCTCTGGGGCTTCATCCGCCGCTATGCGCCGGGCGTCTCGCCCGAGACGCATCCGCGTCTCGACAGCCTCGTGGCGCGCGCCGTGCGCTACTTCGAGGACTTCGTGAAGCCGCAGAAGACCTATCGTCTGCCCGACGACGTCGAGGCGGCGTCGCTGCGCCGTCTCTCGGACGTGCTGGCCCCGTTCGAGGCGGGCGACCGGCCTGCGACGGCGGAAGCGATCCAGGACGAGATCTACAATGTCGGCCGCGCCGAGCCGCGCTACCAGGACTTCAAGGCCAAGGGCGCCACGCCCGAGCGTCCGGGCGTCTCGATCGAATGGTTCAACACGATCTATCAGGTGCTGCTGGGCGAGCCGCGCGGTCCGCGCTTCGGGTCGTTCGTGGCTCTCTACGGCGTCAAGGAAACGCGGGCGCTGATCGAGAAGGCGCTCGCCGGCCAGCTCGTCAGCGAGCACGAGGCCTTCCTGAAGGAGAAGGCGACGGGGCGCGCGGCCTGAGGATTACTGGCGCGCCCACATGATCCTGCCGACCCAGGAGATCTCCTCGGTCGGGATGGCACGCTCCTCGCTTCCCTCGATGAGGGAGGCGAGTTCGAGGGTCTTCGCCGAGCGGCGTCGCAACTCCCGGGCCAGAACCTCGCCGCCGGTGGTGCGAACGACGACCCGGTCGCCTTTGCGAATGCTCGCCGTCGGCGAGATGATGAGCACGTCTCCGTCCCGGTAGAGGGGAGCCATGCTGTCGCCGGTGACTTCGAGGGCGAAGACCTTCTCCTGGCCGAAATCCGGAAAGTCGATCTCGTCCCATCCCGGACCGCCGGTCGGGTGTCCCTCGTCGGTGAAGAACTTTCCCGCACCCGCCACCTGGGTCATGCTGATGAGCGGGATCATCGAGCGGCGCAGCGATCCGCTCGGCTCCACGAGACGCAGGAAATCCTCGAGCGTCGCGCCGGTGGCGCGCAGGATCTTGGCGATCGACTCCGTGGAAGGCCAGCGGTCCCGGCCTTCCGGACTTGTGCGCTTCGATTTGTTGAAGCTCGTCGCATCGAGACCGGCCTTGCGAGCCAAACCCGACGCGGTCATGCCGTGGCGTGCGGCCAGCGCATCGATAGCAGCCCAAACGCGGTCGTGAGACAACATGTGATGAACCTTCGCAAAACGCGAAAAAACTTACTGAAACCGAACCTATGATTAGGAATTAAGGTTGTTCTATGGCTCAGCCTGATCGCCTTCTTCCTTGATCACAGGCGATTCACATTCGGGTTGCTCCTTAAGCGTCGCACAGCTACTCAAACCCTCATGAAAATCATCTTTAAGATATGTCCCGAACCGCTCTGGCGGGAGGCCGAGAAGGCCGGAATCTTTGAGGGCGCCCCCATCGACATTATTGATGGGTACCTCCATTTCTCGACGGCACAACAGGTGAGGGAAACGGCGTCTCGCCACTTCGCAGGCCAGCGCGATCTGCTGCTCGTCGCGATCGATGGCGATCGACTCGGTGACGATCTGCGCTACGAGCCGTCGCGTGGCGGCGACCTATTCCCGCATCTCTACGCAGCCCTTCCGATGTCGGCCGTGTTGTGGGTCAGGCCGCTTCCCCTGGGCGACGATGGTCTGCACGTTTTTCCGGATCTGGAACAATGATCAGTTCGCTCTTTCCGCTGGCGAAGCCGGTTCTGCATGCGCTCGATCCGGAGACCGCCCATCAGCTGACGATCCGCGCCCTGTCCCTCATGCCGATGAACGCAGGCCCGAAGGACGATGCTCGTCTCTCGGTCGATCTGTTCGGAAGGACGTTTCCCAACCCCATCGGCCTCGCGGCGGGCTTCGACAAGCAATGCGAAGTGCCCGATCAGCTCCTGTCGCTCGGCTTCGGCTTCGTCGAACTTGGCGGCGTCGTGCCGAAGGCCCAGGCCGGCAATCCGCGTCCGCGGCTTTTCCGCCTGACGCGGGACGAGGCGATCATCAATCGCTTCGGTCTCAACAGCGACGGGCTGGAGGCCGCACGGAAGCGCCTGCAGCAGCGGCAAGGCCGCTCCGGAATCGTCGGCGTGAACATCGGAGCCAACAAGGATTCGACCGACCGCATTGCCGACTATGTCACATGCGTGCGGGGCCTGTGCGGCCTCGTCGACTTTCTGACGATCAACGTCTCCTCCCCGAACACGCCGGGGCTGCGCGACCTCCAGGGCGAGGCCTTCCTCGACGATCTTCTGGCGCGTTGCGTCGAAGCACGCGATGCCGCCGACCACGGGCAGCGGAAGACCACGATCGTTCTGAAGATCGCGCCCGACATGACGCTCGAGTCGCTGGACGCCATCGTGGCGACGGCGCTGAAACGCGGCATCGACGGGCTGACGGTTTCCAACACGACCGTCGCCCGTCCGGAGAGCCTGAGGGAGAAGGCGCTCGCGGGCGAGACCGGCGGGCTGTCGGGCAAGCCGCTCTTCGCTCCGTCCACACGCCTGCTGGCCGAGACGTTCCTGCGCGTCGAGCGCAGGATTCCGCTCATCGGCGTCGGCGGCGTCGACTCCGCCGACGCCGCATGGGCGAAGATCCGTGCAGGCGCAAGCCTGGTCCAGCTCTATTCCGCCATGGTCTACAAGGGGCCGGGTCTCGTCGGTGAGATCAAGCGCGGTCTGGTCGAAAGGTTGGCGCGGGAGAAGACGTCCCTGGCGGAGGCCGTCGGGCGGGACGCCGCGTCGCTGGCGAAGGGTCTCTGAAACGGGAAGAGGCGATCACGTGGCCTGCGGGAAGGTTCGCCGCGTGAGCCTCGCGCTCAAGACCGCCTGGCCGAGTCCTCTGGTGCCCAGGAACACCAGCAGCGCGATCCACAGAGCCGTGTTGCCCAGGCTGCCGGCCGCGAGCAGCACCAGCGCATAGGCCGCGAAGGCCGCGACCATCAGGTCCCGCATGGCCTTGGTCCAGGTGGCGCCCGTATAGATGCCGTCGTAGGCGAAGGCGGCGGCGCCGACGAGGGGCGTCAGCGCGGCGAAGACCAGATACTCCCGCGCATAGGCACGCACCTCCGGACTCGTGGTCACGAAGTCGATGAAGAGGCCTCCGCCGACGAGGAACAGTCCCGAGACCGCGAGCCCGAACCCGATGCTCCAGCCCAGGCTCAGGGAAATGGCGCGGCGGAAGCCGCGCTCGTCGCGGGCGCCGACGCTCTGGCCGCAGAGTGTCTCGGCGGCGGTCGCGAAGCCGTCGAGGAAATAGCCGCCGATCAGGAACATGTTGTAGAGCACCGCATTGGCCGCGAGCGTCACGTCGCCGTTCCGTGCCCCCATGGCGCTGAAGATCGAGAAGGCGAGGATCAGCGCCACGTTGCGGATCATGATGTCCCGGTTGACCGCCATGGTCTGGATCATGGCGGCCTTGTCGAGGACCTCGCTCCAGGCGACCGCGAACGGATTAGAACCGAGCCGCCGCAGAACCACGATGCCGAGGCCGACGCCCAGCGCCTCCGCCACCGCCGTGCCGATGGCGGCGCCGGCGACGCCATACCCGAACCCGATCACGAGCAGGGTCGTGAGCAGGATGTTGAACACATTGATTGCGACCTGGAGCAGGAGGCCGAGATCGGTCCGGCCCCGCCCCAGGGTCGAGCCGAGGATCACGTAGTTGGCGAGCGTGAAGGGGGCGGCCCAGATGCGGACGAAGAAGTAGGTCGAGAGGGCGCCCGTCACCGCCTCGCTGGCGCCGGCAAGCGAGAACGCCACCGTCGCGATGGGCCATTGCAGCAGGATCAGCAGCAGGCCGACCGCGACGGCCACCAGGAGAGCGCGGGCGAGCGTGCAGTCGACCTGGTGCCGGTCGCCGGCGCCTGTCGCCTGGGCGGTCAGGCCGGCGGTCGCCATGCGGAGCGATCCGAAGCTCCAGAACACGAAGTCGAAGATGACGGCCCCGAGGGCGACGGCTCCAAGCAGGTGAGCCTCGCCGAGGCGTCCGATCACCGTCGCGTCGACGAGTCCGAGGAGCGGCGTCGTGACGTGCGACAGGGTCATCGGCAGCGCCAGCGCCAGCATGCGCCGGTGCGTGACGTCGATCCGCCGGGCGGAGAGGGAACCGTCCATGATGTTTCTCGCGAAGGTCAGCGCCGGCTGAAGAAGCGGGAGATGAGCCAGAGCGGCACGACGATGACGGCCCCGTAGAGGATCCAGAGCCCGACCTCCTTGACGGTGTCGAGGCTGAGATCGAAGACGGACCTGATCCAGTTGAACAGCCCCTCGATCAGCCCGAACGGCGTGATGTCGAGAAAGGCCATGAAGGCGCCGACCAGGAGGGACAGGAAGATCAGCTTGGCCAGCACCGAGCCGGGCGACCCACCGATGAAACGGTTCATGTTGGACATTCCTTCATCCTCGTCGAAAGGCTTGGCTGGACCTGAGCGCCGGCGTGTGCTTCATCGCAAGGGTCCGCGATGAACGCAACCCATCCGAGCCTGGCATGATCGATCGAGCCCTCTTCGACCCCGCCGCCGTCAGCGACGAAATCCGCGCCCAGAACACCGACATCGTGGCGAAGCTCGCAGGCCTGCCGGACCCGATGTCGGTGCCGCCTGCCGTCGTGCGGGAGCGCCGCCGGCAGGGACTGGGGCCCTTTCCGCTCATGCCCCTGAGCCCGAAGGCGCAGACGATGACCATCGACGGCCCGGCCGGGCCGATCCCCCTGCGGATCATCGCGCCGGACAACCCGCGCGGCGTCTATTTCCACATCCATGGCGGCGGCTGGACCTGGGGCACGGCGGACGAGCAGGACCCCTGGCTCGACCGCCTCGCCGACCGCTGCGGCCTGGCGGTGGTGTCCGTGGAGTACCGGCTGGCGCCCGAAGATCCCTATCCGGCCGCGCCCGACGATTGCGAGGCCGCCGCCCTCTGGGTGATCCGTGAGGCTCAAAGCCGCTTCGGCACGTCCCGCCTCTTCATCGGCGGCGAGTCGGCCGGCGCCCATCTATCGGCGGTGATGATCCTGCGCCTGCGGGACAGGCACGGCCTGACGCCCTTCCGGGGCGCGAACCTCTTCGCGGGCTGCTACGACCTCAACCTGACCCCGAGCGTGCGGCACTGGGGCCCCGAGCGGCTGATCCTCAACACCAACGACGTCAGGGTCTTCGCCCAGAACTTCTGCGGCAGCACGGACCGGTTCGATCCGGACGTCTCGCCGATCTATGCGGATCTGAAAGGCCTGCCGCCGGCGCTGTTCTCGGTCGGCACGAAGGACATGCTCCTGGACGACACGCTCTTCATGTCGGCCCGCTGGGCCGCCGCCGGCAACAGGACGGAACTCGCGGTCTGGCCGGGCGGATGCCACGTGTTCATCCGCTTCGACAGCGCGATGTCCGAGCAGGCGCTGTCGCGGATCGACGCCTTCGTGGAAGGGCTTTAATCGGCTCCGGCAGGCGATGGGCGCTGGGTCACGCCGATCTTCGAGGCCGCGATGACGGCCTGGGTGCGACTGTCGACCCCGAGCTTGTCGAGGATGGCCGACACATGGGCCTTCACGGTCGCCTCGGAGACGTTGAGTTCATAGGCGATCTGCTTGTTGAGCAGGCCCTCGGACAGCATGGTCAGGACGCGGACCTGCTGCGGCGTGAGGGTCGCGAGGCGACGCACCAGATCGGCGGTCTCCTTGTCCTCGGCGGCCGAAAGGTCCACGTCCGGCGGGGTCCAGGTGTCGCCGGCGAGCACGGCCGAGATGGCGCCGCCGATGCTGTCCACGTCGATGGATTTGGGAATGAAGCCCGAGGCGCCGAATTCCATGGCCCGGCGGATCACCGTCGGCTCCTCGGTGGCCGACACGATCACGACCGGCAGTTCCGGGTGCTGCGCCCTCAGGGACAGCAGGGCCGAGAAGCCCTGGACGCCCGGCATGGTGAGGTCGAGGAGGATCAGGTCGAGGTCGCGCTCCTGGCCGAGGGTCGCGTTCAGTTCGTCGAGACCGCTGGCCTCGATCACGCGGGCTTGCGGCATGACGGAGGCGACCGCCTGCCGCAGGGCCCCACGAAACAGCGGGTGGTCGTCGGCAATCACGATCGTGGTGTTCTGACCCTGCACTCTCGTCTCCTCCCACGCCACTTTTTGTTAGGCCTTAGCCGCATCCCCGCTTACCTGGCAAGGAGGAGGCGAGCCGCCCGGTCCATTCTACCTGAAACTATCGACCCGATGCAGCCGGTTCTTCACAGTTAAACCCTTTGCGCTCTCGCAGCGTCAGGCGCCGATGAGATGAAACACGAGGTCGCGCCGGTGCGGCCGGTCCCGGTGCTCGACGAGATAGAGGCCCTGCCATGTCCCGAGGACCATCTGTCCCTCCATCACGGGAATGCTGAGGGACACGCCGGACAAGACCGTCCGGATATGCGCCGGCATGTCGTCGGGTCCCTCCGTGGTGTGGACGTAGCCTGCGTTGCGGGGCGCCAGCCGGTCGAAGGCGGTCATCAGGTCGCGCCGCACGTCCGGGTCTGCATTCTCCTGGATCACCAGGGAGGCCGAGGTGTGACGGCAGAAGACGGTGAGCAGCCCCTGGAGGATGCCGGTCCCGAAGACCCAGCGCGCTGCGGCGTCCGTGATCTCCGTGAAGCCCGGGCCTTTCGTCTCCACGATCAGCCGGCCGCTCGCCTGCTGGGTCACGCTGCCCTGTGTGAGGGTTTCAACCTCCAGCATGCTCATGCCTCCTCGCGTCGGGCCTTCTGGGCCTTGAGAGGGTAGACCTCCTTCTCGCCCCGTTCGAGGATCTTTTCCAGGGTCTCGATCCGGTCCGCTTCCGCCGCGGGCTTGTCCCAGCGGATGCGGTTGATGCGGGGAAACCGCATGGCGACCCCGGATTTGTGCCGGGTCGAGCGCTGCAATCCCTCGAAGGCCACCTCCAGCACGAGCCCCCGGTCCTTGCCGTATTCCACCTCGCGCACGGGTCCGAACCGGTTGACCGTGTGGTTGCGGACGTAGCGGTCGAGCTTGACCAGCTCCTCGTCGGTGAAGCCGTGATAGGCCTTGCCCACGGGCACCAGCTCCTCGCCGCCCGGGCCGTCGCGCCAGACCCCGAATGTGTAGTCGGAATAGAACGACGAGCGCTTCCCGTGCCCGCGCTGGCCGTACATCATGACGGCGTCCACCAGGTAGGGATCGCGCTTCCACTTGTACCAGTAGCCCTTCGGGCGGCCGGGAAGATACGGGCTGTTCGCCCGTTTGATCATGCAGCCCTCGATGGCGTCCGCGTCCGGCCCTGCACCCACCGAGGCCGGGTCCGACCGGGCGGCCGCAAGCTCGTCCCAGGACCCGAAGGGCACCATGGGCGACAGGTCGATGCGCGGGTCGCCCATGCGGGCCACGAGCGCTTCGAGGCGCTGGCGCCGTTCCCGGAACGGCAGGTTGCGCAGGTCCTCGTCGCCCTCGGTGAGGATGTCGTAGACGCGCAGGTGCGCCGGGAACTCGGCGATCAGCTTCGGGGTCACGGCCTTCCGGTTCAGGCGCTGCTGGAGCACGTTGAAGCTCTGCACCCGTCCCTCGCGGACGATGAGCAGCTCTCCGTCGATGGCGCCCTCGAAGGTCAGCGCCTCGACGAGGTCCGGAAAGGCGCGGGAGACGTCCTCGCCGGTGCGGGAATAGATCTTCCGCACGGGGCGCCCGTCGCTCCCGTGACCCGAGACGGCCTGCAGGCGGATGCCGTCCCATTTCCACTCGGCCATGAACTCGGATGCGTCGAGCTTCTCGAAATCCTCGTCCTCGAGCGGATGCGACAGCATCGGCGGCCGGAACGGGGCCGGGTTGCCGGATTCCGGCTTCTCGCCCCGGCCTTCGACCCAGGCGAAGAGGTCCTCGTAGGGCGGCTCCAGCCCATGCCAGATCAGCTCCACCTCGTCGGGCTCGAACCCGCCGAGCTGGGCCACGGCCGTCTTGGCGAGGCGGGCCGAGACGCCGACGCGCAGCTCCCGGGTGATCAGCTTGATCAGCGCCCAGCGCCCGGTCTCGTCGAGGGCGTCCATCCATTCGGCGACGCGAGCGGGCAGATCGCTCTTGCTCGTGGTCGCGAGGGTCTCGACGACCTCCGAGATCGTTGGAACGTGGGGTGGCGGGTTGTTGTGGCCGATGGCGGGCTCGGCGCTCGCCGGTGCCACGCTCTCGTGCCCCGGCGCGGGCCAGATGAGGGCCGTGGTCTCCGCCAGGTCACCCACGTAGTGGTAGGACATGCGGAACAGCACCGGGTCGGTGCGCTCCTCCACGAGGCCGCGGATGAGGCCGGGCTTCGCCTCCTTGAACATCAGCGCGCCGGTCATGGCGGCGAGCGCATAGCCCCGGTCCGGGTCCGGGGTGTGGCGGAAATAGTCCATCAGCAGCCGCAGCTTCGCGTTGCGGCGCGGCTCGTAGGCGAGCCGGTCGAGGAGGGCGGCGAAGCGGTTCATGCGGTCTCTCCCGCCTCTGCCGTGGCCGGGGCCTCCTCGGCCTCGCCCTCGTCGCCGTAGCCCAGCATGTGCAGGGGCCGCGCCTTAATGCCGTGGGTCATGCACCAATGGACGAGCGCGTCCTCCTGGCCGTGTGTGACCCAGACTTCGCCGGCGCCGGTCTCGCGGATGGTGCGGCAGAGGTCGTCCCAGTCGGAATGGTCGGAGATCACGAGCGGCAGCTCCACGCCCTTCTGCCGGGCCCGCGCCCGCACCCGCATCCATCCGGATGCGAAGCAGGTGACCGGGTCGGGGAAGCGGCGGGACCAGAGGTCCTGGATCGAAGAAGGCGGGCAGATCACGATGGCCCCGGCGAGCTTCGGGCGCTCCGCGGCCACGACCTTCGGGGTTTCCCCTAAGGGGATGCCTTCCGACTTGTAGAACTCGGTCAGACGCTCCATCGCGCCGTGCAGGTAGATCGGCTTCTCGTAGCCCTCCTCGCGCAGCAGCGCCATGACCCGCTGCGCCTTGCCGAGCGCATAGGCCCCGACGATGTGGGCGCGCTCCGGAAACAGCGCCACGGAATCGAGGAGCTTTCGCACCTCGCCGCGGGTGTCGGGATGGCGGAAGACCGGCAGCCCGAAGGTTGCCTCGGTGATGAACACGTCGCAGGGCACGAGCTCATAGGACAAGCAGGTCGGGTCCTCGGCGCGCTTGTAGTCGCCCGAGACGACCACGCGGGTGCCGCCTGCCTCGATCGAGATCTGTGCGGAACCCAGAACGTGCCCGGCCGGCGTGAAGCGCACGGTCACGTCGCCGACGCGCAGGCTCTCCCCGAGGGGCGCTTCCTGCGTCGTGTCGGCGAAATCGGCTCCGTAGCGGACACCCATGATGAGAAGCGTCTCCCGCGTCGCCATGACGGCGCGGTGGCCCGAGCGGGCATGGTCGGAATGCCCATGGGTGATGAGCGCCCGCTTCACGGGCCGGACCGGATCGATGTGGAAGTCGCCGAGGGGGCAGTAGAGCCCTTGCGGGGTCTGGGTGAGGATGTCGGTGGAACGCAGCGCCATGGGTGAGGATATAGGGTGGTCCGTGCCGGTGTCATTCCCGGCCGGAGAGGGCAGGGACGCTCTCCGCTTGTCGTCCCCGGCGCGCGTCAGCGCGGGAAGGGGATCCACTCTCCACCCGGTGCCATGGATTCCCTTCCCCTCCGGCGGCTGACGCCGGCTCCGGCCGGGAATGATACAGGGGGTTCTCACTCATTCTCTCGCAGGAGGAGGGAAGGGCCGCCTGGTCCGGTAATCAGCATTGACAGCCTTATCTCTCTCCCCCAATGGCAAGGCCATGCCGCCGACCATGACCCACCGCTCCTCGGGCGACCTCCGCGCCGACCGCCGCTATGAATATGCCCGCGCCGCCTTCGACGAGAAGGACTTCGAGGCAGCGGCCGATCTCGCGCGGCAGGTCCTGGAGCTGGCGCCGGATTTCGCCGCCGCCCATGCGCTTCTTGGGCGCTCCCTGGCGGAGCAGGGCGACCGAGAGGAGGCGGCCGGCGCCCTGCGGCGGGCCCTCGAGCTCGAACCGGACGACACGCTGGGCGTGCGGCTCGATCTGGCGTGGCTCGGCGCGCTGCCGCCGGACGGGGCGATGACGGATTCTTACGTGCGGGCGCTCTTCGACGAGTATGCCCCGAGCTTCGACCGGCACCTCACGAAGAGCCTCGCCTATCGCGGCCCGGACCTCGTCGCCGACGCCCTGCGGCGGGCCTGTTCCCGGCTGGACCGGCCCTACGGCTTCGGCCTGGTGCTCGATCTCGGCTGCGGCACCGGCCTCATGGCCCGGGCGCTGGAGGGCGCGTGCGGCCGGATCGAGGGCGTCGATCTCTCGCGGCTCATGCTGGAGAAGGCCCGCCAGACCAGGCTCTACGCGGATCTCCACGAGAGCGATCTCGTGGGCCTCCTGTCCAGACGGGCGACGGGCGAGGCCGATCTCGTCGTGGCGGCGGACGTGTTCGTCTACATGGCGTCCCTCGAGGCGGCGTTTCGCGAAACGCATCGCGTTCTCGGACCCAAGGGACTTTTTTCCTTCACGGTCCAGGCCCACGGGGGCGAGGGCTACGTCCTCGGAGCCGACGCCCGCTATGCCCACAGCGAGGCCTATCTGCGCGAGCTGGCGGCGACGTGCGGCTTCACGGTCGTCCTGCTCGAACAGGCCTCGACCCGGGAGGACCGGGGCAAGCCGGTTCCCGGGCTTTTGGCTGTCTTCCAGCGTTAGGCCGCCGGCTTCGACGGGTGCGGCGCGTCCTCGTAGCAGCCGAGCACCGACTGGTCGAAATCGATGATGGAGCCGGTCATCAGGCCCGCTTCGGAGCTTGCCAGGAACGCCACCGCGCGGGCGACCTCGGCCGGGTCGAGCAGGCGGCCGAAGGGCTGCGCCGCCTCGGCCTTTTCGAGCCAGCCGTCCTGGGCGCCGTGGTAGAGACGCACGATCCTGTCCTCGCCCTGCGTGTTCATCCAGCCGATGTTGAGCCCGTTCACCCGGATGCGCCACGGCATCAGGCTGAAGGCGGCGTTCTTGGTCAGGGTCGCGAGAGCGCCCTTCGAGCCGCAATAGGCCGTGATGAAGGGCTGGCCGCCATGGGCCGACATGGACAGGATGTTTACCATGGCGCCCTCGATCCTTTCCCGCCGCATGATCTTGGCGGCCTCTTGCATGAGGAAGAAGGGCGCGCGCACGTTCACGGCGAACATGCGGTCGAAGAGCTCAGGGCTGGTGTCGAAGATCGTGCCGCGGTCGGTCATGCCGGCGGCGTTGACCAGCACGTTCACCTTCCCGAAGACCTCGTCGGCCCTGGCCGTGACGGCGCGGGCCTGATCGACATCCGCGAGGTCGGCCCGGACGAACTCGGTCCGGCAGCCCTGGGCGGTGATCTCCCGCGCCACGGCCTCGCCGCGCTCGGCATTGCGGCCGCAGATGACGAGGCCGGCCGCGCCCCGCTTGGCGAGGGTGCGGGCGATGGTCTCGCCCAAACCTTGCGTGCCTCCGGTGACGATGGCGACGGCGTTCTGGAACTGGGATGTTTGCGGCATGGTCTTTTTGTCTTCGTGTCTGGTTGGCGTGACGCCAGAGTGAGACGATCCGAAACAGGATAGCAAGCCGGCAAAGAACCGCTTTCACACTTGAAATCGCGCCCGCATGGCGAAACGCGCAGAAGCACCTATGTTTATGGCGCATGCCGAAAGCGTCCGCGTCCCTCCCTCCCGTCTTCCGCCAATGGTTCGAAAGCCGTGGCTGGGAGCCGCGCAGGCATCAGCTAGATCTTCTCGAGAAGGCGCGGGCAGGGCGCTCGGTGCTGCTGGTGGCCCCCACCGGTGCGGGCAAGACGCTGGCGGGCTTCCTTCCCAGCCTCGTGGAGCTGACGGAGCGCGGCGGGAAGACCCGGGAGAAGCGCGGGCTCCACACCCTCTACATCTCGCCCCTCAAGGCGCTCGCCACCGACGTCGCCCGCAACCTCGAGACTCCCGTCCAGGAGATGGGCCTGCCGATCCGCGTCGAGACCCGGACCGGCGACACCCCGTCCCACAAGCGGGCGCGGCAGATCGAGCGCCCGCCCGACATCCTGCTGACCACCCCGGAGCAGCTCGCCCTCCTGCTGGCCCATCGCGAGGCGCGGGAGCTGTTCAAGGATCTGCGCCGCGTGGTGCTGGACGAGCTGCATTCCCTCGTCACCTCCAAGCGCGGCGACCTGCTCTCGCTCGGCCTCGCGCGGCTCTTCACCATGGCGCCGCAGCTCACGGCGGTCGGGCTCTCCGCGACCGTCCGCGAGCCGGACGACCTGAGGCGCTATCTGGTGCCGCAGCGCCACGAACCCTCTCCCCCCTTGTGGGGGAGAGATGGAGAGGGGGGTGGCAACGGATCGGCTGAGCGCGCCGATCAACCCGTTAGCGCCGTACCCCCCTCCCTGGCCCTCCCCCACAAGGGGGGAGGGGAGCAGGACCTCGCCGATCTCGTCGTGGTTCAGGGCGGCGCGGAGGCGGACATCCGCATGCTGGAATTGGACGAGCGTCTGCCGCTTGCGGGCCACACCGCCTCCCTGTCGATGCCGGCGATCTACGACCTCATCCGGGAGCACAAGACGACCCTGGTCTTCGTCAACACCCGCCTCCAGGCCGAGTACACGTTCCAGGAGCTGTGGAAGCTCAACGACGAAAGCCTGCCGATTGCGCTCCATCACGGGTCGCTGGACGTGTCGCAACGGCGGCGGGTCGAGGAGGCGATGATCGCCGGCAAGCTCAAGGCCGTGGTCTGCACCGCGACCCTCGACCTCGGCATCGACTGGGGCGACGTGGATCTCGTGGTGAACGTCGGCGCGCCCAAGGGCGCCTCGCGCATCATGCAGCGCATCGGCCGCTCCAACCACCGCATGGACGAGCCCTCGAAGGCCTATCTGGTGCCGGCGAACCGCTTCGAGATCCTGGAGTGCCGCGCCGCCCTCGACGCGGTGCACGAGGCTGCCCAGGACACCCCGGACGCCCGCACCGGCGCTCTCGACGTGCTGTGCCAGCACATCCTCGGCATGGCCTGCGCCGATCCCTTTCGGCTGGAGGACCTCTACGAGGAGGTCCGCTCCGCCGCTCCCTATGCAGGCCTCACCTGGGAGGATTTCGAGGCCGCCGTCGCCTTCGTGGCGACGGGCGGCTACGCGCTGCGGGCCTACGAGCGCTTCGCCAAGATCGTAAAGGGCAACGACGGCCTCTGGCGGGTGCGGGACGCGCGGGTCGCGCAGCAATACCGCCTGAACGTCGGCACCATCGTCGAATCCACCATGATCAAGGTACGGGTCGGGCGCAGCTCGCGCTCGAAGCCCGGCACCGTGCTGCCGCGCGGGCGCATCCTCGGGGAGATCGAGGAGTATTTCGCCGAGACCATGACGCCGGGCGATACGTTTCTCTTCGCCGGCGAGGTGCTGCGGTTCGAGGGCATCCACGAGGACGAGGTGATCGCGGTGCGCACCAGCGCCGGGACCGAGCCCAAGATCCCGTCCTACGAGGGCGGCAAGTTCCCGCTTTCCACCTTCCTGGCCGCGCGGGTGCGGGCGATCCTGGCGGACCCGTTCGAGTGGGACCGGCTGCCGCCGCAGATGACGGAGTGGCTCCTGCAGCAGCGCCGCCGCTCGGTGGTGCCCGGGCCGCGCGACCTTCTCGTCGAGACCTTCCCGCGGGCGGGGCGCTTCTACATGACCTGCTTTCCGTTCGAGGGGAGGCTCGCGCACCAGACGCTGGGCATGCTCCTCACCCGCCGCCTGGAACGGGCGCGGCTCAAGCCCCTGGGCTTCGTGGCGAACGATTACGGCATCGCGGTCTACGCCTCCGGCGACATCGCCGCCCGGGCGGCGCGGGACCCGGGCTTCATGGACGAGCTGTTCTCGGAGGACATGCTGGGCGACGACCTGGAGGATTGGCTCGCCGAATCCTCGCTAATGAAGCGCACGTTCCGTCAATGCGCCGTGATCGCCGGGCTGATCGAGCGCCGCTTTCCGGGACAGGAGAAGACCGGCCGGCAGGTGACGGTCTCGACGGACCTCGTCTACGACGTGCTGCGCAAGCACGAGCCGGACCACGTGCTGCTCCGCGCCGCCCGGGCGGATGCGGCAACGGGACTCCTCGACGTAAGGCGCCTCGGCATGATGCTGTCGCGCATCCGGGGGCGAATCATCCACAAGCCGCTCGACCGGGTTTCCCCTTTGAGCGTCTCCGTCATGCTGGAGATCGGCCGCGAGCGCGTCTATAGCGACAACGCGGACGAGATTCTGGCCGAGGCGGAAGCAGCGCTTCTCGACGAGGCTTTGGCGTGACGGCTTTGCTCAAGAACAAACAGACAACACATGAAATCGGCCTGCAGGGACGCACCGCCGTTCTCGACCTGACGGGGGCGATGTACCTGCCCGACGAGGATGCGCTCCTCGTGGCGGACCTGCATTTCGAGAAGGGCTCGTCCTTCGCGAGGCGCGGCATGATGCTGCCGCCCTACGACACCCGCGAGACGCTGATCGCGCTCTCGGACGCGGTGCAGCGATACAGCCCCCGCACGGTGATCGCCCTGGGCGACAGCTTCCACGACATCGGCGGCCCGGAGCGTCTCGGCGACGAGGAACGGACGACGCTGGAGGGCGTGCAGAGCGGGCGCGACTGGATCTGGGTGACGGGCAACCACGACCGGATCCTGCCCGAGAGCATCGGCGGCCAGGTGGTCGAGGAGATGGAGCTCGGACCGCTCACCCTGCGCCACGAGCCGCAGGAGGGCGCCGGGGCCGAGGTCGCCGGCCACCTCCACCCGGTCGGCAAGGTGGTGATGCGCGGGCGCTCGACCCGGCGGCGCTGCTTCCTGACCGACGGCTCCCGCTGCATCATGCCGGCGCTGGGCGCCTATGCGGGCGGGCTGAACGCCTGCGACGCCGTGTTCAAGCCGCTCTTTCCGAAGGGCTTCACGGCCCACCTCATCGGCACCGAACGCATCTTCGCCATCGCGAAGGCGATGCTCTGCCGGGATTGATCCGGGTCAGTCGCGCCGGAAGATCACGTTGGCACCCCAGCCGAAGAAGATGGCGAGGAGCGCGGTCGTCAGGCCGTAGAGCACGCTCCAGTCCCGCGCCACCTCGCCGACCTGCTGCTCGAATCCGGTCTTCACCAGCTCGAAATGGGTGATGGTGCGAGCGAGGATCACCGTGTCGGCCAGGAGGGTGACCTCCACGTCGTAGTTGCCGGGCGGCGCTGTCGCCGGCAGCGGAATGCTGGCCCGGAAGATGCTGGGCGTCAGGAAGGTCACGCCGCGCTCGTCCTCATGGTAGAGGCCTTCCTGCTCCTTGAGCCGGTAGAGGGCGTCCCGGAACGGCTGGTCGGCCCCGTCGCGAACGTTCGTGAAATCCGGCGCGTCGATGATGGCGCGCAGGCCGATCTTCTGCCGCTGCCGCAGCTGCGGACTGGTGATCTCGTCAATCGGCGCCGACATCAGGACGCCCAAGTAGGAGGGCGCAAGCGGGAACTTCTGCTGCTCCTGGTTGATCCAGACGGGGCCGATCTGCTCCTTCTCGCGCACGACGAGGTACTGGGTGGGGCCGCGCACGGTGACGACCGCGTCGTAGCCCGTGGCGCGGGAGATCGTCTGCGCGTCGCGCTCGATGGCGCCGAATACCGCGATGGACGTGCCCGTATAGTTCGACGTGATCAGGACGCGGTGGTTCGACAGGGACGTGATCAGGGTCTCGGCGGAGGCCGGGACCAGGCTTGCCCAGCAGAGGCTCAGCAGGAGGACGAGCGCCCTCATGTGCGCGACTCCTGCACCGTGATGGAGAAGGGCTCGTCGGGATGGACCACCAGCTCCATGGCGAAGCGCAGGCCGACGGCGAGCAGGAGGAGGGCCAGGAGGAACCGGAACAGCTCGGCCCGGAGGTAGCGTCCCGCCCGCGCGCCGAACTGCGCGCCGAAGACGCCGCCGACGATGAGCAGGATGGCGAGCACGATGTCGACCGCCTGGTTCGCCACCGCGTGCAGGATGAGCGCCACGAGGGTCGTGCAGACGATCTGGAACTGGGACGTGCCCACGACCACGCTGGTCGGCACCCGGAAGATGTAGAGCAGCGCCGGCACCATGATGAAGCCGCCGCCGATGCCGAGAAGCGCGCCCGCGAACCCGACGAAGAGCGCAAGCCCCAGGATCGGGATCACGCTCGCATAGAGCTTGGAGCGATAGAAGCGCACGCGAAAGGGCAGGCCGAGATAGGGGGCGTGCTCGCCCGCCTGGCGCCGGAGCCGCACGGAACCGCCCTTTCGCTTGGTCCAGAATTCCCGGAGGCTCTCCTTGAGCATGAGGCTTCCGACGACGGTGAAGAGCGTCACGTAGGAGATCACGATCACGAGATCGAGCTGGCCGGCGCGCCTTGCCGCCGCGAAGAACCAGACGCCGAGCACCGAGCCGATGAAGCCGCCGGCCACCAGGATGGTCCCGAGCTTGAAGTCGAGCGCCTTCCGGCGAAGGGCGTTCAGGGAGCTGGTCGTGGAGGAGGCGACGATCTGCGCCGATTGCGTGGCGACCGCGACCGCCGGCGGGATGCCGAGGAAGATCAGCAGCGGCGTCATCAGGAAGCCGCCGCCGATGCCGAACAGACCCGAGATGAAGCCAACCGCCGCGCCCATTCCTAGGATGAGGAGAACGCTCACGGGCATTTCGGCGATAGGCAAATAAATTTGCACCCCGGTCCCCCTATGGCCGGTGCAGCCAGGCTCTGGTTATGACGTCGCTGAACGCGACTTTAAGCGTTGTGCCTGAACGGAAGCTGACAGGTCTGTGCGTTTTGTCAGCTCCTGGGATCGGCCTTGGTTTCCAGCGCGGCGGTCCGGCCGCGGGCCGCGGGCGCGGTCCCGTTCGCGGTCGTGTCGACCGGCCGGGGCTGCCAGCGCTCCACCGTGGTCTTCGCCGCGGCGAGTTCGGGGGCGGTGAGGCGCGCCGCGACGTCGTCGCGCTTCTTCGCCGCCTCGGCGTCGCCCTGTGCGGCCGCGAGGGAGAACCACTGGAAGGCCTTGGAGAAATCCGTTCGGGTCCCGATGCCGCGCGCGAAGAGCACGCCGAGATTGAACTGGCTGTCCTGCAACCCGGCTTCGGCAGCCTCCGTGTACCAGCGCAGGGCGCCCGGGTAATCCGGCTTGCCGTCGATCCCGGAGGCGAGCAGCGTCGCCAGGTTGTGCATGGCGCGGACGTTGCCGACGACGGCCGCCCGTTCGTACCAGGTCAGGGCCAGCCGGGTGTCGCGCAGAAGGCCGACCCCCTTCTCGTAGAGCATCGCGAGGCGCTCCTGGGCCGGAGCGTAGCCGGCCCGCGCCGCGCTCTCGTAGAGATGGGCCGCAAGGATCGGGTCGTGCGCCAGCTCGCGCCCCTCCGACGCGCGGGATGCGATCTCGTAGATCGCCGTCGCGTCTCCGGCGAGGGCCGCCTCCCGCAAGGCAGCGGGAACCTGGGCGGGGAGGTCGCCGACCGTGCCCGGATCGACGCGGATCTTCACAGGCGCCGGAAGCGAGGCCAGGCTCGATCCCTGCAGCAGGCTCGCCTCGGCGGGCGATGCGGCGACCGTCACGATGCTGGCGGGAGGCGGTGGCGCCTCGGCGACCGCCTGCGCGGGGACGGCCGATGCCTCCTGCGCGTCGGGCCGGTTCGCGAGGATCTGGGCCGCGCCCGCGGCGATAACCAGGAAGGCGAGCCCGAACAGGAGCGGGCGCCGGCGGGCGTCGAGGCTCCGGCGCAGCCGCTCGATCAGCGACGGGGCCGAGGAAGCCGGTTTCTCGGCCGCGGCCTCGGACGCGTCCGTCACGGGAGCGGGCGGCTCGACCGGCAGAGGGGGCGCGGAGCCGAGCTTCTCGGGCAGGGATGTCTGCGAGGCCCGCCGCGCGGCCGCGATGAAGTTGGCCCGCACGTTGCCGAGGTCGCTCTCCCGCGGGGCAGAGGCGGCGGCCGGAACGGGCGGCGCATCCGATCCTGCCATGGCGACAGGGGACAGGACGTCGGGCGCATGCGAGGGATCCGACGTCTCGGCGATCTGGGACAGGGCCGCGGCATGGAGCCGGCGCACCGCCGCTTCGAGCCGATCCGCCGAGGGCATGTCGCCGGCGCCCTGGCCCGCCGCCGGCTGGACCTGGCCGGACCTTCCGGCCTGAAGCACTGGCCCGGGATAGCGCGACACCAGGGTCTCCAAGGCGTCGCGGATGGCGCGCAGCGTCTCCTGGGTCTTCTTGTCTGACCGGGATTGCAGCGCCTTCAGCTCGACGAAGCCCTGCTTGAGGGCGTCGACGTCGCCGGAGGCAGGCGTATCCCGGTGGATGTCCTGCAGGGCGGTCCTGGTCGCGCGCTCGACGATGGACGCGGTCTCGTCCTGCATCTTCCTCAGCTGGCTGGTCGCCTCGTCGAAGACCTGGCGCAGAGGCTCGGACGACGGCTCGACGATCCGGTCCGCGAGCGCGGCGATGCGCTGCTCCAGGGCATCGAGGGCCGCATGCGAGGGAACGGGTTGCTCGAACCGCTCGCTGATCGCGCGAAGCATGAGCTCGATCGTGGAGGTGTCGGCCTGCTGGCCGACCTGACGCAGCTCCTCCTCGATGCGGTCGAAGCGCTTGAGCAGAACGTCGTGAGACGCCCCATCCGCCACGGATGCGAGTTGCGAGGACAGGTGCTCCATCTTCGCCGCCAGCGCCTCGGTCTGCTCGAGGCGGGAATCCGTCATGGACGCCATGCGCTCGGTGAGGAACGAAAGCTGCTCGGCGATGGGATCGAGATTGGCGGGCTCCGGCTCGGCGCGGCTGGCGAGGGCATCGAGACGACGGCTCAAGGTTTCCAGCTGCTCCGGCACGGTGCTCGCCTCCTGGGCCGCGACCGTGCGGCCGAGGGCGGCGCAGACATCCTCGAGGGAGCTCTTGAGCGCCGCGAAGTCGCTGCGCCCCACCTGGTTGTCGCGCAAGTCCGCGATCTGGCGGCCCAGGGAGGCGACCTCGCCGGACAGGCGCTCGATCTGCTGCGGCTCGGCCCGGCCGGACAGCTCCTGGCGGAGATCGACGATCTGCCCGGCCAGGAACTCGATGGCGAAGCGGTCGACGCCGGCCCTGGAGGCCTCGTCGATCCGGGTCCTGATCTGCTCGATCCCGGCCTCGATGCGTCCGTGCACGCCATCGGCGACCTCGCCCGACAGGGACTCGACTCGCCGGAAGATCGCCGCGACGGAATTCGCCAGGGTCACGACATCCTTGGTCGGGCGCCCCTGCTCAAGATGCTGCGAGACGTCCCGGACGGCCCGGTCGAGGGCCGTGATCTCGTCGCGCGTCGCAAGGTCTCCGAGCGTGGCGCGAAGCTGCTCGATATCCGCGCGGATCGCCTCGAGGGCCGGCGGCATGGCGGCATCGGCCGGCCGCTCCAGGCGCTCCGCCAAGCGCGACATGTCCGTGCGCAGGCCCGTGAGCGTTTCCGAAAGGGGTGCGAGCGCCTTCATGGCGTCCTGGACCGGGAACTCGATGCGGGCCGGAACGGCGCGCTCCGAGATGACCTGCCGCTCGACCGTGTCGAGGCGCTCCTTCAGGGCCGTCAGGGCCTGCGAGAGCGCGGAGGCGATCCGGTCCTGCTGGTTCGCCGACATGCGGGCGGTCTCGTTGAGGCGCTCTTCCGCGTGCTCGATCCAGCTCGCCATGGATTCGAGGGCGATCGCCGTCCTCGTGGCCTCGTCGGGCCCGAGGGCGGCGCCCGAGGGCTCCGCCTGGCCCGGAGCTTTACGCCGGCTCTCGACGAGGCGGGCGATGATGCCGTCGAGGTTGTCGCCGGCGCGGCGGCGCTCGGGCCTGTGTGACGGGCCCTGCTTCCCGTCCGGTCCGGCCAGGGTGGCCGCGAGCCAGTCCTCGACCCGCATGCCCGACCGGCGCGCGGCGGCCTCGGCGATGTCGCGGGCGTCGAGCCCCAGCTCGTCGAGTTTCGGGAGAACGTGTCGGCTCATGGCAACGCCCAGGGGAACTATGAACTGGAACTCTGAATGCGTCCGACCGGGGCCGACCCCATTCCGGCCCGTCGGGACGGTCCGAAGGACAGGTTATGGCGAATCACGAGCCATTCCCGGCCTTCGAGCCGACGGCGCAGCTTTTGGCGATCGTGGTAAAAAAGCCGTTAAGGCGACGGTATTTAGCCGGACCGGACACTGACCCTGCGGGAGCTTCCTTTCCGTCGCTTTTCTAGGAAAAAGAGCCGTTACCGCTCCGGTACACGCCTTTGTTGCAAACGTCTTGCTATAACGATAATATATGTTCTATTATTTCATTACGCGTGAATCGCGGTTCCCCCTACGGGATTTCGATTCCGGCAAGCGAACGGAAAAAACCGGGGCACGGCATGAACAAAGATACGCTCGGACATTATTCGATTCATTCGACCGAAGGCGCGGCGGAGAGCGGCAAATCCTATACCATCGGCGATCTGGCGCGTGAGTTTGGCGTAACCCTGAGGACCCTGCGCTTCTACGAGGACCGCGGCCTCCTCTCGCCCCGTCGCGACGGCACCTCCCGCATCTACGACGCGCGCGACCGCGACCGCCTGTCCGTCATCCTGAAGGGCAAGCAGCTCGGCTTCACCCTCACCGAGATCCGCGCCATGCTCGCCGAGGACCGCATGGGCGACGGCGCTTCGGCCAAGCTCCAGCTCTCGATCGACCAAATCGAGGATCAGATCAGCCACTTGGAGCAGCAGAAGGCGGAAATCGAGGAGGCTCTCGCGGAGCTCCACGCCCGTCGTGCCGGGATGGCCGCTGCGGCCTGACGCCGGAGAGCCTTGGCCGGGCATGGCGGTCCATGTCCCTGCGCCTCAAGGCGGAGATGCGCCGGCGAGCCCTTCGGCGTCTCCGCCGGCTTGGCCGCTCGCTGTCGTAAGCCCTGATCCGACGACTTGAAGGACCGGCCCGGCATCGTTTCTCAGCGGAATGGGACGAAGTGCTCGACCCGCAAAGACCGGGATATCGTTCGAGTGTGATGCCGGCCTCCTGCGACCCTCGCATTCAAGCTGTCATCGCGGCCTATCCGCCCGGACTCCGGAAGGACCTGCTGAGGGTCCGCGGCCTCATTGACGAGGCGGCCGAATCCGCCGGCATCGGTGCGCCTGTCGAGACCATGAAATGGGGCCAGCCGGCCTACATGCCCTCGCGGCCGCGGATCGGCACGACCGTCAGGATCGATGCATTCGGGTCATGATCACTTCGCCGTCTTCTTCCATTGCCGGACCGGCCTGGTGCCGACCTTCCGGGCTCTCTACCCGGACGAATTCACATTCCATGGCCGGCGCGCCATCGTCCTCCCGGTCGGCTCCAGCCTTCCGGCCTATGCCCTGCGGCACTGCCTGACCCTGGCGCTGACATATCATCTGCATCCCGAACACCGACAGCGCCGCCTCATCCCTTCCGGATAAGCCGCCTGCTACAGCCGGCAATTTCGCGCCCTACCTCTTCCCCTACACGACTCGATAGTTTATATGTGAACTATCTGATGCCGGCGCCGCGGCGGATGCAGCGTGATGCCGGGCCAATCGAGCTGGGAGGATCTCCATGCCGGTCTACAAGGCCCCCGTCGAAGACGTGATGTTCCTGCTGAACGACGTCTTCCCCATCGAACGCTACAACAACCTGCCGGGCTTCGCCGATGCGACCCCCGATACGGTCGAGGCGATCCTGGGCGAGGGCGCCAAGCTCTGCGAGGAGGTCTTCGCGCCCCTGAACCTCTCCGGCGACCAGGAGGGCTGCACGCGTCACCCGGACGGCTCCGTCACGACCCCGAAGGGCTTCAGGCAAGCTTACGAGGCCTATGCGGCGGGCGGCTGGATGGGCCTTGCGGCGCCGGAAGAGTACGGCGGGCAGGGACTGCCCTCGGCCCTCAACACGATCATGCAGGAATTCGTCTCCTCGGCGAACCTGGCGCTCGGCATGTATCCGGGCCTGACGCAGGGAGCCATCGCGGCGCTGCTGGTCCACGGCTCGGACGAGATCAAGAAGACCTATCTGCCGAAGATGGTCGAGGGCGTCTGGACCGGCACCATGAACCTCACCGAGCCCCATTGCGGAACGGATCTGGGCCTGCTCAAGACCAAGGCCGTGCCGAACCCGGACGGCTCCTACGCGATCACCGGCACCAAGATCTTCATCTCGGCCGGAGAGCACGACATGGCCGAGAACATCGTCCATCTGGTGCTGGCGCGCATCGAGGGAGCGCCCGCCGGCACCAAGGGCATCTCGCTCTTCGTGGTGCCGAAGGTCCTGGTGAACCGGGATGGCTCGCTCGGTGAGCGCAACGGCGTCTCCTGCGGCTCCCTCGAGCACAAGATGGGCATCCACGGCAATGCCACCTGCGTCATGAACTACGACGGCGCGAAGGGCTGGCTGATCGGCGAGGCGAACCGCGGCCTCAACGCCATGTTCGTGATGATGAACGAGGCGCGCCTCGCGGTCGGCGTGCAGGGGCTGGCCCAGTCGGAGGTCGCCTATCAGAACGCCGTTGCCTATGCGAAGGACCGGCTCCAGGGCCGCTCGCTCACAGGCCCGAAGTTCCCTGACAAGCCGGCGGACCCGATCATCGTGCATCCGGACGTGCGCCGGACGCTTCTCTCCATCAAGGCCTTCAACGAGGCCGCCCGCGCGCTCGTGGTCTGGACGGCCCTGAAGAGCGACGTGGCGCACCGCTCCTCCGACGAGGCCGAGCGGCAGCAGGCGGACGACCACATGGGCCTCATGACCCCGGTGGTGAAGGGCGTGCTGACCGATCTCGGCTTCGATATGGCCGTGAGGGCGCAGCAGATGTTCGGCGGCCATGGCTATATCGAGGAATGGGGCATGTCGCAGTTCGTGCGCGATGCCCGCATCACCATGATCTACGAGGGCGCCAACGGCATCCAGGCCATGGACCTCGTCGGCCGCAAACTCGGCAAGGACGGCGGCCGCGCCATCATGGGCTTCTTCAACGAGGTCGGCGCCTTCTGCCAGGAGAATGCGGGCGACGAGAGCCTGAAAGGATTCGTCGAGCCGCTCCAGCAGGGCCTCGGCCACCTGCAGCAGGCCACCATGTGGTTCATGCAGAACGCCATGGCGAAGCCCGACAACGCGGGCGCCGGCGCCACCGACTACATGCACCTCTTCGGCCTCGTGGCGATGGGCTACATGTGGGCCAAGATGGCCAAGGCTGCGCAGGCCCGGAAGGCTGACGGCAACGGCGTCGCCGAGCGGATGGACGCCAAGATCCTCACCGGCCGCTTCTACATGGAGCGCATGATGCCGGAGACCGGCCTGCGCCTGGCGCGGATCTCCACGGGCGCCGATGCCACCATGGCGATGCCCGCCGAGATGTTCTGATTGCAACGAGCGTCATCCCGGCCGAAGCGAAGCGCAGAGCCGGGATCGCATGATGAGCAAAGCACTCTATTCTGTTGACGATCCCGGATCGCTCGAGCGTCCGGGATGACAACCTGACCGGGAGATCCTTCATGGCCAATGCTTTTATCTATGACGCCGTCCGCACGCCGCGCGGGCGCGGCAAGCCGGACGGCTCGCTGCATGAGGTGCCGGCGGTTGACCTCGCGGTCACCACGCTCGACGCCATCCGCACGCGTAACGATCTCGACCCGGTGCTCCTGGAGGACGTGGTGCTCGGCTGCGTCGATCCGGTGGGCGAGGCGGGCGGCGACATCGCGCGCGCGGCGGTGCTCAAGGCCGGCTTCGGCAAGGAGGTGCCGGGCGTGCAGATCAACCGCTTCTGCGCCTCCGGCCTCGATGCCGTGAACCTCGCGGCCGCGCAGGTGATGACCGGTATGAAGGATCTGACCGTCGGCGGCGGCGTCGAATCCATGAGCCGCGTCGGCATGGGGGCGTCCGGCGGCGCATGGCCGGTCGATCCGGGCATCGCCATCGCCAACTACTTCCTGCCGCAGGGCATCTCGGCCGACCTCATCGCCACCAAGTACGGCTTTTCCCGCGACGACGTCGACGCCTACGCGGTGGAGTCGCAGAAGCGCGCCGCGAAGGCCTGGGAGGAGGGCCGCTTCAGGAACTCCGTGATCCCGGTCAAGGACATCAACGGCCTCACGATCCTCGACCGAGACGAGCACATGCGGCCGCAGACCGACATGCAGTCGCTGGGCCAGCTCAAGGCCGCCTTTGTGCAGATGGGCGAGATGGGCGGCTTCGACGCGGTCGCGATCGCGGCGCATCCGGATGTGGAGTTCGTCAACCACGTGCATCATGCGGGCAACTCGTCGGGCATCGTCGACGGCGCCTCCGCGGTGCTCGTCGGCTCGAAGGAGGGCGGCGCCAAGGCCGGCTTGAAGCCGCGCGCGCGCATCAAGGGCTTCGCGTCCATCGGCTCGGACCTCGCCCTCATGCTCACCGGCCCCATCGACGTGTCCGAGCTTGCGCTCCGCAAGGCCGGCATGACGAAGGACGACATCGACCTCTTCGAGATCAACGAGGCCTTCTCGGCCGTGGTGCTGCGCTACATCCAGGCGATGGACCTCGACCCCGCAAAGGTGAACGTGAACGGCGGCGCCATCGCCATGGGCCATCCGCTCGGCGCCACCGGCGCCATGATCCTCGGCACGGTGCTCGACGAGCTGGAGCGCACCGACAAGCAGACGGCGCTGATCACGCTCTGCGTCGCGGCCGGAATGGGCACGGCGACGATCATCGAGCGGGTTTGATGTGATCGTCATCCCGGGGCCGCGCAGCGGAACCCGGGATCGTAGGACCAGATATCGGATGACGATCCCGGCTCTTCGCTTCGCTGCGGCCGGGATGACGAAAATCCCTCCGGGAGAACCAGAATGACGACATTCATCAATTTCCGCTTCGAGGTCGATTCCGACGGCATCGCGCTCGCGACCTGGGACATGGCCGACCGGTCCATGAACGTCATCACCCCCGAGGTGATGGAGGAGCTGTCGCGCCTCGTCGAGACGGTCGCGGGCGACGAGGCCATCAAGGGCTGCGTCATCACCTCCGGCAAGGAGGCCTTCTCGGGCGGCGCGGACCTCACCATGCTCCAGGGCCTGAGCGCGCAATATGCGAAGCTCGCCAAGGAGAAGGGCGAGGAGGAGGTCATGCGCTTCTTCTTCGAGGAATCGCGCAAGCTCTCCCTGCTCTACCGCCGCCTGGAGACCTGCGGAAAGCCGTTCGCGGCGGCGATCCACGGCGTGTGCCTCGGCGGCGCCTTCGAGCTGGCGCTCGCCTGCCATTTCCGCGTGCTGTCGGACTCGGACGCGACCCGCGTCGGCCTACCGGAGATCAAGGTCGGCCTCTTCCCCGGCGCCGGCGGCACGCAGCGCGTGGCGCGCCTGATGCAGACCGGCGACGCGCTGCAGATGCTGTTCAAGGGCGAGCAGATCCGCGCCCTCATGGCGCGCAACATGGGCCTGGCCCACGCGGTCGCCGCGCGCGATCAGATCGTGCAGGCGGCCAAGGACTGGATCAAGCAGGGCGGCTCCGCGGTCGCGCCGTGGGACCAGAAGGGCTTCAAGCTCCCGTCCAACAAGGTCTACTCGGCCGCCGGCATGCAGATCTGGCCCGCCGCGAACGCCATCTATCGCCGTGAGACGCAGGACAACTACCCGGCGGCCTACGCGATCCTGGAGGCGGTCTACCAGGGCCTGCAGCTACCGATGGACCTGGCTCTCAAGGTCGAGTCGCGCTGGTTCGCCAAGATCCTGCGCTCGAAGGAGGCGGCGGCGATGATCCGCACGCTCTTCATCTCCATGCAGGAGCTCAATAAGGGCGCGCGCCGACCGAAGGACGTGCCGGCTACCAAGATCCGGAAGGTCGGCGTCGTCGGCGCCGGCTTCATGGGTGCGAGCGTCGCCTATGTGACGGCAAATGCGGGGCTCGAGGTCGTGCTCATCGACCGCGACGTGGAGGCGGCCGAGAAGGGCAAGGCCCATTCCCACAAGCTCATGTCCGACCAGATCATGAAGGGCCGCGCCAAGACGGCGGACCGCGACGCGCTGCTTTCGCGCATCACGGCGACGGCGGATTACGTGGCGCTGTCCGATTGCGACCTCGTCATCGAGGCGGTGTTCGAGGACCCGAAGGTGAAGGCCGAGGTGATCGGGAAGGTGGAGGCCGCGATCCGGCCCGACTGCATCTTCGCGTCCAACACCTCGACCCTGCCGATCTCAGAGCTCGCCAAGACCTCGAAAAACGCAGGCCAGTTCATCGGCATCCACTTCTTCTCGCCGGTGGAGAAGATGATGCTGGTCGAGATCATCATGGGCAAGGAAACGGGCGACAGGGCGCTTGCCACCGCCCTCGACTACGTGCGGACCATCAAGAAGACGCCGATCGTGGTCAACGATTCCCGCGGCTTCTTCGCCAATCGCTGCGTGCTGGCCTACATCCTCGAAGGCCATCTCATGTTCCTCGAAGGCGTGCCGCCGGCGATGATCGAGCAGGCCGGCAAGCAGGCCGGCATGCCGGTGGGGCCGCTCTCCCTCAACGACGAGGTCGGCGTCGACCTCGGACTCAAGATCCTCAAGGCCACCAAGGCGCAACTGGGCGAGGCCGCCATCGTGCCGGAGCAGGAGCAGCTTCTCGTGCGCCTCGTGGAGCAGGACGGCCGCTTCGGCCGCAAGAACCGCAAAGGCTTCTACGATTATCCGGAAGGCGCGCCCAAGCGACTCTGGCCCGGATTGAGGGATCTTCAGCCGAAGCATCTGGAGCCCGAGCTCATCGACATGCAGGAGCTGAAATCACGCCTCCTCGTGACGCAGGCTCTCGAAGCCGCGCGCACGGTGGAGGAGGGCGTAATCACCGATCCGCGCGAGGCGGATGTGGGCTCGATCCTCGGCTTCGGATTCGCGCCCTTCACGGGCGGCGCGCTCTCCTACATCGACTTCATGGGCCCCAAGGCCTTCGTGGAGCTGTGCCGGGAGCTTCAGGCCAAGCACGGCGACCGCTTCTCGCCGCCGAAGATCCTCCTCGACATGGCGGCCTCCGGCGAGACCTTCTACGGACGCGCCGCCAAGGAGAAGAAAGCGGCTTGAGCGGCTTCAACCCTCTCCCCCTTGCGGGAGAGGGTGACCTGCAAAGCAGGCTCGGAGAGGGGCAGAGGTCGTCTGGCGGCTTTCCCTCTCCCGGCTCACTCCGTTCGCCACCCTCTCCCGCGAAGGGGAGAGGGCAGGGAGGACCACCATGAAGCCTCACTTCGCCATGCTGGCGGCCTACAATGCCTGGTGCAACCGGCGCCTCTACGATGCGGTGGCGCAGCTCTCCGACGCCGAGTATCGCGCCGATCGCGGGGCCTTCTTCAAGTCGCTGCATGGGACGCTGAACCACATCCTCGTGGCCGACCGGATCTGGATGCGGCGCTTCACGGGCGAAGGGGACGCGCCGAACCGCCTCGACCTCATCCTGTTCGAAAGCTTCGACGATCTTCGCCGCGCCCGCGAGGCGGAGGATGCGCGGATCATCGCCTATGCGGAAGATCTCACGGACGCGAGGCTGAACGGCCTCTTTCGCTACCGCACCATCGTGAAGCCGGCCGAGGTCGAACAGCCGCTGGCTCCCGCCCTCATCCATTTCTTCAACCATCAGACGCATCATCGCGGACAGGCGCATTGCATCCTGACCGGCCTCGGCCAAGAGGCCCCGTCCTTCGATCTCGTCCTGTTTCAGCGCGAAGCGCGCATGGGCTTGTCATGAACCTCTGGCTCCGGGTCCTCGGCCTCATCCTCGCGACCTTCTTCCGGCCGAGGCTCGATCCGGTCCGGGACATGTCGCGCCTGTCCTTCCGGGTCTGGCCGCACGATCTCGACACCTCCCTGCATCTGAACAACGGCCGCTACTGGACCCTGATGGATCTCGGCCGCACGGACATCATGATCCGCTCCGGCCTGTGGCGCCCGATCCTGCGCAACGGCTGGGTGCCCGTGGTGGGCGCGGGCCAGATCCGCTTCCGGCGCGAGCTGAAGCCGTTCCAGGCCTTCATGCTCGAGACCCGCATCGTCACCTGGTTCCAGGGGCAGGTCGTGATGGAGCACCGCCTCGTCTCCAGGGGGCGGGACGGCAGCCCGATCCTCAACGCCATCGCGCTCGTGCGGGCCGGGCTCTACGACCGCAAGGCGAAGAGCTTCGTGACCATGGAGGCGCTCCTGCGGGAACTAGGCCTGGAGGCGACGGCTCCGGAAGCGCCCGCCGAGGTCGAGGCCTTCCTGGCCTCGGAGGAGACGATGAAGCGGGCGGCTTGATCCTTCCGGCCGACGCGGTACCTTCCTATCCCCTCGTTTCAACCGCGATGCTGCCCCATGCCCCGTGTCATCGACTACTACTTCTCCCTCGTCAGCCCCTGGGCCTATATCGGCCATGTGCCCTTCATCGAGATCGCGCGGCGGCACGGGGTGGAGATCAACTACAAGCCGGTCTTCCTCGGCCGGGTCTTCGCCGAGACCGGAGGCCTGCCCCTGGCGCAGCGCCATCCGGTGCGGCAGCGCTACCGGATGCTCGAATTGCAGCGCTGGCGCGAGAAGCGCGGCCTGAACTTCAACCTTCAGCCCAAGCACTGGCCCTTCGACGTCAACCTCGCCGACCGGTTCGTCATCGCTGTCACGGCGGCCGGGAAGGATCCCGACCCGTTCCTGCGCCGGGCCTATGCGGCTGTCTGGGAGGAGGAGCGCGACCTCGCCAACCCGGTCGTGCTGACGGAGCTCGCCGAGCAGGCCGGTCTCGACTCCTCGTCCCTCATGGACGTCGCCACCGGCAGCACCACGGAGGCGATCTACGCCCTGAACCTCGAGAACGCGGTGGCGGGCGGCGTCTTCGGCTCGCCTGCCTATGTGCTCGACGGCGAGGTGTTCTGGGGACAGGACCGGCTCGAACTCCTGGACGATGCGCTGGCGAGCGGCCGGGCCGCCTATTCGCCGAACGTGTGAGAACGTCGAAGCGGCGTGAGGGGGCGGGAATGCAGAAGGCGACGATCGGGCTTATCGGCGGCATGAGCTGGGAGAGCTCGGCCGAATATTACCGCATCATCAACCGGGAGATGCAGAGGCGGCTGGGAGGCGTCCACTCGGCGCGCAGCCTCATGTGGTCGTTCGATTTCGGCGAGATCGAACACCTCCAGCACGCTGGCGAATGGGGCAGCCTCGCCGACGAGATGAAGGACGCGGCCCTCCGCCTGGAGCGGGGAGGGGCGGATTTCATCGTCCTGTGCACCAACACCATGCACCGGCTCGCCGACGGGATCTCCGAAGCGGTCGGCATCCCTCTGCTTCACATCGCGGATCCCACAGCGCGGAAGATCAGGGATGCCGGGTTCGAGCGCGTGGGGCTTCTGGGCACCTCCTTCACCATGGAGCAGGATTTCTATAAGGGGCGTCTGCGGGACCGGCACGGTCTCGACGTGATCGTGCCCGACGATGCCGATCGGCGCATCGTCCACGACATCATCTACAAGGAACTGGTCCTGGGCCGGATCCGGCCGGAATCGAGGCAGGCCTACCGCGAAATCATGGCGCGCCTCGTGGAGCGCGGCGCCCAGGCGATCATCCTCGGCTGCACCGAGATTATGCTTCTCGTGTCGGACGAGGACAGCAGCGTCCCGCTCTACGACACCACGACGCTTCATGCGCTCGCGGCTGTGGATCTTGCTCTCGGCGAATAGCGCTGAAACCAGCGCCGCGGCTACTCCGCCGCCACCCTCGACGCGCGCCACTGAGTCAGGAGCGCACGCAGGGCCGCGGGTTTCACCGGCTTGTTGAGAACGTGCACGTTCATGGCGGCCGCCGCGTCCCGCACGGCCGGCGTGCGGTCGGCCGTGACCAGGACGGCGGGCGTGTTCACCTGGGTCTTCCAGCGCAGGGCCTTGATGAGGTCGAGGCCGTCGCCCTCGTCGAGGTGGTAGTCGGCGATGATCACGTCGGGCGGAGTCCGGTGCGCCCGCAGGGCCTGCTGAGCGCTGTCCAGGTCGGACGCGGTCCACACGTCGCAGCCCCAGCCGGCCAGCAGCAGGCGCATGCCCTCGAGGATCGCCGGCTCGTTGTCGATGACGACCACGTGGAGGCCCGCCAGCACCGTCACCGGCGGCTGCGGCGGCGCGGGCTGCTCCGCGGTCGCCGGCAGCGCCGCCACGATGGGAACGTCGACCCGGAACACGGAGCCGCGCCCTGGCTCCGACTTGAGCGTCACCGGATGGCAGAGCACGCGCCCGATGCGCTCGACGATGGAGAGGCCGAGGCCGAGGCCGCGCGCCGCCTTCGCGCCCTGGTCGAGGCGCTGGAATTCCCGGAAGACGATCCGCTGCTTCGACGGCGGGATGCCCAGCCCCGTGTCCCATACCTCGAAGATGAAATGGCTGTCCTTGCGCCGTCCGCCGACGAGGACGCGGCCCTGCGGCGTGTACTTGATCGCGTTCGAGATGAGGTTCTGCAGCAGGCGCCGCAGCAGGCGGCGGTCGGAGCGCACCGTCAGGGATGAGGGCATGAAGGTGAGCTTCAGGCCCTTCTTGCGGGCGATCGGGTCGAACTCGCGCTGGAGCTGGCGGAAGAGCTCGTCGATGCGGAAGCTCGACCATTGCGGCTTCATGGCGCCCGTGTCGAGCCGCGAGATGTCGAGGAGCGCGGTGAGGATCTCCTCGACTGCGTCGAGCGAGGCGTCGATGTTCTCCGCGAGCGACGCGTCGCCCGCGTCGCGGTCGCGCTCCACCAGCGAGGTGGCGTAAAGGCGCGCGGCGTTGAGGGGTTGCAGGATGTCGTGCGATGCGGCGGCGAGGAAGCGGGTCTTGGAGATGTTCGCCTCGTCGGCTTCCGCCTTCGCGCTGGTGAGCGCCGCGTTCAGGCGCGTGAGCTCCTCCGTGCGCTCGCGGACGCGCTGCTCCAGGGTCTCGTTGGCGCGCCGGGCCTCCTCCTCGGCCTGCACGGTGTCCGTGACGTCCGTGTAGGTGGTGACGATGCCGCCGTCCGGCAGGGCGTTCGAGCGGATCTCTATGACCTTGCCGGACGGGTAGAGCTTCAGGCGCACCGGCTCGATGTCGTGCCGGAACGAGTGGATGCGCGCAGCCACGAGCTCGTCGATGTCGCCCGGCCCGTAGGAGCCGCGCTCCGCGTTGAACGCCACGATGTTGTCCATGCCGACACCAACGCGGACGAGGTTCGGCGGCAGGTCGTAGAGGTCGACGAAGGCCTGGTTCCAGGCGAGCAGCCTGAGATCCCGGTCGAGCACCGTGATGCCCTGCTTGGCGTAGTTGATCGCATGCTGGAGCAGGTCGCGGCTGTGCTGGATGGCGGCGGATGCGTCGTCGAGCAGCTTGAGGGCCGCCTTCGTCGACACGGTGCGGCGGCGCAGGAGCAGCGACAGGGCGAGGCGCGACGACGCCGTGCCGATGGCGGAGGCGAGCAGGTGTTCCGCGTAGCGCAGGAGATGGATGTCGGCCTCGGCGCGGGCCTCCAGATGCTGGCCGCGGCTGTGGGCGAAGCCCTCGAAGGAGCGGGTTGTGCGCTCCTCGCCGAGATAGCGCGCCACCGTGGCGCGCAGCTCGTCGACCGTAACGCTCGCGCGGAATAGCCGGAAGCTCGGGGTGACGGACACGGGCGTCTCGCCCACGAACACGTTCGCCTGGAGCTGCTCCATGGCGGTCGCCGGTCGCCAGAGGGAGAAGCCAATATAGGCGATGATGTTGAGGCTCAGGCTCCAGACGACACCGTGCGTGAGCTGCGGAAGGTCGACGCCGAACAGGGAGGTGGGCTTGAGGGCTGTGATGCCGAAGGGCCCGGTGACGACCACGTCCGACCACAGCACCCCGTCCCAGACGAGGCTCGGCACGAGAAGCGTGTAGGCCCAGGTCAGGAAGCCGACCACCAGACCCACGCTTGCGCCCAATGCCGTGCCGCGCGACCAGATGAGCCCGCCCAGGAATGCGGGCGCCACCTGCGCAATCGCCGCGAAGGACAACAGCCCGATGGCCGCGAGCGCCGCTTCGCCGGAGGCGCGGTAATAGGCGTAAGCGAGCAGGATCACCACCACGATGGAGACCCGGCGCACGCCGAGCACGAAGCCGCCGAGATCACCGCCCGCGAAGGCCCGGCGGCGCAGGACGATGGGCATGACCAGGTGGTTGGAGATCATGATCGCGACGGCGACCGAGTCGATGATGACCATCGCGGTCGCGGCCGAGAACCCGCCCAGGAACGCGATGATGGCGATGGTGCCGGCATGGTCGAAGAGCGGCAGCGCCAGGACCGTCATGTCCCGGTCGATGGTGCCTTCGGGAAAGACCGCCATGCCGGCGAGCGCCACCGGGATCACGAAGATGTTGATGAGCACGAGGTAGAGCGGAAACAGCCAGGCCGAGCGCCTGACGTCGTCGATGCCCCGGTTCTCGACCACCGTCATGTGGAACTGCCGCGGCAGGAGCAGGGCGGCGCAGCTCGAGAGCAGAATCAGGGTGATGTAGCTGCCGAAGCCGGAGGTCCGCTCCAGCAGGCTGGTGCTGGTCCCCTCCGCGTTGAGCCGGTCCACGATCGCGTCGTAGCCGTCGAACATGATGAAGGTGACGTAGAACCCGACCACTAGGAAGGCCACGAGCTTCACGACGGATTCGAGCGAGATCGCCATGATCAGCCCGTCCTGGTGCTCGGTCGCGTCCGTATGGCGGGTGCCGAACGCCACCGCGAAGCCTGCGAGCACGAGGGCCACGATGAGAGCGAGGTCGCCGAAGATCGGGATCTGCGGCGTCATGGTCCCGTTCGCGGCGGTCAGGAAGACGTCGAGGGACGACGACACCGCCTTCAGCTGCAGGGCAATGTACGGGATCGACCCGATGAGCGCGATCAGGCTGACGATGGCGGCGACCCGTTCGCTCTTGCCGTAGCGGGCGGCCACGAAGTCGGCGATGGAGGAGATGTTCTGGGTCTTCGCCACCCGGACCACCCGGGCCACGAGGGCGTGGCCGAGGCCGATGACCAGGATCGGCCCGATATAGATGGTCAGGAAGTCGAAGCCGGAGCGGCTCGCGAGACCCACCGACCCGAAGAAGGTCCAGGACGTGCAGTAGACCGCGAGCGACAGGGCCGCGATGGTGGAGCGGGCCCGTCCCCGCAGGAGGCGCCGGCCGCCGTTGTCGCCCCAATGGGCCACCATGAACAGCAGGCAGAGATAGACCAGGGCCGACAGGATAACCGCCCAGCTGGCGACCATGTGGGATCCTTGAGCAACGATTGAGGAAAGATTTACCCGCTCGGCGGCCCCGGCGCCACTCTCCGCGACGGGATGGCCTACAGCCCCCGGTCCCAGCTCGGTTCCGGAGCGAGCCAGGCGGCGAAGAACTCCACGAAGGCGCGCACCTTCGCGGGTGCCTGGCGGCCCGAGGGAAAGACCGCATGGACGCCGAATTCCGGCGTCGACTGGTCCGGCAAGACCCGCACGAGGCGCCCGTCCCGCAGCGCGTCGCCGACCAGGAAGGTCGGCTGGTGGATCAGCCCCTGTCCGGCGAGCGCCGCCGCCAGCAGCGCATCCCCGTTGTTGGCCCGGAGGTTGCCCCGGACCGGCACGGCAATCTCGCCGTCCCGGCCGAACGTCCAGCGTCCGGCGCTCGCCGCGCTGGGCAGGGTGTAGCCCAGGCAGTTATGGCCCGGGAGGTCGTCCAGAGTCCGTGGCGTGCCGTGGGCGTCGAGATAGGCCGGAGCCGCGCAGACCATCGTCCGGCACGGAGCCAACCGACGCGCCACGAGGCTCGAATCCTTCAGCCGGCCGATCCGGATCGCCAGGTCCCAGCCCTCCTCGATCAGGTCCACCACCCGGTCAGCCAGGCCCAGATCCACATCGACCTTCGGATGGAGACGGCTGAACTCCGCGAGCGCCGGAACGATCTGGCGGAAGCCGAAGGTCAGCGGCACGTTGAGGCGCAGGGTGCCTCGCGGCTCCACCCGATCAAGGCTGGCGGAGGCCTCGGCCTCCTCGACCTCGGCCAGGATGCGTTCGCAGGAGGCCAGGTAGGTCCGGCCGGCCTCCGTCAGCGTGAGCTTTCGGGTCGAGCGGTGCAGGAGCTTGACGCCGAGCCGCTCCTCGAGGGCCACCACGTGCTTCGTCACCATGGTCTGTGACAGGCCGAGCGCCCGCCCGGCCGCCGAGAAGCTGCCCAGGGCGGCGACCCGGACGAAGGCCTGCATGCTGGTGATCCGGTCGAGCATGGCTGGGTCTCATCCTCCTGGTTGGAAGTGATATGCGAAGCGGCCGATTATCGCAAAGTGAGTATGAGATCATATGACAGGAGCACTCTGACGGAGTTTCCGATGATCGACACCCGAACCGCCCCTTATGCAGCCCTCATCCTGCGCGTCGCCCTCGGCGCCCTGTTCCTGGCCCATGCCGGACTGAAGCTCTTCGTCTTCACGCCGGCCGGCACCGCGCAATTCTTCGGCAGCCTCGGCCTTCCGTCAGCGCTCGCCTACCTCGTCATCCTGGCCGAGGTGGCCGGCGGCGTCGCCCTCATCGTCGGGTTCCACACCCGCTGGGCCGCTCTGGCCCTCGTCCCGATCCTCATCGGCGCGATCGTCACGGTTCACGGCCCGGCCGGGTTCTTCTTCTCCAACCCGAAGGGCGGCTGGGAATTCCTCGCCTTCTGGATCGTCGCCCTCCTGGCGCAGGCGCTCCTCGGCGACGGGGCCTATGCTGTCCGCGGCGGATCGGCGACAGTGTCGGGCCGCCTTGCAACCCATTCGGCATAATGGACACGGCCATGACTTCCCCTGTTTCTCCCCTGGACGACGCCGGTACCCCGGCCTCCCGTCCCATCGATCCCGGCGTTCGGATCGGCCATGTCCACCTGAAGGTGGCCGATCTCGACCGGGCCCTCGGGTTCTATTGCGGCGTTCTCGGCTTCGAGCTGATGCAGCGCTACGGCACGCAGGCGGCCTTCGTTTCGGCCGGCGGCTACCACCATCACATCGGCCTCAACACCTGGGAGAGTCAGGGCGGCTCGCCGCCGCCTCCCGGCACGACGGGCCTCTACCACGTCGCGATCCTCTACCCGACCCGGGCGGCCCTTGCGGATGCGCTCGTGCGGCTCGCCGAGGCGGGGGTCCCACTCGACGGGGCGAGCGACCACGGGGTCAGCGAGGCGCTCTACCTGCGCGACCCGGACGGCAACGGCGTCGAGCTCTACTGGGACCGGCCGCCGCAGGACTGGCCGAAGACCCCGGACGGGCATCTCGCCATGGTCACCCGGCGCCTGGACCTCCAAGGCCTGCTCGCCAGCCGCGAAGCTTGACGAGGAATACCGATCGGGCACCTTTATCCTGTTGAAAAACAAGGAGTGGCCCGGTCATGATGAACGAGTTCAAGCAGTTCGCCCTGCGGGGCAACGTCGTCGACCTTGCGGTCGGCGTGATCATCGGTGTGGCGTTCGGGGCCATCGTGACCTCGCTGGTCGAGGACATCATCATGCCGATCATCGGCGCGGTCACAGGCGGGCTGGACTTCTCGAACTACTACCTGCCGCTGTCCTCGGCCGTGCAGGATGGGGCCTCCTACGCCGATGCCAAGAAGCAGGGCGCCGTGGTCGGCTACGGACAGTTCATCACGGTGGCCCTGAACTTCCTGATCGTGGCCTGGGTGCTTTTCCTGGTGATCCGGGCGATGAACAAGCTGAAGCGGCAGGAGGATGCGAAGGCCGACGTTCCCAAGGCTCCGGAAATCCCGGCCGACGTGAAGCTCCTGTCGGAGATCCGCGACCTCCTGAAGGACCGGCGGGTGGCCTGACCCATCACCGGTTTCGATGGGACCATTCGTTTCTTGTCATGGGTCCGCCTTAGGCCCTTGCCTTCGGGGATTGCACAGGCCATGCCTGTGGTGCGCGGCTTGAGGAATCCCCCATGAACGTATCCGTTTCGGTCCCGTCATTCCTGAACCTTCGCCCGGAGGCCGAGCAGGCCCCGACGAGCGGGATCGTCGATGTCGCCAATTACGGCCGCGGCCGCGAAGGGCTCATCCCGCTCTGGGTCGGTGAGGGCCACCTGCCGACGCCCTCCTTCATCTGCGACGCGGCCACGCGCTCGCTCGCGGCGGGCGAGACCTTCTACACCTACCAGCGCGGCATTCCCGAGCTGCGGCAGGCCATCGCCCGCTACCACGAGAAGGTCTACCGCAAGCCGTTCGATCCCGAGCGCTTCTTCGTCACCTCCGGGGGCATGCCGGCGATCCAGATGGCGGTGCGCATGGTCGCCGGGCCGGGCGACGAGATCCTGATCCCGACCCCCGCCTGGCCGAACTTCGGGGGCGCGATCACGGTATCGGGGGCGCGGCCGGTCGGCGTGCCAATGACCATTGACGCGCGCGGCTGGCACCTGGACTTCGAGCGCCTCGAACAGGCCATCACCCCGGCGACCCGCGCGGTCGTCATCAACTCGCCCGCCAACCCGACCGGCTGGACCGCCAGCCACGAGGACCTGCGCACTGTGCTGGACATGGCGCGCCGCCACGGGCTCTGGATCATCGCCGACGAGATCTACAGCCGCTTCGTCTACGATCCGGCCCTGACGATCGACGGGTGCACCCCGTCTTTCCGGGACGTGTCGACGCCGGAAGACCGCATCCTCTTCGTCCAGACCTTCTCGAAGAACTGGGCCATGACCGGCTGGCGGCTCGGCTGGCTGGAGGCTTCGCCCGCTCTCGGCCAGATCATCGAGAACCTCGTCCAGTACCAGACCTCGGGAACCCCGGTCTTCGTCCAGCGGGCCGGCATCGCGGCCATCGAGCAGGGCGAGGACTTCCTGGCGCACCAGATCGACAATGCCCGCCGGGGCCGCGAGATCGTGAGCAGGCTGACCGAGACCGGCCTCGTCGAGCTGCCGCCGCCGAGCGGCGCCTTCTACGCCTTTTTCAAGATCCGCGGCGCGACGAACTCGAAGGAAATCGCGATCCGCCTCATCGACGAGGCCAATGTGGGCCTAGCGCCTGGTTCCGCCTTCAGCGCCGCGGGCGAGGGCTATCTCCGCCTGTGCTATGCGCGCAAGGCCGAGGACCTCGAGGAGGCCGTGCGCCGCATCGCGGCCGCGCTCCCCCATCTCGCCCGCTGACGGCTGGGACGCGACGGCGATGCATGGCATGGCCGCGCAATGGGCATTTGACCTCGGGGGCTCCGGCCTGCATTGAGCCAGGGTGGGCCATCGGCGGCCCGCCCTGTTCGCCATGCACCCCATTCTCGCTCACATCGCCCAGATCCTGGTCGCCGGGCTCGGCGGCCTCACGTTCCATTGGCTCGGCGTTCCCGCGGCGTGGCTGTCCGGCGCCGCCATCGCGGTGGCGCTCTGGGGGCTGACCGGCTGGGCCGTGCCGATGCCCCGTGCCCTGGCCGATGCCGCCATGCTGACCTCGGGCGCCGCCATGGGAGCGGCCGTGACGCCGGCGGCGATCGCCGCCGTCGGACGCTACCCCGCGAGCCTCGTCCTCTTGGTCGTCGCCGTCCTGGTCATTTCCTGCGCATCGTCGCTGTGGCTCACCCGCGTCTCAGGCTGGCGCCGGGACGACGCGGTCCTGGCCTCCGTGCCCGGAGCGCTCTCGACGGTCCTGGCCGTCGCGGCCGACCGGAAAGCCTCGGTCGGCTCCATCGCCATCGTGCAGAACCTGCGCCTGTTCGTGCTGATCGCGCTCCTGCCGAGCGTCGTCGTCCTGTCGGGCGGCGGGCAGCACACCGGCGCCCTGCTGGGCCAGGGGCTCCCCATCGCGGCGCCCGGCGACATGGCCTTCGTGCTCCTGGGCGGCCTCGCGCTTGGAGTCGTCTTCAAGAGGCTCAAGGTGGCCGCTCCAGTCCTGCTCGGTGCGACGGTTGTCAGCACCGTCAGCCACGGCACCGAACTCGCGACCGGGGTGATCCCGCCCGTCGTCGCGACGGGCGGCCTCGTGCTCATCGGGATCTTCATCGCGGAGCGCTTCCGCCACATCGACCGCGCAACGCTCGGAAAGAGCCTGCTGGCGGGCCTCGGCTCCTTCGGGATCGGCATGGGGTTCGCGGTGGCCTTCGCGGGACTGGCCGCATGGGTGGCCGGGGTGAGCTTCGCGGACGGGCTCGTCGCCTTCGCGCCCGGCGGGCTCGAGGCGATGACGGTGCTGGCTCTCGTCCTGGGGCTCGACCCGATTTACGTGGGCATCCATCACATCGTGCGGTTCTTGAGCATCGGTCTGGTGCTGCCGTTCGTGATCGCCTGGCTGCAGAAGGGCAGCCCGCCCGGGGCCCAGAGAGGGTAGGGGTCAGGCCCTCGCATTCCGCAGGCGCTCGATGGCTTCCATGCGGGGCTTTGCGGTCTCCCACAGGTGCTTCGTGACGGCGGCCACCATAGCTTCCGTCAGGAGGAGGAGGCCGGCCGACGAGTCCCAGTTGGACGGTGCCGCGATGTGGGCCGGCAGCACGTGGCGCGCCACCCGGGCGATGGGGGACAGCCACGCATCCGTCAGCAGGACCACCGTCGCGCCCTGCTTGGCAGCGGTCTCGCTCAGGGCGATGACGTCCTCCTGATAGCGGCGGATGTCGAAGGCGACGATCACGTCCTTGCGGCCGATCTCGATCATCCGGTCGCGCCAGAGGGCCGGCTGACCTTCGATGTAGTCCACATGGCTGCGCACGATGCGAAAATGGCTCTCGGCATAGCGGGCCAGCGCCCCGGTGAAGCGGCCGCCGGTGAAATGCAGCGGGCGGCGCGGATCGGCCAGGAGAGCCACCACCGCGTCGAACTCGGCCGGCGCGATGTTCTCCACCGTCGCGTTCAGGTTGCCGATCACCGCCTCTGCGAAGGCCGCGAGCGCCGGGGCGCCCGGGCTCTTGTCGGCAGGGCTGGCCTTGGCGAGAGGCGACAGGAGCTGCGCCTCCAGCTCCTCCCGGAGGTGCTTCTGGAATTCGGGGAAGCCGCTGAAGCCCAGCCGGGTGACGAAACGGAGGACGGACGGCGCCGAGATGCCGGCCCGGGAGGCGAATTCCGCCACCGTGTCGAGGCCCGCAAAGGGATAATGGCTCAGCAGCAGGTGGGCCGCACGCTTCTCGCTCGGCGTAAAGGAATCCATCTCGTGGCGGATGCGTTCGGCGAGGCTCTGGGGATCGGGGGAGGGTTTCGTGTTGTCCTTACGCATGCCTGAACGATCCACAGCCCCGCCTTGACGACCTGCCAAAGCTGTATCAGAAATTTCAGAATAAGAAAAACGGGAATGAACGTACCAGACGTTCAAACGGGGGCTGAGGCTTGCTCTGACAGGCCGATGGAGGACCGCATGGTGCATCCGGGTCGGGTTGCCACTCGGGAAGACCCTACCGGACAGGTTCCGGAGCCTGTCGCGCGGATCGAGAACCCGCAGGGCGCGTCGCCCATCCTCCTGATCTGCGAACACGCCTCCCGCCATCTCCCGGGCCGCTACGGCACTCTGGGGCTGGGTTCTGCGGAGCTCGAAAGCCATATCGCATGGGATCCTGGCGCCCTCGGGGTGGCGCAGGCCCTGTCCCGGCTCCTCGACGCCCCACTGATCCATGCGGCGGTCTCGCGTCTCGTGCTCGACCTCAACCGCGATCCATCGGCACCGGATTCCATCACGTCCATGAGCGAGCGCACCGCGATCCCGGGCAATCTCGATCTCGACGACACGGAGCGCGCCCGGCGCGTGCGGGAGGTCTACGATGCCTTCCACGGTGCGGTCGATGCCTATGCCGATGCGCGCAAGGCGGCCGGGCAGGTGCGGGCCGTCGTGTCGATCCATTCCTTCACGCCCGTCTACCGGGACGTGCCGCGTCCGTGGGAGATCGGCCTGATCTTCGATCGCGACGAGCGCTATGCGCGCAGCGTCGAGGCCGGGCTCCGGCAGGATCCGGCGCTGAACGTGGGCATGAACCAACCCTATTCACCGGCGGACCGGGTGTTCCACACCCTCGACCGCCACGCAGTGCGGCGCGGCCTCGCGCCCCTGATGATCGAGATCCGCAACGACATGATCCGCACGGAAGACGGACAGTCGGCGTGGGCAAGCCGTCTCGCACCCTTGTTGAGGGAGGGGGCGCGGACGCTCTGACGACGGCCGCGGCGCGTGACGTGCCGCGGTTTAGAGGCAGACTATTCTTGGAGGAAGAGTTATGTCAGTCGGACAAGACAGTACGGGCGTCCATGCCCCGCCGGCCGCCATGAAGGCGACCGCCGGCGTCACCTACACCACAGTCGACGAATCCTATTTCGAAGCGCGGCGCCTCAAGCGCCATGCCCGCGTCTGGTCGCTCTGGGCGCTCGGCGTCGGCGCGGTCATCTCGGGCCACTACTCGGGCTGGAACCTGGGCCTGACCCAGGGCTTCGGCTCGATGTTCTTCGCGACCATCATCATCGCGACCATGTATCTCGGCCTCACCTTCTCGCTGGCCGAAATGTCCCCGGCGCTGCCTCACACGGGCGGCGCCTATTCGTTCGCCCGGACCTCGATGGGGCCCTGGGCCGGATACATCACGGGGATCGCGGAGAACATCGAGTTCGTGCTGACGCCGGCCGTGATCGTGTTCTTCATCAGCTCGTACCTCTCGGCGATCTTCGGCACCGCACCGGAGTTCCAGCCCGTCTACTGGGTGCTGTGCTACGCCCTGTTCGTCGGGCTCAACATCGTCGGCGTCGAGCTGTCGTTCAAGGTGACCGTCACCGTCACCCTGATGGCGCTCGCGGTGCTCGCCTTCTTCTACGTGTCGGTCCTGCTCTCCGGGCAGCTCGACTTCTCCCGCTGGGCGCTGAACATCGGGCCCGACGGCGCGGAGTTGCCGAGCGGGAACGGTCCGTTCCTGCCGATGGGCGTAGGCGGCATCCTGGCGGCGCTTCCCTTCGCGGTCTGGCTCTTCCTCGCCATCGAGCAGCTGCCGCTGGCGGCGGAGGAATCGCATGATCCGCAGCGCGACATGCCCAAGGGCATCATCGCCGGCATCCTGACGCTCATCGTGTCGGCGTTCCTGGTGGTGTTCCTCAACACGAGCATCGCGCCGGGCGCAGCCGGCCTGGCCAAGTCGGGCGAGCCGCTCCTCGACGGGTTCCGTACGCTCTTCGGGTCCGACATCGCGAAGATCCTTGCGGCGATCGCGGTGATCGGGCTCATCGCCTCGTTCCACACCATCATCTTCGCGTTCGGGCGGCAGATCTATTCCCTGTCGCGGGCTGGCTACTTCCCGAGCTTCCTGTCGGTGACGCACGGCAACCGCAAGACGCCCTACGTCGCGCTGATCGCAGGCGCGGTGATCGGCCTCCTGGTGATGCTGGTGATCTGGTTCTCTGTCGGAGCCGAGGCGGGCGCCACCGTCATCGGCGGCACCCTGCTCAACATGGCGGTGGCGGGCGCGATGCTGGCCTACTTCATGCAGGGCATGTCCTACATCGTCCTGAAGAGGAAGTTCCCGAACCTGCACCGGCCGTACAAGAGCCCCTTCGGCGTCGCCGGCGCGGTGATCTGCATGGTCATCGCGGCCGTGACGCTCTACTTCCAGCTCACGGATCCGGTGTTCCAGAAGGGCGTGATCGGCGTCGCCATCTACTACGCGATCATGATGGCGTATTTCCTGATCCACGGGCGGCACAAGCTCATCCTCTCCCCCGAGGAGGAATTCGCCCTCACCAAGGGCGAGACCGGATACAAGACCTACTGACGCACGCGGGAGGCGCACGCGCGGTGCGCCTCCCAATCCCTCATTCTTTTCAGGTTTTCCGCATGGACGCTCCCACCATCAAGAATGCCGCCGACGCAGCGGCCTACGTGCGCAGCCGCGACCTGCCTTTCGTCAAGGTCGGCGTCACCGACTCGGACGGCATCATGCGCGGCAAGTACATGGCCCGCGACAAGTTCGAATCCGCGCTGGAGAAGGGCTTCGGCTTCTGCGACGTGGTGCTGGGCTGGGATTCGAACGACCAGCTCTACGACAACACGACCCTGACCGGCTGGCACACTGCCTACCCCGATGCGTCGGTGCGGGTCCTGCCGGAGACCATGCGGCTCATCCCGTTCGAGAACGACCTGCCGTTCTTCCTGGCCGAATTCGACGGCTATGCGGAAGCGGCCTGCCCCCGCGGCGTGCTGCGGCGCGTGCTCAAGAAGGCTGAGGACATGGGTTTCGCGGTCTCGGCCGCGGCGGAGTTCGAGTTCTTCCTCTTCGAGGAGACGCCTCATTCCGTGCGCGAGAAGAGCTATCGGAACCTCAAGAACATCACGCCCGGCTTCTTCGGCTATTCGCTGCTGCGCGCCGGCGTCCACGCGGATTTCTACCACGAGCTTCTCGACCTCGCGACCAAGATGGATTTCGAGATCGAGGGGCTGCACACCGAGACCGGGCCCGGGGTCCTCGAAGCCGCGATCCGGGTCGACGACGCCCTGAAGGCGGCCGACAAGGCGGCGCTGTTCAAGACCTTCACCAAGATTCTGGCCCAGCGCCGCGGCTGGATGGCGACCTTCATGGCCAAGTGGTCGCGCGACTGGCCCGGCCAGTCGGGCCACTTGCACGCTTCCTTACGCGACGTAAAGACCGGCAAGGGCGCGTTCTACGATGCGGATGCGCCGCACAACATGTCCGACACCATGCGCTGGTTCGTCGGCGGCCAGCAGCAGCTGATGCCCGAGATCCTCGCCATGGTGGCTTGCACGGTGAACAGCTACACGCGGCTGATCCCGGGCTTCTGGGCGCCGACGGATTCCGCCTGGGGCGTCGAGAACCGCACGACGGCGCTTCGCGTCATTCCGGGCTCCGAAAAGTCGCAGCGCGTCGAGTACCGGGTCGCGGCCGCCGACATCAATCCCTACATCGCGCTCGCGGCCGCTATCGGCTCCGGCCTGTGGGGCATCGAGAACCGGATCGAGCCCGGCGAGCCGATCCAAGGCAACGCCTATGCGGTGGAGCACCCGAAGGAGCGGGCCCTGCCGCGCTCGCTCGGCGAAGCCGCCGAGCGGCTCAAAGGGTCGCAGGCGGCGCGCCAGCTCTTCGGCGACACTTTCGTTGACCATTATGCGGCAACGCGCGAATGGGAGGAGCGTGAGGCCCGCAAGGCCATCACGGACTGGCAGCTCGCCCGCTATTTCGAGATCATCTAAGGAAGCAGAATCCGAAAAAGTGGACGCCGGTTTTTCGAAAGATTTTGCGGAAGAAAAAAGGAGAAGACTATGATCGGCCCGATCATAGTCGTTAGACAAGACCATGGCTGACACCGATATCGTCTGTATCTCCCCGATCGACGGGCGCGAGCTCGTTCGTCGCCCGATCATGTCCGAAGCCGCGATCGACACTGCCGTCACGGTGGCGCGCGAGGCGCAAAAGGCATGGCGCAACGTCTCCATCGCCGAGCGCGGCCGGATGGTCTCCGCCTTTCTCGACGCGCTGCTCGCCATGAACCAGGAGGTGGTGCCGGAGATCGCCCAGATGATGGGCCGCCCGGTCCGCTATGGCGGGGAGTTCCGCGGCGTCGAGGAGCGCGCGCGCCATATGATCCGCATCGCGGAGGGCAGCCTGAAGCCCATTCCGGCCGACGACGAGAAGCCGGGCTTCCGCCGCATGATCAAGCGCGAGCCGGTGGGGCTCGTCCTTGTGATCGCGCCCTGGAACTATCCGTATCTGACGGCCATCAACACCATCGTGCCGGCCCTCATGGCCGGCAATGCGGTGCTGTTGAAGCATGCCTCGCAGACGCTGCTCGCGGGCGACCGCTTCCAGATGGCCATGGACCGGGCCGGCATGCCGAAGGGCCTGTTCCAGAACCTCGTGCTCAGCCACGACCAGACGGCGCGTATTCTGAGCGCCGGCCTCGTTGACCACTGCAACTTCACCGGCTCGGTCTCCGGCGGTCGCGCCATCGAGCGCGCGGCGGCAGGCTCGTTCACGTCGCTCGGGCTGGAGCTCGGCGGCAAGGACCCGGCCTATGTGCGCGAGGACGCCAACGTCGACCACGCCATCGAGAATATCGTGGACGGCGCCTTCTTCAATTCGGGACAGTGCTGCTGCGGCATCGAGCGGATCTACGTGCACGAGAAGCATTACGACCGGTTCGTCGAGGGCGCGGTCGACCTCGTGAGCAAGTACGTGCTCGGCAATCCGCTCGAGGAGGCGACGACCCTCGGGCCGATGGCGCACAAGCGCTTCGCCGACCTCGTGCGCCGGCAGAACGCCGAGGCCGTCGCACAGGGCGCGAAGGCGCATATTAACGCGAAGGCGTTCCTGGCCGACGTGGGCGACACCGCCTATCTGGCTCCGCAGGTGCTGACGAACGTCGATCATTCGATGAGCGTGATGCACGACGAGAGCTTCGGCCCGACCGTCGGCATCATGAAGGTCAAAGGGGACGAGGAGGCGATCCGCCTCATGAACGACTCGCCCTATGGCCTGTCGGCCGCGATCTGGACCTCCGACGTCGATGCGGCGGAAGCCATCGGCGAGCGGCTGGAGACCGGCACCGTGTTCATGAACCGCTGCGACTATCTCGATCCCGCTCTCGCCTGGACCGGCGTGAAGGATACGGGCCGCGGCGCGAGCCTGTCGCGGCTGGCCTACGAATCCCTCACCCGTCCCAAGTCCTACCACCTGCGCCACGCGCTGTGAGCATTACGATGACCGCTTCTCCCCGCTCCAACTGGAACTACCCCACCGCTGTTCGCTTCGGCGCCGGCCGCATCTCGGAACTGGCCGAAGCCTGCCGCACGGTCGGCATGTCGGCGCCGCTGATCGTCACCGATCCGTTCCTGGCCACGCAGCCGATGACCAAGGCGGCGCTCGACCAGCTGACCGGCGCCGGCCTCAGGGCCGCCGTCTTCTCCGACATCAAGCCGAACCCGGTCGAGACCAACGTCTATAAGGGCCTCGAGGCGCTGAAGGCCGGCAATCACGACGGCGTCGTCGCGTTCGGCGGCGGCTCTGCGCTCGACGCCGGCAAGGTCATCGCCTTCATGGCGGGCCAGACGCGGCCCATGTGGGATTTCGAGGATATCGGCGATTGGTGGACCCGCGCCGACCCCAATGGCATCCTGCCGATCATTGCCGTGCCGACGACCGCCGGAACGGGCTCGGAAGTCGGCCGCGCGGGCGTCATCACCCAGGAGGCGACGCACACCAAGAAGGTGATCTTCCATCCGCTGATGATGCCGAAGATCGTGATCTGCGATCCGGAGCTGACGGTCGGCATGCCGCCCCACATCACCGCCGGCACGGGCCTCGACGCGCTTGCGCATTGCATAGAGGCCTATTGCGCGCCGGGCTATCACCCGATGGCCGAGGGCATCGCGGTCGAGGGCATCCGCCTCGTCAAGGAATATCTGCCGCGCGCCTACAAGGACGGCAAGGACATTGAGGCACGCGCCAACATGATGTCGGCGGCCGCCATGGGCGCCACCGCGTTCCAGAAGGGCTTGGGCGCCATCCACGCGCTGTCGCATCCCGCGGGTGCGCTCTACGACACCCATCACGGGCTGACCAACGCGGTCTTCATGCCTTACGTGCTGGTCTACAACCGCGCGGCGATCGAGCGGAAGATCGAGCGGCTTGCGGCCTATATCGGCCTGGAGCCGTCCTTCCAGGCCTTCCTCGACTGGGTGTTGCAGCTGCGTCGGGATCTGGGCGTGCCGCACACGCTGGAGGGCCTCAAGATCGATGCCGCGCGCTTCGACGAGATGTCCGAGATGGCTCCGAACGATCCGACCGCCGGCGGCAACCCGGTGCCGATCACGAAGGAAAGCGCCCGCAAGCTCTTCGAGGATGCTCTGGCCGGGCGCGTCTGAGGCGCGGCAAGGGCGAATTCCGAGCGGCACCGCTGGTCCCCAGCGGTGCCGTTTTACGTGGAGGCTCAGCCCCGCATCGGCTTCAGGGCCTCCGCCCAGCGATGCAGCTCGTCCATCATGGGCTTCACGGAGGCAAGGATCAGGTCGTTCGGCCGGAACACCTTGTCCTCACCGATCAGCTGCCCGAAGTTCGGGATCGAGACTCCCTCCGTCATCGGCATCATCTTGAGCGTCGTCACGAGCTGCTTGGCCATCTGCACCGCACGCAGGCCGCCCGACACGCCGCCATAGCTCACGAAACCCGCGGGCTTGTAGTTCCACTCCTTGTAGACGTAGTTCAGCGCGTTCACGAGGGACGGCGGCGGGTTGTAATTGTATTCCGGCGTCACGAACACATAGGCATCGGCCGCCTTCACGCTCGCGCTCCAGGCCTTCGTGTGCTCGTGCTCGTATTTCTGCAGCACCGGATGAACCGGCTCGTCATAGACCGGCAGGTTGAACTCCGCGAGATCGACCAGGACCGGATCGAACTTGCCGTGTGCAGCGGCCTCCTGGTGGAACCACTTTGCGATGGTGGGGCCTGCCCGGCCCGGGCGGGTGCTGGCGATGATGATGTGAAGCTTGAGCGTCATGTCTTGTCCTGGATTTGCGCTGAGGCGGAAGGATGATTAGGTTCCGACTCGTAACCAGGGCTCATTAGGTAACGTTCCGCCTGAGCCGCAAGGAGGCACTTTTTTGATACCCGGGCACATCCGTGTAACCACGGACTGCCGAACCGTGACGGAGATCCTGTCCCGGATCGGCGACAAGTGGAGCGTTCAGACCGTCGTCCAGCTCGGAAGCGGACCTAAGCGCTTCAATGAATTGCGAAGGCAGATCGACGGTATTTCCCAGCGCATGTTGACCTTGACCCTCAGGGGGCTGGAGCGCGACGGACTTGTGAACCGAACGGTATTTCCGACTGTTCCGCCGCGTGTCGAGTACCGGCTGACGGACCTAGGGTGTTCGCTCCTGAAGACAGTGCGTGGTCTTGCCGAATGGGCCATAGAAAACAGGCCTGAGATCGTTGCGGCCCGACAGCGCTTCGATGGAACGGCTTCAAATGGCCATACAGGAGACGAAAGGCGGTCGGCCAGCCTCTGATTGGTGCCGCTACGCCGCCACCCGGCGCTCCAGGATCTCCCACAGCGCAGGATCCCGGAAGGTCTCGATCGTGCCGTCGGCGCCGAGGGCCTTCATGTCATCGGCTGTTAGCCCCGTAAGGACGCCGAAGGAAAAAAGGCCGGCGCCCTTGGCGGCTTTCATGCCGGAAGGGGAATCCTCGAACGCGACCGCCTCCTCGGAGCCGATGCCGAGCCGCTCCAGAGCCGTGAGGTAGGGCAGGGGATCCGGCTTGCCGCGCTCGACCTGCTCGATCGTGACCTTGACAGCGAACCGCTCGGTGATGCCCAGCACGTCGAGCATATGGGTTGCGTTCAGCACGGGCGCATTGGTGACAAGGGCGATGCGAATGCCATGGGATTCCGCCCAGTCGAGAAGTTCGACAAGGCCGTCCAGCGGCTTCAGGTCGAGCGCCCGGCGGCGGAATGCCGCCTCCTTGCGATCGGCGAAATCCTCATGCTCCTCGACGGTGCGATGGGGCAGCAGGGAGGCGAAGATCGCGTCATTGGTCCGGCCGATGATCGCCGAGCGGTAGAGCGCATCGTCGATCACGACGCCCTCCGGCCCCAGGACTTCAGCGAAGGCCTCCAGATGCGTGGGGTCGCTGTGCACCAGCGTGCCGTCCATGTCGAAGATCAGGGCTTTGAGCATCGTAGGGTCTCGTCGGTCGACGTCCGGCGGCCAAGCTTGCCGCTGTGCCTGTTGGAATCTTGCCTTTGCCTTATAGATAAATCGGCGGATGATAAACCGCTGCCGAGTGTCGCCGCCCTTCCATGGCCCAAAATCCTTCCCCTGCATCGATTGAGCGTTGCCCATGCGGCTGATCGGCCGTCTAAGAGGGCTCTACGAGGGCGACAGCCGGGAAGCGCACCGTTTCCGCTACGGCCTCCTTCTGTTCGACGTCACGACGATCCTGTTCATCGTCGTCACCTCCTTCATGCCCCGCTTCCCGGTCCTCGAAGGAATCGATCGTGTGATCGGGCTGCTCGTCCTGGCCGACTTCGTCGCCCGCCTGGCGATCAGCCGTCATCCCTGGAAGGACCTGGCGCACCCGACCACATTGGCGGACGCGGCTGCGATCGTGTCGTTCCTCGCCCCGATCGTCGGCGAGGGAATCGGGTTCCTGCGGATCCTCCGGACGGTCCGGCTTCTGCGCACCTATCAGCTCCTGGCGCGTCTGCGCGCCGATAGCCCCTTTTTCCGGCGCAATGAGGAGCTGATCATCGCGACCGTCAATCTCGGCGTCTTCATCTTCATCATGACCGGGTTCGTGTATGAGACCCAGCGCTGGACCAATCCGGACATCGGTAACTATGTCGATGCGCTCTATTTCACGATCGCGGCCCTGACCACGACGGGCTTCGGTGACGTTACCCTCAAGGGCACCCTCGGCCATCTTCTGTCCGTGATCATCATGATCTTCGGCGTGACCTTGTTTCTGCGGCTCGTGCAGGTGCTGCTGCGGCCCAACAAGGTGCGACACGACTGCCCTGTCTGCGGCCTGCAGCGGCACGATCGGGACGCGGTGCATTGCAAGGCGTGCGGGACGATCCTGAACATCCCCGACGAGGGCTCGGTCTGATCCTCTAGGCGCCCGGGATGATCGCGACGCCGCGCTGCAGCGCGAAGGAGATCGACACCGGTGTGCCCGCCGCAATGGGCTCCTTGCGGCCGTACTGCACGACGAAGAGCTCGCCGATCGGGCTCTCGACCTCGTACTCGATCTGCGTGCCCAGATAGGAGACCTTGCGGACCTGACCGGCGATCTCCCCGGGCTGCGGGCCGCTCTCGTCGATCAGGATGGCGTCGGGCCGGACCGCGAGCTTCACCGGCCCCTGGCCGGCGCCGCGATGGGGAAGGTCGATGTGCAGGCGGTCGACCTGCACGCGCGCCTGCGGCCCGGTCAGGCCCACGACCGTACCGTTCAGGATGTTGGCGTCGCCAATGAAGTCGGCCACGAACAGGTCCGCCGGCTCCTCGTAGAGCTCCCGCGGGGTGCCCGTCTGGGCGATGCGGGCATTCGACATGACGATGATCCGGTCGGAGACGGCGAGCGCCTCCTCCTGGTCGTGAGTCACATAGGCCACCGTGAGGTTGAGGCTCTGCTGCAGCTCGCGGATGTCCTCGCGCACCCGGCGGCGCAGTTTGGCGTCGAGATTCGAGAGCGGCTCGTCGAAGAGCAGGACCTGCGGCTCGAGCACGAGGGCGCGCGCCACCGCCACGCGCTGCTGCTGGCCGCCAGACAACTCGGACGGTACGCGCTTCTCGAGGCCGGTGAGGCCGACGAGCGCCAGCTTCTCCATCGCCATCGCCTGCGCGTCCTTCTTCGACGCGCCCTGGACGGATGGCCCATAGGCGACGTTCTCCAGCACCGACATGTGCGGGAAGAGCGCGTAGGACTGGAACACCATGCTGACGTCCCGGTCCGCGGCCGAGAGGTTGGTGACGTCCTTTCCGCCGATCAGGATCTGGCCACTCGACGCCATCTCGAGCCCGGCGATCATGCGCAGGGTCGTGGTCTTGCCGCAGCCGGAGGGGCCGAGAAGCGTGACGAGCTGTCCCGCGTCGATGATGAATGATACATCGTCCACCGCCGTGACGGTGCCGTAGCGCTTCGTCACGTTGCGAAACTCGACCGAGGCCGCCTGCTTCTTCGACGTGGCCGAACGGGGGGAGAGGAGGGAGGTCATCTGGTTCATGGCACAGCCTGGACGGCAACGGGGTTGGCATTGGCGGCGGCGGAGCGTCTGCCGAGACGCCGCTCGCCCACCGCGAGCTGGATCACGACGATGGCCAGCAGCATGACGATGATGAGAACGGTGGAATAGGCGATGGCGAGGCCGAACTCACCCGCCTCGACGCGGCCGACGATGTAGGTCGTGGCCATGTTGTACTCCGCCGTCACAAGGAAGATCACGGCGCTCACCGCCGTCATCGCGCGCACGAAGGAATAGACCAGCGATGCGACGACCGCCGGCCGCAGAAGCGGCAGCACCACGCGGCGCATGGTGGTGGCGGAACGCGCTCCGAGCGTAAGCGAAGCCTCGTCTAGGCTCTTGTCGATCTGGCTCAGGGTCGCGATGCCGGAGCGCACGCCCACCGGCATGTTGCGGAACACGAAGCACATCACGAGGATGAAGCCGGTGCCGGTGATCTCGATCGGCGGCACGTTGAAGGCCAGGATGTAGGACACGCCCACCACGGTGCCGGGAATCGCGAAGCTCAGGAGGGTGCCGAACTCGAAGGCGCGCTGGCCCGAGAAGCGCTGGCGCGTCAGGAGATAGGCGGTGAGCAGGCCGATGGCGGCCGTGAGCGGCGCCGAGAGCGCCGCGACCTTCACGGTCGCGAAGAACGAATCCCAGGCGGAGCCGGAGAAGTAGAGGCCGCGCTCCGTATTCTCGATGCGGAAGGCGGTCAGGAGGTGGTCGAGGGTGGGTGTGTAGTCGCGGCCCATGGAGCGCACGAAGCCGCCGACCATGATGATCGCATAGATCGCGAGCGTGAACAGCGCCCACGGGATCGCCGTGAGATAGGAGGCGATCGCCACGCGGCGGGGGAGGGGCAGGGGAATGCCCGCGTCGCCCTTGCCGGTGACGGTGGTGTAGACCTTCTTGCCCAGCCACGCATGCTGGAGCCAGAAGGCTCCGAGCGTGAAGGCGAGCAGGATGATAGACAGAACCGCCGCACGTCCCTGGTCCTGCTGCGCGCCCACCACCGCGAAGAAGATCTTGGTGGACAAGACCTCATAGTTTCCGCCGAGCACCAGCGGGTTGCCGAAATCGGCGAGGCTTTCCACGAAACCGAGAAGGAACGCATTGGCGAGGCCCGGCCGCATGAGCGGAAGCGTGATGGTCAGGAAGGTCGTCCAGCTCTTGGCCCGCAGGGTCTGGGACGCCTCCTCCAGCGACGGGCTGATGCCCTGGACCACGCCGATGAGGACCAGGAAGGCGATCGGCGTGAACGCGAGAAGCTGCGCGATGAAGACGCCCGGAAGGCCGTAGATCCAGCGTGAGCGCGGGATGCCGAGCCACTCCCACAGCACGGACGAGAGCGCGCCGGAGCGTCCGAACATGAGGATGAGCGCGAGGCCGATCACGAAAGGCGGCGTGATGATCGGCAGCACGCTCATCACCCGCAGGAGCTTCTTGTAGCGGAACGCCGTCCGGGTCGCGATCAGCGCGAAGGCAAGCCCGAGAGCCGTGGTGCCGACGCCGACCAGCAGGCCGAGAAAGAGCGTATTCCAGGCGACGCCACAGCGCAGGTCGCTCGTGAGGCAGTCCAGACCCCAGATCGACCGGTCCATGAATTTCACGACGAACTCGCCCGGGGCGAAGTTGCCGTTGTTGTCTGCGAAGGCGCTCGCCAGGATCGTGCTGACGGGGAAGAACACGAACACGAGGATCAGGGCGATCACGACGCCGATCGACGAGGTGACGAAGGCATCGCCCCGGCACCAGCCGCGGGCCGCGAATCCGTGGCAGAGGACGATCAGAAAGGCCGCCGCGGTGAGCGCTGCGCCGTAGCCCATGCCGCCCTGGCGTGGGCCGGGCTCGCCGAAGAGCGCCTTCAGACCATCGAAAGTCCATCCGTTCAGGCCGATGGTGAAGCCCTGGAGGATGATGAGCGCCAGGCCGAGCGCGCCCGAGGCGATGAGCCAGTCGCCGTCGGAACTCCGTGACGAACGCACGGACGGCCACAGCGACATGAGGAGCGGGACGAGAATGGGCAGGAGCCACCACGCACCTGTCAGCCCGCGCACGAGCCCTGATCCGCCGCCGAGATAGTCGCTGAAGGTCGGTGCGGCATCGAGGCCGTACCAGGGCAGGAGGGCATAACCGATCCATCCCAGGATGATCCAGCCGAGGGTGGCTCGCGACATGTCTGTTCTCACCTGACGTCTTCGGAGCGGGCTTCAGGCGAAACCCGCTCCTGGGAAACTCTATGGTAGAAGACTTCCGGCGATGCCTCGCTTCGCCGGAAGTACAGGTCGGGCCGTACTACTTCGGCAGGTTCTTGACCTCGTTGTCCCACTTGGACAGCAGGCGCTTGCGCTCGTCCGAAGAGCCGTACTTGGCGAAATCGAAGTTGATCAGCTTGATCTCTTCGAGCTTGGGCGCCTGCGGAGGGATCGGCGTGCTCTTATTGGAGGGCACCTGGTAGGACTTTGCCTCGGCGCCGAGCTTCTGGGCCGCCGGGGTGAGAGCCCAGTCGTAAAACTTCTGCGCATTCTCCAGATTTTTAGCGCCCTTGATGATCGACATGGATCCGATTTCGTAACCCGTGCCCTCACAAGGAGCGACAACCTTTACCGGGGCTTTGTCCACCACCATCGTGACGATGTCATGCATGAAGGCGATGCCCGCAGTCGTTTCGCCAAGCGCCATGGCTTTCGCTGGGGCCGCGCCGGACTTGGTGTATTGATTGATGTTCTTGTGAAGAGACTTGAGGTAATCGAAGCCCTTTTCTTCACCCATCAACTGGACGATGGTCGCAAGAAGCGTATAGGCCGTGCCGGATGAGTTCGGATCAGCTACCTGAACTTCATCCTTGAGTTTCGGGTTGAGAAGGTCGGCCCAGCATTTCGGCTCGGGAATGCCTTTGGATTTGATGAGTTCCGTGTTGTACCCGAATCCGAGAGCGCCCGAGTAGATGCCGATGGTCCGGTTCTTCGACTGCTCCCACTGGCGCACGGCCCAGTCCTGCAATTCGCCCATCTTCGGCGACTTGTACTCGACGGTGAGCCCTTCCTCGGCCGCCTGCATGTGCGGATCGCCCGTGCCGCCCCACCAGATATCCGCACGCGGATTCGAGGCTTCTGCCTTGACCTGAGCGAAAACCTCGCCCGCACTCTTGCGGGTCATGGAAACCTTGATGCCCGTCTCGCGCTCGAAGGCGGTCGTCATGGCGCGGCACCATTCCTCCTGGACGCCGCAATACATCACGAGCGCGCCCTGGGCCTGCGCGGCGCCCGCCGACATGAAGGAGAGCGCCGCGCTGGCCCCGGCCAGCATCGTTGCGGCAATAAGGTTCTTCCGAAGTTTCATCGATATCCTCCCGTTCTGGTTCAATTTTGTTTTTCTTGGCTGGCTAAGCTCCAACCATTGTGACTGCGGGTCAAGGGCCCCCGCTTCGGATTCAGGTGCGGCTTTGGGATGATGGGGAACGGTCCGCTCGCCGGCGACCGATGCCTCCCCCGGTCCGGCTGCCCCGTGCGGAAGCCCACATGCCTGAAGTTGCATCAGGGCTCCTTGGCGATGCCGGTCGCGGCCACCAGCGTCTCGGCCAGTTCCGGCGTGCAGGCGAGAATGGGGTTGCCTTTGCGCAATCCATCCTTGGCCAGGAAGTTGTTGGTCCAGCCCCCGGCCTCCTCGATGATCAGGAGGCCTGCGAGCGCGTCCCAGGAATTGATGTGCAACTCGCAATAGGCGTCGATCCGACCGTCAGCCACATAGGCGAGGCCCAGGGTTCCCGATCCGGCCCGCCGGACGTTGGCGCCGGCCACCTTCAGGTTTTCCACAAGGCTGACGTAAGGATGATGGGCCAGCCGCGTCGACCAGCCGGCCTCCACAGTGGCGCTGCGGATGTCCGCCAGGCCGCTGGTGCGGATCGGAAGGCCGTTGAGGAAGGCTCCTTTGCCGCGCTGCGCCATGTAGAGCTCGTGGTGCATGACGTCGTAGATCACGCCGATTTCCCGGCCGGTTGTCCCGGACGAACGCGATGGAGATCGCGAAATGCGGGATGCCGCGGGCGAAGTTCGCCGTCCCGTCGATGGGATCGACCACCCAGACGTCCCGGTCGAAGGAGCCGCCGCCTTCCTCGCCGAAGAAGGAATCATCGGGGAAGAGCTCGCCCAAACGGCTCCGGACCATCTCCTCGACCTCCGAGTCGGTCGCCGTCAGAAAGTCCTGATGCCCCTTGAAGTCCGGAAGCTGCGACCGCGGCCGCTCCAGAAAGCGCCGGCGGGCCAGCGTCCCGGCATCCCGGGCGATGGCGCAGGCTGCCACCAGTCTCGTGTCCAAACCCTCTGTCGTCATGGCCCAGCTCGCCTCCCGGATCAAAATGCCTCTTTCTTTGTTATCAGGCCGTCATGCTTGCTCGTTCACGATGGCTCCTCGAGCATCGTGCCGTTCACGGGAAGAACGATGTCACTCAGGCCACAGAAATTGATCCTTTATTAGCCGGCTCCAATCAACTAGGCTTTTGTCACAAACCGCAGGAATCCTACCCACCCCTCGATGCCCCGAACCCTAAAAGAACGACACAGCCAGGTCGCAGCGCTCCCATTCCGGATCAAGGACGGCAAGGTCGAGGTTCTTCTCGTGACGTCACGAGAGACCAAGCGCTGGCTCATTCCCAAGGGTTGGCCCATGAAGGGCAAGAAGCCTCACAAGGCGGCCGCGCAGGAGGCCGTGGAGGAAGCGGGGGTCAAAGGCGAGATCAAGCAGAAGCCCCTCGGCCACTACGACTACTGGAAGCGACGCGCATCCCATTTCGACCTGTGCCGGGTCGACGTCTACCCGCTCGAGGTGTCGAAGCAGCTCAGCTCGTGGCGGGAGAAAGGCCAGCGCGACGCCCGCTGGTTCGAGGTCGAGGAGGCCGCTCACCAGGTTCTGGAGCCGGCCTTGGCCGAGCTGATCCGCAGCCTTCCCGAGCACGTCTGACGCGGTGCCCACGACGGGGTAGCGCATCGAATTTTTAAGCCTCCCAGGGAACGCAACGTCCGCCGGAAGTCTTTTCCTCACGGAATGAGGCTCGGGCGAAAGCTCGGCCGTTTTTGTCCCGTTCAGTCGAGGAGAGGTTTTCATGAAGGCGCTGCGCTGGCATGGAAAGGGTGACATTCGTTGCGAGACGGTTCCCGATCCCGAGATCGAGCACCCCCGCGACGCGATCATCAAGGTGACCAGCTGCGCCATCTGCGGCTCGGATCTGCATCTCTACAATCACTTCATGCCGGGCATGAAGAAGGGCGATATCGTCGGCCATGAGTTCATGGGCGAGGTGGTCGAGGTTGGGCAGGATGCGAAGAGCGCCCTCAAGGTTGGCGATCGGGTGGTCGTGCCATTCACGATCATCTGCGGCGAGTGCGACCAGTGCAAACGTGGGAACTTTTCGGTCTGCGAGCGCACCAACCGCAACGCCGAACTGGCCGCGACTGCTTTTGGCCATACGACCGCAGGCCTGTTCGGGTATACGCATCTGACCGGCGGCTATCCGGGTGGGCAAGCGGAATACGTCCGGGTGCCGTATGCGGACAAGACGCACATCAAGATCCCGGACGGCCTGACCGACGAGCAGGTGCTGTTCCTCGGCGACATCTTCCCGACAGGATGGCAGGCAGCCGTCCAGTGCGACATCGAGCCGACGGATACCGTCGCGATCTGGGGCGCCGGGCCCGTGGGCCAGATGGCGATCCGCAGCGCGCTCCTTCTGGGCGCCAAGCAGGTGATCGCCATCGACCGCCTGCCGGAGCGCCTGAGCATGGCGAAGGCCGGCGGCGCCATCACGATCAACTTCGAGGAGGAGAGCGTCATCGAGCGCCTCAACGAACTCACGAACGGCAAGGGGCCCGAAAAGTGTATCGACTCGGTTGGCCTTGAGTCCCATGTGTCGATGAACCATCCGGACACGCTCCTCGACCGCGCCAAGCAGACCGTGATGCTGGAATCCGACCGGCCTCACGTTCTGCGTGAGATGATGTATGTCTGCCGGCCGGCCGGCGTCCTGTCGGTTCCGGGCGTCTATGGCGGTCTCGTCGACAAGATCCCGTTCGGCGCCGTCATGAACAAGGGCCTCACGATCCGCACCGGTCAGACCCATGTGAACCGCTGGACCGACGACCTCCTGCGCCGGATCCAGGAAGGCCAGATCGATCCGTCCTTCGTCATCACCCACACGGTCGGACTCGAGCAGGGTCCCGAGATGTACGAGACTTTCCGAGACAAGAAGGACGGCTGCATCAAGGTCGTTCTCAAGCCCTAACGAGGTATTGTCATGGCTCATCATCGAAACCGCCGATCTGCGCAGATGTCCCGCGAGTCCGCGGACGCGCTTGCGCGAGGGCTCGGGTGGTTCAGTATCGCCCTCGGCGCCGTCGAGGTCTTCGGCGGCAAAGGCGTCGCCCGCTGGCTCGGCATGGAGCAGAACGAAAAGCTCCTGCGCGCCTATGGCGTGCGCGAGATCATGACCGGCGTCGGCATTCTCGCGTCGCGGGACCCGACCCCCTGGATCTGGGGGCGCGTGGCGGGCGATGCGCTCGATCTCGCCACACTCGGCAAGGGTCTGGCCGATCCCAATGCGGAGCGCGACCGGGTCATCATGGCGACCGGCGCCGTCGCCGGCGTCACGGTGCTCGACATCATCTGCGCCAATGCGCTGACCGGACAGCCGCCGCAGTCGCGCCAGCTGCGCTGGGACTACAGCGATCGCAGCGGCTTGCCGAAACCTGCCATGCAGATGCGCGGTGCGGCCAGCGACTTCCAGGCGCCGCGGGACATGCGCATTCCCGATGCGTTGCGTCCCTACACGCAGCCGCAGGGGAACGAGTTCCCGCGGCCGTCCATGTAAGCAGACCGAGCAAACCAAGGAACGGGTCCCGCTCCATGGGGCTCATCCGAGGCTCGTTGAGCAAGCGCATCGTGCGGAAGGCCTGGTCCCCTTTTCCGCACGATGCGCTACCATGCCCACATGACAAAACAGATCTTCACCATCGGCTACGAGGGAGCGGACATGGACCGCTTCCTCACCGTTCTTCAGGATGCCGGCGTCGCGACGCTCGCCGACGTGCGCGCGGTGGCGCTGTCGCGCAAGCGCGGGTTCTCCAAGTCTTCCTTACGCGAGGCGCTCGCCGGTCGGGATATCGGCTACGAGCATTTCCGCTCGCTCGGCACGCCCAAGGAGGGGCGGCAGGCTGCGCGGGCAGGGGACGGCGAGCTGATGCGCCGCATCTTCTGCCAGGAGGTGCTGGACACGCCGCAGGGGCAGGAATCCTTCGAGGAACTGGCGACCCTTGCGGATGCCCGGCCGATCTGCCTGCTCTGCTTCGAACGCGACCCCACGAATTGCCACCGTCGCGTCCTTTCCGAGCGCCTGGCCCGGCGGGGCTGGAGCGTGGTGGACTTGGCCGTTCCGTAAGGTCTCTTGACAAGCGGCGCTCATCACAATCAGGTGCCTGCCGATAAGGCCCGAAGGTGGAGCGCGTGAAGAGATGGGTGCGATTGTCACGGCCGTCAGCAGCAGCGCTTCCCATTCGTTCGGCAAGAGGAACCAGCTCAGCATCCGCCTCCTGGCCGGGCTGGGTGTCGCTGGTGATGCGCACGCGGGAGAGACGGTGAAGCACCGGTCCCGGGTGGCGAAGGACCCGACCCAGCCCAATCTGCGGCAGGTCCACCTGATCCATGGCGAGTTGCATGACGAGCTGAACGCAGCGGGATTTAACGTCGGCGCCGGCGAGATGGGCGAGAACATCACCACGCGCGGCATCGACCTCCTCGGCCTGCCGGAAGGCGCGCGCCTGCACATCGGCGATGCCGCGACCATCGAGGTGACGGGCCTTCGCAATCCCTGCGTCCAGATCGATCGCTTCCGGAAGGGCATGATGAAGGCCGTTCTCGGTCGGGACGCCCAAGGCAACCTCGTGCGCAAGTCCGGCGTGATGGGGATCGTCCTTGCGGGTGGCGACGTGAGCCCCGGCGATGCGATTCGCGTGGAGCTTCCGGACGGGCCGCATCGGCCGCTCGCCTGCGTCTGAGCGTGGGGCTCTCGCTTCTGGTTGCCAAGCCCGCGTGAATGAGTTACCTATGCGTGGGTTTGTTTTCAGAGAGGGAGGAGCGCATGGCGATCAAATGCTTGCTGAACACCCCTCCCGCGTCCGCGCGCTAGGCCGGACGAAGCGGGACAGAGACGTCCCGCACCCTTGAACCCGATTTCCATTCGACGAGCGGCATTCGACGCCTTCTAGGACCGTCATCCAGACCGCTCCTCTGCATCCAGGAGAGGTCCGCCCCGGGCGGCCTGCTCATCCCATGACTCGAGAGACCAAGAGCGGGGACACGACCCGCGACGTGTTGCGATTCACCTTCCGGCATTGGCGCGACCAGCCGCGCTACGTCGCGCTCATCGTGGCCGCCATGATGACGTCGACGCTGGCCGACGTGTTCATGCCCGTCTTCGCCGGGCAGCTGGTCGACGCCATCACGGTCGGCGCGGCCGAGCGCGACGCGGCTCTCCGCGTGGCCCTGATGGCGTTCGCCTTCATGACGGGGCTCGGCCTCGTGACGATCGTCATGCGGCACCTGGCCTTCTACGGCATCGTGGAGCTGACGCTGCGGGTCATGAACCGCGTGGCGCAGGATGCCTTCGCGCGCGTGCAGCGTTTCTCGACCGACTGGCACGCCAACAGCTTCGCCGGCTCGACCGTGCGCAAGATCACGCGCGGCATGTGGGCCCTCGACCTGATGCACGACACGCTCCTGCTCGCCCTCCTGCCGTCGCTGGTCGTGCTCGTCGGATCGATGGTCGTGCTCGGGCTGCACTGGCCCGTCATGGGACTGGTCGTCGCCATCGGCACCGTGACCTTCATCGTCATGACGGCCTTCCTTGCCACGCGCTACGTCGCGCCGGCTGCGCGCCTCGCGAATGCCTGGGACACGAAGGTCGGCGGCACGCTCGCGGATGCTTTGAGCTGCAACGCGGTCGTGAAAGCCTTCGGGGCCGAGCGGCGGGAGGACTCGCGCCTGTCGCGGGTTCTCGACAAGTGGCAGAGCCGGACCCGGCGCGTCTGGCAGCGCGGCACGAACAGCGGCACGGTGCAGTTCATCGCGCTGCTCGCCATCCGGGCCGCCATCATCGGCACCGCGCTCTGGCTCTGGTGGAACGGTCAGGCGACGCCGGGCGATCTGGCTTACGTGCTCACGACCTATTTCGTGATCCACGGCTACCTGCGCGACGTCGGCATGCACATCAACAACCTGCGCCGCTCGGTGAACGACATGGAGGAACTCGTCGAGATCCATCGCGAGCCCTTCGGCGTCGTCGACCGGCCGGGAGCGGCGCCGATCCGGATCAGGCAGGGCGAGATCGCATTCGATCATGTGGACTTCCATTACGCGGGCCACGAGACGCCGCTCTATAGCGACCTGTCGCTCACGATCCGGGGCGGCGAGCGCGTCGGGCTGGTGGGGCCGTCTGGCTCCGGCAAGACGACGCTCGTCAAGCTGATCCAGCGGCTCTACGACCTGAGCGGAGGCGCCATCCGGATCGACGGCCAGGACATCGCTGCGGCACAGCAGGCTTCGCTCCGCTCCCAGATCGCCATCGTGCAGCAGGAGCCGATCCTGTTCCATAGGACGCTCGCCGAGAACATCGCCTATGCGCGTCCGGGCGCCGGCATGGCGGAGATCGAGCGTGCGGCGCGGCTCGCCAACGCGCACGACTTCATCATGCGCCTGCCAAAGGGCTACGGAACGCTCGTGGGCGAGCGCGGCGTGAAGCTGTCGGGCGGCGAGCGCCAGCGCGTGGCGATCGCGCGTGCCTTCCTGGCCGATGCGCCGATCCTGATCCTGGACGAGGCGACCTCCGCACTCGATTCGGAGTCGGAGGTGCTGATCCAGCAGGCCATGGAGCGGCTCATGGAGGGGCGCACCTCCATCGTGATCGCGCATCGGCTCTCGACCGTGCGCGCCCTCGACCACATCCTGGTCTTCGACACGGGCCGAATCGTGGAGGAGGGCTCGCACGAGACTCTCTATCGCAAAGGCGGGCTCTACCGCCGCCTCTGCGATCACCAGGGGCTCAAGTTCACGCGCGGTCGCGGAGTCGGCCTCGCGGCGGAGTAGGCCGCGGCGGGCTCCTCTCAGGGGCCGCAGACGATCGGCACGAGAGACGGGCGGAGCGCCACGACGATATCGGCGGCGCTTCGCTTCTGCGTCGGCGCCTCCGTTTGCGATGCTGCCGGAGCGGCTGCCGCTTTGGCGAGATCGGCGGCCGGGACCAGAGGGTAACTCGTCGCCGGAACGATGCCCGCGACCTTGCGCTGATCGCCTGCAACCGCTCCGACCAGGCCAACCAGGGCGCCGCTCATGTCGAGAATTGGCGCTCCGCTTGCTCCCGGCTGCAACGGAGCTGTCACGCGCCCCGGGCCGGCAGCCGTTCCGGGCGCTGCCGAGAGGCGTGCAGATCCACTCTCATCGGCAAAGGCGACGATCAGAAGGGCGGCGCCCTCGTCGGTGGCTGCCGTGGTCGGGGCATAGGGCTGCGCCTTCAGGTCCACCGCGAAGTCCAGCACGAGAACGCCTTGTCCGCCGATCTTCTGCGGCTTCGCGCCGGCGACGGTCGGGGCGGGGCACGATGAAAAGGACCCGGCCGTCACGACTCGCCTGGGGCCGACGACCAGCCCGGTTCCGACCAGCTTCTGTGCCGGCGGCTGGGCTTGCGGCTGCGGGGCCGGTGCGGGCGGCGCGCTTTGCGGAGCTGCCGCAACTGTCGGAGCCGCCGGGAAGGGCGTGAAGCTGTTGGCGATCGCGACCACGAGCCTGTCGACCTGTGGCGCCACGGCTTTGTCGTAGCCGATCGAGAAGCCGCGCAGCCCCGCCGGGCCGCTGCTGTAGCGCGTGTAGAACTTACCCGCCGGCGTCTCCCCGGCGATCACGAAGAAATCCGGACGCAGCACCTTGTAGCTCACCACACGCCCGGGTGTCTGGATCGCGAGGTTGCGGTCGTAGAGGGACTGCAGGGTGGCGTCCGGCGGAGCCGTGCGGGTGTCGAGGGTGACCTTGCCGTCCTGGCTCTGCCAGCGGCTGCCGCCGCTCGGGTTGACGTCCTGCTTCGGCAGCAGCTTTGCCGGGATGCCGATGCGCAGTCCCGTCTTCGGGTCGTCGATCACGGTGAAGCCGGCGGCGGTCCGGGCGTGCTGGGCCGCCGCTAGAAGGGCTGACCGGGCCTGGGTCGTGAGAACGCCGTTCGCCGGCTGCCGCGCCCGATCCTGGTAGGCCGCGATGGCCGCGAAGGTCTGGCGCCCGAAGGTCCCATCTGCGACCCCGCTGTAATCGCCCGTCCAGATCAGGGAATCCTGGATGGCCTTGCGGTCCGCCTCGGGCAGCGCCTCGAAGGCCTGCCGGGCCGCATCCACCACGGGGTCGGGGACCGGTGCCCGGGAAAGAGGGGCCTGCGCCGCCGCCCGGCCGCAAGAAAGGGCCGTCGTCGCGGCCGCGAGCACGGCAAGAGGCAGGATAAGGGCTCGCAGAGAGGCGCAGAGCATTTCGGGTTCCTCGAATAGCGGATCATATTCACAAAGGACGACCCGCGACGCTAGTGCCGAGCCGGAGACGTGGTGCTAAAGTTCCACAGCCCATCGACGGGTGAATGCAAGGAACAAGCCATGGTCCGGTCTCTGCTGCGTGCCGCCTTCGTTGCTGCGGGTCTGATGGCCGGGATGGCACCGGTCCAGGCGCAGCAGAAAGCTTACGTGCAGGACGAGCTGGCGAGCCAGACCGTCCGGCTGGAGCAGACCCTCAAAACCGAGGGGGCGCGCTTCATGGGCGGCAAGCCCGCCCCGCAGCTGCGCCGGGAGGCCGACATCGCCCTGACCAGGGGCAATGCCCGCTTCGCCCTGAACCTCTATACCGGCGCCATCGCAGCCGAACCGGCCAATCCGGCCAACTGGACCGGCTATGCCCGTGCGGCGCTTGCGGTCGATCCCGGCAACGACTGGGACGAGCGCTATCGCCTCCAGGAGCGCCAGGTCACGGCGGCCTACGCCGCCTACCAGCGCGCCTCGAACCCGGCGGACGAGGCTGCCGCCCTGGCTCTCCTGGGCGAGGTCTATGCGGGACAACAGGCTTGGCGGCCCTCGCTCAATGCCTATGCGGCGAGCCTGAAGGTCCAGGACAACCCGAATGTCCGCTCCACCTACGAGCAGCTCCGCGAGGAGCACGGCTTCCGGGTAACCGACTTCAAGGTGGATTCGGATTCGGCCTCGCCCCGCGTCTGCTTCCAGTTCTCCGATCCGCTCGCGGCCGGCAAGGTGGACTTCGCGCCCTACGTGGCGGTCTCCGGCAATGCCAATGCGGCGGTATCGGCCGAGGGGCAGCAACTCTGCGTCGACGGGCTTAAGCACAGCGAGCGCTACGCCATCGTCCTGCGCCAGGGGCTGCCGTCCTCCGTGGGGGAGAGCCTCCTCAAGGCCGCGGACTACGAGGTCTATGTGCGCGACCGCGCCCCCCAAGCCCGCTTCACCGGCCGCAACTACGTCCTGCCGAGCACGGGGCAGGAGGGCATCCCGGTCGTGTCGGTGAACGCGTCCAAGGTCGATGTCGAGGTCTACCGCATCGGCGACCGCAACCTGCTGCCGACCGTGCGCTCCTACGATTTCCTTGGGCAGCTCACCCGCTACTCCGCCGCCGAGATCGCCCGCGACAAGGGCCTGAAGATCTGGAACGGCACCCTCGATACGGCTTCCGACCTCAATCGCGACGTGATCACGGCCTTCCCGGTCATGGAGGCAGTCGGCAAGCTCGAGCCCGGCGTCTACGTCATGACCGCGAAGCCTCATGATGGCACGGCGATCGATAACGAAAGCGCCGAGGCCTACGAGAACATCGCCACGCAATGGTTCGTGGTGTCCGATCTCGGCCTGACCGCCTTCACCGGCAAGGGCGGCGTGCAGGTCTTCGTGCGCTCGCTCGCCAGCGCCGAACCGCGCCCCGACGTGGAGGTGAGGCTGGTTGCCCGCAACAACGAGGTGCTCGCCACAAAGAAGACGGACCCCATGGGCGTCGCCGCCTTCGATCCCGGTCTAGCAAGGGGCGAAGGAGGGCTTGCGCCGGGCCTCGTGGTGGCGACCGAAGGCGTCGATTACGGTTTTCTCGATCTCGGCACCGCCGCCTTCGATCTGACCGACCGGGGCGTGAAGGGACGGACTGCGTCCGGCGCCGTCGACGCCTACCTCTATACGGAGCGCGGCGTCTACCGCACCGGCGAGACCGTGGCGCTGACGGCGCTCCTGCGCGACCAGAAGGGCGTCGCGGTCCCGGGCGTGCCGCTCACGATCGTGGTGCGGCGCCCCGATGGCGTCGAGTACCGCCGGGCGCTGGTCGAGGACCAGGGCCTCGGCGGCCGCGCCTTGTCGATCCCTATCCTGCCGGGATCGCTGCGCGGCACCTGGCGGATTGCCGCCTATACCGATCCCAAGGGCTCGTCCGTCGGCGATGCGAGCTTCCTGGTCGAGGATTACGTGCCCGAGCGCCTGGAGCTGACCCTCACGCCGAAGGTGGAGGCGCTGCGGCCGGGGCAGCCGGCGCCGATCGACCTCTCGGCGCGCTATCTCTACGGCGCTCCGGGCTCCGGGCTCTCGGTCAGCGGCGAGGTCACGGTCGCGGCGGCATCCGGCTCCGGCATCAAGGGGCTCGACGGCTACACGACCGGCCTCGTCGACGAGACGGTCGAGGCCTCCACGGCGGAGATCGAGCAGAGCGCCACGACGGATGCGCAGGGCCGCGCGAGCCTCCAGGTTCCGGTGCAGGACGTGGCGGCACCCCGTCCGACCGAGGCGAGGATCGTTCTCCGCGTGGCCGAGGACGGCGGGCGGGCGGTGGAGCGCAGCCTGACTCTGCCGATCCTGCCGAAAGGTCCGGTGGTGGCCGTGCGCAAGAACTTCTCCGGGCAGCTCGGGGAGGGGGCGAACGCCACCTTCGACGTCGTTCTTGCGGACCCGGCGGGCAAGCGCCTTGCCAATGCCAATGTGGTCTGGCGGCTGTCCAAGATCGAGCGCCGCTACCAATGGTACAACTCGGACGGACGCTGGGGCTACGAGCCGGTCAAGAACACACGCCGGGTGGCGGACGGGCGGATCAACGTGGCGGCCGATGCGCCCGCGCGCATTTCCGCGCCCGTCGAATGGGGCACCTACCGGCTCGACGTGACCGCCGCCGACCTCGGCGAGACGGCGCAGACGAGCCTGTCCTTCACGGTCGGCTGGTCCGGCGACCAGACGGCCGACACGCCTGATCTCCTCGACATGAGCCTCGACAAGGCGAGCTACCGCAGCGGCGACACCATGCAGCTGCGCCTCAATCCGCGTTTCAAGGGCAAGGCGACCCTCGCGTTGGTGAGCGACCGGGTGCACGACATCCGCGTGGTCGACGTCGCGGCCGAGGGCTCGAACGTCAGCGTGCCGGTGCAGGCATCCTGGGGACCGGGCGCCTATCTCGTGGCGCTCGCCCATCGGCCGCTCGACCAGGCGGCGAAGCGGATGCCGGGGCGCTCCCTCGGGACCGCGTGGTTCGAGATCGACCGCGCATCGCGCGACCTTCAGGTCGGCCTCAACGCGCCGGAGAAGATCAGGCCGCGGGGCACCCTGAACCTGCCGATCAAGGTCTCGGGGCTCGCGCCCGGCGAGGAGGCGCGGATCACGGTTGCGGCGGTCGACGTGGGCATCCTCAACCTCACGCGCTACGAGGCTCCGGATCCGCTTAAATACTTCTTCGGCCAGAAGCAGCTCTCCTCGGAGATTCGCGACCTTTACGGCTATCTCATCGACGGGATGCAGGGCACCCGCGGCGCCATCCGGTCCGGCGGCGACATGGAGCCTAAGCCTCTCGACGGCATCCCGCCGACCCAGGAGCCGCTCGCACGCTTCTCCGGCGTGGTGAAGGTGGAGGCGGACGGAACGGCGAACGTTTCCTTCGACATCCCGGCCTTCAACGGAACGGCGCGCGTCATGGCCGTGGCCTGGACGCGGGACCGCGTCGGCAGCGCGAGTTCGGACGTGATCGTGCGCGATCCCGTGGTGCTCGCAGGGACGCTTCCGCGCTTCCTGTCGGTCGGCGACCGTTCGCGCTTCTTCATGCAGATCGACAACGTGGAAGGTCCGGCCGGCGACTATACGGTCGATCTCGACATCCGCGGCCCGATCCTGGTGGCCGCGGACGCCTTGCGTTCGACGGTCAAGCTGGACGCGAAGGCGAAGGGCGGCGTCACCATCCCGGTCACGGCGGGCGGCCAGGGAACGGCCGTCATCGACGTAACCCTGAAGGGCCCGAATATCGAGGAGCTGACCCAGAGCTTCACGGTCGCGATCCAGCCCGGCACTGGCGCACTCGCGCGCCGGACGATCCAGCCGATCGCGCCGGGCGCGAGCCTCACCCTGTCGAAGGATCTCGTGGCGGACATCCTCGCCGGGACCGGAACCGTCTCGGTTTCGGTCTCGCCGCTGGCGAGCCTCGACGTGCCGGGGCTGCTCAAGGCCCTCGACCGTTATCCCTACGGGTGCACGGAGCAGATCGTCAGCCGCGCCCTGCCGCTGCTCTACGTCAACCGCCTGGCCGAGGAGGAGAACCTCTCCCTCGACGCCAAGGCTGACGAGCGGGTGCGCAGCGCCATCGAGCGAATCCTGGCGCGGCAGGATTCCAACGGCTCCTTCGGCCTGTGGTCGGTGGGCGGCGACGACATCTGGCTCGACGCCTACACGAGCGATTTCCTGACCCGGGCGCGGGAGAGCGGCTTCCCGGTGCCGCAAGTGGCCTTCAACCTCGCGCTCGACCGCCTGCGCAACTTCGTGGCCAACACCACGCAGGTCGAGGAGAACGCTTCGGATCTCGCCTACGCGGCCTATGTGCTGGCGCGCAACGGCCGGCCCGTCATGGGCGACCTGCGCTATCTCGCCGACACCAAGATGGATGCCTTCGCATCACCCTTGTCCCGTGGACAGATCGCGGCGGCGCTTGCCCTGCTGGGCGACCGCGCACGAGCCCAGAAGACCTTCATGGCGGCCGTTGACGTGCTGCGGAGCGGGCGCGATACCGGAGAGTACCGCGCCGATTACGGCTCGCGCCTGCGCGACGGCGCGGGGCTTCTGGCGCTGGCATCCGAGTCGGACAACGCTTCCGCGATCGTCCAGCCGGTCGCGAAGATCGTCGACGAGGAGCGCGGAACCCGGCGCACGAGCACGCAGGAGCAGGCATGGCTCGTGCTCGCCGCACTAGGGGTGGCGCGCGACGCGGGCAGCATCGTGCTCAAGGCCGACGGAGCCGAGCATAAAGGAGCGTTCTACCGCACCTACAAGGACGCCGCACTCGGCGACGGCAATCCCGTTACCATCGCCAATGGGGGCGCTGCGCCGGTCCAGGCGGTCGTCACCGTTTCGGGCAATCCGGTGGAGCCTGAGCCGGCGATCGCCCGCGGCTATACGGTGGAGCGCAGCTACTATCGCCTCGACGGCAGCGAGATCCAGCCGTCCTCCGTGCAGCAGAACGATCGCCTCGTGGTCGTCCTGAAGGTCACTGAGGCGCAGGCGCGGGAAGCGCGCGTTCTCCTGGTGGACCGCCTGCCGGCCGGGTTCGAGATCGACAACCCGAAGCTCGTGGACAGCGACACGGTCGCGTCCCTCACCTGGCTGAAGCGCGATGTGGAGCCCGCCCACACCGAGTACCGCGACGACCGCTTCGTGGCGGCATTCGACCGCCAGCCGGACCAGCCCGCCTTCTTCACGGTGGCATACATGGTCCGCGCCGTTTCGCCGGGGCGTTATGTGCATCCCGGCGCCCAGGTGGAGGACATGTACCGGCCCGAGCGCTACGGTCGCACAGCATTCGGCTCGGTCGAGGTGATGCAGGTCCGATAGCCATGACGAACCGGACGGCGACGCGACGGCGATGGCGAGGGGCGATCCTCGCCGCCGCACTCGCGTGCCTCGTCCTGGCTCCCGGTTTTGCCTTCTGGCGCTTCGTCGAGGGACTGGGGCCGCTCGATCTGTCCGTCGCCGGGAACCGCTCGACCGTGGTGCTGGATCGCCATGGACAGCTGCTGCGCCCCTTCGCGACGCGTGAGGGCCGATGGCGGCTGCCGGTCGAGACGGTGGACGCCGATCCGCGTTATGTGGCGATGCTGAAGGCCTACGAGGATGCGCGCTTCGAACGTCACCCCGGCGTCGATCCCCGGGCGCTCCTGCGCGCGGCGGCGCAGTTCGTGGGCAGCGGCCGCGTCGTGTCCGGCGGGTCCACGCTCACGATGCAGGTGGCGCGTCTGCTGGAACCCCGCGACGAGCGCACGATTCCCGCAAAGCTCCGCCAGATGGTGCGGGCCCTCCAACTCGAGCGCCGCCTTTCGAAGGACGAGATCCTGCGCCTGTACCTGACGCTGGCGCCCTATGGGGGCAATCTCGAAGGCATGCGGGCCGCGAGCCTGTCCTATTTCGGGCGCGAGCCGAAGCGCCTGTCCTTCAGCGAGGCGGCTCTCCTCGTGGCGCTGCCGCAATCGCCCGAGACGCGTCGCCCTGACCGCTTCGCTCAGGCTGCGAAGGCCGCGCGCGACCGCGTGCTCGACCGGGCGCGGGAGCGCGGCGTCATCACCGCGGCGGAAGCGGAGGCCGCGAAGGCGGAGCCCGTGCCGCACGCCCGCCGCCCGTTCCCGATGCTGGCTGCACATGCGGCCGAAACTGCCGTGGCGCAGCGCCCGGACCGGAGCATGCATCGTCTCGCCATCGACGGTCGTCTCCAGGCAAGCCTCGAACGGCTGGCGCGCGAGCGCATCGACCGGCTCGACGCCAGACTGTCGCTCGCCATCCTGGTGATCGACAACGCCACCGGCGCCGTGCGCGCGCAGGTCGGAAGCCCCGACTACATGAACCGGGAGCGGGCGGGGGCGATCGACATGACTGCGGCCGTGCGCTCGCCCGGCTCCGCCCTGAAGCCTTTCATCTACGCGCTCGCCTTCGAGAACGGCCTCGCCCATCCCGAGACGCTCCTGGACGACCGCCCGTCCCGGTATGGCCTCTATCAGCCGGAGAACTTCGATCTTGCCTTCCAAGGCACCGTGACGGCCCGCAAGGCGCTCCAGCTCTCCCTTAACGTGCCTGCAGTGGAACTCCTGAACGAACTCGGGCCCGCGCGCCTGCTCGCCCGCCTGCGCCAGACGGAGATCGCCGTCGCCATGCCGAAGGAAGCGGCGCCCGGCCTCGCCATCGGCTTGGGCGGTCTTGGGATCACGCTCGCGGACCTGACGCGCCTCTATGCCGGGCTCGCGTGGGGAGGGGAGGTGCCGAGCCTGCTGCGACGCGCGGACGAGGAGGCCCCGCAGACTTCGCTCCGGCGGATCGCCGATCCGGTCTCCGCTTGGTACGTCTTCGATGTCCTTCGCGGGGCGCCGCCGCCGGACAATGCGCTCGCCGGGCGCATCGCTTTCAAGACCGGCACGTCCTACGGCTACCGGGACGCCTGGGCCGTCGGCTACGACCGGCAGTTCACCATCGGCGTGTGGGTCGGACGGCCCGACGGCACGGCGGTGCCGGGGCTCGTGGGGCGCCTCGTGGCCGCTCCCATCCTGTTCGACGCGTTCGGGCGTCTCGGGGTCGAGCCGGAGCCGCTCGTCATGCCGCCCTTCGCCCTCCAGGCCACGACCGCGACCCTGCCGCCGCCCCTGCGCCACGTGCGTCAGGACGTCCCGAAGACCATCGCGTCGACCGTTCAGGCTCCGCTCAAAATCGCCTTTCCGCTCGATGGGTCGCGGGTCGATCTCGGCTTCTCGTCCAAAATGGAGGAACACGGGAGCCTCGTCCTGAAGGCTTCGGGCGGCGTGCCGCCGCTGACCTGGATGGTGGACGGCGCTCCCGTGGAGACCGGCACCCTGCGCCGGGAGGCGTCCTGGCAGCCGGAAGGGGCCGGTTTCATCCGGCTTTCGGTCATCGACGCGCGGGGCGCCACGGACAGCGTCGTGGTGCGGCTGGAGTGACGTCTGGACAAGGCCTCCCCCGGCCCATACATCAGGCCCATGTTCACACTGACCGCGCTCCCCCAATCCGCCAGCAAGCAGGATCTCTACGCGTCTCTCGCCCAGCAGCTCACCGGGCTGCTCCACGGCGAGCCGGACGCCATCGCCAATGCGGCCAACATGTCGGCGCTGCTCTACGACCTGCTGCCCGACCTGAACTGGGCTGGATTTTATTTCATGCGCGGCTCGGGTCTCGTGCTGGGGCCGTTCCAGGGCAAGGTCGCCTGCGTTCGCATCCCCGTCGGGCGGGGCGTCTGCGGCACGGCCGTGGAGCGCCGCGAGTCGGTCCTGGTGCCCGACGTTCACGCCTTCCCGGGCCATATCGCCTGCGACAGCGCCTCCCGGTCGGAACTCGTCGTGCCCCTGATCAAGGACGGCAAGGTTTTCGGCGTCCTCGACCTAGACAGCCCGCATCCGGAGCGCTTCGACGAGGAGGATCGGGCCGGCTGCGAGCAGTTGGTCCGGATCTATCTCGACGCCTCGGACATGGCTGAGGGCTTCAGCGGCGTCTGAGGTCGCTTCCGAGCCGCGGCTCCCGGCTCCCTTTCGAGAAGTCGCCGTCCCGTGCTACTGATGCGGTCGGCCCTGGCTGGCCGTTCGGAACCTCGCAGGGGTGAAGGCTGATGCAGCAAGCGGGACGAAAGCCGGTCCTCTGGTCCCTGCAGGCCGTCGTTGCGCTCGTCTTCACCCTGATCGTCCTGGCGATCTCCGGCGCCCTGATCGGGTTCAACCATTACCAGCTCACCGCACTCACATTCCGGGACGCCGAGGAGGATTTCCAGCGGATCACCGGCAGCATCAAGGACGAGATCGCGGGCAGCCTCCGCGTCGCCGGATCGGTGCTCGACACCGCATCGCTCACCATCGATCCAGACCTGCCCCTGGAGCGGCTGGCCGCCGTGCTGACGCCGGTTCTCAAGGACCTTGACCGGGCGCTGCCAGCCGCGATGGGAATCTTCGTCGGCCGCGGGGACGGGAGCCATGTGGTCGTCCAGAGCCTCGACGGCGTGCGCCCGCCTGAAATCGGCCCGGGCCCGGAGAACGCTGCCTATGCGTTCATGCTCGTCGAGCCGACCGCGGACGGCCAGATGGCGACCTGGATCGTCACTGACGGCGAGGGAAGGGAACTCCGCCGGATGCCGCCGCAGCCGACCACGTTCGATCCTCGCAAGCGGCCCTGGTATGGGGCGAGCATGGCGAGCGCCGGCATCATCCTGACGCCTCCGTATCGGTTCGCGAACGTACCGGAGGCAGGGATCACGCTGGCGCGGCAGGCGCGCCAGAGGGACGGGGCCGTCTTCGGCATTGACATGACCCTCGCGAGCCTCGACCAGTATCTCGATCGCCTGCGCTTCCCGCCGGAACTCGAACTGCTGATCTTCGACACCTCCGGCACGCTGATCGCTCATCCCCGCGGCGGCTCCTATCGCCAGATCCGACAGGCGGACCGCGAGGATCGGCTCCTGACGATCTCCGATCTCGGATCGCCTCTCCTCAGCGGCATGTTCCGCATCTACCAGGAGACCCCGGGCGGGCAGGCGCGAAGCACGTCGTTCTCGGTCGGCGGAGAGGATTATTTCGGCCGCACGGAGCGGGTGGGGCAGGGATTCGACAACCTGATCATCAGCCTTGCCATCCCGTATGAGACGATGATGGGGCCGGCCGAGAGCATCCGGACGAGCCTTCTGGTGATTTCCGCCAGCTCGGTCGCGCTGGCCCTGCTGATCGTGATGCTGGCCTCGCGCCATCTCGCCCTGCCGCTGCGCCGCGCCGCCGAGGACATCCGCCGCATCATGCGCTTCGAGTTCGGGCATGCGCGCCGGCCGCCGTCCCAGGTGGTCGAGGTGCAGGAGCTCTCGCGCGCTATCGACACCCTCGAGATCGCGCTCAGCAACTTCATGCGCTACGTGCCGAATGCCCTCGTGCGCGGGATCGTCGGGCGCACCTTCTCGTCCGACCTCGGCGGAAAGCGCCAGCCCATCACGGTGCTCTTCACCGACGTCGCCGGCTTCACGACCATGGCGGAAGGGCTCGATCCCGAGGCCGTGATGGCCAAGACCTCGCGCTACTTCAACGAGATCGGAAGCGAGCTCGTGCGCTCCGGCGCAACCATCGACAAGTACATCGGCGACAGCATCATGGCGTTCTGGAACGCGCCCGAGGAGCGCGACGACCATGTGTCGCTCGCCTGTCTCGGCGCCTTGCGCGCAGCGCGACGGCTCGACCGGCTCAACGCAGAATTCGCCGCTGAGGGCGGAGCGCCCATGAAGACGCGCTTCGGGCTGCATACGGGCGAGGCGGTCGTCGGCAATGTCGGCTCGATCGACCGCGTCAACTACACGGCCCTGGGTCACACGGTGAACATGGCGTCGCGGTTCGAGAAGCTGAACAAGCGCTACGGCACGACGATCCTCGTCAGCGAGGACGTCCGGAAGGCCGCCGGCGACGACTTTGTCTTCCGCTTCGTCGACGAGACCGTGCCAGAGGGCGCGCATCGCCCGATCACCGTCCATGAGCTTCTCGGGACCACCCTGACGGACGAGCCGGATCTGGAACCATTTCCCGAGCGTCTTTCGACGCTCGAAGCCTGGGAAAAGGCGCGCGCCAGCTACGAGGCCGGGCGCTGGGAGGATTCGGCGGCCCGGCTCGCGGACCTCGTAACCGACGCGCCCGGCGACCGGCTTTTCGAGATTTATCTGCAGCGCTGCCATGCTAAGCTCGAGGCAGCTTCCGCCGACGGCGCCCTGACCCGGTCCTGAGGCGGTTTTCCCAGCACCGACCGCCATTCCCGCTCCGCACCAGCTTGCCCGAACCATGTCCGCCTATATCGACTGCTATTACAGCCGAACGCTCGCCACGCCCGAGAGCTACCCGCGTGCCGAAGGGCGCATCAGGACCGACATCTGCATCGTCGGCGGCGGCCTTGCGGGCCTGACGGCGGCCTTGAAGCTGGCACGCCGCGGGCGCTCCGTGGTCCTGCTCGAGGCGCAACGCGTCGCCTGGGGCGCCTCGGGGCGAAACGGCGGCTTCGTGTCGGCCGGCTACGCGACCGGATTGTCCACCATCGAGCACCGGGTGGGGCCAGATCAGGCCGGCGAGCTGTACCGGCTCTCGATGGAAGGGGTCGAGATCGTCCGCCGGAATATCGCGGATCTCGGCATCACGGAGGCTCAGCCCGTTCCCGGCATCGTCAAGGCGCTGCGCTACGATTCGCGCGGTGCGTTGCGCCAGACGCGCGACAGGATGGAGCGGGATTTCGGGCTGAGGCAGCGCCATCTCTCCGGCGACGAGGTGCGGGCCATGTTCGTCTCGCCGAAGTACCGAGAAGGGCTCGTCGACGAGCAGGCCTTCCACTTCCATCCGCTCAATTACGGCCGGGCTCTCGCGCGGGAGTCGGCGCGATGCGGCGCCGCCATCTACGAGAACTCGGGTGTCGTGTCGGCGGAGTTGGAGGGGCCGCGCAAGATCCTCCGGACGGCCGGGGCTCAGATCGAGGCAGAGCAGGTGCTGGTCACGACCGGCGGCTATACGGGAGCGATTCTGCCGGACCTCAAGCGCTCCTTCCTGCCCATCGCGACCTACGTGCTCCTGACGGAGCAGGCGCCGGATCTGGTGCGCAGCGCCATCCGCACTTCCGCGGCGGTTCTCGACGACCGGAGGGCGGGAGACTACTACCGCCTCGTCGACGGAGGGACCCGCATCCTCTGGGGCGGCCGCATCACGACGCGCACGACGGACCCGCGGAACATCGCGGCGTTGCTCAGGCGCGAAATGGTCGGAACCTACCCCCAGCTCAGCGGCCTGAAGGTCGAGGTGGCATGGTCCGGCCTCATGTCCTATGCGCGCCACCTCATGCCGCAAATCGGGCAGCTTCGCCCGGGTGTTTGGTTCTGCACCGCCTTCGGTGGGCACGGCATGAACACGACGGCCATCGGCGGGACGGTGATCGCCGAGGGGATCGGCGGAGACAGCGACCGCTATCGCCTGTTCGCGCCCTTCGGACTGGATTGGAACGGCGGCGTGTTGGGACGCGCCGCCGCTCAGCTGACCTACTGGTCGTATCAGGCAGCCGATGCGGTTCGCGAGTACCGCGCCTCCTGAGGGTGGGGCCTCAGCCGCCGACCGTGCCTGAGGTCGTCCCGAAGCGGCGGCTCTCGCAGGAGCAGGAATCGCCCTGGGACACCGGCTCGCCGATCCAGCACACGCCCTTCGGCGTAACACAGGTCGCCCCTTGGTTCATTCCCGCCCGGGTTCGCTCATAGGCGCGCAGCCGATGCTCGCGGAAATAGGTCCGGTCGACAGAGCGGAACTGTGCCTGGACCGTATCCTGGTCGAGCGCCGGCTCCGTATCGGCCGCGAGGGCGTTCGCGGAGCCTATGAGCAGAACGAGGCAGGATGCAAAGAATGAACGCATCAACATCTCCCAAATCGAATCTCGAAACGCAGTAAGGACGGCTTCCTCCCATCCTTCCGTTAAGGAAGGCAACCCCGGATCGGGAGGGACCGCCCGTGCAGAGGCGCGCTTGAGGAAGGACGCGGGCCCTAATCACGAGCCTGCACAAGGGCTTCGGCATCGATGGCGAGGGTGCGGCGTGTCTGAGCGAAGGCCTGTCACGATCGCTTGAGCGCCGGCAGGTCGGGGAGTGTCGAACCCGACCGTTGGGCTCAACTTCTCAAACCGGGTCGAGGCAGGACGTCTGAATGACGACGGAAAGAGCACGGCTCGCGCGCGTGCCTGCCGCCGCCTGGTCAGTGCATGTTCTCTTTCCGGAAAGCCCCCAGGGGGGAGGCGCCGACCTGTTCCTGGACCGCCTTCAACTCCTTGACCCTGTCGCGGAAATGCTGGGCGATCGCCTCGGAGACGAGCGCCGTTGCCTCCGTAGTGGGAGGAACGTCCTGCGACGAGTGGATCATGGCGATGGCGCTCATCACCCCGTCATAGATCTCGCGCTCGCTCAGCAGCAGCTTTCCATCCTTCACCGACGCATCCAGGATCGCCTTGAAGCATCCCTCCCGGACTCGCTTGGCGTATTCCTCGTCGAAATCCTTCATCTCAGGTTTCCTCCCCACGAAGCATGTGGGGTCCTATCGATCGGCAGGCCGCTTTCGCCTCCTGCCGCATGCGCGACCGAGGACCTGTAGCAGCGGCAGGCCGGCGCAACGGCATCCGCGACGAATAGCATTGTATGGCAAGGGCAGATCCACCCAACGGCCAGGCTCCCAGGTTGAGGTCGCGTCGCGACAGGTCGTCTGATTTCGATGGTATTTTAAGGGCATAGCTGGCCCGAGTCTTGCGCGTATTGTGGCAATAATGGGTTGCGCGGGCAGAGTTGCCGGGATGACGCGCCGCTTTGCTGTTGACAAGAGCCCTTGAGCGTCACGGTCCGCTCTTCGAGAGAGTCCCTGGGGGAGATCGTCCGGCGACGAAGAGCGAGGTCATCCTCTGCAACGTGCGTCGGGTCCAGTTCTCATGAAGTGCGATAGGCAGGATCCAGCTTTTGTTAATCAAGCAAGATCCATTTTTGATCTCGTTGTAAGGTCGTTGCGGCAAGCTGTTCAAAGTCTATTCGGAAAACCGATCTTTATAGTAGGCTATAGTAAGGCTGCTTTGTTTTTCGAATAAGCGAAGTTTTAACCGTAATATGTTTGTTCTGTCCTTATTGGGACAGATGTCGCGGGCAGATTGCGCAAATTTGCTCGTATTGCCTTCAGAGGACTTTACGTCATTGGGGTGCCCCAGGTCGTTCAGCCGGCATGCCATCTTCCCGCACAAAAAGAACTAACCGAGGGAACCATGCGCCTGAAGAAGCTTGGCATTGCCACGAAAATCCAATCCATCACCCTGGCCGCCTTGATCGGTGTCGCAGCCGTCGCCGGCCTTTCGCTGTTCCAGCTGCGTGAGGAGATCGTCTCGGCGCAGGCCGTGAAGACGCAGCAGGTCGTGGAGGCGGCCTATGGCATTCTCGCCCATTACGAAGCGGAGGAGCGGGCCGGGAGGATGACCCGTGAAGCGGCCCAGAAGGCCGCCATGCAGACCCTTCGGGGCCTGCGTTACGACAAGCAAGAGTACTTCTGGATCAACGACATGCATCCGCGCATGCTGATGCACCCGATCAAGCCGGAACTCGAGGGGCAGGACCTGTCCGAGAACAAGGATCCGACCGGCAAGAGGCTGTTCGTGGCCTTTGTGGACACGGTGAAGCAGAGCGGGGCGGGTTTCGTCCCCTATCTCTGGCCCAAGCCCGGAGCGGAGGAGCCCGTGGGCAAGATCTCCTACGTGCAGGGCTTCAAGCCCTGGGGCTGGATCATCGGCTCGGGCGTCTACACCGACGACACCGCCGCGAAGGTCCACAGGACCGCCATGGAGCTGATGGGGGGCATCGCCCTGATCGTCCTCGTCATCGCCGCCGTCGCGACGCTGATCGGCCGGAGCGTGACCGGGCCGATCCTAGCCCTCAGCCGGACGATGCGCGCGCTCGCGGCGGGCGAGAAGCATGTCGAGATTCCGGCCCGGACCCGAAGCGACGAGCTGGGCGAGATGGCCCAGGCGGTCGATGTGTTCAAGAAGGTTCTCGTCGAGAAGGATAACGCGGAGGCTGTCGCGGCGGTGGAGGCCGACGCGAAGGCCCGGCGGGCCCAGCGCCTGGACGAGATCGCCAGGCATTTCGAGGCGAGCGTCTCCGCCCTGACGCGTGGCCTCTCGGGCGCGGCCCATGAGATGGAGACGACAGCGCAGGCCATGGCGGCGACGGCGGAGCAAACGAACCATCAGTCGAGCAGCGTCGCACACGCCGCAGAGCGGACTGCCGCCAACGTGCAGACCGTTGCGGCCGCCACGGAGGAACTGTCCATCTCCACGCGGGAGATCGCCGCGCAGGTGGCTCACTCGACCCAGATCGCAGGAACGGCCGTCGAGGGCGCCAAGCGCACGGACGCCACCGTGCAGGCGCTCGTCACGACCGCAGAGCGGATCGGAAGCGTCGTCGCCCTCATCAATACCATCGCGGCGCAGACCAACCTCCTGGCGCTCAACGCCACCATCGAGGCGGCGCGTGCGGGCGAAGCCGGTAAGGGCTTCGCGGTCGTGGCCTCCGAGGTCAAGGAGCTGGCCGGCCAGACCACCAAGGCCACGGAGGAGATCAGCGCGCAGATCGCCGAGATCCAGCAGGTGACGCAGGAGGCCGTCACGGCCATCCAGAGCGTCGGCCGCACGATCGGGGAGATGTCCAGCGTCTCGAGCGCCATCGCGGCCGCGATCGAGGAGCAGGGAGCCGCCACCGCCGAGATCGCCCGGAACGTGCAGGAGGCCGCCCGCGGCACCGACGCCGTGTCGGGCAACATCGTCGAGCTGCGGCAGGGCGCGGGCCAGACCGGTACGGCGGCCTCGCAGGTGCTCGGCGCGGCCCAGGAACTGGCACGCCACTCGCAGGAACTCGGCGGCGAGGTCGAAGCGTTCCTCGCCGACGTGAAGGCTGCGTGAGGCACGTCAGGTTGCGACGCGATCCGGCCGGAGACGCCCTGGCGTCTCCGGCCGGATCGGTTTGAGCGGTCAGAGGAAGAAGTCGCCGTTGTGCAGGGCGGAGGCCCCTTTCACCGCAATGGCGAAGTCGGCCAATCCATCGCCGTCCACGTCGCCGTAGACGACGAGGCTGCCGTTGTCCTTAACGTAGCGCAGCTCTCCGGCTTTCGCATGGAAGTCCTGCTTGCCGATGAAGCGGAAGGCTTGATCGCCCTTGCGCGTGATGTTGGCGTCGATGAACGAGAGATCGATCTTGTCTCGTTGCGTGCGGGTGAAATCCTCGATGGTGTCGCGCCCGACGATGGAGACGGTGCTGTCCGTGACGGCTTTGAACACGAAGCGGTCGGCCCCCGCGCCCCCGGAGAGGCGGTCGGCTCCGTGGCCGCCGTAGAGCCAGTCCTCGTCGCCGCCGCCGTTGATCCGGTCGCTTCCGCTGTTGCCGATCAGTTCGTCGTCGCCGCTGCTGCCCGACAGAACGTCGTTGCCCGCTCCACCAGAGAGACGGTTGTCGATGCCGTTGCCGATCAGGCGATCGTTGCCCTTGCCGCCGATCGCGCGCTCGATCATCGAGCGGGTGTCGCCCTGGTAAAGCAGCGCATTGGCGATGTTCCCCGGCGCATAGACCACACCGGACGATTCCTCCACGTCGGCAAGCTGGCTCCTGCTGAAGGTGGAGAATGCGCCCGGACGGAGGTCGACCGTCACCCCGGTCGAATAGCTGCGCAGATCGTAGGTGTCGATGCCGTTGCCGTCCCAGAGCGTCAGGAAGATCTTGCTGTTGGTCGGACGCTCCTGGCCGATGCCGTCGATGAACATCTGACCTGTCTTCGGGCTCCAGGAATAGATCGTATTGCCGGCGTTCGTGTCGAAATTGGCGCCATAGAGATACTGCAGGGCGGCAATGTCGTCCTGCATGTAGGTCTGCGGTTCGTTCAGCTTGTCGCCTTTGAAGCTGAGATCCGATCCCGGGTACGACCGATAGGTCATGAGCGACCAAGCCTGCCCGTCATGGTTGGCCGGAAGAGCTTTTGTGCCAGGCCGTGGCGACGGGCCCATGACGTATTCGCTCAGATCCTCATGGGTATAGTCGTCGTGACCGTGCTTGAGCCCGAGCGTGTGCCCGATCTCGTGCATGATGGTCGCCCAGCCCCAGTTCCCCTTTGCAGGCGTGGTGTAATAGGGCTGGTTCGTTTCGCCGAACCAGATGTCGCCGGCGTCCGACCGCGGACCGGGGAAGATGCCCATCGCCGATTGCACATAGGGGTTCGATGTTTGGGCGAAGCGGAGAACGGCCTGGTCCGAGGCGCTCTCGGTGATTTCGGAGAATGTCAGCTCGGTGTAGGACGCCACGAGGTTGAGTGCCGCACGCACCGCATGCGCCTGCTTGGCGTTGAAGGGATCGAAGCCGTTATTGACGTTCCCCGGATAGGCGTTGCCATAGAGCGCGCCGTCGGTCGGAAAGCTGTAGGTCAGGTTTTTGATCGTCCACTTCGAGCCGATCAGCGCAGCATCGATGTCTAGGGAGCCGCTGAAGTAATATGTCCCGTCCGGGGCCTGGTTGATCGGCAGGACCGTGGAGTTGTTGGCCGTCGGCCCTTTGGCGGCCGCGGCCAGGATCTGGCTCTTACTCGTGAAAATCATGGAATGCCCCGGAAAATATTCTGCAAATCCGGTAGCAACTCAGCGTCATTCAGCCAAGGTAACTCTTCGTCATATTCGCATGCGATCAGGCAATTTGGTTACCGATCGATGTGCCAGCCCGTCTTAGGACTGGCGCGGGGGAGCGTGATTGCCTATATGAGGAGTGTCGGGTTTTGCCCGGCTATGATCGTAGAGGCCTAGTGGCATAGGCGTTCAGGACGCGGGTTCAATTCCCGCCGCCTCCACCACGAGCCGATCGGGCGCACTTTGCTGGGTCGGCTTCTGGAGGGGGCGACTTGGGTTCGACTGGGCGCAGTAAGGACTGGGCTGCGATTAGGCTGAGCTACGGCCTTGATAGTGCACATTCACAAATGCCAACGACAACGTTGACATGGGTGCGGTTCGCCTCGCGGCGTAACCATCCGGGGCTCGGGAAAGCCTAGCAACAGAAACGGCACCCTCGCGGTGCCGTTCCCATTTTCAGGCCTGTGAAACCCCGGAAGTTCGTTACATTATTTCCCTGTTAAGCCTTGGCCGGTAGCGTGCGCATGACTTTCTGGAGGAAAGACCATGCTTCGCTCACTACTCATGGCTGCGCTCGTTGCAGGCGCGTCGCTGGCTGCCATGCCCGAGGCCATGGCCCAGGGGCTCGTCCCATGTGCGCCTGAACACGGTTTCTGTCGCGTGCCGTATCCGACCCGCGTGATCTATGGCGTTCCCGGGCGCACCGCGGCGCGCGACGTGGGCGGCCGCGGCATTCCCTGCTCGAACGAGGCTTTCGGCGACCCCGCGCCCGGGATTCCCAAGCGCTGCTCCTATGTGGCGCGCGGCTATGGCCGCGGTGGGGACGATTGGGGGCCGGACCGCTACGAGGGACCCGGACGCGGGTTCGATGGCCCACGCCGAGGCCCCTTCGGACCCGGTCCGCGGGATGAGATGGCGGCCTGGCAGTTCTGCGCCCGGGAGGGCGGCTTCTGCGACTTCAGGGGCCCCAGGCGGGTGCGCTACGGCGCGGGCGGACGCTTCGCCGAGCGCGTTTCCCGTGACGGAATTCCCTGCAACAACAGCGTGTTCGGTGATCCGGCCCCTGGAAGGCCGAAGACCTGTCAGGTCCTGGACTGACCGCCATCGGTGCGGCCGATGCTCATCTCGGCCCTCTCTGGTCAGAACGTATAGCCTACCCGGAGGCCGACATTCGTCAGCCCCCGGTTGTTCGAGCACAATCCGGCATTGGAGAGGTGCTCGACGGTCGCCATGACGCTCCAGTTCTCGGATACGCGCACCCCTAGGGATCCGGATTCCCGGAACAGGGCAGTACAGCCCAAAGCGTCATGGTGAGCCGGGATCGGGTCCGTCTCGCCGTTGTGAACGGCTCCCCCGAGGCTGCCCTCGATGAAGATGCTGGGCGTGATGTCGAACGTCCAAGTCAGTCCCGCATAGGCGAAGCTCGTCCGCCCGCTGAAGTTGAGGCTGCCGCCCAGGTGCAGGCGCGGAACGAGCAGATCAAGGTCCGGGTTCGCAAAGGTGAACGGTCGGACCGACAGGATTTCGCCGGTCAGGTTCGCCGTGCCGCTCTCCGGGCCGCCAGGATCATGGGCCGACAGGCCAAGCCTAACTTCCGACAGGAAGGCGGGCTGCGCCTGTCCCGGACCTGGGGCGGTCGGGGAGCCGACTGGCCCGAGGTCGGCAGCCTGCGCGGCCGGGCCGAGAGCCAAAACTCCACCAATCATGGCGAGGAGTCTGTTCATGGGATCTCTGCATGATTCGACGACTTGCTCCACGCTAGCTTGGCGCTGCCGCCTTGGCTCCGGCCCATTCGGGGAAGATGATGCGATCGACGGCGCGTGATGCATTCATGTAACAGCAGGTCGCCTGATCCTGCGACAATGGTGCACTGCACAATTTCTGCCGTGCGGCGTTGGTCTGCAGCAAGGTGGAGGAATTAGGATGGTCAAGAACCATGCAACGCCGGCCGAGTGGGGCCGGAGACGCACGCGGCACGACCCACCCGACGTCGAGGAGGCCGTGGCGGCTGCCCGAGGACTGACCGACGACATCGACAGCCAGGTGGAGATCGCCGCAGGGCTGATCGGCCTGCCGGAAGACGCAGTCAGATCGGTCGTCATCCAGGCTTCTGTGCAGCCCCCAACGGCTCGGGCAGCGCCTGGACCGATCCCTTCGTCGTCGAGACGCATCGTCACGGTCGAACGACGGAGTTCTCGCCTGACGTCGGTCAGAACCGTGCAAAGACACCGCTGACCATCCAAGAAGAGCCGGCCGGCCCTCTGGATATCGCATCAATCGCTGGGAAACGCCTGGAAGGCTCCATCTCTCGAACAGGAGCCATGACATGGTGCTCGTTCCGCTTCTCAACCTGGCTGCGCGCCGTCTGTGGCGTTTCCTTCTCATTCGTCTGTCCGGAAACAAGTGAGGCTTCGGTCCCGGGCCGCGCCGGGCATGGACCATGCAGGTTCCATGCTCGCGTCGCATGGCTGCGTCGGCGCGGTTCCATGTTGCGGTGCAGCATGGAAGGCCCACCTAAGGCATTCACCTTTCTCCCGGGTGCGTCATGCGGTCGAGCCAGTCTGCGGCTTTGCGGATGAACCCTCGAACGACATGCGGCAGCATGGAGGCAAAACATGAGTTTTCTCGATTCGGGCCTGCCCCGTGGCGATCCTGCGGACAGTCCCGCGGCATCCTCGCGCGGTGCTTCGCTCCGCCGGGCGACCGTCCGCCCGAAGCGGCTCTCGCTGGCGCTGCAGGGCGGGGGCGCATTCGGAGCCTTCACGTGGGGCGTCCTCGATCGACTGCTCGAGGCGAAGGTGCCGTTCGACAGCGTGAGCGGGGCCAGCGCCGGCGCGATGAACGCGGTTCTGCTCGCATCCGGGCTGGCTCAGGGCGGCGCCGACGGCGCGCGTGACGCTCTCGACCGCTTCTGGCACAGGGTCAGCGAAGCGGGCCGACGAAGCCGCTTGATGTCTCCGATCCTGTCCCGCGTCACCTCCCAGCTCTCGCCCTATCAGTTCAACCCCTTCGATCTGAACCCCCTGCGCGACATCCTCGCCGCCGAGGTCGACATCGAGGCCGTGCGCACCGGGTCCCCGGTGAGGCTGCTGCTCGGAGCGACCCGGGTCCGGGACGGGGCGCTGCGAATCTTCCGCAACAAGGACCTCACCTTTGACGTGGTCCTCGCCTCCGCATGCCTTCCGCAGCTTCATCAGGCGGTGTCGATCGACGGCGAGCCCCATTGGGACGGCGGTTATGCGGCCAATCCTCCGCTCATGCCGCTCGTGACCGCCACGCGGGCATCGGACCTGATGGTCGTGCAGATCATCCCGGGCAATCACGGGGAGCTGCCGACCACGTCGCCCGAGATCCAGAAGCGCTTGAACCAGATCACCTTCAACAGCTCTCTTCAGCGCGACCTAGAGGCCCTGGCGATGATGGCTCGGCTGTCCCGCGAGGGAGACATGCGCCACTCTCGGCTCGGCCGAAAGCTCGAGCGGCTATCTCTGCATCGCCTCGTTGCCGAAGATCATGTCGAGGGCCTGAGCACGCTCAGCTTCCTCAATACCGACTGGTCGCATCTGCAGCGTCTGCGCGACCATGGTCGTGCAGCGGCAGGGGCGTGGCTTGAAGGTCGGTCCACGGGTGTCGGTGCAAACAGGCCCGACCTTGTCGCACCCGAGGCGTGATTGTTGGTCCTGGGGCTGCGCGCGGGTTGACTTGATGGTTCTGTCGGGAGGTATGTATCGGATTTCCCGCTGTGACGGTAACCGAGAGCAACCTGCCGCAGCCTTTCGAGAGAGATGCATCATGGATCACAAGGTGGACTTCCAGGTCTTCCCCAGCGAGAACATGGTTCCGGCGCCCGACCGGGCGCGGCTTTTGGACAACCTGGGCTTCGGCAAGGTTTTTACCGATCACATGGTGGCGGTATCGTGGGAAGCCGGAAAGGGGTGGCACGAGGCGCATGTGCGCGAACGCAGGCCGTTCCAGCTCGATCCCGCCAGCGCCGTTCTCCATTACGCGCAGGAGATCTTCGAGGGTATGAAGGCCTACAGGACGGAGCAGGGCTCCATCGTCCTGTTCCGGCCGGAGGAGAACGCCCGTCGCTTTCAGAACTCCGCGGCGCGGCTCGCCATGCCGATCATGCCGGAGGAGCTATTCCTTGACGCGGTCGAGCGTCTCGTCCGCATCGATCGCGAATGGCTTCCCGCCGGCGAGGGAAGTCTCTATCTGCGGCCCTTCATGTTCGCCGACGAGGCCTTTCTCGGCGTCCGTCCGGCGAACCGGTACACGTTCTGCGTCATCGCAAGCCCGGTGGGGGCGTATTTCAAGGGCGGCGCGAAGCCGATCACGGTCTGGGTGACCGACAAGTACAGCCGGGCCGCGCCCGGCGGGACCGGCGCGGCCAAGTGCGGCGGAAACTATGCCGCGAGCCTCATTGCGCAGGCGGAGGCGATCGAGAAGGGATGCGACCAGGTCGTCTTCCTGGATGCCGCCGAACATCGCTGGGTCGAGGAGCTCGGCGGGATGAACATCTTCTTCGTGATGGAATCCGGGACGCTGGTGACGCCGCCCCTCGGAACGATCCTGCCCGGAATTACCCGCGCCTCGCTGATCGCGCTCGCACGGGATGCCGGCATGAATGTCGAGGAAAAACCCTACTCCTTCGAGCAGTGGCGGGATGACGCCGCTGCCGGCCGCCTGAAGGAGGTCTTCGCATGCGGCACAGCCGCAGTCGTCGCACCGATCGGCCATGTCCATCATGGTGACAACCGGTTCTCGATCGGGAGCGGAGAGGTCGGGCCGGTCACCCGTCAGCTTCGTGAAGCGCTCGTCGGCATTCAGAAAGGCTCCCGGCCGGACCCTCACGGCTGGCTTCATGTAATTGCCTGAACGAGCCGAAGGTGCCTGATCCCGGCTTGGCTGAAGTCAGGCCGGGGCGGAACCGCTGCTGGAGCGGTGCCGGAGAACACTGCTTCAAACAATTTATTTCAAGTAATTTATAGTATTCGCATGAAGTTATCGGAATGGCGAAGCTGGAACGTTCCTGTATTTCATGACAATGAACGTGGCGCGAGAATCGAGTCCACGAAGATGTCAAGGTTCAGCTTTCGCTTGACTCACGGGTTCTATCCTGCCGATTCGGCCCGATCGGGTTTTCCAACGCAAACTGTCCCCGTCCTTAACCAATTCTTAGATTCCGACTCCACGCGCAACATCGAATCAGACATCTCTCGGCCTGCTACGAGACAATGAGTGAGCGCGGCCGATCCTTCGGATCCCAAGGCCGCTGGCGCTTCCGGAAAGACCCGTCACCTGACGGCGCTTCCGGGAGGCTGGCGTGCTGGGCTCTCGGCAGGACCGGCGCGGGTTCGAGGCTTCTCGACTGAGAACCTTGCTCGCTTTCCTGCGCATGCCCATCGCCTCGCAGCCCTCTTCGAGCAGGAGACGACAACCGTGAACTGAGGTCAGGCAAAGCAAAAGGCCCCCGAAGCTGGACACTTCGAGGGCCTTTGGAGTCACCGAGGAACGGCGACGGATTCGTTTGGCGACAATCCCTATGCCATTCCGACAAGCTGAGTGTCAACAACATCGGTTTCGGTGAACGCTCCTGCTTTGCCCTCACATTGGAGGGACGCGATGCAGCTTGCATCGTCCGGAGGCCGACGGCTGAGACATGCCGCTCTGGCGGCGAGAAAGTTTGCGCTCGAAACCGAGCGTGCCGTGACACGAAAGGAACTCTCGGCCTCGGCCCGGGAGGCGGAGCGGGCGCTTCAGCTGAGCCCGCCCCAGCGGCTCGTGCTGAGTCAGCTGGTTGCGTGCTGGGGCGAACTGGACATGGCCCGGCTCTTGGTCTGGCCGTCAAATCAGCGCCTGATGGCGGCCACGGGCCTGTCCGAGCGCGCCGTGCGCAATGCCGTTCGCGCCCTGATCGAGCATCAGCTGGTCATCCCGAAGGACTCGCCGAACGGCAAACGCTATGCCGTGCGCGACGCATCGGACGCCATCGTCGACGCGTTCGGCTTCGACCTGACGCCGCTCTTCGTCCGTCGCGGCGAATGGACCGCGGCTCTGGCAGCGCAAAAGCACGCCAAGGCAGAGCTGAAGCGCTCCTTCGACGAGATCACGATCTGCCGCCGCGCCGCCGAGGAGGCGCTGGGTGCATTGGAGCGTCATCATCCCGCTGTCGATCGCAGCGCGCTCGAGAGCCGGCTTGCGCTGCTGCAAACCCGCACTCCGAAGCGCTCCGGAGCGGCTCTTCCCGAGGGGCTTCTCGATGCGTGGAAGGAGATCAGGCAACTTGCGGAGGAAGCCTTCCACCAGGCGGGCTGTGGCGGCACGGAATGCCGACACATAGAGCCAGAGAAAGGATCTCCCGGAGAGTCCTGTAACAAGGCTGACCCGCTCGACGCGCGAGCCGCGGCGCGAGGCGAGACGCCGGCTCGGATGCGGCTCGCAGGCTTGCTTGCGGAGGCCTGTCCGGTGATCTGCGGCTGGACGCATCCGGTCCGGGATGCCGTCGACGTGATCGCGGCGGGCCGTTTCCTGCGCGCTTCTCTGGGAGCGCACCCGAGCGCCTGGGAAGAGGCTGTCGGCGAGATCGGCGCGATCCAGGCTGCCACAGCGGTGATCTATGTACTCCAGCTTCATGACGACGACGTCGCAAGCGGCCGCAACCGCATCCGGAACGCAGGAGGCTACTTCCGGTCCATCGTGCGCCTGATCAAGGAGGGCCGCCTCGATCTCCAGGCCGAGTTGCTGGCCTTGCGGAGGCGAAAGATGACGTGATGCCTCCCGCCTTGCCGGCCGGTGATCGTTGTCAGTCAGGCTGCAATGGTATTTTTGGGACCTTGAAACGTAATGCAAAGTAACGCGTTGGGTCCCATGTGCCATTTACGCGGAGGCGTGATGATGACGAAGGCAACTTGGCTATTGGCTGCGACGTTGATTGGTTCGGGTCTTCTTTCGGCGACCCCATCATATGCTCAAGTTCAATTTGGGATCGGCCCCAATGGACCCAGCGTACGAGTCGGGCCGGACGATGATCGCCGTTATGAGCGCCGGCGCTACGAACGCCGACGGGTCTATGACGATGACACTCTCTCGACCGGAAGCGTGAACCGGTGCCGGACGGTCGTCATCCGTGAGGAAGATGACGACGGTGATATCGTGACGCGCCGTGTGCGCCGCTGCCGGTGATCCTTCGACATATCAGTGACGGACAGGAGCGCCTGAGAGGCATTTGCTCGCCTCCCAGGCGCCTTGCCGGCTGAGAGCATCAGGTCGTGCCTCGCAGAGCCACCGAAGCCAGGAGGGCGATGCAATGGATGCGCCCCCTCCTGCGAGGGATCTGGTTGCCTTTACGCCTGCTCAGGCGCGGAGCATGCCGAGAGGAGATCCTGGGAAGGCTGGATGCCGCGTTCGTGCGGGAATGTTGAGCGGCGGGACCGTCACATAAGAGATGACGTTCTCGCCTGCAGCCGAGTTGTTCGAAACGATGAGTTCTGAGCATCACGAGCGTCGGATCGCACGTTTGTGGGATCTGACAGATGCGGGGTAATGGCTCGCTGGATCCGATCGAGCATATCTTCGACCCACCATGCATCTTCTCCGAGATCAGCATGGCCACCGCTTGCCTTGTCGCGGAATTGCAGAACAATTTGGCGGGCCAACTCAGCCCTTACATCGTGGTTTCGGTCCATATCCACATACATTCTTATGGTTAAGCCCCACCCCGTGCATCAATGGGTGGGGCGTGGAATGGTTCCCGAAGCTTAGGGATGGGTTCCTCGATCAGCGGAACATCAGAGTCATGTCGGGCGCCGGCAGGTCCAAGGGGCAGCCATCCAGAGCTGCCTCGATGGATCGAGCGCACAATCCTCCTCCGGGTGACCTTCAATTCTTCTGGCGGGCTTGGGGAGATCGCAGCGGTCAAGGGATTGTCCGTCTCCGTCAAGCGAACCTGCCTGATCCGTGATTCCTTGATCCTTGGCGAAGGCTCGGCCGCCGCACTGGCGCAAGCCTCCACCCTATGCCGATCCCTACTACCGTCCATTGCCCTATTGAGACGGCAAGCGCAGGCATGAGTGGATCGGATCCATCGGCGAGCCTGCGACACGCCTCCTGTGGAGCGGGAGCAAGGCATCGATCCGGATTTGGGAGTAACGACCATGCAGCGTTGTTTATGGCTGGCGATCCTCGGATCGCTCATCACCGCAGTTCCCGCCTCCGCACAGGATCGGAAGGGGCCGCACATGTCGTCCGGCGAGATCCGAGTTCCGTCGGACGCAGCGATCGAAAAGATGCTCGAGGGGAAGTCGGTGCCGAACCCGGCCAATGAGTTCTCGGGCAACGATTCGATCGCCACCCAGCAGATGGACCGCCAGGACCGGCAGATCGACCGGGAGGTCGAGAAGGGCATCTGCTCGGGATGCTGATAGATCAACGGAATCCCGGCGCATCGGCAGAGGATCCCGTGCCCCCGCCGGCCAGGGCCGCGTCCAGGGTTGCGCTTGCGATCCAGAAATCGCGCCGCGCCACGATGGCGTGAGCCTCGTCACGGGCCTCGCTCAATGACTCGGGAGACAGGGAGACGAACTCAAGCGCAGCCTCCCGCACAGCCGGGATCGCCCCGCCACCGTGCTCGCGGGACGCCGACAAAACCGACAGGAGATCCGCGAGTTCTCACGCAAACGGAACGGGCGGTGTGTCCGCCTCTGCCAAGAAATTGTCTCCTTTGGTCAAGCAAGCCTTCCCTCGCGACCTATGATGCTTTGCGCGCACTGGCCCGACGGCTGGGCGCACACGGCGGATCCCGCGGCCGGGGCGAGAATACTGGCCGTCCATCTTGAACATTGAGAGGAGGCTGTCATGAGGTCATCATTGCTGGTTGCCGCAATCCCGGTGGCGTTTGTGTCCGCAAGCCCGGTCCTCGCGATGGACATGTGCGTCATTGCGGGCAACCAGCCCATCATGGGGGCGAACATGAACGCCGACTTCGAGGTCCAAGCGGGGCACGGGTGCATGTCCGATATCCATCCGCAGGGCACGCTCAGCAAGTCGGAGATCAGCCAGCGCCCGCAGCACGGGACCCTCAAGATGGTCGACAAGGACACGTGGACCTATGAGCCTGCGGCGGGCTACCGCGGCCAGGACAGCTTCGCGATCACAGCGCAGGGGCAGAGCGTTGACGAGAAGTCCGGTACGTCCGTCCTCAGCTACCGGGTGAGCGTCAAATGACGGCGACCTGAGATCGGACGTTCATCTTGCTGCGATGGCAGGCGTCTGGAAGGCCGAGGGCGTTCCTCGCCTTCCGGCTCGTCGTGGCGGCGAGCGACAGGGTCATGCCATCCGGTCGCTGTCAGCGATGAAGAGGTGAGAACGCCCCTGCGGTTAAGCACGTCACCACAGTTCGCCTATCCTCGAGCGTCGTGTGAGTGCGTCTCATCCCGTGACAACATGGAGGTTCAGATGCGTTTCCCTATAAACCCTTCGAAACTGCTGGCGTCCGTGGCTGCGACTGGCGTCGTCCTGCTCTCGACCATGGCGGTCTCGCAGCCGCTGACGTTGAGGGTTTCTCCGTCTACGGGTGGCACCGGGACCAGCTATCCGGATCTGGGCTATGCCGTGAACCCGGCTGATCTCCCTCCAGGCGTGACGCCTATGGGCTATACCCAGGACGGATGGCTCCAGGTTCCGGCCGACAGCCTCCATTACATTGGACCACGCTATGCTCAGCCCAGCGGGATCAAGCTGCGCCGTGGAAGCGTGGTACCGGACTGGATCACCACCGGGGACATGCAAAGCGTCGCGATCCGCGGGCTTTCGCCAGGGGCTCAGTACGGCTACTTCATCTCGCCCGACCAGAGGATCGTGGTGGTGGAACCGCAGTCCCGCCGGGTCATGCGCGTGATTCGGTGAACCGGCGCGCCCGAATGAGAATGTCGGTGGCTCCCAGGCCCTCTCCTCGGGCAGGAGCCGCCGGAAGTGGCAGGGCGGCCGCAGGAGCTCGAGCTGCTTGACGGCGCCTTGGGACGTGGAGCGCCGGACGGGAGTAGTCTGCCAACGCGTTCAGCGGAGAATTCCAACACCGACTATCTGTGCGTTCTGAACCGAACGGCGATGCGTTCATTGTCATGCTCGAGGGCCGATGCTCCTCGGTGCGGCCGGTTTGCGGCCCCAGCAGACAAAGGAACCACGATGGCTACGAACAAGAAGGACCGTCCTTCACAACCCAGTAGGAGCCGGAAGACGCCGGCAAAGTCGGCGTCGAAATCTAAGTCCGGGTCGGCCCCCAAGAGAGGGGATGCCGCTTCCAAGCGTGCGCAACCCAAGACGATGGCGGGCTCCCGGACGGCGACGAAATCCCAGGCTGTTCCCGCGAAGACTCACGCGGCCGGAGGATCCCGCACAGCGGCACGCTCGACCTCCGGCGCGTCGAGGTCACGTTCCTCGACGCAGGCCCGCTCGCAGTCGCGGGGCAGCATGTTGAATCCTATGGCGTGGCTCTCGACCCTTGAGACAACGCTCACCTCGCCACAGGCCCGCGCGGTGATGGCGGAGGCCCTGCGGGCAGTCGCGAACGTGCTTGAGCGGCCGCAGGGCAGCGAGCAGAAGCGGAGCGGCGAAACACAGGAGGGCCGGGACGCCGTGTCAGCCGCCGGAAGCCTCGGAGCCGAGATTGTGGCCGCTCCGCTGGAGGTCGCTGCGGCAGCTATCGGAGCGGCAGGGGAGGTCGTGACGAGCGCGCTTGGCGGTTCGTCGGGCGAGGAGCGCAGCAAGGGTGGCAGCAGCAAGCGCGGCAGGCAGTCTTCTTCGCGAAAGAAGCCGTCGGCGTTGGGCGATTAGCATATCGTGAGGAACCGGAGGGACGTGTCTGCGAGAAGCCGACTCGTTCCTCCGCACCCCACAATGCGATTGGCACGGTCGCCATCGGACACAAAGGTATTCCACTTTTGGCTCTGCTGGTCTCCCATGCCGGGCGAAGAGCGCTATATGCGGATCCGCTGGCCGCATGCACAGAGACCGAGGGTCGCGACAGCCTCTGCTGTTCGAAATCCGTCTCCAATCCAGGAAAACCGTCATGAAATTCGGGAAGCTTCTCAGCATCGCTCTTCTCTCCGGAACGTTCGCCATCGGCTCCGCGATGGCGCAGGACCGAACTGTGAAGATCGCTGTGGAAGGCGCCTATGCGCCATGGAACTTCACGGGAGCGGGCGGCAAGCTCGAGGGCTTCGAAATCGATCTTGCGAACGATCTTTGCGCGCGGATGAGGGTAAAGTGCGAGATCGTTGCGCAGGATTGGGACGGCATGATCCCGGCCCTGAATGCCAAGAAGTTTGATGCGATCATGGATGCCATGACCATCACGGACGAGCGCCGCAAGGTTATCGACTTCAGCGACCGCTACGCCGACTCCCCGAACGGCTTCCTTGTCGCAGCCGACTCCCCGCTCGCCAAAATGCCGGGCACGGGACAATCCTATAATCTCTCCAGCCAACCCGTGGAGGCTGAAAAGGCTATCGAGGTCATCAAGCCTCTGCTGAAAGGCAAGACCATTGGTGTGCAGGTCTCAACCATCCAATCCGCTTTCGCCGACAAGTACCTGAAGGACAGCGCGGACATTCGCGAGTACAAGACCGTTGAACAGCATGATCTCGACCTCGCAGCCGGTCGCTTGGATGCAGTCTTTGCGGGCGCGACACAGATCATGGGCACGCTCGAAAAGCCCGAGTTCAAAACTGGGTACGCGCTTGTCGGCCCCTCCCTTACCGGAGGAGTGCTCGGTGGCGGCATCGGCATCGGCTTGCGCAAAGACGATGCCGAGTTGAAGGCGAAGTTCAACGATGCCATCCAGGCTGCCATCAAGGACGGCACTGCAAAGACCCTGTCGACGAAATGGTTCAAGGTCGATGTGACGCCGCAGGGCTAGCGCATCCGTCCTCGGTGTTCCGGTGAGCTGACGGTACAGGACGGTCAAATCCACGTTTCCGTCTGATGCGCGAGCGGCCCGAACATATGCCTGGATGGGACAGAGATCCACCAGGCTCGGCCCTATCCGGCTGGCCGCAAGATCGCCGTCGCATGTACTGGCCCTTGAAGCGCTGTGCCAAGTGTCGGAGGAAAGGTCGCACTGTGAGCGCCTGAGAACTCGCTATGCAGTCGCGCGGGTGGATGATGAGCTCACCGTCGTCCCGAGCGGCCCATTCCTCAGAGCGAGACGCCAAACCGGCCCGCAGCCGAGCGTATATGACTTTGCATTGCCGCTTCGGCTTTGTCAGGATCCTGGCTGGCTATACTCGCCAGAATGGCCTCATGCTCACGAACCGTTTCACTCAGGCGGTCGAGTTGCGCCATGGGAAGTCGTTGACTTTCGACGAGCATTTCGCGGACCGGCCGGTACATGGCGGCGAGAACCGGATTTCCGGAGACCTCAAAGATCATGTCGTGGAACTCCGTGTCGTTGACGGCGAGGTTGATCACGTCGCCCGCCTCGAAGGCGCTTCGCATGGCGTCGGTGCACCGTCTCAGACGTTCCTCGGCGGGTTTGTCGATGCGACCGGCTGCAAGCCTCGCAGCGTATCCTTCCAATCCGAGGCGTGCCTCGTAAACATCGGCCGGCGTGCAGTGATCCGAGTAGCGCCACAGCGGCCGACGAGCACCGGTTTTTGCGACGAACACGCCGCTGCCCACCCGTACCGTCACAAGACCCATGGTCTCGAGCACCGTCAGTGCCTCCCGCACTGACGGCCGACTTACACCGAGCTGCTCCGCCAGCTCCCGCTGGGATGGCAGACGTTGGCCGGCCTTAAGGCCGCCTTTCAGGATCAGGCGTTGAATATGTTCAGCAATGCCGCGCGGCACGGGAGTACGATCGGCGAGCTCTAGTTCCGACAGGTTCATTGGATTACTCGTCATCTGCCGTCCCCACTTCATTCTCACACCGAGCGCTCGTGGCGCGTCGAGTTTTGGGTGCGGGCCTCATTTTTTGAGCAACTCCCGGCCACATTTTTCATCACCTGACGCTCGTGATTAGCCTTGACCATGCGTCAGGATGGCTGCACGATCAACCGGCCAGATTGGTAAGACCAGTTTGGCCAATATGACCGGCCGAAGCAAGCATTGGAAGAGCCGGCTACCAGATGGCAGCAGCGAACCGTTCGTCGGCCATGGGTCCGACGCGTAAGATGGAGGACCAGATGTCAGCGAAATTTACCCGACGCGGCGCGATCGTCGCAACTTTATCCGCCACGTTGGCTATGTCGGCAGGGACGATGGCCTCTGCTGCCGACATGAAGGTCGGAGCGAACGTCGGCAACGTTCCATGGGAGTTCCAAAACGAGAAGGGCGAGATCGTCGGTTTCGAAGTCGACCTCGCCAAGGAAGTCGGCAAGCGCCTGAACATGAACGTGTCCTTCATCAACATTCCGTTCAACGGACTGTTTGCTGCGGTCCAGTCGGGTCAGGTCGATGCCGCCGTATCCTCGATCACCATCACGAAGAAGCGTCTTGAGTCAGTATCCTTCGCCCAGCCATATTACGACAGCGACCAGTCGCTGGCCGTGCGAGCCAACTCAGGCATCAAGAATCTGGAAGGTATGGCGGGCAAGGTAGCCGCAGTCGATACGGGCTCGACCGGTGACATGTGGTCGACGCAGAACCAGCAGAAGTACAAATTCTCGGATATTCGGCGCTACGAGGGCCTGGCTCCCGCGATGCTTGACCTCGCTGCGGGCCGCATCGATGGCTATGTCAGCGACATCCCGGCCGTCCAGTACTACATCAAGGATAAGCCTATGTATCAGGTGGTCGAGCGCATCCCGACCGGCGAGCAGTATTCGATGATGTTCGCGAAGAACAGCCCACTGGCGGAAAAGGTCAATGCTGAGATCACGAAGATGAAGCAGGACGGGACCCTGGCGAAGATCCACGAGCAGTGGTTCGGCGCCAAGGCGGAGCCGAACTCGGCAACCGTCAAGGTCATGGAGATGCCCAAGCTCTGACGGGCAACTCTCCCCGAGCGCTTGGCATTCGTGCCGGGCGCTCGGCATGGTCACGAATGTTGAGGCGCTGCCTGTCATGTCAATCTTCGACACCTTCCTGAACTGGAAGGTCTTCGTCCAAACCCTTCCGCTCCTGCTGTCGGGCCTGACCACCACCCTGACCCTGGGAGTGACGGCCATCGTCCTGGGCTTCATTGGCGGCCTGATTCTTGCGTTGCTCCGGCTCTACGCCAGCTCACCCCTCAGGCAGATCGCCGTCGCCTATATCGACATTTTCCGCTCCATCCCGATCCTGGTTCTGCTCGTCGTCATCTACTATGCATTGCCGTTCGTGGGGCTGCGGCTTTCCCCCTTCGGAGCTGCGGCCTCTGCTCTGAGCCTCGTTTCCGCCGCTTATTCCGCGGAGATCTTCCGGGCCGGCATCGAGGCCGTTCCGCGGGGTCAGTTCGAGGCTGCCCGCGCCTTGGGTCTAAGCCCGTGGCGGCGAATGAGCGACGTGGTGCTGCCGCAGGCGCTTCGGATCGTAATCCCGCCGATCACGTCCAATTCCATCAACGTGATGAAGGACACGGCCCTCGCATCCGTGGTGGCGATGCCGGACCTGCTCAAGCAGGCGACGCAGGCGCAGGCGCTGGCGGCGAACCCGACGCCCCTCATCAGCGCCGCGATCATCTACATCCTGATCCTGATGCCGCTCGTGCGCCTCGTCGGGGTCTTCGAGAAGCGACTCGCGGTGAGGGGACGATGATGCGCCCGATTATCGAGATGAAGAACGTCGTCAAGTCGTTCGGAGTCTTCAAGGCGCTGCATGGCGTCGACCTCAGGGTAGGAGAGGGCGAGATCGTGGTCGTCATCGGTCCCTCCGGCTCGGGCAAGTCAACCCTGATCCGCTGCATCAACCAGCTTGAGGAGCACAACGACGGCGAGATCATCGTCGACGGGGCGGAGGTTGGCCGCGGCCGCAAGAGCACCGTGCTCACCGAGGTCGGAATGGTGTTCCAGAGCTTCAACCTCTTTCCGCATATGACCGTGCTCCGCAATGTCGCGCTCGGACCCGTCCGCGTGCGCGGCCTGTCTTGGGGGGCAGCGGAGGAGCGTGCCCAACGCCTTCTGACCCGCGTCGGGCTGGAGGACCATGTGGAAAAATATCCAGCCCAACTCTCGGGCGGGCAGCAGCAGCGCGTCGGAATCGCCCGGGCTCTGGCCATGGAGCCGAAGGTCCTGCTCTTCGACGAGCCGACCTCGGCATTGGATCCAGAGATGGTGGGCGAGGTCTTGGATGTGATGCAGCAGCTTGCCAAGACGGGTGTCACCATGGTCGTCGTGACCCACGAGATGGGATTCGCCCGCAAGGTCGCCGACCGTGTGGTGTTCATGGACGGAGGGCGTATCGTCGAGGAAGGACCTCCCGACGAGATCTTCAATTCGCCACGCGACCCGCGCCTCAGAAGCTTCCTTCAGGCCGTCCTGTCCCATTAGGCGTACACATCCGTGCAGACTCTGCTACCAAAGCGATTGACGCCGTCAGCCTTCAGTCCGTTCGGCGAGGTGCTGTTCTTCGACCCTGAACGCAGCCGTTCGGTCAACGATGGACGGGCACTGCGCTTCGATACCGACACTCGCTTCGACCACGCATCGCCGGATGGAGAGCCTGTCCTTGCTGTCTACCGGGCCAGCGGTGGGCCACTGCCGATGCGGCTCTTGACCTTCGAGCGGCATCCTCTGTCTTCGCAGACGTTCGTCGCTCTTTCTGCTGAGCGGTTCCTGATCGTTGTCGCTCCTGAGGATCGAGCCGGGCTGCCCGACCTCGAGCGTGCCGAAGCGTTCGTCGGAGATCGGTACGAGGGGGTCAACTACGCCCGCAACCTTTGGCACGCGCCGATCGCGGCGATTGGCGCCGACGGCGACTTTCTCATGTTTATGTGGGAAAGCGGCTCCTCCGAAGACTGCGTTTTCCATCACCTCCACGAGCCGCTTGTCGTCGGCTCGATTCAACCGTCCGCAGAATAGGTGCTCCATGTCCCTTGATCTCGCCTTCGTCCGCTCCCAGTTTCCCGCCTTGGCAGACGGCTTCGCCTATTTCGACAATGCTGGCGGTTCCCTCGTCCTGCGCAATGTTGCCGAACGCATCTCGGATTATCTCCTGACCACGAGCGTGCAGACCGGCGCCGGCTACGAGCACTCGCAACGGGCCACGAGCCGGCTCATGGAAGCTCGCGCCAAGATCGCGCGCCTGCTCGGCGCGGAACGACCGGAAGAAATCGTGCTGGGGCCTTCGACCACTGTCCTCGCCCAGTTCCTGTCACGGGCCATGGAAGGTCGCCTCAAGCCAGGTGACGAGATCGTCGTCACGAATTTCGATCACGAATCCAATATCGGTCCATGGCGCTCGCTGGAGAAGCGCGGCATCGTCATCAAGGAATGGTCCATCGACCGCGACAGCTACGAGATCAACCTGGATGAACTCGACCGCCTGATGAGCGAACGGACCCGGCTCGTAGCCGTGACCCATGCGTCAAATATCCTGGGCACCATCAACCCCGTCAAGGAGATCGCGCGCCGCGTGCACGAGCGCGGCGCCGAAATCGTCGTCGACGCCGTTGCCTATGCTCCCCACCGGGCAGTGAACGTGAGCGATCTCGACGTCGATTACTACATCTTCAGCTTCTACAAGACCTACGGACCCCACTTCGCCGTGATGTACGGCAAGTACGAAAAGCTGCTCGAACTCGACGGGCTCTACCACTACTTCTACGGTCGCGAGAAGGTGCCGATGAAGCTCGAGCCCGGGAACACCAACTACGAGCTTGCCTGGGGTTCGGCTGGCATCGTGGACTATATCGACTCCCTCGGCGGTAGTACCGGCGACCGGGCTGCCATTGACCGCGCCTTCGGCAAGATCGCGGCGCACGAGACCCTTCTGGGAGAAAAGCTGCTCGCCTACCTGAGGGATCGCAACGATGTGCGCATCGTCGGGCGCCGCGACAGCGCTACGGATCGCCGCGTGCCGACCATCGCGTTCAAGGTGGATGGACGCGACTCGGCCGAGATCGTGCGTTCCACCGAAGCCGACAGGATCGGCATCCGCTTTGGGGATTTTCACTCCCGGCGGCTGATCGAGCATTTGGGTCTCGCCAATGGCAATGGCGTGGTGCGCGTCTCGATGGTGCACTACAATACGCCAGAGGAGGTCGATCGGCTGATCGGAAGCCTCGACCGAGCGCTTGCCTGAGGAGGACGGAGATGGAGATCGATCTCGCGATCCGCGGCGGCACCGTTGTCACCGCCTCCGACACGTTCCGCTGCGATGTGGGCATTAGGGGCGAGCGCATCGTTACGCTCGGCGAAAACCTTCGCGCCAAGCGGGAGATCGATGCTACCGGGCTCCTCGTGCTGCCTGGGGGCATTGACAGCCATGTTCACATCGCTCAGCCATCCGGGCCCGGGGTTGTGATGGCGGACGACTTCGCCTCTGCCACGGCCTCGGCCGCGGCCGGCGGCAACACGACGGTTCTTCCCTTCGCGCTCCAGCAGCGCGGCACGTCCCTGCGGGCCTGTGTCGAGGAATATCGGCGGAAGGCCGAAAACGAGTGCTATGTCGACACGGCCTTCCACCTGATCATATCCGATCCGACGCCCGAGGTTCTGGGGCAGGAACTCCCCGCCCTGCTCAAGGATGGCTATACGTCGTTCAAGGTTTTCATGACCTATGACGATCTCGTGCTGAAGGATCGCGAGCTTCTCGATGTATTCGAGATCGCGCGTCGGGAGCGCGCCCTCGTGATGGTTCACGCCGAAGGATATGATGCGATCCGCTACATGACCGAGCGCCTCGAACGCGAGGGCCGGATCGCTCCCTATTACCATGCGGTTTCCCGTCCCGAGAGCGTGGAGCGTGAGGCCACGCATCGGGCGATCAGCCATGCGGAACTCGTCGACGTGCCGATCATGATCGTGCATGTGTCCGGCCGCGAGGCGATGGAGCAGATCCGCTGGGCCCAGTCCCGCGGCCTCAAGGTCTATGCCGAGACGTGTCCGCAATACATCACGCTCACCGCCGAGGACCTGCAAGGTCCGAACATGGACATGAGCGGTGCGAAATACGTCTGCTCGCCACCGCCACGGGATGTCGAGAGCCAGGCGGCCATCTGGGAGGGGCTGCGCAGCGGCGTGTTCCAGACCTTTTCGTCAGATCATTGCCCGTTTCGCTACGATAGCCCCTCCGGCAAGCTCCACCCGAACGCAAAGTCCTCCTTCCGCTGGGTGCCGAACGGCATCCCCGGTGTTGAGACCCGCCTGCCGATCCTGTTTTCGGAGGGCGTCTCCAAGGGGCGGATCTCCCTCAACCGCTTCGTGGAGCTGACGGCGACCAACCACGCCAAGATTTACGGCCTCTATCCGCGCAAGGGCTCCATCGGGGTCGGCTTCGACGCGGACATCGTGCTCTGGGATCCTAACCGGCGCGAGGTCATCCGCCAGGAGATCCTCCACCACGGCGCCGATTACACGCCCTGGGAAGGATTTGAGGTCACCGGTTGGCCGGTGACGACGCTGCTGCGCGGCCAGGTCGTGGCCGAGGGTGGACGTATCGTCGGCGCCAAAGGGGCTGGTCGCATCCTGGCCCGAGACGTCTCAGCCTATGCAGCGCCCGCCGGCACCTGAAGGCGGCGGTGACGTCCGCAACAGGAGGTATTGCCGTCTAGCGTGTTTCAACTTCGTCAGGCTCTCCCAAGTGCGGGCAGAACTGTCGAAATCTCTGAGATCATACTGGGTCGCGCCATTCCCCTAGATCCCAGTAGAGGCCCGTCATCAAGCGCAGCCCGTCGTGAAGGATATCCAGCGGCAGGTGCTCGTCGGGGCCGTGCTGCGAGCAGCCCGGATAGGAATGCGGAACCCAGATGGTGCGCAGGCCGAGAACGTCGGAGAAAATGTCATTCGGCAGGGTTCCGCCGAGATTTGGCAGGATGACAGGCTTTTGCTTCGACGTGCGTTCGATCGAGGCAGCGGTGAACCGGACCCAGTCATCCTCCGGATCAAGCCGAGTAGCGTGCGAGATCCCATCCACCTCCGCCACTGTCACCATGGGAAAGCCATGACGGTCGAGATGGCGGCGGAGGGCAGGCACGATGTCGTCCGGGTCGATGCCGACCACGAAGCGGAGCTGGCAGCGCGCCCAGGCACGAGGCGGCACGGCGTTCACGGGCGTCGCAGGATCCCCGGCCTCCAGGGCGAGCACGTCAAAGGAACACCAGCCGAAAACCTGCTCTGCGGGCGATAGTCCAGGCTCGCCCCATGCGCGGTCGATGACGGGCCCGTCAGGACCAGCCTCGACCACGCATTCCGAAAGAGCGCGGCGCACGCTGGCGGGGATGTCCCGCGGCACCCATGCGTCGATCTGGATGCGCCCGGTCGGCGACACGATCGTGCTGAGCGCATGTGCAAGCTGAATCGCAGGGTCCGACAGTAGACCTCCCCAATTGCCCGAATGATGGCCGCCACTGCGCGCCTCGATCGTCAAGTCGAAGGTTGCGACGCCGCGCGTGCCCAGGAAGAGCGTCGGCCGCTCGCGCGCAAGACGTGGCCCATCCGACGCGATCAGCGCATCGGCTCTCAGAAGGGCCTTGTGCTGCGTACAGAGTTCCCGCAGGCCGGGCGAACCGACCTCTTCGCCCATTTCGATGAGGAACTTCGCATTGAAGCCGAGCTTGCCGCGGGTTTGCAGAATGGCATCCAGGGCCGCGATATTGATCGCATGTTGCCCCTTGTTGTCAGCGACGCCACGGCCGTACCACCTGTCGTCGACTTCCGTCAGGACCCATGGTGACAGGCCTCTGCTCCAGCTCGAATCCAGCCCCCTGACCACGTCGCCATGGCCATATCCGAGGATCGTCGGCAGCTCCTCCCCTTCAATCCGCTCGGCGAACAGGAAGGGCGCTTGTGCGGCCGGATGCGCCAACCGAGTGCATGTGAAGCCCAGACTTTCGAGCATCGGCCTGATCCCGACTTCGAGATATTCCGCCAGCACGCGGCTCCTCTCCGGGTTCTGGCTCTCCGTCGGCATTGCGATCAGGCGTGCGAGCTCGGTCTTGAAAACTCCGGACGCCACAAAGTCCTCGGCGCGCTCAATAGCCGCTTCACGGGTCATGTCGTAAACGGCTCCTCCTGCCGGTGTCGACGCAGTTCCACTGTGCTTGCGAATCCACCGTTCGACCATGGCGAATCGTCGGTCTGATGTTATCAAGCTACGGGATGCGTGTCCCGAGTAAGGCGCGTCAACATTCAAGAGGGAGTCGGCATCGATGCATCGGTTGGAGGAGATTGAGATCCTGCAAGGCAGCTTCGGCACCAGCCGCCGTCTGCAGGTCCACCGCTTCGGCGAGGAAACGGCAGGGCCGAAGGTCTACATCCAGGCATCGCTGCATGCGGACGAGACGCCTGCGATGCTCGCAGCCCATCATCTGCTCCAGCGCTTGATCGCGGCTGACCGGGCGGGGGAAGTGCTCGGCCAGATCGTCATCGTTCCGTTCGCCAATCCGATCGGATTAGCGCAGCGGATGCTGAACATGCACCTCGGACGCGGCGACCTCGGGGGCGGCGGAAACTTCAACCGAAACTTTCCGGACATCGCGCCGGCGCTGATCGAGCGGCTCAAAGGGCGGCTGGGATCGGATGCTGCCGAGAACGACCGGGTCGTCCGCGCTGCCTTGCGCGAGGCCTCAGCCGACCTGAAGCCTCACTCGGAGCTCTCGGCGCTTCGCATCAAGCTCCTGCAGCTCGCGATTGACGCGGATATCGTGCTGGACCTGCACTGCCACTTCGAGGGCATCACTTATCTCTACTGCAACGGAGCGGGTTGGCCGGGCGCGCAGGATCTCTCCGCACAGGTTCAGAGCCATGCCACGCTGATCGCGACCGGAGGTGGGGGCGGAAGCTTCGACGAATCCTGCGACCTTCCCTGGGTGCGCATCAAGGAGGCCTATCCGGAGGTCCCGCTCAATCACGGTTGCCTCTCAGTGACGCTGGAGTATCGCGGCCAAGCGGATGTCAGCGACGAGCTCGCGGCCTTCGACGCGGATGCCCTGGTGCGGTTCATGCAGCGGCGCGGCGTGCTTGCGGGCGATCCCGGCCCTCTCCCGGACGCCTTGTGCGAAGGCACCCCGGTCGATGCGGTCGATCATGTGCGAGCGCCCGTGCCCGGCATCATCGTGCACAAGGTCGCCCTTGGCGATAAAGTCAAGGAAGGACAGGTCGTGGCGGAGATCGTCTCGCCCGAGGCGCCGCTCGACAGCCCCCGCACGATCCTGCGCGCCCGCACCGATGGGGTGGTCTTTGGCAGGCTCTTCTCGCGGATCGCCCGTCCCGGCACCGCCTTTCTGTCCATCGCCGGAACCGACCCGGCCAAGGTGCCGGACAATCTCGGCGATCCCTATCCCTGAGCCAACGATGGAGCCCCGCTCGCCACAGGGCCCCACTGCCTCAGATCCCCGCCTGTTCCTTGCACCACCGGGCGACCTGTTCGTGGGTCGCGAACCAGCACTGTCCCTTTGCCTTCGTATGGGTGATGAGGCGGCGCAGGATTCCGATCCGGCTCCGGTGCCCGATGACATCCGGATGCATAGTCAGGACATAGAGGCCCTTCTCCTCCCAGGCTTCATCGAACTCTGCCTTGAAGATCTCCTCGACGGCCGAGGGGGCCGTATAGGGGCGAAGGCCCGAGAAGCGCTCCATCACCAGATAGGCCGCGTCGTCCCTGATCCATTCGGGCGGCAGTTCGACGACACCGGTCGACTCGCCGTTGGAGAGAAGCTCGTAGGGATCGTCGTCCGCCATGAGGCTCGAGTCGTACAAAAGCCTCATCTCCCGGATGATCTCCAGGGTATTGGGCGAGAAGTCCCAACTGGCGGTGCGCATGCCGACGGGATCACGTCCGCTGATCTCTGACAGTTTCTCGGCGGCCCGGAAGCTGAGCTCGCGTTCCTTTTGATAGGGCAGAAGATTGTTGCGCTCGTGAATCCAAGAATGGATGGCGATCTCATGGCCTTCGCCCGCAATGCCCCGCACCTCGTCGGGATAGAGCATCGCCGAAACGGCCGGATAGAAGAATGTTGCAGGGATTTCCTCTTTCTCAAGGATCGCGCGGATGCGCGGCACGCCGCGCCGCGAGCCGTACTGCCCTTGGCTGATCATCATCGGGCTCTCGAGTCCATCGCGCAGCGGGATCGTGTCGTGGTCCGCATCGAAGGAGAGCGCGACGGCGCAGCGGGCGCCGTTCGGCCATTGGGCGGGCGTCAGGTCGCGGCCGGCGCGCGCACGCTCGACGATCCGGCGCCATGTCGGCTCCGGCCAGTCGTAGGGTTCTCCGTCGGGATGCGGCTTCCTGTCTGTCATGGGATCCTCATGTATCCGTTCAATGATCGCCGCGACATTTCTAAGCTGCTATGCCCTACGAGACCAGCGCCTCCGAGACAGCGCCATGTCTCGAAAAACCATGTCTACTTTTCCGTCCGATCATCTAACGTAGGGACCGGGGCCTTGGGTCGGATCGATGGTCCGGCGCATCTCCCATGAACCGGAGTGGCATTCCTCGCTCCGCCAAAAAACATCTCTCGGGTAGGATCGCATGAAGAATTCGAAGTTCATCAGGACCGTGGCGCCGGTTCTTGCACTTGTGGCGCTGCTCGGACAGCCGGCTGCGGCGAAGGAGTGGACGCAGATCACCATTGGTGTCGAGGGGGCCTTCCCGCCCTATAATTTGACTGCGGCCGACGGCAAGGTCGTCGGCTACGACATCGATGTCGCCAACGAGGTCTGCAAACGGGCCAACCTCAAATGTCAGATCGTGGCGCAGGACTGGGATAGCCAGGTTCCAAGTCTGCTCGCCGGGAAGTTCGATGCCGTTTTGACGATGGGGCCGAACCCGAAGCGGCGCGAGGTCATGGATTTCACCGTGCCTTACGCGCGCACGTCGAACACCTTCGGCGTTCTCAAATCCTCGCCCCTCGCCAAGCTTCCGAAAACCGGCGAGGCCATGTCGACGAACGATAAGGCGGCCTGGGAGCCGGTTCTCAAGGACATCCAGGCGGCCCTCAAGGGCAAGACCATCGGTGTGCCGCTGTCCACGAGCCAGCAGCAGTTCATTGAGGAAACCTTCAAGGACACGGTCACGGTGAAGACTTACAAGTCTTCCGAGCAGCATACCCTGGACCTCATTGCGGGCCGAATCGATGCCGTGTTCGACAATATCGTCTACCTCCGGGATGCGGTTTCGCGCCCGGGCAACGAGGAGGTCGCGATGGCCGGCCCGCTCCTGACGGGCGGCATCATGGCGACAGATACCTGCATCGGTCTGCGCAAGGGCGAGGACGATCTGAAGGCAAAGCTCGACCCGGCCATTCAGTCGATGATCGCTGACGGCACGATGAAGACGCTCTCCGAGAAGTGGTTCAAGTTCGACGTGAGCCCGAAATAGGGCAATTGGGGGCGGGGGGCAGCGCAGCCTCCCGCCGCTTGCCGGGTCGAGTTCACCTTACTGGTCTTCGGATCGTTCAGGGTTCGGCCATATCGCCATCCTGTTGCCGGTTCGCCTAACACGCCTTGGCTACGATGCCTTCGCTGTCGGCATCATCTCGACCGCGACACTATAGGCTCCGCTCGAGGCCGTTCGGCAGTGAGATCCAGATGACGGTTTGCGCCTCCGGGGAATGGCGTGACAGATGGCCCCTGCCGTGGGTGTCCTCCACCAGCACGAAGCTCCCCGCCTGAACGTGGCGCACCTCTCCGTCGCTCGTTTCGTATTCTACCGAACCGTCCAGCCTGACCGTCAGCACCGGTTCCGGGACCGTATGCCAAGCAACCTCGCGCATGCCCGCTGGAATGTGGGTGATGCGGACGCGGGACGCCGGATAGCTGCCCGTCACGTCGAACGGCACGGCATCGGGGTGCACCGTCCTCTTTGTCGTCGGCAATTCGAGTTCGTCGAAATGCGATTCGCCATCCGGGGTGGCATAGATGCGCAGGCACTTCATTGCGGCTGGGTCCTTCTAACTTTACGGACTAGGACGAAACCGTTTCACAAACGGCTGATCGGAAATCACGCTTTCAGTTCGGGCGTGAGCAAGGGAGCCTCGCCTCCACTTCGGGGCAAGGAACCCGGACGTAAGCGCATCCAGGGAGCGACCATCGGAGGTTCGTAGGCGACCACGCATCGGTCCACCTTCAATCGGCATCATCCTCAGTCCAAGAGCGCAGGACGATGGGAGCGACGCCGGGTGCGACGTCGCAATGGAGGCGGGAACGGCTGCTCCTGGCACGTTCTGGAAGTGCACCGAATTCCTGCAATGGTCCACGAGCAAACCTTCATTTGGTTTACCCAGTATTACAATCATAACTCAGTTCGACATCGACCATATTCAACTTGCTGCGCCACCGACGATCAGCATGAGTCGTCTCGCATTGTTCCCATCCGATCCTTCGCGCTGCTGAAAAGAGGTCGGGCAGGATGATAGCTGGACCTGTCGGATAGGAGGCCGTCCCAAAGGTCCGACGGTTGGGCCGGCAGCACTCGACCAGCCGCGAGAGCGCCAGCGCCCGCAACCTTCCCCCTCGCGCTCGATCCTGAAGCGGATCCACACAGTTGCGTGAGGCCAGACCGATCCGCGGAACCGTGGTTCTGCCGAAGCGTCTGTAGGAATGTCGCCCTGTATTCCTACGTGAAGGACTTTTCCCTATGCGTCTAATCAGTGTGCTTGCAGCGTCCTTGCTTGGCACTCTCACGCTCGGAGCCGGTTGGGCGAAGGCTGACGTGCTGATCACCGTCGACAAGAGCGCCCAACGCATGTCGATCTCCGTGGATGGCAAGCCGCGCTACGCCTGGTCCGTGTCGACCGGCAAGGCAGGTCACGAGACGCCGGTTGGTACCTTCTCCCCATCCCGCCTGGTGAAGGATCACGCCTCCAAGGAGTGGGACAACTCGCCCATGCCGCACTCGATCTTCTTCACCCACCGCGGCCATGCCATCCACGGCAGCAATGCAATCCGCAGCCTGGGGCGGCCCGCTTCGCATGGTTGCGTCCGGCTTGCGCCGGCGAACGCCGCAAAGCTGTTTGCCTTGGTCCGCAGCGAGGGAATGCAAAACACAAGGATCGTGATCCAAGGGCATGAGACGAGGAAGACCGCTGCCCGGACGGTCAAGCGGGATCGGCCCAAGATCCGACCGGCCGAACCGATGTCGGTTGGGGCGGGCTATTCCAGCCGCAAACCGGATCGCCGTGACGCCTTGCGCCCCGCACCGGCCTATAATGGGTACGGAGGCCCGGTGAACACGCAGGCTATCTATGACTGGCGATGAGCCGAACGTGGGACCCCATCTGGGGTATCGACCGTCGCCTTTGCCAGCCGGGGCCGAACCTCTGACATCTCGCGATCGGGACGTGAGGTCAGCAGGACGTCTGTGACAGCGGACACATGCGGAACGGCATAGGACGTGCCCATCTTGCGGGGCCGAGTTCCTAGTGGTCGTGACCTGGCTGCTCGCGGATCAGGCGGGAAGACGAACGCCTCCGAGGACCGAAGGGGATGGGACTGCTGATCATCAGCACCGGCATCTCATTCGCGAGCAGGTGGCCAAGACTACGCCTGCAGACTTGCGCCATGAGCTCACTGTCCATCTCGACACCACCGATACGGAGGTCGATGCGAGCTTGTGGCTTTGGCCGTCGACGGCCGCGGTTCACATGCCTTCAGGCTTTCATCCGCGAGCCAGGACGCTTCCCGCCTGCTTCCGCCTTTTGGGCCGAGCTCTCCTCGACGGTTGGGTACACGCCAGCCAGCACCTGATCGAAGTGGCGGCGCAGGGCGTTGTTGCAGCCGCACGACAAGGCATCCAGGCGGTCCGGATCCGCGATCCGAACGCCACCCCTGCGCGTCTCCAGCAGGTGCCGCCGCTTCAGGGACTGTATGACCCGGCTGACGTAGCTTCGACCGACCCCCATCATGGCGGCCAACTGCTCCTGCGTCAGCGGGATGTCGTGATCCCCGGTCCGGTCGATCGCCGCCAGCAGCCATTTGACCGTGCGCTGCTCGATCGTGTGGACCGCATTGCACGCCACCGATTGAAACACCTGCGCCAGCATGCAATCGGCATAGCGGGCGAACAGGTGCCGCAGGCTCGGCGATCGGGTCTCGAACTCCTCGAGATCTGCGGTCGAGAGGCGCAGGAACGGGCCTGGAAACTGAACCTCGGAGCGGGCAAAGGCCGGCAGGCGCCCTTGGCTCACGATCCCACCGACCGCTCCTTCTCGTCCGATCAGGGCCGTCTCAACCGTAAGGCCGTCCTCGAGTTCGACCACGAACGAGACCAGACTGGGCCCACAAGGGAAGTAGACGAACCTGACCTCATCTCCCGGCTGGTACAGCTTGGCTCCAGCGTCGCCTTCCCACTCCTGGAGCGACGGTGCCACGATGGCCAAGTCTTCCGGCTTGAGTGCGCTCAAAAGATTGTTGTCGGCAATCCGCTCCCTGAGGCGGTCCGTGGCCTTGGGAATGTGCATGAAGGCTGCCTTTCCTTTTCCTCCTAGATCTTCACCACGTCCAACGCGACCGCGCTGCTTCCGTTCAAATGTGCGCTTAAACCGTTCATGTGTTCACAAGTGGACAGACATCCTCAGTCTCTCGTGTCTACAAGAGCACACAAGCCATTATCCAAGATCCTGGTCGAGCTGCCATCGGAGTGCCTTGCCCGTGGGGTGGACTTCCGATGGCCGAAGGTCAAACAGGATGAAGCGGAAGGGCAATCCGGCACTACATGCGGTGTCGCGCCTGGACCGAAATCCACGCACACAAGGACCGCCCATGACGCTTCCGTCGCATTCCGATGCCGCCCCTGTTCCGACCGGCGTCCCTGGCCTGGACAATATTCTCGCCGGCGGGTATGCGGCCAACCGGGCTCACCTCATCGAGGGGCGACCGGGCTCCGGCAAGACAACGCTGGGAATGCAATTCCTCATGGCTGGCGCCCAGCTGGGCGAGACCTGCCTGTACATCACCCTGTCCGAGAGCAGGCGGGAACTCCTCTCCGTTGCATCTCGCCATGGCTGGGATGTGAGCGGCATCGAGATCTGCGAGCTGGTGCCGCCGGAATTGAGCCTCGATCCGCAACAGCAGCAGAGCCTCGTCCACTCGTCCGACCTGGAACTCGGCGAGACGGTGCGCATGGCCCTGGCGGAGATCGAGCGGGTCAAGCCGAGCCGGGTCGTGTTCGACTCGCTCTCGGAAATCCGGCTCCTGTCACAGGGCTCCCTGCGCTATCGGCGGCAGGTGCTGGCCTTGAAGAGCTATTTCCTGCTCAACAATGCGACCGTCCTCATGCTCGACGACCTGACGTCCGAGCAGGACGATCTCAACCTGCACTCGATCAGCCATGCGGTCATCCGTCTCGAGCAGGTCGTGCCCGCTTACGGATCGGAGCGGCGCCGGCTCAGCGTTACGAAGATGCGCGGCACCGCCTTCCGGGGCGGCTACCATGATCTCGTCATCCAACGTGGTGGCCTGCGGATCTTCCCGCGTCTCGTGGCCTCCGATCACCACACTGCATTCTCCTTCGAGGCCATTCCGAGCGGTATCGGGGAACTCGACGAGATTCTGGGCGGCGGGTTGAGCCGCGGGACGAGCACCCTCGTCATCGGCCCGTCGGGAGCAGGCAAGTCCACCCTGGCCTTGGCCTATCTCTGGGCCGAGCTGGAGCGGGGAGAGCCTGCCCTCATGATCAGCTTCGACGAGACGATCGGCATCCTGATGCAACGGGCGAAGGGTGTCGGCTTCGACTTGGCGCCTCATGCCGAATCCGGGCGTCTGCGTATTGAGCAGATTGATCCCGCCGATGTCTCGCCGGGTGAACTCTCCCATAGGGTCCGGGAGGCGGTCGAGGAGGGAGGGGCGAAGGTGGTCGTGATCGACAGCCTCACCGGGTATCTGAATGCGATGCCGGAGCAACCCTTCATTGTGCTCCAGATGCACGAGTTGCTCACGTATCTGAACCAGCAAGGCGTGGTGACGATCCTGATCCTGGCGCAGCACGGCATGGTCGGCCAGATGGTCTCGCCGATCGATCTGACCTATCTGAGCGATGCGGTTGTGCTTCTCCGCTTCTTCGAGGCGAACGGCCGCATCCTCAGGGCGTTATCGGTGGTGAAGCGGCGTACGGGCGCGCACGAAGACACGATCCGCGAGTTTAGGATCGACAGCCGGGGCTTGCGCGTTGGTGATCCGCTGAAGCAGTTCCGGGGTGTGTTGACGGGCGTACCGACGTTCGAGGGCCAGCGCGCCTCGCTCCTTGAGGAGCGTGAGACCGACAATGACGCAGGCCGATGAGGTGTCCGCGCTGATCCTTGCCCCGCAGGGGCGGGATGGCATGGTGGCAGCGGCCATTCTCGGCGAAGTCGGAATCAAGGGCGGGATCTGCCCCAACCTTGAGATGCTTGTCGCGGGCTTGGATGCGGCTGACTGTGCGGTGATCACCGAGGAGGCGCTGCTCAGCGCCGACCGGCGGGAGCTTGCCGTGTGGGTCGAAAGACAGCCGCCCTGGTCCGACTTTCCGTTCATCCTGCTCACCAATCGCGGCGGCTCGCCCGTCGAGCACCTGACCGAGTTGCTCGGGAACGTTACGGTGCTGGAGCGTCCGTTCCACCCGGCTGTGTTGGTGAACGCCGTAAGGTCGGCCCTGCGAGCGCGCCAGCGGCAACGGGAAGTGGAGGCGCACCTCAAGGAGCGGCAGCGGACGCACGAGCGTCAGGCGCTGCTGATCCGCGAACTGCATCACCGGGTCAAGAACACCCTTGCGACGGTCCAGGGCCTGCTCGGGGCTACGGCACGCTCCACACGCTCGGTCGACGAATTCTACCACTCGTTTGCGGACCGGATCGTTTCGCTCGCCAAGACCCACAACCTCCTGACAGAGGATTACTGGCAGACGGCGCCGCTGATCGGGATGTTCAGGAATGAGCTGGCCCATTACGACGACGGCGCGATGCGGCGGATCACACTGGACGGGCCGCCCGTGGAGCTTTCGGCCGATCTGGCCGTGCCGATCGGCATGGCCGTCCATGAGCTGACCACGAACGCCGCCAAGCACGGGGCCCTCTCGGCCCCGGGTGGGCAGGTGTCGGTGGCTTGGAAGGTTCGCGAGCTGGAAACCGGACGTCGGCTTGCCATCTCCTGGGTGGAGCGCGGCGGTCCGCCCGTCGAGAGGCCCAGCCGCAAGGGCTTCGGCTCCACGCTGCTGCATCGCGTTCTGACCCATCAGTGCCACGCGACGATCAACATGGCCTATGACCCAGAGGGACTGTCCTGCCACATGGATATCCCGCTTGTCGAAGAGCGGCTTGTGCCGGAGTACTGATGAAACTGACAACGCGGGCAGCGGGCTTCACCGCGACCGCATGCTGTCCGTGCGTTGCTTGGCGCACTCGCCTTGGCGTGTCATCGGCGCGGCAATCGTTCCGCAACGGCGTGGATACTGCCTTCGAGGCCCGGTTGGTGGCGCTATCCACTACGCACAATCTACTTACGCGCGCACCCCGGGAGGGGGCCGAGCTGACGGAAATCGCCGCTACGGCGGCCTCGCCCTAGTCGGCGTCCTGGTTCAGCGCGGCTGATTCGGCGGTGTCTCGGACGCCCGCGCTCACCTTGCGGGCCCAGAGTGCAGGATCTGGATCGGTGGCGGATTCCTCGCCAATCAGGCGATAGACCTCGCCGGCGATGGCAGCGACCTGACTTTGGGTCAGAGCAGGGGGCGCCGAGCTGGGTGCCGCGGCTGGCTGCCCCGCTGCCGCGAGGCTGGCCCACTCGGCATCGGCATCGGCCACACGATGGCGGTCGCGGGCGATGTGGGTGTGCAGGGAGTCTTTATCTCGGTCGTGCCGACCAGCGGCCTCAGGCAGGCCGGGACACGGCGGGTCGAACTGTAGCGAGCACCATGTGAAGCACGTGTGTGTCGCGAATGTAGGCGGTGCCTAGACCTGAAGAAATCCTGCGAGAGGCGATGGTGCTGCCAGAGAGGATCGAACTCTCGACCTCTCCCTTACCAAGGGAGTGCTCTACCACTGAGCTACGGCAGCGCGCCAACGAGGAGGGCCGCTTACTGCCACAGCCCGGCCTCATGTGCAAGCATCCAGAGCGATCTTTCTTCGCTTTATTCGGCCGCTTGGGCTTTTGGCTGCAGAGGCAGCTTGAGGGCGGTCCAGACCTCAACGAGGGCGGCCGCCAGCGCGTTGATGTGCTCGTCGGTGTGGAGCGGTCCGGGCGTGATGCGCAGGCGCTCCGTGCCGCGCGGCACGGTCGGGTAGTTGATCGGCTGGATGTAGATGCCGTGCCTCTCCAGCAGGCGGTCCGAGGCTGCCTTGCAGGCCTCGGCGTTGCCGACCATCACGGGCACGATATGGGTGACCGTATCCATGACGGGAATCCCGACCCCGGCCAGCACGGCCTTGGTCCGGGCGACCTGGCGCTGGTGCTTCTGGCGCTCGGCGCCCGAAGCCTTCAGGTGGCGGATCGAGGCCGTCGCGGCGGCGGCGACCGCCGGGGGCAGGGCGGTGGTGAAGATGAACCCCGGAGCGAAGCTGCGAATCGCGTCCATAACGGCCTTGGTGCCGGTGAGATACCCGCCCATGACCCCAAAGGCCTTGCCCAGCGTGCCCTCGATCACGTCGACCCGGTGCATGGCGCCATCACGCTCGGCGATGCCGCCGCCGCGCGGGCCGTACATGCCGACCGCATGGACTTCGTCGAGATAGGTCATGGCGTTGTAGCGCTCTGCCAGGTCGCAGATCGCATGGATCGGGGCGATGTCCCCGTCCATGGAATAGACGCTCTCGAACACGATGAGCTTCGGCCGGTCGCCGGCCGCCTTGAGGAGTTCCTCAAGATGGTCGAGGTCGTTGTGGCGGAAGATCACCTTGTCGCAGCCCGACTGGCGCACGCCCTCGATCATCGAGTTGTGATTGAGGGCATCCGAGAGGATCAGGCAGTCCGGGATGAGCTTGGCGAGGGTCGAAATGCCGGTCTGATTCGACACGTAGCCCGAGGTGAAGACGAGGCCCGCCTCCTTGCCGTGCAGATCCGCCAGCTCGGCCTCCAGCTCGACGATGGGATGGCTGTTGCCTGAAATATTGCGGGTGCCGCCGGCGCCGGTTCCGAGGCGCCAGGCCGTCTCGACCATGGCCCGGGTCACGTCGCGGCTCTGGCCCATGCCGAGATAGTCGTTCGAGCACCAGACGGTGATCTTGCGCGTGCCTTCGGGGCTGTGCCAGAGCGCGGTCGGGAACTGGCCCGCGATGCGCTCGATATCGGCGAAAACGCGGTAACGGCGCTCCTCCTGAAGACGCTCGAGGGCTGCCGTAAAGAAGTTCTGGTAATTCATCATCTCACCGGAGGGGCCATACAACACCCCATCGAATTATGGCTTATTATGCCAGACGGCATTGATCCGGGTCAAAACCTGGGACTGGCATATTCTGGTTGAGGGGCGGCTGCGAACCCTTTATCTCGTCATGGCGACGATGGGTCGCGTGAAACATGTCCGATACGAAATCGCAAGACAAAGCCGAACGGCTCAAGGCGGCTTTGAAAGAGAACCTGAAACGGCGTAAGGCTCAGGCCCGGGGACGACAGGCGGCAAAGTCGTCTGGAACCGAAAGCGGGAGCTTGAGCGTTTCCGGCGAGCGCGACAAGGCGTCCGACTAGTCCGGGCGGGCTGTCCAACGCATAGCTCTACGAACCAACCACAAGGGGACCCACATGGACCGCATTCGCATTCGGGGCGGCGCGCCTCTCAACGGCATGATCCCGATCTCGGGCGCCAAGAACGCGGCCCTGCCTCTCATGATCGCGAGCCTCCTCACGGAGGAGACCCTGGAGCTCGGCAACGTGCCGCGGCTCGCCGACATCGCGTCTCTCCTGCGGATCATGTCCAATTTCGGCGTTGACCACTCGATCGCCGGCCGCCGTCCTGGCCAGACGACGGAGACGGGCCAGACCATTCGGCTGACCTCCAGATCTATCATCGACACCTGCGCTCCCTACGAGCTCGTCTCGACCATGCGGGCGAGCTTCTGGGTCATCGCCCCACTTCTCGCCCGGTTCGGCCATGCCAAAGTCTCCATGCCGGGCGGCTGCGCCATCGGCACCCGTCCGGTCGACCTCCTGATCATGGCCCTCGCCAAGCTCGGCGCCGCCATCGAGATCGACGCCGGTTACGTGGTGGCGACAGCCCCCAAGGGCCTGAAGGGAGCCGAGATCGATTTCCCCAAGGTCACGGTTGGCGGCACCCACGTGGCCCTGATGGCCGCGACCTTGGCGGACGGCACCACCGTGATCCGCAACGCGGCCCGGGAGCCGGAGGTGACGGATCTGGCCGAATGCCTCATCAAGATGGGCGCGAAGATCCAGGGCGCCGGCACCTCCGAGATCGTGGTCGAGGGCGTCTCCCGCCTGGGCGGCGCATCCCACGACGTGCTGCCGGACCGCATCGAGACCGGAACCTACGCCATGGCGGTCGCCATGACCGGCGGCGACGTGGTCCTGGAGAACACCCGGCCCGAGCTGCTGCAGTTCGCCCTCGACGTCCTGGGCCAGTCCGGCGCCGAGGTGTCCCCGACCCATGGCGGCATCCGGGTCCGTCGGAACGGCAACGGCATCCAGGCGGTCGACGTGACCACCGATCCCTTCCCGGGCTTCCCGACTGACCTCCAGGCCCAGTTCATGGCCCTGATGACCCGGGCCGCCGGCACGTCGCGCATCCGCGAGACGATCTTCGAGAACCGCTTCATGCACGTGCAGGAGCTGGCCCGCCTGGGGGCGAAGATCCGCCTCGACGGCGACTGCGCCTATGTGGAGGGCGTGTCCAGCCTGAAGGGCGCTCCCGTCATGGCCACCGACCTGCGCGCCTCGGTGTCCCTCGTGATCGCGGGCCTCGTGGCCGAAGGCGACACCACGATCAACCGGGTCTATCACCTCGACCGCGGGTTCGAGGCCCTCGAGGCGAAGCTCGCCCGTTGCGGGGCCGAGATCGAGCGGCTCCGGGGCTGACGGCGGCGAAACATCCGTCCCGGCCTGCGGCGAGAGGTTGCGGATGCGCCTCTCGCTCTCTACCTACCTGTCAAAGCTCAGCAAAACAGGTTGGCAAGCCCCCATGGACCTCCTGAGACTCGTCGCCCTCGATCCCGAGGATCTCGCCGTCGTATCCGCGCATCTTCAGGACGCCCTGTTGCGCGTGGACGACATGATCTATCTCCCCAAGGAGCGCCGCTTCGCGCTCCAGGTGCGCCGCTTCGACTGGGAGGCGCAGTCTGACACCCCGCAGCGCCGGCTCACCTGCATGCATTTCGAGCACGTCACGGGCGTGCGCGTGCGGGGCATCGACCAGAGCAAGAAGGACGCCGTCCTTAACCTTCTCGCCATTTCCTTCGAGGAACGCGATGCGCCCTCCGGCACGGCGACCTTGATCTTTGCCGACGGCGGGGCCATCCAGGTCGACCTGGAGTGCATCGAAATGCAGATGAAAGATCTCGGCCCCGTCTGGGCCGCCGAAAGCCGTCCTTCGCACGAGGAAATGCCGGCGGAGCGCCTGTGATGGCGCAAAGGCTCGACGCGCGGGATCCGGATTTCCCGCAGGCCTTCGCCGATCTGCTCGCCGCGAAGCGTGAAGTCTCGGAAGATGTGGACCAGGCGGTCCGCGCCATCATCGAGGACGTCGTCGCCCGGGGCGACGAGGCCGTGATCGACTATACGCGCCGCTTCGATGCGCTGGACCTCACCGCCGACAGCCTGCGAGTGTCGGAAGCCGAGATCGACGCGGCCGAGCGGCAGTGCTCCAAGGAGACGCTTGAGGCCCTTGCCCTGGCGAAGGAGCGGATCGAGGTCTACCACCGGGCCCAGCGCCCGCAGGACTCCATGACGACCGACGCGGTCGGCGTGACGCTCGGATGGCGCTGGACGGCAATCGAATCCGTCGGCCTCTACGTTCCCGGCGGGCTCGCGAGCTATCCGTCCTCCGTTCTCATGAACGCTGTGCCTGCGAAGGTGGCAGGCGTTCCCCGCATCGCCATGGTGGTGCCGACGCCGCGCGGAGAGACCAATCCCCTCGTCCTGGCCGCCGCGCGCCTTGCCGGCGTGGACGAGATCTTCCGTGTCGGCGGCGCGCAGGCGGTTGCGGCGCTCGCCTACGGCACCGCCACGATCCGGCCCGTCGCGAAGATTACAGGGCCCGGCAACGCCTATGTGGCGGCCGCCAAGCGGCGCGTCTTCGGGCAAGTGGGCATCGACATGATCGCCGGGCCGTCCGAGGTGCTGATCATGGCCGACCGCCATGGAAACGCCGACTGGATTGCGGCCGATCTGTTGGCCCAGGCCGAGCACGATCCCGCGGCGCAGTCCATCCTGGTCACCGACAGCCCCGAGCTCGCCGACGCGGTGGAAAAGGCGGTCGAACGTCAGCTCACGACGCTGCCGAAGGCCGAAATCGCCGGCGCGAGTTGGCGCGATTACGGCGCCATCATCCTGGTCGAACGGCTCACCCAAGCCATTCCCCTGGTCGACCGCCTCGCGCCGGAGCATCTCGAGATCGAGACCGGGAATGCCGAGGAACTCGCCCGGCTCGTGCGCAATGCCGGCTCGATCTTTCTCGGGAGCCATACCCCCGAGGCCATCGGCGACTACGTGGGCGGCCCGAACCACGTCCTGCCGACCGCCCGGTCCGCCCGATTCTCCTCCGGACTCGGCGTGCTTGACTTCATGAAGCGAACCTCGATCCTGAAGTGCGATGCGGACGCCTTGCGGGTGCTGGGGCCTGCCGCCATCGCGCTCGGGCGCTCCGAGGGATTGGAGGCTCATGCGCGGTCGGTGGCGATCCGGCTGAACATGTGACGGGATCGGACCGGGGATGACGAGCGAAGCGAAGGAGCGATGCAGGCTGGTCGCTGTCACGCTGGACGAGGCATCCATCGGCCGAGGCAATCCCGACCAGGAGCACGAGCGCGCCATCGCGATCTACGACATCGTCGAGGCGAACTACTTCGCGCTCCCGAACTACGACGGGGGGCCCTATGCCCTCCACATCGCCCTCATCGAAAAGAAGCTCTGCTTCGACATCCGGACCCCGGACGGCACGACCATCGTCATGCATCACCTGTCGCTGACGCCGTTCCGCAAGGCGATCCGCGATTACGAGCTCATCTGCGACAGCTACTACAAGGCGATCCGCTCCGCCTCGCCGGCGCAGATCGAGGCCATCGACATGGGCCGCCGTGGCCTGCACAACGAAGCCGCGGAGCTTCTGATGAAGCGTCTCGAAGGCAAGGTCCTGCTCGACTTCGACACGGCGCGGCGCATCTTCACGCTGATCTTCGCGCTGCACTGGCGGGGCTGACGCTTGGACGAGCCCCGCCCCAGGAGAATCCAGTCGGTTCTGTTCGTCTGCGCCATGAACGCCGTGCGCTCGCCCATGGCCGAGGCCATCGCGCGGCATTATTTCGGCAAGTCGGTCTACGTGCAGTCCGCCGGCATCCGCAAAGGCAAGACCGACGGCTTCATGACGGCGGCCCTCGACGAGATCGGCATCGACGCCTCACGGCACAAGCCGCGCACGCTCCAGGAGCTCGAGGAGTGGGAGGGGCTCAATTTCGACCTCATCATCTCGCTGTCGCCTGAGGCGCACCACGCGGCGATCGAGCTGACGCGGACCATCGCGGCCGAGGTGGAGTACTGGCCGACGCCCGACGCGACGCTCGTGCAGGGCTCCCGCGAGCAGGTGCTCGACGCCTATCGCGACGTGCGCGACGGCTTGGTCTACCGCATCCGCCTGCGGCTCAAGCGCGGGTCAGACGCCAAAGGCCCGGAGGACGGAGAGCGTCCCGAGGCCGACCAGTAGGGCCACCAGATCGATCCGGGTCGCCATCATGGCGATAATCGTCGCCGCCATTGCCAGGATCGCCGGAATGCCGTTGTCGATGATGACGGGCAGGATCGTCGCCATGATAATCGAGCCCGGAAGCGCCCGGAGACCGCGCTCCATCCGCGGCGTGAGGCGCACGCGGCTCATGACCACGACGCCGGCGATGCGGCACAGGAAGGTGACGGCCGACATGCCGGCGATCGCCAATGCGGCGCCCCAGGTCGCCAGGTCGAAAGAGGGCAGGGCGTTCATTCGATCAGCATCCCGGCCGCCACGCCCGCGAGCGCGCCGGCGATGATGAAGAGGTAGCCGGGCACGAGGGCGTGCACCGCCAGGGAGACGATCCCGGCCACGAGCCAGGGCAGGGCCGGCCTTGCGCCCTTCCAGAGCGGCACGAGCATCACGCTGAAGAAGATCGGCATGACGAGATCGAGCCCGAAGCGTCTCGGCTCGGGCACGAGCGCGCCCGCGAAATAGCCGGCCAGCGTAGCGAGAAGCCAGACCCCGTAGAGAACGACTGCGGTGCCGAGCAGGACGCCCACGTCGCGCCCGCCGTTGCCGTGGTAGCGCGTGCCGAGAAGCCAGCCGGCTTCGGTTAGCAGAAAGAGGTTGAGGGCGGTTCGCGGGATCGGCTCATGCTTGAGCCACGGCTGGAGCGTCGCCCCGAGGAGGATCATGCGGGCGTTCACCACGGCCGTGACCGTCACGATGGTCAGGATCGTGGCGGGAGACCAGGCCTGCTGCCAGATCTCCAGGCCGACCATCTGGGAGGCGCCCGCATACACGAAGGCGCTCAGCCCCATGGCCTGGCCGAGGGAGAGGCCCTTCTGTGCCGCGGCGGCCCCGAAGGCGAGGGCGAACATGATGAAGCCCGGAAAGGCCGGAAGCGCGATGCGCGCGCCATGGCGAAATCCGGCGGCCGAGAAGGAAGGGAGGGGGGCGGACATGAGCCTGCGCTCTGTGCCTCCCTCCTGCGGCCCCGTCAATGGGGCTTTTGTCTGGGGCCGCCCTTAGGTCTTGGCTGCCCCGCGGCCTGCATTGCGGGCCAGGAAGTAGCCGAGGGTCACCACGAAGAGGGCACCCACGGCGGCGGCGCTGTAGAGCACCGTTCCTGCCGGCTTGATGTCGAGCGGCGGGTGGCCCGGATCGGGAAGGGTCAGGCCCGGATAGCTCGAGAGCCAGCCCAGGACCACCGGATCCGTCACGATCATCTCGGCCGCGATGTAGCCGAGCAGCGCGGCGCCGGCCCAGACGATGACGGGGAAGCGCGTGATCAGCTTCGTGATCAGGGTTGCGCCCACCATGATCAGCGGGATCGAGAGCAGCAGGCCGAAGATGAACAGCTCCGGATGGCCGCGGGAGGCGGCCGCGATGGCCACCACGTTGTCGAGGCTCATGACCGCGTCCGCGATCGCGATGGTGCGCACGGCCCGCCAGAGGCTCGTGCTGGCCTCGATGTTGCCGTGGGCGTCCTCGTCTTCGCCCTGAATGAGCTTGAGGGCGATCCAGAACAGCAGCAGGCCGCCGACGATGCGCAGGAACGGAACGCCGAGGAGCTCGGAGATCAGGAAGGCGAAGACGATCCGCAGACCGACAGCCGTCAGGGCGCCCAGGGTGATGCCGAGCTTGCGCTGATGCGCCGGGAGCGAGCGGCACGCCATGGCGATCACGACCGCGTTGTCGCCCGACAGCAGGAGGTCGATCCAGATGACCTGAAGCAGTGAAATGAGGAACGTGGTCGAAAGAATATAATCCATGGCGGCCCTGGACTGTTTTCAGGTCAACGAAAGGGAATTCGGCTTAAGTATAGATCCGTGGCCGGGATTCAACCGAAAATCGCCCCGGCTGCCGGTGAAAGATCGGCCGCGCTTGTGGACGGCTTCGGACGAAGACCGGAAAATCCGTGTTTTCCCGGTCGATAACGGGAAAACGCGGCGGGGTCGCTTGATCCTCGCGGCAGGCTTGGGCACAACTCAGGTCGAATAAGTCTTGGGCCGTGTTCAACGCGCCCGGTCGGGAGGCCGTCCATGTCCATTTCTCATGACCGCCCCGAGGCATCGGGGCGCCAGGGGCCGGTTCGCGCGCCGCAGAGCCTTGCGGGGGGAATCTTCCTCATTGCCCTCGCGGCGCTCGCCCTTTGGCTGACCCGCGATCTCTCCCGCGGCACCTTGAGCGCCATGGGTCCCGGCATGCTGCCGGACTGGCTCGCCATCGGGGTCGGCCTCTGCGGCCTCGCCCTCGTCGTCCTCTCCTTCCTCAAGGAGGGCGAAGTCCTCGAGCGCTGGAGCCTGCGGGGCCCGCTCCTGGTGATCGCGGGCATTCTCGCCTTCGCCGTGACGATCCGCCCGTTCTCTCTCGGCGGCCTGTCCATCCCCGGGCTCGGCCTGGTGGTCGCCGGCCCGCTCGCGATCATCATCGGGGGCTTCGCGAGCCCGGATGCCCGCCTGAGGGAGCTGGTCGTCCTGTCGCTGAGCCTGACCCCGTTCTGCATGTTCCTCTTCGGCGACCTGCTGAACCTGCCGATCCCGATCTTTCCGCAGGCCTTCGCCGACCTCTTCCCGGCCGGCTGGTCCCAGAAGGATGTCCTGCGGGCGACGGCCGCGGCCCTGATCGCCGCTGCGGTGGTGGTGTATTTCGCCGGCGGCCGACGTCGCGCCACGAATGAGATCGACGTTGCCGACCAAGGCGGGAGACTCTGATGGGTGACTTTCTCTCCAACCTGACGCTCGGGTTCGGCGTCGCCCTGACTCCGCTCAACCTCGGACTCGCCTTCCTGGGGTGCCTCGTCGGAACGCTCATCGGCGTGCTGCCGGGCGTGGGGCCCATTGCGACGATCGCGATGCTGCTGCCGATCACGTTCGGGCTCGATCCCACCGGCGCCCTGATCATGCTGGCGGGCATCTACTACGGGGCGCAGTACGGCGGTTCGACAACGGCCATCCTGGTCAACATCCCCGGCGAGGCGACCTCCGTCGTCACCGCCCTCGACGGCCACCAGATGGCGCGCCAGGGCCGCGCCGGCGTGGCGCTCGGCATCGCGGCCATCGGGTCCTTCTTCGCCGGTACCGTGGCGACGCTCGTCATTGCGGCGCTTGGTGCCCCGCTCACCCGGCTCGCGCTGATCTTCGGTCCGGCGGAATACTTCTCGCTCATGGTCATGGGCCTCGTCTTCGCCGTCGTGCTCGCCCGCGGGTCGATCCTCAAGGCGATTGCGATGATCCTCGTCGGCGTGCTGCTTTCGACCGTCGGCACGGATCTCGAGACGGGCGAGGAACGCATGACCTTCGGGCTGCAGTTCCTGGTGGACGGGATCGACTTCGCGGTGCTGGCCATGGGCATCTTCGGCATTGCCGAGATCCTGCGCAATCTCGACCATACGGAGCACCGGGACGTGGTGCGCCAGTCGATCGGCCGCCTTCTGCCGAACAGGGACGACTTCAAGCAGTCCTACAAGCCCGTGCTCCGCGGAACTTTCATCGGTGCGGTTCTCGGCATCCTGCCTGGCAACGGCGCCGTGCTCGGGCCCTTCGCCTCGTATACCCTGGAGAAGAAGCTCGCCAGGGACCCGCGCCGGTTCGGCCGTGGCGCCATCGAGGGTGTGGCGGGTCCGGAATCCGCTAACAACGCCGGCGCCCAGACGTCGTTCATTCCGCTTCTGACGCTCGGCATCCCGCCGAATGCCGTGATGGCCCTCATGGTCGGCGCCATGACGATCCACGGCATCGTGCCGGGCCCGCAGGTGATGACGCGCAACCCTGACCTGTTCTGGGGCATGATCGCCTCAATGTGGGTCGGCAACCTGATGCTGCTCGTCATCAACCTGCCGATGATCGGCATGTGGGTGCGGCTCCTGAAGGTGCCTTACCACCTGATGTTCCCGGCGATCCTGATGTTCTGCTGCATCGGCATCTACTCCATCAACTCGCTGCCGACCGACGTGATGTTCATCGGGCTCTTCGGGTTCGTCGGATACATGCTGATCAAGTTCGGCTTCGAGCCGGCGCCGATGCTGCTCGGCTTCGTGCTCGGCAAGCTGATGGAGGAGAACCTGAGGCGCGCGCTCATCATCTCGCGCGGGTCAATGGAGACCTTCATCGACCGCCCCGTGAGCGCCGGCCTACTCGCAGTCGCCCTCATCCTTCTCGTCCTGGCCCTGCTGCCGACGGTCCGGAAGGGCAGGGACGAGGTCTTCACCGAGTAGCTTGCCTTCGGGCGGCTGCTCCCCACAATGTAAGCCCATAACCTAATCCAGGGAGGAAATTGGATGAAGAAGCTTGCTCTCGCCCTTGCGGCGACCCTCGGTCTGGCCGCAACGGGCGCCCAGGCGCAGAACTACCCGACCCGTCCCGTGACCATGATCGTGCCCTTCGCGGCCGGCGGCCCGACCGACGTGGTGGCCCGCATCGTGGCCGACCACATGTCCCGGACGATCGGTCAACAGATCGTGATCGAGAACGTGGCGGGTGCCGGCGGCACGACGGGCATCGCCCGCGGCGCCCAGGCCCAGCCCGACGGCTACACCATCATGATGGGCCACATGGGCACCCATGGTGCGGCGCCGGCTCTCTACCCGAACCTGAAATACGATCCGGCCAAGGATTTCGCCCCGATCGGCCTCGCGGCCGGCACCCCGATCCTCATCGTCGCCAAGAAAGATTTTCCGGCCAACGACCTGAAGGGCTTCCTGGACTACATGAAGACCAACGGCGAGAAGGTGAACATGGCCCACGCCGGCGTGGGCTCGGTGTCCCACTCGACGGGCATCCTGTTCAATTCGATCATCGGCGCCAAGCCCACGATGGTCGCCTATCGCGGCACCGGCCCGGCCCTGAACGACCTGATGGCCAACACGGTCGACTACATGACGGACCAGATCGTCAACGTGGCGCCGCAGATCCAGGGCGGCAATATCAAGGCCTTCGCCATCGCTACGCCCGAGCGCTCGCCGGCTCTGCCGAACGTGCCGACCACCAAGGAGGCGGGACTGCCCGACTATCAGGTCAGCGCCTGGAACGCCGTCTTCGCCCCGAAGGGTACGCCGCCGGAGATCGTCAAGAAGCTCAACGACGCCCTCGTAAAGGCTCTGGACGACGAGAACACCAAGAAGCGCCTCCTCGACCTCGGCGGCGTGATTCCGTCAGCGCAGGAGCGGACCCCCGAGTCTCTGCAGAAGCTCGTCGAGAGTGAAGTGGCCCGCTGGACCCCCGTTCTTCAGGCGGCCGGCGCCAAGGCCGAATAAGCTTCGGCAAGCCGAAATCTCGGAACGGCGGGCCGATAGCCCGCCGTTGTCATTCGGTGGTCCGCGACCGCAAAGAAGTCTTGAAATTGCGCGAAGAGGCGATTACACCCTGCCGCGAGTGCAGCCGTAGCTCAGTTGGTTAGAGCACCAGATTGTGGATCTGGGGGTCCCCCGTTCGAGCCGGGGCGGCTGTACCATTCAAATCAAGTACTTAGGCCTCGCAGGTTCGAGGCCGTCTTCTCAGAAAATCCGGACCGTTGCGGGACAGAGGGATCGTCAAAATCCCGCTGTATGGCCGCGACCGTCAGCGTCGAGCGTTTCGCAGCCCCACCCGCCGCCGCGTCTGATCGGCCCGGGCGCCTTGCGATCCCTCGCGGCGCCACAGCCGTCATATCAGTCCTGCGAGGCCAGGCGTTTGGCCGGATCCAGGAGGATCTGCAGGGTCTCTGCATGCAGTTCGCCCGTCACTCTGAGACCGGCGTCACGCTGGTACTTCTCGATCGCCTGCCTGGTGCCCGGACCCAGGTCGCCGTCCGCCTTCAGCGGGCCGTATCCGAGCTCCGTCAGGGCTTTCTGGGCCGCGACGACGTCCTGCGGTGCCGGGCGCGGCTTGACGTCGATGAAGGCGACGGGACTCGCGCTCTTGCGAGCGGACTGGGCCTGTGGGGCTGGCTGCAGCTTCGCCTGAGCCTCAGCCAGCTCGGCCTTGGTCCTGTTGTGCTGCTCCGACAGGCGGGTGAACGCGTCGCTCGCCGACGACAGGTCTTGGCGCAGCCTCAAGGCTTCTGCGGACGAGGCGGCTTCGGCCTGCTCGCGCTGCGACTGGATCTGTTGATGCGTGTCTTGCAGGGACGCGACCTGGCTGCGCAGCTGCGCTTCGACCTCGGACGAGGTCTGGTTCGTGTGGATGAACATTCCCCAGCCCCCGAGTGCAGCCAGGGCTAAGGCGGAGACGAGGACGCGGTTGAGGTGGGGTGCCTTACGCGCGTGCGTCTGGACCATCAGATACTCCTTCAGCTTCGAACATTGAGGCCGAGGTTCGGCCGCGCTTGCCCAAAGTGAACGGAAAGGTGGTCAAAGAGTGGCCGGCCCCGAGAAAGGCGCACAATAGTCCGTGAGGCTGCGGCATCTACACCGGGAGTGTTATGCGGCGCGATCGATTGCCTTCGATGCCAGAAGTGCAAGCCCCTCAACAAAAAGGGATGCCGCATTCGTGGCATCCCTCTCGGCCTGCCGAAGAAGCCCCTCGGCAGGATGTCTCATGCGGCCTTGTGGGCGAGGCCCGGCGGCTGCGCCTTTGCGTTGTTCTCGCCGATGGTCTGCCGCAGGCGTCGGAAGGTGGCGAGCTCCTGCTCCATGCTCTCGAGGAGAGGAGCGTGGGCCGGTCCATGCTCCCTCACGATCTCGGCCAGAACGTTCAGGGCCTTCTCGAGGCGCTCCTCGGTGATCGGTTCGCGCGTGCGTCCCTGCCAGTCTTCCATCGCATGTACTCCTTACTCACGAGCCTAGAGTCTGACCCCAAGAACCTTGCTGATGGCTTAAGGCCACGTCGTTTCTTCCGGGGCGGTCCGTTCATGCATCGGGCCGTGGGACATGGCCTCCGCGGAGCCGCGCCTTAGATGTGTTTACCTTACGTTATGAAACATGGGGGCGAGATGATCGGGGCTGGAAGACGTGTGATCGGGCTGCCGTGGTACAGCCGCGACGACTACCCTGCCATTCGCAGCATGATGGTGGATGCGCATGTTCTGGCGTCGACCTACGACCAGTGGCGCATGGCGGCCGAAAACAACGAGCGTGTGGCGCAGGAAGCCGGGCTCGAGGTGATGCGCGTCATGATCGAGCCGGAGGAGTTCGCCACCTGGTGTGCGAAGCGCAATCTCGAGCCGGACAGCCGCGCGCGGTCGCAGCGCGCCCAGGAGGCGGTGCAGGAGGCGGTGCAGGAGGCGGTTCAGGAGCGGCAGCAGCCCGAATGATGCGCCTTCGGACGAGGCCTACGCTCAGCGTGGTTCCTGTGCCGGGGGCAGGGGAGAGGAGCGCCGTGGCGGGGGCTCGACCACCAGGCGGAACCGGGTCGGCGGCGAGGACCAGTCGAAGGGCAGCTGGAGCGGAACGGTGCAGGGCGTGAAGAGGCTCTGCCCCTTGTCGTTGGTCACTTCGAAGACATGGCCCGGCCGCTCCATCCGGGTGCATTCGGGCCAGCGGTCGTAGGACATCCAGTCGCTCATCGGGCTTGTGCTCCTGAAGACGAAAATCGGCGTTCAATCCTTGTATGGATCGAACTCGCCCGCGCCCGCCATAGCAACCGCAAAAGGCCTTAAGACGTGCTCGATCTCGATCGTGTTCTTGTGATGCGCGAGCACCTCGGGCAGGCGGCGATAGGCCATGGGGCTCTCGTCCACGTCGCCGCCCCGCAGCAGAACGCCACGCTCCTTGAGCCAGGCATCCATCTCGGCGCGCGTCACCCGGGGAGGGCGGATCCATTCCCCGGCCTTGTTCTTCTTGCCCTTCGCCTCCGTGCGGCCGAAGACACGGCCGGCGCCGTGAACGGTCGAGTAGAGGCTATCGGCGCTTTCAGGGTCGTCGACGCCGCGCAGAATCACGGCATTGTCTCCCATGGAACCCCCGACGAAGCCGCGCTGGCCCGGAAAGGCCGGAGTCGCACCCTTGCGGACGACCCAGTAGTCGCGGCCGCCATGGCTCTCGCGCCACACGAAGTTGTGGTGGTTGTGGACCGCGTCGGTGATGCGGCCGCCGATGATCTGGCGTACCCGCTCGACCACCCATTCGCGGCCCGCATAGGCATAGAGCCCCCCGAGTTCCACGCCTGCGATGTAGCTGCGACCTACCTCGCTGTCCTGGTGCAGGATGGCGGGCTCGACCTCCATGCCGTCCTTGGCGCCGACCAGGGGGAGGTGCTTGGTGGTGATCTTGTGGCCGAGGCCGCGGGAGCCGAAATGCACGCCGATCCAGACGAACCCGTCTTCATCCTCGAAGAGATCGATGTAGTGATTGCCGGATCCGACGGTGCCGAGCTGCTGGGAGGCCATCCTCTTCAGATCGCGCACGCCCGCCTCGTCCCAGAGCGGCGACTCGAACAGCTCATGGTCCACCGCCACGGCGTTCTTCTGCCCGATGCCGAAGCTGATGGTGCGGCTGATGTCGGACAGGATGCTGGCAGCCTGCGGCGCGATGTCGTCGTAGCGGGTGTCGAGGCGCACGGCCATGTTGCCGCACGCGATGTCGAAGCCGACCCCGCTGATGGAGATGTGCTCCTCATAGGCGATGACGCCGCCGATCGGATGGGCATAACCCAGATGCCCGTCGGCGCACAGGACGCCTTTGACGGCGCTGCCCACATGCATGCACCGGTCGAGCTGCCGGATCGTTCTCTCGTCGTGCTCACCGTAGATGCGGGTGTTCATGGGAAGGGCGCGCCTGTTCCTGACCGGTTTCTCGGGAGGTCAAACTCGCGTCCGCCGGTCTGGTTCTCACGCACTCGCCTCGATGCGGCCGCGCGCCTGTCCGGAGACCGTCAGGCCGCGCGGCGCCTGTCCCGCTCCGCCCTGGGCGTATAGACCAGCTGGCGGTGCCAGTCGCACCAGCTCGACGTCTCGGAGGTCGGGGCGCCGCAGCACACGGCGTCGCGCAACTCGTCCGAGACGATGAAGCGGCACTGCCGTGCACGCGCTTCGAGAAGAGCAATCCTGTATTGCGGAGACGGCTCCGCGATCCTGTGATGAGTCATCGATCCAAGCTCAATGTGAGGCAGCGGCACAAGGGGCCGAAAGCCACTCCGGCAGGACGGCCGGCTGCATTCGCGGGCTGCCGTCCCGATCCATGGCTTTTCCGGTCCAGCGTATCGTCGCGACCGGCTTGCTTCCCAAATGGTTGCCGGCAGGCCTCTTGACAAGGCAAAGGCGCGTAAATGCGGCAGAATTCAATGAATTTGCGACACCCCGCCGCGGCCAAGCTTTCCGAGAACTGCAACAGCGAAGCTGAAACATTCTCCGTTTCTGGAAGTAAACTTCGATCGTGTTCACATCTGAATCCGGAGATTGCCATGCAGCTCGGATCCTCATGCGGTCTGTTGCTCGCCGCCTGCCTTTCGGTCGGACCGGTCACCGGTGCTGCGGCGCAGGTCGCGCCACCTTCAGGGTCAAAGGCCTCGCCCAGCGTCGATACGGGTGCGGCCGGTACGGAGAAGTTCCCCGTCCGCGAACAATCGGAGCCCGGCGCGACCGGAGCAGTCGGCTCGCCTGCGGTCAATCCGCCCGGCAACCCGCCGGGCACGATCAAGCCGTCGCCGGATGCGGCCGTGCGGTCGGGCGCGAGCGGAAACAGCCCTTGCTTCCCGGGGCAGAGCGGTCAAAGGGCCGGTAACACCAATCCGTCCGGTGCACCCAGCCGGTGCTGACAGGTTGGTCGGGAGGGCGTTCGAAGTGCTTTCCCTACCGTTTCTGGGGCGCCACCGGGAGGCCGTGGATCTCAGAGGTGGAAGTCGCTCTTGGACAGGACCGAGATGCCGGCGACCTTCACCTGGAAGTCGGCGATGCCGTCGCCGTTCGTGTCGCCTTCCAGGAGCCCGGACGAAAACCGCAGCTGGCCTGCATGTCCGCCGAAGGCAGCCTTGCCGATGAACGTGAAGGCCTGGTTGCCGCCGACGGTCGTCTTGGCATCGATGGGCCGCAGGTCGATCTTGTCCTCGCCCCGGTGGAAATCCTTGATCACGTCGATTTCACTCCCGCGGGAATCGCCGGCGGACTTAAACACGAAGCGATCGCTTCCGCCCCGTCCCGTGAGGACATCCCGCCCGGCTTGTCCGTAGAGCACGTCGTCCCCGAACCCGCCGTCCAGCGTATCGTTGCCGCTCCGCCCGTAGAGCGTGTCGTTCCCGTCGCCGCCGCGGATCACGTTGGCGGCGTTGTTGCCGCGTAAGGAATCCGCCCAGGCGCTGCCGATGAGATTTTCGATGCTCACATAGATGTCGCCCTGCGCATCGCCCCGGTTGGCGGAGCGGCTGAGGAGATCCGCCACGACAGAAGCACCTGCCCCCGAATAGCTCGCGTAGTCGGACCCGACCCCGCCGTCGAGACGATCCGCCCCAGCTGCCCCATGAAGGATGTCGTTGCCGGCATAGCCCAGAAGCTTGTCGTTGCCTGCATCGCCGTAGAGCCGGTCCGCGGACGTCCCCCCCTTCCTGACGATACCCTGCGGGGACGGCTCCGCCACGGATGTTATGGGCGTTGTGGTGACGGAGGGAGACAGGGGAGCCGACGTGCTGCCCGACAGTTCGGAGACGGAGTAGGTCCTGTCCACGAACTGGAGCCATTCGGCATTCCAGATCACGTCTTTTCCGTCCGGCGAGCCGGAGCGCAGGTCCGTCACCTGGATCGAACCGTCCGCCAGCTTGACCACGTCGTATTGCGAGCGCTGGCCGCCGTAGAGCACGGTATCGCTTCCGGTGCCGCCATCGAGCACGTCGTCGCCCGCGCCGCCGGTCAAGCTGTCGGCTCCGGCATTGCCCTTGAGGAGGTTGGCGGCCTGGTTGCCGACGATCGCATCATTGCCGGCGCCGCCGACGGCGTTCTCGATCAGGGAGCGGAGGTCCCCCTTGTAGAGCAGGGCGTTGGCGATGTTACCGGCCGCGATCTCCGAGCCGTTGTAGTGAAGCCGGGCGAGTTGGACCGTCGACGTCACCGTCCAGCTTCCGGGCTGAAGATTGACGCTCAATCCCGTGGTGTATTGCGAGAAGTCGTACGTGTCCGTGCCGCCGCCGTCCCACAGGGTCATGAAGATGCGGTTGCCGCCCGGGGCACCTTGGCCTGCACCGTTGATGGCCATCTCGCCCGTTGTCGGGCTCCACGAATAGGTCGTGTTGCCGCTGTTGGTCGAGAAGTTGGCGCCGTACATGTGCTGGATGCCGGCGATGTCGTACATCATCAGCGACTGCGCGTAGCCCCACGCCTCGTTCGTGTAGCCCGTCGAGGTCGAGGCGCCGACATAGGAGCGATAGCTCATGATCGTGTACTCCATCGAGTCACGATTCACGGGCATGACATAGGCTTCGTGGGCATGTTCCAGCCCGAGCGCATGCCCGATCTCATGGATGAACGTGGCGGCGGCGTAGTTGCCGAGCCGCGGGTCGTCGTAGGCGCCGCTGGAGTTGTTGAACCAAGCGTCCCCGCCTGAGGCATTGGTCGAGGGGAAATAGGCCCAGGCTGTGCTCGGCTTGTCCGACATGCCGAAGCGCAGGTCCGCATGCTGGGCCGAGGTCTCGGCGATCTCGGTGAAGCCGAGATTGGCGACCGAGGCATACATCTTCAGGGCCGCCCGTGCCATCGCCTGCTGCGTCGGATTGAGCGCTTCGAACCCGCTCGTCGGCTCGCCTCCGCCATAGCCGCTGCCGTAATAGGAAGGGCTCGTCGGAAAGCTGTAGGTGAAACTGGCGACCGCCCACTTGGTATCGCCGAGCACGCCGTCGATATAGGCGTCGCCTGTCGGGTTATAAGTCACAACAGCAGGCATAGGATCTGTCCAGTGTGTTGCTTGGTCGAACTAACAGGCAAGCAAATCCGTCCCGATTCGGATGAGAACCGGATATTCAGCTCTGCTGTGTTGAGATCGGCGGATCAGATGACGTATATACTGTTACAGTAAAACATGCTTCAGCATATATTCTCAGTGTGGGGCGGGCGCGGTGTAGAATTCATTAACAAAGACACCTAGAATCACGTCGCTATACTTGTATTACGTTGGGTCAGGATCGCGTTCTGACAAAAGGTCGCAAAGGAAGAAAAGTTCTGGGTCCTGCCGCTAAGGCTATTGCTCCTTGCCCGACGAATGCTTTCCGGGTGACGCATTCGTCAGGCGAGGATGAGATCTCAACCTTGTCTCATGCTGTCGCCTTGGCGGGCGTTGCAATGGGGTCCCAGGTGGCGATGAGGCCGGGAATCTTGGTTCTGGGGATCGCGCGCCCGAACAGATGGCCTTGGCCAAGGTCGCAGCCCTGCGCACGCAGATAGGCCGCCTGGATCTCCGTCTCGATCCCTTCCGCAACGGTCGTGAGCCCGAGGGCGCGGCCGAGATTGAGGACGGCTTGAAGGATGGCCGTGTCGTCCGGATCGTCGGCCAGGTCCTGGACGAACGAGCGGTCGATCTTGATGACGTCGACCGGAAACTGCTTCAGGTGGGAAAGGGACGCATAGCCCGTTCCGAAATCATCGAGCGAGATCCTCACGCCCTCAAGGCTCAAGGTGCGGAGGGCGCGTTCCACGTGTTCGGCTCCGCGGCCGAGAAACACGGTTTCGGTGACCTCGAGTTCGAGATGGTGGGTCGGGATGCCGGCCGTCCGCAGCCGCTCGAGGATTCCCTCGGCGAAGTTGTTGCCGCGGAACTCGGCGGCCGATGCGTTGATCGCCACGTGGCCGACCCGGTGACCGGCGTCCAGCCATCGGCGCAGGTCGTCGAAGACAAGCTCGTGCATCTGCTGGCCGATCGCGACCGCGAGCTGCGGGTCGTCGAATGCGGCCTTGATCGTGGCCGGCGTCTCGATCCGCCCCTCCGGATTGCGCCACCGCAGAAGCGCCTCGAACCCGGCAAGCTCGCCCGAATCCATATGCACCTTGGGCTGGTAGAACGGTTCGATGCGCCGTTCCTTGATGGCCCCCCGCGCGTTGCTGCGCATCTGAACCCGCCGCTCGGCGCCCGCGCGCATCGACGGCCGGAACACCATCATCCTGCCGCGACCTGCAGCCTTGGCCGTGTAGAGCGCCACGTCCGCCTGCTTGTGAAGGTCCGTGGCCTCCTTCGCGTGATCGGGCCAGATGCTCGCGCCGATGCTGGCGCGGCAGTCGATCGCACGTCCCGCATAGGAGAAGGGCTCCTGAAGCTGCTCGAGGACGGGCCTGATGATCGTCCAGAGCTCCTGCTCGGATTCGATGTCCGGCAGGATGATGGCGAATTCGTCGCCGCCGTTGCGCGCGACCATGTCGGTGCTGCGCAATGCCGTCGTGAGCCGTCGGGCGGTCACCTGCAGGAGGGCGTCTCCCGCGTCATGGCCGAGGCTGTCGTTAATCTCCTTCAGATGGTCTACGTCTAGGAGCAGCAGCCCGACCTTCCGGCCCGCTTCGCCCGACCGTCTGAGTGCGTGTTCCAGCCTCTCCTGGAAGAGAACACGGTTCGGCGCGCCGGTGAGGGAGTCGTGATGCGCCACCCAGCGCAGCCGCTCTTCCGTCTGCCTCTGCTGCGTGATGTCGCTGATGAAGCCCTCGAGAAAGGACGGCGCTCCGGCGGCGTCGTAGATGCACTGGCCGCGCTCCATCACCCAGCGCGTTTCGCCCGAGCGCGTGATGATGCGATAGATCTCCGAGAACGGGCGCCGCTCCTCGACGGCGTCCCGGGTCGACCGGTCGAGCTGATCGAGATCGTCCGGGTGCACGATGTCGGCCCAGCCGAACTTGTTCTCCATGAACTCCGCGGCCGTGTAGCCCGTCAGAGCCTCGGCCCCCTCGCTCATGAAGCTGAAGGGCCAGGGTGCCGTGAGCGCGCATCTGTAGACGAGACCCGGCAGGTTATCGATCAGGGTTGCAAGCTGGCGCCGGCTCTCGCGCAGCTCCAGTTCGGCCGCACGGTGCTCGGTCATGTCTCGGGAGACGCCGATGACGCCGATGATGTCGCCATCCTGCCGCCACGGCACTTTCACCATCTGAAAGGTGCGGATCTCGCCGTCGACGGAGATCTGCTCATCGACCGTAGAGACAGCGCCGGTCGCAATGACGTGTTGATCGGCCGCATGAAACTCCTCGGCGGCATCCTGCGGAAAATGATCGTGGACACGCATTCCCTCCAGGGAACCGTAGATTTCCTTCAGCCGCCGGTTGGTGAGGACGAAGCGTCCTTCCCCGTCCTTGACGAAGACGAGATCCTGCACGCTGTCGATGGCGACCTGGAACAGGTTTCGACCCTCACGGACCTCGTTTTCAGCGGCCTTGCGGTCGTCGATGTCCTCGGCCACGGCGATCATCGAAATCACCTTGCCGGCTTCGTCCCGGACAAAGGAGACGTTCACGGCGACCCAGACCACCGATCCGTCCGGACGCATGAAGCGCTTCTCGATCTGGAACGGCTCGCCGGTCCGAATGTGCTTCTCCAGCAGGGGGGAGTTCCAGGCCGCGTCCTCGGGATGCGTCTCGGCCAGAAAGGGAAGCCGCGCGATCTCGTCCTTCGAGCGGCCGACAAGCTCGCACCAGCGCTGGTTGACCATCAGCACCCGGCCGTCGAGGCCGCGATGGATGATGCCCACCATCGTCTGTCCGAAGACGGTTGCGAGCTGCCGCTCCTGCTCGCGCAGGGCATCGGCCGCCGCGATGCGCTCGTTGATGTTGCGGAAGAACACGGACAGGCCACTGTCGACCGGCACGGCATGCACCTCGAACCAGCTCGCCAGCGGGGCATAATAGGCCTCGAAGCGTTGCGTCGTGCGCTCGCTCATCGCGCGCCGGTAATGGTCTTCGAAGGTCGAACCGGCGAGATCAGGCAGGGCGTCCCAGAGGCTCGCACCGATCAGTGCCGCTCCAGCCTTGAGTTCGCTGATGGCGCGTGTGTTCAGGAAGGCGAGCCGCCACTGACGATCGAGGACGAAGACGCAGTCCGTCGTTCCCTCCATGAATGTCTTCAGATCGTGGGAGAGGTGATGCGGCGGCCGCTTCTGATCGCCGAGGGGGCTCTGCCGCGCCGGCACGGCGGCCGCGACGCGGCTCGTGAGCGCAGGCGTCCGGCTCTGGAGCCGGGGCTCGGCCGGAGCAGGTTGCTTGTGTGACCGCCGGAGCTGCCTAGCCCGCCAGGCACGGCCGGAAGAAGTCGCCATTGTTCTCATCGATGCCGCCGCAGATCACGCTAAATCGGCTCGAAGTCAGGCTTGTTGCTCATCATCTTCGCCGGAAGGTAAATACAAAACTCAGTCGAATTCGATATTCCTCTAAGGAAGATATAATTCAATTTGCGGTCGGGGCTGGCAATCTCCAAAGAGCCGCAAATTACTTCAAACAATAAATATGGTAACCGAGCCGGGGGCTGCCGGACTGATCGATGAATCGAGCGGCCTCGACGGCAGGCCGCATCGTGACCCTGTAGCCGTCGATAGGCCTGAGTCAGGAAGGGGCCGGCAGGCCCCTCAGGTCGGATCAGGGCATTACGACTGCGAGGTAGGGAGCCGTCGGCTTCTCGCTGGCGCCGGTGATCGCCGGCACCTGGTTCTTCACCGGTTTCAGGCTGCGCAGATACCCCGCGAGTGCCTTGGCGTCGGCGTCCGTGAGCTTGCTGTAGGATTGGTAGGGCATGACCGGAGCGAGCTGTCGGCCGTCCGGCCGGACCCCGTTGCGGACCGCCCTGATGATGTCGGCCTCGCTCCATTGTCCCAGTCCCGTCTCGGGATCAGGGGTCAGGTTCGGCGGATAGAAGATGCCGAGGCCTGGAATCTGGAAGCCGACCTCGGAACCGCCCAGGAAGCGCTCCATGTCGGGCTTGCCGAGGAAAATGCCCGGCGTGTGGCAGCCGCCGCAATCCATGATCGACACCAGGTACTCGCCGCGCTTGGCGGCCTCCTGCCCCCAAGCTGCACAGGTGCCAGTGAGCGCCGCAACAGCGGCGGCCAAACCGAACAGCATCTGCCTCATCGACCTCTCCGAATTGCGATGAGTTGGAGCATAGGGACGGTCCTCGGCCTGCGCCAGGAGCTAAGCCGTATTAGCATTCGGCCGGCATCCTACTTCCTTGGGGGCAGGGATGGCGGCCGGTCAGAACGAAAAAGGGCTCCGGCCGTGCGAGCAGCCGGAGCCCAAAGAGCAATCAGAGGGCGTTAGCGGTTGGAATCGTCCTTGCCGTTCGGGCTGCCGTCCCCGCCGCCATTGCCGAAGCCGTTGTTGCCATGGCTGCCGTGGTCGCCGCGGTCGCCGCGGTCGCCCTTGTCGCCACCATGGCCGTTGCCTTGGGAGCCGCGATCGCCCGCATCGCTGCGGCCTCGTGAGCCGCCGCCGAAGTCGCCGCCGTTCGGGCTCTCCCCGGCATTGCCGACGCCTTTGTCATTGCCCGGATTGCCGCTGCCCGAGGACGGATTGGAGCCGCCGCCAATGCTGCCCGTGCCGCTTCCCGGCTGATCTCCGACGGTCCCGGAGCCCCCGGTGGATCCGCCGGCAGTGCCGCCGCTCGAGACACCTCCGCTCATCCCGCCTGCGACGCCGCCAGCGGCTCCGCCGGCACTTCCGGAGGTGTTGCCCGCGACCGCTCCGCCGGCCGATGCGGTTCCGCTCCCCGTGCCGGTCACGCTGCCGCCGGCCGTGGCGCCTGCTCCGCTCGAGAGGGTGCCGCCGAGGCCGCTCGGCGACGTATTGCTTCTGCCGCTGCGGGTCGCGGTGCCGGTCGCACGATTGGTGAGCCCTTCATTGCTCACGCCGAGGGTACCGAAAGCCGGGACTGCGGAGCTGCCCGAACCTAGGATGCCCTGCGGCGCCGTGGTGGCGCGTCCGATCGAGCCGGTGACGGAAATGTCGCGGTCGTTCCGGCGCTGCGCCAGCGGGGCGACGGCGCAACGGCACACCTCCTGGCCCCTGACGATCGCCAGGCGACAGCGATGATACTGAGAAGTATCCGCGACGGCTGGAGTACACTGCTGTCCCGACCGGAAAGACTGGGCATAGGCCAAAGAAGGAGTGGCTGCAGCAGCGATCAATGCTGCCGCAATGGCATGCGAATACTTCATGATGTGCCTCAAAAACTACTGTTACTGCATCGTACCAATGTTCGATGCCTGCGTGAGGCAGAAATTCTCAGCGCTTACCTTTGGTTCCGGAAATACCCATCCGAACGAGGGATAAATTTTCTAACCCTGAAGAGGTATGGAATGGAACCAAATATAAATTTATCGCAATGAAGCCGCTCGGAAGAATAGATGTATTCATGTAATCTATACTGGCAAACAGTTTGAATTGCTAAGCTGACAAGTTGTTGCAAAATACAAAAAGGCCGGACGAGCGCATCCGGCCTTCTGTGGTATATTCAGTAGTTGATACGGCTAGGGTCTCAATTAAACTTGTAGTTTAATCCTGCCCGGAGCACGCCGAATTCGGTGTCGCGACGGTCCGTGTAGCGGGCTCCCCCGGCATAGTTGCCGCTCGTGTCGAGGTTGACGTAGAGACCCTCGACCTTTGCCGAGATGTTGTTGGTCACGCCGTACTCGACGCCGCCGCCGAGCGTCCAGCCGCCGTTGGTGCTGTTGTCGCGGTGGTAGCCCAGCACCGGATCGTAGCCGACGTTCCCGCCGACGTCGCCATAGGCGAAGCCGCCGGTACCGAAGATCAGGGCGCGGTCGAACGCGACGCCCATGCGGGCCCGGATCGTGCCGAAGAAGCCGTCCGAATTGCCGGGGAAGTGGGTATTGCCGTACGAGGCGCCCTTGTTGCCGACGGCGGCGTATTGAAGGTCCGTCTCGGCGCCGAGGACGAACATGCCGAACTGGTAATTATAGCCGGCCTGGGCGCCGCCGACGAAGCCGCCGGTCTTGCTGCTGCCGACATAGCCGAAGGCCGGATCGTAGTAGCGGCTCGTGCCGGTGTTCCAGCCGTAGCCGAGATTGGCGCCGACATAGAAGCCGGTCCAGGTGAAGGTCGGCATAGCCTCATAGGCCGGGGCCGGGCTGTAGCGGGACGGAAGGTCCGCAGCCTGGGCGGAGGTCGTGACGAGAGCGAATGCTGCAAGTCCGGCAAGCAATCCAAGACGAATGGTACGCATGACAGTTTTCCGTGTTGGGACTCAGGAGCACGAGGCTTCGGGCGCCTATCTCCCGATATGTAAGAAGCATTCGGACCGAAATGCAACGTAGTAGCGTTATATATCTATACTTATGCTTGATGATGTATGAACGTTTACCATTCCTAAAGATTTGCCGTTGCGGCACGATTGACGGAGAGGCCGGCGTCATGTGCAGATTGCGACCGGAAGGTCCGACTTCCAGCCACACGCAAGAGACAACTTGAGCCCTGTCGTTTCGGCAGGGCTCCTTCGTTTCGGCCGGTATCGCGGCCGAAACGAAGGAGCCTCAGCTGTCCCTGACCTGAAGCGCAAGGCGCTGCGCATTCCTCGCTATGACGTCCACATCGACGCTCATGGGGAGGCGGCCCGGGTCGAGCTCATCGATGGAGAACCAGCGCGCCTCGAGGGCATCGTCGCCGGACACGGGCTCGCCGGAGAGCCACCGGCAATGCACCGCGATCAGGATGTAGTGGTGTCGCAGGACGCCCTCGTCCGACCTGTCGAGAATGTCGAGGGTGGTGATGACGTCGAGCGCCTCGCCTTGAATCGACGTCTCTTCGGCAAGCTCGCGCAGGACGGCTTCCGTCACGGTCTCCCCGCGCTCGATCCGGCCTCCGGGAAAGCCCCACAGGCCGGCATCGGGCGGATTGGCGCGCCGGACGAGCAGCGTCCGGCCCTCGCGCACGACCACAGCGATGACGGCAGGAACGGGAATGGAAAAGGCTTGGCCAGTCATGGCCAAGCCTTATCGCAAGAAGCCGGTTTTCGACAGGCGCGATCAGCGGTCCTGACGGTGCAGGGCCGTTTGGAACGGCTCGAAGCTCTTGTGGAACCAGGACGCCGTCGTCGTGGCAATGTCGGTCCATTGGGCCGAAGCCGTCTCGTAGGCCTTCCGGGCTCCGTTCGTCTGAACCCGGATCGCTTCGGAGAGGTGAGGGGCCTTGAGGGAGCTTTCCCACACCTCGATGGCTGCATCGCTCTGGGCCTGCAGCGCCTCGATGATCTTGTCGTGGACTTCGAGAGCGCCGCGGGCCGTGGCGTTCACGGCCTCGCTCATCACCTTGCGGAGTGCGTCGGTGCGCACCCGCTGCAGCGCCTGCGGAGCCTCGGCCGCCGGAGCCTCCGGCTGGAGGACCGGCTGCGGAGCGAACTCCGTCATCGCCAGCTGCTCGGTCGCGGTTTCGGTCTTGGCTGCCGGAGCGGATTTCCGCGCGCCCTTGGCGCTCGCCCCGGTTACTCGTGCACGCGCCTTCTTAGCTTCGGCCATGCCGGGCCTCCTTAGGAAGGTTTCGGATCGGGCTTACTTCTTCGAGCCGGGCTGCTTCATGGCGGACTGCGCCAGGGAGCCGAGCTCCTTCATCTGGGCCTGCATGGCCTCGAACTGGGAGCGCACGTATTCGGCCTGGTACTGCATGGCCTCCTGCACGTCCTTCGCGCGCACCATCTTCTGGGCGAGGTCGAAAGCCGCCGCGATGTTCTGCTCCGCATAGGTGAAGGTCTTGCGAGTGGCATCCTTGGCGCTGCTCTGGACCGTGTTTGCCGAGCCTTCAAGAGTGTCCACCGTCTTCTGGGCAGCGCCCATGAAACCGTCGATCGCCTTGCGGGCCTGCTCGACGCTCTTCTCCGCGAAATCGCGCATTTCGGCCGGAATCTCGTAGCTCGGGGTCTGATTCGTCGCCATTGATCACTCCTGTTTGGATCCTTGTGCAGTGCAATATCACATTGTGCACTGCAAAATCAACTCAACGCGTAGCGATGTGGTGCCTACCAATTAAGGTTACCACGAAGTAAAACCGTTTAGGAGTTCCGCCGATCCCATCTCCTTGGAGATATTGGTCTAGAACCCTGGTAGAGGAACTCCTGAGACATTTGAGGTCAACACCGTTCATGACGGATGCTCAAAACCCCTTCGAGGCGCTGGTCGCACGGCTCGCCCAGGACCCGGCTCTGGCCCGGGCATCCGAGGCCGGCGCGGGCGTGCTCGTCTGGGATTCGGCAGCCGAGCGGGTGCTCTGGGCGTCTCCGGCCGCTCGAGGTCTGCGATGGGCGATCGCCGACGGGACGGGGCGGGTCGCTCCCGGTTTTCGGGCGGGCCCACGCCTGAAGGAGCTGGCCGGCGGGGATGCTCCTCGGGAGGGCGCGCGGAAGGAACGCCTGCGCCTCGATCCGGCCAAGCCCTGGCTCCCGGTCCTCTGTGTCTGTCGCATCGCTGACGTGACCCCGGGCGATCCCGTCCTCGTAACGCTCCTTCTCGGGCCGATCCCCAAGGGCGTCCGAGCCGCGCCGACCGTAGGCACTCCTCCGGACAGTCCTGAGGCCGCTCCGGCAGCGGCCCCTGGGCCGAAGGCGAGCGGCACCGTCCGCTTCCTGTGGCAGACCGATCCGCAGACCCGCTTCACGCATGTGTCGCCGCAACTGGAGGCGGCCGTCGGGCCGATGTCGGCCGACATTCTGGGGCGGACCTGGGATGAGATTTGCCGGTCGGTGGTCGAGGATCCGGACAGGATCGTCGCTTCCCTATTCGCGCGCCGGGAGACCTGGAGCGCCAGGACGGTTTTCTGGAGCCTCGACAATTCAGCCGGCCGGGTGCCGGTCGACTGGGCCGGCATGCCGGTCTTCGGCGAGGGACGGGAAATACTGGGGTTCAGGGGATTCGGGCTCCTGCGCATGGACGCATTGGTGGAGCGCGGCGCGGACGACGCTCCCGCCGACGACTTCGCCTTCGAGGAGACGCTCGAAGAACCGACCGGTCTGGAGGCCGCGCCGTCCGACGAACCGTTGCCGGCATCCGATGACGCCCTGTCACAGTCCGAGGAGGAGACCTGGTTCTCCCATCTTCGCGACCGGGTCGCAGAGGCGCTGACGGGCGGAAAGCCTGAAGACACGGAGCCTGCCGCCCCGATGGCGGAAGCCGCCGATGCGCCAGCCCCGCGCGAGCCCGACCTCGCCCAATCCGGCCTCTCGCATGCCGAACGCAACGCGTTCCGGGAGATCGCCCGCGCCCTTGGCGCACGGTTCGGGGAGGAGACGCCATCGGCCAAGGAGACGCCGGAGCCGGCCGCACTTGCCAAGGACATGCCTCCGGCCGGGCCAGCCGCGGCGGTCCAGGAGCCCGATCCGATCCTCGACCGGCTGCCCATCGGCATCCTCGTGCATGGGCAGGACCGGATCCTGTTCGGCAACCGTTTCCTGCTCGAGCTGACGGGTTTCGATGGGATCGATCAGATTGCGGCGGCGGGCGGGCTTTCGCGCCTGTTCCCGGACAATCCCGATCTCCTGGACCTCGAGGAGCCCGAGGCGCCGCTCGTGCTCAAGCGGCGGGACGGGGAAGCCGTTCCGGTCGCCCTGCGCCTGACGAGCGCGGAGTGGCGTGACGAGCCCGCCGACCTGATGGTGATCCGCAAGGCTCCCGATGCGGACGCCCTCCGGCGCCTGCGCGAGGCCGAGCTCGACCTGCGCCAGCGCGAGGGCCGCATGCGCGAGCTCGAGGCGATCCTCGACACGGCGACGGACGGCGTGATCGTGCTCGACGAGACCGGCCGCATCATCTCCCTCAACCGCTCCGCGGAGGCGCTGTTCGGCTACGATCAGGGCGAGGTCGTCGGCGATGCGATCACGGTGCTGCTGGCGCCCGAAAGCCATATCGTCGCCCTCGACTATCTCGAGGGCCTGCGTTCGCCGGGGGTCGCGAGCCTCCTCAACGATGGCCGAGAGGTCATGGGGCGCGTGCGCCAGGGCGGCACGATCCCGCTCTTCATGACCATGGGCCATGTGAACGACGGCCCCGGCCGCAAGTTCTGCGCGGTCCTGCGCGACATCACGGCCTTCAAGAAGGCGGAGGGCGAACTCCTTGGCGCCAAGCGCGCGGCCGAGCAGGCGAGCGCCCAGAAATCCGACCTTCTGGCCAAGATCAGCCATGAGATCCGCACGCCCCTCAATGCGATCATCGGCTTTGCCGAGGTCATGCTGGAGGAGCGTTTCGGGCCGATCGGGAACGAGCGCTACAAGGAATACCTCAAGGACGTGCACGCCTCCGGCGCGCATGTGATCAGCCTCGTGAACGATCTCCTCGACCTCGCCAAGGTCGAGGCGGGACGGCTGGAGCTCTCCTTCACGAGCGTCAACCTCAACGATCTCGTGTCTGCCTGCTTCACGCTGCTCCAGCCGCAGGCCTCCCGCGACCGCATCGTCATGCGCACCAGCTTCGCCACGAAGCTGCCGCCGGTGGTGGCCGACGAGCGCTCCGTGCGGCAGATCGTGCTGAACCTCGTGTCCAACGCCATCAAGTTCACGGACGCGGGCGGCCAGGTGATCGTCTCGACGGCCCTGACCGACCGGGGCGAGGTCGCCTTCCGGGTCCGGGACACGGGCATCGGCATGACGGAAGCCGAGGTCGAGGCGGCTCTCGAGCCGTTCCGCCAGCTCGCCACATCGCGCAGGCGCGGCGGCACGGGACTGGGGCTTCCGCTCACCAAGGCCCTGGTCGAGGCGAACCGGGGCGCGCTGCAGATCACGAGCCACCCGAGCGAGGGCACTCTCGTCGAGGTCATCTTCCCGCCCACGCGGGTTCTGGCGGAGTGATGGCCGAGGTCGGCCTGCGCCGCGCGACCTTCGCCGACATGGAGGCCGTGGCGCGGCTGAACCGGCACGTCCGCAAGACCTGCTTTCCCTACTTGCCGGACCTTCACACGCCCGAAGAGGATCTGGCCTTCTTCCGCAACGAGGTCTTCCCCGCGAGCGAGATCTGGCTGGCGGAGGGCGGGGGCTCGCTGATCGGTTTCGCGGCCGTGAGCGAGGGCTGGCTCGACCATCTCTATGTCGATCCCGCCTGGCACGGCCGCGGCGTCGGCTCCATGCTGCTCCGGGCCGCCAAGGAGGGCAATGCCTGCCTCGATCTCTGGACCTTCCAGCGCAACGTGCAGGCGCGCCGCTTCTATGAGCATCGCGGCTTCCGGCTGGTCGAGATGACCGACGGCTCCGAGAACGAGGAGCAGACCCCCGACGCGCACTATCGGTGGCTCGGCGATTGATCCCTGCCGGAGAGGCGTTAGGTTGCTTCGATCGCTCCTGCCCTCACGAGACGAAGGATCGTCATGTCCACCTATCGCCTCGATAAGCTCTTCGCCCCGCGTGCCATCGCGGTCGTCGGCGCGAGCCCGCGTCCCGGCTCCCTGGGATTGACCTTTCTGCGCAACCTCATGGAGGGGCGCTTCGCGGGCGCGCTCCATCCGGTCAACCCGCACCACCGGGAGATCGAGGGCAAGACCTGCTACCGGTCGCTGAGGGACCTGCCAGAGACACCGGACCTCGTCGTCGTTGCCGTGCCGCCCCGCAATGTGCTCGACGTGATCGAGGAGGCGGGCCAGGCGGGGGTTCCGGCCGCCATCATCGCGACGGCCGGCCTGGGCTACGGGCCGGGATCCCTGTCGGATCAGGTGAGGATCGCCGCCCGGCAATACGGCCTGCGGGTGGTCGGGCCCAACTGCATCGGCGTGATGGCGCCGCGCGCGCGTATGAACGCGAGCTTCGCGGCCCGGGGCGTGCAGCCGGGCGACCTTGCGCTCGTTTCCCAGTCCGGCGCAGTGGCGGCGGGCCTCGTGGAATGGGCGGCGCAGCGCCAGGTCGGCTTCTCGGCCATCGTGTCCCTCGGCGATAAGATCGACGTGGATTTCAGCGACTGCCTCGACTTCTTCTCGGCCGACAGCGGGACGCGGGCCATCCTTCTCTACATCGAGTCCATCGACAACGCGCAGAAGTTCATGTCCGCGGCCCGTGCCGCCGCGCGCACGAAACCCGTCGTGGTGATCAAGTCGGGACGCCATGCCCAGGGAGCCAAGGCGGCCGCCACCCATACGGGGGCCCTGGCCGGATCGGACGCGGTCTACGATGCCGCCTTCCGGCGCGCGGGTCTGCTGCGCGTCCTCGACCTCGACCAGCTCTTCGCCGCCGCCGAAACCTTAAGCCGGCAGAAGCCGTTCCCGGGCAACCGTCTCGCCATCCTCACCAATGGCGGCGGCGTCGGCGTCCTGGCGGTCGATCGCCTCATCGATCTCGGCGGAACGCTGGCGACGATCTCCGACGCGACCATCGAGCGCCTGAATGTGGTTCTGCCGGCCACCTGGTCGAAGGCCAATCCCGTCGACATCGTCGGCGATGCCGATCCGGCCCGCTACACCGCAGCCCTGGAGGCGCTGCTCGCCGATCCGGACAACGATGCCGTCCTCATCCTCAACGTGCCGACCGCCGTCACAAGCGCCCCCCAGGCAGCCCAGGCGGTGGCCGAGGTGGTCAGGAAGGACCGCGCGCGCGGGATGCGCCAGAAGCCGGTCTTCGCCGCCTGGATCGGCGAGGACCCGGAATCCGCTCGCGCCTTCGAGGAGGTGCGCATTCCGCACTTCTCGACGGAGGCCGACGCGGTGCGCGGCTTTCTCCAGCTCGTGCGCTACCGCGAGGCGCAGAGCGAGCTGATGGAGACGCCGGACAGCCTCCCGAAGGATTTCGCTCCCGATACGGCAGGCGCCCATCGCATCATCGACGGGGTTCTGGCCCAGAACCGCCGCTGGCTCGACCCGCTCGAGGTGAATGCGCTTCTGAAAGCCTACGACATCCCGTCCGCTCCGGTCCTTCTGGCCAGGACGCCCGACGAGGCGGCTAAGGCCGCGCAGCCCTTCCTGGCCGAAGGCGGTACGGTGGCGGTGAAGATCCTGTCGCCGGACATCGTGCACAAATCCGACATCGGCGGCGTGAAGCTCGACCTGACGACCGAGGAGGCGGTCCGGAAGGCCACCATCGACATCCTGGAACGCGCGGCGCGCCTCAAGCCGCAGGCCTCGATCACCGGCGTCACGGTCCAGCCCATGATCCGGCGCGCGAAGGCGCGCGAGCTCATCATGGGCATCGCCGACGATCCGTCCTTCGGGCCCGTCGTCCTGTTCGGGCGCGGCGGCACGGCCGTGGAGGTCATCAACGACAAGGCGCTCGCCCTGCCGCCCCTCGACCTCAAGCTGGCGGACGACCTCATCCACCGCACCCGTGTGTCCCGCATCCTCAAGGCCTATCGCGACGTTCCGGCGGCCGACGAGCGGGCGATCGCCCTCGTGCTGGTGAAGCTCGCGCAGCTCGCCGCCGATCTGCCGGAGGTGCGCGAGCTCGACATCAACCCGCTGCTCGCCGACCACACGGGCGTCATCGCGGTCGATGCGCGGGTGGCCGTGGCGCCGCTGCCGGCGGAAGCCCGCAAGGGCAGGGGGCATCCGCGGTTCGCGGTTAGGCCCTATCCGAAGGAATGGGAGCGTGTCATCACCCTGCGCAGCGGACGCGAGGCCTTCGTGCGCCCCGTGCGTCCGGAGGACGAGGAGGAATTCCGCCGCTTCTTCCAGGCGATCACGCCGGAGGATCTGCGCCTGCGCTTCTTCGCGCCCGTGCGCGACTTCAGCCATACGTTCCTGGCGCGCCTGACCCAGCTCGACTACGCCCGCGCCATCGCGTTCGTGGCCTTCGACCGCGCGACGGGCGAGATGATGGGCGCGGTGCGCGTTCACGCCGACGCCAATCACGAGACGGGCGAGTACGGCATCCTCCTGCGCTCGGACCTCAAGGGTCTCGGCCTCGGTTGGGAGCTGATGCGGCTGATGATCGAATGGGCGAAGGTGGAGGGCCTGCGGGAGATCGAAGGTCAGGTCCTGCGGGAGAACACCACCATGCTGGACATGTGCCGTAGCCTCGGCTTCTCGATCCGCACGGATCCGGACGACTTGGACGTGCGCATCGTGACGTTGCCGATCGCCTCGATCAGCGAGCCGCGGGATCTCGCCAGCAGCTGACGAACGAAAGGCCCGCGCGTGGCGGGCCTTGTCCAATCGACGGTCGCCAGGTTCAGTGGTCGCTCTCGAGCCCGCCCACGTGCTTCTGGGCGTAGAGCTCGACGCCGATCTGCTCGATCAGGGTGAGCTGGGTTTCGAGGAAATCGATGTGGCCTTCCTCGTCGGCCATCAGCTCCTCGAACAGGTTCTTGGAGACGCGGTCGCCGACGCTCTCGCAATACTGCGCGGCCTCGCCGTAGAGATTGCGCGCGTCATATTCGGCCGCGAGGTCGCATTCGAGGATTTCCTGGATGTTCTGGCCGATCCGCAGCGGGTCGAGGACCTGGAGGTTCGCGAAGCCGTCCAGGAAGATGATGCGCTCGATGAAGCGATCCGCGTGGTGCATCTCCTCGATGGATTCCTTGCGCCAGGTCTTGGCGAGTTCCTTGTATCCCCAATCGTCCAGCACACGGTAGTGGAGCCAGTACTGGTTGACCGCCGTCAGCTCACTGCGCAGGCCGCGATTGAGATACTCGATTACCTTCGGGTCGCCCTTCATCCTATCCTCACGTCGAACCGGCGCCGGGGAGCGCCGTACCAGCTATCTAGAGGATTTATGAACTAGGGAGGAAGACCCAATCGTCAAAGGGTCGGCTCTGCCGCCGCCTTCTCCAGGACGGTCGGGCAGCAGCCGCGCTGGCAGGCAGCCACGGGCTCGACGCCGGCATCCGCCAGTGCCTTGTCCATGATCGACCGGATCGTGCGGACGCAGCGCCCGCAATTCGGGCTGCACCCGAGGCAGCGATAGACCTGGGCAGGCGTGCGCGGACAGTCCGGCCCCGGGGTCAGGCAGGCCTTCACGTCACCATCGGAAAAGACGTTGCAGGAGCAGACGATCATGGAAGCACTAGTTTAGAACTGTTAAAAACTACTTGCGATTTCAAAGACTTAGACGATTTTATCGAGCGGCGCCATAGGCGAGGGGCGCGCCCAGATGCCGCGCTGCGGCAGGATGGGTCAGCCGAGACGACGGAAGAGGCCTGGGTAGTCGAGCATGAACCCGTCCTCGTCCAGCGGCAGATCTGCCGTGAAGCCGCTCTCCAGACTCTCGAAGCGGTAGAGCGAGCCGCTTCGAAGCGCCGTGTAGCGCTGGTCGGCAGGCGCGACGGTCAGATCCGGGATGCCGACATAGGCGAGGCGGACGTCGACGCTCTCGCCGTCCTTAGGGTCAAGGCGGCGGATCGGCAGCGTGTTGGTGAGCGGCGTCGCCTGGATATCGACGTCGATGCAGCCTTGAAGTGAGGCCAGCGGGCGTCCGTCCTCCTGCCAGGAGCCTTGCCCGTTGCTCTCCAGGTGCAGCGCCTGGCCCGACGTGGTCCGCAGGAGAAGATCCCGCGTCCGCCAGAAGGCATCGAGCTTCAGGCGATAGGAGAGACCGAACCTGGAGCCGTCCTCCTGGCCGATGACGACGCCCGAGATGTCGAGCCCGCCATCGGCGGGGCGCACGTCCACATGCTCCAGCCCCGCCTCGCACCCGTCCCAGGCCGACCAGCGGATGGTGCGGAAGATGAATGTCCTGGAGGGCATGTCCCGAGCCTCGCATGCGGCGATATCATACGATACGGCTCAGCATGGGAGGCTGTCGACTCGCCCTAGTCCCTCACCACCACGATGTGCAGCCGCCGGGGGCCGTGGGCGCCGAGCAGCAGGGTCTGCTCGATGTCGCCGGAGCGGGACGGGCCGGTGATCCAGTTCACGGTGCGTGGCATCGTGCTTTTGCCGAAGGCGAAACGGACCCGGTTCCAGACAGACTCGTAGTCGCCCGCGATGTCCTTGGCGGATACCACCACGATGTGGTTGTCCGGCAGGAAGTTGAGGGTCGAGGGGTTCTCGTGGCCCGACACCATCACGACCGTGCCGCTCTCGGCGACAGCCCCGAAGGCGTGGCTGACGGCGTTCAGGTCGCGACCTTCACTCGGCCCATGGCTCATCTCGAGGGTCGTCTCATCCCATGGCATCTTCTCGAGGCGGGGATCGTCGCCCATCCGCAGGGTGGCGGGCAGGTTGTGATTGCGCAGGAAGAGGGCGATGGATTGCGGCACCTCCGCCGCGGAGGCGACCTCGGTCACGGTCGCAAGGGCCGCCTCGGCCTGGAGCTTGAACAGGGCGATCCGCTCCTCGCCCGAAACCTGGCCGCGGGCCGGAACCACGCCCTTGGGCGCGCGCTCCAGCCGCTCGGCCACCATCTGGCGGCGGATCGTCTCCGATCCTTTGACGCCGAGAGACCGGCGGATATTGGCGAAAACATCGTCGCGGGCGCTCATGCGCTCCTCCTGCTGCGCTCGCGGCGCCAGCGCGCCTGGAAGGTCTCGCCCTGCGGGGCCGGGAAGTCGCGATACTTGGTCCAGCCCTTGGCCAGGGGCAACCACGCGAAGCGCCCCTTGGTGCGGCCGGCGAGGCCCAGCACACCCATGGCGGCGCGGGTCGCCAGGCGGTAGAGGGCAGGGCGCTTGGCGAAGAAGCCCCAGGTCCTCAGGCCCGAGCGGATGGTGGCCGGCGTCAGATGGCGCTCGAACTCCCGTTCGCGCCAGTGGCGCATCAGCTTCGGCAGCGGGATGCGCACCGGGCAGACGCTCTCGCAGCGGCCGCAGAAAGTCGAGGCGTTCGGCAGATGGCCTGCTTTGTCGACGCCGATGAGGCTAGGGGTCAGCACCGCGCCCATGGGGCCGGGATAGACCCAGCCGTAGGCGTGCCCGCCGACCGCGTGGTAGACCGGGCAGTGGTTCATGCAGGCGCCGCAGCGGATGCAGCGCAGCATCTCCTCGAAGCTCGTGCCGAGCATGGACGAGCGGCCGTTGTCGAGGAGCACCACGTGATAGTTCTCGGGCCCGTCCGCATCGCCGGGGCGGCGCGGGCCGGTCGAGAACGTGGTGTAGACCGACATCTCCTGGCCGGTCGCGGAGCGCGCGAGGACGCGCAGGATCTGGCTCACGTCCTCAAGGGTCGGCACCAGCTTCTCGATCGAGGCGAGCACGATGTGGGTCTTCGGCAGGATCTGCGTCAGGTCGCCGTTGCCCTCGTTGGTCACGATGATCGACGTGCCGGTCTCCGCCACGAGGAAGTTCGCGCCCGTGATGCCCACGTCCGCCGCCAGGAAGCGCTCGCGCAGCACCGTGCGCGCCTCAGTCAGGAGCTGCACCGGCTCCGACAGGTCGCGCTTGGCGTCGAGATGGGTGTGGACGCGGCGGAAGTCCTGCTCGACCTGGGTGGCGTTGAGGTGGACTGCCGGCGCGATGATGTGGCTCGGCATCTCGTTGCGGAGCTGGATGATGTACTCGCCGAGATCCGTCTCGACCGGCACAACCCCATGTGCCTCGAGATGGTGGTTGATGCCGATCTCCTCGGAGATCATCGATTTGCCCTTGGTGACGGTGCGCGCGCCGGCATCGCGGCAGATGCCGAGAATGATGCTGCGCGCCTCCTCGGCCGTGCGGGCGAAATGCACGTGGCCGCCGGAGGCCTTCACCTTGTCCTCGTAGGCCTCGAGATAGAGGTCGAGATGGGCCAGGGTGTGGTTCTTGATGTCCCGCGCGGAATCGCGCAGCGCCTCGAACTCGGGCAGCTTCTCGGCCGCTTTCTGGCGCTTGTCGATGAAGCCCTGCTTCACGTTGCCGAGTGCCTTCTGGAGCTGGACGTCGGCCAAAGCCTGCGCGGCGTTCGCCTTGAATTGCGGGGAGGTGGTGTGAACGGTCATCGGACCTCTTTCTTACCCGTGCGGAGCCAGCCTGCGTAAGGCCTGTGCTTGTCTTTCATGTCGTCGTAGAGCCAGACCATCCTGTCGCAGAACCACATCTTCGCAAGCCAGGAGGCGAGGCCGCCGGAAACCGTCAGGATAAGGTTATTCATGACGGCCCCGACAAGCGCTACGGCGAAGCCTGCGGCCGATAGTCCCGAGAGGATCTGCGCCATCCTGGCGTGATGGGACGGGATGGGAACCTGCCCGCGGCTCAGCCAGACCCGCTCGCCGAACGTCGCCCTCGCGCTCCAGGTATCGGTGCGCTCGGGCGCCGGAAACAGGCGCGGATTGAGCCACAGCCAGAGGATCACGGACGCGACCGGCAGCACGGCCCAGGGGCCGAGCCAGGCGTGGCTCCAGATCGCCAGCAGCAGAACCGGAAGGGACGCAACCCGCGTCCAGACGCTCCAGGGACTCGCATGGCGCTCCCAGGTGCTCTCGTCCATCCGGAACAGGCGCGCGGCGATATGGCCGTGATCGGTCATGAACGGCGGGGATCCCTCGCGGCCGCGATCGGCGGATCGTCGGTCATGCCGGCCAGCACCTCGGCGACGTGGCGCACCTCGATTTCCTTGCCCTCTCGGGAAAGGCGGCCCGCCATGTTCATCAGGCAGCCGAGATCGCCCGCGAGCAGCGTGGAGGCGCCGGTCTCTGAGACGTGCTTCGTCTTCGCGTCGACAATGGCGCCCGAGATGTCGCTGTACTTCACCGCGAAGGTGCCGCCGAAGCCGCAGCAGACGTCGCTCTCGTTCAGCTCGACGAGCGTCACACCCTCCATGCTCGCGAGGAGCCTGCGCGGCTGCGACCGGACGCCGAGCTCGCGCAGGCCCGAGCAGGAATCGTGATAGGTGACGGTGCCCTCGTAGGACGCGTCCACCTTCGTGACGCCGAGCACGTCGACCAGGAAGCTTGTGAGCTCGTAGGTGCGCGCCGCCAGGGCGTTGACTCGGGGCAGCCAGTTGGGGTCATCGGCGAAGAGTTCCGGGTAATGCGCCTTGATCATGCCCGCGCAGGACCCGGACGGGGCAACGACGTAGTCATAGCCGCGGAACGCCTCGATCACCTGCTCGGCCAGGTCGCGGGCCGTGCCCCTGTCGCCCGAATTGAAGGCGGGCTGGCCGCAACAGGTCTGCACGGGGACATCCACCGTGCAGCCTGCATCCTCCAGAAGCTTCACGGCCGCGAAGCCGACCGAGGGACGGATCAGGTCAACGAGGCACGTGACGAAAAGGGCGACGCGGGGCTTGCGCCCGCGGTCGCCGCCCGGCACGGCGGAAACGCTCATTGGGCGACCTTCTTGCCCGAGGCGTCGAACTGCTTGAGATAGGCCACGAGATCGTCGATGCGCTTCTCGTCCTTGAGACCCGCATAGATCATCTTGGTGCCCGGGATCTTCTTGCGCGGGTCCTTGATGTACTCCCGGAACGTCGCCTCGTCCCAGGTGATGCCGGAATTCTTGTTGGCATCGGAATAGTTGTAGCCCTCGACCGAGCCCGAATGGCGGCCGAAGAGGCCGTTCAGGACCGGGCCGACGGCGTTCTTGGCGTTCTCGCCGATCTGGTGGCAGGCGCGGCATTGGGCGAAGACCTTCTCGCCGGCGGCAGCGTCCTGGGCTTGGGCGGAGCCGAGCCCGACGAAAACCAGGGCGGCGGAGAGAACGAGAGAGCGCATTCAAAAAACTCCTTTGCGGGCATGCCAAGCCATCTTAGAGAGATTCCACATTATTGGAAAAATCCCCCAAGAGCAGCTACCTTCTTGAGAGGGCGGCCATGCGCCCCAAGCTGCCTCGCGTTCACCAGGGAGAGGTGCCATGTCGATCGCGTTTCCGAAGCCCGACGAGGCCGTTCTGGCCCGACGGGCCGAGATCGTCGCCGGACTTCAGCGGCTCGTCGCGCCCGAGGCCCTGATCGTGACCGAGGACGAGCGCCGGGCCTTCGAGACCGACGGGCTCACCGCCTATCGGCAGATGCCGCTCGCGGTGGTCCTGCCGTCCTCCACCCAGGAGGTGTCGGCCATCATGCGCTTCTGCCACCAGAACGGCGTGAAGGTGGTGCCGCGCGGAGCCGGAACCTCGCTCTGCGGCGGCGCGATCCCTCAAGCGGACGCCATCGTGCTCGGCGTCTCCAAGATGAACCGGGTCCTCGACGTGAATTTCGCCAACCGCACCGCCCATGTGGAGGCCGGCATCACCAACCTTGGCATCAGCCAGGCAGTGTCCTACGAGGGCTTCTTCTACGCGCCCGACCCGTCGAGCCAGCTCGCCTGCACCATCGCTGGCAACATCGCCATGAATTCCGGCGGGGCCCATTGCCTGAAATACGGGGTGACCACCAACAACCTGCTGGGCGTGACCCTGGTGCTTCTCGACGGCACCGTAGTCCAGCTCGGTGGCGACCATCTCGACAGTGGCGGCTACGACCTCCTCGGCCTGATCTGCGGCTCGGAAGGGCAGCTCGGCATCGTCACCGAGGCCGTGGTGCGCATCCTGCGTGCGGCCGAAGGAGCGCGGCCCGCGCTCTTCGGCTTCGAGCGGGTGGAGGATGCGGGCGCCTGCGTGGCCGCCATCATCGGGGCCGGGATCATCCCGGTCGCCCTCGAGTACATGGACAAGCCGGCGATCCAGATCTGCGAGGCCTTCGCGCATGCGGGCTATCCGCTCGATGTGGAGGCCATGCTGATCGTGGAGGTCGAGGGCTCCGACCAGGAGATCGACGACATGCTCCGCCGCATCGTCGCCATTGCGGAACCATTCCGGCCGAAGACCCTCAAGGTGTCGCAGTCCGAGGCGGAGAGCACGGCGATCTGGAAGGGCCGCAAGTCCGCCTTCGGGGCCACGGGCCGCGTGGCCGACTACATCTGCATGGACGGCACGATCCCGACCGGGCAACTGCCTTACGTGCTCAAGCGCATCGACGAGATCGTGAAGTCCTACGGCCTCGGGGTCGCCAACGTGTTCCATGCGGGCGACGGCAACCTCCACCCGCTCGTCATGTTCAACACCAACGTGCCCGGCGAGATGGAAAAGGCCGAAAAGGCCGGCGAGGACATCCTCAGGCTCTGCGTCGAGGTGGGCGGATGCCTCACCGGCGAGCACGGCGTCGGCATCGAGAAGCGCGATCTCATGACCTGCCAATTCAACGAGGCCGACCTCGCCCAGCAGATGCGGGTGCGCGGCGTGTTCGATCCAGGCTGGCTGCTCAACCCGGCCAAGGTGTTCCCGCTCGACGGGAGGCTCGCCGCGTGACGCTCCTGACCCCCCGCGACGAGCAGGACGCCTCCTCGATCATCCTTGATGCCGCCGCCAAGGGAACCCTTCTCAGCCTTTCCGGAAACGGCACCAAGGCCGCCATGGGGCGGCCGAACCAGACCGACGCCTCGATCTCCTCCGCGGCGCTCTCCGGCGTCACGCTCTACGAACCCGCTGAACTCGTGATCTCCGCCCGCAGCGGCACTCCGGTGTCGGAGGTGGTGCGCACGCTCGCCGAGAAGGGGCAGGAGCTGCCTTTCGAGCCGATGGATTACCGCCCGCTCCTCGGCTCAAGGGGAGAGCCGACCATCGGGGCGGTGGCGGCGATGAACATCTCCGGCCCCCGCCGCATCATGGCGGGAGCGGCCCGGGACAGCCTCATCGGCGTGCGCTTCGTCAACGGACGGGGAGAGGCGATCAAGTCCGGCGGCCGGGTGATGAAGAACGTGACCGGCCTCGACCTCGTCAAGCTCATGTCCGGATCCTGGGGCACCCTCGGCTTCCTGACCGAGGTGACTTTCAAGGTGCTGCCGAAGCCCGAGCGCATGTCGACGCTCCTCATGCGCGGGCTCGACGACCGCGCCGCCATCGAGGCGCTGTCCCAGGCGCTGGGCTCGCCCTTCGACATCACCGGCGCCGCGCATCTGCCGAGCCCGGACCGCCAGGGCGCCCGCACCCTGATCAGGCTCGAAGGCTTCAGGCTCTCGGTCGATTACCGCCTCAACGAGCTGCGCCGGCTCCTGCCGGGCTTCGAGGCCGCCGACATCCTGGAAGGACGGGGCGCGGACGCGCTCTGGCAGTCGGTGCGCGATGCGGCGGTGCTGTCCGGCAACGGCGAGCGGGCGATCTGGCGCGTCTCCACCGCGCCCACCCGCGGGCCGGACCTCGCGGCCCACGTGGCGCGGGCGATCGACGCCCAGTGGTTCTACGACTGGGGCGGCGGCCTCGTGTGGATCTCGACCTCGGTGAACGGTGACGCGGGAGCGTCCGCGATCCGCAGCGCCACCCTGGCTTTCGGCGGGCACGCGACCCTGGTGCGGGCACCCGCCGAGATCAGGGCGCAGGTCGACGTCTTCGAGCCGCAGGCCGATCCGGTGATGGCCCTCACGCGGGGCATCAAGGCGTCCTTCGATCCGGCCGGGATCCTCAATCCGGGCCGCATGTATGCGGGCCTCTAGGATGACGGGTGCAGCCGTTCTCAAGAGCCCGACGGGCGAGCCGCAGGGCCGCCATACGATGCTCTATGCGGGCCTTGCCCTTGGGCTGGTCGTGGTGACCGCGCTGATCCTCCTGGCCATGGGACGGACGCCGATCTGCAAATGCGGCACGATCGAGCTCTGGCACGGAACTGTCAGGGATTCAGGCAATTCCCAGCACCTGACGGACTGGTACACCCCCTCCCACGTCATCCATGGCTTCCTGTTCTATGCCGGCACCTGGCTCATCGGCCTCGTGCGGGGAAGGCCGCTGCCGCTGGGCGTGGCGTTCCTCCTGGCGCTCGGTGTCGAGTACGCCTGGGAGATCGCCGAGAACACGAACGCCGTCATCGACCGCTACCGTGCGACGAATATCGCTCTCGACTATTACGGCGACAGTGTCATCAACTCGGTCATGGACATCGGCGCCATGGCCTTGGGCTTCTGGCTTGCCCGCATCTGGCCCGTCTGGCTGACGGCGGTCGCGGCGCTGCTCATGGAGCTGGTCGTCGGATACTGGATCCGTGACAACCTCATCCTCAACATCATCATGCTGATCTATCCCGTTGAGGCCATCAACCAGTGGCAAGCGGGGGGCTAAGGACATGCAGACGAACTTCACTCCCGATCAGCTGAAAGACCCCGCAATGGCGAGTTCGGAGAAGATCCTCCGGACCTGCGTCCATTGCGGCTTCTGCACGGCCACCTGTCCTACCTACCTGTTCCTCGGCGACGAGCTCGACTCGCCGCGCGGGCGCATCTACCTGATGAAGGACATGCTGGAGGGCGGAAAGCCCGCCACCCCGGAGGTGGTGAAGCACATCGACCGCTGCCTGTCGTGCCTGTCCTGCATGACCACCTGCCCGTCGGGGGTGCATTACATGCACCTCGTCGACCACGCCCGCGCCTATATCGAGGCCACCTATACCCGCCCCTGGCACGACCGGCTCCTGCGCTCCGTGCTGGCGCATGTTCTGCCCTATCCCAACCGCTTCCGGGCCGCCATGGGCGCCGCGATCCTGGCCAAGCCCATCAAGGGCCTCGTGGGCATGGTGCCGTTCGTGGGAACGCGCCTGAAGGCGATGATCGATCTCGCGCCGGCTCGCGCCCCGGCCCGGTCGCCCTTCGACCGGCCCGGTGCGTTTCCGGCGGAGGGCGCCCGGCGGGGGCGCGTTGCGATCCTGTCCGGCTGCGCCCAGCCAGTGCTCAAGCCTGGCTTCAACGAGGCGGCGATCCGCCTCCTGAACCGGCACGGCATAGAGGTGATCCAGCCGAAGGGGGAGGGGTGCTGCGGCGCCCTCGTCCATCACATGGGGCGGGACGACGACAGCCATGCCTTCGCCAAGCGCAACATCGACGTCTGGATCGCCGAGATGGACGGGGAGGGGCTCGACGCCATCATCATCACGGCCTCGGGCTGCGGCACGACCATCAAGGATTACGGCTTCATGTTCCGGGACGATCCGGCCTATGCCGAGAAGGCTGCCCGGGTGTCCGAGATCACCAAGGACATCACGGAGTACGTGACCGGCCTCAAGCTGATGGCACCCGGGAGCAGGACGGATCTCGTCGTGGCCTATCACTCGGCCTGCTCCATGCAGCACGGCCAGCAGATCCGCACGGAGCCCAAGACGCTCCTCAAGCAGGCGGGCTTCACCGTGAAGGACGTGCCGGAAGGCCATATCTGCTGCGGCTCGGCCGGCACCTACAACCTGCTCCAGCCCGAGATCGCCGGCCAGCTCCGGGCCCGGAAGGTCGCCAATATCGAGCGTACCAAGCCGGACCTGATCGCCACCGGCAACATCGGCTGCATCACCCAGATCGGCAAAGGCACGGACATCCCCATCGTCCACACGGTCGAGCTTCTCGACTGGGCGACCGGAGGCCCGATGCCGGAGGTCCTGGAAGCGGCCGGATTCGCCGCAAAGCTCGCCCACAAGCCCGCCCGCGCGGCGGCCGAATAGCCTGTGACACTGATGCGCAACGAAATTCTATTTCCACTCCTGCGCACTCTCGGCTAAAACATCCCCGGAGTATGAATTTCGTACCGTAAAGGGGACGGTGTCATGGCATCGGGTTGGTCGTCTTTCAGGGGGCGCTTCGGCAAGAAGCCGCAGGGGGACGTTCAGGATTCGCCTTCCGAGCCGGTGCTCGTCGTCACGACCATGCAGGCTCCGCAGCAGGATCACGCGCCGGCCAAGGCCGAGCCGCCTCTCCTGCGGCCCGACGGGGCGCTCGACTCGGTCGGCCAGAAGAACGAGCTGATCCGGGTCCGGTTCGCCAACCTGATCGACCGCCTGGAGGAGATCCGCAGCCTCAAGGACGACTTCACCCTGCTCAGCGAGCCGGTCTACGACCTCATCCGCAACTATCCCCAGCTCCAGTCCCGCCTGCTCGAAACCGAGGCGGTGCTCAAGCAGGAGAGCGAGACCACGGTGGCGCTGCGCCGGGAGCTGGCCGATCTGTCCGCCGCCCAGGCCCGCATGGCCGACGACCTTTCGGCCACTGTCTCCCAGCTGCGCAAGGCCGAAGGAAAGGTGCGCGAGCAGGATTCCTTCATCGAGGACCTTCGCCTCAATGTGAAGGACAAGGAGGCGATCGTCGCCGACCTCGAGAACCAGCTGTCCATCGAGACCGAGCGCGCCCGCAACATCACGGAAGAGAACCAGGCCCTGCGCCTCGAAGCCCAGGAAGCCGACCAGACGGTCGCCCGCGCCGAGCGCGAGCTGATCGAGACCCGCGAGCGGAACGGCCTGCTCGATCACGAGGTCAAACGGCTCCAGAAGGTCGCCGAGGAGCAGAACTACCGCCTCACCAGCCTGTCCAACCGCTACAGCGAGCTTGAGACCCAGCTCGAGGCCACCCGCCAGCGCGCCTCGGAGCTCGAAACCAAGCTCATGGCCGAGCAGGTCCTGCGCCAGCGCCTGGAGACCCAGCTCGACTCCGAGCGCTCCGCGCACCAGACCGATCTTTCGGCGCTCGACATGAAGATCGAGGGGCTCAATTCCCGCCTCGGAGCGACCGACAAGATCCTGGCCCATACCCGCGATCAGCTGCGCGACAAGAACGAGGCCCTGCGCGGCGTCGAGCGGAACCTGAAAGAGACCACGATCGAGAAGAACACCCTGGAGCGCCGCCTGGAGGCGACCCAGCAGGAGGTCGAGCGCCAGGTGGGCATGGTCAACGAGCTCCAGCGCTCGCGCATCGAGCTGCAGGAGCGCGTCGAGATGCTGGGCAAGGCCATCGCCGCCAAGGACTTCCAGATCGAGAGCTCGGACAACAAGGTGGCGAGCCTGACCGAGCGCATCGACCAGCTCACCAAGCGCTTCGACCAGGAACGGAGCACCCTGGAATCTGCGAACCGCCGCCTCACCGAGGAGCTGCAGAACGAGAAGGCCGAACGCTCCCTGATCCAGGGCGCCCTGGAGATCGCGCGCGAGAGCCGGATCAAGATCCAGAAGAAATACGTGGCCCTGCGCAAGAAGACCCGCCTCGACACGCCGGAGGAAGAGCCGACCCTCTTCGACGAGGAGGACGAGATCGAGACGAACGTACGGCCTCTGAAATCCCCGGACGCCGAATAAATAATCCACTGGAAAGCCCCGCCGTAGCGGGGCTTCTTCTTGAGGCGGAGGTGCGAAGGGCCATAGTCGGTGCTGCCCTGTCCCCGAGCAGATCGTCATGTGCTTCGATCCAGCCGCCTTCCGCCAGCATGTTCAAACCGTCCTCGACCGATATGCCGAGCACTTCGCGGTCCCTGTGGACGTGCACGAAGTGTTGCGCCGCCAGATCGCCGAGGGGAGCGACATCCATTCCCGCCGCACCTTTCCGGGACACGTCACCACGTCGGCGATCGTCCTCGACCGCGCGGGGCGCCGGACGCTCCTCATCAGTCACCGCGCGCTGGCGCGCTGGCTCCAGCCCGGCGGCCATTACGAGGCGCCCGAGGAGCTGACGGATTCCGCCCTCAGGGAAGCGGTCGAGGAGACGGGGCTTCAGGGCCTGAGCCTTGATTCCTGGCATGCGGAGACGAACCTACCCATTGACATCGACAGCCATGTCATCCCGGCGCGTCCGGAGAGGGGCGAGCCCGAGCACTGGCATCACGACATCCGCTACGTGGTCCGCGCCGACGAGAGCGCGGGCCTTCGCCCCGACCTCGCCGAGGTGGAGAAGGCCGCGTGGCACGACGTTTCGGCTCTTGCGGCCATCATGCCCCGGGCCCTGCGCCATCTGGACGAGCGTCGCCTTATTCGGCATTCCTCCCCCTGACAAAGTTTGTGGTCGTTCTTACATGTCCGGAAATCGCAGCTTTGAAGGAGGCTCGCCATGAACGACCAGGAGCGCCAGGTCATCTCCGACATCTTCCGCCGCCTCGAACAAGTGGCGAACCAGCCGCGCGATCCGGAAGCCGAGCGCTTCATCGCCGAGAAGCTGCGCCAGCAGCCCTATGCGCCCTATGCCATGGCCCAGACGGTCTTCGTCCAGGAGCAGGCCCTCGCCAACCTTCAGGCCGAGAACGAGCATCTGCGCGCCGAGATCGAGCAGGCGCGGCGTCAGCCGCAGCAGGGCGGTGGCTTCCTGTCCAGCATCTTCGGCGGCGGCTCGCGTCCGCAGGAGCCGACCTATCGGCATCCCCCCGGCCAGGTCTCGCCCTGGGGGGCTCCCCAGCCGCACCCGACGCAGCAGCCCTATGGCGGACAGCCGGGTTACGGCGGGCCGCAGGGCGGCATGATGGGCGGCGCGCCCGGACCCTGGGGCGGTATGCAGCCCCGTGGCGGCGGCTTCCTGCAGGGGGCGCTCACGACGGCGGCCGGCGTTGCCGGCGGCATGATGATCGCCAACGCCCTGTCCCATGCGTTCGGCGGCGGTCCCGAGGCCGGTGGCGACAAGTCCGCGCTCGCCGACATGGGGGCGGGCGACCAGAACCCGGATACCGGCTTCGCAGGCATCACCGACTCGCTCTACGAGGACCCGCAGGGGCAGGGCGGAGGCGGCCATGACGATTACGCCGATTTCGGCGGCGATGGCGGGGACGGCGGCGACTGGACCTGACCCGCAGTCCCTTTGCGTATCCCGACGAGCGCCCGCTGGTGGCGGGCGCTTTTTTATGGTCAGCGGCCGGCCGTGCGGGAGAACAGGTTGATCACGAGGACGCCCGCCACGATCAGCGCCATGCCGATGACGGCGGGCATATCGAGCGGCTGGCGGTAGAGGATCCAGCCGGCCAGAGCGATCAGCACGATGCCGATCCCGGACCAGAGGGCGTAGGCGATCCCGACCGGGATCGTCCTCAGGGTGAGGGACAGGCAGTAGAAGGCGAGCCCATAGCCGATGACCACGACGAGAGACGGGCCGAGCCGCGTGAACCCCTCCGCAGCCTTCAGGGCGGAGGTCGCAATCACTTCGCACAGGATGGCGGCGAGCAGATAGGCGTAGTTCATGATGGACCGGAGGAGAATGCAGGGGGGCTCGGCGGCGTCAACCAGTGTCCTGTTTCGGAGGGTTGGGGTAGGCCTGACAGGTATTGCCTATACCTACATGTTCATATAGGTAAATTTGTTAAAATATTTCACCAACGAAGCTGCAGTTATTGCCCTCTATGAATAGGTAGTTGTTTTTGATATACTTCAACAATTGACATGAATGTTCATCGATTATTTGCGTTTCGTTCGGACTTTGATCCGAAAACGATGTAATAATATCCGAAATGCTGCTCATGATCGGAACGAGGCGTGAACGGCGCAAAGGGGCTCCGCCGGCAACCGATGCGGGCGATGTCCCGAGTCAAAAACGCGAACCGCCCTCCTGACGACGCAGCCAGGAGGGCGGTTCATGATGGCGGGGATCAGATCACGATGACCGGGGTGCCGACGCGGACGCGGCTGTAGAGGTCGATCACGTCCTTGTTGAGCATGCGGATGCAGCCGGAGGACACGGCCTGGCCAATCGTGTGCGGCTCGTTGGTGCCGTGGATGCGGTAGAGGGACGAGCCGAGATAGAGCGCGCGGGCGCCGAGCGGGTTGTCCGGGCCGCCTTCCATGTGCCGCGGCAGGTCGGGGCGGCGACGGATCATCTCGGCCGGCGGACGCCAGTCGGGCCACTCGCGCTTCATGCTCACCGTCTTGCGGCCGGCCCATTCGAAACCGGGACGGCCCACGCCGATGCCGTAGCGGATGGCGCGTCCGTCGCCCTGGACCAGATAGAGGAACTTGTTGGGCGTATCGACGATGATCGTGCCGGGCCGCTCGTTGCCCCGATAGGCCACGATCTGGCGCTGGAACTGCGGCGCGATCGCGTAATCGATGCTGTTGTCGTAACCGGAATCAGCGCCGTATTCCTCCGGCAGGGCCGCCATCGCGGTGCCGGAGCGCCGGCTCGCGCGCGTCTCGTAGGGGTAGCCGGTCATCGGATCGACGGGCGCGGCCTGATAGGCGCTGCGGGCCCGCGACGACGGGCGCGACACGAACGGGTAATCCTGGTTGAGGTAGCCGTCCTGCGCCTGGGCGTAGGGATAGTCGTAACCCGGCACCACGAGCAGGTTGCCATAGGCATCTCTGGGGGCCGCTTGCGGATAGCCGCGCATCGGCTGGGCGTAGCCCACCGCCGGAAGGGACACGGCCAGAAGGAAGACGGAGCAGGGAAGCCAAGCGCGCATCGAAGCATCCTCTCATGCGTGAATTTGGAGGTTAACGGAAAGCGTGGCGATTGTTTCCGCCAAGGTCATGCAAAATCAGGCAATGAATCTCAAGTGCGGCTTTCCTGTCCATCACGGGAAAACAGATGATGCCGCACTTGTGAAAGTGCTGTAAGAGCCCTGTCCTGCAGGCCGGCGACGGCCGCATTCCTGGAATTTGCCCTCACACGTCGAGACATCATGTATTTCGGTCCCGCCCTGCGGGCTGCCGCGGGCATCGCGGTCCTGTCCGTCATGGACGCGGTCATCAAGGGGATGTCCGCGTATTACCCGACCTTCCAGGTCGCCTCCCTCCGCTTTCTCTGCGGGACGATCGTGGCGACCGGTGTCGTGGCGGTGATGCGGCCCGGCTGGCCTAGCCGCGAGACCGTGGTGGCGAACCTCCTGCGCTCGGTCGCCGCCGTCGTGACGGCGGTGAGCTTCTTCTATGCGCTGGGGCAGCTCCCGCTCGCCGAAACCCTCGTCCTGTCGTTCCTGTCGCCCATGTTCATCGCCCTGTTCGGCATGCTCATGCTGCGCGAGAAGGTGGACGGGCGCATCGTGGCGGCGATCGCGGTCGGTTTCATCGGTACCCTCGTGGTGGTCCTGGGCCAGACGGGGGAGGCCTCCGCGGCACGCTCCTGGTCGGGCGTCGGGGCGGCGCTGCTCTCGGCGGTCACCTACGCGTTCAGCCTCGTGCTCCTGCGCCAGCGAGCGCAGCGCGACAAGTTCATCCACATCGTGTTCTTCCAGAACATCGGTCCGGCACTGCTGGTCCTGCCCTTCGGGCTCTTGTTCTGGCAGCCCATCGACAGCGCTCATCTGCCCTGGTTCATGACCATGGGGGTGCTCGGGGTCATCGGTCACATCCTCATGGCGACCGCCTATGCCAAGGCGGAGGCGGCCCGCCTCGCGCCGCTCGAATACACGGCCCTGATCTGGGCCGCCGCCATCGGCTACGGGGTGTTCCACGAGATCCCCACCTGGGCGACGCTCGGCGGCGGCATCCTCATCGTGACGGCGGCGGCGCTCACCTCGCGGCGCTGACGTCGGGAAAGCGCCTTAACTCTATGGGAGGGGGTGTCTTGACTCGGTCCTGCGACATCCTTATCTCGCGGCCAGCGTTGGCACTCGTCCCGAGACAGTGCTAACAGCAAAGAAAGACGCGGCCACTGGGGGCTGCGCCAACAGGCATAAGAGGAAGTTCCATGAAGTTCCGTCCGCTGCACGACCGCGTCGTCGTCCGCCGTATTGATGCGGAAGAGAAGACGAAGGGCGGCATCATCATCCCCGACACCGCCAAGGAAAAGCCGCAAGAGGGCGAAGTCGTCGCCGTCGGCCCTGGCGCCCGCGATGAGAACGGCAAGGTTGCGGCCCTCGACGTGAAGGCCGGCGACCGCGTGCTGTTCGGCAAGTGGTCCGGCACGGAAGTCCGCATCGATGGCGAGGATCTCCTGATCATGAAGGAATCCGACATCATGGGCGTGATCGCTGCATAATTCCGCGCACGGCTCCCGCAAAAAAATTCCTTTTCCAAGTCAACTGGAGGCATAGCCCATGGCTGCCAAGGACGTAAAATTCTCCTCCGACGCTCGCGACAAGATGCTCAAGGGCGTCGACATCCTCGCCGATGCCGTGAAGGTCACGCTGGGCCCGAAGGGCCGCAACGTCGTGATCGAGAAGAGCTTCGGGGCTCCCCGGATCACCAAGGACGGCGTCACCGTCGCCAAGGAGATCGAGCTCGCCGACAAGTTCGAGAACATGGGCGCCCAGATGGTCCGCGAGGTCGCCTCGAAGACCAACGACATCGCCGGCGACGGCACCACGACCGCCACGGTTCTGGCCCAGGCCATCGTCCGTGAGGGCGCCAAGGCGGTTGCGGCCGGCATGAACCCGATGGACCTCAAGCGCGGCATCGACCTCGCCACCGCCGAGGCCGTCAAGGACATCCAGGCCCGCGCCAAGAAGGTCGCCTCGTCCGACGAGGTCGCCCAGGTCGGCACGATTTCGGCCAACGGCGACAAGGACATCGGTGAGATGATCGCTCACGCGATGCAGAAGGTCGGCAACGAGGGCGTCATCACCGTCGAGGAGGCCAAGACCGCCGAGACCGAGCTCGACGTGGTCGAGGGCATGCAGTTCGACCGCGGCTATCTCTCGCCGTACTTCATCACCAACGCCGAGAAGATGGTGGCCGAGCTCGAGGATCCCTACATCCTCATCCACGAGAAGAAGCTGTCGTCGCTCCAGGCGATGCTGCCGATCCTCGAAGCCGTGGTGCAGACCGGCAAGCCGCTCCTCATCATCGCCGAGGACGTGGAAGGCGAGGCTCTGGCCACCCTCGTGGTCAACAAGCTCCGCGGCGGCCTGAAGATCGCCGCCGTGAAGGCTCCGGGCTTCGGCGACCGCCGCAAGGCCATGCTCGAGGACATCGCGGTCCTGACCGCCGGTCAGACGATCTCCGAGGACCTCGGCATCAAGCTCGAGAACGTGACCCTCAACATGCTGGGCCGCGCCAAGCGCGTCCGCATCGAGAAGGAGAACACCACGATCATCGACGGCGCCGGCCAGAAGGCCGACATCGAGGCTCGCGTGGGCCAGATCAAGGCGCAGATCGAGGAGACCACCTCGGACTACGACCGTGAGAAGCTCCAGGAGCGTCTCGCCAAGCTGGCTGGCGGCGTGGCCGTCATCCGCGTCGGCGGCGCGACCGAGGTCGAGGTCAAGGAGAAGAAGGACCGCGTCGACGACGCCCTGAACGCCACCCGCGCGGCGGTCGAGGAAGGCATCGTCCCCGGCGGCGGCACGGCACTGCTGCGCGCCAAGGCTGCGGTCGCCAAGCTCTCCACCGACAACCCGGACGTGAAGGCCGGCGTCAACATCGTGCTGCGCGCCCTTGAGGCCCCGATCCGCCAGATCGCCGAGAACGCCGGCGTGGAAGGCTCGATCGTGGTCGGCAAGATCAACGACAACACGAAGTCCGACACCTTCGGCTTCAACGCCCAGACGGAAGAGTTCGTGGACATGCTCCAGGCCGGCATCGTCGACCCGGCGAAGGTCGTCCGCACGGCCCTCCAGGACGCCGCTTCCGTGGCCGGCCTGCTCGTCACGACCGAAGCCATGGTCGCCGAGCTGCCGCGCAAGGAATCCGCTCCGGCAATGCCGGGCGGCGGCGGAATGGGCGGCATGGACTTCTAATCCCATCCGCACAGCGGTTAAGTCAAAGAAGCCCCGGAGGAAACTCCGGGGCTTTTGTTTTATAAGACTTTAGCCTTGTTTTTTGAAACATAATAACATATTGTGCCTCCCGCTCGCTCCTGTGGAAGGCCGCCCATGACTGTCTATGTGATCGACCCTTCGAGGCCGCTGCCTCCGGCGAGGGATCCCAATACGCCTGCCCTAAGACTGGCAAACAACGACACAGTCGTGCTAGCGGCCGGAGCAAGCATCGAAGCGTATGGTATCAGCGCACCAGCGCTCTCGGGTGCACTCGGAACCACCCTCCTGATCGACGGACTGGTTCATAGCGAATTCGACCACGCGATCATGACTCACGGCACTATCAATGTGGCGAGCACGGGTATTGTGCGTGGCCTCGAGGCCGGAATCTATCTGCACGAGGACTATCAGAACGGCAGACCGAACGTCCTCACGAACGCTGGCAGTATTTCGAGCGCGTCTGTCGGCGTTGTGGTCGAAGGCGCGCGCAGCGTGATCACGAATTTCGGCAAGATCACGGGCGACTATGGCATTTGGTTCGAGGGCAGTGATGGGCCGGACGACACTCTCGTGATCAACAACACGGGACTTATCAAGGGCAATTCTGCGGCTGTCATCGGTCTCTTCTACGGTTCAACAGTCCTGACGAATTCAGGGCGGATTGAAGGGGATGTCCATTTTGGCAGCGGCGGATGGATCATGCCTCGCGGCCCCTCCAGCAACGTCTATGATGGGCGTGGCGGAACCATTAACGGCGAAGTGATCTTCCTCTCGGGAAATGACATCGCCTACGGAGGAGATGGCTCGGAAGCGTTCTCGATGGGCTCAAGCATCAATTACGTCGACGGTGGCGCCGGCATCGATACGCTTCGTTATGTTGCGGCAGCGACTGTCGATTTGAGGATAACGGAACGACAGCAGACGAGCGCTGCAAGTTGGGACACCATCCTCAATATCGAGAACCTGACTGGCGGTCACTTAGGCGATCATTTCACCGGAAATGATGTCGCCAATGTCTTCACAGGTGCCGGCGGCGCCGACATGCTCGACAGTCAGGGCGGAAACGATCTCCTGAACGGCGGCACCGGAAACGACACCCTCACTGGTGGTGATGGGACCGACATTGCCATGTTCTCCGGCCGTTTCTCCGACTACACGATCACTACGGGGCGAGGTGGTCTGATCATCATCAGCGACAATCGTGCGACTGGAGGCGACGGAGTCGATCAGCTTACCGAGGTCGAGTTTGCGATCTTCAGCGACCGTCTGTACACGCTGCCGACCAGCGCTCCCTCGACGCCCGTCTCAACCGAGCCGCCAATCCACTCGCTTCCGATCAATCCGGAAACGCCAGAGCCGCAGGTCCCCCTCGTGGCGCCCACTACCGTCGAGATGGCCGCCACTCCGCTCACCCTCAAGGGCGGCAAGAAGGCCGACGTGCTCGTGGGCGGGGCGGGTAACGACCTGCTCAACGGCGGGCTCGGCAACGACAGGCTCAGCGGCGGTGAGGGTTCGGACGTGTTCGTGTTCAGCACCAAGCTCAAGATGAACGTGGACCGGCTCACCGACTTCTCGGGCGCGGACGACACGATCCAGCTCTCGAAGGCGGTGTTCGGCAAGCTGCAGAAGGGCGTGCTCTCGAAGGATGCGTTCCGCATCGGCGCGAAGGCCCTGGATGCGGACGACCGGATTGTGTTCAACGCCAAGACCGGCGCGCTGTCCTACGACGCGGACGGTTCGGGCACGGCCCACGCGGCGGTTGTCTTCGCCAAGGTGAAGGCCGGCACGCATCTCACGGCGGACGATTTTTTCGTTCTCTGACGATCCCGAGCACAGCGGGCAGGGTCCGTCCTGCAACCGCGCCGCAAAGAAGAAGCCCCGGAGTCTCCTCCGGGGCTTCGTGTTTTCGCGGGTCCGTCAGGCCGCCTGCTTCAGCAGGCCCTCGGCGGCGAGCGCCTCCTGCACCTTCGGGCGGGCGGCCACCCGGTCGAGGAAGGCGCGCAGGTTGGGGTAGGGTGCTAGGTCGACCGCGTGGTAGTTCGACCAGTTCACGGTCGTGAACAGATAGCCATCGGCGACCGTGAAGCGCTCGCCCGTCAGGTAGGGGCGTGAAGCCAGCACCTTGTCGAGATAGGCGAAGCGCTGGGCGAGCTTGTCCTTGGTGGCCTGCCGCACCGCATCGGGGGTCGTGGGGTTCCACAGGGGCCCGAAGCCCTTGTGGATCTCGGACGTGATGAAGGTGAGCCACTCGTGCAGGCGGTGACGCTCGATCGTGCCGGGAGCCGGGACGAGACCGGCCTCGGGCTGGCCGTCGGCCACGAAGAGCAGGAGGGCGGCGGCTTCCGTCAGCACCTCGCCGTCCGGCAGGGCGACCGCCGGCACGTACCCCTTCGGGTTGATGGCCGAGAAGTCGGCGCCGGTCTCGGTCTTGCGGGTGGCGAGGTCCACCTTCTCAAGGGCGATCGGTGCTCCCGCCTCGCGGGCCGCGATGTGGACGGCGAGCGAGCAGGCGCCGGGGGTGTAGTAGAGCTTCATGTCAGTCTCCAGGTTGAAGGGGTGGAAGGGTCAGGCGGCGGCCCGTCCGAGGGTCGGAGCGGGACGGCCGAAGGGAAGGGCGCGGGAGGGGCTCAGAGCATGGGCGCCGTCGCCGAGAAGGGCCTGCGCCACGGAGAGCACGATCAGGTAGAGCGGGTATTCCCAGCCGCCGCCCGTTCCCGAGAAGACCCAGCCGTTGCCGGCGTGGACCCAGAAGGCACCGAACAGGACCGGCAGCAGGACAAGCGCCACCCAGCGGCTCTGGACGCCGAGCACCAGCAGGACGCCGCCGACGAACTCGGCCCAGAAGGTTGCATAAGCCAGGAAGGCGGGCAGGCCGAGAGACTCGAAGTACTGCGCCGTGCCGGCGAGGGTGAAGGTCATCCATTTCAGGACGAGGCTGTGGGCGATGAACATCAGCCCGAGCGAGACGCGGAGCAGAAGTATGCCGTAGGCTTCAGGGGTGGGGGAGTTGCGGGTCATCGGAACCTCCATGCAGATGCATAGATATATGCATGCACTTGCATTGATCTGTCAAATATGATGCAATTGCATAGAAAGCAGAGGAGCTTTGCCGAAATGCAAGAACCCTCGGAAACCGTCACCAATGCCTGGGTGCGCCTGATCCGGGCCGGACGGGCAGTCGCCGGACAGATCGAGGCCGAGCTCAAGGCGGCAGGCTTTCCGTCGCTCGCCTGGTACGACGTGCTGCTCTCCCTCAAGAAGGCGCCCGAGGGACGTCGCACGCCGCGCGAGATCGAGCAGGAGGTGCTGTTCGAGCAGTACAACCTCTCCCGCCTGCTCGACCGCATGGAGGCGGAGGGACTGGTGCGGCGCATCCCCTATCCGGGCGACAGGCGCCGCCAGTTCGTGGAGATCACCCTGGAGGGCAGGGATCTCCAGCGCCGCATGTGGGTGGTCTACGGACCGGCCATCACGCGCTATATCGGCTGCCGCTTCGCCGAGGGAGAGGCCGAGCAGCTCGCGGTGCTGCTCGGCAGGCTTGCGCCGTCGGCAGATGCCGAATGCAGCGGAAATCCTGGATAGCCGAACGATCCCGCTATACCCACGTTCTACCTTTACGCGGCTAACGAGGATCAGGGCGTGAGCGCAACATTGCTTTTCTCGGGCGGGCGGCACGTTTTGCGGGTCCTCGCGATTCTCCCTCCGTTGCTGTTCGGATGGGCCATGATTGCGGCCGGCCCGGCCGAAAGCGCTCCGGTGGCGCGCCCGAGCTCCGCTTCCATCCGAACGCCCGACTTCGACGAGTCGGTCCAGTGGTATCAGAACAAGCTGGGTTTCCGGCTTCTCGCCACCCGCACCCTCGTGGGGGGGCGCGTCGCGGTGCTGGAGCGGAGCGGCTTCCTCCTGGAGATCGCCGAGGCCGACCACCCCATGCCCGTCACCCCGGAGCAGGAGGTTCAAGCGACCGGCGCCGCGACCCGGTTTCCCGTCGTCAGCCTCCTGGTGCCGGACGTGGACCAAGAGGTCGCACGACTGCGGGAGAAGGGCGTCGACATCCTCGAAGAGCCGCAGGATGACCTGGAGAGCGCCTACCGGGTTGCCCAGATCCGCGACAACGGCCGGCACCGCATCGAGCTGCGCGAGCCCCTCGGCGGCGGAACCTTCCACGCCGAGGGACGCTAGCACAGTCTTACGTAAACAGCTCGGGATCCGGCCCAATGCGGCCGCCCTCCTTGTCGTCGAGCGCCTCGATCGCCCGCATGTCGTCGGCGTCGAGCCGGAAGTCGAACACGTCGACATTCTCGCGGATGCGGGACGGCGTGGCGGATTTCGGAATGACCACGAGCCCGTTGTCGAGATGCCAGCGGATGATGACCTGGGCCGGCGTCTTGCCGTGCTTGCGCGCGATGGCCGCGAGGCTCTCGTCCTTGAGCAGCGTGCCCTGGCCGAGCGGGCTCCAGGATTCCGTCACGATGCCGTGCTCCGCATGGAAGGCGCGTAGCTCCTTCTGCTGGAAGCGGGGATGCAGCTCGATCTGGTTGACAGCCGGCACCACTCCGGTCTCGTCGAACAGGCGCTGGAGGTGCGGGATGTTGAAGTTCGATACGCCGATCGACTTCGCGCGGCCCTCTTCCTTCAGCTTGATGAGGGCCCGCCAAGTGTCCGCATAGGCGTCGCGTTTCCAGGTCGGCCAGTGGATGAGATAGAGGTCGACATCGTCGAGGCCGAGGCGCTTCAGGCTCGCGTCGAAGGCGCGGCGCGCGGTGTCGAAGCCCTGGTCGTCGTTCCAGAGCTTGGTGGTGACGAACAGGTCCGCGCGGGGCACGCCCGCCTGGCGGATCGCTTCGCCCACGCCTTCCTCGTTGCGGTAGACCGCCGCCGTATCGATGGAGCGGTAACCGGCCGCGATTGCCTCCTTCACGATGCCGGTCGCCTGGCCGTTCTCGACCTGCCAGACGCCGAAGCCGAGCTGCGGCATCTGCCGGCCGTCGTTGAGCGATACGGTGGGTTGGGTCATGTGTCGTCCTTGCTTGGGGGAAAACGGGATGCGGGTCTGAGCTAGGGTGCGCCGGCGCGAACTCCAAGCTTGGCGGGCGCAAGGCTGTCCCGCGTTCCGGACAGAGCCCTGCCGGCACCGGAACTGTCGAGGTGGGACCGCGTTCCTGGAAGCGGGGCCTTTGACATCGCTGGAAGGAACGCGCCTTGCCTTCGCTCGACCCCCGCACGGGAACCCCCGATCCGACGCTCAGCGAGGAGGAGTACCGCAGGCGCTTCCTCGAGCAGTTCCAGGATCCAGCCTTCGATCCGCTGCGAGGCGAGCTCGACAGGATCGCCAATGCGGCCTGGGACGCCTACAGCCATCACCGCAAGAGCCCGAAGACCCGCAAGGCCGGTCCCGGCTTCGCCGACCCCGACTATGATCTCGCGGTCGACTGGATCGCCGCCTACGAAGCCATCCAGGAGGCGCAGCGACGTCACGAGGACAAGGACGGGCCGCTGCGCATCCTCATCGTCTGCGGAGCCGCGCGCAGCGAGCACACCTGTCCGGGCGAGATGTCCAAGACCTACCGGCTCGCGCAGATCGCCCGCGAGGTTTTCGCCGCCACGCCCGGGGTCGAGGTCGAGCTGCTGGAGCTCAGCCGCCTTACGTCCGAGTACGGACGCCACATCCACCCTTGCAAGACCTGCTTCTCGACGGCAGCGCCGCTCTGCCACTGGCCGTGCTCGTGCTACCCCAACTACTCTCTCGGGCAGACCCACGACTGGATGAACGAGATCTATCCGAAATGGGTCGAGGCGCATGGCGTCATGCTGCTCACGCCCGTGAACTGGTATCACGCCTCGTCGCCCCTGAAGCTGATGATCGACCGTCTCGTCTGCGCCGACGGAGGCAATCCGGATCCGACCTCAACACAGGGCAAGAAGGTGGCGATCGCGAAGGGAATGGAACTCGACGGCTGGGATTATCCGCGACATCTGGCGGGCCGTCTCTTCTCGGTCGTTGTGCAAGGGGATGCCGAAGGCGCCGAGGGCGTGCGGCGTTCGCTCTCCGACTGGCTGCGCTCGATGGGGCTCTCTCCCGCCGGCGCCTCGGCGGAACTCGACCGCTATATCGGCTACTGGAAGCCCTATGCCACGAGTCACGAGGAACTCGACGGCGACCGGGCGATCCAGGACGAGGTGCGCAATGCCGCGCGCACGTTATTGGAGGCTGTCAGGGCCAAGCGGGCGGGCAACCTGATCGAGGCCGGCGAGGGACTGCCGGAGCCGCGGCAGAAATGAAACGGCCGGGCTTCCGCCCGGCCATCCTGGTTGAGGCGAGGCTCGTCCTATTTCGGCGCGGACTTCACCTCGGCGTCCCACTTCTTCAGCAGGCGCGTGCGTTCCGCGACGGAGCCGTATTTCGCGGTGTCGTAGTTGATGAGCTTCATCTCGGAGAGCTTCGGCGCATCGGGCGAGACCGGCGCGTTCTTGTTGGACGGGATGGAGTAGATCTTCAGGTCCGCGCCGACGAGTTTCTGCGCTTCAGCCGACAGCGCCCAGTCGACGAACTTCTGCGCGGCTTCGGTGTTCTTGCCGCCCTTCACGATGGAGATCGAGCCCGTCTCGTAGCCCGTGCCCTCGCACGGTGCGACGGTCTTCACCGGCGCGCCGTCAGCGATCATCGTCACCATGTCGTGCATGAACGCGATGCCGATGGCGGTCTCGCCGAGGGCGACCGCCTTCACGGGCGCAGCGCCCGACTTGGTGTACTGGTTCACGTTCTTGTGCAGGCTCTTCATGTAGTCGAACGCCTTGTCCTCGCCCATGAGCTGCACGAGGGAGGCGAGAAACACATAGGCCGTGCCGGAGGAGTTCGGGTCCGAGATCTGCACCTCGTCGCGGTATTTCGGATCGAGCAGGTCGGCCCAGCATTTCGGCTCCGGGAGCCCGCGGCTCTGCAGCACCTTGGTGTTGTAGCCGAAGCCGAGCGCGCCGAGATAGGTGCCCGTCGCGCGATAGCCCGACTGCTCCGCGAATGTCTGCGCCCATTCGTGGAGTTCGCCGAGCTTCGGCGACTTGTACTCGACCGTCAGGCCTTCCTCGGCCGCCTGGATGTGCGAGTCGCCGGGGCCGCCCCACCACACGTCGGCCCGCGGGTTCGACGCTTCGGCGCGGATCTGCGCCAGGGTCTCGCCGGTGCTCTTGCGGACCATCGTGACCTTCGCGCCGGTCGCCTTCTCGAAGGCCGCGACGCCGACCCGGCACTGTTCCTCGAGGATCGAGCAATAGACCGTAAGCGGGGCCTGAGCCTGGGCCGCGAACGGCGCGGCGGAGACGCCTGCGGCAAGAGCCAGACCAAAGAGCGATAGGCGCATGATGTCCTCCTGAGCGACGGCCGACGAACGCGGCCGTTCCTGATTATGCAAGGCTGCCGATGAGGAAGCTTAGCCGGCTCGTTGTCAAGCGCCGGTGAGCGCGGGCGCCGGAACAAAAAAGGCCGGGCACGAGGGCCCGGCCGGATGGAGGTTGATCGGTCGAACAGATTACCAGCTCGTCAGGACCGCGCCCTTGAACTTCTCCTCGACGAACTTCTTCACCTCGGGGGTGTGGTAGGAATCGACCAGGATCTTCACCCAGGGCTTGTCCTTGTCCTCGGTGCGAACGGCGATGATGTTCACGTAAGGCCCCTTAGGATCCTCGCGGGTGAGCGCGTCCTTCACCGGATCGAGGCCGGCCTGGGTCGCGTAGTTGGTGTTGATGACGGCCGCATCCACGTCGTCGAGCACGCGCGGGGCCTGGGCGGCGTCGATCTCGACGAACTTCAGCTTCTTGGCGTTCTCGGTGATGTCGATGATCGTCGGCTTGAAGCCCACGCCTTCCTTCAGCTTGATCAAGCCTTTGTCCTGCAGCAGCAGAAGCGCGCGGCCGCCGTTGGTCGGATCGTTCGGGATCGCGATCGTCGCGCCGCTCGGCAGCGCATCGAAGGCCTTGAGCTTCTTCGAGTAGACGCCGATGGGGAAGTTCACGGTCTGCGCGACGGTCTCGATCTTGTATCCGCGGTCGGCCTTCTGGTTGTCGAGATAGGGCTGGTGCTGGAACGAGTTCGCCTCGAGCTCGCCGGAGGCCAGCGCCGCGTTCGGCACCACGTAGTCGGAGAACTCGACGATCTTGATGTCGAGCCCCTTCTGGGCCGCGATCGGCTTGGCAGCTTCGAGGATCTGGGCGTGCGGACCGGGCGTGACGCCGACGCGGATCGTCTGCGTCTGGGCCGCGGCCGGCAGGGCGGTGAGCGACAGGAGGGCGAGGAGGCCCAGCTTCTTGAACGACATCGTTGTTCTCCGTGAGTGATGTCTTGGCGAATTAGGGATCAGGCTTGGCGGACGCGCTTGTTGAGGCGTCGTGCGAGGAGGTCGCCGACGGTCTGCACGATCTGCACCAGCACGATCAGCACCACGACGACGGCGAGCATCATCTCGGGCATGAAGCGCTGATAGCCGTAGCGGATGCCGAGGTCGCCGAGGCCGCCGCCGCCGACCGCGCCGACCATGGCCGAGAAGCCGATGAGCGACACCACCGCGAGGGTGAGCCCGAGGACGATGCCGGGCAAGGCCTCGGGCACCAGCACCTTGAACACGATCTGGAGCGGGCTCGCCCCAAAGGCGCGGGCCGCCTCGATGAGGCCTTGATCCACTTCACGGATCGCGCCTTCGATGAGGCGCGCGATGAACGGCGTCGCCGCGACCGTGAGGGGCACGATGGCCGCGCTGGTGCCGATGGAGGTTCCGGCGATCAGGCGCGTGAACGGAATGATCGCCACCACAAGGATGATGAAGGGCGTCGAGCGGGCCGCGTTGACGACGACGCCGAGCACCCGGTTCACCCAGGGCGCGGCGAAAAGCTCGCCCTTGCCGCTGGTGGCCAGGAAGATGCCGAGCGGCATGCCGAGCAGGGTGGCAATCCCGGCCGAGACCGCGACCATGTAGAGCGTTTCGCCGGTCGATGCGGCGATAAGGCGGATCATCTCAGGCGACATGGCCCAAAACCTCCGTGTCGAGACCGTACTGCTTCAGGAAGTCGAGGGTGGTGGCGAGCGAAGCTTCCGGCACGCCGATGACGAGGGTGCCGCAGGGCCGTCCGGCGATCTCGTCGACCGAGCCCGCCAGGATGTTGGCCTCGACGTTGAGGTCACGGGCGAGCCGCGCCAGCACCGGATCGGTGGCGTGCGGGCCGCGGAAGCCTATGCGGATCACCGCCTGGCCGCCGCGCTCCGGCTCGGGCCCCAGCCGGTTCGCCACGTAAGGCGGCAGGGCGCGGCCGGTCTCGTCCGCAAGGAACGAGCGGGTGACCTCGTGCTGCGGCCTGGTGAACACGTCGAAGACGTCCCCCTGCTCGACGATGCGCCCGCCCTCGATCACCGCCACGTCGCGTGCAATCGAGCGGATCACCGCCATCTCGTGGGTGATCAGGATGATGGTGAGGCCGAGCTCCGCATTGATGCGGGCGAGCAGGTCCAGGATCGAGCGGGTCGTCTCCGGGTCGAGGGCCGAGGTGGCCTCGTCTGAGAGGAGAACCTTCGGGTTGGTGGCAAGCGCACGGGCGATGCCGACGCGCTGCTTCTGCCCGCCGGAGAGTTCGGAGGGATAGCGGTTGCGCTTGTCGGCGAGGCCGACCAGGGACAGGAGCTCGTTCACGCGGGTGCGGATGGCCGCCTTGTCGTATCCCGCCACCTCGAGCGGCAGGGCGATGTTCTCGGCCGCCGTGCGGGAGGAGAGCAGGTTGAAGTGTTGGAAGATCATGCCGATGGAGCGGCGGGCGTGCCGCAGCTCCGCCTCCGGCAGAGCCGCGATGTCGGCGCCGTCGACGATCACCCGTCCGTTGGTCGGCTTCTCGAGCCCGTTCACGAGCCGGATCAGGGTCGACTTGCCCGCGCCCGAGCGGCCGATGATCCCGAGCACCGAGCCTTGCGGCACCGCAAGGTCGATCTTTTGAAGGGCGGTCACGGCTTGCCCGTCGCGGCCGGCGAAGATCTTCGAGATCTTGTCGAGGCGCACGATCGGCTCCGCCGCAACGAGGCGCTGGTGCGGCTGATCGCCGATATGACCGAGAGGGGCGTTCATGGATCGATCTGTGGAGTCAGTCTCTTTTCGCAGTTGCGAACACATGGGCTATTCTGTTCTCCAAGTCAACCTTTTCGTTCTTTAAAACGAATTATAGGCAGGGAAGTCCGCTCTATAGGAACGATCCCGGCGGCTGTCGATCCCTGCTCCACATGGTCACAGCCTTGTTAAGACGGAACTTTCTCCTTGCTTTTGCCACGAGGCCGGTTGATCGGGCCTCTGGATGTTTCTATGCAGCCCGGACGGGTTCCCGCAGGAGAGTAGAATGGTCAAGGCGAGCATCGCGCTGGCGCTGATAGGAGTTGTCGTTCTCGGGGCCTCCTTGGGCGGAGTGGTGGACGTACCGTTTTATCTGCCCCTGTCGACCCTCGCCCTGGCAGGCATCCTGCAGGCCGGTCGCTACATCCCGACATTCCTGCGCATCTTCCTGGTCATGCTTTCGGCCACCCATGTGGTCCTCGTCCTGCTCATCCTCGGGGCGGCGAGCGGGCTCATCACTGGCGACTACACGGGCTACGTGCCGCCGCCATCCTCGGCGCTCGGCGCGACGGCGTTCGCGGCCATCATCTACGGCCTCTCCTACGTGCCGGTGGTGCGCACCATCTGCCGCATCACCGACCGGTACCTGGAATCCCAGGCCGACAGCATCATCGGCATCCCCTTCATCGGCCGGGTCCAGGCGCGCGAGGGGACCATCGGCATCTGGATGGTCGCCATCCTGATCGCCCTCAACCTGGCGCAGGTTGCGCTGAACGTGCGGCTCAGCTTCTTCTCGCGCGACATGTTCAACGCCCTCGAGGCCAAGGACGCGGCAGCCTTCTGGTACCAGCTCTTCGTCATCTTCACGCCGCTCGCGGCCGTCTTCGTGGTAGCAGCCCTCACCGAGGTGCTGCTGCAGAACGTGCTGATGATCCGCTGGCGCGCCTTCCTCAACACCTATTACGTGGGCGCGTGGCTGGGCGACGGCACCCATTATCGGATGCAGCTTCTCGGCCGCAGCGCCGACAACCCGGACCAGCGCATCTCGGACGACCTGCGCAAGTTCGTGGAGAGCACCTATTCCCTGTCGATCGGCCTCATGAACCAGGCGGCGACGCTGGTGTCCTTCGTGGCGATCCTCTGGACCATCTCGGCGGGCTTCACCTTCCCGGGCACCGACGTGGAGGTGCCGGGCCTGCTGGTGTGGGTCTGCGTCGCCTATGCGGTCCTCGGCACATACGTGACGCACCTCATCGGCCGGCCGCTCATCGGGCTGAACTTCCAGCAGGAGCGGGTCGAGGCGGATTACCGCTTCTCCCTGGCGCGCCTGCGCGAGTACTCGGAGCAGGTGGCGCTCCTCAACGGCGAGCGGGCCGAGGAGGAGAGCTTCGGCCGGCGCTTCGAGCGGATCGTCGACAACTACATGCGGATCGTGGTCAGGCTCATCAAGCTCAACAGCTTCACGGCGGCCTATTTCCAGGCGAACGTCGTGGTGCCCTACATCCTGACCGCTCCCTACTACTTCATCGGCAAGATCTCCCTGGGCCAGATGCAGCAGGTGGTTGGCGCGTTCTCGCGGGTGGAGTCGGCGCTCACCTACTTCATCACGATCTATACGACGCTGGCGGACTACAAGGCGGTGCTCGACCGTCTCACCACCTTTGAGGAGGCGATCAGCTCGGCGCAGCGCGTGGGCGGCGAGAGCAAGCTCGCGGTCGCCCCGATGGGGACCCAAGAGGTGCGCCTCAAGGATCTCGACGTCCGGCTGCCCGACGGCCGGCAGCTTCTCCATGCGGACGGCCTCGCGTTCCGTCCCGGCGAGCGCACGCTCCTGGCCGGTCCGTCGGGTTCGGGCAAGTCGACCCTGTTCCGGGCCATCGCGGGCATTTGGCCGTTCGGCGAGGGCGAGGTCCAGGTGCCGGAGGGCCAGACCATGATGCTGCTGCCCCAGCGCCCCTACATCCCCATGGGGACCCTGCGGGATGCGGTGACCTACCCGAGCAAGAGCAATGCCTATGGGGACGCCGAGATTGCGGAGGCCCTGCGCGTCGCCAAGCTGCCCCAGATCGCCGACCGCCTCGACGAGGAGCGGGCCTGGGCCCAGACCCTGTCCCTCGGCGAGCAGCAGCGCCTCGCGGTCGCGCGCGCCCTCCTGGCCAAGCCCGACTGGCTGCTCCTCGACGAGGCCACGGCGGCCCTCGATGAGCCGACCGAGGAAGAGATCTACGGGGTGCTCAGGCAGCATCTGCCGGACACCACCGTCGTGTCCATCGGCCATCGCTCCACGCTCAACGCCTTCCACGACCGGCGCGTGGACATGAAGAAGGCGGAAAACGGCCTGTTCTCGCCCACCGACCTGCGCCAGCCCTTGCCGGCGGAGTGACCCATTCCATCGCCCCGGCGGGCGAAGGTGATGCGCAACAAAAACCCGGGCCGCCTGCGGCGCCCGGGATTTATCGTTCTACAGGCTGACGGAGAGCTTAGATCGCCCGTTCGAACCGCAGCTCGCCATTCTGCGTGCGAATGATCAGGGTCCGCCCCTGGATGTCCCACTTGGCGGAGGTGCGCAGCGCCACCAGGAAGGCCTGCTCGGTTGCCTGAGCGGCCTTGTCGCAGGAGCGCTTGGTCAGGGCGAAGGGCCCGACCGCGAGGCCCTGCTCGCGCAGCGGGTAGGCCGTCGCCGTATAGGAGTTGCAGCCGCCGAACCCGCTGGCGCGGAGCTGGTCGTCGAGGCGGAAGCTCGGCCGGTCGCCGCTGAAGGGCTTGCCGTTCAGGCTCACGGCCACCCAGGACGCGCCGAGCGGGAAGACCTTGTCCCGCTCCAGGGGCTGGGGAACCTTGTTGTCGACCTGGCGCGTCGGCCCCGCCGGCCGTCCGAGGGTCAATGCGGACTGGGCATGGGCTGCCGACACGGTGGCGAAGGTGGCAAGGAGCGCCGCCAATCGAAGCGCATTCATCGGAAACCTCGTGAAGAGAAAAATCGCCGCGACCATAAGGGGCCTTCGTCCGAGAGGCAACGCCCCCGGCGGCGTTGTCAAAGGCTTGCGTGATTCAGCACACCCAAGGTGAAGGGAGGCTGAAGCATCGCGCCGCTTCGGAGTCAGCCGAGCCGGCGCAGCAGGCGCTCGGTCAGGGCATTGGTGGGTCGGAACAGATAGTCGAAGGCGCGCACGGTCACGTCATGCGCCCCGAGTTGCTGAAGCGCCGCCACGACATCGAACACCGTCGAGGTCCGGCAGTGCAGCACGACCTCCCGTCCCTGGGGCGTGCCATAGGGCACTGAGAGGCCGAAATTCTGCACCAGCGCCTGGAGACCGGAAGCCTGCGACGGATCGAGCGCCGCGCGCACCTCCCGGGTCGCCCGTGCCTCCTCTTCGGCTGCGATGCGGGTGAGGACGGCGGTGGCCGCCTCCCGGGCTCTCGCGGACCATGGCGCGCGGGTCGAGGCCACAAGATTGGCCTCGGAGCGCAGCATCACGCCGTCGTCCAGAACCTTCAGGGCATTGGCCGTGAGGGTCGCGCCCGTGGTGGTGATGTCCACGATCAGCTCGGCGGAGCCGGCTCCCGGCGCACCTTCGGTGGCGCCCAGGCTCTCGACGATCCGGTAATCCGCGATGCCCTTCTCGGCGAAGAAGCGCCGGGTCAGGTTCACGTACTTGGTCGCGACGCGCATCTTGTAGCCGTGGCGGGCGCGAAGGTCCGCCGCGACCTCGTCGAGGTCGGCCATGGTGCGCACGTCGATCCAGGCCTGCGGCACCGCGACCACCACGTTGGCATGGCCGAAGCCGAGGGGGGTCAGAAGCTCCACCGCCTCGTCGGCGTCGGGAACCTGCTCGCGCACCAGGTCCTCGCCCGTGATGCCGAGATGGGCCGCGCCGGTGGCGAGCTGGTTGACGATCTCGGACGCCGACAGGAAGGCCACCTCCACGTCCGGCACGCCCGCAAGGGTCCCGCGGTAGTCGCGCGCGCCGCGGGACTGGGTGAAGACGAGGCCCGCGCGGGCGAAGAAGGCGGCGGCGTTCTCCTGCAGGCGCCCCTTCGACGGGACGGCCAGGATGAGGGGAGAGTCGGTCATCAGGGTGTTCCCACGATGCGGTCGAGCCAGAAGGAGCAGCCGACCGCCGGGATCGGCTCCTCGGCCCCGAGATGCTCGAGCAGGCGGTCGTAGCGCCCGCCGCCGACGATCGGCTTGCCGTCGCCGCGGCCGGGGTCCTGCACCTCGAAGATGAAGCCCGTGTAATAGTCGAGATTGCGCGCGAAGGCCGCCGAGAACGCAAAGGCGCTCACGTCGAGCCCGCGCGCCGCCATGAAGCCGGTGCGCTCCTCGAAAGCCTTCAGGGCGTCGCCGATGTCGAGGCGGGCCTCGTCCGCCAATGCCCGGACGGCGGAGGCCGCCTGGTCGGGATCGCCCGAGATGGCGAGGTAGCGTTCCAGAACCTCACGGGCGCTGTCCGGCAGGCCGGAGCGGTTCGCTGCGCGGGCTAGGAAGCGCTCGGCGATCTCGCCCGCCGTGCGGCCGCCGACCCGGGCGATGCCGGCGATCGACAGGATGTCCTCCACGAAAGCCTTGGCGGCCTGGGGGGCCTGCCCTTCGATGGCGGCCAGAAGGCCCGCATGCTCGGGCTGGCCGGAGCCATCCGGTTCGGTCAGGCTGGCGAGCCCCTGGCCGGACACGATGGCCCGGATCACCCGGCGCTTCGCCGCAGGGGCGACCCCGAGGGCGTCGACCAGGGCGTTGAGAAGCCCCATGTCGCCGAGCTTCACGGAGGGGGTGAAGCCGACAAGCCGGCTCAAGCCTTCCAAGGCCAAGCCGAGGATCTCCGCATCGACCGCGGAGACATCCGCGCGGCCGATGGATTCGAGACCGGCCTGGAGGAATTCGCCGCTCTCGTTGGGCCGCATGCGGAAGACGGGACCGCCATAGCAATAGCCGGACGGGCGGGCGCCATGGCGCTCGAGATGCTGCAGGCAGACGGGAATGGTGTATTCGGGCCGGAGGCACAGCTCCGTTCCGGACGCATCCTGTGTCACGAACATCCGGCGCCGGATATCCTCGCCCGAGAGGTCGATGAACACGTCCGCCGGCTGAAGCACCGGCGGCTCGAGGCGCGCATAGCCCTCGCGCTCGAAAAGCGCGGTCAGCGCAAGAATGGCGTCGGTCTCCGTCACTGCGTCGCAATCCCTTGATCCGCACGCTCTCTAGCAATGCTGAACCGGGAAGGCGACCGTTTTCGGCCGGCAGGGTGAACGGAGAACGCAAAAGGCGCCCGCCGTCAGCCGGAGCCGGCCTCGGGCAGGCAGACCCTGGCATGACGACGGCCGGGGAGGGCCGGGACGCTCAGTGCTTCTCGGCCTTCTCGTCCTTGGTCTTGCGCGTCGTCTTGCGCTTGTTGTGGTCGCTGGACAGGTGAGCGTACTGGACCTTCTTGCCCTGGGGAGAGCCGCGGCCCTTGTCCTCGTCCTCGTCATGGCCGACCAGGGTGGGGGGCAGGAACTGGCGGGCGGCCTCGGTCACCACGTTGGCGACGGCGCCCGTGGCGGTCTGCACCGCATCCGAGGTAGCGCCCGCGGCCTTCGAGCCGGCATCCATGGCTCCGGCGCCGGCCTTCTGGGCCGTGCGGGTCTTGGTGATCGCGGCCGCGGCGGCGCCAGCGGCGGCGATCAGGGCATCCGCCAGGATTTCGCGGCCAAGATTCGAATTGATCAGGTCCATGAGGCCGGACTTCTTGACGGTTTTCGCCAGCTTGGTGCCCGTGCTCTTCTTCGACTTGCTCGTCTTCTCGGGACTCTTCTTCGCTTTGGCCTTCGCCATAACTCTCTCCTGATGGTCAAGCTTCCGGGAACAACCCCCATCTCGGGGGCGGAGTTCCCGGAGGCCCGTCAGGAGAAGTGGCGGCCGAGCACCTCGCGGACCGCTTCGACGATCCGGTCCTCGGCCACCGAGAACTGGGCCGGACGAGCCGCCTTCCATTCCTCGTTGGAGGCGATCGCCGCCGCCGCCTTGGCGCCCTCGATCAGGTCCTTGATCTCGACCTCGCCGCGTTCGCGCTCGTTGGAGCCTTGGATGATGACGCAGGGGCTCTGGCGTCTGTCGGCATATTTCATCTGCGCCTTCATGCCCGACGACCCGAGATAGAGCTCCGCCCGGACCCCTGCCTGCCGTAGGGTCGAGACCATGCGCTGATAGGAGGCGATCTGGTCCCGGTCCATGACGAGAACCACCACGGGGCCGGGCTGCTCGCGGCCGGACACGATCGGGCTCTTCACAGCCTTCAGAGCCGAGAACAGGCGCGAAACGCCGATGGAGAAGCCGGTCGCCGGAACGGGCTCCGACCGGAAGCGGCCGACGAGTCCGTCATAGCGCCCGCCGCCGCCGACGGATCCGAAGCGGACGGGACGCCCGTCCTCGTCCTGCACCTGGAAGGTGAGCTCCGCCTCGTAGACCGGGCCGGTATAGTATTCGAGGCCGCGCACCACGGAGGGGTCGATGGTGATCCGGTCCTCGTAGCCGGAGGCGGTCACGAGCGCCGCAATCTCGGCAAGTTCGTTCGCGCCCTCCAGGCCCCGGGCCGACGTGCCGACCACCTGGCGCAGGTTCTCGACCGTGGCGGCGTTGCCGTCCGCCTTGGCGCTGGTGAAGGCGAGCACACGCTCGATGGCGTCGGGCTCGAGGCCCGCGCCCTTGGTGAAGTCGCCGCTCTCGTCCTTGCGGCCGGCGCCGAGGAGCTGGCGCACGCCCTCCGGGCCGAGGCGGTCGAGCTTGTCGATGGCGCGCAGGACCGTGAGGCGCTGGTTCGCCTGGTCCTCGCCGCCGAGGCCGATCGCCTCGAGCACGCCGTCGAGCACCTTGCGGTTGTTGACCTTGATCAGGTAGTCGCTGCGCCGGATGCCGACCTTTTCGAGCGTGTCGGCGGCCATCATGCAGATCTCCGCATCGGCCGCGACGGACGCCGCGCCCACCGTGTCGGCGTCGAACTGCATGAACTGGCGGAAGCGACCCGGTCCCGGCTTCTCGTTCCGGAACACCCAGCCGGCCCGGTAGCTGCGATAGGGCTTGGGCAGCGCGTCGAAATTCTCGGCCACGTAGCGGGCGAGCGGCGCGGTCAGGTCGTAGCGGAGCGACAGCCACTGCTCGTCGTCGTCCTGGAACGAGAACACGCCCTCGTTCGGACGGTCCTGGTCAGGCAGGAACTTGCCGAGGGCGTCGGTATACTCGACGAAGGGCGTCTCCACGCCCTCGAAGCCATAGAGCTCGTAAGTTTCGCGGATGGCGGCAAGCATGCGCTCGGTCGCCGCGAGATCGGCAGGACCGCGATCGGCAAAGCCGCGCGGCGCGCGGGCCTTCAGTTTGTCGGCCTTGGACATAGGGTAGGGCAGCCGTTTCTTTGAAAAGGATGGCGCGTCCTACCCCGCGAAGGCCGGAGGGGCAAGGGTTCGCTTGGAGTCAGGTGTCATCCCCGGCGAGCCGGAGGCGCGGGAAGGGGATCCATGGTCTGGCTCAACGCTATGGATCCCCTTCCCCTCACTGCGTCCGGCCGGGGATGACGAGTGGCTACGCCACCGCGCGGATTACCTTGCCGACCTTGTCGACGATCTCGCCGATCTGGTCCTCGGAGACGATCAGGGGCGGCGAGAGGGCGATGGTGTCGCCGGTGATGCGCATCATCACGTCGTGGTCGTGGAAGCCGCGGTCCATGGCCTCGAAGGCGCGGGCGCCGACGGCATCGGGGCGCGAGGCGAGGTCGATGGCACCGACCAGCCCGATGGAGCGGATGTCGAGCACGTTCGGCAGGCCCTTCAGCGAATGCACAGCGTCGGCCCAGACCGGCTCCAGCTCCTTGGCGCGCTCGAACAGCTTCTCGTCGCGATAGATGTCCTGGGTGGCGAGCGCCGCCGCGCAGGCGAGGGGGTGGCCCGAATAGGTGTAGCCGTGGAAGAGCTCGATCGCGTTCTCGGGGCCCTTCATGAAGGCATCGTGGATGCCCTTGCGCACGATCACGCCGCCCATGGGCACCGTGCCGGAATTCACGCCCTTGGCGAAGGTGATCATGTCCGGGATGACGCCGTAGCGCTCGGCCGCGAAGGCCGTGCCGAGGCGGCCGAAGCCCGAGATGACCTCGTCGAAGATCAGCAGGATGCCGTACTTGTCGCAGATCTGGCGCAGGCGCTGCAGATAGCCCTTCGGCGGCGGCAGGACGCCGGTCGAACCGGCCATCGGCTCGACGATGACCGCCGCGATGGTGGAGGCGTCATGCAGGGCGACGATCCGCTCGAGATCGTCGGCGAGGTGCGCGCCCCATTCCGGCTCGCCGCGGGAGAAGGCCTGCTCGGCCCGGTTATAGGTATGGGGCAGGTGGTCGACGCCGGCGAGGAGGGAGCCGAAGAACTGGCGGTTCTTGACGATGCCGCCCACCGAGATGCCCCCGAAGCCGACCCCGTGATAGCCGCGCTCGCGGCCGATCAGGCGGGTGCGGCCGCCCTGGCCCTGGACGTTCCAGTAAGCCAGCGCAATCTTGAGCGCCGTGTCGACGGCCTCCGAGCCCGAGTTGCAGAAGAACACGTGGTCGAGGTCGCCCGGTGCGAGCTGCGCGATCCGCGCCGCAGTGGCGAAGCCCGCCGCATGGCCGAACTGGAAGGCGGGCGAATAGTCGAGCTCGGCCGCCTGCTTCTGGATGGCGGCGGTGATCTCGTCTCGGTTATGGCCCGCGTTGCAGCACCACAGCCCGGCCGCTCCATCGATCACGGCCCGGCCTTCGGGGGTGTAGTAGTGCATGTCCTTCGCGCGGGCGATCATCCGCGGGCGGGACTTGAAGGAGCGGTTCGCCGTGAAAGGCAGCCACCAGGCCTCCAGATCGTTGGGGGCGGAAAGATCGTTGGCGGCGCGAGAGCTTTGGGCGGTCATGATGGTCCCCGGACATTGAATCTGGGTCCAAGCCTATCAGCCGTTCACGGGCGCCGCAAAACGACTTTTGCCGGGGCAGGGTTGCGGCGGCGGCAGGCGCCCGCCGCCTTACATGGTCATGGCGCGGGCCTCGTAGCCGGCGGCGTTCAGGGCCTGGGCCACCTCGAGGCTCTGAGCCTTGGTGCTGATGTGCACGCGCCCGTGGTCCAGGTCCACGTCCACGGTTGCGCCGGGATCGAGGCGCTGGACCGCCTTGGTGACCGCGTTCACGCAGCCCTGGCAGGTCATGCCGTCGACCTGCATCAACAGGTCCTTGCGTGGTTCATCCATCGTCAGCGTCCTTGAAAAGCTTCCTCTTCATCGATCTCGTGCGGGAGGCAGGCCCAGGCAAGATCCGGCTGTTAACTTTGTCCTCGGAAAGTGCCACTTGAAATAATGGTGCACTTGCGGTTCAGGTGCCTGTAGGACAACATCGTTACATCACTGATTCGCTTGATTTGATGCGAACCACGGGAGCGGGGGCACCCATGGTCACAACGGCCAAAAGGCTGTTTTTCTTCGAAGGACGGGAGGCGGCGACGCTCTATGTCGGCGCGACGGCCGCCTGTATCGTGGGCGTGGGCACCCTGATGGTCGGGGCACACGCGGCGACCGTCGCTCTCGCTTTGCTCCATGTGGCCGGCCTGACCGGCATTGCCGTGGCGTGGCTCCGGGCGGATTCGGCCGCCCAGGCGGCCCGGCAGGCTTCCTCCGACGTCGCCGTCCTAGCCAGCCGCCTCGTCCGGCTCGAGCAGAGGCTGAAGGCGCCGGAAGCCAGTCCTGCGCTGCGCTCCACCATGGCCGAGGTCACCGGCACGGTCGGCCTTCTCGGCGGCGTGGTGCGGGAGCTCGCCCGCAACGTGGCCGCCCAGCACAAGGATGTCGCGAGCCTGAAGGACACGATCGGCGGAGCGCAGGGCGAGGGCGGCGACAACGCGACTGAGACTGTGGGGAAAGGGCCCGCGGCTGAGCCTGCGGTGGATCACCCAGAACCGTCCCTTTTGCCGAGCCGTTCGGCCGCCCTGGAGGATCTCGGGCGGGTCCGCCTCGTCATGCAGGCCTTCGAGGCCGACCGCATCGAGCTCCACCTTCAGCCCGTGGTGGCCCTGCCGCAGCGCAAGGTCCGGTTCTATGAGATCCTGGCCCGGCTCCGCCTTCTGGACGGAACGCTGCTCGGCCCCACCGAATTCCTGCCGGTCCTGGAGCGCTTCGGTCGCGCGCCCGACTTCGACCGTCGCATGATCGTCCGGGCCGTGGCCGTGGCGCGCCACCTCGTGGCCCGCGGCAGCGAGGCCATCGTCGGGGTCAACCTCACGCCGCGCTCCATCCGCGAGCCCGGCTTCCTGCACTCCCTCGCCCGCATCACCGAGGCGGCGCCGGACGTGGTCGGCAAGGTGGTGCTGGAGTTCCCGCAGGAGGTCTGGCGCGGTCTCGATCCGGACCAGAAGGAGGCGCTCGCCATCCTTCCCTTCGCGACCAGGGCGTGCCCCTCTCCCTCGACCGGGCGGTCGATCTCTCCTTCGATGCCCGGGCCCTTGCGAATCTCGGCGTGCGCTTCCTCAAGCTCCCGGCCGAGATGATGCTGGCGGCCGCCGAGGAGGACGAGCGCCGGGGCGGCGGCTATGAGGTCGGCGTGCGGGATTTCGCCTCCATCCTTCGCCGTGAGGGCATCAAGCTCGTCGCCGAGCGGGTCGAGCGGGAGGAGATGGTGCCGTCCCTCATCGAGCTCGGGATGCCGCTGGCGCAGGGTTTCGTCTTCGCGGCGCCGCGCGCGATCCGGGCCGAGGTTCTCGATCAGGCCTCCCCGAAAACCGTCTTTTCGTCGGATCGCCGCGAACCGGGCCTGCGCCACGTCGGTTGACTTCGACGGCGGGACAGCCTACCCGCCCGGGTTCATCAGCCAGCGAGATCCCATGACCGCCTCATACCGCCCCGCTCTCGTGGAGGGTCTGCAACCCCTTGCCGGTCGCTACGATCTGGTTCTCTGCGACGTCTGGGGCGTCCTCCACAACGGGATCAAGGCCTACGAGGCCGCGAGCGAGGCGCTCACGCGCTTCCGCGACGGGGGCGGCCGCGTCGTCCTGGTCTCCAATGCGCCCCGGCCCGGCAGCGCGGTCGGAACCCAGCTCGACGGCTTCGGGGTGCCGCGGACGGCCTATGACGCCATCGTCACCTCGGGAGACCTGACCCGGCTCGCCATCGAGGAGCGCCTCGACAAGGTGGTCCACCACATCGGACCGCCGCGCGACATGCCGATCTACCAGGGGCTCGACGTCCGTTTCGGGTCCATCGAGGAGGCCGATTACGTGGTCTGCTCCGGGTTCGACGACGACGAGCGGGAGACGGCGGACGACTACCGGGAGCGGCTCGGGGCCATGCTGGCGCGCCGGCTCTGGATGGTCTGCGCCAATCCCGACCTCGTGGTCGAGCGCGGCAACACCATCATTCCCTGCGCCGGCGCGATCGCCCAAGCCTACGAGGAGATGGGCGGCGACGTCTATTACGCGGGCAAGCCCTATGCGCCGATCTACGAAAGGGCGGTCGCCGTCGCGTCGAAGCTCAACGGGCGGGAGATCGCCAAGGAGCGGGTGCTCGCCATCGGCGATGCGATCCGGACCGACATCGCGGGCGCGGCCGGGTTCGGCATCGACTCCCTCCTCATCGCCCGCGGCATCCATGCGGAGGAGCTGCGCGCCCACCAGGGGCCGCTGATCTCGCAGCACGTGCAGGACTGGGTCGACCTCCAGCCCGTGAAGCCGCAGGCGATCACCGACGCCCTGTCCTGGGCCGCCTGAGCGCTTGACCGGGAAGCCGGATTTCGACACGGTCGCGGCCCTCGAACCCACCCTTGAACCGATGCCGCCCAGCAGTTCCTCCCGCCCCCATCCATCCCCCTTCGTGGTCTGCCGCGACGGCGAGGCCGTGCCCGAACGCCTGAAGGGCGCCATGGCAGCCATCGGCAATTTCGACGGGGTGCATCGGGGCCACCAGCACCTGATCCGGATGGCCATGGAGACCGGCAGGCCCGGCGCCGTCGTAACCTTCGAGCCCCATCCGCGAACGTTCTTCCAGCCGGACAAGCCGTTCTTCCGCCTCACGCCCGAGCCGGTGAAGCTTGCGATCCTGGAGCGGCTCGGCCTCGCAGGCGTGTTCCTCAGGCGCTTCGACCGGGAGCTCGCGTCCCTGAGCGCCGAGGCGTTCGTGGATCTGCTCCATCGCGAGCTCCGGGTCTCCGGCGTCGTGATCGGCCACGATTTCCATTTCGGCCGCGGCCGCGAAGGCAACCCCGCCAGGATGCAGGAGCTCTGCGCCGCGCGCGGCCTGGAATGTCTCGTGGCTCCAGCGGTGACCGAAGACAGCGAACCAGTCTCGTCCAGCGCCGTGCGCAGCGCCCTCGAGGCCGGCGATGTCGCGCTCGCCAACCGCCTGCTCGGCTACCGCTGGTTCGTGTGCTCGCAGGTGCGCCATGGCTACAAGCGTGGGCGCGAGCTCGGCTATCCGACGGCCAACATGCGCCTGCCTGACGATTGCCGTCTCCGGCACGGAATCTATGCAGTCAGGGCGCGTGTTGGCGAGACGGTCGTGGATGGTGTGGCCAGCTTCGGCCGCCGCCCGACCTTCGACAACGGCGCACCGCTTCTCGAAGTGCATCTCTTCGACTTCTCGGGGGATCTGTACGGGCAGAGCCTCGACGTGGAGTTCGTCGGCTGGCTCCGGGGCGAGCAGCGCTTCGACGGCATTGCGGGCCTGATCGAACAGATGGACCGCGATTCCATCGAGGCGAAACGCCTGCTCTCCGAGGACGAGATCCGGTCGATGATCGCGTGAGAAAGCCACAAGAGGCCCGGCCATGAACAGGCCACGCCGCCCGGCCGAGGCGTCAGGCTGCACTTTCCCTTAAGGGATTTTCCGGAATTTACCTGCCTTCGCGTGGAGCTTAGCTTTCAGGCACAACCTGAAGTACGGCAGCGATCTCCCCATGCAGACAGCGCGCGCAACGAAGGCGCCACGCCTCTCCGAAAGCGTGGCGGCGCCAATCCTCCTGACGCCAGGGCTGATCGATGAGAGGCCGATGCCGCCGGGCGAGGTCGAGCCTGATGCCGTTCCGGCCGAGGATGTGAGGGCCACCCTGCAGCGGCTGTTCCTGGAAGGTCCGTTCCAGAGATCCCCGCAGCTGCGGGCGTTCCTCTCCTATGTGGTGGATGTCACGCTCGCCGGCCGGGGGAGCTTCCTCAAATCCTATTCCATCGCCACGCAGGCGCTCGGCCGACCGGTCGATTTCGACCCGACGACCGACGCCATCGTCCGGGTCGAGGCCAAGCGGCTGCGACAGGTCCTTGCCGGCATCTACGCCGACCCGGCCTGCGGCCTGCCCGTTCGCATCGAGATTCCCGTGGGCCGGTACGAGCCTGTCTTTCACGCCGCCGCGTCCGCGACGCCGGACAGGATCGTGTTCCCGCCCGATTGTCCCGTGATCGGCGATCGCCCAAGATGCTCCCGGCCTGTGGTCCAAGGCGACGGAAAGCTGCGGGCGGCCCTGGCGGCGGCTCGGGTCGTGGCATGGGAATTCGACCCGGCCACCGGCCTCGTCGCCCATTCCGATCACGCCCGCTGCCTCTTGGGCGTCGACCCGGGGCCCGCTCCGGAATTCCAAGACCTGATCCACGCCGACGACCGGGAACGGGTGGTTGCGGGATTCGGCGCCGCTCTCCGGACCGGCGGTCCGTTCGAGCAGGCCTTCCGGATGCTGCGACCGGACGGCTGCCTCGTTCAGGTCCTTGCCCGAGGAGACGTCGTCCAAGTCGACCCGGGTCAGGTCCCCCGATTGGCCGGTCTCCTCATTGAGATGGGGCTCGCCTAGAGGAAAGCGCCCGCTTTCGATCCGTGGTAAAGTAGTTGCTAATATTTGACCGGCGGTGCCTGCCACAGAACTTATGATCTGCGTCAAAAGTTTAATGTTGAACTATCGGATAGGGATGGATCTAACCGTTAAACAAGGTTCGTGGGGCATTTCTTAGGGTTGGATTTACTTCGTGCGCCTCAGGGTATGGTTGCCTGAAAATCCGTCGCGTCAGGGGGCGCGCGCTTCCCGCGGCGTTGCGGGCGGGCCACCGAAAGACAATGCGTTTCCTGAACAACCTGAAGCTTCTCACCAAGCTTGCCATCCCGGTGGCGATCTTCGTCGCAGTTGCGGCCGGCCTGATTATTCTGGCCAAGTCGAGCCTCGACACCATGAGCCACGGCACGCAGCATCTCGTCGACGTGGATGCAGCCCGGCTGACGGCGGTGCTCCAGATCAACACCGAGGTGAACGAGGCCACCATCCAGGAGAAGAACCTCATCGGTCTGACGGCCGCCGAGGCGGACCGGATGAAGAGCGGCTACGATGTCTATCAGCAGTACAAGAAGCAGGCGATCAGTCGGCTCGACACCATCCTCAAGTTGGCCGATACGCCGGAGCGGGTTGCCATCTGTCAGAACATCAAGGACACCGTTCTGAAGTACTTTTCGCTTACCGATCAGAGCATTGCGTTCAGCCTCAAGGACGATGATGCCGCGGCGCTGAAGATCTCGAACGGGGAGGGGCGTGACCTTCGACGCAAGGTTCGCGACCTGCTGTCGGAGCGGATCGAGGTGAATACCAAGGCCCTCGAGGCTGCACGGCAGAATGCGGAGGATCTCGCAGGTAGGACGTCCTGGACCCTGGTCCTGTCCGCCGTGTTCGGGATCGCCGCGTCGCTCGCCCTGATCGTCTGTATAACGATCTATGGCATCACCCGCCCCCTGGGCGTCATGACAGCCGCCATGGGCCGGCTTGCCAATGGCGACCTCACCGTCCAGGTGAGCGGGGCCGAGCGCAGGGATGAGGTCGGCCAACTCGCGCGATCGCTCCAGGTGTTTAAGGACAATGCCATCGAGGCCCGCCGGCTCGCTGCGGAGCAGGAGGCCGAGAACGAGGCCAAGATGCGACGGGCCCAGCTTCTCGACCAGCTCACGAAGCAGTTCGAAGCCAATGTGTCCGCCATGACCCAGGGTCTCTCGGCCGCGGCGACCGAAATGGAGGCGACGGCCCAGAGCATGACGGCGATCGCCGACCAGACCAACAGCCAGACGGTCCATGTGGCGTCGGCGGCCGAGCAGACCTCGGCCAATGTCCAGACCGTGGCGGCCGCCACGGAGGAGCTCTCGATCTCGATCCGCGAGATTGCCGGTCAGGTGACGCAATCCTCCCATATCGCCGAGCGGGCCGTGAACGACGCCCGGCGCACGGACGGGCTCGTTCAGGACCTCGCCGGGACGGCAGAGCGGATCGGCAACGTGGTGGCGCTCATCAACAACATCGCGTCCCAGACGAACCTTCTGGCGCTGAACGCCACCATCGAGGCGGCGCGCGCGGGCGAGGCCGGCAAGGGCTTCGCGGTGGTCGCGACCGAGGTGAAGGAACTCGCCAACCAGACCTCCAAGGCCACGGAGGAGATCTCGGCCCAGATCGGCTCGGTCCAGCAGGCGACCCGCGAGGCCGTGGGGGCCATTCAGGGGATCGCCCGCACGATCGCCGAGATGTCCCAGATCTCGGTGACGATCGCGGCCGCCATGGAGGAGCAGGGGGCTGCCACCGCCGAGATTGCCCGCAACGTCCAGGAGGCCGCCCGCGGCACCGAACAGGTCACGGGAAATATTGGCGACGTCCGGCAGGGCGCCGGCGAAACCGGGGCGGCAGCCGCCCAGGTTCTCAGCGCCGCCCAGGAGCTGGCGCGCCATTCCGCCAGCCTGGGCGGCGAGGTCGACGCCTTCCTGTCCGGCGTCAAGGCCGCCTGAGGGCCTTCGTCAAACGGCCCGCTCGCGCTTTCGAGCGTTGGGCGGGCCTCGCCGTTTCAGGGCTTCAGGGCCCGCGCCGCCATGGTGTAGCCGCCCATGGCCCCGTCGACGAAATGGATATGGTCGCTGCGCGTCGGGGACGGCACGAAGCAGGTCATGAGGGCGGAATCCTGGCGGTGCATCCCATACCGGGCGATGCCGGTCTCCTGGGCCTCGGTCAGCTCCTGTTCCAGCCGGTCCGCAAGGGCCGGGGTGCAGTCGAGGGTCATGCGCAGCCCGTCATCGAACTTGCGGAAGTCGGTGTTCTCGACGAGCTGGTGCCGGTAGCGCACCGGGTCGAAGCCGCCGATGGAATGGTTCTGGCGCAGGACCGCGAAGGACACGAGACGTTGCGCGGCCAGGCGGGCGGAGGCGAGAAGACCGGACCCGTAGGTGCTTCTCATGGCCTTCGCCTCGGTCTTGAAGCCGGTGAAGGGGCTGCTGAGGCCTGGGCCTCCTTCGGGAACCGGGCGCTCGGCCTCGGCGCGATCCTCGGCAAGGGACAGGACCCGGTCGACCAGGGCGCCGAACCGGGAGGCATCTCCCTGTGGCACGGGCACGACGATCAGCGACAGGATGAGGCCGCGCCGGGCCCTGATCTCGTCGAAGCGGCAGGACAGGCCGTTCAGGTCGGGAAGGATCCCGCGCTCAGCGGCGGGAATCGCGAAGGCGCCCTCCTTCATCTGCCGCTCGGCATAGGCCATGCCGCCGCCCGCGAACATCGCATAGGTCACGTCCCGCGAGGCCCCGAAGCGGGCGACGCGGACGTCGTGCTCATGAGCGCGCACCTCGGAGACGGGGACGAGCGCGACGCGCATCTCGAACCCGAAGGAGTCCCGGGCCCAGCCGGCGACGGCGGAAAGAGCTCCGCGGGCGAGAACCGATTGGGCCTGAGGGAGGGCGAAACTGGCCCCGTCGCCGCCGAACACGAACGGAAAGTCGTTGCGGCCGAGCGCGTTCGCGACGGCCGCGATGACGGAGGCGGCGGCGGTGTTCACCTCCTTGTAGCGCCCGGCCGCGATGGCGGCGGTCGAGCGCACGATGTCGCTCAGGCCGAGGACCCAGTCGTTCGGCAGGGGTCTGTAGATCGCCGGATCGGTCAGCCGTGAGAACCGGTCGAAGACCGGCAGCCCGGCATAGAAGCCGAGCCCGTCGCTTTCGTCCGTTCGCGGGGCGTCCGCCATGGGCTTGCTCGCTCCAGCCGGGGCGGAACCGCCCCGGTCAGGGCGTCCCTGTCAGGGAAGGGGCTGGCCTTCGGGCGCGCCCCGGTCGAGCAGGTCGGGCAGGGGATCGCCCTCGGCCACGAAGCGCAGGGAGACCGAGTTCATGCAGTAGCGCTCGCCAGTGGGGGGAGGGCCGTCGTTGAACACGTGCCCGAGATGGCCTTCGCAGCGGGCGCAGCGGATCTCGGTGCGGACCATGCCGTAGCTGGTGTCGCGCACGAAGGCCACATGAGCCCGGTCGATCGGGTCGAAGAAGCTCGGCCAGCCGGTGCCGGACTCGAACTTGGTGCCCGACTTGAAGAGCGGCAGGCCGCAAAGCCTACAGCCATAGGTGCCCCTCTCCTTGGCCTCGTTGAAGACGCCGCAGAAGGGCCGCTCCGTGCCGTGCTCCAGCAGGACGCGGCGCTCCTCGTCGTCGAGATCGTCCACGAGCCTGCCGAATTGCTCTTCGGTCGGCGGAGTCAGGTCGAAGCCGGCCTTCGAGCGCTGCTCTGCCATGGTGGTCGAATGGGCCATGTCGCGTCCTTCCATCATTTCAAGGCTTTGTAGCTCTCACGCAGACGCCCGGTCCAGCGTCTCCGACTGAGATATAGGGTGCCGGCTGCAACCCTGCCTCGGGCCTCGCGAAGATTTCATGGCCTTTCGGCCTCGCCCGCGGCCAAGCTCGACAGAAGGTCGGCGGGTTCCGGCGATCGTGCGACGCTCGCGCTTTATTATCCCGCGCGGCGCTGCTAAAAGGCTTGCCATGCCCATGGTATTTCAGGCTTCCCGCGCGGCCCGCGTCCGTGACCAGCGAATTACAGGCCCGGCCTTCGCGTGAGCCGCGAGGGGCCGGGATCGAGCCGTTTCGCCTACGACCTAGAAGCCTGATGCGCCCCTTGAGAGCGGGCCATCCTCGAGATCATTGACCGTCATGTCCGATAAGACCGAAACCCCTGCGCGCGATTACTCCGAAACCCTGTTTCTGCCGCAGACCGAGTTCCCCATGCGCGCCGGCCTGCCGCAGCGCGAGCCGCTGCTCCTGCAGCGCTGGAACGAGATCAAGCTCTACGAGCGCCTGCGCGAGGTCCAGAAGGGCCGCACCCGCTTCGTGCTCCATGACGGCCCTCCCTATGCCAACGGCAACATCCATATCGGGCACGCGCTCAACAAGATCCTGAAGGACCTGGTGGTCCGCTCGCAGGGCATGCTGGGCTTCGACTCCAACTACGTTCCGGGCTGGGACTGCCACGGCCTGCCGATCGAGTGGAAGATCGAGGAGGAGTACCGCGCCAAGGGCAAGAACAAGGACGACGTGGACGTCGTGGAGTTCCGCCGCGAGTGCCGGGCCTTCGCCGAGAAGTGGATCGACGTGCAGCGCGAGGAGTTCAAGCGCCTCGGCGTCGAGGGCGACTGGACGAATCCGTACCAGACCATGTCGTTCGACGCAGAAGCGCAGATCGCCCGCGAGATCATGAAGTTTGCCGTGTCCGAGCAGCTGTATCGCGGTTCTAAGCCCGTCATGTGGTCCTCGGTCGAGAAGACCGCGCTCGCGGAAGCCGAGGTCGAGTATCACGAGAAGACCTCGACCACGATCTGGGTGAAGTTCCCCATCACCAACACTCTCGACGGCGATCTCGACGGCGCCTCCGTGGTGATCTGGACGACCACGCCTTGGACGATCCCGGCCAACCGCGCCATCGCCTACGGGGCGGAGATCGGTTACGGCCTCTACCGGGTGACGGAAGCCGCGGACGACAACTGGGCCAAGGTGGGCGACCGGCTGATCCTCGCCGACAAGCTCGCGGCGGACGTGTTCGCGGCCGCGCGCGTTGCCGGCTACGAGCGCGTCAAGGACGTGCTGCCGGTGATGATCGAGCGCTGCGCGCATCCGTTCCGCGGCCTCGAGGGTGCGAACGGCTACTGGGACTTCGCGGTGCCTGTGCTGCCTGCCGACTACGTGACCGACGACGCGGGCACGGGCTTCGTGCACACCGCACCGGGACACGGCGCAGACGACTACAACACCTTCCTCAAGCACCGCGCCGTGTTCGAGGCCTGCGGCACGCCGCAGGTGCCGCACACCGTGGCGCCGGATTCGTCCTATTTCCCGGACGTGCCATTCTTTGCGGGCGAGCGCATCTATGACGACAAGGGCAAGGATGCGGGCGCCAACGAGGCGGTGATCAAGAAGCTCATCGAGGTCGGCGCGCTGATCGTGCGCGGCCGCCTCAAGCACCAGTATCCCCATTCCTGGCGATCAAAAGGTCCGCTGATCTTCCGCAACACGCCGCAATGGTTCATCGCCATGGACAAGCCGCTGGACGACAAGGGCGACACGCTCCGTCAGCGCGCTCTGCATGCGATCAGGACCGTCGAGTGGGTGCCCGAGTCCGGCGAGAACCGCATCAACGGCATGATCGAGAACCGGCCCGACTGGGTCGTGTCGCGCCAGCGCGCCTGGGGCGTGCCGATCACGGTCTTCGTGAAGAAGGGCACCAGCGAAGTCCTCAAGGACAGCCAAGTCAACGCCGCCATCGCCGACGCTTTCGAGAAGGAGGGCGCGGACGCCTGGTACGTGGACGACGGCTCGCGCTTCCTGACGCCTTTCGGCCACGACGTCGCCGATTACGAGAAGGTGACGGACATCCTGGACGTCTGGTTCGATTCCGGCTCGACGCACGCTTTCGCGCTCGAGAAGCGCGAGGACCTGAAGGTGCACCGCATCGTCGACGGCGGGTCCGATCGCGTCATGTATCTCGAAGGCTCGGACCAGCACCGCGGCTGGTTCCACTCGTCTCTGCTGGAGAGCTGCGGCACCCGCGGGCGCGCGCCCTACGACATCGTGGTGACCCACGGCTTCACGCTCGACGAGCAGGGCCGCAAGATGTCGAAGTCGCTCGGCAACACGGTCGCGCCCCAGACCATCATCAAGGATTTTGGTGCGGACATCCTGCGCCTCTGGACCGCCTCCGTCGATTACTGGGACGACCAGCGCATCGGCCCCGAGATCATCAAGACCACCTCCGAAACCTATCGCAAGCTGCGCAACACGATCCGCTGGATGCTCGGGTCGCTCGCGCATTTCCGCGAGGCCGACAAGGTCGCCGTGAGCGGGATGCCGGAGCTGGAGCGTTTCGTGCTGCACCGCCTGGTGGAGCTCGACGGCGAGATCCGCGAAGCCTACGGCAACTACGACTACAAGCGCGTGGTCGCGCTCCTCAACTCGTTCATGACCACGGACCTGTCGGCGTTCTACTTCGATGTCCGCAAGGACTCGCTCTATTGCGACCCGATCTCCAGCGTCGTGCGCAGGAGCGCGCTCACGGTCATCGACCAGACCTTCCGCTGCGTGGCGACCTGGATCGCGCCGATTCTGGCCTTCACGGCCGAGGAGGCGTGGCTCGCGCGCTATCCGAACGCGGAATCGGTGCATCTCGAAACCTTCCCCGAGGTGCCGACGGAATGGCGCGACGAGGCGCTCGCAGAGCGCTGGGCGAAGGTGCGCCGTGTCCGCCGCGTCGTCACCGGCGCGCTGGAGATCGAACGGGCGCAGAAGCGCATCGGCGCAAGCCTGGAGGCGGCGCCCGTCGTGCACATCGCCGACGATAGCCTCTGGAACGCCGTCCAGGGCCTCGACATGGCCGAGATCTGCATCACGTCCGCCATCGAGGTGGTGCGGGGCGAGGGGCCGGAGGAGGCCTTCCGTCTGGAGGACGTGAAGGGTGTCGCGGTGGTGCCGCGCCTGGCGGAAGGCCGCAAGTGCGCCCGGTCCTGGAAGGTGACGCCCGACGTCGGTGCCGATCCTGAATATCCCGACGTGACGCCGCGCGATGCGGCGGCCCTGCGCGAGTGGGACCAGCTGAGGGCGGCCGCCGAATGACGAACGCGGACAATCCGGAAGCGCCGCTTCCGAGCGGCGGCACGCAGGAACAGGTCCGTCCGAAGCGCCCGCGCGCCTCGGGTGGACAGCCTTCGGCCCGGAAGGGCAGGGGCGGCGCGAAGGCGAAGGGGCTCGATTGGGCTCCCCGCATCGGCTTCGCGGTCGCCCTGGTCACCCTGCTGCTCGACCAGGCCAGCAAGCTCTACACCCTGTTCGTCTACGACCTTCCGGTGCGCGAGCCGGTGGAGCTGACGCCGTTCCTCAACCTGATCGTGGTGTGGAACCGGGGCATCTCCTACGGCCTGTTCCAGCAACACACCGATCTCGGGCGCTGGATCCTGATCGTGGTCTCGATCCTGGCCTCGATCGGCCTGGGCATCTGGATCCGCCGCACCACGGCACGGCTCCTGGCCGCCTCCCTCGGGCTGATCGTCGGCGGCGCCATCGGCAATGTCATCGACCGCCTGGCCTATGGGGCTGTGTTCGACTTCCTCCAGCTCCACTGGGGATCGTGGTCGTGGTACGTGTTCAACGTGGCCGATGCGGCCATCGTTGCGGGGGTCGTCAGTTTGCTTTATGACTCCTTCGTGCTGGAAAAACGCCGTGTGCGGTAAATCCGCAACACAACAGAGCCGAGCCGCCTTATGTTTGCCAGAAAAGGACATCAGGCGTTCCGGCCAGAACTGAAAACCAGATGGTGGGTGCCATGAAGGGATTGAAAGTCTTTGGCTGCGCGGGCGCTCTGGCGCTCCTCTTCGCGGCCTCCGGAGCTTCGGCGCAGGAGGGCGAGGTGGTGAAGAGCATCCTCGGCAGCATCGGCATCATCCCCAAGGAGAAGCCGCCGATCGTCTATAACGAGCGCGCTCCGCTGGTGCTTCCGCCGAAGATGGACCTTCCTCCGCCGGCTCCCGGTGGCGGCGTCGAGGCGCGCAACCCGAACTGGCCGAAGGACCCCGACGTCGCCGCGGCCCGCAAGGCAGCCGCCGATGCCCGGACGCCCTATTCGAATTCCGAGCTCTACAAGAACAGCGACGGCAAGCGCCTCTCGATCGAGGAGATGCGCGCCGGCCGCAATCCGAACAACTACGTCAGCAGCGTGCCCGGCCCGGTCGGTCGCGAGGCGGACAAGAGCGTCATGAGCCCCGACGAGCTGCGCGCCTTCACGCCGAAGGACGATGCCAAGCTCGAAGGCGACGGCCTCGAGCGGCGCTATCTCAGCGATCCTCCGGGCGGACTGCTGAAGGCCGCCGGCGGCGCACCGATCAGGGCTTCCGCCGACCCGAAGCCCGAAGGCGATCCGGACAGCCCGCACGCCTTCATCCGCCAGCAGAACAGGCGCTAAACCTCCTTGGACTCCTACCTCTTTCAGGCGAACGGGTTACCCTCGTTTCGCCTGAACTGCTTTAGGGAGCAGCGAAAGGCCAAGCCTGCCTCCCAAACCGCGCAAACCGTGTCTCGCCATAAAGTTGCGCTGCTCCGCTTGCGTGCCCGCCAGATTGGACTATTCCCGTAGGGCAATCCTACGCGTTGCTTTGATTCCGTTAAGGTTGAACATCATGGACACCCCTTCCACTTTATTCCTGCGCACCGATGCCGCCTCGTTCGGGCGGACGGAAAGTGGCGGGCCGGACGTGTCGAGCTTCACGCTCGATAACGGCCTCGACGTGGTGGTGATCCCCGACAACCGCGTGCCGGTCGTCACGCACATGGTCTGGTACCGCAACGGCTCGGCGGATGATCCGCAGGGCCAGTCCGGCATCGCGCACTTCCTCGAGCACCTGATGTTCAAGGGCACCGAGAAGCACCCGGCAGGCGAGTTCTCCAAGGTGGTGTCGGCACTCGGCGGCCAGGAGAACGCCTTCACGTCCTTCGACTACACGGCCTATTTCCAGCGCGTCTCCCGCGAGCACCTCAAGACCATGATGGAGTTCGAGTCCGACCGCATGACGAACCTCCTGCTGGAGGAGGCGGTCGTGGGTCCGGAGCGCGACGTGGTGCTGGAGGAGCGGCGCATGCGGGTCGAGACCGATCCGTCCGCCCAGCTCTCGGAGGCCATGGCGGCCGCGCTCTTCGTGCATCACCCCTACGGCATTCCGATCATCGGCTGGATGCACGAGATCGAGACGCTCAGCCGCGAGAACGCCCTCGACTATTACCGGCGCTTCTACACGCCCGAGAACGCCATTCTCGTGGTGGCCGGCGACGTGTCGCCCGACGAGGTGCGCGAACTCGCGGAGCAGACCTACGGGCGGATCAAGGCCCGCGGCGAGCGCCCCGTGCGCTTCCGCCCGCGCGATCCGGAGCCGGTGGCGGCCCGCCACATCACCGTGGCCGACCCCAAGGTCGAGCAGCCGACCTTGCAGCGACTCTATCTCGTTCCCTCCTGCCGCACGGCGCAGAGCCGCGACTGCTACGCGCTCGAGCTGCTGGCGGAGGTGATCGGCGGCGGCCCGACCTCCTATCTCTACCGCAAGCTGGTGCTGGAGCGCGGCGTCGCCGTGAATGCCGGCGCCTGGTACATGTCCTCGGCCATGGAGGAGACCCGGTTCTGCATCTATGCGGTGCCGGCGGAAGGCGTGTCGCTCGAGGACCTCGAGCGCGCCGTTGACGAGGTGCTGAAGACGGTGCCGGAAGCGCTCGACTCCGACGCCATCGAACGCGCCAAGACCCGTCTCGTGGCCGAGACGATCTATTCCACCGACAGCCAGTCCGCGCTCGCGCGCATCTACGGTTCTGCGCTCGCCATCGGCGAGACGATCGAGGACGTGCAGCGCTGGCCGGGCGAGATCGAGGCCGTCCTCAAGGACGATCTGGCCTCCGCCGCCGAGCGATATCTCGTCCTGCGCCGCTCCGTGACGGGCTACCTGAAGAAGTCGGCGTCCTGACGCGCCGCGGGAACCGAGATGACCATGACAGCTTCCGTCGAAACCCTTTCCGCGTCCCCCACGACGGTGAAGACGCTGGTATCGCCCGGCGGCGTCGAGGTGTGGCACGTCGAATCCAACGTGGTGCCGCTCATCGCCGTCGCGTTCGTGTTCGAGGGCGGCTCCGCCCACGATCCCCATGACAAGCCCGGCGTCGCCCAGATGCTGGCGCGCCTCCTCGACGAGGGTGCGGGCGAATACAATTCCGACGCCTTCCAGGAGCGTCTCGCGGGACGCGCCATCGAGCTGTCGTTCAATGCCGGCAACGATGCCATCGGCGGTTCGCTGAAGACCTTGGTCAAGCACGCGGACGAGGCGTTCGAGCTGCTGCATCTGGCGCTCGCCGAGCCGCGCTTCGACCAGGACGCCATCGAGCGCGTCCGTGCGCAGACGATCGCGGGCCTGCGCTACCAGCAGAACGATCCGGGCGTCATGGCGACCCGCCGCTTCTTCGAGGAGGGCTTCGCCGGCCACGCCTATGGCCGTCCGACCTCCGGCACGCCGGAAACCGTCGCGGCGATCACGCGCGACGACCTGGTGAAGATGCACCAGGCGATCATCGCCCGCGGCCGCCTCAAGGTCGCGGTCGTCGGCGCCATCGACGCGGAACGCCTGGCGGTGCTCGTCGACAAGGCCTTCGGGACGCTTCCCGAAGCCAGGCCGCTCGCCGTCATCGAGCCGGTGGCGCTCAAGCAGGTCGGCTCCCGCTTCGTGGTCGATCTCGACGTGCCGCAATCGGTGATCCGCTTCGGCACGCAGGGCATCGCCTGGCGCGATCCGGGCTTCATCCCGGCCTACGTGCTCAACCACATCCTGGGCGGCGGCGCCTTCACGTCGCGCCTGTTCCAGGAGGTGCGCGAGAAGCGCGGCCTCGCCTACAGCGTCGGCACCTCGCTGGTGAGTTACCGCTCCGCCGCCATGACCTGGGGCTACACCGCCACTAAGAACGAACGCGTCGGCGAGGCCCTTCAGGTGATCTCCGAAGAGATCATGCGCCTGAAGAACGAGGGGCCGAGCGACGAGGAGCTGCAGAAGGCGAAGGATTACCTGATCGGGTCCTACGCCTTGGGCTTCGACACCTCGACCAAGATCGCCCACACCATGGTGCAGATCGCGTTCGAGGGCCTCGGCGTCGACTACATCGCCCGCCGCAATGCCCTTGTGGCCTCGGTCACCCAGGAGGACATCCACACCGCCGCCGAGCGCATCTTCGGCGACGGTCAGATGCTGACGGTGATCGCCGGCCGCCCGACGGGGATGTGATATCCCTGTCGGACCGGGTGCCGCTCTAGCCGAGGGCCACCAACTGCCCTAGTGTTCCGCTCTCCTGTTACGAGTCGGAGCACACCGCATGGCCTTGCAGCAAACGATCGATCTCTCCCTTGCGTCCAACATCGGTGGAGGCGGTCTGCCGCAACAGGCCCTGGAGGCGGCGCTTTCCGTCGTCGGAAAGGCGATGAAGCGTCTGGCCGAGGATGACGAGACCGGGCGCCTGCCGCTCCTGCACATGCCGCGCACGACGGACGATCTCGACGGCGTGCGCGAGGCGGCGGCCTGGCTGCGCCGCGACGCCACGGACGTGGTCTTCCTCGGCACCGGCGGATCGAGCCTCGGCGGCCAGACGCTGGCGCAGCTCAAGGACTACGCCGTGCCGGGCGCGGGCCGCTTCACGGAAAGCCCGCGCGTCCACTTCCTGGACAACCTCGACCCGGTCACCTTCGACCACGTCCTGCACAAGCTGCCGCTCTCCTCGACGCGCTTCGTGTCGATCTCGAAATCGGGCGGCACGGGCGAGACGCTCATGCAGACCATCGCCGTGCTCTCCTGTCTGGAGAAGGCGGGCATGAAGGCGCTGCCGAAGGAAGTTTTCCTGGGCCTTTCGGAGCCGCGCAAGCCCGGCGGCCGGAACGCCCTGCGCGACCTCCTCGAGCCGGAGGGCGTGCGGTTCCTCGAACATCATACCGGCATCGGCGGGCGCTATTCCGTGCTGACTAATGTCGGCCTTCTGCCGGCGGCCGTGATGGGCCTCGACATCGGGGCCATTCGCCAGGGCGCGGGAGACGCCTATGCGCCGTTCCGCGACGGCGCCGAAGCGAAGGATGCGCCGGCGGCCTTGGGCGCGGCCCTCAACATCGCCATGGCGCTCGAGGGCAAGAACATCGCCGTCACCATGGCCTATGCGGACCGGCTCGAGCGCTTTACCCGCTGGTGGGTGCAGCTCTGGGCGGAGAGCATCGGCAAGGACGGCAAGGGTTCGCAGCCCGTCGCTGCCATCGGCCCCGTCGATCAGCACAGCCAGCTCCAGCTCTATCTCGGCGGACCGAACGACAAGTTCTTCACGGTGATGACCACCGGCGTCGCCGGCCAGGGGCCGGTGATGGACCAGAAGCTCGCGCAGCGCGCGGGCGAGTCGGGCTTCGGTGGCAAGCGCATCGGCGACCTCGTGGCCGCTCAAGGGCGCGCCACCGCCGAGACCCTCGCCAAGAACGGCCGCCCGACCCGGCAGATCCACATCGAGAAGCTGGACGAGCGCGCCTTGGGCGAACTCCTCATGCACTACATGCTGGAGACGATCCTCACCGGATACGCGCTCGGCGTCGACCCGTTCGACCAGCCGGCCGTCGAAGAGGGCAAGATACTGGCCAAGGAATACCTGTCCCAGGCCAAGTGAGTTGCGACGGGCCGGCCATGCGCCGGCCATCCACGCCTTTTTGCCGCCGCGATGTCCCGAGGGGGTGGATGGACGGGGCGGTTCCGGGCATGAGGTGAGGAAGGCGATAAGGTCGCGCCGTCTGGCCGATTCATGGCGCCGACCCTATCTTGCCGTTACGATTCCCGTCCGGACCACACCCTATGGCCGTTCGCCGCCTCGATCCCATCCTGGTCGACCGCATCGCCGCCGGCGAAGTCGTCGAGCGTCCGGCCGCGGCCGTGAAGGAGCTCGTCGAGAACGCCATCGACGCGGGCGCGTCGTCCATCGAGGTGGCTATCGAGGCCGGCGGCCGGCGCCTCATCCGCGTGGTCGACGACGGGCAGGGCATGACGCCGGAGGACCTGGAACTGGCGATCGAGCGCCATGCCACGTCCAAGCTGCCGACCGGGGATCTCTCCTCCATCAACACCCTGGGCTTCCGAGGCGAGGCCCTGCCGTCCATCGGGGCGGTGGCGCGCCTTGCCATCACGACCCGCACGGCCGATGCGCAGACCGGCTCGTCCATCGTGGTCGAGGCCGGCGCGAAGGGGGCCGTGCGTCCCGCGCCCGGCCCGAAGGGCACGCGCATCGAAGTGACGGATCTCTTCGCCGCCACGCCCGCGCGCCTGAAGTTCCTCAAGAGCGACCGCTCCGAGGCGCAGGCCGTGGCGGAGGTCGTCAAGCGCCTCGCCATCGCGCACCCCACCATCCGTTTCACGCTCGCGGGCGAGCACGTCACTGCCTTCACCTATCCGCCGGAGCCGGCCGGCGAGCACGGCTTCCTGCGCCGCCTGTCCCGCGTCCTCGGCAGCGACTTCCACGAGAACGCCATGGCGGTGGATGTCGCGCGCGAGGGCGTGCGGCTCTTCGGTTTCGCAAGCCTGCCGACCTATCATCGCGGCACGGGTGCGGGGATCCATTTTACGGTGAACGGCAGGCCGGTGCGCGACAAGCTGCTCCTCGGCGCCGTTCGTGGGGCCTACGCGGACGTGATGGCCTCGGACCGGCATCCCGTGCTCGCGCTGATGATCGATCTCGATCCGCACAATGTCGACGTGAACGTTCATCCGGCGAAGACGGAGGTGCGCTTTCGCGACCCCGCCTTCGTTCGCGGCTTCGTGGTGGCGGCCCTGAAGGAGGCGATCACTCGCTTCGGCATGCGCTCCTCCTCGACCGTGGGAGCCCGCACCCTCGACAGTCTGCGTCCTCAAGGGACGCCGCTCCGTCCAGTCTCGGTGGCGCACCGGGCGCCGTCGTTCCGGCACGTGAACGCCTTCGCGGGCTGGCAGGCGCCGGTCGAGCTCGCTCACCGGCCGGCCGGACTGGCGGAGATGCAGGGCAGCCTGCCCGACCTCGCGGCCCCCTCCGCCGACAGCCGTGCGACCCTGCCCGAGCACGATCTCGGCCATGACGATGCGCCGCTCGGCGCCGTTCGGGCGCAGATCCACGGCACCTACATCGTGGCGCAGACCCAGGACGGCATCGTCATCGTCGACCAGCACGCCGCGCACGAGCGCCTCGTCTACGAGCGGCTGAAGCGCGAGCGCGCGGCTTCGGGCATCGCCCGGCAACTGCTGCTCATCCCGGAGGTGGTCGACCTCGATCCGGTGGACGCCGACCGGGTTCTTGCCGAAGCCGTGACGCTCGAAAGCCTCGGCCTCGTGCTCGAGCCCTTCGGTCCCGGCGCGCTCCTCGTGCGCGAGGTGCCGGCGGCGCTCGCCGGCGGGCGCATCAAGGCGCTGGTGCAGGACGTGGCGGATGCGCTCGCGGAATGGGGGCAGGGCGCGTCAAGCCCGCTGGAAGAGCGCCTCGACGCCGTGCTGTCGCGTATGTCGTGCCACGGCTCCGTGCGGGCTGGCCGTCGCATGCGGCCCGAGGAGATGAACGCGCTCCTGCGCGAGATGGAAGCCACGCCCCTGTCCGGCCAGTGCAATCACGGACGGCCAACTTACGTCGAGCTGAAGCTCGCCGATATCGAGCGGCTGTTCGGCCGGCGCTGACGTGTCGACTTTGTTGATCTCGGTCAACACCTGCCGCGAGAATGGGCTAGAATAATTTCTTCGGTAGCGGCGGCCGAGGACGTTCCGTGGGTTCGGGGCGCCCCTGCCGGAGCACGAAGGCACAGGAGCGCGTTATGGCAAAGGCCAAACTCGAAAATCTGGATGGACGGGGCTTCAGCCGGCCGCTGGCGGAGAGCCGCTGGTGGCTGTTCACCGTCGGGGGGCTGCTCGTGCTCGCAGGGCTGAGCGCCCTTGCGATCCCGTTCGTCGCCAGCATCGCGGTCGAGGCGGTGGTCGGCTGGGCCTTCGTGCTCGCCGGACTCGTGCAGCTTGCCTATGCGCTGCGCACGAAGGGGTGGGGCGGCTTCGCTTGGCAGATCCTCATCGGCGCCATTTTCCTGCTCGGGGGCCTCACGCTCATCACCAACCCGGTGGCGGGGCCGCTCAGCCTGACCCTGGTGATCATCGCGACCTTCCTGGCGAGCGGGGTGATCAAGATCCTCGTCGGCTTCCGCCTGCGCCCCATGGACGGCTGGGGATGGTTCGTGCTGCTCGGCATCCTGTCGCTCATCATCGGCGTGCTGATCTGGAGCCGTCTGCCGAGCTCGGCGGCCTGGAGCCTCGGGCTCCTCGTCGGGGTCGACTTCCTGTCGACCGGGCTGGTCTTCATCCGCTTCGGCTTCCTGGCCGGCCAGCGCAACGGAGCCGCCGGCGCGATCGCCTGACGACTCGCTCCATCAGCCGGCGACGAGGCCCTATTGTCCCGTGCGTTTGCGGCGCTGCACGGTCGGGGTCGTTCCCTGGGCAATCTGAAGGCAGGTGAGCATGTCCACGTAACTAGGCGTCCCGCCGATCTGGGATTCCTGCGCGCATCTCTCGCGCAGGGCCGGGGCGGCGGAGCTCCAGCTGCCCTGCAGCTGACGCTCGGCACTGGTTTCGTCCCGCATGCAGCTGTCGTAGGGGTTGGTGTCCTCGGCGCTCAGCGGCTGCGCCGCCTTGCAGGTGGCCTCGACATTGAACCTCGGGAGCTGCTGGGCCATGGCGGACGGCCCCGCCACGCCTGTGCCGATCAGAATCACCCCTAGCCAGCATGCCCTCATGGCGCCCTCCCGTGCTTGCGGGCGCCGACCGCGTCGAGGCCCGGATCACGATAGCGTGTGCGCGGGGGCCGCGTCACGGCCCCACTGAATGAGTAGCCCTCCCGCTCCAAGACGGGTTCAGAACTGCGTGATGACGCTGATGCCGGTTCCCTCGAAGCTGTCCATGCGCGTGAGGGCATCGGGTGCTTCGGCAAGGCTGATCCTCCTGCCGACGAGCTTCTGCGGCGCGAGCTTGCCAGTCTGGATCATGTCCATCATGGCGCTGTAGCGAAACGCCTGCATGCCGTGGCTGCCGCGGATCTCGAGTTCCCACGCGATGACCCGGTCCATCGGAATGCGCGGCGTCGCATGCTCGTCGAGCATCAGGCCGACCTGAACATGCCGCCCCCGTCGCCGCAGGTTTGCGATCGAGTTGAAGCATGTCGTCGGGTGGCCGAGGGCGTCGATCGACACATGGGCGCCGCCCTTCGTGAGTTCCCTGACGGCGCCGACCACATCCGTCTCGGACGCATTGATGGTCGCCACAGCTCCCATCTCACGAGCGAAGGCGAGCTTCTCCTCGGTCAGATCGATGGCGACGACGTTCGCTCCCATGGCGCTCGCGATCATGATGGCCGAGAGGCCGACGCCGCCGCAGCCATGCACTGCAACCCATTCTCCGGGCGTCACGCGGCCCTGGTCCACCACGGCCCGGAACGAGGTCACGAAGCGGCAGCCGAGGCTCGCGGCGGTGGCGAAGTCCAGATCCTCGGGAAGGGCGACGAGGTTCGTATCGGCATAGTCGAGCGCGACATATTCGGCGAAGGAGCCCCACGCCGTGAAGCCGGGCTGGAACTGGTGCTCGCAGACCTGATGGTTGCCCGAATTGCATTCACCGCAATGGCCGCATCCGCCCACGAAGGGAACCGTCACGCGGTCGCCGATCTTCCAGCGCGAGACCTGGGAGCCGACCGCCTGGACGGTTCCGGCAAGCTCGTGCCCGGGAACGTGCGGCAGCACGATATCGGAATCGTGACCCATCCATCCATGCCAGTCGCTGCGGCACAGCCCCGTCGCCTCGACCTTCACCACCACGCTCTGCGCCGCCGGCGACGGATCGGGCACGGTCTGAAGGGAGGGCGGCTGGCGGAACTGTTCGAAGACGACGGCTTTCATGGGAGCAGCTTTCATGCGGATCGACGGAAGCAGGCGGTATAGCGCGCCGTCCGCGCATTCCCAAGCAAGAGGCGGTCTCAAGGTCATGCGGCGTGCACCGTCCGCATTTCCGCCCTGCGCGAACAATTGCGCTCGGGCGGGGTTACCCCGTCGGCGGGCGGCAGAATCGAGGTGGGACGATGATGGGCGTGAGGCGAAGTCCAGGTCTGATCGTGGCTGCGGTTGTCACGGGCCTCTTCGGACTTGCTCTCGGCGCCGGCGGCATCTGGCTCATCATGCTGGGTGGTTCCTGGTACTACGTTGCGGCGGCCGTCGGCTTCCTCCTGACCGCCTTCCTGCTCGTGCGGCGCAGCCCCGCTGCGCTCGGGGTCTATGCGGCGGTCGTGGCCGGGACTCTGGCATGGGCGCTGTGGGAGGTCGGACTCGACTGGTGGCCGCTGGCCGCCCGGGGTGGCGTCGTCTTCCTGCTTGGGATTGTCCTGCTGCTGCCGTGGATCACCCGGGCTCTCAATGGGCGCACCCACGACGAATCCCTACCGCGACGGGTCTCCGCGTTGCGCGGAGCGGGCCTGGCTCTCACGGTCGTTCTGGCCGTCGCCCTTGTGGTCGCGGGGGCCTCCTGGTTCGTCGATCGCCACCGCATCGACGGCATGGCGCCGGATGCGCGTGCAGAGGTGCCTCCCGACGCGCTCGGCGTCCCGCCCGGCGAATGGCATGCCTACGGTCGCACGGCTTACGGCCAGCGCTACTCGCCCCTGAACCAGATCACGCCGGCCAACGTGTCTCAGCTCGAGGTCGCCTGGACATACCGCACGGGCGACGTGCGCGGACAGCCCGGAGACCCGGAGGAGACGACGTTCCAGGTGACGCCGCTGAAGATCGGCAACCGGCTTTTCCTCTGCACCCCGCACCAGTCGATCATCGCGGTCGACGCCACGAGCGGCACGGAGATCTGGCGCTACGATCCCAAGATCCGGGGCGATCTCGCGCTCCAGCACCTGACCTGCCGCGGGCTCTCGTACCATGCGGCCTCGGGCGCGGCTGCCGCCTCCGCGCCGGCTGCACCGATGCCGCCCAGGTCCCCTGCCGTTCCCGATCTGCCGATCGCCGCGTCCGATCATCGGACGACGGAGGAATGCGGCGCGAAGCTCTTCATGCCGACCGCCGATGGCCGCCTGATCGCCATGAACCCGGACAACGGCACCGTCTGCGCCAATTTCGGCGGCGGCAAGGGGCAGATCAATCTGTGGCGCAACATGCCGAACGTGAAGCCTGGAGCCTATTACTCGACGTCGCCGCCCGTGGTGACGCGCAACCTCATCATCGTCGGCGGCACGGTGCTCGACAACGTGTCGACCAGCGAGCAATCCGGCGTCATCCGCGCTTTCGACGTGAACACGGGCCAGCTCGTCTGGAACTGGGACTCCGGCAATCCGGACGTCACCACGCCGATCGCGCCGGGCGAAACCTATGTGCCGAACTCGCCCAACAGCTGGTCGATCTCGAGCGTCGACGAGGAGCTCGGCATGGTCTACGTGCCGCTCGGCAACCAGCCTCCCGACCAGTGGGGCGGGAACCGCAGCGGCAACGTGGAGCGCTTCTCGTCCTCCGTCGTCGCGCTCGACCTTGCCACGGGCCAGGTCCGCTGGCACTTCCAAACGGTCCATCACGATCTCTGGGACTACGACGTTCCGTCCCAGCCCAGCCTGATCAACCTCACGGTGAACGGACAGGTGGTGCCGGCGCTCGTGCAGCCCACCAAGCAGGGGGAGCTCTTCGTGCTCGACCGGCGCAACGGACAGCCGGTGCTTCCCGTGACCGAGAAGCCGGCGCCGCAGGGCGCGGCGGAAGGGGACCGTACAGCACCCACGCAGCCCGTCTCCCGGCTCTCGTTCGACCCGCCGCCGCTGCGGGAGCGCGACATGTGGGGCGCCACCATGTTCGACCAGCTCGCCTGCCGCATCCAGTTCCACCGGCTGCGCTACGAGGGGCGCTACACGCCACCGTCCATGCAAGGCTCGCTGGTGTATCCGGGCAATTTCGGCGTGTTCAACTGGGGCAGCATCGCGGTCGACCCAGAACGCCAGATCGCCTTCACGACGCCCACCTACCTGGCCTTCGTGTCGCGGCTCGTGCCGCGCCCAAACGCCACGACTCTGGTGGTGCAGGGCGAGAACCGACCGGAAGGAAGCCTGCCGGCGCTCAACGAGAATTTCGGCGCGCCCTTCGCGGTCCAGCTCTACCCCTTCACCTCGATCATCGACCTGCCTTGCCAGGCGCCACCCTGGGGCTACGTGGCCGCGGCGGACCTGACCACCGGCAACGTGATCTGGCAGCACAAGAACGGAACCGTGCGCGACCGCTCCCCCATCCCGCTGCCATTCAAGATGGGCGTGCCCAATCTCGGCGGCCCGATCATCACGGCCGGCGGCGTGGCGTTCCTGTCGGGTACGATCGACTATTACGTGCGCGCCTACGACATCCTGAACGGCAAGCAAATCTGGGAAGGCAGGCTCCCGGCGGGCGGACAGGCGACGCCCATGACCTATACGGGCGCGGACGGGCGCCAATACCTGCTGGTGGTCGCCGGCGGCCATGGCTCGCTCGGCACGAAGGCGGGGGATTACGTGATCGCGTACGCGCTGCCGCGATGATGCGGTTCTGCGTCGAGCGAGCGGTGCGGGTGGTCAGTCCGCTCCGCCGGCGGCAAACCGCCCGAACACCACCTTCGTCTCCCCATAGTCGCGGCGCTCGATCTCCTCGAAACCGTCGGGCAGGGTGACCTCGACCCCTTGCGCCTCCTCCACGACCACGAGGGCGTCTGGGGTCAGCCAGCCGCCTTCGGCGCAGGAGCGCAGGGCCTGGGGCGCGAGATCCTTGCCGTAGGGCGGGTCGCAGAAAACCAGCGAGAAGGGGGCGTTGGGAGCGGCCGCGCCCATGCGGGTGGCGTCGCGGCGGAAGAGGCGCGTGGCGCCGCCGGCGCCCAGCGTCTCCACGTTCTCACGGATCAGGCCGCGCGCCTGTGCGCCGTCGTCGACGAATAAGGCGAAGGAGGCGCCGCGCGACAGGGCCTCCAGCCCCATGGCGCCGGTTCCGGCGAAGAGGTCGAGCACGCGGGCGCCCTCGACCGGATCGTCATAGGAATGCTGGAGGATGTTGAAGATCGTCTCGCGCAGGCGGTCCGAAGTCGGACGGATGCCGTCCGATTTCGGCCCTGCCAGCGAGCGGCCGCGCCAGCGCCCGCCCACGATTCTCACGGCCTAGCCCTCACGGACGGCGACCGCGCGGGCCGCCCTTGGAGCCGCCCTTCGGTCCCCCTTTGAAGCCGCCGGAGCCGCCTCTCGGGCCGCCCTTGAAGCCGCCGCCGGAGCCACCTCGCGGGCCACCCCGGCCTGCGCCTTCGCCCCGGGGCGGACCACGGCGCGGACGCTCGTCGCCGCCGGCCCGGAACGGCTTGTCGCCGTCACGGCTGCGGAACGGGCGGTCGCCTTCCGGACGGGGGCGACGGGAACGCTCGTCACCCTCTGAGCGGGCCCGGAACGGCTTGTCGCCGGCTGGGCGGCGCGGCCGGTCGTCGTCGCGGCGAGGGCGGTCGAACCCGCCTTCGCGCCTGCCCCGCGGGGCGCGCTCGCTGCGCTCCGCCTCGCGGTGCGGCCTGTGCTCGGAAGCTTCCTCCCGCGGCTCGCTCACCAGGCGCTCGACCTTCACCTTGCGATCCCCCGACGCGATGGAGCCGACGCGCTGGCGCGGACGTTCGGCGCTGGCGGCACGGGCCGTCTTGGGGTCGGCGTCGCGGCGGGCGAATTTCTTCCGAGGGCCGTCCTCAGTCTCTCCGGCGCGCCAGACGCTCGTCTTCACATCGAGCCGCGAGGGACGCTTCTTCGGCTCCTCCTCGTCCCGGCCGCGACGGTCCTCGCTGCGGGCGCGGAACGGCCGGTCGTCATCGTTTCGGCGGCGGGGACGCTCCTCGTCCCGGTCGCGGCCGAAGCGGCTTGGGCGCTCGTCACGTCCGGCGCGGGCAGGGCGTTCGTCGCGCTCGGCGCGGGCGCGCTCCTCGCGCTCCCGCTTCTTCGGCGAGCCGAAGGGAGCGATGGGCTCGCGCACCGGGCTCTCGAAATCGACGCCGGCTTCGGTCGCGAGCGCCATGCCGAGCTGGTCCTTGAGCACCTTGGTGCGCACCTCCTCCACAAGGCCGGGCTCGATGTCGCCGAGCTGGAACGGCCCGAAGGAGAGGCGGATGAGCCGGTTCACCTGGAGGCCGAGATGCTCCAGGATGCGCTTGACCTCGCGGTTCTTGCCCTCGCGCAGGCCGAGCGTGATCCACGCGTTGTCGCCCTGCACCCGGTCGAGGCGGGCCTCGACGGGACCGTACTCGATGCCCTCGATGGTGATGCCGTCGCGCAGGTTGTCGAGGTCGGCCTGGGTCACCTCGCCATGGGCGCGCACCTTGTAGCGGCGCAGCCAGCCGGTGTCCGGATGGGCGATGACGCGGGCGAGGCCCCCGTCATTGGTGAGGAGCAGGAGCCCCTCGGTGTTGATGTCGAGCCGACCGACCGCCACCACCCGCGGCAGGTCCTCGGGCAGGCTCTCGAACACGGTCGGGCGTCCCTCGGGGTCGCGGGCCGTGGTCACGAGGCCGCGGGGCTTGTGGAACAGCCAGAGGCGGGTGCGCTCCCGAAGGGGCAGGGGCTCCCCGTCGACCGTGATCTTGTCCTCGACCGTTACGTTGACGGCCGGGCTGTCGAGCACCTTGCCGTTGAGGGTCACGCGGCCTTCCGCGATCATGGCCTCCGCGTCCCGGCGGGAGGCGAGGCCCGCGCGGGCGATCACCTTGGCGATGCGGTCTTCCGCGGGCTCCTGGACCTGCGTCTCGGCCGGTGCCTCGGCGCCTGCCTCCAGGACGCGACGCGGGCGCTCATCCTTGGCGCGGTCGAAGCGGCGCGGGCGGTCCTCGCCGCCGCGGCCCCGGAACGGCTTGTCGCCGCCCTCACGGGGCTTACGGGGGCGTTCGTCGCCGCTCCGGGCGCGGAAGGGGCGGTCGCCCTCGTCGCGAGGTTTGCGGAAGGGCCGGTCACCAGAAGGGCGGCCGCGGTCGGAGCGCCCTGGCGGACGGCCCTTCCGATGATTGTCGTTGCTGTCGGTCATGGCGGCCTGATAGCAGAGGTAGCAAAGAGAAGCGAGGGCCATGGACAACGCCGGCTGCAACAAGTTCGATCCCATGGGCGCGGCTTTCGACGAGGCCCGGGCAGCGGCCACCCGCGGCGAGGTGCCGGTGGGGGCCGTGATCGTGCGCGACGGCCGCCTCATCGCATCCGACGGCAACCGGCCGCGCCAGCTGCGCGACCCCTCCGCTCACGCCGAGATGCTGGCGATCCGCCGCGCCTGCGAGGTGCTGGACGACGAGCGGCTGACCGGCTGCGACCTCTACGTGACGCTCGAACCCTGCACCATGTGCGCCGCCGCCATCTCGTTCGCCCGCATCCGGCGGGTCTATTTCGCCGCCTACGACCCGAAAGGCGGCGCCGTCGAGAACGGCGTCCGCTTCTTCGACCAGCCCACCTGCCACCACGCCCCGGAGGTTTATGGCGGCATCCGCGAGAGCGAGGCCGCGACCCTGCTCAGGGGGTTCTTCGAGGGGCGGCGGTAGTCAGCTCTGCAAGAACGCCTGCAGCGCCTCCAGCGTCGCGCTCGGGTTCTCCTCGGCCACGAAATGGCCTGAGGTGATGCCCGTGCCGTGGATTTTCGGCGCAAGGGAGGTGCGCCACACGTCGAGCGGGTGCTCGGCTTGGCCCACGGGGCCGCTGACCAGATAGAAGTCGCTCCAGATCAGGTAGGTCGGGCAGCCGATCGTTTTACCTGCCTCCAGGTCCGCTTCATCCGCTTCGATGTCGCGGGTTGCTCCGGCCCGGTAATCCTCGCAGAAGGCATGGATGCGGGTCGGGTCGTTGCAGCTGTCCCGATAGGATTGCAGCGCGCGCCGGTCGAGGAAGGACAGGTCGCCGGGGGCGGACCACTTGGCGAGGAGCCCTTCGAAATAGGCCAGCGGGTCCTTGCCGATCTCCTGCTCCGGCTTGGGATAGGGCTCGGACAGGAAACCCCAGTGGGCGGCCGGGACCTTGCCGGCCTTCATCTGCGCCCAGACATGGAAGGTCGGCAGGATGTCGAGGAGCGCCAGGCGCTCGACGCGCCCCGGATGGTCGAGGGCGAGCCGGTAGCCGACCCGCGCGCCGCGGTCGTGCCCCGCCACGGCGAAATGCACGTGGCCCAATTCCTCCATCACGGCGACCACGTCGCGGCCCATGGCGCGTTTCGAGTAGGTCTCGTGGGCGGCGTCGCCCTTCGGGGCGGTCGACCAGCCGTAGCCGCGCAGGTCCATGCAGACGACCTTGTGCGTCTCGGCCAGCGCCGGGGCGAGGTGGTGCCACATGACGTGAGTCTCAGGAAAACCATGCAGCAGCACGAGCGGAGGGCCGTTGCCCTTCGAGCGCGCGAAGACGCGCCCGACCTCCGTGTCGATCCAGTGGGAGTCGAAACCGGGAAACAGATCGTCGCTCATGAGGGCCGCCTTGCGATGTCGGACTGGTGTTCGTCCTCATCTAGCGGAGCCGCGCCGTTCGTCAGCCCTCCCGCTCCACGGCGCGCCAGCCGATGTCGCGGCGGCAGAAGCCCTCCGGCCAGTCGATCTTCGAGATGGCCTCGTAGGCTTTGGCCTGCGCCTCGGTGATCGTGCGGCCCCTGGCCGTCACGTCGAGCACGCGCCCGCCATTGGCGAGGATCCTGTCGCCGTCCTGCTTCGTGCCGGCGTGGAACACGATCACGCCGTCGAGGGCCTCGGCCGCCTCGATGCCTTTGATCTCCGAGCCCTTCTCGACCGCACCCGGGTAGCCCTTGGCCGCCATGACCACGGTGAGCGCCGCCTCGGCGCTCCATTGCAGGGAGATGCTGTCGAGCACCCCGTCGCAGGCGGCAAGGAAGGCCGTCACGAGGTCGGATTTGAGGCGCGGCAGCAGCACCTGAGTCTCGGGGTCGCCGAGGCGGGCGTTGTACTCGATGAGCTGCGGGCCCTTGTCGGTCAGCATCAGGCCCGCATAGAGGATCCCCGTATAGGGCGTGTCGCGCGCCTGCATGCCGGCGAGCGTCGGCATGATGATCTCCCGCATCACCCGGTCCTGAAGCGCCGGCGTCAGCACGGCGGCGGGCGAATAGGCCCCCATGCCGCCCGTGTTCGGCCCCTGGTCCCCGTCGAAGACGCGCTTGTGATCCTGGGCGGTGCCGAACGGGATGGCGGTGCGGCCGTCGCAGAGGGCGAAGAAGCTCGCCTCCTCGCCGTCGAGAAAGGCCTCGATCACCACCTCGGCGCCTGCGGCCCCGAGGCCTCCGCCGATCATCATGTCGATGGCGGCCTCCGCCTCCTCGAAGGAGGTGGCGACCACAACGCCCTTGCCGGCCGCGAGCCCGTCCGCCTTCACGACGATCGGCACCCCGTAATTGCGCACATAGGTCTTGGCGACCTCCGCATCGGTGAAGCGCCGGTAGGCGGCGGTTGGGATGCCGAACTCGGCGCAGAGATCCTTCGTGAAGGCCTTAGAGCCTTCGAGCTGCGCGGCCGCCTTGCTCGGCCCGAAGACCTTGATCCCGGCAGCCTTGAGGTCGTCCACGAGCCCGGCGACGAGCGGCGCCTCGGGTCCGACGACGACGAAATCGACCCCCATGGTGCGGCAGAAGGCGATCACTGCCGGGTGATCCGTCACCTCCACGACGACGTTGGTCCCGTGCTGCGCCGTCCCGGGATTGCCCGGAGCGATGAACAGCCGGTCGCAGAGCGGGCTCGCCGAAAGGCTCCAGGCCAGCGCATGCTCCCGTCCGCCGGAACCGATGAGAAGAATGTTCATGCGCAAGCCCTCCTGTGCCGCTTGGGCTCATAAAGGCTCGGAGTGGTTTCGACTACCCTGAAACAGCACTGGGCCGGGTCCCTGCGGGCCGTCCTGGGTCAGGATACGCCTTTTTCAATATGAGGTGCGCTTTGTGAGGTGCGCTTTCCCTCCCCCTAGTGGGGAGGGACCAGGGAGGGGGGTGAGCGATAGCCTATGACGGTCCTGCGCCGACACCCCCACCTCCACTTCCTCCCCACAAGGGGGAGGAGAACAGGTCGGCGCCGTCCCCGTCACACGAAGAAGAAGTCGGATGCGGAGAGGGTCGTGCCCTCACCCTTCTGGAGCTTGAGGCTGGCGATCTCCACCATGGCCTTGGAGCCCGACCCGTCCACGTCGAAGTAGAGCTTCTTGGTCCGGGCGTTGTAGATGAAGAAGTCGTCCTTGTCGGCGGCCTTGTCGCCCACCTTGAAGAAGCTCGCCTTCATCTTCACCGGCTTGTCGAGCGATGCGCCCTTGTTCTTCAGGGACTTGGCGATGGTCTTGTTGGTGAACACCGCGTCGTCGAAGAAGATGCTGTCGTACTTCGGCCCGAAGTCGAGGATCTGGTCCTTGCTCTTGTTGGCCAGCGACTTGTTCGGCTTGCCCTTGGCATCGATCAGCTTGGTGTCGAACACGAACGCATCCTGGCTCGTCTTGCCCTTGCCGCCGGTGAGCTTGTCTTTGCCCTCACCACCCCCGAGCACGTCGTTGCCGGCCTCGCCCCTGAGCGTGTCGTTGCCGCCCCGACCAAGCAGCCGGTCGTTGCCGAGCCCGCCCGAGAGGCTGTCATTGCCAGCCCCGCCCCAGAACACGTCGTCGGCGGCAGAGCCGGCAGTGACCTCCGGATCGACGTTGAGCACGGTGATGTCGAAGCTCTTGTAGACCACATGCGTACCGTCGCTGACCCGAACCTTGATGGTGTGGGCCCGAGCCTGTTCGTAGTCGAGCCTAAACCCATTCTCCACCAGAATCCGGTTGCCATCGAGCTTGAAGCGCCCGCCTGCACCGTCGAGAAGCTGGTAGGTGAGCGCATCGCCATTCGGGTCAGTCGCCGAGAGCGTGCCCACCGGGGTGCCGGTCGGGTCGTACTCCTTGACCACCTTCCCGCTCAGCTCCGGAGGCGCCGGAGGGGCGTTGACCGGAGCGGTCGTGTCGTCGTCCAGAATCTTGCCGGTAGCCGTGACGTTGGCGCCGATGGTGGCGTTGGTGACGCCCTCCAGGCTGACCGTGAAGGTCTCCTCATCCGGCTCGTCGGAGGAGTCCTTGCTGACCAGGACTGTCACCCATGCCTCAAGCGCGCCGTTCGTGAACGCGACCGTACCGGTCGTGCCGGAGAAGTCCTGCGCGTCGGTGTTGCTGTGATTGAGCATCCAGCGGACGGTGGAGTCGCCGCCGGTGGCGCTGTCGCGGGTGATCTTGAACTTGATCTCCGTCGTGCCGGTCCCGGTGCCCTCGGTCACCGTCTTGGTCAGCGAGTCAGCTGCAAACCGCACTTCTGGTGCGGCATCCTGGGCCAGAATGTTGAAGGTGTAGGTTACCTCCTTCCTGAGGGACGGATTCGCTCGATCGAAGGCGACCACGACGAGTTCTCTGGTGCCCGGGCTTTCGTCGAAGATTTCGTTGTTGGTTCTGATCTGACCGGTATTCTCGTTAATCGAGAAGCCGCCATTCGTGATGAGCAATTCGCCATTCACCAGGAACGCGAAGATGTTGTCGGCGTAACCGCTTGCTGCTCCGTCCGGATCCGCCCAGTCGGTATCGACAAGATCAACATTCTCTCCGGTGACGCCAACGCGGATTGAATGCTGTTGTCCGCCGAAAGTCACTGCCGTCGGTGCTTCGTTCACGTCCCTCACATTGATCGTGAGTTCCTGAACGGCGCTGTAGGACGTGCGGTCAAAGGCCTTCACATAGACCTTGTAGATCGCACCCGCTTCATAATCGAGGACGCCGCTGGCGATCTTGAGCTCCTTCGTGCTCGGCTCGATGATGAACTTGCCGTTGGCATTGCCACCGTCGGCTCGGGAATCGTCGAACACGAAGCTGATCCCCGCCGCAGCCGTATCGTCGTCCGTCGCGGTCAGCGCAGCGGCAAGATCTGTTCCTTCGTCAATCGTGATCTCGATTGCGTCTTCGATCTTCACATTCCTCGGGATGCTGTCCACGACTGTCACGATGGATGTTGCGGCCCGGTCGAAATCGTCCGTCACGCTGACCCGAATGTCGCGCGCTTCGAACGTGTCGCCAGCCGAACGTGTATAGGTCAGGGCCTGCACCAGTGCTTCTGCGGCAGCGGCGCTCCCGCCGCTGAGGAACGCGATCTCGATCCGGTCAGCTTGCAAAGTCGTCAGGATACCTTGGGCGACGCCACCGATCTGAATCCTTCCACCTTCCTGAAGCCCATCCGTAAGGACGATCTCATCGTCCGTCTGAATGCCGAGAAGGTCGCCGGCAACGCCGTCGACCATCTCGACTCTGACCTTGCGGATCACGTCGCCGTAGGTCACCGCAATGGGCTGGCCTGCATCGAGCAGGGTGGTTGCGCCGGGCGCGACTCCGACGGTATCGCCGTTGAGGTTCGTTGCCGTGGGTCCGCCCGCTGAGGGAGTGTTGAGGCTGTCATAGATGTTGCTCGCGGCAAAGCCGAGGGCCTCGAGTGCCGTCCTCTGGTCTTGCAGGAGAGCACCACCGGAGAGCCTAAAGACCGCGTTCCCCGCTCCTGAAGCGAACTGGAGGCGAGACATCGTGCCGGTGGCGTCGAATATCGCGCTGATGTTGCTCATGTCGAAAACGAAGACCGGGCTGGTTCCCGACATGTGCTGAATGGAATCGATTCCAGTCAGTGTCTTGCCGCGGAAGTCGAAGTAGCTTCCGCTGAGCCGGAGGGTGTTGCTTGTCGCTTCCGTTCCGTCCTGCAGGCCGCCGTCGATCCCGAAGAGGGCGAGCAAGTGCGCGCTCCGAAGGCTGAACGTATCTCCCTCCGCGGAACCGCGAATCGCCTCGACTCCTCGGAGCGTCGAGAAGTTCGAGAGGTCCAGAGTTCCGCCTCCGACGAAATGGAGTGCATCGTTCCCGTTGCCGCCAGACAGGTTTGCATTTTGCAGCGTGGTCGAGGAGCTGAGAACAAAGACATCGTCGCCAGCCGTGCCCGATATGAGCGTGAGATCCGAGGTGAGAACAATCGCATTGTTGGGACTGACGAGAACATTCTTGTCCGCGGCGTAGATTAAAGGAGAGTTCTCGTCTCCGTATGCAAGGGAGACCCTGACGGTTCTCTCCTCCGCGGTCGGTGTCACCGACGAGGTATTCGTGTAGCTGATCGCACGGAGAGCGGCCGTGACGCTTTCGTTCGTGACGGCAGGGCCGTCGAGCTGAAGAGTCAGTGCGCCGGTCACTCCATCCCGGCTGGCAAAACCGATATATTGGTTATTGTAATAGATCTCAGGACTCTCGGTGGCGAGATTCAGGGTGATGGGACCTACCTCCTTGACTTCTAGGAAGTCGAACGTGGGTGTGCCGCTGAACTCGATTAACTCGACCGTAATTGACCGGAGCGGTTCGGCCACTGCATTCCCTGTAATCGCCGCATCGGCGTCGAGAAGGACGTATTGCCCAGCTTCCGTGCTGACGGATCCGCCGAAGTTGACGATTGCGGCCATTGGAGGTCTCTTCCTTAATGGAGGCGGCTCGCGGCCGCGTCGCTATTTGTATTACGTTTTAACGTTACGAAAGGTCCGGCTGCGAAGCAACCCTGAAGGTCCGCAGCCGCGGCCGCTCGCCGCACCGTTGCACAAGGGAAACGCTTCCCCGCTATCCCCACCTGACGAACGGGGCGGCCTTGGCAGACCCCCGCCCGACCCGGTACTGTTCTCGGCATGTTCGCGGAAAAAGCCCCTTCCAACGCCCCCGAATGGTCGGTCTCCGATCTCGCGGGCGCCCTCAAGCGCACCCTCGAGGATGCGTTCGGTCATGTGCGCCTGCGCGGCGAGGTGTCGGGCTACCGTGGGCCCCATTCGTCGGGGCACGTCTATTTCTGCCTCAAGGACCAGAACGCCCGAATCGATGCGGTGATCTGGAAGGGCTCCTTTGCCAAGCTGAAGATCCGGCCGGAAGAGGGGATGGAGGTGATCGCCACCGGGCGCATCACCACCTTCCCGGGCTCGTCCAAGTATCAGATCGTGGTCGAGACGCTGGAGCCCGCCGGCATCGGCGCCCTCATGGCGGTGCTGGAGGAGCGTCGGCGCAAGCTCAACGCGGAAGGGCTCTTCGCGGCCGAGCGCAAGCGGCGGCTGCCCTATCTGCCGCGGGTGATCGGCGTCGTGACCTCGCCCACCGGCGCTGTGATCCGCGACATCCTGCACCGGCTGGAGGACCGCTTCCCGCGTCAGGTCCTGGTCTGGCCCGTGCGCGTGCAGGGGGATACCTGCGCGGCTGAGGTGGCGGCTGCGATCCGCGGCTTCAACGCGCTCCAGCCCGGCGGCCGGGTGCCGCGGCCCGACGTCCTGATCGTCGCCCGCGGCGGCGGCTCGATCGAGGATCTGTGGGGATTCAACGAGGAAATCGTGGTCCGCGCCGCGGCCGAGAGCGCGATTCCGCTCGTCTCGGCGGTCGGGCACGAGACCGACTGGACCCTGATCGACCACGCGGCCGACGTCCGCGCGCCGACGCCGACGGGCGCCGCCGAGATGGTGGTGCCGGTGCGCATCGAGCTCATGGCGACCGTCAACGACCTCTCACGCCGCCATGTGGAATCGGTGCTGCGGGTGATCGACCGGCGCCGCTCCGACCTGCGCGCCACGGCCCGCGCCCTGCCGACGCCGGAGGTCCTGTTCTCGCCCAAGCGCCAGCGGCTCGATCTCGCGGCCACGAAGCTTTACCCAGCCCTGTCCCGCAATGCCCGCGGGCACGAGGAGCGCCTGCGCCGGCTCGCGACCCAGCTGGCCAACCTGTCGCCGGTGGCCCGCGTCGCCAAGATGCGGGCGCGGCTCGACGCAGTCGAGGTCCGGCCGCAGGAGGCCATGAAGCGCATCCTCCAGAGCCGCGCCGATAAGCTCGACCATATGCGCCAGCGGCTGGAGGCGGCCCGCGCGGCGCTGCTGCGGGCCGAGGTGGTGCGGATCGGCCAGCGGCGAGAGCTGGTGACCGGTCTGGCCGAGCGCCTCGGGCCGGCCCTCGAGGGCCAGATCGCCCGCAAGGCCGATCGTCTGGAATCCGTGGCCCATCTCTTCGACAGCCTGAACTACAAGTCGGTGCTCAAGCGCGGTTTCGCCCTCGTGCGGGATCTCGACGGGCAGCCCTTGCGTTCGGCCGATGCGGTTCTGGACGGGCAGGCCCTCGTGCTCGAATTCGCGGACGGCAAGGCGGATGCGACCGGCGGGCGCATCGGGACGCGGCCGAAGATCGCCAAGCCCAAGATCGCGCTCGCGGAGGAGCAGGGCGCCCTGTTCTGAGGTGTCATTGAAAAGACCGGTCCCATGCCCCTATGTGAAGGGCAAGCCCTCTAGACATCGGCGATTCAGCGCATGAACAAGCATGAGCGCACCGGCGGCGAGGCCGTGGTGCAATATCTCGACAGCAACCTCAGGGTCGTGAAGCCCGGAGCCTTCGTGCGCTGCGGCGTCACGGGGCAGCCGATCCCCCTCGACGAGCTCAAGTACTGGAGCGTGGAGCTTCAGGAGGCCTATGCGTCGCCCGAGGCGGTGATGATGCGCATCACCGGCAAGGCCCCGTCACGGTGACATGGCGCCGATGCGCCGCTCCTCCACATGGCGGAGGAGGAAATTGCGGAAGGCGCTCTCGTCCTCAAGGGTGAGCCGCACCGGCAGGGCCATCAGATCCGTCCAACGCTCCGCCAGGTGAGATCCGGCCATGCGGGCAAGGTCCTTCTCGGTCGTCACCGCCTGAAGTCCCGCGTCCCGCGCCTCTCGTCTCAAGCGCTCGAGATCCACCATCCTGAAGGAATGATGATCCGCGAAGGCATGCATGCGCTCGACCGCGGCGCCGCATTCCCGCAGGGTGTCGAAGAATTTTCCCGGCCGGCCGATCCCGGCGAAGGCCAGGACCCGCTTTCCGCGCAGCGACCCGGCCACGGCCGGATCGGGAGCAAGGCGCCCGAAGAAGGCCCTTTTCCCGTACCGCTCCGCCTCACGGGCGACGGCTTCTCCGGCCGTGCCGCTTCCGATCACCAGCACCGCATGAACGGCTCTCCACTGCGCCGCCAGCGGCGCCCGCAGAGGGCCGGAGGGCAGGGGCAGGCCGTTGCCGATGCCGGTCGCACCGTCGACCACCGCGATGGCGCAGTCCTTGCGGAGCGATGGGTTCTGCAGGCCGTCGTCCATGACGACGACGGTCGCGCCGATCTCCACGGCAAGCCGCGTTCCGGCCGGACGGTCGCGGGATACGATGGTGCGCGCGCGGCGGGCGAGCAGCAGCGGTTCGTCGCCCACGTCCGTAGCGGTATGATGGCGTGCGACCTCGATCGGACCTGCGAGCTTGCCGCCATAACCCCTGGACAGGAAGGCCGGGCTCTCGCCGGCGGCTCCGAGCAGGTCCGCGACCGCGAGGGCGGTCGGCGTCTTGCCGGCACCGCCGGCCGTGAAATTGCCGATGCAGATCACCGGCAGCTCGGCCTGTATCCCAGGACGTCTCATACGCCGCCCGGCGATGCCGCCGTAGATCAGGCTTGCGGGACGAAGAAGGTGCGCGAGGGAAGAGGGCGTTGCCTGCCACCAGAAGGCGGGCGCACGCATCAGCGGCGCGCCCCGAGCTTTGCCTGGACGATGAAGGGCTCGATCGACTGCATGGTCCGGTCGACCGCGCCCCCGAGCACATGTACGGCGTCGGCCGCCGCGCGAGCCATGTCCCGGGTCAAAGCGGGGTTCGAGAGGAGCCGGCTGACCGCCCGCGCGAGCGCAGCGCTGTCCTTCACCATCAGGGCCCCGCGCGCCTCGTCGATCGCCGCGTAGATCTCTGCCGCGCTGTGCACGTGCGGGCCGTGCAGGATCGCCGCGCCGAGCTTTGCGGGTTCGATGGGGTTGTGGCCGCCGATGGGCACGAGCGTACCGCCCATGAGCACGATGTTGGCGAGGCGGTAGAACAGGCCCATCTCGCCCACCGTGTCGGCGACATAGACGTCTGTTGCCCGGTCGGGATGCATGCCCTGCGAACGCCGCCCGGCGCGCAGGCCCGCCCGCTCGGCCATCGCGGCGACCTCCGGGCCCCGGTGCGGATGGCGGGGCGCGATGATCGTCAGGAGATGCGGATGGTGCTGGGCCAGCGCCCGGTGCACCGCGACGACGGATTCCTCCTCGCCCGGATGGGTGCTTGCGGCGAGCCAGAGGGGGCGTCCGGCCACGAGGCCCGACAAATGGGCGACCACCCGGGGATCGGCCGGTGGCGGAGCGGAGTCGAACTTGAGGTTGCCCGAGACGAGCACCCGCGGCGCGCCGAGGCGCGCCAGGCGCTCCGCGTCCTCCTGCGTCTGGGCGAGGCAGAGGGCGAAGCGCTCCAGCAGGGACCCGATGATGCGCGGCAGCTTCTGCCAGCGCTGGAACGAGCGGTCGGACATGCGCCCGTTCACGAGCACGAGCGGGATGTGACGCTGGTCCAGGGCCATGACCGTGTTGGGCCAGATCTCTGATTCCGCCACGAGGGCGAGGTCCGGCTGCCAGTGGTCGAGGAAGCGCCGGATGTAGCGCGGCACGTCGACTGGGACGAACTGGTGGACAGCGCCCGGGGGAAGCCGGCGGGCGATCAGGGACGCCGAAGTCTTCGTGCCGGAGGTGACCAGCACCGCCACCCCGCGCTGGGTGAGGCGCTCCACCACGGGCAGGAGCGACAGGGTCTCGCCGATGCTGGCGCCATGGACCCAGACCAGATGCCCCTTGGGACGGGCGCGGCTGGGATAGCCCTGGCGCTCGCCCAGGCGGGTGCGGTCCTCGCGCCCTTTTCGCTGGCGCCAGTAGAGCAGCCCGACCACGGCCGGCTCGAGGATTGCAGTGGCGGTGCGGTAGGTCCTGACCAGGAAGGGAAGGCTCATGCGCGCGAGCCTCCCGCGAGCGCCGTCCCATGCCTCTCGGCACGAACCTTGGCGCCGGGATCCTTTTGGCCGATCAGCCCGTAGGCGCGCTCGTGCACGGCATCGAGCTCCCTCTCGACGGACTGGCGCAGGGCCTCGAGTGTCTGAGGATCAGCATCGCGCGGCACGTGGATGGGGTCGCCCAGCACCATGGCGCCCCGGCCGAAGGGCAGGCCGATGCTGGCCTTGTCCCAGCTGTCGAAATCCATGCGCCGGCTCGTCACCACCGCGACGGGCACGATGGGGCGCCCCGACATCTGGGCCAGGGTCACGATGCCCTCGCCGCAGACCCGGGCGATCTTCGGAATGTCGGCGGTCATGACCACCATCTCGCCGTCGCCCAAGGCCCGCAGCATTGCCCGCATGGCCGCCACGCCGCCCTTCTTGCGGATGTCGCGTCCCCGCGCGCCGGAGCCGCGGATCGCCCTCACGCCCAAGTGGCGCAGCGCGATGGCGTTGAACTCGCCGTCGCCGGAACGCGACACGAGGCTCGCGGCCCGGTCCTCGGGCCGCTTGGCGAAGTGAATCATGAAATGCTGCCCGTGCCACATGGCGGCGATCACGGGCATCATGGGGCCGATCCGGTCATAGGCATCCGCCGGTTCCATGACGAACCGGTTCGTGCGCCGCACGAGCTTGAGATAGCCCGCGACGAGCCCGCCCAGGGCTTCCTGGACGGGGCGCGCACGGATGATGCGTTTGACGAAGCTCATCGCCTGCGACGATCAGCTCTGCTGCGGATCCAGCAGGCGGTGCAGGTGCACAATGAAGTAGCGCATGTGCGCATTGTCCACGCTCGCCTGCGCCTTGGCCTTCCAGGCCGCATGGGCGGTTGCGTAATTCGGGTAGATCCCGACGATGTCCAGCTTCGAAAGATCCCGGAAATCCACGGAATCGAGATTGGTGAGCTCGCCTCCGAAAACCAGGTGAAGGAGTTGCTTGCCGGGCTGGTCGGTCATGGTGAAAGGATTCTCCTAGGGAAAACGCAATAGAGTTGCCGAACGAGGCTGTTCCGTTCAGGTCCTCATGGCTCCAATAGCACGGGGATGCAACCGTGACGCAACGGCAACCATCTCGCCATGGCGCGGTTGCGGCTTGTTGTAGGCAGGAGCGGTCCCGGCGAAGTCGGTCAGCAGGGCGCCGGCCTCGTGCAGGATCAGGTCGGCCGCGGCGATATCCCAGTCGTGGGCGTTGGACGAGACGAGGCCCACATCGATGGAGCCTTCCGCCACCCGGGCGAGGCGCAGCGCCAGGGACGGCACCTTCGGCAGATGCTGAATCGGGCCGATATGGCGGGCGAACCGGTCCACCAGCGGCTTCGGGCCGGCGACCCGCGGATCCTTCGGGACGGCTCCCGACAGTTGCAGCCGTTCGCCGTTGCGCCACGCGCCGCTGCCGATCCGCGCCTCGTAGAGATGATCGTGAATCGGCGCATAGATGACGCCGAGCACGGGCCGCCCGTCCTCGACGAGAGCGATGGAGACGGACCAATCCGGATGTCCGGTCGAGAAGGCGCGGGTGCCGTCGATCGGGTCGACGATCCAGACGAGCCGCTTGTCGAGACGCGTCGGATTGTCCGCCGTCTCCTCCGACAGCCATGCGGCCTCGGGCAGAAGCCCTGCGAGATGGTTCTTCAGGAAGGTGTCGACGGCGATGTCCGCCTCCGTCACGGGCGAGGAGTGCTCCTTGTACCAGAGGCGCGCCGCCGTCTTCGTGCCGGAGCGGTAGAAGGGCAGGGCGATCGCGCCCGCCTGACGCGCCGCATCGCGCACGGCCTGACCGAGGGAGGGGGAAAAATCGGAAGGAGCAAGCATCAGGAGGAGATGGGGAGCAGCGGCGGAAGATGCCACCCGGGCCGATACCATACCGGAGTTGCCTGAGCGAGATGGAAGGTTTTGTTGATCATCAGAGGCGAAACCATCCCGGCAACGCTCCCTTAACCTAAGCTCTTAAGCCGATCGGCACGGGAAGCGGTCCAGGTTGCTCCCGCCGCGAGCGGTCCGCAGAGGCAGCCGGCCGGCGCGAAACCAACGACTTCAGGGATGGGACAGGTGATGCACAGGAGCGGGCTCAATCCTTTAACCGGTGGCGCAGGCCATGCGGTCCAGGTTCACGCTTATCCCGAAGCCATCATCGGTCGGTTCGGAACCTCTGCCACGGCGCTGGCCCTCCAGGCCGACCCGAACGGACGAGACTTCCGCCTCGTACTCCTCGCCGGCACCCGGCCGCTCATGACCCTTGGCCCTTACGCGGAGGAGGACGTGGTGGCTGAGTGGCGCGCGCTTGGCGCCGCAGCCGGTCTTCCCCTGACCGTGAGGTTCTCCAACGGGTCGGTCATGGCCTTGTACCGGCAGGTCGGGCGGCTCCAAGTCGGGCCGTTGTGGCCGCGCAGCCGCCACAAGCTGCTCACCTCACGCCGCCCCCGCTTCCTGACGCGGCGAAAGACGGGGTGCATGCCTGCCCGGCCGCACGTGTTCCGGGAGCAGGAGATTATCGCGCGTCTGGACGTCTGAGCCTCAAAGAGCCCGGAGGGCGCTTTCCAGCGTCATCGCCGCAAACAGGATCAGGCCCGCATCGCGGTTGGAGCGGAACAGGCGCAGCGCGCCGGCCCCGTCCGAGCGGTCGATCCGGACCACCTGCCAGCCGAGGTGGAGGGCAAAGGCCGCAAGGCCCGCGAAGGCGATCGGGCCCGCATCGGCCAGGATGAACGCCACCACCATGAATATGACTGTCAGGGCGTAGCAGGCGGCGACGCCGAGCCGGACCTTCTCGCCGAAGAAGCGGGCGGAAGACTTGATGCCCACAACCTCGTCGTCCTCGATGTCCTGGAGGGCATAGATGGTGTCGTAGCCCACGACCCAAGCGATGCTGCCGAGATAAAGCGCGACGGCTGGGGCGCTCAAGGACCCGAAGGCCGTGGCCCAACCCATCAGGGCGCCCCAGGCGAAGGCCAGCCCCAGCACGATCTGCGGCATCCAGAAGAAGCGTTTCATGAAGGGATAGAGCGCCACGATCCCGAGCGACGCAAAGCCTGTGGCGATGGCGAAGCCGTTGAACTGGAGCAGGACGGCGAGGCCCACGAGGCATTGGAGGATCAGGAACGCGACGGCGCCCTTGAGGCTCACCTGACCCGACGGCAGGGGACGTCCGCGAGTCCGCTCCACCTTGGTGTCGAGGTCCCGGTCGACGATGTCGTTATAGGTGCAGCCGGCGCCGCGCATGGCGACGGCGCCGATGAGGAACAGGATACAATGGAACGGATCCGCCCAGGGACGGCCCGCCGCGAGGGCCGCAAGAGCGGCGGACCACCAGCAGGGGAGGAGCAGGAGCCACCAGCCGATCGGCCGCTCGATGCGGGCAAGGCGCAGATAGGGCCTTAGCCTGGCCGGAGCCAGGCGATCGGCCCAATGGCCCCGGACGGCATCGGGAAGGGACGGCGCGGCGGGGCGCTCCATCGGAGGGCCGTCGCCTTAGAGCGCACCCTTCGGCATGGTGTAGGAGCCGGTGAGACCGCCGCCGCCGAGCAGGCCCTGGCGGCCCTGCTGCTGAGCCTGCTGGGCCTTCTTCTGCATTTCGGCAATCTTCGCGGCCGCCGTGCAGGCCTGGCCCTTCATGTTCTGGGCGCGCTTGTGATCTTCCGTAAAGCTCTGGGCGAACTGGTCGGGAACCTGGCACCAGTCCTTGTTGGCGTTGAGCCACTTCACGCCGGTCTCGCCGTTCGCGACGAGCTTGGTGAAGATGCCGCAGGCGGCGCGCGGATCGATCTGCTTCTTCTTGTTGCCCTCGCCGCCGAGCTTGTTGATCTGCTGAATCAGGCCCTGGCGTTCGCTGAGGAATTTCTGCGCGTCCTGGCAGGAACTCGACTGAGCCAGGGCCGGAGCGGCCGCAAAAATGCCAGCGGCGGCAATCGCAGCCGTAAGGTGCGAACGGAGATGCGTCATTGGCAAAGTCCTTCAAACAAGCGCGCGACGTCTCGCGAGCCGGTGCTCTGTTAGCAGGTTAAGACCCTTCAGGCCAAGCGGCGAATGGCCCCGCGCAGGTAATAAGGTGTCCTGGCGCACCTAAATTCCGTGTGAGCGAGCGCCGCTCGCCTCTCCCATGAGAGGGGGCAAATTGCTAAGAGAGGGTTTCCCTCTGCCCGGGGCGGCACCTGTCCAGGCGGTCCGACGGGCTGCGGAAGCGCCGCTTCGCCTCATTCTCGATCGTCAATTGCGGGATGATCATGGCTGCTTACGACTTCAATGCTCCCCGCCTGTTCGTGGATGCCCCGCTCCGGACAGGGGCGCGCATCTCCCTGGATCGCGGCCAGGCCAATTACCTGCTGAACGTCCTGCGCCTCAAGGCCGGCGAACCGGTCCTGGTCTTTAACGGTCGCGACGGCGAGTGGCGGGCCGAGGTTTCGGTCGAGGGGCGCAAGTCGGCCGACCTGGTCTGCGTCGAGCAGACCCGCACGCAGATCCCCCAGCCGGATCTCGTCTATGCCTTCGCACCCCTCAAGCACGCGCGCCTCGACTATATGGTGCAGAAGGCGGTCGAGATGGGGGCGGGGGTCCTCCAGCCGGTCATCACCCGCCGGACCCAGAGCACCCGGGTCAATCTTGAGCGCATGCGGAGTAACGCCATCGAGGCGGCGGAGCAGTGCGGCATCCTGTCGATCCCTGAGATCCGGGACGAGATGAATTTCGACAAATTCATCAATGGGTTGGAGAAAGATCGACTGGTCGTTTTCTGCGACGAGGACGCCCCCGTCTCCAACCCGGTCGAGGCATTGTCAAGCTTCGGGAACAAGAAGGCCGGTCTTGTCGTTGTCGTGGGCCCCGAGGGGGGCTTTACCGACCCGGAGAGAGCGCTTGCTGTCGCCCACGAAAGTTGTGTTCGCGTATCGTTGGGACCGCGAATCTTGCGCGCCGACACAGCCGCCGTTGCGGCGCTGGCGGTCGTTCAGTCCGTGCTTGGCGATTGGAGCTGATCCGACCATCCGACGATGGCCGGCCGCGATCCTCCTCTAGCTTCAGAAGCTTAGCAGTTTATGCCAGACAGGCCCCAATCTCGCCCCATTCAAGGGCAGGTTGGAGCCCGCGCTCGCAAGAAGATCTCCCCAGATCGTCGGCAACAGGAATAATAAGTTTGAGGAAGACAAAATGAGCGGGGATTACAAGTTCGGTATCGAAGAGGAATACTTCGTCAACGACGCCGCCAAGCGGGATGTCGCTCGAGGAAAAGTGAAGGAATTCTTCGACAAGTGCCGTCATGAGCTCTCGGAAGACATTCAGCCCGAGATGCTCGAGCCCCAGATCGAGATCGCCACGAAGCCGTCCCTCGACTTCGCCGATGCGCGGACGCAGCTCGTCGACCTCCGGTCATCGGTGGGCGCGATCGCCCGCGACCACAACCTGACCGTGATGGCGTCCGGGACCCATCCGCTGGCCATGTGGGCGCGGGTGCGCCCGAATGCCCAGCCGCGCTACGGCAAGGTGATGCACGATCTGCAGATGGTCGGCAGCCGCGTGGTGGTCTGCGGCATGCATGTTCATGTGGAGGTGCCGGATCTGGCCGCCCGCGTGGACATCATGAACCGGATCCAGCCCTATCTGCCGCTGCTCCTGGCGCTCTCGACCTCGTCGCCGTTCTGGCAGTCGCAGCGCACGGGCCTGCTCGGCTATCGCCTCGCCGCTTATCGCGAGCTGCCGCGCACGGGCCTGCCCGACCTGTTCCAGGATGCGGCGGACTATCAGCGCTACATCGACACTCTCGTGGCGGCCCGTGCCATCGAGAATTCGAGCTACGTATGGTGGGTGATCCGTCCGTCGCTGAAGCATCCGACCCTGGAGCTCAGGGTGGCCGACAGCTGCACGCGCGTGGACGACACCCTCGCGATCGCGGCCCTCTATCGCTGCCTCGTGCGCCACCTCCACCGCGACCCGACGCTCAATGCCGGCCAGACCGGCGCCTCCCGGGCGATCAACGACGAGAACGGCTGGCGGGCGCAGCGCTACGGCATCCACGGAAGCTTCGTCGACGAGGCGTCGCGCAGCGCCAAGCCCGTCCGGCAGATCCTGGACGAGACCCTCGACCTCGTGGCCGACGACGCGAAGGCGCTCGGATGCGAGCGGGAGCTCGACCTCGCCCGCTGGATCGTCGCCCGCGGCACCAGCGCCGACCAGCAGCTCACCCTTTACACGGAGGCCCTGGGTCGCGGCCTGTCGAACCGGGATGCCCTGGCCGGCGTGGTGGATTGGCTGTCCGCCGAGACGGTCGGCGAGACGATGGTGCGGCACTAGCCGTTGCTGCTCCGTGCGAGGGCTGCATGGGTCCTCGCATCAATCTGCCTGCGGCGCATTGCAGCTCGGCCTTAACCCGCCTATCTACACTCGACTTGATTCAGCGCGGCACCCGGCCGCGCTTTTCTGCATGAGGTGATGCATGGCGCGCGACGTATCCGATGCGACTCCCATCGGCGCGCGGTCCGAGCTCGTCGAGTGGATCGCATCCGGCGAGAAGCCGCGCGAGAGCTGGCGGCTCGGGACGGAGCACGAGAAGGTTCCCTTCTACAAGGCCGACGCCACGCCCGTCCCTTACGAGGGCGAGCGGGGCATCCGTGCCCTGCTCGAAGGCATGCAGGGCCTCACCGGCTGGCAGCCGATCATCGAGAACGGCCACCCGATCGGCCTCGCCGACGAGGAGGGCGGCGGCGCCATCTCGCTCGAGCCGGGCGGGCAGTTCGAGCTGTCCGGCGCGCCCCTGAAGACTCTGCACGAGACGGCGGCCGAGACCGCGCTGCACCTGGAGCAGGTCAAGGCCATCGGCGAGCGTCTCGGGGTCGGCTTCCTGACGCTGGGCATGAGCCCGCTCTGGACGCGGGCGCAGACGCCGGTCATGCCGAAGGCGCGCTACCGCATCATGACGGACTACATGCCGAAGGTCGGCACGCTCGGCCTCGACATGATGTACCGCACCGCCACCGTGCAGGTGAATATGGACTACGCGTCCGAGGCCGACATGGTGAAGAAGCTGCGGGTGTCGCTCGCCCTGCAGCCCGTCGCCACCGCGATCTTCGCCAACTCGCCCTTCACCGACGGCAGGCCGAACGGGTTCCTGTCCATGCGTTCCCAGATCTGGCGCGACACGGACCGCGACCGCACGGGCATGATGGCCTTCGCGTTCGAGGACGGGTTCGGCTACGAGCGCTATGTCGACTGGGCGCTCGACGTGCCCATGTATTTCGTCAAGCGCGACTCGACCTATCATGACGTTGCCGGGGCCTCGTTCCGCGACCTCTTCGCCGGCAAGCTCGCGCAGCTCCCGGGCGAGCGGGCCACCCAGTCCGACTGGGCGAACCACGTCTCGACCCTTTTCCCGGAGGTGCGCCTCAAGCGCTATCTCGAGATGCGCGGCGCCGATGTGGGCGGACCCGAGCACATCACCGCCCTGTCGGCCTTCTGGACCGGCCTCCTCTACGACGAGGCGGCGCTCGACGGAGCCTGGGAACTCGTGAAGGCCTGGAGCGCCGAGGAGCGGGAGCGCCTTCGTGTGGACGTGCCGAAGCAAGCCTTGCGGGCAACCATCGGCGGTCGCTCGGTGCAGGATGTCGCCCGCGACGCGCTGGCCCTGTCGCGGCAGGGGCTCGCCCGGCGCGGCTGCCGCGACGCCCAGGGGCGCGATGAGACGCATCACCTCGACCATGCCGGCGAGATCGTGGAGACGGGCCGCACGATCGCCGAGCGCCTGCTCGAGCGCTATCATGGCGCCTGGGGCGGCTCGGTCCTTCCGGCCTTCCGCGAATGCGTGTTCTGAGACCCTGCGGGCAGCGGCTCAGGCCGCGCTCGCGATGGACACCCGGTTGCGGCCGTCGAGCTTCGCCTGGTAGAGTGCCTGGTCGGCGAGGCTCACCAGCATCTTCGGATCGGCATCCAGAAGCTCGAAGGCGGGCTTGAGCGTCGCCATGCCGATGCTGATCGTCAGGACGCATGCGGGGTGATTCCCGTTGTGCGGGATGGCGAGCGCTTCGACGGCGGAGCGCACGTCCTCGGCGACCATGCAGGCGCCCGTGGCGTCGGTCGCCGGCAGAAGCACGGCAATCTCCTCGCCCCCGTACCGCGCCACGAGATCGCCGGGGCGCTTGATTGTATCGCGGAGGATCCGGGCGACCGTCTGCAGGCACTGGTCGCCTGCCTGATGCCCGTAATGGTCGTTGAAGCGCTTGAAGCGGTCGAGGTCCATGAGCAGCAGGGACAGGGGCGTGTTGTGACGGGCGGCACGGTTCCATTCCGCCTCGAGGGCCTTGTCGAAGGTGCGCCGGTTCGCAAGGCCGGTCAGGCCGTCGGTCGCCGCCAGGACGGAGAGCTCGGCCTCCGCCCGCTCGCGTCGCCTGAGCTGTCCCGACAGGCTCCAGCCGAGGCAGGCGATGACGGCGACCAGGAGCAGGATGCCGACCGAGCGGAAGACGAACTCCTGGTTCCAGTCCGCCAGCGCCTGGTCTTCGCTGACCGAGGCGAGCACGCCGATCGGAAAGATGTGGTTGCGCTGGTAGCCGCCGATGCGTTTGACGCCGTCGATGGGCGAAACATATTCGAAAGAACCCGACGAGACGCCGATCTTGAACCAGGGTTCATAGGAGACGTTTCGACCCACCGCCGCCTCGCGATAGGGATAACGCGAGAGGAGCGTGCCGTCCGCGTGGAACAGCGTGATGGTGCCCTCGCTCCCCACGTCGAACCGCCCGAAGAAGCTCGCGAAGTAGACATGCGGGATGCTGGCGACGACGACGCCTCCGAAGCTGCCGTCGGGCCTGTTGAAGCGGCGGGAGAGCGTCAGCACCCAGTCGCTGCCGAGCGGATCGCGGATGAGCGGGCCGAAGAACCATCCGCTGGAACCGGATGTGCTGTGATGCCGGAAGAACGCCAGGTCACGGCCGTTGACCTTGAAGCGGTGCCCCGGCAGCGAACTGCCGAGGAGGGTGCCGTCGGTGCCGTAGATCGTCAGGGACTTGAAGCGCCGCAGGGTCTGGATCCGCTCGGAGAGGAACGGGTCCATTTCGGTGATCACCTCCGGCGAGCTGCCATCGTACTCGATGCGGTCGACGATATCGACGAGGATCGCGTCCGCCAGCTCGAAGGTGTCCTCCGCGTGCTGAACCAGGGACTTGGCGAGGTTCGCAACCTCGGATTCGATCCGCACGAATTCCTCGTGGCGCTCCGCCCAGTCCCGCCAGCCTTCGATCGCCACGATGGTGAGGCACACGGCCAGGACGAAGGCCTTGAGCCATGCGGCTGAGGAGAGGGATCTAAAGTATCCTGTGATCCGCATGGCCGTGCGATGCGCTCCGAGCTAGCCGGACGCGAGCTTCAGGCCGAGAATGCCGGCCACGATCAGCCCGATGCAGGCAAGGCGCATTGCGGTCGCGGGTTCGCCCAGGAGGTAGATGCCGAGGATCGCCGTTCCGACGGTGCCGATGCCGGTCCAAACGGCGTAGCCGGTTCCGACCGGAAGGGTCTTGAGGGCGAGGCCGAGCAGGATGACGCTCACGAGCATGCTGGCTGCGGTCAGCACCGTTGGGACAGGGCGCGTGAAGCCATCCGTGTATTTCAAGCCGATTGCCCAGCCGATCTCGAAGAGGCCAGCGAGAAACAGGTAAGTCCATGCCATGACAGGGCTCCGTCACAGGCAGGGCCGTCCCCACCGATCGCCGGGAAGCACGAGGTCGTCCCCGTACCTCTTTAGATATAGGGGAAAGATCTTAACGGCTCAATCTGTCGCCAGGCTTGAGCAAGTGCAAAGATGACTTTGCCAAATCCCAAAATCGTGAGCACCAACGGGTTAGTGGGACTTACTGCTGCTCGGCCTGCGTCTGGGACGGGATACTTTGTTCCTCGGCCGTCGGGCTTCCCTGCCCGAGGCGGGCGAGAGGATTGAAAGGGGCATAGATCTGATGCTTCCACGCGTCGCCGCAATTGATGCAGATGGAGCGCATCATGTGGTTGCTCTGCTCGAGGCGCCGCAGAAGCCGCTCCTGGCGCTCCTTGGCGTCGTTGGGCTCCATCTCGTAACCGGACGGGCGCACGACGAGGCGCATGGGGTCCGACCCTGGAGCATCCTGGGCGAAGGCGGCCCCCGTGAGGGACGCGATGACCGCGGCGGCAAGGGCCGTTCTCTTCATTCGCTCATCCTGTAAGATTCTTGCAATTGCCACAGGACTCCAGACGGAGGTGCTTCGTCAACCCCCGAAGGCGCGGTATGGGGACGCCCCTAGGAGCGATGCGAACTCCGCTTTTGGAGCAGACCACCATGCAGGCACGATCAAGCCCGTCCCAGGAGAGCTGGAACGGGCCAGTGACTCGACAAGGACCTTCTACTCGGTCCCGATCAGATGACGTGCAGGTCGAAATGGGTCAGCGCGAGCCCCTTCGACAATTGCGCGAACTGGACCGCCTTGGCGGCGCCGGTGCCGTCGGAGTCGTAGAGCAGCGCACCGGTCGCCTTGTTGTAGATGATCTTGTCGTTCGCATCGTGCGCCTTAAACCCGACCCAGAACGCGTCCTTGGACAGGATGCCCTTCTTGAGCTTCGTGAAGGCGCTCTTGGCGAGATAGAGCGTGTCGTCGCGGACGTTGTAGTCCAGGATCTTGTCGACGCTCGCCTTGCTCGGGCGCTTGTCGAACACGAAGGAGTCGGCGCCGAAGCCGCCTTTCAGGACGTCCCTGCCGGTTGCGGTGTAGAGCGTGTCGTCGCCGACGCCGCCTTCGAGCGTGCCGCCCGACTCGCTGCTTACCAGAACCACGCCCTTGGTCTTGGTTCCACCCTTCTCGTTCTTCACGTCGACGACCTTGATCGTGAAGGTCTTGTCGTATGAGAGCCCTCCCTGATCCGTCACGCTGAGGGTGACCTGGTGCGAGGTCTTGGTCTCGTAGTCAATGATCGCGCCGGCGCGCACCTGGAGCTGGTTGCCCACCACTTGGAACTTGGCGTCCGGATCGCTTTTGATCGAGTAGGCGAGCGTGTCGCCCGCATTGGGGTCGGTGGCGCTCAGAAGGCCGATATACTGCCCGCCGGCGGCGTTCTCCTTGATCGACGTGCCGGACAGGGAGAGGTTCGTCGGAGCCACGTTCGTGGAGCCTTCAGACACATCGTTGACCGCGATGGTGAAGACCTTGTCGTAGGACAGCCCGCCCTGGTCCGTCACCCGGACCGTCACCTGGTGCGCGGTCTTGGTCTCGTAGTCGAGAACCGCGCCGTTCCGGACCTGGAGCTGGTTGTTCACGATCTGGAACTTGGCGTCCTGATCGGCAACGATCGCATAGGTGAAGCTGTCGCCCGTGTTGGGATCGCTTGCGCCCAGCATTCCGATGACGGTGCCGCCGGCGCTGTTCTCGTTGATGGACGCATTGGAGAGCGTGACATCCGTCGGGGCCGCATTGGTCGGTGGTGGGGGAGGAGGTGTTGCGCCGAGGGCGACGGTCTGGTCGATGAACCGGGCGAACTGAACGTTCCGCAGCACGTCCACGCCGTCGCCTCCCTCGCGCGCATCCGTAATCGTGAAGCTGCCGTCGCTGTTCGCCACGATCGCGTAGTTGGCGCTCGAGCCGGAGAAAGCGGCCGTGTTGTCGCCCGCACCACCGTCGACCGTGTCGTTGCCGGTGCCGCCGGTGAGGAGGTCGGCCCCGTCGCCGCCCGTCAGGGAATCCTGGCCCGCGCCGCCCCAAAGGGTGTCGTTGCCGGCGCCGCCATTGAGGGTGTCGTTGTGATAGCCGCCGTCGAGCTTGTCGGCCGCGGTCGTGCCGGTTCGGTTCAGACCCGCTACATGGGCAGGGCTGCTGTAGTTGTAGGCCACCACCGCATTGGCCGGCTTGTTCTGCGTGGTAAAGTCCGTCGGCTGAACGCCGTTGGCTTCCGGATTCTCGAAGGGATGGTAGCTCCACAGGAAGGCGCCATCGAGCCATTGGCCGCCGTGGGTGGTCATCACCTTGAACAATGCCGTGTAGGCGTCCTGCTGCTCCTGGTAATCGACGGTGCCGCCGTCGGCCCAGAGGCCCGGGTTCATGGCGTTGCCGTCGCGGCTGCGATAGCCAACTTCGGTGAAGATGATCTTCTTGCCGTATTGCTCGGACAGGGACTTGTAGTAGTCGATCGCGGACTTGCCGCCATAAACCTGGTTGACCCAGCTGTTCGTCGAGGGCTGGATCCATCCGTTGACCAGCTGATCAACCGTCGGATTTGTGTTGTTGACCACGAGCGGAATGTAGGCGTCAACGCCGATGTAATCGACTTGGTCCCAGAAGCTCACCTGGGCCACCTCGTCATAGGTCGACGCATAGGTGACGAGGCCGCTATAGACGCTTTTGACGGCGGCGATCAGATCGATCCATTTGGCGCGATACTGCGAGCCGCTCATGCTCTTCAGCTCCGTGCCGATGCAGAGCATAGGCGCGCCGGTCTCCTGGGCGAGTTGCGCGTACTGCACCATCATCGCCTTGTAGTTCCGGAACCACTCGTCCGGGTTCGTCGGGGCGATTTCGGCGCGCCAGGTGTAGTCGAGGGACTCCACATGGGGCTTGAGCATCACGTTCATGCCGCGCGACGTGACATCAAGCATCGCCGCCTTGGTCTGGGCGATGGTCTCGCTGCGATACTGCTTCAGCTCCATCGTGTTGCTGTATTTGTTGTCCATGTAGAAGGACGGGATGATCGCGACCGAGCTCGCGCCGGTCGTCCTGATCTGGTCGAACGCCACGTCGGCCGTCCCCGTGCCCCAGTTGCCGCCCCAATACGAGGGCAGGCTGATGCCCTCCCATGTGAAGATCTTCTCGCCTGTCGGCATGGTGCTCTCCCCCTTATGTCAAGCCCTGCGAAGGCCGGTGGAGCGACCTCGCAGAACCGAAAACAGAGGAAATGTTATAAAATAATATTTCGGGTTTAAACTCTTAATTCGGCATAAGAATGTCAAAAATGTCGCGGCCATTTGGCCTAGGCCGTTCGGCCGGCTCCCCTGAAGGATGACCGCGAAAGAGTGCCTTCTCGGCAATGGGCCCGATGCTACGCTCAATTCGCATAAACTTGAGCTTCGAGGGGAGGCTCGGGAGGCGTGAATGGTGCAGCGCGGCGATGATGTCCGAGATCACTATGCAAGTCCGGACATTATTGACCGGGTCCTGGCAGCAGTTGCGGAGGCGGGTCACCGCACGGATCAGCTGGCTGCCGAAATGCTCTATCCTTTTGACCAGCTCCATGGCCGGGAAATCGTTGCCACCAGGGAGCATGTGGCGCGACTGAGGCTGACGCCGGGCATGCATGTGCTCGATGTGGGAAGCGGCATCGGCGGCCCTGCGCGCTACATCGCTCAGACATACGACGTGATGGTGACGGGCATCGACGTCACGCCCGAATTCGTGGCCACGGCGAACGAGCTCACGCGGCGCTGCGGGCTTGACACGAAGGTGTCGTTCCTCGAGGCGGATGCGCTCGCGCTGCCTTTCGCCGATAACTCTTTCGACGCCGCCCTCTGCCTCTATGTGGGCATGAACGTGGTCGACAAGGCCCATCTCTGCCGGGAGATCCGCCGCGTGCTGAAGCCCGGCGGACACCTCGTTTGGAGCGAGGCCGCCCTCGGGCCCGTCGGCCCGGTCCGCTTTCCCGTTCCCTGGGCGCGGTTCCCCTCGGCCAGCTTCCTGGTTCCCCCACAGGTCCTGCAGCAGACCTTCACCAAGGCCGGCTTCCACATCATCGAGTTCGTCGACGAGACGGAGCGCTTCATCGCGCCCGCGTCGCAATCCGGCGAAATGCCGCCTGCGCCGGGGGCGCAGCAGGTCGCCAATCAGGTCGTCCTCGGCAGCGACTTCATCGAGCGGCGGCAGAACTTCGTCCGCAACCTGATGGAAGGCCGCCTCGTCAGCATCCTCATCGAGGCCGTGAAGGCCTGACGGCGTCCATGGACCTGCCGGACGGAACGGTCGCGCGTCCATTTCCGTTAGCGTGGCAGGTCGAGACCTGAACGCGAGGGCATCATGCTGACCAAGGAGGATCTGAACTCTCCAGCTCATCTCAAGTATGAGGAGGTGGGCGTGACCATCGACCGGGAGCACCGCGACTGGGGCGGCGCGCGCGAATTTCCCTCCCTGCGTGAGGCCGTTCACGCCGCGATGACCGAAGAGGCTCCTGCGGGAAGGCATGCGGTAGTCCGCGCGGCCTCCGGCCATGTGCTCGAACCCGACCATCTCGAGGAGATCTGGGCGAGCGTTCAGGGGCCCTGAAGCCCTGTCTCACATCCAGCCGAAGCCGAGCGCCCCGACCATGAGATAGCGGACCGTCTTCGCAACAGTTACGAGAAGGATGAAGACGGGCAGCGGCTCGCGCAGCACCCCCGCCACGATCGTCAGCGGGTCCCCGATCACCGGCATCCAGGAGAGCAGCAGCGTCCAGCGCCCGTAGCGGTGATACCATCCCTCTGCCTTGGCCATCTGCTCCCGCTTCACCGGAAACCAGCGCCGCCCCTCGAAGCGAGCCAGGAAGCGGCCGAGAAACCAGTTCACGATCGACCCGAGCACGTTTCCGGTGCTCGCGACCGCGATCAGGAGCCAGACCGGGTATCGATCCGACACGAGCATGCCGAACAGCACCGCTTCCGATTGGAGCGGAAACAGCGTGGCGGACAGGAAGGCCGCGGCGAAGAGGCCGCCGTATTCGGCGATATGGGGCATCTGGGGCGTGCGTCCGGAGGGCTGGGTGGGTGAGCCACTAGCACGGAACGGCATGGCCGTTACAGGAGCCTTTGCCGCATGGGGCGCGGGCAACCGCCGTGAAGCCTTGCGCGTTGTCATGCCTTGATGGGCGAAGGAGATGTCGGGTGCAGGACATGAACAGGGTGAGGGATATGGCTGCACGCGACGTGCGGATCGGTCCTGCAAGACGTGCGTCGCGGAGCCATCCCTCGGACGCCGGCTCCTGGCTTGTTCCTGCGCTGATCGGAGGTGTCGCGGCCGTCCTGGGGGCGACGGCGCTCCACGTCCACCGCCGTGCCCGGGAGGCGGAGGAGCACGAGCCGCCGTTCGGCCGCTTCCTCACGGTCGAAGGTGTCAGGCTCCACTACATCGAACGCGGGCGGGGCGAGCCGCTTGCGTTGATTCACGGCAACGGCTCGCTCGTCCAGGATTTCCTGATCAGCGGCATCGTCGACGAGCTGGCGAAGCGCTACCGGGTCATCGTCATCGAGCGTCCGGGCTTCGGCTACAGCGCACGCCCCCGCCGGTTCTGGACCCCGCAGGCGCAGGCCCGGCTGCTCCATGCTGCGTACGAGCGGCTGGGCGTACGGAAGGCCCATGTGCTCGGCCATTCCTGGGGAGCGCTCGTGGCTGCGGCGCTGGCGATCGAGTTCCCTGATTTCGTCGAGAGCCTCGTGCTCGAATCCGGCTACTTCTACCCGACGGCGCGCGCCGATGTGGTGCTCGTCTCGCAGCCTGCGATCCCGGGCGTCGGCGACGTCATGCGCTACACCGTCGCGCCGGTGGCTTCGCGCATCCTGCTTCCGAAGATCTTCCGGAAGATCTTCGCCCCGGCGCCGGTACCGGAGCAGTTTCACCGCCGCTTTCCCAGGGAACTCGTCCTGCGCCCCTCCCATCTGCGCGCAGCGTCGGAGGACGTAGCCCTCATGATCCCGGCCGCCATGTCGCTCCAGCATCGCTACCCCGGGATCAAGGCTCCCCTCTTCATCATCACGGGCGGGGACGACCAGATCGTCGATGCCGGTCGCCATTCCATGCGCCTGCACCGCGCCGTGCCGGGCAGCGAGATCCTCGTCGTGCCCGGACTTGGTCACATGCTCCATCACCTGGCGCCGGATCTCGTGGTCGAGGCGGTCGATCGGGCCGCTCACCGCGCCGCACGGGCGCGTGCCGCGGCGTCCACGGACGGGACGGTGGAGGCGCGCTGGCCCTGAGGGCTGTGCGGTCGCGTCTCAGAACGCCACGGTGCTCAAGATGATGGCCCGGACGTCCGCCGAAGGTTGCCTTGGCAACGATTCCCGCCGATCCGCGGGCCGAGCGACGCGAGCTTGCCAGGGACTCCCGCCCCGTACTACTGGAACCTCGTCCCGGTCATGAGCCCGGGGCTTACAGCAAGAGGGTCGAGGAAGGCGTCGCGTGGATCTGTTCGATGTGGTGGTGATCGGGGCCGGCGCGGCCGGCATGATGTGCGCCATCGAAGCCGGGAAGCGCGGGCGCTCGGTGCTTGTGGTGGACCATGCCGCGAAGCCCGGCGAGAAGATCCGCATCTCCGGCGGCGGGCGGTGCAACTTCACCAACCTGAACGCATCGCCGCAGAATTTCATCTCCGGAAATCCGAGCTTCTGCATCTCCGCCCTGCGCCGCTACACCCAGCGGGACTTCATCGCGCTCGTGGAGCGCTACGGCATCGCCTATCACGAAAAGACCGTCGGGCAGCTCTTCTGTGACGGCCCCTCGACGCAGATCGTCAATCTGCTCCTGGCAGAGATGAGGCTCCATGGGGTGGTTCTGCGCCTCTCGACGAGCGTGGAGAGTGTCGAGAGGATCGGCGACGGATTCCAGATCACCCTGTCGACCGGTACAGTGACATGCCGGTCCCTTGTGGTGGCCTCTGGTGGAAAGTCGATTCCGAAGATGGGCGCAACCGGGTTCGGCTACGATCTCGCGGACCGGTTCGGCCTGAAGGTGACCGAGACGCGGCCGGCGCTGGTGCCGCTCACGCTCGAGCCCGGCATGCTCGAGCGCATGACGCCACTGGCCGGCGTTTCGGTCGATGCGGTGGTGGCATCGGGCAAGACCCGGTTTTCCGAAGCGATGCTGTTCACCCACCGCGGCCTGAGCGGCCCCGCCATCCTTCAGATCTCCTCCTACTGGCGCGAGGGCGGCGAGATCACGGTCTCGATGGTGCCGCAGGTCAACGTGTTCGAGGAACTGCGTGCGGCCCGCAGCCGCAACGGGCGCCAGGCGCTCCAGACGGCACTCGCGGCCTTGCTGCCCAAGCGCCTGGCGCAACTGATCGCCGAGAGCGAGCCGGGGCCGGCCAATTTGGCGGATTGTTCGGACAAATATCTTCGGAGGGTCGAAGCGGCCGTCAACCAATGGCGTTTCAAGCCGGCCGGTTCGGAGGGGTATCGCACGGCGGAGGTGACGTTGGGCGGCGTCGACACCCATGAACTTGACTCGAGGACCATGGAGGCGAAGCGTGTGCCCGGCCTCTACTTCGTCGGCGAGGTGGTGGACGTGACCGGCTGGCTCGGCGGATACAATTTCCAGTGGGCCTGGTCTTCCGGCTGGTGTGCCGGGCAGGTGGCCTGAGGGCGGTTCCGCCTTCCGGACGATGCTCAGCCATCTTCGGTCGCGTGGGATTTCAGCACGAGAGAAAACGGCAGCGTCGCGACCCTGCGGCGGTGCTCGTCCTCGATCTCGATCGCCCAGCGCGCCCAGTTGCGGAAGCGGCCCTCCCGAGTGGTGAGGTCGAGCACTGCGACGACCGCATGCTCCAGAGCCTCCCCGGGATTGGTGCAGTTCTCGCCGCGCGTGTCGAGCACGTGCAGATGGCCGTTCCGCAGGTTGAAGTAATAGAGGGGCACGGTGCGGCTGCTACAGCATATCGGCGCCTGCCGGTCGGTGATGAACGATCGGGAGACTGTGGGCGTAAAGCGCAAGGAAAAGCCCGTTCGACCGGGCATGATGGGTCATGGCGCAGCGGTCCCGCAGGGCGGTCGAGCGCGCCTGGTCCCTGCGCGAGACCCGAACGTCGGACGCAGCTTTGCCTTGTTCGGCAACGGACGCCGCTGCTTGGTCGCTTGCCGTCATGAAACGCCTCAGGAAGTGCAACTCTGGAGCATCGAGCGGGCGCTCCGATTCGGAACCACCGCTCCTGAGCTTCGGCCGAGTTACATCGAAGTTTCATCTCCCAGTTGGGATAAAAACGCGCAGGGATTGCGTTGAGTTAAGGTGAACTGGCGCCTTTCGCCGGATTCTGGTGTCCGTGATGGCGTGCTTCGATATCCCTTCGAGCCGGATAACGACGCTGGAATGCTTCGGGCGGATCTTCGACGCTCTCGGCTTCGCAACGGTGATCATCGGCGGCGAGGGGCAAGTCATGCATGTCAGCCACCTCGCCGAGCAGCACCTTGGAGCAGGCCTCGTCATCAAGTCGGGCACGCTGGCGGCGACCGATGCCGGCTCCGACAAGGATCTCCAGGCGATCCTGGGGGAGCACATCAGCGGGGCAAAGAGGGAGCGGGACGCCTTGGGCCTGCGTCGGATCGAGCGAAGGCCTCTGATCCTGCGGATCGTGGAGCTCACGCCGGACATGCGGCCGATCTTCGACGAGGCGAAATTCGTGGCCGCTCTCGTCGACCCGGACGTCTGCCCTGAACCTTCGCCGGCCCTGCTGCAGCAGATCTTCGGCCTGACGAAGAGAGAGGCCCACGTGGCCCTCAAGCTCATGTGCGGAGATACGCTCCAGGAAATGGCGGAGCAGACAGGCGTCAGCGTCGGAACGGTGCGGACCCAGGCCAAAGCGGTCTTTGCCAAGACCGGCACGAACCGGCAGGCCGAGCTGGTCGGAATCCTGACGAGGCTCGCCGTCATCTCGCACGAGCCGCGTCCGGCGGAGCCCACGAAATCCTAGAACGCATTCGAGCGGAAGTCGCAAAACGTTCCACCTGAGCCGATCATCCGAGGGAGTACGTCCGGAAATCGCCCGACGGAGTACCTCGTGGATCTTATTTGCCCGTTACCCAACCCTTGTCGTGTCTGGGCGGAGCGGCAGATTTTCCTCAGCATGAGCGCGATTTTTGATTCTTTGCTCTCAGGGTGGGGAGAACGAAGATGGCAATGCAGCTTCGCGATTCCGATATCGCTCAGATCTTCAACATGGTTCAGAGCGGCAATATCCGCGATGCCAGCGGCATCGGGAACAACATCGCCAATCCCACGTGGGGAGCCGCGGGCCAGCCGTTCATCCGGCTGACAACGCCAAGCTACAGCGACGGGGTTTCGGGTCTGCCGGTCACGACATTCTCGCCGCGCGAAGTGTCGGATATCGTGTCGAACCAGGACAACGACGGCGACGGCACCGAGGAGAATATTCCGAACGGGTTCGGCGGCAGTGCCTTCCTGACGTTCTTCGGCCAGTATTTCGATCATGGCCTCGATTTAATCGGGAAGGGCGGAGCCTCGATCCCGATCGGTTCATCGACCTTTCTGATGAACGCGACACGTGCCAACCCTATGCCGGGCACGGGCAACGCCGACGGCATTCCCAATTCCGGTGATGAGGTCCCGGCGCAGTACATCAACCCCGTTTCGCCCTATGCGGACCAGAACCAGACCTACGGTTCGAGCGAGGCGGTGACCGACCTTCTGCGCAAATGGGTCCAGGGGCCGAACGGGCCGGTCGAGACCGCATATCTGCTCATGGGCAACACCGACGGATCGGGCCACGCCCTGCTGCCGACGCTGAATCATGTCCGGCAGAACTACCGGATCATGACCGGCGGCGAGCTCACGTCGGACGACATCGCCAATTTCGACGGCACGGGCCACGCCCTGCTGCTCGATTTCATCCCCGCCTTCAAAGGAGGCAATCCGGCGAACGGTCTCGATCTCGACGCGCTCGGGAACTACTACATTGCCGGCGACGGACGCGTGAACGAGAACGTGGTGCTGACCTCGATCCACACAATCTGGGCGCGCAACCACAATTTCTGGGTCGACCACCTTCGAGCCCGTACCGGCAACACCTGGACCGAAGAGCAGTACTTCCAGGCTGCCAAGATCATCAACATCGCCGAGTACCAGAACATCGTCTTCGGCGAGTTCGCCGACGCCATGGCGGGCGGGATCAAGCCGGGCGATCCGGCGCACGGGTTCACCAGCTATGATCCAACCGTGAATGCGGCGATCTCGGCGGAGTTCGCAAACTCGGCGTACCGGTTCGGCCACTCCATGCTCAACGAGACCGTGAGCTTCAAGAACGCCGATGGGTCTTTGGGCAACATGTCCCTGGTTCAGGCCTTTCTCAGCCCGGACAAGGTAAACCAGATCGGCGTCGAGGAACTGCTGCTCGGCGCGACGGGCGTCACGCATCAGGCGATCGATGTCGACATCGTCAACGCCCTGCGCAACCAGCTCGTCGGCCAGCCGCTTGATCTGGCCGCCCTCAACATCTTCCGCGGCCGCGACACCGGCATCGCGCCGTTCAATGCCGTGCGTGCGGAGCTTTTTGCGAAGACCGGCGACGCCAGTCTTCTTCCCTATTCCGGCTGGGCGGATTTCCAGCAGCGCAACGGGCTCTCCAATGCCTTCATCGCACAGCTGCAGCAGGCCTATCCGGAAGGCTTCCAGGCCATGGACCTGTGGGTCGGAGGCCTTGCGGAACGGCCGTCGCGCGGACAGCTCGGATCGACCTTCGGCTACATCTTCATCGAGCAGCTCGATCGCCTGCAGAAGGGCGACCGCTTCTACTACCTGCAGATTCTCGACAACACGCTGTTCTCGGCGGCTTCGAACATCGAGACCTTCTCCGACATCATTGCGCGCAACTCGAACATCAAGGGGCTCGCCGCAAACGTTTTTCTGGCGTCGCCGAACGGATCCACGAGCGGCAGCAAGGGGATCATCGTTCCTCCACCAGACCAGCCGCCGCAGCAGCCTCAGGATCCGGTGACGCCCGATACGCCCACAGGACCGTTCATCGGCACGGCGAAATCGGACAATCTCGTGGGCTCAGCTCATGACGACCTGATGAAGGGCGGGCGAGGCAACGACATCCTGCATGGACTGGACGGAAACGATCGGCTCTACGGCGAGGACGGAAACGACCGACTCGATGGCGGCGCGGGAATCGACCGCATGTGGGGCGGGCGCGGCAACGACGTCTTCGTCGTCGACAATCGTCAGGACCGGACCTACGAGAGCCGGAACCAGGGCACCGACACGGTCAAGTCGTCCGTGTCCTATTCCCTTTCCGGAACGCATGTGGAGCGGCTCTATCTCGACGGATCGGCCAACATCAATGGCACGGGCAACAGTCTCGACAACCGCCTCTACGGCAATGCAGGCAACAACGTGCTGAAGGCGAGCTCGGGCAACGACATCGTCAGGGGCTATGCCGGCAACGACAAACTTTATGGCGGGAGCGGGAACGACAAGCTCTCTGGAGGAGCCGGCGACGATTGGCTTTACGGCGGCCCGGGACAGGATGTGTTCGTGTTCGAGAAGAACAGCGGACGCGACCGCATCAAAGACTTTCAGGTCGGCTTGGACAAGATCGACGTGCGGGCATGGTCGAACGTTCACGATCTAGCGGATCTGAGGATGACCCAGTCCGGCGCCCACGTCGTCATTCATCACGGTGCGGACATGGTGGTGGTCGAGCACGTCCAGCTCGCGGCCCTGAGCCTAAGGGATTTCCTTCTCTGACGGAGGCGGCCGTCAGTCCGAACCGCGTCGGCCCGGAAGCGGGATCACGTTCGAGCCGGCGGGCCTCGGCCGGAGCAATGCGCCGACGGCCGAGGCAAGCTGATCCTGCGTATAGGGCTTCGGGAGCCTCGGAATATCGAGAACCGAGCCTTCCGGCAGATCCGCATAGCCGGTGGCCAGCAGGATCTTCAGGTCGGGCCGGAGCTTCTGCGCCGCCCGCGCGAGGTCGAGCCCCGTCATTCCCGGCATGGCATAATCAGTCAAGAGAAGATCCACGGGCTGTCCCGTTCTCAAAATCTCCAGGGCCGCCGTTCCCGATCCGGCCTCGACTGCCGTGTGCCCGAGATCGTCGATCATGCTCACCGTGCTCATCAGGATGAGCGCATCGTCGTCGACCACCAGGATTGTCGACGGCGCAGCGGCCGGACTTGCGGCCGACACGCCGCTCGGTGCTTCGAGGCCGGCCTCGGTGATGGGCAGCCAGAGCTCCGCCGTCGTGCCTTCGCCGAGCACGCTCGACAGGCGCAGAGCCCCGCCGGACTGAGCGGCGAGGCCGTAGACCATCGACAGGCCGAGCCCGGTGCCCTTGCCGACCCCCTTGGTCGAGAAGAACGGTTCGACGGCGCGCTTGAGCGTGTCCTCGTTCATGCCTGTACCGGTATCCGAAACGCGCAGGCAGAGATATCGACCCGATTGGAGGCCTTCCACCTGGCCGTCCATGACCTGGTTCTCGGTGAGTTGCACGGTCAGCTCCCCGCCCATCGGCATCGCGTCGCGCGCGTTGACGGCCAGATTGAGAAGGGCGAGTTCGAGCTGGTTCGGGTCTACCATCGCAGGGGACAGGCCCGGCGTGAGGTCGTAGCGGATCATCACACGCGGGCCGAGAGACCGTTCGAGCAGATCGCGGATCCCTTCGACGAGCCCGCCGACGTCCACGGCCTTGGCCTGAAGATCCTGCTTGCGTGCAAAGGCAAGGAGGCGCTGTGTGAGCGCGGCCCCGCGCTGAGCGCCTTGCAGGGCACCGTCAAGGTAGCGCTGGGCGCGAGGATCGCCCGTGATTCGCTTGCGCAGCAGGTCGAGGTTGCCGATCACCGCCATCAGGAGATTGTTGAAGTCGTGCGCCACGCCCCCGGTGAGCTGGCCGACGGCCTCGATCTTCTGCATTTGGCGCACCTGTTCCTCGAGCTGGCGTGTCTCGGTGATGCTCATCGACGTGCCGAGGAGCTTCTGGACACGCCCCTGCGCATCCAGGATGGGAATAACGATCACCCGCCGGATGAAAGGTCCGTCCGGGCCTTCGCCGGCAGCCTCGTACTCGACGGGCTCGCGTCGCGTTACGCAGCGCAGGTAGGCGTCCTGAATGGTCTCGCCAAGCTCTCCCGGGAATGCTTCCACAGGGGTGCGGCCGACGATCCTGTCGGGCGGCACGCCCAACACCCGCGTCAGGGCGGGATTGACCTCGTCGAACACGAACGTGCCGTCCTCCCGCACGCGGGACAGCAGCAGACCAGTCGGCGACTGCCGGAACAGGGCCTCGTACCGCGCCTCGCTTTCACGCCAGCGGGCGAAAACGTGCTGTTCGTGACGCGCCCGGCGCATGGCCACGGTGCTGATGCTCAGGAGCGCCAGCATCCCTGCCAAGCCGACGAAGCCGTGGAGAGCGACGTCCTTGTGCCACTGGGACAGGATTGCGTCGACGCTGTGCCCGTAAGTGACATAAACCGGGTAGGACGCCAGCCTGCGGAAACCATAGATCCGCTCGATGCCGTCCACCTGGGAGACGGTACGGTAAAGGCCCTGGTCTCCGGCCCTGATCGCCTGCATGAATGTGCTCGACGGGCTGAGCACCGCGTTCTGGCGAAGAGGGGCCGGACCGCGTGCGAGGACGGCTCCATCGGACCTCAGGATAGCCGTCGAGTCGCGGCTCGATGCCATGAACGGACGGTAGAAGGTGGCGAAATAGTCCGGCTGGAGCGACGTGACGATCACGCCGTCGAACGACCCGTCCGGCGTCGACCGGCGCTTGGCCATGTTGAAGAACATCCGGTCCGGATTTGAGCGACCCGGATAGGGTTGTCCGATGAAGAGACCGGTGTCCTTTTGCCGAAGCGCGACGAAATAGTCGCGGTCCGGAACATAGGAGCTTGCCGGCGCGGGGAAGAATGTGCTGCTGGCGCGCCCGCGCGCCTGGCCGTCGATGATCCAGATCGTGTCGACCTGATCGAGCTTGTCGTCGATCATCCGCAGATCCCGGTGAAGATTCTCGGAGGAGGCGATCTCGGACCAAGTCATCCCGCGGACCCGCTCGTCGACCCTGTCGAGGATCAGGGCCTGCGTCTCCAGGACCCGCGTGGCATGCTCGCTCAGCACCTCCACCGTCCGCCGGATCATCTGCTCGGCTTCCTCGAAGCGCTGGGTATAGCTCTCCCACGCCGCGAAGGCGAAAAGGCCGAGGGGGACCAGGATGGCGGCAGCTATCATCAGCCTCAGCGACCTGAGGGATGGCGGCGTGGGCTGAGGGTGCGAGACGCTGGCGTCGAACAAATCGTGACTCACATACGCGACGGATGGGTGAGGCCGGCTGACACGTGCCGGAGAGAATAGGGCGGCCATCGCAAAGACAAGGGGCATGATGTCGCCGGCGAGCGGTTGAGGCTTCCAGCTTGACTGTTATATGATGCCTTGCGCCTCAGCATGCGATTCCTCCACCCTTGGGCAGCCGGGTTTGTGCGCCGATCGGCGGACGGGAGGATTCCGCCACAGCGCCGCCTTGAAGGCGCGCTGTCATGGCGCTGGACGTCCGGGAGCGGACGTTCCGCTCACCACGCTTTCGTCGCCATTCATCGGGAATGGCGCGTTTTCTCAAGGGGACCGCACCATGGGCGACGACAGGTTGCTGCGCAAAGAGATTCGGCTCCCGCTGGACATCGCGCGCACCCGGATCCGCCGCCATACGGGCCTCTATCCCGACGAGGATCTGACGCGCGACGTCCTGAGCGTCTGCGACGAGGTGCTGACCTTCGTGGCCATGACGCCCACCCTGCGTGACGCGAGAGAGGCCGTGGAGGCCTGCTGCATACGGCTCTCGCAGGTTTCGGACCGCTTTTCGGAGCGCAATCTTGCGGCGATCTCGAAAGCGCGCGCTCAGGCGGTTGCGGCCATCGACAGACTGCAGGACGTGCTTCTGGAACGCCGCCGGTTCGAATGCAGGCCCCGCGTCGAATCCGTCGTCCTGCGGCAGCGAAGCCGCTGAACCCCGCTGGTTTCACGAATGGAGGAGGCGGCGCGGCAATCCGGACACCTGTTCCACGCCCATGGCGGCCCAGCGATACAGCATCCGGACCAGCGGGATGCGTTTGGCCCGGTGAAGCGCGTAGTAGAGCCGCGGCGGCACGTGGGGGATGAGGCGCGAGCGACGGTCGAGCAGCAGGGCGAAGAGCTGCGGACCATCGAGCGTGGCGTAGCGGGCGATGTTTTCGAACCATGCCGCGCTGAGGCGCGCCTCGCGCTGCGGCCTGAGCATGGCGAACTGTCGCTCGCTCTCGTAGGCCGCGAGCGCCGCCGGGATGCTCTTGGTCCTGTGGAGGCTGTCCGCGAGAGCGATGGCGTCCTGCATCGCCAAGCGCGTACCGGAGCCGATCGAGAAGTGAGCGGTGTGCGCGGCGTCTCCCAGGAGCACCACGTTCCCCGCGTGCCATTTGCGGTTCGTCAGGTTGCGGAAGTTGAGCCAGGGCAGCGGTTCTTCCGTGCCGGACTGGCTGAGCAGGCGGTGGCCGCCAAGGTAGTCCGCGAACAGGTGCTCCAGAGCACGGAGGCTCTCGTCTCCCGGCATCCTGTCGAAGCCCAATCCCTGCCAGGTCTGTGGCGAGCATTCAACGATGAATGTGCTCATGGTGGGGCTGTATCCGTAGGCGTGGAACCAGATCCAGCCGGCCTCTGTCGGCACGAGCCCGAACGTGAAGGCCTCGAAGACGCGGGACGTCCCGAGCCACACGTACTTGTTCCGGCCCGGCTCGATGTGCGGTTCGAATGTATCCTCGTGCAGGCGCCGCAGATGGCTTCCGACGCCGTCCGCTGCGACGACGACGTCCGCATCCGGCACTTGAGACGGGCCGGTGATCTCGTGCTCGTAGCGGATTGCGACGCCGAGATCCGTCGCGCGCCGGCGCAGGATGTCGAGCAATGTCTGGCGGCCGATGCCGTAGCCGGTCCCGCCGCCGCGAGCGGGGCTTCCGCCCTTCACCTCGACCACCTGGTCGATCCAGCAGAACGATGCGTCGAGGATCGTGTTCGCCGACACCGGATCATTGGCGCGCAGATCCGCAACGAGATCGTCCCAGAACACGACGCCCCAGCCATGCGTCACGCCGGCCGGATTGCGCTCGAAGATCGTGATCTCGGTGCCCGGGTCCCGCAGCTTCATCAGGATCGAGAAGTAAAGTCCCGCCGGTCCGGCTCCGATGCATGCGATCTTCATGGCCACGTCCGATCCCTCCGTCCGGCACGATGCTCTCGAGACGAGTGCGTTACCGTGCATGGGCTCAGCCGCTCAGGGTTCTTGCCCAGGATCACCCGAGTGGAGGCGACGTTAGGGCATGCGGCCCAAAGGAAGGTATGGGAAGTCGAAACGGTTTTGCATGCTCCCAAATGGGTAGCGAATGGGACTTATGGAGGTTTGCGGAAAACTGCCGCAGCCGGCCTCCGAAGAAGCCGACTGCGGCGCGTTCCCGGTCAGGCCGCCTTTCCGGCGTTCAGGTACCCGAACATGGACTTGACCTCGAGATAGTCCTCGAAGCCGTAGCGACCCCATTCGCGGCCGTTGCCGGACTGCTTGTAGCCGCCGAACGGCGCCGCGTTGTCGCCGCGCGAGCCATTGATGTGCACCATGCCGGCGCGGATCTGCCGGGCGATCCGGCGAGCCCGCTCCGGGTCGCCCGAGGTGACGTAGCTCGACAGGCCGTAGACCGTATCGTTGGCGATCGCGATCGCCTCCTCCTCCGAGCCGTACGGCAGGATCGACAGCACCGGCCCGAAGATCTCCTCGCGGGCGATGCGCATGTCGTTCGTCACGTCCGCGAACACCGTCGGGCGCACGTAGAAGCCGCGATTCAGGCCCTCGGGCCGGCCAAGGCCGCCGGTCACGAGGGTGGCGCCTTCCTTGATTCCGGCTGTGATCAGGTCCTGGATGCGGTTGAACTGCACCTCGCTCACCACGGGCCCGATGGTGGTATCGGCCGAGCGCGGATCGCCCACGACGGTGGCTTCGGCGATGCGGCGGGCAATCGCCGCCACCTCCTCCTGCCGATTGCGCGGCACGAGCAGGCGGGTGGGAGCATTGCACGATTGGCCGCTGTTGTTGAAGCAGCCCCGGGCTCCGTGGGTGATCGCCGCCTCGAGATCCGCGTCGTCCAGGATGATGTTGGGCGACTTGCCGCCGAGTTCCTGGTGCACCCGCTTGACCGTGTCGGCGGCCGCCTTGGCGACCAGGATTCCGGCGCGGGTCGAGCCGGTGAACGACACCATGTCGATGTCCGGATGGCGGGAGATGGCCTCTCCGACCGTCGGGCCGTCGCCGTTGACGAGGTTGTAGACGCCCGCGGGCACGCCGGCCTCGTGCATGATCTCGGTAAAGACGAGGGCTGAGATCGGCGAAATCTCGCTGGGCTTCAGCACCATGGTGCAGCCCGCGGCGAGTGCCGGACCGACCTTGCAGGCGATCTGATTCAGGGGCCAGTTCCAGGGGGTGATGAGGCCTACGACGCCGATCGGCTCGCGCACCACGAGGGTGTTGTTGATCGCCCCCTCGAACTCGTAGGTCTTGAGCACCTCCACCACCCGGGTGAGATGACCGAGACCCGCGGCGGCCTGGGCCTGCTTGGCCAGGGTCATGGGGGCGCCCATCTCCTGCGAGATCGCCTCTGCAAGGTCGTCGTGGCGCTTGCGGTAGACCTCGATCACGGCGTTGAGGAGATCGAGCCGTTCCTGGCGGGTCGCGCGGGAATAGGATGGGAAGGCGCGCTTGGCGGCGGCCACCGCATTGTCCGCATCGGACTTGGTTCCCAGCGCGATGCGGGCAAAGGGCTCCTCCGTGGCTGGGTTGATGACGTCGAGGGTCTGGCGGCCCTCAGGCGTCACCCACTTGCCGTCGATATAGAAAGACAGATGCTCGTTCATGATCTGGCGTGATCCTCCGGGCGCGCCGCACCAGCGCGCGTACCGTTTCTGGTTAGCTCATCCCGCGGAGTTGCGGAACCCGCAGGACTGGAAGATAGGGCCGGCTCCCGGTCTCGGCGACAGCGATGCGACCAAGGGGGCGGACAGCGCAGGATCGATCGGCTAGGGTGAGGCGAACAACGACGCTCCTCAGGCCGATGACACTGCAACAGGATATCAATGTTTCGCTCGCCACTGCCGTGCCGGACCTCTCCGCGCAGGAGGCCGAGCAAATTGCCGCCGATCTCTATGGCCTCGATGCGGTCGCGAGCGAGCTCAAGGGTGAACGGGACCGGAATTTTCACCTCCGAACACAAGATGAGCGACATTACGTCCTGAAGGTGAGCAACCCGGCCGAAGACGTGCAGGTCACCCATTTTCAGACCCAGGCACTGCTGCACGTCGAAGACCGCGACGGAACGCTTCCGGTGCCGCGCGTGATCAGGACCCGCGAGGGCAGGGCGGAGGCGCTGCTGGCACGATCCGGCGCGGAGCCCCGCATCGTGCGCATCCTCACCTATCTTCAGGGAGAGCCGCTTCACCGCGCGCCGCACAGCAGCGCGCAGCGGCGCAATCTCGGCGCATGCCTGGCGCGGCTGGACCTTGCCCTTCAGGGCTTCACGCATCCGGGCTCAGGCCATGAGCTGATGTGGGACCTCCAGCACGCCAGCCGTGCGCGCGGCCTGCTCGTGCATATCGCCGACGAGGCGCGGCGCGCGCTGGCGACCCGCTTTCTCGACGCCTTCGAGAGCCACGCCCTGCCGCTGATGCCGGGCCTGCGCGCGCAGATCATCCACAACGACCTGAACCCGCACAACGTGCTGGTCTTTCCGGATGCGCCGGACGAGATTTCGGGCATCATCGATTTCGGCGACGCGGTCCACGCGCCGCTCGTCTGCGATCTCGCGGTCGCGGCCGCCTACCAGATGACCGAGGTTGGCCATCCTCTCGAAGGGCCGGGCCACATGGTCTCCGGGTTCCATGCCGTGCTCCCGCTGGAGCCTGAGGAGATCGACATCCTGTTCGACCTCATCGCGACCCGCATGGTCTTGACCGTAGCGATCAGCAACTGGCGCGCCTCGCGCTATCCCGAGAACCGGGACTACATCCTGCGCAATGCCCCGAGGGCCTGGGCCGGCCTCGAAAGTCTTGCGCAGCTCTCGCGGGACGAAGCCCAAACCTATCTGCGCCAAGCCTGCCAAGGAGCGTGACGGTTATGTCCATGATCAACGCCTACAGCGCGGCCAGTGAATCAGACCTCGCCCAATGCGAACGGGACATGATCGCACGGCGCCAGCACCTGCTCGGGCCGGCCTATCGCCTGTTCTATGCCAACCCGGTTCATGTGGTGCGGGGGGAGGGCGTCTGGCTCTACGACCCGGAGGGGCAGGCCTATCTCGACATGTACAACAACGTCGCGTCGGTCGGGCATTGCCATCCGCACGTGACGGCGGCCCTGTCCCGGCAGGCCGGGACTCTCAACACCCACACGCGCTACCTGCACGAGACGATCCTCGATTATGCCGAGAGGCTCCTCGGGCATTTCCCGTCCGAGCTCGCGCATGTGATGTTCACCTGCACCGGAAGCGAGGCGAACGATCTCGCTCTCCGGGTCGCGAAGGCTCATACGGGGGGGACGGGCGTGATCGTCACACAGCTCGCCTATCACGGCACCACGACCGTCACGGCGGAGCTGTCGCCCTCGCTGGGACGGGGAATGCAGCTCGGCACGCACGTCCGCACCGTGCCAGCGCCGGATGGGTATCGCGGCGACGCCCGGGATGTGGGCGAGGCTTTCGCGGCACATGTGCGCGCGGCGATCGACGACATGACGGCGAACGGGATCAGGCCCGCGGCGCTCCTCGTCGACACGATCTTTTCGAGCGACGGCGTCTATGCCGATCCGGCGGGTTTCCTTGCTCCGGCCGTCGCAGCCATCCGCCAGGCCGGCGGCCTCTTCATCGCCGACGAGGTGCAGCCGGGCTTCGGCCGCACGGGGGATGCAATGTGGGGGTTCGCCCGCCATGGCCTCGTGCCGGACATCGTCACCCTCGGCAAGCCGATGGGCAACGGCCATCCCGTCGCCGGAATGGTGGCGCGGCCCGAGGTGCTGGCCGAGTTCGGGCAGCGCACACGCTACTTCAACACCTTCGCGGGCAACCCGGTCTCGGCCGCTGTCGGCATGGCCGTGCTGGAGGTGATCGAAGGCGAAGGACTCGTGGAGAATGCGCGGCGCGTCGGCGACCATCTTCGCACGGGACTGCGTGCGCTGGCGCAGCGCCATTCGGTCATCGGCGATGTCCGTGGTGCGGGTCTCTTCATCGGCGTCGAGCTCGTGCGGGATCCGCTCACGAAGGAGCCCGCGACGGAGGAGACGGCGCGCCTCGTGAACGATCTGCGCGAACGGCGGATCCTCATCAGCGCGACGGGACCCGACGCCAACATCCTGAAGATCCGTCCTCCCTTGGCATTCTCGCGGGAGAACGCCGATCTGTTCCTGTCCGTCATGGACGACCTGCTCACCCGCGCGGCCTCCGCGCGGCCTCTTCATCAATAACGTCCCTCGATACTACTGACCGGGAGCCATCTCCGATGCGCGCATTCTTCCACGCCGACCAGCATCTGCACGATCCGCAGCAGTTCATGCGCGTCGGCAGGATCGTCGATCCGCAGGACCGCCCGGCGCGTGTGGATGCACTGCTCGCGGCACTGTCGTCCCGCGGCCTGACGCCCGAGGAGCCAGCCGATTATGGCATGGCGCCCGCGCTGACCGTTCACACAAAGCCGTACCTCGATTTCCTCGCCGGGGCCTATGAGCGATGGCAGCGCATTCCCGGCGCCGGCATCGAGGTTCTGCCCAATGTCTCGCCCTACTGGAGCGGTCGCCCCGACTGGGATCACCGTCCGTCTTGCCCATCGCAATCGGTCGTCGCGCAGGCCGGCTACTATCTCGGCGGCCTCTCGGTTCCGCTCGGGCCGCAGACATGGCTCTCATCCCTGAAGTCCACCCACACCGCCATGGCGGCCGCCGAGGCGATCCTGAGCGGGGCAGGGGAAGCCTATGCGCTGTGCCGTCCTTCCGGCCATCACGCCCGCGCCGACCAGGCGAACGGCTTCTGCTATCTCAACAACACCGCCATCGCGGCGCAGCACCTGCGCACGCGCTTCGCCCGCGTGGCCGTGCTCGACGTGGATGCTCACCACGGCGACGGCACGCAGGAGATCTTCTATCGCCGCCCCGACGTTCTCACCGTCTCGGTGCATGTGGACCCGAACGAATACTACCCGTTCTTCACCGGATATGCGCATGAACGCGGATACGGGGAAGGAGAGGGATACAACCTCAACATTCCGCTCGCGCCGAAATCGCAGGACGCGGTCATGTTCGCAGCCGTCGAGCGCGGCCTGCGGGAAGTCCAGGCTTTCGGCGCGGAGGTCCTTGTGGTGGCGCTGGGCTACGACAGCCACCGCGCGGATCCCATCGGTCTACTCGACGTGACGACACCTGCCTTTCGCGAAATCGGCAGGCTCATCCGCTCCGCGGGATTGCCGACGCTGGTCGTGCAGGAGGGTGGCTACCAGATCTCCGTCATCGGCGACTGCCTGAGCGCATTCCTCGGCGGGATGCTCGAAGGTTGATCCCTGTCGCCGTGAAAGGCGTGGCAAACGCGCCTTTCGGACATCGTCCGGATCCTTCGTGGTAGCTCCGTCCTTCTAGCCTTCTGAGTTAATTGACGCCCTCGCACGGGGGAGAGACGCTGATGCGGAGCTTGTGCGAGGGGCATGATGATGAAGCGCCTTCTGGTGGGATCCGTGGTCGCGTTGGGGTTCACGCCCGCCTACGCCGACATCATCGTCGACCAGGCTATGATCACGGGTGGCGAGCTGCGCGTCATCGGGCGCCTGAGCCGCCCACGGCAGACCACCATCACTCTCGATCAGACCCATCAGGTGCGAAGCGATGCCAATGGCCGCTTTGCCTTCCGCCTCGCCTACCACCCTGACGACTGCATCGTCGCGCTTCAGGCGGACGACGAGCAGCGCGAGGCGGTGGTCGGCTTCTGCGGCCAGCGTGGCCCGGAGGCGCGCAGCGACACGGCCGCCGTGCAGCCGGCACCCGTCGAGGGGCCTGCCGGGCCGACGGGTCCTCCTGGGCCAAAGGGCGATCCGGGTCCCCAGGGGCCCGGTGGCCCACCTGGTCCCGCAGGGCCTACCGGCCCGGAAGGTCCGCAGGGGCAGGCCGGCCCACCCGGCCCGCAGGGGCCCGAAGGCCCTCCTGGACCGCAGGGTGTCGCCGGCCGCGACGGTACGCCGGGTCCTCAGGGGCCTGCAGGGCCGCCCGGTCCTCCCGGTCCTCCCGGCCCGCCCGGACCCGCCGGCGAGGCGGGCCTGGGGGTTGCCGGTGGTCAGCCGGGACCTGCCGGCCCGCCCGGCCCGAAGGGAGATACGGGGCCGGAAGGCCCGCCCGGGCCTCCTGGTCCGCAGGGGCCGCAGGGAATTGCCGGACATCAAGGCCCGCAGGGGCCGCAAGGCGCCCCGGGGCCGCGCGGCGAAGCCGGGCTTGCCGGGCCTCCCGGGCCGGCCGGTCCGGCCGGCCCGGCGGGAGCTGACGGTCAGGCCGGCATGGCAGGATCCATGGGGCCTCCGGGTCCCCCGGGACCGCCCGGGCCCGTCGGCGAAGCAGGCCCAGCCGGTCCGCCCGGTCCACCGGGTGCGGCAGGGCCGGAAGGACGGCCCGGACCTGCCGGAACGATCCTGCGGGTTCTGGTGCAGCGCTGCGAGGCGCAAGGACGATGTGTCGCCCGCTGCGAGGACGACGAGTATCCGGTGAACGGCACGTGCGCCCGCGGCGACCGTCTCGATATGGATGAGGTCGGGATCTACTGCTTCTCGACCAGCGACAATGCGAGCGGGATGTTCGCACGCGCGATCTGCGCGAAGAAATAGCGGGATCGACGGTCCTGCGACGGCCCTGGGGCTGGGTTATGCGTGACAGAGGCCGAGCAGCAAAACGAGCCGGGGCGAGCCCGGCTCGTTTCGTTTCACCTTCAGGCGTCAGGCTCTACTCGGCAGCTTCGGTGCGCCGTGCGGGCTCCTCGCGCTTGCCGCTGGTATAGGTGCTGCCGGGCCGGTTCTCACCGGGAGCAGGCTTGCCTTCGAGAGGGGGCAGAGCGAGCGCCTTCTTCAGGTCGATCCCCGCACCTTCAGCGACGCGGCGGCCGTAATCCTCATCGCAGTGCCAGAAGTGCCAGACCATGCGGAGCGCGATGTGCTCCGGGCAGTCCTTCATGTCGGCCACGAGGTTGTTGATCAGGTCGTCTCGCTCCCAATCCTCGAAGGTGCGGTAGCGGTCGCCGGCCTGCCTGTAGTCGTCGGCCGTGCGGGTGGTCTGGTAGCGGCCGAGATGGCCCTCGACCCACTGGTGGTACTGCTTGGCGGGCTTCGGCGCCTCGACGAGGCCGCCCATCGAGCTCGGCTCGTAGTTCACGTGCTTGCTCTGGTCCTGGGCGCGGTCGACATAGTAGGCCATCTGCCCATCGCGCTGGTTGGTGTATGCGCGGGCCTGCTCCTGCGGTGCGTTGACGGGGAGCTGCAAGTAGTTGGGGCCGACGCGGTAGCGCTGCGTGTCGGAGTAGGACAGGGTGCGGCCCTGCAGCATCTTGTCATCCGAGAAGTCGATGCCGTCGATGAGCACGCCGGTGCCGAAGGCCGATTGCTCCGTCTCCGCGAAGAAGTTGTCCGGGTTGCGGTCGAGAACCAGGCGCCCGACCGGAAGGAGCGGGAACTGGTCTTCCGGCCAGCGCTTCGTGTCGTCGAGCGGATCGAAGTCGAGTTCCGGGTGGTCGTCGTCCGACATGATCTGCACGCACATCTCCCACTCGGGATAATCGCCGCGCTCGATCGCGTCGTAGAGATCGCGGGTCGCATGACCGACGTCCCGGCCCTGGATCTCGGCCGCCTGCTCGCTGGTGAGGTTCTTCACGCCCAGCTTCGGCTCGAAGGAGAACTTCACCAGCACCGCCTCGCCCTGATCGTTGACGAGCTTGTAGGTGTTCACGCTGGAGCCCTGCATGTGCCGGTAATCGGCCGGGATGCCCCAGGGGCTCTTCACCCAGGTCACCATGTGCAGCGATTCCGGGTGGTGCATCACGAAGTCGTAGAAGCGCCAAGCCTCCTGCCGGTTCGAGACCGGGTCTGGCTTGAAGGCGTGGATCATGTCCGGGAACTTGATCGCGTCGCGGATGAAGAAGACCTTCAGGTTGTTGCCGACGAGATCCCAATTGCCGTCCACCGTCTTGAACTTGATGGCGAAGCCGCGCGGATCGCGGGCAGTTTCGGGCGAGTCCTTCGAGCCGATCACCGTGGAGAAGCGCAGGAAAACGGGCGTGCGCACGCCCGTCTGCGTCAGCACCTTGGCGCGGGTGTACTTGGAGGCCGGCTCGTCACCGATCTTGCCATAGGCCTCGAAATAGCCGTGGGCGCCGGTGCCGCGCGCGTGCACCACGCGCTCCGGGATGCGCTCGCGGTCGAAATGCGTGATCTTCTCGATGAACTGGTAGTTCTCGAGTGTCGCCGGTCCGCGCTCGCCGACGCTGCGAAGGCTCTGGTTGTCGGAGACCGGATGGCCTTGCCGGGTGGTGAGAGTCGGGCGCTTGTCCGCCATGATTGTCCCCTGACGTTCTGGATTGTGGCTATGTGCATGTCCCCGATCCTCGGCTGGGAGCAGACCAGGGCTGACCCGTCAACGCCGTGGAACGGTGCTCGTTTCAGCTTCGCCGTCACAAACCGGCGGACTGCCAGCAGAGCATGTTTGCCGCGCATGGCTGGAGGCAGGATATCGGGCGTGATTGGTACGATATAACTAATGCTCTCGTAGTTAGAGACCTGTCCTCCCATCAGCTGCGCGACGATCCCTCGGCGTGCGGTCTGTCATACAGTGTCATTCGGAATGCGTGAGATGCAGCAGCAAAAACCATGCACGTGACGCGTGTCTTTTCACAATTCGGGTAAGGCCTCATTAAGCCCTGAACAGCATAGTGCCGCGTCCCTGAATATATTCGTGTCCTCCGCACGATCATGACCCAGCCCTGCGACGGGCGAGAAGAAGAACAATGCTGTCTCTGCGAAAACTCTCCATCAAGGCAAAGCTGATCGGCGCCTTCTCGGCGCTGATGATCCTCACCGTGGCGACCGGCCTTCTCGGGCTCAACGGCCTACGCACGATGAACAACCTCCTCGTCGACATCAACGGGGATGCGCTGCCCGGCGTGCGGTGGTCCAGCGCCCTGAACACCCTGGCGTCCGATCTTCGGGGCTCGCTGCTGCGCAACGTGCTCGCGACTGACGAGGACGTGGTGATCGAGACTGAGGGTACCATCCAGACCCGTCTGAAGGATCTCAAGGAGGCGCGCACGGCCTACGAGGCTTTGATCTCGACGGATGAGGAGCGGGTGCTCTACGACGAGTTCAGCAAGTCCTGGGCCATCTATGAGCGCGAAGCGAACGTTGTGCTCGACCACTCGCGGCGCAGCGAGACCTCGCAGGCTCGCGACCACTTCAACAGCACGGCCTTCCAACCGCTGCAGAAGGCGCAGCAGGTGCTCGGGATGCTGGTCGACCTCAACCAGCAGAAGGCGGACGAGGCAGCCGCCAAGGCACAGGCGGAATACCAGCAGACCCAGATCTTCGTCGTCGCGGCGCTGGGCGCCGCGGCGCTGTTCGTTGCGATGCTCGCCTTCCTGATCATCCGCTCCGTATCCGGCGGCATCGCGTCGGTCGTGGCGCCGATGCGGGCTCTCGCGGCTGGCGACCTCGCGGCCCATGTGCCGCACCGCGGCGAGCGAAACGAGATCGGCGCCATTGCGGACGCGGTCCAGGTGTTCAAGGAGGCGCTCATCGCCAAGCGCGACGCCGACGAAGCCGCAGCTCTCGAGGCCGACGCCAAGATGCGTCGCGCACAGGTTCTCGACGAACTCACCAAGCGCTTCGAGGCCAACGTCTCGGCGCTAACCCAGGGCTTGTCCTCCGCGGCCACCGAGATGGAGGCTACCGCACAGGGGATGACGGCGATCGCGGATCAGACCACGCGTCAATCCGTCAACGTCGCATCCGCGGCCGAGCAGACCTCCTCCAACGTGCAGACGGTCGCGGCCGCCACCGAGGAGTTGTCGATCTCCATCCGCGAGATCGCCACCCAGGTGATGCAGTCGTCGCAGGTCGCCGACCGCGCCGTGCAGGGTGCGCAACGCACGAATCTCACCGTTCAGACGCTCGCCGAGACCGCCGAGAAGATCGGCAACGTCGTCCAGCTCATCAACAACATCGCCGGGCAGACCAACCTTCTGGCGCTCAACGCCACCATCGAGGCGGCGCGGGCCGGTGAAGCCGGTCGCGGCTTCGCGGTCGTGGCGTCGGAGGTGAAGGAGCTTGCGAGCCAGACCTCGAGGGCTACGGACGAGATCTCGGCCCAGATCGCCGGCGTGCAGCAGGCGACCCAGGAGGTCGTCGGGGCGATCCACGAGATCGCGCAGACCATCTCCGAGATGTCGCAGATCTCCACCACCATCGCGGCCGCGATGGAAGAGCAGGGGGCGGCCACGCAGGAGATCTCGCGCAACGTGCAGGAAGCCGCCCGCGGCACGGAAGCGGTGACGGGCAACATCGGCGTGGTTCGCCAGGGTGCCGGCGAGACGGGCAGTGCGGCCGGCCAAGTGCTTGGCGCGGCGCAGGAGCTCGCCCGCCATTCCGAGGATCTCGGCCAGGAGGTCGCGAATTTCCTCGCTGGGGTCAAAGCGGCCTGACGGGCGCATACCGATCGATGAAGACACCGAGCCCGGCTGCCCAAGCCGGGCTCTTTCCGTTCGGGGCCGACTACTCCATCCGATCCGTCTGCGACGCTCGCTGCCACGGCATCGGTTTCGGGCGGGGAGGGCTTGCGGCCAGCACCATCATCATCTCGCCGACGTTCTCGGGCGTGATCAGGCCGACGAGGCGGGAGGCGCCGTCGGTGACGCCGATCGCCGGGACCTGGCTTTCCTGCATCAGCTGCAGCGCCTTCTCCAGCGGCTGGCGCTGATGGATGACGGGGATGTCGCCGCGCATCACCGCCATGACCGACGTGGTAGGGCCCTGGTCGCGCAGGGCGCGGATCATGTCGTCGCGGGTCAGCACGCCCCGCAGGATTCCGGCCCCGTCCACGATCGGGAAATCGTGCTGGGTCGTGTGGATCAGGCATTGCACCGCATCCTCGACCGTGCTGCCCGGCCGCAGGCTCTCGAACCGCGTGATCATCGCGTCCGCGGCCAGCATGCCGCGGGAGGCTTGGCGCATCTGGACCGCGTGAGCCTCGCCGGCCGCGCCGAGATAGACGAAGATCGCGATGAAGACGAGAACCGGGTTGCCCATGAGGCCGAGGAGGCCCAGGCCGAAGGCAAGGACCTGGCCGACCGTTGCGGCGATCTGCGTGCCGCGCTGGTAGCCGTAGCGCGAGGCGAGGAGGGCGCGCAGCACCCGGCCGCCATCCATGGGGAAGGCCGGGATCATGTTGAACACCACCAGGAACACGTTCACCGTCGCAAGGCGCGCCAGCATGCTGGTTCCGGGGTTCTGCACATCCACACTCTCGGGAGGCAGGAAGCCGCCGAGCGCGACGAGTAAAATGGCGGCGATCACCACGTTCACGGCGGGGCCCGCCAGGGCGATGATCAACTCCTGCGAAGGCTCCTCGGGGATCCGCTCGAGCCTTGCGACGCCACCGATCGGCAGGAGCGTGATGTCCGGCGTCTGCACGCCGTAGCGCCTGGCGGCGAAGACATGGCCGAACTCGTGCAGCAGCACACACAGGAACAGCAGGATGACGAAGATGGTGCCCTCAAGGGCGGCGTCGCGCCCGCCGCCGGCATAGTGCGACACGGCAATCCAGACGAGAAAGAGAAGAAACGTGAAGTGAATGCGGACGACCGTGCCCTTCACCGTTCCGACGGGGATCGACCACCCCATGCTCAAACCTCGCCCTGCTCACCGTGTCGGGAACGTTCGGCTGGCCGGAATGGATCCGGGACCGAACCTTGACCCTGATGGCCTTTAGCACGATCCCGCCGGCCGCCGACTTGAGATGCCCTAAAGGCGACGCTGGTTTTCGTGGGCCCCGGGCAGCGCCTGAACGTATCCTCGTCGATGATCCGGGAACCGTATTGGTGGGTCAGGTAGGACCACAGCCAGCGCAAGCTCACCAAGAGGCGGTTCTGGAAGCCGACCAGCAGGTAAACATGCGCGATGCCCCAGACGAGCCAGGCCGCAAAGCCCTTCAGCTTGAACGTCTCCCAATGGACCACCGCTTCGTTGCGGCCGATCACCGCCAGGTTTCCGCGGCTGCGGAACCGGAACGGCGCTGGGGCTTCGCCGCGCAGGATGCGCGCTTTCAGCGCCTTCCCCAGGTAGATGCCCTCCTGGTGCGCGACCTGTGCGAGGCCTGGCAGCGGCCGGCCTTTCTCGTCATGTGCGAGAGCGAGGTCTCCGAGCACGTAGACGCCGTCGAGGCCCGGCACGGACAGGTCGGGGCCGACGCGGACGCGCCCGGCCCTGTCGGTGCCGACGCCCAGCATGGCACCGACGGGAGATGCCGCCACTCCTGCGGCCCAGATCACCGTTGCGGTTGCAATGCGCTCGCCGCCAAGGGTGATGCCGTTCTCGTCGATAGCCTCGACCGGCCGCCCCGTCAGGATCGTGACCCCCAGGTGTTGCAGGGCCCGCTCCGCATAGGCCGAGAGATCTTCCGGAAAGGGGCCCAGGATGCGCGGCGCCGCCTCGATCAGGAGAATGCGGGCGGCTGCCGGGTCGATGGTGCGGAAGTCCCGCGCCAGCGACTGCCGCGCAAGGCCCGCGATCGCGCCGGCCATCTCGACCCCGGTCGGACCGCCGCCGATCACCGCAAAGGTCATCAGGCGCTCGCGCTCGGCGGGATCCGGCTCCCTCTCGGCGCGCTCGAACGCCAGCAGCACCTTGGCGCGGATCTGGCGCGCATCCTCCAAGGTCTTCAGGCCGGGCGCGAAGGGCTCCCATTCCGGATGCCCGAAATAGCTGTGGGTCGCGCCGGTCGCGAGCACGAGCGTGTCATAGGGCAGGATGTCGCCATCGATCCTGACCTCCCGCCGCTGCGGATCAATCCCGTCGAGCTCGCCGAGCAGGACGTGGACATTCGGGTGCCTCTTCATGATGCGCCGAACCGGCTCCGCGATCTCACCCGGGGTCAGCACCGCGGTCGCGACCTGATAGAGGAGCGGTTGGAAGAGGTGGTAGTTGCGGCGGTCCACCAGGGTGACGCGAAACGGCGTGCTGCCTAGCGTTTGGGCAAGCGAAAGCCCGGCGAAGCCCGCCCCGATAACGACAACGTGATGCCCATCGCTCGGGGAAGGCTCAGGCACGTCTCTCCGCCGGCGCGAAGGCAGCATGGTCCGCCAGAAGGAGCCTTCGTTCCCCATTCCCATCGAATCCCCCGGTCCTGAGGTTCGTCTTCCCGTGTGAACCCCTCAGACGCTGAACCGTTCAGCGCGGATGACGTCTTCGAGCTGGAACAGGCCGGACCTCCTGGCGTTCCCGCTCAGGTCAATACAACGGTCGAGCCACTCATGAGCAACCTGATCCGCATCCTGCTGGCGATCCTGCTGCCGCCCGTCGGCGTCTTCCTCACGGTCGGATTCGGCGGACAATTCTGGCTCAACATCCTGCTGACGATCTTCGGCTACATTCCAGGCATCGTCCACGCCGTCTGGATCATCGCGCGGCGCACGCGCTGAGACGGTCAGGGCGCGGTCGTCTCCGGCAGCGCCTCCCGCTCGGACCTGTCGATGGCATCGACATTCGCCGCACGGGGCCCCGGGGTCATCCTCACGCCCTTCGGGGTCATGGCGCCGCCCGACACGATGAAGGACATGGCGTCGTTGACGGTCCAGTCGAGCCAGACGAGGCGGCGGGTGGGCACGATCTCCACGTAGCCGGAGGTCGGATTCGGGGTCGTCGGAACGTAGACGGCCGCGAGTTCCTCGCCGGTGTCGCTCGCGTGGAAGATCGCCGTCACGATCCCGACGGCGCGCATGTCCTGATGCGGAAAATCGATGAGCACGGCTTTCTGGCCGCCCTGCTGTCCGCTCCGCACGGAATCGATCAGGGTGCGGGTGGCGCCGTAGATCGTCTTGGCGAGCGGAACCCGGTCGATCAGGCTGTCCACGAGGCGGAGGATGCGGCGCCCGACCACGGCGTTCGTCGCCGCCCCGATCAGGTAGAGGGCTGCGAGAACGATCACGATGGCGATGGCCGACTGGAACCAAGCGCGGACGAGGAGGTCGGAGACGTCGTCCGCATAGGGGCGGATCGCGCCCGCCAGCGCGAAGACGAACGGCCGGCCGAGATAGATGATGTAGTCGAGGATGAACCACATCATCCAGACCGTGATCCAGAGCGGGATCACGGTCAAAAGGCCGGCGAGGATGTTGCGGCGAAGGCGTTCCATTGCGGGTTCGGCATCCTTTCTGAGCTGCGGTGCCGCGAGCGGCACCCGTCAGGGGTGCTCCTCACGGGGCAGTCGGGTGATATTGGCACAGGCCCGCAGGGCGGTGGAACCCCGCCGAACGGACGAGGCGTCACTCCTCCAGCAAGGCGTCGAGGTCGAGGCTCGATTGGCGGCCCAGGTGCCGTGCGTGGTCCTTCAGGAAGCCCTCCGCCGAGCGCCGGCCCTCGTCGCGCAGGTGGCAGAGGAAATCCCATTCCGCATTGAGCTTCGACGAGTAGCCGAGCTCGGTCATGGCGGCGCTCGCGATCCGGTGGACCCGCATCTTGGCCCACAGGGCGCCCTCGCAGTTGCCCGGATTGGCCACCTGCCGGAGCAGGGCGATCATCTTCAGCTCCTTCAGCAGGGTGGCGTTGAACGAGACCTCGTTGATGCGGTTCGCGATCTCGCGGGCGCTGCGCGGCGTGCCGAGACGCTCGACCGGATTCACCTGCACGAGGACGATGTCGTCGGCTCCGCATTCGTTCACGAGCGGCGCGATGGTCGGGTTGCCCGAATAGCCGCCGTCCCAATACGGCTCGTCCTCGATCTCGATCGCCTGGAACAGAAACGGCAGGCAGGCTGATGCCAGCAGCACATCCGCCGTGATCGCCTCGTTGTGGAACACGCGGCCCTGGCCCGTCTGCACGTTCGTGGCGGTGACGAACAGCTTGATAGAGGCCCGGGTCAGGCGGCCGAAATCCACCGTCGCCTCGAGGATCTCCCGCAGCGGGTTGTTCTCTTTCATGACGTTCAGGTCATAGGGCGAGACCACCCGCGCCAGGATGTCGTAAGCCACGAAGGCGGGCGAGTTGTCGAGGGACCAGCGCCCCAGCAGAATGTCGAGCGGCGTGCGCCGGAACGGGCTGAGAAGCGCCGCATCAGACACTCTGCGCCAGAAATGCTCGAGGGCTGCCCGCGCCCCATCGGGTCCGTCTTTTACGAAGCCGTCTACGAGAACGGCGGCGTTCATGGCGCCGGCCGAGGTGCCCGAGATGCCGTCGAAGCTGAGCCAGGTCTCTTCGAGCAGCCGGTCCAGGACACCCCAGGTGAAGGCGCCGTGCGCTCCGCCGCCCTGGAGCGCGAGGTCGATCGGGACGGGGCTGCGGCGCGTGGCGGATTTCGGCATCGGGGCTCTCGGGCAGGTGGAGCGTTCAGGCCCAGCTTACACCCTCGGGTGCTGCTCGACACCTGGCCCGGCAGCGGCCTAGCGGCGACGCTTCATGAGCTTCCACGCCTGGCGGAGGATGATGAGGTTGCGGATGAGCTTGAGCATGGGACCTTTCCGTGATGGACATATGAACCGTCAACCCGGATCGCTCCCTCGGGTTCACGCCTCGGTACGGATGCCGGTGATAGAGCGTGTGTTCGGCGACGAAACCGCGTCTGGCGCGTTGACCTGTCTCGATTGCAATGCATTTGGTTCCCGATGCCCGTATCCGCGACCGCCCGTCCTTCGACCCGCCATGAAAGCCTCGGTTCCGACTTTTACGACGTCGTCAGCCCGGCCGCCTTCCCGCAGCACCTGCTGCGCTACCGGAATCAGGGCTGGGCCGCGCGGGTCGGCTTGGACACCCTGACGGATGAGGAGTGGGTCGCCCATTTCGGCCGCTTCGAACCTCTTCCGGGGAGCCTCGGCTCACCCCTGGCCCTGCGCTATCACGGGCACCAGTTCCGTACCTATAACCCTCATCTGGGCGACGGGCGCGGCTTCCTGTTCGCGCAGCTCCACGATGTCGCGGATGGACGCCTCCTCGACCTCGGCACCAAGGGCAGCGGCCAGACGCCCTGGTCGCGGCATGCGGACGGGCGCCTGACCCTCAAAGGAGGCGTGCGCGAGGTCCTGGCGACTGAGATGCTGGAGGCGCTCGGCGTGGAGACCTCCAAGAGCTTCAGCCTGATCGAGACCGGCGAGGAACTGGAGCGCGGCGACGAGCCGTCGCCGACACGCTCTTCGGTGCTGGTGCGCCTCAGCCACTCGCACATCCGCATCGGCAGCTTCCAGCGCTTCCTCTTCCTCGACGAGCCGGAGAACATCCGCAAGCTCCTCGATCACACGGTTCGAACCTACATGCCGCAGATCTGGCGCGACGATGAACCGGCTCGCGCGGTCGCGTTCCTGGAGGAGGTCTCCGGTCGCGTGGCGCGCATGGGAGCGCAGTGGATGGCGGCCGGCTTCGTCCATGGGGTGCTCAACACGGACAACATCAACGTCACCGGCGAAAGCTTCGATTACGGGCCCTGGCGCTTCATTCCTGCCTACGACCCGGCCTTCACGGCCGCCTATTTCGACGAAACCGGGCTTTACGCCTTCGGCCGGCAGCCGGACGCGCTGCTGTGGAACCTGTTCCGGCTGGCCGAATGCCTGCTGCCGCTGGCGCCGCAGGCGGAGCTCGAACATGCCCTGAAGTCGTTCGAGCCGGCGCTCCATCGCGAGTTCCCTGCCGCCCTGCTGCGACGCCTCGGCCTCGCTTCGGCGGGCTTCGAGCGTGACGGCCTGCTCGTCAGGGCGTTGTGGACTTTCCTGAACGAATCCAAGGCGCCGTTCGAGCAGACCCTGTTCGACTGGCGTGGCGGGCTCGCGAGCGAAAAGCGCGCGGCGCAGAGCCCCTCGGCTCCCTATTACGCCCTGCCTGCCTTCAGGAGCGTCTATACGGCGCTCGAAGGCTTCGAGCCGGCGACCGATGCCCGGCTCGACCATCCCTATTTCGGCAGAACTTCGCCCTACACCATGCTGATCGAGGACGTGGAGGCGACCTGGGCACCCATTGCCGACCGGGACGACTGGACCATCTTCAACGCGAAGCTGGCCGACATCGCCGTCATGGCGGATGCCTACGGCACGCGCACCGTCTGATCGGCAGGTGGATTGCGGCGTGTTCACGCCGGATCGCTCATAACCCAGGAGGTTCCCATGCAGCAGCGTCGACTCGGTCAATTGCAGGTTTCCGCCATCGGCCTCGGCTGCATGGGCATGTCGGATTTCTACGGCGGCCGCGACGAGGGCGAGGCCATCGCCACGATCCACCGGGCCATTGATCTCGGCGTCACCTTCCTCGACACCGCTGACATGTACGGCGTCGGCCGTAACGAGGAGCTCGTCGGCCGCGCGATCCGGGATCGCCGCGATCAGGTCGTGCTCGCGACTAAGTTCGGCAACATGCGCGCCCCCGACGGCACCTTCCTCGGCATCAGCGGCAAGCCCGAGTACGTGCGTCAGGCCTGCGACGCGAGCCTGAAGCGGCTCGGCGTCGAGACCATCGATCTCTACTACCAGCACCGCGTCGATCCGGAGACGCCGATCGAGGACACGGTCGGGGCCATGGCCGATCTCGTGCGCGACGGCAAGGTCCGTTACCTCGGCCTGTCGGAGGCGGGGCCGCAGACGATCCGCCGCGCTCACGCAGTGCACCCGATCACGGCGCTCCAGACCGAGTATTCGCTCTGGAGCCGCGACCCGGAGGACGAGATCCTAGGCGTCGTGCGCGAGCTCGGCATCGGCTTCGTTCCCTACAGCCCGCTTGGGCGCGGCTTCCTCACCGGCCAGATCAAGAGCATCGATGACCTCGACGCGGACGACTATCGCCGCAACGCGCCGCGCTTCCAGGGTGAGAACTTCCAGAAGAACCTGGACCTCGTGCGCGAGATCGAGGCCATGGCGCGCGAGAAGGGCTGCACACCTGCCCAACTCGCGCTTGCATGGGTGCTGGCGCAGGGCGACGACATCGTGCCGATCCCGGGCACCAAGCGGCGCCGGTATCTGGAGGAGAACGTAGGTGCGCTCGGCGTGACCCTCACGCGGGAGGATCTCGATCGGGTCGACCGCATCATTCCACCCGGCGCCGCCGCGGGAACCCGGTACCCTGAGCAGGGCATGCGCGCGTTGGGGCGCTGACCAGGTTGCGGGGGCGTTCGTGCGACGGCCGGACCGGATGCGGCCTGGCGGACGCTGTCCGGTCCCATCCGGCTGATCGTCCATGAGCCGCATCCGCAACATCGTCGTCCTCCTGCGGGGACAGCTCTGGATCATCCCGCTCGTCATCAGCGCGATGTTCCTCTCGCTTGCATTCTGGATCCTCACCTCGGAGGCCGCCTTCGTAACGCGGTGGGAGGATGCCGATCTCTGGTGGCTCTATGGCGGCGACGCCAGCAGCGCGCGGGGCCTGCTGTCGAGCCTCCTGTCAGGTCTCATGACCATGACGTCGCTCGTGGTATCGGTGACCTTCGTCATCCTTACGCTGGCGGCAAACCAACTCGGGCCACGCCTCGTGCCGACCTTCATGGCGGACAGGCAGATCCAGACCGTGCTCGGGCTCTTCCTGGGCACGATCCTGTATGTGCTGGTGGTGCTGCGAAGCCTGGACGAGACCCTCGGCACCAACGCCGTTCCGCATCTCGCAGTGACGATCGGCAGCGCGCTGACGGTGGTTTGCCTGTTCGCGCTGCTGTTCTATGTCCACAAGATCGCCCGCTCCATCATCGCCGACAACATCGTCGCCCGGGTGGCGGACGAGCTTCAGAGCAGCATCCGCAGCATGCTTCCCGACGACGATCGGGGCCAGGAGGACACGCCGCCGGACCGGATGCCCGCCAGGGTTGGCACCCTGTCCATCGGCCGGAGCGGCTACATCCAGGTCATCGACTATGCGCATCTCGTCTCCGTCGCCTGTCGGGAGGAGGTGCTGCTCGAGGTGAAGGTGCGGGCGGGCCACTTCGTTCTACAGTCGGGCGAGCACGTCGTCGTGCACGGCGAGAGGGCGCTCGGCAAGGAGGCGGCAGGTGCGCTCAGGAGCGCCTTCGTGGTGGATCGCGAGCGAAGCCCGGCGCAGGACCTCGAATACGGTCTGCGCCAGCTTGTGGAAATCGGCCTGCGGGCTCTCTCGCCCGGCATCAACGACCCGTACACGGCCGTGGCCGTCATCGACCGGCTCGGCGTCGCGATCGAAGAGATCTTTCAGCGCCCGCTCCAGCGCACGATGCTGCGTGACACAGAGGGGAGGGTTCGCGTCATCGCCCAGCGCTCCGACGTGCAGGGCTTGGTGGACGCAGCCTTCGACGCCATCCGTCAAGCCGGCCGCGACGTGCCTGCGGTGCTGATCCGCATGGCCGATATCCTGGGCCAGCTCGCCCCTGCCGTTCGAACCCGCGAGGCGCAGGCCGCCGTGCTGCGCCATCTGGCCAAGCTCGCCGAGACAGCGGACGCGGCCGCGCTCGTGCCGATAGATCGGAGCGCCATCCGGTCGCGGATCAAGGCCGCACGGGACATCCTCGTGGCCGGAATCCCGGAGGGTGAAAGCAGTGTTCTTTGACTCATGGTCCGGGCTCGGCCGCGTTCTAGTGGTCGGCACATTGGCTTATGTGGCTCTCGTCGCGATCCTGCGCATCTCCGGCAAACGGAGCCTTGCCAAGCTGAATGCCTTCGACCTTGTCGTCACCGTCGCATTGGGTTCGACCCTCGCGACGATCCTGCTGTCCGACCGCGTGGCGCTGGCGGAAGGCGTTCTGGCGATGGTGCTCCTGATCGTCCTGCAATTCGGCATCACCTGGCTGTCCGTCCGCTCGCCGGGTTTCCGCACGATGGTCAAGAACGAGCCGACCCTGCTCCTGCGGGAGGGCCGGTTTCTCGAGGGAGCCATGCGGACGCAGCGGATCACCCGCGACGAGGTGACGGCGGCGCTTCGTGCAAGCGGCGTCGCCGATGCGGCGCAGGCGGCGGCGGTGATCCTCGAAACGGACGGCAGCTTGTCCGTGATCAGGAGGGATCAGGCCGGTCCGGGGAAGGATATGCGCGAGTCGCTGCCCGATTCATGATCGAAATGGAGCGTACGACGCAACCGTAGGTAATGCGTTTCGGTTCCCCCCAAAGATCAGCCCATGAACGAGGCCCACGGCTCGGAAAACGATATCTCGTCTGCTATCGTGGCCACGACCGGGCGCCGATGGCTATGGGCGGAGGTGGGAATGATCGAGGTGGAGACGCTCTTTCGGGACCTCTGGCCCGCGCTGCTGCGCTGGGGCGACGAGACACTCGCCTTGGCGCGGACCCTGCATCCCGGCTTCTGGGTGGCCCTAGGGGCCCCGGTGCTGCTGGCGCTTCTGTTCCGCAGCGTTACGGCCGCGCTGCTCACCCTGCTTCTCGCCGCCATGGCGCTCTTCGTCTTCAGGCTCGGGACCGACGACCTCTTCCGCTGGACGTTCACGGGCCTGACGGATCTCGCCGGGCTCCTCGCGGTCTTGCTGGCTGCCTTTCTGCAGCGGAGGAAGAGACAGCTGCGCCAGGCGGAATGGCGCGTGGGCGAGATCCGCCAGGAACTGGACGAGGTGAACCGCAAATACGAGGGCGAGGTCCATTGGCGCCGTGCGGCCGAGCGGGTAGCGGCGCACGAAACCCGCTGAGTCCGTCCGATGGCCTGCATTGGCAGGCGCGGCGGGAGCGGTTAGGTTGCGGCCGACCAGAACCAACCGGACCACACAATCATGACCGACACCCCGCCCGACCGCCTGTCCTCCAACCCCAAGAGCCCGTTCTACGACGAGGCCCTGCTCGAACGCGGCGTCGGCATCCGCTTCAACGGCGTCGAGAAGACCAATGTGGACGAATACTGCGTCAGTGAAGGCTGGGTCCGCGTCACCGCCGGCAATGCCAAGGATCGCGCCGGAAACCCGATGACCATCAAGCTCAAGGGCAAGGTTGAGCCCTATTTCCGCGACCCGCAGAGCTGACTTGCTACGACAGGGCGAGCAGCTCCGCCCGCAGGAGGTCGGGGCTGGCCTCGGCGACGAGCTTCTCCACGGCCTCTTGCGTCTTCTCCCAGGCCGGCATCGCGGCGGCGAGCAGCGAACGGCCGGCCGGGGTCAGCGCCAGGAGGCGGCTGCGCCGGTCTTCCGGGTCGGCTGACACGGTAAGGAGGCCGCGCCGCTCCAGAGGCTTCAGATTGGCCGTCAGTGTCGTGCGGTCCATGGCAAGGAGCGACGACACCTGGCCCATGGTCGGTGCTTTCGGGCGGTTGAGCGACATCAGAAGCGAAAACTGGAAGTTCGTCAGCCCCATGGGTCGCAGGGCCTCGTCGTAGCGTCGCGCGACCGCGCGCGCGGCGCGCTGCACGTGCAGGCACATGCAGGTGTCCCGGACCCGCAGGGTCATATCGAAGGGAAGCTCGTCCTGGCTTGACATGCTCAATTATATGTTGATATCAACAGAATTGTCAAGGTCGAAACGGACGGGCATGTTCGCGCCCGTTCTCCCGACGCCGGAGCAGGGCGACGTCTCGTCCTGGGAAAGCCGGCTTTCCCCACTTCACCCCTGCCCGAGGAGAGGTCCATGGATACCGCAGCCTTCGTCGTCAGCTCCGAGGATCAGGTGCGGGATCTGCTGTTCTCATGGGCGAGGGCGGTGCGTGCGAAGGATGTGGGGGCGATCACGTCCCATTATGCGTCGGACGTCGTGGCGTTCGATGCGGTCTCGCAGCTGCGCATCTGTGGCATCGACGGCTACCGCCAGCACTGGGACGCCTGCATTGACCTATGCGACGGCACGAAGACTTTCGAGATCCGGGATCTCGCGATCGAGACCGGCGGCGATGTGGCTTTCGGACATTACCTGGGCCGATGCGGCGGCACCGACGCCCATGGAGAGGAGCGGTCATGTTGGATGCGCGTCAGCGTCGGCTGCCGCCGGACCGAGGGGCGATGGAGGATCGCGCACGAGCACGTCTCGGCGCCCTTCGACCTGGAAACCGGCCAGGTTCTCAACGACCTGCAACCATGAGGCACCGTCGCGCATCGGGCGCGGCGGTGCTCCCGATCGCCTCAGCGTCGGTGCTGGTAGGCGCTTGCACCATAGGTTTCGGGGCTCGTCACCTGTGACCCGCTCGCATTCGGCACGGGAACCGCGCGACGGACGCTGCCGGTGGTCGTGACCTCATGCCCGCGCCTCGTCATGTGGTGCTTCTTGCTGGCGGCATGATGTTTTTTAGTCGTCGCGACCTGGCGCTTCATGGTCGGGTGCTGAGCCCGGTTCTGGTAGGCCGTGGCCCGGTAGGTGCCGGGGGCGGTGACCTGCGATCCGCTGGCGTTCGGAACCGGGGTCTGGGCGATCGCGCCAGCGGTTCCGAAAGCAAGCGCAGCAGCAGTGAACGATCCGAGGAGAAGTGCACGCATCGAGGTGCTCCTTTGAAGGGCGGACCGGCAGCGGTCGTGCTGGAGATCCGCGCGGAAGGTGAACGCACCTGAGGCAACATGGTTTCGGATTGCGGCGGCGTGGAACGCGTGGCGCTGCGATCACCGCAAACGGGCCGGGACCTCGGACAAGGCATCGATCCGGTGCCGCAGGTGCTGCACCAGCAGCTCCGCGCCTGTGGTCAGGCAATAGTCGTGTCCGCCCGGCACCTCGATCACCTCGAGATTGCCGCTCAGGCGACGCCAGGCGCGGCCGTCATGACTTGCCGAGTAGAAGACCACCGGGACGTCAAGCGGAGCCGGAAGGTAGCGGGCCATTGCGACCGTGAAGGCTTGCCGTCGGAACGACGGGGGCAATCGATCGTCCGTGTTGACCACGACGTCATGCGCTTTGGCGAGGAACTCGCCGGGCGACATCTTCAGGACCCGCTCGAGCCGTCCGAGTTGATCGTAGATGCGGGCGAGGCGTTGCGGCGAGACGTGGTGCTGTGCCAGTCGCAGGATCGTTCGCATCATCGGCCGCGCGCTCACCGTCGGCGGGTCCACCATCGCAACCATCTCGACCCTGTGTCCCGCCGCCATGAGCAGGCGCGCGGCCTCGAAGGCCACGAGGGCGCCGTTGCACTGGCCTCCGAGCAGGAACGGCCCGCTCGCCTGCCGCTCCAGGATGTGAGGCAGCCGGTCGGCCGCCATCGCTTCGATGGACGACGGAATCGGCTCGCCGTGCAGGCCGTGCGGATCGATGGTGATGATGGGATGATCCGGCCCAAGGAGATGCACCATGCGCCGGACATAGAAGCCGCCGCTGGCGAAGTCGCCGTGAAAGAAGAACAGCGGCGGCCTGTCCCCGTCCGTGTGGAACTGAAACACAGGCGCGGGAGGTGCAGCCGCCTGTGCGGCGATGCGCGGCATGAACCGGCGAATGGTCTCCGCTTCGAACATGATCGTTTCGGGCAGAGGGTGACCGACGAGGCGTTCCGCCTCGATGAGCATTTCGGTCGCCAGGAGCGAATCGCCGCCGCTCTCGAAGAAGTCGTCGTCGACGGTGAGGGCCTCCGACTTCAGCAATCGTCTCCACAGGCGCAGAAGGTCGGCCTCGAGATGAGATGATGCCGGGCGTCCAGGCGGCGCGGCGTTGGCGCGGCCTTGTGGGCCGATCATCTCCGTCAGTCGCCGGCGCTGCACCTTCCCGGTCGTTCCCTTCGGCAAAGCGTCGAGGACGAGGATTCGGTGCGGAATTTTGAACGAAGCGAGGTCTTGCTGAAGGAAACGACGCAGCTCCGCGGGCGTCGTCCGTGCGCCCGGGTGCAGCACCACTGCGGCCGCAACGTCCTCGCCAAGACGTGGGTGCGGGACCGCGAAGGCGGCCGCCTCCGCGATGTCGGGATGACGCAGGAGCGCGATGTCGATCTCGCCGGGAGCGATCTTCTCGCCGCCGCGGTTGATCTGCTCGCTCAGGCGACCGTGGAGGGACAGGAACCCGTCATCGTCCAGGCTCCCGATGTCCCCGGTGCGGAACCAGCCCCGCACGAAGGCGGCGCGGTTGAGATCGGGGGCGTCGAGATAACCCTGGATGACGGTCGGCCCGCGCACCCAGATCTCGCCCTTTAGGCCCGGCGCAACCGGTTCTTCATCCTCGCCCATGATCGCAAGCGTGCCCGGACAGGGACGGCCGCAGGTGCCGGGCCTGCTTGCGCCGGGAGGTGGACAGTTCGCGGCAATCTGTGCGGCTTCGCTCGAGCCGTAATGTTCGAAGACAGGCACGCCGAGAACGGCCTGCAGATCCTCCCGCACGTCGTCGGGCAGCTTCGCGCCGCCGGAAATGAGCAGGCGCAGCGTGTGGAGGCTCTGCACATCCGCGATCCCTTGTGTGGCATCCAGCAATGCCCGATGCAGGGTCGGCCCCGCCGACAGCCAGGTAGGACGCAATGCGTCGAACCACTCAGGCAGATCGAGATGCCCGGCATTTGCCGGAAGAGCGATGCTGCCGCCCGTGACCAGCGGCGTAAAGACCGTCACCTTCAGACCGTGAGAATAGAAGGGTGGGGATACGCTGAGGCAGCGGTCGCGCGGGGTTAGCCCGAACCAAGCCTGCATCCGCATCGCGGCCGCCAGCATGTTGGCATGGCTGAAGGGGATCAGCTTGGGCTGCGCCGTGGTGCCCGAGGTCTGCAGGATGAAGGCGGGAGCGTACGGGTCGGGCTCCTCGTCCAATGCCGGAGCGCCGATAGCCGGGATGTCGAGCGCGAGGCCGAGGCGGTGCCATCCTGCGGGCGCTGCCTCGATGAGGGCGACGCCGTGCTGCTCCGCAATGGGGCGGATTACTTCGAATCTGTCATGCGGCAGGACCAAGGCGCTCAGGTGTAGGCGGCCGAGCCTCTGATCGATCTCGGCCTCGGTCAAGCGAGGGTCGAGCGGCACGGCGACCGCACAGCAGGAGAGGGCCACGATGCCGAGAACGGCCTCGGGCCCGTTCGGCATCATCACGCCGATCCGGGCCTCGCGATCGAATCCGGCATCGCGGAGATGCCGGCGCACGGTGTCGATCTGGCGTCCTAAGTCGCCGTAGGTGAGCGGCGCGGAGGTGGAGCAGACGATCGCGGGCTCGCGCGAAAAGAGGTACGCGTTCCGTCGGATCGCCGCCCCCAAGGTGAGAGGAGCATCGGGCTGATCCTTGTCGTCGCGCAAGTTGCCTGCGATGCCGGCGCCGCGATTCTCGAACGTCTTGCTCTGTCGAAGCAAATAGTCCTCCGCGAAAACAGGAATTGTTTTCTGAGCAGGTGCACGCGCCGGTAAAGATCACGGAAACGTGAGGTTGCGAGATCAGGCTGAAGAAAACGGCCACCGTTTTGTAGTTCCTCAAAGGGGCTATTGGTCGCCGAAAGGGGTAGGAAAGCCGACGCATCGGAGGCATTCACAACAGCAAAGGTCGCGCTCCACGACAAGGCCTGGAAATGGTGCGGCTCTTGAAGGCGCCTTGGTCGGACAAACGTCCTATTCGTCTTCCCTCTGCCGAAGCCCCGGCGGCCCAAACGGAACGATGGCTTTCCGCATCCGTTGGATGTTCCAACCTGGACCGATCCCATGACAGATTCACCCTCCCGGAAGGGCCTTCCCGACGACAGTGTTCTGCCTCTTGTCGAGGAAACGCTGCGGGTCGACGTGCATGAACGCGTGAGCGCGCGTGTGCGCGTGAGAACCGCCACCGACGTCGTGCAGGAGCTCGCCCGTGCCGACCTGCGAAGTGAGACCGTCGACATCACCCGGGTCCCGGTCGACCGACCGGTCGATGCGCCGCCGGAGATCAGGACCGAGGGCGACGTCGTGATCGTTCCGGTCGTGGAGGAAGTCCTCGTTGTCGAGAAGCGGCTGGTGCTCCGGGAAGAGCTCCATATCCGCCGCAGTGTCACGACGGAGCACGTGGAGATGCCCGTGAACCTACGCCGGCAGCAGGCCGTCGTCGAGCGCCTGGCGGCCGACGAAGCAGGTTCCGAGGAAAGTTCGTCGCAAGAAACGCAGGACTAGATGTCATCCGACAAGCGCGGCCGGAGGAACCCCGAAAGCGGTCGCACATTGAGACCCTGTACCTACGAACAACGGGAGATTCATCCGTGCGCCTCGCTTTCGCGACATTGGCGACGCTGTCGGTTCTGACCACAGCGGCCATCGCTCAGACCAGCACCCAACCCACGACACCTCAATCATCGACGACTGCGCCGTCAGGCAACGGCACGGGCTCGTCGAATCCGGCCGTCACGGTGAAGCCAAAAGGCAGTCCCGAGAGCACCGGCTCCCTCGAACCAGGCGCCAACAGCTTCACGGAAGGACAGGCGCGATCCCGTATCGAAGCGCAGGGTTTCACGAACGTGACCGATCTGCGCAAGGACGATCAGGGAATCTGGCGCGGCAAGGCCATGCGCAACGGCGCCTCGGTGAGCGTCGCGATCGACTACCGCGGCAACGTTCAGGCGCAGTGACGCACGCACCTCTCGACCGACGAAATCACGCAGCAGGGACAGGGCATAACCCGGTCCCCAGAATCAAGGACTTTCTCCATGGCCGATAAAACCATTACGTCGTTCTTCGACAACTACGACGATGCAGCCGACGCGGTTCGCCGACTCGAATCCGCCGGCATTCCGCGAAGCGACATCAGCCTGATCGCCAACAATGAGGGCGAACGCTATTCCTCGCATGCGAAGCGCACCTGGGACGAGAACAGCCGCTTCGACGACGACGATCATGACGGCGCCGCGACCGGTGCGACAGTTGGCACGCTCGCCGGCGGCGGCGCAGGACTGCTGGCGGGCCTCGGCATGCTGGCGATCCCGGGCTTCGGTCCGGTCGTGGCGGCTGGCTGGCTCGTGCCCACGCTCATCGGCGCCGGCGCGGGTGCTGCGATCGGCGGCCTTGCCGGTTCCCTGGTCGATGTAGGCGTGGACGAGAACGACGCTCATGCCTATGCGGAGGGCGTGCGTCGCGGCGGCGCGCTGGTGACGGTGCGATCGAGCGAAGAGAACGTCACGCGCATCGTCGGCATTCTCGATGACGAAGGTACGGTCGACTTCGAGGAGCGCCAGAGCACGTGGCGTTCCGAAGGCTGGACCGGCGGCACCAGCGCGGGCATTCCGGCTGCCGGTGTGATGTCCGGACGCGATGCCTTGGCGGGACGGAGCGCAATGGCTGCGAGCGACGCCGAGACCGGACCGGACTTCGCGGCCGGCAGCGCTGCAACGCGCTCGGCCGGCGTCTCGACCTCGGGTCGTGACTCGCTCGCCGGCGCAACAGGCCGCGACGAGGTCATCCCGGTGGTCGAGGAGGAGCTTCATGTCGGCAAGCGCGACGTGAGCGGCGGCCGCGTGCGCATCCACTCCCATATGGTGGAGCGCCCCGTTCAGGAGCAGGTGAACCTGCGTGAGGAACGTGTGCACGTGGAGCGGCGCCCGGTCGACCGCCCCCTGAGCGATGCCGACGCAGCCTTCCGGGATCGGACGATCGAGGCCGAGGAGCGCCGCCAGGAAGCCGTCGTCTCCAAGGAGGCCCGCGTGAAGGAGGAACTCGTCGTTCGCAAGGACGTGGATCAGCGCACGGAGACGATCTCCGACACCGTGCGGAGCACGGAGGTCGACGTGGAGGACGAGCGCCGCAACGGTCTCAACAGGTCCGGCACCACCGACCGTCGCTGATCGCGCGGCATTGCCGAATGAAAGAGGGCCCGGGGCGCATAGCTCCGGGCTCTTGTTTCCATCAAGGTCGCAGAGCCGCCGGTGGGTCCTCAAGCCAGCGAGGGTTTTCGACATCGAATCCACCGCGACAATCTCCGGGAGCCTCATGGCGGCATGGCACTCGGCATGATGGATCGACGCGTGGCACTCAGTCCTGAATTTCGCCTGCCGCCCAACGGTTTCGGCCAGTTTTCGGCCCTGATGTCCACAGCCGTTACAGTATTCGCGTATATTTTTTCTTCCTGGTCATTCGACTTAATGAAATCGGATTAGAGAGCAGAGTCTCTTCTGGTCTGAAAACCGGTAGTCGGCACGGCTATCCTATCGAGCGGCCCGGCATTGCTGATCAGGATTTTCCGTCTTCTCCACCAGCGTTTTAAGGGGCGCCGCCAAGCCGTCTCACCCTCCGCCGAAGACGTAACACAGGATCTCACCCGAAAGGAGGAAAGACTGCTCCGAAGAGCCGGATCCGGGAATGCTTTGGACTTGACGTATCGTAAGCTGCCTTTTCTGCGCCACATCCGGCTTCTACCAAAACGCTCGATCCAAAGGTCAATCCGCGAGGCTTTCATGCAGATTGGTGACCTTCCTCGGGCTCACAGCCCTGTCGATCACGGCGGCGGTCTTCCGCTCTGGGGCCGCTTCGTCGTTCTGGTGAGCATCGCCGTCCTGGCCGGATGGCTGGTTCTGCCTCCGCCCGGCGACGAGCCCGACGCGCAGGTCGCCTCGACGATCCAACCCTCCGGCGCCGGTCTGATGACGACCTCTCCGCCGCAGCCGGCCGCACCGGTCCGCGCAGCGATCGCGCAACCTCCAAAGATCGACCCGCCGAAGGCCTATCCCAATCCCGTCGTCGCGGAGCCCGTTGCCGCCGCGTCCGTGCCCATTCTCGAGCCCGCCGACATTCCGGCCTATACGGGCAGCACCCCGGCGGCGGTTCCGGCCCCGCCGAGGGAGGAGCCCAAGGTCGTGAAGGTTCCGGAATCCGAGCCGGTGCCGCTCCGGACCCAGGTCGCGTCTGCGGGCGATGTGGCGGGCGTCCCACCGGTCGCCGCGGCCGTGCGGCCGCCTGGTCTCGTGGACCTCAACGCAGCCTCCGTGCAGGAGCTGAACTCGCTGCGCGGTGCCGGCCTCATCGGCAAGGCGATCGTGCGCGGACGGCCTTATCGCGCGGTCGACGACCTCCTGAAGAAGCGGATCGTCAACCGCTCTCTCTTCGCCCGCATCAAGGACCAGGTGAAAGTGCGCTGACCGGGAGGCGCTTCGCCCCGGGGACGCATGGAACCGCCCAGTCGGAGGAGCCTTATACCAAGGCAAATCTTCCGTTCGTCCCGAAGGGCCCATTGTGACTGAGAACGTTCATGACACGCGTCGAACCGGCGCGAGAGCTTTCGGCGCGGAGCGAGGGCACGGGGCCGGTGCCTCCGTCGCCGTCGTCACCGGTGCTTCGGCGGGGATCGGCCGCGCCGTCGCGGTGGCGTTCGGCCGGGACGGGTGGCGCGTGGCCCTGATCGCCCGCGGGCGCGAGCGGCTCGCGAGCGCCGCCCGTGATGTCGAGGCGGCCGGCGGAACAGCTCTCGTGATCGAGGCCGACGTCGCCGACGCGGCCAGGATCGAGGCGGCGGCCGCGCAGGTGGTCGAGACCTGGGGGCGCATTGACGTCTGGGTCAACAACGCCATGGCGTCCGTGTTCGGCCCCGTCACCAGCCTGACGCCCGATGAGATCCGCCGCGTCACCGACGTCACCTATCTGGGGCAGGTCCACGGCACGCTGGCTGCCTTGCGCCACATGCGAGCGCGCGACGCAGGAACGATCGTGCAGGTCGGCTCTGCGCTGAGCTACCGCTCCATTCCCCTGCAGTCGGCCTACTGCGCCGCAAAGGCCGCCGTGCGCGGTTTCACGGATTCGCTGCGCAGCGAGCTGCAGCACGAGAACAGTCGCGTCCGCCTCACGATGGTGCAACTCCCGGCCGTCGATACGCCGCAGTTCGACTGGGCGCGATCCCATTTGACGCGGAGCCTGCAGCCTGTTCCGCCGATTCATGAGCCGGAGCCGGTCGCGGACGCGATCGTGCGTGCCGCACGGGACGCGCCGCGGGAATATTGGATCGGCGGTCCCACCATCCAGGCGATCCTCGGGACGATGGTGGCGCCGGGGCTCCTCGACCGCATGATGGCGCGAAGGGCCTGGGACGGGCAGATGACCGACGACCCGGCACGGCCCCGCGAAGGAAATCTGTTCGATGCGCCTCCCGGCGACCCGGGTACGAGAGGGCGGTTCGGCGCAAGGTCACGCAGGCGCGTGATGTCGGTCTCCGGCACGACCGCCCGTGGCGTGCTGGCCGCGACAGCGCTGGGCTGCCTCGCCGGCGCCGTCATGGCTGCGTGGCATCTCGGCGCCAGGCAGGCCAAGCCTGCGGACCGACGGCTGGCGGACCGAGAACGCGCCGCCCGGATGATCGGTTAGGATCGCGGGGCATGCTCAATCTCTGGTACAAGAACGCGGTCATCTACTGCGTCGACGTCGAGACCTTCATGGACTCGAACGGAGACGGGGTCGGCGATTTCGGCGGTCTCGCCGACCGGCTCGATCACATCGAGGCGCTCGGCGCGACCTGCATCTGGCTCCTGCCGTTCTATCCCACGCCCAACCGCGACAACGGGTACGACATCACGGATTTCTACGGCGTCGATCCCCGTCTCGGCACCCTCGGCGACTTCGTCGCCTTCGCGCACGCGGCGGAGGACAGGGGGCTGCGGGTCATCGTCGATCTCGTGGCGAACCACACGTCGATCGATCATCCCTGGTTCCAGCAGGCCCGGCGGGATCCGAACTCGCCCTATCGCGACTGGTACGTCTGGTCGGAGGAGAAGCCGAAGGACATTCACGAAGGCGTTGTGTTTCCGGGCGTGCAGGACACCACCTGGACCTACGACGAGGTCGCAGGCGCATGGTACATGCACCGCTTCTACAAGCATCAGGCCGATCTCAACATCGCGAACCCGCAGGTGCGCGAGGAGATCGAGAAGGTGATGGGGTTCTGGCTGCAGCTCGGCGTGTCCGGGTTCCGGCTCGATGCGGTGCCGTTCCTGATCGAGTATCGCGGCATTCCGGCCGATGAGAAGCCGAAGGAGGACCCGCACCAGTATCTGGTCGAGCTGCGCGACTTCGTCTCCTGGCGGCGCGCTGAGGCGATGCTGTTGGCGGAGGCCAACATCACCATGGATCAGGTGGACGAATATTTCGGACCTTCGGGGGACCGGCTCCACACGATCTTCAACTTCATGCTGAACCAGCACCTCTTTCTGGCGCTGGCGCGCAGCGATGCGAAACCCATCCGCTCCATCATGGAGAAAACGCCGCCCATTCCGCCGAAGGCCCAATGGGCGAGCTTCCTGCGCAATCACGACGAGCTCGACCTCGGCCGTCTGTCGGATGCGGAGCGGCAGGAGGTCTTCGCGGCCTTCGGGCCCGATCCCGACATGCAGGCTTATGAACGCGGCATCCGGCGGCGTCTTGCCCCCATGCTCGGCGGAGACGAGCGGCGGCTCAAGCTCGCCTTCAGCCTCATGTTCTCGCTGCCCGGCACGCCGGTGGTCTGGTACGGCGACGAAATCGGCATGGGGGACGATCTCTCGCTCAAAGAGCGCAACTCCGTGCGTACGCCCATGCAATGGTCCGACGAGCCCAATGCAGGATTCTCGACCGCGCCGGCGAGCCGTCTCACCCGCCCCGTCGTATCGGACGGGCGCTTCGATTATCGGAAGGTAAACGTCGTCGCGCAGCACGATCTCGACGGGTCATTGATGAGCACGGTACAGCGGCTCATTCGCACGCGCCGGGCGTGCCCGGAGATCGGCTGGGGCGCCTGCCGCATTCTCGAGACGGGGGAATCAAGCGTTCTCGCCCTGCGCTACGACTGGCGCGGCGAGACCGTCCTGCTGCTTCACAATCTGGCCGACAAGGCCATGAGCGTACGGGTGCCGGCCGACGGCGTCGGGCGGTGGCGTCCCCTGTTCTGCAACGGGGACGACCGCGACATGCACGATGCGTCCGCCCCGATCGCGCTCGATGGATACGGCTTCCGGTGGTTCCGGGCCGAGGGCGAGCGGCGTTAGGCTCTACCGCATCACCCAGCGCCGTTGCCTTCCGCTCGCTCCGGCTCAATATTCCTGGCTGGTCGGCCGGAACAGAATCTCGTTCACGTCCACGTCCTCCGGCTGGCTCATGGCGAAGGCCACTACGCTGGCGAAGGACTCGGCCGGGATGGCGCTCTCGTATGCCTTCTGCATGGCTTCCGCGATGTCCGGCTCGGTGATGCTGTCGGGGAGTTCCGTCGCGACCATGCCGGGCGAGATGATGGTCGTTCGGATGTTGTAGGGCTTCACCTCCTGCCGCAGCCCTTCGGAGATGACCCGCACCGCATGCTTGGTGGCGGAATAGACCGCGCCACCGGCCCGGACCTTGTGGCCGGCTACCGAGGACACGTTGATGATGTGGCCGCTCTTCTGCTCCTTCATGTAGGGGAGGGCCGCGCCGATGCCGTAGAGCACGCCCTTGATGTTCACGTCGATCATGCGGTCCCAGTCCTCGACCTTGCCGCGTTCGAGAGGCGAATGGGGCATGAGGCCGGCATTGTTGATGATCACGTCGATGCGCCCGTGTGACCGCACCGCTCCATCCACGAGCCGCTTGACCTGATCGTACTGCGTCACGTCCGTCTGCACCGCGGCATCGTCGCCCAGCGAAAGCTCCTCGGCTAGGGCCTGGAGCCTGTCGAGGCGCCTTGCGCCCAGCACCAGCCTGGCGCCGTCTCGGGCAAGGCGGCGCGCGGTCGCCTCGCCAAGTCCGCTGCTGGCTCCCGTGATGACGACCACCTTGTTGTCGATGCCCTGTGTCATGATCGAGCCTCCATCGTCGTTTCGGTTTCCTGACCTCAGCCCCGGTATTGCTCGTCCGTCACGTGCTCGAGCCAGTCGACAGCCTTACCGTCGAGCGCCTCCTGGATGGCGATGTGGGTCATGGCCGTGGTGGGCGCCGCGCCATGCCAGTGCTTCTCACCGGGCTCGAACCAGACAACGTCCCCGGTTCTGATCTCCTCGATGGGGCCGCCCTCGCGCTGAACCCGGCCGCATCCTGCCGTGACGATCAGGACCTGACCGAGAGGGTGAGTGTGCCACGCGGTGCGGGCCCCGGGCTCGAAGGTGACCGCGTTGCCGGCGGCACGGGCCGGGGAGGCGGCCTGGAACAGCGGGTCGATGCGCACCACGCCGCTGAACCAGTCCGCCGGCCCCTTGCCAGACGGTTGCGATCCGCTTCGCTTGATCTCCATCGGCCTTCTCCTGGGTTGATGGGGTGTCGGGATGATCTAGCGGGTGGGGCGCGGGGGAGTAGATGCGAAATGCGCATGGCCGAGGCTCGAACCCCTCCTAGACGTGGCTTCGGGGACAACGGGTCCCGTCGGCACGGGCATACCAATAATGGTCCGAGATAGCCTGAAGAGTTACTTGAAAGAGTTCCCACGTCCCAGAGAATGACTGCGACGACCACTCCCGCTCGCATGCGGCCGCAGCGCAAAAGGATGCTGCGTGACGGTGCGGGCCGGCCGGGACAGGGGGCATGCCGATGGAGAGAATCGCCGTTGCGACACTTGGCTTCGTACACAGGTTCCTGCGCAGGATCTGGCACTTCGCCAAGAAGGACGAGCGCCTGCAGTCCATCGCCTACCGGATCCGCAACAGCCGGGCCTTCAGCGACATCTCGCAGCATGAGAGGATGCTTGCCGACCATGTGCGGGTCGAGACCTACCACAAGGCGATCTGCAGGCACGTGCACGAAGGCGACACGGTGGTCGATCTCGGCACCGGCACGGGAATCCTTGCGTTCTTCGCCGGCCAGCAGAAGGCCAAGCAGGTCTACGCCATCGACCATTCCTCCATCATCGAGCTGGCGAAGACGCTCGGCGCGGCGAACAGGCTGGGAAACGTCTCGTTCCTGCGCATGCACAGCTCGCAGTTCGCACCGCCCGAAAAGGTGAACGTGATCATTCACGAGCAGATCGGCGATGCCTTGCTCAACGAGGACATGGTTCGGAACATCTGCGAGTTGCGCGACAAGGTGCTGGCCCCGGACGGCATCATCCTGCCCGGCAGGTTCGAGCTGTTCGTCGAGCCTGCTCGCCTGAAGGAGACCCTGCGGGTTCCCTATCTGTGGGAGAACGACATTCACGGCATCAGGTACGAAGCCGCCGAGGACTGGGTGCGGGCAAACGTCGAGAGCGTCCCGCAGAGCCGCAGGATCACGCCGGAGGACGTCGCGGAGTTCCTGTGCGAGCCCGAGAGCGTGCTCTCGCTCGACCTGCTGACCGCAAAACCGGACGGGGTGCCGAGACAGCTCACGTTCCGCAAGGTGGCGACGAAGTCCGGCTTCATGGACGGCTACTGCCTCTACTTCGACGCCCTGTTCGACAGCGAGGTCTCGCTCTCGACCAGCCCCTTCGCCGAGCGCACGCACTGGAACTGCCAGATCTTCCGCACCGAGCGCCTGTTCGTGCGGGAAGGGGATACGTTCGACGTCGTGTTCGACATTCCCAACGTCCGGGACGTCACGACATGGCGGATCAACCATAAGCTTGCGGCCCGTCAGGACGACTCGGCCGGGCAAGCTCCCGTCCCACTGCTCGCAGGCGTGCGGTGAGGCTCCAAGCATGGCCTCCCGGGCATACCCCTTGATGGTGAGTTAGCGCACGGGGCTTGCGGTCCTATGATCCTCCGAGGCGATGCTCCGACGGAGCATCGCGCGGGCATTCCGGCGGGATGTGGATTGCAGGAGGCTTCCATGACGACCGAAAGTGAAAACGTCGCGCGTCTCAAACAGGCCTATGCGCAATGGTCGGGCCAGAAGGGCGCCGATTGCCAGTGCTGGATGGACCTCATGGCCGAGGATGTCTCGCTCGGCTCCCTCGCGGACGGGGCGCCCGAAATGTCGTTCTCGGCGCCCCGCAGCAACAAGGACCAGATCCTCGATTACCTGAACGAGCTGACGCGCGACTGGGACATGCTGTCCTTCGACATGGAAGACTTCATCGCCCAGGGCGACCGCGTCGTCGCGATCGGCCGGGTGGCCTGGCGCAACAAGGCGACGGGCAAGATCGCCGACACGCCGAAGATCGACGTGTGGCGCTTCCGCGACGGGAAGGCGGTCGACTTCATCGAGTTCTACGACACCGCCCGGTCCTTCGAGGCGGCGAGGCCATAGCGTCGGGCGAATCCCGGATCAGGGCTCACCGAGGGCGCCCTGCGTCCTCAGGCGCTGCCGGCGGACGCCGGGCTGGGGCCTGCGCAGCTTGCGGCGCGCCCAGATCCAGATGCCGGTGACGAGCAGTCCCATGAGGGCCACCGAGGTGATCAGGTTGAGAGCGGGGAGGACCGGGCCGCCCCAGGTTCCTTCGTGGATCAGGCGCGGCCAGTTCCGGCCGCCCGGCAGAGCCCCGTCGCGGGTGAGCGTGTAAGTCTTCATCTCGCCATCCTCGAGCAGGCGCGCCACGAGGTTCCGGCCGATGGGGCGGATCCAACCCAGTCCCGACAGGTCGTGGTCCTTGCCCAGGACGCGCACAGCCTCGATGAGGGGCAGCGGAGGGCCGGCAGCGGCCGGAGGCGCAGGAGAGGCCGGGGTGAGCGTGACCCCGATCGCCAGCAGCAGGCCCGTGAGCGGGCTGAGGATGACGAGCGGCAGGATCCCCCAGCCGAAGCCCTTGTGCCAGCCCGACAGGGTGTTGCGCAGCCTCGGCCAGCCCATGAAGGTTCCGAGGACGATCAGTACCAGCATCGCCACCGTGGAGGCGATGACCAGCCAGCCCGCGTCGAAGATCAGGCGTTCGTGCACCTGACGGGCGACGCCGAAGAGGTCCGACAGGGTGGTGGCTTGCGCGGCCGGCGCACCGGTTGCGAGGTCCACCTCCGCGACGCCCCCCGGAATTCCGCCGCGGACCGTGAGCGTACCCTCGTGGGGACGCAGGAAAAGCGCCCGCGCGGCGCCCTGCGGATCGTGCCGCTGGAGCACGCCTTCGATCGTCGCGACCGTGACCGAGCCCGGCGCCACCGAGCCCTGGACCACCAGCGGCTCGACCGACAGGATCAGGCCCGTGGCGATGACGGCGGCGAGCGGCAGCCCGAAGATCAGCGCCACCCACCGGTGCAGCCGCAACAGCAAAGCTTTGTTCATGAGGGACCACCCGCAGCAGGTGAGGAAGGACAAGTTCCGTATCTCTGTATCGGCGCATCGCCTGACGGCTTCAAGTGAAGGTTCGGTAATGTTGCGGCGGCGGGTTCGGTTCCCCTTGCTTCGCGGCGGCGCGGTCGGGAAGAATGCGGCCACGGTGCAGGAACGGTCCGCCGAAGGGATCCCGCGCCGTCCCGACCGCTTCGACTTCAACGACATCTTGAGAGGACGACCGCTATGCCGGCCAAGCGCATCATGTGTTTCGGGGACTCCCTGACCTGGGGGTGGAATCCAACCGAGGCGGGCGTGCCGGTGGAGCGGTACCCGCGCCACGAGCGCTGGACCGGAATCATGGCGGCCGAACTCGGGGAGGGGTTCGAGATCGTCGAGGAAGGGTTGAGCGGCCGGACCACCAACGTGGACGACCCGACCGATCCGCGCCTCAACGGCGCCGCCTACCTGCCGTCCGCGCTGGCCTCTCACCTGCCGCTCGACCTCGTCGTCATCATGCTCGGCACCAACGACACGAAGGCGCTCTTCAACCGCACGCCTTTCGACATCGCGGTGGGGGCGGGGATCCTGCTCACGCAGGTCATGACCTCGGCGGGCGGAGTCGGCACCATCTACCCGGCCCCGCGGGCGATGCTCGTCGCCCCGCCGCCATTGGCCGAGATGCCGACTCCTTGGTTCGCCGAGCTCTTCAAGGACGGTCGGGAAAAGACGATGGAACTCGCCGGGAAGTATCGTTCTCTGGCGCAGTTCCTCAACGTCCCGTTCTTCGACGCGGGCGAGGTGATTGCGACCGAAGGGATCGACGGCATTCACTTCTCCGCGCAGAACAACGCGGTTCTCGGCCGGGCTATGGCCGAAAAGGTGAGGTCGCTGTTCGCCTGACGACCCTGCAGGGCGGGGAACCCATGCGGCGTTGGCGCGTCGTTCCCGTCTCAAGGATCACAGCGCCGCCCGCAGCCGAACCGTTTTTCCGCCCATGAGCCAACGTCACGACGAGCCCGTCTCCGAAACGGTGTCGAAGCTGAACCGCCTGCTGCCGCCGCGGCCGCGCCTGGAGGACCTCGTGGACGCGCTCGGCAAGCGCGCCTCGGGCCTCGTGCTCGCCGTCGTGGCCGTGCCGGCGATCATCCCGAGCCCCGGCCTTCCGGTCGGCTTCGTGTTCGGCAGCATCCTGGCGCTGGTGGCGCTCAGCATGGTGTTCGGCAGGGACAAGCCCCGGATCCCGGCCTGGCTCGGGCGGATGCATCTCAAGCCGTCGGTCGTCGATCTCCTGACCTCCCGCGGCCCGGCCCTGCTCCGGCGGGTGGAGCGGCACCTGAGGCCCCGCGCCGGATCCTTCCTGTCCGCGTCCAGCATCCGCCTGCTGGGACTGGTCAGCGTGCTGATGGGCGTGCTGATCGCGCTGCCGATCCCGTTCGGCAACACCCTGCCGGGCTTCTCGGTCCTCCTGATGGGGCTCGGGCTCGCCGCCCGGGACGGGCTTGCGGTCCTCGGCTCGCTCATTCTCGCGGCGGTCGCGACCGGCGTCTCGGTCGCGCTCGGCTGGGCCGGCTACTGGGCCGCGGCGCGCATGTTTGCCGCGTGAGCCTCGGATCGTCCGCCCGATGGCCTTCCTGCCAGTCGCTTGAGCCTCGGTGCGGCACGCCATAGGGTCCACGGCTCCCGATTATGAGAATCGATCCGACCATGAACGACGTCCAGGCTCCTCAGGTGCCGACAATACCCCAAGGCCGGCCAGGAGAGGTCTTCGCGGCCTTCCTCAAGCTCGGCCTGACCTCCTTCGGCGGCCCGGTGGCGCATCTCGGCTATTTTCGGGACGAGTTCGTGGTCCGCCGCCGTTGGCTGGATGAGCGGGCCTATGCGGATCTCGTGGCTCTGTGCCAGTTCCTGCCCGGCCCGGCCTCGAGCCAGGTCGGCATGGCGGTCGGTCTATCCCGCGCGGGCTATCGTGGCGCGCTCGCCGCCTGGACGGCCTTTACGCTCCCTTCGGCCATCGCCCTGGTGCTGTTCGCCTATGGAGTCGGCTTCTTGGGCGAGACCTTCGGTTCCGGCTGGCTGCACGGCCTTAAGGTGGCGGCCGTGGCGGTGGTGGCGCTGGCCGTGCTCGGCATGGCCCGGTCCCTGACGCCGGACCGGGAGCGCGCCACCCTGGCCGTCGCGGCCGCCGCCGTGACGCTCGCCTTTCCATCGGCCTGGGGACAGATCGGCGCCATCGTGCTCGGCGGCCTCGTCGGGGTCTCCCTGCTGCGGGGAGGGGGGCCGGCCGATCACGTGGCGCTTCCCCTGTCGGTGAGCCGGCGAGCCGGCACAGCCGCCCTCGTGGCCTTCTTCGCCCTGCTCGCCGGCCTGCCGCTCCTGGCGGCCGCCACGGGCAGCCAGAGCATCGCCCTGGTCGACGCCTTCTACCGGGCCGGTTCACTCGTCTTCGGCGGCGGCCACGTGGTGCTGCCGCTGCTCCAGGCCGAGGTGGTGCCGCCCGGCTGGGTGACGAACGATGCGTTTCTTGCGGGCTACGGCGCCGCCCAGGCGGTGCCGGGGCCGCTCTTCACCTTCGCGGCCTATCTCGGCGCCGTGATGGATCCGGAGCCGAACGGCTGGGCCGGGGCGGCCCTGTGCCTCGTCGCCGTATTCGTTCCGTCCTTCCTCCTGGTCGTCGGGGCTCTGCCTTTCTGGGAGGAACTGCGGCGCAGGCCGGTGGCGCAATCGGCCCTGAGGGGCGTCAATGCCGCCGTGGTCGGCCTGCTTCTCGCAGCCCTCTACCATCCGGTCTGGACGGCGGGCATCCTGAACGGCGGCGACTTCGCGCTGGCGGCGAGCGCGTTCCTGCTGCTGTTCATGTGGCGCGCGCCACCGTGGCTGGTGGTGATCCTGTGCGCTGTCGGCGGCGCGCTCCTTGCAACCCTTTGAGCCGATGGAGCGTGAAGGTACGTCGGCAATGGGTAGGCCGAACCCGCCGGGCTTCCATTCCGGCCGCCGGGCGGCCATATCCTGCTGCCGCCTTCCATCGGCCGCAAACCGGAGCCCGCATCATGTCGAACGACGATCCGCGTCAGCCGCCCGTCCTGGATGAGGAGACCATCGCGTTCGCGCAACGGGTCTTCCAGCATGTCCGGGCCGGGGATGCAGAGGCTCTGGCACCTCTGTTGGACATGGGACTTCCTCCAAACCTGCGCAACGAGAAGGGCGACAGCCTGCTCATGCTGGCCTGCTATCACGGCCACGCGGAGACGGCCGCGCTCCTTCTCCGGCACGGAGGCGATCCGGAACTGGCAAACGACAGGGGGCAGACCCCGCTCGCAGGCGCGGCCTTCAAGGGCGACGCGGGGATCGTCCGCCTGCTCCTCGACTACGGCGCGCAGATCGATGCCAGCGGACCGGACGGCCGCACGGCGTTGATGATCGCCGCCATGTTCAACCGGACCGACATCGTCGAGATACTCGTCGCCGGCGGAGCGGACGTCCACCTCCGCGATGCGCAAGGCCTCTCGGTCGAAGAGGCGGCCCGCAGGATGGGTGCCCCCGACACGCCCGCGCAGATCGCCCGGCTGTCGCGGGCGTGAGGAGGCGCCGCGGTTTCCTCGCGTTGGCCCCGAGAGGCCCGTTAATCCTAATTTCGGGAAGTCCCGCAACCCTTCGCCAACCCTGCTAGCTTCGGCCCCGTCGATGTCATCCGTGGCGTGAGGGATGTCCGTGCAGGTCGCGACCCGAATAGACGATCAGGATTTCACATTCTCCGTCTGGCGGGGGACGATCCGCGCGGTCTTCTCGGCCCCGAAACAGGGCTCGCGCGCGGTCGAGATCCATGTGCAGTCCGACGACGGCAACCGCCGCTCGGTCATCGTGAAGCCGCTGATCTTCACGCGCACGGACGACACGGTGTCTCTCGTCTATGCTCGCCCTGCCAGTGCCCGAAGCGGCGTTCTCGTCGGCCTCGTGAACCATACGACGGGCCGCTGGTGTTCGATGCCGCAGGGCATCGTGCCGATCCGCCTCAGGCCGTCCCTGCTCGTGGGCCTGATGCGCGACGTGCGGCGGATCACGATCCCGGGAGCGGCCATCCTGCTGACGGTGCTTGCGGCCGGCGGCCTGCACCTCGCCGAGAAAAGCCTGGAGGTGCTGACCTGGTCCCTCGTCGCCGGCGTGATCATGGCCCTGCTGTGGGCCTTCAACGAGCTGGCGAACTGGCAGGCGGAGGTCGCCGAGAGGCTCGTGGTGTCGCACACCGACGAGTTCCTGGCCGATTTGGCGATGATCGACGTGGAGGAAGCGCCTCCCGCCCTCGCGGACGGTGCCGGCCCGACGCGGATCCTGAAGGGTGAGCTCTGGACGTCGGATCTCGAAGCCGACGCGGCGGCGGAAAGGAACCGCGACGACCAAAGCCCCGAGGACCGGCCCTATGGAGCGCTGCGGCTCCCCTAGCAGGCGCGCAGGACGGCGACCTGCCCGTTCGCTCTATACCCCGCTCGCGGCAGGCGTTCTTTTGTTCACAAGTGAACAGACGGCCCGTCCCATGAGGGTCTACAAATGCCGGCGCACCTGTGGTCAGTGGCGCGGCCCGCCCGGCGGGTTGTCGGTTCCGTCTCGATCTGGCGCGGGTGAGCCCGTGCGCTAGGTTCATACTGGTTTTCTTCCAGAGACCATAGGCAGCGGACATCATCGCCTGGCGGCAGGGCCGTTTCCGGCAAATTTGGATGGGGGCCAGTGCACGGCAATCTCAGAACGGCGCCTGCCGATTTCCTCGCCGGGGGCGGGGAGATGTCGGCCCTCATGCAGACCTTCGACTGGGGCGGCACGTCGATCGGTCCGATGGATCTTTGGCCCCAGAGCCTCCGGACCACGATCAGCATCATGCTGCGGTCCCCGATCCCCATGGTGCTCCTCTGGGGGGCGGACGGGATCATGATCTACAACGATGCCTACACGGTGTTTGCGGGCGGACGGCATCCGCGCCTTCTCGGGTCCAAGGTTCTCGAAGGCTGGGCGGAGGTCGCGGATTTCAACGCCAACGTGATGCGGGTCGGAATGGCGGGCGGCACGCTCTCCTATCGCGACCAGGAGCTGACGCTCCACCGGCACGGCGCGCCCGAGCAGGTATGGATGAACCTGGACTACAGCCCCGTCATCGACGAGACGGGCAAGCCGGGCGGCGTTCTGGCCATCGTGGTGGAGACGACCGAGCGCATCCTGGCCGAGCGCCGGATCGCGGCCGAGAAGGATCGCCTGCGAGAGCTGTTCCACCAGGCTCCCGGCTTCATGGTTATCTACAGCGGTCCAGACCATGTCTTCGAACTCGTGAACGAGGCCTATTATCAGCTGGTCGGGCGCCGGGAGGTCGTCGGCAGGCCGCTTCTCGAGGCGCTGCCGGAGCTTGCGGAACAGGGCTACGACACGTTGCTCGACGAGGTCTACCGGACGCGGCAGCCCTTCGTCGGCCGAAGCCTCCCGGTATACCTGCTGCGCGATCCGTCGAAGGAGCCCGAGCAGCGTTTCGTCGACTTTTGTCTACCAGCCGATCTTCGACAGGGAAGGGCAGGTCACGGGAGTGTTTGCCGAGGGCAGCGACGTCACCGAGCGGGTTCGCTCCGAGGAGCATCAGCGGCTTCTGCTCAACGAGCTCAATCACCGCGTCAAGAACACGCTGACGACGGTGCAGTCCATCGTGTCGCAGACCCTGCGAACGGCGGGTTCGACGGCGGCCGCGCAGGAGGCGATCGAGGCGCGTCTGTTCGCGCTCTCGCGGGCGCATGACGTCCTAACGCGGGAGAACTGGGACGGCGCCTGGATCGGAGAGGTGGTCGCCCAGGCGATCTCGCCCTTCCAGGCAGCCGGACAAAAGCGCATTCACGGCCAGGGGACCGAAGTCCGTTTGCCTCCCAATGTGGCCCTGGCTCTCGCCATGGCGCTCCAGGAGCTGGCCACCAATGCAGTCAAGTACGGGGCTCTGTCGAATGGGACCGGTCAGGTTAGCATCTCCTGGACGGTCGACCGGGCACGGGACATCCCGCACCTCGTCCTGACATGGGAGGAGAGCGGCGGGCCACCCGTCACGCCACCAGCCCGCCGCGGGTTCGGCACGCGGCTCGTCGAGCGCAGCCTCGCCCAAGGGCGGATGGCCGGCAACGCCAGAATCTCTTTCGCCTCAACCGGCGTCGTTTGCACCATCGCCGCGCCGCTCGGCGCCGCGGTTGGGGAGAGCATGCCCTGGAGCCCGGGCGCTCCTTCCTGACCAAAGGCGATGAACTAGACGGGCCATCCACCCGTGCGGCCTTGATCGTGATCAAATCTCCCGGCCGAGAGGCTGATATGCTGGGGGCAAGCTCATGGAGGCTGTGCGGCAGGCGCTCGGCGATTCTCCGGACAGGAATGGAGCAGCGCATGATCGGCTGGATCGTCCGCGTCCTGATGATCGTCGCCGGTGGGGTGGCGGGCTGGATTATCGCGAAGGATGCGCCGAACTTCGGCGTCGTTCAGATGATAGTGGCCCTCTTTCTGCTCACGCTCGTGGTGGCGGTGTTCGCATTCTGGCCGGCCCGCTGGACGATCCGGCTCAATCGTTCGCAGAAGTCTCGATCAGGAACCTAGGATAGCTTGCCTGTGGAGGCCGACCTATGGGCCGTCTTGAAGCCATGTGACCGGAGGTTTCCATGAAATGCGCCCTTCGCGACGAAATCCTCGCCGTCCTTTCCGGTGCGAACGACATGACCATCGCCACGATCCGCAGCGACGGCTATCCGCAGGCGACGACGGTCAGCTATGCCAACGACGACCTGACGCTCTATTTCGGGTGCGGCAGCGACTCCCAGAAAGCGCGAAACCTGGCGCGCAACGGCAAGGTGTCGCTCACGATCAATCTGCCCTATGCGAGCTGGAGCGAGATCCGCGGGCTGTCCCTCGGCGGCCGAGCCGAGCAGGTGAGAGACCCGCGGGAGGTCGAGCAGGCGGCCCAATTCCTGGCCCGCAAGTTCCCCGAGGCGGTTGCGGAGTTCGCCTCCGAAGGGCTGGAGGGCATTTCCTTCTTCCGGATCCGGCCGGAGGTGATTTCCCTGCTCGACTACCGCAAGGGCTTCGGCCACACGGACCTGATCCAGGAGTTCGGCCAGGACGAGGCCTTGGATGTGGTCGAGGAGGCGGACGAGGAGTCCTTTCCGGCCAGCGATCCGCCTGCCTGGACGCGCACCACCACCCGATAGGGCATGATGGCCGGTGAGGCATTCATGCGCGGCGCCTACGGGTCCTCCGCGGTCCGGCCCCGGGTCCCTGCGATGGGAGACATCGCGTCAGCAGGCGCATGGCCCTGACGTTCCCGTGTCGAGGCGATCGGAAGCACGACCTGGGCGACGAGCCCGCTTCCGTCCTCCCTGTTGCGGAGTCGGACCTGCGCGTCGATCCGGGCCGCGAGGGCCTTGACGATGGAAAGCCCGAGTCCGGTTCCTTCGTGCTCCGTGTTCGCGCGAACGAAAGGATCGAACACCCGTGGGAGCATGTCGACGGGGATTCCCGGTCCGGTATCGGCGATCTCGATCGTCGCGTGTCGATCGTCGGACCGGACGGAAATGCCGACCCTCCCGCCGGGCGGCGTGTAGCGGATCGCGTTGTCGAGCAGGTTCGAGAGCAGCATCGTGAGGTCGTCCCGCCCGGCCTTGATCGGGATCCTCGGAATCCAGGCGGCCGTCAGCGTGATGCCCTTGCTCTCCGCCAGCGGAACCACCCCGGCGACGGCCTCCCGCACCGCCTCGATCAGACAAGATGGGTGATGCGCTTCCATCGGCGCCAGGGATTCCGCGCGCGCGAGCGCGAGCAGCTGTCCCGTCAGCGTGGACATGCGACGAAGCCCGATCTCCATCTCCTCCAGGACTTCGGCGGCCTCGGCGCCTCCCGACACCTGACGCAGGTTGCGCAGCTGGATCCTCAGCGCTGTGAGGGGAGTGCGCAGCTGATGCGCCGCATTGGAGACGAAGCGCCGTTGCGCGGCGAGCGCATCCCCGGCGCGTGCGAATGCGGCGTTCATGGCGCCGACGAGGGGAACGATTTCGCGAGGCACATCCGGTGCGGCGAGCGGTTGCGTGCTGTCGGGCCGGCGTGCGAGCAGCTGGTCCGCAAGTCCGTCGACCGGGTCGAGAACGCGGCCGACGAGCCACCGTACCAGAAGCCATGACATGGGAATGAGAAGAAATGTCGTGATGATCGCCGGCAGGGCAGCCTTGAGGGCGAGCGCCCGGCGCACGACGGCCTGCTGGGAAACCTGAACGGTGCCGTCGTCCAGGACCCAGGTGTAGCTGCGCCACCGCTCCGTCGGGGTGTCGAAGGTCGAGAACCCGGTCTTCGCCTGGCGGGGAAGGTCATACCCTGGAGGAAAGGATTTCAGCAGGCGGCCATCCGCGTCCCAGGCCTGGACGACGATGGCATCGGAGGCGTCGAGCGGCGGCGCCGGCATCTGCGCGAGGTCGTCGACCGAGCCCACGACGTCAAGGGCGACCTCTCGCATCTGGTCGTCGAGGAAATTGTCCGGATCCTGCTGGGCCGCGATGTAGGCTCCCAGGCCGCCGAGCGCGCCGAACAGGATCAGCAGCGCTGTGAACCAGACCGTCAGGCGCGCCCGAAGCGAGTTGCGGCGCTTCATTTCAAAACCATCCAGCCCACGCCGCGGATGTTGCGGATGATGTCGTTGTCGAACTTGCGGCGAATGTAGTGAATGAGCACGTCGACGGCGTTGCTCTCGACCTCCTCGCCCCAGCCGTAGAGGCTGTCCTCCAGCTGCTTGCGCGACAGGATGGCGCCGGGACGCTCGAGCAGGGCCTGCAGGAGGGCGAACTCCCGCGCCGGCAGGCAGTGCGTCGTCCCCTTGTACGTCACCTGATGGGCCGCAAGATCGAGCTCGATCTCCGACGACCGGATCCGTGAGGTGGCGTGCCCGGCGTGACGGCGGACGATGGCCCTGATCCTGGCCGCCAGCTCGTCGACGTCGAACGGCTTCACCACGAAGTCGTCGGCGCCGAGATCGAGCCCCGCCACGCGCGTCTCGACGTCGTCGTGCGCCGTGACGATCAGCACGGGCGTGCCGTCCTTGCGCCGCCGCATGTCCTTGAGGACGTCCAGGCCCTCCTTGTCCGGAAGGCCCAGGTCGAGCAGCACGATCGAATAGGGCGTCGTGCCGAGGGCTTCGAGGGCGTCGGTGCCCGTCTGGGTCCAGTCGATTGTGATTCCCGTCCCGTCGAAGACCCGGGTCAGGCTACGCCCTATAAGAGGATCGTCTTCGACCAGAAGCGCCCGCATGACGGCCGTCCTCGCTGCGAGGACGAGTTCACTCCCGTCGCGACCGTCGTTCAACCGCGCATTTTGCCACCTTCGTTCGGATGACGGGCGTCCTCATTCTGTCCTAAGTCGCCTCCCGTACCATCGTGGCCAGGTACCGACGGGTGCCATCATGCGAAGGAGAAGTGCGATGAAGAAGTTTCTGATAGCCACTTCGGCCTTGGTCTGCCTCATGGGCGCTCCTCTCGCCGCCCAGGCGGCCACGTCTTCCTCCCAGTCATCGTCCGAAATGCCCAAGGCTTCCAAGCACGCGACGGTGAGACACCATACTGCCCAGCGTCACACGACCCCGCGGCATCATACGGCGATGAACAAGAAGAATGTGAGCTGCCCTCCCGGCTCGGAGAACCCGGCGTGCCAGCCGTCTTCGACGGGGGCGATCCGCTGAGGCCCGAGCTTCGGGCCGAAACAGGCAGTGCCTTGAAGGGCTGACTGATCTGTTGGAAGGAAGATCCGGCGCCGCTCCATGCGGCGCCGGATGCCCGCGTCAGGCGCGGGCGGCTTCCCGCGTGGAGGTCAAGCCGCGGGGAGCGGTCGGGCGCGCCAGGATCGCCGGTAGGCTGAACCGGCCCGCGCCGCTGACGAAGTAGAACAGCAGCCCGCCCATGATGGCGAGGTTCTTGAAGAACTGGGTCTGCTGCGCGGCTTGCGCCTCCGCCGGGAAGGTCCAGAACGCGTGGCTGATCATGCTGGCCACGAGGGTGAAGCCTATGAGGAGCAGGGCGGTCACGCGCGGCGCGACGCCGAGAATCAGCGCCACCGGACCGAGGATCTCGGCCGCGACGGCGAGCATGGCCAGGAGGTCCGGATAGGGCAGCCCCTTGCCGGCCAGCATGGCCGCAAAACCGGACAGGCCGGACAGCTTGCTCAAGCCTGCGGGCAGGAAAAGGCCTGCGACGGCAAGGCGGGCGGCCAGAAGCGCCACGTCGTTCGTGCGGTTGATCATGAGGTCTCCATGTCGTGTGATCTCAGGGAAGGACGCCCCCAGGGGACGATCATCGATGCTGCGATGCAGCGAGGCGCGTCCTGCCTAGCCCGGCGGCTGCGGGCGAGGGGAGACACGTTTGCGTGAGATGAGCGCCCGAGCTGCGGGATATGCCTTTGCATGTGTGCAAGCAAAGCGGACGCCGCGCCGTCTTCCTCGGCTACGGCGTGACGCTCCCGGCCGATGAGCGCCTGACGGCTGACATGTCGCGTTCTGACGGAGCGCGTGTCCTATTCCTGCGCCGGTCGTTCCAGGTTGCGGGGCTGGACGCGCACGCGGCCCGTCCCACCCTCCGGGCTCGCGGGCACCGTGTCAGCCCTCGCCGGCGTCATGTCGGGCGATCCGGCGAGATCGCCGTCCGCTCGCGTGCCGGTCATTCCTTCGACAGCGGGCTCCTGCCATCCTTCCGCCCGCCAGGCGGTCTGCTGCTCGTCGAGATCCAGCACGCCCTCCTGGTCCAGGATTTCCACGGCCCGTCGGACGACGGCGCCGTCGCATTTCACGATCACCACGGATCCGCCGCGCAGCACGCCCTCCGCGTAGGCATGGGCGTCGGCGCGCGACACGCCCAGATCCTCCAGAAGCGGCGCGAGGTTGTGCGGGGTCGACCAGATGTCGATGTCGTCGCGGGGGATGCCGGCCTGCGCCAGGCGGTTCGCCGCGTCTTCCGCGTGCTGCGCGCTGTGGAAGAGCGAGGTGACGGTCTTGGTCATCGGATCGACCTCCTGCAAGCTGCAAGGCCGTGCGCTGAGACGGTGCCACTCTACCACGTCGCCCGTGGCTTCACCATGTGCCGGGACTTGACCGGCGATACGGCGCCGTCCGCGATGGGAGCCCCGCGGGTGACGCCCAGCACCGCATGAGATAGCCTGGGAATCACTGGCCGATTGGGAGGACGACATGTCGAGATCACCGGGAGGGCGCCGTCCGAGCGATCCTCTGAAGGCAGCCGAAGCGGCCTTCAGGAAGGCAACCACCAAGCCGGCCGAGGGGCCGCCCAAGGCCCCGGTCATTCCCGGCGTGAAGGAGACGGTGACCCTGCGCATCGACCAGGAGGTGCTGGAATACTTCCAGCAGGATGGTCCGGGATGGCAGGACCGCATCAATGACGCTCTGCGCAAGGCGGCCGGCAAGTGAGGAGCGGTTCCGCGGTCTGCACCGTTCGGGTCCTGGGCGCGGTGCTCCTGGCCGCGCATGTCCTGGTCATTGCGGGCGCCGAGGCCGCCGGTCCCAAGCCGGTCCGCTACACCTGCGCGGACGGCACGACGCTTCAGGCCACGTTCTCGCCACCGGGCGCCACGGCCGGGTCGGTCAGGCTGGTCTATGCGGAATCCGTGCCTGAAGCGACGCTCCCGCAGGTCATCTCCGCCGATGGTGGACGGTACGCGCAGGGCGGCGTGGAGTTCTGGATCAAGGGGAGCAATGCGACCCTCACGAGGGCGGGGCGATCCACGACCTGCCGGGCCGGCCTGTAGCGGGACCGGCCTGATCGACGCCGCGGTTCCTGCCATGGGGCGAACGAATTCGCTTCCGAATAACGTATCTTTTGCCTGTCCACCCGACAAATGTCTGTATGCATCCTGGGCTTTTTTGGGAGACCCGCCGCCGTCTCTGATGCATAAGAGTTCACGCGCCGCTGCCCGATGAACCATTCCGACGATTGCTGTGATTGCCTTGTCCTGGTTGAAGAGAGCTCTTGCCCGAAATCCGGTTGCGAACGTCCTGGTCCTGGCGGTGGTCTTCAACCTGCTCGGCGCAGCTCTCGTTCTCGACGAAAGGCAGAGCGCGCTGGAACACGCCAAGGCGTCGTCGAGCAATCTCGTCGCGGCGGTCGCGCGGGACATCTCCCGCAATATCGAGATCATTGACCTGACGATCCAGAAGATCATCGACAGGATCGACCAGCCTGATTTTTCCGACCTGCCGCCCGACCTCCGGCGCCAGCTGATCTTCGACCAGGTCGCCACGGCGCGCTATTTCGCGGCGATCGGCGTGACCGACGCGAACAGCAGGGTCATCTATCAGTCCCGGATGGCCGATCCCAGCATCCTCAGGGTGGCGAATTTCGATTACGTGAAGGTCCATCGGGAGCGTCCCGACGTCGGGCTCTATGTCTCGGTTCCCATCAAGAGCCCTCACGGGTTCGGATGGGGCATCGTGTTCAGCCGGCGCATCTCCGGTGCAGACGGGAGCTTCGCCGGGATTGTGTACGTGGCGCTGAGCCTCGACTATTTCACAGACCTCTTTCGCAGGATGGATCTTGGGTCGGAAGGCTCCATGTCGCTCATGCGAACGGACGGAAAGCTGCTCGTGCGCGAGCCCTTCAATGAGGAGCAGCTCGGCGCGAACGTGAGCTTGGCTGACTTGCGTCGCGGCCACGCGAATGTCCGGTCGGCGTCGTTCCTCTCCGGGCCGTCGCCGCTCGACGGCATTCCCCGGCTCTTCACCTTCACACAGGTGGGGGAGTTCCCGGTTGCGATCAGCGTCGGGCGAACCATCAAGGACGTCTATGCCGCGTGGTGGCGCAGGGCGGTCACGATCGGCGTCATTCTGATGGTCCTGACAGCCGCCATGATCGCGCTGGCAGTCAGCCTGCGGCGGGAATTCGGGCGCAGGCGGGCCGCGCACCAGGAGGCCCTGCACAACGAGGCGCTCTTCCGTGGCGCGATGAAGGGCGCTGGCATCGGAACGGCGCTGCTCAGCCTCGATGGGACCGTGTTCAAGGTCAATCCCGCCTTCTGCCGTCTGTTCGGGTATACGGAAGAGGACATGCTGTCGAGGACGGCGGCCGATCTGACCCATCCGGACGACGAGGCGCCGGACGACGGTCCTCTCCTGCGAGGAGAAACCGATTTCGCCGAGAGCGAACGGCGCTATCTGCGCAAGGACGGCACGGAGGTCTGGGTCCTCCGGTCCGTTTCGCTCGTGAGGGACGAGGCAGGCAAGCCTGCCTACCTGATCGTGCAGTTCCAGGACATCACCTCCCGACGGGAGGCGGAGGACCGGCTGCGGTACACCGCGACCCATGATGAGTTGACCGGTCTCCTCAACCGCTCGGCCTTCGAGCAGAGGCTCGACGAGGCTCTCGCGGAAAGCCGCGAGATCGGGATCCGGCACGCCCTGGCGTTTCTCGATCTCGACCGCCTGAAGATCATCAACGACTCAGCCGGCCATGTCGCCGGGGACTCGCTGTTGCGCAGCGTGGCGGGGGCGTTGCCGGGCTACCTGCGCGACGGCGACATCATCGGTCGTCTCGGAGGCGACGAGTTCGGCATCATTCTGTTGGGATGCTCGCTTGACGATGCGACGGCAATCCTCGAGAGGCTCAACGCGGCGGCGAGCGCGATCCAGTTCCGGTGGGAGGATCGCAGCTACACCGTCGGCGCCAGCATCGGCGTGACCGAGATCACGCCGGCCTCCCGCTCCCCCAGCGCGTTGCTGGCCCAGGCCGACATCGCCTGCCTGACGGCCAAGATGGCGGGACGGAACCGGGTCAGCATCTATCGGCCGGAGCAGAGCGACGCGGTCGACCGCCACCGCGAGATCGCCGTTGCAGCGGGAATCGCGCAGGCCATTCACGAGGACAGGCTGCGCCTCTTCGCTCAGCGGATCGTCGCGTTCGCGGACCCCTCCCAGGAGCGCTACGAGATCCTGGTCCGGCTGGTCGACAAGGACGGGTCCCTGGTTCTCCCCTCCGTCTTCATTCCGGCGGCGGAGCGGTACGATCTTGTCGGAGAGATCGACCGCTGGGTCGTCTGGAAGGCCCTGACTGTCGTCGGGCAGGCGGACATGCCCGACCGGCGCATCCGCCTGCATCTCAACCTGTCCGCGGCGTCTCTCGGCGACCCCGCGTTCCTGACCTACGTTCTGGACGCCATCGAGGGCACCGGCGTTCCACCGGAAATCCTGGTCTTCGAGATCACGGAAACTGCTCTCGTCAGCAACATGACCCTGGCCACCCTGGCGGTCGGCAAGCTGCGGGACATCGGATGCCAGATCGCCCTCGACGATTTCGGTTCGGGCCTGAGCTCGTTCAACTACCTGCGGCAGTTTCCGGTCGACATGGTCAAGATCGACGGCAGTTTCGTCCGCAGCATGACGACGAGCAACGTGGATCACCACATCGTCAAGTCGATCCATCAGATCGTTCAGGAGCTCGGTGCCCAGACAGTGGCCGAGTTCGTCGAGGACCCGATGACCTTCGCCATGGTCCGCTCCATGGGCATCAGCTTCGCCCAGGGCTACGCGATCCACGAGCCGCAGCCGTTCGAGGCCGTGCTGTCGGGAGCCGGAGCCCGCATGGAGACCTCGCGATCGGGCTGATGCCCTCGTTGGGCGCCCCGTCGATCACCTTATCGCGAGAAGGCGCCGCTGAACGCGCCGGACGGACGTTTCCTCCCTTTGGCCGCAGAAATGGCAGAGGTGGAGGACAAGGTTGCGCGTGCATCGGGACTTGAAGGCTTTCAGGCATGCTTGGATCTATCTCGTCGGGCTGGTGATCGCCGTCGTGCTGATCCTCGCGTTCTTCACCTTGAACCCGGCAACCGAGAGCCCACCCTTGCCATGACCTGCCGGCACGCGATGGGGCGCCTGTCCTGACCGAACCGCGCGAAGGCACATCGAGACTGCTGCGCGCTCCCGAAGCGGCGCGGCCCATCCTGCGTTGGGCGGCAGCGTTCGGAGCGAGACCTTGAATGGTCGACCGGCTCACTCGTAGGGAACGCTCTCGGTCTGCGAGTTCGCCCAGTTGGTCGTGACGCCGCTTCCGGACGCGCGGACGCGGAAATACAGCTCGGCCGAACTCTCCCAGCCCGGTTCGGAATTCGCCACCTTGCTGCGCGGCACGATGGCATTCAGCCCGAAAGTGTTGGGGCCGATGTTGAGGAGTGCCGGGCCGAGCTGAAAGCTGTCGTCCTTGTACACGGTATCATCGCTGAACGTGTCGTCGTCCATGACCCGGAGCGACACGGTCATGAGCCCGTCCCCGAGCTTGCGCCTGTCCGCTTCCGTCAGAATGATCGTTGCGGCACCCGTCAGGTTCACGTCATCGGTGGGACGTCGGGGCGCGACATACATCCATACGCCAACCATCTTGGCCATCTGAGTTCTCCTTCCACTTTCGGTGCGTTTCGACGCACCGGGCGACGGGCGTGAGCAGGGTCCCGGAAGGGTACGAACGGCGCGGGACGCTTAAACGAGCCTCATCACGTGCAACTTGGAACGGAAAGCCTGAATGCGTTGCGTCAGCGTTTCGCTTGCGATCAGTTTGCGCCTTCGCCTTTTTAAAGTCGAGATCACCTTTCCGCATGACACCCGTGGATCCCGCGAGCCTTCGGCCTATCCCCACCGGCGGGGACGAATACCCGGTTCACCGTATGGGCGCGCTCCGCAGGTCTCATCACGGTGAGCGTGCCCCTAAGGGGTATACTTACGTAATCGTACGCACTTCCTGCGTATTGAAGATAACTTATGTTAAATCCCGTCCAACAAGACCAATAATGTCCAATGGAGAGGAAGATATGCCGATGACGTCGGAACAAAAGCCGCGCGTGTATTCCGATCAGATCAATTTCGTCATGCGGGAAGTCCTGCAGACGCTCAGCAACATCGACTTCGCTCATCAGGTCGAGATCGAGAAGGTCGAGAACAGCCGGAGCGACGAGGCGCTCAAGGAATACATCAAGGACAAGCTGCGTCGGACGCATCAGCAGAGGCGCCAGCCCTATGTCGATCTTCTCAACGAACTGCGCTGGCAGCAGCACCAGCGGTCTTTCGCAGCCTGAGGCGGGCACAACCGAGCCGCCCGGGCCGCTCCCGGTCCCTGGATCCGTCGATCTGCCCCCCTGGCGGGTCCAGTCCTTCAAGCGCCTCTCGAGGCGCTTTCTTTTTGTTCATACCAGGATGCGGCCTTGGCCCTTGGTGGCGTTGCTCAGAGCAGCCCGCTGGAGGCTCCCGCCGTGGCGGACGTGCCGGTTGCCTCGTCGGGGGGCCGGTCCTCCTCGCACTCCGACTGCCTCAGCAGCATGCGCAGCCGCGCCAGATTGATCGGCAGGAGAATCAGATGGAGCATCAGTACCGGCATGAATTGGCCCATGGCGCCGTACCCGATGAAACAGATGTTCGCCCCGATGGCCATGATGCGCATCGGCAGCATCGTTCGCTGGGCGAAGGTGACGAGGGTCAGGAGTGAGGCAGCATAACCCAGAGCATCGATCGAGCTGAGAAACATGACAGCGTCCCACCATGATGCCGATGATTAGAGTGTCGTCGGGACCGTTCCGATGCCTTCCTTCCGCAACACGTTCGAACCGACGAAGACTGCTCTTGGAATGATCGAAGGAGCGGATAAGCGCGTCCTCCCCGATCTGGGGAGCTGATCACCGCCTGAGGGGCGATGCCAGGTTCATGATTCGGGAGACGAGCTCGGCCTGCCGGTTGGTCTGGGTTTTGCGATAGACTGCATCCAGGTGAGTCTTCACGGTGGAGCGTGCGACACCCAGGATCTCCGCCGTCTCGGCCAAGGTCCGCCCATGCAGGACCTGCCCCAGCACCTGGGTCTCGCCCGTGGTGAGGTGATACAGGGACACTGCGGCCGACAGCGGAGTCTCGAGGGCGGTCTCCGGCTCCCGCAGCAGAATGAGAACCGGACTTCCGATCTCTTCCCCGACCTGCTCCAGCGCCACCCAGGTCACGTGCAGCGTTCGACCGGTTGCATCCGTCAGGTTCGCATCGAGGCCTTTCTGCCTCGCACGATCCGGTGCAGAGGCGAGCGACGCCATGAACCTTCTCCCCTCGGACGTCACCGGAATCAGCCGGTGATCGTGCTCACGAAACACTCGAGCGTGGGCCAGCTCGGCCTCGGCGGCCTGGTTGCAGAACAAGATCGTTCCGTTCGGCCCGATGATCAGCGCTGCGGACGCGAGTGCCTCGAGAGCGGCCCGAAGCGTCCCGGCCTCGACGCGCTCGAGCCCGAGAAGGCCCGAGATGTCGACGGACCGCTTGATGTGGGGCGACAAAAGGCGAGCCAGCTCGATATCCTCGTCGCCGTAGGGACCTTTGGCCTCGTCCCCGATGACGCCCCACGTCGCGACCGAGGTCACGGTCCGTTGGATCGGCACCACGATATAGTCGTAAAGGCCGCGGCCGGCATAACACGATGTCCAGTAGCGGCTGCTGTGGAAAGCCTTGATGTCGAGATCCCGCGTGCTGCACAGCGGCTCGCATAACGGAGCGGTCAGGCCGAGCGGGACTCCGGGATTGATGTGGGCATTGGCCTGCGCGAGGGCCACCAGTTCGTCGGGCCAGTTGTAAAGGGCTGCAATTCTCTGGGTTCTCTCCAGCGGGTGAGAGACGATCATGTCAGCCATCTTGCCGCCGATCGCCTGTGTGATCTCGCCCAGAACCTCGGACCAGAGGCTCGTGTCGAGAGCACAGTCGTAGATTCGGCCGATCAGGTCGGAGAAGGCTTCGTCCGGCTTCATGGATCCCCCAGAGCAGACCACGGACCCCATCACGAACAAGTGTCGTTCAGGCTAACCCGCGAGCGTAACGTCGTCCTTCCCCCAGATGGGGGAGGTCGGCCTTGCCCGTGTGACACCGCACACGCACGCTCATGTTCGACCCGCGGCAGGCATCGTCTCCGCCATCTGGCGGAAGATCTTGCGCCGCATGACTGCGATGCTGGTTCCCGTTCGGCATCGATCTGAACTCACGGCGGGGAGCGCGATATGGCCAAGCTCCCGCAATGCCGGCGACTGCGCGCATGATGCCAAAGCAGGTCAGGAGGGTGCGAGCAGCGCATCGCGTTCGGCGCGGTCGCTACGAGCCCCAGGCGGGGCTGTCCCTCGAACCGGCTCGTCCGGAAATCGGAGCAATGAGGCTCTGCCCATGTCTGGCATAACGGGAAATGTTCTTGCTGGGATCGGCATCGGACTGGCTGTGGCGGCGCCCATCGGCCCCATGGGCATCCTGTGCATCCAAAGAACCCTCGAGGGCGGCATCCGAGCAGGATTGGCCACGGGGAGCGGCGCGGCAACGGTCCATCTCTTCTATGGCGCTGTCGTGGTGTTCGGCCTTTCGCTGATCACGGACGCGACATCCATTTACGCACCGGCTTTCAAGCTGGTCGGCGCCGTCTTGCTGTTCTGGTTCGCCCGGCGGATCCTGCGGCGAAAGATTTCGCTGGAGGTCCGTCGGAGCATGGCGCATTGCCTGCGCGCCTACCGGGACGCCGTCCTGTTCGGGCTGGCCAATCCGATCACCATGTTGCTGCTCCTGGCCTCGACCACGGGCATGCCCCTCAGCGGCGGCAGATGGACAGCGCTCCCGTTCTCGCTCGGGATCTTCATCGGCTCGATGGGATGGTGGCTCGTGCTGTCCGGAGCGGTCTGCGCCCTGCGGCAGCGCCTCGACGCGACACTGCTGCGCAGGACCAATCAAGGGGCGGCTCTGGTGCTTGCGGCGTTCGGCTGTCTCGTGTTCGTGCAGGGAGTCCAAGGCCTCCCGGGCTTTGGGGCCGAAGGACGGGCGTTGGCCCTCACCAAGTCGGGCGCGCTGCTTCCCCGATGAGCGCGCTCGACCGCGGCCGCCGGCTTGACAGAAATGCACGCATCCCTGGCCTCCTAGCCGATCGGTCAGGTGCCAAGCTCGAGAAGTTAAGCTATTATCAAACGACAATGTGCGCGCTTCCACAGCCGATCATGCTGTGGGACAGCGGAAGTTCGCGTCCAGATTTCCTTTTCAAACCGGTCATGTTCAGTGCCGGATGACCTTGAAGCGCTTCTAAGCGGGCGCTTTGCGGCACAATTGGACTCCCACCAGAGCGAAATTTATTCCAGCTGCAATTTTCCGGTTCGAAACGTGAGGCGCAGGGAGAGAGTGCCGCGTCAGTGCTGCTGATCAGGAGGATTTGCCGTGCGACAGTTCTGGCTTCTGTTTGTGATAGGCGTTGAATGCTCATGGCTGACCATGTCCGGTCCGGCCTTCGCTCAACCGGGACCGAGTCAGCCGCCGTCGGTCACGGTGGCAAGGCCGGTCGTGAAGGACATCGTCGAACAGACGGACTTCATCGGCCGCTTCGAGGCGGTCGACGAGGTCGATATCCGTGCCCGGGTTTCAGGCTATCTCGACAAGGTGCACTTTCAGGACGGAACGCTGGTCAAGGCAGGCGACGTTCTCTTCACGATCGATCCGCGTCCCTACCAGAATGCGCTCCAGCAGGCGCAGGCGGCGGTGACATCCTCCCAGGTCCGCCTGGAATTCGCGCAGAGCGATCTCGATCGGGCCGAGCAGCTCCGCAGGAGCGGGAACATCGCCGACCAGATCTATGATCAGCGGCGGCAATCGTTCCTGACCGCGAAAGCCGAACTGGACCGCGCGCAGGCGGCCCTGCGCCAGGCGCAGCTGGACGTCGAATTCACCCAGGTCAAGTCGCCCTTGTCCGGACGGATCTCCCGCAGGCTCGTCTCCGTGGGCAACTTGGTCAACGCCAACGAGACGGTGTTGACGAACGTGCTGACGCTCGACCCGATCCAGTTCTACTTCGATGTGGATGAGCGATCGTACCTCGCCTTCTCGCGGCAGACGCAGGGCGGAACCCGGACAACCGCCGAAGGGGCCGTGAACGAGGTCCTCCTCACGCTGACGGACGGACGTCTCGGCCAGCGCAAGGGGCAGCTGGATTTCGTCGACAACCGGCTCGATGCCGCAAGCGGCACCATCCGGGCTCGCGCGCTGTTCGAGAACAAGGATCTGTTTCTTACGCCTGGGCTGTTCGGGCGGGTGACGGTCGGGGCGTCGGATCCGTACAAGGGCATCCTGCTGCCCGACGAGGCGATCGGCAGCGACCAGGACCGGCGGGTCGTCTACGTGGTCGGCGAGAACAACGTCGTCAACCTGAAGCCGGTCCGCATCGGTCCGAGGATCGACGGCTACCGCGTGATCCGGGACGGCCTGACCGGTAACGAGACCATTGTCGTGAATGGCCTCGTCCGGGTCAGGCCCGGAGCCCCTGTCACTCCCCAGACGACGACGCTTCCTTTGACCAGGGAGCGGAACGGCACCTGATCCCGACGAGGATGCTGCCATGCGCTTTGCTCATTTTTTCGTCGACCGCCCGATCTTCGCGACCGTCCTTTCGGCCATTCTCCTGATCGTCGGCGGGATCGCCTACACGACGCTGCCCGTCGCCCAGTATCCGGAGGTTACGCCGCCCACGGTCGTCGTCCGGGCGAGCTACCCCGGCGCGGATGCCGAGACCGTTGCGGCCACCGTCGCGACGCCCCTGGAGCAGCAGATCAACGGCGTCGAGGACATGCTGTACATGTCCTCCTACTCCACCGGCGACGGATCGATGGCGCTGACGATCACGTTCAAGCTGGGGACGGACCTCGACAAGGCGCAAGTGCTGGTCCAGAACCGCGTCGCCATCGCCACGCCCCGTCTGCCGGACGAGGTGCGACGTCTCGGGGTGACGACGCTGAAGAGTTCGCCCGACCTGATGATGGTCGTGCACATGCTGTCGCCGGACGGGTCGTACGACCAGCTCTACGTCTCGAACTACGCCCGCAACTACGTCCGCGACGTGCTGATGCGGCTCGATGGCGTCGGCGATCTCATTATCTTCGGCGAGCGGCAGTATTCGCTGCGGGTGTGGCTCGATCCCGAACGCCTGGCCTCCTTCGGCCTGACCTCCGCCGAGGTGGTCCGCGCCATCCAGGAGCAAAACGTCCAGGTTTCCGGCGGCGCGCTGGGCCAGGAGCCGACCCCCGGAGAGGCCGCGTTCCAGATGACGGTGACGACCCAGGGGCGGTTCGAGGACCCGCGCCAGTTCAGGCAGATCATCGTGCAGGCCACCCGCGACGGGCGTCTCGTCCGGCTGCAGGACGTGGCCCGGATCGAGCTGGGTGCGCAGGACTACGTGACGAATTCCTATCTCAACGGCAAGCCCGCCGTCGCTCTCGCGATCTTCCAGAGACCGGGCACCAACGCGCTCGCCGCAGCGGACCAGATCATCCATACGATGGAGCAGCTCAAAGCCAACTTTCCTCCCGGGATCGCCTACCAGATCGTCTACAACCCGACGGAGTTCATCGCCGAGAGCGTGAACGAGGTCTACAAGACGCTCTTCGAGGCCACGGCCCTCGTGGTGCTCGTCGTGATCGTCTTCCTTCAGAGCTGGCGGACGGCCATCATCCCGATCGTGGCCATTCCGGTCTCCCTGGTCGGCACCTTCGCGGTCATGGCTGCCCTGGGGTTCTCGATCAACACCCTGACGCTGTTCGGTCTGGTGCTCGCGATCGGAATCGTGGTCGACGACGCGATCGTGGTGGTCGAAAACGTGGAGCGGAACATCGCCATGGGCATGTCGCCTCGGGATGCTGCGCACGAGACCATGGACGAGGTCGGAACCGCTCTCGTGGCAATCGCGCTGGTTCTGGTGGCGGTCTTCGTCCCGACGGCGTTCATCCCGGGCATTTCGGGCCAGTTCTACCGCCAGTTCGCGCTGACGATCGCCGTGTCGACGGCGATTTCCGCTTTCAACTCGCTCACCCTGTCACCGGCGCTCGCCGCCTGGCTGCTGAAGCCGCACAGCCACGAGCCTCCAAAGAACGTGCTTGTCCGCGCCGGCAAGGCCGCGGCCGGCCGGTTCAATCGCGGCTTCGACGCGACGTCGCGCGGATACGCGCGGGCGGTCGGCGCGGTCGCTCGCCACAAGCTCATCGTGCTGCCGGTCTATGTGGGTCTCCTGGCCGGCACCGTGTGGATCGCCAACCATGTGCCGCGCGGCTTCATTCCCACCCTCGACCAGGGCTACGCCATCGTGGTCGTCCAGCTTCCAGACGGGTCGTCCCTGTCGCGCACGGACGCCGTCGTGCAGAGAGCCTCGAAGCTCATCCAGGAGACGCCCGGCGTGCTCGATGCGGTGGCATTCGCGGGCTTCTCCGGCGCGACTTTCACGAACGCCACCAATTCCGCGGCGATCTTCGCCCGGTTCAAGCCGTTCGACGAGCGGGTGAAGGAGGGCGATTCCGCCTCCAAGATTATCGGCAATCTTTTCGGACGCATGCAGCAGATCGAGGAGGCCTTCATCATCGCCATCCCGCCGCCGCCTGTTCGCGGTCTGGGCAATTCCGGCGGGTTCAAGCTGCAGATCCAGAACAGGACCGGAGACGACGTCCGGGGCATCCTGGCGGTCGCCTATCAGATGATGGGGAAAGCCCAGCAGAATCCCAACCTGTCCGGAGTCTTCACGACGTTCTCGGCCAATTCGCCCCAGGTCTACCTGGAGATCGACCGGCAGAAGGCCAGCATCCTGAACGTGCCGATCCCGAACATCTTCGAGACGCTCCGGATCAATCTCGGGACCGCCTACGTCAACGACTTCAACGCCTTCGGCCGCGTCTACCAGGTGCGCGCTCAGGCGGACCAGCGCTTCAGGATCGACCAGGAGGACATCAACCGCCTGCGGGTCCGCTCGTCCACGGGCGCCCTGGTGCCGCTTGGAACGCTCGTCGAGATGCGGGAGGTGTCCGGGCCGGATCTGATCCAGCGCTACAACATGTTCACGTCGGTGGCCCTGCAGGGCAACGCCGCTCCGGGCGTCTCGTCGGGAACCGCCCTCGATGTGATGGAGGATCTGGCGCGCCAGAGCCTCTCGCCGGGCATGGGCTACGAGTGGACCGAGCTGGCGTTCCAGGAGCGACAGACGGGCAACACGGCGGTGTTCATCTTCGCGCTGTCGGTGCTGTTCGTGTTCCTGGTGCTCGCGGCTCAATATGAGAGCTGGTCCCTGCCGGTCGCCATCATCCTGATCGTGCCGATGAGCGTTCTCTCGGCTCTTATCGGCGTCATGATCCGCGGGCAGGACAACAACATCCTGACGCAGATCGGCCTCGTGGTCCTTGTCGGGTTGGCGGCGAAGAACGCCATCCTGATCGTGGAATTCGCCAAACAGGCGGAGGAGGAGGGCAAGGCGCCGGTCGAAGCCGTGATCGAGGCCTGTCGCCTGAGGCTGCGGCCGATCCTCATGACGGCCTTCGCGTTCATTCTCGGGGTGCTCCCGCTGGCGATCGCGACCGGGCCGGGCGCGGAGATGAGGCAGGCCTTGGGAACGGCGGTGTTCGCCGGCATGCTCGGCGTCACGTTCTTCGGGCTGTTCCTGACGCCGGTCTTCTACGTCGCCATGCGGCTCCTGGTCATGAGGTTCACGAGGCGGCGGCCGGCCGTGCCGGGGCATGCCGCCGATGCACGGCCATCGCCGGCCGAATAGGCGCCGGCCGCGGCCGATTTTACCTTCGAGACTGTTGTCGGGGCGCCGCAGGGTTTATATCCGGGCGCCTCACTTCTCTTCGCGGCCATGACAGGAGTCGTCCATGGGTTCGATGCAGGCGGCAAGCATAGTCAGATGGGTAACGGAAGCGGGCCTAGCAGGTACTGCCGAGCCCGATCTGCTGCGGGGCTTCTGCGAGCGGCTGGTCGAGGAAGGAATTCCCGTAGCCCGGGCGAACGTCATCATCGACACCCTGCATCCGATCTACGAGGGGCGTGCCTTCCGGTGGCGCCGCGACCAGACCGATCTAGATCCGGTCGTGGAGTACGGCCGCACGGACGAAGGGGAGGCTGCCGACAACTGGCGCCGCAGCACGTATTACTATCTCTTCAGCACCGGCGAGAACACGCTCCGCCGCAGGATCGGATCCGATCACGTTGCGGACTTCACGGTCCTCGAGGAGCTCAGATCCGAGGGGCAGACGGATTACCTGGCCCTATGCCATCACATCGGTGCGGACCGCACCATCGGCGAGATGGACCGCATCTATTCGTCATGGTCGACGGATGCCGGAGAGGGCTTCACGGACGAGCATCTCACGCTTCTGCACACCATCGTTCCGTCCCTTGCGCTGGCCATGAAGAGCGCATCCCTCGCCCGCATCGCCGAAACCCTGGTCGAAACCTATCTCGGCCGGGATGCGGGACGACAGGTCCTCAGCGGGCGGATCACGAGAGGCATCACGGACCGCATCCAGGCCGCGTTGTGGTTCAGCGACCTGCGCGGCTTCACGCATATCGCCGATACGGCCGATCCCGAACAGATCATCCCGTTCCTGAACGACTATTCCGACGCGATCATCTCCTCGGTTCACGAGGCCGGCGGCGACGTCCTGAAGCTGATCGGCGACGGCGTCCTCGCGATCTTCAAGGCCGATGAGCCCACGGAGGCATGCCGCATGGCGCTCGCGGCGGAGGACCTGATGCGATCGAAGATCCGCCTCCTCAACGAGGATCGGACCTTCCGGGGGCTCCCGGTCACCGAAGCCTATCTCGGGCTTCATATCGGCGAAGTCTTCTATGGCAATGTCGGCAGCCTGGATCGACTCGACTTTACCGTCGTCGGCCCGGCCGTCAACGAGGTGAGTCGGATTGCGGCTCTGTGTCGTTCGGTCGAGCGCGACGTCCTCGTGTCCTCCACCTTCTGCTCCGTCGCGCCCGACCAGGACCGGGCCGGCCTCGTCTCGGTCGGGCGCTACGCCTTGCGAGGCGTCACCCGTCCGCAGGAACTGTTCACGCGCGATCCCGAGTTCACGATACGCTAGGCCGGGCGAGCAGATGGCCTGCGCTCGACGGGCGTGACCGTCAGGGTGCGGATCTCGCCCCTTCGAAGAATGGTGACGTCGATCGCGCGTTCGATGCGATCGCCGTTCAGCAGGCGCACCAGATCGTCGACGCCGCCGACCGCGTCTCCGTCGAGGGAGATGAGAACGTCGCCCTGTTCGAGGCCTGCACGCGCGGCGGGGCTGTCGGGTTCGACGGCCGCGACGGCCACCGCAGAGGTCATGCTCCGGCCGACCGCATAGGCGACCCGGCGCGGCAGCGGGATGGTCTGACCGGCGATGCCGATCGAGGCGCGTCGGACGCGTCCATGGCGGATGAGTTCCGTGACGACGAAATTCGCCGTGTTGCTCGCGACCGCGAAGCAGATGCCCTGCGCACCCATGATGACGGCTGTGTTGATGCCGATCACCGTGCCCGCGGTTGACACGAGAGGACCGCCCGAATTGCCGGGATTCAGCGCGGCGTCGGTCTGGATCACGTCGTCGATCAGCCGACCCGACTTGGCGCGAAGGCTACGCCCGAGGGCGGACACGACACCGGCCGTCACCGTCGACTCGAATCCGAGGGGATTGCCGATGGCGATCGCGATCTGACCGCGCTTCAGCAGCTTGGAGTCGCCCAGGGACGCGAAGGGGAGGCCGGTCCCGTCCGCACGCAGCAGGGCGAGGTCCGTATCGGGATCGTCGCCGATGACGCGAGCCTCGATCGGCCGCCCGTCGGCGCCGATGAGCTTCGCGTCCCGCATGCCCTGCATGACGTGGCTGTTGGTCAGGAGGAGGCCGTCAGGCGAGATGAAGACCCCTGAGCCCATTCCCGAGGGGCTGCCGGCAACCTGCGGCTCCACCCGGACGACGGCCGGTCCGACGCGATCGACGACGGCCGTGACGGAGCGCGAATAGGAATCGAGCAGTTCGGCATCGCGGCCGTCGGAGGACGACGGATCCTGGGACGATGCGGCATTGCCCGCGTGGAGGATGTGAAGGGGAGTGCGGTCGAGCATGGGACGTATCCGAGACAATGTTTCACCTGATGTGGTGACGACGAGCCTCTGCGCCAAGGCCGCGCGGACGGCGCGCTCACAACATGATGAGGCCGAGGCGGACCGCCTGAGCGACGGCGTCCGTCCGGCCGGTCGCGTCGAGCTTCGCGGCGACGGACGCCACATGAAACTTGGCCGTGTGGAAAGAGATGCCGAGCCGGCGGGCGATCTCCTTGTTGGAGGCGCCTTCCGCGAGGAGGCGCAGGACCTCCCGTTCGCGGGCGGTCAGCAGGTCCGCCTGGGGAGGGCGCGGCAGCCCCGGCGCACCGTTCACGGCCATGTCGGCCGGCACGTCCAGGGGCATGATGGCATAGCCCCGTGCGGTCGCCTCGATGGCGAGCAGGAGATCCGAGCCGGCGCAATCGCGCGGCATCACGCTCACGGTCGCCCCGATTGGGAGGTCGGTCGTCGGCTGCGGCTCCGCGAGCAGGATCCGTGATGCGCCTCCATGCGGAAAAGCGGAAGCCGATCGGTCGGAGACCGAGACGTCGGCATCGTTCTCGTCATCGACGAGCGCGATGCCGGATTCGGCTGAGAGGATCGTGGCGACGCGATCCAGCAGATCAGGATCTTCGATCTGAAGGACGACCCGTCGCACTGCGTCACCTCTCCTCGCGCCTCATGCGGCCATCAAAGTCCGGGGCGCTCCCCGATCTCGATCGAAAGCGCGAGCCGTTCACCCGCTCTCAGGATCTCGATCCGCACCGATTGCCCGACGCTCTCGGGGCCGAGGAGGGAATGAACGCTCCTGACGGATTGCACGGCATGATCGTTCCAGCGGATCAGAATGTCGCCCTGCTTAATTCCAGCCCTCTGGCCCGGGCCGTCGGAATCGACGCTCACCACGATCAATCCGCGCGTGTCGTCACGTTCAGGGGCCGCGGCGGTTCCTCGATCGATCCGGACCGGCTGAAGCCCGAGCCCCAGATATCCGCGTGCGACCCGTCCATGCTGAAGCAGTTGCTGGGCGACCCGCTCGATGGTCTCGGACGGGATCACGAGAGCGCCACCCCGTGGGCCGAGCACCGTCATGCCGATGGCATTCCCGCCGGCGTCGATCGCAAGGCCGCCCTCCGCGCGGGGGTCGAGGCGAAGGTCGAGATGAATTCTGCGGTCGATCATGCCGCCGCGCAGGCTTCTCCACGGACCGCCCGCCAGAGACACGATGCCGAAGGCCGCCGTCGGGCCCTCGGGACGGCATCCGGCGGCGACCACCACATGCCCGGCCCGCAGGCTGGCGGTTGGCGCAAGGGCGAGTTCGCCGACGGGCTGCTCTTCGGTTCGAAGGAGAACGATGTCCGTGGTTGGGTCGCGGCCGACGAGGCCGGCCGCGACCGACGTTCCGTCAGGCCGCAGGATGGCGATGTCCTCATCAGCCTCGAGCGCCTCCTCGGCCGTAATGACGAGCCCGGGGCGCCAGACGAAGCCGCTCAGCGAGGTGCGCCGGCGGGACCGAATGGCCACGAGCTTGGACGCAACGCCGTCGACGAGTGCGCCGAGACGATCCGACAGGTCGGCAAGGGAGCGGTTGGCGGCTTGGGCGGGCATGGTCGATCTCCGCGGCATGGTGGATGCATCCTGCGGCGAATCCGGGACGCCGTGTACTGCCCGGGTGGCTAGGTGCCCGGAGGAGGCGCTGTCCGGCCGTTACGGCCAAGCTGACGCCCTCTTGCCACGATTGATGGAGACAAAGTCCCCAGCACAAGGGGAAAAACATGATCTCTCGTCTTGTTGCGGGCTGCGTCTTCGCAGCCTGTGCTCTGCCCGCGGCGGCCTCCGAACAGTCTGACATCGATGCGCTCGTTGCACAGCATGCGCGAGTGCATGGCGTGCCCGAAGCGCTGGTGCATCGGATCATCCGCCGGGAGAGCGGCTACAATCCGCGTGCGTCCCATCGAGGCAATCTCGGCCTCATGCAGATCCGTTACGCGACCGCGCGCGGCATGGGATACACAGGTCCGGCATCGGGTCTGCTCGATGCCAACACCAACCTGACTTACGCGGTGCCGTATCTGGCGAATGCGTACCGGGTGGCTGGAGGCAATGCGGACCGTGCCGTGTCCCTTTATGCGGGGGGATATTATTACGTGGCCAAGCGCAAGGGGATGCTGGGGCAGCTTCGCACCGCGTACAGCGCGAGCGATGCCGAGCAGACGGGATCGATCCGCCTGAAATCGGCCGGGGCCGAGTAGGGCCCGGCTGGCTCCGCCCGTGCAGGATCGAGGCCCGCCGTCATGCGGACTTGACGGCACACGACGCATGCTTTCAGATCATGCCAACAGGGAGCAAAGACTATGGCCGGTAAAGCCCGCATGAGACCGTCGTTCAAGAAGAACACACGCCGTTACAGGGAGATCGTTGGCCCGGAGAAAAGGCGCGAAGGGCTGAAGAACCTCACCAAGAAGCGCCGCTACGCCAATCGTCACGGATGACGATCGATGGGGCATGACCTGCCGGGACGGCTTGCGGCAGAGCGGGTTCGTCCTAGCTTCTGATCCCGGCGGCAGCGCCGCGGGAAGCACGGCGGATCCACGAAAAAACGGAGCGCGTTAAAGGTCGGTTTACCACGATTGTTCATCGTTTTGGTTCTGACATCGGAGCCACGCCATGGATGATCGTCATCACCGCCGCAATGCGCGTCGTCGCAGGACATCGGCCGGACGTGCCGTTCAGGCTGCGGTGCTCGCCGGCATCGGGGCGGTTGCCTTCAGCATTACGATCGGTGCCGCCGGCGCGGAACCGTTCCGGCCGATGCCGGCAACCACCAGCCGGATCCAGGAGGTCGGGACCGCTGCGCCGATCAATGCATGGACAGGGTTTTGCAACCGGCATCCCGAGGAATGCGAGGTCGATCGTCACCAGCTCGAACGGGTCGTGCTCACGCCCTCCGTCTGGAGCACGATCAAGACAGTCAACCGGCGTGTGAACGAAGCGATCCTTCCGGTCACGGACCGTGATCACTGGGGCGTCGTGGACCGGTGGGACTATCCCGATGACGGGATGGGCGACTGCGAGGACATCCAGCTTCTCAAGCGCAGACACCTCGTTGCCGCCGGGTTGCCGCATCGGGCGCTTCGGATGACCGTGGTGGCCGACGAGCGCGGCGACGGTCATGCCGTGCTGACGGTCCTGACGGATCGCGGCGACTTCATCCTCGACAACAAGCGCAATGCCGTGCTGCCCTGGGGGAGAACCGGATACACCTACCTCATGCGTGAGGGGACGAAGGATCGAGCCTGGGTGGCTCTCGCGGATCGGCCCGTGCCTCTCGTCACGGCCAACCGCTAGCTTAACGGACGAAGCGGTTCGCGCTTTTGGCCCGATGCTTCAGGCCGGATCCGCGTGTTCGAAAAAGTCACGAACCATTCGGGTGTGGAGCGCGAAAGCCGTTTCGACCGGCTGGTGGATGACGAGAACTTCGGAAACCTCCGCGTCGTGCACGAACGCGCCCTCATGCTCGACCGCGGGGCTGCGGCAGAAGAGCAGGTTCTGACGCCGGTCCGGGGTCGTCTCGACGGTTAGGACGCGCAGGGTCTCCGGTGCGACGACGACACCGGTTTCCTCCAGCACCTCGCGTGCGCCGGCCTCCTGCCAGGTCTGTCCGAGCATCTGGTAGCCACCGGGAAGGGCGAGCTGTCCATGGCCTTCACCGGGAACGGCGCGCCGGATCATCAGAAGGCCGCCTCGGAGCGGCACCAGCGCAACCACCACCGTTGGGGTGTTCTCGTAACGGATCATCGAGCATCCCCGCCGCTGTGACTTAACCGACGACGGCTTCGGCCTCGATCTCGACGGCGTACTCTCCGACGAGGCGTGAGACCTCGAGCAGCGTATTGGCGGGTCTGATGGTGCCGAAGTAGCGGCCATGCACCCGGGAGACGGGCTCCCAGTCGTCCGCATTGCTGAGATACACGCGCGTGCAAACCGTGTCCGCCAGCGTTCCGCCCAAGGAGGCGATGCTCGCCGCGATCTTGTCCAGGATGTAGACGGTCTGCCCTTCCGCGTCGCCCGGACAGATGACCTCTCCCGTTCCGTGCGTGGCGGTAGTTCCGCTGACGAGGATGCGGTCGCGGATCCTCACCGCGCGGCTGTAGCCGCAGATGGGCTCCCACACGCTGCCCGAGTCGATGCGCAGGCGGTCGGGCCGGTCGTCGACCGGAACGGCCTCGAAGACGGGCGGAAAGCTCTCGAGGTGATGGCTGAGATCGCCCGACGCGGTGAGGAATGGCGGGCGGCGGTACTCGTCGCCGCAATCGCCCGGTATGCGCCGGGTGGAGCCCAGTGCGTCGTCGATCCGCTGCTTGTCGTCCTCGTCCAGGGCGAACGAGAACAAGGCCGCATTGTCGGCGCGATGCTCGCGCTCGCCCAGCCGGGCCCCGACAATGACGGCCGCGACGGCCGGCTGCTCGAGCACCCAGCGCGTGGCCACGTTCGCGACCGAGACCAGATGCTTGCGGGCGATCTCATGAAGGGCTGCGAGGATCGTCTGGAGCGCGGACCATCCGCCGATCGTGTCGATGAAGCGCTTGTATTTCGACTTGCTCCAATCCGCGACGGAAGTCGGCTCCGGTGCGCCCACCCAGCGGTCGGTGAGAAAGCCGCCTCCGAGGGTGCCGTAGGCGAGCAGGCGCACGCCGTTGGCAAGACAGAACGCGCTCATGTTCTCCGCGGCGCGGCGGTCGAGCAGGGAGAAGGAGACCTGGTTCGACACGATGGGGAAGCCGTGCTTCACCAGGAGGCGCAGGTGGTCCGTGTCGAAGTTCGTCAGGCCGAGATGGCGGATGCGACCTTCCCGTTGCAGCGCCACGAGCTCCTTCATGGCGTCGATATATCCGGGGTGCTCGAACATCCACCAATGGAATTGCAGCAGGTCGACGGACGGGACGCCGAGCCGCTCCAGACGCTCCTCGATGCCCGCGCCCACGACGTCCGGCGTCATCGGTCCCGGAGTCGGGCACCACTTCGTGAAAGCGGCCGCACGCTGCTCCTCCGTTGCGGCCTGCAGGCTCAGGAAGCGGCCGGTGATCAGCTCCGCGCTGCCGTAGTGGTCGGCCATGTCGAAGGTGTCGAACCCGTCGCGCGCGTAGTCCGCCATGGCGGCGGCTGCAGCGTCGCGGTCCAGGAGGCGGCCATCGCGCTCCATATCGGCCACCTGCCAGAGACCCGTGATCACGCGGCTGATCTCGAGACCGGGTGCGAGCATCGTCCGGTCGGGGCGCAGGGACATGGCTTTCTCCAGAAGGCATGACAGGCTCCGCGTCGGTGCGGAGCCTGCTTTGACGGATGGTGGATCGGTGAGTCGGGTAGCTTCGAACGCTGGGGCGCTCGATTCCTAGCGGGCTGGAACCTTGTTCCGGATGGCGTTGACCTCGTCGACGCCCATCTGTCCGATGGTGGTGACCTCGCCGTTCTGGATGCGCCACAGCCGGAACGGGCCGGTGATGTCGCCGTACTGATCGAAGCTGACCGGGCCGACGACGCCCTCGTAGCGGACCGGCTTGCCTTCCTTGATCAGCTGGAGCGCCTTCTTGAAGCCGTCCGGACCGGCATGGATGACCTCGCCTTCGCCGCCCGTGACCTTGCGGATCGAATCCCGGATGGCCGCCGCCTCGAACTTGCCTGCCCGGGCCACCGCCAGGCCCAGGATGGCTGCGGCATCGTAAGCCCTGTCGGCGGCCGGCGCATTGGCGTCGAAGCCGCCGGACATCGCCGGATAGGCCTTGGCGAAATGCTCGGTCGAGGGCGTCGTCGTGGTGCCCGAGGACGTCCCGAAGGCGTCGTTCAGGTAGCGCGGACCGACGTCGCGGATGAAGTCGGCGCTGTTCATGCCGTCGTTCAGGAGAAATTTCGGCTCACCGCCCTGCGAGATCCAGGTACGGGCGATCGACGTGCCGTCGCCCGGATAGGAGACGAGGTAGAGCGCGGGCGGGTCTCCTGCGAGCGCGCGAGTGACTTCCGGTGCGTAGGAGGCCTGGCCCTGGTTGTAGGGCGTGACGGACGTGATCTCGCCTCCGAGGGCCTCGTAGGCGCGCTTGAACTCCGCCACCATGTTCACGCCGAAGTCGTTGTTGACGTGAATGATCGCGATCTTCTTCAGCCCCTGATCCAACGCGTATTTCGCGGCTGCCGTGCCCTGGAGCGCATCCGACGTGATGGTGCGGAAGAAGATGCCGTTGCTCTTCCCCTCCTGGGCGATCCGCGTGAGGGTCGGGGACGACGAGGCGGGGGAGATCTGCACCACGCCGGCCGGCGCCGTCACCGAGGTGAGGACGGGCAGCGACACCGATGAGATGATGCCGCCGATGATCGCCGGCACGCGCTTCAGGTCGACGAGCTGCCGGGCCTGGTCGACCGCGACCGAACCCTGGCTCTGCGAATCCCGCAGATCCATGGCGAGCTGGCAGCCGGCGGCGCCGCCCGCCTCGTTGATCTCCTTGAAGGCGAGCTCGACGGACTTGGCGGCGGCCTGGCCGAAGCGCCCGGCCGGACCGGTCAGCTCGACGACGACACCGACCGTATGGGTGCACGGCTGCTGCGCGGTGGCGGGCAGCGGAGCGAGAGCAGCCGCGAGGGCTGCGGCCGAAACGATGGATGCAAAGCGCACGGTGAACACTCCCCTGGTCTGGTCGCCGGTGGTGGGCTCTCGTGTCCTTGCTCCGCCCGGCCAGCAGGCAGTGTTCCGCCTCGGCGGCGGTTTTGCAAGGGCGGCGAGCGGGATCGTCCTCAAGAGCCCGGCGGAATCCAGGTCTCCTGCAGGGCAAGCCATCGCACGCTTCCGGCCTCCCCACCGACTTCGAACACGGCGGTCGCCCAGCGGCGCGTCACGATGCCGTCGGCCTCCTGCTCTTCCACATAGCGAAGAACGACCAGGGGCGCGCGCAGGAGCAGAAGCTCGGGCTCAACGGCGACGATGCGGAACCCTCCCGTCTTTTCCCTGGTGCCGTGGGCATCCCAAATCCAGGAGGTTACGTCGGACCGCCGGAGCCGGACCCCGCCCGGAGACACCATGCTGAACTCCTCGCCGAGGACGTTCTCCAGCCTGGCGAACACCGCGCCGGTCCGGTCGAGCCTTCCGCCGAGCCACGCCTCGAAGAAGGCGTGCAGGTCGGCGATCTCCTGCATCGCCGCGCGGGCGAGGGGATGGTCGAGACCCATGACGATCAGGCCTTGCTGAGATTGTAGTGCATGATGCGGCCGTGCCGGCCCTCACGGTCCCGCTCGAGCGTGTAGGTGTCGCCCTCGGGCCCCGTCTTGCGCGCGAGGACTCCTTCGATGGCGGCCCTGTCCTCGCCGTCGAGGGTAAAACGGAACACGTCTAGATTGTCGGCGAGGTGCTCGGCGTAGCGGGCGCCGACGATCGCGCCGGCCACGGCAGGCCGGTCAAGGACCCATCGGGTCGCTACCGACGTCAGGCTGACCCGGTGCTTGCGCCCGATCTCCTTCAGGGTTGCGAGAAGCTCCTGGAACAGGGACCAGCCGCCGAAATCGTCGATGATGAGCTTGTACTTGACGAGCGAACGGTTGGCGTAGGGCTCCTGCGGCTCCGGCGCGCCGAGCCACCGTTCCGACAGGAAGCCGCCGGCGACGGTGCCATAGCACAACAGCTTCATGCCGCGCTCCTGGCACAGCGCCACGAGGCCGTTCTCGGGTCTCTGGTCGAGGAGCGAGTACTGCACCTGCATCGACACGAGCGGCACGCCTGCGTCGAGCATCGCCCGCGTGTGCGAGGTATCGAAGTTCGTGCCCCCGATCTCGTGGATCTTACCCTCGTCCTGGAGATCCTTGAGGATGAGCGCGGTCTCGACGACACGCGGCACGTCGTAGTTCCACCAGTGGAACTGGACCAGGTCGAGGCGTTCCGTCCTGAGGCGACGCAGCGAGCGGTCGATCACGTCGCGCACGTAGGCCCGGTCGACGCGGGGGAGGGCGTCCCAGTCGGGCACGAACTTCGTGTGGACCTTGAAGGCCTTCATCGCGTCTGAGCCGCGCTCGGCGAGCATGCGCTCCCGGAACAGGCCGATCATCTCCTCGACGCCCGTGTAGATGTCGGCGCAGTCGAAGGTCGTGACGCCCTGGTCGACGAAGGCCGCCATGTCGGCGATGGCACGCTCAGTCTCGATAGCGCCATGGCCGCCGGCGAGTTGCCAGCCTCCGCGCAGCATGCGCGAGATCCTGTAGCCGGGGGCGAGCTCGATGGTTTCGACTGTCATGTCAGGCTTTCGGGTTGGACAGGGGAACGGCCGTGACCTCCGCGTGCCGGAACACGCGCTTCGCCATCCGGCTGATCCGGAACCGGCTCGGGCAGTTCGGATCCGGGCAGGCGACCTCGGCATCCGTGGACATCCAGTCGTTCGGATGGGTGGCGCGCTGCTTGGCCGGGAGGAGCGGCAAAAGCGCGGCAAGCGAGTAGATCGAGAAGCCCTGGCCCGGAGGCAGATGAAGCATCTCTCCCTTGAGTTCGAAATAGTCGCCGGGCTTGGCGCCACAATACAGCGTGGCGCCTTCCGGGGCGACGACCTCGACCTTCAGGTCGTAAAGCTCGAAGGAATCATCCGACACGGGACAACGTCCTTTGCCTGTTGCGCATGGGCATTGTCATGACGCAAAATCTGCGGCCCCGCAACATCGCCCGCCCGGGACGTCCCTCCAGTCATGCTCGCAGCGCAATCGATCACCAAGACCTTCGGCGGCAATCACGCCGTCAACGAAGTGTCCTTCGTGATCGAGGAGGGAACGATCACGGGCCTGATCGGGCCGAACGGGGCCGGCAAGACGACCCTCTTCAACTGCCTGGCGGGTCTTTTTCCCCCATCCTCGGGGTCGCTCAGCCTGGGGGGCGAGCGCATCGACGGGCTCTCTCCGGACCGGATCTTCGCCAAGGGCCTTGCCCGCACCTTCCAGATTCCGAGGCCCTTTCCGGAGATGACCGTGCTGGAGAACGTCATGGTGGCGCCGCTGCGCCAGCGCGGCGAGCGGTTTTGGGCCAACTGGCTCACGCCGGGCCGCGTCGCCGCCGAGGAACGGCGGCTAGCGGAGGCCGCCCGGCACTGGATCGATTTCGTGGGCCTGTCCCGTCTCACCCATCAACCCGCCCGCGTCCTGTCCGGCGGGCAGCGCAAGCTCCTCGAACTCGCCCGCGTCCTCGTTGCGGAGCCGCGCCTGATCCTGCTCGACGAGCCCGGAGCGGGGGTCAACCCCACCTTGCTGGATGCGATCGTCGACCGGATCGTGACCCTCAACCGCCAGGGCGTCACGTTCCTGATCATCGAGCACAACATGGATCTCGTGATGAACCTGTGCAGTCCCATCATGGTCATGGCGCAAGGACGCCTCCTGATGACCGGAACGGCGCAGGAGGTGCGCGGCGACCCGAGGGTGATCGAGGCCTATCTCGGCGGAGCCGTCGCGTGACGGCTCTTCGCGTCGTGGACCTGGAAGCCGGCTACGAGCCCGGACTTCCGATCGTGCGGGGCACGTCGCTTGCGGTCGAGCCCAACGAGATCGTCGCCGTTCTCGGGCCCAACGGGGCCGGCAAGTCGACCCTGATCAAGGCCATCGCCGGGCTCGTGCCGGTCAGCGCCGGAAAGGTTCTTCTGCACGACCGCGACATCACCGGGCGTGCGGCTCACCATCTGGCGCACGAGGGCCTCGGCTTCGTGCCACAGACCGAGAACGTGTTCGTGAATCTCTCGATCGAGGACAACCTCGATCTCGCGGCCTCGATCCTGAAGGTGCCGAAGAAGCAGCGGCTCCGTGACCTCTACGACCTGTTTCCGGACCTCGCGCGCCAGCGGCGTCTGCTGGCGGGGCGTCTCTCGGGCGGCCAGCGCCAGATGCTTGCGGTGGCCCGGGCGCTCGTGGGGGAGCCGAAGGTCCTGATGCTGGACGAGCCGTCGGCTGGCCTTTCGCCGAAGCTCGTGGGCATCGTGTTCGAGAAGCTCCTCGACGTGCGCGCCACCGGGGTCACGATCGTGCTGGTCGAACAGAACGTCAAGGCGGCTCTCGCCATCGCGGATCGGGGCGCGGTCCTGGTCGAAGGAAGCACCAGGATCGTCGGAACGGCGCGCGATCTCGCAGGCGATCCCCAGGTGGCCGCGCTCTATCTCGGACAACATCGAGGAGGCTCATAGTGTTGCAGCTCGTGGCCGATGGATTCATCATCGGCTCGGTCATCGCGCTCGGAGCGATCGGCGTGACGCTGGTCTACTCGATCCTGCGCTTCGCGAACTTCGCCCACGGCGAGCTCCTGACCTGGGGCGCCTATCTCGCCTGGACGGCGCTGATCGGGATCGTGGCGGTCTGGGGCCCGGCGGAGCCTCTTGGCCCGTTCTCCTTCGGCTGGCCGCTTCTCGTCGCGCTCGCGGTTTCGGCGGTCGCCACCGCGGCGCTGGCGCTCCTGGTCGACCGGCTGCTCTTTCGCCAGCTCCGGCGTCACGGGAACGCCATCACGCTGATCATGGCGAGCTTCGGCGCCGCCCTCGTTCTGCGCAACCTCCTCCAGTTCATCTATGGGGCGGTTCCGGAATATTACAGCCGCGAGATCCAGGTTGCGATCCGGCTGGTCCCGAGGGACGTGCTGGGCGGGCTGCGCATCACCCCGGATCAGCTCTTCGTCCTCGGCCTCACGGCGGTCTCGGTCGTCGGCCTGCACATCTTCCTCACGCGCACGACCGTCGGAAAGGCGATGCGCGCGACCTCCGTCAATCCGCAGCTCGCCCGGGTGACGGGAATCGACGTCGACCGCGTTATCCGCGCCACGTGGATCATCGGCGCGGTCCTCGCGGCGGTGGCGGGCGTCTTCTCGGGCCTCACCGTCCAGCTGCGGCCGCAGCTCGGCCTCGACCTGCTGCTTCCGCTCTTCGCCGCAGCGATCCTCGGCGGGATCGGCAGCGTCTACGGGGCGGTCGTGGGCGGCCTGATCGTCGGGCTTGCGGAAAGCCTGTCGGTGCCTCTCGTCGGAGCCGAATACCGCGCGGCGACCGCCTTCGTGGTGCTCATCGCCATTCTGCTCATCCGCCCCACCGGTCTCTTCGGCGAGAGAACGTGATGCCCGATCTCATCGGACTGCTCTCGTACGGCACGTTCTTTCTCGTCTTCGCCACGATCTTCGCGCTGGTGGTGCTCGGCCTCAATCTGCAATGGGGCTTCACGGGCCTGTTCAATGTCGGCGTCGCAGGGTTCGTGGCGATCGGGGCCTACACGTCGGCGCTCATCACGGCACCCGATTATCCCGATCAGCTCGGCGGACTGGGCCTGCCGATCCCGCTCGGCTGGCTCGGCGCGATGGCGACCTCCGGGATTGCGGCCTTCATCATCGGCGTGGCGGCGTTGCGGCTGCGGCACGACTACCTCGCCATCGCGACCTTCGGCGTCGCCGTGACCCTTCAGCTCGTCGCCCTGAACGCCAAGGGCCTGACGGGCGGCCCATTCGGGCTGCAGTTCATCCCGAAGCCCTTCGCCGAGGTGATTGACGACAACCTCGCCTGGAACGTGACGTACCTGGCAGTCGCGGCGGCGCTGCTCGGTCTCAGCTATGTGGCGCTGGAGCGTCTCGTGCGCAGCCCATGGGGACGGGTCCTGCGGGCGATCCGCGAGGACGAGACGGCGGCCGAATCCCTCGGCAAGAGGGCATTCCGGTTCCGGCTGCAGGCCTTCGTCATCGGCTGCATGCTCATGGGACTCGGCGGAGCGCTCTATGCGCATTTCGTCGGCTACATCGCTCCGGAGGATTTCCTGCCGATCCTCACCTTCCAGCTCTGGACGATGCTGATCGTGGGCGGCTCGGGCAACAACCGGGGCGCGATCCTCGGAGCCTTCGTGGTCTGGGCCCTGTGGACGCTGTCCGGGAACGCGCTGCGCGAGATCGTCCCGAGCGAGTATCAGGCCCGTGCGGCCACCCTGCAGGTCGTGCTCATCGGTCTGCTTCTCATGCTCATCCTGCTGCTGCGGCCGCGCGGCCTCCTCGGCGAGGAAACCGTCGTTTCACGGCACATGAGGGACGAGGCCGCCGACACGGCGGAGGAATGAGGGATCGGGCGCTGCCAACCGGCGAGGACCTCAGAAAGGCCCTCGCTTGGCCAATTCTTCAAAGACGCCCCTCAGCTGCAGCAGCCGGTCCGCATAGGCCTTGGCCAGACAGGCCCGATCGTCCCCGCAGGCCCGTCGCCGCTTCAGCCACGCGACCTGCCCATCCTCCAGGTCGCCTCGGGCGCCCATGGCGAGAAGCGGCTTGAGCTGGGTATAGAGGACGGAGAGCTCAACGTCCTGGTCGTTGAGTTCGCGATCGCCGCAGATCATCCGCTCGTCGGGAGCCTCGGCCTTCGTGCAGTCGAAGCTGGCCGCCCGGGCGGGCAGGCCGGCGGCAGGAAGCATCAGCAGGGCGACGAACGCGGCGTTGCAGGCTTTCGTGGCCATATGTCCCTCCGGATTGCGCTTGCATCGACGAAAACCGGCCGGGCGGCGGAAAGCTCCGCTTCATGCGGCTGATATCGAAATCAGGCTTAACGATCCCTTGCTGCCGCGGCGCCTCGGGGCAGGGCTCCCATAGCAGCGGTCCGACCCGCGGGTTGATATTCCGGGCTTGTGCAAGGCGGCAATTCCATGAAGGATGGGGGCATGAAGCCGCCCTCTCTCCTGCTGGCCGCCGGTCTTCTTCTGGCGGCCGCTCCCGCCGGCGCCTCTCCCCTGCTGTTGGTGGACGCGTCCTCCGGAGATATTCTGGTCGCCCAGGAGGCCACCCGCTCCTGGCATCCGGCCTCGCTCACCAAGCTGATGACGGCGCATTTGGCCCTGATGGCGGTCGGCTCGGGCCGGCTCACCCTGGACAGCTCCATCGTTCTGAGCGCGCGGGCCGTGGCCCAGGCCCCGACGAGGCTGGGTGTCCCGGAGGGCACCTCCCTCCGGTTGGAGGATGCGCTGCGCGTCATGATGGTCAAGAGCGCGAACGACGTGGCGGTCGCCATCGCCGAGGCGGTCGGCGGGAGCGAGGCCTCCTTCGTCGCGGCCATGAACGCCGAGGCCGCGCGCCTCGGGATGACCGGGACGCGCTTCGTCAACGCCAATGGCCTGCACGACGACCGTCAGGTCACCAACGCGAGGGACATGGCTGTCCTCATGATGGCCGTCGTGAGCGCTCATCCGGACGACCTGGACCTCTTCAGGACGGCGGCCGTCACGGTCAACGGACGGCTCCTGAAGAACACCAACAAGATGATCGAGGACTATTCCGGTCTTGAGGCGACGAAGACCGGCTATGTCTGCGCCTCGGGCTTCAACGTCGCCATCTCGGCGATCAATGGGGGTCGACGTCTCGTCGGGGTCGTGCTGGGCGCTCCAAGCGCGGCGGCGCGGACCCGGGTCATGCGGGATCTCCTCGACGAAGGCGTGTCGGGCACGGCAGGCCCGATCGGGCATGTCAGGACCGTAAGGGCCAATGCACCCTCAGCCGGTGCCGACCTGCGTCGCCTCAAATGCGGGCGAGGGGGCCCGGCGGTCGGAGCAGCCGTTGCGGCCGGCGACGTGAAACCCGGTGGAGCCGCAGCACGGGCCCGACCGTGATCCCATGCCGGTTGCGCATGGCGGTGCAGGCGCGTCGCCCTATTGGAAATGGTAACGCGCACCCTGTTCGGGGATCAGGAACCGGACGCCGAGGTCATTGTCCGCCTCCAGTTCCTTCAGGATGGCTTCCTGTGGCTGCTCGCCGGTCAGTGAATACTTGATGTGGCTGACGATCAGCGGCAGTCCCTTCAGGGCGCTTCCGCCCGCAGCCCGATCCAGCGCGCGCAGCAAGCTGTGGACCCATTTCGGCGTCATATGGCCGAACAGCAGATTGTCCGGCCGGTCGCTCGTATACGACGTCTCCAGGATGATGGCTTTCAGCTTCCGCTGCTTCACCCTGTCGGCGACGGCCGTCCAAATGTCCTGCATGTTGGTCGTCTTCTGGACCTCGTCGGGCCCGGTGTCCCCGAAGCACAGGATGGCGTCGTCGCCGCTTTCGATCAGGAAGGCGGTGGACTCCGTTCCCGCATGGTTCAGCGGATAGGGCGTGGCGGTCATCCTGGTGCCTGCGAGGGCCGTGGGTTCGCCGTGCTTCAGGTCCTGCAGGCGATACTTCTTCAAGTGCGGCGGCTGGCCCCGGTCCAGCATGTTCGGCCAGGTCCGCCAGTTGAAGTAGTTCCGCTCGATCTCCGCGCTGATGGACGGCAGGCTGTAGATGGTCTTCTCGCTGTCGTCCGGCGAGGCAATCACGAGGCCCTGCACGTGGTCGAGATGCGCGTGGCTGATCAGGTAGCCCTTGATCTCGTTCTTCAGCACATGTCCGACGACGCTGTCGGACGAGCCTTCCGGTCTTTTCACGTCCCCGAAGGCGCCCTTTTCCTGAGCGACCTTCAACCCGTTGACCAGGCTGCCCGCATCGCACGCAACGGCATTCCTGTCCCCGTGCGGCCGGATGAGAAAGGAACTGAGGTTGCCGTCCTGGATGCCGCCGGAAGCGCCGAGGACGATCACATCGAAGCCCTGCTGCGACAGAGCCGCGGCGGGACTCAGAAGCACCGAAAGTGAAACAAGCGAGGCGATCAGTCTCATGAGGGCTCCAGCACCATCGGACCAGTCTATCGTGCGGAAAGGCGGATACGGTGACCCGTCCATCCGATACGCTCAGGTTGGAATAACGCAATGGTGGCATGGGCAGGGCCTTGAGGCCAGCCGCCGTCCGCAGGCACCTGCTGACAGGACACCTCGGAGCCGCAGGGGCGCCGCCGTTATTGCTGGCGGTGATTGCAACCGAAGAATTGCACTTGATCGGCTCGTCTGTCTCGGGCCTATGATGCGGCCCGAGTACCGCCGCAACATCGATACATGCCACGTCCTTTCTTCATTCGCCTGACCATCGTGCTGGCCCATCTGGTCCTGCTGACGGCGGCCGGTTTCGCCGATGAGAAAGTGCGTGCGGTGCGCGTCCTCACGTCGTTTCCGCCGCAGTTCCTCGAGCCGTTCCAGAGCGCGTTCAGAACCCGCCATCCGGAGCTGTCGCTCGAATTCGTTCAGCGTAAGACGACCACGGCCGTGGCCGACATCGTCGGCGAGAGGCACAGGGCGGACATCTTCTGGGCCTCGGCGCCGGATGCCTTCGAGATCCTGAAGCGGGCGGGCCGGCTGGCGGCATTGAAGCCGCGCCCGACGGGAGCGCCGGATCTGATCGCCGGATATCCGGTGAACGATCCCGACATGACCTATCTCGGCTTCGCGCTGTCGGGCTACGGGTTCGTGTACAATCCCGACTATCTCGAGGGCAGGGGGTTGCCGGTTCCCAGGGGCTGGAGCGATCTCGCGGCACCCATCTATGCCGGGCACATCGGCATCAGCTCCCCGTCGCGGTCGGGCACGATGCACCTCATGGTCGAGGCCATTCTCCAGGTCTACGGGTGGGACCGCGGATGGGGCATCTGGTCCGAGATCGGCGGCAATCTCGCGACCGTGACGGCACGCAGCTTCGGCGTCTCGGCCGGAGTCGCCCGCGGCCGTTTCGGGATCGGCCCCTCGATCGACTTCCTGGCCAATCCGGAGGGCATGCCGAAGGACTCGACCCGGTTTGCCCTGCCCGAGGAGACCCTGTTCGTGCCGGCCAGCATCGCGGTCCTGAACGATGCGGCCAATCGGGACGGCGCCGAACGCTTCGTCGATTTCGTGCTGTCGCAGGAAGGGCAGGCCCTGTTGCTGGATCCGGCGGTCGCGCGGCTCCCGATCTCCCCCGCGGTCTATCCTGCCGGCGAGACGACGGACGGCAGTCCCTTCCGGCGCGACGGCCTGTTCTCCAAGGGACTGTTCGATGCGCGCCTCTCGGCCGCCCGCTACGAGCTCGTCAACATCATCTTCGACGAGATGATTACCTTCCGGAGGTCCGACCTGGTGCGGATGTGGCGGTCCGTGCGCGCGCTCGAAGCGGCCCTGTCGGGGCGTTCCGATGCGGATCTGGCGAAGCTGGTGAGCGACGCGCGCCACGCCTTGACCCGGCCGCCTCTGAGCGGCCCGGAGGCTATGGAGCTGGAGCGATGGAAGGATCTCGTGCGCGTCCGGCGCGGCCTTCCCACGCCCGCGCCCCAGGCCCAGCTCGAAGCCCGCATCAAAGCGCAGATCGATGGGAACATGCAGCAGGCCGCGCGCGCTTTGGCCGACGCCGCCGCGAGATTGGGAGGCGCCGATCGGAATGCGGATGGTGCGGAGGCCGCACGACCATGATCCGGCGGACGCGACTCGGCATCGGCGGGCGCCTCATCATCGCCTTCCTGGGCGTAGGCGGGCTCGCTGTCGGCGCCTGCATCGTCGGCTGGCTGTCCTATGCCCGTCTCAGCGAGGAGCTGAACTCCGTCGCGACCGCTCATCTCCCGGCTCTCGCATTCTCCGCCCGCCTCGCGGAGGCAGGCGCAAGCGTGATCGCCAGCACGCCGGATCTCGCGGTCGCAGAGCGGCGCGAGGCTTACGACCGCACGCGCGAGACCCTCGTTGCGCGCCTCTCCGCCCTTCGCTCCGTCCTGAACGAGCGCAGCGACGAGCAGTCGCTCTCTCCCGAGCTTCTCGTGGTGACGGACGGGATCGAGTCCAATCTCAAGGCCATCGACCGGGTCGCCGACCGGCGCTTTCCGCTGCACGAACGCTCGCGGGAGATCGGCGAGGAGCTGCGATGGCTGCAGGCCGATCTGATCGAGGAGATCGAGCCCCTCATCGACGATGCGCGGTTCAACATGGAATCGGCTATCGGCCGGGTCGCGCCGGGCGAGGCGGCCGAGGCCGGGCGCAGGACCCTGTTGGAGGAGAGCCGCAAGAGCCAAGCGCTCCTGACCATCAATGCGCACGCCAACCTGATCGTGGGCCTGCTGGGCCGGCTCGGAATCGTGCCGACAATCGAGGATCTTCAGGAGACGAGCAACTTCCTCGGCGAGATGACGGACCAGCTCGACCTGGAAACCAAAGCGCTCGCCAGCTGGACGGATGCGATCACCATCAGCCAGATCGCGGCGCGCCTGCTCGCCGTCTCCGATCCGGCTTCCGGGCTTGCGGCCGTGAAGCGCGCCGAACTCCAGGCCGTTGCCGACGCGCAGGCGCTTCTCGCCGAAAACCGGCGCCTCGTCACCCAGCTCGGCACCCTCGTGTCGCAGGAGGTCAGCCGAACGGAAGCGATTGCCAGAAGGGCTTCGGAGCGCTCTGCCGACGCCATCGCGATCGGGCGCAATCTCCTCCTGGCGATCGCCATCGCGTCGCTCGTCATCACGGTCGCGATCGGCTGGTTCTATGTCCGCAGGAATCTCGTCGTGCGCCTCCAGGGGCTGACGCTGGCGGCGACCACCATCGCTAGCGGCCCCACGATGCCGGTCCTGCCGCCGCACACGGACGACGAGCTCGGCGATCTCGGGAAGGCGCTTGCCGTCTTCAGGCAGACGCGGGACGACCTGGTCCAGGCTGCCAAGCTCGCAGCGCTCGGCCAGATGGCGGCGGGCATCAGCCATGAGCTGAACCAGCCGCTCGCGGCGATCCGCTCGCACGCCCACAACGGGACCGTGCTGCTCGAACGCGGCCGTCCTGAGGAGGCGAGGGCGAGCCTGGACCGGATTCAGGGCCTGACGGCCAGGATGGCGGAGCTGATCAAGCATCTCAAGCGCTTCGCCCGCCGCCCCGCCGCGACCCTCGAAGCGGTCGATCTCCGGGCCGTCGTCGAGGGAGCCTTAAGCCTGTTCGAGCAGCGCCTCGACGAGGAGAAGGTCGCGGTGCGGATGAGCGTCCCGGCCGCTCCCCTGACGGTTCTGGCCGAGGAGATCAGGCTGGAGCAGGTGATCGTCAACCTGATCTCGAACGCGCTCGACGCCCTCGAGGGGCAGGCGGACCGTCGCATTGACATCGGCGCCGAAGCCGGGGGAGGGCGAGTCCGCCTAATCGTTGCCGACAACGGGCCGGGGATCGCGGAGCAGCACCGCGCCGCCGTCTTCGACCCGTTCTTCACCACCAAGCCTGCCGGGCTGGGGCTCGGACTCGGCCTGTCGATGTCGTACAACATCGTGAAGGATTTCGGAGGAGACTTGATCTTGGCGACGACGGGACGGACGGGAACGACCTTCGTGATCGATCTGGCGGCGAGCCGGTCATGAGCGCAAAGCCCAAGGTCGTTCTGGTGGACGATGATCAGGAGGTGCGCGATGCCTATCGGCAGACCCTGGAGCTCGACGGGTTCGACGTCGCCGCGGTCCGATCCGCCGAGGCGGGGCTCGAGATCCTGTCGCCCAATCTTCCAGCCGTCGTCGTGAGCGATGTCCGCATGCCCGGTCTCGACGGCTTCGGCCTCCTCGATGCCGTCCGCGCGGTCGATCCCGAGATCCCGGTCGTGCTCGTGACCGGCCATGGCGACGTGCCGATGGCCATCAAGGCGGTCCGGGGCGGGGCCTGGGATTTCATCGAGAAGCCGGCCGATCCGGTGAGGCTCGTCGAGACGGTCAGGCGCGCCTCGGCACACCGCAGCCTCATCCTGGAAAACCGGGCCCTGAGGGCGGGGGCCGCCGATCAGGATTCCATCGACACCCGGCTCGTCGGCCGCTCAGCCGCCATCGAGCGGCTGAGGCGCATTCTCCGGACCCTCGCGGAGGCCGAGGCCGACGTGCTCCTTCACGGGGAGACGGGGACCGGCAAGGAGGTGGCCGCCCGCGCCCTTCACGATTTCGGCCGTCGTCGGAAGGGGCGGTTCGTGGCGGTCAATTGCGGCGCGATGCCGGAGACCATGATCGAGAGCGAGCTCTTCGGTCACGAATCCGGCGCCTTCACCGGAGCCCGCGAGCGGCGGATCGGCAAGATCGAGCACGCGAGCGGCGGCACGCTCTTCCTCGACGAGATCGAGTCCATGCCGATGGCGGCGCAGATCCGGCTGCTGCGGGTGCTTCAGGAGCGGACCATCGAGCGCCTCGGGTCGAACAAGGAGATCCCGGTCGACATCCGCGTCATCGCGGCCACCAAGGTGGATCTCACCGAACTCGCCGGCAGGGGCGCGTTCCGCGAAGATCTGGTCTACCGGCTGAACGTCGTCACGGTCCGCCTCCCGCCGCTCCGCGAGCGACGGGACGACGTGCCTGTGCTCTTCACCCACTTCCTGCATCTCGCGGCAGCCCGGCAGGCGAGGGCGGCGCCCTCGCTCGAGCCGTCCTTCCTGGAAAGGCTCCAGCAGCAGGAATGGCCCGGCAACGTGCGCGAGCTGCGCAACGCGGCCGAGCGGTATCTCCTCGGCCTCGACGAGGACGAGCCGCCCCAGGCGGAGCCGAGCCCCCATGGCGCCTTGACTCTCGAACGGCAGATGGAGATCGCCGAACGCCGGGTCCTCGAGGAGACCCTCTCGCGCTGCGCCGGGCGCATCGGCACCACTGCGGAGGCGCTCGGGATCACCCGTAAGACCCTCTACCTCAAAATGAAGAAGTACGATCTCGGCCGCACGGGAGAGATCGAGGCCTGATGTTACGCATCTGACCCATGCCGGCAGGCGCGGTTACCGTCATTTCCCCAGACGGCTCGCTGTTCGGGCGTTGCGCACGAAAATCGTTCCTTGAAACAATCGCGCTGCGGAGCGTCATGTCTTGGCACGATTGTTGCATAAGGCTCTGCGGCCGCCTCGCGCGGACCCAAGCCATAAGCCATCATGTTGGAGGAAACTGATGCTTCGCCATTCTGTCGCCGCGGCGGCATTGATCGGCACCGCCCTGTTTACGGGCTCTGCCTTCGCCCAGTCCGGCAAGGTCACGGTCGTGACCTCGTTTTCGAAGGACGTGACCGATCCGTTCAAGCAGGCCTTCGAGAAGGCGCACCCGGGTGTGACTCTCGATGTGCAGAACCGCAACACGAATGCCGGCGTGAAGTTCGTCGAGGAGACGAAGGCCAACAATCAGGTCGACGTTTTCTGGGCCTCGGCGCCGGACGCGTTCGAGGTGCTGAAAGGCAAGAGCCTGCTCCAGAAGTACAAGCCGAAGGCCGAGGGCATCCCGGACAAGATCGGCTCCTACCCGATCAACGATCCCGAGAATTTCTATTCCGGCTTTGCCGCCTCGGGCTACGGCGTCATGTGGAACGACCGCTACGCCAAGGCGAACAAGCTCCCCGAGCCCAAGGACTGGCAGGACCTCGCCAAACCGGTCTACTTCGACCACGTCGCCATGGCGGCGCCCTCGCGCTCCGGCACGACGCACCTCACCATCGAGACGATCCTGCAGGGCGAAGGATGGGATAAGGGCTGGCGCACCCTGAAGGAGATGTCCGGCAACTTCCGCCAGATCACCGAGCGTTCCTTCGGCGTGCCGGAGGCCGTCAATTCGGGACAGGTCGGCTTCGGCATCGTGATCGACTTCTTCGCCTTCTCGTCCCAGGCCTCGGGCTTCCCGGTGAAATTCGTGTACCCGACCGTCACCACCATCGTGCCGGCGAACGTCGCCGTGATCGCCAATGCGCCCAACAAGGCAGGGGCCGAGGCCTTCGTCGACTATCTCGTGTCTCCCGCCGGCCAGGAGGTTCTGCTCGAGCCCAGCATCCGCCGCCTGCCCGTGAACCCGGCGGTCTATGCCAAGGCGCCGGCGGATTACCCGAACCCGTTCAAGGATCCCTCCCTCGGAGCGCGTGTGAAGTTCGACGTGGACGTGTCGGAGAAGCGCACGAACGTCGTCGACGTCCTCTACGACCAGACCGTGACGTTCCAGCTCGACGCCCTCAAGGGCGCCACCAAGGCCATCCACGACGCCGAGGCCGCAATCGCCAAGAAGGACAATGCCGAGGCCAAGGCCCTGGTGAAGGAGGCCCGCGACCTCGTGGCCGCCATGCCGGTCACCGAGCAGCAGGCCTCTTCGCCCGAGATCGCCGGCGCCTTCACCGGCGGCAAGGAGAAGGGCGCGCGTCAGGCCGAGCTCGAGCAGAAATGGGCCGCCTTCGCCAAGGAGCGTTACGGGCAGGCCCAGGCCAAGGCCGAACAGGCCCTGAAGCTCGCACGCTGATCGTTCCGTCGGGCGGCCCGCACCGGCGGGCCGCCCGCAAAGGCCCTTCTCGGATTTTAGGAGAGCGTCCATGGCTGGCGCCACGACCGCCGGGCGAGCGCATGCGCCGTCCGCGTCTTCCAGGCATTTCTTGAAACTGTCGGCGACGCCGGGGCAGGTCGCCCTCGCGCTTGGGATCGCCGTCTTCCTGGTCCTGTTTCTCGTCATCCCCGTCGGAACGGTGATCTACGTCGCCTTCACGGAGAAGGGGACGGGCGAATTCACCTTGGTCAACTTCCTCGATTTCGCCCGAACGGACCTGTTCATCCGTTCGTTCTGGAATTCGGTCTACGTGTCCGCCATGTCGGTGGTGCTCGCATCGGTGTTCGCGCTTCCGCTCGCCTACATCACCACGCGGTTCGAGTTCCGCGGCGCCATGCTGATCCAGACCCTGGGCTTTCTGCCGCTGATCATGCCGCCCTTCGTCGGCGCGGTTGCGATGCTGCTCCTGTTCGGCCGGAACGGCACGGTGAACCTGCTTCTCGACGAGTGGTTCGGCATCAAGATCCCGTTCATGGAAGGGCTGAACGGCGTCATCTTCGTTCAGGCCGTGCACTACTTTCCGTTCATCCTCATCAATCTCTCGGCCGCCCTGCGCAACATTGACAGGGCCATGGAGGAGGCGGCGCAGAATCTCGGCAGCTCCGGGTTCCGCCTGTTCCGCCGCATCGTCTTCCCGCTCGCCATGCCGGGCTACATCGCCGGCGCGTCGCTCGTCTTCGTCAAAGTGTTCGACGATCTCGCGACGCCGCTGCTCCTGAACGTCAAGGACATGCTGGCGCCGCAGGCCTATCTGCGCGTCACCTCCATCGGCATCGCCGATCCCATGGGATACGTGATCTCCGTCGTGCTGATCTGCATGTCGATCCTGGCCATGTGGATCTCGGCCCGCGCCATGCGCGGCAAGGATTACGCCACGGTGCAGCGGGGCGGCGGCGGCCTGGCGAAACGTCGGATGCGCCCGTGGGAGAGCGTGCTCGCCTATGCGACCGTCCTTCTCATCCTGCTGCTGGTGCTGGCGCCCCACATCGGTCTGCTGCTGCTCTCCTTCGCGACCATCTGGTCGTTCAGCCCGCTGCCGGACGCCTATACCCTGGCCCATTACGGCCGCGTGTTCGGCGAGAGCTTCGTGTACGTCAAGAACACCCTCGTCTATGCCTCCATCGCGGGACTGATCGACGTGGTCCTGGGCACCGCCATCGCCTATCTGGTGCTGAGGACGAAGCTCATCGGCCGGGAGTGGCTCGACTGGGCCGCCACCGCAGCCTTGGCGATCCCGGGCGTCGTGCTCGGCATCGGCTATCTTCGGACCTTCTACGGGGTGCAGCTTCCCGACGGAACGCCGCTCGCCGCCCTCTGGATCATGATCGTGCTGGCGCTGGCGATCCGTCGCCTGCCGTACGCCCTGCGCGCATGCTACGCGGCCCTGCAGCAGATCTCGGTCTCGCTCGAGGAAGCGGCCGAGAATCTCGGCGCCACCAAGGTGCGCACGGTCCGGCGCGTGGTGCTGCCGCTCATGGCGGGTGGCATCCTGGCGGGCTTCGTCACGAGCTTCGCGACCGCCGCCGTGGAACTCTCGGCGACGCTGATGCTCGTCCAATCGAACGCCGACGCGCCACTCGCCTACGGCCTCTACGTCTTCATGCAGTCGCCCGCCGGGCGCGGCCCCGGGGCGGCGCTGGGCGTCATCGCGGTGCTGCTCGTCGCGCTGTGCACCTTCGCGTCGCATCTGATCATCGAGAAAAGCCAGAAGGCCAAAGCAGCCGGACACTGATCGCGTCCGGTCCCGAGGAAACGACACCCATGAATCAGCCTCTCTCCATTCCCGATCTCGGCGCCAACGCGGTCGATGTCGACATCCGCAACGTCGATCTGTCGTACGGCGCTAACCATGTTCTCAAGGGCATCAACCTCCATATCCGGCCCGGCGAGTTCTTCGCCTTCCTCGGCCCGTCCGGATGCGGAAAGACGACGCTTCTGCGCCTCATCGCCGGGTTCAACCAGGCCGATGGCGGCGAGGTCCTGGTCGGCGGCCGGGACGTGTCGCAACTGCCGCCCTGGAAGCGCGACGTGGGCATGGTGTTCCAGTCCTATGCCCTGTGGCCGCACATGACCGTGAAGCGCAACGTCGCCTTCGGTCTCGAGGAGCGGAAGGTCCCGCGGGCCGAGATCGACAGACGCGTCGCGGCCGCCCTGGAGCTCGTCGGGCTCGCACACCTCGCCGACCGGCGCCCATCGCAACTCTCGGGAGGCCAGCAGCAGCGCGTCGCGGTCGCCCGCACCATCGCCATCGAGCCGAAGGTCCTGCTCCTCGACGAGCCGCTCTCGAACCTCGACGCCAAGATGCGCGTGCAGGTGCGGCGGGAGTTGCGGGACCTGCAGCAACGCCTGGGCCTGACGACGATCTTCGTCACGCACGACCAGGAGGAGGCGAACACCATCTGCGACCGCATCGCCGTCATGAACGACGGCATCGTGCAGCAGGTCGGCACGCCCATGGAGCTCTACGAGAAGCCCGCCAACCTGTTCGTGGCGAACTTCCTCGGCACGGCCAACATCCTGCCGGGACGCGTGGTGCGCGAGGGGGGCGAGCGCTTCTTCGACATCGACGGCGGGGTCCGCCTGCCGATCCCGGCCAACGTCGTCGTGCCCGAGGGGGCCAAGCTCGTCTTCCGGCCGCAGCACGCGTCTCTGGGCCGGGACGGCGCCGGCGATGTCCTGCTGCCGGGCACCGTCGTGCACAGCGAGTTCCTCGGCTCCACGTTGCGCTACGGGGTGAGGATCGGCGCCGCGGAGGTCTCCATCGACACGCCGTTCCATTCGGGGGAGTCGCTCCGCCAGCCGGGTTCGCCCGTGGAGATCGGCCTGTCCCTTCGCTCGGCTCTCTGGCTCGCCGCCTGAGGCGCCACCCTGCACGACATTCCTCCGGCGGAAGGGGCGCTACGGTCCTTCCGCCGTCGTCACGACATTCCGCAAAATTTGGTACCGACTGCATGCATCCCCTGAAAGCCATCATCTTCGACCTGGACGGAACCCTCGTCGACAGCGCGCGCGACCTTCAGGACGCGGTGAACGTCCTGCTCGCCGAAGAGGAACTCCGGCAGGTCGACCTCGACGAGGTCAAGTCCATGATCGGCGACGGGGTGGCCAAGCTCGTGGAGCGGGCTGTCTCGGCGACGGGCGGGGACCTGTCGCGTCTCCCGGCCCTCGTCGTCCGCTTCCTGCAGATCTACGAGGCCAACGCGTCCCGCCATACCGAAGCCTATCCGGGCGTCGAGGAGACGCTGGCCGGTCTGCGCAGTCTCGGGCTTCCCCTGGCGGTCGTCACCAACAAGCCCTACGCCGCCACCATCGGCATCCTGGAGGCGCTCGGCCTGCGGGCCTATTTCGAGGCGGTCGTCGGGGGCGACACCCTTCCCGAGCGCAAGCCGCACCCGGCTCCGATCCTTGCGGCGCTGAAACACCTTGGCGCGGCGCCTGAGGCGGCGCTCATGGTCGGCGACAACTACCACGACGTGCAGGCCGCCCGGGCCGCCGGCGTGCGCGCCTTCGCGGTCACCTACGGCTACAGCCACAAGCCCCACGCGGAACTCGGCGCAGACCGCCTGATCGACAGCATGTCCGAGCTGCTGCCGATCGCGGCCGACGCCGCTGCCGCGTGAGACCTGAGCCATGAGACTGATCCTGGTGCGCCACGGCGAGACCGTGTGGAACGCGGAGCGCCGTCTGCAGGGCCACGCGGACGCTCCCCTGTCACCGCGCGGCATCGAACAGGCGCGGCGCGCGGCGACGTTCTTCGCGGATGGCCCGGCCCCGGCCCATGTCGTCACCTCGGACCTGAACCGCGCCCGCCATACGGCCGAACTGCTCGGCTTCACCGATTTCGCGACCGACGAGCGCCTGCGCGAGATGGATCTCGGCGACTGGACGGGCCGATGGATCGAGCAGATCGAAGCGTCCGATCCGGGCGCCTACCGCGACTGGCGGCTCGGGTCCTACACGCCGCCGCGCGGTGAAGGGTGGGGGCAATTCCGGCAACGCGTCGGCGCGGCGATCGGAGAGGCCGTCGACCGCTCCGACGGCGACGTGGTCGTCGTCGCCCATGAGGGCGTGGTCCGCGCCGCCTGCGACGTGCTGGTGGGCCTCGCGCCGTCCAGCCTGTCGCCCATCGCGCCGGCGGCCATCACCATCTTCGACGTGAATCGCTTGACGCAACCGGGCGGTGCGCGCCTCGTGGCATTCAACATCACGCCGTCACCGGATGACCTCAGAATGCGCGGCCTGGATCACGCCCCCGTCTAGATCCGTCAGGACTCGTGAACGCCCTCCTGCCGCGGCCTGAGCCAGCCGGGCCGCAGCAGGTCAAGGTTGACGAAGATCGCTCCCGCCGCGGCCATCAGCGCCAGGGCGCCCCAGGTGAACGTGTAGACGAGGTGGTTGTTCGAGAAGGCGATCACCGTCAGCCCCGCAACCGGCAGGCCGCTCCCGCCGGGCTCACGTTCGGCGTCGACGAAGTACGGCGCGACGTTGTTCAGGCCACGCGCCTCGGCGATCACGGCCACGTCGCGGGAGAACCAGCGGTCGGCCGCGGGGTCGTTCGCGCGCAGGAAGGCGCCGCCCGGCTCGGACATGCGCAGCAGGCCCACCACGGAGACCGGTCCGGAGCTTCGTGATCGCCAGGCTGCCGGGTCGCGCTCGGTTTCGGGAACGAAGCCGCGATTGACGAGGATTATCGTGCCGTCGTCCCGGGCCAGGGGCGCCATGACCCAGAACCCGCCGCCCAATTCCGTGACAGCCTTGACGAGCGCGGAATCGTCCCCGAGCCACCGGCCCGTCACGGATACGCGCCGGTACTCGTCCGCTGCGGTCGACATGCCGGCCCAATCGTCCGGCCCCGGCGCAGGCGACGGGGCCGCATGAACCCGCGCCTCCACCCGGGCGATCAGGTCGAGCTTGTAGGCGCGGCGATGAACCTGCCAGACGGCGAGCGCCACGAGACCGACCACGAGCAGGACCGCAGCGACGTCGAAGGCGACCAGCGCCGCGATGCGCCTTCCCGTCAGGGCTTTTGCAACGCCTCGTGCGGCGGCATCGGCATCATGTTCTGGTCCAGGTGGTACATGACCCATATCGAGCCCACCAGCGTGATGACAACAAGAATGAGCGTGAACAGCAGGGCCAGGAAGGTCCAGCCGCCCTCCGACTTCGTGTTCATGTGCAGGAAGTAGATCATGTGGACCACGATCTGCACCGCAGCGAATCCCATGATGACGATGCCAGTCAGGCGCGTGTCGTCCAGGACGTCGCCCATCACGAGCCAGAACGGAATGGCCGTGAGGATGACCGACAGGACGAAGCCGGTCACGTAGCTCCTGAACGTGCCCTGCGTGCCGTGGGGATGATGCTCCCCATGCGCCTCGCCGTGCCCGTGCGATCTCCCGGCGAGTCCGGGCTCTGCGGCCTGGCTCATTGCATGACCCCCATCAGGTAAACGAAGGTGAACACGCCGATCCAGACCACGTCGAGGAAATGCCAGAACATGGAAAGGCACATGAGCCGACGCTGATTCTCCACGATCAGCCCGCGCCGGCGCACCTGGACCATCAGCGTCACGAGCCACACGATGCCGAACGTGACGTGCAGCCCGTGCGTGCCCACCAGCGTGAAGAAGGATGACAGGAAGGCGCTGCGCTGGGGAGTGGCGCCCTCGCGGATCAGATGGGCGAACTCATAAAGCTCGATGCCGAGAAAGGCCGCCCCCAACAGGCCGGTGACCGCGAGCCAGGCGAGTGTCTTGTCGATCCGGTCCCTGTCCATCTCCAGCATCGCGAAGCCGTAGGTGATCGAGGACAGGAGCAGGAGCCCCGTATTGACGGCGACCAGCCGCAGGTCGAACAGATCGGCTCCCGATGGACCCGCCGCGAAATTGCGGCCCAGCACGCCGTAGCAGGCGAACAGGACCGCGAAGATGAGGCTGTCCCCCATCAGGTAGATCCAGAAGCCGAACAACGTGCCGCCGTCGCCGTGGGCGTGCTCCTCCTGCTCGTAGAAGACCGGCGCCGTAGCGCCGGGCGGGGGCGTCGTCTCGTGCATCGGCTCAGGCCCTTCCTGCCAGTTGCGCCATTCTTCGGCCTTCGATTCGCACCACTTCCTCCGCCGGGATGTAATAGTCGCGGTTGTAGTTGAACGTGTGGATGATGGCGGCTGCGATAAGAGCGACGAACGACAGGGCCGCCAGCCACCAGATGTACCAGACCAGGGCGAAGCCGAGCACGGTGCTGAGGCCCGCCAGGACGACGCCCGCGCCGGTGTTCTTGGGCATGTGGATCGGCCTGAAGCCTTCGAGAGGATGGTCGTAGCCGCGTTTCTTCATGTCCCACCAGGCGTCGAGATCGTGGACCACGGGCGTGAAGGCGAAGTTGTAGGGCGGGGGAGGCGAGGACGTCGCCCATTCGAGCGTCCGCCCATCCCAGGGGTCGCCCGTCAGGTCGCGCAGCTTCTCGCGCCGGAGATAGCTGACGAAGAGCTGGATCAGGAACGCCAGGATCCCGGCCATGATGATGAAGACGCCGAAAGCCGCGACCGTCAGGAAGGGCTGCACGCTCGGGTCCTCGAAATGCTGGGTCCGCCGCGTGACGCCCATCAGGCCGAGGATGTAAAGCGGCAGGAACACGGTCCAGAAGCCGATCAGCCAGCACCAGAAGGACGCCTTGCCCCAGAACGGGTCGAGCTTGTAGCCGAACGCCTTCGGGAACCAGTACTGGACGCCCGCCAGGAGCCCGAACACCACGCCGCCGATGATCACGTTGTGGAAGTGGGCGACCAGAAACAGGCTGTTGTGCACCACGAAGTCGACGGGCGGCACCGCGAGCAGCACGCCCGTCAGCCCGCCGATCACGAAGGTCGGGATGAAGCCCACCACCCAGATGAACGGCGTCTCGAACCGGATCTTTCCCCGGTACATGGTGAAGAGCCAGTTGAACACCTTCGCGCCCGTCGGGATCGAGATGATCATGCTCGCGATGGCGAAGAAGGAGTTGACGGTCGGCCCCGCACCCATGGTGAAGAAGTGATGCAGCCAAACGAGCCAGGACACGAGGGCGATCACCATCGTGGCGTAGACCATCGAGGTGTAGCCGAAGAGCCGCTTGCTGCAGAAGGTCGAGGTGACCTCCGAAAAGATGCCGAAGGCGGGCAGGATGAGAACGTAGACCTCCGGATGTCCCCAGATCCAGATGAGGTTCATGTACATCATCGCGTTGCCGCCGTAGTCGTTCGTGAAGAAGTGCGTTCCCACGTAGCGGTCGAGCGAGAGCAGCGCCAAGGTGGCGGTTAGGACCGGGAAGATCGTGACGATGATGGCGTTGCTGGCGAGGGTCGTCCAGCAGAAGACGGGCAGCTTCATCATGGTCATGCCCGGGGCGCGCATCTTGACGATGGTGGCGATCAGGTTGATGCCCGACAGTGTCGTGCCGACGCCCGCGATCTGGAGTCCCCAGATGTAGTAGTCGACCCCGACGCCCGGACTGTAGGCCGCCCCCGACAGCGGCGCGAAGCCTAGCCAGGTCGCCCGCGAGAACTCACCCACGAACAGGGACATCATCGTGAGGACGGCGCCGCCCGCCGTCATCCAGAAGCTGAAGTTGTTCAGGAACGGAAAGGCGACGTCCCGCGCGCCGATCTGCAGCGGCATGACGTAGTTCATCATGCCGGTTACGAACGGCATGGCCATGAAGAAGATCATGATCATGCCGTGGGCGGAAAAGATCTGGTCGTAGTGGTGCGGCGGCAGGTAGCCCTCGTTCACCCCGACCGAAAGCGCCTTCTGGGTGATCATCATGACCGCGTCGGCGAAGCCGCGCAGCAGCATCACGATGGCGAGCACGATATACATGATGCCGATCTTCTTGTGATCGACGCTCGTGAACCATTCCCGCCACAGGTAGCCCCATTTGCCGTACCAGGTGATCGCGCCCAGAAGCGCCGCGCCTCCCAGGGCCACCACCGCGAAAGTCACGAGCAGGATCGGCTCGTGGTAGGGAATGGCTTCGAGCGACAGACGACCGAAGATGAGTTGCTGGAGGTCGAGGTTCGAGAACATGCGGATGCTCGTTCCAATCAGTGCGGATGGCCTTCGGTAGGCTGAGTGTTCAACTGGGCCGGCGCAGGCCCCTTTTCGGCGCCCGGCAGGGCATTGCCCTGTCCCTGGTCGGGTTGGGTCTCGGGAGCGTTGACGCCGCCGCGTCCCAAGTGTTGATCCCGTGGAATCGCGCCCTGCGGTTGGACGGAGCCCTGGGGCGGACGGCCCGAGGCCGGGAAGGTCGCCCCGGACGGCTCGTCGCCGCTTTCCAGGCGACGGTTATCGTAATCGAGGCGCACGCGGTTCGCCTCGCTTTCTTCCGCCGCGCCACCCGTCCTGTCGATGTGATGCATTTCGCCGACGCACATCTGGCCCGGTGTGACGCACAGGCCGACGACGGCGTCGAAGAGGCCGTTGTCCACCGTGGCATAATATTGGACCGGTACCTCCTCGCTCGGCTTCTCGAGCTTGAGGTACGCTTCGCGGTCGAGGGCTGCTCCGGCCGATTTGACTTTCGCCACCCACTCGTCGAAGCCCTGCTGGCTGAGGCTTCGGAAGCCGAAGTTCATGCGCGAGAAGCCGGATCCGCTGTAATGCGCCGATTGGCCGGTGAAGTCTCCCTCCTCGTTCATGACGCCATGGAGCTTCGTCTCCATGGCGGGCATCGCATAGATCATGCCGGCCATGGCGGGAACGTAGAACGTGTTCCACACGGACGAGGACGTGATCCTGAAGGAGATCGGCACGTCCACGGGAGCCGCCATCTCGTTCACGCTCGCAACGCCGTATTCCGGATAGATGAACAGCCATTTCCAGTCGAGCGCGACGACCTCGACCGTCAGGTGCTTCATGTCCGGCGGAACGGGCTTGTTGGGGGCGATCCGCGTGAGCGGCCTGAAGGGGTCGAGCGTGTGGGTGCCGATCCAGGTCATCGCGCCAAGAGCGATGATGATGAGCAGGGGCACGGTCCAGATGACCACTTCGAGCTGGGTCGAGTGATGGAAATCGGGGTCGTAGGTCGCATCCGGGTTCGACGCGCGGTAGCGCCATGCGAAGAGGAACGTGAGCGCGATCACCGGCAGGATGACGAGCAGCATGAGCGCAGTGGACGCGATGATGAGATTGCGCTGCTGGACCGCGACGTCGCCGGCAGGGTTCATGACGACCAGGTTGCAGCCGGAGAGCAACCCTGCGAGAGCGAGCAGCGCCAGGCCGCGCGCGGATCTGCGCGTCAGCGACAGGATCGAGCGGCGGTATGCGTTCGGTCGGATCGGCTTGCTCATGGCTCAGACCTGCCGGATTTCGGAGCGGGACAGGCTGAGCGCCACGAGGGTCGTGACCGCCCCGGACAGCAGATACAGGCCGACGCAGGCGAGTCCGTACCGAGCCGACAGGAACAGGACGATCAGCGGCGCGAAGCCCGCTCCGAGCAACCAAGCCAAATCGGTGGTGAGGGCCGCGCCGGTATAGCGGAAGCGCCGGTTGAGCTGCGACGTCACCGCGCCGGACGACTGTCCGTAGGACAGGCCGAGCAATGTGAAACCGGCGTTGACGTAGATCGTCTGGCCGATCGCGTTCTCCTCGACGACCAGCGGAGCGATGATGCTGCCGATGGCGAAGACCGCGATGAGGCCAGCCGAGATCAGGAGGAGCATGCGGCGGCCGATCTGGTCGGCGATGAGGCCCGACGCGACGACCGCGCCGGCGCAGATGAAGGCGCCGGAGCATTGGATCATCAGGAACTCGCCTGCCGAACGCTGCGTGAACAGGGTGATCCAGCTGATGGGGAACACGGTGACGAGGTGAAAGAGGGCGAAGCTCGCCAGCGGAATCAGCGCGCCGACCAGGAGGGTGCGCCAATGCGTCCTGACCAGCGGAACGATCGGTGAGGGTTCGAGCCGCCCCTGTTCGAGAAGGCGGGAGAACTCTTCGGTGGCCACCAGCCGCAGGCGCGCGAAAACGGCCACGACGTTGATGGTGAACGCGCAGAAGAAGGGATAGCGCCAGCCCCATTCCAGGAAGTCGGCCTCGGACAGGTTGAGCATGAAGAACGAGAACAGGACGCTGGCGACCATGAAGCCGAGGGGAGCGCCCAGCTGCGCGACGGCGGTGTAGAAGCCCCGGCGGTCGGGGGGCGCGTTCAGGGCGAGAAGCGAGGCGAGCCCGTCCCACGCGCCGCCCTGGGCAAGTCCCTGTCCGATGCGCAGGATGCCCAGGAGATAGAGGGACCAGGCGCCGATCTGCTCGTAGCGGGGCAGGAAGGAGATCGCCATGGTCGAGAAGCCGAGCAGGAAGAGCGCGATGGTCAGCTTGACGCCCCGGCCGTGCCGGCGGTCGATCCCCGTGAAGATGATCGTCCCGATCGGCCGGGCGATAAAGGCCAGCGAGAACATGGCGAAGGAATAGAGCGTCGCCGTCACGGGTTCCGCAAAGGGGAAGAACACCTTGGGAAACACCACCACGGAGGCGATGGCGAAAACGAAGAAGTCGAAGTATTCCGCCGCCCGGCCGATGACGACCCCGATGGCAATCTCGCTGGGTGCGACCTTGTGATCGGTGGATGCCAAGCGGGCGTCGCGCTCGAGAGGCGTGGACGAGGACTGCGAACCTTGGACCTGATCTATCGTCATCCGGGCGATCGCCTTCCGTGAGAATAGCGCAGCCCAGCCAGTAGATCTGGTTCAGGCCCTGACGGCCTGTTCCCCAGCTACTCGAACTGAAGCCTCGCTGCCGTAATCCCGGTCGAATTTAACCATGGGTTTTAGGGCCGCCGACCTGTTCAGCAACCCGGGCGCCCTGGGTATTTTGACGCGAGACAGCGCTCCCGAAGACAGCGCGAGAGCTGTTCAGACCGCGGAAGCAGCAGCACACGGGACGGAGCTCCCGCGGGAAATGCAACTCTATCCAATCCCAGGGAGAGCTTCTGCAAATCGTCGCGTGTGCCCTTCCATTTGGAGGTCGCGCTCGCAGGCGTTATGTCCTGCTCTTTCGGAAGAGCCTGACATGACAATCTTGAATGACGATGACCTCACCTGCCTGAAAGAGATCGGGCGTATCGTCGCAATGACTCTCGAGGCGATGGGGAAGGCTCTCGAGCCGGGCATGACCACCGCCGAACTCGACCAGATCGGGCGAACGCTCCTGGAGGCTGCCGGCGCGCGCCCGGCCCCGGAGCTGGCCTACGCCTTTCCCGGAGCGACCTGCATCAGCGTGAATGAGGAGATCGCTCACGGCATCCCGGGTGCGCGACGGATCGAGCGCGGCGACTTGGTCAACATCGACGTCTCAGCCGAGAAGAACGGCTTCTTCGCCGATACGGGAGCCTCGCTCGCCGTTCCGCCCGTCACGCGCTCGATCGAGCGCCTGTGCCGGGACGGACGCCGGGCCATGTGGACCGGCCTGCGGCAGGTCGGAGCCGGCAAGCCGATCGCCGGAATCGGCCAGGCCATCGGGACCTTCGCGCGGAAGAACGGCTACAGCCTCGTCCAAAACCTTGCGAGTCACGGGGTCGGCCTGTCGCTCCACGAGGAGCCGACGGAGATCGCGACGTGGCCCGACGCCTCCGAGCGCCGCATCATGGGCGAGGGCTTGGTGTTCACTGTCGAGCCCTTCCTGTCCCTCGGCGCGGAGTGGGCGGAGGATGGTGACGATCCATGGACGCTCTACAGCCGCCCCGAGGCCCCGACCGTCCAGTACGAGCATACCGTCGTCGCAACCCGAAGCGGGCCGCTGATCGTGACGATGGCCGGGTGAGGCCTTAAGGCACCGGAGGGCCCGGCGCTCAGGAAGCGTCGCCGTTGATCAATGTCAATTCGATCCGGGTGAAGAGACCTCAGGATGTCCCGCACGGCGAAGGTCCCAGTTCCGTGCATCGTCCAAGGGCCGTCCGCGCCGTGCGTCGCGTCCTGATTGTCCCGTCCCATGGAGATCACGATGAAGCATGCAATGACGTCTCTTCCTGCGACCGTCCTGACGGTCGCTCTTCCAGCGTTGCTGACCATTGCCGCGATGGAACCGGCATCGGCCCAGACCCAGCCTCCGCAGGCGGCCAGGTCGACCGGCGAGCAACAGGCGCACGAGATCGCCCTCGATGCCTATCTGTATCTGTATCCGCTCGTGACCATGGACGTGACCAGGCGCCAGATCACGAACATCGAACCCGGCAAGGGATTCGGCGGTCCCATGAACACCATGGTCAACGTCAGGGCCTATCCGTCCGCCGAGGACAGGGCGGTGGTCCGGCCCAACTTCGATACCCTGTATTCGTCGGCGTTCCTGGACATCCGGAGCGAGCCCATGGTCGTGTCGGTTCCGGACACCGCCGGCCGCTATTACCTGCTGCCGATGCTCGACATGTGGACCGACGTGTTCGCCTCACCGGGCTGGCGCACGACGGGCACGCAGGCCGGAACCTTCGTGCTCGTGGCCAAGGGATGGCGGCCGGAAGCGCGCGAGCGCCTGGTCGCGGACTTCAAGCTGCCTGAAAACACGCAGGTCATCGAGGCGCCGACTCCGTACGTCTGGATCATCGGGCGTACCAAGACCGACGGCCCGGCCGACTACGAGGCGGTTCACAAGATCCAGGACGGGTACAGGCTCACGCCCTTGACGCAATGGGGGAAGACTCCTGAGCCGGTCGCCTTCAGGCCCGATCCCGGGATTGACATGAAGACGCCGCCGAAACAGCAGGTGGACGCCATGTCGTCCGGGCAGTTCTTCGCCTATGCGGCGGAAGTGCTGAAGGCGGTTCCTCCGCACCTCACCGATCAGCCGATCATGGCGCGGATGAAGCGGATCGGCCTCGAGCCCGGCAAGAGCTTCGACATCGAGAAGGTCGATCCTGCCGCCAGGCGGGGAATCGAACAGGCGGCCGGCGAGGCACAGCGCCTGATGGCCTGGAAGGTGCCGACCATCGCGCGAGTGGTCAACGGGTGGTCGATGAACACCGACACCATGGGCGTATACGGAAACTACTATCTGAAGCGTGCCATCGTCGCCCAGCTCGGGTTGGGCGCGAACCTGCCCGAGGACGCGGTCTATCCGCTCAACCTCGTCGACTCGACCGGACAACCCCTGGACGGCGCGAGCCGCTACAGGATTCACTTCGACAAGAGCAATCTGCCTCCGGTGGACGCGTTCTGGTCGGTGACGCTGTACGATCAGCAGGGCTTCCAGGTGCCGAATGCGCTCAACCGGTTCGCGGTGAGCAGTTGGATGCCGTTTGAGTACAATGCCGACGGCTCCCTCGACCTTCTCATCCAGAGCGAGAGCCCCGGCAAGGCGATGGAAGCGAACTGGCTGCCTGCGCCGAAAGGCTCTTTCAATCTCGCGATGCGCCTCTATGCGCCGAAGGCGGAGGTCCTGACCGGGCGGTGGAGCCCGCCTCCGGTGGAAAAGATCAATGGTGCACCCGTTCTTGCTCAATGAGTGGTGCCGATGCGCCGCTCCGGCAGTGGCGCATCGGATCGAACCCGAAGGCCAAGTCCACTCTTCACCACGTCCGGTGCGCTAGCGCAGCGAATAGAGGTATGCGGCGATGTCGCGGGCGTCGCGCTCGGTCACGCCCAGATCGGGCATGGCGGAGAGCGGATTGATCTTCTGCGGATCGCGCAGCCACTCGACCATATGGGCCGGCGTGTTCGTCAAATTGCCGGCGATATAGAGCCGCTCGGCGATGCCTTCGAGGGACGGCCCCACCTGCGCGTCGGCCCCCCGAATTCCCGGAATCACGTGACAGGTCGCGCACGCATATTGCTGGATCGCGACCCGGCCCCGCTCCGCTGCGCCGTCCGGCTCCCACCGGCCGCCTGAGTCGCGGGACGTCGCTTCTCCTACGCCCGCCGACGCCAATCGGTCCCGCTGCGCCCGGTAGTCGGCGGGAGTCAGCGCCGTCGAGCGTTTCAGGAACGCGACGAGCGCCCAACGTTCCCGCTCGCTCAGGCGAAACGCCCATGCGGGCATTCCGGTCAGCTTGATCCCGTTCGAGATGGCCCAGTACATCTCCTCCGCCGGGAGGTCACGTCCCATCTGGGCGAAGTTGGGCGGGGAGGGCGCCATCCCGAGGCCGATCGGACCTGGGGCGATCCCCGGGGCGCCATGGCACTGGGAGCAATGCCGATCGAACAGGACGAGCCCTGCGGAGACGAGATTTGCATCCGCGACATCGGGCGGCAACACGTCTCCGGCCGCATGGGTCTTGATCGACTGGCGTCGCGCCGTGCTCATGACCCAGTAGACGAGCCGCGTGTGCTGCTTGGTCGCGGAGATGTCGTAGATTCCGGAATAGATGTAGGCGAGCGATCCGCCGGCGCCGAAGGCCAGGAACAGGACCGTCCAGAACAAGAGAGACGAACGCGAACGTGACATCGAGGCTTGCAACGAAGAGGCGCGACCCGCCTCGGGTGGACGGGTAACTAGGGGTCCGTACGGCCAAGGCAAATGCCGCACGCTCCCCAATGTTCCATCACCGGCCCGCCTTTCCGGGATCCGGGCGCCTCCTGGGAGGATAGGGGTAAACGGGCCGGTCGAGCAGCCTGCGGGACTCCTCGATGGTGCGTTGCGTGTCCCTGACGGTCTTTTCCGTCAGCTTGAGCGACAGCCGGGCGGAATGGACGAGATTGCCTGCATTGCGGGGCCTAAGCGGAGGCTTGCTCATGATCCGCAGCATGCGCGATCCAAATGGCAGCCGCTTTCAACCAGGTTAAAAGCGGCTCCATAAATCGGGGCCGTGACATCGGCGGGCCGGAACATCTCTAGAGGCGGAGGTTCGAATCCGAAGCGGCCGTTCCGCGGCTTCTCCTGCCCTCCGAGACGCTCGTTTCGCGCCGGTCAGGCTATCGGCAGGCGCCGGCGAATGACGGCCGCATGGAAGCGTGCCCCATGGAGCAGCCCGTCATCGTTGAAGTCATAGGCCGGATTGTGCAGGGGCGCCGAATCCCTGCCGTTCCCGACGAACACGAAGCAGCCTGGCACATGCTCCAGGAACCGCGCGAAGTCCTCCGAGCCCGTCATCGGCTCCCGTGCGGTCGAGACGTGGTCCGGCTCGAACACGGCCCTAGCGGCCGCGAAGGCCTCCTCCACGAGGGCGGCATCGTTCAGGAGCGGCACGAACTCGCGCGTGTAGGTCACCTCGGCGGCGACGTTGTAGGTCAAGGCCGTGCCCTCGGCGATGATGCGCATCTGCTTCTCGATCTCGGCGCTGACGTCCGGCTGGAAGCTGCGGGCGTCGCCGAGGATGCGCGCCAGCCCGGGCAGCGCGTTCCGCGTGCCGTCGGTGATCAGTTCCGTCACCGACACGACGCCGATGTCGGTCGGGCTGAGCCTGCGGGACACGATGGTCTGGAGGTTCATGACGGTCGCACAGGCGGCGACCAGCACCTCGTTGCCCCAGTGCGGACGGGCGGCATGGCCGCCGACGCCCTTCAGGACGATCTCGAAGTTGTCCTCCGCCGACATGATCGGTCCCACCCGCGTCTGGAAGTGCCCGACGGGAAGCCCAGGCATGTTGTGCAGGCCGTAGATCTCCTCGAACGGGAAGCGCTCCATCAGGCCGTCCGCCAGCATCGCGAGCGCGCCCTTGCCCCATTCCTCGGCCGGCTGGAAGACGAAGCGCACGGTGCCGTCGAAGCCGCCTTCCTCGGCGAGCAGTTTGGCGGCTCCGAGCAGCATGGCGGTGTGGCCGTCGTGGCCGCAGGCGTGCATCGTGCCGGGATTCTGCGAACGGTAGTCCTGCGTGCCCTGTTCGGTGATCCGCAGGGCGTCCATGTCGGCCCGCAGCGCGATGGCGCGGTTGCCGCTGCCGCGTTTGAGCGTGCCGATGACGCCGGTGCCGCCCACGCCCTCGGCGACCTCATCGAGACCGAACTCCCGCAGTTTGGCGGCCACGAAGGCACTCGTGCGCGTCTCCTCGAACCCGAACTCCGGATGGGCGTGGAGGTCGCGCCGCCAGGCCGTCATCTCCCGTTCGAGGGCGCTCAAGTCGATGGTCATGTGTCTCTCCCGGCAGGCATTACTGGGCCGCGAGCCGACTGACAACATCGAGCAGGATGTTGGCGCCCGCAACAAGGTCGGCGTCCGGCGTACGCTCGCGCGGATTGTGGCTGATGCCGCCGATGCTCGGCACGAAGATCATGGCGGCGGGCGCGATCCGGGCGATCATCTGGGCGTCATGGCCGGCGCCCGAGGTCATCCGCTTCGAGGCCAGCCCGCGCCTGCGTGCGGCCTCTTCCACCAGCTCCACGATCCTCCGGTCGAAGGTCACAGGCTCGAACCGCGCCAGCCGCTCGACCGAGATCGTCACCTCCTCGGTCGCGGCCAGCTCCGCCAGGTAGGCGGCAAGCGCAGCCTCCTCGGCCTGGAGGCGCCCTTCGTCGGGATCGCGCAGGTCGACCGTGAAGGTGGCGCGGGAGGGAATGACGTTGATCGCGTTCGGCTCAAAGCTCATGCAGCCCACCGTCGCGACGGTGGGCGTGTTCGCGTTCCGGGCCCGGTCGCGCAGGAAGGTGACCACGCGGGCCGCGGCGTGGCCCGCATCCCGGCGCATCGACATGGGCGTCGTGCCGGCATGGTTGGCCTCACCCTCGATGGTGACGCGCTGCCAGGAGATGCCCTGGAGGTTCTCGACCGCACCGATGGGCACGCCCTCACGTTCCAGCACGGGCCCCTGCTCAATGTGCAGCTCCACGTAAGCGTGCGGCCTGAGGAAGCCCGGCTCTTCGGACCCGGCATAGCCGATGCGCTCGAGCTCGGCTCCAAGCACGGTGCCATCGGTGCCGAGCGTCGCCAGCGCCTCCTCGACGGGGAGCCCGCCGGCATGGACGAGCGAACCCATCATGTCGGGCGCGTAGCGCACGCCTTCCTCGTTGGTGAAGGCGGCGACCGCGATGGGCCTGGCTGGAACGAACCCGGCAGATTTCAGGGTCTGGATCACCTCCAGCCCGGAGAGCACGCCGTAGCACCCGTCATAGATGCCGGCGTCGATGACGGTATCGATATGCGAGCCGAGCAGGATGGAGGCCTCGTCGGCGTTGTCGGCCGTTCCCCAAATTCCGAAGATGTTGCCGATGCGGTCAATCGCGACCTCCAGGCCTGCGGCCCGGATCCAGGCCACGAGGGCGTCGCGTCCCGCCTTGTCGGCGTCGGAGCCGGCGAGCCGGACAAGCCTCCCGTCGCCATCCCGGCCGATCTTCCCGAGTTCGTGGAGGCGGCCGAGCAGGCGACCGGCGTCGATGGAAAGGGTGGTCATGCGTCCGCTCCTCGACGACGGGCTGCGACTTCGGCGGGTGATATGCCGACGAGCTCGGTGTATCGCGCCGGATCGGTGGCACCCTCCGTGTTGATGAGAAGAATGCGGGAGGCGGCATCGAGCCCGAGGGCCGCCTTCAGGGAGGGATCGGAGGCGGCCTTGCTCAAAGCCGCGAAGCCGACACCGCCGCTCTCGCCCGCGACGATGGCCGGATCGTTCCCGGCGGGGTAGGCGAGGCGCTTCATCGCTGCGACCGCATCCTCCTCGTCGACGGTCATGAAGGCATCGGCGACGCGGGACAGCACCCGCCAGGCGACGAGCGACGGCTCGTAGCATTCCAGCATCGCCATCACGGTCGGCTCGCCGTGGCCGATCTTGACCGGGCGCCCCGCGCGCGCGGTCTCGTAGATGCAGGCGGCCCGCGCGGGATCGACCACGACGAAGACCGGCCGCCGGTCGCCGAGGACGAGCGCGAGATGCGCCGCCACCGCCGCCGCGACGCCTCCGACGCCGGCCTGCACGAACACGTGGGTCGGCGGTTCGGGGAGCTGGCGCAGGGCTTCGCGCACCATTGCGGTGTAGCCCTGCATGACCAGCCCGGGAATGCGCTCGTAGCCCGGCCAAGAGGTGTCGGAGACCACAGTCCAGCCCGCTTCGGCCGCGACCCGCGCCGCCTCTGCGACCGAGTCGTCGTAGGTGCCCTCGACCCGGATCATCTTCGCGCCGAAGCGGGCGATGGCCGCCACGCGCCCGTCGCTGACGCCGGCATGCACGAAGATGGCGGCCCTGGCGCCGACGAGCTGCGCGCCCTGAGCCACCGAACGCCCGTGATTGCCGTCAGTGGCGCAGGCGAAGGTCATGCCGGCCGCGACGGCCCGGACCTCCGGCGCGTGCAGCTCGGCGACGTCGACGGGCCGTCCCAGCCGGCGGGCGGCCTCCTCCAGCACAAGCCGGATGACCGCGTAGGATCCGCCCAGGGCCTTGAAGCTGCCCAGTCCCAGCCGGAAGCCTTCGTCTTTGACGTGGATCGCGCCCACGCCGAGACCGGCGGCCAGGGCCTGCAGCATGTGCAGGGGCGTCGGGGCATGGTTGTCGCGATAGGTCAGGTAGCGCTCGACCTCCTCGGCCGCAGCCGCGCCCAGCGTGTCGGCATCGACCGGATAGAGGGGCCTGCGGTAGTCGGGGTGCTGGTTGGGCAGGATCATCGCCGTCCTTCACTGTAAGCCGGCGAGAAGATATTGCATCGGGTGTGAGAAAAGCGCTCTATTTGAGCCCTCTCAATGAAAGTTCTTTTCGTGCCAGCGAGGCCTCGGGGTGTCCAAGTCATCGTCGTCCATTGCCCTCGACAGCTTCGACCTGGCGATCCTGGGCATCCTGCAGCGGGACAACGCGACCCCGCAACGGGTGATCGGCGAGGCCGTCAACCTGTCGGCCCCGGCCGTGCAGCGCCGCATCCGGCGGATGGAGGAGGCGGGCGTCATCCGGGCCAACGTCTCGATCGTCGATCCGGCCCGGGTGGGGCAATCCATCACCATCTTCGTCGAGGTCGAGGTCATCAGTGAGACGGCGGAGCTGATCGATGCCGCCAAGCGGGAATTCGCCTCGGTGCCCGAGGTGCAGCAGTGCTACTACGTCACCGGCGAGGCCGATTTCGTTCTGGTGATCGTGGTGCCGACGATGGGCGACTACGAGGCGCTCACGCGCCGCCTGTTCTTCGGCAACAACAACGTGAAGCGGTTCCGCACCTTCGTGGCCATGGACCGCGTGAAGGTCGGACTGGAGGTTCCCCTGCCGGCATGACGTTGCGCTCACGCGGGCCGGTCCTCCCCGCGCCCGCGCATATAGGCTTGCGGGCTACACCCCATCTCGGTCCGGAACGCGTAGACGAAGGCCGAGGTCGAGCCGTAGCCGAGTTCCATGGCGGTCCGGGTCACGTCGAGACCGCCGCCCATGAGCTCGATCGCCTTGAACAGCCGCAGGCGCCGCCGCCATGAGCGCAGGCTCATGCCCATCTCCGCCTCGAAGCGGCGGGCGAGCGTCCGTTCCGACATCCCGAGCTCCCGGCCCCATGCCTCCGGCCCGCGTGCATCGGCGGGATCCCCGTAGAGCGCCTCGCACAAGGCGGTCAGAGAGGATGCTCCACGGGGCCAGGGGAGCGCGCCCGGAAGGGGCTGCGCCCGCCGGAGCTGGTCGAGGATGAGGTCCGTCACGCGGCCGGCATAACCGTCGCGATCCTCCTCGCCCTCGATCGCGGCGGCCTCGACGATGAGGGCCTTCAGCAGCGGCGTGACGCCGAACACGGTCGGGCTCTCCGGCAGGCCGCGGCCGGCCTCGTGGGCGATCCAGAGGCTGCGGAACTCGGCCCCGAGCAGGGAGCCGACCCGATGCGTCAGGCCCGTCGGCAGCCACACGGCCTGCTCCGGCGAGATCACCAAGGAGTGTCCCTCCACCGATACCGTCAGCACGCCGGAGATCGCGTACACCATCTGGTTCCAGCGGTGGGCATGCTCCGGGAAGGAGTGCCGCGCCGGGATCGTCTGCGCCCGCACGGTGATCGGTCGGGGCGGCCCCAGGCCGGGCGGCGCCTGGATCGTCTCCCATGTCATGTCTGGCCCCCAGTTTGGCTGTTGATCGACATGATATGGCAGACTGTCCAAATACGGACAGGGGGCGATCCCGTATAACGGCGGGATCGAGCGCCGAAGCCCGCCCGATCCTGGAATGAGGAACCTGCCATGTCCCGCCTCGACAGCCGCGGCCTGCCGCTCTCGACCACGTCCGACCTCGCGGCCGAACGCTACCGGCACGGGGTCGACCTCCTCCTCTCCGCCTGGCCCGGCGCCGCAGAGGCCCTGGAGGAGGCCATCGCGGCCGATCCGGACTTCGCCCTTGCCCATGCGGCCCGCGCCCGCCTGCACGCCATCCGGTCCGAGCCGACAAAGGCCCAGGCGCGGATCGCGGCAGCGGGGGAGATCGTCGCCCGGCGCGGGACCGAGCGGGAGCGCAGCCATGTGGAGATCCTGCGGCTCGCCATCAACGGCCACTCGGCCCAGGCGCTGGAGCGCGCGCTCGCCCATGCCGACACCTGGCCGCGCGACGTGCTGATCCTGTCGCTGCCTCTCGGGGCCTTCGGGCTCTTCGCCTTCTCCGGAATGGCGGATCACGACCGGGCCCGCGTCGACCTCTGCGAGCGCCACGCCCGACACTTCGACGCGGACGACTGGTGGTTCCTCACCTACCGGGGCTGGGCCCATGCTGAGAACGGCAACGTTTCGCATGGCCGCGCGCTGACACAGCGCGGCTTCGACCTGCGGAGAAACAACGCCAACGCGGCGCACGCGCTCTCGCACGCCATGTACGAAGGCGGCGCGCACGAAGACGCGGAGCGGCTGATCGCCGAGTGGCTGCCGGGCTACGACCGCTCCGGCACCCTCCAGGGCCACATCGCCTGGCACGCGGCGCTGGGCGCGCTGGAGCGAAGCGACCCGGAGCACGCGCTGGCGATCTACGCGGATTACATCCAGCCCTCGGTGACGGCCGGGATGCCGGTCAACGTGGTCAGCGACACCGCCTCGTTCCTGTGGCGGCTGAAGGCCTACGGCCACGACGTGCCGGCGGGGCTGTGGGACGACGCGGCGGCTTACTCCAGGGGGTACTTCCAGAAGGCCGGCTTCGCCTTCGCGGACGTTCACATGGCCTTGATCGCCGCAGCGACCGGCGAGAAGGCCGCCGTCGAGGAGCGCGTGAAGGCGCTGACGAGCCTGACCGAGGCGGGCGCATTGGCCGCCGGGCCGGTAGTGCCGGCGATCTGCCGCGCGGCGCTGGCCTTCGCGGAGGAGAATTACGCAGCCTGCGCCCGCATCCTCGAGCCGGTCGCGGCCGAGGTCGTGCGCATCGGCGGCAGCGGCGCCCAGCGCGAGATGATGGAGGACATGCTCCTCCTCGCCTTGATGCGCAGCGGCGAGGCCGCGAAGGCCCGTGCGCTACTCGACCGCCGCCTGCATCGCCGCCCGTCGCTGCGCGACGCGCGCTGGCACGGCATGCTCGCAGCCTGAGGAACCTCATGTCACAGATGAATGCCGATGCCGTCGCCGGAGCCATGCCGGGGGCCCGCTCCGGGGATGCCGATGTCTTTAGGCTCGCGGTCTCCCAGGCGCTTGCCGGGGCGAACTCGGCGGTCGTGTACGCCACCGGCGCCATCGTCGGCAACACGCTCGCCCCCAGCCCGGCGCTGGCCACGCTGCCGATCTCCATCTTCGTGGTGGGCATGGCGGCCTGCACCCTGCCGGCCGGCGCCGTCGCCCGGCGCCACGGCCGCCGCGCCGCATTCCTGACCGGGACGGGATGCGGCGTGCTGACCGGGTTGCTGGCCGCTCTGGCGGTCGTGCTGGGCTCGTTCTGGCTCTTCTGCGCCGCGACGTTCTTCGGCGGGGCCTACGCCGCCGTGGTGCTGTCGTTCCGCTTCGCGGCCGCCGATTGCGTTCCGGCCGCGCGTCGCCCGCGGGCCCTGTCCGCCGTCATGGCGGGCGGAGTGTTCGCCGGGGTGATCGGCCCGCAGCTCGTCACCTACACCATGGACCTGTGGCAGCCTTATCTCTTCGCCGCGACCTATCTGGCGCAGGCCGCGGTGGCGGCCGTGTCGGCCCTCGTGCTCCTCGGCGTGCGGGTGCCGATGCCGACCGCCGCGGAGCTGGCCGGCGGCCGCCCGCTCGGCGCCGTCGTGCGTCAGCCCCGCTTCGTCACGGCGGTGATCTGCGGGGTCGTCTCGTACACGCTCATGAACTTCATCATGACGGCCGCTCCCCTGGCGATGCGCCTGTGCGGCCTGTCGCAGGAATCGTCCAACTTGGGCCTGCAATGGCACATCATCGCCATGTACGGCCCCGGGTTCTTCACCGGACGGCTGATCACGCGTTTCGGCGCGCCCCGCGTGGTAACTGCCGGCCTGGCCCTGACCGCCGCCTCCGCCGCCATCGGGCTGACGGGCGTGGACGTGGCGCATTTCTGGCTCACCCTGGTCCTGCTCGGCCTCGGCTGGAACTTCGGTTTCACCGGCGCCTCGGCGCTCGTGCTGGAATGCCATCGTCCCGAGGAGCGGACCCGGGTGCAGTCGCTCAACGACTTCCTGGTGTTCGGAACGATGGCGGTGGGCTCCTTCTCGTCGGGCGGCCTGCTGACGGCCTATGGCTGGAACACGGTGCTGTGGGTGTCCTTCGTTCCCCTCGCCGTCGCGGCGGCGGCCCTCGCGGTCGCAGGCTCGTCACGCGCCGGCCACACGGTCGGATAAGGGCAGCGCGACCGCGTTCCATCACGCGGGGCTCCCGCCATGGCTATGGGACAGGAGCCTGCGTCGTGCCGATGCGGCGAGCGAAGGCGTTGGCCAACGGGCTGGCGGTCAGGCCATGGGCCAGGATGCTGAGGATCACCGTCCAGGCGACGGTGGCCGTCAGGGTCTCGCTGCCCGGCAGGTTCGCGTCGAGCACGATGACGGCGAACACGATGCTCGCGAGGCCCCGGGGCCCGAACCACCCCAGGAAGAGCTTGCCGTCGGCGCGCAGATCGGCGCCGACCAAGGCCAGCCACACCGGGATCATCCGGATCGCCGTCAGGCTCAGAACCGCATAGGCCAGAACCTCCCAGGTCAGCCGGCCGAGAGCCTGGCCGATGACCGCCGCCCCGAAGAGCACCCACGTCAGAAGGCCGAAAAGGTCGCCGGAGCCTTCGGCCGACAGTAGGAGTTCATGCTTCCGCTCCTGGTGCCGGGCCAGCGCGCCGGCCGCGATTCCTCCGACGAAGCAGGCGATGAACCCGCTCCCGCCCAGCGCCTGGGCGGCCGCGAAGGTGGTGAACGCCAGCGCGATCGCGGGAAGCTGACGCCAGGTCGTGGACAACCAGCCGCGATCGGCGGAAAACCGAAGCGCCCAGACGCCGGCGACCGCAAGCCCTGTGCCCACGACGAGCCCGATCCCGATCTCCTCCACGAAGTGGTGGAGCGCCAGATTCCACGATCCGGCGCCGCCGACCGGTTCGCCGGCAAGGGCCAGCAGGACCAGGAGAAGCGGCACGCAGATGCCGTCGTTCAGCCCGCTCTCCACGTTCAGGCCCTCGCGAATGGGCGCGGGAACGGCGGGGTTGACGACGACCGCCTTGCCGAGAGCGGCGTCGGTGGGCGCCAGCATGGTCGCAAGCAGCGCTCTCTCGATGATCCCAAGCGCCGGGAAGAGCACGGCGGCTGCGGCGGTGCCCAGCAGGATCGTCAGGGGCAGGCCGATCAGCAGGAGGCGTTCCGGGATCGTGTAGTTGAGCCTGAGCACCCTGAGATCGGCATTGGCCGCATCCGTGAACAGGACCAATGCCAGCGTGAACTCGGCCAGGGTCCGAAGGCTCTGCGCATGAACGTCCAGCCTGAGCCAGTTCAGCCCCTCCGGGCCGACGGCGAGCCCGAAGACCGTGAACACCAGAGCCCCCGCAACGGACGTGCGCTCGAGCCGCCCCGCGATGAGGGCGTACACGAACGCGAAGGCGAAGAGGATGGCGACATCCTGATACATGGCTGGACCGTCCACTCAGCCCTCGCGCCCACGGCGTGACCGATCCTTCGTTTCGTCTTCATGGGAGCTGACAAGATCATGGCCGGCCAGGATTTGCTTGACCGATGAGGACAATGTCTGAACCTTTTGCGACACCGTCGCTGCAAATCATGCGGAACCGCCGCCTGTTCGGGGACTGGCCCAGGCGCAGCGTCGGGAAAGGGCAACGCGCAGTCATCAGATGACGCATGCGATATGGCCACGTGCTGAGCAAGCTGCGACACCGCCGCGCTCTGCCGGATGACCTCCTGACGATCTCAGGCCAGCTTGCGAAAAGTCAAAGCGGCCTTCGCGGATCCCGGTAGCAATTCAGGCAAGACCTTCGTGGGCGAGGCCCTATTTCCTCGTCCCAAATTGTCAACGGAGTGACCCAATCGGTCAAGCAGCGGGCCCGGCAGGATCCAAACTGGAAAGAGCCGGCAAGCCCGCGATTGCGCGCATGCCTGACGGTGGTCCAGCAGCGGCCATGACGGCTGACGGGGGACAGACGATCGAAAGATCAGAGGTGGTCATGACGGTTGCGGCATCAAGTCAAAGCCTTTCTCAGCCGGCGCGGCGGCACGACAAATACGACCGGCTCGTGGCGGCGGCCCGGTCCCTGCCGAAGCTGAAGGTCGCCGTGGCGCATCCATGCGATGCGGCATCCCTAGGCGCGGTGTTCGAGGCGGTCGAACTCGGCCTGATCGAGCCGATCCTCGTCGGGCCGCAGGACAAGATCTCCGCCGCTGCCGAGGCGTTGGGCAAGCCGATCTCCACGATGCGCATCGTCGAGGCTCCGCACAGCCATGCAGCCGCCGAGAAGGCCGTCGAACTCGTCAGGGCCGGCGACGCGGAGGCGCTGATGAAAGGAAGCCTGCACACGGACGAACTCATGGGCGCCGTGGTACGCCGCGAGGGCGGCCTGCGTACGGCGCGCCGGATCAGCCACTGCTTCGTGATGGACGTTCCCGGCCATGAGACCGCGCTGATCATCACCGATGCGGCCGTCAACATCGCGCCGACGCTCGAGGACAAGGTCCACATCGTCCAGAACGCCATCGACCTCGCCCGGGCGATGCGGGTCGACCCGGTTCGGGTCGCGATCCTGTCCGCCATGGAGACGGTCAACCCGAAGGTGCCCTCGACCATCGAGGCCGCGGCGCTGTGCAAGATGGCCGACCGTGGGCAGATCACGGGCGGGATCGTCGACGGTCCGCTGGCGCTCGACAATGCCATCGATCTCGGCGCGGCGAAGATCAAGAAGATCCAGTCGCCGGTCGCCGGGCAGGCCAACGTGCTCGTCGTGCCGGATCTGGAGGCCGGCAACATGCTCGCCAAGAGCCTGACCTTCCTGGCCGATGCCGATGCCGCCGGCATCGTGCTCGGGGCCCGCGTGCCGATCATCCTCACCAGCCGGGCCGACTCGGCCGTCACGCGGCTGGCCTCCTGCGCCGTGGCCTCGCTCGTGGCCGACGCGCAGCGCAGGCAGCTCACCGTCCCGGAGGTCTGAGCCATGATCCCCGTCCTCATCGTCCTCAACGCGGGCTCGTCGAGCGTCAAGTTCCAGGTCTTCGACATGCCGGACGGCGCCGAGCCGCGGCTCGTCTGGAAGGGCCTTTATGAAGGCCTGGGAGGCGCGGCGCACTTCGTCGTCAAGCATGCCGGAGGAGCGAACCTCGACGAGATTTCGTGGGCGTCCGGCGAAGACTTCGGGCATGAGGAGGCTCTGATGCACCTCGTGTCCTGGCTGCGGCAGCATCAGGAGGGTCGCAGGCTCGCGGCGATCGGGCACCGGGTCGTCCACGGCGGCGAGGCCTTCTCGGCCCCGGTTCTGGTCGACGACGGCGTGATCCAGACGCTCGACGCGCTGGTGCCGCTCGCGCCCCTGCACCAGCCCCACAACCTGGAGCCGATCCGTATCGTCCGCCGGCGCCTGCCGGGAATGCCGCAGGTCGCCTGCTTCGACACGGCCTTCCACCAGACCCAATCCGGGATCGCCAGGATGTTCGCCCTGCCGCGTGAGATGCGCGAGCGCGGCGTGAAGCGCTACGGCTTCCATGGGCTGTCCTACGACTACATCTCGTCCGTGTTGAAGGACTACGATCCACGCCTCGCAGAGGGGCGGGTGGTGGTCGCCCATCTCGGAAACGGCGCGAGCCTGTGCGCCCTCGACAAGGGGGTGAGCATCGCCACGACGATGGGCTTCTCGGCGCTCGACGGTCTCCCGATGGGAACCCGGTGCGGCGCCGTCGATGCGGGCGTCGTCTTCTACATGCTCCGCGAAATGAAGCTCAGCCCGGAGGAGGCCGAGCGCGTGCTCTACACGAAGTCCGGCCTTCTCGGCGTGTCCGGCCTGTCAAACGACATGCGCGTGCTGCGGGCCAATGCCGCGACCGATACGGATGCCAGGCGCGCCATCGACCTCTTCGTCTATCGCATCACGCGCGAGATCGGATCACTCGTGGCGGCGCTCGGCGGTCTCGACGGGCTCGTCTTCACGGCCGGCATCGGCGAGAACGACGCGGCGACTCGCGCCGAGGTGATTGCCGGGCTCGCGTGGGCCGGGCTTACGCTCGATGAGGCGGCCAACCGCGCCGGCGGGCCGCGGATCTCCGCCGGACCCGGACCCGCCGCGTGGGTCGTTCCCACCAACGAAGAACTCGTGATCGCCCGGCAGACGCGCGGCGCGCTCGGCGCGGTGCAGGCCAAACTCGCATCCTGAACGGAGACTGACGTCATGGAAACCCTGAAGACCAAACCGAATGAGGCCAAGGCGCAGCAGGAACTCGGCGACGAGACGTTCATGTCGGCCGCCGACCTGCGCAGCTACATGACCGAGATGCAGATGGCGAAGGCCATGAAGTCGGTCGACGGCATGGATCGGGCCGAGAAGGCGCGCCAGGACCTGATCAAGCGCATGGCCGAGCCCATCGACCTGACGCCGGAGCGCCTGAAGGAGATCCTGCAGCCGCTGAAGTCGAAGCTGAAGGCCGCGGCGGAGCGCGGCCAGACCGAGCTGATGGTCATGCGCTTTCCCAACGCGCTGTGCACCGACAAGGGTCGCGCGATCAACAACTCCGATCCGACTTGGCCCGAAACCCTCACCGGGCGCCCGCGCCAAGCCTACGAGCTGTGGCGCGATCAGCTGAGGGATGCCGGATTCAGGTTGAGCGCCTTGATTATCGATTGGCCGGGCGGCCTGCCGGGCGACGTCGGCTTCTTCCTCAAGTGGGGCGACACCAAACACTGAGCGTCTTCTGAATTTCGACAGGACAGGAACGATGCGAGAAGCCGAATCCAGGACTGAAGAGCGCGACGACGGCGGGCAGCCCCTCCTGACGGAGATCGCCCGCGCACGAACCAAGGTCGCCGAGGTTTATCAGGAGCGCTGCACCAAGGCGGTGCAGCGCTACCTCGATGCCGCGAAGGCCGCCGCTGAGCCCTTGAGGGAGGAGTCGGTCCGCTCGGCGTCGCCTCTCGACGTCTGGCGCGACGCCAGCGCCTACTGGCTCGACTTCACGCAGCGATCCGTCCTTTACTGGGACACGCTGCGCCAGCGCGGCAACAACTGGGTCGAGCACGAGAAGGCCGGCAAGCCGCCGCTGCTGGATTTCGCGTGGGACATGGTCGCCGACGCCCGCACCTTCGAGCGGCCGGTGAACTACGCGCTCGTGCGCATCGTCCCGCCCGACGGCATCAAGACGGATCCCGAGCGCCGGCCCTTCGTCATCATCGACCCGCGCGCTGGTCACGGGCCGGGCATCGGCGGCTTCAAGCAGGACTCGCAGGTCGGCGTGGCGCTCAAGGCGGGACACCCGGTTTACTTCGTGATCTTCTTCCCCGACCCGATGCCCGGGCAGACCCTCGCGGACGTCTCCCGCGCCGAGGCCGAGTTCCTGCGGATCGTCGGCGAGCGCCATCCCAAGACCCGCAAGCCCGTCCTGTTCGGCAACTGCCAGGGGGGCTGGGCCTCCATGCTGGTCGGCGCCGTCGAGCCGGATCTCGTCGGCCCCATCGTCATCAACGGGGCGCCGATGTCCTATTGGGCAGGCAACGACGGCGAGAACCCGATGCGCTACGCAGGCGGGATCCTCGGGGGCCTTTGGCCGGCGCTCCTCGCCAGCGATCTCGGCGCCGGCAAGTTCGACGGGGCCAACCTCGTCGAGAACTTCGAGTACCTCAACCCGGCCAACACCTATTTCGACAAGTACTATACGCTCTTCTCGAAGATCGACACGGAGCCCGAGCGCTTCCTCGAATTCGAGCGCTGGTGGGGCGGGTTCTTCCTGATGAACCGGCAGGAGATCAAGTGGATCGTCGAGAACCTGTTCGTCGGCAACAATCTGGCGGCCGGCGACGCCGAATGGTCGGAAGGCCGCGCCTTCGACCTGCGGTCGATCAAGTCGCCGATCATCCTGTTCGCGTCGCTCGGCGACAACATCACGCCGCCGCAGCAGGCCTTCAACTGGGTGGCCGATCTCTATCCGACCACGGAAGCCCTGAAAGCGAACGGGCAGGTGATCGTCGGCCTGATGCACGAGAGCGTCGGCCATCTCGGCATCTTCGTGTCGGGGTCGGTCGCCAAGCGGGAATACACCCATATCGTCGACCTGATCGAATATATCGAGCACCAGCCGCCGGGCCTCTACAGAATGCAGGTGGAGGAGCATCAGGCGGACGGGAAGGTCCGCTATGATGTGACGCTGACCGAGATGCGCGTCGAGGATCTGCAGGTCCTGCAGAAATACAGCCGCAAGGACGAGATGCCGTTCGAAGCGGTCGAGAAGACTTCGGAGGCGCTGGCCTCCGCCTACGAGACCTTCGTGCATCCGTTCGTTGCGCCCATGGTCACGCCGGCCGCAGCTGGGCTCGTCAGGGCGTTCAATCCCCAGCGGGTGCAGCGCTGGGCCGTGTCCGACCTCAACCCCTTCCTGTGGCCGCTGAAGGGCATGGCCGACATGGCCAAGGCAAACCGGGCGCCGCGCAACGATGACGGCCCGATGGTGGCGATGGAGCGTTGGGCCGCCGCCATGACCTCGGCCTCGTGGGATCTCTACCGCGACCTGCGCGATGCGGCGGTGGAGAACACCTTCTTCCGCACCTATGGCCCGGCCGGCATCGGTCTGGCCGCGCAGGGGGGCGAGGCCGTCGCGGAAGAGCCCGCCGACGTGCGCAACGCCCTGCTGGTGAAGGAGGCGCTGTCGCATATCGAGGAAGGCGACCGGACGAAGGCCCTGGTCCGCGCCGCGCTCCTGCTGATGAAGGCCGGCACCGGGCGGCGGCGGCTCTCGGCCATGAAGCGGACGCGGGAGCTCGTCGGACAGGACATCGGCCTGCTCGACATGCCGATCGAGGCTGCGCGGGAGATCATCCGCGAGCAGTCCTACATCGTCGACTTCGAACCCGTGAAGGCGCTCATGGCGCTGCCCAAGCTTCTGCGGACACCCGAGGAGCGGCGCCGGCTGCTCGATCTGCTCGACCATGTGGAGGGCCGGATCGAAGCCAACGAGAAGCAGGTGACCCTGCTCGGCGAAATCCGGCGGCTCCTCGCCGAAGAGGAGACGGGAGACAAGACAGGCGGCAAGGCGAAAGCCGAGCCGATCACCGTGACCTTGGTGGAGCGTCAGGCGGACGGCCGTCCCGTGGCGGCCGCCAAGAGCGCCAAGCATGGTGCCACCCGTCGCTCCGGTGACACCCGACGCACGAGGGCAAGCTCATGAACGATCAACCCACCGACCTGACCAAGGTCGCCATCCAATCGAAGATCCTGCACGGCAAGCGGGCCCTCATCGTCGGCATCGCCAACGAGCATTCGATTGCCTATGGCTGCGCCCGGGTGTTCCGCGAGCTCGGCGCCGACCTTGCCGTCACCTACCTCAACGAGAAGGCGAAACCCTATGTCGAGCCGCTCGCGAAGGAACTCGGAGCCTCGATCTTTGCGCCCTGCGACGTGGCTCAGGGCGGCCAGCTCGAATCCGTCTTCGAGCGGATCCGCAAGAGCTGGGGCAGCCTCGACATCGCGCTCCATTCCATCGCCTTCGCCCCGAAGGAGGACCTGCAGGGAAGGCTCGTCGACAGTTCGGACGAAGGCTTCAAGGTGGCGATGGACATCTCGTGCCATTCGTTCATCCGCATGGCGCGGCTCGCCGAGCCGTTGATGCCGGACGGCGGGACGCTCCTGGCGATGAGCTATCATGGCGCCAACAAGGTGGTGCCGAACTACAACCTGATGGGTCCCGTGAAGGCGGCGCTGGAGAGCGCCGTCCGCTATCTCGCCTACGAGCTGGGCGACAAGCACATCCGGGTGCATGCGGTTTCGCCTGGCCCCTTGAAGACCCGGGCGGCGTCCGGCCTCAAGGACTTCGACGTGCTTCTCACCGAGGCCATCGAGCGGGCGCCCATCGGCGAGCTGGTCGATATCGACGACGTGGGCCTCACCGCCGCGTATCTGACGACGCCGTTCGCCCGCCGGCTCACCGGAACGACCACTTACGTCGACGGTGGGCTCAGCATCATGGCGTGAGGAGCTCCTGCAGGAGAGCGTCTTCAGAAGGGGGGAGTCGTGCGTTCAGCGGATCCGCGCGACACGATGAACAGCCGGGAACGGACAGCCTCTCCCGAGGCTTCGTACGTCGAGAAGGCGCTCGGGCTCGTGCTGCTTCTGATGCTGGCCGTCGGCTGCATCTATGTCCTGACGCCGTTCCTCAAAGCCATCCTCCTCGCCGTCACGCTGTGCGTGTCCACCTGGTCCCTGTTCCGGAAGGCCGAGAAGCGGCTGGGCGGGCGCCCCACCGCCGCGGCCCTGCTCATGACGCTGATGACCGCCGCCCTGCTCGTGCTCCCGTTGCTGGCCCTGGGCGCGAACCTGACGGACGATGTCGCCCGGCTCGCCGCAGTCGTCCGGTCCGCCATCGATCAGGGGCTGCCGCCGCCCGGTTGGCTGGGACGCGTGCCTCTGGTCGGCCGCGAGGCGGAGCGGGTCTGGCTCGAGGCATCGCAACAGGGCCAAGGGCTCGGGCCGGCCCTGGCGCCCTATGTGGGAACGATACGGGAATGGGCGCTCCGCCAGGGCGGCACGCTTCTGTCCGGGACGCTTCAGGTCGCCTTCGCCATCGTGCTGGTGTTCTTCCTCTACCGCGACGGCGCCTATGTGGAGCGTCGACTCGAATGGGCCATGGCGCGCCTGGGCGGCTGGCGGGCCCGGCACGTGCTCAAGGCGGCTGGCGCCGCCATCAAGAGCGTGGTCAACGGGGTTCTCGGCACGGCGCTCATCCAGGGCATCCTGCTCGGCTTCAGCTTCTGGCTTGCGGGCGTCCCCGGTGCTATCGTGCTCGGTGCCGTGGGCGTCGTCCTGACCCTTGTGCCCATGGGCCTCCTGCTGCTCTGGCTGCCGGCGGCCCTGTGGCTGATGTCTAACGGCCACACCGGATGGGGCGTGTTCGTGATGGCATGGAACGGTCTCTTCGTCGGCAGCCTCGACAACGTCCTGCGTCCGTACCTGATCAGTCGCGGGATCCGGATGCCCATGGTGCTCATCTTCCTGGGCGTGCTCGGCGGCCTCCTCACCTTCGGAATCATCGGCGTGTTTCTCGGCCCCGTCCTGCTCGCCGTCGCCTACACCCTGTTCCAGGACTGGGGCCGTGCCGGCGTCGTTGCGCCCGATTCCACCTGACCGCCCCGGGGGAGGCAGCCGATGACCATTTCCATCCCGATCAAACCAAGCGCGTCCGGAGCCGCAACGCCGTCCATCGGAGAGGCCATATGACTGCAGCGCTCAATCCTGCCGCTCCCCACCATCTGCCGATCTTCATCACCGCGCCTGGGGAAACGGATGTCCTGACGGTGGTCGTGGCGGTATTTCTGGTGCTCGCCGTACTGGCGGTGGGGCTGCTGTTCCTGCGGCTGCACACCTTGCCCGAGCGCATGGCGCATCGGTCCCACAAGCTGCAATTCGAGATCGTCGCCGTGCTGGGTCTGCTGGCCCTGTTCACGCATCAGCACATCTTCTGGGTGGCCGGTCTGCTGCTCGCCCTGATCGATATTCCCGACTTCGGCACGCCGCTGCGCCGGATCGCCGGGTCCCTGGAAAAGATTGCCGGTCTGAGGCCCGGCGAAGGCGCGGGTGAAGCGCCGGACGAGACCGGCGTCAGCGCCACGCCTGCCGAAGCGGCCAATCAGGGCGCAGTCGAAGTGCCCAAGACCATCACCTTGCCCCGGACGCCGAAGGAGCGGACCCATGCTTGAGCTTCTTCTCTGCTCCCTGCTGACGATCCTGCCGGACTACCTCTACCGCCGCTATGGCCAGGGCAAGCGGCTCGGCAAGGAGATCACGCTCTACTCGGTGTGGTTCGAGCTGCGGTGGGGCATCGTCACCTGCCTGATGCTCACCATCGGGCTGATCACGGTCGTCTTCTACAATCATCCGGCAACCACGAACGCCACGGCGTTCTTCCGCACCATCCCGATCCTGCCCGAGATCAACGGGCGCGTCGCTGAGGTCCATATGGACGGCGTGAGCGGCGCGGTGAAGCAGGGCGAGGTCATCTTCCGGCTCGACAGCGCGAAGCAGGAGGCGGCCGTCGAGACCGCCCGGCGCAAGATCGCCGAGACCGAAGCCGCCATGGTGGTGGCGCGGACCGATATCGCGGCGGCCGAGGGCAAGATCGTCGAGGCCAGGAGCGCCTACCAGCAGGCGGTGGATGAGCTGGCGACCAAGCAGGAGATCTACCGACGCAATCCAGGCGCCGTCGCCACGCGGGACATCGAGAAGCTCCAGGTCGCCGTCGAGGGCCGCCAGGGCACCATCGATGCCGCCACTGCCGCCAAGGCGCAGGCCGAGGCGCAGCTTGCCACCCTGCTCCCCGCCCAGAAGGCCAGCGCCGAGGCCGAACTGGCCCAGGCCGAGGTGGACCTGTCGAAGACCGTCGTCCGGGCCGGCGTGGACGGGCGTGTCGAGCAGTTCACGCTGCGGGTGGGAGATGTGGTCAACCCGCTGATGCGCCCGGCCGGTGTCCTGATCCCTGAAGGCGCCGGGCGGGGCCGCCTGCAGGCCGGCTTCGGTCAGGTCGAGTCCCAGGCGCTGTCGGTCGGGATGGTGGCCGAGGCCACCTGCGCATCGAAGCCCTGGACGATCATCCCGATGGTGATCACCGGGGTGCAGGACTACATCGCCGCCGGCCAGGTCCGGAGCGGCGAGCAGTTGCTCGAGGCGCAGCAGGTGACGCGGCCGGGAACCGTTCTGGCCTTTCTCGAGCCGCTCTACGAGGGCGGGTTCGATGGCGTGACGCCCGGCAGCAGTTGCATCGTCAATGCATATTCCAGTCATCACGACGAAATCGTAGCTCCCGGGACGGGCACGATGCGGGGACTCGTTCTCCACGCCGTGGATGCCGTCGGGCTGGTGCACGCCATGATCCTGCGCATCCAGACATTGCTCTACCCGATCCAAACCCTCGTGCTCGGCGGGCACTGACGACACCCCCAGGGAGGAAAGCGGTGGCGACCATCCTGTTCGAGTTGATCACGCCGGAGCGGGTTCTGTTCTCCGGCGAGGTGCGAGCGGTGATGCTGCCGGCGACCGAAGGCGACATGACGGTCATGCCGGGCCATGAGGCCACGATGGTGATGCTCAACCCCGGCGTGATCGCGGTCACCGACACGCAGGGGCATGGCCATCGTGCTTTCGTGCGGGGCGGCTTCGTCGAGATCACAGGCGCCAGCGTGTCGGTTCTGGCCGAGCGGGCCCTGCCGCCCGAGGAGCTCACCCGCGACCGCCTCGATGAGGAGATCCTGCGCCTGGAGACCGCCCGCGAGGCCACGGCGGACGATCGGGCGCGCCGGGAGGCGGACTTCGCCATCAGCCGCCTGGAGCAGGTGAAGACGACCCTGTCATTCTGACGAAGACGTCCGTTCACGGAGGATGAGCCATGACCACCATGCCGAAAAGTGCAGGAACATCGGACACGCTGCGGAGCGGTGCCGGACTTGCTTTGCCCGACGGCGGCGGCCGGGCCCTGGCGAGCGCGGCCGAAGCCTGGTTCTCCGCGACCGCCGAATGTCAGCGCGAGATGATCGGCTTCGTCTCCATGCGGCTTGAAAAGGATGGCGAGGCGATGCGCGACATGGCGGCCTGCAAGAACGTCGCGGACGTGGCGGCGATCCAGTCCCGCTGGCTCACGGAAACCCTGCACGACTACAATGCCGAAATGGGCAAGCTGATGGCCATCTGCGCCAAGTCCGCCAATGGCGGAGCCATGGCGCGATGACGGCCTTCAGGCCTCGTCCGTCACCCGCACGCAAACGGTTCCGTCTGCGGACGGGAAGGATCCGCGAGGCATTCTGCGACGGCCATCGGAGGATCCCGCATGACCGGCTCCGTTGATTTGGAAAAGACGATTCTCCGCAACAAGCTTCTCGGCAGGTGGGCCGCCGGGAAGCTCGGGATCACGGGTCGGGACGCGGAGGCCTATTCGGACTCCCTCGCGCGTGATGCGGCCGATCCCGCGCGCAGCGACGTGTTCGGCACGATCCGCAGAGACTTCGACGCCGCGGGCGTCGTCCAATCGGACGAGCAGATCAGGCACGTCATGACCGAGCTCACCCTCAAAGCCGGGAACCTGATGCCGACCAGGCGGGGCGATTCCCTCGACGGCGCGGCGGTGACCCTCGCCCGCAATCTCATGTCGCGGTGAGAGCGGCCGGGCCTCGGGAGGCTGCGGCGTCCGGGTCACGGCCGTGCTGCCTGTTCGGCCTCGTGCCCCAGGAAGCGGAGGAGCGCCTGCGGCATGCCGTCCACCGCCGAGCGCGGCGGGGCGTCCGCACGGAGTTCGAGATAGAGTTCGGTGGCGGCAACGAGGCCCGCCTTCACCGACTCCACATCATGGCGCGCGACGGTTGCGGCCAAGGGCCTCGTTTCGGCGAGCCCGTACGCCTCGATGCGCCTTACGCCGCGCTGCGGGCGCCCTGCGCGGCGGTGGAGCATCGGCCCCAGAACCTGCTCCCGGAAGAAGGCGAGCATGCCGATGGCCTCGAACAGCTCGCCGCGCAACGCCCGGGCGGCTCCGTAGTGGAGCCAGATCCACGCCCGGGCCTCGAACCAGTCCGGATCGCGGTTCGGCCAGGAGATCTCTGCCCGGTCCAGCGCCTCCTCGACGATGGCTTCGTCCCGTGACCAGAGAACGACCGGACGCTCGACGAGGCGATCCAGGTCCGGCATCGTGACGAACTTCAGGTCGATGTGGAGAAGCTCGGGCCCGTAGAGGCAGATCAGGAGGCGGGGCTCCCCGACATGCTCGCCCGTGAAGGCGCTGAGCAGCGGTCCCAGGCGGCGGGCGATGTCCGTTCTGGAGGCGAGCACCTCGGGATAGGCATCCTCCGAAACCACGACGACGAAGTCGAGATCGGAGAACGCGTCCATGCCGCCGTGGATCATCGAGCCGCCGGCCAGCAGGGCCTCGATGCGGGGGTCGGCGGAGAGGATACGGCAGGCTTCGTTCAGGAAGGCCGCATGGTCCTCGGGAAGGGTGCTCGTCTGTCGTCCTCCAGGCCGGTCCGTCAGGATAGGCGAGAAGGGGGACGGGTTTCAAAACCGGGCCTTGTGGAAGCGATATTCTAGATGTTCCAAAGTTGCAAGATCAGTAAAAGTCTCGTGTGACGTAAAGGAAATTGTTCCCTTTTCCATCGGCTGTCCTTGCCTTATGAGAGGATCGACCTACCGCAGGATCGTATTCGGGGCGGCCGCGCTCCTTCTCGCATCGGGGGCATCATTGACCAGCGAATCGTCTTTCCAGGCCCTTGTCGCCACGGCCGCCGCCATTCCGGACCAGGATTTCGAATCCGCCCCTTTGATGGCCACGGGCATGATGAGCTTCCCGCTCGGAGGGCTTCACTACGTTCAGGAATACGGTCAGACCCCCTACACCCGGGTCATCGACATGTACGACCGGAACATGGGCCTGAGCGGGAAGTACGCTGTCTTCAACTTCTTCGAGGAAACGGGCGTCAACGTCTTCACGATCTCGTCCCTGGACGGATCGAACTTCGGGATCGCGTCCTTCGAGACGTCCATTCAGCTGGCCGGCGTGCTCAACCCGGGACGGCAGGGGGCGAGCTCCTTCCTCATCGAGGGATTGTCCGAGGGCCGCGTGGTGGCGACGGCCGAGATCGGCGACGCTCGAAACAGCACGACTGACGGTGGGATCGTCTACAGCGCGCAAACCTCGTACCTGAGCATGTTTGCGGTTGGCCAAATCACCTTCGACCCGTGGGGCGGCTGGGGCAACATCGATTCCATCCGGATCACGGGATTGGGCGGCGACTTCGCTACAATCGGCCTGGACAACCTGGATATCGAGCCTGTCCCACCTCCGCCTGTGGTGACCAACGTGTCCGCTTCGACGGGCAACGGAACCTACAAGGCCGGGGACGTCGTCACGATCACCGTGACGTACGGTTCCGCCGTGACCGTCACGGGAACGCCGACGCTCACCCTCGAGACGGGGAGCGTCGACCGTGCCGCGACCTACGTATCGGGATCGGGCGGCAACACCCTGACCTTCACCTACACGGTCCGGGCAGGCGATCTCTCACAGGATCTCGATTACCGCTCCATCAATGCGCTGAGCCTTGCCGGAGGCCGGATCAGCGACGCCTACGGGAACGACGCTTCCCTGACGCTTCCTTCTCCCGGCACCGCCGGGTCGCTCGGCGCCAACAAAGCCATCGTCATCGACGGGGTGGCGCCCACGGTCACCCAGGCGACGGTGAACGGCGACACGATCGTCCTGCAATACAGCGAGGCGATCTACGGGGTTATCATCGGATGGGGCAGCGGCTTCTCCGTCACCGTGGACGGAAGTCCCGCGGACGTCGTCCACAGCCGGATCGACGGCGATCGGGTCATCCTGACTCTCGCCGGCAAGGTCGAGCACTCCCAGTCGGTCAAGGTCACCTACGCGGCCCCCGGTGTGGCCATCCAGGACCGGGTGCACAACGAAACCCCCGACTTCGTGGATTACCTCGCCAGCAACCTGACACCTTATGTCCCAGTCCCCGTCATCGAGGGCGTGACCATCGCCGACGGGAACTTCGCCGTCGGCGAGCAGGTCACGGCCACGATCACGGTCGCGGCCGATGCGGACACCTACGCCCTCGTGGCCGGCAGCGTCGGCGGCTATGCTTTGTCCGGCCTCACCAAGGTCAACAACACCACCTACACGGCGGTCTTCACCGTCACCGAGGGCGGCCAGAGCTTCGCCCCGGGACAGGGCGTCCCGGTCACCATCGCCGTCAGAGACAGCGCAGGCAACCAGAGCTCCGGCTACACGGCCACGGTCACGCAGGGCAACGGCTCGATCGACACTGTGAAGCCGGTATTCGTCTCCTCGACCATCCTTGGCGACCGCATCGTCATCACCTACAGCGAAGCGCTGGATGCAGCGGGCGGAGCCAACGCCCTGATCGGCGGCTTCGGCGTCAAGGTCGACGGCCGGTCCGTCGGCATCGCCGGCCGCGCCTTCGGGACAGACGGGAAGAGCATCGTCATCACCCTCGCGTCGCCGGTCACCAAGGGACAATCCGTTTCGGTCAGCTACACGGATCCGACCGCGGGCGACGACGCGGATGCGATCCAGGACGTGGCCGGCAACGACGCCGCCTCGTTCACGGATGCGCCCGTGCGCAACCTGACCGCCGGCACCGTGATCGACGGAGTCGAGGTCGTCCGCTCCGAGATCGTCAACCCGGACGGCAGCCGGACCCACGTCATCCAGACGGGCATCGTCCAGCCGGGCCGCGTCGACGAGACCGGCGGCTCGGCTTATGCGGACATTCCGTTGTCGGGTGACGACAGGGTGCAGGCCCTCATGGCCCTCCTCAGCGAAGGGGGCGGCCTGGACGCGAGAATCACGCGGGCCGAACTGGCGGCCGTGATCATGCGCGCCTTGAACATGGAAGTGGGCCCCGTGAGCAGCCCGACCTTCTCGGACGTGACCAACGCGTGGGCGACGTCCTACATCGCGGCCGCGGTCGAAGCGGGCATCGTGAGCAACGTGGTGGGCATCGACCTCTACGGCCTGCCCTCGCGCGACACCGTTCTCACCGGGGCGTCGGAGTACAGCAACCTGCTGGTCCTGAACGCCGCGAACGACGGCATCCATCGCAAGGTGGAGATCAACGACATCGGTTTCATCGTCCTCAGGGGGGACGCCGAGATCTACGGCGGCAGCGGCGCCCAGTTCATCTCCGCGGACGGCGCCAGCCAGCGCATCGTGATGGGGGCCGACGACGACACGATCCACGGCGGCGCGGGCGACGACTACGTCGGCTCGCTCGGCGGCGACGACTGGCTCTACGGCGACGAGGGCAACGACACCGTCTCGGGCGGCATCGGGGACGACCGCCTGTTCGGCGGCGCAGGCGACGACCGGATCCTCGGCGATGCCGGCCACGACCGGCTCTACGGCGACGAGGGCGCCGACCGCCTCGACGGCGGGACGGGCCATGACCGGCTCGATGGAGGGACCGGCAACGACCTTCTGTACGGGGGATCCGGCAACGACACGCTCGTGGGCGGCACGGGCGCCGACAGCCTGTGGGGTGGCGCGGGCAAAGACCGTCTCGACGGCGGCGACGGCAACGATGTGCTGAAAGGCGAGAGCGGCAACGACCGGATCGTGGGCGGGCTCGGCCGCGACAAGATGTGGGGCGGTGCCGGCGCGGACGTGTTCGACTTCAACGCCGTCCAGGAGAGCCGCGTCGGGTCGCAGCGCGACATCGTCCAGGACTTCGAGACCGGGCGCGACAGGATCGACCTGCGGGACATCGACGCCGACGCGCTGCTCAAGGGCGACCAGACGTTCACCTGGGCCGGCGCGGACGTGTTCTTCCCGTTCTGGCCCGGCGCGGAGAAGGGCTTCCCGTTCCCGTTCTGGCGCGCCTTCGAGTCCATCTACCTGAAGGCCGACTTCACCGGCAGGGCAGGGCAGCTCCGCTACGACAACGGCATCCTGACGGGCGACACGAACGGCGACCGCAAGGCCGACTTCGAGATCAAGATCGTCGGCCATTTCTCCAGCTGGGACGTGCTCCTGTAGCCTGTCGATGCGGGGCGGGCAGGGCCCCTTCCGCATCGCGCCGGCTCCGATCGGCGCAGATGTCCCGCACGCAGCCGCGCAGCCAGCGATGCGCCGGATCCGCGTCGAGCCGCGGATGCCAGAGCAGGGACACCGTGATCTCGGGGATGGCGACGGGCAAGGGAAAGCTGTGCATCCCGGCCCGCAGGGCCTCCGTGTGCCGCTCCGGGACGGTGGCGATCAGGTCGGTGGTCCGCGCCAGCGCCAGGGCCGTCGCGAACCCTCCGACGATGGTGGCGACCGTCCGTTCCAGCCCCGACTGCTCCAGGGCCTCGTCGACCGGCCCGCGGTCGAGGCCCCGCCGCGAGACGAGGATGTGCCGTCCTGCGGCGTAGCGTGCGGGAGTGACCGCGCCCTCGCCGAGGGGATGCCCGGCTCTCACGACCCCGATGAAGCGATCCCGAAACAGGCCCTGCGCACGCACCTCCGGCCCCATCGTCTGGCCGACCACCCCCGTCTCCAGGTCGACGCCGCCCTCGCGAAGCGGCGCGCTGTCCCGGTCAGGCTTCGGCAGGAAGCGCAGGCGGACGCCGGGTGCCTCCTGGCCGATCCGGGCGATCAGAGCCGGGCCGAAGGTCTCCGCGAAGCCTTCGTTGGTCCGCAGCGTGAACGTCCGGACGAGCCGCGCGAGGTCGAGCTGCTCGGCCGGATGCAGGACCGCCTGCGCCTCCTGCACGACCCGTCCGACCCGCTCGCGAAGCTCGACGGCCCGGGGCGTCGGGACCAAGCCGCGGCCGGCCCGGACCAGCAGTGGGTCGCCCGTCGTCTCCCGCAGCCGCGCCAGCGCCCGGCTCATGGCGGATGGGCTGAGCCGCAACCGCTTGGCCGCACGCGCCACGCTGCCCTCCGTCAGCAGGACATCAAGGGTGACGAGCAGGTTGAGATCGGGATGCGGCATGGCCCGAGCGTAGCACGATCCGGCCCCAATGTGGCGTCCCGTGCACGAATGACGTGCAAACGGTGCGCGTTCCGCCATGATGGGCGAGGGACTACGTTCTGCGGACTCCAATGCCGGAGAGCCGGGGAACGCCGCCATGCTGAAAGAGGCCGTTTGCGACAATCCAGGGGGTGAGGGCGCGTCGATCGCACCGTCGGCGCGGTGGGGACTGGTCAGCCTGTCCGCGTCCGCATTGCTGTCCGCGCTGGGGACCGGCATCGCCAATATCGCCTTGCCGACGCTGGCACAGGAATTCAGCGCATCCTTCCAGGAGGTCCAGTGGGTCGTCCTCGCCTATCTTCTGGCCGTCACCACCCTGGTCGTGGGCGCCGGACGGCTCGGCGACATCGTCGGCCGCCGGCCGCTGCTGCTGGCCGGCATCGCCCTGTTCACGGCGGCCTCGCTGCTCTGCGGCGTCGCCCCCACGCTGTGGTTGCTCGTCGCTGCCCGGGCGGCGCAGGGGCTGGGAGCGGCCGTCATGATGGCGCTGACGATGGCCTTCATCGGCGGGATGGTTCCGAAGGCGAAGACCGGCAGCGCAATGGGCCTGCTCGGAACGATGTCGGCGATCGGCACCGCTCTCGGGCCGTCGCTCGGCGGCGCCCTGATCGCCGGTCCCGGCTGGCGGGCGATCTTCCTGGTCCAGGTGCCGCTCGGGGCTCTGACCCTCGTTCTCGCGCATCGCACCCTTCCGGGCGAGCGGCAGGCGGCGAGGACGGAAAAGGCGGGCTTCGACGGGGCCGGGACGATCCTGCTGGCGCTGAGCCTCTCGGCGTATTCCCTCGCCATGACGGTCGGACGCGGCGCTTTCGGCCCGGTCAACCTGGCCCTGCTGGCTGCCGCCCTGCTCGGGACGGGAATCTTCGTGCTCGTCGAGGCGCGGGCGGCCTCGCCCCTGATCCGACTCGACATGTTCCGCGACGGCGTGCTGAGGGCCGGTCTGTTCATGAGCGCGCTCGTCATGACGGTGATGATGGCGACCCTCGTCGTGGGGCCGTTCCATCTCTCCCGCGCGCTTGGGCTCGATGCGGTGCAGGTGGGGCTCGTCATGTCCGCTGGCCCGCTCGTGGCAGCTGCGATGGGGATTCCGGCGGGCCGCCTCGTCGACCGGTTCGGCGCCAGGCGCATGACCCAGGTTGGACTCGCGGCATCGGCTATCGGCTCGTCCGCGCTCTCGCAGGTCCCGCTGGATCTCGGCGCGCTGGCCTACGTCGTCCCGCTCGTCGTGATCACCGCCGGCTATGCGTTGTTCCAGGCCGCCAACAACACCGCCGTCATGATGGAGGTCGGCCAGGATCGGCGGGGCATCGCGTCGGGTCTGCTCAACCTGTCGCGCAATCTCGGCCTGATCACCGGCGCGTCCGTCATGGGGGCCGTGTTCGCGTTCGCGTCGGGTGCCGCCGAGATGCCGGCCGGGGATCCCGGCGCCGTGGCCGCCGGCATGCGGGCCACGTTCGCGGCCGCGGCGGCCCTGGTGGCGGCCGCGCTGGCGATCGCGGTCGGCGGTCGTGGCCGCAAGGGATGAATGGCCTTGCAGCAGCAGGGGCGCGGGACGTCCAGGAAGACAGACGCCCCGCTAACCATTTCGGAAGAGCTTGAGCCGAGAATGGCCGGCGTGCCGGCTTCCAGGCGAAAGGAGCACGCCATGGCCAAGAACACGATCTGCCTCTGGTACGACAAGGACGCCGAAGCGGCCGCCCGCTTCTATGCCGAGACCTTTCCCGACAGCGCCGTGCATGCGGTGCACCGGGCGCCCAGTGACTTTCCATCCGGCAAAGCGGGCGACGTGCTGACGGTGGAATTCACGGTGGCGGGCGTGGCCTGCCTCGGCCTCAACGGAGGGCCCGCGTTCAAGCACAACGAGGCCTTCTCGTTCCAGATCGCCACCGACGATCAGGCCGAGACCGACCGCTACTGGAACGCCATCGTCGGCAACGGCGGCCAGGAGAGCGCGTGCGGCTGGTGCAAGGACAAGTGGGGCATCTCCTGGCAGATCACCCCGCGCGTGCTGACAGAGGCGCTGGCGGCAGGCGGCGACGAGGCCAAGCGGGCGTTCACGGCCATGATGGACATGCGGAAGATCGACGTTGCCGCGATCGAGGCGGCCCGGCGCGGCTGAGGCCCGTTCCGAAGGCGGCTGATCCGCCGGCGCCGACGCGTCGCCCGCCCCGGACGGAGCCGGACGGTCCGATGCCCAGCGGTCGTCGCGGTTCGACCTGATGGAGAGCCGGCTTCGTGACCCCGACCGGAAGGGTCATTCGTCACGCGGGCCGAACGCCATGCGGATCGTGTGGATCCTTACGTCCCCCGGCCAGGTCGCGACCAAGGCCTCGAACCGGTCTCGATCGTTCGCGAACAGGGCTCTCGAGGCCTCCTCGAAGCCCGGAAGATTTCCGGCCATGGCCGCCATGAAGGCGTAGGCTGCGTTCCGGGCCGACCTGCCGCTCTGTGCATCCTTGCGCCGGGCCTCGTCCACGAGCCGCCGCAAGGTCGCCGAGGCTCCTCCGGGCTGTGCGCCCAGCCACTCCCACTGACGCGGCAGAAGCGTCACCTCCCGGGCCGTCACTCCCAGCTTCGGACGCCCCCGGCCGCGGGGGGCGGCGGGAGGCGCCGCCTCGATGCCGGTCGGAGCGAGCCGAGCGAGAATCGCTTCATCGTCCCCTCTCAGGTCGAGATCGATCTGCTGCCCCGTGGCATCGTCGAAGATCAGGATGGTCTGCGTGGGATCGGCCTTGCTCGCCCGCTTCACCGCAAGGGCAACGGCGGGCAACGTGTCGCGCGCCAGCAGACTGGGGCCGCGAAAGGCGCTGTACGTGAGGGGGGAGGGAGCGGTCATGATGCCTCGCATGGGCCGGCCCGGAGGCCGGTCGGGATCGGTTGATATTACCCGGGTATAATTGACATCGCCGCGGGCCGCAACTATACCCGGATCGGGAACGCGCCAGCGCATCGAAGCCGCGCCGAGTTGCGATTCCGCCAGGAGATCGAGGCATGGGCATCATCGACAGAAAGGCCGCCATCGCGGCCTACAAGGAACGCAAGACACCCGCCGGCATCTTCGCGGTGCGCTGCTCGGCCACGGGCCGGGTATGGGTCGGGCGCAGCCAGCATCTCGACACCCAGCAGAACGGCCTGTGGTTTTCGCTCAGGCTCGGCTCCGGCATGAACCGCGACCTGCAGGCAGCCTGGAAGGCGCATGGCGAGGCCGCCTTCACCTTCGAGGAGCTGGAGCGCCTGTCGGACGAAACCCTGCCTTACGTGCGCCAGGCCATGCTGAAGGAGCGCTTGGCCTTCTGGAAGGCCGAACTCGACGCCGCCCTGGTCTGAGGAGATCCGGGAATGACGCGGGATGAGCCTGGGAGACGGCGTGGACATGACCGACCCCGGGAACCGGACCGGCACCGCGTCGGGAGGGCCCCGGCTTGCAAATCGGGCTCCGCGACGGCACTCTCCAGCCAAGCACAACCTTGAGCGGGCGGATGCCGGGCGATGATCGTCGGGCGACAGGACATGGGAAGCAACCAATCATGATCATGGACGGTGTGAATGCCGGTGCCGGCGAGACAGAAGACGTGGCTTTGCTCGGGCGTCGGGCGGGGCTTCTCAGCCGCCGGTCGTTTCTGGCCGGCTCGGCCGCCGGGATCGGCGCGCTGGGGCTGGCCGGCTGCGTGACGTCCGACGGCATGAGCGTCGCCGAGGCGGCGAAGGTCTACGGGCCGGTGCCCGACGAGAAGTTCCCGATCCCGGCCATCGACGTCACCAAGGTCGACCCGAAATATTACCGCCGGACGGTTCGCTACGAGACCAAAGAGGCCCCCGGAACGATCATCGTCGACCCGGGCAACTACTTCGTCTACCGCGTCGAGGACGGCGGAACCGCCACCCGCTACGGCGCCAATGTCGGCCGTGACGGGTTCCGGTGGAGCGGGGATGCTTATGTCGGGCGCAAGGGCGAATGGGCGACCTGGACCCCGCCCAAGGAGATGATCAAGCGTCAGCCCGAGGCGGCCAAATACGCCCGCGGCATGCCGGGCGGCCTCGACAATCCGCTCGGCGCCCGCACGCTCTATCTCTATCAGAACGGCGCCTACACGCTCTACACGATCTACGCCAGCCTCGACGCCGAATCGATCGGCAACGGCATCACGAGCGGCTGCGTCGGCCTCCTCACCCAGGACATGCTGCACCTGTACGAGCGTACCCCGGTGAAGACGAAGGTGGTCGTCCTGCCGGCCTAAAGCCGCCGCCCCTTCCGCCGCTGCCGGCATCCGGATTCTGACCTTACCCTGCCAGCAGGACGATGCCGCCTGCCACCAGGGCGAGGCTCCAGAGAACATCCATGTTGATCCAGCCCCGCCTGAGGAAGACGAGGCCGCGGTCGTAGGCGATCACGCTGATCGTTCCGATCACCGCCAGCATGGCGCCCGTGTGGACCGCGAGCGCCGCGAGCGAAACCGGGAGCGAGGTCGTGGCGGCGAGCCCGCCGCCCGTGCCCGGAGTGACGCACAGCGATAGGAGCGGCGGGATCAGCATGAAGCCCGCCCCGTGCACGCCCGCCATCATGAAAGACCAGAGGGCGAGGCCCGCGAGGCCGGTCTGCATCCCGATGCGGATCGGCGTGCGGTGGCCGGACAGGACATGCACGGCCGCCCAGAGCAGCAGGACGATCCCGGCCCCGCGCCCGAGGAGGGATCCGTCCAGGATCGTCCCGAAGAGCAGAACCGCCAGCAGGACCGCTCCTACGGCCGCGGCATGGCCGAGGGCGATCGGCGCCAGGGCGAGAACCACGAGACCCCGGCTCTGCCGGTGAAGGCCGAGCGCGACCGCGAACAGCCAGCCCATGGCGGGGTTTAGGCCGTGGAAGGCGCCGAGCCCCGCAAGCGCCAGCCAGGGCCAGAGTGCGGACGAGATCGCGGTCATTGCGGGTCACGGGCCATGGCGCGCCCGGCGCACGGCTCCCTCACGGATAGCAATAGGAATCGGACGAACAATCGCCGCCTTCGAGCCGGACCTGATGCGGCCGGAGTCCCTTCGGCCACTCGATGAAGAAGTCCTCGTCGAACGCGAGGCCGCCGTTCGGGTCCGCGTCGAGCTTCACCATCCAGCCCTCGAAGCCGCGGTGATAGAACTGCTGGTCGATCGCCCCGTAGAGCGAGTTGGTGAAGTACACCCGCCGGCCGTCCCGGCTGATCTCCACCATCTGGGGCCCACCCGTCAGATGCCCGTTCCTCGCCTTGGGGTGGGAGGCCCGCGACACGATCCCGCCGATCCGCACCTTGCCGGTGAGCCTGGGGTTCAACGGGTCGGAGACGTCGTATTGCTGCAGGTCGCCCGTGCCCCAGCAGGAGACGTAGAGGAACCGGTCGTCCATGGAGAGATCGATGTCCGTCACGAGCGGCGGCACCGCCCCGAAGCCCTTGAGCATCTCGGGCAGATCGTCCGGGCTCGCGGGCTCGGCCGGGATGGTGATGACCTTCTTGACGGCCCAGCGTTCGCCCTCGCGGTACCAGGTCCAGATGGAGGACGAGAGGTCCTTGAGGCTGATCACGCAGTTCACGAACCCGTAGGCCTTCGTCGGATCGTGCGCGGGCCTCAGCTCGAACACGAGCTGGTGCTCCTCGCCGAAGTCGATCTCCTGCAGGTGCCTGCGCTTCAACAGATCCCAGAAATGGAGGCGCCGGCCGTATTTCGAGCCGAGCAGGACCTCCGGCACGAGGCCGTTCTCGAAGGTGTCGGGCGTGCCCCATTCGCTGGTCACCAGCGTGTCGTAGCCGAGATGCCACCAGCCGTCATAGGCGAGCTGCTGCGGACCCCGTTCCACCTCCCAGCGCCCGAGCGGCTCGAAGGTCTCGTGGTCCATGACGAAGATGCCGCCCGGCGCCTTGCCTTCCTGATTGCCGAGGGCCGTGACGTAGATGCCCTCCGGCCCGCAATGGACGGTGTGCGGCCGGGAATAGCCGGTGCGTTCGGCGATCACCTCCGGCTCGATCACCTTGACGATCGTCGGATGGCGCGGGTCGGGCTTGGTGTCGAGGATGTGGATCCGCGACGAGCGCAGTCCGGGCACCACGAGGTAGCGTCGCTCGACATGCGGATGAGGCATGTTGGGGCACAGGCAGGACGAGCACGCATTCCATCCGAAGTGATGCAGCTCGTCGCCCGTATTGGGCATCGCGACGGACCCGACGATTTGGGCATAGGACGGGGAGGCCGGGTCGAGATCGACGACCGCGATGCCGTCGGGCTGCTGCCGGTCCGGGTCGAACATGGCCACGTAGGCCAGCGTCTCGGGCGGGGCTTTTTCGGCCAGGCGGGGAGAAGGATAGAAACTCGGATCTGGCTGCCAACGCGTCACGACACCCTCCCGTGATCGCCCCCTGAGGTCGATGGCAAGTGTCATTGTCTTTGGGCTGACCCTTGCATCATACTGCATCTTCCAGGGCGTGTCGCCCCGACCATGACGGCCGATCCGCACATTGCGAACGGCCCTTGCGCGACCGTCCCGGCCTCGACGTTGTGCCTGAGGCGTATGGGGCCTAAACTGATTTCAACCGCGAAGACGCAACCCCTCTCACGGCCTTCGGGGCTCTCGGAGCGAAGGGCCCTGGATCCACTCGGTGGTCAGGGTGCGTATCATGTCTCCGAAACAGATCTCGCTCGTTGCCGGTCTTCTGGTGCTCTGGCCAGGGCCGATCCAGGCCCATGACATCTACACCGATCTGCTCACCCGGTCGGGTCTGCCCTGCTGCCATGACGGCGACTGCCGGCCCGTGCCTTATCGTCTGACACCCAAAGGGGTGCAGATGCTCGTCGACGAGCAGTGGCTCGACATCCCGAGGGGCAGCATCCAATACCGCGCCCTTGCGGGCGACCGTGGCGAAACGGGGGGAGCGCACTGGTGCGGGTCGCGGGACGCGATCGGGTACTTTACCCGCTGCGCGATCCTGCCGCCCCAGTCCGCCGCCATTCGCGGGAACGCAGTGTCGACGCCGGGTTTCCATGCTGTTCCGGATCCATGATCGTAATGGTCTATCGGCGGCACTCCTGAGACGCAGCGGAGTTTGCCCCTGCCGCGGTTCCGCAATCCCGTTCCACGAAACTCCCCCGGCTGTTCGGATCCGAACTCGCAGGCGGACAGGAACGGGAGGCAAAAGAAAACCCCGCGCAGCCGGGGGACTGAACGGGGTTTGGCAGGGCATACGCGAGACGCGGCCCGCAGCCTTCCTTTCAACGGTCACGGTTAATATTCGGTGCATCGCCGCCAGCCGGCGGGCAAAAAGAAGCGCCCTTGCCGGAAGCGGGAGGGCGCCAGTTGAGGAGGAACGAGCCAATGAGGCCCATCGCGAGCCTAGACGGCCCAGGGGATCCGCCTATCACCCAGGTTAAGCGGGGCAGGAGATTCCACTCCCGTGACCTGCGAGGATCGGGTCAGGATTCGTGTGTGCCTCAAGGCGGCTCCGCAAGGCGCGTCATACCGGTGCCATCGTCGACCGGCCGCCGCCGTTGATCGGGAAAACTCCGGAACACGGCGGCACACCCGTTCGTCCGGTTCCATGAACGGGCTCATCGGAAATTCGCAGCATCGTTTGGGCGCGGCCGAGGACCACAAAATCGTCCCAAGACATGATCCATGTGAATGCGGCTTATTCCGAGACGACTAAATGCTGCCCGATGAGTGAACAACTGTTTCAGGTCGTTGCCGCCATCAGCAGACGCGTCAGCCAATCCTCCTCCAAAGTGCACCAGCAGGTGAAAGACAGCCGGGAGACGGTCCTCCGGTCCCATCATTTGCTGAAGACGCAACAGATTTACCCTTATGCCTGGAATGCGCCAGGTGACCCCGCAATCGTCTCCGTTCCATAAGCGGCTTCCGCGCCAGCATGGACGTATGGGCCCCATGGGCGCATAGTGCGCCGATCACTGGCCGTTTCCGAGCCCGCGGGCGTCAGTGACCGAGAGACATGTCTGTGCTCCCGCCTGCAAGGCTATGGAGCACCGTCGTGTCTGGCGATCGAACACCGCAAGAACAATGGTGGGAAACCATGGTTCGCGAGACCGAAGCGACAATCGGGCGCTCGCTTGAACTCCTCAGACAAACGGTCCCCTTGGCCCACCACTGGCCTTCCGCTCAAGGGCAGGTGCGGAAGCCCGCCTCAAATCCTGATGTGCGCACCCCACACACGGCCTTATCGGAATTTCCACCGCCTCGCGCGCAATTGGAGGCATGATCGGCAGCGCCATGTCCCGGATCCGGAAAGAACGCGAGGACCTCGCCAAGGCGAATGTCCACATCGCCGAGGGCGAGAGGCGCGTGGCCCAGCAGATCGGCCTCATCCAATGGATGACCAAGAAGGGACACGATACGGAGGAAGCGACGAAGCTGCTCTGGAACTACCAGACGACCCTCGAGACGTGGCGCGAGCATCGCCGCCTGATCCTGCAAGAGATCGCGCGCCTGGAGGGACGCGACCCCGAAGCCCCTGTTCCATAACGCCGCTCGCGAGAAATGCGGAGGTCGGCTGGGATGACGATCAAGAATGAAGAGCAGGTGGGGATGGCGCCTCCCCCGACCCGGCGATGAGCGCCTGATCCTCGACGACCAGGCAGTGGGGTTGATCTGTCGCTTCTCTGCTCATGACCACCTTCGCTTAAAGGAGATCAGAGAAGACAGCATTCACTTGAGTTGACCTGAGCAGTATCAGGCCCAGGTGAAAAAAGCGTCTTACGCCGACACGACGACCTCGAAGACCTCTTCCGCAAGGTGAAACTCGTCCCCTCGCGCACATCGAAACAGAACCGAGAAATCAATCCTGCCCGAAAACCAAATAAAAAGTTGGTTTTTCTAGCCAAACGCGATGTTTCTCGACCAACCTAACATAGGTTTATGGACAATATTAATCTGTGTGCCATATTGAAATGATTGTCAGCAACCGAACCTTAGGCGCTGATACCTGAGAGAGACGTGCGCTCCCGCCTTGCAACAGGAGGAGTGTCGCATGCACGCTTCTTTCCATCCTCAAGACAATGCGCTCATCCGCAAGCTGGAAAGCGTCTTCGCCCTCACCGACGACGAGCGGCAGGCGCTCGATGACCTGCCCTTGCAGGTGATGGACATCAAGGCCGATCAGGACATCGTGCGCGAAGGGGACCGTCCCTCCCGGTCCTTCACGATCCTGAGCGGCTTCACCAGCACCTACAAGGTCACCGGAGACGGCAGGCGCCAGATCGTGGCCTTCGGCATCGCCGGCGACATTCCCGACCTCCAGAGCCTGCACCTGAAGGTGCTGGACATCAGCGTGGCCACCCTGACCCCGTGTCGCGTGGGCTTCATCAACCATGAGGATCTGTGGCGACTCTGCATGCGCCATCCCCGGATCGCCGCCGCCTTCTGGCGCGAAACCCTGATCGAGGGAGCGATCTTCCGCGAGTGGGTGGTCAATGTCGGCCGGCGCGACGCCTACACGCGCATGGCGCACATCTTCTGCGAGTTGCTGGTGCGCCTGAAGGCGGTAGGTCTTGCGGAGGGCTATGCCTGCAACCTGCCGATGACCCAGAGCGAGTTTGCCGATGCCATCGGCACCTCGACGGTTCACGTCAACCGGGTCATTCAGGAGCTGCGGGCGAATGGCCTGATCGAGCTGAGCGGCGACCGGCTGAACGTTCCCGATTGGGAGAAGTTGAAGCATGCAGGGGACTTCGACCCAACCTACCTTCACCTGGAGAACGCGCAGGCCGCAGCATGACCTTGACCCTTCAGCCTGTGCGGGTTGCCACCGGGAGCGACGAGGAAGGCATGCTGGTCTTCGATGAGGAGCAGCGGCTGGTGGCGGTGCTGACCCACCTCGGCGAGCAGTATGACGGCCTGTCCGGCCGTTGGTATCTCGAAGCAGGGTTCGGGCGCCTGGGCGTGCAGGACCACCCGACCTACGCCGATCTGGACGAAGCCCAAGCATGGATCCGCCAGCGCCTCGCAAGGGAACGATAGACGGGTGCCGCCCGGATGCGCTGGCCTTGCCCAGGACGTGACGCACCTGTCCGCGCGTATCCTGGTTAAGACGAAGGTGATTGTCCTGCCGGCCTAGGCGGCCTTGAACATGGGACGCACTGGTCGCCATTCCGGGACTCCGAAACAGGGCCCGGCCCGAAGGCGCCCCCCGGAAACATGACGATCTCAGAAGAGCTCACTCGGCGTCCCGCCGCGTTCTGCACCGTCAGCGGGTCTGGGTTCCGGGTTCGGCCGTTGGCCGCCCCGGAATGACGAGAAGGCGTCATCTTTGACACGCCGCCATTGACCCTAGGCCGCCTCCTTGTGTTATCTCGTCACCGAAGCCGGGCGCACCCGGCTTTGGGTGTGAGAACCCTTCCCAGAGCGGCCGGCATCGGCCGCAAACGATGCCTCCTTGCCCTATGGCCGGGAGGTGTTGGCGCATGTCCAAGGTGAAAGCCCAAAGGCCAGCGCAGCCGTCTCTGGGCGGTTTCTCAACTCCCGGCCACCAGGACGTTCCTGGTGGCTGCTTCCAAAAGGGAGTTGCCGATGGAGCCGCAGGCCTACAGCGCGTTCGCCGATCTGCTGAACAAGTTCCACACCTCGTCCGAAGCGATCCAGGCGCTCTGGCTGGTGGCGGTGCCGGTCACGGTGCTGGGCGTCGCGTGGTGCCTGACGCAGGCGCTGCGCGATGTCGCGGTCGCCTTGATCGATCGGCGCAGCATCGCGCGGGGTCAGGTGGTCCATGGCATCCATGAGATGCCGGACGGGCGCATCATGCTCGATCTCCGCGGCGCGGTGCGGGAGCTGAGCCGCGAAGACACCCGAGGGGGCTACCCTGTGGCACTGGAGCGGGACGCACCGCCCGGGACGCGATGGGAGCGAGACTGACTGGCCCGGCGCCATCCGCTTCCCATGCAGAACGCGGGAGGATGCCCTGCGGGCCTCAAATTCACGAGGGTGTTCTCTCCCTTGGTCACGGTTGCCACGACCTGATGCCCGGCCGTCTCGGGAACGTCCGCGATGCCTTCCTGCCGGCCGCTCGTCCCGCGCACGAAGAGCGTCGCGCTCGGATGCCGATGCGTGCTATGGCTCGGTCCGCCGAGGATGCTGTCTGCATCCTGTCGGTTCGCGGTGTTCAGGGCAGGGGAAGATCGGAGCGTGCGCAAGTCCTTGGCGGCCCCCGAAGGCGGATGGTGGAAGGCTGCGCGTCCGCATCTCCGGTCCGTGCGCTCGCGCCTGCTCCTTCTCACCCTCGCGCTTCTGCTCCCGGCGCTGGCGGCAGGGGGCCTGCTGGTCTATGCAGGCTACCGTCACGACCGGCAGGCGGTCGAAAAACATCTTCAGGAGACGGCCCGGGCGTTGTCGCTCGTCGTCGACCGCCAGTTCGGGCAGGCCGAGGCCCTGCTCTGGGCGCTATCGACCTCGCCGCAGCTTCTCGAAAAGGATTACGCGGCGTTCGATGCCCGCGCGCGGGCCGCGATCCGCCTGCCCGGGGCCTGGGTCAGCGTCGCCGACGACAGGGGGCAGGTCGTCAACACAAGGCTCCCGCCCGGCAGCCCGCTGCCGCTCATCGACAACAGGGATCACCGAAAGGGACTGACTGTCGGGACCCTGCGGGTCAGCAACCTTTTCAGCGGGCTTGTGGCGAAGCAGCCGACCGTCGGCATCGACACGCTCGTGCGCACGGATGACGGCTCCGAGCTCTACATCAGCGTCAACATGCTTGCCGATACGATCACCCGGATCCTTGCGGACCAGGGCCTTCCCCCGACCTGGATCGGTGCGATCCTCGACCGCAACGGGACGGTGGTGGCGCGCAGCCGGGATGCCGCGCAGTTCGTGGGCAGGCCGGCAACGCCGGAGAACGTGGAGCGGGTTCGAGCCGGCATGCGCGAGGGTGTCGCCGAGAGCATTTCGCTCGACGGGGTGCAGACACTGCTTGCGCTGGCACGCTCTCCGGGCTCGGGCTGGTCGACCATCGTGGCCGTCCCGCGGTCGGAAATCACGGCGCCCGCATGGCGATCCGCCCTGTATCTTGCCCTGGCGGGGGGATTGCTGCTCGCGCTCGGGCTTGCCATGGCCTGGAAGGTGGGGCGCAGCATCGCCGGGCCCGTGATGGGACTGGCCGGCCTGGCGCAGCACGTCGGCCGCGGAGAGCCGATCACGGCGCCGGCAAGCGGATTGGTGGAGATCGACAGGGTCACCGATGCGCTTGCCTCGGCCTCGATGCAGCTTCAGGACGCGGACCGCCGGCAGAAGCTGCTCATCGACGAGCTGAACCACCGGGTGAAGAACACGCTGGCCACCGTGCAGTCCCTGTCCTGGCAGGTGATGCGGCAAGGCGTGTCGCCGCAAGTGGCGCATGAGCGTTTCCAGCAGCGTCTGCTGGCGCTCTCGCGCACGCACAACCTCCTCAACGAGACCCTGTGGGAGGGAGCCTCGATCAGGACAATCCTGGAAGCCGAATTCAAGCCCTACGCGGCGGACTCCGCCCGGGTCCGCCTCGACGGGCCGAGCGTCGATCTCCCGGCGCGGCTGGCGGTGGTGCTGGGCATGGCCTTCCACGAGCTTGCGACCAACGCCGTCAAGTACGGCGCCCTGTCGACGGCATCGGGTCGGGTGCAGGTGGACTGGAAGCTCGGCGGATCGGGAGACGAGGCGGTTCTGGTCATCGACTGGTGCGAGGTCGGCGGGCCCGCTCTCGAAGCGGAGCCTGTTCCCGGCTTCGGCTCACGCCTGCTGCGCCAGACGATCGCCCACGAGCTGGCCGGGCAGCTCGACCTGCGGTTCGAGCGGGAAGGCGTCTGCTGCACGATGACGATCTCCTTGCAGCCGGCAGGCCGACAGGCCGCCTGACACGGGCTCTGCAGCATCCGGCACCGGGATTCGGAACGTCTTCCGGCACCTTCCGTGCCGCCACCATTGACCTCTCGCCCTCTCCGCGTGTTATCTCGGCGGCGAAGCCGGGCGCACCCTGGCAATAGAGCTAGATGGCGACCAGCTCCGCTAGCTTAGCCGCGACATCTGCTATCGGATCATCTTTAGTGCTCAAGCCGCTTCGCGAGCCGAGCAGAGGGCTAACTTCGCGGAGAGCTTCATACGTCGTGTCATGCACGATGGGAACGAGCAGGTCACGCGCTAGGAGTGCCGAAAGCTCTTTGTCGGCGATGCCCTCTCCTTGCACGCGGCGCAGCAACGCGGGGGTCACCAGCACAACCCCGACTCGCGACTTCGCCAATCCCTTGTCGATTTCGCGGAGCAACGACGTGCCGAGAGCGACGTCCTTCTCACTGAACCAGACCGAGACACCGCGTGCCTCAAGCAGATCGTGCAACTCCTTGGCAATCCCTTTGCGGTCGTCCCACGCATGGCAGAGAAAGACGTCCCGAAGATCAGGCAGGGACGCCCGCTTCTCAACGCTGTCACGGACCGGCGTGAGTGCCCGCACCTCGGCAGGCGTGTACACCACGGACGAACCGGCCCGCGACCAGCGCGGCCTTGCGCTGCTGCCGGTCCCGCCGCCGCTGCTCCCGCCAGCCCTACTGCTCCCCGAAGAGGAGAAAGAAGGAGAAGAGTACGACCCGTAGCCGCTGTAGCCGCTGTAGCTGCGAAAGCGGCTACCACCACATGCGGGGCAGGCCGCTGCGCCGCTAGCTGAGCGATGGCCTTGTATTGGTGCTGTGCATCTTGCCATACAACCATCGGTATCAGGAATCTTTTCTGATTTCAACCGCTGGCACAAAGCGACTTCGCCTCCTTGGCTTTGGCTCGATTTCAACCATTCTAGGTCATTCGGTTTATGGGTTCACGACCTAGGTTTCCCTGCTTCGTGAGGCCCTTGTCATTCCGGCGCGGACGTGCGGTGCGCGCCGGAATGACAAGAAGGGTGGTGCCATGACTTGCCGCCACCATTGACCTCTCGCCCTCTCCGCGTGTTATCTCGGCGGTGAAGCCGGACGCACCCGGCTCCGGGGTCTAGTAAGCCCCTCCTGTAGCGGTCGGCACCGACCGCAATGGTGCCTCCCTCGCCTTAGGGTCGGGGAGGTATTGGCGCATGTCCAGGGCGCAAGCCTAAAGGTCAATGCGGCCGTCTACAGGCGGTCTTACTACTCCCCGGCCACCAGGGCGTTCCTGGTGGCTGCTTCCAAAAGGGAGTTGCCGATGGAGCCGCAGGCCTACAGCGCGTTCGCCGATCTGCTGAACAAGTTTCACACCTCGTCCGAAGCGATCCAGGCGCTCTGGCTTCTCCTGGTGCCGGCGACGATCCTCGGGATCGCGTGGCTGGTGCTGCGGACCCTGCGCGACATCGCAGCCCTGCGAACGCCGCCGCCTGAAGCTCCGAAGAGCCTGCTGGTCTACGGCGTGGCGCAGGACGAGGACGGCCGGTGGCTTGTCATCCGCCACGGCGCCGAGCCGATCCCCCTCGACCGGTCGAACCCGCCGCGCGAACTGGCGGAGCTCGATTGAGCGGCAAACCATCGTCCTTCGGCAAGCGCGGCCGGCGTCAGATCCCCGCGCCATGCTCGAAGTGCCAGGCGTGGCGGTCCCACCACTCCGCTTCCTCCCGGTCGATGCGGGCGAGGTGAGCCGCCAGCTCGTCGCGCAGCTCGTGAATGGAGCGCGGGGGCCTCTCGGGCGGGGGCTCCTCCTCCGGCGCGGGGCCGGGACCCGGCTTCGGCGAGAGGGTGCCCAGCGCCCGGGTGAGGCTCGCCAGGGGCTGCAGGGACTGGCGGGTAACCTCGGGATCCTGCTCCTCCAGCGTGGCCGCGTGGCGGGCGGCGAGCTTCCACAGCTTCTCGGTGGTCTTGTCCCGGTGGCGGGCGATGCGGCCCTGCCGGCCCGCGTCGGGTGGACGGCGCCACTGGCCGTCGGCCGCATAGCGCCAGACGGTCGCCGCGGCGAGGCCCAGCTCCGCGCCGATGCGCCTGTAGGACAAGGTGGAGCCCTCCACCAGCGCCCGCATCTCGGCGATGCGCTCGGGCGGGAGCCGGCCACCGGTCTCGCCCTCGGCCGGGGAGGGGATTTCGGCCGGGCCGCACCGTTCCGCCGGCATGGGGTCCATCCCCGCCTGGACGGAAGCCCTCGTGGGCTGCGGCGGCGCGGCGTCGGCCGCCGGGAAGCCTTCGGGCCGTGGCGGGGCGGAGCGATCCGTCGGGCGGTCTCCTTCGGGCGGCGGCGCGGAAGCCGGGCGGCCGTCCGGCAGGGCATCCTGTGCGGCCATGGCGGAGGCGGCCGGCGCGGGTCGGGAAGGGGGCGTCTGCCCGGCGGGCGGCGGACCTCCCGTTCGCGCATCGGATGTCGCGGGGGAGGTTGGTGGGCCGCCGCCACCCGGCCGGGCGGAGCCCTCAGGGGCGACAGGCGGACCTGCCTCGACCGGCCGGGTCGGGGAGGCCGGCAGGGGCGCGCAGGCGGGTCGGGGCGGCTCGGGCTCTGACGATCCGGCGGGCATAGGCGGTTTCGGCGGAGTGGCGGAGTCTCGCGCTGGATCGGACGGTCTGTGAACGGTCAGTCGCAAAAGCTCGAACATGTCAGGGGCAATCATTAGGTGAGTACAAAACGTGAACATCATAACATGGCGAATGCTTCCGTCAAGCTTGGGTTGAGCAGTGCTCGTTCATTTCCCGCAGGTTGTGGATAAGTCGATGGGAGGAGAGGGGGATGAAACGCGTTTCAGGCTTGTTTCACGATATTTCAGGTTTGTTTCACGTTGTTTCAGGGGTGTTTCAGGAGGTGTTTCGCAAAACTCCGTTTCATCACCGTTTCAGCCAAGTTCGATGACATTTCATCATTTGTGCTGATGAAAGATCCGGCGTACATCGATGGCCTTCACAAGGTCAGCTCCCATGTCCCATGCCACCGCCCTGCCGGGCCAAGCGCCCGCCCGTTTCGACGGCACCACCCTCGGGCTCTACGTCATCACGGTCTTCATGTGGGGCGTGAGCTGGATCGGCATGAAGGCGCAGGTCGGCATCGTGGCGCCGGAGATGTCGGTGCTGTGGCGCTTCGTGCTCGCCGCCGGCGTGATGTGGGTCTGGGTGCTCGCCACGGGCAAGCCGATGCGCTTTTCCATCGCCGATCACCTGCGCTTCGCGGTGCTCGGCTGCTGCCTGTTCTCGTTCAACTTCATCTGCTTCTACTACGGGGCGATCCCGATCCCGTCGGGCCTGCTCTCCGTGGTGTTCTCGCTGGCCTCCGTGTTCAACCTGGTGCTCGGGTTCCTGCTGTTCCGGCAGCGGGTCGAGCCGCGCCTAGCGCTCGGCGGCGTGATCGGTTTCGCGGGCGTGGGCCTGCTGTTCTGGCCCGAGATCACGGGCGCGGGCTTCAACGCGGCCGCCCTGTGGGGCCTGGGGTTGTGCGTGATCGGCACCCTGTTCTTCTGCTCCGGCAACATGATGTCGACCGTGGTCCAGAAGCGCGGCGTGCCGCTGCTCTCGGCCAATGCCTGGGGCATGACCTACGGCACGCTGGTGCTGTTCGTGATCAACCTGGTGCGCGGCAACGCCTTCATCATCGAGCCGACCGCCAAGTACGTGGGCTCGCTGCTCTTCCTGGCCATCGGGGCGTCGGTGATCGCGTTCGCGGCCTATCTCACCCTGCTGCGGCGGCTCGGCGCTGCGCGGGCGGGCTATGCGACGGTGCTGTTCCCGATCGTGGCGCTCGCCGTCTCGACCCTGCTCGAGGGCTATGTGTGGACGCCGCTCGCCGTCGCCGGCGCCGCTCTGGCGCTCGGCGGCAACGTGCTGGTGCTGCGGCGGCCGGCCGCGAAGGCGTGACGATCGGGCCATAGCCCTCATGTTGCGGAATGGCTGTCCCGCAGCCTCATCCTGAGGAGCAGCCGTAAGGCTGCGTCTCGAAGGACGAGGCGCCTCCGGTGCACACTGGAAGCATCTTTCGAGACGCCGCTTTGCGGCTCCTCCGGATGAGGGCGGGAGGAAAAGGGCTCGGTTCTATTCCGCCGCCGCCGGGAAGACCGTGCGGGTCGAGCCGAGATTGTCGAGCGACTGCTTGATGTGGAAGCAGAGCGCGTCCGCCAGCGGGCTCTCCTCGCCGCGGGCGCGGATCAGGCCGATCTTGCACGAGGGCAGGGCCGGGAAGCCATCGGAGGGGCCGAGGATGCGCATGCCCGGCCGCACCGCGCTCTCCGGCAGCACCGAGACCGCAAGCCCCGACAGCACCGCCGCGCCGACCGCGGTCGAGTGCCAGCTCACATAGGCGATGCGGAAGGCGCGGCCCGCGCTCTCCAGCGCCTCCGTGGCCGAGTGGCGCCAGTCGCAGTTGGGGCGGCCGAGGGCCAGCGGCACCGGGCTCTCCTCGTGCACCCCGTGGCGGGCGGAAGTCACCCAGAGCAGCTGCTCGATGCGCACGATGTCGGACGGGCCGCGCCGGTCCACATGGGTGATGATCGCGAGGTCGAGGTCCCCGTGCTGGATGCGCTCGATCAGGTTGTGCGTGGGCTCGCACATGACCGTCACCTCGGCCTTCGGGTTCGAGCGCGAGAAACGCGCCAGGATCTCGGGCAGGTATCGGTCCGCGTAGTCGTCGGGCAGGCCGAGGCGGACCCGGCCGCTGAGCTCGTTGTCGTTGAACGAGGCCATGCACTCGGCGTTCAGCCGCACGATGCGGCGCGCGTAGTCGAGCAGGCGCTCGCCTTCCTCCGTGAGCTTGGACAGACGTCCGTCGCGCTCGAAGATCGGCCGGCCGACCCGGTCCTCAAGGCGCTTCATCTGCATGGAGACGGCGCTCTGCGTCTTGTGCACGATCTCCGCCGCCCGGGTGAACGACCCCGTGTCCGAGATGGCCACGAAGGTCCGCAGCTGGTCGATGTCGAGAAGATGCATGGCGTCCGGCTCCCCATATCAATTCATGTGATGATACATATCTCAAACAATCGTTTCAAGTGATGAAATGGCTTTGCTATATTCATCTCGTGAAAAACATGAATTCTTGTTGATTTACAAGGGCTTGAGCAGTGTTTTCGCGGAGAGGGGCACTGCCCTGGAAACATCCCCGAAACAAAGTGAAACAACCCTGAAACAACCCTGAAACAACGTGAAACACCGCTGAAACGCCGTTTCATTTGACGTATCGTAAGGAGAACAGCCATGGTCGGGTCCATCGGTTCAGCCACATCGCTTTCCGGGCGGGTCCTCGTCCAGTGGGTCTCCCGCACCGGTCGTGAACTCGTCAGGAACCTCAGGCAGCGCCATGAGATCAAGGCGTTGACGGAGCTCGACGACCGCATGCTGAAGGACATCGGCCTCACGCGCGGGGACGTTCAAGGCGCCCTGTCGGAATCCTTGCTCCACAACCCATCCATGGTGTTGGTGCGATCGGCCGAGCGCCATTCGCGAGCCGAGCGGGCCGTTCCTCCGGCACGTCCGGTCCGTCCGGTGGTTCCTCTCGTGACCCGGTCCGTCCGAGCATCAGTCTGAGGCTACTTCTCAGGCTTTTTCGAAGCCTCTTCGAAGATTGACTGAAGGGACGCGAGATATTGCTGCTGCATGTCGCGTCCCGTCTCCATCATCTCGGCCCATGGCGCCGGAGGAGGGGGCTGCTGCGGCTGAGGCGGCTTGGTCTGGGGCGGCATGAAGGCCGCCATCAGCTCCTCGAAGGGATGGGGCTCGGGCTTCTTCTCCGGGGTCGCGGCCTTCATCCAGATCGCCCAGAGCTGGCCCCAGGGATCCGTCGGGTTGTCGCTTGACGGCGGAGGCGCCGCGGGACTTTGAGGAACCGTCGCCTGGAACGCGCGGCCCTGCTGGGCCATCCATTGGTACATGCCGCCTGCCAGGATCCCCGTCATGAGCGGCAGGATCTGCTGCATGGTTTCGACGCTCACGCCCACGTAGTCGGCCGCCTGGTGGGCCACGCGGCGGGTGACCTCGTCCGAGCCGAAGAGTTGGTCGAGCATGCGCCGGCCCTCCTGTTGGGCCTGGGACGAAAAGGCCTGTCCGGCGCCCTGCCAGAAATTCTGGTAGGCGCTGCTCATCATGGACTGCATGAGCCGGCCCGGGTCGTTGGGGGCTCCGGCGTGCTGGAGGCCCATGGCGAAGGCCGGCAGCAGGGCGGCCATCGCCTTCTGGGTCTGCTCGCTGGACAGCTGGTACTGGTTCGCCAGCATCGAGAAGGCCGCACTCGTTTGAGCTTGGCGCATCAGATCGAACCAATTGAACATCGTCGGCTCCTTCATGCGCGGCCGCCCGGTCCTGTCGGTCACGAAGAGGCGCTAGCTTGCCTCTCCAGGCGCCGGATTGTCCAGAACGCAGTGATGATGGCCGCAATGCCGAAGGCGACCGAGCCGAGCCCGATGCCGATCAGGGCGCCTTTAGGGCCCCCGATCTCGGCGCCGAAATAGGCGAACGGGATCATGCCCAAGGTCGCCCGGCCCCAGTTGAAGAAGGTCGACAACAGCGGATAGCCGAGGTTGTTGAACGAGGCGTTCGACACGAAGACCAGGCCGACGAAGAACCAGATCGGCCCACTGAGCTGGCAGAAGAACTGGACGAGCTCGGCCGTCAGCCCCTGCGCGTGGAACGCATCCGTGATCGGGACCCGGACCAGGTAGAGGATCATCCAGACGCAGGCCACGTAGATGATCGTGAAGTTGAGGGCATCCTTCAGGACCTGCTTCATGCGGTCGTAGCGCTGCGCTCCCCAGTTCTGCCCGAGGACCGGACCGATGGCGCCGGCCAGGGCGAACAGGCCTCCGAACGCGACAGGTGTCACGCGGTCGATGATGGCCGAGGCGGCGATGGCCGGGTCGCCGAAGCGGGCCATGATGCTGGTGAAGAACGCGTTCGCGGCCGGGGCCGCGATGTTGGTGAGGATCGCCGGCACGGCGATCGCTGAGAACGGCCGCGCATCGGCCATGACACCCTTCAGGTTCGGCCTCGTCAGCAGGCCATGGAAGCGCGTGACGAACAGATAGGCGACCACGAGATAGACGACGCGGGCGATGTTGATCGTGATGGCTGCGCCGTTCGTCCTGAGGTCGAGGCCGAAGATCAGCACCGGGTCGAGGATCACCGTCACGGCGGCGACCGACAGGGTGGCGTACATGCTGCGCTTGGCGTCGCCTGCCGCCCGCAGGATCGTCGAGAAGGCCATGCCGAGCGCCATCAGCACGTTGGTCGGCAAAGCGATCAGGAGAAAGTTGTGCGCGACGGTGAGCGTTTGCCCGTGTGCTCCCAGCGCGCGAAGGATCCAGGGCAGCAGAGGCAGGAGCACGATGCTGACCAGCGTCGCCAGCACCGCCATGAGGATGCTGCACGACGTCGCGAGACGCCGGGCATCCTCGGGCCGCCGGGCGCCGAGCGCGCGCGAGACGAGCGCCCCGATCGGGATCATCAGCCCGACATTGATCGAGACCGTGAAGAACATGAGCACGGTCGCGAGGCCCACGCCGGCCGTCAGGCTCGGGTCGCCGAGCCAGGAGATGTACAGAAGGGAGACCAGGTCGACGATGAAGATCGCGATGAGCCCGGCCGTTCCCGTGGCCGTCATCACCAGGACGTGGCGCAGGGTCGAGCCGACCACGAAACGGGGCGGCGGGTCCGGCTGCTCCGCCGTCTTCCCCGCAGGTGCTGCGTCCATCAGATGACCCCTTCGCCGAGGATGTCGCGCGTTTCCTCGCTGAGCGCACGTGCCTTGCCGGCAGGTTCCATCAGGGGCTCCGGTGTGATCTTCGCCCCGACGACGAGTTCCGCGCCGCCCATCGCGCCGACCTCCTTCTGCAACACGAGACGGGCGGTGTCGCGCTTGCGGATGTCGGCAGCCGTGCGGGCCGCGGCGTCCGCCGGCGTGCCGAGCTCCTCGAGCGCCACGCGTCCGAACGTGATGGCGGATTCGAAAGCCTCGCGTATCTGGTAGTCGACATCGTGCTTCATGAGCTCGACCGCGTGGATGCGGTCGTAGGCGCGCACGAAACTTCGGGCGTTGCCGAAATTCTCATGGATGATCTCGACGATCTTGAGCGTGATCTCCGGCTCGTCGGTGCAGACGCAGATCATCTCGGCCCTCTCGGCGCCTGCCGCGCGCAGCACGTCCAGCCGTGTGCCGTCGCCGAAATAGACGTTGAGCCCGAAGCGGCTGGCATCGCGAATGCGCTCCACGTCCTTGTCGATGACGGTCGCCTCGATGCCCTGGGCGAGGAGCACCTGATTCACGATCTGGCCGAAGCGGCCGAAGCCGATCACGAGAACGCGGCTCGCCAACTCGCCCTCGTGGCCGTGCAGATCGTCGGGTCCGGCCGTGAGGTCGGCTCCATGACGGCGGGCCAGCGCCCGTTCGAGCAGGGTCGAGGCGATCGGCCCGAGCAGCATGGTGATCGCCGCCAATGCGGTGACGAGCTGGGCCTGGCTCGACGGCATCATGCCGAGCCCGGTCGCCACCGGCAGCAGGACGAAGGCGAACTCGCCGGCCGTGCACAGGAGCGCCCCCGACCGTAGCCCTTCCCGCCACGAGGCGCCGAACAGGCGGGACAAGATCGCGATGATGAGCGTCTTCGCGACGATCACGCACGGCGCCGCGATGGCGAGCATGCGCCATTGCTGCACCACGAGCGAAAGGTCGATGGACATGCCCACGCTCATGAAGAACAGGCCGAGCAGCATGCCGCGGAAGGGCTCGATATCGGCTTCGAGCTGATGCCGGAAATTCGACTCGGCCAGCAGCAGGCCTGCCAGGAAGGCCCCCATGGCCATGGAGAGGCCCACCTCCTGCATCAGCAGGGCTGCGCCAAGGACCACAAGGAGCGCCGAGGCCGTCATCACCTCGCGGGCGCCGCTGCGGGCGAGGATTCGGAAGAACGGGTTGAGGCCATAGCGGCCGACCAGCACGACCGCCGCGATCGCGGCGACGGTCTGGCCGAACGTGACGAGACGGTCCGAGAGCGTCACCTCCTCCATGGCCGTCGCTCCGGACGCCAGGACCGGCAGGATGGCCAGAACCGGCACCACGGAAATATCCTGGAAGAGCAGGATCGCGAAGGAGCGCTGGCCGTAGGCCGTCTGGAGATCGTTTCGCTCTCCGAGCATCTGGAGCGCGATGGCCGTTGCCGAGAGGGCCACGGCGATCCCGGTCACGAAGGCGGCCTGGGGGCCGAAGCCGATCCAGAAGGACGCGCTGCCCAGGCACAGGGCCGTGATCGCCAATTGCGCGAAGCCCAGGCCGAAGATGTCCCGCTTCATCGACCAGAGGTGGGACAGCTTGAGTTCCAACCCGACGATGAAGAGAAGCAGGACGACCCCGAGCTCCGCGACCGTCACGATGGTTTCGGGATCCCCGACCAGGCCGAGCCCCGACGGGCCGATCACGACCCCGGCGGCCAGATAGCCCAGCACGGCGCTAAGCCCAATGAACCTGAACAGGGGAACGGCCACGGCCGCTGCCCCGCAGAAGGTCAGGATGGGAGGGAGAAAACTGACGTGGGAGGCCGCGCTTGCCATGGGAATTCGGTGATATGACCTAACGTCCACCTTTCTAGGGAGTCTTTTCCCGAAGAGCGAGCGTTTCTTGAGCATGAGCTTGGGCGCGAATAAGCGTCGCTCCCGCTTGACAGGAAGGGTTCGCTCTCGCCACATCGCCGCATCATGACGAAGCCGCCTCTCGACATTCTCCTTTGCGCCCCGCGCGGCTTCTGCGCCGGGGTGGTCCGCGCCATCGACGCCGTCGAGAAGGCGCTCGCGATCCACGGGGCGCCCGTCTATGTCCGCCACGAGATCGTGCACAACAAATACGTGGTGGAGAACCTCAAGCGGAAGGGAGCGGTTTTCGTGCGGGAGCTCGACGAGGTTCCCGACGGCGATGCTCCGGTGATCTTCTCGGCCCACGGAGTTCCCAAGTCCGTTCCCGAATCGGCCCTCGCCCGCAGGCTCTTCGCCATCGATGCGACCTGTCCGCTCGTCACCAAGGTCCATCGGGAGGCGCAGGTCCACCATAAGCGCGGCCGCCACATCATCCTCATCGGCCACGCGGGCCATCCGGAGGTCGTCGGCACCATGGGCCAGCTCCCGGACGGAGCCACGACCCTGGTCGAGACCGTGGACGACATCGCGCGGCTCGCGCCGGCGGACGCTGACAATCTCGCCTTCGTGACCCAGACGACCCTGTCGGTGGACGACACCCAGGAGATGGTGGACGCCCTGAAGGCGCGCTTCCCCGCCATCGTCGGCCCGCACAAGGAAGACATCTGCTACGCGACCACCAACCGCCAGGGGGCGGTGAAGCGGGTTGCGCCGTCGGTGGACGCCATGATCGTGGTAGGCTCTCCGAACTCCTCCAATTCGCAGCGCCTGCGCGAGGTCGCCGAGCGTGAGGGCTGTCCCACCGTCCGTCTCATCCTGCGGGCGGACGACATCGACTGGTCCGTCTTCGGCGGCATCCGGCGGCTGGGGATCACGGCGGGAGCCTCGGCTCCCGAAATTCTGGTGGAGGAGATCATCGACGCCTTCGCCGAACGATATGCGGTGTCGGTGGAAAGCGTTTCGACGGCGGATGAAAGCGTCTTCTTTCCTCTGCCTCGCGAGCTTCGCGAGCACGCGGCGGAGTAAAGAGTGGCAGTCTACACGGAAGTCCCCGACGAGGAGCTCTCAGCTTTCCTCGCCACCTACGACATCGGCACGGTCCTGTCCTACAAGGGCATTGCCGAGGGCGTGGAGAACACGAACTATTTCCTTCACACGACGGGCGGAACCTACATCCTCACCCTCTACGAGAAGCGGGTGCGGGAGGCGGATCTGCCGTTCTTCCTCGCCCTCATGCAGCACCTCGCCCGGAAGGGGCTGAACTGCCCTCTGCCGGTCGGCAACCGCCAGGGCGAGCCGCTCGGGCGGTTGGCCGGGCGGCCGGCCGCCATCATCACGTTCCTCGACGGCATCGCGGTCCGCCGGCCCAGCGCGCAGCATTGCGCCGCCCTCGGCGCGGCTCTCGCCCGGCTGCACCTGGCGGGCGAGGACTTCCCGATGGCCCGCCCCAATTCCCTGTCCCTCGACGCCTGGGCGCCCCTGTTCGCCCAGGCCGAGGCGCAGGCCGACACCGTATCGGACCGTCTGGCCGAGCGGACCCGGCGGGAGCTCGACCACTTGGCCGGCGCCTGGCCCCAAGGGCTGCCGACCGGGGTCATCCACGCGGATCTCTTCACCGACAACGTCTTCTTCATCGGTCCCGAGGTGTCAGGGCTGATCGACTTCTACTTCGCCTGCACGGACGCCTTGGCGTACGACCTCGCGATCTGCCTCAACGCCTGGTGCTTCGAGACCGACGGCTCGTTCAACCTGACCAAGGGACGGGCGATGCTGGCCGGCTACCAGTCCGTGCGGCGGCTCTCGCCCGACGAGGTCGAGGCCCTGCCGGTTCTCTGCCGCGGCTCGGCCATGCGCTTCATGCTGACCCGGCTGGTCGACTGGCTCAACGTGCCGCCCGGCGCGCTCGTGAAGCCCAAGGACCCGCTGGAATACGACCGCAAGCTGAACTTCCACAAGCACGTGCGGCACGCGCGCGAATACGGGCTCGACGCATGAGCCAGGACGAACGCGTGCTGATCTACACGGACGGAGCCTGCTCGGGAAATCCGGGGCCGGGCGGCTGGGCCGCCATCCTGTTCTTCAAGGGAACCGAGAAGGAGGTCTCGGGCGGCGAGCCGCACACCACCAACAACCGCATGGAGATCCGCGCGGCGATCGAGGGGCTGAACGCCCTCAAGCGCTCCTGCACGGTCGATCTCTACACGGACTCCCAATATGTCCGCCAAGGCATCACGGCCTGGATGCACAACTGGAAGCGGCGCGGCTGGCGCACCGCCGACAACAAGCCGGTGAAGAACGAGGACCTGTGGCGGGCGCTCGACGAGGCGGCCTCGCGCCATCAGGTATCGTGGCACTGGGTCAAGGGCCATGCGGACGACCCGACCAACATCCGGGTCGACGAGCTGGCCGTGGCGGCCATGCGTCCGTTCAAGAAGGGCAGGGGGGCGGCCTAGAGCATCGAACGCAAAAGTGGGAACCGGTTTTGCGTGAAAAGATGCGTCTAAGTAAAAGCTCGGAGCATCGGACTCGAATTCGAGTCCGATGCTCTAAAGCCGCCCGAAGTCGGAATCAGAGGTCCTTCAGGAGGTTCTCGGCGCCCGAGATCTGCGCCTTCGAGGGCGCATCCTCGACGTTGAGCGCCTTCACGACGCCGTCGTCGACCACCATCGAGTAGCGCTGGGAGCGGATGCCGAGGCCGAAGCCCGTGCCGTCCATCGACAGGCCGATCGCCTTGGCGAAATCGCCGTTGCCGTCCGATAGGAACTCGATGCCCTCGGCGCCTGCGGACTTTGCCCAGGCGTCCATGACGAACACGTCGTTGACGGCGGTCACGAGCACGGCGTCTGCGCCCTTCGCCTTGATCTCGCTCAGCTTCTCGACGTAGCCCGGCAGGTGGTTGCGGTGGCAGGTCGGCGTGAAGGCGCCGGGAACGGCCACGAGCACGACCTTGCGGCCCTTGAAGAGATCGTCCGTGGTCTTCGCCACCGGGCCCTCCGCCGTCATGATGCGGAACGTGGCCTGGGGCAGACTGTCTCCAACCTGAATCGTCATCGGCTCTTCTCCAAACGCTGTGCCGGAATCCAGCTCCTCACTAGCGTGGCTGCTGGCCGGCGTCGAGACGGACTTCGGTTTCGATCGCGTGAGGACCTGCCACAAGGGTCAGGCGTACCGGAATCGGGCCTGTGGCGTCCTTCGGCCGGTCTTCGACCGTGACCGTGAAGGTGTTTCCAGCATCCGGGAACGAGGTGGAGAGATACCAGTTTTCCGGGCCTTCCGCGAAAAGGGTCGGCTTGGCTCCGTCCGGGGCTCGGACGGTCACGCGGAAGGCGGATTTGTCCTGCGCGGCCTGTTCGATTCCCACAATGGCGAGAGCAGCCCGGGCATCCAAGGGTTGTGGCCTTGGCACGTGAGCCAGAGCACCCTCGATGGCATCACGATGGGCGCCATCGGCTGGTAGAGCCTCGGACAGTTCGGCCCGGGCCGGGATGCAGATGTCCTTGCAGACCCCGTAATCGATGGCGAGCCTGAGGTTGACGGGTTTGTCACGCTCCCTGGGCGTGACCAGCACGGGCAGCACGAGGTTGCCGCCATAGACATAGGCGACGCCGCCCGCATCCTCCTGGCGCTTGGGCGCGGGCCAGCGAAGCTCGACCGTCGCGACGTTCTCCGACCCGGACCAGTCGAAGTTCGGGGGCAGCCCGGAATCGCCAGGGGTCCGCCAGTAGGTCTTGAACCCGGGATCGAGCGTGATCTCGATGCCGGCGAGATGCTGCGCGCCGTCGAGGCCGCCGGCGATCAGACGCACGCGAGAGTGAAGGCCCTGAACCCAGGGGGAGGCCGAGGGGGACTGGGCGGCGGCGGGAAAAAAGCACAATATCAAAAAAAGGGCCGCTGTGACGGTGCGGAACATGATTGCCATGGAACTGACGCCTCCCTGACGCGCTTCCCTTATGCGGGTTATTTTCGGGCAGGCCATCCACGATCCCGTGATCGGGTTGGGCCTGCAATGCAGAAGTCGAGACATGATTCAGACGACGACCTTCACTGCCGGTTCCACCTTCCTCGACGGCCAGTTCCTCGTAGCCATGCCGGGGATGACGGACGAGCGCTTCGCCCGGGCGGTGATCTATGTCTGCGCCCATTCCTCGGAAGGGGCGATGGGAATCGTGCTCAACCGGCCCGCCTCGAACGTGAACATGCCGGACCTCCTGGTCCAGCTCGAGATCATTCCGGAGCTGGAGCGCATCAGCCTGCCGCAGAAGGTGGGCCAGATGCAGGTGCTCATGGGCGGCCCGGTCGAGACGAGCCGGGGGTTCGTCCTCCATTCGCCGGACTTCCACATCGCCCAGTCGACCCTGCCGATCGACGACAGCGTCTGCCTGACGGCCACGGTGGACATCCTGCGCGCCATCGCCCGCGGCAACGGGCCCGAAAATGCGGTCCTGGCCTTGGGATATGCCGGCTGGGGCGCCGGGCAGCTCGAGCTCGAGATGCAGTCCAACGGCTGGCTCAACTGCCCGGCCGACGCCGAGCTGATCTTCAAGACCTCCGTCGACACCCGCTATGAGATGGCCCTGCGCCGGATCGGCATCGAGCCCGCCATGCTGTCGATGCAGGCCGGCCACGCTTAACCCTCACGCGTTCCCTCAGGCCGCCTCCGGCGCCGCTCCGACGAGCTGGCGGGCCTGGAGCGTCGACATGGGCTCTCCGAAGACAGGACCCTGCGCGTATTCGCAGCCGAGCTGGTAGAGCTCGATCGCCTCCGACTCGGTCTCCGCGCCCTCCGCCACGATCTCCATGCCGAGCTCGTGCGCCATCTTGACGATGGAGCGCAGGATGACCGGCTTGCCGCCAGCCATCTGGCGCACGAAGGACTCGTCCACCTTGATCGTATCGAACGGGAAGCGCAGCAGGTAGGACAGGGCCGAATAGCCGGTGCCGAAATCGTCGAGCGACAGGCCCGCACCGAGATCCCTCAGGCGCGCGAGCATCTGGGCCGAGTATTCCGGGTTTTCCATCACCAGGCTCTCGGTCATCTCGATCTTGAGCGAGCCCGGCAGGACCCCGTTGCGGGTGATCACCGCCTTCACGTCCTGGAGAAGGTCGTGACGCAGCAGGTGCTGGCTCGACATGTTGACCGAGGCGAAGATCGGCGGGTCCACCTCGAGGGCGTTCTGCCATGCGGCCAGTTCGCGGGCGGTCTGCTCCAGCAGGAAGATGCTCAGGTTGAAGATCAGGCCGGTCTCCTCGGCGATCGACAGGAAATCCTCCGGCCCGATGCGCCCCAGGCGGGGATGGTCCCAGCGCAGCATGGATTCGAAGCCCGCGATCGTGCGGTCCTCGAGCCTGACGATCGGCTTGAACAGGACCTTCATCTCGTTGCGGTCGATCGCCCGGCGAAGGTCGGACTCCATGGTGAAGTGGTCGCTCCGGTCGGACCTCATGGTCGGCCGGAACACCTCGATCCGGTCTCCGCCGTGACGCTTGGCATGCGCCATCGCGATCTCGGCGTTGCGCAGGACCTCCTCGCGGCGCGCGGCGATCTGCGGATCGTGCAGCGCGAGACCGATGGAGGCGGTGAGGAAGATCTCACGCTCCGCATAGGTGATCGCCGTCGTCACCGCCCGCCGAACCATGTCGGCGAAGGCGATGATGCGGTCCGGCTCGCGCTCGGAGAGGAGGATCATGGCGAACTCGTCGCCGGAGATCCGCGCGAGGGTGTCCTGCGGCCGGAGCAGGCGTCCGAGCCTTCGGGACAGGGTGAGCAGGATCGAATCGCCCGCCGCATAGCCCACCGCATCGTTGACGTTCTTGAGCTTGTCGATGTCGATCACCAGCACGGTCGGACGCAAGGAATCGTCCTGGCTCGCGAAGGTGAGCGCCGCCTCGAGGCGATCGTAGAAGAGCTGGCGGTTCGGCAGGCTCGTGAGGTTGTCGTGCACCGCATCGTAGAGCAGGCGCTCCTCGGCGGTCTTGGCATCGGTGACGTCCGAGAGGGTGCCGACGATGCGCATCACCTCGCCGTCGGAGCCGATGACCGGGCGGGCCTTCAGGCGGTACCAGTGATGGGAGCCGGAGGCCGAGCGCAGGCGGAAGTCCTGCGACAGGCGCCCGCGGCGCTGCTCGATCACCGCATCGAGGGCGGCCCGGTAGCGGTCCCTGTCGAACGGGTGGATCAGGTCGAGCCAGGCCGAAGCCGGCCCCTCGAGGGCGCCGCGCTTCAGGCCGAGCTGGTGCTCCACCTCGGGGCTGACGAAGATTTTGTCGGACGCGACGTCCCAGTCGAACACGATGTCGCCCGCGCCCGACAGGGCCAGCGCCCTCCGCTCCGTGTCGCTGACGAGCCCGTGGGCGAAGGCGCCGCCCGCGAAGGCGTGCTGCATCACCGTGAAGCCGATCAGCATGACGATCAGCACGAGGCCGCCCACGAGGGCCGGGGGCACCAGATCGGAGGGAAGCTGTCCCAGCACCGTGAAGCTTGCGGCCACCACCCATGCGATGAGCAGCAGCCAGGTCGGCACCAGCATCACGGCCCGGTCGTAGCCGTGGGTCGCCAGATGGAGGACCAACACGAAGCCGATGCCGGCGACCGCCGCGATGGAGATGCGCGCCACGCCCGAAGCCACCGGCGGATCAACGATCGCGAGCGCCACGAGGGTGCCCAGGAAGGCGAGCCAGAAGGTCGCCACGTGGCTGTAGCGCACGTGCCAGCGGTTGAGGTTGAGATAGGCGAACAGGAACACCAGGAGCGTCGCGGCGAGCACGGCCTCCGCGCCGGCGCGATAGATCTGCTCGGTGGTCTCCGTGATCGGGAAGATGCGCTGGAAGAACCCGAAGTCGATGCACGCATAGGCGAGCACCGCCCATGCCAGCGCCGCCGCCGCCGGGAAGATCAGGGCGCCCTTGACCACGAAGATGATCGTCAGGAACAGGGCCAGCAGGCCCGCGATGCCGATGATGATCCCCTTGTAGAGGGTGAGGCCGTTGATGCGCTCCTTGTAGGCGTCCGCATCCCACAGATGGAGCTGGGGAAGGTCCGTGGAGCGCAGCTCGGCCACGAAGGTGACCGTGGTGCCCGGGTCCAGGGTGATGAGGAAGATGTCCGCATCGGCGCTGTCGTCGCGCTCGGGCCGGATGCCCTGGCTCGCGGTGATCGCCGCAATGCGCGACGAGCCCAGGTCCGGCCAGATCACGCCCGAGCCCGTGAGACGGAAGTGCGGCGCCACCAGAAGCCGGTCCACCTGCTCGTCCGTGTCGTTGGTGAGCGCGAACACGATCCAGTCCGGCCGCGTGCCGGATTCGCGGGCCTTCACGGCGATGCGGCGGACGATGCCGTCCCGGCCGGGTGCCGTGGAAATGCGGATCTCGTCCCCGTCCGAGCGGTACCGCTCGACCATCGGGGTGAGATCGATGGCTCTCATCTTCGGGTCGACGCGAACGGATTCCACGGCCCAGCCGCTGGAACTCCCCGCGAGACAAAGGAATGCCGCCAAAAGGAAGGTTATGGCGAAAGAAACGATCCGCAACGCTTCGGTCTTTCGTCCGGTACGACAAAATGGAATGAAATTGGTACCGGTCAGGAGGCTTGAGGGCAAGGCGAAGTCGGGGGCCGGCCCGACTTGTCCGCAAGACTCAGGTGGGTGTCAGCAAGCGGCCATGGAGCCACTTTGCGGCGGGATTGAGGAGCGACAAGCTTGACCTTGGGGAAGGTCGAGGCGGGAAAATCTCAGCCGATCAGGCCTGATTTGATGCGCGCCAAGGAGGGCAGGCCCTTGATGGGGCCGATTGCCGCGAGCGTCGGCTCCCCATGGAGAAGACGCTGCCCCGCCTCGCGAACCTGCTCCACGGTCAGAGCATCCACTTTCAGCACGATCTCGTCGCTCGGGATCACGCGTCCCCAGGACAGAAGCTGCCGGGCGACGCGCTCGATCCGGCCACCCGGCGTCTCCAGGGCGGTCAGGAGCGCGACCTTCATCTGGGCCTTGGCCCGGGTCATCTCGATCTCGCTGATGTCCTGCGTGGCCTGCCGCATGGTCGCGAGCGTGACGTCCATCAGCTCGGCCACGTCGGAGCCGGCCGTTCCGGCCCCGATGCCGAACAGGCCCGTATCCGAGAAGGGCCAATGGAAGGAATCGATCGAATAGGCGAGGCCGCGATTCTCCCGCACCTCGTGCCAGAGCCGGGACGTCAGCCCGCCACCGAGGATGTGGGCGAAGAGATGGGTTGCATAGTAGCCCGGGTCCTTGAAGGAGAGGCCCGGCAGGCCGAGCACGATGTTCGCCTGTTCGAGCTTGCGCGAAATGCGCCGTTCGCCGCCCGAGTAGACTCCCGCCTCCGGCTCGCGGAGCGGGGCGGACGGCATGGACCCGAAATGGCGCTCGGCCATCTCGACGATCCGGGCATGGTCCACATCGCCGGCGGCCGCAAGGACCATTTTTCCGGGCGTGTACTCGCGCGCCAGAAAGGCGCGGATCGTCGCCTCGTCGAAGCTCTTGATCGTCTCGGGCGTGCCCAGGATCGGCCGGCCGATCGGCTGCCCCGCATAGGCGGTTTCCATAAAGGCGTCGTAGACGAGGTCGTCCGGCGTGTCCTCGACGGCGGCGTATTCCTGCAGGATCACGCCCTTCTCGCGGGCAAGCTCGCCGGCCTCGAAGGCCGAGTGGATGAGGATGTCGCCGAGGACGTCGAGAGCCACGTCCACATTCTCGCCGAGGACGCGGGCGGTGTAGCTCGTGTACTCGACGCTGGTCGCGGCATTGATGTCGCCGCCGACGTTCTCGATGTCCTCGGCGATCCGGCGTGCGGAGCGGCGCGTGGTGCCCTTGAAGGCCATGTGCTCGATGAGATGCGACAGGCCGTGCTCATGAGCCGTCTCGTGACGCGAGCCGGTGCCGACCCAAACGCCCAGCGTCGCGGTCGCGATCTCCGGCATCTGCTCGGTCGCGACCGTCAGTCCGTTGGCGAGCCGGGTGATGTCGATCCGCTTTTCGCGAACGAAGTGATGGTTCATGCGGCCGCGCCCCTGACCGCACGGCCGCGGTCGCGAATGAAGCGCTCGACGGCGCTCTGGTCGTTCGGGAGGACCGTGAAGCTCTCCTGACGCTCCATGAGATCGGCCATGTGCGGGGGAAGGGCCGGGCGGATGCCCGTGGCGCGCTCGACCGCGTCGGGGAACTTGGCCGGATGCGCCGTGGAGAGCGCCACGACCGGAACCTCCGGCCGCTCGCGCAGCAGCGCCCGGGCGGCGCGGGTGCCGACGGCGGTGTGCGGGTCGAGCACGTAGCCTGTCGACCGGAAGGTCTCGGCCATCTCGGCCGCCACGTTCGTCTCGTCCACGGCCTCGGCCGAGAATTCCCGGCGGATGCGCGCAAGGGGCTCGGCATCGACCAGGAAGGCCTTGGACTGGGCGAGATTCGCCATCAGGCGCCGGATCGCGCCGGCGTCGCGCCCGTAGGCCTCGAAAAGCAGCCGCTCGAAGTTGGACGAGATCTGGATGTCCATGGAGGGCGAGGCGGTCGGCCGCACGCCCTTGATTTCGTAGGAACCGGAGCTGAGCGTGCGGGCCAGGATGTCGTTGGCATTGGTGCCGATCATCAGCCGCTCGATCGGGAGCCCCATGCGCTTGGCCACCCAGCCGGCGAGGATGTCGCCGAAATTGCCGGTCGGGACCGAGAACGAGACAGGGCGGTGCGGCGATCCGAGGCTGACGGCGGCCGTGAAGTAGTAGACCGCCTGCGCGGCCACGCGGGCCCAATTGATGGAGTTCACGCCCGAGAGCTGAAGCTCGTCGCGGAAGCGGGCATGGTTGAACATGCCCTTCACCATGGACTGGCAGTCGTCGAAGGTGCCTTCGACCGCGAGCGCATGGACGTTCGGCGAGGCGACCGTGGTCATCTGCCGCCGCTGCACATCCGACACGCGGCCATGGGGGTAGAGGATGAAGACGTCGACCTGCTCCAGGCCCTTGAAGGCCTCGACCGCGGCGCTGCCCGTGTCGCCGGAGGTGGCACCGACGATCGTGGCCCTGGCACCCCGCGCCTTGAGGACATGGTCCATCAGGCGGCCGAGGAGCTGCATCGCCACGTCCTTGAACGCGAGGGTCGGGCCGTGGAAGAGCTCCAGCACGAAGAGGTTGTCGCCGAGCTGCGCGAGCGGGCAGGTGGCGGCATGCCGGAAGGTGGCGTAGGCCTCGTCGATCATGCGGCCGAGATCGGCCGCCGGGATGTCACCATCGACCAGCGGGCCGAGCACAGCCTTGGCCACGTCGCTGTAGGACTTGCCTGAAAAGGCCTGGATTGCCGCAGGCTGTAGCGTGGGCCAAGTCTGGGGCACGTAGAGGCCGCCATCGCGGGCGAGGCCGGCCAGAAGGGCATCGGAAAAGCCGAGCGCCGGGGCTTCTCCCCGGGTCGAGACGTGCAGCACGGTCGATCTCCTGAAATTCCGCGGGACATTAGGTGCCGCGGCCGGGTACGGCAAGCCGCATCCGGCCGCAGGGTCAGGGTTTCAGCCGCGCCATGGCGTGGGCGTCCACATAGGAGCCGTTCCTGAACGCGAAGACCTTGTGGGTTCCCTCGACCCGGAAGCCGTTGCGCTCGTAGAGGGCAATGGCCGGTGCGTTGTCCACATAGACCGTCAGCTCGATCCGGCGCAGGTCGAGCCAGTCGTCGGCGATTGTCAGAAGTTCATTCAGGAGCCTGGAGCCGACGCCCCGGCCGCGCCAGTCGTCGTGGATTCCCATGCCGAGGCTGGCCGCATGGGCGCGCCGTCCCTGGAAGCGGGTCAGGCCGCCATTGCCGATGATCGTGCCGTCGTGGACGGCCACCAGTCCGACGTCGGCAGGCGACCCGCTCTCGATCCGCTTGCGGACGTCCTCGGGCGTCCTGTGCGGAAGGGCCAGGGTTCCGAAGCGGAAGCCGGGCAGGGACACCAGCGCGGCGATCTGCTCGCAATCGTCGAGACGGACGGCCCGAATCGTAACATCACGGTCGTTCGGCGGTTCGGAAGGGGATTGTTGAGGCTCCATGGTGCTCTCCTAGGAAGCGGAGGCGAACGGAACCGAAAAAGCCCTGCTCGTCTCCGCAGGGCTTTGGAAATGCTCACGCGTCAGATGCGCAAAGCCTCTCCTGCACGCCCTGCCAGGCGCGTCATGAGATGAGCTGCGGTCATAAGAAGGGCGAACATGGGCGCCATGGTACTATCGTCCCGCCGACAAGCCAAGCTCGGCCATGGGCCGGAGGACCACCGCGATGCGCATGACCCGAGCCGACTGGATCCTGCTGCCGTTCCTGGTCGCCACGCTGGCGGCCGTGGTGCTGGGCGCTTTCCTGCTGGCGGGCTTCCTGGGCCTTGGCGTGCTCGGGCTCGTCGTCGGCGTGATGGCGCAGCGCATCGAGCTGGAAAAGGATGGTGCCGTGAGCAACTACATGGCGACGTCACTCTATGCGCAGCAGATGGAGGCCCGTGAGCGGATGAGCCGGGCCGAGCGGGCGGGACACCGTGCCGAGACCGAGGCTCTCCTGAAATGGCTCTTCGTCGCCAAGGTCGTCAGCGCCGGGCTGATCATCCTGGGCTTCGGCTTCTTTGTGATGTTTCAGCTCGGCTGAGAGAGCGGGTGCAGGCGTCGCCAGGCGAAGGCCGCGAAGACGCCCACGAGGGTCAGGGCTATGCCGTACCAGGTCAGGGCGTATTGCAGGTGGTTGTTGGGGAGGTCGAATTTCGTCTGGCCGCCCTTGGGCCAGCCGCCGGGATTGGGCGTCGCGTCCGCCTCCACGTAGAAGGGAGCGACCGGACCCGCGTTCCGGCCTTGCGCGATCGCCTGCGGGTCCCTGGCGAACCAGGCGTTCTTGGCAGGGTCGTCGGCCGGCGTGAAGGCGTTGCGCTCTTCGGGCGCGCGCACCAGACCGGTGACCGTCACCTCGCCGGCGGGCTGGCTCTCGGGCCGTTTGGCGGGATCCTTCAGCTCCATCGGGACGAAGCCGCGGTTGACCATGACGAGGGCGCCGTCCGAAAGGCGCAGCGGGGTCATGAGGTAATAGCCCTGCAGGGCTCCCCGCTGGCCCGGCGCCAGGCCGTAGACCGGGGTCTCGAACGGGTGGAGGAAGGTGCCGGTCACCCGGACCCGGCGGAACTCGTCATCGGTAGCGTTCCAGCGGGACCATTCGGCCGGCGGCAGGATCGCGCCGGGCTCCCCGTGCGAGCGCGCCTCGATCCGGGCGATCAGGTCTTCCTTCCAGCCTTTGCGCTGGAGCTGCCAGGTGCCGAGCCCGATCAGGATCGCGAAGGCCACCAGGGCCGCCAGGCCGGGAACAACGAGGGAGCGGGCGGTCGGCGCCGCAGCAGGCCGGGTCACTTCTGGATCCGCCCTTCTTCGGCCTTGTGGTGGTACTGTAGGGCCATGAGCACGCCCTTCGACGGCCGCACCAGCAGGAGGCTGAGAACGACGCTCAGGGCGAACCACATGACGAGGTGGAGCCAGATCGGCGGCGCGTAGGCGAACTCCACCCACAGGGCGAGGGCCACCACGACGATTCCCACGATGGACATGACGAAGAAGGCGGGCCCGTCGCCGGAATCTGCGAAGGCGAGGTCGAGGCCGCAGACCTCGCATCTCGGCCGCACCTTCAGGAAGCCCTGGAACATGTGGCCCTTGCCGCAGCGCGGGCACTTGCCCAGGAGGCCGGCGGTGACCGGGGAGGGAGCCGATGAATCCTGAGCCAAAGTGGATACTCCTGAGATCTTCCGTTGTGGAAGATGTGCCTGTCAGTTGGTGGGACAACGCCCAAAAGCGAAGGGCGGCTTTTCAGCCGCCCTCGTTTTTGTCGGTCGTGGTGAGAGCGGCGTCAGTGACCCGCTGCGTGGCCCCCGAAGCCCCACACGTAGATGGCGGCGAAGAGGAACAGCCAGACCACGTCGACGAAGTGCCAGTACCAGGCGGCGAACTCGAAGCCGAGATGCTGCTTGGGCGTGAAGTCGCCCCGATAGGCGCGCAGCAGGCAGACGGCCAGGAAGATCGTGCCGATGATCACGTGGGCGCCGTGGAAGCCCGTCGCCATGAAGAAGGTGGCGCCGTAGATGTTGCCCTTGAAGCCGAACGTGGCGTGGCTGTACTCGTAGGCCTGGACGAACGAGAACACGATGCCGAGCAGGACCGTGAGCCAGAGGCCGGCCTTCAGGCCCTGACGGTCGTTCTCGAGGAGCGCGTGGTGCGCCCAGGTGACCGTGGTGCCCGAGGTGAGCAGGATCAGGGTGTTGAGCAGGGGCAGGTGCCAGGGATCGAAGGTCTCGATGCCCTTGGGCGGCCACATGCCGCCGAGCGCCTCGACGCGGGCGTACTGCATCGGGTCGTTCGGGTAGAGGGCGGCGTCGAAATAGGCCCAGAACCAGGCCACGAAGAACATCACCTCGGAGGCGATGAACATCATCATGCCGTAGCGATGGTGGAGCTGGACCACGCGGGTGTGGGAACCCGTGTTGGCCTCGCGGACCACGTCGCTCCACCAGCTGATCATCGTGTAGATGACGCCGATGATGCCGGCGCCGAAGATGAAGCCGCCGATATGCATGCCCGCGATGGCGAGGCCCTTCCACCATGTGACGAAGCCCGACGCCATCAGGAAGGCGCTGATCGAGCCGATGAGCGGCCACGGGCTGGGGTCGATGATGTGGTAATCGTGGTTCTTGGCGTGGGCCTCGGCCATTTCGTGTCGTCTCCGTGCCTCGAAGGTGCGCTCGCTTTAAGACGTTTCTGTCTAGCTTGTCACGTCGATTATTGAACGATGGGTTTCGGTGATGATGTCGCGGCCTCCGCCACCGGCTTGCCGCCCTTTGAGGGGAAGTAGGTGTAGGAGAGCGTGACGGAGCTGAGATCCTTGATGTCCGCATCCTCGACGAGGCGCGGGTCGATGTAGAAGACGACCGCCGATTCGATCGTCTCGCCGGGCTTGAGCGTCTGCTCGGTGAAGCAGAAGCATTCCAGCTTGGAGAAATAGGTGCCCGCCAAGTCCGGCTGGACGTTGTAGGTGGCGATCCCGGTGGCCGGCTTGTCGCCCGTATTGGTGACCTTGTAGTAGACCGTGGTGGTCTCGCCGAGCTTGACCTTCACCTCGGGCGTCTCGGGCGAGAACCGCCAGGACAGGCCGGGCGAGACGTTGGCGTCGAACCGGACCGAGATGATCCGGTCGGCCACCTCGGAGCTGTTGTTGGCGCGCACGACGGGCGTGCCGCCGAAGCCGGTGACCTTGCAGAACAGGTCGTAGAGCGGCACCGACGCATAGGCCAGCCCGACCATGCCGACGACGATGCCGGTGCAGGCGTAGACCGTGCGGCGCATCTTCCGTTGAAGCTGGAGCGGATCGGTCATGGACGGCCTCACAAGGGTCTTTGCAGGACCTGCGGTCCCATCTTGGCGATGGTCACCACGTAGAACAGCACGACGAGCGCGCCAAGCGTCAGGGCAATGACGAGCGAGCGCTTGCGGCGGCGCTTCTGCTCCTCGGGAGTCAGGCGGGGAGGGGGGATCTGGTCAACCATCGCTTACCCCATCACCGGCCGGAAGAAGCCGAGGCCATGCTCCGCCAGGAGGGTGGCGAAGAGCAGGAAGAGATAAAGGATCGAGAAGCCGAAGAGCTGCTGGGCCACGCGCATGGCCGGCTCGCCCTCGCGCAGGCGGTAGACCTGGGCCGCGAGCGCCAGCATGCCGAGCCCGCCGATCGTGGCGATGATCGCATAGGCCAAGCCGCCGAAGCCGTAGAGGACGGGCGCGAGGCCGAGGGGCGCCAGCAGGATTGTGTAGGCCAGGATCTGGCGGCGGGTGGAATCGGGGCCGGCCACGTTCGGCATCATGGGGATGCCGGCGCGCTCGTAGTCGCCCGACTTGACCAGCGCGAGCGCCCAGAAGTGGGGCGGCGTCCAGATGAAGATGATGGCGAAGAGGATGACGCTCTCCCAGCCCACATGGCCGGTGACGGCCGCCTGGGCCACGATCGGCGGAAGGGCGCCGGCGGCGCCGCCGATGACGATGTTCTGGGGCGTCGAGCGCTTCAGCCACATGGAGTAGACGACGACGTAGAAGAAGATCGTGAAGGCCAGGAGCCCGGCGGCGAGCCAGTTGCTGGCGAGGCCGAGCACGATCACGGAGCCGGCAGAGAGGGTGAGGCCGAAGGCCAGGGCCTCGCCGGGCTGGATCTTGCCGGCCGGAATCGGGCGCTTGCGCGTCCGGGTCATGACCGCGTCGATGTCCGCATCCCACCACATGTTCAGGCAGCCGGACGCGCCGCCGCCGACCGCGATCATCAGGAGCGACGCGAAGGCCAGGACCGGGTTCACGTCGGGATGGACCACGACCATGCCAACGAGGGCCGTGAACACGACCAGGAACATCACCCGCGGCTTGAGCAGGGCGAAGAAGTCCGACACGTCGCCCTGCGAAACGCCCGCGGTGACGCGGCTCTCGGCGGGGGCTTCGGTCAAACTGTTCGATGCAATGGTCATGTCGATGAACTCTCGAAATGCTGGAGCAGGGCTGGAGCCCCTGGAGCCAGCTCCTCGCCGGAAAGCTTCCATATAGCAAGCTCTCGGGGGAGGAGCGGGCGGCATGATGCCGCCCGACTCTCTGATTTTAGTGACCCGTATCGACGATGCGGGGCAGGGTCTCGAACTGGTGGTACGGAGGCGGCGAGGGCAGCGTCCATTCCAGAGTCGTGGCGCCTTCGCCCCACGGGTTGCCGGCGGCCTTCTCCTTGCGGCTGAAGGCAAGGATCACGCCGAAGATGAAGACGAAGAGGCCGGCGAAGAAGATGTAGGAGCCGATCGAGGAGACCAGGTTCCAGCCGGCGAACGCGTCCGGATAGTCGGCGTAGCGGCGCGGCATGCCCGAGAGGCCCAGGAAGTGCATCGGGAAGAACAGCACGTTGGCTCCGATGAAGGAGATCCAGAAGTGCAGGCGGCCGATCCAGTCCGGATAGACGTAGCCGGTGATCTTCGGGAACCAGTA
>NZ_QQBB01000007.1 GCF_003350535.1 Microvirga subterranea
CCATGGCGCGGGGTGGAGCAGCCCGGTAGCTCGTCAGGCTCATAACCTGAAGGTCACAGGTTCAAATCCTGTCCCCGCAACCAACACACAAAAAACCCCCGCCGGTCAAACCCGACGGGGGTTTTTGCTCGTCCAGACAACAAACACCCGCCACCAGGGCAGGAGCCTAAACCACCCCAAGGCTCTGACGCGTCGTGAACTGCTCAAGATGGTCCAACGCTGAACGACACGACTTCGCATGGCGCCATGACGCGCCCGCGAATCGACTGGACAAACGCTCCGGCGTGCTATCCTCTGACGCACCCAACGGGAGGAGCGAGCGGTGAGTGTTCCGTCAAACGATCTTCAGCATTACGTCCGTCTCGCGCCTGTGATTCCCGTCGTCACGATCCACGACGCCCGGATCAGCATCGACCTCGCGCATGCGCTGCTGCGGTCCGGATTTCCTGTGATCGAGATTACACTCCGAACCGCCGCAGCGCTCGACGCCATCAATGCGATCAGCAAAGCGGTACCGGGAGCCGTCGTTGCGGCCGGCACGGTTCTGCACCGCAGCCAGATCCGCGAGGTGGCCGACGCCGGCGCGAAGTTCATCGTGACACCCGGAACGCCCCTGCAACTCGCGGAGGCCCTGAGCGAGGCCGACATTCCCGCGATGCCAGGTTGCTCCACCGTTTCCGAAGCCATGGTGCTCGCGCAGCTCGGGTTCAGCACCCTGAAGTTCTTTCCCGCGGCCGCTTCCGGCGGAGCCGCCTGGCTGAAGTCGGTCCATGGCCCGCTTCCGCACCTGACATTCTGTCCGACCGGGGGCATCGACCTGAAAACGGCGCCGAATTACCTGGCCCTGCCCAACGTCCCCTGCGTCGGGGGAACGTGGCTGACGCCTTCGGATGCCTTGAAGCGCGGCGACTTCGTCGCCATCGAGCGTCTCGCATCCGAGGCGTCGTCGCTGCGCACGGCCACGACCTGAACCATTCCGCGCCGCTTCCGTTGTGTGTGTAGCTCAGCTTGCTCACGTCACGGAGGCTCCCATGGTCGATTACAAGAAACTACTCGATACGGTCGTCGGAGCCCTGAGCAATCCGCAGCAGGGGCAGGGGGGGCTCGCGGGTCTCGGCAGGCAGGTGGAGCAGGTCGCCGGACAATCGCCCGACCAGTTCCTCCAGAAGGCGAAGGACCTCGCCGCCCAGCATTCGACCCTGACGCAAGCCGCCGTGGTCGGTCTCGCCGGCCTCATGCTGACGAAGGGGCGGAAGGGCGGGCTCGCCGGCAGCCTCGCGAAGCTGGGCGGATTGGCCGTGATCGGCGGGCTGGCCTACAAAGCCTATCAGACGCAATCGAAGGCGACACAAGCCAAGAATCAGCCGACTACGCCCGACGCGCTGCCCGCTTCCAGCTCGGCTCCCGAAGCGCAGCCGGACGCCCCAGCTCTCGATCTGCCGGAGAACTCACGATTCCATCCCGTCTCGCAGACGGAGGACGATGCCCTGCTCTTCCTCCGCACCATGGTGGCGGCGGCCGCTGCCGACGGGCGCATCGACGAGACCGAGCGGGCGCGGATCATCAAAGGACTCACCGAAGCCGGCATTGATCCGCAGGCGAGCCGCTGGCTCGACGACGAGATGGCGTCGCCTGCCGACGTGGAGGAGATCGCCGCCGGCGTGAACGATCCGGAAAAGGCCGCACAGGTCTATGCCGCCGCACGCATCGCCATCGATCCCGATACGATGCAGGAGCGCGAGTTCATGAACCAGCTTGCCCTAGCGCTCGACCTGGATCCAGCCCTAAGGACTCAGATCGAAGACACTGCGGTGAGCCTCCGCTGACGTGTCGCGTCGGGACGCGGGCCCTGTTGTGCCGTGCTCAGCAGCCGGAGGGCAGGTTCTTCAGAGAGGCGAGACCCGGCCGAGCGGGCGAATGCTCTGATACTTGACGGTCGTTATCCGGCCGCCGTTCTCATCGTAGCGTTTGGCCAGAATGAAGCCGAGTTCGGGAGAGTAGAGGTCCGTGTGCTCTCCCACGAGCCGGCCGTCCGCGTTCAAGGTGCGGTTGCGGACCACGAGCACGTCATAGGAGCAGGCCCCCAGCTCCAGCCGCTCCTGCCCCGACACCGTGATCTCGACCGAACGCAGGGCGCCAACTCTGTCGGGCTCCGCCGACGCATAGGTCAGGGCCCGCTTGTCCTTGGCCTCGAGGGGAAAGACCGACCGGATATCCGAGACCGGAATGTTGATGCTGCGCGCCGTATCGTCGAATCGGCTGACCGGGAAGAACCCACGGTAGTAGATGACGTCCTGCTGCTTTCCGCCTGAATAGATGTTCCGGACATGCACGAAATGGTCCGAAGCCGGCCGCACCTCCGCACGCGCGCCCTGGCGCTCGAGAATGAAACCGAGCTTGGCAGTCTTCGCATTCGGGCAGTCATCCGCCCAAGCAGGGAAGATGCTGGTCGCGAGAAGAAGAAGGAAAATTGCAGATCGGGTCATCATGAGGATTTCGAAACAAAGTTTCGAATTATCAGAGCGCGTTCCGTAGCACAATGCAACTGCTGGATCAGGGAGGATCGAGCCTGCTCCCGCAGGGCTGAGCTGCGTGCATGCACTGCGGCTCAGATAGAAGACCTGCGAATGCGACGAGCGGTTGATTTCCGCGACGGCAAGGGGTCAAATCGCACCACATGCCTCAATCGGCAGTGAAAAGGACCGAAGAATGGCTGACAGGCCTCACCGTATCACGCCCGAACAGCTCCGCTCCCGCCTATGGTTCGACAATCCCGACAACCCGGGGATGACCGCACTCTATCTCGAGCGGTACCTGAATTTTGGTCTCACCGCCAAGGAGCTCCAGGGCAAGAAGCCGATCATCGGCATCGCGCAGACCGGATCGGATCTGTCCCCCTGCAACCGCCACCATCTGGAGCTCGCCAAGCGCGTGCGTGACGGCATCACGGCCGCAGGCGGCGTCGCCTTCGAGTTTCCATGCCACCCGATCCAGGAGACGGGCAAGCGTCCGACCGCCTGCCTCGACCGCAACCTGGCTTACCTGTCGCTGGTCGAGGTGCTCTACGGCTATCCTCTCGACGGCGTCGTGCTGCTGACGGGATGCGACAAGACCATGCCGGCCTGCCTCATGGCGGCCGCGACGGTCAACATCCCGGCGATCTCGCTCAACGTCGGCCCCATGCTCAACGGCTGGCACCATGGCGAGCGCACGGGCTCGGGCACGGTCGTCTGGAAGGCGCGCGAGCGCCATGCCGCCGGCGACATCGATTATCAGCAGTTCATGGACATCGTCGGCTCTTCGGCCCCGTCGGTCGGGCACTGCAACACCATGGGCACGGCCTCGACGATGAACGCGCTGGCCGAGGCGCTCGGCATGGCGCTTCCCGGCTCGGCGGCGATTCCGGCTCCTTATCGTGAGCGCGGACAGATGGCCTACGAGACCGGCAAGCGCATCGTCGACATGGTCTGGGAGGACCTGAAGCCCTCCGACATCATGACCCGAGAGGCTTTCGAGAACGCCATCGTGGCGAACGCCGCCATCGGCGGATCGACCAACGCGCCGATCCACATCAACGCCATCGCCAAGCATATCGGGGTTCCGCTCGACTGCGACGACTGGGAGCGGGTCGGCTTCGAGATCCCGCTGCTCGTGAACGTGCAGCCAGCCGGCGAGTATCTCGGCGAGGAATACTTCCGCGCCGGCGGCCTGCCGGCGGTGCTTGCCGAACTGATCGGCGCCGGGAAGATCCACGAAGACGCGCTCACCTGCACGGGCACGACGATCGGCGAGAACTCCAGAGGGAAGTTCACCTGGGACCACGAGGTGATCCGGTCCTACGACAACCCGCTGAAGGAAAAGGCGGGCTTCCTCAACCTCAAGGGCAATCTGTTCGATTCCGCGATCATGAAGACGAGCGTGATCAGCCCGGAGTTCAGGGACCGCTATCTGTCGAACCCTGACGACCCGAATGCCTTCGAGGGCCGCGTCGTCGTGTTCGACGGTCCGGAGGACTATCACCACCGCATCGACGATCCGTCTCTCGACATCGACGAGCATACGCTTCTGATCATGCGCGGCGCCGGACCGATCGGCTATCCGGGTGCAGCGGAAGTGGTGAACATGCAGCCGCCCGCCTCGCTGATCAAGCAGGGCGTGCTGTCGCTGCCCTGTATCGGCGACGGACGCCAGTCCGGGACGTCCGCGACGCCGTCGATCCTCAATGCGTCGCCGGAAGCCGCCGCGGGCGGCGGGCTCGCCCTGCTCCAGACGGGCGATCGGATCCGCATCGACCTCAACAAGCGCCGTGCGGACATCCTGATCGCCGATGACGAGTTGCGGAAGCGGCGGGAGGATCTGAACGCCCGGGGCGGCTACGCCTATCCGGCGAGCCAGACGCCATGGCAGGAAATCCAGCGCTCCATGGTCGATCAGCTGTCGGAAGGCATGACGCTCAAGCCTGCGGTGAAGTACCAGAAGGTCGCCCAGACCTTCGGCGTGCCGCGCGACAACCACTAGTGCATCGTGCGGGTCTCCGGATCCGCCCGAACGATGCCCTGACCTGAAAAGAATGCATCGGATCGGCCCCAGAAGTGCAAATCCACTTCTCCCGTCCGATGCTTTAGGCAATCCCGAACCGACACTCTTATCGCGCGAGGAACATCATGGTCGACCGGCTTCGAGGGAAGACGGCTCTCGTCACTGCGGCGGGGCAAGGCATCGGACGGGCCATCGCGGAGGCGTTCCTGCGCGAGGGAGCAACCGTCTGGGCGACCGACCTGAATGCCGAGAAACTCGATGGGCTGGATGGCGCCACGTGCCGCCGGCTCGATGTGCTCTCGGGGAGTGATGTGGAGGCCCTCGTGGCGGAGGCGGGGCCTCTCGACGTGCTGGTGAACGCCGCAGGTTTCGTGCATCACGGCACGATCCTCGACTGCTCCGATCGGGATTGGGATTTTTCGTTCGATCTGAACGTGAAGTCCATGCATCGGACCATCAAGGCCGTGCTGCCCGGCATGCTGAGCAAGGGTCATGGAGCAATCGTCAATATCGCATCCGGGGCTTCGTCGGTCCGCGGCATCCCGAACCGCTATGTCTACGGCACCACGAAGGCGGCGGTGATCGGGCTCACCAAGGCGGTGGCGGCAGACTTCATCAAGCAGGGCATCCGGGCAAATGCGATCTGTCCCGGCACGATACAGTCGCCGTCGCTGGACGAACGGATCCGGTCGCAGGCGGAGAGCTCGGGGCAAAGCGTTGAGGTCGTCCGCAAGGCTTTCATCGACCGTCAGCCGATGGGGCGCCTCGGAACGGCCGAGGAGGTGGCGGAGCTTGCCGTCTATCTGGCGTCCGACGAATCCAGCTACACGACGGGCCAGATCCACCTGGTCGACGGGGGCTTCGCGCTTTGACGAAAAGAGGCGGAGCCGTCCTTCTGTCGGGACGGTCTCCGCTCAAGGCCTAGCTGATGCGAGGCGGGCATCATGTTCCTGCATATGCGAACCGATGGCAGGTAGGCCTGTCCCAGACGGAGAGCGGAAAGGCCACCCCGTCGAATTCCTGAACATTGCCCGAGGCTGGGAGGAGGGTGGCCCGATGGGCTCGTTCTGCCCTGCCGATCCACAGGACCACCCTCTCGTTGCGCCAATCGAGGCGCAAGACCTTGCTGAAATCGGCCGCGGCTCTCTTATACCTGCCAAGGTGGAAGAATAAGATTCCGCGCCCGTAATAAAAATTCAGCAATCTGCTTTTTTTGTAGAGCAATGCACACAAGGGTGCGGATCTGAATATTTTTTGGTCATGAAAATTGAAGGTGACACGAACACCGGAGATATTATGTCTCTTTGTATTGTCCGCCAGGATCATGTCGGTCTCCAATGTTACTGATTGGAACTCAAGTATTCCGGTTTACGAACTGCTGATTTTTTAACTGATTGCGTCTGAGGTATGATTGCCATCCGTCTTCCCAAACGGAAATCGGAAAGCCGCACGACTTGTCGGAAATGCGTAGGAAATGTAGGCTTTCCCTTAAGACGCAAGCTTTTCGGGGGGATCATTGCAAGTCGCGGTGGAGGATGTGCCTCTAGGGAACAACGCGTCGCCGTCTATGGCGGATACCAAATACGACTTTGCGATACACTTTAAGTTACATGAATTGGCATTTGAGCAATTTAAAGGTGCGTCGAAGAGTACGTTTCTTTACGGCAAAACTAGCCGTTCTCCTCCTTGGACCACTTCAGCGCCGGTTGCCATCGGGAGCATCGCCGTGGACTGCTTCTGCCGACGCAGGAGCGCATATGGTCCCTCCTGCGGAGGTGCCGTCCACGTCGGCTCACTTCGGGCGACGGTGAAGACGGGTAGGCGCGTCGCCACGCTCTTCCTCCCACCTGACGGATCGCTTCTCCAGGGAACGGCCGCCGCATGAGTGATCCCGCACGCGGCGCTGCAGGGCGGATCTCCTCATCCCCCTCCCGGAGCGCGGGCAGCGGATCGGCTCTCGATTTCGTTTTCGCATCATCGAGGCTGGACGATCCGGCCTTTGCGACGGTGGCGGGCCTCACGCTCGGTTGCGCCTTCGGGCACATGGGCGAGTACGCTGCCCTCTACAAGCGTACCTACGGCGTCAGCCCGCGCGAGACCCTGCAGAAGAAGCCGAGGGCCTGAGATGACTTGGAAAAGCAGAGCAGTCCCAAATTGGGAGAGCACCGATGCATTCGATGAGAAGGTCCATTCCCTGGGGGGCTTATAATGGATGATCCAGAGCACCCAGGAGACCAGGATGCTCCCTCCAAGCGCAGCAGCCTTATAGCGGACTACTCCTTCAAGACGTCACGGCTCGACGAATTCGAGGACGTTCTTACCAAGCTCCTCACGAGGCATATCCTGACGCCAACCGAACGAGAGGCGCGACTCCATGGCGGGTTCGGCTTCAGCGGATGGAGCGACCTCAGTCATGTGAACATGCACTTCGGCTGCAACCTGTCGGCTGACCTCGCTTCGGAGGCGAGCGACGACCGGATCGGCTTCACGATCGCGACGAGAGGCTCCAGCGAGCTGGTCCTGAGGGGGAAGAAGTTTCCCGTGGCGGGATCGAACGGGGTCACTTTCACGTCGGGTCCGGCACGGACGCTCGTCTTTGGCGACGGATACGAGGGCGAAGGCATCATGATGAACCGCTATAGGATCGCTGATTATTGCGCGAAGCTCCTCGGGCGGGACATCGAAGGGCATGTGGATTTCGACACCCAGTTCAATCTCGACAGCGTTTCAGGACAGAGCTGGCTCCGGCTCTATCACTATGCTTCCGCCGAACTCACCGATCCGATGTCGTTGGCCAGACGATTGCCTGCAGCCAGACAGCAACTGGAGCAGATGGTGATCACCGGCTTCCTGCTCTCTCACCGAAGCAATTATTCCGACGCGCTGCTGCGACCCCAATCATCCGCCGCGCCTCACTACGTGAAGCGGGCGGAGACCTATATCGAGGCCCGTTTCAACGAACCACTGTCCCTGGCAGACATTGCCGCCCAGTCCGGTGTCAGTGCGAGAAGCCTTCAGAACGGGTTCCAGAACTTCCGCCACATGACGCCCATGGCGTTCCTGCGCAAGGTCCGCCTTCAGCACGTGCATCAGGCGCTGCTGAAGGCAGACCCGGCGTTGGCGACGGTGACGGATCTCGCGATCGGCTGCGGCTTCGGCCACATGGGCGAGTTCGCGGCTCTCTACAAGCGCACCTACGGCGTCAGTCCACGCGAAACCCTGCAGAAGAAGCTGAAGGCCTGAGACGCCGTCAACCCGCCGTAGCGGGCTGCTCCACGGCTGACCACGGCGTCTCGGGCACCGGCGTCAGCGGACCCCTGTCGGCGAACCATGAGACCAGGTTGTCGACGACGAGCTGGCCCATCGCCCTGCGCGTATGGACCGATGCGGAGCCGATGTGCGGCAGCAGCACCACGTTGTCCATGTCGATCAGCTCCTGGGGCACGCGCGGCTCGTCCTCGAACACGTCGAGGCCCGCCGCCAGGATCGTGCCGGACCGCAAGGCCTCGATCAGCGCCTTCTCGTCCACCACCGTCCCGCGCGAGACGTTGATCAGAACGCCGTTGGGACCCAGCGCCTTCAGAACCTCCGCATCGATCATGTGCCGCGTCTCGGCTCCCCCGGGGGTGATGACGATCAGGACGTCGCAGGCCTCCGCCAGGCTCGGCAGGCTGGCGTGATAGGAATAGGCGACGCTCTCCTGCCGGTTCCGCCCATAATAGGCGATCTCGACGCCGAACCCTTCGAGACGGCGCGCGATGGCCTTGCCGATGCGCCCGAGGCCGACGATGCCCACCTTCCGCTCGCGCAGGGTCGTCGAGAGCGGGAACGGCGCCTTGAGCCACTCGCCGGCGCGAAGATAGCGATCTGCCTGCGGGATCCGTCGCAGGGTCGCGAGGAGAAGACCGATGGTCAGGTCGGCCACCTCCTCGTTCAGCACGTCGGGCGTGTTGGTGACGATGATGCCGCGACGGCCGGCCTCGGCGGCGTCCACGTTGTCGTAGCCGACGCCGAGACTCGCGATGATCTCCAGATTGGGAAAGCGTCCGATGAAGGCGGCATCCGTACGGCCGGCGACAGCGCTGGCGGCAAGCCCGCGGATTCTGGGAGCGACCTCGTTCAGATAAGCGTCCTTGTCAGCCTGCTCCCAGAGGCGATGCAGGATGAAGTCCCGGTCGAGCGCCTCGATCACGCTCGGCATCATCGGGCCGGCCATCAGAATTTCGGTCTTCGTCATCATGTCATCCTGTCGTGGTGTTTAGCCGAGATGGCAGCGGGAGCCGGCGCCCTTGCGCAGGGCCTGATCGATCGCCTTCGCCTCCTGCTGAAGAGCGGTCTTCACGGTCTCCGGCAGGTCGAGCCAGTGGCAGCCGCGCAGGGCCGCTTCAAGCCCGTAGAGCGCGTTGAGGTTAACCCGGCCCGGAAACATGAACTTCAGCCGGCGATAGACCTCGACCGCTCCGAGCGCGCGCAGGTCGCCTACCGTTCCGATGCCGGCCTCGTCGAGCCAACCCTGCGTGACCGGTCCGATTCCCGGAAGGGTGCTGATGGGGGCGTCGTTCATGCGGATCGGTCCAGTTCCTGATGCCTCACCCGCTCACGATAGAGCAAGTAGAGGCCGGACGCGATGACGATGCCGGCGCCTGCGAATGTCCACGGATCGGGCCAGTCTCCGAACAGGATGTAGCCCAAGGCCAGCATCCAGATGATCTGGCTGTAGATGAAGGGCGACAGGATCGCGGCCGGCGCGCGCGCATGGGCGAGGATCAGGAGCCAATGGCCGAACCCGCCGAACGCCCCTGTCATCGCCAGCAGAAACCAGGTGAGGGGCGTCGGAGGCGCGGTCCAGAACCAGGGCAGGAGCGGGGTCATCAGCACGATGCCGGCAACCCCTGAATAGAATGTGGTGGTCGCCGTCGAGTCGGTCGAGGCGAGCATCCGCGTGGTGATGCCGTAGAAGGCGTAGGCCACGGATCCCGCCACCGAGAGCAGGATGGCCGGATGCATAGCCCCGAGGCCCGGGCGCGTGATCACCAGAATGCCGATGAACCCGACGCCGATTGCGGCGAGGCGCTTCGCCCCAACGTGCTCACCGAGGATCGGCCCGGCCAGCAGCGCCACGAGCAGAGGCGTCGAGAAGATGATCGACATGGTCTCGACGAGCTGGAGAAACTGCAGGGCCACGAAGTTGCAGAAGGTCGACAGGAGGAGCAGGACCGACCGGATGAGCTGGAGCGGCAGGCGGTTGGTTCGGAGCAGGCGCGGCTGCGTCCAGGGATTGATCGCGATCGCGGTCAGGACGAAGGCCGACATGTAGCGGGCCCACACGGTCACCAGGGGGTCGACCGAGCGGTTGAGCCATTTCGCGGTCGCATCGAGGCACGAGAAGCACAGCAGCGCGGCGCACATCAGGGCGATGCCGATCAGGCGCTGTCGAGGAGGGGAGTTCCAGGAGGGGAGGGCGCCGGGCGCGGTCTTGACCATGCGGGCGATGCTAAAGGCATCGCTTGGCGACGGCGAATGTTCCTGACGCACGGCCCGCCTGCGCGTCAGGCAATGCTGGCAGGATCAGGCGGAGGCGGCGAGGGGCGGCTGCTCCTCGGGCGGCCCGAATTCGTCGAGCTCATCGTCGCCCTCGAAACCGGTCTGATCGGCGCCCGTGATGCCCGCGAGGTTCTTGGCCGCCTTGCGCAGGAGCTTTCTCAGGCGCTTGCGGTCCTTGTTGTCGAAGCCTTCGAGAAGCTCCGCCTCGACCTCGTCCCAGAGGGCGTTGATGGCGGCGGCCTTGCGCTTGCCGTCCCGGGTCAGCTTCACGCGCACGATGCGGGCGTCGCCCGGTTCGGTGTGGCGTTCGACCAGCTTCAGGGCCGAGAGACGTGAAACGGTCTTCGATGCCGTGGGCGGGCGCACGCGCAGGATCGCCGCCAAATCGCCCATGGTCATGGGACCGGAATTGGCAAGCGCCTGAAGCACCTGCTCCTGGCCGGCGAAGAGCCCGAGCTCGGAGAGCTTGTCGCCGGTGCGGCTGCGATGGAGGCGGGAGGCCTGCACCAGAGCCCAGCCGACGCTTTTCACGGCAGGATGCTTGACCTCGTTATCCATCCGCTTCCCCCGATGCTCGCAGCTGCGGTGCCGACACTCTGAACAGGAACTCGTGACAGTTCGATGACAGAGTGACACAAAACGAACGAAGCCGCCTCAGGTCTCGGAGGAAAGCGCGCTTTCGTGCCAGCGCCGCAGGGCGAGATGGCTCAGCGCGGAGAGCAGGAGGAACAGCGCCACGCCCGTCAGGGCAAGGAGCACCAGGGCCGCAAAGAGGCGCGGGATGTTCAGGCGGTACTGGCTCTCGATGATTCGATAGGCCAGGCCCGATCCGGCCCCCGCAGAGCCCGCAGCCATCTCGGCCACCACGGCCCCGATGAGCGAGAGGCCGCCTGCGATCCGCAGGCCCGCGAGAAATGGCGGCAGGGCCGCCGGACGGCGCAGGATCCAGAGCGCCTTCAGGCGCGACCGGAGCCGGCTCCGGACAGTCTGGGAGGGGGACGTCCCATAGAGGTCGAACAGTTCGAGAAGGTTGCGGTCCACGGACTGCAATCCCAGCATCGTGTTCGACAGAACGGGAAAAAAGGCGACGAGCCAAGCGCAGGCCAGCACGGCGGCGTCCTGCGGCATGTAGATGAGCAGGAGCGGCGCGATGGCGATCACGGGCGTGACCTGCAGCACGACCGCGAAGGGATAGAGCGAATATTCCACGATCCGCGACAAGCTCAGCAGCACGGCGAGCGCCACGCCTCCGACGACCGCGAGGCCGAGGCCGAGGATCGTGGTCGTGAGGGTCGTGAGCAGGGATCCCCACAGGAGCGTCCAGTCGGCTACCATCGTGCGGGCGATGAGGCTCGGCGCCGGTAGGATGTAGGGCGGAACGGCGGCTGCGCGGACATAGCCCTCCCAGGCGCCGATGCCGGCGAGGAACACCAGGGCCGGAAGGAGGAGCCGCAGGGGATCGATGCGGCGCGGGCGCTTTCCTTCGGAGGGCTGCGGGCGGCTCGGCCGGCTCATGCGGCGTCTCCGGTGGCTGAAGCGGCCAATGCCTTGGAAACGGTGCCGCAGAGCTCCGCATAGCCGACACTCGTGCGGAAATCCGCATCACGCGGTGCCGACGCTGCGCCGGGAATCTCCGCGATGACCCGTCCCGGGCGCGGGCTCATGACCAGAATGCGCGTCGACAGATAGGCGCTCTCGTAGATCGAGTGGGTCACGAACACGACGGTGCACCCGAGATCCCGCTTCAAGCGCAGGAGATCGTCGTTCAGGCGGAAGCGGGTGATCTCGTCGAGCGCCCCGAAAGGCTCGTCCATCAGCAGCAGGCGCGGCCTGAGGCTGAGCGCCCGTGCGATCGAGACGCGCATCTTCATGCCGCCGGACAGCTCGCGAGGATAGGCTTCGGCGAAATCGTCGAGGCCGACCAGCGCAAGGCTTTCATGGATTCGCTTCATCGCATCGCGTCGCGACACGCCGCGCAGCCGAAGCGGCAGCCAGACGTTGTCGGCCACGTTCGCCCAGGGCATCAGGGTCGGCTCCTGGAACACGAAGCCGATCTCGCTCCGGTGATCCGTTGCCTCGGCGCCGGCCCATTCCACGGTGCCGGAGGTTGGTTTCGCAATCCCGGCGATGAGCCGGAGCGCCGTCGACTTGCCGCATCCGGACGGGCCGACGAGCGAGAGGAACTCGCCGGTGCGGATTTCGAAGCCGAGATCGCGCAAAGCCGTCACGCCGTTGGCGAAGACCTTGCTGACGCCCTGGAGGCGAAGGAGAGTGGCGGGAGGCTCCTGCATGGGGCGCGGCAGCGGCCGCTTCTCCTAGCGCTTCAGATCGAGCCCGACGCCCTTGTTCACGAACCGGAGCGTATAGGCGCGTCTGTAGTCGAGGTCGGCCTTGAACAGGCCGGCCTTCACCATCTTGTCGAAGAAGTCCTTCATGCGGGCATCCGTCATGGCGCCGATGCCGAGTTTGGCCGTGTCGCCGGAATCGACGATGCCGTATTCCTTCATCTTGGCGGCCGAATAGGCCAGGAGCTCGTCCGTCATCTCCGGGTTGTCGCGCTTGATGAGCGCCTTCGCCTTCGTGTTGTCACCGTAGAGATAGTTGTACCAGCCGATGGTCGACGCATCGACGAAGCGCTGCACCAGGTCCGGGTTCTTCTCCACCACCTCGCGCCGGGTCTCGACAGTGGTCGAATAGGTGCTGAAGCCATGGTCCGCGAGCAGGAACACGTTGGGCTTGAAGCCGGCGGCCTTCTCGATCGTCAGGGGCTCGGACGTCACGTAGCCCTGCTGAACGGCCTGCTTGTCGGCGATGAAGGGAGCCGGGTTGAACCCGAAGGGCTTCACCTGCTCGTCCCTGAAGCCGAACTCCACCTTCATCCACTGATAGAAGGTGGCGAAGCCGTCTTTCGAGAGAAGGATGTCATTCGATTTCTTCAGGTCCTGGAACGTGTCGAGACCCTGGCCCGGGTGGCTCAGGAGGACCTGCGGCTCCTTCTGGAAATGCGCCGCCACCACGATGGTCGGAATGTCCTTCTCGACCGCCGAGAAGGCCTGGATCATGCTGCCGCCCATGTAGAAGTCGAGCTTGCCGACGGTCATGAGCATGCGGTTATTGGCCCGCGGCCCGCCGGGCACGATGGTGACCTTGAGGCCGTATTTCTCGTAGGTGCCGTCCGCGACCGCCTGGTAATAGCCCCCGTGCTCGCCCTGGGCGATCCAGTTCGTCCCGAAGGTCACCTCGGTCAGGGGCTGCTGGGCCTGGGCGCTTCCTGCTCCCACCCCGAAGCCGATCACCAGGGCTCCCGCCAAGCGCACACGCAGCGTCATCCGCAGCCATCCTTCATCTGGCACCGCCGTCAATCGGCGATGCCAGCTTCTGCGCGCTCCGAGAGAGCTTGGCAAGATCCGGAGCGGAAGGGCCCGCTCCGGCGGTGGTCAGTCGATTGACCAGGGATAGGTCCAGGTTTCCGTCAGGGTCCGGTTTCCGGCCTTAAGGAAGGCGCGCAGGTCCGTCGACTGGCCCGGCTCCAACTTCACGTCGATGGCGGCCCGGAAACCCTTGGTGTGGTCGTTGGGAACGATGAAGGTGTGGGTGATCGTTCCGGCGGAGGTGGAGGGCACGATCTGCACCAGGCCCGGATCGCTCATGTAATAGGGCAGGTTTCCGCCAGCGAAATCGATGATGAAGCGGCGGTGGGTCGGGTCGCTCGGCGCGTTCGAGCCGCTGGCGCGGGGAGGGGCCTGGAACGTGTTTACGGCCTTGCCGCCCGGATGCATCCCGCCGACCGCGGCGACCGCGCGCAGGCGGTAGGCGATGTTGACCTCCTGGCCCGGCTCGTAGGGTCGGCTCGGCTTCCAGTACGCCACGATGTTGTCGTGGGTCTCGTCGGGAGTGGGGATCTCGACGAGCTCGACCCGGCCCTCGCCCCACTGGCCGATGGGCTCGACCCAATAGCCGGGCCGCTTGTGGTAATAGGCCTCGAGATCCTGATAGTTCTCGAACACCCGGTCGCGCTGCATCAGGCCGAAGCCGCGCGGGTTGTTGTCCTGGAAGGACGAGATCGCCTTGCGGGTGGGATTGCGCAGCGGGCGCCAGATCCACTCGCCCGAGCCGGACTGGATCAGCAGGCCGTCCGAATCGTGCAGCTCCATGCGAAAATCGTCGGTCTGGTGCCGGTCGTTCTCGCCCTCGAAGAACATGGACGTGAGGGGTGCGAGTCCCACATTCGCCATCGTCTGTCGCGGGAACAGGGTGGCGGTGACCTCGATGGTCGTCTCGCGGGACGGGTAGATCTCGAAGCGATAGGCGCCCGCCACGGAAGGGCTGTCGAGGAGTGCGTAGACCGTGGCCCGCTCCGAATCGGGTTTGGGCATCTCGACCCAGAATTCCCGGAAATGAGGGAATTCCTCCGCCTCTCCGCCTTCCACGTTGACCGCGAGCCCGCGCGCCGAGAGGCCGTATTTCTGGTCCGCCCCGAGGAAGCGGAAGTAGCTCGCTCCCAGGAAGGCGATCACCTCGTCGAACACTTTCGGGTCGTTGAGAGGATAGTGCAGGCGGAAGCCCGCAAACCCCAGGTTGACCGGCAGGGGGCGCTCGATCCGGTTCCGGCCGTAGTCGAACAGCTCCCGCTGGTAGGGAATCGGGTTCGGAACCCCGTCCCGCAGGACGTTCACGGTCACCGGGCGCTGATACAGGAAGCCGAGATGGAACAGCTGCATCCGCCACTGGCTGCCGCCGCTCGCCAGCAGCGCCCGGTCTGGCCGGAAGCGGATATCCCGGTAATCATCGAAGCTGAGCCGGTTCAGCGGCTCGGGCAGAGGGCCCGACGGCGATTCGTAAGGCGCTGCCGCCAGGTCGCGCGCGCGACGCACCACGTCCTCGAGGCGGAACGGCGTGGGGGCGGGGGCTCCGTTCTGCTGCGCCCAGGCGGGCATCGCAGCAGTGGCCAGCAGGCTTTGCAGGAGGGTTCTGCGGGACAGAGTCGTCATGGGGGCGAAAACTGTTCTTTCCTGGAAGGAATCGGGCCGGAGCGAGGCTTGGCAGAAAAGGCCGGAGCCTGTCTCCTTGGGCTCGCACCACTTAATGGAAGCTGAACGCTGAAGGCAGGGGAAAAGACCGGTTTCCCCTGCTCAAAAAATCCTGAAAAGGGTCACAAAAGGTCTTGTGATCCGGAGCCATTAAGCCTATTTGAGTTTTGCCCAATTTCGCACGTGCCTGTGGTCGCGTGCCGGTTGGTGGGCATCCGGACAAGAGGCCGGACAGCCGCCCGAGAGCGCCCTAGCTCTCGATACCCCTAACCGGCAGCCGGAGGCGAAAACCGGCGCACCTCGTTCTCAACGGGGGACGCGACTTAAAGCAACGACGAACGGGCTTTTTTGGTCTCGTTGGCCCTCCAAAGGTCAACACCGAAGAGGCTTGTTTATCATTGCCAGGCGTGCGGATGGAGTATCCCCATCCAATCCAAGGCAGCATCGTCGGGTGAAGAGCCCATCGCCGCTACTCGTGTCTCCATCGCACGAAGCGGGATGTGAATCTTCCCTCGCTGACGCCGGGCGGCAGGATTTCCTGACCGTCTGAACTTCAATCCGGAGGCTGGACAAGACCTCCATTGAACCTTTGGTGGGGAGAGCGCCATGACTGAGCGCATTCGTGAATTCCTGCGCAACCGACGTGAGGATGGCCCCTGCGTGGTCGTCGATCTGGACGTGGTGCGTGACAACTACTCCAAGTTCGCCCGTGCGCTTCCCGACACGCGTGTGTTCTACGCCGTGAAGGCGAATCCCGCGCCCGAGGTGCTGAAGGTCCTGGCCGAGATGGGCTCGTGCTTTGACACGGCTTCCGTGGTCGAGATCGAACTCGCGCTCGCGGCCGGCGCCACGCCGGACCGGATCTCCTTCGGCAACACGATCAAGAAGGAGCGCGACGTCGCCCGCGGCCTCGAGCTCGGCGTGCGCCTCTTCGCGGTCGACTGCGAGGCGGAGGTCGAGAAGATCGTGCGCGCGGCGGCTCTGGTCGGCGTGCCGGCCCGGGACGTGAAGGTGTTCTGCCGCATCCTCTGCGACGGCGCCGGCGCCGAATGGCCGCTCTCGCGCAAGTTCGGCTGCGTGCCGGAGATGGCGGTCGACGTGCTGGAGCATGCGTACCGGAATGGGCTCGAGGCCTATGGCGTCTCGTTCCATGTCGGCTCGCAGCAGCGCAACACGGAAGCGTGGGATCAGGCCCTCGGCTCTGCCTCCACGATCTTCCGGGAATGCGCCGATCGCGGCATCCACCTGTCGATGGTCAATCTCGGCGGCGGCTTCCCGACGAAGTACCTGAAGACGGTCCCGATGGTCGAAGCCTATGGCGAGTCGATCTTCCGGGCGCTGTCGAAGCACTTCGGCAACCGTCTGCCCGAGACGATCATCGAGCCAGGCCGCGGCATGGTCGGCAATGCCGGCATCATCGAGGCTGAGGTCGTCCTGATCTCGAAGAAGAGCCAGGAGGAGGACGAGGTGCGCTGGGTCTACCTCGACATCGGCAAGTTCGGCGGTCTCGCCGAGACGATGGACGAGTCGATCCGCTACCCGATCCGCAGCGAGCGCGACGGCGACCGCAAGGTTCCGTGCGTGCTGGCCGGTCCGACCTGCGACTCGGCGGATGTTCTCTACGAGAAGGAGCCTTATCCGCTCCCCATCTCGCTGGAGATCGGCGACAAGGTGCTGATCGAAGGCACGGGCGCCTACACGACCACCTACTCGGCGGTCGCGTTCAACGGCTTCCCGCCGCTCAAGTCCTACGTGATCTAACTCACGTCCCGCCTGCCTCAGGGTCTGAGGCAGGCACCAACCCCAAAAGTTGTCCCGGACGGCCTGCTTATCCGTAAGCAGGTGCGAGGGCTGTCGCTCACCCCAAGCCCTGGGAGGCCACGGCCATGATCACGATCCGCGAAGAATCCTTCCGCGATGTGGAAGCGCGCGAGGCGCTTCTCGATGCCTGCTTCGGACCCGAGCGGTTCCAGAAGACCTGCGAGCGCCTGCGCGAAGGCCGCCTGCCGGCCGAGGGCCTGTCCCTCGTGGTCGAGCAGTACGGCAACATCATCGGCACGGTCCGTCTCTGGCACGTTTCGGCGGGCCCGAACCGGCCGGCGCTGATGCTGGGGCCGATCGCCGTCGACCCGTCGCGCCAGGGGCTCGGCGTGGGCGGGAAGCTCATGCGCGAGGCGCTCAGGCGCGCTGCCGACCGCGGCCATAAGGCCGTACTCCTGGTGGGCGATGCGCCCTACTACGAGCGCTTCGGCTTCACCACCGCGACGACCCAGGCCCTCTGGATGCCCGGCCCCTACGAGCGCGGACGGTTCCTGGCGCTGGAACTCGAAGCCGGCGCCCTCGACGGCGCTCGCGGTCTCGTGTCGGCCACCGGCATCATGGAGCAGAAGCCCGATCTCGCGATGCTGGTCGCTGCGGCGGCCCAGGGAGGCGCCGTAAGTCTCGGCCGCGCTTTCTAAATCCCTTTCAACGATTGACGCGCGCCGCACCAGAAGGAATGGTGCGGCGCGCGTTCGTTTGCCACCGATCAACCCCAACCCCGGCAGCTTGCCGATGAAGGAGAACCATCGATGACCAACTGGCCCGTCTACGGCCGCATCTCCGGCCCGATCGTGATGATCGGCTTCGGATCGATCGGCAAAGGCATGCTGCCCCTGATCGAGCGCCATTTCGAGTTCGACAGGAGCCGTTTCGTGGTCGTCGATCCGAGCGATGCCGACCGGCACATGCTCGACGAGCGCGGCATCAAGTTCGTCCACCAGGGGCTGACGAAGGAGAACTACCGTCAGGTGCTCGAACCCCTGCTGACGCAGGGCGGTGGCCAGGGCTTCTGCGTGAACGTGTCGGTGGACACCTCCTCGCGCGACATCATGGAGCTCTGCCGCGAGGTCGGGGCGCTCTACATCGACACGGTGGCCGAGCCCTGGGCCGGCTTCTATTTCGACAAGAGCGCCGGACCGGCGGACCGCACCAACTATGCGCTGCGCGAAATCATTCTCGACGCCAGGCGGCGGAACCCGGGCGGCACGACCGCCGTGTCCTGCTGCGGCGCCAATCCCGGCATGGTGTCCTGGTTCGTGAAGCAGGCCCTGCTCAACCTCGCCCAAGACCTGAAGATCGAGCACGACGAGCCCAAATCCCGCGAGGAATGGGCGCGCCTGATGCAGAAGGTGGGCGTCAAGGGGATCCACATCGCGGAGCGCGACACGCAGCGCGCCAATTCCGAGAAGCCGATGGGCGTGTTCGTCAACACCTGGTCGGTCGAAGGCTTCGTGTCGGAGGGGCTGCAGCCGGCGGAACTCGGCTGGGGCACGCATGAGACGTGGATGCCCGAGAATGCCGGGACCCACGACAAGGGCTGCCAGGCGGCGATCTACCTGCTTCAGCCGGGCGCCGACACCCGCGTGCGCTCCTGGACACCGACCGCCCAGGCGCAGCATGCCTTCCTGGTAACGCACAACGAGTCGATCTCGATCGCTGACTTCTTCACGGTTCGCGACGGCGAAAAGGTCGCCTATCGTCCGACCTGCCACTACGCCTATCATCCGTGCAACGAGGCCGTGCTGTCCCTACACGAGATGTTCGGCAAGGCCGGCAAGGCGCAGGAGAAGTTCCACATCCTCACCGAGGACGAGATCGTCGACGGCATCGACGAGCTGGGCGTGCTCCTCTACGGCCACGGCAAGAACGCCTACTGGTATGGCTCGCAGCTCTCCATCGAGGAGACACGCAGGCTCGCGCCGTATCAGAACGCCACCGGGCTGCAGGTGACCTCCGCCGTGCTCGCCGGCATGGTCTGGGCCCTCGAGAATCCGAACGCCGGAATCGTCGAGGCGGACGACATCGATTTCCGCCGCTGCCTCGAGGTGCAGATGCCCTATCTCGGCCCGGTGGTCGGCGTCTACACGGACTGGACGCCGCTCGAGGGTCGCCCAGGGTTCTTCCCGGAGGATATCGACACCTCCGACCCGTGGCAGTTCCGGAACGTTCTGGTACGGTAAGATCGTTCATTATAGCCCGGGCGCCGCGAGGCGCCCGGGTCCGGCGACCGAGGAAGTCAGGCATGCCCCATTTCGAGGAATTCTACGCCGACAAGCTCCGGGGCTCGCTGGGGGTCAGGGATGCGGAATCGGTCCTCGATCTGCGCAACGCCTCCCGCGAACAGGCGGCGGCCTCGATCCAGGACATGCTGGAGCGAAGCCGCTTCGCGCAGAGCAAGACGGTCGCGATCCGGCTCGCGCCTCCGCCCGAGGGCGGCGGGGAAACCCTCTTCCAACCGGTCGGCAAGGCGCTCCTCGAAGCGAAGAAGCGCGGCTGGGTCGACCGCCTGCAGACCCTTCCGGCGCAGGATGGCCTCGGCTTCTACATCGCGCTGGCCGGCAAGCCTGCCTCGAAGGACTGATCAGGCCTGCGCTTCCCTGCGGGGCCGCGGCCGCCGGACGAGGCTGCGGACGAACCCCGCCAGCAGCAGGAGGCCGCCCCAGACGGCCACGAACCCGGCCGCTCCTGAGACGATGCCCTCCGACGTGACGGGCACGGCGGGCTCGAAATCGCGGTAGGCCGCCCGCATCACATCCTCATCCCCGTCCCGGACCATCAGGGCGACCCTCCCGAAGGGGCCCGCGTCCAGCATGGCCTGCCGATGGGCCTGAAGGCGGTCGAGGCGCTCCACATTGGCCTGCATCGCGGCGCCCTGGCGGCTGGCCAGATCGTCGGCGTTGCCCCGCAGACGCGCGATGGCGCTCTCGCGATTTTCCCCATGGGCCTGGGCATCCGCGTCGAAGCGGCCGACGATCTGGCGGAGCTCATCGATCGCGCCGCCGAGGCGCTGGCGGTATTGCTGGGAGTATTCCGGTCCCTGGGAGGCGACGACGCCCCCCAGAAGGCCGAGCCCGAAGGCAACGATTCGCGTGATCCGGGGCAAGCGACACCTCCTCAAGGATCAAGAGCGGCGCCGATATCCTGTTCCACGATTTCGTCGAGGGGCTTCGGAACCTTGTAGGCCTTCGTCTTCGCCCCCGGCTCCATGACGAGGATGACGGTCTCGGTGCCCGGGCAGGCCGGATCGGCGCACACAATTTCGTTGACCGCGAAGCTTGCATCCGGGCCGGCTCGAAGGGCCTTGCGGGCCAGATCCTTGACGCGCTCGATCGCCGCCCGATCGGCCTTGGGCCGCCCGAAGGCATTGCGGAGAAAGCCGAGACCTGCCATCGGGCTCAGGTGGGAAGCGTGAGGATGCCGGCCTTGCCGTCCTCGCACCCGAAGGCGAGGCGCTTGCCGGCCTTGTCCCAGGCCATGGCCGTGATGCCGCTTCCGGCCACGGCCGGGCGCACCAGCAGCTCGGAGGCATCGGCCATGCGGATGAGCAGGATGCAGCCGTCCTCGTAGCCGACCGCCAGCACGTAGGTGTTGGGATGGAACGCCACCCGGCTCACCTTGGCGGGGCGCACGCCGCATTCCCGCGGCTGCTTGCCCATGGGGCCTTCCTTCGATTCGAAGGGCCAGACGATCGCCGCTTCCGCCCCCGAGGTGGCGAGCCACTTGCCGTCATGGGACCAGGAGAAGGACCGGGTCTTCGATGGATAGCCGCTCATGCGCATGTGCCCCTTGTCGGGGATCAGGCGCCAGCCGTGCAGGGCATTCTCCTGCATGGAGGTGACGACGAAGCGGGCGTCGGGCGACCAGGTGACGTCGAGGTGCGAGCCCTTCCAGTCCAGCACTTCGGGCTTGGCCTCGACGTTGGGAAACCACAGGGTCGCGCCGTTGTAGTGGGAGATCGCGAGCCGGTAGCCCTTCGGGGCGAAAGCGAGGCCGCGGGCGGTCGAGGGAACCTCAAGGGTCTTCTCCTTGCCCCGGTCGTCGCGGGCGATCACGCGCTTGCCGGCCCCGTACGCGAAGGCGCCGCTCGGGCTCAGGGCGAGGGAGTCGATCCATGCGCCCTTGGTTTCGGCCAGCGTCTGGGTCGAGCCGTCCGACCCCGTCACCGCCACACGACCGTCGTCGCCGCCGGTGACGAAGCGCTCGCCGTCGCTCGCCCCGACCAGAATGCCGGCATCGGGATGAGCCTCGACCCGATGGGTCTCGCCGTCCCTCGCCAGCACTACGCCGCCGTCGGCGAGGCCGAGGGCGACGGTGCCCTTGAGCCAGCCGAGGGCGGTCACGTGCGCGCCCGCATCGATCGTCGTGACGCTCTGGGTCAGAGACGGAGCAGTTCCAGCAGTCATTCAGGCAATCCCTTCAGGGGGAGCGATAGCACAGGATCGCGGGTTCTGCGCAAGGGCAGGCGCACTCACGCCGCGGTCGCGAGGAAGCCTTCGCGGATCGCCTTCTCGTTCAGGTCGCGGCCGATGAAGACCACCTTTGAGCTGCGCTTCTCGCCCGGCTTCCAGTCGCCCTGCACGTCGCCGTCGAGGATCATGTGCACGCCCTGGAAGACGAAGCGCTTCGGCTCGTTCGGGAAGGCCACGATGCCCTTGCAGCGCAGGATGTTCGGGCCCTCGACCTGGGTCAGGTTCGAGATCCAGGGCATGAACTTGTTCGGATCGACCTCGCCGTCGATCGCCACCGACACGGACTGCATGTCCTCGTCGTGGTGGTGATGATGGCCCTCCTCGAGGAAATCGGGCTCGATCTCGATGATGCGGTCGAGGTCGAAGGCCTTGCGGTCGAGCACTTCCGAGATCGGGATGGCGCAGTTCTGCGTCCGGTGCACCTTGGCGTAGGGGTTGATGGCGCGGATGCGGGCCTCGACCTCCTCCAGCTCCTTCTCGGACACGAGATCGATCTTGTTGAGGATGATCACGTCCGCGAAGGCGATCTGGTTCTTGGCCTCGGGCGCGTCCTTCAGGCGGTCGGACAGCCACTTGGCGTCCGCTACGGTCACCACCGCGTCGAGGCGGGCGGTGTCGGACACGTCCTGGTCCATGAAGAAGGTCTGGGCGACCGGAGCCGGATCGGCGAGGCCGGTGGTCTCGACGATGATGGCGTCGAACTTTCCTTTTCGCTTCATCAGGCCGTCGAGGATGCGGATCAGGTCGCCGCGAACGGTGCAGCAGATGCAGCCGTTGTTCATCTCGAACACTTCCTCGTCGGCGCCGACGACGAGCTCGTTGTCGATGCCGATCTCGCCGAACTCGTTGACGATGACGGCATATTTCTTGCCGTGCTGCTCGGTCAGGATCCGGTTGAGAAGCGTCGTCTTGCCGGCGCCGAGATAGCCTGTGAGCACGGTGACGGGGATCTTGTCGGACATCGGATGTTCCATCGGTCTTTGGAGACGAAAACCGCCCCCGGGATCGCCGGGGACTTCAGAATATCGGTCAGCTCGACAGGGCCGAGCTGAAGGCCCTTATATTGTGTCGCATCATGTCAATGTAAGTCCCGGCCGGACCCTTCTCGTCCGAGAGGGCGTCGGAATAGACCCGCTCGCCGATCCTGGCGCCGGTCTCCTTGGCGATGCGCTCCATCAGGCGCGCATCGGACACGTTCTCCACGAAGACAGCCGTGATCTTGTCGCGCTTGATCTGCTGGATGATCCTGGCCACGTCCTTCGCCGAGGCCTCGGAATCGGTCGATACGCCCTGGGGGGACACGAAATCGATGCCGTAGGCGTCTTCGAGATACCGAAAGGCGTCATGCGAGGTGATGATCCGACGGCGATCCGGCGGGATCTGCTCCACGAGGGCCTTCACCTCCCGGTCGAGGGCGTCGAGCTGGCCGAGATAGGCCGTCGCATTGGCCTCATAGGCGGACTTCCCGGCCGGGTCGGCGGCGATGAGGGCATCCCGGATGTTGGCGACATAGATCTTGGCATTGGCGACGTTCTGCCATGCATGGGGATCCGACCCGCCATGCCCGTGGCTGTGGCCGTGATCGTCGTCCCCCTTGAGCGGCTTCACGCCCCGCGCGGCCTCCACGATTGCGGCCTTCGTGCCGGAGGATTTCACGAGCCGGTCGATCCAGCCCTCGAACTTGAGGCCGTTGGCGACGACCACCTTGGCCTCCGTCAGGCGCCTGCCGTCAGCCGGGGTGGGGGAATACACATGCGCATCCCCGTTCGGGCCCACGAGGGTGGTGACCTCCGTGCGCTCGCCGCCGACCTGGCGCACGAGGTCGCCCAGGATCGAGAAGGTGGCCACGACCTTCAGCTTCTCCGACCCCTGGGCGCGGGCCGATAGTGGCAGGGCCGCCAGAGCGAGGCATCCCAGCAGCAGCGAAACGGCGTTCCGGCGTGTCGGCATCGGCTGAACTCCTTGTCGGTGAAGGGGGCGGGTCAGGCTTCGAGGTGACGGCGCGGCCAGGCGAGCCAGAGCAGGCCGCCCTCGCGGCCGAGGACGAGGGAGGCCGCATAGACCGCTCCCGCGGTCAGAATGATCGCGGGGCCGGCGGGCAGCTCGGCATGATAGGACAGGAGCAGGCCGCCGATCCCCGACACGATGCCGATCAGCACCGACAGGAGCATCATCATGGTGATGTCGTTGCTCCAGAAGCGCGAGGCGGCTGCCGGGAGCATCATCATGCCGACGGCGAGCAGCGTTCCAAGGGCGTGGAAGCCGCCGACGAGGTTGAGCACCACGAGGCCGAGGAACATCAGGTGGGTCGGCGTTCCGGTGCGGCTGACCGAGCGCAGGAAGGTCGGGTCCACGCATTCCAGCACGAGGGGACGGTAGAGGACCGCCAAGGCCAGCACCGTGACGGTGGAGATGCCCGCGATCAGCAGCAGCGTGCTGTCGTCGAGGGCCAGCACCGTGCCGAAGAGCACATGCAGCAGGTCCACGTTCGAGCCCCTCAGGGACACGAGCGTGACGCCGAGCGCCAGCGACAGCAGGTAGAAGGCTGCGAGCGATGCATCCTCCTTCAGGGCCGTGAACCGGGAGATGAGGCCGGCCGCCACCGCCACGACGACGCCCGCGAACAATCCGCCGATGGTCATGGCCGGCAGGGACAGGCCAGCCATGAGATAGCCGACGGCCGCGCCCGGCAGGATCGCGTGGGCCATGGCGTCGCCCGTCAGGCTCATCCGGCGCAGCATGAGGAAGACCCCGATCGGGCCGCCGCCCAGCGCAATGGCGATCACGCCCACGAGGGCGCGGCGCATGAAGTCGAATTCCGCGAAGGGGCCGTAGAGGAGCTCGATCACGCGGCGCCCCTCTCGCAAGGAGCCGCATGGGGATCGTAAGCCTCGACCATCCGGCGGGCGCGCAGGAGGTTCTCCGGGCTCAGGACCTCCTGTGTCTCGCCCCAGGCCACGGGCTCGCGGGCGATGAGAAGGGTCTGCGGGAAGACGCGCTTCACCGTGTCGAGGTCGTGCAGCACGGCCACCACGGTGCGGGACTCCGCATGCCAGCGGCGCACCACGTCGAGCAGGTCGGCGGTGGTCTTGGCGTCGATGGCCGTGAAGGGCTCGTCCAACAGGATGACCGGGGAATCCTGCAGCAGAAGGCGCGCGAAGAGGGCGCGCTGCATCTGGCCGCCGGACAGGGTCGAGATCGGCCGGCGCTCGAACCCGATGAGGCCGACGGAGGCGAGCGCCTGCTCGACCCGGGTGCGGTTCTTGGCGCCGATGCCGCCGAACAGGCCGGCGCGGGACCAGAGGCCCATGGCGACGAGGTCGTAGACCGAGAGCGGGAAGGAGCGGTCGATCTCGGCCGCCTGCGGCAGATAGGCGATGGGGGCGCCGGCGGCTCCGGTCAGGTCGATCCGCCCCTCCAGCGGACGCAGGGTGCCGACGATCCCCTTGAGCAACGTCGACTTGCCGGCGCCGTTGGGGCCGACGATCGCCGTCAGGCTCCCGGAGGCGATCTCGCCGTCGAGGTGATGGACCGCCGGGCGCCGGCCGTAGCCGAGGGTCACCTCATCGAAGCGGATGGCGGCGGAATTCTTGTGCATCGGCTACGCCATGACCAGGAAGACCAGCAGCCACAGCGCACCGAGGAGGACGCCGGCACCCGCAAGCCGCTCCCAGGCCGAGAGGCGCAGGAGCGAGAAGGTCGGTGCCGCAGCAAGCGCCCGTGGGGCGTGGTGGTGGTGATGGTGGTGATGCGCCATTCCGTTCAGATAGAACGGATTTTTCGCCACTTCCAGAGGGCGTATAGTATTTTATACGCATTTTTTGGTTGCAGGGTATTTGCCCTGCAACCTCAGAAGGCAGGGTGGTACTGGTAGAGCCAGGTCTCGCTCAGGACCTCATCGCCGTTGCGCAGGTAGCAGCGCATCTCCACCGGCTCCGTTCCCGTGACCGTCAGGTCGAATTGGGTGCGCCAATGGCCGGGCACGTTGTCGGGCACGGCCTCGGTCAGGATGTTGGCGAACTCGCCGCGCGACGCGGTCAGCACCGGACGCGGGATGACGCCGCTCGGAAGCTTCGTCAGGGGGGCTCCTAAGAACTCCACCATGAACTTGCGCACACCCTTCGGCCGGACGGTGCCGGCCTGGCCGCCGTTGCCGAGGCGGGTCGCCACTACGCGGGCGAGCGGCGTCGGATAGGGCTCCTCGGCCGACCAGTGCATCTTGTAGCGGAACTCGAAGGACTGGCCCGCCTTGGCCGGCTCCGTCGGAACCCACATGGCCACGATGTTGTCGTGGATCTCATCGTCGGTCGGGATTTCGACGAGCTGGATCGTGCCCTTGCCCCAGCCGCCCTCCGGCTCGATCCAGAGGGAGGGGCGACGGTCGTAATAGACGCCGTCGAGGTAGTGGTCGAAGTTGCGGTCGCGCTGGAGCAGCCCGAAGCCCTTCGGGTTCTCGTCCGAGAAGGCGGAGGTGATGATCCGCGGCGGGTTGTTGAGGGGGCGCCAGATCCGCTCGCCGGCGCCGGTCCACATGGCGAGCCCGTCGGAATCGTGGATCTCCGGCCGCCAGTCGATGGCGGTGGCCTTGGCCTTCTCCGAGTACCAGTACATGGAGGTGAGCGGCGCGATCCCGAGGCGGCTCACGTCCTGGCGCAGGTAGACGGCGGCATCGATGTCCATAACGACGTCGGCGGCGCGGGTCATGATGAACCGGTAGGCGCCGGTCACGCTCGGGCCGTCGAGGAGCGCATAGACCGTCACGGTATTGGAATCGGGCTGGGGCGTCTCGAAATACACGTGGGTGAAGTCGGGGAATTCCTCGTTCTTGCCGAAGACTGCCACGTCGACTGCGAGGCCGCGGGCCGAGAGGCCGTACTGGTAGAGTTCGCCGATGGCGCGGAAATAGGAGGCTCCCAGGAAGGCGACCCAGTCGTTCTTGCGCCAGTCGAGCTTGCCGTTACGGGACTCCTGGAACCGGAAGCCCGCGAAGCCCGAGTTGTCGGGCAGCTTGTGGGCCGGGGAATCCGCCGGCATGTCGAAATAGTCGCTGTCGTAGATGATCTCGCGGGCCTGCCCGCCCTCGACCACGTGCATGCGCACCGGCTTCTGGAAGAAGCGCCCGAGGTGGAAGAACGTGACCGGGAACTGGCTCGGGCCGTTGGCCCAGAGGGCGAGGTCGGTCTTGAACCTGATCTTGCCGTGCGCGTCGTAGTCGATCTGCTGCAGGACTTCCGGCGCGGGGCGCGGCGGCGCCTCGTAGGGCCGGCTCGCCATGCTCTGCGCGCGCTGCTTCAGGGCGTCGAACGAGATAGGGGCGGGGGCTCCGACCTTCAGGCTCTCCTGGGCCAGGGCCTTTGTGGAAAAGCCCGTGGCGGCGAGGCCTGCGGTGGCTGTGGCGAATTGCAGGAACTGACGGCGATCGAACATGGGACGCGATGTATTGACCTGTGGAGACAAGACCCCTACCCACCAAGGCGGCAGGATTAAGACCCTCATATCCTCTTGAGGTTTCGACGTCAGCCGCCAAACTAGGCTCACACACAGGCGTCGCGCTGCCGGCGCCACAAAATCAGGGAGCTACGCCATGCGTTCCACCTTCAAGCGCCGCCTTTTCGGCGCTGCCACGGCCCTCGCGCTCGCGGGAGCCAGCCTGCCCGCCCAGGCGCAGGACTTCATCAACATCCTGACCGGCGGCACCTCCGGTGTCTATTACCCGCTCGGTGTGGCCCTCTCCAAAGTCTTCACGGAGAAGATGCAGGGCAGCCGTCCGTCCGTGCAGGCCACGAAGGCGTCGGTCGAGAACCTCACGCTCCTGCAGCAGGGCAAGGGCGAGATCGGCTTCACCCTGGGCGACAGCCTGGCCATGGGCTGGGCCGGCGACGAGGAGGCGGGCTTCAAGTCCAAGCTCGACAAGCTGCGCGGCGTCGCGGCCATCTATCCGAACTACATCCAGATCGTGGCCTCGAAGGATTCCGGCATCAAGACGCTGGCGGACCTCAAGGGCAAGCGCCTCTCCGTCGGCGCGCCGAAATCCGGCACCGAGCTCAACGCCCGGGCGATCCTGCAGGGCGCCGGCCTGACCTACAAGGACCTCGGCAAGGTCGAGTACCTGCCCTTCGGCGAGTCCGTCGAGCTCATGAAGAACCGCCAGCTCGACGCGACCCTCCAGTCCGCCGGCCTCGGCGTGTCGTCGATCCGCGACCTCGCCACCTCGGTGCCGATCGTGGTCGTGGAGATCCCGGCCGACATGATCCAGAAGGTCGGAAACCCCTACGTGACCGCCACCATCCCGGCCAACACCTACGAGGGCCAGAGCGCTCCGGTCACGACGGCCGCGGTGGTGAACTACCTCGTGACCCATTCGGGCGTGAAGGACGAGACCGTCTACCAGATGACGAAGTCGCTCTTCGAGAGCCTCCCGGAGCTTGCCGCCGCGCACGCGGCCGCCAAGGACATCAAGCTCGAGAACGCCCTCTCGGGCATGCCGGTGCCCGTGCATCCGGGCGCCCAGCGCTACTTCGACGAGAAGGGCGTGAAGAAGCAGGGCTCGTAAACCTTCAATCCATTTGACAAAGCGGCCGGGGCGGGTGAACTGCTCCGGCTTTTTCATGTCAATAATGAAACCCGAACGGGAGATCTCGCGCCATGAGCCAGGGTGTGAACGCGTCTGAAGTCGCTGAACTGGAGGCGCCGTCGACGCCTGCCAACCCTGAGCACGGGCTGCCGGAGAATTTCGGCACCGGCCTTCTCGGCACGCTCCTGTTCTGGATTGCGGTCTCCTTCTCCACCTTCCAGATCATCACGGCGTTCGGCATCCCGCTCGATCATTCGCTGATCGGCGGCATTTCGATGATCCACATCATCGGCGCGGGATTCGTCGTCTGGGCGGCATGGCTCGTGGTCTTGCGCATGAGGGGGCGCAACGTCATGGGCGGTCTGCTCGGACTGATCGCCCTGGCCGTGACCTACGGGCTGATCCTGAAGTTCCCGGGGAGCCTGCCGAGTCAGGTGGTCCGCACGCTGCATGTGGGCTTCCTCTGCCTCGTGGCCGGCGCCATGCTGGCGAACCACAAGGCCCACACCCCGCTGGCCAAGGCCTTCGGCTGGGCGGTCGGCCTGCTCGGCTTCGCCATCGGGCTCTATCACTGGGCGCTGTACGAGGAACTCCTGATCCGCTCCGGCGAACTGACCCAGCTGGACCTCGTCGTCGGCATCGCGGCCATCGCGGTCCTGTTCTATCTCGTCTGGCGCGTGATGGGGCCGGCGCTGCCGATCGTCGCAGGAATCTTCCTGGCCTACTGCCTGTTCGGCAACTATCTGCCGGCGCCCTTCGATCACCGCGGCTATTCCCTGGAGCAGGTGATCGAGCACATGTCCTTCGGGACCGAGGGGCTCTACGCCACGCCGACCCTGGTGTCGGCCACCTACATCTTCCTGTTCATCCTGTTCGGCGCCTTCCTCGAGCGCGCCGGCATGATCCAGCTCTTCACCGACATCGCCATGGGGGCCTTCGGCGGCGCCCGCGGCGGACCGGCCAAGGTAGCGGTGTTCTCGTCGGCCCTGATGGGCACGATCTCCGGCTCCGGCGTCGCGAACGTAGTCTCGACCGGCCAGTTCACCATCCCGCTGATGAAGCGTTTCGGCTACAAGCCCGAATTCGCCGGCGGCGTCGAGGCGACGGCGTCGATGGGCGGCCAGATCATGCCACCCGTCATGGGCGCCGTAGCCTTCATCATGGCCGAGACCATCGACGTGCCTTACGTCGAGATCGTCAAGGCGGCGATCATTCCGGCGATCCTCTACTACGCCTCGGCCTTCCTGGCCGTGCACCTGGAGGCCGGCAAGTCCGGCCTGATGGGCCTGGCGCGCTCCGAGCTGCCGAGCGCCTGGAGGGCTCTTCGGGAGAAGTGGCACCTCATCCTGCCGCTGGCGGTTCTGGTTTACCTCCTGTTCTCCGGCTACACGCCGCTCTTCGCAGGCTCCATCGGCCTCGCCCTGACCGTGGTCCTGATCCTCGCGGGCGCTTTGGCCATGGGGCTGGTGAGCGAGACCATCCGCCTCGTCTTCTGGGTCGGGCTCGGCCTGCTCGCCGCGGCCTTCCTCTGGGCCGGCGTGACCCTCGTGCTGGTCCTCGTGGCGGCGCTGGTCGTGATCAGCCTCTTCGTGCGCGGCGGTCCCGAGACGCTGGAGGCCTGCCGCGACGCCCTCGCGGACGGCGCCCGTCAGGCGCTTCCCGTCGGCCTTGCCTGCGCGGTGGTCGGCATCGTGATCGGCACGATGACGCTGACCGGCATCGGCACGATCTTCGGCAACTGGGTGGTGTCGATCGGCCGTGACTCGCTCATTCTGAGCCTGGTGCTGACCATGTTCGTCAGCCTCGTGCTCGGCATGGGCATTCCGACGATCCCGAACTACATCATCACCTCGTCGCTGGCGGCTCCCGCGCTCCTGACGCTCGGCGTGCCGCTGATCGTCTCGCACATGTTCGTGTTCTACTTCGGCATCATGGCGGACCTGACGCCTCCGGTAGCGCTTGCGGCCTTCGCGGCGGCGCCGATCGCGAAAGCTTCAGGCTTCAAGATCGGCTTCCAGGCCTTGCGCATAGCCCTTCCGGGCTTCGTGATCCCCTACATGGCGGTCTACGATCCGACCCTGATGATGCAGCCGGTGGCGGGGCTCGAAGGCTGGGCCTTCTGGGCCAGCGTCGCCTACATGGTGGTGAAGGCCGGGCTCGCGGTCCTGCTCTGGGGCATCGCCTCGGTCGGCTATTTCCGTGTTCGCATGCCCTGGTGGGAGCGCATCGGCGCCGCCATCGCGGCAGGCTTCCTGGTGCTGGCGCTTCCGATCACCGACGAGATCGGCTTCGGCCTCGCGGCGCTCGTCATCGGCTTCCACTACTGGCGCAACCGCCAGGCTCCGGCGGTCGCGGCGGGCCGGTGATCTGCCTCGTCGCCGGCAAGGTGATCGCGCCCCTGATGGCGGGCGCGATCACGCTGGCCTGGACGCATTCGGTCGAGAAGATCCTCTGGGAGGAGGATTGGCGCTCAGGCGCGGCGGGTCTGGAACTCCTGGAGGCGCGGGTGCGCGGCTCCGGGGCCGGCATGGAGCCGCCGCCGGAGGCCCGGTTCAAGGAGGGGGTCTATTCCTGGCGCCCCTCGGTGCCGCCTCAGAGGGAGATCGTGCTGCGCCGCTCGGGCGCCACCGCCGACTGGCGGATCTGCATCGCTGGTCAGTGCCGGCCGATGGACACTTACGTTCCGGCCGAGGCCGACCCGGTCGTCATGAAGCCATGCGAGAGGCCTTAGGCGCGCCCGCTGATCGGCTCGACCGTGGTGCAGCGGCGCCAGAGGTTGAGGAGGATCCAGGCGCCGAAGAGGCTGAACAGCGCCATCAGGATGTAGCCGACGACCTCGCCCAGCTCGAACAGTCCCGCGATGGCCCAGCCCGCCGCGATCGCGACCCCGAACACTTCCGTGCCGATCAGGATCATGATGCTGACGATGGTGATCAGGTTGCGCCAATTGGTGCCGGTCGGCTGTGCCACGGTCGTGTGCTCCATTCTTTGACGGAAGGGACTACCCTAAACGCCCCCTTCGGTGCAAGTTTCCCCTCCCTCTCATAACGTCACGTCCATGCCCGAAACTCCCGTCTTCTCCACCGCCGCTGTCGCGGCACCCCATACCCTCGCGGCCGAGACAGGCCAGACCGTGCTCGCCGCAGGCGGCAACGCCATCGAGGCGATGGTCGCCATGGCGGCCACCATCGCAGTGGTCTACCCGCACATGAACGGGATCGGAGGCGACGGCTTCTGGCTCGTGCGGGAGCCCAACGGGCGGGTCCACGCCCTCGACGCCTCGGGTCCGGCCGGAGCGCTCGCGACGATCCGGCGCTACCGGGACAAAGGCTATGACGCCATTCCGGCCCGCGGAGTGGACGCGTCCCTGACGGTGGCCGGCGCCGTCGGCGGGTGGGAGCTGGCGCTCGAGCTCGCCCGCGCCCTCGGGGGCCAGATGCCCCTCGACTTGCTGCTGGGGGACGCGATCCGCCATGCCCGCGAAGGATATGCGGTCTCCGGCTCCGAAGCCCGGTTCAGGACGAGCGAGGAGGCGGCGCTCTACGCGGTCCCGGGCTTTGCGGAGGCCTTCCTGACCGAGGGAAAGCGGACGCCGGCAGGCACCCTGCGCCGAGTGCCCCGTCTCGCCGACACCCTGGAGCACCTCACCCATACGGGCCTGCGCGACTTCTACCGCGGCGATGTCGGGCGGGAGATCGCGTCCGATCTCGAACGGGCCGGCGCGCCGATCACGCGCCGGGACCTCGAGACCTATCAGGCGCGGGTCACGAAACCCCTGGAACTGCGCCTTGGCGGCGGAACGGTCTACAACCTGCCGCCGCCCACCCAGGGCCTGACCACCCTCATGATCCTCGGGATGTTCGAGCGCCTCGGCTCGTTCCGGGCGGAGACGCCCGAACACCATCACGCCCTCATCGAGGCCTCGAAGCGGGCTTTCACGATCGGAGACCGGATCGTGGCGGATCCGCTGAACATGGTGCACGACGCAGCGGCGTTCCTGACCGCGTCCGCCCTGGAGCGGGAAGCTGCCCTGATCGACATGCGCCGGGCCGCGCCCTATCCGCTGCCGCGCTCGCCCGAGGGCGACACGATCTGGATGGGGGCGATCGACAAGGACGGCCTCGCGGTGTCCTACATCCAGTCGGTCTTCTGGGCGTTCGGCTCGGGCTGCGTCCTGCCGGCGACCGGCATCCACTGGCACAACCGGGGCGCCGCCTTCTCCCTCGACCCGGCAAGCCGCAACCGGCTCGAGCCGGGCCGCAAGCCATTCCACACCCTCAACCCGCCGCTCGCCGTGTTCGACGACGGGCGGGTCCTGTCCTTCGGCACCATGGGCGGGGAGACGCAGCCGCAGATCCTCGGCCAGATCTTCACGCGCTATGCGAATTTCGGCATGGGGCTTGCGGATGCGGTCGATGCGCCGCGCTGGCTGCTCGACAAGGGCAAGGGTATCGCGCCCGCGTTGGTCAGGCTCGAGGGTCGCTTCGACCCGGGCCTCGTCCGGGGACTTTCAGCCCTCGGGCACGAGGTGTCGGAGCTCACCGAACCCTACATCGACAATTTCGGCCATGCCGGGATGCTGGTGCGCCACCCGCGTAACGGCCGGGTCGAGGCGACGCACGATCCCAGGTCGGATGGCGGCGCCCTGGGGCTGTGAGGCTGCCTAGCTCGCGCTCGCCGAGGCCCACAGCCCGAACAGCAGGCTGAGTCCCAGCACGAGCACGAAGGCAGCGGCCAGGAGTTCGATCCCGGCAATCGCTACCGCGCCCGACAGGCCGCGGCCTCCGGCCATCCGCAGGGCCGCCGCCTTGGCGAAAACCGCCAGGGCCGCGATCGCTCCCGTGGTCAGGGCGGTGCCCAGCGCCATGGCGAAGGTCGCGGCGATGCCCGCGGCGAACAGGCCTTGCGAGAGGGCGAAGACCAGTACCACGAGCGCGCCGGCGCAGGGGCGGATGCCGGCCGCGAGCGCCACGCCCGCCATGTCCCGCCACCGGGTCAGGCGGCGCAGCTCCTCGGGCGGCGGCATGTGCACGTGGTCGCAATCGTCGGCCTGCGGGCCGGCCTGCGGGTTTTTGGACAGGGTCACGAGGCCCGTCACCTTGCCGGCCTTGCGCCAGGTGACCGCGGCTCCCAGGAGCGCCACGGCCGCGAAGCTCAGCAACTCTACCCCCTTCGTCACCTGGTTCATGGTGGCGGCGGTGGAGCGGAACACGACGGCGATCACGCTCACGAGCAGGATGGCCACGAGCGCCTGGACGAGAGCCGCCGCGAGGCTCAAGCCGAACCCCTTGGCGAGCGCCCGCTCGTCCGCCACCAGATAGGCCGCGATGACCCCCTTGCCGTGGCCGGGGCCGGCCGCGTGGAAGACCCCGTAGGCGAAGCCGATCAGGAGCAGCGGCCAAATGGCCGAGCCTTCGCTCTTCAGGGAGCCCACCGCCTGCTGCAGGCTGCGGTAGAAGCCGCTCTGAACCTCCAGGATATAGGCCCCGAGGCTGCCCGACGGGGCGGCCTCGCGCAGGCCCATGCCGAAGGGGTTGCGCACCGGAGGGGCGGCGGCCGGAGCGAGCCACCAGGCCAGGAGGGCAGCGACGCCCGCAACCACCGCGACGGCCGCCCCCGCGAGAGCGAGGCGGGACCAGAAGCGGGATTTGCCGGGCGTGGCGAGGCTGAGGGGCTCGGCCGTTACGGACATGCCACGATGGCCCTGTTGGCGAACTGGATGCCGAAGGAGGACGAGGCGGTCAGCGTCTCGAAGAAGGCCTCCGTCAGGTTCTGCTGCTGGGCCGCCTCGGCCGCCTTGGCGCGGGTGATGTTCGTGGCGCAGCCCTGCGGAGCGCTCGTGAGCTTCACCGCATCGTTGCCCTCGGCCAGTGAGAAGGCCACGAAGAAGGTCGGGTCGTAGATCTCCAGCGCCGCGGTCTTGGCCGAGGCCGGCGCCCTCAAGGGCAGGAAGTAGCTCAAGGTGACGGCCTCGTCGGCATGGGCCATGGCGTAGTCGCGCGGGGCACCGAAATCCTGCTTCTTGCCGTTGGCCTTCAGCACGGTGAAATAATCGAATTCGACGAGCGATTCGGTGTTTTCCTTGGCCAGATCCTTCAACTCGTCGGGCGTCAGCTTGCCATCGCCGTTCTTGTCGAGGCCTTGCGTGATATAGGCCGAGTAGGCCTTGTCGAAGGTCCAGGCATGGCGCACGCCGGTGACCTTTCCGTCCGGGTCGTAGACCAGTTCGGCCTTGGCGGTCACCCAAACGTGAGGATGGGCGAGGGCGGGAGTGGTCCATGCTCCGATCAGAGCGACCAGAAGCGTAAGGGGCCTGAGGCGGTGTGTCATCTGCTCAACCTGTCTTGCGACGCGGGGAGGCCGCGAACCGGCCGATGGCGACCCTGACGCATCATGGTTAATGGAGGCAAAACAGAGGCGGCGTCGATTGACGTCCCTGACCATATATGTCAGCATTGCTGACTTAAATCAGACAAGAAGAAGACCGGAAAACCGGCAGCGGAGCAGAGGCTCCAGGAGGATACGGACGATGGCCGGCAGCCCTGTGGCGCTCCGTGACGTTACGCTCGACGACAAGTTCGACCTCACCAAGGACCGGGTCTTCATCACTGGCACGCAGGCTGTCATCCGCATGCTGCTCATGCAGCGCGAGCGGGACCGCCTCGCCGGCCTGAACACGGCTGGCTTCGTGTCGGGCTATCGCGGCTCGCCGCTCGGCGGCCTCGACCAGAATCTCTGGCGCGCCAGGAAGTGGCTGGAAGCCGCCAACGTGGTCTTCCAGCCCGGCCTCAACGAGGAGCTTGCCGCGACCGCCGTCTGGGGCTCACAGCAGGCGGAGATCCGCGGCGACGGCAAGTACGACGGCGTCTTCGGCATGTGGTACGGCAAAGGGCCGGGCGTCGACCGCTCCGGCGACGTCTTCCGCCACGCCAACATGGCCGGCTCCTCGACGCATGGCGGTGTCCTGGCCCTCATGGGCGACGACCACACGGCGGAATCCTCCACGGTCGCGCACCAGTCTGAATTCCACTTCGTCGACGTGATGGTCCCGATCCTGAATCCTGCAGGCGTTCAGGAGATCCTCGATTACGGCCTCTACGGCTACGCCATGAGCCGCTTCTGCGGCACCTGGGTGGCGTTCAAGTGCGTGAAGGAGAACATCGAGTCGACGGCCTCCGTCGACGGCTCCCTCGACCGGGTGAAGATCGTCATGCCTGACGATTTTCTGATGCCGCCCGGCGGCCTCAACATCCGGGCGCGCGACGGCGTGCTCGACCAGGAGGCACGGCTCCAGGACTTCAAGCGCGACGCCATGCTGGCGTTCGTGCGCGCCAACAACCTCAACCGCATCGTGCTGTCGGGCGGGCGCAATCCGAAGATCGGCATCATCACCGTCGGCAAGTCCTATCTCGACGTGCGCCAGGCCCTGGACGAGCTCGGCCTCGACGAGGTCAAAGCGAACGACATGGGGCTGCGTCTCTACAAGGTCGCCTGCCCGTGGCCGCTGTCGCAGCGGGAGCTCGTCGACTTCGCCAGGGGGCTCGACCTTGTGATCGTGGTCGAGGAGAAGCGCTCCCTGATCGAGGTGCAGCTGCGCGAGGAGCTCTACGGCACCGCCAACCAGCCGCTCTGCATCGGCAAGAAGGACGAGGCCGGCAACTGGCTCTTCCCCGTGAAGGGCGCGCTCGATCCCAACGACATCGCCATCGCGATCGGCGAACGGCTGCTCAGGTACCACAACAACGACGACCTGCGCGGACGCGTGGCGCGCTTGGCGCAGGCGCAGGAGGTGCTGGCGCTCACCAGCGACGTCGCGACCCGCGTGCCGCATTTCTGCTCGGGCTGCCCGCACAACAGCTCCACCAAGGTGCCCGAGGGCATGCGCGCCTATGCGGGCATCGGCTGCCACTACATGGTGCAGTGGATGGACCGCGCGACCGACGGCTTCACCCAGATGGGCGGCGAAGGCGCGAACTGGATCGGCGAGGCGCCGTTCTCGAACCGCGGGCACGTGTTCCAGAATCTCGGCGACGGCACCTACAATCATTCGGGCGTGCTGGCCCTGCGCTGGTCCGTCGATACCAAGACCAACGTCACCTACAAGATCCTCTACAACGACGCTGTCGCAATGACGGGCGGGCAGAAGCACGAGGGCGGGCTCACGGTCGACATGATCGCCCGGCAGGTGCGTGCCGAGGGCGTCGAGCGCATCGCGCTGGTGACCGACGAGCCGCACAAGTACCCGAAGTCGATCCAATGGCCGTCCGGGATGACGATCCACCACCGGGACGAGCTCGACGCCGTGCAGCGCGAGCTTGCCGGCATCCCGGGCGTCACGGTCATGATCTACGACCAGACCTGTGCGTCCGAGAAGCGCCGCCGCCGCAAGCGCGGCGAGTTCCCGGATCCGGACAAGCGGGTCATCATCAACGATCTCGTGTGCGAGGCCTGCGGCGACTGCTCGGTGCAGTCGAACTGCGTGGCGGTGCAGCCGGTGCAGACCGAGTTCGGCCGCAAGCGCCAGATCGACCAGTCGAACTGCAACAAGGATTTCTCCTGCGTGAAGGGCTTCTGCCCGTCCTTCGTGACGGTGCACGGCGCTAAGATCAAAAAGGCTGCGCCCGACACGATCGCCATGGACGGCGCCACGTTCCGGCCGCTGCCCGATCCGGTGATCCCGGCGATCGACCGCACGTTCAACGTGATCGTGACGGGCGTCGGCGGCACGGGCGTCGTCACCATCGGGGCGATCCTCGGGATGGCGGCGCATCTCGAAGGCAAGGGCCTGGGCATGATCGACATGGCCGGCCTCGCCCAGAAGGGCGGCGCGGTCTACAGCCATGTGCGCCTCGCCAACTCCCAGGATGACATTCACGCGATCCGCGTCACGGCGGAGGCAGCCCACCTCGTGCTCGGCTGCGACCTCGTGGTGACCGGCACCAAGAAGGTGCTGGCCTCGGTCAAGAAGGCGCAGACCGCGCTCGTGGTGAACACCGCCGAGGTGATGCCCGGCGAGTTCACCCGCAACGCCGATTTCTCGCTGCCGACGGAGCGCCTGAAGCGCGCCATCGCGTCGGCGGCCGGCGAGGGCGCGGCCTTCGTGGATGCCACGAACATCGCCACCACGCTCCTCGGCAATGCAATCGCGGCCAACATGTTCATGCTGGGCTACGCCTACCAGACCGGCCGCGTGCCGCTGACCGCCGCCGCCATCGAGAACGCCATCGAGCTCAACGGCGAGGCCGTGAAGATGAACCTTGCGGCCTTCACCTGGGGCCGCCGCGCGGCGGCGGAACCCGAGGTGATGGCGAAGCTGATCGCCGAGCTGAAATCCCCCGGCGACGAGTTCAAGCTCTCCGACAGCCTTGACGAGGTGATCGACAGGCGCGCCGCCTTCCTCACGGGTTATCAGAGCGCGCGCTATGCGAAGCGCTACCGGGCGCTGGTGGACAAGGTGCGGGCGGCTGAGACCAAGGTCGCGCCGAGCGGGACCACGCTGACGGATGCGGTGGCGCGCTCGCTGTTCAAGCTGATGGCCTACAAGGACGAGTACGAGGTGGCGCGGCTCTATACCGACGGCCATTTCGAGCGTCAGGTCGCGTCGGCGTTCGAGGGCGAGAACCTCACTTACGAGTTCCACATGGCGCCGCCCGTCCTGGCGCGGAAGGATCCGGTCACTGGCCTTCCCAAGAAGATGAGCTTCGGCCCGTGGATGCTGAAGGCCATGCGGGTGCTTGCCCCCCTCAAGGTCCTGCGCGGCACGCCCCTCGACCTGTTCGGCTACACGCACGAGCGCCGCACCGAGCGCCAGCTCATTCGGGACTACGAGGGTTTGGTTCGGGAAATCCTGGAGAAGCTGACGCCGGACAATCACGCGAACGCCGTCGGCCTCGCGGGCATCCCGCAGAAGATCCGGGGCTTCGGCCACGTCAAGGAGCGCAATCTCAAGGCCGCGAAGGCCGAGGAGGCGGAACTGCTGGCCCGCTTCCGCACCCCGGCACAGCCGCTGCCGATGGCGGCGGAGTAGGGCGGGCGCTAGTCCAACCGCCAGTCGATCGGCTCCAGGCCCTTTTCCTTCAGCCACGCATTGGCGCGGCTGAAGGGGCGCGTCCCTCGAAAGTCGCGCAGGCGATTGAGCGGGGAGGGGTGCCCGGCTTCGATCACGAGGTGCCTCGTCCGGTCCACCTGAATCGCGTGCTTGCGCGCCGATCCGCCCCAGAGCAGGAACACGACGGCGGGCTGATTCTCGGAGACCGCGGCGACGGCCTCGTCCACGAGTTCCGCCCAGCCGAACTTCAAATGCGCTCCTGCCTTTCCGGCCTCGACCGTGAGCGCCGTGTTGAGCAGCAGCACGCCCTGTTTCGCCCAACGCGAGAGATCCCCGGACTTCGGCATGGGCTGGCCCAGATCCTCGGCCATCTCGGCCAGGATCGTGCGCAGGGAGGCCGGCAGCCGCCGCGACCCGCGATACGAGAACGCGAGCCCATGGGCGTCGCCCGGGGTCGGGTAGGGGTCCTGCCCGAGGATCACCACCTTCACCCGGTCGAGCGGCGTCAGCACGAGGCTGGTGAAAACCAGGTCCGGCGGCGGCAGAACCTGCGCTCCCCCGGCGATGACCGCATCGACGCGGGCGGCGACCCGCTCGGCGGCGCCTCCCGCGAAGAACGGGAGGGTGCGCCAGGCGACGGCGCCGGGATCGGCACGAAACGCCGCGAGCGCCTGGGTGACGGGACCTGTCATCGATCTGGAGCCTTTCGTGAAGAAGGTTTCGGCGCCGACTAACGGAAAGCTTTCCGGAAGAAAACAATCTTCGCGCAGGCCTCGGCCCCGGTGACGAAAAACCGTGCAGAATTGCCCGGGTTCCCGTTGCGGGAGAGCGTCGACAGCATGTTACTTCTGTGACACGTTGCTGGTCTAGGTTCACCCTGGCCATCCGTGGACCGCACCTTACGCAAGGATTATCTGACTATGCTGCAAAGCCGTTCCGTCGCAGCCTTTCGCGCCGGCCTCCTGGGCCTCTCCCTCCTGGTCTCGGGTTCGGTTCTCGCTCAGGAAGCCGTGACCATCCGCTTCGTCCAGACCAACGACATCGATCGCATGAGCCCGGAGAAGGGGCGCGGCGGCTTCGCGCGGCTGGCGACGGTCGTGAAGGAGGAGCGCGCCAAGGGCAACGCGTTCTTCATCCATGCGGGCGACACCCTCTCGCCCTCGCTCCTGTCGGGCTTCGACAAGGGCGCCCACGTGATCGACATCCTGAACAGGATGGGAGTCGACGCCATGGCTCCGGGCAATCACGAGTTCGATCTCGGGCCCGACGTCTTCCGGGCCCGCATGGCCGACGCCAAGTTCGACGTGCTGGCCACCAACATCGTCGACGGCAACGGCCTGCCGGCCAACACCAAGGCCGACAAGATCGTGGACGTGCAGGGCATCAAGGTGGGCTTCTTCGGCCTCACCACCGAAGACACGCCGATCGCGTCGAGCCCGGGCGACATCAAGTTCCGCTCGACCATCGACACGGGCCGCGCCAAGGCCAAGGAACTGCGCGAGAAGGGCGCGGACATCGTGGTCGCCATCGCCCACACGCCGCTCGAGGTCGACATGATCCTCGCCCGCTCCGCCGGCGCGGACGTGATCATCGGCGGCCATGACGAGCACCTGCTCGCCTTCTATGACGGCAAGGTCACCCTGACGGAGTCGGAATCCCAGGGCAACTACGTCGTCGTGACCGAGCTCGCCGTCACCAAGGCCACCAAGGACGGCAAGACCTCCGTCACCTGGTCGCCGAACTTCCGCATCGTCGACAGCGCGACCGTCAAGCCCGATCCGGAGATCGAGGCGGTCGTGAAGGGCTACGAGGACAAGCTCTCCAAAGAACTCGATGTCGAGATCGGCCTGACCGAAACCCCGCTCGACAGCCGCCGGGCGACCGTGCGCGGCGGCGAGGCCGCCATGGGCAACCTCGTGGCCGATGCCATGAAAGCCGCGGTCGGCGCGGACGTGGCCATCACCAATGGCGGCGGCCTGCGGGCGGACAAGCAGTATCAGGCCGGCCAGAAGCTGACCCGCCGCGACATCCTCTCGGAAATGCCGTTCGGCAACACGACCGTGCTCCTGGAGCTGACCGGCGACAAGCTGAAGGCGGCGCTGGAGAACGGCGTGAGCCAGGTGCGCGAGCTCGGCGGACGCTTCCCGCAGGTCTCCGGCATGGTGGTCGAGGTCGATCTCAAGGAGCCGGTCGGCAGCCGCGTGAAGTCCGTGAAGGTCAACGGCGAGCCGCTCGATCCGGCCAAGACCTACAAGGTCGCCACCAACGACTTCATGGCCCGCGGCGGCGACGGCTACCGCGCCTTCACGGACGGCAAGCAGCTCGTCGACGTATCCGCCAGCCAGCTCATGGCCGGCCAGGTCATCGATTACGTCACGAAGGCGGGCAAGGTCGCCCCGAAGGTGGAAGGTCGCGTCGTTCTTCGCTAACCTAACGTCAAGTCTGTCGGAGACGCCGGGACCATGAGGTCCCGGCGTTTTCGTTGGAACGCCGGCCCGACGTGACCATGGGGCGCATCGAAGCGGGACTTCCGTAAGGGTATGCCCGGACGTGCGGACAGAAAGGCGTTCTCCCGCTCCAAATTTAGAGTTCATGGACACTCTCGGCTGTGCCATGGTGCGTGGCAGCACAGCTCAGAAAACCAGAGCGACCCCACCGTTGCAGGCTCCTACGCGTTCGTTTCCCTCAAGTTCGGCCCTCAGACGGCAGAAGCGGTCGCTGACGCGCGGTCGCCTCTCCCTGATCATGGGTGTTTTCGGGGTCGGCTTCATCTTCCTGACTTTCGGCTACATCGCCTGGGAGCAGCGCGCCCGCCTCATGCAGCGCAGCGCCGAGGAGACGAGAAGCACGGCATTCTTCATGGCCGATCATGCGGCGCGGCTGTTCGAGGTGACGGACCTTGCCCTGAAGCAGACGGCCGCCCTGATCGCGGACGAGAGCTGGTACACGATCGAGCCCTCGCGGATGCTCTGGGAGCAGCTTCGCGCGATCAAGACGGCGCTGCCCTACGTGGACAACATCTGGCTGAACGACGCGAACGGGCGTCTTCGCATGACGTCGATGCAGTTCCCCCCGCCGGACTCGAGCGTGGCCGATCAGGATGCCTTCAAGGTTCAGGCTTCGAACGATCGCGGCCTTTACGTGGGAACGCCGGTTCGCGGCCATCTTACGCGCGAGCCCACCTTCCTGGTGAGCCGCCGCCTCCAGTATCCAGCGGGCTCCTTCCGGGGCATCGTATCGGTCAGCGTGGCCTTGTCCTATTTCAACGATTACTGGGGCAAGCCGAGGCTCCCGAAGGGGAGCCGCATCACCCTCCTGCGCGAGGACTCCCAGGTCCTCGCCCAGTATCCTCCACCGCCGGACGGATTGTCCTTCGTGCCTACCGTCAAGGACGATTTCGACCGGGCGATCCGCACCGACGCCCGCTCAGGCACATACACCTACGAGAGTCAGGGGCAGCGGCGCATCGGCTCCTACTATCAGGTCTCGGACCTTCCGCTCTATGTCCGGGTCAGCGTGCCGGAGAGCGCCTATTGGAACCCTTGGATTGCCCAGGTGCGGCTCTACGGCGTCTTCGCCCTGATCGCGCTGCTCGCTCTCCTGGCTCTGACGGCGATGGCCTCCCAGCAGTTTCGCGAGCAGGCCGCGAATGCTGAAGTTCTCGAACGGGAAGTGGCGGCGCGGACGCGGGCGCTGCAATCCGAGACCAACGCGCTCGAGATCCTCAACCGGACCGGGGCCGCCCTCTCGGCCGAGCTCGATCTCGACCGGGTCGTCCAGAGCATCACGGATGCCGGCGTGGAGCTGACGGGAGCTCAGTTCGGGGCCCTGTTCTACAACGTCGTCGACCAGGGTGGCGAGAGCTACACGCTCTACGCCCTGTCCGGGGCCCCGAAGGAAAAATTCTCCCAGTTTCCCATGCCCCATAACACGCAGGTGTTCGCACCCACCTTCGAAGGCACCGGCATCATCCGCTCGGACGACATCACCAAGGATCCCCGATACGGACATCACGAGCCTCACAAGGGCATGCCCGAGGGGCATCTGCCGGTCCGCAGCTACCTTGCCATCCCGGTGGTGTCGCGGACGGGGGAAGTCTATGGCGGCCTCTTCTTCGGCCACGAGAAGCCGGGCGTCTTCACGGAACGGTCCGAGCGCCTCATGATAGGCCTTGCGGCGCAGGCGGCCATCGCGATCGACAACGGGCGCCTCTATCAGGCCGCGCAGCACGAGATCGCGGAGCGCAGGCAGGCCCAGGCCCAGCAATCCCTCCTCATCCGCGAACTGCATCACCGTGTGAAGAACACGCTTGCAACGGTGCAAGCCGTGGTTGGCGCCACAGCCCGCGCCACATCCAATATCGACGATTTCTACGAGGCCTTCGTCGGCCGCATCATCTCGCTCGCCAACACCCATTCCCTGCTGACCGAGGCAGTGTGGCAGACCGCTTCCTTACGCGAGATCCTCGATAAGGAGCTGATGCCCTACAAGGACGACGCGGGCGAGCGCGTGGTGCTCGAAGGAACCCCGGTCGAGCTGCCGTCCGAGGCGGCGGTTCCCATCGGCATGGCGATTCATGAGCTCACCACGAACGCGGCCAAATACGGCGCCTTGTCGGTGAATTCCGGCAAGGTCGCGGTCTCCTGGACGTCCGAAACGCTGCCCGACGGCCTCAGGCTCATGCTCCGCTGGAAGGAGAGCGGCGGACCTCCCGTGACCCCGCCGAAACGTCAAGGCTTCGGATCGCGCCTTCTGCATCGGGTTCTGGCCACGCAGCTCAACGCCAAGGTCGAGATGGACTTTCGTCCGCAGGGTCTTCAGGTCGCCGTCGATGCCGTGCTGAAGAAGGCCACCTTCCTCGATCCGGCCGCCTGAGGACCGCGGATTTCCCGCAAACGTGACACCGGCTCCCGTTGGCGCGCGTGCCCGGACCGACTATCTAGGGCCCGACAAGAACTGCGATCCGCGATCCAGTTTCGCCAAGGGGTTTTCGATGAACGAGACAGTCAAGCTGGCCGATCTGCAGCAGGGCGTGCGGCCGGTGGACCATCCAACCGTCAGGATGGGGCGGATCGGCGTGCTGCTCCTCAATCTCGGCACGCCCGAGGGCACCAGCTACTGGCCCATGCGGCGCTACCTGAAGGAGTTCCTCTCCGACCGCCGCGTCATCGAGACCCCGCGCCTCCTGTGGTGGCCGATCCTCAACCTCATCATCCTCACCAAGCGCCCCGGCCCCAAGGGACGCGACTACGCGTCGATCTGGAACAACGAGCGGGACGAGGGGCCGCTCAAGACCATCACCCGCAGCCAGGCGGAGCAGCTGGCCGCTCACCTGAAGAGCGTCGCCGGCGACAAGGTCACGGTCGACTGGGCGATGCGCTACGGCAAGCCGGAGGTGCGCGAGCGCATCCAGGCGCTCCTGGACCAGGGCTGCGACCGCATCCTCCTCGTGCCGCTTTATCCGCAATATGCGGCCGCCACCTCCGCGACCGCCTGCGACCAGGCCTTCCGGGCCCTCATGGAGATGCGCTGGCAGCCGACGGTCCGCGTCTCGCCGCCCTATTACGACGATCCGGCCTATATCGACGCGGTGGTCGATTCCATGAAGCGTGACCTCGCCAAGCTTCCCTTCGAGCCGGAGGTGATCCTCGTCTCCTTCCATGGGGTGCCGAAGGAATACCTGCTCAAGGGCGATCCCTACCACTGCCAGTGCGTGAAGACATGGCGCCTGATGCGCGAGAAGTTCGGCTGGCCGGCGGACAAGTTCCGCATGAGCTTCCAGTCGCGGTTCGGCACCGCCGAGTGGCTGCAGCCTTATACGGACAAGACCGTTGAGGCCCTGGCCAAGAGTGGCGTGAAGCGCATGGCCATCGTGGCGCCCGGCTTCTCGGCAGACTGCCTCGAGACCCTTGAGGAGCTTGACGGCGAGAACCGCGAGATCTTCATGCATAACGGGGGCGAGCAGTTCGCCTATCTGCCCTGCCTCAACGACAGTCAGGATGGCATGAAGGTGATCCGGCATGTGGTGGAGCGGGAGCTCCAGGGCTGGATCTAGGCGGCCTCGAGGCTTTCGGATAAAGCTAAGCCTCACGCAACACCGTCTCGTTGTCGGGAGGCCTCATGCCGTTCGGGTTCGATCTCTTCGTAGGGGCGCTGGTCCTCGTCGTCATCGTGACGATCGCCATGGGCGTGAGGACCGTGCCGCAGGGCTATGCCTACACGGTCGAGCGGTTCGGGCGCTACTCCCGCACCCTCGGCCCGGGCCTCGGCCTGATCCTTCCCTACATCGAGCAGATCGGCAAGAAGGTGAACGTCATGGAGCAGGTGCTCGACGTTCCGAGCCAGGAGGCCTTCACCCGCGACAATGCCGGCGTCACCATCGACGCGGTGGCGTTCTTCCAGGTGCTCGACGCGGCGCGCGCCTCCTACGAGGTCTCGAACCTCAACCAGGCGCTCCTCACCCTCACCATGACCAATATCCGCACGGTCGTGGGCTCCATGGACCTCGACGAGCTCCTGTCCCACCGTGACGAGATCAACGAGCGGCTCCTGCGGGTCGTCGACGCCGCCGCCTCGCCCTGGGGCGCAAAGGTCACCCGCGTGGAGATCAAGGACATCGTGCCGCCGGCCGATCTCGCCGGCGCCATGGCGCGGCAGATGAAGGCCGAGCGCGACAAGCGCGCCGCCGTGCTCGAGGCCGAAGGCCTGCGCCAGGCCGAGATCCTGCGCGCCGAGGGCGACAAGCAGGCCCAGATCCTCTCGGCCGAGGGACGCAAGGAAGCGGCCTTCCGGGATGCCGAGGCCCGGGAGCGCCTCGCCGAGGCGGAAGCCAAGGCAACCACGATGGTGAGCGATGCCATCACGCAGGGCGATCTGGCCGCCGCCAACTTCATCGTGGCGGAGAAGTATATCGACGCGATCCGCACCCTGGCCTCGGCTCCGAACCAGAAGGTCGTCATCGTGCCCATCGAGGCGGCCGGCCTCGCCGGAACCCTCGGGGGCATCGCCGAGCTGACCAGGGCCGTGTTCAATGACGGGACCGGGGCCTCGAAGGGGCCGCGCACCGTCCCGAGCGTCGCGGCCGCGCCGGAGCGCCTATGATCGCCGATGCCGTCGTCAGCCTGGGCGCCTGGGCCTGGATTATCCTCGGGATCGTGCTGATCGGGCTCGAGCTGCTCGCGCCGGGCGTCTTCTTCATCTGGCTAGGCCTCGCGACCATCGTCACGGGGCTGGTCGATGCGACGCTCGGCCTGTCCTGGCAGGTGGCCGCTCTCGTCTTCGCAGTCCTCTCGGTCGCGGCAGTGGTTCTGGGGCGAACCCTCATGCGCCCGAGCACCCAGCAGGATACGCAGGCCAACCAGCTCAACCAGCGCGGCCAGTCCCTCGTCGGAAAGGTCTTCACCTTGGAGACCCCGATCAAGGACGGGGAGGGACGGATCCGGGTCGGAGACAGCTCCTGGCGCGTGACCGGCGCCGATCGCTTCGCCGGCGCGAAGGTCCGCGTCGTCCGGGTCGAAGGCGCGACCCTGGTGGTGGACGATCCTTAAGTCTCGGCAAGACCGATCTTGATGCGCCGGTTCTGGCGGCCCTTGTTGTCCACCTTCAGGATTCGGATCGGGCGCGCAGCCCCGCTCGTTTCCAGATGAGTGCCACCGCAGGCCTGCCGGTCCAGGCCGATTATCTCGACGATCCGTACGGTCCCGTCCTCCTGCGGCGGGGGAGAGACGGACTTGCTGCGGAACATGCCGCTCGTCGCTTCGGCTTCGCTCCAGGGCATGCGAAAGGTCCGGATCGGGAAATCCTGGCGGAGCGCGTCGTTGATCGGTCCGCCGAGAGACCGGAGACGATCCGGATCGATGTCGGGCAGATCGAAGTCGACCCGGAAGGTGCCGTCGGCCGAAAGCTGAGCGCCCGTCAGGAGGGCGCCTCCGAACTCGCGATACACGATGCTGTTGGCTACATGCGCCACGGTGTGGAGTTCGCACATGAGGTTGCGGAACACCCCGTCGATACGGGCCATGACCATCCCATGCGGCTCGGCCTCCCCGTCGAACTCGTGCCAGAGGCCTCTCCCGTCTGGAACAAGTCGGACGACGGCCAGAAGGCCTCCTTCCCATTCGAGCGTTCCCCGGTCGGGAAGCTGCCCGCCGCCGCCGGGGAAGAACGGTGACCGGTCGAGCAGAACGGCGCCGGGACGGGAGTCGACCACCCGCGCTTCGAGTGCGGCGACGCCGGGATGGTCCTGGCAGAAAAGGCGCGGCAAGGTCAGCCTCCGGAAAAGCGAGGCCGCATGATACCAGGTCTACGCCGCCCCCGCGCGCAGCAGGTCGAGGTAGTGCACGAGGCCGATCGGCCGCTGGTTCTCCACCACGATCAGGGCCGTGATCTTGGAGGTCTCCTGGACCTCCAGGGCGGTGGCGAGCAGGTCGTCCGGCGCGATGGTGCGGGGCGTCCGGGTCATGATGTCCGCGACCGGCAGGGTGCGCAGGTCCGGGCGGAGGTTGCGGCGCAGGTCGCCGTCCGTGACGATGCCGGCGAGCGTGCCGTCCGGATGCACCACGATCACCGAGCCGAAGCCCTTGCGGCCGATCTCGTCGATGGCCTCGTCCATGCGCGCTTCGACCCCGACGATGGGCAGGCGCTCGTTCTTGTGCATCACGTCGCGGACGAGCTTGAGCCGGGCGCCCAGCTTGCCGCCCGGGTGGAAGACCCGGAAATGCTCCGCCGTGAAGCCGCGCCGTTCGAGGAGCGCGATGGCGAGGGCGTCGCCCAGGGCCAGCTGCATGGTGGTGGAGGTGGTAGGGGCAAGGCCGTTCGGGCAGGCCTCGTCGGCCTTCGGCAGGGCGAGGCACAGATCGGCCGCATGCCCGAGGGTCGATTGTGCATTCGACGTGAGGGCGATGAGCGGCACCCGGAAGCGCTTGGCGTAGCCGATCAGGTCGGCAAGCTCCGAGGTCTCGCCCGACCAGGACAGGGCGATGATCACGTCGTCGGGTTGGATCATGCCGAGGTCGCCGTGGCTGGCCTCGGCCGGATGGACGTAATGGGACGGGGTGCCGGTGGAGGCGAGAGTGGCGGCGATCTTGCGGGCCACATGGCCCGACTTGCCCATACCGGAGACGATCACGCGCCCCGGGGCCGCCGCGATCCGGTCGACAGCCGTTGTGAAGACGGAGCCGAGGCCGTTGCCGATGGCCTCCATCAGAATGGTGATCCCGTCCCGTTCGGTCGCGAGGGTGCGCAGGGCCGAGGCGACGGCCTGGTCGGCGGATGGTGCGGTGGTCTGTGCAAGTGCCATGGCCGCCCTCTAGCACAGAGGGGCGGCCACGCGGAACCCTCGCGGGCTGCCTACTTCTGGCGCAGGAAGGCTTCGAGCTCCTGCCGGAAGGCCGGGCCCAGATCCTCGCGCTCCAGGGCATAGGCCACGTTCGCCATGAGGAAGCCGACCTTCGAGCCCGTGTCGTAGGTCCGGCCCTCGTACTTCATGCCGTAGAACTTCTGGCCCTTCATCAGGCGGATCATCGAGTCCGTGAGCTGGATCTCGTTGCCGGCGCCGCGCTGCTGGTTGGACAGGAGGTCGAAGATCTCGGGCTGGAGGATGTAGCGACCGGAGATGATGTAGTTCGACGGCGCAGTGCCCTTCGGGGGCTTCTCGACCATGCCGGTGATCTCGAAGGTCTGGCCGAATTCCTGGCCCACCGAGACGATGCCGTATTGATGGGTCTGGTCCTCCGGCACCTCCTCGACCGCGATGATGTTACCGCCGTGCTTTTCATAGGCGGCGATCATCTGCTCCATGGAGCCGCGGCTCAGCATGTCGGGGAGCAGGACCGCGAACGGCTCGTCGCCGACGAGTTCCCGGGCGCACCAGACCGCATGGCCGAGCCCGAGGGGCTCCTGCTGGCGGGTGAAGCTCGTCTGGCCGGCCTGGGGCTGGTCCTTGGTGAGGGCCTCGAGCTCCTTGGTCTTGTTCCGCTCCTGGAGGGTGCGGTTCAGCTCGTAAGCGATGTCGAAGTGGTCCTCGATGACGGCCTTGTTGCGGCCGGTCACGAAGATGAAGTGCTCGATTCCGGCCGCGCGGGCCTCGTCGACCACGTGCTGGACCACCGGGCGGTCGACGACGCACAGCATCTCCTTCGGGACGGCCTTGGTGGCCGGAAGGAACCGGGTTCCGAGGCCGGCGACGGGGAGGACTGCTTTGCGGATGCGCTTCATGGAAGGGGCCATTGTGAGCAGGGATGCGTCAGGAAAAGGATGGATGCGGGAAGGTGGAAACTGTCAAGGTTCGATCCCTATAACGCTTCTGCGACGACCTTGTTGCATCGCATCACGTCCAACTAGCGTCCCTGGACCTGAATTGGAGCTGAAGCGTTGTGGTTAACCTGCTAAGAGCGGCACGAAGGAGGACGAAACATGGCGGTTTTGGTGACGGGCGGAGCCGGCTATATCGGCAGCCACATGGTGCTCGAACTCGTCGATGCCGGTGAGAAGGTGGTCGTCCTGGACGATCTCTCCACAGGTTTCCGCTGGTCCGTGCCTCCCGAGGCGACCCTGGTGGTGGGCGATGTGGGCGACCAGGACCTCGTGACCCGCCTCATCGACGAGCACGGCATCGACAGCATCCTGCATTTCGCCGCCAAGATCGTCGTGCCCGAATCGGTCGCCGATCCGCTGACCTATTACCTGAACAACACGGTCAAATCCCGGGCCCTGATCGAGGCCGCGGTGACGACGGGGATCAGGAACTTCATCTTCTCCTCGACGGCGGCCGTCTACGGCAACGCCCAGGCCGATCTCCTGTCCGAGGACACGCCCCTCAACCCGATCAACCCTTACGGGCGCACCAAGCTCATGACGGAGTGGATGCTCGAGGATGCCTCCAAGGCCCATGGCCTCCGCTATGCGGTCCTGCGCTACTTCAACGTGGCGGGCGCCGACCCGAAGGGCCGCTCGGGCCAGTCGACGCCCCAGGCCACCCACCTGATCAAGGTGGCGGCCCAGGCGGCTCTGGGCCAGCGGCCCCATCTGGACGTGTACGGCACCGACTATGAGACCCCGGACGGCACCTGCGTCCGGGACTACATCCAGGTCACGGATCTCGCCCGCGCACATCTGGCGGCCCTGCGGCATTTGCGCCACGACGGCGACTGCATCACGATGAATTGCGGCTACGGCCACGGCGCCTCGGTGCGCGAGGTCGTGGATGTGGTCAAGAAGGTGTCCGGCGTCGATTTCGAGGTCCGCTACAGCCCGCGCCGCCCCGGAGATCCTGCGGCCCTCGTGGCCAAGGTGAGCCGGATCCGCAGCCTCGGCTGGGAGCCGCACTACGACGATCTCGAGGAAATCGTCGATCAGGCCCTGCGGTGGGAGCGGGCTCTGGCGGAACGGAAAGCCGCATAAAGTCCCACTATCAACCGGCTGTTAACCCCCGTAATGTCGCATGGCGGGACGAGACCATTGTCCTGTCCGTGAGCGACTCATATGCAGCAGCCGATTCGCGTGGCGCGCAGCCTCTGCAGCGCCCTCATTCTTGGTCTGAGCCTCAACCTGGGCCTGGGGGCGGCCGGGACCGCCCCCGTCATGGCCCAGGAGGCCTCGGAGGCGGGATTCCAGCGGTTCGTGGAAAGCCTCTGGCCGGCCGCCCGCGCCCGTGGCGTCTCCCGTGCGACCTTCGACGAAGCCTTCCGTGGGGTCGGGCCGGATCCGAAGATCGTCGCGCTCACCAGGAAGCAGTCGGAGTTCGTCCGGCCGATCTGGGACTACGTCAACGGCGCGATTTCGGCCCAGCGGCTGGAGCGCGGCCGGCAGATGGCGGCCGAATGGTCCAAGACGCTCGCGGCGGTCGAGCGGGCCTATGGGGTGCCGCGGTCCGTCGTCCTCGGCGTCTGGGGCATGGAGACCAATTTCGGCAGCTTCACGGGCTCGATCTATGCGGTCCGGGCGCTGGCGACCCTGGCCTATACGGGCTATCGCGGCGATTTCTTCCGGGACGAGCTGCTGACGGCGCTCCAGATCCTGGAAGCCGAGCACATCGACCGGGACAAGATGCTGGGCTCCTGGGCCGGTGCCATGGGGCACACCCAGTTCATGCCGTCGAGCTACATGAAGTTCGCCGTTGACGGCAACCGGGACGGCGTGCGCGACATTTGGGGTTCGGTCCCGGATGCCCTGGCCTCCACGGCCAATTACCTGCGCCAGCACGGCTGGAAGCCCGGCCTGCCCTGGGGCTTCGAGGTGAAGCTTCCGCGCGGGTTCGATTTCCGCAACCTCCGCCAGGGCTTCGCGAGCTGGGAGGGCCTCGGGCTGCGCCGGGCCGATGGGAAGCCGATGCCACGATCGGGAGAGGCGAGCCTTTTCCTGCCCGGCGGGGCGAGGGGGCCGGCCTTCCTGGTCACCGACAACTATGCGGTGATCAAGGCGTACAACTCCTCCGACGCCTATGCCATGGGCGTCGCCCATCTGGGGGACCGGCTCACGGGCGGCCTGCCGATCCAGGGGGCCTGGCCCAAGGACGAGCCGATGCTGGACAAGGACCAGCGGCAGGAGCTCCAGGAGCGCCTCGCAGCCCTCGGCCTGTATGAGGGGGAGACCGACGGCAAGCTCGGGTCCAAGACCCGCGATGCGGTCAGGAACTTCCAGCTCAAGCGCGGTTTGATCCCGGACGGCTACGCCGACGTCGCGGTTCTGCGTGAATTGCGCGCGGTGCGCTGACGAAGGTCCGGCAACGCGCTATCCTTGAGCAGGCCGGGCCCATCTGGAGTTGCCCATGCGTTTGACGCTGATCTTTCGCCTGCTCTTCCTGACCCTCCTGTTCGCCGCAGGAGGCAGCGATGCCGTGCTGGCTCAGCAGGGGTATTATTACCAGCAGGGGCCGCAGGCCGGCTATCGTGACCCGCGCGCCTATCCGCCCGGCTATTATCCCGGAAAGCTGGTCCAGCCGGCTCAGCCGCAACAGGGCTTCAGCCTCCGTCGGTTCTTCGGGGTGCAGGACGAGCCGCCGCCGCCGGCCCGCAAGCCGGTGGCCAAGCCACGCAAGCCCGCGCCCCAGCCGGTGGTCGCGGCTAAGCCCGAGAAGCCCAAGGCCAACCCGACCACCCATGTGGTGGTTTTCGGCGACGTGCTGGCGGACTTCGCCGGCCAGGGCCTCGACGACATGTTCTCGGAGAACCCGGACGTGGCGGTGGTCCGCAAGGTCAAGGCGGAGGGCGGGCTCGCCCGCTCGGAGCCGGGCGAGTGGCCGGCCTTCATCCGCGAGACCCTCGACGGCGGCCAGAAGGCAACGCTTGCGGTCGTGATGATCGGAGCCAACGACCGCCAGGCCATCAAGGACAAGGAGGACAGCGTCGAACTGCTCTCCGACCGGTGGAAGGACCTTTACGGCCAGAGGATCGACGAGGTGCTGCGCACGTTCCAGGAGCGCGGCATCCCGGTCGTCTGGATCGGCCTGCCGCCCATGAAGAACAGCAAGCTCACGGAAGACCTCGTGGCCATGAACGAGATATACCGCGAAAAGGCGGAGCGCTCCGGCGCCGCCTACGTGGACATCTGGCCCGGCTTCGTCGACGAGGACAACCGCTATACCTCGACCGGACCGGACGTGGACGGCGAGCCGGCAAGGCTGCGGACCAACGACGGCGTCCTGTTCACCAAGGCGGGCGCGCGCAAGATCGCCCATTTCACCGACACCGAGATCAAGCGTATTCTTGACGCCAAGCAGTCCGGAGCCGTCGCGACCCTGCCGCGCCCGGCGGACGGCCAGGTCGCGCCGGCCTCCATCGAGGCAGCCCTCCCGCCGCCGCCCGACCCGGCGGTGCCCGTGCCCCTTCCCAGCAAGCCGCTGGTCGGGCCCGTTCTGCCGCTCACCAAGCCCGACGTGACGCCCGGAGGCACCCTGGCGTCCAGCCCGCCGAAGCTGACCGGCGACCATGCCTACCCGGTCCAGCGCGCCCTTAGGGCCGGCATCGCGCCGAGCGCCCGTCCGGGGCGGGCGGACGATTTCCGCTGGCCGGCGCAGTAGGCTGGGACGAAACCACAGAGCCTGCGGCTGCTGTGACGGAGCGCACGTGCGTTCCGCGAAGGGATGTGCAACATCGTGTATGAGAGTTTTCCTCGGACACGATGAACCATGCCGCGATCGAAGTTCTTCTTCTGCTTGGCCGTTCTGACCATTCTGCCCGTCTCGGCCCGAGCCGACTTCTGGACCGAGAACGGGTGCAACCTCGATAAGCCCCAGCCCCTCTTCAAGAATGCAGGCTTCCGGCTCGACCCTAAGAAGGGAACGGCCCAGGAAACCCTCAAGCTCAGCGACGGGGTGACCCTGCGGCTGGAGCAGTCCCAGTGCGAGTACCAGACCCGGACCTACACCTTCATTCTCAAGGAGGCGCCGGGCGACATGGACCAAGTCGGATGGCAATACCGCAAGGCGGTCGAGCTGCTGACGCTGCTCGAGAGCAGGTCTACGCCCAAGCTGAAGTTCTCCGACGAGAAGAAGGCCCTGACCAGCTATGCACGCCTCGTGGCCGATCCTAAGCCGGAGGTGGAAATCAACGTCACGCCTCCGGATGCGGAAACGCCGGAGCTCATCACCGTCGCCGATCAGGTCGGGCAGCAGGACACGCGCATCCTCGTGAAGATCTGGAGCGGGCCCTACTGATCCTTTCGCGGAGCGACACCGCACAAAAAGAGAGCCCGGCCCCATGCTCGGGCCGGGCTGGTCTCAATCCGGAAGTCTTGGCTTCTCAGCGGGGCAGCACGCTCGATCCGGTGAGAAAGGTGTCGATGGACCGCGCCGCCTGACGGCCTTCGCGGATGGCCCACACCACCAGGGACTGGCCGCGGCGCATGTCTCCCGCAACGAAGACCTTCTCGCTCGACGTGCGGTAATCGCGCTCGTTGGCGACCACGTTGCCGCGCCGGTCCATCTCGACGCCGGACTGCTCCAGCAGCCCTTCCTTCACCGAGCCGGCGAAGCCGATGGCGAGAAACACGAGATCGGCCTTGAGGATGAACTCGGTGCCGGGGATCGGCTGGCGCTTCTCGTCCACCCGGGCGCAGCGCACGCCCACGACGCGGCCCTTCTTGCCCTCGATGCCGAGGGTCGCCGCCTGGAACTCGCGCTCGGCGCCCTCCGCTTGGCTCGAGGAGGTACGCATCTTGGTCGGCCAATAGGGCCACACGGTCAGCTTGTCCTCCCGCTCCGGCGGCTTCGGCCGGATGTCGAGCTGCGTGACGGAGAGCGCGCCCTGCCGGAAGGCCGTGCCGACGCAGTCGGAGGCCGTGTCGCCGCCGCCGATCACCACCACGTGCTTGCCGCCGGCCAGGACCGGCTCCTCCGTTACCTCCTCGCTGTTCACCCGCTTGTTGGACTGGGTGAGGTAGGGCATCGCGAAATGCACGCCCGCGAGGTCCTGTCCCGGCAGGTTCGGGTTGCGCGGGTCCTCCGCACCGCCGGCGAAGAGCACGGCGTCGAACTCGTTGTGCAGGGACGCGAAGGTCTTGTTCACGCCGATGTTGACGCCGCAATGGAAGGTGACGCCCTCGGCCTCCATCTGCTTCACGCGGCGGTCGATGTGGTACTTCTCCATCTTGAAGTCCGGGATGCCGTAGCGCAGCAGCCCGCCGGGCTTCGCCTGGCGCTCGAACACATGCACCTCGTGGCCGGCGCGGGCGAGCTGCTGCGCCGCCGCGAGGCCTGCGGGACCCGAGCCGATGACCGCGACGCGCTTGCCCGTCGAGACGTCGGCCGGCTCCGGCTTGATCCAGCCCATCTCCCAGGCCTTGTCGGCGATGGCCTGCTCGATGGTCTTGATGGTGACCGGCTGGTTCTCGAGGTTGAGCGTGCACGCCTCCTCGCAGGGAGCCGGGCAGATACGGCCCGTGAATTCCGGGAAGTTGTTGGTGGAGTGGAGGTTGCGCGAAGCCTCCTCCCAGTCGTTCTGCCAGACGAGGTCGTTCCAGTCCGGGATCTGGTTGTGCACCGGACAGCCCGTCGGCCCGTGGCAGAACGGGATGCCGCAATCCATGCAGCGCCCGGCCTGCTTCTTCAGGTCGTTGTCGTCGAGCGGCAGCGTGAACTCGCGGAAGTGGCGCACGCGCTCGCCGGCGAGCTGATACTTCTGCTCCTGGCGGTCGTATTCGAGAAAGCCTGTGACCTTGCCCATGGATCTGCCCCTTGTCCTTACTCTGCCGCCTGCAACGTTCTGAGGCGATCCATCTCCTGGAGCGCCCGGCGGTACTCGACCGGCATGACCTTTACGAACTTCGTGCGGTAGGTTGTCCAGTGGTCGAGGATCTCCTTGGCGCGCGCGGAGCCCGTATAGGTGTGATGGTTGGTGATGAGCTGCATGAGGCGCTCTTCGTCAGGGCCCGACATGTTGGCCATGATGTCGATGCGGCCCTTGGTCTCCAGATCGCCGCCATGGTGGTGGAGGCGGCGCATCAGGTCCTCCTCCTCCTCGACGGGTTCGAGATCGACCATGGAGAGGTTGCAGCGCTTGGCGAAGGTGCCGTCCTCGTCGAGCACGTAGGCGATGCCGCCCGACATGCCCGCCGCGAAGTTGCGGCCGGTCTGGCCGAGCACGACCACGAGGCCGCCGGTCATGTACTCGCAGCCGTGATCGCCCGTGCCCTCGACCACCGCGATAGCGCCCGAGTTGCGCACGGCGAAGCGCTCGCCGGCGACGCCGCGGAAATAGGCCTCGCCCGCGATCGCGCCGTACATCACCGTATTGCCGACGACGATGGAGCGCTCCGGCACGGCCTTGGAATCCGGTGACGGCCGGATGATGAGCTTGCCGCCCGACAGGCCCTTGCCGACATAGTCGTTCGCCTCGCCTTCGAGGGCGAGCGTCACGCCGGCAGCCAGCCAGGCACCGAAGCTCTGGCCCGCGGTGCCTTTCAGCTTCACCGTGATGGTGTCGTCCGGCAATCCCTCGTGGCCGTAGCGCTTGGCGACCTCGCCCGAGAGCATGGCGCCCACCGCGCGATCGGCGCTGCGCACCCGCGCCTCGATGGTGACGGCCTCGCCCTGCTCCAGGGCAGGACCCGCCTCAGCGATCAGGCTGCGGTCGAGCACCTCGGCGATCGGATGGACTTGGCGCTCAACATGGCGGACCGGGACGTCCGGCCCGACCTCGGGCTTGTGGAAGATGCGGGTGAAATCCAGCCCCTTCGCCTTCCAGTGGTCGATGGCGCCGTTCTTGTCGAGGAGCTCGGAGCGGCCGATCATCTCGTCGATGGTCCTGAAGCCCATGGCGGCCATCATCTCGCGCACTTCCTCGGCGACGAAGAAGAAGTAGTTGATGACGTGCTCGGGCAGTCCCTTGAAGCGCTTGCGCAGCACCGGGTCCTGCGTGGCGACGCCCACCGGGCAGGTGTTGAGATGGCACTTGCGCATCATGATGCAGCCGGCGGCGATCAGGGGCGCGGTCGAGAAGCCGTACTCGTCGGCGCCGAGCAGCGCGGCGATCACCACGTCCCGCCCCGTGCGCAGGCCGCCATCCGCCTGAAGGGCGACGCGGCCGCGCAGGCGGTTCAGCACGAGAGTCTGCTGCGTTTCGGCAAGGCCTATCTCCCACGGGGAGCCGGCATGCTTGAGCGAGGTCAGCGGCGAGGCGCCGGTGCCGCCCTCGAAGCCCGAGATCGTGATGTGGTCGGCGCGCGCCTTGGCGACGCCCGCCGCCACGGTGCCGACGCCCACTTCCGACACGAGCTTCACCGACACGTCCGCCGACGGGTTCACGTTCTTCAGGTCGAAGACGAGCTGCGCCAGGTCCTCGATCGAGTAGATGTCGTGGTGCGGCGGCGGCGAGATCAGGCCGACGCCGGGCGTCGAATGGCGCACGCGGGCGATCTTGGCGTCGACCTTGTGGCCGGGCAGCTGCCCACCCTCGCCGGGCTTCGCGCCCTGCGCGATCTTGATCTGCATCATGTCGGCGTTGACGAGGTATTCCGTCGTTACGCCGAAGCGGCCGGAGGCCACCTGCTTGATGGCGGAGCGCTTCGAGCGTCCGTCTGGCAGCTGACGGAAACGCTCCGGCTCCTCGCCGCCTTCGCCGGTGTTGGACTTGCCGCCGATGGCGTTCATGGCGAGCGCGAGCGTCTCGTGCGCCTCCTTCGAGATCGACCCGAACGACATGGCGCCCGTCGAGAAGCGCCGCACGATCTCAGCTGCCGGCTCGACCTCGTCGAGGGAGACGGGCGCGCGGTCGGCCTCTTCGGCCATCTTAATGCGGAACATGCCGCGGATGGTCTTGAGCTCGTGCTCCTGCTCGTTCACGAGGCGCGCATACTCGCGGTAGCGGTCCTGCGCGTTGAGGCGCACTGCATGCTGCAGGGTCGCGACCGTGTCGGGATTCCAGGCATGGACCTCGCCGCGGGTGCGGTAGGCGTATTCGCCGCCGACGTCGAGGGCGTCACGGTAGACCGGCGCGTCGCCGAAGGCGTCGCGGTGGCGGCGCACGGTCTCTTCCGAGACCTCGTCCATGCCGATGCCCTCGATGGTGGTCGCCGTGCCGAAGAAGTCCCGGTTCACGAAGTCGGAGCGCAGGCCGACCGCGTCGAAGATCTGCGCGCCGCAATAGGACTGGTAGGTGGAGATGCCCATCTTCGACATGACCTTGAGCAGGCCCTTGCCGATCGACTTGATGTAGCGCTTGATCGCCTCGTCCTCGTCCACCTCGCCCGGCAGCTCGCCGGCCGCATGCATGGCCGCGATGGTCTCGAAGGCAAGGTAGGGGTTAATGGCCTCCGCGCCGTAGCCCGCAAGGCACGCGAAGTGATGGATCTCGCGCGGCTCGCCGGATTCCAGCACCAGGCCGACCGAGGTGCGCAGGCCCTTGCGGATCAGGTAGTTGTGCACGGCCGCCGTCGCGAGCAGCGCCGGGATCGGGATGCGGTCGGGGCCGACCATGCGGTCGGACAGGATGATGATGTTGTAGCCGCCGTGGACCGCGGCCTCCGCACGGTCGCAGAGCCGGTCCAGCGCCCCGTCGAGGGCCGCGGCGCCGAGTTCCGACGGATAGGTGATGTCGAGGGTCTTGGTGTCGAAGCGGTCCTCGAAATGGCCGATGCAGCGGATCTTCTCCAGGTCCTCGTTGGTGAGGATCGGCTGGCGCACCTCGAGGCGCTTGCGGCGCGAGGTGCCCTCGAGGTCGAGGATGTTCGGGCGCGGACCGATGAACGACACGAGGCTCATGACGAGCTCCTCGCGGATCGGGTCGATCGGCGGGTTCGTCACCTGGGCGAAGTTCTGCTTGAAGTAGGTGTAGAGCAGCTTCGGCTTGTCGGAGAGCGCGGAGATCGGCGTGTCCGATCCCATGGATCCGACCGCCTCCTGGCCCGTTACGGCCATAGGCTGCATCAGGAGCTTGAGATCCTCGGCCGTGTAGCCGAAGGCCTGCTGGCGGTCGAGGAGCGACACGTCCGTGCGCGACTCGCGCGCCTGGACGGGCTTCAGGTCCTCCAGCACGATCTGGGTGCGCTTCAGCCAGTCCTTGTAGGGATGCGCCTGCGAGAGCTGCTGCTTGATCTCGTCGTCGGAGACGATGCGGCCTTCTTCCAGGTCGATGAGGAGCATCTTGCCCGGCTGCAGGCGCCACTTCTCGACGATCTTCTCCTCCGGGATCGGCAGCACGCCCATCTCGGAGGCGAGCACCACGAGGCCGTCCTCGGTCACGAGGTAGCGCGCGGGGCGCAGGCCGTTGCGGTCCAGCGTCGCGCCGATCTGCTTGCCGTCGGTGAAGCAGACGGCGGCCGGTCCGTCCCACGGCTCCATGAGAGCCGCGTGATACTCGTAGAAGGCGCGCCGGTCCTCGTCCATGAGCGGGTTGCCCGCCCAGGCTTCGGGGATCAGCATCATCATGGCGTGCGCGAGCGAGTAGCCGCCGCGCACGAGGAATTCGAGGGCGTTGTCGAAGCAGGCGGTGTCGGACTGGCCCTCGTAGGAGATCGGCCAGAGCTTCGAGATGTCGTTGCCGAAGAGGTCGGAGTCGACGGAGGCCTGGCGCGCCGCCATCCAGTTCACGTTGCCGCGCAGGGTGTTGATCTCGCCGTTATGGGCGACCATGCGGTAGGGATGCGCGAGCTGCCAGGTCGGGAAGGTGTTGGTGGCGAAGCGCTGGTGCACGAGCGCGATGGCGCTCTCGAAGCGCGGGTCCTGGAGGTCCTTGTAGTAGCCGCCGAGCTGGCCCACGAGCACCATGCCCTTGTACACGATGGTGCGCGAGGACAGGCTGACCGGGTAGTAGCCTGCCGTGCGCGGGTCCTTCATGTCGTAGACGGCGTTGGAGATCACCTTGCGGGCGATGAACAGGCGACGCTCGAACGTCTCCTGGTCGTCCATGCCCTTGCCCTTGCCGATGAAGATCTGCCGGTGCTGGGGCTCCGAGGCCTTCACGCTCTCGCCGAGGTCGCTCGAATCCACCGGCACGTCGCGCCAGCCGAGAACCTGCAGGCCCTCGTCGGTGATGGCCTTGGTAACAATCTCCTGGACGAGCGCGAAGCCCTCCGGGTCGCGCGGCATGAACAGGTGGCCGACGCCGTACTCGCCCGCGTCCGGGAGCCAGATGCCGAGCTTGGCGCATTCGGCCGCGAAGAACTTGTGCGGGATCTGGACGAGGATGCCGCAGCCGTCGCCCGTCTTCGGGTCGGCGCCCACGGCGCCGCGATGGTCGAGGTTCAGGAGGATCTGGAGGCCCTGCTCGACGATCGCATGGGACTTGCGGTTCTTCATGTCGGCGATGAAGCCGACGCCGCAGGAATCCTGCTCGTTGCCTGGATCGTAGAGACCTTGGAGCTTGGGCAGGGCCGGGTCCCGGACAACCAGGGCCGTATCGGTTTTGGCGGCCGCACGGGTCGAGGCTTCGATTTCCAGGCGCTTGTTCGACACGTCGCTCATGCCAAGATCCTTACATCCATTCGAACACGTCATCAGGGTTCTTTGAGGCGGCTTTCGGGTCCGCCGGATGATCTGGATCGTCCGGATGCCCACCGCTTCTTGGGTTGTTGGAGGCTCGGGTCCTGGAGGGGAGCCCGCTCCTCGCGGGCATCCTGGGCTGAAGCTCAGCCGCGAGTCGCCCGTGCCGCCCACGTTTTGCGGGCAGTATTTTTGGTATCTCGTTTCGTTCGCGTCAGGCGAAGCATCAAGAAAACCTCAGGGCCACGGGGCGCAGGCACCCCAAATGGGACAGCATCGCTGTCCTAATGCCTGCAAACTGCCAGAGATCGCGGCAGTGCACAAGGGGTTTTGGAAATATTTTAGACAAAAGTTTCAACTCCGCGCAACGGCGTGCAACAAAGCGACGTTTGGCCCCCTCGTGAACGAAAGTCTTCTCCAATAGGTCAATGATCTTGACATGTGCGCTCCGGTCGGGAGGCTGCACGCCCGAGGAGAGCTGATTCATGAATTTTGCGAGCGACAACATCGTGGGGGCGAGCGCCCAGGTCCTGCAGGCGATCGTGCAGTCCAACGGCGGCGCGCTGCCGGCCTACGGCAACGACGAGATCACTAAGCGCGTGAAGGCGCAGTTCTCGGCGATTTTCGAGCGCGACGTCTCGGTGTTCCTGGTAACGACGGGCACGGCCGCCAATGCGCTTGCGCTCGCCTCGGCGGTTCCGCCCTGGGGACTGTGCATCTGCCACCAGGAGGCGCATGTCATCGACGACGAGTGCGGCGCGCCGGAATTCTTCATGCACGGGGCCAAGCTCGTCGGCCTGCCGGGCGTCGGCGGCAAGCTGACGGCCGGGACGGTCTCGGCCTACGTCAGGGGATTGCCGAAGGCGGTCAAGCAGATGCCCCCGAAGGCGTTGTCGATCTCCCAGGTGACGGAATGCGGCATGGTCTACGGCCTCGACGAGATCGCGGCCCTGAGCCAGACCTGCCGGGAGCACGGCCTGTTCCTGCACATGGACGGGGCGCGCTTTGCCAACGCCCTGGTGTCCCTTGGCTGCACCCCGGCCGAGATGACCTGGAAGCAGGGCGTCGACATCCTGTCCTTCGGCGGCACGAAGAACGGCTGCCTCATGGCGGAGGCCATCGTGGTCTTCAATCCCGCCCTGGCGGAGGCCCTGGATTACCGGGCCAAGCGCGCCGGCCAGATCATCTCCAAGGGCCGCCTCATCGCGGCGCAGTTCGAAGGCTACTTCGCGGACGACCATTGGTACGCCAATGCCCGCCACGCCAACCGCATGGCCACGCTTCTCTCGGAGGGCCTCGCTGCCGTTCCGGGCGTACGGCTCGCCTGGCCGACTGAAGCCAACGAGGTCTTCCCGATCGTGCCGAAACTGGTCGATCAAGCGTTCAAGGCCGCCGGGCTCCAGTATCTGGGCTGGACCGAAGCCAGCCTTGCCGAGGACGAGCGCGTCGGTTCGGACGAGGCCCTGATTCGGCTCGTGGTCTCCTTCGCGACCGCCGAGGAGGAGGTGCGCCAGCTTGTGGATATCGCCCGCTCGGCCGTGTCCCGGCAGGCCGCGGAATGACGTTAGGGAAGATTTTGCCCTAACCGTGCCGCATTCTCCCGTGATCTATCCCCTCGAGACCGCTGACCAAAGGGGTGTCCTCCAAGCCCCCGCGGGAATTCAAGGGACCAGGTTTCGCCAATAAAAAAGCGCCCCGGATCAACCGGGGCGCTCTTTTTTTGCTCGTTGTGAACGACGTTTAAGCGGCGTGCTTGGCCTCGATCGTCTGGGCGCTGCCCGACGCAATCGGGATGAGCTTCGGCTTCTTGGTCTCCGGGATCTCGCGGACGAGGTCCACATGGAGCAGGCCGTTCTCGAGGGCCGCGCCGACCACCTGGACGCCGTCGGCAAGCTGGAAGCGCCGCTCGAAGGTGCGGGCCGCGATGCCCTGGTAGAGGACGTCGGACTTGCGCTCTTCCGAATTCTTCCTCTCGCCGCGGACCGAGAGGGTGTTCTCCTTCACCTCGATCGTGAGGTCACGGTCCGTGAAACCGGCGACAGCGACGGAGATGCGATAGGCATTCTCGCCGGTGCGCTCGATGTTGTAGGGCGGATAGCTGGAAGAGGCATCGACGCCGACGAATTGGTCGAGCATCGAGAACAGACGGTCGAAGCCGACCGTGTTGCGGTACAGGGGAGCAAGATCAAACTGACGCATGGCATATCCTCCAAGTGAAGCAACATGCAGATGGGCGATCCACCGCAATGGGCTGGATCCGGGTTCATGCCGCCGTCATGGCCGGCATGAACCTGATGTGGGAACGGCCATTTTTCCTGTCAAGAGTCGCATGGCGCCGGGCGCTTGCGCCCTATAAAAAGACCGAGTTCGCCCTGTGAGATCCGTGCCGTGCAGTTATACGACGCCCCCGACAACCCCATCCCGTCCGATCCGACCCTGGTCAGCGTGAAGACGCAAGACGGCATCGTCCTGAGGGCCGCCAGGTGGATGCCCGCCTCCGGCGAGGTGCGGGGCACGGTCTGCGTCCTTCAGGGCCGGGCGGAGTTCATCGAGAAGTATTTCGAGGTGATCGGCGAATTGCGCGAGCGGGGCTTCGCGGTGGTGGCGTTCGACTGGCGGGGGCAGGGGCTCTCCGGGCGGCAGGTCGGCAACCCGCGGAAAGGGCATGTCCGGCGCTTCTCCGATTATCGCCGGGACCTGGAGGCGATCCGCGATCAGGTCCTCGTGCCCTACATGCCCGCGCCGCATTTCGCGCTCGCCCATTCCATGGGCGGTGCCATCGCCCTGAACGCGGCCTATGAGGGTTGGCTCCCGTTCCGGCGCCTCGTCACCACCACGCCGATGATCGCCCTGTGCATCATCCGGCACTCGCTCTGGACGGTCGGGACTGTCAGGGTGCTCAAGTTTCTCGGCTTCGGCCGCGCCTTCGTGCCGGGCGGTGGCGAAACCTCGATCAGCACCATGCCGTTCAAAGGCAATCGCCTCACGGGCGACCCGGTGCGCTATGCCCGCAACGCCCATGTGGCGCATGCGATCGGCGAAGGCGCCATCGGGGCCCCGACGGTCTCCTGGCTCGATTCGGCGTTCCGGTTCATGAAGCGCTTCACCGATCCGCGCTTCGCCATGAGGATCCGCCTGCCCACCCTGGTGATCGCGGCCGGTGCCGATCCGGTCTGCGCAACGCCGGCCACGGAGCGGTTCGCGGCCCGGCTGAAGGCCGGGCACGCCATCGTCATTCCCGGCGCGCGCCACGAGATCCTCATGGAGCGGGACCCGATCCGCGAGCAGTTCTGGGCCGCCTTCGACGCGTTCATCCCCGGCAGCCCCGACAGGGCGATCCCAGGCGATGTGTCGGCAGCCGATAAATCAGCGGCTGAGGAGCTCGACCGCGGCGGCGTGGACCCTGCGGTCCCCAGCCGCGACGATGCGCCCGCCCTCAGCGGCTGAGCCGCCGTCCCAGGCGGTGACGATGCCGCCGGCGCCCTCGATGATCGGGATCAGCGCCACGATGTCGTACGGCTTGAGGCCGGATTCGACCACGAGGTCGATATGGCCGGCCGCCAGCATGCAATAGGCGTAGCAGTCGCAGCCGTAGCGCGCGAGCCGGGCGACGCTCTCGACCCGGTCGTAGGCGCGCAGCTCCTCGCCGGCGAAGAGCCGTGGGCTCGTGGTGGAGATCACCGCATCCTTGAGCGACGCGCAGCGGCGGGTCATGAGCTTGCGCTCGCCCCCGGGGCCCCGGAACGTGGCGCTGCCGCCGTCGCCGAAGAAGCGCTCGCCCGTGAAGGGCTGGTGCATCATGCCGAAGACCGGCCGGCCGTTGCGGGTGAGGCCGATCAGCGTGCCCCAGGTGGGGAGCCCTGAAATGAAGGCGCGGGTGCCGTCGATCGGATCGAGCACCCAGACATACTCCGCATCCGTCCGCTCGGACCCGAACTCCTCGCCGATGATGCCATGGGTCGGGAAGGTGCGCTTGATGAGCTGGCGCATGGTGGCCTCGCTCGCCCGGTCCGCTTCCGTGACCGGGTCGAAGGCGCCGCCGCGCGACTTGTCCTCGCTCGCGATGGAAGTGCGGAAGAAGGGGAGGATCGCCTGACCGGACAAGGTCGCGAGCTCGTTGACGAAGTGCTTGAAGTCGATGAGCCCCATGGCGCCCGATATCCTCTGTCTTTCATGCCCGGTGGTCTTGGCGAGCCGGGATCGATCCGCTTTTATCAACCGCTCCCTGCGCGGCAAGAGATTCCGTCGCAGCAGGGCGCTTTCGCCCCATCGGATCCCGCAACGGCATGACCTCCCTGTCCAGGGCCGCCCCGGCCCGCACCGAGACCGCTCTCCTGCTGATCGTCGCTCTCGTGGCCATCTATGCGGTCAGCCAGTTCCTCCGGAACTCCGTCGGCGTCATCGCGCATGATCTCGCCCGGGAACTCGGCCTCTCGGCGACCCAGATCGGGCTTCTCTCGAGCTCGTTCTTCCTGTCCTTCGCGGCGGCCCAGATCCCGGTCGGCATCGCCATCGACCGCTACGGCCCGAAAAGGACCATGCTGGCGACCTCCGTCCTGGCGATCGCCGGAACGGCTCTGTTCGCCGTCGCGCCGTCCGCTCCGGCCCTGATCGCCTCCCGCGCCCTGATGGGGCTCGGCTGCTCCACCTTCTTCATGGCTCCGCTGGTGATCTATGCGCGGCGCTTCCCGCCCGAGCGGTTCGCCAGCCTGACGAGCCTGCAGATGGGGTTCGCCAATATCGGGACCCTCTCGGCGACGGCGCCTCTCGCGGCCTCCGCGGCCGCCTTCGGGTGGCGCTCGTCCTTCCTCGGGGTGGCGCTCCTGACCGTGGCCGTGGCGCTCGCCGTCGCCTGGATCGTGCCGAAGGACGCCGGCACGGACCGCGAGCGGGAAAGCTGGTCGCAGACCTTCCGCGGGGTCGGGGCCGCCCTGAAGGTCCGCTCGTTCTGGCCGGTCTTCTTCGTCCATCTAACCGCGTATTCGTCCTTCGCCACCATGGTGGGGCTCTGGGGCGGTCCCTGGCTCACGGACGTGCATGGGGCGGACCTCACGACCCGCGGCAACATCCTGCTGGTCGGTGCCGCGGCCCAGATGGCTGGGCTCCTCCTCTGGGGCGCCATGGACCGCTACTGGGGCAGCTACAAGCGGCCTGTCCTGCTCGGCGGCGGGGCGAGCGTCCTGCTCCTCGCCGTCCTGGCCCTCTTTCCCCTGGACCGCGCGGCGGCTCCCGTGTGGTTCGGCCTCTTCGGCCTCTCCATCGCGTTCACGCCGATCCTGACAGCCCACGGAAAGTCCCTGTTCCCGCCGCAGCTGACCGGGCGGGGAATCACCCTGATGAATATCGGCTCGATCGGGGGCGCCTTCCTGTCCCAGAGCGTGACCGGCCTGCTGATGGATGCGGTCGGGGCCGGGGAGGGCGGGATCTACCTGCCGGAAGGGTACAGGGCCGTTTTTGCCGCTTTAGCGGGTTGGCTGCTCCTGAGCCTGCTCATTTATAGAGGGGCTATTGATCCTCATCCGAGCACCCATGCGTACAAAGCATAGAAAAAGCGAGATTTTCTGTTGCAATTTGTGCGGCGCGGTGTAATTGTTGCACTGCGATATGGCGATGGCGTCGCCGTATCGCTGCCCTTCTTGGGCGTTTCCTCCCTAAACTTCGGGCCGCTGGAGACAGCGGCCTTTTTTCTTGCCTGAAGCTTGGCCGTCCGGGGCGGGCCTACTCGGCTGCGATCTGCCGGGGCATCAAGCCTCCCGAGAGGTCGCCGATCACCTGGGCGAAGACCTGGGTCATGTCGCTGGCGACCGCCGCGAAGCGAGGCTTCTTCTGCATGCTGCGCTCGTCCATGTAGATCGCGCGGTTGATCTCGACCTGGAGCGCGTGCCGTCCGAGAGCGGGCTCGCCGTAGTGCTCGGTGATGAAGCCACCCGCATAGGGCTTGTTCCGCACCACAGTGTAGCCGCGCCCCCGGAGGGCGGCCTCCACCAGATCGACCAGCACGACGGCGCAGCTCGTGCCGTACCGGTCGCCCAGGACGATGTCGGCCTTGGCGCCGTCGTCGCGGCTCACGCTGCTCGACGGCATGGAATGGCAGTCGATGAGGACCGCGTGTCCGAAGGCTTGGGACGTCCTGCGGATCAGCTGCCGAAGGGTGCGGTGATAGGGCTTGTAGAGCCATTCGATCCGGTGCAGCGCCTCCTCCACCGAAAGGCGGGAGCCGTAGATCTCCTGGCCGTCGGCCACGATCCGGGGAATGGTGCCGAGCCCGCCGGCGACCCGCATGGAGCGGGTGTTGGCGAAGGGCGGAAGCCTGCCGTCGAACATGCGGGAGTCGAGCTCGTAGGGCTCCCGGTTCAGGTCGAGATAGGCCCGGGGGAAGCGGGCGGCCATGAGCGGCGCCCCGAGCCCGGGGGCTCCGGCGAAGAGTTCGTCCACGAAGGCGTCCTCGGACCGGCGCAGGGCCATCGCGTCCAGCCGGGATTCCGACAGGAAGGAGGTCGGATAGACTGCGCCCGCATGGGGAACGTTGAACACGAAGGGAGCCGTGTGCCCCGTGGGCTCGACAACGACATAGGGAGGTTCGAACTCGTCAGCGATGACTGGCCGCATCAGGGTAATGGTTCTGCCGGAAGGAGAGGAAACAGGGTCGGGATAGTGTAAGGCAGCGCTCCCGTCTGTCCATGGCTATATTGCTTCTCTTCTGCGTCCAACTTTCACGGCTTATTTACCGTGAGGAGTCATGAAGGCTCAGACACATCCGCCACGATTCGGGGTTGGCAGCCGATGAAGATTCTTCTCGCCGAAGACGACAACGACATGCGACGCTTTCTGGTGAAGGCGCTGCAGAACGCAGGCTACGACGTAGCCTCGTTCGACAACGGCCTCTCGGCCTATAACCGCCTGCGGGAGGAGCCCTTCGAGCTCTTGCTGACGGACATCGTCATGCCGGAGATGGACGGCATCGAGCTGGCCCGCCGGGCCACGGAGCTCGACCCGGACATCAAGGTGATGTTCATCACCGGCTTCGCGGCGGTCGCGCTCAACCCGGATTCGCAGGCTCCCCGCGACGCGAAGGTGCTTTCGAAGCCGTTCCACCTGCGCGATCTCGTCAACGAGGTCGAGAAAATGATGGCGGCCTGAAAAAGGTTCGCCAGACCGCTTGCGTCCTCGGGCGCTTGCCGGTATATCGCCCCCACACCTGAAGCGAGACCCAAAAGTTCATCGTTTCTCGGGCGCGTAGCTCAGCGGGAGAGCACTACGTTGACATCGTAGGGGTCGCTGGTTCGATCCCAGCCGCGCCCACCATTTGCTTTTTCCGGCCTTCCCGAAGGGCCGCAGGAGACCGGATATGAAGATCCGTAACTCGTTGAAGTCGATCCGCGGCCGTCACCGCGACAACCAGCTGGTTCGTCGCAAGGGCCGGGTCTACATCATCAACAAGACCCAGAAGCGCTACAAGGCTCGTCAGGGCTAAGCCTTTCTGCGCGGCAACGCCGCACACTTTCTTGAATTGACGTCGCATGCCGGGATCCTAAAATCCCGGCATGCGCTTTTTTGCGTGCCTGCTGACCGCATTCTTGGGCCTGACGGCGCTCCCTGCCGGAGCGCAGGAGAAGGCGCGCCCGCAGCAGGATCCCGCGCCGCCGGCCCGGGAGGCCCCGCGTCCCTCGACCCTGGATGAGCTGTTCGATCGCTTGTCGAAGGCCGAATCCGAGCGCGAGGCGCAAGGAATCGCATCGCTCATCGAGCGCCGCTTCTCCCGCTCCGGCTCCGATACCGCCGACCTGCTCCTGAGCCGCGCCACCGAGGCATTCAAGGAAAAGAATTATCCCCTGTCGATCGAGCTGCTCGACCGGGTGCTGGTGCTCGAGCCGAACTGGGCCGAGGCCTGGTATCGGCGGGCGACCCTCTTCTACCAGCTTGACGATCCGGTCGGCGCCATGGCGGACCTGTACCAGGCCCTCAAGCTCGAGCCCCGGCATTTCAGCGCCTGGACCGGTCTCGGCCACATCCTGATGGCCTCCGAGGACAAGGCCCGGGCGCTGGAGGCCTTTCGCAGGGCGCTGAAGATCAATCCGCAGATCGAGATGCTGCAAACCCTCGTGACCAAGCTCGATCACGAAGTGGCCGGCCAGGATCTCTGACCCCGCCGGCCATCGCTCCGCTGTGTGGCGTCAGGCCTGGGCTGCGTGCTCCTGGCTGACGAAGGCGATCCGCACCATGTTGGTGGCGCCCGGCGTGCCGAAGGGGACGCCCGCCACGATGATGATTCGGTCCCCGACGTTGGAGATGCCCTCGCGCATCGCGAACTTGCAGGCCCGGAACGTCATGTCGTCGATGTCGCTCGCATCCTTGGTTCGGATCGGGTGCACGCCCCAGACGAGTGCCAGGCGGCGGGCCGTGTGCTGGCTCGGCGTGAGGGCCATGACGGTCGAGTTCGGCCGCTCGCGGGCGATGCGGAAGGCGGTGGCGCCCGACGAGGTCCAGGCCGCCACGGTCTTCAGGTTGAGGGTATCGGCAATCTGGTGCGCGCCTGCCGCGATGGCGTCCGATCCGGTCGCCTCGGGCTCAGCGTTCAGGGTGCGCATGATCGACCAGTAGCTCTGGTCCTGCTCGACCTCCTCGGCGATGCGGTTCATGGTCGAGACCGCCTCGATGGGGAAGTGGCCCGAGGCGCTCTCGGCCGACAGCATCACGGCATCCGCGCCGTCATAGACGGCGGTCGCCACGTCGGAGACTTCCGCTCGGGTCGGGACAGGGGACTGGATCATCGATTCCAGCATCTGGGTCGCGACCACGACCGGCTTGCCGAGCCGGCGGGCGGCGCGAACGATCCGCTTCTGGATTCCGGGAACCTTCTCGAGCGGCATCTCCACGCCAAGGTCGCCGCGGGCCACCATGACGGCGTCGGAGATCTCCATGATCTCGTCGAGGCGCGTGATCGCCTGCGGCTTCTCGAGCTTCGCCATGACGAGCGCGCGGCCGCGCGCCACCTTCTTCACCTCGGCCACGTCCTCGGGGCGTTGCACGAAGGAGAGAGCGATCCAGTCGACGCCCGCATCAAGGGCCGCCTCCAGGTCGGAGCGGTCCTTCTCGGTCATGGCGGCCACCGGAATGACCGTGTCGGGGAGGCTCACGCCCTTGCGGTTGGAGATCTTGCCCGCAACCTCGACCTCCGTGGTGGCGGAGCCCTTCTTCACGCTCTTCACGCGAAGCCGCAGCTTGCCGTCGTCGATCAGGACCGTATGCCCCGGCTCCAGGGACGACAGGATCTCGGGATGGGGCAGATGCACGCGGTCCGCGCTGCCCGAGGCCTGGTCGGCGTCGAGGGTGAATTTCTGGCCCTTCACCAGCATGGCGCTGTCGCCCTCGAAGGTGCCTACGCGCAGCTTCGGCCCCTGCAGGTCCGCCAGGATGGCGATGGGGCGCTTGAACTTGGCCTCGACGGCGCGGATCATCTCGACCCGCTCCTTCAGCCGCTCGCGGCTGAGATGGCTCATGTTCAGGCGGAAGACGTCCGCACCGGCCTGGAACAGCTTCGCGATCATCTCGGGATTCTCGGAAGCCGGTCCTAAAGTCGCGAGGATCTTCGTGCGCCGCGCGCGTCTCATCATCATGGCCCCCCTGGGCGGTTGGTTTCCGTCAGCTGGATGGTCCAGCTCTTCTGTTCGCCTGTATCGACCTCAAAGAAGCCGCTGCGGTCGAAGCCGCGGGCCAGGCAATCCTCAGTGCCGCGGATCGTGAACTCGCGCTCCCGCGTGCACATGAAGGAGCGTCCGCTCCATTCGCCGCCCCGGTCGTAGTCGATCGCGTAGATGTAGTAGAAGCGCCCGGCGAGTTGGCCCTTGAGCAGGGTTTCGCAGCCGCGCGAGTTCAGGTTCCACCATCCCTCCGTGATCCAGCCCTGCGTGTCGCGATAGCCGAGAGCCACGCCGACCCGGCTCGACGTCATGTTGCACAGGCGCAGGTCCGCCTTGGCCGGGGATGCGGACAGGAATCCTCCCCCGAGAAGGGCGATGGCGAGCCCAAGGCTTCGCCGCCGGCTCGGAGCCGAAATGAGAGATGCGGCCTTCATGGATGTTTCGGTTCAGGTCGATTCGGGATGAACGAGATCGCACAATGCTTCGAGAACTATGTCGAATCGTTGTCGTTCAGAAGCGCCGCCGCATCAAGTCCCGCCTGCGGGAATGTTGCGAATTTAGCCCGCTAAAGTTCCTGTCGGAGGGCAGCCGGAGGCGCCATCCTCCCCGTGTGGATAGGAAAACAGGCGGATGGTCCGGCGCCGGAGGAGGCTCAGGTTTTGGGCCTCGCGGCCCAGATGCCGATGAGGATCAGGGCGCCGCCCAGGCTCTGCACGAGAGTGAGCGCCTCGTTGAGGATCAGCCAGCCAAATACGGCTGCGGCGACCGCTTCGAGGAAGATCACCAGGGAGGAGAAGACCGGCGGCAGCCGCCCGAGTGCGATCGAGAGCAGGCCCTGGCCTCCCGCATGGCTGATGAACGCCATGGCGGTGAGGGCCATGATGCCCTCCAGCGTCTGCGGCACCACCCGCGTGTCGAACAGGACCGCGATCACGAGAAGGGCTGCACTCGTCACCACGCCGGCCTCGAACGTCACCTGGGCGGCCCCCACGGTCTCGCGCGCCCGGCCGACGGCGATGAAGTAGAGGCCGAAGAAGAAAGCCGTGGCGACCCCGTAGAGGTCGCCCCGGATGCGGCCCGGGTCCACCTGCAGGCTCTGCCCGATGAGTGCCGCCCCGCCGAGCAGGCAGAGGCCGAGGCCGACCACCGTGCCCCGTGCGATGCGCTGCTTCAGGACGAGCCAGACGATCAGGATCACGAAGAGAGGCGCCATGGTGGCGAAGAAGGTGGCGTTGGCGACCGTGGTGCTGAGAATCGACAAGTGCCAGAAGAAGAGATCGCCCGTGAAGGCGAGGCCGGCCAGGACCGACGCCTTGCTGAAGGATGACCGGGGCGCCCCCGCCGGCGCCTTCGCGACCTCGATCCGCATCCAGGCGTAGAGAATCGGAAGCGACAGGGCCACCCGCCAGAATGCGCTGGCGAAGGGCCCGACATCGGCCGACGCGAAGCGCACGAAAATGGGCGAGATGCCCATGGCGACCGCGCCGAGGCACAGGGCCGCGAAGGCGGTGGCGTAGCCCGTCTCGAGACGGACTGTTGTCGAAGGGGAGGACATGCGTGCTATACAATGTTGCGCGAATGGGTCGCGTTGTCTTGTTATCAGGGGCAGTTTAAGGCTTTTCCTCGATCCTCCAACCATTCTCTTCCCAGTCATGCAGTCCTCTGCCGCGCTCAAGTTCGCCAACCCCTCCTTTGAGCCTCACCCGGTCGAAATCATCGAAGGCGCGCTCAATTCGGGCGTCCTGATCCTGTGCGACCACGCCTCGAATGCGGTGCCGCCGGACCTGTCCGATCTCGGACTGCCGGCCGAGCAGTTCGAGCGCCACATCGCCTACGACATCGGCGCCGCCGCGGTGACCCGGTCTCTCGCCCGCAGGCTCCGGGCGCCGGCGATCCTCACTCGGTTCTCGCGGCTGATCATCGATCCCAACCGGGGCCGGGACGATCCGACCCTAGTGATGCGCCTCTCGGACGGGGCGGTCGTGCCCGGCAACGCCGCGGTGGACGAAGCCGAGGTGGCGGCGCGCATCGCGCGCTTCTACGACCCCTACGACGCGGCGATCACGGCGGCGATCGAGACGGCCATGAAAGCGGGCCACCCGCCGGTGATCGTGACGGTGCACAGCTTCACGCCGATCTGGCGCGGCTGGCCGCGCCCCTGGCACGTGGGCATCCTGTGGGACGCCGACGACCGCTTCGCCCGCCCCCTGCTCGACGGCCTGTCGGCGGAGGACGGACTCGTGGTCGGCGACAACGAGCCCTATGATGGGGCCCTGGCCGGCGACACGGTCGACCGCCATGCAACCGCCCGAGGTCTCGCCAATGCGCTGATCGAGATCCGGCAGGACCTGATCGCGTCGGACGGGGGCGCCGAGGAATGGGCCGAGCGCTTCGCCCGCCTCCTCAAGCCTCTCGCTGCCCGGGAGAGCCTGCGCTCTCCGAAGGTTCACGCATCGCGGACCCGCGAGCGGCTGCGCCGGCACTGAGGGAGGGAACCCATGAAGCACATCGACGCCGTCACCCGGACCGAGCTGGAGGCCGCCGCCTTCCGCAGGCTGCTGGAGCATCTGCGCCAGCGCACCGACGTGCAGAACATCGACCTCATGAATCTCGCCGGGTTTTGCCGCAACTGCCTATCGAACTGGCTGAAGGACGCCGCCGACGAACGCGGGGTTTCCCTCTCGAAGGACGAGAGCCGGACTTACGTCTACGGCATGCCCTACGAGGAATGGAAGGAGCGCCACCAGCGCGAGGCGACGGCCACGCAGCTGAAGGCCTTTGAGGAATCGAAGCCGTCGCATTAAAGCGGCCTCAACCAAATGGACGTAACCCTGGCCGCAATGGCATCTATCAAAGGCTGAACCTATGGACGACGCAGCATTTCAAACCGAATCGGTCGCCGCCGACCAGCTCAAGGCCTTCATCGAGCGCATCGAGCGCCTGGAGGAGGAGAAGGCCGGCATCGCGGGCGACATCAAGGACGTCTACGCCGAGGCCAAGGGCAACGGCTTCGACACCAAGGTGCTCCGCAAGATCATCGCCCTCCGCAAGCGCGACTACGCCGAGCGCCAGGAGGAGGAGGCCATCCTCGAGCTCTACATGCAGGCGCTCGGAATGACGATCTAGTTTCACAGGTGTTGCGCATGAGGAATCCCATGCGCAACACGCGTGGAATTAGACGCGGGAGAAGCAATACATAGGAGACGAAGGTAACTGGCGGATCTGCCACCCGCGACGGGTATCCAGATTCTGATAGGGCTGGGTGCCGTCCGGCCGGCGCGCCCTCCATAGCGCCGTAGCCGGCCGGACGGCACCCAGCCCGCCCCCCTGCCATAGAACAGCAACAGTATGCCCATAGCTCTGCTGTGCCGTTGAGACCCGTGCACGGCGGGATGGCAGGCACTCGACTCGGCATCGTCCGGTCCAAACTAGCGCTGGGTTCGGATCTTCGGTCAGTGCAGGCGCTGTAGGGAGAGGGAGGTAATAGCCTTTACGCGTGCTTGCAGAAGAGCCAGGGTTTCCCTTGATGTGCTTGGAAACCGGGGAGCCTCGTCGCTCTAACGGACGCGGTTTCTATCGTTCGATCGAAATGAAAATCAGGTCCGGGAATAAAAGGGCTCTCCGAACGGACTGCGACTGCCGCTACCATATCGATTTTGCCAGTAACGGTTTCCCTCTACATGCCCTCTGGGTCCACTGTTTTACCTCCTAGGTAACGGCAGCCGAACTGCTCGCCTCCCTGAGGCTGAACCGTGTCTCATATACTTTACTGTTCGGATTCCGCTATTCGTTGAGGACAGTGGCAGTGGATGAATGGGCTGAGAGGTGGTAAGGCCTAAGATAGGAGCACGATCCTCCTGAGGTTAGCTTCAGGCCTTTAAGCCTTATGATTCGGAAGCCAATCCTTGACTGTGTTCATTTGCATGGTGTCGAGTACCGTAAGGCCGGTCATGAGGCGAGAAACGCAGTCTCGCAAATGGCCGAGGCGAGGGTCGTAAGCAGGCCAGCGTGAACATCTCCTTTGAAACAAGACTCCTGGTCTCGATCTGCTCGAGTTTACAAGCCGCCGAAGAGGCTCTTGGGGCTTCGGACGCACGAGCGCTTATCTCGACTATCTCGGATATTGAGGCCATGGGCACCGCAGAGGAGCTGCTGGCGATGTTCGGAACAAGCGCGAGAATCGTTGGGGATAAATCCATCGAGGTCGGAATTGGCGCACGTTATCGTGCGACATTCGTGCCCACAGGCATACGCTTCCGCCTTACAGTCGACGGGGTGCCGGATTGGGCAACCGTACGGTACCTGAAGCTGATGGACCTTTCAAAGCAGTCATGACGCAGGAACAAGCCTTCGAACGCGACTGGTTCTCGATGCCGGGAGACACGCTGCTTTCCTTGATGGAGCGCCGAAACGTGTCGGCGCACGAGCTTGCCGAGGGATTGGTCGGTGGCATGGATGCCGTTCGTGGTCTCTTGGCGGGATCGTGCCGGATCGATGCACGCCTGGCGGAGGAACTCGCCTTTGCCCTCGGGGGCTCTGCTGAGTTCTGGCTGCGGCGCCAAGCCAATTTCGACGAGTCCTTGGCCCGGGTGGTCAGCATGATCTATCCCAACGAAGGCGAGGAGTGGCTTAAGCGTGTCCCAGTGCCAGGCTCAAGGGCGAAAGGTCGGCTCAGCGAACCGCAGCGACGTGACGAGGTCCGCCGGCGTCTCGTCTTCTTCAACGTGAACAGCCTGCAAGCCTGGATGCGGCGTTACGGCTCCATCCGTAGCGAGACGCAATTCCGCACGTCTCCAACACTCCTCTCGGACGATGGGGCTGTGTCCATGTGGCTTCGGCAAGGCGAGTTGGAGGCGGCGTTGCTGCCCTCCAAGCCATGGAATGCGGAAGGTCTTCGAGATAGGCTCGGCGCCATACGCAGTCTCAGCAGGATTGGGCATCCGACACGCTTCCTGCCGAAGCTCAGGGACTTGCTCGCCGAGGTTGGCGTCGCCCTAGTAGCAGTTCGGGCGCCAACAGGATGCAGGGCAAGCGGTGCGACCCGCATGATCTCTGCCGACAAGGCGATGATCCTCATGAGCTTCCGCCATCGGGCCGACGATCACTTCTGGTTCACGCTATTCCATGAGATCGGACACCTTCTCCTGCATGGTGGCCAAACCTTCATCGATGATGAGGAGACATTCCAAGACGATCCCGAGCGCGAGGCAAACGAGTTCGCTCGCGGCTGCATCGTTCCGGCGCAGCGACAGTCTGAATTCGAGTGTCTGCGGCCCGAAAGGAAGTCCGTGCTTCGCTTCAGTGTCTCTGTCGGGACCGCGCCTGGCCTCATCGTCGGCCAGATGCAGCACCGGAAGATGATTGGTCACGATCGGCTCAATAGCCTCAAGCGTCGCTGGACTTGGAGTGAACTCGAGTCCGTTCTCTAGCCCTTGTAGTGAACAAAAGTCATGGGGCTCTTCTGCCAGTTGCAAAGGGCATCCTCCATGACTGTCATGCCAACACCCAGTTCAATGTCGAGTGCATCGAGCTGTGCCTGAAGGTGTCGGTTTGTCGAGGGGCCGTTCCTCACTCCATCGAAAAGAAGGCGCGCGCCCGCAGCCGGACCAGTCGCCCCGTTCAGGTATGCTGAGCCGGCTGTGATGGGCGCAATCCCATAGCGCCCGATCAGCGATAGGTAGTCGAACTTCGCCAAGCGCCCGAAGGTCGGTATGGGCAAATCCTGATAGAGCGCATCAAAGATTCGGTGAGGATCGTTACCCGCATGTCGCACGATGTTCCCGAAGAAACTTGCATGGCCCTGAAGTCCAATCCATCGGATGTACCCTTCCACCACCCGGCTCATGGGACGGCTCGCGTCCGGACGTAGGCTTTCGTACTTCCGGTGGTTCCCGAACTTGCCCCTGACATTTTGCCAATTCGCGGCCAGCCACGCAGTGAAGGATCCAGGGTTAGCAGTGACCGTCGCCCAGTCCCAAGTTCCTTGACCCAACTTACCATAGACGTCCCGCAGGCGGAGCCAGCCAGTGTCTGCGGGGCGGGCGAAGTGCGTCATGAGAAATATCAGCCAAGCAGCCTCGTCGAAGTTGTCACGCTGTACATGGTAGGCAACCGCGCGCTCCGCATCGAATGAGGGATGATTGGGATCTGCACGATCGGGCGAGATCCGCTTGCGCTGAACCAGTTGGTAATACCGCTCGCGGCGCAGGCTCGCGACGAATTGCATTGCTAGCGTTTCAAGCGCCTGTTGGTTCGCGATGCCCGGTAGCGGTTGTGCATGATTGCGGAGCGCGGCTGCAATTCGTGTCCGCTCGTTACCCCAAGTTGGCCAAGTCACCTAGATATTCCCTTGTTTCAGTCTCACCGTGGCGTCGGCGCCCGTTTCCTCATTTCGCGTCGTCCGTCGATGAACATGCGGTACATAGGATGGGCGAATTCGCCCTTGAGCTCATTGAGCCTATGCTCATCTCTTTCCCAGTGGACCTGAATAAGGCGAACGATGTCTGCCCAATAAGGATCTGACAGGAGATCGGAGGCAACTAAGCGTTCCCCGTTGCGGATCCGCTTCTCGACAGCGAGCAGAGTATCAACTAGGGCAAACGGATCCCCCTCGGGCATGGGGGGCATCTCAACAACCTTCTGATGCCCTTCCTCAACGTAATGTCGCGCCTCCTCAGCAGTATCGTCGTAGAGATGCATGCTTCCGACATAATGGAGGTAGTTACCGAGATCAGCCCCAAGCCTCCGTGCCACCATCTCCTGGAGCATGGTGAAGCAGAAGACATCGTGAGGCAGCCCCCTGAAGGCGTCGTTCGAACGCAAATTTGCAGACAGGTGAAGCCTGCCTTCGCGTAAGTGAAACTGGAGACTAATCGTACAGGGTGTCTCCGGATAGACGAACGATGGGTCATCGGTTTCTGGATAATCCAGTGCAATATCTTCGGCATTGAAGAGCTGGATTACCGCGCGTCTGGAGGACGGTTTCCATCGCAGGAGCTTCGTGACATTCGCTATCTGATCCAGATTGTTTCGCATCGAGAACAGGCGTGGGCCGTAGGCCCCGGGGACTACACCCTCAATTGCTTCCTTTCTGTAGGCGCGGATGTAAGGCTCGATGAATTCGAGCTTGTCTGAGCCGGCCAAGTACCAAAGCAGCTCACCGAGCGCGCTGAACAGCTTGCCTCGGTTTTCGGAGCGGCTGAGCCTCGACCTCGGCTTCGTGATACACAGCGCCGTCCCGAGCATTTCCATATTTGAACCGCGCGTTCCGACGTTGCGGTCCTTGCTGCCCAAGAGAGCCTGGTAGAGATCGATCAGGACCTCATCCAAACTCTCACCCGTGAATTCCATATCGTCCTGCTCGGAGTATCCTCGAGGCGCCAACCGCCATGAGAAGGGTTAGTAAACGGAGTTGATCGCGGAATGTGAATTTCATCTTATGTGCTATCGGCGCGTCCACGATCAAGTGCTACTTTCTGAGGTGCTGTGAGCCCTAGCACTCCATCAGTTTCTGCACTGTCCGTCGCCCTATGACCGCTGGTTGCACATTCGCGAAGTAGATCGAATGTCAGCTCCTGCTGAGAACCCCGGACGTTCTTGTGAGGCACGGATCATTTCCTCTTGACCCTGAGCGGCCGTTCCGATCGTGACTGCCGCTAGCTAATCTGAGACTCATCCGCCGCATGGGCTAGTCCCTACGTGGCACGGGCAAGATGGTCGGGATCAGGAGGCATGAACGCATGAAGGAAGGCGGAGAACCCCAACCCGCCCCGGTCACGAAGGCCCAAAGGTTTGGGGAGCCCCCGGCGAGCTGGGCTTTGTTGCGCTGGATCCGCCCAGGCAGATCACCATTCGAGCAGGCGGACGCATCAGGCGGCTGACCCGCTGGAGAAAGCCTAGGGGCAGGACTGATACGACGCAGTCACGTTCGTGGCCAGGGCCTGGCCGGAGCAACAGGCGCGGGACGGATCCTTGCCCATGACGGCCTTCGGCAGGCCCTTCCCTGCGAAGGCAGGCGTCTGGGAGAGGACCGCCCCCGCGCCGCCGAGGACGGCTGGGAAGCGGCGGCGGTCAGTCATTAAATCCCGGTTCAGGCTGCTGTCGGGGTGTAGCCGGCCTCGGTCACGAGAGCCTTGATGGCGCCCAGATCGGTGCTGCCGCGGACTGAGACAAGCTTGGAGGCCGGGTCGGCGTCCACGCTCGTGCCTGGCAGGCCCGTCTCGATGGCCTTCTTGATCGTCCCTGCGCAGTGGCCGCAGGTCATGTCCTCGACCCGCAGGGTGAGGGCAGACGGATCACGCTCAAAATTCTGGGTGGTCTGTGTCTGGTGGATGCTGCATCCGCACATCGCGTCTTCTCCGTTTCATGGTGGCGATGAACCAACCGTGCGCCTTCCCACGATGGCAAGGTCAAGCGCTTGTTCCGCAGGCCTCCCCAGGGAGCATCTTCCGGGATGGGGAACCGATCATGAGAGCGTTCGTTTCCGCCACGACCGCAAGGGATGGTGCCGTGACCTGCCTTCGCCTCCTGCTCCGCTGCCTGCTGGTCGTGACGGTCGCCCTCGGCCTCGCGAGCGCGCCATTGTCCGCAATGGCACGGGCGGCGGAATCCACCGTCGGAGCGGAGGCACATCATGGTGGGCCGGACGTGCTGGCGCCGTGGATGCCGGACCACGACCACGCGTCTCCCGCCAAGCACCACGCAATGGGGCAAACCTGCTGTCATCCCGGCTGCATCATGGCCGTCGTACCTGGTGCGATGAGCCTCACGACCGCCCTCATGTCGTGGGTCGCCGTGCCGATCCCGCGCGATCCGCGAGCACCTCCCGCCGCCCCATCGGGCATTGACCGTCCGCCGAAGCACGCCTGAACCGGGAACGGGGCAGGCACGCCTCGGCGTGGTCTCCCGTTCGCCATGGGACCTTGGCCCCTCGGTGCGTCAGGCGCCGTGACCGTGCGGGCCATGAACTCACCGCGCCTGGAATTCGGGAAATCACCATGACCATTCGAATGTTCGCAATCGCAGCCGCCTTCGTGTCCGTCGGCACCTTCGGCGCCCTGGCCCAGCAGACCCAGCCGAGTCAGATGCAGCATCCTTCCGGCGGCCAGATGACCATGTCGGCCGAGAGCCTGCCGGAGGAGTGCCGGACGGCGGTCCAGGCCAGCGGGCAGATGCAGAACATGCAGAACATGCCAGGCATGGACATGTCGTCCATGATGCAGGGCATGCAGGGCATGATGGCCAACATGAACGATGCCCAGAAGGGCTACATGCAGGCCATGATGAGGATGCACGGCCCGATGATGGCAGGCGTCATGGCCAAGGACTCCGACATCGCCTTCGTGTGCGGGATGATCGCACACCACCAGGGCGCCATCGACATGGCCGACGTGGTCCTCAAGACGGGCGACAACGCCGAGGCCAGGAAGATGGCCGAGAAGACGAAGAAGGAGCAGGGCCAGGAGATCGCCGAGATGAAGGATTGGCTGAAAGCGAATGCGAAGAAGGAAGGCGCTCAATGACGCATCCGAGCCCCCGCGGATCGCGGGGGCTCGCTGTCACGGCATGTCCTTCGCCGGACATGAGCCGGCGACACGAGGCATCAGGCCGGGCGACTGCCCCGGTAGCGCGCGAACGTCGTCTGGCCGGCGGGCCCGAACAGGACGACGTCGTAGGTGTCGTCCTCGACGCCCTCGACCTCCATGCCCCGGGGAGCCGACCGGCATGCCCGGAACCGCGAGTCCCTTGGCCTGCGGCCTCTCGGCGAGGAGGCGCTTGATCGCGTCCGCGGGAACGTGCCCCTCGACCACGTAGCCGCCGATTTCCGCCGTGTGGCAGGAGGCGAGCGCCTGCGGCACGCCGAGGCGGACCTTGAGGCGGTTCACCTCGGCGGACTCGATCACCTCGACGGGAAATCCAGCCTTGCGGACGTGATCCACCCACGCCCCGCAGCAGCCGCAGCTCGGGTCCTTGGTGACCGTCATCTTCGGCAGGGACTGCGCGGCAACCACCGGAAGGGCGGAAAGGGCGAGGGGAGCGGCGGCAAGGCCGACGAGGAGAGCCCGCCGGCTGATCGTCAGGTTCGGTTGCATCCTGTTTGCCTCACTGCTTCGCGTTCTCGGCGAGCCAGGACTTCATCATGGCGACCTCGTCCTCCTGTGCCCTGATGACGGCTTGGGCGAGCTCGCGGATCTTGGGATCCTTGCCGAAGGCGGCCTCAATCCTGGCCATGTCGATGGCGCCCTGATGGTGGGCGATCATGTTCCGGACGAAGTCGGCATCCACGTTCCCCGTGTACGCGGTGGCCATCTCGCGGTGCATGCGCTCGTTGACCGCGTTCATGGCGAGCGAGGCGACGCCCTGGTCCCCCTCGACGGCGCCCATCTGCATGGTGCCGGCTCCGCGGCCCATCATGCCCTGCATCATCGGGCAGTTCATCATCATGTTCTGCCCCATGCCGGACATCATCCCCCCGGGACGCTGGGTTCCCTGGCTCATCATGCCCCCCTGCATGCCGGACATCCCGCCTTGCGGGGAAGGCGTCGCACCCATCTGGTTCTGGGGACCGCCCATGGGAGCGCTAGTCTGTGCCTGGGTCTGCTCAGGATGGTGAGCGGTATGGTCCGCGTCGGACGGGGGCGCCTGCTGGGCCAGGGCCGGAACCGACAGGCCGGCGGCGAGAGCGAGTGCGAGAATGGATGACTTCATGGTGGTTCTCCTCGAGAACGGTCGAGCTTCTGAAAGACGAAGGCCTGCCTGAGGCATGGCCCGAGTGCGGACAGCAGCTCAGGATCGGGGAGGGGGCACCAGTGTCTCCGGAGGGAGGCCATCCGGAAATGCGGTAGTGTCCACCCACCACGAGCCCGCGCGGGCAACGGAAGCGCTCGCGAGCCCGAAGGCAGGCAGGCCAATGACGCCGCAGGAGGATTGGGAACAGACCGGAGCGCAGCCGCGGCCCATCCTCTCGGGAGCGGGATCGCAGCAATCGTGCGGCGCGGAGACATGGGAGATGACGGAGGCGCCGTCGTTGCCCCGGTCCGCGGATGCGACCGCGGTCGGCCCGAGCGTGCCGACGACCAGCACGACCGCGAGGATGCAGCGGAGCAGGCACGGGATCAGTGACCGGAGGGGCATCATGCGCTCGAACTTAGCGTGACCTTCCCTATTTTCCATTGTTCCAGATCAATCCCCGCACCTGAAGGCCGTTCCGGTTTCGCCTGCATCAGAATTGCTCCAGGCGGTGCTTGGCTTCCATGCCCCAGGCGTGGGCCGCAGCACCGATGAACAGGAGCGGTAAGCCAAGGGATCCGATGCGGCTGGCAGCCAAGACGCCGATCCCGGCGCCAGCAACGGCCACGCCGATGCCCGACGTGAGGTTGGGCAAGCGCAGGCGGTCAGGCCTGGCGACGGTCACTCGCGCTTTCCGTGATGGTGACCATGACCGCCATGCATGAACAGGTGCATCAGCGGGCAGGCGAGCAGCAGAAGGTAGGGCAGGGCGGACAGGATGTGGCCCGTGTGGGTTGCGAACAGATAGATACCGAGTCCGGCCAGCGCGAGCGTAACAACCCAGCCCAGGGGAGTTCCGACCAAAAGCGTCCGCCAGCTCTTGGGCGGCGTCGAAGACACGTTCGGTGTGGTCATGGCGAGGTCTCCCGATCAGGTGAGATCAATCTCAGACGGTGCAGGGGAACGCGCCTTGATCTCGCTCAAATGAGGCCCTCGGGAGGCCCGGACAATGGGCCTCCCGAGCTGCCGGGTTACTTGTAGGAATAACCGAGCTTGATCACGTCATTGGCATCGCTGGCGGTCTGCGTCCAAGGGTCCATGGTCGCATCGGTTCCGACGAGCGACGGCGTTCCGCCATGGTTCAGTTGCCAAAGATCCCAGATGCGATCGACGTTCGCATGCAGCAGCCAGAATATCGGATCCTGTGACGCCGTCGGCGGGCTCCTGAGCGTTCCACCACACCAGTTGTGCACCTGATTGTGGGCGTCGAACTCGAGATCCTCGGTGAAGGACGTGTAACCGGAATTGGAGAGAATGGCGTTCATGCCCGCGGGGTCCGGAAGCGATCCGCTCGCGCCGGGGGCCGGCCGCGTCACTGAGGGCGGACGCCAGACCCAGTCAGGCCGCGCCTTATCGACCGCATAGTTCCAGCAGGGGATCGTCAGGCCCGGCTTCTTGGAGCGCAGCAGGTCTTCCATCTTCAGGAGATAGACCCTGTGCCATGGCAGGAAGCGCTGCGTGCCGACGGCTCCCATGTTCGAATGCATGTTGTGGCTCATGTCGGCATGCACGGCGGCAAGGGCCTGGTAGCTGCCGTCCGCATGAACCTGTTGAATGGCGTCGTTGAATTGCTGCCGCTGCGCCGAGCTCAGCGTCCGATGGTCGGCCCGGCTCCTGAACAGGGCCCTGAGGAGCGCGAGGATCCAGGGCTTGATCTGGAGCCTGTCGCCGATGAGGGCGTCCGAGAGCTTTGGCGTGAGCTGCGTCAGCAAATCCGACTTGCGGAGCTCAAGCCCGGTCTCGTTCAGGTGCCGCTCGACCCGCAGCCATGCCGTCTCGAGGTCCGGCATGCGCTCGATGCCGAAGTGCGCCTGCGCGTCCCGCAACTCGTCCCGGGTCGGGAAGTGATCGAACATCGGATGCGGGCCATGGACGTGCGGCTCATGCCCGGGCTTGGCCGCCTCGGCTCTGGCGACCTCGTCGCGGGTGGGAAAGTGATCCAGGGTCAGGTGATCGCCATGACCATCGGACTCAAGGGCATCCTTGCGGGACGAGCGTGCACGGTTGTTGCGCTCACTCATGGAATTTCTCCCTTCGCTGGCCGGGATGGAGTTGGGCCGGCCAACCGGAAGCATGCCTTCTCCGGTCCGGGATGCCCGTGCGCTGCCTCACAGGACCGTACGCGAAACGGCAGGATCGCCGTCGACAGTGATGAACGAACGCTCCGACGGCGGTGACCACCTACGCGGCAAAGCACCCCTCGGAATTCGCCGGCGACGCGCCCCCTCTTTCGATCGACATTCCGCCCGGACTGCCGGGCCGAATGTCATAGCCGGACGGTACGGAGCCGGATCGCATTGCCGATCACGCTGACCGACGACAGCGCCATCGCGGCCGCCGCGATGATCGGCGACAGCAGGATGCCGAAGAACGGGTAGAGGACACCTGCTGCGACCGGCACGCCGAGGGCGTTGTAGATGAAGGCGAAGAATAGGTTCTGGCGGATGTTGCGCATCGTGGCATGCGACAGCCGATGCGCCCGCACGATCCCGGTCAGGTCGCCTTTGAGCAGGGTCACGCCGGCGCTCTCCATGGCCACGTCGGTGCCGGTGCCCATCGCGATGCCGACATCCGCCGCCGCCAGCGCCGGCGCGTCGTTGACGCCATCACCCGCCATGGCCACCACGCGGCCCTCGCGCTTGAACTTTTCGACCACGGCGCTCTTCTGCTCCGGCAGCACCTCGGCCTCGACCTCGTCGATCCCGAGCCTGCGGGCGACGGCCCGTGCCGTCGTCCAGTTGTCGCCGGTCAGCATCACGACGCGGATGCCCTCCTTCTTCAGGCCGGCCAAGGCCTCGGGCGTCGTTGCCTTCACCGGATCGGCGATGGCAATCGCGCCCGCCACCCTCCCGTCGACACCTGCGAAAATGGCGGTAGCCCCATCCTCGCGGAGGCGGTCTGCCGACACGGCCAGGGGAGCGACGTCGATGCCGTGCTCCGCCAGGAACTTGGCGCTGCCGAGCACGACGCGCCGCCCCTCGACGGTGCCGAGCGCGCCCTTGCCGGTGGGCGAGTCGAAGTCCGTGACCGGGGCCGTCGTGATGCCCTGCTTCTCGGCCGCCTCAACGATGGCGATGGCGAGCGGATGCTCGCTCGGTCGCTCGGCGCTGGCCGACAGGCGCAGCACCTCGGCCTCCGCGAAGCCCGGCGCCGGCACGACGGCCGTCACGGCGGGCCTGCCCTCGGTGAGCGTGCCGGTCTTGTCGACCACGAGCGTATCGACCTTCTCCATGTGCTCCAGCGCCTCGGCATTCTTGATCAGTACGCCCGCCTGGGCGCCTCGCCCGACCCCCACCATGATCGACATTGGCGTCGCGAGGCCCAACGCGCACGGACAGGCGATGATCAGGACCGCCACGGCGGCCACCAGGCCATAGGAGAACTGCGGTTCGGGTCCCCAGATTGCCCAGGCGACGAAGGCCAGCACCGCCACCCCGATGACGGCCGGCACGAAGTAGCCCGAGACTTGGTCCGCTAGGCGCTGGATCGGGGCGCGGCTGCGTTGCGCCTCGGCGACGAGCTGCACGATCTGGGACAGCATGGTGTCGCGTCCGACCTTCTGCGCCTCGATGACGAGGCCGCCGCTCTGGTTCATGGTGCCGCCGATGACCTTGGCGCCGACCTCCTTGGTTACGGGCATCGACTCGCCGGTGACCATCGACTCGTCGACCGCACTGCGCCCCTCGAGCACGGCCCCGTCGACCGGCACCTTCTCGCCGGGACGGACCCGCAGGCGGTCGCCCGCCTGCACGGTATCGAGCTGGACCTCCTGCTCCGAGCCGTCGGGCAGGATCTTGCGGGCCGTCTTGGGGGCAAGATCCAGCAGTGCCCGGATGGCGCCGCTCGTCGTCTCGCGGGCACGCAGTTCGAGCACCTGCCCGAGCAGGACGAGCACCGTGATCACCGCCGCCGCCTCGAAGTATACGGCGACCGATCCATCGTGACCCCGGAAGGCGGACGGGAAAACGTCAGGGGCGAGGGTCGCAACCATGCTGTAGACCCATGCTACGCCCGTGCCCATGGCGATCAGCGTGAACATGTTGAGGCTGCGGTTCACGAGCGATTGCCAGGCGCGCACGAAGAACGGCCAGCCGGCCCAGAGCACGACCGGGGTCGCGAGCAGCATCTGGATCCAGTTCGAGGTCTGCTGGCCGACGTAGTGGCTTAAGCCCGTCAGGTGGCCGCCCATCTCCAGCGCGACCACGGGTAGGCTCAGGACGAGGCCGATCCAGAAGCGGCGCGTCATGTCGACGAGCTCATGGCTTGAGCCAGCCTCGGCGGTGGCGAGCACGGGTTCGAGCGCCATGCCGCAGATCGGACAGGAGCCCGGACCTACCTGCCGGATCTCGGGATGCATCGGGCAGGTGTAGATCGTGCCCTCCGGCACGGGCTTGGCCTTTCGCGCCGTTGCCGGCTCGACGTACTTCGCAGGCTCGGCCGTGAACTTCGACTGGCAGCCGGATGAGCAGAAGTAGTACGGCTTGCCCTCGTACTGCACCCGGTGGGTGGTCACATGCGGGTCGACCATCATCCCGCAGACCGGATCCTTCACCGTCCCGGTATCCGCCACTGGATCGGGGTGGTGATGGTGCCCGGCATGGTCGTGGTGGACGCCATGGTCGTGACGGGCATGGCCTGAATGACCGTTTGCTTTGGTGTCGTTCATGACGGTCCTCTGCTTGATTCTCGATCCCGACTGGGAATCCTGAGGGTTTCCATCGTGGCAAGGTCAAGTCGGTAAGCCTTACCTGGCAGACTGCCTGGCATTGACGGGGTCGCGCCAAGTCACCGGGATGCAGCCATGGGGCGCCGCTTGGGCTCTGATCCGAGGCTATGCCGCAAGGCCGCGCTCGGCGTTGATCCGCGTCAAGGCGGACGGCGGTACAGGCGTTAATCTTCCTTCAAGCTCACGGCAGGGCATTCTCACGACAGGGCTTCAAATTGGAATATGGTCGTGGCCATTCTCCCGTTTCTCCAGCGCACGAGCATCGCCTACTTCTCGATGGAGATCGCCCTCCGGCCTGAGATCCACAGCTACAGTGGAGGCCTTGGCATCCTGGCGGGGGATACCGCCCGGTCCTGCGCCGACCTCGAGCTGCCGGTGGTCTTCGTGACCTTGGCGAGCCGGGCGGGCTACCTGCGCCAGGAGATCGCCGCCGACGGCTCCCAGGTCGGGCATGACGATCCCTGGAGCCCGGCGGAGTGGGCCACACCGCTCGAGGCCATGATCGCCGTGGCCATCGAGGGCCGCTCGGTCTGGATCCGGCCCTGGCTCTACGTGGTCACGTGCCCCATCGGACACCAGGTTCCGGTGCTGCTGCTCGACACGGATCTCGACCAGAATGCCCCAGAGGACCGCAAGATTACCGACCACCTTTACGGCGGCGATGAGGTGTACCGCCTCATGCAGGAGGTCGTGCTCGGGATCGGGGGCGCCCGCATGCTCCAGGCGCTCGGGTTCAGCATCGGAACCTATCACCTGAACGAGGGCCATGCGGCCTTCCTGACCCTCGAGCTGTTGCGCCGAAGGCGCCGGTCCGGCGGCAACGGGTTGGCCCACGAGGTCGACCACGTCCGCGACATGTGCGTGTTCACCACCCACACCCCGGTCGAGGCCGGGCACGACCGCTTCGCCTACGAGGACGTCCAGCGCATCCTGGGAGCCGATTTCGTCCCCTTCGACGAACTCAGGCCCCTGGCCGGCGAGGACCGGCTCAACATGACCCGGCTGGCCCTGAACCTCAGCGGTTACGTCAATGGTGTCGCGCGCCGCCATGCCGAGACGACGCAGCGGATGTTCCCGGGCTACAGGATTGCGGCGATCACGAACGGCGTGCATGCCCCGACCTGGACCCACCCGGCCTTTGCCAGGCTTTATCAGGACATCCTGCCCAACTGGGGCCATGAGCCCGAGCTCCTGGTCCGGGCCGACCAGCTCCGGGACGAGGATGTCTGGGCCGCCCACCAGAGGGCCAAGCGCGACCTGCTGGAGGAGATCCTGCGGAGCACCGGCGTCGCCATGGATCCGGATGTGCCCCTGATCGGCTTCGCCCGCCGCATGACGGGCTACAAGCGTCCGGACCTCCTGTTGGCGGACGTGCAGCGGCTTCGCGCGATCGATGCGCGTTTCCCGTTTCAGGTGGTGATGGCCGGGAAGGCCCATCCCTGCGACACGCAGGGCCAGCACATGATCCGGGACATCCATGACCGGATGCGCCAGCTCTCCCCAGACATTCGCACGGCGTTCATGCCGAACTACGACATGGCGCTGGCTCGGACCCTGGTGGCCGGGACGGACCTGTGGCTGAACACGCCGCTGCCGCCGCTGGAGGCGTCGGGAACGAGCGGCATGAAGGCGGCCCTGAACGGCGTCCTGAACCTGAGCGTGCTCGACGGCTGGTGGATCGAGGCCTGCATCGACGGCGTCACCGGCTGGTCGATTGGCCGGGACGGCGCAGAGGGGGCCGAGCAACATGGGCATGACCTCTACGACAGGCTCGAAGGGCAGGTTCTGCCCACGTACTACCAGGACCGCGCCCGCTGGATCGGAATGATGAAGCAGGGCATCTCCAAGATCGCGTCCTACTTCAACAGCCAGCGGATGATGCGCCGCTACACGACCGAGGCTTACGTCCGGCCCTGACACGTGGCAGGTCAGCCACGGGCGATGCGTCCCGAGTTCCAGGTATGATGCTCAGGGTCCATGCAGGCCCGTGATTTCCCGAGGCGTGCCAGGAGCACCTGCTCCGGCGTCGGGGACGTGTTTGCTCTCGGGATCGGCTACTGTAGGAAGCCCGTGCACCATGATCGGTCCAGCTCTCGTCGGCTTTCCGTCCATGTCTTCGATGACCATCCGGCGACCAGCGGCGATCCTGTCGAGTGCTCCGGCCATGCGACGCAACGGGCTGCCGAAGTCGGGGAGGTCGGTCAGCGCCAGCAGCAGCCCTGCGATCCAGAAGGCGTGGACATGGGTGAACATGGCGAGCAGGCCCAGCACGCCCACGATCTCGTACTGCACCTTTTGGGACTTGTGGGCAATGTGATCGGGGAGGTGATGCAGCGTCAGGTAGAGGAGACCTATTGCGAGCATGAAGGCGACCAAAAAGATCGCCATCCCGACCAGGAGGTAGTCCGTCCCACCGGGAGACGGAATGAAGATCGGCAGCGGGTTCGGTGAGGGCGTCAAGGCAGTCCCTCCCAGAGTTGGCGCGTGCCATATGTCGAAAGCATAGCACAATGGCCGATCCGCCGTCACGCGGACACTCCAGTTCGCCGTCACGGCAGCGGGTGCGGTGAGGGCGCACGATCAGAACACCATCGTGGCTCCAGCCACAAGCCGATCTCCCAGCTTCGGAAAGGCCCTCAGGTGCTCCGCGATCTGCTCCTCGACACGCAGTCTCCAGGCGGTGGGCGGATATCGGTCACGGGGCGAGCTTGACTTGCATGGCCGCGGGCTCGGTCACCGGAGCCCCCGTCCGGCTCACCACTGGATATTGGACCGCTTCATGCCTCCGTTTCTGGTATGATGGCCGTCGTGGAATGAAGACTGCGGCAGACTGGTTTCGGGGCTGAAATGCGGTGACCGCCAGCAGTCGCCCAGCCAATGGCCGGGACGGCGGGGCGAGCGGGAGGACAGCGGATGGATGGTCCGCAGCGCCCTCGGGCATCGGGTCCGACGCATCCGCCGAGGATCCTATCGGCAGAACGGCCTTGGGGCATTCGCCGACAATGCGATCGGCATTCCGCTCGCCGCGTTGGGACGGCCCGCTCCTATCACCGCCGCGGCAGCCAAGGCACGGAATTCCCTCGCGGGGATTGCCAGCCCGGCATCCCCCAAAGCGGCCAGGATCACCCTGACGTACCAAGGAGGATTTCAGATGAGCGCGAGCTCCCTTCAAATCGCCTGAGGTCTCCGTGATGCCTCAGGCGGACACGCGAGCAGGGGGTCGGATGGACACAGGCGTGTTTACGGCGCGCGATCTGACAAAGGTCTACCGGACCGGGGAGGTCGAGGTGCGTGCCCTGAGAGGGCTCACCTTCGAGATCACGGCCGGGGAGGTGGTCGTCCTGCTTGGTCCCTCGGGCAGCGGCAAGTCGACCTTGCTCAACATCATGGGCGGGCTCGACCAGGCTACGAGCGGGCGCCTGTTCTTCAAGGACCTCGATCTCACTACGCTCGATGACCGCGGTCTGACCGCCTACCGCCGGCGCCATGTCGGCTTCGTGTTCCAGTTCTACAACCTTGTCCCGAGCCTGACGGCCTACGAGAACGTCGCTCTGGTGACCGAGATCTCCGAGAACCCGATGCGCCCGGACGAGGCTCTCGCGCTGGTCGGGCTCGAAGCGCGGATGGACCATTTCCCGGCCCAGCTCTCAGGCGGCGAGCAGCAGCGCGTCGCCATCGCGCGGGCCATCGCCAAGCGGCCCGAGGTCCTGCTCTGCGACGAGCCCACCGGCGCCCTGGATTCCAAGACCGGCATCCGGGTGATCGAGGCCCTGCTGGGCGTCAACGCCCAACTCGGGACCACGACCCTGATCATCACGCACAATGCAGGCATCCAGGAGGTGGCCGACCGCGTGTTCTTCTTCGCCGACGGCCGGATCTCCCAAGAGATCAGGAACGAGATGCGCCGGGCGGCGGCCGAGCTCACCTGGTGATCCGATGCGGATGCTCGACATCAAGCTGTTCCGCGACCTGAGACGGCTCTGGGCGCAGGCGCTCGCCATCGCGCTCGTGATCGCCGGCGCGGTCGCAACCCTCGTGATGTCCGTGGGCTCCTACCGCTCGCTCGACGAGACCCGCAGAGCCTATTACGAACGCTATCAGTTCGCCGACGTGTTCGCCCTGGTGCGGCGCGCTCCCATGAGCCTGGTGAGCCAGATCGCCGAAATTCCTGGCGTGGCGGCCGTTGACGCGCGCATCGCCAAACTCGCCCTCCTCGACATCCCGGGCTTCCGCGAGCCTGCGACAGGTCGGTTCGTCTCGCTGCCGGAGCATGGCACGCCGCATCTCAATCAGCTCTACGTCCGGGCCGGGCGGTTGCCTGAGCCCGGCAGCGTCGCGGAGGTCGCGATCAGCGAGAGCTTCGCGAACGCCCACGGCTTCGTCCCGGGTGCGCGCTTCTCGGCGATCCTGAACGGCCGCAAGCGCGAGCTCACCGTCGTCGGGATCACGCTCTCGCCCGAGTTCGTCTACGCCATCGGCCCCGGCGACATCATGCCGGACGATCGGCGCTTCGGCATCGTCTGGATGCCGGAGAAGGCGCTGGCCGGCGCCTTCGACCTCGACGGCGCTTTCTCGTCGGTCGCCGTGAAGCTCCTGCGGAATGCCTCCGAGCGCGAGGTGATCCTCCGGCTTGACGCGCTTCTCGACCGCTACGGCGGGCAGGCGGCCTACGGGCGCAAGGACCAGACCTCGCACGCCTTCCTCGACCACGAGCTCGACATGCTCAACAACATGAGCCGGACCCTGCCGCCGATCTTCCTGGTGGTGGCGGCGTTCCTGGTCAACCTGACGCTCGACCGCCTAGTGGCGCTCGACCGCGAGCAGGTCGGGCTCTTCAAGGCCCTGGGCTACGGCAATCTCGCCATTGCCTCGCATTACCTCAAGTTCGTCTTGGCCCTCGTCGTGATTGGGATCGCCATCGGCAGTCTCGCCGGCACCTGGCTCGGGAGCCTCATCACCAGCCTGTTCGGCGACTATTTCCGCTTCCCGTTCCTCATCTTCAGCAAGAGCCCCGACGTCTATCTCATGGCGGCCGTGGCGAGCCTCACCGCCGGAACCCTGGGTGCTGCTCGAGCCCTCCGCGGTGTCGTCGCTTTGGCGCCGGCGGTCGCCATGCAGCCGCCCGCTCCGCCGCAGTTCAGGCACCTGCTCCCCTTGGGCGTTCGCGTCGATCGCCTGCTGTCGCAGCCGGCCATCATGATGCTGCGGGGGATCGCCCATCATCCGTTCCGGGCGGGGTTCACAGTGCTGGGCATGGCGCTCGCAACCGCGATCCTGATCGTGTCGCTCTTTACCCGGGACACCATGGAGCAGTTGATCGACGTCACGTACTTCATGGCCGACCGGCAGGATGCCACTGTCAGCTTCACGGAGAAGCGCCCGCGGGACGTGCTGTTTCAGGTCGCCCGCCTGCCCGGCGTGATCACGGCCGAACCCTACCGTGAGGTTCCCGTCCGGATCAGGCACCGCAACGTCGAGCGGCGGATCATGATCAGCGGCCGGCCGCCCGACGCGGACCTCAGCCGGATCATCGACGAGAAGCTGCGTCCCGTGGTGCTGCCGGAAAGCGGGCTGGCGATTTCCGCCATGCTGGCGCAGATCCTCGGCGTGCAGGTGGGCGATGACGTGGAAGTCGACCTGCTCGACGGGCAGCGCAGGACGGTGACCCTGCCCATCGCCGCGTTGGTCGAGGATTACTTCGGCATCAGGGGCATGATGAACGCCGACGCCCTGTCGCGGCTGATGCGGGAGGCGCCGGTCATCAACAGCGTCCACCTGGCGCTGGACGAGAGCCGGCTCGATTCCCTCTACGACACTGTCAAGGAGCTGCCTTCGGTCAGTGGCCTGGCGCTCCAGCGCGTGTCGCTCGCCAACTTCCGTGCCTCGCTGGCCGTGCTCGTGACGACGATGGCCAGCATCTACACCGGGCTGGCTGCCATCATCGCGTTCGGGGTCGTCTACAACACCGCCCGGATCTCGCTGTCGGAGCGGGCGCGCGAGCTGGCGAGCCTGCGCGTTCTCGGCTTCACCCGGGCCGAGGTCCTGCGGATCCTGTTCCTGGAGCTGGCCCTGTTGACGCTGGTTGCGCAGCTCCCAGGTTGGGTGATGGGCTATGGACTGGCATGGGTCATGAGGACGAACCTGGCCGGCGAGCTCATGCGGGTGCGCCTGGTGGTGGAGAATTCCACCTATGTCCTCGCCAGCGCGGTCGTCGTGGCCGCCGCCGTCGTTTCGGCTCTCGTCGTGCGCCGACGGGTCCATCAGCTCGATCTCGTGGCCGTCCTCAAGACGCGGGATTAGCCCATGCGTGGGATTTGGCTCAAACGTGTGGCCGGGACGCTCATCCTCGCAGGAGCAGCGGCCGGGATTGGCTGGTTCGCCTGGCCCCGGCCAATTCCCGTCGATCTCGCACGGGCGACGCTGGGACCGATGGAGGTGACGGTCGACGACGACGCCCGCACGCGCGTGCGCCACATCTACACGGTCTCCGCCCCCGTGGCCGGGAGGGTCCTGCGCATCTCCCATCCCGCCGGGCACCACGAGACCTCCCTCCACATCGGCGATCAGGTCACCGCGGGCGAGACGGTCGTGGCCGTCATGCAGCCGACCCTGCCGAGCTTTCTCGACATCCGGTCGCGCGAGGAGTTGCAGGCGGCGGTCGCGGCGGCAGACGCGGCCGTGAAGCTGGCGGAGGCGGAGGTGCGCCGGATCGAGGCGGCGCTCGACTTCTCGCGCGACGAGCTCCGGCGGGCCCAGGCGCTGGTCCGCACGGGCGCGATCTCGTCCCGGGCGCTGGACAAGGCCCAGTTCGACGTCGACACCAACGAAGCCGCCCTCGCGAGCGCGAAGGCTCAGCTCGATGTCCGCCGCAGCGAGCAGGCGGTCGCGGCTGCGCGGCTGATCGATCCCTCAGGCGGTTCGGAGGCAACGAACCCGAACTGCTGCATCGAGGTCCGGGCCCCCGTGACGGGGCGCATTCTCAAGATCATCCAGGAGAGCGAGGCGGTCGTCCTGCCCGGGGCGCCGCTGCTCGCCATCGGTGATCCGCTCGACATCGAGGTGGCGGCGGACCTTCTCTCGACCGACGCGGTGCAGGTGAAGCCGGGAGCGTCGGTGCGGATCGACGGTTGGGGCGGGCCCCCGCTGCGCGGACGAGTGACGCGCGTGGATCCGGCCGGCTTCCTGAAGGTCTCGGCGCTCGGCATCGAGGAGCAACGGGTGAGCACCGTGATCGATTTCGTCGATCCGCCCGAGGCGTGGAGCGCCCTCGGGCATGACTTCCGCGTCGTGGTCCATGTGACGACGTGGGGCGCCGACAATGTCCTGACGGTGCCTGTCAGTGCCCTGTTCCGAAGTGGGGAGGAGTGGGCGGTGTTCACCGTGAGGGACGGCCGGGCCCATACCGCCCTTGTCCGGGTCGGGCACCGCAACAGCCGTCAGGCCGAGGTGCTGTCCGGGCTGTCGGCCGGGGATTCCGTCGTGCTGCATCCGAGCGACCGGATCAGGGACGGAGTGGCCGTCTCGGAACGCGACAGCCGATGACGGAGCAAAGGAGGCGTGAGCCATGAAGGTCGCCGTGTTCGAGACCGAGCAGTGGGAGCATGAGGCGTGCCTCAGGCTCCAGCCCGATCACGCGGTCACGTGTACCCACGAGCGGCTGACCGGGGATACGGTCGTGAAGTACGCTGACGCTGAGATCGTGAGCCCGTTCGTCTATTCGAGGCTCGATGCGGGCGTGCTGGCGCAACTCCCGCGGCTGAAGCTCGTCGCGACACGCTCGACAGGCCATGACCACATCGATCTTGGGTACTGCCGTGCCCATGGAGTGACGGTGTGCAACGTTCCCGACTACGGCGACCACACGGTCGCGGAGCATGCCTTCGCGCTCCTGCTCGCCGTGAGCCGCCATCTGGTGGAAGCCGTCGACCGGACCCGGCGCGGAAACTTCTCGCAGAGCGGCCTGCGCGGCTTCGATCTCCACGGCAGGACCCTTGGCGTGATCGGCACCGGGCGGATCGGGCGCCGCGTCGTCGGGATCGCCAAGGGATTTGGGATGGACGTGGTGGCGTTCGATATCGAATCCAATGAGAAAACCGCGCACCGGATGGGCTTTCGCTACGCGCCCTTGGACGACATTCTGACCGCCGCCGACGTGGTGACGCTGCATGTGCCCGCGACGCCACAGACGATCGGCCTCCTGTCCGACCGCGAGTTCGGGCTCATGAAGCCGGGAGCGGTCCTGATCAACACGGCCCGCGGCAACGTCGTGGACGTTGCCGCGCTGGTTCGGGCGCTGGCCGGGGGCAGGCTGGCGGCGGCGGGCCTCGACGTGCTGCCCGAGGAGCCTGCGATCCGGGAGGAGGCCGAGATTTTTCGGGCCGAGGCCGTGCCCGTGGCTTACGACCTCAGGGCCCTGGTGGCGAACCACGTGCTCCTCAGGTTCCCGAACGTGATCGTCACGCCCCACAACGCCTATAACACCGATGGGGCGATCCAGCGCATCATCGAGACGACACTCGGCAACATCGAGGCCTTCGTCAGGGGAGAGCCCCGGAATGTCGTTGCCTGAAGTTGAGCAGCCGGGGCCGCGCTTGCGGGTGCCATCCTACGCCGCTCTCGGCGCCCTTGTGCCGTCAGGACCGTTAACCTCGTGGCTGTGGGGCCAAGGAACGATGGCGACAATCCACAGGCCGATCAGATTGGCAAACGGGATCAGGGCGATCACGGACCAGAACGGCGAAAACCGTAAGGGCACCCCAGTGCAATGCGCTCCAGTGCCCCATTATGCCAGAACCGAACATCATGTCGGATCCTCCGGATCGAGCCAACTCCAAGCCGCTACGCTCATGTCGATCGCAGCGTGCTTGCGCATGGCAACTCGGTCATTGCGCACGCGAAACCTGGAGAGGTGCCTCAGGTGCTGTGGCAGAGGCTGCCTCGGCACGCGGCACCTCGAGATCCGGGCACAGGACGAGCTTGCCCGCGAGACTACCCGCCTCGAGACGGCGATGCGCGTCGGCGACCTCATCGATCGAGATCCGCCCGGCGACGCGCGGCCGGATGGCGCCTGTCGCCAACAGCTCGAAGAGCCGCTCCAGATCCTCCCGGAACCAGGCAGGATGGCGCGCCCGCATCAGATTGATCGAGTAGAGGCGCAGGCGCTTGCCGCCGGGCAACCACCCCAGCACCTGCCGCCAGACATACACGCGCACAAGCCACATCAGAAGGCTCAGGAGGCGACGCTCCGCCTGCACATTCGCCGAATAGCCATAGGCGCAGAGCAGACCGCCGGGCCTGAGCGCCGCGAACGAGCGGCGATAATCGTCCTCGCCGACACCGTCGAAGACGACGTCGAACCCACCCGGCAGGACGCGCGTGAAGTCTTCGCGCTGGTAGTCGATCGGCGTGGCGCCGAGCTCGCGGACGATCCCGGCGTGCTCCCCCCGTGCGGTGCCCCACAGCTCCAGCCCGGCCATCCGGCCGAGCGTCAGCAGCGCCTGGCCGACGGCACCGGCGGCGCCCTGCACGAGCACGCGCTGGCCGCGCTGCACGCGGGCGGTGCGGTGCAGGAGCTGGTAGGCCGTGGTCCAGCTCAGGATCAGCGTCGTCGCCTCTGCCGGATCGACGTCCGTCGGCATGCGGGTCAGGTCTTTGGCCCGGAGCGTGCGATAAGCCGCATTCGAGCCGACCACCGTCATGTCGGCCACGCGCTCGCCAAGCCGGAAGCCCGTCACGCCGTCGCCGAGCTGATCGATTTCGCCGACCACGTCGTAGCCCAGCACGAATGGCGGCCGCAGGCGCATCGTTTGCGGATAGAGGTGGCGCCGGATCGTGACGTCGGTGTACTCCAGGCCCGAGGCGAGCACGCGCACCCGCACCTCGCCCGGGCCGGGCGTCGGCATGGGCGCATCGACCACCTCCAACCCGTCGGGACCGCCGAAGCGCCCAACCTGAACAACCTGGTTGCGCGGTTTCATCATGGGCGTTCTCCTTGCAACCTCGTGATCCGGTGCAAGGGCGGGAAAGGCCTGGGCGGCTCCTGTGCCGAGGGTCTCACCGCCGTGCCGGATGGCGAGACTTCCAATGCAGCATTCTAACTCGCCTGCCTGCGGCTCCCCCTTGATCTGTCTCAAATCAGCGAGCACTGCGGACCCGGTCTTCACGTGCCAGCGACCGTGGCCCTGACAGCCGCGTCCTGCCAAGCGTCCGACCCGCGCCCGGCATTCCAGAACTGCCGTGAAGAGAATTGGGCTGAGAGGCAGCTCTTGGGCACGAGCCGAACGTCCATGTCAGACAGGAAACCGGACGCTCCTGAAGGCCAGGGAATTTCGTAGCGTGACCCGTTCCCGACCTTCCCGCTCATTGTGGTCGCATTGTTGCTGCGGCGAGCGCACGCCCGAGATCACGGATGGCGGCACTATCCCTACCGTCGCGGCTGGGGCTGGGGTGCTGCCGGACTGGCGACGGGGATCGCCCTCGGGCAGCAGCGGCGGCAGCGTCGTCGGGCCGTAAGCGACACGGATCGCGACACGATCCCGATCGCTGCCGGGTTCCGCACCGGCCGTCCGGCCCAACCTCAGGTCGAACCCGACGGCCATGGGAGTTCATTCAGGTTTTAACCTGTGTTAGCCTTCCGGTGAAACCCGACGGCGAAGCGGGCCGGTCGCCGCGCCGGGGCCTCATGCGGAGGCGGTGTCATGCATGACGTGAACCCTCTCAGGCTGCGCGGGCGCGGCCTGGTCCGGTCGCCCGGCCTCCGCGGCTGGGTGATCCTGACCGCCTCGGCGACGGCGCTACTGTCGTTCCTCACTGTCGCCGCCGTCCTGCTCGGGCAGGCCTCCCACGAGCGTCATGACATGATCCACCGCGGACTGTCGGCCTCGGTCGCGACCGTGAGCGCCCTCGACCGCGAGGCGGAGGCGCTCGGGAATACCCTGCGGGGCCTGTCGCGTTCGCCCCTTCTCGACGCGGACGATCTCGCACCCTTCTACCGCCAGCTCGCGGCGACGCCCCGCCCCGACGGCTCCCGCTTCGTCCTCTGGACACCCGAGCGGCAGCTCCTCAACACGGCCGTTCCCTTCGGCGCGCCGCTGCCCGCCCTTGCGGCGCTGCCCGTCAAGGAGGAGCGGCTGGCGCTGCTGCGGCGGGTCGGGCTGATCCTTTCCGAGCGGGTCCATGGTCCGCTGGACGGGAAATGGGTCGTGGCCGTGAGCCTGAGGCTCGAGGGGCGGGCCGACGAGCCGGACCGCATCCTGACGCTGGGCGTGCCGGAGGACCATCTCTACGGGACCGTGCGGGACGTCGACGGGACGGAGGGCTGGAGGACGGTCATCCTGGACCACAGGCTCCAGGAGCTGGCAGGCCCCGACCGGGATGTGCCGCAAGGGTCGGTGAGCCTGACGCGGGATGTGGTGGACCGCCTGTCGGGGGCGGAGCGCAGCGGCCACTTCGAGGCCGACGGGGCGTCGGGCGATTGGGCCGTCGCCTTCTCCCGGTCCCCGACCTCCGGATACACGGCCCTCTCGGTTGCCCCGGCCGAAATGGTGGATGCGCCGGTGCAGCGGGCCGCCTACCGCATTGCCCTCGCGGGAGGCGTCCTGCTTCTCGTCGGCGGGGCCTCGGCCTTGCTGCTGATGCGCTCCGGTGGTCCGGTCGACAGCCTCCGGCGCGACGCGGCGGCCAGCCGCGGCCAGCTCGCGGCGGCCAACGCGCGCATGAGCGACATCCTCGGGAGCATCAGCGACTGCTACTTCACCCTCGACCGGGACTACCGCATCACGGACGTGAACGCCGCCGCGGTGCGTTGGTGGGGGCTGGAGGGGAGAAGCCTCGCAGGGCGCTCCTACTTCGACACCGTCGGGCGTGATCCATCCATCGACGCCGCCCTGGCGCAGGCGATCGGGGAGGGGCGCGAGTTCCGGGGCGTGCTCGCCTCGCTCTACCATCCCGGGCGTTTCATCGACTACCGTGTCTATCCCGCGCCCGAGGGCGCCGCCGTGTTCTTCAGCGACGTCACGGACCGCCACGAGGCGCACCGGGCGGCGTTGCGCGAGCGGGAGTTCCTGCAAGCCTCGCTCGATGCCCTCGTGGCCCATATCGCCATCCTCGACGACCAAGGCACGATCCTCGCGGTCAACGAGGCTTGGCACCGCTTCGGCCGGGACGATGGGTCCGGCGGGTCCTCGCACAGTGTCGGCACCAATTACCTCGATGTGTGCGCGTCCGTCCGGCACCGGGGCATGGCGGAGGAGCGGATCTTCCGCGGCATGGAAGCCCTCGTCGCAGGCAAGCGCGTGGATTTCCAGGCCCTGTGCAAATACCCGGGGCCGGATCGGCCGCGCTGGTTCCAGCTCCGAGCGAGCCGGTTCCTGGTGGGCACCGACACCCGCATCGTCGTGGCACGCGAGGACATCACCGACATCATCACCGCCCGGGAGGAGGTCAGCGAGATCTCCGGACGCCTGCTCGGCCTCCAGGATGAGGAGCGGCGGCGCATCGCGGCGGAGTTGCACGACTCCACCGCCCAGCACCTGGTGGCGGCCGGCCTGAGATTGATGCAGGCCGAGTCCCTCGGAATGCCGCCGGCCGGACGGCGGATCCTCAACGAGATCGACCGCTCGCTCGAGGAAGCGCTGAAGGAGCTGCGCGTCTTCACGTACCTGCTGCATCCGCCCGGCCTGGAGAGCGACGGGCTGGCCGGGGCCGTCCGGGCCTTCGCCGACGGCTTCGCGGACCGGACCGGCCTGCATGTCCAGGCATGGGTCGATGACGGGGTCGGGACGCTGCCCTCCGAGCTCCAGCGCGCCCTGTTCCGCATCGTCCAGGAGGGCCTGGCCAACGTGCACCGTCATGCCGGGGCCTCGCGGGCCGCAATTGCCCTGCGCCTCACGCCGGGCGAGGTGATCCTGTGCATCGGGGATGACGGCCACGGCATGCGCCCGCGGCGTGGCGAGGCGGCGGCCCAGCGCACGTCGCTGGGCGTCGGCATCCCAGGGATGCGGATCCGCCTGAGCCAGTTCGGCGGCAGCCTGCGCATCCGCAGCGTCCGGCGGGGCACCGTCGTCCGCGCCGCGGTTCCGCGGGATTCGGAGGGCGTGCAGGGGACGGGAGCGGCGCCGATCAGGGTTCCCTGAGGCGTTTCTCAGGGTTTTCCCCGGCTTCTGCGGCCCAGCTTTTGCGCTATAAGGAAGGATCGCGGCGGAGGGTCTCCCGGGGTCATGACACGCATCCTGATCGCCGACGACCACGACGTCGTCCGTTCCGGTCTCGTCGCGATCCTGGGCAACCAGCCGGGCTGGGAGGTGGTCGCCGAGGCGGAGGATGGCCGCCGGGCGGTGCAGCTCGCGGCCGAAACCCTGCCCGACGTCGCCGTGCTCGACTACCAGCTCCCGCTGATGAACGGGGCCGACGCCACCCGCGAGATCCGCGCCGCCCGGCCCCAGACCGAGGTGCTGATCTTCACGATGCACGAGAGCGAACCGCTCCTGCGCGAGCTGCTCGAGGCGGGCGCCCGCGGCTACCTGCTCAAGTCCGACGCGCGCAGGTTCCTCATCGCGGCGGTGGAGTCCCTGTCGAACCACAAGCCGTTCTTCACCGGGAAGGTCTCCGAGACGCTGCTGAACGCCTACCTGTCACACGGCCGCGTGGGCGACGGGACCCTGACCACTCGGGAGCGGAGCGTCGTCCAGCTCATCGCGGAGGGCCACAGCAACAAGGAGGTGGCTCAGATCCTGGGCGTCAACCTCAAGACCGTGGAAAGCCATCGCGCCGCCGCCATGCGCAAGGTCAACGTCAACTCGACCGCCACCCTGGTGAGGTATGCCATCAGGAACAAGTTGGTCGAACCGTAGTGTCGCGCCTGCGCATGTCGACCGAGGGTTTATTCCGGTTGAAGTCAGGGTTTACCCCAATTGCCGGACCAGGTCGGGCAGGGGAAGCTCCACCGGCGGACCGGTGCCGGGGGGAGTGGGGAGTTCCCGTCCATTCCCGTGACGCACCGGGTGCAGGAGAGCTTCATGATGGCTGCCCACCGGACGATCGCACCGTACCTGCTCGCCACGGCCCTGCTCTTTGCCGCTACCGGAGGTCCAGCCCAGGCCGCTGCGATCTCGGAACTTCAGGGGGCCTGGATCATCAACTCGGCCGAGTGTTCCGCCGCCTTCACGAAGAGGGGCGGGCGCTTCGCCTTCAAGCCCAACCGCCGCAACGCCGACACCAGCTTCATCATCAGCGGCAACCGCATCCAGGGCGCGCGGGCGAGCTGCACGCTGGGATCCGAGAAGCCGACGTCCGACGGCTTCAGGGCCATTCTCGACTGCTCGAGCCAGATGATGGTCGGCGCGCTGCCCGTCACGTTCAGGGTGCCCAACCCGAACACCATCGTGAAGTTCGATCCGGACTTTCCCGAACTCGAGACCACGTTCACGCGCTGCCAGTGACCGTCGGACGAAGGGGCATCCATGGGACAGGTGGGGAAGGCAGCGCTCGGTTTCGCATTCGGTGTTGCCGCGCTTGCGCCCGCTTCGAATGCGCAGGAGGGCAATGCCCAGAACGACGCCAACAATCCGCTGACGCCAAAGGTCACGATCAACCTCCAGGACTACTACATCCCGTCCTTCAAGGGGCTGCCCGGGCGTGACGCCAACCAATTCCTGCTGCGCGGCCTGATCCCGCTCAACCTGTTCGACACGCCCCAGCTCCTGCGCTTCACGCTGCCGATAGCCAACTCCCCAACCCTCCCGACGGGGTCCGACCCAGGGTTCGGCGACCTGACCCTGATCGATCTCGTCCTGATCCCCGGCAAGCCCGTCAGCTTCGGCGTGGGTCCCGTGCTGGTCGCGCCGACCGCAAGCACCGACGCGCTGGGGACAGGACGCTGGCAGACGGGCGCCGCCGCCGTGGCCATTGCCCCGCAGAGCTGGGGCCTGCTCGGCGGCCTGGTCATCTACCAGCACTCCTTCGCGAAGGATGACGGACGCGATCCGGTCAACCTCCTGACCGTGCAGCCGATCGTCAACGTCAACCTGCCGGAGGGCTTCTACCTGCGCTCGTCCGCGATCTGGAACTTCGATCTCGAGCACGACACCCGCTACATCCCGGTCGGCCTCGGTCTCGGCAAGGTGTTCCAGGTCGGCAAGACCACGGTGAACGCCTTCATCGAGCCGCAGTACACGGTCTGGCGCAACGGCGACGGCGTGCCTCGCTGGCAGATCTTCGGCGGGCTGAACTTCCAGTTCTCGATCAACTAGGACGTCAACGCCAATGCATCCGACACGACGCAGCCTCCTGACGGTTCTCGGCATCGCGGCGATAGGCCCGGTGCTCCCGGCTGGCGCGCAGGAGGGTCCCCTGCCGTCCTGGAACGATGGCGACGTGAAGGCGGCCATCGTCGATTTCATCGGGCGCGCCAGCCGGCCGGGCGAGGCGGGGTTCATACCACCCGAGGAGCGAATCGCCGTGTTCGACAACGACGGCACGCTTTGGTCGGAGCAGCCCACCTACTTCCAGGGCATGTTCGTCATGGACAGGCTCAAGGCCTTGGCTCCGCGGAATCCGGAATGGAGAACGAAGGAGCCTTTCCGGTCGGCTCTCTCCGGGGACGCGAGGGGATTGGCCGCGAGCGGGACCAAGGGCATCGAGCAGTTGATGATGGCGACCCACGCCGGCATTACCGCGGCGGAGTTCGAGACCATCGTCAAGGATTGGATGGCAACCGCCCGGCATCCGAGGTTCAACCGACCGTACAACGAGCTGACCTACAAGCCGATGGTGGAACTCATCGCCTACCTCAAGGCCCATGGGTTCAAGACCTATATCGTCTCGGGCGGTGGGGTCGAGTTCATGCGGCCCCGGGGTCGAGCCTGCCTACGGCATCCCGCCCGAGCAGGTCGTCGGGTCGGGCATCAGGCTGAAGTACGAATTGAACGGCGATACGCCCGCATTGCGGCGTTTGCCGCAGGTCGACTTCGTCGACGACGGGCCCGGCAAGCCCGTCGGCATCGCACGGTTCATCGGGCGCCGTCCGGTCTTCGCGGCCGGCAATTCGGATGGCGACCTCCAGATGCTGCAATGGACGACGCTGGCGCCGGGACCGCGCTTCGCCCTGATCGTCCATCACACCGATGCGGAGCGCGAATATGCCTACGGCCGCCGGTCGCAGGTCGACAAACTCGACAAGGCCCTCGACGAGGCCCCGCGACGCGGCTGGCTCGTCGTCGACATGAGGAACGATTGGAAGACGATCCACAGGCCGTAGTTCCGGAGATCGTCTTCCAGGCATGCAGCCGACACGAGCTGGCTGTTTCGCAATCCACCGGGAGGAGTTGGAGATGAGCGAGAAAGACAAGGAAACGATCCGGCAGCGCAACGCAGCCGAGGAGCCGAACGTCAACCGACGTGACATCCTTCTCTCAGGGACTGCGATCGCTCTGGCATCGCTGGCAGGCAGCGGGGCCGGAGCTCAGGCGCAGCAGCCGCAGGCCGCGCCTGCGCCCGGCGCCGGACCGAAGCCCAACATCCTCATGATCATGGGCGACGACATCGGCTGGTTCAATCCGAGCATCTATCATCGCGGCATCATGGGATACCGCACGCCCAACATCGACCGCGTCGGCAACGAAGGCGCGATGTTCACCGATTGGTATGGCGAGCAGAGCTGCACCGCCGGCCGGGCCGCCTTCATCACCGGGCAATCCCCGATCCGTACCGGCCTGACCAAGGTCGGCCTTCCGGGCGCCGATGTCGGTCTCCAGCCACAGGATCCGACCGTGGCGGAACTGCTGAAACCCCTCGGCTACATGTGCGGCCAGTTCGGCAAGAACCATCTCGGCGACAAGGACGAGTTCCTGCCGACCGCTCACGGCTTCGACGAGTTCTTCGGCAACCTCTATCATCTCAATGCCGAGGAGGAGCCGGAGAACCCCGACTACCCCAAGGACCCGAACTTCCGCAGGCGCTTCGGGCCGCGCGGCGTCATCCGCTCCTCCGCCGATGGCCGGATCGAGGATACGGGACCGCTCACCAAGAAGCGCATGGAGACCATCGACGACGAGACATGCGCCGCCGCTCTCGACTTCATGGACCGCCAGCAGAAGGCCGGAAAGCCGTGGTTCTGCTACTTCAACTCGACGCGCATGCACGTGAACACGCATCTGAAGCCGGAAGTGGAGGGGAGGACCGGCAAGGGGCTGTATCCGGACGGCATGGTGGAGCATGACGGCCATGTCGGCCAGTTGCTGAAAAAGCTCGACGATCTCGGCGTCACCCAGAACACGATCGTCGTCTACACCACCGACAACGGGGCCGAGGTGATGACATGGCCAGATGGCGGCGCGACGCCGTTCCGCGGCGAGAAGGCCACCAACTGGGAAGGCGGCTTCCGCGTGCCGATGCTGATCCGCTGGCCGGGCGTCATCAAGCCCGGCACGATCTATAACGAGATGTTTTCGCACTATGACCTGATCCCGACCTTCTGCGCGGCAGGCGGCGATCCCGACGTCGTGGCGAAATGCCTGAGGGGCTATCAGGCCGGCGCGAAGACCTTCAAGGTGCATCTCGACGGCTACAACCTGATGCCCTTTTTCACGGGCAGCGTGAAGGATGGCCCCCGTCGGGAATTCCTGTACTGGAACGACGACGGTGAACTGGTCTCGATCCGCGTCCTGGACTGGAAGATCGTCTTCAAGCCGCAGGAGCACGAGGGCATCGACATCTGGAGACGGGAATTCACCAACCTCCGCGCCCCGATGCTGTTTAATTTGCGGGCCGATCCGTTCGAGCGGGGCGACTCGTCCTTCGAGTACGAGAAGTGGTTCTTCGACCGTACCTTCGTCCTCGTTCCGGCCCAGGCGGCCGTGGCGCAGTGGGTGGAGAGCTTCAAGGAGTTCCCGATCCGGCAGAAGCCCGCGAGCTTCAATCTCGACGAGATCATGACCAAGTTCGCGCCGAGGAACTGACTGCAAGATCATGACGCGGGCCGGCGGATGCACCTGCCGTCGACCCGCCAACGCCGATGATGGGGATTCCATGGGGTTTCAGGGGTTCAGCCAGGGAAGGCAACGGGACCGGGGTGGCCGAGCGGGCGCGTGCAGGCAGTTGGCTTGCCTTGCGCTGGCTCTAGCGCTCGGGATGTCGGTCGACCTGTTTGCCGGGTCGGCACGGGCCACGGAGGGCGGGGTGAGCCTCTACGTGCCGGGGTTGCGCGGACCGCTGGCCGGGGTCACGCCGCCGCCCGGGTTCTACTTCGACAACGACGCCTACTACTACTACGGTGAACTGCCAAACGCCCGGCGGCTCCAGATCGGCGGTGCCGTCGTCAGCAACGTCAAGCAGCGCGCCTATGTCGACTTCGTCACGCCGCTCTGGGTCACGCCGCTGGAGATCCTCGGCGGCAACCTTGCCTTCTCGGTTACGGTTCCATTCGGCGCCCCCTACGTCAGCGCCGGCGCGGTCATCGCCGCCCCGCGACTGGGACGGGCGTTCGGCTTCAAGCAGCGCGACCAGGACCTCACCTTCGGCGATCCGGTGGCTTCGAGCTTCATCGGCTGGCACTCCGGCAACGCCCATTGGCAGGCGGGCGTCTCGGTCAACATCCCGGCGGGCGCCTACCAGGAGGGCGAGCTGTCGAACGTCGCCTTCAACCGCTGGATCGGCGACGTCTACGGCGCGCTCACCTACCTCGATCCGGCAACGGGCCTCGACATCTCGGGGAGCGTCGGCTTCGAGATCAACGGGGAGAACGACGCCACCGATTACGACAGCGGCAACGCCTTCCATGCCGATCTCGCGATCAGCAAGAGCCTGACCAAGGAGCTGTCCGTGGGCTTCCTGGCCTCGCACTACCAGCAGTTCTCGGACGATGGCGGCGAGGGTGATCGTGTCGGCCCCAACCGGGGCCGCGTGACGGCGCTCGGCGGCACCGTCGGCTACAACTTCCTGATCGGCCAGACACCCGTCTCGACGCGGATCAAGGTGCTGCGCGAGGTCGAGACGGACAACCGCTTCAAGGGCACCGTCGGGCTGTTCACGGTCTCGTTCCCGCTCGGCGGGCAGGCGCCTCCGGCCGCGCCCGTCACCGCGAAGTACTGAGCGGGCTTCGGCAACGCGCTTGCCAAGCTCTCACATCGATGATGCACGAGTCCCGGACCGGAAAACAGCCTCCCGAAGTGGGACCGCTCCGCGCAGCATGGGAGCCTCCCACCCCGGTGTGGGATCGGGGTTAGTCCTGCCGGACCCGAACACCACGTCCGCTGGCATAGGCCGCAGGAGTCGCCTCCCGCTGCACGCGTTTCTGGTCCTTCAGGCGGGCAAAGGCTTCCTTGTTGGCCTGCGCCTCCTCCATCGCCTGCTGGATCTCACCGGAGCGGACCATCGCGTTGTACTCCTCGAGGACCGGCAGCACGTCCTCGGCGGCGGACGCAACCGTCGGAAGGGCTACGGCGAGGATGGCGCAGGCGATCAGTTTCTTCATCGTTGGTCTCCTTGGGTTCAGGTGCCGGTGAGGACTGATCCGTCCTGTCCGTCCGGCACGAACCCACTCTCGCCCCCTGTAACAAATCAGTCCAATAGGTTTGACAGGCCACTTTGATCATCGAAAATGATTACCGGAACCGCCCTGCCGAAAAGACAACCTGCAAGGGCATGACGGGAGCCAGCCATGGAACTGCGCCATCTCCGCTATTTCGTCGTCCTGGCGGAGGAGCTTCACTTCGCCCGGGCGGCCGAACGGCTTCACATCGTCCAGCCGGCTCTGAGCATGCAGATCAAGGCCCTCGAGCAGTTTTTGGGCACGCCGTTGCTGCGGCGCACGAAACGCAGCGTCGAGCTGACTGAACCGGGGCGCCTGTTCCTCGAGGAGGCCCGCCGGACGCTCGAGCAGGCGGGACGGGCCGCCGCCGTCGCAAGGCAGGCGGGTGCCGGCACGCTGGGGCGCATCGAGATCGGCTACTCCGCCCACGCCGCCTATTCCGGGCTTCTCTCCGCGACGATCAAGGCCTTCCACGGACGCGCGCCGGAGGTCGAGCTCGCGCTGCACGAGCTGCACCCGCGCGTTCAACTGGAATGGCTGCTCGACCGCCGCTTGCAGGTCGGCTTCCTGACGGCCGTCTCCCCGAACCTGCCCGAGGGGCTGGAAGCCGTCCGGCTGGGAACGCTCGCGCTCAAGGTGGCGCTGCCGGCCGATCACCCCCTCGCCGATAAGGACGACATCCCGGCCGCCGCCCTCGCCGACGAGCCGTTCATCGTCCACGCTTCCCCCTCGGGGGACAGCTCCGGTGGCGCACCGATCCGGAGAATCCTCGGATTCGAGCCCACGGTCCGCCACCACGCTGCCAGCAGCGTGATGGCCGTCAGCCTCGTGGCGGCGGGCCTCGGGGTGGCGCTGGTACCGGAATCGATCGCATCGGTCTCGGTCGGCGGCAACGTCGTCTACCGCTCGGTGATCGGGGCAGGCCGGATGATCGATATCGTGCTGGCCTACCGCCGCTGGGAGAGCGATCCCTGCACGAGGAGGTTGTTGGGCGTCATCGGGGATTGCGACGGCCTTGGGCCACCGCAGTCCCTGGTATCGTCCCCCTCCTAGCTCAGGTGGCTTCCGGCCGATCCCGGCGGACGCAGCGGAAGCCGATGTGGCTCGTCGAGGTGTCGACGGGATGCGGATGCCGCGCCGCCGGACGGTAGCGGCGGCAGTAGTTCGGCGCGCACAGGTGCGAGCCGCCCTTCACGACCTTGCGGGGAATCCTGATCCCGGGCTGGCGGGGATCGTAGCTGTTGTCCTCGCGGCCGCCGCGCGGGTTCTCCGGAATGCAGCAGGCCTTCGGCGCATCCCCGGGATGCCTCTCGCTGTACCAGTCGTCCGTCCATTCCCAGACATTGCCGATCATGTCGACGAGGCCGTAGCCGTTGGCCGGGAACGAGCCGACCGGGGAGGTGCGCCCGTAGCCATCGAGCATCGTGTTCTGGAACGGGAACTGCCCCTGCCAGGTATTGGCCATCTGCCGGCCGCCGGGCGTGAGCTCGTCGCCCCAGGCAAACTCCTTGCCCTCGAGGCCGCCGCGCGCGGCGAACTCCCATTCGGCCTCGGTCGGCAGGTCCTTGCCGGCCCAGCGGGCATAGGCGAGGGCATCCGTGTAGCTGACATGGACGACCGGGTGGTCCTCGAGACCCTTGAGGTTGCCGTTCGGACCATGGGGCCGCTTCCAGTTCACCCCGAAGGCGAAGGTCCACCACTGGCTCCAGTCGCGCAGGTCCACCGGATGGCCCGTCGGCGTGAACAGCATGGAGCCGGCCTTCAGCATCTCCTTCCTGGCTCCGGGATAGTCCCTGGCGTCCGGCATCGTCTCGGCGGTCGTGACGTGCCCGGTCGCCTGCACGAAGGCCTTGAACTGGCGGTTCGTGACGGGAGCGGCATCCATCCAGAACCCGTCCACGGTGACGCGGTGGACCGGCGCCTCCTCCGGGTAGTGATCGTTCGATCCCATGGCAAACGTGCCGCCGGGAATCCAGACCATGCCGCCATGGGCGTCGGACGGCTTCGAAGGAATCGCTGCATGCTTCATGGGTTCGGCACCGGATTGAGGGGCGGCAGGGGAGAGGACGCGCGATGGCTGTCCGCATGATGGCGAAGGCCGCTCCTGACCTGCCTGAGATTCGAGGCAAGCGTGCGGCCGTCCGACCGGGCCCACGCGACGGATGACGCATGGGGAGCGTACAGGATGGCTTCGAGCTCGCGCATGACGGATTGCGTCGCGTGCCGATCCGGCTCCGGCAGGCGTGACCGCCATGCGAGGTAGGCCCGGTAGGTACCGGCGGCCTCGCCGGACCGCGCCGCCTCGAGCAAGGCACGGAAGGCGGCCGCCTCGGAGCCGGCGACCCGTTGCCTTCTCCGCTGCCATGCTCGGCGCAACGCGGGGAGGATGCGCCAGGCGAGACCCACTGCCAGGCAGGCGAGCGTGATGCCGACGGCCAGCGCACCGACCTGCCGCACGGACGGTCTCCGCAGATCGAGGGAACGGACCGGTCCCGCGGGAGCGGGATCGCCGGAGACCGATGCATTCAGCCCCGGTGCCGTCGCCTGCTTCAGGGAGCCGTCACGAAGGTTCCACCAGGGCTGCGTAATGGCCGGGAGGGTATACTGGCCTGCCTTCTCGAACACGTAGGTCAGCGTGTCGGTCCGCCGTCCGGTGAGAGAGCCGCGGGCAATCCTGTCCTCGGACAGGGGAGGATCGGCATAGACCCCCACGCCCTCCGGTGCCGTCCGGGGAACGGGCTGCATCGCGAGCGCGGGAACGTCCTCTGCCTCCCGATGGATGGTCCGCGTGATGGCATCCCCGGTTGCCAGGGAGGCTCCATCCGGCCTGGACCACGTTTCCGTCACGGTCACGGAGGTCGAGGCGATCACGGGGGCGGACGGGTCGACGCCCGCGGGCGCTTCGATGGTCAGCCCGGTCGGCGACCCCATGGCCGTGCCGACGGGATCACCGACTTGGTCGAGCAGGGTGACCCTGGCACCCGGGATCGTGAAGGGACCGCCCCGCCTGGCATAGACGGCGAACTCGAACCGCTGTCCGACGTAGTCCCGGCCATCGATGCGGTCCCGCATCGTCGTCCCCTGGCTCTCGAAGCGGAAGGTCTGGATCCCCGGCACGTCGGGCACCGTCACCCACGGCGGTCGCGGCATCGTGCCGGGAAAGAGCACGTCGATGTACAGGGCGATCCGCTGTCCGATCACCGCACCCTGCGCAGGGTTCACGCCCTGCCGGACCACGACGTCCGGTGGACGCTGCTCCTGAGCCAGGACGGAGGACGATCCGAGCAGCAGGAGGCCGATGAGCGGGAGAACGGCTTTCACGGCGCTCCTCCTGCGGAAGGGGAGGCCGGGTTGCGGAGCTGGTAGGCGAACTTCGCCCGCAGGAAGTCAGCGGGCCGGGTCTGGACACCGCGCAGCCACAGCGCCCGCACCGCTTCGTCGGACATGGGAGCGCCGCCCGCGACGGGCTGGTCCTTGCCCTCGCTGCCCTTGGGCTTGTCCGGGTCGAAGACGACCTCGTCCGGGCGCGAGTCGGTGTCGCCCATGTCGCCGCCCGTGGTCTTCATCCGTTCGGCCCTGAGCCGCGCCAGCGTTCGGTTCGCCTCCGCCTCGGCCCATCCCGGCCGGAGCTCGAGCGCCCGGTCGTAGCGGCCGACCGCGTTGTCGTACTGCCCCAGCATCACGAGGGCGTTGCCGTGGTCGTAGGCGGCTTCCGCCGTGTCGAGCGCGGCGAAGGCCTGCGCCGCGTCCTTGAAGGCACCGGCGCGGAACAGCGCCACGCCCCGCCACATGGGATCGGCGAAGGCATCGGCGGCCTCCCGGAAGCGCTCGTGCCGCATGGCCCAGGCACCGTGCTGATCGGGCGTCAGCAGCATGGTCCGCCAGCCCGTCGCCACGCCGAGCGCGATTAGCGCCACCGCCACGGCGCAGGCGATCGCCGCGTAGGCGTGGCGCGTCAGGAATGAGAGCAGGTGGTCCATCGCTCGCGGGAGCGCGTGCATGGCGTCAGCTCCCCAGAACCCAGCCGCGCCGGAACCAGGCGAGCGTGAGCAAGGCGAGGAGGGGCGTCAGCCCGTATCCGGCCTCCTGCCAACGCTCGCCTTCGCCGGCGACGTCACTCGCCACCGTCGCGCGGTCGAGACGTGCGGCCATGGTCTCCACGTCGGAGCGGTCGGGCGCCATCGCGTCCAAGGTGGCGTCGATTGCGGACGCTGCGGACCGCAGGCTCGTCTCCGCCGCCATGCGCGAAGGCGGGATGGCGGCCCAGAGGGTGGTCTCGAACCGGACGGGGCCGTCCGCGGCGTCTTGCAGGAGCGACACCTGGTCCGGCGCGACTCCGTCCGCCATGACGAGGATCGACCCGCCCTTGCCGGCCTCGCGCAGCACGTCTCCCGCGAGGCGAAGCGCCTGCGCGAGGCCGTCGCCCGGCCGGGGCATGATCTCGGGTGACAGCGCCTGGGCCATCGCGACCACCACGTCCTTGTCCGGTGTCGGCGGCAGGACAAGGTGGACCGATCCGGCATAGGCGACAAGCCCCGTCGAGGCGCCCTCCCGCATGGCCACGAGATCGGAGAGCTTCTGCACGGAGCGCACGAGGCGGCTCGGAGCCAGGTCCGCGGCCTTCATGGACGGTGCCACCTTGAGGACCACCATCACCGGCGGGCGGGCATCGGCGAAGGGGGAAGGCTCCCGCTTCCAGGTCGGTCCGGCCACCGCCAGGATGCCGAGGAGCCACACGGCGAGCAGCAGGTCGTGCGGCCTGAGGCGGGACCGCTCCGCCCCGCCGACAATCAGCGCCCGCAGGATGCCGGGATCGATGACGGATGCCCATCGTGCGCTCGCGTCGTCTCCCCGGCGCAGGAGCCACCACACGACGAGAGCCGGGATGAGCAGCAGGAGCCACCATGGCCGCAGGAGATGGAACGAGGCCAGGGCCGTGCTCATGGCCGGATCTCCCGCCGCAGGAGAGGCCGCAGGCGGCGGCTCCGGATCAGGATGGCGGCCGACCCTGCCATGCCGACGAGCAGGGCGGCGGCAAGGGGAACCCAGTAGAGGTCGGTCTTCGGCCGGAACGAGACGGTGTCGATGCGGCGGGTCTCGATCTCGTCGAGCCGCCCGTAGATCCCGACAAGCTGGTCCCGGTCGAGCGCACGGTAGAAGCCGCCGCCGGTCCGCTCCGCCACGTCCCTGAGGGCGGCCTCGTCGAGCTTCTCCTCGCCCGCCGCCGTCGGGTCGCCGATGGCGATGGTGTGGATGACGATGCCGCGGTCCCGGGCGACGCCCGCGGCCTCGCCGGGCGGCACCTTGCTGGCGGTGTCGTTGCCGTCCGTGAGCGCGACCATCGTCTTCGCCGTGACGGTCGACCTGTCGAACAGGGAGATGCCGAGCCCGATCGCGTCGCCGAAGGCAGTGCGGGGGCCTGCCATGCCGACGGCGGTGTCCTGCACGAGCTGGCGTGCCAGCTTCAGGTCGGTGGTGAACGGCACCAGGGTGAAGGGCGCGTCGCCGAAGACCACCACGCCGATGCGGTCGCCGCGGCGGCGGGCGACGAAATCGTCGAGCACCTGCTTGAGCGCGGTCAGGCGGTCGACCGTCCGCCCTTGCGCGTCCGCGAAGTCCTTCGTGTCCATGGAGGCCGAGAGGTCGACCAGCAGGAGCATGTCCCGGGTCGGGACGTCGCGATGGAGGGGAGGCTCGATCCATTGCGGACGCATCAGGGATGCCAGCGCCAGCATCCAGCAGAGGACGAGGACCCCCATGCGCGCGGCGCCGCGCCTCGCCGTGACCGCTCCGCTTCCCGGCACCTGCCCGGTCATCATGACGAGGGTCCGGAAGAACGGCACCCGCACGCCCGGCCTCCGCTCCGCATGCGGGGGCGCGAACCTGTACACGAGCCAGGGCAGGGGGAGCAGGAGCGCGAGCCAGGGATAGGCGAAGGTCAGCATCTCACCCCTCCCGCGCCCGATGGATCCGCAGCCAGCGTCCGGCGTCGGCGACGGCCGTCGTGAGGTCCGTGGCCGGGATCGTGCCGCGGCTCGCGAAGGTGAGGTCCGGGAGCAGGCGGGCCGGCCCGGCGGTGAAGGCCGTCGTGCCCCCCGTGCGGTCGAGGAAGTCCAGGAAGGCGGTCCCGCTCAGCGATGCCACCTGCTCGCGGCCATAGGCCGTGATGGCGGCGCGCTTCAGGATCGGCAGGACGCCCCTCATGTCCGTCAGGGCGGCGAGCTCCCGCACCGCCTCGCGGCGGTAGGCATTGGCTTTATGGCGGCGGTAGGCGTGGATGGACGCCACCAGCAGGGCGGCGAGAAGGCCTGCGAGGACGATCCAAGCGCCGGGTGCCAATGGCCACCACGGCGCGCTCTCCGGGAGGACGATGTCCCGCAGGTTGGCGAGATCGGCCGGGTCGCCGCTCATGGCCGATGCCCTCCCGCCGTCCGTCCGCGGACGGACCGGACCGTCCGGTGCCCCAGCAGGTCGCGGAGCTGGTCGATTGGGTCAAGGTCCGCGCGGATCGGCAGGAGCGGGATGGCGCGCCTGCGGGAAAACCCCTCGATCCGGCTCCGGCGCTGCCCGAAGTCCTGCGCGAACCGGGTCCTTAGGGCTGCGGAGGAAAGGTCGACCTCGACCTGCCGGTCGGCCTCGGCCACGACGGCGGGACCGATGTCCGGGAGATCGGCCTCGAGCGGATCGTAGACGAACACGGACAGGACGTCGTTGTGCGCCGTGATCGTGGTCACGCGCTCGACGGTGTCCGCGTCGGCCCCGGCCGCGTCCGAGATCAGGCACAGGAGCGCGTCGTGCCTCAGGAACGGCTCCGCGCGGAGCAGCGCCTCGTTCAGGGCCTCGGGCCTCGGTACATCGCGGATCCGCGCCGGGAGTCGGTTGTTGGCCTTCGCGACCGCATCGATCACGGCCATCGCCCCGGCATCGCGGGCCTGCGGCTTCACGACCTGCGACCCGCCGTCCGAGAAGACGACCGCGCCGATGCGGTCGCCCAGTGATGTCACACGCCAGGCCGCCGCGGCCGCGATCTCTGCGGCGGCGACCGACTTCGTGGCCCGGCGGCTGCCGAAGAACATCGACAGGCGCTGGTCGACGAGCAGAACGACGGCCCGGTCCCGCTCCTCGGTGGAAACGCGGATGAATGGATCGCGCAGGCGCGCCGTCGCGTTCCAGTCGATCGTGCGGGTGTCGTCGCCGGGATAATACGGCCGCAGCTCCTCGAAGTTCAGGCCGCGCCCGCGCAGGCGGGAGGCATGGCGTCCGGTGAGGATGCTGTGCACGGGCTGGCGCGGCAGGAAGCTGAAGCCCCGGGCCTTGTGACGAAGCCGGATGAGCTCGTCCCTGGTGACCGTGATCCGGCTCCGGTCCTCCGAGGGCTGGCGGGATGGTGCGGTCAACGCCATCGTTTGTCCCCGAGTCCGTCAGGTCGCCACCGCCACCTGGCGGACGACCTCGTCGATCACGTCATCGGGCGTCACGCCATCCGCCGTCGCCTCGTGGCTCAGGGACACGCGGTGGCGCAGGCAGTCGTGGGCGACGGCCTGCACGTCCTCGGGAACGACGTAATCCCGTCCCTGGAGCCACGCGTACACCCGTGAGGTCCGGTCGAGGGCGAGTGACCCGCGCGGGCTGGCGCCGATCGCGATCCACTGCTTGAGCCTGTCGCCGTATTCGGCCGGGCGGCGGGTGGCGGCGATCAGGCCGACCATGTAGGTCTCGATGGCCTCGGCCGAGGTGATGCGGTCGATCTCCCGCCTGGCATCGAAGATCGCCTGCTGCGGAATCTTCGGCGGCGAAGGGGAGGATGCGCTTCCGCCTGCGTTCTCCTCGCGGACCAGACGGAGCACCTTCACCTCGTCGGCATCGCTCGGATAATCGATGCGCACGTGCATCAGGAACCGATCCATCTGTGCCTCGGGCAGGGGATAGGTGCCCTCCTGCTCGATCGGGTTCTCGGTGGCGAGCACCATGAACAGGTCGGGCAGCCCGTAGCGCTTGCCGGCCACCGTCACCTGCCGCTCCTCCATGGCCTCGAGCAGGGCCGACTGGACCTTGGCCGGGGCGCGGTTGATCTCGTCGGCAAGGATGAGGTTGCCGAACACCGGGCCCTGCCGGAACTCGAACGTGCCGCCGCCCTGGCCGTCGCTGCGGTAGATCTCGCCTCCGGTGACGTCGGACGGCAAGAGATCGGGGGTGAACTGGATGCGGCTGAAGTCGGCCTCGAGGTTGTGCGCCAGGCTCTTGATGGCGCGTGTCTTGGCGAGGCCCGGCAGTCCCTCGATCAGCACGTTGCCGTTCGCCAGGAGCGCGACGATCAAGCGCTCCACGACCCGCTCCTGCCCGATGATCGATCGGTTCACGCGGGCCTGGAGGTCGCGGATGGCGTCGCGGGCCGTCAGCGTTTCCCGGGACTCCAGCCTGTTCAAGGCTTGCGTCGCTTCACCCACGTGGCCTCGATCCCCATTGATTGATCCGCACTGCTCCCGACGGCGCCGTCATTCCGCCGGGGCAGCGGGCGCGATGCCGGTGACCTGAGCCGAGGGCTCCTCGCTGAGCCAGCGGTAGAGGATGCCGCCGATGGCCCCGCCGATCAGAGGCGCGACCCAGAACATCCAGAGCTGCGCCAGCGCCCAACCGCCGGCGAACAGCGCCGGGCCGGTGCTGCGAGCCGGATTGACCGACGTGTTCGTGATCGGGATGCCCACGAGGTGGATCAGGGTGAGGCCGAGCCCGATGGCGATGGGGGCGAAGCCCGCCGGCGCCTTGCCGTGGGTCGCGCCCATGATGATGAACAGGAACATCATGGTGAGCACCACCTCGGCAATGAAGCCGGAGATCATGCTGTACTGGCCCGGCGAGTGGGCGCCGTAGCCGTTGGCGGCGAAACCCTTGGCGAGATCGAAGGTGGGCGAGCCGATGGCAATGGCGTAGAGAGCCGCCGCCGCGACCACGGCGCCGAGGACCTGCGAGACCACGTAGGGCAGGACGTCCTGCTTCGGGAAGCGGCCACCCGCCGCCAGGCCGACGGTGACGGCCGGATTGAGATGGCAGCCGGAGATGTGGCCGATGGCATAGGCCATGGTGAGCACGCTCAGGCCAAAGGCGAGCGACACGCCGAGCAGGCCGATGCCGACGTCGGGAAAGGCCGCCGCGATGACGGCACTGCCGCAGCCCGCAAAGGTCAGCCAGAAGGTGCCGATGCCCTCGGCGACGCAGCGGTGGATGTTCTGGCTGTTGTGCAGGTCCATGCGATCCTCCCTTGGGGTCGGCAGGTGGGCCGGAGCACTTGCGCGGCTCACTCGGGACCTGCTCCCCCAGGCTGGAAAGCTTAATCCGTCCATTGCGAACCGGAATTGGGGAAACACCTGAGATGAGGACGGGAAAATACTGAGCTCGATCACATCGGATCGTCCCTGCGCCCGCGGGCACGTGCTCAATGCAGGCGGTGGCGCGGGAGGGCACCCGGCGCGGCAAGGGCCCGCTCGAGGGCGAGCGCCGCCCGCATGAGGCACCAGCGTTCCTCCGCCCCGGCGAGCCTCGCCGCCAGGGCCTCGCAGGCGGCCAGCGCCGTTTCCTCCTGGCGGAAGAGATGCTCGAGCGGGCCGAAGGATTGTTGGCGGTAGGCCTGCTCGAGCGCCTGGTCGAGCGTCTCGCGCAATGCCATCAGCCTGTTGCGGGCCCCTGCGAGTTCGAGCCGTGCCTCTTCGAGTTCCGCGAGAGACGCCTCGTAGGCCGGCAGGCTGACAAGGGCGGCAGTCATCCCATGGCCGGGTTCCCATGACACCGGTGGCATCGTGAAGGATCCTATGCTCGCGTCGCCGAGCATAGCATTGCCGGTCCTCCGGCGGGATCGGGCATTCCCCGAGCCGGCTGCCGGAAACACCGGAGTTGCATGAGTTTGATTGCCGACGCGGTACCGATGCGACTACCCCGTAACGGATGCCATGGTCTTCCGCACGAAAAGGGATCCGCCGTGCGGCCTCTCCAGGAAGCGGCCGTCTGCGAGCGGGTCGAAGGGAGATCTTGGAGGCTGCGGTTTCAGCACACCGACTTGCTTGCAATCGGGTGAAATCGGCGATCACGTGCCGGCGCAGGACGAGGCGCTCCGTTTCGGGCTCCGCACCGATTTCTCGGGAAGGGATGGAGTTGGACATGATCGACCTCGGTGAATTCTGATGCCTTGTCGCCGGGAGTGATCGATGCTCCGGGAGGTCATGTTGGAGGCCATGAGCCTGCCACCGGACGTTCCCGCCGGACCTGGACCTGGGAGTGAGGCGCACGGACTTGACCCGTTGTGGCAGTCATTCACCGGGAAGATCCGAATGTTCTCATCGGAAACCCCGATGGATCAACGCATCTGACAGGCGCAGGACGGCCTTGCGGAATCCTGTACCCTAAGCGGGTCCAGGTGACTGGGCCAGCATCCCTCGAGAAATGGGTTGGCGAGCGGGTGCGAACGGCGCGCAATCGGTTCTACGGAAAGGTCAGCTTCCGGGCATGGGGCTGAACGGCGGATGCAGTCGGAAGGCGCTCTCTTCGATCTTGCAGGAACCGGCGAACGCTCGGATCAGGTTCCAGCCTGATCGCGCATGCATAGGCCTGATCGGCTGCGGCTGCCTGTCCGCAGCGGGCCAGGAGTTCTGCCCGGGCGGCCCAGTAAGGCTGGTACCTGGACAGGCGCGGATCGTTTTCGACGCCACACAGGACGGACAATCCTTCCTCGGGGCTTCGGGCTTCAGCAATCACCATTGCCCGGTTGATGGCCACGACGGGCGAGCCGGTGATCGTCAGGAGCGCGTCGTACAGCGTTGCCAGCACCGTCCAGTCGGGAGGCCGGCCGAACCGCCGGATCGCATGGGCGGATTGCACGGCGCCTTCGAGCTGGTAGCGGCCGATGCGCCCCATGTGGCTTGCCCCGAGCAGGATGTCCTCGGCCTCGCCGATGAGCATGGCGTCCCACTTGGACGGGTCCTGGTCATCCAGGGGAACATAGCCACCCTGGTGATCGCGCCGCGCGCACCGACGCGCCTCGAGATGAAGCATGAGGGCGAGAAGGCCAAGCACCTCGGGTTCGCCCGGCAGAAGCCTCGCGACCAGCCGGCCAAGCCAGAGCGCCTCGTGGGCGAGTTCGCGTCGGCGCTGCTCCGTTCCGGCTGGATCGGACCACCCTTCCGTGAAGGCCGCATAGATCGCCTCCAGCACGGCATCGAGCCGCTCGGGCATTTCCGCGCGCTCCGGTAGCCTGAAGGCAATCCCGGCTTGCTTGATCTTGGTCTTGGCCCGGACCAGGCGTTGCCCCATCGTGACCGGGGAGACCAGGTAACAGCCCGCGATGGTGGCGGCATCGAAGCCGAGGACCGTCTGAAGGATCAGGGGGCTGCGGATCTGGCGGTCGATGGCCGGATGGGCGCAGGCGAACATCAGCCGCAGGCGCTCGTCGGGGATGTCCGAGCCGTCCCCAGCCTCCCGTAACTCATCCGCGAGCAGCTTGAGGTGATCGGCTGCGCCCGCTCGGGTCTCCCTCTGCCGTGCCGTGTCGATCATCCGCCGGCGGGCGACCGTCAGGAGCCATCCCTCCGGGTTGGCCGGGATGCCGTCGGCATCCCACTGGGCGAGAGCGGCCGCGAAGGCTTCGGACAAGGCGTCCTCGGCCCCCGCGATGTCCCGGGTCCGCGCGGAGAGATAGGCGACCAGCTTGCCATAGGAGTGCCGGGCAACCTGTTCGGCCGCCTCTCCGGCCTGCCGATCGCGTCTGGTCGCACCCATATCGTCAGACAACCCACATCGGACGGACCTCGACGGCACCCTGTCCCACGGCAGGGCATCGCGCCGCCCACTGGAGGGCTGCGTCGAGGTCGGGAACGTCAATGATGTAAAAGCCGCCGAACTGCTCCTTCGTGTCGGCATAGGGCCCGTCGAGAATCTCGGGGGCTCCATCGCCGGCCCGCAGGGTGCTGGCCGTCGACGACGGCTGGAGGCGGTCGCCGCCCACGAAGACGCCGGCTGCCTTCAGGGCGTCCGCGTACGCAATATATGAGCCAGAGTGGGCGCCACTGGTTTGGCCGGGAGCGAAGGCCGCTTCGTCGCGATAGATCATGAGCATGTACTTCAAGGCTGTTCTCCTGATGTGGACAGCCCGGACTGGGCTGCCACACCAAAGTCGATTGAACCCGGGCCAATTCGACAGCAGCCTTCATCAGTGTCTGGTTTTCGGCACGGTCGCAAGCTGACAGGCTCCGGGAGACCGCCGGGACAGCGATGGCGCGAGCGATTAGCGTCCCCGAACTTCGAGCAAATGGCTGCTTTTGGCACTCCTGAGACGTAGGCGTTCGGTCCGCTTCGACACTCGAGTGCCGACGTTCGTCGGGAAGGCCGGAACGGGAAAGATTGGCCCTGAGCGGTCGTTGCGCGAACGGGGAACAGGTGAATGATGTAGTTTTCGGCGCTCGGGAACGTATGCTGGTTCCCATCAACAGGATGCCGCCATCTATGCCAGCCGATCGAATTCCGGCGCTTCTGCCGCGGACGCCAGGGCACCACTTTGTCCTCTACGGCGATACCTGTTCCGGTGTCCCGGGAGCACTCCACGAGACAACCTTTGCATCGGTCAATGCGGTTATCCGGCGTCTTTCGCCGCAGCCCGAGTTCATTCTGTTTCCCGGGGACGAGATCATCGGCCTGACCCCTGATGCCGATGCGCTGCGCGCCCAGTGGCGGCACTGGCTTGATCACGAGATGGCGTGGCTCGACCGGCAGACGATTCCGCTCTGGCACACCACCGGCAACCACACGACTTATGACGTCTTCAGCGAGGACGTCTTCCGCGAGGTTCTCGACCTGCCTCGCAATGGGCCACCCGGCCAGGAGGGGCTGTCCTATTGGGTGCGCCGGGGCGACCTGCTGCTGGTGTTCGTCCATACCCTCTGGACCGGTCTCGGAGGCGAAGGGCATGTCGAGACCGCTTGGTTGGAACACGTGCTTCGTGAGCACGCCGACGCCCGGCACAAGCTCGTTCTGGGCCATCACCCCGTCCATCCCGTCAATGGCTTCTCCGGTCCCTACCAACGCGAGATCGGGCCCGAGCATGCCAGCCGCTTTTGGGGACTCCTCGTCGAGGCAGGCGTGCTCGCCTACCTGTGCAGCCATATCCTGGCTTTCGATGTGCAGGTGCATCGGGGTGTCCTCCAGATCTGCACCGCCGGGGCGGGGACGGCCCACCGGATGCCGGAGGGGGTCGAGTATCTTCACTGCGTCCAGGCAGCTCTCGACGATCAAGGACTGCGCTATCAGGTTCTCGACACGGAGGGGCGGGCGCGTGAGAGGCTGACATGGCCGATGAACCCGCTTTCGCCCGGGACCTGGATGGAGCTTTCCGTCGGAGAGGCCGCAGCGCCTTTCACCGGCCCTCTGGGAGAGGGATGTCGCATCGAGTTCCGCTTTCAGGGGCGGACCGTGGCCGAAGCAGCCGGAGCCGCTCAAACCCTGTTCACGGCGTTCTCACGCGGAAGTCTCGCACCGCTCTGGATCGGCCTGCGGGGGCCGCGGCAGACCCTGACCTTGATCTTCGGGCGCGAGCCCGGGCGCAGCCCGCACTACTGGGTAGGACCGGATCTTCCGGAGGGGCAGGACTTCGACCTGCACCTCGCGATCCATCCTGACATGGGGCCGGGTGGCGTTCTGTATCGCCTGGCCGAAGAGACGCGATGGTCGTCATTTGCGGCCGCTTCGGCGACGGGACTTGCTGCGTTGCATTGGCCCGGGCAATGGAGCATTGGACATGGCCAGCATGGCTGCGGTGACCGGCGCTTCCTGGGGAACGCGCTTAAAGTGATCTTTGCTGTCGGCTGAAAGGTTTGCCGCAAGGTCCTTCATCGTTGCAACTCAGGGGAAATCATGTGCTCCAACATGGCAGAGGAGGTGGCAGCCATCATGCGCGAGGCGGCCACCATGGCCATCCTACCCCGCTTTCAGAAGCTCGCGGCCAACGAGGTCGAGGAGAAGACGCCTGGCGAGGTCGTGACCGCTGCTGACCGAGACGCCGAGCAACTGATTAACCCTCGACTGGCTAAGCTGCTTGCCGGCTCGCGGGCTGTCGGCGAGGAGGCAGCGGCAGCCAATCCCGCGTTGATGGACCGGCTTGATGAGGGACGCGTGTGGTTGGTTGATCCGCTTGATGGCACCTCCAACTTCGTGGCTGGATTGCCGACCTTCTCGGTGATGGTGGCGCTGCTCGAAAACGGGCAGACCCTCGCCTCGTGGCTGCTTGAGCCGGTCAGCGGCCGGCTGTGCATCGCGGTCCGCGGCGAGGGGGCCTTCATTGATGGCGTCCGGACGTGGGCGCCGACGATGTCTCTGTCCGCCCCTGATTGCCGGGGATCCGTCCTGACCCGGTTCCTGCCCGATGACCTGAAGCAGCAGGTCGCAGCGCGGTCGCATATGGTTGCAGAGGTGAGGCCCGGCGCCAAATGTGCGGGCGTTGACTACCCATCCATCATCGAGGGAACCCAGGATTTCCTGATGTTCTGGCGCCTTCTGCCCTGGGATCATGCCGCCGGCGCGCTCCTCGTCAGAGAGGCCGGCGGCCATGTGGCTCATCTGGATGCTTCGGAGTACAAACCATCCGATAGGCGTCCAGGCCTGCTGGTGGGTTCAAACAGGGATGTTTGGGAGAATGTGAAGGCAGCCCTTTCACCATAATGCCACGCGCCACTCCTCTTGATTTCGCGTGATCCGAGCCCGTGACTTGTTCTTTGACGACATCACGGACCTGCTCAGTCCACGGTCAGTAAGATCTGGCATTAAGGTCGTCTCCTGGCACGTTCCGGAAGTACAGCGAACGTCCGCTTCAGAGCCGCTTACAGTCGCTTATGCACATGGCTTAGCTGATCAGCGTTTAACCTCGGAAGGGTCTTGCCCCGGGCGCCCGTACGCCACCTCAAACGCGCGTTCCTCCCACGCGTCCCGAACCTTCCGGCTGGCCTCGATCGCCCGGGTGACATCCTCGAACCAAGCGGCCTCTACTGCCTTGAACGGGTTGTCCTCAGGAAGGGGCCGGCGCCGCTCGCCGACGGGAGAGGCAAGGGCTTCGACGGCCTTCATCCAGGGACTGACGGACGCGGAAAACATGAGGCGGCTCACCCGCATAGGATGCATCCACTCTAGGGCCGCCGCGGACCACGGCGTTACCGCCGCCTGAACCCAAGGGCTGACGAAGGTCCGATAGGCCTGCTCATTGGCCTCGGAGATTTCCCGGACGCGCTCGAAGGAGGTCCGTGGGTAGTCGAAGCGCAGATCCTCGACGCGCCGCTCCTCGAACGTGATCTCCGCCGGCCCGGCGATCCTCATCTCGTAGAGGCCGGGTGCCAACGCTTCGATCCTCGGCAGGCCCTCCAGGATCGCGCGGTGCTCCAGGTTGGCCACCTTGGCTGACACGAAGATGCCGAGATGCCCGACGTGCGGGTTGGTGAGATAGACGATCCGCTGCCCGGCCTGCTTGAGGTCCTCGGTGGAGGCATACACCGCCGGGATCCAGCCCAATGCCTGATGAGGAGGGGTGATGTTGTCGCCGTAGGAGGCGAAGATCACCAGCGGGTTCCTGATCCGCCGCAGGTCGACATGGCATCCGGGGCAGACCTGCACGAGTCCCTGTTCGAGGCGGTTGCCCACGAACAGGTTCTCGACGATGGCAACGATCTCCTCCCGTGCCAGGAAGTAAAAGCCGTTCCACCAGCGCTCGAACTCCAGGAACCGCTCGCGCTCGCTCTCGATGTGGGCGAACAGGTTGGCGTACTTCTCCCAGACGGCTTCCGGCTTGAGGTTCTCGAAGTTCTGCACGAGCCAGGCGCCATCGAAGCGCCCTTGGCCGAGGTCGGCGAGCAGGTGGACGAGCCAGGCGCCGCCGACGAAGCCACCCGCGATCCGCATCGGGTTGATGCCGGATTCCCCGGCCCAGTACGACAGGGGCGAGCCGTTGAGGACGGCCGGCCCGACCAGTCCGGCGCAGTCGGCGGCCAGGATCGTGATCGCCCATCCGGCCTGGCAGTTGCCGTACAGGATGGGCGCTCGGCTCCCGTGCTGGTTGGCGACCTCCTCGACGAAACGCCGGAGGGTGTGCAGTACATCGAGCAGGGTCTGTCCCGGGACGGGTTCGGGTGCGAACGCCACGAAGTAGACAGGATGCCCAGCGCGGAGCGCCAAGCCAACCTCGGAGTCGCGCTTGAAGCCGCCGATGCCCGGCCCGTGCCCGGCGCGCGGGTCGAAGACCATGACCGGGGGCTTCGCCTCATCGAGGCAGTCGCTCAGGCAGTCACCGTCGACGCGGGTGATCCGCAGGAGGGAGTAGTTGGTCGGGCGCTCGAAGCGGCGCGCGTCGAGGATGACCTCGTAGTCGAAGTCGAGGAGGGGCGGCTTACCGGCCCGCTCGTGCGCCAGCATGTTGTCGGCCCGCTGTCGCAGCGTGTCCCAGAACAGGAGCGAGCGCTCGGTGACGTCCCGGGCATATGCCGCCAGGTCCCCGAAAGCAGCCCAGGGATCAGCCGGATCGGTCGCTGCTTCGGACGGAACGCGCTCCTCGGCCCCGGCCTGGAGTCCGCTCACGACCTGAAGCCGTGCCCGGCGCCTCCCCGTGGCCGAGGGCGCGGTCGATTCGGGGTGGGTGGACGCCATCACGCTCTCCTGTCCTCGAAGCCTTAGTCGCCCTGCGGCCGGAAGCCCTTGATCGGGATCAACAAGCGTAGCCGTGTGCTACTTTCCCTTCCGGATGCTGACGACGCTGATCTGGCCGTTCACGCGGTCGGCCTGGAACCGTATCCGGTCGCCGGCCTTCACGCCCTTGAGGATCGCGGGGTCCGGTGTCCGGAACACCATGGTCATCGCATCCATGTCGAGGTTCGGGATCGGGCCATGGTTGATGGTGATCTTCCCGGCGCCCGTGTCCACCTTCTCGACCGTGCCGGACACGCTGGGGAGGTTCGCCGCGGCAGGCTGGGGCGCAGCCTGGGATGGAGCCGCTTGGGCTCGTTCGGTCTCGATCCCCACGACCGAGATCTGGCCGTTCACCCGGTCGGCTTGGAACTGCACCTTGTCCCCGGCCTTCACGCCCTGGAGGAGGGCAGGATCCTGGACGCGGAAGACCATGGTCATGGCGTCCATGTTCAGGTTCGGGATCGCGCCGTGATCGATCGTGATCTTGCCGGCGCCCGTATCGACCTTCTCCACCGTGCCGGACACCATCGGGAGCTGGCTGGCGGAAGCCGATGCGGCGGGTTGTGCCGGAGCGGCCGCCTGGACCTGCGGGGCCGGCGTGCCGGTCCGGTCGAGCGGCCCGGACCCGTGCGGGGGCTGGTCCGCCTTGGCGCGGTAGTCCGCCTGACGGTTGCGGACCTGCCACTCCTTCAATTCGGCGATCTGCTTCTGCTGCTCGTCGAGGATCCTCTGCGCCATTCGGCGGAGCTGCTCGTCGGCGCCGTGCTCCAGTTGCGTGCGGGCGAGGAAGATCAGGTCCTCGTGATGGGCGATGAGCAGCGCGGCGAAATCCTTGTCGGGATCACCGGCGAGCCTCATGTCCTTGAAGCGGTCGTCCATGACCTCGCGGACGCGCTCGTAGGCGGCCGGAGCTCCCTTGGCGGGCTGGGCCTGCGCCAGACGATCAGGGACGATGATGGCCATGGCGGCTGACAGTGCCCCAATGGCGGTGAGGGTGACGGCAAAGCGTTTCATGGCGGTCGCTCGTATGCAGGAGGGGCCGCCCCATGGAGGCACTCCGCGGGGCGGCACGGGCCTTACGAGCCCTTCTTGATCGAGGTGACGGAGATCTGGCCGTTCACGCGGTCGGCGGTGAACTGCACCTTGTCGCCGGCCTTGATGCCCTTGAGCAGGTTCGGATCCTGGGCGCGGAACACCATGGTCATAGCCTCCATATCGAGGTTCTTGATCGGGCCGTGGTCGATGGTGATCTTGCCCTGGACGGTGTCGACCTTCTCGACCGTACCGGAGACGGTGGGCAGGCCCTGCGCCAAGGCGGCCGCGGAGAGGGCGAGGGTGGCAATCAGGCTGATGGCGATACGCTTCATGGAAAACTCCTGTTTCGGATCGTGGTGACGAGGGGATTGGTGCCGTCACTTGACGACGATGGTGCCGTGCATGCCGGACTCGTAGTGACCCGGGATCAGGCAGGCGAACTCGAAGGTGCCGGGCTTGGTGAAGCGCCAGACGATCTCGTTGGAGCCCTTCGAGGCGAGCCGCTTCCCGTTCGGGTCGTCGTGCTCCATGTCCGGGTTCTTCTCCATGGCGATCTTGTGCTTGGCGTTGCGTTCGACCGTGTCGAGCATGAACTCATGGTCGACCGAGCCATGGTTCCTGAGCACGAACCTCACCTGATCGCCGCGCCTGATCTCGACCTTGTTGGGCTCGAACAGCATCTTCGCGTCCTCGGTCTCCTTCATGGCGACCTCGATCGTGCGGGCGATGGGCTTCTTCGGATCGCCCGGCTCACCTGTCGCGAAAGACTTGTGGCTGTGGCCGGCCTCGCCAGGCCCGGCAAGGACCAGCGTGGTCGAGAGTGCCAGCGCCGCCGCGGCGCCGACGAGGGTGGAAAGACGAACCATCATTGAGTGCTCCTTACTGTCGTTCCGATCGTGATCAGTGATTGTCGTGGCCGCCGGCCGTGCGGACGGGCCTCTTGCGCGGATCGATGGCGCGGAATTCCGTCGCCTTCACGCCGCTGTCGGGCGATGGCGCGCGGGCGGGCTCGGCGAGCTGCTCGCCCGTCCACTCGTAGGCGACCGTGCCTTCCGGGTGCTTGTACCAACCCGGATCCTTGTAATCGTCAACTGCAAGGCCGGGTCGAACCTTCACGACCGAGAACATGCCGCCCATCTCGACCGGCCCGAACTGGGCGAAGCCCGTCATCATCGGCAGGGTGTTGTCGGGCAGCGGCATCTCCATCGAGCCCATCTCGCCCATGCCGGCCGAGCCCATCGGCATGTACCCTGGCGCCACCTTCTTGATGGCGGCCGCCGTCCTCTTCATGTTGACGCCGATGTACGTCTTCACGTCATGACCCATGGCGTTCATAGTGTGGTGCGACTTGTGGCAGTGGATCGCCCAATCGCCAGGGGCGTCGGCCACGAACTCGAAGGCGCGCATCTGCCCCACCGCGACGTCGACGGAGACCTCCGGCCACTGCGCCGCCTCCGGCACCCAGCCGCCGTCCGTGCCCGTCACCTTGAAGTCGTAGCCGTGCATGTGGATCGGGTGGTTGGTCATGGTCAGGTTGCCGAACCGGACCCGCACCTTGTCGCCCTGGCGCACTACAAGCGGATCGATGCCGGGGAAGACCCGGCTGTTCCAGCACCAGAGATTGAAGTCGAGCATCGTGTTGACCTTCGGCACGTAGCTTCCGGCCTCGATGTCGAAGGCGTTGAGCAGGAACACGAAGTCGCGGTCGACGCGGCGCTCGGCCGGATCGCGTGGGTGCACGACGAAGAAGCCCATCATGCCCATCGCCATCTGCACCATCTCGTCCGAGTGCGGGTGGTACATGAAGGTGCCGGACTTCTGGCAGATGAACTCGTACACGAAGGTCTTGCCCGGCGGGATGTGCGGCTGGGTCAGGCCGCCGACGCCGTCCATGCCGTTGGGCAGGAGCTGGCCGTGCCAGTGCACCGCCGTGTTCTCCGGCAGCTTGTTGGTGACGAAGATGCGCACCTTGTCGCCTTGCACCGCCTCGATGGTCGGTCCGGGCGACTGGCCGTTGTAGCCCCACAGGTGCGCCTTCATGCCGGGCGCGAGCTCGCGCACGACGGGTTCGGCGACAAGGTGGAACTCCTTCCAGTCGCCGTTCTGGCGCCAGGGAAGGGTCCAGCCGTTGAGGGTGACGACGGGTTGGTAGTCCGGGCCGCTCTTCGGGTAGAGCGGCGGCTGCATGGTGGCTTCCGTCATGATCGGCGCCTCGGGCAGGCTGGCCGCCTGCGTGCGTCCGCTGACCATGGAGGCGCCGGCGAGAGCCAGGCCTCCGGCGCCGAGAAAACCTCTGCGTGAGAGATCGGTCATTGCATGTCTCCTTGTCAATGTCCGCCGCCACCGCCGCCGGCGGCAGCCACGGCTTGCCCGCCGCCTTCTCCGCCGCTGCCGGCCACGCCACCAACAAGGGCGGCCTTAAGGTCGGTGGCGGCGATCCAGAAGTCGCGGCGGGCATTGATGGCGTCGACGTTGCTGAGGATGCGGGTGCGGGCATCAATGATGAGCTGGCTCACGTCGACGAGCATGCCGCTGTACTGAAGGGTCGCCTCGTCCTGGATCGTCTTCTGCAACGGCAGGACGCGGCCCTGGTAATGCCGGGCGAGGTCGTAGTTTCCGCGGTAGCGCAGGTAGGCCTCGCGCGCCTCGGAGCGCACGTTGACCGCCCGCTCCGCCAAGCGGTTGGCGGCGGCCATGTAGGTCTCCTGGGCGTTGCGGACGCCCACCGCGCCGAAGTCGAAGATTGGGATCGTGAACTCAATCTCCAGCCCGCGCCGCTTGATCCTCTCGCTCTCGACCACGGTCTGGCCGTCCTCGGTGAAGGCGGACGTCGTGCGCTCGTAGCTGGAGAGGCCGGCGAGCTCGACGTCGGAGACGAAGCGGGTGGCATTGGTCAGGCCGTACTGCCCCGCGACGGCGTTTAGGTCATGGCGCAGCGCCTGGAGGTCGACACGCCGCTCGAGGGCCCGGCGCTCGATGTCCTGGGCCGAGGCGATGCGGGCCGGCAGAGGCGGCAGCGAGTTGGGCAGGCGGAAGTCGATGTCCCGCCCCCACAGGCCGAGCTGGCGGATCAGGCGCTCGCGGGCGACCTTCTGCTCGATCCGGGCCCGGGCGAGCTGGGCGCCGAGTTCCTGGTAGAAGGCGTGCTCGCGGGCCTGCTCCAGCTTGTTGAGGGCGCCGCTCTCGCCGAGCTGCTTGGCGAGCTCGGAGGCGGTCTCGGCGGTGCCGAGCGCCTGCTGCATGAAGGCGACCTGCTGGTTGGCCGCGATGGCCCTGTAGTATTCCCGGCGCGTCTCGGCGGCGAGCCGCAGGACTGCCTCCGCGGTACGGAACTGGGCGGCGCGGAAGCGCTCCTCGGCAATGGCCGTCCGGGCGGGCAGGGTGGCGAGTTCGAACAGCCCGATCAGGATCTGGCGCTCGACCTCCAGCTCCAGGCTGCCGCCGAGGCGGGACAGGGAGACCGTCGGGCTCGGCGGCAGGCTCGTCTGGACGTAGTCGGCCTCCGAGACGCCGAGGTCGTTGAATGCGGCTTGCAGGCCCCGGTTCTTGAGCAGGGCGATCTGCACGGCGCTGTCCGGCGTGAGCGGGCGCCTCAGCAGGTCCTCGACCCGCTGCTGGATGCCGGCAGCATCGGCCTCGCTGCTGACCTTGACGACGTCCTTGCCCAGCTCACTGTAGGCGACCGTCTGCGCCGGAGTGAGCCCGGCATCGGGCGAGAACGAGACGCAGCCCCCGAGCAGGATAGTGGCGGCGACGCCCCCGAGCAGTCGCAGCGTGCGGGTTGGTCCCGCGGGATTGTTTTCGGTCATTGGATGGTCTTCCTGGCGCATGGGTCATCGGCCCCGTCGGGCGGCATCGTTGCTGTCGTCCCGTTCGGGTGCGACGCCCGGCGTGGCGCGTCGGTTGAGCTCGCGCCAGTCGAGGGGGGTGACGACGTCGTAGCCGCGCACGCCCGCGGTGACGGAGGAGTAGGCCGGCGGGCGGACGCCCACGGCAGGATCGGCCGCCGACACGAGGTAGGAGGGAGGCTGGGAAGGCACGCAGGCGGCCAGACCCAGTCCGAGTCCTGCCAGGGAAAAGAGTTTCATCATGGGGTCCGTCTCCGGGCGGACCTCCGCAGGGCGGTTCCGAATCGAGGCCGGGTCCGGGCGGACAAGGAGTCCAACCGATCCGTGGGGCCTACATTCTGATCGCGTTCTGGGAAGGGGACCGGTTCGAGCTTCAGGACGGTCGCCGCCGGCCCTCAGGAGCAGGCGCGCCGGTTCATGCGGGCCCACTGGCCCGCGCCTGGATCAGACGGTTCGCGGGGGCTTGTCGAGGCCACCTGCGGTGACGCCGTCGACCTGCTCGTCACCAGGGAATGCGACCGGCACGATGGAGGCCGCAGGCGAGAAGAGATCTGGAAGCGCGATGGCCTGGAAGGCGTGACAGGTGCCCATGCTGCAACAGACGGGACCGGAGCAATCGTGCGAACCCTGGCCGTGATCGGCCGAAGCATCCACGGCGATCTCGTGAGACGATGCCGGCTCGTGGACGTGACCGTGATCCCCGTCGAAGGCGGCATGCGTATGTCCCGCCGCGGTTGCCGTGGCGTGCGGATGCCCGGTCGACGCGGCCGCCTGCGGCACGGAGATCGGGAAGATCGCCATGGTGAACGCAAGCAGAGCAACGATGAGGGTGCCCAACAGCCGCAAGGGAGGAACGCTCCGGTTCGTATGAGGCGGATGTTTCTCACGAAACCATGGCACGGACAAGTCGCGAGGCATGGCGGTCAGCCCCACGGCAGGAGAACCGGGTCGGCCGCATAGCCGGCGTCCCGGAGGGCACGCAGGAGAGCGGATTCAAGACGCGCGGAGATGACGCGGAGGGTGCGAGCCGACATGTCGGCCGTGACACGCACCGTTTGGTCGATGTCCCACAGGGCCCGGACCACGAAGCCCAGGCAGCCGCCGCACTTAAGGTCGGGAACGTGGAAGAGATGCATGATCGGGATCCTCGATTCGCTCTGGTCCCGATCCTTCTGAACCTTTCCATCGTGGCAGGGTCAAGTGCCGCAACCGGCCGCGCAGGTGGTGCGACGCCCCGGTCGAGCGAATCCTACGCCGATGGACCCTACGACAAGGCCGTTGCGGGCACCGCGAGATCGACGAAGCCCTGCACGAGCATGACCGCGCCGAGGATTCCCACGAGGCCGGCCGAGGCCAGCGGCAGGCGCCGCAGCAGGCGGTCGGAGAAATTGATCCGCTTCGAGGCGTGCTGGATGCCCCATGCGGCGGCGACGCCGATCGACACCATGGTGATCGCCAGCCCCAGGCTGAAGGCCGCCACGGTCGCGGCACCCAAGGTGAACTGGCCGAGCTGGAGGCAGATCAACAGGACGGTGATGGAAGCGGGGCAGGGGATCAGGCCACCCGTGATGCCGAACAGCGCGATCTGCCACGTCGTAACCTGGCCGTTATTGGCGGCGAGCTGGCGGGCGATCTGCTCGCCGTGCTCGCGCTCGTGGGCGTCCTCGTCCAGATGGGTATGATCGTGGTGGTGATCGTGGTCATGCTCCGCGAAGGTGACCGTGTAGGTGTGAGCATGGTCCTCGTGGGACAGACGCACGCGGGCCGTGAATGCGTGCGGCTCCGGGATCTCCTCAACGGATTCGAGATAGCCGCCGCGATCCACGAAGGTGAAGGCCTGGCGCGAGCCGTCCGGACGCTCGGTCTCGACGGTCACGTCCCTGGCCACCCAGCCGTGGCCGCTCCGGGTACGGACGCGCCAGCGCGGCGGCACGCCGTCCTCGAACACCGACAGCTCCACGATGCCGTGCCCGGTGTCGATGGTCCTGACCTCATCGTGATCGTGGTGATGATGGTGATGGTCATGATGGTGGGAGCGCCGGAACCAGCCGAGGCTCTGGCCCGTACGCCAGAACATCCAGCCGGCAATGCCGAGGATGATCACGCCGGACGCGATCAGCAGCCAGGCCTCGAAGTGCGAGTTCAGGATTTCCTGCCCGAACGACAGGCCGAGCATGGCCACGATCCAGACGATGAGTGAATGGGAGAGGGCAGCGCAGACGCCGAGCAGGATAGCCTGCCCGATGGTGCCACGGATCGCCACGATGTAGGCGGCCATCATGGTCTTGGAGTGGCCAGGCTCCAGCCCGTGCAAGGCGCCGAGCAGAACGGCAATGGGAAGATAGATCCAGCCGTTTTCGCCGGACTGAAGCAGTTGAGCAATATCAGGCATTGGTCTTGGCTTTCCAGAGAGGTCTTGTGGCGGCGATCATTCATCCAGCCGCCGGGAACAAGCTCATTTCAGGTAAGTGCGGACGACGCCGATGAGTTCGGCGGCGCCCTTGGCGCGCCCCGGGTCCGGCTCATAGGCCGGGTCGACTACGTGGTTGCGGATGTGGTCCTCCATCAGCTCGACGGTCAGCCCGTTCACGGCCCCACGGACGGACGCGACCAGCATCAGGACGTCGGCACAGCCGAGTTCTGCCTCCAGCGCACGCTCGATGGCCTCGACCTGGCCCTTGATCCGGCGCACCCGGGCGAGAAGCTTCGTCTTCTCCTTGATCGTGTGGGACATGGAACCTCCTGGTTGACGGCTTGCATCATATAGGGGGGTATCCTATGTGACGTCCACCGCATTGTTTGCCGCAGGCGAGGAGAAACTGTGAGGAAGGACAATCCCTGCATCTCCGTGTGCGAGTTCGATGGCCGGACCGGCTGGTGCCTCGGCTGCGGGCGAACGATTCCGGAGATCCGGGAGTGGCAGAAGCTGACGCCGTATCGGCGTACCGCTCTGCTGCGGGAGCTTCCCCGACGCGTGAAGCAGGTCCGGACGGACAATGAGGCATCCAGGAATCAGGCTACTGGCCGGGTACGCCGCACGTTCCCGGCTCCGTCAGGGAGCAAACGGCCGAACTGATGCACGGGTTTCCGACATCAAGCTGGCTCCAGGTTGACAGGATCGCGGCACGCGAAATCATGGAAAGCACGGACAGGTAGCCATTCCGGCCACCCGGAAGCGGATGTTCGAAGTGCACCTCCGCAGCCTCCCGGGAACGCCCGCTTACCCGCACCAGATCTCGATGGGGGCACTGCGGCCTCTCAGGATGCGGGGGCCGACGAACCGGAAGGCCTCGACGACGGACAGGTCTCCTGCCGCCCCGCGAGCCTTCGTCATGAAGGCCTCGCTGGCGGCGACCCCGCAGCCCAGCTCACGCGTGATGCCCTGGAGGCGGCTGGCCGTGTTGACCGTGTCGCCCACGACCGTGAAGGCCATCGAGCGCTCCGAGCCGACGTCGCCCATGACCACCGGGCCGTAGTGCAGGCCGATGCCGATCCCGATGGCGTCCTGGCCGCTGCGTGCACGCTCGTCGTTCCACCGCCCGACCTCGGCCAGCATGGCCCGGGCGCAGGCGAGCGCCCGGACGGCGTCGTCCGCAGCGGGATCGGGAACCCCGAACGTGACCAGCAGGGCATCACCGATGAACTTGTCCAGGGTGCCGCCGTGGGCGAAGACGATCTCCTCCATCCGGGCATGGAACTCGCGCAGGAGCTGCATGACCTCCTCGGGCGCGAGCCGCTCTGACAGCGTCGTGAAGCCCTTGATGTCGGCGAACAGCACGGCCACCTCCTGCCGCCGGTCCCCGCCGAACGGCTGGTCGGAACGGGCAAGCCGCTCCACGACCCGGGGCGAGAAGTAGCGCGCGAGGTTGGCTTGCCGCCGCTCGGCGCCGGCACGGGTGAGCGCAAGGCGGCGCGAGCGCTCGACCGCCGCCGCGAGCGCCGCGGCTACAAGGAGCAGCACGAGAGCCTCTGTGTACCATTGCCCGATGTGCACGAAGGCGAGATCGCGAAACGCCTCGACGGCGTTCGCGGCGAGGCTCCCCGACATGCTCGGAACGCCGATGCGGATGCTGGGGTCGAGGAAGGCCACGGCGAGGGGAATGGACCAGCCCAGCACCGCGCAGACCCCGGACCACAGCAGCAGGAGGGGATCGAGGGCGAAGGCGCGCAGGGCCAGCAGGAACACGAACCAGAGCACCAAGCCACCCTTGAGGGTCATGGTGACCGGGATCGTGCCATCGAGCCAGGGATTGGGCAGGGCCAGGACGAGGCCGAGGATGACGCTGTCGAGCAGGGCGAACGCCATCGCGATGCCGCGCGGATGGCGGTGTCGCTTCAGGATCGCGAACTCGGCAAGGCCAGAAGCGAGGACGGCTCCCACGGCCGCGAGGTTGAACACGGCGGCCCAGCCGACGTGGAGCAGGTCGTGCCCGAGCCAAACGAACGCCACGGCGAGAAGCACGCTGCGGACCTTGGCGGCAAGGCGCAGCCCTTCCTGCTCCTCGAGGCGCAGGGAGGCGGCCACGCGCTCCGGCAGGGGCGCGGCTCCGAATGTGCCCAGGAACGGCACCGCACCGGCGAGCTTGATCATTCCAACGTCCTCACCCCGTTCGCCACTCTTGGCTAGTTGCGCACTCCCTTCGGCGCCGTGCCCCGACGTGCGGAGCGGAGGCCGACGGTGCCGAACTGCGGAGACGAGTGAATGTCGATCGGTTCCGCGCCATCACCGGACTGAAGTCCGTCGAGGATCGGGCACTCGGGCCGCTCGTCACCGTGGCAGTGCTTCGCGAGGTGCCTGAGGGTGGCGGCCATCTCCTGCAATTCCCGCGCCTTCCGCTCGAGGATGTCGACGTGCTCGAGGGCAATCCGCTTCACGTCCGTGCTGGCGCGGTCCCGATCCCGCCACAGGGTGACGAGTTCCCCGATCTGCTCGACGGAGAAGCCGAGGTCGCGCGCCCGCCGGATGAAGCCGAGCGTGTGGACGTCGTTGTCCGAGTACACGCGGTACCCGGCTTCCGTCCGCACCGTCTTCGGGATCAGCCCGATCGACTCGTAGTAGCGGATCATCTTGGCCGAGACGCCCGAGGCCTCCGCTGCCTGTCCGATGTTCATTGCGAATCCTCCTTGGATGGGTGAAGGGCCCGCCGTGGCGGACCGCGGTCGTCATTCGCCCGGGGCGAGCCGAGGTGCGGGCGCGGCTGCGCGGGATGCCGTGTCCGCGCCGACCGGCGCCCTGAACCCGCGCAGGCGCAGGGCATTGCCCAGCACTAACACGCTCGAGAGCGCCATCGCCCCCGCCGCGATCATCGGCGACAGCAGCGTGCCGTTGACCGGATACAGCGCACCCGCAGCCACCGGGATCAGCACCACGTTGTAGGCGAACGCCCAGAACAGGTTCTGCCGGATGTTGCGGATCGTGGCCTTCGACAGGGCAATCGCGTTCGGCACGCCACGCAGGTCGCCGGACATCAGCACGACATCGGCGCTCTCGATTGCCACGTCCGTGCCCGTCCCGATGGCGAGGCCGACATCTGCGGCTGCCAGCGCCGGGGCGTCGTTGATGCCGTCGCCGACGAAGGCGACGCGCCGTCCGCCGGCCTGCAATTCCATGACCGAGGCGACCTTGCCGTCGGGCAGCACCTCGGCGATCACCTCGTCGATCCCGACCTGGCGGGCGATGGCCTGTGCCGTGCGGCGGTTGTCGCCCGTGACCATTGCCACCTTGAGGCCAAGGCGGTGCAAGGCCGCGATCGCCTCCGGGGTGGACGGCTTGATCGGGTCGGCCACGGCGATGATTGCGGCGAGCCGGCCGTCGATGGCGGCATAAAGTGGGCTCTTGCCCTCGTCGCCGAGACGGGACGCCGCCGACGCGAACGCCGTGATCGGATGACCGAGCCGCTCCATGTAGCGGTCGGCCCCGACCTCGACCCTCCGGCCCCGGACCGTCGCCGTGATCCCGAAGCCGGGAACGGCCTCGAAACCTTCCGCAGGCGCCAATTCCAGCCCCCGGTGCGTGGCGGCCGCCACGATAGCCTCCCCGATGGGATGCTCGGACCGGGTCTCCACGGCCGCGACGAGCGCCAGCACCTCGGCCTCAGTGAATCCTTCCGCGGCGATCAGGTCTGTCAGCTCCGGACGTCCCTTGGTCAGGGTGCCCGTCTTGTCGAGCGCCACCACCTGGACGTCGCCCAGGCCCTGCAAGGCCTCGCCCTGGCGGAAGAGCACGCCGAGTTCGGCCGCCCGGCCCGTGCCGACCATGATCGAGGTCGGTGTCGCCAGGCCCATGGCGCACGGGCAGGCGATGATCAGGACGGCAACCGCGTTCACGAGGGCGAAACTCAGGGCCGGATCGGGGCCGAAGAGGAGCCAGACCAGGAAGGTGAGGGCGGCAGCGGCCATCACGGCGGGCACGAACCACGCCGTCACCTTGTCGACGAGCGCCTGGATCGGGAGCTTGGACCCTTGGGCCGCCTCGACCATGCGGATAATCTGGGCCAGCACCGTGTCGGCGCCGACCTTGGTCGCCCGGAACGTGAAGCTGCCCGTCCGGTTGATCGTGCCGCCGACGACGGGGCTGCCCTCGGCCTTCTGCACGGGTACGGGCTCGCCCGTGATCATGGACTCGTCCACGAAGGACGAGCCCTCGAGGACGTCGCCGTCGACCGGGACCTTCTCGCCCGGGCGGACCTGGACGAGGTCGCCCGTGCGGACCTCCGCCAGCGGGATCTCGACCACGCTGCCCTGGCGGACCACGCGCGCGGTCTTCGGCGTCAGGCCCATCAGGCGCTTGATGGCCTCGGAGGTGCGTCCCTTGGCCTTGGCCTCGAGGAAGCGCCCGAGCAGGATCAGGGTCACGATGACGGCCGCCGCCTCGTAGTACACGTTCGCCGTGCCCGCAGGCAGGACGCCGCGCGCGAACGTCGCCACGACCGAGTAGCCGTAGGCTGCCGCGGTGCCGAGCGACACGAGCGAGTTCATGTCCGGGGCGCGGCGCAGCAGGGCAGGAACCCCCTTGCGGAAGAACCTCAGGCCGGGACCGAACAGCACGAGCGTCGTGAAGGCGAACTGGAGGTACCAGCTCTCCCGGTGCCCGATCGTGTCCATGATCCACTCGTGCACCCCCGGCACGAAGTGCGATCCCATCTCCAGGGCGAACACCGGAAGCGTGAGGACGGCGGCGAGGGCGAGGGACGTCCGGAGGGACGCGATCTCCGCCTCGCGGGCGGCGCGCTCCTCGTCGGTGCGATCGACGCCGACACGGACCTCCTCGGCCTCGTAGCCGGTTGCCTCGACGGCCGCGACGAGGCGGCCCACCGCCTCCGACGAACCGAAGAGCCGCACGGTGGCGCGCTCGGTCGCCAGGTTGACCGCGGCGTCGACGACGCCGGGCACGCGCTTCAGGGCCTTCTCGACCCGCCCGACGCAGGAGGCGCAGGTCATGCCGGAGACCTTCAGCTCGACGGTGGCGGGCATCGGCTCATAGCCGACGTCGCGGATGGCCTCGACGACCGCCTGCGGATCGGCATCCGCGGAGCCGAACGACACGCTGGCGCGCTCGGTCGCCAGGTTCACGTTGGCGGCGGTGACGCCCTCGATCCGTCGGATCGCCTTCTCGACGCGGCCGACGCACGACGCGCAGGTCATTCCCTGGACGGGAATCTCGACCGTCAGGCCTTGCCTGGCCAACTCCTTCACAGCCATTTCGGAACTCCTACCTGGAAGCATTGGCTGAGGTGTAATCCTTCCAACAATGGGAAGGTCAAGCGATCGTTTCAAGCTGGCGGGGCCCTCGTCGCCGACGGTGTCCGGGTGCTATCATCGGGTCATGAATGCTCCCAACTGGATCCCGCCCGCCCTGCTCGGGACTGCGCTCCGACGCTCCCTCGCGGCGGGCGAGACCCTGTTCCTGCGGAAGGATCGGCCTGTCGGTCTCTACCTCCTGGAAAGCGGGGAGATCCGCCTGACCCGCTCCGATCCGGAAGGCCGGGAGATGATCCTCTTCAGGGCGCAGCCTGGCGACACCTTCGCCGAGGCGTCACTCTTCTCCGAGACCTACCATTGCGATGCGGTGGCGAGCGCTCCCAGCGTCGTCCTCCTCCTGCCGAAGGCTGCCGTACTCGAGGTCTTCGCGTCGAGGCCGGACATTGCCCAGGCGTTCATGGCCACTCTCGCCCGACAGGTGATGGGACTGCGGACCCGGCTGGAGAACCGGAACCTGCGGACGGCCCGCGAGCTCGTCCTCCATCACCTGGGACTTCGGGCGAGCGATCATGACCGCGTGGTCAGGTTGAATGGCGACCTGAAGACGATGGCGGCGGAACTCGGCCTGACGCACGAGAGCCTGTACCGGACGCTGGCGTCGCTCGAAGCGGAGGGCGCCATCCGGCGGACCAGGGAGGAAATCAGGTTGTCGGCTCCGGCCGTATGATCGCGATCATACGGGTAGGGCAGGAACCCAGGCTACCACGCTTGCAACCGCAACCGTGGAGTTCCGACGACCATGATCCGTACTGACCTGTTGGCGCTGTTCCTAGCCGCCTCGTCCGTGCCCGCGCTGGCACAGCATCATCATGCTCCCGCAGGCTCACCCTACGCTGGGTTCGAGAGGAGGGCCGTAAAGGCCCTCTCGGACCAGCAGGTCGCCGATTTGAAGGCAGGGCGGGGCATGGGGTACGCGCTCCCCGCCGAGCTCAACGGGTATCCCGGTCCGAGCCATGTGCTCGAACTCGGGGAGAAGCTCGGCCTGACGGAGGCGCAACGGCGCCGGATGCAGAATTATTTCGATGCCATGAAAGCCGAGACTATCCCGATCGGTGAGCGGCTCATCGCGCAGGAGGCCGAGCTCGAGCGTCAGTTCTCCGGACGCACCGTGACGGCTGCAACCCTCACGGTGGCCACGGCGGAAATCGGGGCGACGCAGGCGGCGCTTCGGGCAGCCCACCTGAAGTACCACGTTGCTACGGTAGAGATCCTCACCACGGAGCAGGTTCGGCGGTATGGTGAATTGCGGGGCTACTTCGGCGTTCAATAGGGCATCACGGCGGAGCATTGCGCACCGAATGTTGAGAAGGTCGGGAATTGGCACACCTCGGTCGTTTGTCTCGTGGCTGCTTAAGCCTTAAGTCCGGACGTTGCTTCGGTATGCTTGGTGAGCTAAGGCGGCTCATTGAAGAGCCGCCTCTGCGTTAGATTTCCACCTGCTCCGCAATCAGAAGCGCATCGTCGACGTCGATGCCCAGGTACCGAACAGTGCTTTCGATCTTATTGTGGCCGAGCAGGAGCTGGACCGCCCGCAGATTGCCGGTTCGTCGGTAGATCATCGAGGCTTTGGTTCGCCGCAAGGAATGGGTGCCATAAGCCAGGGGATCGAGACTGATTGAGCGAAGCCAGGATGCCAGCAGGCGAGCGTACTGACGCGTGGTCATGGGTCTCGTTCGGTTGATTCTGCTTGGGAACAGCGGCTCGCCTTTGTACAGGGCCTTCTTCTCCAGCCAGCGTCCCACAGCCTCCCGGGTTTGCTCCGTGATCTCGAACTGAACAGGCCGACCCGTCTTCCGCTGCATGATAGTGGTTCGAGACTGCACTCGGCCGTTGAGGGCTACATCGTCAACCCGGAGCGCGACGAGATCACAAGCTCGTAACTTGCTGTCGAGAGCCAAGTTGAACAAGGCCAGATCCCGGATGCGATGGGCAACCTGGAGCCTGACCCGAATGGACCAGATCTCCTTCGTCTTGAGAGGCGGCTTGGCGCCAATCAGCTTGCCCCGGTTCCAGGGTGTGGTGGTTCGGCAGTGATGGTCAGCGGTACTGTCTTGCATTGCAGTGCTCCTGAAGCGAAGCCCCCCGCAATGAACCTTGGCCGTCTCTGCTGATAGCAAAACCCGGCTGAGCATTCGTCTTAAGGTTTTCGTCAGCTTACCAGGATAAGCTGGACCTCCCTGACTTTGCGCCGATCTCCTGCTCGTGACCTGATGCAGTCATCCGCCGCGCAAGAAATCCGTCAAATCTGCGGCGCACAGCCTGAGGAAGCTGCCTTGTCATTTGCGCTCTCGTTCTTCGTTGGAGCGCAACTTGTCACAAACGCCGCGATGCGGGCGGAGAACAGGAGGAGCGCGGCACTAACGACCGGTCGCCCTGCCCGTCAGTAACTCCGCGCAAAGGCGCCAGGCGTCACCCCCACATACCGGGTGAATGCCACGTTGAAGGCGCTGGCGGAGGCATAGCCGATCCGTGCGGCAATCTCGATAAGCGGCGCCTCTTGGCGAAGCAGCATGTCCTTGGCGAGTGCCATGCGCCAGCTCGTCACATATTCCATGGGCGGCACGCCCACCTCGCGCCGGAAGCGATCGAAAAAGGCTGAGCGTGACATCGCAGCCGCTTCAGCCAGCTCTTCGACAGAGATTTCGCCGCCTGGGTTCTGATGGATGCGTCGCAGGGCAGGAGCCAGTCGGCTGTCGGCAAGACCGCGCAGTAATCCGGGAGATGCCGTCGCGCTACCCGCGCTGCGCAGTGCGTCAATGAACAGCACCTCCAGTAACCGGGTCAGGATCATATCTCGCGCCACTAGCAGACCGACTGTTTCAGCATGGATCATCCGCACCAGTTCCGCGAGCCTACTCTCATTTTGAACATGAAGGATGTCCGGCAGCAGCGAGCTCAGCAACCGCTCTTCATTCGCCTCGAAGGCACAATGACCCACCATGGCTTTCACCTCGGCCGCCGCCTGCGGATCGCCCAGGCGGAAGACACCCGGGCTCGTCTCCAGCCGTTGTGGCAGCGTACCTCGCGGCGGTGGCTGAAGGCTGCTCATGGTAAAGGCATGGATTTGCGGGACCAGAACAAAATCCCCTGCTGCGAGCCTGATCGGTGATCGGTCACCGATCGTGAGCAGACAATGTCCCTCTACAATCGCACAATAGAAAGGGCTTCCGAGCTCCCGGCGCTCCACTAGCCAAGTACCGCCCGCCACCACCAGCTTGGCAATCGACGGGACGGGCTTGAGAAGCGAGACGATCTCGGCCAGCGGATCCGACATTGTTGGACGATCCCTAAATAAAAATGGATTATTGAGTATAGATCGTCCGATCGGTCTCGTCCATCTTGATGCTCTTAGCAGGAGCCTACCAATGACAACGAATAACCTGATCGAGATCGCACTCCATATCCCGACCCCGGACGCCGCTCGCACTGTCGCCTACTCGCCGATCCGCCTTGATCTTGCTGGGCGGCAGCCTCTGGAACTGCGTTTGACCGCCCCAGCGAGCGGTCACAAACTACCAATCGTTATCCTGTCGCATGGCTATGGGCCTTCAAATTACCTTCCGTCCAAGGACGGTTACGCACCGTTGGCGCAGTTCTGGGCGGAGCGCGGTTTCGCCGTCATTCAGCCGACACATGCCAGTTCCCGCGTCGGCGGACTTCCGGCAGATACAGAAGGAGCGCCGTTCTTCTGGCGCGAGCGTGTCGAGGAGGTGAGGGCAATCCTCGATCGGCTGATCGAGGTCGAAGAGCAAGCGCCGGCCGTGGCGGGTCGGCTGGACCATGGAAATATCGCCGCGGCGGGGCATTCCTTGGGTGGCCACACCGTCAGCCTGCTCTTGGGCGCGCGTCTCCATGGCGAGGTATTTTACGATCCCCGCATCTCGGGGGGCATCCTGCTTACGGCGCCGGGCCGGGGCGGAAAGGATCTGACGGAAGAGAATGCGGCACGCTTTCCGTTCTTCGATCTCGATTTTGCTCACCTGGTGACGCCGAGCCTCGTCGTATGCGGGGCAGATGACAATCCACGTTTCACGTCGCGCGGTCCTGAGTGGCATGCCGATGCTTATCACGATGGGCCGGGAGCACGAGCGCTGCTCACCCTTCATGGTGTCGGCCACGGCCTGGGTGGCATCGCCGGGCTCGATGCCAAGGAGACCGAGGTGGAGGTGCCGGACGGGCTTGAGGCAACGAGGCGGATGACCCTGGCTTGGTTGAGAACCATACTAGGTTATGATGCTGCGGCCTGGACTTCCGCCTGCGCAGCACTAGCCGGCCCAGCGAGCGCCCTCGGACAGGTCGAAGAAAAGTCCTCCAGGTGACTTCAACCTGCTGGATGGAAGTAATGACGGCACTGCTTCAAGTGCCGTCAGACCTCTTCCCGTTGGTCAGGCGAGGGAACTCCGCTCGGAGACAGACCTAACATTGCTCGAGGCGAGCACAGGCTGCCTCCAGCTTTCTGCATATCCGCTATGGCACGAGGCAGACGAAGGCCGAACTTCCTTGGTCAAAGGGTAAGCTGACCTTCATAGGGCCATGCCCAAAGGCTTAGTTTGACCCGACGCGGACCTTCACGGGGTGGCAGGATCCCGTCAGGTGCAGATTGCTCGAGGGCATAAAATCCCCAGGTCCCGCCCAGATGAGCAGGACCTGGATGCCTAGTCTCTCACATCGTCAAGGCGTGACGATGGGGAACCAGAACTCGAAGTTGTCGAGATACGACACCATCTCGGTCAGCTTCGCCTGGTTGCCGCTCACCTTCACGTCGCCAGCGCTGATCGCATCCGGCAGTTTCGTCTCCTGGAGGATGATCTTGTTCAGCGTATCGCGCGACAGCGTCACCGTTGCGTCGGCATTGTTGGCCTGGCGGCCCTCGGTATGATTGAGCACGCCGTTCTCCAGCTCGATCAGGTACTTCCCGTCCGAGCCGCCGAAGTCGAAGTTGAGCGCCATCTTCGCCTCGCCCGCCTTGGCGCGGTCGACCCGGACGCTGAGATAGTCGAAGAACATCTCAGGCGTCATCGCCCTCACGGTGTCGGGGCTTGCCGTGTTTGGGGTCGGCAGCTTCTTCACGCCCTCGCGCAGCTCCTTGGCGCCAGTGAGGTAGAAGTTGCGCCATGGTCCCGACTCGGCCTGATAGCCGAGCTGCTCGAGCGCATCAGCCTGGAGATCTCTGGCCTGCTTGTTGTTCGGATCGGCAAAGATGACGTGGTCGACCACCTGCGCCACCCAGCGGTAGTCGCCCTTGTCGAAGGATTGCTTCGCCTTTTGCAGGACGGCATCCGCCCCGCCCATGAACTCGACATAGGCCTTGCTGGCCTCGACCGGGGGAAGCTCGTGCAGCGTCGCCGGGTTGCCGGTGAACCAGCCCAGGTAGAGGACGTAGGTCGCGGCGACGTCGTGGTAGACCGACCCGTAATAGCCACGGTTCGCCCAGACATTCGCCAAGCTGGCGGGCATCTTGAAGCTGTCGGCAATCTCCCGCATCGTCATGCCCTGGTTGGCCATGCGCAGGGTCTCGTCGTTGATGAAGCGGTAGAGGTCGCGCTGGCTCCTGAGGAGTTTCGTGACCTCGGCGTTTCCGAAGGTCGGCCAGTGGTGCTGAGCGAACATCACCTCGGCCTTGTCGCCCCACATCGTCAGCACTTCGTTGAGGTACTTTGACCACGGCAGCGGCTCGCGGATCTTGGCGCCCCGTAGCGAGTAAGTGTTGTGCAGCGTATGGGTCGCGTCCTCGGCGGCCGAGATCGCCTTCATCTCCTCGATGTACCAGAGCATCTCCGATGGGGCCTCGGAGCCGGGCGCCATCAGGAACTCATAGGTCAGGCCGTCGATCGTGTGCTTCTCGCCGGTCTTCGTGATGGTGTCGGTCGGCGGGATCAGCGTGACGGTCCCGGCCGAGGTGGTGGTGCCAAGGCCCGCGCCGACCTGACCCTTGGGATCCGGCGGAAGGAGGTTGCCGTACATGTAGCTCGCGCGCCGGCTCATCGCATTGCCGGCCATGACGTTCTCGGCGACGGCGGCCTCGAGGAAGCCCTCCGGAGCGTAGATCTTGACCTTGCCGGAGGCCACGTCAGCCTCATTCGTGACCCCCTTGACCCCGCCGTAATGGTCGACGTGGCTGTGGGTGTAGATCACCGCCTTGACGGGCTTCTGCCCACGGTTGGCGTAGTAGAGGTCAAGGCCCACCTTTGCGGTCTCGGCCGAGACGAGCGGGTCGACAATGGTGATGCCTTCCCGTCCCTCGATGATGGTCATGTTCGACAAATCGAGGTTGCGGATCTGGTAGAGGCCATCCGCGACCTTGAACAGACCACTCAGGTTGATGAGCTGCGCTTGTCGCCACAGGCTCGGATTGACGGTGTCCGGGGCGGCGGCATCGGGCCTGATGAAGCCGTACTGCTGCGGGTTCCAGATCGTGTTGCCGGCCTGGCCCTTGATTACATCGGTCGGCAGGGGCGCGATGAAGCCGCGTTGGGCATTGTCGAAATCCGACTTGTCGGAGAACGGCAGCTCGGTGAGCAGGCGCTGGTTGGCCGCCTTGGTCGCGGCCGTGGCATCCTTGCGCTGATCCTGCGCGGAAGCGGATGCGCTCATGCCTGTGACCAGACCCAGAACAGATACGACGGATAGGAAACGGCTCAGTTTCATGGGACTTCCTCCTTCGTGCCGCGAGTGTCTCGCGGTGATCGAGGGAGGTCTATCGGGGTAGACCCTGAGACGGAATCGGGGCGGACCCCATTCCGGACGCGGGCTGAATCTGACGCGTGCCGGACCGAGAAGGCCAAGACCCGTCGGCGGGCCGGCGTTCGGCAAAGGAGACAGGCGCTCGACAGCGCAGCGGCTCAGGGTTTAACCTCGGTCAATGGATTGCGGGTCCTGGTCGCGGCCCCGATGCCCGTTGCGTTGGCCCTGCGGCCGGACGTCGAGTGCACGATGGATGGCACCACCCCGCTGCCTGCGCGATCATCCCAGGGTGCGATACCCCGCCTGCGCCGGCGGGTTGCCATCATCTTCATGGCGACCATCCTGGCTGCGTGCCTCGTCGCGGCAGCCCTTCTGGTTTCGCGCGCGCGGGGAGAACGGGACGCGATCGAGCACCAGGCCAGGCATGCCGCGCAGGCGCTCTCGTTCGGCTTCGACCAGGAGGTCGCTGCGGTCAACTTTCTCCTGAAGGGCCTATCCAAGTCCCCGGCAGTTCTGTCGGGTGATGCCAAGGCCGTCTACGACCAGTTCAAGGCAACGCCGCTTCCCGAGGGCTCCTGGCTGAACCTGAGCGACCTCGAGCGGCAGCTCGTCAACACCCTGCGGCCGTTCGGGGCGCCGTTGCCGAGGCATTCGGACTTCGCGAACTACCAGGAGCAGATCGACCGGATCCGGGATCGGAGGTGGACCGTCTCCGGCCGCATGCTTGGGCTGGTCAAGGGCGGAATCGTCGTGGCCCTGAGCCTCCGCCTTGACGATGCGGACGGACGGATGAGCGGGTACATCACGACGTTCCTGTCGGAGGAGCGGCTCCGCCGGATCCTCGCTGACCAGGCCGTATCCGCCGGGTGGACGAAGGGCCTCTACGACCGGAGGCTCCAGCCGGTTGCGGTGGAGCGGGACGGTCAGACCAGTACCGACACGGCCGCACCAGCCGCGCTGACCGCCCGACTTGCCGATGTCGCCCCCGACGCCACGATCGAGGGAACGGTCGAGGCCATGGACGAGAATGGCGTTCCCGTCCTCGTTGCCTTCCGCCGCTCGGGCGCCACGAACTGGACCACGGCGGTTGCGGTACCGCTTGCGGCTCTCAACGCGCCAGTCACCGGTGCCTTGTGGCAGATGGCAGGACCCGTCGCCCTGCTGCTATTGGCTGGAGGACTGGCAGCCCTGTTCACGGCCCGCCAGGTCGAGGAGCCCCTTCGCGCCATGTCCGGTCAAGTCATTGGTCTGTCAGACCGAGTACTGGCCCACCAGGAGGAGGAGCGGCGCGCCAAGGGCTTGCTCCAGGCCTCACTGGACGCTTTGTCGGCCCACGTCGCGATCCTGGACGCAGGCGGAACGGTGATCGCCGTGAACCGGGCCTGGCATCGCTTCGCCGAGCACAACGGGTATGCTTTCGCCGGACATGGGATCGGGCTCAATTACCTGGACGTGTGCCGGTCCGCCGCATCAGGTGACGTGGATGCGCGGCTTGCCGCCGACGGCCTGTCCGCCCTCTTAACCGGGGAACGGACTGACTTCGGAATGGAATACACATGCGGCGAGCGTTGGTTCCTGCTGCGGGCGGCCCGGTTCACGCATGAGGGAGCCATCCATGCAGTCGTCGCCCATGAGGACGTCACCGACGTGATTGTCGCGAGGAACGAGGTCCGCACGCTCTCGGGTGATCTCCTGCACCTCCAGGACGAGGAGCGGCAGCGGATCGGTGCCGAACTCCACGACTCCACGACCCAGCACCTCACCGCGGCTGGCCTCGGCCTGGCGCGGATCCACGTGCTTGCTTCCGAGCACCCCGACATTGAGGCGGCTCTGGGCAGCGTCGGGACGAGCATCGACGAGGCTCAGAAGGAGATCAGGACACTGTCGTTCCTGCTCTTCCCCCCAAGCCTCGAACGCGATGGGCTGGCCCTCACCCTGCGCGATTTCATCCATGGCTTCGCCCGCCGGGCGGGCCTGACCGCACGCGTGCGCATCGATCCGGCCATCGACATAGCCGATGCGAACGTGAGCTGGGCGGCGCTCCGCGTCACCCAGGAGGCCTTGGCCAACATCCGCCGTCATGCCCAGGCAACCCGGATCTCGGTCGACATCCGCACCGAAGACGGCAGCCTGCGCCTGCGCATCTCGGACAACGGCATCGGCTTGCCGGGCAAGAAGTCGACGGATGCCCGGCCGAAGCTCGGCGTCGGGATTCCCGGCATGGAGGCCCGGGTCCGCCAACTTGGGGGCGAGCTGTCGGTGACCAGCGGCCGGAGGGGCGTGACGGTCCGCGCCGCGCTGCCCCTGGTTTCCGCGACGAACGGTGCAGCAGCGCAGCCGTTGGAGACAGGGCCTGAGCCGAAGTCAGGGTTTGCACCGATGGCGTGACGGGAACGGTCACGTTAGTCTGGCCGATCCCTGGAGGACGGGGGTGGCCCGATGACCCAAATCCTGATTGCCGACGACCATGACATCGTCCGGGACGGCCTGCGCGCCCTTCTCGAGACCCGGTCCAATTGGACGGTGGTGGCCGAGGCCCGCAACGGGCAGGAGGCCCTGGAGCTCGCCACCGCGACCCGGCCGGACATTGTCATCCTCGACTATGCGATGCCGGTGATGAACGGGGTCGAGGTGGTCCGGCAGATGCGGGCGCGGCGCCTTCGGTCGGAGGTGCTGGTCTTCACCATGCACGACGACGACAATGTCATCCGCGAGGCCCTTCAGGCGGGCATCCGGGGATACCTGCTCAAGGCGGATGCGCGAAGCCATCTTGTTGAGGCTGTCGAGACGCTGGCCCGGCACGAGGCCTACATCTCAGGCAAGGTCTCGGGGGCTCTGATCGATGCAACCCTCGGTGGCCGGAGCACGGCCGGCAGTCCTCTGACCGCCCGCGAGCGCACCATCGTCCAGCTCATCGCCGAGGGCCGGACGAACAAGGAGATCTGCCCGATCCTCCGGATCAGCATCAAGACGGTCGAGACGCATCGGGCCTCCGCGTTGCGCAAGCTCGGGGTCAGGACCACAGCCGACCTGATCCGCTATGCTATCCGCAACCGCATGATCGACGTCTAGGCAGGAAACTCGGGAAGAACCTGAGGCGAACTCGGGGCCTGCCCAATGGCAGGATGTCGCCGGGCGTGCATATCCGTCAGCGAAGACGGAATGTCGCTTGATGGCACCAAGCGGAAGTACACCGAACGTCGGTGATGCGGCGATAACCGGACTTTGGGCAACTGCCGATTGTCTGAGACCATTCGCTCCGTGCAGTTTGGACAGGCGTCTTTCCGTATCTATTCGCCGCCATGTCCCGGGTCAGACATCGGTATGGAATGGACCTTCTGATGGTAGTGGGTCCCGTCGCCGATCAGGATCTCGGCGAGTCTATCGATCTCCTGCACCACGCGATCGATCTGACGGTATTCCGGGCCGCCGATCGGGATGTCGGCCAACGTCCGCGTGAGGAGATGGCGGGTCGGTCGCAGGGACTCCAGGAGCCTGTCGGCAACCTCCCGAGTCATGAGGCGCCGAGATCGTCTCGAATGACCATGTCGCATCGACTCAAGTCCTCGACGTTCCGTTCAGCGGCGTGACGCCGATCCGTCCGCGGACGTAACCGAACGACAGTGATGCGGCCAGGCGCTCGATCCGTTGCTCCTGAATGAGTTTCTCTACCAGAAGGGCCTTGATGACGGTTCTCGGATCGCCGTCGCAGGCCAGGATCAAGGCGGTCACATCAGCCTCCATCTCGTCCGTGTCGCATGCAGGCTGAACCTGATCGGTCATTGTCACCTCCGTCGGGAGCCGTGAAGTTACTGATTCACGGCGCGGCCTGCCAGGAGAATGTTCGCTATTTGTTCGCGGCCTGTGGAATGCGGGGAAAGCGTGTTTGCCGCAAGAACCGGATCGGCCCGAAATGCGGTTGCGTGGCTGCGGACCGCTCACGTCCCTACGTGCCGCGTAGCGGCATGGCGCGATGCAGGCCACGACGGGAAAACCGTTCCGGTGGTCACTGATACTTCAAGGACGCCACCAACCAATCCATCTGCGCACGGGCGGACGAGATCAGGCTCGCGTACGAATGGATCGACACCCCCTCAGACAGACGGTTGGCATCGAGCGTGGACACGCGCCCCCTGCCGATCATCATGACGGCCATCGGGGAGGTCGAGTTCAATTTCGAGGAGAGATCGTCGCGATACTTCTCGGCCTGGGCGACGTCGTCGCGCGTGATATCATGCGCCGGGCGCTTGAACTCCACCAGCAGGTACCGTTCGCCGTAATCCTGGGATAGGAGGAGGTCGGGACGCTTGGACGCGCGATCTCCCTTGAATTCGGCATTGCAGTAAGTGGCGATGACATGCCTGAGGGTCAGGTTCGAGGACATCGTCGCATAGCTGCGCCCGAGGATCCACGGGTTCCTCTCGAATGCCTTGTGGGCATCCTTCTCGAGCGTCTTCGGGTTCTGCACGAGCTGATCGAGGAAGTCGAGGAACTGGAGACGGTGGAATGCCTGCGTCCCGATCGTCGACAGCTCCACGAGGCCGAACTGATCAAGGGCAGCCGCAAGGGATTCCATATCGCCGCGGCTGGAGTCGTTGATGCTCTCGAACACCGCCCAGTAGGCATCGTGCTCGATCGCATCGAGCGCCACGTCCGCGATGGTGGCGATCCGCTCCTCGCTCTCGCCATAGAAGCGCATCAGGATCCGGTTGAGGGCCTCGCGGGCAAAGCGGCGGCGGTGCTCCGGAAGCTGCTGGAGGCGGAGCTGGACCTGCTTTTCCAGCCGGGCCTTCTGAAGCCTCATGTCCTTGGCATGCGAGATCTTGAGTTCCTTCTTGACCTCGACTTGGACGTAGGCCCGCACTTCTTGGAAAACCTTGCTGTTCTCGATGAGCGCTCCCCAGTCGGCCGTGACGAACTCGTCGACACCGCTCAACTCGATTTCGCCGTAGACCTTCCTGGCCAGCTTGGGCGGTATCTCGTCGTCCTCGTCGAGGCCGAACAGTTGTGGCCTGCCGACCGCCTTCCCGTCGACCTTCAGGATGATCCCGGGCGACCTCGGAACCTTGCTGCCCTCAGACAGCGTGAAGTGGAGGTCGATAGCGCCCGCCGACGGCAGCGTCGCGTTCAGGCGGGTCGTCCTGCCCGGCACGTCCTGGACGGAGAGGGCCATGCCGTTGACGTGAACCCTGAAGTCGTCCTCGCGTCCGTACTCGTAGATCAGGACCTCGCGCAGGCGCTCGGCCGTGGGAAAGTTTAGGCGGGCGTCGAGGCGGGACAACGTGATGGTCGTGCCGGATTCGCCTTCCGTCGCGATTGCCTCAGAGAAGGGCAGGGGCACGGCCTCAAGATCGCTGCCGTTCTCGACGAGCTCCCGCTTGTCGATCACGAGCGTGGACTTGCGACCGCGTGCCACCGAGCTGACCTGCATCTGCTCGGCGATCGTGAGACCGGCGAACTTGCCGATGCCCTTGCGTCCCTTGACCTTCCGGTTGTGCCGTTGCGTCCTGTCGCCCATGCGGGTGCGCTTGTCGCTCGCGATATTGAGGTACTCGCCGCGCATCTCCTCGGACGTCATGCCCGTACCGTCGTCGCGCACGACGATTGCCTCCGACGTCAGTGGGGTGGGAAGCGTGATCCAGACATTCCTAGCATCGGCGTCCCAGGCATTGTCCACCAGTTCCTTGAGGGCGGCCTCGCTGGATCGATACGTCTCACCCAGGAGACGTGTTAGCCTCGTGTCAACGGAGAAGTATGCGCTTTCGTTCATGAGAACCGATACCTGATCCCGCAGTCCTCAGTAGCAGGTATTCTGTCTCATTTTCAAACTGTATCCGCTTCACGGGAGATTGCTGTCAGTCCGGCACTTGCAGATTCAGTTTCCGTGCCAAGAACTCGCGCCGCACTGCGGCGGGTGTAGTCAAGAACCATGCGTCAGGAAGGTTGAGCGGGTGGTATTCAACCTAGACTCCCTGCATTCAGGATAGGCTCTCTCCAGGCTTAACACCTGTCTCACCATGATCCTCGATCGAGGCTCGAAGGCGATCCACCGGCACGAGAAATCCTAATCCCTTGTTGGTGTGTGCAGTGAAGACAGCTCCCCGGCGTTCAAGGGCACCTTGGACCAACATGATCGTGCGGATTGAGGTGGTCGGATCGCAGGCCTCAAGTTTTTGTAGGTTGCGAAGGCTGACACGAGCAAGGGAGGCCACGTCCTCTTGAGTGAGGTCAAGAGCCATTCTCGCGAGCTTGAGGATCTTCGGATGGGTGGTCATTCCCGGCACTTTCAGGTGCCTTGGATCCTTGTCAACAATTGCGGGTGGGATGCAGAGCTGATGCGTGAAAACAGGTCCCTGTTGCGGGTTAGCTGGCAGGGTCGTATGAAGGTCCAACAGAACTGATTCGCTCCACCCGCAAAGTTGGGGTGACGGAGGACTCAATGGAGACGTTCCTTTTCATAGGCTCCAGAGGGGGAGCAGGTCGGACAACTTCCAGCTTCCTAGTTGCTGCCGGACTGACCGCGCTCGGTCTTCGCCGGCTTACGTTCAAGTCATGACCGCAGGTCGCGAACCCGCCCTCGTGGAGGCTAAGTGGGACGTGCGCGCCCGATCAGCAGAGAGCCACTCATCTCCGCGCACGAGGTCCTGATTCATCGACCCGCCGAGTGAGTCCACTGCACGGCTGTATCGTCAGTCAACGCGCACATCTTTGCCGTCAGACGCCGCTTCAGAACATAGGAAGGACTTGATGTTCGTAATCCACAAGGATCGGATCCTGAGCCGAGACAACGTTGCCGCGCTGATCATTGCCCTCGAACAATTTATCCCGGTTCTCCGGGCAATTCAGGAAGGGCATGGACCCACTGTACAGGAGTTGGCTGAGGCTCCCGTTCTTAACAACTGGAGCCTTGAGGTCAAATCCGCGCCTTGCCTGCGCGTCATGACCGACTTCACGGACGATCTGCTCCTTCCATACGGTCAAACCCTCGGCGAGCTATTGGATTTTTGGATCATTGCTGAACAGCAAGGTTGGGTAAGGGGCCTCCTCCGCTGGTATCGCCTCGGAACTCCGCTTGGCCCTTTCAGTCCGTCGTGATCAGCAGGATTCGTTATGTCAGCAGACAGGCCACCCCGGGATCCTGGCCACCGGTCGGATCGTGATCGGAGGCATTTCGACCGCAGGCGGAAGGCCGCTCTAGCAGGCCTTCACCTGCCCACGGAGCAGGAACTCCTCGAGGGAATGCCGTTCCTTGCCAACGATGTCCGGCAGGACATGCAGGCCTTTGCCGAGCGGTTGATGCCTCGGCTTCGAAGGAAGGCGAGCCATGCCCACTTCGCAGCAGCCATCAACGGCCTGGAGCAACTCACCGTCAGTCCTGGCGCAGACGAGGTCCGGGCGCTCACGGACATCCTTGAGGAGGCCACGGCCAGCCTTCCGGATGGTGTTCAGTCCTGGCGACTGCGGTGCCGGATCTACCTTGCGCACTTCGGTGATCATCGCGCCGCGCTCGCACTCGCCCGCGATGCCATCCTCATGGCTCTTGCGATGCAGTCATACTCGAGGGAGCCCGCGACGGCTCTGAAAATGGTCAAGGCCGCACTGGGTTGGCTCTTCTTCGCAACGTCTGATCCTGGATACGCCTATCTTGGGCGTGAGGTCCGAGTAGCATCCCGGGCCGAGCCAGCGAGAATGGTTGACCACTACGGGGGATTGCTCGTCGAGTTTGTGGAACAACAAGCTCACGAGGCGCTGCTCGCCACCATCGCTGACGAGGAGACTGCACGCGGAAAGTTGGCGGCGAACGAAACCGCAAACACCCCGAGCGTTCCGATGCCGATGGGGTCGCTGGGAGCCGCCATGTCGACATCGGTGGTCATTTTCAACCACGTCGGCAATGCGAACACAGGAGAAGGGAAGAAGGTCGCGAAGGAACTCGAGGGGCTCACCGGAAAGGCTTTGCCCTTGATCCCAGTGCCTGACCTCAAGGCGGCTCGCGCAGCGTTGAGGGCGGAGTTTCCGTATGCGGCGGACGTGATCGACGACGTCCTTCGGGACGTCGCGCTCCGGTCCCATGTCCAGATCCGCCCGACCATCCTTGTCGGCTCTCCGGGATGCGGCAAGTCCCGCTTCGCGACCCGCCTCCTGACGGTTCTCAATCTGCCTCACGACCTGATCCCATGCGGCGGGGTTTCGGATGGCACCTTCGCCGGCACTCCCCGTCGATGGTCGACGGGCGAACCGTCCCTCCCGGTTGCCCTCATCACCCGCTACAAGGCGGCAGGACCGGGTGCGATCCTGGACGAGATCGAGAAGGTCGGGACTTCCCGCCACAACGGGCAGGCCCATGACGCACTGCTCGCATTTTTGGAACGCGAGACGGCATCCCGCTTTCACGACCCCTATGTCCAGGCACCATGTGACCTTTCCTATGTCACATGGGTGATGACAGCCAACTCTCTCGAGGGAGTTTCGGCGCCGCTCCGGGACCGCTGCCGGGTCATTCCGTTCCCCGAGCCCGGACAGGATCATCTCCCGACACTCAGCCGCCAGATCATCTCGGGACTCCTTGCCGAGCAAGGACTGGATCACCGCTGGGTCAGACCACTCGACGAGATCGAAGTCGAAGCCGTCACAAAGGCATGGCCGGGCGGTTCGTTGCGCAAACTGCGAAGGGTGATCGAGGTCATCCTAACGAGCAGAGACGTGAGGCACTGATCTCAAGCATGACGCGCATCGAGGGACAAAATGTATGGCCTGATCACCGACTTCTGGAGCAAGGCGGAATCCCCAATAATCTGGCTTGGGTGCCGTAACCTTGGGTCATTCTCTGCTCCGTGGAGTCGGACGGATGGTCCGCACATCCGACATCTGGATCATATCCGAGACCTATTCATGTGCGCGGCCGCTGCCGCGCTGATTTCACACCGGCCGCCCTTAGGGAGCGGCTCACGGGAACAAGACCTTCGCGTCGTGAGGGAGGCTCCATGAGCGGCAAACGCCACAGAGACATTCGGGCAGGGCGGGGTTTCCCAAGCGTCGCGGAACTGGAAACCGGGTTTCCTTTCCATAAGGACAGCATCCGCGAGGACATGAGCATCTGGGCGGAACGCCTAGTGCGGAGAAAGCCGGAGAAGCAGGACGGGGGTTGGGACCGCTCAAAATCCCTCGTCGCTCTCCGATGGTTGCGGTACAGCGCGAGGGACAGCCTCAAGACCGACGGGGACTTGATCGAACTCGTCCTCCAGGTGGTGGATGCCCTGCCGCCTTGGGCGCTCACCGAACACCGCCGGTGCCGAGTGTATTTGAGCTGGCTCAGGGCACAGCCGCTGCCGATGGATGAGGAACGCCGACGAACCCTCACAGCATCGGCTGATGTGGCTGCCGGCAAGAGTCCTGATCGTCAAGCCGCACGCGTGGGAGCCGATAGCCTCAACCGTCACCCGGTTTCCATCACGCCACAAGCGAGTGATCAGTCGGGGCGTAAGATGGACATTCTGGCTGGGAAGGCATGGCCCGAAGCCACTGAACTCTTGCATGGAACGCCGTTCTTCAAGGGCAGCCTCCACGAGGACATGCGCCACTACGCCGGACGTCTGCTGGGCGGCATCGAACGCGATGGGTACAGACGCGATGATTGGGACGAGTACGAAGGGTCTATCATCGAACAGGCTCGGCGCTTGCGGAAGGCAGCAAGCAACGAGGCGTCAACCCAGTGGGATTTCCGTCCGATTGTTGAACGTCTGCTGTTCACGTTCCCTAAGGGCTATCACGAGGGGTGGCTTCGGTGCAGCTACTACCGGGCGGCTCTCGGGGTGAGATGGGCGCAGGTCGACATGGCGAGCACGGCAGTCTCACTTGCCCTGGTTTCAGTCCAAGCCGGATCGCCGTCAGAATCCGACTATCAACTGATCGCCGCGGCGCTGGGCTGGCTGGCCGAGTTGGCGGCAGATGAGCCCGCGCTGGTGGAGCAACCGAAACCGATCTGTTGCGACGCGCCGGAAGACACCGCGAGACACTATGGGCAGATGCTCGTCGATTTCATGCGTATGCCTCCGACGAGGAGTGGTCCATGACAGACCGAATGGCTGAGATCCGTGCCTACAACACCCGCCAGGGCCACATCCTGGCTGGACGGGCGCTCCCGTCTGCCGACGAATTGCTGCGCCTCATGCCGTTCTATGAGGACAGCCTCCGTGAGGACGTCCTTGAGTGGGTCAAGGGCGAGATCGCCCGCCTTGAGCGGCTCGACCCACTTGAGTGCCGAGCGCTCCTCCCATTTCGAGGGCTGCTCAACGACTTGGAAGACTCCAATGTCGTTGGTGCAAAGCTGGCCCAGCGCATCTACATGCTGATGCTCGCGCTGCCCGAGGACGAACACGAGGGGAGGTTGCGGTGCAGCGTCTACCGGGCTGCCCTCGGGCATCGCGCGAGCATGATCGCACTCGCCTGCAATGCGGCAGCCGCCCTCGCGGCATCCGCCGAGACGTCGCCGGAGCCGACACTGGTGGATCTCACGCTCGCCTGGGCGGCGCTGGGCTGGCTCGCCGCACTGGCCGCCGACGGTACTTTCGTGCCGCTGTCGGACCATCCTCGGCCAGAACGCCTCGAGGCGTCCGTCGACATTGCTCTGTGGCACGGCCGGGCGATCGTACGGTTCCTGACCGGAGAGGCACCTCCGAAGGTGCTGCTGCGGCAGAACTACCGTGATGATGCAATTCAGCATCACGACGTTGCCGAGTACAAGCAGTGGCTGATCCGGCAGGCCGGCGGCGTGGTGGAAGAGGGTATCGTGGCCGACTGGCTCGGCATGAGCCCTCCGGAGTTACGGCGGTACACGGAAGGGGGCGACCTGATCGCCATCGACATGGACGGCCGTACGGTCTATCCCGCGTTCCAGTTGAAGAACCCGACGTCAGTCCTGGACGTGCGCAAGATCCTCTCCATCATGCCGATCGGGTCTCCTTGGATGAGACTGGAATGGTTCCTGACACCGGACAGCGTACTAGACGGCGAGACCCCATGGGAAGCCCTGTGTGCGGGGCGGCGCGAGGGTGTCTTTGATTGTGCAAGAAGCCACGGCACTGATTGATAGGCCCACGGACCGTACTGTCCGGTGCTGCTTCACGCTGTGGTGAACATCGTTGTCTCATGCACTTCGCTGGCGACCTCCAAGCCATTCGGGGATGGGCGCGGCCGAACCGAGTCGAAATTCAAGGATGTACCACTCCTTAGCAACTGAGAACGCGGCGTCAGGCCGGCCGCCTGTCTAGCCGGGAACGTATGCGATCATGCGATGCTGTCCAGCAGAGAACACTCGTCTTCCCCTCCGATTTTTGGGGCCTCGCTGCGGGCTCTGGATGGGCGGGGACCCTCTCACGCTGATACCAACTTAGCGCGCAGCGCAGGGTCCGGTCGATGCCCTGATGGAGGATAGATCCGTGGCTTTCGATGGTATGTCCTGAGAGGTTGGCGAGCCATTATGTGCGGGCGCCCTGTGACGCTTCCCATGTCAGTTGGGTGGTGGCCGCTAACTTGATCGACGGCCTCTCGAGGCCATCAAGGGACCGTTGCCGTGTCATCCACTTTCCGGAGCCCGGGCGGGAGCGCCTCCCGATCTTTGCTCGCCAGCTTGTCATCGAGCTCGTTGCTGAGCAGGAATTGTATCAACGTTGGGCCCACTCCCACGACGTAGCCGACATGAAAGCGGTTGAGCAGGCGTGTACGGGAGGGTCACTGCGTACACTGCGGCGGATGATTGAGCTGATTGCGGCATTGAGGACCATAAGTCGCTGACTTGCATTCAAAATCGAGCGGTCGCTGTAGATCACATGTGCGAAAAGCAGTCGTCCGTCAGGAGGGATGTCGCGAGCAACAGGCGGCCAAACAATTGTTGGTAGCTCGCTTCCAATGAAGACGCTATGGGAATTCAAACAGTTTGCGTGACCGATATGGTCTAGTTCACGCAAGCCGACGCTGCTGCACTACCTCTGCCGCGACTATCTGATTGACGTGCTAGGGGGTGTGGACATTCATTTGAGGGCCATGAAGCTGGCGGCGAGATAGATCATGGCTGAGAAGCTCAGATCGGTCTTGTCGTAGCGGGTGGCGATGCGGCGGAACTGCTTCAAATCACAAAAGAAGTTCTCGACCAGATGCCGCCAGCGGTACATGGCAAAGTCACACGCGATTGGCTTCGCACGATTGGCTTTGGGCGGAATGACAGCGGTCGCCCCACGGGCATCCAGCTCCTGGCGTAGCGCATCATTGTCGAAGCCCTTGTCGGCGATCAGCGCACCAATCTCGATCCCATCGAGCAGGGGCTCTGCCCCGACGCTGTCATGGCGCTGCCCCGGCAGTAGCAGAAGGTGCGCCAGATTGCCGAGTGCATCCACCAGGGCCACGATCTTGGTGGTCAAGCCGCCGCGCGAACGCCCGATGGCCTGAGCACAAGTCCCCCTTTAGCGCCCGTCCCGTGCTGGTGGACGCGGATGATCGTGCCGTCGATGAGCGCGTACTCGAAATCAGGATCGCCTGAGAGCGCGTGGAAGATGTGCTCAAGCACGCTGTCTGAGCCCGCCGGCGAAAGCGGCGGAAGACTGTATTCCAGTTCCCGAATATCGCGGGCAGGTCCCGCCAGGGCGCCCCGGTGTGCACCATCCACAGCACCGCCTCCAGGAACAGGCGGTTATCCGCGCCCGAGCGGCCGGGATCACCGGCCTTGCCGGGCAGCAACGACGCGACGCGGGCCCACTGCTCATCCTTCAGCACCAAACGGTTCAAAACTGACCTCCAGTTTGCAGTCTTGAATCAGATCCCAACCGGTGCGGGAATCCCTCAGGTCACCTGAATGTCCACACGCCTTAGTCCGAACTACCCTTGTCGCGAGCCACATTCGAATCAATCCTGAACTGGATGATGCTCGATTCTGGGATAGCTCCTAGCCTTCCAAGTTCGTCGCGTATGCTCTGGTACTGCGAGAAAAAACGCGCCCACCCAGCGACCCCACCAGCCTCTCCGATCGCCAAAAGCATGGCCTTATGAGATGCGAGTAGGATTTGAACTTGCCGCTTGCGCTCTGCAAGTTGGTGTTCGGTCGCCTCGAGCTTTCGGGCCAGATCGGCCATCGATTGCTTGCTGGCGGCTTCCAAGTGTAAGCGAAACTGGGTTTGTCGGACCGCTCCGTCTGAAACCTTCTTTGTGCGGTCCTTATTCCTAGTGATTGTTGATGTTGAACATCCGATGCGCTTGGCAATCGCGCGAGCGGTCACGTTCTCATTCGATAGCAGCAGTTCCTTGATGATGTATGGCAATTGTTCGTCAACGGAGTGGTTCTTAGAAGCCATCGAGTGGCGTCCTCCTGCTTGGTACGCCCGCTACAGCGGACAGATCCGGACCGTCCGGGAATGGGTGACGTCCTGGGCGTGTACCCTTTGCTGCACGAACGTTCATCAGCTTGCGCTGTGCGTCTGCAAGCTGGTTCTCTCTCCCCACCGAGCCGATAGGCCGTCGTTCAATTGCTGCGATCGCGGCTGTCAGTTGCCGTTCCATCAGGTCGAGATTCCGTTCATGTTCGCCATTCTGGGATAGAACCAAGCTTCGACAGCCATTGAAGCACTCGAGATGCTTAGGACAGGGGTCCACAGTAAACGAGTTGACGCAGTACCCATAAGGCGTCGCGTGGAAGCCGTCGGCCTCTACTGCGAGGAACTCAAGGGCAGCGTCCTCACCGTGGACCTGTTGAACCCGCTCAAACTCATGAGTAATCGGACCTCTTACCCGTCCTGACTTGATCAACTTCAATGCTTGCTGAGCTTTCGCTGGCAACATGGTGGCCTTACTGGGCAGCTCGATTGCATCTAAGTCCTCCGCTAGGCTGCGGTGATCATAGGTATAGCTCTGACGAACGCTTCGTCGATTGAAGCGCTTCGTGATGATGGTATCAGCAAGGCCTAACCTGAAAAGCTCGGTGTTCTGGAGATGTCGAAGTGCGTGGGTATTGGTCAAGGAAAGGGCGCGATCCTCCTCAGTCCGGCCATAACGCGTGAAAAGGCTAGCATTCTTCGAGCCGAGCGCTCGCCTGAAATCGTCGTCGTCGATTGTTCCTATTGCGAAGTATCTGTTCACATCGAGTATGTTCCCATTCCGCTCTTCAGCCAACGCGGCCTTAGGTGCGAGGAGCAGCATTTCGTATGGGTACAGACGGCGCCCGCCAGTTAACTGATGAGGGTCCACATCCGGGAGCTTGCGGGGCATTGCCTCCCGAACGGCTTTTTCGAGTTCACCGACCCGAACATAGGCATCTATCCATCGTACCGGGCCGTTCCAAGCTGATCCATCAGCCTTTCGAGCGGGGAACAGGATCCCATGATCACCTACCGCGCGAAAGCCGAACTGATGGAAATAGTTCACGGCATACTTTCGCAGGCGATGCGCAGGACGCAGTTGTGTTTCCCAAAGTCTATCGAGGATTTCAGGAGCGAACGTCCGCTTGTACTCTGCGACCAAGTCCTCGGGCAGTTGGTCGTCGAGTAAGCGCAAATCCCCGCTTAGCCTCGGATAGAATTCACCAACGGGTACCAGATCGGCCAGGTCAAACTCAGGAAATAGCCTACCCGTCTCTGTCTGCTGTTTGAGGCGACGCCGCAGCGGTTCGGTACGTCGCAATATCCCGTCAAATGCTTCCTCAATGATTGGCTCAAAGATTTGTGGGACAGGTTGCTCCGCTTCGAACAGTACTTGGCTATCTTCATTTCTTCCCCGTTGCTTCGCGGCGAAGTGGCGCAAGATGAGAGCCTCGGAGATCCCGCCAATCTCCCCGGCAGGACGACCGTCGCTGGTCACGAACTTCTTTACTCGGCGCCAGTCTGCCGGGAGGGTGCAGGACTCAGAGATGCGGAACCCACAACAAATTTGGATCTTCGCATGATCGAACCGCAACGTGTCGAGGTAAGTCTGCGGCTGTTCAGTAAATGCGATGCGCACTAATTCCCAGAAAGCCCGCATCTCAGGCAGTTTCTCGGCCGATTTTCTGTCCTCAAGACGGCTTCGGAGGTCTGCTTGGCCTGGGGGCATTCTCTTCCCCGGGCTTCCAATCTGAGCTCGTGGCTTTCCATCTAGGGCAAGTGGCAGGAGCGGTGCGTTGCTAGCAAGGAAGGAGCGGTCGAAAAGCTGCGCCACCGCAGTCTCAACCCCAGCACGCTCCGACTCTCCGATTTTGGAGGCAATCCGGAGCGCTGTGCGGACGTGGTCTACTGTTAAGAGCCAGGGTACTACGTCCGTTGCACCCGCCGCCAGGATCCGGAGGGGCCTCAGGCGTCGGTCATAGAGAGTGCCTGGCCGATTCTTCTTGATGAACACCCAATCAACGGCAACTGCGAGCAGGAAATCGACCCATCTTGAGTCGAGACCACGTTGTTGGATGGGCGCCTTGCCAACGGCAATACGTTCCTCGTTAAGCAAAGAAAGCGCGCGACGGTCGGCTCCAAGATCTCGCAAGCGGCCCTTTTTTGCCATAGGAGCACCAGTGGCACGATCAAGATCCCAGACTTGGTCTTCATCGATCCGCCCGCTTTCATCAATGATCAATGCCCAAAGTAGGCCCTTTGATGCAGCTATTTCCTTTGAGGTTTGAACGAACCTATCAAAATTCTTGTTCCGTTGCACTTCTTGCTTCCCCGTCGATTTCAGTGATGATTTGCTTGGCAGCCTCAATTGTCCTTCTTAATTGTGTGTAGGCTGGGGATCCCGCTTCTCCATGGGAAGCTTGAAAGAAATGAGTAACGACGGGATACAGCGAGTCACAAACCTCCTTGTGAACCTGAACGTCGCGGACGGGCAGAAACTTTCGGCACCCATAGCAAGACAGGACAGGGTTCTTCGTACAGAGAGACTGCCCCAGCTCACATATCCCGATTCCGGCGATTGGCACTCCATGAGGGACGGCACCAATCTGGTGGTCCAGCGGACGGTCCAGAAGAGTTGCGGAGTCGATGGTCCTCGTTCTGTGGATATTGACGATCGTTGAGTAAACCGTCGACGTAGCGAGCGCCTTGTTCACTCGCTCGGCCTGGGTGGCTGACTCGCGATAATAGAGGATCGCAGTCCTCGTGTTGTTGTGCCCCAACAACTCAGCAAGCTCCTCATGGGACGCGCCCGCATCGGCCATACGCTGCGCCGCGGTGTGGCGCAGTTGGGTTGCATTCCTCGGGCAGGGTAGGAGCTCAGCCGTCAGGCTTCGGATCAAAAGACTAACGGCACCCGGCGAAAGGCCGAAGAATGACTGATCGACGGCGTCAGGCCCGATCAGCCACAAGGGCTTCGCTTGGCGGGCAGCCGAGAGTTGCCTGTACAGCACAGCCCAATCGCGCCTTATCTTGCGCATCATTGCTACCCTGTCCTTCTCATTGGCCTGTTTCTCGCGGTGAAACCGCACGTGTACGATAGGACCGTCTGTCACTGGATCGTTCGGAAGCCGAATGAGGACGTCGGTTGTTTTCACCCTTGCAATCTGGAGAGGGCGCATTGCATGTTGAAATGCAGCTATCAGAACGCACGCACCTCTTAAGGTAATTGGATCCAATTCCGTGGAACTGGCCGATGCGCTCAGATCATCCAGGTAGTTGATTAGGGTGAGTTCCTCGCTAGCGCTCAGAAACGTATCTGCGGATCGGATTGAGGAGTAAAGATCTGCCTTTGGCCCGGCAAAGGATGAGACGAAGTCCAGATATCCGGGACCAAGGTATCCTAGATCCATCTCGCACAGGTAGAATAGAAAGCGCTTCAGACCCGTTGATCTTTTGCCATCCTCAATGAGTGCCGGAAGGACCTTGGAGTGCCAAAAATGCTTCAGATCGAGAGGGCGTAGCTCAAACGGAGCGAGGACGAACTCCTCAGTGCGGCATGTTACGAACCAGAGGAGATCCCGACAAGTATCGCCGACCGTGGCGGGCGCGTACTTTCGAAGGCACCAAGCAAGCACTCTCCGCATCAGATCGCGTACACTTGATGGAAAACTTGATAAATGCAGTATCTCGCTGGTTCCACGGGAGTGAACCCGCCAGTGGTCATTCGTTGCGGGAGATGGAATGGAGTAGTATTGCTCCGTATATGGATCGATATAGCGTATTGTGGATGGTAGGTCAGGAAGGCTCTCAAGCTCGGCACGAACCCGCTGGCCAACTCCGAGGTTTGAACGATGCATCACTCGGCCCTGCTCTCGAGTGCCCTGAGCTGGTCTATGTGAGCATCAAGCCTTCTGTCCCAAACCGTAGCCAGCCGATCTTCGAAGTAGGCTCGGGAGTAATGCCGTGGCATCTCTGAGTCTGTAGTCCAGCCGAAGAATGCTCGAAGCTTGGCCAAAGCGACATCCATGCTCTCACCGGCATCAAGAAATTCTGTCAGCCGCACAACTGCGCATGTATGTCGTAGATCGTGAGGGGTGACGCTCTCCTTGCGCCGGAAATCCCAAAGTGCCTTCTTTGCTGCGACAGATAATCGTTCGGACAATTTGGCAAAGATGAGATTTATCATCGGCAGAGAGAGCGGTTTCTTCTTTTGCGATGCAAATAAGAAGCTATGGCTCTGATGATCGCGATAGTTCTCCGTGTAGAGTTCGATTAGGCTCACCAATTCATCAGATATTGGAATCTGGCGGGTGGAGAGCGGAGTTTTCATTCCAGGGCGCGCATAACGCGGGTCGTGGGGCTCGTACGGGTTCTCAGACACATTGATCCAAAAGCGAACCTCTCCTGTCCTTGGATCTATGCCTTCCTTGATCGCGTCTAATGCAAGAATGCCCCCCTCGCTCCGCCGGAGACCTTCGTGCAGCAACAGTTTATACAACGGGAAGTTGCGGTAGGCGATATCCTCGCTCCTGAACGGATTGCGTCTGGAACTTGGGTATAACAGTTCGTCCAGATCTTCGACGACAGCGGACGGCAGCGCCCGCAGTGTTTTCGTTCCGGCTTTGTAGCTAGGTTTGATGTCACTGTAGAGCTTGTCCAGTTTGTTGAGGCGCTCATGAAGGGCGTCCATGCCTGGGATGTTCGGCGTCTGGAGCACTCGCTCAAGCGTGGTCCTCACGAACTGGTACGCCTCGCGCCAGGCTTGGTTTCCGCCGGCACCCTCGTCCAGACCACGGTTTCGGAGTTCCACGAAGTAGCCTTCGAGGACAGTCGCAAGGCGCTTGAGATCGGCGTCCGCGAGGAGACTGTCGAGGCAATCTGAGCCGAGCCGCCTCTCGACGGCCAAGTAGAACTTCTCAATGCTCGCTTGCCATCGCTGCTGCGTGGAGAGCGATTTACCAGCGCCGTCGAGAGCTACCCAAGCGGTCAGCCAGTATCTAGGAAGGCCATATGAGTCGACCCGAATAGGGCCGGAAAGTGACGGGGGAAGCAGGTCCTCGCGCAAGTGGATGCGCATGATCTACTCCCCAGTGCTCTGTGTCCGCCTCACGGCCGAACCCAGCCAACCCTGTGACGCGGTGAACTGCGGGCACGTCGTGCAAGCCCTGACCCGGCATTCGACTCCCTCGACACGCTGGTACAGTTCGGTTTCGACTGGGTCGGAGGAGGCATCCTCGTTGGGGTCGATGGTGGCACGGTCCTGTAGCGGGACGGCAGGGTGAGCGATCAGGCAAAAGCCGTCGGTTTCTCTGTAGTGCATTCCTAGACCTCGTCAGTTGAGGTCCTATGCGTGCAGCACAGATGCCTGACAGGGCAAGAGCCCCGGCCGGTGGTGCACGGAAGCCGCGAATCCTTGTGAAGGATGAGTCTTGCGGAGCTCTTTTGCTCCCTCGGGAGTCCTTTGGGCCTCAGCGGAAAACCGGCCTCTTCCTATGCCAACCGCGCGCAATTGTTGACAAAGGATTCGCGAGCAAATCACTTTTTTGAGCGAAGCGGGTTATCCACAGGATTTCGGTTTTCTGGGAAGTGGCTCGGCCGGTGCACCTAGAAGGAGCGGATGATATTGCCGAAAACCAAGGAGGACGAGCGCTGTCATTCTGCAAATTTTCGCCACAGGTAACTCGCCTGGGGTCGTTTCATCCATGTGGCGCGGGATACCAATTTTAACCCTGGTTCTGTGGTGACCTTTTGATCGTGTTGCGTTGCTCAGCCCGCGCAACGCAACACCGGGGGATGAATTGAGGCGCAACGATCTCCGCACCCCTCAGGGAAAGAGCAAGGAGGACTTTACTAGGCTTCACAATAGCTTGAGTGATTGTGCTTGGATGGCAACACTATCCGGAACTAGACATTCGGGGATGGTCGGCTGATGCTCCCGTGCGTCGGGAGACGGCTCCCGACGCAGCGCCTTTCTTGAGATTTCCTGAACGGCAAACCTCCGGCTCATGATCCTGCCTCCGGCGAAGAAGCGCCAGGAGGCCCGGGTTGCGGGGCGTTTGCTCCCGCAAGATGTCCGGCGTGGTTGGACAGAGCGGTTTCCCCTGCATGGAAGCCGCTCTTTTCTTGTTCCTTCGTCCCGACGTGCATTCCGGAGGCGAACCGGATCCGCTGCGCCGAACGCCGCTCCCGCCGGAGCGGCTGCTTGGCCTGATTGACGTGCCATCCTGATCGACAGGCGCACCGGGCGACCTCCATCCACGCGATCGTGATCCTCGCTGGGCCGCGCAGGGCCGGGATGTCCGAATGCATCTCCGATCGCATCATCGGGGGCCGCTCGTGCGCGCGACGAAGTTTGATTTTTGTCAGCGAGGCCGATCCCCGGGCCGATATGGTGTGAAATGGTTTCCTCCGGGTGACCGGAAGAGCCGACGGAGATTCCGGGAGGTTTCCGCCTGCTTGCCGAGGTGCTGGCTCGATCAACCGGGCGGCCTGCGGCCCGGAGCGGCGCTTCCTGTTGAAGAGGGCCTTCCGAGCGTGGGAAGCGATAACCTCCACTTCCTGCCTTGAAGAACCGGAACGCATTCCGGCCCGAACACGAGCCGTGACGCGAAGGATCGCCCGCCGGACGACGTGATCTGATGGGAGCCCGAGACGATGAGCGGCGACAGGGCGGCGGCCGACGTCAGAGAGCTGAACGCGACGCGGATGAAGAAGCTCCTCCGGCCGTTCGAGTGCGGCCCGATCCAGCTCACGGGTGCGAACGACGCGCTCTACGAGCGGCACCTCATGTTCGACAACGTGGTCGACCCTCTCGCCGTGGGACCCCGCGAACGCTACGAGGCCGTCGCCCGCTCCGTTCGGGACATCCTGTCCCAGCGCTGGATCCGCACGGAGCAGACCTACGATCGGGAGAACCCGAAGCGCGTCTACTACCTTTCCATGGAGTTCCTGATCGGCCGCTCCCTGGCCAGCAACGTGGCCAATCTCCTTCTCGATCCGGTCATGCGGCAGTTCACCGAGGAAAAGGGGCTCGATTGGCTCAGCCTGCTCGAGCAGGAGCCCGATGCCGGGTTGGGCAACGGCGGCCTCGGACGCCTCGCGGCCTGCTTCATCGAGTCGATGGCCACAATGCAGATCCCCGCCATGGGATATGGCCTGCGGTACGAGTACGGAATCTTCAGGCAGGCCATCCGCGACGGCTGGCAGACTGAGCAGCCGGACAACTGGCTCAGATATCCGGACCCATGGGAGGTCGCCAGGCCGCACGAGGAGGTGGAGGTCACGCTCGGCTGCTCCTTCGAGGTGCGCGGCGGCGCGCTCGTCGTCATTCCGGGCGAGCCGTCCATGCTGGTCGGGCTGCCGTATGACCGCCCGGTGGTCGGCTATGGCGGGAAAACCGTCAACACCCTTCGGCTCTGGGCCGCGGCAGCGCCGCATTCCTTCGATTTCCAGGTCTTCAGCGCAGGCGACTTCGTCGGCGCCCTGGCCGAGCGCCTGACGGCCGAATCCCTGACGCGCGTGCTCTATCCGGATGACTCCACCAGCATGGGGCATGGGCTTCGCTTCATTCAGGAGTATTTCCTGGTCGCCTGCTCGCTGGCCGATCTGGTGCGGCGCTTCCGCCGAAACAATGACGACTGGGGCGTACTGCCCGAGAAGGCGGCAATCCAGCTCAACGATACCCACCCGAGCCTCGCCGTCCCCGAACTGATGCGGATCCTTCTCGACGAGGGGCGTTTGGGATGGGACGAGGCCTGGGACATCACCCGGCGCACGCTCGCCTACACGAACCACACGCTCCTGCCGGAGGCGCTGGAGAAATGGCCCCTGCGTTGGTTCGAGGTGCTGCTGCCCCGCCACCTGGAGATCATCCTGGAGATCAACCACCGCCTTCTCGGGGACGTGAGGAGCCGCTTCCCGCACGACGAGGGGCGGGTCGGACGCGTCAGCCTGATCGAGGAGGGGGACGTGCGCAAGATCCGCATGGCCAACCTGGCCATCGTCGGCTCTCACAGCACCAACGGGGTGGCGGCAATCCATTCCAATCTGCTGCGCACCGTCACCGTGAAGGATCTGGCGGAGGTTTTTCCCGAGCGCTTCAGCAACAAGACCAACGGCGTGACCCCGCGTCGCTGGCTTCTGCTGGCCAATCCCGCTCTTGCCGCAACGATCACGCGGGCGATCGGCGACGGCTGGATCACTGATCTCTCGCAGCTCGAGAGGCTCAAGCCTCTGGCGGGCGACCAAGGATTTCTGAGCGAGGTGCGGGCGGCGAAGCGGGAGGCGAAGATCCGGTTCGCGGAGTGGCTCAGGTCCACGTCGGGAGTGGAGATCGACCCCGGCACGATCTTCGACAGTCAGGTCAAGCGCATCCACGAGTACAAGCGCCAACTGCTGAACGGGCTGCGCGTGGTCGCGCTCTACAATCGGCTGCGGCAGAACCCGGATCTCGCGATGGCGCCGCGCACCTTCTTCTTCGCAGGCAAGGCCGCGCCCGCCTACCGCCTGGCGAAGATCGTCATCAAGCTCCTCAACAATCTCGCCGGAACCATCGACGGCGATCCGGTCGTGCGCGGCCGGATGCGCGTGGTTTTCCTGCCGGATTACTGCGTATCCCTGGCCGAGAAGCTGATCCCGGCCAGCGACGTGTCGAACCAGATCTCGACGGCCGGCTACGAGGCAAGCGGCACGAGCAACATGAAGTTCATGATGAACGGGGCTCTGACCATCGGGACGCGAGACGGCGCGGCCATCGAGATGTCGGAAGCCGCCGGCGAGGAAAACTTCTTCCTGTTCGGCCTGACGGCGGACGAGGTCGCCCGGAGCCAGAGCTGGTACAGCCCGCAATGGCACTACGATAACGAGCCGGAGACGAGATCGGCGCTCGACCTGATCTTCTCGGGCCATTTCAGCCGCTACGAGCCCGGCGTCTTCGAGCCGTTGCGCGACACTCTCCTGATGCATGGAGACCGCTACAGGCATCTGGCCGACCTTACGGCATACCTCGATGCGGACAGGCGGCTGCTTGAGCTCTATGCGGACCAGGACGCCTGGACACGCAAGGCGATCCTGAACATTGCCGCATCGGGACGCTTCTCCAGCGACCGCTCGATTGCCGAGTATGCGGCCGAGATCTGGGATGCGAAGCCATGCCCGGTGCGGTAGGCGGCGGGGCGACGGCGCGCGACGGGACCAGCGGTCACGCGGACGACATGGCGACGATCGCCTTTGCGCCTGCTCCGGCGCGGGCAAGTCCACTGCGCACGTCGGAGCCGGGCAGGCCGGCGCCGCTCGGGGCGAGCCTCAACGATGGCGGCGTGAACTTCAGCGTGTTCTCCAAACACGCCGCCGCCATCGAACTCCTGCTCTTCGACGATGTCGGGCAGGCAGAGCCTGCGCGCGTGGTGCGCTTCGATCCCGTCGTCAATCGCAGCTATCATGACTGGCACGTCTTCGTTCCGGGCCTGAAGCCGGGCCAGCTCTACGGTTATCGTGCGGACGGACCGTTCGACCCGGAAAGGGGCCTTCGCTTCGACTTCGAGAAGGTTCTTCTCGACTCGTACGGGCGCGGCGTCGCCGTTCCGGCGCATTACAGCCGCGAGGCGGCGCGGAGGCCCGGCAACAACACGGCGACCGCGATGAAGAGCGTCGTGGTCGATCCCTCCACCTACGACTAGGAAGGAGATGCGCCCCCGCGGCGCGCCTCGGCCCGGACCATCGTGTACGAGATGCATGTGCGCGGGTTCACCCGTCATCCGAACTCCGGCGTCTCGGAGGCGAAGCGCGGCACCTTCGCGGGCTTGATCGAGAAGATTCCCTATCTTCAGCAACTGGGCATCACGGCCGTGGAGCTTCTCCCGGTCTTCCAATTCGATGCGCAGGATTGCCCACCCGGCAAGGTGAACTACTGGGGCTATGCGCCGGTCTCGTTCTTCGCGCCGCACCAGGCCTACAGCTCCCGGCAGGATCCCCTCGGCCCGATCGACGAGTTCCGCGACATGGTCAAGGCCCTGCACCGGGCCGGGATCGAGGTCATTCTCGACGTCGTGTTCAACCACACCACGGAAGGCGACCATACGGGGCCGACCCTGTGCTTCCGTGGCCTCGACAACACCATGTACTACACCCTCGAGGCGGATCGCTCGCATTATGCCGACTACACCGGCACCGGAAACACCCTCAACGCGAACCGTCCCGCGGTCCGTCGCATGATCATCGACAGCCTCCGCTACTGGGTCGAGGTGATGCATGTGGACGGGTTCCGGTTCGACCTGGCATCGGTCCTGGGGCGCGATGCATCGGGTCAGCCCATCCCCAATCCGCCGATCCTGTGGGACATCGAATCCGATCCGGCGCTCGCCGGCACGAAGCTCATCGCGGAGGCTTGGGATGCTGCGGGCCTCTACCAGGTCGGAAGCTTCATCGGCGACAGCTGGAGGGAATGGAACGGACGGTTCCGCGACGACGTGCGCTCGTTCTTCCGAGCCGGTCCCGGATCGGCTGCGCGGATCGCCGACCGGATCGTCGGCAGTCCCGAGCTCTTTGGGCACGAGCAGCGCGAGGCCGAGCAGAGCGTCAATTTCGTGACGTGCCACGACGGCTTCACGTTGAACGACCTCGTCTCCTACGACACGAAGCACAACGAGGCGAACGGCGAGGACAATCGCGACGGAACCGACGACAATCGCAGCTGGAACTGCGGCGTGGAGGGGCCGAGCGACGACCCCTCCATCGAGGGGCTCAGGAACCGGCAGGCGAAGAACTTCCTGACGGTGACCATGCTCTCGCTCGGGATGCCGATGATCCTCATGGGCGACGAGGTCCGTCGGACCCAGGGGGGCAACAACAATGCCTATTGCCAGGACAACGAGATCAGCTGGTTCGACTGGACGCTGCCCGCCAAGCACGCCGACCTGCACCGTTTCGTCACCCTGCTCAACGCGCGCCGGACTCTGCGCGTCGTCGACCATGAGCGCAGCCGCCTGCCCTTGAGCACGTTGATCAGCCAAGCGGAGAAGACGTGGCACGGTCTCGAGGTCGGCCAGCCGGACTGGGGGGAGTTCTCCCACAGCCTTGCATTCGAAGCGGAGGTGCGTCGGGACGGGCTTCGCGTCTACCTGATCCTGAATGCCCATCGGGAACCGCTGACCTTCCAGCTGCCGCATTTGGGAAGAGAGCCGTCTCCCTGGCGGCGGTGGATCGGTACCGCGCGCCCTTCACCCGACGACATCGTGCCCTGGCGGATCGCGCCGTCGGTTTCAGAGCCGTTCTATCGGGCGGAAGCGCATTCGGTGGTCGTCCTGTTCGGGAAGAGCAAGGGGTAAGCGAACTGCCGAGCAGGGCATGGAGGAGCCAACGGGATTCTCGTTTCCGATCGGCTCCCCTTCCAGTGCACCTGTTCGGCTGCGAGAGCGGAACGCCGTGCTCAGGCTTCCGGTCCTGTCGGACCGGCTCAGCGAGCACACCGCTTATAGGGCCTGCCGATCTTGTCCTGATCGTCGAAGAAGCGTTTGAGGGAACCGTCCGGTGCCGCGGCCATCTGCACCGTGACGTCGTTGGCTGCGACGGAGTTCGCGCAGTTCAGCGTGATGACCTGCCGGTCGTCCGTCGACTTCACCGACCTCACCCGACAGGATGCCATCGGCGTCCGGAGCGTTTTGCCCGAAATGATGAAGGCCGGCGCAAAGATATCAATGGGCTTCTTGAAGGAGGGACTCTTGCCCGTGCTGGCGTAGATGTCGTCACACGAAAGGCCCGGCTCCAGCCATGCACCCTGATAGGAGGACAGCCCGGTTTCTGCGGCGATCGCGGACGGAGGGAAAGCCGCAAGGGCGAGAATCATGGCGCCGGAAACTCCAAGCAATCTCATCGAGACCTCCTTCGGGAAATGGGGCGCCCCGTTCGGGAGACGCGTCGACAGGGCGAGCCGGATCTGCCGGCCGTGAAGCAGCATCGAGCGAAAGGCCTGCGCAGTCTTTGACTTTAGTCATCTGGTAGGAGGTTGTGACGCAGGGGCCTGCGATTTCGGACCGACATCCCGACCGCCTCTGCCTGACTCGGAAACGGCGCCAGATTGACGTTCGTCAATGATGGCTCCACCGGATCGGGCGAGCGTCTCCGAGCAGCCGAATTCCGTCGGAGCGTGACATGAGCCGCCAGGATACCATCACGAGGAAGAGACACGCGACCGATGGCTTTTCCGAAAAGACCCAGACGCCGAGGATGAAGCGGAACGACTTCGAGGCTGAGCTGCGAAAGCTCCAGGTCGAGCTGGTCCGGCTGCAGACATGGGTCAAGGCCACGGGCGCGAGGATCATCGTCGTGTTCGAAGGGCGCGACACGGCCGGCAAGGGCGGCGTGATCAGCAGGATCACCCAACGGGTGAGCCCGAGGGTCTTCCGTCATGTCGCGTTGCCCGCTCCGACCGAGCGCGAAAAGAGCCAGCTCTACATTCAGCGGTACATCGCCCATTTCCCGGCCGCCGGTGAGGTCGTGCTGTTCGACCGCTCCTGGTACAACCGGGCCGGCGTGGAGCGCGTGATGGGATTTTGCACCCAGGACGAGTTCGAGCGGTTCATGCGCCTCGTTCCGCCTTTCGAGCAGGAGGTGGTCGACAATGGCATCATCCTCCTCAAGTATTTTCTCGACGTCAGCCAGGAGGAGCAGCATCGCCGCTTTGCCGACCGCATCGATGATCCGGTGAAGCACTGGAAGCTCAGCCCCATGGACACCGAGTCCGTGCGGCGATGGTGGGATTACACGATCGCCTATCAGGACATGCTTCGCGGAACCGATACCCCGACCAATCCCTGGTACATCGTCCCCTCCGACGACAAGCGCCGGGCGCGCCTCAACCTGATTTCGCACATGCTGAGCATGGTTCCCTACGAGAAGGTAAGACTCGATCTGCCCAGGGTCCCGAAGATGGATCCGCGCCCGAAGGGAGTCGATGACAGTTTGCCGTCGGGCAATGTGGTGCCTTCGCGATACTGAGATGCCGCACACGAGAAGCGTGAGCGCGCCGGAGGTCGAAGGGGCTGGTGCTCCACCCATCCGTTGGGGAGACCAGGATGGGCCCTGCACCCCGACGACACGAACTGGGAATGTCGTTCGGACACTCCTTCCATGGCCGGACCAGATCGGCCCTTATGGAATTTGCTCAAGCCCGGCCAAGCCGCCGCCTCTTTCGCAGTTCATGCTTTCCGATCCAAGTCGCCCTAGCGCGTCGTGCGGAACGGTGGACCCGACTTCCCGCAATGGACGAGGCGCCGCTTGAGGAGGGAGCGCTCCATGACTCTTTTCAACGAACGCGAGCAGGCCTTCGAGCAGATGTTCGTGCATGACGAGGAGGCGCGTTTCAGGGCGCTGGCCAAGCGCAACCGGCTGCTCGGGCAATGGGCCGCGACGCAGATCGGCCTCACCGGTGAGAGGGCCGATGCCTACGCCAACGAGATCGGCAAGAGCGTCGTGGCGGCTGTGGTCGACGAAAGCCTCGTCGAGAGGATCCAGGCCGATTTCGCAAGCCACGGAGTCGCGGAGTCCGAGGAGGGAATTCGCGAGAAGATGGCCGAACTGATGACCTTCGCCGTCGCTGCAGTTCGCTCCACGACCTGGTAGGCTTTGGGTCCGGAGGGCTGCCGCCGCCCTCCGGCCTCATCGGGCTTGGGACAACGGTCAAGGAGTCCGCGTGCGGGCGATATCGGCGGATTTCGCGTAGATCCCCATCAGCTTGGTCATCTCCGTGTTGTAGTCCCGGACCGTCTCCTCGATCCAGCGGGACTGCAGCGCCGCAACATCCCCGAGGGTCTTGCAGCTCACCATCTCGCGCAAGGTCTCTCCGTCCCTTTCGAGGCGTTTCGACATGAAGCTGATCATCTCTCTCTGGCACTCGCTGCTGGCGTTGAACCACGTCTCTGCGGCATTGGTCAGGGCGCGCCCGCCTTGGCCGCTCGCTGCGAATTCACTCATGTTGCGCAGCGCGTCCGCCGCCGATTTGCTCTGCATCGTTGCCATGTCTTTCTCCTGGGTGTGGGTCGCTGCGTTTCGGAACAGCGGGATTGCCTCGACCTGTCCCTTGGCCCTCGTGAATCCGGCAGGGAGCACCGCGAAGGGGACTGTTGGACGATCGATTTCATCGAACGGCCGCCGCGGAATGCGAGGCTCGGCCGGTTGGGACTACGGAACGCCCGAAGCCTTCGCGGATGCGCCAGCCTCCAGATGCCGCACAGGCGCTGGTTGCCCGCTCATTGGCCGCTCCAGGTCGCTTTCAAGTGGCCCGACTGTGGGCGAGTCGGACCGGCGAGGATTTGATTTTTCGCAACGCGGCGGGAAATTTGCGCATCCCGCACTGCGTTCGGGCGGCTGCCGGCGAAAGCGCGCGAACTGCGTCTTCTTAGGCTCCTTCCTCCGGGGTCTTGCCCTTGACCAGGGTGAGGACCTGCCGGGCCGCGGCAGGTTCCACCTCGTCGCGGCCCGCGACCTGGACCGTCGGGAAAGCAAACTTGATGCCGTTCTCGTCGAACGCCTTCTTGATCAGCGCGAAAGCGCGGCGGCGGATCACGAACTGCTCGCCCGGGCGGGTCATCATCTTCATGCGCAGTTCGATGGCGAACTCGCCGAACTGCTCCACGCCCTGCATCTTGAGCGGTTCGAGAATGTTATGGGCATATTCGGGATCCGCGGCCAGCTCCTTGCCGATCTGCTTGATGATCTTCTTGGCCTTGTCGAGATCGGTGTCGTAGGTGACGTTGAGGGTCATCTTGTCGATGACCCAGTCGCGGCTCATGTTCTGCACCGCCCCGAGCTGTCCGTAAGGCACGGTGAAGATCGGGCCGCGCTGGTGGCGCAGCTTGACGGAGCGAAATCCCAGCTTCTCCACGGTCCCTTTGTAGCTGCCGCTCTGGATGTATTCACCGACCCGAAACGCGTCGTCCAACAGGTAGAAGACGCCGCTGATGACGTCCTTCACCAGTGTCTGGGACCCGAAGCCGACCGCCACGCCGACGATGCCGGCGCCGGCGATCAGGGGACCGATCTCCACGCCGAGGGACGAGAGGGCCATAAGGACCGCCACGACCGCCAGAACGACGAAGCTCATGCTCCGGAAGATCGGAAGGAGGGTCCGCAGCCGGGCCTGCCTCAGAGCTTCCTCGCTGCCGGGAGGCGCTGCAGGCGTCGTCTGCGCGAGCGTGTTGTCGATATGGGTCTTGATGATCTGCCAGATGAGGTCCGCGACAAGCAGGATCACGACGCTGCTCAACAGGCCGCGGATCGCACGCGTCGCGACGGTGTCCCGGCTGGTCAGCTCGACGAGATCAATCTGCCAGGCATAGGCGAGGAACAGCACTGCTCCGGCGATCAGCAGGACACGAATGCCCCGGTCGACATAGACCGCGCTGAGCTTCTGCTCGGATCTGGCCACCTCGCCCGGGCCCGGTCGGAGGACGTGGCGGACGGATGCCTTGGTGACGGCGATCGCCTGCGGCAGGAGGACGGCGACGGCGGCTAGCCAGAACAATCCCATCAGGCCTGCGACCCACAAGACCCAGAGCAGCACCAGATAGAGCGTGACCAGCCACGTACCGATCACGTGATGGCGCACCGGCTGTTCGGGCGCCGCCACCATGGACGGCGGCGCGACCGGCCGCCGCCATACGGCTTCGACGGCGATGACCAGGAGGCCGATGCCGAGCGCGTAGGCGAGCACCCTGCGGCCGTCGAGGGAGAAGCCGAGGGTCCGGGTGGTCTCGACCGTGGCCCAGCCTAGCAGGAACCAGCCGGCGAACAGCGCGATGCGGCCGAACCAGAACCGCGCCGCTTCGTCGGAAATGGGAACGACGCGGCCGGCTTGGCTCTGAGCCGCCGTCGCAGACCGGGGGGCGAGGAGGACCCGGCAGGCCAGCAGAACGAGGCGCAGCATGAACGCGGCGGACAGATAGGCGAGAACGATCCGCCGCAGCAGGGGCGGCCAGTCGAAGACGAGGAATGCCCCGATGCTGCCAAGCCCGAAGATCGTGACTCCTGCGAGGCCGAGCGCGAAAAGCAGGGCGATCGTGCGGGCACGCGCCTTCGCGGTCTCGACCGGCCGGTCGACGATGCGGGCCCGCGCGGATGCGCTCGCCCGGCCGAAGAGCCATTCCATGCCGGCTCCGAGGACCAGGAAGCCGAGCACGAGCAGAACGACGTCGAGGATCGGCCTGGACCGAAGCTCCTGCGACAGCAGGCCGGCAGCCCGGCGGAACTCCTCCGGCATGCGAGGCACCGCCGCCACGAGGGCCGCAAGACGCGCCCGCGTTTCCTGTACCCTGGTCGACAGCTGCTCGGAGGCGGTGACCTGCTCGCTAGCCTCCGCGACGGCCTCCGACCGCTGGCGCTGCCGCTCCATCCATTCCCGGACCGACGGATCATCCAGGAGCTTCAGCAGCTCCTGCACCTGGGGTGGAGGGGGCGCCGGCGCCGGAGCTGCCTGAGCCCAAACCCGGCTCGGAGCACCCGGGATGAGAAGCAGGAGGCACAGCAGGATGCCGGGCCAGATCCTGAAACGCGCTCCGTGCTTGATGTCCGTCATCACGATCCATCCGGCTGTCGTCGCTCAACATAGGCCTGTCCGGGAGGCTCCGGCAACGGTCCTCTCCACCATGACGATCATAGTCAGGCAGCTTCCACACGCCTGATCGGCCGAGACATCGTCTTGACAATTTGGGACGTGAGCGAGCTGCCGCACCCTCCGCAGCGAGCGTCAGCCCTTCCGGGACCGGCGCGCACTGCCTCTCACGGGGCCTTTCAGGCTGTAGCGCTGGGTATCCGTGCGGTCGCGGTTGCCGATCTTGTCCTGCCGCTCTCCCGAAAGAACGGCGACGATGTCGTCACGCACGGCGGGCGAGATGCGATAATACTGGTGGCTTTGAAAGTCCTCGGTCGGGGCAATCGCGTCGCTGACGTCGACCGCCGTCACCTTGTCGCTGATCAGCGCCATGTTCTCCGGGCCGTTTACGCCCAGGCGCGGCCCGTTGAACTTCGTGACGGAGCTCAGCGTCGAAAGGATCCAGTCCTCCCGGGTGTGATACACCGAAACGCGGTTGCCAAGGCGGGGCAAGTAGCGCAGCTCCTTGGCATCTTCGAAGGCGTCCTCGTCTTCGTCGGCCGCCGCCAGCACGATCTGGTCGAATGTGCGACGCAGCCGGTTCGGGTCGGGCGCCTCCGTCGGCAGGGCGACCAGCGCCGGAAAGGAGTGCTCCTCGCTTTCCATCGCAGGGGCATCGACCGCCCGAACGTATTCGCGGGGCTCGCCTTGAGGCACCTGCATGAGCGCCTGGACGGCATACCGGAACGCATAGTTGCCCATGCTGTGGCAGATCAGGTGCAGCGGCTGGCGGCACACGTCCCTGCGGGGGAGCCCGTCGATGAAATCGTAGAGGATGCGCATCGTGCGGGCGATGGCCACGCCCGAGCCGCGCGCGGTGCCGCGATCATGGAAGTAGTCGCTGTAGGGCAGCGGCGTCGGCAGGGGCGTGCCGATGGAGGGCCAGGTGAACGAGAACACGTTCGCATCGAGGCCGTAGAAGCTGATGATGGCCGCGGCTCGTTCGATCGCTTCCTTGAACGTGTTCGAAAAGCCGTGAATGACCACCAGGGTCGGGCGTCCCCCTTCCTTCATGTCCTGCCGAAGCTTCTCGAAGATATCCCGGCTGCCGCGGTGCATGCCGGGGCCGTAGAGCTGCTCCGAGGCGACGTAGAGCGAGCCCGCCACGAAGGTCGAGCCGGTGGGCGTGACCCTGGCCTGGGCGCTTCCGAAGCGGACCGCGGTTCCGTCGATCGGGCCGGGATCGGGTCCGAAGTCGATGATGCTGCCTCCGCTCGCATCCGTGAGCGGCATGCGGTTCGTCGCGAAATAGACCGTCACGACCTGTGCCATGGCCCGTTCCCCAGAACAGGAGCAGTGTCTCACATCCAAGGACAGGTGTCAGCCGAGGGGGCATGGCGGGATAATCAGTCATGGGCGCGGCAGGCGCCGGGACCGGACGTCCTCCACGCGACGATGTGACTAAAGTCAATGCAGCGGCAGTTTCCTCACGCATGCTGGGTGCGCTGGTCCGAGGACGGCATGCGTCAGCGCGCTCGAAGCGGCAGAACACGTACCGCACCCGGCCTTGTCGATCCGCGCCGGGAACGAGGTTCTCCGCTGGAGGTATGGCGGCCGGTTCTTCCTGGTTAACCGTTCCGAATTCCGGCGTCGGGCGTGGGAGCGGGCCGGAGCAGCGCTATGTCGGTGATGGCAGCCTTCGGCTGCGCGGAGTGGAGGTCGAACATGAGAAAGCTGGCATTGTCCGCGTCTGCTGCCCTCCTCATGCTGGGAAGCATCGGCTCGGCCGAGGCGCAGTACCGGTATCCCTATGGGGCCTATCGGGGCGGCTACTACCGGGGATCCGGCTGGTACGGTGGCGGTGCGGTCGCGGCGGGTCTGATCGGCGGGCTGGTGCTCGGCGGACTCGCGGCAGCGGCGACCGCACCCCCATATTCATATCCCTACACCTATGGCTATGGCGGGCCGTACTACGGCGGCTACGCCTATCCGGCGCCGGCTTACCGCACCTATTACGCCTATCCTCCGGCGTCCTATTACGGTCCCGGCGTGGCCTATCAATTCGATCCGTATGCCGCGCCGCATGAATACTGGGGCGGCTATCGCACGGTGTACCGGCCGGGATACGGACGGGTGATCGTGGGAGGGCCTCTCTACTGAGGCCAGAAGGTTTGCAACGCTCAGCCCTGCGGCGTCACGGCGGATGAACCGATTGTCATGCCAGGGGAATACACGGGAGGCAGCGGTGAGGAGAGCCGTCGTCGTGCTTGTTCTTTCGATGCTGGTGACGCACGCCCACGCCCAGACGCGTCCGTCGACCGTCAACCGGCCCTGCATCGCCAGTCGCCAACTCGTGATTGCCCGTGGAGCGATCGTGCTCGGCACCGGAGGCTTCACCTACGACCGCTTCGTCCGGGACAGCTCGTTCTGCGAGGTCGGCGAGTATGCCCAGCCCGCCTACGTCCCGAGCCTCGATACGCCGCAATGCTTCGTGGGCTACCGCTGCAAGCAGGGGCCGATGGATTTCTTCGGTGACTGATGAACGGCGCATCCTACCGTGGGGCAGGATGCGCACGCAGCGGCCCGTCAAATGATATATTGATAGCTCATGTCGGCCGCACTCCCGGCATGGGCCAGTACCACTCCCGTCTCGAACCGGTTGTCGTTGTTCAGGTCGGACAGGAGATAGCCCGTATCCGTATCGGGATTGTACAGGAACACGTGGGCGATCGCCGCACTTGGAAAGTTCGCCTCGGCCTGCGCCGCGGCGGCTTCGATCGAGGTGGCGCTCGTCCGCGCCTCGCGGTAGTTGGCCGAGGTCGCGGCGATGGTCATGTCGATCCAGTCCGATGAGTGGTTCCAGTCCGTGATGGTGTCGGCCGTCGTACTGGTGATGCCGGAGGAGCCGGAGGTGAAGACGAACATGTCCGCCCCGGTTCCGCCGCTCATCCTGTCCTGTCCGGAGCCGCCCACCAGCAGGTCGTCGCTCGCGCCGCCCGACATGGTGTCGCGTCCCGAGCCGCCGTAGAGATTGTCGTAGCCCGCGCCGCCGGACAGGCGGTCGTTCCCGGCCTCGCCGAGCAGGAAGTCGAAGCCGTTGCCGCCGGTCAGATAATCGTTGCCGGAGCCGCCATAGAGATCGTCCGGACCGTCGCCGCCGTTCACGGTGTCGTTGCCGCTTCCGGCGAAGACGACGTCATAACCCCAGCCGGCGTCGATGGAATCGTTTCCGCCATTGCCGTAGATATCGTCGTCGCAGCCGAAGCCGTAGATCCTGTCGGGACCGGATGTGCCATAGAGCAGGTTCGGCCAATCGTTGCCGTAGATCGTCGCCATTTCGTCCTCCGTGTCCGCCCCATGCGTCGATGAACCTGAACCGACGTCGTGGACGCGGCTCATGGAGGCTCTGCTCACCGGTGGACGACCGCGCGATCAGACGACCATCGCAGCCACGCGCTGCCTCTCGCGCCCATCGCGGGCATCCTCAAGATCGCGATCCCGCACCCGTCCGGTGCATATCGAAGAGTGTAGAACCTACGCGTGCGGGACGATTGACCGATATCAATCGGGCAAGAGCCTGCGCCGATCCCTGTCGAGCGCGGCACCGGTCGCGGGGCCTCGGCCTTGGATCCGCCGAAGTTCAAACGAACATTGGATGAAGGCGCACATCGACGGTTCGCGAGAGCCCGTGTTTCCCCCTGGGATCCGCTCCGTCGGCCGAAGCCCTCCCGGAGGTGCCGATGACGTCGACATGCAAGGTCTGGATGGCAGCCGGAAGCCTGATCGTCGCGACGCTGTCGCCTTCCGGCGCCTCGGCCCAGGAAGGCTCCTTCCTGGATCGCTTCAAGGGTGTCTGGATCGGTTCTGGGCACATCCAGCGCAACGCCGAGACCAGTCCCTGGAACGTGAACTGCACCGTGAACGGAGATCGTGCCCCGGATCGGATCAGCATCCAGGGCAATTGCCGCGCCGCTCTCGTCCTGCAGCGCCGAATCGCGGCCGACATCGCCTACGACGTGCGCACCGGTCTTTATCGAGGTGTCTATACAGGCGCTCGCGTCGGTCCGGCGCGCCTCTCCGGAACGCGTCGCGGCGACGCCGTCCGGCTGACGATCGACTGGCCGAAGCCCGTCAACGGCGACATGCAGGCCGAGATGATCATCGTCAACGAGGGCAGCGGAATGCTGCGAATCGTCGTGCGAGATAACCTCGTTCCAGGCGGTCCGGTCCAGCAGACGTCGGAACTGATTCTCAGGCAGCGATAACGCAAAGGTTTACCATTGGGGGTGACAGCCCTAGGTTCCACATCAAGGAAATGTGGAGAGTGGAGTTGTCGCGGCTCGTTGTGGTTTCGAATCGAGTGGCTGTTCCAGATCCGACCGGGAAGGGATCGGCCGGAGGATTGGCCGTCGCCCTGCGCGAGGCCTTCCAGGCCTATCAGGGCATCTGGTTCGGCTGGAGCGGCAAGGTCGCCGCCCATCCGTCGAGCCAGCCGAAGCTGGTGGACAAGGAGCGGGTGCAATACGCCCTGATGGATCTCACGTCCCTCGACCGGCAGGAATATTACAACGGCTTCGCCAACCGGGCGCTCTGGCCCATCATGCACTACCGCATCGGCCTGTCGGAATTCTCGCGCGCCGATTACGCCGGCTACCTGCGGGTCAACCGCACCTTCGCGACTGCGCTCGCCCAGATGGTGCGGCCCGACGATCTCGTATGGGTGCACGATTATCACCTTATCCCGCTGGCGGCCGAGATGCGCGCTCTCGGTCTCACCAACCGGATCGGGTACTTCCACCATATCCCCTGGCCGGCGCCCGAGGTGCTCGGGACGCTGCCAGGAAGCCGCGAGTTGCTCCGGGCGATCACGGATTACGACCTCGTGGGCATGCAGACGGACCGGGATGCGGACAATCTGAGGCGCGCCCTGATGCAGGAGTTCGGTGCCGCCCAGCGTAAGGCGGACATCGTCGATCTGGGCGAGCGGCAGACGCGGGTGAAGGGCTATCCGATCGGCATCGACGTCCGCGGCTTCGAGCAGGCCGCGCAGCGCTCCGGCAATCACCGGATCGTCCGCCAGACGGCCGCAGGCCTCGGCTCGCGCCAACTCATCATCGGGGTCGACAGGCTCGACTACTCGAAGGGGATTCCGGAGCGGATGGAGGCCTTTGAGCGCTTTCTCATCGGCAATCCCGACCAGCGCGGGCGTGTCACCTACCTCCAGATCACGCCGACGAGCCGCAGCGAGGTGCCGGAATACGCCACCCTGAGCCGGGTCGTGAACGAGACGCTGGGACGGATCAACGGCTCCCTCGGCGAGCCCGGTTGGGTGCCGATCCATTACGTGAACAGCACCTATCCCCGATCGGTCCTCGCCGGGCTCCACCGGCTCGCCAAGGTGGGCCTCGTCACGCCCATGCGCGACGGCATGAACCTCGTCGCCAAGGAATACGTGGCAGCCCAGAACCCAGAGGATCCCGGCGTGCTGGTGCTGTCGAAGTTCGCCGGCGCCGCACAGCAGCTCACCGACGCCCTGATCGTCAACCCCAACGACAAGTTCGAGGTCGCGGAGGCGATCCGGGACGCGCTCTACATGGACCGGACCGAGCGCATCACGCGGTGGGAGCGCATGATGAACGCCATCCGCGAGACGGACGTGTCGTGGTGGGCAGCGACGTTCCTCAGGGACCTGTCGGGGAACAAATCGCTCGGGCGCACGCGCACGCAAGTCCGCGCCTGATCCCAATCGGCAGGAGCAATCAAAAAAAGGCGGGGCCGATGCCCCGCCTTTTCCTTATCGCGCCACCGGCAGCGGCTTCACCGCAGGGCCCGTGAACTTGTTGGTCGCCAGATCACCCATCGGTTTCGACGAGAATCCCATGCCGAGGCTCGGCTCCGCGGACAGAAGGGCCGTGAGAGCCGTCACCGGCTGGCTCTTCTGCGCGGGAGCCGGCTTTGTCTCCGCCGTCGGATGCGGCTTGGGCCTTTCCTCGCGCGCGGCGGGTCGAGCGGTCGATCCCGTCGTGGCCGGAAGGTCGACCGGACTGGCTGCCGCGACGACGACCGGCTGGAGGACGTTGGGGCGCGGCGGCGGCAGGGGAGCCGGGGACAGGCTCGCCACGTCCGTGGAGCCCCGCAGCTCGCTGATCCCTGGAATCGGGTTGGTCTCGGCGAGGGAGCCCGGCCGCACGGGCGGAAGCGGCGCGTAGGCGAGGGCGATCGTCTCGACCGGCTCCTCCGCATCAGGCCGCCGCGGCGGGATCGGCGCGAGGGCGATCTCGCTCGACATGCCGAAGGACGACCGGGTCGGCGTCTGCCCGGCCGGGCCCTGCTGCCAGTTGAGGGCCGGACCGGTCGGGGTCTCGACCGTGCTCGGCAGGCCCGCGATCCGGGTCGGCGGGAGCGGGGGCGGCGAGAGATCCTCCCTGAGGGCGGGAGCGATCGACGCGAGCACCACCGGCGCTGGCTGCGGCGCAGGCTCCGGGCGCGGCTGCTGCGGGACGGGCGCCGGGCGTACGGCGGCCGGGGCGGGAGCTGCGGCCGGCTGCATGGCGGCATAGACCGAGGAGTTAGAGTCGCTCGCGTAGTAATTGCCCGAGGGCGCGGCTGCAGGCGCGGAGCGCGAGGCGAAGATCGAGCGGCCCGGACGGGACGCGGTCCGGATCTCCTCCGCGTCCTCGTCCTCGTCGCTGCCGCCGAACAGGGTCGCCCAGAAGCTCTTGCGGCGCGGCTGGACGGATTCCTCGTCCGCGGAGGCGACGGCGGTGTAGCCGGCAACGGTGCCGCCCTTGGCCAGGACCTCGGTCCGGGCCTCTTCGTAGCGGGCCATCGGCGTGCCGTCTGCCGGGATGTGGACGGTCTTGCCGTCGGGGAAGATGCGGGCGAGCTGGTCGCGGGTCATGCGCGGCCAAGCGCGCACGCTGCCCACGTCGAGATGGACGAAGGGGGTGTAGGCGTTCGGGTAATAACCGACGCCGCCGTTCTGCAGGCGCATGCCGATGGCGCGCAGGCGCTCGGCCGATATGTCCGGCAGATAGAAATCCATAGCCTTGCCGAGCATGTGCTGGCTGTTCTTCGCCACCACGCTCGAGCGACGCCGCAGCATCGCGTTGGTCTGGGGCGAGCGGTAGGCCGAGTTCACGTGGACCGGCGCGCTCGACCCCACCTCGCGGTAGACCTCCCAGACCGTGTCGAAGAGGCGCGGGTCCATCCGGGTCGACTCGTCCCGCCGCCAGTCGCGCAGGAACCAGTTGAGCTGCTGCAGGGCGGCCGAATCGTACTGGCCGTTGCGCCGGAAGGTGACCGTCAGGGTTTCCTTCGTGTTGTTGTGGTAGAAGGTGAGGGTTCTGGTGTCGCCGTTGGCGACCGCATCCTGCGTGCCGCGGGTGCCGACGACCAGAACCGTCATGAAGGCCGCCAAGCCGACGCCCGCGCGACGCACGATGTTCGACGCGACCGCGGAGCGGTCCGAACGCAATACTCTCACTGTGATACTCGTCTTTAGCGTGCCGCCGGCGTGGAAGCGGCATCCCGTATAGTGAAGGGATCTTTGCCGAAGACGGTTACTTCCGGGTTAAGTGGTCGTGGAAAAACGACAGGAACACAGGACTTTGGAGAAAATTCAGGACGCGAGGCCGAGCGCGGCCTGAACCTTGCGGTCGAGGCCGTAGAGGTCGTCGAAGGTCTTCACGTCCCCGTGCTCGTCGATCGCGATCGTGAAGTAGGTCAGGTGCACGGGAAGGGGATTGCGCAGGTGCACGTAGCGCTCGCCCTTGCCGATGAGGCCGCGCAGCCTCTCCTCCGACCACTTGCCGTCCTGGCCGAGGATCTCCTCCGCGAGCTCGAAGGGCTGCTCGACGCGCACGCAGCCGTGGCTGAAGGCTCGCTTCGAGGCCGAGAACAGGTTCCGGTTCGGCGTGTCGTGGAGATACACCGCATGCTGGTTCGGGAACATGAACTTCACGAATCCGAGGGCGTTGCGCTCGCCGGGCGGCTGCTGGACCGAGATCTTGTTGCCCCGGCGGATGATCTTGTAGCCCTTGCGCTCCGCATAATAGGGATCGGCCGCGAGAGCCGGCAGGATCTCCTTCTTCATGATCGACGGGGGGATCGTCCAGGACGGGTTGACCACCAGGTACTTCATGTCCTCGGAGAAGATCGGCGTCTGGGACTTCTCCTTGCCGACGATCACGCGGGTCTGGTGGATCACCTTCCCGCCGTCGAAGAAGCGCAGGCGGTATTCCGGCACGTTCACCATGATGTTGCGCGCGCCGAGTTCGCCCGGGAGCCAGCGCCAGCGCTCCATGTTCGAGATCAGCTCGGCCTCGAGCCGCCTCACGGACGGCCCCGAGAGGGCCGCCACGGTCTGCGGCGTGAGGCTGCCCTTGCCCGGCAGGCCCTTCTCCTTCTGGAAGGCTGCGACGGCGGATGCGACGCGCTCGTCGTAGGTCGTCTGATCCTTGCCACTTCCAAGACCGAAGCGGGCGCGAATCAGGGGGACGCGGTCGTCCTGCATGCCCACGCGAAGGGTCGGACCCTTCGGGACCTGCACCATCGGGGTGGACGGGTGGCTTTCGCGCAGGCGGACGAGGCGGGCCTTCAGGGCCTGGTAGCCGGAGTGCTGCGGATTGTAGGCGACGAGCGCCGCGCTGGCATCCCGGGCACTCGAGACCTCGGCCAGCACCGCGCCGGCGTCAGGCAGATCGAGCTTCGGGGTCACGAGCGGCGACAGGCGAGACGGCTCAAGCCGGCCGCCGCGTGCGTCGCGCGCATAGCGGACGACGGCGGCGCTGAGCTTCAGATCGGCCTCGGCCCATTGGGCGGGAGCGGAATCCTTGCGCAGAGCCAGATCGGGCAGGGGATAGTCCGTCGGGTTGAGCCCGTCGTCGGCCGCGGCCTTGATCGCGCCGATCACCGCATGGGCGGCAGGCGTCCAGGCGCCGTCGCGGGCCCAGGCCAGCGGACGCTCCGCCTCCGCATAGTATTTCGTGAGGGATTCCCGCTCGGCCCGGCCGAGGCGCAGGTCACGGAGAAGCGCCTCGTCGGCGAGCCGCGTCTCCATGGCGACGCGGTACCAGTCCGCCTGCGTGAGGGTCGTGGTCGCGGCCTCGGGGAGCGGAATGGCGAGGGTGTCAGCGGGCTTATGGTCGGACGCCGTGATGGCGACGGGCGCAGGCTCGATGGCCGGGATCGCGATGGAAGGAGCCGCGGTCGGCGTCGCAACGTCATGAAAGGACGGCTCGGCCGGCGCCGAGTCGACGAGGACGGAGGGAAGTCCGTCGGGAGCGGATGGTCCGGATTCCTGTGCGAGGGCCGGGAGCGACAGCAGGGACACGGAGCCGATCAGGCCCAACCAAAGAGAAGTCTGGCGCAATGTCCGCATGGCCTTAGTCCTTGTCGCAATGGGGCGGGAAGACAGAACGATCCTCCCCTGTTCATGAAAATACCGATGTGACGCCGCACACCCGCTACGCTTAACGCACGAAGGTGTCATGCGGCTGCATCGTCTAGGCCAAGTTCTTTCAATTTCCGGTAAAGAGTTGATCGGCCGATGCCGAGGCGGCGGGAAATGGCCGACAGATGGCCCTGGTAATGCGCAAGGGCGAAGCGGATGGCCTGCGCCTCCAGTTCCGCCAGGGTGTGCATCTCCCCGCTTTCGTTCACGAGGGCGAGGCTGTGAGGGTCGCGGCGCGCGGCGGGCACGGCCTCGCGCACGGGCCCGAGGGCCGCAGGACTCGGAACGGGCGGGATCTCGATGCGGAAGCCCTGGACGTGCGCGGCGATCTGCGGGAATTCCGCGGGGGTCAGCCAGGGACCCTCCGCGAGGAGGACCGCGCGGAAGACGACGTTCTCGAGCTGGCGGAGATTGCCCGGCCAGCCGTAGCGGGCGAGCAGCGTCGCGGCCTCCGGCGACAGGCCTCTCATCCTCTTGCCCTCTTCGGCGCCGATCCGGTGCATGAACAGCTCCGCCCATTCGGCCACGGCCTCGGGCCGGGCGCGCAGGGGTCGGAGTGCGATCGGCAGGACCTGGAGACGGTAATAGAGGTCTTCGCGGAACCGGGCCCGGCGCACCTCGTCGATGAGCGGGACATCCGTCGCGGCGATGATGCGAATCTCGTGGCGCGTCGCCCGGCGCGTTCCGCGCGGCATCGTCTCGACACCGCTCAGGAGGTCGAGGAGCCGGTCCTGCGCGGCGGGCGTCAGGCGCTCCACGTCCTGAACGAAAAGGGTGCCGCCATGCGCGTCCCGCAGGTGGCGAAGGAACGCGGCATCCGATTCGCCGGAGCCCTCGGGCCGGAAGGGGACGAAGGGACGCTGCCGATCGCTCGCATCGTGGATGGCCCGGGCCAGGGACTTGGCTCCGCATCCCGGCTCACCTTCGATCAGCACGGGTACGGTCGTGCGGGCCGCGCGATCCGCCCGCCGCGCCACCTGCTCCCGATCGGACGAGAGCGCCTGGCCCGGCGTGCCCTGTCGCAGGGCGCGGATGTCGTCCGTGAAGATCTGGGCAAGGTGCATGATGCGGTCGAGGCAAGGAGTCGGGGCGGGCGGCGCGATGCTGCCGCCGCAAGGGTAAACGGCCCCTTAACGGTCTGGGCCCCTTCGACGGTTATCCTCAGGTGCGGTCGGGTTGATCCGGAGGCGCCGGCGGCCAATATGAGAGGGACCCTTTCTCGAACCCTGCGCCGGAAATGCCAAGCACCTTCAGCCTCCAGAACGCCTCCCCCCTGCACACCCTCGCCTCGTCGGGCGCCGCACAGACCGAACTCGGCCTCTTGCCGGAATGGAACCTGTCGGACCTCTATCCGGGCATGGACAGCGAGGCCTTCCGGACTGATCTCGCGAAGGCGGAGGCTGAGTGCAAGGCGCTCGCCGAGGCTTATCGAGGCAAGCTCGATGCGCTGGCGCACGGCGACGACGCGTCAAAGACCCTGGGCGAGGCGGTGAAACGCTACGAGGCGGTGGAGGACCTGCTCGGGCGCCTCATGTCCTATGCGGGCCTCATCTATTCGGGCGACACCACCGATCCGGTGCGGGCGAAGTTCTATGGCGACACCCAGGAGCGGCTCACCGCGGCGTCCAGCGACCTCCTGTTCTTCGGCCTGGAGCTCAACCGCATCGACGATGCTGTGCTCGACAAGGCCATGGCTGCGGGGCCGCTCGCCCATTACCGCCCCTGGCTCGAGGACCTGCGCAAGGACAAGCCCTATCAGCTCGACGACAAGACCGAGAAGCTGTTCCACGAGAAGTCGGTGACCGGCCGCGCCGCCTGGAACCGCCTCTTCGACGAGACCATCGCTTCGTTGCGCTTCACCGTGCGCGGCGAGGAGCTTCCGATCGAGCCGACGCTCAACAAGATGCAGGATCCGGACGAGAGCGTGCGCAAGGACGCCTCCGACGCGCTGGCCAAGACCTTCAAGGAGAACCTGCGCACCTTCACGCTCATCACCAACACGCTTGCCAAGGACAAGGAGATCTCGGACCGCTGGCGCGGCTTCGAGGACGTGGCGGATTCGCGCCATCTCGCCAACCGGGTCGAGCGCGAGGTCGTGGAGGCGCTGGTCTCCGCCGTGCGCGAGGCCTATCCGCGCCTGTCGCACCGCTACTACGCCCTGAAGGCCAGGTGGTTCGGCAAGGACAAGCTCGATCACTGGGACCGCAACGCGCCCCTGCCGAAGGTGGAGCAGCGCACCATCGCCTGGGACGAGGCGAAGGAGACGGTTCTGGCCGCCTATTCGGCCTTCTCGCCGCGCATGGCCGACATCGCGAAGCGCTTCTTCGACGAGCGCTGGATCGACGCTCCGACCCGCCCTGGCAAGGCGCCGGGCGCCTTCGCGCACCCGACCGTGCCGTCCGCGCACCCCTACGTGCTCCTGAACTACCAGGGCAAGCCGCGGGACGTGATGACGCTCGCGCACGAGCTGGGGCACGGCGTGCACCAGGTCCTGGCCGCCCCGAACGGCGCCCTGATGGCTCCGACGCCGCTGACGCTCGCCGAGACCGCGAGCGTCTTCGGCGAGATGCTCACCTTCCGGCGCCTGCTCGACCAGACCACCGGCCGGGTGCAGCGCAAGGCGATGCTCGCCGCGAAGGTCGAGGACATGATCAACACGGTGGTGCGCCAGATCGCGTTCTATTCCTTCGAGCGCAAGGTGCATCTGGAGCGCCGCAACGGCGAGCTCACGGCCGACAAGCTCTGCGAATTGTGGATGTCCGTGCAGGACGAGTCGCTCGGCCCGGCGATCCGCCTCGGTCCCGGCTACGAGAGCTTCTGGACCTATATCCCGCACTTCATCCACTCGCCGTTCTACGTCTATGCCTATGCGTTCGGCGACTGCCTCGTGAACTCGCTCTACGGGAAGTACGAGACGGCGAACGAGGGCTTCGTGGACCGCTATTTCGCGCTGCTCTCGGCCGGCGGCACCAAGCATTATTCCGAGCTCCTCGCGCCCTTCGGCCTCGACGCCCGCGATCCGTCCTTCTGGCAGATCGGCCTGTCGATGATCGAGGGGCTGATCGGCGAGCTGGAAGCCATGGAACGGAACCCCTGATGTCGGAATCCGACCGCGAAGCGAACCGCTTCTCCGCGCGCGCCGCCCGCTATGCGCGCGTGGGCGCCAACATGGGCGGGGTCGCGGCCCGCATCGCGGGTGCACGGCTCTTCGGCGGGGAGGGGCGCGACGCCTCCAACGCGGCGGTGCTGGCCCAGGCGCTCGGGGGGCTGAAGGGCCCGATCATGAAGGTGGCGCAGCTTCTCGCCACCATCCCCGACCTCATCCCGCCCGAATACGCCGCCGAGCTGCAGAAGCTCCAGAGCGAGGCGCCGCCCATGGGAGCCGCCTTCGTCAAGCGGCGGATGCAGGCGGAGCTCGGCCCCGGCTGGCAGAGCCGGTTCGGCTCCTTCGAGCTGAACCCGGCAGCCGCCGCCTCCCTCGGGCAGGTGCACCGCGCCACCACCAAGGACGGCGCGCCGCTCGCCTGCAAGCTGCAATACCCGGACATGCAGTCGGCCGTGGAGGCCGACCTCAAGCAGCTCGAACTCGTGTTCGCCGTCCATCGCCGGATGGATCCGGCCATCGACACCCGCGAGATCGCCAAGGAGATCGGCGAGCGGGTGCGGGAGGAACTCGACTACGAGCGGGAGGCGAAGCACGCGGCGCTCTATGCCATGGCGCTTGCCGACGTGGACGAGGTGCGCGTGCCCGTGGTCCACCCGGAACTCTCGACCAAGCGGCTCCTCTCCTTGAGCTGGCTCGAGGGCGAGAAGATCCTGGGCTTCACGGAAGCCCCGACCGAGATCCGCAACCGGCTGGCCATCGCCATGTTCAAGGCCTGGTGGCACCCGTTCAGCCATGCGGCCGTCATCCACGGCGATCCGCATCTGGGCAACTACACCGTCTTTTCCGAGGACGGAGAGGCGCAGGGCATCAACCTGCTTGATTACGGCTGCATCCGCATCTTCCATCCGCGGTTCGTGGGCGGCGTGGTCGATCTCTATCGCGGGCTCCAGCAGGACGACCGCGCCCGCATCGTCCATGCCTACGAGACCTGGGGCTTCAAGAGCCTGTCGAACGAGCTGATCGACGTCCTGAACATCTGGGCGCGCTTCATCTACGCGCCGCTCCTCGACGACCGGATCCGCACGGTGGCCGACGGGGTCAAGCCCGGCGAGTACGGCCGCCGGCAAGCCTTCGAGGTCCACAAGGCCCTCAAGGAGAAGGGGCCGGTGACGGTGCCGCGCGAATTCGTGTTCATGGACCGCGCTGCGGTCGGCCTCGGGGCCGTCTTCCTGCATCTCAAGGCCGAGCTCAACTACCACAGGCTGTTCGAGACCGAGATCGAGAAGTTCTCCCTCGACGGCCTTGCGGCGCGCCAGAAGGAGGTTCTGGACGCAGCCGGCCTGCCTCTTCCGGCGTAACGAGGTTGCGTCCTCGTCCGTCTCGCCTTAGACCCTGAAGCCGAAGGGAAGGGCAGGGGCAGGCATGAGGGTTCTTTTCGTCCATCAGAATTTCCCGGGGCAGTTCGGGCGCCTCGCCATGGCGCTCGCCCGCGAGGGGCACGAGGTCGCCGCTCTCGGGATGGTCAAGAGCTGCTCGCTCCCGGGTGTGGCCTACCACCCCTACGCCGCCGTCGCAGGCCCCGAGGATGCCCCCTACAAGAACCGCTATTCGCCCGTCATTCCCCGCCTGCGCCGGGCCTACGGGGTCGCCCACAAGGCCATGCACCTCGCCGAGAAGGGCTTCAGGCCCGACGTGGTGGTGGTCAATACGGGCTGGGGCGAGAACCTCTTCCTGAAGGACATCTGGCCCGAGGCCCGGCACGTGGCCTATTTCGAGTACTACTACGCCGCCAAGGGCCAGGACCTGGACTTCGATCCCGAGTTCTCGACCCATGATCCGGAGACGATCTGGAAGCTCAGGATCAAGAACGCGATGCAGCTCGGGGCGCTCGACGCGGCCGATCTCGCCGTGGCGCCGACCCGATACCAGAGGGACACCTTCCCGGAGTACCTGCGCGACCGGGTGGCGGTGATCCATGACGGCATCGACGCCCAGCGGCTGAAGCCCAATCCGGAGATGACGATCCATCTCGGCGACAAGGGCCTCACCCTCGACCGGACCCTTCCCGTGGTGACCTATGTCACCCGCAACATCGAACCCATGCGCGGCGCGCATGTGGTCCTGCGCAGCCTGCCGGACCTCCTCGACATCGACCCGCGCCTCCAGATGGTGATCATCGGCGGCACCGGCACCAGCTATTCCGGCCAAGCGCCGGGCGGGAAGGGCTGGCTCGACGTGTTCCGGTCCTCCATCGAGCGGCCCGTGGACTGGTCCCGGGTCCATTTCGTCGGGAACCTCCCCTACGACCAGTTCGTGAAGGTCCTCCAGGTCTCCTCCGCCCACCTCTACCTGACCTATCCATTCGTCCTCTCGTGGTCCCTGATCGAATCCATGGCGCTCGGTTGCCGCATCGTGGCCTCCGCGACGCCGCCGGTGGAGGAGGTCATCCGGGACGGGGTCACGGGCCGCCTCTTCCCGTTCTTCGACCGGCAGGCCCTGGTGGGGCGGGTCCGCGACGCGCTGGTCGAGAAGGATCGATCGGCCGCCATGGCCGAGGAGGCCCGGCGATTCGCTCTGGCGCACTACGATTTCGAGACGGTCTGCCTTCCGCAATGGCGGGAGTTTCTTGGAATAAAGTAACCTTGGCGGTTCGCTCATAAAGTTCTCGCCAAGTCCATCCGAAAGATTGCGGCTGCTCACCGCATGGGTTAAACGCAGCGTTCAAGAACTGATGCTGAACGGGGCATTGATCATGGCCAATACAAAACACGCGCCGCATGGGGGCTATAGTCCGGACATGGACGCGCCCGCTCATGAGGCGACCTACAGCGGATTCGTCCGGTTCGCCGAAATCGGAACCGCCGTCATCATCTGCCACGTGCTCGCGCTGGCGGTCGGGGGCATCAAGCATGCGTGGCTCACGGCGATCTTCGGCGTGATTCTCTCGCTCGCGGCCGGCGCCGTCGGGGCGTTTTCCCCATCGATCGGCGTGCGCGCGCCCGTCGGCGTCGCAATCCTGCTTCTGTTGGCCCTCATCCTCTATTGATAAGCTTCCCGGCCCGTCTAAGAATGGTGCAACCTAAAGGCTAAGCTATCGACGTGGGGTAATTCATGCGGATCGCCGTTCTCTCCGAAACCGACAGAGCGGAGACACGCGTCGCCGCCACCCCCGAGACGGTCAAGAAGTACAAGGGCCTCGGCGCCGACGTCGTGGTCCAGGCGGGAGCCGGCCTCAGGGCCGGTTTTTCCGATTCCGAGTTTGAGGTGGCAGGGGCCGCCATCGCGGCTTCAGCCGAGGAGGCCGTGAGGGATGCCGACATCATCCTGAAGGTTCGCCGTCCCTCGAACGGCGAGCTCACCGGCGTGAAGTCCGGCGCCCTCCTGATCGGGATCATGGATCCCTACGGCCAGGATGCGGCTCTTAAAAGCCTGGCCGACGCCCATGTCGCCGCCTTCTCCATGGAGCTGATGCCGCGCATCACCCGGGCGCAGGTCATGGACGTGCTGTCCTCCCAGGCCAATCTCGCGGGCTACCGCGCCGTCATCGACGCGACGGCCGAGTACGGCCGCGCCATGCCCATGATGATGACCGCCGCCGGCACCGTTCCGGCCGCCCGCGTCTTCGTGATGGGCGCCGGCGTCGCGGGCCTCCAGGCCGTCGCCACGGCCCGCCGCCTCGGCGCGGTGGTGACCGCCACCGACGTGCGTCCCGCCGCCAAGGAGCAGGTGGAGAGCCTCGGGGCCAAGTTCATCGCCGTCGAGGACGAGGAGTTCAAGCAGGCCGAGACGGCCGGCGGCTACGCCAAGGAGATGTCGGCCGAATACCGGGCGAAGCAGGCGGCGCTGGTCGCCTCCCACATCGCCAAGCAGGACATCGTCATCACCACCGCCCTGATCCCGGGCCGTCCCGCGCCGAAGCTGGTGACGCGGGAGATGGTCGAGTCGATGAAACCGGGCTCGGTCGTCGTGGACTTGGCCGTGGAGCGCGGCGGAAACTGCGAGCTCGCCAAGCCCGGCGAGGTGGTGGAGCACAACGGCGTCAAGATCGTCGGCCACCTCAACATGCCGGGCCGCCTCGCGGCCTCGGCCTCCAGCCTCTATGCGAAGAATCTCTATGCTTTCGTCGAGACCTTGATCGACAAGGACAGCAAGACCGTCGCCGTGAAATGGGACGACGAGCTGGTGAAGGCGACCTGCCTCACCCGTGACGGCGCCATCGTCCACACGGCCTTCCAGCCGACGGCTTGAACAGGGGGGACATCATGGCACTCACGCCCGAACAGGCTGTCGAACAATCACGGGCCGCGGCGGCGGCCGCCCAGCGCGCCGCCGACATGGCCCAGGCCATCGCCGACCAGGTGGCGGTGGGCGTCACCACGGTTACCCACGGGGCCGTCGACCCCACGGTGTTCCGCCTCGCCATCTTCGTGCTGGCGATCTTCGTCGGCTACTACGTGGTCTGGCAGGTGACCCCGGCCCTTCACACGCCGCTCATGTCGGTCACCAACGCGATCTCGTCCGTCATCGTGGTGGGCGCGCTCCTGGCGGTGGGCGTCAACGTGGCCCCGGCCCTGGGCGACGGGCCGATCTGGGCCCGGGTTCTCGGCTTTATCGGCGTGATCCTCGCGTCGATCAACATCTTCGGCGGCTTCCTGGTGACCCAGCGCATGCTCGCCATGTACCGCAAGAAGGGTTGAGGCCATGTCGGCGAATCTTGCCTCGATCCTCTATCTCGTCTCCGGCGTCCTGTTCATCCTGGCCCTGCGCGGCCTCTCGCACCCCACCACCTCGCGGCAGGGCAACCTGTTCGGCATGGTCGGCATGGGGATCGCGATCCTCACCACCCTGATGGTATCCCCGCCGAGCGGCTTCGGCGGCTGGCTCCTGGTGATCCTCGGGCTCGCCATCGGCGGCGGCATCGGCGCCGTAGTGGCCAAGCGCGTGCCGATGACCGCCATGCCTCAGCTCGTGGCGGCGTTCCACTCGCTCGTCGGCCTCGCGGCGGTGCTGGTGGCGGCGGGTGCGCTCTACGCCCCGCAGGCCTTCGGCATCGGCACCGTAGGCACCATCCATGGCGGCTCGCTGTTCGAGATGTCGCTCGGCGCCGCCATCGGGGCCATCACCTTCACGGGCTCGGTGATCGCGTTCCTGAAGCTCGACGGCCGCATGTCCGGCAAGCCGATCCTGCTGCCCCAGCGCCATCTCATCAACATCGGCCTCGGCCTGCTCCTCCTGGTGCTGGTCATCGCGTTCATCCGCACCGAGAGCCACGCCGTGTTCTGGCTCATCGTGCTGACCTCCTTCGTGCTCGGCGTGACGCTCATCATCCCGATCGGCGGCGCCGACATGCCGGTGGTGGTGTCGATGCTCAACTCCTATTCGGGCTGGGCGGCGGCCGGCATCGGCTTCACCCTCGGCAACCTGGCGCTGATCATCACCGGCGCCCTGGTCGGCTCCTCGGGCGCGATCCTGTCCTACATCATGTGCAAGGGCATGAACCGCTCCTTCATTTCGGTGATCCTCGGCGGCTTCGGCGGCGAGACGGCGGCCGCGGCGGCCGGCGCGGTCGAGACCCGGCCCGTGAAGCAGGGCTCGGCGGACGATGCGGCCTTCATCATGAAGAACGCCGCCAAGGTCATCATCGTGCCGGGCTACGGCATGGCGGTGGCCCAGGCGCAGCATGCGCTGCGCGAGATGGCCGACGAGCTCAAGGCCGAGGGCGTCGAGGTGAAGTACGCCATCCACCCTGTGGCGGGCCGCATGCCCGGCCACATGAACGTGCTGCTGGCCGAGGCCAACGTGCCCTACGACGAGGTGTTCGAGCTCGAGGACATCAACGGCGAGTTCGCCCAGGCCGACGTGGCCTTCGTGATCGGCGCCAACGACGTCACGAACCCGGCGGCCAAGACCGACCCCAGCTCACCGATCTTCGGCATGCCGATCCTGGACGTGGAGCGGGCCAAGACCGTGCTGTTCATCAAGCGCGGCATGGGCTCCGGCTATGCGGGCGTGGAGAACGAGCTGTTCTTCCGCGACAACACCATGATGCTCTTCGGCGACGCCAAGAAGGTGGTGGACGAGATCCTGAAGAGCCTCTAGGCGTCTCGACCATCGGTATCTGCGAGAGAGGCCGGTTCCGCACCGGCCTTTTTGCATGGAGTTCCCCATGGGCGTCACATTGCGGACCGCACGTCCCTCCGACCGGGACGCGGTCGTCGAGCTGATCCACCGGCTCAACCTGTTCGAGGCGGACCTCGTCGGGGACCGGCGGCGCGACTACGCCGCCGCCAAGACCTATTACGACGAGCTCCAGCAGCGGCTCTCCCGACGACAGGGACGCATCGTCCTGGCGGAGGAGGGCGGCGTCGTGGTGGCAGCCATGGGCTTCTCCATCGACGAGGACGCGGCCTACGTCACGGACGACGTGCGCCGGCACGGCACGGTGACCGACCTGATCGTGCACGAGGACTGGCGCGGCCGGGGGGTAGGCCGCCTGCTGCTCCAGGAGGCCGAGCGCCTGACCCGCGAAGCCGGCATGGCGCGCCTCTTCATCGGCGCCCTCGTGGCCAACGAGCCCGCCTGCCGCATCTACGAGACCTTCGGCTTCCAGCCCTACGTGTCGCTGCTGGTCAAGGACCTTTGAGGGGCGCGGGGGAGGGCGGCATAACCGCAACCCTCCCCGGGACCCTCAGGAGCGCAGGAACGCCAGCAGATCCTCGTTCAGCCGGTCCTGATGCGTGGTGGCGAGGCCGTGCGGCGCGCCGGGATAGACCTTCAGGGTCGCGTTCTTCACGATCTTCGACGACAGATGCGCCGCGGCGCCGATCGGGACGATCTGGTCGTCGTCGCCGTGGATGATGAGGGTCGGCACATCGAAGCGCTTCAGGTCCTCGGTGTAGTCCACCTCCGAGAACTCCCGGATGCAGTCGTACTGGCCCTTGAGGCCGCCCATCATGCCCTGCAGCCAGAAGGAGTCGCGCACGCCCTCCGAGAGCTTCGCGCCGTCGCGGTTATAGCCGTAGAAGGGGATCGCGAGATCCTTGTAGTACTGGGCGCGGTTGCCGAAGGTGTTCCGGCGGATGTCGTCGAAGACCTCGATCGGCAAGCCGCCCGGATTGGCGCCCGTCTTCAGCATCAGCGGCGGCACCGCGCTGATCAGCACGGCCCTGGCGACCCGCCGGGTGCCGTGGCGGCCGATGTAGTGAGCGACCTCGCCGCCGCCGGTGGAGTGGCCGACCAGGGTGATGTCGCGCAGGTCGAGGGCCTCGATGAGGGCCGCGAGATCGTCCGCATAGGTATCCATGTCGTTGCCGTCCCAGGGCTGGCCCGATCGGCCGTGGCCCCGCCGGTCGTGCGCGATCACCCGGTATCCGCGCTCGCCGAGGAACAGCATCTGGCCGTCCCAGGCATCCGCGCTCAACGGCCAGCCGTGCGAGAACACCACCGGGGAGCCTGATCCCCAATCCTTGTAGAAGATCTGGGTGCCGTCTTTCGTCGTGATGAAGCCCATTGTCTTGCTCCGTTGTCATGAACGGGAGGCCACGCGCAGAGTCCGCGCTCAGGAGGCCGACGGGGCCTACCAGGTGGATGCAGGAACGGGATACGGGAACTGGAGCGGGGACGCAGGGACCGGTCAGATCCGACAGAACGCGGACAGTGACGTTTCTCCCGCGCAGACGATACCCCTTCGACGACGGGCGCGGAAGGTCATTCTTTAGGCAGCGAGTCCTCACGGAGGATCGTCACCCCGGGCCAGCGGCGTGGCCAGTCCTTAGCGGCGAGCCGCTCCCGGTAGACGGCCGCCTTGGTCCGGAACGCCGGGGTGGGCCTGACGATGCAGGCGAGCAGGTCATCGACCCCACAGGGAGCGATGATCTCGACCCGCCCCTGCACAAGACGTGCCGCAACGGCAGTCGCCGTCTCCGGCCAATGGGCGATGGCGTCCGTGGTGTCGCGATAGGGCCGGTCGCCGTTGCGCCGATGCATGCGGGCTTGGTTCTTCACCGACCAAGGGACCTGCGGATCGAGGTTGCGCAGGCGGCTCTCCAGCTCCCTGTCCCGATCCGCACGGACGTCCGTGAGGTCGAAGTAGACCACGTCGATATCGTCGAGGCGGTAGGGATCGGGTGTCCGCCCGTGAAGCACGTCCCAGACCGCATTGCGGACGAACCCGGCGCCGATCCAGCCGTCCGGGAGGGCAAGGCTCCCGACATGGCCGAGAAGGCGGCGCAGGTCGCCGTGGGCCTCGAGAAGGTTCGCGATGTCCGCGAGCCCTCTCATCGTGTCAGGCCGTCAGGGGCTTGCGATCAGCGGAAGAGGCCCGCGACGCCGCCGCCCTGGAGGCGCGACTGGCCCTGGCGGGCCGTGGCGTTGTTGTTGTCGATGCCGAGCGCGCGCTGGTAGCTCTCGATGGCCTGCTGGCGGTCGCCCTTGCGCTCGTAGGCCACGCCGCGCCAGGCCCAGGAATCGGCGTCCTGCGCATTGACGTTGAGGGCCGCGTTGAAGTCCTCGATCGCCTTGTCGAACTGGCCGGTCGCCACGAGGCTCTGGCCGCGCGCGGCATAGGGCGCCGCCACGAAGGGGTTGCGGTCGATGGTGGCGTCGAAGTCGAGGATCGCCTGCGGGTGCTGGCCCTGGCGCTGGTAGAGCAGGCCGCGGGCATGGAGCGCCTCGGCCGATTCGGGCAGGAGGCGGATGGCGACCGACAGGTCGTTCAGGGCTTCCTGGAACTGGTTCTGGGCGCGCAGCAGGTTGCCGCGGCCGATATAGGCCGGGCCGTAGTTGGGGTCCGCCTGGATGGCGCGGCTGAAATCCGCGTAGGCCTGGTCGTTGCGGTTGGTCTGGCGGAGAGCCAGTGCCCGGTTGGTGTAGGCCGGGGCGTAGTTCGCATCGATCTGGATCGCCTTGGTGAAGTCGGCCATGGCGTCGCTGTAACGGCCGACGCGGGCATAGGCCGCGCCGCGGGTGTTGTAGGCGCTCGGGTCGTTCGGATTGCGCTGGATGACGTCCGACAGGGAGGCGATGTTCACTTTGCTCGTGCCCTGCGTGTCCTCCTCCACCACCGCGATGCGCTGGAAGGAGCCGCCGCTCGTCGTCTCGCAGCCGGCGAGACCAAGGGCGACAAGGGTAAGGCTCAAGGGAGCAAAGCGGCGAATCGATGGGGCGAACACCTTCGTCTCCAGTTCTTTCGGGGAAAGGTCACTCTGCCGAGCAAACCTTAAGCAGCCATGAACCGGGCTGCCGGGAGGGAGGTCACAAACGCAATCAGCGCCCCGCTTGCGCAGACGGGCGCTGATTTACAACCGATAGGCCAAAGGTTTTTAAGCTCGGGGCTTAGCGGGTAGGGCGGGGCTTCGAAGGCAGGAGGCCTTCGCGCTGCATCCGCTTGCGGATCAGCTTGCGGGCGCGACGAACGGCTTCGGCCTTCTCGCGGGCCTTCTTCTCAGACGGCTTCTCGTAGTGGCCGCGGAGCTTCATCTCGCGGAAGATACCCTCGCGCTGCATCTTCTTCTTGAGAGCGCGGAGCGCCTGATCGACATTGTTATCCCGGACAAGAACCTGCACGCCAATTCCTCGTGTTTTAGCCGTTTCGATTGTTGCAAAAGGAAAGGAGGCGCGTCTGGCGCACCTCTATCTGGCCGGCGGGATTATCAGAAGAAGCCTTGCCTGTCCAGGGTTCTTCCAAACAAAAGCACCGGTCGGTTAAGTCAACGGCAGAGATCTGGAAAGGTTTCAGGCCGATTCCGGGAAAACCCGGGTGACGTGGCCCATCTTGCGCCCGGGCCGGGCCTCGGCCTTCCCGTAGAGGTGCAGATGCGCCCCGGGCTCCGCCAGGACCTGCCGCCAGGCATCGGCCTCGGGGCCGATGAGGTTCTTCATCTCGACCCGGCCGAGCCGCGCCGTGTCTCCGAGGGGCCAGCCGCAGACCGCCCGCACATGCTGCTCGAACTGCGACGTCACGGCACCGCCCAGGGTCCAATGGCCCGAGTTGTGCACCCGCGGGGCGATCTCGTTGACCACCAGCCGCTCGGTGCCGTCCGCAGTTACCAGGAACATCTCGACCGCCAGGACGCCGACATAATCCAGGGCTTCGGCGATCCGGCGGGCGACCTCGACCGCCTGGCGCTCCGTCTCGGCCGAGACGCCTGCCGGCACCCGGGTGGTGTCGAGGATGTGGTTGCGGTGCTCGTTGGCGCAGAGATCGAAAGCCGCGAACTCGCCCGAGGCGGTTCGGGCCGCCACCACCGAGACCTCGCGCTCGAAGAGCACGAAACCTTCGAGGATGGAAGGCGCCTGGCCAACCGCCGCCCAGGCGGCGGCCGGGTCCGTGTCCGGGCGGATCATGGCCTGGCCCTTGCCGTCGTAGCCGAAGCGGCGGGTCTTGAGCACGCTCGGCCGGCCGATCCGCTCGAGGGCGGCTGCGAGGTCCGCCTCGTCCGCCACGTCCGCGAAGGGCGCGACCGGAATGCCGAGATCCGCGATGAAGCTCTTCTCCAGGAGCCGGTCCTGGGAAACCGCGAGGGATTTGGCGTTGGGCGCGAGCGGCGCATGGGCGCTCAGGATGTCGGCCGTCGCCCCGGGGACGTTCTCGAACTCGTAGGTGATCACGTCGACCGACTTGGCGAAGCGGATCAGGGCGGATTCGTCGTCGTACGGAGCGACCGTGTGTTCCGCGCAGACGTCGAAGGCCGGACTGTTCTCGTCGGGGCAGTAGACATGGGCGCGCAGGCCCAGCTCGGCGGCCGCCATGGCGATCATCCGGCCGAGCTGGCCGCCACCGAGGATTCCGAGGGTGCTGCCGGGGCGGATGTCCATGGTCACGCCTCGCCGACCGGGCGCTCGGCCACGCTCTCGCTCTGGCGTCGGCGCCACGCGTCGAGGCGCTCGGCCAGGCCCTTGTCGTGCAGGGCGAGGACGGCAGCGGCGAGGAGCGCGGCGTTCACGGCGCCCGCCCGGCCGATGGCGAGCGTCCCGACCGGGATGCCGGCCGGCATCTGCACGATCGACAGGAGGCTGTCCTGGCCCGAAAGGGATTTCGACTCGACCGGCACGCCGAAGACCGGCAGGGGGGTCATCGCGGCCGTCATGCCCGGCAGGTGGGCGGCGCCGCCGGCGCCCGCGATGACGACCTGGAAGCCTTCCGCCTTCGCGCCCTTGGCGAAGGCGACCAGCCGGTCCGGCGTGCGATGGGCGGAGACGATGCGAGCGTCATGGGGAATGCCGAGCGCGTCCAGCGTCTCGGCGGCATGCCTCATGGTGGCCCAGTCGGACTGGCTGCCCATGATGATGGCAACGGGAACTCCCGCCATGATGTGGCTCCGGCTCGAAAGATGCGGTCCTTCGCGGCATACCGAAGGCCGCAGGGCCAAGCAAGGCTGTTGCCGGCCCGGACAGGAACTTTCTCAGGCGATGATGTCGGGCGTCAGCTGGTCCTCGAGCCGGCTGATCTGGTCCTTCAGGACGAGCTTGCGCTTCTTCAGACGCTGAACCTGGAGCTGATCCCCTGCGATGATTCCCTCAAGGGCGTCGATGGCCGTGTCCAGGTCGCGATGTTCCTGCTTGAGCCGCGCCAGTTCCGCTTCCAGTTCGCGCTTTTCGGTCATGGGAAATCCAGATTGCCTGCCTGCCTCCCGGCGGTCCGGCGAGAGGCGAAATTATGCTCTTCCGACGGGCGGAGAGCAAGGTCCAACCCTGGCCTTTCGATACCGCGTTGCAGCATCGAAAGTCGTACACGTGCCTTCGACTCGCCACACTCTCTGTGTCACACTGTCGCCTGTCGGAAGATCGAATAGGAGGGACCGACATGGCATTGCAGAACCACCTGGCGGAGCTCGAGCGCAAGCATCGGGCCCTTGAGCGTGAAATCCAGGACGCCCTGAATCATCCGTCCATGGACGACACGAGACTGGTGGAACTCAAACGCAGGAAGCTCCAACTCAAGGACGAGATCACCAGGCTCAGAGACACCCGCACGATGGTGCATTAGCCCAGGAAACCTTCGCAAAATCCCCACGGAAAGCCGTCGACTTCCCTGAAGCGGCGGCTTTTTCATGGGCCGGAGCAGCGTGCGGAGCCGGAGGTCCGCGGAAACGATGCTCTCCTCTAATGAAAAAGCAGCGGCACCAAGCCGTCATAGATCAGCTTGGCCCCGACCAGGACCAGCAGCAGGTAGACCAGTGTGTAGAAGCGCTCGCCGGACACGTAACGCACGAGGCGCACGCCCGCCCATGTCGACAGGATCGCGAGCGGAAACAGAGCGGCGGCCGTCGCCAGATTGGCGGCCGTGAGCTGGCCGAGCGCGAAGTAGGGCGGCACCTTCATCCAGTTGTTGACCGCGAAGAAGATCGCGCCCGTTCCGACGAACACGTCGCGCGGCAGCCGCTGCGGCATTACGTAGATCTGGAACGGCGGCCCACCCGCATGGGCGATCATGCTCGTGAAGCCGGTCACCCAGCCCCAGAACACGCCGCGCGGCACGTCGGCCCTGATGGGCGTCGGCGGGGCCTTCCTCCATTCCAGGACGATCCGCCGCAGGGCGAAGCCCATGGCGATGAGGCCGACCGCGAGCCGCACCGCCGCGTCCGACACCTGGGCGGCCATGAGGTAGCCGGTGCCCGTGCCGATCATGGCGCTCGGCAGCAGGATCATCACGTTGCGCTTGTCCCAGCTGCGCCGGTAGGCCCAGACCGAAACCACGTCCTGCACCAGGAGGATCGGCAGGATGATGGCGGCCGCCTGCACGGGCGGGAGCACGAGCGACATGAGCGGCAGCGACAGCAGGCCGAGGCCCGAGAAGCCGCCCTTGGCGAGTCCCAGAAGCGTGACCGCCGGCACCGCGACGGCGTAGAAAAGTGGGTCGGTGACCATGGATACTCGCCGAAAGTCGCCGCTGACCGCGGCGCGCCCGCCTGCTACCACGACAAAGCCTGCAAGTCTCATGCGGTGACGACAACGGGGTTACGCCATGACATCAGCCCACAGCCGCTATCATGACGTCTATGCGCGCTGGAAGACCAATCCGGTCGGCTTCTGGGAGGAGGCCGCGCGCGAGATCGACTGGATCAGGCCGGCCGACAAGATCTTCGACCCGGACGCCGGCACCTACGGGCGCTGGTTCGTCGGCGCCCAGTGCAACACCTGCTACAACGCCGTCGACCGGCACGTGGCGACGCGGGGCGACCAGGCGGCGATCATCTACGACAGCCCGATCACCGGCACGAAGCAGACGCTCACCTATGCCGAATTGCAGGACGAGGTCGCGACGCTCGCGGCCGTGCTGCAGGACATGGGCGTCAGGAAGGGCGACCGAGTCGTCCTCTACATGCCGATGATCCCGCAGGCGTCCATCGGCATGCTGGCCTGCGCGCGCATCGGCGCGATCCATTCGGTGGTCTTCGGTGGCTTCGCCCCCAAGGAGCTCGCCACCCGGATCGACGACGCCAAGCCGAAGGTCATTCTCTCGGCCTCCTGCGGCATCGAGGGCAGCCGCGTCATCCCGTACAAGCCGCTGCTCGACGAGGCGATCACCCTGTCGTCCTCGAAGCCCGATTCCTGCCTCGTCTTCCAGCGGCCCCAGCTCGACTGCTCCCTGGTCGACGGGCGCGACCGTGACTGGAAGGCGGAGGTGTCGCGGGCGCGGGCCGAGGGCCGCAAGGCCGAATGCGTGGCGGTCGCCGCCACCGACCCGCTCTACGTGCTCTACACCTCCGGCACGACCGGCAAGCCCAAGGGGGTAGTGCGCGACAACGGCGGCCACATGGTCGCGCTCAAGTGGACCATGAAAAACTTCTTCGGAGTCGATCCGGGCGAGGTGTTCTGGGCCGCCTCCGACGTCGGCTGGGTGGTGGGCCACTCGTACATCGTCTACGGGCCGCTCCTCCACGGGGCGACGGCGATCCTCTACGAGGGCAAGCCGGTCGGTACGCCGGACGCAGGCGCCTATTGGCGGGTCATCGCCGAGCACGGCGTCGTCACGCTCTTCACCGCGCCCACCGCGTTCCGGGCGATCAAGAAGGAGGATCCGGACGCCAAGCTCCTCGAGGGCCACGACCTTTCGCATTTCCGGGCCCTGTTCCTGGCCGGCGAGCGGGCCGATCCGGACACGATCCGCTGGGCCGAGACCATTCTCAAGGTTCCGGTGATCGACCATTGGTGGCAGACCGAGACGGGCTGGCCCGTCGCTGGAAACCCCCTCGGGCTCGGCGCCCTGCCGGTCAAGCACGGCTCCCCGACCGTGCCGATGCCAGGGTATATCCTGGAGGTCCTGGACGAGGGCGGAAAGCCGGTGCCGCCCAACACCATGGGCGCGATCGTGATCAAGCTGCCGCTGCCGCCCGGCTGCCTGCCGACCCTGTGGCATGCGGACGAGCGGTTCAGGGAATCCTACCTCTCGGTCTATCCGGGCTACTACAACACCTCGGACGCCGGCTATCTGGACGAGGACGGCTATGTCTGGGTGATGGGCCGCACGGACGACATCATCAACGTGGCGGGCCATCGCCTCTCGACCGGCGGCATGGAAGAGGTCCTGGCTTCCCATCCGGCCGTGGCGGAATGCGCCGTGATCGGCATCAAGGACGCCCTCAAGGGCGAGGTGCCCTGCGGCTTCGTGGTGCTGAAGTCCGGCGTCCAGACGGCTCCCGAGAGGGTCGAGACGGAGCTCGTCTCCCTGGTCCGCGAGAAGATCGGACCGGTGGCGGCCTTCAAGCTCGCCATCACGGTCGGCCGTCTGCCGAAGACCCGCTCGGGCAAGATCCTGCGCGGCACAATGAAGAAGATCGCGGACGGGGATTCCTGGTCGATGCCCGCTACTATCGACGACCCGATCATCCTGTCCGAGATCGGCGACGTGCTGAAACAGCGGGGACTGCCCGGATGACGCAGGCGCCCGACGTACCCGATGATCGCGAGGCCCGGTTCGAGGCCATGCTGCGCGAGGTCCTCACCACGGAGGAGGAGGCGCTCCAGCGCCGATCCGCCAAGGACCTCAGGACGGTGGCCCGGTATCGTGCCGTCGGCGCGAAGGAACGTTTCGAACGCAGCCGGGCCAAGGGGTCGAAATCCCGCCGGCCTGGGCCCGAGGCAGGGCGCTGAAACCAAGAAAAAGGCCCGGATCGCTCCGGGCCTTTTCGTTGAGCCTTACTCGTCGTCCTCGTCCTCGGGGCGCCTGAGCTGCTTGAGCTTGGCGAAGACGGAGTTGACGTCGATTTCCTCCTCGCGGGCCGGCTTCGGGCGGCTCATGTCCGCGAAGGGCTCGTCGTGGCGCTCGGGAGCGGTCGACACCTCGGCCGGCATGAGGGTGCCGCCGGCGTCGTGAACCTCCACGTGCGGACGGTCCTTCGCGGCGCGCTGCACCTCGAAGTCCAGGTCGATCTGCGAGCATAGGCCCAGCGTCACCGGATCCATCGGGGAGAGGCTGGCCGAGTTCCAGTGGGTGCGGTCGCGGACCTGCTGGATCGTGGTCTTGGTCGTGCCCACGAGGCGCATGATCTGCGCATCCTTGAGCTCGGGATGGTTGCGCACGAGCCAGAGGATCGCGTTCGGGCGGTCGTGCCGGCGGGACACGGGGGTGTAGCGCGGGCCCTTCTTGATGCGCTTCTGCTCGGGCAGCTTCACGCGGGTCTCGGCCATCTTGAGGCGGCGGTCGGGATCTCCTTGCGCCTTCTCGATCTCCTCGCGGGTGAGCTGGCCCGTGGTGATCGGGTCGAGGCCTTTGATGCCGGCGGCGACCTCGCCGTCGGCGATGCCCTTCACCTCGAGGGGGTGGAGCTTGCAGAAATCGGCGATCTGCTCGAACGACAGCGACGTGTTCTCGACGAGCCAAACGGCCGTCGCCTTCGGCATCAGCGGTCCCTGGGACATGGGGCGAACCTCCTTCAAGCCGGGCGCCAGTCGTCAGGCGCCGCACGGCAAAACTCTCTCGCGCTCCGACCCGGTCGGACCGGAGCATCTCGTCTCACATTGTGAGGGAAACGGGATAATTATAGTGATCGTGCCCCGATGTTGCAAATTTTAAAGGGGCTTGGCACCACCGCATCGAACGGAAATCTAGACAGGGCCGCTCGGGCTGCTTCTAGGCTCTCATCCGCAGGAGCCGCGCTCCCGCGTCAGGAATTCGCCGCATATCTTTCGTCCTTTGAACAAGCTGCGAGGCTAAAGGCCGGCGTTGGCAAGGGTGGTATCCCGCACTAACCTCAGGAAGATCGTTCAGAAGGAGAACGCCATGGCTTTCGATCCTTTCGCCGAGGAACCGGTTGCGAGCGTATCCGAGCACCAGCTGGGACAGGATCTGTCGACGCTGTCCATCGACGAGATCGACGAGCGGATCGCGCTCCTCGAACGCGAGATCTCCCGCCTCAAGGACGTGAAGGCCGGCAAGGAAAGCTCCAGGGCGGCGGCGAGCGCGTTCTTCAAGCTGGGCCAAGCCTGAGTTCCCCGTTCTGTGACTCAGTTACGGTCTTTAACCGGACCTTAAGGTTTCCAGGGCATAAACGGTGCATCCAGTTTCCTCTGGATGCCGAGTGGCTCCTGTCCACTCTGTTTGACGCCTCCCTGTTATGACCTCGAGCCGCCCTTGGGCGGCTCATTTTTCACAGGACCTTTGCCGTTTAACCTTAACCAAGGGTTAGCAGGGCAAACGCCGTCAACGCGCCCTATACTGCACCTCAAGTAGCGTTGATCCCCCGCCGAGCCGGTCGGCAGGGGGCAGGACCCATTCGGAGGCGCGGGTGAGCGAACCTGATGTGATCAAACTGGGAGCAGGCCCCATCCGCTTCGGCCAGAACTTCGTGAATTCCGAGGCGTTCAAGACGCTGTTCCAGGAAGGCATGGAGCTGATCGAGGAGGCGGCCGCCTACCTGGACGGCCCGGGGCGCGAGGATTCCCGCAGGATGGCCCGGGAGATCAGCCTCGTTTACGCCAGCGAGAGCATGCGGCTGACCACCCGGCTGATGCAGGTGGCCTCCTGGCTCCTCCTCCAGCGGGCAGTCGCCGAGGGCGAGCTCACCGCCGACCAAGCCAATCTGGAGAAGAACCGGGTCCGGCTGACCATGCCGGAGACTCCCACCACCATCTCCGACTTCGAGGCCCTGCCGGAGCGCCTCAAGGACCTGATCGGTCTCGCGGCCCGGCTTCACGCCCGGATCATGCACCTCGAGAAGCTGATGTCCGAGCCGCCCGCCGTCCCGCCGGCGCCCGCCCCCAACCCGGTCACGGCCCAGCTCGGGCTCCTGGAGAAGGCCTTCTCCCGGGAATGACGCAAAGAAAAAGCCCCGCCGAAGCGGGGCTTTTTCTGTTTCGGTTCCGGCAAAAGGCGCCGGGAACAGCTTACTTCTTGCCGAAGGAGAGGTTGCCGAACTTCGAGTTGAAGCGCGACAGACGGCCGCCGCGGTCGAGCAGCTGCTGCGTACCGCCGGTCCAGGCCGGATGGGTGTTCGGGTCGATGTCGAGGTTGAGCGTGTCGCCCTCTTTGCCGTAGGTCGAGCGGGTGGTGTACTCGGTGCCGTTGGTCATTACGACCTTGATGAAGTGGTAGTCGGGGTGGTCGGTTTCTTTGCGCGCCATTGCCATAGTCCTTCTTGCGGCCAGCCAGTCCGGCTTACCGCAGCCTGAGATCGAGCCTGTCGTGAAATGATTGCGCGCCTATACCTCACTTAGAACCTTGAAACAAGCCGCGGGAAAGATGCTAAAGCATCGGACCCGAAAGTGGATCTGCACTTTCGGGATCGATCCGATGCTTTCTCACTGGATGAGAGCATCGTCCGAGCGGAAAACCGGATCCACTTTTCCGCACGATGCTCTAAGTCCCTAGGGTCCCGAATTGTCGTAACGAAAGCTGATGGCCGAACAATCCAACCGCCCGAAAGCCGCCCTGAGCTCGCTCAGGCCGCTGATTCCCTACGGTCTCGCCTATAAGGGGCGCATCGCGGCCGCCATCGCGGCGCTCATGCTGGCTTCCGGCGCGACCCTCGTGGTGCCCATCGCGGTTCGGCGGGTCATCGATTTCGGTTTCTCGGAGCAGGGCAGGGCCTACATCAACGCCTATTTCGCGGTCCTGCTCCTGGTGGTCGCCGTTCTGGCCGTGGCCAGCGCGCTTCGCTACTACCTGGTCATCACCCTCGGCGAGCGGGTGGTGGCGGACCTGCGCGCCGCCGTCTTCCGGCACCTGACCTCCCTCGATCCGGCCTTCTTCGACCAGACCAAGAGCGGCGAGATCGTGTCGCGCCTGACCGCCGACACCACCCAGGTCAAGGCGGCCTTCGGGGTCAGCGTCTCCATCGCGCTGCGCAACCTGTTCCTGTTCTTCGGGGCCGTGGCCCTCATGATCGTCACGAGCCCGAAGCTCTCGGCCCTCGTGCTCGTGGCCATCCCGGTGATCGTCCTGCCGCTGGTCATCTCCGGCCGGGCCGTGCGCCGCCGCTCCCGCGCCGCCCAGGACCGGCTCGCCGACGCCTCGGCCTATGCGGCGGAGGCGATCGGAGCCGTCAGGACCATGCAGGCCTTCGGCATGGAGAGCCGCACCGCCTCGAGCTTCGCGGCGGCGGCCGAGGAGGCGTTCGGGGCTGCGCGCCTGTCCACCACCATGCGGGCGCTGCTGACCGGCACGGGCATCTTCCTGGTCTCGTCGAGCGTCGTGGCCGTGCTGTGGTACGGGGCGCAGGACGTTCTGGCCGGCGAGATGACCGCCGGCCGGCTGTCGCAGTTCGTCCTCTACGCGGTCTTCGCCGCCTCTTCCCTCGGCCAGCTCTCCGAGGTCTACGGCGAGCTCGCCCAGGCGGCCGGCGCGGCGGAGCGCCTCGGGGAGATCCTGGCCGCGAAGCCCGCCATCGAGGCCCCGAGGAACCCGAAGCCCCTGCCGCAGCCGCCCCTGGGAACGGTCGCCTTCCAGGACGTGACCTTCGCCTACCCGACAAGGGCGAGCCAGTCGACGCTCCACGGCCTCAGCTTCACGGTCGCGCCGGGCGAGCGGGTGGCGCTGGTCGGGCCGTCCGGCGCCGGCAAGAGCACGGTCCTGCAATTGCTGCTGCGCTTCTACGATCCTCAGAGCGGGACGATCCTGGTCGACAACGTGCCCATCCAGGACGCCGACCCCTACGTGCTGCGCCATCGCATGGCCCTCGTGCCGCAGGAGCCGACGATCTTCGCCGCCAGCGTCCTGGACAACATCCGCTACGGACGGCCCGACGCCACCGAGGAGGATGTGCGCCGGTCCGCCGCGCTCGCCGCCGCCGACGGCTTCATCCAGGCGCTGCCCGAAGGCTACGGCACGGTCGTGGGAGAGCGCGGCGTGACCCTCTCGGGCGGGCAGCGGCAGCGCCTCGCCATCGCGCGGGCGATCCTGAAGGACGCCCCCATCCTCCTCCTCGACGAGGCGACCTCGGCCCTCGACGCGGAGAGCGAGCGCAAGGTCCAGGTCGCGCTCGAGCGCCTGATGGAAGGGCGCACGACCCTGGTCATCGCCCACCGCCTCGCCACGGTCCGGTCGGCCGACCGCATTCTCGTGATGGAGCACGGACGGATCGTGGAGGAGGGGGCCCATGAGGCATTGATCGCCAGGGAGGGCCTCTACGCCCGGCTCGCCCGCCTCCAGTTCATCGACGACGAGCGCGCGCAGGCGGCGGAATAGCTCGCGCCCGCGCGTGAACCGATGGGCGGCGTCCCGGGTTGAAGGATGGGGCGGCATCTCGCCGTCGCTTCCCCGGGAGAGCGATCATGGTCGGCACCCTGAGCAGAAGGCACCCTCAGGATTCCTCCCGCATCAACATCCACGAGGATTGGGAGCTCCGCTACTGGACGGACCGCTGGCAGATCCCGCGCCAGCACCTGCTGGACACCGTGAAACGGGTGGGCCTCCAGGTGAGCGACGTCGCCAGGGCGCTCGGCAAGAGCGCCTGATCGTCGGCGCCCGATCCTCACCGCTCCGTCAGCTTGAGCTCGATGCGCCGGTTACGGGCATAGGCCTCCTCGCTCGTGCCGGGGTCGAGGGGCTGGAACTCGCCGAAGCCGGCGGCCACCAGATGGCGCGGCTGGACGCCGCGGGCGATGAGGGCCTGCACCACCGCGATGGCGCGCGCCGAGGACAGGGCCCAGTTCGACGGGAACTGGGAGGTGGCGATCGGCCGGGCGTCTGTATGCCCGTCGACGCGGACCACCCACGGAATGTCCGGCGGGACCTCTTTCTCCACCTCGATGAGGGCGCTGGCGATCCGGTCGATCTCGCCGGAGGCTTCCGGGCGCAGGACCGCCTGGCCGGCCGGGAAGAGCACCTCCGACTGGAACACGAAGCGGTCGCCGACGATGCGCACGTCCTGCCGGTTGCCGAGGATCTGCCGCAGGCGGCCGAAGAAGTCGGAGCGGTAGCGGGCGAGTTCCTGGACGCGCTGGGCGAGTGCGATGTTGAGGCGGCTGCCGAGATCGGCGATCCGGGCCTGGCTTTCCTTGTCGCGGGTCTCCGAGGCGGCGAGCGCCTCCTCCAGGGCCGCGAGCTGCTGGCGCATGGCGGCGATCTGCTGGTTGAGGATCTCGACCTGGCTCATGGCCCGGGTCGCGGTCTGGCGTTGGGCGTCGAGGGCCGTGTTCAGCTCGTTCGCCCGCTCCTGGGCGGCGCCACCGCTGTCGACGAGCGCCTGAAGCCGCGCCCGATCGGCCTCTGCAGCCTGGAGAGTCGTCTGCAGGGCGTTCAGGTTGTCCTGGACGGATCGCCGGCTGGAGCGTTCCAGGGAGAGGAGGTCCGTCAGCTCCGAGATCTGGCGGTTCAGCCGGTCGAGCACCGTGTCGCGGCTCGACAATTCGCGGGACAGGAAGAACTGCCCGACCATGAAGACCGAGATCAGGAACACGATGGCGAGCAGCAGGGTCGACAGGGCATCGACGAATCCCGGCCAGTAATTGAGCTGGCCCTGCCGGCCGCGCCTGCCGCGGCCTCCCGTGCTCGACATCGGCATCAGGGCAGCCTTTCACGGGAGAGACGGTCGAGGACCTGCTTGAGCTCCTTCTCCCGGGCGGCCTGCGCCTCCACCCAGTCGCGGATCAGCTGCTGCTCCGCCCGCATGTGCTGGACGAGCCCCTGCACCCCCTCGGCCAGATTGGCCATGGCCTGGGTCGAAGCCCGGCCGCCGGCGCCGTCGTTGACGGCCGCCGTTAGCCGGTTGAGCGCGGTGGCGAGGTCGTTCGAGGTGGTGGACCGGACGGACGAGACTTCGGCGCCGGTATCCATGGTCGAGGTGGCGAGCCAGTCTTCGAGCTCGGTGTAGAACCGGCTCTGGGCCTGGCCGGCCTGGAGGTCGAGGAAGCCGAGCACCAGCGAGCCCGCGAGGCCGAAGAGGGAGGCCGAGAAGGACAGGCCCATGCCCTGGAGCGGAGCCGCGAGCGAGGTCTTCAGCTCGTCGAAGAGCACGGCCGCGTCCTGCCCGGTCCTGAGGGAGCCGATGATCCGTCCGACCGAGCCCACGGTCTCGATCAGGCCCCAGAAGGTGCCGAGTAGGCCCAGGAACACCAGGAGGCCTGCGAGATAGCGCACGATCTCCCGGCTCTCGTCGAGGCGGGCGCCGATCGAATCGAGGACGGAGCGCATCGCCGTGACGGACAGGAGCGAGCGGTTCGACCGGTTGCTGATGAGGGCCGCCATAGGGGCGAGCCGCACCGGGGAGGTGGGGGCCACGAGGCCCTCTTCGGTCTGCCGGATGGTGTTGACCCAGCGGACCTCGGGAAACAGGCGCCAGACCTGCCGGATCGCCAGCACGATGCCGATGGCCATGACGCCCAGGATCAGGGCGTTGAGGCCGGGATTGGCCAGGAAGGCGGCCCAGATCTGCCGATAGAGGATGAAGGCGACGAATCCCGCCAGGACCAGGAAGACCGCCATTCGGATGAGATAGATCCGCGGCGGGGTAAGCGGTTGATCGGCCATCGTTATCCTGCTCGCTCGTGCTTCGAGACCGACCTACTGTGACCGCGCCGGATCGTGGGATCAAGCGCGGCCTCGGGTCCCGTGCCCTCGGCGAACAGAAAATTCAGCCCTTGGCCTTCTTCAGCAGCGCGACGAGCTCGCGGTGGATGATCTCGTTGCCGCAGGCGACCGTCTTCTTGGTGAGCGGATCGCTGCCGCCGTCCGCGTCGGAGATGAAGCCGCCGGCCTCGCGGATCATCAGGATGCCGGCCGCGATGTCCCAGGAATTGAGCCCGCGCTCCCAGTAGCCGTCGAGGCGGCCGCAGGCCACGTAGGCGAGGTCGAGGGCGGCGGCGCCCCAGCGGCGCATGCCGCCCACATGGCCCATGACGGCGGCCGTCTCGCGCAGGAACAGGCCGTGGTCGCCCTTGCCGATATGCGGAAGGCCGCAGGCCACGACCGCATCGGCCATGTCGTTGCGGGCGGCCACGCGGATGCGGCGGTTGTTGAGGAAGGCACCCTTGCCGCGCTCGGCGATGAAGAGCTCGTCCTTGGCGGGATCGTAGATCACGCCGGCGACGATCTGGCCGTCGCGCTCAAGGCCGACCGAGATCGCGAAATGCGGCAGGCCGTGCAGGAAGTTCGTGGTGCCGTCGAGCGGGTCGATGTGCCAGCGGTGGTTCGGATCGGTCCCGTGGACGACGCCGCTCTCCTCCATGACGAAGCTGTAGCCGGGACGGGCCTTCTCCAGCGCCTCGCGCAGGATCTGCTCGGCCTTGCGGTCGGCCGCAGACACGAAGTCGCCGGGCCCCTTGCGGGAGACCTGCAGGTTCTCGACCTCGCCGAAGTCGCGCTTCAGGGAGCGCGAGGCCTTCATCACGGCATCGGTCATGACGGTCATGAGGGGCGAGCGGATCATGCGGTGGTGTCCTAAGCGGTAAGCGTCTCAATCGGAATGCGGTCGGGTGGACCACGGGAGGTGGCGAACGTCAAGCAACTCTCGAACCTACCGCATCCCCAGACGTTCCGCCGCCAGGCGTTCGGCACGGGTGCGGTCGTCCTTGCTCAGGTCCTTGAGGGCGCTGTCGAGCCAGGGGTCGGTCAGGCCCTGGGCGGCCGCCAGGATGTGCCAGGCCGCGGCATCGACCTTGTTCTGCGGCACGCCGCGCCCGGAGGCGAGGAGGCGCGCCAGGCGGTTCTGGGCGATGGCGTTGCCCTTGGCGGCGGCGCGGCGGAAGTAGCGGGCCGCCTGGGACTCGCTCACCTGGACGCCCTCGCCGTTGAACAGCAGGATCGCGTACTCGACCTCGCCGACCGAGCTGCCGTTGTCGGCCGCGCGCTTGAACAGGCTTGCGGCCTCGGTGGCGTCGCGCTCCACGCCACGCCCCTTCAGGTAGAGCACGCCGAGCGCATGCTGGGCGTCCGGGATCTCGTGGTCGGCGGCGCGGCGCAGCAGCTGCACGGCGCGCTGGAGATCGGGCTCCGTGGCGCTCGAGATCAGCAGCAGGGCGAGATTGTAGCTTGCGACCGGATTGCCCTTGGCGGCCGCCTGCTCGAGCCATGTCCGGGCTTGGGCCTGGTTCTTCTCCATGCCGCGCCCGTCGAGGGCCATCAGGCCGAGGGACGCCATGGCATTGGCGTCGCCCCTCTCGGCCGCGAGCCGGTACCAGTCCGCGGCCTTGCGCGGATCGGTCGCGAGTCCGAGGCCCTGGTTGTAGAGCTCGCCGAGCAGGGTCATGGCGGCGGCGTCGTTCCGATTCTTGTCGAGGCGCATCGTCGCCTCCCGGAAGGCGGTCTGGTAAAGGCCGCGCTGATAGGCCCCGTAGGCGAGGTCCGGCTCCGCGGCATGAGCCAGGGTCGCGAGGGCCAGGACGGCGCTCGCCCCGAGAAGGGAGGCGAGCCGCATCAGCCGACATCCTCCACGGTGCCGATTCGCGCGACCGCTTCCGCGACGCCCTTGGCCGGGCCGCCCTCGTGGGACCAGACCGCATCCGAGAGGGCGATGAACTCGGCCTTCGTGGCCACGAGGGCCGGAATCGCGTCGAGGTCCGGCGCGAACGCGACGCAGGGCGTCTCGAAGATCTCGGCCCACCATCCGGCGCGCTCGACGACGCTGTCCAGGGCCTGAAGGGATCCGTCCGGCCGCGGCTCGCCGAAGAGCAGGTAGTCGACCCCGGCCTCGCCCAGGGTCATGGCATCGTCCTTGGTGCGGATGCCGCCGGCTCCGACGGCCCGCCCGTCCTTCAGGCGCTCGCGCAGCTCGCGCACGCGGGCCGAGTCGCCCTGGACATGGACGCCGTCGGCCCCGCCCCGGGCCGCGATGGTGGCAATGTCCGCCTCGCCCTCGACGGCCACGATGAGGGCGGCCCCATGGTCCTGGACGGAGGGGCCTAAAGCCTTCACCTGGTTGATGAGGGAGCGCTCGTCGGCGGCGGCGAGCCGCACCAGCACGGCGGCGACGGTCCCGCCCGCGCAGGCTTCCGCAAGCCGGGGCGCGAAGGAGGCATCCTCCAGAACGGGGGTGACGAGATAGAGACGGGCAGCAGGCTCGGCCATGGTCCACAGGTGGTGAGAGGTTGTCGGACAGCTACGCCATAACGAAAACGGGGCCATCTTGCGAGGCCCCGTTTGTGTCGATCGATTGAGGCGAAAGCCCGGTTGCTTATTCCGCCGCCTGCTTCGTCGTGCCGAAGGTCGGGTCGAGCTCGCCGGAGGCGTAGCGCTTGGCCATCTCGGCCAGCGTGAAGACGCGCTTGATCTTGGAGGCCTGGCCGGCGGTGTTGAACTCCTGCAGGCGCTGCTTGCAGAGCTTCGTCATCGCCTCCATGGCGGGCTTCAGGTACTTGCGCGGATCGAACTCGCCCGGGTTCTCGGTCAGCACCTTGCGGATCTGGCCGGTCATGGCCATGCGGTTGTCCGTGTCGATGTTGATCTTGCGCACGCCGTTCTTGATGCCGCGCTGGATCTCCTCCACCGGCACGCCCCAGGTCGGCTTCATCTGGCCGCCGTACTGGTTGATGATGTCCTGCAGGTCCTGCGGCACCGACGAGGAGCCGTGCATCACGAGGTGCGTGTTCGGCAGCTTGCGGTGGATTTCCTCGATGACGTGCATGGCGAGGATCGCGCCGTCGGGCTTGCGGGTGAACTTGTAGGCGCCGTGCGAAGTGCCCATGGCGATGGCGAGCGCGTCGACCTTCGTCTCGGCCACGAACTTCACGGCCTCGTCCGGATTGGTCAGGAGCTGGTCGTGCGAGAGCTTGCCCTCGGCACCGTGGCCGTCCTCGGCCTCGCCCATGCCGCTCTCGAGGGAGCCGAGCACGCCGAGCTCGCCCTCCACCGAGATGCCGCCGAGATGGGCCATCTCGACCACCTTCCGGGTGACGCCGACATTGTAGTCCCAGTCGCCCGGGGTCTTGCCGTCCGCTTTCAGCGATCCGTCCATCATGACCGAGGTGAAGCCGGCCTGGATCGCCGTCATGCAGGTGGCGGGCTCGTTGCCGTGGTCGAGGTGCACGCAGACCGGGATGTGCGGGTAGATCTCGGTGACCGCGTCCATCATGTGCTTGAGCATGACGTCGTTAGCGTAGGAGCGCGCGCCGCGGCTCGCCTGGATGATCACCGGAGCGTCGACCTCGTTGGCGGCCGCCATGATGGCGAGCGCCTGCTCCATGTTGTTGATGTTGAAGGCAGGCACGCCATAGCCTTGCTCGGCGGCGTGGTCCAGAAGCTGCCTCATGGTGATGCGTGCCATGATATCCTCCGTGTGTTCTTGCTCTTTAACTCTGCCGAAGCTGAACCGCAGCTTAAGCCTTCAGGGCCTCGACGCCCGGCAGCGACTTGCCCTCAAGCCATTCGAGGAAGGCGCCGCCCGCCGTTGATACATAGGTGAAGCTTTCCGCCACGCCAGCATGGTTGAGCGCCGCCACCGTGTCGCCGCCGCCGGCGACGGACACGAGCTTGCCCTCCTTGGTGCGCTGCGCCGCGTGGCGGGCCGCCGCGACCGTGCCCTGGTCGAAGGGCGGAATCTCGAAGGCGCCGAGCGGGCCGTTCCAGACCAGCGTCGCGGCGTCGTTGATGGCGGCCGAGACGCGCTCCACCGACTGCGAGCCCACGTCGAGGATCATCTGGTCCTCGGGGATCGCGTCGATGCCGTAGGTGTGGTTCTGGGCGCCCGCCTTGAACTCGTAGGCGCAGACGCCGTCGACGGGCAGGATGATGGCGCAGTTGGATTCCCGCGCCTGCTCGATGATGCGCAGAGCCGTTGCGGCGAGGTCCTTCTCGGCCAGCGACTTGCCGATGCCCAGGCCCATGGCGTGCACGAAGGTGTTGGCCATGCCGCCGCCGATCACGAGGGCGTCGACCTTCTTCACAAGGTTTTCCAGGAGGTCGATCTTCGTCGACACCTTGGCGCCGCCCACGATGGCGACGACCGGGCGCTTGGGCGCCTCGAGGCCCTTCGTCAGGGCCTCCAGCTCCGCCTGCATGGTGCGGCCCGCATAGGACGGCAGCACGCGGGCGAGGCCCTCGGTCGAGGCATGCGCCCGGTGCGCCGCCGAGAAGGCGTCGTTGACGTAGAGGTCGCCGAGCTTCGCCAGCTCGGCCACGAAGGCCTTGTCGTTCTTCTCCTCGCCCGCATGGAAGCGGGTGTTCTCGAGAAGGAGGACATCGCCGTCCTTGAGGCCGTTCACGGCCTGCGCGGCGGCTTCGCCGATGCAGTCATCGGCGAAGAAGACCGGCTTGCCGAGGTGGGTCGAGACCGCCTCCGCGACGGGTTTCAGGGACTCCTTGGGATCGCGGCCCTTCGGGCGGCCGAAATGCGCGAGAAGGATCACCTTTCCGCCCTTGTCGGCGATTTCCCGGATGGTGGGCAAGACGCGCTCGATGCGCGTCGCATCCGTCACCCGGCCGTTCTCCATCGGGACGTTGAGGTCGACCCGGACGAGAACGCGCTTACCCTTGACGTCGGCCTGATCGAGCGTGCGGAAGGCGGTCATTCAAAGCCTCCGTCAGATGAGCTTCGCCATGGCGACGGCGGTGTCCGCCATGCGGTTCGAGAAGCCCCACTCGTTGTCGTACCAGGACAGGACGCGCACGAAGTTGCCTTCCATGACCTTGGTCTGGTCGAGGTGGAACACGGAGGAGTGCGGGTCGTGGTTGAAGTCCGACGAGACGTTGGGCTGGTTGGTGACGCCAAGGATGCCCTTCAGCTCCTGGCTCGCCGCGCGCTTGATCGCCTCGTTGATCTCCTCCTTCGTGGTGGCCTTCTTGGCCACGAACTTGAAGTCGACCACGGAGACGTTCGGGGTCGGCACGCGGATCGACGAGCCGTCGAGCTTGCCGTTGAGCTCCGGCAGGACGAGGCCCACCGCCTTGGCGGCGCCGGTCGAGGTCGGGATCATGTTCAGGGCCGCCGCGCGGGCGCGGTACAGGTCCTTGTGCATCTGATCGAGGGTGGGCTGATCGTTCGTGTAGGAATGGATCGTCGTCATGAAGCCCTTCTCGATGCCGACCGCATCGTGAAGCACCTTGGCGACCGGGGCCAGGCAGTTCGTGGTGCAGGAGGCGTTCGAGACGACCACGTGGTCCTTCGTCAGCTTGTCGTGGTTGACGCCGTACACGACCGTCAGGTCGGCGCCGTCCGCGGGGGCCGACACGATCACGCGCTTGGCGCCCGCCTGAAGGTGCGCCGAGGCCTTCTCCTTCGAGGTGAAGATGCCGGTGCATTCCAGCGCGATGTCGACGCCGAGTTCCTTGTGGGGGAGCGTCGCCGGATCCTTGATCGCCGTGACGCGGATCTTCTGGCCGTTGATGACGAGGAACTCGCCCTCGACCGCGACGTCGGCCGGGAAGCGGCCATGGACGGAGTCGAAGCGCAGCAGGTGGGCGTTCGTCTCGACCGGGCCGAGGTCGTTGATGGCGACCACCTCGATGTCCTTGCGGCCGCTCTCCACGATGGCGCGGAGGATGTTGCGCCCGATGCGACCGAATCCGTTGATCGCGACCTTCACCGTCATAGTCTGTGCTCCCTTTGTGCGGCGAGGCTCAGGATATCCCGAGTCTCAGAGATTATGCGTTCTCAACACCTTCTCGGCGACTGCTTCGGCCGTGATGCCGAAGTGCCGGTAGAGATCCTTGTAGGGCGCGCTCGCGCCGAACCCATGCATGCCGACGAAGATTCCGTCGGAGCCGATGACCGAGTCCCAGCCGAAGCGCACGGCGGCCTCGACCGCGACCTTGACCGGCGCATCGCCGATGATGCGGGCGCGGACTTTCTCGGGCTGGGCCAGGAAGAGGTCGAGCGAGGGCACCGAGACAACGCGAACGGCGAAGCTTTGTTCACTCAGGAGCTTCTGGGCCGCCAGCGCGATCTCGACCTCGGAGCCCGACGCGAAGATCGTGGCGCGGGCCTTTCCTTCGGCAGGCGAGATCTCGTAGGCGCCGGTGGCCGAGAGGTTCTCGGCCGAAGCTTCCTTGCGGACCTGCGGCAGGTTCTGGCGGGTGAGCGCCAGCAGGCTTGGGCCGTCGGTGCGCTCGAGCGCCAGCTGCCAGCACTCGGCGGTCTCGACCGCGTCGGCCGGGCGGAACACGTGCATCTTCGGCATGGCGCGCAGGGACGCCAGGTGCTCCACCGGCTGGTGGGTCGGGCCGTCCTCGCCGAGGCCGATCGAGTCGTGGGTCATCACGTAGACGACCGGGATGCCGGAGAGCGCAGCGATGCGCATGGCCGGACGGGCGTAGTCGGCGAAGACCAGGAAGGTGGCGCCGGCCGGCACGAGGCCGCCGTGCAGCGCCATGCCGTTCATGGCCGCCGCCATGCCGTGCTCGCGGATGCCGTAATGGATGTAGCGGCCCGCATAGGAGCCGGGCGAGATGGCGGTCAGGTTCTTGGTCTTGGTGTTGTTCGACGGCGTCAGGTCCGCCGAGCCCAGCACCAGCTCCGGCACCGCCTCGGTCAGCACCTCGAGGGCGATCTCGCTCGCCTTGCGGGTGGCGACGGTCTGCGGCTCGGCGATCAGCCGATCCTTCAGCTTGGCCACCGCGGCGGAGAGGCCCTGCGGGCGCACGCCGTTGACGCGGCGCTCGAACTCGGCGCGCTTGTCCTCGGGCAGCGCCTTCAGGCGGTCGGCCCAGGCCTTGCGCTGGCGGCGGCCCTTCTTGCCGGCCTTGGCCCAGGCGTCGCGGATGGTCTCGGGCAGCTCGAACGGAGCGGAGCTCCAGCCGTAGGCGGCCTTGGCGCCGGCCAGCTCCTCGGCTCCGAGGGGCTCGCCGTGGGCCTTGGAGGTGCCGGCCTTCTTCGGGGCGCCGTAGCCGATGGTGGTGCGGCAGGCGATCATGGTCGGGCGGTCCGACTTCTGGGCCCGCGAGAGGGCGCGGCCGATGGCCTGCGGGTCGTGGCCGTCGACGCGCACCGCGCGCCAGCCGGCGGCCTCGAAGCGCTTCACCTGGTCGACGGAGTCCGAGAGGGACAGGGGGCCGTCGATGGAGATGCCGTTGTCGTCGAAGAGCACGATGAGGCGGCTGAGCTTCAGGTGGCCCGCAAGCGCGATCGCCTCCTGGCTGATGCCCTCCATGAGGTCGCCGTCCGAGGCGATCACGTAGGTGCGGTGGTCGACGAGGTCGTCGCCGTATTCGGCGTTGAGCATCCGCTCGGCGAGGGCCATGCCGACGGCGGTCGCGATGCCCTGGCCCAGCGGGCCGGTCGTCGTCTCGACGCCGGGGGTCATGAAGTTCTCGGGGTGGCCCGGGGTCTTGGAGTCGAGCTGGCGGAAGCGCTTGAGCTCCTCGACGGTCATGCCCTTCACGCCCGTGAGGTGGAGGAGGGCGTAGAGCAGCATCGAGCCGTGGCCGGCGGAGAGCACGAAGCGGTCGCGGTCGGGCCAGGCCGGATCGGCGGCGTCGTATTTCAGGAACTTCGTGAAGAGCACCGTCGCCATGTCGGCGGCGCCCATGGGGAGGCCCGGATGGCCGGATTTCGCTTGCTCCACTGCGTCCATGGCGAGGACGCGCACGGCGTTCGCCAGATCGGAATGGGTGACGCGATCGGCGGGGACGGTATCTTGCACGGCGTGTTCCACAGGTCTTGCGGGCGGCCTCCGGGGCCGAGCCCATCCAAAAAGCGAGGGCTCCTTAACACGGGGGAGGGGCGAGTCAAAGGCCGCAACCGGTTAAATCCCGAAGGACCGTTGCCGCTGCGGGGCCGTACGCCTAGTGTCTTGGCCGAATCCCGGATGATGCGATGAGCCCCAACCTCGACGATGCGATGAAACGGCTTGAGAAGGCCCTCGGGCTGCTGGAGGCCTCCGTCTCCCGCCGCCTCGAGGCCGACCGCCGTCGCGGCGACCTGGAGACCGAGCTGCAGCTCATGCAGGACGACCGGTCCCGGCTCGCCGTGGAACTCGACGGCGCGGTCACGCGCCTGCACCGGTTCGAGGCCGCCACCGACGACGTCAGCCGGCGGGTGCGCGAGGCGATCGGTGCGGTCCAGTCGGTCCTGGCCCAGGCCGGCGCGATCCAGGCGGAGGAGGGCTGAGCATGTCCCAGGTGACGGTCACCATTGCCGGAAAGACCTACCGCATGGCCTGCGCCGAAGGGGAGGAGGCGCATCTCGAAAGCCTGGCCGCCGCTTTCGACGCCAGGATCGAGGAGATGCGGAGTGCGGCCGGCGAGATCGGCGACATGCGCCTGCACGTGATGGCCGCCCTGACCCTCGCGGACGAGCTTCACGAGGCAAGGCGGCGCATCGCCTCCCTGGAGCGCGAGATGGACGAGATGCGCCGGTTCTATTCCGCAGGCGACCACCGCATCCAGGCGGCGGAGGCCCGGTTCGCCGAAAGCGTGCAGAACGTGGCAGAGCGGATCGAGCGTCTGGCGCGCAGCCTCAACGCGCCGGTTCAGGGGTAGGCTGGCGCAGGAAACATGGCGACACGACTGACCACTCCCACGATCAGAATCGTGGAGGAAGCCTGCCTCAACGGCTGGCCCGCCCTGCGCACGATCGTTCTCGACGGCTGGGTTCTTCGGCTGGCTGAAGGATACACGCGTCGCGCGAACTCCGTGCATGTGCTGTCCCCGGGAAGCAGGCACGCGGGCGAGAAGGTGGCGGCCTGCGAACGGATCTACGAGGCGCACGGGCTGCCGGCCGTCTTCTGCCTGACCTCTATGGCTCCGTCCTCGATCGGCGCGGTCCTCGATCGGCGGGGCTACGATCCACCGGAGGACGAAACGTGCGTCCTGTATCAGGATCTTTCCCCGGCAAAGACCCGCTGCCTGGATCAGGTCGACCTCGCCGAAGGAGCGCCTACGGAGGAGTGGCTTGAAACGCTCGGCCGGCTGCAGGACCAGGGAAGGGCGGCGCGCGAGGTCCATCGCCGGATCCTCGACGCGCTCGCTGTGCCGGCGGTGTTCGCATCGGTTTGCGAGGAGGGGCACATCGCCTCCGTGGCGTTCGGGGCGGTTCACGACGGCATCGTCTGTGTGAACTCGGTGGCGACCGACCCCGCGTTCCAGCGCCGGGGGCTGGCGCAGCGGACGATCTCGGCGATCCTCGCCTGGGCGGTGGACCGGTGCGGGGCCACGGGAGCCTGCGTGCCGGTGGTGGCCGCCAACAGGCCGGCGGTGGGCCTTTACCAAGGCCTGGGCTTCGCTAGCGAAGCCTACCGGTACCATTACAGGCGCCGGTCGGGCCCCAGTGAAATTTAGGCCGGCGTCTCCGTTTCCCTCTTCCCCCGGACCCGCATCGTCCCTACATAGGAAAGGCGGGGCTGCGGGGCGCGTCAGGAGTTCATTTCCCCGGGGCCTTATCGATCCTGAAGGGAGCTGTCCCTGACCCGGTCCCTGGACCGGGACATACGGCGCCCACCTACTTTGTAGGTTCCCGGGATCGCTTCTCCGACGGCTTTTGTGGCTCCGCACTTCATGTCTTCCCTGTCCCCTCCCGAACTCAAGGACCGGCTGCGCAGCGAGGGTTTCGCCCGCCGCGACGGCCTTGATCCCGACTTCCGGGAAGGTGCCGCACGGTCCATCGCCGGGAAGGCCTTGGCCCTTCCGGACCTTAAGGACGCGACGCCCGTGGGCGGCTATTGGCCGATCCGCAGCGAGGTCGATCCGCGCCCGCTCATGGAGGCGCTGCTCGACCGCGGGCAGGACGTGGCGCTCTCCCAGATCCTCCATCCCCACCTGAGCTGGCGCCTCTGGCAGCCCGGCGACGTGCTCGTGAAGGGCGGCTTCGGCGTACGCGAACCGGGGCCGGACGCCCCCGAGGTGTTCCCGGTGGCCCTCCTCGTGCCGCTGGTCGCCTTCGACCGGCGCGGCGGGCGCATCGGCTACGGCAAGGGCCATTTCGACCGGGCCATCGCGGCCCTCGAAGCCCAGCATCCGGTCTTGACCATCGGCCTCGCTTATGCGGTTCAGGAGATCGAGCAGGTTCCCGTGGAACCGCACGACCGCCTGCTCGATGTCATCATCACGGAATCCGAACTCATCCGGACCTGAGCCCTTCAAGGAGTTCCCATGCGTCTTCTCTTCCTCGGCGACGTGGTCGGTCGGGCCGGCCGCAACGTGGTGGTCGACCGGTTGCCATCCTTGCGCGAGCGCTGGGGCCTCGATTGCGTGGTGATCAACGGCGAGAACTCGGCCGGGGGTTTCGGGATCACGGAAGGGATCTGCGACGACCTGCTGAACGCGGGCGCCGACGCGGTGACGCTCGGCAACCACTCCTGGGACCAGCGCGAGACCCTGGTGTTCATTGAGCGCCAGCAGCGGCTCCTGCGTCCGGTCAACTATCCGCCCGGGACGCCCGGCCGGGGCGCGAATCTCATCGACACCCAATCCGGCCGGCGCGTGCTCGTCATCAACGTCATGGGCCGGCTCTACATGGACGCCCTCGACGATCCCTTCGCGGCGGTCGATCGCGAGATCGAGGCCTGCCCCATGGGCCAAGTGGCCGATGCGGTCATCGTCGACGTCCATGCGGAGGCGACCTCCGAGAAGGAGGCGATGGGGCACCACCTCGACGGGCGCGCCAGCCTCGTGGTGGGCACCCACACCCATGTGCCGACCGCCGACCACCGGGTGCTCGCCGGCGGCACCGCCTACATGTCCGACGCGGGCATGTGCGGCGACTACGATTCCGTTCTCGGCATGCAGAAGGAGGAATCGATCCGCCGCTTCCTCCAGAAGACGCCGGGGCCCCGCATGGAACCCGCCATGGGGGAGGGGACGCTGTCCGGCATCGCGGTCGAGACCGACGACCGCACGGGGCTCGCGGTCCGGGTGGCGGCGCTCCGGCTCGGGCCGCATCTCGAGGAATCCTGGCCCCGCTTCTGGGACTAAGCCGTCACGCTCCCGTCCTCTCTCCCTTGGCGCACCGCAAAACGTCCCCATCTGTCCCGTCACGGAGATTTCAGGTGGATATCGAACAGAAGAAGCGCCTCTATCGGGATGTCGGATCGACCGTGGAGGAGGCGCTCGAGCACAAGAGCGCGTCCGACGTCCTGCGGGCCGTCATCAATTCGGCCAAGGGAGAGAGCATCTCCATCGGGGAGATCATCGAGGCCTTCGGGGAGCGCGCCTTCGGGTTCGTGCTGATCCTGTTCAGCCTGCCGAACTGCGTCCCCGCACCCCCCGGCGTCGCGGGCGTGGTCGGCACGCCGGTCCTGATCTTCGGCATTCAGATGATGCTGGGCCACAAGCATCCCTGGCTTCCGGGCTTCATCCGGCGCCGGACGATCTCGCTCTCCAAGTTCAAGCGCCTGATCGACGTGGCCGAGCCGAAGATGCGGTGGCTCGAGAGCTGGTGCAAGCCGCGGCTGACGCAGCTCTTCAACGTGGTCGGCGACCGCATGATCGGCCTCTTCGCCTTCCTGGTGGCCCTGTCGGTGCTGATTCCCTTCCCAGGCACCAACTTCCCGCCCTCCATCGCCCTCGTGATCGCCTCCATCGCCGTGATGGAGGAGGACGGTTACCTCCTGATCCTGGGCTATCTCATCGGAATCGCGGGCCTGGCCTATACGGTGACGGTGCTGGGCGCCTCCTATCACCTGATCCATGCGGCCTTCGTCAGCGGAATGTCCTGGCTGGGCTTCTGAAGGGCTTTGCCTCCGGCGCAACAGCGTTTTATAAGCCGGCATCGACACCATCCCCGGCCTGACGAGCCCCTGGACATCAGGGCGTTCTCGGCCGTGACCACGGAGGCCCCATGGCCGGACATTCACAGTTCAAGAACATCATGCACCGCAAGGGGCGCCAGGATGCAATGCGCTCCAAGCTCTTCTCCAAGCTCGCCCGCGAAATCACCGTGGCGGCCAAGATGGGCACGCCCGATCCCAACATGAACCCGCGCCTGCGCGCCGCCATCCTGGCCGCCCGGGCCGAGAACATGCCCAAGGACAACATCCAGCGCGCCATCAACAAGGCCGCCGGTGCGGAGGGCGAGAACTACGAGGAGATCCGGTACGAGGGCTACGGCCCGGGCGGCGCGGCGATCATCGTCGAGGCCATGACGGACAACCGCAACCGCACGGCCTCGGACATCCGCTCCTACTTCACCAAGAGCGGCGGCAACCTCGCCGAGACGGGCGCCGTCTCCTTCATGTTCGACCGGGTCGGCCTCGTCGAGTTCGGTCCCGAGGCGGCCGATGCGGACGCCATGCTGGAAGCCGCCATCGAGGCGGGCGCCGACGACGTGGCCTCCTCCGAGGACGGCCACGAGATCTACTGCGACCAGACCGCCCTCAACGAGGTCACCAAGGCGCTCGAGGAGAAGTTCGGCGAGCCGAAGGCCTCGAAGCTCGTCTGGAAGCCCCAGACCCCGGTCGCCGTCGACGACGAGGCGGGCGAGAAGCTCATGAAGCTCATGGAGACCCTCGAGGAGCACGACGACGTCCAGAACGTCTACGGCAATTTCGAGCTCTCCGACGCCCTCATGCAGAAGATGGCGGAATAGCCGGACAAGCGCCGCGCCTTTTCCCTCACCCTTGCGGGGAGGGCCAGGGTGGGGGTGTCGGGTCCAGGCCTTCATAGGCCATCGCCCACACCCCCTCCTCCAACTCCTCCCCACAAGGGGCAGGAGGGTCAGGTGGAGCCAGATCGCTGGCTTGAGGAAGTATCATGGAACGCGTTCGTATCCTCGGCCTCGATCCCGGCCTGCGCAATACGGGCTGGGGGGTCATCACCGTCGAGGGGACGAAGCTCTCCTTCGTGGCGTGCGGGGTCGTGACCTCGGACGGCGACCTGGAGCTGGCGCTGCGCCTCAAGCAGCTCCACGACCGGATTACCGACGTGGTCCGGACCTGGACTCCGGACGAGGTCTCCGTCGAGGAGACCTTCGTCAACAAGGACGCCCAGGCGACCCTCAAGCTGGGGCAGGCCCGCGCCATGTCCCTGCTGGTCCCGGCCCTGCACGGGCTGCCGGTGGCGGAATACGGCGCCAACCAGGTCAAGAAGACCGTGGTGGGGGTCGGCCACGCCGAGAAGGACCAGGTTCAGGCGATGGTGAAGATCCTGCTGCCCAAGGCCGACTTCAAGAAGGCCGACGCGGCCGACGCGCTCGCCATCGCCATCGCCCACGCCCACCACCGCAAGGCCCGGGCTTTGGCGGCGAGCCTTTAAGGTGTTACAGAGGAACCCGTGTTATCCCCGGCGGCCCGAAAGGGCCGGGAAGGGGATCCAGAACGGGTGCCATACGATGATGGATTCCCTTCCCTCGCTTCGCTCGCCGGGAATGACAAGAAAGAGGACCAGCGAGTGATCGGCAAACTCAAGGGCGTGGTGGATTCCTACGGCGACGACTTCGTCATCCTCGACGTGCACGGGGTCGGCTACGTCGTGCACTGCTCCTCGCGCACGCTGCAGAACCTGCCCCAGACGGGCGAGGCCGCGACCCTGTCCATCGAAACCATGGTGCGCGAGGACATGATCCGCCTTTTCGGCTTCCGGTCGGACGCGGAGCGCGAGTGGTTCCGACTGCTCCAGAGCGTGCAGGGCGTGGGCGCCAAGGTGGCGCTCGGCATCCTGTCGGTGCTCGATCCCGGCGCGCTTGCCACCGCCATCGCCACCGGCGACAAGGCCTCTGTGGCCCGCGGTCCCGGCGTCGGGCCGAAGCTCGCCCAGCGCATCGTGTCGGAACTGAAGGACAAGGCCCCGGCCTTCTCGACCGTCGACCCGGCCCTCATCCGCCTGACCGGCGCCGTCGAGGACAAGACCGCCCCCGTGCCGGTCTCGGACGCGATCTCGGCCCTGGTCAACCTCGGCTACCCCCAGGTCCAGGCCTCCGCGGCGGTCGCCGCCGCCCTGAAGCAGGCGGGCGAGGAGGCCGAGGCCAAGACGCTGATCCGACTTGGTCTGCGCGAGCTAGCGAGATAACATTACGCTCATGGAGGGCCTCCATGAGAAAGTTCGTCATCTGGTTTGCTCTCCTGGCTCCCCTGCTGCTGTGGCTCTCCGCAACGGCAGCGTTGGTTTTGACCGCACCGATCTGGCTGAACTATCCAGGCTGCTGCCTCATCGACAACTCAGTCGGGCTTTTGTGGTTAGGTGTTCTGCCACTCGCGTACGTGACCGTCGTTCTTCCCGCGGCTGCAACGGCCCTGCTGATATTCAGGCTCTCCCTCTGGTGCGACAATTTCGAGACTTCGGCGGTTTTCATGAGTCTTCTCATGAGCTTGCTGGGTGTATTCGTCCTCATGGTCGATATCACCCATCGTCCCGGAGAAGAACTTTTCAGTCGGTACAACCTCATTCTCATCGGTGCCCTATTCGGTATGTTGTTCACGACGATTGGGCTTTCAGCGCAGGTGGCCCGTCGATTGTCACGGGGTGCGCCGTGACGGATCTCCTGAGAAGAGGATCGGTGGTATCTGAGCGGGGGGCCGGCTAGGACCGAGGCACTCCGCTCGGTATGATATGGCGTTCCTGTTTTGATCTTTTTAAGGATTGGCGTATGAGAACGGGGCGCCCATATCCAAGCCTTCCGAAGGGTAGTTTTCGTTGACCGATTCCCGCCGCCTGCTGACCCCCGAAAAGCGCGAGGACGACCTCGAGACGTCGATCCGGCCGCTGTCGCTCGACGATTTCACGGGTCAGAAGGCCGCCCGGGCCAACCTCCAGGTCTTCATCAACGCCGCCAAGGCGCGGGGCGACGCCCTCGACCACGTGCTCTTCGTCGGTCCGCCGGGGCTGGGCAAGACGACGCTGGCCCAGATCGTCGCCCGCGAGCTCGGCGTCAACTTCCGCTCCACCTCCGGCCCGGTCATCGCCAAGGCGGGCGACCTCGCGGCGCAGCTCACGAACCTGGAAGAGCGCGACGTGCTCTTCATCGACGAGATCCACCGCCTCAACCCGGCCGTGGAGGAAATCCTCTATCCGGCCATGGAGGACTACCAGCTCGACCTGATCATCGGCGAGGGACCGGCGGCCCGCTCGGTGAAGATCGAGCTGCCGAAATTCACGCTGGTGGGCGCCACGACCCGCGCCGGCCTGCTCACGACCCCCTTGCGCGACCGCTTCGGCATCCCGATCCGGCTCGAGTTCTACACCGTCGACGAGCTGGAGCTGATCGTGCGGCGCGGCGCCCGTGTGATGGGCCTGAACATGAGCCCGGAGGGGGCGAACGAGATCGCCCGCCGCTCCCGCGGCACGCCCCGCATCGCTGGTCGTCTCCTGCGCCGGGTGCGCGACTTCGCCATCGTCGAGGGGGTCGAGATCGTGTCGCGCGACCTGGCCGACCGATCCTTGCGCCTCCTCGACGTCGATCCCATCGGTCTCGACCTGATGGACCGCAAGTACCTGACCATGATCGCCTCCTCCTTCGGCGGTGGCCCCGTCGGCATCGAGACCATCGCGGCGGCGCTCTCCGAGCCCCGCGACGCCATCGAGGACATCATCGAGCCCTACCTGATCCAGAAGGGCTTCGTGCAGCGCACCCCGCGCGGGCGCATTCTCACGCCCCACGCCTTCAAGCATCTCGGCATCCCGGAGCCCAGCCGCGAGACGGCGGCCCAGTTCGGGCTGTTCAACGGGGACGAGGATGAGTGAAGCGTTGGGCTCCTGGCCCCACCTCTCCGGCGTCATGCATGACGGCGCCCATGTCCTGCCCGTGCGCGTCTATTACGAGGACACGGATTTCTCGGCCCGCGTCTACCACGCAAGCTATCTCAGGTTCCTGGAGCGCGGCCGCACGGAGCTGCTGCGGGCCGTCGAGGTGGCGCAGTCCGATCTCCACGCCGAGCTGGGCGGCCTCGCCTTCGTGGTGCGGAAGATGACCATCGACTTTCTCGGCGCCGCCGTCATGGACGACGTGCTGACCATCGTGACCCGTCCCAAGGAGATGCGCGGCGCCTCCATGACGCTTGCCCAGGAGGTGCGCCGGGGCGATGACGTGCTCGTCGCGGCCGACGTGGTGGTGGCGGCCGTGCGCGACGGCCGGGCCGTGCGCATCCCGGATCACCTGAGGGCCGCCCTCGCGGGCGGGACCGACTTTTCCTAGGAAAACGAACCGTCCAGGTAGCGTTGGAGCGTGGCGCGGGTGCCGTCCCGCCAAAGGCCTGTCAGCGCGTTCTCGAACCGCGACCGGAAGGACGAGGCGTCGGCGAGATCGCCGAAAATGTCCCGAAGCGCCAGGAAGGCGGCCGGGTTTTCTCTCGCCGCCAAGGCGGCCGGCACCAGGCGGGCAGCGTTCGGGTCGTCGATGGTGACGGGGGCGCCCGCATCGTCCGTGCCGGCGCAGAAGCGGCACCACAGGGCGGAGACCAGTGCGAGGCCGGTCACGCCTGCGCCAGTTCTCAGGCGGTCGCGGGCGGAGGGCAGGATGAACTTGGGCTGGCGGTTCGAGCCGTCCTGGGCAAGCCGCGGGATCGTGTCGCCGATCTCCGAATTGGCGAAGCGGCGGGCAATCAGGCCGTAATAGTCCTGAAGCTCAACTCCCGGCACCGGCGGCACGCACGGGATGATCTCCTCCGCCTCCAGCCTGTCGAGAAAGCCCCGCACCTGCGGGTCCGCCATGGCGTCGTGGACGTAATGGATGCCGAGCAGGGCGCCCGGATAGGCGATGGCCGCATGGCCCCCGTTGAGGATGCGGATCTTCATAAGCTCGAAGGCGGCCACATGGGGCGTGAAGGTCACGCCGACATCCTCGAAAGCGGGCCGACCGGCCGGGAAATGGTCCTCCAGCACCCATTGCCGGAACGGCTCGCAGAAGACCGGCCACTCGTCCCGGATGCCGAAGCGCTCGGCGAGGAGCGCGCGGTGGCTTTCCGTGGTCGCCGGCGTGATGCGGTCGACCATGCTGTTGGGGAACGCGACCTCGTCCCGGATGAATGCCGCCAGGCCCGGATCGATGAGGGCGGCCAGCCCCGCCACCGCGTCACGCGTCACCGCGCCGTTGTGGGGGATGTTGTCGCAGGACATGACCGTGAAGGGGGCAAGGCCCCGGTCCCGGCGGCGCCGGAGGGCTGAGACGATAGTGCCGAAGACGCTCCTGGGCGCCTCCGGGTGGGCGGCGTCCTGGCGGATCTCCGGGTGGCCCGGGTCGAAGGCGCCCGTCGCCGGGTCGATGCAGTAGCCGCCCTCGGTGACCGTGAGCGAGACGATGCGCAGGTTCGGGTCGTCCAGCGCGGCCACGATCCCACGGGCGTCGTCTCCCACCGGCACGAAGCCCGCCATGGCGCCGGTCACCCGCGCCCGGTGGGAGCTGGGCTCCATTTCCACCACCGTCGTCAGAAAGTCCTGCGCCTCCAGCGCCCGGCGCATGGCGGCGTCGCCCGGCCGGACCCCGGCGCCGAGGATCGCCCAGTCGAGGTCCCGTCCCCGGCTGAAAAGCTCGTCCAGGTAGACGGCCTGGTGCGCCCGGTGGAAGTTGCCGACGCCGACATGGAGGATCCCGGGGCGCAGCGCCTGCCGGGAATAGGCCGGGCGGGCGACGGCGGACGGAAGGCTCGGTAGGGCCGCGAGGCTCAGGGGCTGGCTCATCACACCGACCGACAAGAGAGAGGGAGCATCCCTATACCAGACTGCTCCAGGCGGTGCGATGGCCGGCAGGCACCGGCCGCCAAGGTTGTGAAAAGCGCATCCCTGGTCGGCATTCGATGCATCGCGTTACCAAACGACGCAGCACCGCCGAAGCAGGATTTCGCCGGGGATCAAGGCAATGCCAAGAACTGCCGTTGGGGAATACTCGCGGCATCGTGAGATTTCGCCGCGAACCACTTAAACCAAGCCTTAACCCTACTGTGTGCTTAACATGTAACGCAGGAGTGCTTCTGCGCGTCGAAGGTCCGTGCGCCCTTATTTTCGACAGATTCCGGGGCGAACGAACAATGATACGCAAAAGAAATTTTCCTAATGCGCGGTGAGCCTTGAGCATTCAAGGCTGCTCGTAGAGCGAGGACCAGAGATCATGAATCCGGCTGATGTGGCCCAGGCCGCTCCTGTGGCGCACGACATGTCCCTGTTCGGCCTTTTCTGGCAGGCCCATTTCGTCGTCAAGCTCGTGATGGTGGGGCTCCTGGCCGCTTCCGTGTGGTGCTGGGCGATCATCGTCGACAAGACCCTGCTGTACAGCCGCACCAAGCGGGCCATGGACCGGTTCGAGGAGGTGTTCTGGTCGGGCCAGTCCCTCGAGGAGCTCTACCGCTCGCTCCAGAGCCGCAACTCCACCGGCTTGGCTGCCGTCTTCGTGGCCGCCATGCGGGAATGGAAGCGCTCGTTCGAGGGCTCGGGCCGCTCGTTCCAGAGCCTGCCCCAGCGCATCGACAAGGTGCTCGACGTCACCATCCAGCGCGAGGTCGAGCGGCTCAACGCCCGCCTGACGGTGCTGGCCTCCATCGGCTCCGCCGGTCCCTATATCGGCCTCTTCGGCACGGTGGTGGGCATCATGAACTCATTCACGTCCATCGCGGCCTCCAAGAACACCAGCCTCGCGGTCGTGGCGCCGGGCATCGCGGAGGCGCTCTTCGCCACCGCCATCGGGCTCTTCGCGGCGATTCCAGCGGTGCTCGCCTACAACAAGCTCCAGAGCGAGGTCGGCAAGCTGCAGTCGCGGCTTGAGGGCTTCGCGGACGAGTTCTCGGCCATCCTGTCCCGTCAGATCGACGAGCGGATCGGCCATGCGGGCCATCACCCGGCTAACGCTGCGTAAGGGAGACCCGGCATGGCCATGAGTGCAGGCACGGCGGGCGGCGGACGTCGCCGCAGGCGCGCCCGGAGCGGGGGCGCCATCAACGAGATCAACATGACGCCGTTCATCGACGTCATGCTGGTGTTGCTCATCATCTTCATGGTGGCGGCCCCGATGATGACGGTGGGCGTACCCCTCGACCTGCCGCAGACCAAGGCGGCGCCGCTCAACATGGATTCCAAGCCCGTCACCCTCTCGATCAAGGAGACCGGCCAGGTCTTCCTGGGCGACGCCGAGCTCACCGACGAGGCCATCGTGGGCAAGCTCGCGGAAGTGGCGAAGCAGGGCTTCGAGGAGCGCATCTTCGTGCGCGGAGCCAAGCAGGTCGATTACGGGCGCGTGGCCCAGATCATGTCGCTCGTCACCTCCGCCGGCTACAAGCGCGTCGCGCTCGTGACCGAGCCGGACCAACGCTGAAGCGACCGGAGGGGCACGCAGCCGTGGCGTTGAAGCTGAAATTCAACTCCTCAGAACCGGGCTTCTGGGTCTCCGGCGTCGCGCATGCGGCGCTGCTGGGCGCCGCCCTGGTCGGGCTGTCCTTCACGGAGGAGTTCCCGGACGCCGAGGAAGGCATCCCGGTCGAGATCATCACCGACAACCAGTTCTCCCAGATCACCAAGGGCGAGACTTCCGCCAAGGAGGTCCTGCCGACGCCCAAGCCCCGCGCGGACCGCATCGCCGACAAGGTCGAGCAGCGCGACCCCGGCGAGGACAAGCGCGACGCGCCGGCGCCCCCGAAGCGCCCGGAGGAGATGAAGGTGGCCGAGAAGGAGGAGCCGGTCGCGGCCCAGCCTCCGCCGCCCCCTCCGCCGCCGAAGCCCTCCCAGGCCGAAGCCGAAGCGAAGGCCAAGGCCGAGGAACAGCTCAAGCTCGCCGAGAAGGCCGAAGCGGAGGCGATCGCCAAGGCCGCCGAGGCGAAGGCGAAAGCGGAGGCAGACGCGAAGGCCAAGGCGGAGGCCGAGGCGAAGGCGGAGGCCGAAGCCCGCAAGGTCGCGGAAGCCAAGGCGAAGGCGGAAGCCGAGGCGAAAGCCAAGGCGGAAGCGGAGGCCAAGAAGGTCGCCGAGGCGAAAGCCAAGGCCGAGGCGGAAGCGAAGGCCCGCAAGGAAGCCCAGGCCGCCAAGAAGCTCGACATGGGCGACATCCGGCAGTTCCTCGACAACAAGGAACGCAACCAGTCCACCGGCGCGACCGGCTCGGAGGTCCAGAAGACCGCCTCGCTCGGCACCGCCACGGGCACGGCCGCGAAGCTCAACCCGAGCATGCGCGACGCGCTCGGGGGCATCCTGAAAGAGCAGATGGAGCGGTGCTACCAGCCTCCGATCGGCGCCGCCGGCAGCTCGGTGGCTCTGCCGATGCTGGACGTGCGCTTCAATCCGGACGGAAGTCTGGCCAACGAGCCGCGGATCATCCGCTCAGGACCCAATCCGATCGACCGAACGGTGGCCGAGGCCGCTCTCCGGGCGGTTCGCCGGTGCGCCCCCTACAACATCCCGGCCAAGTTCGCTCCCTACTACTCGGACTGGAAGGCCTGGAACATCGAGTTCGAGACCAATCAGATCTGATTGCCCGCCTCTTACAGACCTCATGACCAAGCTATGGATATAAACATGCCTGCACGATCTCTGCTTCGCGTTCTGATAGCGGGGTTCTGCTTCGCGCTTGCGCTCGTCGCCCTGGCCCCGAATGCGTCGGCCCAGCTGACCTTGCGCGTGGGGCCTGGAAGCCAGTTCCAGCCCATGCCGATCGCCGTCGCGGACTTCGCCGGCGAGGGCGATCTCGGCCAGCGCGTCTCCGGCATCATCAGCAGCAACCTGCAGCGCTCGGGTTATTTCGCGCCCCTCGACCGCTCGCGCTTCCCGGAGCGCCCGGCCTTCGACGCCGCGCCGCGCTTCGAGGCCTGGCGGGCCGCAGGCGCCCAGGCGCTCGTGACCGGCCGCGTCTCGCGCGACCCGTCGGGCCGGCTCAAGGCCGAATTCCGCCTGTGGGACGTGGAGTCGGGCCAGCAGCTCACCGGCCAGCAATACGTGACGGACGCCAATTTCTGGCGCCGCGTCGGCCACATCATCTCCGACGCCGTCTTCACTAAGATTACGGGAGTCGGCGGCTTCTTCGACACGCGCATCGTGTTCGTCGACGAGTCGGGCCCGAAGGAGAACCGTCGCAAGCGCCTCGCCATCATGGACCAGGACGGCGCGAACGTGCGCTTCCTGACCCAGGGCGACAACCTGGTGGTGACGCCGCGCTACTCGCCCGCCTCCCAAGACATCACCTACATGTCCCAGGCGGAAGGCCAGCAGCCCCGCGTCCAGGTCATCAACCTTGAGACCGGCACCCGCCAGGTGGTGGGCAACTTCCCGGACATGACCTCGAGCCCGCGCTTCTCGCCCGACGGCCAGAAGATCGTCATGAGCCTGCAGCAGGGCGGCAACGCCAACATCTTCATGATGGACCTGCGCTCCCAGGCGACCACGCGCCTGACCTCGACGGCCGCCATCGACACCTCGCCGTCCTTCTCGCCGGACGGCAGCCAGATCGTGTTCGAGAGCGACCGCGGGGGCCAGCAGCAGATCTACGCCATGAACGCGGACGGCTCGAACCAGCGCCGCATCTCCTTCGGCGACGGCTCCTATTCGCAGCCGGCCTGGTCGCCGCGCGGCGACTACATTGCGTTCACCAAGCGCCGCGCCGGCGGCTTCGCCATCGGCATCATGAAGCCGGACGGCTCGGGCGAGCGCATCCTGACGGAGGGCTTCCACAACGAGAGCCCGACCTGGGCCCCCAACGGCCAGTACATCCTGTTCTTCCGCGATCCCGGCGGACAGGCCGGCGGCAAGCTCTACATGGTCGACATCACCGGCCGCGTGGAGCAGCCCGTCTCGACTCCGTCCTTCGCGTCCGACCCGACTTGGTCGCCGCTCCTGAGCGAGGCACGGTAGAGGAAAGCAACGGAATGACGGACGGGGCGCCTCGGGGCGCCCCGCTTCGTTTCGGCGGGTCAGGCGCCGCGCGGCGCCGCCGTGCCGGTGCTCACCTCGTCCTTGTGGCCCTTCAGCTTGAAGGCGAGGACCAGGAGCGTGATGCCGAAGACCAGCGCGTACGCGCCGAGCCACCAGGTCAGCACCACGGCGCCGACGAGCGGGGCGATGAGAAGCGCAACGCCGAACAGCACTGACACGATGCCGCTGAAGATCAGCCAGCCGCGGCCGTAGGCCGGATCGAGCTTGAAGGCCGCCACGACCATCAGGACGCCGGTGATCAGGGACCACACGGCCATGAGGGTGATGAAGAACACCACCGTCAGGCCCGGCCAGATGAAGGCCACGATGCCGGCCAGGATGTCGACGATGCCCTCCAGCACCAGGAGGCCCCACCGCTGGTGGTTCGAGGCCGCCCTCACGGCGGCCACGATCGCGAAGATACCGTCGACCAGCATGTAGGCCGAGAAGAACAGCACGAAGGACAGGAGCGTCGCCCCCGGCCAGAAGAACGCCACGAGGGCGAACAGGATGGCGAAGACGCCGCGCAGGGCAATCGCCCACCAGTTCTGCGCCAGGAGGGCGCTCATCGCCTGGGCGCGGTCGAAGGATTCACGAGGATACGAAGTGCCTGTAGCCATGGTCCTCTCCCTTCAGGGGCAACTGCTGCCCCAGCGTTAAAGGCATATATTCCAACGCCCTGGCTTGGAAGAGGGTTCTCCTATTCGGCGGGAGACACCTTGTTCTCCTTGGCCTGGGCTAGTCTTCGCCTCAGCTCCAGCTTGCGCCGCCGCAGGCGGACCCGGCGCTTGAGCCGGAAGGCCCGGATCAGGAGCGCCATGCCGAACCAAGCGAGTCCGATGACGATCGGCGACACGACCAGGACGGGGAAGAGGGTGATGAGGACGGCGAGCGCCAGAAGCGCGAAGCCGATGATGGCGACGCTGCTGGCCTCCGTCGCGGTGAGCGAGCGGGAGCCGACCGCCTTGCCGATGCTGCCGCTGAGCGCCAGGGCGCCGGCCGCGATCCGGCGCACGCCGCCCCTCTTGTGGCGCCGGGTCCGTCGCGAGCGCATGTTCTTGGCCTGCCGCCGTCGGGACTGCCAGCCGGGGACGATCTCGGTCGCGTTGGCGAGGTCCTCCAGGTACATGGCCTCCATGGCCTCGCCGAAGGTCGGGTCCTCGACCACCACGTCGAGCTCCCAGTTGGTAGCCCAGCTGGCGAGGTTGAGGTTCGTCGAGCCGACCCGGGCCCAGCGCCCGTCCGCGACCGCGGTCTTGGCGTGGAGCATGGACCCGTTCCACTCGTAGACCCGGATGCCGGCCTCGATCAGGGAGCGGTAGCCCGCCCGGACCACCGGCTGAAGGGCCGGCACGTCGCTCGATCCCGGCACGAGGAGCCGCACGTCCACCCCGTCGCGGGCCGCCTCCGCCAGCGCCTGCACGTAGGAGGTGGTGGCGACGAAATAAGCGTCCGTGAGCCAGAGGTTGCGCTGGGCGGTGGCGGCGATGAACTGGTCGAGCCGGTAGGCGCGGAACATGCCCGGCTGGCCGGAGATCACCCGCGCCGGGACGTCGCCGGCGGTCGGGATCCGGGCCGCGTCGGCGATCTCGTCGCGCGGCAGGGGAGGGCCGGCGATGGCCCAGCTTTCGGCGAAGGCCATGTCGAGATCGGCCACAACCGGCCCTTTGAGCGAAAGGCCGGTGTCGCGCCAGGGCTCGGCCTCCTTCCCGTCCCAGCTGTCCGAGATGCACAGGCCGGACACGAAGCCGATCCGGCCGTCCACGGTAATGAGCTTGCGGTGGTTGCGCCGGATCCAGAACGGATTCGTCAGGCGCGGCGGGTTGAAGACCCGCACCTCGATTCCCGCCTGCCGCAGCCGCCGCCAGAAGGGCGGCAGCGCCCGCCAGGCCGACCCGAGCCAGTCGTAGAGCACCTTCACCGTCACGCCCGCCCGGGCGCGCTCGATCAGGGCCTCGGCGAAGAGGCGGCCCGTATCGTCGTTGGCGATGATGAAGTTCTCGAAGTGGATGACCCGTTCGGCCGACGATATGGCCTGGAGCCAGGCCGGGTAGTTTTCCTTGGAATCGCGCAGGAGCGCGACGGCGTTGCCGAGGCGCAGGTCGCTGTCGGCGATGCGCGCGAAGGCGCGCTCCAGGCGGAAGTCGCCGGAGCCGTGGGGGCGGTGTCTGCCCAGGGACGCGAGTTGAGCGGTTGTGGTGTCCATGACCTGTTAACGCGCGAGGCGGCCTTTCGGCCATCCCAATGTCAAGCTAGCGCCATCCCGCTCCGGAAGCGAGCTTGGCCGCCACCTCTTTGCCTCATTCACTCCCGATTAACCTTGAGACCAAGTTCTCCTACTTGGTGTCGATTCACCTTGTTCTTCAACCCTCCATCAAGGTTGACGGAACCCTCCCTTAACCATCGCCCAGTATAGAAAGACACAACGTTCGGCAGACGTATGTGTAAGGAGTATTGCCATGATGACATTGCGCGCCGTCAAATTCGCGGCCGCCATCGTCCTCGCCCTCGGGGCGGCGGCGTGTTCGTCCAACAAGGATGGTATGGCCGATGGCGCCGCGGGCGCCGGCGGCTTCGGGGCCGGTGGGCCGGCGACCCCGGGCAGCGCCCAGGACTTCGTGGTCAATGTGGGCGACCGCGTCTTCTTCGAGACCGACCAGACAGACCTCACCCCCACGGCCGTGGCGATTCTCGACAAGCAGGCCCAGTGGCTGAGCCGCTACGCCAACTACACCTTCATCATCGAAGGCCATGCGGACGAGCGCGGCACCCGCGAGTACAACTTCTCGCTCTCCGCCCGCCGCGCCCAGAACGTCCGCGACTACCTCGTGTCGCGCGGCGTCAGCGCCTCGCGCCTGCGCACAGTGTCCTACGGCAAGGAGCGCCCGGTGGCGGTCTGCAACGACATCTCCTGCTGGTCGCAGAACCGCCGCGCCGTCACGGTCCTCAATGCAGGTGCCGGAGCGTAAGGCCGGCACCGGACTTCGGTGGAGACAGTCGGGCGCCGCCACATTATCGCCGTGGCGGCGCTTATGTGTTATCGGCACGGTCGCTTAAGGGGCCTCAACGGTATCCATGATGTTTCGTCGTCTCTTTGTCTGCTTCGCCTTCGTCACGGCCTTGGCCGCTCCCGCCGCCGCGCAGGACGCCGCCGATGCCATCGTGCGCATCAACCGGCTCGAGAGCCAGTTCCGGCAGATGTCGGGACAGATCGAGCAGCTTCAGTTCGAGAACCGCCAGCTCAAGGAGCAGCTCCGCAAGTTCCAGGAGGACGTGGAGTACCGCTTCCAGGAAAGCCGCGGCGGCTCCGGCTCCAGGGCGGCTCCGCCGCCCGCCACGACCACGCCGCGCCCGGCGCAGCCGCAGCCTCAGGCCACGCCGCAGCTCCAGCGGCGCAGTGATGTCTTCGATCCGTCGGAGGCACCGGATGCTCCCGGCGCCCCGCGTCCGCTCGGGACCACCGCTCCCTCGGTCCCGCTGGCTTCTGCCGATTCCGTGAGCCCGATGCCGATGCCCAGCGGCGCCATCGACGGCATCGGCGAGCTGATCGAGGAAGAGGAGGGGGCCGGCGGCGCTCCGCTCGACCTCGCCCCGGCGAGCCGCACGGCCGCGATCCCGCAGGCGCCCGCCGCCGTCGCTCCCCGCCCGGCTCCCAGCGTGGCGGCCACCAGCGTCGGGGATCCCCGCTCCGATTACGAGACCGCCTATGCCTATCTCACGCAGCGTCAGTACGACGAGGCCGAGATGGGTTTTCGCCGTTTTCTCCAGTCCAACCCGCGCGACAAGCTGGTGCCGGAGGCCTCCTACTGGCTCGGCGAGACCTACCTCCAGCGCGGCCGCTACCGCGAGGCGGCCGAGCAGTTCCTGAACGTCACGACGGATCATCCCAACGCCGCCCGGGCGCCTGACGCGCTTCTGAAGCTCGGCGTCTCCCTCAACGGGTTGGGCGCCCGCGACCGCGCCTGCGCCGTCTATGCGGAAATCGACCGGAAGTACCCCCAGGCATCGGCCCAGGTGCGGCAGGGGCTCGAGCGCGAGCAGAAGCGCGCCAAATGCGCGTGAGCGGACCGCTCGCGAGCCGCCGCTGACGCGTGACCTTACCTCCACAGTCACCCTCTTCCTTTTCCGGCGAGACGCTGGACCGGCTTTTTTCGTCTCTTGAGGAAGCCACGGCCGTCATGGTGGCCGTGTCCGGCGGCCCCGACTCGATGGCCCTGATGCATCTCCTGGCGCGCTGGCGCGCTGCTCGGTCCGGGCCTCCCCTCGTCACCGCCACCGTCGATCACGGCCTGCGTCCCGAATCAGCCGACGAGGCGCACCTCGTCGCCCGTGAGGCGGCCGCCTTGGGTCTGGCGCACCGGACCCTCGTCTGGACGGGGGCGAAGCCCGCCACCGGCCTGCAGGAGGCGGCCCGTGAGGCGCGATACGGGCTTCTGGTGGAACTCGCCCGAAGTGAAGGGGCATCCCACCTGGTGACGGCCCATACCCTCGATGACCAGGCCGAGACGGTCCTGATGCGCATGGCGCGCGGGTCCGGCCTCGCCGGGCTCGCGGGCATGCGGGCCGAAAGGGAACTGGACGGCCTCATCCATGCGCGCCCGCTCCTGGCCTGTCCCAAATCGGAACTCGTGGGGCTCTGCGAGTGGGAGGGGTGGGCTTTCGTGACCGATCCGTCGAACCAGAACGAGCTCTTCGCCCGGGTCCGCTGGCGGCGGATCATGCCGGCCCTCGCCGAGGAGGGCCTGACGGCGGAGCGCCTCGCGCGCCTCGCCGAGCGGGCCGCCCGGGCCGAGGAGGCGCTCGACGCCAAGGCCGCGGACGCCCTGGTGCTCGCGGGCGCCGAGCGGGAGGGGGAGGAGCTCGGCTTCGATGCGGGCCGGCTCGCCCGGGAGCCGTTCGAGATTGCCCTGCGCATGCTGTCTCTGGCCCTCGCGGGGATCGGATTGTCGCTCGATTCCAGCCGCCTGCACCGGCTGGAGGTCTGCACCCGCCGCCTTCGGGAGGCTGCCAGGGACGGGGAAGCCCTCCGCCTCAGCATCGCGGGTGCGCTCGTGCAACTGGACCGAAGCCGGCGGCTCGCGATCCGGCCGGAGCCGCCGCGCCGGCGGGGACGTTAACGGATTTCCTTAGCTAAATGCCTCAATCCGACGCCCCATGCCCGCCTCATTCCCTTGGCAAGGGTGAACGGTGTGCCTACATTGAGTTTAGCCGCGTGAGGGATGGCCTCGCGCTCAATCTCCCTCTGGGGCAGAATCTGATCCGATGAATTCAAATTTCCGCAACTTCGCCTTGTGGGTGGTCATCTTTCTCCTGGTGCTGGCGCTCGTGACACTGTTCCAGAGCCCCGGCCATCGGAGCGGCGGCGGCGACATTGCCTATAGCCAGCTTCTGAGCGAGGCGGATGCCGGGCGCATCTCCAACGTCGTCATCTCCGGCCCGGAGATCAGCGGCACCTATACGGACGGCCGAAGCTTCACGACCTATGCGCCGAACGACCCGATGCTGGTGTCGAAGCTGCAGCAGAAGGGCGTCCAGATCACCGCCCGTCCGCAATCCGATTCCACCCCGTGGTTCATCGCCGTGCTGATGAACATCCTGCCGATCGCCCTGTTCATCGGCGCCTGGGTGTTCCTGTCGCGGCAGATGCAGAACGGCGCCGGCCGCGCGATGGGCTTCGGCAAGTCGAAGGCCAAGCTCCTGACCGAGGCGCATGGCCGCGTGACCTTCGAGGACGTGGCCGGCATCGACGAGGCCAAGGAAGACCTCCAGGAGGTCGTCGAGTTCCTGCGCGACCCGCAGAAGTTCCAGCGCCTCGGCGGCCGGATCCCGCGCGGCGTGCTGCTCGTCGGCCCTCCCGGCACGGGTAAGACCCTGACGGCCCGCGCGGTCGCCGGCGAGGCCAACGTGCCGTTCTTCACTATCTCGGGCTCGGATTTCGTCGAGATGTTCGTGGGCGTGGGCGCGTCCCGCGTGCGCGACATGTTCGATCAGGCCAAGAAGAACGCTCCCTGCATCATCTTCATCGACGAGATCGACGCGGTCGGCCGCCATCGCGGCGCGGGCTTAGGCGGCGGCAACGACGAGCGCGAGCAGACCCTCAACCAGCTCCTGGTGGAGATGGACGGCTTCGAGGCCAACGAGGGCGTGATCATCATCGCGGCCACCAACCGGCCTGACGTGCTCGACCCGGCGCTCCTGCGCCCGGGCCGCTTCGACCGCCAGATCGTCGTCCCCAACCCGGACGTGGTCGGCCGCGAGAAGATCCTGCGCGTCCACGTCCGCAAGGTGCCGCTGGCTCCCGACGTGGACCTGAAGGTCATCGCCCGCGGCACCCCCGGCTTCTCGGGCGCGGACCTGATGAACCTCGTCAACGAGGCGGCGCTGCTGGCGGCGCGGCGCGGCAAGCGCATCGTCACCATGCAGGAGTTCGAGGACGCCAAGGACAAGGTCATGATGGGCGCGGAGCGCCGCACCCTGGTCATGACCGACGACGAGAAGCGCCTGACGGCCTATCACGAGGCCGGCCACGCCATCGTGGCCCTGAACGTGCCGGCGACCGATCCGGTCCACAAGGCCACGATCATCCCGCGCGGCCGCGCGCTCGGCATGGTCATGCAGCTGCCCGAGCGGGACAAGCTGTCCATGTCCTACGAGCAGATGACCTCGCGGCTTGCCATCATGATGGGCGGCCGCATCGCCGAGGAGATGATCTTCGGCCACGACAAGGTCACCTCGGGCGCCCAGTCCGACATCGAGCAGGCGACCCGTCTCGCCCGCATGATGGTCACCCGCTGGGGCTTCTCGCCGGAGCTGGGCACGGTCGCCTACGGCGAGAACCAGGAGGAGGTGTTCCTCGGCATGTCCATGGGACGCCAGCAGAACATCTCCGAGGCCACCGCCCAGAAGATCGACTCCGAGGTCCGCCGCCTGGTGGAGGCCGGCCTCAACGACGCCCGCCGGATCCTGACCGAGAAGGCCCACGACCTCGAGGCTCTGGCCAAGGGCCTGCTCGAGTACGAGACCCTGACCGGCGACGAGATCCGCAACCTGCTCGACGGCCAGCCGCCGATCCGGGATTCGGGCGAGACGGTCACCCCGGTGCGCGGCTCCGCCGTGCCCACCGCGGGCCGCGGTCGCCCGCGGGAGACGGATGGTGGCATGGAGCCCCAGCCGCAGGCTTAAGGAGGCCTTAAAGGAAAGTTCAAGACGCCCGCCCGCAAGGCGGGCGTTTTTCTTGGCTTACCTCCAGTTTTCATTTCAATCCGGCCGACGCCTTTGGCATTGTAACAATCGCTCATCACTTGTGATGGAGCCCATCGCCCTCGAAGCCTTGACCCGATCCGGCGGGATTGCTTTGAGATTACCAAAGCGCAAGCGGCGCTACGGAATGCGGAGACACGACTCGTGCGAAAATACTTTGGGACTGACGGCATCCGCGGCCGGGCCAACGGCGTCATCACGCCGGATCTCGCCATGAAGGTGGGCCAGGCCGCCGGGCTTCTCTTCCAGCGCGGCGAGCACCGGCACCGGGTCATCATCGGCAAGGACACCCGGCTGTCCGGCTACATGATCGAGAACGCCCTCGTGGCAGGCTTCACCTCGGTCGGCATGGACGTGCTGCTCCTCGGCCCGATGCCGACTCCGGCGGTCGCCATGCTGACCCGCTCCATGCGCTGCGACCTCGGCGTCATGATCTCGGCCTCGCACAACCCTTACGAGGACAACGGCATCAAGCTGTTCGGCCCCGACGGGTTCAAGCTCAACGACGACGTCGAGATGGAGATCGAGGCGCTGATCGACTCCGACCTGACGCAGCGCCTGTCCGGCTCCGCGAAGCTCGGCCGAGCCAAGCGCATCGAGAGCGCCGACGCCCGCTACATCGAGTTCGCCAAGCGGACCCTGCCGCGCCAGCTCGACCTGGAGGGCATGCGGGTCGTGGTCGATTGCGCCAACGGGGCCGGGTACAAGGTCGCGCCGGAGGCTCTCTGGGAGCTGGGCGCCGACGTGATCTCCCTCGGCGTGGAGCCGAACGGCTTCAACATCAACCAGGACGTGGGCTCGACGGCTCCGGACGCCCTGGTGCGGAAGGTGCGGGAGGTCCGGGCCGACGTGGGCATCGCCCTCGACGGCGACGCCGACCGCGTCCTGATCGTGGACGAGAAGGGCCAGAAGGTCGACGGCGACCAGCTCATGGGCGTCGTGGCCCGCTCCTGGAAGGACGACGGCCGCCTGACCCAGTCCGGCATCGTCGCCACCATCATGTCCAATCTGGGCCTCGAACGGTATCTCGGCGGCCTCGGCCTCAACCTCGTGCGCACGGCGGTCGGCGACCGATACGTGCTCGAGCACATGCGCGCCCACGGCTTCAACCTCGGCGGCGAGCAGTCCGGCCACATCATCATGTCGGACTACACCACGACCGGCGACGGCCTGATCGCGGCCCTCCAGCTGCTGGCGGTGGTGAAGCGCTGCGAGCGCCCCGTCTCGGAGGTGTGCCACTGCTTCGAACCCCTGCCGCAGGTGCTCAAGAACGTGCGCTACAAGTCCGGCAAGCCGCTGCAGGAAACCTCCGTGGTCCAGGCGATCGAGGCCGGTCGCGAGCGGCTCGGCGCTCATGGCCGCCTCATCATCCGCCCGTCGGGCACGGAGCCGGTCATCCGCGTGATGGGCGAGGGCGACGACGGCGACCTCGTCAACCGGGTGGTGGACGACGTGGTGGAGGCGGTCACCCGCGCGGCGAGCCAGAGCGCGGCGCCCGCGGCCATCAAGGGCGCCGCCTGACCTCCCATCGGTCTTCCTGAAAGCGAAAGGCGCGGGTTTCCTTCCCGCGCCTTTCGCTTTAGAAGGCCACGGCGCAGCCCTGCGGCCGGCGGCGCGTCATGCCTCGCGCCAGCGGTACTCGAGCGTCTCTCGGAATGCGAAGCGGTTCAGGTGATCCTCGATGACCTTCTGCATCCGGATCCGTGTTTCCTCGTCCGGGACGCTCAGCCTGATGGTGAGCCGGTCCGGCTCCGCCGACAGCTCGGCCTTGCGGTTCTCGTCGAACGGAATGGTGCTTGCGGTCTCGTCGTAGGTTACGTCGAACTTGTGCGACCAGTGCTTGCTGAGCTGCTGCAGATAGCGGCTGGCGTGCTGCGTCGGCACGCCCGCTTCGGATACGATCACGGGCTTTCTCCTTGAAGGCGGAGGCGGCATGGCCGAGGCTCCCGCTGCCCGATGCCGCCCCACGCAGGATTTTATAGGCCGTGCTGCGCCAGCATGCCCAGGGCTTCTGTGTGGGACCAGCCATGCAGCCGCCCTGGTCATAAAGCGATAAGGATAAGAATTAAGCTTAACGTTCTCTTCACACCCATAAGATACGAAATATCGTGTCCGCCGTGCTCATGGCGGCTTGGGTCCTTTCGAGTGGAGTAGAACGCCCATGAAAACGATCAAGATCGCGGTCCTGAGCGGTCTTCTCACCGCATCCGCCTCGGCTGCCGCTGTCGCGGCCGACCTGTCCTCCCGATCCGTCTTCTCGCCGGCGCCCGTGCTGAGGGCGAGCCGGAACACGACCGAAACCTGGTACCTGCGCGGCGACATCGGCTACGTGGCGCCGAAGCGTCCGGAAGCGGATTTCTCCGCCGGCCCCCTGACCGGCGACTTCATCCGCGAGAGCCTCGACAACAGCGCCCGCGTCGGCGCGGGCGTCGGCTATCGCTTCCACCAGAACGTCCGCGCGGACGTCACGGTCGACTACTTCAACTCCCGCTTCAAGGGCGTCGCCCCGACGCCCACCTTCGCGGCCGCATTGATCGCCGACAAGGGCCTGTTCCAGTCCACCGCCGTCATGGCGAACGGCTATATCGACCTCCCGACGGGCGCAGGCATCACGCCCTATATCGGCGCGGGCCTCGGCATGGCGCACAACGTCTTCTCCGACTACTCGCGGATCACGTACGACGCCGCGACTGGCACCGAGACGTTGCAGCGCCTCACCGGCAGCGACGACAACCGCTTCGCCTGGGCGCTCATGGCCGGCCTCGGCGTCAAGCTGTCCTCGAACTTCTCCCTCGACCTCGGCTACCGCTACCTCAGCGTCGGCGACATCAAGACCCGCGCCTTCGATCTCGGGGCCGGAGCCGACATCGAATCCATCGGCACGCACGAGGTGCGGGTCGGCGTCCGCTACGGGCTGTGACCGTGACGGCCGGCGGCGGCCGGCGCGAGGCTCCTGGGGGAGCCTGCGTCGGCGCCCGCGCTGCCCGGCCGGGGAAACGGGACGTTAAGGTTAACGCTCTCTTCATCGGCCGCGACTATACCCGATGGGCCCCGGGCCTCGGTCCGAAGCCTCTGAATGAAGAAGTGTGTTTTTGATGGATCTCGTCAGGATAACCGTCGCCGCCGCCTTCGTGACCGCCGCGCTTCCGGCCATGGCGGCGGATCTCGACGATCTCCTGCCTCCGGCACCCGTGCTGGACGAGGAGGCTCCGGCGAGCTGGTACCTGCGCGGGGATATCGGCGCCGTGCGCCGCGAGACCCGTGAGGCCGACATCTTTGCGGCGCCGTTCGTCGGCCGGTTCACGCAGGACGGCATCGCCGACAGCGGCCTAGTCGGCGCAGGCATCGGCTACCGCTTCAGCCCGATGCTGCGCATGGACGTGACGCTCGACCACCGCTTCGACGCCCGCTTCAGGGGCGCTGCGGCGGCGCCCGTTTTCGCCGGCGGTTCGTTCCTCGACCGGGGACGCCTGCAATCCTCGACCCTTCTGCTGAACGCCTACGTGGATCTGGGGACGTGGAACGGCCTCACGCCTTACTTCGGAGCAGGCGTCGGCGTCGCGCGCTCCACCCTGTCACGCTACGCCCGCATTACGACCGATCCGGCCGGCGCCGTCACGGCCTGGGAGCCGATCGCCGGCGACAGCGACAGCAGCTTCGCCTGGGCACTGATGGCCGGTCTCGGCTACGAGGTGTTGCCGGGCCTCGCGCTCGATGTCGGCTACCGCTTCGTCGGGCTCGGCACGGTGAAGACCCGCCACCATGGCCTCGGCAGCGGGGCCGAACTCGGGCAGGTCGGCGCCCACGAGGTGCGGCTCGGCCTGCGCTACATGTTCGATTGAAACCTGACGCAAGCCTCAGCCAAGCTTCCGGTTGAGCGTTAACCATCCCTTCACTAAATTCCTTGGCGAATCAGCCAGGAGGGATCGGTGCCAGGAATTGTCAGCCTCGAGAATCGCCTCCCCGCGCTTTGGCAGACGAGCCCGGCCCCGCAGGTGGGCGTTTCCGCAGAGCCCGCGCCGGTCGTTGCCGGGCCCGAGCGGACCGAGCCGCTCGGCCAGCCCGTCAACCTTGCGATCGGCCACATCCTCATGAATGCCGAGAGCCTGATCGCCTCCGTGACCGGCCTGAAGCCGCAGCAGGTGCATCTCAGCGTCAATCTCGCGCGCTACGAATTCTAGCGTCAGGCTCAGCCCTCAGGCCTCTTCCTCATCTGCCAGCTTGTCCAGCACCTTCTCGGGCGCCACGTGCCGCTCGAGCTCCTGGAGGCTCGGGTCGTGGGCTTCCTTGATGCCCAGCCGGTCCGCAATGGCGATAGTCAGCGACAGCAGCCGCGTGATCTCGTGCTCCGACAGGAGATTGGTCTGGAGGTCGAGCTCGGCCCGCTTCTCCGACTCGGCCGCCGCCCGGTTCTGGCTGATCAGCACGAAGGTCGACAGGAAGATCGCCTCGACGGAGGCCACCGTCGCGAGGATCACGAAGGTGGGATCGAACGGTTCGACCCCGGGAACGAACCCGACATTGACGGTGATCCAGACCGCGACCAGCGCCGCATGCAGATAGACGAAGATCATGCTGCCGGAGAACCGCGTGATCGCGTTGGCGAGGCGCTCCTGGAAGCCCGCCTGCCGCTCCTTCTCCTGCCGCTTCTGCCGGAGCACCTCGATGTTGCGGTCCAGCACCGTCGCAAAGCTGCCCGGCTTCAGGGCGCCCGTGCTCGGCGTCTCCTTCGCGGAATCGGGGTAAGGCTCGTTCCGGATCTCTCTCACGCGACCTGTCCATGGGCGTTGCGTCGGAGTCTTCCAACGCTCCGCTTGGCCGGGAGTTCACCGGACCGATGTCGCAGGCCCGGCGGGCAGGGGAGGGGCCCACGCCGCCTCGCGGCTACTCCGCCGGATGGGGCGGCGGCGCGTGCTTCTCGCCGTGGGGGGCGAAGCCCGTCTGGGCCCGCATCTTGTCGATCAGCTCGCTCACATAGGTGGCGGGCTTGGTGTAGCCGCCGATGAGGAGGTAGATCGACGGCACCACGAGCACCGTGAGCAGGGTCGAGAGCGTCACGCCGCCCACGATCACCGACCCGATGGCGTTGCGGGCCTCGGCGCCGGCGCCGGTCGACCAGGCCAGCGGGATCGCGCCGCCGATCATGGCGATCGACGTCATGAGGATCGGGCGCAGGCGCAGCACCGAGGCCTCGATCACCGCATCGCGCACCGAATAGCCGCGCTCGCGCAGCTGGTTCGAGAACTCCACGATCAGGATGCCGTTCTTGGTCATCAGGCCGATGAGCAGGATCATGCCGATCTGGCTGTAGATGTTCAGCGACTGTCCCGTGAGCGCCAGCGCCGCCAGGCCGCCGGTGACCGCCAGCGGCACCGTCAGCATGATGATGAACGGGTTGATCCAGCTCTCGAACTGCGCCGCGAGCACCAGGAACACCACGAGCAGCGCCATGCCGAACGTGATGTAGATGGCGTTCGACGAGTCGCGGAAGTCCTTCGACTGGCCCGTATAGCCGATGCGCGCCTCGGCCGGCAGGTTGTCCCGCACGATCTGCTCGAGGGTGTCGAGCGCCTGGCCGATGGAGATGTCGGGCCGCAGGGCCGACTGGATCGTGATCGAGCGCAGGCGGTCGAAGCGGTTCAGCGTCTGCGGCGCGGCGGATTCGACGAGGCTCACGAAGGACGAGAGCGGAACGAGCTCGCCGTTCGCGGCGCGGATGAAGGTGTTCGTGAGGTCGTTCGGGGAGGCGCGGTCCTCGGCGCGCCCGCGGACGATCACCGGATATTCCTCGCCGCGGTTGACGAAGGTCGAGATCTCGGTCTCACCGAACATCAGCTCGAGCGTCCGGCCGATCTCCTCGATCGAGACCCCGATGTCGGCGGCGCGCTGCCGGTCGATCCGCACGCGGATGTCGGGCTGGGATTCCTTGTAATCGGAGTCCATGTTGATGAAGTAGCCCGTCTCCTGGGCCTTCTGCATCACGATATCGCGCCATTCGCGAAGGGTGTTGTAGTCGGGTCCGCCGAGCACGAACTGAACCGGCTGGCCCGTGCCGCGCTGGCCGAGGGATCCCGGATTGATCGGGAAGGCGCGGGCGCCCGGGAAGCTGGTGATCTTCCCGTAGAGCTCCTGGGTCAGCTGCTGCTGCTTCATGGTGCGCTTTTCCCACGGAACGAGACGCACGATGATCATGCCCGCATTGACTGGCGAGGGCCGGGCGAAGCCGGGAGCCACCTGGCTCGTGATCGAAGCAACGATGCCGCGCTCCTGATAGGGCAGGAGCTGCTGCTCGACCTCCTTCACCCGCTCGCGGGTGTAGTCGAGGCTCGCGCCTTCGGGCGCGTCGATGCGGATGAGGATGGCGCCGCGGTCTTCGGTCGGGGCGAACTCCTTCGGCAGCGTCTGGAACAGCCCGTAGGCCGAGAGGGACACGACGACGCCCATGGCGAGGATCACGAGCGGCGCCTTGAGGGCCCAGGACAGGATCCGGCGGTAGACGTTGTTCATGCCGTTGAAGAACGGCTCCGTCATGGTCTGGATGCGGCCGTGGGCCGGCACCATCAGCTTCGAGCACAGCATCGGCGTGAGCGTGCGGGCAACGACGCCGGAGAAGAAGATCGCGGCCGCCAGCGTGATGGCGAACTCGCGGAACAGGCGGCCCGTATTGCCGGTCATGAAGGCGAGCGGCACGAACACCGCCATGAGGGTGGCGGTCGTCGCAATGACCGCGAAGCCGATCTCGCGCGCGCCGTCGAAGGAGGCGAGCAGCGGCGGCTGGCCTTCCTCGATGCGGCGGTGGACGTTCTCGATCTCTACGATCGCGTCGTCCACCACGATGCCGATGGCGAGCACGATGGCGAGCAGGGTCAGCACGTTGATGGAGGCGCCGAAATAGGCCATCACCATGAAGGCCGCGATGATGGAGACCGGGATCGCCACCATGGCCACGATGGTCGAACGCCAGTCGCGCAGGAAGACCAGGATCACCAGGATCACGAGAACGAGACCCTCGATCAGGGTCTTCAGCACGCCGTGGATCGAGGCGCTGATGAACTGGCTCTCGTCGTAGGAGACCTCGGCCGTGGTTCCGGGAGGCAGGGAGGATTTCAGGTTCTCCAGCTCCTCGCGGACGCCGTCCGCCACCGCGAGCGTGTTAGCCGTGGACTGGCGCACGATGCCCAGACCGATGGCGGTCTTGCCGGATTCGTAGAACTCGAAGCGGGTGTCCTCGGCGCCGACTTCGATCTTGGCCACTTCGCCGAGGCGCACGAGATAGCCGTTCTTGTTCGAGACGATGACCTGCTCGAAGTCCTGCGGCGTGGAGAGGCGGGAATCCGTCTTGACGGTGAACTCGCGCTGCGCGGATTCGATGCGCCCGCCCGGCAGCTCCACGTTCTGGCGCTTGATGGCGCTCTCCACGTCCTGGACCGTCAGGCCGCGCGCGGCCAGCGCCGAACGGTCGATCCAGATACGCATGGCATAGCGCCGCTCGCCGCCGAGATACACGTTCGCGACCCCCGGCACCGTGGACAGGCGGTCGACATAGACGCGCTTGAGGAAGTCGCTGAGCTCCAGCGCGTCGTAGGTCGACGACGTGACGCTGATCCACATGATGGCGGAGGCGTCGTTGTCCACCTTCCGGATCACCGGCTGGTCGGCGCCGTCCGGCAGGCGGCCCACCACGCGGAAGACCGCGTCGCGCACGTCGGAGGTCGCGGCCTCCGGATCTCGCGAGACGTTGAACTCGATCGACACCGACGAGCGGTCGTTCTGGCTCTGCGAGCGGATCTGCTCGATGCCCTCGATGCCGGCGACCGCGCCCTCGATGACCTCGGTGACCCGGCTCTCGATGACCTCGTTCGAGGCGCCGCGATAGATGGTCGAGACCGACACGACCGGACGGTCGACGCTCGGATATTCGCGCACCGGCAGGTTGATGACCGATGCGAGGCCGCCCACGATCAGCAGCAGGCTGACCACGACGGCGAAGACGGGGCGACGGATGAAGAGGTCGGAAACCTGCATGACTGCTCAGCTCTTGAAAGCCGGTTGAAACGAAAAGCTCCCGCCGTGGCGGGAGAGAAATCAGTTGCGCTCGGCCGCGACAGCGCTGCCGATGGCCTGCGGCAGGTTGAGCGAGCTGCGCGAGGGCTGCTCCCGGTTCGCCGCCGGCGCGGGCTGCTGTGCGGGGGCGCCGGTGCCGACCGGCCGGGCGTTGACCTCGGCTCCCGGACGCACGCGCTGGACGCCGAGCACCACGATGGTCTCGCCGGGCTGCAGGCCCTCCACGACCTCGACCTTGCCGTTCTGGCGCTGGCCGATGCGGATCACGCGGCGCTCCACCTTGCTGTCCTTCACCGGATAGACGAGCTGGCGAAGGCCTTCGCTGACGATGGCCTCTTCGGGGATGAGGACCGCATCGTCCTTCGTGGTCACCTCGAGGCCGACCGACAGGAACATGCCGGGCTTGAGCGCCTCGTCCGGGTTCGGGAACTCGGCCGTCAGCTTGACGGTCCGGGTCGCGACATCGACGCGCGGATCGATGGTGGCGACCGTGCCCTGGAAGCGGCGACCCTGATAGGCCGCCGAGCTGGCGTTCACCACCTGGCCGGGCTTGAGCCGGCCGAGCAGGTTCTCGGGCACCGCGAAGTCGAGCCTGACCTTCGAGAGGTCGTCGAGGGACGTGATCCGGGTGCCGGGAGAGATGTAGGCGCCGAGCGAGACCGAGCGGGTGCCGACCCGGCCGGCGAACGGGGCCCGGATGGTGAGCTCCTCGAGCCGCGCCTCGGCGCCGCGGCGCTGGGCCTGGGCGGATGCGATTGAGCCTTCGAGCGACTTCATCTGAGCCGTCAGGTCTTCCACCTGGGCTGTCGTGCCGGCGCCGGTGCGGCTCAGGGCCTGGGCGCGTTCCAGCTTGATGGCGACCTCGTTCCTGAGCGCCACGGCGCGATTGGCCTCGGCGATGGCCTGCTCGATCTCGGCCTTGCGCTCGGCGGCGTCGAGTTGCACGAGAGCGTCGCCCGCCTTGACCTTCTGGCCCTCCTCGAACCCGATCTCGGTGATCAGGCCCGCAGTCTTCGCCGTCACGGTGATCGATTCGAAGGCCCGCACCGTGCCGACCGCATCGCGGGTCTCCACGATCCGGCCCGTCTTCACAGTATCGACCTCGACCGTCGCCGGACCCGAGGGACCGCGTCCGCGGGCCGGGCCCGCAGCCTTCGCGGCTGGTTGGGCGAAATAGGAGCCGACCACCGGTGCCTTCGCCAGGTAACCGCCCTGATAAGCGTACCAGCCGCCGAACCCTGCTGCCCCCAGCACGGCAATGACGGCAAGCTGACCAGACACACGCATGCTCGCTCCTTGAAGCCCTACAAAATTCCGGAGGTTTCCTAGCACAATATAGGCCAGGCGCACGGACCATACTGCAAGGAACACGATGTTTTGTATTACGATTTCGTAATCTGCCGCGGATACTTCGGACAGTGGTGATGACGACGAAGTCATCCTGCCCAAGGGGAAGTCATCTTGACCGCCTCCGGTTCCTCGGGCATACCGGTCGGCGGGAGACCCCTCCCCACCGAGGGGCGCCCATCTGGAAGGATGGACTAACATGACAGAGATGCCCGCCGCGCGCCCCCGCGCGCCTTTCTTTTCGTCCGGCCCCTGCGCGAAGCGCCCCGGATGGTCCCTGCAAAACCTGAAGACCGAATCCCTGGGCCGCTCACATCGCGCGAAGCTCGGCAAGGCGCGCCTGAAGCTGGCGATCGACCTCACCCGTGAGGTGCTCGACGTCCCGGCGGATTACCGTATCGGCATCGTGCCCGCCTCGGACACCGGCGCGGTCGAGATGGCCCTGTGGTCGATGCTCGGCGCCCGTCCGGTCGACATGCTCGCGTGGGAGAGCTTCGGCGAGGGCTGGGTCACCGACGTGGTCAAGCAGCTCAAGCTCGACGACGCCCGCGTCATCACGGCTCCCTACGGCGAGCTTCCCGACCTGGCCCAGGTCGACACCAAGAACCGCGACGTGGTCTTCACCTGGAACGGCACCACCTCCGGCGTGCGCGTGCCGAATGCCGACTGGATCGCGGCCGACCGCGAAGGCCTGACCATCTGCGACGCCACCTCGGCGGCCTTCGCGCAGAAGCTCGACTTCTCCAAGCTCGACGTGGTCACCTTCTCCTGGCAGAAGGTGCTCGGCGGCGAAGCCGCGCACGGCATGCTCATCCTGTCGCCCCGCGCCGTGGAGCGCCTCGAGACCTACAAGCCGAACTGGCCGCTGCCGAAGATCTTCCGCATGACCAAGGGCGGCAAGCTCATCGAGGGCATCTTCCAGGGCGAGACCATCAACACCCCGTCCATGCTGGCAGTCGAGGACTACATCGACGCGCTCGAATGGGCGAAGTCCATCGGCGGCCTGAGCGCCCTGGTGGCCAAGGCCGACGCCAACGCCAAGCTCGTCCTCGACTGGGTCGCCAAGACCCCGTGGATCGCTAACCTCGCCCAGAACCCGGCCACCGCCTCCAACACCAGCGTGTGCCTCGTGATCGCCGACCCGGACGTGGTCGCCAAGGGGCCCGAGGCCGTGGCGCAGGTCGCCAAGGGCATCACGGCGGCTCTGGAGAAGGAAGGCGTGGCCCTCGACATCGGCGCCTATCGCGATGCGCCTCCCGGCCTGCGCATCTGGTGCGGCGCCACCGTCGAGCGGTCCGACCTTCAGGCTCTGACGCCTTGGCTCGACTGGGCCTTCGCGCAGGAAAAGGCGAAGCTCGCGAAAGCGGCTTGATGCTCTCGTTCCCTCCCCCTTGCGGGGAGGGCCAGGGTGGAGGTCGCAAAGCCAGAGCGCGACCGGAGCCACCCTCGCAGAGACGAGCTGCAAGCGCCCGTCCTGCACGCTTCACCCTTTGACGTCTCACCCGGTGGGGCCACCCCCACCCCCGACCCCTCCCCGCAAGGGGGAGGGGAGCTCAAGGTGCAACCATGCCCGCTCCCCGCGTACTCATTTCGGACGCCCTTTCGCCCGCCGCCGTACAGATCTTCAAGGACCGCGGCATCAAGGTCGACTTCCAGCCGGATCTCGGCAAGGACAAGGACAAGCTCGCCGCCGTCATCGGCCAGTATGACGGCCTCGCGATCCGCTCGGCCACCAAGGTGACGGCCAAGATCCTCGAGCAGGCCCAGAACCTGAAGGTGATCGGCCGCGCCGGCATCGGCGTCGACAACGTCGAGATCCCGGCCGCCACGGCCAAGGGCATCATCGTGATGAACACGCCCTTCGGCAACTCGATCACCACCGCCGAGCACGCCATCGCCATGATGTTCGCGCTCGCCCGCCAGATCCCTCAGGCGGACGCCTCGACCCAGGCCGGCAAGTGGGAGAAGAATCGCTTCATGGGCGTCGAGCTGACCGGCAAGGTGCTCGGCGTCATCGGCTGCGGCAACATCGGGTCGATCGTGGCCGATCGCGGCATCGGCCTGCGCATGAAGGTCGTCGCCTACGATCCCTTCCTGTCGCCGGAGCGCGCCATCGAGATCGGCGTCGAGAAGGTCGAGCTCGACGAGCTCCTGCGCCGCGCGGACGTCATCACGCTCCATGTGCCGATGACGGAGAAGACCAGGAACGTCCTGTCGGCGGAGAACATCGCAAAGACCAAGAAGGGCGTGCGCATCATCAACTGCGCCCGCGGCGGCCTCGTGGACGAGAACGCCCTGCGCGCGGCGCTCGATTCCGGCCACGTGGCCGGCGCCGCCTTCGACGTGTTCAGCGAGGAGCCCGCGACCACCAACCCGCTCTTCGGCCATCCGAACGTGGTCTGCACGCCGCATCTCGGCGCTTCGACCTCGGAGGCGCAGGAGAACGTGGCGCTCCAGGTCGCCGAGCAGATGTCGGACTACCTGCTCCAGGGCGCGATCCAGAACGCCGTGAACTTCCCGTCGATCACGGCGGAAGAGGCCCCGCGCCTGAAGCCGTTCGTGGCGCTCGCCGACAAGCTCGGCTCCTTCCTCGGCCAGCTCACGGAAGCGCCGATCAAGGGCATCCGCATCGAGTACGAGGGCGACGTCGCGGAGATGAACACCCGCGCGCTCACCTCGGCGGCCGTCACCGGCGTGCTGCGTCCCTTCCTGCAGGACATCAACATGGTGTCGGCGCCCGTGGTGGCCCGCGAGCGCGGCATCACGGTGGAAGAGGTCAAGCGCGAGCGCGCCGCACGCGACTACGAGAGCTTCATCCGCATCGTGGTCGACGCCGAGGACATGTCGCGCCACGCCGGCGGCACCGTGTTCCAGGACGGCAAGCCGCGCGTCACCGAGATCCGCGACATCGCGGTCGATGCCGAGTTCGCGCCGAACATGATCTACGTCCGCAACGACGACAAGCCGGGCTTCATCGGCCGCTTTGGCACCCTGCTCGGCGAGTCGGGCGTGAACGTCGCGACCTTCGCGCTCGGCCGCGACAAGCCCGGCGGCGACGCGATCTGCTTCGTGTCGGTCGACGAGCCGGTGACGGACGATCTCCTGCGCAAGATCGAGGAGATCCCGCAGGTCAAGCGCGCCCGCGCCGTGCGCTTCTAGTGGCAGAGAGGCCCGCCATGCCGTCAGCTCCCTCGCAGCGCTTCGTCCTAACGCTCGCCTGCGCGAACCGCCCGGGGATCGTCGCCGCGGTGGCGGGCCACCTGTCGCAGGCGGGCCTCAACATCCTCGACGCCCAGCAATACGACGACACGCAGACGGATCGCTTCTTCATGCGCGTCGTGTTCGATCCCGTCGCCGGCGAGGTCGCGCTCGACGACCTCAAGCGCGATTTCCTGCCGCTCGCGGACCGCTTCGGCATGGTCTGGACCTTAAGCGATCCAGGCACGCCGCGCCGGGTCATGCTGATGGTCTCCCGGTTCGACCATTGCCTGGCCGATCTCCTCTACCGCTGGCGCATCGGCGAGCTCGCCTTCGAGCCCGTCGGCGTCATCGCCAACCACCCGGCCGAGACCTACGGCCATGTGGGCCTCGGCGACATCCCGTTCCACCATCTGCCCGTGACGCGCGACACCAAGCTCGAGCAGGAGGCGAAGGTCTGGGAGATCATCCGCGACTCGGGCGCCGAGCTCGTGGTGCTGGCCCGCTACATGCAGGTGCTCTCCGACGGGCTCACCGCGAAGCTCGCGGGACGCTGCATCAACATCCATCACTCGTTCCTGCCGGGCTTCAAGGGCGCCAAGCCCTACCACCAGGCCCATGCGCGCGGCGTGAAGCTTATCGGCGCGACGGCCCATTATGTGACCTCCGACCTCGACGAGGGCCCGATCATCGCCCAGGACGTGGAGCCGATCACCCATCGCGACACCCCCGACGACCTGGTGCGCAAGGGCCGCGACATCGAGCGCCGGGTGCTCGCCCGCGCGGTGCGGCACCACCTCGAGGACCGGATCATCCTGAACGGCTCGAAGACGGTGGTGTTCGCGGATTAACGCTTCCGCTCCGCCAGCCAGATCCCCCCGAGCACGAGGCCCAGGCCGAGCGCGTGGTAGAACGCGAAGGGCTCGCCGAGCAGGACCACGGCCAGCAGCGCGCCGAAGACCGGCACGAGGTTCACGAACAGCCCCGCCCGCGCCGGTCCGATCAGCTCGACGCCGCGGATGAAGAAGATCTGCGCCACGAGCGAGGGCAGGAGGCCCACATAGAGCAGGACGAGCCAGCCCTTCGGGGTCGGCCATTGCACGGTCCCGGTCGCGATCTCGAAGGCGAGCAGCGGGATCGACGACAGGAAGGCCACGATCGCGAGCGCCGTGAAGAAGACGAGTCCCGAGACCGCAGGGCGCCGGCGCAGGGCAAGCGTGTAGCCCGCATAGAACACGCAGGCGATGAGCGTCCACACGTCGCCGATGTTGAGCGCCAGCGCCCGCAGGACCTCCCAGCTTCCCTTCACCGACACGAGGACGACCCCGAGCAGGGTCACGACCATGCCGAGCACCTGCAGGGGCACGACCCGCACGCCGAAGAGCAGCACCATACCGATCAGGACGAGCACCGGGATGGAGCCCTGGAAGATCGTGAGGTTGACGGCGCTGGTGTGGTGGGCGGCCACGTAGAAGAGCCCGTTGAAAGCCGTGAAGCCGAAGATGCCCATGAGCACCGTGCTGAGCCACTTCTCCTTCAGGACGGGCCATTCTGCCACGAGCTGGCCGCCGGTCAGGGGCGCCATGACAGCGACCACGATCACCCACCGCATGGCGGTGAGCGCCATGGGCGAGATCTCCCCGACCGCGAGCCGCCCGGCGATGGCGTTCCCGCCCCAGAACAGCGCCGTGAGGCTGAGCAGCAGGTAGGCCTTGCCGAACAGCCACCCCCAGAGCGATTGCACGATTTTCATGGGGCGCAGACCTCACAGCGCTTGCCGCCGGCCGCGGTTCGGGTAAACCGGCGCCGAGCAGAGGCGGGGAAAGCTATGGCCTTAAGGTTCCTGGTGGTCGAGGGCAATACGCGTGGTGCAAGGCAGGCCCACAAGGACGGCTATGGTCTCATGCCGTCCGAGTCCTATGCGGCGGTGCTCCAGGACATCGCCGCCGACGCGGTCTGCGACCTCGCCTTCCCGGCCGACGAGGGCGCCAACCTGCCGGATGCGGCCGGGCTCGAATCCTATGACGGCATCGTGCTGACCGGCTCCCATCTCAACATCTACGACCGCACGCCCGAGATCCTGCGCCAGATCGACCTCATGCGGGCGATCTACGCCTCCGGCACGCCCGCCTTCGGCTCCTGCTGGGGCCTCCAGGTGGCGGCCGTGGCGGCGGACGGCGACGTGCGGGCGAACCCGCTCGGGCGCGAGGTCGGCTTCGCGCGCCGGCTCACGCCGACGGAGGCCGGGCGCGTGCATCCGATGCTGGAGGGCCGCCCCGGCGCCTACGATGCGCCGGCGATCCACCTCGATATGGTGACGGTGACGCCGGGCGACACCACGATCCTGTCCACCAATGCGGTCTCGGCCGTGCAGGCGGCGGAGATCCGCCGCGACGGCGGCGTGTTCTGGGGGGTGCAGTACCATCCCGAATTCAGCCTCGGCGAACTCGCCGTGATCCTCGGGCGGCGGACCGGGATCCTCGTCGAGGAGGGATTCTGCCGGACGCCGGAGGAGGCGGTTGCCTATGCGACCGACCTGAAGCGTCTGCACGAGCGGCCGGACGACGTCGCCCTGGCCTGGCGTCACGGCGTCGATGCGGAGGTGCTCGATCCGGTGCGCCGAACCCGGGAGATCCGCAACTTCGTCGAGCACCGGGTGCGGCCGGAGAAGAGCGCCCGCGGACGGGCGTGACCCTCAGTTGCGCAGGCCCGGAGCCTCCTGGCCCGTGCGCGCGACGTACTCGGTGTAGCCGCCGCCATATTGATGGATGCCGTCGGGCGTGAGCTCGAGGACGCGGTTCGACAGGGCCGCGAGGAAGTGGCGGTCGTGCGAGACGAAGAGCATGGTGCCCTCGTAGCGCGAGAGCGCCTCGATCAGCATCTCCTTCGTGGCCATGTCCAGGTGGTTCGTCGGCTCGTCGAGCACGAGGAAGTTCGGCGGGTCGTAGAGCATCCGGGCCATCACGAGCCGCGCCTTCTCGCCGCCGGACAGCACGCGGCACTTCTTCTCCGCGTCGTCGCCCGAGAACCCGAAGCACCCGGCGAGCGTGCGCAGGGAGCCCTGGCCCGCCTGCGGGAACGCGTCCTCCAACCACTGGAACACGGTGCGGTCGCCGTCGAGCATCTCCATGGCGTGCTGGGCGAAGTAGCCCATCTTCACGCTGCCGCCGACCGCCACCGTGCCGTCGTCGGGCTCGGTGGCGCCCGCCACCAGCTTCAGCAGCGTCGATTTGCCGGCGCCGTTGATACCCATGACGCACCAGCGCTCCTTCCGGCGCACCGCGAAGTCCAGGCCCTCGTAGATGCTGCGGCTGCCATAGCGCTTGTGGACCTTCTTCAGGCTGACCACGTCCTCGCCCGAGCGCGGCGCGGGCTGGAACTCGAACGCCACCGACTGACGGCGCCGGGGCGGTTCGACCCGGTCGATCTTCTCCAGCTTCTTCACCCGGCTCTGCACCTGGGCGGCGTGCGAGGCGCGCGCCTTGAAGCGTTCGATGAACTTGATCTCCTTGGCGAGCATGGCCTGCTGCCGCTCGAACTGCGCCTGCTGCTGCTTTTCGTTCAGCGCGCGCTGCTGCTCGTAAAACTCGTAGTCGCCCGAATAGGTCGTGAGCGTGCCGCCGTCGATCTCGATGATCTTGTTGACGATGCGGTTCATGAAGGCGCGGTCGTGCGAGGTCATGAGCAGCGCGCCGTCATAGCCCTTCAGGAACGACTCGAGCCAAATCATGCTCTCGAGGTCGAGGTGGTTGCTCGGCTCGTCGAGGAGCATCACGTCCGGGCGCATCAGGAGGATGCGGGCGAGCGCCACGCGCATCTTCCAGCCGCCCGAAAGGGCGCCCACGTCGCCGTCCATCATCTCCTGGCTGAAGCCGAGGCCTGCGAGCACCTCGCGCGCCCGCCCGTCGAGGGAATAGCCGTCGAGCTCCTCGTAGCGCGCCTGCACCTCGCCGTAACGTTCGATGATCCGGTCGAGGTCGTCGGCCTTGTCGGGGTCGACCATGGCGGCCTCGAGCGCGCGCAGCTCGGCCGCCACCTCGCTCACGGGGCCTGCCCCGTCCATCACCTCGGCGACCGCGCTGCGGCCTTCCATCTCGCCGACGTCCTGGCTGAAATACCCGATGGTGACGCCGCGATCGACCGAGACCTGGCCCTCGTCCGGCTGCTCGTCACGGGTGATCATCCGGAACAGGGTGGTCTTGCCGGCGCCGTTGGGTCCCACGAGCCCGATCTTCTCTTCCTTCTGGAGAGTGGCGGAGGCCTCGAGGAAGAGGATGCGATGGCTGTTCTGCTTGCTGACGTTCTCGACGCGAATCATGGGCCTTGTGCCTGAGGGGGTTGCGGCGGCCTTATGGCATGACAAGGGCCCGGCGGCGAGCGCCCCGGTCAGGACAGGCGGACGCAGTGCGACGCCTTCTTGTCGATCGCCGATGACGGCCCGGAGGGGCCGGGGATTTCAGGGGGAGGGCAGGAGATCGCCGCCGGCGTCGGTGGCCAGGGGCAGGGCGATCTCTCGACTGCCGGATGAGGGAATTGGCGCCCCGAGGCCGGCTTGCCCTAAGGGCAGGGCCGGTATCTCGAGGATCTTGCGTTGCCGGGCGGCGCACGTCGCGTGCGCCTCCGGCTTGCGACCGGCTAGCCGATCTGATCGAGGATGATCGCGCGGATTTCCTCGCGGGTCAGGCCGCTGGACAGCGGCTGCCACGGCGTGGGGGCCTTGCGCGACGGCTTCTTCGGCAAAGGCTGCAGCAGCATCTTTACCGGCTTCTTCTGAGTGATGGTTTGCATGATGTCCTTCAGCGGCTTCGGTCCCGGACCGCGCGGCTGTTGTTTGTTGTTGAGGTCGTCGAACGCGGAGCAAACGACGAATGCGCCGGGAGGTTCCACGGCAAGCGAACTTTCAAGGTGCGGAGAGCAGGCTCGGCGCTCGATCAGGAGCTGTGCTGGAGCAGGCCGAACATATCGGTTGGCTGAATGCAATATGGCCGAAGTGACCCGACATTGCAAGGATAAAACTGCAAAAGCGAAAATAAAACCGCGTGTTTTGATGAATTCCGGATGATTTTTCCTTCGAACATCCATTGGATTTTTTGTTGTTTTCGCTCGGAATTTTCAGGTCGTGGGAAAGTTTTTGGCTCGTTCGGCCTTGTCTTTGCCTTTTTCAGGGCTTACATCACCTTCATCGACATTTGGCCGGACAATCGGGCCGTTACGCCTTGGCACGCCAGGCGCACGTTCAGACGCTCTTCCCAAACATCGACGAACCGAGGATGCGGTCGCGCTTCTGCGCGCCTTCGCCCTCACGTGCACTGATGCAAAGACAAGGACTATCCCCATGAACACGGGCACCGTGAAATTCTACAACGACCAAAAGGGCTTCGGCTTCATCCAGCCGGACAACGGCGACAAGGACGTGTTCGTCCATGCCACGGCCCTCGAGCGCGCCGGCATCCGCGGCCTCCGCGAAGGCCAGAAGGTCTCCTTCGACACCGCCGAAGACCGCCGCAGCGGCAAGGTCGCCGTCAACAACATCCAGACGGTCTAATGATGTTGGGCGCGTAACATAAGCGCTCGATGCGAAGCCGCTCCCGGGTGGGGCGGCTTTTTCTTTTCAGACTGCCATCGACGGATGGCGAACCGGCGAGGACGCGATGTACACGTTTCGAAAAGCCGCTCCGGCACGATCGGTGATGTTCCTCGTGAGCTATGACGATGCCCGCACGGCCTATCTCTGGGTCGACAATCCCGTCCAGGCGGGCGACACCCGGGCGGTCGACCTGATCGCTCGCGCCCAGCAGGAACAAGGCACGCTGCCCAGAGGCAAGATCACCAGCATCAGGCGTATCCGGTGATCGTCTCGCGCGCGGGTTGACGAGCGCAAAGAGGCTCAACGCCGTTCAGGCCCTTTCCGAGCTCGGCATTCCGTCCGTTCACGCAAACGCCAAGGAGATCGACCCATGTCTCACAAGTTCAAGGTCCGGCAGATGGTCCGGATGAAGCAGCCGGCTCATTTCGAAGCCCGGACGAGCTCCGACGGCGTCTACGAGATCGTGCGCCTCATGCCGTCCGACGAGACCGGCGAGCCGTCATATCGCATCAAGTCCGCCACCACCGAGAGAGCCGTCCGGGAGAGCGAGATCAGGGCCACCTGAGGGGCTCCGTGAACGGCGTTCCGCGCATTTCCCGAGGTCCGTCGCCGACAGCGCGGCGAGCCGAATTTTCCCATCAGCCAGAAAGGACATCCCGTGCAGGTTTTCGTCAGAGAGAACAACGTCGACCAAGCTCTTCGCGCGCTTAAGAAGAAGATGCAGCGCGAGGGCATCTTCCGCGAGATGAAGGCGCGGCGCGCCTATGAGAAGCCGTCTGAGAAGAAGACCCGCGAGAAGGCGGAAGCCGTGCGGCGCGCCCGCAAGCTCGCCCGCAAACAGGCCATCCGCGAGGGCTTGATCGCAGCCCCGAAGCGCCCCGCACGCCCGGGCCGCGGCGGTCCCGTCCGCGCCCCCCGTCCCGCCGCTGCGGCGCCGGCCGCCGAATAAGCTCATTCCGCCTCGTGCGGAGTGGTGGGCAATCGAGGTGCCTCGCCGTGGCAGCGACCATGTTTTGATTCCTGTTTCGTCCTTGACGGTTGCTACAAGCTAGTGGTGGAAATCTGACACTAGCATCCACCCGTAAGGGCAAAACGAGGAGACAGCTCATGGCCGTGAGGCGCATCGTTGCCAACTTGTCAGTCGACCGGATCGATGCCGCAAAGGCCTTCTATGGCGACGTGCTTGGGATGGACGTTGCTATGGACCTCGGGTGGATCACGACGTTTGCGGCTGATGGCAGCATGACGCCGCAGATCAGCGTGATGACCGAGGGCGGGTCGGGAACGCCCGTGCCCGACGTCTCCATAGAGGTCGATGATCTACCCGACGTTCATCGGAAGATGCAGGCCGCAGGGTTCAATATCGAGTACGGCCCGGCGACTGAGCCGTGGGGTGTAACGCGCTTCTACGTCCGTGATCCGTTCGGGCGCCTGGTCAACATTTTAGTCCATCGATAGCGAGTGCAATCACGGCACCAAGCGCTGCGCCCCTCACCTCAGGGAGAGGCGGGGGCGTGGCGTCAATCTCGCCCGTCATCCCAGCTTCGCGACGCAGGCTCAGAATGACGGCGGGTGTTTTTCTGTTCTCGTTTTGTTCTTAATACTCGTGCCAAGCTGGGCTATATCGTGTCTGTCCGGTCCCCGAGGGCGCGCTCGGGAGGCGTCGTGATCCGTGGGGCCGGACACAGTCCCGCGGCAGCCGGTACGCAGCCGCGTTCGACAGGAGGCCCGGACTTAAGCCTTGGGACCGGAGCCGGTCGCAGACCCGGCCGCCCACGGGGCGGCGTCCGTCTGCGGCGCCTCTCGGACCAGCGCTGCCTGTTACGCCTGAAAGAACCGTGCGAAGGGCCATCCGGCTCTTCACCTCACCCACCACCCTTCGAGCCGGATCGCCTCTCGCCCCCCTCGACTGCTCCAGGTCGGCCGCCAACGGGCCCCGGGCCCGCTCACCCGTGATCTTTGCCAGCCCACCTGTGTCATCCTGGCGGTCCGCAGGACCGGGACGGGGATCCGCCTCCAGCCCGGTGCATGGGGCTTGCCATACCTTTGTGCCGATCGTCGTGTGAACATCCCCGCGAGACCATGGGTCATGCCGCGATCGGACGTGCGGAAAAGGCGTCTTCGTCCTTGACCTCGCGCTTCCGATCCACCATGAGGGTTTGCAAGGTTTTTCCCCAGCCCTGGCCTTGCGCCAGGGCTTTTTCATGTGAGGCTAGAGCGATGGCGAACGTGGTTGTCGTAGGCGCCCAATGGGGCGACGAGGGCAAGGGCAAGATCGTCGATTGGCTGTCCGAACAGGCGGACGTGGTCGTGCGGTTCCAGGGCGGGCACAATGCCGGCCACACCCTCGTGATCGGCGGCAAGGTCTACAAGCTGTCGCTCCTGCCGTCGGGCGTCGTGCGCCCGGGCAAGCTCTCCGTCATCGGCAACGGCGTCGTGCTCGATCCGCATGCGCTGGCCAGCGAGGTCGAGCGCCTGAGCGAGCAGGGCGTGTCCATCACCCGCGACAACCTGCGCGTCGCCGAGAACGCCACGCTGATCCTGTCGATCCACCGCGAGCTCGATGCGCTGCGCGAGAGCGGCAGCGCCGGCACCAAGATCGGCACCACCAAGCGCGGCATCGGCCCGGCCTACGAGGACAAGGCGGGACGCCGCGCGATCCGCCTCATGGACCTCGCCGATCTCGCGTCGCTGCGGGACAAGATCGACCGGCTGCTCACGCACCACAACGCGCTGCGTCGCGGCTTCGGCCTCGACGAGTTCTCTCCGGAAGCCATCTACGAGGAGCTCGCCTCCGTGGCCCCGAAGGTGCTGCCCTACATGGATGCGGTGTGGCGCCTGCTCGATGAGGAGCGCCGCGCCGGCAAACGGATCCTGTTCGAAGGCGCCCAAGGCGCGCTGCTCGACGTGGACCACGGCACCTACCCGTTCGTCACCTCCTCGAACACGGTGGCCGGCCAGGCCGCGACCGGCTCCGGCCTCGGCCCGGGCGCAGTGGGCTACGTGCTCGGCATCGCCAAGGCCTACACCACCCGCGTCGGCGAGGGGCCGTTCCCGACCGAGCTCTTCGACGAGACTGGCGAGCTGATCGGCCAGAAGGGCAAGGAGTTCGGCGTCGTCACGGGCCGTAAGCGCCGCTGCGGCTGGTTCGACGCGACCCTCGTGCGCCAGACGGTCCGCACCTCCGGCATCGACGGCATCGCGCTCACCAAGCTCGACATCCTCGACGGCTTCGAGACCATCAAGATCGGCGTCGGCTACAAGCTCGACGGCCAGACCATCGACTACTTCCCGGCGAGCCAAGGCGCCCAAGGTCGGGTCGAGCCCATCTACGAGGAGATGGAAGGCTGGAGCGGATCGACCGCGGGAGCGCGCTCCTGGGCGGATCTTCCGGCGCAGGCCATCAAGTACGTGCGCCGCGTCGAGGAGCTGATCGGCGCGCCCGTGGCGGTTCTCTCGACCTCGCCCGAGCGTGACGACACAATCCTCATGAAGAACCCGTTTGAGGGTTGACGACAGGACCGCTCCGGGCCATCCCAAGAGCGCAATGGCAGATTACTATCCCCTCATCGCCCGCGCGGTCGAAGGCTTGTCGGACCGGTCGCCCGAGATGCGGCGCGCCGTCTACGAGCGCGCCCGCTCGGCCCTCATCGGACAGCTCGAGACCCTGGATCCGCCCTTGTCGGAGGCAGAGATTCAGCAGGAGCGGATCTCGCTCGATGCTGCGATCGCCCGGGTCGAGGCTGATCACGCGCCTGCGCCGACAAAGCCGAACGTGCCCCTGTCGAGCGCGGCCGTCCTGCGCGAGAGCGCACGACTCGCACCGGACGAGCCGCCGCCGGCCGCCACGCCTCATCGCGGCGAGCCCGACGAGGTGGAGGACGTGCGCGAGGAGGCCGCGCCTGAGCGGCCGCGCATCGAGAGTCGTCCGCATCCGGGAATCCAGGGCGGCAAGCGGACGCGCACGATCATCCTCGGGGTGGTGCTGGCGCTGGTGATCGCAGCGATTGCCGTGCTGGCCTATGTGAACCGGAACAGGCCGGATGAGGTCGTCGCTGAAGCGCCCGTGGCGGAAGCTCCGCCGCCCGCCGCTCCCGAGACCGGCAAGAACAACGAGCGCGTAGGCGTGCAGACGCCTGCTCCGGCGCCCGCGCCGCAGCAGGCCGCGCGCCAGGATGTCGGCGTGGCGCAGCGCTCGGTCTTCTACGAAGAGGATCCGGCCAATCCCCAGGTTCCGAAAGCGCAGGTCGGCCGTGTGGTCTGGCGCCTCGAGGACGTGAATCCCGGCCAGGGCCAGGCGCTCGAGCGGGCCGTGACGGCGAATGTCGACGTTCCCGACGCGGGCCTGACCATGAAGATGGTCCTGCGCCGCAATACCGACACGACCCTCCCGGCGTCGCACACGGTGGAGCTCACCTTCACGACCCGGGCGGGCGAAAGCGGCCGCGTCATCCGGGACGTGGGCCTGCTCCAGTTCAAGAACGAGGAGGCCGCGCGCGGCACCCCCATCGCCGGCCTGCCAGTTCCCGTGCGGGAGAACCTCTTCCTGATCGGGCTGTCCAACCTGCCGAGCGACGTGGAGCGCAACACCGAGCTCTTCGTGCGCCGCAACTGGATCGACCTGCCGGTCCGCATGGCCTCGGGCCAGCGCGCCATTCTCAGCTTCGAGAAGGGCACCGCCGGCGAGCAGATCATCACCAGCGCCTTCTCGCAGTGGCAATAAAAAAGCCGCGGTCACGCCGCGGCCTTTTGGGAGCGGTCCAGCCTTCCTGAGGCTAGACCGCTGCCTCGCTCGTGGTCTCGATCTGGGCCAGGTTCTTTCGCACCGCCTCCTGGATCTTCTCGAAGGCCCGCACCTCGATCTGGCGGACGCGTTCTCGTGAGACGCCGAACTCCGTGGAGAGATCCTCCAGGGTGATCGGGTCGTCCGACAGGCGCCGGGCCTCGAAGATGCGCCGCTCGCGCGGGTTGAGGACCGAGAGGGCGCTCCTCAGGGCCTGAAGCCTGTTCTGGCCTTCCTCCTCCTCGACGAGCACCTGCTCCTGGCTCTGGCCCTGGTCGACGAGCCAGTCCTGCCACTCGCCTTCGCCTTCCTCGCGTAGCGGGGCGTTGAGGGACGCGTCGCCACCGAGGCGGCGGTTCATGTCGACCACATCCTGCTCGTTCACGCCGAGCTGGGTGGCGATCTGCTTCACCTGATCCGGGTGCAGGTCGCCCTCCTCGAGAGCGGAGATGCGGCCCTTGGCCTTACGCAGGTTGAAGAACAGCTTCTTCTGGTTCGCGGTGGTGCCCATCTTCACGAGCGACCACGACCGCAGGATGTATTCTTGAATCGCGGCCTTGATCCACCACATGGCATATGTGGCGAGGCGAAAGCCCTTGTCGGGCTCGAAGCGTTTGACGGCCTGCATCAGGCCGACATTCCCTTCGGACACGACCTCGCCGATCGGCAGGCCGTAGCCGCGATAGCCCATGGCGATCTTGGCCACGAGCCGCAGATGGGATGTCACGAGCTTGTGGGCGGCTTCGCGGTCTCCATGCTCGCGCCATCTCTTGGCGAGCATGTACTCCTCATGCGGCTCAAGCATGGGGAAGCGACGGATTTCGTCGAGATAGCGCGAAAGGCCCCCTTCATTGGCAAGCACGGGTAGCGCTGCAGCCATCGTCTTTTCTCCTCCTTTGGCTCCCTCGCACAGAGGCAAGCCTGAGGCGGCCCCCTCAGCTGGCTGGCCGCCCTTGCTAATATAAGCGGTCCAACCTTGTCAGAATAGAGGCTTCAGGCTTCAAGACGTGGTCAACGCATGAAGTCCGCAAGGGTGCCGGCAGGGCCGGGATTTGCGACGGATTGACTCAGTCGCGAAGCGCTTCGAGGAGGGCCTCCATGTCGGGCGGCAAGGGGCTCTCGAAGCGCAGGAACTCGCTGGTCCGGGGATGTTCGAAGCCGAGCACGGCCGCATGCAACGCCTGCCGTCCCAAGGCTTTCAGCGCCGCCTGCTGCGCTTCGGACAGCCGGTTCGCTTTCGTCTTGAACCCAGCTCCATAGGTCAGGTCGCCCAGGAGCGGATGACCGAGATGGGCCATGTGGACGCGGATCTGGTGGGTCCGACCCGTCTCCAGCTCGCAGCGGACGAGGCTGGCCACGGGCGCCCCCGGAGGCAGGGGCTCGATCACTTCATAGTGAGTGATCGCATAGCGGCCGCGCTCTTCCGGTACGACCGCGATCTTCTCCCGATTGTGGATGCTGCGGGCGAGTGCCGCCTCGATGGTGCCGCGCGGCCTGTCGGGCACGCCCCAGACGAGGGCTAGGTAAGCGCGTTCCAGGGGACCGCTCCGGCCATGGTCGGCGAACTGGGCAGCCAGTCCCTGATGTGCGCGGTCGTTCTTGGCGATGACCAGGAGGCCGGATGTGTCCTTGTCCAGGCGGTGGACGATCCCGGGCCGCTTCACGCCGCCGATGCCGGAAAGGCTCTCGCCGCAATGGGCGATCAGCGCGTTGACCAGGGTGCCTGAGTCGTGACCGGCCGCCGGATGGACTACGAGGCCCGCGGGCTTGTCGATGACGATGAGATCGTCATCCTCGAAGACGATGTCGAGCGCCATCGCCTCTCCCTGCGGCTCGGCCGGCACCGGCGGCGGCACCACGAGAGCGATGCGGGCGCCGCCCGCCACCTTCCGGCTCGGGTCGAGCGCATGCGCGCCGTCGACCGTGACCTGACCGTCGCGGATCAGCGCCTGGAGCCGGCTGCGCGACAGGTCGCTCCAGAGCTGCGCCATCACGCGATCCAGCCGCTCCGGCGCCGCGCCGTCTTCCAAAGTCCATTCCCGCTGCGTCTCGTCGCTCACCGCATCCTCGTTCGTGCAAAACCTTTCGCTTTTTTCAGCGAAAGGACTTGAAGGGTTCTGCAAGGCTCGTTATACGACCCACCTCAACCGCGCTAGCTCCCTTCGTCTAGCGGTCTAGGACGTCGCCCTCTCACGGCGAAAACAGGGGTTCGAGTCCCCTAGGGAGCGCCACTCTTCTGAGTGGATCGCCTGGAGCGCGCGGTCACTCACCCAAGATTTAGAGCATGTGCGCAGGTTCAAGGCCTGCCGTTCGCGCCGTCGCTTTTGCGTGCGAATGACGGGTGCGGCATCCCATGGCCTGGCATGCCCGAGCCCTGTCGCGAGAGACTGTCGGTGCCCGTCAGTCCTGCAGGAGGGCGATGAGACCTTCGTCCGCTCTCAAGCTTACCTGCCCATCGAAGGGCTCGTCGTCGCGGTCGAGGAAGGTCGACAGCACGACATGCCCGTTCGCTCCGACCGGCAGAACGAGCGTATGCGGCCGATGCCCCAGATTCAGCGCCACCACAAAGCGCTCCGACCCGTGCCGGCGCTCGTAGGCCAGCATGTCGCCCTGCGCCTCCACCGGAACGTAGCGCCCGACGCTCAGCGCCAGGTGCTGCCGCCGCAATGCGATCAGGCGGCGGTAGAGCGTCAGGATCGAGGTCGGGTCCTTCGACAGCGCCTCCACGTGGCACTGCGTGAAGGTCGGGTCGAGCGGGAGCCAGGGCCTGCCGGTGGTGAAGCCGCCCTGGGCCGAGCCGTCCCAGTGCATCGGCGTGCGCTCCGGATCCCGGCTCAGTCCGAGCCCCGGCTCGTTCTTCTCCCACGGGTCCTGAACGGCGTCTTCGGGAATCTCGACTTTGCCGATCCCGATCTCGTCGCCGTAGTACAGGGTCGGCGTGCCTCGAAGCGTGAGGAGCAGCATCGCGGCGACGCGCGCCTGCTGCTTGCCGATGCGGGCGCCGATGCGGGGCTGGTCGTGGTTGCCGAGCACCCAGTTGGGCCAGCCGCCGTCCGGGATCGCCGCCTCGTATTCGTCGATGAGGGCTGCAATCTCGCGCGCATTCCACGCCGTCTGAATGAGCTGGAAATTGAACGGCAGATGCGCCCCTGAAAGATCCTGGCCGTAATAGGTGACGAGGCGCTCCAGCGGCAGGTAGATCTCGCCGATGAGAACACGCTCCGGATATTCCTCGAGCACGCGGCGCATCTCGCCGACGACCTCGTGCACCTCCGGCTGATCGGCGGAGTGGACCTGCAGGAAACGGTTGATCTCGGCCTGGCTCGGTTGATAGGCGACGTTCGGCGGATTATCGCGGAACTCGGCGTCCTTGATGAGGTGCCAGATCACATCGACCCGGAAGCCGTCGACGCCGCGATCCAGCCAGAACCTCAGCGCATCGTACATCGCCTGCCGCACCTCGGGATTGCGCCAGTTGAGATCCGGCTGCTCCTTCAGGAAGGCATGGTAATAGTACTGACCCGTGGCCTCGTCCCACTCCCAGGCCGGGCCGCCGAAATTGCTGATCCAGTTGTTGGGCGGGCCGCCATCCGGGGCCGAATCGCGCCAGATGTACCAGTCCCGCTTGGGGTTCGTCCGCGACGAGCGGCTTTCCGCAAACCAGGGATGCTGGTCAGACGTGTGGTTCGGGACGAAGTCGAGGATCAGCTTGAGGCCCCTCGCGTGGGCCGCTTCGATGAGGCGGTCGAAATCCTTCATCGTGCCGAAGATCGGATCGATCCCGCAGTAATCGGCCACGTCGTAGCCGAAATCCGCCATGGGCGAGGTGTAGATCGGCGAGATCCAGACCGCATCGACTCCGAGCGAGACGAGGTAGTCGAGCCGCTGGCGGATGCCCGCCAGGTCGCCGATGCCGTCGCCATTGCTGTCTTGAAACGAGCGGGGATAGATCTGGTAGACGACGCCGCGCTTCCACCACGTGGTCTCAGGCATGAATGTCGCTCCGCTGCTGGAATGGGAAATCGCCGGAGAGGCAACGAGGGGCGAATTCCGCAGCCTCCCATCGGTTCCCTGAGGCTCCCGCCACCTCGGCTCGGCGCCCTGAAGCGAGGACGGAACACCGCGAAGTCCACCATCCTCCGACAGCGGTAACCTTGATGGGAGTTCCCGGATGGAAACAAGCACAGGCCCAGCTTGCACGGAACCCGCAGGAACCTATAAAAACTAAGGTCTCGCTTTGCCTTGGGTCGACCGAGCGGGCTAAGGAGCTTGCATCGTGAACCCGGGCCATCACCCGCCGTCAGCAAACATCGAAGGCCATCAATGGCACTGGTCAAGACGTCCGAACTTTCCGGCAAGGGCAAACCGCGTCCTGTGAACGGCGAGAATCCCGCTCCCGCACCGGCCCAACCCCCTCAAAAGGGTGCAGGAGGGCAGCGCCGGGCCCTTGAGCGCGTCAGAGCCCGTCAGCAGAAGGCGGCGGAGCGGATCGGCGCCGCCACGGAGGAACTGGCGAGCGGGGTCACGGAAGCTTCATCGGCGGCCGAGGAATTGCGGCGCTCCATGGAGCAGATCGCGAGCGGGGCGGAGGAAGCCGCAGGCGCCTCCCAGCAGTCGCTGTCGGCGATCGTGAGCCTAGCGGCTGCATTTTCCGATGCCCGCCGACACGCCGAGGCTTCCAACACGAGGATGGCGGCGCTTCAGACCCTTCTGATCGAGACGGGCGCTCAGATCGATACGTCCGTCGCGGCGGTCGAGGCCAATGCAATGCGTCAGCAGAGCATGGTCGAGATCATCTCCCATCTCGAGGAACAGGCGGCCGACATCGGCGAGATCACCCGCACGGTCGGCGACATCTCCGATCAAACCAACCTTCTGGCGCTCAATGCGGCGATCGAGGCGGCCCGGGCCGGAGACAACGGCCGGGGCTTCGCCGTAGTGGCCGACGAGGTGCGGGCCCTGGCCGGCACGTCGGAGAAAAGCGCGCAGGACATCCAGACCCTGACCGAGGGCATCGTCAGCGAGGTTCGCTCCGTGGCCGATCGGGTGAGGGGGACGTCGGAGGCTGCGTCCGGCCAGGCCCAGGTCGGTCGCGCCGTGGCGGCTTCGTTGGACAAGATCCGCGCCGATGTGGCGCAGCTGGCCGAGGGAAGCCAACTGATCCTCGTCGCCTCCGTGGAGGCCGACGCGGCCATTCGCGAGGCGCAGCGCGGCGCGGAGCAGGTTGCCAGCGCGGCCGAGGAGCAGGCGGCCGCCGCGGCCGAGGCCCAGCGGGCCGTCCAGCAGCAGAGCGTCGCTCTAGACCAGAGCCAGCAGAGCGCGCAGTCCCTCGCCACCCTGGCGGATGATCTCCAGGCCGGCGCGTCAGGGGCTTCCGGCGCCGAGCAGGTCGGCTCCGCTGCCGAAGAGCTCTCCGCTGCCATTCAGGAGATCTCCGGCGCCGCCGGCGAGATCATGACTGCCGTCGATCAGATCAGCCGGGGAGCGCAGATGCAGGCTGCGGCCACCCAGCAGGCCAATGCGGCCATGGAGCAGATCGAGCGGGCGACGGGCTCCTCGCGGGATGTGGCGGGCGCATCGGTCAAGCGCATCGATGCCTTGGCGACGGACCTTCAGGAGAACCGGGCCGCCATGCTGCGCCTGGCTACAGGTGTCGAGGGCTCCCTGCGGGAGACCCGGGCCGTCATCGGGCTGATGGAAGGACTGGATCAGTCCGGCCGCCGCATCGAGAAGATTGTCGACGGCATCGCCCTCGTGGCCGTCCAGACCAACATGCTGGCGGTGAGCGGCTCCATCGAGGCCGCCCGCACCGGCGAGGCGGGACGCGGCTTCGCCATCGTGTCGGGCGACATCCGCAATCTCGCGCGGGATGCGTCGGACAACGCCGACCGCATCAAGGATGTGGTTCGCCTGATCCGCGACCAGATTGCCGTCGTGCGGCGCGACCTAGAGCAGAGCACCGCCGTTGCCGAAGCAGAGGTTGCGAAGAACACCCTGACGGCCGAGCGGCTCGGCGCGGTGGAGGCCGACGTCGACGAGATCCGGCACGGCAGCGCCGCCATCCTGTCGGGATCGGACACGATCCTGTCGGCGGTCCGTGAGGTCCGGCTGGGCACGCAGCAGATCGCGGCCGTGGCGGAACAGGCCGGGAGCGCTGCCGCCCAGGCTGCGGCGGCGGCCCGGCAGCAGGCGCGAGGGGCGGAGGATCTGGCGGCCGCCATCGAGGAGATCGCCTCCCTGGCGGATGAACTCCAGTTCGCGGAGTCGTGACACCATGGCCGAAGCGGCCTTCTCTGCCGTCGCGCAATCGTTCCTGACCGTGCAGGTGGGGGGCGAGCGCTTCGCCATTCCCGCATCGGACGTCGCCGAGGTGATCCGCCCTCCCGCCGTGACCCGCGTGCCGCTGGGGCCCGCGAGCCTCGTCGGGGTCGCGAACCTGCGGGGCGCCGTGATGCCGGTGGTGTCGCTGCACAGCCTGCTCGGCGTCGAGAAGAAACCCTCCGCCAATGCCCGCGTCGTGGTGGTCGACCGGGGCGCTCCGGTCGGTCTCATGATCGATGGCGTTGCGTCGTTGGACACGTCCGGCGACGGCGATGCGCCTGCCCGGATGATCGACCTCGATGCGCTTCTCCTGCGCGACTTCGGCCGCTTCGCCCGCCGGTCCAGGCACGGACAGGATGCTTCCGCCAATGCGTTTCGGGAGCAGTCCGATGCGGCCCGCGACGAAACGGCTCTCGTGTGCTTCGTCGTAGGCAATCAGGACTTTGCGCTGCCCTTGGCATCGGTCCACGAGGTCGTGGCGATTCCCTCCGGCATCACGGCACTCCCGCAGGCCGACGCCGTGACGCTCGGCGTCATGGCGCTCCGCGGGCACCTGCTGCCGCTCCTGTCGCTCCGCGCGCTCCTGGCACTGCACGCCGGCGGACGGACCGGGAGCAGGGCGCGCGTCGTGGTGGTGCGCATCGGCGCCGGGCTGGTGGGTCTTGCGGTCGACGGCATGAAGGAGATCCTCCGCGTTCCGTCGGACGACATCGATCCCGTTCCGGCGATCCTGACCCGGGGCAGCGCGGAGGCCCAGATCCAAGGAATTTGCCGCCTCGAGGGCGGAAAGCGGCTGGTGTCGATCTTGTCCACAGAGCATCTGGTTCGCGACCAGGCCCTGACGGAGCAGATCCTGTCGCGAGCGGAGAATGACCACGCCATGGGCACGAGCAGCGATCCGTCGGAAGCCGACGAGCAGTTCATCGTCTTTCGGCTGGGCGGGGAGGAATACGGCCTCCCGGTCGCATCCGTCGATGAGGTGGTGCGCATGCCGGAGACCCTCGCACGATTGCCGAAGGCCCCGGATTTCATCGAAGGGGTCATGAACCTGCGCGGGCGCGTCCTTCCAGTGATCGATCAGCGGAGACGCTTCCGGTTCGAGGAGCGGGGAGAGCGGCGGCGCGAGCGCGTCGTCGTCGTCAGGATCGAACACATGCTGGCTGGGTTCGTCGTCGACGGCGTATCGGAGGTGCTCAGGATCCCCCAAAGCCTGCTGCGCCCGACCCCCGATCTGGCCGGCGGCGGCGCCCAGGCCATCGACCGCGTCGCCAACATCGAGATCGAGGGACGGATGATCCTGCTGCTCAATCCGCGCGAGCTGCTGGACCGAGCCGAGAAGGATCTTCTGGCGGCGATGGACGGCGACAACCCGGAGCGGCCCGCTTCGTGATCCGGCTGCTCATCGTCGATGACTCACCCCTGATGCGCCGTCTCCTCGGCAACGTCTTCGCCGCCGAGGGCGACTTCGAGATCGCATTCGCCCGCAATGGCGCCGAAGCCCTGGAGCGTCTGCGGGACTTCGAGCCGGACGTGATCACGCTCGACGTCCACATGCCGGAGATGGACGGCATCGCGTGCCTCGACCGGATCATGCTCGAACGCCCATGCCCGGTCGTGATGGTCTCATCCCTGACGGAGGCGGATGCGAGCGTCACTCTCGAGGCTTTCGCTCTGGGAGCCATCGACTTCATCACCAAGCCCGAGCGCGCGATCTCCCTGGAAATCGAGACGCTGGCGCCAAAGCTCGTGGAAAAGGTTCGGGCCGCATCCCGAGCCCGCCTTCCCGGAAGCCTGCGGCTGGCCGAGCGGGTTCGGCTGCGCAGTGGGCTCGGAGGATCCGATGCCGTCAGGGTGCCTCGGCGGCGCGCTCCTGCCCCGCCGAGGAAGCGGACCGTCAAGGCGGGGTCGACCTCTGGCCTGGTTCTCGTCGGCACGTCCACCGGGGGGCCGCCGGCCCTGGATGCGCTCCTCTCGCGGCTGCCGGTAGGCTTCCCCTGGCCCGTCGTGGTGGCCCAGCATATGCCGGGCTCGTTCACCGGCCCCCTTGCCCGGAGGCTTGACAAGCTCTGCGCCCTCTCCGTCACGGAGGTCGCGAGCCCGATGCCCCTGACGGCCGGTACGGTCTATATCGGAAAGGGCGATGCCGACGTGATCGTCGGCCTGCGTTCTACAGGTCCCGTCGTGATGGCGGCTCCCTCGCTGCCGGAGTACCGCTGGCATCCGAGCGTGGATCGCCTGGTGGAGAGCGCCATGGGGCATTTCGCGCCCGAAAGGCTGATCGGCGTGCTGATGACCGGGATGGGCACCGATGGGGCCGAGGCCATGTCGCGGCTGCGCAGCCAGGGCGGCCGGACCATCGCGGAATCGGAAGAGACCGCGGTCGTCTGGGGCATGCCGGGCGATCTCGTCCGGCGTGGGGGTGCGGAGATCGTCGCGCCCCTGGAGCAGATCGCCGATCGGGTCTTGGACATGGTGGAGCGCTCATGAGCAGGCTCCCGGCCGCTTCCGGAAAAGCGTCGGTTCTCACGGCGGACGAGATCCGTCGTCTGTGCGAATTCCTCTATCGCCGCACAGGAATGATTTTCGGCGAGAGCAAGCGCTATTACATCGAGAGGCGCGTCGCCGACCGAATGGCCTCTTCCGGGTTCCGATCCTTTCCGGCCTACTTCTCCCACGTCGAGGCCGACGAGGGGGAGGTAGAGCTTCTGATCAACATCTTCACGGTGAACGAAACCTACTTCTACCGCGAGGAGCATCAGCTCCGCTGCCTCGGCCGATCGCTGCTGCCGGACATCGTGCGGCATCGACAGCCCGGAGATCTCGTCCGGATCTGGTCGGTGCCTTGCTCGACGGGAGAGGAGCCTTATTCGATCGCGATCTGGCTGCTCGAGAACTGGCCGATGGTCGACGCCTACCACATCGAGATCGTCGGGTCCGACATCGATACGCGAGCCCTCATGGAGGCCGAGGCCGGCGATTACGGCGAGCGCGCGCTCTCCCGCCTGCCGCCCGACGTGATCGAGCACTACTTCGAACCGTCCCATGACGGGCATCGCAGGCTGATCCAGGATCTGCGGGAATCGGTGAAGTTCACCGCAACCAATCTGGTGGACGCGGCATCGGTGGCGGAGCAGGGCCGCTTCGACATCGTCTTCTGCCGCAATGTCCTGATCTATTTCGACGACGCCTCCCGGCTTCTGGCCGCGAACAACCTCTACGACGCCATTAATCCCGGCGGCTATCTCTGCCTCGGTCACACCGAGTCGATGACCCGCATTTCCAAGAGGTTCACACTTCGCCGCTTCGAGGATGCGATCGTCTATCAGCGCCCGGAGGAGGGACCGTGATGGATGACCTTCTCCAGCACTTCATCGTCGAGGCACGCGACCTGGTTCAGCGGGCAACGGACGACCTCATGGCGCTCGAGAAGGATCCGGCTGCGGCCGGGCACCTGGATGGCGCCTTCCGGGCCGTTCACACGCTCAAGGGCTCGGTCGGCCTTTTCGATTTCGCCCCGATGGGACTGGCGCTCCACGCGGCCGAGGATCTTCTCGGAGCCGTCAAGGCGGGGCAGGCCAGGGCCGAGAGCCAGATGATCGACACTCTGCTCGACTGCATCGATCAGGTGGAGCGCTGGGTCGATGTGATCGAGCGGGACGGGCAACTGCCGGCCGGTGCAGCCAGCGAAGGATACCGCCTTGCGCAGGCTCTCCGCTCCCTCCTCGACCGTGAAGGTCCGGCTCGCTCGGAGACTGCGGCCTCCGATGGCGAGCCCGGATGGGTCGAGGCGCTGATCGACGCGAACGCCGCTCTGGTTGCGACGAAGCCGAAGGATGCACCGCTCGTCGCCCTCCGCTACACGCCACGGTCGGATTGCTTCTTCGCCGGCGACGACCCGATTGCTCTTCTCCGGGCGGTGCCGGATCTCGTCGCCGTTCGACTCACGGAGAGGGATCCCTGGCCGCCCGCGGGAGAGATCGACCCGTTCTCGTGCAATCTCACGATCGAAGCGCTGTCGGGGGCAGGGCTCGACGAGGTCAAGGCGCCGTTCCGCTTCCTGCCCGACCAGGTGACGTTTCACGAGATCGCCCGCGCCGGCTGGGCTGATGCGTCGGAGACGACAGCCGACAATCAGGCCGACGTCATTTCGGCCGGCGCGCGCGGCCAGCGCATGCTGCGGGTCGATCCTGCCAGGGTCGACCGCCTCGCGGATCTCGTGGGCGAGCTGATCATCGCCAAGAACGCCCTCACGCATCTGGCCGGCGAGGGAGGCGAGGGATCGGGGCGCAAAGGCGCCTCGCGCGGCGTCCAGGCCGGCCAGGCGGCGATCGACCGTCTCGTGGCCGAGATGCACAGCGCCGTCATGGACATCCGCATGATGCCCATGCGCGACGTCTTCCGGCGCTTTCCACGAGCGGTTCGCGAGACCGCCGGTCAGCTGCACAAGGCCGTGGATTTCTCCATGGAGGGTGAGGACGTCGAGGCTGACAAATCGGTCGTCGAGGGATTGTTCGAGCCGCTGCTCCATGTTCTGCGGAACGCCGTCGCGCACGGTGCCGAGCCGGAGGTCGTCCGCCGGGGTGCCGGAAAGCCGGTCCGGACCCAGGTCGTGCTCCGGGCCCGCCGCGAGGGCGACAGGGTCATGGTCGAGGTCGAGGACGACGGAGGCGGGATCGACCCTGCGGCCATCCGGCGCGTCGCGCGAGAGCGCCATGTGGCGTCGGACGAGCGGATCGGGCGAATGAGCGACGACGAAGCCGTCGAGCTGATCTTCGCGCCCGGCTTCTCGACAGCCTCGGAGATCACCGATCTGGCGGGGCGCGGGGTCGGGATGGATGCGGTGCGATCCGCCATCGAGCGCCTCGGCGGGCAGATCGGCGTCCAGAGCGTCCCGGGGCGCGGCACGACGATCAGGCTTTCCCTGCCCCTGACCATCGTCATGACGAAGGTGATGGCGGTCCGCGTCGGCGGCGAGCGCTACGGGATCCCGCTCGAGGCGGTCGTGGAGACTGCGTCAGTGCCGAAATCCCGCATCCTCCCCGTCCAGGATGCCGAGGCCTTCGTCCTTCGGGACAGAACGTTCCCGCTTCTCCGGCTCGGAGATCTGCTGGAGCTCCCCCGGACCGAGGCGCCGGATGCCGGCGTGAAGACCCTGGTCATGTCCGTTGGAGGCGAACGGGTCGGGATCGCGGTCGACGGCTTCTCGGACACGATGGACGTTCTGATGCGTCCCATGGACGGCATTCTCGCCGGCATGCCCGGGGTCATGGGGACGACCCTGCTCGGGGACGGCAGCGTTCTGATGATCCTCGACATACCGGAGCTGATCGGATGAGCGTGCGCTTGAACGGCAACGTCATCGTGCTGGAGGGGCCGTGCCGCGTCGAAGATGCCGAGCCCTTGCTGGGATGGCTTCAGGCCGACGGAAGCCGCGTCGTGGAGCTGACGGCGGTCGAACACCTTCACACGGCGGTCGTCCAGGTGCTGATGGCCCTGCGGCCCGGCATCAGGGGAACAGGAAACGACGCGTTCGTCCGCGACTGGATCGTTCCCGCTCTGACGACACCCGAGCCCGCCGACACAATGACGCAGGAGGGCTGAGCAGTTGTCATTCTCCCTGCATACACTAAAAGAACCGAAAGACCTTTCTCCGAGCCGGGCCAACCCTTCCGGGCAGCCTCCTCTGTGGCGGAGCACCTGAGTGGCAACAACTGTTCTGATCGTCGACGATAGCAAGCTGGCCCGCATCGTCGCAGCGAAAGCGCTGGCTTCGCTCCAGCCCGACTGGGAGCGCGTGGAGGCCGGAAACGCCCACGAGGCTCTCGAGATCCTGCGGGGCAGGAAGATCGATCTGGCCATGATCGACTTCAACATGCCGGACAAGGACGGGCTCGAACTGGCAGCGGACATGCGGACCATGCACCCGATGATGCCGATCGCGGTGATCACGGCCAACATCCAGGACGAGGTGATTGCCCGGGCGCGGGCCGTGAATGCCACGTTCGTCAGCAAGCCCCTGACGGAGGACGGCCTGCGAGGGTTCGTCTCGGGCGCCGCGCTGCGTCTGCGCTCGAGCGGCGCGTAGCGCCATGGCGCAGGTTGTCGCCCTGACCGAACTCGAACGCGATGCGCTGACGGAACTCGTCAATATCGGCGTCAGCCGGGCTGCTTCCAGCCTGCGCAAGATGGTCGGCGAGGAAGTGCTGCTTTCCGTGCCCTCCATCGAGGTCATGAACCCGCACGACGCGGCCCGGCTGATCGGGGAGCGTGAGATCGACGACCTCGTGGCCATCCAGCAGCAGTTCGAGGGCGCATTCTCCGGCCGAGCCCTGCTGATCTTTCCCGAAGCGACTAGCCTCGACCTCGTCAGGGCGATCATCGGGGACGACGTGCCTCCCGATCAGATCGCCGAGATGGAGCAGGAGGCCCTGGCCGAAACGGGGAACGTGATCCTGAACGGCTGCTTGGCGACCATGGCCAACATGCTCAAGCGGTCCCTGAACATCTCGCTGCCGGAGGTCATCCGCGGGGACGGGGCGAGGCTGTTCGCATCGTCGCAGGAGTCCTCGAACGACGGCCTGGTGCTGTTCCTCTATATCAACTTTTCGGTCCGCAATCGCGATATTCGGGGTTATATTGCGATGCTGATGGATCTGCCGTCCCTCTCTGCGTTGAAGGAGCTTATCGCAAGTTTCATCCTTCGGGTTGTCGGCGACGAGGCTTAGACCCAGATGACCGAGAACGATCCCTCGAGCAGACCGCAGCAGGCATGACCGTCCAGGAGTTCCCGCGAGGCGAGGTGAGACGGGCGCTTGAGGAGGCTTCCTTGGAGCTGCGCCGGACGGCTGGCCCCATCTTCTCGGCCCTGGAGCGATCCGGGCTCCCGATGATCGCGACGAACCCGCGGCTGCCGGACAATCCCATCATTTTTGTCAACGAGGCGTTCTGCCAAGTCACCGGCTACCTGCCCGAGGAGGCTCTGGGCCAAAACTGCCGCTTCCTTCAGGCGCCGGAGACCGATCAGGATACGGTCACGCTGATCCGCCAGGCGATCACCTCCGGTCGGGCAGTCTCTGTCGAGCTTCTGAACCGGCGCAAGGACGGCTCGCCGTTCTGGAACCACCTGTTCATCACCCCGGTCAGCAGCGAGGCCGGAGACCTCTTGTTCTTTCTCTCGACGCAGGTCGACGTCACCCCGAAGCACAATGCGGAGAAGACGCAGGCGGCGCTCGTCGCAAGCCAGCGGGAGCTCGACCGCACCAATGAACGGCTGCGACTGACGCTCACGGTTGCCGGTACGGGCGGGTCCTGGGACTGGGACATCCCGAACCGGCGTCTGACCGCGGATGCGCGCTTTGCTGCGCTTCATGGCCTCGACCAGGCGGACGCGGTGAACGGGCTGCCGCCCGAGGCATTCTTCAAGGCGATCCATCCGGATGACCGCCTGCGGATCCGCCTTGCGGTCGCTGGCATCCTGAACGGGGCGGAGATCTTCTCGAAGGAGTATCGCCTCCTGGCGCCCGACGGGACGGTGCGCTGGGTGCATGCCCGCGGCCGCTGCCACTTTGCCGACAACGACGAACCGGTGAGGTTCACCGGCGTCGTGCTCGACGTCACGGAGCAGAAGCATGTCGAGGAGCGCCTGCGGATCGCCCAGAGCGCCGGCGGCGTCGGAACGTTCGAATACGTGGACGGCTTTGCGACGGTCAGCGTTTCCGACGAATTCTGCCGCCTGCTGGGGCTCCACCCCACGGGCGATCTGCCTGTCCGCACGATCAATTCCCTGGTCATCCAGGGCGATCCCGCCATCGTCGAGCAGGGGGCTACCCCGCATGGTTCGTCCTACGTGGAGTTCCGGATCCGGCGCGCGGACACCATGGAGCCCCGCTGGCTCGCGCGCCGGGGCGAGTACGTCAGCGATGCGGAGACGGCGGGGCTGCGCTTCATCGGCGTGATCTACGACATCACCGCCGCCAAGCGGTCCGAGGAAACCCTGCGCGAGCTGAACGAGAAGCTGGAGAGCAGGGTGGAGGAGCGCACCCGGGAGCGCGACCGGCTCTGGAGCCTCTCGAGCGACCTCTTCAGCGTCTGCGACGCCACCGGCCGCCTGAAGGCCGTCAACCCGGCCTGGACCGAACTGCTGGGCTACACGGAAGACGAGGTCGTCGGATCCCGGTTCGACCGATGGATCCACCCTGAGGACTCGGCCGCGAACGAGGCGCTCGTCCTTGCGATGAAGCGCAGGGAGCCTGTGCGCGACTTCGATGTGCGGGTGCGCGCGAAGGACGGTTCCTACCGTTGGATCAACTGGACCTTCGCGCCTGCCGGCGACGTGTTCTACAGCGTCGGCCGCGACGTCACCCAGCGCAAGCAGCTGGAGGATCAACTTCGCCAGAGCCAGAAGATGGAAGCCGTCGGCCAGCTGACCGGCGGCATCGCGCACGACTTCAACAACCTGCTGACCGGCATCGTCGGCTCGCTCGAGCTTCTCCAGACGCGGCTGGCGCAAGGCCGCACCGAAAGCCTGGAGCGCTATGCCAAGGCCGCGAGCACCTCGGCCAATCGCGCGGCTGCGCTCACGCACCGGCTCCTCGCCTTTTCCCGCCGGCAGCCTCTGGATCCCAAACCGGTCGATGCCAACCGCCTCATCGGTTCCATGGAAGAGCTTCTTCGCAGGACGATCTCCGAGTCGATCCGGCTCGAGATCAGGCCATCGAACGGCCTTCCGATGACGTTGTGCGATCCGAACCAGTTGGAAAGCGCCATTCTCAACCTCGCGATCAACGCCAGGGACGCCATGCGGTCGGGCGGGATGCTGGTCATCGAAACGGCCATCGCGCAACTGGACATGACCTCCTCGGGGGGCGACGGGGATGTCGGCCCCGGCCCGTACGTGACGATCCGGGTTTCGGATACGGGAACCGGCATGCCGGCCGACGTTCTGGCTCAGGCGTTCGATCCGTTCTTCACCACCAAACCGCTCGGTGAGGGAACGGGCCTCGGCCTGTCCATGGTCTACGGCTTCGCCAAGCAGTCGGAGGGGCATGTCCGGATCGAGAGTTCGGTCGGCGCGGGAACGAGCGTGACGATGTACCTGCCTTCGTATAGCGGCGAGGTCGCGGACGCTGCCGCGGGCCCGGCATCCCACAGACCCCACCGGGCCGAAGATGGCGAGACCGTCCTGGTCGTGGAGGACGAGCCGGTCGTCCGATCGCTCATCCTCGAGGTCCTGGCCGAACTCGGCTATCGGGCCCTTGCGGCGGTGGACGGTCCGTCGGGCCTCAGGGTGCTCGAGTCGAATCAGCGCATCGACCTGCTCGTCACCGACGTGGGGCTGCCCGGTCTGAACGGCCGCCAACTCGCCGACCACGCCCGTCTGACGAGGCCCGGCCTCAAGGTGCTCTTCATCACCGGCTATGCCGAGCAGGCCGCTATGGCGTCCGGCTTCCTCGCCTCGGGAATGGAGATGATCACGAAGCCGTTCGCCATCGAGGATCTGACATCCCGGATCCGGGACATCATCGAGCGATCCCGATAAGGGCGAATTTTCGCGTCCGGGGCTGTGCGGTCAGGCCTTCCCGCCGCTGCCGATATCCGTCGACGGCGCGCGCTCGGGATGGCTCCCGCCGCCCTGTCGCCTGAGGGCGTTCTCGCAGCGGTCGATATGATCGGCAGCGCGCTGCTGCATTTCCTGGACCGTGTGACACGGAGTACGGACGTCCTGCTGGCAGAATGCGCAGATCATAGGCTCATCTCCTCAATTGGAATAGAAAGGGTAGGTGGCGGCGAAATCGCGGATGAGATCGGTCTTGCTGGGACGTCAGGTCGTCGGCCCGGCAGTCGGCTCCGTTGAGAGCTGCGATCCGTGCGGGGTCCTATTCCGGCCTGGAGCGGTCGCCCGGCTTCGGGGCATCGGACTGTCCGAAGCCCTTGCGCTGATCGTTCCCGGTGATGCTTCGGTTGCTCCGCGATCCGTCGCTCGGCTCCTCGTGATCAGGGCTGCTCTGGCCGGGATGAACGATGCTGGTGTTGAGGCTCTGCTCCGCCAAGCCTTCGGTCCGGTCGAGATCCTTGCCGATCATGACCGAGCAAGGCCCTGAATGTCGGGTCTGGTCGAGCCGCTCACGATGCCGTACCGGTGCCGGAGCGCGTTCTCGCAGCGATCGACATGGTGCGCGGCCCGCTGCTGCATGTCCTGTGTGCTGTGGCAGGGGTTCTCGACATCCTGCTGACAGAATTGGCATCTCATCGCGATCTCCCTTCCGGCATGATCATCGGGCCAACGTCCGCAGGAAGACGGGGTTCCGGACGGCGCCCGAGCGGAAGGCTGGTCGCCCAGGCGATGGAATCCCATAGGCCGTCGGCATCGTGTTCACACGTTCGGCGAGGCCATCGCCAAACCCGCAGCATCGAATTTTTAGGAATTTAGGTCTGACAAATGCCCTTGCGGCAACTCGACCTTAACTTATCGGCTTTTGAATTGATGGTGCGGAATCCGTCGAGGGTTGGGAAACATGTCCATCAAAGCCATGGGAGCGGCCGTTTGCGTCTGCATCGCCGTCCTGCTTTCCATCATCTTCGGACGGGATCTTCAAAGGGAATTTGCCGCCATCTCCCAGGCCGAGCAGATCGAACGGGCCACGCAGCTCCGCCAGATCCTGGGGCATGCGACGATCGAACTCTCGATGGAGCGTACACTGACCCAGGTTGCGCTCACGCTGCGCGAGCCGATCACAGCCGAACTGCGGAAGCGGCTCGACGGGCAGCGAGCGCAGTTCGATGCGGCAGCCGCGCGGCTCCAGGAAGCGGCCAAGGCTTCCGGATTGGCCACGCAGGACTTCACGACGGGTTTGGATCAGGCGATCGGCAAGGTTGCCGGCCTCAGGCAGGAAATCGACGGTGAGGTCACGAAGACGGCTTTCCGGCGAGGCAAGGAGCGCACGCACCTTCTCGTGCCGGAGATGAAGGCTCTGACCCGCACCCTGTTCGACTACGGCGCCTATCTCGACGTCAGAAACGCTTCCGTCCCGTCGGGAGTCCTTCACGGCCTCAACGTTCAGAAGCTCGGATGGGAGCTGCGCGAATATGCCAGCCAGGACCAGACGTTCTTCTTGATCGCGAGCGCCGCCCGCTCGCCCATGGACGCGGTAGCCGTCAAGGATGCGGAGATCAGCTTCGGCAAGGCCGAGGAGGTGTTCAACGTCGTGCGCCTGTCGTTGAAATCGTCCGAAGCGACCCAGCAGGAGCGGGACATCGCCGATGTGCTGCAGACGCAGCTCTTCGGAAGCTATCAGGCGCTCAGGGCCAACATGCTCGAAGCATCGGCCACCGGGTCGTTCCCGCTGAGCTTCGATGCCTTCTACGACCAGTCGGGCAAGCTGCTCGAGCCGGCCCTCGACCTCTCGGAAGCCGGCGCTGCCGTGGCTGTGCTGTCAGCGAAGGACAGCCTCGATCAGGCCCGCCGTGCGATGGTCCTGCTCATGCTCGGCGGTGCCGTCACCCTCGTGTGCGTCGGTGCCCTGGTCTGGTTCGTCAACTTCCGGGTCGCCCGCCGGCTCGACATCGTGACAGGCCTCGTCCAGCGGCTTGCGAAGGGCGACCTTTCCATCGATCCCCGCCGCTACAGCGGACGCGACGAGATCGGGCGCCTGGCGGCGGCGCTCGAGGTCTTCAAGGCCAATGCCCAGGAGGTCGAGCAACTCCGTACGCTCCAGGACCAGACGCGTGAGCAGGCCGAGGTCGAGCGGCGCACGGGCCTGCTGATGATTGCGGACGCGCTGGAGCAGGAGGTGAACCACACCGTCAGCGCCCTTGCCGACGCGGCGCAGCAGGCCGAGGCCGCCACGCGGACCGTCGCCGCCTCGGTCGAGATCACGGCGGGCCAGTCCCTGTCCGCCGCCGCCGGTTCCCAGCAGAGCACGGAGAGCATCGATGCGGTCGCGCTTGCTACCGAGGAGCTGACACGTTCCTCCGTCGAGGTGACGGCCCAGATGAGCCGGGCCGCAGCCGTCGCCCGGCAGGCGTCGCAGATGGCCAGCCAGACCAACGCCACGGTGGGCGAGCTCGCGCAGGCGGCGCAGCGGATCGACAACGTGGTCAAGATGATCGCCGAGATCGCTTCCCAGACCAACCTGCTCGCCCTCAACGCCACGATCGAGGCGGCGCGAGCCGGGGAGGCGGGTCGCGGCTTCGCCGTCGTGGCAAGTGAGGTGAAGACCCTGGCGGGCCAGACGGCTCAGGCGACGGAGGAGATTTCCGCCCAGATCGCCGCCATGCAGACCAGCACCGGTCACGCGGTCGCGGCGGTCAGCGACATCGGGCGTATCATCGGCGAGATAGACGCCATCTCGGCCTCGATTGCGGCCGCGACCGAGGAGCAGGCGGTCGCGACGCGGCAGATCGCCGGCAATGTCAGCCAAGCGGCGCAAGGGACGCGAGAGGTCTCGCAGAACGTGGCGAGCGTCAGCGCCGCCGCTACGACGGCCGGCGAGGCGGTCCACCACGCCGCCGGCGCCGTCGAGCAGATCCGGGAGCAGGCCGATGCCCTGTCCGCGGCGGTGGGCGGCTTCCTGGGTCGTCTCAGGGTCGCCTGATCCGCAGGAGACGGGAGCAACCCTCCCATTCATCGGCGGCTATGGCCGGAGCCTCGGCACGGACGTTATAGGCAGGTGAACCCTGCCATTCCAAGGTTGCCCAGATCGTGCATTCACCCGGCCCTTCCTCGTCCGCAGAGATGGATCTCGCGGACGAGCAGCTGATCGACGCCGAGATCGACAGCGCTCCGCCGCCGCCTCCGACCAGGGCCCATAGCCTGGCGGCTCGGATCCTGCTCGGCGCGAGCCTCGTGCTGATCGCCTTCAACCTGCGGCCGGTCTTCTCGAGCCTGTCCGTGCTGCTGCCGGAGATCATGCAGTCCACGGGCATCTCTCCGTCGAGTGCCAGCCTGATCACGACTCTGCCGGTGCTCTGCCTCGGTCTCTTCGCGCCGATCGCGCCCGAACTGGCACGGCGCTTCGGGGCCGAGCGCACGATTCTCGCAATGCTCGCTGTCCTGGCGCTGGGAACGGGAATGCGGGGCCTCGCCACCGTGCCGGCGCTGTTGGCGGGATCCGCTTTCGCCGGCGCCAGCATCGCGGTCGTCAACGTTCTCCTGCCCGGGCTGGTGAAGCGGGACTTTCCCACTCACGCGGCCATGATGACAGGTCTCTACACCATGGCCCTCTGTGCGGGCGCCGCAGGCGCCGCGGGCTTCACGGTGCCCCTGGAACACATCCTCGGCGGTGAGTGGCCGTACGCACTTGCGATCTGGGCCGCTCCGGCCGTCGTCGTCTTCCTGCTCTGGACGCCGCAGGCGATACGGTCCAAGGCTGCTCCGCGGCGGACGATGCCGCACGGTCCCGGCCTCTGGCGCGATCCGCTCGCGTGGCAGGTCACCCTGTTCATGGGGCTGCAATCGGCGCTCGCCTATTGCGTCTTCGGCTGGCTCGCGCCGATCCTGCGGGAGCGGGGGCTCGATGCCGTTACGGCTGGCGCCGTCGTGTCCGTCTCGGTCCTGATCCAGATGCTGGCTTGCCTGATGGTGCCGTCGATCGCCGTCAGAGGACGCGACCAACGGCTCATCAATGTGCTGCTCGTGGGAGCTGCGGTCGCCGGGCTCCTGGGCTGCCTCTTCGCACCTCTCTCGACCGTCTGGTTCTGGGCCGTGCTCCAGGGCTCGGGCCAGGGCGGCCTGATCGCGATCGCCATGACCCTGATCATCCTGCGCTCGCCGGACGCGCACGTGGCCGCCCACCTCTCGGGCATGGCGCAGGGCGTCGGCTACGTGCTGGCCGCCTGCGGTCCGCTCGTCGTCGGGTTTTTGCGCGACTGGACGGGCAGCTTCGACGCCGCAGGCCTCATGTTCGTCGCGGTCGGCGTGACGGCGGCTTCGTGCGGCCTCGGCGCCGGCCGTGCCCGGCAGGTCGGCGCGAGGGGCTGATCCGCCTCAGACGCGCTCCAGCGCCTGGGTCAGATCCTCGAGCAGATCCTCGCGATGCTCCAAGCCGGTGGAGAAGCGCACAAGTCCGTCCGGAATGCCCATGTCGGCGCGGATTTCCGGCGCGAAGCGCTGGTGTGTCGTCGTCATGGGGTGCGTGACCAAGCTCTTCGCATCCCCGAGATTGTTGGAGATACGGATCAGCCGCAGGGCGTTCATGAACCGGAAGGCGCCGTCCTTCCCGCCCTCGACCTCCAGCGCCAGCATGGTCGAGCCGCCGCTCATCTGACGCCGGATCAGGTCGGCCTGCGGGTGATCGGGGCGCCCCGGAAAGGTCAGGCGCCGCAGCTTGGGATGATCGTGCAGGGCATCGGCCAGGAAGCCGGCCGTCGCCGTCTGGCGTTCCACGCGTAGCGACAGGGTCTCCAGCCCTTTTAGGAGAACCCAGGCGTTGAACGGCGACAGGGTCGGCCCGGTCATGCGCAGGAACTGCTGCACCTTGTTCTCGATGAAGTCGGCGGATCCGAGGATCACGCCACCCAGGCATCGACCCTGGCCGTCGATGTGCTTGGTGGCGGAATAGACGACGCAGTCGGCGCCGAGCGCCAGGGGCTTCTGCCACAGGGGCGTCGCGAAGACGTTGTCGACGGTGAGCGTCGCGCCGGCCGTGTGGGCGATCTCCGCTACCCCTTCGATGTCGATGATCTCCAGGCTTGGATTGGATGGGGTCTCCAGCAGGAAGGCCTTGGTCTCGGGCCTCACCGCCTCCCGCCACTGATCGAGGTCGCGTCCGTCCACCAGGGTGCAGCCGACGCCGAAGCGCGGGAGCAGGTCCTCGACGATCCAGCGACAGGATCCGAACAGCGCCCTTGCGGCGACGACGTGATCGCCGGCCTGGACCTGTCCCATCATCGCGGCGGTGACGGCGGCCATGCCGGTCGCGGTCGCGGCGGCCATCTCGGCGCCTTCGAGCGAGGCCATGCGCTCCTCGAACACCGTCGTGGTGGGATTGGTGTAGCGGGTGTAGCTGTATCCGGTTTCCTCGTTCAGAAACCGTCGCTCAGCCGTCTCCGCGTTCTCGTAGATGAAGCCCTGCGTGAGAAAGAGCGCTTCGGAGGTTTCGCCGAACGGCGTACGCTCCTGACCCTCGTGCACGAGGCGGGTTTCGAGGCGGTAGTCGGGACATCGAGGCTTGGTCATGGGGGAACATTAATGTTGTTCTTTATAAAGAACAATCGTTTTTTATGGGGGAAACATCCCTAAAAGGAGAACAGAAGCGATGCTCCCCCTCATTCGCGGGAGCACCGCCGCTTCGATCAGTTCCCGATCGCCACGCCCTCCCGCCTGCTGTCCGCACCGCCGACGAGCCCGGCCGGGGTGACCACGATCGCGTGGATGCCCGAGTTCTGGTCGATCAGCTTGACCTCATGTCCCTTGGCCTCGAGGGCCGTCTTCCAGCCTTCGGCCTCGGTGCCGGCTTCAAGCTCCGTCGGCCCGTTGCGGCTGCCGAAATTGGGGAGGTCCACCGCGACCTGCGGATCGAGTTTCCAGTCGAGGAGGCCTACGAGAGTCTTGGCCACATAGTTGATGATGAGGCTTCCGCCGGGCGACCCGACGACCGCATAGAGCTTGTTGTCGCCGTCGAGGACGATCGTCGGCGCCATGGAGCTGCGCGGGCGCTTTCCGCCCTCGACCCGGTTCGCCACCGGCTTGCCATCATCCTCAGGCGCAAAGGAGAAGTCCGTCAGCTCGTTGTTGAGCAGGAAGCCGCTCTTGGTCATGAGCCGCGAGCCGAACCCGTCCTCGATGGTGGTGGTCATCGAGACCGCATTGCCATTCCGGTCGACGATGGACATGTGGCTGGTGCCGAACTCGATCCCGTCCGAGGGGCCCCAGAGAAAGGTCTTCTGGAACGGCGGATCGCCGGGCTTGGCCTTGCCCATGGACTTGTTCGGGTCGACGAGGGCCGCACGGCTCTTGAGGTATCCGGGATCGGTCAGGCCCTTCACCGGCACGTTCACGAAAGCCGGATCCGCAATGTAGAGGGCGCGGTCCGCGAAGGCGAGGCGTCCGGCCTCCGCCATCCAGTGGGCAGCCTCGGGCCCGGGCTTCATGGCGGCCATGTCCTGGGTCTCGAGGGTGCTCATGATCTGCTGCACCGCAACCTGCCCGGAGCTCGGCGGGCCCATGCCGCAGATCCTGTAGGTCCGGTAGGGCCCGCAGACGGCAGCCCGCTCCTCGACCGTATAGCCCTTGAGGTCGTCGAGGGTCATGTCGCCCGGGTTGGAGGGGTGCCCGGTCACGGTCGCGACGATGTCCTGCGCGATCTCGCCGGAATAGAAGGCTTCGGCGCCCTTTTCGGCGATGCTGCGCAAGGTTTGAGCGAAGGCGGGGTTCTTCAGGATCGTGCCGACCTTCTTCGGGGTTCCGTCCGACTCGTAGAAATAGGCGCGGGCGACGGGGTCGTTCTGAAGGTACTTTTCCTGGGTCAGGAGGCCGTTGAGACGAGGCGAAATGGCAAAGCCGTTCTCGGCCAGGCGGACCGCCGGCTCGATCACGTCCTTCCACGGCAGCTTGCCCCAGTTCTTGTGGGCTCTTTCCAGCAGGCGAACCGTTCCGGGAACTCCGACCGAGCGCCCGCCGACCACCGCGTCGTAGAACTTCATCGGCTTGCCGTCCGGACCCAGAAAGCGCTCGGGCTTCGCGGCCGCCGGGGCCTTCTCTCGCCCGTCGAGCGTCGTCATGGTGGATCCGTCCCAGAACACCAGGAAGGCGCCGCCGCCGATGCCCGAGCTCTGGGGCTCGACGAGGTTCAGCACCAGCTGGACCGCTACGGCCGCGTCGACGGCGCTCCCGCCGGCGGCCAGGATCTCGCGCCCGGCCTGGGCGGCCAGGGGGTTGGCGGCCGCCACCATGTCCTTCGTGGTGGTGACGACCGACTTCGCGGTGCGGCCGGTCGGCGCCTCGGGAGCCGGCGCGACCGGCTGGGCGAGGGCAGGCGACAGCAGCGAGGCTGTGGCCAGAAGGCCGAACCAAACGAGGCTTGGCCGCTGAACGTCCCGATCTCTCATGTGCCGTCTCCCTCCGATTCCCGCAGCCTGCCGAGGCTGCTCGAAAGGGAGCCTAACAAAGGAGAGCGCGAGGACGCCATCGTCATTCGGCGATCAGGTTGTGCGGAAAAGAACATACTCCTGCCGTTGTGTTCGCCTATTGGTCGATTCGCGGCGAGGAATAACAGAGGAGGACATCGTGCATTCATATAATGTTTTTCGAAGTACCCTCCCGGATGGCCTGTGCTGCGCCGTTCCCGAAGAACGCTCGGTGCCGGCCTTTGTGACCGGTCCCCATTGGTGCTTCGACGGCCGGGTCGAGGGATCCGATGTGCCGCTCGGCTTCGACCGGGACGCGGCCGCGACGGGCGTGCGCTTCAATGGCTTCTATCTCTTCGCCAGCTTCCGGCGAGAGACGGTGGAGCACTAGTTCTTGCTTGATATGATTGCGGCGTGCCGGGCCGAGTGGCTGCCCGGCATGCCAGCCCCGACCTGAACGCAGCTCTTTTGCATGGGCGAGGTCTTGATCTCCGGCGGCGCTTGCAATCTATCATGGTGACCATCGTGCGCGCCGCTTCCTCCCATTCCGTTTCCATGCCGTGAATTCTTCTTTAGCCCTCATCTGGACGATTACGGCTGCGACGACGCTTCTCCAGGCGGCAAACGGTCTGCTCCAGGCCCTGATGCCTTTGCGCATGCAGTCGGAGGGTCTGTCGGTCTCGGCCATCGGCACCGTGGCGGCGGCTTATGGCCTCGGTTTCTCCTCCGGCTGCTTCCTGGCTCCATCCTTCATCCGGCATGTAGGCTACATCCGCGCCTTCGCGAGTCTGGCGGCCATCGCGGCCGTGGTCGTGCTGACCATGACACAGGCCCATTCGACCCTGGCATGGGCGCTCCTTCGCGGGCTAACAGGCGTCACCTTCGCGTGCATCTTCACCGTGACCGACGGGTGGATCAGCGCCCGCGCCGTGTCGAGCCATCGCGGGCGCATCCTGTCGATCTACATGATCTGCACCAAGATCGCCCTGATGCTCTCGCCGCTCGCCATCGGGCTCGGGAGCATCGTGACGGACGGGCTGTTCATGGCGATCAGCGCCGTGATGTCCCTGTCCCTGCTCCCCATCGCGGCGACGACGACGGAAGAGCCGCCGGCGCCGCGCAGCGTCCGCATCCGCGTCCGGAGCCTCTTCGTCGCGGCCCCGTCGGCGGTCGTGGGAGCTTTCGCAGTCGGCCTCGTCAACGGACCCGTCATTGCCATCACGCCGGTCTTCGGCACCAGCATCGGGCTGAGCCAGGAAAAATCGGCCGCCCTGCTGTTCGCCCTCCAGGCCGGCAGCCTCGTCATGCAATGGCCGCTCGGCTGGCTCTCGGACCGCTCGGACCGGCGTTATCTGATCGCCGGGCTTGCCGGCGGCACGAGCCTCGTGTCGTTCCTCATTCTCCTGGCGAGCGCCGGAGGAGGGCAGATGGCGATCCTGCTAGGCTTCGCGGCCTGGGGCGGGCTGGCGCTGTGCATCTACTCCGTCTGCGTCGCCCATGCCTGCGATATCGTCGATCCGGGCCAGATCGTCTCCACGGTCGGGTCGCTGCTGTTCTCCTGGGCGGTCGGCGTGACGATCGGGCCGCTCTTCGGCGCGCTGGCCATGGACCTGATGGGCCCCAGGGGCCTCTTCATCTACTCGGCCGTGATCTCGTTCCTGCTCATGACGTTCATCGTCGTCAGGATCAGGATCCTGCCCCGGCCTCCGGGCAAGGGCGGGTTCGTGGACGTGTCGCCCACGATATCTCCCACGGCCGTGATGGAGCCGCGTCTCGATCCGAACATAGATGCGGAACCTGCCGCCCCCGCCGACGAGCCGCAACCGGAGCCGGCCGCGTCAGGCGAGGCGGAGAAACCGCCTCACAAGTCGACGCCGGCGACCGCGACGGCCGAGACGTTCTCGTAGCGGTTCAGACGCTTGTCGATCATATCGTCGATCTTCTCGTAGACTTCCGCCACCGTCAGCTGGCGCGTCTTGCGTCCCGCCTTGGCGAAGAACAGGGCCCGGTTCGCCTTGGCGGCTCCGGGGAACACCCGCGGCGCGCTTTGCTTCGGCTTGGAATCGACCAGCGCCATGAAGCGTCCGGCACCATCGACGCCGAAGAAATGGGACAGGTAGAACTCCGACCGGCTGATCGTGCGCCCGAGCTTCTCCTCGATGCGGGCGCGATCCCGCTTCTTCATCTCGGCCGCCATCAGCGCCGAAATATACGGGTTGTGGCGCAGTCCGAGGATGTGCTCCCGCATGGAGTCGTCCGCGACGGCAAGCTCCCCGTTCACGCTCCTGATCGCCTGGGCCTCGGCCGACAGGCCATGCTTGGCCCCGAAGGCGCGTACGACCTCAAGCCAGGTGCCGGTGACGAACTGATACAAGCCCTGTGCCGACGAGGTCGATGCCTTGTTGTCGGGAATGAAGCTCGATTCCTTGTCGGCCAGCGCCATCATGTAGACGGGGTCGACTCCGGTCTCGGAGGAGGCGCGCAGCACGGCGTCGACGATCCAGCGCGGAACGCGCATCACGTCGAAGCTGAGATAGTCCTCCTGGATCTCGATGCCGCCGTCTTCATCCTCGCTGCCTTCCGAGGCCGGCGGGGAGGTGAGCGGCATCGAGGTGATGATGTCCCCGCGCAAGTCCTTCGTGTCGGCCGGCTCGAAGGGAACGAATGCCTCGAGCGGGTCGTTGGCAGAAGAGATCAGAGTGCCGTTCCGGGCGATTTCCGGCGATGCGGCAGTGTAGGCCTCCTGAGCCGGAGCGGTGGTTGCAGCGCTCGCTGGTCCCGTTGCGGCACTGGCCGTCGCAACGGTCAGGCATGCGCCGAGACCGATGGTCGTCGTCAAGCGGAGCAGGGCCTTTATGCCCCGCGAGGCCCCGCGCGACGGGTTGGCGCTGCGCGGCTGAAGCCAGAGAATGTTTTCGTCGTTCTGGAGACAAGATGCAGGCTGGCGAGCGTCTCGCGACGCTGTCAGGTCAGCAGTCATACAGGAACCCCCGAAGAGAAGCCGCATCGCCGCATGCAAGCGGGTGAGCGGTCGTTTTTCGTTTAAGTCACGAGGGGGTGGTGACTGCCGGGTATGTCCAGAATGGGTCAGCTTGACCTTGTTCAGGGTAAATCTGCCTCAAAATGCGGCACCCTGCCGCTACTTTTGAAACAGTATCACTCGGAACCTTTTAGGCAACGCTTCAAGTGCTAGGCTTCATAGCCTAGGCTGTTCGGCCTATCCGAACCGATCTTCAGCATCGATGAAGACAGCTGTCTTGGGCGAGCGGCCTTGTTTCCGCCGAAGGTCCCGACGGCTCGACCTGCGAATACCGTCCATGCAGGCAATGGCCGCGATGCAGGAGCGCGCCGCGCTCCTGCTATGGTGGACGTGAGCTTGGCTACCAAGTGGCGCGAAGGCCCGCGTAGAAGGAGCGGCCTGCGGTTCCGTAATCGTAGACGTCCTGATAGCGCGCGTCCGTCAGGTTCTCCGCCCGAGCATAGACGCTGAACGTGTCGTTGATTCGATAATCGGCGTAGACGTCGAAGCGCGCGTAAGGCTGCAGCTTGAACTGCTCGCCCGTCGAGGAGTAGCGCGTGCCGACGAAGATCACGCTGGGCTCGATCGAAAGGCCCGCAAGCGGCGTGATGATGAGCCCGAGGCGCCCCTCGTCCTGCGGGCGGCGAGCGAGGCGCAGATCCGTCTCCCGGTCGAAGGCTTCGAGATGCGTATAGGTCGCCTTGACGCGCAGCCATGACGGAATGGCGTCAACCTCGGCCATCAGCTCGACGCCGGATGTGGTGGCGCGGGCCACGTTGACGAAGCAGCCGAAAACCTGGTCCGGCCGGCATTCGCTCGAGCTTGCGAAATCGATCATGTTGCGAAAGCGGTTCGCGAAGAATGTCGCCGACAGGAGCAGCCGGTCGTCGAGCAGGCGCTGGTCGACCCCGACGTCGAAGCCGACCGAATGCTCCGATTCCAGGTCGGGATTGCCGTAGCTGGGGTCGAACTGCTGGTACAGGCTCGGAGCCTTGGCGCCGGTCCCGACGCTGCCGCGGATCTTCGTGCCGGTCCCGGGAATCTCGTAGGCGGCGGTTGCACGCCAGGTGCCGAAGCGATCACCGTCCTCGATGTCGTCGAGGCGGCCGCCGAATGACAGGTGGAGGTTCTCGAACAGGGTGAACTGATGCAGCGCGTAGAGCGAGCGCGTGGTCTGCGATGCGTCGTTCGTCTCCTGCTCGGGGGTCGCGAAGGGCAGAACCTCGCGCCCGAACGATATCAGGCGCTCCCGCTCCGCCTTGGCCCCGAAGGAGAGAAGGCCGAATTCGCCGAGATTGAGATCGCCCTGATACTCGGCCGCGACCCGATCCCCGGTGAAGCTGGAGTTCGACCAGGAGAGGGAAGGCAGAGCGAAGGAGCTCACGTCCCGGTAGTGCCGGTTCGTGCGGCTTGCGGAGACCAGAACGGTGTTCCGCAGCATCCGGTCCAGGGTGTAGGCCGTCAGGCGGGTATGGCCCTCGAACAGGCGCTGCTGCGAGCGGGAGGGCGAGTCGGGCAGGCTGCCGAAAGCCGCGTCGTATTCGGCGCCGTTGAAGCTGCCGTAGCCGCCGACCTCGAGTTCCGCATCCGGCGACAGGGCAACGGTCACCCGGCCCGAGGCGCCAAGGCGCTGGGCGCCGTCATCTTCCAGAGGCCAGAACCGGGTGTTCTGGATGCGGCCGATCCGGTAGCCGTAGCGGGAGAAGCCCGCCGTGTCGAAGCCCGTCATGGAGAAGGCGTAAGTGACGGGCCCGTTGCTGCCCGACACCGCAGCGCGGGCTGCCTTCGTGCCGTAGCTTCCACCTTCGATGCTCGCGCTGGCGCGGGGGGCGCCCTTGCCTTTGCGAGTGATGATGTTGATCACGCCGCCCATGGCGTCGGACCCGTAGAGGGCCGACTGAGGGCCGCGCAGAACCTCGATCCGCTCGATATCCGTCGCGACCAGGTTGGCGAAGTCGAATTCGGCGGATCCGGAGGAGGGGTCGTTCACCCGAACGCCGTCGATGAGCACGAGGGTTTGCCTCGCCTCGGCACCGCGGATGCGCACCGCCGTGGCGCCTCCCGGTCCTCCCGTCTCCGTCACCGTCACGCCCGGGACGCGCCGGAAGACATCCGCGACGCTTTTCGGCGATTCCTTGGCGATTTCCTCGGCCGTGATGACCGAAATGGCGCTGCCCGCCTGCGAGATCGCCAGCGGGGTCCGGGTCGCCGTGATGACGATGTCGGGCAGGGGAGCCGGGTCGGCAGCGGACTGGGCATAGGCGCCGCCACTGACGAGGGCGCACAACGAGACGGAAGCCGCCCAGAGGCGACGCGCGGAAACAGACATGGAGACCTCCTGCCCGCCCACGCGAGCAAAGATGGGTTGCACTCGAACGCTGGCCGGTCTCCTGGCTCGCGGGTCGTTGCGCTCGGTCCGCCTTCCCGAACCCGCCGAGCTTGTCTCGGATGAGGGTTCAGTGGCATGAGGGACCGCCGCTCGCCGCTTACAGTTGCGGGGGCAGCCACGGGTTAGGACAAGTCCGCACCGTGTTCCCGTTTCACCTCGATCGCTCGAGGCACCAACGTCGGCGCCTCTCTTACGGCTTCGCCCTTCATGCCGCAACTCCGCCACAAACGATTCTTCGGCCTGGCACTGCTCGCCGGCTTCGTGTGGCTTTTCGGCATCGCACATGCGGCAGCCCAAGTCGCGCCGAAGCGGGTGGTCTCCATCAATCTCTGCGCCGACCAGCTCCTTCTGGCCCTGGCGGACCGGGAGCAGATCGCATCCTTGAGCTTTCTCGTCAGGGACCGCTCCCTGTCGTTTCTTGCCGACCGGGCGGCCGATGTCCCGGTGAACGACGGCCGCGGCGAGGCGATCCTGTTCAGCGGCGCCGATCTCGTCCTGGCGGATTACTTCGGAGACCGGAACCGGACGGCCCTCCTGCAACGCCAGGGCATGGAGGTGCTGTCCATGCCCCCATGGCGAAGCCTTGCTCAGGGACGGGAGCAGATCCGGACACTCGCCCGTCGTCTCGGTCATCCGGAGCGTGGCGAGGCCCTCGTCGCGGACATCGACGCGGCGCTCGCGCGAACCAAGAGCATCGTCCGCGGACATCCCAGCATCCTGACCTTCGAGCGGCGAGGGTGGGTGCCGGGGACCCATTCGCTCTTCGGCGAGATCCTGCGACACATGGGCTTCACGCTGCACCAGGAGGCGCTCGGCCTCGGAGAGGGCGGCGTCGCTCGCCTCGAGAGCATCGTGGCACATCCTCCGGACTACATGCTGATGGACGACGACGCCGGACAGGCGGTCGACAACGGCTCGGCGCTGCTGGTGCATCCCGCCCTTGCGGCAAGCGTGCCGCAGGATCGTCGGCTGATCCTGCCGAACAGGCTTTCCATCTGCGGGGGGCCATCCACGCCCGAGGCGATCGACGCCCTGGCCAGGGAAGCGATGACGAAAGTCCGTTGAGGGTCGTCGGGCTTGCCTTACCCTAGCGTCAATCCAAGGGGCGGGGCCGGTTTCAGAAGGATCGGGCAGCCGGCGGCGACGAAGACCACCGCTTCGCAGACCTCCGCGACCGATTGGTTCAGTCGCCCCTGGGCATCCCTGAACGCCCGTCCCAGGGGCGTCGCCGGCACGATGCCGTGGCCGACCTCGTTGGAGACGATCACCAGCGGGCCGGCGGCCTCCCGGATCGCCAGGACGAGTTCCGTGGTGGCATCCGCCGGGTCCCGCCCGTCGAGCAGGATGTTGGACAGCCAGAGCGTCAGGCAGTCGACCAGAACGATCCTGCCGGGCCCCGTTTCGCGCCGGACGGCCTCGGGGAGGGCGATGGGGGCCTCGCAGGTCTGCCAGTGGCCGGACCGCTCGGCCTTGTGGTGGCCGATGCGCTCGCGCATCTCGTCGTCGAGGGCCTGTGCCGTTGCGACATAAATCCACTGTCCGAACGACCCTTCGGCAAGGGCCTGGGCCGTGCGGCTCTTCCCGGATCTGGCGCCCCCGAGAACAAGGATGCGGCGAGAAGTGATCATCGTCACGTCCCTCGTCAGGTGCTCCAGGGCCGGAGCCTGGAAACGTTGCTTGGTTCAGGCTGTCAGGCGGTTCAGCGGCATCGTCATGTGCACGCGAAGGCCTTCGGAGCGCCACTCTCGGCTCAGGGTGCCGCCGAGCTGGCCCGAGATGCTGCGCTGGGCGAGTTGGCTGCCGAAGCCTTCGAAGCTGGGCTCCGACGCGACCGGCGGCCCGCCTGTTTCGGTCCAGGACAGATCGACATCGTCGTCCGCGATGCGCCATTCGATGAGCAACTGCCCTCCCGCGCCGGACAGGCACCCGTATTTGGCTGCGTTCGTGGCGAGTTCGTGCAGGACGAGGGCCAGGCTCGTGGTGGTGTTCGAACCCACCCGCACGTCGGGTCCCTCGACGGAGACCCGGGTGCTGTCCGTTTGCCGATAGGGCTCGAGAACGGCTTCGATGAGCTTCTTCAGCTCCACCTCGGTCCCGCCGTGATGCCCGCCCATCGGGACGGGCTGCACGAGCTCGTGGGCTCTGGCGAGGGCGCTCAGGCGACCGCGCAGGGCATTCGCCATCTCCTTCGGGTCCTTGGCGGTCCGCGCCGTCATGGACACCATCCCGTTGGCGATGGCGAAGAGGTTCTTCACCCGATGGGTCAGCTCCCTGGTCAGAAGCTGCCGGGCGTCTTCGGCGGCTCTCTGCTCGGTGATGTCGCCGATGACGCCGGATATTTTCTCGGGACGCCTCGAGGCCTCCTCGCCTGCGAGGTGAACCCGGCCGTTGGAGCGCAGCCATCGTGTGCTCCCGTCCGACAGGACGACCCGGTATTCGACCTCGTAGCGCCCATCCGAGTTCGGGGACGCCACCGCATTCAGACGGTCTTGCAGCATCTGCCTGTCATCGGGATGGACGCGCTCGAGAGCTTCGTCCAGCGACATGCTGTGCAGGCCGTCCGGTGTCATTCCGACAAGGGCGCGCGCACCGTCGTCCCAGCTGATCGTGCTGCTGCCGAGATCGATCGTCCACGTTCCGAGACGGGCTGCCTCCAGCGCGAGGCGGTACTGCTCCTCCAGGCAGCGAAGGGCCTTCTCGGCCTTTTTCTGGGCGTCGATGTTGGTGCTGGTTCCGAACCAGCGCGTGATCTGTCCCGACACGTCCCGGATCGGAATGCCCCGGCTGAGCATCCAGACATAGTCTCCGTCCCCACGCCGGAGCCTGTGCTCCCCCTCGTAGGGCTCGCCCGTTTCGAGGGCGACGCGCCAGAGTTCGAGGACCTCCGCCCGCTCTTCCGGATGCAGGGTGTCTGTCCATCCATCTCCGAGGCACTCATCCAAGGTCAGACCGGTGAACTCGTGCCAGCGGCCGTTGAAATAGTCATGGTACCCGTCCGGGCGGGCCGACCAGACGAGCTGCGGCAGGCTTTCGGCCAAAACGGCGAACTGGCTCTCGGATGCAGTGAAGTCCACTCGTGTCCCCTCGGCACCGGGTGCCCTGTGATCCGTCCTTCGTGAGAGCCATAGTTTTAGTCCTTTTGGGGACTTGGCAAGGCATATCGGCCCAATCGGCGGCTTCTTTGAGGCTTTCAGGGCTCGGGAGTAGCGCTGGAACCCGAAAGCCATTATGCATCCGCCTGCGTCTGGCGGTTCGCGCCGCGAGCGCATAGATGCAGGGACAGCCCACCGCTCGACGGCGGTATTTTCCCAATCCGAGGCCGGTTTTTCCGCTTTTTTCATGAACGACATGAGCCCCCAACAGGTAACGCCGCCGGCCATTTCATCGGTGGATGCCCTGCATCCCAGGGAGCGGCGCTCCCGCCGCTTCGCCTGGGTGGGGATGGCGGCCAGCATCCTGCTGTTCGGGGCCTCGCTGGTCGTCCTGTGGCACATCGTGTCGGAGATCGACGTCAACGAGCTGAAGGCCGCCTTCACGGCCGCCAGCTTCCGCCAGATCGGCCTTGCGATCCTGTTCACCACGCTCAGCTATGGATTGCTGACCTGCTACGACGCCATCGCGTTGCGGCAGCTCAAGGTGCACATTCCCTATCGTACGACGGCGCTCGCCTCGTTCACGAGCTACGCGGTCAGCTTCACGTTGGGGTTCCCGCTGCTCACGGCGGGGACGGTCCGCTACTGGATCTACGCATCGAAGGGGGTCAGCGGCGCACGCGTCGCGAGCTTGACCGTCATCGCGGGCGTCACGTTCTGGCTCGGCATGGCGCTGGTCCTGGCCTGGACGATGATCAGCCGCGCCGACGAGGTGGCCGGTCTCGTCTACTACACCAGCATGTGGCTGAACCAGTTCGTCGGCCTTTGCGCTGCGGTCTTCGTCGTCGTCTATCTGATCTGGGTCTCCCTCAAACGCCGCATCGTGAAGATCCAGGGATGGAAGCTGGAGCTGCCGGGCTTCCGCCTGTCGGTCGCCCAGCTCCTGATCGGTGCGGTGGACGTCTGCGCCGGTGCGGGCGTTCTCTTCGTGCTGCTGCCCGGCGGCCACAACATCAGCTTCGAAACCTTCGTGGCGATCTACATCTTCGCCGTGATGCTGGGTGTTGCGAGCCACGCACCCGGCGGGCTCGGGGTCTTTGAGGCGACGATCCTCCTGGCGCTGTCGAGCTATCCGCGCGAGCCCGTGCTCGGCGCCCTGCTGCTCTACCGGCTCTGCTACTACCTGATCCCCTTCGTGATCGCCCTGGCCCTTCTTGGCGCCTACGAGATCCGCAACCGCATCAAGTCCTCCCGGGACGCATTCAAGCCGGACGAGGACGAGGCGCTGGCCGAGTGAAGCCGCAAGGCCAAGCTGCGGGTGACTTGCCGGTCTGGCTGATCTAAACAGGCCACTTCATTCCCGCGGGACTTTCGTTCTCCCATGGCCGATGCAGACGATGCGAGCACGACGAACGACGCCAACGGGCCCGATATCGCCCGGCGCGGCGCCTTTCGAGGAGCGTTCGCGGCAGGATTTCTCGTGCTCCTGGCTGCCGCGATCCGGGACATCTGGGATGTCTGGCTCCTCATAGCGGCCGCTCTCGCCCTCCCGCTCAGCTTCGTCCTTGCGGGTCACCGGCAGACCTTGACCCGGCGCCTCCTCGGCACGCGAAGCCGGCTTCCGGCGAAGGACGTCCGGCAGCCAGGCCTCGCCGACGCCGTTCTGGCCCACATTCCGGACCCTGTGATCCTGGTGGATCAGCGGACGCTCGTGGTCGAGGCCAACGCGGCAGCCAGGGTCCTGCTGCCCGGACTGAAGACGGGACATCCCCTGTCGTTCGCCCTGCGCAGCCCCGACGTGCTCGGCGCAATCGACGAGGTCCTCGGGACGGGCGCTCCTCTTCGGATCGAATATTCCGAAAGGATTCCGACGGAGCGCACCTTCGAGGTGCACATTGGCCCCCTGAGCAGCGACGAGCCGGGGATCTCCTTCGGTCCGGGCGTGGTGCTGTTCTTCCGCGACCTGACGTCGGCCCGGCGCCTGGAGGCCATGCGGGCCGACTTCGTAGCCAATGCCAGTCATGAGCTGCGGACACCGCTCGCATCGCTCCTCGGCTTCATCGAAACCCTGCAGGGCCCCGCCCGGGACGATCCGAAAGCCCGGGAACGGTTCCTCGACATCATGCGCGGACAGGCCCAGCGAATGAAGCGCCTGATCGACGATCTTCTGTCCCTGTCACGGATCGAGATGAGGGCCCATGTGGCGCCGACCGGGATCGTGGACCTGAGGACCATCGCATCCCAGATGGTCGAGACCCTCTCGCCCCTGGCACGGGAGCGCGGTGTGGCGATCCATTCCCGTCTTCCCGATCATGCGGTGCCGGTCCTCGGCGACCGCGACGAACTCCTGCGGGTGCTGGAGAACCTCATCGAGAATGCCGCGAAGTATGGCGAGAGCGGCGGCAGGGTGGACGTCGAGCTCGCGCACCTCGCCGGCTCGGACCGGGAGGCCCAGCCCCGCGTGATGCTGTCAGTCCAGGATTACGGGCCGGGCATCGCCCCCGAGCACCTGCCGCGCCTGACGGAACGGTTCTACCGCGTCGACGTTGCGCAGAGCAGGGACAAGGGCGGCACGGGCCTAGGCCTTGCGATCGTGAAGCACATCGTGAACCGGCACCGCGGCCATCTCGACATCTCGAGCGAGCCGGGCCAGGGCGCGCGCTTCTCGGTCATCCTGCCGGAGGCTCAAGGCCATGATTAGGGAAAAGACGGCCGTAACCCGCCGTTCCGGGCACACCGAGCCATAGGGCTGTGTCCGGTCGGGGCTGTCACCTAACTGTCATCCAACTGTCGTAGACGAGACATCGAAAGAACCTAGTCCCCTCGAAGCGCAGCAAGCCTCCGCGATCAGGAGCGACTGCCGCGCTTGTTTGAACAGGAGACGCCTCGTGAAATTCATGCCGTACGCCGCCGTGGTTGGCATTGCCGTCGCTTCATGCTCGCTCGCAGTCTCGGCCGCCGAGATCACCGGAGCCGGGGCGACCTTCCCGTTCCCGATCTATGCCCGCTGGGCCGAAGCCTACAACAAGGAAACCAGCAACCGCCTGAACTACCAGTCGATCGGTTCCAGCGGCGGCATCCGCCAGATTCGCGCCAAGACGGTCGATTTCGGCGCCACGGACGCCCCCCTGAAGGGCGCCGATCTGGAAAAGGATGGCCTGATCCAGTTCCCGGTCGTGATGGGCGGCGTCGTGCCCGTCTACAACGTGCAGGGTGTCCCGGCGGGTCAGATGAAGCTGACCGGCGAGGTGCTCGCCGATATCTTCAACGGCAAGATTTCCAAGTGGAACGACGCCAAGATCGCCCAGCTCAATCAAGGCGTGAAGCTTCCCGACGCCACGATCACGCCGGTCTACCGGTCGGACGGATCCGGCACGACCAGCGTCTTCACCACCTACCTGTCGCAGGTCTCCGAGGCCTGGAAGAGCGGCCCTGGCGCGGGGTCCTCGGTCCAATGGCCGGTCGGCCAGGGTGGCAAGGGCAACGAGGGCGTCGCCGCGCTCGTGCTGCAGGTCCCGAATTCCATCGGCTATGTGGAATACGCCTACGCCAAGCAGAACAACATCCCGTTCGCCCAGCTTCAGAACAAGAGCGGCAAGTTCGTCTCGCCGGACGCCAAGACCTTCCAGGCGGCTGCCGCCGGGGCGGATTGGAAGTCGGCTCCCGGCTTCGGCATCTCGCTGACCAACCAGCCCGGAGACGAGGCTTGGCCGATCACGGCGCCGACCTTCATTTTGGTCCACAAGACCCCGGAGAAGCCGGAGCAGGTGGCCGAAGCGCTCAAGTTCTTCGACTGGGCTTTCAAGAACGGCGACCAGATGGCGGCCGAGCTCGATTATGTGGCCCTGCCGGCTCAGGTGGAGGACATGGTTCGCGCCAGCTGGGAAGCGGACATCAAGGATAAATCCGGTCAGCCGCTTTTCAAAAAGTGATCTTGACTTAGTTTGCCGGGGAGTATCGGCGGATGGTCGCCTTGTCTCAGAAACTTCTTGTCACGAGCATGGATAAGCCTTCTCGCCGATCTCCCTCGTTCAACTCGGACCAGATCTTCAGGCTGGCCAGCCTGAGCTCCGCCCTCCTCGTGCTGATCGTGCTCGCCGGGATCATCGGGTCGATGATCTATGGCGGACTCCCTGCCTTCAGGGAGTTCGGCCTCGGGTTCATCACGTCGAGCGCCTGGGACGTACAGCGGGACGAATACGGCGCCTGGGTGGCGATCGTCGGCACCCTGACCTCGGCCCTGATCGCCCTGGTGATCGGTGTGCCCATCTCCGTGGGCATCGCGATTTTCCTCACGCAGCTCTGCCCCCCTTGGCTGAAGCGCCCGATCGCGACGACGATCGAGCTGCTCGCAGCCGTCCCGAGCATCATCTACGGCATGTGGGGACTCTTCGTTTTTGCGCCGCTCTTCGCGAAATTCGTCCAGATTCCGGTCTCCAGAATCGTCGAGGGGCTGCCGGTCCTTGGAACGATCCTCTACGCCCGCGTTCCCTCCGGCGTTGGCGTCCTCACGGCCGGGATCATCCTCTCCATCATGATCATCCCGTTCATCGCCTCGATTACGCGGGACATCCTCGACCAGATCCCGCCCGTGATGCGTGAGAGCGCCTATGGGATTGGGTGCACCACCTGGGAGGTGGTGCGCCATGTTCTGGTTCCGCAGGTCGGGGTGAGCATTATCGGCGCCATCATGCTGGGCCTAGGGAGAGCCCTCGGCGAAACCATGGCCGTGACCTTCGTGGTCGGCAACGCGAACCGGCTGTCCCTGTCCTTGTTCGATCCGGGTTCGACCATCGCATCGCGCATCGCGAACGAGTTCAACGAAGCGATCGGGCTCCAGCTCAACGCCCTCATGGCCCTCGGCTGCATCCTTTTCCTGGTGACGTTCAGCGTCCTCGTCCTGGCCCGCCTTCTGGTGGCGCGGGCAACGGTGAAGTAGGGGAAGGCCATGGATACGATGTCGAGATCCACGACCGCGCCGACCGCCCCTTGGGGCCGGGTGCGGCGCAGCCGGTACCTGGCGGACCGCGCCCTGAAGGCGATCTGCATTCTCTTCACCTGCCTCGGCGTCTTCGTGCTGGGCTGGATTCTCCTGATGCTCCTTTATCAAGGCATCAGCGCCCTGCGGCCGGAGGTGTTCACGAACACCACGCCCGGCCCGATGACGCAAGGCGGCGGCATCGCCAATGCCATCGCCGGCAGCTTCATCCTGACCTTTCTGGGCATCGTCGTCGCGACCCCGGTCGGAGTGCTGGCGGGCACCTATCTGGCCGAGTACGGCAGAGGCTCGAAACTCGCGGAGGTGATCCGCTTCGTGAACGACATTCTTCTGGCGGCGCCGAGCATCCTGATCGGCCTCTTCGTCTACACCCTGATGGTTCAGCCCATGGGTGGATATTCGGGTTGGGCTGGAGGTGTGGCGCTGGCCATCATCGCCGTCCCGGTCATCGTCCGCACCACGGAGGATATGCTGCGCATCGTGCCCGGCTCCCTGCGGGAGGCGGGGGCGGCTCTCGGAGCGCCGATGTCGAAGGTCATCACGAAGATCACGTGGCGCGCCGCACGGGCCGGTATGATCACCGGCATCCTCCTGGCGACAGCCCGCATCGCGGGCGAGACGGCTCCGTTGCTCTTCACGGCGCTCAACAACAATTTTTGGTTCCGGGCCGATCTCATGGGCGGTGTCGCGAACCTGCCGGTCATGATCTACCAGTACGCGCTCTCGCCCTACCAGAACTGGCGTGAGCTCGCATGGGCCGGCGCCCTCGTCATCACGCTCACGATCCTGGCGCTCTCCATTGTGGCGCGCCTGCTCTTCAGGAAGGATGTCGCCCGATGAGTTCGATTGCCCTCGACACGAGCAGCGCCATCGGAAAGTCCACGGCCAACACGGCCGCGCCGGTCCGCATCGCCGTTCGCGATCTCAACTTCTATTATGGCGATTTCCGCAGCCTGAAGGACATATCGATCGACTTCTACGATCGGCAGGTGACGGCCCTGATCGGCCCCTCCGGCTGCGGGAAGTCGACCCTGCTGCGGACCTTCAATCGCATCTACAGCCTCTACCCCGAGCAGCGCGCCGAGGGCGAGATCCTGCTCGACGGACAAAACGTTCTCTCGCCCTCCATCGATGTGAACGAGCTGCGGGCGCGCGTCGGCATGGTGTTCCAGAAGCCGACGCCGTTCCCGATGTCGATCTACGACAACATCGCCTTCGGCATTCGCCTTTACGAGAATCTGCCGCGCTCCGAGCTCGATGGGCGTGTCGAGGAGGCACTGCGCAAGGCGGCGCTCTGGGACGAGGTGAAGGACAAGCTGCGCCAGTCCGGCATGGGTCTCTCCGGCGGGCAGCAGCAGCGCCTGTGCATCGCGCGCACGATCGCGCAGCAGCCCGAGGTGATCCTGCTGGATGAGCCGACCTCGGCGCTGGACCCGATCTCGACCGGCAAGATCGAAGAGCTGATCGAGCATCTGCGGACCGAGTTCACGATCGTGATCGTAACGCACAACATGCAGCAGGCCGCGCGCATCTCGCAGTTCACCGCCTTCATGTATCTCGGCGAGCTGGTGGAGTTCGGGCCGACGAACAAGATGTTCATGACTCCCACCAAGAAACAAACCCAGGACTACATCACGGGCCGCTTCGGCTGAACGAAGCGCCTGAAAGGAGGCTTCCCATGGCGGAGCATATCGTCAGCTCCTACGACAACGATCTTCAGGGTCTCCGTCGGCGGATCACCGAGATGGGCGGCATCGCCGAGAAGATGCTCGTCGATTCCATCGCAGCCCTGGTCCGTCACGACAAGGCTCTCGCCCAGTCCGTCATCGCGTCCGACAGCCGCCTCGACGTGCTTCAGCGCGAGGTCGAGGAGAGCGCCATCCTGACGATCGCGCGGCGCCAGCCGCTCGCGGTCGATCTCCGCGAAACCATTTCGGCCATCCGGGTTTCGGGCGACGTGGAGCGCATCGGCGACCTGGCGAAGAACATCGCCAAGCGGGCCCTTGCCATCGGCGAGGAGTTCCAGCCGCAGAAGATTGTTCTCGGGCTCCAGCACATGAGCGATCTCGTGCTGGGCCAGCTCAAGGACGTGCTCGACGCCTATACGCAGCAGGATACCGCAAAGGCCGTCGACGTCTGGAAGCGGGACGGCGCCATCGACGCTCTCTATACGTCGCTGTTCCGGGAGCTTCTCACCTATATGATGGAAGATCCGCGCAACATCTCCTTCTGCACCCATCTCCTGTTCTGCGCCAAGAACATCGAGCGCATCGGCGACCACACGACGAACATCGCCGAGACCGTGCATTATCTGGTGCTCGGCGAGAACCTTGCCATCGATCGGCCGAAGAACGACCGTTCCATCGACGCGACGGTCAACACGGGAGCGTGACCATGGGGCCTCGCGTTCTGATCGTCGAGGATGAGGAGCCGTTGACGCTTCTCCTGCGCTACAACCTGGAGGCTGAAGGCTACGAGGTCGACAGCGTCTCTCGCGGCGACGAGGCGGAGATCCGCCTGCGCGAGCAGGTGCCGGACATCGTCCTGCTGGACTGGATGCTCCCGGGCCTGTCGGGGATCGAACTCTGCCGGCGCATCCGGGTCCGCCCGGAAACCGAGCGCCTTCCGGTGATCATGCTGACGGCGCGGGGCGAGGAGGGGGACCGCATCCGCGGCCTCTCGACCGGCGCTGACGACTACATCGTCAAGCCGTTTTCGGTTCCCGAACTGCTCGCCCGGGTCCGAGCGCTCCTGCGCCGGACGAAGCCGGCGCATATCGCGACGCTCCTGATCGCCGGCGATATGGAGCTCGACCGCGAAACGCACCGGGTGCGGCGCGCCGGGAAGGATCTCCATCTCGGTCCCACGGAGTTCCGCCTCCTCGAGTTCCTGATGCAGAGCCCCGGGCGCGTCTTCAGCCGCGAGCACCTTCTCAATGCGGTCTGGGGGCATGACGTCTATATCGACGAGCGCACCGTCGACGTGCATGTGGGCCGGCTGCGCAAGGCGATCAATCTGCCCCGACAGCCGGATCCGATCCGGACCGTGCGAGGCGCGGGCTACTCGTTCGACGAGACCTTCGCCCGTGACGAGCAGGTCCAGAAAATGAATGCCTGAAGGCAGGTGCCGGACGAAAAAAGGCCGCGCCAAGCATCCTTGGCGCGGCCTTTCTTGTTGTCTGGGTAGGGTTTGCCCCGCCGATCAGGCGCGGGCGAGCTTCCGCTCACGCTTGCGGTCGGCGACCGGCTGATAGGCGATGCGGGCATGATGGGTGCAGTAGGGCAGACCCGTGATGGAGCGGGCGCCGCAGAAGCGGAATTCGGGCTTGGTCGGGTCGCCCATGGGCCAGCGGCACATGGACTCGCGCAGATCCATGATGGTCACGCGCTCCGACATCGGGATAGCAACCTCCTGCTCGGCCGGAACCTCGGCCGTCTCCTCGACCATCGGCACCGGCGGAAGGGGAGCCACGAGCACATTGCCGCGCTCGGCCTGCATGATCGGAGCCGGAGCGCTCGGGGTGCGGGCGGGCTTGCGGGGACGCTGGGTTGCGGGAGCTACCTTGTCCTTGGCCCGGCCCGAGAGCCCGAGACGATGAACCTTGCCGATCACCGCATTGCGGGTCACGTTGCCGAGTTCCGCCGCGATCTGGCTTGCGCTCAAGCCGTCGGACCAGAGCTTCTTGAGAAGCTCGACCCGCTCATCCGTCCAAGTTGCGCCCGCATCTATCATTTTTTTCCCGCCTCCATCGGGGCCGTCTTGAGCAGGGCGAATCCCTTATGCCCCGCGGACAGAGGTTCTATGTCCGACCGCGTTGCAAGGATCGCTCCTGAGGGTGAAAGCCGCCGCACGAAACGTCGTACTCGACGGCTCTGAAGTTACTAGATGGGTGGACTCGGGCGCAAGAGTCCCCGGACAGGCCCTGTCGTTTTCCCCAGGGAACTGGTCCGAAGCCCAAATCCCAACGTGATGGCTTACATCATTTCTCTTGAATTGACAGGGTCTCAGGCCTCGTTAGAATCCGCTCCGTGCCGCCCCGCTTGGGCGGCGCTTTCTTTTTCGGACCCGGGTGCGACCTTGGGTCCCTAAGGCGGAGACGACCCGTGACATCGCCATTGCTGCAGACCTATGCACGCGCCGATCTATCCTTCGAAAAGGGGGAGGGGCCCTGGCTCATCGGCCGAGATGGCGAGCGATATCTGGATTTCGGCGCCGGCATCGCCGTGAACGCCCTGGGCCATGCCCACCCCCATCTGGTGAAGGCTCTGACGGAGCAGGCGGCCAAGCTTTGGCACACCTCCAACCTCTACCAGATCCCGGAGGGCGAGAGGCTGGCCAAGCGCTTGGTGGAAAACACCTTCGCGGATGTGGTGTTCTTTTCGAACTCGGGCGCCGAGGCCAACGAGGCCGCCATCAAGATGGCCCGGAAGTACCATGCGTCGAAGGGGCACCCGGAGCGGTTCCGCATCATCACCTTCGAGGGCGCCTTCCATGGCCGGACGCTGGCCACGATCGCGGCGGGCGGCCAGGCCAAGTACCTGGAGGGCTTCGGGCCCAAGGTCGAGGGATTCGATCAGGTTCCCTTCGACAACCTGGAGGCCCTGAAGGCCGCCATCGGACCGGAGACGGCTGCGATCATGATCGAGCCGATCCAGGGCGAGGGCGGCATCCGGCCTGTTCCCAACCCCTTCATGCGCGAGCTTCGCGGCTTGTGCGACGCCCACGGCCTGCTCCTGATCTTCGACGAGATCCAGACCGGCGTCGGCCGGACCGGCAAGCTTTTCGCCTATGAATGGACGGGCGTGACCCCCGACATCATGGCGGTTGCCAAGGGCATCGGCGGCGGCTTCCCCATGGGCGCCTGCCTCGCCACCGCCGAGGCGGCCAGCGGCATGACCGTCGGCTCCCACGGCACGACCTTCGGCGGCAACCCGCTCGCCATGGCGGTCGGGAACGCGGTGCTCGACGTGATCCTTGCGCCCAGCTTCCTCGAACGGGTGGAGCGGGTCGGCCTCCTGCTGAAGCAGCGCCTGGCAGAACTCAAGGACCGGCACCCGGCCGTCATCTCGGACGTGCGTGGCCTGGGCCTCATGATGGGCCTGCGCACGAACGTCCCGAACACGGATTTCATCGCGGCCGCCCGGGCCCAGAAGATCATCCTGATCGCGGCTGGCGACAACGTGACTCGCCTCCTGCCGCCGCTGATCATCAGCGATGAGGACGTGGCCGAGGCCATGAACCGCCTGGATGCCGCCTGCACGGCCATCGAAACCGAGCTGAAAGCCACCGCCCAGCGGGGAGCCGCAGAATGAAGACCCGCCACTTCCTCGATCTCAGCGACCTGACGGCCGCGGAGATCCGCCATGTCCTGAATGTCGGCTCTGCGATCAAGGCACGCCGCCGCCGTGGCGAAAAGGCGAAGGACAGGCCTCTCGAAGGCAAGGTCCTGGCCATGGTGTTCGACAAGCCGTCGACCCGCACCCGCGTATCCTTCGATGTGGGCATGCGGGAGCTCGGCGGCGAGACGTTGATGCTCACGGGCAAGGAGATGCAGCTCGGGCGCGGCGAGACCATTGCCGACACGGCCCGGGTCCTTTCGCGCTACGTCGACGCCATCATGATCCGCACCCTCGACCACGCGATGGTGACGGAGCTAGCCGAGTACGCCACGATTCCGGTCATCAACGGCCTCACCAAGATGACGCATCCCTGCCAGATCATGGCCGATGTGATGACATTCGAGGAGCATCGCGGCTCGATCAAGGGCAAGACGGTGGCCTGGACGGGTGATGCGAACAACGTGCTCGCCTCCTGGGTCCACGCTGCCGCAAGGCTCGAATTCACCCTGAAGATCGCGTCGCCGCCGGAACTCGCTCCGCGTCCCGAGCTTTTGTCTTGGGCGAGAAAAGAAGGAGCGGAGATCGTCGTGACGACCGATGCCTTTGAAGCCGCGGAAGGAGCCCATGCGGTCGTGACCGATTGCTGGGTTTCCATGGGCGACGAGGACGAGTTCCGCCGCCACAATTTGCTCAAGCCCTACCAGGTCAACAGCAAGCTCATGGGCGTGGCCCAGGAGGACGCCATCTTCATGCACTGCCTGCCGGCGCATCGCGGCGAGGAGGTGACGGACGAGATCATGGACGGCCCGCGTTCGGTCGTCTTCGACGAGGCCGAGAACCGGCTTCATGCACAGAAAGGCATCCTGGCGTGGTGCCTGGGAGCGGCAGACGCATGAGTTCAACCCCGTTCGAAGGCCAAGACGACGTCGTTCTGCCCTTCGCGGTCGAGCCCCTCGACGTGCGCGGGCGCATCGTGCGTCTCGGCGTCTCGGTGGATGCGATCCTCTCCCGACATGCCTATCCTGCACCGGTTTCGCGCGTCCTCGGCGAGGCCGCTGCCCTGACGGTCCTGCTGGGATCGTCGCTCAAGTTCGAGGGGCGCTTCCAGCTCCAGACCAAGACCGACGGTCCCATCGAGATGATCGTCGTCGATTTCGATGCGCCCGACCGCCTGCGCGCTATGGCGCGCTTCGACAAGGACAAGCTCGAAGCGCTCGGTTTCGGACCTCTCAAGACCGGCGACCTCGTCGGATCCGGCTATCTGGCGATGACCATTGACCAGGGCAGCGAGCGCAGCCGCTATCAGGGCTTGGTGGCGTTGGAAGGACAGGACTTCCAGGAAGCGGCGCACCAGTATTTCCGCCAGTCGGAGCAGATCCCGACGCAGGTTCGCCTCGCCGTGGCCGAGCAGTTCGAAGACGGTCGTCACACCTATCGGGCCGGCGGGCTGATGATCCAGTTCCTACCCTCGTCGCCCGAGCGGATGCGTCAGGCGGATCTTGCGCCCGGCGACATTCCGGAGGGCCATCCGTCCAACGACCTGGCCGGGCCGACGGAGGACGATGCCTGGGTCGAGGCGAAAATGCTCATGGCAACGGTGGAGGACCACGAACTCGTCGATCCTGCCGTTTCAAGCGAGCGGCTTCTCTATCGCCTGTTCCACGAGCGGGGCGTGCGGGTGTTCGATGCGCAGCACGTGCACGAGGAGTGCCGGTGCTCGCAGACGCGCGTCATGTCGATGATGCGCAGGTTCTCGGCCGATGATCGCCACCACATGGTCGGCGACAACGGCCGCATCGGCATCACGTGCGAGTTCTGCTCGCGCTTCTACGACCTCGACCCCGCGGATGTGGAGGCCGAGATCGCCAACACGGGAGAATCCGCTTAAGAGCTCGCGCAGGTCGCGGCGAGGCGACGCATGAAGGCGGCGCCCGCCTCGATCTGTTCCAGGGTGATGTACTCGTCGGGCTGATGAGCCTGGTTGATCGAGCCCGGTCCGCACACGACCGTCGGGATTCCCGCAGCCTGATAATGTCCTGCCTCCGTGCCGAACGGCACAGTCTGGGTCTGATTGCGATTGGCGAGGCGCAGGGCCAACGTCTCCGCGGCAGAGCCAGTTTCCGGCGCAAGGCCCGGAACCGCCACCTCCAACTTCGTCTCGACGCGGCCGAACTCGCCGAAGCGGTTGAGGCGCTTAAGAGCGACCTCCTGAACGAACCGGTCGAGCCGCTGCGGAATCTCCTGCGGGTCGAGGCTCGGCAGGCCGCGGAACTCCCAGTGGAAGGAGCAGGTCTTCGCCATGATGTTGCGCGCCGTTCCGCCGTTGATCACGCCCACATGCACGGTGGTGTATGGCGGGTCGAAGCGTCCGCTTGGATCGCCGCGCTCCATCATCTCGTCGGCAATGCGGTTCAGTTCCGCGATCATGTCGGCTGCGGTCATGACTGCGCTCGCGCCGAGATACGGCTTCGAGGAATGTGCCTCGAAGCCATGCACGGTGGTGTTGAAGGTCACGACGCTCTTGTGTGCGTCCACCACCTCGAGGCTCGTCGGCTCACCGACGATCGCGGCCTTCGGCATGGGAAGATCGTGGCCGAGGCGGCGGATGCCATCGATGACTCCGAGGCAGGTGGTCTCCTCGTCATAGGAGAGCATGATGTTGATCGGAGTCTTGAGATTGGCCGCCTGGAACTCGGGAATGAGGGCCAGCGCCAGCGCATCGAACGCCTTCATGTCCACCGCGCCGCGCCCGTAGGCCCGTCCGTTCTCGACGCGCAGCGTGAACGGATCCGTCGTCCAGGACTGGCCCGTGACCGGAACCACGTCCGTGTGGCCCGACAGAACCACGCCGCCACGATCCTGCGGTCCCACGGTGGCATAGATTGCGGCTTTGTCGCCGGTCTCGTTGGGCAGCCGGATGTAAGGAACATTCCAGCTCTGCAGATAGCTCTCGACGAACTCCACGAGCGGAAGGTTCGAGTTCGACGTGACCGTATCGAAGGACACGAGCTTTGCCAGCATTTCGAGCGGCGTCAGCCGCTGACCTTGGACAGACATTCAGACCTCAGTGCAACACGCGTTTGGCTTGTGGGATGTCGAGGGAGAAGGCGGGAATCTCGGCCTCGAAGGTTTCGCCGTCCGCGGTCTCCATGACGTAGTTGCCTTGCATGGTCCCGCTCGGCGTCGCGAGCGGGCAGCCGCTCGTGTAGCTGTAGCTCTCGCCGGGGCCGAGCACCGGCTGTTCGCCGACGACGCCGGCGCCGCGCACTTCCTGTATCTGGCCGTGGCCGTCGACGATCTTCCAATAGCGGGCTTTCAGCTGCACGCGATGCAGGCTCGTGTTGATGATTTCGACCGTATAGGCGAAAAAATAGCGGCCTTCGTCGGGCGAAGACTCCTCCGGCATGTAGCGGGGCGTCACCATCACGCTGATGCCGCGGGTTACTGCCTTGTACATCGAGCTCCCTCGTAGGGGTGGCGCTGGAATGGACCGTCAAGGTCGTGGTAAGGCGGCCGAGCGGTCCCGTCAATCGACGGGGCGGGAGAACGGTCATGCTCGACGGCTGGGCGCGGCGGATCATCGATCCGCCTCTGAACAGGATGGGGTGCAGCCTCGCCAGGCGGGGAGCCTCGGCCGACGCGGTCACGGTTCTTGGGCTTTCCTTGGGTCTCGCGGCCGCCGCGGCAATCGTCCTCGGGGTGGACCTGCCGGCCCTTGTCCTGTTCGCAGCGAACCGCATCCTCGACGGCCTCGATGGAGCGGTCGCCCGGGCATCGAGCCGGTCGGATCGCGGTGGCTTCCTCGACATCGTCTGCGACTTCGCCGTTTATGGCGCTGTCCCGCTTGCCTTCGCGCTGCGGGAGCCCGGAGTGTCTGCTGTGCCGGCCGCGGTCCTGCTTCTGTCCTTCTACGTCAACGGAGCAAGCTTCCTGGCCTTCGCGGCCGTGGCGGCGAAGCGGGGCCTGGACACGAAAGTCCACGGCATCAAATCGATCTACTTCTCGGCAGGCCTCATGGAGGGCACGGAGACCATCCTGTTCTTCGTCCTCATGATGCTCGCGCCGGGCTGGTTCCCGGTCCTGGCCTATGCCTTTGCGGGCCTGACCTTCATGAGCGCGCTCGCACGGGTGACGGTGGCCTGGCACGCCTTTCGGGACGAAGACGAGGGAAAGTCTTGAGAATTCCGTAACATTCCTTAGACATAGTGCCTCGCTTGAACCTGGAAGAGGGCGGAGACCCGTCGGAGAAGCTATGGTTGCGTTGAAAGACGGGATTCAGTCGGCTGATGCCATCATGCGCCTCGCGGACGCGGGCGTGATCAGGCCCGAGACGCCCTTTGCGGCCGATCAGGTGCAGCCTGCGAGCCTCGATCTGAGATTGGGCCGGCGGGCCTACCGGGTGCGCGCCAGCTTTCTCCCGGGGCGCAACCACACGGTCCAGGACCGTCTCACCCAGCTCAGCTTCCATGAGATCGACCTGAGCATCGGGGCTATTCTGGAGACCGGCAGCGTCTATATCGCCGAACTGCAGGAAAGCCTCGCCTTACCGGACGACGTTTCGGCGGCGGCCAACCCGAAGAGCTCGACGGGCCGCATCGACGTGTTCACCCGCGTCATCACGGATCGCAGCCAGGAATTCGACACCATCGGAGCGGGCTATCATGGGCCGCTCTATGCCGAGATATCGCCACGCACCTTTCCAGTTCTGGTCCGGACCGGAACCCGTCTGTCCCAGCTCCGGCTGCGGAAGGGCGAGGTGCGCCTCTCCGATGCGGAGCTTCATGATCTTCACCAGCGCGAGAAGGTCGTGACCTCCGCGGAGCCGTCGATCCAGGACGGCGTCGCCGTCAGCGTCGACTTGGCCGGGTTCGGGCAGGACCGGCTTATCGGCTATCGCGCCAAGCGGCACACCGGGCTTGTCGATGTCGACAAGCCGGCATCGTGCCGGATCGCCGATTTCTGGGAGCCGCTCTACGCAGACGATAGCCGCACCCTGATCCTCGATCCGGGCCAGTTCTACATCCTGGCGTCCAAGGAGGCGGTTCACGTGCCGCCCGATTATGCGGCCGAGATGGTGCCCTTCGACCCGCTCGTGGGCGAATTCCGGGTCCATTATGCCGGCTTCTTCGATCCCGGCTTCGGCCATGCCGAAGCGGGAGGGGAGGGGGCCCGCGCGGTGCTCGAGGTAAGGTCCCGCGATGTACCCTTCATCCTCGAGGACGGCCAGATCGTGGGCCGGCTTGTCTACGAGCGGATGGCGGAGCGGCCCCAGGTTCTCTACGGCGCCGGAGCTGGATCGAACTACCAGGCTCAGGGCCTGAAGCTCTCGAAGCACTTCAGGTAAACTGTCGCGGCAGGCCCGGCGGGCCCGCCGCCTGCTCATTCTCCCGGCAAGGTCTGACGGTCCAGCAGGTTGCGCTCCACCGTGCGCAGGTGCGTGCGCATGGCCGCTGCCGCTCCGTTCATGTCACGGTTCTCGATCGCATCCACGATCGCTTGGTGCTCGGCGAAGCTGTGGTGGTCCGGGCTGGGCTTCACAGGGTTCGAGCGGAGCCGGCCCCAGGTGACGGCGCGGCGCAGGGCGTTGAGGGTGTCGAACAGGCCCAGCAGCGGAATGTTCTGCGCCGCCTCCGCGATGGTGCGATGGAGCCGATGGTCCCAGTTCTCGTACTGGCGCCAAGTCGCGGCCTCGCGCGTGCGCGCCTGACAGGCCCGCATCTCTGCGATTTGCATGGGCGTGGCAGTCAATGCCGCAGCGCGGGCGATCTCCGGCTCCATGATCAGCCGAGCGCGCATCACCTCCGCCGGATTGGTTCTCCGGGCCAGCGCGGTGAGATCCGCGAAGGTGTCGATCGGCCTCGAGCCGACGAAGGTGCCCTTGCCGACATGGCGCCAGATCTGCCCCTCGGCCTCCAGGGTGCCGAGCGCCTTGCGGAGCTCCGTCCGGGAGACCCCGAGGGCTTCGGACAAGTCCCGCTCGGGTGGCAGACGTCCGTCGTCGGGCAGTTCCGCCTGGGCAAGGTAGGCACGCAGCTGCGTGACCGTTCCCCGATCAGAACTCGTCTCGCTCAGAATCGACATCAGCAAAGATCCAAACCAATCCAATATTGGTTGAACATATGAAACACTGTGTAGAGGGCGTCAAGAGCCTTCCTGGTTGACATGGTGTGCAACCTATATGTAACCATTGCGTCATTGGTTGCGAATAACGCGGCCGCGAAGGAGGGTGGGGCAACCACCCGGGGGCTTGAGGGAGATGGAAATGTTCAAAGGGTTCGCATGTCTAAAGGCGGGTGCCGCGGCTCTCGCCATCAGCGCCGCGTTCATCGCTTCGGCCGAGGCCAAGGTCCGGGTCGCGTTCGGCGACATCGCCAGCGTTGAATCCCTGCACCTGCTCACCGCCCTCGAGCGGGCGAAGGAGAAGGGCGTCGATATCGAGGTCACCTACCTGAAGTCCGAGGACATTGCTGCGCAGGCCGTGGTGGGCGGTCAGGCCGATATCGGCGTCGGCGGTCCCTACGCGCTCGTCCAGAAGGTCAAGGCGCCGGTCCGGATGTTCCTCCAACTCTCGACGCTGCGCTTCTACCCGGCCGTCAACAGCGAGCACTACAAGACCTGGAAGGACCTGAACGGTCAGGAGGTCGCGGTGCATTCGCGCGGCTCGGGCACCGAGGCCATCATGAAGCTGATGGAACAGCGCCAGGGCATCAAGTTCTCCAAGATCAGCTACATCCCGGGATCGGAAGTCCGCACGGGCGCCCTGCTGCAGGGCAACGTGAAGGCCACCATCGTCGATTCGGCCGGACGCCGTCTGCTGGAGACCCAGGCTCCCGGCAAGTTCATCATCCTGCCGCTCGAAGGCGTCAACGCCACGGACGAGGCGCTCTTCGCCAATCAGCAGTTCCTCGAGAAGAATGCGGCCGATGTGGACAAGATCGTCGAGTCGATCCTCACCACCTGGCGCGAAGTCACGGCCAATCCGGCGGTCGTGGCCGAGTGGCGCACCAAGTACAAGCTGCTGCCCGATCTGCCGGCCTCCCAGACCGCCGAGATCGTCCCATACTTCACGGAGCTTGCGAAGGCCAAGGCTTTCCCGGTCAATGGCGGCGGGGCTGCCGCGGCCAAGGACGACTTCGCCTTCTATACCCTGTCCGGGCAGCTCACGGGCGAGCCGGCGAGCCTCAAGGTCGAGGATTTCTGGGATACCCGCTCCCTGGATCGCGTCCTGTCCAAAGTCGGAACGATGTGAGGTGGGCGGTATGATGGCCTCCACCCAAGCGGACACACGAGTGAACGGCCCCGCGCGGGCCGTCCATTCGCCGGCGGGCCTGAGCCTGGGCCTTGGCCGCCTGTTCCTGCGGTATCCCATCCTTTCGCGGGTGGTGTCCCTGGGACTGTTCTTCCTGGCATGGGAGATCGCCGGGCGCGTCCCGATCAGCTACGCGTTCCCGACCTTCTTCGACACGGCCTATGCGTTCGGGACCATGATCGCAGACGGCAGTCTCATCTCGGCCTATGGATCGACCCTGCAGCCCCTGGTGATCGGGATTGCCATCTCGGGCGTCGTCGGAATCGTCCTCGGCATCGTGATGGGCCTGTCCCGGATGGCCGAGTGGCTCGTGGCGCCCCTGTTCATCGTCCTGCAGTCGGCTCCCATGGCCGCGCTGATCCCGCTCATCACCTTCGTGTACGGCATCGGGCTGGCGGCGAAGACGCTCGCCGTCATCATGCTGGCCCTGCCGGTGATCGTGCTCAACGGCTACAAGGCCGTGCGCAACGCCAATCCGTCATTGGTCGCCATGTGCTACTCGTTCCAGGGGACGCGGCTGCAGCAGATCACCAAAGTCATCATCCCGGATGCCAGCCCGGTCATCTTCGCGGGCCTTCGGCTTGGCCTCGCGGCGGGCTTCATCGGCGTGATCCTGGCCGAACTGCTCATCACGCCGACGGGGATCGGCGATCTCATCACCTATCACCGCTCCGTGGCGAACTATGCCGAGATGTATGCTGCGGTGGTTTCCATCATCCTGGTCTCGACCGTGACCCTTGCGGCCCTTGAAGCCTTCGAGGTTCGCGTACTGCGTCCGGAAAAGAGGAGGGGCTGACATGACGATGTCCGATGCCGTGTTCAACATCGAGAAGGACGTGCCCGCTGATGCCGTGGTCGAGGTCCGGGGTATCTGCAAGAAGTACGGAGAGGTCGAAGCCCTGCGCAACATCGATCTCGACTTTCCCCGCGGCAAGCTGACGACGCTTCTCGGCCCGTCAGGCTGCGGCAAGACCACTCTGCTCAAGATCATCGCGGGCCTCATCGAGCCGTCAGCCGGCGAGGTGCGGGTGAACGGCCGCCCGGTGACGGGACCCGGCCCCGAACGCGCCTTCGTGTTCCAGGACTTCGCGCTGATGCCGTGGGCAACCGTGATGCGCAACGTCGCCTTCGGCCTGGAGCTGAAGGGCATGGGCAAGGCGGAGCGCCAGTCGATCGCGGCCAAGTACATCGCCGAGGTAGGTCTCTCGGGCTTCGAGGACAAATACCCGCACGAACTCTCCGGCGGCATGCGCCAGCGCGTGGGCCTTGCCCGTGCCTTTGCGGTCAATGCGGAGGTCCTGCTCCTCGACGAGCCCTTCTCGGCCGTCGACGAGCAGAACAGGCGCAAGTTCCAGGAAGACCTGCTGCGCCTCGTCGAGAAGGAGCGCAAGACGTTCATCTTCGTGACGCACAGCATCGAAGAGGCCGTGTATGTCTCCGATCGGATCGTGCTCCTGTCCCGACGTCCCGGACGGGTGTCGCAGATCATCGAGCCCAAGATCGACCGCACGGCTTCTCCCGACGCGATCCGCCGCGACCAGGGCTACCTCGATACCGTCGAGGAGATCTGGCAAGGCCTCAAGCACTACGTGGATTGAGGAGGCTGCCATGACTCTCTTCGGGTATCGGGTGCCGATGATGGCATCCCTCATCGTCTGGTGCATCCTTTGGGAGCTGGTCGGCCAGTCCGGGGCCATGTTCCTGGTGCCGCCGCTGTCCAGCGTCCTGGCCGCGGCCGTGACGATGGTGCAGACGCAGACATGGCAGGCGGCGGCGCTGATCACGCTCCACAGCTTCGTGGTCGGCATGGCCTTCGCCATCGTGGTCGGCGTCACCCTGGGCGTGCTGATGGGGCGCTTCAAGGCGGTCGACGACCTCTTCGGGATCTGGGTCAACATCTTCGTGAGCGCACCGCTCTCGGCCCTGGTCCCGGTGCTGATGATTCTGTTCGGCATGGGGGAGACGACCGTCGTCGTCACCGTCTTCCTCTTCGCGGTCTGGATCATCGTTCTGGACACGCGAGCCGGCATCCGTCATGTGCCGAACTCGCTCATCGAGATGGGGCGCAGCTACGGCGCCTCGACTTTCGCCCTCTACAGCAAGATCGTTCTCCTTGCGGCCCTCCCGGAAATCCTCGCGGGGATTCGACTGGGGCTGGTCCGCGGCGTAAAGGGCGTGGTGATCGGCCAGCTTCTGGTTTCGATCATCGGATATGGCGAGCTGTTCGAACTCTATTCGCGCAGCTTCGACATGGAGAACTTCTGGGCTTTGACGATCATCCTCTTCGCTGCGGCGATGCTGATGTCGGCGGCCATCGAACACATCGAGAAAAAAGTCGATTACTACGCAGGAGTAAGATGATGAATGCGCCTATCTCCATGGCCGGCTACGTTGTGCAGCCGCTGCCGGTTCCCACCCTGCCGGTGCAGGGCAGCGACAAGCTGTTCCCGATCCATCGGGTCTATTGCGTGGGGCGCAACTATGCCGAGCATGCGATCGAGATGGGGCACGACCCCTCCAAGGAGCCGCCCTTCTTCTTCCAGAAGAACCCCGACAATATCGTCACCGACGGCAATTTTCCCTATCCGAGCAAGAGCTCCGACGTTCACCACGAGATCGAGATGGTCGTGGCACTCGGCAAGGGCGGCTCCAATATCCCGGTCGAAAGCGCCCTCGAACACGTGTTCGGTTACGGCGTCGGCCTCGACATGACCCGCCGCGACCTTCAGGGCGAGGCGAAGAAGCTGGGTCGTCCGTGGGAGGTCGGCAAGGCGTTCGAGGCTTCGGCTCCCTGCGGCCCGCTGGTGCCCGCGAGCGAGATCGGCCACCCGGCCGAGGGTGAGGTCTCGCTGAAGGTGAACGGCGAGGTCCGCCAGACGGGCGACCTCAATCAGCTGATCTGGAAGGTGCCGGAGATGATCTCCTACCTGTCCGGTCTGTTCACTCTCCAGCCGGGCGACATCATCATGACCGGAACCCCCGCCGGCGTCGGCGCGGTCGTCCGTGGCGACGTGCTCGAAGGCTATGTCGAGGGTGTCGGCAGGATCGAGGTCCGGGTGGTCTGATCCGAAACGGAAATTATGGGGCGCTAGCGGCGCTCCCATCGAAAGGGCCGCGCATGATGCGCGGCCCTTTTGCCGTCCGGGGAGGTCAGGCCCGCCGCGCAGGCGCCTTGGCATTCACCTCGGCCTTCCGTCGCTTGGCGCGGCGCGAGAGCATGTTGAGACCCTCGATGAGAGCCGAGAAGGCCATGGCGGCGTAGATGTAGCCCTTCGGCACATGGGCCCCGAAGCCCTCGGCGATCAGGGTCATGCCGATCATCAGAAGGAAGCCGAGGGCGAGCATCACCACTGTCGGGTTGTTGTGGATGAAGGTGGCGAGCGGGTTTGCGGCCAGCAGCATCACGGTCACTGCAACCACCACCGCGATCACCATGATCATGACCACGTCGGTCATGCCGACCGCCGTAATGATGCTGTCGAGGGAAAAGACGAGATCGAGCAGCAGGATCTGCGTGATCGCGGCCCCGAAGGTCATGGTGGCTTTCGCCGTGTCGAACACATCGTCGGATGGCGACGGGTCGACGTTGTGATGGATCTCCTTGGTGGCCTTCCAGACCAGGAAGAGACCACCGCCGATCAGGATCAGGTCGCGCCAGGAGAAGGCGTGCCCGAACAGGGTGAAGATCGGCTCCGTCAGGGTGACGATGATCGCGATGGTGCCAAGAAGCCCCAGACGGAGGATCAGGGCCAATCCGATGCCGATGCGGCGCGCCTTCGACCGCTGGTGCTCCGGCAGCTTGTTGGTGAGGATCGAGATGAAGATGAGGTTGTCGATGCCGAGCACCACCTCCATCACCACGAGGGTTGCCAGTGCGACGAGAGCCGTCGGATCAGAGATCCAAGAGAAGTCCATGTGTTGTTCCTTTGGCGTGGCCGCTGCGTAAGAGCGAACGACACCTCATTGCTAAAAGAGAAGCCAAAGCTGGTTGAAGAAAGCGGTCACGCCTGCCACGATCGCCGAGGAGATGGCGGCGAGGATCAGCAGGCTGCCGGCCGCCACGACCCAGCCGAGCAGTGCCGCCACCCCATCGCGTTCGAGGATGGCGAGTGCGAAGGCTGAGATGGCGAGGGCCGGCGGAATATTTCCGAAGGGAATCGGAAGAAACAGAATGATCGCCAGAAGGAGGCAGAGCGCCCCGACGATCCTCTCAGCCGCCGGGCTCAGCAGACCGGTCAGGCGGGGCTTCAGGTAGCGCTCGGAGCGCTGGAGAAGCGGCGTCAACTTCGATGTCAGGGTGGAGAAGGCGTCACGCGGGATCCCGCGCTCGCAAATCACCTTCGGCATCCAAAGAGAGGGCCGCCCCATCATCAACTGGGCGGTCACGAACAGGAGCGGCGCCCCGAGGACGGCAGACGTGCCGGGCGGCAACGGCAGGATGTTCGGCGCCGCGAACATCAGCATCAGGGCGCCGAAGGCCTTGTCTCCGAACGCGTTCAGAACGTCCGCGACGCTGATCGAGGACGACGGGCGGGACGCCAGATCCTCGAGAACTTCGGAGAACCGTCGCCGCGATCCATTCGCGCCCTCGTCTGGCGGTGCAATCTCAAGGGAGCCTGCAGGTTCGGACATCGATGGTGTCTCGGGGTAACGGCTAACGATACTCTGGCACACGCTGCTCAGACGCGAAAGACCGGCCGCCCGGGGCAGGGGGGCAGCCGGTCTGCCGCAGCGGATTTCGCCACCTTCAGCGTGATCGCCGCCGATGGCCTCTCCCGCAGGCCTTACTCTTCCCGCTGGCCGGTCAGGCTGAGCAGCAGCTGGAAGAGGTTGACGAAGTTGAGATAGAGGGAGAGGGCGCCGAAGACGGCCATCTTGGTGTTCGTCTCGTGCCCATGCGCTTCGGCATACTGCTCCTTGATCGACTGCGTGTCATAGGCGGTCAGTCCCGTGAACACGAGGACGCCGATGATCGAGATCGCGAACTGCAGTGCGCTCGAGCCGATGAACAGATTCACGAGCGATGCGATCACGATGCCGATCAGGCCCATGATGAGGAAAGAGCCGAACTTCGAAAGGTCGCGCTTGGTCGTGTAGCCGAAGAGGCTTGTGGCGCCGAACATCGCGGCCGTGATGAAGAACGTGCGGGCGATGCTGGTTCCGGTGAAGACGAGGAACACCGAGGCGAGCGACAGCCCCATCACGGCGCAGAAAGCCCAGAAGGCCATCTGGGCAGTCGCCGCCGTCATCGTGCTCATCCGGAAGGAAAAGAAGAACACGAAAGCCAGCGGGGCCAGCATCACGACCCATTTGAGCGGGGTCTGAAAGATCGGAACATAGAGTGCGGGCGTCGAGGCGACCACGAAGGCCACCAGGCCGGTCAGAACCAGGCCGATGCCCATGTAGTTGTAGACGCGCAGCATGTGCTGGCGTAGGCCCTCGTCGAAGATGGCGCCGCTCGCGCGGGTCGTGGCGGTCTGCCAGGCATAGGGTGTATTCATCGAATGGTCCTTCTGATGCGGGTTATTGAAGGTTAGGGGCGAGCGCCAGCGCCACGCGTTTCATGGCGCTCTCGCTCGCCGTTCCGGTGAGTGCGTACGCCAATTGCCCGGTCTGCCAGTAGACCGCGCTTGTCGTGTCGAAGCGCGCCGTCGTCGGGGCGATCACGTGGAAGGCCGAGACCTGGGCGGCGAAGAGCGACAGGCGGCCGAGATTCTTCGTCTCGATGACCATCTCGACGCTGTGGCCGTCCCGTGACGGGAAAACCTGGACGTCGACGACGCGCCAGTCCTTCGGCAGCGGCGGCAGCTCGATTCCCGTCGCGCCGACGATCTCGGCGCGGTCGTAGTTGGCCGCGACGGGTTGCGACGCCATGCTGGCGCGAATGAGGGCTGTGTTGTGCGAATGGAGTGCATCCTCGACGAAGGCGGGCAGCTTCGGGGACGCGGCGCTGTCCGCGATTTCGAAGAGCCCGACCTGTGAGTGAGCGAACCAGCCCAAGCCGACGAGCGTGACCACGGCTGCCACCCGGCGCAGCTTCAGGCCGAGTTCACGCCACGCGAGGCCACGCTCGAGACGACCGGCCGCCTCGAACATCGCCTCCGGCGGACGAGGAAGATCGTCCGCCATGGAAAGCCGCAAGGCGTCCCGGATCTTCAGATCGGCCATGACCTGCGCGGCAGCTTCGGGATTGCGTGCCAGATAATCCTCGATCTCGATCCGGCGGGCGACGTCGACCTGATCGTCGACATAGGCCAGGAGATCGGTTTCGGTAATGGGGCTACTCACGGGAGCCTCCTACGATGCGGAGGTTGGGACGGAACTTGCCCGAGACGGCTCCCGGCAACTCGTGGCCGGCCTCGAAGGCGCGCAGCGCCGCGCGTGCGCGCCCGAGGCGCGACATCAGGGTGCCGATCGGAATATCGAGGGTGGCGGCAGCCTCCTGATAGGAGAGGCCCTCGATGGCCACGAGGTGGAGGGCGGCCCGCTGTTCGTCGGGCAGCCCGAGAAACGCCTGCTGGACCTGCTGGAGCCTGACCCGGGCCTCCTGGTCGGCTGGAGCCGAAGCCTCGATCTGCTCCGCCAGATGCTGGGTCCGGCGCGCTTCCGCTGCGTGACGCCGCCGGTCGTCGATGAAGGTATTGTGGAGGATGGAGAGAAGCCAGCCCCGCAGGTTGCCGTCCGGACGGAACGTGCCGCGCCGCTCATACGCGCGAACAAGGGCGTCCTGAACCAGGTCCTCCGCCTGACTTTCGTCACGCGTCAGCGACCTGGCATAGCGCCGCAAAGGGCCCAGCAGACCAATCACGTCCATGCGTTTGCCGTCTCTCATGCTTCGTATACGGAGAGATCGGGCGGGTTAATCCGTCGCTCGTGCTCTTTTTTGAGGCCGGGAGATCGTGCGCCCCGAAAGCCTCTCTGCCCCTAGCGACGCTCGATCACCGTATACTCGACCTCGATCACCTCGCCCTGGGCAGACCTCTGAGGCTGACGCGGCGTTTGGCGCTGAGCCTTGCGAAGGCGGTGCCGGACGTAGAAATGCAGCGCGATGCCGGCAACGAGGGCGATCGGAAGCAGGACGGCGAGCGTGAAGAACGCAAAGGCCACGACGGCAAGACCGGCAAGGACCAGGAGAATCATCCTGATCGGCGAGCCCCAGAGCGGATAGAGTTTGTACATGGCCTTCTAAATAATGATGTTCGCGGCGATTGTCGCTTCCCTCGCGATGTGTTGATGACGTGCCCCTTCTGCAAGAGGGCTCGACGCCGGCATATGCGCCGCCATGTGTGAGACACCGCCTGCGCGAGTTGGGCGACCGGGAGACCTTATGCCGTACCTCACAAGAATTTTTCTGCTCATTGCAATATTCATGCTGCCGACTTCCATGGCCGCGGCGCAGGCCCGGGAGCCTCTCTGCCGCACCGTTTCCCATCGGGGAGGGGAGTTTGCCGTTTGCACGGTCGATCTGCGGCAGCATCAGGTCAGGCTGTTCTGGCGCGGTGCCGATGGGCAGGCATTCGGATCGTTCAGCCGTCTGCTGGATTCTCCCGAAGGGGCGGGGCTCGTCTTCGCCATGAACGCAGGGATGTACGACGAGGCGCTCGCGCCTGTCGGACTCTATGTGGAGGGCGCGCAGGAAATGAAGCGCGTGAACACGGCTGCGGGACCCGGCAACTTCCACATGAAGCCGAACGGCATCTTCTATGTGAGGGGGCAGCAGGCAGGTGTCATGGAAACGGGCCGCTATGTGCGTCAGAAGGTTAGGGCGGACTTCGCCACCCAGTCGGGGCCGATGCTGGTCATCGACGGCAAGATCCACCCCAAGATCTCGGAGCAGGGCACGTCCCGCAAGATTCGCAACGGCGTCGGCGTCCGAGGCCGGAATGTCGCCGTCTTCGCCATTTCCAACCAGCCGGTGACGTTTCATGAGTTCGCGAGCCTGTTCAGGGATGAGCTTGGATGTTCCAATGCGCTGTTCCTCGATGGCAGCATCTCAAGCCTCTATTCGCCCGAGTTGAACCGGCGGGACGGTCTACTCCCTTTGGGCCCCATCATCGGCATCCTGCCGCGCCGTTGAGGCGGCCTGCCGATCCCCGGGCTTGACGAACCGCCCTGAAGGCGTTGTAAGGTTGCGACATCGCGGGTGTAGTTCAGAGGTAGAACGTCAGCTTCCCAAGCTGAATGTCGTGGGTTCGATTCCCATCGCCCGCTCCAACTTTCCTGGAATTTACGTGGATCTGTCGCGTCGGCTCCTCGAGCCGGCCTTGACGACTGGAAGAGCCGGGTTTCCGGTCAGGCTTTCCCTCACCGGGCTGTCGTCCGTGATCCGGGCGGCCGGAAGGCGGGGAGCCGAAGCGGCCTTGAAGGAGCAGGCGGTCAGTGGCTGGCGTGGCGGAGAAGATGAAGGTTGTCACCCATAGCGGACAGTTCCACGCCGATGACGTCTTCGCGTTCGCGGTCCTGCAGACTGCCTTGGGGGACATCGATCTCGTCCGCAGCCGCGACGCGCAGGTGATCGCGCAGGCCGATCTGGTCTTCGACGTCGGCGGTATCTACGACGCCGACCGCCGCCGCTACGACCACCACATGCGGGACTTGCCGCGGCGCCCCGATGGGACTCCCTATAGCTCCGTGGGGCTGATCTGGCGGGATTTCGGCCGGGCTGCTCTCCCGGGCCTGGTGCCGGGAATCGGCGATGAGGCGATCGGTGCCGTCTGGCAGACCATCGACGAGGAGCTGATCCTGCTCATCGATCAGGCCGACAATGGCATCGGTCCCGCCGGGCCGGGCCATCTGGCGCTGCTGATCGAGGCCTTTAATCCGGCGTGGGACAGCCTGCAGACCTATGACGAAGCCTTCCGGGAGGCCGCCGAGACCGCAAAGGGGATCCTGAGCCGCGCCTGCCGTCAGGCGCTTGCGTCGGAGCGTGCCGCCGCAATGGTGCTGGCCGCGGCCAAGCAGTCTCCGGATCGGCGCATCATCGTGCTCGATCGCAAGCTTCCATGGGAGAAGGCGGTCTACGAGGGTAATTTAAACGAGGCGCTGTTCGTCATCTATCCGAGCGAGGATCGAGGTGCCTGGTACTGCCGGGCTATCCCCCCCGAGCCGAGCTCGTTCGGCCAGCGTTTGTCCCTTCCGGAGGCGTGGCGAGGCCTTCAAGACAAGGCCTTTTCGGAGGCCGCCGGCATTACGGACGGGGTGTTCTGCCATCCCAGCGGCTTCATCTGTGGCGCCCGCTCCAGGGAATCCGCAATCGGCCTTGCGGCTCAGGCCATCGCCTTGGCGCAGGGGTAGGCCGGTCGGGAAGACCGAAGCGACGCCAAGCCTTGGCCAGGCCGGAGCTTCTTCGACGCTTGCGCTGGATCAATGATCGGCCTTCGGGGCTGCTGCACTCTTGTCGGACACGACGGAGGCGCTCTCATGACTTTGGCATCGATGATCAGGCAGTGGCAGGAAAGGCGGGTGGTGGCGCGCGAATGGGAGGCTCTGGACGCCAGCGAGCGGCAGGCCCTTGCCCGCGATATCGGGGTTTCCGAGGAGTTGCTGAGCAACTTAGCGGCACGCGGACCTGACGCTGCCGCAGAACTGCCCCGCCTCATGGCTGCTCTTTCCCTTGATCCGCGTGCGATAGAGCTTGAACAGCCAGCCCTCATGCGGGACATGACGCTCGTCTGCTCCGAATGCATGGAGAAGGCGCGCTGCCGCCAGGAACTTGTCCGCGAGCAGGCTCCGGCCGCTTACGCAGAGTACTGTCTTAACGCGGAGACCCTTCGGGATATGCGGAAAGGGCCAGCTGCTTCTGCGTGACGCCTTCTTACGGCCTCCCGGTAGCGGCCCCAGGGTGGAGGAGTCTGAGCATGCGTCGCGTCCAACTCTGCCTCGGCTACGGCAGCATCGCGTTGGCCGCTCTAGGCGTCTTCCTGCCGCTCCTGCCGACCACTCCCTTTCTGCTGCTGGCGGTTTGGTGCTTCGCCCGTTCCAATCCCGCCACAGCCGACCGGCTCTATGCTCATCCCTCGTTCGGGCCCCTGCTGACGACGTGGCGCGATCAAAGGGCAATCTCCCGCCGGTCCAAGGGCCTGGCTCTGACAATGCTCGCCTCCTCGTTCGGAGCGACCGTCTGGCTGAGCAATGGCCCGGTCGTACCTGCCATTGCGGGCCTCAGCATGGGGAGTGTCGCGCTCTACCTCGTCACGCGCCCGATCCCACGCGCTTGCGAATGCTCGAACCCGACGAAAGTCGCAAAAGGAAGTTGACAAACCAATCCGCAATGGACATATCCGCAGCCCCGCCGGGTTCCACTCCAGGCGAGCTTCATCCCCAGATCCAACCGACCCTGCCGGCTTCCGGAAGGTTCGTTGCGTGGCTCGGGGAAACGTCGGAGCGCCCCGCGCTCCGACGACGGCATGAGCCGGACCCGAAGTGTTCGAGGTCACGCAATGGCTCCTCTGACGAACAAATTGGCGGCCGTTTCCAGTCAACTACTGGTATTGGCCAAGAAGAACCGTAGAAACACCTCGTTTCTGCGGTCGTTCGTGCTTGCCTATGAAGAATCGATGCAGAAAAATACTCGTTCTGCGGAAGAAAAAATCGAAAAGGGTGTTGACGGTACGGAACGACTACTGTAGACACTCATTCATCGGCGGCGGGCCACTGAGTGGTTCGAAGCCGGCCTCGAAGAGGAAAGGGTCGCTGACCAAGACCGCTTTGAGGGTTGATCGCCTCTCTCGAAAATAACGCGATGAGGCGCTTGACACTGGGGATTGATGAACTTATATCGGGTTCATCGGCGGCGCGGTTCTGATGGGCTTTGCGCTGAGATCTCCTACGGACAAGCTGACTTCCTTTCTCGGAGTTTCCGGGTGGGGTTTCTGCTGGTCCGGCGAATTTTCGTCTCCTGGTGAGGCGGTTGCTCTTTGACAAGTGAAGACGAGAGAGAGAAGCGCAGGCGGCGGTGTCCTTGCGGACGGTCCTTCGGGGCTGTTTTGAGAGACATCGACCAGAT
>NZ_QQBB01000008.1 GCF_003350535.1 Microvirga subterranea
GAACGACGCCTTCGGCTACTACGGCGACCGCAACAACGCCGAGTTCGGCGTCGTGCGCGCCGGCCTGAACTTCAAGTTCGGCACCTACTAAGACCCCTTGCCTCACGGCAAACCTGAAAGGCCCGGGATCTCTCCCGGGCCTTTTTGTTGTTGATCCCTCTGGACTTCGAGCCGCCGGCCGTGGCTCAGCCGGTGCGTGGCGGCTTGCGAAGAGCGTTACTCGACGATGGTCACGACCTTGCGGGTCTGCGGGTCGATGAGGACCACGTCGTCGTTGTAGACGAAATACTGGTAGCCTTTGACGGACGGCACGTCGGACACGATCGTCTCGGGCACGGCCTGCAACTCCACGCTGTCCGGCACCGTCCAGCCCACCGTCACCCTCTCCTTGAACGTGACGGGCTTCGCCGTGGTCAGCCTTTCCCGAATGACGGTGCGCTTCTCCGGAGCGATGGTGATCGAGCCGGTCGTATCGGCGGATGTCGTGGTGGTCGTCGTCACGGAGGTCTGGGCCACGGCGGGAGCTGCGGTCAGCAGGCCGAGAGCGGCCGTCGCAACGTGCAGCGATTTCATGTCGTGTCTCCTCTGAAATGATAAGGGCGGACAGCCCATCCACGACAGCCGGTCTAACTCTTTTGGGTGATGCGCCGTTCCACGCTGGGCCTTGGCATTTCTCGCTCACGCTCGAAGTTCGACCGGTCATCCGGGCACAAAAAAGCCGGAGCCTTTCGGGCTCCGGCGGAGGAGACTGCGCGACCGCAGTCGGGAGGAACGATCGGTTCCTGCTCAGCAGGAATAGTACATCTGGAACTCGACCGGATGCGGGGTCATCTCGAAGCGGGCAACCTCCGCCATCTTCAGCTCGATGTAGCTGTCGATGAAGTCGTCGTTGAAGACGCCGCCGGCCTTCAGGAAGGCGCGATCCTTGTCGAGGCTGGCCAGCGCCTCGCGCAGCGAGCCGCAGACGGTCGGGATCTTCTTCAGCTCGCGCGGCGGCAGATCGTAGAGATCCTTGTCCATCGCCTGGCCGGGGTCGATCTTGTTCAGGATGCCGTCCATGCCGGCCATGAGCAGGGCCGCGAAGGCGAGATAGGGGTTCGCGGTCGGATCGGGGAAGCGAACCTCGACGCGCTTGGCCTTGGGCGAGGTCGTCCACGGAATGCGGCATGAGGCGGAGCGGTTGCGGGCCGAGTAGGCGAGCAGCACCGGAGCCTCGTAGCCTGGGACGAGACGCTTGTAGGAGTTCGTCGACGGGTTCGTGAAGGCGTTCAGCGCCTTGGCGTGCTTGATGATGCCGCCGATGTACCACAGGCACTCCTGAGACAGGTCGGCATACTTGTTGCCGGCGAACATCGGCTTGCCGTCCTTCCAGATCGACTGGTGCACGTGCATGCCCGAGCCGTTGTCGCCATAGACCGGCTTCGGCATGAACGTCGCGGTCTTTCCGTAGGACTGGGCGACGTTGTGGATGCAGTACTTGTAGATCTGCATCTCGTCGGCGGTCTTCACGAGCGTGTTGAACTTGGTGCCGAGCTCGTGCTGGGCCGAGGCAACCTCGTGGTGGTGCTTCTCGACGGTCACGCCCATGGCCGCCATGGCGGCGAGCATCTCACCGCGCATGTCCTGGGCCGAGTCGAGCGGCGGCACCGGGAAGTAGCCGCCCTTGATCGGGATGCGGTGGCCGAGATTGCCGCCCTCGTAGTCCCTGTCGCCGTTGGTCGGCAGCTCGGAAGCGTCGAGCTTGAAGCCTGTGTTGTACGGGTCGGCCATGAACTTCACGTCGTCGAAGATGAAGAACTCGGCTTCTGGGCCGACATAGACCGTGTCGCCGATTCCGGTGGACCTCAGGAACGCCTCGGCCTTCTTGGCGATGCCGCGCGGATCGCGCTCGTATGGCTCGCCCGTAGCCGGCTCGAGAATGTCGCAGACGATCGACAGGGTGGAGGCGGCGAAGAAGGGGTCCACCTGCGCCGTCGTCGGATCGGGCATCAGCACCATGTCGGATTCGTTGATCGCCTTCCAGCCGGCGATCGAGGAGCCGTCGAACATGACGCCGTCCGCGAACAGGTCCTCATCGACCATGGAGACGTCGAAGGTGACGTGCTGCCACTTGCCGCGCGGATCCGTGAACCGGAAATCGACATACTTGATGTCGTTGTCTTTGATCGCCTTCAGCACATCCTTGGCGGTCTGCATGATTTGATGGTCCTCTTCTGGCCTTAAGTTTTCCGCGGCCCTGGGCCTCGGTGTCGAAAGCAAGCTCAGATCGCGTCGGATCCGGTCTCGCCTGTCCTGATGCGAACGGCCTCTTCGACCGTCGAAACGAAAATCTTGCCGTCGCCGATGCGACCCGTCTGGGCCGCCTTGCGGATTGCCTCGATGGCGCTCTCGACCATGTCGTCGCTCAGGACGATCTCGAGCTTCACCTTCGGCAAGAAGTCGACGACGTACTCGGCGCCGCGATAGAGTTCGGTATGACCCTTCTGGCGCCCAAAACCCTTGGCCTCGATGACGGTGATGCCCTGGAGGCCGACCTCCTGAAGGGCTTCTTTGACTTCATCGAGCTTGAAAGGCTTGATGATGGCTTCAATTTTCTTCATCCGGTGAACCGCTTCAGTTCGAGGTTTGCCGCTTTTAGCACCAGCAGGAGGTGCCTTCCATGGCTCCAGCCCATGAAAGCCCGTACTTTTGCCGCTTGGAAGAGCAGCGTCTGATTAAAGTTTGTGCACCTGCACCATTCGTAATCTTCACGGCTCAAAACTAGGCTGAGACCCCGCCATGGCGCCTCCAGAACTCATCCTGACCCCCCACGAAATGGCCCGGGCGGATACTGCGACCATCGCGTCCGGCACCCCGGGACTCGATCTCATGCGTCGTGCAGGACGCGCCGTCGCGGATGCGGCGAGGCGGATGACGGCGCCGGGGGGCCGCATTCTCGTGGCTGCCGGTCCTGGCAACAATGGCGGCGACGGCTTCGTGGCCGCCACGGCCCTGGCGGCCGACGGCTTCGATGTCGCCGTGGTGCCTCTCGGCCGGATCGACCGGATGCGGGGCGATGCGGCCGAGGCCGCCAGCGGCTGGCATGGCGAGGTCGTTCCTGCCGAAGAGGCGCGATTCCATGAGGCCGACCTCGTTATCGACGCCCTGTTCGGCACCGGCCTCGCACGTGATCTCGACGGCGCCGCCCGGTCTCTGGTCGAGCAGATCGACGCCGCGGGGCGGCCTGTCCTGGCAGTCGACCTGCCTTCGGGGCTCGACGGGGAAACGGGCGACGTGCGCGGGGTGGTGATCAAGGCGGTCCGCACCGTCACCTTTGCGGCTCGCAAGCCTTGCCATCTCCTGATGCCGGGTCGGGCCTATTGCGGGCCGGTGGAGGTCGCCGACATCGGCATCTTGCCGGAGACCCTGTCCGCGGTAAGCGGACAGCTCTTCGTCAACAGTCCCGATCTCTGGCGGGCTCACCTTCCGAAGCCGGACCTGGCCTCACACAAATACGACCGTGGCCATACGCTGGTCGCCTCGGGCGGGGCGACCCGGACCGGCGCGGCCCGGCTTGCCGCCGTGGCGGCGCTCAGGATCGGATCGGGACTCGTCACGATCGCCTCGCCGCCTGAGGCACTGGGGGTCAATGCCGCCCACCTCACCGCCGTCATGCTGCGGGGCTGCGACGGGCCGGAGGGGCTCTATCACATCCTCAAGGATCCACGGTTCAACGCGCTCGTGCTGGGCCCGGCGCTCGGCATCCATGCCAATACGCGGGCCATGGTGGCCGTGGCGGTGCAGGCACAGCGCAGCCTCGTGCTGGATGCGGACGCGCTGACATCGTTCGAGGATCTGTCATCCGAGCTCCACCAGGCCTTCCGGCAAGCGCCGACGGTGCTCACGCCGCACGAGGGCGAGTTCAAGCGCTTGTTCAGCGGACATCCGGATCTCCTTGATCCGCCGTCGAAAGTCGAGCGGACGAGACGGGCGGCGGCCTATACCGGAGCGGTGTTGCTTCTGAAGGGCTCGGACACGGTGATTGCGGCGCCGGACGGACGCGCGGCCATCAACGAGAACGGGACGCCCTATCTTGGAACTGCAGGCTCGGGCGATACCCTTTGCGGCATCATCGCGGGCCTGATGGCGCAGGGGCTGCCGGCCTTCGAGGCCGCCTGCGCCGGAACCTGGATCCACGCGGAGGCGGGAGCGGGTTTCGGGCCGGGCCTCATTTCCGAGGACCTCGCCGGCCTCCTCCCGGGAGTCCTGCGCGACCTGCTTAGGTGACCTCGATCCAGGTCCAGAGCCCCCGGTCGAAGCGCTCCATCACGGTCGACGCCAGGAGCCACTTGCCCGGGTTGTCGGCCACGAAGGCGATGCGGATGGTGCGAGTCTCCGGAACCTGAGCCGTATCGAGAAAGTAGGGGTCCCAGCCGTCGTCGAGCGGATGGAGCAGGCGGAAAACATGTCCGTGGAGATGAAGCGGCTGGACCATCGGCGTCTGGTTGGTCAGCGTCAGCACCACGGGAGAGCCGCGCTTCACCTTCAGGAGCGGCGCGCCCGCGACGGACCCCGCCGCCCCATTGATCGTCCATGGGCTTCCGGCGCCCGCCGGTGCCTTGATGACCACGTCCTTGCGGGTCGCCGCCTGGAGCTTGATCGTATCCGGCAGGGCCTTGTTCGGCGCAAGGGGCGCGATGGCCGGCAGAGGAGGGCGATTCTCTCCAGTGGTGACGACCTCGACCAGCGGAAAGCCGTTGCCGACCATCGCCATGACCGTGCCGGTGACGTTCGGCTCCGCGGGCAGGTCGACCAGAAGGTCATAGCGAGAGCCGGGCGCGAAGGGGAGCGAGGCCTTCAGGGGCTCGAAGGTGTCGGTCGGCTGGCCGTCGATGGCGATGATGAACGGCTTGAGACCGTCGAATCTCAGGCGCATGGCGCGCGCGTTGCAGGCATTGGCGAGACGCAGGCGCACCCGCCCGCCCTGCGGCGCTTCGACCCGGAACGGGGTGGCTTTGCCGTTGACGCTCAGAAGGTTCCCGAGGCGCCCGGCGGGGTTCTCTCGCGAAGCCTCATCGAAGGGCGCGAGCGAGCCGTCCTCACCGAGACTCCAATCGTCGACCAGGAGGGGAATGTCCGCGTCGACCTGGGGCGGATCCTTCTCGTCCACGATCAACAGGGCGGAGAGCCCGCGCTCGAGGGGTTCGGCGCTTCCCCCGAGGACGCAGGGGCGGATCAGAAAGGTGCCGGCATCGGGCGGCGTGAGGCGGTATTCGAAGGATTGGCCGGGCGGCACCGGATCCTGTGTCAGTCCACCGACGCCGTCCATTGCGTTCGGGCCGCGAATCCCTTGGAAATGGAGGGAAAGAGGCTTCGGTGTCTCGTTGCGGAGGGCTAATCGAAGCTCGCTGCCGTGCTTGATCCTCACGGCCGGAGCCAACTCGCCGTTGAACGTCCAGATCTCCGCCTCCTGGCCCGCATCCGGGCGGAGCCGCCGCTGAGTCGGCTTCGCGACCAGGGTCGGTGAGACGACAGTGCCCAGTCCCTCGACCTTCCCCGCAGAGGGCGCCGGCTGGGCGAAGCCGCACCGGGGGATGCTCGCCACGGAGGCTGTCAGTCCGGCAAGGGCGGCGCGGCGAGTGATCATGGACGACTCATCTATAAAGAAGGGGCAGGGCTGTCGGTAAAGCGTTGAACGCCAACGGCCAAGTTTGGTTGCTTTTGCGCCGGGAAGCCCCAACTTTTTTGATGCACCAAATATTCACCGTGTTATAGAGCCGCGTCCGGACGATGGGGCGCGTGCATCGCGCCGCCTCCCGCGCGGGCGTGGCGGAATTGGTAGACGCACTGGATTTAGGTTCCAGCGGCGAAAGTCGTGGGGGTTCGAGTCCCTCCGCCCGCACCAATCCCGTCAGATTGGTATCCGGACGGCTCCTTCGGCCTGGTTGACGGCGTCACGCCGCCTCGGCCGGAGCCTGGGACACAGATTTTTCGAGTGAATGAAGGCGAATGACATCATGCAGGTGACGGAAACACTGTCCCAAGGCTTGAAGCGAGAATTCAAGGTCGTGCTGCCCGCAACCGAGCTGGAGCAGCGCCTGAACGACGAACTGGCGACCCTCAAGGACCGCGTGCGTCTGAACGGTTTCCGTCCCGGCAAGGTGCCGGTCGGTCACCTCCGCCGGGTCTACGGCCGTTCCGTCATGGGTGACGTGGTCCAGAACGCCGTCAACGAGGCGAACCGCAAGATCGTCGAGGACAACAGCCTCAAGCTGGCCTTCGAGCCGCAGATCAAGTTCCCGGAGAACCAGGACGAGATCGAGAAGGCCATGGACGCCAAGGGCGACCTCGCCTTCACGGTGGCTCTCGAGGTTCTGCCGACCTTCGACCTGATCGACGTCTCCGACGTCGAGGTGAAGAAGCCGGTGGTCGAGGTCACGGACGCCGAGATCAACGAGTCGCTCGAGCGCATGGCCAAGCAGAACCGCTCCTTCGAGCCGAAGGATGGCAAGGCCGAGAACGGCGACCGGGTGGTCGTGGACTTCGTTGGCCGGATCGACGGCACGGAGTTCGAAGGCGGCAAGGGCGAGGACATCCGCGTGGAGCTCGGCTCCAACACCTTCATCCCCGGCTTCGAGGACCAGCTGGTCGGCCTCCAGGCCGGCGACACCAAGCTCGTGAAGGTCGCCTTCCCGACCAACTACCTGGCGCCGCACCTGGCCGGCAAGGACGCCGAGTTCGACGTGACCGTGAAGGCCGTCGAGGCTCCGGGCGAGCTGAAGATCGACGACGAGCTCGCCAAGGGCTTCGGCATGGAGTCCCTCGACAAGCTCAAGGACGCCATCCGCGACGCGATCCGCAAGGACTTCGACGCGCAGTCCCGCCGCAAGGTGAAGAAGGAGCTCCTCGACGCCCTCGACACCCGCTACAGCTTCGATCTGCCCCCGAGCCTCGTGGAGCAGGAATTCGCTGCCGTGTGGTCGCAGGTCGAGGCGGACATGAAGTCCAACAACCGCACCTTCGCGGACGAGGACACCACCGAGGAGGAGGCACGTGCGGAGTACCGCAGGATCGCGGAGCGTCGCGTCCGTCTCGGCTTGGTCCTTGCACAGATCGGTGAGAAGTCCGATATCAAGATCTCCGACGATGAGGTCACCCAGGCTCTCATCGAGCGGGTCCGCCAGTACCCTGGCCAGGAGAAGCAGGTTTGGGAGTTCTACCAGAAGAACCCGCAGGCCCTTGCTGAGATCCGGGCGCCTCTGTTTGAGGAAAAGGTCGTCGATCAGATCCTGTCGCAGGTGAAGGTCGTCGACGAGACCGTGACCAAGGAGGCGCTGTTCGGCGACGACGAGGGCGAGGAAGCCGCGTCCGAGACGAAGGCCAAGGGCGGAAAGAAGGCTGGCAAGAGCGAGTAACGCCCTTTCAAGCGTCTCGCCGCTAGCATCATTTTGAACGGCCGCGCGACCGCGCGGCCGGACTTTTGGAGCAGTGAGACGATGAGAGATCCGGTCGCCCTCTTTAACAACACGCTCGTCCCGATGGTGGTCGAGCAGTCGAATCGCGGCGAACGCGCCTTCGACATCTATTCGCGCCTCCTGCGTGAGCGGATTATTTTCCTCACCGGGCCGGTGGAAGACTACTCGGCTTCGCTGATCGTGGCGCAGCTCCTGTTCCTCGAAGCCGAGAACCCTAAGAAGGAAATCTCCTTCTACATCAATTCGCCCGGCGGCGTGGTCACCTCGGGCCTGTCGATCTACGACACGATGCAGTTCATCCGCTGCCCGGTTTCGACCCTCTGCGTCGGCCAGGCCGCCTCGATGGGCTCGCTGCTCCTGGCCGCCGGCGAGGCCGGCCAGCGCTTCGCCCTCTCGAACGCCCGAATCATGGTTCACCAGCCGTCCGGCGGCTACCAGGGCCAGGTGACGGACATCATGATCCATGCCCGCGAGAGCGAGGCCTTGAAGCGCCGCCTCAATGAAATCTACGTGAGGCACACGGGCCAGGATATCGGGGCGGTCGAGCAGGCCCTGGAGCGCGACAACTTCATGACGGCCGATGCAGCCAAGGAATTCGGCATCATCGACCAAGTCCTGTCGAAGCGCCCCGAGCCGACCACCCCGGTCGGACCTACGGCCTAACCCCTAAAATCTGGGGACAAATTCCTCCCGGATGCGTCTTTTTGGCGTGCGGCCGCGTTCCTATTGATCATGCATCATTCGCATGTTTGCATGGGGATTCGGGAGGCAAGATAATTTTCGTGGCTCGGATTCTCAGCGCCGGAACCTTTCATTAGCTCCGGCGCTCATAAACTGAAGGGTGCCCGGCCGGCATGTGGCCGACCTGGTACCGATTGGAGATGTGATAATGACCAAGGCTGGCGGCAACGACTCCAAGAGCACGCTGTACTGCTCCTTCTGCGGCAAGAGCCAGCATGAGGTTCGCAAGCTGATCGCTGGCCCGACCGTTTTCATCTGCGATGAATGCGTCGAGCTGTGCATGGACATCATCCGCGAGGAGTCGAAATCGTCGCTCGTGAAGTCGCGCGATGGGGTTCCTACTCCCAAGGAAATCAGCCGCGTTCTCGACGACTACGTGATCGGGCAGGAGCACGCCAAGAAGGTGCTCTCTGTTGCAGTGCACAACCACTACAAGCGCCTCGCTCACGCGACGAAGCATAACGACGTGGAGTTGGCGAAGTCCAACATCCTCCTGATCGGCCCCACGGGCTCGGGCAAGACCCTGCTGGCGCAGACCCTCGCCCGGATCCTGGACGTGCCGTTCACTATGGCGGACGCCACGACCCTTACGGAAGCCGGCTACGTCGGCGAGGACGTGGAGAACATCATCCTCAAGCTGCTCCAGGCCTCCGACTACAACGTCGAGCGGGCGCAGCGCGGCATCGTCTATATCGACGAGATCGACAAGATCTCCCGGAAGTCCGACAACCCGTCGATCACCCGCGACGTGTCGGGCGAGGGCGTGCAGCAGGCGCTCCTGAAGATCATGGAAGGCACTGTCGCCTCCGTGCCTCCGCAGGGCGGCCGCAAGCACCCGCAGCAGGAGTTCCTGCAGGTCGACACCACGAACATCCTGTTCATCTGCGGCGGCGCCTTCGCGGGCCTCGAGCGGATCATCGCCGGCCGCGGCAAGGGTACGTCGATCGGCTTCGGGGCGTCCGTCAGCGCGCCTGACGACCGGCGCACGGGCGAGATCTTCCGTGAGGTGGAGCCCGAGGACCTGCTGAAGTTCGGCCTCATCCCCGAGTTCGTGGGCCGTCTCCCGGTCCTGGCGACCCTCGAGGATCTCGACGAGGAGGCTCTGAAGAAGATCCTCCAGGAGCCGAAGAACGCCCTGGTCAAGCAGTATCAGCGCCTCTTCGAGATGGAGAACGTCAACCTGACCTTCCAGGACGAGGCCCTGTCGATGATCGCCCGAAAGGCGATCGAGCGGAAGACCGGCGCCCGCGGCCTGCGGTCCATCATGGAAGGCATCCTGCTCGAGACCATGTACGACCTGCCGGGCCTGGACTCGGTGGAGCAGGTGGTCATCGGCCCCGAGGTCGTGGAAGGAAAGGCCAAGCCGCTTTTCATCCACGGCGACCGTGGGGAGCAGACCGCCAGCGCGAGCGCCTGAGGCCCGCGGGGTTACCTAACGACAATAAGCATGGCGGGTGTGCCGTTCTTGAAACATTCTACCCGCCACGCCACATTATCTCTGACGCGACCGTCGTCAGCTCATTTCCCGAGGGACGGCGCCGCGTACCGGATGCAGCAATCATAAAAAGCTCGAGCGTTCCGGTTTTTCGTCCGCAGGCCAGCTTATCGGAGGGGCCGAACGGGCGCAGTCAAAAGGATGTCGTCTTATGACACAATCGAAGCCACGTCAGCCTGTCGTTCCAGGCTCGACCGGAACCTACGCGGTTCTGCCTCTGCGCGATATCGTCGTCTTCCCGCACATGATCGTGCCGCTTTTCGTCGGCCGCGAGAAGTCCATCCGAGCGCTTGAGGAAGTGGTCAAGGGGGACCGTCACATCCTCCTGGCGACCCAGATCGATGCGACGGATGACGATCCTGCCGCCGATGCGATCTACAAGGTCGGTACTCTGGCCAGCGTGCTCCAGCTCCTGAAGCTGCCCGACGGCACCGTCAAGGTGCTTGTCGAAGGTGCGAGCCGTGCCAAGGTCAAGGCCTATACTCAGACCGAAGAATATTACGAAGCGGAAGCAGAGGTGCTCCCGGACTCCCTGGGCGACCAGATCGAGGCCGAGGCTCTTGCCCGCTCCGTCGTGTCGGAATTCGAGAACTACGTGAAGCTGAACAAGAAGGTCTCTCCGGAGGTCGTCTCGGCGGTCACGCAGATCGACGAGCCCGCGAAGCTCGCCGACACCATCGCGTCCCACTTGGCCATCAAGATCGCCGACAAGCAGGCGATCCTTGAGATCCCGACCGTCGCCCAGCGCCTCGAGAAGGTGCTCGGCCTGATGGAGAGCGAGATCTCGGTGCTCCAGGTCGAGAAGCGAATCCGCACCCGCGTCAAGCGTCAGATGGAGAAGACGCAGCGCGAGTATTACCTCAACGAGCAGATGAAGGCGATCCAGAAGGAGCTCGGCGACGACGAAGGTCGCGACGAGCTGGCCGAGCTCGAGGAGAAGATCGAGAAGACCAAGTTCACGAAGGAAGCCCGCGAGAAGGCGATGGGCGAGCTCAAGAAGCTCCGCCAGATGTCGCCGATGTCCGCGGAAGCCACCGTCGTGCGCAACTATCTCGACTGGCTGCTCGGGATCCCGTGGAACCGCCGCTCGAAGATGAAGAAGGACCTCAAGGTCGCCCAGGACGTGCTCGACGCCGATCACTACGGCCTCGACAAGGTCAAGGAGCGCATCGTGGAGTATCTGGCCGTGCAGCAGCGCGCCAACAAGCTCACGGGTCCGATCCTCTGCCTCGTCGGCCCTCCGGGCGTCGGCAAGACCTCGCTCGGCAAGTCGATCGCCAAGGCCACGGGCCGCGAGTTCGTGCGCATGTCGCTCGGCGGCGTGAGGGATGAGTCAGAGATCCGCGGCCACCGCCGGACCTATATCGGCTCGATGCCCGGCAAGATCATCCAGTCGATGCGCAAGGCCAAGACGTCCAACCCGCTCATCCTGCTCGACGAGATCGACAAGATGGGCATGGACTTCCGCGGCGACCCGTCGGCGGCCCTGCTCGAGGTGCTCGACCCGGAGCAGAACAGCACGTTCAACGACCACTACCTGGAGGTCGATTACGACCTGTCGAACGTGATGTTCGTGACCACGGCGAACACGCTCAACATCCCGGCTCCGCTCCTGGACCGCATGGAGGTGATCCGCATCGCGGGTTACACCGAGGAGGAGAAGGCCGAGATCGCCCGCACGCACCTGATCCCGTCCGCCATGAAGAAGCATGGCCTCGAGGTGAAGGAGTGGGAGATCGGGGATGAGGCGCTGCTCATGCTGATCCGGCGCTACACCCGGGAGGCGGGCGTCCGCAACCTGGAGCGCGAGCTCGCCAACCTCGTCCGCAAGGCCGTGAAGGAGATCCTCCTGACCAAGGTCAAGAAGGTCGAGGTGACCACCGCCAACCTGCCCGACTTCCTTGGGCCCCCGCGCTATCGCTACGGCGAGGCCGAGACCGAGGACATGGTCGGTGCGGTCACGGGCCTGGCCTGGACCGAGGTCGGCGGCGAGCTGCTCACGATCGAAGGCATCATGATGCCGGGCAAGGGCAAGATGACCGTCACGGGCAATCTCCGGGACGTCATGAAGGAATCGATCTCGGCCGCGGCGTCCTATGTCCGCTCCCGGGCCGTCGATTTCGGCGTCGAGCCGCCCCTGTTCGATCGCCGCGACATCCACGTACACGTGCCGGAAGGCGCCACGCCCAAGGATGGCCCGTCGGCCGGCATCGCCATGGGGACCGCGATCGTGTCCGTCATCACGGGCATCCCGGTCCGTCGTGACATCGCCATGACCGGCGAGGTCACGCTGCGGGGCAGGGTGCTTCCCATCGGCGGCCTGAAGGAGAAGCTCCTGGCGGCGCTCCGCGGCGGCATCAAGAAGGTCTTGATCCCCGAGGAGAACGCCAAGGATCTGGTCGACATCCCGGCGAGCGTGAAGAACGGTCTCGAGATCGTTCCGGTCTCGATGATGGATCAGGTGCTCCAGCACGCCCTGGTGCGCATGCCCGAGCCCATCGAATGGGACGAGGCATCCGTGCTGAAGGCGCCCAAGACGCCGGCCGTCGAGGACGACTCGGTCGGGGTCGTGGCCCACTAAAACTGACGTTACGTCACTTCATTATCGGGCCCCCGGACGGCAAATCCGGGGGCTCTTTTTTTGCTTGAGAATCGTAAAAACCGGCTGTTTTCAGCCAGTTCGGGGCTTGCATACGGACTAGCTTTACGCCAGAGGGATGATCCCTGAAACGGTGGCACATATTCCTTTTTGGCTACCGTGATCACTGGAGGACAAAAAGATGAACAAAGGCGAGCTCGTTGCGGCCGTCGCCGACAAGGTGGGTCTGACGCGGGGCCAGGCTGGTGAGGCGGTCGACGCCGCCATCGAGGCCATCACCGGTGCGCTCAAGAAGGGCGACGAGGTGAAGATCGTCGGCTTCGGCACCTTCGTGGTGACCAACCGCGCCGCCGGCGAGGCCCGCAACCCGCGCACCGGTGAGAAGGTGACGGTTCCGGCCTCGAAGACTCCGAAGTTCCGCGCCGGCGCGGGCCTGAAGGATGCCGTGAACGCGAAGTAACCGCTTTTTCAGCGACGATCGCTTCAAAGAGGGCCGACCGCGCTTGCGTTGTCGGCCTTCTCTTTTTATGTGGGACAAAGCGGGCGGTTAGCTCAGTTGGTAGAGCATCTCGTTTACACCGAGAGGGTCGGCGGTTCGAGCCCGTCACCGCCCACCATTTCAAGGTTCCCGGCACGATTTTCGGATCGGCGACAAGGAACGCTTGACAGGGGTCGGGGGCCCTCGTAAACCGCCTCCACACCGCTTCGGCGGTCCGATGCGCGGGCGTAGCTCAGTCGGTTAGAGTGCCGGCCTGTCACGCCGGAGGTCGCGGGTTCGAGCCCCGTCGCCCGCGCCACTTCCTTAGCAGAACATCGATATGCGCCGGCAGGTGATGGATCCGCATCGCCAGAGGCCGGCTTGCCGCCCGACTGCTGCTCCTTCAGCCTAATTCCCTTGCGTCACTGCGCCCCCGGAGTCCGGTTGGGACCATTTCGCAAGCTGTGCGTTATCAGCCGGGAGGTTGAGGCGCAGGAACATGTGGTTTTCGAAGACCTTCACCGAGATTTCGAATCGCGTTTCACAGGCGACGGGCCGTCCGGCCACCTTTGCAGCCGCGGTTGCCATCATCATCCTCTGGGCCGTTACCGGCCCCGTCTTCCACTTCTCCGACACGTGGCAGCTCATCGTGAACACGGGCACCACGATCGTGACCTTCCTGATGGTCTTTCTGATCCAGAACACCCAGAATCGCGACGGTGCGGCCATCCAGGCCAAGCTGGACGAGCTGATCCGGGCCAGCGCGGCCCAGAACGTGTTCATTGGGATCGAGCACCTGACCCAGGACGAACTCGACGAGATCCGGGCTCACTGCGAGGCCAAGGCTAGGGCCGAAACCGCCGCAAACCAGGCCGAAGACCATGCCAACCGCAAGGCGGCCAAGGCTGCCGAGAAGGCCACTTCATAGTTTAGAAGTCTTCTTTTGCGGCGCGTCAAACACTTGTCAGGGAAGGGGATCTCGGATAAGCCTCGCCCCGCAATCAGCGTTGTCGCAGGGCCTTCTCTCGGGCCGGTCTGCGGATTAAATGCTTGATTGTTGCCGGCTTTAAGCCGCGCCTCGTTTCTTTAGGTGTCGCATGACGAATCTCCTCGCCGACTACCTGCCTCTCGTGATCTTCATCGGCGTGTCGCTCGTGATCGGGCTGGCGCTGCTCGTGGCCCCGTTCATCGTGGCCTATAGCCGCCCCGACACGGAAAAGCTGTCGGCTTACGAGTGCGGGTTCAATGCCTTCGATGACGCCCGCATGAAGTTCGACGTGCGGTTCTACCTCGTCGCCATTCTGTTCATCATTTTCGACCTCGAAGTGGCGTTCCTGTTCCCGTGGGCGATCACCTTCGGAAACCTGGGCTGGTTCGGCTTCCTCTCCATGATGATCTTCCTTGGGGTGCTGACGGTCGGGTTCATCTACGAGTGGAAGAAGGGAGCCCTGGAATGGGATTGATCGCCGAGAACCAGACGCTGGTCGCCCCCGCTCCCCGCGGCATCATCGACCCCAACAGCGGTCAGCCGGTCGGCTCCACCGACCCTTATTTCGTCGGGATCAAGGACGAGCTCGCCGACAAAGGCTTCCTGGTCACCTCGACTGAGGACCTGATCACCTGGGCGCGCACCGGCTCGCTCATGTGGATGACCTTCGGTCTCGCCTGCTGCGCGGTCGAGATGATGCAGATGTCGATGCCGCGCTACGACGCCGAGCGCTTCGGCTTCGCGCCCCGCGCCTCGCCGCGCCAGTCCGACGTGATGATCGTGGCCGGCACGCTGACCAACAAGATGGCCCCCGCGCTCCGGAAGGTCTACGACCAGATGCCCGAGCCGCGCTACGTCATCTCCATGGGCTCCTGCGCCAATGGCGGCGGCTACTATCATTATTCCTACTCGGTGGTGCGCGGCTGCGACCGCATCGTGCCCGTCGACATCTACGTTCCGGGCTGCCCCCCCACCGCCGAAGCCCTGCTTTACGGCGTGCTGCTTCTGCAGAAGAAGATCCGCCGCACCGGCACGATTGAGCGCTGAGCAAAGGTCAACTGATGAGTGCTGAGCTCCAAGCTTTGAGCGACCACATCGCCTCGTCCCTCGGCGAGGCGGTGACGGACCGCACGATCGCCTTCGGCGAGCTGACGATCGTCGTCCGCGGCCAGGACATCGTGCGGGCAGTCACCTTCCTGCGCGACGATCCGCAGTGCCGCTTCGTCTGCTTCATCGATATCTGTGGCGCGGACTATCCGGCCCGGGAGAAGCGCTTCGACGTGGTCTACCACTTCCTGGCGCCGCACCATAACCGCCGCATCCGCGTGAAGGTCGAGACCGACGAGGCGACTCCCGTCCCTTCGGTCATCAGCGTCTTCCCGGCCGCGAACTGGTTCGAGCGCGAGGCCTACGACCTCTACGGCATCCTGTTCTCGGGCCACCCGGACCTGCGCCGGATCCTGACCGACTACGGGTTCGAGGGCTTCCCTCTCCGCAAGGACTTCCCGATGACGGGCTTCGTCGAGGTCCGCTACGACGAGGCCCAGGGCCGCGTGGTGTATGAGCCGGTCAAGCTCAACCAGGAATTCCGCAACTTCGATTTCCTCTCGCCCTGGGAAGGCACGGACTACGTGCTGCCCGGTGACGAGAAGGCCAAGGCATAAGGCGGGACGCTCATGGGCGAGCACAACATCCGCAACTTCTCGATCAACTTCGGTCCGCAGCATCCGGCGGCGCACGGCGTGCTTCGCCTCGTGCTGGAGCTCGACGGCGAGATCGTCGAGCGCGTCGATCCGCATATCGGCCTGCTGCACCGCGGCACCGAGAAGCTGATCGAGTACAAGACCTACGTTCAGGCCAATCCCTATTTCGACCGGCTCGACTATGTCGCGCCGATGAACCAGGAGCACGCTTACTGCATGGCCGTCGAGCGGCTCCTCGGCATCGAGGTTCCGCGCCGCGCGCAGCTCATCCGCGTCCTCTTCTCGGAGATCGGCCGGCTGCTCTCTCACCTCCTCAACGTGACGACGCAGGCCATGGACGTCGGCGCGCTCACGCCGCCCCTGTGGGGCTTCGAGGAGCGCGAGAAGCTCATGATCTTCTATGAGCGCATCTCCGGGTCGCGCATGCACGCGAATTATTTCCGGCCCGGCGGCGTCAACATGGACATCCAGCCGGAGCTGATCGACGACATCGAGGCCTTCTGCGACCCCTTCCTGAAGGTGCTCGACGATCTCGACACCCTCGTGATCGGCAACCGCATCTTCAAGCAGCGCAACGTCGACATCGGCGTGCTCACTCTGGACGATTGCTGGGCCTGGGGCTTCTCGGGGCCGCTCGTCCGCAGCTGCGGCGTGGCGTGGGACCTGCGCAAGTCGCAGCCCTACGAGTGCTACGAGGAGATGGAATTCGACATCCCCGTGGGCAAGAACGGCGACAACTACGACCGCCAGGTCATCCGCATGGAGGAGATGCGCCAGAGCGTGCGCATCATGCGCCAGTGCCTGACCAAGCTGCGCGCACCGGACGGGCAGGGGCCGGTCACGACCCTCGACGGCAAGGTCGCGCCTCCATCCCGCAAGGATATGAAGCGCTCCATGGAAGCGCTGATCCACCACTTCAAGCTCTACACGGAAGGCTTCCACGTGCCGGCCGGCGAGGTCTACACCGCCGTCGAGGCGCCGAAGGGCGAGTTCGGCGTGTATCTCGTGTCGGACGGCACCAACAAGCCGTATCGCTGCAAGATCCGCGCTCCGGGTTTCGCGCACCTCCAGGCCATGGATTTCATGTGCCGCGGGCACATGCTCGCCGACGTGGCGGGCATCCTGGGCTCGATCGACATCGTGTTCGGCGAGGTGGATCGCTGAAGATTCAATGCCCGAGCCCGGGGATCGGGCAAGGCGAAAGGTTCAAGTCGTGAATGGCCGGGGCTCTGCCCCGGCCATGACGATGAGGAGAAGAATGAATGGCCGTTCGTAAGCTCGCGCCTGAAAACATGCAGCCCAAGAGCTTCGCGTTCTCGCCCGAGACCGAAGCTTTTGCGGATCAGCAGATCGCCAAGTACCCGCCGGGCCGCCAGGCTTCGGCGGTGATCGCTCTCCTGTTCAAGGCTCAGGAGCAGGCGGGCGGCTGGCTGCCTCAGAAAGCCATCGAGGCCGTCGCGGCCAAGCTCGACATGGCGCCGATCCGCGTCATGGAGATCGCGACGTTCTATACGATGTTCAATCTGGAGCCGGTCGGAAAGTACTTCATCCAGTTCTGCGGCACGACGCCTTGCCAGCTCCGCGGCGCGGGCGATATCAAGAAGGTGCTCGAGAAGCGGATCGGCGACCAGAACCACGTCACGGCGGACGGCACCTTCTCGTGGCTCGAGGTCGAGTGCCTCGGCGCCTGCTGCAACGCCCCGATGGTGCAGATTAACGACGATTACTACGAGGATCTCACTCCTGAGAACTTCGACAAGCTCCTCGACGATCTCGCGGCCGGCCGGCCGGTGAAGAAGGGCTCGCAGATCGGCCGCAGCACGTCCGAGCCGTTCGAGGCCGTCAACACCCTGCAGGATCCGTCCCTCTACGACGGTTCCGTGATTGGCGCCTGGCGCAAGCGCTTCGAGGAGACCGCAAAGCCGGCAGAGACGGCCGAGCCCGCTGCTGCGGCCGCCAGCGTTCCGCAGGAGGTCAAGGCCGCGAAGCCGACCGCCGGCCGTCCGATCGAGAGCGACGTCGCCGATACGCCGGCCAAGCGGGCGAAGGAAGGCGAGACCCCGGTCAACCCGGCCGACCGCGCCGGTGCGGCGGATCAGACGAAAAACACCGTGGTCGACCAGCGCAAGGAGAGCGGCGACAAGCCCGCCCCCCAGAGCAGCAAGTCCTACGTGGCGACGCCCAGCAAGCCCGAAGAGGGCAAGGTGACGCCCGAGGCGCCGACGACTCCGGTCGCCGGCACGAGGCCGGCCCAAGCCGAGACCCGCCGCGACGGCAGCGAGAGCAAGCCGGCCGTGGTGGTCGACAAAGACAACAAGACGTCCTGATGGAGTGATCGGGAATGCTTCAGGACAGAGATCGCATTTTCACCAACCTGTACGGCTTCCATTCACCCGGCCTCCAGGCCGCGAAGATGCGGGGCGCGTGGGACGGCACCAAGTTCCTGCTCGAGAAGGGCCGCGACTGGATCATCGACGAGATGAAGGCCTCGGGGCTCCGCGGACGCGGCGGCGCCGGCTTCCCTACCGGGCTGAAATGGTCGTTCATGCCCAAGAAGTCCGACGGGCGTCCGCACTACCTCGTGGTGAACGCCGACGAGTCGGAGCCGGGCACCTGCAAGGACCGGGAGATCATGCGGAACGATCCGCATCTTCTGGTCGAGGGATGCCTGATCGCGTCCTTCGCCATGGGGGCGAACGCCGCCTACATCTACATCCGCGGCGAGTACATCGCCGAGCGGCATGCGCTCCAGCGGGCGATCGACGAGGCCTATGAGGCCAAGCTGATCGGCAAGGACAACATCCACGGCTATCCCTTCGACCTCTACGTCAGCCACGGCGCAGGCGCCTATATCTGCGGCGAGGAGACGGCGCTCATCGAGAGCCTCGAAGGCAAGAAGGGCATGCCGCGCCTGAAGCCGCCGTTCCCGGCCAATATGGGCCTCTACGGCTGCCCGACGACCGTGAACAACGTAGAGTCGATCGCCGTTGCCGGCACGATCCTGCGCCGCGGCGCCGCCTGGTTCGCCGGCATCGGCCGCCCGAACAACGTGGGCACCAAACTCTTCTGCGTGTCGGGCCACGTGAACAAGCCCTGCAACGTCGAGGAGGCCATGGGCCTCACCTTCCGCGAGCTGATTGACAGCCATTGCGGCGGCATCCGCGGCGGTTGGGACAACCTTCTGGCGGTGATCCCCGGCGGATCCTCGGTGCCGCTCGTTCCCGCCGAGCAGATCATCGACGCGCCGATGGACTTCGATACCCTGCGAAACCTGCGCTCGGGTCTCGGCACCGCCGCCGTCATTGTGATGGACAAGTCCACGGACGTGGTCCGCGCCATCGCCCGAATCTCGTACTTCTACAAGCACGAGAGCTGCGGCCAGTGCACCCCGTGCCGTGAAGGCACGGGCTGGATGTGGCGCGTGCTCACCCGCATGGCGGAGGGCCGCGCCCAGAAGCGCGAGATCGACATGCTTCTTGAGGTTTCGACCCAGATCGAGGGCCACACCATCTGTGCGCTCGGCGACGCGGCGGCTTGGCCGGTGCAGGGCCTGATCCGCCACTTCCGGCACGAGATCGAGAAGCGGATCGACGACTACGCGGCGAACCCGCATTCAGAATCCGTCATGATCGCGGCGGAGTGAGATTGAGAGATGGCCAAAATCATCGTTGATGGCGTCGAGGTCGACGTTCCGCCGGAATACACCCTGCTCCAGGCCGCCGAGGCGGCCGGGGCGGAAATTCCGCGCTTCTGCTTCCACGAGCGGCTTTCGATCGCCGGCAACTGCCGCATGTGCCTCGTCGAGGTGAAGGGCGCGCCCAAGCCTGTGGCGTCCTGCGCCTGGGGTGTGCGCGACTGCCGTCCGGGCCCCAACGGCGAGCCGCCCGAGGTTTCGACCAAGTCGCCGACGGTCAAGAAGGCTCGCGAAGGGGTGATGGAGTTCCTCCTCATCAACCACCCGCTCGATTGCCCGATCTGCGATCAGGGCGGCCAGTGCGACCTGCAGGACCAGGCCATGGCCTACGGCGTCGACACCAGCCGCTACCACGAGAACAAGCGCGCCGTGACCGACAAGTATCTCGGCCCGCTGGTCCGCACCTCCATGAACCGGTGCATTCACTGCACCCGCTGCGTCCGCTTCACCACCGAGGTGGCGGGCGTGGAGGACATGGGCGCCCTGTGGCGCGGCGAGGACATGGAGATCACGAGCTATCTCGAGAAGGCGCTCGGCTCCGAGCTGCAGGCGAACGTGGCGGATCTCTGCCCGGTCGGAGCGCTCACCCACAAGCCGGAAGCCTTCCACTACCGCCCTTGGGAACTCACGAAGACCGACTCGGTCGACATCATGGACGCGGTCGGCTCTTCGATCCGCGTCGACTCCCGTGGCCGCGAGGTGATGCGCATCCTGCCGCGCGTGAATGAGGACGTGAACGAGGAGTGGATCACCGACAAGGCCCGCCAGATCGTGGACGGCCTGCGGCTCCAGCGTCTCGACCGTCCGTTCGTCCGCGAGAACGGCCGCCTGCGTCCCGCCACTTGGCAGGAGGCCTTCGCGACCGTCGCTAACCGGGTCAAGGGAACGGATCCGAAGCGCATCGGCGCCATCGTCGGCGATCTCGCCGCGGTCGAGGAGATGTACGCCCTCAAGCTCCTGATGCAGAGCCTCGGGGTCGCGAACATCGACGCCCGCCAGGACGGCACGGTGCTGTCGCCGGCCCATGGCCGCGGCTCGTACCTGTTCAACTCCACCATCGCCGGAATCGAAGAGGCCGATGCGATCCTGATCGTGGGCTCGAACCCGCGCATCGAGGGTTCGCTCGTCAACGTGCGCATCCGCAAGCGCTGGCGCCAGATCGCGCTTCCGATCGCCATGATCGGCGAGAACGCGGACCTGACCTATCCGGTGGACTACCTCGGCGCCGGTCCCGAGACGCTGGCGGACATCCTCGCCGGTCGCCACAGCTTCGCCGAAGCGCTCAAGGGCGCCGAGAAGCCGTTAGTCATCGTGGGGCAGGGGGCGCTCTCCCGTCCCGACGGGCTTGCCATCCTGTCGCTCGCGGCTCAGCTGGCGCAGAGCATCGGCGCGGTCAGGGAAGGCTGGAACGGCTTCTCGGTCCTGCATACGGCCGCATCCCGTGTCGGAGCGCTCGATCTCGGCTTCGTGCCGGGCGAGGGCGGCCTGACGGCGCAGCAGATGGCGCAGGGCGGTGTGGACTTGCTATTCAACCTCGGTGCCGATGAGATTGATGTCGCTCCGGGCGCCTTCGTGATCTACCAGGGCACCCACGGCGACCGCGGAGCACACCGCGCCGACGTGATCCTGCCGGGCGCCACCTACACGGAGAAGTCCGGCACTTTCGTCAACACGGAGGGACGGGTCCAGATAGCCAACCGCGCGGCCTTCGCGCCGGGCGAAGCCCGCGAGGACTGGGCGATCCTGCGCGCCCTGTCGGACGTGCTGGGTCACCGCCTGCCCTTCGACTCGCTCAACGCCCTGCGGGCGAAGCTCTATGCGGAGTTCCCGCATTTCGCCGCAATCGAGACGATCACGCCCGCCGACGCGGCGTCGGCCGTCCAGGCCCTCGCGGGCCTCGGCGGCAGCCCGGGACGCGACGCATTCGTCAGCCCGATCAAGGACTTCTACCTCACGAACCCGATCGCACGCGCGTCCGGCGTCATGGCCGAGTGCTCCGCACTCGCCCGTGAACTCCGGCTCGAGGCGGCCGAGTAAGAGGATCGGATCATGGAATTCGGAGACATCATCCTCGCGGTCGCGATCATGCTGGGCAAGAGCCTGCTCATGCTCGTGGCGCTGCTCGTGTTCATCGCCTACGCGCTCTATGCGGACCGCAAGGTCTGGGCGGCGGTGCAGCTGCGCCGCGGCCCGAACGTGGTCGGCCCCTGGGGCCTGCTGCAATCCTTCGCGGACCTGCTCAAGTTCGTGCTCAAGGAGCCGGTGATCCCGTCCTCGGCCAACAAGGGCATGTTCCTGCTGGCGCCGCTGCTGATGTGCACGCTCTCGCTCGCCGCCTGGGCGGTGATCCCGCTCAACGCGGGCTGGGCGATCGCCGACATCAACGTGGGCATCCTGTACATCTTCGCGATCTCGTCGCTCGGGGTCTACGGCGTCATCATGGGAGGTTGGGCCTCGAACTCGAAGTACCCGTTCCTGGGTGCGCTTCGCTCGGCGGCCCAGATGGTGTCTTATGAGGTCTCCATCGGCTTCGTGATCGTGACCGTGCTCATGTGCGCCGGCACCCTGAACCTCTCGGCCATCGTGGAGGCCCAGAACACGGCGCTCGGCATCTTCGGCTGGTACTGGCTGCCGCTCTTCCCGATGTTCGTGGTGTTCTTCATCTCGGCCATGGCCGAGACGAACCGCCCGCCCTTCGACCTGCCGGAGGCGGAATCGGAACTCGTGGCCGGCTACATGGTGGAGTATTCCTCGACCCCGTACCTGCTCTTCATGCTGGGTGAGTACGTGGCCATCATGACCATGTGTGCCCTGGGCACGATCCTGTTCCTCGGCGGCTGGCTGTCCCCGATCCCGTTCGCGCCCTTCACCTGGATTCCGGGCGTGATCTGGTTCGTTCTGAAGGCCAGCTTCCTGTTCCTCCTCATCGCCATGGTGAAGGCCCTGGTGCCCCGCTACCGCTACGATCAGCTCATGCGCCTCGGCTGGAAGGTGTTCCTGCCGCTCTCGCTGGCCATGGTCATCCTCGTGGCGGCCGTCCTGATGATCACCGGCACCGCGCCGGGCATGCGCTAACGGAGATCGGCGAAATGAAGCTCGATCAGGTTGCCAAGTCGCTTCTGCTGAAGGAGTTCGTGGCGGGGTTCATCCTCACCGTGAAATACTTCTTCAAGCCGAAGGCGACGATCAATTACCCCTTCGAGATGAGCCACCGCGGGCCCCGCTTCCGCGGCGAGCATGCCCTGCGCCGCTACCCCAACGGGGAAGAGCGCTGCATCGCCTGCAAGCTCTGCGAGGCGATCTGCCCGGCCCAGGCGATCACCATCGAGGCGGGCCCACGCCGGAACGACGGCACCCGCCGCACGACCCGGTACGACATCGACATGGTGAAGTGCATCTATTGCGGCATGTGCCAGGAGGCCTGCCCGGTCGATGCCATCGTGGAAGGCCCGAACTTCGAGTTCTCGGTCGAGACCCGCGAGGAGCTCTACTACGACAAGGCCAAGCTGCTCGAGAACGGCGAGCGCTGGGAGCGCGAGATCGCGCGTAACCTCGTCAAGACGGCGCCCTACCGGTAAGGGCGATCCTGCCCTGCAAACAGGGCAGGGGGCAAACAGGCCGGACGGGTTGTCCCGTCCGGATTCGGAAACTATAGACGGGCCGCCGGATTCCCCGGAGCCACGTCGGAAGGGGCCGCTCCACGCGGCTTGAGCTGAAGCATGACGGTTACCGCTGCCTTCTTCTATCTCTTCGCGACGATCACCGTCGCCTCGGGCTTCATGGTGATCGCCTCGCGCAATCCCGTGCAGTCGGTGCTTTTCCTCATCCTGGCCTTCGTCAACGCGGCGGGACTCTTCCTGATGATGGGCGCCGAGTTCCTGGCGATGATCCTGGTGATCGTCTATGTCGGCGCGGTCGCGGTGCTGTTCCTCTTCGTGGTCATGATGCTCGACGTGGACTTCGCCGAGCTGCGCCAGGGCTTCCTGCAGTACCTGCCGGTCGGCGGCCTGATCGGCATCGTGTTCCTGCTCGAGCTGGTGCTGGTGATCGGCGCCTACGTGGTCGATCCGGGTCTCGTCCGGACCCCTTCGGTCCCGATCCCGGCGCCGGACGTCATGACGAACACCGAGGCCCTCGGCCAGGTGCTCTACACCCGCTACTTCTACTTCTTCCAGGCGGCCGGCCTGATCCTTCTGGTCGCCATGATCGGCGCCATCGTCCTGACGTTGCGTGAGCGCGTCGGCGTCCGTCGCCAGGACATCACGAAACAGAACGCCCGGACGCAGGAGACCGCGGTCGAGGTGCGGAAGGTTCCCTTCCGCCAGGGCATCTAAGGGAGACAGCGATGGTCATCGGTCTTGGTCATTATCTCACCGTCGCCGCTGTGCTCTTCACGCTCGGCGTCTTCGGGATCTTCATCAACCGGAAGAACGTGATCGTCATCCTGATGTCGATCGAGCTCATCCTGCTCGCCGTCAACATCAACATGGTGGCGTTCTCGACCCATATGAACGACATCGTCGGCCAGGTCTTCGCGCTGCTGATCCTCACGGTCGCGGCCGCGGAGGCGGCGATCGGCCTCGCCATTCTGGTGGTCTTCTTCCGCAACCGCGGCTCCATCGCGGTCGAAGACGTCAACATGATGAGGGGCTAAGGCCCGAACGGCGAAGTAAGAGACCATGTATCACGCAATCGTCTTCCTGCCGCTCGTCGGCTTCCTCATCGCAGGCCTGTTCGGCCGGATCCTCGGCGCCCGTCCGAGCGAACTCATCACCACCGGCCTTCTCATGGTGGCGGCGGTCCTCTCCTGGCTGGCGTTCTTCAGCGTCGCTTACGGCGACGGCGCGACCCGCATTCAGGTGGCGCAATGGATGGTGTCCGGCGACCTCGTCGTCGACTGGGCGTTCCGGATCGACACACTCACGGCCGTGATGCTGATCGTCGTGAACACGGTCTCGGCCCTCGTTCACCTCTACTCCATCGGCTACATGCACGAGGATCCGCACCGTCCGCGGTTCTTCGCCTATCTGTCTCTCTTCACCTTCGCCATGCTCATGCTGGTGACCGCCGACAACCTCGTGCAGATGTTCTTCGGCTGGGAAGGCGTGGGTCTCGCCAGCTACCTGCTGATCGGCTTCTGGTACCAGAAGGACTCGGCCAACGCCGCTGCCATGAAGGCGTTCATCGTCAACCGTGTCGGCGACTTCGGCTTCCTGCTCGGCATCTTCACCCTGTTCGTGCTGTTCAACAGCGTCACCTTCGACCAGATCTTCCCGCGGGTCGCCGAGCTCGCCAACAACCGGTTCCACTTCCTCGGAATCGAGTGGCACGCCCTGACCATCGCCTGCCTGCTGCTCTTCATGGGCGCCATGGGCAAGTCGGCCCAGTTCCTGCTCCACACCTGGCTGCCGGACGCGATGGAGGGCCCGACGCCGGTCTCCGCCCTCATCCATGCCGCCACCATGGTGACGGCCGGCGTCTTCATGGTCGCCCGCCTGTCCCCGGTCTTCGAGTACGCCCCGGCGGCCCTGACGGTGGTGACCATCATCGGCGGCATCACGGCGTTCTTCGCCGCCACCGTCGGCCTCGTCCAGAACGACATCAAGCGCGTGATCGCGTACTCGACCTGCTCGCAGCTCGGCTACATGTTCGTGGCCCTCGGCGTCGGCGCCTACAGCGTGGGCGTGTTCCACCTGTTCACGCACGCCTTCTTCAAGGCGCTGCTCTTCTTGGGCGCCGGCTCGGTCATCCACGCGATGCACCACGAGCAGGACATGCGCCATATGGGAGCGCTCCGCCGCTACATCCCGTTCACCACGGCCATGATGGCGATCGGCACCCTGGCGCTGACCGGCTTCCCGTTCACCGCCGGCTACTACTCCAAGGATGCGGTGATCGAGGCCGCCTATGCCTCCCACTCTACGGCCGGTTCCTTCGCGTTCCTGGCGACGGTCATTGCCGCCTTCATGACGTCCTTCTACTCCTGGCGTCTGTTCTTCATGACCTTCGAGGGTTCCGCCCGTTGGGGCCATCACGGGCACGACGCACATGCGCCGCATGACCATGAGGGCGTGGAGCATGACGCACGCAGCCGCGACGTGGAGCCTGCCTCGCACGCTCAGCACGATCACAGCCATGACCATGGCCACGGCCATGCCCATACGCCGCACGAGAGCCCGCTGGTGATGCTGGTGCCGCTGATCGTGCTGGCGACCGGAGCCCTGCTCGCCGGCATCATCTTCCATGGCGCCTTCATCGGCGAAGGCTACGAGGAATTCTGGAAGGGGGCGGTCTTCACCCGTCCGGACAATCATATCCTCGAGGAGATGCATCATCTCCCGGGCTGGGTGCCGCTGCTCCCGACCCTGATGATGATCCTGGGCTTCCTGCTCGCGGTGTACATGTACATCATCGACTCGAAGCAGCCGGCCAAGCTCGCGGCGGATCACCCGATCCTGTACCGGTTCCTCCTGAACAAGTGGTACTTCGACGAGCTGTACGATGCGATCTTCGTCCGTCCGGCCATGGCCATCGGCCGCTTCTTCTGGCGCACCGGCGACCAGCGGATCATCGACGGGCTGGGGCCTGACGGGATCTCTGCCCGCGTCCTCGACGTCACCCGCGGGGTCGTCCGGGTCCAGACCGGCTACCTCTACCACTATGCCTTCGCCATGCTGATCGGCGTCGCCGCTCTCGTGACCTTCTATCTCTTCAGGGGAGCCCACTGATGCTCGGGTTCGGCATTCTCTCCGGACTTCTGATCCTGCCGCTGGTCGGAGCGGCGTTCATCCTCACGCTCCGCGGCGACAGCGAGGCGGCGCGCTCCAACGCGCGCTGGGCGGCGCTGGCCACCACCATCGTGACCTTCCTCCTGTCGCTCGTCGCCTGGGGACGGTTCGATGCCGGTAACTCGGCGTTCCAGCTCGTCGAAAGCCATGCCTGGCTCGCCGAGACGATCCGGTTCAAGCTCGGCGTGGACGGCTTCTCGATGCCGTTCATCGTGCTCACGACATTCCTGATGCCGTTCTGCATCCTGGCCTCGTGGGACTCGATCCAGAATCGGGTGAAGGAGTACTTCGTCGCGTTCCTGATCCTCGAGACGACCATGATCGGCGTCTTCGCGGCGCTCGATCTGGTGCTGTTCTACCTGTTCTTCGAGGCGGGTCTCATTCCGATGTTCCTCATCATCGGCATCTGGGGCGGCAAGCGGCGCATCTACGCGAGCTTCAAGTTCTTCCTCTACACGCTGCTCGGCTCCGTGCTCATGTTGCTCGCCATCATGGCGATGTACTGGGCGGCAGGCACCACGGACATCCCGACTCTGCTGACCTTCAAGTTCGCCGAGAACCTGCAGACCTGGCTGTGGCTCGCGTTCTTCGCCTCGTTCGCGGTGAAGATGCCCATGTGGCCGGTTCATACTTGGCTCCCCGACGCCCACGTCGAGGCGCCGACGGCGGGCTCGGTGATCCTGGCGGGCATCCTGCTGAAGATGGGCGGTTACGGCTTCATCCGTATCTCGCTGCCCATGTTCCCCGACGCGTCGGTCTACTTCGCGCCCTTCGTGTTCTCCCTCTCGGTCATCGCGATCATCTACACCTCGCTGGTCGCCATGATGCAGGAGGACATGAAGAAGCTCATCGCTTACTCCTCGGTGGCGCACATGGGCTTCGTGACCATGGGCCTGTTCAGCATGAACCCGCAGGGCATCCAGGGCGCCATGTTCCAGATGGTGTCGCACGGCCTCGTCTCGGGCGCGCTGTTCCTCTGCGTCGGCGTGGTCTACGACCGGATGCACACCCGCGAGATCCGCGCCTATGGCGGTCTCGTGAATCGCATGCCGCTCTACGCCGTGGTGTTCCTGATCTTCACCATGGCCAATGTGGGCCTGCCGGGCACCTCCGGCTTCGTCGGCGAGTTCCTGTCGCTCATGGGCGCCTTCCGGGCCAACACCTGGGTGTCGTTCTTCGCCACCACCGGCGTCATCCTGTCGGCGGCCTACGCGCTCTGGCTCTACCGCCGGGTCGTCTACGGGGTGCTCGACAAGCCGAGCCTCCAGGGGATCGCGGACCTCAACCGCCGCGAGATCATCACCTTCGCGCCGCTCGTCCTGCTCGTCATCTATTACGGCGTGCATCCGGGCCCGATCCTCGACGCCTTCGCCGCCCCGACGGACGCCCTGATGAAGGGCTACGAGGCTGCGCTCCAAACCGTGAAAACGGCGGCTGTCGCCGCACACTGAGGCCACGATGAATTCCGCCCTCGCCATCCCCACCTTTGGTCCCCTGCTGCCGGAGATCATCCTCGCAGTCGGTGTGCTCGTCCTCATCCTGTTCGGCGCCTTCCGGGGAGAGCGCTCCGCGGACGGCATGAACATCGTCGCGCTGGCGCTTCTCGCCGTCGCCTTCGTGGCGGTACTGATGCTCCCCTCCGAGCGCGTGGAGACCATGGCCGGCTCCTTCGTGGTCGACTCCTTCGCCAAGTTCATGAAGGGACTGACGCTCATCGCCTCCGCGGGCGGCGTCATCCTGTCCATGGACTACATGCGGCGGGAGCGGATCAACCGGTTCGAGTATCCGATCCTGATCGTGCTCTCGACCATCGGCATGCTGATGGTGATCTCGGCCAACGACCTGATCGCGCTCTATCTCGGCCTTGAGCTGCTCAGCCTCTCGTCCTACGTGATCGCCGCGTTCGACCGCGACAATGTCCGCTCGACGGAAGCGGGCCTCAAATACTTCGTGCTCGGCGCCCTGTCGTCCGGCATGCTGCTCTACGGCGCATCGCTGGTCTACGGCTTCACCGGCAGCGTGTCGTTCCCGGTCATCGCCACCACGCTCCAGGGCAACGTGGGCAACGGCGTGATCTTCGGCCTCGTCTTCGTGGCGGCCGGCATCGCGTTCAAGATCTCGGCCGTGCCGTTCCACATGTGGACGCCGGACGTCTACGAGGGCGCTCCGACTCCGGTCACGGCGTTCTTCGCCGCGGCGCCGAAAATGGCCGGCATGGCCATGGCGACCCGCGTCTTCATCGATGCCTTCCCGGGCATCCTCGGCCAGTGGCAGCAGATCATCGTCTTCATCTCGATCGCCTCGATGGCGCTCGGCTCCTTCGCGGCGATCGGTCAGCGCAACATCAAGCGCCTGATGGCCTACTCGTCCATCGGCAATGTGGGCTACGCGCTGATCGGCCTCGCGGCGGGCACGCCGGAAGGCATTCAGGGCGTCGCCGTCTACATGGCGATCTACCTCGCCATGACGCTCGGCACCTTCGCGGTGATCCTCGGCATGCGCCGCGGCAACGTCATGTTCGAGACGATCGACGATCTCTCGGGCCTTGCCCGCACGCATCCGGTCATGGCCTTCTGCCTCGCCATGATGATGTTCTCGCTCGCCGGCATCCCGCCGCTCGCCGGATTCTTCGCGAAGTTCTACGTCTTCGCCGCCGCTATCCAGGCCAATCTGGTGACGCTCGCGGTGATCGGCGTGGTGACCAGCGTCATCGGCGCCTATTACTATCTGCGCATCGTCAAGGTCATGTACTTCGACGAGCCCGTGCAGCCGTTCGAGCGCATGGCGCCTGGCGTCAGCTTCGTGCTGGTGGTTTCGAGCGCGGTCGTCCTCCTCTTCTGGATCGTTCCGGCTCCGGTCGTGAACGCAGCGGGCGCTGCGGCGCGCTCCCTGTTCTGACGTGCATCTGTCGCCCGAAACGCAGGCCGCCGGCTATCGGCTGATCTCGCTCGAGGCGACGGAGTCCACCAACGACGACGCGCTTCAGGCTGCGAAGGAGGGTGATCCTGGCCAACTCTGGATCACCGCCACGGAACAGCGGTCGGGGAGGGGGCGCCATGGCCGGCAATGGTCGTCGCCTCCCGGCAACCTCTATGCCAGCCTCCTGCTCCTCGATCCCTGCGAGGTGGCGCTTGCGCCGCAGCTCGGCTTCGTGGCCGGCCTCGCCCTGCACGAAGCGGTAGAGACCGTCACGGGCGTCGGAATCCCGCGGCTGGCCCTGAAATGGCCCAACGACCTCCTGCTCGACGGCGCCAAGGTTTCCGGCATGCTGCTCGAAGGGCATCGGGTCGGGGCGGGCCGTCTGGCGGTGATCATCGGGCTCGGCGTGAACGTCGCCTTCTCGCCGACCGGCACGCCCTACCCGACGGCCAACCTGAGATCTCTCGCGCCCGGCCTGCGGCGCGAGGACGTCTTCGCCGCTCTTTCGTCCGCCTTCGCACGAACCTTTGCGGCGTGGAGGGCCTCGATCCGTCAGAACAATGCGGATCCGTTAGGTCCGGTCCGCCGGCTGTGGCTGGAGCGGGCAGCCGGGCTCGGCCGGGAGGTTACCTTGCGCCTTCCCTCGGGAGAGAAGCGCGGTATCTTCGAAGGGCTCGACCGCTCGGGCCGGCTGCAGCTGAAGACCCCCTCCGGTCTGGAGCTGGTCGATGCGGGCGATCTTTATTTTCCTCATTTACTGCACGATATAGCCCAGCCTGACGCTGGTGCGACAAGGTTTTGATACATGGCATCCTCTACGGACGAATTGGTTTTCCTGCCCCTGGGAGGCCTGGGCGAGATCGGCATGAACGCCGCCCTCTACGGGTTCGGGCCTGAAACGAACCGGCAGTGGATCCTCGTCGATTGCGGGATGGGCTTCGGAGGCGAGGAGCATCTTCCCGGCATCGATCTGGTCTATCCCGACCTCCGCTTCATCGAGGAGGAGCGGCACAATCTCCTCGGCATCTTCATCACCCACGCGCACGAGGACCATATCGGCGCCCTCGTCGAGATGTGGCCGCGCCTCCGCGCCCCCGTCTACGCCACGAAATTTGCGATCGGCCTCCTGGAGACCCGCCGCCTGTCGGAGCCGGGTGCCCCGAAGATCGACCTGAACGAGATCGCTCCGGGCCAGCGGTTGAAGCTCGGGCCGTTCGACATCGAGTACGTGCCGGTCGCCCACTCGATCCCGGAATCGAACGCCATGGCGATCCGGACCCCGCACGGTCTCGTCGTCCATACGGGTGACTGGAAGCTCGACCCCACTCCCTATCTGGGCAGCCTGACGTCCGAGGAAACGTTCCGCGCGCTCGGCGACGAGGGCGTGCTGGCTCTGGTCTGCGACTCGACGAACGTGGTGCGCGATGGCGTGAGCCCCAGCGAGGCGGACGTGTCACGGAACCTGGCCGCGCTCATCAAGGATGCGCCTTACCGGGTCGCGATCACGACCTTCGCGTCGAATGTCGCTCGCATCCGCTCGGTTGCCGAGGCGGCGCGGGAATGCGGCCGCGAGGTCGTCGTTGTCGGCCGGGCCATGGACAGGGTCGTCGATGTGGCCAACGAATGCGGCTTTCTCGAAGGGCTGCCTGAGTTCCGCTCCACGGATACCTTCGGCTATCTGCCGCGCGACAAGGTCGTGGCGATCCTGACCGGCTCCCAGGGCGAGCCTCGCGCGGCTCTCGCGCGCATCTCGCAGGACGAGCACCCGGACATCGCGCTCTCCAAGGGCGACCGGGTCATCTTCTCGTCCCGCGCCATCCCGGGGAATGAGAAGGAGGTCGGCGGGATCATTAACCGCCTCATCGAGCAGGGGATCGAGGTCATCACCGACCGGACCGAACTGGTGCACGTGTCGGGCCACCCGCGCCGCGGAGAGCTCGCCCAGATGTATCAGTGGACGAGGCCGCGGATCGCCATTCCGGCCCACGGCGAGGCGCTGCATCTGGAGGAGCATGCGCGGTTCGCCCATGCACAGGGCGTCCCTGAGGTCGTGCACGGCGTCCGTAACGGCAAGATGGTTCGTCTCGCTCCGGGCCCCGCCGAGATCATCGACGATATACCGGCAGGTCGGCTCTACAAGGACGGCAACATCGTCCTGCCCGCGGGAGAACGGGCCGTTCCCGAGCGCCGGAAGCTTTCCTTCGCGGGCATCGTCAGCGTGGCCATCGCCATCGACGGGCACGGGGAGATCGCCGGGGATCCGGTGATCGACGCCATGGGGCTGCCGGAAAAGAACCGGCAGGGGGAGAACATCCTCGACATGGTGGCCGATGCGGTTGGAGACGTTCTCGACGGGCTGTCCAAGGCCAAGCGCCGGGATCCGGAGCTGGTGGAGAATGCGGTCACGCGCACGGTGCGGGCCACCATCAACGAGGCCTGGGGCAAGAAGCCCGCGTGCCATGTGCTCGTGATCGAGGTATAGCCACGGTTACGTGATCAGAGGGGACAGAATGATCGGGCGCCTCAACCACATCGCCATCGCGGTCCGCGACCTCGGGGCCGCGTCGCGGCTCTACCGGGAGACGTTGGGCGCCGAGGTTTCGGCCCCGCAACCCCTGCCCGAGCATGGGGTGACGGTCGTCTTCATCACTCTCCCCAACACGAAGGTCGAGCTGCTCGAACCCCTCGGCGAGACGTCTCCGATCGCGGGTTTCCTGGACAAGAACCCGGACGGCGGCATCCATCATGTCTGCTACGAGGTCGAGGACATCCTGGCGGCACGCGACCGGCTCGTTTCCTCGGGCGCCCGTGTGCTGGGCGGCGGAGAGCCGAAGATCGGGGCTCACGGAAAACCGGTGCTGTTCCTGCATCCGAAGGACTTCAACGGCACCCTGATCGAACTCGAGCAGGCGTAAGGGGCAGGGCCGTGATCAAGCTGATCAAATCCGTCGCAGAATCAACTTGGGCAACCGTGGCGGTCGTCGTTGTCCTCACGGCCATCGCCATCGCGGTCGTCGTCAATTTCCTCGGCATGCGGGTCAGCGGCAGCCTGGCCCTGTATTTCGTGATCTGGTGGATCCTGCTCTTCGCCGTGCTCCCGTTCGGGGTGCGCAGCCAGATCGAGGCCGGGGAGGTGGTCAAGGGCAGTGAGCCGGGAGCTCCTGCGGCGCCGGCCCTGCGCGAGAAGGCCATCTGGACCACCCTGGTGGCGTCGACCGTCCTGGTGATCGTCGCAGGCGTTCTGCCCCTCTCGGGCCTCTGAAATTCAAGAAAAAGCGAGGGGCCAAAAAGAAAAAGCAAGGCTTTCGCCTTGCCTGAACTGCCTTTTGGCCATGTTGTCCCTTGGCTTTCTTACGCCGTCGCTTGTCATAGCGAGCGAGGGACTTGTTCCTCCCGAAACTCGGACCGCTCAGCCTTTGACCAAAGACCGGTCGAAAGCGTTAGCGGCTTGTTTATAGCCGCCTCAAAGTGGCCTGTCATCTTTTTTGGCAGCCTCTGATGCAATTTTCGGCATATCTTGTATTGACCTTTGGTATTAGACACTCGCCGCGGCCCCATGCGTGGACATGACAGCTTGTCTTTTGCCGGGGGTCTGTGTTGTGTGCTTGAAACGAGTCGCGACCGGTCTTTCCACATCCATCGACACTGAAGGCGTTCCATGCGTTTGAGCCGCTATTTCCTGCCCATTCTCCGCGAAACGCCGAAAGAGGCGGAGATCGTCTCCCACCGTCTCATGCTGCGCGCCGGCATGATCCGCCAGGAAGCCGCAGGGATCTACGCCTGGCTGCCGCTGGGCCTGAAGGTCCTGAACAAGGTCAATGCCATCGTGCGCGAGGAGCAGAACCGCTCCGGGGCGATCGAGCTTCTCATGCCGACGATCCAGTCCGCGGATCTCTGGCGGGAATCGGGCCGCTACGACGCCTACGGCAAGGAGATGCTCCGCATCCAGGATCGGCACGAGCGCGAGATGCTCTTCGGGCCGACCAACGAGGAGATGATCACGGAGATCTTCCGCGGCTACGTGCGCTCCTACAAGGACCTGCCGCTGAACCTGTACCACATCCAGTGGAAGTTCCGTGACGAGGTGCGTCCGCGCTTCGGCGTCATGCGCTCGCGCGAGTTCCTGATGAAGGACGCCTATTCCTTCGACCTGGACCAGGCCGGCGCCGTCCACTCCTACAACAAGATGTTCGTGGCCTACCTTCGCACCTTCGCCCGCATGGGCCTGAAGGCGATCCCGATGCGCGCCGATACCGGTCCTATCGGCGGCAACCTGAGCCACGAATTCATCATCCTGGCCTCCACGGGCGAGAGCGAGGTCTTCTGCCACGCGGACTACCTGAACTACGACATTCCTGCGGCCGATACGAACTTCGACGACATCCAGGGCCTGCAGGGCATCGTCGACAAGTGGACGACGCTCTATGCCGCGACCTCCGAGATGCACGACGAGGCGGGCTTCGAGGCGATCCCAGACGACAAGAAGATGTCGGCGCGCGGCATCGAGGTCGGCCATATCTTCTATTTCGGCACCAAGTACTCGGCCCCGATGGGCGCCAAGGTGATGGGACCGGACGGGCAGGAACGGGAGGTCCACATGGGCTCCTACGGCATCGGCCCGAGCCGCCTCATCGCCGCGATCATCGAGGCGAGCCACGACGAGAGCGGCATCATCTGGCCCGAGGCCGTCGCACCGTTCGACGTGGCGATCCTGAACCTCAAGACCGGCGATTCCGCCACGGATGCGGCCTCGGACCGGCTCTACAAGGAGCTGACCGCTGCCGGCCGCGACGTGCTCTACGACGACCGCGACGAGCGCCCAGGCGGCAAGTTCGCCACCGCCGACCTGATCGGCATTCCCTGGCAGGTCCTCGTCGGCCCCAAGAGCCTGGCCGAGGGCAAGGTGGAGCTGAAGCACCGCGCCACGGGCGAGCGGGAGATCCTGCCGCTCTCCGACGTGGTTTCCCGCCTGACCGCACCCAAATAAGGGCACGATGGCCAAGACCTCGTCCACCAAGGCGGCGCCCACCGGGACCAAGCCCTTCTCGCTTTTCGAGTGGATGCTCGCCGGGCGCTATCTGCGCACGCGACGGCGGGAGGGCTTCGTGTCGGTCATCGCCGGATTCTCGTTCCTCGGCATCATGCTGGGCGTCGCGACGCTCATCGTCGTGCTGTCGGTCATGAACGGCTTCCGCAAGGAACTGCTCGACAAGATCGTCGGCATCAACGGCCACATCTTCGTCGCGCCGATCGAGTCGCCGCTTACCGACTACGCGGAGGTGGCCCAGCGGATTGCGGCGGTTCCGGGCGTCAAGCGGGCAATTCCCCTGGTCGAGGGGCAGGCCTTCGGCTCCTCGCAGTACAACGGCAGCGGCGTGCTCGTGCGCGGCATCCGGGGCGAGGACCTCCGACGGATCGACTACATCGCCAACAACCTCCGGCAGGGCACGCTCGAGAACTTCGAGAACGGGGAGGGCGTCGCCATCGGGCGCCGCCTCGCGGAAGCCCTGTCCCTTCAGGCCGGCGACACGTTCACGCTCATCACCCCACGCGGCGCGGCGACGCCGTTCGGGACAGCGCCGCGGGTCAAGGGATATCCCGTGAAGGCGATCTTCGAGATCGGAATGTCCGAGTTCGACTCGAGCTTCGTCTACATGCCGCTCGCGGAGGCGCAGGCCTATTTCAACCGCCAGAACGACGTTCAGCTCATCGAGGTCTTCCTCGAGAATGCCGACCGGGTCGATGAGGCGCGCGCCGCCATCGAGGCGGCGGCGGGCCGACAGATCCTCATGACCGACTGGCGGCAGCGCAACCGCACCTTCTTCGGGGCGCTGGAGGTGGAGCGGAATGTCATGTTCCTCATCCTCACCCTCATCGTCCTGGTGGCGGCCCTCAACATCATCTCGGGCCTCATCATGCTGGTGAAGGACAAGTCCGAGGACATCGCGATCCTTCGCACCATGGGGGCGACGCGCGGCGCGATCATGCGCGTCTTCCTCATCACGGGGGCATCGATCGGCATCGTCGGCACGATCGCAGGGTTCGCGCTCGGGCTCGTGCTGGCGCTCAATGTCGAGTCGATCCGCAATTTCATCTCGCACCTGACGAACACCAACCTGTTTCCGGCGGAGCTCTATTTCCTCAGCCGATTGCCGGCCGATGTGGATCCGCGCGAGGTGATCACGATCCTCATCATGGCCATGGTGCTGTCGCTCCTCGCCACCCTCTATCCGTCCTGGCGGGCCGCGAAGCTCGATCCGGTCGAAGCGCTGCGCTACGGATAGCCCATGGCACCGGCCCAGCCCAGACCAACCCTGCACCTGTCCAAGGTCGAGCGCCGCTATCCGCAAGGGCAGGGGTTTCTCGAAGTACTGCGCGGCGCCGATCTCGCGATCTGGCCTGGGGAGATCGTGGCCCTCGTCGCGCCGTCCGGAACCGGCAAGTCGACCCTGCTCCATGTCGCGGGGCTGTTGGAGAAGCCCGATGGCGGCGAGGTCTTCGTAGGCTCCCAGCCGACCGCCTCCATGGGCGACCAGGAGCGTACGCGGCTCCGGCGCGAGGATCTCGGCTTCGTCTACCAGTTTCACCACCTGCTGCCGGAATTCTCGGCGCTGGAGAACGTGGTGATTCCCCAGCTGATCCGCGGTCTGCCGAAGGGCGAGGCGGAGGAGCGGGCCAAGCAGATCCTGGCCTTTCTGGGTCTCGGCAAGCGCTTGGATCACCGCCCGGCCGAACTCTCGGGAGGCGAGCAGCAGCGCGTCGCCATCGCCCGTGCGGTTGCCAATGCGCCGCGGCTCCTCCTGGCGGACGAACCGACCGGGAATCTCGATCCGAACACAGCCGACCGCGTGTTCCAGACGTTGGTGTCGATCGTGCGCGCATCCAAGCTCGCGGCCCTGATCGCCACCCACAACATGGAGCTTGCAGCGCGCATGGACCGGCGGGTCACCATCCGCGACGGGCTCGTGGTGCAGTTGCCCTAAGGCTTCACTCTTTTCGTCAGCCGCCTATCGTCCCCAATGCTCCGGAGGGCTGGGAAAGGGATTTCCCGCTTGGCGCGCACGTGCGGGTGGCTTCCGTTCCTTACCTGTGTCTCCGCCGCCTCAGGCTGGGAACCACATCGGCTCGATCCACGCCTCCCCGGCCTTAAGACTCTGTTGACTCCGTCCAAACGGCAGGTTCTGCACACCCTTTACACAGAACATCCGCCGAACAAAAATGAACATACAAGGAACACGGAGTTGGAACCATGCTGCGAATGATCGTCGAGACGGCCGCTGAAATCGCTTCCCTGATCATGTTCGGATCTGCCATAGCAATCTGGGCGCTGGTACTCTCCCCCGTGGCATAATCCTCACGATTCACAGGAACCATTTCTCCCCAACCGTCGGTAACGACCGCTTGGGGAGAATCGTGTCACACTAGGCGCCTGTCTCGAGTTTCGGTTCATGGCGCGCGTTCTTCAAGATATCGGCTTCGTCCACCTGCATGTGCATTCCTCGTATTCGCTTCTCGAGGGAGCGCTGAAGATCGCGCAGCTCGCGAAGCTGGCGGCGGCCGACAAGCAGCCGGCGCTGGCCCTGACGGACACCAACAATCTCTTTGGTGCCCTCGAATTTTCCGAAAAGCTCGCGGGCTCCGGCATCCAGCCCATCGCGGGCGTCCAGCTTTCCGTCTGCTTCGAGGAGCCGGACCCGGTCGCCCGGATCGTGCCGCAGCCGTCCAACGTCGTGCTGCTGGCGCAGACGGAGGAGGGCTACCGCAACCTCATGCGCCTGGTGAGCCACGCCTATTTCGGCGTGCCGCTCGGTGATTCCCCGCGTGTGGCGGCGCCGGATCTGGCGCGGCACTGCGAGGGGCTGATCGCCCTGACGGGCGGGTTCACGGGCCCGCTCGACAGTGCGTTGCGCGAAGGCCGGCCGGAGCTGGCCCAGGCCCGGCTCGACGTTCTCAAGCATGCCTTCGGGCATCAACTCTATGTCGAGATCCAGCGCCACAATCTGGATTCGGAGCGAATGGTCGAGGGCGAACTCCTCGCCTTCGCCGATCGCAACGGCCTGCCCATCGTGGCCGCCAACGAGCCGTTCTTCTCATCCGCCGGCGACTACGAGGCCCATGACGCGCTGCTCACCATCGCGGAGGGACGAATCGTCTCCGACGACAACCGCCGCCGGGTTTCGCCGGAGCATCACTTCAAGACCCGACAGCAGATGATGGAGCTGTTCGCGGATCTGCCGGATGCCCTCCAGTCGAGCGTCGAGATCGCCATGCGCTGCTCGACCAGGGTGCGGACCCGCAAGCCCATCCTGCCGAATTTCGGCACCGGCCCCGATGCCGCCGCGCTGGACGAGGGCGAAGAGCTGCAGCGCCAAGCGGAGGAGGGGCTCGCCAAGCGCCTCGCGGCGCACGGTCCGGCGCCGGGACTGACGGAGCGGGACTACCGCGACCGCCTCGCCTTCGAGGTCGGCATCATCCGCAAGATGAAGTTCCCCGGTTACTTCCTGATCGTGTCGGACTTCATCAAGTGGGCGAAGGACCACGACATTCCCGTCGGTCCAGGCCGCGGCTCGGGTGCGGGCTCCCTCGTCGCTTATGCGCTGACCATCACCGACCTCGACCCCCTGCGATTCACCCTGCTGTTCGAGCGCTTCCTCAACCCGGAACGTGTCTCGATGCCGGACTTCGACATCGATTTCTGCGTCGAAGGGCGTGAGCGGGTCATCGAATACGTGCAGCAGCGCTACGGCGAGGAGCAGGTCGCGCAGATCATCACCTTCGGTACCCTGCTCGCCCGCGGCGTGATGCGCGACGTCGGCCGCGTGCTGGAAATGCCCTATGGGCAGGTCGACAAGCTCACCAAGCTCGTGCCGCAGAACCCGGCCAATCCCGTGACCCTCGCCCAGGCCATCGAGGGCGAGCCGCGCCTGCAGGCGGCTATCGACGAGGAGCCGGTCGTCAAGCGCATGCTCGACATCGCCCAGAAGCTGGAGGGGCTCCACCGCCACGCCTCGACCCACGCGGCCGGCGTGGTGATCGGCGACCGCCCGCTTCAGGAACTGGTGCCGCTCTATCGAGACCCGAAGACCGGGATGCGGGTGACCCAGTTCAACATGAAATGGGTCGAGCAGGCGGGCCTCGTGAAGTTCGACTTCCTCGGCCTCAAGACCCTCACGGTCCTCCGCACCGCCGTCGATCTCATCAAGCGCAAGGGCATCGAGATCGACCTCTCTGCCCTGCCGCTCGACGACCGCAAGACCTACGAGATGCTCCGACGCGGCGAGACGGTCGGCGTGTTCCAGGTGGAATCGGTCGGCATGCGCAAGGCGCTGGTCGAGATGGAGACCGACCGCTTCGAGGACATCATCGCCCTGGTGGCGCTCTACCGCCCGGGCCCAATGGCCAACATCCCGGTCTACTGCGCCCGGAAGCTCGGCAAGGACGAGCACAACAAGGCGGACTGGTACCCGCACGACAAGCTGGAGCCGATTCTGCGCGAGACCTTCGGGATCATCGTTTACCAGGAGCAGGTGATGGAGGTGGCGAAGGTCCTCGCCGGCTACTCCCTCGGGGACGCCGACCTGCTCCGCCGCGCCATGGGCAAGAAGATCAAGGCCGAGATGGACGCGCAGCGCGAGCGCTTCGTGTCGGGTGCGAAAGAAGGAGGAATCGACAAGGCCAAGGCCAACGAGATCTTCGACCTTCTCGCCAAGTTCGCCGATTACGGCTTCAACAAGAGCCACGCCGCCGCCTACGCGCTCGTCGCGTTCCAGACCGCCTACCTCAAGGCCAACTACCCGGTCGAGTTCCTGGCCGCGTCCATGACGCTCGACCTCGACAATACCGACAAGCTCTCGGAATTCCGCCGCGAGGCGCAGCGCCTCGGCTTCAAGGTGGTGCCGCCCTCCATCAACCGCTCGGGCGTGGTCTTCGACGTGATCTACGACGAGGAGGGCCAAGGCCAGATCCTCTACGCCCTCGCCGCCGTGAAGGGCGTCGGGCGGCAGGCGATCGAGGCAGTGGTCGAGGCGAGGGGGACTAAGCCTTTCAAGGACCTCTCGGATTTCGCCCGGCGCATCAACCCGCGCATGCTCAACAAGCGCACGCTCGAAAACCTGATCGCGGCCGGCGCCTTCGACGAGCTGGAGCCCGACCGGGCCAAGGCCTGCGCCTCCATCGACGCGATTATGAGCCTCGCCCAGCAGTCGCACGAGGCGGCCAACGGCGGCATGATCGACATGTTCGGCGGCGTCGCGGCCGCCGACGTGCCCCTGCGCATCTCCAACTACGAGCCCTGGCCGGCCGCAGAGCGGCTCCAGCGGGAATACGATGCGGTCGGCTTCTTCCTGTCGGGCCACCCCCTCGACGAGTACGGCGACCTCCTGAAGAAGCTCCGGGTTCAGACCTGGTCCGAGTTCAGCCGCTCGGTGCGGGCGGGCAACTCCGTGGGCCGGGTCGCCGCCACGATCCTCGACCGGCAGGAGCGCCGCACCAAGACCGGCAACAAGATGGGCATCCTCACCCTCTCGGATCAGACCGGGCAGTACGAGGCCATCATCTTCTCGGAAGGGCTCCAGCGCCTGCGCGACGTCCTGGAACCCGGCAGCGCCGTGGTCCTCATGCTCCAGGCGGGGCTCGAGGGCGAGGAGGTGAGGGCGCGCATCGGCATGGCCGAGCCCCTGGAGGAGGCCGTTGCCAAGCACCAGAAGGGCATGCGGATCTTCCTGCGCGACGAGCGCCCCATCGGCAGCGTGTTCGAGCGCCTCAAGGCGCGCGGCGAGGGCGAGGTCTCCCTCGTGCTGATTCTCGACGAGGGCGACCGGGAGGTCGAGGTCAGGCTCCCGGGCAAGTACATGGCCACCCCCCAGATCGCCGGCGCCATCCGGGCCGTCCCGGGGGTGGTGGACGTGCATATGAATTGAGCCGCTCGTCCCTTCCGTCCGGGGAGGGACGACCTGCTTGCAATTCCCTATCTTTCCGCCTATATGCGCCGCATCCCACACGCGGAGCCTGTCCTCATGTCCTGAGGCAATCCCGGTGGCCGGTCGACCGGTCCACTGCTCCGCGGAGGCTTAACCGGAGAATAGACAATGGCGCTTCCTGATTTCTCGATGCGCAGCCTCCTCGAGGCTGGCGCTCACTTCGGCCACCAGTCCCACCGCTGGAACCCGAAGATGGGTCCGTACATTTTTGGCACCCGCAACAACATCCACATCATCGACCTCGCCCAGACGGTTCCGATGCTGCACCGCGCCCTCCAGGCTGTCAGCGACACGGTGGCCAAGGGCGGCCGCGTGCTCTTCGTCGGCACGAAGCGTCAGGCTGCCGATTCTGTCGCCGACGCGGCCAAGCGTTCGGCCCAGTACTACGTGAACTCCCGCTGGCTCGGCGGCATGCTCACCAACTGGAAGACGATCTCCGGCTCGATCTCGCGCCTGCGCAAGGTCGACGAGATCCTCGCCGGCGGCGGCCAGGGCCTGACCAAGAAGGAGCGCCTGATGCTCTCCCGCGAGAAGGAGAAGCTTGAGCGCGCCCTGGGCGGCATCAAGGACATGGGCGGCACGCCCGACCTGATCTTCGTGATCGACACCAACAAGGAGCAGCTCGCGATCCAGGAGGCCAAGCGCCTCGGCATCCCGGTTGCCGCCATCGTCGACACGAACTGCGACCCGGACGGCATCACCTTCCCGGTCCCGGCCAACGACGACGCCGGCCGCGCGATCTCGCTCTACTGCGACCTGATCGCCCGCGCCGCTCTTGACGGCATCTCCCGCGGCGCCGGTGCCATGGGCATCGACATCGGCGAGTCCGAGAACCCGGTGGCCGAGGAGCTCCCGGCCAACGACGCGGCTCCGGCGGCCTACGAGGGCGAGCAGTTCGAGCGTCTCGCGGCTCCCCGCGGCGCTCCGGACGACCTCACCAAGCTGAACGGCGTCGGCCCGCAGCTCGAGAAGAAGCTGAACGAAGCCGGCATCTTCCACTACTGGCAGCTGGCCGCCATGCAGCCGGGCGACGTCGCCCAGCTCGACAAGGACCTGAAGCTGAACGGCCGCGTCGAGCGCGACGGCTGGCTCGGTCAGGCCCGGTCGATGATCGAGGCGGCGTAAGGCCCGCTGGCGCTGCGAACATTGCGGCGCCGCCTGAAGAAATTGATCGAGCCCGGCGTTCCCTGAGCGCCGGGCTCCCTATATGCGTAAACCTGTGAAAGGATGAGCCATGGCGAACATTACCGCTGCGATGGTGAAGGAGCTGCGCGACAAGACCAGCGCCGGCATGATGGACTGCAAGACGGCCCTCAACGAGACCAACGGTGATATCGAAGCCGCTGTAGACTGGCTGCGCAAGAAGGGCCTCTCCAAGGCCGCCAAGAAGGCCGGCCGCGTCGCCGCCGAGGGCCTTGTCGCCGTCGAGTCCGCCGGTCACACCGCCACGATCCTCGAGGTCAACTCCGAGACCGACTTCGTCGCCCGCAACGACCAGTTCCAGGCTTTCGTCCGCGAGGCCGCCAAGATCGCCCTCATGGGCGACGGCACGATCGAGTCGCTCGAAGGCGCCCACTTCCCCGGCTCGCAGACCACGGTCAAGGACCGCCTGCAGGAGCTGATCGCCACCATCGGCGAGAACATGACGCTGCGCCGCGTGGCGAAGCTCGAGGTCTCGAAGGGCCTGATCTCGTCCTACGTCCACAACGCAGTGACCGAAGGCCTCGGCAAGATCGGCGTCCTCGTGGCGCTCGAGTCCGAAGGCGACGTGACCGTGCTCGGCAACCTCGGCCGTCAGATCGCGATGCACATCGCGGCGACGAACCCGGTCGCCGTCGACGCTTCCGGCATCGATGCCGCCACGATCGAGCGCGAGAGCGCGATCCTGCGCGAGAAGAACGCCGGTAAGCCGGACAACGTGCTGCAGAAGATCGTCGAGAGCGGCCTGAAGAGCTACTACAAGGAGGTCACCCTCCTCGAGCAGTCCTTCGTGCACGATCCGTCGAAGAGCGTCACGCAGGTCCTCAAGGAGGCCGAGTCCAAGGCCGGCAAGCCGGTCGCCCTCAAGGGCTTCGTCCGCTTCGCCCTCGGCGAGGGCATCGAGAAGGAGGAAGCTCCGGACTTCGCGGCCGAAGTGGCCGCACAGGCCGGGCTCAAGGCCTAAAGCAGACCTCACGCAAAACGGCGGCTCTCGGGCCGCCGTTTTCATGAGAAGGTTTGAAAAGAGGGTCAGACAGTGACACAGTTTCGGCGCATCCTGGTAAAGCTCTCCGGAGAGGCCCTGATGGCCCCGGACGGATACTGGCTCGATCCCCAGACCCTGTCGGGGCTGGCTCAGGACCTGGCGGACGCGACCCGCGCCGGATTCGAGATCGCCCTCGTGATCGGCGGCGGCAACATCATCCGCGGGGCCCGCATGAGCGCCGCCGGCTGGATCGACCGTCCGACGGCGGATTCCATGGGCATGCTCGGCACGGTCATGAACTCGCTCGCCATCGAGACGGCCCTGAATGCGGCCGGCGTCGATGCCCGCACCATGTCGGCGGTGTCGATGCCGACGATCTGCGAGACCTATGCCCGCCAGCCGGCGTTGCACCACCTCGACAAGGGACAGGTGGTCGTGCTCGCGGGCGGAACCGGCAATCCCTTCTTCACCACCGACACGGCCGCCGTTCTGCGTGCGGCGGAGCTGCGCTGCGACGCGGTCCTGAAGGCCACCCAGGTGGACGGCGTCTACTCGGCGGACCCCAAGAAGGACCCGAACGCGATCCGCTACGACCGCATCACCCACGACGAGGCCATCGCCCGCGACCTGAAGGTGATGGACACGGCGGCCTTCGCGCTCGCCCGGGAGAGTCGCCTGCCCATCATCGTCGGCTCGGTCCATGCTCCGAGTTCCGTCACGGCAATTCTCCAGGGCAAAGTTCCTTCCACCGTCGTCGCCCCTTGATGCCAGGGCGCGCTCAGCGTAAGCCCTTTAGAATCGTTCGCGTAAGGACAGGACCCGATGGCCACTTCTTTCGACCTTGAGGATATCAAGCGCCGCATGCAGGGCGCGATCAACGCATTCAAGAACGACCTGGGCAGCCTGCGCACGGGTCGCGCGTCGCCCAACCTGCTCGACCCGATCCAGGTCGACGCCTACGGCTCCCTTCTGCCGATCTCCCAGGTGGCGACGGTCAGCGTTCCCGAGCCCCGCCTCCTGAGTGTGCAGGTGTGGGATCGCGGCATGGTCAACGCCGTCGAGAAGGCGATCCGCGAGTCGGACCTCGGTCTGAACCCGCAGACCGAAGGGCAGGTCATCCGCCTGCGCATTCCGGAGATGAACGAGCAGCGGCGCAAGGAGATGGTGAAGGTCTCCCACAAATATGCCGAGGAGGCCCGCATCGCCATCCGCCACGTCCGCCGCGACGGTCTGGACCTGCTGAAGAAGCTGGAGAAGGACCACGCGATCAGCGAGGACGACGGCAAGCGTCATGCCGACCAGGTCCAGAAGGCCACGGACCAGTTCGTGGCCGAGGTCGAGCATCTCGTTGCGGCCAAGGAAAAGGAAATCATGCAGGTCTGACCGGTTCGGTCCTGCATCTGGAAAGAAATCATGAGTGGTGAAGCCAAGCGGTCGGCCTCCGTCCTCGCCTGTCAGCCGGAAGGCGAGGGCCTGCCTGCGCACGTGGCCATCATCATGGACGGCAACGGCCGTTGGGCGGCTCAGCGTGGGCTGCCCCGGCTCGAGGGCCATCGGCGGGGTGTCGAGGCGATCCGGCGCGCCGTGCGCGCCGCCGGCGATCTCGGCATCCAGTACCTGACGGTCTACAGCTTCTCGGCCGAGAACTGGCGCCGGCCCGCCCAGGAGGTCTCCGACCTCATGGGCCTTCTGAAGCGGTTCGTGCGGCATGATCTTGCCGATCTCCACCGCAATAACATCCGTGTGCGAATCATCGGTGAGCGGCAGGGCCTCTCGCCCGACATCGGGATGCTCCTCGACGAGGCCGAGCAGCTCACACGCTCGAATACCGGCCTGACCCTGGTGATCGCCTTCAATTATGGCGGTCGGCAGGAGATCGTTCAGGCCATGCGCGAACTCGCGCGGCAGGTGAAGGCCGGGACCCTCGACCCGGAAGCCATCGACATGGAGACGGTGGAGCGCGCCCTCGACACGCAGGGCATTCCCGATCCGGATCTCGTGATCCGAACCTCCGGCGAGCAGCGGATCTCCAACTTCCTGACCTGGCAGACGGCCTATTCGGAGTTCGTCTTCATTCCCGACTTCTGGCCGGACTTCGACGAGGCGACATTCCGCGCCGCGCTGGCCGAATACCGCAGGCGCGACCGTCGCTTCGGCGGCCTCAGCGCCCGGACGGGGTGACCATGGCTGCCCAGGAAGGCTCCTCTCTGCCCGATTCCGCCAGACGATCTCCGTCGAAGGAACTGGTCACCCGGGTGGCTTCCGCCATCGTTCTCATTCCCCTCGCGCTGGTTGCCGCCTATCTGGGCGGGTGGGCCTTCGCCCTGTTCTGGCTCGCCGCCGGCATCGCCATGATGGTCGAATGGACCAACATGACCAAGGTCGAGCCCCTGCGCCCCGTGCAGGCGGTGTTCGGCATCGGCTTTGCGGTCCTGACCGTGCTCTTCATGACCGGTATGGGCTTCACTGCATCCGTCCTTGCCGGTATGGCCTTCCTGGTCGTCGGTACCCTCTTGGCGCGGGGCGGCACCGGCCGGCTCTGGGCGGCGACGGGCTTTCTCTATGCGGTCGTGATCGTGGTCGTGCCGCCGATCGTCCGCGAGCACCCCAATCTCGGGCTACTCGGCTTGCTCTGGATGTTCGCGGTAGTCTGGACGACCGATATCGCGGCCTATTTCACGGGCCGGTCTCTGGGCGGGCCGAAGCTTTGGCCGGCCGTCAGCCCCAAGAAGACCTGGTCGGGCTTCGGCGGAGGACTGGTCGCCGGCACCCTGGCGGGCTTCCTGGTCGCCTGGGGCGCCCAGGCTCTCGGTCTCGTGCACCCGTTCAGCCTGCGCAACACCATCATCCTGTCCGCAATCGCCTCGGTCGCAAGCCAATTGGGCGATCTCGGCGAATCTGCGCTCAAGCGCCATTGCGATGTGAAGGATTCGAGCCATCTTATTCCTGGGCACGGCGGCGTCATGGATCGCCTCGACGGTTTCTGGGCCGTTGCCCTCATCATGGGCCTCGTTCTCCTCATCATCCAACTGGCAGCCTGAGCGTATGACACGATCCCTGACCATCCTCGGCGCGACGGGATCCATCGGGCGCTCGACCGCCGACGTGGTGCTGGCTCATCGCGACGAGTTCCGGGTCGAGGCCGTCGTCGGTGGCCGGGATGCGGAGGCGCTCGCCAAGGTCGCCCGCAAGCTGGGCGCAAGGTTCGCGGCCCTGGCGGACGAGAAAGCGGGTTCCGACCTGAAGGGGGCGCTCTCGGGGACCGGGATTGCCGGCGGCGCCGGGAGCAGCGCCGTGATCGAGGCGGCCGAGCGGGATGCGGAGCTGGTTCTCGCGGCTATCAGCGGCACCGCGGGCCTGCGCCCGACCCATGCGGCCTTGAAGCCGGGGAGGCGGCTGGCGCTCGCCAACAAGGAAAGCCTCGTGTGCGCCGGTGCTGCCTTCATGGCGGACGCGAACCGCTTGGGCGTCACGATCATGCCGGTCGATTCCGAGCACAATGCCCTCGACCAGGCCCTCGCGGCAGGCCGGAACGGGGATGTGGAGAAGGCGGTCATCACCGCTTCAGGCGGCCCGTTCCGCACCTGGACGCGGGAGCGGATCGCCCAGGCGAGCCCAGCGGAAGCCTCTGCCCATCCGGTCTGGTCCATGGGCAACAAGATCAACATCGACTCGGCCACCCTGATGAACAAGGGGCTGGAGCTGATCGAGGCCCACCACCTGTTCGGGCTCGAGCCCGACCGGCTCGACGTGCTCGTCCATCCGGAATCGATTGTCCACGGGCTCGTTCAGTGGAGCGACGGCGCCGTCACGGCGGGGCTCGCCCTGCCGGACATGAAGGTCCCCATCGCCAATGCCCTGCGGCATCATGAGCGGCTGCCCATGGACCTGCCGCGTCTCGATCTTGCCGCGATTGGGCGCTTAACCTTCGAGCAGCCGGACGAGACCCGTTTCCCGTGTCTCGCCCTTGCCAGAGCCGCGCTTCGCGCCGGCGGAGCGATGCCGGTGGTGCTGAATGCGGCGAACGAGATCGCCGTCGAGGCCTTCATGACCGGACGTATCGGATTCTACGGGATTTCCGAATGCGTTGAGACTGTCTGCTCGACGTTTTTGAAAAGAAACAATATGACTGTTCCGGCGACCGTCCTTGATGCTTTGGCGATCGATGAGGAGGCGCGGGACATGGCCCGGCAGGTGCTTTCCGGCCCGGCCGAGGCGAAGCCGCTCCTCGGAGCAGGAAAGAGACGATAATGGACTTGCTTGCAACGATCACAGGCGCGACGGGGTCCCTGTTCCTGACCCTGATCTCCTTCCTGGTGGTGCTCACCGTCGTGGTGTTCTTCCATGAACTCGGCCATTTCTGGGTCGGCCGCCGCTGCGGCGTCGGCGTGACCGCCTTCTCGGTCGGGTTCGGGCCGGAACTCTTCGGATGGACCGACCGGCACGGCACCCGTTGGAAGCTCTCGGCGATCCCACTCGGCGGCTACGTGAAATTCGTGGGCGACCTCAATGCCGCCAGCGTTCCGAATGCCGACCAGATGCAGGAGATGTCGCCGGAGGAGCGGGCCGTCAGCTTCCCGCACCAGAACGTGGCGAAGCGCGCCGCCATCGTGGCGGCCGGGCCGATCGCGAACTTCATTCTGGCAATCGCGATCTTCGCGGGCTTCAACTACTTCAGCGGCCGTCAGGTCCTCGAGCCCCGAATCGAGGCGGTCCAGACGGGAAGCGCCGCCGAGAAGGCCGGCTTCCAGCCCAAGGACCTGATCGTCGCCATCGACGGCAAGCGAATCGAGACCTTTGCCGACATGCAGCTCCTCGTCAGCTCCAGCGCCGGCGAGAGCCTGTCCTTCACCGTCGATCGGGGAGGCCAGACAGTCGCGCTGAGCGCTGTCCCCAACTTTGTCGAGCGCACGACGCCGTTCGGCAAGCAGCGCATCGGGCTCCTTGGAGTCGAGGCGTCCAAGGACCCCTCGGCCATCAAGCGCATCTCCTATTCGCCCTGGGGGGCGATCAAGGCCGGTGCGGTCGAGACCTGGAATCTCGTCGACCGGACCCTGAACTTCTTGCGCCGCCTCGTGATGGGCTGGGAATCGGCCGACCAGCTCTCGGGCCCGATCGGGATCGCGAGGGCTTCTGGTACGGCATTTGATGTCGGGGGCGTCTACAGCTTGGTCAGCCTGATCGGCTTCATGTCCGTCTCGATAGGCCTCATTAACCTTTTTCCCATTCCGTTGCTGGATGGCGGGCACCTTTTGTTCTACGCCATCGAGGCCGTTCGCGGTCGCCCCTTGAGCGAGAAAGCCCAGGAAATCGGCTTTAGAATCGGCTTCGCAATCGTTGGAATGCTTATGCTTTTTGCCACTTGGAATGATCTTGTTCACCTTGGGACAAGTTTCATGGCCAAGGGTACGTGACACGAACGCCACGCCCGTTAAAAATGCTACTGTGTTGGGGAAAGCGCCGTTTGCAATGACGGCGAAAGTTTGTACAAGCGGTACCGCACCGATAAGGTTGGGGCACGTATTCCCAGCCGGCGGGGGAACCCGCGATGGACAGATATAAAGAACGGGCCAGTTGATGATGTCGACGACCACGCCACGCCGGAGGAAACCGGCTGCCACCGCAGTGATCGCAATGAGCGCGCTGATGGCTGGGATCACCGCAGCCGATACGGCCTTCGCTCAGCAGGGCCGCCGCGCTGCCGCCGCTCAGGGGCCGATCGTCAACCGTGTTGTCATCGAGGGCAACAAGCGGGTCGAGAAGGGCATGATCGAGGGCGACCTCCAGGTCCGCGCCCGTGCTCCCTACAACCAAGCGACCGTCGATGCCGACGTTCAGCGCATTCTCCAGGTCTACCAGCGCTCCGGCCGCGGCCTGGCCCAGGTGACGCCGCGGATCGTCGATCTTCCGAACGGCACCGTCGACGTGGTCTACACGATCAACGAGGGCGACAAGACGGGCGTGAAGGAAATCCGCTTCGTCGGCAACAGCCAGATCTCGTCGAGCCGCCTGCGCGGAATCATGACGACGACCGAGACGAACATCCTGAGCTTCCTCAAGACCTCGGACGTTTACGACCCGGATCGCATCGCGAACGATCTCGAGCTGATCCGCCGCTACTACCTCAAGAACGGCTATGCGGACTTCCGCGTCGTCTCCAGCGACGTCACGTTCGATCCGAATGCCGGCGGCTACATCGTGACCATCGCGGTCGAGGAAGGTCCTCAGTATCGCGTCGGAAGCGTCAACGTCGATTCGCGCATTCCCGAGATCACGTCCGAGTCGGTCGCGGGCAGCGTCGCCACCTCGGCGGGCTCCGTCTACAATGCGGACTCGGTCGAGCGGTCGCTCCAGAACATCACTACGAGCGTCAACCGTCGCGGCTATTCCTTCGCTCAGGTTCGTCCGGTCGGCACCCGTGATCCGGCGAGCCAGACGATCAACATCGGCTACGTGATCGAAGAGGGTCCGCGGGTTTACATCGAGCGCATCAACGTGCGCGGCAACTCCCGCACCCGCGACTACGTCATCCGCCGCGAGTTCGATCTCGGCGAGGGCGACGCCTACAACAAGGTGCTGCTCGACCGCGCGGAGCGTCGTCTCAACAACCTCGGCTACTTCAAGCGGGTCCGGATCTCGAACGAGCCCGGTTCCGCGCCCGACCGCGTGGTCGTGAACGTGGACGTGGAGGATCAGTCCACCGGCGCCTTCTCGATCTCCGGTGGCTACTCGACGGCCGATGGCTTCATCGGCGAGGTTGCGGTCAGCGAGTCGAACTTCCTCGGTCGTGGCCAGTTCGTCCGCGTCGCGGGCCAGCTCGGCGAGCGCACGAACGGCATCGACTTCTCGTTCACCGAGCCGTACTTCCTCGGCTACCGGATGTCGGCCGGCATCGACCTGTTCTCGAAGTTCAGCGACCAGACCAAGTACTCGCGCTACGAGAACCGCGTCACCGGCGGTCAGCTCCGCCTCGGCCTGCCGTTCACGGAAGAGTTCACGCTGACCCTGCGTTACTCGCTGTTCCAGCAGGATCTTGAGATCCCGAACGACTACAAGCAGCCCTACAACGACTGCTCGGTTCCGTTGCCTGGCTATACGCAGATCAACCCGGCCGGCACCCCCGGTGCGGGCCTGCCGAACCGCTTCTTCTGCGAAGGCAACGGCGAGGCGTCGCTGGCGATCAAGGAATCGCAGGGCAAGACCCTGACCTCGCTCGCCGGTCTGACCTTCAACTACAACACCCTCGACAACGTGAAGGATCCGCGCAACGGGTTCTATGCCGAAGCGAAGACCGACTTTGCCGGTCTCGGCGGTGACTCCCATTATTTCCGCGCCACCGGAGATGCGCGCTACTACCGCGAGCTGTTCGAGGATGTTGTCGGTATCGCCCGTGTCCAGGCTGGCCACATCATGGGCTTCGGCGACAATGGCAACGGCACGAGCTCCGGCGGCAACCTGCGCATCGTGGATCAGTTCTTCATGGGCCCGTCGCTGGTCCGCGGCTTCGCCACCAACGGCATCGGCCCGCGCGACATCTCAAGCCTGGATTCGCGTGCCAACGCCATCGGCGGTACCACCTATTTCGGCGGTACGCTTGAGGTGCAGTTCCCGATCTTCGGCCTGCCGCGGGATCTCGGCCTGAAGGGTGCCGTGTTCGCCGATGCCGGTACGCTCTATGGCTACGAAGGGCCGACCCGGTTCGACACCACGGGCAGCGGCAGCATTCTGGATCCGATCGCTCCCTGCGTGCAGAACCCGAACGTTCCGCAGAACTGCATCAATGTGCTGGACAGCAAGAAGATCCGCTCGTCGGTCGGCGCATCGCTCCTGTGGAGCTCGCCGCTTGGCCCGATCCGCTTCGACTACGCCTTCGCGCTCTCGAAGGAAGAGGGCATCGTTGGACCGGATGGCGTCCGGATCGGCGGCGACCGGACCCAGGCCTTCCGCTTCTCGGGTGGCACACGCTTCTAACGATTGGAGAGGGCGCCGCGAAGGCGCCCTCGCTTTTGGTTCATGACAGACACGACTTTCTTCCCGCAGAGCCAGGCGCTTACCTTGCGTCAGGTAGCGGAGATGGCGAATGCAGCACTCCCCGACGGCGTCGACGGGGAGTTTTTGCTTCATGGGGTTGCGCCCCTGGAAACCGCCGGTCCGCAGGACCTGGCCTATATGGACAACGCCTCCTATGTCGGGGCGCTGGGCACCACGAAGGCCGCCGCCTGCCTCGTCACGCCGCGCTTCGCCGCCAAGGTGCCGGCGACGACGGTTGCTCTCGTCACACCGCAAGCCTATCGGGTCTTCGCGCAGGTGCTGGCGCGGCTCTTTCCGTCGGCCATGCGGCCCGAATCGTCCTTCGCGGCGACCGGAATCTCGCCCGGTTCCTTCGTTCATCCGTCCGCTCGGCTTGAGCATGGGGTCAAGGTCGATCCCGGCGCCGTGATCGGTCCCTATGCGGAGATCGGAGCGGGGACGCTCGTCGGAGCCCATTCGGTCATCGGAGCTCATGTGCGGATCGGGCGGGACTGCACGATCGCACCCCACGTGAGCGTCTCCTACGCCTTCATCGGCAACCGCGTCATCCTTCATCCCGGCGTGCGGGTGGGGCAGGACGGGTTCGGCTTCGCCATGGGGCCGCAGGGCCACCTCAAGGTGCCGCAGGTCGGCCGTGTGATCATCCAGGACGACGTGGAGATCGGCGCCAACTCGACCGTGGACCGCGGGGCGAGCCGCGATACGGTGATCGGCGAGGGCACCAAGATCGACAATCTGGTGCAGATCGCCCACAACGTGGTGATCGGCCGACATTGCGTGATTGTGGCCCAGGTCGGCATCGCTGGCTCGACCACCATCGAGGACTACGTGGCCCTTGGTGGACAGGTGGCCGTGAAGGGGCACGTCCGGGTCGGCATGGGGGCTCAGATTGCGGCCACGAGCGCCGTCAATGGCGATGTCCCGGCCGGCGCACGCTGGGGCGGCATCCCGGCCCGTCCCGTCCGCGAGTGGTTCCGTGAGATCACCGCCCTGAAAAAACTTGCATCGCACGGCGATTCCAGCGATTCCGCCAGGGACGATGGCGCGTCTTCCTGAGAAGACGCTCGCGCAGCATCCGGAGTGAACGTCATGTCAGAAGCGACCGCTACGCTTCAAACCGCCGATATCATGCAGATCCTGGATCTGCTGCCCCATCGCTATCCCTTCCTGCTCGTGGACAAGATCATCGAGATCGACGGTGACAATTCCTGCATCGGCATCAAGAACGTGACCTTCAACGAGCCGCAGTTCACGGGCCATTTCCCGTCCCGGCCGATCTTCCCGGGCGTTTTCCTGATTGAGGCCATGGCCCAGACCGCCGGCGCCATCTGCGTGAAGGCGAAGATGGCCCAGCAGGAAAAGCCCAAGCAGGTTTTCTTCATGACCATCGACAAGGTGAAGTTCCGCAAGCCCGTCGAGCCGGGCGACCGGGTCGAGTTCCACATGAAGAAGCTCAACAACCGGCGCAACATGTGGTGGTACAAGGGCGAGGCTAAGGTGGACGGCAACCTCGTCTGCGAGGCGGAGGTCAGCGCCATGCTGGTGACCGACTGATGGAAACCGTGATCCATCCCAGCGCCGTGATCGAGGACGGCGCGAAGATCGGCGCCGGCGTGAAGATCGGTCCGTTCTGCACCGTCGGCCCGGAGGTCGAGCTCGGCGAGGGCTGCCAGCTCATGAGCCATGTGGCCGTTGCCGGGCACACCGCGGTCGGTCCGCGCACGCGCATCTTCCCCTTCGCGTCCATTGGACATATCCCGCAGGACCTGAAGTACAAGGGCGAGGCCTCGACCCTGACGATCGGGGCGGATTGCATGATCCGCGAGGGCGTGACCATGAATCCCGGCACCGAAGGCGGCGGCCTCAAGACCGTCATCGGCGACCGTTGCGCCTTCCTGGCGAATTCCCATGTCGGGCACGACACGAAGGTTGGGAACGACTGCATCCTGTCGAACAACGTCATGCTCGCGGGCCACGTGACCGTTGGCGATTTCGTGATCTTCGGCGGCGGTTCGGCGGTCATCCAGTTCGCCCGCGTCGGCTCCCATGCCTTCGTCGGCGGCATGTCGGGGCTCGAGAACGACCTCATCCCCTACGGCATGGCCATGGGAAACCGTGCGCACCTCGCCGGGCTCAACATCATCGGGTTGCGCCGCCGCGGCTTCACCCGCGAGCAGATTCACGACATCCGCCGCGCCTACCGGCTGCTCTTCGCCGACGAGGGCACGTTGTCGGAGCGGGTCGAGGACGTGGCCGAGGAGTTCTCGAACCACCCCTTCGTCCACGAGATCCTCGACTTCATCCGGGACGGCAAGGATCGGTCGATCTGCACGCCGCGGGATCCCGTCGGGACGGCCTGATGACGGCGGACGGCCCGATCGCGATCATCGCCGGGTCCGGGCAGCTTCCCATCCAGCTCGTGAAGCACCTGGAGGAGACCGGGCAGAACTACCGTGTCCTTGCGTTCCGGGGCTTCGCGGCGCCGGAGCTGCGCCGGCACGCGCATGCGACCGCGGATCTCCTCGATCTCAAGACCATCATGGGCGTCCTGGAAGGGTGGCGACCCCGGGCCGTGTCCCTCGTGGGCGCAGTGCGGCGTCCCGGCTTCTCGGCGCTCCTTGGGGCTTATTCGCTCCTGCGCAACATGCAGGAGGTGAAGGAAGTCATCGCCCGCGGCGATGATCAGGTGCTGCGTGGCGCCGTGATGCTGCTGGAAGAGCGCGGCCACCGGGTGGTCGGAGCGCACGAGCTTGCGCCGGGGCTCGTCGCCCCGCCGACCCTGACAGGAAAGCTCGACCCCCAGGAAGACGACCGGCAGGCCATCTCGGTCGGCCTCGATCTCCTTCACTCCCTCTCGGCCTTCGACATCGGTCAGGCGGCCATCGTCGCCCGCGAGCACGTGCTGGCCGTGGAAGGGCCGGAAGGCACGGACGGGATGCTGCGCCGCGTGAAAGGCCTGCGCCAGAGCTGGTTCGGCCTCCGGCGGCGGAAGGAGGGCGGGGTGCTGATCAAGGCTGCCAAACGAGGGCAGGACCTGCGCGTCGACATGCCGACCATCGGCCCCAGGACCGTCGTCGAAGCGGCCCAGGCCGGCCTCTCGGGGGTTGCGATCGGGGCGGGCTCGACCCTCGTGCTCGATCAGGAGAAGAGCCTCGCCACGGCGGACCGCCTTGGGCTCTTCCTCGTCGCCGTCGATCTGCCCTGGATGGAGCCGCATCGTGACTGAGAGCAAGCCGCTGGCGATCTGGATCGTCTCAGGCGAGGAATCGGGCGACCAGCTCGGCGCCAAGCTCATGCGCGGGCTAAAGGCGCGGCTTGGGGCGGAGCGCCTGCGCTTCGGCGGCGTGGGCGGCCACGCCATGGCGCGGGAGGGGCTGAAGAGCCTTTTTCCGCTCGAGGAAATCTCCGTCATGGGCTTCTCGGCCGTGATCGCGCGGCTGCCGACGATCCTGACGCGCATCCGGTTCACGGCCGATGCGGCCGTCGCCGCGAAGCCGGACCTCCTCGTCATCATCGACAGCCCTGATTTCACGCACCGGGTTGCCAAGGCTGTGCGCGCCCGTGCGCCCCAGATCCCAATCGTCGACTACGTCAGCCCCTCCGTCTGGGCCTGGAGGCCGGGCCGTGCGCCGAAGATGCGCGCCTATGTGGATCATCTCCTCGCCCTTTTGCCCTTCGAGCCTGCCGCGCATGAGCGTCTCGGCGGCCCGCCGACCACTTATGTCGGCCATCCCCTGATCGAACGCCTGGACGAGATCCGCCCGGGAGCCGGCGAAAGAGGGCAGGCGGGCGACATCCCCCTGAAGCTCCTCGTGCTGCCGGGCAGCCGACGCTCGGAGGTGAGCCGGCTCATGGAGCCGTTCGGGGAGACGCTGGCGCTACTCAAGCAGCGTTCGGCGCGCCCCTTCGAAGTGACCATTCCGGCCGTTTCCCATCTGGCGCACGAGATCAAGGAGCGTGCGGAGTCCTGGAGCGTGACGCCCCGGATTGTCGAGGGCGAGGCCGCCAAATGGGCCGCGTTCCGCCAAGCGGACGCGGCGCTTGCGGCGTCCGGCACCGTGACCCTCGAGCTCGGCCTCTCGGGCATCCCCATGGTGGTGGCTTACAGGGTGTCGAAGATCGAGGAAGTACTGAAATACCTCATCAAGGCGCCCTCGATCGTCCTGACGAACCTCGTGCTCGGCGAGAACGTCATTCCCGAGCTGATCCAGTGGGACTGCACGCCCGAGAAGCTGGCGGACGCGCTCCTCCCGCTCTTCGACGACACGCCGGAGCGGCGCAGGCAGCTCGCGGCCTTCGCCAAGCTCGACGAGCTGATGCGGATCGGCGGCGAGGCGCCGAGCGAGCGGGCTGCGAGAATTGTCGCCGAGGTGCTCGATTCCCGCGAGGCGGGTGCCTAGCGGCACATCGATCTTAACGAAGCGGTGCTATCGAGGTCCGATCAAGCGCTTGGACCCTGGCGACATGAACGCCCGAATTTTGCTGACGATCCTGCTCGCGACGAGTGCGGCTCCGGCAATCGCCGCCCCTCAGGCGCAGAATGGTGCGCCCGACGAGCTGCTCGGCGTCTTCGGTAGCAGCCGGGAGCAATGCGTGGCCTTCCATCGCAAGACGGACGACATCCACCGGTTCTCGAAGGACTACTATTCCTGGTGCAGCGGCAGCGGCTGTGAGGCCAAGGTCGTGAGCAGCAGGCGTACGCCGCAGGGCTACGTCCTGAAGTTCGCCAGTCCCGGCAATCCGGAGGGCTGGTCGATGCGGATCAAGCGCCTGCGTCCGGGCGTCTACCAGACCCGTCTCGACGATGGGGAGGAGCCGGAAACCCTGTCGCGCTGCCGTGACGAGGACATGGTCGCCGGCATCGGCATCGATCCCGGTTTTCCGCCCGGGTCCTTCAATGCGGTGAATGCGGCCTTCGCGTCGCTCAAGGCGGAGGTGAAGTCCTCCAACGCGGTCTTCTCCGCGCACTATGCCGTCGCGGTGACGAGGTATTGCCCTGAGCTGAAGCTCCAGCGCGAAGCGGCCGAGACGATCATCGACGCGGGGCGGCGAGGATGGCTCCAATTCGCCCAGGACAAGAAGCTCAGGCTGGCCCAAGGCTGGACCTATGAGCGCGAGGCGGACGACCACATCGACCGGGACAGGCGGCAGGCGGAAATGGCCGTCGAGGCGGATGCGACGGCAATCAAGGATTTCTGCCACCACGTACTCGACGCCTTCGGACCGCAGGGGCGGGTTATATCCGGCCTGCTGTCGCCGTGATGAACGTCCTGACGTGCCGACAAAGAAAAAGGGGCCCGTGAGGGCCCCTTCTCGCGCGTCTCGCGCTGCCGGCTCAGCCGCGCTGGGCGAGCGTCACGTATTCGCGCTTGGGCGAACCCGTGTAGAGCTGGCGCGGGCGGCCGATGCGCTGGGACGGGTCCTCGATCATCTCGCTCCACTGGGCGATCCAGCCGACCGTGCGGGCCAGCGCGAACAGCACCGTGAACATGGAGGTGGGGAAGCCCATCGCCTTGAGGGTGATGCCCGAATAAAAGTCGATGTTCGGGTAGAGCTTCTTCTCGATGAAGTACTCGTCCTTGAGGGCGATCTGCTCGAGCTCCACGGCGACGTCGAGGAGCGGATCGTCCTTGATGCCGAGCTCGTTGAGCACCTCGTGGGTGGTCTTCTGCATGATGCGGGCGCGCGGGTCGTAGTTCTTGTAGACCCGGTGGCCGAAGCCCATGAGGCGGAACGGATCGTTCTTGTCCTTGGCCTTGGCGATGTACTCCGGAATGCGCTCGGGCGTGCCGATCTCCTCCAGCATCTTCAGGGCCGCCTCGTTGGCGCCGCCATGGGCGGGACCCCAGAGGCAGGCGATGCCGGCTGCGATGCAGGCGAACGGGTTGGCGCCCGACGAGCCCGCGAGGCGCACGGTCGAGGTCGAGGCGTTCTGCTCGTGGTCGGCGTGCAGGATGAAGATCCGATCAAGCGCCCGCGAGAGCACCGGGTTGACCTTGTAATCCTCGGCCGGGACCGCAAAGCACATGCGCAGGAAGTTGGACGTGTAGTCCAGGTCGTTCTGCGGGTACACGAAGGGCTGCCCGATCGAGTACTTGTAGGCCATCGCCGCCAGTGTCGGCATCTTGGCGATCATCCGCATGGAGGCGACCATGCGCTGGTGCGGATCCGAGATGTCGGTCGAGTCGTGATAGAAGGCCGAGAGCGCGCCGACCGAGCCGACCATGACGGCCATCGGATGGGCGTCGCGGCGGAAGCCGGTGAAGAACCGGTTCATCTGGTCGTGCACCATGGTGTGGCGCGTGACGCGATAGTCGAAGTCGGCCTTCTGGGCCGCCGTCGGCAGCTCTCCGTACAGGAGAAGGTAGCAGGTCTCGAGGAAGTCGCCGTGCTCGGCGAGCTGCTCGATCGGGTAGCCGCGATAGAGCAGGATGCCCTTGTCGCCGTCGATATAGGTGATCTTCGACTCGCAGGCCGCCGTGGAGGTGAAGCCGGGGTCGTAGGTGAACATCCCGGTCTGCGCGTAGAGCTTCGAGATGTCGACGACACTCGGACCGATGGTGCCTTCTTTGACAGCCAGTTCCACCGACTTATCGTCAACGTTGAGCGTGGAGGTAGAACTCATGCGTCTTCGCCCTTTCAAAAAGGAGGCCGGGCATAACCTAGGGCAGCCTTGGATTCGGAGAAGGCCTCCGGACGGCCCAACCGATTTATGCCGGTCGGTAGGTGTGATGGGTCTCGGTAGCTTATCCGTATGGAGGGGGCAAGCACGTCTAAAGGCGAGATCCGCCCGCTATGCAGCGGGCGCATCCTTGAGCTGATCACGAAGGCGCAGCAAGGTTTCATCTCGGCCCAGCACGGCCATCACGTCGAACAGGCCCGGCGAGGTCGCCCGGCCGGTGAGCGCCGCGCGCAGGGGCTGTGCGACCTGCCCGAGCTTGGCGCCGATGGCCTCCGCGTGCTGGCGGACCACCGCCTCGACATTCGCGGCCGTCCATTCCGAGACGGCGTCGAGCTTCCCCTCGATGCCGGCGAGCCGTGCCTTCCCGTCCGCCAGCAGTCCCGCGGCCTTCTCGTCGAGGTGCAACGGCCGCTTGGCATAGAGGTAATAGGCGCTATCGAGGAGCTCCACGAGGGTCTTGGCGCGCTCCTTCAGGCCCGGCATGGCGGCGATCAGCTTCTCCCGCAGGGCGGGCGTGAAGGTGCGGCCGAGATGGTGCTCGTCGTTGTCGAGCTCAGGCAGCAGGTCCTCGAGCGCGCTGACCAGCCGCTCGTCGCTTGCCTGGCGCATGTAGTGGCCGTTCAGGTTCTCGAGCTTGGCGAAGTCGAAGCGCGCCGGCGAGCGGCCGATGCTCGACAGGTCGAAGGCGTCGATCATCTCCTGGGTGGAGAAGATCTCCTGGTCGCCATGGCTCCAGCCGAGGCGAACGAGATAGTTGCGCAGGGCCTCCGGCAGGTAGCCCATGCTGCGGTAGGCCTCGACGCCGAGGGCGCCGTGGCGCTTGGACAGCTTGGCGCCGTCCGGTCCGTGGATCAGCGGGATATGAGCCATCTTAGGCACGTCCCAGCCGAGCGCCTGATAGATCTGCGTCTGGCGCGCGCCGTTGGTGAGGTGATCGTCGCCACGGATGACGTGGGTGATGCCCATGTCGTGATCGTCGACAACGACGGCCAGCATGTAGGTCGGCGTGCCGTCCGAGCGCAGCAGCACGAGGTCGTCCAGGTCCTTGTTCTGCCAGACGACGCGGCCCTGCACCTCGTCCTCGACCACCGTCTCGCCCTCGGTGGGAGCCTTCAGGCGGATCACGGGCTTCACGCCGGCCGGGGCCTCGGACGGGTCGCGGTCGCGCCAGCGGCCGTCGTAGCGCATCGGCCGGCCCTCGCGGCGGGCGGTCTCGCGCATCTCCTCCAGCTCCTGCTGGGACGCGTAGCAGTAATAGGCGCGCCCCTGCGCCAGCAGGCTCTCGGCCACTTCCCGGTGGCGTGCGGCGCGGGAGAACTGGTAGACCACGTCGCCGTCCCAATCGAGGCCGAGCCATGTCAGCCCGTCCAGGATGGCCGCGATGGCGGCTTCCGTCGACCGTTCCCGATCCGTGTCCTCGATGCGCAGAAGCATCTTGCCGCCGTGTCGCTTGGCGTAAAGCCAGTTGAACAGGGCCGTGCGTCCACCACCGATATGCAGGAAGCCGGTGGGCGAGGGGGCAAAGCGGGTGACAACGGTCATGGGCTTGGAAACCTAAGGTGTAAGGATCACGCATGGGCCTATCGCCCATGACGGCAACTCATCCACAGGCGGGATTGGGCCGCGGCGTGTGCTCGTCTAACATGCAACCCACCCAGCGTTAAGCCGATAAGCAAAAACCAATGGCTGAGCACACTAGGGGGCGAGGGCGAACAACCGTGCGCGCGGTCGCGCGGGCCGTGGTGCTGCCCGGAACCTGGCCGGCCGCGCTCGACCTGGGACTGGTCGACGGCGAGCGCTGGCTGTCGCGCAATCTCGCAACCGAGATCGAGCAGAGGCGGCTCTTCCCCTGGATCCCGGTCTTCTTCGGCCTGGGCATCCTGCTGTTCTTCCAGGCGAAGGGCACGCCGGCTCTGTGGGCCCCTGCAGGCGCTCTGGCGCTCTGCATCGCCGGTGCCGTCGCTCTGCGCGGAAAGCCGTTCATCCTGGCCGTGATGATTGCGCTGTCGGCGCTCTTCGCAGGCTTCACGACGGGTGTGGTCCGCGCCCGGAGCGTCGCGGCTCCGGTTCTCGCCAAGGTCACCATCGCGCCGATCACCGGCTTCATCGAAACGGTGGAGGATCGTGAGGAAGGGAAGCGGGTGCTGGTGCGCGTGACGGACATCAAGGGACTTGCCGAAACGGAAAGGCCCCGTCTGGTGCGCCTGTCCGTTCGCAAAGGGGATGGCCTGTCCGCCGGGCAGTTCGTCGCCGGCACCGCTCGCCTGCTTTCGCCGCCGGAACCCGCTTGGCCGGGCGGCTACGACTTCGCACGGGATGCCTATTTCAAGGGCATCGGTGCGGTCGGATCCTTCACCGGGGCCGTGAAGCGGCTCGATCCCTCCGTGGCAGCCCCGCTGTCGCTGCGGGTCGCCGCCGGGATCGACGAGGCGCGCAATGCCCTGACCCAGCGGATCGCGACGGCCATCGGCGGAGCAGCCGGCGGCGTCGGAGCGGCGCTCGTGACGGGCAAGCGCGGCCTCATCCCCGAGGAGACCAATGATGTGCTGCGCGGGGCGGGGATCTATCACATCGTGTCCATCTCAGGGCTTCACATGGTCTTGGCGGCAGGCACGTTTTTCTGGCTCGTGCGCGCGCTCCTGGCGCTTGCGCCCGGGGCGGCGCTGCTCTGGCCGGTGAAGAAGATCGCCGCCGGCGTGGCCATGATCGGCGCGACGATCTACTGCGTCTTCTCGGGCTCCGATGTCGCCACGGTGCGGTCGCTCGTGATGACCCTGGTCATGTTCGGCGCCGTGCTGGTGGACCGGCCGGCGCTCAGCATCCGCAATCTCTCGATTGCGGCCGTCATCGTCCTTGCTCGCGAGCCGGAGGCGCTGCTCGGCCCGAGCTTCCAGATGTCGTTCGGAGCGGTGGCGGGCATGATGGGGCTCCTGCCGCTCCTGCAGTGGAAGCGGGCGGAGGGGCGGGCGGAGACGCTTCTCGACCAAGGCCTGCGCTGGATCTTTCATGCGGTGACGGGGCTCATCGCCACCACCCTGGTGGCAAGCCTCGCCACGGCGCCCTTCGCGGCCTATCACTTCCAGACCCTGAACCCCTACGGCCTCGTCGGCAATGCACTCGCCCTGCCGCTCGTCTCGCTGGTGGTGATGCCGGCCGCCGTGCTGGGCGTGCTGAGCTATCCCTTCGGCCTCGATGGGCCGGTCTGGCGGCTGATGGGCTGGGCCGTGGCTCGGGTGATCGAGGTGTCCGGCTGGGTCGGCGGCATTGGCGGGTCGACCCTCGTGGTTCCCGCGCTGGGCGTGGGTGCGCTGGGCCTGCTCAGCCTCGCACTCCTGATCGTGGCGCTTTCGATCTCTTCGTTCCGATGGCTGGCTTTGCTTCCGGCTGGGATCGGGCTCGCGCTCGCGGCCGATCCCAGCCGGTTCGACGTCTATATCGACCGCGAGGGGGGCGGGGCGGCCATCCGCCATGCAGGCGGTCAGTTGAGCCTCGTCGGGCGGCCTTCCGCCTTCGTCGTCGAGCAGTGGTTGCGGGCGGACGGGGATGCGAGGGCGGCGGACGATCCGAGCTTGAGGCGTGATGCGCGCTGTGATCCGCAGGGCTGTGTGGTGGAGATGCGGGTAGGGCATCACGTGGCCTACGTTCAGGACGTCGCTGCCTTCGAGGAGGATTGCCGCCGGGCATCCGTCGTCATCACGCGGCTGAAGGCGCCGCCTGGCTGCAACGCCGCCCTCGTCCTCGATCGGGAGGCGCTTCTCGCCCGCGGCGCGACCGCGATCCGCTTCGGGCCGAAGGCCATCGAAATCCGCTCCGTGCGCAGAGGCAGCGAGGCGATGGCCTGGAGCGAGCGGAGAACGGGTGAAACCGCAGACCCTCCAAAAGAAAACGGGCCGCGTCGTGCGCGGCCCGTTCCCGAACAGGATCTTCCGGAGGACGATTTCAGTAGCGGCGAACCAGACTGACCAGCTTGCCCTGGATCTTGACCCGGTCGGGGCCGAGCACGCGGGTCTCATAGGACTGGTTGGCGGCCTCGAGCGCGATGGAGGAGCCGCGGCGGCGGAAGCGCTTGAGGGTCGCCTCCTCGTCGTCGATCAGCGCCACGATAATGTCGCCCGTGTTGGCAGTGTCCTGCTTGCGGATGACCACCAGGTCGCCGTCGAGAATGCCGGCCTCGACCATCGAATCCCCCCGAACCTCCAGGGCGTAGTGCTCGCCTTGGGTCAGGAAGTCGTGCGAGAGGGTGATGGAATGGCTCGGGTTCTGGATGGCGGAGATCGGCACACCGGCGGCGATCCGACCCATGACGGGAATCGACACGTCGCGGGTCTTTTCCTCCACCGGAGCGGGCGCCGGCGCCTTGGCCTTGGCGGCCAGACCGCCCTCGACCACGCTCGGGGTGAACCGGCGCTGCGTCGCCGCGCCGCCGACCGTATCGGGCAGGCGCAGCACCTCAAGCGCACGGGCGCGATTCGGGAGGCGACGGATAAATCCACGCTCCTCCAGCGCCGTGATGAGGCGGTGGATGCCGGATTTCGACTTGAGATCGAGCGCATCCTTCATCTCGTCGAAGGATGGCGGAATCCCGGTCTCACGCAGCCGCTCATGGATGAAGCGGAGCAATTCGTGCTGTTTACGCGTCAGCATGGCTGGCCCTTACTGCTCCGCGGGGGAGCGATTCTGAAACAAAGCGAGAACAGGGTAACTGTTCTTGCTGTGTTCTGCAAGTGCAAGGTCAAGCTGATCTGTGCCGGTTTTGATTTCCCGCACTCGGCCCTTAGTCTTAAGGGCCTTGCAGAAGGCCGGAGGCGCCCGTGCTCGAAACCTATCTTATCACTCTTGCGGGCATCGTGCTCGGGCAGATCGCGCCCGGCCCGAATCTCCTGGCGGTCGCCGGCGCTGCGCTCGGCCAGGGTCGACGGGCCGCGTTCTTCCTGGCGCTCGGCGTCTCCAGCGCCATCTTCGTCTGGGTGACGGTTGCGGCATTCGGCCTGGCGGCTCTCCTGGCCGTCTATCCGTCCCTTCTCACTATCATGAAGTTCATCGGCGGCGGCTATCTCTGCTTTCTCGCCCTTAGGTCGCTCGTTGCCGCGTGGCGCGGGGGCGATCCCAGCTTCCGGGCGAGCCGGACCGAGTGGACGCCCCTGAGCGCCTGGCGTCGCGGGCTCCTTGTGAACCTGACCAATCCAAAATCCGCCCTGATGTGGAGCGCCGTGACGACATTTCTCTACGGCAGCGGCCTGTCGGCTCCGCAGGTGCTCGGATTCGCTCCGACCGGGTTCGTATCGGCCCTGATCGTCTACGGGATCTACGGCACCCTGTTCTCCACCGGCGTCGCCCAGCGCGCCTATGCGCGATTCGCTCGTGTCGTCGAGGCCTTGTTCGGACTTGCCTTCGGGGCGCTCGGCGGAAAGCTCGTCGCGGATGCGGTGGGGGAGATCAGCGCAAAATAGGGGGAAACACGCCGCCGCATCTCAGCAGAAGCGGTCGAGCCGGACGATGCGGCAGGACTCGCCGGCCCTTGCGGCGGACGCATGGGGAGGTCGGACCAGCAATACGTCCGAGCGGGTCAGAATGCCGAGCATGGACGAGTCCTGTGCCTTGTGCGGCGTCGCGACGGGGAGCGGCACCGACTGGGCGTCCGTGGGACCTGACAGGGTGAATTCCCCGAGCGATAGAGCCGCCCGCATGTAGTCCTGTCGGTCGCCATTGGCCGGGAGATCGCGTCCGAGAATCGCGGTCTCGGATGGATCCGCGCCTGCCTGCGGATCGCCGCAAAGCGCTCGGATCGCCGGCACGAGGAAAAGCACCGCGCAGACGAGGGACGAGACGGGGTTGCCCGGCAGGCCGAGGAGCAGTGTCTTGCCGAGGCGGCCGTGCATCAGCGGCTTGCCGGGCCGCAATGCGACCCGCCAGAAGCCGAGATCCATGCCCTTCTGCGCCAGCGCCTTCTGAACGAGATCGTGCTCCCCGACCGAGGCACCGCCGAGAGTCACGAGGAGATCGGCGTGCGCATCGAGTGCCGCCTGGATCCGCTCGTCGAGAGAAGAGAGGGTATCGCGCGCGATGCCCAAATCGATGGCTTCGCCGCCCGCTTTCTCCACCATCAGGGCCGTCGCCGGCAGGCTCGAAGCGGTGATCTGGTCCGGTCCGGCCGGCGCTCCCGCCCGCACCAACTCGTCACCCGTCGCCAGGATGGCGACGCGAGGTCTGCGACGGACGGAAAGTTCGCCATGGCCCATCGCTGCCGCCAGGGCGATGTAACGGGCGTCGAGACGCGTCCCGGTTTTCAGGAGAACGTCGCCCGCCTTGAAGTCGAGTCCGGCCGCCCGGATGTGCCGATAGGGTGCGGAAGCCTCAGTCACCGCGACGCGCCCGTCGGAGGCTTGCGTGTTCTCCTGGATGACGACGGAATCGGCGCCGTCCGGAAGAGGCGCGCCCGTGAAGATGCGCACGGCCTGGCCCGGTCCGACGGCCCCGCAGAACCGATTGCCGGCGGCACTCGTGCCGATCACGTCGAGAATCGCCGGGATCCGCCCGATGTCTGCGGCGCGCACCGCATAGCCGTCCATGGCGGAGGCCGGGAAGGGAGGCTGGTCCCGGAGCGCGCTCACGTCCTCGGCCAGAGTGCGCCCGGCGCAGGCGGCGAGCGGCAGGCGCTCGGATACGGTCGGCCCGGACACCCCGGCAAGCACAAGACGCAGCGCCTCTTCGACCGGGATCAGGCTCATGGCGCGTTGAAATCCCCGGAGCGGCCGCCGCTCTTGTGGCGCAGCCGGATGTTCTCGATCCGCATGCCCTTATCGGCAGCCTTGACCATGTCGTAGACCGTCAGGCACGCCACCGAGACGGCGGTCAGCGCCTCCATCTCGACACCGGTCTGGCCGGAAACCTTCACCTCCGCCGTCACGCGCACGCCCGGAAGGCTGTCGTCTAGGTCGCAATCGACCTTCACCTTCGAGATGAGGAGCGGATGGCAGAGCGGAATGAGCTCGTGCGTCTTCTTCGATGCCATGATGCCGGCGAGCCGCGCCGTGCCGAGCACGTCCCCCTTCTTCGAGTCGCCGTGGCGGATCAGGGCCACAGTCTCTGGGCTCATGACGATGCAGCCCTCGGCGACCGCCGTGCGGCTGGTGACGGCCTTTTCCGAGACGTCGACCATGTTGGCCGCGCCGGTCGCATCGAGATGCGTCAGCCCGCTCATGCGGCCTCGCCGAAGAGCAGGCGCCGCGTGGCGGCGGCCACGTCGGCCTGCCGCATCAGGCTCTCGCCCACCAGGAAGGTGCGGATGTTCACCCCGGCGAGGCGGTTGATGTCGTCGAGGGTGAAGATGCCGCTCTCGCCGACGACGATGCGGTCGGCCGGGATCAGAGGCGCCAGCTCCTCGCTGACGGAGAGCGACACCTCGAAGGTGCGGAGATTGCGGTTGTTGATGCCGACGAGCTTGGTCTCAAGGGGAAGAGCGCGGTCGAGTTCCGCGCGATCGTGCACCTCGACAAGCACGTCCATGTCCAGCGCATGCGCGGTATCGATCAGGGCGCGGGCCTCCGCGTCCGTGACGCTCGCCATGATGACGAGGATGCAGTCGGCGCCCCAGGCGCGGGCCTCGTAGACCTGATAGGGCTCGAACAGGAAGTCCTTGCGCAGTGCCGGCAGGCCCGAGGCGTCACGGGCCTGGGCGAGATATTCGGGCTTTCCCTGGAAGGAGGGCGCGTCGGTAAGCACCGACAGGCAGGTGGCTCCGCCTTCGGCATAGGCTTTCGCAAGCGACGGCGGGTCGAAATCGGCCCGGATCAGGCCCTTCGACGGGCTCGCCTTCTTGACCTCGGCGATCAGGGCCGGGCGCCCCTCCGCCAGATGGCGCTCGAGGGCCGCCGCGAAGCCGCGCGGAGGAGAGACGGCAGCGATGCGGCGCTCCAGTTCGGCCTGGGAAACGGCCGCCTTCGCTGCGGCGATCTCCTGGCGCTTATAGGCTTCGATCCGGGCGAGAACGTCACTCATCGCCTGTCCTCACGCGTTCGAAGCGCGGACGAGCTTGTCGAGGGTGGCTTTCGCGGCGCCGCTGTCGAGGGCGCGCGAGGCGCGGTCGAGCCCGTCGCGCAGGTTGGTCGCCTCGTCGGCCACCACGAGGGCGGCGGCGGCGTTGAGCAGGGCCACGTCCCGGTAGGGAATGCTCGCGCCTTCCAGCACGTTGCGCAGCTGAGTCGCGTTGTGCTCCGGGTCCGCGCCCTTCAGGTCCTCCGGCCGCGCGGTCGGAAGGCCGACCTCCTCGGGCGTCACCGTGAAGCGGCGGATGGTGCCGTTTTCCAGCGCCACCACGAAGGTCGGACCGGTCGTGGTCATCTCGTCGAGGCCGTCGGAACCGTGGACCGTCCAGACTTTCTTGGAGCCGAGCTCCTTCAGGACCTGGGTGAGCGGCTCGAGCCAGGCTTCGGAGAAGACGCCCAGAAGCTGGCGCTTCACCCCGGCGGGATTCGACAACGGGCCCAGCAGGTTGAAGATCGTGCGGGTGCCGAGCTCCACGCGCACCGGCGCCACGTGGCGCATGGCGGCGTGGTGCGTCTGGGCGAACATGAAGCAGAGGCCCACATCCTTCAGGCAGCGCTCCAGGTTCGCAGGATCGAGGCCGAGCTTCAGGCCCAGTGCCGCGAGAACGTCGGCGGTGCCGGATTTCGAGGAGGCTGCGCGATTGCCGTGCTTGGCCACCGGCACGCCGCAGGCCGCCACGATGATCGAGGCGAGGGTCGAGATGTTGTAGCTGCCGGAATGGTCGCCGCCGGTGCCGACGATGTCGACTGCCTTGTCCGGGGCGGTCACGGTGAGCATGCGCCCGCGCATGGCCGAGACGGCGCCCACGATCTCGTCGAGAGCCTCGCCCCGCACCCGGAGGGCCATGAGAAAGGCGCCACCCTGGGCCGGCGTGACTTCGCCGGACAGGAGGTCGTCAAAGGCGTCGCGCGCCTCGTCGCGAGAGAGCGAGGCCCCCGTGGCCACCTTGGCGAGATAGGATTTGAACGATTCCATCGGTCTTATTGCCCTGAAGCCGCTTGAGCGCGGGTTGGCGCGTGCCTGGCGTTCCAGGCGGCGGCCAGGTCGAAGAAATTGCGCATGATCGTCGCGCCGTGCTCCGAGAGGATGCTCTCGGGGTGGAACTGCACCCCGTGGATCGGCAGCGTCCGGTGGGACAGTCCCATGATCAGGCCATCCGGCGTCTCGGCCGTGATCGCCAGAGCGTCGGGGCAGGTCTCCCGTTCGACGATGAGCGAGTGGTAGCGCGTCGCCTTGAAGGATCCATTGATGCCGCGGAAAACCCCCTGTCCCTGGTGCTCCACGTCGGACACCTTGCCGTGCATCGGCAGCGGCGCGCGCCGGACGGTGCCGCCGAAGGCCTGCCCGATCGTCTGGAGGCCGAGGCAGACGCCGAAGGTCGGGATCTCGGGCGAGACGCGCTTCACGAGGTCGAGACAGATGCCAGCCTCGTTCGGCGTGCAGGGGCCAGGCGACAGAACGACTGCGTCGGGCGAGGAGGCGAGAATCGCGTCCGTGGTCACGGCGTCGTTGCGCACGACCTCGACAGAGGTCGCGAGCGGACCGAGCAGATGCACCAGGTTCCAGGTGAAGCTGTCGTAATTGTCGATGACGAGGACGCGGGTCATGGTGCGGGAGACGTTTGCCGATGCGGCTGACGGGGTCAAGCGCGGCGTTGTCCCGGTGCTCACTGGCCGAACCTCGCCTGGCTCGCGAAACGCACCGCCTCCTCGGCGGCCCGGAACAGGGCCTTTGCCTTGTTGACGCATTCCTGCTGCTCTGAGGCGGGATCGGAATCGTAGACGATGCCCGCGCCGGCCTGCACAGCCATACGGCCGTCCTTCACCACGGCGGTGCGCAGGACGATGCAGGTGTCCATCTCGCCGTTGGCCCCGAAATAGCCGATGCAGCCGGCATAGGGCCCGCGCTTGTCCTTCTCGAGCTCGTCGATGATCTCCATGGCGCGCACCTTGGGGGCGCCGGAAACCGTGCCGGCGGGAAAGCCCGCTACGAGCGCATCGAGGGCGTCGAAGCTCTCGTCGAGCCGGCCCTCCACGTTCGACACGATGTGCATCACCTGGCTGTAGTATTCCAGGAAGAACGAGTCCGTCACCTGCACGGACCCCATCTCGGCAACCCGTCCCACGTCGTTGCGGCCGAGGTCTAGCAGCATCAGGTGCTCGGCCCGCTCCTTCTGGTCGGCCAGGAGGCTCTCCGCATGGGCCCGATCCTCGGCGGCGGTGGCGCCGCGGGGGCGCGTTCCGGCGATGGGCCGGATCGTGACCTTGCCGTTGCGGACCCGCACCAGGATCTCGGGCGACGAGCAGACGATCTGGAAATCCTCGAAGTCGAGGTAGCAGAGGAACGGCGCCGGGTTGATCCGGCGGAGCGACCGGTAGAGCGCGAAGGCCGGCAGCGGAAAGGGCGCGTCGAAGCGCTGGGAGAGCACCACCTGGAAAATATCGCCGGCGCGGATGTATTCCTTCGCCTTCGCGACCATGCCCTCGAATTCCTCAGGTGTCGTGTTCGAGGTCGGCGGCTCGAAATCGATCCCGCGCGGGTCGGTCCGGTGCTCGAAGGGCAGGGGGCGCTCCAGCGCGAAGGTCACCTCCTCGAGCCGCGCCAGGGCTGCCTCGTAGGCAGTCTTGGCGGACATGCCGTCCTTCGGGCGGACCGGGGTGATGAGGGAGATCTCGTCCTTCACGCCGTCGAACACGACCATGACGGTCGGCCGGATCAGGATGGCGTCGGGGACCTTCAGGACGTCGGCGTTCGGCTCCGGCAGGCGCTCCATCTGCCGCACCATGTCATAGCCGAGATAGCCGAACAGGCCCGCCGCCATGGGCGGCAGATCCTCGGCGAGGGGCAGGGCGCTCTCGGCGATCAGGGCGCGCAGGCTGTCCAGGGGCCTGCGGTCGTCCGGCTCGAAATGCGCCGCATGATCCAGCGCGCGACGGTCAATCGACGCCACGCCGTCCTGGCAGCGCCAGACGAGATCGGGGTCGAGGCCGATCATCGAGAAGCGGCCGCGCACCGCGCCGCCCTCCACCGATTCGAGCAGGAAGGCAGAGCCCTTGCGGCCGTGCCGCAGCTTCAGGAAGGCTGCGACCGGAGTCAGGAGGTCCCCGACGAGGCTGGTGCGCAGCACACCGGCCTCGCCTGCTTCATAGGCTTTCGCGAAGGCGTCGTAGGCGGGCGTGACGGCCATGGGGCTCAGATTTCGCCCCCCGTGGCCTGGCGCAGCGCCTGCTGGTTGATCGTCACGCCGAGGTCCTGGCGGATCTGGGCGATGTACTGGTTGATCAGGTCGTTGCTCATCCCGTTGCGGAGCTGGTTCTCGATGTTCTGCGCCTCCTGCGTGGTCGTCACGAGCGGCGGCACGGTGGCTCCCGTCACCTTGAAGACGGCGCGGGAATCCGTGCCGTTGGCCGCATTGGCCGCCTGGCCGACCGGGACCGCGAAGACGCGGGCCACGGCTTCCGCCGTCAGGTCGTCCTTGGCGGCGTTGCGGGCGAGGTCGCTGGCGGTCTTGACCGGTGCGCCGCTCTCCTGAGCCACGGCCTCGATCGCTTCGCCCTTCTGCAGGCGCTCGGTCAGGCCGCGGGCCTTCTCGGACAGCTTCTGGGCGATCTGGTCGTCGCGCCACTGGGCCGAAACCTGGTCGCGAACCTCTGCGAGGGTTTTCTCGCGGGCGGGCTCGACCCCGGTCACGTCGTACCAGATGTAGCCGCCGTTCGAGCGCAGGGCTTCGTTGTCGGCGCCGATATCGGACGCGAAGGCGGCCTTCACGACGGCATCCCGATCCGGGATGTCGACCGGGTTGCCGGCCCTGTCGAGACCCTGGGCGTCGACCGCCGGCACCTGGACGATGTTCAGGCCCTTCTCCTTAGCGATCTCGGCGAGCGGACGGGCGCCTGCGCGCAGGTCCTCGATGGCATCGTGGATCGTCTCGATCTCGCTGCGGGCGCGGGCCTGGGCCAGCTCGTTGCGCACGTCGGCCGACACTTCCTCGAAAGGCTTGACCGATTCCGGCTGGATTTGGGTCACCCGGACGAGAACCGGTCCGAAGCGGCCGGCGACCGGGCCGCTGGTCGCGCCCTGCTCGAGGGAGAAGGCCGCGTCGGCCACGGTCTGGTCGAGCATCTCCGACTTGGCGAAGGTGCCGAGATCCAGGTCCTTGGGCTCGATGTTGCGCTCGGTCGCGACGGACTCGAAGGTGGCGCCTTCCTTGATCTTGTTGAAGGCCGCCTCGGCCTCCTCCATCGTCGGGAAGGTGATCTGCTGGATCGTGCGGCGCTCGGGGGTGCCGAACTTGGCCTTTTCCTGCTCGTAGCGCTGGCGGGCATCCGCGTCCGAAACGCTCTCCGGCTTGGCGATGGCGGCCGGCGTGAGCGCCAGCACCGAAACGGCGCGGAATTCCGGCGCCTGATAGGCGCTCTTGCGCTCGTTGTAGAAGGTCTGGAGCTGCTCGTCCGTCGGGGCAGGGATGTCGCCCGCCATCTGCGGGGTCAGCACGAAATAGGAGGCCGTGCGGCGCTCGTTCGTGTAGCGGTTCATCGCCTCGCGGGCGGCGAGCGGCACGGTCAGGTCGCCCGCGAGGGCCTCGGCCAGGTGAATCCGGGTCATGGCGAGCCGCTGCTCCTGCACGAAGCCGGTTTCGGACAGGCTGGCATTGCGGAGCACCTGGTCGAACAGGGCGCGGTTGAACTGGCCGTCGGCGCCCTTGAAGTTCGGATCGTCCATGACGGAGCGGGCGACGAGCTGGTCGGAAACGCTGAGGCCCAGCTTGCGGGCCTGCTCGCCCATGACGGCCTCGGTCACGAGGGTGGACAGGACCTGCTGGTCCAGGCCGAACGCCTTGGCCTGCTGCGGGGTGATGACCGTCCGGAACTGGCGGCCGAGCCGCTGGAGCTCGTTGTTGTAGGCGTTCCGGAACTGGTTGACCGAGATCTCCGTGTCGCCGACCTTGGCGACGGTGCTCGGGGCCGTCGTGCGGAAAATGTCGCCGATGCCCCAGATGGCGAAACTGACGATCAGAATGCCGAACAGGATGGTGGCGATGATCTTGCCGACCACGCTCTGGCCGGCCTTGCGCATTCCTCGGAGCATTTGAACCCGTCTCGCTTAAAACTCGTTAAAGACGCCGATAACCGATCAGGGGCCCGTCGAAAAGGGCAAGTCTGGTTGAAAGCCCACCTGAGCCTCTGCTAGTGCCAATCTATCAAGCGTGACAGGAGAGCGTGAATGAGCGTCGATCGGCCGCGCCCGCTGGTGGCGGGCAACTGGAAAATGAACGGGCTGAAGTCCTCCGCCAAGGTTCTGGACGAGATTCATGCCGGCTATACCCCGGGCCTCAAGGCCAAGGTCGACCTAGCCGTCTGCCCGCCGGCCACGCTCGTCGGCCCCCTCGCACTCCAGGCGGTCGGGTCCCGCGTCGCCATCGGCGGGCAGGACTGCCATGCCAAAGAGTCGGGCGCCTTTACCGGCAATGTCTCGGCCGAGATGCTGGCGGATGCCGGGGCAACCTACGTGATCGTCGGGCACTCCGAGCGGCGCCAGTACCATGGCGAGAAGGACGTGGACGTCTGCGCCAAGGCGGTCGCCGCCCACCGGGCCGGGCTCACGGCCATCGTCTGCATCGGCGAGACCCGCGAGGAGCGCGAGGCCGGACGCGCCCTGAGCGTGGTCAAGAAGCAGCTGCGCGGCTCGACCCCGGTCGATTCGAACAGCCAGAACCTCGTGGTGGCCTACGAGCCCGTCTGGGCGATCGGGACGGGACTCACTCCGACGAGCGCCGACGTGGCCGAAGTCCACGCCCTGATCCGCGACGAGCTCAAGCGCTTGGTCGGCAAGGCCGATTCCGCACGGGTGCGGATCCTCTACGGCGGCTCCGTGAAGCCCTCCAATGCGACCGAGCTGATGGCGGTCGAGAACGTGAACGGCGCCCTCGTGGGCGGCGCCAGCCTCGTGGCGGCCGACTTCCTGGCGATTGCGGGCGCGTATCTGGAATAGCCCCCATGCAAAAGGTGCTTGCGGGTCTTTGATCCTGCAACCACCTATGCTACAGGCCGCCCAACGAACGATTACGAGCGGCTGACGCCTGCCGGCGCGGCCGCTTGAGGTTTTTGGAACGATGCAAACAGTTCTCATCATTGTCCACCTGATCATCGTGCTCGCCCTGATCGGCGTGGTGCTCCTGCAGCGCTCCGAAGGCGGCGGCATGGGTCTCGGCGGCGGAGGCGGGAGCGGCGGCGTGTCCGGCTTCATGACCGGCCGCGGCCAGGCGAACGCGCTGACCCGGGCGACCGCCATCCTGGCTGCCCTGTTCTTCGTGACGAGCCTCGCGCTGACGATCATGGCCGCCACCAGCCGTGCCCCGCGCTCGATCTTCGACGGCGGCGCCCCGGCTGCTCCGGCGGGCCAGCAGGCTCCGGCCGCCCCCCAGGGCGGCAACGTCCTTGAGCAGCTCCAGCGGATGCAGGGCGAACAGCCCGCACCGGCGCCCGGCGCGCCGGCTCCGGCGGCACCAGCCCCGGCACCGACAGCGCCTCAGGTGCCCCAGTCTCAGTAAGGCGAAAAGGGCCGGGCTTCCGGCCCTCTCTTTTTGTTGATGGCAATCGAGCGGCCGGGTTCGTTGTTGCGAATCGGCGCTCCTTCTTTATGGATAGGGGTCCATGACGCGGTACGTATTCATCACCGGCGGCGTGGTGTCTTCGCTCGGCAAGGGCCTGGCTTCGGCGGCCCTGGGAGCGCTTCTCCAAGCTCGCGGCTACAAGGTCAGGCTTCGCAAGCTCGACCCATATCTCAACGTCGACCCGGGGACCATGAGCCCCTACCAGCACGGTGAGGTCTTCGTCACCGACGACGGGGCCGAGACGGACCTGGACCTCGGCCACTACGAGCGCTTCACGGGCGTGCCGGCCTCGCGGGCCGACAACATCACCACGGGCCGGATCTATCTTGACATCATCACCAAGGAGCGGCGCGGCGACTACCTCGGCGCCACGATCCAGGTGATTCCGCACGTGACGAACGCCATCAAGGACTTCGTCCTCACCGGGAACGAAGGCTTCGACTTCGTTCTCGTCGAAATCGGCGGCACGGTGGGCGACATCGAGGGCCTGCCGTTCTTCGAAGCGATCCGCCAGCTCGGCAACGATCTGCCCCGGGGGCAGGCGATCTACACTCACCTGACCCTGCTGCCCTACATTCCGTCCGCGGGCGAGCTGAAGACCAAGCCGACCCAGCACTCGGTGGCGGAGCTGCGCTCCATCGGCATCCAGCCGGATATCCTGCTCTGCCGCACCGACCGGGAGATTCCTCGCGACGAGCGGCGCAAGCTGGCGCTGTTCTGCAATGTGCGCGAGACGGCCGTGATCGAGGCCCGCGACGCGCCCTCGATCTACGACGTGCCGCTGGCCTATCACGAGGCCGGTCTCGACAGCGAGATCCTCGCCGCCTTCGGGATCGAGAACGCGCCCGCGCCGGACCTCAGCCGCTGGACCCGGATCTCCTCCCGCGTCCACAACCCGGAGGGCGAGGTTAACATCGCCGTCGTCGGCAAGTACACGGGCCTCAAGGACGCCTATAAGTCCCTGATCGAGTCGCTCCATCATGGCGGCATCGCCAACCAGGTGAAGGTGAACCTGCACTGGATCGAGAGCGAGATCTTCGAGCGCGAGGATCCGGCTCCGTTCCTGGAGGGCATCCACGGGATCATGGTGCCGGGCGGCTTCGGCCAGCGCGGCGCCGAAGGCAAGATCCGCGCCGCCCGCTTCGCCCGCGAGCGCAAGGTGCCGTATTTCGGCATCTGCTTCGGCATGCAGATGGCCGTGATCGAGGCTGCCCGCTCTCTCGCCGGAATCGAGGAGGCGAGCTCCACCGAGTTCGGCCCGACCCCTGAGCCCGTGGTCGGTCTCCTCACGGAATGGCTGCGCGGCAACGAGCTCGAGAAGCGTGCGGCCGGCGGCGACCTCGGCGGCACCATGCGTCTCGGCGCCTATCAGGCCACCCTCGCGCCCGGCAGCAAGGTGGCCGAGATCTACGGCGGCACCGAGATCTCCGAGCGCCACCGCCACCGGTACGAGGTCAACATGTCCTATCGCGAACGCCTGGAGGAGAAGGGCCTGCGCTTCTCCGGCGTGTCGCCGGATGGCATCCTGCCGGAGATCGTCGAGTATGCCGACCATCCGTGGTTCATCGGCGTGCAGTACCATCCCGAGCTGAAATCCCGCCCCTTCGAGCCGCACCCGCTCTTCACGAGCTTCATCCACGCCGCCGTGGAGCAGAGCCGGCTGGTGTGAGCCGGGAGGGCAGGGACTTCCTTCAGGTTGAAAAGAAGAGCCTCGCGATGCCGCTGCATCGCGAGGCTTTTTCTAGTCTGACCTCGCCGCTCCGTCAGATCACGAAGAAGTCCGCTTTGGTGAGGGTGGGCTTGTTGGTGAGCTTGGCGATGGCGATGGCAGCCTTCGCGCCCGAGCCGTCCTCGTCGTAGTAGAGCACGCCCGTCTTCTTGTTGTAGACGATGCGGTCGCTCGCATCGTGCGCCTTGCTGCCGGCATAGAACGCCTTCGCCTCCAGCGCCCCCTTCTTGGCGATCTTCGTGAACACGCCACTCTTCTTCAGCCAGATCGTGTCGTCCGCCGCGTTGAAGTCGGTGATCGAGTCTACGTTGGTGCGGTTGTTGGGCCGCGTGTCGAACACGAACACGTCGCCTCCGGCCCCACCCGTGAGCACGTCCTTGCCAGCCCCGCCATAGAGCGTGTCGTTGCCCGCCTGCCCGGTGAGCGTGTTGGCACCCGATGTGCCACGCAGCACCAGGTTCACCGCCCCTGGCGTGCCGGGAGTACCAGGGTTGGTCGGGGTGCCGGGCGTGGTGTCGAGCAGGTCGGTGACAGTGATGGTGAAGCTCTGGGTGGTCTCGCCGCCCCAGGCGTCTTTGGCCGTGACGGTGACGGCGTGCTGCGTCTTGGCCTCGAAGTCGAGCGCGCGGGTGACCACCAGCTCGCCGTCGCGGATGGCGAACACCCCGTCCGGATCGGCCGCGAGGCTGTAGCTGACCGCATCCCCGTCCGCATCGGTGGCGGCAAGCTGCCCCACCACCGCGTTGGCGGCGTTCTCGGCCACGCTCATGTTGGACAGGCCCACGGAAGCCGGCGCGCTGTTGATCAGCGCCACGGTCTTGTCGCTGAACCTGGCGAAGCGGATGTTGGTCAGGGTGTCGGTGCCGTCCTGGCCGTTGTTGTTGTGCTGGACCGTGATCGTGGCGCCGTTCTTTGTGACGGTGTAGTCGCTCGCGCGGCCGGAGAACACGGCCGTGTTGACCCCGCCGCCGCCGTCCAGCGTGTCGTTGCCCTTGCCCCCGGTGAAGGTGTTGGCGTCGGCATTGCCGATCAAGTGATCGCCGAACGAGGTGCCGATCAGCGCCTCGATGCTGATGTAGGTGTCGGCCCCGTAGGTGTTGTTCGCATAGTCCTTGTTGGCCATATTGACGAAGACGGATTGCCCGTCCGCTTCGGCGTCCTGGAACACGACCGTATCGAAGCCGTCGCCGCCGTTCAGAATGTCGTTGCCATAGCTGCCGTCCAGCGTGTCGTTGCCGCCCCCACCCTCGAGCCTGTCGGCGCCCACCCCAGTCCTCAAGACATTCTCAACGTCATTGCCGATGAAAGTAATTGCCTGGCCTGCGCTAGTATATTGGATCGAGAGATTCTCAACATTGCGCAACGTCTCTAAACCATGTCCCGTATCTTGCCGGTCCGTTAGCCGAAGATCGACTACAATCGCGTCTAGACCTTCAAAGACGACGGTATCGAATCCTTCTCCGCCGTCGTAGAAATCGTTTCCGATGCCATCAAGAAAGGTTTCACCGCTCACTCCTCCATAAGCAACGTCCTCCCCACCACCGAGTGAGACAGAGCCGGTTACGGTTCCAGATCGGCCATCATAAACATCAGATCCAGCCCCACAGTTAACTTGTCCTTGTATTAGACCTGAATTGACAATATTACTAAGCCTAGAAAATGAATTAAGGCTTCCTATCAGTTCTCCGACATTGAACAACGAAAACATACTTGCATTTGAAGAAACAGTAATCGCCGTCTTGAATGCAGGATTGACTTGTTCAGTATCGGATATTTTTCCATAATTCCATATTGCGGTCGATCCTGTTGAGAATATCCCCGAAGCTATCCCTCGTACTTCTCCACCTGCTCCAACCGTAACTGCACCGCCTGCTGCGCCTATACCAATGCCGTTCCTGTTGTCGCTTTCGACTAGGCCGTTGACGACTACTCTGTTGGTAAGATCTGTGATCGCGATGCCGTCGCCAGGCCCAGGCGCAACGGCTTTAACCCACCCTCCCTGCTCAACAATGACGGTATCGCCTGTTGCCAAGGTAAGCCCGTTGCCATTGGCGATCTCGCGGGTGTTCTGGGCGTTGATGACATAGTTCGTTGGCATGGCGGCATTCCTCCGTTGGATCGATGCGGCGGTTCAGGCATGCCGCGGATATGAGGCTGGTCCCGGCTCCTGTGCGGCTACGGCCCGAGGTAGCTCTAAGCCGATCCGCACGAGATCCAGAAACAACGTTACGTCACCAGACTTATAAACCCGCCGCTCCCGCCAACAACTCCCCATTCAAGGGGGAGCCCGGTTCCGCGACCTATAGCGAGGTCGAAATCCACCGTCCCGTTCATTTCGGCCCAAGCACCGGATCTCCGTTGGAAATCCAACGCTTGTGCCTACACCGCCCCTTGCCGTGCTCGCGCCTTGCGCGATATCCGTGACATGGCAGAGTTCCGTTAGGTAGTGCCCATGCCGCGCCGCATCGATCACCTCGTCGTCGCCGTCCACGATCTCGACGAGGCGTCGGGCCTGTATCAGCGCCTCGGCTTCCAGGTCGGGGCGCGCAACCGGCACCCCTGGGGCACCGAGAACCGGCTGGTGCAGTTCGGGTCCTCGTTCATCGAGCTGATCACCGTCGGCGAGGATGCGGAGATCTCGCCGCACGGGGAGGGGACCTTCAGCTTCGGGGCCTTCGTCCGCGACTACCTCGAGCAGCGCGAGGGCCTTGCGATGCTGGTCCTCGACAGCGACGACGCCAAGGCGGATGCGGCTTCCTTCGCGCAGAAGGGCATCGGATCCTTCGAGGCGTTCTTCTTCGAGCGGCGCGGGCGTCGCCCAGACGGAACGCCGACCCATGTGGCCTTCACGCTCGCCTTCGCCCGCGACGAGGCCGCGCCCCAGGCGGCGTTCTTCGTCTGCCAGCAGCACTATCCGGAGAATTTCTGGAATCCGGAATTCCAGCGCCACGACAACAAGGCTGTCGATATCGCGGCCATCGCCTTCGTGGCCTCGCACCCGGAGCAGCACCGCACGTTTCTCGCCGCCTTCACCGGTTCGGACCCGGAGCGGATCGTCGACCACGATCTCTCGTTTCCGCTGCGGGACGCGCGCCTCGACGTGATGACGCCCGACGACGCCGCGGAGGTGTTCGGCTCGGTCGAGGTCGATCCGGGCCAGCCGTCGCTGGCGGCGTTTTCCGTCCGTGTCGAGGATATCGGACGGCAGGCCCGGTGGCTCGATGCCGCCGAGGTTCCCTACCAGCATATCGGCAGCCGGCTCGTCGTGCCGGCGAGCGCCGCTTTCGGTGTCGCGATCGCCTTCGAGGCAACGTAGTATCGGGTGCGATTCGCGAAAAACGATCAAAAGCGGCTTTGGGGGCCTTCGACAACATGACCTATTTGGCGGACCTGACCAGTTTCCTGGTCTTCTTCGTCCTCGCGACCGTGCTCGTGGCGCTCTACCTCGCCATCTACACGCTCGCCACCATGCACAACGAGTTCGCGCTGATCCGGCAGAACGTGATCTCGGCCGCGACGGCGCTCGGCTTCAGCCTCGTGGGCTTCGCGCTTCCGCTGGCGAGCGCCATCGTGCATGCGCAGACCATCGTCGACTGCCTTGTCTGGGGGCTCGTGGCGCTCGCGGTGCAGATCCTGGTCTACTGGCTCGTGCGCATCATCATGCCGAACCTGTCCCAGCGCATCGCCGCCGGCGAGATGGCGGCCGCGCTTTTCCTGGGCGCCGCCTCCCTGTCGGCCGGAATCATCAACGCGGCCGCGATGACGTTCTGACCTAGTGTCATCCCCGGCGGCTCGAAGAGCCGGGAAGGGGATCCATTGATCCGCGTGGCGCCATGGATTCCCTTCCCCTCCGCTTCGCTTCGGTCTGGAATGACACCGAAACACTTCCCGTCCGGCCCCAAAAAGGCTAGGGGAGCGCGCATGACCGACACCGCATCCCGTTCCGCCGTCGTCGAGGCCGGCTCCGTCCGCTTCGGCAACCACCTGCCGCTCAGCATCATCGCCGGGCCCTGCGCCATGGAGAGCCGCGACCACGCGCTCGAAACGGCCTCGGCCCTCAAGGAGATGGCAGGGAGGCTCGGGATCGGTCTCGTCTACAAGTCGTCCTTCGACAAGGCGAACCGGACGTCGATCTCCAGCGCCCGCGGCATCGGGCTCGACAAGGCGCTGTCGGTCTTCGCCGAGGTGAAGGAGCGCCTCGGGCTGCCCGTCATCACCGATGTGCACGAGAATGAGCAATGCGCTCCCGTGGGCGAGGTGGCGGACATCCTCCAGATCCCGGCCTTCCTGTGCCGTCAGACCGATCTGCTGGTCGCTGCCGCCAGGACCGGCCGGGTGGTGAACGTCAAGAAGGGCCAGTTCCTGGCTCCCTGGGACATGGCCAACGTGGCCGAGAAGGTGAGGGCGGCCGGGAACCCGAACGTGATGCTGACCGAGCGCGGAGCCTCCTTCGGTTACAACACGCTGGTGTCGGACATGCGGTCGTTGCCGATCATGGCCGAGACCGGCGCGCCGGTGATCTTCGACGCGACCCATTCGGTACAGCAGCCCGGCGGCAAGGGTGCGACCTCGGGCGGCCAGCGCGAGTTCGTGCCGGTTCTGGCCCGCGCCGCCGTAGCGGTGGGCGTCGCCGGCGTGTTCATCGAGACGCACCAGGACCCGGACAAGGCGCCGTCCGATGGGCCCAACATGGTGCCTCTGCGGGAGCTCGAGGCTCTGCTCGGACGGCTCAAGGCCTTCGACGCGCTGGCCAAGGCGGGCAGAGGCTGAGCAAGTTCCCGGGCCGCCCATGCCCTTAGGGTGGGGCAGCTTTGCATTCAGGCCGGTCGCCCTATCTCGGGCTCATGATAAGGAGCCTTCAGGCTCCGCTTCGCGGGCCACCAGACCAGGGCGCCAGTCTTCTCGATGTCTCCTCGCAATCTGATCCTCATCCTCGCGACCAGCGGCTTTGCGGGGACGTTCTCGTCCCGCGCGGTCGAGCCCATGGTCGGCATCATCGCCCGCGATCTGCATTCGAGCCCGCAGACCATCGCGCTCCTGTCGGCAGCCTTCGCGCTGCCTTACGCCTTCATCCAGCCCGTCCTGGGGCCGATCGGCGACGCTCTGGGCAAGGAGCGGATCATGAAGGTGGCGCTTTCGCTGCTCTTCCTGGCGCTTGCCAGCTCCTGCTTCGCGCCTGACGCCACCAGCCTGTTCGTCCTGCGCATCATTGCCGGAATGGCGGCGGGCGGAGCCGTGCCCCTGTCCATCGCGCTCATCGGCGACAGGGTCGATATGGCGCACCGGCAGGTCGCGCTCAGCCGCTATCTCGTGGCCATCATCGTCGGACAGCTCGCCGGCTCCTCCTTCGCAGGGCTGCTGGCGGAACTGGTCGGCTGGCGCGGGGTCTTCGTGCTGTCCACCGCCATGATGGCCGTCGCGCTGGCGGCGACCGTGGTCGGGTTCCGGGGTGCCGTGCCCGGCGGCAAGTTCGACATGGGCAACGCCCTGCGGCGCTACCGGGACATCCTGTCCAATCCACGGGCGCTGTCCCTCTTCGCCTTCGTGTTCGTCGAGGCGATCGCGATCTTCGGCATCTTTCCCTACATCGCCCCGCTCCTCGAGGAACGGGGAGGGGGCGGCGCAGCGGAAGCCGGCTTCGCCATCGGCGGCTTCGCCGTGGGCGGCTTGGTCTATTCCGCGCTGGTCACATGGATGCTGAGGCGTCTCGGGATCGGAAAGATCCTCGTGGGCGGAGGGCTTTTCGCGGCCGCGGCCCTCGTGGTCCTCGGCTTCGGGGGCGACTGGAAGCTCGATGCCGTCGCCCTGCTGCTGATGGGCCTCGGGTTCTACATGCTCCACAACACCTTCCAGGCCCAGGTGACGGAAGTCGCTCCGCAGGCGCGCGCCTCGGCGGTCGCGCTCCATGCCTTCTCGTTCTTCTGCGGCCAGGCCCTCGGCGTCGTGATTATGGGCATGGGCCTGCGCGGGATCGGCCTCACCGCCTCGACGGCGGTGGGGGCCGTGATCATCCTCGGCGTCGGCCTGGTCGCCTCGTTCGTCCTGAGCCGTCCCGCGCCTCAGCGCGCCCGGTAGGGCGCTACGCCCTGATCGGGGAGCCAGAGGTTCTTCGGTAGCTCGCCCGTCTGCCAGAAGACATCGATCGGGATGCCGCCGCGAGGGTACCAGTAGCCGCCGATGCGCAGGTAACGGGGCTCCAGCAGCTCCGCGAGGCGCTTGCCGATGGCGATCGTGCAATCCTCGTGGAAGGCGCCGTGGTCGCGGAAGCTGTGCATGTAGAGCTTCAGGGACTTCGACTCGACGAGCCAGGGGCCCGGCGCATAGTCGATCACGAGAATCGCGAAATCCGGCTGGCCGGTGACCGGGCACAGCGATGTGAATTCCGGCACGGTGAAGCGGGCGAGATAGTCCGTGTCCTGGTGCGGGTTCGGCACGCGGTCGAGCTTGGCCTCCTCGGGGGAACGGGGACTGGCGCTCGCCTGCCCGAGCTGGAGATGGGTGTCCGTCACGGTGATTGTCCTTGGATCTGTTGTGGTGAATGCTGGCCCCGTCCTTGCTCACCTGCGGATTTCGGTCAATAAGCCCCTTCATGACGTGAGGCCGCACCGGCGGCCGCTGAGCCCTCAGGAGCCCGTTTCATGACAGCCATCATCGACGTTCACGCTCGCCAGATCCTCGACAGCCGCGGCAATCCCACGGTCGAGGTGGATGTGACCCTGGAGGACGGCTCCCTGGGCCGCGCGGCGGTTCCGTCCGGCGCCTCGACGGGCGCCCACGAGGCGGTCGAGCTTCGCGACGGCGACAAGAGCAAGTATCTCGGCAAGGGCGTGCTCAAGGCGATCGAGGCCGTGAACGGCGAGATCCTCGACGCGATCGGCGGGCTCGATGCCGAGGAGCAGATCCTCATCGACGAGACGATGCTCGAGCTGGACGGCACACCGAACAAGGCCCGCCTCGGCGCCAACGCCATCCTGGGCGTCTCGCTGGCGGTCGCCAAGGCCGCGGCCGATGCGGCGGCGCTGCCGCTCTACCGCTATGTGGGCGGCACGCAGGCCCGGGTTCTCCCCGTGCCGATGATGAACATCATCAACGGCGGCGCCCACGCGGACAACCCGATCGACTTCCAGGAATTCATGGTCATGCCGGTCGGCGCTCCGAGCATCGCCGAGGCCGTGCGCATGGGCTCCGAGATCTTCCATACCCTGAAGAAGAGCCTGAAGGACGCCGGCCACAACACCAATGTGGGCGACGAGGGCGGCTTCGCCCCGAACCTGCCCTCCGCAGAGGCCGCGCTCGACTTCATCATGAAGTCCATCGAGGCTGCCGGGTACAAGCCGGGCCAGGACATCGTCATCGGCCTCGATTGCGCCGCGACCGAGTTCTTCAAGAACGGCGCCTATGTCTACGAGGGCACCGGCCAGAAGCTGAACCCGCAGCAGCAGGCCGAGTATCTGGCCAAGCTCGTCTCCGCCTATCCCATCGCGACCATCGAGGACGGCATGAGCGAGGACGACTGGGAGGGCTGGAAGATCCTGACCGACCTCGTCGGCTCCAAGTGCCAGCTCGTGGGCGATGATCTCTTCGTCACCAACGTGACCCGGCTGTCCGAAGGCATCAAGCGGGGCGTCGGCAACTCGCTGCTCGTGAAGGTGAACCAGATCGGCTCGCTGACCGAGACGCTGGCCGCTGTCGATATGGCCCACCGGGCCGGCTACACGGCCGTGATGTCCCACCGCTCGGGCGAGACGGAGGATTCCACCATCGCGGATCTCGCGGTCGCCACGAACTGCGGCCAGATCAAGACCGGTTCGCTCGCCCGCTCGGACCGGCTGGCCAAGTACAACCAGCTCATCCGCATCGAGGAGGAGCTGGGCTCCCAGGCGCGCTACGCGGGCAGGGCGGCGCTCAAGGCGCTGGCGTGAGCCTTGACGGCATCATGATCTGAACCGAAGGGCCGCCTCGAGCGGCCCTTTTCGTGACTCGGCTCTAGATATATAAAGATATATAATAACAAATCTCGCGCACTGCTGATGACGGAGCCAGAACCATGATCTTCGATGCCCGGGTGCTCGGCTCGGTCCTGATCGCAGCATGTTTCAGCTTTTCGGCTGCAGCGGAGGCAAGCGACTTCATGATCGAGCCGGGCAGGCGTGCGGGACCGGTGACGAAGGACATGACGGAGGCCCAGCTGAAGGCGCTCCTGCCGAAAGGGCAGGTGAAGCGGGTCCTGCAACATGTCGAGGAAGACGTCTATAACTGCGGGACCCTGATCTACGCGGGAACCGACAATGAGGCCTTCGTCAGCTGGGCCTCGATGACGAAGGACTACTGGGGCGACGACCCAAAGAACGTGAAGGAATGTGAGGGTCTCCCAGGTCCATCGAAACCTCAGGCCGTAACCATCGAGAACGACTTCTTCCGCCATCCCGAGCGGCGGAGTTCCTGGCGATCGGCCAAGGGAATCAGGCTGGGCATGAACCTCCGGGAGCTGGAGACCGCCGCTGGCCAGCCCTTCCTGTTCTCGGCCTGCCAGTGCGACTATGGCGGGGTGGTCTTCGGGGAGCCGCTGCAGCGCACTTTCCCCAACCTAGACCTCCGGCTCTTCTACACCGACATTCCAGACGACATCAGAGCGAAATATGTGAACGAGGACGACGATTATGCTCTGAAATCGTCGGACGTGCCGCCGGCATTGGCCCGCCGAATTCTTCTCTGGAAGATCGTTGCGCGCCTCGCACGGTGACTTCGTCGAGCAACGCTTCAACCCCTCATTAACCATGCCTGTGCCATGGTCGGCGTCCGGCCATCGTCCATGGCCGCGCAAGGTTTCCTACATGGTCATCCGCAGGCGCTTACGTCGATTTCTGATCCCGCTGGTGCTCTACAGCTTCGCGGCCGGCGTGGTCGGCTACTTCGTGCACCATGCCCATTCCGGCGCGCGCGGCATCGAGGCGCAGCAGCAGTTCGAGGCGCAGGCGGCCGAACTCACGAAGGAGCTCGAAGCCGTGAGAACCGAGCGTCAGGACTGGGAGCGGCGCATCGCACTGCTCCGCAGCGACCAGATCGACCGGGATCTGCTCGAGGAGCGCGCCCGCGTCATGCTCGGACGTGTGCACCGCAACGATCTCGTGATCATTCCCGGAGACCAGTGAACTTATCCCAAATTTCGAATTAACTCGATTTTTGTTAATCTTGTAATTGATATATTCATCAAAGACTTGGGCGATTCACTGTAGTATTGAATCACTCCTCCGACCCTCTCGATTTCCGGTTGTGACTGCGCTACAACTTTCGTCGAGGAAACCCTTCGGAGGACCCGATGGCTGTTGCTGCCCGCAAGGCGGGCCGTGCCGGTTCTGGCGCGGCTAACAAGTCCACTTCCACTAAAGGCCAGGTACGTAAGGCCGCCCCCAATACCCCACAGTTCGACAAGGATCAGGATCTCAGCGCCTACAACGACATGCTGCTGATCCGCCGCTTCGAGGAGAAGTCCGGCCAGATGTACGGCATGGGCCTCATCGGCGGGTTCTGCCACCTCTATATCGGCCAGGAGGCCGTCGTCGTCGGCATGCAGATGGCCACCCGCGAGGGCGATCAGGTCATCACGGGCTATCGCGACCACGGCCACATGCTGGCCTGCGGCATGGACCCCAAGGGCGTCATGGCCGAGCTCACCGGACGTCGCGGCGGCCTGTCGAAGGGCAAGGGCGGCTCCATGCACATGTTCTCGAAGGAAAAGCACTTCTACGGCGGCCACGGCATCGTCGGCGCCCAGGTGTCCCTCGGAACGGGCCTCGCCTTCGCAAACCACTATCGCGAGAACGGCAACGTCTCGCTGACCTATTTCGGTGATGGTGCCGCCAACCAGGGCCAGGTCTACGAGAGCTTCAACATGGCGGCTCTCTGGAAGCTGCCCGTCGTCTACATCATCGAGAACAACCGCTACGCCATGGGCACGGCGGTGACCCGCGCCTCGGCGCAGACGGACTTCTCCAAGCGCGGCGTCTCGTTCGGTATTCCGGGCGAGCAGGTCGACGGCATGGACGTCCGGGCCGTCTATGCGGCGGCCCAGCGCGCCATCGAGCATGCCCGCACCGGCAAGGGGCCTTACATCCTCGAGATGCAGACCTACCGCTATCGCGGCCACTCCATGTCCGACCCGGCGAAGTATCGCACGAAGGACGAGGTCGCCCGCATGCGTGAGGAGCACGACCCGATCGAGCAGGTGCGCCGCCGTCTCCTCGAGGGCTGGAAGCTGTCCGAGGACGAGCTGAAGGCCATCGACAGCCGGGTGCGCGAGATCGTCAACGAGGCGGCCGAGTTCGCCACGCACGATCCGGAGCCCGATCCGTCTGAGCTCTACACGGACATTCTGCTCTAAGCGGCGCCGCAAGCGTCGCTTCCCCTTTCTCGCCGCAGCGACACAGAACACGAGTCTTCCATGGCGATCGATATTCTCATGCCCGCCCTTTCTCCCACCATGGAGCAGGGCAAGCTGGCCAAATGGCTGAAAAAAGAAGGCGACAAGGTCAAGCCCGGCGACGTGCTGGCCGAAATCGAAACCGACAAGGCGACCATGGAGGTCGAGGCGATCGACGAGGGCGTCCTCGCCAAGATCCTGGTCTCCGATGGCACCGACAACGTGGCCGTGAACACCCCCATCGCCGTCCTGGCGGGGGAGGGCGAGGACGTGTCCGCCGCTGCCTCTTCGGCGCGCGCCCCGGCTGCTCCGGCTCCCGAAGCGCAGCCCGCCCCGACCCCCGACATGCAGGCGGAGGGGTTGGCGCAACGGCCGGCTCCGGACGGCATCCAGGGCACCGATGTCACGCCCGTCGCGGAGCCCGCCGCCCCGGCGGTGATCACCAACCGCACGACGCATGATGCCATGGCGGAGATCCCGGAAGGCACCGAGATGGTCACCATGACCGTCCGCGAGGCCCTTCGCGACGCCATGGCCGAGGAGATGCGCAAAGACGGAAACGTCTTCGTCATGGGCGAAGAGGTCGCCGAGTACCAGGGCGCCTACAAGGTGACCCAGGGCCTGCTGCAGGAGTTCGGCCCGAAGCGCGTGGTCGACACACCGATCACCGAGCACGGCTTCGCCGGCGTCGGCGTCGGCGCTGCCTTCACGGGCCTGCGCCCCATCGTCGAGTTCATGACCTTCAACTTCGCCATGCAGGCGATCGACCAGATCATCAACTCGGCGGCCAAGACCCTCTACATGTCCGGCGGCCAGCTCGGCGCGCCCATCGTGTTCCGCGGTCCCAACGGCGCGGCGGCCCGCGTGGCGGCCCAGCACAGCCAGGACTTCTCGGCGTGGTATTCGAACGTGCCGGGCCTGAAGGTGATCGCGCCCTATTCGGCCTCGGACGCGAAGGGGCTGCTCAAGAGCGCCATCCGCGACCCGAACCCGGTCATCTTCCTCGAGAACGAGATCCTCTACGGCCAGTCGTTCCCGGTGCCGAAGCTCGACGACTTCACGGTGCCGATCGGCAAGGCGCGCATCCACCGGGAGGGCAAGGACGTGACCATCGTGTCCTTCTCGATCGGCATGACCTATGCGCTGAAAGCGGCTCAGGAGCTCGAGAAGGAAGGCATCCAGGCCGAGGTGATCGACCTGCGCACCATCCGTCCGATGGACACCGACACCATCGTGGCCTCGGTCATGAAGACCGGCCGCTGCGTGACGGTGGAGGAGGGCTATCCCCAGTCGGGCGTGGGCGCCGAGATCGCCGCGCGTATCATGGAGCACGCCTTCGACTATCTCGATGCGCCCGTGATCCGCGTCACCGGCAAGGACGTGCCGATGCCCTACGCGGCCAATCTCGAGAAGCTGGCCCTGCCGACCGTGGCGGAGGTCGTCCAGGCGGCGAAGGCCGTTTGCTACAGGTGACATCATGACCGAACGGAAATTCGAAGCCCTCAATGTTCCGCCCGACGTCCTGGAGAAGGGCGGCGTCGAGATCCTCAGGGCTTCGGTGGTCGATGGGGCGGTCAGCGTCGCGCTGCGCCGCGCCTTCGACGATCCGTTCACCTGGGGCGTGCTCCTCGTTGATCTCGCCCGCCATGCCGCGCGCGTCTACGCCATGGAAACCGACCTCTCCGAGGACGAGGCCATGGCCGAGATCAGCGCCGGCATCCAGGCCGAGCTCGACGATCCGAGCGACCCGGGCTCCACGCAGGCCATCAACTGAGCACGCTCCGGACGACGCCGATGCGTTTTCCCGGAGCGTGCAGCAAACAAAATTCCAACTCTCGGTCAGGATCCCATACGCCATGCCCATCAATATCCTGATGCCCGCCCTGTCTCCCACGATGGAGAAGGGCAACCTCGCCAAGTGGCTTAAGAAAGAAGGCGACACGATCAAGTCCGGCGACGTAATCGCCGAGATCGAAACCGACAAGGCCACCATGGAGGTGGAGGCCGTCGACGAAGGCGTGCTCGCCAAGATCCTCGTGCCCGAAGGTACCGCCGACGTTCCGGTGAACCAGCTCATCGCGCTGATCGCAGGCGAGGGCGAGGACCCGAAGAGCGTGCAGGCTCCGGCCGGCGGCGGCGCTCCCGCCGCAGCTTCCGCGCCTGCCCCGCAGGCAGCGCCGGCTCCAGCGCCCTCGGCACCCGCAGCCGCCTCGCAGCCGCAAGCCAACACCATTCCAGGCGACGCCTCAGCTCACATGTCGTATGCCCGCGTCGATCAGGCCCCGAGCGGCCCGGCCCAGGCACAGGGCGCAGCGAAGCCGAACGGGGCAGGGCAGAGCCAAGGCGGCAACCGCGTCTTCGCCTCGCCGCTCGCCAAGCGGATCGCCAAGGAAGCCGGCATCGACGTCGCGTCAATCCAGGGCTCCGGCCCGCATGGGCGCGTGGTCGAGAAGGACGTGCGCGCCGCCATGGCGGGCGGAGGCGCCAAGCCTGCCGCCCCGGCCGCTGCTCCTGCTGCTGCACCCGCCGCGAGGGCTCCTGCCGCACCGCAGCTTGCTCCGAGCATGGGCGCCGATCAGGTCAAGGCCATGTTCGAGGCGGGCACCTACGAGGAGGTGCCCCTCGATGGCATGCGCAAGACCATTGCCAAGCGCCTCGTCGAGTCGAAGCAGACGGTGCCGCATTTCTACCTGTCGCTGGACTGCGAGCTCGACGCCCTAATGGCGCTGCGCGAGCAGATCAACGCGGCGGCCGGGAAGGACAAGGACGGCAAGCCGGCCTACAAGCTCTCGGTCAACGACTTCGTCATCAAGGCTCTCGCCATCGCGCTCCAGCGCGTGCCGGCCGCCAACGCGGTCTGGGCCGAGGACCGAATCCTGAAGATGAAGCACTCGGATGTGGGCGTTGCCGTCGCCATCGAAGGCGGCCTGTTCACACCGGTCGTGCGCAAGGCGGAACAGAAGACGCTGACGGCCATCTCGGCCGAGGTGAAGGACATGGCGGGCCGCGCACGCAATCGTCGCCTGAAGCCCGAGGAATATTCCGGAGGCTCCACGGCGGTTTCCAACCTCGGAATGTTCGGCATCAAGAACTTCCAGGCCGTCATCAACCCGCCCCAGGGCACGATCCTTGCTGTCGGCGCGGGCGAGCAGCGGGTCGTCGTGAAGAACGGCGCACCCACCGTCGTCCAGGCCATGACCGTGACGCTCTCCTGCGACCACCGGGTCGTGGACGGCGCGCTGGGCGCGGAACTGTTGGCAGCGTTCAAGCAGCTCATCGAGAACCCGATGGGGATGCTGGTTTAAGGGAATGCGTCATCCCGGCCGGAGCGTCAGCGCAGAGCCGGGATCGCAAGACCAGACTGGCGCCCTATCCTGATAGCGATCCCGGCTCTCGCTCTGCTCGGCCGGGATGACGAGTGGGGACACCATGGCAGACCAATACGACATCATCGTCATCGGCGGCGGGCCGGGCGGCTACGTGGCGGCGATCCGCGCCGGGCAGCTCGGGTTCAAGACCGCGGTCGTGGAGCGCGAGCATCTGGGCGGCATCTGCCTCAACTGGGGCTGCATCCCGACCAAGGCGCTGCTGCGCTCGGCCGAGATTTACCATTACATGGAGCACGCCAAGGATTACGGTCTCTCGGCGGAGAAGATCGGCTTCGATGCGGGCGCCATAGTGCAGCGCTCCCGCGGCGTCTCGGGCCGCCTCAACGGCGGTGTCGGCATGCTCTTGAAGAAGAACAAGGTCGACGTGATCTTCGGCGAGGCGGTGATCTCCAAGCCGGGCGAGGTCGTGGTCTCGACCACGAAGAAGCCCGCGATGCAGCCGCAGCATCCGGCCCCGAAGGGCGCGCTGGGGCCCGGCACCTATTCCGCCAAGCACATCATCGTGGCGACCGGCGCGCGTGCTGCCGGGCATCGAGCCGGATGGCAAGCAGATCTGGACCTATTTCGAGGCCATGGTGCCGCCCGCCATGCCGAAATCGCTCATCGTCATGGGCTCGGGCGCGATCGGCATCGAGTTCGCCTCGTTCTACCGCACCATGGGCGTGGACGTGACGGTGGTCGAGGTGATGCCGCAGATCCTGCCCGTCGAGGATGCGGAGATCGCCGGCATCGCCCGCAAGCGCTTCGAGAAGCAGGGCATCAAGATCTTCACCAACACCAAGGTCACGAAGGTCGAGAAGGGTCCGAACGGCGTCTCCGCCACCATCGACGACGGCAAGACGATCCAGACCATCCAGGCGGAGCGCCTGATCTCGGCCGTGGGCGTCGTCGGCAACATCGAAAATCTCGGCCTTGAGAAGCTCGGCGTGAAGACCGACCGGGGTACCATCGTGACCGACGGCCTCGGCCGCACCAACGTGCCGGGGATCTACGCCATCGGCGACGTGGCCGGTCCTCCCATGCTGGCGCACAAGGCCGAGCACGAGGGCGTGATCTGCGTGGAGACCATCAAGGGGCTGCATACGCACGCGATGGACAAGGGCAAGATTCCGGGCTGCACTTACTGCCAGCCGCAGATCGCGAGCGTCGGCCTCACCGAGGCCAAGGCCAAGGAGCAGGGTTACGACATCCGCGTCGGCCGCTTCCCGTTCGTCGGCAACGGCAAGGCGATCGCGCTCGGCGAGCCGGACGGAATGGTGAAGACGATCTTCGACAAGAAGACCGGCCAGCTCCTCGGCGCGCACATGGTCGGCGCCGAGGTGACGGAGCTGATCCAGGGCTTCGTGATCGCCATGAACCTCGAGACCACCGAGGAGGAGCTGATCCACGCGGTGTTCCCACACCCGACGCTCTCCGAGATGATGCACGAGAGCGTCATGGACGCCTACGGACGCGCGATCCACATTTGACGGAACCGCCCTCTGAATACGGGCGCAGATCGAACGTGAAAAAGGCCGGTCGGCTTTGCGGAGCCTGCCGGCCTTTCTCTTTGGCGGCGTTGCCGGGCCGACAGGCCGGAAGGCAGGGCCATACTCGGCTTCTATTGGTCTGAAGGGAGATGGGTGCGTCGCTTCTCCAGATCGCCCCGTTTGCGCCTGTCGTTCTTCGGCTGCTCGCTTCCACCCGGAATCGAAGGGGCACCGCCGTCCTGAGGCAGGCGGTTGCCGGGAATGTTGTCCGGTTCGCTCCGGCCAGGCGCCGTTGGGGCTGTGCGGGCCTTACCTCGGTCATCATCCGGCTTGCTCGGTGCCATCTGCCACCCCTTTCGCGATCGACCTTCCTGCACAACCGGCCGCTCCTATGCCGGTTCCGGATGGCGCGCCTGCATGGGCTGAGTGCGGCGTCAGTACGTCGTCTCGTACAATCGAGGTCAGGCCAGGAAGTAGTTCTGAAAAGGGTCGATGTTTTCTTAGGTAAGAAAATCTTCGCAGGAAAGCGGAGACGGAACTCATCTACGAAACATCCAAGATGATGCTCCAAGCGGAGCAGTTCTCATCCTTTCGTGTGATGAGACCTAATACTGAATAGCTATGTCTGGCGGTGCCCTGTTTGAGCTACTTCGCTTGGCATCTGGTTCGCCGATCTCAGAGCCATTTCGAACACTAACAAAATACTCGATTGGGGCGTTTTTCATGGATGGCTCGTCACGGCGTCTGCCTGCCTATTTCACAGCTCCGACAACGGCCACCGCGGGGACGAAGGCCCGGCGCAGGTTGAGGCAGGTGCGGGTGCTGGTGCGTCGGTCGGCATCGCGGCTCGGCGTCCCGGTTCCGTCGAGGCAGAGGCTCGCCCGCAGGTCGGAACAGGTCGTTCTGATGGTGCAGGCCGTCACCGATCGGGCACGGGCGGAATGGCGGGCGGGATATCCCGTCGTTCTGCGACACCTGCAGGAGCGGTTTCCGTCCCTGCCGCTCGGTTCGCTTTCCGATGCGGATGCCGAGCCGGATCCCGTCGAGCTGGTGATGGAGGAATTCGACAGGCTCGAGCCTGAACAGCAGGACAAGGTCGCCAAGAACCTCGCGCTCCTCTGGAACAGCTTCACGGGAGCATTCGGTGGCGTGAGCGGCTTCCAGGCCGCTTCACCGACCGAACAGCAATCCTATGTCGAGAAGCTGGAGGCGGCGGCCCGGCGCATGGAGGCCGCACGTGGAACCGAGGCTGCCTTCCACTATGTGACCGTCGAGCTCATCCGGCAGTACATCGCCTTCCTGCAGGTCGGGAGCACCGAACAGAGGGCGGTGGCACTCGCCCGTCGGGTCGCCCCGCTGATCGATCGGGGCTACAAGATGGAGGCCCAGCCCTTCCTTCATACGGTCGGCTCCCGTAGATAGCGAGCATTCCGGCCCAGCGGGCTCTTCCGCCACCGGCAGCTTGAGACTTTTTTTCGTTCGAGCTGGAGCAGCCGCAGCCTCTTCCCGTTATCCCAGCAGCCTCCGCTCGGTCGCCTCCCGGCTCTAGAGCGGAGCCGTGGGGGTGATGGGTTAGAGGAGAGCGCCATGACGAGCATCACCGTCAGCGACCGAGCCCGGCCGATCCCCCGGCGAAAGCCATGGTACAAGGTGCTCTACGTCCAGGTCCTGATCGCGATCTTTCTCGGCATCATAGTCGGCTGGCTCTTTCCGGATTTCGCCAAGAACGACTGGATCAAGGCGCTGGGCGACGGCTTCATCAAGCTGATCAAGATGGTGATCACGCCGATTATCTTCTGCACCGTCGTGTCGGGCATTTCGCACATCCAGGACGCCAGGAAGGTCGGGCGCGTCGGCATCAAGGCCCTGGTCTATTTCGAGGTCGTCTCGACCTTCGCGCTCATCATCGGCCTTCTCGTGGGCAACATCGTCAGGCCCGGCGCAGGCTTCACGGGCACGCCGGATCCCAATGCGGTGGCCGGCTACGCCAAGCAGGCGGCCGAGCAGAAGCCCGTGGACTTCATCCTCCACATCATCCCCGACAGCGTGGTCGGTGCCTTCGCCCAGGGCGACATTCTGCAGGTGCTCCTCTTCGCCATCCTGTTCGGCTTCGCGCTGCTGGCTTTGGGCGAGCGGGCGAATACGCTCCGCAATCTCATCGACGACACGGCCCACGCAGTGTTCGGTGTCATCGCCATCGTCATGAAGGCGGCTCCCATCGGGGCCTTTGGGGCCATGGCATATACGATCGGCCGTTACGGACCGCAGGCATTAGGCAATCTGCTGGGCCTGATCGCGACCTTCTATGCCACCGCCGCCTTGTTCGTATTCGTCGTTCTCGGGCTCATCGCGCGGATGGCCGGGTTCAGCATCTTCAAGTTCATCGGCTACATCAAGGACGAGCTCCTCATCGTGCTGGGGACGAGCTCGTCCGAAAGCGCGCTGCCGCAGCTGATGGAGAAGCTCGAGCGGCTCGGCTGCTCCAAATCCGTCGTCGGCCTCGTCGTGCCGACCGGCTATTCGTTCAACCTGGACGGCACCAACATCTACATGACACTGGCGACCCTCTTCATCGCCCAGGCTCTCCATATCGACCTCACCTTCGGCCAGCAGATCACCATCCTGCTCGTAGCGCTGCTGACCTCGAAAGGGGCAAGCGGCGTAACCGGAGCGGGATTCATCACGCTCGCTGCGACCTTGGCGGTCGTGAACCCGGCGCTGGTGCCGGGCATGGCCATCGTCCTCGGGATCGACAAGTTCATGAGTGAGGTGAGGGCGCTCACCAACATCACCGGCAACGGGGTGGCGACGGTCGTCGTCTCCTGGTGGGAGGGCGAGCTCGACCGGGAGAAGCTTCAGGCCGGTCTCAACCAGGAAATCGACCCTTCGGACATGGAGACTGCGGTCACGACGGACTGACCGGGAGCGGCGCTCTGCAGGCCGCGCGGAGCTGCCTTCCGTCCGCCCCGATTGCGAAGACGGCCCGAAACCCTTAAGTCATCCGGGCATGGGATGCTCGTCGGCATCCTTCAGAGGTTCACGCTTCATGGCCGTCGTTCTCGATCTCCTGAACCGGGACAATCGTCCCCGCCACCCGGAAAAGGCCCACCGTCCGGACCAGCCGGTCCAGCAGCGCAAGCCCGATTGGATCCGCGTGAAGGCGCCGGGCTCGCCCAAATGGGCCGAGACCAACAAGATCGTGCGCGAAAACAAGCTCGTGACGGTCTGCGAGGAGGCGGGCTGCCCGAATATCGGCGAGTGCTGGGAAAAGAAGCACGCCACCTTCATGATCATGGGCGACACCTGCACGCGGGCCTGCGCTTTCTGCAACGTGAAGACCGGCCTGCCGCAGGCTCTCGACCTCAACGAGCCGGAGAGCGTCGCCAAGGCGGTGGAGAAGCTCGGCCTCGAGCACGTGGTCATCACCTCGGTCGACCGCGACGATCTCGCCGACGGCGGGGCCCAGCACTTCGCCGACGTGATCCATGCCATCCGGGCCCGCAGCCCGAAGACCACGATCGAGATCCTGACCCCCGACTTCCTGCGCAAGCCCGGCGCCCTGGAGGTGGTCGTGGCGGCCAAGCCCGACGTGTTCAACCACAATCTCGAAACGGTGCCGTCCAAGTACCTCAAGGTGCGTCCCGGCGCCCGCTACTTCCACTCCATCCGCCTGCTCCAGCGCGTCAAGGAGCTCGACCCGACCATCTTCACCAAGTCCGGCATCATGGTCGGCCTGGGCGAGGAGCGGAACGAGGTGCTCCAGCTCATGGACGACCTGCGTTCGGCGGAGGTCGACTTCATGACGATCGGCCAGTACCTGCAGCCGACCCGCAAGCACCATCCGGTGATCCGCTTCGTCACGCCGGACGAGTTCAAGGCCTTCGAGACGACGGCCTATGCCAAGGGCTTCCTGCTGGTCTCCTCCACCCCGCTGACGCGATCCTCGCACCATGCGGGCGAGGACTTCGCCAAGCTGAAGGCCGCACGCCTCGCCAAGCTCGGCTGATCCGTCGCGAGAGGCCATGCGGCGCATCCTCGTCATCGGCAGCCCGGGCGCGGGCAAGAGCACCCTGGCGCAGCGCCTCGCCATGCGCCTCGACCTGCCCCTGATTCACCTGGACCGAGAATATTTCGGCCCGGGCTGGGCCATGCCCTCCAAGGCGGAATGGCGGGACAAGGTGGCTCGCCTCTCGGCTCGTCCTGCGTGGGTCATGGACGGCAACTACGCGAGCACCTTCGATATCCGGGTGCCGCGGGCCGAGGCGATCGTGTGGCTGGACGTCCCCCGCTTGCAATGCGCTCTGAGTGTGCTGTGGCGGGTGGCTCGCAACTACGGCCGGGTCCGGCCCGACCTGGGACCCGACTGCAGCGAGCGCTTCGACTGGTCCTTCATGCGCTGGATCTGGTCTTATCCTGAGCAGATGCGAGGGAAGACCGCGCGCCTGCTCGAGAGACGAAGTGCGCATCAGCGCGTTTACGTCCTGCGCTCCCGCGCCGAAATCCCGGCCCTCGAGGCCGAACTTGTCTCCTACCGAGGGGCCGCCTGAATGCCGACCTTTCGCACCACCCGGCCCGTGAAGCACAGCGCGGACCAGATGTTCGCCCTCGTGGCCGACGTCGAGCGGTACCCTGAGTTTCTTCCGCTTTGCGAGGAGCTTCGCATCCTGCGCCGCGTCCAGAGCGGCGAGGGGATCGAGACCCTCGTCGCCTCCATGACGGTCGGCTACAAGGCCATCCGAGAGAGCTTCACGAGCCGTGTGGCCCTCGACCACCCGCGCCTGCAGATCAACGTCGAGTACGTGAACGGGCCGTTCAAGTATCTCGAGAACCGCTGGACCTTCCGGCCGACGGCGAGTGGCAGCGACGTCGAGTTCTACATCAACTACGAGTTCAAGAGCTTCGCTCTGGGTCTGCTGATGGGAACCGTGTTCGACAAGGCGTTCAGGAAATTCGCGGAAGCCTTTGAGGAGAGGGCGGAAATCGTCTATGGAGAGCCATCGCCCGCTCGGGCCTGATCAGCCGAGCGCCCGTTCGAGGAGGCCGATGGCGTCCTCCACCGCCCGCCGCCGCACGTTTTCCCGTCCGAGATCGCCGTAGCGCCGCTCCAGATGGACAACCGGCGCACCCCTGCGCGCCAGCCCGAAATGCACGAGGCCGACTGGTTTCGTCGCCGTGGCCCCGGTGGGACCGGCAATGCCCGTGATGGCGACCGCCACATCGGCTCGAGAATGGGAGAGCGCCCCCTCGGCCATGGCCCTGGCGACGGGCTCGCTGACGGCCCCATAGGCTGCGATCTGGTCGGCCGGCACCCCGATGAGTTCGGTCTTCGCCTCGTTCGAATAGGTCACGAAGCCGCGTTCCACCACCGCCGAGGAGCCGGCGATCTCGGTGAGAAGGGCGGCCACGAGGCCTCCGGTGCAGGATTCCGCGGTCGCGATCTTCAGCCGCTGGGCCTCGTAGGCCTTCAGCACGGCGGCGGCGCGGGCCTTGAGCTCGGGCGTCATGCGGGAACCTCCGGCAGGCGGATCGTAGCGGCGGCTTGGGCAGCGATGCCCTCGCTTCGTCCCGTGAAGCCGAGCTTCTCGGTAGTGGTCGCCTTGAGGGAGACCTGATCGACGCGAAGGCCCGCGATCTCGGCGATCCGCTGGCGCATGGCCTCCCGGTGCGGACCGAGGCGGGGCTTCTCGCAAAGGAGGGTGGTGTCGAGATGATCCACGATCCCGCCCCGCTGCCGCACCAGTTCGACCGCATGGGCCAGGAACCGGTCCGAGGACGCACCGCGCCATTGCGGGTCGCTTGGTGGGAAGTGAGTTCCGATGTCGCCGTCCGCCAAGGCGCCGAGGATCGCGTCGGTCAGGGCATGCAGAATCACGTCGCCGTCGGAATGGGCGAGCACGCCGCGATCGTGCGGCACCCGGATGCCGCCGAGCCAGACATGGTCGCCTTCCGCGAAGGCGTGGACGTCGAAGCCGGTTCCGAGCCGAGTCAAGTAGGCCATGGATACGCCTTTCAGCCTTCGCTCCGCCGCACTGAAATCGACGGGATGGGTCAGCTTGATATTGCCGGGATCGCCGTCGAAGACCCGAACGGGGAGCCCGGCCCATTCGGCGAGGGCCCCGTCGTCGGTGAACCCGTGGAGCTCTACAGCGGCGGCTTTGCGGTGGGCTTCACTCAACATGGCGTACGGGAAAGCCTGAGGGGTCTGCACCGCCCGCAGCGCGGTGCGATCCGGTGTGGAGACGACGGCGCCCTGAGGATCGACCACCTTGATGGTATCCGTGACCGGAATCCCCGGGACGGCCGCACCCTGTCGCCCGGCCGCTATGGCGCGCTCGATCAGGTCGGGGGTGACGAACGGGCGGGCGGCGTCGTGGACGAGAACGACGACGTCAGCCGTCGCCGCCAGAGTTTCGAGACCCAGACGGACGGAATCCTGCCGTGTCTCTCCGCCATATGCCGGCGGGAGGAGGCGCTGCGATTCGGAAAGCCCAACTTCCGCAATGCTTTGCTCATAGAGCGCCCGGTCGTCGGGATGGATTACCACGACCACCTGGTCGATCTCCGGATGGGACAGAAAGGCCGCCAGCGTTCGGGTCAGCATCGGTGTTCCGGCGAGGGAGCGGTACTGTTTCGGCAGTCCTTCTCCCGCGCGGGATCCGCGTCCGGCGGCGACGATGAGGGCGACGACTGGCATGAAGGGCGGCTCTCCGTTGCTCCGACCCTCCTAAGCAACCCTGATGGCGAAGGCAAATCGACCTCGGCGGCATGTGCATTCCACCTGAGACACCTTTCCGCAGGGGCTTGTGCTATGCCCGGTTTTGGCTATTGATTAGGCAGAATGAGAGTTGATCAAAAATTAGGCGGAACGAGTTTCGATGTCGGTCCGGTCAGGATCGGGACGCCGACCGTTCTCGCACCCTTGTCCGGAGTGACCGACGTCGCCTTCCGGCGCATTGCCAAGCGTCTCGGCGCAGGTCTCGTCGTGTCCGAGATGGTCGCCTCGGACGAATTGGTCAAAGGCTCGGACGAGGCGCAGCTTCGCGCCGAGGGGGCGGGAATCGAGCCGCATGTGGTGCAGCTCGCCGGATGCGACCCGGCCTGGATGGCGCGCGCCGTCGCAGTCGCCCAGGAGGCCGGGGCGCGGATCATCGACATCAACATGGGTTGCCCGGCGAAGCGGGTCATCGGCGGCTATGCCGGGTCCGCATTGATGCGGGACCTCGACCATGCCTGCCGGCTGATCGATGCGACCGTGAAGGCAGCGAGCGTGCCGGTCACCGTCAAGATGCGCCTCGGCTGGGACCACGCATCGATCAACGCACCCGAACTCGCGCGGCGGGCTGAGGCGCTCGGCGTCAGGGCCGTGACCGTGCATGGGCGGACGCGGCAGCAATTCTACAAGGGAAAAGCCGATTGGGCTGCGATTGCGCCCGTCGTCCAGGCGGTCGGCATTCCGGTCATCGCCAACGGCGATATCGGGACGGTCGAAGACGCCCGTGCCTGCCTGGCCGCCTCGGGGGCCGCGGCAGTAATGATCGGGCGCTCGGCCGTGGGCCGGCCCTGGCTCGTCGGCCAGATCGGTGCGGCGCTGCAGGGAAGGGTGCTTCCCGACCCTGAGCCGGATGTCATGGCGGAGATCGCCGTCGAGCACTACGAGGGGCTGCTCTCGCTCTATGGCGAGGCGACCGGCATCCGGCACGCGCGCAAGCATCTGGCAGCCTATGCCGATGCGGCGATCGCCGCGGGCTTTCAGGTGCCGGCGTCCACCAGGACGGCCCTCGTCACGTCGGAGGAGCCCCGCACCGTCGTCGCCCTGCTGCGCACCCTCTATGACCGTCGGGAGCGGGAGGCGGCATGACGATCGCCATCAACGATCTCATCATGAATGCGCTGCCGCTGCCGGTCCTGACCATCGGGCCGGCGCAGCAGGTAACCCACGCCAATACGGCGGCCGAGTCGTTCTTCGAGATGAGCCTGCGCATGATGCAGCGCCAGAAGCTCAGCGACTTCTTTCCCTTCGGCTCACCCGTCATGGCCCTCGTGGAGGACGTACGCCAGCGGGGATCGAGCGTGAGCGAGCACCGGGTCGACATCGGCAGCCCTCGTCTCGGCGCCGAGCGGATCGTCGACGTGTTCGCGACCCCTTTGGGGGACGACAGCGACAGCGTTGTGATCATGCTCCAGGAGCGCACCATCGCCGACAAGATGGACCGCCAGCTCACCCATCGCGGCGCGGCCCGATCGATCACGGCGCTGGGCGCCATGCTGGCGCACGAGATCAAGAATCCGCTCTCAGGCATCCGCGGCGCGGCGCAACTGCTCGAGCAGTCCGCCGCCGAGGACGACCGGCTGCTGACGCGGCTCATCTGCGACGAGACCGACCGGATCGTGAAGCTGGTCGAGCGCATGGAGCTGTTCGGCGAGGAGCGGCCGGTGGAGCGTGGCCCCATCAACGTGCATGGCGTCCTCGACCACGTGAAGCGCCTGGCCCAGTCCGGCTTCGCGCGTCACATCCGCTTTGTCGAGAACTACGATCCGTCCCTTCCGCCGGTGCTCGGCAACCGGGACCAGCTCGTCCAGGTCGTCCTGAACCTCGTCAAGAACGCCGCCGAGGCCATCGGCATTGATGCGTCGGACGGGGAGATCGTCCTGAGCACGGCGTTCCGTACCGGCGTGCGGCTCCAGGTTCCCGGTTCCCAGGAGCGCCTGAGCCTCCCGATCGAGCTCGGCATCAGCGACAACGGCTCGGGCATCCCGCCGGACCTCGCCAGCGATCTCTTCGAGCCCTTCGTCACCACCAAGGTGCAGGGCAGCGGCCTCGGCCTCGCGCTCGTGGCCAAGATCGTGGGCGACCACGGCGGCATCGTCGAGTGCGATCCGGCCCCCAGACGCACCACTTTCCGAATTCTCCTGCCGATGCACCGTGCCGATGACGGTCGCGCGGCCGACATGTGAGGCTTGAGCCCATGCCCAGCGGACAGATCCTTCTTGCTGACGACGATGCCGCAATCCGCACCGTCCTGAACCAGGCTCTGTCGCGGGCCGGGTACGAGGTGCGGTCCACCAGCAATGCCGCAACGCTCTGGCGCTGGGTGTCGCAAGGCGAGGGCGACCTCGTCATCACGGACGTGATGATGCCGGACGAGAACGCGTTCGACCTTCTTCCGCGGATCAAGAAGCAGCGGCCGGACCTGCCGATCATCGTCATGAGCGCGCAGAACACCTTCATGACGGCGATCAAGGCCTCGGAACGGGGCGCCTACGAGTACCTGCCGAAGCCCTTCGACCTGAAGGAGCTCGTCGCCGTCGTCGGCCGTGCGCTCTCGCGCCCTCGGGCCGTCTCCAGCCAGAACCCGGTCGCGGAGAACGAGGACATTCCCCTGGTCGGGCGCTCCCACGCCATGCAGGAGATCTACCGGGCGCTCGCACGCCTGATGCCGACGGACCTGACGGTGATGATCACGGGCGAGTCGGGCACCGGCAAGGAGCTGGTAGCGCGTGCGCTCCACGATTACGGCAAGCGCCGTCAGGGACCCTTCGTGGCCGTCAACATGGCGGCGATCCCGCGCGAGCTGATCGAATCGGAGCTGTTCGGCCACGAGAAGGGGGCCTTCACGGGAGCCACCGCGCGCAACACGGGCCGGTTCGAGCAGGCCGAGGGCGGTACTCTGTTCCTCGACGAGATCGGCGACATGCCGATGGAGGCCCAGACTCGCCTCCTGCGCGTCCTGCAGCAGGGCGAGTACACCACAGTCGGAGGACGGGTGCCGATCAAGACCAACGTCCGCATCGTCGCGGCGACCAACAAGGACCTGCGGGTTCTGATCCAGCAGGGCCTGTTCCGCGAGGACCTGTTCTTCCGGCTGAACGTGGTTCCGTTGCGCCTGCCACCGCTGCGTGAGCGGGTCGAGGACATTCCGGACCTCGTGCGGCACTTCTTCGTGCTGGTGGAGAAAGAAGGGCTGGCCCGCAAGCAGGTCGACGTGGAGGCCATGGACCGGCTCAAGCGCTACCGCTGGCCCGGAAACGTGCGCGAGCTCGAGAATCTGGTGCGTCGCCTCGCCGCCCTCTACCCTCAGGATACGATCACCGGCGCGATCATCGACGCGGAGCTGGACGCTCAGCCGATGCTCCTGCCGGTCGCTGCCTCCAAGGCCGACCGCCTCCACGAATCGGAAGGGCTGTCCGATGCGGTTGAGCGGCATCTGGCCGAGTATTTCTCCGGCTTCCGCGACACGCTGCCGCCGCCTGGCCTGTATCATCGGATCCTGCGCGAGATCGAGGGGCCCCTGATCGGGGCCGCCCTGGCCGCGACCCGTGGCAATCAGATCCGGGCCGCGGAGCTTCTCGGGGTCAACCGAAATACCCTTCGCAAGAAGGTCCGAGACCTGGAGTTGTCGGTCGTGCGGTCCGGCCGCTAGGGCTGTATTAATTTGACCACAGTGTTGTGTTGGTGCATCACCCCATGAGGAGACGCGACGAACGCGTCTGATTTGTGGGGCCCCGTCTTGAGCAGCCAAGACATTCCAGCGCAGCGCCAGATGGCGGATATTCCGCAGCGCAGCTTCGGCTGGCTGGGACCCGTTGCCGTTTTGACGGCGCTCGCGTCCGCGCTGGCGACATTCCTCGTCCTGTCCGGGGCCACACCGATCCTCCCGACCCACGACGTGGTCGTTTGGGTCTTCATCCTCAACGGCATCCTGATCGCCCTGCTGATCGGGATCGTCGCCTGGCAGACCAAGAAGCTTGTGCGGGAACGCCGGGCGGGAGCCGCCGCGGCGGGCCTCCACGTGCGGATCGTCGGCCTGTTTAGTCTCGTAGCCGTGCTGCCGGCGATCCTGGTCGCAGTCGTCGCAACGGTCACACTGGAACGAGGGCTCGATCCCTGGTTCACGAGCTCCATCCGGGAGATCATGACCAGCACGGTCGAAATCGCGAAGTCATATCGTGAAATGCAGTGCCGCACCCTGGCGCGTGAGACGCAACTGATGGCGGCCGACCTGAACCGCGCCAAGGTGCTCTATGACGCGGACCCCAAGGTATTCCGGGACTTCATGCAGTCCCGGGCGGTCTTCCTCGGCTTCCCGCTCGCGATGATCGTCGAGAAGAATGGCACGGTGGTCGAGAAGATCGAGATCAAGCCGCTCGAAGGCGTGCCCCAGCCGAGCACCGCTGATCTCGACGATTCGAACAGCACCGACGCGCTCTGCCTGTTTCCGCGGACCGGCAACATCTTCCGGTCGATGCTGACGCTGGAGGCTCACGGCGGGCGGGTTCTCTACGTAGCGCGCGAGGTCGACCCGCGCGCCGTCGAGTTCCCGATCGCCGCCGAGGCCGGCATGGCGTTCTACATGGCCCTGGAGCAGAAGAAGGCCGGGATCCAGATCGCCTTCGCGTCGATGTTCACGCTCATCGCGCTGATCGTCCTGCTCTCCGCCATCTGGTTCGGATTGAACTTCGCGAACCGGCTGGTCGCCCCGATCCGGCGGCTGATTCACGCGACCGACCAGGTTGCGACCGGCAACTTCTACGTCCAGGTTCCCGTGCGGAAAGGTGAGGGCGATCTCGCCCATTTGGGAGAGACCTTCAACAAGATGACCTCGGAGCTGCGCCAGCAGCATGACGGCTTGACGGCCGCGAGCGAACTGATCGACCGCCGCCGCCGTTTCACGGAGGCGGTTCTGGCCGGTGTTTCGGCCGGGGTCATCGGCGTCGATGCTCGCGGCATCATCACCATCGTGAACCCGTCCACGGAGGCGCTGCTGGCGACCGGCCGCGACGAACTCCTGGGACGAGCGATCATGCTGGTCCTGCCCGAGGTGGCGGACCTCGTCGAAGAGATGAGCCACGGCCGCCAGCGGCTGATGCAGCGGCAGATCCAGATCACCCGGAAGGGCAAGGAGCGGACCATCAACGTCCGCGTCACGAGCGAGCATGCGCGCAGCGAGGATCGAGACCTCGTCATCACGCTCGACGACATCACCGATCTGGTGACGGCGCAACGCACGTCGGCCTGGGCCGACGTGGCGAGGCGCATCGCACACGAGATCAAGAACCCACTGACGCCGATCCAGCTTTCGGCGGAGCGGATCCGCCGCAAGTACGGCAAGGTCATCACCACCGACCGGGAGGTCTTCGATCAGTGCACGGACACGATCGTCCGGCAGGTCGACGACATCAAGCGGATGGTGGACGAGTTCTCGTCATTCGCCCGCATGCCGAAGCCGACGATCGGGAACGAGGATCTGGTCGAGACAATCCGTCAGGTGGTCTTCATGATGCGAATCGCGCATCCGGAGATCCAGTTCACGGACGATGTCCCGTCCGGGCCTGTGGTGGCGCCGTTCGACCGCCGCCTTCTCTCGCAGGCCTTCACCAACATCGTGAAGAATGCCACCGAGGCGATTGCGGCGGTGCCGGAGGAGGAGCGCGGCCAGGGCCGGATCTCCGTGATCCTCGACGACACGCATCCGGATTATCTGATCCTTGCGGTGACGGACAACGGCAAGGGCTTTCCGGCCGAGGGGCGTCAACGGCTCCTCGAGCCCTACATGACGACGCGCGAGGGAGGTACCGGGCTGGGCCTGCCGATCGTGAGCAAGATCCTGGAAGAGCATGGCGGGGGCATGGAGCTTGTCGACAACCCCGCCGGAAGGGGGGGACAGGTCCGAATGTGGATTCCCAAGAAGCACATCGCAGAGGAGCAGACTGCCGCGACCTCTGCCCGGACCGGATCGCAGGGGGCGCGCCAATGAGTGCTGACATTCTCGTCGTCGACGACGAAGCCGATATCCGCGAACTCGTCGCCGGCATCCTCGAAGATGAGGGGCACCGCACCCGTACGGCCGGAAGCTCCGACGAGGCGCTGGCCTCGATCGAGGCGCGGCGTCCGCACCTCGTTTTTCTCGATATCTGGCTTCAGGGAAGCCGCCTCGACGGCCTGCAGGTGCTCGACCTCGTCAAGGCGCAGCATCCGGACCTGCCCGTGGTGATGATCTCCGGCCACGGCAACATCGAGACCGCCGTCTCGGCCATCAAGTCCGGCGCATACGACTTCATCGAGAAGCCGTTCAAGGCGGACCGCCTCGTGCTCGTGGCCGAAAGGGCGCTCGAGGCGTCCCGCCTGAAGCGCGAGGTGCGCGACCTTCGTGCGCGCTCGGTGCAGGCGAGCCGGATCGCCGGCCGGTCCATCGTGATCAACCAGCTGCGGCAGGCCGTGGAGCGGGCCGCGCCCACGAACGCCAGAATCCTGATCACCGGCGCTCCGGGAACCGGCAAGGAGCTTACGGCGCGCACGATCCACGGCATGTCGACCCGGGCGAACGGGCCGTTCGTCGTGCTCTCCGCCGCCACGATCACGCCGGAGAACATGGAGGCCGAACTCTTCGGCCTCGAGGGCAGCGAGGGCAGGGGACGCCGGGTCGGCGCCCTGGAGGAGGCCCACGGCGGCACCCTCTATCTCGACGAGATCGCCGACATGCCGCGCGAGACCCAGAACCGCATCCTGCGAGTCCTAGTGGACCAGAACTTCCAGCGGGTGGGGGGAACGACGCGCGTCCATGTGGATGTGCGCATCATCTCCTCGTCCAGCCGCGACCTGCCGGCGGAAATCGCCGCAGGACGCTTCCGCGAGGACCTCTTCCACCGCCTCGGCGTCGTTCCGATTCGGGTGCCGTCTCTGGCGGAGCGTCGCGAGGACGTGCCGGAGCTGATCGAGTTCTTCATGGACCAGATCTCCGCCGCCACGGGCCTGCCGAAGCGCACCATCGCGGAGGATGCGATGGCCGTTCTCCAGTCGCATGACTGGCCGGGGAACGTCCGACAGCTCCGGAACAACGTGGAACGCCTGCTGATTCTCTCCTCGGGCGACCTGGACGCGGCCATCACGGCCGACATGCTGCCTTCCGAGATCGGAACGCTCGTTCCGACCACGCCTGGCGGCTCGGGCGGCGAGAAGCTGATGAGCCTGCCGCTGCGAGAGGCGCGGGAGATCTTCGAACGGGAGTATTTGCTGGCTCAGATCGCCCGGTTCAGCGGCAACATCTCGCGAACCGCCGAATTCATCGGAATGGAGCGGTCGGCCCTCCATCGAAAGTTGAAGTCCCTGGGGATCGGGGGGTAGGCCTCATCCACGGAAAATATGCGCGGAGGGGGTAGAACTGCCATGTTACCCCTTGCGTAACGGTAATCTTCGCCCTGTAATAAGCCTGCCGGTCACCGACCGCACGCATGCGGACAACCATATAGTGGCGGCCCCATAGCCAAGACCGGCGGCGATGGGCTGGCGAGGCAACTTCAATGGCGGGCGATCGCGCGCAAAATCTTCAGGACACCTTTCTCAACTACGTCCGGAAGAACAAAATTCCCCTTACGATCTTCCTCGTGAACGGCGTCAAGCTCCAAGGCGTCGTCACCTGGTTCGACAATTTCTGTGTTCTCCTGCGTCGAGACGGGCATTCACAGCTCGTCTACAAGCATGCGATCTCCACCATCATGCCAGGTCAGCCCGTCCAGCTGTTCGATCAGATCGACGAGGCAGGCGAAAAGGCTTGAGGTGACGGAACCGCGCACACCGGGGGAACATCGTCTCGCTCACCTGGCCGAACCTGAGAAGGAGGTTGCGGCAGGAACGAAGACGCTCGTGGTCGGTCCTTACCTGACCCGGCGCCGTCGTGCGGCGGCTGGAGCTCCTGACGGGGAGGGGGATGAGACCAATCCCCGTCCGCCGGAGGCTCGGCTTGGGGAGGCGGCGGGCCTTGCGGCCGCCATCGACCTGTCCATCGTCCAGTCGATGATCACGCCGCTCGCCTCGCCCCGCCCTGCCACCTATATCGGCAGCGGCAAGGTGGAGGAGCTGGCCGGGCTGATCAAGGCCGAAGGAATCGGGCTTGTCGTCATGGACTGCGCGTTAAGCCCGGTCCAGCAACGCAATCTCGAAAAGGCCTGGGGCGCCAAGGTCATCGACCGCACGGGCCTGATTCTCGAAATCTTCGGGCGCCGGGCGCGGACGAAGGAGGGCACCCTTCAGGTCGAGCTCGCCCACCTCTCCTACCAGAAGGGCCGACTGGTCCGATCCTGGACCCACCTGGAGCGTCAGCGCGGCGGTTTCGGCTTCCTGGGCGGCCCGGGCGAGACCCAGATCGAGGCCGACCGGCGCCTGATCCAGGACCGGATGACCCGGATCGAGCGCGAGCTCGAAACGGTGGTGAAGACGCGTGCCCTGCATCGGACGAGCCGGAGGAGGGTGCCTTACCCGATCGTGGCGCTGGTCGGATACACGAATGCCGGCAAGTCGACCCTGTTCAATCGCATGACCCAGGCCGACGTGCTGGCGGAAAACATGCTGTTCGCCACCCTCGATCCGACCTCCCGCGCCATCGAACTGCCTCATGGCGAGAAGGCGATCCTGTCCGACACCGTCGGTTTCATCTCGGATCTGCCGACCATGCTGGTGGCGGCCTTCCGGGCGACCCTGGAGGATGTGGTCGAGGCGGACGTCCTGCTCCACGTCCGCGACGTCTCTCACGGCGAAACCGAGGCTCAGGCGGGCGACGTGGCGGTCGTTCTGCGCGAACTCGGGATCGATCCGAACGACACCCGACGGATCATCGAGGTCTGGAACAAGGCCGATCTTCTGTCTCCGGAAGAGCGGGAGAGGCTGGCGACGGCGTCGGGCCGACAGGAAGACGAGCGGCGCCCGATCCTGATCTCGGCCCTCACGGGCGAGGGCATCCCGGAACTCCTGACGACCATCCAGGACCATCTCGCGATGGGACGGTTGAGCTACGAGGTCGATGTGGCGCCGGAGGATGGCCAGGGGCTCGCTTGGCTGCACGAGAACACCGAGATCCTCGACCGCCGCACCCTCGAGAACGGGCACACGATCCTTCACGTGCGGCTCGGCTCCGGCAAGGAGCCCCGATTCCTGAATCGGTTCCCGACCGCCCGGGTCCTATGAGGAGCGGGGCTCCCGCTCCGCCCGCTTGGCCTCGACCCAAAGCTCCTCCATCTCGTCGAGGGATGCCGCTTCCAGCGATTTCTGTTTCCGTCCGAGCGCACGCTCCACGGCGCCGAAGCGCCGCTCGAACTTGGCATTGGTCCTGCGCAGCGCGGTCTCCGGGTCGATACCGTAGTGGCGCGCCAGATTGCTGACGGCGAAGAGAAGATCGCCGATCTCGTCCTCGACCTTGTCTCTGTCGCCGCTTGAACACGCTTCCTTAACCTCCTCCAGCTCCTCGTGAATCTTGTCGATCACCTGAGATGCGTCGGGCCAGTCGAACCCGACCTTCGCGGCCTTGGTCGTAAGCTTCTGGGCACGGGTGAGGGCGGGTAGGGTGGTCGGGATTCCACCGAGGAACCCCCTCTCCTCATCCTGCATGGGTTGGCCGAGCTTCTCCCGGGACAGGCGCCGTTCCGCCTTCTCCTCCTGCTTGATCTCGTCCCACAGCAGCTTGACCTGGTCCGGCGAGAGATCGCGGGCATCGCCGAAGACGTGCGGATGGCGGCGGATGAGCTTGCGGGTGATCGCCTCCACGACGTCCGGAAACGCGAAAAGGCTTTTTTCCGCTGCCATTTGGGCGTGGAACACCACCTGGAGCAGGAGATCGCCCAGTTCCTCCTTCAGATCCGCGAAATCTCCGCGCTCGATCGCATCCACCACCTCGTACGCCTCCTCCAGGGTATAGGGGGCGATCGAGTGGAAATCCTGCTCCTGGTCCCAGGGGCAGCCGGTGTCGGGGTTGCGCAGGGCCGCCATGATCTCCAGGAGCCGAGAGATGTCCGAGGAAGGCTTCATCCGAATGTCACCAGGTGTCAGAAGGCAAATGGGGTTCGACCATGTGACCCATGTCCGGAGGACGCAAGTCCGATCTTACCGGAAGCGGCGGCGGAGCCGGAAGGCGAGGGAGGAGAGCTGGCTCCGATTCACCGTGATGATGAGGATCCCGCACAGCGCGATGAGCGATCCGAGGCCGGTCCGAAGATCGAAGCGGTCGCCCGTGATGGCGATGCCGAGAGCCACCGTCAGAAGGGGGTTCATGACGATCAGGGGCGCAATGATGTTCGCGGGGTACTTCTGGATGAGGCCGTAATAGAGCGTATGGGCGAATAGCGAGACCACGAGGGCCGAGAAGAGAACGGCTCCGACGAACGGCCACCCGGCCCTCATCGCCAGATCGACCTGTCCAGTCTCCAGCCCCGTCGTCATGACAACGAGCGGCAGCACCGAGGCCAGACCGACCCAGGCCTGGAACTGGATCGGCTTGACACCACTGATCTGCTTCATGAGCACGGCCGCGAGCGATCCCACGAAGGCGGCCGCGCCGATCAGCGCGAGGCCGCCCGACAGGGCGAACGCTTCCCCGGGCTTCCACATCACCAGCACCCCGCCCAGGAAGGTCAGGGCGATGCCGATCCCACGCCGCCAGTCGATGGTCTCCCGGAGCATGGTGAATGACAGAAGCGCCGTGAACGGCAGACCGAGCTGGCTGACGACCGCCGAGCTCGATGGCGTCGCGGTCTTGATGCCGAGGAAGAACAGCGCAAAGCCTCCGCCGCCCATCAGAAAGCCGACCAGGAGAACGCGCCATGGCGGACGCGGAAACGGCACGAGCCAAGGGGCCGCGACGAGCGCCACGATCCCGAAGCGCACGGCGGCGTAGAACAGCGGCGGGATCTCCATGCCGGAGACCACGAGCTTGCTGACGATCGTGTGAGCCGCCCAGGTCAGGCAGACCAGAAATGCGATCGAAAAATCCCGGACGGTCATGCTCCGATTAAGGCCGGTCCGGCGCGATGATCAATCCGTTCCTGACGCGGATCAGGCATGATTTCTCATAAAGCGGAGCGGGAAGGGTGCTTGTGCCAACAAGCTCACCGCTTGGCTATTTACAAGGAGACCCCTGGTGCGGAGCCTTGAGGGCGCAACGCCGGGACGCCACGGAGGCGAAGGAGGAACCGAACGAGGTCCCCGCTCCTCACGCACCTATGTCAGAGCAGCCGCGCGCCTTCATACCGCGCGAAGACGGACCGACCGCCGGAACCGAACAGAACCACATCGTAGGTGTCTGGCGCCGTCCCATCGACTTCCATGCCTGGCGATCCGACCGGCATTCCGGGAACGGCCAATCCCTGGCCGGCGGGTTTCGCTGCCAGCAGGCGCTTGACCGCATCGGCCGGAACATGGCCCTCGATCACATAGCCGGCGACCTCGGCCGTATGACACGAGGCCAGATCGTCCGGAACCCCCAGGCGAGCCTTCACCCGGTTGATCTGCAGGGTGGACACCACCTCAACGGTAAACCCAGCACGACGCATGTGATCGACCCAGCCTTCGCAGCAGCCGCAATTCGGATCTTTGGTGACGCGAACCGTCGGCAGGGCCGTATCCGCCAGGACAGGTCCCGCGACAATCACGGCGCCTGCGACCGCAAATGCGATGAGAAGTCGGCGGCGGTCGAGCATGTAAAATCTCCATTCATCGGGCGACGAGCCGAACAGGCACTACGCGGCTCAAGTCATAGGCGCCTTGATGCACATCACGTCGGGATCACCCCATGGGAAAACAAGGCGCGGTCCGAAAGCCCGATTGATCGAGAAGGCATGGCACAGCAGAGGGAAGAGCAACCGCGGCTGGAGGTCCGCCTTCCGTTACATCGAATTCGCATAAGATATATTATGGAACCAAAATGATGGGACAGGTGTTCAGCGGATCCTGGGGCTTCTCTTTGGTCCATCTGGAGCCAAGCCATAGACGGATGATCCGTGTAGCAGATCTCCATCGGTCATCAATCAGTCAAGACACGAATGGAATGGGCGGACGCAGAGAGTTGCGCCTGCCCCGGTCACTCCGTCCATGGATCAGACCACGGCCTCGGCACCGCCCTTCATCGTGACCGGGATCATCAGGTACCGGACCCCATTGGCTTCAGCGGGCGGAAACTTGCCAGCGCGGATGTTCACCTGGATCGACGGCAGCAGAAGCCGCGGTGCCGCGAGCTTGGCGTCCCGGGCCGTCCGCATGGCAACGAACTCGTCTTCGGTGACGCCTTCCTTGACGTGGACGTTCTGCCCGCGCTGTTCGCCGACCGTCGTCTCCCAGGCGTAGCTGTCCCGGCCCGGCGCCTTGTAGTCGTGGCACATGAAGAGCCTGGTCGCCGGCGGCAGTGCCAGGAGGCGCTTGATCGAGCGGTAGAGCTGATGCGCATCGCCGCCCGGGAAATCGGCTCTGGCGGTTCCATAATCCGGCATGAACATCGTGTCGCCGACGAACACCGCATCCTCGATCTTATAGGAGACGTCCGCGGGCGTGTGGCCTGGCGTGTGCATCACCTCGACGTCGAGATCGCCGATCCTGAAATGTTCCTCGTCCCGGAACAGGTGGTCGAAGTCGCGCCCGCTGGCGTCCAGGTCGGAGGCGTTGAAGATCGGGCGGAAGATCCGCTGCACGTCCTTGATGTGCTCGCCGATGCCGATCCTGGCTCCCGTCTTGGCCTTGATGTAGGGCGCGCCCGACAGGTGATCGGCATGGGCATGAGTCTCGAGCGCCCATTCGACCACGTAACCCGCCTCCCCGGCCGCCGCCAGGATCGCCTCGACGGAACGGGTGTCGACCGTGCCGGAGGCGTAGTCGTAGTCGAAGACCGGGTCGATGATGGCGGCCTTCCTCGTCGCCGGATCGGCGACCAGATAACTGACCGTATTGGTCGGCTCGTCGAAGAACGCCCGGATGATGGGTTTGCCTGACATGGTCTGAACTCCTGCTCGGCGCCAGCGCCGTTATTGACAATGTATGAGTGATATCTAAATAAGCAATATCTAATTTAATTCTGAGTTCGACCCGACCCGGAGATTGACCATGTCCCTTCCTGTCATCGCACCCGAAGAAGCCAAGCGCCTTCTCGAACAGGGCGCCGTCCTCGTCGATATCCGCGAGCCGGACGAACATGTGCGCGAAAAGATCCCGGGCGCACGGCTGATGCCGCTCTCGAAGCTCGACGAGGCGGATCTCGCCCTCCATGACGGGACACCGGTGATCTTCCACTGCCGCAGCGGGGCGCGCACCAAAGGGAATGCCGCACGCCTTGCGGGCAAGGCCTCCAGTGCCTGTGACGCTTACATTGTCGAGGGTGGCCTCGAGGCCTGGAAGAAGGCGGGCCTGCCGGTCGTGGCCGACCGTCGCCAGCCGCTCGAACTCCAGCGGCAGGTGCAGATCGGCGCCGGCAGCCTGGCGCTTTTCGGCACCCTGCTCGGGCTCCTTCTCTCGCCCCTGTTCTTCATCGTGCCGGGCTTCGTCGGAGCCGGGCTGATGGTGGCAGGCATCACGGGTTTCTGCGGCCTGGCGCGAGTTCTCGCAAAAGCGCCCTGGAACCGGGCGGTCTACGGCCGGCCAGACGCGGCGCGCACCGCCTGATCGGGAACACTTCTGGAGACGGACATGCTGTCCCTCACCCAAAGCGCCCTCGGGCTGGTATCGGGCTCGCTGGTCGGCTTCTCCCTCGGCCTCGTAGGCGGGGGCGGATCGATCCTGGCCGTGCCGCTGCTGGTCTATCTGGTCGGTGTCGCGAACCCGCATGTGGCGATCGGCACCAGCGCCATCGCGGTCGCGGCCAACGCGGCGGCCAATCTCGTGAACCATGCCCGCGCAGGCAACGTCAAATGGCGCTGTGCCTTGGTCTTTGCCGCAGCGGGCATGCTCGGGGCCTTCGGCGGGTCGACGCTCGGCAAGCTGGTGGACGGTCAGAAGCTTCTCGCTCTCTTCGCGGTTCTGATGATGGTGGTCGGCGCCCTTATACTCCGGGGTCGGCACGGCGAGGGCGATGCTTCGGTTCGGCTCGGCCGCGACAACCTGCCGAAGCTCGTCGGATTGGGGCTGGGTGCCGGCATCCTGTCGGGCTTCTTCGGCATCGGCGGCGGCTTCCTGATCGTCCCCGGGCTGATGCTCGCGACCGGCATGCCGATCCTGAACGCGGTCGGATCATCCCTTGTCGCGGTCACGGCCTTCGGCCTGACCACGGCGGCGAACTACGCCATTTCCGGTCTCGTCGACTGGAAACTGGCGCTCCTATTCATCGCCGGCGGCATCATGGGAGGCCTGCTGGGCGCCCGTTCGGCGAAGGAACTCTCGGGAAAGCGCGGCGCGCTCAACCTGGTCTTCGCGGCGCTCATCTTCGCCGTGGCGCTCTACATGCTGGTCCGGAGCCTTGGCCAGTTCTGAGCAGCAAAGGCGGCCGGCGAGCGCCGCCCCGAACGGAAAGGACATCTCATGAAGATCGCAAAGCTCACGGACGGTTTCTCGGTGGCGCCCCAACTGTCCGTAAGGGACGTCGAGGCGGCTTCCGCCGCAGGATTCCGCCTCCTGATCAACAACCGCCCGGATGGCGAGGCACCGGATCAGCCGACCAGCGCCGAGCTCTCCGCGGCCGCACGCCGCCTGGGTCTCGACTACCGCCATGTTCCGGTCGTCCCGGGCCAGATCTCCGACGAGCAGGTCGCGGCCATCAGGAAGGCGTTGGCGGAGGGGCAGGGACCCGCCCTCGCCTTCTGCCGCAGCGGCACACGGTCGGCGACCCTGTGGGCGCTTGCCTCCGCCGACACGATGCCTCCGGAGGAGATCCTGAGGACGGCAGGGGACGCGGGCTACGATCTTTCGGCCCTCCGCGGCCGGATTTCCGAAGCCGCCAGCCGTCACGCCGGAGAAACGTGAGCGCTCAGTCGGCGAGGATCTGCATTCCGTCGTAGGCGGGCTCCACGTTCGGCGGGAGTTCGCCCCGAAGCCTTTCGTAGTCCAGATCGGAGTGCAGGTTGGTCAGGATCGCACGCTTCGGCTTGACCTCGTCGATGAGGGAGAGCGCCTCCGACACCGAGAAATGGGTCGGATGCGGCGTGTAGCGGAGCGCGTCGATGATCAGGACGTCGAGGTCCTGAAAATGGCGCATGCTGGCCTTGGGCAGTTCGCTCACGTCGGGCGCGTAGGCGATCCTGTCGAACCGGAAGCCCAAGGCGTCGATGTCGCCGTGCACCATCCGGAACGGCATCGCCCGGATAGCCCCGCCGGGACCTGAAACGACGGTTTCTCGGTCATGGTCCAGACGATGGGCCTCGAGAATGGGCGGATAGCCGCTGCCGGGCGGGGTCTCGAAGCAATAGCCGAAGCGGATCAGCAGCAGCTCGCTCGTGGTTCGATCCGCATAGATCGGGATCTTCCGGCGCATCGAAATCACCAGGGGGCGCAGATCGTCGATCCCGTGGGTGTGGTCGGCGTGCTCGTGGGTGTACAGCACGGCGTCGAGGCGCTTCACGTCGGCCCCGAGAAGCTGCTCGCGCAGGTCGGGGGAGGTATCGATCAGAACGCTCGTCGTTCCCTCGGCCCCTGCCCGCTCGACCAGAAGCGAGCACCGCCGCCGCCGATTCTTCGGGTTCGACGGATCGCAGGCGCCCCAGCCTGCGCCGACGCGCGGAACCCCGCCGGAAGAGCCGCAGCCGAGAATCGTCAGTTTCAGGCTCATGCGGCGGCTTGCCTGTCAGCCGCCGCCGCCTTCGAGAAGAGGCGGTAGAAATTGGCGGTCGTGATCTCGGCGATCTCGGATTCGGTCGCGCCGATCACCTCCGCCAGCGTCCTGGCGGTGTGGGCCACATAGGCAGGTTCGTTGGTCTTGCCCCTGTAAGGGACCGGCGCCAGGTAGGGCGCATCGGTCTCGACCAGCAGCCGATCCCGCGGGACCTGGGCGGCGATGCGGCGGATATCCTCCGAGTTCCGGAACGTCAAGATTCCCGAGAACGAGACATAGAGCCCCAAATCAACGCCGACCTGCGCCAGTTGCTCGCCGGACGAGAAGCAGTGCAGAACGGCGCCGAACCGCCCTCGCCCCATCTCGTCGGACAGGATCTCGATCATGTCCTCGTCGGCGTTGCGGGCATGAATCACGAGGGGCAGACCTGTTTCCCGCGTGGCCGCGATATGGGTGCGGAACACCTTCCGCTGCACATCCCGAGGGCTCTTGTCATAGTGGTAATCGAGCCCGGCTTCGCCGATGGCGATGCAGCGCGGGTGAGCCGAAAGCGCGACGAGGCGCGACGCCGGCACGTCCGGCTCCTCGGCGGCATTATGAGGGTGCGTCCCGACCGTGAAGAAAACGTCTCGATGAGCCTCGGCAAGGGCGCGATAGGTCTCGAACCGGGCCACATGGGTGGAGATCGTCACCATCCGGCCGATGCCGGCCTCGGCAGCATGAGCCAGCACCTCGGGGAGGCGGGCCTGGAGATCGGGAAAGTCGAGGTGGCAGTGGCTGTCGATCAACATGAGGAAAGGCGCCCTCCTCTTCCGACGCCTCGTTTTGCGTGGCCTCACCCATAAGCGGATGAGACTGTTCCGTCTAGCGACGACCCATTTCGGCAATGGACGATTGCTGGGTATCGTCCTTCTCGTGCTCCCGAATCTGCCGCATCCGCGCCTGATGTCGTTGCACCACTTGCTCGTCGCAATCCTGCGGCCGGGTGACCGGCACGGTGAGGCAGACGCTCTGAGCCGGAAGCACATCGCACCAGTGCGCGATCAGGTTCTTATAGCGCGTTCCGACGGGGCGGATGTTGCGCTGGAGATCGTAGAGGCCCACGGGGGTGACCCGATTGTTCTCCTCCCGCAACGCCGTGTCCCAATCCATCTGGTCGGTGAGCGAGTACCAGGTGAAGCCGACGATCGGAACGCCCGTGTTCCGGACCCGCAGCACGTTGGCCCATTGCTTCCAGAGCCAGTTGACCGCCTCGTCCCCGTTCGGACCTTCCATCAGGTTGGTCTCGGTGTGCATGACCGGGAGCCGGTAGCGGTCGTAGTACTGGCGGGTGATCTCGTCGTAGCCGAACACGTCGCCCGCCGCCACGGATCTGCCGTCCTCCGTGACCCGGTGCTCGTTCGTGACGTAGTAGTCGTTGCCCATGATGCAGTGGTGGCGCAGGGACGAGCGATTGAGGAAGAAATGGTACTCGTCGCGGGTCATGCCGCTGTCCAGCAGGAATTCGTACATTTCCGAGTCGACCCGGCGGCCGTAATTGAGGTCGAGGGACAGGAATCGACGGGAGTTCAGGATTTCGGCCGGCTTGATCGCATCCGGGTTCTCGGCGTGGAAATATTCGGAGGATTCGCTCTGGACGAAGATCGCATCGGGCCGGACCTTCAGGATCCGCTCCATCGCCATCACGTTGGCCTTCACGATATGCTTCAGGGCCGTCACGAAGGCGGTGTCGCTGCTCAACTGCTCGTTCCACCAGCCATAGGCTGCCGAGAACGTAGCGCAGATGAACATCTCGTTGATCGGCGTGTAGAGCTGAACCCAGGGGAAGCGGCGGGCGAAATCCTCCGCGTAGGCTGCAAAAAGCGTCGGAAAGTCTGGATTCTGGAAGTTGCCGATCCAGTCCGGCACCCCGAAATGGCAGAGATCGACGATCGGAATGACGTTGCGCCTGTGAAGCTCGCCGAACGTCTCGTCGGCAAAGCTCCAGTCGTACCGGCCAGGGCCCAGGAACGTCCGGTGCAGCGGCGGACCATAGCGGAGGACCTGAATTTCGAGCTCTTCGAGCAGCGCGAAATCGGTCTGCCAGTATTTGTAGTGGCCGCACTTCTCCATCTGGTCGATGCGGGTGCGGCCGTTATTGATGGTCGGGATGCTGTTCTCGATCCCGGTCGCGAACATGAAGGTGGTGTACATCTTACACTTCCGCCGTAGGCCCGAAGGCCCATCAAAGCGGAAGCGTCAGGATGCCTCCGCCTCGATGTAACGCGGAAAGATCGGCGCAGGTTGCGGCAAGGGCGTGGCAGGCGCTAGCCGGTTCTCCGGCCCGACGAGGGCCAGCACCCGGTTCTCCGGAGCCACCGACAGGAGGTCGAGAAGCTTGGCGGCCGCTTCGGGCACGAAGGGCTGGGCCAGGATGCCGACTGCGCGCAGGACCTCCGCCGTCACGTAGAGGACCGTGGCCATCCTGGCCGGATCCGTCTTCCGCAGCACCCAGGGCTCCTGCGAGGCGAAGTAGCGGTTGGCCTCCGCCACCACGGCCCAGATCTCCGCGAGCGCGTTGTGGACGGCAAAGCCTTCCATTGCCGCCCTCGCCTTCCCCGGCAGGGCATCGGCGAGCCAGAGCATGTCCTGGTCCGCCTGGGTGAGTTCGCCGGGCTGCGGCACGGCGCCCGCACAATTCTTCGCGATCATAGACAGCGAACGCTGGGCTAGGTTGCCGAGGTCGTTCGCCAGATCGGCGTTGATCCGATTGACGATAGCCTCATGCGAGTAGTTGCCGTCTTGGCCGAACGGAACCTCCCGCATGAAGAAGTAGCGGAGCTGGTCGACCCCGTAGAGATCGGCGAGGTCGAAGGGATCGATCACGTTGCCGACCGACTTCGACATCTTCTCCCCGCGGTTGAACAGGAAGCCGTGGCCGAAGACCCGCTTCGGGAGCGGCAGGCCTGCCGACATCAGGAAGGCCGGCCAGTAGACCGTGTGGAAGCGGACGATGTCCTTGCCGATGATGTGCACGTCGGCCGGCCAGTAGTGCCAGCGCGGGTTGCTTTCGTCCGGGAAGCCGCAGCCGGTCACGTAGTTGTTGAGGGCGTCGACCCAAACATACATCACGTGCTTCGGGTTGCCCGGAACCGGCAGGCCCCAGTTGAAGGTGGTGCGGCTGATCGAGAGGTCCTGCAGGCCGGACCGGACGAAGCTGACGATCTCGTTGCGCCGGGTGTCGGGGCCGATGAAGTCCGGATTGGCCTTGTAGTGGTCGAGCAGGCGATCCTGGTAGGCCGAGAGGCGGAAGAAATAGCTCTCCTCCTCGATCCATTCCACCGGCGTGCCTGTGGGTGCGCGCCAGCTGCCGTCGGGCTGCTTGGTCAGCTCGCTTTCGTCGTAATAGGCCTCGTCCCGGACCGAGTACCAGCCGGAATACTTGGATAGATAAATGTCCCCGGCCTCCTCCATCCGGCGCCAGAGCTCATGGGTCGATGGAAGGTGGTCCGCATCGGTGGTGCGGATGAAGCGGTCGTAAGAGCAGTTCAGCCGGTCGGCCATGTCCTTGAACTTGGCCGCCATCTCGTCGACGAAGGCCTTCGGGGTCGTGCCGTTCCGGTCGGCGGTCTGCTGGATCTTCAGGCCGTGCTCGTCGGTGCCCGTCATGAAGAACACGTCGAACCCGTCGATGCGCTTGAAGCGCGCGATCGCGTCGGAGGCGACGATCTCATATGCGTGTCCGATATGGGGGGCGCCATTCGGATAGGAGATGGCCGTCGTGATGTAGAACTTCTGCTTCTCGGCCATGTTGAACCCTTGCCGTCAGAACCTTCGAACCCGCCGTCATCCTCGCCGGCGGCAGTCAGGCCGTTCGCCGGACCGCATCGGCGAGATCGTCGAACAGCGTCAGGATGAATGGCCGGCGGTCGAGGTTGAAAACGTCGATCTCGCGGGCCGTGCGGGCGATCTTCTCACATACCTCCACCAAAGGCGCAAGGCGCGACGCGCCAAGGCCGGCCTGCTCCCGAAGCCGTTCCGTCACCCAGCGCTGCACGGTCTCGATGGCGAGCTCGTAACTGTCGTCGGCGTCGCGTCTGGCGAGAGCCTCCGCCAGGGCATGGACCTGCCGCACGTCGGTCCGCGGAAGGGACTGCAGCAGCCGTGTGACCTGGTCGATGAAGCCGACCTTGCCGGCATCCAGGAGCTCGAGGGTCCGGCGGGCCGAGCCTTCGCCGTACCGGAGGGCCTGATCCATGACGTCGTCCGGAACGCCGTCCCAAGGCGCACCCAGAGAGCCGATGACCGACCGGATGTCCGTGTCGTCGAGGGGCCGCAGGAGCAATCGCCGGCAACGCGAGCGGATCGTGGGGAGAACCCGTTGCGGGGCATGGCTCACGACCAGGAAGAGCGACCGCGGCGGCGGCTCCTCGATCATCTTGAGCAGTGCATTCGCGCTCGAGATCGTCAGATCCTCGGCGCTGTCGACGATGCAGACGCGGTATCCGCCGTCGGCGGCAGTCGAGCCGAACATCGCAAGCGCCCGGCGGACCGCTTCGACGGGAATCGTCGCCGAAGGGCCCTTCTTGTCGGTCGCCGGCGCCCGCCGCAGGATCGCAAGGTTGGGATGGGACAGGGCCGCCACCTGCCGCGCCACGGGATTGTCCGGGGCCATCGCAAGGTCCGCCAGGGCCGGATTGCCGCTCCGGCGGGGATCGAGCACCGTCCGTGCGACCCGATAGGCGAGCGTCGCCTTGCCGATGCCCTGAGGTCCGCCGATCAGCCAGGCATGGTGGAGCCTGCCGCTGCGCAGCCCTTCAAGGAAGGCCTCCTCCCCTTCCCTATGACCGAAGAAGGCGAACTGCTCCCGGGGATGAGGCGTGCCTTCGAGCTGATCCGGCTCGGTGCTGTCCCGCTCTTCACGCGACATCGAGGGGTCTCGCTGCATGTTGCGTCAGTCGGGGAAGCCGTTCAGACAGCGCGTTCCAGATGATGTCCTCGACCTCTTCGGCCGGACGATCGGCATGGATCACCACGCAACGTTCGGGAAAGGCGCGTGCGATCGCCAAGTATGCCTGCCGGAGCGCCTGATGAAAGGAGAGGTCCTCGCCTTCGAAGCGGTCCGCCCCCTCGCCCTCCCCGCGGCGTCTGCCGGCGCGGCCAAGCCCCACCTCGGCCGGAAGATCGAGGATGAAGGTCAAGTCGGGCTTCACCCCCTTGAGGGTGATCCGTTCCAGGGAGTCGATGAGGGCGCCGTCGAGATTGCCGAGGGCTCCCTGATAGGCGCGGGTGGAATCGGCGAAGCGGTCGCAGAGCACGTGGGTTCCGCGCCTGAGAGCCGGCACGATCACGTTGTCGATGTGGTCGATGCGAGCCGCTGCGAACAGAAGAGCCTCGGCGAAGGGGCCGAGGGCCTTGGCGCGGCCTTCCAGAATGAACGCGCGGATGCGTTCGGCGTCCGGCGATCCGCCCGGCTCCCGGGTCACGACGACGGACTGGGACAGGGCCTCGAGCCGCCGCCGCAGCCGTTCGATCTGTGTCGACTTGCCGGCTCCCTCCCCGCCTTCGAAGGTGATGAAGCAACCGGTCATCACAAGCGGTCGACGAGGCTTGAGAAGGCGTTTCGGACCCACCCCGTGCTCATTTCGAGGAGGCCGTCGAGGGCGCGCTGGCTGAGGGTGCCGACTTGGACATCCTCGTTGGCGTAGAGGGGCATCTCGAGCGCCTGCATGTCGCCACGGTCGACCCTGAGCTTGGCGACCTCGGCTCCCTTCTTGACCGGAGCCTTCAGGGGTCCCGTATACACGATCCGGGCGGAGACCCGCTCGGACTCGCCCCGGTTGACGAGGACGCGAACCGGCTTCTTGGCCACGAGAGGCAGGGACCGGCGGTCGCCGCCGAAGACCTGCACCTCCCCGATCACCTGCCCTTCGGAGAAGAGCTGGCGGGATTCGAAGGCGCGGAAGCCCCATTCCAGGAGCTTCCGGGACTCATTGGCGCGGTCCTTCGCCGTCTTCAGCCCGTTCACCACCACGATGAGCCGCTGGCCGTTCTGGACTGCGGAGCCGATGAGTCCGTATCCCGACTCGTCGATATTGCCGGTCTTGAGGCCGTCAGCGCCGATTTCCATCGTCAGGAGCGGATTGCGGTTCTGCTGACGGATCTTGTTCCAGGTGAATTCCCGCTCGCCGAAGATCTTGTAGAGATCCGGGTAGGTTTCGATGATGTGGAGCGCCAGCTTCGCGAGGTCGCGGACGGTTACCTTCTGCTCGGGATGGCCGTACCCCGTGGCATTCCGGAAGGTCGAGTTGGTCATGCCGATCTGCTTGGCCCGCTCGTTCATCATCCGGGCGAAGTTGTCTTCCGTTCCCGCAATGCCCTCCGCGACGGCGATCGCCGCATCGTTGCCGGATTGGACGATGATGCCGCGCAGCAGATCCTCGACCCTGACGCTGCTGTTCACCTTGGCGAACATGGCCGAGCCGCCGGAGCCTGCCCCGCCTTTCCGCCAGGCGTTCTCGGAGATGGTGAACTCGGTATCCATCGAGATCCGACCGTTCTTGATCTCGTTGAACAGGACCTCGACCGTCATGGTCTTCGCCATGCTGGCCGGCGCCACCGGCTCGTCCGCGTTCTTTTCGAACAGGACGGCTTCCGATTCCGCGTCAATGAGGATGGCCGTCGGCGCGATGGTCTGGAACCCTTGGGCGCGGGCGCTGCTGCCCGGCGCAAGAGTGGCAAGGGCCAGGACATTGAACAGAAGCGCGAAGGCTGCCGCGGCACGGCTTATTCGAAACTGACGCATCGTGAGGATTTCCAACTCTCCCGCTAGGAGAGAGGGAATTTGTGGCGCGTCAAGCACAAATCAACGCCAAGGCCACGCTCGGTCGAGGACGCCGCGGCTGTCGGCTATCGAAGGAAGCGAGACTGGTCCAGATTGGTGAAGGACGAGCTCTTCTGGAAGCCGCCCTTCGCGGCTTCAGGCTCAGCATAATAGAGGCCTGCCAAGACCGGCCGGGATGGTGGCACAGGGCGGCTCGAGAGCGATGCGACTGGAACCGGGGTGGCCGCACCCGGGATCGTACCGAGGTCGAAGGGCCGCTCAGGCGGCAGCGGAACCGATCCGCCAAGCGGCGCTCCCGCATTCGCGGCCGTCGTCAGAGGCTGGGAAGCCCGGATCGGTGCAGCAGAGATCGCTTCCTCGGCCCCGTCATCCGAATCGTAGCTGCGCAGGGCAATCGTCTGGCGCGGTGCATTCGGCCGCGGCGTTGCCTGGGCGATCATGGTCGGGGCGGCGTTGGTCAGAGAGGCAGGCTGGCCGTCGGTGCGAAGGCTGGCGAGCAGGATGCGGTCATCGCTGCCGTTGGTGGAGGCGCGGCCGACATACTCGACCTTCACGCGGGCCGTTCCCTGTGCCTTGAAGCCGAGCGCCAGGGCCGCCCTTTCCGAAACGTCGATGACGCGGTTGCCGTGGAACGGTCCGCGGTCGTTCACGCGAACGATCATGGAGTGGCCATTCTGCACATTGGTCACGCGGGCATAGCTCGGCAGCGGCATCGTGGTATGGGCGGCCGCGATCGAATCACGGTCGAAGATCTCGCCATTGGCCGTCATGCGGCCGTGGAAGTTCGAGCCGTACCAGGACGCGAGGCCCTCGGCCTTGTAGTTCGGGTTCTCGGTCGGCGCGTAGGTGCGTCCCGCCACCACATAGGGCTGGCCCACCATGTTGCGACCGCCGCCCTTCGGCACGGGCTGGCCGTCGGCAACAACCTTCGGGCTGGGGGCGACACCGTATTTCGGGTCGATCCCGCCACGCACGTTGGAGGAGCAGTTAGCGGCCGTCAGGGCGATTGCAGTCACGCCCGCGACACGGAGAATGGTCCGATGGTTCAAAGAGGCGACACGCCCCTTCGGCCCCGTCTGCGATCCGGTCCGCTTGCCCTGCATATCGTCTTGCATCCCCTTACCCGCACGATTGCTGCGGGCCGGCTTTTGCCATGAACGTCCCGTCAACGTGCTTCTTGGTGCTTAAGGAAAGGTTAAACTGCTCCGCTTGTCAATGGCCAAGCCTAAACAAATGAAACATTGTGTATTTGATGATAAAAATCCGACATTTCAGATGGTTGGACAAATAACTTGAGGGTTCGAACGATGTCTCCGGATCGTCTCGACCTGATTCGAATGCGAGAGGATCGCGAAGCGGCGGCGGCGTGTGGAGCACCGAAGTTGCGTCCGAGAACTCGCATCACGCCGGATACATTTCCTTTTATCCGCAATGATTTAGCTGAAAGCACTCCAAAGCGGCGGCAATGTCGCCCTGCCGACATCACGACCGCGGCGCTCCGCCGCGACCCACTCATTCTTAACCACAAGACAAAACAGCGGCGGCTTATCGGCCACTTCCTTGCCCTCCAGCCGGATGTTCGTTGATCTATTTACGGATCGGTTCGAGTTGACGGCACACGGCCTGCGGCCTTAGACACCGTCTGAACCATGAGAGCGGGAGGCTGCGCGAGCAGGCCGCATCATCCCCGGAGGGGTGGCCGAGTGGTTTAAGGCAGCGGTCTTGAAAACCGCCGTAGGTGCAAGCCTACCGTGGGTTCGAATCCCACCCCCTCCGCCATGATTTTGCGCCGATGCCGCCTTAGGCGGGCGCGCTCCGGATGTCAGTACAAGCTTTGCAAGAGTGGATTTGGCGGATGAATGCTCCCGCGCCGAAAGTTTCGTTCGTGTCCCTGGGCTGCCCGAAGGCCCTGGTGGATTCCGAGCGCATCATCACCCAGCTCCGGGCCCAGGGCTACGAGCTGACCCGCCAGCATGACGGGGCCGACGTGGTCATTGTCAACACCTGCGGCTTTCTCGACAGCGCCAAGGCCGAGTCGCTCGAGGCCATAGGCGAGGCCATGGCGGAGAACGGCAAGGTGATCGTCACCGGCTGCATGGGCGCAGAGCCGGAGCAGATCCGCGACAAGTTCCCGAACGTGCTCGCGATCACGGGTCCGCAGGCCTATGAGTCCGTGGTCTCGGCCGTGCACACCGCCGTCCCGCCCGCCCATGATCCCTTCCTGGATCTCGTCCCGCCCCAGGGCGTGAAGCTCACGCCGCGGCACTACGCCTACCTGAAGATTTCCGAGGGCTGCAACAACCGCTGCACCTTCTGCATCATCCCGAAGCTGCGCGGCGACCTCGTCAGCCGGCCCGTGGGCGACGTGCTGCGGGAGGCAGAGAAGCTCGCCAAGGCCGGCGTGAAGGAGGTGCTGGTCATCTCCCAGGACACCAGCGCCTACGGTCTCGACGTGAAGTACCAGCCGAGCCTCTGGAAGGACCGGGAGGTCCGCACTCGGTTCTTCGACCTCGCCAAGGAGCTGGGCGAACTCGGCATGTGGGTGCGCATGCACTACGTCTATCCCTACCCGCACGTGGACGAGGTGATCTCGCTCATGGCTGAGGGCAGAATCCTTCCTTATCTCGACATCCCGTTCCAGCACGCCTCGCCGAGCGTCCTGAAATTGATGCGTCGTCCGGCCCACCAGGAGAAGACCCTCGAGCGAATCCAGAAATGGCGCATGATCTGCCCGGACCTGGCGATCCGCTCGACCTTCATCGTCGGCTTCCCCGGTGAGACCGAGGAGGATGTCGACTTCCTCCTGTCGTGGCTGAAGGAGGCCAAGCTCGACCGGGTCGGCTGCTTCCAGTACGAGCCCGTCCAGGGCGCACCGGCGAACGAGATCGCGGCGCCGGTGCCGCCGGAGGTCAAGGAGGAGCGCTGGCACCGCTTCATGCAGACCCAGCAGAAGATCAGCGCCAGGCTGCTCAGGGCGAAGGTCGGCAAGGCCCTTCCGGTCATCATCGACGAGCCGGGCGCCACCGTCGCGACGGGGCGCACGAAGTACGACGCCCCCGAGATCGACGGCGTCGTCTACGTGGCCTCGCCACGGCCGCTCAAGGCCGGCGAGATCGTCGACGTGAAGATCCAGCGCTCGGACGAGTACGACCTGCACGGTTCGGCGGTCTGACGGCCGCCGTCTCCTTACGGGGAAACGATCTGGCCGCTGTGGATGATCTTGACGCCCACGGCGTCGAGATCCGCCCTCGCCTGCGCCAGCGAACCGTTCGTGTCGATTGCGCGCGAGGCGTCCTCGATCACGTAGGTGTCGAACCCGGCCGCCTTGGCGTCGAGCGCCGTCCAGTGGACGCAGAAGTCGAGTGCGAGCCCGGTGCAGAAGACGCGCCGGAAACCCCGCTCCCGCAGATAGCCGGCAAGGCCCGTTGAGGTCTTGCGATCGGCCTCGATGAAGCCGGAATAGCTGTCGATGGCCGGATCATAGCCTTTGCGGATCACGAGCTGCGCGTGCGGGACGTGGACGTCGCGGGAAATCTCTGCGCCGGGCGACCCCTGGATGCAGTGATCCGGCCAGAGAACCTGCCGGCCGTAATGCAGGTCGATCAGCTCGAAGGGCTTCTTGCCCGGATGGCTCGACGCGAAGGACGTGTGTCCCGGCGGATGCCAGTCCTGGGTCAGCAGCACGTGGCGGAACGCCTTTGCCAGACGGTTGATCGGTTCGATCACCGCATCGCCCTCCGGAACTGCGAGCGCGCCTCCGGGCAGGAAGTCGTATTGGACGTCCGTGACGATCAGGACGTCGTTCTCGTTCGGCGTGATCCTGGGCTGCTCTGTCATGTCGGCTGCGTTCCATTCCCTTGCTGCGGTTCAGGTTTAGCGGATCCGGACCAACAAAAAAGGCGGCCGGTTCTCCGGCCGCCTCTCGAATGCTTCGTAGCCTTCGCTTATTGCGGCAGCTTGTCGTCGATGCCCTTCACGTAGAAGTTCATGCCGAGGACCTGCTCGTCCGAGAGGGCGCCGTTGCCCTTGCATTCGACCTCGGTGCCGTCCTGCTTCACGACCGGGCACTTGAACGGGTTGAGCTTGCCGGACTTGATCGCGGCCTCGGTCTCCTCGGCCATCTTCTTCACGTCGTCGGGCATGTTCTTGTAGGGCGACATGACGACCATGTGGGCTGCGAGACCGCCCCACGTGTCCTCGGACTTCCAGGTTCCGTCGAGCACGGCCTTGGTGCGGGCCACGTAGTAGTCCGACCAGTTATCGACGATTGCGGTCAGCTGCGCCTTCGGGGCGAACTGCTCCATGTCGGAGGCCTGGCCGAAGCCGAACTTGCCGCGGGCCTCGGCGGCCTGGAGCGGCGCCGGGCTGTCCGTGTGCTGCGCGATCACGTCCACGCCCTGGTCGAGCAGGGCCTTGGCGGCATCGGCCTCCTTGGCCGGATCGTACCAGGAGTTCGCCCACACGACCTTGATCTTGATGCTCGGGTTCACCGATTGGGCGCCGAGGAAGTACGAGTTGATGCCGGCCACGACTTCCGGGATCGGGAAGGCGCCGACATAGCCGATGGTGCCGGACTTCGACATCTTGGCGGCGATCTGGCCGATGATGTACCGGCCCTCGTGGAACTTCGCCGCATAGGTCGCGAGGTTCGGCGCGCGCTTGAAGCCGGTGGCGTGCTCGAACTTCACGTTCGGGTACTTCTTGGCGACCTTCAGGGTCGGCTCCATGAAGCCGAACGAGGTCGTGAACACCAGGCCATGGCCCGTGCGGGCGAGCTGCTCGATGGCGCGCTCGGAATCGGCCTCGGGCACGCTCTCGACGTAGGTGGTCTCGACCTTGTCGCCGAAGGCCTTCTCGATCGCCTTGCGGCCCACATCGTGCTGGTGGCTCCAGCCGTAGTCGCCGACCGGGCCGACATAGATGAAGCCGATCTTCAGCTTCTGCTGGGCCGCCGCGCCGCCGGCCGACAGGGCCAGGGCCGCAGCCCCCGCCAGAACGCCCATGAGACTCCGTGAAAACATGTCTGCTCCCCTAGGAAAGTAGTTCCGCACATCCGTTGCAGGTCCAGGCATCCCTGGCAATAGGCTCATTGCCTACAATAACATCCCTTTGCCTACCGGTCAGGCACGAAGGGCAGACCAAGCGAGCCGGGGGCTCCGATCGCCCTGCCCCGCCGGATGGACAGGAGCAGAAGGGCGAGGATCGTGGCCAGATAGGGAACTGCGGACAGAGCCTGCGAGGGCACGCCGAACTGGGCCGCCTGGGCATGAAGCTGAAGGACCGTCGCCGCTCCGAAGATGTAGGCGCCGACGAGCGCCCATCCCGGCCGCCAGGCGGCGAACACCACGAGCGCGAGCGCGATCCAGCCACGGCCGGCCGTCATGCCGGGCGACCAGAACCGGGTGTAGACGAGGGACAGATAGGCCCCTGCGAGGCCCGCGCAGGCGCCGCCGAACAGGATCGCGAGAAAGCGCGTCCGCAGGACCGGCAGTCCCAGCCCATGGGCCGAGCCGTGGTTCTCTCCGATGGAGCGAAGCATCAGTCCCACTCGGGTCCGGTTCAGGTAGACGGCCACCGCGATGGTGAGGAGGATCGAGCCGTAGACGAACAGGTCCTGCTCAAAAAAGAGGCGCCCGACCACCGGAAGGTCACTCAGGACCGGGATGTCGAGCGGCGCGATGGGGTTGCGGCGGGCGCCCACGAAGGGCGCGCCGATGAGGCCCGCAAGGCCCAGGCCGAGGATGGTCAGAGCGAGCCCGGACCCGACCTGGTTGGCGGCGAAGCCCAGGACGACGAGCCCGAAGAGCGCCGCCATGAACGTGCCGGCAAGAATGCCCGCCAGGACGCCGAGGAGGGTCGAGTCGAAGGTCACTGCGGCCGCGAAGCTGCAGGCGGCGCCCATCGCCATCATTCCCTCGACCCCGAGGTTGAGGACGCCCGAGCGCTCCGTCACCAGCTCGCCCAGGGCAGCGATGAGGAGCGGCGTCGACGCAGTGACGATGGTCAGGAGAATGGCCTCGAACGTGGTCACTTGCCCCCTCCCCGGGATACGAGACGAACGCGATAGCTCACCAGCGCGTCGGCGGCGAGCACGCACAGGAGCAGGATGCCCTGGAAGGCCTGCGTGAGATCCAGCGGCAGCTTCAGCATGATCTGGGCGCTCTCGCCGCCGATGAAGGTCAGCGCCACCACAAGCGCGGCAATCAGGATGCCGATGGGGTTGAGCCTGCCCAGGAACGCGACCGTGATGGCCGTGAAGCCGTATCCGGGCGAGATCGAGGGCTGAAGCTGCCCGATCTGGCCCGAGACCTCGGAGATGCCGGCGAGGCCTGCCAGGCCGCCCGAAATGGCGAAAACGGCGAGCGTGGTGGACCGCGCACTGAAGCCGGCGAAGCGCGCCGCCCGCGGGGCATCCCCGGTGAGCTTGAGGCGGTAGCCGAAGAGCGTGCGGCCGAGCACGACCGCCGTCACGAGGATGGCGATCAGCGCGAACACGGTCCCGTAATGGACGCGGCTCGCCTCCCAGACCGGAGGCAGGGTCGCGGACGGATCGAAGGTGACGGATTGCGGGAAGTTGAAGCCTTTCGGGTCCCGCCAGGGTCCGCGCACCAGATAGTCCAGCGTCAGCTGCGCCACATAGACCAGCATGAGGCTCGTCAGGATCTCGCTGACGCCGAAGCGGGTCTTCAGGAAAGCCGGGATGAGGCCGTAGAGGGCGCCGCCGATGATGCCGAGCACGAGCATGGCCGGCAGCACCCAGAAGCCGGCCTCCGTTCCGTGGGTCTTCAGCGCGAGCCAGCCGCCGAGCACCGCGCCGATGACGTACTGGCCCTCGGCGCCGATGTTCCAGAAATTGGCCCTGAAGCAATAGGTCAGGCCGATCGCGATCAGGGCCAGAGGCGTCGCCTTCACCAGCAGTTCCTGCAGCGACCATGGATCGCTGAGGGGCTGGATCACATAGACCTGAAAGGCCGCCACGGGCGAGCGGCCCATCAACCAGATCACGAAGCCGGCGATCAGGAACGCCGTGATGAAGGCCGCGACCGGTGCAAGGGCCCGAACCACCGGAGAGACGGTCGTGCGCGGCGTCAGTTCAAACCGCATGCGCCGCTCCCTGCGACTGCGAAACACCAAGCATCTCGAGGCCCACGGCTTCCTTCGTCCATTCGTTGATCGGCTTGAGGGCGCTCAGCTCGCCCTGGTGGATGACCGCCATCCGGTCGGCCACCTCGAAGAGTTCGTCGAGGTCCTGGCTCACCACAACCACGGCGCTGCCCTCACTCGCCAGATCGACAAGGGCCTGGCGGATCAGGCGGGCAGCGCCGGCATCGACGCCCCAGGTGGGCTGGTCCACGATCAGGAGGCGGGGGCGCCGAATGATTTCGCGCCCGATCACGAACTTCTGAAGGTTTCCGCCCGAGAGCTTGCGGGCCTGGGGGTCGGCTTCCGGGGTGCGCACGTCGAAACTTTTGACGATGGCGCCGGCCAGACGCTTGGCTGCGTTGACCAGGATGAAGCCGGAATGGCTCACCTCCGCTGCCGCATGGGAAATCAGGGTGTTCTCGCTCAGGCGGTGCGTCGGTGCCGCTGCATGGCCGAGGCGCTCCTCCGGCACGAAGGCGGCGCCGAGACGGCGGCGGCCATCGACCCCGACGGTGCCGCACCCCTTGCCGGCGATAGCGATCGCGTCGGCTCGATCCGCGAGCCTCTCGCCGGAGAGGGCGGCGAACAATTCGCTCTGGCCGTTGCCGGCAACGCCCGCGATCCCGACGATCTCGCCCGCACTGGCCACGAGATTGATGTGCTTGAGCGCTTGGCCGTGCAGCCCGCCCGGCGCCATGGTCAGGTCCGCGACCCGCAGCATCTCCCCCTGCGGGACGTGCGGCGTTCCCGAGCGGACCTCGCCGACCTCGTTCCCTACCATCAGGGCGGCGATTTCCCGGGCGCTGCGCGCGCGGGGATCGATGGTGCCGACCACGCGCCCCGCCCGCAGGATGGTCGCCCGGCGGCAGAGGCGGCGAACCTCCTCGAGCTTGTGCGAGATGTAGAGGATCGAGCAGCCGTCCGCCGACAGCTTGTCGAGGGTCACGAAAAGATGCTCCGCCTCCTGCGGTGTGAGCACCGAGGTCGGCTCGTCGAGGATGAGGAGGCGCGGGTTCTGGAGCAGGCAGCGCACGATCTCGATCCGCTGCCGCTCGCCCGCCGAGAGGGTCCAAACGGCCCGGTCCGGCTCGAGAGCGAGGCCGTAGGCGCGGCTGATGTCGCCCAGGCGGCTGCGCACGGTCGCCAGGCTCCAGTCGTCGGACAGGGCGACGGCGATGTTCTCCGCCACCGTCAGCTCGTCGAAGAGCGAGAAGTGCTGAAACACCATGCCGATGCCCAGGGCCCTCGCCTCCACGGGCGACCCGATGGCGACCGGCCGTCCTTCCCACAGGATCTCGCCCTCGGTCGGCTCGATCACGCCGTAGAGGATCTTGACGAGGGTCGACTTGCCGGCGCCGTTCTCTCCGAGGAGAGCATGGATCTCCCCCGGCTCGATGGCCAGATCGATCCGATCGTTGGCCAGGAGGTCGCCGTAGCGCTTGCTGATGCCTTTCAGCTCGACCAGGTGATGTCCCGAGGGTGAAGCGTCTGCCTGCACGAACTGCGACTCTAACAAAATGGGTTAACGACGGTTAAGGAGACAGAACCGTGGGAGACAGCCTGTGCGGAACGATCATAGGGACGCCCCGCACCGGTCGGCAATGGCGAATGCATCGTTTATTGTGAGTCTGCAACCAGCCCGCAACACTTGGTCGTGAGAGACGCTTTGACTGAAGAGACCTTTGACATCGCGGTGGTCGGCGCAGGGGCGGTCGGCCTCAGCGCGGCCCTGGCCTTCGCGCGGGACGGATACCGGACGGCTCTCGTCGGAGGGCTCGACGTGCGGCGCGACGGCCGCACGGTCGCGCTGCTCAACGGCTCGATCCGGTTCCTCGACGCCGTCGGCGCCTGGCCTGCCTTGAGGGATGTCTCGGCTCCCCTCGAGACCATGCGGATCGTCGATGACACGGGAAGCCTCTTCCGGCCGCCGCCTGTGGCATTTTCGGCTGGCGAAATCGGCCTCGACGCCTTCGGCTGGAACATCGAGAACGCCACGCTGGTCGAAGGCTTGGCGGAGAAGGCGAGACACCAGGACAACCTGACCCTGATCCCGGAGCAGGCAACCGCCTTCGAGGCGGGCGGTGGCGCCGCCGTCGTATCGCTCAAGGACGGATCGGAGCTGCGTGCCGGGCTGGTAGTGGCGGCGGACGGGCGCAACTCGATGCTTCGCCAAAGCGCCGGGATCGAGGTGAGGCGGTGGTCCTACCCGCAATCCGCCGTCACGGCGATCCTGGCCCATGATCGGGATCATCGCGACAGCTCCACGGAGTTCCATACCCGCCACGGACCGTTCACCCTGGTTCCCCTGCCCGGCCGCCGCTCCAGCCTCGTCTGGGTGACCAGCACCGAGGAGGCGCAACGCCTTGCGGCGCTCGATGACGATGCCCTGGCGCGGCGGATCGAGAGGCAGGCGCAGTCGCTGCTCGGAGCCATGCGCTTGGACGGTCCGCGCGGGCTCGTGCCGATGAGCGGCCTGTCGGTCTCGCGCTTCTGGGCACCGCGCCTCGCCCTCGTCGGCGAGGCGGCCCACGTCTTCCCGCCCATCGGCGCCCAGGGGCTGAACCTGGGCTTCCGCGATGTCGCATCGCTGCGGGACGCGGTGGTGGATGCACGCGGCGAAGGACGCGCGGCCGGGGACGAGGAGACGCTGCGGCGCTACCAGCGCGGGCGCGACCTCGATGTCCGGCTTCGGACGGCTGCGGTCGACAGCCTGAACCGGACGCTTCTCACCGGGCTCCTGCCGGCCGATTTCCTGCGCGGGGCCGGGCTGCTCGCGCTCAGCAACATCGGTCCGCTCCGGCGGGCGGTGATGCGGGAGGGTGTCCTGCCGCGGGTCGGGGCCCCTCGCCTCATGCAGGACGCCCAGCGCGCTTAAGGGAAGAGGTCGTACGGCACCATCCCGGTCCTGATCACGAACAGCAGCGTGGTCAGGGTCAGCATGGAGCCGATCGTGCCGATGAGCACGCAGGCCGAAGCCCGTTCCACGCCCACATTGTACTGGGTTGAGATCACGAAGATGTTCAGGGCGGGCGGCAGGGCCGCCATCGTCAGGGCCGCATAGGTCCAGGTCGCGCCGAAATCGCCGACCGCCGAGAGCAGAATCCAGACGAAGAGCGGATGCAGAACCAGCTTGGTGACGACCAGGATCGGGACCTCGCCGGGGATGCGCCGCAGCGGCCGCATGGCGACCGTCACACCGAGGATGAACAGGGCGCAGGGCGCCGCCGCGCCCGACAGCCACGTCACCATCTGGTTCACGGGCGCCGGCAGGGTCAGGTGCAGATAGCTTGCTGCGATGCCGAGCATCGTCGCCACGTTGAACGGATGCGTCAGGATGCGCCAGACGATCCGCCGGATCGTGGCGCCGAGGCTCAGCTTCTCGAGGCCCGCGACCGACATGAGCAGCGGGATCAGGGAGAACAGCAGCAGGTTGTCGAAGACGAATATCAGGACCACCGGGGCGCTGGCGGCTTGGCCGAGGGCGGCGAGCACCAGCGGCGGCCCCATGTAGCCGATGTTGGAATAGGAGCCGGCGACGCCCTGCATGACCGATTGCGGCAGGTCCTTCGTGTACCGCCAGCCGGCAGAGAACGAGAGAGCGAAGGCGCAGAAGGTGGCGAGCGTCGTCGCCGCGATGAACGACCAGTTCGTCAGCTGGTCGAGGGGCTTGTCGGCGATGAGCCGGAAGAACAGGCACGGCAGGGCCACATAGATGACGAAGAACTGCATCCATGCGAGCCCGGCTTCCGGCTGCCTGACGAACTTGCCGCACAGGAAGCCGAGTCCGATCAGTCCGAAAAAGGGCGCAAGCAGGTTGAAAAGCCCGATCAGCTCGGACATCGCGGGCTCCCGGCCAAGGTCGTGGGAGGGTCCCTTCTGGCAAGGTTCCGTTCTCCCGACAATCCCGATACGCGGCGGGGCTGCAGTCCGAAATTGCAACGCTGAGCCGGTGCCGGGGACGATCTCGCCTGATCGTGAGAGGGGCGGAATTTGTGGAATCCAGATGGGGTCTCTATATTCGGATCAAGGAGTTACGACCCATGAAAGCGAGTTCAGCCAAATTCGCGATCGGCCAGGTGGTCCGTCACCGGCTCTATGAGTTCAGGGGGCTGATTTTCGACGTCGATCCGGAATTCGACAATACCGAGGAATGGTGGCTGTCGATCCCTGAGGAGGTCAGGCCTCACAAGGACCAGCCGTTCTACCATCTCTTCGCCGAGAACGCGGAGACCGAATACATCGCCTACGTTTCCGAGCAGAACCTCCTGCTCGACGAAACCGGCGAGCCACTCCGCAATCCGATGATCAAGGAGATGTTCGTCCGGGACAAGAACGGCGTCTATCGCGCCCATCCGATCCTCGCGAACTGACAAGCATTGCCGAGAATGAAAAACGCCGGGCTTTTGGCCCGGCGTTTTCGTGTCTGTGTGGATATATCGCTTACGGCTTCGGAGCAGCCGGGGCAGCGCCGCCGGCGGCCGGGGCTGCCGGAGCGCCGGCCGCGGGAGCCGCGCCGCCGTTGTTGCTTCCGAGCTGCTTGCGGAGCTCTTCGCTGCGCTTCTGGAGCTCTTCCTGCAGCTTCTTCTGCTGCTCCTCAAGCACCTTCGGGTCGATCGGCGGGCCGTCGAAGGCCTTGGCGAAACCTGCGGCTGGAACCGCGAAGGTGATCTCGCGGCCGAGCTGGTTCTGGACGCTCACGTTGAGATTCGCGCCCTTCTTGAGGGCTGCGATGAAGTCATCCTTCACCTGGGCCTCGGCGAAGCAGCCGTTCGGCAGGCACATGACGTAGCGGCCGGGGGTCGGCTGACCCTGGTCGACCGTGAAGCGCAGGCCCGGCTGAAGCAGGAGGCCCAGCGGCATCACGAAGCGAACGATCTTCTGCGACTGCGGGCCCTTCACGTCATAGAGCGCCATGGCGAGGACCGGCTGGCCCTGGTCCGACACGAAGTCGCGGGTGGTGTAGCAGATCTCGGAATTGGTGTTCTGGTCCTTGCCGCAAACCTTGGTCCATTCCGGCTGAGACGGCTCGGCCTTCACCTGAACGACCGTCGGGCCGGCGTTCTGCTGCGGCTGAGCGGGCTGGCCCTGGGCCGGGGCGGCGGGACGCTGCGCGGGGGCCTGGGCCGGAGCGGCAGGACGCTGCGCGGGGGCAGTCTGGGCAAGAGCGGGAGCTGCCAGCAGAAGGGCCATGGCCGTCGCCAGACCGCGGGTGCCCCCCAGGTTCGCGAGGCGGGTCGCGAGTGACATGTCGTAGATCCTCTTCAGTCGGAAGGTCGGCTGATGAATGGGCCGTAGGCTCGGCTCTCTTCGTAACCTTCAATGGAACGGTTGAATCTTTGCCGATTAAGGCGAAGACATGACGTGTGGCGCTCCTTTAACCTTTCGCGAGGTATGTTTCCAGTCGCTCCGGGAAACTTTCTTTATAATATCCAGTCCCGCGATGCGCTGTGTTCTCTCAGGGGCGCCATGGGCCGGAACGTTCTCAAAAGTCTGACTTTTCTGGCATTCTTAATCCTCGCCTCCCTCCTGACGGCGGCGGCGTCCGGAGCCGAGACCCTGCGGCACGGAATCGCCATGCACGGCGAGCCTGCCCTGGAGCCCGGCTTTCCCCACCTCCCCTATGCAAACCCCGATGCTCCGGACGGTGGGCGAATCGTCCTAGCCCTCCAAGGCTCCTTCGACAGCCTCAATCCCCTGATCGTGATCGGCGTCGCCCCCGACGTGGTGCCGCGATACGTGCTCCAGAGCCTGATGATGCGCTCGGCCGACGAGCCGTTCACCGTGTACGGCCTCATCGCCCGATCCGCCGAAATGCCGGATGATCGGAGTTCCATTACCTTCAACCTGGACCCGAGGGCTCGCTTCTCGGACGGAAAGCCCGTGACGGCGGAGGATGTGCGCTTCACCTTCGAGCTGCTCAAGAAATACGGGAAGCCCTTCCACCGGTCGAGCTTCGCACAGGTCAGGGCGGTGAAGGTCGACAATCCTCAAAGGATCAGCTTCGACCTCACGGGCGTGAACGACCGGGAACTCCCCCTCATCATCGCCATGATGCCGATCTTCGCAGCTCATGCGACCGACCCGGAAACCTTCGACAGGACGAACCTGACGCCGCCCGTCGGGTCCGGTCCCTATACGGTCGCCGAGGTGAAGCCGGGCGAGCGCATCGTGCTCACGCGCCGAAAGGATTTCTGGGCGGATGACCTGCCCGTCACCCGGGGCCTCTATAACTTCGACGAAATCCGCTACGACTTCTACCGCGACGCCAACAGCATGTTCGAGGCGTTCAAGGCTGGGCTCTATGATTTCAGGATCGAAGGCGATCCCGGCCGCTGGGCGACCGGCTACGACATCCCCGCGGTCCGAAGCGGCCGGATCGTGCGAGAAACGGCTCCGATCCGGCTCCCGAAGGGCATGAACGGATTCGTGTTCAACACCCGCCGCTCCCTCTTTGCGGACGTGCGGGTCCGCGAAGCATTGGGCTATGTGTTCGATTTCGATTGGGTCAACCGCAACCTGTTCTTCGGCCTCCTCAACCGATCGGACAGCTACTTCGCCGGGTCGGACCTCTCGTCCGCAGGGCGACCGGCCGGCGGGACCGAAAAGGCGCTGCTCGGGCCGTTCCCCGGCGCGGTGCGCGAGGACATTCTGGAAGGCACATGGTCTCCGGCCGCGCCGGACGGGTCCGGCCGGGACCGCGAAAGCGCGAGGCGGGCTCTCGAACTGTTGGCCGAAGCCGGGTGGACGCTGGAGAACCACGGTCTGCGACACAAGGAGACGGGCAAGGCGTTCACGTTCGAGATGCTGGTCAATTCGCGCCAGCAGGAGCGGCTCGCCCTGAATTTCTCGCAATCCCTCGGCCGCATCGGCATTCAGGCCCGCGTACGGCTCGTCGACGACGTCCAGTACTGGCGCCGGCTTGCCCAGTTCGACTTCGATATGGTGCAGTGGGTCTGGCCTGCCTCGGCGTCTCCGGGCAACGAGCAGCGCAACCGATGGGGATCGGCAGCAGCCCAGAGAAGCGGATCGTTGAACTATTCGGGGGCAGCTTCGCCGGCAATCGATCGCATGATCGATGCCCTTCTGGAGGCGAAAAGCCGTGAGGATTTCGTCTCGTCGGTACGGGCTCTCGATCGGGTCCTGCTGTCAGGATTCTATGTGATCCCGCTGTTCTACGTGGGGGACCAATGGCTTGCCTATGATTCCGGTCTCGGGCGGCCGGACACCGCTCCGCTGTTCGGGAACAATGTCGATACCTGGTGGCGGCGTCCGCGCTGAGGCTTTCTGAAGCAACCCCGCGGATATTGTTGAGCTTCCATTCATCTCCGAAATGAAACAAATACCGTCCGAGGGCGTTGGTGAGGATGCTTTCAATCTTTGCCGTTTCGCCTTTCGATAAGGTATCGCAATGACCCGTTTTCAGCAGGTGCTGGTCGTCGATAACGGCGACCGCGCTCCCGACTGTGCTCTTTCTGCCGAACTGGCCGGCATGGGCTATGCCAGTGTCACGGCTCCCCTCGAAGCGACCGAAGAGGTTCTGGCCATGATGCCGAGGCCGGTTGCGGTCGTTCTTCAGATGCCCCGCCATGCGGACTGGTCCGAGCGCCGCCGCTTCCTCGAACTCGCCAGCCGTCTGCGGAAATCCCTGGCGCCGAACCGCGTGCCTGTCATCGTGGCGGGCGGGATCAGCGGTGCCGCCACCATGCTCCAGAACGAACTCGGCGCTCGCGCCGTCGCGGCACCCGATCTCTAGGAAGCCTCCTCGAGAAGGCGGAAGGTCTCGTCTTCCGCCTCTTTCCGTCGGTCGGTCGTCGCGAAATACGCAGCCGTCCGAGGTTTCATGCCGGATGCGGTCCGGTAAACGGCAATCGTGCTCCCCGGCCCTCCGCCCGTATGCCCCTCCACCACTTGGCCTGATGCGACCTCGCCGCTCATGAGGCCGAGCCCGTAGCCGGGCCTCACCCATTGGCGGTCGGCGATCGGCCCCGGGAGGGCATGAACGCTCCTCATGTCGGCGAGGAGATGATCCGGCAGGAACCCGCCCTTCAGGAGACGGTCCAGCAGGAGCGCCGCTTCCTCGACCGATCCCACCATCAGGCCATGATAGACCCAGCCGGGATGGTAGCCGGTCGCATCGCCCATCGGAACTTGGTCGAGATCGGCCGGCGCGGAGGCGATTCGGGCAGTCCTGATGCCGAGCGGCGCGAGGACGAGCCGGCGCAGCGCCGCATCCAGGGGTTCCCCCGTCGCCTCCTCGACGAGCTGTCGGACGAAGAGGTACCCGATATTCGAGTAGTCCCAGCCCTCGCCCGGCGGATACCGGAGGCGCTCGGCCTGGGTCCGCTCCAGAAGGATCCGAACCGGCCAGGGCTCATCCCCGCGGGCCACGGCCTCGTGATAGGCCGCAACGCCGCCGTAGTTCGCCACACCCGACCGATGCTGAAGCAGGTGCCGAAGGGTGTAGGACCTTCCCGGCAAGGGCTCTTCGAGCGCTAACGAGCCATCCCGCACCAGGACCAGCGCGGCGGCGGCCAGGACGGTCTTGGTGAAGCTCCACCAGGGGACCGGCCGGTCCGCCTCATGGCCGGCGACGACTCTCGCCCCCTCGACGACGGCCCAGCATTCCACGATCAGGCCGCCTTCTTCTCCGCGATGCGCACCAGGTTGCGCAGGATCGTGGTCGTCGCCTTGATCCGCTCGTCCGGCGTCTCGACGTCGCGGATGAAGACGATCTTCATGTCCGGCCGCACCTTCGCGAAGGAGGCCTGCTCGGCCACGTAGGCCACGAGGCCGTTCGGGTTAGCGAAAGCGTTGTCGCGGAACGACACGATAATGCCCTTCGGCCCGCCGTCGACCTTCTCGACGTTGGCGCGGCGGCACAGCACCTTGATGGCCATGATCTTGAGGAGCTGGTCGACCTCCGACGGCAGCGGACCGAAACGGTCGATGAGCTCCGCCCCGAAGGCGTCGATCTCCTGGTCGGTCTCCAGGGTCGAGAGGCGGCGATATAGGCCGAGCCGCAGCTGCAGGTCGGCCACGTAGCTCTCCGGGATCATCACCGGCGCGCCGACCTGGATCGTCGGCGACCACTGGTCCTCCGCAGGCTCCTCGATGCCCGCCTTGAGCTGGGCGACCGCTTCTTCCAGCATCTGCTGATAGAGCTCGTAGCCCACTTCCTTGATGTGGCCCGACTGCTCCTCGCCCAGGAGGTTGCCGGCGCCGCGGATGTCGAGGTCGTGCGAGGCGAGCTGGAAGCCGGCGCCCAGGGTATCGAGGGTCTGGAGCACCTTGAGGCGGCGCTCAGCCTGGACGGTCAGGGGCTTGTTGGCCGGTACCGAGAACAGCGCATAAGCGCGGGTCTTGGAGCGGCCGACGCGCCCACGGAGCTGGTAGAGCTGCGACAGGCCGAACATGTCCGCGCGATGCACGATCAGGGTGTTCGCCGTCGGGATGTCGAGGCCGGATTCCACGATCGTGGTCGAGAGCAGGATGTCGTACTTGCCTTCGTAGAAGGCCGTCATGATGTCCTCGAGCTGACCGGCTGCCATCTGGCCGTGCGCGACCGCGACCTTGGCCTCCGGCACCTCCTTGTCGAGGAAGGCTTTCACGTCGCCGAGATCGTCAAGGCGCGGCACGACATAGAAGGCCTGTCCGCCGCGGTAGCGCTCGCGCAGCAGCGCCTCGCGGATGAGGAGCGGATCGAACGGGGTGATGAAGGTCCGGACCGCGAGACGGTCCACCGGTGGGGTCGTGATCAGCGAGAGCTCGCGCACGCCGGTCAGCGCCAGCTGAAGGGTGCGCGGGATCGGCGTCGCCGACAAGGTCAGGACATGGACCTCGGCGCGGAGCTCCTTCAGGCGCTCCTTGTGGCTGACGCCGAAATGCTGCTCCTCGTCGATGATGATGAGGCCGAGATCCTTGAACTTGATGGTCTTGCCGAGAAGCGCATGGGTGCCGACCACGATGTCGACGGAGCCGTCGCTGATCCCTTCCTTCACCTTCTTCATCTCGGCCGTCGGCACGAAGCGGGAGGCCTGCGCGATGTTGAGGGGCAGGCCCCGGAAGCGCTCGCAGAAGGTCTTGTAGTGCTGGCGCGCCAGGAGCGTCGTCGGCACCACGACGGCCACCTGCTTGCCGCTCATGGCGGTCACGAAGGCGGCCCGCAGCGCCACTTCGGTCTTGCCGAAGCCCACGTCGCCGCAGACCAGACGGTCCATGGGGCGGCCGGATCCGAGGTCGTCGAGCACCGAGTCGATGGCGTTCTGCTGGTCTTCCGTCTCATCATAGGGGAAACGGGCCGCGAACTCGTCGTACAGGCCTTCCGGCGGAACGAGGCGCGGGGCCTCCTTCAGGATTCGCGCCGCCGCGATCTTCATGAGAGCGCCCGCCATCTCGCGGATGCGCTGCTTCATGCGTGCCTTGCGCGCCTGCCAGGCACCGCCGCCCAGCTTGTCGAGCTGGACCTCCGTCTCCTCGGACCCGTATCGGGTCAGGAGCTCGATATTCTCCACCGGCAGGAAGAGCCGGTCGCCACCCGCATAATGCAGTTCCAGACAGTCGTGCGGGGCCCCCGCTGCCTCGATGGTCTTCAGGCCCTCGAACCGGCCGATGCCGTGGTCCACGTGGACCACGAGGTCGCCGGGCGTCAGCGCCGCCACCTCGGTGAGGAAGTCCTGGGGCCGCTTGGACTTGCGCTTCTGGCGCACCAAGCGGTCACCCAGGATGTCCTGCTCGCTAACAACCGCGAGATCGCCAGCCTCGAAGCCGGATTCGAGGGGCCAGATGCCGACCGGCGTCTCGTTGCGCGGATAGGCCATGGCCTCCGAGAGGCGCGAGATCGGCCGTGTCTGCCGGAGATCGTGATCCTGCAGAACGTGGCAGAGCCGCTCCCGGGAGCCATCCGACCAGGCACCGAGGATAACCCGCCTTCCCGAGCCCTGAAGCTCGCGGATGTGGCGCACGACCGCCTCGAACACGTTGGCGTTCTCGTCGGCCCGCTCGGCGATAAAGTTGCGGCCGCGCCTGGCCTCGCAATCGATTACGAGGCGGGTGTCCGACTCAGGCTGGGCGAAGGGCGTCAGGCGCGCAAGCGGCAGAGAGGCGGTCCGTTTGGCCCATTCGTCGGGAGCGAAGTAGAGCGCGTCCGGCGGCAGGGGGCGGTACGGGGCGACGCCGGGCTGGTTCTGGCCCATGCCCTCCTGCCGGGCGTCGTAATAGTCCTTTACCTGGGCCAGCCGCTCGGCCGCCGCGTCGTCCGCGAGGGCGTCGAAGACGACCGGGATGCCGGGCACATAATCGAGCAGTGTGTCGAGGTGATCGTGGAACAGGGGAAGCCAGTGCTCCAGGCCGGCATAGCGCCGTCCCTCGCTGACGGCTTCATAGAGCCGGTCATCCCGCCGCGGCGCCCCGAAGGCCGCCACATAGGCCTGCCGGAAGCGCTTGATGCTCTCGGTCGTGAGTTGGACCTCGCTCATGGGAACGAGGTCGAGGGACCGGAGCGTGCCGACCGTGCGCTGGGTCTCCGGATCGAAGGAGCGGATCGACTCCAGGGCGTCGCCGAAGAAATCGAGACGGACCGGATTCGGAAGGCCTGCAGGATAGAGGTCGATGATGCCGCCGCGCACCGCATATTCGCCGGTGTCCCGCACTGTGCCGGTGCGGAGGAATCCGTTGGTCTCGAGCCAGGTGACGAGGAGCGTCGTGTCCACGACGTTCCCCGGAGCGGCCGAGAAGGTCTCGGCGGCGATGCGTGTCCGCGGCGGCACCCGCTGGACGAGGGCGTTCACGGTCGTGGACAGAATCCGCGGCTTCTCCTCGGAGGTCTTGGAGCGCGCCAGCCGTGCCAGGGTCGTCATGCGCTGCGCCGTGATGGCGGCATTGGGCGAGACGCGGTCGTAGGGCTGGCAGTCCCAGGCCGGGAAGGGCAGGATCTCGATCTCGGGCGCGATGAAGCCGAGACCGTTGGCGAAGTTCTGCTGCCGCTGCCCGTCGCGGGCCACATGGACCAGCACCGCCGGCCCTTCCACATGGCCCGACAGGCCACGCGCCAAATCGGCGACCGCGAGGGCGTCGAAACCGTCCGGGGCGCTCGCAAGCGTCAGGCTTTGGCCTTTCTTGAGGGCGTCCAGGGCTCGGGTCAGGGCAGACTTCATGGGTCAATCATCGAAACAATGGGAGGAAACGCGGGCCTGTCGGCCCGGTTCGGAGAGCGCGATGCAGGGTGCCGATCAGACGTGGATCGGCGAAGTGTGGGTGTGAAAGCCCTTCAGGCGCCGGAACAGGGGCGTGTCGTAATTCTCGGGCGTGGGAGTCTCGCCCGTGATCCAGCCGAGCAGGTCCCGGTCGGTCACCTCGATGAGCCGCTCGAACTCGGCGAGGTCCTCGTCGGACAGCTCCCCGATCTCCGCATCGGCGAATCGGCCCATGATCAGGTCCATCTCCCGCATGCCCCGGTGCCAGGCCCGGAACAGGATCTGCCGCCGGCGGACGTCGAGATCGGCGCTGCTGCGTGTCGTCCCGCTCATGAAGATTCTCCATTTGTTCATGATTTGCGTCGCCTAACGGCGGCTTGGCGGCTATATAACCATCTCGATCAGAGTTGCCACCCACCAGAATGTCCTTGCGTCCTTCGATTCTCGATCCGCTCTTCGCCCCGGCCAACACCCTCCCCGGGGTCGGGCCCAAGGTCGCGCCCCTCCTCGACCGCCTCGTCGGCGAGCCCGGCCGGCCGACCCGGGTCATGGACCTGCTGTTCCATCTTCCGAGCGGCGGCGTCTCCCGCGAGATGAAGGGATCGATCGCCGACGCGCCGGTCGGGGAGCCGGTGACGCTGTCCGTCACCGTCGTGGCCCACCGCCCTCCTCCGCCCGGACGACGCGCCCCCTATCGGATCCTCGTGGAGGACGAGACGGGCGACGTGACCCTGGTGTTCTTCAACGGCCAGAAGGCCCGCCTCGAAAAGCTCCTGCCGGTCGGCGAACGACGCTATGTCTCGGGCAAGATCGAACTTTGGGAGGCGATGCGCCAGATGGTGCATCCGGACCGGATCCTGGACGACAAGGGCATCGAGAACCTGCCGGCCGTCGAGGCGGTCTACGGCCTGACGGAAGGCCTCTCGTCCCGCATGGTCGGGCGCTACGTCGGGGCCGCTCTCGAACGGGTTCCCCGGGTGCCCGAGTGGCAGGACGCCGCCTGGCTCGACCGCAACGGCCTGCCGGATTTCGCGTCGGCCCTGGCGGCCATCCACCGGCCTGGCAATGCTCAGCAGCTCTCCGAGGACGCCCTCTCCAAGTCGCCCGCAAGGCGGCGACTGGCCTATGACGAGATCCTCGCCTCTCAGCTTGCCCTTGCTCTCGTCCGCAGCCGGATGAGGCGCCTGCCCGGGCGGGTCAATGCAGGCGACGGACATCTGGTCGAGCGGATCAAGCGCGCCCTGCCCTTCGGGCTGACGGGATCGCAATCGAAGGCGGTGGACGACATCCGCAACGATCTCGTGGCCGACAAGAAGATGTTGCGGCTCCTGCAAGGGGACGTCGGGTCGGGCAAGACGGTGGTCGGACTGCTGGCGATGGCGAGCGCCATCGAGGCCGGGCGTCAGGCCGCTCTCATGGCGCCCACGGAAATCCTCGCTCGCCAGCATTACGAGCGGATCGCCCCGCTCGCCGAGCAGGCGGGCCTTTCCATGGCCTTGCTCACCGGGCGCGAAAAGGGAGCTGCAAGAAAAGCGGTTCTCGCCGGGCTCGCCGATGGAAGCATCAACATCGCGGTGGGCACCCACGCCCTCTTCCAGGAGGGGGTGGCCTTCCAGGACCTCGGCGTGGCCGTCGTCGACGAGCAGCACCGCTTCGGCGTGCATCAGCGTCTCGCCCTGGGATCCAAGGGCGAGGCGGTCGACATCCTCGTCATGACCGCAACTCCGATTCCGCGTACCCTGGCGCTGACCTATTTCGGCGACATGGACGTCTCGGTGCTCAGCGAGAAGCCGGCCGGCCGCAAGCCGATCGCCACCAAGCTCATCTCCATCGAGCGCCTCGACGAGGTGATCGGCGCGATGGGGCGGGCGATCGGCAACGGCGACCAAGTCTATTGGGTCTGCCCTCTGGTCGGAGAATCCGAAACGGTCGATCTCGCCGCGGCGGAAGAGCGGTTCGAGCAGCTGAAATCCATTTTCGGCGACCAAATCGGCCTCGTGCACGGCAAGATGGCAGGCCGCGACAAGGACGCGGCCATGGAGCGGTTCTCGAAGGGCGAGACCAAGATCCTCGTTTCCACCACCGTCATCGAGGTCGGCGTGGACGTGCCGAATGCGACCATCATGGTGATCGAGCACGCGGAGCGCTTCGGCCTTGCCCAGCTCCATCAGCTGCGCGGGCGGGTCGGGCGCGGGTCCCGCAGCTCGACCTGCCTTCTGATCTACAAGGGGCCGCTGGGACAGGTCGCTCAGGCCCGTCTCGAAATGATGCGCCAGACCGAGGACGGGTTCAGGATCGCCGAGGAGGATCTGCGCCTTCGCGGCGAGGGAGAGGTGCTCGGCACGCGGCAATCGGGCCTGCCGGGCTTCAAGCTCGCCCGCCTCGAGGTCGACGGCGATCTCCTCGCGGCGGCGCGGGACGACGCCCGCCTGATCGTCGACCGGGACCCGGACCTCGTCAGCGACCGCGGCCAGGCCCTCCGGGTGCTGCTCTACATGTTCGAGCGCGACTCCGCGATCCGCCTGCTCAGGGCCGGGTGAGGACTATTCCACCGTGACCGACTTCGCGAGGTTGCGCGGCTGGTCCACGTCCTTCCCCATGAAGACGGCCGTGTGATAGGCGAGCAGCTGGATCGGCACGGAGTTCACGATCGGCGCGACGATCGGATGGGCGGACGGCATCACGATGGTGGCCATCGTGTCGAGATCGGTCTCCAGGGCCCCCTTCTCGTCCGTGATCAGGATGATGCGTCCGCCGCGCGCGGCCACCTCCTGCATGTTCGAGACGGTCTTCTCGAAGATCGCATCGTGCGGCGCGATGACGATGACCGGCATCGTCTCGTCGATGAGCGCGATCGGCCCGTGCTTCAGCTCGCCCGCCGCATAGCCCTCGGCGTGGATATAGGAAATTTCCTTGAGCTTCAGGGCCCCTTCGAGGGCCAGCGGATACGAGGTGCCGCGCCCGAGATAGAGCACATCCTTCGCCTTCGAGAGTTCGCGGGCGAGGATCTCGATCTGGTGTTCGCGCTTGATCGCCTCGCTCATGAGGCCGGGAACGCCGATCAGCGCATCGACCAGCTCCTTCTCGTCTTCCGCGCTCAGGGTGCCGCGCGCCCGGCCGGCCGCGATGGCGAGCGAGAGGAGCACCGTGAGCTGGCAGGTGAAGGCCTTGGTCGATGCAACACCCACCTCGACCCCGGCAAGGGTCGGGGCGATCACGGCGCTCTCCCGCGCCATGGTCGAGGTCGGGACGTTCACGACCGAGAGGGTGTGCTGCTTCTCGGCGGTGGCGTAACGCAGGGAGGCCAGGGTATCGGCCGTCTCGCCCGACTGGGATACGAAGAGAGCGAGGCTTCCGGGCTCCAGCGGGGCTTCGCGGTACCGGAACTCCGACGCGACATCGATCTCGACCGGGATGCGCGCAAGGCGCTCGAACCAGTATTTCGAGATGAGGCCTGCCAGGTAGGCCGTGCCGCAGGCGGAGATCGACAGGCGCTTCAGGTCCCTGAAATCGAACGGGAGCGCGACCGGCAGCTCCACCCGTCCGGCCGTGAAATTCACGTAATGGGCGAGGGTCCGTCCGACCACTTCCGGCTGCTCGTGGATTTCCTTGACCATAAAGTGGCGGTGGTTGCCCTTGTCGGCCATGAAGGAGCCGGTCGGGATCTTGTGCCGGGGCCGCTGAACCATCTGGCCGGCCTCGTCTCGGATATCCGCCCCGGACCGGTGGAGAATCGCCCAGTCGCCGTCCTCCAGATAGGTGATCTCGTCGGTGAACGGCGCCAGCGCGAGGGCGTCCGACCCGAGATACATCTCCCCGTTGCCGTAGCCGATGGCCAGGGGAGCACCGTGGCGCGCGCCAATCAGAAGGTCGTCTTCGCCGGAAAACAGGAAGCCGAGCGCAAAGGCGCCGCGCAGGCGCGGCAGGGTCACGGCGACCGCCTCGATGGGCGGACGGCCCTGACGCATCTCATAGGTCACGAGCTGGGCGACGACCTCGGTGTCCGTCTCGGTCTCGAACCGGACTCCCTTCGCCTCGAGGCCAGTCTTCAGCTCGCGGAAGTTCTCGATAATGCCGTTGTGGACGACGGCCAGCCGGTCCGTCGCGTGAGGATGAGCATTCGTCTCGTTCGGCTTGCCGTGGGTGGCCCATCGCGTGTGGCCGATCCCGATGATGCCGGACAGGGGCGCCTGGGACAGCTTGACCTCGAGATTGCGGAGCTTGCCCTCCGCGCGGCGGCGGTCGAGCCGGCCGTTCTCCAGCGTGGCCACACCGGCGGAGTCGTACCCACGGTATTCCAGCCGCCTCAGGGCCTCGACGATCTGCTCCGCCACCGGAGACCTGCCGACGATTCCAACAATTCCGCACATGCCGAGACGCGCCTTCTTTCGCAGCTTACGACGTTAAGCTTCAGATCCCGCTAGCGAACAGGCTAACGCTCTTCAAATCAACTTGCGTGACGGATTGTGACACTCAAGACTATTTATGCTTTTTCTCCAGGGACTTCTGCCGAAATGCGGTAGCCCATTGTTCCTTGATGACCTGACGGCCACGGCCCAGCGCAAGGGCGTCCTGGGGGACATCGTCCGTAACGACGGAGCCGGAGCCAACATAGGCGCCCTTCCCGATCGAGACCGGAGCGACGAGTGAGGAGTTCGATCCGACGAAGGCGCCCTCCCCGATCTCCGTCCTGTACTTGCCGAAGCCGTCGTAGTTGCAGGTGATCGTGCCGGCCCCGATGTTCACCTCCGGCCCGACGGTCGCATCGCCCAGATAGGTCAGGTGCCCGACCTTCGCGCCTGCGCCCAACTGGGAGTTTTTGATCTCGACGAAGTTACCGACCTTGGCCTTCGGACCGACCACGGCGCCCGGTCTGAGGCGGGCGAACGGGCCGACCGCCGCCCCCGCGGCGATGCGGGCGCCCTCCAGATGGCTGAAGCTGTGGATCACCGCATGGTCCTCGATCACGACCCCCAGGCCGAACACCACGTTGGGCTCGATCACGACATCCCGGCCGATCTTCGTGTCGTGGCTGAAAAAGACTGTCTCTGGTGCGATCAAGGTCGCACCGCCGGCCATGGCGGCGTGACGAAGGCGCTCCTGCATCATGCGCTCCGCGGCCGCGAGCTGAGCCCGGTCGTTCACCCCGTGGACCTCCTCCTCCGCCACGGTCACTGCGGCCGTCCTATGCCCTTGAAGACGCGCGATCGCCACGATGTCGGTGAGATAGTATTCGCCCTTGGCATTCTGATTGCCGACCCGGTCGAGGAGATCGAGAGCCACGTCGCCCCTGATGGCCATCAGGCCGCCGTTGCAGAGAGTGATCGCCCGCTCGGCCTCGCTGGCGTCCTTGTGCTCCCGGATGTCCAGAATCTGATCGCCGGCCATGATGAAGCGTCCGTAACCTGTCGGGTCCCGCGCCTCGAAACCGAGCGCGACCACGGCCGCCCCTTCGGCAAGCGGGCGTCGGAGCGCCACCAGGGTCTCGGCGCTGACGAGGGGCGTATCGGCATAGACGACGATGACGTCGTCGGGCTTCTTCTCGAGCGCCGCCCGCGCGCTCAGGACGGCGTGCCCCGTTCCGAGCCTTTCCCTCTGCACGAAGACCTCGGCTTCGGGCATGATCGTTCGAGCTTCCCGCGCGACATCGTCTCGGCCCGGACCGACCACGACCGCCACCTCGGTCGCCCCGACCGCCATGACCGTGGCCACTACGTGCCCTACCATCGAGCGGTTCGCGACCTCATGGAGAACCTTTGGCCGGTCGGACTTCATGCGGGTGCCCTCGCCTGCCGCCAATACGATGGCGAGGCAGCTTCGGGCGGAAACCGAGGTCGGGGAGTCGGGCGATGTCATAACGCTTCAGTTCCTTGCGGTCTCGGGAGCAGCTAGCTCAGAGTGAGTAGTTCGGCAATCGTTCATCCAGGAAAGAGCAGGATGAGGACATCACCTCGTTTACATCACGCTTACGATTGTCGATATGTATACGGTTTCCCACTGTTTGGCTTAAAGAGCCACGTTCTTACAAGAGTATCGCTGTGCCGGTTCCGCCGGGGTCGTCATCCCCCTATCTCCCTCGTCGGCGCGACATGCTGGCCTATCTCGGCGCGTCGGTCGCCGGGCTTGCAGTCGCGCCAGGTCTTCGCGCCCAAACGCCCCAGGCCACGATTTATGCACGGATGGGCGATAATCAGCGCTTCGATGCTGCAGCTGTGGTCGATCTTGCGCGGCAGCTCGCCCGCAAGCCGTTCGTGCCGTTGCCGAACGATCTGCCCGACTTCTTCTCGAATCTCTCCTACGAACAGTATGTCGCGATCAAGTCGAAGCAGGCGCCGATCTGGAGCGGCGAAGGTCGCGGAATCGCCGTCGAACCGCTGCATCGGGGATTCGTCTTCACGAACCCGGTCGACATCTATCTCGTCGAAGACGGCGCCGTGCGCCGGGTCGGCTACAACCCGTCTCAATTCGACTACGGGCGCCCGAACGTTCCGAACAACATCGGCGACATCGGGTTCTCGGGCTTTCGCCTGATCGCCACACCGAGCGAAGGAAAGCCGTTCGACTTCGCCCTCGTCCAGGGCGCGACGTTCTTCCGGGCCGTCGCGAGGGGGCAGAATTTCGGCGCAACGGCGCGCGCTCTGACCCTCAAGCCCGCAGATCCGAAGGGGGAGGAATTCCCGGTTTTCCGCGCCTTCTGGCTTGAGCGTCCAGCCCCCGGCAGCAACAGCATTACGGTTCACGGGCTGATCGACTCCGAATCGACCTCCGGCGCGGTCCGCATGACCTTCCGCCCCGGGGACATGACGATCATCGACGTCGAGACGACTCTTTTCCCGCGCGTGAACCTCGATCACGTCGGCCTCGGCGGCATCGGCTCGACCTATTTCTACGGACCGAACGACCGACGCAGCGCCGACGACATCCGGCCCGCCGTATACGAATCATCGGGCCTTCAGATGCTCAACGGCCAAGGCGAGTGGCTGTGGCGCCCGCTGCACAATCCCGAGGCGCTTCAGATATCGGCCTTCGTGGACGCCGCCCCGCGCGGCTTCGGCCTTCTCCAGCGGGACCGCGCCTACGAGGCCTTTCAGGACGATGACCAGCGCTTCGAGCGCCGCCCGAGTCTCTGGATCGAGCCGCTGGGCGACTGGGGTCAGGGAAGCGTCCAGCTGCTGGAAATTCCCACGGACGCGGAGATCAACGACAACATCCTGACCTATTGGCGGCCCAAGGCTCCGATGGCGGCGAATTCCGAAATCGCCTTCGCGTACCGGCAGTACTGGTGCTGGGTGCCGCCGGAGCGGCCGCCCCTGGCAGCCGTATCGGCGACCCGGGTCGGGCGCGGGACGAGCGGCCGCCGCCGGCGCTTCGCCATCGATTTTTCCACGGAGGCCCTGGGTGACAATTTGCCGGCGGACCTTAGATCCGTCTTAACAGTTACTCCGGGAACGTTCCAAAACCTCAAGAACTGGGTCTATCCCGAGCGGAAGACGGTACGAGTCGCTTTCGAGCTTGACCCAGGAAACGAAAACGCGTGTGAGATGCGCCTGATCCTGGAAGCAGGCGGAAAACCGATTAGCGAGACATGGCTTTATCGTTGGACACCATAGGTCCCGATTCGAACAAATCCGGCCATCGGCGGCATGAACCGATCATGCCGCCCGAAAAGCACCTCGACATGCCGACGCAGCACCTGCGGCGCTGGTCGGACGCTCAGGTGCGCCGTCCCGTGCGCCGGCATCCGCGGCTCGGAACGTGGCTCGCCCGGTTGTTCGTCTTTGGCGGCGGCCTTCTCCTGACCGCCTACGGCACCTATGAGATGTATCAGGTCGTGTCGGTCAGCCGCACGACGGTCCTGCAGTGGGCCCTCGTCGCGCTCTTCACGGTCAACTTCTCCTGGATCGCCATCGCGTTCACCAGCGCCGTCCTGGGCTTCTTCGCCCTGTTGCGGAAGCCAGGGTACTCGGGCGGCCTGCCGACATCGCTGTCCCAGCGGACCGCGATCGTCATGCCGGTGTACAACGAGCAGACGTCACGGACCTACGCGGCGCTCGAGGCCATCTACGAAGAGGTCGAGGCCACCGGGCTCGGCGCGCATTTCGACTACTTCATCCTATCCGACACCACGCATCCGGATGCCTGGATCGCGGAGGAGCGGGCATTCCTGGCGCTGCGTGAGCGCCTGGGGCCCGGCGGGGCGCGCTTCTTCTATCGCCACCGCCCGAAGAACTATCACCGGAAGGCCGGCAACATCGCCGACTTCGTGACGCGCTGGGGCGGCCACTACGAGCACATGCTCGTACTCGACGCCGACAGCCTCATGACCGGCGAGTGCATCACCCGTCTGGCGGCCGCCATGGAGGCCGATCCGGATGCGGGCATCATTCAGTCGCTGCCGCTCATCATCAACCGGAACACCCTCTTCGCCCGCCTTCAGCAGTTCGCGGCCCGCGTGACCGGACCGGTGATCGCCATGGGGCTCTCGGTCTGGATGGGACGCGACGGCAACTACTGGGGCCACAACGCGATCATCCGCACGGCGGCTTTCGCTGCGCATGGCGGCCTTCCCGATCTGCGCGGCAAGCCGCCGCTGGGCGGCCACATCCTGAGCCACGACTTCGTCGAGGCGGCCCTGCTCCGGCGCGCCGGCTGGGACGTCTACATGCTGCCCGATCTCGGTGGGTCCTACGAGGAGAGCCCGCCCTCCCTGATCGACCTCTCCGCCCGCGACCGCCGCTGGTGCCAGGGCAACCTCCAGCACATGCGGGTAATCGCGGCGAAAGGGTTCAAGCTCGCGACGCGGCAGCACTTCGCCACCGGCATCATGTCCTATCTCGCGTCGCCGTTCTGGCTCTTCCAGCTGATCGTCGGTATCGCCCTGGTGCTTCAGACCACCTACATACGGCCAGAGTATTTCGCCCGCGACTTCCGGCTCTATCCGATCTGGCCCCGGTTCGATCCCGAGCGCGCCCTGGCGCTTTTCGCCCTGACCATGGGCATCCTACTCGCTCCCAAGATCTTCGGCCTTCTTCTGATGCTTCTGCGCGGTCAGGAGCGTCGTGCCTCGGGCGGCGCATTCCGGCTCGTGATCTCGTCCCTGATCGAGATCATCCTGTCGGCGCTCCTTGCGCCGATCATGATGCTGATCCAGTCCGGCTCGGTGTTCCAGATCCTGCTCGGCCGGGACACGGGCTGGCAGCCCCAGCGCCGGGATGACGGCTCGATCCCGTGGAAGGACATTGTGCGGCGCCACCGTTCGCACACGGTGCTCGGGGCGTTGGCAGGCATCTCGGCCTTCCTGATCGCCACGTCGCTGTTCCTCTGGATGTCTCCGACGATCCTCGGCCTTCTGCTGGCGATCCCGCTCTCCTGGCTCAGCGGCCAGCTCGGCGCCGGCCTCGCGCTCAAGCGGATGGGACTGCTGCTCACGCCGGAGGAGCACCAGCCGCCGACGATCGCGACGCGGGCGAACGAACTGCAGGCCCGCAATGCAGCCCTCGGCTTCGACGACGAAGATGCCCTTCGGGCGATCTATTCCGACAGCGAGCTCCGGGAGCGCCATGTGGAGATGCTTCCCGCAGCAGCGCCTCGGAAGCGCGGCGAGATCGAGACGGACCGGGCTCTCGCGGAGGCCAAGCTGGCCGATGCGGAAACCATCGACGATGCGCTGGGCTGGCTGAAGCAAAAGGAGCGCATGGTCGTGCTCCACGACCGCGCCCTCCTCGACCTCCTCGTCCGCCTGAAGGGTAAGCCGGCCGAAGCCCAGGCGGCGGAATAGGCCTCTGCCTAACCGCCCGCTGCTGCGACCCCGCCGATCTGCGGCATAGCCTTTTCGAGGTCCCCCGCCACCTCGCTCAGGGCCCAATCCCGGAAGGCCTGGATTTTGGCCGAACGCCTACGGGCTTTCGGGTATGCGAGCCAGTAGCTTCGGTCCGCCGTCACGACCAGATCGAACGGCTGGACCAGGCGGCCTGCCGCGAGATCGTTGGGGAAGAAATAAGGGTTGACCATGGCGAGCCCCTGCCCCGCCATGGCGGCCATGCCTTCGAACTGCTGCGCACCCAGCGAATTGTCGGGCCGGTCGGAGAGATCCACATCCGGCAGGCCTGCTGCCGAGAACCAGTCCCGCCACCATGGGTCGCTCGGCGTCAGGATCGGCAGCTTCAGAAGGTCCGCCGGTTCCCGCAGATCCACCGTCCTGATCAGGTCGGGACTGCAGACCGGGGTGAACTGGTTCGGGAACAGAAGGTGGGTCTCGACCCCGGGCCAGTCGCCGGTCCCGCTCCGAATCGCGATGTCGAAATCGCTCTTCGCCAGGTCGATGACTTGCGTAGAAATATCGATCTGAACGGCGATGTTCGGGTGAAGCTGCTGGAAGCGGCCCAGCCTGGGAACGAGCCAGGCGGATGCAAATGTGGTCAGGGTGGTGATCGACAGGACGGACTGGACCGCCTCTTCCAGCCCGTCGAATGCGTCCCGCAGTGCCTCGAAGGCTTCCGTCACCGCCGGCGCGAGCTGTCGTCCCTTGGCCGTCAGCACCACCTGCCGCGGCAGCCTCGTGAACAGCGGTGCTCCGACCCGATCCTCCAGCATCTTGATCTGATAGCTGACGGCAGCCTGCGTCATGCCGAGTTCCTCGGCCGCGCGGGTGAAGCTCTGATGGCGCGCCGCCGCCTCGAAGACACGGATGGCGCTCATGGGGGGAAGTCTGGACATGGATGATCCATAAGGTTGGCTTATGCCAGCCCTCCGGCTTTCGCTTTGTCAAGGCGCCGCAATGGGAGCACCTTGAAACAGCACGGGCCGAGGACGGAATGCCTCGGCGGCCCATAGAAATCGGTAGGCTGTCATGAAATACGATGATGTCCGCCGCCTCCGCGGCGTCGACGGCGTTTGGTTGCGCCTGAAATTCTGGCTGAACAGGGAACCGATTCCCCGCCGGCCGATAATCGCCAACTTGAGCCACCTCTCCGACCACCAGCGCCGTGACATCGGCCTCGATGAGGAGCTGCGCTACGTAGACTGGCGCGCCCTTCGAGCCAACGGCTGGCGCTGAGGCGCCGGACGCGACCGGTGAAATCGCCTTTTCGGGTCCGGCCCGATGCATTCTCTTAAGCCGGAAGCATCGTCCGAGCGGACCTCCGGTTCCGCGAAGGCTCTAGGAGGTCAGGCGGCTGGGCTTCAGCTCGCCACTATGCTCGAGGAGCGAGTGTGCGGTTGCGGCGATATGAGCTTCGATGCGCTTGAGATCGCGCACGATGTCGAGCTGTAGCGCACTCGTGTCGCCTATGGATTTCCCCGAACGCAGCTGCTCGAGATTGCGCTGCGTGATGGTGCGCTCGAGATCGCGGAAACGCTCCTTCTCGGACACGAGTCGGCGGGCCGAGTTGAGGTCCTGGAACATCAGCACCGAGGCGGCAAGCTGAAGGTGTTCCAGGAGCTTGGCATGCATGTTGTCGATGTCCGACAGGCTGTCCTTGGGCAGGCGCAGATGGTTCCGGATACGCTTGGCGGCGAGCTCCATTAGGTTCTTGTCGATGATGTCGCCGATGTGTTCGAGGTTGATGGCGAAGGCCAGGATGTCGGACAGCCGTCTCGCCTCCTCGTCGCTCAAGGCCTCGTGATTGATCGAGCTGAGATAGCGGCGGATGGCGGAGTACAGGCGATCGACCACGTCGTCGGTCTGGCTGATCGCTCCGACACGGCTGATGTCGTCCTGATGGAACAGGTCCTGCGACCCTCGTAGCATCGTCTCGACCGTGTCGGCCATCCGCAGCACCTCCCGCGCCGCGTTCGACAGGGCCACGGAAGGGGTGTCCAGGGCGTCCGTGTCGAGATATTGGGGGACGCCGGGGTCCGATGCGCGGACCTTCTCCGGAAAGAGCCTGAGCAGCAGCGTGGCGATCCATGGCAGCGGCAGGATGAAGATCGCCGCCACGGCCAGGTTGAACAGCGTGTGAAAGTTGGCCGCGAGCCTCGCCGGGTTCGAATCGATCAGGTTCAGGTAGGGCAGGAGCAGATCGATGAGCGGAAGGGTCGCCGCGCAGATGAGGAGCCGCATCGCGAGATTGCCGAACGGCACCCGCAGCTTGACTGGGTCTCCGCCGGTACCCTCCAGCAGCGGATTGAGCGAGCTGCCCAGATTGGCACCGAGCACCATCGCGAGCGCCGAGTGAGGATCGATCACGCCGGCGCTCGCCAGTGACATGATGAACAGGAGCGCCGCGACGCTGGAATGCGCGGCCCATGCCAGAACGGCAGCGAGCATGACGAGAATGAGCGGGTCGGGCGCGATTGCGGCGAGCAGGCTCTTCAAGACGACCGATGATTCGATGGGGTGAATCGTTTCGGAGAGCAGGTGCAGCGAGAGCAGCATCAGGCCGAGGCCGATGGTGACCCGGCCGAGATCCCGCGCCTTGCTCGTGGAACCTCGACGGAACGCCATGTACCCGCCGAAGATCAGGAACGGGAAGATCAGGGTGATGTCGAAGGAAAGCACCTGGACGATCAGGGTCGTGCCGACATTGGCGCCGAGCATCACCGCCAGTGCGGGGATGAGGTCCACGGCGCCCCCGGCCGTGAAAGATGCCACCATCAGGGCGGTGGCGGTGCTGCTCTGAAGCACCGTCGTCACCCCGACGCCGGCCAGGAAGGCCCGCAGCCGCGTCCGAAGCCCCACGCCGAGAATCCAGCGCAGATCGCTCCCAAAGGCCCGTTGAACTCCGCTATTGACCATGTTGATACCCCACAGCAGCAGGGCAATCTCACCGAGGAGGTGGATCAAGACGGAGGTTGCAGACATTCATTCCTCTAAGTGGCGGGCCGGAAACTCGATCGATCTGCTTAGTCCGCCTGTGACGATCCCGCAATCAGGTTGCCGGCTAATTATGCGATCGTACGCCGATTCTTTCCCGATTGGAGGGTGAAATCAGGGTTCACCCAAGGTCATGCTCGGGTTGGGGCGTGCGGCAGCGCTAGCGCATCGTGCGGAAAAGTGGACCCGGTTTTCCGCACGAACGATGCGCCGCTAAATAAGTGGAGCATCGGAATCGATCCCAAAAGTGGAGTCCACTTTTGGGTCCGATGCTCTAGGCCGCCGGCAGGTGCAGCCACTCGACGAAAGCGTTGATGATCAGGTTTACGGACAAGGCCGCGAGGATCACGCCCATGATCCGGCGTAGGACATTCGTGCCGCCCCGGCCGATCAGGCGTCCAATTCCGTCTCCCAGGAGGAAGATCACCAGCATCATCGCAAGAACGACACCAAGGACGGCGAACGTGACCGTTTGCTCGGGGATCGTGAACCGGTTGTTGTCGGTCAGGATGATGATGGCCAGCATGGCCCCGGGACCGGCGATGATCGGGGTCGCGAGCGGATAGATTGCCGTACTGAGCGCGGTGCCGGCAGGCTCCAAGGGCGACTTCGCCGCCGCGTGAGGTTCGCCGAGCACCATCGTGAGCGAGAACAGGAGCAGGATGATGCCGCCCGCGATCTGGAACGAGATGAGCGATATGCCCATGGCATGGAGTACGAACTGACCGGCGATGCCGAAGAACAGCAGGATGAAGAACGCGAACACGACGGCCATCACGGCGGCGCGCCGCCGATCGGCACGCTCCAGTTCCGAGGTTGCCCCAAGGAACAGCGTCAGATGACTTATCGGGTCGAGCATGGCCCAAAGCGTGAAGAACTGGTTCACGATGAGATTCTGATCGTCCAACATGCGACTGTTCCATTTTGCTGTTGGACCTCTTTAGGTCGGGAAGCTTGCGCCACGATGAGGCAGGCGGCACAACCGGGTCGAGCAACGGCGCTTTCACGAGCAGGAGGGTTTCGCGCGATGGCAATTCCGGAGACGATGCGACAGATCCGTTTCGAGGGTGCAGGCGGCCCCGAGGTCATTCGGCTCGAAAACGCTCCGGTTCCTCGTCCAGGACCCGGTCAGGTCCTGATCGAGGTGGCGGCTGCGGGCGTGAACCGCCCCGATTGCATCCAGCGCGCGGGTGCCTACCCTCCCCCGCCTGGAGCAAGCGATATCCCGGGGCTGGAGGTATCCGGCCGGGTCGTCGCGCTTGGCGAAGGGGTCATGTCCCTGAATGTGGGTGACGAGATCTGCGCCCTCCTCTCCAGCGGCGGCTATGCGGAATATTGTATCGCGGACGAGGCCTTGTGCCTGCCGGTTCCAGGCCCATTGTCTCTCCTCGAAGCTGCCGGCGTTCCGGAGACCTACTTCACGGTCTATGACAATGTCTTCACGCGGGGACGCCTCAAGGCCGGTGAGGCCTTCCTGGTCCATGGAGGCTCGAGCGGAATCGGATCGACTGCGATCCAGCTCGCCAAGGCGGCAGGTGCTACCGTTTACGCGACCGCAGGGTCACCGGAAAAATGCGCGTTCTGCCGCTCGCTGGGCGCCGACGAGGCCATCGACTACCGGGCACAGGATTTCGTCGAGGAGATCCGCCGTGTGACGGACAAGCGCGGGGTCGACGTGATCCTCGACATGGTCGGCGGATCCTACATCGCCCGCAACATCTCGGTCCTGGCCGTCGAGGGGCGCTTGGTGCAGATAGCCTTCCTGCAGTCGAGCAAGGCCGAGATCGACTTCAGGCACATCATGGTGCGGCGCCTCACCGTCACGGGATCGACGCTGCGGCCCCGTTCGGTCGCGCTCAAGGCCGCCATCGCGGATGGACTGCGCCAGAACGTCTGGCCGCTCCTCGAAGCCGGACGCGTGCGGCCCGTCATTCATGCCACGTTCCCGCTCGAGGAGACCCGGGCAGCCCATGAGCTGATGGAGTCCAGCGCCCACCAGGGCAAGATCCTCCTCGAGGTGCGCCGCGCATGACTTTCGTCCGCTCCGGTGCCTAGTTCCTGAAAAGGAGGCGCGGCGCGAGAAAGCCCACGCCCGTGATGAGACAAGCCATCACGACGAGGACGCCGCCGACCGGCAAGACCGCGAGTGCGCCCCCGACGATCAGGGGGCCGGCTCCCTGTGCGGCGAAGATGCAGAACGCGAAGAGCGCGACGGCGGAGCCTGTCGCTCCGGGCGCGAGCTCGGCCGCATGGGTCTGAAACTTGTTGTGGAGCATGAAATAGCAGAGCCCCAGCATCATGAAGGATGCCACGTTCCATGCCCAGGGCAAAGGAAACGCGAAGATGACCAGTGCAAGGCCGCTGCCGAGCCCGCCGATGCGGCTCATCCTCGTTGGTCCGAGAACGCGGATGATGCTCCGAACGGTGAGCGCATAGAGCACGCCGCCGAGGCCGAACCCGCCTAGCACGAGACCGGCTTCGAAGGCGCCGGTCCCGAAGCGTGCCGCAAGAATGGCCGCCACGAACGGGAACGTCCCGTATGCGACGGTCGCGCCGATGAAGACCATGGCGAAGAACAATGGGGCCCGGTGGGCCGATAGGATCCTTCCATAGGAGCGAAAGATCGGACGTCGCGCGCTTCCTGTCCGCTCGGGCTTCTCCCTGGGAAGCGCCCGGAGCGCGATTGTTGTCGCCATTCCCATGAGGACGGCCGTGACGAGGAACACGGCCCTCCATCCGAGGAGGGCCGACACGATCCCGGCCGCTGTCGCCCCCAGCATCTGGCCGAGGATCGACGCGATCAGGAAGCGGCCCAGCGCCACCTGCCTCTCCGATGCCTCCACGCTGTCGCTCAAGGCCGCGATCGCCAGTGGGATGATGCCCCCCGCTGCGAAGCCCGATATCCCTCTCGCAACCGCAAGGGACGGAAAGCTCGGTGCCAGGGCGCAGAGGACGAGGAGGACGGTCACGAGACTCCCGCACAGGAGGATCAGGCGCATCTTGCCGAAGGAATCCCCTGCCGGCCCAAGGATGGGCTGACCGAAGGCATATGCGAGCGCAAAGGCCGTGACGAGAAACGAGGTTGCGGCGAGAGAGACGCCGAACTCCGCGGACAGCATAGGAACCATCGGGTCGACGATCCGGATGCCAAAGCCACTTGCAAACGCGCAGGCTCCCAGGGTCGCGGCGAGGCGGTTCATCGTCCGGCTGGAAGGCTCATGTACGGCGCCTTCGCACTTCCCGGATCACGGCGGAGTTGTCCCAATCGCCCTCCCCGTTGGACATACAGCCCTCCAGGACACCCAGGAGCACTTCGGCCAACGGCAGACGCTGACCGGCACGATTGGCTTCCTGGAGGATCAAATGGACGTCCTTCCGGCTCTGGACGATCTTGCCCTGCGGGGTGAAATCACCCTCCAACATCTTCTGCCCCTTTACGTCCATGATCTGCGAATAGGCGGCGGACTCACGGGCGATGGACAGGAAACGCGACGGATCGAGGCCGATGCGTTCGGCGAAGGCAAGGGACTCCGCAAGCGCGAGCCGGTTGAGGCCGAGCGCAAGGTTGATGGCGAGCTTCGCCCTGCTCCCGTCACCTGCTGCGCCGACATGGACGTGTCGCGGGTAGATCGCGGTGAGAACCTCCCGGCATTGCTCGGCTACGGCCGGATCGCCGCCGATCAGCCCAAGACCTTCGCCTTTGGCGACCTGACCGCTGCTCCCTGAGACCGGCGCGTCCAGGAACGACGAACCACCGTCTCGGACACGGTCCTCAATTGCGGCAATGGTCGAGGGGTCGCAGGTCGCGGTGCAGAAAATGGTCAGGTGCCGGTCGGCCGTGAGGAGGCCCCCCTCGCCTTCGATCACCTCCGCGACCTGCTCTCCGGTGAGGACTGCAATCAGAACGGTATCGCATCTCTCCGCAACTGCGCCGATCGAGGGTGCGGGCATGCCCCCGATCTCCTCGAGGGCCCGGCGCTTTGCCGGATCGAGGTCGAATCCGACAACCGGAAATCCGGCGTTCAGCAGACGCTGCGCCAGAGCGCTCCCCATGAGGCCAAGTCCGATCAGGCCGATCGCTTGCGGCATTGGATCTCCCCTCTAGACGGCTGGCGCCGGGATATCGGACGCGGACGCCCCGAAGGCCTCTTCCGCCATCAAGGTCTCCATGACCCGATAGAGCGTCGTGAAGTCACGATCCGCCATGCCATGAGCCAGCGCACGGGACAGGAGGCGCTCCGTCAGCAGGGCGTAGTGGCCCGAGAAGCTCATCTCCCGCTGCATCTCGACTGCCATGGCCAGATCCTTTGCCAGGTTCGAGACCGGAGAGCGCCCGTCAAACGTTCCAGAGATGATGTGGTTCGGGAACCGTGCCTCGCTGATGAAGCTCCGTGCATTGCCCGCATTCAGCACGTCCACCGCATCCGACAGGCGGATGCCTGCGCGTTCCGCCATGCGGCAGCCTTCGCTCGTCGCGAGGAAAATGGTGTGGCAGATCATGTTGTGCACGAGCTTCATCATGTGCCCGGAGCCGGTGGGGCCGAGATGAAAGACCCGTGCCGCAACGACGTCGAGAACCGGCCCGATGCGGTCGAGGTCTGCCGCGCGCCCCCCCGTCATCAGTGTCAGCCGCCCCTGATCCGCCGCCTGCGCCCCACCCGTCATTCCGGCATCAAGATAGGCCCGGCCGTGGCCCGCCGCGATGGCGGCAAGACGCTTCGTCGCCTCCGGATGGGAGGTCGTGAGATCCACCAGGACCTGGCCTCGGGCCTCCATCGAGAGGATGCCTTGCGGTCCACTCAGGCACTCCTCGATTTCGGCGCTGCCCGGAAGGACGAACAGAATGGCCGAGCACACCCGGGCGAGCTCGGCTGGTGGGGCAAACGCAACCTGATCCGACAACCCGGCGTTGGCCCTGGCGCTTTCGCCTACGTCCCAGGCGCCCGCGAGCCGGCCGGCAGCATCCAGCCGCCGTGCGATGCCTCCTCCCATGCGGCCAAGGCCAATGACGCCCACATCTCGCATGTTCGTCATGCCGGCTTCGTCGAACCTCCGCGCATGAGGCTGAGCAGCGGCGTGAGAGCAACGAGAGCCGCCACTCCCAGCAGCGCTGCCGACAGAGGATGCTGAACGAAGATCAAAGGATCTCCCGCGGAGCTGATCATAGCCTGCTGAAGCGAGCGCTCCAGGATCGGACCGAGGATCATTGCGAGAACCAGGGGCGCGGCCGGAAACCCGGTCTTGCGCAGCAGGTACCCGAAGATCCCGAACCCGATCATGACGCCGACGTCGAAGGTGGAGTTATGAACGCTGTAGGCCCCGACGACGCAGATCACCACGACGACGAGAGCCAATAGGCTGTACGGCACCTGCAGGAGCTTCACCCAGAGCCCGACGAGCGGCAGGTTCAGCGCGAGCAGCATGACGTTGCCCAGATACATGGAAGCTACGGCGCCCCAGAAAATGTCCGGATGCTCCGCGATGAGCTGCGGCCCTGGCCTGATGCCGTGGATCATGAGCGCCACGAGGATCATGGCGATCGAGGCATTGCCAGGAATGCCAAGCGTCAGAAGCGGGATGAACGACGAGACCGACGCCGCATTGTTGGCGGATTCCGGGGCGGCGACACCCTCGATGGCGCCGTGACCGAACTGCTCGGGGTGCTTGGAGATCTTCTTCTCCACCGCATAGGACACGAAGGAGCTGATGATGGCCCCTCCTCCCGGCAGAATGCCGATGAAGAAACCGAAGAACGATCCGCGGGCGATGGGAGCCCAGGCCCGTTTCCAATCCTCCCGCGTCGGGAAGATGCTCTTGATTCCAGGTTTCACGGCAACCGGTTGCTCCGGAGACTCCAAGTTGCTGAGAACTTCCGCGATCCCGAACAGACCCATGGCGACGACGACGAAATCCAGTCCGTCGGTCAGGTTCGAACTTCCGAAGGTGAAGCGCTCTGCCCCGAACACGGGATCCAAACCAATGGTCCCAAGGAGAAGCCCGAGAACGGTCATGACAAGGCCCTTCAGGGCAGAGCCGCCCGAGAGGTAGACCGCCATGGTGAGGCCGAGGAGAACGAGCGAGAAATACTCGGCAGGTCCGAACCGAAGTGCGAAATCCGCCAGGATCGGGCTGATGAGCGACAGGCCGAGCACTCCAAGGGTACCGGCAATGAACGAACCGATCGCCGCGATGCCCAGAGCGGCACCCGCTCGTCCGGCCCGCGTCATCCGGTATCCGTCGAGGCAGGTGACGACGGAGCCGGCTTCACCCGGAATGTTGAGGAGGATCGAGGTGGTCGACCCGCCATACATGGCTCCGTAGAAAATACCCGCGAGCATAATCACGGCCGAGACCGGCTCCATGCCGTAGGTCAGCGGGAGCAGCATGGCAATGGTCGCCGGAGGGCCGAGCCCCGGCAGCACACCGATCGCGGTTCCGAGGACGGCGCCGAAGCCCGCATAAGCCAGGTTCCAGGGAGACAGCGCGACGGCGAATCCACTGGCAAGATTTTCCAACATCCTCGCGTGCCTCTAGTGACCGAACAATGCGCCGAGAATTCCCTCCGGCAACGGCACGTCCAGCATCCGATCGAAGAGAAGATAGCTGCCGATCGACAGAAGGACGGCCGGCAGCAGAGACCGCAGTCCGAGACGGACACCCAGGACCAAGAGCAACACGACCGAGAGTGCAGCGGTCGCGAGCACGTAGCCAAGAGGATCGAGCATCACGACGAAGGCGACAAAGCCCACGGTCGCGAGCAGTGGTCGTCGCACCTCCACGAACGGCTCGCCACCCGAGCTCTGCCCGCGCCAGTCCTGAACGAGCAGGAGGGATGAGAGGACGACCAACCCGACGCCTCCCAGGAACGGGAAGAATCCCGGCTGCGGCTCGCTCGGTGTTCCGATCTGGAGCTGGACCGCCCCGACGATTGCTCCCAGACCCAGCAGGAGAAAGAACCCTCCAGCGATCAAATCGCCGGACTTGAGGCCACGATGCTGCACGGTCCGGCCCTTACTTCTTCAGGGAAGTACCAAGTTCCTTGTGGAGCTCGAATTCAGCGCGCCAGACCTTCCCGAACTCGTCCGGCCCCAGATACTGAATGCGGTCGCCGAAGGATTTGATCATCGCCTGAACGGTTTTGTCCTCGGTCATCTTCTTGCAAGCATCGGCGAGCTTCTCGATGACAGGACGAGGCGTACCTTTCGGCGCCAGCATTCCGCGCCAGAGATAGTAGACCACGTCGACGCCCTCTTCCTTCGCGGTCGGAACGTCCGGGAAGCTCGGGTCACGCTCATCGTCCAGAACAGCGAGCGGTCGCAGCTTGCCCGACTGAATGTAGGAGATGAAGGTCGTGGTCGGATTGATGGCGACATCGACATGTCCGCCGAGAAGCGCGAGGGTCGAAGGTCCGCCTCCATCATGCGGAACATTCCGGCTCTCGATCCCGGTGATCTTCGAGATCTGCTTCCAGGTGAGATCGGCCTGGCTCCAGGGGCCTGCATTCCCGAACACGAGTTTGCCCGGATTGGCCTTCGCCCAGGTAATCATCTCCTTGAACGTCTTATAGGGAGCGTCGGGCTTCGCCGCGACCATGACGGGGCTGTAGTTGATGCGGCAGATCGGATCGAGATCGTTCGGCCCTTTCGAGCGTCCTTCCACGGCCGGAAGAGTCGTGCTCCAGTTGGGTCCCCCGAACAGGATCGTATACCCGTCCGGTGCGGCCTTGGCGACTTGATCCGATCCGATGGCTCCACCCCCGCCCGGCTTGAGCTGGATGATGATCGGCTGTCCGAGATACTCATTGGCGACGCTCGTGACGGCACGTGCCGTCATGTCGTGCGATCCGCCCGCCCCTGAGGGAATAATCAGCGTGATCGGCTTGCTCGGGAACTCCTGCGCCGATGCCGTGCCCCAGCAAAGAACCGCTGCAAGTGCAGAGACTGCGGCGATGCCGCACGTGCTTGCCAACTTCATTGACCTTCCTCCACTTTGGTCGTTCTTCTGTTCCTCCTGCTTTGATGGTGAGGAGGTTGATCGGTCCGGCCTGGCGTGGGCTCGGACACGCTTCGGATTTTTGGGGCTCGCGCGGTGCAGAAGTTCTGCTTCTCCGGAGCCGCGGAAAAGATTGCGTTGCCGTTCAACCGGATGTCAATTGTTGAGTGCCACTGGATCTGCGCGGCGAAATGCGAACGACTGTTCAGTGACCCGGTTCGCTTCGTGATGTCCTTTCCTGAACCCAATGCCCGCGCAATCAGGAGCCTGCGGTCATTTCCTAAAAGATCAGTGTTGCCAAAGACTTTCGGGGAATCTCACACAGGCTTCTCTGCGGTCGAACCAGGAGCGATGAATCACGAAAACAGATTACAAACAGCAGATATTATAATGGACGCAATGACTCGGCAGGGCGCACCAAGCAATGTAGCACAGCCGTTGTTGCGAACGGCCAGCGCGAGGGCAGAGCATGCAGATTCGTCTGTCAGGATATCAGGGGCCGGCATCGGTTCACACGCGCGGTCTCCATGACCTCGCCCGCCGTCTCTCCTCGGAGGGTTGGGAAACACAGGTTCAGGAGGATGTGACGGCGGCCGGACAAGCGGCGAAGGCTCTTTTCTCCGGTGTCGAGAGCGAGGATGCGCAGATCTGCTACATGGCATCCGGCTACCTGACCGCTCGCGTGCCGTCGCTCGCGGTTCTCGACCTGCCTCTTACGGTTCAAGACCGCTTGGCGGCACATCAGGCCTTGGATGGCGAGGCCGGACGGATTTTGTCACATGAGATCGAGCGGATGACAGGCTTGCACGTCCTCGGCTTCTGGGACAATGGCCTTCGTCATATATCGAACCGCACGAGGCCCATTCGGTCTCCGGAGGATTGCTCCGGTCTCGTCATCCGAACCCTGGACAACGAGCTATACAAAAGGACCCTTCGCGCATTCGGATTTCGCCCGGTGGTGACGGACGTCCGCGAGCTCCGTCAGGCCGTCGTGAACGGGACGGTCGATGCTCAGGAAAATCCCCTGACAAACATGCTGAACTTCGGGATTCACGAACACCACCGGCATCTCAGCCTCACCGGACACATCTTCGGTGTCGCTCTGCTCGTCTGTCGTGCCTCTTGGTTCAGGGCACTGCCGCTGGACGTATCCACTGCCCTCTCCCAAGCCGCCGCAGCCGCGACACGGATGCAGCGTCAGCTCGCCCTGGAGGAGGATCGGATCGTCCTGTCCCGGCTTCTGGAGTTCGGCGTCGAGATCGTCTCTCCGGATGATCTCCAGATGGCGGACTTCCGGAGTATGGCGGCTCCCGTCCTCGCCGCCGCAATGGCGGAGATCGATCAGCCGCTCATGAGGGCCTATTTCGGAGACCGGACGTTCGTCCCTTTGAACTGACGCTCAGATTTGCTCCTGAGGCATCGATGCCGTGGCGCCATGAGACGATCCATATGGGCCCACCGCGTCTGGCGACGTCCGGCTGGATCACGCCTCGTTGTCGCGCAGCGTCGGCGTCCCAACCCTTCGATCGAAGGTAATAGCCCACACCTCGTCGCCGTATCCTCCGCGAGCGAGATGGATCACTTGCATTGACACTCCAATTTTTTTGTTTTTCAATCGATAAATAAGAGCAATGGGAGGAAGCTCATGCCGCGATCCGTGAACCGCGCCGCCATCTACGAGGCTGCCGACAAGCTGTCCAACTGGGGGCGGTGGGGTAAGGACGACCAGATCGGGACCCTCAACAACGTCTCCCCGGAGGACATTGTTTCGGCCGCGAAGCTGGTCCGCAAAGGCAAGGCCTTCGCTCTCGGATTGTCGTTGAAGGAACCTATCCAATCCGGGCTCTTCGGGGGACGCTGGAACCCGATCCACACCATGCTGGCAACGGGCACGGACGCTGCATCCGGCAACCAGGACGATCCTGCGCCTTATCTCCGCTATGCGGACGACGCCATCAACATGCCGTGCCAGGCCTCGACCCAGTGGGATGCGCTCTGCCACATCTTCCTCGACGACAAGATGTACAACGGATACGACGCGAAGCTGGTCGACGCCCGGGGTGCGAAGAAGCTCGGAATTGAGAACGTTCGCGACAAGATGGTCGGACGTGGCGTTCTGCTCGATGTCGCGCGCTGGAAGGGTGTCGATTCGCTCGATGACGGCTATGGCATCACCAACGACGATCTCGAAGGGTGTGCGGCAGCCCAAGGCATCGAGATCCGCAAAGGCGACTTCGTCATCGTGCGGACGGGCCATCAGGAGCGCTGCCTCGCCAAGGGCGATTGGTCGGGCTACGCGGGTGGCGATGCGCCCGGCTTCGCTTTCGAGACCTGCTATTGGATCCGGGAGAAGGACATCGCGGCGATCTGCTCCGATACCTGGGGGTGCGAGGTGCGCCCGAACGAAACGAGGGATGCCAATCAGCCCTGGCACTGGGTAGTCATTCCAGCGATCGGGATTTCGATGGGCGAGATCTTCTATCTGAAGGAACTCGCCGAGGACTGCGCCGCAGACGGTGTCTACGAGTTCTTCTTCATCGCACCGCCGCTCCATCTTCCGGGCGGCGCAGGCTCGCCGATCAATCCCCAGGCCATCAAGTAGGCACTCATGACATCGGCCGCACGGACGGCGTTCTGCCAACAGCACGTCGTCAGCGCCGGACCTCGGCGAGCATTCGTACGGCCAGAGCGGCCAATACGGTTCCCATGAGCCACCTTTGGACACCGAGCCAGACGGGGCGCCCTGCCAGGAACACGGCGATCCAACCTGCTGCACAGGCGATCGCCGTATTGACCGTCACGCTGATGGCGATCTGCAGCGAGCCCAGCACGATCGACTGAGCTAGTACGCTGCCGGCGGCAGGATCGACGAATTGCGGCAGCAGCGACAGGTACATGACGGCGATCTTCGGATTGAGCAGGTTCGTCACGAAACCCATGAGGAACAACCGTCGCGGACTGTCCTGCGGGAGATCGCGTACCGCGAAGGGAGACCGGCCTCCCGGTCGAACCGCCTGCCAGGCAAGATGGAGAAGGTAGAGCGCTCCACCTATGCGTAGTGCGTCGTAAGCATAAGGAACCGCGAGGACCAGAGCGGTGATGCCGAAAGCGGCACAGAGCATGTAGACGACGAATCCGAGCGCCACGCCCGCGAGCGAAATGAGTCCGGCCGCCCTTCCCTGGCAGATCGAGCGCGAAACGAGATAGATCATGTTGGGACCGGGCGTCAGCACCATGCCCAGCGCGACGAGACCGAAAGCCAACAGATTGGAGACCTCAGGCATGGCGAACCTCTCAGCCTGCCGATGACGCGTGCCAAACCGAAGCGAGCGCAAAACCACCGGGCAACACCCTTATGCCCTCCGGCCCGCACCCGGACAAGATTGCACGGTTGCCAGCCCGGCCGGTTTCCGGCCGCTATTCACCGAGATGAAATGTGACTGCGCCTGCTAGAACGAGGAGCATCGCCAGGATCTTCATTGGGCTGATCGATGTCTCTCGAAGGCCCCAGAGTCCGAAGCCGTCCGCCGTGACAGCTCCGATCATCTGCCCCAAAATGACGGAGAGCAGGAATAGCACGCTTCCCGTCTTTGGGACGACCAAGAGGCTTCCAACCACAAAGACAGCGCCCGTAATGCCGCCTATCCAAGTCCACCATGGCGCCGTCGCTGCATGTGACCAATCCGGTTTATCTTTCACGGTGAACAGCGCGAAGATGACGACGAGAATCACGCTCATGCCGATCGAAAGGACGGCTGCCAGCGCTGGAGATCCAAGGCGGCGAGCGGCTTCGGCATTCACCGGGCCCTGCCATGTGAGAAAGATGCCCAGAACGACGCAGACAAGGATCAGGGGGATTTTCGCGATCGACCCGTCCATCATGCCCAATGCCCCCGCTCTATCTGAACTCCATCAATAAAGTGCAGGAGGGATAGTTGCTCCGCCTTTATTTTTCACATGATAAATGCACTATGTGCAATGCTTCGGTCAACGGTTGCGTCGTGTAGTCCGCGTCCCCAGGGAGCTTGAGCCGTGAACGGCTCGGTGGAACCTCGGAAGTGAGATGCGACGGACGCTCGAGGGAGGAACAGCGGAATGGATTTTGAGCAGCAAGCAAAAGCTCTCGACCAGGTTGGGGCGCGCACGGGAAGCCAGCCTCGGATGGTCAACGCAGCGATCATCGGGCTCGGCTGGTGGGGGCGCACGATCGCACGTGATCTATCAAAGAGCGATGTGATCCGACCGGTTCTCGGCATCGACCCTCTCGAGGGCGGCCGACAGGTTGCTTCTGAGTTTGGGCTGAGGACGTCGGCTAGGTTTGAAGACGCGCTTGAGGATCCGAGCATCGATGCCGTGGTCCTCTGCTCGCCCCACCGCTTCCATGCCGATCAGATCGTGGCCGCCGCCAGAGCCGGAAAACACGTTTTCTGCGAAAAGCCGCTCTGCACGACAGGGGCGGATGTCGAGCGCGCGGTCGCCGCTGTGCGGGAGGCCGGAGTCCAGCTCGGGATCGGACATGAGCGGCGCTTCGAGCCGTCCGTCATCGATCTCCGCAATCGCTTTGCAGCAGGCGAGTTCGGCACGGCACTCCAGATCGAAGCGAATTTCAGCCAGGACAAGTTTTTCGCATTGCCGCCGGATAACTGGCGTCTTTCTCCGGCTGAGTCGCCCGTTGGACCGCTTTCGGCAACCGGAATTCATCTCGTCGATCTGTCGATCGCGATTTTTGGGCAGCCGAAGGAAGTCTGGGCGCGATTGTCGACCCGCGGAAGCTCGTTCGCCAATGGGGACACGCTCGCCATCACCATCGGCTTTCAGAACGGCGCCACCGCACTTCTCTCGGCGATTCTTGCGACGCCGTTCGTCGGACGTATGGCAGTCTATGGCTCGAAGGGATGGATGGAGATTCGGGATCGGACCCATCCCGAGAACCCGACGGGCTGGGATGTTACGACCGTTCATCGTGGCGGGGAGCCGGAGACGGTCTTTGCTGCGCCGCATCCGGCTGTCCGGGACAATCTCGAAAGCTTCGCCGGAGCGATCATCGGCACAGCGCCATACCCCGTGTCGCACGATGAGATGATCGCCAACGTCCGAACATTCGAGGCGATCTCCCGCTCGGTTGCGAGCGGCCTGATCGAGACGATCTGAGGAGCATGGAGGGTGCCTTCGGGCGCCTTATGCAGCAAAAGCTTGCTGCAGGACGTTATCCTGAAGCGGAGAGAGCCCATGCCGGTTCAAAAGCGTCGCGCAATCATCATCGGCGGCTCCATGGGAGGACTGTTCGCGGCCTTGCTTCTGGAGCGCATCGGTTGGGACACGCACGTCTTCGAGCGTGTCACCGCGGAATTGTCCGGGCGCGGAGCGGGAATTGTGACGCATCCTGAACTTGTCGAGACTCTGGCGCTGGTCGGGATCCACCCCGGAGACGATTTAGGCGTTCCGATCGAGGAGCGCCGAACCCTTGGCATCGACGGAGATGTCATCGGCCGCTATCGCTGTCCGCAGATTGCGACATCCTGGAACCATCTGTTTCAGATGCTGCGGAACGCCTATCCGGCGGAGCGATATCACCAGGGCAAGGAACTTGTCAGGATCGAGGAGCATTCGGGCGGAGTGACTGCCCATTTCGCGGACGGGTCCTCGATGGAGGGCGATTTGCTCCTCGGTGCGGACGGCATCCGCTCCGCGGTTCGACAGCAATTTCTCCCCGATGTTCGGCCCGTCTACGCGGGATACGTCGCCTGGCGAGGATTGGTCGAGGAGAGCGCCCTGCCTCAAGCGGCTCTTCAGGACCTCTTTCCCTATTTCGCCTTCTGCCTGCCTCCCGGGGAGCAGATGCTCGGATATCCTGTCGCAGGAGCAGGCAACGATCTCCGGCAAGGCCACCGCCGCTACAATTTCGTCTGGTACCGCCCTGCCGACGAGAGTGATGAACTGCGAAGGCTTCTCACGGACGAGAGGGGCCATACCCACTCCGGTTCCATACCGCCGCCCTTGATCGCAGCCCGCTCCATCGGGGAGATGCGCAGCCACGGCGAACGTGTTCTGGCCCCTCCTTTCCGTGAGCTCCTTCGGGTGACGGAACAACCATTCCTGCAACCAATCTACGATCTTGAGAGTCCACGGATGGCATTCCAACGCGTTGCCTTGATCGGGGATGCAGCCTTCGTCGCCCGGCCACACGTCGGCGGCGGCGTCGCAAAGGCAGCTCACGATGGAATGGCACTTGCGCAAGCACTTTCGACGGAAGTGGATGTCGAGAGCGCCCTCAACCGCTTCGAGGCGGAAAGGCTCGCGATAGGACGCCGGATCGTGGATCAGGCGCGGCGTCTTGGCTCCTATATGAGGACACGTTTTGAATCGCTGGAGGAGCGGCAACTTGCAGAACGTCACCAGACCCCGGAGGCCGTGATGAACGAAACCGCGCTGCTGACTTTCCTGCATGGGGCCGATTTTGGTCAGGCAGAACGTGTTCAGGCGACTATGTGAGGAAAAACCATGAAGATCGGCATCGCTGGCTTGGGACGCATGGGTACGGCAATCGCGGAGCGGTTGCTGGAGGTCGGTCGAGACGTCGTGGTGTGGAACCGCAGCCCCGAGAAGCTGGCGCCGGTCGCTGCAGCTGGCGCGGAGCAAGCAAGCGACCCAGCGGAACTGGCCAAGAAGGTGGATGTCATCATCACGATTCTGACGGACGCTGATGCGATCGATGCGGTATACCGTGGCCCCGGGGGGCTGCTCTCGGCCGGTCTGGCGAACAAGCTCGTGATCGACATGAGCACGGTCCGGCCGGAGACTGAAATCAAGCTTGCAGTCGATGTGCGAAAAGCCGGTGCGGCCTTTGTGGAGTGCCCTGTCGGAGGCACCACCGGTCCGGCAAGGACCGGGAAGCTCATTGGCCTGATCGGCGGAGAGAAGCAGGACATTGCCCGCGCCAGCCCGATCCTGGAGCAGCTTTGCCGCCGCCTTGACCATGTCGGCCCGATTGGGGCTGGAGCGAGCATGAAGCTCGCCATCAACCTTCCCCTGCTCGTCTTCTATCAGGCGTTGGGAGAGGCCTATTCCCTTTGCCGTCATATCGGTCTCGATCCCTCCGCGATGATGGACATCTTCGCCGACTCGTCAGGCGGAGCAAACGTCCTGAAGGTACGAAGCCGAGCGATCGCTCAAGCCCTCACGGGCGAAGAGTTCATTGCCCCCTCCTTCGACATCGATTCGATCCGGAAGGATCTCCGTACCATGCTGGCAGAAGCCGAGATGCGGGGCATCGAACTGCCGCTGGTCGAACGAACGCTCGCGATATACGACGAGGCAAGCCGCTCCGGATGGGGACAGCGGGACGGCTCAAGCATTCCCGCCTATTGGGCGACCCGTTCCTCCGATTGAAATGCCCGCAGCCTGAGGAACAGCGCCCCGGCTTGACAGCGATGGCTGCCCGCAGTCTAGTTGATAATCATTCGATAAATAATCGAGGCAGATCCCATGGCACGTTGGTTGAAGCGCGGACGCGATGCGGAAGCGATTGCAGAGGATGATGCCAGGATCAGGGAGACGGTCGAAGAAATCCTGGCCGATATCGCCCGGCGAGGAGATGCCGGCGTGCGAGAGTTTTCCACCAAGTTCGACCGCTGGGACAGGGACGACTATCGCCTCACCGATAAGGAAATCAGCGACTGCCTCTCGCAGCTGTCGCAGCGCAATCTCGACGACATTCGGTTTGCACAGGAGCAGGTAAAGAACTTCGCGGAGCATCAGCGCCAATCGATGAAGGACATCGAGGTCGAGACGCTGCCGGGCGTGATCCTCGGGCACAAGAACATTCCGGTGAATTCGGTCGGATGCTACGTGCCAGGTGGCAAGTACCCTCTCCTCGCCTCTGCGCATATGTCGGTCATCACGGCCAAGGTGGCAGGCGTCCCGCGCATCGTGACATGCGCCCCGCCCTACCAAGGAAAGCCGGCTCCTGCGATCGTTGCCGCCCAGCACCTGGCAGGCGCCGATGTCATCTACTGCCTGGGCGGAGTCCAGGCTGTCGGCGCCATGGCGCTCGGCACGGAAAGTATCGCACCCGTCGACATGCTGGTCGGACCCGGCAACGCCTTCGTGGCGGAGGCAAAGCGCCAGCTTTACGGACGCGTCGGCATCGACCTCTTCGCCGGCCCGACGGAAACCCTTGTCATCGCTGATGACAGCGTCGATGCGGAGATGTGCGCAACGGACCTCCTCGGTCAGGCAGAACATGGCCCGAACTCGCCGGCGATCCTGCTGACCACATCCGAGAAACTCGCTCGCGAGACGATGGCCGAGGTCGAGCGCCTGCTTGGCATCCTACCGACTGCAGCGATCGCAAGACAAGCCTGGGCGGACTACGGCGCCGTGATCGTGTGCGATACGGACGAGGAAATGGTCCGGGAGGCAGACAACATTGCGTCCGAACACGTCCAGGTGATGACGAGGGATCCGGACTACTTCCTGGCCAATATGACGAACTATGGAGCGCTGTTCCTTGGTCCCCGCACCAACGTGTCCTACGGCGACAAGGTCATCGGCACCAATCATACGCTCCCGACGAAAAAGGCAGCTCGCTATACCGGCGGCCTCTGGGTCGGCAAGTTTCTGAAAACCGTAACCTACCAGAAGATCCTGACCGACGAAGCATCGACCCTCGTTGGCGAGTATTGTTCGCGCCTCTGCATGCTCGAGGGGTTTGCCGGGCATGCCGAGCAGGCGAACATCCGAGTGCGCCGCTACGGCGGCCGCAATATCCCTTATGCGACGGCGGCCGAGTAATGACCGTGCCCTCGCTCCCTCGCCCGCCCTCGTTCCGCCTCGACGGAAAGCGCGCCCTTGTGACAGGTGCGGGACGCGGCATCGGTCTGGCCGCAGCCGCTGCTTTGGCATCCGCCGGAGCCCATGTGACATTGGCGGCTCGGACTGCGGATGAGATCAACGCGGCAGCGCAGGCCATCCGGGACGAGGGGTTTGACGCCGCGGCGCTGTGCCTCGACGTCAATGATCTTGGCGAGGTTTCGCGCTCCCTCGAGGCTCTCGGACCGTTCGACGTCTTCGTCAACAATGCCGGCACGAACCGGCCGAAACCATTTGTCGACGTTTCCATAGAGGACTTCGATGCGATCATGGGCCTGAACGTGCGGTCCGCCTTCTTCGCCGCACAGATCGTGGCGAGGCGCTTGATTGCAGCCGGCATGCCCGGATCCATCATCAACGTCTCGTCGCAAATGGGCCATGTCGGCGGAGCCAACCGGACCGTCTACTGCACGTCGAAATTTGCCCTGGAAGGAATGACGAAAGCCATGGCGGTGGAACTCGGCCCTCACGGGATTCGGGTCAACACCTTGTGCCCGACCTTCATCGAGACCCCGATGACACGCCCCTTCCTGGCCGACGAAAATTTCCGTGCCGGCGTGCTTTCGAAGATCAAGCTCGGACGCCTTGGCCGGGTAGAGGATCTGACCGGCGCGATCGTGTTTCTGGCGAGCGATGCCTCCAGTCTTATGACTGGCTCAGCGCTCCTCGTGGACGGCGGCTGGACGGCCGATTAGAAGCGGCCTTGATAGCCTCAATCTCGACCGCGCAGAGGTTCGTAGCTCGTCATCACGCTCGAGCGAAAAGCCGGGCGCTCACCCAGGCGCTCGTACCAGCTCGCGAGATTGGCGAGGTCAGGCCGTGGAATGTCCATCGTATACCATCGATGGAGCGTCACGGCGGCCGGGATGTCCCCTATCGAGAAGGTTGAGCCTGCAAGCCAGGGCGTATCTGCGAGGCGGGCATCGAGAATGCCATAGACGCGCCTTGCCTCTTCGCTCAATTGCAGAATGCGTTCCGGGCTGCGCTGGGAGGGAGGCTTGCGGACAACCTCCCAGAACAGCGGCACAAAGACCGGCGCCAACGTCGTCTGCATCCAGTCCATCCATTGATCCGCCAAGGCGGCTTCGTTCCATGAGTCGGGATGAAGGGTTCCGCGCCCATAGCGTGCGGCGAGGTAGCGAACGATGACGTTGGATTCCCACAGGACCAGGTCGCCGTCTTCGAGCGTCGGGATCCGGCGGTTGGGGTTCAAGGCACTGTAAGCTGAGGAGTCCAGACCGCCGTAGGAACCGCCTACGTCGAGCCGCTCGGCATCCATTCCGAGCTCGCCCAACGCCCAGAGTACCTTCTGGACGTTCATGGAGGTTGCCCTGCCCCAGAGCTTCATGCCGACCAAGCCTCTTTGTACTTCCTCAACTCGCTTGCCCAGTCATGCCGCATCCCGGCGAAGGCGGGCCATCTCGCCCGTATACCAGTCGCCGATCTCGCTTGCCGTCATCAATGCGACGACTTCATGCCCGATCACATAGTCCAGGAGCTCCTCCAGATAACGAATCCGGTGCGGGACACCCGTAATGTAGGGATGCATCGAGATGGCCATGATCCGGGCATTCTGCTCTCCCTCCTGATAAAGGCGGTCGAACTGATCTTTCCCGGTCTTGAGGAACTGGTCTGACGCGTGCTGCTGAAGGGCATAGACCACGATATCGTTGGTCTCGACCGTGTAGGGGATCGTCGTAATGGGCCCGAAAGGCGTCGCGACCTCTTGCGGCAGATCGTCGATCACCCAATCGGCCACATACTCGATCCCATGCTCCCTCAGCAGGTCGAGCGTCTCTTCGGTTTCCGTCAGACCAGGACTCTCCCAGGAGCGTGGCGGCTGCCCTGCGAATGCGGTGATTGCGTCCACCGTCCGTCGGATGGCGTCTCTCTGGTTCTCGACCTTGTGCATCGGTCCCTGGAGGAAGCCATGCCCCATGAACTCGAAGCCGGCATCCCGACCGGCGGCCGCAACGCGCGGATAGGATGTGCACACGTTTCCGTTGATTGCGAGCGTGACAGGGATGTTTCGGCGCGTCAGCGCCTCGAACTGCCGCCAAAAGCCGGCCCGCATACCGTATTCATGCCAAGACCAGTTTGGCACGTCCGGGAGAAGCGGTTGTCCCATCGGGGGCGACAGGACGGTCCTTGGCATCGCTCCTTCGATCCGCCATTCCTCGACGTTGAGGATGAACCATACCGCCAGTCTGGCTCCTCCCGGCAGGTGGAGCTTCGGTCTGTCGATCAGGGCCTGGTAAGGAATTCGATCCGTGAGCGCCATGATGGTCTCCAATTCGATGAGAAGAGCGGATAATGCTCGTTTCGCGGGTCACATGAATGGTGCGGGTTTGAAAGCATGCCCAGCCTTCTCAAGCCTTGCGATCAGCTCCGAAGACTGGGTGTCCGAAAGCGGCGTCAATGGGGGCCGTAGCTGCGCAAGCCCTGGCTCGCGCAGCAATGTCGCCATCACCGCCTTTGCTGCCGGGATGAGGGGATAGCTCGAGAAAATGTTGCGCACGTCCGCCACGGGCTCTTGCAGTGCGTCAGCGTCCGGGCTCTTCCAGTTGTCGACCAGCTGGCGGATCGCTGCAGCATTGATGTTGCCCGAAGCGGTGATGCAGCCGGCTGCTCCAAGCCTCATCGCCTTCAGGAGAACGCCTTCTGAACTTGGAAAGATGCGGAAGCCTGGGAAGCGAGTGAGCATGGCCTCCGTGTTGGACCAGTCGCCGGAACTGTCCTTGATGCCCAGGACAGTGTCCGGATAGCGCTTGATCAACCGCTCGATGAGGTCATGAGGAATGCCGACGCCGGTCATCTGAGGGATGTGATAGAGCCACAATCCTAAGTCCGACGAACCGACCCGTTCGATCACTTCCGAATAGAACGCGAACAGCCCCTCGACCGATATGGGCTTGTAGTAGAATGGCGGCAGCATCAGCACGCCGCCGCACCCGACGGACACTGCGTGCCTCGTTAGCTCGACCGCATCCGGAAGGGCCGATTGCCCCGTGCCGGGCAGAAGCAGTGACGGATCGATCCCGCCTTCCACCAAATGCTCCAGGAGATGGCGGCGCTCCGCGATCGACAACGAATTCGCTTCGCTCGTCGTGCCGAAAACGGCGAGCCCGTTGGCTCCTTGGGCCAGGAGCCAGCGGCACACGCCGAGAAACAGCGGTGCATCCACCTCGAGATCGGCTTGGAAGGATGTAATGGCGGGGACGAGAACCCCTGCAAAGTCGGCTTTGGCCATCAGGGTTGTGCTTTCAATGGCGGGAAGAAATCGGCCTCGCTCATTTCGTGGCGTCGCCGCCCTCGACGATAATCAGTTCCACCTGCCCGGCCCCGTCTTTGCGGAACGACGAGGCTTCCTGGTATTCGGGTGAGCGATGGCATTCCTCGGCGGCCTCGAGACTCGGGAACTCGATCACCACGAAACGGTGGAACGTTTCCGGCCCCTCCAGGATCTTGAATCGGCCGCCACGGGCCAGCACCTTGCCGCCATATCGAGAAATGATCCCAGGTACGCGGTCCGTGTACTTCTTATACTCGACGGGATCATTGATGCGCGACCGCGCGACCCAGTAGGCGGGCATGATTTTCTCCTTAAGGTTTTCCGAGATTGGGAAGCCAGGTTGCGATCTGGGGGAAGGCGATGATTGCCGCGATGACCGCCAGAAGGCAGATCCAGAACGGGGTCGATCCCCGAAAGATCTCGCCGACCGAGACATTTTCCTGCGGCAACGCAGCCTTGACCGTGAAGACGAGAATTCCAAACGGCGGGGTCAAGAGCCCCGTCTCGATGGCCAGGATGCCGATGATGGCGAATGCCAGAGGATCGTATCCTAGGCTGCTGGCGACGGGAGCGAATACTGGGACAGTCAGGAGAATGATCGAGATCGAGTCGATGATGCATCCGAGGACGAACCAGATGAGGATCATGATCCCGAGGATGGCGATTGCCGGCAGTCCCGTGTCGAGGAGCGCAGCCTGGACCGCTCCCGTAATACCCGTCATCGACAGGACACGGGAGTAGAGCTGAGCCATGACGAGAAGAAGGAGAAGCGGCGCAGACGAGCGACCTGCCGACAGAACGACCTCGAAGACCTCCTTCGCACGCATCCCGCGGATCAACGCGATGGCGAATGCCGCTACCGCACCGACGCCCGCGCCTTCCGTCGGAGTGAAAAAGCCGAACCAGATGCCCCCGAGGACGCCGCACACGAGAAGAACGACCAGAAGCGTGCCGAAAAGTGTGCCGCTGAGGTCATCGCTCTCAGCGATCTGCGCGGTCGTGGCGTGGTTCGCAGTCGCAGATACTCTGCCTTCGCCGACGATCTGAGGCCTTAGAATAGCGGTTCCGACGATGTAGGCGCTGTAAACGAGCACGACGACGAGGCCAGGAACCACACCGGCCATGAACAGGCTGCCGATCGACTGCTCGGTCAGGACGCCCCAAACGATCATGAGGACCGACGGCGGAATGAGCATGCCGAGGCAGGCACTGCCCGCGATGCAGGAAAGTGAAAACTGCCGATTGTAGCCGTAACGCTTCATCTCCGGATAAGCGATGCGGGAGAATGTTGCAGCGGCCGCGATGCTCACTCCCGAAACGAAAGCAAAAACCGCGTTTGCCAGCACGGTCGCGACGCCAAGGCGCCCAGGGAGCCATCGAGTCAAGCGATTGACCAGGCTGAAAAGGTCGCGAGCCGCGCCCGATTTTGCGAGGAACTCGCCCATCAGGATGAAGAGTGGGATGACGGCGAAGATATAATCCCGGATTCCCTCGTAGGCCGTGTTCGAAATGAAGCTCCGGACGACCTCGATGTTTTCCTGCATGAGGTATATTCCGAGAGCCGAGGTAATGCCGAGTGCGACCGCGATGTGGGTGCCGAAGAGGACGAGTGTCAGGAGTACCCCAACGATGATCATCATTTGTGAGGGGTCGAACATCGAAGGGATCCAATCAGTGTGAGGTGCCGGTGACAAGGACTTCGTGCATACGGGCCGCAGCAATCTGCCTGATTGCCAGGAGCAAGTAGGCTGCAACGGCAAGTCCACTGCCGATCAGAACTGCAAGTCGAACCGGCCACATCGGAACTCGAAGAGCTCCCTCCCCCTCATACTCGCCGGTCTCGAATGCGTGGGCAAAGCCGTCGATGCTGCCCCAGAAGATGAGAGCAAAGAGGATGATTCCGAGAAAACAGGAGACGACGACTAGGGCGGCACGGATGCGTGCGGGAAAATGGATGGTCAGTGCATCCACGTGCATCATCCCATTACTGAGAATGGCATAGACCGCCTGCAGATAGCAGATGATGACGATCGAGCTGGAGACGAGTTCCGGCGTGCCCTTGAGCGGACTGTTGAACGCCACTCTCCCGATCACGTCACCGACGACGACAAAGCATAAAAGGAAGGCGAGGATCGAAGCCAGAACCAGCAAGGCTTTCGAAATCCAGTCGAGACCTCTTCCAATCATCGAATGACACCTGCAGCCGTATTCACATGAGAAACCCCGGAACCGGAGCTGGTAAGTCAGCCGGTTCCGGGAGACGACCCGTTTGAATGCTATTTGACCTGGTACCGAATCGGCCATTTGTGGCCGAGCTTCTCGGCTTCCTCGAGAGTCAGCTCAAGGACCTGGGTTCCGGGAAGTCCGGCTTTGTCGAGCTCGGCTGCCTTCTCCTTGGGCCAGTCCTTGAGGGACGTAGCCCAATCGGCACGCACGCTTTCAGGCAGGGTCTTCACCTTTGCGCCGAGCTCCTTCAACTGCTCGATCTGCTTGGGATAGTTCTCGTCGTTGACGGTCCCGGTTTTCGCTTCGTACTCCCGTGCAACTTCAACGATGATGTCCTGCACTTCCTTGGGAAGTCGGTTGAAGCGATTGCGGTTGATCGTCAGCGCGTGCCACGTGATGGATCCGAACCCAATCTCCGTGTAATACGGAGAGACTTCATACATCTTGAAATTCACGACGCCGGACGGGAACATGATCCATCCGTTGTAGACACCGGTCTGCATGGCCGTATAGGCCTCAGGCAGCGATGATTGGACCGGCACGGCGCCGGCGAATTCCAGCCATTTCAGATTCAGGCCTGCGCCGGCCAGCTTGCGTCCTTTGAGATCGGCGACCGTGTTCCAGTCGAATGTCGTCGTCAAATTGTAGCCGTTGTCGGCAATTGCGGCCAAATGCTTCTGGCCAAACTTCTCCTCGAACACCTTGGTCATGTACGGGACTTTGTCATAGACAGCCCGCGCGAGCTTGACGCTCTTCTCGGCGCTCATAGTGCCGAACGGCAGCATGACCTGAAAGGCATGGAGGGGAAGGTTCGACGGCTCGAAGCAGAGGCAATAGCCGCCGATGTCGATGATGCCGGACTGCACACCTTCCAGCGTGTCCGCAACCTTCACCATCGAGCCGCCATAACCTTCAATGAACTCGATTTTATGGCTCGTTCGCTCCGCGACCCGCTTCGTCACCTCCGGCACGAAAAATGTCTGCATCAGGTGAACGTACGTATTGACCGCCGGATGACCTGACGCGATGCGCAACCTGATGTTCTCAGCCTTCGCAGACGTGACTGAGCCGAGCGCGAGAGCAGCCAAAGCGATGGCAGATACTTGAATGACGCTCCTCATGGACTTCGATCTCCTCCCAGAAATCTTCTTGATTATGAGCAGGCAGGGAGCCTCGCATCATCCCGAAATCCCCTGTGGCTCGTCGTCGTCAAAGCCCGGTTCGATCCAGGCACATTCGGCTTAATTGCGCTCGGCCCTGCCGCTATCGGAAAAGCTTAAGCGTGGTCTCGCTCTATGATGAAATAATCATTGCTGATCATTTTTATCATGAATCATGATCGCCCAAGCTCACTCGACCGCGCGTCGATTTGGGACCTGCCGACTTCATACCTACGAAAGTCCCTCAGCAACTGTGTACTCTGAGCTGAAAAAGACGCGTACCTGCGACGCGATCATCCATTCGGCGGATGCAAGAACATGAGCTTTCCGGCGAAGAATTCTGGCGTCATTCCTCCCTCCGTCCTGTCGAATCTGATATTTCACTATCTGCAAATCATGTGTCAACAGGAACGTTGGCTACCGCGTTTCAATGGCTTCTTCAGGAAATCGGCGCAACAGGATTGACGCGGAGCGAAGAACTGAAATATCAGTTTGAGGCATTCTGTAGTGTAAGGAATCCTAGGCAGGGAGAATTTTGTGCCCGAAGGATTGGATGAATCTCCGCTTCTGGTTCGAACGAGCGTGTATCAGCAGCTGAGAGCCGCGATACTGTCCTGCGCCATTCGTCCCGGCACACAAATTCAGGAGCGGCAGCTTGCCGAGCAGTATCAGGTGAGCAAGTCACCGATCAGGGACGCATTGCTCAAGCTCGAGGAGCAGAACCTGATCGAAGTCATGCCCCGCAAAGGCTATCGCGTGAAACGCATCTCCCTGACGGATGCGCGCGAGCTGTATGAAATGCGCCAGATCCTTGAACGCGAAAGCATCATCCGTCTGCTCGATACGGCCAGCGATGGGATTCTGTCGGACCTCGATGAGTTCCGCACGCTACCCTCTCCGATAGAGCTCTCGAAGTGGATTGAGTACAATAGCGCCTTCCATGGCTTTCTTGCCGCCAACTGCGGGAATTCACGTCTTGCTCGCGCCGGATGTGACGCCATCGAGCAGTACGAGCGGCTGACCTACGTGAGCGTTACAAGCAGCAATGAGCTCAGCCTTGCTGACTTTGTTGCTGAACATGGCGCGATTATCGACGCGATTCAGAGACGCGACAAAAGGCAGGCGCTGGCTCTGGCACGGGATCATATCGAAAGCTCACGCCGGCGCGTTCTCGATGCGCTCGAGAATCTATCCGTCATCGCCTGACTACCGGGAGGCCCATAGTGAAAGCCCACGCGATCCGTATCGAGCAACAAGGTGGCGCTGATGTTCTCCAGCTTCAGGAGGTGGAGATCGGCTCGCCTGGTCCGCGCGAAGTTCTGATCCGCCAGACCGCCTGCGGCTTGAACTTCCTTGACGTTTACCATCGCTCCGGAGCCTATCCTCTGCCGATGCCGAGTGGGATCGGCAGCGAGGCGGCAGGTGTCGTCGAAGCGGTCGGCTCGGAAGTTGCGTCGCTGCGCGTTGGCGATCGCGTCGCATATCAGGGCGGCGCGCCTGGGGCCTATGCCGATCATCGCGTCATGTCGCCCGACCGCCTCGTCAAAGTTCCTGACGGTGCCTCCAATGAGCAGGCGGCCGCCGTCCTTTTGAAGGGTATGACGGTCGAATACCTCCTCAACCGGTGCGTCAGCCTACAGCCGAACGATTTTGCCCTGATGTATGCGGCGGCTGGCGGGGTTGGGCTCCTCGCCGGCCAATGGGCGAAGCATCTTGGCGTCCGACTGATTGGTGTCGCTGCCGGCCATGAAAAATGCGAACGGGCTCTGGCCAATGGTTACTTCGCCGTCATTGACAGAACCAGGGAGGATGTCCTTTCCCGTGTGAAGGAGATCACCGGAGGAAAGGGTGTTCCGGTCGTCTTCGACTCAATCGGAAGGGCCACGTTCGAGACCTCGATCGACTCATTGGCTCCGAGAGGCGTCTTTGTGTCCTTCGGAGCGACATCGGGCCCTCCCCCGCCGGTCGAGGCGAGCCTGCTTCAGAAGAAAGGCTCTTTGTATTTCACCCGGCCGACCCTCGTACACTATGCCAGCTCACCCGAGGATTACGCCGCATCGGCGGCCGCGGTTTTCGACTTGGTCGCCAAGGGCGTTCTCAGACCCTCCATCGGGCAACGATATCCGCTCTCCGAAGCTGCTCAAGCTCATCGAGACCTTGAAGAGGGTCGTACGAGCGGCTCCACGATTCTTATCCCGTGATTTGATCAATCCAACTCGACGGAGGATGCCATGCTGACGACCGAAAATGCGCGAGCCCATTGGCCCCAAGAGCTTCAGGCCGACCTGGAAGCCAATCGTTTCAACGGCTGTGTCGGAAGTGTGCTCGTGTCTGAAACGGATCGCGTGCGAGTCTGGCACTTGCGCCTCCCGCCGGGAAAGCGATGCGCCTTCCATCGCCACGTGCTCGACTACTTCTGGACGTGTCACACCTATGGCAGTGCCCGTGGATATTTCGAAGATGGCCGCATCGTCGACGTCAACCATTTTCCGGGAGACACGAAGCATCTCCACTATGGAGCCGGCGAGTACCTGGTTCATAGCGTCGAGAACATTGGCGACACGGAACTTCTGTTTACGACGGTGGAGTTCAAGCAAAGCGCCAACGCTCCCCTCCCGGTTCCTGATGGCATCCGTCTCCAGGCCGCCTGAATCATAGCGACAAATACGGAAACCGATCATGTATGCACCACCCGGCGTTAGAACCGATCCTGCCATCCCGGTCCCTGAGATGATGAAGGCTTGGGTTCTCGGCGATCCCGAAGAACTGAAGCTGGTCGACAAGCCGGTCCCCGTTCCCAAGAAAGCAGAGGTGCTGGTTCGGGTGGATGCGATAGCGATCTGCGCCACGGACCTGGACGTGGTCAGCAGCGGTCCGCCGGCCATGATTCAGGGGGGCACCCCCTTCAACAAAAATTTCACGCCCGGGCATGAGTACATGGGAACGGTCGCCGCCCTCGGCCCAGGCGTCGATGAGTTCAGAATCGGTGATCGGGTAACCGTTGAAATCCATGCCGGCTGTGGTCAGTGCAAGCGCTGCCGAATGGGCATGTACACGTCGTGCCTGAATTACGGCCTCAACTATGGCGACGTCGACAAGGGGCATCGGGCGAACGGATTCACATCGGATGGTGGCTTTGCCGAGTTCGCCGTCAACAACATCAATACGCTTATCAAGATCTCCGATGACATGAGCGATGAGGAAGCGACCCTTGTCGTTACGGCCGGCACTTCAATGTACGGGCTTACCGAGCTCGGCGGTTTGATCGCCGGCGAGAGCGTCGTCGTGATTGGCCCCGGGCCGATCGGGCTCCTCGGCGCCGCGGTTGCGAAAGCTTTGGGCGCTTCTCCGGTGATATTGACGGGAACGCGCGACAATCGCCTCAAGACGGGGCTTGAACTCGGCGCCGACCACGTGGTGAACGTCACCCGCGAGGATCCGGTCGAAGCCGTACGGCGCCTTAACGGCGGCAAGGGCGTTGACTATGTCATCGAGTGTTCGGGCGCTCCGAATGCCATCAATGAAGCCGGGCGCATGCTGAACCGCGGCGGCAAGATGTGCCTCGCAGCCTTCCCCCATGATCCGGCTCTTATCGATGTTGCCCATCTCGTCCGCAACAACATCTACATTTATGGGATCCGTGGCGAAGGGCGCAGCGCAACGCACCGTGCTCAGGCGTTCATGGCAGCCAAGCGCTTCGACGCGACGAAGATCCACACGCATACCTTCATGATGGAAGATCTTCCGACTGCCCTCCGTTATGCACGCGATCGCGTCGAGGACGCTATCAAGGTGGTGGTGAAAATGCCCCGACGGGCTGCGGAGCAAGAGCTGCGTAAGGCGAGTTGAATTCTCATGCCATTCAAGGTCGCCATTCGCCAGCTTGAATTTCTCCGGTGAGGTAGACCTCCTCGAACCATAGAGTAAGCATCATGATCGATAAAAAGGCCCCTGTCGGCGTCATCGGCCTCGGGACGATGGGAGGCGCAGTAGCCCGGAACTTGGTTGAGCGCGGTTGGACCGTATTCGGTTACGACGTGAGTCCGCAAAGGGTCGCCGAAGCGCAGGCCGCAGGTGTACGGCTCGTCGACAGCCCTGCTGCCATTGCCGCGGCAGCCACAACCATCTTGACGAGCCTCCCGAGCCCTCGCGCTCTCCACGACGTGGTTCAGGAGTTGGCCGAGCATGCTACTCGAGGATGCATCGTGGCAGAGTTGAGCACTCTCGCCCTTGAGGACAAAACCAATGCCGAGTCCGTCCTACGAGGAGCAGGCCACAGGATGCTCGATTGCCCGTTGAGCGGCACCGGCGCACAAGCGGCGAATCGCGATCTCGTCATCTATGCCAGTGGCGGTTCCGAAGACATCGAGGCCTTGAACGAACTGTTCTTGGATTTCGGGCGGGCCGCGCACAATGTGGGACCGTTCGGGAACGGCACCAAGATGAAGTTCGTGGCGAATCTGCTCGTTGCTATCAACAATGTTGCGAGTGCGGAGGCGATGGTTCTTGGCATGAAGGCCGGGTTGCCCGCCCACCAGATCATCGAGCTCATCTCGGCCGGAGCCGGGAATTCCAGAATCTTTGAGCTTCGCGCTCCGCTGATGGCAGATCAGCGGTATGAGCCAGCCACCATGTCCATCGGTCTTTGGCAGAAGGATATGCGGGTTATCGATGAGTTTGCCCGGCAGCTAGGCTGTCCGACGCCATTGTTCACGGCGACCGAGTCCGTCTATCGCGCGGCTTTGGCGAATGGACAGAACACCCAGGATACGGCATCGGTTTGCACCGTTCTGGAGAACATGGCAGGCCTGCACCGCCCCTAAGGCTTGGACCTCTTTGGACCATCGGCTAGGAGACCCCAAAGCAACTGGCCTATGCACCGTTGAAGAGGGCAGGAGCGCTCCCTGCCCTCCTAGGTCACCTGACCACAATATCTACGACAACGTTGTCGTGCGGCTTGCTGGAATATGATCCGCCGCCCACATGGCGGCCTGAGTGCGGTTCTTGGCGCCGATCTTGCGAAGAATCGCTTTGACGTGCACCTTAACGGTAGCTTCGCTCAGGCCGAACTGGCGGGCGATCACTTTGTTCGGAGCCCCCTCCATCAGCCCCCGAAGGATTTCTCCTTCCCGAGCGGACAGCCTCTGCCCCGTAGGGCCGGCGGCTCGCATGCTCTCAAGGCTCTGGTCGCCTCCGTGGAAGGGGCGCTCCGCTTCCCGATCCGGTGTGGACGGGATGTGATCGGAAGCCGAGGCGAGGAGGCGTGACGGGAACAGTCCTTCACCCATCATCATGAGATCGAGTGAGGTGGTGAGGACATCTCTATCGACACTCGTCAGGCAGAAGCCGTTGGCTCCCGCTTCATAAGCTCGCAAAGCCGACGAAAGGTCGAGATCGTCGGCCATGACACAGATCTTAGCGTCTCGAAACGTCGCCTTTATCGTCTCGACTGATTCGATGGTGCGATTCGAACATTGTTTCGAGATAATGATGAAGAGGTGCGGAAGTTCTGGGCTGGGTCGATCCGGCCGATTCTGAGCCGCATGGTCGCCCACTACGAAACGCGTATCCGCGAGAAGGTGCTCCAACCCAGCTTGCAACAGTGGGCTCTCGCTGATCAATGCGGTCGGAACTTCGCGGGAGAGATCCCGTACGCTATCGCTTGTGGCCGGTAGGTCGGCCGCAATGACGGAATATACCTCGGTCATCTGCTCCCCCTTGTAGAGCCAAATCTCGTGCTCGACACAATGGCTGGTTTGGTTCTGCCAATGGTTGTGACAATATCAATCCATGATTTCATGTCTGTCGGGAAGCCGACACAGTGAAAATTTTTCGTCAGCAATATGTGCTTAAGCTTCTTCAGGCGGGCTTAATGCGTGCGGAATGCAAGAACAGTGTAAATAACTATATAACGTTTATATAAACGAATTTGGCAGAAGCTGCTCGAAACCTTTTCTGATTTTCCAGTAGCATTCGCAGGCGGCTCTCTCCAAACCATCGCGATCGGTTATGGTGATGGCACCGCGTCCCTGCACGATCAGTCCGGCTGACTGAAGGGCTCGTGTGACAACGCTGACTGTGGAGCGCTGAACGCCGAGCATGGACGCCAGAAACTCATGTGTCAGGGGAAGGGTGTCATGACCGAGTCGGTCATGGATGCTCAAGATCCATCGGCAGCATCTCGCTTCGACGCTGTGGACAGCATTACAGGTAATCATCTGGAAGGTCTGAAGGATCAGAGCTTCGGCAAACGCCCATAAGATGCTGCGAATGCGCGGCCGTGCTTCGACGACGTCATGCAGGCGCTGGATGCTTATCCGGGATGCGCCTCCAGCGATCTGTACGACATAACGCCCAAAAGCCTTTCCCGTGGCGAGTTCGCTCACGAACCCGAAGGCGGCCTCGCGGCCGAACATCGCAACTTCAACGGTGACCCCGTCCTCAAGAACATTGACGAGGGATACGCAGGCATCTTGGGGGAAGTACACATGGTATACCATCTCGCCGGGTTCGTAGAGAACTTTGCCTTGAGGCAGTTCGACCGTCTCGAGGTATGGCTCGAGGTAAGCGTAATCCTCAGCCTCCAAAGCGGCGAGCAGGCGGTTGGCTCGGTGGCCTGTCGGAATTCTGCTTCTCACGATCGACCGGTCGCTACGCTTGACAAGACCACAATCCTATCACGCGGCCTGTCGAATGGCAGGTTGGAGAGCGTAACCTTTCGAGGCGCATCGCCTCGCAGAGGTCTTACCACATGCGGGTGATCCGACGAACATTGGGCCTTACCGACCGAAGGCGCCTCTCTCGCTATAAAGTTACGAAATTCGGTGCAATTATCACCATGAAAGCAGACCGTCGTGGGCGACGTTGCTGCCTGGAAACGGGTCAGTCGAGCAGTTGGAAGGCGTCGGGGGTGCAGGCGGCGTCAGCCAACGAGCCCCGGAACATCTCCGCAAGGTGCTTGTATGAGAAAGGTTTCGTCAGGGTTGGGCTTCCGCAAAAGCGTTCAGGAAGGCTGCGGGCATCATATCCGGTGGAGAATATGAATGGGATGCCGCGGAACCGAAGCACGTCTGCCACGGGAAAAACCACGGAACCATCGACATTGATGTCGAGTACGCCGATGTCGATCGGGGCCTGAAGCGCCAGCGTAAGCGCATGGTCAAGCCTTGCGGCCGGACCGACGATCTCGCACCCAAGATCGAGAACCATGTCCTCGATCAGCATCGAGATCATGGCTTCGTCCTCAACGATCAGGACACGGCACTTGCGGCCTTCGCCCATCCCAACCCCCTCGCCGGTCAACACCTAATGAAGTCCGGCTACTCCGGATCAAATCAATTTTAGGGATACGTTAACGCCAATCGTGGCCGTTCGGCTAGTGCCATTGAAACCGGAGCGCGAAAGTCTGATTTCCGACGCCGATATGGCAGATCCTCGAAGTGAGGAAATCAACCCTCGGATGGATTGAAGCAGAGGACACTGAATCCGTGTTGATTGTGGCCCGTCGCCTGCTTAAACAGCGTGCTCGATTCCGTGCAGAGATACGCTTCGACAATCCGATGCCTCACGTTCCATTGTTGCGCCGGCTCAAAACTGCGCCATCTCCTCACGGGCGTTGCCGTGGGGTGGATGCGAGGCAATTCCAGTCAACGGATGCTGGAAGCGCGATCCTGCTCCAGATGGCGGCTTGTCCTCCGGGAATAGCACCCAGCCCTACCCTCCCCCACCATCCGGCTTGACGGCCTCCGTCGCCGGCCCCAGGTCCGGCGGCTTACGTCTCTTCTCTTCAGAATTGCGACGTGGTTCTCCGGATCCAGCCTCTGCTGAGAAGGAATAACCCTGCCATGAACAGGGAATGGACTGACGAAGAGATTGAAATTCTCCGCCGCGATCGCGCCGCGAAAGTTCCTGTTCCAGTAACCGCCGCAAAGCTGAACCGGCCCGTACCTGCGACGTACCTCCGTGCACGGATGATCGGCACGCAGGTGCAGAAGCACCAGTCGTGGGGCGAGGAAGAGGTTGCGCAGCTGCGGGCCTTGGTGACGGCGAACCCTCCGATGACCGACAAGCGCATTGCCGAGACGCTTGGAAGGACAGTGACGCAGGTTCGCTGGAAGATGCAGGACATCGGTCTGATCGGCGTACGGGATCTTTCCAAACTCGCAAAGGCAACATCAGCGGCGGCAGCATCCCGCCAAGCTTTATCTGAGCCAAACGCGCGGAAATTACGCGATCAAGTGAAGCCATGCCCGAGCAAGCCGGCGGCCAATGCTGAGAGGTCAAAGCCACTGCAGGGTCTGGAGCAGCCACGCTCCTCAGACACGCAAATGCTCGCTGCCGCTCTCTCGCGATTGGCAAAGAAGTTTGACGACGTACTTAAAGGCGCCATCGCCGAGTCCGAAAACGGCATGATGCAGGCCGCAATGGCGGCCATTGCAGAAAAGAAGTCCATCGACGAACGGCTGGTCAAGCTCTGCCGGGCCGCAAAGCCCGTTTCAGCGCCGAGCTCTTCGTCAGAGCAAACAGCGCAGGAAATCGCCCTAGCAGCCGGAGTGGAACAACAGGCAGCTCGGTCTGCGCCCCCCAAGGAGCAACGGATCAGTGCGAGCAAACCCGCGCAGCCGCGCGCGGAGGCAACCGCACCGCGTGGCGTGGTTAACGACAACACGGGACTCCGGGCGCGTCACCTAGCAGCCAGGCCTGCGTCCCGGCCCGCATCTGTACCTCTACCACCTCCCCCTGCTCCGGCTCCGCCCCCAAGGATCGTTGTTCTCGATTCTCCAGCGCCTGCTCGTCCGGATATGCCCGCACCGGACATGCAGCAGACATCCGGTCGTGGCGGTTGGAAGTCGGTTCGTCGCGACCCGGCGAAGATTGCCGCTCAATCCCGCGCGAAATCGGTCAATCGGGCTGATGCGGTTGATCTTGCCCAAGCGGCCCAAGCAGCAATCGAACAGTTCATTGCCCAGCGGGGCGTCACACGCAGCGAAGTCGGCGGGACACAGGCGCTCGTGACCCGGCTCCAGTCTCGGGGCTATATCGTCGTAAGCGAGGGCGAAGGCTGGGTTATCGACCAGCGCCATCGAGTCGCCGACGACAAGGCACTGATGGCATTCGCAGCCGCACGCGGAATCAACCTCGATGCGGCAGCATGAGGCCGATCCCGCACAAACGCCTGTGGCCATTGAGCGGTTCAGAACGGACTCCTCAGCCTTGAGAGGGCCTTCACGCAAGGACTCGCCGGCATAGGGATCCCCAGAAAATCCCAACCTGAAACTTCTGAGTGCGGCAGACCCAATTTTCTCTTGCACCGGCGAAAAAATCGACTATGTGTCCCCTCCCCGGCGCCACCTCTCCGAGGCGGCGCCTTTTCCAGACACAGTGACTGTCGGCACCCGGAACTCTGATCCGGCGTCGAACCTGCGCCTTGGAGTTTGTTTTGTCCGGGACCACGGTCCATCGGACAGACTGCTTCCAAGGTGGTGTTCATTGTGACTAGCGCATGCCATGAGCCGGAACGCTCCGAGGTTATCGGAGCAATTCTGAAGGCTCCTCTGACAAAAACATTCAGATGAATGGACGAATTCACTTCGTTCCAGATAGTAGCGGTGCAGAAAAGCTCATTTTCTGCAGACGGTACTTCTTTGTCCGAATGCAGGTAGACTTGAGAAGAAATGAAGATTTGGAAAAAACTTCAAATTTCTTCTTGACCCAAAAATCGAACCGGCCTATATGAGGTTCATCGACGGCGGGCCACACGGCGCCGCCCACCGGACGAAGACCTTCGAGGCCGCTAAGGCTGCGGAAAGAGATTTTCCGGTAAGGCATCCTGACGGATGCATGCTCTTTGACAAGTGAAGACGAGAGAGAGAAGCGCAGGCGGCGGTGTCCTTGCGGACGGTCCTTCGGGGCTGTTTTGAGAGACATCGACCAGAT
>NZ_QQBB01000009.1 GCF_003350535.1 Microvirga subterranea
GTGCCCTGGTTGCGGCCTTCGTAGACCCGGTCGGCGCGGTCGTCGACGTCGTAGGTGTCGTTGCCGCGTCCGCCCCACATGTGGTCGGCGCCGGCATCGCCGCACAGGCGGTCGTGGCCGTCATGGCCGTAGAGGCGATCGTCGCCGCCGCCGCCATAGAGGCGGTCGTGGCCCTTCTCGCCGTAGAGGCGGTCATGGCCGTCGCCGCCCCAGAGCCGGTCGTGACCTCGGCCGCCCTGGCACACCAAGTTCTCGGGCACCGCAGGCGTCGCCGGAACCGGCTGCTCCACCATCGGAGGCTGCTCGGCCGGAGGCTGCTCGACGGGTGGATGCTCCGCGGGCGGCTGGGCCGGATTCGACGTCTCCTCGCTCACCACGATCGTGACCTTGCCCTGGTCGTGGCCGCCGTTGCTGTCCTCGACCCGGTAGGTGAAGGAGGCGGTGCCGGTGAAGCCGGCCTTCGGCGTGAAGCTGAGCGTGCCGTCGTCGTTGAGCACCACCGTCCCGTGCTCGTCCTCATCGACCGCGACCACGCACAGCGCATCGCCATCCGGGTCGCTGTCGTTGGCGAGCAGATCCGCCACGGTGAGGTTGAGCACCCCGCCCTTCTTGACCGTGAAGGTGTCATCACCGGCGACCGGCCGGCCTGACGGCGAATGGTGCATGTCATCGTCGTCCGCGCATTCGCGGATCATCGGCTCCTGCGCCTCCTCACAGCGGTAGGTGACGGAGTGGGCATCGCTCGCGAGGGTGATCGTGCCGTTGGCGTTGACCGTCCGGGTGTAGTCCCCGACCGTCCTGCCCGGCGCCAGCTCGACCACGTCCTGCTGACGCAGGGTGCCCACAATGGTGTCGTGGCCGCCATTGGAGCGGAACACGATCCGGTGCGCCGAGGACAGGGCCGAGATGTCGACCGTGTCGTCGCCTTCGTTGCCGTCGATGGTAATCGTGCTGAAGTTCAGGCTCGTCCCGTTGAAGTTGCCGACGACCTGGATCGTGTCACCGCCGCTCGCGCCGCCGGTCGAACCGCCCGGCGAAGTCACCTGAAGGGTGTTGACGCGGATCTCCTCGATGTTGTCAAGCTCGGCGATCACGACGCCGTCCCGAGCGATCACGATCTCCGTGTTGCCCGCGAGCGTGAGACCGTTGATGGCCGCCAGGGCCGCCGTACGGCTGTAGATCGTGAAGGTCTCCGCCCCGGCCGATCCGTTCAGCTGGTAGGTGTCGATGCCCGCTCCGCCATCGACACGATCGCGTCCGTCGGTGCCGCCGACCTGAACGATGAGGTCGCTGCCGTCGCCGCCGTTGACCGTGTCGTTGCCGGCACCGCCCACCAGAATGTCGTTGCCGCCATTTCCGTTGAGCGTGTCGTTGCCGGCATGCCCGAGAAGGATGTCGGCCCGATTGGCGCTGAATAAGGTGCCGCCCGTTAGAGTCTGCGCGGTATTCATGCCGTTGTTCAGCGTGTACGTCACGCCAGCGAAGCGCAGCTGCTCGATCGACGTGAGCGTATCCGAGCCTTCCGTTCCGGTCCGATCCGTCATGGTGATCTGGCCGGATGCGTTCAGGCCGTAATCGTAGTCTCCCGCCGGCCCGGCATAAACCGCCACGTCCGTACCGGAGCCGCCGTTGAGCGTGTCGTTGCCGGCACCTCCGTTCAGGACGTCATTGCCGCCGGCGCCATTGAGGCTGTCGTTGCCGTCGTTGCCGTTGAGCACGTCATTGCCGCCGAAGATGAAAAGGAACGGGTCGACACCGTCGCCGATGTCGTCGCCGGCAGTACCGTTAAGAGTATTATCCGCTGCGGCGTTGCCGTCCCAGTTCACGCCCACCGGCCGGGTCGCCACAGACGCGACGGATTCCGCGTTGCCGCCGGCATCGGTGAAGCTCACCACCACCCGCAGCTGGAGCCCGGCCTGAGCACCGAAGGCGGTTCCGGCCAGATCCTGCGGGGTGAAGGTCGCTCCCGTCGCATCGGCGATGTTGTTCCACGTCGTTCCGTTGGCCGAGGATTGCCATTGATAGGAAAAGGCGCCGAGCCCATTGCCGTCCTGGATGCTGCTGACATCGACCGTTAGAGGCTGGCCCTCGGTGGGCGTCAGGTCGCTGATGACCGGCACGCCCGTGGCGGGCTTGTTGATGAGGTTGTCGACATCGAACTCGACCGTGCCGCCGTTTCCGTCCGAGAACCGCAGGCGTTCGACATTGAAGAGCCGATCGATGCCATCCGAAACCCGGTTCTGCTGAGTGATCGGATCGACCTGTGCCGAGACGGTGACGTGCTCGACGGTGACGCTTCCGTCGTCGTTGAGCGTGAAGGTGTAGTTGTCCCTCACGTCCCAGTAGACCGCGACGTCCTTGTCGGCTGCCTGGCCGCCATCGACGATCTCGCGGGCGATCGAGAGCTGGCCCGGATTGAGGGTCCGGTCGAACATCGTCTGCTGCAGCGTCTTGCCGCCGAACAGCGGCTGTGCACCTGCAGCCACCTCACCCTTCACGTAGTCAGATTCGCGGTAGATCTTCGAGTCCATCCCGTCAGCGGTGTAGTAGACTTGGTCGCCGCTGGCGTCCAAGATCGGCTTGCGATCGGCATCCAGAGCCTGGATGCGGATGCGGACGTTGAGCCACTTGTCGCCGTCGATAATGTCGTTGCCGCCGCCGCCGGTGATCGTATCGCTTCCGGCGCCGCCAAGGAGGATGTCAGAGGCATCGGACGTATCCATCACGACGACTTCTGCCTTGCCGTCGGCACCGAAGACGGTGGTGCGCTGCAGGTGGGCCACGAGACCCTCGAGCCCCTTGATCAGATGAAGGTTCTTCTCGAGCAGTGCGTTGGAATAGGATTCCAGCGGAGAGCCGGGCTGAACCTCGGCCGCATTGCCGTTCGCATCATATCCACCCAGGACGACGTCGCGGCCGGTTAGCGTGTCGCTGAACTTCCAACCCGACAGACCTTCGACGAGGTCGAAGCGATCCCGGAGGATGTTGTTCTGCTGGTTCTGGAAGATCGTGATCCGCATGTCCGACTCTGCGGCCTGGTGGTGACCCTTGTGGATCGCCCAGTCGAAGCCGGCCATGCCGTTGTTGCGCTCGATCCCCTCGTTCTGGAACATGATGTCGTCGCCGGATTCGGCGTCGTAGTCGTTGTCGTTCCCCCGTCCGTTCAGGACGTCGTGGCCGATGATCGTCGAGTTGAAGAACAGCTCGGAGTTCTCACCTGCGAGAGTATCGAAGCTCTCGCCGCCCTCGATCCAGTCGTCGCCCTCATTGCCCGCCAGGAAGCTGATGCCGGTGCCGCCGCGGATGAAGTCGTTGCCCAGGCCGCCGGAGACGTTCTTGGCCTCCGTGCCGCCGAAGATGAAGTCCTGGCCGCTGCCGCCGAAGACGAGGTCGAGACCGCTGCCCGGGTTGATGACGTCGTTGCCCGCATCGCCATGGATCACGTCGGCCGCGCCGATGTCGGTGCCGCTGTCGGTGATGATGTCGTCGCCGTCGCCGCCGTGGAGATGGTCGACGCCGTAGCCGCCTTCGAGGCTGTCGTCGCCGCCGTCGCCCCAGAGTGTGTCGTCGCCCTCCCCGCCGATCAAGGTGTCGTTCTCGTCCGTGCCGCCGAGCACGACGTGATCGGTGCCGGTGTAGCGCAGGTAGTCCGTATCATTGTCCCCATCGAGGTCCTTGCGGATCACCATCGGGCTGATGGATTGGAGGATCGGGTTCGAGTGGGTCGGGTCAGCTCCGATCTGCTTGGCCATATCCATTTCGAGGATGTAATCCGCCGTCTGGAAGGCCGCGCCGTTGACATGGGTCGAGTTTCCGTCGCCGAGGCTGGTGTTGCGCATGATGAGCTGCGCAAAGGAGTCCGCCTCGAGCTCGTTGAGAAGGTTCAGGCCCTGCGTGCGGCTGAGATAGTAGAACCGGTCGCCCGCCTGGAGCTGCTCCATCTGGTACTCGAACACGTAGGTGAAGGTGGAACCCAGCATGGAGCCGAACGTCATCTTCTTCTCGGCAAGGCCGCCGATCCAGAAGTCGACTGTGTCGAGGCCTGTGATGGTCGGGCCATTGGCCGCGTTGGCCCAGGCGCCGGTGCCATTGAGGAAGTCCAGTCGATCGGCTGGAGCCCCGGTTCCTCCGAGCACGAGAGCGGTTGCCGCCGCGCGCTTCGCCTCGAGCGTCGTCGCAGCCGTGATCGAGGCGTGAGTGCCGTAAGCCGCGATGAAGTTGATCACCGAGGCCGGGTTCTTGAGCGACAGCGCGAAGTCGTGCCAGCTCTCGTAAGGCTTGACACGGCTGTCGTGGGTGTCGGCGTAGAACTGACGCCGGGCCTCGTTGAGCGAGGGCACACCCGTCTCACGGGCACGGGCGATGTTGAGCGCGCCGAGGTCGAGTGGGAGGCCGACCAGATTGTTGCGCAGGGCGCCCGTCAGGAACTCGTCGATCTCGTTGCCGGCTTGGCGCGTCATGCCGCGCAGGATCGCACCGGCCGCCTCGTCCGGGTTCGTGCCAGCGGCCCCGAAGGCGATCGGGTTGAGGAAGGCGTCGATCAGGCCAATCTGACTCTGAGTCGGGCCGTTCTGGCCCATCGAGATGATGTCGATGTTCTCGTTGAGCATCGAGTGGCCAAAGCGATAAACCACGTGGGCGAACTCGGCCACGATGGCGCCACTGACGGTCGTGGTGTTCGAGAACAGGAAAGGATCCACATCCGGCGCGACGGCACGGGCGAATTCCTCGAACACGAGATGCTGATAGACCATCTCCGTCGAGAAGCGCGCAGCCTGGAACAGGCGCTCGCCATCCCAGACCAGGGCATTGATCTCGGCCTGCGTGGTCGGGAGCGCCGTCACGTCTGTGAGCAGCCACTCGTTCAGGAAGGCCAGGTCGCCGGATTCGAGCGCGACCTTCTTCGTCTCCTCGATCATCCGGTTGTGCTCGGAGTGGAAGACGTGGTGGATCGACGTCAGGCCGATATTTTCGTTGCCGCGGCCGTCACCCACGATCACATGCTTGTCGAGCAGCTCGTTGTCGTAGGTCAGGTTGAAGCCGAATACGTTGGGAACGATCGGATTGCCTGCGATATTGTCAGCATCCGGCGCGATCGCGATATCGGGCGTCGTCAGATTGCGGTCGTGGTCGATGAAACCCGGCACAGCCGTATGGGCGATGTCGTTCAGAAAGGCGCGTCCCGCCGAGTGGGCCTGCGAAGCCGCTGCGGGAGTGCCGATGTTTCCCTCGACGAACCCGGCAGAGGTCACGAGCTGCGGGAAGCCGTTGGCGCCGCGGACGAACTCACCATAAAGGTCCGTCAGAATGGCCGGAACCCGCAGCACGTCCGCATCGGTCAGCTCGATCCCGAGGATGGTCTTGGCCTGCAGCTTCACATCGGCCCAGGTGGCCGGACCGCCATTGGCGCCTTCGAGCATGCGGCCGGTCGCCATCGGCTTGCCATCGACGAGCGCATATTCACGCAGGAAGACCTGGTGGGACGGATTGGACGTGTAGACCTGATTGAGGTCGATCCAAGGGGTCGTCTCGTTGCGGTGGTCGACGGTATCGTCAGCCGTGCCCATCTGCCCGTCGGCGCCCGAGCCCTTCACCGGAGTTGCGCGCGTCAGCACCATGAAATTGGTGGGGCTGCCGGGCACGTAGAGCGGATCGTCCGGCTGGAGCGGGATGTACACGCTGCCATTGTCGCCCTTGCTGACGAGATCGAGACCGTGGTCGAAGAACTGGCCGAACAGGGTGAAGAACCCGTTGAACGGCGCGGTGTCGCCGAGGTCGGCGGACACGTTGGGAAGCACGACGCTGCCGTTCTCCACGACGACGTCGTATTGGCCCAACTTGGCGTTCAGGTCCGCCTGAGCGGCCGCAACGGCTGCGGCACCTTCGCTATTCGCCTCCTGTGCGTCGTCAAGAGCCTGCTGGGCATCCGCTACCTCGGCATCGGCCGCCTGCGACAACTCCTGCGCCTGAGAAGCCGTCTCGCTGGAAGCCAGGGCTTTCGTCTGAGCATTGGTCGCGGCGGTCTCCTTGGCGTCCAGTTCGAGCGCCGCAGTCTCGAGAGCGGCGAACGCAGCATCGATCTCGGCCTGCTGCTCGGAGGTCGGAATGCCGTCGATCGCCAGCGCAAGCAGCGCGTCCTGGGCGGCATCGACGCCTTGCTGCGCGAGAGCGACCTCGGCCAACGCGGCATCGTAGGCGGCCTGATCCGCTTCCGCCTGCTCTTGCGCAGCAGCAGCATCCGCCGCTGCCGTCGCCGCATCGGCTTCTGCTTCTTGCAGAGCCTGTTGCAGCGCAACGATTTCTGCAGGCGTTGGGCCGGCATTGGCAATGGCGGTATCGAGCGCCACCTTGGCAGCGCGGATCGCGCTGACGGCAGCCGTAAGGTCGGCATCCGCAACGCCGGCATAGCTCAGCGCGGCATAGATGGCAGCCGGGTTGTCGAGGGACTGGTCGCCGATCAGGTTCGAGATGATGCGCGGGTCGGCATCGTACACGGTGCCGGGATTCTGATAGCTCGTCGTCTGTCCGCTCCTGGGATTCACATCGGCCGGCACATACTTCGGATCAAGCAGGCGCGGCATGATCTGGTCGGCGGCGCCATCGTATTCATGGCCTGGGATCAGATTGTTGTAGCTGCCATCCACCGTGCGCAAGCCATAGGGCAGCAGGTGATGGCTGACCAACTGGCTCAGAGGGGTCGATCCGGGACCGTCATGAGCCACGGAATTGGCCTCTGCGATCTTGATCTGCTTCAGGATGAATTCGAGGTCATGCTTGACGATGTGCACCATGGGAGTCCTGCCCTTGCTCGTGCCGCAAACATGGCGGCGCCTGGGCACATCTTGGGCAGAATTACGAACGCTTAACTATACGGTCTGAAGCCTCGGAAGTGGTCGGTGAACGGAGGTCCGAGTCTGGTCGGTTCGCGGACTCGGACTTTGGTCGGTATAGGGCTTTGGTCCGACTAGGATCCTGCTCTGACAAGCTCTATTTCCCTCCGGTTCGTTGGTTTGGGTCGGGTGACAGAGCACTAGGAATGCGGAGATGCGGGCGGATCTGGGACAATCCGTCGGACCGAACCTACCCCTTTCGAGTAGGGTCGACCCGCGCCGAGAGCGACGTCTACTCTAGAAAAAGCTCTTATTCTGCCTGAATGTTGAGGCGGAGCATCGGCTCGGAAAACGGGAGAATGCGGCAGTGTACGCATCCTATGGAATGAAGCTGGGAGACGTGCGCAGGCCGTCCTCTCGGCTCAGGGGCAGCCTTGCACAGCAATTCCTTCTCGTGGCCTTCGGCGTCATGCTGGCCGGCATGCTCGCCATGGGGATCCTGGTCTCCAAGACGATCGAGCGAGGCGTCGCCGAGGTGAACGCGGCATCCGCCGCACTCTTCATCAACAATTTCGTCGCTCCCCACCTGCAGGAACTGGCCTCCGGCGACAAACTTTCCGAACAGAGCATCCGAAACCTCAGGCAGGCGCTGGCAAGGCCGGCGGTCATGGACCACGTCACATCGATCCGGATCTGGAAGCGGGACGGCCTGATCGTGTACAGCTCCGAACCGGAACTCATCGGCCGGACTTTTCCTCTCAACCCCAACCCGCGCAGGGCGTGGCTGGGAACGGTCGCTGTGGAGTTCGACGACCTTTTCCACGAGGAAGATGCGCGGGATCGTGCGACCGGGCTGCCCTTGCTCGAAGTGTTCGCGCCGATCCGCGACACGGACCAGGGCAACGTCATCGCCGTCGTCGAGTTTCATGAGCGCGCCGAAGCGCTGAAGGCGGAACTTGCCGAATCCCAATGGAGGATCTGGATCTCGACCGCCATCATCACGCTTGCCATGATGGCAGTCCTTTTCTCGATCGTCGCGCGTGGGAGCCGGACCATCGACGAGCAGCGTGCGGCTCTGACGAAGAGGGTGGCCCAGCTCTCCGAATTGCTGCAGCAGAACCGGCTGCTTCGGACACGGGTCGAACGTGCCGCCCGCAATGCGACCGAAGATAACGAGCGCGTCATCCGGCGCCTAGGATACGATCTGCACGACGGCATCGCGCAGCTCATCGGCCTGGCCCTTCTGCGGCTCGATCGCGTCCAGGGCACCGAGAAGGATCGTGACAACCTCAAGAAGATTCACAAGGCCCTGTCGGACGCCATCAACGACATCCGGAACGTCTGTCGCGGGCTGCTTCTTCCGGAAGTTCAGGAATTTTCGTTGCGGGATGCGCTCACCTTCATGATCCGCCATCATGAGCGCCGCACGAGTACGGCCGTGACGTGCACGTTCGGAGACCTTCCCGAGGAATCGCCGCAATATGTGAAGATCGCCTTGTGCCGCTTCGTTCAGGAAGGCCTGAACAATTCCTTCAAGCACGCGGGCGGCGCGGGGCAGCAGGTCATTGCGCACTGGGACGGCCGGACGGTCCTCATCGAGGTCGCCGATCAAGGTCCCGGGATGAGCACTGCCGACGGCAAAACCGGCGAGGGCAGACTTGGTTTGGCCGGCTTGTGTGACCGGCTTGAAAGCATCGGCGGAGAGCTGTTCTTGGACACTGCGCCAGGTTCCGGAACGCGGATCCGCGCATCCCTACCCCTGACATTGGGAGCCTCAGATGGAGAATAAGATTCGGGTCGGCATCGTCGACGACCATCCTCTCTACCGGGACGGGGTCGTTTTCGCCCTGGAGTCTGAGCCGGACATCGAGGTCGTCGGCCAAGGCGAGACCGCGGAAGACGCATTTCAGATCGCCCGCGACAGCGCGCCGGACATCCTGTTGCTCGACATGAATATGCCGGGCGGAGGGCTCAACGCCGTCTCGAAGATCTCCCTGCGCTGCTCGTCGACGAAGACCTTGATGTTGACAGTGGTGGATGACGAGGATGGCGTTCGCACCGCCCTGAGGCGGGGCGCGCGGGGCTATCTGCTCAAGGGCACCACGAGTTCGGAACTCGTCAAGGCGATCCGTGTCGTCAGCAAGGGCCAGAACTACGTCTCTCCCAACTTCGCAGCCCAATTGTTCAAGGGGCGCGACGAGCGCGGCAGCTCCGTCGAGAAGGCCGCGAAGACGTTTCCGGAACTCTCCAGCCGAGAGGAGCAGATTCTGAGTCTCCTGGTTCAGGGCCTCAGCAACAGGCTCATCGGAAACGAGCTGGGTCTGACCGAGAAAACCGTCAAAGGTTATGTCACGGTCATCATGGAGAAGCTCAACGTCCGCAACAGGGTCGAGGCAGCGATGCTGGCTGCGGAGCGCATGGGAGAAGATCGGCCTCGCTCATAGGTCGGCTATTCCCTAAAGCCGGAGCGCTAAAAGCGGCGTCGCCGGCTTGCGGACGATTTTACGCGCGACTTTAGTCTCGGTCAGAGAGAGGCCGGATGTAGTCACGGCGAATGCAAGCTCCATCGTCATCAGGGGGCCTGCGATCATGCGAAATACTCCTTCTGCGCGAGCCGAGGCGCCCTACACCCGTGCCGTCATGATCGAGACGGCGACACCGACGATGAGTGGCACCCTGGATGTCGAGCGCCCGATCCGGTGCCGCTCAGCGGGTCTGATCCGGCGCATATCCGACATCTCGCGCACCGGACGTGCGGGTCTCCCCTCCGGCGGGGCCAGAACGGACCGCAGGAACGCCATAGCCTCGTCGTTGTCGTTGAGCACACTCGCATCGAAAACCGGCATGACCGACCTCCGCATTCACGACTGACGATTTCGGATCGAACGGACCCGCTCGACCGAGGCCTTCTCGTCCACCAGGAGCCTGTGAGGGGTGCGGCGCGGCAGTCCCTCGATCCTCCCCTTGAGCGGGCGTTCCGTGAATGCAGCCCGGCTCGCGGGGTCCGCCGACCCGACCAGAGCCGCCACGACGAGCACGGTACGCGCGGCGAATTCCGGGACGGGTATGAACCTTCGCAGGAGCATCGAGTGTTCTCAGTCTGGTCCGATCGAGGGCATGAGAACCTGTCCGTGTAACGTGGAAACGGCACTCTGGTGATATTGCGTGTCATTTCGCGACATTTCGTAACCGCGCCAGCAGACCTTCATGAGGGTGAATCGAGAACGGTCCGAAGAATTCGCGCGAGCTCGAGCGTGCTGTAGGGCTTCTTCAGCCAACCGGCATCCGTCGCCTGCCCTCGCTTCACGACATCCGGCTCCGCGTAGCCCGATGTGAAGAGCACCCGAAGGTCTGGGCGACCGCTCCGCGCCACCTCGGCCAGGTCGGCTCCAGTCATTCCGCCAGGCATCACCATATCGGTGAAGAGCAGGTCGACCTCAGGGCTGGCTTCTAGCAGGGCGAGCGCAGCAGGTCCGTTGGCCGCCTCCAGCACCCGATATCCCAGGTCCTGAAGTCTCACGACGGTCATCCGCCTCACCCGGGGCTCATCCTCCACGAGCATGATAGTTTCCCCGTGTCCACGAAATGCATCGACCGTAGCCTGAGGGACGGATGCGGGGGATTCTTCCTCCGCCACGGCAGCATTAGGCATATACATCCTGATGCTCGTCCCGTGGCCGGGCTCGCTGTAGATCGTCACGTGCCCGCCCGACTGCTTGACGAAACCATAGACCATGGAGAGACCGAGCCCGCTTCCAGCTCCGACCTCCTTGGTGGTGAAGAACGGCTCGAATGCGCGCTCCTGCACCTCCCTCGACATTCCGGCGCCGGTATCGGTCACCGCGATCAGCACGTAGCGCCCGGCCCTGACTTCCGGATGCATCCGCGCATAGGTGGCGTCGACCTCCACATTCTCGGCCGTTACCATGAGATGGCCACCGCCCTGCATGGCGTCCCGCGCGTTGATTGCAAGGTTCAGAATGGCGTTCTGCAGCTGGCTCGGATCGATCTGCACCTTCCAAAGGTCGGTATCGGATCGTCCCTGGACCCGGATCGTCTCTCCGAGGGTGCGCCGGAGCAGCGGCGTCATCTCGCCGAGCAGATCGCCTACATCCGTCAGCTTCGGCTGAAGCGGCTGCCGTCTTCCGAACGCCAGCAGACGCTCGGTCAGCTGAGCCCCGTGTTCCGCCGTGTCGCATGCCTCCTTCAGAAGTTCCAGTTGGTGCTCGTCGGTCAGACGCATCGCGAGCATCTCGAGATTGCCGAGGATGACGGTGAGCAGGTTGTTGAAATCGTGCGCGATGCCGCCGGTCAGCTGGCCGACCGCCTCCATCTTCTGCGCCTGCCGGAGCTCCTGCTCCAGCCGCTGTCTGGCCGTCATGTCGCGGATGAAGCCGGTAAAGAGATGCTGCCCGCCCAATTGGACCCTCCCGACGGCCAGCTCCATCGGGAAGACGCTGCCATCCTTGCGCTGGCCGCTGACCACGCGGCCGATGCCGATGATCCGTTTCTCGCCGGTCCGGAGATAACGCTCGAGATAGCCGTCATGCTCCTCGCGGTAGGGTGAAGGCATGAGCATGCTCACGTTGCGGCCGACGACCTCGCTCGCATCGTAGCCGAACAGGGCCGAGGCCGATCGGCTGAACGACTCGATCATTCCTTTTTCGCTGATCGTGATCAGGGCTTCCGGAACCGTATCCAGAATCGAGTGGAGCCGCGCCTCGCGCTCGCTCAGGGCCGCTTCGGAGCGCTTGCGCGCCGTGATGTCGACGGCGGCTGCGATCGCCCCTCTCACGGACCCGCCGGGATCCCTCAACGGCGAGGCATTATAGAGCAGGTCGACACGATGCCCGTCTTCGAAGCTGACGGTCCACTCTTCGTTGCGCACGTCGTCGCCGCGGATGGCGCGGCGGAGCGGCGCCTCTTCCTGGGGCACTTCCATCCCATTCTTGAAGATGCGGCGGCGGGGCCGCGGCTCGGTCTGCACGTCCGACATGCTGAAGACGAGAGGCACGTCGAGCAGTTCGGCAGCAAGACGGTTGGCCCGCACCTCCCGCAGGCTTGGATCATGGGTGAACCATACGGCGATGGGTGCCGTCCGGATGAGCGCCTCCCACTCCGCCGTCCGCGTCTGCAGGGCGGCCTCTGCGGCCTTGCGATCCCTCAGATCGAACGCGAAGGCCGCAAAGGTGTCGCCTCCGTTGACGGAAGCCAACCGCACCAGAACGGGAATTCGCTCGCCCCGGCAGAGATATTCCTTCTCATACAGCGCCGAAACGCCCCGAGCCCGGGCATCGGCAATGGCCTGTTCGTCGGCGATCAGCCATTCGGGCGGCGTGATCTCGTCCCACCGCACCTGTCCGGAGTGGAGATCGTCCTTCGCTCGCCCGATCATGTCGAGATAGGCCTTGTTGGCCTCGATGATCCCTCCGGTGGCATCGGCTAGGACAGCCCCGATGGGAATAGCCTCGAGCACGGTCCTGAGCCGGACTTCGCTCGCCCTTCGTGCCTCTTCGGCTTCCTTGCGCGCACGCACGTCACGCAACAAAACCTGTACAGCCGCAGCGCCATCCCAATGGATCGGCCCGGCGGTCGCTTCCACGGTGATCCGAGATCCATCGATTCTCCGATAACCCAGTTCCACAAGCGGAGCCGTGTGTCCCTGCAGGATCTGGGCTACTCGGGTCCGGGCGAGGTCTTGATATTCGGGCAGGATGAAGTCGAACGGCGAACGGCCGAGGACCTGGCCGGGGTCGCTCGCTCCGAGGAGCCGCAGGGCGGCCGGGTTCGCGTAGGTGAATCGTCCGCCGGCATTGATCAGGATGCCGTCGGGACTGAGCTCGGCAAGAGTCCGGAACCGCTCTTCGACAGCGGTTTGTACTTCCTCGGCGTGTTTGCGTTCGCTGATGTCCTCTATTAGAGACAGGCGATAGGTCAGATCGGACTCCGAACTCGCCAGAGACGACGTCACACGAACCCAAACAGCTGTTCTATCCTTCCGCAGATAGCGCTGCTCCACCCGAAAGCTCGGGAACTCGTTTGCGAAGAGCCGCGAGGCGAGCGCCTGCACCTCGTATCGGTCATCGGGGTGCACCAGGTCCATGGCTCTGCGCCCGACAAGCTCATCCCTCCGGTAGCCGAGCATGATGCAGACGGCGGCGTTTACGTCCCGGATGTGGTTCTTGGTATCAACGAGCTCAATGCCGAGAATGGCCTGGTCGAACACAAGCCGGACCAGATCGGGCTCTGCCTGCTCACGGTTTGGCATCTCCGCTGGCTCGCTCCCCGTTCCGTCTCGTGCGGGCTCGGACCGATTGTTCTGGTCTCGCAGCATCTTGTTCGGCCTTTTGCCTCGCCTGAAATACAAACGGAGACGGCGTCCTTCCTCAAGGCTGAAGGCCGGAAGCCGGAGAGCTCACAGAACGCTCCGCCGTTCACAACGGGTCCCTTGCCCGGAGTTCCCCTTGAGGGGACTGACGGCCTGGAACAGATGGAATCCCTTCAGCCGAAGGCCGAGTGAGGCTGCGGCGTGGTCGAAGCCAGGTGCGGCAAGCTCGTCCGGCGCCATGGTGCCGGCATATTCCCAACTTCCCGCCTCCACGAAGCCGGGCACCGGCCGATCCTCCGGCGCGGCGCAGCAGAGGTCGGGCGTCGGCTTGCGGCGAAACAGGTTGTATCGGAGTCCTATGTCCTTCCTGGTGGTCACGCTCGTCATTGGCTGTTGCCTCATCTCAAACGGTTCCTGCCTGCAGCGAAACTCTGTAGCGTGGAATGGCTTCCGATGATTGGTCGAGCATGCCGTCAGTTCGCCCATGCGGGTGGGCGTTGCGTCATACCGGCCAGGTCGGATGATGTACCGTCCTCCAACTCGCCCGCGAGGTGGAGCAAGGCGCTGATATCCTTGAGGATGATCCGATGCCGTCCATCAGGTGCGATCATTCCCTCGCGCTTGAACTTGGAGATGACGCGGCAAACCGTCTCGATCGTGAGGCCAAGGTAGTCGGCGATGTCGAGGCGCGTCATCGGCAGTTCGACCGCCACGGGACGCCTGCGGTCGGAGCCGGTCCGACAGGCGAACGAGATCAGAAAATTCGCGACCCGTTCCTCAGCTCCCAGCTGTCCCAGAACGATGATGTGACGTTGGGCGGCCGCCATCTCTTCGAAGATCCTGGCCATGAGGACAGGCTGCAGCAGATCTGCCCCGTCTGTCGCCGCCCAGATGCGGTTGCGGCCGATGCGGCGGAGGCGAACGGCCGTCACCGTCTCGGCGGTGTAGCCATAGGTGTTCTGGCAGGCCATCCCGAGAGTTTCGCCGCCGAAGCGGAAGCCGATGATGGCGCGGCGGCCATCGGCCAGAATCCGGTAGAGCCGCAGGCAGCCTTCAACGATCTGGAACAGATGAGACGCGGTATCGCCCTCCCAGAATACGGCCTCGCCGACGGCAAGCTTCTCGACCGGCTGCGATGCGAGCATGCAATCCAGATCGGCCGCGTCCGAAGGCCGTCCCGAAAGTTGATAGGCTACACCGGCGGCCTGCGGGAGAAGGTGGGATGCGTACATGGAGGACCCCGGTCAGTTTCGCTTCGACGCTCCGAATAGAGCAGTCCAGTGTCACGGCCGTGCCTCAGCTTTGCACGATTATGTGTCGGTTTGTAACAGAATGTAACAGGGAGCAATCCGCCCCGGGTCCGCGCCTTGCCTGGAGCGGGAAGCCGGGGCGGGTTGGAAAAGCCTCAGGAGTTCGTGCGCGCTGGCGGCGTCGGTTCTCCGAGGGACAGCATGAGGCGGTTGGCCCAGTTGAAGAAGGCTGCGCCGTTGATCACGTCGACGATCTCCAGTTCGTCGAGGCCCGCGGCACGAAGCTCCTGGATATGAGCCTCTCCGAATGCTGGCGGCGTTGCAGTGAGCGCAGCCGATGCGTTGACGATCGCGTTCCATCGATCATCAATATCGGCCTCGACGCCTTCGTCCAGGAGGCGCTGCACGTCTTCCTTCCGTTTGGAGTACTGGCTGGCGAAGCGCGCGTGGACGGACGCACAGAAAATGCACCCGTTCGAGCGTGACGTTGCCGCGGCCGCCAGTTCCCGTTCAGCCCGTGGCAGGCCGTTGCTCGTGTTGTAGAAGATGTCCTTGTCGGTTTTGGTTCGTGCCTGGAGGATGTCCGGATCGCGCGCCAGCAGGAGGAAATATGGCGACTTCGCCCGTGACGCGTCGACGAGACCGGCCCAGTGCCGCTCGGTGAGCTGATCGGCTGGAAACGGCTCCAGCCACGGGAGCCAGCCGAGCTCCTCCTGGGTGAAGGCAACCGGCTCACGGTTATCCGGATGTGCAAGCGTCGTCTGGCTCATCTGGTTCTCTCCTTCTCAAACATGGCCCGAGGCCAGGACGCCTGTGAACACCGTCTCAAGTGCGCTCGCGCGATGGCTCGATGTCGCTGCAAGGGCTCGAAGCCCGGCTACGACCCGGATCTGGAAGGCCAGGAAGGACACAAGCTGCGACAGCGTGACGATGTCCGTCGCCGACCACCCGGCATCCAGAAGCTTCTGCAGGGCTGCAGGGCTGGCGTCCCGCGGATGGAACACCAGGAGGTGGGCATGCTCGAATGCCGCCGACAATCTGCGGCCGAGGACCGCTTCGCTTGCAGGCGAGACACGATAGTCCGGCCCGTCGACATCCTCCACCGTCAGCGGTCCCTCCGGGTACCGGCCATATGGCCCCTCGGTGGCCGCGCGCGAAACTTCAGACGGGATCACCTGCGCAATGCCCGCATCGTCGTGGTCCCGCAGGCGGGCGGCATAGAACTCCGAAACGGCCGGCTGGCGGTGAAGACCGGCCACGAAGGCGGCGACTGCGTACCGCTCCAGGGCCGTGACGTCGCCCGGGACCTCCGGCTCGAAGAGAGCCAAGTAGCTCTTCTGGGCGTTCTCGCGGGCCTGCGCCCGCCGGTCACGGATCGCGGAGAGGAACGAGCCGGGCTCGATGCCGGCAAGGAAATCGATGACGTCTGCTGGTGCTGCGCTCATGACGTGCTCACTTTGTCGATTGATGTGGTCGAAACGCGTGGCGCTCACCGCACGAGGGCGATGCGCTTCTCCGCACGCGGATCCGGTCTGCGCAAGCCGAGCGCGGGCGCCACCTCGGTGGCGAGCAGCTCGATCGACCGCAGGATGTAGGAATGCGGCGGGTCGACCGAATGGACCTGGAAGACGAGATCGGTCGCCCTTTCGAGGCTCGTGTCCGCCTGAAGGGATCTAATCACGTCGTCCGGCGTGCCCACATGGGTGTCCAGCGCCGCGATGATCTCCGGCAGGCTATTGCCTGGAACGATATGGCCTTTGGCGATGAAGCCCTCAATGACCCTCCTCAGGCCCTTCTCGGCAAGCTGCAGCGCCTCGTCCCGGCTGTCGGCGACGAAAACGGAGCGCGACGCGACGATCCTCGCCTCCCGCCCCTCAGGGAGGGCATCGAGATAGGCATCGATGATGGGATGTTGGATCTCCGCGAGCGTCGCCCGCGGGTTCTCCTTCGGGCGTGGTTGAGTGCGCGACAGCATGAGGCCATCGCCGGCCTTGCCGGCCCGGATGCCGCCCCAGGTCGAGAAGGTCGCCTGCCAAACCCGGTCGTTCAGATGCGGCGCTGTCGGGTAGAGGGTGTCGCCACCCTCCAGCGCCCGACCGGCCCAGGCATCCCGGACGACAGCAAGGTGTCGATCGAAGATCTCCGACCGGTTGGCGCTGTCGAAGCCGAAGGCGGTGAAGGATGAGGGCGTCCCGCCCGTCCCGACCCCGACCTCGAGACGTCCGCCCGACAGGAGGTCAAGAACCGCGGCGTCCTCCGCCACACGGACGGGATTTTCCAGCGGTAGCGTGATGATGCCCGTGCCGAGGCGGATCCGGGAGGTGCGCGCCGCCACCTGCGCCAGGAAGACGAGGGGCGCCGGAAGCCCGCCCTCCGCCTCATGGAAATGGTGCTGCGCCACCCAAGCCGAGTCGAAGCCGTACGCCTCGGCATGAACGATCTGTTCGCTGGCGAGCCGGTAGCGCTCACTGGCGCTGGCCTCGTCCAGAAGGCGGGTGAAGAAGCCGAGCCGCTTCGGTTGAGAGGATGTGGTCATTGGGCTGCTCCGATGAAGTGTGTTGATGCGCATGCATGGGCGAGGCTCCGCTGCCCCGGAATGGCGCCGATGAGTTCGCGGGTGTAGGGGCTGCCGGGATGCAGGAACACGTCCTCGACGCTGCCGCTGTCCACCTGCCGGCCGCTGTGCAGGACGGACACGGTGTCCGAGATCTGCCGGACCACCGCGAGGTCGTGGGAGATGAACAGGTAGGTGAGCCCGAGCTCCTGCTGGAGCTCATCAAGGAGCTCGAGGATCCGCGCCTGCACGGTCACGTCGAGGGCCGAGACCGCTTCGTCCAGCACCAGGACCTGCGGGCCGAGCACGAGGGCGCGCGCTATGGCGACCCGCTGCCGCTGCCCACCGGAGAGCGCTCTCGGCCTCCGGCCGATGACGGATTGCGGCAGGCCGACGCGCTCCAGGATCGCATGAACCTTCCGCACCCTCTCCTCCTTCGGCATCGGGTCGAAGTTCAGGAGCGGCTCCTCGACGATCTGGAAGATCGTCTGAAGCGGATCCAGTGATGCGAAGGGGTTCTGGTAGACGAGCTGGATCTTCCGGCGGAACTGACGCAGGCCGTCGCCGCGAAGGCTGGTCACGTCGATGCCATCGACGAGGATGCGTCCCGAGGTTGGCCTCTGGAAACCGACGACGCTGCGCGCGGTCGTCGTTTTGCCGGAGCCCGACTCGCCGACGATCGCATGTGTCGTGCCACGTGGGACATTGAACGAAACCCCATCCACCGCACGAAACGTACCCCGGCCGCCGTCGAGGCGAAAATCCTGAACCAAGTTTTCGACCACGATCGCATGCTCGCCCGTACCGGGCCTGGGGCCGGCGGCCCGTCTCACATGCCGGGCCTTAGCCAAGGAGGGGGCATCGGCCAGGAGCTTGCGCGTGTACTCGCTTCGGGGGGACGCCAGAACCTCCGCCGTCGGCCCCTGCTCCTGAACACGTCCCCCCTTCAGGACGACGAGGTGGTTTGCGCGGTCCGCCGCCACGCCGAGGTCGTGCGTGACGAGCAGAACGGCGGTGCCGTATTCCTTGCGCAGTCCATCGATGAGATCGAGGATGCGCTTTTGCACCGTGACGTCGAGGGCGCTGGTGGGCTCGTCGGCGATGATCAGCGATGGCCGCAGCGCGACCGCGATGGCGATGAGCACGCGCTGTCGCATGCCCCCCGAAAGCTCGTGCGGATATTGGCGGGCGCGCAGCTCCGGCTCGGAGAGGCCGACGCGGGCCAGGAGATCGATGACCTGTGCCTCGATCTGCCGCCTGGAACCCTGCCGGTGGATCTCGAGCACTTCGGCGACCTGCGCGCCGATGGTCTTCACGGGATTGAGGGAGCCGGTCGGATCCTGCGGGATCAGGCTGATCTTGCTACCGCGGATGGAGTCGAGCCGCTTCTGGGACCATCTGCCGATATCGGTCCCGTTGAGCCGGATGGCGCCGGAATCCACACGGCCGTTTTCTGCCAGGAGGCCGATCACCGCCTGTGCCGTCGTGGTCTTGCCGGAGCCGGATTCCCCAACCAGGGCCACCACTTCGCCGGGGCGGAGCTGGAGCGAGACGTTGTGCACGACGCGCTGGAACTCGTCGCCGCTTCGGTAGGAAACGGCGAGGTCGCGGATCTCGAGGACCGGCACGGCGCCGGTCCCGATACCCTTCAGGCTTGCGCCGACAACGGTGCTCATGTCCTGACCTTCCCAAAGGATTGGCTGATACGGTTCGCCGACAGGACCACGAGGATCACGACCACGCCGGGAACCGCGGTGAGCCACCAGGCCCGGGCGATGTAGTTGCGGCCCTCGGCGATCAGGAGCCCCCATTCCGGCGTCGGGGGAGGAGCGCCGTAGCCCAGGAACCCCAGCGTCGAAATGGCGAGGATGGCCGATCCGAACTGCAACGCCGCAAGGGCGATCACGGAGGTCAGCGAGTTCGGCAGAATATGGCGCAGGAGCACCCGGAAGAATGTGCCGCCGCTGCCGAAGGCCGCCTCGACGTAGTCGCTCGCACGCACCCTGACCACCTCGGAGCGGGCCAGGCGCGCAAAGCTGGCAATCGACGTCACGCCGACCGCGATAGCGGCATTGACGGTTCCGAAGCCGAGAAGGATCACGATGCTGAGGGACAGAAGGAGCTGCGGGATCGAGAGCAGCACGTCGACGCCCCGCATGATGGCTCCGTCCACCCTGCCCCGCGCGGATCCCGCGACGAGACCGAGCGCCGTCCCGACAACGAGGCCGACACCGACCGCCACGAAGGCACCCGAGAGAGAGTTACCGGCTCCGTAGATGATGCGCGCCAGGAGATCGCGGCCGAGAGCATCGGTGCCGAGCCAGTGCTCCGCACTCGGGGCGCGAAGCTGCTGCCGTGCGGTTCCGACCGTCCCGCTATGGCTCGTGAACCATCCCGGAAGGAGCGCCCACAGGACGACCACGGCCATGACGAACCAGGACAACGCCAGCCCGATCGGAATCTTCCAGAGAATTGCGAGCCGGCGTCCGGCGGACGATGCGGCCTTGTTCGTATGATGTGCATTGGTCGCCGTAGAGGAGCGCTCGAACAGTAATGCGTCGTTCGGTAGAAGGCTCCGCCCTGTCGTGTTGAGGCTGGTCATGCGAATGCCCCTTCCCTGCTTTTGAGACGTGGATCGAAGACGGGGTAGAGCAGGTCCACCACGAGGTTGATGGTGACGAAGGCCAGGGCGGAGAAGACCACGAGCGCCTGCAGCACCGCGATGTCCTGGTGCCCGACCGCGCGCTGCGTGAGACCGCCGATGCCGTTCAGTCCGAACACCGCTTCCGTGACCACAGCGCCCGCGAGCAGCTCACCGAACAGGATGCCGCCGATCGTGAGCGTCGGAAGCACGGCGTTCTTGGCGACGTGCCGCCACAGCACCCAGGTCCGAGACGCACCTTTGGCCCTCGCGACAGCGATGTACGGCTCCGTCATCACGCGATCGATGTTGCGCATCAGCACCTGGGCAAGCGGCGCCGAAATTGGGACTGCAAGCGTCAGAACCGGCAGGACGAGCGCTTCCCAAGGACCAGGGTTGATGACCGGGATCAGCTTGAGCTGGAACGAGAAGATCTGGATCAGAACGATTCCGAGCCAGAACACCGGCGTGGCGACGAAAAGGGACGGAAGCGACTGTACGAAGGAACGCAGCCAGGAGAGCGGGAGCAGCGACGAGGCCACCGAGAGCCCGAGGGCGATCACCAGCGCCAGCAAAAAGCCCAGGGTCGCCAGCCAGAGAGTCGGCGGAAGGTTCGCGAGAAGCAGATCTCCCACGGGAACACCCGCCTGAATGGAATACCCGAAGTCGCCCGTCAGGAAGTTCCCGACCGTGTGGAGATACTGGGTCCATATCGGCACGTCGGCGCCATAGGACGCGCGGATCTCGGCGATCTGCTCCGGTCCGAGCCCCAGTTCCGGGTTCAGGAACTTGATGAGGATGGCATCCCCGGGAAGCGCCTGCAGAAGAACGAAGGAGACCGTGAACGCAGCCCAGAGAACGAGCGCCGCTTGTCCGATCCGGCTCAGCACATAGCGAGACATGAAATTTCACCTGGAGGCCGAAGGTTCGTGGAAGTTGCGGGCCGCCGGCGCCGACCGACAGCCCATCGGCTCGGTTCGCTCAGCGGCGGGGCGCCAGCCAGGTTCCGTAGAAGCTCGGACGCCCGACAGCCTCGAACGATAGGCCCTTCACGTATGGAGCGGCGGCAAAGGCCTGCGGCTCTTCGAAGATCGGAATGGCGTAGGCCTGATCGATCACGTAGTTCTGCACGTCACCCGCAACGGCGAGCCGCTTGGCCCGGTCCGGCTCGGACGCGAGGTTGTCCAGCAGCCCATTCAGCTTCTCGTCGACGAAAGCGTTGACCTTGTCGCTGTTGCCGCCCTTCTGAAGCAGGACGTTCCGGTTCGTCGGATAGTACTGGCTCTTGATCACGTCGGGATCCGCACGCCCGACCATGGCCGGCGAGACGGGCGCCTTGGCGGGATCGAGGTTGTTCACCGTCGCGCTGCCAGAGTCGGCCGTCAGCACGTTCAGCTTCACGCCGACCTTGCCCCATTGCTGCGAGACGAGTTGGAGCGTCTCCTTGTTCTGGGGCTGCGGGAGTGACTCATAAGCCGTAAGTTCGAGCGTCTTGCCGTCCTTCTGACGCAAGCCGTTCGGGCCGACCTTCCAACCCGTCTCGTCCAGGAGGGACTTCGCCTTGTCGACATCGTAGCCGAGCCTGGACGACAGATCGACATAGCCGAGAGCGGTCTTCGCGATGATCGAGGTCGCCTTGGGATAGTTCGCGGAAAACAGCGTCGAAACGATCTCGTCGGTGTTGGTGGCGTGCAGCAGCGCGCGCCGGACGCGGACGTCGGACACGAGCGGATTGTCCGGACGGAAGACGACGCTGTTGTTCACGCCGCGGGTGGGAGGCGCATAGATCAGATAGCCTTCATCCTCCACCTGCTTCTCGTCATAGGCCTGGATCTGACGGATGACGTCCGCCTGCCCCGCCAGGAGCGCGCCGATGCGTACGCTGTCCTCGGGCGTGATGATGTACTTGATGGAGTCGAGATAGGCAGGCCCCTGATGAGCGAGCTTCGCCGGTCCCCAATTGTAGTCCTTCCGGGCGGTGAGCGTGAGCTCGCGCCCAAGCGTTTGGCTCGCGACGACGAACGGGCCCGAGCCGATGATCTTCGTGGCGTCACCGAGAGCCTCGTAAGGCAGCGCCAGGGTCGATAGCGAGACGAGCCCCGAACCGATCACGGACGTTCCCTGAAGGAAACCCGGCGACGGCTTCTTGAAGTAGAACTTGACCGTGTGGGAATCCACGACCTCGCTGCGGTCGTAATTGTTGATCACTTCCGAGATCGGGAGCTTCAACTCCTTGTTGCCGCGTCCGAACGTGTCGTAGTTCTTGGCCACGGCTGCCGCGTCGAGCTGCGTTCCGTCCGAGAACGTCACGCCCTTGCGGATTCTGAACGTGTACTCCGTCGCGTCTGCATTGACGGTCCAGGCTTCCGCGATCCAAGGCTCGATCTCGAGGGTCTGCGGATTCTGATAGGTCAGCTTGTCGGTGATCTGATTGAGAATGCCGCCGTTCGGATAGAAGCCACCCGCCGGCGGATAGAGGTTCGTGTGGGGCTGCTGCTCGAGGTAAACCAGCGAGCCTCCCTTGACCGGCGTGTCGCCGACTCCGGCAGCCATCGCCGTACTCGCCCAGCCGACCGAGGCGGCCAGGAGGGAAATCCCTGCCAACGCGGCGAAAGTGGTTCTGCGGGTGATATGGATGGTGCGAGACACGTTCGTTTCCCCTGCGTGCGCGGCTCCGGGAGCCGGGATGATGAGGAAATTGTCTCGGGATCGACCACGATTGGCAATTGGAACGTTCTTTTTTTAGTACGCTAGGCTTGAGCATTTTGTTCTCGCAGCAATCTTCTCGGCAGCAAGATCCTTCTTTTTGACCTATTCTGAATGCCGAAGGCGGGAAAGCCGTGTTCGAAGATGCAGGGTCGAGCAGATTATTGTTCGATATATAGAACAAGGCCGATGCCCTACCGTCGCCGGTATAGAGCGTCCGGCACACATAGGAGAGAATATCTGCCGGAACGAATCCTCATTGACGCTGCCCTTCCGCTCTTTAGAATAAAATTCTCCCCTATCGGGACTGAAGCGTTCACATAGAATAAAAATCTATAACTCTGCCCACAGTCACAAAGAAATTCTATCGAAGATCGGAACCGGAGATGGATGCCACTGACATCAAGATCCTGACGCTTCTGCAGGACGACGCGAGCATCTCGATTGCGGAACTCGCCCAAAGAGTGAACCTCTCTCAGACTCCATGCTGGAAGAGGGTGCAGCGCCTCGAGGCGTCAGGCGTCATTCAGAAGCGGGTGGCGCTGCTCGACCCTGAAAGGATCGGGCTGGGACTCACGGTCTTCGTGTCGATCGAGACCTCGGACCATTCGGGACAGTGGCTCCAGCGCTTCGCCGACTTCGTGTCCGCGATGCCGGAGGTGATGGAATTCTACCGGATGGCGGGCGACGTGGACTACATGCTGCGTGTCGTCGTGCCGGACATGGCTGCCTATGATGCCTTCTACAAGCGGCTGATTGCAGAGATCCCGCTCAAGAATGTGACGTCGCGCTTCGCCATGCAGCGCGTGAAGTCGACGACAGCCTATGCCCTGTCGGCGCCGCCAGTGCGATGAGGCTGCGCCTCAGGCGGCAGCGAGCCTGCGCGCTGCAACGCGATTTGTAACGGCATCGGCGCTTTCGCGCACGAGGACCGAGAGCCGCTCCTGAAGGGCTGGATCGACGATCCGGCCATCGGGATACGATTTCTCCGACACGAAGATTCCGGTCGGAAGGGTATGGGCATTGAAGAACCCGAAGAGCGGCCGGAGCTGGTGATCGATCACGAGCGCATGCCGGTCGGAGCCGCCCAGCGCGAGCAGCGACACGGGCACACCCGCAAGGGACTTGTAGTCGACGAGATCGATGAAGTGCTTGAAGAGCCCGGTGTAGGATCCCTTGTAAACGGGTGACGCAACGAGAAGGAAATCGGCTTCCTCTACGGCTCGCAACGCCTCCTCCAGCACTGGAGGCGCCTCCCCGCGGTTGCGTGACATGAGGTGTGGGACGAGTTCGGCAATATCGATCACGCGCCCGGCGGCGCCGATCTCATGGGTGATGCGCTCCAGCACGTGGGTGGCGAGATTGCGGGTACGGGAGCCGGGCGTCGGACTTCCGACGAGGGCGATGATCTTGGGGATGGTGTTCTGAAGGTTCGGCATGCCTCAAGCGTCCAGTCACTTCCCCGCCAAATCAATAGAATTGTCTTCCAAATCCATAGCTCGCGCGAGAAGGCGCATCTCCATGGACTTTCCGGTGGAGGAAATCTTTCTTCGAACCATGGGAGAGTGATCTTCAGGCGGGCTTCCTCGAATTCGCACCGCCATTGACGTTCTCTGGAGAGTCCCTAGCCTAGGCCGATCTCAGAGGAGTCAGACCGATGACGCTTCGTTTGCGGCTTCTTCTGCTGCTGGTGCTCTCTTTCCTAACAGCGCAAGGTCCTGCAATGGCGCAGGGAGCCAACCTCACTTTGAGAGTCGGCCATTTTCCGAACATCACTCACGTCCAGGCGCTGGTCGCCCGTGCATTCGAGAGGCAGGGCCGGAACTGGTTCGCCGAGCGGCTCGGCCCCGGGGTGAAGATCGAGTGGTATGCCTACAATGCGGGCCCCAGCGCAATGGAGGCGATCTTCGCCAACTCGCTCGACCTGACCTATGTGGGTCCGAACCCGGCCCTCAACGCCTATGCACGGTCCCGTGGCGACGAGGTTCGCGTGATCGCCGGTGCCGTGAATGGCGGCTCGGCCCTTGTGATCCAACCAGATTCAAATCTCGCCAAGCCGGCGGATTTCCGCGGCAAGCGGATCGCTACGCCGCAGTTCGGAAATACGCAGGACGTAGCCGCGCGCGCGTGGCTCATCGCGGGCGGATTGCGGATCACCCAGACGGGCGGCGACGCGCAGGTTCTGCCCACCAGCAATCCGGACCAGCTTTCTCTGTTCCGGAGCAAGCAGCTCGACGCCGTCTGGACCGTGGAGCCCTGGGTCTCCAGGCTCGAATCCGAGGCCGGCGCCAAGGTCCTCGTGGAAGAGAAGGACGCCATCACCACGGTGCTCGTGTCGAGCGCCGGATTTCTCGCGAAGAACCGCGACCTTGCCCGACGCTTCGTAGCCGCCCACCGCGAGCTGACGGAATGGATCGTCAAGAATCCTGAGGAGGCGCAGCGCCTGGCCCGTGACGAGCTCCAGGCGACCTTCCGCGTCGACATGGCTCCTGAGCTGGTCGCCCGCGCCTGGACGCGGATGGGCATCACGCCGGACGTGACGCTCGCCGCCTTCCAGTCCTTCATGACGGCGGCACAACAGGTCGGGTTCCTGCGCGGAGCTCCGGACCTGTCGCGCCTGATCGAGGCGCCCTGATGAGCACTGGGCCGGAGGTCGCGGCCGGCGCCCCTGCGAAGCTCGTCATCGAGAACGTCACGAAGTGGTTCAGCTCGACACGGGCGGTCGTTCAGGCGCTGGACAACGTGTCTCTCAGCGTTGCGGAAGGCGAGTTCGTGTGTCTGGTCGGGCCAAGCGGCTGCGGGAAGTCGACGCTTCTCGACATCATCGCCGGCCTGACCAAGCCCGACAGCGGACGGGTTCTGGCCGACGGGACGGTCGTTCAGGGCCCCGGACGCCAGCGCCTGGTAATGTTCCAGGAATCGGCCCTGTTCCCGTGGCTCGACGCGTTCGGCAACGTCATGTTCGGGCTGAAGCTGCGGCCGGACCTCACCAACCGCGAGCGGAAGAAGATTGCCGAGTATTATCTCGACCTCGTCGGCCTCGGAAAATTCAAGCACGCCCACGTCCATGAACTTTCGGGCGGCATGAAGCAGCGTGTCGCGCTCGCACGGGCATTGGCTCCAGATCCACAGGTTCTCCTCATGGACGAGCCGTTCGGCGCTCTCGACGCCATGACGCGCGATCAGCTCTACGACGACATCCAGCGCATCTGGATGGAGAGCCGCAAGACCATCATCTTCGTCACGCACAACGTCCGCGAGGCCGCATGCCTCGGGGACCGGGTCGTGCTGATGTCGCCCTCCCCTGGCCGCATCGCGGAGATCTTCGAGATCCCGCTGCCGCGCCCGCGCGACATCAACAGCCCTGAACTGGCGGGCTATGCCTCGCAAATTGCGGCGGCGCTCAAAGGGATTTCCAACGGTCCTGACATGGAGGTCGCATCCGAATGAGACGCCTTGCTGTCGCGCTCCTGTTCTTCGCGGGCCTGATCCTGCTGTGGGACCTCGCAGTGCGCAGTGGCCGCTGGTCGGCCGTGTTGCTCCCGTCGCCAGCTTACGTCGCAGAGTACATCTGGGCGGCCCTCCTCGACGGTACTCTGCTGGAGTCGACATGGGTGACGCTCAAGCGCCTTCTCGTCGGCTATGCGGCCGGCGTTCTCATCGGCCTGCCGCTCGGGCTTCTGACGAGCACGTCGCAGCTTCTCGAGGATACGGTCGGCGCCCTGGCGCTCGGGCTCCAGACGCTCCCCAGCGTCTGCTGGGTGCCGCTCGCGCTGGTCTGGTTCGGCCAGACCGAAGGCGCCATGCTGTTCGTGGTCATCATGGGAACGGTCTGGTCGGTGATCATCGCGACGGATCACGGCGCCCGCAACATCCCGCCGATCTATGCCCGCGCCGCCCGCACCATGGGCTCCGAGGGCTTTCATCAATGGACTCGCGTGATCCTGCCCGCCTCCCTGCCCTTCCTGGTCAGCGGGATGAAGCAGGGTTGGGCCTTCGCGTGGCGGTCGCTGATGGCTGCGGAGATCTACGTGACGATCCTCACCGGCTTCGGCCTCGGCCACCTGCTCCACTATGGGCGCGAGCTGAACGCCATGGACCAGGTCATCGGCATCATGATCGTCATCGTCGTGATCGGTCTCCTGGCCGATCGCCTCCTGTTCGCGCCATGGGAGCGCTTCCTGCACGTCCGCTGGGGAACGAACGTCAAGTCATCCTAGTCCCCGGGCAGCGGGGCGCTGCCCCCGACCTCACATTGCTGCTCCCGGGAGGTCACCTCGTCCGAAATGGTCCAATAGACGACCCTCTCGGCCTCGTCGATTTCCAAGACCATGTCGAACACGCCCGTCTCGGCGTAGACCCCGAAGAATCCATAGCTGCGGGTGCCCCACGATGGGGTGCTCAGACGTAGAATCTCACCCGTCAGCACACGGCACAGAGAAAGGGAGGTCCGCAGCATCTCGGGCGTGTATCGGGCCTGAAGAGCGGGTGCGAGGAGCTGATGCAGCGCAACTGCATCCCGGCCGTTATAGGCCCGTGTGAGCGCCTCGGAGACGTTGATCACGGAGAAGGGCGTCAACGGCTCGGCCCGCGCTGCCCACGCCGGCACCATCGCGATGATGGTTGCCACGGCGAGGCCGAGGCGCGTGCCCGCGCCTCCCGGCGCGTGACGTCCCCTGCATTCGTTTCGCCGCGTCATGCCAACCGTTCCAACCAACCGTCTCCTCCAAGGACTCACCGAGAGTTCACCCGCCGGACAGCCAGGGCCCTCTGGGGCGCTCGGCTGCCCGGGCCCATTCGACGAAACAGCAATACACGACAAGATCGATTTGGCGTACCGTGGTCGTTGTGCAGCTTCCAAAAGCGCCCCTAAGGGAGGGATCCGATGAACCAGGAGAGCCCAACCACCACGCCAGCCCGAGCGCACGAGCCGGTTATTCGCCACATCGGTCTGAGCGATATCGCCGATGCCTTGGCGGCAGGAGTGAGCGACTTCAGAGCCTATCCGGCCTATGGATTGTTCTTCGGGACATTCTATGCCCTGGGAGGCCTCGTCATCCTGGGATCCACACTCTCGTGGGACCTTCTTTACCTCGTCTACCCGCTTGCGGCCGGCTTTACGCTGCTCGGCCCCTTCGTGGCGGTCGGCCTTTACGAGGTCAGCAGGCTTCGCGAGAGGGGGCAGGTTCCGACCTGGAAGGCCGTCATTGGCGCCATGTACTCGCAAAGCGGCAAGGAAATCTCCTGGATGGCCTTTGCCGTGCTCTTCATCTTCATCGTCTGGATGTATCAGGTGCGCTTGCTGATCGCGCTCTTCTTCGGGCTCCACGGCCTCCCGCTCGAAGGCTTCCCGGGCATCCTCTTCACAACCCCCGAGGGTCTCGCTTTCCTTGTGGTCGGGCATCTGGTGGGCGCCGCGCTCGCCCTCGTCACCTTCGCGGTGACCGTCGTCTCGTTCCCGCTTCTGCTCGACCGCGAAGCCGACTTCGTCACCGCGATGATCACGAGCGTCCGCTCCGTCGTGACCAACCCGCTGCCGATGCTGGGCTGGGCTCTCTGCATCCTGCTGGTGCTCTTCGTCGCATCGCTGCCGCTGTTTCTCGGGTTGGTCGTGGCCCTGCCGGTGCTCGGCCACACGACCTGGCATCTGTACCGCAGGCTTGTCGCTTAGAGCGTCGGAGGCATAGAGCAGAGCCGGCGGGGCTTGACCCACCGGCTCTTTCATCTCTCACGCTGCCTCGTCGGCACGATCGGCTTGACGACGCCTCACTCGGCGGGAGCCGCGGGGGCGATCCCCGTCACCTGAGCGGACGGCTCCTCGCTGAGCCAGCGGTAGAGAATCCCGCCCAGCACGCCGCCGATGATCGGAGCCACCCAGAACAGCCAAAGCTGCGCGAGCGCCCAGCCGCCCACGAATAGCGCCGGACCGGTGCTGCGGGCCGGATTGACGGAGGTGTTCGTCACCGGGATGCCGACGAGGTGGATCAGGGTCAGGCCGAGCCCGATGGCGATCGGCGCAAAGCCTACCGGCGCCTTGCCATGAGTAGATCCCATGATGATGAACAGGAACATCATGGTCAGCACCACCTCGGCCACAAGGCCCGAGAAGAGGCTGTATTGCCCCGGCGAATGGGCTCCGTAGCCGTTTGCCGCGAAGCCCTTGGCGAGATCGAAGCCGGGTGCGCCGCTGGCGATGGCGTAGAGCACCGCCGACGCAATGACCGCTCCCACCACCTGGGATACGATGTACGGCCCGACGTCGCGGGCCGGGAAACGTCCGCCGGCCGCGAGGCCGACCGTGACGGCCGGATTGAGATGGCATCCGGAAATATGGCCGATCGCGTAGGCCATGGTCAGGACCGTCAGACCGAAGGCCAGCGCAACGCCGAGGAGGCCGATGCCGACTTGCGGGAATGCTGCCGCGATGACGGCGCTGCCGCAGCCAGCGAACGTCAGCCAGAAGGTGCCGATAGCCTCGGCCAGGCATTTGCGAAGATCCATGTGCGCCACCCTGGGATTTGTCCGAAACTTCAAGTCCAGGAGCGATGTCGGCGAACGCCGATCGAAACAGGCCCATCGCGAGCCTAGGCGGAACTCGACTTATTGTTGGTCATCCAAACCAATTCGGGCTGGAACTCTCTGACAAACATCAAAACCTGATCGCACGCACGATTTTTGGCTCGGTCACATCAAGTCTAACAGGGTGGGAATGCAGGACGACCTCGGGAGGTTACCAGCTCGTGTCCCTGCGAAGATGACAATTGCCAAGCCTGTGAACACTATTGAGTGATCGGGGATCCTCGCGCACCGACGACCTTCGACTGACATTTCTCAAAGCGGACCGCGTCTGGAATCAATAAGGATCCGAGGATGCGTTCCGTGTCCGGCTTCCTGCGCCTCGTTGAGCGAGACGCGTGATCTGTTCGCCCTGGCGCCTCAGCCTTGGCCAAATCACTTGCCCCGGAGCATACGATGACCGAATCCGCGCAATCACATGTGACCATCACGCTGCCGGCGGTCGGGGCCCAAATGGACGCCGCGCAGGAGGATGAGCTCGCCGCAAGGGATTATTTCCTGCTTGGAACGCTCGCGGAGCAAACCCACAACCGGGATCTGCTTCTGCGAAGGTATCGACCGGCAGAAATCGAACGGCTCGTTCAGTGCGGGTATCTGGGGTGCAGCACGCATCCGTCCAATCAACGGCCGAAAGGCGCCGAGCTCTTCATTACCGATAAGGGACGGGAGGCTTGGCAGGCGTATCGCTTCCGAGGTCCCTGAGCTCGTCGGACAGACGAACTGGACCTCCGCGCTAGTCTCTAGTCATTTCGTGCGCGGCACAGGCTGGCCAGCCTGTGCCGCCCGATGTCCACATGCTGTGACATCCTTGCGCCGCTTACCGCGCGCACTCGACCGGAACCCTGCTGTTGCCCTCCACGAGGACCGTGCGGCATGGGACCCCGTTGATGATCCTGATCTCGTTCGGGGCCGCATAGGGGAACAAGGATCCAGGCGCTCCGGAGATCGCCCGCCCGCTCGGCTCTTCGACGCGAATGCTGCCTGTCGCGCTCGGCTCGAAGGTGCCCGTCGCAACGGGACCTGCGCATTCGACCGGAACACGGGTGTTGGTGCCTTCGACGAGGACGGTGCGGCACGGGACGCCGTTGATGATCTGCACTTCGTTGGGGGCTGCGTACGGAAAGACCGAGTTGGGCGTGCCCTGGATCCGGTTGGGCTGCTGCGCCTGAACGGCTCCGACGCCGCAGACCGCAATGAGGCCGGCGCTCACGAAGATCGAGATGCTCCGCATGGAAGACTCCCTTCCGCAGATAACGAGAATTGGCCCGTACGTGGGGCGCTGCGGGGCCACCCGTGATGCACGAGCATCATGAGCCTCGAACACAGGTTCGGCCGCTGGGGCTCGAACGAATGCACGGACGCCGCCAAGCCCTGCGCATTCTCCCCATCCAAAATGAGGAATGCGCAGACGCGCGTCGCCGGAGGGATCATCATTTGCCGACATCTTAAGTTTCCGATTTCCCCTGTGCTTGACCAAAGAAGACAATTGACTGACAGATCAGGACACATGAGCAGATGACGTGGCATCCACCTCCTAGATCCGGTCTTGCGTACGATTGATACCTCGAAGGTATGATGGCTCGCATGACCTTCGTCCTGCAGCGTCCTCTTTGCTTTGGACTTGACGCTCTCCGCCACTTCGGATGCTATGCTCCGTGAACCGTCGTAAGATCGGCAGGATTACGGGGGCTGCGATGCATCTGTGGCTGAACCGGCTGTGTCTTGGAGCTTTCAGCGCGACGGTCCTGTCGATTGCCTGCACAAGTCCTACGCCGGCGGCGGATCTCGCCCTCGGTCCTGTCCCTGCAACAGTGGCTCCGCTGACGGTTCCCCCGGAATGGACGTTCAGTGTCACGCCCTATGGCTGGTTCGTCGGGCTTACCGGCAGCCAGACTGTGCGTGGTCGTACGCTGAACGTGAATGCCAGCTTCATCGATATCGTCGACGATACGATCGGACGGGGCGGCACGTTGATCGGCTTGATGGCCGACTTCGAAGCCCGCAAAGGTCCCTTCTCGCTTTTCGGCGATTTGGTCTGGACGAAGGTCGGCGTCGAGGGCAGCCATGTCCGAACGCGTTCCGTGGCTCCCGGCGTCACCGGGGCGGTCAGCCGGTCGCTCAGCCTCGACATCGAGATGACCATTCTCGAGGTCGGTGCAGCCTACGAGGTGGTTCGTTCGGGCCCACTCGCCTTCGATGTTCTCGGAGGAGCCCGTTACTGGCACCAGGAGGCAGAGCTCTCTTTCGAGCGCACCGCGACACTCGACGTGACCGATCTCGAACTTGCCGGCACGCGCGCGATTGCAGTGTCTCCCTCCGTGAATTGGCTCGATCCGCTCATCGGCGCACGGGTGCGCTATGCGGTGGCTCCGGGGCACGAGCTGTTCCTTCGCGGCGATGTCGGCGGATTCGGCGTGGGCAGCCGTCTCTCGTGGCAAGCCGCCGGCGGCTACGGTTTCGATTTCGGGACCTATCACGGCGTCACCTTCTCGGGCGTGATCGGCTATCGCGCACTCTATGTGGACTATGCGCGGGGCGAGGGACGGCGGCGCTACGAGTTCGACATGCTTCAGCATGGGCCGATCCTCGGCATCAGCGCCCGGTTTTAGTGGTCCTACAACCAGCGCCGATCCGAACTGCGAGCAGGATGCGGCAGCCCCTCGCGTGTCAGGCTTCATGCCGGATCGAACCGTCTGCACGGAGCATCCTCTCCCGGACGCCCACCCGACGAGCGGGTTGTCCTGATAAACCGCGAGCCCTGCGGACGCTCCTCCTCAGAGTCTATTGACCTTACGTAAACCCTCGCTCACTATGACATAACTAGAGGAACTATTACATAATTATAGAGCAGGAGGGTAGCGATGAGGATGAGAGAGGCTTTGCTGTCCGGCGTGGTGGCTCTGGTAGCCGGACCCGCCTTGGCGCAATCGGGAGGCGGCGTCATCAATGTCGCGACGATCGGGGAGCCGCCGACGCTCGATCCGATGGTCTCGACTGCCGATCTGGTCGGCATCGTCACGCAGCATTTTTTCGAGACTCTCTTCACCTTCGACAAGGATTGGAAGGTCACGCCCCTCCTCGCCGCGAGCATGCCGGAGATCACCGACGGCGGCAAAGTCTACACGATCAAGCTCCGTCAGGGCGTCACCTTCCATGACGGGTCGGACATGACGTCGGAAGACGTGGTCGCCTCGCTCAAGCGTTGGATGGAGCAGGCCTCCCGCGGCAAGCAGGTCGCCGGCAACGTCGACAAGGTGGAGGCCGTCGATCCGACCACTGTGCGCATCACGCTGAAGACGCCTTATGCGCCGCTGCTAGCACTGCTGGCCTTCAACAATTCGGCCGCCGTGATCATGCCGTCCGAGAAGATGGACGTGCCGATGAAGGAGCCGGTCGGAACGGGCCCGTACAAGCTCAAGGAGCGAAAGCCCGATCAGTACATCCAGCTCGTCCGCAACGATGCTTACAAGCCGCTCGACGGAGAAGGCAACGGCTATGGCGGGGCCCGCAAGCCGATCCTCGACGAGATCCGCTTCGTTCCGGTTCCCGACCCGAACACCCGCGTCGAAGGCGCGATTTCCGGACAGTTCGACTACGTCGACTCTCTCCCGGTCGAGTCCTATGATCGGATCAAGAACCTCGAGACATCCAAGCCCGTCATCCTGAAGCCGTTCGGCTGGCCCGTCTTCGTGATGAACACGAAGCAGGGCGTCATGGCGAACGTGGATGCACGCATGGCCGTGCGGATGGCCCTCAGCATGGAGGACATGCTGGCCGCCGCATTCGGCAACCCGGAATTCTACGCCCTCGACGGCGCCATGTATCCGAAGGGCTATGTGTGGCACACCGAAGCTGGCGTGGAAGGCAGGTACAACGTCGCCGATCCCGACAAGGCCAAGGCGCTTCTGAAGAAGGCGAACTACGACAACGGGCCTCTTCGCATCCTCACCAGCCGTCAGTACGAGTTCCACTACAAGATGGCGCAGGTCGCCGCCGAGTATCTGAAGCAGGCCGGGTTCAAGGTGGATCTGCAGGTGGTCGATTGGGCCACCCTGACGCAGCGCCGCGGCGATCCGGCCCTGTGGGACATCTACATCACCCACAGCCCGTTCCTGCCGGAGCCTGCGCTGATCGGTCAGCTCTCGGAGAGCTCGCCCGGCTGGTGGTCGACGCCCGCACGCAAGAAAGCCGTCGACGCTTTCAACACGGAGAGCGATCTGAGCAAGCGCCCGGCCCTGTGGGCGGAAGTCCAGAAGGTGATCTACGACGAAACCCCCAGCATCAAGATCGGTGACTTCAACGCCCTCTCGGCGCAGTCGCCGAAGCTGGAAGGCGTCGTGCCCGCTCCGTGGCCGTATTTCTGGAACGTCTCGATCAAAAAGTAACTGATACGCGGGGAGCGCGTGTGACGCGCTCCCCGCCCCTTTTTCCGTCCTGGACCGAAGATCGACCCGTATGAGCCGCTACGTCCTTCAACGTCTTCTTGGAATGCTGGCCGTGATGTTCGTGGTCGTCACGATCGTGTTCATCATCGTGCGCATCGCCCCGGGCGACCCGGCCGCCGTGATGCTCGGACCTGATGCGACACCGCAGGATGTTGCCGCCCTGCGCACCCGGCTCGGTCTCGACCAGCCGCTGGTCGTCCAATACGCGATCTTCTTCGGGCAGTTGCTCAGGGGGGATCTCGGAGAATCCATCTTCCTCAACCGCCCCGTTCTGTCGGCTCTGGCCGATCGGGCGGAGCCGACCTTCTTCCTGACGCTCTTCTCCATTCTCATCGCGGGCATGATCGCCATCCCCGTCGGCATCCTGTCGGCCTACTGGCGCGGTTCGCTCTTCGACCAAGTCTCGACGACGCTCGCGATGCTGGCTGCATCCGTCCCGAGCTTCTGGCTCGGCCTGCTCCTGATCCAGTTCTTCGCCGTACGGCTCGGCATCTTCCCCGTGTCCGGGTATGGCGGTCCCGGCGCCGGTCTCGGCACGAGGCTGATGCATCTCGTCCTGCCCGCCCTGTCGCTCGGCGTCGTCTCCTCCGCGCTGATCCTGCGCTTCACGCGCGCCAGCATGCTCGACGTCCTGAATGACGATTACGTGCGCACGGCGCGTTCGAAAGGCATGGGTGAGATGCGCGTGGTGATGAAGCACGCCTTCAAGAACGCGCTGATCCCGGTTCTGACCGTGATCGGCCTGACGGCCGCTCTCCTCATCTCCGGCGCGGTGGTGACCGAAACGGTCTTCGGCCTTCCGGGCGTGGGCAGTCTCGTCGTATCGGCGGTGCTGCGGCGCGATTATCCGGTGATCCAGGGAGCGCTCCTCATCGTGGCCGCGCTCTACGTGCTCATCAACTTCCTGATCGACATGCTCTACCTCCTGGTCGATCCCCGGGTGCGCTACTGATGGCCGCCGTCAGTTCCCCCGCCATCATCGAGGCGAGCTTCGTCTCGCGCCTAGTGACCCGCAAGACGGTGATGATCGGTCTTCTGATCATCGCGGTCATTGCCGTCCTTGCGATCCTCGCACCCTGGATCGCGCCTTATTCGCCAAGCCGACTGTCGGTCGTGAACCGGCTCAAGCCGCCGAGCGGGATCTACTGGTTCGGCACGGACGAGTTCGGCCGGGACGTGTTCAGCCGCACGATCTATGCAGGTCGCCTGTCCCTACTGGTGGGCGCCTCCGTCGTTGCCTTCGCGGCCGTGTTCGGCGTGACGCTCGGCCTCGTGGCCGGCTTCTTCCGCCGCCTCGATACCCCGATCGCACGCATCATCGACGCCATGATGGCCTTTCCGGATATCCTGCTGGCGATCGCACTAGTGGCCGCCCTTGGCCCGTCGCTGGTCACCGTCATCGTGGCGCTGGGTATCGTGTACACCCCGCGCCTCGCCCGCATCGTACGCGCTTCCACCCTGGTGATCCGCGAGCTTCCTTATGTGGAGGCCGCTCGCGCCCTCGGGGTTCCGACTTGGCGGATCATGTCGCGCCACGTGCTTCGCAATCTTGTGTCGCCGATCCTTGTCCAGGGCACCTTCATCTTCGCTTATGCCATGCTCGCGGAGGCCGGCCTGTCGTTTCTCGGGCTCGGCGTCAGCCCCGAGATTCCGACCTGGGGCACCATGATCGCGGCCGGGCGGCAATATATCGGACAGGCCGACTGGATGACCTGGTTCCCGGGCGTGGCGATCATCCTGTCCGTACTTTCCCTTCAAATGGTCGGGGACGGTTTCCGGGACCTTCTCGATCCGCGCCTCAGAAAGGATCTCTGATCTCATGATGTCCCCGACACAAGCAGGCCCTCTGCTGATCTCCGGCGTGAAGCCCGTCGGTTTCGGCAAAGGCGTTTCCCAGGAGGCGACGGATGTCCTGATCGGTGCCGACGGCGCCATCGCCACCATCGGCAGCGCGCTTCAGGGGCCGGACGGCACCCGGCGGATTGACGCGAGCGGGGCCTTCATCTCGCCCGGCTGGGTGGACCTCCATGCCCATGTCTGGCACGGCGGCACCGATATTTCGATCAAGCCCCATCTCTGCGGCATCGAGCGCGGCGTAACCACGATCGTTGATGCGGGATCGGCAGGCGAAGCCAACTTCCACGGCTTTCGCGAATACATCATTGAGCCTGCTCGCGAGCGCATCAAGGCCTTTCTCAATATCGGGTCGATCGGCCTCGTCGCCTGCAACCGCGTGAGCGAGTTGATCGACATGCGGTCCATCGACATCGACCGAACCATCGCTTGCGTCGAGGCCAACCGCGACATCATCATCGGGATCAAGGTCCGGGCGAGCGGCGTGATCGTCGGCGCCTGGGGCATCACGCCCGTCAAGATCGCCAAGAAGGTCGCCAAGGTCCTGAAGCTCCCGCTCATGGTGCATGTGGGCGAGCCGCCCCCGGTCTTCGACGAGGTGCTCGAAGTGCTGGGGCCGGGCGACGTGGTCACCCACTGCTTCAACGGCAAGGCCGCCGCGAACATCATGGAGGACGAGGATCTCTTCCTCCTCGCGGAGCGCTGCGCCAGGGACGGGATCCGGCTCGACGTGGGACACGGCGGCGCGTCGTTCTCGTTCAAGGTGGCGGAACTCGCGGTTCAACGCGGCCTCCTGCCGTTCTCGATCTCGACCGACCTGCATGCCCGCTCCCTCGACAATCCGGTCTGGGACATGGGCACCACCATGTCGAAGCTCCTGTCCGTCGGCATGCCGTTCGAGGCCGTGATCGACGCCTCGACCCGGGCGCCGATGGAGGTCGTGGGCCTGCCCACGGAGAACCTGCTATCGCCCGGGACGCGGGCCGAGTTCACGGTGTTCGACGTCAAGGACAGCGACATCAGGATCGTCGACTCCATGGGCGACAGTGCTCACCTGTCCCGCCTGATCGAGCCCCGCTGGACCATTCTCGGCCAGGAGGCCGTGAAGGCCAGCCGCTACGAGCCCCACCGTACGTCGGCGCTCGAGAGCTCCGCCTGTCCCCACTGCGGATGGATCAGCGCACGATGACGGATCTGCCCGCCGACACCGTGCTCCGGGTTCGCGACCTGCAGACCCATTTCGAGCTCGGCAGCCGCATCGCCAAATCGGTCGACGGCGTAAGCTTCGATGTGAAGCGGGGCGAGACGGTCGCGGTGGTCGGCGAATCCGGCTCGGGCAAGTCGGTGACGAGCCTGTCGATCATGCGGCTTCTCTCGTCTCCCGGCCGGATCGTCGGCGGCGAGATCCTCTATCGCACGAGCCGAGGCGAGGTCGTCGATATCGCGGCCCTTCCCGAACGCACCATGCGCTCGATCCGCGGCCGGGAGATCGCCATGATCTTCCAGGAGCCGATGACGAGTCTCAATCCGCTTTACACCGTCGGCGACCAGATCGAGGAGATGATCCGGCTGCACGAGCCCGTCTCGACCGCCGAGGCGCGCAAGCGCGCGAAGCGGATGCTGGAACTCGTGGAGATTCCGGCGGCCGACCGCCGGCTCGACGAATACCCGCATCAGATGTCCGGCGGGATGCGCCAGCGGGTGATGATCGCCCTCGCCCTGTCATGCAACCCCAACCTGCTGATCGCGGACGAACCGACGACGGCGCTCGACGTGACGATCCAGGCGCAGATCCTCGATCTCCTGCGCCGGCTCCAGCGCGAGATCGGCATGAGCATCCTCTTCGTCACGCACAATCTGGGCGTGGTCGCCGAGATCGCGCACGACGTGGTGGTGATGTATACCGGCCGCGTGGTCGAGAAGAGCCCGGTCGAGAGCCTCTTCGCACACCAGAAGCATCCCTACACGCAAGGGCTTCTGGCCTGTATTCCTAACGCGTCCCGGGACCGCGGCGCCGCCGGCGAGCGGCTGCGCCTCAATCCCATCCCGGGCAACGTTCCGAGCGTGACCGCGTTGCCGCCGGGGTGCAGCTTCGCGCCGCGCTGCCCCTACCGCATCGAGAAATGCGAAGAGGCTCCCCCGCTGATGGAGGCCGCCCCCAACCACCTCAGTCGCTGCTGGAGGCACGAGATCCTATGACGCAGGACGTCCTTCTGAGCGTACAGGGACTGACCAAGCAGTTCCCGACCCGCAACGGCGTCGTTCGGGCCGTCGACGGCGTCAGCTTTGACGTGAAGCGCGGAACCATCGTAGGCCTTGTGGGCGAGTCCGGTTCGGGCAAGACCACCGCCGGCCGCTGCACGCTTCGGCTCATCGAGCCGAACGAAGGCCGCATCGTCTTCGACGGCGTGGACCTGCGGGAGCTGTCGGAGCGGGAAATGCGGGCCTACCGCAGCCGGCTTCAGATCATCTTTCAGGATCCCTATTCCAGCCTCAACCCGCGCCTGCGGGTGGACCAGATCATCGGTGAGGCGCTGGAGATCCACCGTCCCGTCCGAGGCGCTGCGAAGCGCGACCGGATCGCGGAGTTGCTGGAGCGCGTCGGCCTCAACCCCGATGCCGCGCGCCGCTATCCGCACGAATTCTCCGGCGGCCAGCGGCAGCGCATCGGCATCGCCCGGGCCTTGGCCGTGGAGCCGGATTTCATCGTGGCGGACGAGCCGGTCTCGGCGCTCGACGTCTCGGTGCAGGCTCAGGTGCTCAACCTGATCCAGGACCTGCAGGAGAGCTTCGGCCTGACGATGCTGTTCATCGCCCATGACCTGTCGGTGGTGGAGTATCTCTGCGACGAGGTCGTCGTCATGTATCTCGGCCGGGTGATGGAGCGCGGGCCCAGCCGCGAGATCTACGCCATGCCGCGCCATCCCTACACGCAGGCGCTCCTCTCCGCCGCCCCGTTGCCGGACCCGAAGGCGAGCCGGCAACGCGTCGTCCTCAAGGGTGACATCCCGAGCCCGATGAATCCGCCCTCGGGCTGCGTGTTCCGGACCCGCTGCCGCTACGCCGTCGCGGCCTGCGCCGAAGTCGTTCCTCCCCTGGAGCATATTGGATCCGACCATCACGTCGCCTGCATCCGTCAGAGCGACCCCGAAGTAATTTCCCAAGGACTGACATTGTGACCGACGTGAGATTCAAGACGGGCGCCGGCCCTTACGACCGATTGAAGGAACTGGGGATCGCCCTGCCCCCGCCTCCGAGCCCGATCGCGAATTTCGTGACCTATGTTCAGGAGGGCAACCTCCTGTTCCTGTCCGGGCAGGGCCCGATGGAAGCGGATGGACATCTGCACACCGGGAAGGTCGGTCTCGACGTGGACCCCCAGCAGGCCTACGAGCACGCGAAGCTGACCGGCATCAATCTCCTGGCGGTCATGCAGGAGGCTCTCGGCGACCTCTGCAGGGTGAAGCGTGTGGTGAAGCTCCTCGGCATGGTCAATGCGACACCGGATTTCGCCGAGCATCCCAAGGTGATCAACGGCTGCTCGGACCTGATGATGACCGTCTTCGGCGAAGCGGGCCGCCATGCCCGCTCCGCGGTCGGCTTCGGGTCATTGCCGAACAACATCACGGTCGAGATCGAGGCCATCGTGGCGGTCGATGGCTGAGGTCCCGGTCATGCGGCGATCAGCGCCAGCCGAGGGTCGTCTCGATCCGCTCGGCCGCCTTGCGGACTGCGTTGGTGTAGCGGTCGCGATCCTGCACGACCCGATGCTCCGGCAGCACGATGGAGATCGTCGCGATGCACTCGCCCGACGGCTCGCAGATCGGCGACGCGATGCAGGCGACGGAGAAATCCGACTCATTGATCTGGATCGACAGACGCTCCCGCAGGGCCGATGCCGAAGCCTCCGAGAGCGCCTCCGGGTCCGTGTTGGCGCGGCCCGTCGGCGACACCTTCGACGCATGCCGGAACACCTCAAGGCGCTCGTCGTCGGGCAGGTGGCCGAGGAGCAGTCGCCCCGACGCCGTCCAGTTCAACGGCACGCGGGAACCCACCTTCGACGTCACACGGAAATGGCCGGGGCCGTCCGCCATGGCCATCACGACCATGTGGTCGCCGTCGCGCCCGCAGATCTGAATCGTCTCCTCCACCTCCCGACAGAGGTCCTGCATCTCGTGCGTCGCGACGTCGAGGAAATCGAGCGACTGGGCGTAGGCGAGGCCGTAGTGATAGAGCCGCGGGCCGAGCCAGACCGTGCCGTCGTTGCGCCGCTGCAGCAGCCGCTTCTCCACGAGATCATCGATGATCACGTAGACCGTGGACAGGGGAGCGCCGACCGCCTTGGCAACCGCATAGGCGCCGGCCGGCTTCATCTCGGCCTGCAGGAAATCCAGGATCTGGAGCGCCCGGTCGATTCCGCTGACGCGCACGCCCCGGCTTCGCTTTTCGGGCGCAGGGGCGCCCGCAGCGCCGGAAAGCTTGGTGTCCATGCGATCTTCTCCCGGATCTCTTCAACGAGCGTGGTTCACCGCAACGCGGCACCATCCATCGGCAGAATTCCTCAATAATGGAATAACAGCCATTACGGCAACATAAAACGGAAAGACTCAGCCCGCCATGACCCAGAAAGACATCCGCCAGGAGCTTGGCCTTCGCCCCATCATCAACGTGTCGGGGACCATGACGTCTCTCGGCGCGTCGATCGTCGTGCCGGAGGCGGTCGCGGCCGTGTCCGCAATCCTCCCCCAGTTCGTCGAGATCGGCGACCTCCAAAGAAAGGCGAGCCGCATCATCGCGCGCCTGTGCGGCACCGAGGCCGGCTTCGTCACCGCGTCCTGCTCGGCGGGAATTTCCCTCGCGGTCGCGGGGGCCATGACCGGCTGCGATCTGGCCGCGATCGAGCGGCTGCCGGACACGACCGGCCTGAAGAACGAGGTCCTGCTCATGACCGGTCACATGGTCAGCTATGGCGCGCCCGTCGAGCAGGGAATCCGGCTCTCCGGCGCGAAGGTCGTCCCGGTCGGGCAGGCCACCTCGGCCAATCGCTATCAGCTCGAAGGTGCGATCAACGAGCGCACGGCGGCTGCGGTCTTCGTGGTGTCGCACCACACCGTGCAATACGGACTCATCCCCCTCAAAGAATTCGTCGAGGTCTGCCACGCCCGCGGCGTGCCGGTCATCGTGGATGCCGCGTCCGAGTACGATCTGAAGGGGTTCCTCGAGACCGGCGCCGACATCGCGCTCTATTCCTCCCACAAGTTCCTGGGGGGGCCGACCGGCGGCATCGTGGCCGGACGGAAGGACCTGGTCCGCGCCGCCTACATGCAGAACTCCGGCATCGGGCGCGGCATGAAAGTCGGCAAGGAAGGCATGGTCGGCACGATCGCGGCCCTCGAGGCCTGGGAGACGCGGGATCACGCGGGCATCCGCGAGCGGGAGACGCGCTCTCTGGAGCTCTGGGAACAGACCCTGTCGGGACGTCCGGGCGTAACCCCGATCCGCGAGCCGGACCCGACCAACAACCCTCTCGACCGACTGAAGGTCGCCGTCGAGCCCAAGGAGGCGCACATCACCGCCTGGGACTTGGCCGATGCCCTCGCGTCCGGGCGTACGCCGATCATCGTGCGCGACCACGAGGTCGAGCATGGCTACTTCTACCTCGATCCGTGCAATCTCCATCCAGGCCAGGAAAAGGTCGTCGCCGAGCGACTGGTCGAGGAACTCGAGAAGGCCCGGCAGTCGAACGAGATCATCGCGACCCCGCTCGAGCGGCGCCGGAACCGTTCATCGGAGGCGCTGATGCGCTGGCCGGATTGAACAGGACCGAAAAAGAAGGAGGGAGCCGCGAGGCTCCCTCAAAGCTTGACCATTGGACTTGTCGCGGCTTGTCGCCGTCAAAGAGAAGCGCCCCGCTTGCAGCAGAGGCGCTTCAGTTCCAAGGGAGGACCTGCTGCCCCCAGCCACTCCATCCTGGACACGATTAAGAGTGCCTGATTTGCACGACTCTGGCTGTATCCGGAATGACACACCGGCGGCGTTCCCGCGCAGGACAGCAATCCTGGCTCAGAGGGTGATGAAGCGGATCGCCCGCAGGACTTCGAAATAATCGTTCGAGACGAAGCGCAACGTGCAGGCCTTCGGATGCTCGACACCGGGATAGAAGCTCGACCGGTAGGCGTCGCTTGCGTTGTTGAATTCGAGCACCACTTCGAAGCGCTCCGGCAACGGCAGGGCGCATCGCGCGAAATCGCCCGATAAGGCCTCCTCCACGCCGTCGCGGATCATCTGCACGGCCTTTGCCGGAGCCATGGAGACCGTCGCCCGGCCGAAACCCTCACTGACCGCCACGGTCGTCATGGCCGGCACGAGGCGCCGGGCCGACGTGCAGATTCCAACGTCACCGGATAGGAAGACCGCTGGAATCGCGTTCATCGCGGCCGTGTACGCGTTGACGGTGAATTCGGACGCGAGCTCGCCATTGATCGAGAGCCTCGCGATCCTGTCGTTCATCGTGTGCGCGAGGGGATTGCCGTCCGTGCCCGCAGCGTCGTGATAGCCGATGAAGAGGGCAGCATCGAAAGAGCGGTCGACCCCGAACATCATCACATAAGGATGGCCGCTCCAGCCCCGGACGATCCGCACATAATCGGGAAGGCGCGAGACGATCAGGTTGCAGGCGCTCTCGTGGGCATCCTTGACGAGAATGTCGGTCGCACCGGCGGCCCGCGCTCCCTCGCAGGCTGCCACGACCTCGGCCGTCATCTGTTCGCGGAACTCCGCATAGCCCGAGCGACCCTTGTGGACCTCGTCCCAGCTCGTGATCGCTGCGCAGCCCTCGATGTCGGCGCTGATGAAGACCTTCATGGTTGCGACGTCCCGGTCGTCAGATCACGGCCTCGATCAGGAAAGGCCCGCGTTGTGCCATGGCGCTCTTGAGCAGGTCGACGAATTCCCGGACCGTCGTGGCCCGCGCGGCCTCGACGCCCATGCCCTTCGCCATGCTGACCCAGTCCAGGGCCGGGTCGTCGATGTTGAGCATGCGCTGGGCGTTGCGCCCGAACTCGGTCGCACCCACCGCCCGCATCTCACCCTGGAGGATGGCGTATTTACGGTTGGCGAAGACGATGGTGACGACGTCGAGGTTCTCGCGCGCCTGGGTCCAGAGCGCCTGCACGGTGTACATGCCGCTGCCGTCCGCCTGCAGGCCGATGACCTTGCGGTCGGGGCAGGCGACCGCGGCTCCCACCGCGAGAGGAATGCCGATGCCGATGGCGCCTCCCGTGAGCGACAGGAAGTCGTGCGGCGCGGAGCGATGGGAGAGCCCGAAGAACCTCCTGGCCGAGGTCAGCGACTCGTTGCAGATGATGGCGCCTTCCGGCATGAACTGCGCGACCGCGACCGAGATTGCATCCTCGGTCAGATCCCCATCCAGCAGGGTCTCCCAGTCGGTGCACGGCTGCGAGACCGTGACGGGCGCGTCCCGCTTCACGCCGAGCTCGAAGGAGAGCCGCGACAGTACCTCCTTCAGATCGCTTGCCCGCGTCGCCAGCTGGATCACCTCGCACTGGTCGGGAACGAGGCGGCCGGGCTTGCCCGGATAGGCGAAGAACGCGACCGGAAGCTGTGCGCCGATCATGATGAGGCAGTCGATGTCCTTGAGGGCATCCAGAGCGATGTCGACAGGATAGGGCACCGTGCCGATCGGCACGCGTCCTGCCCCGCGCTCGATGCGGCCGTTGGACATCTGCGCGATGAGCCGCACGCCCGTTGCGTCCGCGATGCGGGCCGCCGTCTCCAGGGCATCGGCCCGCAGGGCCTTTCCGGTCAGGAGCAGTGCCGTACGACGACCCGATCGGATCGCCTCCACGCTCTGGCGCATGGCGTCCTCGTCGACCGGAGTCCTGGGAGGCAGCATCGTCCGCGCCACGGGGGTCTCGGGGATCTCGCCCCAGGCTGCGTCGGCGGGAAGGATGAGGGTCGCCACGCCGGGCAGCGACATCGCCGCCTCATAGGCGGCCGCTGTGTCGCGTCCAACATCCTCCGCCCGCTCGATGCGATGGACCCATTGCGACATCGGACGCGCGAGGCTCTCGATGTCGCTCGTCAGCGGCGCATCGTGCCGCAGATGGTAAGTCGCATGGTCGCCGACCACGTTGATCATCGGCGTCGAGGCCCGCTTGGCATTGTGGAGGTTGGCGAGCCCGTTGGCGAGGCCGGGGCCGAGGTGCAGAAGGGTTGCGGCCGGCTTGTCGGCCATGCGTGCATAACCGTCCGCCGCAGCCGTCACGACGCCCTCGAACAGGCCGAGCACGCAGCGCATCCGCGGCTTGCGGTCGAGAGCGGCCACGAAATGCATCTCGGACGTGCCGGGATTGGCGAAGCACACATCGATATCGTTCGCGAGAAGCTCCTCGCAAAGGCGGTCGGCACCGTTCATGATCTGCGGCGTTCCTTGAAAAATCTGTCTGTTATGCGTTGACGGATGCCAGCGCTGCCTTGTGGCGGGCATAGAGCGCCAGCCTTTCCTGCAGGCGCGGGTGAATCCCCTCTCCGTTCCGGAAGCGCGTGAAGGAAGGCACGCTCTCGGCGAAATGGCAAGCGGCCCGGTGCCCGGGCTCGATTTCCCGAAGGGCCGGGACTTCGGAGCGGCAGCGCTCCTGCGCCAGCGGGCAGCGGGTGTGGAACCGGCATCCGGACGGAGGATTGAGCGGACTCGGAAGATCGCCCCCCAGGCTCTTCATGGCCGTGCGGCGGGAGGGGTCCGGCTCGGGGGCGGCCGCCAGCAGGGCCTGGGTATAGGGATGGCGCGGATTGTCGTAGAGGTTCTTCTTGTCGGCGATCTCGACGATCTGACCGAGGTACATCACCGCAACCCGGTCTGAGACGTGCTTCACCACTGCGAGACCGTGGGAGATGAACAGATAAGTGAGCCCGAACTCCTTCTGGAGATCCTTCAGGAGGTTCACGATCTGCGCCTGGATCGACACGTCGAGGGCCGAGACCGGCTCGTCGCAGACGATGAGACGGGGCGACACGGAGAGGGCGCGCGCGATGCCGATGCGCTGCCGCTGGCCGCCCGAGAACTCGTGCGGATAGCGGTCCGCATGGTAGGGCGCCAGATCCACGAGGCGCAGGAGCTCCCGCACCCTGTCCCGCCGCGAGGCCCGATCGCCCACATTGTGAACGACCATCGGCTCCGCGATGATCTCCTCGACCGTCATGCGCGGATTGAGGCTCGAATACGGGTCCTGGAAGATGATCTGCATGTCGCGGCGCAGGCGCCGCATGTCCTGGCGCGTCGCCTTGGTGATGTCCTGGCCGTCGTAGCGGATGGTTCCGGAGGTCGGCTCGATCAGGCGCATGGCGAGCCGCGCAGTCGTGGACTTTCCGCAGCCGCTCTCGCCGACGACGGCGAGCGTCTCGCCGGGCATCAGCTGGAAGCTCACCCCGTCCACGGCGCGGACGGTGCCGACCTCCTTCTGGATGATCAGGCCCTTCTTTACCGGATAGAGCTTGCGGATGTCCTCCAGCTCGAGGAGCGGCTTGGTCATACGTGTTCCTCCAGCGGAGCCTTCCAGCAGGCGACGGCATGGGTATCGGTCATGGCTGCGAGGGCCGGCTGCTCGACGCGGCATTCGCTGCCGACGAACGGGCAGCGCGGATTGAACCGGCAGCCGGGCGGCAGACGGAAGGGCGGCGGCACGACCCCCGAGATGGAGACGAGGCGATCCACGTCCTCCTCCATCCGCGGCATGGAGCCCATGAGGCCGATCGTGTAGGGGTGCTGCGGATCCTGGAAGATCCGGCTGACCGGCGCCCGCTCCACCACCTTTCCGGCATACATCACCGCCACCTCGTCGGCGACCTGTGCGACCACGCCGAGATCGTGGGTGATCAGGATGATCGCCATGCCGGTCTCGGCCTGGAGTTCCCGCAGAAGCTCCAGGATCTGCGCTTGAATCGTGACGTCGAGCGCCGTCGTGGGCTCGTCCGCGATGAGAAGGTCGGGCTTGCAGACGAGGGCCATCGCGATCATCACGCGCTGGCGCATGCCGCCGGAGAGCTGGTGCGGATATTCGTCGAACCGGCGCTCGGGAGACGGGATGCGGACCTTGCGCAGGGCCTCGATCGCCTCCTCCTTCAGGCGCGCGGGCGATTCCTTGCGGTGCGCCCGCAGCGCTTCGATGATCTGGAAACCTACCGTATGAACCGGGTTGAGGCTCGTCATCGGCTCCTGGAAGATCATCGCGATGCGATTGCCGCGCAGGTCGCGCATCTGCGCCGCCGACAGCTTCGTCAGATCCGTCCCGCGATACAGGACCTGCCCCTCCGCGATCCGCCCCGGCGGCGGGACGAGGCCCATGACGGACAGGGACAGCATGCTCTTGCCGCTGCCGCTCTCGCCGACGATTCCGAGGGTGGTGCCCTTCCTGACGGACAGCGAGATGCCGTCCACGGCGCGGATCGCTCCGTTGCGGGTGTTGAAGGCCGTGACCAGGCCGCGGATGTCGAGGATGGTTTCGGACATGCCGTCTCCGTTACGCGAGCGGAAAGGTCAGGGGTGAATAGGCGCTGACCGGGCGGTTGGCGTAGTCACGGGACGGGGCGATCTCCTCCGTCCGCCGCTGAGCTTCGCTTAGCCGAAGGGCAGCTTCTTCGTAGTCGAGGGTGACCACCCTGCCCCCTTCGACGACCCGGCGGCCGTCGACGAAAACCGTATCGACGGCGCGTTCCGCCGCCGCGTAGATGAGGCTCCGGACCGGGTCCCGAACCGGCTGCATCATGGGATGAGTGACGTCGACGAGGACCAGGTCCGCCTTGCAGCCCGGCGCCAGGCGACCGATGTCGTCGCGCAGCAGGGCCCGTGCCCCGCCGACCGTGGCCGCCTCGAAAAGATCGGTGGTCGTGAGAGTCCGGGGGCTCTCCGCCATCAGCCGCGCCACATAGGCCACGTGGCGCATCTCCTCGAGCATGTTGTGCGGATAGGTGTCGGTGCCGAGCCCGATGTTCACCCCGGCGCGGCGATAGCGGCCGAAATCCTTCATGGCGATACCGCGCCGCAGGAACACCGTGGGGCAATGGGCCACCGACGTCCCGGTCTCGGCGAGGATGGAGAGGTCGTCGCGGCTGTGCCAGCCGGCGCGCGGATAGTCGTCGAGGAAGATCCCGTGGCCGATGATGCTGGAATTGCCGAGGACGCCTAGGCTCTCGAGCCATTGGACCGGGCTCAGGCCATGGCGGCGGGTGATCTCGTGGAACTCGACCGTGGACTGCGCCGCATGGATCTGCCACGGCAATCCCCGTCGCTTCGCCTCCGCGTGGCTCTCCCGGATCAGGTCCGGCGTGCAGGTGTCGATCTGGGACGGGCTCACCATGCCCGACAGGCGGCCGCTCGGGTGAGCCTCGGCCTTGTCGATCAGGTCGAGGGCCTGCTGCATGGCCTTCTCGCCGGCCTTTTCGTCCCACTGGTACTCCACAAGGTGGCCGTTGCGGGTGCCCCAGGCGGCGGACCGGAACATGGGCGAAAGGCAGATCCGCAGGCCGCTCTGTGCCGCCAGGTCGAGCCAGTCCGGATGGGAGACGGACATGTCCGTGAGGGTCGTCACCCCGGACAGGAGAAGCTCCGAATAGGCGACGCGCACGCAATCGGCGACCGCCTCCGGCTCCGGGCGCAGGATCGTCATGTATTCGTAGAGCGACGAGTTGTAGAGCGCCGGCGATCCGGTCTCGTCGAGGAAGCCCTTGTTCAAGGGCTCGCTCGACGGATGGGAATGGATGTTGACGAGGCCGGGCATGACCATGCGCCCGGCCCCGTGGACGGTTTCATCGGCGGGACCTTCATAGCCCCGCCCGACAAAGATGATCTCACCGTCCTCGAATGCGACGTCGCCGCCCGGGATGTAGGTATGCCTGCTGTGGTCGGCGTCCCATCCAACGACGAAGGACGCATTCTTGATGACGGTGATGGTCATGGATGTCATTCCGTCTCTTGCGCTCAGCGCTTCAGTGTGATGTCGAGGCCCTTGTAGAGGCCGGCCCCGTAGACGCCGTGCGGCTTGGCTCCCTCGACGCGGTCGCCGGTGACGAGCCACATCGGCTCGGACACCAGCGGCACCCAAACGCTCGCATCCGTGAGCTGCTGCTGGACGGCCGCATTGGCGCCCTTGCGGGTGTTGTCGTCGGTTGCGGTCGTGGCGGTGGCGAGAAGCTGGTCGGTCTTCTCATTCTTCCAGTTCATCCGGTTCGGGGTCGGCGTCTGCGTGCTGCGGAAGTAGAGGTTGAGGGCCTCGTTCGCCGTCACATAGGGATACGACATGTAGAAGGCGTCGAATTCCTGCGTCGCGAGTTTGCCCCAGCCCACCGTGGCGTCCCAGAGCTGGATCTTCATGTCGATGCCGATCTTGCGAAGATCCGCCTGCATGGCCTCGGAGATGCGCGGATTGACGGCATTGCGCAGGCCGTAGACCGTGAAGGTCGCCTTCTGCCCGTCCTTCTCGCGGATGCCGTCCGATCCGGGCTTCCAGCCCGCCTCGTCGAGGAGTTTCGCGGCCGCCGCGGGATCGAATTTCGGCATCAGGGAAGCGGATTTCGCGTCGTAGTCCAGCACGCTCGGGTTCAGGAGCGACTGCATGGGCGCGCCCTTGCCGAAATAGACCGCCTTGGCGATGGCATCCTTGTTGGTCGCCATGTTCACGGCCTTGCGGATCGCCTCGTCCTTCACGACCGGCTTGTCCACCTTGAAGCCCATGAAGGCGTCATAGATGTAGTTCTTCTGCTGCTGCACCTTCATGCCCGGCACGCGGGAGATTGTGTCGATGGCGATGTAGGGCATGTAATAGGTCGCATCCGCCTGCTTGGCCTGCATGGCGGCCATCAGGGTGTTCTGCTCCGGAATTACCCGCCACACGATCTGCTCGACCTGCGGCTTCGGGTTCTTGTAGATCTCCGGACCCCAGGCGTAGTGGGGGTTCTTCTTCATCACGAAGTCCTGACGCGGCGTCCAGCTGACCCAGCAATAGGGGCCGGTGGCGTTGAAGCCCTGCACGCCGAAATTCTCGCCGAGCTTCTCGACGCTCGCCTTGTCGATGATGGAGGCGAACGACAGGCCGAGCTGGAACATCAGGTCCGCATAGGGCTCCTTCAGCTCGTAGACGACAGTGTAGTCGTCGGTGGCCTTGATGTCCTTGACCGGGCCGCCGCGGAACGAAACGGGCGACTTGGAAGCAGGATCGGTCCAGCGCTTCAGCGAGTAGACCACGTCCTCGGCCTTCATCGGGCGACCGTCGCAGAACTTCACGTCGTCGCGGAGCTTGAACGTGTAGGTCTTGCCGTCCTCGGAGATCGTCCATGACTTCGCGAGCAGCGGCTTGATGGTCTTCATGTCGAAGTCGATGCTCACCAGCGTGTCGGCGAGCATGTAGACGATTTCCGCCGCGGCCGTCGCGGTGGAGCGGATCGGATCGTACTTGTCGGCGTCGATGACGCGCAGGATCGTGAGCGCGTTGCCCTGCTGCGCGGAGGCCGGCATGGAGCCGACCGTGAGCGCGGCAGCGCCGGCGATGAGCAGGGACTTCAAGGCTTTGGACATTCTCTGGTTCTCCTCTGGCAGTTTATTTGTTGAGCTTCGGGTCCAGTGCGTCCCGAAGCGCATCCCCAAGAACGTTGAACGCAAGCACGATGATGAAGATGAGCAGGCTCGGAAGGACCGAGACGTGCGGCGCGAAGAACAGGAAGTTGCGCCCGTCCGCCGCCATGGCGCCGAGTTCCGCGGTCGGCGGCTGAGCGCCCAGGCCGATGAACGACAAGGCGGCCCCGAGAAGGATGACCTGGCCAAAGCGCAGAGTGACGAAGACGAAGATCGCCGAAAGGCAGTTCGGCAGGAGGTGCTTCAGGATGAGGCGCGAGTCGCTCATGCCCAGAGACCGGGCGCTCTCGACATAGTCCTGCTGCATGACGACGATCGCGGCGCCGCGCACGACGCGGGCCATCAGCGGGACGGTGGCGATCGACAGCGCGATGATCACGGATGTCAGGCCCGGACCGAAGATCGCCGCGATAGCGAGGCCGAAGAGAATGGCCGGGAAGGACAGCAGCACGTCCATCAGCCGCATCAGGAGCCCCGAGAGCCTCGGATAATAGGCCGCGGCGAAACCGACGACCGCGCCGATGCCGCAGCCGAAGGCCACTGCCGCGAACCCGATCAGGAGCGTCGTCCGCAGGCCGTAGAGCAGGCGGGTGATCATGTCCCGCCCCTGCCCGTCTGTTCCCAGCAGGGCAAGCTCGCCGGGCGGCTGCAGCGTGAGAGCGAGGTCGCCGCCGTAAGGATCTCCGGGTGATAGCCACGGCGCGAAAAGAGCCGCGAGCAGAATGAGGACCACCGTCAAAAGGGCCACGCAGGCGCTTGGCTCCCGCAACAGCAGAAGCAGAACCGAAGGGCGGCGGACGATCCGCTCGGCCTCGGGCTGCGGCACGCTCGCGGGACTTTGTGGGATCACGACGCCGTCGCTCATGCGCCCCTCACTCTCGGATCAAGCACTGCGTAAAGGACGTCCACGGCCAGATTCACGAGGATGAAGCCGAGCGATAGGACGATGATGGTTCCCTGCGCCATCGGCAGGTCGCTGGAGAGGATCGCGCCCACCGCGAGCCGGCCGATGCCCGGCCAGCTGAACACGGTCTCGGTCACGACCGCTCCGCCGAGCAGGAAGCCGATCTGAAGGCCGATGAGCGTCACCACCGGCACGAGGGCGTTGCGCAGCGCGTGGCGCGACACCACTGTGCGCTCCGGCAGACCCTTCGCGCGGGCGGTGCGGACGTGATCGGCTCCCAGGACGTCGAGCACCGAGGACCGGGTCATGCGCGCGACCGGGCCGACGAAGACGCCGCCGAGCGTGATCGCCGGCATGATGACGGCCTTGAATCCTTCCCAGGTCCAGATTGGACCCGGGCGTCCGGTGAACGGCAGGAGCTGGTACTGGAACCCAAGGAACCAGATCAGGGTCAGGCCGAGGAAGAACACCGGGATCGACACGCCGGCCACGGACGCCGCCATGATGATGCGGTCGAGAAAGGTGCCGCGGTAGTAGGCGCCGACGGTTCCCATCGCGATGCCGAGCGGAATGGCCCAGATGAGGGAGGCGAGCATCAGCTCGAGCGTCGGGCCGATGGTCGTTCCGAGCTCCTGCGTGACCGGAACGTTGTTGATGATCGATACCCCGAGATCACCCTGGAGCAGCCGGCCGATATAGATGAAGAACTGCTTCCAGAGCGGCTCGTTGAGGCCGAGTTCCTGACGGATCGCCTCGATCACCTCCATGCTGGCCGTCGGACCCGCGCGCACGATGGCCGGATCCGTCGGAACGACCTGCATGAGGAAGAAGCCGAGGAGGAGAACCCCGAAGAGAACGGGCACAGCGAGGAGCAGTCGCTCGAGCGTGTGACGCAGCATGACAGACCGTCCTATTCCGCCGCGGTGGCGAGTTGGCCCTCACGGTCGTAGACCACCTTGCCGCCAAGAATGGTCATGTCGCAGCGGACGTCTTTCTCGACGGTCTCCGGCGCGACGGCGAAGACGTCGTGTGACAGGATCGCGACGTCGGCGAGTTGCCCCGGGACCAGGCGGCCCAGATCGTTCTCGGCGAACTGCGTGTAGGCGCCGCAATAGGTGTAGGCGTGGACCGCCTCCTCCATCGTGAGCTTTTCGCCCCCGCCGATCTCCGTGTGGCGCTTCGTCTGCCGTGTGACCATGGTGAAAAGGTTCTGGAACGGATTGGTGGCGCAGACCGGCGCGTCCGAGCTCGCGGCCGGATGGAGGCCGGCATCGAGCCACTTCTTCATCGGGTAGGCGGCGCTCGCACGCTTCTCGCCGAGATTGTGCACGTAGAGGTCGCCGAACTCGTACATGAAGAGAGGCTGCGGCACGGGCTCGATTCCTGCCGCCGCCATGCGGGCGAGCTGCCCGTCCGTGAGGAAGCCGCAATGCTCGATCCGGTGACGGCGGCCGGTGATCGGCTGATCCGGCGTTGCGGCTTTCTCGATGCCGGTGAGCACCTGCTCGATCGCCGCATCGCCGATCGCGTGGATCGCGAGCTGGTATCCGAGCTTGTGATAATGCGCGAGGTAGCTGTGCATCTCCGCATCGGTGTAGCAGAAGATGCCGCGGTTCTCCGGGTCGCCGACCACGTACGGCTCGCTCATGGCGGCGGTGAGCCCGCCGGCGCTGCCGTCGCCGAAGACCTTCATGGCGCCGTATCGCAGGAAGCCCACCTCGCGGCCGAAGCGGTAGCCCGCCGCGTGAGCTTCGTCCCCGATTCCGTCCGCGTTGCCGTAGATGCAGACCCAGGTACGCACGGGGAGGCGCTCGTTGGCGGCGGCCTCCTCATAGGCGGCGATTTCATCCATGCCCGCCAGCATGCCCACGGCTGCGTCCATGACGCTCGTGAAGCCCTGCGAGAGCATATAGCCTCCTGCCCGCTCGATCGCCGCGACGAGCTCGTCCTTCGACGGCTTCGGCATCGCGTTCACGATGAGGCGCATGGCAAGCTCGGCCACGAGGCCCGTAAGCTTGTTGTCACGGCGCTCGATCAGCCCTCCATCGGGGCTCGGCGTGTTGTGGCCGATTCCGGCCTCGCGCATCGCGAGGGTGTTGATGACGCCGACATGACCGCAGGTGCGCTTGATGTAGACGGGATTGTTCGGAGCCACGCGATCGAGCTCCTCGGCAGTCGGATGGCGCCCCTCCGCAAGTTCGTTGTGATCGTATCCGCGGCCGGTGATCCACGCACCTGCGGGCTTCGACTTCGCGGCCTCGCCGATGCGGCGCAGGAGCTCGTCCATGCTGGTGACGCCCTCCTCCGGACGAAGGTTCACCTCCTGCATCCCGAGCCCAAGCGGAAGGAGATGCATGTGCGCGTCGTTCAGTCCGGGGATGGCCACCCGTCCGGCGAGATCGATCACACGGGTCGAGGGACCGCGCAGGGCCTCCACATCCGCGACGCTGCCGGCCGCCAGGATACGGTCGCCGCCGATGGCGAGCGCCTCGACGAACCCCTCCGCGAGGCCTGAAAAGATTCTGCCTCCGGAGATGATCGTATCAGCCTTCTGCATGTTCCCTCTCCCGTGTCGGCAGAGCTTCCTCGAGCGGAGCGTCTGCGCAGTAATCGTGGTCCGTTGCCGGTGAAGCGAAGGGCTGGCGTCTGCGCACTGCTTCCGAGAGCGGCAGGCGCCGAGCCCGGAATCCGTCAGATCGTCCGAATGCGATAACCGGGCGAGGCAGATGCGTGGGGAGCTGCGCGACGCGCCAGAGTCGGCATGCTCGTCCCAAGGCCAGGGTCTCGCCCGATCATGAAGCCCATTGAAATCTTCCCGCCATATTCGGATTATTGTGTTCCCTAACGTTAGAGTTGCTCAAGATTCTGAGCATGGCAATCAACTCCCAGTAGCAAGCACCCTCCTCTGTGATAATTTTTTGCACAGAGGCAATGCATAAAACTGGCGAAATGCCTGTGAGAGAGGCAGGAGCCCTCTGGCAACGCCGTCACTCAGCGATGTATAGAATTTTAAGCGGATTAGGTCCGATGGCCGGCCGATCCCCACTTCCCATGCCGAGGAGCAGACTTTCATGACCGCGGTTCTCGACGCCTTGCTCACGGCACTCGGACGGGAATGCGTCAGGATCGGGAGCGACATTCCCGACAGGAATTTCGGCGACGCGAGCGGCGCCAGACAGCATGCGCCCCTCGCCCTGCTCCTCCCGCGCTCGACAGAGGAGGTGTCACGGTGCCTGGCGATTTGCCACGCGCACGGCCACAGAGTCGTTCCGCAGGGCGGCATGACAGGCCTGGCGGGCGGCGCGAATCCCCAGGAGAACGAGATCGCGCTTTCGCTCGAACGGATGACGGGCGTGGAGGAGATCGACCGCGACAGCGCCACGCTGACGGCTCTCGCGGGCACGCCTCTTGCGGTCATCCAATCCGCCGCCGAGGAAGCGGGCTTTCTGTGCGGCATCGATCTCGGCGCACGCGGCACGTGCACCATCGGCGGGAATGTTGCGACCAATGCCGGCGGCAACCAGGTTCTTCGCTACGGCATGACCCGCCGCAACGTGCTGGGCCTCGAAGTCGTTCTGGCGGATGGCCGCGTGCTGCGCTCGCTAAACAAGATGATGAAGAACAATGCCGGCTACGACTGGACCCAGCTGTTCATCGGCAGCGAAGGAACGCTCGGGATCGTCACCCGCGTCGTGCTCGCGCTGCACCCGAGCCCGAAAGGCCTGACATCCGCGCTCTGCGCCGTCGACAGCTTCGGGGACGCGCTTGCGGTCCTGCGCCGTTTCGACAGCCGCTTTCCCGGGCGACTTCTCGTCTTCGAGGCCATGTGGCGGGAATACATGGACGTCGCGATCGATCGCTCGCGCCTCACCCAGCCCTTCGCCGACCGTCACGAGATCACGCTGCTGATCGAGGCCGCGATGGGCGAGGATCCCGGAGCTGAGGACGCATTTGGCGAAGCCCTCGCCGAGTTCATCGACGACGGCGTGCTGAAGGACGCCCTCGTCGCCCAATCGGGCAACGACCGAAAGAAGTTCTGGGCCTACCGCGAAGCCAATTACGAGTTCGGCCGGGTCCTTCCCGAGGGATCGCATTTCGACGTGAGCATTCCCCTTTCCCGGATGGCGGAGGCCGTCGATCTGCTGCGGCAGCGCTGCGCCCGCTGGCCGAACGCGACGCTCATCGTGTTCGGTCACGTGGCGGACAGCAACATTCATCTCTCGCTGTGCGACGAGAGCTATGACGACGCCGTCGGCCGGGCGATGAACGAGGTCGTCTACGGCGTGGTCGCCGAGGTGAGCGGCACAGTCTCGGCCGAGCACGGCATCGGGGTTCTCAAGCGTCCCTATCTCGGAATGAGCCGCACGGAGGCGGAGCTCGACCTGATGAGGACGCTCAAGCATGCCCTCGACCCGAAAGGAATTCTCAATCCGGGCCGAGTTCTCGCACCCGCATGATGCTTCTCACGCCGAAATTGCGAATGCCTCGGGGCGTTTGATCTCGATCTCGATGAACGCGATCGGGTGGTCGGAGCCGTTCATGACGTCGTGCTCGATCCCGGATTTGCGCGAATAGGCCTGCCCCGCCACGAGTGGTATGTCGGTGGCGTTCTCGCCGTTGTGAATGCGGAGCGTTCCGTCGACCAGCATGACAACGAAGTACGGCCATTCGTGGCGGTGCCAGCCCGTCACGGCGCCGGGAGCGAAATCCCACCGCGTGATCCGGACGTCGGCGTCATCCTGCTGGACTGTCGGAACAGCCGGAACGGTGCACTTGAAGCTCATAATCCCCCTCTCCTTTTCGGAATCGTTCTGTTGATGTGTGCAGGTCCGGGCTCAGCGATCCGCGCGCTCAACCAGAGCATGCAGCAGGACGTTCGCAGCGGGCTCGATGTCGTCCGGAGCCGCGAATTCGGCATTGTTGTGGGTGATGCCATCGCGACACGGCGTGAAGATCATCGCGGTCGGGCAGATTCGGGCGAGGAAATATGCATCGTGGCCCGCCTGGCTGGGCAGATCGCGGTGGGTATATCCGAGGCCCCCCGCATGGGACCTGATCGAGTCGACGAGGGCATCGTCGAAGATCCGACCTCCCCAGGTCCAGCGGTCCAGGATTCTGGCCTCGCAGCCCGCACGCGCAGCTGCGGCTTCGACCGCCACGACGACCTTACCGGCCATGCTGTCGGCGTTGGACGGATCATCGTGCCGCACGTCGCAGACGGCCTGCGACCAGTCGGAGAGGATGCCGGTCTTGTTGGGCCATGCGACCAGCCGGGCGGCAGTCGCCTTTCCGCCGCTCGGCGCGAACTCCCACCCGATGTCGTCGACGCCGACGAGCAGCCGCGCGGCGGCGACGAGAGCGTTGCGCCGCTTCTCCATCGGCCACGGCCCGGTATGGGCGGTCTCGCCATGGAACTCGACGAGGAACCCGTGAGAGCGATAGGCATGGGTGACGATCCCGACCTGGACCTTCTCCGCATCGAGAATGGGCCCTTGCTCGATGTGGAGCTCGAAATAGGCATCGGGAACGCGCCCGCCCGCGGGCACGGATCCACGATAGCCGATGCGCTGGAGCTCGCTACCGAACGTCGCACCGTCGTCGGCCGGCCGCTCGTGCACCCACTCCACGGCATATTCCCCGGCGAAGCAGCCGGAGGCGAGCATGGGGGGCGAGAAGCGTGCACCCTCTTCGTTCGTCCAGTTCACGATCTCGATCGGACGCCGGGTGACATGCCCGAGATCGTTGAGCATGCGGACCACCTCGAGCGCGCCGAGCACCCCAAGGATGCCGTCGAAGCGCCCGCCATTGGCCTGCGTGTCGAGATGGCTGCCCATCAGCACCGGCGGCAGATCGTCTTCCCGCCCGGCGCGCCGCCCGAAGATGTTGCCGACCTCGTCGACCGACACGGCAAGGCCCGCCTCGCGGCACCAACCGACGAAGAGATCACGCATCTCCCGGTCGGCATCGCTCAGGGCGAGCCTGGACAGTCCGCCCTCCCGCCCGACTCCGATTCCGGCGGACCGGTCGAGATCGGCGAGGAGGCGGTTCAGGTTGATCCGCGCATCCGGAGTGAAGGTCATCGGCGGCCTCCCTGGCGGGGAGCCCGCCAACGATATGCGGTGGATGTCAGGCTGCGGTGGTAAGGGCGGAGCCGACGACCTCGCCGAGCGCCTCCTCCAGGATGTCGAGCCCCTCCCGGGCCTGCTCGAACGGGATCGTGAGCGGCGTGAGGATGCGGATGATGTTCGCGTCCACGCCGCAGGAGAGGAGGATCAGCCCCTTCTCCTGGGCCTTGGCCACGAGCGCGGACGTCAGCGCGGCATCGGGTTCGCGGGTGTGGCGGTCCTTCACCAGCTCGATCGCGATCATGGCACCGAGGTTGCGCACGTCGCCGATGCAGGAGAACTCATTCCGCCGCGCAAGACCGTCGAGCCGCTCGCGGAAGAGGTTGCCGAGCTCCATTGCCCGGTCACACAGCTTCTCGCGCTCGATCACGTCGAGGACCGCGTGGGACGCAGCGATGCCGATCGGCGAGCCGCCATAGGTCCCGCCGAGGCCACCAGGTCCTGCCGCATCCATCAGCTCCGCCCGTCCTGTCACGGCCGCGAGCGGGAAGCCGCCGCCCAACCCCTTCGCCATGGTGACGAGGTCCGGCACGACACCGGCGTGCTCGATGGCGAACATCTTGCCGGTGCGCGCGATGCCGGTCTGGATCTCGTCGGCGATCAGGAGGATGCCGTGCTGATCGCAGATCTCGCGCAGGCCGCGCAGGAACTCCGGAGGGGCGATGTAGAAGCCGCCCTCTCCCTGCACCGGCTCGACGATGAAGGCGGCGACTCGGGACGGATCCACGTCGGACAGGAACAGGTCCCGCACGCCGGACAGGGCCCGCTCCACGTCGATGCCGTGATAGGTCTTCGGATAAGGCGCGTGGTACACCTCGGCGGGGAACGGCCCGAATCCCTTCTTGTAGGGAGCGACCTTGCCGGTCAGCGCCATGCCCATCATGGTGCGGCCGTGGAAGCCGCCGCTGAAGGCCACGATGGCGGAGCGGCCGGTAGCAGCGCGGGCAATCTTGACCGCGTTCTCCACGGCCTCCGCGCCCGTCGTGACCAGCATCGTCTTCTTGTCGAAGCTGCCGGGCGTCAGCCCGTTCAGCCGCTCGGCGAGTCCGATATAGCTCTCGTAGGGCGCCACGTGGAAGCAGGTATGGGTGAAGGCCTCCGTCTGGGCCCGGACGGCCGCCATCACGTCGGGATGGCGGTGGCCGGTGTTCAGAACCGCGATGCCGGCCGCGAAGTCGATGTAGCGCTTGCCGTTCACGTCCCAGAGCTCTGCATTCTCGGCTCTCGCGACGTAGAGGTCCTTCGTCGCGACGCCGCGGGGCACGGCGGCTTTGTGGCGGGCCCCGAGGGTGGTTGTTGCGCTCATCAGGAGACTCCCGGTATTCACTGAATAGATCATCGTTGAACAATCGCAGCTTTGCTTAAAATTTTGAGCATGGCAAGATGCTCCCGCAGTGACTCGGAGGGTCAATGGAATTTGATGTTGGCGCGAGGCTGAAAGAAATCAGGCTTGCGGCCGGTCTGTCGCAGCGCGATCTCGCGATCCGCGCCGGCGTGACCCATGGCCTGATCTCGATGATCGAGCAGAACCGGAACAGCCCCTCCGTGGCCTCCCTGAGAAAGATTCTCGGCGGCGTCTCGATGACCATGGCCGACTTCTTCCAGGAGACGACACGGGAGAAGCACAAGGTCTTCTACGCGCCCGACGAGCTGATCGACCTCACGTCCAAGCTCGGCAGCATCAACGGCAAGACCAACAAGCGCATGACCCTCCGCCAGGTCGGGAATGCGCGGGAGCACGGGCTCCAGATCCTCCACGAGCGCTATGAGCCCGGCGCCGACACGGGCCCGACCATGCTGGAACACGCCTCACACGAGGGCGGCATCGTCATCTCGGGCGAGCTCGAGGTCACCGTCGGCGGCCAGGTCCAGGTCCTGCGGGCAGGCGACGCCTATCTCTTCGACAGCCGGATCCCCCACCGCTTCCGCAACATTGGCACAGAGATCTGCGAAGTGGTCAGCGCCTGCACGCCGCCTTACCTCTAAATGCCGCCATTTGGGGCTGGTGCTGGATAGAATTTTGAGCATGATGGAGCCAGAGCCCGTCATGACGGCCAGCGCGGAGGCACCAGATCCATGCAAGAATACCTGTCCTTCTATATCAACGGTCGCTGGGTTCGGCCGGAAGGCCGCCCGACCCTCGACGTCATCAACCCCGCCGACGAGGAGGCCTTCGCCAGGATCTCGCTCGGCACGGCGGCTGACGTCGATCAGGCCGTCGGCGCGGCGCGGCGCGGCTTCGCATCCTTCTCCCGGACCAGCCGCCAGGAGCGCATCGACCTCCTTGAGGCCGTCCTATCGGTCTATCTCAGGCGCGCCGACGAGATGGCCGATGCCATCTCGAAGGAGATGGGGGCGCCCCTCGGCTTCGCCCGGGAGGCGCAGGTCGGCGCCGGGCACGGGCACATCGCGCAGGGCATCGCCGTGCTCAAGGCGATGGAATTCGAAGAGGTGGTCAACAACACCCTCGTGGTGCGCGAGCCGATCGGCGTCGTAGGCCTCATCACCCCCTGGAACTGGCCGATGAACCAGGTCACCTGCAAGGTGGTGCCCGCGCTCGCCACCGGCTGCACCATGGTGCTCAAGCCCAGCGAGATCGCCCCGGTATCGTCAATGCTCTTCGCTGAGATCATGCACGAGGCCGGCGTGCCCGCGGGTGTGTTCAACCTCGTCAACGGCGACGGCCCGACGGTCGGAGAGGCCATCTCCCGCCATCCGGACATCGACATGGTGTCGTTCACCGGCTCGACCCGCGCCGGCATCCTGGTCGCCAAGGCGGCCGCCGACACGGTCAAGCGCGTGCACCAGGAACTCGGCGGCAAGTCGCCCAACATCATCCTGGACGACGCGGATCTCGAGGCGGCGATCACCCACGGAGCCCGGGGCTGCTTCAACAACAGCGGCCAATCGTGCAATGCTCCCACCCGCCTGCTCGTGCCGCGCAGCCGCCAGGATGAAGCGGCCGCCATCGCCAAGCGCATCGCGGAGGCGACCGTCGCGGGGGATCCACGCGCTCCAGGCACCACCATCGGTCCGGTCGTGAGCAAGACCCAGTTCGACAAGATCCAGGGATTGCTCGAAGCCGGGATCAAGGAAGGCGCCACCCTTGTGGCCGGCGGGCCCGGGCGTCCTGAAGGCATCGAGAAAGGCTACTACATCCGCCCCACCGTGTTCGCCGACGTTACGAACGACATGACGATCGCCCGCGAGGAGATCTTCGGGCCTGTCCTCTCGATCATTCCCTATGACAGCGAGGAGGAAGCGATCGCGATCGCCAACGATACGGTCTACGGCCTGTCGAGCTACGTCACCTCGGGTGACCCGGAGCGGGCTCGCCGGATCGCCCGGCAGATCCGCGCCGGCATGGTGCACATCAATGGCGCAGGCGGAGACCTCGCCGCGCCCTTCGGCGGCTACAAGCAGTCCGGCAACGGCCGCGAATGGGGTCGCTACGGCTTTGAGGACTTCCTCGAGGTGAAATCCATGTTCGGCTATGTGCAGTAGTTCTCGCTGAAGAGGCGATGCGGATCGAGCAATCCGCATCGCCGGGAACGGCGAGTGCTCGATGTGTGCCTCTCTACGCGCGGGCGCGCCGCGCCAGTGTCCGACGCCACTTCGCTGCATTGGCCTTCCTGCGCCAATGCAGGAGCCCGGCCGCGATGACGGCTCCTATGATGGAGCCGCCGACCGCATGGCGGAAGCTGAAGGCGTTCAGGAAACCCGACAGGTGCGAGACGGCCTCGTCCAGCATCGTCCCCACGAAGTCCCATGGAATGCCCGCCATGAGATAGGCCGCGACGGCAGCGGCGACGGCGACGACATACCTCATTTCGCAGCTCCGCGCCGTTGCGGTTCCTGGGGTGGCTCAACCGGAGAACCGATCTCAACAAGATGCCCGGTGATGGGGTCGAGGATGGTCAAGAACGTCCCTCCCGTTCAGGCGGGCGGGAAGCGCCGCGGGCCCGATCGAAATCAGATTGAATGTGCTTGTTACGACTGGGCGGCCAGTCTTCGATCCGGACCCTGACCAGCGAGATGCCACAAACAAACTGGATCTGCTGGGGGGGGGTGAGGTTTGGATCCCCTGAACCGCGCCATGTGACGCATGGTCACCTCGTCATGCTTAACAGACGGTTAATTTTCGCCCGCATTTCGACTGCGGATCACACCCTCAGGTCCATCGGCAAGGCGCCGCCGCTACCCTGGCCATGCAGTTCATCGGGAGTTGCAGCGAGGCGCTCGATGAAGAGCCAGCGCTCCCAGTCGGGCAGGATGCTCCAGCCCGGGTCGCTGACATGGGCTTGCGGAAGGCGGTAATGCAACGCCGGCCGCGGGCCGATCTTCTCGTGCGGAAGCGCCGATCGGACCTGCTCCTCGTTCAGGTATGCGAAGAGCGGCAGCAGGTCGAGACCCCGGTTTCGCGTCGGGTTGGCCGCAAGATAATCGGCGATCAATGTCGCCTGATCGGGCCAATAATCCGGAGCAAGGACGCATTGCCTGTAAGCCTGCGGATAGTCCGGCGGCAGGACGCGGGCCAAATGCCTGCGGCCTCCCGTGACCTCGCGGCGGAGCCTGTCCTCGACGAGCAGAAACGCCTTGAGGAAGGCCGTCACCGTTGCGGGGTCGAGACTCGGCGGATCGATGTTGAAATGGAGGCCGAGCGAATCGTAGAACGCCGCACCCTTGTCCCGGGCACCGGCCGTCCGCAGCAGGGAGACGATCCCGTCCACCTCCGGAAGTCGCGCGATCGGCAACGGAGCGGTAATGAGCTCCCGCGGAACGAACGGGGACAGAAGCCGGCCGAGCCATGCCGCCACGTGCCGGTTCAGCGACACCCCGACGCGAGAGTCGCGGCCGGGATGCACATGGCGCAGATCGGTCTCGACGGCGATGTCGCCGAGGGCTGTCCCGAGAATCCTGAACGCATGAGGATCCTCCATGGCGATCGACCCGCCGAGCCCGCGCGCCAGCACATCGGCCGAGGATCTGGCGCTCAGGCCCAGGAACTCGATCTCGATTCCGACCTGCCGCAGGCTTCCGTCGGCCCGGAGCGGGACCGGCGGGCGAAGCATGTCGGGCAATCGGACGATATCGTGCATCACAGCTGCACATGGGTGCCGCCACGCCCGATCGCAAGGAACGAAGCGTGCGGCTTGCTTCCCTTGTGGAGCCGCGGGGCCCGCTGCACGGGCGCCGCGCTGCCACTCACCTGGTCAGAAATCGCTCGAACAGGTCCTCCTGCCCCATCTGCCCGCCCTTCAGCAGCACACGCATCCTGTCCCGAGATGCAACGTCGCTGCGGGCCGTGCTGACGGCCACGCCGTTCCCGACCTGGCTTTCATACCCGAGCCCCCAGAAGCCGAGGGCGCCGACGATCCTGCTCGACGTGTCGCCGCCGGCAACGGCCAGGCGCCGCACCGGATGACGATCGAGGATCCGGTCCACGAGAACAGCGCTGCGATCAGCCAGATCTGCGACGGCGGCCGAGGGCGCCTCCCCGTTCTCCGGGGCTGTCGAAACCATGACGTTGCGCCCCTCCGCAAGCATCCTGGCCGCCATGTCGGCAACACGTTCGTATGCCCCGTCGGAGATCAGTTCTTCAGGGCTGACCGGGATCTGATGATAGGATCGCGCCGCCGCGACCTGCCGGCGGGTCGTCGGCGAGAGACTGCCGACGAAGGCGAGCACGGGCCCCGCTTCGGCCGCCGGCTGCGCCCCGGTCGCATAGGTCTCCTCGAAAGCGGCCTGCGCAACGCTGCTTGCACCCACGACGAGAAGAGAGCGCTGCCGGCTGACCGTGCGGAGAACGCGACCGATCGCTTCGAGATGGCTGTCCTCCAGCGCATCGAACAGGATTGCAGAAGAACCGTCGGAGGCGCGCTCCCATTGCGCATGAACCCTGTCCGCACTCTGAATGAGAAGAGGCGAGTGGATCGCGGCGACGTCCGGAAGGCCGAGGAACGCAAGGTGCCTGCGCAGATCCGCCTCCGTCATCGGCGTCGCCGGGTGGCGGCTCATGGTCGGGTGCCGGTCGAGCCTGAAGATCTCTCCACCCTCGCCGAAGGCCGCAAAGAGCGTGGAGAACGCGCAGTAGCGTCCAAGCGAGGGCTGTCCGCCGATGACCGCGACGGTCGGGTGCTCCACATGGTTCCGCAGGACCGCGATCGCGGTGGCGATGTTGCCGCGCTCCGGCGCGCTGTCGAAGGTCGAGCAGCACTTGTAATGGAGGATCCGGACGCCGATTGTGCGGAAGAACGCTCCCACCGGTTCGAGCTCCGCGCGCATCCCTGCTGGACCCATGGTCCGCGCGGCGCCGGCTATGCCGACTGCATCGAGATCACCCGCCTCGGCTAGGTGACGGGAGTCGGGAACGCCGAGGAAGAGAAAGGCACGCTGTCCCCTCCGCGCCAGCGTCGCCAGCGTATCGGTCGCGCCGGTGAAGTCGTCCCCATACCATCCATAGGACGGCGCCACTCTCGTCTCCCGAATGTCAGCCATTGCCGAAGAACGCATAGGACTGCTCGAGGGCCGGGCTGCGGCGTCGCGCATCGGCGATGCTCTCGCCCGCCTCGACGGCCTGCCACGCCTCGCGGATGCTTGCGACACCCTCGGCGGGTCCGCCGGGATGGGCCATGATGCCGCCGCCGGCCATGAAGAGAAGATCGGTCGTTGCTACGGCCCGGTAGGTCTGCTCTACGGTACCGGCCCACTGCCCGGACGAGAAGGCCGGCATCACCCGATCGTCCTCGTCGCAGAGCGCCGTGATGCAATCCTTCGCGCTCGCCACTACCTCGGCGTCCTCCTGCGCGAACTTTCCGCCCAGACCGTGCACGTGCAGGTGGTCGACGCCGGCGAGGCGCCAGAGCGTCTGATAGGCCAGAAAGCCGATGCCGAGCGCGGGATGGCGCGAGAGTGCCCCGTAGCCGTTGCGGTGGCCGTGCAGGGCAAGGTCCGTGCTTCGGCGCAGGGTCTCGACGGCCGAGAACCCGCACCAGTTCAGGCTCACCATCGCGCAGGTCCCCTCCTCGCGGGCGATGAGATCGGCGTGGTGCCGCATGGCGTCGGTCTCGGCCGTGATGTTGAAGGCGACCATCACGTTCTTGCCCGTGCGGTCCCGGTGCCGGCGGACCGCCGCCATCACGGCCGGAATGCGTTCCGCCAATGGAGCATGAACCGAGTCGGCTGCAATCTCGTCGTCCTTGATGAAGTCGAGTCCCGCTTCGCACAGGCGCCCGACGAGTGCCGCCGTCTCCGCAGACGACAGGCCCACATTCGGCTTGATGATGGAGCCGACGAGCGGGCCATCGCTGCGCCCGGTCAGCCGACGCGTTCCCACGATGCCCTGCCGGGGCATCGCATAGAGCCGCCGATAGGAGCCGGGCAGCCTGACGGATTCCAGGCGCAGACCCGTGACCTCTCCAAGGTCGAAGAGATTGCCGGCGACGGTCGCCGCAAGGGTCGGAAGGTTCATGCCGACATTGGCGATGGGAAAGCGCACAACGATCTCGCCGCGACGGGAGCGTTCCCGCACGCCTTTCCGGTCGAGCCACGCGCTGCGCATGGACGGCTGCTCGACCTCGCCGAGGTCGCGAACCGACACGACCGTGGCGCGCGCACGGGCGCGCAGCTCGTCCGTCTCGCCCTCGACACGGGTGAAGGTTCCGCAGGATTGCTCGCCCGCAATGACCTCCGCAACCTTCGCGAGGGGCAGCGGCGTCTCGACGAGATAGGTCGCCTCGTAATGCTGATTCGACATGGCGATGCTCAAAGCCGCGAGAGATCCGGGAACGGCCTGACGGGATCGCGCCCGTCCCAGCCCTCGGATGCCTCCTTGATCAGGCGGAACATCGTGCCCTTGGGTCCGGCGACCTCCGACAGCTCGATCACGGTGCCCGGATGGTACTCGGTGTCGAAATAGACGAAGCGCCCGCGCTCGCCGACCTCGCCGCTCATGACGGGCTTGAAGCCGAGGCCCGTCAGGCGCTCAAGATCGTCGTCATATGTCTCGGTCCAGTAGGCCACGTGCTGCAATCCGCGATGACCGGCCGCCTTGAAGTCGCGGTACATGGACGGCGCATCGTTGCGGGTCTGGATGAGTTCGATCTGGAGCGGCCCGGAATTGGCGAGCGCAACCGAGTTGTGCGGCTCGTAGGACTCGCCGCGATAGGTGTAGTTCTCGATCGGTACGCGCTCCTTGTAGAAGAACGGGCCGACGCCGAGCACGCGCGTCCAGTAGTCCATCGCGGCCTCGATGTCGTCGACCACGTAACCAGCCTGCCTGATTTCACCGAGGAAACGGCTCATGTTTGACCTTCACGGTTGAATGACATGCGCGGCGGTTCGCGCCGCGTCGGAGAAAGGTGAGACCCGGAGCATCAGGCTCCGGGTCTATGACTGCGTCACGCGAGGGTGCCGACGATGCTCTCCAGATGGCCCCAGGCCTCCGGGCCGAACTTCTGCTTCCACTCCTTGTAGAAGCCCGCGTCGCGCAGCTTGGCTCGGAAGCTCTCCGTGTCGCACTGGTTGAACTTGAGGCCCTTGCTCTGTAGATCGGCCTGGATGCCTTCGTTGAGCGCCTTGATGTCCTCGCGCTGCTTCAGCCCGGCCTCGTTGATCGCGCGGGAGACGATCTCCTGCACGTCCGCCGGCATGCCGGCCCATTGGCGGCCGTTGGCGATGAACCAGTAGCCGTCCCAGATGTGGTTGCTGAGCGCGCAGGAGGACTGCACCTCGTAGAGCTTCGCCACCTGGATGATCGGCAGCGGATTCTCCTGCGCATCGACGACCTTCGTCTGGAGCGCGGTGTAGACCTCGCTGAACTGAAGGCTCGCCGGCGCGGCGCCGAGGCCCGCGAACATGGAGATGCTGATCGGGCTCACCGGCACGCGGATCTTCAGCCCCTTCATCGAAGCCGCGCTCTCGATCGGCGCGCCGCTCGTGGTCATCTGGCGGAAGCCGTTGTCCCACATGGTCTCGAGCGCATGGAGACGCGAGTCCGCGATGGCCTTGCGGACGAACGCGCCGACCGGCCCGTCCATTGCGGCCCAGACCTGATTATAGTCCTTGAACGCAAAGCCCACGGCGTTGATCGCCGCCACCGGCACGAGGGTCGCGATCACGAGGGCGGAGGGCGTGAAGAAGGTCAGTGCGCCGTTGCGCACCTGTGAGAGCATATCGGTGTCGCCGCCGAGCTGGTTCGCCGGAAAGATCAGCATCTCGACGCGACCGTTGGTCTCCTTCGCGATCCGGTCGGCGGCCTCTTTCGCGCGGATGTTCAAGGGATGGGAGAGCGGCAGGTTGTTGCCGTAACGCAGGCTGATCTCTGCCGCTTTAGCATAGCGGGGAATGGAGAAGAGCGTGACGGCAGCCGGCGCGGCGCCGATGCCCTTGAGAAGCGACCTTCTGCTGAGCGTCATACCGGTTTTCCTCCTTGGACGACGTTTTTCTCTTTGCGAAATCGAAATTCGATCATATCAATGATGTAGTCAAATCGATTTTTTGATGGTTTTTGATGGAATAAGATGAGCGATCTTGCCGAAGACATCCCGATGAGCAGACGCATCACCATCGTCGACATCGCTCGCGTGGCGGATGTCTCCACCGCAACGGTCGACCGGGTCCTGAACGGCCGGTCCGGCGTGAAGGCCGCGACGATCAAGCGGGTCATGAAGGCAGCGGCCGAGCTCGGTTATGTGGACGAGAGCGACGAGCGTGCCCGCGATTTGCGGCCACTCTCGCCGGTCTCCTTCATCCTCCCCCAGGGCAACAACCGCTACATCACCATGCTCGGCCGCATGATCGCCGAGATGGCGCCGCAGCTCGAGCGTTTCTCCATCAAGCCAACGGTCGAATACATCAGCAGCTTCAATCCCGATCTCCTCGCCAAGGCGCTCCATCGTCACGCTAAGACGGCGGATGCGGTCGCTTTCATGGGCATCGAGCATCCGGTGGTGCGCGAGGCCGTGAACCGCATTGCCGCGAGCGGTAAACCCGTGATGACGCTGATCTCGGACGTGGCGAGCCCCGCGCGGACCGCCTATTTCGGTCTCGACAACCGCGCCGCCGGGCGGATGGCCGGCTATCTCCTGGCGCGCTTCATCCACAGGCGCCCCGCCAAGGTCGCCATGATCGCCGGAAGCCTCAGCTACCGCGCCCATGGCGAACGCGAGATGGGCTTCCTCGACATCCTGCAGGAGCTCTATCCCGACATCGAGGTGGTCGGCCTGCGCGAAGGGCACGACGACGAGGCGCTCAACTACCGCCAGATGCGCACTCTCCTGAGCCACCATCCGGACCTCGACGGGATCTACAACATCGGTGGCGGCGCCTCCGGCGTCGGGCGGGCGCTCAAAGATGCGCGGCGCGATCAGGACGTCGTTTTTGTCGGTCATGGCTTGACGAGCGACACGCGCGAGTTTCTGCTCGACGGCACGATGGACGCCGTGATCACGCAGAGCGCCCAGGACACTGTCATCAAGTGCGCATCCCTGCTCAGGGACCTGCGCGAGGGCAGGCGCGACGACGGCTTCGCGGATCCGATGCGGATCGAGGTGATCTTCAGGGAGAACCTGCCGTGACGCTCGTGCAGTCGCGACAATAAGGACGGGCCGGCCGGGCCGAAGAGAAGAAGAAATCGGGAATCGGCCATGCTATCGATGACGAAAAGGGACGGGAGGAAGGAATGACAATGGCGACAGAGACATTACACCTGGATGAGATCGAGGATCTTCCGACCGGACTGCGGAGCGGCTCGCCTTTCCTGCGTCCGATCGAGGTCATCGCGTCCACGCTCCTCGTGATCATCATCGGCCTGCTGCTGATGGGCGTCACGTCCCGCTATGTGTTCTCGCTGCCCGTCGTGTGGGTCGACGAGGCGGCCTCCATGTGCTTCCTCTGGCTCGCCATGCTGGGTGCGGTCATCGCCATCGACCGCAACGAGCATCTCAGGCTCACGCTTTTCCTGCAGATGATGCCGGAGCGGATGCGCGGCTTCTTCGGCGCCCTGGGGCCGCTGCTCGTGGCCGTGTTTCTCATCGGCATGCTGTGGCCGGCCGTCGATTACGCGATCGAGGAATCCTACATCACCTCCGCGGCGCTCAACATCCCGATGAGCTGGCGCGTCGCCGCGCTTCCCGTCGGAATCGCCATGATGACGCTTCTCGCGCTGCGCGAGGCGTTCCGGTCTTCCAATATGGCGCAGATCGGGGCCGCCGCAGGCGTCATCGCCCTGGCGGCAGGCATTCTCTGGCTCCTCTCCCCGTCCCTCCCGGCCCTGGGCCACCTGAACATCCTGATCTTCCTCGTCATCTTCGTCGCGTTCTTCCTCGCCATCGGCGTGCCGATCGCGTTCTGCTTCGGCCTCGGCGCCCTCGCGTTCCTGACCTTCACGAGCTCCGTTCCGACCATGGTGCTGATCGGGCGCATGGACGAAGGCATGTCGAGCCTCATCCTCCTGTCCGTTCCGATCTTCGTGCTGCTCGGCTGCATTCTCGACGCAACCGGCATGGGCAAGGCCATCGTCGAGTTCCTCGCCTCGCTCCTCGGGCACGTGAAGGCCGGCATGTCCTATGTGCTGCTCGGCTCGCTGTTCCTCGTCTCAGGCATCTCGGGCTCCAAGGTCTCCGATATGGCAACGGTTGCCCCAGCCCTCTTCCCGGAGATGAAGCGCCGCGGTCACAAGCCGAAGGAGATGATCGCGCTGCTCGCCACCGGGGCCGCCATGGCAGACACGGTGCCGCCTTCCATCGTTCTCATCGTTCTGGGATCCGTTGCGGGCGTGTCGATCGCGGGCCTGTTCACCTCCGGCTTCGTCATCGCCATGGTGCTGCTCCTGACGCTCGCCATCCTGGCTCGCTGGAAGGCGCGCGGCGAGGTGATGGACGGAATCCGCCGGGCGCCGATGCGCGCGGTCGGCAAGGCGCTGGTCGTCGCAGCCCCTGCCCTCGTGCTCCCCTTCATCATCCGCAGCGCGGTCGGCGGCGGCATGGCCACCGCCACGGAGGTCTCCACCATCGCGGTGCTCTACGCCATGATCATCGGCATGGTGCTCTATGGCGGCATCCGTCCCGGCAAGATCTACGAGATGCTCGTGGAGACGGCTGCCCTGAGCGGGGCGATCCTGATCATCCTGGGCACGGCCTCGGCCATGGCCTGGGCGCTGACGCAGACCGGCTTCGCGTTCAAGATGGCATCCCTCGTCACCGGGCTTCCGGGCGGCTGGGTCACCTACATGCTTGTCACCATCGCGGTCTTCATGGTGCTCGGCTGCGTGCTCGAGGGCCTGCCGGCCATCGTCCTCATGGCGCCGATCATGTTCCCGATCGCCAAGAACCTCGGCATCAACGACATCCACTACTCGATGGTGGTCGTGACGGCGATGAACGTCGGACTGATGGCGCCGCCCATCGGCGTCGGCTTCTACATCGCCTGCAAGATCGGCAACGTCTCGCCGGACGAGGCCATGGGGGCGATCTGGCCCTATATCGGCGCGCTCTTCATCGGGCTGCTGATCATCGCGATGGTCCCGGCCCTGTCGACGGCCTACCTCTGATCGACCTGCCTCCGGGCCGGCTCACGCCGGTCCGGACCGCCAGCGGAGCAAGCCGGCCGCCGTCAGTCCGCGACGGCTTCGATCACCAGCTCGAACGTGACGCAGACCGGGTTGTCGCCGCGCACCAGCTCTCCCGAAAAGATCCCGCCGTCCATATCGACGACATCGATGTCGAGCCGCGCCTGCGGCCGCCCATCGACGGTCCTGACGCTCCCTTGACGGATCAGGACCTCCGTCGCGTATGACGGAACCTCGGTTCCATCCACGAAGCGTACGCCGTTGAGGCTGCCGATTCCGTGAACCCTCGCCGATGTGATGCCATGGCGCGAGCAGATCTCCTCGACCGCGAGGGTGATGTCCTCGTTCGGACGAACCTTCGCCAGCAGGGCCCCGTCGCCGACTCCGGCTTTCTGCACCGGCTCGAAGAGGGTGAAGTTTGTTTCCGAATCCGGCATCGCCTGAAAGGTCGCGCTCCGAAAGCCGATCCCGGAGACCTCGGCGGCTTGCGCGACACTCGTCATCGGCGCGAGCATGTGCCCCGCGCGGTGCCCCTCCGCCGTATCCCATATGCCGTGGCAGTGGAGAAAGGGCCCACCGTCCCGCACGCCCACGATGGCGGCGGCACGCACGATCGTCACGGGTCCTTCCGGCTCGTATGTCTCGCTGTACCAGGCGGCGTAGCGCGGATCGGCGGATGCGGCCGGCATCACATATCGGAACGGTTCGAACCGTCCGCCCTGGAAGAACACGATGCCGCCGGCGCAGCCCGCATCGGCGAAGCCCTTGGCGACCGCCGCGTCCACACTCAAGCCAGGATCCATCCTGAAGCGGAGCGGAACGGGCGATCCCGCCACGGCCGCCGATCTTTGCAAGGCAACAGGACCCGGATGCTGGATCTGCCTCATGGTCGCTCCTCCGTCCGAACCGTCCCCTGCAATGCTACCTCGCGCGCATGATCTGCGTCGGGTCCGCCCGCGGATCGCGCGCACCCCAGCGTCCTGCTTCCACCTGCGCGATGAACTCGGCCACAAGGCGATTGAACAGGGCCGGCTCTTCGAGGTTGAGCGTATGGCCGGTTTTGGGAAAAATGGTGAGGCCCGAGCGTGGAACGGTCCGCTTCAAAAAGACGCTCGGCTGGATCGAATGATCGTCCTCGTCCCCTGCCACGACCAGCAGGGGAACCTGGAGGGCGGCAAGCTCCGCTTCGAGATCGTAGAGCGACGGCCGGCGCATCTGCACGCCGCGCATCGTATTGGCGGCGCCGAGATCGGAATGCTGCGCCATCCGCTCCACGAAGAGCTGCCAGCCGCGCGGATCCTTCTCCTGGAACTGAACCCGCGATGCGCTCTCACCATAGATCGGCGCGAAGGCGCGGGCGCCCTGCTCCTCGAAGCCTTTCGCGACCTGTTCGGAATTGCGGCGGAAATACTCCTGCTGGTCTTTCTCCGAGCCGTAGCCCGCTCCCGCGACCACAGCCGAGAGGATACGTTCCGGATGGCGGAGTGCGGCGTGAAGGCATGCGAACGCCCCCATCGAAAGCCCCACCACATGGGCCCGCTCGATGCCGGCCGCATTCATCACGTCGACGATGTCGTCGGCCGCGCGCGTCTGCGAGTACTGATCCACGCGCTGAGGGATGTCCGACGGCGGATAGCCCCGCGCCGAATAGACGATGCATCGATGGCGGCGGGAGAAATAGCCGACCTGCGGCTCCCAGCTCCAGTGGTTGCCGCCGAACTCGTGGACGAACACAATGGGCGAGCCCTGCCCCACGGCTTCATAGAAAAGCCTCACGCCGTCGCTCGCGGTCGCAAACGCCATTCCGTTCTCCTCTCTGCGCGTCAGCGAAATTCCGACATGGCGCAGCTCTGCCCGCCATCGACAGGCAGGCAGACGCCAGTGATGAACTGGGCCTCGTCGGAGGCCAGGAACACGGCCGCATTGGCGATATCCCATGCCGTCCCCATTCGACCGACCGGAACGGCGGCATTGCGCGCGGCCACCATGTCCTCGACGGAGGCGTACTGGCCGGAGATCTGCTTGTAGATCAGCGGCGTGTCCATCAGTCCGGGCATGATGCAATTGGCCCGGATGCCCTGGCGCGCATATTGCATCGCCAGCGCCACTGTGGCCTGGTTCACCGCCGCCTTCGTGGCCGAATAGGCAAAGTACGGATAGCCGGTCCACCGGATCGCCGCGATGGACGAGATGTTGACGATGGCGCCGCCGCCCCGGTCGATCATGTGCGGAAGGACGGCCTTCGCGGTGCGGTAGATGGGCCCGAGATTCAGGTCGATCGCCGCAGAGAACTGATCTTCCGTCAGCTCGACCGGGCCGCCCATATGGGTCACGCCTACATTGTTGTGCAGGATGTCGATGCGGCCGAAGGCAGCGATCGTCGAGGCCACCGCATCCTCGATGGACCAGAGATCGGTGACGTCCGCAGCCGTCGCGATGGCGGTGCCACCCTCGCCGGCGATGATGGTGGCAGTCTCCTCAGCCGCTGCCGCCACGAGATCGACACACGCGACCCGAGCGCCTTCGCGGGCGTAGGCGACGGCCGCGGCCTTGCCGTTGCCCCAGCCGGGACCCGAGGATCCCGCGCCGAAGACGATGGCGGTCTTACCCTTCAGACGATCGGCCACGTGCCGTCTCCCGGACAGAAGGCTTGAAAAGGCGAGCGCCGGCGGATCCGCCGGCGCTCGGGTGTCGCGCGGATCAGCTCAGGCTGCTGCCGACGGACTTCTCCAGGATCGCCCAGGCCTCGTCGCCGTACTTCTTCTTCCATTCCGCGTAGAAGCCCGCCTTGCGCAGCGCCTCGCGGAAGGGGCCGGCTTCCGGATCGTTGAAGGCCATACCCTTGGACACGAGATCGTCCTTGACGCTCGCGTTCAGCTTCGCGACGTCGGCGCGCTCCGACACGGCCGCCTCGTTGAGGTGCTTGGCCACGATGGCGCGGAGATCCTCCGGCAGGCGCTCCCAGGCGCGGCGGTTCGCCAGGAACCAGAACCCGTCCCACATGTGGTTGGTCATGGAGCAGTATTTCTGCACCTCGAAGAGCTTTGCGGTCGAGATGATCGCGAGCGGGTTCTCCTGCCCGTCGACGATCTTGGTCTGGAGGGCGGTGTAGACCTCTGCGAAGTTGATGCTCGCCGGCGAGGAGCCGAAGGCCGTGAACATCGAGGTCCAGAGCGGGCTGACCGGCACGCGGATCTTGAAGCCCTTGAGGTCCTCCGGCGTCTGGATCGGCTTGTTCGAGCTGGTGATCTGCCGGAACCCGTTGTCCCAGATCTTGTCCATCACCACGAGGTTGGCCTTGGTGATCTGCCCGCGCACATAGGCGCCGAGATCGCCGTCCATGGCCTTCCAAACCGCGTCGTAGTTCGGGAACGCGAAGCCGATGCCGCTGATCGAGGCATTCGGCACGAGCGTGGACAGGATCAGGGGCGACAGGGTGAAGAACTCCACGCCGCCGGACCGGACCTGGCTCAGCATGTCCGTGTCGGAGCCGAGCTGGTTGTTCGGGAAGATCTGGATCTCGACCCGGCCGTTCGTCTCCTGCTTGATCCGGTCAGCCGCCTCCTTGGCGCGCAGGTTCATTGGATGGCTGACCGGCAGGTTGTTGGCGTATTTGTACGTGAACTCGGCCGATTGCGCCCGTGCCCCGAATCCGGTGACGAGCGCCGCTGAGGCCGCGCCCTGCAGAATGGTCCGGCGTGAAATGATCATGGTCGTCCTCCCTCCTGGTTATGGTGCGAAGCGGCTGGCGCTACCTGGCCGTGCGGGCGGCGTTCCGCCCTGCATGGCGCGCGGCGCAAGGTGAGAATCCGGCAGCTCCGGAGTCCATGGCGCTTCTCCCGTTTCATTCGTCATCGGCGACTATGTCGCCTGATCGGTCCACCTTATGGATCTCTGTTTTTAAGCGAACCGGCGGAAAAGATACACGGTTGAAGGGTCATTGCAATATTCGGAGAAGCAACTTACGCTTTTTGACGTTGCTTCAAATTCCACAATATGGACCTGCTGCAGGCCGTCGATATGGACGATGCTCACCATCTGGCCGAGGACCTGTCAGGCTCGCAGAGCGTGGATCGCGCCCTGCGCCTGCTGACGCTGGTCGGGCGCGGGAACGAGCTCGGTGCAACACTCGGCGCGATCGTCGAGCAGAGCGGCCTCAACAAGCCGACCGCACGCCGCCTCCTCCTGGCCTTGATGCGCGCGGGGCTGGTCGAGCAGGACGAACGCACGAGGCGCTACTATCTCGGCGAGAAGACCTATGTGCTCGGCACGCTGGCCTCGCGTCGGCACGGATTGCTCGAAATCGGGATGGAGAGCCTGCGCAATCTCTCCCGCCTGACCATGGATACAAGCTTCGTGTCCATGCGGCGCGAGAACTACGCCGTCTGCCTTTACCGGGAGGAAGGCACCTATCCGGTCCGCACGCACGCGCTCCAGGCGGGCAACCAGCACCCTCTCGGGATCGGCGCGGGATCGCTCGCGATGCTGGCGGCGCTTCCGGATGAGGAGATCGAACATGTCCTCGCCGAGAACCGGCCGGCCCTCGAGGCCCAGTATCCTGCCTACACCATCGACCTGATCCGGGACGACATCGCCCGGACGCGCGAACAGGGCTACGCCCTCAATCCCGGCCGCATCGTCGCCGGCTCGTGGGGACTCGGCGTCGCCGTGCGGTTCCCGGACGGCCGCGTTGCCGGCGCGCTCAGCCTCGCGGCGATCGACAGCCGGATGACGCCGGACCGCCAGCCCGAGCTCGCCCGCCTGCTGAAGGCCGAGGCCGAGCGCGTCGATGCCAAGCTGCGCCGGGTCTTCCTCTCCGGGAGCGCCTGACCATGAACTTTTCCTTGTCCGAACATCACTCCCTGGAAGGAACGCCATGACCAGCATCCCTCCCCATCGGAACGGCGGCATCACGCCGGTGTCGAAGCGGGTCATGAACCTGTCCCACTTCCTGCGGCAGGCCGCGCGGCGGCACGGGCAGGAGATCGGCTTCGTCTGGGGCGAACGCAGCTGGACCTGGGCGGAACTGGACCGACGGGTCGACGCCATGGCGGCGGCTCTTGCGGACAAGGGGATCGGGAAGGGAGATCGCGTGCTGGTTCAGTCGAAGAACTGCAATCAGATGTTCGAGTCCATGTTCGCCTGCTTCCGGATCGGCGCCGTCTGGGTGCCGACGAATTTTCGCCAGACGCCTGACGAGGTCGCTTATCTGGCACAAGCCAGCGGCGCATGCGTCATGATCTGCCACGCGGACTTTCCGGATCACGCCAGGGTCGTGACGGGCGCCCTTCCGGCCATCGGCTTCGTCATCTCGATCGGCCGCTCCGATTTCGGCGAGGACTACGACACTCTGGCCGAAGCCTTCGCCGGGAAGTCGACTCCGACCGCGGCCGTGGATCACGACGATCCGTGCTGGTTCTTCTTCACGTCGGGGACCACGGGACGGCCGAAGGCCGCCGTGCTGACCCACGGCCAGATGGCCTTCGTGATCACGAACCACCTCTGCGACCTGATGCCGGGCACCACGCACAGGGACGCGTCGCTCGTGGTGGCGCCCCTGTCGCATGGCGCCGGCGTCCACCAACTGGTGCAGGTGGCCCGGGCCGCCAAGACGGTGCTGCTCTCCGGCGACCGCTTCGACATCGACGAGGCGTGGCGGCTGGTGGAGCGCTGGCGCATCACAAACCTCTTCACCGTGCCGACCATCGTGAAGATGCTGACCGAGCACCCGTCCGTCGATGCGCACGACCACTCCTCCCTGCGCTACGTCATCTATGCCGGCGCGCCCATGTACCGGGAGGACCAGAAGCATGCGCTGAAGAAACTCGGCAAGGTGCTGGTGCAGTATTTCGGCCTGGGAGAGGTCACGGGCAACATCACCGTTCTCCCGCCCGATCTCCATGAGCCGGAGGACGGGCCGGACGTGAAGATCGGCACCTGCGGCTACGAGCGCACCGGCATGCAGGTCTCGATCCAGGACGACCAGGGCCGCGAAGTGCCGGCGGGCGTGACGGGCGAGATTTGCGTCTGCGGCCCGGCGGTGTTCGCCGGCTACTACGACAATCCGGAGGCCAACCAGAAGGCCTTTCGCGACGGCTGGTTCCGCACCGGCGATCTCGGTCATATGGACGAGGAAGGCTTCGTCTACATCACCGGCCGGGCATCCGACATGTACATCTCCGGCGGCTCCAACGTCTATCCCCGCGAGATCGAGGAGAAGATCCTCACCCATGAGGCGGTCGCGGAGGTCGCGGTGCTCGGCGTTCCCGACAGGACCTGGGGCGAGGTCGGCATCGCGGTCTGCGCCCTGCGCCCGGAGGCCGCGCTCGACGAGCAGGCCCTGCTCGCATGGCTCGACGGCAAGATCGCCCGCTACAAGATGCCGAAGCGCGTGATCTTCTGGGATGCCCTGCCGAAATCCGCCTACGGCAAGATCACGAAGAAGACGATCCGCGAGCAGCTCGAGGCGCAGAACTGCCTTTCATCCGAGAACAAGCCTCCCGCATAGCAAGGTGGAAGCATAACGGCCCGGAGCGCCTTTCAGGAACAGGAGATGCCCATGCAGGAAACGATCCTCGTCACCGGTGGAGCCTCGGGCATCGGGTTTGCGATCGCCGAGGCGGTTCTCGCGAAGGGATGGCGCGCGGTGATCGTCGACCGCGAGGAGCAGAGCCTCGACCGGAGCCGGGAAGCGTTGGCGGTCTTGTCCGACCGCACCCGGTTCGAACGGCTCGACATCGCCGACGAGGCCGCGGTGGTCGACGCCTTCACGCGTCTGGAGGCCGAGGATGGGCCGATCACGGGGGTGGTGAACTCCGCCGGCATCGCCCGCGACCTGCCCGCGCTCGAAACCAGCGCCGATCTCTTTCGCCGCATCCTCGACGTCAACCTCATCGGCAGCTTCATCGTCTCGCGCGAAGCCGCCAAGCGCATGCGCGAACGTGGCCACGGAGCCATCGTCAACATCGCGTCGGTCTCCGGCATCCGCGGCAACATCGGCCGGGTCGCCTATGGCGCCTCGAAGGGCGGCGTAATCACCATGACGCAGGTGATGGCCGTCGAGCTCGCGCCTCTCGGCATCAGGGTCAACGCCATCGCGCCAGGCCCCATCGAGACGCCGCTCGTGCGCGAGGTGCACACGGAGCAGGTCCGGGCCGAGTGGATGGCCACTGTGCCGCAGCGCCGCTACGGGCACCCGTCGGACATCGCAAGCGCGGCGATCTTCCTTCTCGACCGGACGGCTTCGGGCTTCATCACCGGGCAGACGCTCAGTGTCGACGGCGGCTTCACGGCGGCCGGGCTGACAGGCCGACCGCCTGCATGATCAGAGCGCGGCCCTTGCCTGCACCGCGAGGTCGGGTCGGTCGGTCGTGATCTGCCGGACCGGCTGGCTCAGCCAGTAACGAAGATCGGCCTCGTCGTTCGGCACCCAGGCGCCGATCCGGTCGGTCCCGAAGGCCTCGGCGAACCGATCCAGGGTATGGACCAGCAACGCCTTCTCGACCGCCACGTAGAGGCCGGGAATAGCTTTGAGGCGATCGATCGCTCGGTCGAGGCCACCCAGCATCTCGACCGAGCGCCGGTCAACCGATGCGAGCACGGGGATCGATGCATCAAGGGACCGCACGGTCTCGAGCACCTCCAGCATGAAGCATGTCAGGATCGATCTCGCTTCGAGCCCATGCCGGCGGACGGCCTTCAGCACCTCAGCCTCCATGCCCCGGTAGGCGGTGCCGACCGCATCGGTCTTCAGCTCGATGTGGAGCTCCATCGTACTGTCGCGGAGCACCTGCAGAACCTGATTGAGGCTGGGGATGCCCTCCTGGCTGTCGCGCAGGGGTGTCGCCTGGAGTTCCGCCAATGTCCGCGCGCCGACCGGGCCCGAGCCCGTCGTGGTCCGTTCGAGCGTCGGATCGTGGATGACGGCGAGTTGGCCGTCCGCCGTCAGGTGCACGTCGAACTCGACGCCTTCGACGCCCAAAGCGACGAGCCGGCGAAAGCCGTCCAGGCTGTTCTCGGGCCAGAGATTCCGCGCGCCGCGGTGACCGATGATCATGACCATGGGGAGAGTGCCTTACTTGCTGCTGTCGACGAGGCCGCGGACGAACCAGCGCTGCATGACGAGGACCACCACGACCGGCGGGAGCATCGCCAGGAGTGCACCGCTCATCGCTACGTTCCACGCCGGCTCCGTATCCGAGCGGGGAATGAGGTGCTTCACCCCGATCACGGCGGTGGCCATGTCCTTGTCGGTCGTGAAGAGGAGCGGCCAGAGATACTGGTTCCATCCGTAAAGGAACAGGATGATCGACAGCGCAATGATGTTGGAGCGCGAGAGCGGCAGGAGAATCGTCCAGAAGAAGCGCATGGCGGAAGCGCCGTCGAGGCGCGCCGCCTCGAGCAGTTCGTCGGGAACGGTGAGGAAGAACTGCCGGAACAGGAACGTGGCGGAGGCCGAGGCGATCAGCGGCAGGATCAGTCCCTGATAGGTGTTCAGCATGTTCCACTCGAGCGAGATCTCGATCCGGTCGCCGGAGATCCACTCCCAAAGCCCCTGGAGGTTGAGGAGGTCGATCAGCCACTGGATCGGCAGCGCCGCGTTCGCGACCGCCTCGTAGGTCGGCACGATCCGCACCTCCACCGGCAGCATCAGCGACATGAAGATCAGCCAGAATGCCAGGATGCGGAACCGGAACCGGAAATACGTGATGGCGAAGGCGGACAGGAGAGAAATCGCGACCTTTCCGACCGTGATGCCGATTGCCACGATGAAGGAGTTCACGAGCAGCTGCCCGAAATCGACTTTGCTCCACGCCGTCGCCAGGTTCTCGATGAAGTGGCCGCCGGGCAGCCACGGCATCGGCACCTGCTGCACCTGCTCCATCGTCAGCGAACCGGCGATAAAGGCGAAGTAGAGCGGCATGCAGACCAGCACGATGCCGCCGATGAGGAGCAGGTGGCAGATCGTCGTGAGGATGGGGGAACGTTCAACCATGGTCAGATACTGTAATTGACCTTGCGCTCAACATACTTGAACTGCAGCAGGGTCAGGAGAAGCGCGAAGGTCATCAGCAGCACCGACTGGGCCGCCGAGGATCCGAGATCGAGATTGATGAAGCCGTCCTGGTAGACCTTGTAGACCAGGATGTTCGTGGCTCCCGCCGGGCCGCCGCGGGTGACCGCGTCGATGATGGCGAAGGTCTCGAAGAACCCGTAGACGAAGTTCATGGTCGTGAGGAAGAAGAGCGTCGGCCCGAGGAGCGGCAGCGCGATTTGGAAGAAGCGCTTGACCGGTCCCGCGCCATCGACGGCCGCCGCTTCCATCAAAGACTTCGGAACCGCCAGCAGGCCGGCGACGAGGAAGATGTAGTCGTAGCAGATATGCTTCCAGGAGGCTGCGAGCACGACGAGGAGCATGGCGTCCCAGCCGTTGAGGTTCGGATCCCATGCGATGCCGAACGACTTGATGCAGAAGGCGATCGGCCCGACGGCCGGATTGAACAGGAACGCCCATATGACGCCCGCGATGACCGGCGCGATCGCATAGGGCAGGAGGATCACGCCCTTGTAGGCGGACTGGAAGCGCACCACACGGTCGGTCGCGAAAGCCAGGACGAGCGCGACGACGATCGTCACCACGTTCTGGGCCAGCGTGAACCAGATCGTCACCCAGATGGAGTTGCGATAGCTCTCGCTCGCGAAGAGCGCGGTGAAATTGTCGAACCAGACGAAGTGGACCGTCGCGCCGAAGGGATCCGCCAGCAGGAAGGCCTGCATCAGCGCCCGGATCGACGGAATGAAGAAGAACAGGAGGAGGATAAGGAGCTGCGGCAGGAGCAGCATGGCCGGAAGGCCGGCTGTTCGGAAGTGGGCGTGCTTCAGACCCGGTTCGAGAGTGGTTGCGACCACGTCAAATCTCCGCTCGACAGAAGGTGAAGCGGCATGGTCCGTCCTTCGGCCATGCCGCTTCGTTTTAATCAGTACTTGCCCTTGTTCAGCCGCTCGTACTGGCGGAGGATCTCGTTGCCCCGCTTCACGGCGTCATCCATGGCCTGCTGCGCATCCTTCTTGCCGGCGAACAGCGCCTCGACCTCCTCGCGCTGTGCAAACATGGCCTGCGTGAAGTTGCCGAAGTGGAACCCGAGGGAGTTCTCCGTCGGCGTGCCTCGATTGAGCTGCTGGACCGCGATCTCGCGGGTCGGGCTCTCCTTGTAGTAGCCCTCCGCCTTCGCCATCTCGTAAGCCTTGTTGGTCAACGGGACGTATCCCGACGCCTTGTGCCACCAGAGCTGCGTCTCGGGCTTCGCGAGATAGTCGAAGAAGGCCGCGATCGCCTGCTCCTCCTCGGGCTTGTGGCCCTTGATCACCCAGAGAGCGGCCCCGCCGATGGTGCTGTTCTTCGGCTGGCGCCCCTCCTCCCACGGCAGGAAGGTGGCGCTCCAGGCGATCTTGGCGTTGCGCTCGATGCCGCTATGCGCCGCGGTCGAAGCGAAATAGGTGGCACATTTGCCGGAGGTGAAGAGCTGCTCGGGGCTGAAGCCCTGGCCGGCGATCTGCAGCACGCCGTCGTCGAGCCATTTCTTCAGGCGAGCCACCTGGGGCACCACGAGCGTCTTGTTGTAGACGAACTCCGTGTCCAGACCATCATAGCCGTTCGCCTTCGTGGCGTAGGACTGGTCGTTGATGGCGCTGTAGTTTTCGATGAGACTCCAGTGATAGTCCGTCGCCAGCGCCGTCCCGCATTCGGCAGCACCGGACTTCTTGATGGCGTAGAGCTGCTTCTCGAACTCGCCCCAGGTTTCCGCCGGCTTGTCGAACCCGGCCTTCTGGAACTGGTCCTTGTTGTAGAACAGGATCGGCGACGACGAGTTGAACGGCATCGCCGCCAGCTTGCCTTTGTAGGAGTAGAACCCGGCCACCGGCTTGATGAAATCGGCCCACTCGATCTTGTGACCGGTCTTGTCCATGAGGTCCTGCACCTGGACGATCGCGTCCGAGAGCAGCATCGTCATGAAGCCGCGCTCGTAGATCTGGACGATGTGGGGAGGGCGCTTGGCGCGGTAGGCCGCGATGGTGCCGTTGATCACCTCGTCGTAATTGCCCTTGTTGATCGCGACGACCTTGTACTGGTCGTTCGATTCGTTGAACTTCTTGACCAGTTCGTCCACGCGCTCGCCATTGACGCCGTTCATGGCGTGCCACCACTGCACCTCGACGGGCGCGGCCCAGGCCGCGGCACCCGACATGATCAGCGCCAGCGCCCCGGCAGCGGCGCGCGGCATCGTTGAAGTCATTTTCATTACGCTTCCCTCCCTTTGATCCTTGCCCTGGTGTCAGACGGTGGCGGCGTGCCGCCCCTGCCCTCTCGAACGCCGCCCCCAAAAGCCGTCATCGGCCATGAGGGCAGCGATACTCCTGTCGAACCATCCGAGATCGTCCATCAGATCCAGGATGGTGTAGCGCCGGCGGATCAGCCGCGCGCGTCGGTATTCCCGGGCCAGCTTCGCCAGCGGCACGCCGAGATCGGCGGGATGCGCCGGCGCGCCCGCCTGCCGGAGCCAGCCTTCCATCTCGTCCGGCGGAATGGTTAAGCGGCGCAGCTCGTCGCGCAGAGCGGGCCAGTTCGCCGCAAGGGTCGCGAGGCGCTCGTCCCGGCGCGACGCCCGCTCCAGCTTTGCGCGCATCTCCGTGCGCGCGCTGTCGGCGATGTGCGGATCCTGAAATGCCGCGGCGATCTGGGCTTCGACCTGTTCGGGCGTGGACGCAGCATTCCTGGACTGCGCGACCGCGTCCGCGTCGATGTGCTGGGACAGGAACCACTCGTAGAGAGCCAGGATCGCCACCGTTCCGATGCCGACGCAGGCGCCGTGCGCAGCGGGCTCGCCCTCATGGGTCAGGCGCTCCATCTCCCACACGTGAGAGATGAGATGTTCGGCGCCGCTCGCCGGCCGCGAATTGCCGTGGGCCTGCATGGCGAATCCGGAAACGAGGAGGCCGTTCACGAGATCGCCGAAAGCGGCGGGATCGCCACGCTGGATCTCAGCGGGGCGCGACAGCCAGCCGCGCACGTTGTCCTGCACCAAGGCGAAGGGTTCGGGGTTGATGGGCTCCTCGCCAAGGGCGTCTGCGAGCTTCCAGTCGGCGCCGGCGACGATCTTCCCTGCGAGGTCGCCGTATCCCCAGCCGGCCATGCGGCCTGGGGCGCGGGCAATCACGTTCAGGTCGGCCACGACGGCGACCGGCGGCGCGCAGTCGAGGGTGCGCTTGAAGCCGTCGTCGAGCAAGGCGGCGCCCGAGGCGGCGTAGCCGTCCATGGAGGCGGCGGTCGCGACGCACATATAGGACGTGCCGGCGAGCTCGGCCGCATATTTCGTGAGGTCGTTGATGACGCCGGATCCGACCGCGACCGGCAGCGCCCCCCGCTCCCTGATCACGCCCGCGATGTCCCGCGCGGTGCCGGCATGCGGCTTCGCGCGCGGCGCAGCCTCGAGAATGATCGGCGCGGAAGCCGACAGACCCGCCTGCTCGAGAACGGCGAGCGCATCCCGCCCCGCGGCCTCCATCGTGTTCGGGTCGGCGACGATGAGCAGCGGTCGGCCCCCGACCTCCCGAACGGCGTCGGGCAGGGCAGCAAGCGCCCCAGGGGCGACGAACACGCGGCGCGTCACCGTCGCCTTGCGTACCGCCTCATCGAGAACCTGCGCCTGATCTGTCATCGACCCCTCACTAGCGATACATTTGAATAGTTTGTATTACATTTGTATGACACTGGCAACGGGATCGGGTGTGCAGCCCCTCGTTCTCACCGGAGGAATTTTGCCGATGACAGGCTCGATATCTTGTTGCGGCGGGACCAAGGCCTTCGCATGATGGGCGCTCGTTTCAGCCTCCGTATCACCGCCTCAATCTCGGTCTCATGATGAACTCGGCAGACAACTCCCTCGAAGCGCGCGTCGCCTGGCTCTACTTCATGGAGGGCATGACCCAGGCCGACATCGCGGAAAAGCTCGGGATGACGCGGCTTCGCGTGAACCGGATGCTCGTGGAGGCGCGCACCAGCGGCCTCGTCAGCATCACGCTCAACTCCCGGTTCGCCACCTGCGTCGAGCTCGAACAGAGCCTCGTCCGGGAGTTCGGCCTGAAAGATGCCGTCATCGTCCCGACGCCGGACGATCCGGATCTCGTTCCTGTTCTGCTCGGGCAGGCGGCGGGCGAGTATCTGTCGAATCTTCTCGAGACGAATCGCGTCAGGGGTCTCGGCATCGGATGGGGCGCGACCCTACGCGAGACCATCCGCAACATGCGTGCGGGTCGCTATCCGGAGCTGTGCGTCAATTCGATGATGGGCGGCCTCACCCATGGGCTGGAGCTCAACACCTTCGAGACCGCGAGCAGCCTCGCCAACCGCCTGAATGCGGAGTGCCAGTATCTGGCGGCGCCGATCTATGCGGGTAGCCCCAAGTCGCGGGACATCATCCTGGCGCAGGACGTGTTCCGCGAAACCTTCGAACGGATCGCCGCCAACGACATCGCCGTGCTCAGCATCGGCGATCTGTCGCTCCGTTCGCTTCTGGTCCGCTACGGCCTGCCGCGCGACGTGACCACGGACGAGTTGGTGGCGCTCGGCGCCGTCGGCGACATCCTCGGGCAGTTCTACGATGCGGACGGACATGTGATCGACCATCCGCTGAACGCGCGCGCCATCGCGCTGCCGCTCGATCAGCTTTCCCGCATTCCGACGGTGGTTCTGGCATCAGGCGGAAAGAACAAGACCCAGGCGGTCGCCGGCGCCCTCAAGGCCGGCCTCGCCTCCGTCGTCATCTGCGACGAGGACACGGCCCGAGCCGCGTGCGAGATGGCGCGGTCCGGCAAGGCGTCACGGCGCCCAGCCCCTAGCCAGCGGCGGCGGAGCAGCCGGTAAGGCCCTCCTCAAGTCTGCGCGGCCTGCTCTCTGCCGGAGCCGGGCTCGCGCCGATCGAGTTGCCGGCTCTGCTTTCTGAGGCGCTTCATCAGCGCGATGGAGGCGAGCATCGTGCGCTCGAGTTGGTTCAATGTTGCACCGGCATCGTAGGCTGCCGTGAGGTTCTTTCGTTCCAGCTTCATTCCGTACTCGGTTCCGTTGCTCATGCGGATCCCCGATCACGGGCATCCACAGGCGAGCTAATCGGCGCAGTTGGGCCGGAATGTGGCGCTACATTGGAACGTCGAAATCGCCGCGCGCCGAACCTCATCCCTTCGGATAGACATGGGCGAGCGCCGGATCGAACGAGAACTCGACGGCGCTGTCGAAGCCGATCTCGATATCCTTGGGAATGACGGCGATCACGCGTTCGGTCGAGGGCGTTTCAAAGCTGACGATCGTTTCCGTGCCGAGCCGCTCGACCAACGAGACCTTGCCCCTGATGCTGCCCTCCCCGTCTCCCGCCGTCGTGCGCGCGAGGTAATGCGGCCTCAGGCCCAGGACCGCCTCCTGGCCGACCGCGAAGCCGCGTCCCCTGACCGGGATGGGAGCGATCGCGTCCGCCGCAACGATGATCCTGTCGCCGTTGACGCCCTGCACCTTCACAGGCAGGAAGTTCATCTTCGGAGAGCCGATGAAGCCGGCGACGAACTTGTTCACCGGTTTCTTGTAGAGCTCGATGGGCGCGCCGATCTGCTGCACCACGCCGCCTTCGAGCACGACGATCTTATCGGCTAGCGTCATCGCCTCGACCTGATCATGCGTGACGTAGATCATCGTCGCGCCGAGGTCGCGGTGGAGTTTCGCCAGCTCCATGCGCATGTCGACGCGGAGCGCCGCATCGAGGTTCGAGAGCGGCTCGTCGAACAGGAAGACGCTCGGCTTGCGCACGATCGCTCGGCCGATCGCCACGCGCTGGCGCTGGCCGCCGGAGAGTTGGCTGGGCTTGCGGTCGAGCAGGTGCTCCATCTGCAGGATGCGCGCCGCCTCACGAACCCGCGCTTCGAGCTCCGCCTTCGGCGTCTTGTTGAGCGACAGGCCGAAGCCCATGTTCTCGAACACCGTCATGTGCGGATAGAGCGCATAGGACTGGAACACCATCGCAATACCGCGCTCGCGCGGCTGGACGTCGTTGCAGAGCCTGTCGTCGATGTAGAGCTCGCCTCCCGAAATCTCCTCCAGCCCCGCGATCATGCGCAGGAGCGTGGACTTGCCGCAGCCCGAGGGGCCGACGAACACGACGAACTTGCCGTCCTTGATGTCGATGTCGACGCCCTTGATGATGTCGACGGCGCCGAAGCTCTTCCTGAGCCCGACCAGATTCAGACCGGCCATGCCACGTCTCCAATCCCAAAATGTCTCAAAGCGAAAAAGCGGTCTTCTGCAGCGCCCCGAAAGCCCTGAAGCGGCGCTCATGCAGATCCGCCGCGTCCCCTGTGGCGGGCCTGTAGCAGTCTCCGGAAGCCGACATCCGCGCCATGGCCTCCTGCAGGCTGCCGCAGGCTCCACTCGCGACGGCGCCGAGCATCGCGGATCCTAAGAGAACCGGATCGCTCTCCCGCGACGCCAGAACCGGGATGCCGGTCGCATCGGCGATCAGCTGCCGGACGAGCGGATGCTCACCTGCGCCTCCGCTGAGCGCGATGGCGTCGATCGCCGCACCGCGCTTGCGGCTTGCCGCGACGATCTGGCGGAGCCCGTAGCCCAGCCCGAGGAGGCCGGCTACGTAAAGCGAAACGAGGCTGCGCAGGTCGCGCTCCATGCCGAGGCCCGCGATCACGCCGCGCGCATGCGGGTTCGCGAACGGCGCCCGGTTGCCGAGGAAATCCGGCACCACGTGAAGGTGCCCTGCGAGATGGGCGGCGTCCGAGAGCGAAGTCGATGCCTTTACCGCCTCATCGGCGAGCCACTCCGGCGGCGACTGTCGCGCTGCGCCCGCTTTCGCGGCCGCCTCCTGCGATGCGGGATGGAGCGCGATCAGGTGGTCGATGGCGGCCCCCGCCGCCGACTGACCGCCCTCGCTCAGCCACAGCCCCGGCACCATGGCGGAATAGTAGGGGCCCCACACGCCCGGGATGAACAGCGGGTCTGTGCTGCTCATCATGGTGCAGGCCGAGGTGCCGAACACATAGGCCATGCGCGTCAGGACCGAGCCGTCGCCGCCCTGCCCTCCGACCGAGCCGACGCCGCCCGCATGCGCGTCGATCAGGCCCGCAGCGACCGGGGTGCCGGGATTGAGCCCGAGCTCGCGCGCGGCTTCGGCGGTGAGCCCTGCGCCCAGCGGCTGGCCGGGATCGACGATCTCGGTGCCGATTCGGGAAAAGCCGTCATCGGCGAGGTCGCCGAGCCCGATTTCCCTGAAATAGCCCGCGTCCCATCGCCTTTCATGGGCCAGGTAGGTCCACTTGCAGGTGACGGTGCAGACCGAGCGCGCGAGGCTTCCCGTCGCCCGCCAGGTTAGGAAATCCGCGAGGTCGAGGAACTGCCAGGCGGACCCGTAGGTCTCCGGCAGGTTCTCCTTGAGCCAGAGCAGCTTCGGCGTCTCCATCTCCGGCGAGATCGTGCCGCCGACATAGCCCAGCACGGAATGGCCGGTGCGGTTGATGCGCTGCGCCTGGCCGAGCGCGCGATGATCCATCCAGACGATGATGTTGCGCTCGGGATCGCCGGATGTCCCGACCGGCAAAGGCGCTCCTCCTGCCCCGAGGACGACGAGCGAGCAGGTGGCGTCGAACCCGATCCCCGCGATGTCGTCCGCCTGGAGGCCGCCGGTCGCGAGCGCCTCGCGGACGCTGGCGCAGACCGCCCGCCAGATGTCGCCGCTCGACTGCTCGGCGATGTCCGGTTCGTCGCGGAAGAGCGCGATGTCGCGCTTCGCCTTGGCGACCATGGCTCCGTCGCGATCGAAGATCCCGGCGCGGGCACTGCCGGTGCCCACGTCGATGCCGATGAAATGCCTGGCCATGGCGGGGTCAGGCTGCGGAGTTGGGTTGGAGCAGCACCTTCACGGCCTCCGGGCGGGCCGAGACCTCCAGGGCCTCGTCCCACTGGTCGAGCGGGTATTTGTGCGTCACGATCCCCTTCGACGTGACTTTGCCGCGCGACAGGAGGTCGATGGCGGTCGGATAGGTGTAGGGCCCGAGATGGGCGCCGCGCAGGTCGAGCTCCTTGCGGTCGCCGATGATCGACCAGTCGGCGCTCGTCTCGCTGCCGAACACGGAGAATTCGACGAAGCGCCCGAGCTTGCGGATCATCTGCAGGCCCTGGGTAACGCCGGCCGGCGCGCCGGTGGCCTCGATATAGACGTCGCAGCCATAGCCGCCGGTGAGCGCCTTGATCTCGGCCACCACGTCCGTCTTGGCCGGGTTGAACACCAGGTCGGCCCCGAATGACTTGGCGATGTCGAGCCGCACCTCCGCCGGATCGATCACGATCAGCTTCTTCGGGGTCTTGCAGGCGGCGACCTGCACCATCATCAGCCCGAGCGGGCCGGCACCTGCGATCACGACCACGTCGTCGAGCTGGATGTCGGCGCGGTTCACCGTGTGGATCGCGCAGGCCAGCGGCTCGATGATCGCGGCGTCCTCCAGCGGTAGGGAGGCCGGGATGCGGTGCACCCGCGCATTGGCTGGGATGCGCATGTACTCGGCCATGCCGCCGTCGGCCACTTCGCGCTGAAAGCCGAAGATGTCGTGCTTCTCGCACATCCAGTAGCGGCCCGAACGGCAATACATGCACTTCTCGCACGGCACGATCTGCTCGGCGATCACCGCGTCGCCCGGCTCCACGCCGAAATGCTCGGCCGCGCCGGGCCCCAGCTCCGCCACATGGCCGAAGAATTCGTGGCCGGCGACGACCGGCGCCTTCACCCACGGATCGCCCCAGAACATCCCGGCGCCCGACCAGCACTTGCGGTCCGACGCGCAGATGCCGCAGGCGGCGATGCGGATGACCATCTCGTTGGGACCGGCCACGGGCCTGTCGATGCTCTCGACGCGATAATCCTTCGGCCCATGGCAAACGATCGCCTTCATCTTGGGCATTGCGGTCTCCTCAATCCGTTGTCAGCTTTTCGTGGTGCGTCCCCTGCCGGCGCGGGCGCGACGAGGCGCCCGCGGCCGAAGGGCCGAAATCACAGCGCCTTCTCGAGCTGCGCCTCAGCCGGCTTCTCCTCGCGCTCGCGCAGGTAGACGCCGTGCTCGAGCTGCTGGCGGCGGATCTCCTCCACGTCGATCTCGGCGGGCGTGCGGTTGCCCCGGACGGAGATCTTCGCGGCGCGGCCGGCGGCCTCGCCCATCGCCATGCAGGTCGCCATGACCCGGATCGCGCCCATCGCTTCATGGGTGGCCGAAATGCTGCGGCCTGCCACGATGAGGTTGCTGACCTTGGTCGGGATGAGCGAGCGGTACGGGATGTCGTAGCAGTCGCCGCACCAGATCAGCGTGCATCCGTCGTCGGCCGGGCGATGGATGTCGATCGGGTAGCTCGCGACCGCGATGGCATCGTCGAAGTGGCGGCAGGAGAGCACGTCCTCCTGGGTCATCACGTACTGGCCCACGATGCGCCGGGTCTCGCGGATGCCGAGGAACGGCGCGGTCTTGGTGAAGTGCGCCTTCTCGAAGCCCGGCACGTAGTTCACCAGATAGGTGACGATGTCGTCGATCTGCTTGCGTCCCTCGATCTCGCCCATGGTCAGGCTCGCGGCGTCCGTCCCGTCGACGCCCTTCACGCGGGTCATGTTGATCCAGACCTCGCCCTGGCGCAGACCCGTGATGATGATCGTACGCTCGTTGGGGATGCGCAGCCCCATCTCCGTCTGCGCCTTGGCGATGAGCTCGCGCAGGCCCACGATGATGAACTGGTGGTTCTGGCCGAAATACTCGGCCGGGATGAAGTCGGTCAGGTAGGTGCGCGCGCCCTTGGGCTGGTCGGCGATGCTCATGCGGAGCTTCTCAGTGTCGACGCCCGCCAGGCAGAACATGAGGGTCGGCGGCTGCATGCCCCCGTTCTCGTTGCCCTTCTCGCAGGGCACGCCCGCGCGGTAGGCCACGTCCGCATCGCCGGTGCAGTCGATGACCACCTTGCCCAGGATGGCGCCGCGGCCGCTCTTGCTCTCGGTGATGACGCCGCGGATCCGGTCGCCATCCATCACGACGCCAGCGCAGAAGGTGTAGAAGCGCACGTCCACGCCGGCCTCGGTCAGCATCTCGAGCGCCACCGTCTTGACCGCCTCGGGCTCGACGAGGGTGATGCCCATGTGGAGCGGGCACGGCCGGTGCTCGCTCGCGCCGCTGCGCTCCTTCAGCCGGTCGATGAACTTCTGCGGCAGGCCCTCGATGATCTGGTTGCCCTTCTGGCCCAGGAAGCCCAGGACCGGCAGGCCGATCGTCATGTTGCCGCCAACGAAGCTGCGGCTCTCGATCAGGCCGACCCGAAGGCCGTCCTCGGCGGCCGCGAGGGCCGAGGTGAGTCCGGCGGGGCCGCCGCCGACCACGAGAACGTCGTACTCGGCGAAAATGGGGGTCGTCCGGGCGGGCTCCTGGATGGAACGGGCTGTCTCAGTCGTCATTGATGTCGTCTCTTTCTGATCGGGACCTTCGCGGTCCCCCGTGGTCCATGGCTGCGGTCATGCCGCGGAATGTCGGGGTCCGGACGGACGTCCGTCCGGACCCGTTTCGGTCAGGCCGGCGGAAGAAGCGGCTTGATGCGGGACGAGATGCTCGCAACGGCCTCGTTGACGGGCTTGCGTCCGAGCACCGCGAGCTGCACCTCCTCGAGGAAGATCGACTGGGCGCGCGCCGCTTCCGGGAAGGGAGGGAAGGCGCCGCGCGCATTCGCCAGCGCGGCGGCCTCCACGGCCGCTACCGGGTTCTTGTCAGCGAAGGACTTGTCCTTGTAGGTCGAGACGCGGACCGGGCCGTTGCCGTTGTTGGCCATGCCGAGCGTCACCCGCTTGCTCGACACCTCGCGGATGAACTTCCACGACAGGTCCTTGTCGCGTGAGTTGGCCGGGATGACCATGCCCCATGCCTCGACGACGGATGCCATCGGGGTCTTGCCCTGGAGCGCCGCCGAGACCGGGAACTCGATCGCCTTGATCTTGCCGGGGAACTTGCTCTGCTCGGGATTGTTGAGCTGCGCGAAGCGCGCGAAGGGCAGCACCGTGAAGGCCGCTCGCCCCTGCTGGAGCCAGGTGACCTGATCGTCGTTCTTGGTGGTGGCGTAGCTGCGGGGCAGCGCGCCGGACTCGAACATGTTCCGGAGAACCGTCAGGCCCTTCTCCATGGCGGCCGGATCCGGAACCAGCTCGAACTTCTTGGTCAGGAAATCGCCCCCGAAGGCGCGGGCGAACATGACCGGGAACACGGCAAGGTCGCTCGCCAGCACCATGCCGGTCACGCGGGTGCCGTTCTTCGACGTGAAGGTCAGCTTCTGCGCCTGCTCCACCAGTTCCTCGAGGGTCTTGGGCGGTGCGGTGATCCCCTGCTCCTCGAGCAGCGCCTCGTTGTAGAACAGGCCCTGCGTGGCGTGCCGGACCGGGATACCGATCAGCTTGCCGTCGACGGTCATGCCCTGCACGAGGCCCGGCGCGATGTCGTCGAAGGCCTCGATCGGCTCCTTCTTCAGGTAGTCGTCGAGGGGCTCGAACATGGCGGCGATCTGGCTCGTCGGCCGGTTGTCCACCATGAAGCCGACGTTGAACTCCGTCGCGTTCAGGCTCGCCTCGCGGAACAGGCGGTCCTGGAGCGGATTGGAGTCGAAGGTGCTCCAGGTGATGTCGGCGTCGTTGGCCGAGCGCCAGTCCTTGAGCAGGTCGCCGTCGCCGGTGCCCAGAACCGTCTGATGGACCTTGTGGCTGAGCACGTTCAGGGTCTTGCCGGCTGCGAAGGACCGCCCGGCCGCAAGGAATGCGGCGCCGCCGAGCGCGGTGCCGAGAAGATGACGCCTCGTGATGTTCACTGGTGACTTGGCTGACATGGTTTCCTCCCTCTTCAGCTCTTTGGACTAGCCTTTGGTCGCACCGGCGGTGAGGCCGGCCACGAGGTATCGGTTCATCAGGACGACGAACAGCAGCACGGGGATCAGCTGGATGGTCGAGGCGGCGAAGAGCACGCCCCAGTCGACGCCGTCGATCGACCCGATCATCTCGGAGATCACGAGCGGCGCCGTCTTGGCCTTGGTGGCCGTGAAGATGAAGGCGAACAGGAACTCGTTCCAGGCAAAGACCACGACGAACACGGCGACCGCGAGGATGCCGGGCGCCGCGAGCGGCACGATGATCCGGCGCAGGGTGACGAGGCGCGTCGCGCCGTCGATCTGGGCGGCCTCGTCGAGCTCGCGCGGGATCTGGTCGATGAAGGTGCGCATCAGCACCGTGCCGAGCGACACGAAGAACGTGGCGTAGAGGACGATCAGCACGATGTGGGTGTCGTTGAGCCCCATGGCGTTGATGATCGGGAAGAGCGGCAACGTCACCACGATGGGCGGGATCAGGCGCACCACGATGAGGAACAGCACGCTGGCATTGAGGAACCGGCTGCTGTAGCGCGAATAGACGTAGCCGGCGCTCGTGCTCGTCGTGATCGCGAGGATCGTCGCCCCGATGGTGATGACCGTGCTGTTGACGAGCCCGTCGAAGAACATTCCCCAGTCGGACCAGAGCTTGCCGTAGTGCTGCAGGGTCGGCGTGAAGACGAATTTCGGCGGCACCGCGAAGATGTCCTGCCCCGGCTTGAAGGCCGACATGGCGATGAAGGCGATCGGGAACAGCGACCAGACCAGGATCGCGCCGACCGCGACGGCCTTGCCGAGCCCGATGGCAAGCCTGTCGGCGCGCAGTGCCGGACGCTTGGCGACCTTCCTGGTGCGCATGGTGGGGTTAGTGTGCATTGCCGACCACCTGCTTGCGGAGAAGGAAGACGTAGCCCGCGGCGAGGAGCAGCGACGCAACCACCATGATCCAGGCGGTGGCGGCCGCCGTGCCGAAGGCGTTGAACCGGAAGGCCTCCTGGTAGAGGTAGACCGCGACGACCTCCGTCGAGCGGGCCGGTCCGCCCTGGGTCATCAGCCAGACCTCGGAGAAGATGCGGAAGGCGAAGATGTAGCGGAACAGGAGCGCCACCACGATCGCCGGGCCGAGCAGCGGCATCGTCACCCGCCGGAACGCGTCGAAGGCGGTGGCGCCGTCGATGCGGGCGGCCTCGTAGAGGTCCTTGGGGATCGCGAGCCGGGCGGCGTAGAGGATGATGAACGTGAACGGAAGATGCAGCCAGATCGTCAGGAGCCCGATCATGACGAGGGCGTGCGACGGCTCGAAGGACCAGTCGAGCGTCGGAAGGCCGAGCGATGCCAGGGCGATGGTGACCGGGCCCACATCGGGATCGAACAGGAACCGCCACATCGCGACCGCGATCACCTCGCTCACCGCGTAGGGAGCCAGGACCGCCACCAGCAGGATACGCCGGAACGGCAGGCCGCTGGCGAACAGGAGCGCCATCGCCAGCCCGAGGGCCAGCTCGAGATGGACCGCGAAGACCACGATCAGGACCGTGTTCCACAGGGCGTGCAGGAAAGCCGGGTCCGTCAGCGTGCGGACATAGTTGTCGAGGCCCACGAAGGTCGGAGACTGCCCGAAGGTCGAGGCGTTCAGGCTCAGCCACACCACATACAGCGACGGGATGACGATGACGCTGAGGATCAGAATCTGGACAGGCGCCAGAAACGGCACGGCCTGGGCGATGGTCTTCAAACGCAAAATGCTCCTCCCGTTCGAGCGGTTGCCGCCCGGCGCGTTCTTCCGCGACGCCTGGGCGTTGGTGGTCTTCGTGTCTCCTACGTCGTGTCCAGGGCCGGATCGGCGGCAGCCTCCTTCGATGATGCGGCCGTGATGCGTGGGCCGGCCCTGCGCACGGAGGCGCGGTCCTGGAGGCTCGCATGCAGGATGGTCGGGTGGGACGGGGACGCGTCGCCCGCCATGCGCAGCTTCAGCCGCTCCCAGGCGGCGCCGGCGATCTCGTCGACGGGCTGGCGTATGGCCGTGAGCGGCGTCTTGCGCGCGCTCATCCAGGGATAGTCGTCGAATGCGATGAGCGAGACCTTTTCGGGAACGTCGATGCGGCGCCGGGCGAGAGCCGCCAGCACGGCTAGGGTCGTGACGTTCGTCAGCGCCAGCACGGCCGACGGCAGCGGATTGCACCCGAGCCAGTCGGAAAAGACCTCTCCGCCGCGCTCGGCATTCGCGCCGACCTCGACGGCGACGGGATCGCGCGCGCCACGCTCACGCGCGGCCGCCGTGGCGCCCCTGATCCGGTCCCGGATCGGCGCGATGCCGAGATGGGAGGCCGCGAGCGCGATTTCGGCGTGGCCCATGTCGAGCAGGTGGCGAACCGCGATGGCGCCGGCCTCGAAATTGTCGATGGTCACGGTGTCGGCCACGGGCGAGTCCGCGATCACCCGGTCGACCAGCACCATGGGAAGGCGGCCGGCCTCGCGCTTGAGGATCGCCGGAACCTTGTCGGAACAAGGGACCGCGATGATGCCGGAGGGCCGCCAGCCGAGAAGCGTCTGGAGGCGCGATTCCTCCAGCTCCCGCTCGTCGCGGGAACTGGCGACGATCACGTCGAAGCCGTCCCGGCGCGCCATCACCTCCAGCCGCGAGATCAGCGAGGTGAAGAAGGTGTCGTCGAGGTCGGGCACCAGCACTCCGACAACCTGGGCCCGCCCCGACCGCAGCTGCGAGGCGGCGCGGTCGACCTGGTAGGACAGCTCCCTGGCGGCCTTCTCGACCTTCGCCTTGAGGTCCGCATTGACCGGTTTGCGCCCGCTGAAGACGTTCGACACCGTCGCGATCGACACCCCTGCCCGGGTGGCGACCTCCTTCAGCGTGGCTCTCTTGCGGTTCATCGCGGCTCGTCGAGTTAAACGTTTAACTGTAAAACGTTTAACAGCTGCCGCAACGGCAGGCAAGTGGGGATCATCCGATATTGCTGGAATCGAAGTGGGCGGCCGGAACAGAGGGGCCGAAAAAGGAAAAGCCCAGGCTCCGGGGCGAACGGGCGGGATGCCTTCGCATCTCCTGCCGCGCACACTACGGGCCTGGGCTGATTGGCTACCAGACGGGCGCTCGCATCGTCAGGCAAGCGCTGGATCGGACCGGGCCGGATTACATCCGTCCTGACACGGCCCCAACGAGGCGCGCGGTGACGCCCGCCGCTCTCGAAGTCCACAACAATGTCCGCTGGGATGAACCCGATATGGGCGGTGGCTCCGCGATTCGCAAGAGGCTCGCGAAATTTTCTTTCGCCATTTTGACGCAGCCGCGCCGCACCTATCCCGATTGCTTCCCAAGCCTGGCCGTAACGCTCCGCCAGAGCTCGTAGAGATCGTCGCCTTCCGGGCGCACCGGCCGGTACTCGGCCTTCAGCGACTGCTCCGCCAGGGGCTTGGCCATCTCGGCGTAGACGTCGGCTCTCGACAGGCCGAAGGGCTCGGCATCCTGGCTGGAATACGCGAAGGCGACTTCACGGATGCCGGTCAGGTGCATCGCCGCGAGGCACATCGGGCAGGGCTGGCCGCTGGCGTAGATCGCGCAGCCGTCGAGACGGGCAGACCCGAGGGCACGGCTCGCAGCCCGGATGGCCTGGAGCTCGGCATGGGCGGTCGGGTCATGGGTCGCAACGACGTCGTTGACCCCGGTGGCGACTACCTCGCCGTCCTTGACGACGACAGCGCCGAAGGGGCGCCCTCCCTGCCGGACGTTCTCGCGGGCGAGCTCGATCGCTTCGCACAGGAAGCGCTCGGATGTCTGCATGTGTCTCTCCTCCCCTTCCGGCTCAGCGACCGCCCTTGACTGCGAGAAGTCGCTCCATTTCGCGATACCCGCGCTGGCGCGCGTGCTGCAGCGGCGTGACGCCGTCGCGATCCGCCAAGTTCGGGTCCGCCCCCGCGTCGAGCAGGAGACGCACGATCTCGGCATGCCGCTCGCCGCCCTTGCCGAGGATGATCGCCTCGAGCAGCGCGGTCCAGCCCAGCCGGTTGACGTGATCCACGTCGACCCCGGCCTCGATCAGCGTGCGCACGGCCTCCACATGCCCGCGTTCGGCGGCCGGGATGAGCGCCGTGCCGCCATAGCGGTTGGTGCTCTTGAGGTCGGCCCCGTGCGCCAGGGTGAGGCGCAGGATCTCCAGGTAGCCCCTGGCGCCTGAGAGCAGGTACGGGCTGTCCTGGATCTCGTCCTTCGCGTTCACGTCGGCCCCGGCCGCGATCAGGACCTGCGCGGCCGCAACGTGATTCTCCTGCACGGCCGCCATGAGAGCCGTCCGACCGCGCGGATCCCGCGCCTCGAGATCGGCACCGTCGCCCAAGGCGCGCCGGACCGCCTGCGCATCGTTCGCCTCGGCCGCCGCCATGAGCGAGCGGTCGAGCGGAGACATGGCATGGACTTGGCCGGAAACGGACAGGCTAGCCATGAGCAGGACTGCCAGAAGCGTGCGGCGGGTGGTCGGTGTCATGGGCATCCATCCGGCATTCCTTCACTCTCTCGGCGCATGAATATCGGGCGAGACGCGCCCGCGGGAACGGCCGGTCACCCGATCGTGTTTGCGCGACGCCGTGACGGGCGGTCCCGGCGGGGCGACATCCAGCATCGCCTTCTCGGCCGGCGTGAGCGGCCGCACGGCTCCCTTCGGCAGGTCCCCAAGGGCAAGCCCGCCGACATTCACCCGCACCAGCCGCAGCACCTCCGCGCCAATCGCATCGAGGAGGCGGCGGATCTGGCGATTGCGTCCCTCCGTGAGGACGACCTCGAGCCAGACGTTGCGCCTCCCCTCCCGGATGATGCGCGCCTCCTTCGCGCTCAGGCGCTCCCCGTCCAGCATCATCCCGGCCTTCATCCTGTCCAGCATGTGCGGCTCGGGCACGCGGTCGATCTGCACGTGGTAGGTCTTGCCGACGTTCGAGGCGGGATCGAGAAGGCGTTGCGCCCAACGGGTGTCGTTGGTCATGAGCAGCAGCCCTTCGCTCGCCTTGTCGAGACGGCCGACGGGCACGACGAACGGCAGGTCGAGACCCGCCAGGCAATCGTAGACCGTCGCCCGCTCCTGCGGGTCGTCACGCGTCGTGACGAGGCCACGCGGCTTGTTGAGCATCAGGTAGACCCTGCGCCCGGCCGTCACGGCCTCGCCATCGACACTGATGCGGGCGCGCGCCGGATCGACACGCGCCGCCGGGTTGCGCACGATGCGTCCGTCCACGCGCACGCGACCGTCGGCGATCAGTTCCTCGGCCTGCGTGCGGGAGCAGAATCCCAGCTTCGACAGGGCCCGGGGCAGGCTCACCACGGCGCCGTCGGGGCGGCGCTGGCCGCCCGGGGACCGCGCCCGCGATCGTGGCGGAGGTTCCATGAGGCGGCCTATGCGCTCACAGGGTCCGCAGCAGCGGGCTCACGGACCTGCAGCACCGTGAGGCGCTTCGACTCGCCGTTGCGCGTGATCCAGTCGATCGACTTGCCGACGGGCAGCCCGATGAGCGCCGTGCCGATGGGGGTCAGCACCGAGATCCGCCCCTGCGAGATGTCCGCCTCGTTCGGGTAGACGAGCGTTACCGTCTGCACCTTCCCGGTCACGTCGTCGCGGAAGTCGACCTCGCATCCCATCACGACCGTGTCGGAGGGGCGCCGGCCGGCCGGGAGGACGTGCGCCCTGTCGAGTTCCTCGGCCAGCGCCGCCGCGACATCCGGCATGGTGCCGGAAGCCGCATCGGCAAGCGCCGACAGCCTGTTGTGCTCGGCGGCCGCCAAGACAATGCGCGGCTTCGCGCCGCCGCTCGTTCGCTTCGTCATCTCAAATTCTCCTATGCTGTCGATGACCGGCGGCTTCAGGCCGCGCACGGTCCGGGATCGTCGCCGTCGTCGGGCGGCGGAGCGGGCTCCATCTGCGGTGCGGGGCGCGGCGTCAGCCGGATGACGTTCCCGCCTGACGGGTCCTCATCCCGCGGATGGGGACCGGCCGGCGGATCGTCGGGCGATGGCTGCACGCCTTGCGCGCCATCGCGCCCCGCAAGGCGGAGCTTGAAATCGAAGAGATGTGAAAGCATGTCGCCGCCCGGAATGCGTCAGCATCCGGCCTCAAGATGTCCGATTGTTCTGGTATCTTGGAACGCCCCGAGCCCGGGACGCAGCGCGTCGAGCCCGGGGCTACTTGCCCGCGATGAGGTTGCCTGCGCGATGCAGGCCGCGACGATGGTACGTATGGCTCAACATGATGCGATCAGCCTCCTACACATCCCGTTCTTTGTCAAATCGGCGCAGCCGGCGAGGTGCGACATTGCGCCTTCGCCCGGTTAACCCCGCGCTTACCCGGCCGGCCGATAGTGCCCGCCCACACAAGCAAAAGGAGACACCATGAGCGACACGGTTGGAATCCCGGGCGATCGGATCCGCTCGTTCGTGGAGCGCATCGAGCAGATCGAGAGCGAGCTCAAGGACCTGAACGAGGCCAAGAAGGAGATCTTCTCCGAGGCCAAGGGCGAAGGCTTCGACGTGAAGGTGCTCAAGGAGATCATCAAGCTGCGCAAGCAGGACCAGGACGAGCGCGACGAGCACGAGAGCCTGCTCGACGTCTACATGCGGGCCATGGACGAGGCCGGCCCGACGGCTCAGGCCGCCTGATACGGGATCATCATGGGGGCGGAGGCTGCGCCGGTCCGCCCCCGTCGCCCGAGCGGCCGATCATCTCCATCCACCGTTCGAGCGGCGGAAGGATGCGCTCTGCCGGCTGATAGCCCAGCGTCACGACGCTGTACTCGTTTCCCTCGCCCATGCCCGCGAGAAGGCTTGGGAAGCCTCTGATTCCCGCCTGTTGGGAAAGGGCGAAATCCTGCCAGGTCTCGTCCCGCACCTCGCTGCTGCGGAACGCCTCCAGGAAGGCGGCGCGCTCAAGCCCGTGTGTCGCGGCGACCGACGCCAGGACGGCTTCGTCCGTCACGTCCCGGTTCTGCGCATAGAAGGCCCGATGCAGGTCCTCGAGCAGGTCGAGCGCCGTCTCCATGCTCCTGCGACGGGCCACCACGGCCTTGGCGGCCGGCTCGGTGTCGTAGACGAAATTCCCGCGCTCGAAGAACGCGAAGTCGAACGGCTGGTGCGACGCCTCATGCACATGCTCCCAATGTTCGCGCGTCGTGCGCCTCGCATTCTCATCCATTGGTTTCACCGTGCCGGGACGCAGGCCGCCCATCACCAGCCTGATCGGCAGCGCCGCCCCGAAACGCGCCCGGATGGCGTCGATCACGGGCGAGAAGCCCCAGCACCAGGAGCACATCGGATCGGCGATGTAGATGAGATTCGGACCTGCCATCGGAGCCTCCAGGCTCCTCTTCTACCGCGAGCCCTTATCCCGCCGCAAATGGCGGCGGGAGCGACCCGCGCGATCGCATCGCGCCCGAGCGAGGCACCGGTCGCCCGTGCGCCGCCTCAAGAGTGGCGCACCGGACCCAGACGTGCAGATCCACTCCGGGTCCGGTGCACTAGAATAGCGTCTCGCCGGCGATCAGCCCCATGATCAGGAAGATCACGAAGACGGCGACCGCGATGAAGAACAGCCACTTGGCGATCGTCGCCGCGCCGGCTGCGATGCCGGTGAAGCCGAGAAGCCCCGCGACGATCGCAACGATGAAGAAGATCAACGCCCATTTCAGCATCGTCCGCTCTCCATTACCTGTCAGTCACATGCTCGCTCATCGGCGGCGACCCGCATTCTCCTAGCGCCAGCCGGCGGCGGAAGGCCGCGTCTCGCTCCGGGGACGCTCGTAAGCCGCCTGCGTGCCGGCGACGCCCGCCCCCATGCTCCGGAGCGCCTCGTGGCAGGCCCGCTCGCACCGGCGGCATGCATTCGCGCAGATGCGGCAATGCTCGTGCATTCCCGCGTGGCGCTCGCATTCCTCGGCGCAGAGCCGGCACGCCGTGGCGCAGGCTTCCAGCATGCGCCGAATCACGGCCTCGTTCGACCCGGTGCGCCGCGTCGCGATCGAGCCGGTCGCCGCGCAGATATTGGCGCAGTCCATGTCGAGACGGATGCACTGAATGAGCTGCTGCACCATCGGCTCGGCCGCGCAGGCGTCGGCGCAGGACGTGCAGGCCTGCGCGCAGGAATAGCACTCCTCGATGCAGCGGATGAGCGCATCGTTGGTGCTGCCCCTCACGTCCGGGTGGGAGCCGACCATCGCCCCGGCACGCATGCCGCCTCGTCCGGCGAACGTGCCCGCCGGTTGGAAGCGGCGGAAGCCGGCGTGGCGGGTGCGGCCCTGGCTCTCGCCGTAGCGCTGCCAGAGAAAGGCTGCGGCACCGACCGCCGCAATGCCGGCCAGTGCGCCGAGCACGGTGCTGTTGGAGAGCCCGTAGCGCGCGGGCACGAGCGTCTCGGGCACGTGCCACCGTCGGGCCTCGATGGCAGCGATCTTCTCGCGCTCGAAGGCGCGCCGCAGCGTCTCGTGATCCTCGGGCGCGACCACGCCGCGCGCCATGGTCATCACGCCACCCTCCTCCAGGGTGAAGAGGTGGCTGATGTCGCTGACGGTATCCCTGAAATCGTAAGCCCAGCGGTGCCCGCTCTTGTTGGGCATGGCCGCGAGGGCGTCCATGCGCCGGCGGATCCCCTGCTGCTCGCGCCGCAACTCGGGGAGATAGCCGCGCGTGCGGTCGTCCCGCTCGAGGACCGGGTAGAGAACGCGCTCCTTCGCCCGGATATGCCGCTCCAGCTCCACGTCAAGCTCCGCGAACAGGCGCGCGCGGCTGTTGGGACCGGTTCCGGTCGCCCGCAGCACCTCGCGACAAAGCTCTCTGATGTTCGCGTAATCGGCCCGCACCATCTGCCACAGGTCCATCGCGTGGCTCCTTTCGGTTTGCTGCCCGGCCGGAGAACGACAGGAGCGTCAAAGGGGTTCCTGCGGCAAGCGACCCTACCCATTGGGAACTGTGCTATTCGCCGCCGGCGACGGCGTCCATGGCGCGCCTTGGGGACCCGGGATCGTGCACGACGCCGTCCCCCGCCTCCTCGGTGACCGGCGCGCCGGTGAAATGCGCCACCACCGTCCTCAATGTCAGACCCTGCACCACGATGGTGAACACGACCACCGCGTAGGTTGCAGCGAGCAGGGCTGGCTTTTCCGGCACGTCGGGCAGCGAGAGGGCGAGCGCGATGGAGATGCCGCCCCGCAGGCCGCCCCAGGTCAGCACCGGGATGGTGCCTGCCGCGAAGCTCTGGCGCGCCCGCAGGAGCGTGACCGGAATCGCGACGGCAAGGAAGCGAGCGAGGAGAACGAGCGGAATGCTCGACAGGCTGAGCCACGCGAAGGCCGGATCGAAGCCGACGACCAGCACCTCGAGTCCGATCAGCAGGAACAGCACGGAATTGAGGATCTCGTCCACGAGCTGCCAGAAGCCGAAGACGTACCTTTGAGTCAGGTCGCTCATGGCATCCTGCGGCCCCCGGTTGCCGATCAGGATCCCCGCCACCACGACCGCGATGGGGCCGCTCATGTGGAACTTCGCCGCCCCCGCATAGGTGCCGGCCGCAACCGCCAGGGAGATCAGGGTCTCGAGCGGGTAGCTGTCGATCGCGCGCATCGCCCGGTAGGCGACGTATCCCGTCGCGAGCCCCAGCACGGCGCCGCCGAGCGCCTCGACGAAGAAGAGCTTGGCGATATGACTCGCATCGGCTCCGCCCTCCCCTGCCCCCGTCGCGACTGCGAGCAGGACCGTGAACACCACCACGCCGACGCCGTCGTTGAACAGGGATTCGCCCGACATGTCCGCCTCGAGCGCCTCCGGCACCCTCACGGACTTGAGCGTGCTCAGCACCGCCACCGGGTCGGTGGGGCTGATGAGCGCCCCGAAGACGAGCGCCCAGGCGAGCGGAAGCTCCACTCCCAGCGCCCCCGAGATCCGCCACAGCCCGACGCCGACGATCACGGTCGAGATCGCCACGCCCGCCGTCGCCATGACGCCGACCGGCCAGGCCCGGCGCTTCAGCAGCGAGAAGTCCACGTGCAGGGCCCCGGCGAAGAGGAGGAAGGCCAGGAGCCCATTGAGCACGGTCGCCTGGAAGTCGATCTGGCGCAGCAGGACCGTCAGGTCCTCGTAGAGGCGGACCTCTGGATGCGCGATCTCGATGCCGATCAGGACGAGCGACGCCAGCAGCCCCATGAGCAGCAGGCCGATTGTGTGCGGCAGCCGGATGACCACATGATTGACCCAGCCGAAGGCCGCGGTCAGAACGAGGAGAACGGCGATCAGATCGAAGATCGAGAGCATCGGACCTCATGTGCTGCCGCGCCTCTCGAGGCGGGAGCGGAGCCCTCCAGGTCCCAGTCCCGTCGATCCGCCGAGGTCCTGCCCCGAAAGAGCCGGCATGCACGTTAACCGGACGATCAGCGCCATGTTCCTGAGCGCGGCCGAGCTTGCCCGGGACCTTCCATACGTTCTCAGAGGAAGGTCGCGATGTCCTCGAGCGGACGCTTCTCCAGGGCGTGAGCGGGAATCGTCGCGTCCTCGGCCGGGTAGCCGACGACCATGAGCAGGTAGGCCTTGTCGCTCTCCGGCCTGCCGCAGATCCGATTGAGGAAACCCATGGGATTGGGCGTGTGCGTCAGCGCTGCGAGGCCCGCATGGTGGATGGCGGCGATCAGGAATCCCGCCGCGATGGAGACCGATTCCGGTACGTAGTAATTCTTGCGCAGCTGCCCGTCCGCGCTGCGGCTCCTGCGCTCGCCGAAGATGCAGATCAGCCATGGAGCCGTTTCGAGGAACGGCTTGTTCGGGTCCGTGCCGAGGGGCCTGAGCGCCGCGAGCCATTCCTCCCCGGCGCGGCCGCTGTAGAAGGCGCTCTCCTCCTCCTCGGCGGCCATGCGGATCTTCCGCTTGATCTCCGGATCGCCGATCACCGTGAAGTGCCACGGCTGATGGTTCGCGCCGTTCGGCGCGGTTCCTGCCGCGAGAAGGCAGGACTCGATGATGTCGCGGGGCACGGGCCGCGGCGAGAACTCCCGCACCGTATGGCGTTTGCGGATCTCCTCGTAGAACGATTTCGCGCGCCGGCGCATCTCCTCGACCGGGAGTTCATGGAAATCCGGCAGAGGAATCGGGCGGTAGTCGGTGGTGAGCATCGGGAAGAGCCTGTTTGCGCCTGTGGTCGGCCGGGGCGAACACTCTACCGAGGCGCGACGCCGCCGCAAGCGGGAGCGTGAGGGCGGGAGGCGGATCAACGCCATGTGCCCGCGACATGCCCCGCATGCCCGTGTCCGGACGGTCCCGTCGCAACCTCCCGGCCACTGAGGCGTTCACCCGGAAGGTGGATGACATCCTCCGTCCGGCGCCTGCGGCGCTACTCAGACGCTCACCTCCAGCAGCATGTCGGAGTATTCCATGGACCATGTCACACACGAGGCCGCGGTGGAGCCCCGCGCGATCCCCGAAGCGAAAGCTCCCCTTGCCGGGCGGCGCTCCCGCGCCGATGCGCCTGCGGTCTCCACGCTCCCGCCGTCCGCGCCTCCCGCCTGCTGACCCCATCCGAGCGCGCTGACCGGATGCCCGAGGGCAGACGCCCCGGCATCGCGCGCCTTGCCGCGAGCATACGATCCCAGGAGAAGACCGGCGCATGAATCTCGACACTCTCTCGGCCCTCGACTTCGAGCGGGCCATCGCCGTGCTGCCGCCCGGGGTCGCGAGCCTTCTGGTCCTCGCGACCGCGATCTGTATCGGCTTCATCGTTCATCGCCTCGCCTTCCGGTTCCTCTCGCACCTTGTCGCGGGGCGTGACCTGTTCTGGCGCTCGCTCGTGTCGCGCTCGCGCCGCCCGCTGCGGCTGGCGGTCATGATCGTGGCCGTCGGGACGGCAGGCACCCTGGCGCCGTTGAGCCGAGGCCAGGCGGGCGCCCTCGGCCACGTCCTGCTGATCTGCTTCATCGCGCTCTCCGCCTGGGTCGCGCGCACCGCGCTGCACATCTGGACGACCGTCTATCTCCGTCGCTTCAAGCTCGACGCGGAGGACAACCTGCTCGCCCGCAAGCACGCGACGCAGACCCGCATCCTCGGCTGGGTGGCGAACGTCCTGATCGTCACGGTCGCGTTCGCCGCCGTCATGATGACCTTCGAGGGCGTGCGCCAGTACGGCGTCAGCCTCCTGGCCTCCGCCGGCGCGGCCGGCCTCGTGGCCGGTTTCGCGCTGCAGCCGTTGCTGAAGAACCTGTTCGCAGGAATCCAGCTCGCCGTTACCCAGCCGATCCGGCTCGACGACGCGGTGCTGGTCGAGGGCGAATGGGGCAACGTGGAGGAGATCACCTCGACCTACGTGGTGGTCCGGGTGTGGGACCTGCGCCGCCTCATCCTGCCGCTGAGCTACTTCATGGAGCACCCGTTCCAGAACTGGACGCGCGAGAGCGCATCCCTCATCGGCTCCGTCATGATCTATCTCGACTACGGGGTTCCGATCGAGGTGCTGCGCGGCAAGGTGAAGGAGATCGCCGCCGCCTCGCCGCTCTGGGACCGCAAGGTGGTAGCCGTGCAGGTGACGGACTTCAAGCAGGACGTGATGGAGGTGCGCATCCTCGTGAGCGCGTCCAATTCCGGCCGCGCCTTCGACCTGCGCTGCGAGGTGCGCGAGAAGCTCGCGGCCTTCCTGCAGGCGGAATACCCCCACGCCCTGCCGCGCCGGCGGATGGATCTCGTAGGCGTGCCCGATGCCGTGGCCGGGAAGGCCCTAGCGCGCCGCTCGGAAGCTGCGTGAGGGCTGCGTCTGGTCATGCGAAGCGCCGCCGGAATGCTCCGGCGGATCGAAGCACGCGGCCTCATTATGCGGAAGGTAAACCGAACCCGCATCCGACGAATTGGCTGTCGCCCTCGTGTCGATCACGCGCGTTGAACACGAGGGCGGCATGAGGGTTATGAAAATGCGTAGGCGCTCGACGCGCTGCACGACCTGCCTCAGCATTCGTAAGAGTGGACACCACGGCTATAGCCACGGATCCGGGCTCACAAATCCGAGAGGCGGATCGTGGTCACCTCCTGGCTTCCCGTGACCACGTGCAGCTCCGCGTCCCGCCAGTGCTGACCGCATGCGCTCAGAAGGTGCCGCGCCACGTCGCGCGCCTGATTCCGCGCGGCCGCGGGACCCGGTAGCTCGCGTCCGAACCGGTCCGGGACGATCTCGCCCGCGAACCTGATGTGGAAGTAGTACCTCGGCATTGGCGCCTCCGCCTGCGTACCGCAGCCTCAGAAGAAACCGCCTGCCGTCTCGATTCCTTGATTTTGGTCGGTGCGCCCCCGATGGGAGCGCGAAGGTGGTCGTCGACACGGATGCCAGGACGCGGACCGGCCCGTGCTCAGCGCCCGTGCGGACGGACCTCGTCGCCCACACGGGACGCATGAATGGTCCGCCGACGGATTTCCCCGTCGAGCAGGGTCGGACATGGCGAAAGTCCGATCGCCTCGCGCCCCGGGGCTCGGTCTCGAAGGCCGAAGGAATGGTCGAACCGGCGACGATGATATGATCTCCCGGCGCAGACTTTCGTGCCCTCCGCATGCTCGGGCCGATGCACGCAGATGCCGGTCCGAGGATCGTCGTTCGGATCGTCGAACATGCATGCGAGCGCGCAGGCGAGTTCCGCCTCCCTTTCGTTCAGTGCATGCAGGCGAGCGATTTCGGCGCATGTCCGCTCCGCGGAAAAGCTGGGCTGCTCGGGAGTCATGATGCACCTTTACGGGTGAATCTCCGACCGACGTTTCGGCACTGGACACAAGATCGGAGCAATGGGATGGCAGTAACAATAAGCGTCGCTGGAAGCGGTGAAAACTCGGGCGATCACGAGGCGCCGCGGCTCGATGACTCCAGGAGAAGCATCCTGCGAAAGGTCGTGTCCCAACCTGTCAAGCATCCGTCCCAGGCGATCAAGCAGAGCCGTTCGAAAGCATCATCATGGCTCTCGCAAAGGTTCCTCCCCGCACCCCCTTGGCATACCTTTGCACACTCAGCCCCGCCCCAGCCTCGCAGCCTCACGGGCGGGGCTGCCTTTCCACTCCGGAATGGGCCTCCGACGCCCCTTCCGACCCGGCGGCGAGCCACAGGCGGACGAGGTCCGTGAGCGCCTTCGATCCCGTCTTCTCCATGATGTGGGCCCGATGAAACTCGATCGTGCGGTGGCTGATGCCAAGTTTGACCGCCGCCTCCTTGTTCGACTCGCCTGAGACGAGCCGCTCGAGAACCGCACGCTCGCGCGGCGTGAGAACCTCCAGGCGCCGTACCGCCTCGCGGCTTTCACCGTCGGCGGCGCTGCCCGAGCGACGCCGCAATCCCTCCTCGACCGCATCGAACAGGGCGGCGGCCTCGAAGGGCTTCTCGAGAAAATCGATCGCGCCCGCTTTCATCGCCGCAACCGCCAGAGGAATGTCGCCATGGCCGGTGATGAGGACCAGCGGAAGCGCGATTCCCTGGCCTTGCAGCCGGCGGAGCAGCGCCAGGCCGTCGGTGCCCGGCATGCGCACGTCGCTCACGACGCAGCCGGGCTCGAGGGCGCCGCCCCGCGCCAGCAGCTCGTCGGCGGACGCATAGGCGCAGGTCCGGTATCCCCTCGCGTCGAGAAGGGCCACGAGGGAGTCCCGCATCGCCTCGTCGTCATCCACCACGTGGATGGTGGCTTCGCTCGTCATCGGTGACCTCCTTCTTTCGCGCGGCAGGAACGGTGAACAGAAAGACGGCGCCGCCGCCCGGACGCTCCTCGGCCCACAGGCGGCCGCCATGCGCGTCGACGATCGCACGGCAGATCGAGAGCCCGATGCCGAGACCCTCGGCCTTCGTGGTGGCGAAGGGACGAAACAGCATGCCTCCGTCGTCGGGCAGGCCGGGACCGTTGTCGGCAACCGAAATCTCCACCTCGTCGTCGGACGTCACCCGCGTGGCGACGGTGATCTCGCGCGGATGATGGCCCTCCGTCGCCTCGATGGCGTTCTTCACGAGGTTGAACACCACCTGCTGGATCTGGATGGCGTCGACGAGGATTGCCGGATCCTCCGACCCGAAGTCGAGCCGCGTCCGCAGCTCGGGATCCCGCGCGCCCACCAGGGCGAGAGCGACCGCATCCTCTACGAGCGGTCGCGTCCTGACGATGCGCCGGTCGATGTCTCCATGGGCCACGAAGCTCCTGAGCCGCCGCAGGATCGCGCCGGCGCGCAGGGTCTGCTGGGTCGCGCGGTCGAGGCGCGCAAGCGCCCTCTCCCGGCTGTCCGGCTCGTCGCCCGTCAGCGCGATGCGCGCGGCATTGAGGAAGTTCGCCGCCGCGCCGAGGGGCTGGTTCAGCTCGTGCGCCAGAGCCGCGGTCATCTCGCCCATGGCGCTCAGGCGCGATGCGTGCAGGAGCTGGGACTGGAGCTCGCGCAGACGCTCCTCCGCCAGCCGGGCCTCGGTGACGTCTACGTTCGCGCCGAGGAAGCGGATGAGGCGGCCGGTGGAATCGTACATGGCGAGCCCGCGGTCGACGATCCATCGCACGGAGCCGTCGGGTCGGACGATGCGGTACTCGCTCTCCAGCCGCCCGCTCGCCATCGCGGCCTGCCTGAGCTCCATGACGCGCTCGCGGTCGTCCGGATGGACCTGCGCGAGCCAGGCCTCCGGACTCTGGTGCCCCTGGCTCTGCGGGTCGAGACCATAGAGCCGGCAATAGGATTCCGAGCAGGTTGCGACTCCCCGCAACGCGTCCCAGTCCCACGTGCCGACACCTCCGGCCGCCTGCGCCAGCTGCAGCCTCGCCTCGCCGTCGCGGAGGGCGGCCTCCGTGGCTTTCTGGACCGTCAGGTCGCGGACGACCTCGACCCACATGGGCTGGCCTTGGTACACGATGAAGCGGGTGCACAGCTCGATGGGAAAGATCGATCCGTCGGGCCGCTGCCCCACGCTCTGGAACGGCTCGTCCATCTCCTTGCGGGCATCGGCAATTGCAGCCTGCCGCGCGAAGGACGGAATGAAGTGCAGCGGACGGTGGCCGACCACGTCATCGCGCGACGCGTAGCCGAACATGGTCCAGAATGCGGTGTTGGCCTCGATCACCCGCCACCTGCTGTGGATCGCCACGCCTTCGCGCGTGGCAGAGGCCAGGGCGCGGTAGCGCTCCTCGCTCTCGCGCAGGGCGGTCTCCGCGCGGTGGCGCTTCGCGGCGGCCTCCGACAGGGTCGCGCTGAGCATGTTGACCTCGCGCACGACCGTCTCCAGCAGCCGCACGGCCTCGCCCTGCCCGAGGCGCTCGGCCTCCAGAGCGAGCCGGCCGACCGGGCGCTCGATGCGGCGCGAGAACACCAGCGCGAGAACCGCCGCGAGCACGAGCATGCCGGCCGCAAGCGTCGACAGGCCCATGAGGGAGTGGCGCAGCGGTGCCGTCGTGTGGGCGCTGGGTAGCATGACGAGCGCGACCCAGCCCGAGAGATCCGAGCGGTCGAAGGCGACGAGGGCCTTCTCGTCGGGAGGGGCCACGACCCGCTCTCCGAGGATGCCGTCGCCACCCCTGATGTCGTCCCAGAGCGGGCGCGGCAGAGGCGTCCCGACAACCTCGTCGCCCTTTCCGGACTGGGCGATGATGCTGCCCCGGCGGTCCGCCACCACGATCGTCCAGCCCGCCGGGCGGTCCATCCCCATGACGAGTTCGCGGATGCTCTCGGGCTCCAGGCTGAGGTTGAGGAAGTACGCGATGTCGTTGCCCTTGAAGACCGGCACGTTCACGATGAACAGGGGCTTGCGCGTCACGCCGCCGATCAGGAGGTTCGACACCGCCGGCCGCCGCGTCTCCAGCACCAGCCGGTCCGTTTCCGCGTCGACATTGGTCGGCAGGGGCGCGCCGTGCGGCAGGCGCGTGTTCACCACCTGGCGGCTGTTCAGGTCGCGGAGCACCACGTTGATCCCGAGCCGCCGGAAGACGTCCCGCGCCTGTCGGTCGAAGGCGTCGAGGTCGTCCTCCTGCAGCGCCCGGGACAGCGAGAGGATTTCCGTCGCCGCGATGAGGCCCGCGAGCTTGCGATCGCTCGCGGCCACGACGTCGTGGGCGGCCCTGAGCCCCTCCTGCGTCATCCGACGCTGCTCCGAGCCCACATAGGACCAGGCCAGCACCGCCGCCAGGATCAGCACGGGCAGGATCAGGGCAAGGCACAGCAGCGCCAGATGCCACGAAAGGGCGCGGTCGCGGCTGCCACGTGGCGGGATCTCGGCCGATGCCGGTCGGGTCTGACGGTTCACGTCCTGCATGGCTCAGCGGCGGCAGGAGGTTTCGGCACGGCATGCTCCCGTGCCCAACAGACCGATCCGCTCTTCTGCCGCATATCCTTCCCCTGCCTTACCATTGAGATCAAACCATCGAAGCAGAGCCATGCGGATTGATCTATCGCAATTCAGCCGGGTCCGTTTGCGATCAGACTGTGCATCGACTGTTGTTCGCGTGGCATTATCCGCGGCCGCCCACAGAGAAACCGCCATGGATCGGCGCACTCTCCCTGGGTCTACTCCCTCATAATACTTCGAAGGGATAGGTGCGCGGCAAGTATCCTGCGCCTGCTGTACCGGTATTTTTCCGAGTTTTTCAGTTCTTTCGATCTGTCCATCTTAACCTGTGAGGTTTGCTTTGCGCTGAAGGAGTCCGCCCGTGAGCACCTTGTCCCATCGCATGGCCGGATTGCCGGAGCTTCGCATCGGCGCGCAGCTTCGTCGCGCCGAAGACACGCGGTCCAGGATGTCCGCCGCGGCAATTCCCGGAGGCTTCGTGCGCATGGGGGTCGCCAAGGAGATCGCATCGGTCCTGAAGGATTTCGGCCTCGATGCCGCCGCGGTCATCCGCGACGCGAACCTCGATCCCGCCCTGTTCGATGACGGCGACAACGTGATCTCCTTCGTGGCGCTGGGCCGGCTCGTCACCCTGTGCGTGGCGCGCACGAAATGCGAGCATTTCGGTCTTCTGGTGGGACAGAAGGCCACCATCTCGGGCCTGGGGCCCGTCGGCGGCCTCATGCAGCATTCGGCCACGGTCGGAGAGGCCCTGCGCAACCTGATCCAGCACATCCACCTCTGCGACCGCGGCGCCGCCCCGCTGCTGACGGTCACCGGCGACGAAGCGATGCTGAGCTATGCCATCTATCAGCCGGGCGTGGAGAGCACGGACCAGATCGCCGACGCCGTCATGGTCCTGTGCGCGGTGATCATGCGCACCCTCTGCGGCGCGGAATGGCTACCGGGGGAGGTTCTTCTGCCGCGGCAGCTCCCGGCGGATCCGGTCCTCTACCATCGCCTCTTCCGGGCGCCGGTGCGGTTCGACCAGGAGACGGCGGCCCTGGTGTTCCCGGCACGCTGGCTCGATCACGAGATCGCAGGAGCCGATCCGGTCTTCCGCCAGATCTTCGACGACAGGGTGCGCGAGCTCGAAGCGGCCAACACGCCCGACTTCGCGGACGATCTCCGACGCGTGCTGCGCACCCGCATCCTCGCCGGCCGGTGCTCGGCCCAAGCCGTGGCGACGATGTTCGCCATGCACCGGCGGACGCTGAACCGGCATCTGAACCAGGAAGGCAAGTGCTACCAGGACATCATCGACGAGACCCGCTTCGAGGTCGCACGCCAGCTGCTGAACGACACGAAGCTGCCCTTGAGCCACGTGGCGGCGGCCCTCGGCTATTCGGAGGCGAGCGCCTTCACGCGCGCCTTCCGCCGCTGGTCCGGCCAGACCCCGACCGCATGGCGCACGGCGACGGTCGCGCGGGTCGGCATGGAGCAGTGAAACCGCGGCGCGCACGGCCCCCGCGCGCGGCATCCCTGGGGACGGCGAAACGCCGCCAGGACGACGATGGGGGCTCCCGCGGGCCATGCCCGCCAGAAGGAGGTCGGCCCATGCGTTCCCTGTCGATGGCCCTCGTGCTCGCCGCAATCGTCCCCCTCGTGGTCCCCGTGCCGGCGGAGGCGCAACAGCCCCGCAGACGGCAGCTCGGCGACGGCGGGCCGCTGGTCCTGCGGGTGACGCCGCGCAGCTTCCTCGATCCCGGCACAGCCGTTCCGGTGGGCTCGATCAATCCCGGCTATACGGGCTACGGGCAGGCGCAATCCTACCTGGCGAGCCCACCCTACATGCAGAACAACGAACGCTTCAGCGGCGGCGGCAACCTGCCCGACCCGGTCACGAACGGGCCTTACGTGGGTGCGCGCAATCCGTTCGGCCCGATCGACTACGTCGCGCCGTCCGGCCTGGCGCGCTGATCGTTCCCGAGAGCGGACACAAGTCGAGCGCGTGACGCGATCCGACGAAAAAAGGCCCGGGATTTCTCCCGGGCCTTTGCCGTCGAGGCTGCACCCCCGCAAGGCTCAGTACGTTCCGAACTTGAAGTTCAGCTTCGCGCGAGCCACGAAGAAGTCGTTGTCGTTGTTGTTGTTGGCCACGATGGGAGCGATGACCGGGGCCGCACCCCCGCCGACCGGCGTGAAGGTCCCGATGACGCCGTTGAAGTCGTCGTTGTTGTCATCGAAGCTCAGCCACAGGCCTTCGAGCCCGAAGGTGACGGCGGACGATCCGAACCAGTTGGCGGGAAGCGCCCACTCGACACCGCCGCCGACCGTCCAGCCGGTGCTGTTGTCCGTGTAGGCGAGACCGCCGGTGGCGTAGATGAGCACGCGATCGAACGCGACGCCGATGCGCCCGCGCACGGATCCCCACCAATCGGGCGCGTTGCTGTTGAACACGCCCGGCACGAAGGTGCCGGCGAAGCCCGTGGCCGGGATGAACACCACGTTCTGGTCGCGGTCAGTATCGGCCCACTGGATGTCGGTCTCGACGCCGACGACGAACGACCCGATCTGGTAGTTGTACCCGATCTGGCCGCCACCGGTGAAGCCGCCGTCGTCGCTGTTCGAGAACACCAGCGTTCCGGCGAGGCCCGCCGGAAGGCCGAGGCCGGGGCCCAGGATCACGGGATCACGGTTGCTGTCGCGCCAGCCCCAGCCGGCATTCACACCGACGTAGAAGCCCGTCCAGGTGAAGATCGGGACCGCCTGGATGACAGGAGCCGGCGGAGCCGCCCTGACGGGCAGGTCGGCTGCGGAGGCCGCCGTGAACGCGAGTGTCGATATAGCTGTCGCTGCAAGTAAACTCGAAGTGCACTTTCTCATGAGAGTCACCCTTGTGCCAAGAGGAACGGTCGCAGCTTACGGCCATAACGTCGTCATTCCCTATAGCAAACTTGCAACACCTCTTGGACGATGACTGTCGAAGCGGCAGTATCAAAAGTAGTACCTCCATCATTTACTTTAGGAAATCACGTATTCGATGAGATTATGATCCCGCACCGCCCTTGTTTATCGATTTGTTAACTTGACGCCCCGGACGCATCGTGACTTACTGATGATGCTTTTCGGATGTCATCCCGAAGGCGAGGAGAAAACTCAAACCCTGCCTGACCAAGGCAGGGTTTTTTCGTCGAGGAGCTTCGACCGGAGCCCGACGCTCGACGCGGCGACTTTCCGGAACTGCCTCCGTGAATGCGGGTCGGGCTCAACTTTTTGAGGCGTCCCGGAATGACGGAGATGGTGCGGAAGGAGCGGGGAGCGGCGGCAGGGCCGTCCCGCTGTCCGCCACGCGGAGCCTCCCGCCGCGATCGATCTGCGCCGGGGCACGCCATTCGCTCGGGACGCCATAGAGCGTCGCCTCCCCGCGCCCGCGCCACACGGCGGCGATGTCGCGCAGGCCGCGCATCACGATCCACGTGACACCCAGCACGGTCACCGGCACGGCGACGAGCCAGAGGGCCTGGATGAATTCGGGCCAGGTGTGGAACTTCGACAGCCAATCGGCCAGGACGCTGTAGGGCTGCTCCATCGCGACAACTCCCTCGGAAACAAACGACCACCAGCACCGCTGGTGGTCGGGGAGTTGAGAAGCCGTCTGTGGACGACCGCGCTGCCCTTTAGGCTCTCGCCCTGGACATGCGGCAGCACCTCCCCGGCCCTAAGGCAAGGAAGGCATCGAAGCGGTCGATGCAGGACCGCCACAGAAGGGGTTCTCACGCCCCGGAGCCGGATGCATCCGGCTCTGCGGTCAGGCTTAGCATGGGGTGGGTCGCGGTTCAAAGCGGGCGCGCCCTTCTCCCTCTCCCGGTGGAAAAGGTGAAGCCATGATGACCTCGTACCTCGACGGCGCGGGCGGCTCGTGTGTCCCCTTACGGGATTTCGGGCGCCGGGGATGACATCGGGAGGGGCACGCCCTCCTTGTCATTCCCGGCCGGAGCGCAGCGGAGGGGAAGGGAATCCACTCGCGCGGCCGGATGATGAATGGCTCCCTTCCCGGTCCTCCGGACCGCCGGGGATGACACACCATTCTGTCTCTTGCCCATCACTCGCGTGCCCTTCCGCACACCGGCCCGCATTCATCAATTGTAATAACGTTTCGATCAGTCTAGAGACTGAACATCCATTTTGGGGGCAATCATGACCACATCCGACACCCGTACCAAGCACATCGAGGTTCCGACGGACCTGTTCGAGCTTCCGGCGGTGCAGGCCTACGCCGCGATCCCGTTCTCCGGCGGTCTGTCCGCGATCGCCAAGACCATCGGCGGCACCGGCAGGAAGGAAACCCTCTTGGGCACGGACGGATCGGACGTGATCCGCGCCGGCAACGGGAACGACATCGTCTTCGGCCTAAGGGGCAACGACAAGCTCTACGGTCAGAACGGCCGCGACGCGCTCTGGGGCGGAGCCGGCAAGGACCAGCTCGACGGCGGGGACGGGCTCGACAACCTCTTCGGCGAAGACGGCAACGACAAGCTCTATGGCCGCGCAGGCGACGACTTTTTGGTCGGCGGCAAGGGCGCGGACACGCTCACCGGCGGAGCCGGCGGCGACACCTTCCAGGTGGATCTAGGCGGCGTCGACAGGATCATGGACTTTGAATCCGGAATGGATCGCGTCAACCTGCTGTTCTTCGTCGAGTCCATCGGGGAGGACGAGTTCGTTCTCGGCACGGCGGCCAAGGATGCAAACGACCGCGTCATCTACGATCAGACCACCGGATACCTCTACTACGATGCCGACGGGAACGGCGCCGGCGCGGCCGTCCTGTTCGCCATCAACGTGAGAAAGTCCGCCATGGTCTTCTACGACTTCTAAGCCGCAACCGCCCCGGTACGGGCTCCTCACTGCAGGAAGGCGCGTCCCTTCCCGCCTTTGGCGCGCCGGGGATAAGACCGGCCGCGCCGCTCAGGGGCGGGGCCGGCCGGGCGCGGGGACGCGGCGGACCGTCGGCCCGCCGTGTTCGAGGATGCGGATCTTCTCCTCGACCAGCTCGGCCAGGGCGCTTCCGGGGCTGACGGCGCGCAGCTGCCCCACCGCATCCTTGATCTGCTGCAGATCCGACGGGGACGGCTGCGCGCTCCTTCGGCTCCGAGGCTCGTGCTCCAGGACCATGCGGAATCCTCCTTCGAGGCGACAGCAGCCGCGGACGCGGCGGACCTCCTCACGCTGGGCTTGGCCGGCTGCCGCCTGCGTTGCAGGCAGATTACGGATTCGTAATGCGACGCCCCGTGCGGCACGCCACAGGGCGCGACCTCCACCTCTCCCGGCGGGAGAGGCAGGATAGCGGGTCCGGGTGAGGGGTTACGCCGGCTCAGGATGCGGCGCGCTTTCCCTCCTCCTTGTGGGGAGGGACCAAGCGTGGGGGTGCCGGCGCCACGCTGGTTGAGGATGGCGCCCACACCCCCCTCTCCAACTCTCCCCCACAAAGGGGGTATAGGGCGCCGTTGCGGCTCCGTGCGAACTCTCGAACCGTCGAAACCCCTCACCCACGCTGCGCGACCTCTCCCTGGAGGGAGAGGTGAGGCGGCGGCGTGCTGCGCCCTGGCGAACCTGGTCGCGCTCCGACTTTTCGATCCCGCTCCCAACTCCTCCCCGCACGGAACGGACGGTCCGAGCGGGTATTTGTTCTTATTTTGTTCTTGACAACCGGCCCAAGCTTCGCTATATCGTTCTGCATCCGCCCCGCCGGGGACGCGCCCGAGGCGTCGGCTGTGGGGGCGGGTGCGGTTTTCGGCCGGACCGGGTCTCGCAAGCCCGGCGCCGCCGGGATCCCGAGCGGGAGACGACGCAGGCGGCCGCGTTCGGGCGTGGCCTTCTTCGTCCTCTTCCCAGCCTCGCCCGCACCGGGTGCGCCACGCATCCGGGGCTGCGCGAAATGCGCCTTAAGGGGCATGGGGATGACTGTGGCATCCCGGATCATGCCCCGGAGCGCGAGGCCGGGCTCCTTCAGGAAAGCCGCGTGCGGGACGATTTGGGCCCGCCGCACGAACGGCAGCCCGCTCCCGAACTCCCCCGCCCGCTCCGCCGGAGCGGCGAGGCCCAGACGTCCCGCGCCTCCCCGTCCCGTTCCAGGACAGAGCCAGGACCGGTCCGGCCCTCCTTCCCGCCGCACGCGGCGGGAAGCCGATGCCCCCTGCCCTTTTCATCCGTTCCTTTTCTTCATTGATCGGTGACGCCCATGTTTCTCTACGACCTGCTCAAGGACCCCGCCCTGCTCCCGTCCGAGGACGCGATCGACCTGCCGGATTTCGTGCGGCCCGATTATCCCTTCGACCTGCCGCCGTACCGGCGCGCCTTCTTCGCGCGGGTGTTCGAGGCGGCGGGCGTGCCGCGGACCTGCCCGAACGGCGCCTGCCGCCGGACCCGGCGCTGCGAGGGCGAGGCCGGGCCGCCCTGCTACAGGGCCGACCGGGAGCGCCTGAGCCGGCTGCTGCTGCGGGTCTATGTGGCGCTCCACTACATGACGCCCGAGGGCATCGCGGCGGTGGCCATCGACCTCGACGAGGAGCTCGGCGGGCCGCCGCTCAACCTGACCTCCGACTTCCTCCGCCCGCTCACGCCGCCCATGAAAGGCGACGGCTCGCGGTGAACGGCGACGAGGCGCCGTGCCTCAAGTGTGCTTTAAGGGCGGAACCGGCTGTGGCGACGCGCCCATCCGGTTCCGCTCCACGCGGCGGGCTAGAAGCCGACGCCGATCGAGACGCCTCCATACGGGCCGCCATAGCCGTAGTATGGACGGTAGTAGGGCCGGCCGTAGCCTGCGTAGTAGCGCGTCGGCGCATAATAGGGGGCGGGGCGATAATAGCCGTAGGGATAGCCGTAACGCACGACCCGTGCGGGCCGGTAATAGCCATAGCGGTAGGGCCGGGCGTACCGCACGACCCGGACGGGCCGGTAGGGACGATAATAGCCATAGCGGTAAGGCCGCGCATAACGGACGACGCGGACCGAGCGCCGAGGTCCCCAATTCCGGTACACGACCTTGCGGTGGACATGGCCGGAGCGGTGCTTGGCGTAAGCCACCTCGACCTTGTCGAGGTTGGGAATCGCGGGTTTCGGGGACGCTTCGGCCATGCCGCCCCAGGCGACGCTCACGGCCAGGGCGGCCAGCAGATGACGGAGACGCATCGATACCTCCTAAGGTGATATGTCATGAAACGTATGCTCCGCGGGGCCGTTCCCACGGCATCTCCTGCCCGACGGGTGCGACGGGGCTCTCGAAGCGGGTGGGACACGGCGGAAGAGTTACCTTAAGCGGCCCAGCGCCATGCGCTCAGGTCAGGTCTGGTGTTCATGCCGCCGGATTCCTACGGTCACGCTCGGGATCGTATGAGCAGAGGCGGAGCGAAGAAGGGAGCCTTGCCCATGGCTGACGCAACTCGGGTCCAGGATCCTGCCCTGCGCGGCAGGATCATGTCGGCGGAGGAGGCGGCCGGCCTCATTCCCACGGGCGCCAATGTCGGAATGAGCGGCTTTACCGGCGCCGGCTATCCAAAGGAGGTTCCCGTCGCCCTCGCCCGCCGCATCATGGCGGCGCACGAACGCGGCGATCCGTTCCGGATCGGCGTGTGGACCGGCGCCTCGACCGCGCCGGAGCTCGACGGCGCGCTCGCCAAGGTCGACGGCATCGAGATGCGCCTGCCCTACCAGTCCGACCCGACCTGCCGCGAACGGATCAATGCCGGGCAGATGGACTACATCGACATCCACCTGTCGCACGTGGCGCAGTTCGTCTGGTTCGGCTTCCTCGGCCATCTCGACGTGGCCGTCGTCGAGGTGGCGGCTGTGCTGGACGGAGGTCGCCTGGTCCCGTCCTCGTCGGTCGGCAACAACAAGACCTGGCTCGACCAGGCCGACAAGGTCATCCTCGAGGTGAACCGGCGCCAGAGCCTGGCGCTGGAAGGCATGCACGACATTTATTACGGCACCCGCCTGCCGCCGCATCGCCAGCCGATCCCGCTCGTCCACCCGAGCGACCGGATCGGGACGCCCTATCTCATGTGCGATCCGGCCAAGATCGTCGCCATCGTCGAGACGGACCAGCCGGACCGCAACACCCGCTTCACCCCGCCCGATGAGACGTCGCGCATGATCGCCGGACATGTGATCGAGTTCCTCGGACACGAGGTGAAGAAGGGCCGACTGCCGAACACGCTCCTGCCGCTGCAATCCGGGGTCGGCAACGTGGCGAACGCGGTGTTCGCGGGCCTTAAGGACAGCCCGTTCGAGAACCTCACCGCTTACACGGAGGTGCTGCAGGACGGGATGCTCGACCTCGTCGATTCCGGAAAGCTGACCTTCGCGTCCGCCACCGCCCTGTCCCTGAGCCACGAGGCCGCCGCCCGCTTCGAGAAGAATATCGAGGAATTCCGCCAGAAGATCGTCCTGCGGCCGCAGGAGATCAGCAACCACCCGGAGATCATCCGCCGGCTCGGGATCATCGCCATGAACGGGATGATCGAGGCCGACATCTACGGCAACGTCAACTCCACCCATGTGATGGGATCGAGCATCATGAACGGGATCGGGGGCTCCGGCGATTTCGCCCGCAACGCGTTCCTGTCCTTCTTCATGACCCCGTCGGTCGCTAAGGGCGGCACGATCTCGTGCATCGTCCCCATGGTGTCCCATGTCGATCATACGGAGCACGACGTTCAGGTGGTCGTGACCGAGCAGGGGCTTGCGGACCTGCGCGGCCTCGCACCGCGGCAGCGCGCCAGGGTCGTCATCGAGAACTGCGCGCACCCGCATTTCCGGCCTGCGCTCCAGGATTATTTCGAGCGCGCCGTCCGCGGGGCGCCCGGCCGGCACACCCCTCACCTCCTCGACGAGGCGCTGAGCTGGCACGCGCGCTACCTGCGGCACGGAACGATGTAAATGGATCCGACGCGGCGCTCCTGCTCACACGTCCGGCATGGTGACTGTCACGTCCCGGCGCGAGAGACGGTGCTGAAGGTCGTTGCAGTCGCGCGCCCGGAGCCCGTCGAGGTAGCCGAGCTCGGTCCGCGCATGATCGTCCGTGAGGCGGACCACGAGACCGTCTCCGTCGCGGGCGATGGTGGCGACCGTCACCAGGCCGATCGGCGTCTCCCGCTCGATCCGGCCGCCGAGAACATCGTCGCATTGCATCCGCAGAATGACGTCCATCGCCACCTCCTCGTTGGCCGTCCGGCTATCAAGGCGCCGGCCGGACTTAAGGTTTCCGCATGCCATGAATAGCGAAGCCGCATGGGAGCACACCAGTGACCTTCCGGCGCATCCGCGCTAACAACAAGTGATGAGTACGGCCCACCCTGAATCACCGAGATCCTCATGTTCCTGACCAACCAAGACGTGATCGAACTGACCGAATGGCGGCGACGGCTCCACCGGATGCCGGAGGTGTCGAGGGAGGAGGCGAAGACCGCCGAGGAGGTTCAGGCCTTTCTCGAAGCGAACGCCCCCGACCGGATCGTTACGAGCCTCGGCGGACACGGGGTCGCGGCGGTCTACGAGGGCCGCGAGCCGGGTCCGACCGTGATGGTCAGGGCCGAGCTCGACGCCCTGCCGATCGAGGAGATCAGCGACGCACCGCATCGCTCCGCCATTCCCGGCAAGGGGCATCTGTGCGGCCATGACGGCCATATGGCGATCCTGGCCGCCCTCGCCCGCGGCCTCGGCCGCCAGCGTCCCCGGCGGGGCCGCGCCGTGTTGCTCTTCCAGCCGGCCGAGGAAGACGGATCCGGCGCCGCCGCCGTTGTGGCGGACCCGAAGTTCCGCGAGATCGCACCCGACATCGCCTTTTCCCTGCACAACATGCCCGGCATCCCGTTCGGCAAGGCCGCTCTGGCGGAGGGCGTGGTCAACTGCGCATCGCGCGGCATGCGCATCACCCTGACCGGCAAGACCGCCCATGCCTCGATGCCGGAGACGGGCATTTCCCCCATGAACGCGGTGGCGCACCTGATGTCGGCCCTCACGGCGCTGAGCCACGGCAGCACGCTGGACGAGACCTTTTCCCTGGTGACGATCACCCATGCTGAAATGGGCGAGCCAGCCTTCGGCATCGCGCCGGCACATGCCGAGATCTGGGCCACCCTGCGCACGCTGACCGATTCCCGGATGCAGGATCTCTGCGCCAGGGCCGAGGCGTTGGCCGCAGAAGCCGCGCGGAACCAAGGCCTGAAGGTCGACATCGCCTACGACGACGTCTTCCACCACTGCGAGAACGCTCCCGAGGCGGTCGCGCACCTGCGCCGCGCGCTCGAGGCCGAAGGCGTGCCGCATGACGAAGGCGCAGGTCCCATCCGGGCCTCGGAGGATTTCGGCCGCTTCGGCCAGAAGGCGCCCGCCGCCATGTTCTTCCTGGGTGCGGGCGAGACCTATCCGAGCCTCCACAACCCGGACTACGACTTCCCGGACGACCTGATTGGAATCGGCGCCCGCGTCTTCATGCGGGCGCTCCGTGACATCCTGGGCTAGGCGGCAGGCCTCAAGGAGCCTCGACCAGGGCCCGCCCGTCGCGGGCGACGACCCGTCCGTTCTTCACGACGAGCCGGCGCGGACGCCGGCTCACCACCGCCTCTGCGAGGGTCTCGCCGTCGAGTAGAACGAAATCGGCCCGGCATCCGACATCGAGGCCGTAGCCGTCGAGGTCCATCATGCGGGCGCCGCCATGGGTGCAGACGTCGAGCGCCAGCGCCACCTCGTCGTCGCGGCGGAAGTTGTTGCGCAGGCCGACCAGGACGGCGCGCTCCAGCATGTCGGCATTGCCATAGGGTCCCCACGTATCGCGGATCCCGTCCGAACCCGCTGCGACGACCACGCCGGCATCGACGAGGCGCTTGACCGGCGGCACCGGCCGGGAGGCGGGCGCCGTCGTGAGGATGTGCACCCGCGCCTCCGCCAGGGCGTCGATCAGGCTCGCCACATAATCCTGGTCCGCCATGCCGAGGCAGAAGGCGTGGCTGACAGTCACCCGGCCCTGGAGGCCCAGCGCCTTCGTGCGCTCGATGATGAGCTCCATGGAGAAGGCCCCGAGCTCCGCCGGCTCGTGCAGATGGATGTCGACCGGGCAGCCGTAGCGGTCTGCCAGTCCGAACACCACGTCGAGATGCCCTTTCGGGTCGCGATCGATGGCGGAAGGGTCGAGGCCGCCGATCACGTCGGCCCCGAGCTTGAGCGCCTCCTCCATCAGCTCGACCGTCCCGGGACGGATGAGCATCCCGCTCTGCGGAAAGGCGACGATGTCGATGTCCACGACGCCGCGGTACTGCTCCCGCGTTTTCAGGACGCCTTCGATTCCGCTGAGGCCCATGTCGGTGTCCACGTCGACGTGGGAGCGGATGTGGGTCGACCCTTGGGCCACAGACAGGACGACCTGCCGGGCCGACTGGCGGGCGGGATCGATGCCGAGGAGGCGCTTCTGCGCCCTCTCGTTGTCGATCTTGTCGATCAGGCGCGGCCCGACATCGTTGTGGTACCAGCGCATGCCGAGAAGCGACTTGTCGAGATGGGTATGGGCCTCGACGAGACCCGGAACCACGATGGCGCCCCCACCGTCCACCACGTCCGCGCCGGGGACAGCATCCCCACCATAGGACGCGATGCGTCCGTCCTGCACCGTCACGCTTGTCGCTTCGCCCCCCATGGGCCGAACGTTGGTGATGTATAGGTCGCCGTTCATTGGTCTCGCCTCGCTCTCTTTCAGGCCGCCGCCTGTTCGGTTCGTACACAAAGCCAGTTGCAGAACGACCATAGAAGTATACATTATTGGATACAATACTTTTCCGGCCGAGGGTCTTTCTGCGAGAGCAAAATGGATACAAAATGGTGGCGAGCCCACCTCCACCCTTCATCGCCCGCTTTCATGTCCCATCGTCTCTCGAAAACCGCTGCCCCGACCCGCAGCGATGCCGTCTACTTCGGACTTCGCCGCGCCATCATCGAACAGGCCCTGCTCCCGGGGGACAAGCTGACCGAGGATGTGATCGGCGAGCGGTTCGGGGTCAGCCGCACCATCGTGAGGTCCGTGCTGGCCCGCCTGAATGCCGAAGGCCTGGTGGATCTTCAGCCGAATAAGGGTGCGGCCATCGCCCAGCCGAGCCTCGCGGAAGCCTATGACATCTTCGAGGCCCGGATGTGCCTGGAGCGCCAGGTCCTCGCCCGCCTGGCTGAGAAGGTCACGGATCAGGATCTTCAGCTGCTTGAGCAGCACGTCGGACTAGAAGCCAAGGCTGGGCATCAGGACAGTGCTGCGTCGATTCGTCTTGCGGGCGAGTTCCACATCCTCCTCGCCGAACTGTCCGGCAACAAGGTTCTCGCCCGGTACGTGGACGAAGTCGTGTCCCGCTGCTCCCTGATCCTGGCAATGTACAGCCGCCCGCACTCCGCCGACTGCTCGATCAACGAGCATCACCAGATCATCGACGCCCTGCGCACCCGGGATGCCGCCCGCGCCATCAATGCCATGGACCATCATCTCCAGGCGGTCACGGAACGCGCCCTGCTCTCGTCCAACTCCGACAAGCAGCGGGACATCCGCTCCATCCTGGATCGCTACGCGAGCTGATCGTTACGCACCCCATTGCGTATCGTTTTGTAGCCCAACACGCTCCTGGACTCAGCCGGCGGCGATCGTTCACGGCTGCTTGTCAGGCACATTGTGCACAAAACTTGCTCATGACGAAGCGTCAATAGTCGATTGACGAGCTATTAACTGTATGCAAACCTGCTAGCGATTGTATCCAATATAATCCCAGCCAGAGGGAACTTGGAGGCCATGATGAAAGCTCGGCACGTCGCTACACTATCGGTCGCATTCGGGGCCCTGATGGGCCTCGCCGCAGAAGCAAAGACGCTGCGTTGGTCGTCCCCGACCGACCTCACCACGCTCGATCCGTATGCCCACACGGAGAGCTTCACCACCAGCATGCTGCACCACGTGTTCGACCCGCTGGTGCGTCGCGGTCGAAACCTCGAACTCGAGCCCGCGCTGGCGGTCAGCTGGAAGACGGTGAAGCCCGACACCTGGCGGTTCGAGCTTCGCAAGAACGTGAAGTTCCATAACGGCAATCCGTTCACCGCCGACGACGTGGTGGCCTCGATCACCCGTCTGCTCGATCCAGGCGCTCGGGCCCGCGGCAACATCGCGACCGTCCTCAAGGCCGAGAAGGTGGACGACTACACGGTCGACATCGTCACCAACGGCCCGTACCCGCTCCTCCTGAACGACCTTGCCGGCGTGTACATCATGGACAAGGAGTGGATGGAGGCGAACGGCGCCCTAAAACCGGGCAACATCGCCACCGGCGTGACGACGGCGGCCTCGACCAGTGCGGTCGGTACGGGTCCGTTCAAGGTCGAATCCTACAAGCCGGATGCGGGCACCACCTTCGTGGTCAACCCCGATTGGTGGGACAAGCCGCAGCACAACCTCACCCGCATCGAGTTCAAGCCGGTGAAGTCGGACGCGACCCGCGTGGCCGCCCTTCTCTCCGGCGAACTCGATCTGATCGCCCCGGCGCCCCTGCAGGATCTTCAGCGGATCGGCTCGTCCTCCGGCTTTAAGGTCATCGAGGAACCCTCGCTCCGCCTGATCATGCTGACGCTCAGCGCCAAGCCGGAACTCAAGGCGATGCCGGGGCAGAAGAATCCGATGCTCGACGTCAAGGTGCGTCAGGCCATGTGGCATGCCATCGACTTCGAGACGATCAAGAAGCGTGTCATGCGCGACAAGTCCCGCAACACCGGCACCCTCGTGGCGCCTCCGGTGCCGGGTTATTCCAAGGACAACGACCAGCCGCTCGGCTACGATCAGGACAAGGCCAAGAAGCTCCTCGCAGAGGCGGGGTACCCCAACGGCTTCAAGACCAAGCTCAACTGCCCGAACGACCGCTACATCAACGACGAGCAGACCTGCGTGGCGATCGCGTCGATGTGGACCAAGGTCGGCATCCAGACAGAACTGCAGACGGAATCCCGTGCGACCTATTTCCCCCGCCAGGATCGCGGCGAATTCGATGTCTCGATGGTCGGCTGGGCGACCCTGCCGCCGATGGACGGGTTCAGCGTCCTGTCGTCGCTGCTCACCGCCCAGAAGGACGGATACGGCGGCTCGAACTCGAGCGGCTACACCAATCCGCAGATCGAGGAGCTGACCCGCAAGGCGGCGGTTGAGCTCGACGAGGAGAAGCGTCGCTCGATGCTGGTCGAGGCGTTGAAGGTGGCTCGCGATACGGTCGCCTTCATCCCGATTCACCAGCAGCCGGTCGCATGGGCGGTCCGTGACGGCGTCGACGTGCCCCAGTTCCCGGACGAGTACGTCCGTCTCTGGTTCGCCAACGTGAAGTAGCCCTCTCACAAAGGACGCGCGGCCCGCCCCTCCCGTGGGGACGGGCCGCCAGAAATGCACATGCTGAAAGTCCTTCTGTCCCGGCTCGGCCAAGCGGCTCTCGTGATGCTCGTCGTCTCGGCGGTGTCCTTCTTGATGTTCCGCTTCGTCGGCGATCCCGTGGCGACCATGTCGCGTGAAAACGCCACTGTCGAGGAGAAGGCGGAACTCCGGCGCTCCCTCGGCCTCGACCAGCCTGTCGTCGTGCAGTACGGCCGATTTCTGGCGCGTACGCTCAGCGGCGATCTCGGCATCAGCTATCGCAACCAGCGCCCCGTCACGCAGCTCATCGCCGAGCGCCTTCCCGCAACGCTGGAACTCGTGATCGTCGCGACCGTCCTGTCGCTCGCCCTCGGCATTCCGCTCGGCGTGCTGTGCGCCCTGAAGCCGAACGGCATCGCGGCGCGCCTCGTACAGGCGCTCTCCCTGGTCGGGATCTCGACGCCGACTTTCGTCACCGGCATCGTGCTGATCCTCGTCTTCGCGGTCTCGCTCGGCTGGCTTCCCTCCTTCGGGCGCGGGCAGGTCGTCGATCTCGGCTGGTGGTCGACCGGATTCCTGACGGCGAGCGGCCTCAAATCCCTGCTCCTGCCCGGGATCACGCTCGCCCTCTACCAGCTCACGCTCATCATGCGGCTGGTCCGCGCCGAGATGATCGACGTGCTGTCGAGCGACTACATCCGCTTCGCGAAGGCGCGCGGCTTGCCGTCGCGATACATCCATTTCCGCCTCGCCCTGCGCAATGCCCTCATGCCGGTCATCACCGTCACGGGTCTTCAGATCGGCTCCCTCATCGCTTTCGCGATCGTCACCGAGACCGTGTTCCAATGGCCGGGCATGGGCCTGCTCTTCATCCAGGCCGTAAGCTTCGCGGACATTCCCGTCATGGCGGCCTACCTGCTCTTCGTGGGCCTCCTCTTCGTCCTCATCAACACGGTCGTCGACATTCTCTATGCGGTCGTCGATCCCCGCCTGCGCGCGAGGTCCGCATGAAAACGCTCGCTCCCTCCCCCGGCCTCATCACCCGCATCGGCGCGCCGATCTCCGTGATGGTCGCAGCCGTTCTGGCGCTCGCCATCGTCGCCTGCGCCCTGCTCGCGGCCTGGATCGCACCTTACGACCCTACGGACCTAGCGTCCTTCGAGCTGATCAATGCCGAACTGCCGCCGGCCTTCACGGCCGACGGCGACGCACGATTCCTCCTCGGCACCGACAACCAAGGACGCGATCTCCTCTCGGCAATGCTCTACGGCGCCCGGGTCTCCATCGCGATCGGCGGCGGGGCCGTCATCATGGCAGCGACCCTCGGCGTCATCCTCGGCCTGATCGCCGGATATTACGGCGGCCGGGTCGACGCGGTGATCATGCGCGTCGCCGACGTGATCCTGAGCTTCCCGACGATCCTGCTCGCGCTGCTGGTCAGCGGCGTGGCCCGCGCGATCTTTCCGGGGGCGGCGACCGCCGAGTGGGCGCCGCTGATCCTGATCTGCGCCATCGCGATCCACGAATGGGTGCAATATGCCCGCACCGTGCGGGCGGCCACCATGGTCGAGACGGCCAAGGACTACGTGCGCGCCGGGAAGGTGATCGGATTGCCGTCCCGTCGCATCATGCTGCGGCACATCCTGCCGAACGTGATGAGCCCGGTTCTGGTGATCTCCACCATCAACCTGGCGGCAGCGGTGCTGACCGAGGCGACCCTGTCCTTCCTGGGCGTCGGCATGCCGCCGACCTATCCGTCCCTCGGCACGCTGATCCGCATCGGCAACGAGTTCGTCTTCTCGGGGATCTGGTGGATTGCCCTCTTCCCCGCCCTCGCTCTCGTGATCCTGGTGCTGGCCGTCAACATCGTGGGCGATTGGCTCCGCGACCGGTTCAATCCCAAACTGCGGGTGAAACGATGAGCGATCTTCAACCGCCTGTCCTGGCTATCGACGGCCTGAGGGTCGAGTACCCGCTCGCGAACGGTTCGGTATTCACCGCCGTCGAGCATGCGTCGCTGGTGATCCAGCCCGGAGAGATCCATGCCCTCGTGGGCGAATCCGGAGCCGGCAAGACCACCATCGGCAATGCGGTGATGGGCCTGCTCGAGAAGCCGGGCCGGATCGCCGCCGGCACGATCCATATCGGCGGCAAGCCGTTCGACCCGGCCAAAGGCTCCGCAGAAGGCGTCGTCCTCGGACGCGACGTCGGCGCGGTGTTCCAGGACCCGATGACGAGCCTCAACCCGCTCTTCACGGTGGAAAGCCAGCTCACTGAAACCATGCGGGCCCATCTCAAGCTCGACCGGGCGTCAGCCCGCGCACGCGCCCTTCAGCTCCTTGAGGCGGTTGGGATCCCAGAGCCGCAGCGTCGCCTCAAGGCTTATCCGCACCAGCTCTCCGGCGGCCAGCGACAGCGCGTCGTCATTGCCGCCGCCCTCTCGTGCGACCCGAAGCTCGTGGTCGCGGACGAGCCGACGACGGCCCTCGACGTCTCGGTTCAGGCTCAGATCCTGAAGCTTCTGCGGGATCTGGCAGACGAGCGCGGCATCGGCATCCTGCTCGTCACCCACAACATGGGCGTCGTCGCGCAGATTGCGGACCGGGTGACCATCATGCACCGCGGCAAGGTGGTGGAATCGGGCCCGACTGTGGAGGTCCTGCGTCGGCCGCGTGCGCCCTACGCCAAGGCGCTCATCGGGGCCGTTCCGCGGATCGACGCGAAGCTCGATCGTTTCCCGGTGCTCGGCGACGAGGGCAAGGGCCGTGCGGCCGAGGCACGTGCGATGCTGCGGTCCAGCGCCGAGCGGACAGGCGACGCCGTCGACGGTGCGCCGATCCTCTCGGTCGAGAACTTGTGTGTGGAGTACATCACGAGCGGCTGGCTGCCCGGCTCGAAGGGGCACACGTTCCGCGCCGTGGACGGCGTGAGCTTCTCGGTGAACAGCGGCGAAGTCTTCGGTTTGGTCGGGGAATCCGGCTGCGGCAAGACCACCATTGCGAATGTCGTTTCGGGTCTTCTCAACCCCACTGCCGGACGGGTGACCTATCGCGGCCAGACCGTCGCCGGCGAAGGCGCCATCCGTCGCATTGGGCCCCTGCGTCAGGCGATCCAGATGATCTTCCAGGATCCTTATTCGTCCCTCAACAGCCGCATGCGGATCGGCTCGATCCTGGCCGAGCCCATCCTGTTCTATCGCCTCGCCTCCTCGAAGGCGGAAGCCGAGGACGACGTGGCGCGGCTGATCGAGGCCGTCGGGCTGGAGGCCGAGGCTGCGCAGCGCTTCCCGCATGCTTTCTCGGGTGGACAGCGTCAGCGCCTGTCCATCGCCCGCGCCCTGGGCGCGAGGCCCAGGCTCATCGTCTGCGACGAGCCGACCTCATCCCTGGACGTATCGGTCCAGGCCCAGATCCTGAACCTGCTCAAGGATCTGCGCGACGCGACCGGCCTGACGCTCCTCCTCATCAGCCACGACCTCGCCGTGGTGCGCCAGATGTGCGACCGCGTCGCCGTGATGAGACAGGGCAAGCTCGTGGAGGAGGCCCCGTCCGAGACCCTCTTCACCGCCCCTCAGCACCCTTACACGCGAGAACTGCTGTCCCTCGTCCCGACCCTCGACCGCATACGCGGCGAGCCCCAAGCCGCCTGACCGACCGGAGTTTTTGAATGGCCGACATCATCATCACCCACGGCATCGTCGTCACGATGGATCCGCATCGCCGCGTGATCGAGGACGGTGCGGTCGCGATCGAAAAGGACAGGATCGTGGCGGTGGGTCCGACCAGCGAGGTCACCGCAGCTCATCAGGCGCCCGTGGTCATCGACGCGAAGAACAAGATCGTCATGCCCGGGCTGATCGACGGACACGCCCATGCGGGGCATGGGCTGATCAAGACCATGGGCGGAGGCGACAGCCAGCAATGGTACGAAGCCTGCGAGAAGGCCTATACGGTGGCCTCGACGCCCGAGTTCTGGCGCGCCGAGGCCCGCCTTGCCTCTCTGGAGCGGCTTCGCTTCGGCGTGACCACCGGCGTCTCGCTCCTCGGCGGCGGCGACACGATCCTGCGCACGGACGAGCCTGTCTATGGTGATGCCCATTGCGAGGGCGTGCGCGAGGTCGGAACGCGCTCGGTGGTGGCCGTCGGTCCGACCCGTCCACCGCATCCTCGCACCTATGCGCGCTTCGTCGGCGGTAAGGCCGTGGAGCGGCCGGTCACCTTCGAGGAGCAGTTCGAAACCTGCAAAACGCTGATCCAGACTTGGCACGGCAGCCATGGCGGGCGTCTCAACATCGCGCTGATCACGCCGACCCTGCGAGAGGAGCACCGGGAGCAGCTCGGGGAGGAGAACTTGGCGGAGGCTCGGCGGCAGGCCAAGATGACGGCCGACCTCGCCCGCGAGGCCGGCCTCGTTTTCACGCAGGACGGACACACGAAAGGCAGCGTGGCCTATGCGAAGGAACTCGGGATTCTTGGTCCCAACGCCCTCCTGTCGCATTCGACCGACCTGACGGAGGACGAGATCCGGATCGTGGCGGATACGGGCACGAGCATCGCGCACAACCCGAGCGCGATCGCGTCGATCCTCGGCCGCTGCCCTGTTCCGGAACTGCTGGAGGCGGGCGCCAATGTCTGCCTCGGTTCCGACGCGACGGCGCCGGACCGCTCCGGCGACATGTTCCGCCACATGCAGCAATGCATGCATTACCACCGCACCTACTTCAAGGACCCGACGTGGCTTCCGCCCGGGCGGGTGCTGGAGATGTGCACCATCGACGGCGCGAAGGCGCTCGGCATGGAGAAGGAGATCGGCTCACTCGAAGCCGGAAAGAAGGCGGACGTGGTTCTCCTCGACCTGCGGCGCCCGCACCTCTACCCGCTCAACATGCCGGTCTTCCGGCTGATCTATTTTGCGAACGGCAACGATGTGGACACCGTGATCGTCGACGGGCGCATCGCGCTTCAGAACCGGCAGGCGATGTTCGTGGACGAGGACGAGGTTCTCGACGACGCACAGCGCGAGACCGATGCCATGCTCGACCGGACCGGCTTCCGCTCCATGCTGGAGACGCCGCGGATGTTCTGGAACCACGTTCGGGCGACCGACCAAATCGAGCACTGATGCCGGACGAGGGTCACCCGGCTCGGCAGGCTGGGTGATCCATCCGCTCCTTGGAAATGCACATCACCCGCGCCTGAGCCGCGGGCAGAAGCGGCTGCGAGATCGGCCGCAGCGAAAGGGCCCAGCGTCCCGTGAGCTCGTACGAAAACAGAAAACCGAGTCCAAGACCGCCTCCACAGCAGACCCTGCGCGTCGGAAGCTTCGTTGCACTTTGTCTGGTCGTGGCCGCGTTCAATCTTCGACCGGCGCTCACGGGACTGGCGACGCTTCTCACGGAGGTCCAGAATGCGCTCGCACTCAACAGTTTCTGGACGGGGGCGCTGACCACTGCGCCGGTGCTCTGCTTCGGGCTGACCGGGCCATTCGCCCCGCTGCTCGCCTCAAGGTTGGGACTGGAAAGGGCGATCTGCCTTCTCTTCCTGCTCTTGGCCGCCAGCCTCGGGCTGCGTGCACTGTCGCATCCGAGCGCAATGGCGGCCAGCACCCTGGCGGCCGGCGCGGCGATCGGCATGGCGGGCGTGCTCCTGCCCGTCGTCATCCGCAGGGATTTTCCGAACCGTCTCGGCCTGATGACCGGACTCTACACGATGGTTCTCAGCGTCGGCGGCGCGAGCGCGGCCGGCCTGACCCCGATGCTAGAGCGCGCAAGCGGCTCCTGGACCACGGCCCTTGCGGCATGGAGCATTCCGGCCGTCATTGCTGCAATCCTGTGGGGCATCCTGGCACGGGCCAGTGTCGCGACCATCCGGTCCGCCAAGCCTACCCGCTTCGCGGCCCTGATGGGCGACCGGGTCGCCTGGTCCGTCACGGCCTTCATGGGCCTCCAAGCAGGCTTGGCCTTCGTCGTCCTCGGCTGGCTTCCGACCCTGCTGCGCGACCGCGGGCTCGACAACATTGACGCCGGAATGATGACGTCGACGTCCATCATGGCCCAAACGGTAACGGCGCTGCTGGTCCCGACCCTTGCAGCCAAACGGCTGTCGCCGAAGCTCCTGATCGTGCTGGTGCTCGCGAGCACCGGAGCGGGATTCTTCGGGCTCCTCTACGCTCCGATCGCGTCGGGCCATGTATGGGCCTTTCTCCTCGGCCTCGGGCAGGGCGGCCTCTTCGGCCTCGCGCTGCTCTTCATCTCGCTGCGCTCCCCCTCCCCGGAAGTGGCGGCGATGCTCTCAGGAATGTCCCAGAGCGTCGGTTATCTCGGTGCGAGCCTCTGTCCTTTCGCGGTCGGGCTCCTCCGAGACGTCCACCACGGCCCGGAATGGCCGAGTGTTCTGATCCTGGCAATCACCCTCCTCTGTCTTCGCTTCGGCTTCCAGGCCGCACGGCCCGGCTACGTCCTTGCCGCCTCGGAAGGATCCGTTCGGAACTGACGAGAGCGCCGTTGCGGGTCAGGATGAGCGGACCGGATCCGTGAGCGGGTCGGCCATCTCGCGAGCCGGCGGAATATGGTGCGTTGCGATCCACCCGGTCGGGCGCTCGAGCATTCGGCGCACTTTGGGCAATTCAGGGCCTTGGTGCAAGGCTCGAAGCCTCTCGCCGACGACGGCATCGGCATGGGTGATCCGCTGGTTGTGGCGGATGTATTCGAGCCATGTCGGTGTGTGATAGCGCTCGACCCAGATGTTGACGTTCTCAAGGTCGCGCAGGAGCGTCCAGTGACGGGCGCCGTCGCGCCGCCGGATCCGCTTCCGTTCGGCCATGATCGAGAGGAACTCGACCAGGTCCTCCTCCCGGATGACGTACTCGATTGTGATCACGACCGGTCCGCTGTGCGGCCGGATATCGACGGCGACGCTGGGCTCCTTCCAGCGGTTGAGGGGATCGAGGTTCACGGTCTTCAGTTCAGGGAGTGGAAAGCGCAGGCCGAGCGCCGCGCCGGCGACCAGTACGATGGCGGAGATAAGAAGAGCGTCCGCCGTCCCGAACCGCTCGGCTGAAGCGCCCCAGATCCAGCTGCCGAACGCCATCCCGCCGAAAGTCGCCATCTGGTAGAGCGCGAGCGCACGGCCTACGACCCAGCGCGGCGAGGAAAGTTGGACGGTCGCGTTGAAGCTCGACAGCGCCAGCACCCAGCTTGCACCTCCGATGGACATCGCCGGGATGGTGAGGAATGGGGTCGTGCTCATGCCCGCGATGGCGGCGCAGACGGCAAAGCTGACGAACGAGACGCGAACAAGGGCCTCGAGGGATAGCGCCTGCCTCAGGCGCGTGCTGAGGAAGGCTCCTCCGACCGCTCCGAGCCCGAACGACCCGAGCAGAAGTCCATAGGTGAAGGGCCCGCCGCTGATCAGGTCCCGAGCGACGAGAGGCATGAGGGCCTGAATGGCGATGGCCGCGAGACCGAAGATCGCTCCGCGGAGCAGAACGACACCGATCTTGGGAGACATCGCGACATAGCGAAGGCCCGCCGCCATGGCGGCTCCCAGGGTCTCCGGCGGAAGCACCCGAGGCGGCGTCACCGGCCTCCATCGTGCCAGAACGAAAATGAGGCCAAGGTAGCTGAACGCGTTCGTGGCGAAGGCCGCAAAGGCGCCGATCGTCGCGACGATCATGCCGCCGATCGCCGGTCCGACGCTTCGGGCGATGTTGAAACCCATGCTGTTGAGCGCGATGGCGGCCGGCAGCTCCGATCGCGGCACCATCTCCCCCACCAGGGACTGCCATGCGGGGCCGTTGAAGGCCGTGCCGCAGCCCACCAGGAAGGTGAAGGCGAGGAGGAGCCAGGGCGTCACGAGGCCGAAATAGGTGCACGCCGTCAGCGCGATCGACACGACCAGCAGGAAGAGCTGTGCCGCCAGCATCAGCTTGCGCCGGTCGAAATTGTCCGCGATGGCTCCGGCGGCCAGGGAGAACAGCATGATCGGCAACGTGGTCGAGGCTTGCACCAAGGCGACGTAGTCGGCCGAGGCGCCGATCGAGGTCATGAGCCAGGCCGCACCCACGGATTGGATGAGCCCTCCGAAATTGGACGCGAGACTGGCGACCCAGACGGCAAGGAAGATGCGGTGTCGAAACGGGGACAGGGGAGAGTTCTTCCTCTCCGAAACCTTGGCGTCCTTGACCGACATGGGAGGTTCGTCCTCGCGTGTTCTCATTCGACTGACGGGCGGGTGAGGCTATGGGTGGCCGGCGGGGGGAATCGTGACCGAGGACATTCAGGAATGGGCCTCGTTCCACGCCGCCATCACCTCGAACACGATGGCGTGCCGTCGCGCCAGCGCATCGATGTCTGTGGAATAGCCGCCACCGATCACGGCGACGAGCGGAATATCACGGCTTCGCGCCTCCTCGACCACCAGCTCGTCCCTCCGTCGCAATCCTGCATCCGACAGTGAAAGCCTCCCCAGCTTGTCGTCCCGGTGCGGGTCGACGCCCGCATTGAGGAAGACGAGATCGGGAGCCAGCGCATCGAGCAGGCGCGGGAGATGGGCCCTGAGGGCCTCCACGTATTCCTCGTCCCCCATCCCGTCGGCCAAGCTGATATCGAGGTCACTCGGGATCTTGCGGACAGGGTAGTTCTTCTCGGCATGCATGGAGAAGGTGAAAAGATCGGGGTCGTCGCGCAGGCAATCCGCCGTGCCGTCGCCCTGATGCACATCGAGGTCGACTACGAGCGCGCGCTGGATCCGACCGTCCCTTTTCAGGGCCTTGGCGGCCACGGCGACATCGTTGAAGACACAAAAGCCGGCCCCGGTCTCCCGCTGCCCGTGGTGGCTGCCTCCGGCCGCGCTGCCGGCCAGGCCATGCACGAGGGCAAGCTCGGCAGCCATGAGTGTTCCGGCCGCCGAGGTCCTGGCACGGCGGACCACGCCCTCATCCACAGGCAGCCCGATGCGGCGCTCGATGTCCCGCGGCACCGTACAGGCCAGGACATGATCGACATACGTCCTGTCATGGGCCAAGGCGATGAGGTCGGCCGGAGCAGCTTCGGGCCTCGCGAACCCGGCTGATGCAAGCCCCCTCTCCTCAAGGATCTCCGTCAGGCGGCCGTATTTTCGCATCGGAAAGCGATGTCCGTCCGGGAGCGTGGCTTGATAAGCAGAGTGGGAGACGATCGGCAACGGCATGGAGAGGCAATGTAGCGTCCCATCCGCTGCGCGCAACGGAGCATTCGCGAGGCTAGCCCGTGCCGGCGTCTCAGAAAAAGACCGGCCGAGCCTGCGCCGTATGTTCCTTGAGAAGGATTCCGGAGGCTGTGTCGACTTCCTTGAGAACGACGTCGTAGCTCCAGAGATCGGCAAGATGCTGGAGAACCTGCCTCGCGTCGCCCTCCGCCAGCAGCCCGCCGTTCATCACGTGATGATGGACGATCAGACGTCGGTCCCCGGCCAGATCGACATCCGTGACCTGGATGTCCGGATCCTGCCAGGCGATGTCATACTGCCGAGAAAGAACGCGCCGCACATGACGATAGCCTCGCTCGTCGTGGATTGCCTCGACCCGGAGCTCCGGCGAGTCGGGATCATCCACGAGGTGGAAGAGGCGCCATTGCCGGATCAGGTGGGGGCTGAGGAACTGCCCGATGAAGCTCTCGTCCCGGTAGTTCGCCCAGATATCCCTCAGGACCCCCATGGCGTCCCCGCTCCCCGCTATATCGGGAAACCACTCCCGGTCCTCGTCGGTCGGGCGGGTGCAGATCCGTTCGATGTCCTGCATCATGCCGAAACCAAGCGCGTAGGGATTGATGCCGCCATAGGACGGATCATCGAATTCCGGCTGGCGGATCACGTTCGTATGGGACTGCAGAAACTCGAGAAATGCCCCGTCGTCGATCTGACCCCGCTCGTGCAGGAGGGTCATGATCCGATAATGGCAGTAGGTGGCGCAGCCCTCGTTCATCACCTTGGTCTGGCGCTGCGGATAGAAGTACTGAGCGATCTGGCGCACGATCCTCAGGATCTCCCGCTGCCAGGGCTGCAACCGGGGAGCCGACTTCTCCAGGAAGTAGAGCAGGTTTTCCTGCGGAAGCTCGAGCAGGGCGCGCCGTCTCTCCTCGCTGAACTTGATCTCGGACGTCGCGGAACCCGTCGGCACCGTCCGCCAGAGATCGTTGTAGGTCTCCTCGCGGTGGCGGTGACGCTCCGCCTCCCGACGCTCCTCGGAACGCAGGTCGGGGCGACGCTTGCGGGGATAACGGTGAACGCTGTGGGACATCAACGCATGGGCGGCATCGAGGACGCGCTCGACGGCCGCCTCGCCGTAACGCTCCTCGCAGCGGGCGATATATCCCTTTGCGAAGTCCAGGTAATCGAGGATGCCTTCGGCATCGGTCCATTCCCGGAACAGGTAATTGTTCTTGAAGAAGTGGTTGTGACCGAATGCGGCGTGAGCCATCACGAGCGTCTGCATCGCCGCCGTGTTCTCTTCCATGATGTAGGAGATGCACGGGCTCGAGTTGATGACGATCTCGTAGGCGAGTCCCATCAGGCCGCGCCGGTAGACCGCTTCATGAAAGGCGAAATGCTTGCCGAACGACCAGTGCTTGTAGAACAGCGGCATGCCGGTTGAGGCATACGCGTCCAGCATCTGCTCCGTCGTGATGACCTCGATCTGGTTCGGATAGGTGTCGAGGCCGAGGTCGTTGACCGCGATCGCCTCGATGGCGTCATAGCTCCGCCGCAGCGTCCCGAAGTCCCAGTCCTTGCCCTGGAAAAGCAGTCCCTCAGACCCCGGACGACTCATAGGGACGCTCCCTCCGCATCGCCCCCCCCCCGCTGGAACAGCTCGCGGAACACGGGGTAGATTTCCCGGCGGTCGGTGACCCGGCGCATCGCCATGGCGCCGTCGTCGCCGAAGGGCTTGTAGGTCTGCCACAGGGTCGTCCTGCGCCCGATGAACCCGGCCGGCATCCTGGTCTCCTCGGCGCCGACTTCGAGATAGGCGAAATACTGGCAGATCGGCAGGATCTCGTCCTTCAGCAGAGCCGCGCAGGCGCCGTTGTCCTCAGGGGAATTGTCGCCATCGGAGGCCTGCGCTGCGTAGATGTTCCAGTCCGCCACCGGATACCGCTCCGCCGCGATGCGCTGCATCTCCCGCAGGGCTGACGACACGACCGTGCCGCCCGTCTCGGCGCTGTTGAAGAAGGCTTCCTCGTCGACCTCCTTCGCCTCATGGGTGTGGCGGATGAAGACGATCTCCACGTTGTCGTACCGGCGGGTCAGGAACACGTAGAGGAGCATGTAGAAGCGCTTCGCGAGGTCCTTCATGTGTTCGGTCATGGATCCGGACACGTCCATGAGGCAGAACATGACGGCCTGCGCGATCGGCCGTGACACCGGCACCAGCCGGCGGTAACGAAGGTCCACAGGATCGACGTAAGGAATGCGCCGGCTTCGCTGCTGCAGGTGCGACAGTTCGTTGCGACGTTGGGTCAGAAGCTCCTCGGAGCCTTCCTGACCCTCCAACTCGCGGATCTCCTGCTCCAGGCCCGCCAGCTCGTGCTTCTTCGGCCGACGCATGGCGATGCGCCGTGACATGGCATTGCGCATCGTGCGCAGCACCGCAAGATTCACCGGTGAACCGGTCGCCGAATACCCGGCGCGCCGGAATTCTTTTGTTTCCAGCGTCGCCAGCCGCCGCTTCGAGAGGTCGGGCAGTTCGAGATCCTCGAGAAAGAGATCGAGGAATTCCTCACGGCTCAGCACGAAGCGGAAGTCGTCCTCCCCCTCCCCTCCGTCGCCGGCCGACCGTTCGCCACCGGAGCCGCCGGGTTCGCGCTCGATCGTGTCGCCCGCCACGAAGCGCTTGTTGCCGGGAAGGACATGATCCTGCACCCCTTCCTGTGGCGCGCGGTGGAACCGCGGCTCCCTGACGCCATCCGCCGGGATGGCGACCTCGCCGCTCTGGTCAATGTCGCTGATCTTCCGCTCGCCGGACCCTTCGCGGACGGCCCGTTGAACAAGTGATTTCGCCCGGCGTAGGAACCGTTGGCGATTTGAGAGGCTCTTGCCACCCGGATTCAGGCGGCGATCGACAATGTTCATTGCAACGCCAACTCTGACAGTATCACGGATCACCCTGCCTGTTTGACTCTCATATACCATTCGACGAGGCGGCGCACCTGACGCTCGGTATAGCCACGCGCCACCATCCGCTCCACGAATTCCCTGTGCTTCTTTTCCGATTCGCCATCCTTTTTCGAGCCGTAGCTGATGACGGGAAGAAGTTCCTCGACCTGCGAGAACATCCGCCGCTCGATCACTTCCCGGATTTTCTCGTAGCTGATCCAGGACGGGTTGCGTCCGCCGTTCGCGGCCCGCGACCTCAAGGCGAACTTGACGACCTCGTTGCGGAAGTCCTTCGGATTGGCGATGCCGGCCGGCTTCTCGATCTTCGTCAGCTCCTGGTTCAGGAGGTCTCGGTTCAGGAGCTGCCCGGTATCGGGGTCCTTGAAGTCCTGATCCTCGATCCATGCATCCGCATAGGCCACGTAGCGATCGAACAGGTTCTGACCGTAGTCATGGTAGGATTCGAGATAAGCCTTCTGGATCTCGTGACCGATGAAGTCGGCGTACCGGGGAGCCAGCTCCGTCTTGATAAAGTCGATGTAGCGCCGCTCCGTATCCGGAGGCAGCTGCTCCCGTCGCAGGGATTGTTCCAGGACGTACATCAGGTGGACGGGGTCGGCCGCAACCTCGACGGTGTCATGATTGAAGGTCGCCGCAAGCACCTTGAACGCGAACCGAGTCGAGATGCCGTCCATGCCCTCGTTGACGCCGGCAGCATCCTTGTATTCCTGGAGGCTACGGGCGCGTGGGTCGACCTCCCGCAGGCTCTCGCCGTCGTAGACACGCATCTTCGAGAAAACGTTGGAGTTCTCGTGCGCCCGCAACCGGGACAGGACCGAGAAGCGCGCCAGCATTTCCAGGGTGGCTGGAGCGCAGGGCGACTCCGCCAGCTCAGAGGTCCGGATGAGCTTCTCGTAGATCTTCTGCTCCTCGGTCGCTCGCAGGCAGTATGGAACCTTGATCACGTAGATCCGGTCGATGAAGGCTTCGTTGTTCTTGTTGGAGCGGAAGCTCTGCCACTCCGCCTCGTTCGAATGGGCCATGATGATGCCGGAGAACGGCAGCGCTCCGATGTTCTCGGTGCCCACATAGTTTCCTTCCTGCGTCGCTGTCAGGAGAGGATGCAGCATCTTGATCGGCGCCTTGAACATCTCGACGAATTCGAGCATGCCCTGATTGGCGCGGTTGAGCGCTCCCGAATAGCTGTAGGCGTCCGGATCGGCCTGCGACAGCATCTCGAGCTTGCGGATGTCGACCTTGCCGACCAGGGACGAGATGTCCTGGTTGTTCTCGTCTCCGGGCTCCGTCTTGGCGATGGCAATTTGGCGCAGACGGGAAGGATTGATCTTCGCGACACGGAAGCGGGAAAGATCACCGCGGAATTCATCCAGGCGCTTCACGCACCACGGGCTCATCGGATTGCCGAGCCGCCGTCTCGGAATTCCGTAGCGCTCCTCGAGCTGATCGCCCATCTGTTGGGCATCGAATAGGCCGAGAGGACTCTCGAATACGGGGCTGAGTTCGTCACCCGCCTTCAGAACGTAGATCGGATGAGCCTCCATCAGGATCTTCAGCCGCTCCGCCAGCGAGGACTTGCCACCGCCGACGGGCCCGAGCAGATAGAGGATCTGCTTGCGCTCCTCCAAGCCCTGCGCCGCGTGACGAAGGAAGCTCACGATGCGCTCGACCGTGTCTTCCATCCCATAGAATTCAGAGAACGCAGGATAGACCCTGATCGTGCGATTCATGAAAATTCGGCCGAGACGCGGATCCTTCGCGGTATCCACGATCTCAGGCTCTCCGATGGCGGCCAGCAGCCGCTCCGCCGCACTGGCGTACATCATCGGATCTTCGCGGCAGCCTTCGAGGTACTCGGTCAACGACATTTCTGTCTCGCGGTACGCTTCGTACGAACGTCGAAAACTGGCGAACAGATCATCAGCCTGCATCATGGTGACTCCATGTCAGCGACCTCATCAGGTCAACCATTGTGGATGCTTAAGGTTGCGCTGGCTATGCGATACTCTGATGCGGCCACGATATCTTGAAGGTACTCCGTCGTAGCGGTGGAGAATGGGGCGGAATCCCGCCTCATCACAAGATTTTTTCAGGATTTTTCGGCGCTAGACCGAACCAATTTCGGTGTTAGCACTCTCTTTCCTGTGCTGCTCAAAACGGTGTTTTGCACATCGTCACGGAGCGGCTCAAAAGCGGCTCGCATTCTTGGCCAGCGACGGAAATCGTGGGTGCGAGTACGGGCCCGCCGCACAGCCGACGTCGGATCAAACTCTTTCGCCCATTTGATGCCTCTGTCGGTAGGGCGAGACAAGTCTCGGGCTGGATCTTCCAGCGCGCTTGCCCCGCTTTGGCGCCGCCTCGGCTGGTGCTCTGAATACGGCCTGCTCCTTACATCGACCAAATCAATCGAACGAAGCAAAACGCGAGCGCCTAAAGGCGTATATATGTCATTTTAGGTATAATTTTCGCATTATAGCCAAGCATGCGCCGCATTTGCTTTGGTTTTGCGCCAAGTTTAAGACACATCACCATCATCCCTCTTGGTTATGGCTCGAAAAGGCAAAATTTTGTCGCCGCATCACAAGACATGGCGGACTTTTCAAGCTGTATTCGCACTCACGCTCAATTGATTTTCATCAACAGAGCGCCCGCCCAGCATCGTCCACAGCCAGTACTATCAAGTATATCAGGCCGATCCGTTCGATCGGTCGACGTTCTTGCATGCTTTCGTATTGAGCTCTCACACACAGAGGGAAAGAAGGGGCAAACGCATGACATTCTCTGCATCGCAGTGGCAGCCGACCACCTACGACAACGACACGTTCAAGCTCGACAACTATGACTTCATGGTCTCGTCCGAGAAGGCGTACTCGTTCAAGTACAACTCGAGCACCGACACCTACCGCTTCGAGGTCCGCGACGGCGACCAGTTCACCTCGACCCGCTTTAGCGATGTGGCCGGCTCGGAGCGCTCCGAGATCAGCCAGTCCCTGCGCCAGTC
>NZ_QQBB01000010.1 GCF_003350535.1 Microvirga subterranea
CGCCAACGCGGAGGCAGGTTTCGGTGCCGGGGATGTAGAAGAAGCCTGCACCGTAGGTGGAGCAGACGCGAACGTACTCAACAGGCGCAGCCTTCGCGACGGGAAGATCTGCTGCCTGGGCGCTCACGACAGCGGCGAGACCCGCCGCCGATCCGAGCAATAGGCCCTTCATAAGCTTCATCGTTGGTCCTCCAGACAAGTTCACACTCTTGCCGCGAAACATCGGCGCTTGGTGCGGGCGGACGGCGATGTCGCCGTTCGTCCGCGCTTTTCTCGTTCGCGGGAAGCCGCACCAACAGGCTAGTATAAGACGGCCAGAAAAGTCTGTTGCGGTGACGCAACAGGAGGACCATTTTTATTCAAGCAGATTTGTGCATCGAAAGGATTAATACATCCGAATTACGAGAAAATCTTCTCGTTAATAGGAATTTAAAAAGGGTTTGGCGAGTTTATTATTTGTGTTTTACTCCACACGTCTTCGGATTGACCTCCAAAGACATTCTAGACCCCCACTCGGCCCTGCCTGCTCCACAGGCAGGGCTTTTTGTATTTGGTCCAGCGCAGACGCGCCCACACGGGTGCGGCGCGAGATCCGGCACCGGGCCGATGAAGACCGATGAACGATGGGGATGGGGCCCGCCGATCAGACCCAGCGGTAGCTGCGCCTCTGGATGACCAGGACCTTGCCCTGCCAGATGTCGATGCTTGCGGCGTCGCGGGTGGAGACGCCGCAGGTCGCGGCCAGGAACGCGCGGGCGACGCCCCCGTGGGCGACGACGACCGTGTCGCGGGTGAGGTCGTCGAGAATGGGCCGGACGCGCGCGGTCAGCATGGCGTAGCTCTCGCCGCCGGGCGGGGCGTAGTTCCACTTGTCGCGCTCGCGGAGCGCCGCGAGCTGCGGCTCTTTCTTCCGCACTTCCTTCCAGGTCAGGCCTTCCCAGTCGCCGAAGGTCAGCTCGACGAGGCGTTCGTCGAGCCGGTAGCTTTCGGGATCGAGCCCCATGGCCGTGCGCAGGAGCGCCATGGTCTCGCGGGTGCGGGTCATCGGGCTCGCCACGTAGGCGAGGTCTTCCACATGCGGCACGAGGCCCATGAGGCGGCGCCCTGCCTCCTCGGCCTGGACGCGGCCGAGATCGTTGAGCGGAATGTCCTTCTGCCCCTGGAGACGCCCCTCGAGGTTCCAGTCCGTCTCGCCGTGGCGGATGAAGTAGATCGTGGGACGGCTGTCGCTCACGGCTATTCTTTGTCGAGCGAGAGGTCGGGAGCTTCCGGGTTCTTCATGCCGACCACGTGGTAGCCGGCGTCCACGTGCAGGATCTCGCCCGTCATGCCGCGGGACATGTCGGACACCAGATAGGCGGCCGTCTCGCCCACCTCCTCGGTGGTGACCGTGCGGCGGAGCGGCGAGTTGTACTCGTTCCACTTGAGAATGTAGCGGAAGTCGCCGATGCCGGAGGCCGCGAGCGTCTTGATCGGGCCGGCCGAGATCGCGTTGACGCGGATGTTCTTGGGGCCGAGATCCGCCGCGAGGTAGCGCACCGAGGCCTCGAGCGCCGCCTTGGCGACGCCCATGACGTTGTAGTGCGGCATCCACTTCTCGGCGCCGTAATAGGTGAGCGTGAGCAGCGAGCCGCCCTCGTTCATCAGCTTCTCGGCCCGCTGGGCGATGGCCGTGAAGGAATAGCAGGAGATCAGCAGCGACTTGGTGAAGTTGCCCTCGGAGGTCTCCACGTAGCGGCCGGTCAGCTCGTCCTTGTCCGAGAAGGCGATGCAGTGGACCACGAAGTCGAGGGAGCCCCAGAGGTTCTTCACCTCGTCGAAGACTGCATCGATGCTGGCGCCGTCCGTGACGTCGCAATGCCCAACCACCACGCCGCCGAGCTCCTTCGCCAGGGGCTCGACCCGTTTTTTAAGGGCCTCGCCCTGGTACGTGAAGGCCAGCTCAGCCCCGTGCTTGCGGGCCGCCTGCGCGATGCCCCAGGCGATCGAGCGGTTGTTCGCCACACCCATGATCAAGCCGCGCTTTCCGGACAGAATGCCGGGCGCCGTTGTCTCCGCCATGATTCACCTAAATCGTCGCTGGACACGTCAGAAAGAGGGCTTCTTTAACCGACACAGCGACGGGGGGGAAGACCTCTCGGGCCTGCCTTAGTGAATCATCCTCGCATGAGGGGATTTTATTCCGCCTTGGCCGAGCGGCGTTTGCGCGCGTAGGCGAGCAGGTCCTCGTCCACCACCTCGGGCAGCCTGATCTCCACCGTGACGAGCAGGTCGCCCGGCCCGGTCTTGCCGGGCAGGCCCTTGCCGCGCAGCCGGAAGGTGCGGCCGGAATTGGTCATGGGCGGGATGTTCATCTCGACCGCGCCGGTGAGCGTCGGCACCCGGATGGTGCCGCCGAGCACCGCCTCCTCGATCTCGATCGGCAGGCGTTGCCGCAGGTTCGAGCCTTCGGGGGTGAACCTGTCGTGCGGGGCGATCTTGATGGTGAGCAGGGCGTCACCCGGATCGATGCCGGGCGCTCCCGCGCCCAGGCCCCGCAGGCGGATCACCTGGCCGTCGGAGACACCCTTGGGGATCACCACGTCCACGTCCCGCCCGGTGGGCAGGCGCAGGCGCTTCTTGGCCTCGCCGGCCACCTCTTCGAGCGTGACCGTGAGGGTCGCGTTCACGTCCTCGCCCTTCTGGCCGCGGGGCCGGGCGCGGCTCTGCTGCCGCGCGCCCTCGCCGGCCGACCGGAAGGCCTCGCCGAAGATCTGGGAGAAAAAGTCCTCGCCCGGATCCGCGCCGGCCCCGGCGCCCCGGCTGCTGCGGCGTCCGCCGAACGGGCCGCCCGCATTGAACCCGAAGCCGAAATCCTGCGCGCCGCCGCCGCGGCCGCCGCCGAAACCCTCGAACCCTTGGAAGCGCGGCTTGCCCTCCGCGTCGATCTCGCCACGGTCGAACTGGCCGCGCTTGGTCGCATCGCCGAGGATCTCGTAGGCGGAGTTCACCTCCGCGAACTTGTCCTTGGCCTTCGGGTCGTTCGCGTTGCGGTCCGGATGGTAGGCCTTGGCGAGCTTGCGGAAGGCCTTCTTGATCTCCGCTTCGTCAGCGGTGCGGGAGACGCCGAGAACGTCGTAGGGGTTGCGCATCGAAAGTATCCATGAGCCGTCAGATTGGGCTGGCAGCCCTGTGGGCTGACGACCATATGGGAAAAGTGTTGCGTGTTTGCAACGCCTCCTTGGATGGGAGCTAGACCTTGGCTTCCCCCTTGACCGGCTTGACCTCCTGGATCGCCCAAGCGCCGCCGGAGGGGCGGCAGGCGGTGCCCTGGAGGGCCGCGGGCGAGACGCCGGTGAGATGGGCCGCGAAGCTGCGGCAGATCTGGTCGTCCTTCACGAAGGGGGCGCCCGTGGGCGTGAAGGCGCCCTTGCGCTGCGAGGCCGGGTTGTCCCACGAGACCTGGGTGCCCGGCCCCTGCGGGTCGAGAGCGACCGCGAGCGCCGCCCTGGCCCGGCGCCAATCCTCCTCGTCGAGCTCGGCCGAAAGCACGATGGGCGCCTTCGGGGCGATCGAGCCCGTCGCCACGGGCTCGGGGTCCCGCTCGTCGAGCCCGACGACCCCGAACGAGAAGCTGCAGGCGCCGGCCGCCAGGGCGATCATCCCGGCTGCCGCCACTTTCATGGCTTCGCTCGCGAAGGCGACTGATCTATAACGGCGCGCAGCGGCCCTGTTCACGCGTCGGGTCTCCCGGAACACAAAAGTCACATCTCAGGATAGAACCTTGAATCAGTTAAGAACCGGTGACTTCACCGAAGCCGACGAGCCTTTCGACCTCTTCCGCTCCTGGATGGAGGAGGCCACGGCCTCGGAACCCAACGACCCGAACGCCATCGCGCTCGCGACCGTGGACGAGACCGGCCTGCCGAACGTGCGCATGGTGCTGCTCAAGGGCTTCGACGAGGCCGGCTTCGTGTTCTACACCAACACCGAATCCAACAAGGGCCGCGAGCTTCTCGGCCAGCGCAAGGCCGCCTTCGTGATGCACTGGAAGAGCCTGCGTCGGCAGGTCCGGGTGCGGGGCGATGTCTCCATTGTGAGCGACGCCGAGGCCGACGCCTATTTCCAGAGCCGCCCGCGCGACAGCCGCATCGGCGCCTGGGCGAGCCAGCAGTCGCGCCCGCTGGAGAGCCGCTTCGCCCTCGAGAAGGCGGTCGCCCTCAACACCGCGAAATACGCCGTCGGCGAGGTGCCGCGCCCGCCCTACTGGACGGGCTTCCGCATCGCGCCGGTCTATATCGAGTTCTGGCAGGACAAGCCCTTCCGTCTCCACGACCGCGTCGCCTTCACCCGCGAGGGCGAGGGCTGGCTGAAGAACCGGCTCTATCCGTAAGGGCTCCGACCCGCGCCACATTCGAACTGTTCCGATGTAGGCGCCGGGGCGTTCCCTTGGGCGGCGTTTGTGGGTATGGGTTCTGGCTGGCGGCGGGGCGCTCCCGCGGCCGAATGCTTGCCAGCCGCCTCAACGGTCGCACATCAGGGTTCCCATGGCCTCATCGTCGAACACCTCCCGCCGCATCATGCTGCTCACCGGCGCCAGCCGCGGGATCGGGCATGCCACGGTCAAGCGCTTCTCGGCCGCCGGCTGGCGGGTCATCACCTGCTCGCGCCACGCCTTCCCGGAGAACTGCCCGTGGGAGATGGGGCCGGAGGACCACCTGCAGGTCGACCTCGCCGACGCGGAGGACACCCGCCGCGCCATCGCGGACGTGAAGGAGCGCCTCGCCGCCGAGGGCGGCGTCCTGCACGCGCTCGTCAACAACGCCGGCATCTCGCCGAAGGGGCCGGGCGGCTCGCGCCTGAACGCCCTCGACACCCGCTACGAGGACTGGGTGCACGTGTTCCAGGTGAACTTCTTCGCCTCGATCATGCTGGCCCGCGGCCTGCAGGACGAGCTGACCAGGGCCAAGGGCTCGGTGGTCAACGTGACCTCCATCGCGGGCTCGCGCGTCCACCCCTTCGCGGGCGCGGCCTACGCCACCTCTAAGGCGGCGCTGGCGTCCCTCACCCGCGAGATGGCGGCCGATTTCGGCCCGCTGGGCGTGCGCGTCAACGCGATCTCGCCCGGCGAGATCGACACCTCGATCCTGTCGCCAGGCACCGAAAAGATCGTCGAGCAGCTCCCCATGCGCCGACTCGGCACCCCCGACGAGGTCGCCAAGGCGATCTACTTCCTGTGCACCGACGCCAGCTCCTACGTGACCGGCGCGGAGCTGCACATCAACGGCGGGCAGCACGTTTAGGTTGTGAGGCGGGAGGCCGGTCCGGCAGGAGATCCGGACCCTCTCGACCCGCGGAAACCATCACGTCGAGCCATCGAGCATCTGTCTCACCTTCGCGGCGAGCTCAGCATAGGTGAAAGGCTTGCCGATCAGATGCATCCCGGGGTCGAGGCGGCCATGGTGAACGATTGCATTAGCCGTGTACCCGGTCGTGTAGAGCACCGGCACCCCCGGCTTGCGCCGCGCCACCTCCTCGGCAAGAGCCCGTCCGTTCATGCCGCCCGTGAGAACGACGTCGGTGAACAGCAGCTCGATTTCCGGATGCTGCTCCAGGATCGCCAGAGCGCCCTTCCCGTCGGCCGCCTCGAGAACCCGGTATCCAAGGTCGCGCAGCGCCTCGACCGCATAGGCGCGAAGGCTCGGTTCATCCTCGACGACCAGAATGGTCTCGCCGGAACCCCTCACCGTCGCTAGAGCCCGGGCAGCCCTCTCCACAGGCTCCTCATCGGAGCCGATCAGGCGGGGAAGGTAGATCTTGATGGTCGTGCCTTCTCCGAGTTCGCTGTAGATCCTGACGTGGCCGTTTGACTGCCGAACGAAACCGTACACTTGGCTGAGGCCAAGCCCAGTTCCCTTGCCCGCCTCCTTGGTGGTGAAGAACGGCTCGAACACCCGCTCCATCGTGGCCTTGTCCATCCCAGTGCCGGTATCAGAAACCGACACCTGCACGTACTGCCCGGGCGGCACAGGCTCGGCCAAGGCCTCCACATAGGCTTCGTCGAGGCGGGCGTTGGCCGTCTCGATCGTGAGCTTGCCTCCGCTCGGCATGGCGTCGCGGGCGTTCACCGCCAGGTTGACGATGGCGTTCTCCAGCTGGTTCGGATCCGCTTGCGTCCGCCAGAGGCCGCCGGCCAGAACCGCCTCGAGCACGACCGTCTCGCCCAACGTCCGCCGCAAGAGTTCGGACATGCCGGCCACCAGCTTGTTGGCGTCGATGGGCTTGGGATCGAGCGGCTGCCGCCGGGAGAAGGCCAGAAGCCGCTGGGTCAGGGTTGCCGCCCGGCGCGTCGCCTCCATGGCATGGTCGGTTGCTCTCTGGAGCCGCTCGTGTCCTTCGGGCAGACGGCGCTGGATGAGCTCGATGTTGCCGACGATGATCGTCAGCAGGTTGTTGAAGTCGTGCGCGATGCCGCCGGTGAGCTGGCCGACCGCCTCCATCTTCTGCGCCTGTCGCAAGGCATCCTCGGCCTTGAGACGCTCCGCCACCTCCTGGGCAACCCGCTCCTCCAGCGTCTCGTTCAGGCGCCTGAGCTCCTCGGTGGCCTGCTCGGCCTTCTGACGTGCAAGAAGCAGCTCCCTCTCGTATCTGCGTCGGTCGGTGGCGTTGAAGAGGGTGATGCGATGCACCATCGGGCGCCCGGCAGCATCCAGCTTCTGGACCGTGTTCGCCAGGACCGGCAGCTGGCGCCCGTCTGCGCAGATCAGATCGAACGCGATCTCGTTCACGAAACCCTGCATCCGTAGAAGCGGAGCAAAGTGGGTGTCGTAGAAGATCTTGCCGCCAATGCTGAGAAGCTCTTGAAAGCACTTCTGGCCGACGAGGTCCCTCCGATCCGCGCCAATCCACGTGAGAAAGGTCTGGTTGACCCGGATGATGGTGCCGTCCGGCAGCGTCGAGAGGTAACCACAGGGGGCGCTCTCATAAAGTTCCTCGGCCGTCTCGATGAGAGCGCCGGGCTCCATGCTCACCAGGCGACCGCCTTTGCTGGCGCCGGATCGCTTAGAAAGGCTTCCATGGCGGCGATCGTCTCCTCTGGCGCACTCAGGTTGGGGCAGTGCCCGGTCGCCTTCAACAGAACGAACTCGCTGTCCGGAAGGCTCTGGTGCATGTAACGCCCGACCGCCTCCGGCGCAATCACATCCTGGGAGCATTGGAGGATGAGAGCCTTCGTCGCGAGCTTAGGCAGATCCGCCCTGTTGTCGGACAGGAAGGTCACGCGGGCGAAGTGCTTGGCGACCTCGGGATCGGTGCGGCAGAAGCTGTTGGCGAGTTCTTCACCGAGTTGGGGCCGGTTCGGGTTGCCCATGATGACGGGGGCCATGGTGCTGGACCAGCCCAGATGGTTGCTGTCGAGAAAGTCGAGCAGGCCCTCGATATCCTCCTGCTTGAACCCGCCGACGTAATCGCCGTCGTCGATGTAGCGCGGAGACGGGCCGATCAGAACCAGCCGGTCGAAGCGCTCCGGCTGCCGAATGGCGGCCAGGACCCCGATCATGGCGCTGACGGAGTGCCCCACGAGGATCACGTCGTTCAGGTCCAGCTCGCGGCAGATCGCCAGCACGTCCTCCGCGTAGGCACCGAGCGAGTCGTATCGCGTCCGGTCGAAGGCCGCCGCATCGGACTGCCCATGCCCGACATGGTCGAAAAGGACGACCTTGTACCGTTCCTCGAATGCAGGGGCGATGAAGCGCCACATGTTCTGGTCGCAGCCGTATCCATGGGCGAAGAGCATGGGCTGCTCCCCGCGACCGACGACCTTGACATTGTGTCGCTGTAGAACGGCAGACATAGGTGCTCCGCGTTGTCGAGAGAGTGACGATAGAGAGGTTCGCTATGATGCGGAAGCGAACTTTGCAGTTCAGGTGAGCTACGTAGGCCCGTCGGCGCCTGTTTCAATCCGATGCATCGCTCGCGACGCACCTCGAGGCGCCGACAGAGGGGAGGCTTAGGACGAAGGCCGCGGTTCGACAGGACGAACGGCGCTCTGAATACCTTTCTCAGGATCGCCCGATTGCGCAAGGAGCCGGTCGTTCCAGGCCGCCCTATGGATTATCGCTGCATATCCGGACCCCTGTTGCAGCCATCAACGGCGTGGCGGATCCATCCTCGACGGCATCGCGAATCCCCTCACGCCGCCTCCGCCGGCCACGGCCCCACGTAGCGCGACTGCGGGCGGATGATCCTCCCGGTCTTCACCTGCTCGACCGCGTGCGCGACCCAGCCTCCCGTGCGGCCGGCACCGAACAGGGGGGTGAAGCCTTCGCGGGGGATGCCGAGGGCCTCCAGCAGGAGGGCGGTGTAGAACTCCACGTTGGTGTCGAGCCGGCGGCCGGGCTTGCGGCGCTCCAGCACCGTGAGCGCGGCCTTCTCGACCGCCTCCGCGAAGGCGATGCGGTTCTCCCGGCCTTTCAGCTTTCCGGCGGCGGCTTTGAGCACGTCGGCGCGGGGGTCGCGCACCCGGTAGATGCGGTGGCCGAAGCCCATGAGGCGCTCGCCGCGGCCGATCGCGTCGTCGAGCCAGGGCTCGGCGTTCTCCGCCAACCCGATGGCGTCGAGCATGTCGAGCACCGGGCCGGGGGCGCCGCCGTGGAGCGGGCCTTTCAGGGCGCACAGGCCCGCCACCACGGCCGAGAGGATACCGGCCTCCGTTGAGGCGACGACGCGGGCCGTGAAGGTGGAGGCGTTGAGGCCGTGGTCGAGGACCGTCACGAGATAGGTGTCAAGCCCCGCAGCCTCCCCCGCATCGGCAGAGGCATCCCGCAGCATGCGCAGCAGGTCGGCGGCGTGCCCGGCGGACGGGTCGGGCGCGACGGCCGCAAGCCCCCTCGCCCCGCGCACCGCCATGGCGGCCGCCACCGCCGCGCCGCCCACCGCCAAAGCCGCCGGGTCCTCGTCCACATCCGGCAGGCCCGACAGGAGCAGGCGCATGCCCTCCACGGGCGTGAGGCCGCCAAGCTGCGGGCCGAGCCCCGCGAGGTGGCCGAAGGCCCGCACCCGGGCGGCACCGAACCGGGCGCGCAGATCGTCGGACGATCCCGGAACCAGCCCGTCCCACAGGATCGCGACCGCCTCCTCGTAGCTCACCCGGCCGGCGAGCTCTTCCAGGTCGTGGCCGCGGATGATCAGGCGGCCCGCCTCCCCGTCCACGTGGCTCAAAGCGGTTTCGGCCGCGACGACGTCATCCAGTCCGATCTTCATGGGATGATCTCCTTTGTTGGAGATCACCATCCCGCCGGGATTGCCTTCGGGTCAATCTTGAATCAACATATCAATATATGAACGCTCCGTCCCTCGAACTCACCTCGGCGGAATCCGCCTCGGGCCGGCTCGGCATCAGCCGGGCGAGCCTCTACGCCTATGTGAGCCGCGGGCTGATCCGCTCCTTCGCGTCGCCGCACGATCCGCGCCAGCGGCTCTATGCCCTCGACGACGTCGAGGCGTTGGCGGAGCGCAAGGCCCGGTTCCGCCGCCCAACGGCGGCGGCCGCCACCGCCCTCGATTGGGGCCTGCCGGTGCTGGAGACCAGCATCACCCAGATCAAGGACGGACGCCTGTTCTACCGGGAGCGCGACGCGGTGGAGCTCGCCCGCACCGCCACCCTGGAGGAGACGGCCCTGCTCCTGATCGGCGGGCTCGACGAAGGCGCGTTCCGGCTCCCGTCCCGGCCGCCCGAAGGGCTGGCGGGTCCTGCCTTCGGGCCGCATGCCTTCGTGGCCCAGGCGGTTCGCCTCCTCTCGGCGCCGGCGCCCAAGGAGGCGCGCTCCGCCGAGGTGGCGGCGATTCTCAGGCTCGTGGCGGCGGCCGGCAGCGGGGCCGATCCGGGCGCCGTCCCCATCCACCGGCACCTCGCCTCATGCTGGAACGCGCCGCGGGCCGAGGATGCGATCCGGCGCGCCCTGGTGCTCTGCGCCGACCACGAGCTCAGCTCCTCGGCCTTCGCGGTGCGGGTCACCGCCTCGACCGGGGCCTCCCTGCGCAACGCGGTGATCGCCGGGCTCGCCGCCTTGAGCGGTCCCTACCATGGAGGCATGACCGAGCGGGCCCGGACCTTCCTCGAGGATCCGGGACGTCCGCCGGGTTTTGCCTTCCGGCACCGGCTCTATCCCGAGGGCGACCCGCGCGCCTGGGCCCTGCTTGAGGGCGTGCCGCTCCTGGCCTCCGACGCGACCACCCTGAAGGCCGTCGAGGCCGCCACGGGAGAGAAGCCCAGCATCGACGTGGCCCTCGTCATGGTCGAGCGCGCCTATGGGCTGCCCTCGGGCGCGGCCTTCGCGCTCTTCGCCATCGCCCGCACGGCCGGGTGGCTCGCCCATGCGGTCGAGCAGCGCGGCCAAGCCACGCTCATCCGCCCGCGGGCGCGCTATGTTCTGGCGCAGGAGGCGCCCACACCATGACAGGCGACCGGCTCTATCCGACCCGCCCCATCCTGGCGGCTTCCGTGGCGGTGTTCCGCGACGGGCGCGTCCTCCTGGCGGCGCGCGGCAAGCCGCCCTGGGAGGGCGTCTTCTCCCTGCCGGGCGGCGTGGTCGAGATCGGCGAGACCCTGGGCGAGGCCGCCCTGAGGGAACTTGAGGAGGAGGTCGGGGTTAAGGCCAAGCTGATCGGCCTCGTGGCCCCCGTCGAAGTGATTGAACGGGAGGCGGATGGCCGTGTAAAGCATCATCTCGTCATCGCCGCCCACGCCGCCCGCTGGGTCTCAGGCGAGCCACAGACCGGGCCGGAAGCAAAGGACATCTGTTGGGTCACGGAACGCGACATCGTCGGCCTGCCTATGACGCCGGGGCTTGCCGGGATCCTCGAGCAGGCCTTCCGGCTCGCCGCGCAGGACCCCGCCGCATGAGCCGCGCCGCGACGGCTGTCCTCGCCGCCACGGCTCTCGTCGCCTCTTTCCAGCCGCTTGCGGCTCAAGGGTTTTTCGAGCGCCTGTTCGGCCCGCCCGTCGGCCAGCCGGGAATGCCCCCGCAGCCCCAGCCGCAATACCGGCAGCAGCCCCAGTTCAGGCCGCAGCCCCAGCCTCAACCGCGGCAGCAATCCCAGCCCCAGCGGTCGCAGCCGCAGCAGCGCTCGTCGTCCCAGCCGCAGCCCCAGCAGCCGCAACAGCAGGCGGAACCCGCCCCGGCGGCGGCCGAGCCGCCGCCCGCCCCTTACGAGAAGGAGCTTCTGCGGCTCGCCGAGATCATGGGGTCCCTCGCTCTCCTGCGCCCCCTCTGCGCGGCTTCGGACGCGAACGAGTGGAGCCGGCGCATGCAGATGCTCATGGAGGCGGAGGGCACCACGCCCGGACGCAAGGAGCGCCTCGCGGGCGCCTACAACAAGGGTTACCAGGCCTTCGCCCTCACCTACCACGCCTGCACGGCCTCGGCCCAGGAGGCCTCCAACCGGTATATCCGGGAAGGCGAGTTGCTCGCCCGCAACATCGCCGGACGATATGGCGGGTGAGCCTGTGGATTATCCACATCCTTCGCGCGTTTCCCTCTCGCGTTAACCTCCTTGCAAGGTGATGCTGGCCCTAGGGCACCGCGCCAATTAAGTTCGAATCAACTGAACTCGCGCGCTGCCCCTCAAAGGGGCAAGGATCATGAACGACAACGACGTCCCTCTCACCGATCTGCCGGAACTGAGCGCCATCAAGCAGGCGGCCCTGAGCTACGTGACCGACGCTTTCGCGGAGGCCGAACTCGACGGGCTGGATGCGGACTGCATGGCGCAGGCGGCCCTGTTCGCCGCCTTCCAGGAGCTCGTCGCCACCTATGGCGAGGAAGCCGTGGCGGACTACGCCGCCGGCCTGCCGGACAAGATCCGCACGGGCGCGTTCTCGATGGCGGTGTCGCTGAAGCACTAGGCCGCCAGCTCAAGAGGCTCTCACCCTGAGGGTGGCTCACCCCCAGCCCTCATCCTGAGGAGGACCTTCAGGTCCGTCTCGAAGAGCCTGCCCTGGACTTGATCCGGGGACGAGGGCGTCTCCAGCATGCTCCGGAACCTCCCTGACGCAGCTGTGCGGCTTGTCAGGATTAGGATGCGTCGTTTGCTCCACAGGCGCAGAAATGAGTGGCTGCTGGTTCTACATTCTCCGCTGCGCCGACGGCAACTATTACGTCGGGACCAGTCGGTTGGACGATCTGCAAACGGGCGTCAGCCAACATAACCAAGGCACCTTTGGAGGCTACACGGCGAAGCGACGGCCGGTCACCCTCGTCTATCCGGCACATTTTTGGGACATCACAGACGCCATTGCCTTCGAGCGGCAGGTCAAGGGCTGGTCTCGCGCCAAGAAGGAAGCGTTGATCCGCGGAGATTTCGGTGCTCTTCCGGAACTCTCGCGGCGCAAGGCGAAACGAGAATCTCCCGTATCCTAACCTCCATCCTCATCCTGAGGAGCCGCACCAGCGGCGTCTCGAAGAACTCTTCCAGAGCGCGCCGGAGACGCCTCGTCCTTCGAGACTCTTCACTCCTCGGGGCGAAGCGATGGGAGCCTCTTTTCCTCACCCTCATCCTGAGGAGCGGCGCAGCCGCGTCTCGAAGGATGCTTCCAGCGCGCACTGGAGACGCCTCGTCCTTCGAGACGGACCTACCGGTCCTCCTCAGGATGAGGCTTTGGTAGCGTTGCTGTCTCTCCAGGTCCTCGATGGACGATCTGCCCCTGCTACTCGTATTGACTCGTCAGGTCGGCTACCGGGTCGTCCTGCAGAACGCGGCGTGGGAGGCGTGAGAACGCTGTGCGCTCAAGCCCGCAGCGTCTCCTCGAACCGCACCGTCTCGCCCAGCGAGGGCGCTTCCAGCGCGCCGTCCCACATGACCACGTTGCCGCGCACCACCGTGCCGATGGGCCAGCCGGTCACCTGCTTGCCGTCGTAAGGCGTCCAGCCGCATTTGGACGCGATCCAGCTGTTGGTGATCGTCTCGACGCGCTTCAGGTCGACGACGGTGAAATCGGCGTCGTAACCCACGGCGATCCGCCCTTTGCGGGCGATGCCGAACAGGCGCTTCGGGCCAGCACTGGTGAGGTCCACGAAGCGCTCCAGGGTCAGGCGCATGGAATTCACGTGGTCGAGCATGATCGGCACGAGGGTCTGGACGCCGGTCATGCCCGAAGGCGTGTTCGGGTAGGTCTTGTCCTTCTCCTCGCGGGTATGCGGCGCGTGGTCGGAGCCGAGCACGTCCGCGACGCCCTCGTCCAGGCCCTGCCAGATGGCGTGGCGGTGCGCCTCGTCGCGCACGGGCGGGTTCATCTGAACGTAGGTGCCGAGGCGCTCGTAGGCCTCCGGGGCCACGAGGGTGAGGTGGTGCGGCGTGACCTCGACTGAGACGAGGTCCTTGTAGTCCTTCAGGAGCGCCATCTCCTCGGCGGTGGTCACGTGGAGGACGTGGATGCGCGCGCCCGTCTCGCGGGAGATGCGCACGAGGCGCTTGGTGCAGGCGAGCGCGACCTCGGCCGAGCGCCAGACCGGGTGCGAGCTCGGATCGCCTTCGACGCGCAGGCCTTTCCGCTCGCGCAGCATCGCCTCGTCCTCGGAGTGGAAGGCCGCGCGGCGGCGGGTCTGGCGCAGGATGCGCGCCACGCCCTCGTCGTCCTCGACGAGCAGCGAGCCGGTGGACGAGCCCATGAAGACCTTGATGCCGGCGGCTCCCGGCAGGCGCTCCAGCTCCGGAATGTCGGCGATGTTCTCGTGCGTGCCGCCGACCCAGAAGGCGAAGTCGCAATGCATGCGGTGATGGCCGCGCCGCACCTTGTCGGCGAGCGCCTCGGCGCTCGTGGTCTGCGGGTCGGTGTTGGGCATCTCGAAAACGGCCGTCACGCCGCCCATGACGGCGGAGCGGGAGCCCGATTCGAGGTCCTCCTTGTGGTCGAGGCCCGGCTCGCGGAAATGCACCTGGGTGTCGATAACCCCAGGCAGGATGTGCAGGCCGCGGCAGTTGATCACACGGGCGGCGGAGGCCTGGGAGAGGTCGCCGATGCGCGCGATCGTGCCGGCGCGGATGCCGACGTCGCGCTCCACGCGTCCGTCCTGGTTCACGACGATGCCGCCTTTGAGGATCAGGTCGTAGGTCTCGGGCATGATGAACTCGTCCCTTGAGGCTGGTGCCGGATGGGCATATGTCGTGCTTTCAGTCAGAGCAACTGGAGCAGGACATGCCGTCAGCGCATTTGGCCGACCGGGGCGTCGTAAGAGTTTCCGGCGAGGACGCCAAGACATTTCTCGACGGCCTCGTCACCTGCGATCTCGACCGGGTTTCGCCGCAGGCGGCACGGCTCGGCGCCCTCCTGACCCCGCAGGGCAAGATCATGTTCGACTTCATCGTGTTCGAGGCGCCGTCCGAGATCGAAGGCGGCTACTATCTCGACGTGCTGAAGGTCCATGCGCCCGAGCTTGCGAAGCGCCTCGGCTTTTACAAGCTTCGCGCCAAGGTCGCGATCCAGGATCTCTCCGACTCCCTCGCGGTGGTGGCCGGCTGGGACGATCCGAAGCCCGCCGACGAGGCCGGACTCGTGGCGGACGATCCGCGCCTGCGGGAACTCGGCTGGCGGGCGATCGTGGCCGCCGAGGACGCGGCCGAATTCGCGTCCGTGCCGGCGGACGAGTACCACGCTCGCCGCATCGCTCTCGGCGTGCCGGAAGGCGGCCGGGACTTCCTGTTCGGGGACGCCTTCCCGCACGAGGTCCTCATGGACCAGCTCCAGGGGGTCGACTTCGACAAGGGCTGCTATGTGGGCCAGGAGGTGGTGTCGCGGATGCAGCACCGGGGCACGGCGCGCACGCGCATCGTGCCGGCGCTCTACGAGGGCGGGTTCGCGGCCGAAACCGGGGTCGAGGTCACGGCTGGCGAGAAAACCCTCGGCAAGACCGGCACCGGCGCGGGGGGCCGCGGCCTCATCATGATCCGCCTCGACAGGGCGGCCGACGCCCTTGCGGCCGGCGAGACGATCCGCGCCGGCGGCATTCCGGTCCGGCTGGAGAAGCCGACCTGGATCGGCTTTCCGTTCCCCGGCGAGACAGTCCCCGAGAGCAGCAAGGTGGGCTGAGCGGAAGCCTTGCCGGCTAAGACTGACGGAACGTAATAGATGCCGTCGCGTTGTTTTCCGTTAGGCCTTTAATCCGCGCAATAATCGCGGGAGCCCAACCCGCTTTTGGGGACCTTTAATGGACGTCGTATCAGCGTATCGCCCGCCGCCGATGAACGGAGACCTTTATCAGCTCCTCATTGCGTCGATCACCGACTACGCGATTTACATGCTCGACCCGTCCGGCATCATCACGAGCTGGAATCCCGGGGCGCAGCGTTTCAAGGGCTACAGGGACACGGAGATCCTCGGCAGCCATTTCTCCAGGTTCTACACGCCGGAGGACCGCGCGACCGACCTGCCGCGGCGGGCGCTGGAAACCGCCAGAACGGTCGGCAGGTTCGAAGGCGAAGGCTGGCGCGTGCGCAAGGACGGCACCCGCTTCTGGGCCCAGGCGATCATCGACCCGATCTGGAGCAAGGACGGACAGCTTCTCGGCTTCGCCAAGATCACCCGCGACGTCACCGAGAAGCGCAATGCCCAGCTCGCCCTGCAGGAGAGCGAGGAACGCTTCCGGCGGCTGGTTCAGGGCGTCACTGACTATGCGATCTATATGCTGGATCCGACGGGCCAGGTGACGAACTGGAACATGGGCGCGCAGCACATCAAGGGCTACCTCGCCGACGAGATCGTCGGCCAGCATTTCTCCAAGTTCTACACCCCCGAGGACCGCGCGGCGGGTCTGCCGCAGCGGGCGCTCGAGACCGCCCGGACCGCCGGCAAGTTCGAGGCGGAGGGCTGGCGCCTGCGCAAGGACGGAACCCGCTTCTGGGCCAGCGTCGTCATCGACCCGATCTATGACGATCAGAAGAACCTGATCGGCTTCGCCAAGATCACCCGGGACATCACCGAGAAGAAGAACGCCCAGGAGGCTCTCGCGCAGGCCCAGGCGGCCCTGTTCCAGTCGCAGAAGATGGAGGCGGTGGGCCAGCTCACCAGCGGCATCGCCCACGACTTCAACAACCTGCTCACCATCATCGTCAACAATCTCGACCTCCTGACCCGCAGCGCACGCGAGCCGCGCGACGTGCGCCTCATCGAGAGCGCCCACCGCGCCGCCGAGCGGGGCGCGAAGCTCACGCAGCAGCTGCTCGCCTTCTCGCGCCGGCAGCCGCTCCAGCCGAGCCTGATCAACCCGAACGCGCTGATCAGGGAGTTCGAACCCGTCCTCAGGAGGGCCTGCGGGGAGACGACCCAGATCCGGCTCTCCCTGGCGCCGGATCTCAAATCGGCCCAGATCGACGGACCGCAGTTCGAGGCGGCCCTGCTCAACCTCGTGGTCAATGCCCGCGACGCCATGCCCGAAGGCGGCGAGCTGTCGATCACGTCGAAGAACGTCACGCTCGCGGAGAAGGACTGCTCCGGACGCGGCCTGGAGCCGGGGGCCTACGTTTCGGTCGAGGTGACCGACACGGGAGAGGGAATGCTCCCGGAGACCGTTGCCCGCGCCTTCGAGCCCTTCTACACCACGAAGGAGGTCGGCAAGGGCACGGGCCTCGGGCTGAGCCAGGTCTACGGCTTCGTCACCCAGTCCGGCGGACATGTCCAGATCGACAGCGAGCCCGGCGATGGCACGACCATCACCATGCTGCTGCCGGCCCAGGACAACGGAGAGGAGTCGGAGAACGTGGCTCAGTCGGAGGAGACCGTCCGGGAGACCCGCGGAACCGTGCTGATCGTGGAGGACGAGCCGGAGGTCCTGGAAATCGCCCAGGAGATCTTCGACAGCCTCGGCTACGAGGTCCTCTCGGCGATCGACGCCGTTTCGGCCCTCGACATGCTCAAGAGCGACACCCGCATCGACATCCTGTTCTCGGACGTGGTCATGCCCCGTGGCATGAACGGAATCGAGCTCGCCAAGGAAACCCACCGGCTGCGCCCTGACGTCAAGATCCTGCTGGCCTCCGGGTACCCGGCCTCGACGCTGCCCTTCAAGGAACTGCCGGAAGGGGCCGCCTTCATCAGCAAGCCCTATCGCTGGACGGAGCTCGCCGACAAGCTCCGCAGCCTCCGGATCGGCTGAGCCGTCGCGGACCCATCGTTTCGGGTGATGTGGACGGCATCCATTTTTGATTGGCCAAGCGGGTGCGCGGGCGGCTAATCCTCTGAAGCCTTCTGCCGGGAGCCCGCGATGTACCAGCCGCCCCATTTCCGCGAGGACCGCCTCCAGGTCCAGCACGGGCTGATCCGGGCCCATCCCCTGGGCATGCTGGTGACGAACGGGAGCAGCGGCCTCGTGGCCAATCCCCTGCCCTTCGTGCTCGACGCCGCCGCCTCGCCGCTCGGGACCCTGAAGGCCCATCTGTCGCGGGCCAACGGCCAGTGGCGCGACCTCGACCCCGACCAGGAGGTGCTCACCATCTTCCAGGGCGTCGACGCCTACGTCACGCCGTCCTGGTACGAGACCAAGCGCGAAACCGGCAAGGTGGTGCCGACCTGGAACTATGCCGTGGTTCAGGCCTATGGCCGCATGACGGTGATCGATGATCCGGACTGGCTGCGGCGCCAGATCGGCGAGCTGACCGCCGCCCACGAGGCCTCCCGGCCCGAGCCCTGGGCCGTGGACGACGCCCCCGCGCCGTTCATCGCGGCGCAGATCAAGGGCATCGTCGGCATCGAAATCGAGATCACCCGGATCGAGGGCAAGTGGAAGGTCAGCCAGAACAGGCCCGAGACAGATCGCCTGGGCGTGGCGGCGGGGCTGCGGTCCATTGGGGACGATGCGGCTCACCGGATGGCCGAGATGGTCGATGCGAAGGGGGCGCTGTCGGAGAGCTGAGACGCTTGTTCTCACCTCTTCCACCGGCAGAGGTGAACAGTGCGCTGCTCCATCTTCCCGACTCCCCCGGAGCCCGCTACACGTCACTCATGACCGACGGACTGATCCTGCACCCCGACAACAAGGCCCGCTGCTGGTGGCCGGGCACCGACCCGCTCTATGTCGCCTATCACGACACGGAATGGGGCGCGCCGGAATTCGACGACCGGGCCCTGTTCGAGAAGCTGATCCTCGACGGGTTCCAGGCCGGGCTGTCCTGGATCACGATCCTGCGCAAGCGCGACAACTTCCGGCGGGCCTTCGCGGGCTTTGACCCGGCCGTGATCGCGCGCTTCGACCAGGCGCAGGTGGAAGCCCTGATGCTCGATGCGGGCATCGTGCGCAACCGCGCCAAGATCGAGAGCACGATCGCGAGCGCGCGGGCCTGGCTCGCCATCCAGGAGCGCGGCGGCTTCTCGGCCTTCCTGTGGGACTTCATCGACGGCCGCCCGGTGCAGAACAACCTGAAGACCCGCGCGGACATCCGTCCCGAGACGGAGGTGTCGCGGCGCATCTCGAAGGCCCTCAAGGCCGAAGGCTTCAACTTCTGCGGCCCAACCATCGTCCATGCGTTCATGCAGGCGGTCGGCATGGTCAACGACCACCTGACGGGATGCTTCCGCCACGCGGAATGCGCCGCCATCGCCGAGCGCCTGTGATGTCGAAGGAGCCGCGCGTCTGGCAGCGAATGCTCTCGGGCAGACGCCTCGACCTCCTGAATCCCTCCCCGCTCGACGTCGAGCTCGAGGACATTGCGCACGGGCTCGCCCGCGTGGCGCGATGGAACGGCCAGACGGTCGGGCCCTACATCTTCTCCGTGGCGCAGCACAGCCTGCTGGTCGAAGCGATCGCCGCCCATCTCGACCCGGACATGCCGCGCGCCGCAAGGCTCGCCGTGCTGCTGCACGATTCGCCCGAATACGTGATCGGCGACATTATCTCGCCGTTCAAGGCGGTCATCGGCGACGCCTACAAGGCGATCGAGGGGCGGCTCCTCGCGGCGATCCACGTGCATTTCGGCCTGAGCCCGGAGCCCTCCGCGGCGCTCAAGCGCTTCATCAAGAAGGCGGACCGGCAGGCGGCATTCCTCGAAGCCACGAAGCTCGCGGGCTTCACCCGCGAAGAGGCCCTGAAGTTCTTCGGCCGCCCGGAGCCCTTCGGCCGCGACATTCTCGCCCTGCTGGAGCCCTGGCCCATCGAGGAGGCCGAGCGCTGCTTTCAAGAGAAGATCGAGACGGTTCACGCCCGGACCTGTCCCTGAAACGACGAGAGCCGGATCCCGCCCCTCTCCCACCCGAAGGTTCTTGATGCCGACCCTGCACGTCTGCCCCCTGTCCCGCCTGCACGACACCGTCGCGACGACCGGCGCGAGCCATGTGGTCACCCTCATGGGCGTCGGGGCGAAGGTGGAGAGGCCCGCCGCGGTCGCTCCGGAACGGCACCTCGTCATCGGCATGAGCGACATCGTCGAGCCCCTCGACGGCCATACCCTGCCGGTGGGGGAGCACGTCGAGGCGCTGCTGGCCTTCGTCCGGGCCTGGGGCCGGGAAAGCCCCCTCCTGTTCCATTGCTGGGCCGGGATCAGCCGCTCGACCGCCGCCGCCTACATCTCGGCCTGCGCCCTCGTGCCGGAGCGAAGCGAGGCCGCCATCGCCCGGGCCCTGCGGGAGGCATCCCCCAGCGCGACGCCGAACGCCCGCCTCGTCGCCCTCGCGGACGACATTCTCGGGCGCGAGGGCCGGATGGTCGAGGCGATCCGGGCCATCGGCCGCGGGGCGGAGGCCATGGAGGGCACGCCCTTCACGCTTCGCCTGGCCTGAGGCGCGGCGTCCCGGGCCTACTCCAAACTTGCCAGGAGCCGCGGCAATCCGCATAACGCAGGATCAGGCAACAGCGGATCGCGGGCATGACCGACACCACTACCATCAAGACCCTCCCGTTCGAGAAGGCCTTGGCCGAGCTCGAGGAGATCGTGCGGCGCCTGGAGCGCGGCGACGTCCCGCTCGAGGATTCGATCATGATCTACGAGCGCGGCGAGGCCCTCAAGAAGCACTGCGAGCTGCTGCTGAAGAAGGCCGAGGCCCGGATCGAGAAGATCACGGTCGGGGCCGACGGCCAGGCTTCCGGAACCACTCCCCTGGACGTGGCGGAATAGCCCAGCTTTCCAAAGGGAAATGAGCCAGCCTCCCGTTTGACCAAGGCCGATCCTGACCCTATCTGCAGATCAGAAGGCCGCTTGCAGACGCATTGGCGAGAACAGTTTTGTCCACACCCCTCCTCGACACCATCAAGACCCCGGACGATCTCCGACAGCTCCCCGAAAACCAGCTCAGGCAGGTGGCGGATGAGCTGCGGCAGGAGACGATCAGCGCCGTCTCCGTCACCGGTGGGCACCTGGGCGCCGGCCTGGGGGTGGTCGAGCTGACGGTCGCGCTTCACTACGTGTTCAACACGCCCGAGGATCGGCTGATCTGGGACGTGGGACACCAGGCCTACCCGCACAAGATCCTCACCGGGCGCCGGGACCGCATCCGGACCCTGCGCCAGGGCGGCGGCCTCTCCGGCTTCACCAAGCGCGCCGAGAGCGAGTATGACCCCTTCGGGGCGGCCCATTCCTCCACGTCGATCTCGGCCGGCCTCGGCATGGCCGTGGCCCGGGACCTCGAGGGCAAGCACAACAACGTGATCGCCGTGATCGGCGACGGCGCCATGTCGGCCGGCATGGCCTACGAGGCCATGAACAACGCCGGCGCCATGCATTCGCGCCTGATCGTGATCCTCAACGACAACGACATGTCGATCGCCCCGCCCACGGGCGCCATGTCGTCCTACCTGGCGCGCCTCGTCTCCGGCGGCACCTACCGTGGCCTGCGCGAGACGGCCAAGCAGCTCGCCAGGAAGCTGCCGAAGTTCATCTACGAGAAGGCCCAGCGCGCCGAGGAGTTCGCCCGCGGCTTCTGGACCGGCGGGACGATGTTCGAGGAGCTCGGCTTCTACTATGTCGGTCCCATCGACGGCCACAACCTCGACCACCTGCTGCCGATCCTGAAGAACGTCCGCGATTCGGGAACCGGCCCGATCCTGGTCCACGTGGTGACCCAGAAGGGCAAGGGCTACGCCCCGGCGGAGGCCTCGGCCGACAAGTACCACGGCGTCGTCACCTTCGACGTGGTGACCGGCGCCCAGACCAAGGCCAAGGCCAATGCCCCGGCCTACACCAGGGTCTTCGGCGAGAGCCTGATCAAGGAGGCGCAGGCCGACGACAAGATCGTCGCCATCACGGCCGCCATGCCGACCGGCACCGGAATCGACATGTTCTCCAAGGAGTTCCCGGCCCGCACCTTCGACGTCGGCATCGCCGAGCAGCATGCGGTGACCTTCGCGGCCGGCATGGCCACGGAAGGCTACAAGCCCTTCTGCGCCATCTACTCCACCTTCCTGCAACGGGCCTACGACCAGGTCGTGCACGACGTGGCGATCCAGAACCTGCCCGTGCGCTTCGCCCTCGACCGCGCCGGCCTCGTGGGCGCCGACGGGCCGACCCATGCGGGCTCGTTCGATGTCGCCTATCTCGGCTGCCTGCCCAACATGGTGGTCATGGCCGCCGCCGACGAGGCGGAGCTCGTCCACATGGTGGCGACGGCCGCCGCCTACGACGACGGCCCAATCGCGTTCCGCTACCCGCGCGGCGAAGGCGTGGGTGTGGACATGCCCGAGAAGGGCGTGCCGCTCCCCATCGGCAAGGGCCGCATCGTCCGCGAAGGCAGCCGCATCGCGATCCTGTCGCTGGGCACGCGCCTCTCGGAGGCCCTGAAGGCCGCCGAGGAGCTGGAGGCGCGCGGCCTGTCGACCACCGTCGCCGACGCTCGCTTCGCCAAGCCTCTCGACGAGGAGCTGATCCTGCGGCTCGCCCGCGACCACGAGGTCCTGATCACCGTCGAGGAAGGCTCGGTCGGCGGCTTCGGCTCCTTCGTGCTCCAGCTCCTGTCGGACAAGGGCGCCCTCGACCGCGGCACCCTGAAGGTGCGCTCGATGATCCTGCCCGACCTCTATCTCGACCAGGACAAGCCGGAGCGCATGTACGCCCAGGCCGGCCTCGACGCGGCCGGGATCGTCACCAAGGTGTTCGAGGCGCTCGGCCAGGAGGCCGCCACGAAAAAGGCCCGGGCCTGATGAGCCTGGACTCGGTGCGCGCCTTCCTGAGCGAGAAGGCGCCGGACATCCGCATCATCGAACTCGACGTCTCCACCGCCACGGTGACGCAGGCCGCCGAGGCCCACGGGGTCGAGCCCGGGCGGATCGCCAAGACCCTGTCCCTGAAGATTGGCGAGCGCGCGATCCTCGTGGTCGCGCGGGGCGACGCCCGCCTCGACAACCGCAAGACCAAGGCTGTCTTCGGCGCGAAGCCCAAGATGCTGGACGCGGAAGCCGTCCAGGAGCTGACCGGCCATCCGGTGGGCGGCGTCTGCCCCTTCGGGCTGGCGACGCCGCTTCCGGTCTATTGCGACGTGTCCCTGCGGGCGTTCGACGAGGTGGTGCCGGCCGCCGGCGACATCCATGCCGCCGTGCGCATCGACCCGCTGCGGATGGCCGAACTGGTGAATGCCGAGTGGGTCGACATCTGCCAGGACATCCCGTGAGCGCCTGAGCGCTCAGATCGTCAGCGTTCCCGCCTTCGCGGCCGCGTAGCGCTCGCCGATCCTGTCCCAGTTCAGCACGTTCCACCACGCCTTCAGGTATTCCGGCCGGCGGTTCTGGTACTTCAGGTAATAGGCGTGCTCCCACACGTCGTTGCCCATCAGCACCCGCTGCCCGTCCATGAGGGGCGTATCCTGGTTGGGCTTCGCCACAAGCGCGAGCTTGCCCGACCGGTCGACGGTCACGAAGACCCAGCCGGAGCCGAACTGCTTCTCGCCCGCGGTGTTGAAGTCGCTCTGGAACTTCTGGAACCCGCCGAGGTCGCGCTCGATGGCGGTCTTCAGCTCGCCGGAGGGCTCGCCGCCCTGTCCGCCCATGATCTGCCAGAACATGGTGTGATTGGCGTGCCCGCCGCCGTTGTTGCGAACCGCGGTGCGGACCGATTCCGGGACCGCGTTCAGATTGGCGAGAATCTCGTGAAGGGGCGTCTTCGCCAGCTCGGCATTCTGCCCGACCGCCGCATTGAGGTTGTTCACGTAGGCGGCGTGATGCTTGCCGTGATGCAGCTCCATGGTCTGCGCATCGATATGCGGCTCGTTCTTCGACGGCGCATACGGCAGGGGATCGAGCTTGAACGGTCCCGTCTGCGCCTGCGCCCAGGCCCGGGGAATGGCGGCGCTGGTGGCGAGCAGGGCTGCTCCCGTCAAGAGATGGCGGCGGCTGATCATGGCGGCTCCTTCGGTTGGGCCCGTCGCGGGCGTCCGGACGGATGATGCCGCATCTAGGGCCCGGTTCCGGCATCTGAAGGGATTGTGATCCGCGAAGCCGCCGGAGTGCGAACGATCAGATCGGCAAGGGGCCGGCCTTCGCGGCCTTCGCCCTCGCTTCGGCAGAGGGATCGTCGGCGGCCCCGGAGACGGTCGGCACGGGCGTGATGCTCTCCGGGGCTTGCATCAGAACGCTGGTGATGGCAGCGCTGGTGGCGAGCAGAACCGCCCCGGACATGACTTCGCGTCGGTCGATCATGGCGAATGCTCCGATCCGGTGATCTGGGTCATGCATGGAAATGTAAAGGGGGCGGATCTTTGTTCCGTCCCGAGGGATGAGAACCACCTGTGATGGCGAGGATCGCATGACCCGCAAGCGCGCCGATGTCGTTCTGGTCGAACGCGGCTTCTTCACGAGCCGCGCCCGGGCCCAGGAGGCCATCGCGGCTGGGCTCGTCACCGTGAACGGCACGGTGATCCGTAAGGCTTCGGACACCGTGCCGGAGGAGGCCGTGATCACGGCCGAGCAGCCGCATCCCTACGTCTCCCGCGGCGGCGTGAAGCTGGCCGCGGCCCTCGACATCTTCCAGATCGACCCGAAGGGCCTCGTCTGCCTCGACCTCGGTGCCTCCACCGGCGGCTTCACCGAGGTTCTTCTGAAGCGGGACGCCGCGCATGTTTACGCGGTCGATGTCGGCCACGGGCAGATTCATCCCACCATCGCGGCCGATCCGCGGGTGACGAACCTGGAGGGAACGGATGCGCGCTCGCTGAGCACCGACCTGATCCCGGAGCCCATCGACCTGCTGGTCTCCGATGTGAGCTTCATCTCGCTGAAGCTCGTCCTGCCGCCCGTGATTCCGCTGCTGAAACCGCATGCCGTGATGGCGGTTCTCGTGAAGCCGCAGTTCGAGGCCGGGCGCGACAACGTGAAGAAGGGCATCGTCCGCGACGCGGCGGTGCATCGCGCCGTCTGCGAGGACATGACGGCCTTCGTCCAATCCCTCGGCTTCGAGCCGATGGGGATCGTCCCCTCGCCCATCGAGGGCGGGGACGGCAACCGGGAATTCCTTTTGGGAGCACGCCGTGGCTGAACAGGTGACCATCACGCGCCTCGGCGCCAAAGCCGACGGGATCGCGGAGAGCGGCTCCGGCCCCGTCTTCGTGCCCTACACGCTGCCCGGCGAAACGGTGACCATCGAGCGCGACGGTCAGCGTGCGCGCCTCGTGTCGGTCGATGCACCCTCGCCCGAGCGCGAGACGCCGTTCTGCCCCTATTTCGGCGAATGCGGCGGCTGCGCGACGCAGCACATGCGGCACGGCTTCTACCAGACCTGGAAACGCGACACCCTCGTCCACACGCTGCGCCAAGCGCGGATCGAGGCTCCCATCGAAGAGCTCATCGACGCCCACGGCGAGGGCCGCCGGCGGGTGACGCTACACGTGCGCTTTCCCGACCGCGCCATGCATGTGGGCTACATGGCGGCGCGCAGCCACCATGTGGTCGAGATCGAGTTCTGCCCCATCGCGGAGCCCTCTCTGAAGAGCGCCGCACCGCCGATCGCCCGCGCCATCGGCGAGCATCTGCGCGCGGCCCGCAAGCCGCTCGACATCCAGATCACCGCCGTCACGACCGGGTTCGACGTCGATGTGCGCGGCCATGGGCCGTTGAAGGACAAGGACCGCCTCGGCCTCATCGATCTTGCCGAGCGGCTCGACCTGGCGCGTCTCTCGATCCACGGCGACGTGATCGTCGAGCGCCGTCCGCCCGCGATCGTCATGGGCCGCGCCTCCGTCGTTCCGCCCGCGGGCTCCTTCCTTCAGGCGACGCGGCTCGGCGAGGAAACGCTCGTGGGCTTCGTGACGGAGGCCTGCCGCGGCGCCAAGCGCGTCGCCGACCTCTTTTCGGGCGCCGGCCCCTTCGCGCTGCGGCTGGCCGAAAAGGCGGAGGTTCATGCGGTCGAGACGGAGGCCGGAGCCATCGCGGCCCTCGACAAGGCCTTCCGCGCAACGCCGGGCCTTCGCCGCATCACGACCGAGACCCGCGACCTCTTCCGCCGTCCGCTGCTGACACTGGAGCTCAATGCCTTCGATGCGGTGGTGGTCGACCCGCCGCGGGCCGGTGCGGAGGCTCAGGCGAAGCAGCTCGCCGTCTCGAAGGTGCCGCTCGTCGTCAGCGTGTCCTGCGACGCCGCCACCTTCGCGCGCGACGCCGCGATCCTGATGGGCGCGGGCTTCCGCCTGGAGCGGGTGATCCCGGTCGACCAGTTCAAGCACAGCCCGCATCTCGAAGTGGTAGGCATCCTGCGCCGCGACGCGGCGAAGAAGCGGCGGTAAGCTCGCTGCTAAACCCTTGCAACGGATGGGCAATCCTGCGCGGGCCGGATGCCGGCGCAGAAAAACTGTGTGTGCGTGGAATAAGGCCCGCGTGTCGACCGTTATCGAACACCGGCCCACCGTAGTCTCTCCAGACCCGCTGGAGATCCCTTGACCGGTTACCTCCAGGCGCCCTGCCCCCGGGCGCCATTTTTTTGCGCGTTCTGCTAGAACAGCTTTCCCTGCTCGTCCTCGTCGGTGGAGCGGGGTTTCGCAGCCTTGCGCTTCGTCTGCTCGACGGGTTTGGCCTCCGGAGCGCTTAAGGGCTCCTGCACGCCCGGATCGTCGTTCTCGACCTTGTTGACGCGGCTCGAGACCGGCACCACGTCGAGCCAGTCTTCCGGGCACGGGCGGACGAGGCGCATCACGTCGGCGCGCTCGTCGCGCACGTCGAGCCAGGCCCCGATGTCGTCGGGAGACAGGATCACCGGCATCCGGTCGTGCACGGCCGAAAGCGTGCCGTTGGCGTCCGTGGTGACGATGGCGGCGGTGTCGATCTCGCCGCCGCTCGGGTCCGCATAGGTCTCCCACAGCCCCGCGAGCGGCATCGGCCCGCGGTTGCGCGGGCGGATGAGGAAGGGCGCCTTCTCGCGCCCGTGGCGCTGCCATTCGTAGAAGCCGTCCGCCAGGAAGATGCAGCGCCTTCGCTTCAACGCCGCCTTGAAGGTAGGCTTGGTCTGCAGCGTCTCGCCGCGCGCATTGATCACCAGCGGGAAGTCCTTCGGGTCCTTGACCCAGGACGGCAGGAAGCCCCAGCGCACCAGCATGAAGTGCCGGTCGCCCTTGTCCTCGATGACGATCGGGACCGGCTGGGTCGGGGCCACGTTGAAGCGCGGCGGGAAGTTCGGCTGCTCCGGATAGCCGTAGAACTCCCGATAGGTGTCGGGAGGCAGGGTGACGGCATAGCGCCCGCACATGGCGATCTCCTCCGCTTCTGTTGTTTCATGCTACCTCATCCTGAGGAGCGGCGAAGCTGCGTCTCGAAGGATGGTCCAGAGGGCGCTGGAAACGCCCTCGTGCTTCGAGACGCTTCGCTCCTCAGCATGAGGTCTCCGATGTCCTACCTCAGATCGTCCGGCTACAACCAGCGTTTCCAGCGAAAGAACAGATAGGGCAGCACGGCGGCCATGATCATGAGGCCGATGGCGAAAGGATAGCCGTGCTGCCATTCCAACTCCGGCATGATCTTGAAGTTCATCCCGTACATGGACGCCACGAGGGTCGGCGGGAGGAAGATCACCGACATGACCGAGAAGAGCTTGATGATGTCGTTCTGCTCGATGGTGACGAGCCCGAGCGTAGCGTCGAGCAGGAACTGCAGCTTGTTCGACAGGAACGTGGCGTGCTCCTCGATGGACTGCACGTCGCGCAGCGCCGTGCGCCACTCGGCCTGGTAGCCGTGGGCGCGCTGCGGCCGCGGCATGGAGGCCGACAGGAAGAGCAGCAGGCGCTCCACCGTCACCATGCTCTCGCGCACGTTGGAGATGAGATCGCCCTTGCGGCCGATGGATTTCAGAGCCGCCCGGAACGAGGCCGCGCGCCGTGTTCCCTGCCGCTCGTTCTCGAAGATCGTCTGGGACAGACGGTCGACGCGTGAACCGACATTGCCGAGGATCTCGGCGGCCCGGTCGATGATGGTCTCGATGAGGCCGTCAAGCACCGCCTCGGGCTGGTGACGGCAGCCGCCGGGCTTCACGGCGCGCGCCATGAACATGGAGAACGAGCGCGGCTCCCCGTAGCGTACGGTCACGAGCGCCTTCTCGGTCAGGATGAACGACACGTCGATGAGCTTCGGGGTCTCCGTATCGGACGAGCACAAGACGCGCACGGTCATGTAGCGCGCGTTGTTCTCGGTGTAGAGGATCTCCGACGGCTCGATATCGGCCATCTCCTCCTTGGTCGGGATCTCGATGTTGAGATGCCTCTCGACCAGCCGGTCCTCTTCCTTCGTGGGCTCGATCAGGTCGATCCACAGGGCATCGTCGGGAATCGGCTCGCCGGGCTGCAGCGCATAGCGGTCGAGCGAGGGCTCTGGGCGCCCCGAGCGCCCTGCCGGCCTGTGAATCAAGATCATACGCGTCGCCCCCGAAAGTCCGCCGTTGTTGTAGCAGAACTTCTATGACGAGCGTGAGAGGGGCGGCGTGTCATCCGGCACGAAGAAATCGGGCATCAGGGGCTTCGACGGATCGACCCGGTACTTCTCGAAATCCGTCACGCCCTCGCCTGAGAGGAAGACGTCGTCGATGAGGAAGTGTCCGGAAAAGCTTCCCGACGGCTTGAGGAAGACCGCATGGGCCGCATCGGCCAGGATCTCGGGCGTGCGGCTCGCCTGCACGATCTCGTCGCCGCCGAGCAGGTTCCTCACCGCGCTGGTGGCGATGGTCGTGCGCGGCCAGAGCGCATTGACGGCGATCCCTCTGCCCCGCAACTCGCCTGCAAGTCCCAGAACGCAGAGGCTCATGCCGTATTTCGCCAGGGAATAGGCGAGATGCGGCGCGAACCATTTCTCCTTCATGTCGAGCGGAGGCGAGAGCATGAGGATGTGCGGGTTCTCGGCCTTTTCCAGGTGCGGAATCGCGTATTTCGACACCATGTAGGTGCCGCGCGTGTTGATCTGGTGCATCAGGTCGAACCGCTTCATGTCGGTCTGCGGCGTCGGCGTGAGGCTGATGGCGCTGGCGTTGTTCACCACGATGTCGATGCCGCCGAAGGTTTCCACCGCCTTCGCGACGGCGCCCTTCACGGCCTCCTCGTCGCGCACGTCGACCACGAGCGGCAGGGCCCTGCCGCCCGCCGTCTCGATCTCCTCGGCGGCCGTGTAGATGGTGCCCGGCAGCTTCGGGTGCGGCTCGGCGGTCTTGGCCGCGACGACCACGTTGGCGCCGTCCTGCGCCGCGCGCAGGCCGATGGCGAGGCCGATGCCGCGGGAGGCGCCGGTGATGAAGAGCGTCTTGCCGTTGAGGGTCATGGGATCAGCTCGCCAGCGCCAGATCGGCGTCCTGCAGGAAGCTCGCACCACCCAGAACCGTGTCCTCGAGGCCCTTCGCGCCGACCGCAATATTCTCGGCGAAGAAGCGGCACAGCGCGATGCGGGCCGGATGCGCCGGATCGGTGTCGCCGCTTGCCATCAGGGCATTCGCCGCGAGCGCGCCTTCGGCGAGCGCCGCGCCTCCTTGAGCCAGCGCGAAGAGGCGAAGATACGGCGTCGCGCCCGCCAGCGCCTCGGAGGGCGCGTTGGACGAGACCGCCTTGAGGAGGAAGCTCGTCGCGCGATCCAGGCTCTCGATGGCATCGCGCAGGCGTGCCGCGGTCGCCCCGAAGGCGGGCGTTGCCTCCTTCATCAGACGCGTGACGACGGCCCGCATGGCGGCGATCTGCGCATGGACCGTCTCGCCGCCGGAGAGCGGCAGCTTGCGGGTGACGAGATCGATGGCCTGGATGCCGTTGGTGCCCTCGTAGATCGGCGCGATGCGCGCGTCGCGCAGGTGCTGGGCCGCGCCCGTTTCCTCCACGTAGCCCATGCCGCCATGGACCTGCACGCCCAGCGACGCGACTTCGACGCCGATATCGGTCGAGAAGGCCTTCGCCACCGGCGTGAGCAGGGAGGCGCGCTCATGGGCCTTCTTCCGGCTCGCCGCATCCTGTTCCAGATGGGCGCGGTCGATGGCCTCCGCGGTCATGTAGCAGATGGCGCGGGAAGCCGCCGTCAGCGCCTTCATGGTGAGCAGGTTGCGCTGCACGTCCGGGTGCGCGACGATCGGGCTCATGCCCTCGACGGCGCCCATGGGCGCGCGGCCTTGGCGCCGCTCGCTGGCGTAGCCGAGCGCCTGCTGATAGGCGCGCTCCGCGATGGCGACGCCCTGCAGGCCGACCGCGAGGCGGGCGTTGTTCATCATCGTGAACATGCAGGCAAGGCCGCGGTTCTCCTCGCCCACGAGCCAACCGACCGCGCCGCCGTGATCGCCGAAGATCATGGTGCAGGTGGGCGAGGCATGGATGCCGAGCTTGTGCTCGATCGAGTGGCAGCGCACGTCGTTGCGCGTGCCGTCCGGCAGGAACTTGGGAACGAGGAAGAGCGAGATGCCGCGGGTGCCGGCAGGCGCATCGGGCAGGCGCGCGAGCACGAGATGCACGATGTTGTCGGTGAGATCGTGCTCGCCGTAGGTGATGAAGATCTTCTGGCCAGTGATCCGGTAGGTCCCGTCACCCGCCGGCTCGGCGCGGGATCGCAGGGCCGCGAGGTCCGAGCCCGCCTGCGGCTCGGTGAGGTTCATGGTGGCGGTCCACTCGCCGGAGACGAGCTTTTCCAGATAGCGGCCCTTGAGATCGTCCGAACCGTGCTGCGCCAGCGCCTCGATGGCCCCCATGGTGAGGACGGGGCCGATGCCGAACGCCATGGAGGCCGAGTTCCACATCTCCACGCAGGCGGAGTTGAGAAGCGTCGGCAACCCCTGCCCGCCATAATCGACCGGGCCCGGCAGGGCGTTCCAGCCCGCCTCCGTCCAGGCCTTGTAGGCCTCCTTCCAGCCCGGCGCGGTGGTGATGGCGCCATCTTTCAGGACCACCCCGTGCTTGTCGCCCTCCCGGTTCAAGGGCGCGATCACGTCGTTGGCGAAGCGCCCCGCCTCCTCCAGGATCGTCTGCGCGAGATCGGCGCTGAGATCCGGATAGAGCCCATCCCGCAGGGCACGGTCGAGGCCGGCCACGTGGCGCATCGTGAAGACGATGTCGGAGACGGGCGCGCGGTAGGACATGGTGTTTCCTCTGATGGCGAATGGGTTTTGATATTGACGCGTGTCGCCCCGCAGTTAAACCCGCGAAAGCGCGCCGACCCGCGTTCGGATTGAAGGATAGTTTAGACGTGAACGATCAGCGGTCAATGGTGCAAACCAAACGCCTGACGCCCGACGCGGCCGGACTTGCCGAAGCGGCCTCAATCCTCAGGCGCGGCGGCCTCGTGGCCTTCCCGACCGAAACGGTCTACGGGCTGGGAGCCGACGCCACCAACCCGGAAGCGGTGGCCGGAATCTACGCCGCCAAGGAGCGGCCGAGCTTCAATCCCCTGATCTCCCATCTCGACAGCTTCGAGGCCGCCAAGGTTCAGGGGGTCTTCGACGAGACCGCGGAACGGCTGGCGAAGGCCTTCTGGCCGGGCCCCCTCACCCTGGTGGTGCCGGCGGCGAAGACCTGCACGGTCTCGGACCTCGCCCGCGCGGGCCTCGACAGCGTGGCCTTGAGGGTGCCGGCGCATCTGATGGCCCATGCATTGCTGGAGAAGACCGGATGCCCGGTCGCGGCCCCCTCTGCCAACCGCTCCGGCCGGATCAGCCCTACCGAGGCCGATCACGTGCTGGGGGACCTCGACGGCCGCATCGATGCGGTGATCGATGGCGGTCCGGCCATGGTCGGCGTCGAATCCACCATCGTGGCCTGTCTCGGCGGCGCTCCGCGCCTGCTGCGCCCAGGGGGCGTGCCGCGGGAAGCGATCGAGGCGCTGATCGGGTGCAGGCTGGAGGCCGGGCCCGAGGCAACGGACAATCCGGTCGCGCCGGGCATGCTCGCGTCGCACTACGCCCCGCGGGCGCAGGTGCGCCTGGATGCGGCCGAGATCAGGCCCGGCGAGGCGGCCCTGCTGTTCGGCTCCACGTCGCCCGACGGGCTTCCAGAAGCACGGGCCGTGCTGAGCTTGAGCGAAAGCGGCGACCTCATCGAGGCCGCCGCCCGTCTGTTCTCGTCCCTGAGGCAGCTCGACGCCTCCGGCGCCGACACCATCGCCGTCAGCCCGATCCCCGAGACCGGGCTGGGCGAGGCAATCAACGACCGCCTGAGACGGGCTGCGGCGGAGCGCTGAGCCGCCCCGCCCGACGTCTTACTTCGCCGTGAGCTTGCTGGCGATCTCGGCCACGTGGCGGCCCTGGTAACGGGCGCCGTCGAGCTCGACCTGGCTCGGCTGGCGCGAGCCGTCGGGGCCGGTGATCGTCGAGGCGCCGTAGGGCGAACCGCCCTTGATCTCGTCGAGGCCCATCTGGCCCGCGAAGGCATAGGGCAGGCCGACGATGATGAAGCCGAGGTGCAGCAGGACCGGGTGGAAGGTCAGGATCGTCGATTCCTGGCCGCCATGCTGGGTGCCGCTCGACGTGAAGACCGAACCGACCTTGCCGACGAGGGCGCCGCTCGCCCAGAGCGAACCGGTCTGGTCAAGGAAGTTCTTCATCTGGGCAGTCATGTTGCCGTAGCGGGTGCCGGTGCCGAAGATGACCGCATCGTACTCGGCGAGCTCTTCCGGCTTGGCGATCGGGGCTTCCTGATCGAGCTTGTAGTGGGCCTTCTGGGCCACCTCGAGCGGCACGAGTTCCGGCACGCGCTTGACGGTGACGTCGGCGCCGGCCTCGCGGGCCCCTTCGGCAACCGCATAGGCCATCTTCTCGATATGCCCCCAGGCGGAATAATACAGGACCAGAACCTTGGCCATCACGATCTCCAACAGGTGAGGTTGTCTGTGGTGCGCGAACGCATGCGGCGCCGGCACATCCGGATGTCTTCGATCACCCGATATAACCTAGGGTAAACTTTCCAATCTGCAAAACCAGTGGTACTGATGCACGGTCTTTATTGCGTGGATGCAAGACTGTGGCGAAGCAGCCTCTCGAGTGGGACGACTTCAGGCTGGTGAAGATCATCGCCGAGGCCAGCGGCCTCGCGGGAGCTGCCGAACGGCTCGGCGTCAATCACTCCACCGTCTTCCGCCGCCTCGGCCAGATGGAGGACGGGCTCGGGGTCAAGCTCTTCGAGCGCCATCGCACCGGCTACGTGCTGACGCCCGCCGGCGAGGAGATGGCGGCGCTCGCGGAGCAGATGGAGGAGAACGTCACCGCCTTCACGCGCAAGCTCGCGGGCCAGGCGGTCGCTCCGGCAGGCGAGCTGCGCGTCACCACCAACGATTCGCTGCTGATCCACCTGCTCACGCCGCTCTTCACCCGGTTTCTCGTGAGCTGCCCCGAGATGCGCCTGGACGTGGTCCTGGCCAACCAGGCCCTGAACCTGTCGAAGCGCGATGCCGACGTGGCGATCCGCGCCACCGACACGCCGCCCGAGACCCTGGTGGGGCGGCGGGTCGCGACCATCGCCTGGGCGATCTACGGCCGTGCCGCGGACTTCCCCGATCCGGGCTCCATCGACCCGTCCACCCTCGTCAACCGTCCCTGGGTGGCGCTCGGGGATAATCTCGCGACGCTCAAGGCGGCCCGCTATGTGCGCGACCGCGTGGCTCCCGAGCTGATCGCCTACCGGGTCAACACGGTGCTGGGGCTGGCGGAGGCGGTCGAGGCCGGCACCGGCATCGGGCCACTGCCCTGCTTCATCGCGGATGCGAATCCGAGCCTCGTCCGGCTGTCCGACATCAATCCGGACTTCTCCGCCGGCCTGTGGCTTCTCACGCACCCGGACCTGCGCCAGTCGGCCCGCGTGCGGGCCTTCATGGACTTCATGGCGGTCGAGATCGGCAAGCAGCGCAAGGCCATCGAGGGATACGGGCGCAAGATCGCGTGATCCCGACCGGTCAGCCGATCTCCACCACGACCCGTCCGCGAATCCTGCCTTCGACGATCTTCCGCCCAGCCTCCTGCACCTGATCGAGCGGGATGGTCGAGGTCATGGCCGCGAGCTTGCCGAGATCGAGCTCCCGGGCCAGCCGGTTCCAGGCCTCCAGGCGGAGCGGCTTCGGGGCCATGACCGAGTCGATGCCGAGCAGCGACACGCCGCGCAGGATGAAGGGCGCCACGGTGGACGGCAGGTCCATGCCGCCCGCGAGGCCGCAGGCCGCGATGGCCCCGTGGTACCGGGTCATCGATAGGACGTTGGCGAGCGTCGTCGAGCCGACGGAATCGATGCCGGCGGCCCAGCGCTCCTTGGCGAGCGGCCGGACAGGACCGTTGAGCTCGCTGCGCTCGATGATCTCCGCGGCGCCGAGCCCCTTCAGGTAATCGGCTTCCTCCGGCCTTCCGGTGGAGGCGATCACGTGCCAGCCGGCCTTGGCGAGCAGGGCGACCGCTACGGAACCGACTCCGCCGGCCGCGCCGGTCACGACGGCGGGGCCGCGGTCCGGACGAAGGCCGTGGCGTTCCAGCGCCATCAGCGCGAGCATGGCGGTGTAGCCCGCCGTTCCGATCGCCATCGCCTGCTCGGCGCTCAGGCCCGTCGGGAGCGGGATCAGCCAATCGCCCTTGACCCGCACCTTCTCGGCATAGGCGCCGAGATGCGTCTCGCCGAGGCCCCAGCCGTTGAGCACGACCGCATCGCCCGGCTTGAACTCGGGATTTGAGGACGCCTCGACCGTGCCGACGAGATCGACGCCGGGAATCATCGGGAAGCGGCGCACAACCGGGGCCTTGCCGGTGAGCGCGAGCCCGTCCTTGTAGTTGAGGGTCGAATGCGACACGCGGACGGTGACGTCGCCGTCCATCAGGTCGGCCTCGTCGAAGTCTCGCAGCTCGACGGTCTGTCCGCTCTCGTTCTTGTCGATGACGACGGCCCTGAATGCGCCCATTGATCGTTCCTCCACCATGTTGGCCCATTTGGAGCGCGGTGGAGGATCAGGGCAAGCGCGAAGGGCTCATTCCTTCGGCGAAGGCGCGTGCATCGTGCGGAAAAGTGGACACCGGTTTTCCGCAATGAACGATGCACGACTTCGAAAGATGAGGATCACTCCGCCGGCTGGAGAGACGGCGCGCGCTCGACCGGCTCTTCCTTGATCGGCAGATTGATCAGCGCCGACGCGATTCCGAGCGCGATCGAGAGCCACCACACGAAGGTGTAGTTGCCGTAGGCCTCGTAGAGCAGTCCGCCGAGCCACACGCCGAGGAAGCCGCCGACCTGATGCGAGAAGAACGCGAAGCCGTAGAGCATGGCCATGTAGCGCGTGCCGAACATCAGCATCACGAGGGACGATGTGGGCGGCACCGTTGAGAGCCAGAGCAGCCCGATGGAGACGCCGAACGCGATGGAGCTCACGGGAGAGGCCGGGATCAGGATGAAGGCCGCGATCGCCACCGAGCGGCCGAGATAGATCCAGGCGAGCAGCCAGCGCTTCGACATGCGCGTCGACAGCCAGCCGGCGGACAGCGACCCGACCGCGTTGGCGAGGCCGATGACCGCGAGGGTCCAGCCGCCGATGGCGGCCGAGAGGCCCGCATCCTTCAGGTAGGCCGGAAGATGCGCCGTGATGAAGGCGAGCTGGAAGCCGCAGGTGAAAAAGCCGAGAACCAGCAGCACGTAGGAGCGGTGCTGGAAGGCTTCCGATAGGGCCTGCCGGATCGACTGGTTCGGCGCGGGCGCCGGACCGCCCTGCGACGCGGCTCCGGCATTGGGCCGGGTCGCCAGCGTCAGGGACAGGGGCAGCACGAGCAGAACGCTCACGGCGAAGACCACGAGGGCCTGGTGCCAGCCGATGGAGGAGATGAGCACGTTGCCGATGGGCGGGAAGAGGAACTGGCCGAAGGAGCCGGCCGCGGTGCCCGCCCCGAAGGCCATGGGCCGCCACTGTTCCGGCAGGAGCTTGCCGAAGGCGCCGAGCACCAGGTTGAACGAGCAGCCCGAGAGGCCGAAGCCGATCAGGATGCCGGCCCCCAGGTGGAGCATGCCGGGGGTCGTCGCATAGGCCATGACCACGAGGCCGGCCGCATAGAGCAGCGCGCCCACGCAGAGCACCCGGAGGGCCCCGAACCGGTCCGCCACAGCGCCCGCGAAGGGCTGGCCGAGTCCCCAGAGCAGGTTCTGGAACGCGATGGCGAGGCCGAACACGTCGCGCCCCCAGCCGTATTCCGTCGTCATCGGGATCTGGAACAGGCCGGCTGAGGCCCGCGGCCCGAACGTGATGAGGGCAATCAGGCAGCCCGACAGGACGATGAGTTCCGGCGAGAAGCGGGATCGATCGGTTTGCGTGGACATGTCGAGACCCTGAACGGCAAGGGGCGGCACATTATCCTGAGTCGCGCATCACCGGAATTGAAAGTTTGTAGCCTTAAGTATGACGAACGGTGATAGGTCGTCGATCCACCCGACCACGGTGCGCCACCGCCGCGCCTCACGCCGCCCCGTCAAGGATCGTCCGGAGCGTCTGGGCAAGACTGGCGGCCGTATATGGCTTCTTCAGCCAGAACGCGCCCTTGGCGAGCCCCTGCTTCACGAGATCGGGCTCCGCATAGCCGGACGTGAACAGCACCTTGACCCCGGGCCGGTTCTCATGGACGTAGCGCGCCACGTCGGCGCCCGTGAGCCCGTTCGGCAGGATGATGTCGGTGAAGACCAGATCGATGTCGTTCCGCTCTTCGAGCACCCTCAGGGCCTGCGGACCGTCGGCGGCCTCGAGGATAGCATAGCCGAGGTCCTGCAGCCTCTTGACGGTGAGCCGGCGCACGCGGGGCTCGTCCTCGACGACGAGCACGGTCTCGCCGCGCGCCTTCAGGGCCTCGATCCCGGCCCGCTCGCCCTGAGGCGGCGCGACCGCCGGCTTGTCCTCGGCCTGCGGCAGGTAGATCCGCACCGTGGTGCCGTGGCCGGTCTCGCTGTAGATCTGGACGTGGCCGTTCGACTGCTTGACGAAGCCGTAGACCATGGAGAGGCCGAGACCGCTTCCCGCCCCGACCTCCTTGGTTGTGAAGAACGGATCGAAGGCGCGCTCCTGCACCTCCTTGGACATGCCCGTACCCGTGTCGGTGACGGCGACCACGACGTAGTGGCCCGGATGCACCTCGGAATGGAGATGGGCATAATCGGCGTCGATCACTGCCCCTGAGGCCGTGATGGTCAGCCGTCCTCCCGCCGGCATGGCGTCGCGGGCGTTGATGGCCAGGTTCAGGATCGCGCTCTGCAACTGGCTCGGATCGACGTCGACCTTGGAGAGACGAGGCTCCGATCTGGTTCGGACCTCGATGGTCTCCCCGAGCGCGCGGCGCAGGAGCGTCTCCATCTCCTGCAGCAGCTGCGCCACATCCGTGGGCTTGGGCTGCAGGGGCTGGCGCCGTCCGAATGCGAGGAGCCTTCCGGTGAGCTGGGCGCCGTGCTCCGCCGTCTCCCGCGCCTCCCTGACGAGCTCGAGCTGGCGCTCGTCCTTCAGGCGCATCTCGACCATCTCCAGATTGCCGAGGATGACGGTGAGCAGGTTGTTGAAATCGTGCGCGATGCCGCCGGTCAGCTGGCCGACCGCCTCCATCTTCTGCGCCTGCCGGAGCTCCTGCTCCAGCCGCTGTCTGGCCGTCATGTCGCGGATGAAGCCGGTGAATAGGCGGTGGCCATCCACCCTCGCCTCCCCGACAGCCAGCTCGATCGGGAAGACGCTGCCGTCCTTGCGCCGCGCGCTGACCACACGCCCCACTCCGATGATGCGCCTCTCGCCGGTGCGGAGATAACGCTCAAGATAGCCGTCATGCTCCTCGCGGTAGGGTGAAGGCATGAGCATGCTCACGTTGCGGCCGACGACCTCGCTCGCGTCGTAGCCGAACAGGATTTCAGAGGACCGGCTGAACGTCTCGATGCGGCCGCCCGCGTCGATGGTGATGAGCGCCTCGGGCGCCGTTTCGAGGATCGACCGCAGGTGCGCCTCGTTCGCCTGGGAGCGCGCCTCGCTCTGCTCGAGAGCGGTTCTCGCGGCCTGGTGTCCGACGGCCAGGGCCGCCGCCCACCACATGATCGCCAGGGACATGCCGCGATTGATGATGGTCTCGACGCTTCCATAGCCGGGGCTGAGGGGCGAGATCACGTATCCCAGAACGCTGAGGATCGTCCCCAGCACTGCAAGCCCGATGCCCGCGCGGGCCCGTGGGAGCCTGAAGGCGAGCAGGGCCGGCCCGATATAGAGGATGCCGACCGCGTACTCGGCCGGAAGCCAGAGATCGAGCACAAAAACGGTCGTGTCGAGAGCAAGGCAGGCGGCCAGAAGCTTCTTCGGTCCGGACCAGTATCGATCAAGCCAGTGCATGAGAGGATAGGCATTCGAGCTGGAGGCTTCCATCATGGGCCAAACCTCGGACGGCGGTGATGTCACGCCGAAAACCGGACCTGCGGCATGACTGTCCCGACCATGTTCGAAGGATCTTCCTGATAGGTCGAGCCTTCGTTTCTCACACGATGAATGTGCCTCCCGAAGACCTGTCGGTGAACTGATTTTTCGCAAACTCGGCGCTCTGTCTCCTCTTGGAGCGGTCCTGCGAGTTTCGCAGCCGCTCCGGCGTCGACGCAGCGTGGAGGCATGTCGGCCGTGTGCTCCGACACGTGATCGCTTGCCGTCCAAGCGTTCAGTTCGGCAGCGCAGCCTCCGGCCTTGCGGGAACGCGGATGCCGCACGGGCGGTCCTCGTCCATCTCTCCGGCCAGATCGAGGAGCGCCGCGATGCCGCGCAGGATCACCTGGTGCCGTCCTTCGAGCGCGATCAACCCTTCCCGCTTGAGTTTCGAGAACACGCGGCAGACGGTCTCGATGGTGAGTCCGAGGTAATCCGCGATGTCCAGCCTGCTCATCGGCAGCTCGACGGCGACCGGCTTGCGACGGTCCGCTCCGGTCCGCTGCGCCGCGGCCACGAGGAAGTTCGCGACCCGCTCTTCGGCGCTCAGCTGGCCGAGGACGATGATGAGGTGCTGAGCGGCGCTCATCTCCTCATACATCTTGTCCATGAGCTGCTGGCGGAGCGTCCCGGAAGAGGTCGCCGCGACCTCGATCATGCGCTTACGGCTGATCCGGCGCAGGCGGACCGGCGTCACGGCTTCGGCCGTGTAGAGATAGGGCCCCTGGAAGGACACGCCGAGCACTTCGCCGCCGAAGGTGAAGCCGATCACGGCCCGCCGCCCGTCGGGCAGGATGCGGTAGAGACGCAGGCAGCCCTCGACGACCTGAACCACGTGCGTGGAGGCGTCTCCCTCCCAGAAGACGGCTTGGCCGGCCGTAAAAGTCTCGGCCGGCTGGGCGGAGAACAGGCCTTCGAGGGTTGTCGTCTTCGGCGTGAGGCCCAAGGCAGCGAAGGGGACATGGTGGCCCGAAGGGGCGAGATGGGACGAGTACATGACGCTAGCTCCGCTCTGAACCATGCTTTCGGTCAGTAGAGCAGGCCTCTGTCACAGAAGTATCCTAGCCATGTGCGCTCTTGTGACAGCCCTGTAACGAATTGTAACAGGACCTTGGCTGGAGTAGTCTTGGTCAGCTCCGGTGGATGGGATGCCGCTCCCGTCGGCTTGACCATGTCCGCCCCAGCTGATTTTGCACGACCGGGCGAGAACTGCTTTCTCAGCGCCCGATCGCAGCGGCGGACCTGGCAGCTCTGGACCTTCGGAAATGGCGGACAAGCCTCACATTCTGATCGTCGACGACGACCACCGCATCTGCAAGATGCTCTCCGGCTACTTGTCCGAGGAAGGCTTCCGCGTGAGCGTCGCCGGGAGCGGCGCGGCCATGCGCGAGCGCCTGGCTAACGAAAGGATCGACCTGATCCTGCTGGATCTGCTCCTTCCGGGAGAGGACGGTCTCGAACTCGCACGGGAAATCCGGTCCCAATCCAATATCGGCATCATCATGGTGACGGGTCGGGCCGACATCGTCGACGCGGTCGTCGGGCTCGAGGTCGGCGCCGACGATTACATCGCGAAGCCATTCCACCTGCGCGAGGTGCTGGCGCGGATCAAGAGCGTCCTGCGGCGGCTGCAACCGGCCCATCCCGGGGAGGCCGCGACCGCTCCTCACCCGGGAACCGGGGAGACCATCCGGTTCGACGGATGGTCCCTCGATCTGGGGCGGCGGGAGCTGAAGGATCCAAGCGGCGCGCCCGTTCCGCTCACGACGGGAGAGTTCGACCTTCTCGTGACCTTCGCGCGGCATCCCGGCCGCGTTCTGAACCGGGACATGCTGATGGACCTCACGCGCGGGCGGCAATGGGAGGTGTTCGACCGCGCCATCGATGCGCAGGTGGCGCGGCTGCGGCGAAAGATCGAGCCCGAGCCAAGGAGCCCGACGCTGATCAAGTCGGTCCGCGGCGTCGGCTATCTGTTCACCGGCAGCATCGAGCGACCCTGAGCGAGCGGAACTCCCCTGCCGCAATCCGGATGTTCAGCCCGGAAGAGCGCCCCTTCACGCTCCCGGAACGAGATGCTGCTCGATCTCGTAGACCGGGTGCTTGGTCAGGTCCTTGTTGACCTCGGCCATGATCTTGCGTCGGACGGCCTCGGAGAAATGCGTGCGGAGTTCGGCCAAGGTCCGCGGCGGCGCCGCGACGACGATCGCCTTCAGGTCTCCGGTCGAGCACGCCTGGTTGACCATCTCTGCGACCTCGGCGGCGAACTTCTGCTCCGCACGTTGATGCCAGTCGGTCTGCCCGACGGCGGCGCGCTGGTCGAAGCCGAAGGTCCGGCCGGGCTTGTCGGTGCCCTGCTGGCTCGTCTGCGGATTGTCCGGCGCCTGGAGCACGCGCTCGACCTGCAGATTGGGAAAGACGTCGTCGCCCTGGTTCTTCAGGAACAGCGCCTTGCGGCCGTCGCTGACGAGCACCGTGCCGTCATGGGGAATCTTCAGTGCCTTGTTCACGGTCATGCTCCTTCCGTTCCTGGCCGTTCTAACAACGGACCGATGCGGGCTCTTTGACCCAGATCATACAGCGGCTCACAACAAGGCCTGATCGGCCAGGGCGAGATAGCGCTTCGCCTGCGGCATCCATTTGGCGGGCTCGCGGGGCACTGGATCGAGAAGGTGCGCCAAAGAGAGTCTGGCGCGCAGAACCGCATGAAGCGCCGTATATAGCCCCATCAGGTCGCAGGGGACCTTCTGGCCCATCAGGTCGGCCACGTACCGGATCAGGTCCCGCCCGATCCAGGCCGCTCCCAGGCAGGCGCATTCCATGCCCAGGAACGACAGTTCGTCGAACGGGTCCACCAGTCGCAGGTCCGGGTTGAACTCGAGGCGGTCGAAAATGACGATCGGCTCGGTGAGGCAGACATGCTCCGGCCGCAGGTCGCCGTGGCCGTCGACGACATGGCCGGAGCGCCCGCGCTCCGCAAGGCGGTCGCGGCTGCTCAGGAGGCTCGCATCGATCCGATCCAGAAGCGCCTCGACTCCGGGCTGCCCGGCGCGAAACTCGGGTCGCATCAGTACCGATCGGTTGGCTCCCATCTCGGTGGTGAAGTGCATGAAGGGCACATCGGGCCCGACGGCAGGGTGCTCGGCCGCACGGTAGAAATCCGCCAGCACGGCGGCAAGGCACACGACGTCCCCTTCGCGGACAACCCCTGCCTCAAGCCGGGCGTCGAGCATGGACTCGGCCGGCAGGCGACGCATCTCGACGAGCCAATCGACCACGTCCCCGATTCCGTCCAGAACGAGGCTTCCGGCCGACGAGCGCAGCAGCGGCCGGACGCCGAGATAGATGCCGGGAGCCAAGCGACGGTTGAGCCTGACCTCCTCCCGGCAGAAATGCTCCCGGGCCTCCAGGGTGGAGAAATCCAGGTAGGAGTGACGGACCGGCTTCTTCAGCTTGAACACCCTCTCGCCAGCCAGGAAGACGCAGGACATGTGTGTCTCTTTGACGATCACGTCGTCAGGCCCATGCGGATAGGCCGAGGCCGTGCCCAGGAAGCGAACCTTGTCGGCGAGGGACGGTTCTGCCGCCATGGCAGGCTTCGCACCCGGATCGGGATCGGAGGGGCCAAGCACCATGACGTCAGCAAAGCAGTCCATCCGGAATGGACATTGACGTGCATCAATACGCCGGGCTCACGAAACCGTCATGGTCGAACACGGCACGTCCATGGAAGCGAGCGGGCCATGTTCGACTTCGAAGACCGCGCGAATGCAGGTCGCCGCTTGGCGGTACGGCTCGCGTCGATGACGATCGCCGACCCTGTCGTTCTGGCGCTTCCGCGCGGCGGCGTGCCGGTGGGGTACGAAATCGCCACGGCCCTGGACGCTCCCCTCGATCTGCTGCTCGTCCGCAAGATCGGCCTCCCCTCCCAGCCCGAGCTTGCGGCCGCCGCCGTGATCGACGGCGAGCGGTCCGACGTGGTCCTCAACGAGGAGGTCATGGCCTGGGCCGGGCTGAGCCAGAGCGCCTTCGACGCTCTCGTGCAGAATGAGCTTCACGAGATCGAGCGGCGCCGGGCGGCCTACCTGTCGGGCAGATCCCCAGTTTCCGTCACGGGCAGGACCGTCATCGTGGTCGACGACGGCATCGCCACCGGCACGACCGTCCGGGCGGCCCTGAAGGCGCTGGCGCGGCGGGGCGCAAAGCGCCTCATCCTTGCCGTTCCCGTCGCCCCCGCCGACGAGATCGCATCGCTGCGCACGATGGTCGACGACGTGGTCTGTCTTTTGACGCCCGACGTGTTCTACGGCATCGGCGAATTCTACCGGGACTTCCACCAGCTCACGGACCGGGAAGTGGTGGACCTGCTGCACCGGGCTCCTGCTGCCGAAGGGCCCGGACCGCATTGAGAAATGTCATGGTCCGAACGCGGCAGGTCCATACCCTGTTCGGCTCTCTCGTTCCAGGCAGGCCAGCCATGACGACCTTTGCGATGACGGACCCGGCTCTCCGGCGACTGTTCGAGCGGCTCGACTTCGCTCCCCGGCCGAAGGACGAGTCCCTCGCGCACCTCATAGAGTACTGGACGAACAAGCGGAACGGCCGCGTGGCCCCGACCCTGCAGGACATGAGCGTTTCGGAGCTCGGGGACGACGCCTCGCAAGCCTTCATCCTCCGGATCGACCCGCGCGATCGGGCGCCGCTGCTCGTGTTCGGCGGAGCCGCCTTCGAAACCCTGATGGGACCCTGCGACCCGGGCGCGGACATCCTGCGTTCGCCCGCCGAGGCGCGCGGCGCCGTGAGGCTCCGCCGGCTCGTCGAGCTCGTCCGATCCCACGCTGAGCCGGTGCTGGCGGATTTCACGACGCGCGTGGCGGACGGCATGCGGCTGAGCGTCGAGATCGTGGTGGCGCCACTATCGAGCTCCGACGACCGGGTCGAGGGCCTGTTCGGCGGCATCTCGGTCCGGCATGTGGTGTCCGGGAGGCCGGCGACGGAGCACGCACGCCGGGCGGCGCCGAGGAAGGACCGGCCGCTCCTCTTCGCCATGACGTCCGCGGCCGGTCTCGGCGAGCGGATTGCGCGCCATCTGGGGCTGCCGCTGCAGGATCACGAGGAGCGCAACTTCGAGGATGGAGAGCACAAGACGCGGCCCCTCGTGGACGTTCGGGGCGGCGACGTTCATATCGTGGCGGGACTGCACGGAGGCGAAGGGCAGAGCGTCAACGACCGTCTCTGTCGGGCCCTGTTCTTCATCGGCGCCCTGAAGGATGCCGGCGCCGCGCGCGTCACCATGACGGCGCCGTATCTCTGCTATGCGCGCAAGGACCGTCGGACCAAGCCGAACGATCCCGTCACCACGCGCTATCTCGCCCAGGTTTTCGAAGCGGTTGGAACCGACCGAATCGTGACGATGGAGGTCCACAACCTTGCGGCCTTCCAGAACGCCTTCCGGTGCTCCACCACCCATATTGACGGACACCTTGCCTTCGGCCAGCCCGTGGCCCAGTGGGTCGGCCATACGCCGGTGGCGGTCGTCTCGCCGGATATCGGCGGCGCGAAACGGGCGGAGCAGTTCCGGGAAACCCTCGAGCGACTGCTGGGCCGCCCCGTTGCGAAAGCCGTGGCGGACAAGCAACGCAGCATGGGACGTGTCTCCGGCGATCTCTTCGTCGGTGACGTCTCGGGCTGCATCGCGGTGATCGTCGACGACCTCATCAGCACCGGAACCACCATGGCCCGCGTCGCGCATCAATGCCGCGACCGTGGCGCGCGCGCCGTCTGGCTCGTCGCAGCGCACGGGGTCGGCGGCATGGCATCCCTCCCGAACCTGACGCAGCCCTTCATCGATCGCATCGTGCTGACGAACACGATCCCGCAGCCGCGCGACTTCGTGGCGGCGCTGGGCGACAGGCTGACGATTCTCGATGTTTCCGGAATCCTGGCGGACGCGTTGCGCCCCTGATCGACGCGGGTCCGTGTCCGGGGCTTCCTTCCCGCACAGCGACCGGGAAGGAGCAAAAATGCGATCCTCGCGCCGTTCGCAGGGCCGCTCCGGACCGTGATCCGCGTTGCGGTAAATCAAAGCCGCCGCCATCGATCTCGTCCAGGCTTCGAGGGCCGCCGCATGCCCTGGAGAATGCGATGCGTTCCGTCGTCAGCTTCCGACCAATTCCCCTGGCGTCTCTGCACGGCGTGACCGTGGGCCGCCTCGTTTTCCTGGGCGACAGCCTGATGGCGGTTCTCGCCGAGGCGCAGCGCGGCAGCCCGGGGAGTCCCTCGGGTCCATGGCGCGTCGAGGCCGGCTTCGGTCCATGCTCCGATCCGCCGCCGGACGGCTTTGCCACGCTCCAGGAGGTGTCGGTCTGGGTGAGCCGCATGGCGGGGCCGGGCCCGGACCGCCCCGATGACGGATCCTCGACCGCAACGACCTGAGCAGAACCCATGACGACAGCCCCTCGCTTCATCAAGTTCTTTCGCGACATCGGCCTCGACGACGTGCCACTGGTCGGGGGCAAGAACGCGTCGCTCGGCGAATTGTACCGCGAGCTGACACCACAGGGCGTTCTCGTGCCCAACGGCTTTGCCGTCACGGCCGACGGATACCGCGCCGTCCTCGACCGGTCCGACCTGTGGCCGCGCCTTCACGATCTGCTCGACGGCATCGATGTCGGCGACGTCGCGGATCTGGCAAGCCGCGCCAGACGCGCCAGGGAGCTGGTCTATGCGGCTCCCCTGCCCGAGGATCTCGCCGGAGAGATCCGATCCGCATACGCGGAGCTCGTTCGCGAATACGGCTCGCAGCTGACGGTCGCGGTCCGCAGCTCCGCTACGGCGGAGGATCTGCCGACCGCGAGCTTCGCGGGGCAGCACGAGAGCTACCTGAACATCGCGGGCGAGGCGCAGTTGCTCGACGCCGTCCGCCGCTGCTTCGCCAGCCTGTTCACCGACCGGGCGATCCGCTACCGGATCGACAAGGGCTTCGACCATTTCAAGGTCTTCAACTCCGTCGGCATCATGAAGATGGTGCGGTCGGACCTCGCCTCGTCAGGGGTGATCTTCTCTATCGACACGGAGACCGGCTTTCGGGACGTCGTATTCATCACGGGGGCCTACGGGCTCGGCGAGAACGTCGTGCAGGGAACCGTCGATCCCGACGAGTTCTACGTCTTCAAGCCCACGTTCAGGCAGGGCAAGCGCGCGGTGCTGCGCCGAACGCTCGGCGCGAAGAAGATCAAGATGGCCTATGCGGAGGGAGGCGGGCGCGAACACACCCGCAACCTTCCGACCGACCGGAAGGAGCGCGAGGCCTTCTGCATCGGCGACGACGAGGTGCTGCTGCTGGCCGATCAGGCCATCAGGATCGAGGAGCACTACAGCCGCCGCGCCGGAGAGCACCGCTCCATGGACGTGGAATGGGCCAAGGACGGCCTCGACGGCAGGCTCTACATCGTTCAGGCGCGACCGGAGACGGTCGTCTCGCAGATCGACCGCACCAGGCTCGAGGAGTACCGCCTGACCGGGACCGGGCCGCTGAGGGTCGAGGGACGCGCGGTCGGCGCGAAGATCGCCTCGGGACAGGCGCGCGTCATCACGCACCAGACCGACCTCGCCGCCTTCCGGCCCGGCGAGGTTCTCGTGGCGGACACGACCTCCCCGGATTGGGGCACGGTGATGAAGACCGCCGCCGCCATCGTGACCAACCGGGGCGGGCGCACCTGCCACGCGGCCATCGTGGCGCGCGAGCTCGGCATTCCAGCCGTGGTCGGCACAGATGCCGCGACCCGCGCGATCAAGACCGGCGACGTGGTGACGATCTCCTGCGCCGAGGGCACGACCGGCCGCGTCTACGAGGGCGAGATCCCGTTCGAGGTGCAGCAGATCGACCTCGCTTCCCTTCCCCGCCCTGCCACCAAGATCATGATGAACGTGGGCGATCCCGACAGTGCCTTCGCCCTGAGCTTCCTGCCCAATGACGGGGTCGGCCTCGCGCGGATGGAATTCATCATCACGAATGCGATCAAGGTGCATCCCATGGCGCTCGTCCACCCGGAGCGCATCTCCGATGCAGCGGAGCGCGCCGAGATCGAACGCCTGACCGGAGGCTACAAGCGGCCCGCGGACTTCTTCATCGAGCGCCTGTCGGAAGGCGTCGCGACGCTTGCGGCGGCGTTCTATCCCAAACCCGTGATCGTGCGCCTCTCGGACTTCAAGACAAACGAGTATGCGAGCCTGCTCGGCGGCCGGGCCTTCGAGCCCACGGAAGCCAACCCCATGCTCGGCTTCCGGGGCGCCTCGCGCTACGCGCACCCGACCTACGAGGATGGCTTCGCGCTCGAATGCGCGGCTCTCACGCGCGCCCGCGACGACATGGGCCTCACCAACATCGTCCCGATGGTGCCGTTCTGCCGCCGCGTGGAGGAGGCCGAGCGGGTTCTCGCTGCCATGAGCCGTTTCGGCCTGACGCGACGCGAGAACGGCCTCGAGGTCTACGTCATGTGCGAGATCCCGAACAACGTCATCCTGATCGACGAATTCTCGAAGCACTTCGACGGCTTCTCCATCGGATCGAACGACCTCACCCAGCTCGTGCTCGGCGTCGACCGCGATTCCGAGATCGTGGCCTTCGACTTCGACGAGCGCGACCCGGGCGTCCTGAAGCTGATCGAGCTGGCCGTGGAGGGCGCGCGCCGCAACGGGCGCCATTCCGGGATCTGCGGGCAGGCACCCTCGGACTACCCGGAAGTGGCCGAGTACTTGGTTCGCCTCGGCATCGACTCGATCAGCCTCAACCCCGATACCGTTCTCAAGACCACCATGCGGATCCTCGACATCGAGCGCGAGATCGGACGTGACAGAACGGCGCCCGAAAAGGTCGCACGGATCGGTTCGGCTCACCCGGCGCGAAGACGCCACGCGGAATAGAGCCGCTCCACGTCCTCCCGCCGGCACAGTCCGGTGCCTGGGGTCATGAGCGTCGCGGCTCCCGCAGCCATGCCGAGATGGACCGCGTCGCGCAGATCCATCCCGCGCGCCAGCCCGAGAGTGATCGCCGCCACCATGCTGTCGCCGGCTCCAACCGCGCTGCGGATCGGCACCTCGATCGGCGCCAGGGACTCATGGGCGTCACGGGTGACCAGAACGGCTCCCTGCGAGCCGAGGGACACCACCACGACCTCGCTGACGCCATCCAGGATGAGCCCGCGCGCCGCCGCCACCTGTTCGGCCTCGGTGCGCAGCTCGCGGCCGGTGCGCTCCCGCAATTCACGGATGCTCGGCTTGAGTAGGTAGACCCCGGACTTCGTCTGCCTCAAGGCCTCGCCCGAGGTGTCGAGGACGAAGCGGACGCCGAGGCGGCGCGCCACGTCCGCGACCTTCTGGTAGAAGTCCGCCGGCACCCCCGGGGGAAGACTGCCGCTCGCCACGATGAAGCGGGCATCGGCGGCCGTCTTCGCGATGGTTTCGAGGCAGAGGTCCTGCTCGGCTTTGGACAACTCGGGACCCGGCAGGACGAACCGGTATTGCTGGCCGCTGCGCCGCTCGTCGACCGTGAAGCTTTCGCGGGTCGAGCCGGCGACCGGAATGCGCTGGTGGGGAACGCCGTCCCGATCGAGCAGGAGGTCGAGCGCATCGCCGGCCGGCCCGCCGGCCGGAAACACCGCGAGGGCATCACCGCCGAGCGTCCGCACGACCCGCGCCACATTGATGCCGCCTCCCCCGGGATCGTAGCGGGGCTGCCCGCACCGCACCTTGTCGGTCGGCACCACGGCTTCGGCGCTCGTCGCGATATCCAGGGCCGGATTCATCGTGATCGTGACAACGTCCGGCATCGGGACCAACTCCTTTCCTGGTGCGGCACGGCCTTTCGGCTCTCAATAAATGTCGCGCTCCCGGTCCGCGGCAAGGAAGGTGCCGTCTGGCGACGGGCGACCTCTTGCAGAGGACCTTGCCCGTCCGGCCGGCGAATTGAGCAAGATCAACGCCGGCATCGGGCGTTCTGCCACACTCCCGCTGGAGCCGAGGACAGAGCGTCATCGGGATTCTTCGCCCGGCTTCCTGGGAGACCCACATGGCTTTCAAGGACCTCCTCGTCCTGGCGGGCGCCAGCACGGAGCCGGCCAGCACCTATGCGCTCTGGCTCGCCGGCGCCTGCGGCGCGACGCTGACTGCGGCAGCCCCCGTGACCGAACCGTCGGTTCCGGCCTACGTGATGGCGGAGATGCCGGACGACGTGCTCGACCGGATCCGGGAGGACGCGGAAGCGGCCGCAACGGCGGCCCTGGAGGCCGTCACCGCAGCCGCGCGACGGACGGACCTGACGCTGGAGACGTTGCGCTTCAAGGCGACGCCCAACTCGGTCGGCGACGTGCTCGCCCGGGCGGCGCGCTGCTACGACCTGACGATCCTGCCGCAACCGGACCCTACTGGCGTCGATACCTCGGACATCGTCGAAGCGGTCCTTTTCGGGTCGGGGCGTCCCCTCATGATCGTGCCCTATATCCGCGCACGCCCGGATATCAGGAACGTGCTGGTCGCCTGGGATGGCGGCGAGCCGGCGGCCCGCGCCGTGTCGCATGCGCTGCCGGTTCTCGAGAAGGCGCGCCATGTCGAGATCCTCACCATCGGCGAGGATGCGGGCAGCCGGCCCTTCCTGTCGGGCCACGATCTCGCCCGTCATCTCGGGCGGCACGGAATCACGGCGGAGCCCAGGCATGTGGTGGGTGGCGACATCGGTGTCGCAGACCTCATGCTCTCGCACGCGGCCGATATCGGAGCCGATCTCATCGTGATGGGCGGCTACGGCCATTCGCGCCTGCGCGAGATCGTCCTCGGCGGTGCGACGCGCGAGATCCTGCGCTCGATGACGGTTCCCGTGCTCATGTCCCACTGAGGAGGCTGCATGTCCTCAGCCGAACTCCGCGACGTCGCTCCGGACCCGCCGCGCTGGTCCCTCGATCACGCCGGCAACGAGGCGCGCGTCGGCATGGCGGGGAACTGGACCTCGGACCAGGCGACGGCCATCGAGGCGTCCGTTGCGGATCTCGTGGCCGCCACGCGGCGGGACCGGAGCGTCGTCCTCGACCTGTCCCAGGTGGACAGGCTCGACACGGTCGGGGCCTGGCTCCTCGACCGCACGCGGCACGAGCTCGCCAAGCAAGGCTATGCGGTGACCTTCTCGGGAGCCAGCGACGAGCATCGCATCCTGCTCGAAGAGATCGACCATTACGACGTCCCGCCCCTGCATGCCGAGCCTCATGCGAGGCCGACCGACGCGCTCGTTTCGCTCGGGCACCATGTCTCGAACATCTCGAACGACCTCGTGACCGGGCTGGGCTTCCTGGGAGAATTCATGACGGCGCTTGGGCGCGTCCTGCTCAGGCCGTCGCTGTTCCGGGGAACGTCCCTCGTCTATCAGCTCGACCGGATCGCCCTCCGGGGCATCCCGATCATCGCGCTGATCTCGTTCCTGGTGGGCGGCATCATCGCCCAGCAGGGCATCTTCCAGCTTCGCCGCTTCGGATCGAGCGCCTTCGTGGTCGACCTCGTCGGCATCCTGACGCTCCGCGAGCTCGGCGCCCTTCTGACGGCGATCATGATCGCCGGCCGCTCCGGCTCGGCCATCACGGCCGAGCTCGGTTCCATGAAGATGCGCGAGGAGATCGACGCGATCCGGGTGATGGGGCTCGATCCCATGGAGGTCCTGATCATCCCGCGGCTCGTCGCCTTGATCCTCGCGCTGCCGATGCTGACCTTCCTGTCCGATATCGCGGCACTTGCCGGCGGCGGTCTCGTCGCATGGCTCTACGACGGGATGAGCCCGCAGGTCTTCATGGCGCGCCTGAAGGACGCGATCGCCCTCAACACCTTCATGGTCGGCCTGATCAAGGCTCCCTTCATGGCCCTGATCATCGGGCTCATCGCGGCAATCGAAGGCTTCGCCGTCCAGGGCTCCGCCGAGTCCCTCGGCCGCCACGTGACGTCGTCGGTGGTGAAGGCGATCTTCATGGTCATCGTCGTCGACGGCCTCTTCGCGATCTTCTTCGCGGCGATCGATTACTGAACCCATCCGGCGCCGAGTCGGGATTTGACATTGCTCAATGCCCGGGAGCGGCTCGGCGCTATCGTTCGTGCGCGGCCCGTTGGGCGACTGCGCATCAAGCTGGGGGATCACCGTGATCAAAGACGTCACTGTCCATCTGGACGGCACTTCCGCGGACGAGGAGCGCCTGCTTCACGCCGAGGCCATCGCGTCCGCCTCGCGGGCCCATCTGACGGGCCTGTTCACCAATCCCCTGCCGGATCTCGCGGCGATCACGCCCATGGACGGCGGCGCGTCCGCCGCGGGGATCATGGTGCAGCTCCAGGACGACGCCCGTCGCCAGGGAGACCTGTCGCAGCAACGTCTGGCCGAGCGCTTCTCCCGCCTCTCCGTGCCGAGCGAAATCCGCCGCCTGGAAGGAATGCCGGGACAATTGCTGCGGCTTGCGGCCTCGGAGGCGCGGTGGTCCGATATCTTCGTGGCGAGCCGCCCCTTCGACGGCGGCAGCGATGAAGCCTGGAGCGACCTGTTCGGCTCCGTCCTGTTCGAAAGCGGACGCGGCGTCTACGTGGTCCCGCCCGGCCGCCGTCCGAGCGACGCCATCCGCCGCGTTCTCGTCTGCTGGCGAGACACGCGCGAGGCCGCCCGCGCCGTAGCCGAGGCCGCGCCCTTCATCGAGAAGGCCGCCCGCACCGTCGTCCTGATCGTTGATCCGGAGTCCTCGAGCGACAACGGGCCCGGCGCCCCCGGGGCCGACATCGCCCGCCATCTCGACCGGATCGGCACATCCGTGGAGGTTCAGGTCGTCGCCGGCGAAGGCCGCGACATCAGCGACGTCATCCTCGAACAGGCGCGCCGCCTCTCCGCCGACCTGATCGTCATGGGCGCTTACGGGCATTCCCGCCTTCGCGAGTGGATCGCGGGCGGCGCGACGCGCAACATGCTCAGCACGTCCGACGTGCCGATCCTGATGGCGCACTAAGGCGTCGGGCCGAAAATCTATTCACCCCTATTGCCCGACCCAATGCTCTGCTTCAGATGCAGAGCATCGGGTTGCACGCCGCTACTGGAGCGCGCGCCGAAGAACCTTCCCGACGGGGGTCTTCGGCAGCTCGCTGCGGAACTCCACGTCCTTCGGCACCTTGTACGGCGTCAGGTGCTTGTGGCAGTGCTCGATGAGCGCCTCCGCGGTCAGGCCGGGGGCGCGCTTCACCACCACGATCTCGACCGCCTCGTCCGTCTTCGGATCCGGGCGCCCGACGGCCCCGACCTCCAGCACGCCGGGATGAAGCATGACGACATCCTCGATCTCGTTCGGGAACACCTTGAAGCCGGACACGATGATCATGTCCTTCTTGCGGTCGACGATCCGTACGAAGCCTTCCCGGTCGACCATCGCGATGTCGCCGGTCCGGAGAAAGCCGTCGCTCGTCGTGACCTTGGCGGTCTCGTCGGGCCGGTTCCAGTAGCCCTTCATCACCTGCAGGCCGCGCACGCAGAGCTCCCCCGCCTCGCCGATCGACAAGTCATTCCCGTCATCATCCCGGATGGCGATGTCCGTCGACGGGAGGGGCAGCCCGACCGATCCGTTGTATTCCTGAATGTCGAGGGGATTGATCGTCACGATCGGCGACGTTTCGGTCAGACCGTATCCTTCGATCAGCGGCCTGCCTGTCAACTGCTTCCACCGTTCGGCCACGGATCGCTGAACCGCCATGCCTCCCGCCATCGAAAACTCCATCTGGGTGAAGTCGAGCCTGGCGAAGTCGGGGTTGTTGAGGAGCGCACCGAACAGCGTGTTCACGCCGGTGATGTCGGTGAAGGGAACTTCCGCAGCTCCTTGATGAAGGCCGGGATGTCCCGCGGGTTCGGGATCAGGACGTTGCGCGCGCCGATCTTGAGGAAGACGAGGCAGTTCGCCGTCAGGGCGAAGATATGGTAGAGTGGCAGCGCCGTGACGACGATTTCCTCGCCGTCCTCGAGGAAAGACCAGAGCCAGGCGTAAGCCTGCTGAACGTTCGCGACCAGATTCCGGTGCGTGAGCATCGCGCCCTTCGGGACTCCCGTCGTGCCGCCCGTATATTGCAGGAAGGCGACGTCCTGCGGGTTCGGTGCGGCCGGCTTCCAGGGCAACCGCGCCCCCTGCTCCAGCACGGTCGATAGCGCCACCGCTTCCGGGAGATGCCAGGCGGGAACCATGCGCTTCAGATACTTCGCGGCAAAGTTCACGACCGTACGTTTCGGGAAGCCGAGCAGATCGCCGACCTGCGTCGTGATGACGTGCCGGAGCTGGGGCCTGCGGGTCACGCCTTCGAGCACATGGGCGAAGTTCTCGACGATCACGATGGCCTCCGCTCCCGAGTCGTTCAGCTGGTATTCCAGCTCCCGGGGGCTGTAGAGAGGATTGCAATTCACCACCGTGCAGCCCGCCCGCAGCGCCCTGAACATGGCGACGGGATATTGCAGCAGATTGGGCATCATGAGGGCGACGCGAGAGCCGGGCTCGAGCTTGAGAGCGCTCTGAAGAAAGGCCCCGAAGCAGCCGGACAGCCTGTCCAGCTCGTTGTAGGTGATGTCCGCTCCCATGCAGCTATAGGCCGGGAGAGGACCGAACCTGCGGACGCTGTCGTCGAACATCGCCACCAGGGAAGCATATGCATCGGGATCGATCTCCGCAGGGATCCCGCCGGATAGCGCCTCAGCCAGACTTTCTCGACGCCGCCCTCGCGGGCCTCCTTCGCGCCGGGCGCGGGCTGCTGCCGCGACGCGTCCGGAACCACAATGCCACGTCCTGCTGCATGTCCCATCTCCGTCTCCTGTCGATGCCCGTGCGCTGAGCCTCCGTTCCGGCTTCGGCTCAGAAATGGATGCCGTGCAGCAGGCGTCCGAGGACGACCTGCTCGACCGATGGCGCCTCCACGCCTTTTCCATCGGCGTCGTGGTCATCGGGGAAGGCACGGTAGATCGCGTTCGTGACGGTCTGCGCCACATGGGGTGTGAGCGTGTAGAGGGCTCCCCCCAGAATGCCGAGCTTGGTGGCGATGCGGGCCGGCCGGCGCGTGATTGCCTCGGCCACCAGATCCGCAGCCTCGTCGGCGCTCAGAGCGCGTGCATCCCTGTAGACCCTGGTCGGCGGAGATCTGCAATCCGTCCGAAATCGGGCGAAGGATGCCCTGCATCAGCCAGGACCCCGCCTCGGAGGATGGGGCGGTTCGCGTGGACGCCACGAAGGCGCCGTCCGTGATCGACATCAGTACGTTGACCAGAGCCATGCCGTCCGCAATGGCGTGATGGATGCACCCGACGACGGCAGCGCCGCCCTCGTCGTCCTCGACGATGTGGAACTGCCACAGCGGCCTGTTCGGATCGAGCGGGCTTGCGGCCTGCTCCGCCACGAAACGCTGCAGCTCGTTCTTGCCGCCCGGATTCGGGAGCCGCGTGCGCGTGACGTGGCGCGAGACATCGAGACGAGGGTCGTCGACCCAATACGGCGTGCCGGAGCGGCCCTCGACCCGTTGCCGGAAGCGGTCGAACCGCAGAAGGCGGGAGCCGATGACGCGCTCGAGGAGATCGAGATCGACGGGCGGCTCAAGCTCGAGAACGCCGATGATCTGCATGAGGTTGTTGGGCCGATCCATGCGCAGCCACGTCGTATCCACTGCAGACATGCGTTCGGCGTTTGACATTTTTCAACACGCAGTAAAGCCGCCCTGTTAGCCTGCCTAACCTGAAGCCAGGGACGGCGTTATGACCGAAATCAAACCGCGGTCGCGCCCGCTGCCCCGGGAGGTCCGTCATGGATGAGTGCGACTTCGTTGTTGTCGGCGGCGGTTCGAGCGGTTGCGTCGTCGCGAGCCGGCTGAGCGCGGACCCGGACACCACCGTGGTTCTCCTCGAGGCGGGAGGGCGCGGGACCGACTGGGTCGTCAAAACGCCGGCCGCAGGAGTCTTCATGGTGCCTTCCCGCCTGCACAACTGGGCCTTCGAAACGGCACCGCAGGCAGGACTGGACGGAAGGCGGGGCTACCAGCCGCGCGGGAAGGTGCTCGGCGGCTGCTCGGCCATCAACGCCATGGTCTATACCCGCGGGCATCGCTGGGATTACGACCACTGGGCCTCGCTCGGATGCACCGGCTGGAGCTTCGACGAGGTGCTCCCCTTCTTGAAGAAGGCGGAATGCAACGAGGAGTTCGGAGAGCCTTGGCACGGCCGTGCGGGTCCACTGCCCGTGTCGCGGTCGCGGACGGACAATCCGTTCCATTCGGTCTTCCTCAAAGCCGCAAGGCAAGCCGGCTTTCCCCTGTGCGAGGACTTCAACGTGCCCGAGCCCGAGGGCCTTGGAATCTACCAGGTCACGCAGAAGAACGGCGAACGCTGGAGCGCCGCACGCGCCTACCTGCATCCGCACATGAGCACGCGACGCAATCTTCACGTCGCGTGCGGCGCGCACGCACACCGCATCCTGTTCGAAGGAAAGCGCGCCGCGGGCGTCGAATTCGAGCAGGGCGGAGAGCGCCGCATCGTCCGCGCTCGCCGCGAGGTCATCCTGAGCGCCGGCGCCCTGCAGTCGCCGCAGATCCTCATGCTGTCCGGCATTGGCAACGCGGAGGAGATGCAGGCTCTCGACATCCCGGTCGTCGTTCATCGCCCGGGTGTCGGACAAAACCTGCAGGATCATCCGGACTTCATCTTCGGCTACAAGGCGGAAAGCCGCGACCTCCTCGGAATGTCGCTTCCGGGATTCGGCCGGCTCTCGCGCGAGGTGCTGCGCTACGTCCGCGCCCGCCGCGGCATGGTCACCACGAACTTCGCCGAGGCGGGAGGCTTCCTGAAGACGCGTCCGGAACGCGAGATCCCCGACATCCAGTTGCATTTCGTGGTGGCCATGGTGGACGATCATGCCCGGCGCCTGCACTGGGGGCATGGATTCTCATGCCATGTCTGCCTGCTTCGACCGCACAGTCGAGGCACCGTTCGGCTGCAGAGCGCCGATTCCCGCGCCGCTCCCCTGGTCGACCCGAACTTCCTCGGAGAGCCCGAGGATCTCGACGACATGGTCGAGGGCTTCAGGATCACCCGGCGCCTCATGGACGCGCCAGCCTTCGCGAGCCGCCGCATCGCCGACGTCTTCACGGCGGACATCCGAAGCGACGACGAGATCCGCGCGGTCCTGCGTCAGCGGGTCGACACGGTCTATCATCCGGTCGGCACATGCCGGATGGGAGGCGACGACGGCTCGGTGCTGGATCCGCAGCTCCGCGTACGCGGCGTCGACGCGCTGCGCATCGTCGACTGCTCCATCATGCCGACTCTCGTCGGCGGCAACACGAACGCTCCCGCCATCATGATCGGCGGGAAGGCCGCCGCGATGATCCGCTCCGACCCAGGCCGAAGCAGGGTGACCGTCGCGGCCTGGCCGCAGAACCGGGAAGTGGTCAGACCAGGAAGAAGTCGAGAGCCGTCATCTTCAGCTTCGGCTTGAGAATCGCGATCTCCACGGCGGAATGGGCCGCCCCCGACCCGTCCGCGTCATAGCTGAGAACGCCGGTCTTCCGGCTGTAGGCGAGATAATCGTTCCCGTCCTTGTGGCCTTTGAGGGAGAAGTAGGCGCTCTTGAGCGCGACGGGCTCGCTGCTGCTGCCGGCGCCGAGCTTCGTGAAGATCCGGTCGTCGAGCCAGATCGCATCGTCGGCGGCGTTGAAGTCCGTGATCCGATCCTTGTTGGTTCGCGAGTTCGGCGCGACGTCGAACACGAAGGCGTCGAGGCCCGCTCCGCCCGTGAGCACGTCGTTCCCGGCATTGCCCCTGAGAACGTCGTCTCCGGCGGATCCCTTCAGGGTATCGGCGCCGGCATTGCCCTTCAGGCGGTTTGCGGCGCCGTTGCCGATGAGCTGGTCGGCTCCTTTGCCGCCGATGGCGTTCTCGATCACGACGCCGTTGGCGATGGTGTAGCCGCCGCTCACGTCCGACTGGTGCGAGACGAAGCCGGCGGCGTTCTTTCCGGGGCTGAGGCTCGCGGCGCGAAGGTCGATCACGACGCTCTCAGCGGAGCGCGCGCCGCTGATCGTGTCGCTTCCGCCCGTGTCCCAGATGCAGGACCATCCGGTCCCCGATCCGTTGCGGGTCGGCAGATTGTAGGTATCGTGGCCGCTCGCCGCCGCGCCGTTCGGTCCGTAGAGCGCCTGCAGGGCCGCGATGTCGAAGGCGCCGAGTCCTTTCTGCGCCCCGTAGGATATGTCGTTCGGCGCCTTGTCCCAGCCGGTGTTGTAGGACATGACCGTCCAGATGCCCTGATTGAGGCCGTAGCTGCCCGTATCGAAGGACGACGTGACTCCCGGAAACCGGGTGGCGTCGCCTTGTTCGCCCCCATCCTGCGGATGAGCGAGACCCATGCTGTGGCCCAGCTCGTGAATGATGGTGTTGAAGCCGTCCCCTCCCCGACCGAGGTGTTTCCAGCTTTCCTGCGTCGGATCGAAATAGCCCCAGATCTGCCCCTTCGCGGGTGTCTCGTGGGCGCCGAGCGTGCCGTCGTACAGGCGCGTTTTCCACCAGACGATATCGGCCTCCTGGACCGTGTCGGCCCGCACGAAGACGAGGCCGCAGACCTTCGAGAAGACCGACAGGGCCGAGGTGAAGGCCTGCATCTCCTTCGTGGTCCAAGCCCGCGCCGCAGCACCGCTCCGCAGAGGCTGGTACTCGTGGTGAGGCTCGTGAATCGCCGAGGCCGCCTCGAAATCGCTGCCGCGGCCGAAATAGACCCTGATCGGCTGCGACGGGTTCCAGGCAGTGCCGCCCCAGATCAGGGAATCGACGTAGACGTTGCCGTATCCCGATCCGGGCACCGAAGTCCTGACCGTCATTGTGCCTCCTGTCACGGTTCAGTCGTGAACCGTTCTATCCGGAGGGCATCTTCCGCTCCGTGAGCGAACGCACAAGGTGATGTTCGGTCTCAGGTCTGCCCCGGGCGCAGCTTGTAGAAGATATGGCGGCCGATCACATCCATCTTCTTTAGGCGGCGCGCCCAGTAGGGACGGACGTAGTTGGCGTGGTAATGGGTCGCTCCGCCCACATCGGCCAGATAGGTCCGTCCTTCGAGAACGGCGCTCGCCACGCGTTTCGCCCGATCCCAGGAATCGGATTCGCCGATCCGCAGCGCCTTGCCTTCGCACGCGAAGGTGAACTGGCATGCGAGATGCCGGTGGCGGTTCTGATAGACGACGCCGCAGATGGAGGACGGATAGAGACCGCTCTTCACCCGGTTCAGGACCACCTGGGCGACCGCCGCCTGCCCCTCCTCGGGCTCGCTGCGCGCCTCGAAATAGACCGCTTCCGCGAGGCAGCGCTGCTCCTTGCTCAAGTTGTCGGGATCGATCAGATCGGCGTAGCGCGGCCGGTCCTCGTCATCCTTCGGAACCACGCTGTTGCCGAAGCTCCCGTTGCGATCCAGGCGCGGCGAAACGGGCGCCGCGGCGATTTCGATCGGCGTCGCGTCGACCGGCGCCGGCGTCGTGGAGGACAGGGCGATGGCGCGCCGCACGGACGGGGTCGTGGGGCTCGCTGCGGCGCCGGTCGATCCGGCGGCGGCCGCTGCCGGCGACTGGACGGAGGTCGACCGCCGCGTGGTCGTGTATTCGGGTGCGTCCCACGGCTCGAAGCTCTGCTCCGCATCCGGGCCTTCGAGCTTGCCTTCCATCAGGATCGTCGGCGGCAGGAGCCGCTCGTCCTGGCCGAAGAGCAGGCGCGCGCCCGCCTGCCCCAGCATCGGGCGCATCTCGCCCGCGCGGCGAGAGAGGGTCGAACGGGGCTCGACCAGTGGGTCGCCCTTCCGGGCGCGCTCGACGGCTGGGTAGGCGCCGGCCTGCACTTTCTTGTCGTCACGCAGGGGAGACCCCTTGGCGAAGTCGTCGGGAAGGTCGTAGCGGGGAAGCGACCTGAGGACGTCGCGGCCGAGATCCAGCTTGCCGGCCGCGGCGGTCGGGGGAATCAGCGCCCCCTCGTTGAGATAGGCGATCGCGCTGCGGGTCGCGAAGCTCACGCCCGCCTGCGGGTCGTTGCTGGCCGAAGCCGTGAAGGAGACCAGAAGACCGGCCGCCAGCGCCCACGGCGCCGTCGTCGCGCAAATCCATCTGACCCGAGAGCGACGATTGTGAATACGCACGCGACTACACCCTACCGAACCCGCCCGTGGAGCATCCCTCAGGAATGCCCCGGCTCGGTATGGTTATCGGCCCTTAAGGTTGATAGGGGGTTAAAGCGCCCTGCTCAGGCGCCCGCCTGCCGGGCCTCCGCGAGGCGGCGCAAGGCTTCCGCCGTCTCCGGATCGGCCGGAAAGAAGGCCTCGATGGCAAGCTCCGACAGGGTCACGTCCACGGGCGTGCCGAACACGGTGGTGGTGCTGAAGAGCGTCAGAATGCCGCTCTCCGACGCCAGCTTCAGGGGAACCACGACCCCGCCGTAGTCATGGGCGGGAACGGGGCCGCGCACGGCCCCGTCGGGGATCGGATAGGCCCGCAGTTCGTCCGCAAGGTCGGCGAGGACGGCATCACCGGTAACGTCGACCTGGTGCCGCAGGCGCGCGACGAGATGGTTGCGCCACTCGGTGAAGTTCACGATGCGCCGGGCGAGCCCGGCCGGGTGGATGCTCAGGCGCAGCACGTTCACGGGCGGCTTCAGGAGCGCCGGATCGACATCGCCGATCAAAGGAAACAGCGCGTCGTTGGCGGCGATCAGGGACCAGTGCCGGTCGACGGCGAGCGCCGGATAGGGATCGTGCCCCTTGAGCACCAGATCCACCGCGTGGCGGGCGCTCCGCAGGGCCGGGTCGTCGAGGGGTTTTTGCGAATAGACAGGCGCGAAGCCCGCCGAGACCATCATGATGTTGCGCTCGCGCAGAGGGATATCGAGCTGATCCGCGAGGAGAAGGAGCATCTCGCGGCTCGGATGCGAGCGGCCGGTCTCGAGGAAGCTGAGATGCCGGGTCGAGATGTCGGCCTCCAGAGCGAGGTCCATCTGGCTCATGCGCCGGCGCATGCGCCATTCGCGAATGTGGTCGCCCACGGGCTTGGTCTGGTGCGTGTTCATCATGGGCCGGACGATAGCCCGGCGCAGGACAATGTTCCATGACCTCCGAGGTAATCGACCGGCCGCCGAGGCGCGATCATCCTCTCATCACGGTCGAGGTCCGCAACCGGGCCCGACCGAGCCAAAGAGGAAACCCTGCCATGCTGACGATCATCCCCTCCCCGCTTCTCCGCCAGGCCCTTGTCGCCGATGCCGCCACCAGTGCCGCCTGCGGCCTGCTGATGACGCTTGCGGCCGGTCCCATGAGCGGCGCCCTCGGGCTGCCGGAGATGCTCCTGCGCGTCGCCGGAATCGTGCTCGTGCCCTACGCCGCCTTCATCGGATGGCTGGGCCTGCGTGAGCAGATCCAGCGGCCCGTCGCCTGGGCGGTCGTGGTCGGCAACGCGCTCTGGGCCGCCGACAGCTTCCTGCTGCTCGCAAGCGGCTGGGTCGAGCCGACCCGCGCCGGCTATGCCTTCGTGATCGCCCAGGCGCTGGCCGTGCTGATGTATGCGGAGTTCCAGTATGTGGGCCTGCGGCGCTCTGAGGTGCGTGCCGCCACGGCTTGAATGCGCGAACTCAAACGTGCGCGTCATGGCCGGCCTTGCGCCGGCCATCGACATTTCGGACGTTTCTCAGAAATTGCGCCCGTCCACCGGGACGATGGTGAGGTCGGAGAGCTCCACCTCCTCCAGGCAGCGCACGTTGATCGCCGCGGTCGCCTCGCCGGTCGGCTTCTTGCCCTCGCCGAAGGGCGCGCAGCCGCAGGTGGAGCAGAAGCGATGCTGGATCGTGTGGGTGTTGAAGGTGTAGGTGGCGAGATTGTCCTCGCCGCGCAGGATGGTGAGCGCGCCGCGCGGCACGAAGGTCAGGAGATAGCCCTTCCGGCGGCAGTGGGAGCAGTTGCATTCGATGACCTGGTCAAGCGTGCCCTCGACCTCGTAGGCCACGGCGCCGCAATGGCATGATCCCTTCAGCATCGCGCGTTCCTTTTTGCGTTCCGTCAGCCCCGGTAGGCCAGGAAGGCCGTGACGATGAGGCCTGCGCCGAGGACGCCGACGAAGCGGTCAGTCATGGTCAGCGGCTGCGTCTTGCCGTGCGCCGCCGCCTGCCCGATCGCGACGTCGAGCACCAGCGACACCGCGAGCGGCCACGCGGCGGGCGTGATCGCCGCGTGCTGCCATGAGGGGTTCTGCGCCGCGACCCATCCGATCACGACGCCGGTGACGATCATCGCGGCGATGTAGAGCAGCCTGACGTGGGACAAGACGCGGATCCTATGCCTGGCTTGCGGCCTTGCCGCCGAGCGCCGCCTGCGCGGCCGCAAGGCGCGCGATCGGCACGCGGTAGGGCGAGCACGACACGTAGTCGAGCCCGGTCTCCTCGCAGAAATGGATCGACGCCGGATCGCCGCCATGCTCGCCGCAGATGCCGAGCTTGATGCCGCTGCGGGTTTTCTTGCCGCGCTCCGCCGCGATCCTGATCAGCTCGCCCACGCCCTCCTGGTCGATAGTGACGAACGGATCCGCGGCCAGGATGCCCTTGCTCGTGTAGGAGCCGAGGAACGAGGCCGCGTCGTCGCGGGAGATGCCGAGCGCCGTCTGCGTCAGGTCGTTGGTGCCGAAGGAGAAGAACTCCGCCGATTCCGCGATGTCGGCCGCACGCAGCGCCGCGCGGGGCAGCTCGATCATGGTGCCGACCTGGTACTCCACCTTGACGCCACTTTCCTTCTGAACCGCCTCCGCCATGGCGACGATGCGCGCCTTCACGAGGTCGAGCTCCGCCTTCGTCATGACGAGCGGCACCATCACCTCCGGCACGACGGGCTTGCCCGTGGTGCGTCCGGCTTCGACCGCCGCCTCGAAGATGGCGCGGGCCTGCATCTCGGCGATCTCCGGATAGGCGACCGCGAGGCGGCAGCCGCGGAAGCCGAGCATCGGGTTGAACTCGTGCAGTTCTCGCGCCCGGTGCTTCAGCTTGTCGACGGAGGCGTTCATGGCCTTCGCCACCTCCTGCATCTCCTCCTCCGAGTGCGGCAGGAACTCGTGCAGGGGCGGATCGAGCAGGCGGATCGTGACGGGAAGCCCGCTCATGATGGTGAAGAGCTCGGCGAAGTCGGCGCGCTGCATGGGCAGCAGCTTGGCGAGCGCCGCGCGGCGCCCCGCCTCGTCGTCGGAGAGAATCATCTCGCGCACCGCGACGATGCGGTCGCCCTCGAAGAACATGTGCTCCGTGCGGCAGAGACCGATGCCCTCCGCGCCGAAGTTGCGCGCGGTCTTCGCATCGAGCGGCGTCTCCGCATTGGCGCGCACCTTCATGCGGCGCACCTTGTCGGCCCAGCCCATGAGGGTCGCGAACTCGCCCGACAGCTCCGGCTCCAGCATCTTCACCTGGCCGAGCAGCACCTGCCCGTTCGACCCGTCGATGGTGATGACGTCGCCCTTCTTGAGCGTCTGCCCGGCGACCGTGAGAGTCTGCGCCGCATAGTCCACGCGGATCGAGCCCGCACCGGACACGCAGGGTTTGCCCATGCCGCGCGCCACCACCGCCGCGTGCGAGGTCATGCCTCCGCGGGTGGTGAGAATGCCCTCGGCCGCGTGCATGCCATGGATGTCCTCCGGCGAGGTCTCGATGCGCACGAGGATGACCTTGTGGCCGGCCTTTTTGGCGGCTTCCGCATCGTCCGAATTGAACACGATCTCGCCCGACGCAGCGCCGGGAGACGCCGGCAGGCCCGAGGCCAGGATCTTTCGGTCGGCCTTCGGATCGATGGTCGGGTGGAGCAGCTGGTCGAGGGCCGCCGGCTCGACGCGGGTGACGGCCTCTTCCTGAGAGATCAGGCCCTCGGACGCCAGCTCCACGGCGATGCGCAGGGCCGCCTTGGCGGTGCGCTTGCCGTTGCGGGTCTGGAGCATCCAGAGCTTGCCCTTCTCGACCGTGAATTCCATGTCCTGCATGTCACGGTAGTGCTTCTCGAGGATGCCGTAGATGCGCACGAGCTCGGCGTAGGCTTCCGGCATCGCCTTTTCCATCGAAGGCTTGTCGGAGCCCGACGCGACGCGCGCCTTCTCGGTGATGTCCTGCGGCGTGCGGATGCCCGCCACCACGTCCTCGCCCTGAGCGTTGATGAGGAACTCGCCGTAGAGCTCCTTCTCGCCGGTGGAGGGATTGCGCGTGAAGGCGACGCCGGTGGCCGAGGTCTCGCCCATGTTGCCGAACACCATGGCCTGGACGTTCACGGCCGTGCCCCAGCTCGCCGGGATGGAGTGCAGCTCGCGGTACTTGATGGCGCGGTTGTTCATCCAGGAGCCGAACACGGCCCCGATGGCACCCCAGAGCTGCTCGTGCGGATCCTGCGGGAAAGGTTTGCCCAGCTCCTTCTCGACGATGCTCTTGTAGCGCGGGATGAGCGACTTCCAGTCCTGCGCGGTCATGTCCGTGTCGAGGCTGTAGCCCTTGCGGTCCTTGAGCTCGTCGAGGACCTCCTCGAAGTGGTGATGGTCGATGCCGAGCACCACATTGGAATACATGGTGATGAAGCGGCGGTAGGAATCGTAGGCGAAGCGCTCGTCGTTGGCGTCCTTCGCCACCGCCTCGACGGTGACGTCGTTGAGGCCGAGATTGAGCACCGTGTCCATCATGCCGGGCATGGAGGCGCGGGCGCCGGAGCGGACAGAGACGAGAAGCGGGTTTGCGGCGTCGCCGAAGGTGCGGCCCGTCAGGCCGCCCACGAATTCCAGGGCCTTCTCGACTTGGCCTTTCAGCTCCTGCGGATAGGAACGGCCGTGATCGTAATAGTAGGTGCAGACCTCGGTCGTGATGGTGAAGCCCGGGGGAACCGGCAGTCCGAGGTTGGACATCTCGGCGAGGTTGGCGCCCTTGCCGCCTAGGAGATTCTTCATCCCCGCCTCGCCCTCGGCCTTCCCATCCCCGAAGGTATAGACCCACTGCGTCATCGCTCGACCCTTTTGGCTTTACGTCCTGCGGAAGCGCAGGTGATGGCTTGAAGCATGTCGAACCAAAACGCAACCTGAACGGCCAAGGTTCCTTAGTCTAAAGGGCGCGGGGCATTCAGGGATCAAGCCCACGGTTCGCGGCTGAAGGGACGCCCCATAACCTCATCCTGAGGAGGGCCGCAGGCCCGTCTCGAAGGAGAGGCGTCTTCAGTGCTCTCCGGAGGCATCCTTCGAGACGCGGCTCCGCCGCTCCTCAGGATGAGGTGGATGCGACACGCCCCATATTCAAAAATAACAAAGGCCGGGCTTTCACCCGGCCTCCTGATCATTCCTGCGGCGTTTCGTCAGGCCCGGTAGCGGCCGTTGCGCTTCACGTAGACGGTCGCGCCGACCGGAACGCGCTCGTAGAGGTCGACGATGTCCTCGTTCAGCATGCGCACGCAGCCGGAGGAGACCTGCTCGCCGATGCTCCACGGCTCGTTCGTGCCATGGATGCGGAACAGCGTGTCGGCGCCGTTCTGGTGCAGGTAGAGAGCGCGGGCGCCGAGCGGGTTGTTGAGGCCAGCCTCCACGTAGCGCGGCAGGTCGGGCTTGATGCCGACCATGGTCTTCGTGGGCGACCAGGCGGGCCAGACGCCCTTGCGGCCGACGCTCGCGACGCCCTTCCAGGAGAAGCCCTGCTTGCCGACGCCGACGCCGTAGCGAACGGCCGTGTTGTCGGACTGGACGAGGTACAGGAGACGCTCGTCGATATCGACCACGATGGAGCCCGGCTTCTCGGGGCCGTTATAGGCCACCGTCTGACGGGCGTATTTCGCGTCCATCTTGCTGCGGTCGACGAGCGGCACGTCGTGCGGCTTGTCGGGCATCATGCCGACATACCAGCCCGCATAAGGATCGGCTTCCGCCGTGGCCTGGGGCTGGATGTTGGCGGTCTGACAGGCTGCCAGTGGCGCAATTGCGATTGCGCCGAGCAGAAGGCGTCGAATGGTCATCGGCTCTTCCAAGGACGGGTAACGGAGTTGCCCCTGCCTAACGCGAAGTAACCGTTATGGCTGTGCCTTCCCTGCAACAGCTTTGCCGGAAAAGCACCCTTATCCCTCGATGCGGGAGAAATCCGCTACCGCCCGGGTGGCGTCCCGCAACGCGTTGAGGAGCCGCAACCGGTTCTCGCGCAGGGCGGAATCTTCCGCATTCACGGTCACTTTGTCAAAGAATGCGTCGACCGGCTGGCGCAGGCGCGACAATGCGCGCATCGCGCCTTCGAAATCTTCGTTCGCCACGGCGTCCGAGGCTTCGCGGCGCGCGCTGTCGAGGGCGACGACGAGCCCCTTCTCCTCGATCTGCCCCTGCGCGTTCACGATGCCGAGATCGGGCGCCTCGTCGTAGGAGCGGCCATCCTTCTTTTCCTCGATTCGCAGAATATTCGCCGCTCGGCGGTAGCCGGCGAGAAGATTCGCGCCGTCCTCCGTGTCGAGGAACCGGCCGAGCGCCTCGACGCGGCGGACCACCATGAGAAGGTCGTCCTGGCCTTCCAGCGCGAAGACCGCATCGATGAGATCGTGCCGTGCCCCCTGGTCGCGGAGGTAGACCTTCAGGCGATCGGCGAAGAAGGAGAGGAGATCGAGGCCGCGCGAATACATGATGTGCGCGAGCGTCTCGGCATTCTGGAGCTGGCGCTGCTGGAAAATCGCCGTCAGCTCGGGCACGGTCGGGTGCTTGATAACGGACGAATACGCGCTGTGGTCGATCGCATCGACCAGTTCGCGCACCTTCAGGAACTCCTCGAACAGCGCATCGCTGGCATTGCGCGCGAAAGGCTTGGCGAGAAGCTGGATAAGCGGGAGACGCAGATCGTTCTCCAGCACCAGCCGGATCACACCCAACGCCGCGCGCCGGAGCGCGTAAGGATCCTTCGAGCCCGTCGGCTTCTCGTCGATGGCCCAGAAGCCCACCAACGTGTCGATCTTGTCGGCGAGCGCGACGGCCACTGAGACCGGGTCGGTCGGCACCCGGTCGGAGGGGCCGAGCGGCTTGTAATGCTCCTCGATGGCCGCGGCGACCGACGGGTGCTCGCCCTGGAGAGTCGCATAGTAGCGGCCCATGAGGCCCTGCAGCTCCGGGAATTCTCCCACCATCTCGGTGACGAGATCGGCCTTTGCGAGACGCGCGGCGCGCTCCGCGAGCGCGGGGTCTGCGCCCACGATCGGCGCAAGCTCCCTGGCGAGCGCCGCGATGCGCTCCACGCGCTCGTACTGCGTGCCGAGCTTCTCGTGGAACACGATGGACTTCAGCTTCTCGAGCCGGTCCTCCAGCTTCACCTTCTGGTCCGTCTCCCAGAAGAATTTGGCGTCGGAGAGGCGCGCGCGCACGACGCGCTCGTTGCCGCCCACGATGGTCCTGCCGCCGTCGGTCGCCGCAAGGTTCGACGTGAGCAGGAATCTGTTCGCGAGATTGCCGGTCTTGGGATCGCGCAACACGAAGCATTTCTGGTTCGCGCGGATCGTGGTGCGGATCACCTCCGGGGGGATGTCCAGGAAGGCTTCGTCGAACGAGCCCATGAGCACCACCGGCCACTCCACGAGGCCGGCGACCTCCTCCAACAGGCCCTCGTCCTCGACGAGCTCGAGTCCTTGGGCGAAGGCGAGATCGCGGGCGTCGTGCAGGATGATGTCCTTGCGCCGGTCGGCTTCGAGCACGACCTTCGCGCGCTCCAAGGCCGGCGCGTAGTCGTCGAAGCGCTTCACGCGGAAGGCACCCGGCGCCAGGAAGCGGTGGCCGTAGGTGACGTCGCCGGATGCGATGCCGTCCACCTCGAAGCGCACCACCTCCGGGTCCTCGGTCTCGGGCCCGAAGGTGCAGACGATGGATTGCAGCGGGCGCACCCAGCGCAAGCTGCCCGGCTCCTTCGAGGCCGCGCCCCAGCGCATGGATTTCGGCCAAGGAAAATTCTTGACGATCTGCGGCAGGATTTCGGCCAGCACGTCCGGCGTGGTGCGACCGGGCTTCTCGATGACGGCGACGTAGAACTCGCCCTTCTTCGGGTCGCTCTCGATCTTCGCCTGGTCGAGGGAGGCGAGCCCCGCCCCCTTCAGGAAGCCCTGCACCGCCGCCTCGGGCGCACCGACGCGGGGTCCTTTGCGCTCCTCGCGCACGTCCTGGCCCTTCACGGGCAGGCCGGCGATGTGGAGCGACAGGCGCCGCGGCGTCGCGAAGGCCTTTGCGCCCTCGTAGACGAAGCCGCGCTCCACGAGCGCATCGGTGACGAGCTTCTTCAGGTCCTCCGCCGCACGGCGCTGCATGCGGGCGGGGATTTCTTCGGAGAAGAGTTCGAGGAGAAGGTCGGGCATGGCGGGACTTTGAAATCGGAGATGGGAGGGTGAAGAGAGAGCGGTGCTACGCCGCCACGCCCCCGCCCTCGGTCTTGAGCCACGCGGCGCCGCAGGCCTTGGCGAGTTCGCGGACGCGCAGGATGTAGCTCTGGCGCTCGGTGACGGAGATCACGCCGCGGGCGTCGAGCAGGTTGAACATGTGGCTCGCCTTGATGCACTGGTCATAGGCCGGCAGCGCCATCAGGTGGCGCTGGTCGTTGGCGCCGGACTTGGGCTCGCCGTCGGCGAGGTACTTGCGGCAGGCGGCCTCGGCGTCGCGGAAGTGCCGGAACAGCATCTCCGTGTCGGCATATTCGAAGTTGTGCCGGGAATATTCCTGCTCGGCCTGCTGGAAGACCTGCGCATAGGTGACCTTCCGGTCGCCTTCCAGGCCGTTGAAGTTGAGGTCGTAGATCGACTCGACGCCCTGCAGGTACATGGCGAGGCGCTCGAGGCCGTAGGTCAGCTCGCCGGCCACGGGCGAGCACTCGAAGCCCGCTACCTGCTGGAAGTAGGTGAACTGCGACACCTCCATGCCGTCGCACCAGCATTCCCAGCCGAGGCCCCAGGCGCCGAGGGTCGGGCTCTCCCAGTCGTCCTCCACGAAGCGGATGTCGTGGACCGACGTGTCGATGCCGATGGCCTCCAGCGACTTCACATAGAGTTGCTGGATGTCCGGCGGGTTCGGCTTCAGGATCACCTGGAACTGGTAGTAGTGCTGGAGCCGGTTCGGGTTCTCGCCATAGCGCCCGTCCTTGGGGCGGCGGGAGGGCTGCACATAGGCCGCACGCCAGGGCTTCGGGCCCAGCGCCCGCAAGGTGGTCGCCGGGTGGAAGGTGCCTGCGCCCATCTCCATGTCGTAGGGCTGGAGGATCACGCAGCCCTGCTCGGCCCAGTAGCGCTGGAGCGTCAGGATCAGCCCCTGGAAGGAGCGCGCAGGATTCATATGCGCGGGTTCGCTCGTCATCTCGGCGTCCGGTCGTTGGAGATTCTCGTGGGAACCCTTGGGAGTTGGGGGCCCGCAAGTCAAGCGCTCGGAGGGAGCGCTTCGTTGTCGTTCCCGGCCGGAGCGCAGCGGAGGGGAAGGGAATCCACTGGCGCGGCCGGATGACGAATGGATCCCCTTCCCGGTCCTTCGGACCGCCGGGGATGACAGCGCCGCTACAGCCCCAACCTTGCCCAGGCGGCCCGCTCCTCGATGGCGCCGATCGCCTCGGCCGGGTCGATCAGGCCGATCTGGCCGGCGGAGCGGCGGCCGAGGAGCCGGGCGATGAGCGGCGGACGGGCCGGCTCGATCATGCGCATCTGGACCTTCTCGCCGAAGCGGGCCCGCAGCACCGACCGGATGTCGCCAAGCCCGTCGACGAGGCCGAGCGCCTTCGCCTCGGCGCCGACCCAGAAGGCCCCGGTGAACAGGTCCCCGTTCGCGGTGTCGAGCTTCTCCGCCCGGCGGGCCTTCACGAGATCGATGAAGACGTCGTGGATGTGGCGCTGGAGGGTCTTCAGGCGCTCTACGTCCTTCGGGTCCTCCGGCTGGAACGGGTCGAGGATGGCCTTGTTCTCGCCGGCCGTATGGACGCGCCGCTCGATGCCGAAGCGCTCGATCAGGCGGTCGAAGCCGAAGCCGGCGGAGACCACGCCGATCGAGCCGACGATGGAGGCGGGGTCGGCGAAGATCTCGTCCGCCGCGCAGGCGATCATGTAGCCGCCGGAGGCCGCCGCATCCTCCACGAAGGCAAGGACCGGAAGCTTCTTCTCCTCAGCGAGCGCCCTGATGCGGCGGTAGATCAGGTGCGACTGCGCCGCCGAGCCGCCGGGCGAGTTGATGACGAGCGCCACCGCCTTGGCGCCGGGCACCGCGAAGGCGCGCTCGAGGACCGGGGCCATGCTCGCCATGGCGAGTCCGGGCCGCAGCGGCATGACGGCCCCGATGGGGCCGGACAGGCGAACCACCGGAACGATGGCCCGTTCCGGCCGGAGCCGGCCGGGAAGAAGGAAGTGAAGGCGCTCAGGGAGCAGCGACGCGAGGGTGATCTGGCTCATGGGCTTCATGTAGTGCGCGCGGCACAGCTTCCCAAGATGAACATTCCTATAGGGAACCTGTTGGGAACCGTTCAGTTAAGGCGATCTAAACTCCGACCATCCATAACCGCCTTGTCGCTACCTTGTTTCAGGTCGCCAAACGGTCCGGAGTTGAGGAGACTATTCGATGCGCAAGCTGCTTTTCGGCCTCGTTGGATTCGCCGCCCTTGGGCTCGGCGCCTTCACGGCCGCACCCGCCGAGGCCCAACCTTACTACCCCGGCTACCGCCATGGCTGGGGCGGTCCCGCCGTGACGGTCCAGTACGGACCCCCACGCCGGTATTATGGCGAGTACCGCAGGCCCTACCGGGGCTATTACGGCCCTCGTCCGTATTATGCCCGGCCGGTCGCGGGACCGCGCTGCGTCGTCCGTCCCGGTCGGGCGATCTGGAACGGCTACCGCTGGGTCCGGCCCCCGGTGCGGGTCTGCCGCTGGTAACGGCCGATCGACAGAAATACGAGCGGGCGCCCTCCGGCGCCCGTTTTCATGTGAGGAACGCTTCCCCGCGGTGCAGCGCCTCCGCCTGAGCGGTGAAGCGGCCGTCCGGCCCGTTCAGGACGACCGGCGGCAGGACCGCCAGCGGACCGCGGCTCCCCTTGGTGCCGGAGAGGAGGAACCGGATCGCTGGCTGATCGGCGGCCGGATGGACGAAGCGCAGGGCCACGCCGCCGACGCTCCGGACCAGCAGGTTCAGGCAATCGGCCAGCCGGTCGGCCCGATGGATCATCACGAACCGCCCCTTCGGCTTGAGAAGGCCCGTGCAGGCCTTGAGCCAGGCCTCGAGCCCGCCGACCGGCAGGGCATGGGCGGCCGCCCGGCCGCGGTCGGGCGAGATCCGCGCCTGCCCCTCCTCGAGGAAGGGCGGGTTGGTCAGGACCCAGTCGGCGCTTTCGGCTGCGAGCCCGGCCCCGAGGCGCGCGGCCTTGTCCAGGACGTCGATCGCGGCAACCTCCCCTTCCACGCCGTTGGCGTGGCAGTTGCGGCGGCAGAGTTCCGCGAGGTCCGGATCCCGCTCCACGAAGACGAAGCGGGCGTTCTTCTCGCGGGCCGCCGCCATGAGCCCGACCGCGCCGGTCGAGGCCCCCACATCCACCACCACGTCGCCCGGCCCGACGGCCGCTGATGCCGCCAGGAGCACCGCGTCGGTGCCGGCCCGGTGCCCTTTGGCCGGCTGGGTCACGGCGACGCGCCCCCCGAGGAGCGAATCATCGGTGGTCTCAGCCATGCCGCAGCTCGGCCTCGAGCCCAGCCTCGCCGATGAGGCGGCGGGCCTGGTCGGCATGATCCTCGGGAACCATGATCCGTCGCGGAAAGGCCCCGATCATGCCCTCCAGGGCGCTGATGTGCATGTCGGCCACGAAAACAGGGATGTTGGCGTTCTCCAATAAGGATTGTAGGAAACCGATCAGAACGAGATCGTTGGTGCGGACGATTTCGACCATCGGTGCCGGACCCCTCCCCTTGCGTGATGCGTTTGCATTGCAGCATGGAAAGTGCCATGCCACCGTGGCTTCATATTCCTACCGGCCCTGCCGGCCGGCAACCCGGGTTTTGAGACGTGGGCGTCGTCGTACCGTTCGAAGACAAGCATCCTGAGAAGAACGCGAGCATCGAGAAGCTCGTCTCCCTTGTGGCCGCTGACATGGAACGGGTCAATGCGATGATCCTGTCCCGCACGGGCTCCGAGGTCACCATGATCCCGGAGGTGGCGAACCACCTGATCTCCTCCGGCGGCAAGCGCCTGCGCCCCATGCTGACCCTCGCGACGGCCGGCCTCTCGGGCTACGAGGGCGACGGGCACGTGAAGCTCGCCGCCTCGGTCGAATTCATGCATACGGCCACCCTGCTCCACGACGACGTGGTGGACGAGAGCGATATGCGCCGAGGCAAGATCGCGGCCCGCATCAAGTGGGGCAACGAGGCCAGCGTGCTCGTCGGCGACTTCCTGCTCGGCCAGGCCTTCCGGATGATGGTCGAGGTCGGCTCCTTACGCGCCCTCGACATCCTGTCCGCCGCCGCGACGGTGATCGCCGAGGGCGAGGTGATGCAGCTCGCCGCCGCCAAGAACACCGAGACGACGGAAGACGAGTATCTCGCGGTGATCCGCGGCAAGACGGCGGAGCTCTTCGCCGCCGCCTGCGAGGTCGGGCCCGTCATCGCCGGCCGTCCCAAGGCCGAACAGGCCGCCTGCCGCTCCTACGGCATGAATCTCGGCATCGCGTTCCAGCTCGTGGACGACGCCCTCGACTACGGCGGCAAGGCCGCGACGCTCGGCAAGAACGTGGGCGACGATTTCCGCGAGGGGAAGATCACCCTGCCCGTGGTCCTCTCATTCCGCCGCGGCACCGACGAGGAGCGGGCCTTCTGGAAGCGGGTCCTCGAACAGGGCGAGATCGACGACGCGGATCTCGAGCAGGCCATCGCCATCATGCGCCGGCACCGGGCCCTGGAGGACACGATCGAGCGCGCCCGCCACTACGGCGCTATGGCCCGCGACGCGCTCGCCCTCTTCCCCAAGAGCCCGATGAAGCAGGCCCTCCTCGACGCGGTCGATTTCTGCATCGCCCGGGCATACTGACGCCGCGCTTCTTCGGGCGCGGCAGCGTGGCTCCCTCGCCCCGCAACCGAGACGCTACCTAGCCGCGTCTCGAGCCTCGCTCCGAGGAGCGGCCGTGAGGCTGCGTCTCGAAGACCTCATCCTGAGGAGCCGCGGAAGCGGCGTCTCGAAGAATGCTCCAGCGCGCTCCGGAAACGCCCCGCTCTGGGCCCGTGGCGAACCCTTCGAGAACGCTTCGCACCGCAGCAAAGGCTGAGGGCCAGCCGTGGCGGTTTGCGGAACGGACCTCCGATCAGATGAAGAAGAAGTCGGATGCGGAGAGGGTCGTGCCCTCACCCTTCTGGAGCTTGAGGGAGGCGATCTCCACCATGGCCTTCGATCCCGACCCGTCCACGTCGAAGTAGAGCTTCTTGGTCCGGGCGTTGTAGATGAAGAAGTCGTCCTTGTCGGCGGCCTTGTCGCCCACCTTGAAGAAGCTCGCCTTCATCTTCACCGGCTTGTCGAGCGACGCCCCCTTGTTCTTCAGGTACTTGGCGATGGTCTTGTTGGTGAATGCCGCATCGTCGAACCAGATGCTGTCGTACTTCGGCCCGAAGTCGAGGATCTGGTCCTTGCTCTTGTTGGCGAGGCTCTTGTTCGGTGCTCCCTTGGCGGTGGTCAGCTTGGTGTCGAACACGAAGGCGTCGCGGCTCGCCGCACCCTTGCCGCCGGTGAGCTTGTCCTTGCCCTCGCCGCCGCCGAGCACGTCGTTGCCTTCGCCGCCAGTGAGGCTGTCGTCGTCAACGCCACCGAACAGACGATCACGGCCCAGGCCGCCGCCGAGTGTGTCGGCGCCCAGCCCGCCCCAGAACACGTCATCGCCTGTGGAGCCGGAAGTCGTCTCTCCCCTGACATCGTTGACCGCAACAACAAGGTCCTTCTCGAAGGTGTTGCCGGCCCGGTCCTTCACCTGCACCTTGATCGTGTGCGAGGTCGCCTGCTCGAAATCGAGCTTGGAGCCGTCCGCCACCAGGATCTTGTCGCCATCGAGCCTGAAGCGCCCGCCGGCATTGTCGAGAAGTGTATAGGTGAGCGCGTCGCCGGTGGTGCCGACATTGACGTCCTGCCCGGCGAGGGTGCCCACGGGCATACCGGCGGCAGCCCCCTCCTGCACCGTGCTGGCGCTGAGCGTGAGGTCGTGCGGCGCCTTCTCCGGCAGGAAGCGCTGCTGGTAGATGTCGAAGTCGCCGCTCTGCTTCGACCCCCAGGTCACCACCCAGCCACCATCGGCCAAGGCCGTGACCGAAGGAGTCTCCTTCCATCCATTGGGCGTGGTGTTGACGAGGATGTCGACAGGAGAGGCCGCGACCCCGTTGCGGTCGAACGCCTGCATGTAGATCTCGTCATTGTCGTCGTCGTCGTACGACGCCCAAACCACCACCCAACCGCCATCCGCAAGCGCCGTCACTCTTGAGGTGTATTGCACATCGGCCGTGGTGATGTTGACGAGTTGATCCGCCCCAGAGGCTGGATTGCCGTTGCGGTCGAAGCGCTGCTGAAAGATGCCACGGCCATCGCCATCCCCGGAAGACGTCCAGGTGACCACCCAACCGCCATCCGCCAGCGCCGTCACGCTCGGGCTTTCCCGGGCTCGATCAATGCTGGCGTTGACGAGGCGGCCGGTGTCAAAGACGGCATTGCCGTTGGGGTCGAACCGCTGCTGCAAGATGCCACGCACGTTGTCGTTCAGCCCATAGGATTCCCAGGTCACCACCCAGCCCCCGCCGGCCAAAGCTGTCACACTCGGGTGACCTAGGGGATAGGCGGCGTGGTTGATGATGCTGTCGGTGGTGGAAGCGGCAGCGCCGTTGCGGTCGAAGCGTTGTTGGTAGATACTGTAATCGGTGCTGCCCGGCCCGGAGGAATCCCATGTCACCACCCAGCCGCCATCGGCCAATGCGGTCACGCTCGGCGCTGACTGGGAACCGCCTATCGTGGCGTTGACGATGTTGTCGGCGGTTGAGGCCGCAGTGCCGTTGCGGTCGAAGCGCTGCTGGTAGATGTCATAATCGTTGCCGTTCCAGACCTCCCACGTCACCACCCAGCCGCCATCGGCCAGCGCCGTCGCGCTCGGTTTGGACTGACTGTCCGCAGTACCGACATTGACGATCTTGTCAGCGATCGAGGCGGCAGTGCCGTTGCGGTCGAAGCGCTGCTGGTAGATGCCCAATCCGTCGCGGCTCGCGTCGTAGGAGGCCCACGTCACCACCCAGCCGCCATCGGCCAGCGCCGTCACGCTCGGATCGCTTTGATCCTGGGCAGTCGTGACGTTGATCCGGGTTTCTGAGCCGACTTTATGGATGATCATGGTTTCTTCCGACTAATAATGTGCCTCTGGCCAAGCAAAGCATCGGCTCCTTCGGCCATCCGAGACGATCATAGCAATTACGATACTTTATTACAATACAAGTAGGATCATTCTTCGGCAGGACCAGTCTATGCCGCTTGTCGCCCCGAGATCGAAAAGGCTAGGCACCGCAACGTGATCCTCTGCGCCATGCCCCTCTCAGACGACGAAGAAGTCGGCTGCGGTGAGCTTGAGGTTCTTCGAGAGCTTGGCGATCTCCACCGCCTTGCCGGCTCCCGAGCCGTCGGCGTCGTAATACAGAATGCCGGTCTTCTTGTTGTAGACGAGGTAGTCGTTGCCGTCCTTGGCCTTGTCGGCCACCTTGAAGAACCCCTTCTTCAGCGCCCCGGGCTTTGAGGCTGAGCCCTTGCCGAGCTTCTTGAACACGGCATTGTCGAGCCAGATCGTATCGTCGGCCACCGAGTAGTCGGTGATCGTGTCGAGGTTCGTCTTCTTGTTCGGCTTCGTGTCGAACACGAACACGTCCTTGCCCACGCCACCCGTGAGCACGTCCTTGCCGAGCTTGCCCGAGAGCCTGTCGTTGCCGCCGCCGCCCACGAGCTTGTCGGCCCGATTGGTGCCGACGAGGACGAGGTCCGGCGCTGGATCAGCCACATTGCTCGATGACACGACCCCATCCGAGAACTTGAATGCCTCGACCCCGGAAACGATGTCCCGCCCGTCACCAGCGGTGCGGTTGTCGAGCACGGTAAATGAGCCATCCTGATTCTTGCTGATCGTGTAATCCGCGCGCCTGCCGCTGAAATCGGCCCGGTCCTGATCGCCCGCGCCGCCGTCGATCACATCGTTACCCTTGCCGCCCCAGAGCACGTCATTGCCGCCGGCGCCGTTCAGCGTGTCGTTGTGATAGCCGCCGTCGAGCTTGTCGACGGCCGCCGTGCCGTTCCAGACGAGGCCCGTGACGTGGGCCGGGGCCGAATAATGCTCGGTGATCGTGTTGTTGGCCGGCTTGTGCTGCGTGGTGTAGTCCGTCCACGAAACGTTGCTCTCCACCATCGGGTTGCCGAAGGAGTAATAGCTCCAGAGGAAGGCTCCCGCGAGCCACTGCCCGCCATAGTTCTCCATCACGTTGAACAAGGCCGTGTAGCAGTCGACCTGCTCCTGAGGGTCGTATGTGCCGTCGCCGCCGAACCAGCCCGGATCCTTGTTCGCGCCGTCCTTGCTGCGATAGCCGACCTCGGTGAAGATCACCTGCTTGCCGTACCGTTCGGACAGCGATTTGTAGTAGTCGACGACGGATTTGCCACCGTACAGGTCGTCACGGATCCAGGAGTCGAAATGCGGCTTGACCCAGGCGTCCACGATCTGACCGACGGTCGGGTTGTCGATCCTCGAGGACGGGATGTAGGCGTCGACGCCGATGAAGTCGACCTTGTCCCAGAACCCGACCTTGACCACCTCGTCATAGGTCGCCGCGTAGGTCACCTTGCCCGAATAGACGGCGCGCACGGCGTCGATGATCTCGGCCCATTTCTGGGTATAGGTCTTGCCGTCGCTGGTAACCTTGGTCGGGTTGGTCATGCTGACCATCTCGGTGCCGACGCAGATCATCTCGGCGCCGGCGCGCTGCGCCACCTCGGCGTATTTCACCATCATGGCCTTGTAGCTGTCGAACCAGGCTTTGGGATCGCCGGGCTCCAAGGTCGCGCGCCATTGGCGATCGTCAGTCTCCAGATGGGGCTTGAGCACGACCTTGAGGCCCCGTGCCTTGGCCACGAGAATGGATTGCTCCACCTCCGCGAACGTGTCGCTCTCGTTATCCCAGGGGTAGTTGACCTTCCAGAGGTTCTGCTTCACCACGCTGCTGAACTTGTTCTCCTGGAAGAAGTTGGGGATAATCGTGACGGTGTTGGCGCCGGTGGCGATGATCTGGCCCATGGCCACTTGGCCCGTGGCGTCGAGGATCTGCCGGCCCCAATAGGACGGCTGTGTGATGCTCTCCCACTCGAAGATCTCGCCGGAATTGCTCATGGATATGCCCCTGATGTCTCGTGACCGATTGATTGCGGCGCAGCCTAAAGGCCGATTCTTCTGAAAGATATAACATAACGCTTGTATCCCGTCCCTCATCCAGATGGCCTAGCGGCATGGGGACGCGCAGCCTCCGGACTTTCGTTCTCTAAAAAGAACATATCGGTTGACATAAAGACCTTCCGGTGCGAAACGTCTGTCGCTGTCCGGCGGCTGCGCCGACGGGGAGCCGCGGTGATTTGAGACGAGCAGCTTGCACCGCGTGATCAAACGCTAAAGCGCCACGGAGCGTACCCCGCCTCGTGGTTCACGAGGGTCGATGTGCCATGACGCGCCGTTTCCGATATCAGCCTTGACGTAAAAGCCACGGCATCGCCGAGCGGGCGGCTCTTCCGACCGCCGGCACCGATCCTCCTCCCAGACCATCCGAACCACATGTCCGGCTTCGTGTTGACGCCGGAAGACGAACCTTGCCCGAAAGACGAAAGCCATGCTTGATCTGACCCGTCGCACCCTCCTGTCCGCCTCCCTGGCGCTGACGACCGTTTTGGCGGCCGCGTTGCCGGCATCCGCCCAGCAGAAATCCATCAAGGTCGGCGTCATGTCCGGCGCCGAGGAGGAGGTCGCACAGGTCGTCAAGAAGGTGGCGACCGGCAAGGGGCTGAACGTCGAGCTCGTGCCCTTCTCCGACTACGCCCTCGTGAACGAGGCGCTGGAGCGCAAGGACCTCGACGCCAACGCCTTCCAGCACAAGCCCTATCTCGACGCGCAGATCGCGGCGCGCGGCTACAAGATCGTGCCGGTAGGCTTCACCTTCGTGCAGCCCATCGGGCTCTACGCGAAGAAGGTGAAAGGCGTGGCCGATCTGCCGAAGGGCGCGAAGATCGGCATTCCGAACGATCCGAGCAATGGCGGCCGCGCCCTCAACCTGCTGGCCCAGGAAGGCGTGATCAAGATCAAGGAGGGCAAGGGCCTGTCGCCGAGCCTCCTCGACATCGCCGAGAACCCGAAGGGCGTGCAGTTCTCCGAGCTCGACGCCGCGCAGCTGCCCCGCGCCCTGCCCGATCTCGACGCCGCCGTGATCAACACCGACCACGCGCTCAATGCCGGCCTCGACATCCGCAAGGACACGATCGCGGTGGAAAAGCGCGAGGGCAACCCTTATGCCAACTTCGTGGCGGCCCGCCAGGGCGACGAGAACCGCCCGGAGATCAAGACCTTCGTGGAATCCTACCAGTCGCCGGAAGTGGCGAAGTTCCTGGAGGAGCGCTTCAAGGGCGCGATCATTCCGGCCTGGTGAGGCACGGCCTCAGGGTTGCATCGGGCCGGGGCGCATCTGCGTCCCGGCTTTTTCATGCGATTCCTAGCGCAGGCTTGTCGCCTTCACCCACCAGCCGGGCCGCTCGCGCCGGATCCGCTTCGCGGCCTCGGCGGAAGCGGTGCAATCGCCGTAGAGGCCGAACACCGTCGCGCCCGACCCGGACATGCGCGCGAGACGGCAGCCCTCCGTCGCCTCCACAAGCCCGATCACCTCGCGGATGACGGGCTGGACCCGGCAGGCCGGCGCCTCCAGGTCGTTGCGCGCCACCTTCAGGCGGTCGAGCAGGGACGCTGGCGATGCGCCCTCCATGGCGGGATGCGGCGCTCCCGACAGAACCTGCCCCGCCTGCAATCCGAGCTCACGGAACACGGCCGGCGTCTCGACCGGCACCCGGGGATTCACCAGGACGCAGAACAGCCGCGGCAGGCCAAGCACGGGATCCAGGGCCTCGCCGACGCCACGCATCATCCTGGCCCGCGGCTCCAGGCACACGGGCACGTCCGCTCCCGTCAGGCGGGCCGCCTCGCGGACGGCCGGATGGGACAGCGGGATGTTGTTGAGGCGCGCCAGCAGCCGCAGGGCCGCAGCGGCGTCCGAGGACCCGCCGCCGATCCCGGCTGCAACCGGCAGGCGCTTCATCAGATGGAGCTCCCCGACCTTGAGGCCCTCTACCCGCTCCGCCAGGAGACGCGCCGCTTTCAGGACGAGATTATCCGCATCATTGCCCGCAAACGCGGCCGTCGGCCCGGCGATCTTCAGAGCGAGGCCCGGCCCCGGCTCGAGGCGCAGGTCGTCGCCCGTGCCGGCGAAGGCCACGAGGCTTTCGAGATCATGGTAGCCGTCCGCGCGCCGCCCGAGGACGTGCAGCGTCAAATTGATTTTGGCGGGGGCGCGGGTGGCGAGAGGCTGAGGCATGGCGCTTCCATGCCCGAGAGCGCCGACGATGGGAAGGGTATCCTCGAAGCGAAAGCCCGGCTCAGGGCCGGGCTTTTTTGGTTCAGCCGCCGCTCGCGTCGGACTTCTGCTCCGGAGCCGGTGTCGTCGATTCGGCCGCGGGCTTGGCGGCCTCGTCCAGGCCGTAGTCGATCTTGCGCAGGATCTTCACCAGATCCTCCTGCTCGGGGTTCGAGTCCTTGGCGTGGTTCCACTGGAACTTGGCCTCGAGCTGGCGCCCGACCTTCCAATAGGCGTCGCCCAGGTGGTCGTTGATGACCGGGTCGCCGGCCTTCAGCTCCACCGCCTTCTCCAGCTCCCGGACCGCATCGTCGTAGCGGCCCATGCGGTAATAGGCCCAGCCCAGCGAGTCGATGATCATGCCGTCGCGGGGGGCGAGCTCGACCGCCTTCGTGAGCATCTTGAAGGCTTCGTCGATGTTCATGTTCTGGTCGACCCAGGAATAGGCCAGGTAGTTCAGCACCTGCGCCTTGCCGGCCGGGAGCGTGTCCGGAACCAGCTCCATGGCCTTCTTCAGGTCCGCCTCGCCCTTCTCCCACTGCTTCGAGCGCTCGTAGGAGGTGCCGCGGTAGAAGTAGAGGATCCAATGGCCGCGATCGGGGGTGCCGATGAGCTCGATGGCCTTGCTGTAGACGTCGGCCGCTTCCGCGAACTGCTTGCGCGAGCGCAGCACGTTGCCGAGCGCCATCACGACCTCGACGTCGTCGGGCCGCTCCTTCATGAGGTTCTTGAGATAGACCTCGGATTCGGGGCTTCGGCCCATTAGCTCCAGGTTCTGGCCGATGGCGATGTCGGCGCTGGCGCGCACGGGAGCATCCTTCGGCACGCGGGTGAAGGCCTCGTTGGCCCGCTCGTACTGCTTCAGGCGCTCATAGACGTCGCCCAGGGTCACGAGGGCGAGCGGGTGGTCGGGGTTCAGGTCGAGGCCGAGGCGCAGATAGATGATGGCCGTGAGCTCGTCGCCCTGGCTGTTGCCGACGACGCCGAGGCCGTAGAGTAGCTCCGCCGCCCCGTCCTGGGCCGTCTTGACCATGGGCTCGTAAGGTTTGTTCTCCTCGATGGCCTTCATGGCGGCGCGCACGATGGGATGACGCGGCACGACCTCGTCGAAGCTCTTGTAGACCGCGAGCGCCTCCTGCTTGCGGCCGCGCTTGGCCAGGAAGCGGCCGTAGGCGTCGACCACCTGGAGGGTGTTGCGCTCGCCCTCATAGGCCGCCTTGAAGCGCTTGTCGGCCTCGGCGGTGTTGCCCACCACGTCGGCGATCAGGGCGGCGTGGTACTCACGGAACTGGTTGAAGGCGCGCTCGCTTTTGAGCTTGTCGACCGTCTCGAGAGCCTTCTTGCCGTCCTTGGAGCCCGCATAGGCCCAGGCCGCCAGGAGCGTGGCGGTCAGGTCGGCCCGGCGCGAGCCCGTGGCCTTCTGGAGCCGGGTGCGCACGTCGGCGTATTTCTGGTTCTTGAGGGAGCGGACGCTCAGGGCGAACTGGGCGAGGTTGTTCGACGCGTCGCGGGAGGCGAGCCGCTCGGCCGCCTTGAAGGCCTCCGGCATGGAGCCGTTGGCCAGGAACGCCACGAAGGCGCGCTCCAGAAGCTCCTGGTTGCGCGGATCCTCCTGAATCGCCTCGCGGAAGAAGGTCGTCGCCGCGGCCGTGTCGCGTGCCGAACCGGCCACGTAGGCCGCCAGGAAGTTGCCTTCCAGGCTCATGGCCGGCCGCAGGGGCTCGTTTGGTTCCGTATTGGCTGCCGCAACGGCTGGCGCAGCCAGGAGGCCGGCCATAGAAAGCAAAAGCGCGGGCAGGCCCTTGCGGACCGATGACAGTCTGTAGGTTGGCACGAAGCGGGGCTCCACTCATCGCGACATCTCAAGGGGGGGAGATGTGCGCCAAATCAGGCCGGAGAATGGCGTCTCGCCGTCGATGCGGCAAGGGGAACATTGCCGCTGGTCGAGGCCTCGTGAATAAATAAGGGCTTGAAAGCTCTCAGGGCGGCCCGGAACGGAGCCGCCCCTCCCTTACATGTTGATGTAGTTCGGACCGCCCGCGCCTTCGGGCGTGACCCAGTTGATGTTCTGGTTCGGGTCCTTGATGTCGCAGGTTTTGCAGTGCACGCAGTTCTGCGCATTGATCTGGTAGCGCGGACCGCCCTCCCCCTCGACCCATTCGTAGACGCCGGCCGGGCAGTAGCGCTGCGACGGGCCGCCATAGACGTCGTGCTCGGAGGCCTTCTGCAGGCCCATGTCCTTGACCTGAAGGTGCGGCGGCTGGTCCTCCTCATGGTTGGTGTTCGACAGGAACACCGAGGAGAGCTTGTCGAAGGTGAGCACCCCGTCCGGCTTCGGATACGTGATCGGCGTCACCTCCGAGAGCGGCAGGAGGCATTCGTGGTCGGGCTTGCCGTGCTTCATGGTGCCGAAGAACGACCAGCCGAACAGCTCCGTCATCCACATGTCGAGGCCGCCGAGCGCCACGCCGGCCGCCGTGCCGTATCTCGACCAGAGCGGCTTCACGTTGCGCACGCGCTTGAGGTCGTAGCCGATCGGCGAGGAGCGCCAGGATTCCTCGTAAGAAGCCACCTCGTCATGGGCGCGGCCCGCCTGCAGGGCCGCGAAGACGTGGTCGGCACAGAGCATGCCGGACAGGATGGCGTTGTGGCTGCCCTTGATACGCGGCACGTTCACGAAGCCGGCGGAATCGCCCACGAGGCATCCGCCGGGGAAGGACAGGCGCGGCACCGACTGCCAGCCCCCCTCCATGATGGCGCGGGCGCCGTAGCCGATGCGCTTGGCGCCCTCGAACACGTCGCGGACCATCGGGTGGGTCTTGAAGCGCTGGAACTCCTCGAACGGCGACAGGGTCGGGTTCTTGTAGTTCAGGTGCACCACGAAGCCGACCGACACGAGGTTGTCGTCGAAATGGTAGAGCCAGGAGCCGCCGCCGGCATTGTTCGGCAGGGGCCAACCCATGGAGTGGCGCACGAGGCCTGCTTGAAACTTCTCCGGCCGGACCTGCCACAGCTCCTTAATGCCGATGCCGTATTTCTGGTGGTCGCGGCCCTGATTGAGGCCGAAGCGCTCGACCATCTGCTTGGTGAGCGAGCCGCGGGCACCCTCGCCGAAGATCGTGTACTTGGCGCGCAGCTCCATGCCGCGGGTGAAGCTGGCGTTGGGCTCTCCGTCGCGGCCGATGCCCATGTCGCCGGTGGCGACGCCCACCACCTTGCCGTCCTCGACCAGGACCTCGGCCGCCGGGAAGCCCGGATAGATCTCGACGCCGAGCTCCTCGGCCTTGCGGCCGAGATAGCGGGCGACGTTGCCGAGCGAGCCCACGAAGTTGCCGTGGTTGTTCATGAGCTTGGGCATGAACACGTTGGGGAGCTTCAGGCCGCCCGCCGGCCCGAGATAGATGAACTCGTCGGCCGTGACCTGGGTGTGGAGCGGCCGGTCGGAATCCTCGCGCCACTCAGGGATGAGCCGGTCGAGGCCGATCGGGTCGATCACCGCGCCGGAGAGGATGTGCGCGCCGACCTCGGAGCCCTTCTCCACCACCACGACCGAAATGTCCGCGCCCGTCTCGGCCGCCAGCTGCTTGAGCCGGATGGCGGTGGCAAGGCCCGCAGGACCGGCGCCGACGACGACGACGTCGAACTCCATCGATTCACGGGCGGGCAGATCGGCCATGCTTTCCTCCTGATACGCGGCTCAACGCTTGAAGCGGCAGATAGTTTACATATGAACAGTCTGGCCGACTTCTCAAGTCCTCTTACCTTAGAAGCTTCCTAGCTTCATTGACGCCGGGTCGAAAGTTCTCTTTCGTCATAAGGTTATGCACAAGGTCGATCATCGCCGTCGGCCCTGACGGACATCGATCACCTCGGCGGAGAGGAGGACCACCGCGCGAAGGAGCCTGTCCCGAGTTGTTCGGCGATGCCGGGAGGACTACAAGGAAGCATGCCGGATCATCCGTCGGACCACGGAACGTTCTATACGCTGTTCGAAACTTCCATCGGGCTCTGCGGGCTCGCTTGGAACGAGCGCGGCGTGGTCGGATTCCAGCTTCCCGAGGATGGCGTTCCGAAGGTCCGTGCCCGCCTCGCCAGGCGCTTTCCGGGGATCGTCGAGGCCGCGCCGCCTCCGGCCATCCAAGCCATCGTCGCGGACGTGACCGCCCTGCTGCAGGGCGAAGCGCGCGATCTGTCCGCCGTGGCGCTGGACATGGACGGCGTGTCCGACTTCGACCGCCGCGTCTACGAGATCGCCCGCGGCATCCCGCCGGGCCGCGTGCTGACCTACGGGGAGGTTGCTGCCCGGCTCGGCATCGACAACGCCCGGGCGATCGGGCAGGCCCTCGGGCGCAACCCGTTCGCCATCATCGTGCCGTGCCACCGGGTCGTCGCGGCGGGCGGCAGGCTCGGTGGCTTCTCGGCCAATGGCGGCGCCATGATCAAGCGCCGCCTCCTTGCCATCGAAGGCGCCCGCCGCGACGAGGGCCCGACTCTCTTCGACCTGATTTCGTAAAGCCGGGATCTGCCGGGCCCTCGACAGGCCCGAGTTGTTCATCGCCCCTAGGATGCTTACATACGATCCATGCAGGATCACCCTCACGACCGCGACGCTCTCCAAGCGCTCCTCGACTTCCACGTCGAGGCGGGGGTGGACCTTGCCCTGGACGAGACGCCCCACAACCGCTTCGCCGAACCGGCCCCCGCCCCCAGCCAGCCGAAGGCGCAGGAGCCGAGGCGCCAAGCGCCCCAAGCTGCGCCCCCGCCTCCGCGCACGCTGCCCAAGATGGCGGCCGCCGCGCCCGAGGACGTGGCCACCATGGCGCGGGAACTGGCGCGCGATGCCAAGTCCCTGGAGGAGCTCGAAGGGCTCCTGCGGGAGTTCGACGGCTGTGCCCTCAAGTTCAGCGCCAAGAACCTCGCTTTCGCGGACGGCAATCCGGAAGGACGCGTCATGCTCGTGGGTGAGGCGCCCGGCGCCGACGAGGACCGGATCGGAAAGCCCTTCATGGGCCGCTCCGGCCAGCTTCTCGACCGGATGCTCGCCGCCGTCGGCCTCGACCGGTCCCAGGTTTACGTGGCCAACATCGTGCCCTGGCGCCCGCCGGGGAACCGCACGCCGACCCCGCAGGAGGTCGCGATCTGCAAGCCGTTCATCGCCCGGCAGATCGAGCTCGCCGGCCCCGAATTCCTGCTCTGCCTCGGCGGCCCGGCCGCCCAGAACCTGCTCGGCGTCAAGGATGGGATTCTTCGCACCCGCGGGCGCTGGTTCACCTACAAGACGGAGGATGGGCGCGATGTCCGCGCTCTTCCGACCCTGCATCCGGCCTATCTCCTGCGCCAGCCCCTGCAGAAGCGGCTCGGCTGGCGGGATTTCACGGCTCTTCGCCGCGCCCTCGACGGGAAGGATTGAGGCGGTCTTCCGCCCCGGGACGGAACCCGCCTATAAGGTTCAGCTTTAAGACCGTGCGGTACGTTGCGCCGCTTTTGGTAGGTGGACCATGCGCTGGGAAGACTTTCGAACCTCGTCCAATGTGGAAGACCGACGCGGCATGGGCATTCCCGGCGGCGCCGGCGGCCTCGGCATGGGCACCATCATCATCCTCGGCCTGGTCGGCTGGGCGCTGGGCATCGACCCACGCGTCCTGATCGGCGGCGCCGAGATGATCGCGGGCGGCGGCTCGGGCTACCAGCAGCAGCAGCAGGGCCGCCAGGGCACGCCCCAGGACGAGATGGGCCGCTTCGCCTCCGCGATCCTCGGCAACACCGAGGACGTGTGGAAGACCGTGCTGCCCCAGCAGACCAACCGCCAGTATGATCCGCCGAAGCTCGTGCTCTTCTCCGGCGCGACCCGCTCCGGCTGCGGCGGCGCGCAATCCGCCATGGGGCCGTTCTACTGCCCGCTCGACCAGACCATCTACATCGACCTGTCGTTCTTCCAGGAGATGCAGCAGCGCTTCCGCGCCGGCGGCGACTTCGCCTATGCCTACGTGCTCGCTCACGAGGTCGGCCACCACGTCGAGAACGAGCTCGGCATCCTGCCCCGCGTGCAGGAGCGCCAGCAGCAGGTCGGCGGCTCCGAGCGCAACCAGCTTTCCGTCCGCGTCGAGCTGATGGCCGACTGCCTCGCAGGCGTCTGGGCGCACCATTCCAACCAGCGCTGGCAGTCGCTCGAACAGGGCGACATCGAGGAGGCGATCCGGGCCGCCGAGGCCATCGGCGACGACCGCCTGCAGAAGCAGAGCCAGGGCCGCGTGATGCCCGACAGCTTCACCCACGGCTCCTCCGAGCAGCGCATGCGCTGGCTCACGACGGGCCTGAAGAGCGGACAGGTCCAGGCCTGCGACACGTTCCGGGCGGCGAGGCTTTAGTTCGGACCATTTTTGGCCGAGCGCCATCGCAAGGTCTCAGAATTCAGCCATACCGCCTGGCAGCGGCCCTGAGCTAGACTGAGGGCCGTTTGCACGTGGAGGCACGGCATGGCGGAAAATCCGGAAAGCGGCATCGGACATCGCAAGCGCCTTTGGAGGATAGCTCCCTGGACGATCTCGGCACTCACTTTGCTGCTCCCGCTGATCGCAATGCAGTTCACGGACGAAGTGGACTGGAATGCGACTGATTTCGCCGTTCTCGGCATCATGCTGACCGGCGCTTGCGGCGCCTACGAACTGGCGGCAAGCAGGAACGGAAACATCGCTTACCGGGCCGGCGTCGGCGTTGCGCTCGTGGCGGCGTTCATCCTCATTTGGATGAACCTTTCTGTCGGCATCATCGGGGCTGACGACGATCCAGCCAACCTGATGTATGGCGGAGTGCTCGCCGCCGGACTCTTCGGCGCCTTCATCGTACGCTTTCAGCCTCGCGGCATGGCGCGCGCGTTGGTCGCGACGGCGCTCGCCCAAATGGTGCCCGGCGTGGTTGCCCTGGCCGCCGGATGGGGATCCGCTGCGGAAAACTGGCCGGAGGCTATCGTGGTCCTGACCGGGTTCTTTGCTGCGCTATGGCTCATGTCGGCCTGGTTGTTTCGCAAGGCAGCACTGGGGCAGCCCCTTGCGGATGCAAAGCCGTAGGTAAGACAGACTGATCCCTCAGGCTCATCGTTGTTTCTGGAACTCGCCCCTGTGCCGCGCTAGATAACGGCTCGTTCCATCAGAGCCCATTCCATGCCCGGCATCGACCCGTCCCTCACCTTCATTCCTCTCTCCATCGCGGTGCTGACCGTCTCCGATACGCGCTCGCTGGAGGAGGACAAGTCCGGCGCGACGCTCGCCGAGCGTCTGACGAAGGCCGGGCACCGGCTCGGTGACCGGGCCATCGTGACGGACGACGTGGAAGCGATCCGGGCCAAGGTGAAGGGCTGGATCGCCGACCCCGCCATCGACGTGATCATCACCACCGGCGGCACCGGCTTCACCGGCCGCGACGTGACGCCGGAGGCCGTCGAGCCCCTGTTCGAGAAGCGCATGGACGGCTTCTCGGCCGTGTTCCACCGCATCAGCTACGACAAGATCGGCACCTCGACGATCCAGTCCCGCGCCACCGCCGGCGTGGCGGGCTCGACCTTCATCTTCGTGCTGCCGGGCTCGCCCGGCGCCTGCAAGGACGCCTGGGACGGGATCCTGGAAACCCAGCTCGATTATCGCTACCGGCCCTGCAACTTCGTCGAGATCATGCCGCGCCTCGACGAGCACCTGAAGCGCACGAAGGGCTGATCCCTTAGAGCATCGTGCGAAAAAGTGGACCCGGTTTTTCGCCAGAACGATGCTCTCATTTAGAGAGAAAGCATCGGATCGATCCCGAAAGTGCAGATCCACTTTCGGGTCCGATGCTTTAGCCGAAGGCCGGGTCGCGCTCGATCACGGCGGCGAGCCGCACGGGCCGCCGCGGCCTGACGCCGTCGAGCAGAACCCGGCGATGGACGAGGTCGCCGGCCCGAATGGTCGTTTTTCCGGCGAGACGGCACACGGCGTCGATCGCCGGCCGGAAAAATCCCGCCTGCCGATGGCGCAGCCGCGCGATCCCCCGCTCCGGCAGGCTTAAGGCGACGAAGCGGTCCAGCACCCGGATCCAACCCTCCCGGGGGATGTCCCCGTCGTCGAGGCACAGGATCCAGTCGCGCCGGGCCGCTTCGGCACCGGCCTTCCAGGAATTCTCTTCCGTCACGATCAGGGTCGCGCCGCTGGCATCGGCCACGCGGGCGACGGTGTCATCCTCCCGAGGGGCCAGGATGACGGCATCGCCGACGAGCCCCGCCGCGACGGCGGGCACGAGGGAACTCAAGGTCACGGCCAGGGCCTCGGGTCCCCGGGTGACGCGAACGAGAACGGTGATCATCTGGCAATTGTAGCCTCTCTGCGGGCCCGCGTCGCCACGAAGAAGACTTGATTTTGTTCCAGTTTTGTTCTTTGTTCCTAGTCTGTTCCCATGCTTGGATTCGTTTGAGGCCCCCATGACCGTCCGCGCCAAGGATAGCGCCCGTGATCCCGTCCGCTCCCGGCCGGCGACCCGCAGCCCGATCGAGGCGGCGGAGGCGGCCCGCCGCCGGATGGACGACCCGGCCTACCGGGTCGAGGCGGACCAGCGCCGGGGGCGCGGCGCCGTATCGAACCCGACCGGCCGCTACGAGCCGGCGCAGCGCGAGACGTTCGACGACGGCTGGGACCTTGAGGTGGACCTGCCTCCCCTGCCGACCGAGGTCATCATCGAGAAGCCGCGCACGGTCATCACGCGAAACGATTCGCCCGACATCGGCTACGACCGCTCGATCAACCCGTATCGCGGCTGCGAGCACGGCTGCTCCTACTGCTTCGCGAGGCCGACCCACGCCTATCAAGGCCTGTCCTCGGGGCTCGACTTCGAGACCAAGATCTTCGCCAAGCCCAGCGCGCCCGAATTGCTGGAGAAGGAACTGCGCGCCGCGAACTACCAGCCGGGCACGATCGCGATCGGGTCGAACACCGATCCGTATCAGCCGGTCGAACGGCGCTTCCGCATCATGCGCGGCATCCTGGAGGTGCTGAACCAGGCCAACCATCCGGTCGGCATCGTGACGAAATCGGCCCTGGTCACCCGCGACATCGACATCCTGGCCCAGATGGCCGACAAGCAGCTCGCCAAGGTGGCGATCTCGATCACCACCCTCGACCCGAAGCTCGCCCGGAAGATGGAGCCCCGCGCCGCCTCGCCGGCCAAGCGCCTCGAGACGGTGCGCAAGCTCACCGAGAACGGCATTCCGGTGACGGTGCTCGTCGCCCCCATCATTCCGGCCATCAACGACCACGAGATCGAGGCGATCCTCAAGGCCTCGGCCGAGGCCGGCGCCACGGAGGCCGGCTACGTGCTGCTGCGCCTGCCGCACGACCTCAAGGAGCTGGTGCGCGACTGGCTGGCCGAGCACTACCCCGACAAGCTCAACCACGTCTTCTCACTCCTCCAGGAGGCGCGTGGCGGCAAGGACTATGACGCCCAATGGGGGGTGCGCCAGACCGGCATCGGCCCCTATGCCTGGATGCTCGGCCGCCGCTTCGAGACCACCGCCGAGCGGCTTGGCCTGAACAAGCGCTCCCTGAAGCTGCGCACCGACCTGTTTCGCCCGCCCGCGAAGGAGACCGGGCAGCTGAGTTTGTTTTGAGACTGCTCCTAACTCTGCCCTCATCCTGAGGAGCGGCGAAGCCGCGTCTCGAAGGATGCTTCCAGCGTGCACTGGAGACGCCTCGCCGTTCGAGACGCTTCGCTCCTCAGGGTGAGGCTATGTGGGCATCAGTTCCTCGTTGCTGCTGAATGACCACGACGGCAGATCAACACCTGCGTCACTGACGAATCGCCTTGAGGGTGGAAAACAAATCGCATCCCGGCTTTCATCCGGCCCATGCCGGCACCGATTCGCACCCTCACCAAGCCGAGCCTCGGCATCGAGCGCGAGCTCGCCGCCCGCGCGGCTGGCTTCACCTGCATCGCGGGCCTCGACGAGGTCGGGCGCGGGCCGCTCGCGGGTCCCGTCGTCTCGGCCGCCGTCGTGCTCGATCTGGAGCGGGTGCCTGAAGGGCTTGCCGATTCGAAGGCGCTGACGGCCCAGAGGCGCGAGGCTCTGTTCGCCGAGATCCTCGCCACGTCGCATGTGGGAATCGCGTCGATCTCGCATGCGGAGATCGACAGCATCAACATCCGCCAGGCCTCGCTGCTGGCCATGTGCCGCGCGCTCGCGGCGCTGCCCTGCCGGCCCGACATGGCGCTCGTCGACGGCAACGATCCGCCGGACCTGCCCTGCTCCGTCGAGGCGATCGTGAAGGGCGATTCGCGAATCGCCTCCATCGCGGCAGCCTCCATCGTCGCGAAAGTGGTGCGCGACCGGCTGATGGCGCGGCTCGGAAACGCTTATCCGGCCTACGGTTTCGCGTCGAATGCCGGCTACAGCACCAAGACCCACCTCACGGTGCTGGCGAAGGAAGGCCCCTGCCCCTTCCATCGGTTGAGTTTCGCGCCCTTGAGGCAAGGGTTACTCGACCTGTAACCTTACTTAACGTCCGTTAACGTAAAAAGATCAGTATTTTCAATGGGTAGGCAGAATTTGCCGATCCAAAATAGCACGCCGATTTTTCCACTTGGAAACTTCATCTTTACCCTAACGGACCATGATCGGGACTGTCAGTTGCGTAACCGGTGATCACCCATGGGTACCTCGCGTACCGGGGCCGCCGGCGCCACCTCCCGGATCCATGTCTCGCGTACCGGGCGGTCTGCGTCGGCGCCTCGGACGGGGCTCAAAGCCCCCCTGTCCGTCCTGCAGCCTCTTCCTCTCAACGAGATCCTTCTCGGAGACTGCATCGCCAATCTCGAGAAGCTTCCGCCCGAGAGCGTGGACGTGGTCTTTGCCGACCCGCCCTACAACCTCCAGCTCGAGCAGGCGCTCACGCGCCCGGACCAGAGCCTCGTCGACGCGGTCGACGACGACTGGGACAAGTTCGCGAGCTTCGCCGACTACGACGCGTTCACCCGCGCCTGGCTCCTCGCCGTGCGCCGCGTGATGAAGAAGAACGCGACGCTGTGGGTGATCGGCTCCTACCACAACATCTTCCGCGTCGGCACCGCGCTGCAGGACCTGAACTTCTGGGTCCTCAACGACATCGTGTGGCGCAAGGCCAACCCGATGCCGAACTTCCGGGGACGCCGCTTCACCAACGCGCACGAGACCATGATCTGGGCCTCGAAGAGCGCCGAGGCGAAGAACTACACCTTCCATTACGAGGCGCTCAAAGCCGCGAACGAAGACGTTCAGATGCGCTCGGACTGGTTCATCCCCATCTGCACGGGCGAGGAGCGCCTGAAGGACGGGGCCGGCCGGAAGGTCCACCCGACCCAGAAGCCCGAGGCGCTGCTGGCGCGGGTGCTGCTCTCCTCATCCAATCCGGGCGACGTGGTGCTCGATCCCTTCTTCGGCTCCGGCACCACCGGGGCCGTGGCCAAGAAGCTCGGCCGCAACTTTATCGGCCTCGAGCGCGACCCGACCTACGCCAAGGCGGCGCGCGCGCGAATCGACGCAGTCGTGCCCCTGTCGGACGCCTCGATCGCGGCGCCGCCGGAAAAGCGCGCCGAGGTGCGCGTGCCCTTCCTGTCCCTGATCGAGAGCGGCCATGTCGCGGCCGGCGAGACCCTGGTCGACGAGCGCCGCCGCTTCCAGGCGACCGTGCGCGCCGACGGCTCCCTGGCGCTCGGGGCCATCATCGGGTCGATCCACAAGATCGGCGCTCTGACCCAGGGACTGCCCGCTTGCAACGGCTGGACCTTCTGGCACGTGGAGCGGAAAGGGAAGCTCGTCTCGATCGACGAGTTCCGCGCCAAGGTCAGAGCGACATTGACCGCTTGAGCCGATAGGCTATTTGGTGACGGTGCGAGCGCACCGTCACACCTCCGTCACCGAGCAGCGCTAGCGCGAAACCGTCATTGCCCGGAGACGAAGCCCCATGAAGCGCCTGATCCTTTCCGCCGTTCTCGCCCTCACGCCCGCTCTCGCGCTGGCGCAGGGATTGTCCGGTAACCTCGTGCTCTATACGAGCCAGCCCAACACGGACGCGCAGCAGACTGTCGACGCCTTCAAAGCGAAGCATCCGGGCGTGAACGTCACCTTCGTGCGCGACGGAACTCCGAAGATCCTCGCCAAGCTGCGGGCGGAGTTCGAGGCCGGCCAGCCCCAGGCGGATCTTCTTCTCATCGCCGACAGCGTCACCATGGAGGGCCTCAAGAAGGAGGACCGCCTGCTGGCGCACGACAAGGCGGACGTCTCCGCGTATCCAGCCGGCACGCACGACCCGCAGAAGCACTGGTTCTCCACCAAGCTGATCACCACCGGCATCGCCTACAACACCAAGGCCTCGTTCAAGCCGGCCTCCTGGGCCGACCTCACGAAGCCCGAGGCGAAGGGCCAGGTGATCATGCCGAGCCCGCTCAGCTCCGGTGCGGCGCTCATCCACGCCGCCACCCTCACGGGCAACATCGAGGGCGGCTGGGACTATTACGAAGCGCTCAAGGAGAACGGCGCCCTCGCAGGCGGCGGCAACGGCGATGTGCTCAAGAGCATCGCCGGCGGCGAGAAGCTCTACGGCGTGATCGTCGACTACATGCCGATCCGCGAGAAGGCCAAGGGCGCGCCGGTCGAGTTCGTGTTCCCGAAGGAAGGCGTCTCGGCCGTGACTGAGCCTGTCGCCATCCTGAAGACCACCAAGAATCCCGAGGCCGCCCGCGCCTTCGTGGACTTCCTGCTCTCGAAGGAGGGCCAGGAGCTCGCCCTTAAGCAGGGCTACATCGCGGCCCATCCGGCCGTCGCGCTGCCCGCCGGCTACCCGTCCCGCGATGCCATCAAGGTGATGCCGTTCGACGCCGCGCAGGCGCTCGCCGACGAGACCAAGAACAAGGCGGCCTTCGCGGACATCTTCGGCCAGTGAGACGCGACACCCGGGACAGAACGTTCTTCCAACGGGGAGGCTTCGGCCTCCTCGCGCTTCTCGCCGTCCTCACCTTCGCGTTCGACATCCTGCCGGCCGCCCGCCTGATCGGCGCGGCGCTGGCCCCGGGCGGCGCCTTCTCGCCTGACAACGCGCTTTCCGTGATCACGAGCCGCTCCGCGATCCGCGCGAGCGTCGCGACGCTGGAGACTGCGCTCCTCTCCAGCCTCCTCGCCCTCCTGATCGGCGGCGCCATGGCGTTGGTCCTCGGGCTGACGGATGCGCGAGCGCGACGCCCGGCCTCGTTCCTCTTCGTCCTGTCGATGATGATTTCGCCGCAGGTCGTGGCGCTCGCGTTCTTAAGCCTCGCGGGTCCGGCCTCGCCGCTCCTGAACGCGCTGGGCCTCGCGCCCGCGGCGGGCACGCCCAACCCCATGCTGGGGCGCGGGGGCATCATCCTGGTGCTCGGGCTCCACCATGCGCCGCTCGTCTACGTGGTCCTCAGTGCCGGCCTGCGCCGGATTCCCGGCGCCGTGATCGAGGCGGCGCGGATCGACGGCTCGAGCCCGAAGCGGATCGTGGGCACCATCGTGCTGCCGCTGCTGCGTCCCCACCTGATCGGCGCCGCACTTCTGGCCTTCGTGGCGGGTATCGGCAATTTTGGCATTCCGGCGCTGCTCGGCGCACCGGTCAACTACCTCACCCTGCCGGTCCTCATCTACCGGCGCCTCTCCAGCTTCGGGCCCGGGATCATCGGCGACGTGGCCGCGCTCGGCCTCCTCGTCGCTGCGGTGGCGGGACTTTGCGTGGCCCTGAGCCACTGGCTCACCCGCGAGGAAGCGGTGCAGCTCGAGGAGGACCGGCCCTTCGAGCCGTTCTGGCGTCTCGGCGCGGGCCGCCGGCTCGCCGAAACCGGCGTGTGGGCCGTGCTCGCGGTCGCCCTTGCCCTGCCGATGCTGTCGCTTTTGACCGCGTCCCTGGTGCCGTCCTACGGCATGGCGCTCACTCCTGTGACCGCGACCCTCGACAACTTCGTCGAAGTCCTGGTGCGGCAGGACGTGACCGTGCGGGCCTTCCGCAACTCGTTCTTCTATGCGGGCGGCGCGGCGCTCGCGCTGGCGCTGCTCTCGATCCCGCTCGCCTACGCGCTCGTGCGCCGTGCGGGCGCGGCCCGCACCATCGTGCCGGCGCTCCTCGAAATCGCTTATGTGCTGCCCGGCGTGGTGCTCGCCATCGCGTGCATCCTGCTCTTTCTCAAGCCCCTGCCGCTCGTCGGCGTGTCGCTCTACGCCACGCCCTGGATCATCGTCTTCGCCTATCTGGCCCGGTTCCTGCCGGTCGCCCTGAAGCCTGCGATGGCCGCCATGGAGCAGGTCGAGCTGGCGCAGGAGGAGGCCGCTGCCCTCGACGGCGCCAGGACCTTCCGCCGGATCGCGGACATCGTCGCCCCGTCGCTCCTGCCCGCCGCAGCGGCCGGCGGCCTGATGGCCTTCCTGCTCGCCTTCAACGAGCTCACGGTCTCGGCCCTGCTGTGGTCCGCGGGCACCGAGACCATCGGGGTCGTGCTCTACAACCTCGAGGAGGCGGGGCTCGCCGCGCAGGCCTCCGCCATCGCGGTCACGAGCGTGGTGGTGATCACCCTCGCGATGCTGGCCCTCGACCGGCTGAGCGCGCGGCTTCCCGCCGGCACGCTCCCGTGGGATTGCGCCTCGGCATCGCCCGTCGCGCGTGCGGCCGCGGCCGCCCCGATGGCGCCCTTCGTGCCGGAGAGGCTGGCGCCGGTGACGGCTCCGCACGGTCAGGTCGTGCGGGGCTGAGCGCTCCCGGCGAACTCCGCAAGGATCCGGTCGACCACCTCGTCCACCGTCAGGTCCGCGTTGTCGATCCATAAGCCGAGCCGGGGCGTCTCGTTCTTCAGGGCGGAAGTCAGGATTGTGGGTGGGAAATGAGGGCCGTAACCCGTCTTCGAGCGGGCTTCGTCCCGCTCCGCGAGGACCTCAGGCGCGGGCGCCAGCACGACGATGGCCGGCGAGAGATGGCGGAGCCGCTCGGCGACCTCCTGCAGCGCGTCGCCGATGAGGATATCCTGGTAGACGACGGAGAAACCCGCCTCGACATAGGCCTGGGCGGCATCGCATGCGAGGCGCCTGCGCAACGCGAGCTGACGCAGGGCCTCGACCGAAAGCTCCGGCCCCATCGGGGCGGCGCCGTTCACGATCATTTTGCGGAAGACGTCGCCCCGCAGGTGCACCGAGGGATCGAGCCGTCGGGCGAGGCTCTCGGCCGTCGTCGACTTGCCGGCCGCCATGGCGCCGGTGATGATGAAGGGACGGGGAGACGTCATCGGTCGCGACCATTCCTAATGATGCGGCGGCCGGCAGACCCGATGCCGCGGATGGGATGGGAAAGGGCCGCCGCAAACGGCCCTTTCGTTCTACGAGAGGATCGGCATCAGGCCGGGCATCCTCGCTCCTTGAGCCATCGCAGCAGCTCGGCATCGAAGAGCTCGCTCTCCTCGAATTGCGGCGTGTGACCGCTCTTCTCGAAGACGCGGACCGTCAGGTCGCGGAAGCGTTCCCGGTACGGCTCCCAGGTCTCGTAGGGCGCCACGAGGTAGTCGGAGCGCCCGAGCGCCAGCAGGACCGGGACGTCGAGTCCGTCGAGTCCCTTCGCGATGTCGATGTCGCGAAACACCTCGCCCCAGAGATGGTCGAAGGCCGGCATGTTCACGTGTACGCCCTCCCACAGGGGAGCCCCGTCGAAGGTGTGGTCGTACCAGCTCCGCGCGCCCATCCTGACGCAGTAGGCGACGAAGCGCTTCTCCGGCGCGGCCTCGATCTCGGCGGGAAGCAGCGCGAGATCGCGCGCGAGCCGCTCCTTCCGCTCAGGGCAGACGGATTCCTGCCAGTGCCGTTCGAGCGCCTGCATGTGCGCCGGGCTGTGGCTCGGCCCGGTGGCGATCATCACCACGTGCGAGACGTGGTCCGGATGGCGCTTGGCATATTCCAGCGCCATGTATCCGTGCCCGGAATGCCCGACGATCACGACCTTGCCGAGGCCGAGATGCCGGCGCGCGCGTTCGATGTCGTCGAGCACGAGGTCGAGCGCATAGTCGGCCACGGGCACGTCGCCGGACGCTTTCGCGAAGCCGCGATGATCGAGGAAGACGAGCCGCAGCGATTGCCGCAAGGCCGCCGAGAAGACGCGCGGGTAATAGACGGCGCTGCCGATCACGATGGCGGGCGGTCCGCTGCCCTCTACCGAATAGGCGAGCTCGAAGGCGCCCGAGCGGATCGTTCCGCGCATCGCGGCGCCGGTGGTGTTCTGAATTTGGGACATGGTTGTTCATCCGTTTGATCCGACCGAAGCCGAGGCCTCGGCCGACAAAGGCCATGACGAAGCGGCCCGGGAATCGGGCGGCCTGTCGGCGATCGTCGTGTCGGACAGCGTCGCTAACGGATGAGAGGCACGGGAATCGTCCTTCGCCAGATCGCCGCTCAGGGCGGCGCATCGCTCTTTTGCCGCAAAATCGGCCGCCTGTGAACAGGCGCGAGACCGCCACGGATGAAGAGCGCTCGCACATCTGCGCCGGGCTGCGCATTGCCCCCTCCCGCGCAAAGGTCGGGGCCATCTCAGCCTTGTGGAGCACGAGCGATCCCCCATGTCCAACGTCCCGAAAAGCTTTAGCATCGTCTCATGGCTGCTCCTTCTCTCGACCCACCCTGGCCCGCGGAGGCCGAACCGTCCTGGGACGATCTGCGGATCTTCCTGGCTGTGGTGGCTCATGGATCGATGAACGGAGCCGGCCGCTCCATGGGCCTGAGCCAGCCGACAGTCGCGCGTCGGGTCAAGGCCCTGGAGGAGACCCTCGGCGTCTCCCTGTTCCAGCGCGGCCCCAACAGCCTCGACCTGACGGAGGCCGGGCGCGCCGTGCTGGAGGCGGCCTCCCCCATGGCCGAGGCCGCGAACGCCGTTCCCAGGGTCGCCGCCGCCTACCGGCCGGATCCGTCGGCCCCGGTGCGGATCACAGCCACGGCCTCGGTGAGCCTGTTCCTGTCGCTCCACGCAGCGGAGATCCATGAGGCGGCGCAACCCGCCGAGACCGCCTACATCCCGACGCGGCGCAAGCTCGATCTCGCGGCCGGCGAGGCCGACATCGCCCTGCGCATGCGCACGCTCCCGGACGGGTCGGACGACCTCGTGGTGCGCAGGATCGGCCAGATCGCCTTCGCCATGTATGCGCGCACGCCCGATCCGCAGGCCGTCATCGCCCCGCCGGAAGACCCGACCCTCTCGCGCCAGGCCGCCTATGTGGCCGAGTTCGCGAAGGGCCGCACCATCTCGGCCCGCATCGGCGACATGCCGATCCGCTACCAGGCGGCGAGGACCGGCCTCGGCGCCGCCTTCCTGCCCTGCTGGCTCGGCGATTCGGACCCGGATCTCGTGCAGGTGACGAGGCCGCAGGGCGACCTGATCGAAGACGTCTTCCTCGTCATCCACCGCCGCAGCCGCAGCCGGGAAAGCGTCCAGCGCGTGGCGGATGCGCTCGCGACCCTGTTCAAGCGCCACCGGAAGGCGCTGGTGGGCGGCTGAAGCCGGTCAGGCATTCGCCTTCTTCGCCTTGGGCGCAGCCTTGGGGGCCGGCATGTCCCCCAGCGCATGGACCAGCACCTTCTTCATGGCGCCGGGCAGCGCCTCCTCGTGGAGCTGGTGGCGCGGGGTCCAGCGCATGTCTTCGGGGGCGGGTTCGTCCTTCGGGACTTTCGCGAGGAAGACCGTCAGCTCCAAGGGAAAATGCGTGAAGACGTGGCGGACGACGCCGGGCAGGCGCTTCCAGCGCGCCTCGATGGGCGCGTCCACCATGGCGCGGGCGGGCTCATAATCCGGCTCCCAGGCGCTGGTCGGCATCTCGACCATGCCGCCGAGGAGCCCCTGCGGCGGGCGGGTGCGCAGCAGGATGCTGTCATCGGCGCGCAGGACCACGAAGGCGGCGCCCTTGCGCAGCTGCCCCGTCTCCTTCTTCTGCTTCTTCGGGAACGTCTCCTGAAGGCCGGCGGCGCGCGCCTGGCAGGGCTGCATCCAGGGGCAGATGGCGCAGGCGGGGCGCTTGGGCGTGCAGATCGTGGCGCCCAGATCCATGACGGCTTGCGCAAAGTCGCCCGGCCGGTCCTCGGGAACGATCTCCTCGGTCAGGGCCCGGATGATGGGCTTCGCTTTGGGGAGCGGCTCCTCGACCATGAAGAGGCGGGACACGACGCGCTCCACGTTGCCGTCCACGGCGGCGGCCTTCCGGTCGAAGGCGATCGCTGCGACCGCGGCCGCCGTGTAGGCGCCGATGCCCGGGAGCTTGAGGAGCTCGGCCTCCGTTCCGGGGAAGCGTCCGTCATGGTTTTCCACAACCGCCTTCGCGCAGGCATGCAGGTTGCGGGCGCGGGAATAGTAGCCGAGGCCCGCCCAGGCCTGCATCACCGCGTCGGCCGGGGCTTCGGCCAGTGATTCGACCGTCGGGAAACGCTCCAGGAACCGCTCGTAGAAGGGTTTGACCGCCCCCACGGTCGTCTGCTGCAGCATGATCTCGGAAAGCCAGACGCGGTAAGGATCCGCGGTCTCGCCGGGCCTGGCGCGCCACGGCAGGTCGCGCCGGTGCCGGTCGTACCAGGCGAGGAGATCGTCGGAGCGAGGCTTGGTGGCGCGCAAGGCGGGCGTTAACATGTGACGTGGAATAACGAGCCCGCTTCAATATTCCAACGTGGCTTTTGGACCAACACCATGCGACAGCCGAGACACCGGCCCCGGCCCCTTGCCGAATTTCTCGACGTCTGTCTCAGTCCGAGCCTGGCGGCGCAGGGCTTCGCCACGTCGGACATCATCATGGCCTGGCGCGAGATCGTGGGCGACCGTCTCGCCGCCTTCACCCAGCCCCTGAAGATCGAGTGGAAGCGCAAGAGCCCCCATGCCGACCCGGAGGCGCGCGCCGACCCGGCGACCCTCGTGATCCGGGTCGAGGGCGCCTTCGCGCTCGAGATGCAGCACATGGCCCCGGTGGTGATCGAGCGGGTGAACGCCTATTACGGCTGGCGCTGCATCGGGAAGCTGGTGCTCAAGCAGGGGCCCGTCCGGCGACTCGAGAAGAAGAAGCCGGCGCCTCCGGTTCTTGGGCCCGAGGAGCGCCGGCGCCTCGACGGTCTCCTGGCGCCGATCGAGGAGGATGCCCTCAAGGCCGCCCTCGACCGCCTCGGGCAGGCGGTGGTCGGCTCGCGCACGAAAGCGTGACGGATCTCTCGCTTGCCACATATCCCAAGTCATTCTACCGCAGAACGACGTATCCTTACGGAGCCTTCTTCAGATGATCACCCGGCGTCAAACGCTTCAGCTTCTCGGCACCGCGGCCGCCACGGCCCTGATCGCCACGAGTTTCCCGGCCCTCGCTCAGAACGTCGCCCCGGCGGACCTCGCCACGGAAGGTCCCCTCGGGGACGTGGCCCTGGGTCCGAAGGACGCCAAGGTGACGATCATCGAATACGCCTCGCTAACCTGCTCCCACTGCGCCGCCTTCCACAAGGAGACCTGGCCCGAGCTGAAGAAGCGCTACATCGACACGGGCAAGGTTCGCTTCGTCCTGCGCGAGTTCCCGCTCGACCCCCTGGCCACGGCCGGCTTTATGCTCGCCCGCTGCGACGGCGAGAGCAAATATTACCCCATCACCGACCTGCTCTTCGACCAGCAGCGGAACTGGGCCTTCACCGACAAGCCCCTGGACGCCCTCCGGACCATGATGCGCCAGGCAGGTTTCTCACAGGAGAAATTTGATGCTTGCTTGAAGGACCAGAAACTTTATGACGCTGTGAATGCGGTGAAGAACCGGGGTATGGAGCAGTTCCGCGTGGACTCGACCCCGACCTTCTTCATCAATGGCCAACGCCACCCCGGAAACATGTCGATCGATGAGCTTGAGAAGATCATCAAGCCTCTGCTGGGAGAATAAGCTCCCCTGCCCCGCCCCGGCGGGGCGGGACGGAAAGGCGCGTCGATGAAGCTGACGCGCCTTCGCATCGCCGGGTTCAAGACCTTCGTCGAGCCCATGGACTTCCTGATCGAGCCGGGCCTGACCGGCGTGGTCGGGCCGAACGGCTGCGGCAAGTCCAACCTCGTCGAGGCCCTGCGCTGGGTCATGGGCGAGAACTCGCACAAGAACATGCGCGCCACCGGGATGGACGACGTCATCTTCTCCGGTTCGGGCAACCGCCCGGCGCGCAACTCGGCCGAGGTCCTGCTGACCATCGACAACGGCGAGCGCACGGCGCCCGCCGCCTTCAACGACTCCGACACCCTGGAGGTCTCGCGCAAGATCGAGCGCGAGGAAGGCTCGACCTACCGGGTCAACGGCAAGGAAGTCCGCGCCCGCGACGTGCAGCTCCTCTTCGCGGATGCCGCGACCGGCGCCCGCTCCCCGGCCCTGGTGCGCCAGGGCCAGATCAGCGAGATCATCTCGGCCAAGCCCCAGGCCCGCCGCCGCATCCTGGAGGACGCCGCCGGCATCGCCGGCCTCCATGCCCGCCGCCACGAGGCCGAGCTGCGCCTGAAGGCCGCCGAGGACAACCTGGTCCGCGTCGAGGACGTGCTGCGCGAGCTCGAAAGCCAGATCGAGAGCCTCAAGCGCCAGGGCCGCCAGGCCTCCCGCTACAAGAACCTGTCGTCCGAGATCCGCCGCCTCGAAGCGCTCATGTACGCGCTCGCCTTCGCAGATGCCCGCGAGCAGGCGGCCGCCGCCGAGAAGCAGGTGGCCGACAACCTCAAGGCGGTCGCGGACCTGACCGAGGAGCAGACCCGGGCCGCCACGGCCCAGGCGGTCGCCGCCCATGCGCTCCCCGGCCTGCGCCAGGAGGAAGCCGCCGCCGCGGCCGCCCTGCAGCGCCTCACCCATGCCCGCAGCGAGCTCGAATCGGAGGAGCGCCGCTCCAAGGACCGGGTGAGCGAGCTGGAGCGCCATATCGGCGACCTGAACCGGGATATCGCCCGCGAGGCGGTGCAGCGCACCGACGCCGAAGCGACGATCGAGCGCCTCAGGCAGGAGCAGGCCGAGATCGCCCTGACCACCGACGGGGCGGACGACACTCGCGCCGAGGCCCAGGAGCGCCTGACGAACGTGGAGGCGGAGCTGGCCGAGGCCGAGGCTTCTTTAAGCGCCCTCCAGGCCCAGACCTCCGACCTCAATGCCCGCCGCGCTGCCCTGGAGCGGGCCGTGCGCGAGGAGATGGAACGCGCCGCGCGCTTCGCGGCCGAGCGGGAGCGCATCGAGCGCGACATCGAGACCCTGTCCGCCTCGACCGACGATTCGCCGCCGATCGACGACCTGCGCGAAGAGGCCGCCATGGCCGAGGAGGCCGCGCAAGCCGCCGAAGAAGCCGTCATGGAAGCCCGCGAGTCGGTCGCGGCCGCCCGCGAGGCCGAGAACCGGCTCCGCCAGCCCCTCAATGAAGCCGAGCGCCAGGCCCAGCGGCTCGAGACCGAGGTCCGGACCCTCGCCAAGCTGGTCACCTCCGCGACCGGCGACCTCTGGCCTCCGGCCGTCGACCAGATCACGGTCCGGAAGGGCTACGAGACCGCCCTCGGCGCGGCCCTTGGCGACGACCTCGAGGCCTCCACCAACCCCTCTGCCCCGGCCCATTGGGCCGAGACCGGTGCCGGCGGGGACGATCCGGCCCTGCCGGAGGGCGTCCGATCGCTGGCCGACCTCTCGACCGCCCCGGCCGCGCTCCAGCGCCGCCTGCGCCAGATCGGCGTCGTCAGCAAGGAAGACGGCCTGCGCCTGCGGCACCTGCTCAGGCCCGGTCAGCGCCTGGTGTCCCAGGAGGGCGACCTGTGGCGCTGGGACGGCTTCACCACGGCGGCGGAAGCGCCCTCCCCGGCGGCCCGCCGCCTGGCCGAGAAGAACCGCCTCGGCGACCTGGAACGCGAGGCGGCCGAGGCCCGGGAGCAGGCCGAGCACCTGCGTCACGAGGCCGAGGAGGCCCTGAACACCGTCCGCGTCGCCGCGTCCCGTGAGATGCAGGCCATCGAGACCGCCCGCCAGACCCGGCAGGCGCTCGACGCCACCCGGACCCGCCTCGTCGCTGCCGAGCGCAAGGAGGCCGAGCTCGGCCAGCGCCGCTCCGCCCTCCAGGAGGCGCTCGCGCGCATCTCCGCCAGCGAGAGCGAGGCCCAGGAGCGGGCGGAATCCGCACGGGCCAACCTCGAAGACCTCGCGCCGGCGCCCGATCTGGAGAGCCGTCTGCTGGAGGAGCGCACCCGCGTGGCCGAGTTCCGCGCCGCCGCCTCCGAGGCACGCGCCGCCCTTCAGGCGCTCATGCACGAGGCGGAGCTGCGCCGCCGTCGGCAGGACGCGCTCGCGGCCGACATCCGGCTCTGGACCGAGCGCGCCGCCCGGGCCGCCAAGGCGCACGAGGACCTGGGCGAACGCCTGGAGCGGGCCCAGGACGAGCACCAGCGGCTGCTCGAAGCCCCCGACACCTACCTGCTGCGCCGCCGCTCCATTCTGTCGGAGATCGAGCAGGCCGAGGCCAAGCGCAAGGAGGCCGCCGACCGGCTGGCCGACGCGGAAACCCACCTGGCCGAGACCGACCGCGCCGCCCGCGCGGCCCTCGAAGCCCTCTCGGGTGCCCGCGAGTCGCGGGCAGGATCCCAGGCCCGCCACGAGGCGGCGGTCCAGCGCCTCGCCGAGATCACCCGCAACATCGCCGAGAACCTCGAGACTACGCCGGCCGGCCTGATCGAGATGGCCGGCCTCAAGGAGGGAGTCGAGCTGCCCTCGCAGGCGGAGATCGAGGCCAAGCTCCATTCGCTCAAGAACGACCGGGAGCGGCTGGGCGCTGTGAACCTGCGCGCCGACGAGGAGCTGGGCGAGCTCGAAGGCAAGTTCAACAGCCTGGCCGCCGAACGGGACGACCTGGTGGAGGCCATCAAGCGCCTGCGCCAGGCCATCGGCAGCCTCAACCGCGAGGGCCGCGAGCGCCTGCTCTCCGCCTTCGACGTGGTGAACGCCCATTTCAAGCGCCTCTTCACCACCCTGTTCGGCGGCGGAACGGCCGAGCTGACCCTCGTCGATTCGGACGATCCCCTCGAGGCGGGGCTCGACATCCTGGCGCGCCCGCCTGGCAAGAAGCCCCAGACCATGACCCTCCTGTCGGGCGGCGAGCAGGCCCTGACGGCGACGGCGCTGATCTTCGCCGTGTTCCTCACGAATCCCTCGCCGATCTGCGTGCTCGACGAGGTCGACGCGCCGCTCGACGACGCCAACGTGGAGCGCTACTGCGACCTTCTGGAGGAGATGGCGCGCCAGACCGAGACCCGCTTCGTGGTGATCACCCACAACCCGATCACCATGGCGCGCATGGACCGACTCTTCGGCGTCACCATGGCCGAACGGGGCGTGTCCCAGCTCGTCTCGGTCGACCTGCAGAGCGCCGAGCGCATTCTTGAGACGGTCTAAGGGTTTCAGCCGCGTCTTCGTTCCGCCTCAAAATCGTGGACGCTTTCACGCGAGGCCCGCGCAAATCGCCGAATTATCGTTACATTTCAAAGACTTGAATGTTTTCTGACGGTCCTTGACAGTAGGGACCCTCCCTCATATGTTGCGCGCGGCTTTCGGGGCCGGGCTCCCAGGACCTTTTCCCGCACTGCTGAGAAGGAGAAACGCGCATGGCGGATCCCACCAAGCAGGGCAATGGAAACGGTCGGGAACCGACCAGCTCCGACGATGCCGACCTTTCGGCGAGACTGAAATCTCTCGATGCACGGATCGACAAGGCATCCGCGCAACGACAGATCGCAGAACCGCCCGCCCGTCCGACATCGGATTCGAGCGCCCTCGGCCAAGCCTTTAGGCTTTCGGCGGAGTTCGTTTCCGGAGTGGCCGCCGGCGGAATCGTGGGTTGGCTCGTCGATCGGCTGTTCGGGTCCTCTCCTTGGGGGCTGATCATCTGTCTCATCCTCGGCTTCTGCGCCGGAATGCTCAATCTGATGCGAGCGTCCGGCGCGCTGAAAAGCGCCCGGTATGACGACAAGCGATGATCCCATTCACTTCGACAGCCGTACGGCGACAGGCAACAGGGATTTAAGAGCGGATCATGGCGAGCCCGATTGAGCAATTCCAGATCAAGCCCATCATACCTGTCCTCAACTTCACCAATTCGTCGCTGTTCATGGTCGGCGCGACCGCCCTCATCGTGGGCGGCCTGCTCTACGCGACCCGCAAGCGCGCCATGGTGCCGGGCCGCGCCCAGTCGGTCGCGGAAGGACTCCACGATTTCGTCGCCAACACGTTGACGGACGCGACCGGCAAGGAGGGGATGAAGTTCTTCCCCCTCGTGTTCTCGCTGTTCATGTTCGTGCTGACCGCGAACCTCCTGGGCATGATCCCAGGCTTCTTCACGGTCACCAGCCACATCATCGTCACCTTCGCGCTTGCGATGCTCGTGATCGGCACCGTGGTGATCTACGGCTTCCTCAAGCACGGCACCCACTTCCTCGGGCTCTTCGTGCCGTCGGGCGTTCCCGGATGGCTTCTGCCCTTCATCGTGGTGATCGAGATCATCTCGTTCCTGTCGCGCCCGATTTCGCTGTCGCTGCGTCTCTTCGCCAACATGCTGGCGGGACACATCGCGCTCAAGGTCTTCGCAGGCTTCGTGGTCAGCCTCCTGGCTGCCGGCGGCGCCCTGACGATCCTGGCTCCGCTGCCGCTTCTCATGGCGGTTGCTCTCATGGCGCTCGAGTTCCTCGTCGCCGCACTGCAGGCCTATGTCTTCACGGTCTTGACCTGCATCTACCTGAACGACGCGCTGCACCCGGGCCACTAGGTCTGCGCCGAGTTACAACACTCCCCTCCTCCCGATCACAGCTTCCTTAAGGAGATCACGATGGATCCGATAGCTTTCAAGTTCCTCGGCGCGGGCCTCGCCTGCATTGGCATGGGCCTCGCCGCCATGGGCGTCGGCAACATCTTCGGTAACTTCCTCTCCGGCGCTCTGCGCAACCCGTCGGCGGCCGACAGCCAGTTCGCTCGCGCCTTCATCGGCGCCGCGCTCGCGGAAGGTCTCGGCATCTTCTGCCTCGTCGTCGCTCTCGTTCTGCTCTTCACCTAAACCTGAGAACAGTCGATCGGGACGGCGGAGTGCCTGGCGCTTCGCCCTGCGAACCATGACGGCGGAACGACCGCCGTCATTCCTTGTTTCGAGATCCCGCGCGGACCGGACCTTCGGGCCCCGGATTTCGGAACCGACATTTTACCGGCACCTCGAGGCGAACGAACAATTCGCCGAGACTGCCCCCAAGTTCATCCGTCTTTTAGGATTGGCTCCATGGCTCAGGCTCAAACGACCCATGCTGCAACGGAAGCGCCGGGCGGCGCCCACGAAGATATCGGCTTCCCGCCCTTCGAGACGGAAACCTACGGCGGCCAGCTGCTGTGGCTCGCGATCACCTTCGCGGCCCTCTACTTCCTGCTCTCCCGCCTCGTCCTGCCGCGCCTGAGCGGCATCATCGAGACCCGCCGCGAGACCATCGCCCGCGACCTCGACGAGGCCGCCGCCATGAAGACCCGCGCCGAGGAGGCCGGCACGGCCTACGAGAAGGCTCTCGCCGAGGCCAAGGGCCAGGCCCAGCGCCTCGCGCAGGAGACCCGTTCGAAGCTCGCCGCCGAGTCCGACGCCAAGCGCAAGGCCCTCGAGGCCGATCTCGGCCAGCGCCTGGCCGAGTCCGAGACCACCATCGCGGCCAAGAAGACCGAGGCCATGAGCCATGTCCGCGCGATCGCGCAGGAGACCACGATGGCCATCGTCGAGCGTCTCTCCGGCCAGGCTCCCTCCCCGAAGGCGGTGGAAGCCGCCCTCGACCAGTCCAAGCTCTAAGATCAGGAGGCATGCATGTTCGCCAGCGCTGAATTCTGGGTCGCCGTCGCCTTCCTCATCTTCTGGGGCATCCTGTTCTATTACGGCGTCCCCGGTAAGCTCGTGACCTCCCTCGACAGCCGCGGCAAGCGCATCGCCGACGAGCTCGCCGAGGCCAAGCGCCTGCGCCAGGACGCCGAGCGGCTCCTGAAGGAGTTCGAGGCCAAGCGCGCCGCCGCCGAGCGCGAGGCCGCCGACATCGTCTCCACCGCCCGCGAGGAGGCCGAGCGCCTCGCTCAGGAGGCTCAGGAGAAGATGGCCGACTTCGTGCGCCGCCGGACCGCTTCCGCCGAGGCTCGCATCGCCCAGGCCGAGAGCCAGGCGTCCGCCGAGGTCCGCGCCGCCGCGGTCGATGCCGCGATCCGCGCCTCCGAGCGGGTGCTGCGCGAGCAGATCAGCGGCCCGACCGCCGCCTCGCTCGTCACCCAGAGCCTCGGCGACGTGCGCCGCAAGCTGCAGTGAGCGGAACCGAAACGGAACTGAAAAGGCCGCCTTCCGGGCGGCCTTTTTCGTTTGAGGAGTGAGCAATGCTTCTGATCTTCGACTGCGACGGCGTTTTGGTCGATTCCGAGCCCTTGAGCTGCCGGATCGACGCCGAGGTGCTCACGGGGCTCGGCGTCCCCTACACGGCCGAGGAGATCGCCCGCAGCTTCGTCGGCGTCAGCCAGAAGGACATGATCGCCCGCATCTCGGCCGAGCGCGGCCTGACGCTTCCGGACGATCTCGGCGACCGGATCAACCGGGCGCTCTTCGCACGCTTCGAGACCGATCTGAAGGCCATCGACGGCGTGCGTGACGCGATCCTCGCCCTCCCCTACCGGCGCTGCGTCGCCTCCTCGTCCCTGCCCCAGCGAATCGCCCTGTCGCTGCGCGTGACGGGCCTCGCGGATCTTTTCGAGAACGTCTTCAGCGCATCGGAAGTCCGCCACGGCAAGCCGGCGCCCGACCTCTTCCTCCATGCCGCGTTACGGATGGAGGCTGATCCTGCGACCTGCATCGTGATCGAGGATTCCATCGCCGGAGTCCAGGCCGCCCGCGCCGCCGGCATGCGCGTCATCGGCTTCACCGGCGGCGGCCATTGCGGGCCGGAGCATGGGGAGAGATTGCGCGAGATCGGCGCGACGACGATTGTGACTCGGATGTCCGACCTGCCGCAGGCCGTTGCGGCACTTTGATCATCGCCTCCCCATCAGGGAGGACTGCGAATTCCCTCGCTCGTTGAGAACAAAAATGGCCGGGCAAGCCCGGCCATTTCCTTTTCGCGAGTTCGTCGGACGTAATTACTCCGCGGCTTCCGCGATCGGAGCCGGCGGCGTCCACTTGAGGATCGGGTTGCGGGCCGCGCGGGTTTCGTCGAGGCGGCGACGGGGAGCGTGGTAGGGCGCGCCGGTGAAGCGTGCCGTGTCGCCCTTCTTTGCCGACATCGCGAGGTCGCGCAGGGTCGCGATGAAAAGGTCGAGGGACGTCTTCGATTCGGACTCCGTCGGCTCGATCAGCATGGCGCCGTGGACGACCAGCGGGAAGTACATGGTCATCGGGTGATAGCCCTCGTCGATCATCGCCTTCGCGAAATCGAGCGTGGTGACCCCCGTGTCCTTCAGCCAGGTATCGTCGAACAGCACCTCGTGCATGCAGGGCTTGTCGCCGAAGGGCTGCGAGAACAGGTCCGACAGCGAGGCGCGGATGTAGTTGGCGTTCAGCACCGCATCCTCCGAGGCCTGCTTCATGCCGTCCGAACCGTGCGACAGCATGTAGGACAGGGCGCGCACATACATGCCCATCTGGCCGTGGAAGGCCGTCATGCGGCCGAACGGCGACTCATCCGCATCGGCCGCGTTCTCGACCAGCGTCAGTTCACCGTCCTTCATGGTGACGAACGGCACCGGCGCGAAGGGCGCGAGGCGCGCCGAGAGCACCACCGGGCCCGAGCCCGGGCCGCCGCCGCCGTGCGGCGTCGAGAAGGTCTTGTGCAGGTTGATGTGCATGGCGTCGACGCCGAGGTCGCCGGGCTTCGCCTTGCCGACGATGGCGTTGAAGTTGGCGCCGTCGCAGTAGAAGTAGGCGCCCGCATCGTGGATCGCCTTGGCGATCTCCGCCACCTGGTTCTCGAACAGGCCGCAGGTGTTGGGGTTCGTGAGCATGATCGCGGCCACGTCCGGCCCGAGCAGCTTCTTCACGTCCTCCACATGCACCCAGCCGTCCTCGCGGGCCGGCACCGGCCTCACCACGAAGCCGATCAGCGCGGCGGTCGCCGGGTTGGTGCCGTGCGCCGAATCGGGCACGAGCACCACGTTGCGCGTCTTGCCCTCGCCCCGCGCCTCGATGGCGGCCTTGATCGCCATCATGCCGCAGAGCTCGCCGTGCGCGCCGGCCTTCGGCGAGAGCGCCACCGTGGTCATGTTGGTGAGCGTCACGAGATAGCGGCCGAGCTCGTTCATGAGCTCCAGCGCGCCCTTCACGGTCGAGACCGGCTGGAGCGGATGCACGTCCGAGAAGCCGGGCAGGCGCGCCATGCGCTCGTTGAGGCGCGCATTGTGCTTCATGGTGCACGACCCGAGCGGGAAGAGGCCCGTGTCGATGCCGTAGTTCATCTGGGACAGGCGCACGTAGTGGCGCATGGCCTCGGGCTCGGAGAGACCCGGCAGGCCGATCTCGTCCTTGCGCTCGAGCCCGCCGAGGCGCGGCTTGAAGTCCTCCGGTTCGTCGAGGTCGACGCCGGTCACGTCGTAGCGGCCGATCTCGAAGAGCAGCGGCTCGATCTGGGCCAGCGCCTTGTTGCCCGTGAAGGTCGGATGGCTGCCGGCGCCCGGGGTGGCGCGGCTGGCGTCGCCCTGAAGGCGCGCGGCCTCGTCGCCCATGCCGGCGGCGGGATCCGCCACGCCGTGGGCCTGCGGTGCGGTGGGACGTCCCTGGCGGTTCAACATCACAGAACCTCCTTCAAGGCGGCGGCAAGGGCCGCGCGATCATCATCGGTATTGACCTCGGTGGAGGCCACGAGAAGCAGATTGTCGAGGCCGGCCTTCGGCAGCAGGCGCGACACGGGCACGCCCGCGAGCACGCCCTTCTCGGCCAGCCGCTCCACGACCTCTGCCGCGGGCTTTGCGAGCTTCACGGTGAACTCGTTGAAGAAGGTCTTGTTGAGGACCTCGACGCCCTTCACTCCGCTGAGCTGGTCGGCGAGCTTCACGGCATTGGCGTGGTTGATGCGCGCAAGCCGCGTCAGGCCCGCCTGGCCAAGCAGGGTCATATGGATCGTGAAGGCGAGGCAGCACAGCCCCGAATTGGTGCAGATGTTCGAGGTCGCCTTATCGCGGCGGATGTGCTGCTCGCGGGTCGAGAGCGTGAGCACGAAGCCGCGGTTGCCGTCCGCATCCACCGTCTCGCCGCAGAGGCGTCCCGGCATCTGGCGGATGTACTTCGACTTGGTAGCGAAAAGCCCCACATAGGGGCCGCCGAAGTTCAGCGCATTGCCTATAGACTGGCCCTCGCCCACCACGATGTCGGCGCCCATGCTGCCAGGGGACTGGAGCAGGCCCAGCGACACGGCCTCCGTGAACACCGCGATGAGCAGCGCGCCGTGCTGGTGCGCCTTGTCGGCGATGGCCTTCAGGTCGCGCACGTTGCCGAACACGTCCGGCGTCTGCACGACGACGCAGGATACGCTGTCGTCGATCTGCGCGAGAATGTCCTCGGTGCCCGCCACGTCGGGCTTCATGGTGACGACCTCGTCGCTTGCCATGTCGGAGAGCGTGCGAACCACCTCGGCGTAGTGCGGATGCAGGCCGCCGGAGAGCACGGCCTTGCGGCGCTTGGTGACGCGGTGCGCCATGAGCACCGCCTCGCCCGTGCCGGTGGAGCCGTCGTACATGGAGGCGTTCGCCACATCCATGCCGGTGAGCGCCGCCACCTGGGTCTGGAACTCGAACAGGTACTGCAGCGTGCCCTGCGCGATCTCCGGCTGGTACGGCGTATAGCTCGTCAGGAACTCGGAGCGCTGGATCAGGTGATCCACCGTCGCGGGCACGTGGTGCTTGTAGGCGCCCGCGCCGACGAAGAACGGCACCGACGAGGCGGAGACGTTCCTGGCGGCCATGCGGGACAGAATGCGCTCGACCTCCAGCTCGCCCTTGCGGCGGGGAAGGTCGACCGGCTCCTTGAGGAGCATCTGCTTGGGGATGTCGGCGAAGAGATCGTCGACCGACTTGACGCCGATGCGGGCGAGCATTTCGCCGCGATCGGTGTCCGAGAGAGGAAGATAACGCATCGGTTTAATGCCTTGGGACTAATGCGACGGGATGCCCGCCACCTCGACTTCCGTCAGGACGGAATTCGCGATGAAGCATTCCTGGTGAGCCAGATGGTGCATGTCGGCGATCTGTTCGGGGGTGGGCCGCTTCTCGCCGGAGAATTCGATTGTCGGATCAAGGGTGACCTTGGACACGAAGAGCTTGCCCTTGGGGTTCTTGGTCATGACGCCGACGGCGCGGTCTTCGTAAGCATCGACCACGAACCTCTTCTTGGCCGCGATCGACAGGAAGGTGAGCATGTGGCAGCTCGACACCGCCGCCACGAAGGCCTCCTCCGGATCGACCGCGTCCTCGCGCGAGAGGGGCAAGGGCACGACGGAGGGTGACGACGACGCCGGCACCTGGACGCCGCCGTCGAAGGACCAGAGATGGCCGCGGCTGTAGCGGTTGTCGGAGAAGGTCTCTCCGTTGCGCGTCCAGCTGACCGTCGCCCGATATTCGTGTGCCATCGCCCAGTTCCCGATCAGAGGGACTTCACGAAGTCCTGGTACTGCTCCTCGGTCAGGAGACCGTCGAGCTCGCCCTGGTCGGCGAGGCGGATCTTCATGAACCAGCCGCGGCCGGCCGGGTCCTCGTTGACGGTGCCGGGAGAGGCCTCGAGGTCGCTGTTGACCTCCACCACCTCGCCGGAGACCGGCGCGTAGATCTCGCTCGCCGCCTTCACGCTTTCCACGACGGCCGCCTCGTCGCCCTTCTTGACCGTCTTGCCGATGCTCGGCAGCTCCACGAAGACGACGTCGCCGAGCTGGGACTGCGCATAGTCGGTGATGCCGACGATGCCGGCGTCGCCCTCGATGCGGATGTATTCGTGGTCCTTGGTGTAGCGGGTGGTCATGATCGTGCCCTCTGGTTGTCAGCGCTTGTAGCGGTGTGGTGCGAACGGCATGGCCGCGACCTTGGCCGGAATCGGCTTGCCGCGGACGATGAGATGGAGATCGGTGCCGGTGGCCGCGACGTCCTTCGAGACGTAGCCCATGGCCACGGGTCCGTTGACGGTGGGGCCGAAGCCACCCGAGGTGACGATGCCGACCTCGCGCCCGTCGGGCGTGGCGATGACGGCGCCCTCGCGGGCCGGAGCCCTGCCTTCGGGTTTCAGCCCGACGCGGACGCGGGCCGGACCTTCCTTGATCTCGCGCTGGACGCGGTCCGCGCCCGGGAAGCCCCCCTCCTCGCGGCGGCGCTTCTGGATCGACCAGATCAGGCCGGCCTCGATCGGCGAGGTGGTGGTGTCGATGTCGTGGCCGTAGAGGCACAGGCCCGCTTCGAGCCGCAGGGAATCACGGGCGCCGAGGCCGATGGGCTTCACCTCCGGATCGGTGAGAAGCGCCGTCCACAGGGTCGGGGCGTCGCCACCCTGGCAGGAGATCTCGAACCCGTCCTCGCCCGTGTAGCCGGAGCGGGAGACGTGGCACCAGATGCCGTCGATCTGCACGTCGGCCGACATCATGAAGGCGAGGTCGGCGACCGCCGGGGCCTTCCTGGCCAGCACCGCGGCGGCCGAGGGACCCTGGAGCGCCATGAGGCCGAGATCGTCCTTGCGCTTGAGCGTGACGCCCGCCGGCAGGCGGGCCTCGATATGGGCGTAGTCCTGCTCCTTCATGGAGGCGTTGACCACGAGATAGAGCCAGCCCTCGTGGCCGGGGGCGCCCACCCGGGTGACCATGAGGTCGTCGAGGATGCCGCCGTCGTCGGCCAGCAACTGCGAATAGCGCTGCTGGTTGGGCTTGAGGTTGAGCACGTCGGCCGGGATCAGGGCCTCGAGGGCCCGCGCCACGGTCTCGTGGCTCTTGTCATCGGCGATCAGGAAGGCCTGGCCCATATGCGAGACGTCGAACAGCCCCGCATGCTCGCGGGTCCAGTTGTGCTCGGTCAGGATGCCGGTGGGGTACTGGACCGGCATGTCGTAGCCCGCGAAGGGCACCATGCGGGCCCCGAGGGCCACATGCTCGGCATGGAGCGGGGTTTTCAGGAGCGGCTCGTCGGCGCGGACTGGCTCGGCCATGGGATCTTCCCTCAAAAGGCGCGTTTTCAACGGGCCTCCTGGCCCGCTGCTTGCGCCCCCTCTGTCCCGAGACCTGAGAGATTTCCCCTTGGTTGCCCAAAGGTTACGCCCGTCGGTGGGCGACGTTGCGAAACGTCGCCGCTTTCCAGAGTGCCAGCTCCCGCGCGGTCCTTTGGCCTGAGCGTTTCCGGGGCGGTTGCGCCTTCGGCGCCGGGCGTGGGTAGCCCGGTCTCTTCCGCGGGGATCAGCGGCTGCCCCACCTCTGAAGAGGAATCGCGATCCTGTCAACAAATCAGGCGCCGGCACGCGGAGTCTTCATGCACGAATTGACGGCACCGTCGATCCGCCCCATTTTAGCCGCTCGCTTTCACAGAAGGGGAGACAGGCGGCCTGACCGGGTCGGCAGCTCCTGACATCGTTGCTCGAACTGGCTATCGCCTTTTTTCTCATCGCCCTGAACGGCGTCTTCGCGCTTTCCGAACTGGCCATCGTGTCCGCCCGCCGCCCGCGCCTCAAGGCCATGGCCGAGCAGGGGCGCAACGGCGCCAACACGGCCCTGAGTCTCATGGAGGATTCCGGCCGCTTCCTTTCAACGGTGCAGATCGGCATCACCCTGGTGGGCATCCTGGCCGGCGCCTTCTCGGGCGCCGCCCTCGGCAGCCGGCTGACCGAGATCCTCCTGGACCAGGGCGTTCCCCAAGGGGCGGCCAATCCCCTGGGCTACGGCATCGTGATCGGCCTGATCACCTACCTGTCCATCGTGATCGGCGAGCTCGTGCCCAAGCAGCTCGCCCTGCGCCATCCGGAGGGCATCGCCTGCGCGGTGGCGCCCTTCATGCTGGTGCTGTCCAAGATCGCCGCGCCCGCCGTCTGGCTCCTGAACGCCTCGACCCGCCTCATCTTCGGGCTGTTCGGCAGCCCTTCGGACGGCGACAACACAGTGACGGAAGAAGAGATCAAGATGCTCGTCGGCGAGGCCGAGAGCGCGGGCGTGATCGAGGAAGAGGAGCGCCGCATGATCTCGGGCGTGCTGCGCCTCGGCGACAGGACCGTCCGGGGCCTCATGACGCCGCGCACCGACGTGGACTGGATCGACCTCCAGGACGACGAGGACACCACCCGCGCGCTCCTCATCGAGACGCCCCACTCGCGCCTGCCGGTGACGGAGGGCTCGTCGGACAACGTGATCGGCGTGGTGCAGTCCCGGGGCCTCCTGGCCTCGCTGCTGTCGGGCCAGCCGATGGACGTGCGCGCCCATCTCGAGCAGGCGCCCGTGATCCCCGACACACTCTACGCCCTGGACGCTCTCGCGGTCCTGCGCGACTCGGCCGTGCCGATGGCCCTCGTCCATGACGAATATGGCCATTTCGAAGGCATCGTGACTCCGGCGGACGCCCTGGAGGCGATCGTCGGCGCGTTCCGGTCCGACGGCGAGGCGCCCGATCCGGATGCCGTCCGTCGGGACGACGGATCATGGCTGCTCGCTGGCTCCATGCCGGTGGACGAAATGGCCGAGCTCCTCGGCGTCCATCTGCCCGAGAGCCGCAGCTATCATACGGTCGGCGGCCTCGTGATCAGCGAGATCCAGCACCTGCCCGAAACCGGCGAGCACGTGGACGCGCTCGGCTGGCGCTTCGAGGTGGTGGATCTCGACGGGCGCCGGATCGACAAGGTGCTCGCCATCAACCTCACGCAGCGGGCGGGCGTGACCGCCCCGCTGGCTTAAGCCTGGTCTCGGATACGCGGGCCGCTCAGCGGCCCGCGAGCGCGACCTCGATGTCGAAGGTGCTGGCATCGGCGGCCGGGACCACGATCCCCTCCTCCACGACGGCGAAGTTCGCCCCGGCCTGGCCGGCCGGGATCGACACCGCCGTGCGGCGCAGCCGGTTGGCGATGACCTTGTCGCCACGCTTCACCACGATCTTGACGGGCACGTCGAAGCGTCCCCCGCCGCCGCCCGCACCGAGCAGAGCGCGGCCTTCGACGCCGACCTTCACGAGAACGGTCCCGTCGGGCTGGCCGACGCATTCCCGGGCGAGATCCGAAATCGAGACCTGGCTCCGCAGCCCGGCGGCATCGCCAACGCGGCCGCCCGCATAGGAGCGCATGGTGGAGCCGCCGTCGGCGATCTCCACCTGCGGGCAGTAGACGTCCTCGACCTGCTGCTTCACGGGCGGCGGAACGGTGGGGCCCGCGAAGGCCAGCATGTTGCCGACGGTCGAGCCGCCCTCGCCGGGCGCGCCGCAGCCGGCCAGGACCGTAAGCCCCAGAAGCGCGAACGTCCGTCGGGCGTTCCTGCGAAGTTCACCGCTCATCAGATCCCCCTGTCGTTCTTATCGCCTGCCGTTACGGCAGTGCGTCGTAGCCGGTCCCGAACCCGTTGAGTGACACCGGAATGCCGATGCCTTCCTCGGGGGTCTGGAACACGATGAAGGTGCCGGTCTGGCCGGACTTCATCTGGTTGACCAGGTTGTCGTCCATGACGACCTCGGCGACGCAGCCCGTGGCGAGGCAGCGCACGAACCCCGCGCGGCCGATATCCGTCTCGTCGATCTTGAGGCCGAGGCCGGACGGCAGGAGAATACCCAAAGGCGCCACCACACGAAGGAGGCGGCTCTTCCCGTCCGCGGTTTTCAACACGATAATCACCAGCGTGATGTTGGGGCGATCCTCCGCCACCACGTTCTGGACCAGGGCGCATTGCTCCGCCGTCGCCCCGGCCGGGGTCTCGCAGCGCATCTGCCAGTCGCCGTAGGTGTTCTTGACCATGCCTTGAGCATGGGCGCCGCCGGCCATGGACACCGTCAGCAGACCGAACAATGCGGCCGCTCCACAGCTCACCCATCGTGACACGCTCATCAGGCCTCTCCGTCCTTGGGCCCGACCAACAGAACCTGGAACGGACCATTCACCATCTTTGGCCCGTTGGGACCATGGCAGGGGCCGGGCTGTCAAGCGAGAGGGTCCGGTCGGGCCCCGGAAAGGGCTCTTTGGCGGTTATGACGCACAAATTGCGTCGCTTGGCCCGTTGCGCTTGAGCGCGTCCTGTGGTCATAGACGCAGATCAAAAGGTGATGGCGCAGGCTGGGCACCCCATTTTGCGCGCCCGCGCCCTCCCCGATGCTTTCGTGGCCAGCGGCCATCTAATCTAGGAGCTTTGGAACACCGATGCGGATCGAGACCTTAGGACTTCGATCGGTGACCGCCCTCTCGACGGCAGCGGTCGCACTTGTATTGGGCATAAGTGCGGCATCGGCCGGCACTGGCCAGCCGAGCCCGTGGGAGACGGGCATGCAGGGAATGGTGACCGAGCTCGGACAGAACGTCTCCGACTTCCACACCTACCTCGTCTGGCTGATCACGGCGATCTGCGTCTTCGTGCTCGCGCTCATCGTGGCCATCGTCATGCGCTTCAACGAGCGGGCGAACCCGGTTCCCTCGCGCACGACACACAACACCCTCCTCGAGGTCGCCTGGACCATCGTCCCGGTTCTGATCCTGGTCGCCATCGCGATCCCGTCCTTCCGCCTCCTGCGCCAGCAGCTCATCACGCCGCCGGCCGACGTGGTCGTGAAGGCCACGGGTTATTCCTGGTACTGGGGCTACGAGTACCCGGCCGACCAGGGCGGCGGCTTCAAGTTCGACTCGAACATGATCACCGAGGAGAAGGACCGGAAGCCCGACCAGCCGCGCCTCCTCGGCGCCGACAACGCGCTGGTGGTTCCCGTGGGCAAGACCGTGAAGGTCCAGGTGACGTCCGCGGACGTGATCCACGCCTTCGCGATGCCGTCCTTCGGCATCAAGGTGGACGCCATTCCGGGCCGCCTGAACGAGACCTGGTTCCGCGCCGAGAAGGAAGGCGTGTACTACGGCCAGTGCTCGGAGCTCTGCGGCAACGGCCACCCCTACATGCCGATCGAAATCCGCGTCGTGAGCGAGCAGCAATACGCGGCCTGGCTGGCGGAGGCGAAGCAGAAGTTCGCCGCCACCGAGAGCCCGGCCCCGGTCAAGCTCGCCACCGCTCAGTAATCTGGATCAAAGGACCACAGAGGTCTCATCATGGCACATGCAGCTGATTCCGCTCACGCGGATCACCACGATCACGTTCCGACCTTCTGGCGCCGGTGGTTCTACTCGACGAACCACAAGGACATCGGCACGCTCTACCTCATCTTCGGCTTCACGGCCGGCATCGTGGGCGGCCTGCTCTCGATCGGCATGCGTCTGGAGCTCCAGGAGCCCGGACTCCAGTTCTTCTCCAACCCGCAGGCGTTCAACGTCTTCGTGACCGGCCACGGCCTCATCATGGTGTTCTTCATGGTGATGCCCACGCTGATCGGCGGCTTCGGCAACTGGTTCGTGCCGCTGATGATCGGCGCGCCCGACATGGCCTTCCCGCGGATGAACAACATCTCGTACTGGCTCACCGTCGCGGCCTTCTGCCTGATGCTCTGCTCGCTCTTCGTCGAAGGCGCTCCGGGCTCGACCGGCTTCGGCGGCGGCTGGACCGTCTATCCGCCGCTCTCGACCGCAGGCCATCCCGGCCCGGCGCTCGACTTCGGCATCCTGGCCCTCCACCTTGCCGGTGCGGCCTCGATCCTCGGCGCGATCAACTTCATCACCACGATCCTGAACATGCGCGCTCCGGGCATGACGCTGCACAAGATGCCGCTCTTCGCCTGGGCCATGCTCGTCACCGCGTTCCT
>NZ_QQBB01000011.1:0-7842 GCF_003350535.1 Microvirga subterranea
ATCTACGGCATCTACTCCAACGACGTCGAGGAGAGCGTGATCGAGGGCCATGTCAGCAAGCTGCGCAAGAAGCTGCGCGCCCGCCTCGGACACGACCCCATCGAAGCCAAGCGATACATCGGATACACCTTCGTCGGGTAACGCTCCAAAACCGGAGCCATAATGGCCAAACCTCCAGTGCAGGCACACGCTGCCAGCGTCATCTACGCCGTGCTGCGCAAGAGCACCTCGCTCGTACGGCTTTCGTGCCCCGTTGTCTTCCTGCTCGCTCTGTCGGCGTGCAATGGGACAGGGACGGTCTATGATCGGGGACCATGGAGCCACGTTCCGAAGACGGAGCCTCTTCCGCAGCTATATACGGGCCCTTGGAGAGCACCTCCGGTCGAGGCGATTGAGGAAATCGGCCATCCGATTGCTTCCGGTCATGCTCGATCCGCCAGCAGCATAGAGCCCATGGAGCCGATCGGTCGCTGGGCATCTCGCAGCAGAACGGAACTGTCCGAGGATATCGCGCCACCATTCCATGACGCGCCCGTTGTCGGCGAACCGCCGCTGACATCGCCCATTCCAGAGCCTTCTCAGGTCATCAGCAAGGACGGCCCAGCGCCACAAGCGCCCCTGCCGCAGACAAGGAGACGGACTGCCTTGACGGGCAATTGGAGCGCCGACGAAGGCAACGGAAGGCGGTGTCGCGTTCAGTTGTCGAGCGTCCCGAGCCTAGACCTCTACAAGGCATCGTCCGCACAGTGCGCAAGCAAGGCGCTCCAAGAAATCAATGCGTGGAGCATGGTGGACGGCGATATCGTCCTGTACTCCCGTGGGCGTGTGGTATCTCGCCTCAAAGGCGAGGATACCGCCTACTCCGGCGCTCTCAATGGATCTGGTGGTTCCATCACGCTGACGCGCTGACCGGATATGCAATGGGTCGTAGCGCGCCTAATCGCTGCGGTAGCACGCTATGATCGTGCTTCTTCAGACTCTGTCCGTCCGAGCCTAATCGCAGAATTCCTTTGCCTCCGGCGTCCATTCGCCGAACCCTGTCGCCACCATGTTGGCGATGACCCTGCAGATATATCTCTTCTGCGCCGGATTGTTGTTGGGGCCGGCATGGTACCGCGCGACGGCCATGGTCCAACTCCCCTCCCGCGCTTTCAGCTGCTTGAGGAAGTTCGCGGCATATTCCACGTTTTCCTTCGGGTCTAGCATGCTCGCGAGGGAACGAAACTGATCGCGATGGTAGTAATGATTGATCTGCATGCAGCCCAAGTCGATGAGACGGGCGCCTGAGCGCTGCGCTTCTTCAAAGCGCTGCATTGCATCAGTCGCGTTCGATGCGAAGTAAGCTTGGCCCTCGATGTTCATTGCGAAAGGCTGCAATGAGCCTCGCTTGCCGGTCTCGGTTAGACCGACGGCATAGAGCATTCCGAGCGGTACGCCATGCTTGGCCGCGGCACGCACCATCTCCCGCTCGCAGGAGTTGACGTTTGCCCACGCACTCGACGCTCCGCTAAAGATAGAGACTGCCAGAACTGCGGTTGGCAATAGCGACTTCGTCAGCGCCATTCTTCTGTCCTCCTTGACCACCGCCCCGGTATTCGTCGGCCTCACCTTGCGAGCGCCCGTTCCGGCTCGCCTCCCCTCCATGCGAGCCTCCAAACTGCCCAGCGCCATCTGGATTCGCCGACTGCCGCTGGTCAAGCAGACCGTCCGGCTGCGCCATATCCGTGCGGCTCGTGTGAATGGAGACCATGTCAGGGCGATAGCCGGAGCTGCGCAGGAGATTGGACAGCATCTCGGAGTCCTTCCGGAGGATCTCCGCCGTTTCCTCCCGACTTGCATGCAGCTCCATCTCGAGTTTGTCGCCGGACAGGCGCATCTTGACCGTGATGACGCCAAGCTCCACTGGGCGAAGCTGGATGTCCAACATCCTCAGGACACCGTCTGACTGTTTCGTCGCGAACATAGGCGCGGATGTATCATGCCGGACGGTCGAAGCAGGCTGCTCCAGGGGTGCCCGCTTCGTCTCCTGCTGGATCGCGTCGACAACCCTCTGCGTAACAACATGAGCATCAGGGGCCTCTATCGGATCCTTATCCCCCTTCGTATCCGCAGCTTGGCGCAATCCCTCACGAGAGGCATGCAGGACCGGAGCCTCCTGGAGGGCCATGTCCTTCTGCACCGATCCGGCAGTGGCGGCAGAACCATCACCAACACCGGCAGCATTCATGGGAAAGGACTGTAGCGATACAACGCTCTTCGGTTTCGGTTGGGCTGGGGCATCGGTCAGAAGAACGGGCTTAAAGTGGGCCTCCTGATGAACAACCGTAGCCCGACGCTCAGAGCTGTTCGCCAGATCGTCCGGGATCTCACCGACCTTCGTCTTGTCTGCCGACAGCTGAATCAGATCCAGCAGAGACGAGGAGGACACCGCCGAAATCTTGTCTCGCGAAGCTGGAGCCGCCGGCACAGCGATAACAATCTGATGCGACGGCGCGGGCTGTCCGGTGAGGGCGGCACCACTTTGAAGTTCTGCATGGTGAGGCTCAGGCATCGGCAGCAATGGAGCGCCGTCGTCGCCTTCTTGTTTCAGCAGAAGATCGTCCGCTCCATGCTGATCAGCACTGTCATCTTCGATATCTCCGAGCGGCGACAAGAGCGACTTGGCCTCGATCATTGGAGGCTGGGCTCTGGCTGGCATCCCTTCACTTTTCTCCGACATGTGGCGCAGCAGGTCGTCGAAGACGGCAAAGGCCTCGAGCTTCTGACCGCTCTCGCCACCATCCGCACCCGAAGCAGCCGACTTCACCGCCTGCCCTTCGACTTTCCACGACGTATTCGGGAGACTCACATCAAGCTTGTTCATCGTGTTTATTTCCGAAACAGCTGATCCACTCTCTCAAGCGCCTTCTGGGCGCGGGAGATGGCGGGCAAAGGGACCTCGATCTGGCTCGGCTCTCCGGCTGCAAGTGGAGGACCACCCGCCGCTGCTGTCGCGACTTTTTCAGGCACCTTCCGGATAGTGCCTGCAAGAGAGAGCGCCGATTCGAGGAGAGCGGCATCGCTTTGGGACAAGAGCTCTCTGTCGATTTTCCTGAGTTCGGCCACGCCGTTCTCGAATCCTTCCGCCGTGACGATGACAGCCGCAGCCTTATAGAGCTTGGCCCTCGTTGCGCTCGGAATGTCGGAGGTCGCCAGTTCGTATGCCTTGTCCGAGGCTAGGATCGCAGCTTTTGTTTGACCTTGATCGACTGCGCTCCGGGCGATCAATAGATAGAGGTCGCGCTGGCTGTCGACGTCGAGTTCACTGAGGATTGCGACCAGTCTTGGAAATTGCTGCTGATCCTTGGCAAAGTCCAGATGGCTCAGAGCGGTCGCGAACCGCTGCCGGAAGTTGCCGGCGTAGACCGACGAACGAAAACGGCGAAGATACTGGCGCGACAGTGCCTCAAACTTGCCGACATTCCCCATCTGGCTCACCACGAAGATTTCACGGCGCAGCGCAGCCTCTTCGATCAACGTTCCTGGCACCAGCAGCCTTACATAGTCGAGCAATTCGACGGATTTGGCAGGATCATCGCGCACTGTGAGCGCGGATTGCACGAGAGCGACTTGGCCGGCAAGTGCTGGCGGAAGAGACGCAAGGTCGATCTCCGCCAGATAATGCTTCGCATCGCCTTCGCGGCCTTCCACATAGGCCAAGGCACCCTGGACGAGGCTTCGGTCCGACGCGCCGATGGCATTGAGCGAGGCCAGCTTGCGGAGAATGTGCGGCCTGCCGCCGCTGAGGACGAAGACGACGGCAGCCCTCACGTTCTTTGAGCTATCCCAGACCTTCATGTCGAGGGCTGCGAAGCGCTCGTCGATATGCCCGAGCAATGTCCTCTGAGCCACATGCGCGGTCGTGGAACCAGTCGCAACCTGGTCCTGCATGATCTGAAGCGTGCGCACCATCTCGACTGGCAGAGCCTGCATCCTGTCTTCACCCGTTTGCGGACCTCCGGGTTCCGCGTGGGCTGTCGAAGCAATCAGCAGTGCTGCAAGCGCAAAGGACAAGGCCGGCGGGCGCATCACTAAGGCTGCTCCCGAAGAAGGATCTCGATACGCCGATTCTCGGCCGCATTCGGATTGGATGAATTCTTCAGGTTGCGGTCGGCATGCCCCTCGACACGCTCGAACCGTGCCTCGTCGATACCGCCACGCACCAGCATGTAATAGGCCATATGAGCCCGGGCCGTGGAAAGACGCCAATTGTCGTAGTTATCCGATTTAAAGGGGCGGCCGTCCGTATGTCCGCGGATGATGATCTTGCCTGGACGCGCGCCGATGATCTTGGCGATCTTCTCCATTGCCCGGACGACCTTCGGCTGCGGCTCGGCCGAGCCGATTGCGAACATGCTGAAGTCGATCTCGTCGGTGACGCTGATCAGCAGCCCCTCGACTGTGCGGCTGACATCGACATGCGGCTTCGGTCCCTTGTCGGCTTTTCCCTGTACGGCATTCGCGATCTCCGCCCTGAGGGCAGCATCCTGTACATCGCTCTTCGGCTCGGGTCCCGCAGCAGCCGCCTCCGCACCCGCAGCGGGCGGATTTACCTTGGCCCCTTCACCGTGTGCCTTGTCGGCTTTCGACATGTCCTTCGGCGTCGGCGCACGCATGGATGGGGCGAGCGCATCGAGCTTCGCTTCAGGCGGCATGGGACTTGTCGTCCCAGGCTCACCAGGATTCGCGCTCTTCGGCCGCGGCACAGGGGCGATCTGCCAATAGAGCGGATCGAATGGATCGCGCTGCGCCTCACCGCCACGAACTCCCGGCTCAACGTTCTCACCGCTCGTGACGTCGACGCCGAATGTATCCTGGGGTCTCTCCTGCTCCGGCTCGACGGCCAGCTTCGCCAGGACCGCATAGGGATCCTGGAAGAGTGCACCCTCATCGAAGCGCGGCCGCTGTGTCGCGGGGGCGGATCCGGATTCCCCCTCTCCCTTGCCTTTGCCCTTTCCGGCCTCCGCGCCTCCCGTGGACTTGTCGGATGCCTTGTCTTTCTGCGCAGCGGGGTCTGCCTCACCATCTCCGGTAGGAGCGGTGCTGTGTGGATCCTCTAACCCCTTGCGATGTGGTGTGCTCTCGGCGAGCTGGACGGGGTTGAAGTAGTTGGCGACCGACGCGCGGGTATCCTTATCGGCAACGCTGATCAACCACATCACCAGGAAGAAGGCCATCATGGCGGTCATGAAGTCCGCATGCGCGATCTTCCATACCCCACCTTTGTGGTGCTCCTCCTCCGCTTCGTAGCGGCGGACGATGATGAGTTCCTGCTTGTCGGACATGATCAGCTCGGCTTCACGGCTTGTGCCAGATGCCCGATCCAGGCCTCCAGCTGCGTCTCGATCAACGTGTCGCCGACAAGGACCGAGACATCGATTGCATCACTTGGAACAAATTCGACCGCGGGCCCCTTGTCGATCAGATGACTCGACAGCGCCGTCAGCATGTCCTGCGGACCGGATATCCGGATTGCAGCATTCCGCCCGTCCGAGAGCAGCGAGACGAGAACCTCCATGAAGCTCGTCATCATCTGTTCGCGAAGCGCCTCGGTGATGAACGGAAGCATGATCCGCGCCAAGCTGTCGGATATGCGCTTCTCAATCTCTCCAAGGCCTTCCATCATGACCTCAGCAAGCCGCGCACCCTCCTGCTCCGCCCAGAGTGCCCGTTCTGAGGCAAGCTGCTCCTCATGTCGCGCTTGCTCAGCCGCAAGAGCCAGCCCGAACTCATGCTCGGCTGCCCTACGCCCCTTCTCGTAGCCCTGCTGCTCCGCCTGTCGGAGCCTCTCCGCCGGATCGTCGACAGGCTCCTTAATAGCGGATTTCGGTGGTTTCGGCTGGAAGAGCGGCTCCACCTCGACGGAGCCATCGAGGCGGAACTCGGTCAGGTACTGGGCAATTCCGCCGACCATCAGGCCGCCTCCGACTGCATCAACCACTGCTTCAAGATCGAGGCAGCCTGCTCCTCATCGAACTCGATCATCTGCTCCAGCTTCTTCTGGGGAGTCCGATGCATCTTGTCGGTAAGATCTTCGATAAGATTTGGCGGTGCGGCCGCTTCTAGATGCGGTGCCGGTGTTCCACTTGCAAGCATGGCCTCGGCGGACGTCACAGCCTCTTCGATTGCGGGAGCAACGGCTGCCTCATAAGACATTTCCGGCTCAGGCCTGGCCAGGATTGCCGTTACTGCAGGACGGAGGCCAAACCAGATCAGGAGGCTAGCGACGACCAGAATCGTGGCGGCATTGATCAGGTTGCCACTCTGACGCATGAAGACTTCGGAAAGGCTGAGCGGCGGCGTGGGCTCCATCATCCGGCCATCGTCGATGAAGCCGACAGCCGCAACCTTGATCTGGTCTCCACGAGACCGATCGAAGCCCGCGGCCGAGGCGACAAGCTGCTCGATCTCCGTAATGCGAGCATCGACGTCCGCCTGACTCGCCTCTCCGTTGGGCTGCGCGGCAAGCCGGCTACGGTTCACAAGCACGGCCACCGAGAGATTCTTGATGGCATAGCCCTCGCTGATGGTCTGAACGGTCTTGGATGAAATCTCGTAGTTCGTCAGCTCCTCGCGGCGCTGATTGTCCTCGCTCGAACTGTCGCCATTCTCCGCACGAACACGCTCTTCCGGCAGGTTCTGCTGCACCGTCGTCGGGCGCTGCGCGTTCCGGTTTTGCGAGACCTCCGTTTCCTTGACGGTTCGGATGGAACGCTCCACCTTGGACTCCGGATCGTAGATCGTCTCCGTCGTGTTCGTCTTATCCGTATTCAGGCGCGCCGCGACGCTGATCTCGAAATTGCCGATCCCGAGATAAGGCGCCAAGGTCCGGCGGACGTTGTCCTGGATCTCGCGGCTCACATTCTTTTCGAGCGTCGCCATCTTTCCGGTTGCCGCACTGGCGCCGTCGTCACCAGCCATCAGCAGCATGCCGTCGGTGTTTAGGACCGTGACCTTGTCAGTCTTCATGCCGGGAATAGCGGCCGCCACGAGGTGCCTGATGGCCTGTGCGGAACCCATGTCGTCTGCCGGCTCGGTCCGAACCACGACGGATGCGGAAGCGGGCTGCTGCTCCCGACGGAAGGAGCCACGATCCGGCAGGACGATGTGGACGCGCGCTGCCTTCACCCCTTTCATGGTCTGGATCGTTCGGGCAATCTCGCCCTCCAGAGCACGCACCCGGGTGATCTCCTGCATGAAGGAAGTCAGGCCGAGCGAGCCGAGATCGTTGAACAGCTCGTAGCCGGACTTCGAGCTTTGCGGCAGCCCCTTCTGGGCAAGGAGCATCCTGGCCTGTGCCGTATTCCCGTAGCGGACGAGCACTGCGGTTCCATCCGCACTGACGTCGAACGGAATGCCAGCGTCGGTCAGCACCGAACCGATACGGCTGACGTCCTCACGCTCAAGGCCGGTGTAGAGGGTTTCCTGGGCAGGACGGCTCAGATAATACGCCCCGAGGCCGACGCCGAGGAAGACCACGAGCCCGATGACGCCGAGCGCGACCAGCCGGCGCACCCCGAGTTCCATGAGGTTGGCCCAAAGTTTCTCGGCTTGCTGGCGTCCAGGCATTGATGTGCTCGGCTTCTGATTGAGTTGGATTCAGAAGCAATCTCGCCCGGGAACCTTGCGCGGAGATTGCGCAAGAAAAAAGCCACGCTCTAGAGGAGCGTGGCCGTTTATTTGTGGTGGATATCGGTCGCTTACGAGCGGAAGAGCGAGAGGACGTTGCCGGAGGCGCTGTTGGCGATGCTCAGCGACTGCATGCCGAGCTGCTGCTGCGTCTGCAGCGCCTTGAGCCGGGTC
>NZ_QQBB01000011.1:7940-46661 GCF_003350535.1 Microvirga subterranea
GCGGAAGAGCGAGAGGACGTTGCCGGAGGCGCTGTTGGCGATGCTCAGCGACTGCATGCCGAGCTGCTGCTGCGTCTGCAGCGCCTTGAGCCGGGTCGACTCCTCTTCCAGGTCCGTGTCGATCAGCGCACCGATCGAGCTCTTGTTGATGTCGATCAGCTTCTGCACGAACTCCTGGTTCGAGGCGATCTCGGTCGAGGCGGTGCCCAGGTCGGTCGCGCCGTTCTGCAGCTGCTGGATCGTGGCGTCCACGAGCTTGATGTAGGTCTGGATCGTGTCCAGATCGTCGACTGTGTCGCCGAGCTTGTCGATCTTGATCGACGAGACCGACATGGTGATGGCGGCAGAGCCGATGCCGCTGACCGAGTACACCGTGTCCATAAGACCGCCGACATCGCCGGCCGTGCCGCCGACCGTCACCGTGATACCGGCAACGCTGTCGCTCGCAGCCGCGATGATGGCTGTCCGGGCAGCTGCACCCGCCGTGCCCGTGTTGCTGCTGCTCGTGCTCGTATCGTACAGGATCACGGCGCTCGTATCGAGCTTGGTCGTCTCCACCTTCACGCTCGAGCCATTGCGCGAGAAGGACGACACGATGCCCTTTGCGGCGTTGAAGGTGGTCGGCTGGGTGTTCGTCGACAGCCAGTTGTCGCCGTTCATCACGGTGTTGTCGGACACCGACTTGATCTGCGACAGGAAGGAGTCGATTTCGGTCTGCAGCTTCGTGCGGTCAGCATTGGCCGAGGTCGCGGTGGTCAGCTTGTTCTTGATGTTGTCGAGGTGCTGGAGGACCTTGGAGACGCCACCGTATGCCGCATCGACCGAGTTCTTGTCGAGGGCCATGGCGTCCTTGACGGCCCCGAGAGCGCCGTTGTCGGACTTCAGGGTCGAGGAGATCGACCAGTAGGCGGCACCGTCGCCGGCATTGTTGATCTTCAGTCCGGTCGAGATGCGGTTGTTGGTGGCGTCGAGATCCTTGTTGACAGACCGCAGGGTCTGCAGCGCGAACATCGCGGACATGTTCGTATTGATGCTGGTCATGGAATTGTCCCTTCGAAAATTACGGACCTAGATGCTTGAGGGACATACCGGATTTCCACCGGTACGGCAGAGCGGCATCATGCCTTCGAATGAGGTCCGTTCAGACCACCCATTCAACCTGCCATGTTGTTACCCGGGCGGCAGCTCGGACCCGCATGATCAGGCCCTGCTATCGATTCGGAATGTCTTTGCCTCACTGTATTAACCATACCTTCCTCAACGAAAGGTTAATTTCAAGAGCGTATTTCTTAACAGCTGGCCACCGCGGGCTCGGTAACAACTCCGACCGTCCATACGTATCTTGGGCAGCGGAAGGCAGGCTGCAAATAAAAAAGGCCGCGCTCCGAAAGGAGCGCGGCCAATCGAGCCCGCCTCTAGGAGCGGGATCAAAGGAAGTCTTGTTACCGGAAGAGCGAGAGGACGTTGCCGGAGGCGCTGTTGGCGATGCTCAGCGACTGCATGCCGAGCTGCTGCTGCGTCTGCAGCGCCTTGAGCCGGGTCGACTCCTCTTCCAGGTCCGTGTCGATCAGCGCACCGATCGAGCTCTTGTTGATGTCGATCAGCTTCTGCACGAACTCCTGGTTCGAGGCGATCTCGGTCGAGGCGGTGCCCAGGTCGGTCGCGCCGTTCTGCAGCTGCTGGATCGTGGCGTCCACGAGCTTGATGTAGGTCTGGATCGTGTCCAGATCGTCGACTGTGTCGCCGAGCTTGTCGATCTTGATCGACGAGACCGACATGGTGATGGCGGCAGAGCCGATGCCGCTGACCGAGTACACCGTGTCCATAAGACCGCCGACATCGCCGGCCGTGCCGCCGACCGTCACCGTGATACCGGCAACGCTGTCGCTCGCAGCCGCGATGATGGCTGTCCGGGCAGCTGCACCCGCCGTGCCCGTGTTGCTGCTGCTCGTGCTCGTATCGTACAGGATCACGGCGCTCGTATCGAGCTTGGTCGTCTCCACCTTCACGCTCGAGCCATTGCGCGAGAAGGACGACACGATGCCCTTTGCGGCGTTGAAGGTGGTCGGCTGGGTGTTCGTCGACAGCCAGTTGTCGCCGTTCATCACGGTGTTGTCGGACACCGACTTGATCTGCGACAGGAAGGAGTCGATTTCGGTCTGCAGCTTCGTGCGGTCAGCATTGGCCGAGGTCGCGGTGGTCAGCTTGTTCTTGATGTTGTCGAGGTGCTGGAGGACCTTGGAGACGCCACCGTATGCCGCATCGACCGAGTTCTTGTCGAGGGCCATGGCGTCCTTGACGGCCCCGAGAGCGCCGTTGTCGGACTTCAGGGTCGAGGAGATCGACCAGTAGGCGGCACCGTCGCCGGCATTGTTGACCTTCAGTCCGGTCGAGATACGGTTGTTGGTGGCGTCGAGATCCTTGTTGATCGACCGCAGGGTCTGCAGCGCGAACATCGCGGAGTTGTTGGTATTGATGCTGGTCATGGGATTGTCCCTTCTAACGCAAACTGTTGAATGAGGGACATACCGGATTTCCACCGGTACGGCAGAGCGGCATCATGCCTTCGAGCGATGCCCAACGGGACAACATCGCTCAATCTGCCATGAGTGTCATAGTGACGACATTACTTTGCGCAAAGCCGTACTTATCGTCAAGTCATGAGAACCTGACGTCCCGATTTAGCATTAAAATGGTTAAGTAATCTTAAAGTTGGTCGACGAAGGAAGCGCCCTCATCGCTTCTAGACGGACGGGTTAGGACACGCGAGATCGGCTACTGAGAATGCCTTTGGCATTTGAGCTGATTGCCAGATCTCAACCATATGCTCGTATGCTCGCTCAAGATTTCTGGTGTACCGCTCAATGTCGAAAAGCGGCGTAGAAATTCTATTTCGCGAAAGCTTACCCTTGATCGCTCGCAGCATTTCCGGCTGCGTCGCCAACTTCAGCGCCAATTCTTCGTAGTCCTGCAGGTTCGGCGTGACGAGTTCAGACAACCCGACAGCTCTCAGGAGACTACCAGCTACCCTTCCGGCAAATGCATCACCCAAACAGGTTATGACGGGGAGACCCGCCCAGAGAGCGTCACTCGTCGTTGTATGGGCGTTATAAGGCAACGTATCGAGAAAAAGGTCGGCATGGCAGTGTCGCGCCAAATGTCGTGAAACCGGCATCTTTGAAGCGAAGACCAACCGACTCGAGTCAACGCCACGCGAAACAGCCTCCTTGCAAAGGTTGTTACGGACTATATCGTTTGATTCAATAAGCCAGAGAACACTGCGCGGCACAGCGCGAAGCAACCGCATCCACACGTCGAACACCGCTGGCGTCAACTTGTAATTATTGTTGAAACAGCAGAAAACGAATGCATCTTCAGGGAGACCACACTCTGCTCGAGTAGGCACATCTGTAGAGATCACACGCTTAGTGTCGTTTGGCTGATAGCAATGTGGAAGCTGGACTATCTTCTCCACAAAGTAGCGCTGCTGGTCCATCGGGGTAACGATTGGATCTCCAATTATGTAATCGATGAAGTCTGCTCCCATGGTACCCGGGTAACCGAGGTAGTTGACCTGGATTGGGGCTGGTCGGCGTGCCAGAATTTGAGTTCGTGCGTCTTGAGTATGACCTTTCAAGTCGACGAGGATATCAACGCCGTCGTCAAAGATCCTTCGAGCTGCATCAGGATGTGCCATCAGACGAATGTCGACAAATTCGTCGAAAGCATAGATCAGACGCTGCCTCATCGCGCTGTGATCGTCTTTGCTATGTGAATAGGCGATGATGTCAAAACGGGAGCGATCGTGTCGTTCGAAGAGCTCTGCCGTTAGAAATGCGGTAGCGTGGCTGTAAAAGTCGGCAGAAAGGTAGCCAACCCGGATTTTGCGTGTCTGCGCTCCACGCAAAACCGGCATTGGGTGGGAGAACTTCCCACTTTCCGGAGCGTCATAATTCTCCGCCCATGACAAAGCTATGTCGAGCTTGTCCATAGGCGTGGCGGACGGTGCGGCAAGGACGATGAAAGGGGGAACTTCATTCGTCAGGCGTCGACGGCACAGGTCCAGGACCGCAGCCTCGTCCTGCTCAATTCCACTCCAGTCGCAGGCCGCCAATCGAAGCTGATAGAGTTCTCCTAGAGCCGTATGGCTTGACGGGTTAATCGCCAGAACCTTGCGATATGCGTCGATTGCCTCTCGAATCTGATTCTTCTTCCGGTGCACCATCCCGGAATTGGAAAGGGCGGTAAGATTGTTAGGGTCGACCTGAAGCGAGAGCCTATAGGCCGCAGCGGCCTCATCAAGGTTTCCAAGTTCGTCGAGAACATTCCCAAGATTGTTCAGCGCTGCGGTATCATCGGCCTTCAGCGTAAGTGCCTTCTTGTAGGTTTCGACAGCTTCCGGGAGCCGCCCCTCTTTAGTGAGAATTAAAGCAAGTTCGGCAAAATATACGGACTGGCTGGGGTCGATCTTCAGAGCATCCTGGAGGCAGTCCTTTGCTTCATCGAGACGCCCCTGTAGACTGAGTACTCCTGCCAAGCGCCGATGAGCATCGATGAAGTCCGGCTTGATTCGAGCGGCCTCCCTGAATGCCGTACTGGCTGCCATCATTTCCCCTTGCGCTGAATAGATTAGCCCCAAGTTGAAATAAGCTGCAGCATGGCCAGGATCTAAGTTCAAGGCATGTTGATATGCATTGATCGCGTCCGCGAACAGTTGCTGCTCTTGCAGAACCCGTCCGAGGGCATTGTAACATTCGGCAGCTCCCGGATCAATTTCAATCGCCTTTTGGCAGATCTGAGCTGCCTCATCCAGACGTCCCATCGCCTTTAGCACGCTGCTTAAACTCGCATATGCCTCAACATCACTAGGCTTCAAGACAATTGCACGATCAATCAGTTCGGCTGCAATCGCGTTTCTCTTGAAATGGTGGGCGACCAATCCGAGGCGGTGAAAGGCACGGAAGTCTCTGCTGCCACTGACAAGTATTGCGCGGCATGCAGACTCCGCTTGCAACGTTCGGCCCGCCTGAAAGTGATGGGTGGCGAGTTCAAACGCTGAAATTCGAATAGCCTGACTATTGCCAGACCTCGCTGCCTGCTTGACTGCCATGCGCCGCTGCTGTCGGTTCATTCTGTCACCTGACCTTGGTTCCAGATTGGCATAGTGCATACCAAGCCTGCGTGTAGCTTACTTCAAATCCTAATACTTGATGTATGCAGGCACATACCTGGCAATGACTCCCGCCCTTGTATGTTTCAAATGCGCGATAAACCATGTCGGATCGTAGCTGCCTTTCTCTACGGATGGCAATGAAACCGCCTATCTTTCGGATTGTAGAGGCAAGGCAGGTCGCACTATCTGGACCAAAGGGTTGTTTACCGCAGAACAACCACCTCTGGATCCCAACATACTTGTGAGAGTCGCTCCCTGACTTCCTTCTCGTAATTCGGATTCATCAGGATAAGGGTGCGAACGTCACGGCTGGGCACATCCTCTGGAGCAATGATCGGATGCGCCGAAACGGCGATGAATCCGCCCTGTTTGCCAGGATTGGAATCTACCACAGCGTCGATAAGCTCGCCGGATGGATCCATCATGAGCGCGAAGGTGGCTCCTTTGGCCCCTGCGCCCCACAGAGCCACTCGACCTTTTCCGCGAGCATGCTCAATGATTGCGTACCATTTATCCCGGAATTGGGCGAGCCGCTCGCCGAAAGGCTGGCTCTCGCCGTCCTCGTCCGGAGCAGCCTCTGCCTCAACCCACAGGTACTGCCCCTCGAAACACGTTTCAATCTTATTTGGGGCGAACCCAGCCTTACGCAGGGCAATGCTCATCGATCCGAAATCGAACAGGGAGCAGTGCTCGTAGAAGAAGTCCTGAAAGGCGTCGTGGCGCAAAATCCAGCTGTTGTCGGGCGTTTCCAGAAAGAGTTTGACGTTGCTTCGTTCCGGGAGAGTCTTCCGGATGGCCTTCAGGAAGCCAACTGGGTCTGGAACGTGCTCGATTGTATGGCGGGAAACCAGAACGCTCGGGCTTTCATCGAGGCGCGAAGCTGAGTCGCTCGTAAAGTATTCCGGGAAGATCCGGATGCGGTCACTTCCATCCTCTTGGATGCCTCGATAGGCCGGATCAAAGCCCGTCGCATGAATGGAGCGTCCGGTCGGAGCGAGTGTCATGAGGCGCTGAATGAAATCGCCCTGACCGCATCCGATCTCTACGATATGAGCAGCTTCGTTCGCCGGCAGGGCCTCAATGATGCGGCAGGCGCGCGATCTCAGATGGGCGAGGAATGCCTCAGAATGGGTCTGGCTGTTATCATACCCTTCGGAATAGCGAATGCGATCCGGATTGAAGGCGCTGTTCCAAACGAATCCACATTGGTCGCAATGCCTGATGCTCAACTCCCCGGTGGCTGCGGCGCGCGCCTCTGCTGGTGTGTGATGGACCGCATTCTGCAGGACCGGAGTCTTCTCCCGCTGCAGAAGTGCGCGCGGGGCTGGAGTTGAGCAGATGGGGCACAACATACAACTTATCCGATCCTGCGGATGTACGCACCGGGCCAATAGGTGACGTTGTCGAGCGCGGTTCCCTCATTGAATGAAGGGACAGGCGGCTCCATGCGGAAGCCAGGATTGGCTGCAACGAAATCCAGTGCCGCGCGGGTCGGATTGTCGTCGCGCCACGATGGCGTGCCGCGCGGCGTATCCGCGACCTCGGACATGATACCGTCGGTGGCCAAGATGTATGACCCAGGCGAGACGAGTGGGCTGTAGAGCGCCAGTTCTTCGGAAACGTGCGTGTAGCTGTGGTTGCTGTCGAGGATGATGAGGGTGCGCTCCCCGGGATTGATCGCCTTCCTGACCGCTTCCAATGTCTCCGGTGCTGTCGAACTTCCCTCAATGAGCTCGATATATGAGCTCAGGCGATGAGTTTCGATCGCCGCACGATTATGGGGGCGGACTTCAATGTCAATGCCGACCACGCGGCCGCGCCCCATGGCGCAGCACAGGCTTGCATAGAAGATCAGCGAGCCGCCATGCGCAACGCCGGTTTCGATGATGACGTCGGGCTGCACGGCATAGATCAGCTCCTGGATGCGGAGCACATCGTCCGGGAGCTGGATGATCGGCCGGCCGAGCCAGCTGAAGGTATATGAGTACTTCTGGTTCCAGTTGACCTTCACGTAGAGGCGCGCCAGTTCCCGAAACGCCTCGTCCGAATAGAGCGGCAGTTCCCGGCTGCCGTCCTGGGTCTCCAGGATTAGGATGTTGCGGGCTTCGTCGATTGTGGTCTTCATTCTGACACTCCTGCTGCCGCATGGCGCACAAGGGCTTGTTCGGAAGACCGCCAGTGGTCAATGGCGGCCTGGAGAGAGGCGGAAAGTGAATAGGTGGCACGATACCCGGTCACGTCCGAGAGGGGACCGGCATCCCCCCAAAGATTGGGAGCTTCATTCGGACGGTCGGGGAGAGCACCCAACCTGACGAGATCCGGCCGGCCCAAGAAAGCGGCGGCTGTTCGGATGACTTCTGCGATCGTCACCGGTGTTCCCGAGCAGATGTTGATCGGGCCCGAGACCGAGCTGAGGGCCAGTGCCGCAAAGGCCGCCCCGCAGTCTCGGACGTCCATGAAATCGCGGACTTGAGTTCCCGAACTGCAACGGGCCGGCTCTGAGCGCAAGATGCTGCGGACGATGCTCGGGACCAGCCGGTTCGGGTGCTCGCCGGGACCGATCAGCATAAAGATCCGTCCCCAGGCGTAGCTCATCCGCTGATCGGAGCAGAAGCTGCGAAGGACCCGGTGAAAGGCATCTTTTGCGACGGCGTACAGATGGGCGGGCGCAACCTCAGTTTCACCCGCCACGCACGGACCCACCCCAGGAGCCCGATACTCGACGCAGGTACCTGCCGCGACGACGCGCGAGCCACCCGCATCGGCAAAAAGTCTGATCAGACGTAGGCTTGCTGCGACCCAATCGAGGTTTTCCGGTGCATGCCAGAAACGGCCATGCGTCGTTTCCCAAGCGAGGTGGATCAGCGTATCAAAGGAACGGCCTCGAAAGATCTCCGGGAGCGCATCAGGATCTCTCAAGTCATAGGACAGAAATGCAACACGAGGATCGCGGGATGAGAGCTGGGACCGGCCGAGAGAGGTGACCCAATGCCCCTCTTCGGCCAGCACAGCGCAAACGTGCTGTCCGATCAGGCCAGTCCCGCCGGTAACCAAGATGCTCCGGCTGCTAGACATGTTGTAGATTCCTGAGCAAGGGCAGAGACGCGTCACGCTCGGAGATGACAGCGGGGGAGGTCGGCCATTCGATTCCAACGTCCGGATCATCCCACCGAAAGCCGGCAGCGGCCGCGGGCACAAAAGGCTCTGCCATCTGGTAGAAGAGGTCGGTTTCGTCCTCGAGGGCCACGAAACCATGCGCGAAACCGCGCGGAATGTAGATGGCTACGCCGTTCTCGACGCTGATTTCGATGCCGAACCAGCGGCCGAAGGTCGTCGAGTCCGGCCTGACGTCGACTGCTACGTCGAATGCCCTACCACGCGAGCAGCGGACGAGCTTCGCCTCGGTATGGGGTGAGCTCTGGAAATGCATGCCACGCAGGGTGCCTCGCGACACATTGTGGGAGACGGAGCATTGCAGACTGCAATCAGCAAGCCCGTGCCGGAGGAACGTTTCGCGACAATATGTGCGCGCGAAGAATCCACGCGCGTCCTGGTGACGGTCCGGGTGCACCAGGAAAAGGCCAGGGATACTAAGGGACTCAATTCTCATGAACCAAAGGCCGTATGATTGTGCGAGTTCGCTGATGCGTCGCAATCGAGGATGCTGAGCGCCGGAATCGCGGTGATGAACCGGGCTCCACGGTCACGCAGGTAGACCAGTTGCCCGGCCACCTCGTCGCGAATGTTCCAGGGCAGGATGACGATGTCCGCCGGCTGGGCCGCGTCGAGCGCCTCCGGAGCGAGGACAGGGATCCGGCTTCCGGGGAGAAGCGTGTTCTGCTTCACGGGATTCCGGTCGACCACGAAAGCGATTTGGTCGGCGGTCACTCCACAATAGTTGAGGAATGTATTGCCCTTGGCGGCAGCTCCGTAGCCGAGGATCGTCCGGCCTTTGGAGCGTGCCGCATCGAGGTAGGAGGTGAACTCCTCGCGCACCCTTTTTACCCTGGCCTCGAAGCCGGAATATCCCTCCGGGCGGTCGAGGGCAGCCGAACGCTCCCTATCGAGAACGCGGTCTACAGACCCGGTCCGGGCATGGGACGCACCATCGCGGCATGCGAAGACGCGCAGCGAACCGCCATGCGTCGGCATCTCCTCAACATCGAACACGCGCAGTCCGTGCCTGGCGAACAGCCTGATGACCGCGAGCAGCGAGAGATAGGAGAAGTGCTCGTGATAGATGGTGTCGAACTGCGTCTTCTCGATCAGGTTGAGAAGATGCGGGAACTCCACCGTGTGAACCGCCTCGGGCTTCAGCAATATGGCGATGCCAGCCACAAAATCATTGATGTCGGGCACATGAGCCAGCACGTTCTTGCAGATCACGAGATCCGCCGCATGACCCTGCTCCACAAGACGCTCTGCGGTCGCCCGTCCAAAGAAACTGACATCCGTCGGAACGCCTTTGGCCCAAGCCGCCTTGGCGACGTTCTCGGCCGGCTCGACACCGAGACAGGGAATGCCGGCGTGCACCACGTGTTGAAGGAGATAGCCGTCGTTGCTGGCGATCTCTATGACCTTGGACGTTGCATTCAACGCAAAGCGTTGGATCACCATCTCGACGTACGACTTCACGTGGGCGACCCAGGAGTCAGAATAGGATGAGAAATACGCGTAATCGCTGAAGATCTCCTCCGGCGGGACGACCTTCTCGACCTGAACCAGCAGACAGGCGTCGCAGACCCGTGCATGGAGCGGGTACTTCGGCTCGGCATGGCCGACCGCATGCAGCGGCACATAGGAGTTCGCGAGGGGCTGGACGCCAAGATCGATGAGGGATCGGGTCAGCGGAGCGCCGCAGCCAAGACAGGCCGGGTGATCTTCTGTCATGTGAGCGCCTCGTATCGGTCGATCTGTTCCGAGGTGATGTTAGCCATGTCCCTGCCCGCATCGAAGGCCCTATACCATTCGGTCGACCAGCGCAGGGCTTCCCTTGAATCGAGCTTGGCCCTCCAGCCAAGGGTGCGTTCAGCAAGGCCCGCATCCAATGCCAATTGAGCGGCTTCGTGGGGTTGTGCTCCTTCTGCCAGAGCCCAGCCCCGCTTCGAGCCTAGTCCAGTAAGCACGATGTCTGAAGCTTCCGATACCGTCAGGATGTCTCCAGCCGCGGGCCCGAAGTTGAGTGCCCGCGGCAGCTTGCTGCCGCGGGGACCCGTCAGGGCCTCGATATAGCCCAAATATCCGTAGAGCGGTTCAAGCACTAACTGCCATGGACGCGTTGCTGCGGGGTTGCGCAAGACGGCTGTTTCTCCGGCTTTTACTGCGCGCCAAAGATCGGGGATAAGACGATCCTCGGACCAGTCGCCGCCACCAACCACGTTACCGGCCCTAGCCGTCGCCACGGGAACCCCGGCAGGAGTAAAAAAGCTTCTGGCCCAGGATTCCGTCAGGATCTCCGCGGCCGCTTTCGAGGCCGAATAAGGATCGTGGCCGCCCAAGGGAGAATTTTCCTGGAACGGCTGACCGCTTTCGGCATTGCGGTAGACCTTGTCAGTCGTGACAACGAGAATGGCGTCCAGTTCCGCCATGACGGCATCGTTGCCGCGCAGGGCTTCCAGCAGGTTGACCGTGCCGGTGACGTTCGCCTGCACGGTATCGCACGGAGCTCGATAGGAGCGGCGGACGAGGGCCTGCGCGGCCATGTGGATCACGATCGACGGCCGGGCAGTCTCTACGGCATCGGCGAGAGCCTTCTCGTCCTGGATGTCGCCAATCCATGAGGTCAACCGTTGGGACCTTGGCAATACCGTGAAGAGGTTGGGCTGAGTCTCCGGTGTGAGGGCAAAGCCAAATACCTCGGCTCCGAGGCGGTCGAGACAGAAGGCGAGCCAAGACCCCTTGAAGCCGGTATGTCCGGTCAACAGGACCCGTCGGCCCGCCCAGAACGAGGTCGAGATCATGCAGCGTGCAAACCTGTCCGACGGGGGGCATTCGCCCAGGGGGCGGTGTTCTCGATCCACATCCGCTCGAGTTGCTGGCGGTCGCGGAGCGTGTCCATGGGCTGCCAGAATCCGTCATGCACGAAAGCGGCAAGCTGGCCATCGGCTGCAAGACCGGTCAGCGGCTCGGCCTCCCAGGGAGTTCCGTCGTCGCTAATCCGGTCGATAACACGCGGGTGTAGCACGAAGAAGCCGCCGTTGATGTATCCGCCGTCGCCGAGCGGCTTTTCCATGAAGCGAACCACACGCCCGTCCTCGATTTGGGTCGCGCCGAAGCGGCCGGGCGGGCGAACGGTCGTTACCGTGGCGTCTAGTCCGTGGCTCTGATGGAAGTGGAGAAGGGCTTGCAGGTTCACGTCTGACAGGCCGTCGCCATAGGTCATCATGAAAGGCTCGTCGCCTTGGAGAAGATGGCGGACGCGCTTAAGCCGCCCGCCGGTCATCGTCTCTGCGCCGGTGTCGATCAGACTGACACGCCAAGGCGGAACATACTCGTTGCGCGAAAAGGCAACGGAATTCCTGGCGAGATCGACGGTGACGTCGGACCGGTGAAGGACGAAATTAGCAAAATACTCCTTGATCACGTAGCCTTTGTAGCCCAGGCAAATCACGAAATCATTGAAGCCGTAGTCGCTGTAGTGGCTCATGATGTGCCATAGAATGGGGCTGCCGCCGATCTCGACCATGGGTTTGGGACGCGTCTGCGTCTCCTCCATCAGGCGTGTGCCGAGCCCTCCGGCGAGAATGACAACTTTCATTCTGCCCCTCCACTGCATTGATTTGTTTGCATCAGCTATTCGTTGGGTACTTACTACTCGTACGACTGAACTACAGGCTTACTCTGGACATCGCACCCTCGGGCGAACAGAAAGTGCACTTCGTAAGGTGCCGCAGCGCTAAGACGCGATGACGCTCATCAGATCGCATTCCACGAGCACAAGACCAGGCCAAAAGCCCGCCTGGAGGAGTAGATCTCTCTTCTCATGGCTATTTGTCATAATTAGCATGCGAGCTTTATCTTCCTGCTCGATGCTGTCTTCAGAGAAGATCGCGATCTCCAGATCGCTCTGCATCTCATGAAGAAGTTTCTGAATTATAACCGCATCGTCCATGGCGTACAGGCCGATGCGCTGCAACTGAGTCGTGGCGTTATAGGTCTGAAGGAAACATTGAAGGGCTGCACGCCCAGCCAGGAAGCTGCGAAGGTCTTGCGCCTGATCAGGCGGCAGAGCGTCAGCCACTAAGAGCCTTATCAGAACATCGTTCGCGGCAATGAAATCCCTATCTCTGATTAGGAGCCTCAAAGCGACTTGCATGCGCGTGTTTATGAAGGATTGTATGCCCTGGGCTACCTGGGGCCTGCTCTTCTCCGGGACACCAGGCGCACCCCGGAGCCGGAACGCTTGATGGATCATCGCCTCAAGCCCGCCTCGATAAGCGTCCCATCCAGCCCCAGTCACTACCTGCTTGTTGCCGTGCTGCTCACGCTTCTCTTCAGATGAATGTCGAGTGATGAACCGATAGAAAGGAATTGGCAGGAAGGCCACCTGAGCATAATTCAAGACATTGATCAGATGCACGAATGCCCAGTAGGCACGATGCGGCATATACATCATCCGCCGCATGATCTCAGCGCGATAAACGCAGATCTCGGGAAATACGTGGTTCCCAAGTACGAAATCGCACAATGCCAAGCTGTCTGCACGTCCGAAAATCCTTGGAGAATTCAGGTCATAGAACAGGCCTTGGGACTTCTGTTCCACATCATCCCACAACTCCCAGGGGCAATGGCAAACGCCGACATCGAGATTCTCTTCCATAAATTGAAGAACCTGTCTAAGTCCTTCGACCTCGAGACGATCGTCATCCGCAAGGTAGACGACGTACTCACCTCTCGCCAGATGGTAGGCCGCCATCAAATTGGCCTCGGGGCCAACGTTCTCCGTCTGGCGAGTGTAACGTATCTCCGGAGAGGTGCTCGCGAAGGCCTCAACTGAATCGGAAGTATCGTCACTTGAGCAGTTGTCGCATATGATGACCTCATACCTGAATGGGAAATCGGCGACTTTGACGAGATGCCTCAGTGTCTCTTTAAGATACGAGGAACGGTTGTAGGTGATAATGCAAATACTCAGCTTGACCGGCAGTTCTGCAGGACAGGAAGGCGCAGCCTGAGCGGCTGTTTCCGCAAAGTCTGACTCAACGCAATCTTGAGATCCGGCGACGGGACTAAGAGGAAGATAGTACGGTGACCGCTGATCCATTTCACCACCATGCAACGTATCTGTGGCGAAGTACTACTCGTTGGAGCATGTGCGAGGCTGTCTTCATGCGTGCAGCAACCGCAGCTGACAAATATCTTCGATGAGACGAAACACCAGTGAGACCAGTACTTATCGTTAGCACAAGCGATGAGATTGTCAGAAATACGACCGCACCAGCCCGCTGATCAGGATGTTCCAGCCGTCGATCAGGATGAAGAACAGGATCTTGAACGGCAAGGCTATTACGGTCGGAGGCATCATCATCATGCCCATAGACATGACGAGAGTCGCGACGATCATGTCGATCACGAGGAACGGCAGAGCGATCAGGAAGCCGATCTCGAAGCCGCGCCTCAGCTCGGAGATCATGAAGGCCGGAATGATGATGCGCAGGTCGACCTTTTCGCCCTCCTCCGCCTTCGGGAAGCTCGCGGCCGCCATGTCACTGAAGGTCTGAAGATCTTTTGGGCGCACGTGGGTGAGCATGAACTCCCGGAAAGGGTCGGTCACCTTGGAGAAGGCCTCCATCTCCGTGATCCTGTTCTCGGTCAGAGGCTGGATCCCCTCCTTCCATGCCCGATCAAAGGTCGGAGCCATGACGTAGAAGGTCATGAAGAGCGAAAGACTGATCAGGAAGAGATTGGCCGGCGTGCTCTGGAGCCCGAGGCCGGACCGGAGAAACGACAAGGCCACCGCAAAACGCGTGAAGCTCGTCACCATGATCAGGAGGCCGGGGGCCAATGATAAAACCGTCAGGAGCGCAACGAGCTGGATGATGCGTCCTGACACGGCACCGTCGCCAGCAGGAATGAGAGACTCGAGCCCTGGAACCTGCGCGCTCGCAGCGGTTGCGCAGAGTGAAAAGAGGGCGACCGAGAGAATTCTGAGGAGCATGGCGAGGTCAACGGGTTGAGAGGATCATCAGGCAATCAACAAATCAAGGCTGCGGGTGCGAAATTGCGGCTCCTGCAGGCTCTAAGCGTCTAGGTGATTCACGCGCGTTTCAGGAATGTGCTCAATCGTCGCGAGCGAGAAATCTCCTGCAATCACTGCACGATCAGCGTCTCGACGATGAGTTCGCGCACCAGCCCCTTCGAACGCAACGCAACACGCTCGTTCAGATCCTCCCGCAAATGCTGAAGGCCGCTCGCCCCTTCGATCTGCGGCAGAGAGAGCGTCCGCAGGTATGCCAGAATGTCCTGGCGAATCTCGGCTGTCATGACGTCTGGGTTGGGCAGCGCACCATTCGTAAAAACGATGGAAGACTCCAGCCGGACCCAGACGTCGCTTGCCCCCACGAGATTCGTCACCACGGGCGCAACCGGCTTCAAGACCATATCGCCGGTATAGACGAGGGCCGGCATGGCCTTGTCCTGCTCGCCCTTCTTCTTCTCATCAACGGCTCTTTCGACGGTCGAGACCAGGAAGAGACCGAAAACGCCACCCGTTCCGATCGCCAGCAGCGTCAGGACAACAAGGGTCACGAGCCAGCCCTTGCCGCCGCCGGACGATCCTTCTTTCGACAATCCTTTTTTTGGGCGCTTTGCCATGACTGCTCTACCCCGATCCGTCTTTAGAAGGGCGTGATGGCATCATAGACCTGCTGCCCCCAGGCGGGCTGCTGGACATCCGTCAGCCTGCCACGGCCGCCGTAGGAGACGCGGGCCTCCGCAATCTTGTCATAGCTGATCGTGTTCTTGCGGGAGATATCACGGGGACGAACGATTCCGGCGATGTTGAGCACCCGAACTTCGAAATTGACCCGCACCTCCTGGGAGCCGCTGATCAGAAGGTTGCCGTTCGGCAGCACCTCGGTCACGACGGCCGCGACGGAGAGCCGGAGCTTCTCCGAACGGTCGATCGTTCCCTGTCCCTCGGACGATGACGAGGAGCGGAGACTGCCCTCGGCAAATCCTTCGCCCGAAGCACCATTGAAATCGGCCCCGAAATCGAGGCCCAGCTTCGCATTTGAGGAGCGCGACCGATCGGAGGCGTTGTCGAACTGCGCCTTGTCATCGATCGCGATGTTCACGGTGACAACGTCGCCCACGCTCTTCGCACGCGGGTCCTGGAAGAGATCCGCGCTGCTCTGGGTCCAGAGCGAATGATAGCTTCCCCGACCGCTGTGGGCGAAAACCGTCGGCATGGGCTCGCGCGCGACGTTCAGTCCATAGCCGACCGGCGTCATCATCGGCTCACGTCCCAATTCGCTCGGGTTCGTGGCACAGGCGGCCAGGAAAAGCACGGCGATGGAGGAAAAAACAAGCTTCATCCCGATTTCTCGCTGTCCTGGGCCTGCTTCGGCTTATCTGTGAGAATGTTGGTGAGTTGCGCGGCGCGGGCGGGTTCCATTTCGTTCAGAACGGCACTTGCACTGCGTGGATTGAGCTTCGCGATAATCGCGGCAGCCACATCGTCATTCATGTTCGCGAGCTGGAGCGCTGCCGCGTCCGGACGCATGCGCGAGTAGATTGCCACGATGGACTCGTCCGCCTTGGCGAGAAACTCATTGCGACGCCTGAGCCACTCCTCGTATTCCGCCCGCTTCTGCTCCAGAACCTTGATACGCTCTTCGATTTCCTTTTCGAGGGACGCGAGCGTCTGCTTCTGCCATGCAAAGCGAGCATCGGCGGCCGCATCGGCAATGTTGGTGCAGTACTGACTGGCCTTGGCATCCTGAGTTGCCGCTGCAGGCTTCTGCGGCTCAGGCGACTTGGAGGCTTCCGCCGGCTTCGACGCGTTCGGAGCTTTCTCTTGAGCGAATGCAGCCCCTGTGACGGCCGACACAGCGAGCGCCGCGGAGGCCAAGAGGATGATAGCCAGAGCAGAGGCAGGCTTGATCAAGATCATGGGTCAGGACCCGCTTTTCCATGAACTCCAGGAAGGGCGAGACGTCTTCTGGGAGTGCTTCATCACTGAACCACCAGCTCCGCCTGAAGGGCACCGGCCGTCTTGACCGCCTGCAGGATTGCGATGATGTCCGTCGGCTTCAACCCGATCTGATTGAGGCCTTTCACGAGGGTCTGAAGGTCCGATCCCCCGATCACCGCGAGATGGCCATCCTGCTCGCTCGCCTCGATCTGGGTCCGCGGCACCACCGTCGTACGTCCGTTAGAAAATGGTTCAGGCTGCGACACCTGAGGAGCTTCCGTCACCCGCACGGTCAAATTGCCGTGGGTCATGGCAACGGTCGAGATCTGCACGTTCTTGCCGATCACCACCGTGCCGGTCCGCTGGTCCACCACCACTCGCGCCGGCGCATCCGGCTGCACCCGCAAGTCGCCGATCTCCGCGATGAAACGGGTCGTGCCGATGTCATGCGGCCGCTGGAGCACGACGCTCCGGAAGTCGCGAGGCGTCGCCACACGTTTTCCGTACCGGCCAAGCGCATAGGCGTTGATGGCGTCGGTGATCAGAGTGGCCGTCTTGTAGTCCGGGTTCTTCAGCTCGAGAACGAGGGAGGGCATTTCGCGAAATGCACCCTGCACCTCTCTTTCGATCAGCGCGCCGTTCGGGATGCGTCCGGCCGTCGCGACGCCCTGGGTCAGCGTCTCGGCCTGCCCGACGGCCGAGAAGCCGGAAACGGCGACTGGGCCCTGAGCCACGGCGTAGACCTGGCCGTCGGCCCCCATCAGCGCCGTCAGCATCAGAGTGCCACCCTTCAGCGACGTCGCATCGCCGAGCGACGTGACGGTGACGTCGATGCGCGATCCCGTTCCCACGAACGGAGGCAGATCGGCCGTCACCGTCACGGCCGCGACGTTGCGCGTACGAAGCGGAATGTCGCGAACGTTCACGCCCATGCGATCCAGCATCGACTGCAGCGACTGCTCGGTGAACTGCGAGTTGCGCAGCGTGTCGCCGGTCCCCTGGAGACCCATCACGAGCCCATAGCCGACGAGCTGATTGTCTCGGACCCCTTGAACGGCGGCAATGTCCTTGATGCGCGTCATCGCCTGCGCGCTGGTGGCGCAGAACACGGCGATCAAGAGGAGGAACAATCTAAGCATCGTCAGTTTCCAATCCGAACTCGGCCATCGGCCTGAACGACGCCGAGGATGATCCGTCCGGTATCGGTGTTCCGGACCCGGATCTGCTCCCCGAGCGAGCCGGACTGGAGCGGGGTTCCCATCGTGGTGATCGTGAGCCCGTTCTCCTCAAAGACGACCTGGGTTGCAACGCCGCGCGTGACGATCTTTGCCTCATCGACGGCGTTGCTCGGAATCGCCTCTCCGGGAAGCAGCGTGCGCCGCGCGACCTTTCCGATCAGCGCGAAGGGCGCTTCGACGACGGCCGAACGGGCACGAAAACTCTCAGGGAAGCTCCGTTCCCTGATCATCGAATCCGTAATGACATCGCCCGGATAGATGGTGACGGTCGGAACGGGGAGCATCAGCGCCTCCGCCATGCCCGACTGAGTGCCGCCCACGAGCATCGCCAGTGCAGCAAGTCCACTTCTCAGCGGGTGTTTCATAAGCACCTTCACCATCATTCATTCCGCGCCCTTAGCGGATCCCTTTCGAAACGGTTCCGGCCATGTCGTCGGCCGCCTGGATCACCTTGGAGTTCATCTCGTATGCGCGCTGGGCCGAGATGAGGTTGGTGATCTCCTTCACCGGGTCAACGTTCGAGCCTTCGAGATAGCCCTGATGGATCTTGCCGAAGCCCGGATCGGACGGGACGCCCACAACCGGCGCGCCGGAGGCCGGCGTTTCGCGGTAGAAGTTGTTGCCGAGCGGCTCGAGGCCTGAGTCGTTCGCGAAGTTCGCGAGCTGAAGCTGGCCGAGATTCTGAGGCACCGCCTGGCCGTCGACCTTGGCGTAGACCTCGCCCGACTGGTTGATGCTGACCTCGATGGTATTCGGCGGGATGATGACGACCGGGTCGAGCGTGTAGCCGTCGATGGTGACGAGCTGGCCATCGCCGTTCTTGTTGAACGAACCGGCGCGGGTGTAGATCGTCTCTCCGTTCGGGCTTGTCACCTGGAACCAGCCCCGACCGTTGATCGCCAGATCGAACTGATTGGTCGTGTTCGTGAGCGATCCCTGGCTGTGCAGGTTGCGGATCGCGGCGGAACGCACGCCTAGGCCCAGCATGGCGCCTTCCGGTATCGGATTTTCGCCGGCCTGATTGGGGACGCCCTGAAGACGCTCCGCCTGATAGAGCAGATCCGTGAATTCGGCCCGCGCTCCCTTGAAGGCGGTAGTGTTCACGTTGGCAATGTTGTTTGCGATGACTTCGACATTCAGCTGCTGCGCGTTCATACCCGTTGCAGCAATTGCGAGCGCTCTCATGGCCGTCTCCTTAAATCGCCATCCGCGAAATTTCCAAGTAAGCGGCCACGACCTTGTCCCTGATCGCGATCGCCGTCTGCAGGGTCTGCTCGGCGGCCATGACGGCCTCGACAACCTGCTGCACGGAAGCCTTGCCCTGAATGCCAGCGATGGAGGCAGCCTCACCGGCCTTGAGGGTCTCGGTTGCCTTGGCGGCCACCTGGACCATCACATCGCCGAAGTCGGCCCCCTGTGCTGCGGGCGCGACCGGACCGACCTTCTGGAAGCTGTTCAGCTGGGTCGCCGAAGCGCCGCCGACTCCGTCGACAAAGGAGGAAATCGATGAAATTGCGTCGATCATCACGCCCCCCTCAGCAGGTCAATCAAACTCGTGATCATCGAGCGGGCCTGTTTCATCATCTGCAGATTGGCCTCGTAGGACCGATTGGCCTCGCGCATGTCGGCCATCTCGACCAGCATGTTCACGTTCGGCATCTTCACGAAGCCGCGCTCATCGGCTGCGGGATTGCCCGGATCATATTCGACTTGAAACGGCGCCTGATCGACACCGATCTCCTTCACCTGCACCGACGACGCGCCGAGGGCCCGGTCGAGCTCGCTGCGGAACGTGATCGTCTTGCGAGCGTATGGATCGGATCCTGCCGTCTTGCCGGTTGACTGCGCGTTCGCGATGTTTTCCGAAATGACGCGCAGACGGGCGGACTGGGCCTCGAGACCGGCGCCGGCGAGACGGGAGGATGCCTGAAGCGGATCGATCATTGTCCGCCCTTCACGCTCGCCATCAGCATCCGGTGGAAGGACCTGACGATGCTGGTATTGAGGTTGTGCTCACGGTTGACGGTGCCGGCCTTCATCATTTCCTGCTCGATGCTGACCGAGTTGCCGGAATGCATGGTTTCCCAGCTCTCGGTCTTCTTCACCTTGGCGGAGCGGACATGTGGCGCATCGAACCCGATGTGACCGCTGGAGGTCGCCGCCATGGCGAGCTGGGTCTTGTCGAGAACGCTCGAAAACGGCTCCACGTCGAGAGCCTTGAACCCGGGAGTGTTGGCGTTCGAAATGTTGCCCGCGATCGTCGCCTGACGAACTGCAAGCCATTGAGCCTGCCGCGAGGCCAGATCAAACAGATAGACCGCTCCCACGGAATCCTCCACTTTCGGTCGCTTCCGTCCTCGGCTTACGCCGGTAACCTTGCCCGAAGCTGACGCGTGGCTGCCCCGGGCTTACCGCCGGGTCGCATGAAGGAGAGAGTGGGGGGTCGGCTCAGGAAGTATCAATACCTCCGGTCGATGCAGAGAAGGCAAACGCCTGGGAGTGTTCCTCGCGGGACGAGACCCGCAGGCCCATGTGAGACATGATTACGGCGCGGCCCTGGGGGACCGCGCCGGATGGAGACATGGAAGTGAGGGCCTGTTGAGCCCTGGCGAGGACAGCTCGTTAGGCGGCCCTGACGCCCGACAGGAAGGAGTCCACCTCGCGACCCAGATCCTCCGCATATCGGGCAAGTTCCTGCGCAGCGCCAAGCACCTGGACGGCCGCAGCTCCAGTCTCTCCCGCCCCGTGCTTCACGCTGTCGATGCTGCCCGTCACCTGCTCGGTACCGCGGGCGGCCTCATGAACGTTGCGGGCAATTTCGCCTGTGGTCGCCCCCTGCTCTTCCATGGCAGCCGCGATCCCAGTCGAGATGCTGGACAACTCGCCGATGATCTTCTGGATATCCTGGATGGCGCCCACGGCCTCATGGGTGGCGCCCTGGATCTGCGTGATCTGGGAGCCGATTTCCTCGGTCGCCTTGGCGGTCTGGCTGGCGAGGTTCTTCACCTCGCTTGCCACGACGGCAAATCCCCGGCCGGCTTCGCCGGCGCGGGCTGCCTCGATGGTGGCGTTGAGCGCGAGAAGGTTGGTCTGCGAGGCCAGGCCGTTGATCAGCGTCACCACGTCCCCGATGCGCTCGGCGCCCGCCGCAAGGGCCTGGACGATGCCGTTCGTGCGGTCGGCATTCGCCACGGCCTGGCCGGCGATCTGGGTGGAGAGGGTCACCTGATGGGCGATTTCGCGGATCGAGCTCGCCATCTCCTCGGTCGCAGCCGCCACCGTCTGCACGTTGGCAGAGGTCTGCTCGGCCGCCGCCGCGACGGTCACGGATTGCTGATTGGTCTGACCGGCCGTTGCCGTCATCGTGCGGGCGGTTGCCTCCATTTCGGTGGCCGCGGAGGCAAGCCCCTGCGTCAGGGTCGAGACATTGGCCTCGAAGTGGCGGGCCAGTTCGTCCAGACGCAGGGCCCGGCGCATCTTGGCCTCATTCTCCGCCTCCTGCTCCACGGCAAGCCGCTGGCGCTCGGCCGTGTTGTAGCGGAACACCTCGACAGCCCGTGCCATGGCACCGACCTCGTTCTTCCACCCGACGTACGGGACGTCGTCGGAGGTGTTGCCGTCGGCCAGCCGCTCCATGACGGCCGCCAGCTTCGGAATTGGCCGGAACAGCATTCTTGCCGCCATCAAAGCCGCAATGGCCACGACCAGGACGACGACGAGCGATGCTCCCGCCATGCGCCACATCATACGGTTCGCCGAGGCAGAGAGTTCGGTGGTCTCGACCCCGCTTCCCAGGACGCCGAGGATCTGACCGCTCTGGCCGAAGACCGGCAGGTTGATCAGGAGGTAGGTCTTTCCGAGAACCAAGGCCTCGCCGACATAGGTCTGACCAGCGGACACGACGGGGAAGACAACTCCGTTGCGGTCCATGGCGGTGCCGACGGCACGGGAGCCATCGGGATTGCGCATGTTCGTGGCCCGTCGGATGAAATTCCCGTTGGACGGGGCCCTGACGAAGAGCGTGGCAGGAGCCTGCGTCGCCTCCGCGATCCGGTCGACCAGCTCGTCACTGTAGAAGACCGCGTCGTCGTTCACGATGACCCCGTTGATGGCACCATTGCCATCCTTACGCACTGTCAGGCTCGAAACGGCACCTTTCAGAATGCCCGTGAAGGTTCTGACATTGGCCTGTTGCTGCGCGACCGCGCTGCTTCGGACATCCGACCAGCTCTGAAGCGCGACGACGGCAAAGAGAGCCGCTGCGGTCAGGATCACGAACAACACCATTGCGGCCGTCGTGACGCCGGAAAGCCTCCGGTTTGTGATTAAATTCATAATATGCCCCCGAGATAAATCTCTTGGGTTCAGTTGCGGAAAAAGCTTTAAAAAGAAGTGAAGTAGAAATGCCCCAGAAGTACTTCACAAACGGGGCCAGCCATTACTCTCCCTCATCTACGGCATGGGAACGGGCAGCAAACAGGATCGACAGAACCACATGGCAGCGTTTCTTTGTTTCAACGGCCTTCTTGCGACTGCGCCTATCCGGAGAGCCGGGAATGTTCTCCTCTCCGGCCAGGGGCGATTCAATGAAAATTAATTAGCATTCTCTAAGACAAAGCTGGAGGTGGGATCGTCCCGACCTCATCCATCCTTCTGCCTGGAGGCCGCAGACTTCTTGTACCGTTCAATCACGCTGCTCGATCCGAGCTGAAATTGGATGCTGTAAGGCAGTCGGATGATCCGCATGCTCCTCTCGCGCGACGATATCCTTGCCATCTACGACCCGCCGGGAAAGGAGACGCTTCATCTCCTGACAGGTCAGGCCGGTGCTACGCGAAAGCATGTTCAGGCCGACCCATCCCACGGGCTGCCAGGCGCTGATGGACGAGCCCGGCAGCACCACGGCGGCGGCGAGTCCCATCAGGATCGGCCGGGAAAGCCAGCCGAGGCCGCCCAGCCGCAAGCACAAGCGCCCCGCACGCACACCGATCAGCAACCGCGGCATGGCCCGGCCCGCGACAGCCTGACTGGGCTCAGCACCCGCGCTGAGTTCCAGGATCGGTGCGGAGAGGCGGTCGCCGCCGCGAAGCACGCCGGAAATCCGATCGCACTCTTTCTGATGGGCCTTGATCGCTTCAAGGACCTCAACAACATGCTCGGGCACCAGACCGGTGACGCGGTTCTGGTGGAGATCGCCCAGGGCTTGAACTCCTTGCTGAAGACGAGCGACTTGGCAGCCCGTTTCGGCGGGGACGAGTTCGCCCTTATGATGACCGGCCTCTCCTCCCCTACCGACGCTCAACCGCTCGCCAGCCAGCTTCTGGAAATCACGGCGGCATCCGTCCGGCGCAAGGCGCCCAACTTCCGCTCGTCCGCCAGCGTCGGTGTGGCGCTGTATCCGGAGCATGGCTCCAATGTCGACGAACTGATCCAGAATGCCGACATCGCTCTGAGACGCGCCAAGACCGAGGGGAGAGGCCAGACCCAGGTGTTCAGCCAGCCGATGCGAGCAACCCTGGTCGAACGCCTGCAGCAGCTTTCCGCTTTTCAGCGGGCCGTGGAAGTCGGAGAGGTTCGCCCGTATTATCAGCCGCAGATGCGCCTCTCCGATCGCCGCTCCTACGGCTTCGAGGCTTTGGCCCGGTGGGTGCTCCCGGACGGTGAAATTCTCTATCCCGCGCATTTCCAGGCGGCTCTTGAGGACGCTGAATCGGCGATCCTCCTGGGCGACCACATGCTGCAGCGGATCAGCGACGATCTGCGGCGCTGGCAGGATGCCGAAATGCCCGCCTGCAAGATGTCGATCAACGTCACAGCTCCGGAGCTGAAGCGCGGCGATTACCCGGATCGTGTCGCGCGGCTTTTTCAGGCGAAGCGTGTCCCGCTGTCCCAACTGACCGTCGAGATCACTGAATCCGTGCTGCTCGACGAAAAGAACTCCCAGGTCACCGAGACGCTCGCAGATCTGAGAAAGCTCGGGATCTCGATTGCGCTCGACGATTTCGGGACGGGCTTCGCGTCGCTCACGCACCTGAAGAGCTATGCGGTCAACCAGATCAAGATCGATCGGTCGTTCATATCGGACCTGACCTCCAACACCGACGACTGGGCGATCGTGCGGGCAACCCTCAGCCTTGCCCGCAGCCTCGGCATCCAGACTGTGGCCGAAGGGCTCGAGGAAAAGGACCAGCTCAAGTGCCTTCAGTCGCTCGGCTGCGATTTCGGTCAGGGCTTCTTCTTCAGCCGCGCCCTGCCGGCTGACGAGGCAGAAGCCTATTTTCGCATGCACCGCGCCTACAAGAAGGCCCAGCTGCATCAGTTCGTTCTGCCGTCAAGGGAGCCATGAACATCTCCCGGCGTACGGCGCCTTCTGACGCGATCAATCCTGCTCGCCCTCTACGGCGAAGCGGCCCCTTGCGGGCAAAATCAATTCTCGGCGGGCCCTAAGCGGCCCGCGCTGCGTCGAGGAACTGGTCGATATCGTGCTTGAGCCGCTGCAGCTGCTGGTCGAGCGTCTGCTTGGCGGTCGCCACGTTCTGGGAAGCGGCCGCTGCCGACGCGGTGGAGTCGTTCAAGGTCTCGATGCTTTTCACGACGGCCTGGGTATGGCCCGTCGTTTGCTGTACGTTCGCGGCGATCTCGGACGTGACGGCAGCCTGCTCCTCGACCGCAGCCGCAATGGCTGTGGCGATGCCGCTGACATCCTCGATGATCCGCGCGATGTCGTCGATATCGACGGAGTTCCTCTGTGTTGACTCCTGGATCGCTCCGATGCGGGAGCTGATCTCCGTGGTCGCCTTTGCGGTTTGGGTCGCGAGAGACTTCACCTCCTGCGCCACGACCGCGAATCCCTTTCCGGCCTCTCCCGCATGGGCCGCCTCGATGGTGGCATTGAGGGCAAGGAGATTGGTCTGTGCCGCGATCTGACCGATCAGATCAATCACGTCGCCGATCTGTCTCGCCTGCTCGGCAAGACCTGCCACAGCGCCCTTCGTATGGAGGGCGCGTTCGAACGCCAGGCGCGCGACATCGGCCGAGCGGCTTGCCTGCTCGCCGATTTCACGCACGGAAGCCGCCAGTTGCTCGGTCGCGGCGGCACCGGACTGCATATTGAGGGCAGTTTGCTCGGCGGTGTTCGCAACGTCGCCGGCCAACTGGCTGGCAGCGCTGGTCGCAGTATCGAGGGTCATGGCGCTCTGCGAGAGCGCTCCGCTCGCCTCGCCCGAGATCTCAAGGCTTGCCTGGACGGCTTCCGAGAAATGCGCGATGGCGGCAGCAAGGGCCCTTCCCTTCTCCTGGCGCTCCTCGACGAGAGCGTCCTGGTAGACAGAGATGGCGTAATCCATGTCGAGCATGACGGCCTTGTTGATGGCCGTGATCTTGCGCCCGAGGCTCGCGCCATTGAAGCGGTGCTTCGCCGAGAGAACCCCGACGAGTTCGTTCAGGATGAAGGCGTATCCGCCGATGTACCAGCGCGGCTCCAGGCCGATCCTGTGATGGATGAGACCGATCCGACGGATGCTCGCCACATAGTCGGAGTCGAAGCGGCCGCTGAACAGCCGGCCCCAGTGCTGGCTCTGAGCGCCGATGAGGCGCTCCTGCTGGGTCCCGATCAGGGCCGAGAGATGAGGGATCTGATGGACGTGCTCATAGAAGCGTTCGAGGATTCTCGGCATGTCGGCGGAGATGGCCCGCCAGATCGCCTGCAGTTCCCGGCTCGTCTCATGGTCGATGCCGAAAAAGCAAAGCCGATCCTGAAGCGATTGATCCTCCAGCATGCCCTATCCCCAGAACTCTCGTGTTGGCGCGAGAGTTAGGGGTTCGTGGTTAATTTACCCTTGCATCAACCTCGAATCCCGTTCGCAGTGTGCAATCGACGAGAGCTCTGGGCTCTCAAAGGAGGGGGCTCATCAACCGTGCGATGTTCTCGACGATCTTCTTCGAAAGCCTGCGCTTCGCCCACTCCGACCGGACCAGACGATCGCTGGCTGCGAAATAGCGCTCCTGCTCCTCGCGCAGGCGCGCATTGAGATCTCTGTCGAAGAGAACAAGGCTCACCTCGGAATTGAGGATGAAGGAACGCATGTCGATGTTGCTGGAGCCGATCAGCGAAACGCCGTGATCGATGCTCAAGTGCTTGGCATGGAGCAGCTTGTCCCGATAAAGGTGGATCTCGATCCCCGCGTCCAGGAGTTCCGCATAATATGACCTCTGGGCGAGGTTCACCAGGACCTGGTCGACCGGACGGGACAGCACCAGGTGCACTTCGACGCCGCGCAGGACGGCGGTCTGAAGGGCGTGGAGCAAAGCTTCATTCGGGATGAAATAGGGTGTGGTGATGACCACTCTTCTGCGTGCGCCGTGGACAAGTGCTTCGACGAGGCGTTCCACGCCCGCCTCGGGATAGTCCGGGCCGCTCGGCAGAACCTGGGCGACGATCCTGCCGCCCGGTCGGGGCTCAGGGAACAGGGCGGGAGAGTCGAGCACCTCTTCGGTCTCGAGAAACCAGTCGGCTACGAAGACGGCCTGAAGTTCGAGCACGGCCGGGCCGGTCACGCGAACGACGAGTTCCTGGTTCGTCACACGCGGGTTGAAGTCGGAATTCACGATGTTCTGCGAGCCCACATAGCCGACCTCGCCATCGATCACGGCGATCTTCCGGTGGTTGCGGAGGTCGGCCCGCGCCGATTTCCTTCGGAGAAGCCCGACCGGCAGGACGAGGCGAACCGACACGCCGCCCGCTTTCAGGGCTTCGACGACGTTCGCCGACCATGCCCGCGACCCGAGCGCATCGATGAGGACACGGCAGGTGACGCCGCGTCCGACCGCACGTGTCAGCGCGGCGACGACGGCATGACCTGTCTCGTCATCGGCGAAGATATAGAAGAGGAGGTGGACGTGGGATCTCGCCCGGTCGATATCCTCGACGATCCGCCCGATCGTGCCGTCGTAATCCGACAGAAGGTCGGCCCCATTGCCGCCGAGACTGGGAAAGCGTCCGAGATTCTGGATCAGCACGGCCGCCTGGGACAGGTTTGCCGGAAGATCCGGCTGCTCCTTCGCCGTGACCTCCTTGATGCGGTCCGTCGCAGCCTTGAACACGACGGGCAAACGGGCAAACCGCTCCTGCCGCCACTTCGGGTATCCGGGGCGGCCGATCAGAAAGTAGACCAGGAGGGCTGGCCAAGGGAGGAAGAAGAAGAACAGGAGCCACCCTTTTGCGGCTTCGGGCGAGCGCCGGAACGGAACGACGACCAGCATCGCCAGCCGGATCGCCCACTCCGACAGCAGATAGAGGGTCGCCCACGAGATCGTCCCGAAGTAGCTGGTCATGAGGCCCGCAATCATCCCGCACTTGTTCCGCTTCGGTAGCATCGACCGAAGTCGATGACCATAACGACCAGAGATCCTTCTGTCGGAACAGAGCCAAGAATTCGGGCTCCGGATCGAGTCCTTTTCCTATAAGAAGACCATCAAAGACTAAAAGTAATATTATCCACTCTCTGGCTGGAGAGCAGACAAGCCCCTGGGGAAAGGAGTAAATGATCTCACAAGATGATCGATGGAGATTTCGATGACCCAAGACTTTGACGTGATCGGCGCCCTCACCCGGTTTTCGGTCGGCACGATCGATGGCCGCGACGCCATGATGGTGATCGAGCTGGCGACGACGCCGGACGAATTTGCCCGCGGGATCCGGCACCAGATGCCCATCGCCATGACGCCGGCCCATGCCCGCGAATTGGGTAACGCGCTGCTGTTGGCGGCAGAGGCCGCCCAGATGGGGGAAGCAGTCAGCAGCGCGGTGAACTGAGCGCCTTTGCGATTGAGCTGGCAGGCGTGAACTCCTGACAGCCCTGCCGACCGAGCCCTCCGGACAGAGGCTTTGCGAGAGGCCTGTCAGGCGCTCTGAACGTAAAGCGCCGGACGTGTCTAGGCCATCGCGACGGAAGCTTCCCGTACCTTCTCCGTTGCTGTCCCCACCAATGCTGCGGATCGTGCGATGTCGTTCACGGTTCCGCTGATCGTGGATACGCTTTGGGACGCGGTCTGCATCGCATCCGACATCTCTTGCGTGACGGTCGACTGCTCCTCGACGGCGGCCGAAATCCTGAGAGAGATCTCGTTGATCTTCTGGACGGTCTCCGTGATCAGATCGATTGCTTCGACGACCTTCCGCGTTGCTGCCTGATTTTGTTCGATCTGGCTGCTGATTTCCTCCGTCGCCTTTGCGGTCTGGGCAGCGAGACCCTTGACCTCTGAGGCAACTACCGCGAACCCCCGGCCCGCCTCCCCCGCGCGTGCCGCCTCGATCGTCGCGTTCAGCGCCAAAAGATTGGTCTGAGACGCGATGCTCTCGATCAGCGTGATGACTTCGCCGATCTTCTGCGCAGATATTGTGAGACCCGACGCAACATTGGTTGTCCGGCTTCCCTGCCGCACAGCCTCGGTGGAGATGTCGAGGGCGATGCCAACCTGTTGGCCGATTTCGCGGATCGACGCGGCCAATTGCTCCGCACCGGACGCGACGCTCTGCAGGTTCGCCGATGTCTTGTGCGACGCTCCTGCGACGTCGGAGGTGAGAGCGACCACCTCTGAGACGGCGCCGGTGATATCGCCGATGTCTGCAGCGATGGAGCGCTGGAGTTCGGAACGTCTCAGACGCTCATTGACCTGGTTCGTGACGTCGGTCGCGAACTTCACGACCTTGTATGGCCGCCCGTTCATGCCGAGGATGGGATTGTAGGAGGCCTGGATCCAGACCTCTTTCCCTCCTTTGCCGAAGCGCCTGTACTCCGCCGACTGGTACTCGCCCCGCGAAAGCGCAGCCCAGAACTGCCGGTATGGCTCGCTGTCCCTCGAGTTCGGCTCGACGAAGATGTGATGATGCCTGCCCTCGATCTCCTCCAAGGCGTAGCCCATCAAAGACAGAAAATTGTCGTTTGCGGACAGGATCGTTCCATCCAGGGCGAACTCGATGACCGCTTGAGATCGACGGATTGCGTTGATCTGGCTTTCGAACTCGATGTTCCGATGCTTCTGCTGCGTGATGTCGGACGCGATCTTGACGATCTTCCGGGGTTTGCCGTCACGCCCGAGGATCGGGTTGTAGGAAGCCTGGATCCAGACCTCGCGTCCGTCCTTGCCGACGCGCCTGAACTCGGATGAGCGGTACTCACCGGCGGCAAGGGAGGCCCAGAACGCGCGGTATTCCTGGCTGGTCCGTTCACCAGGATCAACGAACATGGAGTGATGCCGGCCGCAGATGTCCTCCAGCCGATAACCCATGCAGGCGAGAAAGTTCTCGTTGGCTGCAAGGATCGTCCCATCAAGGGTGAATTCGATGATGGCCTGCGAGCGGTCGAGCGCCCTCAGCTTCTCTTTCTCCTCGTTGATGAATCCGAAGACGCCCATGTGGCGAGTCCCTCTTGTGCGGACAGACAAAACGATCCCGGCGCCTGACCCGCAGACCGCGCCGAGTGTTCCCTGCCCTGAATCGAATTGGTGTAATTTGGACCAAAATTCCCTAACGTAGCGTAACTTTCTGAGAAAGGATTCTTCGGCCGCTTGGGGAACTGAAGAGCTGATCTGTCCACTGCCTTGAGAATGTCAAGGACACGGGCTCAAGCGACCCTAGAGACGAATTGAAGAGAGACCCCGCTGGAACAGGAGTGAGCACGCTTCCGACAGCCGCAGCCTCGACTTTCCGCCCGATGAGTTTGAGCAAAAAATATGACGGGCGGTCTTCCGACCTGCCCGTCATCCCGTCGACAAATGGATGTGTAGAAGTAATCGACTAAAATAAGTCCAGTGTCCGAAATCAGGAGAGAGGAGCCCCGACAACATCGATATTGTTGGTCTGGCAGGCTTTTATAAGGGCCTCGATCATCTCCGGGGTGGGGGCGCCCATGGCCGGGGGAAGCTCCTCGACCGTGACGGGCCTGCCGGCCATGCGGATCAACCCTTCGAAATCGGGCCCCTTGGTCACGGTCAGGCAGCGGACGCCGTCGGCCGACTCGACACGAAACGTATGGGGGATGCCCTTGGGGGCGACCACAGTTTCACCCGCTCCCACCACAATCTGCTCCTGGCCCACCTGGAAGCGCATCTTCCCTTCGATGATATGGAAGATCTCATCCTCGTTGCGATGGACATGCATCGGAGGCGAGTCGCCATGGGGCATGCGGTGCTCAATGACCGCGGTGCCGTCGCGACCATGGCTGGAACTCAGAAGAATCTTGACCAGAGTGTTGCCGAACCACAGGGCTTCCGCTTTTCTGGATGATACCTGATTGGACATGGTAATAACTCCTATCTAATCTTGTTTGGACTGCAATTTTCGAGTTTTCGTCCTTCCCCTTGGTTAGGTCTGAGAGGACTTGAATGGAAATCGAATGTTGCTATGGGGCCTATTAGATTCATGAATTTTGCTGCGTTCGACCTGAACCTCATCCACGTTTTCGACGCGCTTATGCGAGAGCGGAGCGTGACGCGCGCCGGCGAAGCCCTCGGCCTCAGCCAGCCGGCCGTCAGCGCCGCCCTCAATCGGCTGCGGCACCTTCTTGACGATCAGCTCTTCGTTCGTCGCGGGAACGACATGGTTCCCACCCCGCGGGCCGAGAACCTGGCCGAGCCGATCCGCGACGCGCTCGGCAAGCTCGAGTCCGCTCTTGCAGGCGACAGGACCTTCGATCCCGGCGCGGCGGAGCGCACGTTCACGCTATTGGGCGCGGACTTCTTTTCGATGCTGCTGATGCCGGATCTCGCAACCCGCATCGCCGCCAAGGCGCCGAAGATCGCCTTGCGTTTTCTGGACAGCGCCAAGGGCGACATCACCCGCCTCCTCCAGGAGGATTCGATCGATGCGGCTCTCGAGCGGCCTTTGACAATTCCGGACTGGATCGCGACGGAACTGCTGTTCGCGTCGCCATTCGCGATCATCGCGCCGGCCGGCCACCCGGCGCTGGCCGGAAAGGTCCGGCCAGGATCCGCCTTTCCACTCGACCTCTTCTGCGAAATGCCGCACGCGATCCGATCGATCGACGGCAGCATGCAGGGCTACATCGACGATGCTCTGTCGAGCCTCGGCCGCAAGCGAAGGGTGAGCCTCGCGCTGCCGCACTTCCAGAGCGTCGCGCTTGTCGTGGCCAAGGGAAAATTCATTGCGGCAGTCCCGTCGCAATTCGCCCACGTGGTGGCGCCGTCGCTCAACCTCGCCGTCTTCGAGCCGCCGATTCCGGTGCCGATCCCCGAGATCAAGCTCTACTGGCATAACCGTCATACCGACAATCCGGCACACCGCTGGCTGAGGCAGCAGATCCTGGAGAGTGTCCGGGCAATCTGGAGCGAGCCCGACGATCAGGCGTCGTCTTGAAGCCCGCATCTGCCGGATCGAAAACAGAAGCCCGCGCATAACCTTGCACGGGCTTTCAAGTTGTCGACGCGGAAAACCAGATTGTCGATCAAAACATCTTGGTCATTGAAACTCTATCGTGATGGCGGCAGAGCCGGTATCGGCGACTTCACGGGGCTGGCGTAGAGACGTCGAAGATATGGTGCGGCGAACTCCGACGAAGGCGCACGGTTCGGGAGCCAGCTTCTTCGACCATGACCATCTGCCTCCACGAATGATCCGACGCCCCGGCGAAAGGATCGGGCATTGCAGTGCTGCCCCTGACCAGGGAGGACAGGATGGGAGCCAGAAGAAAGATCGCAAAGGCGGAGAGATACTCCACGGCGGCCCAGAGGCTTCCGCCGCTCTCCTCCAGGGGAGTCCAGGGCCGGGAGCCCGGGAGGGTCAACAAGGCAAGCCCTGCCAAGGCGACGGTGCCCAGCCATATCCACCGATCCGACAGCATCAGGAGCAGGCCGGTCAGCTGCACGACGATGATCGCGAAGATCAGGAGCGTCTCTGCCTGCGCGAAGGACGCAGTGGTCGTCTCGAAATCGCTGTCGAAGGCTGCCAGGCGGCCGAAGCCACTGCCCCACAACAGAACCGTCAGTCCTGCGCAACTGAGGACCACGATCCAACGGGACGCCAGAACACGAACAAGAATCGCCGACACGGACTTGCCTCACCCACTGATGCCGCATGAGCGGCAACCCTGGGGCCGGTTATAGGAATCCCAGGGGAAGGCGGGTATCCCCGATTCCGGGAGGGTCAGATCAGTCCGCGACGGGACGCTTCCAGCGCCGCCTCGGCTCGGGACGAGATCTTCAGTTTTCGGTAGATGGTTTTGACATAGGTCGCCACCGTATGCTCCGTCAGGCCGAGGCGATAGGCCACCTCGGGCACACGGGAGCCGACTCCCAGGAGGGCGAGAACCTCCATCTCCCGTGGCGTGAGCGCCTCGCCCTGCTCGGGAGCCTTGCTCCTTGCGCCCGACTTTTCCCGAAAATACGAGAACATGCGGCGTGCAATCGACGGTGAAACCGGCGGTTCTCCGCTTTCGATCCGACGCAGGTAATGAGCCAGCACGGCCTGCTCCTGGTTCTTGAGCAGATATCCCTGAGCGCCGGCGGCGATCGCGTCGAAGAGATGGTCGTCGTCGTCGAAGATCGTCGCAACGATCGGAATGATGCCGGGGCAGCAATCGACAAGCTCACGGATCAGGTCGATCCCCGAGCCGTCGGGCAGGCCGATATCGACCAACGCCAGCCTGACCTTGGCCAGACGCTCGGCTCCCGCGGCCGACAGCCATGCACGTGCCGTGGCAAGGGTCGGAAAGGCTTCGATCTGCTGTTCCGGAAAGGTCTGCCTCAGAACGGCACATAGCCACTCCCGGGTGTCAGGCAGATCCTCGATCACCAGCGCAAAAGAGGGTTCTGCATTCATGTTTGGCGGCAATGGTTCCTGGTCCATGGAAACAGATTTCGAAACAACATAACTAATTCGACCGGGGCGACAGGCAAGATGACCGGTCGCCGAGCCCCTCCCTGAATCGGGATGTAGTGTAGCAGCACACATCACGATATGATATTCAGTTTTCGTCCAAAACCTGTATCCTCCGTCGTTCAGCAAGCGATTGCCGAAGCGCGTCTGAGCTTCAACCTGTGCGTAGATCTCCCCTGTTCGTCATTTTGGCCGCTCTCGTTTGTGGAGCCCTCACCTCGGCCGGCGCCGTCTGGATGGCGCTTCAGCCGCCCTGGCTCGGGTTGCGGCTGGCGCCGGGTCAGACCAGCGATACCGTCCTGGTCCTCGCCGTCCACCCGACCGGACCGTCATCCCACCTGCGCGAGCCTCGCTTTCTGAAGGCTCTCGACGGCTTTCCCCTCAAAGCCTCCGATCTGACGGAGGACCCCGATCAGCTCTCGCCTTATTCGTCCGTCGAAGCCTTCATGGACAGGCAGGCGCTGCTCCGCTCGGCCTTGGAGAAGCCATCCCTGCGCATCGGCTTCGAGAACGCCGCTGGATATCAGACGGAATCGACCATCTCTCCGAGGCCGCGGCCTCTCTCCGATCTGCCGGCCGGGTTCTGGATCCAGATCGCATGCGGGCTCGGCGGGCTGCTGATCAGCACTTGGATCTGGGCCCTACGCCAAGGCGACGCCGGGGCGCGCCTCTTCGGCCTGAGCGGCATCGGCCTCTTTCTGTCCGCCACCATGGCGGCGGTCTACAGCAGCCGCGAGATTGCGCTAGGAGGGATGCTCTTCCAGGCGCTTTCGTTCACCAACCATCTTGGAGGGCTCATCTGCAGCGGGGGTCTCGCACTTCTCTTCCTCGTCTATCCCCGCCGGCTCGTAGGCCCCCGAACCCTGCAGCTCATCGCCTGCGTGGGCCTCGCCTGGTTCCTCCTCGACGCGTTCCACTGGCTCCCGAGTCCGACCTACGGAATTCATGGCCTCGTCGCCACCTTCTTCATCCTGATCTTCGTGGCGATCGCCGCCCAGTGGATCGCCACAGCGCGGGATCCAGCCTCACGGGCGATCATCCGCTGGCTCGGCACCTGCGTGGCGATCGGAACCTGCACGTTCATCGCTTTCGTGAGCGGCCCCCTCCTGCTCGGGCTGGAGCCGGTCCTAAGCCAGGCGGCTGCCTTCATCTTCCTGGTCCTGATCTATGCCGGCATCGCCGTGGGCGTGAGCCGCTATCGGCTGTTCGAACTCGGCGAATGGGCCTTCCGCCTCGCCTTCTACTTCGCCGCAGCCCTGATGCTCTTCGCCATCGATGCGGCCCTCATCTTCGTTCTGAGGCTCGATTACGGCCTTTCGCTCGGCTTGTCCTTCCTGGTCGTGGGCTTCGGCTATCTGCCCCTCAGGGACTTTCTCTGGCGCCGTCTCACGGCGACGCCGAACGTGTCGAACGAGGAACTGTTTCAACGGATTGTCGAGGTGGTGCTGTCGCCCTCGCCGGAGGTGAGGTCCCAACGCTGGCGCGACCTGATGGAGCGCCTCTTCGATCCCCTCGAGGCAGAAGTTCTCACCGAGCCGGTTCCCGCACCCGTCATCGGCCACGATGGCCTGGAGATGATCCTGCCGACCACCTCGGTTTCCCCTGCCCTCGCCCTCCGCTATCCCTGGGGAGGAAGAGGGTTGTTCAATCCGAACCACGTAGCGGTTGCGGCACAGGCCACCGCGCTGGTCCAGCAGGCGGACAACAGCCGCCAGGCCTTCGAGCGCGGCGCCATGGAAGAGCGTCGACGCATCGCCCGGGACCTGCACGATGATGTGGGAGCCCGCCTCCTGACCAGCCTCCACAAGCCGGATCTGCCCGAGACCCGGGAAACGATCCGCTCTGCGATGGCCGATTTGCGGGTGGTGATCGGCGGATTGACGGGCAAGACCCGCCCTCTGGGCGAGGTGCTGGCCGATCTGCGGCATGAGACGATCGAGCGGGTGGAAGCGGCCGGTCTGCGGATCTCATGGCCGGCCGCCGAAGACTTCAACCCTACCCTGCTCGCGTACGGCACGTACAACAACCTCGTTTCCACCATGCGGGAAATCGTGAGCAATGCCCTGAAGCACGCGCAAGCGAGCATGATCACCGTTCGCGTGACTGCAAAGGGGGAGCGCGTGCAGATCGAGGTCGGCGACGACGGCGTCGGTCTGCCGCAGGCCGCGAGCTCGCGGCTGTCCTCGGGCCTGGGCCTTTCCAGCACGGCCCAGAGAATGGCCGATATCGGGGGGAGCCTCACCGTCGCGGCGGACGGACCCGGCACCACGATCAGCCTCGAGTTTCCGATTTCTCCGGTTACGGCACCTACGGAAGATGCTCTGACCGCCGCGTCGGACGCCAGCCGGCCCTGAGGCGCCGAAGAGGAAAGCCTGTCCGCGGCCATTGACGGGACCAATCGGCCCGGCGCAGAGCAATTCCGTGCATACGACACAGGCCGCGATGGTGCTCTTGACGCCGCCCCCACGGCTGGAGGCGCTTATGCCGGCGCATCCGTCTTCAAACGGCGGGAGCGTGTTCTGCAGCATCGCCTGCCGCAGAGTTCCCAAACAGGCAGCTGCCCTCCATCCACGTCATCAATGAGCTGCATGCGATCATTCGATTGGTCCTAAGGCCCAAATCCGCGCATTTTACCTTAGGAAACAACTCCAGTGCGTTCTTTCACTGAACGTATCCTCTTCTGGTTGCGGCAGGCATATCGGCATGAACGACCCTCACGCTCAACCACCCTTCTCTTCCGGAGCCGCCTCGGCAGTCCGTTTCGCGCTGACGTCGGTCTTCTGGGCACATGCGCTTGTCATTCTGGCGGGGCCGTACAGCGATCTGAGCGCCTTGCGATCTCCGGGCGCAGACACGATGCGCTTCTACCTCCTCATGATCGTCGGCCTGCAGCTGTCGGGCTCTTTGCTCACGGCGGCCAACCGCAGCGTCTGGATCGGAATCTCCGCGCTGGCCGCACAGCTCGTCATCACCCTGTCTGTAGAACGCAGTGGAAGCGGTCTTGAGGCGCCAGGCGCCCTCCCCCAAGCGCAACTGATCCTCGTTCAGATCGCAGCCTTGGCTTGCATTGTCGGGATCACCTTGGTCCAATCAATCCGAACCACAATCCCGTCCATCTTGACCGCGGACGAACTCACCCGCCGTAGCGGGCCGAAACCAGGCAACTGGCGGTATATTTGAGCTTCAACATCTCCATCGGGACCGTCGACCCACAAAACCCGCCTCAACTCCAAACAAGCCTGCCCGAGGCGGAATCTCCGTTCCGTATCGGCGTTGCTCCCATTGCCGTAAACAGAAGCCCCGAAGGTGCGGCTGGCAGCGACGCAGGCCAGCCGCGGCTGGTCCCGCGGTAATGGACATTCGACGTCCCACTAGGCCAGCATCTCGGTACACTGGCAAAAGGAGCTTGTTCGTTGCCTGCTCTGCACAAGGGCCGAACAGATACGAGGAGCGACTTGGGATCTGCCGGAGGTTGAAGAGCTTCTCGTAGAAGGCTGCCCACTCGTTCAGGCGCCCGCGATAGACGTTGTGGGTCAGGTGGTCGATGTAGTGCAGGCCGACCCCGTGCGGGCGGGGATCGGGTTCGCCAAGCCACTCGAAGTCCACGTCGTAGATCGAGCCCTTCTGGCCGTAGCGGTCGACCAGGTAGATCTGGAGCCCGCCGATGCCCTCGATGGCCGGGATCTCCAGCTCGTTGGGGCCAGTCTGGGTCTGGACCGGCTTGGCGCCGAGCTTCAGGGCCCGGTCATAGGCGTATTGCGCGTCCACCACCCGGAAGGCCATCGCCGGGGCCGATCGGATGCGGTGAAAGACCTGGAGCAGACGGATCGAGACCGGGCACGAGATCCATCACTCTGCCCGCATCCAAAAATGGCAAAGCCTCCGCAACTCAGTGCAGAGGCTTCGCTTCTTTTCATGCCCCTCGATGAGCCGAAGCGACACTTCCGATAGCTTGGAGCGGTTCGTTTGACAGTTCCAGTTTCAGCATGTGCTGAGGCCGAAGGTTTCGAGGTCAACTCAAAGATGCTGACCTCGAAAACCTGCCGACCCGAACGCCACCGCTCGGGCCCACCGGGACAGAGCCCCTCCCATAGCAGGACGGGAGGGGCATTGATTGTCGTCAGATGAAGAAGAAGTCCTTCCAGGTGAGGGTCGTGCCCTCGCCCTTCTGGAGCTTGAGGCTGGCGATCTCCACCATGGCGGCCGAGCCGGAGCCGTCCACGTCGAAGTACAGCTTCTTGGTCCGGGCGTTGTAGATGAAGAAGTCGTCCTTGTCGGCGGCCTTGTCGCCCACCTTGAAGAAGCTCGCCTTCATCTTCACCGGCTTGTCGAGCGACGCCCCCTTGTTCTTCAGGTACTTGGCGATGGTCTTGTTGGTGAATGCCGCATCGTCGAACCAGATGCTGTCGTACTTCGGCCCGAAGTCGAGGATCTGGTCCTTGCTCTTGTTGGCCAGCGACTTGTTCGGCTTGCCCTTGGCATCGATCAGCTTGGTGTCGAACACGAACGCATCCTGACTCGTCTTGCCCTTGCCGCCGGTGAGCTTGTCCTTGCCCTCGCCGCCGCCGAGCACGTCGTTGCCGGCTTCGCCCTTGAGGATGTCGTTTCCACCCCGACCAAGCAGCCGGTCGTTGCCGAGCCCGCCCGAGAGGCTGTCATTGCCAGCCCCGCCCCAGAACACGTCATGGTCAGCCGAACCGGCGGTGATCTCCGTCGGGCCCACGTCGAGCACCGAGATGGTGAGGTCCTTGTCGACCACATGCGTGCCGTCGCTGACCCTCACCTTAATGGTGTGGGAGGCCGCCTGCTCGTAGTCGAGCTTGAAGCCGTTCTCGACCAGGATCTGGTTGCCATCGAGCTTGAAGCGCCCGCCGGCATTGTCGAGGAGCGTGTAGGTGAGCCGGTCGCCGTCCGGGTCGGTCGAGGAGAGCGTGCCCACAAGCGTGCCCGCCGCCTCGTATTCCTTGGCCGTAGCGTTACTAAGGGTCGGAGCCGTCGGGGGGGCGTTCTGAGGTCTATCATCGTTGGTAATTGTGCCAAGACCGCTGGCGTCGCCGATGGTTGCTCCTACCGCGTTGGTCAGGTTGATCGTGAAGGTCTCGTTGCCCTCCAGATCCGTGTCTCCCGCCACCTGAACGGTGATCGTCTGCTCCGTCTGACCCGCTTGGAAGACCACCGCACCATTGATTGGCTGGCCGGCGGCGAGGTCACTCGCGCCCGTTGTAATATGATTGAGCGTCCATTCGACGGTAGCACCCTGTGAGAGGTTGCTTCCCGAACGAGTGACGATAAAGGTCATCGAGCGAGTACCGCCATTCCCCTCCTCGATCGTCACATCCCCGATCGAGAGTACCGGAGGAAGAGGAGGATCGTCGTCATTCCTGATCGTTGCTTGAGCGCTGCCAGCGCCAGTCGCGATCACGGCATCCGTAGGATTAAAGAGGCGAACGGAGAAGGTTTCATCCTCCTCATCGTCCGTATCGCCGATCACGGTTACGGTAATCTGGGCCGTTTCCTGACCCAAGTCGAAATCTATGGTTCCGCTGGTAACACCAGTAAAGTCACTGGCTGCTGCAGGATTGAGGCCTATTCCAGCCAGATCCCAGTCCACGTGTGAAGTCGTTCCAGCCGCATTGGTGCGGGTGACCGTGAAGACATAGGTCGTCGTTCCGGAATTTCCTTCGTTCTGGACGGCTTGAACGGCGGTGATCGATAGCGCTGGGGTTCCTGCCGGAACGTCATCGTTATTGATCAGATTGTTCACGCTTCCCGTGCCGATGGTAGCACCCGTTGCATCGGAGAGGGAGACGGTGAACTGCTCGTTCGCCTCCGGGTCCGTATCGCCGACGACTGTGACCGTGAAGGACTTGCTGACCTCTCCGTCTGCGAACGTGATCGTTCCGTTCATTGGCCCGGTGAAGTCGCCATTCGAAGCCGGGTTGTTGCCGGATCCCATGGCTGACCAAAGAACCGTGGAGGAGCCGATATCGCTGCTGCGGGTCACCGTGTAGGTGTAGGTGACGGTTCCAGAATCACCTTCATTCAGGCCCGTTTGGCCTGCCGTAAGAGTGAGCACCGGCAGGTCGTTACTGATGAGTGTGCCGGTGGCCGAGCCGTCGCCCAGCACCGCGTTGCCGTTCGTCGGCACCGCCAGATTGAGCGTAAATGTTTCATTTCGTTCAATTTCCGTGTCGTCCGCCACCGGCAGGGTGATCGTCGCGTTCGCCTGGCCGGCCCCGAACACCACCGTGTTCGTCGGCAGCGTGCCGAAGTCGCCCGCCGC
>NZ_QQBB01000011.1:46760-91162 GCF_003350535.1 Microvirga subterranea
CGTGTCGTCCGCCACCGGCAGGGTGATCGTCGCGTTCGCCTGGCCGGCCCCGAACACCACCGTGTTCGTCGGCAGCGTGCCGAAGTCGCCCGCCGCCGTGCTGCCGTGGTTGAGCGTCCAGGTCACCGTCGAGGCCTGGCTCAGGTCGCCCGTGCGGGTCAGCACGAAGGCGATGTTGCCGCCCTCAGACCCGGTCGCGTCCGCAATCGAGATCGACGGCGCGTCGTTGGCCAGGATCGTGCCCGTGGCCGAGCCGTCGCCCAGCACCGCGTTGGCGCCCGCCGTCAGGTCGATCGTGAAGGTCTCGTTGCCCTCCGCCAGCGTGTCGTCCGCCACCGGCAGGGTGATCGTCGCGTTCGCCTGGCCGGCCCCGAACACCACCGTGTTCGTCGGCAGCGTGCCGAAGTCGCCCGCCGCCGTGCTGCCGTGGTTGAGCGTCCAGGTCACCGTCGAGGCCTGGCTCAGGTCGCCCGTGCGGGTCAGCACGAAGGCGATGTTGCCGCCCTCAGACCCGGTCGCGTCCGCAATCGAGATCGACGGCGCGGACGGGGGCGTCGAATCATCATCCTGGATCGTGCCCTGAGCACTGCCATTGGTCGTGCTGATGCCGGCGTCCCGGGGGTTCCGCAGTCGGACTATGAAATCCTCATTCCCTTCGACCGTTGTGTCACCAACGACGTTCACGGTGATCGTCGCGTTTGGGGCGCCGGCGTTGAAATGCACGGTGCCGGTCAGCGACTGGAAGTCCTCGGCCGTAAGCCCTCCCGTTCCGACGTCAATAACCCAATCCACATCGGAAGCAGCGGACGTATCGCCGCTGCGGGTGACCGTGAAGGTGTACTGCGTAATGCCCGAATTGCCCTCGGGCTTGACCGCGCTCAGCGGTGCAATCGACAAAGTCGGAGGAACCGGCTCAGGCTCGTTCCCGAGATCGTTCATGTAGATGTCGTAAACGCCTTCGCCCTGGGTGATAGTGGTCGAACTCGGCCCGAAGCAGTCGACCCAAACCTCACCGTGAACCGGTTCGTCGCCATCGAAGTCGAAGTTCGTGGCCCCGCCCATCCCAGGAGCGACCGTCAGATAATACTCTTTGGTCGGTGGCGTTCCTGCAGGGCTTCCTGCCGGAGGTGGAATGATCACTTCCTCGATGACGTAGCGCCCGCCACCATTGTAGGTGAAATTACCGATCTTATGGAAGCTGAATGTCAGCGCCCCTTGCAGTCCTTCCCAACCCGTGATCTTGCCGACGCGGGTTCCACTGCCGATGTTCTCGTTGATCAGAACGCTGAACTGGTCGTTTTGTGCGCCGCCATCATGGTTGACGGCGACGATCTGAAGAGTGACTGCCATTGAGGCCCCCAATGCAATGATATGTCGTAACGTAGCATGGTGGCGGTTTTTGTAAAGTCCGCCACCGAAAGTTGTCAGATGACCCAGAAATGGGTGTGATTGAGCACCGGCTTCGTCTCGAGAAGGGCGAACTGCACCTGGCCGCCCGCTGCCGAGCCGTTAGAGTCGTAATAGAGCTTGCCGGACTGATCGTCGTACAGAATACGAGTCGTCGTCTTGGTCGCAACGGTTCCAATCTCGAATTCCAAATCCGTCAGCTCTCCGAGCGCTCCCAGAGCGGCGAAAGCGACAGCCGACTTGGTCAAATGGATTCGATCACCGGAGTCGAAATTCTTGATCGTATCCATGTTGGTGGTGGCGTTCGGCCTCGTGGTGAACATGAACACATCCGAGCCGGCACCGCCGTCGAGCGTATCGTTGCCGCCGGCGCCGCTCAGGGTGTCGTCGCCCATACCTCCCGTGAAACGGTCATTGCGGGTGCCGCCGAACAGCTTGTCCCCAAAATCCGTGCCGGTCAGAAGCTCGACACCCAAGTTGCGCACTGAGATGTTGATCGTCTTCTCTGTAATGCCGCCCCGGCCGTCATCGGCTTGAACCGTGATCTGCCAGTCACGTTTCTGCTCGAAATCGATCAGATAACCCTTGTCGACGCGGATCTCCGTACCGGCCAACGTGAAGCGTCCGCCGGCGCTGTCGATGAGCCTATAAGTCAGCGCATCGCCCTCTTGATCGAATTGAGTCAACTGGCCCACAAGCACGGTCGTGGTCGCATATTCACGCACGGTGTTGTTGGAAATATCGATGTTCGTGGGAGCATGGTTCACGGTTCCTTCATTGACGATGTCATTGACATAGACCTTGAGGGTTTCGACCTTGAATCTCTGCGTCCCATCCGTAACGCGCACCTGCACATTGAAGTAGCGGTGTTCGACCCCGTAAATCATCTCCGTCTGGATGGTAGGATCCTCGTAGTCGAGCACGTCGCTGGTGACGAGCTTGGTCACGCCGTCGATCGTCGCGAGAGTGAAACGCCCGCCAGCGTCACCACCGGGCTCAATCGTATAGGTAAGCGTATCACCCCCATCCTGGTCCAACCCGATCAGGGTGCCGACCTGTGCGCCGGCGCTCTGGTTCTCATAGATGTAGTTCCGCGATAGCACGATGCCGGTCGGAGCATGCGGATCCTCTGGATCCGGAATGTCGCCGACGTTGATCCTAAACGCCTTATCGTAAGAGAGGCCGGTGCCGTTCAGATCGGTCACCCTCACGACGATGTCGTGGAACCTCTTGTCCTCGTAATTCAGAGTGGCACCCTGCTTCAGCCGCAGTTCGTTACCCACGATCTCGAACTTGTTGTCGTCGTCCTGAAGAAGCGTATAGACGAGACTGTCGATTGGATCGGCATCAACACCCTGCAGCGTACCGACCAGGGTACCCCAGAGACTGTTCTCCTGAATCGTGCCTCCCGTTAGGGTCAAGCCGGTCGGAGCATTGTTGTTTTCAGGGTCCTGGTTGTCGACATTGATCGTGAACTCCTGGGTAACCGTTCCGCCTCTTCCGTCGGTGACCTCGACCGTTACGGTATGAACCTGCTTATTTTCCCAATTGAGGTTCTTGAAGGGAGCAACGCGGATCCGATAGCCCTCAACGGCATTTCCAACGATGGCGAACATGGCATCAGGATCGTCGATGATCCTGTAAGTCAACGTGTCTCTATCAAGATCCGTCGCGCTAAGATTGCCCACAACAGCCTGGTTCTCCATGACCAGGACGCTCGTTCCATTATTCAGAAGAAGATCTGTCGGAGCCCGATTCCCCGTTGCCGTCGCGTTGACTGTGATCGTCTCCGTCGGCGTCACCTGGTTTTGGCCGTCGGTGACGAAGAAGTCGAAGACCGTGTCTCCGGCGGCTGTCGCGGTGAACTGCGCCAGATCGAGGAAGGCCATCAGCTTGTCGGCCTTGCCGGTCAGGGTATAGGTGCGCTCGTTGAGCACATCCTGCGGCCCACCCACGGTGACGCCATCAACATCCGTGTCGGTGAAGGTGAGACCGCCCTTGCTCTTGTCGAACGTGATCTGCAACGTCAGGGTGTCGCCGTCGTCATCGAAAAGCTCGATGTCGGCAAGGGCAGCGATAGGCGAGCCGACCGGGGTCGTACGGGTCGTCGCGCCGTTGACGTCGAAGAGCGGCGCCTCGTTGAGGTTGCCGATGTTGATCTCGAACTTCTGGCGAACCGGGTTCGGATTGGTGTCCGCCGCATCCCGCACCTCGACATAGACGACATAGAACTTGCGCACGATGTTGCCGGAGCCGTCGCGTTCGATCTGCAGGAGCGGATCATTCGCTTCGTAGTTCGGCCGGAAGCCGTCGGCCAGGATGAGCTTGGTTCCGTCTGTGCTGATGGCGAACTTGCCATGAGCGCTGCGGGAATCGGAGGCGCTGTGGTCGACTACCGCAAAGGTAAAGGTATCGCCGCCATTGCGGTCGACCCCACCCAGGATGCCGATCTCCGAGCCCGGATTGCTGTTCTCGGCGATGGACGTGTTGGTTAGCGTCGCACCGATCGGGTCGTAGTTTGTGTCCGGGTTCTCGTCGGTGATGAAGACCTTAAGCCATTCGGTCTTGCTGAGGCCGCCTGCGGCGCCACCCCGGTCGGTGACCTTGACCTGGATGTTGAACCACTTCTCAGCGGGATTGTTCGGGTTGACCTCGAGATCCGGATCGTTGTCGTAGTCGATCGCCGCCTGCGTATAGATCTTCCACAAGCCATCATTCGGATCGCGCCGGACAAAGAACCGGTCATTCGCATCGTCAAGCAATTCATAGACGAAGGTGTCGCCCTGGTTCGGGTCATTGTTGCCGAGAGTGCCGGCAAGGCGGCCCAAGGCGGCGTTCTCCTGAATCGTGTTTTCGGTGATGGTGATCGCGGTCGGACCACGGTTCTCCGCCTTGGCGAGGACATCGACCGCGATGGTGTCAGACGCGCCGAACCGATCGGAGACGGTGACCGTGAAGTTGGTCGTCTGCGGATCGTCGACAGGCGCCGTCGGACGTGGAAGCGGCCTGAACACCAGGGCCTGCATGAACTGAGTCACCTTGTCCTGGGCGCCACTCACCCGCAGGGAGCCCTCCGCCTGCTCCACCGTCACATCAGGGAAGTCGGTCTCATCGAAGACCAGGTCACCCTGAGCGTCATTGAAGGCGACCCTGACTGTGATGGAGGTCGCGCCGTCATCGGCATCCTCGAAGGAGAGGTCGAGGAAGGGCGTGACTTCCTGAAGATCCGTCGTAGTCCAGCTCGTCTGCCCGCCCGGGGCCAGGATGATGTCGGGAGCCGCATTGGCGACAACCTGGATCGAGACGTCGTGCTGATCCATGCCACCGCGGCCATCGGCTACTTTCACCGTCAGCGTATAGACCTGACCGGCATCTCCTAGAAGTTCGGGCCTGGCGATGCTGATCTTGCCCGTGGTCTGGTCGATGCTGAAAAGATCATTGTAGTCGTCGACCAGGGCGTAGGTGAGCACGTCGGTCGTATCGGGGTCCTCGGCGATAACATTGCCGATCTCGCCGGCGGAAGCGATGTCCGCAATCAGGATCATATCGTCGACCGTCCCAGGCTGGCCATTGCCGGAAGCGATGACACGGTTGATGACGGGCTCGCCGTTACCTGGAATGTTGTCGTTAAGGATCTTGACGAGAACCGTCTGCTCGGCCAAGCCGTTGAAGCCGTCGTAAACCCTTACCGTGAGTTCATAAACAGTGTCCGAATCGACGGCCAGAAGAGTGGCGTTAGCGACATGGATCTTGCCGGCGCTGTCGATCCTGAACAGGCCGTTGTAGTCACCGTTCGTTCCAGCCAGTCCATAAAAGATCGTCTGGCCCTGGTCCGGATCGGTGGCCAAAACGGTGCCGATCTCTCCGATACCGTCCCTTTCGCTGACGACGATCGCATAGTTGCCATCGTGCGTCCCGCCCTCGCCATTGGTCGAGGCCGTGATCGACTGGATAACGGGGTTCTGGTTGACGTTCTTCACGATGATCTTGACGAGCCGGCGGTCCACGCCACCAGCGCCATCCGCCACGACGACGGTGAGGTTGTAACTCAGATCATAGTGAATCGTCGGCAGCCGGGACTGATCGATGACGATGTCGCCGTCCGCCGTGATGCTGAACAGATCGTTCGCATCATCCTCGAGCGCATAGGAGAGAGTTTGGCCCTGATCGGGATCGACAGCCGTTACCTTGGCGATGATGCCGCTTGGAACATGCTCATCGATGACGATGCTGTTATCGGCACCATTCTCGCTGTTCTCCCCCGAGGCCAAAACCGATTGGATGACCGGCTCGGTGTTGTCCGGGTTGGGAACGTCGAGGATCTTGAACAGCACCGTCTGCTGGGCCGAGCCGTTTGCGCCGTCCTCCACACGCACGACGACAGCGTATTCGCGATCATCGCCCGCGTCGACCGCCAGAAGTGTGGGATTGGTGACGCGAATCTTTCCAGAGGTCGCGTCGATGGCGAATAGGCCATTGTAGTCGTTCATAAGGCTGTAGGTAACGGTCTGACCGATATCGAGATCATGCGCCGCCGCCACGGCGATCTCGTTCGCACCCACCAGCTCGCTTACGAGGATCACGCCCTCGCCGCCAGGCTGACCTTGTCCCGAAGGATTGATCGAGTCGAAGATCGGATTGCGGTTCATGTCCTGAACCACGATCTCAATCTCGCCCTCGGTCTCATTGCCGTTCCCATCTCTGGCTACGATCGTGTAGGAGAGCGGGTCGTCGTTTCCGTCCGTGACCTGGATGCTCCCTTCGACCACAACCTGGCCACCAACGATCTTGAACTTGCCGTCGCGGCTGACCGTGTCATATACCGTCGCGCCCGTGTTCGAATCGATCCATTTGAACAGGAAGGAAACCGGATCATTGTCTCCATCGGTCGCTGCCAGGTCACCTACGGGCGCGCCGCCGCTGGCGGTATCGAAGATCGCGCGATACTGCGCGCCGCCGCTCCAGGCAGGAACCGTAGGTGATTCGTCGTCATCCTGGATATGTCCAGATGCAAGGATATTCTGACCGAGCTCGGCATTGCCGCCGGCGACCTGCCCGAGAAGAACCTGAAAAAGCTCCTCGACCTCATCGAGCTTGTCACCCGACACGGTGAAGGTGATGTTGCAGGAGTTCTCCCCGATCTCGAAGGTCGCTTGGCCGGATGGGAGCGTGCCGCCGAAGTCATCCGCATCCGCAGTTAGTGCGAGAACGGACCAGTTCACAACAGAACGCACATCAGTCCGGTCGCGCACGAGCCGGAAAGTGTAAGTCACACTTCCTGTATCCCCTTCCACGGCGATCACTTCCATGGAAGAGCTATCGAACTGCACGATCGGTGCCGGCGGCGGATCGTCATCCTTGATCACGCCGACGGCCATCATGTCGTTGCCGATCTCGGCGTTGCCGCCGTCGATCCGGGTCAGCCATACTTGGAACGTCTCATCTCCCTCGAAGATGACGTCTCCGGGAAGCCAAAACTTGACCTGGGCAGTGTAGGACCCGTCCTGGAACTCGACCTGGCCGCTCGGCAGTCCCCCACCAAAGTCGCTCTGATCCGCCGTTCCCGGCCGGATATTCCACTTGACCGTCGAGGTGCCCACGTTGGTGTTGCGTACGAGGTCGAAGGTGTACTGAACGAGTTGAGTATTGGACCCCTCGGTCCGTTCCACCGTCAGGCTGCCTTGATCGAACTGCACGACCGGGACGGTCGGCTGGATATCGTCGTTGAAGATGACGGCTCCGACCACGCTGCGGTTGCCGATCACTGCCCCCTCAGCGGACGTCAAGGTGACGAAGAACTGCTCGTGCGACTCGAAGGTAGTGTCGCTGGCGATCTCGATTGTGATATCAGCGACGAAGGACCCAGCCGCAAAGCGTACCTCGCCCGATGGAATGACCCCTCCGGCAAAGTCGGCAGCGTTCACCTGACTTCCGGATACCTGCCAGTGCACGACTGGGGAGCCCGCCGTTGAGTCGCGGACGACCTGGAAGGTGACCGTTCTCGTACCGCTATTTCCCTCGAGTATTTCGGGCTCAAGAAAGTTCCCGAACTGTACGGTCGGAAGCATTGGCTCCGCATCGTCATTCTCGATGGTACCTGACGCGGTGCTGTTGGAGCCGATTGTGCCTTCGCCGCTGGTCACCTCGAGCAGCGTGATCGTGAATTCCTCGTCTGCTTCGTAAGTCGTATCGCCCGAAACGGTGACCGTGATCGTAGTCGTGTAGGAACCATTTTGGAACGTCGCCTCACCGAACGGCAGGGCAAGCCCAGGAAAATCCGCACGATCCACGTCGCCCGAGAGCGACCATGCTACCTTCGTTTCACCAAAGTTGTTGGTGCGCCTCAGCGTGTAAGTGTAGCTGATGATGTCATCGTTCCCCTCGACTTGGGAGATCGAAACGGTACCAGCGTCGAACCCGACGACGTTCGGGACGTCTTGGACCGTGACGGTGACCGGGCCGATAGTCTCACCGCCCTCATTGTCAATGGCGACGACATCGTACGTGAAATTGCCGTTATCCCCATCGTTGACTTGGATTGCCGCCCAGTCGTTCACCACGATCTGACCACTGACGATCTTGAACGCGTTGTCCTGGCTGATATCGCGCAGGACGAATTGCTGACTGGCCTCATCGAAGTAGCGGAACTTGAACGTCACCTGTCCGCCGTCCGGATCTTCCGAGAAGAGGTCACCTACAACGTAGTTGGCCCCCACGGTCTCCTGGATGCCCCCCGTGACACCGTCGTCCCAGCGCGGTGCGGAGGGAAGCGGGTTGGCGTCATCAGGCAGGTTGTTGACCTTGATCCGAATTTCGGTCGTCCCGCCATCGACTTGTCCGTCGCGCGAAATGATCGTGTAGGTATACTCATCGAAATCACCGCTCTCGACCTGGATTTGGCTTCGGTCCTTGACGAGGATACGGCCGTTCGCGTCGATCCAAAAGCGATTGCCAGAGCTGACATTGGTCCCCGTGTCTGCGAAAACGAAGGCTACAGTTTCCTGATCCGGATCTGTCGCCGTCAGAGTGCCGACATACGCATCATTACCGACGTTCTCGTTGATCTCACCATCGGTGAAGACTGGCGCGGAGGGAGGGTTGTTCGCGTCTCTGATCTCGATCGTAATGGAATTGGACGTTTCACCGCCGAATGCATCCCTTGCCACAATTTCGTACACTGGAAGCCGGATTCCGTGCCCCGGAAGCCGTGTGTCGTCGGCAACGACGATCTGACCGGCTCCATCCATTCTAAAGAGGCCGTCTTTGCTGGTAAGGCTGTAGACGGTATTCCCCTCGTCATCGATAAATTTGAACTGGAACCCGATAGGATCACCGTCATCGTCGGTCGATCTCAAGCGCGCGACAAAGTCTCCTTCGAGAGAATTGTCGGCGATGAACCCGCCAAGGCTGATCGTCGGTGTGGTTGGAGCATCGTTGATGTCGTTCAGGACGACCTCGAGTTGACCTTCTCCAACGAGATCTTCATCTTGATAGGCTTGGACGATGAAGCTGTGGACGCCACCGTTGACGGAGTCCTCCGCATTGAACAGTGCATTTCCGCCGTTGAGTACGACGAGCCTATACGTATAGGTGCCGTCCGCGTTCTCGCTTCCGACAACTGTGTAGCGGCCGTCTGCCCCCTGTTCATTTCCTTCGTCATCGAAGATCCGGAACGTCAGTCCAGGAGCGTTGCATCCGATCAACGTGCCGACATGCGTGCCCGTCTCGATGTTCTCGTTGATGAGAACCGTCCATGGGTTTTCACCTTGAGCCGCACCATTTCCTGCAGCCGCCTGGAGTTCGAGAGAGTTGATCATCAGAGCGCCCCTTTAGAGCATGATCGAACGTATCGTAACAGAGAAGCGGCCCGTGTAAAGGCCGCCTCTGGTTTTCTCAGATCAGGTACCCAGTGACGAAGATCCGGTCATGGCTGAGTTCGGCGCCCACTTGGAGGGTCGCTACCTCGAAGGCAGCACGCCCCCCGCTGCCATCGCTGTCATAGAGGATCCTGCCTGTTGTCGGGTCGAAGATGATCCGGTCGTCACTCTCCAGGGCGCTTGTGCCGACCTGGAAAGCTTCCTGCGACAGAATGCCCAGATCCAATCCCTCGAAGGCTCCGAACTTCACAAGCTGGATCCGATCGCCGTCGCTGAAGTCGCGGACAATGTCGCTGTTTGCCGTCCCGAAGCGGTTGAAGACGAATACATCAGAACCATCGTTTCCGGAGTGGTTGCCGTCGCCGCCCCACAGTTCGTCGTTGCCTGCACCGCCGATTAACGTGTCGTTGCCGCCCATGCCGCGGAATCGATCGTTCCCGATTCCGCCTTGAATCCGATCGGCATCGTTCGTGCCGGACAAATCCTCTTGCAGGACGTTGTTGACATTCACATGAAGCACTGTCTGAACCGAGCCAATACCGGCGATATCCGCGCGGATCTTGATGTCATGTCCACGCATCTGTTCGTAATCGAGTTTTACGCCGTTGCCGACCTTCAGGAAGGTCTGGTCTCCGATGCGCTCTAAAGTAAAACGTCCACCGGCATTGCCGCCGCCCTCGAAGCTGCTGACGAACGAATAGGTCACCCTGGCGTCGTCCACACCAGAGATGGACAGAATACCAAACGGCATCCCGGCATCTGAACCTTCATCGACTGCATCTCCGGTCAATGTAATCCCCGATAGGTTCTCCGCCGGATCCTCGTCGATCTGGATGATGAAGTCTTCCTCGTGGTAGCCGCCTCGCCCGTCCGTCACCTCGACCGTAATGGAACGGCTGGCTTCCGTTTCACGATCAAGGGACTGCCCCTGCCTTAACTGGATCACCCAGCCGGAAGCAGTCTGGACGGCCTCGAACTTGGTATCATCGGTGTAGAAGCGGAAGTTCCCTCCATCCGAATCGGTCGCGCTCAGGTGGCCCACGACGGTTCCGGGATCGCTGTTCTCCCGAATGCTCAGGTGATCGAGACCGATGTCGTTCGGCGCCTGGTTCACGGGGTCGCCGGCAACATCGTTGACGTAGACGCGAATGGTCTGCGGAGCGGAAGGCAGGCTGCCGGGTCCGCCATTCTGGTCCCTGGCGACGACCTTCACGTCGAAATACTTCAGAACCTGACCGGGCAGGCTCGTCGTGTCCGTGTGGAGGAGCGGGTCGCTCGTGGAGTCGTAGTCGAGCATCACATTGTTGAGCTGGATCTTGTTGCCGCTGATCCGGAAGTATCCATGCGGATTCCAGCCATCGACGAACTGATAAACGATCTGGTCACCCTGGTTCGGATCCGATGCCCGGAGGAAGGCTACATCCGCGTAGCCGCCGATGCCTTCGGTGATTGTAATATACCCCAGCTCGTTGGGATCATCATTCGCCACCATCGGATCGAGCATCACCGGAGGCCGGTTGGCCGTGACGGAAGTCACCGTCACGGCGAGTTCGCTCTGCAGCTGTTGATCGAACAGGGCCAGTGTAAAAACTGTTGGTACAGCGGTCCCTACCGGGTCCGTCGCGCGATCCCTTGGATCCCATACGAGGTTCGTCACAACTTCGTTGATTTGAGCCTGGGTCCCGATGATGTAGAACTCGGTCGAGCCCGGCTCGTATTCGATGATCAATCCAGGGTAGCTGTTCGGATCAGGGACGTTTATGAACTGGCCCTCGGTGCCACTGTTCCACACAATGTTGAGTTGGAGCCTTTGTTCCCATGAGTCCGAGAACTGGAGGTTCTCGAAAGGCTTGATCGTGGCATTGTCATAGACAGTATGCGAGGTGTCGCCGGACAGCACCGCGATGTCGGGCGCCTCGTTCTGCGGACGAACCTGCACGATGTGGGCCATGGTGGGACCGACGAGGTTACCGTCATAGGCCACGACCCGGAGGGTGAATTGTCCGATCGCAGCATCTGCGTCCGTGACTGCGCGATTCGTCGTGATCACACCCGTATCGGCGTCGATCCTGAAGAGGCCGTCGGCACTGACCGTTCTGCCGTTATCAGCAAAGCGGTACTTGTTGATACGGAAGTCCGCGTTTGCAAGGTCTGGGTCCCGGGCGTCAGCATCGACGACGAACGCGTGCTCCGCTGCGACGCCAACCTCGAGCACCTGAGCGTTTCTGAATGAGATTCCGTGCGGCGCCTCGTTCACATCGGACAACCTGATGTCGATAGGCTGTGCGACGGTGGAGACAAGGCCGCGACTATCGACGGCTCGGACCGTGAGCGTATGTCCACGGCCACCTCCGCTCAGGGCGAACGCGGTCTCATAATCGAGAGGCTGGGTAGCGACGATCTTCCAGACGCCATTCACCTGGACCACGTCGAAGAGGCCGCCAGCGTCATCTTCCAGGAAGTAGCTGGCGATGGGGTCTCCATTTGGGTCGACCGCGGCCAGAACGCCGAAGGGTACATGTGCCCCGATATTCTCCGGGACCGGCCCGCTCGTGAAGCTGATGTCCTTCGGCGCCCAGTCGGACGGCTTCGTCGTCACGCTGATGTTGGAGTTCGTCTCCAGAACTCCCTCGCCGGTAACATCATAGACCGTAATGGTGAAAGTCGTAGTGATGCCGGTGGCATTCACAGGATCGTCGTAGCGATTCGTAGGATCGAAGATCAGAGCCTGTACGGCCGCATCGATCTGCGCCACGGTGCCGGACACTGTGAAGACACCGGACTGCGCATCATAGCTTCCACCATTCTGCGGGACCAGTTTGCCGAGATCCTTCGAGCTCAGCTTGATCTCGACGGAGATCACCTGATCGGGCGTGAAACTCACGTTCGCGAAAGGCTTCGGAAAGTCGATATCCACCACTTGGGTGTTGACCGGCACGTCTGCCCCGCCGATAATTCCGTTTGGAACGTGTTCCGATTCAACCTTGATACGTCCAGCAGGCACCGATGCGGAAAGACCGTCATCGTTAGCGACCACGATGGTGAAAGTGGTCGTCTCGACGCCCGAGGGCATGTTCGGACGGTCCGTAGGATTGTACTTGAGGCCTTGCACGGCGTCTTGTGCGGCAGCGGTCGAGCCCCTGAAGGTATAGACGCCGTTTGCGAACGTGCCACCCGCCAAATTCGTCAGGATGCCCTTGCTCGGATCGTCGAGCCGAATCGTGACCGTAACGATATCACTGGCATTGCTGTCGCTGATGGTCACGCCCGAGAAGGGTTTCACCAATTGCGCATCGCCGTTTGCATTGTCATAGGTGCGCAGGAGTGTGACCGGCGCGTCGACGGTCGGCGCCCGGTTTGCCGCCTTGGCATCTACCTCAATGTTGCCGTTCGACTCCAGCAGATCACGATCGTCACGGCTGGTGCCGGAATAGACGCTGATGGTGAAGGCCGTCGATTGCTCGGCTCCAACTTGGTCATTCGGCCGATCGGTCGGGTTGAAGACAAGACGCTGGACGACCTGACGGACGGCATCAGCGGTTCCAGTAAACCAGAAGGTTCCGTTCTCGACCCGCCCTGCGCCCAGCGGATCATAGAGGTCACCGTGGCTAGCATCATTTGGGCGAATCCCAACTGTGATGGTCTGAAGCGCAGTCGCGAAGGTGATTCCGGAAAAAGGTGTCGGAGAGCCGGTATCCCAAGCCGGAATATCGACATGGCTGTCGGCGCCACGGATGATCGAGTAAGGACTTGTGGTCGGTAGCACGCGGATTGTGACGAGTTCGGTACGCTGGAACTGGCCGTCCGTGACCTTGACGTTAAGCTGGATGTCCGTCGGGACCGTCACGTTCGGCAGGCCGTACTCGCTGACACGGATGGCGCCTGTATTGGCATCGATCGAGAAAGGGTTCGGACCGCTGATCTCACGGCCTGAACTATCGACCAGTGCGAAACGATAGGTCGTGTTTACTACGCTCGTATCGGGATCGTCGATGACCGGTGCTTGGGCTACGATAGTGCCGGCTGCGGCATTCTCGTTGACCGCGTCGGGTCGGTAGATGACGCCAGTGAGTTGCTCGTTCACATCGTTGAGATAGACCTTGATCTTGGTCTCAGCGGACGTGTGGCCGGAGATACTCTCCTTTGCGACGACCTTGACCCAGAAGAACTTCTTCTCGTCGGTCGTGCCCGGGTTCTCGACCTGGAGGCCGATGCTCTCGTCCTCGTAGCTTGCATTGCCGAGGAAGATCAGCTTCTTGGTGGCTGGATCGATGCGGAAGAGCCCTCCGGGATTTCCCCCAGGGGCAAAGTCGAAGACAATGCTGCCGCCGCGTCCGTCGTCGGTTGCACTGAGGACGGTCACATCAGCCTGCTGCCCATTCTCAACCATAATCGCCACGTTGCCCGTTGTCGGCGCCGATGGCAGGGCATTCGTATCGGACTCGACGGTGACGAAAACGTCCTTCAGGATCGAATAGCCGTTTCCGCCGCGGTCCGTGATCTTGACCTTGAGCTGGATGGTCTGAGCCTCTCCGATTGGAAGACCAGGGCCGACAGTGATAGCCCCTGTGAGTGCGTCAATGACAAACGGCCCATTATAATCCTGGCCAGGATTGTTGGGATCGACCAGCTTGAAGCGGAAGTCCTTGAACGCCGTCCTGCTGTCCGGATCCGCAACGCTTGGCGCGCCGACGACGGGCGTGCCGGCGCTATCACCTCCGTAGATGACGTTGGGGGTTGCATAGGTTGCGCTTAAGGGCGCTTCGTTCACATCAGTGAGGTACACCTTGACGGTCGTCGTCCCGGACGTCTGGCCGGAGACGCTCTCCTTCGCACGAACCTTGACCTCGAAGTACCTCTTCTCGCCCGACTGACCCTGGTTCTCGTACTTGAGACCTAAGATATCGCTCGCCTCGTAATTGGCTCCGCCAGTGAAAGATATGACGCCTGTCGTGGGATCGATCGAGAAGAATCCACCGAGATCGCTGAGGTTGACGATCTCGTACTGCAGAGAGCCGCCCAGACCATCGTCCGTGGATTGAACCGTCGCGACGCTGTCGTTCGCAGATCCATTCTCGAAGAGGGTCGCAACCGGACCGAATGTCGGCGCTTGCGGCGAGGCATTCGAGCCCGGCATGACGCGGATCGTCACGGGCTGGAGATGAGATAGGCCGTTGCCCGCTTGGTCGGCGACACGTACATAGACAGTGAAATTTTGGCCGCCGACAGTATCTGTGCCCGGCAACCCCAATGCGCCGACGGTGATCTCACCCGTCATCCAATTGACGGCATAGTGATAGGCACCGGTGATCTCCTGGTCGTTGGCATCGACCAGCTTGTACCGGAAGCTCTGGTTTGCGGGGGTTGTGTCCGGATCGGTGACCACGGGTGTATGTGCAATGGTCGTGCCCGCACCCGCATCCTCGGAGAGAACCGCGACGTTCTGGTACGTCAGCGCGGTCGGCTTCTCGTTCTGGTCCGTCACATAAACCCGGACCTCGACGGGTTCGGACGCAACATTCTGAGCATCCTGCGCCACGACCCAAAGCTTATAGTAGTAGCCCCCCTGTCCGTCGGAGACGAGATACGGGTCCGATCCGTTGAGCCCGGCCTCGTAGTTGATGTTCGGGCCGCCGTTCTTGAGCTTGACGGTACCGTCGGGACCTATCACGAAGCGCCCCCCACCGGTGCTTCCAGCAGTGTTGTCCATGAAGCGGTATGTCACTGCCCCGGGAGTTCCGGGGTTCTCCGGATCCACTGAGCCCGACACGGACGCGAGGGTTGTTCCGAAATCGCGGGAATTTTCGGCCACCGTCCCCCACGCAGCCGCCGGCTTGTTCGGGGGATCGTTCTGATCCGTTACCCAGACGGTGATATCCTGCGTATTTGACAGGCTCCCATCTGACGCCGTGACCTTCACGATGTAGTAGCGGGCGGTCTGTCCGTCGGCAGGCGTTGCGGTCTCGAAATCGAGCTTGTTCGTACGGGCCTTGAGCCGGTATCCACCCGGCACGGTTGGGTCTGCCTCGATGTAGAAGATGTCTCGAATGTTCGCAGGGTTCGCATCCAGTGACCACGAGATCGGGTTATTCTCCGGATCGGACGCGGACAGCACGCCGATATCCGTCGAGTTCTCCGGAAGTTCGAGACTGGTCTGATTGCCAACCTTGATATTCTCGGGCGCCTCGTTCACGTCCGTGACGTTGATGGTGTAGGTGTGCTCCGCAGATACTGTGCCGACACCGTCAGATCCTGGAACAGTAGCTCTGACCTTAATCGTGTAAGGCGTGGGCGACTCGGCATTGAGCTTGCTGCGGTCGCTGACATAGACCCTACCGTCTACGGTTACCCCGAAGGCACCGCTTGAGTCCGCTACCATCTGCCAATTGATGGAGGTCCCTTCGGGATTTGTCGCACCCAAGGTGGCGAATGTCTGTGTCGCGCTACCGTTAGGCGCATTTTCCGCGATACTGCCATTGAGGATCGTAAAGGTATGCGGCGCCTCCAGAACGTTATGAGCGGTAAGACCAATCGTCACAAATCTCGACTCGGTCCCGTCGCCAACCAGAATGGTGAGGTTTTGCTGACGGTTTGGGGGAAGCTGCTCGAAGTCCAGGCGGATTGCATAGAGATGGAAGACGTACTGGCCGTTGCCGACGCTTACCTTGTTGATAAGGTAATTGCTGCTTTGACTTTCCATGCTGATGTTGGCGCCGATTCCCGCCCCATAGGGCGTGAGCGTCCCAACATAAGTGGCAGACTGTGCGTCCCAACGAACCTCATAGGTATGGCCGGAATCTGCTGCCGTTTGCTGGTTGTATACGCTGTAGACCGACAACCCGAAGATTTGCGACGTGCCAACCTCGCCAAAACTCTGAGCTACCACGGGCGCGCCGCTGTCCACCGTTTCAACAGCTTTAAAAACTGATAAGGACTGCCCGCTTGCGCCGAAGCTCGAATACCCAACCATAAGAACATCGGCGAGCATAGGCTCGGGCACCAGGATGGGCGATAGCACTGCCTTATGTGCATTGGACAAGGGCGAGAAGACACCCGGAGTTGCCGAATCGATAGATGCACTGACCGCAAAAAGCCTGTTCAACATTGCATCGGCAGCTTCTGTCTCATTGAACGAGAATGACTTCTCCGTTCCGTTCGCTCTAGGCGCGTTGCTCTTGCGGCCGATCAGCGCAGCAGTCCGTTCATCAGTTGAGACTACGGCTCCGACGTCAGAGTCGGAGGAATCCACGGACTTTCGCTCGTCATCTAGCGCAAGGTGCGGATCGGTTTTCACCGCGGCGACATCATGCTTCAGGGCCACGATCTTGCCTTTCTGGACCTTGCGATCGGATGACGTTGCCATGGTGCACTCCCTTCACGTTCTCAGCTCGGCCGTCCGGCCACTCTGACATAAAGTAACGTTATAGCGAAGGTTTTAAGAAGCGCAACTAAGTTTCCCTTGGGAAAAGAAACCGCCATTCGGCTTAGGCCATTTGGCCTATTAGAACATAAAATCATTTTACTTCAGTCGCTTGAGATATCCGGTGCCGTTTCGCGGCAAAGCTCGAGGACCTTTGAAGCGGTCGAAAATGGTTAAAATTTTGCGGCCCTAGCGAAGCTAGAGAACCAAGAACGCACTCCTATCGAAACAATATTTCTGATGACAATTTGTAAGTTCGCGCTAGGCGATTATTCTATTATACGTGCAACTTTTGGTTATGTGATTGCAAGGTCGAACGAGACCTGAAGCCTGACGTACCGATTGGTTCTCACCTCCCCGCCCGCACCAGCACCGCCACCCCGTCGTGGTCGCCGGTCGTGAAGCGGGGATCGTCCACCAGTGCATTGTCGAGCGGCACGAAGCCGCTCACCTTGTGGTCCGTGGCCCGGTCGAGGCGCTGGGTGAAGTCGTCCCGGGCGCGGTTGAAAGAGGCGAAGCGGTGACCAGGGTCGCGGAAGGGGTCCACGTCCTCGCGGCTGAAGGCGGCGATGAAGATATAGGCACTGCCCGTCGCGTGCGGGCCGAAAATTCGGCCGTGGTTGTTGTCCACCTCGAAGACGTCGTTCGAGAAGGCGTCGTCCCAGCCCTTCGGGAGCTGCGCATAGAGGCTCCCGCCGATGACGCCCTGGTAGCCGGTGGAGTGGCCGAAGCGGATCGGATATCCGGCCTGGGCGGCGGCGCTCACGAGCCGCGCCTTCGCGTCCTCGACGCTGGCGGCCGCTTCATCGACGATGATCACGTTGATCGGCTCGCGCAGGGTCTTGCCTTCATAGACCTCCCCGAGCCAGTCGGACGGCTCGCCCTGCTGGGTCAGCATCCATTTGCCGATCGAGGGCAGGCCGGCCGGCGTCGCGACGCCGTCTCCGGTGGTCCACTGGCTGCTGGCGGTTAGACCGGCGGCCTGCGCAAGGGCGCCGGGCGCTCCCAAGGCCAGCAATCCGGCGAACAGAACCACAAGTCGGCCGCGCATCCCCGCCTCCCGGTCATCCCGGTCCAGTGATATCACGGGACCGCCGCCGCAACGAGCCTGGGCGGCAGCGCGCCCAACACAACCCTTGCGGGGTTACATAACGTCAATCCCATTGAGCGACTACGGTCGAAGGATTATGATACCTCGCTCGACCGTATACCGTGAGTTGATGCCTGCAGGGGAGTAGCTCAATTGGCAGAGCGCCGGCCTCCAAAGCCGGAGGGTGCAAGTTCAACTCCTGCCTCCCCTGCCAAATCTCCTGCGATCATCTCTTCCCGCAGACCCGCCGAACGGTGATCCTCAGGCCGCACCCTGCTAAGGTGCGACCGCGACAGACGATCACGGAGCCATCATGAGCAAGACGATTCTCATCACCGGCGCGAGCCGCGGCATCGGCCGGGCGGCCGCCGTCCTGGCGGGCCGGAGAGGCTGGTCTGTCGGGGTGAACTACGCGAACAACCGCGCCGCCGCCGAAGAGGTCGTCGGGCTGGTGGCAGAGGCCGGCGGCCGCGCGGTGGCGATCCAGGGCGACGTGGCGATCGAGGCGGACGTGATCTCGGCCTTCGACCAGACCGAACGGACCTTCGGGCCGCTCGACGGGGTCGTGGCCAATGCGGGCATCGTCGGCGAGAAGCAGCTTCTCGCCGAGATGAGCGCGGAGCGGATGCGCCGCATGTTCGAGGTGAACGTGCTCGGCGCCTATCTGTGTGCCCGCGAGGCCGCCCGGCGTCTCCCGACGAGCCTGGGCGGCCGGGGCGGGTCGATCGTGCTTGTGTCCTCCGTCGCGGCGCGCCTGGGCTCGCCGTTCGAGTACATCGACTACGCGGGCTCCAAGGCCGCCGTGGACACCCTGGCGCTCGGCCTCTCGAAGGAGCTCGGGGCCGAAGGCGTGCGCGTCAACGCGGTGCGCCCCGGCGTGACGGAGACCGACATCCACGCCAGCGGCGGCCAGCCCGACCGCGCCCAGCGTGTCGGCACCATGACGCCCTTCGGCCGGGCCGGCCGGCCCGAGGAGGTGGCGGAGGCGATCGTCTGGCTCCTGAGCGACGCCTCGTCCTATGTGAGCGGCGCTCTCCTGGACGTCTCCGGCGGGCGCTGATCCAAGCCGTCAGTGCCCCTTCTCGGTCATGCCGCTCGACATGCGATCGACGTAGGCAATCCCGATCGCCGAGAGGATGAAGACCGAGTGGATGACCGTCTGCAGGATGATGCCGGTCTCGGTGTAGTTGCTCTTCGGCGTCCCGACGTAGCCTGCCTCGATGAAGGTGCGGAGAAGATGGATCGACGAGATGCCGATGATGGCCATGGCGAGCTTCACCTTCAGGATGCCCGCGTTCACGTGGCCGAGCCATTCGGGCTGATCCGGGTGGCCTTTGAGGTTGAGGCGCGACACGAAGGTCTCGTAGCCGCCGACGATCACCATCATCAGCAGGTTCGAGATCATCACCACGTCGATCAGGCCGAGCACCACGAGCATGATCTGCTGCTCGCTGAATTCGCTGGCATGCAGCACGAGATGCCACAGTTCCTTGAGGAACAGGAACACGTAGACCGCCTGCGCCACGATGAGACCGAGATAGAGCGGCAGCTGCAGCCAGCGCGAACTGAAGATCAGCGACGGAAGAGGCCGCAGGCTGGCGGCAGACAGGGAGGTTTCTCGGTTATGAGACATGAATCGGTCAGGGTTCCGTAAGGGACACAGGTGGAAGAGCAGGAGCGCGTCTGCGCCCCTGCCGCCGGCGACAGATGGGAAAGCTTGGGCGTTCGCGCAAGGGCTGCCCGCAGGAGGGAACAGGCCGCCCGGGTCACAGCTTCGTCATCCTGTGATCTCGGGCGACACGATCGGGCGAGGAGCATGAAGCGCTCCGCCGCCGCAGAGGAAGCTCACGAGCCATGAGGACCTCTCCGGGACAGAGGGGTAGATCCCCACCCTCACCCTAAGCGGAATTTTCCTGGCCCTTGGGTTTGATGTAGACTTTCGGCGTCTCTGATGGAGGCGGCAATGACAGTTGAACGCGCGGTTCTCCTGACGGTTGGAACACTCATCATCGCCAGCATCCTGCTCGCGGTGTACGTGAACCTCAACTGGCTCTGGCTGACCGGTTTGCTCGGCGCCCATCTCGTGCAGGCATCCTTCACCGGCATGTGCCCTGTCGTGATGATGCTCAAGCGCATGGGCCTTCCCAGCAAGCCGGGCTTCACCTGAGGTGACGGAAGGGAGGCGCCGTCGCCTACGGGGTCGCCATGCCCCTGGCTGCTGCCTGCCCGCTCGCCAGGCCTGCAATCCGTCCGAGGGCGACCGCCGATAAAAGCCCGTTTCCGGACAGGTAGCCCTCCGCCGTTGAGCCCGAGACCCCACAGGCCGCTCCGCCGACGGCGTAGAGATTGGGCAGTGACGTTCCGTCCTCCCGCATCACCCGAGCATCACGGTCGACGACAAGCCCGCCCTGGGTATGGAAAAGTGCGCCGGTGACCTTCACGGCGCAATAAGGGGCCTTGAGCGGCGGCGATCCGGCGAAGCTGCGTCCGAAACGGTCCGCGGCGCCGGAATGCTTCAGCGCATCCACCTCCTGGACGGTCGACTGCAAGGCGTCCGCGGGAACTCCCATCTGCTGCGCGAGATCCTCGATGGTTTCCGACGTCAGGATGGCCCCGAGCGACTCCGCCTGGCGGAAATCCTCGAACTGGCGGGCGATGCCGGCGATGCGCGCATCGAAGACGGTCCAGGCGAGCCCCTCGGGCTGCCTCAGCACGACGGCCGCCTGCTCGGAATAGCCGTGGCTCTCGTCCGAGAAGCGCTCGCCGCGCAGGTTCACCTGGAACCCACCTTCGGTGATCGTCGCCCAGGTGATGAGGATGCCGTGCGGGTGAGCGACCGAGCCATGTCCCTGGTGGCCCGAGAGGTGCCGCGCGGCGGCTCCCAACGCCTGTCCCCACAGCAGCGCGTCGCCCTGATTGCCCTCGTGGCCGAAATAGAGCGCCGTCCCGAGCTCCGGAATGTGGCGCCGCACGAGATCCTTGTTCCCGCCGTAACCGTTGCAGGCGAGGATCAGGCTCCCGCACCCGATGAGTTCCTTCGATCCGTCGGGACGCTCGACGGCGACCCCGCTGATCCTGCCGTCGGCTCCGGCAAACAGGTCCGTGACATGGGCATCGCAGAGAATGTCGACACCCGCCTGGGCCGCCGCGTCGCGAAGCCGGTCGATCAGCTCCCCGCCGGAGCGGCTCGGCAAGCCATGCATGCGGCACACCGAGTGACCCGGATAGCGGAAATCTTCGATCACCGAGAACGGCAGACCGTGGCGATCCGCCAGCCATTCGATCGTCGGACCGACAGCCTCCGCGACCATCCTCACGAGATCCGGATCTGGCTCGCCGCTCGCCTTGGCGACGATATCGCGGCCGAACAGCTCCGGGCTGTCGGCAATGCCGGCGGCCTCCTGCCAGCGGGTGCCGGGCGCCGGGATCAAGCCGGCCGAGAGGGCCGTCGAGCCGCGGGGCACCGCGTCCCGCTCGAGAACCAGGACCTCCTGGCCCAGCTCCCGCGCCGACAGGGCCGCGACGAGTCCCGCGGCGCCCGCCCCGACGATGACGACCGGAACCTCGATGTCGAAGGTGATGCCGTCCGCAGAAAGAATGCTCATGCGGCTTCGATCTCTTTCATGATATCGGAGATGGACGCGACCCGGCAGACCGGCCGCAGCGCATCGATGGCGGTGGCATGCACGGCAGGCGAGAAGGCCGCACAGCCATCCTCCAGAACGGTGGTGTCGAAGTCGCGCACATGCGCATCGCGGACCGTCGACGCGACGCCGCCATTGGTGACGATGCCGCAGACGATAAGCCGCTCGATGCCGCACTTGCGCAGAACCCATTCGAGCCGCGTCATGTAGAAGGCCGAATAGGCGATCTTCTCCACGCTCAGATCCGCCGGCTGCAGCGTATCGACGAGCTGATGGCCCCAGGCGCCGGGCTGAAAGTCGCCTTTCCCAAGGAACGGCCGAAGCTGCTTGAGATGAGGGGAAATGAGCGGCTCGCCGCCTTTCGCAGGCACCAGCGTGAACTGCGTCGAGACGACGTAGCCGCCCTTGGCGCGCAGCAGGTCCGCAAGCGGCTTCAGCCGCTCCGGCAAGGCGGCGATTTCGGGCGCGCCCTGCCCTGCCCTGCCATAGGCCCCATCGGGATGCAGGAAGTCGTTCTGGAGATCGACGATGAGGAGCCCCGTGCGCGCGACGGGAATTGCCAAATCGCTCATGCGGCGCGCTCCACGACGACGTTGCCGAAATCGTCGACCCGCGCCGTCAGGTCAGGGTCGATGACGGTGGTCGCATCGGGCTGCTCCAGGATCGCCGGCCCGTGCACGACTGCCCCGACCGGCAGGTCGAGCCGCGCGTAGATCGCGGTATCGTGCCAAGCGCCGTCGAACCAGACCGGACGGTTGCCGAGCCGCGCCTTCTCGATGCTTGCGGATGCATCCGGCGCGAGGGCCGCAAGGTCGAAATGGGGCCTGCGCCCCACGGCTGCGGTACGCAGATTGACGATCTTCGCCGGCACGCCCGGCAGCAGGCGGCTGAACGACGCCTGATAGGCCCGCTCGAAGGCCTCCCTGACGATCGACGGATTGATCCCGGTCGTGCCGTTCTGCACCGACACGGGAAGCGGGACGCTCACCGTGTGGGTCTGGCCCACATAATGCATGTCGAGCTCGAACAGGATGTCGATCCGTTCTACGGAGAGCCCGGCTTCCTCCACGATCTTCCTTGAGGCTTCCGCCTCTTCGACCATGCGGTGATCGAGAGCCGAAGCGTCGAGACTGTCGAGGAGCAGGTTCACGGTCTGCACCTGGTCATGGCGAATATCCGCAATGACGCAGCCGAGCGCGGACGTCACGCCCGGATACCTCGGCACCAGCGCGGCCTTCAGGCCGACATCCTTGATGAGAGCGCCCACATGGAGGGCTCCGCCGCCACCGAAGGGCACGGCCGCGAACCGACCGGGATCATGCCCGCGCTCGATGGAGACGAGGCGGATGGCGCCGGCCATCTTGCCGTTCGCAACCCGCACGATGGCCTCCGCCGCCTGCATGGGATCGAGGCCCAGCGGCTCCGCCACGTGCTTTGCGATAGCGGCCTTCGCGGCTTCCACGTCGAGGCGCGCGAGCTTGCCGCCGATGGGACGCTCCGCATTGATGCGTCCGAGAACCACATTGGCGTCCGTGAGCGTCGGCCGGGTATTGCCCTGCCCATAGGCGACCGGACCCGGACGCGAGCCCGCACTCTCGGGTCCAACCTGGAGCAGGCCGCCCGCATCCACATGGGCAATCGAGCCCCCGCCCGCACCGATGGTGGTGATCTCGATCATCGGCGTGCGGATGACGAGGCCGAAGTCGATGGTCGTCTGGGCCGCGAGCGCCGTCTCGCCGTCAACCACGATCGACACGTCGAAGGACGTGCCGCCGAGATCGCCGGTGATCACGTCCGGGAAGCCCGCCGCCTTCGCGATGGCGGCCGCGGCGATCACGCCCGCGGCCGGGCCGGACAGGGCCGTGCGCACCGGCAGGCGTCTCGCGGTCGCGGTCGACATGACGCCGCCGTTCGATTGCACGATGTGGAAGCGGCCGGCAAAATTCTCCTGCGCGAGCGCCTGATCCAGCTTGCCGAGATAGCTGCCGACCACAGGCTGAAGATAGGCATTGAGCGCTGTCGTCGAGGTGCGCTCGAACTCGCGGATCTCCGGCAGGATCTGGGCGGAGCACTCGATGTTCCCGTTCGGCCAGACCTCCCGGGCCGCAGCAAGCGCCTTGAGTTCGTTTGCCGGGTTGGCATAGGCGTTGACGAACACGATGGCGAGCGCCTCGGCGCCGCCTGCCAGCAGCGACTTGGCGACCTCCTTCACCTCCGCCGGATCGATCTCCTGCCGGATGGTGCCGTCCGCCATGGTGCGTTCGCCGACCTCCAGGCGCAGGTCGCGATCGACGACGGGTACGAAGTCGCCCCAGAGCCCCCAGGTGTGACGGCGGTCGCGGCGGCGCATTTCGAGCACATCGCGGAAGCCGCGCGTGGTGATGAGGCCGATGCGGGCGCCCTTGCGCTCAAGCAAAGCGTTGGTGCCCACCGTCGTGCCGTGCACGATGGAGCCAAGCTGCGCGAGCGGTCCGAACGTCTTCAGGCCCTCGAGAAATCCGATCGCCTCGTCGCCGCGGTTCGACGGCACCTTCGCGGTGCGGAACCGTGCTGCGTCTTCGTCGTAATAGAACAGGTCGGTAAAGGTCCCGCCCACGTCCACTCCGACGATCTTCCCCACGACGGCGTTCATGCGGCCGCTCCCTTTCTCAGAGCGACGGTCGCGCTCTCGTCCACCTCACCATTCTCCTTGACGGCGACACCGTAGTCCCGGGCAGCTGCCTCGGCGCTGACGTAACCGAGACGCACGTCACGGGCGACACGCTGCGGATCACGCCGCCGGGGATCGCCCCATCCGCCGCCGCCGGGCGATTCCAGGCGCACGCGCTGGCCGGCGCGGATCTTCACGTTCGCGACCTTGGAAGCCATCGGGGGTGACTTCTCGCCCTGGTCAGTCTGCCAGAAAAACTGGTTCAGCGAGGCCGGCAGCCCGCCCGCCACGCCGAACGGCGCGAACCGGCCCCGCTCGCCGAGGAGGAACACGTCCGCATCGGTCAGCGACTCGATCTCATAGATGGCGCCCACGCCGCCACGGTGCGCTCCCGCCCCGGCGGAATCCGGCCGCAGCGCCCATTGGGTGAACATGACCGGATAGGCCGCCTCCAGAATCTCGGCCGGCGGGATCGTGGCGGTCGAGATCGGGTTGTTGGCATGGTTCAGTCCGTCGCTCTCCGGATTGCCGCCAAGACCGCCGCCGAAGAACGAGAACATCACCCAGCGCGACCCGTCCTGACGATGTCCCGCCAGAGAGAGGGCATTGATCGTGCCGAACGGGCCGGCCGTGGCGCGGCTCGGATCGGCCTTCGCCAGTGCGCCGAAGACCACGCCGATGACGCGTAGGATCGTCTCCGTGTAGCCTCCGACGGGCTTCGGCGGCTTGACGCCCAGGAGGGTCGTACCCGGAATCACGAAGGTGATCGGCCTCAGGCAGCCTGCATTGGCCGGCACATCGGTGAAGACGTGCTTGAGCGCGACGTAGCAGCAGGCGACCGCCGTCGAGTACGCGATGTTGAGCGGTCCCGCACAGGGGGCGGAAGAACGGGAGAAGTCCAGCGTCATGGCATCGCCCGCGACCGTCAGGTCCAGAGCGATGGTGAGCCGCTCGTCCGTGATGCCGTCATTGTCGAGGTAGTCCTCGAACGAATAGGTGCCGTCCGGCAGAGCGCTGACGGCGGCGCGCATCATCGCCTCCGCGCGATCCGAGAAGACGTCGAAGGCCGCCGCAACGGTCGTGTCGCCATACTCGTCGAGCAACTCGGTCAGGCGCCGCTCGCCGAGGTCCAAGGCGTTGAGCTGGCCGTTCAGGTCGCCGTAGTTCGATATCGGCACACGGGCATTGGCCGAGAGGATCGCCACGATATCCTCGTTCATCACGCCTGCGCGGATGAGCTTGACCGGGGGAAAGCGCACGCCCTCCTGGAAGCTTTCCGTCGCCTGCGCGTTGAAGCCTCCCGGCACGTTGCCGCCGATATCGAGCCAGTGGCCGACGGATGCGAGCCAGCAATAAAGCTTCCCGTCCCGGAAGATCGGCCGGACGAGGCGGAAATCGTTCAGGTGCGTGCCGCCGTCATAGGGGTCGTTGAACAGGAACGTGTCGCCGGGCTCCAGCCCCCCTTCCCGCTCGACCTTGTCGATCACGGCCTTGACGGCAAACGCCATGGCGCCGACGAAGATCGGCAGGCCGTTCGTGCCCTGCACGAGGGTCGCACCGGTCACGGGGTGATAGAGTCCGTGGCAGGCATCGCGCGCCTCCGCAATGATCGGGTTGAAGGCGGAGCGATAGAGCGTCGCGTCCATCTCGTCCGCGATCTGCTCAAGGCGTCCTTTCAGAACGGCCAGGGTGACGGGGTCGATGGCGCTCATTGGGCTGCCTCATTGTCGAAGGATTCATAGCGCTCGCCGAGCGCCAGCATCTCTGGGGTCCCGATGAGGCGGTTCAGTGCCGTGAAATCGAACATGCGGTCGCGGAAGGGTTCATTGGTGCCATGGGCATGGAGCGAGCGGTAGTAATCCTGCGCCGTGCGCGCGAGAGCGCGCACGATGCCGCCGGGAAAGATCACGAGCCTGAACCCAAGGCTTCCGAGATCCTGTGCCGACGACAGAGGCGTCTCGCCGCCCTCGACCATGTTGGCCAGGAGCGGACGCAGGGACCCGAGGGCGGACGTGACCGCCGCAAGCTGCTCGCGGGTCTTCGGGGCCTCCACGAAGAGGACATCGGCCCCGGCCTCCGCATAGAGTCGCGCCCGCTCGATCGCCGGCTCGAAGCCTTCCACGGCGACTGCATCGGTGCGGGCGATGATGATCGTCTCCTCCGAGGCCCGTGCATCCACGGCGGCCTTGATCTTGCCGGCCATTTCGACGGCCGGGATGATCGACTTGTCCTGCAGGTGACCGCAGCGCTTCGGGAAGCTCTGATCCTCGAGCTGGATGGCGGTGGCGCCGGCGCGTTCGAAGATCCGGACGGTCCGCTGGACGTTGAGGGCGTTGCCGTAACCATTATCCGCATCGACCACGAGCGGCGTCGGCACCCGGTCGCGCACCAGCGCGATGGTATCGGCAACCTCGCTCATGGAAACGAGACCGATATCCGGCCGTCCGAGACGCGTATAAGCGATCGCCGCACCGGAGAGATACAGCGCCTCGAAGCCGGCTTCGGTGGCGAGCGATGCGGTCAGCGGGTCGTATACGCCGGGCGCAACGACGACCTGGTTCTGCAGCAGTCGTTTCCTGAAATTCATTGTGACCAACCGTGTTGGGGAGCGCGGGCAAGGAGGCCCGTCAGGCCGTGGATGTCGGATGCGCCGTCGAGGCCGTCGACCTCGGCGATGATTCTGTCTACATGCTCGCCTCCCCAAACGGGCTCGGCCAGCTCACGGAACTTGTCGCGTACGTCATCGGGGGAGTAGGGATCCTCGGTGTCGCCCTTGTTGGTGAGCACCTCGGCCGACAATGTGCGCCCGTCGGAGAAGCAGACCCTGACCCTGGCCGGACGCAGCCCAGGCAGCATCGCCGTGAGCGACGCGTCCTCCCGCACCGAGACCCGACGTGCAAGGTCGCGGGCGGTCGTGTTCGCCTGGGCCTCCTCGCGGAAGGCGGGCACGGTGGCGGCGCCGTTGACGATGGAGGTGGCAAGCGCGAAGGGCAGCGAGAACTTCGCGGCGAGCATGTTCTTGGGCTCGGCCGAGTCGAGCTGCGCCGCCCACACATAGGTGTCGACCTCGATCGTCTCGATGGCGGCGGGATCGATGGATCCGCCTGCCTGACGGACGATGTCGCCGAGGGCGTCGAGTGCCCCGTGGGTATAGCGGCAGGCTGCATGGCGCTTGAAGTAGTTGCGGGCGATCTCCCAGCGCTCGCCCAGTTCCAGCACCATTTCGTCGGGCTGGAAATTCTCCGCGATGACCGTTCCGTAGACCGTGCCGACGCCATCCGTCTCGCCGACGAAGCCCGATGCCTGCAGCTCCCACGCCATGAGTCCGAGCTGGTTCGAAAAGCCCGCATAGCTGTTGCGGACAGTCCCGCCCTCCAGCATCGTGCGACGGCTCGTCGAGAGGCCGAAGCTCGACGCGATGTTGATGGTTTCGACCATCTGATCGGCCGTGGCGCCCTCGAGCTTCGCGGCCGTCAATGCGGCGCCCACCGTGCCCCAGGTGCCGTGCGGATGCATGGTCACCCGCAGTTTCGACGCGATGCCGATGCGCGATCCGATCTCGTAGCCAAGCGCGACGGCGAGCAGCAGATCGGCTCCGGAAATCGACAGGCGCTCGCCGGCCGCCAAAGCCGCCGGGACCACATGGATGCCTGGGTGGCCGCGCGCGTACTGGTTGCCCTCGTCGAGTTCGAGCATCGTGCCCGCAGTGCCGTTAAGCAGGCTCGCAAGCAGCGCGCTCATGCGGCGCCCGGAGCCGATCACCGGAACCTGACCCTCGCCTGCCTCGCGCTGTGCAAGCCGCCCAACGAGGGTGCGCATCTCGGGCTCCTGCATGCCGGCCGCGATCGCACCGATGCAGTCGAGAAGGACGAGCTTGGTGCGCTCCACCACAGGCGCCGGCAGAGCGGAGAAGCGGGTCTTCGCAGCGAACTCGCCCCATTGCCTGAGCCAGTCGGGCTGCCCGGCCTGAAGCAGGACGGAAGCGGGAATGACGTTTTGCGTGACGATCGTCATGAGGTCTCCTCCGTCACATGCCGAGATAGGCGCGCTTGAGCTCGGGATCGTTGCGAACCTGTTCGGCCGTCCCCGACAGGGCGAAGAGCCCGTTCTCCAGAATGTAGGCGCGAGACGCGCATTCGAGCGACTGCACCACGTTCTGTTCGACGAGCAGGATGGGCAGTCCTTCGCCGTTGAGTCGACGGATCAGGGTGAACATCTCCTCGACGAGCAGCGGCGACAGGCCGAGCGATGGCTCGTCCAGGATGAGGAGGCGCGGCTCCGCCATCATCCCGCGTCCGATCGCCAGCATCTGCTGCTCGCCTCCGGACAGGGTGCCGGCGGCTTGACCGCTGCGCTCGCGCAGGCGCGGGAAGGTTTCGAAGACCCGCTCAAGATTGGCGGAGCGTCTCTCACGCCCCCTCCGGTAGCTGCCGAGTTCGAGGTTCTCGCGCACCGACATGTTCGGGAAGATCTTGCGGCCCTCTGGCACATGGATGAGCCCCGCCTCCACGATGTCGGCCGAGGAAGCACCCGTGAGGGTCTTCCCGTCGAAGCGGATCTCGCCTTCGTTCGCCCGAAGGACGCCGGACAGGACCTTGTTCAACGTGGTCTTGCCGACGCCGTTGGAGCCGAGCACCGCGACGATCTCGCCAGCCCCGACCGACAGATCGAGCCCGCGCAGGACTTCCGTGCCGCCATAGCCGGCTCTCAAGGACCGGACCTCAAGCATGGACCTTCTCCCGCTTCAGGCGTTCGGCCGCACCGGCGCCGAGATAAGCCTCGATCACCGTCGGGTCGTCGCAGACCTCGGCAGGCGGGCCCTCCGCGATGATCTTTCCTTGAGCCAGCACATAGACCTGCTCGCAGAGGTTCATCACCGCCTGCATCACGTGCTCAATCATCAGAATCGTGACGCCCTCGTCACGGATCGCGCGGATCACCGGGATGATGTCGCGGATCTCGGAAGGATTGAGGCCGGCGAGCACTTCGTCGAGCAGCAGCAGCTTCGGCTCGGTCGCGAGCGCGCGGGCGAGTTCCAGCCGCTTGCGGCCCGCCACCGTCAGGCTTGAGGCCGACTTGTCGAGTTCGGGACCGAGCCCGACGCGGCGGCCCACCTCCTGGGCGCGAGCCATGGCGTCGCTGCGCCTTGCATGACGCAGATGAGCGCCGACGGCGATGTTCTCGACGACGGAGAGGCCCGCGAAGGGCTGCACGATCTGGAACGTTCGGGCGATTCCGCGCTGGGCACGGATGTGAGGCTCGTCGCGGCTGATATCCTGTCCTTCGAACAGCACGCGCCCCTCGGTCGGTCGTTCGAAACCGGAAATGAGCGTGAACAGGGTCGTCTTTCCGGCGCCGTTCGGACCGATGAGTCCCGTGATGGAGCCTGCTGCGGCCTTCAGCGACGCCTGGTTCACGGCGATGAGCCCGCCGAAGCGTTTGGTCGCGTTCTGCACCTCAAGCATGGCGGGATGCTCCTGTAGGCTGGGCCGGCCGGCGGAAGCGCCTCAGGAGACCGAGGATCCCGTCCGGCGCAAACGCGACGGCAACGACCAGAAGGCTACCGAAGACCATGAGGTCGATGCCCGGAATGCTGCCGGCCGCGAGCTTGGTGATCTCTCCCAGTCCATGCAGGGCAACCGCGCCGACCAGCGGACCGAACACGGTTCCGATCCCACCGACGATCGGGGCAAGGATCGCCTCGACCGAGATCCAGGTGCCGTAGGCGATGTTGGCGTCCACATAGAGGAAGTACTGGGCATAGAGGCAGCCAGCGGCCGCCGTCACGGCTCCGGAAAGCGTGATCGCCCCGAGCTTCACCCGCAGCGTGTCGACGCCGAGCGCCTTGGCGGCCGCCTCGTTCTCGCGCACGGCTACGAGCTGAGCACCGAAGCGGGACCGCTCGATCCAGCGGGTGAGGACGAGGACCGCGCCGACGAGCGCCAGCGCGATCCAGAAGAAGGCGGCGCGGCTCTCGAACTGGAAGTTCTCCGGCCGTACGTCAAGCTTGATCAGGACACCCGCCGCGCCGCCGGTGAAGGTGGCGGCGTTGGCGAGAATCCGCAGCACCTCAGCGAAGGCGAGGGTCACCAGGGCGAAATAGGAGCCGCGCAGGCCTGACCGGAAGCTCAGGTAGCCGATCACCCAGCCGACCAGAGCGCCGGCGGCGGCGCCGATCACGAAGGCAACCCATGGATTGATCCCGAGGCGGACCTGGAGGAGCGCAGCCGCATAGGCGCCCGTGCCGAAGAAGGCGGCGTGGCCGAAGGAAAACTGCCCGCCGAAGCCGGCCAGTATGTTCCACCCTTGAGCTGTGAGCGCGATGATCAGGGTGAAAACGAGAAAGTTGAGAACGGTGTTCGCCGTGACGAAGACCGGCAGGAATGCCAGCAGCGCCACGATTAGGATGATCGGGATGATGTCGCGCAATGTCATGCCTTCGCCCCGAACAGTCCCGTCGGCCGCACGAGCAGCACCAGGATGAAGATGAGGAAGATGCCGATCTGGCCGAGGGAATCCCCGAGGAATAGGCCACAAAGGCTCTCGACCACGCCGATGAACAACCCGCCGACAAGCGCGCCGGGGATAGACCCCATGCCGCCCAGCACCACGATCGTGAAGGCGACGAGCACGAAGGCCTGGCCGATACGTGGATTGACGTAGAAGGTCGGCATGAGCAGGCATGCCGCCACCGCCAGGCAGGCGCAGCCGAGGCCGAACGTGACGGCGTAGACGTGAGCCACGTCGATGCCGACGAGACTGGCGCCGAGCTTTTCCTTGGCCACGGCCCGGATGGCTTTGCCGGTGTCGGTGCGCGAGAGGAGAAGCCACAGGAGGACCGTGACCAGCACGGCCGCCCCGAACCCGATCAGGCGCGGCTTGGAGAGAAGAAGCGGGCCGAGTTCCACCACCTGGAAACCGTAATCGGTGTTGAGCGTGCGCGTATCCGAGCGAAAGCCTGCCAGCAGCGCGTTTTCGATGGCAATCGAGAGGCCCAGCGTCACGAGCAGGATGTTGCTGTCGCTGCCATGGCTTGCCGGGCCGATCACGAAGCGCTGCACCGCATAGCCGAGCCCGAAGAAGAGCGGCGTCAGCGGCAGGATCGCAAGATACGGATCAAGGCCGAAAGCCACGTAGACGGCCCACACGGCGAACATGGCAGCCGTGAGAAGCGCCCCATGGGCGAAATTGATAATGTGAAGGACGCCGTAAACCAGGGTGAGGCCGAGCGCGATGAGCGCATAGACCGCTCCCGTCATGAGGCCGTTGACGACGGCTTCCGCAATGATGGCGGGTGAATACATCACACGAAACACTCCTCAGGGTTCCTGGGGCGGCTATAGGCGCCCCAGGACCGTTGCCCAGGATCAGCCGGTCACCGGGAATTGCGGCTTCGCGTCCGCGAAGGCTTCGGGGAAGATCACCTTGATGTCGTTGCCCTGCACCTGCGTATTGACCGGCGCGGCGCCCATGTTCTGCCCGTTGACGAACTTGGTCTCGCCGTAGGGCATGATGTGGTCCTTGAAGGTCGAGGTGTTGAGCGCCTCGATGATCTTCGCGCGGTCGGCCGAACCGGCGCGGTTGATGGCGTCGGCGAGGAGCTTCACGCAGGAATAGTTCAGCGGCACGTTATAGGCGAAGACCTTGCCCTGCGCCTCGACCTGCTTCTTGAGCTCCTGGGCCTTCGGGTTGCGCGGGTCGTACCAGTGATTGCAGTCCATGATGCCGTTGGCGGCTTCCGGGAACTCCTTCACGAAGCGGTAGTTCGAGGCCGCTCCGTTGAGGACCGCGTAGACGCCCTTCGGCCGGATGCGCTGCTGCTGCATGGTGCGCGCGAGCAGCACGAACTCGCCGTAATAGCTCGACGGGATCACAAGATCCGGGTTGAGCGAACGGATGCGCAGGGCGACGTTCGACATGTCGCGCGCCGGAGTCGGATGCGCAATGGTCTCGAGGATTTCGAATCCGCGCTTCGGCAGTTCCGTCTGCATGAGCTTGGCGAGGCCCGATCCGAACAGGCCGTCCTCGTGAACGAGCACCACGGTCTTGGCGGGCTTGCCGGCGCCGTCGTTGAGCTTGACGAGGTTGTCGAGGGCAAATCCCGTCACGATGCCGAAGCCCGGTGCGAAGCGGAACGTGTTCTTGAGACCGCGCTGGACGATCGGGTCGCTCACGCCCACATCGACGATGTAAGGCAGGTCGTAGCGGGCAGCCGCCTGGGTGGCGGCGAGGCAGATCGGGCTCGCGAAGCCGCCGACGATGGCCGCGACGCCGTCAGCCTGCATCTTCTCGACCTCCTGGGTGCCGGCCTCCGGGTTCGAGCGTGCATCGCCGAACACCATTTCGAGCTTGGCGCCGCCGAGTCCCTTGAGGCCGCCGGAATCGTTGATCTCCTTGATGGCCATTTCGGCGCCCATGCGGCCGAACTCGCCGTCCTGCGCAAGCGCACCGGTGACGGGCTGCAGGATGCCGATCTTCACGGACTGCGACTGGGCGCGCAAATAAGCCGGCATGGCGAGCACGGCCGCGGAGGCGGCGCCGGCCCGCAGGATCGAACGGCGGGTTGGACGCATGATGTTCTTCATGTCGATGTTCTCCTCTGGTTGGACACCCGCACGGGGCGGGACTTCGGTTTGGAGCTCTCCGGCCCCTTGGTCTTGCGCTTGTGCGTCTCCGGTCCTGCGATGACCGGCTTCACCACGGGATTCCAGCGACGGGCGCCGACGGCGCCAGTCCGCACGAGATCCATGTGGAAGGAATAACGATCCGGCCGGTAGAGGGCGTGGAGGTGCTCCACTCCCTGACCCGACGGGTCCCAGACGACGCGCGTGAGCGACAGAAGCGGCGAGCCGATCTCCAGCCCCAGCGCTTCCGCGACGTCCGGTCCGGCCAAGGTGGCGCCGATGCTTTGGCTCGCCTCCTCGACCATGATCCCCGATCGCTCCAGGAGGCCAAGAAGCGGCATCGATGCGAGGTCCGCCTCCGAATAAGTGACGCCGATGCGCTCCGGCACATGGGTCACGAGGTAGGAAAACGGCGCACCATCGATGAGACGAACGCGGATGGACCGCTGCGTGCGCTCTCCCGGCTCGAGCCCGAGGGAGGCGGCCACGCTCTCGGGCGGGTTCACATAGGCAAAGGACAGAAGACGCACGCCGGTCCGGCGCCCCATCTCGACCAGGTGAGACAGGACGTTCGAGAGATCCGCCACGATCGGCTGGACCGAATTTCCCTCACGGACGAACGTGCCGGAGCCGGGGCGGCGATCGATGAGACCGTCGTTGGCGAGGGTATCGAGCGCGCGCCTGACCGTAACCCGTGAAAGTCCGTATTCGGCGGCGATCGACAGCTCCCCGGGCAACCGGGAGCCGGGCTCCAGTTCGCCGTTCAGGATGCGCTCGCGCAGGAGAAGATAGATGCGCCGCGCTTTGAGGGGTTCGACTGCGTCCGCCAAGGTTGCCCGCTCCAGACTGCAACAGTGTTGACTGATGCAAAGAACAGATACCTGTCTACCTTATAAGACATTTCCCTTGCGTCAAGCCGCCCCTTTGGAAATACTGGTGAGCGCTCCGACATGAACGATGTGAGCGCATTCGGGAGAGCGAGATGGCGCAGAACCCCTCCGGTCCGCGGACCCTGTTCGACAAGCTCTGGGACAGCCACGCGATCGTGACCCGCGAGGACGGACAGACGTTGCTGTGGGTCGACCGGCATTTCGTCCACGAGGGATCGTTCCATGCCTTCAACAAGCTGAAGGAGCGGGGCGCGAAGGTCTCACGCCCGGATCTCACCTTCGGCATCGCCGATCACTATGTCCCGACCCGCCGCTCCGGACGCACGATCGATCCGGCCATCCAAAGTATGATCGACCAGCTCGAGCGCAACACCTCCGAAAACGGCGTATTGCTGTTCGGTCTCAACGACCCGCGTCAGGGAATCGTCCACGTGGTCGGCCCGGAACAGGGCCTGACGCTCCCGGGCCTGCTCATCGTGTGCGGCGACAGCCACACCTCCACGCATGGCGCGTTCGGCGCATGGGGTTTCGGCATCGGCGCATCCGAGGTCGCGCACGTGCTGATGACACAGACGCTCTGGCAGCGGAAGCCGAAGCGCATGCGCATCATGGTTGAGGGAGCATTGGCCCCGGGAATTGGCGCCAAGGACATCGCGCTCTCCATCATCGCGCGCATCGGCGCGGACGGTGCGCAGGGACATGCCGTCGAGTATGCTGGCTCCGCCATCCGGGGGCTCTCGATGGAGGGGCGCCTCACCCTGTGCAATCTCTCGATCGAAGCGGGCGCGCGCTGCGGCATGGTCGCCCCCGACGAGACGACGATCGATTATCTCCGCAACCGTCCCTTTGCCCCCGCGGGAGGTGAATTCGAGCGTGCGGCGGAGGACTGGCTGCAGCTTCGGACCGACGAGAGTGCGCAGTTCGACCGTGAGATCACGCTCAACGCGGCGGAGATCGCCCCCGTCGTCACCTGGGGCGTCAGCCCCGAGGACGCACTGCCGATCACCACGATGGTGCCGGATCCCGAGACGATCCCGGATTCGGGCAAGGCGGCGCAGGTCCGCGACGCCCTGGCCTATATGGACCTCAAGCCGGGCCAGAGGCTCACCGACGTTCGCATCGACCGCGTCTTCATCGGTTCGTGCACCAACAGCCGCATCGAGGACCTGCGCGCCGCCGCCGAAGTGCTGGCGGGCCGCAAGGCCAAGGTACCGGGGCTCGTCTCGCCCGGCTCCTCGTTAGTAAAGCAGCAGGCAGAAGCGGAAGGGCTCGACAGGATATTCCAGGAGGCCGGGCTCGAGTGGGTGGAGTCCGGCTGTTCCATGTGCGTTGGCATGAACGGCGACATCGTGCAGCCCGGCGAGCGCTGCGCCTCGACCACGAACCGCAACTTCAAGGGACGTCAGGGACCCGGGGCACGAACCCATCTCATGTCGCCCGCGATGGTCGCGGCGGCCGCCGTGACCGGGCACCTCGCCGACGTCCGCCCCCTGATCGAGGAGCGCTCCTGATGCAGCCCTTCCAGCGCCTGACCGCGACCGCCTGCCCCCTGCCCTATGCCAACATCGACACGGACCAGCTGATCCCGGCCCGGTTCATGAAGCGCTCTCGCGCGGAAGGATATGGCGGCTATCTGCTCCACGACATGCGCTTTTCGGGCGAGGGAAGCGAAGTCCCGGACTTCCCGCTCAACCGTCCCCAGTTCCGGAACGCGCAGATCGTCGTCGCCAGGCGCAACTTTGGAGCTGGTTCATCGCGTGAGGCAGCCGTCTATGCGCTCGTGGATTACGGCATCCGCTGTGTGATCGCGCCGAGCTTCGGCGACATCTTCGCGTCCAACTCGGTCAACAACGGCCTCCTCCCGGCCCGGGTGGAGGAGCAGGATGCCGAGGCGCTGATGCGCCATCTCGAGAGCGACGGCGCCGAACTCACGGTCGATCTCGAAGAACAGTCGGTCACGGCGGGCGATCGCAGGATCCCGTTCGTTGTCGATCCCGTCTGGCGCATGAAGCTCCTCAACGGCTGGGACGATATCGATCTGACGCTCAATCAGGCGGATGCGATTGCGCGGTTCACGGTGGAGGACGCCGCACGGCGCCCCTGGGCTGCGCCCCACCCACAGGCCCGCTGATCGTCCCGAGATGGCGCGGCCCTAAAACGGCTTCCAACCGCGCAGCGAGCGTGAAATGCGGCGCGCCGTCTCCATGACGACCGGCGCAAGCCGCTCCCGTGCCGCCTCGACTGTCCAGTGCGCGGTGGAGGTCGAGACCCCGACGGCCGCCAAGGGGCGACCGTTGCCGTCGAGGATGGGAGCCGCAACGGCGATCTCGCCGAGATTGACCTCCTCATCGACGAGGGCAAAGCCCTCGCGCTGCGCGATCTCCAGGCGCCGCTCGACCTCGGCGCGATCGGTGATGGTGCGTGGCGTGCGCGGCTGAAAGTCCGTGCGGTCCAGAATGTCGGCCAGCTCGTCCTGCGGCAGCCAGGCGAGCTGCGCACGCCCTCCCGCCGTGCAGAAGGCCGGCAGTCGGCGGCCGATCGTCGAGGTCGGGTTCATGCGGCGCTGGCTCGGCATGCGGATCACGGCAACGACCTCCGGCCCGTCGAGCTCCGCGACGTTGACGGTCTCGCGACAATCGTCCCGCGCCGAGGCGACGAACGGGATCGCAACCTCATAGAGCGGGCTTGCATGAAGATAGTGATATGCGAAGTCGAGCATGCGGGCGCTCAACCGGTAGCGGCGCGTCCTGTCGTCCTTCCGAAGATATCCGAGACGCACCAGTGTGTGGGTGATGCGCTGGGCCGCCCCCATGCTGATGCTCGATCGGGCCGCGATCTCCCGCAGGCCGAGCGCGTCCCAATCGCCGTCGAAGGCCTTCAGCACGCCGAGGCCTTTCGCGAGAGAATTGATGAAGAGCGGGTCTTCCCGCCCAGGCCCAGCGGACACGTCCTCCGCAAGCGCGATCCCTCCCCCTTCCGCAGGGGCAGAGGCATCGATCATTTTCCGCGGTGCCATGGTCGTGCTCCCTCTCTCAAGCCTTCTTCGAGGCTTTGTCTTATCGCTTAGACGCCTTGACAAGCTCGACAATTCTATTCGAGATAATCGCGTTGCGCTACGCTCTTATCGCAATGCGATAACTAATTTTCGTACTTTAATAACATAATTCGCGTCACAAGCGATCGAGAGCCAAGTCCCAGAGAGAGGTCATGAAACAGCAAACGACGATTCTTGCCGGCGCCCTCGCGGCCCTGCTTCTTGGCGGCCATGCCTTCGCGGCAGAACTCCGGATCGGCACGGCAGCCGAGCCGAGCTCCCTCGACCCGCACTATCATAACCTGACACCGAACAACACGGTGCGCCGCCACATCTTCGAATCGCTCGTCGATCAGGATGCGAAGCAGCGTCTGATCCCCGCGCTCGCCGAATCTTGGCGCGCGGTTGACGACAAGACGTGGGAGTTCAAGCTCCGCAAGGGCGTCAAGTTTCATGACGGCAGCGAGTTCACCGCGCAGGACTTCGTCTACACCCTCTGCCGCATTCCGAACGTCGCCAACAGCCCGTCCTCCTTCACGCTCTACACCAAGGGTGTCGACGCGGTGGAGACGCCCGATCCCTACACGATCATCGTCAAGACCGCCGCCCCCTATCCGCTCCTGCCCGTCGAGATGACGACTTTCGGCATCATCTCGGCCAAGGCCGCCGGCGGCGAGAAGGTCACCTTCGACAAGGCCGGGTGCAAGGCCGACTCCTGGCCAGCGACGCAGGCGTTCAACGACGGCACTCTCACGATCGGAACCGGCCCGTTCAAGCTCGCTGAATACCGCAAGGGCGAGCGCATCGTGCTCGATCGCAATCCTGACTACTGGGGCACGAAGCCGGAGTGGGACAAGGTCACGTTCCGTCCGATCACCAGCGACGGACCGCGCATGGCGGCGCTCCTCGCCGGTGACGTCGATCTCGTGGACGAGCCGCCGCTGCAGGACCTGGAGCGGCTGCGCAAGGACCCGAAGGTCTCCGTGGTCGAGACCCTGTCGAACCGCGTCGTGTATCTCGCCCTCGATCAGGCCGAGCCGACCCCGACCATCAAAGGCACCGACGGCAAGAACCCGCTGCGCGACATCCGCGTGCGCGAGGCGCTCTCGCTGGCCATCGACCGCGAGGCCATCGTCAAGCGCATCATGAACAATACCGCGGAACCGGCAGCCCAGCTCCTGGCTCCCGGCCTGTTCGGCACCAACCCGGACCTCAAGGTCAAGAGCGACCAGAAGAAGGCCAAGGAACTGCTGACGGCGGCCGGCTATCCCAACGGCTTCGAGCTGACCATCGGCACGCCGAACGACCGCTACATCAACGACGAGAAGATCGCCCAGGCGGTTGCTCAGATGTACAGCCGTATCGGCATCAAGACGCAGGTGGATGCCGCGACCGTCAACGTGTTCTTCTCCCGCCGCAACAAGGGCGAGTTCAGCGTGTATCTCGCCGGCTGGAGCGCCGCCACGGGCGAAGCCTCGTCGCCGCTCAAGTCTCTCGTGGCCACGCGGATCAAGGAGAAGGGCTTCGGCCCGACCAACTACACCAGCTATTCGAACCCGAAGCTGGACGAGCTGCTGACGAAGGCGCTCGCCACGGTCGACGACGCCGCGCGCGAGAAGCTGCTGGCCGAGACCATGAAGGTCGCCATGGAGGACTACGCGGTCCTGCCCCTGCACTACGAGGTCACCTCGTGGGCCATGCGCAAGGGCCTGAGCTACGAGCCCCGCGCCGACCAGTACACCCTGGCCGCGTCGATCCGCTCGGCGAAGTAAGCCTCTTCATCGGACACTCTCGGGGGCGGACTTCCGCCCCCGTTTCCTTCCCGCCCGCCAACCGGAATTCGACATGCTGGTTTTCCTGATCCGGCGCCTTGCCCAGAGCGCGATCGTCATCGCGGTCATGTCCGTCCTGGTCTTTGCCGGCATCTTCGCGATCGGCAATCCGATCGACGTGCTGATCAGCCCGGAGGCCGACGAGATCGAGCGGGCGGCCGCCATCGCAAGGCTCGGCCTCGACCGGCCGATGCACGAACAATTCCTCTCCTTCGCCGGCAATGCCCTCTCCGGCGACCTTGGAACGTCCTTCGTTCACGGCGTCCCGGCCATCGGCCTCGTCCTCGAGCGATTCCCCGCGACCCTCGAACTCGCTCTGCTCGCGATGATCATCGCGGTAGTCATCGGCATCCCGCTTGGGATCTGGGCGGGCCTGAAGCCGGATTCGGCCGCGGGCCGCATCATCATGGCGGGCTCCATCCTCGGATTCAGCCTGCCCACCTTCTGGGTCGGCATGCTGCTGATCATGGCCTTCGCGGTGTCGCTCGGGTGGCTTCCGGCCAGCGGTCGCGGCGCAACCGTGGACGTGTTCGGCGTTCCCTTCAGCTTCCTCACGCTCAACGGCCTGAAGCACATGTTCCTGCCGGCCCTGAACCTCGCTTTGTTCAAGGTATCGCTCGTGATCCGCCTCGCCCGCGCCGGCACCCGCGAGGTGGCCCTGCAGGACTATGTGCGCTTCGCCCGTGCGAAAGGCCTGTCGCCTGCCCGCATCGTCGGCGTGCACATCCTCAAGAACATCATGATCCCGGTCGTGACCGTGCTCGGACTCGAATTCGGCTCGGTGATCGCCTTCTCGGTCGTGACCGAGTCGGTCTTCGCCTGGCCCGGCATGGGCAAGCTGCTGATCGACAGCATCCTGCTGCTCGACCGGCCCGTGGTCGTGGCCTACCTCCTGGTCACCGTGCTCCTCTTCATTGTCATCAATCTCGTGGTCGACCTGCTCTATTCGCTGCTCGACCCCCGCATCCGCCTGGGAGGCGCCAAGGCATGACCGCCGCAAGCCCCGTCTCCGCCGCCCCGAAGGTCGAAACCCCGCTCAAGCGCTTCGTCGTCGGGTTCCTCGACAGCCGTGTCGCCATGCTCGGCCTCGTTCTGCTCGCGCTCGTGGTCTTTTCGGCCCTGCTGGCTCCCTGGATCGCACCGCAGGACCCCTACGACCTGAGCAAGCTCGACATCATGTCGGGCATGCTGCCGCCGGGCAGCGCCGATATGGACGGCAACGTCTTCTGGCTCGGCTCTGACGAGCAGGGTCGAGACCTCCTGAGCGCGATCCTATACGGACTGCGGACGAGCCTCCTCGTCGGCTTCTCGTCGACCGCCATCGCTCTCGCGATCGGGCTGGTCATCGGCATGGTCGCGGCTTATGCAGGCGGCGGCACCGACGCCACCATCATGCGTCTGGTCGATATTCAACTCTCCTTCCCGGCGATCCTCATTGCGCTGATCCTCCTCGCCGTGCTCGGCAAGGGCGTGGACAAGGTGATCGTCGCGCTCGCGGCGGTGCAATGGGCCTACTATGCCCGCACGGTGCGCAGCGCCGCGCTGGTGGAACGGCGCAAGGAATATGTCGAGGCGGCGCAGTGCCTCGCCCTGCCGAAGGGGCGCATCGTCCTGCGCCACCTCCTGCCGAACTGCCTGCCGCCCCTGATCGTGGTGGCGACCGTGCAGGTCGCCCATGCGATCACCCTCGAGGCGACCCTGTCGTTCCTGGGCGTCGGCGTTCCCGTGACCGAGCCGTCGCTCGGCATGCTGATCGCGTCCGGCTTCGACTACATGCTCAGCGGCGAATTCTGGGTCAGCGTGTTCCCGGGCCTCGCCCTGCTGATCACCATCGTCAGCATCAATCTCGTCGGCGACCAGATGCGCGACGTCCTCAACCCGCGCCTGCAGCATTGAGGAGGCGACCATGACGCGACAGGAACCGGTGCTCGAGGTCGAGGACCTGCGCACCCACTTCTTCACCCGCGGCGGGGTCGCCAAGGCGGTGGACGGCGTGAGCTTCACGCTCAACCGCGGCGAGATCCTGGGGCTCGTCGGCGAATCCGGCTCCGGCAAGTCGGTCACCGGCATGTCCATTCTCGGGCTTATCGATCCTCCGGGCCGGATCGTCGGCGGCGCCGTGCGCTATCGCGGCGAGGACCTGGTGAAGGCCGGCGAGAAGCGCCTGCGCCAGCTGCGCGGCAACCGTATCGCCATGATCTTCCAGGATCCGATGATGACGCTGAACCCGGTGCTCAGCGTCGAGACCCAGATGGTTGAGACCGTGCTCGCCCACGACAAGGTTTCACGCCAGCAGGCGCGCGAGCGAGCCCGCGAGGCGCTGGTCCGAGTCGGCATTCCCTCCCCAGACGAGCGTCTAGCTGCGTACCCGCACCAGTTCTCGGGTGGCATGCGTCAGCGCGTTGCCATTGCCATCGCGCTGCTGCACCAGCCTGACGTGATCATCGCCGACGAGCCGACCACGGCCCTCGACGTGACGATCCAGGCCCAGATCCTGTTCGAGGTGCAGAAGCTGTGCCGCGAGACCGGGACCGCGCTCGTCTGGATCACCCACGACCTCGCTGTGGTGTCGGGTCTCGCCGACCGAATTGCCGTGATGTATGCCGGGCGCGTCGTGGAGACAGGCACGACCGTCGAGGTGATCGACGGGGCGCGGCACCCGTACACCCATGGCCTCCTCGGGTCCGTTCCGAGCCGAAACCGGCGCGGCGAGCCGCTGTCCCAGATCCCCGGAATGACACCGTCCCTGCTCAACCTGCCGGAAGGCTGCGCCTTTCGACCGCGCTGCCAGCGCGCCACCGAGATCTGTCTGGCCGTCCCGCCCCTGTCCGACGGCGGCCATGGCTGGCGCTGCTTCCATCCTGAAGGGGCCGCCGCATGACCGCTTCCTCCTCGCCGCTCGCCGCCCCTCCGTCGACCGAGCCGGCCAGCCCTACCTCCATGCTCGAACTCTCGCACCTGACCAAGCGGTTCTCGACCAAGCTCGACTTCGCGGAGCGTCTGGCGAAGCGGCTCGGCGCCAAGGTCCAGGAATACGATGTCCATGCGGTGGACGACGTGAGCCTGAACATCGCTCCCGGCGAGGTCGTCGGCCTCGTCGGAGAATCCGGATGCGGCAAGACCACGCTCGGGCGCATGGTGGCCGGCATCACGCCGCCGAGCGCAGGCCAGATCCTCTATCGGGGCCGGCCGATCGCCTCCCTGTCCTCCGACGAGGCGCGCAAGGCGAAGCTCAAGATCCAGATGGTGTTCCAGGATCCGATGGCATCGCTCAACCCCCGCCTGCGCGTGTCCGAGATCATCGGCGAGGCGCCGCGCGTGCACGGCCTCGTGTCGCGTGCCGGGCAAGCCGACTATGTCGCGTCCGTCATGCGCAAGGTCGGCCTCGATCCGGCCTATGCGGCACGCTTCCCGCATCAGTTTTCAGGCGGCCAGCGCCAGCGCATCGGCATCGCTCGCGCGCTTGCCGTGCAGCCCGAATTCCTGGTCTGCGACGAGTCGGTAGCGGCCCTCGACGTCTCGATCCAGGCACAGATCATCAACCTGTTCATGGAACTGCGCCGGGATCTCGGCCTCACCTACCTCTTCATCAGCCACGACCTCGGCGTGGTCGAGCACATCGCCGACCGCACGGTCATCATGTATCTCGGCCGGGTGGTCGAGATCGCTCCGACGGCCGAATTGTTCGCCGGCCCGAACCACCCATACAGCCGTGCGCTCCTGGACGAGGCGCCGCGGGTCGACACCCGGAAGCGGACCTTCGCGCCGATCAAGGGCGAGATTCCCTCCCCTCTCGATCCACCCGCCGGCTGCGCCTTTCATCCGCGCTGCCCTCTGGCGCTGCCGCGCTGCAAGGCGGAACGCCCACGCCTGCGCGAGATTGCGCCCGGCCGGCTCTCGGCCTGCCATCTGAACGACATGCATTGAGCCGACGATTGCTCAGTTGAACCCCGGAGAGACGATGCCCACTGACGATCTCGTCAGCCTCGACCTGATCCGTGATCTGGTCGGTTTCGACACCACGAGCCGGAACTCCAACCTGGAGCTGATCGGCTACATCCGCGACTATCTCGGCCGGCTCGGCATCGAGAGCACGCTGGTGTTCGACGACACGGGGCAGAAGGCCAGCCTCTACGCGACGATCGGACCGAAGGACCGGGGCGGCATTCTTCTGTCCGGGCACACGGACACGGTGCCGGTGGATGGTCAGGACTGGACGAGCGACCCGTTCACCCTCACCCGACGCGGCGATCATCTCTACGGCCGCGGCACTGCGGACATGAAGAGTTTCGTGGCCATCGCGCTCGCCTTCGCGCCGGACTTCGCGAAGGCCGACCTGACGACCCCGATCCACTACGCGTTCTCCTATGACGAAGAGGTCGGCTGCGTCGGCGTCCGTCCGCTCATCGCTCATCTGAACACGCTGCCGGTGCAGCCGCGCATGGCGATCATCGGCGAACCGACCGAAATGCAGATCATCTGCGCGCATAAGGGCAAGCTGGCGATGCGCTGCCGGGTCGAGGGCCTGTCGTGCCACTCCTCGCTTGCGCCGAAGGGCGTCAACGCCGTCGAGTATGCGGCCGACGTGGTGTCGTACCTGCGGAGCATGGCCCGCAGAATCGCAACCGAGGGGCCGTTCGACGAGGGCTTCGACATCCCTCACACGACCGTGCATACGGGCGTGATCCGCGGCGGCACGGCGCTCAACATCGTGCCGAAGGAGTGCACCTTCGACTTCGAGTTCCGCTACTTGCCGCAGCAGGACCCCGCGGCCCTGCTGGCGGAAGTCCAGCGTTACGCCCATGAGGTGCTGGAGCCTGAGATGAAGGCCGCTGCGCCGGGTGCCGGGTTCTCCTGGCAGCAACTGTCCGCGACGCCCGGGCTGGATGTGGCGCCGGAGGAGGAAGTCGTCACCCTCGCCAAGGCGATTGCAGGACAGAACGGCCAGTCGAAGGTCGCATTCGCTACGGAGGCGAGCTTGTTCCAGAAATCCGGCGGGATCCCCGCCGTGGTCTGCGGGCCCGGCAATATCGCCCAAGCCCACAAGCCGGATGAATACATCGCGCTCAGCGAAGTGGCGAAGGGAGAGGCCTTCATGCGCCGCCTCCTCGCAACGGTCACGGCCTAACGGAGCGCCCTGCGGAAGCGCCGCTCGCACTCCTCCCGTCACAAACGAAAGCAGCCCCGGCCGAAGCCGGGGCTGCGATGTGTCAAGACCGGATGGTCCGAGACTTAGATCGTGTAGAAGTCCGACGCCGACAGGGCGAGACCCGCAGCGACCTTGGCGAACTGGACCGCCGCGATGCTGCCGGAACCGTCCGCATCGTACGACAGCGTGCCAGTGGCCTTGTCGTAGATGATGTGATCGTTGTGGTCGAGCGCCTTCGTGCCGACGCGGAACACGTCCGACCCGAGAGTCTGCACCCAAAGCGACGTGAACACCTTCGAGGAGAACTGGATCTTGTCAACACCGGGAGTGAAGTCGGTGATGGTGGCGACGCTCGTGGCGTTGAGGGCCGTATCGAACACGAAAGTGTCGCTGCCCGCGCCGCCGGTCAGGACGTCCATGCCTCCCTTGCCGTAGATCTTGTCGTTGCCGCCGTTGCCGACGATCTTCTCGGCCACACTGGTGCCGGTGAGGACGTCATTGCCCGAGGTGCCGTTGATCGTCTTGATCGTGGACGGCTCCGTCGGAGCAGGCGTGGGAGCGGGCGCCGGGATCGGGGCGCTGGTGCCGGTGTCGGCGGGCGCACCGTGGTTTGCGGCGGTCGCGGACGAGCCGTAGGAGAGGTCCAGCCCCTTGACGTTGTAGGCGATGGTCTCGCCGCCGGCCGGGGAGGAGCGGTAGATGCCCATGTTCCAGTGGGTGGTGCTCTGGTCGGTGTAGCCGACCGCGCCGGAGTAGTTGACCACCTGCTGGCCGTCGAGCCAGAC
>NZ_QQBB01000012.1:0-84262 GCF_003350535.1 Microvirga subterranea
CTGTCGGATAACGGCTCGAGCTACATCGCGTCGGATCTAGCCTCGTGGCTGGAAGCCAAGGGCATGAGCCATGTGCGTGGAGCACCGTATCATCCTATGACGCAGGGCAAGATCGAGCGCTGGCACCAGACGCTCAAGAACCGCATTCTGCTGGAGAACTACTTTCTGCCGGGTGATCTGGAGGCGCAGATCGAAGCGTTTGTGGCGCATTACAATCACCAGCGCTACCACGAGAGCCTCGGTAATCTCACGCCCGCCGACGTCTACTTTGGACGCGGAGAAACCATTTTGATGGAACGAGAAAGGATCAAACGACAGACCATCCAAACCCGCCGCTTGCAGCACCAGATGCAAGCTGCCTAATCTGAAACTCAGATGAGCCAGAGCCTCCCTTCGTTCAGACCGCCCGCGGTCTCAAAAACTCTGACGACGGACAGGTCCCGCACAACGTCGAGATCGAGACGGAGATGTATTGTACGCCCAGCTGCAGTTAGCAGCGTCTCGTCTCTGCAGGTGTCAAAGTCGCTCAACCATTGAACAGAACTAACCTTTATGAGGTGTCGGAGCCCGTCGGAATCAGTGAGCTCAAGATAGCGCCTGTCAGTGCCAATACTCACAATCTGTCCTCCAATAACAACGCTTGCTCAGTGACAAGCGCAAACGAGTGCTGCACGTGTTCAGCCATAGATCAATCCAGTAAAAATCATATAGTAAGCGAAAAAATACTAACGTTGTGTGCTATTAATTATTGTTGATGCCACTTTTCATTTTCCAATAAATTCTGGCCGGATGGCGTTTTTCGAAAAAGACCTAGGAAGATTTTTCAGCTACTGACTTGTCTGCAATTTAAGCGGTGCTGGCTGTGTTTGTCCCACAACAGCCATCTGTAGAACGATTTTCCGTTGTGGGCGCTCTCTGAGGAAAACTGGAATGTCCGTCAGAGATCAGCCTATCTAATAGGGTATTATCCAGGGCAGCGGAAACGGCTCTGGTCTCAATAATCGGTACTCATCAGATGGAGCGCCCTGATTTGGGCCTGTCTAGTTAACGAGCCCTCACAAACCCGTTCGCATTGATCGACGCACCGCTCCTTGATGAAGCGGCACAGGTCCGGGAGAGTCCAACCGTTGGGCTTGCCTTTCTCCGGACCGGGACCGTGCAGAATGCGGGCGATCAGGACGGCTTCCTCACCCTCGCCCAGGACAGGTCTGCGGTGGCCTTTGCGATGATCGTAGAGCCCGGCCAATCGCTCGGCGTTGAAGCGCTTGACAGCATCGCACAGGGATTGGCGCTCGACTCCGAGCGCTCTGGCGGCAGTGGCCCGGCTCAGATCTTCCAGCGCGTTGACAATCGCCCGGATCCGTAAAGCAGTGCGGCGGTTAGTCTCCTTCTTCGCCGGGCGGCACAGACCCGCGGGGCTGTCCACGGCAACTCGGATCGCAAGCATCTGGCCCATGGCTGCTTCCATCCTACCAACCTGGATGGGATCACAAACTCACCCAGGAGAAAACCTTGTCCAGGGTCACTTCAACCGCGCGTCGGTGTCATTAGCGGACCTTCGTCAGCATCGTCGATTTGCGCCCGGGTCATCCAAGGTCGCTGTTAGGAGCATTGCGCTGTTGTTCCGCGGTCTTTCAGAATAGGCGCCGGTGCATGCCATGGCCGACGTTTACCACAAAACCCGATTTCCGCGGATGCCTTTGCCTGCTACGAAATGAAATAACGTAAATATAGTGCGCTGTGACTGGAGAAGCGGCTGATCTACGAAAATGTCATGAATGCCGCCTCAGGCAACAGTGGTAAGATGAAGCCGCCAACAGTCTTCGCATCGTGCCCCAAGCATCCGCTCCTTGGGTGACGGTTTCCTGGTTTCTCTACCAGCTAATCCTATTGAGCAATCATGCCCCTGCTAGGCGGCCGGACCAGGTCTCCAGTAAAGCCAACATGCGCACCCGGAAGACTATCGCTGCCGAAGGGGAGGAACTGCGGCGATCGGCGCTCGACCTCCATTAGTCTCTTCGGACGATTGCGCATGGCGTGCATGGGCTTAGCGTACATCGCGCAGTATCAGCTCATAGGAAGGGCAGTCATGAGCGATCTTGTTGAACCACGCCGAGCGGACATTACCTATGAGACGGACGAGCCGGTCCGCTACGAGCAGGAAGGCTCCATCGTCTGGATCACGATGAACCGGCCACAGTTCAACAATGCGCAGAATTCCCAGATGACCTATGCACTGGACGACGCGTTCCGTCGCGCCGTCGATGATGATTCCGTCAAGGCGATCATCCTACGGGGTCAGGGCAAACATTTCTCGGCAGGGCATGATATCGGCACGCCGGGCCGGGATGTGCACAAGACGTTTGAGCGCCGTCTTCCTTTCGCAGACCATACAAACAAGCCTGCGGCCGAGATGCTCTACACGCGCGAGCACGAGGTTTACCTTGGCATGTGCCGGCGCTGGCGCGATCTCCCCAAGCCAACTATCGCCCTTGTTCAGGGAGCCTGCATCGCCGGCGGATTGATGCTGGCATGGATCTGCGATCTAATCATCGCGAGCGAGGATGCGTTCTTCCAGGATCCAGTTCTACGCATGGGGATCCCCGGCGTCGAATATTTCGCCCATGCTTTCGAGCTTCCCCCTCGCGTGGCCAAGGAGTTCATCCTGCTGGGCGAACGGCTTCCTGCCGCGCGTGCAGAACAATTCGGCATGGTCAACAAGGTTGTTCCTCGCGCCGAACTTGAAGCTGCCGGGCGGGCTATGGCTCAGCGCCTCGCGGAGCAGCCTCGCCTCGGTCTCTGGTTGACCAAGCAGGCCGTCAATCACGTGGAGGATTTGCGCGGCAAGCGAACCGCCATGGATGCCCATTACCACATGCATCACTTCGCACACGCGCAGAATGATCTGACGACCGGCAACATGCTTGGCGGCCATGATGCCAAGAGCATGGCCGCTGCCAACAAGAAGCAGGCGGAGGGCGGCTGACGACACCGTCCACGCGAGCCATCGCCTGACAAGGACATCCATGGATCTGATCTATACAGAAGAGCAGAATGCCTTTCGCCGCGAAGTGAGGTCCTGGCTCGAGGCACATGTGCCGCGCCAGCCCTTGCCATCCTTCGACGCGAGCCGCGAAGGCTTTGAAGCGCACCGGCAATGGGAGCGTGTTCTCAACGAAGGGCGCTGGGGCATGGTGACATGGCCGCAGCGCTATGGCGGGCGGAGCCTCGATCTCATTCAGTGGCTGATCTTCGAGGAGGAGTACTATCGTGCGGGTGCGCCCCTGCGCGTCAACCAGAACGGCATCTTCCTGCTCGGCCCAACCCTGATGGAATATGGAACCCCCGAGCAGAAGAGCCGCTTCCTTCCGAAGATGGCTTCGGGCGATGAGATCTGGGCCCAAGCTTGGTCCGAACCGCAGGCGGGAAGCGATCTCGCGGCGGTGCGCGCCAGTGCCACCCGCATTGGCGAAGAGTATGTTCTGCGCGGTCACAAGATCTGGTCGTCACGGGCGGTCTTCGCCGATTGGGCTTTCGGCCTCTTTCGCTCAGACCCGGGGTCAGAGCGCCACAAGGGCCTCTCTCTGATCTTCTTCCCGCTCAATGCGCCAGGCGTGCGAATTCAGCCTATTCCGCAGATCGACGGCGAAACGGGCTTCGCGGAAATCTTCCTGGACGACGTGCGAGTGCCGGCCTTCAACCGCCTGGGGGCGGAGGGGGAGGGCTGGAGCATCTGCATGGCGACGGCTGGGTTCGAACGCGGTCTCATGCTCCGTAGTCCTGCGAGGTTCCAGGTAACGGCGCGCCGGCTCGTCGAGCTATTCATGGGCTGCGGGACGGATGCTGACCCGGCCATAAGAGCTGCTGTCCTGAAGGCCTGGATGGATGCGGAGGCATATGCCCTGTCGATCTACAGCACGGCATCCCGTCTAGCCGCAGGTGGTCAGATCGGGGCAGAGGCGAGCACGAACAAGATCTTCTGGTCTGAGATGGACATCGCCATGCATAAAACCGCGCTTTCGCTTCTCGGAGCGAGGGCGGAGTTGTCCAGGCACTCTCCTGACGCCGTTGAAGCTGGACGGTGGCTCGACGGGTACTTCTTCTCTCTCGCGGGCCCGATCTATGCAGGCTCCAACGAGATTCAGCGCAACATCATCGCCGAGCGCATGCTCGGCCTGCCACGTGTGTGAGCGGCTCAATGGATTTCCGTTTCTCTGACGAACAGGTAATGACCGCCGATGTGGTTCGTTCGCTTTTGGCGGAGGTCTGCAATTCGCAGGATCTGCGCCGGCTTCTGACGAGCGGCAGCACCTGGGACGAGGCGCGCTGGAAGAAGCTGTCCGAACTCGGTCTTGCCGGCATCCTTGTGCCGGAGGACAATGGCGGGCTCGGACTCGCGCCCGTCGATCTCGTGCAGGTCGCTGAGGCCTGCGGATACCGCTGCCTTCCCGAGCCTCTAGTGGATATTGTCGGCATCGCCATTCCGCTCCTGGCGGCCTTCGCGGACCATCCAGAGGTCGCTCCCTGCCTCGAACAGGCCATCGCTGGAGAGATCACAGTTGCCGTCTCCCATCCCGTGAATCCTTATGTTCCTCATGCGAGCAGGGCCGCGGCTGCTCTTATCGTCCGCGATGATGGCCTTTATCTCGTGGCGATCTCTCCGGACATGCTGACGATGCAGCTGAGCGCCGATCCATTCCGGCCTCTCCATACCATCGCTAGGGTGCCCGCCACGCGGATCGCCAGCCGCGATGAGGCGGAGGCCCCGCTTCGCCAGACTCTGGATCGGGGGGCGCTCTTCACGGCCGCCCAGCTCTTGGGAATGGCACAGGGTTGCGTCGATCTCGCGGTCGGATACGCCAAGGAGCGTCAGCAATTCGGCCGTCCGATCGGATCGTACCAAGCCATCAAGCACCACCTCGCCAGCGTTCAGGTGAAGATCGAATTCGCGCGGCCCGTCGTTTACGCGGCGGCGGCGGATCTTCCGCACGATGATGTCTATTCACGCGCCCGCATATCCCAGGCCAAGCTTGCCGCATCGGAGGCGGCGGACCTTGCTGCCCATGCGGCGATCCAGATTTATGGGGCGATGGGCTATTCCTGGGAGGTGGACGTTCATCTCTACCTGAAGCGCATCATCGCGCTGACCCAAGCCTGGGGCGGCCCGTCCTTCCATCGCGAACGCGTGGCGGCGCGCGTCTTCGAGAAGCCACTCGGACCCGAGACGACTTTCGCGAGAGAGACTGACCGCGCCTGACCCACGCCATCCGACGCAGCCGGGATCGCCGCTCCTGCCATCGTTGAAAGGTCGATCATGCCCGTCTATGCCCTCGAGAGAATCGTTCCCGTCATTCATCCGACAAGCTACCTTCATCCCACAGCGGTCCTCATCGGCGACGTGATCGTCGGGCCGCGCTGCTATATCGGTCCGGCCGCATCCCTGCGTGGCGATTTTGGGCGGATCGTCATCGAAGGCGATTCTAGCGTTCAGGACAGCTGCACCCTTCACACCTCTGCGAACTCGGATTGCGTCGTCCGGCGCGGCGCCACCATTGGCCACGGAGCGATCCTTCATGGCTGCATCGTTGGTGAAAATGCTCTGATTGGTATGAACGCCGTCGTCTTGGACAATGCCGAGATCGGTGATGAATCCCTCGTCGCCGCCCTCAGCCTTGTGAAGTCCGATATGCGCGCGCCACAGCGCAGCCTCATCGCCGGCAATCCGGCCGCCGTCGTAAAAACAATGACGGAAGATGCCATCCGCTGGCGCAACAACGGCAATGGGGAATATCAGAGGCTGGTGGATCGCTCCCGCACGAGCCTTGTCGCATGCGAGCCGTTGCCCGAGCCCGAGCCGGACCGCCCGCGCATTGGCAGCAACGCACGGCCTGTTCGCTTGAACGTGGCCGCCCGGACGTGAGCCGAGCCTGTATAGAGGTCTGCGGAAATCCTGCCTACCGGCGATGCTCTGGGCGGTGCCATTGTTGTAAAGCATTCTCCCTGCCGATGGAGGGGGCGGCCCGATCCGAACCAGTGCGATAGAATGGCGAGGCGATTGAATGGCACAGATGGAGCCCGATAAGGGCGATGAGGACCGCGCCGTCTACGACCGAGCTATCCCTGTCGGCCCAAATATCCTCAGGGTCACAGCGAACAATCCGGGCACCTTTACCTCCTGGGGAACCAACACCTATATCGTCGGCACCGGCACGCTTGCCATCATCGATCCCGGCCCCGACGATGCCGGGCATCTCCGGCTTCTTCTTTCGCTCATCGGCGATCGGCCGGTCAGCCACATCTTCGTGACCCATACGCATCGCGATCATTCGGCGCTCGCCGCCGGTCTGAAGGCGGCTACCGGTGCGAGAACCGCGGCGCAGGGTCCGCAGCCGCCCCCGAAGCCAATCGGCGGGCCGAGCGACAAGATAATCGAGTCTGGCACCGATCCCACTTTCATACCCGATCTTATTCTCCTCGACGGCGATGTCGTTCGCGGCGACGGATGGTCGCTTGAGGCCATCCACACACCGGGCCATGCCGCCAACCATCTCTCCCTCGGCTTGGTCGGGACCGGCGCGCTGTTCTCGGGCGATCACGTGATGGGGTGGTCGACGACCATCGTCGCGCCGCCGGACGGCTCGATGGTGGCCTACATCGCCTCGCTCGACAAGTTGCTCGATCGCAACGACATCCTCTACCTCCCCGGGCATGGCGGGCTGGTGACGCAGCCTCTCGATCGTGTCCGCACGCTTCTCGCGCATCGCGAGATGCGCGAAGCTATGGTATTGGCTCGCGTCAGGGGCGGAGACCGGACTGTTCCGGATCTCGTACACGCCATCTACAGCTCGACTAATCCGGCTCTGCACGGCGCAGCGGCTTTGACCGTCTTCGCTCATCTCGAACGTTTGATCGAACGCGGCCTCGTGAAAGCGACAGGGCAGGCGACGATGGACGGCCTCTTCGAGCCTGCGTGAGAGGAGGTGCTCGAAGCGGGTGGAAAGCACCACGGCTCAGGAATGCCGAGCCGTTCGGTCTCGAGGCCTCTTCCCCGTCCGTTCGCCCGAGCTGCCCATCTCACTAAAATGATCCCGATTGCATTGCGGCCGATCATGCTCCTGCTGCGGGAGTATGCCCGCGCAGGGGCTGAGCTTGACCTTTGGCGGCACCGCCCGCTTCCGCGGCACCGCTTCGCGCCCCGCGGGGGCGCACTAGTCTGTTAGGACGATGCTTTCCCGCACAGCCATTCTCATTCTGCCGCAGTCGGTCGTCGGGTGCCTCCAAGGGCGGAGGCGAGTCAGCGTCTTGGAGCGGCCGCGGGCTTCGGAGGGAACAATGAAGAAATTACTGCTGGCGACGACCATTTTGGCGACGACCACTTTTGCCGCCTTTGCGCAGGACAACGCTGTCACGATCGGTGTCCTGAATGACCAGAGCACGTCGTTTTCCGCACTCGGCGGGACGGAGGTCGTGCGCGCCGCAGAACTAGCGGTAAAGGATTTCGGCGGCATGGCCCTCGGCAAGCCGATCAAAGTCGTGTCGGCGGACCATCAGAACAAGCCTGACGTTGCGCTCGCCATCGCGCGCGAATGGCTCGAGAAGGACAATGTCGATGCGATTGCAGACGTGGCCAATTCGGCCGTGTCTCTCGGCGTGAACACTCTCATCGGCGCGAAGAAGAAGGTTGGTCTTTTCGTTTCACCGCTCACCGACCGTCCGACCGAAGCCGACTGCAACGGCCATATCGTGGCATGGGCCTACGACGTCTACTCGACGGTGGGTACCACGGTTCAAGGCCTCCTCGATCAGGGCAACAAATCCTTCTTCATTATGTCGAACGACTATGAGGCTGGCAAGGCGCAGGAAGCCTGGGTCGAGACGGCAGTGAAAGCTGCCGGCGGTGTGGTCAAGGGCAAGGTTCGCGTGCCGCTGAACTCCACCGACTTCTCCTCCTATATCCTTCAGGCGCAGGCGTCGGGCGCCGAGGCAATCGTGATGAATGTCGGCGGCGCCGATCTCGTCAACGCTATGAAGCAAGCGCAGGAATTTGGCGTCATCGGCGGTGGGCAGAAGATCGCCATCACCTTCCTGCATCAGTCCGATGCGCGGGCGATCGGCGTCGATGCTCTCAAGGGAGCTCGCTTCTCCGCACCCTGGTTCTGGAAAAAGGATGCTGAGTCGGAGAAGTTCGGCCGCCGCATGATGGCGATCACCGGCAATGCTCCGGGTTGGATCGCTGCCGGCACCTATTCCGCTGTGACAGCCTATCTAAAGGCCGTGGAGAAGGCGGGCACCGACGAATCCACGGCCGTCCTCAAGGCGCTTCGCGAGGTCAAGGTCGACGACTTGTTCGTCAGCAACGGCAAACTCTTCCCCAATGGCCGCCTTATCCACGACATGTACCTGCTCGAGGTTAACATGCCGGACAAGGTTTCCGAAAAGGACGATTTCTTTAAGCTGGTCACGACCGTGCCAGCTGAGAAGGCCTTCAAGCCGTATTCCGAAAGCGCCTGTAAGCTGTAACACGCCATCCGCTTTTTGGATTAGGCCGGGAGGACCGTCCGTTGCGCGGTTACATGATATTCGAACTCGAGATCACCGACCCCGTCGCCTGGACCGAGTATCGGCTCCTGGCGGGGCCGTTGATGGCGGCGGCAGGTGCTCGATTCATAGTGCGCAGCGAAAGGATCGAGCCGCTCGAAGGCGGCTGGAACCCGGTTAGCATCTCCGTCGTGGAGTTTCCAAGCTTCGAGGCCGCCCACGCCTACTACCATTCCGATGCATACAAGGCGACGCTGCCGCTTCGTGAGAAGGCTTCCCGCGGACGGGGAATTCTTGTCGGCAGCACGCCTCCAGCAGGTGAAGCATGACGAGGGCTGCCGCTGACAACATCGTGGAGGTGCGCGGGCTGACCAAGCGGTTCCACGGCTTCGCCGCCGTTTCCAACGTCGATCTTGATGTACGCCGGCGCTCGGTTCATGCGCTCATCGGTCCGAATGGCGCCGGCAAGACCACTTTCTTCAATCTCATTACTAAGGTCCATCAGCCAAGTGAGGGCTCGATCCGCTTCAACGGCGACGACATCACGAACGAGGATCCCGCGCACGTTGCGCGCCGCGGCATGGTCCGATCGTTCCAGATCTCGGCGATCTTCCCGCGCATGACAGTCGCGGAGAACGTGCGCATCGCGCTGCAGCGGCCGAAGGGTATCTCTTTCCACTTCTGGCGGAGCGATTCCTCCCTTTCCGTGCTCGACGATCGTGTCGACGAATTGCTCGCCGCCGTCGGCCTGGAGCAGATGCGTGACAAGACGGCAGGGGGCCTGCCCTATGGCCGCAAGCGCGCTCTCGAGTTCGCAACTACGCTCGCGCTGGATCCGGAACTCCTGCTTCTCGACGAGCCGACCTCCGGCCTTGGCACGGAGGATGTGGAGAGGATCGCGGCGCTAATCCGCAGCGTCTCGGCTAATCGCACGATTATCATGGTCGAACACAATCTCTCCATTGTCGCACGGCTAGCGGACAGAATCACCGTTCTAGCGCGCGGCAAGATCCTTGCGGAAGGCACTTATTCCGAGGTATCGACAGACCCGCGCGTGATCGAAGCCTATATTGGAGGCGACGAGTGAACGCTCAGGTCTCATTGACGGTCAGCGATCTGCAGGGCTGGTACGGGGAGAGCAAGGCCCTCCACGGCATGACCTTCGAGGTTGGCGCCGGCGAGGTGGTCACATTGCTCGGGCGCAACGGCGCAGGCAAGACAACGACGCTGCGGGCCATTATGGGCCTGCTGCGTAAGAAGAAAGGCGAGATCCGCTTCGACGGCGAGGACGTCGCGGGCCGAATGCCCGAATATATCGCACGGCGCGGCATCGCTTATTGTCCGGAGGAGCGCGGCATCTTTGCTAGCCTCACGGTCGAGGAGAACCTATTCCTGCCACCGGTGATAGCGCAGGGCGGAATGGCCCTCGAAGACATCTATGCACTGTTCCCAAACATCGCGGAACGCCGCAACAGTCAGGGCACCAAACTCTCGGGTGGCGAACAGCAGATGCTCGCGATCGCACGCATCCTGCGGACCGGCGCCAATCTTCTGCTGCTTGATGAGCCGACCGAAGGACTAGCGCCGGTCATCGTGCAGCAGATCGGTGCGGTAATCCGCAAGCTCAAGGAGCGCGGATTCACGGTCCTTCTTGTGGAGCAAAACTTCCGCTTCGCCTCAAAGCTGGCGGACCGGCACTACGTGGTCGAGCATGGCCGGGTCATCGACACGCTAACGGCAGCCGATGTGGCCGGCAATCTCGACCGGATCCAGAGCTACCTGAAGGTTTGAACCCGTCATGATGGCGTTTCTCGGAATCTCCCCACAGCTGCTCTTTGGCCAGCTACTGATCGGTCTCATCAACGGCGTGTTCTATGCCATGATGAGCCTTGGCGTGGCGATCATCTTCGGTATGCTGCGCATCGGAAATTTCGTCCACGGCGCCCAATATATGCTGGGCGCGTTTGGAGCGTGGTACCTGCTGCATCTGCCGGATCTCTTTCCCGGCCTCGGGCTACCGTCGCTAGGTTATTGGTGGGCGCTCGCGCTCGTCCCTGTCGCTGTCGGCCTCATCGGCGCCTTCATGGAGCGCGTCTTCATCAGGCGTGTCTACGAGCTCGAGCACGCCTATGGCCTGTTGTTGACAGTCGGTCTCACCATGGTGATCGAGGGCCTGTTCAATGTCGGCTATGGCGCTGCTGGACAGCGCTACGATATACCTGCCACGCTCAAAGGCGGCGTGAACCTGGGCTTCATGTTTCTACCCTATTACAGACTCTGGGTGATCGCCGCCGGTCTCTTCGTCTGCGCACTCACCTGGTACATTGTTGAGCGCACCAAGCTCGGGGCCTATCTCCGAGCGGCCACGGAAAACCCCAACCTCGTCCGAGCCTTCGGCATCAACGTGCCGCGCATGCTCATGCTAACCTATGCATTTGGCGTCGGCCTAGCTGGCCTTGCTGGTGTGATGGCCGCCCCAATCTATCAAGTCAGCCCCCAGATGGGGCAGTCGATCATCATCACCATCTTCGCAGTGGTGGTCATCGGCGGCATGGGCTCGATCTCGGGCGCGATCTTCACAGGTCTCATGCTTGGCATGATCGAGGGCCTGACAAAGGTGTTCTGGCCGCAGGCCTCCACAACCGTTATCTTCGTCATTATGGTGCTGGTTCTGATCTTGCGCCCCGCCGGCCTGTTCGGGAAGGAAACCGCTTCGGTCCATGCGGCCAACATATCGATGGCGCGACCGAATAGCTTTCTCGAGAATGGTCGGCTCTGGCTACCGATTCTCTCCGGAGTCGGCGTGGTCCTACCTTTCCTAGTCTATCCGGTCTTCGGCATGAAAATCATGTGTTTCGCGCTCTTCGCATGCGCCTACAACCTGATCTTCGGCTATGTTGGACTGCTTGCTTTCGGACACGCGGCCTTCTTCGGATCATCCGCCTACATCGCCGCCTTCACCGCCGCTTCCTGGGGCTTTCCACCCGAATTCGCGGTACTCTCCGGGATGACGGTTGCGACAGTGATGGGCGCCGTGTTCGGGTGGCTTGCGATCCGCCGGCAGGGTCTCTACTTCGCGATGATCACCCTGGCGCTCGCCCAGCTCGTCTACTTCTACGCGCTACAGGCGCCATGGACGCATGGCGAGGACGGCATCCAATCCGTGCCGCGCGGCTATCTCTTCGGCTTCATTGATCTCGAAGACACGATGAATATGTACTACTTCGTGCTGGCGGTCTTCCTGATCGGCTTCGCGGCGATCTACAGGATCGGCCGCTCGCCCTTTGGGCAAATCCTGAAATCGATCCGCGAGAACGAGCTGCGAGCCATCTCACTCGGGTATTCCACGGATCGCTTCAAGCTGCTCGCCTTCACGCTGTCGGCAATGTTCGCCGGCCTTGCCGGTGCGACCAAGGCGATCGTGTTCCAGATTGCATCGCTCGCCGACCTCTATTTCACAACCTCAGCCGACGCGCTGCTGATGACGCTGATCGGAGGCGTGGGCACGCTGCTCGGCCCAATCGTCGGAGCGATCGTCGTCGTTGCCATGCAGAAGGAATTCGCAACACTCGGGGCCTGGGTCGTCGTCGTTCAGGGCGCGGCATTTGTGCTGTGCGTGCTCTTCCTGCGCAAAGGCGTGGTCGGAACGTTCGAGGACTGGCTGGCGACGCGCTCCGAAAGCAAGCGCAACGCCGCAGGCTACACCGCCGACCTGGCCGCAAAGGGGGCCGAGTGATGGCAGGCCCCCTGGCGATCGTCATCGGCGCCGGGCCCGGGCTCGGGCTCGCTCTCGTGCGCCGTTTCGCCCGAGGGGGCATGTCTGTAGGCTTCATGGCTCGGCGGGCGGAGGCCATCGGCCTCTATCAGGCCGAGCTCGATGCAGAAGGTCTTGAGACGAGGGGCCTCGTCGCCGATGCCGGAGATCCCCCCACGATCACGCGCGCTGTCGACGAGCTGCGGAACACCTATGGCGATGCGCACGCTCTTGTCTACAACGCTGCCATCATCGAACCTTCCCGCTTCGTCACTCCCTCCGGCATTACGGAGGCCCAATACGCGTCGGCCCCCGGCTGGAAGGCGCGTGGCGATCCGGCCGACTTTGACTATCTGATGGACACATTCCGCACCAACGTCGCGGGAGCCCAGCACGCCGCCGGGCTCGTGGCGCCGGCGATGATCGCACGCGGGAGCGGCTCCATTCTGTTTACCGGCGGTGTGCTTGCCTTCGGGCCATGGATCGAGTGGGGCGTGACCTCGCTGGGAAAGGCCGCATTGCGCAGCCTCGGTCATTCGCTATACAAGGAGCTGACGCCGCACGGCGTACAGGTCGCTACCATCGCGATCCATGGCACTATGGCCAAGGGCACCCCGTACGATTATGATCGCGTGGCGGATGCCTATTGGCAGGTGCATGCACGCCCGGCCGAGGAATGGGAGCCCGACTTCCACTTCAAGCCGCATGACGGCGACGGCAAGGATCCCGATGCATGACCCCTCCGATAGACTTTACTGGACGGCGTGCCCTAGTGACCGGCGGCGCCAGCGGCATCGGTGAGGTCACGGGTAAGCTGCTGGCCGATCTCGGTGCCAGGGTGATGCTTGCTGACCTCAATGCGGAAGCTCTCCCCGCAGCGTGCGCACGCACGGGTGCACAGGGCTTCACGGTTGGCGACGTGGCTGTCGAGGAAGCTGCCGAAAGGATCGTGGCGGATGCTGTGGCGGCACTGGGCGGGATCGATCTGGTGTTCAATTCGGCCGGCATCGGCGACGACCTCGTACCACTCCACGAGCAGCCGGTCGAGCGCTGGCGACGCGTCTTCGACGTCAGCCTCTGGGGAACGCTGCTCATCTCGCGGGCGGCAGGCAAGCTGATGATCGATCAGCGATCCGGGGCGATCGTGAACGTTTCCTCCATCGTGGGGCTCGACGCTTTCCCCGGCCGCTCCGCCTATGGCGCCGCCAAGGCCGGAATAGCGCACCTGACCAAGACGCTCGCCTGCGAATGGGGAGAGCACGGGATCCGGGTGAATGCGATCGCTCCGGCCTATACGAAAACCCCGATGGTCAAGGATCTCGTCGATCGGAAGGTGTTCGATCCAACCGTAATCGAGCGGCGCACGCCCTTGGGCCGAATGGCTGAAACGGAAGAGATGGCTCGGGCGGTGGCGTTCCTGCTCTCGGACTGGGCATCCTACATCACCGGCGTCGTGCTGCCAGTGGATGGCGGCTGGAGCTCCTATGGGGCAGCCGGCGATGTCGTGAAGATCAGGCACAAGTAGGCTGGGCGAAGTCCATCCCGGGAACAGCTTTCATTGCCGTCGGTATTTGTCCAAGCCCTCGCCTTTTAGAGCCTCGACGAGGTCCCGCTTGCGGATCTTCGCGGCCTCGACCGGCATATGATGGATGATCTCGATGCGGCGCGGAACCTTGTAGGCAGCCAGATCCTTCCGGCACCACTCCCGTAGCTCCTGCGGAGTCACGACGGCGTCCTCGTCCAGCACGACCACGGCAACGGGGATTTCACCCTTTTCAACGTCAGGAGCTCCAACTACCGCGCACATCGCGACGGCCGGATGGCAGTAGAGCACGCTTTCGACCTCGAGAGGATAGATGTTGTGTCCACCTGCGATGATAAGATCCTTCTTGCGGTCGACTATGAATAGGAATCCGTCCTCGTCCACATAGCCGAGATCCCCCGAGCGCCAGCCAAGCGAGCCGAAGGCGGCGGCCGTCGCGTCGGGATCGCCCCAATAACCCTGTGCGATGCAGTCGCCGCCGATGATCACCTCGCCGATCGCGCCGCGCGGGAGTTCGTTGTCTTTATCGTCCAGGATCGCGATCCGCGACGATCCCACGGGCAGCCCGGCCGACCCTGCCTTACGGACGCCTAGGGTCGGCTCGATCACGTTCTGCCCGCAGGTTTCCGTTGCGCCGTAGACCTGCGCCACTTTCACGCCTGAGAGCTCCTCGAAGCGCTTGATTACGGGTTGCGGAACCGGCGACCCTCCGGTCGTGCAGATGCGTAGCGAGGACAGGTCGTGCCGCGCCGGCTCATGGCTGTTGACCATATAGACATACATGGTGGGGGTGCCGCCGAAGTAGGTTGCCCGGTAGCGCCCGATATCCGTCATCACGCGCTCGGTGTCCCAGCGGTCGTGGAGCACGATCGTGCCCCCGGTATAGAGGCAAAGGTTGAGCGTGACCGTCAGGCCAAAATTGGTGAAGAGCGGCACGGCGCAGAGATAGACCTCCTCACCGAAGCGGGTGCGGTGGGAAACCATCATATCGCGCAGCGTCGAGAGCACGCTGAAATGCGTCTGCGCGATGCCTTTCGGCGTCCCTGTCGTGCCTGATGTAAAGAACAGGCATGCCACATCGCGGTGGTCGCAGGCAATATCGGCGAAGCTCGGCTCGGCGATATCCATGAGCGCCTCGAGGGGATCCGCACCTTGCCCTCCGCCCTGCACCAAGCAGGTGCCGAGTTCGGGAAACTCGCCCCTGATCTCGGAAAAATATCCCCAAGTCTCCGTGTCCGCGATGATGGCGTTCATCTTCGTCCGCGCCACGATCCTCCTGAGCTCGCTGTGGCGGAACATTGCGCTCAAAGGCGTTGGGATCGCGCCGAGCCGCTGACAGGCCCAGAACGCGACCGCCATCAGCGGTGTGGATGGGAGGTAGAGTCCGACCCGGTCGCCCTTCCCGATGCCGTGCTGCGCGAGAACGTTGGCCAGTCTTGCGGTGCGCTCACCGAATTCCCGATAGGTCAACGTTTCCGATTCGCTGATGATGAAGTCGCGGTCGGGCGCCAGCTGGACGTTCCGGGCGAGGACATGGCTCAGGATGTGCATGATGCTGCTCAAGAAATAAGAATGCCGCTGTCGACAGGTAGCTTCTGTCCGGTGGTCCGGCGGGATTCGTCGGAAGCGAGGAACAAGGCGGCGTAGGCGACGTCGATCGGCTCGGCGACTCCGAGCAGATAGGAATCCCACTGCTTCTTGAGGTGCGGTTCCTTTTCGAAGAAGGCCAGCACGCGATCCGTGGCGACCGCGCCGGGAATCACCACGTTCACGCGGATCTTGTCCTTGGCGAATTCGACCGCCATTGATCTGGTCAGTGAAATGATGCCGCCCTTCGAAGCGGTATAGGCGTCCCGGTTGGGGATACCCATCTCGGCGACGATGGAGGCGCTGTTGACGATCGAGCCACCACCCGACTTCTGCATCTGCGGGATCGCTGCGCGACTGCACAGCCAAGTGCCGTAGAGGTCCAGCTTGATCGCGCGCCAGAACTCGTCAAGCGGCGCGACCGTCAACGGGCCGTCGCAGGATGTTGAGCCGCCGGCGTTGTTGAACAGGACATCCAGACGGCCATGCGCGTCATAAGCAGCGGCAAAGGCCGCGTCGACGCTTGCGGGTTCAGTCACGTTACATTCGACGAACATAGCGGCGAAGCCATCGGCCCTGATCGCCGCTGCGACCGCCTCGCCTTCCGTGCGGCGCCGCGCCGCGAGAACGACCTTGGCTCCTTCCCTGGCGAACAGACGCGCGGTGACCTCGCCGATTCCCTGGCTCGCACCGGTGATGAACGCGACCTTGCCGTCGAGACGACCCATCAGACTATCTCCTCTTGTCGCATCACCATGCCGACGCGCCGCCGTCGACGGGCAAAACCACGCCCGTGACCATTGCTGCGTCGTCAGAGGCCAGAAACAGCGCTGCCGCAGCGACCTCGTGGGGCTTTGCCGGCCCGAGCACTTGCTTGGACGCCAGTGGAAAACGCGAGACGTCGCCGCCGGAAATCGCGAGAACCCTCTCGGTCATCGTAACGCCCGGAGCCAACGCATTGACGCGGATGCGTGATGGTGCGTGCTGAACTGCCAGTGTTCGGGTCAGTGCCGAGACCCCTCCTTTGACCGCCGTGTAGAAATCGATGCCCGGCACCGTCGCCACAGTCACCGTGGACGACATGTTGACGATCGACCCCCCGCCAGCCGCCCTCATTGCAGGAATCGCGGCGCGGCAGGTCAGTATCGTCCCAAGGAGATCGAGCTGCATCACGCGCCAGAGTTCCTCGATTGGCGCATCGACGATGCTGCCGTCCTTGCCTGACGAACCTCCCGCGCAGTTAAGCAGAACGTCGACTTCACCGAGCGTGGCCAAGCCGCGCTCGAAAGAGGACGAGACGGATTGCTCTGATGTGATGTCGGTCTCAAGAAAGAGTGCGTCGCCGCCGCCGGCCGCGATCTCGTCTGCGAGCGCCCCTCCCGCCTCCGTCGCAATATCGAGCAGGCAGAGCCTGGCACCTTCCTGCGCGAACAGGAGCGCCGCGGCCTTGCCGATTCCGGATGCCGCGCCCGTTATGAAAGCCGCTTTTCCTGTGAGCCTGCCCAAGCGTTTGTCCCGTCCGTTCTGTCAATTCGTTTCATCATGCATCGACGGACTTGCGCCTCGTCCAGATGGATTAATTGGCGGACCTACCACCCATTGCCGCCTTCCTTGCCGATCCCACGTCAGCGGCGGGAAGCGCATCGTCCGGCCACCCGACCGAAGATCAGCGCCATGCCGACAAACGTCCCGGACATGTAGCCGGCGCCGTGAAAGCCGCCGGTCACCTCGCCTGCGGCGTAGAGCCCCTGTATCGGCTCGCCAAACACGTTTCGTACGTTCATGCTGGTGTCGACGGTTAATCCGCCATTGAAGTGCGTGGTGCCTGCCCGGCAAATGACGGCGTAAAATGGAGCCTCGGAGATCGGCAGCAGTGCGCCCGCATCTCCCACGGTGTGGGTTCTGCCGAAGTCCAAGTCCCCGCCGCCGGCAAGCTGAGCATTGTATCGCTCGATGCCGGCGCGAACTCCTTCGGTGTCGAACCCTTCCGCTGCCAGCGTCTGCGCCAGTCCCTCGATCGTCGGCGCCTCCAACTCACGAAAGCCTGTCAAGACCTTGCCCATCATGGTGCCGGAGTAATCGGCTTTCATCCGGCTGTCGTAGACCTGCGCACAGACGGCTCCCGGCTGTGACAGCAGCGCCCAGCATGTGTCGATGTAGAGATCGCTCTCGCGGCAGAAGCGCTGGCCGTTGCGGTTCAGCGCGATTGCGCCGGCATAGAGAACCATCGCTCCCTTGCCCGTCTCCGGATCGGAGGGAGCGGTCGGTGCGACGCCCAAGGTCATGTACGAAATGCCCGCGCCAAGCCCTATGCCCATGAGCAGCCCATCGCCGCGCGAACCCTGACCGGTAAGAGGGAGAATGCCTTCTGACCCCGGACGGCCAAAGTTTCGGATCAGCTCGGGGCTGCGCGTGAAACCACCTGTGGCGATCACGACTCCGGCGGCGGCACGAATGCGCCTTATACCGGAAGCGCTCTCGTACTCGACCCCGCCGACGCGGGATCCTTCCATAAGGATCCGGCGCGCACGCGCACCGGTTTCGATGCGAACGCCCCTCTCGCGTGCGGCTCCCTCAAGTTTGGTGACGATCTCGGCGCCGCCCGCCATTTCGTCGCCGGAAAGCTCGTGCGCCCATGGCCTGCTCATATGTGCGAAGCGGAAGGTCCGGACGAACCGAATGCCTAGTTGCTCGAGGCGTAGGAACGTGCCGGGCGCCTCATTGACATAAAGCCGCGTGAGGTCTTCCTGGCAATCATCATGATGAGAGTGGATCAAATCTTCGTAGAGCTCTTCGCGGCTGCCGGGTTCGAGAGCCGTTTCACACAAGGTTACATAGGCGCCGGACAATCTGGTGCTACCGCCCGTCTGCTCCTCCGATTCCAGCACCAGCACCGAGGAGCCAGCATCGGCGGCTTCAACCGCTGCGATCATTCCGGCTGCTCCCGAACCGATGATCACGACATCGGTCGTCATGTCCCTTGAGTTGTCCATTCTTCGCCCTCCCCGGGAACATCATGCGGTGCGGCGGACGCCCTGACATCGTCCGTATGAGGGGTGCGACTACTTCGCCGGGTTTCCCAGGCGGCAGAACCGGCTGAGCCTCGATGCAGCTGCTGGACAGTTTCCGACGGGATTGGGCACGGAGAAGTTCGGGCGTTCGCTTCGTTAGTCCCATTGGACGATGTTGGCAGCGGCCATGTGGGGCAATTCCTAGGATTATCAGAGCCGGTTCATAGCGCCTGGGAAGAGGGAGCGGCCTTTCGCGATGAGAGCAGTTCTTTGCAGGGAATTCGGGCCACGCGCCGAACTGCGGCTTGAGGATGTCGCGGCACCGGTTCCGCGTAAAAACGACGTGCTGATCGCGGTCGAAGCCTGTGGGGTGAACTTCTTCGACGGGCTGGTCGTTGAAGGCAAATATCAGACCCGGCCGGATCGTCCCTTCTCTCCCGGCGGCGAAGTGGCCGGCGTGGTAGTGGCCGTCGGTGAAGGCGTGACCGCGATCGTCCCGGGTATGCGCGTTCTCGGATTTGCCGGATTCGGAGGCTATGCGGAGCAGGCCGTCGTTCCCGCGTCTCAGGTATTTCCCATTCCGGATGAAATGAGTTTCGTCGAGGCTGCGGGATTCCTGATTACCTACGGGACGTCTCATCACGCGCTCAAGGACCGGGCTCAGATCACGCCCGGGGAGACCCTTCTCGTTCTGGGTGCCGCAGGCGGTGTCGGATTGACGGCAGTCGAACTCGGAAAGTGCATGGGAGCGCGCGTAATCGCCGCCGCTTCCAGCGACGAGAAACTCGCTCTCTGCGGGACCTACGGGGCGGACGAAACGATCAATTATTCCAGCGATGATCTGCGCCAGCGGATCAAGGATATCACCGGCGGCCGCGGTGTGGACGTGATTTACGACCCGGTCGGCGGATCCATGACGGAAACGGCCCTGCGCAGTCTGGCTTTGTTCGGACGTCATCTCGTCGTTGGATTCGCAGCAGGCGATATTCCGAAAGTCCCGCTCAATCTTCTCCTCCTCAAGCAGAGCTCCCTGATCGGCGTTTTCTGGGGAGCCCACGCCCGCGCTGCTCCTGCCAAGAATGCCGCCAACATCGCGGAGCTTCTCCGGTGGTTCGTGGAGGGAAAGCTCAAGCCGCACATCTTCGCGTCTTATCCAATCGACCGGTTCAGCGAGGCTCTCGATCTCGTGATGGAAAGGGGCGTGCAGGGCAAAATCGTTCTCACGACCGCCGACCGTCGTACTCGTAAGGGCAATGTTTAGTCATGACCGAGCTTCTCACCCAGGTGGTATCGCTTGTCACGCATGGTGACATCATGGTGGCGACGGTTGACAACCCGCCGGTCAATGCCCTGTCGCACTCCGTGCGCGCCGGGCTTCGCGACGCCATCTCCGCCCTCGAAAGCAGCGATGCTGTGCGAGCACTGATCCTGGTCTGCGACGGTAAAACGTTCTTCGCGGGAGCAGATATCCGCGAGTTCGGAAAGCCAATGCGCGAGCCTCTCCTTGGTGAGGTGATCGCTCGCCTTGACGCCTGCACGAAGCCGATCGTCGCAGCGATCCATGGAACGGCCCTCGGAGGCGGCCTTGAAGTGGCTCTTGCCTGCAGCTACCGTGTCGCCGTAGCGTCGGCCCGCTTTGGCCTGCCAGAGGTCAAGCTCGGGATCCTGCCCGGCGCTGGTGGAAGCCTCCGGCTGCCTCGTCTGATCGGCGTGGAGACCGCCCTCACCATGATCAGCGAAGGAAAGCACATCGGTGCCGCGGAGGCCGCCCACAACGGCCTAGTCGATGCGATCGTCGAAAGCGATCTCACGGATGGCGCACTTGGATTCGCGCGCCGGATCATTGATGCGGGGGGCGGCATCCGCCGCGCAAGCGAGTTGCCGATTCCTTCGTTCGACCCGGCTCTGTTCGGGGCTGCTCGAGCCTCTTTGCGAAAGAGGTTTCGCGGCTATGTCGCGCCACAAAAGGCCGTCGATCTTGTTGAGATGGCTGTGGCGATACCTTTCGCTGAAGCCAGTGAACGCGAGTACGAAACTTGTAGAGAGCTGCTCGGATCGCCTCAATCGAAGGCCCTGCGCCATCTATTCGCGGCAGAGCGCGAAGCATTGAAAATCGACGGGCTCTCCGCCGACGCGGCGCCACGCGACATTCGCAAGGTCGCGGTCGTGGGGCCGGGCACGATGGGCCGGGGGATTGCCGCGTGCTACCTCGACGCCGGACTTTCCGTGGTGCTAATCGGGCGGTCGGACGAAAGCCTCGGCAAGGCAAAGGGTGCGATTGCGAGGATCTATGAAAGCGCGCTGAAGCGTGGATCCCTATCAGCGGAGGAGATGGAAAGCCGCCTAAGCCGGCTCACGCTGACGCAATTCTATGACGACCTTGCGGATGTGGATCTCGCGGTCGAGGCGGTCACGGAACAGCATGACGTCAAGGCAGAGGTTTTCCGCAAGCTGGATGCTGCCCTTCGCGATGACGCCATCATTGTCACCAACACCTCTTTTCTCGACATCGAGGAACTCGCGAGCGCGAGCCGCAGGCCTTGGAACGTGGCCGGCATGCACTTCTTCAATCCAGCTCATGTGATGAAGCTCGTGGAGAATGTCCGCGCCTCGCATTCCGCTCCCGATGTTCTTGCGACGATCACCGCACTTGCGCGCAGGCTCGGCAAGACGCCCGTCATGGTGGGACGATCGGAAGGTTTCGTGGCCAATCGCATGCTTTCCAAGCGCACGCGCGAGGCGCAGTTTCTCCTCGAGGAGGGTGCGTCCCCAGCTCAGATCGACCGAGTCTTGAGCGGTTTCGGGTTTCCTATCGGCCCGTTCGCACTCGCCGATCTCGCCGGCATGGACATCATGGCGGCCGCACGCGCGGCCCGCCGTCCCAGGATGAGCGATCGCGAAAAGAGCTGCAACATCGTCGACCGGCTCGTCGCTGCGGGCCGGCTCGGACAGAAGACGGGAGCCGGCTACTACCGCTACGACGAGAAACGCATGGCGTCGCCAGATCCGGGAACCGATGAGATTCTTGAGGCTCATCGCCGCGACAGAGGCATCGCCCCGCGCGAGATCTCCGATGATGAGATTCTAGAGCGCTGCCTTTACGCGATGATCAATGAGGCGGCGAAGATCCTCGAGGAAGGTGCGGCTGCTAGGCCTGGCGATATCGACGTGATCTGGACCAGTGGGTTCGGATTCCCGCCCTATCTCGGCGGGCCGATGTTCCATGCGGACCAGATTGGGATCCGGACGATCAAGGAAGCACTCGATCGCTACAGCGCCCTCGTCGGGCGGGAATACTTCCAGCCTGCACCGCTTATTGAACGGCTCGCAGCGGAACGGAAGGGTTTCTACGGCTGAAGAGCCGCGACGATCACGATTTCGATGAACGGGAAGACGGATTTCAAGCCAATGAACAAGGAAATGGATGCCAAATCGGTTGTCGCGCAGTTGCGGGATGGGATGACAATCGGAGTGGGAGGATGGGGACCGCGCCGTAAGCCGATGGCCCTCATTCGGGAGATCCTGCGATCCGATTTGAAGGACCTCACCGTCGTTGCCTATGGTGGCCCCGAGATCGGGATGCTGTGTGCTGCCGGGAAGGTTCACAAGCTTGTCTATGGCTTCGTTTCTCTCGATGCGATCCCAATCGAGCCCTATTTCCGCAAGGCCCGCGAGGCCGGTGCGGTTGAGGTGGCTGAACTCGATGAAGGCCTGCTTCTTCTGGGACTCCAGGCGGCCGGCCAGCGATTGCCCTTTCTGCCGACCCGCGTCGGGCTCGGTTCCGATGTGATGACCTACAATCCTTGCCTGAAAACGGTTCGCTCGCCCTATGAGGATGGCGAGGAACTGCTGGCGATGAAGGCTATCTGCCTCGACGCGGCGTTGATCCATGTCAGCCGCTCCGACCGGCTCGGCAACACCCAGACCGATGGTCCCGATCCGTATTTCGATACCCTGTTTGCCAGGGCCGCCGATCGGGTCTTCGTAACAGCCGAGGAGGTCGTCGATCGGATCGACATCTCCCATCCCCACCTTGCCAAGAACAACCTGTTCGAACGGGCCTTGGTCACTGGGGTGGTGTCTGCTCCGCTCGGTGCACATCCCACGACGTCGCACGACAGCTATGGATGGGACATGGCCCATCTGAAAACCTACGGCGCATCGGCCACCGAAGAAGGTGGATGGAAGCGCTACTTCGACGAATATATCGCTGGGGGCGAGGAGAGTTACTTCGATCGCGTTGGCGGTCGTGCTCACGTAAGCGCCCTTCCCATTCCCGCTTTCTGATCAGGACACGATATGACCAACGCTACCGATTTTTCACTCGCAGAACTGGTGATCGTCGCTGCAGCGGAAGCCTGGCGGGGTGACGGCGAAATGCTGGCAACCGGGATTGGTCCCCTGCCGCGCATTGCGGCTGGCCTCGCGAAACTGACCTTCGCTCCCGGCCTCATGCTAACGGATGGCGAAGCTTATACCGTCGAGGAGCCGATTCCGCTGGGCCCGCGCGGCGATCACCCGTTGATGCCTTCAGGCTGGATGCCCTACAGCCGGATCTTTGACAGCGTGTGGAGCGGCAGGCGACATGCCATGGTGACGCCGGTGCAGGTTGACCGGTTCGCGCAGGCGAACATTTCCGCGCTCGGAGATTTCCGGAAACCGAAAGTGCAGATGCTTGGCGTCCGAGGATTTCCCGGGAACAGCGTTTGTCACAAGAACTCCATGTTCCTGCCCAACCACAGCAAACGGACGTTCCCGGAAGCTGAAGTTGATGTCGTCGCCAGCGTTGGCCACAATCCCTCGCGCTGGCCACTGAACGCCAACCGCAAGCCGGTGGATATCGGCATCGTCGTCACGAACCTCTGCGTTTTCGACTACAACGGGCCCAACCATGCGGCGCAGGTTCTCTCGCTTCATCCAGGCGTAACCTTCGAGGAGGTACAGGCGCAGACGGGCTTTCCGCTTCTCCGGGGGCCGAACATGCATGTGAGTGCGGCGCCGAGCGAGGAACAACTCGCGATCATTCGCCACCTCGATCCCAGTCAAATTCGCGCCTCCGTCATCAAGGGTAACCCGCCGGGCCAGAAGGCGGCATAGCAACAGAGGCAGCTTGCAGCGATGGACTTCACATACAGTGCCCGAACGACCGAGTTGCTCGGAAGGCTCGGCGCCTTCATGGATGCATACATCTATCCGAATGAGCGCCGCTATCACGAGGAGGTCGAGGCGAACCGGTGGGGTCACCCGCCGGTCCTGGAGGAGCTGAAGGCAAAGGCGAAGGCCGCTGGCCTATGGAACCTGTTCCTGCCGGATTCCCATCACGGTGCCAGGCTCAGCAACGTGGAATACGCGCCCCTCTGCGAGATGATGGGGCGTGTCCAATTCTCCTCTCAGGTCTTCAATTGTTCAGCTCCCGACACAGGGAATATCGAAACCTTGGAGCGCTACGGGACACCGGAGCAGAAGGCACGATGGCTGCCGCCTCTTCTCGCCGGAGAGATCCGCTCTGCCTTCGCCATGACGGAGCCGGATGTCGCCTCGAGCGATGCGACCAATATCCGTAGCTCCATCCGTCGGGACGGAGACCATTATGTGATCAATGGCCATAAGTGGTGGATCTCCGGAGTTGGCGATGCGCGCTGCGAGCTCCTGATCTTCATGGGAAAGACCAATCCAGACGCGCCGAAGCACCTGCAGCAATCCATGATCCTCGTTCCGCTGAAGACGCCGGGGGTAACGGTAGTCCGTCCCATGCACGTCTTCGGCTATGACGATGCTCCGCACGGGCACATGGAGATCACCTTCGAGGATGTACGTGTTCCTGTCGAGAATATCCTTCTGGGCGAAGGGCGCGGATTTGAGATCGCCCAGGGCCGTCTCGGACCAGGACGCATTCATCATTGCATGCGGCTCGTGGGCCTCGCAGAGCGCTGCCTGGAATTGATGTGCCGGCGCGTCAAGGGCCGTGTCGCTTTTGGCCGCCCGATCGCGGAGCAGTCGGTCACGCTCGAGCGCATCGCCGAATCACGCATTCTCATCGATCAGGCTCGCCTTCTGACCCTCAAGGCGGCCTACATGATGGATACGGTCGGCAACAAGGAAGCCAAGGCCGAGATCGCCATGATCAAGGTCGCCGCGCCCAACATGGCCTGTAGGGTCATCGATTGGGCGATCCAGGCCCATGGCGCCGCTGGCTTGTCGCAGGATTTCGTTCTGGCAAACTATTACGCGCATGCGCGCAAGATCCGATTCGCCGATGGGCCGGACGAGGTTCATCGCAATCAGATCGGCCGGATCGAACTCGCCAAGTATGCCGACCGGCTTTAGGCGGTAGATGCCATGGACGCAAACCGCTTCGCTGGGACCGAACCGCTGCCGCCGCAGAGCCAGATCGATCCGGAGCGTCTGCGACGCTATCTGCGGGAGCATCTGCCTCAATGTTCGGGCGATATGACGATCGAGCGCTTCCGAGGCGGGCAATCGAACCCGACACTTCTCCTGACCTTCTCGGGCGGGACGCGGCTCGTCCTGCGCAAGAAGCCGGATGGCAAGCTTCTCGCCTCGGCCCACGCGGTGGACCGGGAGCACCGTGTCGTCAGCGCCCTCGCAGAAAGCGGCGTTCCAGTCGCGCGTGTGCATCTCCTGTGCGAGGACGAAAGCATCGTGGGGGCGATGTTCTATGTGATGGACTATGTGGAAGGGCGCTCCTTCTGGGAACCGGCGCTTCCGGAGCTTTCTCCGGAGGAAAGGAAGGCGATTTATCTTGAGATGAACCGCGTCGTCGCACGTCTTCACACGGTGGATTATACGGCAAGGGGCCTTGAGACCTTCGGCAGGCCGATGAACTACATCGCGCGCCAAGTCGCACGTTGGACGACGCAGTATCGCGCCTCTGAGACCATATCCATCTCGGCGATGGACCGATTGATCGAATGGCTCCCAGATAACATTCCCCCTGAGTCCCGGCACGCACTCCTGCACGGGGATTTCCGCATCGACAATCTCATCTTTGATGCCCGTGCGGCGAGGATCGTTGCCGTTCTCGATTGGGAATTATCGACGCTGGGCGATCCTATAGCCGATTTTGCGTATCACATGCTGACGTGGCATTTCTCGCCCAAGCTCTTCCGGGGATTGTCAGGCCTCGATCTCATGTCACTCGGAATACCGGATGAGCGCACCTACCGCGATCTCTATCTTTCGACGACGGGACAAGCGAACGTTTCGGATCGCCAATGGTATGCCTATCTCGCTTTCAGCCTGTTCCGGGTTGCGGCAATCCGCCAGGGCATCATGAAGCGCGTCGTTGACGGCACCGCGTCGAACGCTCATGCCCGCGAGGCGGGCGCGCTCGCAGGCACCGTTGCCGAACTGGGATGGCGATATGCCGAAAGGGCCATGCGTGCATGACACGGTTCCGCCGATGCCGCAGCGATGCATCGCATGGCGAAGGAGCGGGAGGCGTTTTAGCACGCGGCATCGGAAGTGGAGAACCTCGGCAGCATCGGATCGGCCGTTAGTCCCTTCAGACGATGCCGCGACGGCGTTCGAAATCTACGCAAGGCGTACATGGCAAGCCGACAGGTTGTAGCTATCAGGAGAACTCTCTTGCGCGAAGCAGTCATCGTTTCCGTCGCTCGCACCTCCATTGGCAAGGCTTTCCGAGGAGCCTTCAATGACACGGAGGCGCCAGCCCTATCCGGGCATGTGGTGCGCGAAGCCGTCGCCCGCGCCGGCATTGCGCCGGATGAGGTCGAGGATGTAGTGCTAGGCTGTGCCGCCCAGCAGGGGACGCAGGGCTACAATATCGGCCGACTTACGGCGGCCGCCGCCGGTCTGCCGGATTCTGTTCCAGGCGTGACGATCGACCGCATGTGCTCTTCGGGTCTCATGGCCGTCGCCACCGCGGCGAAGCAGATCATGGTCGACGGGATGGACACCGTCGTCGCAGGTGGCGTCGAATCCATCAGCCTCACGCAGAACAAACATAAGAACACCTATCGTGCCCGGTCGGAGACGGTGGTCGCCCATTGGCCCCACATGTATATGACCATGATCGAGACAGCCGAGATCGTCGCGCGCAAATACGGTATAAGCCGCGATGTGCAGGACGAGTTCTCGCTTGCCAGTCAGTTGCGCACGGCGGCAGCCTATAAGGCTGGCCGCTTCAGCGACGAGATCGTGCCGATTCCCTCGCGCAAGGTGATCGTTGACAAGGTCACCGGCGAAGCACGCTACGAGACCGTAACGCTGGCCGAGGACGAAGGCTATCGTGCGGACACGAGCCTTGAAGGGCTTGCAAAGTTGAACCCGGTTTTCTCCGATGGCGAGACAATCGGGAAGGGTGAGTTCGTGACAGCGGGCAACGCGTCCCAGTTGTCCGACGGCGCAGCAGCCCTCGTGCTCATGGAGGCGCGGCACGCCGCGTCCCGGGGCCTTCAGCCGCTAGGCATCTATCGCGGCATGGCAGTCGCGGGGTGTCCGCCCGAGGAAATGGGAATCGGACCGGCCCTGGTCGTGCCGAAGCTCCTGGCGCAGCATGGCCTGACGATCGATGATATCGGCCTGTGGGAGCTGAACGAAGCCTTTGCGAGTCAGGCGGTGTATTGCCGCGATCGCCTCGGCATCGATCCAGACAAGGTCAACGTGAATGGCGGCGCTATAGCGATCGGTCATCCCTTTGGTATGACGGGGGCTCGCATGACGGGCCATCTTCTCATCGAAGGTCGTCGCCGCGGCGTTAAATACGGTGTCGTGACGATGTGCGTCGGTGGCGGGATGGGGGCTGCGGGCCTGTTCGAAATCCTGCCATAGAAACCTGGCTTCCCCAGGGCTGCAGAAGCCGGGTTCAGCGGCTCGGCGACGCTATTTCAGCAGGTTCTCCAGGGCGTCGATCTGCTGCCTGAGGCCGTCGATAGTCCGTCGGATTTCCTCGGAATCGCCGGACTGATTGTGCGACGCCTTCAGTCCTTGGAGCGCGAGATCGGCAATGATGCTCGCAATTTCCGCCGGCGTCTTCCGGCCGTACGGCGAGTACCAGCGCGACGTCCAATTGGCCATGCCGATGACGGCAAAGGCGGCAATCTTGGGGTCGACCTCCCGGAACTCGCCATTGGCGATGCCTTCGGAGATGCAGCGGACATAGAAATCGTAGATGTGGCGGCGCCCGAGGTTATAGAGCGGGCCGAGCTCCTCCGGAATCTGTGTCTCCAGGCGGGAGAGAAGAATGAAGCGGGCCCCGGAGGAGAGCCGCCGGACGATCCCGTCGACGACGGCGCGGCGCAGCCTTTCCGTGGCCGAAAGGCCGGCTTCCTCAATCAGTTCCTGCAATAGGTGGGACGGCGTCAGCGCCTCCGCCTCCACAAGGGCCGCAAGAATCTCCTCCTTGTTGCGGAAGTAATGATAGACTGCGGAACGTCCCAAGCCGAGAGCCTTCGCGATATCGTTGATGCTGGTCTGGACGTAACCCTTCTTGTCGAAGAGTTCGGCCGCGATATCGATGAGCTGCTCGCGCACGAGCTCCTTACGGGGGTTGGTCGCAAGCTTCGACTCCTTGGCCCGCAGAGCGGCGGACCATTTCGAGGTCTTTTCCTGAGTGGCGATCGCTGCCGAATCTCCCGGGTTTCTCGCCTCACGTGTCGTATTGCTCAAGGTAGGTTCCTTCATCAGGTCTCGGGGACACCCTGCCGAGTGTCCCATTATAGCATCATGATTGGCCACGTAAGGGGTGCGGGCCGGTTCCGAACCCCTCCTGCTTGGATCGACCAGACTCTGACGGGCCGGCATAGGACAGGCCAAGTTTGTGCTGCCTGTGGCGCAAATACCGCTCGAACGCGTCGATGACGGCGTCGAAGGTCCACTCTCCCTCCAGGACGGGATCGGCTATCGTGGGGTGGCTGACAAACGACAGCTGTCGGCCCGCGATGCGAACGACCTGGCCGTGAATACCGCGGGCCTGGTCGGATAGCAGGTAGCTGATCACCGGCGCGCTCACTTGGGGGGACGGCAGGATGTCGGATGGGATCTCGTGGTCGGGCGGCCGGACTGCGAGATGGGCCTTGTGCTGGGCCGCCATCGCTGTCTCAGCGAGGGGAGAGATAGCATTGATGCGCACCCCCGTGCCAGCCAACTCCATGGCCCAGCTGTAGGTCAGCGCCGCAACAGCCGCTTTCGTGGCGCCATATCCACCTAGGGCGGTGGTTCCGGCTTGCGATCCTGAGGTCACGGTCACGATGGAACCGCCGGTACCCTGCGCGAGCATGGCTTTCGCGGCCGCGCTGGCACAGGCTGCCGTTCCCAGGAGATTGACCTCGAACATTTGCCGGAGATCACGCTCATTCCAGTCCAAGATCCGCCCATGGTACAGGACCCCCGCATTGGCGACGAAGCCGGACAGGGTCCCGAATTCGGCGGTGCAGCGATCGACGAGAGCTTGCGCGGTCTCCCAGCGTGCGACATCCCCCGCATGAGCCAATGCCGATCCGCCCGCCTGCCGGATCGCCGCCGCCGTTTGCTCCGCTCTGCCGACATCGATGTCATTGACAACGATGTTCGCACCGAGGGATGCGGCATGGTGCGCATAGGCAGCGCCGAGGCCCGAGCCCGCTCCCGTGACCACAACCGATTTCCCCGACAGCGCGCTCATGAAGCCTCCTTCTATGCCCCATGACGGGGACCCAGGGTCGTACCGTAGTTCCCGGCCATGACTTAGCCTTCGAGGGACTGGAGCCATGTCATCAAGCCGTCGGACCTCCATCCCTGGCCGCAGGCCGCAGCGGCGTTTCTCCGGTCCCCGAGACTGCCCCTGCAATGCGAGCCGCATTTCCACCGGATCGTCGACAAGGCATGTGGGTCCGTGCCTGCTGTTGAGACGGGCTCGATTGGACGCCTCCGCAAGGGGGCCTTCATCCTTCATTCGGACGATATGGCCGAATTTCCGGCACCGATCCGCCGCAAGTCAGGATGGTAGTTCATTCAGACGATGCTCAGTCGGGTCGGGCATCGCATTCAGATCGGGTTGCCATGGCCGTTGCTTGGTCGGCCTCCAGGCATTGGGAGAGGTTCGTGAATGTCCGGCGCTCTGCATACTGTCCTGTGCGACCGTCTCGGCTGCCGCTACCCGATCGTTCAGACCGCCATGGGATGGGTCGCAGATGCCAAGCTCACGGCAGCGACCTGTAATGCGGGAGGATTTGGTTTCTTCGCGGGCGCCACGGCCGAGCCGGGAACCGTCGAACAGCATATCATGGACATCAAGGCGAAGACAGATCGCCCGTTCGGCGTGAACTTCCACATGTTTCAACCGAACGCGGAGGAGCTGATTGCCGCCGTGATCAAGCACAAGGTTCGCGCCGTCAGTTATGGTCGCGGGCCGGATGCGAAGACGATACGCCGGCTGAAGGATGCGGGCGTCATCTGCATGCCCACCGTCGGCGCGGTCAAGCACGCGGTCAAGGCGGTCGAGCTGGGGGCTGACATCGTGACGGTGCAGGGAGGAGAGGGCGGAGGGCACACGGGAGCCATTCCCACGTCCATTCTGCTGCCGCAGGTTCTCGATGCAGTCTCCGTCCCGGTCGTAGCTGCCGGTGGTTTCTTCGACGGTCGGGGCCTCGCCGCAGCCTTGGCTTATGGGGCGGTCGGAATTGCTATGGGAACCCGCTTTCTCATGACGACGGATTCTCCGGTTCCCCCGACAACTCTCGAGCGTTACGTGGCAACCGACGATCCTGCAAAGATACGTGTTTCGACGGCGGTCGATGGCCTGCCGCAGCGCTTTATCGAGAACGAGGAGCTTCGCCATCTGGAGGAGATGAACATCCTGGCGCGCCTGGCGATGAGTGCCAATTACGTGCGGCGCTTCAGCCGGCAGGCGGGCCTTGGAGTGCTCGCGATGGCGCGTCTCGGCCTCAAGATTCTCTCGCGCAACGACAGCACTTTCGCGCAAACTGTGATGGCAGTGAACCTGCCGACTCTCGTGCAGCGGAGCATGGTGTATGGGAATGCCAAGGAAGGGCTGCTGCCGAGCGGGCAGGCCGCCGCTGTGATCGAAAGGCTCGAAAGCTGTGACGACCTGATCCGAAGAGTTGTGGACGAGGCGGAAGCCCGATTGAACAGCTTGCGCGCATTGACCCCAGCAGCTCACTGACGGAGATAGCGATGGCCGAACCATTCTGGACCAAGATCGAAGCCGGAATTGCAGAGGTAGTAATCGAAAGTCCGCCCGTGAACGCTCTCGACAGCGTCGGGTGGATATCGCTGGCACGAACCATCGACGCGCTGAACGCCGATCCAGAGGTCAGAGTCCTTATCATCCGCGCGGAGGGCCGGGGTTTCTGCGCGGGGGTGGACATCAAGGAGCTGCAGAAGCATCCAGAGCGGGTTTCTCAGGTGAATGGGGGAAATTGGGAGACATTTCGCGCGATCCATCGCGGCAAAAAGCCCGTCATTGTCGCTGCACATGGCTATATCATCGGCGGCGGGATCGGAATATGCGGCTCAGCCGACATCATCCTCTGCTCGCCCTGCGCGACGTTCTCGGTTCCGGAGGTCGACCGCGGCGCTCTCGGTGCTGGAGCTCACCTGCAACGCCTCTTTCCCGTGCAAAAAGTTCGGCAGATGTATTTCACCGGCGAACCCATCGATGCGGCCGAAGCCTATCGCCTGGGCGCCGTCGAGAAGATCGTAGCAAAGGAAGAGCTGCGTGCTGAAGCTCTTGCTCTCGCCACGACCATCGCTGCCAAGAGCCATATCATGATCCGCCTTGCGAAAGAGGCACTGAACGGGATCGAGGATGGCGATCTCGAACACAAATATCGCTGGGAGCAGGGCTTCACCGCTCAGGCCTACCTCACGGCGGATTCACAGGAGGCGCGGGACGCCTTCACGGACAAGCGCGCCGCCAAGTTCAGCGGCGCGTCGCAGACTTCGTCGCAATAGGGATCGCCTGTCCATGAACTCTTCCAGCTCCGCTGCCACTCCGACCTATGTGGAAGGTCACGGCCTTCTCGCAGGCCGCTCCGTTCTCATTACCGCCGCCGCAGGGGCGGGAATTGGTTTTGCGGCTGCGCGCCGGGCGGTCGAGGAAGGGTGCCGCTCGATCATGATCTCCGACATCCACGAACGCCGCCTCGCGGAGGCCATGGAGCGCCTGAAGGGCCTGGGCTCCACGGCCGCCGTATATGGGCGTCTCTGCAACGTGACCGACGAGGACCAAGTCCAGGGCCTCGTCAACGCTGCCGACGACACGCTCGAGGGGATCGACGTTCTCATCAACAATGCCGGTCTCGGCGGATCGAAGCCGTTGGTCGAGATGACGGATCAGGAGTGGAACCTCGTTCTCGACGTAACCCTCACGGGCACCATGCGCATGGTCCGCGCGACCCTCAAGAAGATGATGCCTCGCCGCAAGGGTGCTATCGTGAACAATGCATCGGTTCTCGGATGGCGAGCGCAGAAGGAGCAATCCCACTATGCTGCGGCGAAGGCTGGCGTGATGGCGCTGACCCGCTGCAGCGCCTTGGAAGCAGCAGAATACGGCATTCGCATCAACGCTGTGTCTCCCTCCATCGCTATGCACGACTTCCTGAGGAGGGCCGCTCCGCAGGAGACGCTCGACAAGCTGGCCAGCGCAGAGGCCTTCGGTCGCACGGCCGAAGTCTGGGAGATCGCCAACGTGATGATGTTCCTCGCCAGCGACTATGCCGGGTACATGGTCGGTGAGGTTGTTTCCGTGTCCAGCCAGCGGGGCTGAGCAGCATCCGGCCCGTTGCGGTGGGCGATATGAGGAAAGCCGGGCCCCTGAGTGCCCGGTTTTCCTTATGGTGTCTCCACCCGCGCGATCAGACTGCTTGGCGCGGACGCTCCCCCAGGAGAACGACGCTGTTGAGAACGAGCCGCACCAGCTCGGTCTGGCGGGTGATACCGCTCTTCGAGAAGATCGAACGTAAATGGGCGCGGGCAGTATTCCGGCTGATTTCAAGCGAGTTCGCTGCTTCGTCGAGCGACAGGCCAACCGTCAGGCGCCGGGCAACGGCGGCCTCCGCCGGCGTAAGATCGAAGAGTTGCCGCACGAGGTCGCCTTCAATCGCCGGAACCGCCTCCGAATCGCGCAGGTAGACGACCGCAGCGGACTGGGCCGAAAGTCCTCTGTGGGACCCAGCGGTGATCGGGCGAACGATGAGACCGAGATTTTTCGATCCGGATTGTTTCGTCAGCGACAGCCCGCGCACGTCGGATGCTCCGGCATTTCCGCCGTCCTGCAAAGCCATCTTGATCGCCGACTGGAGTGCCCGGTCCTCGTTCGAGCATCGCGCGTACAGACGTCCTCCCTTCACACGCAAGCTGGATCCTTCGGTCAGGATGTCATCCGCTGTTGAGGAGGTGCGCACGACCTTGCCAGCGCGATCCAGAATAATGATGCCTACGCAGAGACGGTCGACGACGTCCGAGTAGAGTGTCCGCTCTATTTCCGTCGCGCCCATGCGCGACGCCATTTCGAGCCCACGGGCAAGATGCGCCACGAGAATTTCGCAGACGGATTTCTCTTCTTGATCGAACGGCGCATGCGCGAGAGGACGGGCGATCGTGAGCTTGTAGCAGGTGTTTCCCTCGACGCCGAAATCCGTGGCGCTCGTGCAGTGGCGGTTCTCAAGAAGCTCCGACACTTCGCGGCTGCGGGTCGAGCCCGTCATCACGATGAAGCCCGTCCCGCCCATGACCTCAGAGCCGGCGCCGCTGCGGGCCATGGCGATGTAGGAATTCCCGTCGTTGGGTTTGTCGCGGTTCTCTGCGGTGAGGACGACCGCGCTGGCGCCGAACTGCTCACGGATCAGCTCAAGCGACTTCCCCATCGGCGCCCCGCTGAGCACGTTGTCGAAAACCCTGTTGCAGAACTGCCCGAACGCGATGATCGATCTTGAATGAAAGGTCACTTCGGCTTCCTCCTTGACTGTTTTCTTTGCTGTCGGTCCTGCGGCCTCTTGTTCGGGCGGCTTGTATTCTCGGGACCCCAGTTGCTGCTCATGCGACGGTGATCGACATCCGGGCTGGCTGGATCCCTCGTCCATCGCAGCATGCGAAATGACATCCGCGGATTGAGGTGGGAAAGATCCGTGAGCAGCCGTGGGCATCGCTTCCTCACCGTAGGGCCTCGGCGAATTTGACGATGCTGTTACAATTTTGACATGCCGTCAATAGATTTGACGCGTAAGTCGAAAATTCCACAATCTGCAGAACGTTGTCCGCGATATGGCAGAGGGAGAAGCGGTTCGTGCGATGGCGCGTTACCGCAAAAACGGCCGCCGCATCAGCAAAATTGGTTCTCAGGCAAGGTAACGACGCGTCTCTTCACTTTCGAACGACCGGGACGAAAATGCGGTGCCTGCTCTTTCGCGACGCTAAAAGCCCGCTCGGGCGAGGCCGGAGCAGGGACAGGAGGGAGTGGAGGCGACGCAGCTCCCGACGCCATCATCGCCATCCCTGAATATGCCCCGGATCAGCAGTGGATCCGGGGCGCACTGTCATGTGGAGAGCGGACGGAGGTCGGGCTTCGTCCCGCTTTGGCGCAGATCGAGGAGGCGGCGCACCTTGCCCTCCCGTCCCATCCGCGTGTATTCCGCCAACTCGCCGCTCTCCGCGATGGCGACAAGCACGCGAACACCCAAGTCTTTGTGAAGGGCGCGCTCCAGATCGGCTTTGAGGCTGCCTGCGTCCACATCGGGCGAGCGACGCTCGACGCGCACAATCATCTCCTCGTGCCGGCCCAGGCCTTCGCCCTCGTAATAGGCCACGCAGAGGAAATCGCCCGTGGTCCTGGGATCCTTCGTGATCGCATTCTGGCAGGCGAGGGGGAACACGTTCGTTCCGCGCAGCTTCACCATCTCGTCCGCTCGGCCAAGAAATGTCGACATTTTGCGCGTGCACAGGCCGCATCGGCACTCCGACCGTTCAGAGATGACAAGCACATCCCTCAGATCGTAGCGGATGAAAGGCGGTACGGAGCGGTGAAGGCTCGTTGCGACGAAACTTCCCCGGCTTCCGAGAGGAAGCGAGGCGCCGCTATCCACATCGACCGTTTCCACAAAGATCGTATCCTCGCTGATATGCTTGCCGTCTTGGGCCTGACACTCGAAGGCGATCAGTCCGATCTCATGTGTGCCGTAGTTGTCGTAGACCGGTGCCCCCCAGGCCTCCTGCAGGGCCTTGCGGAGGTGTCCATCGATATCGGGACCGAGATAGGAGTGAAGGTACTTGGTCTTGAGAGAATGCAGATCGAAATTCGTGGCTGCGGCGACTTCCGCAAGGCGCCCGAGATATTCGCCGCGCGTGAACCAGCCGTTGACGCCCCAGGCCTTGGCGTACTCGAGCTGGCGTTCGGTGGAGGTGACAACGCCCGACCCACAGGTCACGGGCACGCAGGCGAGCCAATGATGAAGCGCGGTGGACGCGTTCCAGGCGGCATTGGCCAGGGAGTTCGTATAGGTGATCTGCACGATGTCGCCGGGCCGAGCACCCTGCTGGTAGAAGGCTCGCGCCATCTGGACCGCCTGCACCTCCCAGGCGATTGGATCGAACAGCGTCGTCCGCGGCAGTCCCGTCGTTCCGCTGCTCGTCTGGAGCTTCAGTGGCATCTGCCCGAAGCCTTCCCGCCCGAACGGGTGATGGTTTCCGAAAGGCGGCGCCTCGGCAATGGCTGTGCGCAGATCGTCGCTGTTGAAGGTCGGGATGCGTTCGATATGGTCGAGGGATGTAACGTCGCCCGGTTCGAGGCCGCTGGCCGCCCAGTGCTTCCGGTAAAACGGGATCGCCCATGCCTCCCTGACCCGTTCCAAGAACCGACGTTCCTGGAGTGCACGCAAGGCATCAGACGAGAGAATCCCGTGGCTCGTGCCGTAATGGGGTGGTGGCGGATAATCCGCCATGAATGCGTTCCAGTCGACGGATTGCCAGTAATAGGGAATGCTGCCGGACATCATCTTGTTATCCACCAATGGCCTTTCTTGGGATGATTACGGAGATCAGGCGTCCCTTCGGCCGCGGTTCGCCAGAATCTGCACCGGCAGAACGACCGCCAGGAGCCCGATAACGAGAAGAACGGCCATGGCCGCTGCGCCTGGAAGATCGGGGAAGTCCCACATCATCCAGATTGCGGAAGCGAGAACCACATTGCTGCTCGTCATGAGAACGAGCGGAATCGTTAGGTCGCGGGAGGTATGCGCCGCCACGAAGAGCCATCCGCTCATGAACTGCACACGCAGGAGAGGCAGCGTAATGCGCCGGAACGATGTCCACCAGCCTGCGCCGCAGACGGTGGCGGCATCGCCGAGCTCCTTGTGAAGTTGGGTCAGAGCGCTCGTCATGGTGCGCGTGGCGAAAGCGAGTTGGACCGTGACGCTGGAGAGAACGAGGATCCAGATCGTGCCGTAGACCGGTGTACGAATGTACACGAGCAGAATCGCAATCACCATGACGACCGGAGGGATGGCCGTCGGCGCGAAGGCAAGGATGTCGAGGATCCGGACGGCTGGCCCTCGATCTCGCACCGAGAACCAGGCGATGAGCGATCCGAGGAGCATGACGATCGTTGCGCTCGCGAGCACGAGGATCAGCGTATTGAAGATGGCCTGCCGCGCGAAGGGAGAGGCGAGAGCACGGCTGTAATTGTCGAGGGAGAGTGTCGCAAGAGCTGAGAGGCTCGGTACCTGATAGGAGGCCATGAAGCTGGTCCAGAGGATCATCAGCACGGGCAGGACCATGATTCCGAACAGCGCGAAGACCAGGCATGTCACAGGAACGCGCCAAACACCCAGTTTCTGGCGCCGCGGGCGGAAGGCCTTTCCGGTGACGACGCGATACTTCTCTCCCGTGCCGACGCAGCGGAAATAAACCCCCATGAGAAGGCAAGCAAGGCCGAGCAGGCACACGCCGAAGGCTGAGGAGAGACCGTAATTCGGGATGCCGGTGGTGGGCGAGGCGAGAAGATAGACGCGCGTGCTGAGCACCCGAATCTGCGCGGACAGACCGACGACGAATGGGATCTCGAAGGCCTGGACGACGATCATCACCATGAAGATGCTGACCGACAAGATGCCGGGGATCAGCAGCGGCAGCGTGATCCGCCGCATCACGGTGAAGGACCGGCCGCCATGGACCTGCCCGGCGCTTTCAAGTTGAGGATCCATGTTGGAGAAGAGGCCGCCGAGCATAACGTACGCGGTGGGAAGCACGCTGAACGCCGTGATGATGATAAGCGACCAGAACGAATAGATCGTGAAAGGCGGGCTCGTGAGGCCGAAGGCCGAGCGCGCGAACACATTGAGGGCTCCGTTGCCGGGATTGATCAGCAAAACCCAGCCGAAACCGATCACGAGCGGCGGGACGGCCATCCAGGAGAACAGGAAGATACGGATAGCGGTTGCGCCAGGCATGTCCGTGCGCTCCGTCAGCCATGCGACGAGAGCAGCGGCTCCGACCCCGAGCAGCACGCTTCCAGCAGCATAGGCAATCGTCGTCGTCAGGAGATTGACCGTATCGTTGCCAGCGAAGATCTGTCGAAAGTTGTCGAGGGTGAAGATGGAGGTTTCGAAGGGAAGTACGTCAGGCGGTGCGAGGCTCGCGCGAAGCAGGACGATCACGGGGCCGAGAACAAGGGTCGCGACGACGGTGAGCAGGGCGATCTTGATCAGTCGGGGACTGCCGAGGAAAGCCCAACGGGCCGTTCCGGAGGGCTGGTCGGCCGAAACGTCCGCCATCATGCCGCCACCTCTGCGAGTTTGACATCGCCTGCCGTGGAGACAGCTGCATTGTCTCTGTGCACAATGATGCAGCGCTCGGCGGGCAGGGTGAGACGGATCTCCTGACCTTCAGCCGGTGCGTCGAAGGTGTTCATCATGGTGACGAGGTTACAGCCTCTAGGCAAGCGAACCTGCACTTCGATCTTTTCTCCCAGGAAAGCGACCGAAGCGACATTCCCCGTGACCTGAGCCGCATCGTCCTGCGCATTTGCCGGTCGTGCATCGACAATCGGCGCATTCGGCCTGATTACGAGGATGGCCTCGTCCCCGCTCCGCAACCCTGCAGCCGCCCGGGCGCGGATCTGTCCGAACGGCGTCGTCGCGATGGCCCGCTCGCCGCCCATGTCCGAGATCACGCACGGGATGAGATTGCTGCTGCCCATGAAGTCTGCGGCGAAGGCAGTATGCGGATTGAGATAGATGTCCCTCGACGTGCCAACCTGGACAACCTTTCCGGCGCACATGAGAGCGACCTTGTCGGAGATGCCCATGGCCTCGACTTGGTCATGCGTCACGAATACGGCCGTGATGCCGATCGATTTGATGAGCTGGCGCAATTCGGTGCGCATGGTGTCGCGCAGCTTGGCGTCCAGGTTGCTCAGCGGCTCGTCGAGCAGAAGAAGACGCGGCTTGTGGATGAGCGCGCGGGCGAGGGCGACGCGTTGCTGCTGCCCGCCGGACAGCTGCGTCGCCGAGCGGTTGCCGTAGCCGGCAAGCTCCACCATCGCGAGGGCGTCGTTCACGCGCTGGGCGATCTGCTCGCGGCCGGGATTGCGCCCGCGTTGGAGCAAGGGAAAGGCTACATTCTCGGCCACGCTCATGTGCGGCCAGATCGCGTAGGATTGAAACACCATGCCGAGCCCGCGCTCGCTGGCGGAGACCTGGGTGCGCTCGTCGCGGGAATAGACAGTCTGCGACCCGATCACGATGCGCCCGGCGTCGGGGGTCTCGAGGCCAGCGATGCATTGCAGCATCGTCGTCTTGCCGCATCCGCTGGGGCCGAGCAGGGAGAAGATGTCCCCCTGCTCGACCGACAAGGATACGGATTTCAATGCTTGAACGGCTACACCACCCGGCTGAGCCGGGTAGGTTCTTTCCAGATGGCTAACCTTCAGCATAATCCTCTTTCTCGGGTAACGCTCTTCGGCCGACGTGACAGATCAGGATCAAGCGGGAAACCCTCAGTTGGCGATCTGGCCTGAGATCATCTTTGAGATCGTCTGCCGGAGCACTTCCGTGGACTTGATCTGCTCTAGGGAGGTTGGTGTCGCCATCTTGGCCTTGGTGCGGGCGACGTGAGCCCCAATCAGCTTGGCGATGTCGGATTCGGGATTGCTGATGAGCGGAAGCGCTTCATGCTGGTTGGCGACCGCGATGCCCTCCGTCGTGAGCCATGCCAGGAAAAGCCGCGCGGTGTTCTTGTTCGGCGCATTCTCAGGCACATAGGCATAACCTTCGAACACAAAGACGTAATCGTCGAGCAGACGGAATTTCTGCGGCTCGCCGTTCTGCATGGTTCTCTGCGCAGCATGATATGTTGTTATGCCGAAAGGTACCTGTCCGACCGAAATGGCGCGGCTTACGGCCGGCGTTCCCTGTTCGAGAACAGGTTTGTTGCGCAGGAGCTTCGAGGCGTAGTCCTGCATCGCCTGCGGACCGATCAAATAGGCCATCGAGGGCAGCGGATTCAGGAAGGCCGAATTGATCGCCATCTTGCCCTGCCATTTCGGATCGAGAAGGTCCGCGGTCGTCTTAGGCAGGCTGGCCTCGTCGATGAGTGCCGGATTCCAGGCGAGACCATAGACCGCATCGAGCACCGGGAGCGCCTGTCCTTTCAACTCGGGAAGGACGGCATCGACGGCGCGCTGAATGGCGGGAAGCTGCTTCCCGAAGACCTCCGTCCAGGGATAGGCGACGACTAGATTGCGCGAGACCATGCTCGACACGTCCTCGGCGCTTCCCAAGCCAATGATGTCGATCGAGCCGCGTCCGCTCGCTGCCTCGGTGATCACTCGGGTATTGGTGGCCGGCGCATTGGCCGGCGCCCAATCCGGCTTCACCGACAAGCCGAAGCGCTTGTTGAACGCTTCCGTGAGCGCCGCGATCGCCTGAGGGCGACCTGGGCTGCTGAGGCGGACGACAAGGCCGTTCTCCTTCTTCGCCGCCTCGAGAACGGATTCGAAAGTCGCTGGTGCCGGTTGGGCTGAGACCGGCCCGATCAGGCATGCTGTTAATACAGTTGCAAATAGCGCGCAGAGTCGTCGAGCCATGAATTCCTCCCAGTGCGAGCCGATCGTGGGACGGGAGCAGTCTGGCAAACTGTCCCCTCGGCTTTTTGTGATCTGTGCATCCGGCTCTTGCGGCCAGTTTGCGTTGGATCTTAACAGTGGCGCAGAGGCTAAGGTCCAGCGTCTAGTCGAGCATACCTCATATGGACGAGACCGGTTGCCCTAAGATGCATACTCGCTCTAGGACAATATTCGACCGAGGCCGACGACCAGATCGCAATCTCCCCTCCGCCTACTCGATCCGGACGATGCACCCACCCGCGCCTGGCCCCATAATGGCGGAGAAACATGCTTCCCGGGAGGTCGCGCATGAAGGTCCTGATCGTCGGCGGAACGGGCATGATCGGCGGCCACGCGGCGGATTTTCTAGCCGAGCGGGGCCATTCGATCACGATCGCCGCCCGCAAGCCCCCGCCGCCCACTGTACCGATGGCAGCTTATCCCGTCTTGCTCGGCGACTATACGCAAGGCACCTTCACAGAGGCGGACCTTGCCTCCTTCGACGCCGTTCTCTTCGCGGCTGGCAACGATATAAGGCACCTTCAGAAGAACACGGACGAGCAGGAATTCTGGGACCGGACCCAGATCGAGGGCGTTCCGCGCTTCGTGGCGCTGGCCAAGCGTGCCGGCGTCCGGCGCGTTGTGCAACTCGGCAGCTATTATCATCAGGTGATGCCGCACCTCATCGCGGAAAACGCCTATGTCCGCGCACGGCACCTTGCTGACGAGGGTGCGCGGGCACTGGCGACACCGGACTTTAACGTCTCGACGCTCAACCCGCCCTCGATCGTCGGAGTTATTCCGGGTGTTCCCGCCAAGCGCTACGAAACCCTGACTGCCTGGGCGAAGGGACGGCGTCCCGAAATTCCCGATTACGCTCCCACCGGCGGGACGAACTACATGTCCGTGCGCTCCCTCTGCGAGGCCATATGGGGCGCCCTGCAGCATGCGGAGTCAGGTACGGCCTACCTGATTGGTGACGCCAATCTCTCCTTTCGCGACTTCTTCCAGATGATCTTCGATGCGGCCGGCAGCTCCCGCCGTTTGGAGGAGCGCGACCAAGAGCATCCCCTGCTGCCGGATGCCTTCATCGTTCCGGGCCGCGGCAAGGTTCTCGCCTATGAGCCCGATCCGGCCGAGACGGCGCTCCTCGGCTACACGCGCGGGGATGTGCAGCGGGCCGTGAACGAGGTCGTCGCCCTGGTCGATGCGGCATGAGCGAACGGACGGAAGACATCCGCCTCGGGTTCGCACTGCGCCGCGTCGCAGAACTCTATGCCTATGCCGCGGACACGGGAGATGGCGATCTTTTCGCGGAGCAGTTCGTCGATGGCGGCGTGCTGGAGTCTCCGCGCGGCCTGTTTGAAGGGCGTGCCGCCCTGGCTGCCGTGCCTGCTCTGCTTCGGGCGCGCTATGCCGAAACCTTCCATGCTGTTCACAACCAGGTCGTCCATCCCGCCAGAGATGGGGCAGAGGCCGTCACCTACTGCATAGCGCGGCATTTCTGGCATGGCGAGGCCAGTGGCCTCCTCTGTTACGAGATGACCATCCGCTATCTGGATCTTTTCGCCCACGAGACGGGGCAATGGCGCCTGTCGCGGCGCAGGCTCGTCGTTCTCGGCACCCGTACATTTCCTATGGAAACCGCGGCGCCGTTCGCGCAGCGAAATTGAGAGGTTCGCGATGAAGACTTCGGAGGACGAGTCGCTTCTGGGGCTGACCGGCAAGGTTGCGCTGATCACCGGAGGCGGCGCGGGGATCGGACGGGCGACGGCAGAACTCTTCGCGCAGGCCGGCATGGCGGTTGCGGCGGCAGAAATCGACCCTGCACGGGCATCTGCCCTTCGTAACACGCTGCAGGCCTCCGGCGTCGAGAGCCTCGTCCTCGAGGTCGATGTCCGCAAGAGCGAAGATGTCGCTGCCCTGCTCTCAGATGTTGGGGCGCGCTTCGGGCGGCTCGACGTCTTGGTCAACAATGTCGGCGACTACCTTGGCTATAAGATGGCCTTCGAGGATTCGACTGAAGCGGAATGGAACGCACTTTACGCTGTCAACCTGCTACATGTCTTTCAGGTCACGAAGGCCGCGCTTCCACTCATGCGCCGAAGTTGCGAGGGTGGCAGCATCATCAATCTCTCGACCATCGAGGCCTTTCGCGGCATCCCGTTGACGGTTGTCTACGCGGCATTCAAGGCCGCGATTACCGGGTTCACGCAGAGCCTCGCCGTGGAACTCGGGCCGGACAACATCCGCGTCAACGCAATCGCACCCGAAACCACGAATTCTGCTCAGATCGTCGCAACGCAGCGCGTGCCGCCGGAGAACCGCTCCTATATCAGCCGGTGGTTCCCCATCGGGCGGTTCGGCGAAGGCAGCGACTCCGCGGGGGCCGCGCTGTTTCTGGCATCGGATCGCCTGTCGGGTTGGGTGACCGGCTCCACTATCTTGGTCGATGGCGGCGCATTGGCGGCCGGAGCCTGGATGCGTCTTCCCGATGGCAAGGGCTGGACACATCTTCCAATCATCGTTGCGGACGGTTATACGCCCCGTAGCGCCGTTCCACCGGACGGCTCTCCGGATTGAGCGTTGAGCGATATTTCCCGTCCAAACTCCCGTGCGAGATCGGCATAGCGGGCCGGACCGCGCCCGATCATCAGCTTCTCCTTTTCTCCGACAGCGCGGATGCGCCGCGCCGGGCGGCCGGCCCACAGCTCGCCCGATCTGATGCGCTTGCCCGGCGTGACGAAGCTGCCCGCTGCCACAAAGGCCCCGCTCTCGACGACGACGCCGTCGAGGATCATGGCCTGCATACCGATGAAGGATCCTGATTCGATGCGGCAGCCGTGGATCATGGCCATATGGCCGATGAGCACGTTGTCGCCGATGAAGGTGTCCGCCGGCGCATCGCCGACATGAACGACGGTGTTGTCTTGGATGTTCGAGCCTGCACCGACATGGATCCGGTTGAAGTCTCCACGCAGGACAACGCCAAACCAGATCGAACTGCCGGCCCCGATTTCCACGTCCCCGACGATAGTGGCATTGGGGGCGATGAATGCATCGTCCGCGATGCGCGGCGAGAAGCCCCTGAAGGGCATGATCAATCCCATCGTGATGTCCTTGGCAAGATGGATGCATGACGGCCGGTCGTTTCAGCCGTCAACATTTGGACTGTCATGCGCGCGCCGTGCGGGCGGGACAGCATCCCGCATCTACTCCGTAAGCTTGATACCCGGTGTAGGCGGCGGCGCGACGGAAGCATTGTCTTCCGCCACGAATTGCGCGATGGACCAGCCCCGCCTGTCGGTGTCCGACGCTACGAAGTTATAGAAGTTGGAATCGCCCGTGGCCTGGTGATCCGAGCGAAACGATCGCTTGCCGCCGACCGTGTCGAAGGTGTTCTCCTCCAGAGCTTTCGCGACGGCTTTGCTCGATGCGGTGCCTGCCTTGGCTATTGCCTGAACGTAGACGTCGATGGCGGCATGGGAAATTCCCACATAGCCGCTCGGCCTATCGTCTCCGGTGCGAGCGACATAATCGTCATAAAGGCGCTTGGCGGCAGGGATCCTGTCCACATAGGCGCCGGAATACCAGTCCGAGGCCGTCCAGAAGTTCGGAGGCGTGCGCTTGCCCAGGGCATTGGCGAGCACAACGTCGTTGCCCATGTCCATGAAGACCTTGATCTTCCGCTCCCAGCCGAAGGGACGGGCCTGCTGGACCAGGGTCGCGGGATCAGGGAACGACAGCATCAGTCCCTCGACGGGGCCCGCCATGATCTGGGCGATTTCGTTCTTGAAGTCGTTGGCGCCGACCTTGACCTTGATGACGTCGGTAATCACTGGCTCCTCGCCCGCAATCTCAGGATAATAGCGCTTGATGCCCGCCGCAAAGGCACGCCATTGCGAGGCTCCCGCCTCGTTGTCCGTAGTTATCCCACTCCAATGTCGAACCTTGGGGTATCTCTGCGCCGCGAGCCGCCCGGCCGCGCGCCCTCGTATTGCCGCGTTCTCGTTAAGCCGAAAGCCCAGCGGATTAAAATTCTCGTGCGTGAGCGAGTCTCCGTTCGCATGCAGCGTCATGAAGAGACCGTCGATCGACTGCAAAATTCCGAAGGCTGCGAGTGCGGTCGCGGTAAAGACCCCGCCCGTGAACAGCTTCACGCCGAGGCCGGACAACTCTCTCATGGCGGCGACGGTTTCGTTTGGGTTGATCTTGTCGTCGCGCACGATGAGTTCAACCGGACGGCCCATGACGCCGCCGGCCTTGTTCAATTGCTCGACGGCGATCTCGGCGCCGATCTTGACGTCGCGTCCGAGGTCGGGAGCGAACCCCGTGATAGGAGCGAGCAGTCCGATCCGGATCGGACCGGAATCCTGCGCGAAGACGCGGCCGCCAAGGGACATTGTGCCGAGCGCAGTGGCAGAACCGATCACCAGACCTCGCCGGCTTATACGGTATGACATTGTGATCCTCCCAGATCCTGTTTGTCTTTGCTTTCGTGCGAATGGCGTGTCATTCCGCCCGTTCATAGGTCCACGGCATGCCATCAACGAGAATGGCCTTGCTGACGGATGAAGCGAAGCGGGCGCGAACCGACTCCTGATATTCAGCGGAATAATAGAAGGCGCGGGCTTGGTCCCATGACGGGAACTCCACGATGAAGAACCGGTCCGGCGTCCAGCCACCCTCGAAGGTTTCCAGGCGCCCCTCTTGGCCTGCGACGCTGCGGACCATGAAGCGCCCGCCATGCCGGTCGAGAATGGGTCGAGCGGCGGAGCGATAGCTCTCGTATTGCTCGCGGTCGTTGATCGAGATCTCGAAAATGAGATAGGCGGCCAATCGTCCCTCCCCCATTGCCGCAAAGGCGCTGCCGTCTTCGCGATAGACCTTGCTTCACGACAAGCATTCAGGGATCAACTTGTAAGGATGTAATCGTCCGAACAGACTAAGACGTAGGTTAGCCGTCATGCGCCAATTGAAATGTTCGGAAAGAGGATGCGTATGTTGGCGTGCTGTAACCAGAAGCGGCCGCGCCAAAACTCAATGAAATTTTATTGAGGAGGTGGCGCGTGGGGATGCAGATCGGATTTGCGCTGTTCAACGGCTTGACGGTCGGAATGTCGATCTTCTTGGTGGCAGCGGGAATAACGCTCGTCTTCGGCATGCTGAAGATCCTGAATATCGCCCATGGCAGCTTCTTCATGATCGGCGCCTATGTAGCCTACTCGGCCATCGGCTCTCAACCGGACAGCACATGGCAGCTGGTGTTCGCAGCCATTCTCTCTGGGGGCGTGCTTGCCGCGCTCGGGCTGGTCCTCAATGCGGGCGTCTTTCAGCGCTTGCGCAACATTGGCGAGGCCTATTCGCTGATTGCGACCTTCGCCCTCCTGATGATCTGTAACGGTGCCACCAAGATAATTTGGGGCGTCAATTATCATTCCGTGAGCTCACCCGACGCCCTCGCGGGGGCAGTGAGCTACGGCAGCTTTTTTGCTCCCTCGTATTCGCTGTTCATCATCGGGCTGGGCGTGCTCACCTTCCTTATCCTGGAGATCGTGATCCACCGCTCGCCGGTGGGAAAGATCGTAAGAGCCGTCGCACACGACCCGTGGATGGCCAATCTTGTCGGCCTCAACACGTCGCGGATCTACGCGCTTGTGGTGATGGCGGCATTCTTCTGCGTCGGCATGGCCGGCGGACTGCTGCTGCCGAACCAGAGTCTTACGCCGCTGCTGTTCGAGTCCTATCTCCTGCAGTCCTTTATGGTGGTGATCATCGGAGGCCTGGGCAACATCCGGGGTGCCTTCATCGGTGCCATCATGCTCGGGCTGATCGAAGGCGCGAACTTCCTAATGCTGCCCGGTCTTCCCGGTATCCTGGTATATGTCGTCCTCGTCGGCTTTCTTCTGTGGCGTCCGCACGGGCTCTTCCCCCAGCCGGGAGCGGATACGGCCGACCGGGTGGAGGGCATGGCCGAAACGGACGGAGTTCCGGCGACGATGCCGCCGAAGTTGCTCTCGGGCGGAATCGCCGCGGCAGTCCTTGTGGTCGGCATCCTTGCAAGCACGCCATTCTGGGCCAATGCCGGATTTCTGTTCATAGTCGGCTTCGCCATGGTCGAAGCTGTGCTGGCCCTCTCCTGGAACCTGTTATTCGGTTATGCCGGCCTCACGACCTTCGGCCACGCGGCTTTCTTCGCGCTCGGGGCCTATTTCGTGGGCTTCCTTCTGCGCCAGGACACAGGCATCCCGTTTCTGGCGCTCCTATCGGGCTCGCTCGCTCTCGGGGCGTTCATCGCCTTCATCGTGGGTTTCGTCGCCATCCGGCGCACGAGCGGCATCGCGCTTGGTATTCTCACCTTGTCGCTTGGCGAGATCCTCAGGCGAGCCATCAACTATTCCCCGGCGCTCGGCAGCGATGACGGCCTGTCCGGCATCCCGCGGCCGCAGATCGACCTCGGCGTCATTCTTGTCGATCTCAGCTCGGAGCGCGCGTATTTCTGGTTTCTGCTCGCAGCCTGTTCGCTCGTCGCGCTTGCGTTGTGGAGCTTTACCGTCGGACCCATCGGCCGTGTCCTGATTGCGCTAAGGCAGGATCCGGTTCGCGCAGAGTTTCTTGGCATTGATGTCAGGCGGTATCGGCTCCTTGCCTTCGTGATCTCCGGCGCCGTCGCGGCGCTGGCCGGCGCGCTGCAAGCACCCTGGGCGCAGATCGTCACACCGGAAGCCGCAAGCTATCTGCATTCCACCCAGCCCATGCTGAACACGCTGCTGGGCGGATCGGGCTACTTCTGGGGTCCGATCGTCGGATCAGCGATCTTCTCGGGCATCAGCTATGCGACCCGTACCCTGGCGGGTCTGTCCGAGGTCGTCAGTGGCGGTATCCTTCTGGTCGTCGTTCTCGCCGCACCCGGAGGAGTGCTTGGTCTCGGTTCGCGTTTCGGCCGGATGTGGCGCTTAGGTGCGGTGCGCAAACGACCCGGCGTCGATGATCTGCCGCAGGTCGGAAAACGAGCAGTGGGTAGGCCATGATCGAGTGCTCGAACATCTACAAGAGCTACGGCGCAATTCCCGTCCTGAAGGGCATTTCCCTGGCCGTCGTGCAGCTTGAAACTTTCACCATCATCGGACCGAACGGCGCCGGGAAGACGACCCTGTTCAAGGTACTGACGGGCGAGGCTCCTGCCAATGCCGGCGTCGTGACATTCAACGGAGAAAACATCACGCGTCTGTCAGCCAGTGCGCGGGTGCACCGGGGATTCGGAAGGACGTTTCAGGTCGCACGCATCCTTCGGTGCAACAGCGTTCTGGAAAATCTCATCATCGCGCTGGAGGCGAGGGCGCGACGATCGGAACTTGATCGATTGCTGCAGTTGCGCCCAACTAAACAGATCAGGGACGATGCGGTCGGCATCGCAGGCAGGATTTCGCTCCTGAACAAGATGGACGTTCCCGCTCGCTTCCTGTCTCACGGCGACCGGAAACGGCTCGAGCTCGGCGTCACTTTGGCCTTGAAGCCGAAGATCCTGATGATGGACGAGCCCACCGCGGGCATGTCGCCGGGCGACCGCAATGCGACCATAGACATGATCGCGCGCGTCAAAGAAGAGGACCAGCTCACCATCATGCTGACGGAACACGACATGGATGTCGTAGCCCATCTGTCCGACCGGATCATGGTGATGAACTATGGCGAGGCCATTGCGGTCGGGACGCTGAACGAGATCCGAAACAACGCTGCCGTGCGGGACATCTATCTCGGGGAGGAGATCGGCGATGCTTGAGGTGTCCGGGCTGAACGCCTTCTATGGCGATAGCCACATCCTTCACGCCGTTGATCTAACGGTCGGCAGCAGCGACAGGGTCTCGATTCTCGGGCGCAACGGATCCGGCAAGACGACGCTGATGAAGAGTATCCTGAATGCGGGGCCCTACATCCATGGCAGCATCAGTCTCGACCATAGGGATCTCGCCCGCGAGACCTCCTTCCAGCGGGCGCGCCTCGGTCTGTCGCTCGTTCCCGAAGATCGCCGGATCTTTCCGCATCTAACGGTCACGGACAACCTCCTGATCGCCCTCGCGGCGGCAGGCGACAGAGCTGGCCTCGATCTCGAGCGGGTCCTCGATACGTTTCCGATGCTCGGGCCGCTCGCAGCGCGCTACGGCAGTCAGCTGAGCGGTGGGCAGCAGCAGATGGTCGCGGTCGCCCGTGGAGTCATGCCGCGTCCCAGATTCCTTCTCCTTGACGAGCCTACGGAAGGGCTCGCGCCGGTCATCGTCAGGCAGTTAGCGCAATCGGTCGCTAAGCTCTGCAACGAGTTCAAGATCGGCCTGCTCCTCAGCGAGCAGAACATCTGGTTCGCGCGATTCTGCACGCAATATGTTCACATCATCGAGAGCGGCCGCATCGTGTTCTCCGGATCATGGGACGAGTTCGAGTCCCGACCTGACGTGAAGCATCGCTATCTCGCCGTGTGAGAGGAAAAATGGCATCGCCAACAGAAACCGGCATCGGAACGCCGCAGCCGAACGGCGAGGCCCCTGTTGGGGTCGACCCTATGCTCTCTACTTTGACAGGTGAATCGTCCGTCAGAGGCCCGGGCAGGATCGCCTTCATCGGCGCAGGAAGCATCGGTCGTCCGATGGCTGAGCGGCTGATCGATTGTGGCCGGGACCTGATCGTGTGTGATCCGTCGCCGACGGTCAGGGCTCACTTTGCCGACTTGGGTTGCCCCACGACCGACATGCCCGGCAATTGCGTTGATGCCGGGATCGTCATCTTCATGGTTGCGAACGACGCCCAGTTGAAGAGCGCAGCGACGGGGCCTTCAGGCCTCATACCCGCCATCGATCCGTCGTCGGCTCCGATCCTCCTGATCATGAGCACGGTTTTGCCGGAGACGGTTCTCGAGGTTGCCGCGGAGGCTGCATCGAGGCAGGCCCACACGATCGATGCTCCCGTCAGCGGTGGTTCCCTCAAGGCTCGCAACGGAACCCTGTCGATCATGGCGTCCGGAGAGCCCGCCGATATCGACGCGGTACGCCCCGTCCTCGACCAACTCGCCTCCGTGACGTTCGAATGCGGCATCTTGGGGAACGGACAGAAGACCAAGATCCTCAACAACCTGGTCGGCGTCGCCAATCTATTCCTCTTCGCCGAGACTATGCACGTTGCGCAGCTTCTTGGCATGGATCTGCAGCGGCTGGCGGACGTGATGGAGCAGAGCTCCGGACGGAACAACGGCACCAAGGACTGGACAGCCCGTAAGGGCCTGTTTCGCTGGAACAGCGAGGATCTCGCCGCGGTTCGATCCGTCGTTGACGTGACCCGAAAGGATCTGCACCACGCCCTGATGCTCGCTGAGAGGGCTGGCGCGGCGACGCCCCTTCTGCGAGCGCTCGTTCAGGGCCACGACGAAACCCCTTATACCGACGTCCTCATGCGCTGGCGCGCCCTCGCATCCGAAGTCGGCGGAACGGGCGGCCGCTCCGGCGCAACGATCTCCAACGAGCATAAAGGATCCTGCGACGATGACCGAGTTCCGTGAAGTGGCGACGGGATTACACTTTCCTGAGGGGCCGGTCGCGCTTCCCGACGGATCATGCCTCGTCGTCGAGATGGAGAGCCAATCGCTAACCCATGTGGCGCAAGACGGCACGCTCACGCCGGTAGCGCATCTCGGCGGCGGCCCGAACGGCGCGGCGCTCGGGCCAGACGGCTATTGCTATGTCTGCAACAATGGCGGTGTGCGCTTCCACAGGGACGAGCACGGCATTCGGCCCGCCGGGCAGGATCCCAGCTATCGGTCCGGACGGATCGAGCGGGTCGATTTGCGGACGGGCCGGGTCGAGGTACTGTATGACCGGACGGAGGCGGGCCCGATCCGGAGCCCGAACGACATCGTCTTCGACCGCTTCGGCGGCTTCTGGTTCACCGATTCAGGCAAGACCCGGGAGCGCGATGCCGACCGGGGAAGCGTGTATTATGCGAAAGCGGACGGATCGGCCTGCATGGAGGTCATCTTTCCGATGCTGGTTCCGAACGGCATCGCCTTGTCCCCGGACCAGACAAGGCTGATCGTCGCCGAGACCCATACGGCGCGCCTCTGGTCCTTCGAGATCGCGGGCCCTGGGGAGATCGTCAGGAAGCCCTGGCCGTCGCCGCATGGTGGCGAACTGATCGTGGGTCTACCCGGTTATCAATGGTTCGACTCGCTTGCCCTCGACAGCGCGGGCAACATCTGCGTTGCCACGCTCATCACAGGCGGGATCACCGTTGTTTCTTGGGACGGAAGCAAGGTCGAACACATTCCTCTACCGGATGCCTACACGACCAATCTCTGCTTCGGAGGCGACGATCTGAGGACGGCCTTCGTGACTCTTGCCCTCAGTGGACGTCTCGTTGCCGTCGACTGGCCTAGGGCAGGCCTGCGGTTGAACTATTAGCAAATGGCTAAAGGTTGCTTCTCTTCCGCTGGGGGCCGCTCACGACGCGCCGGCTGGCCGGCGCGTCGTCACAATCGGTCATTGGACAGGCTAAATCGGATGCCTGCTAAATCACGTAAAAGTCGCTCTCAGTTAGCCCAAGCCCTTTTGTCAATTGGGCAAATTTGACCGGCCCTGATTTTCCGGTCCCATCTGCATCATAATAAAGTGCGCCGGAGCGATCGTCATAGATGATCCGGTCCGACCGATCATGAGCTTTCCCGCCGACCCAGAACGCTCCTGCCTTCAACCGGCCGTTCGCACCAACTTTGGTGAACACCGCGTTGTCCAGCTTGATGGTGTCATCTGCGATCGAGAAATCGGAGATGGTGTCCATATTCTGGGTCTTGTGCGGAGAGGTGTTGAAGATGAACACATCCTTCCCGGGTCCTCCGTAAAGGCGATCATTGCCGAGCCCACCGTATAGCTTGTCGCTACCATCTCCCCCTTTCAGGGTGTTTCGGCCGGAACTGCCAATGAGGGAGTTCGAGTATTTGTTTCCGGTCAGATTGATAGCTGCCGTGCTCCCAGAAGGGTTTATGGATAGTACCTCGACCTCGGCGGATGAGCTGATTGCGTAGCTGACACTGGTCAGCACCGTATCGCGCCCGCCGCGTGCGGCTTCGATCACGGTGTCACGGGAGGAATCCACGACATAGGTGTCGTTGCCTTTCCCGCCCTCAAGACGGTCGTTGCCCTTCCCGCCATTCAGCCTGTCGTTACCGCCATAGCCGCGCAGAGTATCGTTCCCACTGAATCCATTGATCAGGTCGTCCGCAGCGGTGCCCGCGAGAACTTCGCCCTCGGAAGTCCCGTCAATCCCCTTTCCGAGCGGTACAGTATTCAAGGCCGTGAACATGATGAAATCTTGGGGGTCGGTCACTGGCCACTGCAAAAGCGGTGGCTGTGCAAGTCCGACGAAATCCAAACCGTTCTTTCCATCGAGATCGATCGGGATCATACGGCCGGGGCCTTGGGTCCACATATCTTCCAGATGCTCGTACCCAGCAATCTGGAAGGGCTGCACATATGCAAAGACCTCGTTGTTGACCCAAGTGAAGTGTCCGGCTCCATCATTCAGCGCAACTGAGGTGCCCGAGGGGGCCCGTCTGCCATTTTCAAACGGCACGCTAGAGTCGATAAGGTCGAAGTCGCCGTCACCGTCGATGTCGAGGGCATTCAGCTCGCCCTCACCGCCCGCTGCGTCCCTAAAGGCGTTGCTGATGCGAGCTCCGGTTTCGTCCACGAATACCCCGTTGCCCTTGTTTACCAAGATTTGGATGGCACGGCCCGTGTAATAGGGATCTCGGCGGGTCTCTGCGAACAAGATGTCCTTCAACCCATCGCCATTGATATCGGCCACAGTCACGTCGTTAAAGTTGGTGTTTGACCCATACAGCCCACCCGGAAGCTGCACCTTTTGCCAGCCGGGCATACCGTTGCTCCAGCGCGAGAAGAACACATTGTTGGTGCCGCCATTGAATTGCGCCGAGACGAGATCATCGGCGCCATCATTATCCAGATCTGCCATCACCGACGACATAATGTTGGTGTCTGTAGGCCGAGCCTCCTCCGGAAGAAGTTTACTCTCATTCTTGAAATGACCAGTACCGTCATTCAGGAGCAAAACCTTCCCTGAATAGAGGTCTATGTCTCCGTCACCATCAATATCTCCGGCGGCGGTATCATGTGCGAAAGTGAGCCCTTCAGTCGGAGCGCCATATTCTTGGCCCTCAATGTTCTTGCTAGCATCTCTCAACGTTCTGTCCGGCTGGGACAGCACAAGCGTCATCGGGTCCCAATGAGTGTCGAAAGTTCCGCCAGGCAGTCGCGTGATGCGCCCCATGCTGCCCTGAGCGAAATCGTCTACCCCGTCACCATTGAAATCCGCCACAACAAGCCGGTATCCCATGTGGATGTTTGGAAGGTCACCGACCACATTTGTGTTGGCAGGAAGCAAGCCTCCATGGCCGTCATTTAGGAAGACTGTTGGGTAAACGGGCGTTACGCGCTCAACAGTGTGCGGGGTTGCGACCCAGCCGATCAGTAGGTCTTGGTGCCCGTCGCCATTAAAATCACCTGTCGCATGGCTGCTCGTTTCGAGGGTAAAGACACCTGGCGGATTGTAGTCGTTCGGTGTCGGGTAGTACCAAGGCCCATAAGCCTCGCTCATCTGCCGATGGTAGAAGCCATATTGGTTCACGGTGTAATACGATGTCGAAAGCGGCGGCTTAACTGTGCTTAGTGGCGGCAATGGCATTATTGTGGTTCTTTCTCGGAGGATCCCACCTGGAATGCTGGCAGTTAGCATTGAGGCTTACACGATTCATGATGCGCCAAGCTTACTAAAGACGTCGACAAAGGAGGAGAAAACCGGGAAAGGCCAAAATTGAATTGAATGGGGGTTAGGCGCAGAAGCCGCAGCCGCCCGTCTCAATCCGCAAGTCTGCTACACCCGAATTCCTGATTAGCCTTGATCGCCTTGCGCGCTTCGGCAGCGCCCCACCCTGCAACATCTCCCAGAAGCAGCGCACTCAGCTTTGGTCCTCATGAAAGCCATTGACGATCATCTGGCAGGCAACCCCTAGATTGCTTCTGATCGCGAGCTCTACCGTCTGACGTATCGAGCCTTTGAAAGCCTGTTCGCCCTTCGCAAGGCTATAGCGGGTGACGTAGGAGATCGCCTGCCCGATAGTCTGCCGTAGCTGGATCTGCGATCAACACGGCTTCACGTCGACTGACGGTCCAAGGCCTTAAATTCTGCTGAAATGCTGTGCCAGAACAGTCTCTAGACCGATGTAAAATCCGTCGCTGTTAGATCAGCTGGAGATCTACAGCTCCTTTGTTCTGAGGAACTTTCAACTCGTACCGAGGGGATAGATTCTGGATCAATCCGAAACGTCCGTTCAAGCACGCCGGCAATGTCTCGGTGATCTCCGGAGCCATGGGGGCATCGCCCATCACAACGGCAATCCGGCGCCAGAGCGCATAGCCGCTCCTGGTCCGAGCCAGGATATCGGCAGCCTGATAGGCGTCCCACGCCGCAACGATGGCGCGTGCCCGAGCCAGCGCAGCGGGGGCAAGGGGTTGGCCGAGTGCTGCCAGAGGTTGGCTGGCAAGCCGCAGCGCCATGCGGAGCCGGTCGATGTCGGCGGCACTGTAGCGGCGACTGCACCTCGGCCCATCTTCTTCTCCCGACACAAGGCCGAGAGCCGCATCCTGCGGCTGGACCGCAAGAGCCCAGGACTTGATCGGCCGGAGGGCTTCGTACTCGAACTCCGCCTCCTCTAGGATGGTGATGATCGCGCGCTGCGCGTCGCGCAGAGGCTGCCAGTGGCCGGAGACCGTCACAAGGATCTGGTCGCTTTCTTCCGAGACGCCCGGCCAGACGAGTTCCATTCCTGCAGGCGAGCGGCGCCAGCCAATCTCCGGGGAACCAAAGGGCGAGAGTTCGGCCAGCTCGTCACGCCAGATCGCCGTGGTGGTGCGCAGATGCAGACGAGGACTGGGCCATGGGTGCTCGCGGCAGGCAGGGAAGGGGAGGAGAGTAGCCATAGGGAGTTCCTCGACAGTGTTGAGATTGGAAGGGGATGCGGCAGCGAGTATTGGCCTCAGCCGGGCGGGGTGATCTCCCCGAAGTTGCCATCGAGCGGATCAGCGCAATCCGTCTCCGCCGCGCTGGCGGGAATGTCAGCGATCCCGGCAGCGGAGGGCGGATATGCCTCCATGAGAGCTTGCACTTGGACTCCTGATAACACCCGTTGAGCGACGAGGGCCTTGGCCACGGACAGCACCGCAGCCTTGTGCTGGGTCACAAGCGTGATTGCACGGTTCATCAAGCGCTGCAGATCGTCCTCGATTCTGTGAGCGAAGCCACTATCGACACGCACCAGAGCGCCGTCATCATCGAGGTTGCCCCAATGCAGCAGCCTGTCACCCAGACCATAGCTGGCATGCAGGGCCGAAAGCTCGCGTGTGGCGAGCGCCAGGTCGCCCACTGCTCCGCCGCTGGCGCCGGCACCCAGCACAACATCGGCCGCTCGACCGGCGAGACCGATCACGACATTATCTTCAATCACAGCGCGGGTCGGAATGAAGCCTGGATGCGCCATGCGGGTCATCCCGCCGCTGGCGCCGGCCAGCTGCAGCGAGACGCCTTGGAGCGTGCGGCCGAGGGCTACTGCCACGACAGCATGCCCAGCCTCGTGAATGGCACAGGCTTTTAGCTCGGCGAGGCTGCGTGGATCCGGTGGGCTGGCCTCGGCGAGCAGATAGTCCAGCGTGAGGGCACGGCCGGCGAGCCGAGCGCGCCTACGAGCGCTGCTCACTACCTGCACAACATCGGCGCCAACGCGCCCCAGCAAAAGCTGCGCCACATGAGCAAGATCGACATCAGCGAGCTCACCGTTGAGGTGCGCCCGCAGGATGCCGATCAGGCCCTCAACATCCGGCGGAGCGATCTCGATCAGCCGGTCGAACCGGCCCGGGCGGCGCAGGGCGGGATCGACCCGGTCGAGGTGGTTGGTCGCGGCGATCAGCACCACATCGGGGCAGGTCTGGCGCAAGGTATCGATGCCGAGCAGCATGCCGGTGATGACTGGCGCCCAGAAATCGCTGTGCTGCGATCCGGCCAGACTGCCACGACTTGGCAGCGCGTCGATCTCGTCGATGAAAGCCACACAGGGTCGGCTTGCACGCAGAGTGGCAAAAAACCGTTGCTGCTCCTTAACCACGGCACCGAGATGACCGCCTGAGGCACCAAACCAGTCGGCGACGCTCGTCATCACTAACTGCAATTGTAGCTTGCCGCTCAGAGCTTTGGCGATGGAGGTTTTACCGGTTCCCGGAGGGCCGAACAGCAGGCAGCTTTCCAGCACGGCCACTTGGGCGTGGCCGGCACGCCTGTCCTCGACCTCGCGGACGATCTCCTCGGCCCAGGTGCGCGCCTCACCGTAGCCGGTGAGCGTCTCCAGGGGTGGAGCATCCTCGACGAACATCACGCCGGTGCGCGCTCCGGCGGCCCGCGCCAGCCGAGCTGCGATGGCCGGGCGAGTCGAGCCCGGCCGGAAGGCAGCGCAGTAATCCGGCCAATCAAGGCCGGCGAGATCGCGCGTCAACAGCGTCACTGGCTTGCCTTTGCGGCTGAAGGCACGAATGGCCTGCTCGACCAGAGCAGCATCGGGCGCAGGCACGATAACAGTGGCGTCCGCCGCGGCCAGCAACACCTGCGACAGCTCGCGGTTCGGATCGGCCGCGACCCCGGCGATTGTCACGCCTTTGGCCAGAGCCCTGGCTGCCTCTTCGGCGCGGTAGATCTGCTCCTCGGGGCGGCTAAGCCGCTCCGAGGGGGTGATGATCTGAAGCCCCTGTAAGGCCAAGTCCTTGAGCGCCTCGGAGAGCGGCGCGACCCACGCCGGTGAGGGCGCCGCGATAACGAGGGCGAGGGTGCTGTCACCACGCTTGAGCCGGCGCAGGAGATCGGGCTCGAGCGCCTGGCGCAGCAGCGGCTTGGCCAACAGCTCCCGCAGGGAGAGACGCTGCCGGGACCTTGCCTGAGCCAGGAGGCTCTGATGACCCGAGGGCGCCGGTAGATCAGGGCTGCCGTCCTGATCCTCTTCCACCTCGAAGTCATCGACGGTGCTGGTGCTGGAGAGAGTGCGAATCCGAATACCCATGATGTCAGTCTCCCCGAGGATCAGCGCCAGGCAGCGAGGCTGACCTCGCTCTGCAGGTCGATCGGACGGGCGAGGGCAATCGTCAGCACGCGCTCAGTCACCAGCCGCAGCACGGCTCCGGCCGGATCGGTGCTACCCGTCAGCCACTCGGCGCACACCTCGAGCGAGGCGCTGCCGCCGACCTCAGCGAGATGCGAGAGCAGCATGAGGCGCTCGCGCGGTGTGACGTGCACGCCATCACAGGCCGACACGAGCAAGGCATTGGTCAGCCGCGGCTCGGCCCGGATGACGCTCTCGGGCACCAGCACAAGACGGCGGCCGCTGAACTCGACGGCCCACTTCAGATCGAGGATGCGGGCATGCAGGACCGGGGCACGCCAGCAGGCGCTCGGCACGGCAACGAGGCTGACGGTGCGACCACCCGAGAGACGGACCGAGCGCAGGACAAGGCCAACCTGAGCCAGACCGAGAGTGTGCGCGAAGGTCTCACACCGGGGGTCTGCCGAGACGGAACGGACGCCGGATTGAACGCCCAGCAGCGCGTCGAAGGCATAGTGCAGGGGAGCTTCGCGCCCGAGGCTGGCGACCACGGCGGCACGCGAGGAGGTCTCAAGTGCACTGGAGGCAGTGACGGGAGAGACGTAATTCATAGGCATAGCTTTCCTGTTCGCCAGCGCGACGGCGTGGCGGTGATGATGAGCAAGGATGGGAGAAAGGCGCGCAGGCTCAGGAGCCTGCGCCGACCAGGATCAGATCCGACGAGAGGGATCGATGGTGCAGGTTCGCAGGACCGCGCCGGCACCCTGGGTCGAGCCCGTGAGGCATTTGGCCAGCCTGCTTGGGTTCTCGAACGACTCGTCACGGGTGACGACGAGTTTCGTCTCATCCGTGGGATGAGGCTTGAGGACGCCTGTCTCCAGCAGGGTCGCCCGGTGTTGGCGAATGTAGCGCGGCAGCGTCGTGGCCCCGATCGCGCTCACCTCGCTACCCTTGTGCACGAGCAACGTGCCATCAGGCAGCTTTTCCGCCGTGGCCTGAAGGTCGCCGTAGTGTAGCCGGTAGCGGGTCCCGATCGGATCCTCGGCTTTCAGGCCTGGGCCACGTCCGCCCTCCGATCCAGTCGAATGAGTGAACGGCTCCTGAGGCATCATCGGATCAGGGGTTGAGCTGAGCCGGGATGGCTTCAGGAACTCACTGAAGTCAAAACGCGATGCCGCCGGCGCGACCGTGTGCGGGACGGCGTCACGCTCGAGGACGGGTGGCTCAAGGAAGCGATGCCCCATCGACACCAGCTGACGGCGAGCCTCGACAAGATAGGCGTCGAGCGCGCGGCGCTCCTCCTCGGACACATAATTGCGCCAAGGAGACACGCCGATCACCAGATCAAGGTGCGGGGCATGCTCAAGCAGGCTGTTGACGCGCCACTCCAGATGCTTGCCTGCGGCCTCAAACCAGCCCGGCTGCTCGCAGCCGAAGATGACGGCCCAGTGCCACGCGCGGTCGGAGTCGCGGATCTTGCGCATCAAGCGTTGGCCGACGTTCCTACCCTCACCGCACATGACGTAAGGGCGTTGATCGCTGGCCTCGGGCAAGCCGATTGCAACGTAGCAGCCCGTCGAATTGAGGACGGGCAGGGAGAGCTCCTGAGGGAGATCTTCGACGCGCATGACCATGACGGTCGGAACCCAGATGGGCGCGCGCTGTTTGACCGGGCCACTCAGATTGATGAGGGACATGATGGGCGCTAAAGGCGAAAAGTTGTTTGACATGAATGCAAACCTTTGACGATGGCCCACGCCGCTCCGTCTGCAGGACAGTGCCATGACTGAACTAGCCAGGCAGCCAGCAGAGCAGGGGCGTTAAGTCGGGGGAGATGAGGGGTGAAGCGGCTCAGGCGCGGCAGCCGGACGACTGCAGGCACAAGACCTCGCCGCACGGGATCGCCAGGATCGCGCACGGACGGTTCATCTCAGTTCGACAAGGGGGTTTCAATGCGCGCGCAGGCGCGCTACTGCATACAGCAGCCATAGTCGGGTCTCCTTAGGACTCGGACTGTGGTCAGGCACCCTGTCGGTGGTGGTACACCGGCAGGGGCCGCCCTGAATGGGCAGGCCGTTGCCACGTCGGCTTGGCTGTAAGATAGCGGAATATTGGTTTATTGCAAGTATAAATTCCAATAAACAGAAACGTTAAAAATCTATTAACGGATGCGGATAAGTTAATCCCCTCCGACACACGCCGAAAGTGGACCTGTTTTGGAGGGCTGAAGGAATTCAGCCCTGCGGATTGTCCTGCTGGAGCGTAAAACCAGTGCGTCCACCGCTCTGGCCACACTGGCATCATCTTTACTGGTGGGTTGCTCTTTCTGGAACCGCCACACTCCGCAAGATCCACCAGGAGGGCAGTGATCACTCAAGACCAACTGGTTGCCGCTCTGTGCGCGGGCCGATGGCAAGCCGTGATGGATCCGCAAAGACAGCTTAGGTCCTGCGGCTTCCCTCAACAGGTCGCGGTCGCCAAAGGCTTCTGCTCGAAAGCACAGGATTGCTGGTTCGGATCCTTCAGCACTCTGCACGTATCGCGCAACGATCATGTCTCCGAGCGTTTGCGCCCGGCGGCCAGGCGCAAAGAGCCGTTGGCGCCTGTGACCTTCAGCTGATCGAAGTTGAGGTTGCCGAGCTTCCAGGATTGCAGAACGACGGAGGTGTCACCGATCGACTTCGGCTTCACGCCGCCCTCTGTGGCGCGCTCGATGGTCAGGGCCTTGCCGCTCCAGTCGAGCAGCAGGCGGTCGTCCGGCCCGAAGCCCGCGCTGTCCCACAACGCCCGCGGCAGGCGGATGGAGGTGTAGAACCGATCCGGACGCTTGGCGTCCCCAATGGATTTCACCACAACTACGGCAGCCGCGATCTGTCCCTCTTTGGGCTCGGCCTTCCGCTTACGCCCAGCCCGCCGTGGCGCCTCCTGTACCTCCAGTTCTGGCACAGGCGCCGGTTCAGCATCGACGCTTGGCGTCAACTCAGGGCTGGCCTCAGCCTTCATCACAGACGGCTGATCAGCGACAGGATTCGCGAGCTGCGGGATCACCTGAATGGCGCCTATAACCTGCCGAAGATCGCCTGAGAGACCCTCCGTCGACTCGAGGAGGGCAGGGGCCAATCGTGTGATGGCTTCGATCTGCTGGCCACCAAGTGTTACGAGCTTGTTCACCTGATCCGCCATGAGCTCCATGGCCGATCGCAAGCCTTTCAGATCCGCTGCCATTTCGGCCAGAGTCTGCTCAACCTCTGGCGAAAGAGCTGGCGTAGGATGTGCTGGCTGCAGTGCCTTCGGGGTGGGGGATTGAGGTGGTTTGGCTTCCTTCGGGCGGAAGACCTCGGCGGCCAGAGCCTCAGGCTTGCCCAAGTGCCGGGCCAGAATGTCGGCTGTGTCCTGGTGCCGCTTGTCCGCAGCTCTGGTCTCAGGACGCGGGGCTGCCGACTTGGTCTTCTGAGCGTGCCGTGGTCGTCCTAAGCAGGCTGAGCAGACATCAAAGGAGGGAGCACGGCCGAGCAGCCAGCCGCGCTCGTTGAAGTAGCCTTTGACCACGTCAGTACCGGTAGGCTTGGAGGCTTCATAGACATCCGTGCTGGCACATTCCGAGCAGCGGATCTTGAAGCGGAACTTGGAGGGCGCGCCGCCGCTACGGGTAATCTGCGGCTCGAACTGACGTGCGATGCCGGGCATCTGGCTAATCCTGATCGTTGAAAAAGGTTTTCAGGCCGAGGAAGATGCAGTGTCCTGATCTCTCGGCCCGCAATAGAGGTGTAGGGATGGGCAGGGGATTAACACCGGTCTCGCCAAATTCCAACCCGTCGGTGTGGGTCTGCTTCATCTGTCTGGAAGGCAAACAGGACGGGCACACTTTCAAGCGTACCTGAGGCCGCTATCATCACGGGATGGGCCCTCCTATATCCAGGTGTCATTAGATACAGGGGGCTGAGATGACTGAGACAATCCAAGGGAGGGCCATCGCCGGCCGGGGCGACGCCGAGAGTATTGCCCTCCAAGTCCTGAACTTCATTGTCTCAGACGTCGATCGGATCATCCAGTTTCTGAACGTCACCGGCCTTCAGCCCGAGACGATCCGCACGTCAGCGACATCATCGCATTTTCTGCTGGGCGTCCTCGAATATGTGGCGAAGGACGATGAACTCCTGAAGTCAATCGATGAGGAGCTCAAAATCCGGCCAGCCGCCATCCTGGCGGCCATCGTGCATCTGTCGCCGGAGCCCGAGATGAAGCCGCTCGATAGGGATAAGAAGGTCGACACGGCCCCTCAACTGCCGAGGCGTAACCTGTTCCACTGAAGGGAAGGGCCTCCTCACCCGCCGTTGCCAGGTTGATGAGGAGGCCTCCCGTTCCGGAAAGCTAGGATTGGAATGCCAGCTTCCGCTCGGAGTGATGCTCAGACCCAAAGACAGTTTCGGCGCAGCTCAAGAAAAAGCATCGGCTCGCGGCCGAGCCTTCCTGTCGTAGCAATGCTTGAAGGGCAGGATATCAGCGGGGAGGTTCGGCGATTGCAGCTGCATCACTGACAGTCACTGCTTGATGCAGAAAGTCTTGATGGTGTTGGAACTGCGAACCCATCTTCGCCAAGTCATCGGAACGAGCTGCTGATCACTTGGCTTGGCCGGCAGAAGTACTGACCGGCTCCTGAGCCAACACCTGTTCAAGCTGCATCACCAGCGCACGACGTTTCTCTGCACTCAGCTTGTCCAGGTTATGCTGCCGCCATTTGACGGCAGGGAGATCCTTGACTGCATCAACGCCGAGCAGCTCCCATTCGGGTTCGCCTCGCTCGAACGAGAGAAGGAAACGGCGGTGGGCATCAGGCATGCCGCCGACGACCGCTTCAATCATCGTCTCTCTCACCTGAATGAGTTCCTCGATGGTTACAGGAGCCACTGTCATGCCATCGAACCCATGGGTGAATTCATGAGAGATGTCCTTCCGTGGCGGCGCCAGGACCTCTGCCATCGGGCGGTCATGGCTCAGCAGATAGACAATGAAAGCGGTCCGCAGTGCCTCCGTGATGCCTTCGTTCGCCAGCAGATCGCGAACATCGAACAGGTCGCGCGGATGCTGGCGGTCGAATGCGGCCACCAGTTTGCCGGCATAAAGATCGGCGAACGACACAACTTGGATTCCGGAGAACCCGAAGGTGTCCTCGACGTTTGGCGAGACTCCCCTCATCTCAGGCTCGTAGACGCAGCCCCGCAGGACGGGTGTCACCTCGATCTTGATCTGTGCTCCGGCCGCTTGCACCGTCAGCTTGGTCACGATGCCTTCACGGGCATTGACCACTTCGTTGACGTGGACACGCTGCAGGTTTTGTCGGATGCGACCGGCGATCCGCTTCATGGCAGCATTGATTCCTGCCAGGGATTCGGGCCGGCCCGCCACCGGCAAATAGGTCAGATCGATATCGACAGACAGCCGCGGCAGGTTACGAACGAAGAGGTTGATTGCGGTCCCGCCCTTCAGGGCAAAACAATCTTCCTCCGCTACGAAGGGAATGATCGAGACCAGCAGGGCGACTTGGCGGCGATACTGTTCAGCTGGGGGCATAAAGATCGTCCGGTACGGTGATTTGGTAAACGGGATCGAGCCTGCCGCCCTTGACGAGCATGCGCTTGCCGGTTCCGAGATCGACCTTCGCGCGATCAAGCCGCTTCAGCCAGGCATGCTGATGGCGATCCGCAAAGAAGAAGAACAGCCGTTTCACTTTGATGCTGCGGCAGTCGGTGAGCAGCTTTTCAAGGCGTCGTGGGCTCAAGGTGCGCAGCCCCTCCACCAGCATGTCAACCTGATGGAAGCTCTCATGTTTGGGCAACTCGTCCAGGAGCTCGAACAGGGCCCGCTCAGGCGTCGACACCGTTAAGGGCCAGTTCCATTGCCCCCAAGGGAGCCGGTTCAGGGTACTATGCCGGCTGTCATTGCTGGAGCCGACATCGGTTTCGACATCCCAGTCCAGGCTGGTGAGCCCTATCGTCACCGGGTCGGACTTGAACAGAGTCTGTGACTTGTGGAACTGGAAGGTCTCTTTCAGGGGTAGCTTGTTGAGCCATCCAGGCGGCGGTTCGCGCCCGTACAGGTGAATTGTCTGCGGACCCTGGGCGGAAACATAGTGGCTGAACCCCTGCAGATCGAGTGCGGTGCGGCCGCCGACGATGAGTGGCTGTTGCAGTAGGATCTGCAGCGATATGACAACCTGCTGCCAGGAAAGGGTGCCCCAAGGCCGCTTATAAGTGCCCCGAGCAGGCTGCTCGAGCCAGCCGGCCGAAACATATTGGCTGCGAAGGCTGCTGGAATAGCCATGGCGCTCCATCCAAGCGGCATCGACCAGCAGCCCTTGGGGCAAGACCTTGTCGAGTTGGTTTAACTTTCCTTGTCTGTGCTCAGTCATGCTTAGCAAAATAGCATGAAGCCAAACCAAATCGCAAGTTTGCATTTGGGCCAATTACCTAAGCAATTCTAAGTGATCCAGCTAAAATTCAAACTTGAGGATTTTTGGCAAAACTCGCAATGTGGAATTAAGCCGAAGCCCGAGGGTCGTGAGACTCACGAGAGTGCTTGGACCGAGGCAATCACCGAGATCAGACCTGTGGCGGCGGTCATCTACTTGCTCCAGCTGTATGACGACGCCTTCAGCGGTGACAGTAGGATCAAAAATCTGGGCGGCTACTTCAGGGCGCTTGTATGCATGATCAAGCCGGCAAGTTGAAACCAGAGATCGAACTCTTGGCTATGTGGTGACGGCGGATGACCTAGACGCGTGGTGGGAGGTCCTCAATGACGATCTCGTTTCCGTCGACGCGTCTGACATGCTGGCGTGTCCCTTCTGGCAACTCGCGGATGATGCCATCACAGACCGCTGGATCCATGTAATGCACCGGGACGCCGAGGCGACGAGCTTCCTCAATCGCGATCAGGCCGATGTTGCGGACGGCTTCTGCATTCTCGCGGGCTTTCTCGAGGAGCTTCATGTGGGCAGTATACTCTGAACCAGGGTCCTGTTGAGTCTTGATCTCGTTCTCTATCCATTTGGCATGAGGCCTGGCATCTGGACCTCGATAATTTCGCGGACCAGATCTCCGGCAGCCATTCCGGCGTCGGCATAGTCAGCAAAGGTCGCGCGGTATACCCCATCACCCTCCACGAAGATCTTGCATCTCTCCGTGCCGACGAGGACGCAGACGCGAAGGTCAATAGACTTGCCTGTGCCTTCGCCTATTCGAGTGTCATAGAGTACTTTTGTCGGCGTGCTCATTCCGCAGCATAACACGATAAGACACGCCATGGCAGGTTCCCGTAGTGGCGTGCCACCGCTGGTCCGCATCGGGAAGGCGAGGAGCCGAAGCCGATGATGAACGAATCCGAGGAGTCAGACTCTGTATAGGTCACAAAGAACCTTGTGAACAAAGCTGGAGTCTCAGCGGCGGAGCAAGAGGAGCCAAGGGCAGGAACCCCGGGAAAGGCGGATCAGCACATGCTGGGCTCAGAACCGGGAAAGTGTGTCCAATGCACTGGTAACCCAAGCTGATAGCTAACGGGATAACATTTCGCATAACAAACATTATGGAACCAAAATGATGGGACAGGTGTTCAGCGGATCCTGGGGCTTCTCTTTGGTCCATCTGGAGCCAAGCCATAGACGGATGATCCGTGTAGCAGATCTCCATCGGTCATCAATCAGTCAAGACACGAATGGAATGGGCGGACGCAGAGAGCTGCGCCTGCCCCGTCCCCTTATAATCAGGTGTTCAGACCACCGCCTTGGCGTCGCCCTTCGTTTTGACAAGAAGTTCGTTGGCAGTTTTAGGCTACGAATCCTGACTGCCATCCGCTGTGTAATCCAACGAATGGGGGTTCCAGTCTCAGCTGATGTTACCCGATCGGACACCGTTGAGGTGTCGCTGTCGGCGAGTTGCTTTTCGTAATCACTTTTGAGCTGGGGCCAATAACCCGATCGTTCAGCGCTTAGATCCGGGTTGCTGCTTTTCGGTGGGAGAGCCCAAAGCCGAAGCGCTTGTATACGAAGCTTCGCTCCGAAGGAAGTAAGTATTGATCAAGGCCACAATCCTGCGGCCCAGTGTATGATCCTCCCGGAGGTCGTCCGTGTCGAGGATCTCAAGCCGGATTTCGAAATCAGAGTCGCAGATGAGGGTGGCCGCATCCTGCTCGTCGCCGTCTCCCCGGCTCTCCAGGAACCAGCCCTCGTCTGAACTCGGGTCTTCTGGATCGAGACCCGCATTCAGGCTCTCGACGATGTACCTGGCGAGATGATCGTTGATTCCCGTGCCATCTCTTCACCAAAGATGATCCGGGGCTCGCCGCGGGGATCCCGAATGACGTGCTGCCGGTCTCTTCCCGGGCGGGCGATGAAGAGGGTCTATTGTCACGATGGGCTCATGAGCTTCTTGTCGGAAGATCAGTCGGGACAGCTTATGCAGTTCCGATGACGAATAGTATTCCTGCCGTCCGATCAGTATCGACGGCCGAGCACCCAATCTCCCATCTCATCAAGGGCATCAAACGCGCGGTTGGTCAGGCGGCGCGGACCAGCAAGCAGCCCCTCCTCCCGCTGCAGAATGTCGGGCTGCGAACGGGGTGGCACCACCTCATGGTGTTCACTGAATCGGTCGATCTTCTCGTCGAAAGCCCAATACCGCTGTGAAGTGACAGGCGGCATGGTCGCCGGCGGCCTCGGGCGGATGTCATTCCTCACATCGACCGGTCGGCGGGTCTCAGGCGGCAGGATATCCTCGACTCGGGTCAGGGCAACGGACTGTGACTGAGGCAGCGCGACACGGTAGCCGAGGTCCTGGGCCACACCGGCCAAGTTTTGGACCGCTGCCCTGCCCGCCTCCATGCCATGGCAGATGCTGAAGTATAAGGCATGGAAGTTGGCGTTCTGGCGGATGGTCTCACGGCTTTCTCTGGTGGCGAACGGCGCGAGATAGAAGGCCATCGTGCGGCCGCCCTTCTCAGCCACGATCGCCGGCTTGGTGGGCGAGCAGTACACGTACCCGTTCTCCTCGCTGAGCTCCTTGCGTCCACTTGAGCTGGCATGGAACGTCTTCACCCGGGTCTGCATAAGCGTGCCCTCTCCTCCTTTCACTACAGGAGAGGCCGCCAGGATGGCGAACTCGTCGCAGCCATTCTGGCGGCAGAGCCCTCGGATGATCTCGGCGCGATCATAGGTCTGGGCAAAAGCTGAGGTTGAGAGGATAAATGCAAGAGCAACAAGTGGTCTGAGCATCGGCGGCCTTGGGCGGACTGATGATTAACGAAGTATCACCGCCGAGGTCAGCCACAAATGTGTCGATTTCAGGCCAAGCTGCGGGCCTTTTCCCTCGATCCACCTGCCAGCGGTTTCGTGTAGACCAGACGCCGGTGCCAAGCGCACCAGCTCGATCCATCCTGCGTCTCGGCTCCGCAGAAGAGGGCTTCTGACCGATCATCTGAGACGATGAAGCGGCATTGTCGCGCTCGGAGCTTGAACAGGGTTGTTCGGGTCCTTGGGGACGGCTCGATGATCTCAGGCATGGCTCTCTCACCCGGTGCACTGATCCGAGCGGAACGCGACGAGGGGCCGCGAGGGTTCCAAGACTGCATGAGCTATCAACAGCTCGATCGCCGCACGTCAGATGTAGTACCAACCTGACGCGGGGCAAAGCTGACGATTGATTTTCGGGCACCCGCTTGAGGTCGGCAGTCGCCATTGAGCGCTGCCCCCCGCCGGCTGCAGCCCAACACTCGTAAGTTGACGGGTTGATGTGATAAGCCAGGTGCCATTTTCCAGCACCCAACCGCAGCTATAGAAAGGGAACGCATGCCGAAACGCCCAGAGCAGGAAGACGAGAAAGCCGAAACCAAGGGTCAGGCCAGCACTCCTGGTCTTGACCGATTGGAGCGGCTTGCCAACGCGGCGGCCACAGCCGCCCAGGAGAAGCAGTGGCGGGCACGCAAGAACGGACTTCAGCAACAAGAGGAGCCCTCTGAGGTGCGCAACCTCAGCCATGATGCCGACGCTAGGGCAAAAGCTGAGGAGGCAATGCGACAGATGATGGCGAAGCCACAAGGGAAGCGACGTGGCTGGTGAGGCGAGAACGCGCAGGGGGCAGGAGACATCTCTGGATTAAGGAGCTGTTCATCCCTTCATCGCCATGGTCGCGGCACCGCGCTCCTACCCTGACGGGGCGCAGCAACGGAGTGTGACGATGTCAGCAGCTCAAGCCGCCAAGAAGCCGAATGCAGCATTGATGAAGCCGCTGCAGCCGTCAAATGATTTAGCGGCTGTGGTGGGTTCGTCTCCCCTGCCCCGCACCGAGGTTGTGAGCAAGCTGTGGGAGTATATCAAGGCCAATGACCTGCAGAATCCCGAGAACAAGCGCGAGATCCTGGCCGATGACAAGCTGCGGGCCATCTTTGGTGGCAGGGACAAGGTGAGCATGTTCGAGATGAACAAGCACATCGCCCGACACCTTTCCTGAGGCGGGCGTACCGGTTAGCAGGGTTTGGCTTCCGCTCTCCCGTCAACCGCTCCGATTAGACAGCTTCCTTGAGTTCCTTGGCGGGTCGGAAGGCGATCTTCTTGGAGGCCTTGATCTTGATCGCTTCTCCCGTCTGTGGATTGCGGCCCATGCGGGCAGCGCGCTTGCGCACCTGCAGGATGCCAAGCCCGGTCAGGCGGATCTTCTCGCCCTTCTTCAGGCTCCTGGTGATCATCTCCACCACCTGGGTCAGCATCTCGTTGGCCTGACGCTTGGGCAGCTCATGCGTCTCGGACAGCCGCTCCGCCAGATGGCGCAAAGTCAGGGTCGGGCTTGCTGTCGCGCCAGATGCCTTGGTGGACTTCGTTGCGGCCTGGGACGGCGCCTCGGTTGCAGCCTTGGCTCCAGCAGCCTTGGAGGCAGCCTTTGTGGCGACCCTAGCCGAAGCCGCTTTCGCCGGCTTCTTGGCGACTGCAGCAGCCTTAGGTGCCGCAGATTTAGGCGTCGCAGCCTTTCGAGCCGAGGCTGTCTTAGTAGTGGTCTTGGTTGCCGACTTCGCCATCTGGAAATTCCCTCAAATCGCCGCGGGCTCATCGAACAGTAGCATCTGCAGAGGATTTCGGCTGGGGGTTCAGATCCAGCAGCTCCCGTTTCCACAGCATTCATGGGCGAATACGATTATAGGATCACCGGTTGCTTGGAGAAAGCGACGATGGATCTTGAGACCCTGCCAAAACAAGGGATTTACTCAGCTCTGCCCCCCTCCCAGGATGGTTGAGCGGTCCTGCAACCAGGGTCGTCACCCAACAGTCCTGGAAGCGTCAGTCAATCGTCGCGTTGAGGAAGTCCTCAATCGACAGCTGCGCCGAGCCTTGTGTCCGTTGCTTCCGAGGGCTCGGGACCTTCCCCGCAGAAGTGACAGCCTTGGACTGGCTTGCTGAACCATCTCCCTCCTTTGCCCGTTTCATGCGCGCTTTCGCCCGATCCCGCGAAATGGCTTCGTCCGAGGTTGGATTGTCCTGCAACCACTTCCCTCGCTTGAGCACCTCGTTCACCCGGCCCTGGTTGACCCCCAGCTGAAATGCGATCTCCTGCTGGGTCATGTCCGTGGTCTGGTTGAGCTCGATGATCCTCCGGGCCAGCTCAGGCGTCATCTTCTTGCCAGCGATGCGCCGCGCGGGCCGGATCGTCCGGTTGGCGCGATCCCGCTCCCTGAGCTTTTCCAGAATCGCCAGAGCCATGTTCATACCCTGCTCCCGCAGGGCGTCTTCGAACTCCTTCAAGGTCGTCACTTGAGCGTCCTCCGGTGAAGTCGGTTGCGCCTGTCAGAGCGCACTGCCAATTACCATACAGGTTCAACGCCATCTGAAGCGGACTGAAGCCCGCACCAGCCTCAATAATCCCAGGGTTTTTGACCCGAGAGTGTGAGGCCCAGGAGTATACCCATCTCTCAGCGGCAATAGCCTAACGCACCGCCGTCACGGTGATCCGATCAAGGGCGGCAGGTATGGTGAGCTTCCGAACGCGGGGCAGCACCGTCCTCGAAGCGAGCAGGAGCTCGCCTGAAAGCAAAGCCCTCGGGAGCGCTGCTGTGCTCCCGAGGGCTGGGTGGTGGGACGAGACGAGGCCGGCGGGCTGCACACCGACTGCTAGAGGCTGAGACGATGCTCGTTCGCGTGTGCCAGTCCGGTCGTGCTGCCAACCTCAGTCCTCGTCCGCCTCACCCGTTCCGATGAGGATGTCGCGTTTGCCAGCGTGATTGGCTGGGCCGACCACGCCTTCCTTCTCCATCCGCTCCATGAGCGAGGCGGCGCGGTTATAGCCGATCTGCAGCCGGCGCTGGATGTAGGAGGTCGAGGCCTTCTGGTGCCGGAGCACGATCGAGACCGCCTGATCGTAGCGATCACCGGAGCCGAGGCCCATATCTCCCTCATCGAAGACTGGGGTTTCCTCAGTCGCGTCCTCGTCCTCATCATCAGCTGTAACGGCCTCAAGGTAGACCGGTTTTGCTTGGCGCTTGAGGTGCGTCACCACCCGTTCCACCTCAATATCGGAGCAGAACGGTCCGTGCACGCGCTCGATGCGCCCTCCCCCAACCATGTGGAGCATGTCGCCCTGTCCGAGGAGTTGCTCGGCGCCCATCTCGCCCAGGATCGTGCGCGAGTCGATCTTCGAGGTGACCTGGAACGAGATCCGGGTCGGGAAGTTCGCCTTGATCGTACCGGTGATCACGTCGACCGACGGGCGCTGCGTCGCCAAAATGACGTGGATGCCGGCAGCTCTGGCCATCTGGGCCAGGCGCTGGATTGCACCTTCAATCTCCTTGCCGGCCACCATCATGAGATCAGCCATCTCATCGACGATCACCACGATGTAGGGGAGTGATGTCAGGTCCATGGCCTCATCGGTGTAGACGGGCTGCCCGGTTTCCTTGTCAAAGCCGACCTGGACGGAGCGGGTGATCACTTCTCCATGATCGCGGGCTTCTGCAACCCGGGCATTGAAGCCGTCGATGTTGCGTACGCCGAGCTTGGCCATCTTCTTGTAGCGATCCTCCATTTCCCGCACTGCCCAGCGCAGGGCAGTGATCGCCTTCTTGGGATCCGTCACCACAGGCGTGAGAAGATGTGGAATGCCGTCGTAAACGGAGAGCTCCAGCATCTTGGGGTCCACCATAATCAGGCGACACTGCTCTGGGGTGAATCGGTAGAGCAGTGAAAGGATCATGGTGTTGATGGCGACGGATTTACCGGAGCCGGTAGTGCCGGCCATGAGCAGGTGCGGCATGCGGGCGAGGTCCGCGATCACCGGCTCGCCGCCGATGGTCTTGCCCAGGCACAACGGGAGTTTGTGCTTTGAGGTCTCGAACGCTTCGCAAGAGAGCAACTCGCGCAGGTAGACCGTTTCGCGGACGTCGTTCGGCAACTCGATGCCGATGGCGTTGCGACCCGGGATCACCGCCACGCGGGCAGACACCGCGCTCATAGAGCGAGCGATATCCTCGCTCAGCGCAATCACTCGGGACGATTTGACGCCGGGAGCTGGCTCGAACTCATAGAGCGTCACCACTGGGCCCGGATGAACGTGAATGACCTCACCCTTCACCCCGAAGTCGCGGATGACCTTCTCGAGCTTCCCGGCAGTCTCCTCCAGAATATCCTCAGTCAGTTCCGGTCCTTCACACGCCGGCGGTTCGGCTAGGAACGCAAGGTCGGGCTTCTGGTACGACCACACTTGCGCAGCCTCGGGGCCGGCGGGCGGATGTCCCCACGTTGAGGGAGCGATCTTGGGAAGATCCACGACCTTCGCGCTCATGGGAAGCGGAGCGTCCAAGGGAGCAGGAACAGGTGGTTTGGCTGTGTCGGCCACGATCATGGGCGTGTGCTCCACGCGCCTTGGTGCGGATGCCGCAGTCGCGATGGACGGCTGCATCGAAGCCTCGGCTGTGTTGCCTGTCCTAGATTGCCCCACCGCACCGTCTTGGAGAGCAGGTGGCAGGAATCCCTCATAGAGGGCGACATAGCCGAAATCGATGCCGTCAGGATTGTTCTGCTCCTCATGCCGAGGGCGAACAGGCGTGGTGATCCGAACCGCCTCACCGGTGTGGCCCTCCGCCAGTTCTGGCATGGTCGTGGTCGACTGACCGGCATCTTCAATCATTCCAGGGGCTGTGGCGGCCGACGCGACCGCGTCATCCTCACTTGGTGCAGAGAACGCCGCGACTGCCTCCCGGATCTCATCTCCCTCTCCCGAGAGTGCCGGGACGGAGGCTGTAGGCCACGATAAGCTGACACACGCAGTCAAACAGCTCGTCGGAGACCAGGTGTAGGAGACTCTCGGGGCCTCCAATGTGAATGCCTGGGGCCTGTCTTCTGCATCATCACTCTCGCCGATGATTGTCGGAGGCTCCTCCTGATCAGCGCGTGCTGTATTCGTCGATCGGAAGAACGGTGAGCTATCCTCCGCTGTAGTCGTGGTTCCCCCGCTAGACAGGGCGGCCTCCTTAAGGGCAAGAGCTGTGAGTCGCTCCTCAATCCCCGGTGCAGCGGAAGCGAATTTCGACCGCAGCTCCGCAATCTGGCTTCGGACAGCGGACTCAACGGCCTCGTCTGACGAAGCCACCTCGACCATCATGACGTCGGCGGGTTTATTGTCGGTGGGTGGGATCGGCAGTTGGAGCGCCACACCGGGGAAAGGCTCGTTGTCGTGCCTGTCGTTCGGGCGAACGATCCTGTTCGGGGTGCGTGTGGCCCGGGTGCCATCCTCGAGGACGAAGGCTTTGCGCCAGGCCAGTTCGTTGTCATCCTGGTCCAAGGCCTTTTCTGCCTCGGCGCGGAGATGCCGCAAGGGTACGACATTGCTCCTGCGCGGTGCAGGATAGTCCTCGTCGGTGCCGGGGAGCGGCGGCGGGCAAAACGGCGGCCTTTGGGTCGATGACATGATCTCAAACAAGCTCAATCAAAGGTGTGGGTTTATGCTCCGCACTCTGGGTGCCTCCGGTAAACACCTGGTTAGGAGCCCATGGCCGGTTTAGTTTCATCGCCTACAGTTGTACGGTGGGCTCTGGCGTGAGGCATAGGCCGGGCCGCAGCCGTTCTTACTGCCACGAAAATCGCCAGGGGATCTCCCGATGGTCATCAAGCGGTCTCCTGGACCGTATGCGGCGTTAGCCGCAGGACAAAGAGATGCTGGCCGTGGTGGAGCCGTGCGCGGTCGCGATGGCTTCTTCTTGGGGCGGGCTGAAGATGGAGATCGCCAAGGAGCGCTTATCCACCGGACCTGTGGGTCTCACCCCTGTGTCTACGCGGTTTTTCATACAACGCTGGGTTCAGAGGCTGCAGCAGGCTTGGGGATGAGTCGCCAGATCCGAGACAATGTCGCTTGCCGACGGTTGGAGTTGGATGTGAATGATCAGGCCATCTTCGGTATCTACGAGCGCCGAGAGGCTGAACTCGTGATCCGGTATGTCGAGACGCCACGACCTCTACGTGGAACTGGAGCCGCCGGGCAGCTGATGCAGGGCATTGCGAAACTCGCCCGCGCGGAGGGTCGGAATATCACACCTCTTGGCGGCTATGCATGGGCATGGCTTCGCCGCCACAAGGAGTATCGAGACCTCCTGAATTGACTAAGCAGGATAGCCGGCAAGAGAGATCTTTGAGTTAATATGATAGAGTAAGGCAATTGGCATGCCATAGCCACCAGCGGCCTTTGCGAGCCGCCAGTGAAAGGGTTCTGCTTCATTTGGGCTTTCTGACAGCCTCACCAGGATGCTGGATGGAGGCGCCGCTTCCAGCGCTCGTGGCGCGGGAGTTGCGCAGCCGCGGCCTGACGCTTGACCAGCCTGCGACGGCCAGTCTGCCGCGGTGGTGCCACTGGCGATGGGGGCACCACTTTATCCTTCGGAGCAGAATTCACCTGTGCCACTGCGTCGGATGTCATCGCCACTTCAACCGCTTCAGGAGCCTTGCTCCGTGTCTTGCGTGACTTGGTCTGCGCGTTCGACGCGATCGTGATCACGGGTTCCAGATAATCGTGATCATCCATTCCAGGGCAGCGTGATCATGGTTTCCAGAGGGTCGTGATCGCTCGTTCCAGCGATCGTGATCAGTCTTCTGAGACCGTGAAGAGGTGCTTGCCGCCGGCAGTCCGCAACCCACGGTAATCTTGGCTTTTGCTTTCCAGCCGAGGACCAAGATGCCCACCGAGAGACTGTCGATGCGCCACATCCGCGAAGTCTTACGCCTGCACCACGGTGTCGGGCTCTCCCAGCGTGCCACCGCGGCCAGCCTGGGCCTGGCCCAAGGCACCATCAGCAAATACATCAACCGCGCCCGCCGCGCCGGCCTGACCTGGCCGCTGCCGCCCGAGTTCGATGACGATTTCCTGCTGGAGAACCAGCTCTACCCACCGCCCTCGATCTGCCCGCCGAGCAGCGCAGCCATCCCGATTGGACCCTGGTCCATTGCGAGCTGCGCCGGCCGGGCGTCACCCTCATGCTGCTGTGGGAAGAATACTGCGACAGCACGCCCGAGGCCTTCAGCTATTCCTGGTTCTGCGAGCACTACAAGGACTGGGTGGGCCGGCTCAAACCCACTCTGCGCCAGGTCCACGTCGCCGGCGAGAAGCTGTTCGTCGACTATTCCGGCCACACCATGGAGGTGATCGACGGGCCAACCGGCGAGGTTCGCCCGGTCCAGATCTTTGTCGCCGTGCTCGGGGCCTCCAACTACACCTATGCCGAGGCCAGCTTCACCCAGAGCCTGCCGGACTGGATCGGCTCGCATGTGCGCACCTTCGCCTTCTTGGGCGGCGCCACCCGCCAGACGGTCAGCGACAATCTCAAGGCCGGAATCACCAAGGCCTGCTTTCCACGAGCCGATGGTCAATCGCACCTATGCCGACACAGCGCGTCACTACGGCACCGCCATCGTGCCGGCCCGGCCCTACAAGCCGCGCGACAAGGCGAAGGTCGAGGTCGGCGTTCAGGTGGTCGGGCGCTGGATCCTGGCCCGCCTGCGCAACCGCCGCTTCTTCTCGCTGCCGGCCCTCAATGGGGCCATCCACGATCTGCTGCATGACTTGAACGAGCGGCTCCTGCGCGGCTGGGGCCGCTGCCGACGCGAGCTGTTCGAGACGCTCGACCGCCCGGTGCTCCTGCCGCTGCCGGCCGAACTTACGAATATGCCGAGTGGAAGCGCTGTCGCGTCGGTCTCGATTATCACATCGAGATCGGCAAGCATTACTACAGCGTGCCGCACAGCCTCATGCGCCAGGAGGTCGAGGCGCGGATCACGGCCACCAGCATCGAAGTCTTCTGGCGGGGCAAGCGCGTGGCCTCACATGTGCGCTCCCATCGTCCGCATCGGCCGACCACGGTGGCCGAACACATGCCGAGTTCGCATCGGCGCTACCGCGACTGGACGCATGAGCGCATCCGCCGCGAGGCAGGCAAGGTCGGGGCCGACGCGGCCACCCTGATCGACGTCATCCTGCGCTCCCGGCCGCATCCCGAGCAGGGCTTCCGCTCGGCGATCGGTATTCTCGGGCTGGTCAAGCGCTATGGAGGGGAGCGGGTCGATGCGGCCTGCGCGCAGGCGCTGGCGATCAACACCCGGTCATACACCTCGGTGGCTGCCATTCTGAAGAGCGGCACGTCCAAGGCTTCCCAGCCGGCGCAGGACGCGCCGGTTCTCGTCCACGCCGACATCCGTGGCCCCGGCTACTACCACTGATCAGGAGATCCTCATGCTGCTTCATCCCACCGTCGAACGCCTACGCGCTCTTGGCCTGAGTGCCATGGCCGACACATTGATCGAGTTGCAGACCAACCCCGAGGCCGCCGCGATGCCCCATGCCGACTGGCTTGGTCTTCTGGTCGATCGGGAAGCAACGTTCCGCGGCAACCGTCGTCTGGCGCGCCGCCTGAGCGCGGCCAAACTGCGCCAGAATGCCACCATCGAGAATGTCGACTACCGCAGCTCGCGTGGTCTCGACCGGGCCCTGTTCCAGGCGCTGGCCACCAGCCAGTGGGTGCGCGATCACAATCACCTAACGATCGTCGGCCCGACCGGAACGGGGAAGAGCTGGCTCGCCTGTGCGCTCGGCTACAAGGCTTGCCGCGACGGCTTATCGGTTCTGTATCGCCGGGCGCCGCGCCTGTTTGCCGATCTGGCCCAGGCCTGCGGCGAAGGCCCTCTTGCGCGGCTGATGAGTGCCCTGGAACGCACGGATTTGCTGATCATCGACGACTGGGGCCCGGAGCCGCTCACCGCCGAGCAGCGCCGGGATCTTCTCGAGATCGTCGACGATCGCTACGACAAGGGCTCGCTGCTGATCACCAGTCAAGTTCCCGTGTCACACTGGCACGATGTGATTGCCGATCCCACCCTCGGCGACGCGATCCTGGATCGCGGCATTCACAATGCGCATCGGATTGAACTCAAGGGCGACAGCCTGCGGCGCCGGGCTTGACCTGACGCCTGTTTCCAGACCACCTTGCAACTGTCGGCGGTATGGGCCGCTTCACTCCCGCTCAGCGGACCACCAGGTCAATGCTGACGGTGATCACGATCACCCGAACGAGTGATCACGGTCGCGTGGAACCACCGATCACCATCCCTGGAATGCGCAACTTGGTCCTCTCCCCTTCAGCCGCTTCGGGTTGAACATCATGCAGAGGCATTGCGCTCTCTTCAGGGATAGGAGCGATGTTGCTCTGCGCTAGGGCCTCCAAGATCAGGGACGCTTCTGTGGGTGCATCCGTTATCTCCTCGACAGGGAAGATGTTCAGTTCGAGCTCTATCCGTGCTGGCTTGGTTCTTGCCCGCGAGGGCCTTTTGGGGCGAACAGGCTCAACGGCCCCGGAGTGACTCCGCGCTGGTTCAACAAGGCTCGGCAGAATGCGTCGAGGAGCGGCCGGCTCAGCCGCAATCTGAGGTTCTTGCTTTTGGAACACCTTCTTGGCCGGGGCGGGCGCCAGCTCAATCAGACGCTTTGGCCGGAGGGGGTGACACTGATCCTGCACGCGGGATCTCTTGATCTCGATGGCGAACGGCTTCGGATTCCGCTTCATCTCATCTGCTGACTGCGCATCTGGAAAGACTGCGACCTAGGTGCCGGCTGCGCTGACGTCAACAGGTCAAACAGCGATTGCTCTCGGTCGATGTTGTCATTCTGAGGATCGGATGTGTCGCAAATTCAGGCTTGGACCGAAGGAGCGAGCGACTCTCGCACAGAGTTTATACTGCGAGTAGCTCGAACTGCGCGGCAAGCGACGGCGACCGATGGCCGGCATACTTCGCCTGTCCTTTGCACATCATGTGGACCATCTCGATCCCTCCTAAGACTGCCCGAGCGGATGCCACCGACTTGAACCCGAGCATCGGTCGAATCATGCGCTTGATGGCCCGGTGGTCCTGCTCGATCCGATTATTGAGGTAGGCACTTTGCCGGACCCGGATCGGCTTCAGTTTGCGACTTGATCGATCCTGGAGCCGGTCTGCCGTATCGCATGCTAGAATGGCTTCCCGGTTTGTCTGGCTGCCGTCGATGACAATCTTCTCGGGACGACCATGCTGCTTGAGGGCCTTGCGCAGGAACCGCTTGGCGGCAGCGAGGTTGCGCCGCTCGCTGAGCCAGAACTCGACCATGTCACCGTTGCTGTCGATCGCGCGGTAGAGATACTGCCACTGACCCCGGACCTTGATATACGTCTCATCCACGTGCCATTTCTGGCTGACGGGTCGCTTGGGTCGATTGAACCGCTCGAGAAGCTCGGGCGAGTAACGGACCACCCAGCCGCCGACCGTAGCGTGGTCGACCGAGATGCCGCGCTCGGCCATCATCTCTTCGAGGTTTCGGAGGCTCAGATCGTAAGCCAAGTACCACCGCACGCATAGCAGGATCACTGATCGATCGAATTGCCTGCCCTTGAACATCTCGCGTTACTCTCTCTCTCACTGACGCAAGCCATAGCTCGGGGGAGGAAAGAATGAGTTGCGACAGAACCCCTTGTCAGCCGATCGCCTGATGTTGCCCGTGGAAGCACCCCGGCAAAACAGCGAGCGCGGAGGTCAACGCCCAGTGGCTTCCGACTAAAGTTGGAATGCTGCACACCGAGCGTTTCGGTATGAAGCAGCAACAGCCGTAATGAGGCTGACAAAAAAAGGCCGGGCCAAGGGCCCGGCGCAAGTCAAGGCCCGACAATGTCAAACCTTTCCAGAGGGAACGGCCGATGCGACAGTGCCGGGAGGAAGAAAAGCGCTGCCGTGTTGAAATCAGCCAAAGCTGATATCGGCTGTACTGCGCCTCTTTGCAACGCAGCATGCCTCATAAAGGGGCTGCACTGAGAACATAGCCCCGCTAGCTGCCTTTGAAATGAGTGTTTTGGCTTGTATCTGACTACGAGCATTGCCCGATTATGCGAGTTGCCGGACCTGCGGCGACAGTACGTCTCTCGTTTAAGACGCAGCTCACATTCACATAACGTGCCACGCATCCAGCGTGAGCGGTCCTACCAAAGCGGCGAGTGTAAGCGGACGACGGACAAGGGAAAGGCCGATCAATTGTGGGCCTATAGCAATGGGAAGGAACAGCCGCGCTACCCGAAATCGTAATGTCCCTAAGGAGATGTCCGAGGTTGCCACATCCTGCCTCGCCACTTAGCGTTACCGTATCGGCCGGACTGCCGAAAGCGGGCGGATCCTTTGGTTCTGCTCAGAGGAAAGCATCGAGGTAAGGAATACCCATGGCTACGGGCACCGTGAAGTGGTTCAACGAGACAAAAGGTTACGGCTTCATCCAGCCTGACATGGGCGGAAAGGATGTGTTCGTTCACATCAGCGCCGTCGAACGCGCCGGTCTGCGCACTCTCGTTGAGGGGCAGAAGATCTCCTACGACGTTGAGGCTGACCGCCGCTCCGGCAAAGAGTCCGCTGGCAACCTCAAGACTGCCTAAGCCTGAAACGGGTAAACTGCAATCAAGAACGAGCCGCTCCTTTTGAGCGGCTCTTTAATGCCCCTCCCCTACTTGGCATTCCCGCTTCTTTGAAGGTCCATGAGGATCGCTCCGAAGTCGCCGCCGCTAATCTTCGACCAAAGGTCCTGATCCTGCGTCCGTTCTGGTGCGATGAACCACCATTGAGAAAGGATTTGAAGAGTATAATAAGCACCGCTCGCTGCGGATCTGAGCCGAACGGGATGTGCGAATGCTGCCGGCATTGTCGACGACCATGTTTTCCGAGCCAAAGCTTCCCGGCAACAAAGTGCCTGTTCACGTGAGTGGGCCAGCATGCCAAATCGTTACCAAGTACGATTGGCACCGAGACCGGGATCAGCTATTCCGGCAGCAGAATGAGGAACGGATTCAACGAACGTGGTGTCATGTCTGGCAACCGGCTGAGGCTGTCCAAGCGGGCCGCCCACGACCTATTCCTCATCGTCTCAGGCTTGTTGCTCGTTGCCTGGGCAGCCTACCAGTTCACACTTTTCAGTGCGTTAGCCGGTGAGATCTCGCACGAGAAGCACATCGATCTGTATGAATCGGTTCTCCTTGGCCTGCTCCTCTGCTTCAGCATCTGGATCTTTGCCTGGCGGCGGCAACGCGAACTGCGCGACCACACGGCCTTGAGGGCCGAGGCTGAGCAGCGAGCCGCCGAGGCCGAGATGCGGGCCCTGCACGATCCGCTGACCGGATTGGGGAACCGGGCAAAGCTCGATGTCAGCCTGGCCGACATTGTCTCAGGTAAGGATGCTACCCCATCGAGCGGACGAGTCGCCCTCTTGCTGCTCGATCTCAACCGTTTCAAGCAGGTGAACGACAGGTTTGGCCACCCGATGGGGGACACAGTCCTCAAGATTGTCGCCCTGCGGTTGCGCTCCAGCGTGCGGGCCACTGATGCGGTGTTTCGACTGGGTGGCGACGAGTTCGCTGTCATTGCTGACGATACAAGCCGCACGACGAGTACGCATGGTCCAGGCTTTGCGGAGGCGGCCGCGGAGGAGATCATCGACGCGATAGATCAGCCAATGATTGTCGATCGGCGCACCATTGCCGTCGGTGTTTCGATCGGCATCGCCTACTTTCCCCAACCGGGCAGCACAGCACAGGAGCTGATGGAGAAGGCGGATATTGCCCTGTATGCCGCCAAGAACGAAGGCCGAGCCACTGACCGCTCCTGCTATCGTGTTGGCACCGCCTCTGTGATTGGCCTGGTGCGCCGCAATCATGCTCCTGGATGAGGAACTTGCCCTACCCTCTCAGGGCATTTGGCAGGCTTGAGAACAACCTTCTGGCATTGATGCGGTTGAGGGCTTCTCTCGGTGTTCAAGGTTAAGCTCGAAGTAAAGTTCAAGTTCTATAGAGAAGCGTAGCGCGAGAGGCTCAACCCTGTTGCCGACTCGCTTTGCCTTGAACTGCTGCCTTTCCAGCGTGCCCCGACCTCCCCCGGCGGGGCATTTTTCCAGTGCCCGTTTGTGTATGGCTACGGATGAGCGATGCAGCGGAGTATGAGGCTGCTCATGACTACTCCAATCATCGCTTCTGAAATACTACAACGCCTCTCGTCACTTTGGCGCGTGCTCACTCCGCTGCCATCGGCTGTTTTTACACGTGAAGCCGCGCCAGCACAGGAAGCACGAGAGCATCGCGGGGGGCGCCGCCGCCCAGTGTTGCTGCAGCAGCTTTGTGGCGAGTTCAGGCATGGTGATGGATAGCTTTGCCTCAACTGTTTGGACCAGGAAAGCTTTGTAGGACGCCAGCTTACCGCCCGTGTCGGCGGGCGGCCCTGACGGGCCGCCGCAAGGGAGCTGGAGTGCCGCTGGCGCTGCATCAGATTGATGGCACAGCTGTCACTGACCCCAAAGTGGCGGGCCGCCGGCGGCAGGAATGGCCCACCTCGACAAAGGCCGCAACCCGCAAGCGCAGATCCAAGGAGAAGCTCTGAGTCATGATCCGCCTCCTGTTTCCACAAGGGAGCCACACTTCAGCCGAGGCCGAAACCTCTTGAATCTGCCTTTCAGTTCAATGTTCTAATATTCCGCTATTAAGACAGAGTATCGCTCATCGCCTGATTGAGAACCCGCAGAAGCAGATCCGCGTGCTCGCGTTTGAAGATCATCGGTGGGCGCAGCTTGATGACGTTGTCATAGGGACCATCTGTACCCATGAGTACCCCAAGCTCCTTAGCCCTATTGGAAACCTTGGACGCGATGTCTCCTGCATGCTCTTTGGTCGAACGGTTCCGGACGATTTCGATTCCGAGGAAAAGCCCCCGTCCGCGCACATCACCGATGGCCGGATACCTCTCCTGCAGGCGCCGCACTCCTTCAAGGATATAGGCTCCTTGGTTGGAGGCATTGGCTAGCAGATCTTCTTTCTCAAGGGTTTCAAGCACCGCGAGTCCTGCGGCACAGGAGACAGGGTTCCCGCCAAAGGTGTTGAAGTACTCCATGCCGTTCGCAAAGGCTTCAGCAATCTCCCGGCGGACTGCCACGACGGCCAGCGGATGCCCGTTGCCGATGGGCTTTCCCAGCGTGACGATATCTGGAATGACGCCATGCTCCTCAAAAGCCCACATGGAGCCTCCGACGCGGCCAAACCCAACCTGCACCTCGTCGGCGATTACGACGCCGCCCGCCCGACGGACATGTGAATAGACTTCTTTCAGGTATCCTGGCGGAAGGAAGATCTGGCCGGCCACGCTCGGGATCGTTTCGGCGATGAATGCTGCCGGAGAATGACCTGCCGACACGAGGCCGGAAATGATCCTTGCTGCTTCATCGGCATAGGATTGGGCAATGTCCTCCGGGGTTCCGGCGAGGAGCGCCCGGTAGACATCCGGGATCGGAAGCTCGTGGGTGAAGGAAGGTCGCCCACGACCGCCTTTTCTCTTGTACTTGTAGGGGCTGACATCGATCAACGCTTGTGTGTGGCCATGATAGGCCCAGTCGAGCACAAGCACGTCGTTGCGACCCGTATAAGTTCGCGCCATGCGCAAGGCCAAGTCATTAGCCTCACTGCCCGTACATACAACGAAGAACGTGTCGAGTTCCTTCGGAAGCGCTTTAGCCAGCCTATCCGTGTAGTCGATAATGGTATCGTGGAGATAGCGCGTGTTAGTGTTGAGAAGAGCAGCTTGACGAGCGATCGCCTTCACTACGTTGGGATGGCAGTGTCCGAGATGGGCGACGTTGTTATAGCAATCGAGATAGGCGCGACCTGAATCGTCGTAGAGCCAGACACCTTCACCTCGCACCATTTTGAGTGGGGTGCTGTAGGACATGCTGATATTGCGCCCCAGCCGTTCGCGCCGCTTCTCGACCAATTCCTGCTTTGTGCGGCCGGGCCTCACGAACGTTTCTGGCGTCAGACCTGCAAGATCGTAGGGGCGTGGGTAAAGGTCCTCCCAGACCTCTGTGAATGCCTCTTCGCCAACGCCCGGGATGATACCGACATCCTCATATGGCACCGTAATCAATTGCAGGTGAACGTGGGGAACCCAGCCGCCGTTCTCCGCATAGTCGCCGAGTCGGGCCACGAAGCTGCCAGCATTGAGTCGTTCGCCGACGCGGCGCTCTCGGACTGAGGCATGGTCCAGATGGCCCCAGAGGGTCCAGAAGCGCAGGCAGGGCTCCGGCTCGTGCTCAAGCAGGATCAGTCCGCCATAATCTTGTGGCTCTGGGTTGATAGTGGCCGCGACAACTGTCGCTGCCAGAGGCGTGAACATCTCCGTTCCGGCCGGCGCAAAGATGTCAAGACCGAGATGCACGTTGCGGCGTTTACCTGCAGCCAATACCGATTCGAAGAACGGCGCAGTATAGATCACACGTCGTTCCCCCCAAGGGCCTAGGCCAAGATCGAACCCATGTCTCTGCACGAGTTCGGAATAGGCGCTGTCGGCACCAGAGATATCCTGGGCGGCGCTTGCAGCGGCCAAGGGCTCATCAAGGCTGCCGAGGTTCAAGACATGCTTTGCCTGACGCGCCGGGTGGGGTGTCATGAGAGGTGCCAGGTTCTGGCGATTGGTGGAGAGCCACTCTCTAATCCGATGAGCTCCCGGAGCAGCCTCAAGCCCACAGGCTTGGCGCAGAATGCCCGTTGCGATGCGGTGATCGATCGCCGAGAGTTTCCGCAGCAGATCCCATGCAGGCTTCTCACTGACGAAGAGGTATGGATCGTCGGCAGCGCCCATACGGCGAACGGCCGACATGGTAACACTGATGGCAAGGCGGGCCATGATTAAATCCAAGATCACGGAGAATTCCGCATCCTGAAGCGGGTATTCGGCATGGTAGCCGGCAACAACTCGGGCCGCCGCTTGGACGGGGTCGAGTTCATCAAGCATTGCGTAGGCGCAAGCGACGGCGACCTCGGCGACAATGGGAGAATGCACGGCATCACCAAAATCAATCAAGCCGTTCACGCGCCCATCAGCAACAAGGATGTTCCAGTCGTTCGCGTCGTTATGAATGACACCACAGCGCAGGTGCTTCAGAGCAGGCGCCACACGGGCATTGTAGATGTCGAGCGCCTTCTCCACGAGGAGACGCTGCTCGGGATCGGTGATAGCACTCAGACGCTCCCGAGCGGATGGTGTTGTCCGGATTTCCCAGTCGAAGGAACGGTGTGCTCCTGCGTGGCCGAAGCTAGCGAGCGCCCGATCCAGCTGCCCCAGGAGCCTCCCCAGGCCATGCAGCATCTCCGGCAGCTTCGCCTCCTCGGCGAGCGGATGCCCCGGAAGATAGGAGACAAGTCGCATGGCATACTGTTCCGAGACACCATTAACTAGGGCAAAATCCTGCCCGTCTGCGGTGGGCAGGATACGCGGGACAGGTAAGCTCGGATCGAAACTCTCCAGGTGGCGCAGGAGAGAGGTCTGAAACGCAATGGCGGAGAGAGGTTCCGCGGCATTCATGATCTTGAGCGTAAACCTTCGCCCATCTTTCGTCTCGACAAGGAAGTTCTGATCTCGCTCGCTCGGCAGAGAGGTCAAGTCACCTTCAATGCCAAAGCGGGCCCGCAGATGCTGAAGGGCCTCCCCGCGTGAAAAGGTTGGACGAGGGTTGTTGACGATGGTCACGGCATCATTCCGGGTTTGTGGTTTTCCGGAAATCTGACATCTCCGGAGTGGCGGCTGCACCAGTCAATATGGCGGCTCCACCGCCGTTTCGGTGGCTCGAACGTCGATTTCCTCCACTCAGGTAGGCTTCTCATCCTTGAGAACGATTGCCGTTGTGAGGTCTGCGATATCCGGCAGGAGAGCGATCTCGTCCCGGGCGGCATTGAGGCCTGACATTGCAGCAGCCTCAATTTCGACCACGAGGTCTAGGTCGCCGCTGACGGAAAAGCACCGGCGAACGGCCGGAAGAGCCGTGATGCGGCAGACGGCCTCCCTTGCTGGCGTTCGCTTCAACCGGATCATCAGTAGAGCCCTGACCGCCTCCCCTCCGTAAAGATCGGGCTGCACATCCGCCTTATAGCCGAGGATGATGCCATCTGCCTCCATACGAGCGATCCGCTCGCGGACGGAGCTGCGCGCCAGGCCAACCTTGCCAGCCAAAGTTTTTAGGGGGAGGCGAGCATTCTGCTGAAGAAGCCGCAATATCTCGTGGTTCTTTTCGTCCATGCGGTGGAGAGCCTAGAACTGTTGTTGGCGAGAAGATGCTGGACAGATCAAACAGTGAGGGTCAGGTAGCTAGTCGCGCTTACGATACCACAAAGGATGATAATTCACGAACATGTCTACACCGGCTGGAGTACTAGACTTCTATAAATATCAAGGCCGCTATTCCGTCTCCTCGAGTCCTGCGATCCGCGATACACAGCGCGTCGGATCCAGCCTGGGCATGAGACAGAATTATTATATCAAAGCGGACCCGAAATCGGGCAGCTTACAAGTTGAATTCGAAGGCTGGTGGGGGTGGAAATAATCTTGTAAGTGATCTACTCGTCGCGGCAACGCCTGTCACCTAGAAGAAAGACTTTCATCGCATATGTCGTAGAGCAGATCCGTTGAAATGAACAAGAGCATATTGCGCTTGCTTATCAGGAACTAGAGCTGTTTTAGAATGGATGATGTTATACAGCCATGCCTAGGCTCAGGACTCGTTAATTGAGGTAGAAGGCCACTGAGGCAGCGATGCAGATGGCTGAGAAGAAGGTGTGGGCGCAACGGTCATAGCGGGTGGCAATCCGGCGCCAGTCTTTAAGCTTGGCGAACATGTTCTCGACCTTATGCCGTTGCCGATACAGAGCCCTGTCGTAGGCAATTGGCACCTTGCGGCTCCTGGTCGGCGGAATGCACGGCGTGATGTCCTTCTCGACCAGAGCTATCCGGAACCAGTTGCTGTCGTAACCTCGGTCGGCAATCAGGGTTGTGCCGGAGGGCAAAGCCTCGAGCACGAGCCTGGCCCCTTTGTGATCGCTCATCTGCCCTTCCGACAAAAGCAGAATGATCGGCTTGCCGGCGCCATCGCAGACAGCGTGGAGCTTGGAGTTCAGCCCGCCTTTCGTGCGCCCGATACGACGGGGAACATCCCCTTTTTGAGCAGGCTTGCCGCGGTGCGGTGCGCCTTCAGGTGGGTGGCATCGATCATGATGCGCTCCGGCTTGGGACCTTCACCTGCCAGGGCCGCGAAGATCCGGTCGAACACGCCCAGCCGGCTCCATCGCATGAACCGGTTGTAGAGCGTCTTGTGTGGCCCGTATGCCTTGGGAGCATCCTTCCACTGCAGGCCATTGCGGATGACGTACACGATGCCGCTGACCACCCGCCGGTCATCCACCCGTGGCACGCCATGAGCCAAGGGAAATGCGGCGAGATCCGCGCCATCTGGCGCTCGCTCAGCAGAAACAGATCACCCATTCACAGCCTCCTCAAACGGAGGCTCAGAATCACAACTCAGCTCAAATTAATAGGTCCTGAGCCTAGTTCGTGTCATTCGCAAATATGACATAGCCGGGTTAAGTTACTTTACCCACTAAAGGAAGTGTCTATTAGTGCTTGTCGACCATGCGCTTGATCTCAAAGACAGCCCCGATCAGAAAGATCGTGAACACAATGCCGCCAAGGACAGTCGAGATCAGGTTGCCACTGACGTTAGGGTTGGAGCCCGCCGCTACCATGAACAGGCACAGCGGCAGGACCAAGGTGATGGCACCCAACAGGACGAGAATGCGCGTCGTGCTCATGTTGGCTCCTCAAGCCAGTGAGGGACGAGTATGCCGACGGTTCTCAACCATAGCCATGACCCGTTGGAGTGATCCTGCCGCCGTCAAGCGCTCCGATTAGACAGCTTCTTTGAGTTCCTTGGCGGGTCGGAAGGCGATCTTCTTGGAGGCTTTGATCTTGATCGCCTCTCCCGTCTGTGGATTGCGGCCCATGCGGGCAGCGCGCTTGCGCACCTGCAGGATGCCAAGCCCGGTCAGGCGGATCTTCTCGCCCTTCTTCAGGCTCCTGGTGATCATCTCCACCACCTGGGTCAGCATCTCGTTGGCCTGACGCTTGGGCAGCTCATGCGTCTCGGACAGCCGCTCCGCCAGATGGCGCAGC
>NZ_QQBB01000012.1:84358-88725 GCF_003350535.1 Microvirga subterranea
CTCCTGGTGATCATCTCCACCACCTGGGTCAGCATCTCGTTGGCCTGACGCTTGGGCAGCTCATGCGTCTCGGACAGCCGCTCCGCCAGATGGCGCAGCGTCAGAACAGCACTCGTGGAGGCTGCCTTGGTGCTATTGGCCGTAACCTTAGACCCAGCCTTGGTGGATGCCTTCGATATCACCGCTTTGGCAGCAGCACCTTTGGCAGCGGCCTTTTTGGCCGGAGCCTTGGTGGTCTTCGCGGGCTGAGCCGCGGTCTTTTCAGCCGCCCTCGAGGTCGTGGTCTTCCGGGCAGGTGCCGTCTTGGTCTTCGTCGCCGTCTTTGCCACTGGCAACTCCTTCGCGCATGAACAGTTGGCCTGTGTTATCTGCATAGTGCGCCGGGCTTGGGTCTCAACGGATCATAACATCATTTCCACAGTAGAATGCCAAAAATGGTGCCGCACAACCTCTTCACGGGCTCTGGAGACCGGCCGCTTTGCTCGACAACGGTGATCTGAGGAGCCTGAGCACAGGCCTTGATCACGATCTCATGGGGGTAGACGTGAATACACTTGTTGCACTGGTTGCGGCCAAACCGATCGTACTGCGCATCAGCACCGAAGATGGCGCTCAGGAGTTGGGCCGGATCGCGCAGACGGATGATCGCAAGCTCAGGATCAGCCCTGTCGCAGGCTCTCCTCTGGAGGGCATCGATTCTGGCCCTTACGCCGACCGCGGGACGGCCATGGCAGCTATCAGTGCGTATCTGCAGGGGACTTGCCTGCATGCCCGCCCGAACGCCGCAGGCGCTGTTGCAGCTCCAGGCGCTCAGAATCGAACCACATAGCCGCGGCGGCTCTTGCGCCGAAGCCAGCTCTCAAGCCGCTCCGCGGCCTGATCATAGCTGTCACAGATCTCGATCCGCCGCTGTCCTGGTCGACCAATCCGCCCCCACTCGCGGGTCAGGGTGGCGGTCCCAAACAGGCTCGGCTCGATCGCCAGGACATAGTAGCGCGCCATGTTGCAGCTGGGATCACGCCGGTCGAGGATCAGGTACTGGATCTTGTCATCGGCCATGCGGCAACCGTATCGCGCCGCCGCAAGTCAGACCAATGAAACTCCTGAATCGATCACGCACCACCGATTCACGTTCGTGATATGCGAAGCCCGGTTAAACGGCATTAGGGAGCAAAAGCTGCTCTGTGGCCTAGCGATCGACGGGCGGCCCGCGGGCTACTCGCCAAGCTGCGAGCGTCTGCGGGCTCCGATTCCGGACGCTGGATTGGTGACGCGTCTGCGCGTTGCTGCCTTCATAAGCTTGCGGAAGGTCGAGCATTCCAGATGCGACGGAGCTGGACATTCGGCCACGTGCCGGAGCATATCCCGCAGCGTTCGCAGGTCGACCATCTGGCGATGCAAATCATCCGCCTTGGCGTGCAACTGATCCCGGGGAATATCGGGACGGCCGTCCTCCCGAGTTCGATCAGGGACAATGTCAGGAGGACGTCGGCATCGAATTGCCGCCGCAGCCCATGTCGGCTGATCGACCGGATCAAGCCGAGCTCCTCATAGTAGCGCAGCGCCGAGGGCGGAACGCCTGAGGGTTCAGCAAGCTCCCTGATGTCCATCATTCCCATGTTTGACCTCAGGTTGGCTTGAAGTCGTACCGTGTCTCGAATCGTCATTCAAGCAAGAGGCCCACCATGCAAATAACCGCCATCCCGAGACAGCCGCAGGTCTGGCGAGACCCGCGAGCGATCGCGCTGCTGATAGCAGCGTCCCTCACGACCATGGCCAATGCCACGATCAGTCCGGCACCCCCGGACTCGAGCGCCTGTTAGCGGATGAACCGAACGCTGCGATGCTGGTGCGCCTGCTGGTGCCCGCACCTTCCATCAGCGTCGCGATCTTCGCGCCGTTCGCCGGTCTCATCGCTGATTGGTACGGCTGGCGTCTGATGCTCCTTGCAGGGGTCATGCTGCTCGTCATTGCCGGATGCGCGGGGCTGTTCCTTCCCGACCTCTCGACCATCTTCGCCAGCCGTCTGGTCTTGGGATTGGTTGTCGCCCTCATCATGACGGCCCAGACCGCGCTCACCGGCGATTACTTCACCGACGACCGGAGCGCGTTGTCAGGATTTGAGATATTAGCCTGGAACTTCGGGGGGCTCGCCTTCATCTCGCTGGCCGGATGGTTCGCAGCGGCTTCACCGCGTTTGCCCTTCGCCATCTATGGCGTTGCCGCAGTCTTCTTGCCGTTGATGTGGAAGGTCATTGTTGATCCGCAAGGGACCTCGCCCGTTTTCCCTTGCTCGCCTGCAGGAAAGATCCTCCCATCCTTCATCATGGGGTCTCGTCTTCGCACTGCTCGTGCTTCTTCAAGCCGTGACGAACATGTGCATTTTCGTCATGCCGACCCAGTTGTCGTTTTTCTTCGGGACGGCAGGCTATAGCAGCCCGGTGATGACCGGTTCGGCGCTCGGAATGCTGAAGCTCTTTGGCGGCAGCCTTGTACTGCTTTACGGCCAGCTCCAGCGGGTCATCGGTTACGCTGGTATCCTCGCCTTGGGCTATGGTGTGATGGCTCTTGGTCTGGCGTTGCTGGCTCTTGTTGGGACGCCTTTGGCCTGGTTCGTAGGAGCCGCGGCCGTCGGAGCAGGCTATGCATGGTCTCGCCGAGCTTCGTAACCCTTGCCTTGAGGTTTGCTTCGCTCCGGCGGAGCGCTGGCGGCGTCCTGACCGCTTCCGTGTTCATCGGCCAGTTCTGTTCGCCCCTCCTGAGCACACCATTGATCGTGGCATACGGCTATCAGGGCTTGTTCGATGCCGCCTCGTCGCTTGCAGCCGCGATGGCTGTTGCGGCCGTCCTGAAGGCCTGCGTGATGGGCCTCCATGCATTGACCCATCACGTAGGGTAGAATGCGCTCCTGGTCCCTCTGCGAGACGGATGCTCATGGCCAGTCAAAGCCTTGCAACAGAAGTAGCCGGCGAAGTCCCACTCCCCGATGTCGACTTTGCCGATGCCTACTCCGTCCATGTTGCCGCCCCCTTGGACGCGCTCCAGGCGGCGCGACGGATAATGGGACAGCGGCCCTGGTAGGTGGACGGTCTCCTCGTGCTGCGCAACCTCGCTGTTACGCCGCTCGGGCTCAAGCGCAGTGCGCCAACCGGGGTGGAGCGGATCGGGATCTTCCCCATCGTGAGCGCTTCGCCGGAACGGGTGGTGATGGGGTTCGATGACACCCATCTCGATTTCCGCGTCGTGGTCGAGGTCGTGCCGGAGCGCAACGGGTGTCAGGTCACGGCAATGACCTTCGTCCGCACGAGAAACCGATTCGGGCAACTCTACCTCGCCGCTGTTACGCCATTCCATCGGATAATCGTTCCCGCGATGCTCGCGCAGGTGGGGAGGAACTGAGACAAGGAATCCCGCTCCTGCTGAGATGGAAATTAAATCTCTAAGTTTGTCGCTCAACCGTGGTCCAGCCTGAGGCCACGATAGGGTTGTCCCCCAACGTTGGATCCCCTGAGCAGCGAAGTCACAGACCTATACTCCTCAGGCTCTGCCCTTCGTCTCGGCTCCTTCAAGGCAGGTTTCATCCTGAGCTGTTACAAGTTCTCTTAACATGCGAATCGTGTCAGCCGCCTCAATGAGCAAGGCGGACAGCTCTTCAGGCAAGCAGTCAGCAGCGCGGTCTAGCCGCGCGGCTATGTCGTTCGAGATGCTCATGGTGTTCCCCCGCGGTTGTCGGACTTGGGGACTATACAACGGCTCGGTTATGAATAGCGAAGACTACCAGCTCTGATCGAACCCGTCTGACATCCTCCACATCACTGAAGCGCGGGGGCCTGAGCCGCTGTTAAGCAGCGAGAAACTCCGAATGGCTTTGTGCCATCCGTCTCGGATTCGCGAAGCGCCGCTCCCAGTGACGGCGAATTCCTAGGCGAGGCTACGTTGGACGATATTCTATGTAAGCAGGCGCTCGTTGTCTGATCCAGCACCGAGAGCCCGACTCATGACGTGCGGTGGGCTCTCGGCATCATTGTGGTCAAACATCGACCCCAGACGATCCCCATATCGGAAATCGCTGATGCCCTCTCAGGCACGCGGAGGCGGAGCCCAGGGATCGCCTACCTGGTGCCCGCAGACCGGTTGTCGTTTCACCTCGCCGGTGCTGCCGATCTGGCGGGGTCGGGTGCCTCTTCTGCAATTCCAAACGTCTTGGGTGTCCGAGGCTGACCGAGCAATGCGACATTGGGCCCTGTGGGCGAATGATTGTTGGCGCTTGCGCCGGCGAAAAAATCGACTATGTGTCCCCTCCCCGGCGCCACCTCTCCGAGGCGGCGCCTTTTCCAGACACAGTGACTGTCGGCACCCGGAACTCT
>NZ_QQBB01000013.1 GCF_003350535.1 Microvirga subterranea
ATCTTTCCGGCCCTGGCCTTCGGCGCGATCTATATCGGCATGTTCGCCCGTCCGTTTGGGCCAATTCCGGCACTCTACGGAACCTTCGCGCTGCTTGTCCTGATCTGCTCGGTCAAGACGCTGCCCTTCACATCACGCACCGGAATCGCGGCGCTGCTGCAGATCGACAAATCGCTGGAGGAGGCGGCTCGTGTCCAAGGCATCGGCTGGTTCCGCCGCATGGTGCGCATCATCGTGCCCATCGCCGCAGGCGGGCTGCTCTCCGGCATGCTCCTCAGTTTCATCAGCATCATGCGGGAGCTGTCGCTCATCATCCTGCTCGTGACACCGTCAACCAACGTTCTCGCTGGCGTCATCTACAACTACCAGAACCAGGACATGCCTCAACTCGTCGGCGTCGCGACCGTGCTGCTTGTCGCCATCGTGATTGCGGTCAACCTGGTCGTCCGTGCCTTATCGACGAAAGCGAGGGTTGGGGCGGCCTGACCGCGTCATCCGGACCGTTCGATACAAAGAGAGACGAAGGAGGAAGCCCATCATGACACCGACATTCCGCAATGCCAAAGCCTGGCTCGCGGCTGGAGCCCTGACTCTTGCTCTGGCGGCGCCGGCCCTGGCGCAGCAGGCTGATCCCAAGTGGGATATCTGGCTGCAGAAGAGTCAGCTCGGCCCTTACCAGAAGAACGAGAACTGGGACGAGGTCGTCACGAACGCAAAGAAGGAGGGCGAAGTCGTCGTCTATTCCTCGACCGGCACGATGCTGAAGGTCGCCGAGGACTTCGCGAAGTTCTACCCGGAGATCAAGGTCAAGGCCTATGATCTGGGTTCTGAGAAGACCATCGAGAAGATCGTGCGCGAGCACCAGGCCGGCGTCTATGCGGCCGATGTGGTCTATTCGGGCGGAACCGAGCAGATGGTGTTCGATCTGCTCCCCAACCACCGCATCGTCAACTATGTGCCGTCGTATCTGGCGGACAGGATTCCCGCCGAGCATCGCGAGCCGCTGCTGACGCATGTGATCGAAGCTTACGGCATCTTCTATAACTCGGAGGCCCACCCGCAGCCTCCTATCAAAACCATCTGGGAGCTCACCGAGCCGCAATGGAAGGGCCGCTTCTCGATGAAGTCGCCGGCGGGCTCTCTCACCACGCTGATGACGCTAGCCGCCATCGTCGAGCATTCCGATGAGATGCAGAAGGCTTATGAGGAGCATTACGGCAAGAAGCTCGAACTCTCGCCTGGCGTCGAAAACGCGGGCTACGAGTTTCTGCACCGGCTGATCGGCAACGACATCGTCATCTCCGACAACAGTTCGAAGATCGCGACGGCGGTCGGTCTTCGCGGGCAAGCCAAACCCCCGATGGCGTTCTCAGTCATCCACTATCTGACCAAGAACCAGACCGACAATTACGCAAACGCGATTCCCTACGATCTGAAGCCCGCGGCGCTGTACTCGTATCCCACCTATGTCGCGGTTGCCGGACAGGCGCCGCATCCGAATGCGGCGAAGCTCTTCGTGGCGTTCCTGATGGGCAGCAAGGAGCTCAATGCCAATTCGGAGCTCAAGCCTCCGTTCAGGTCCGGGAAATCGCTGGAACTCCTGCAGGGCATGGCCGCCTTCTATCAGGTCGGCACCTTCTCGCCGCGCACGGACGTTCCGCCGCCGCCCCATAGCGAGATGTGGCCTAAGGCCCGCAAGCTCACGGCGTCGCCTGAATTCGTGAAGGACAACATCGCGAAGATCAGCGACTTCTGGCTGGCCGAAACGAGCCGATAACCTGACCTGAATGGCTTCCGCACGAGAGAGTGCCCATGTCTGAAATCACCCTCAGAAACATCACCAAGTCGTACGGAAGCCATCTGGCTCTTCCGAGCCTCGACCTCGACATCCCGAATGGCAGCTTCGTGACCTTGCTCGGGCCGTCGGGCTGCGGCAAGACCACTACCTTGCGCGTCATCGCTGGCCTCGAGCAGGCGACGACCGGCGAGGTCGTGCTCGGCGGCAAGACGGTCTACTCCAGCCGGAGCGGCGTCTTCGTCCCGCCCGAGCGGCGTGGCCTCGGCTTCATCTTCCAGAGTTACGCCCTGTGGCCGAACATGAAGGTCGACCGGAACATCATACTGGCGCTCTCGGAGGCGAAACAACCTGCGCATGTGATCGAGGAACGACTTGCCGAAGCGCTCGCAAAGGTCCAGCTGACCGGGCTGGCGGACCGTTATCCGTCCGAGCTGTCGGGAGGCCAGCAGCAGCGGGTAGCCGTGGCCCGCCTGATCGCGGCCCGCAACTCGATCCTGCTGATGGACGAGCCGTTGTCGAACCTGGACGCGAAACTCAGGACCGAGATGCGCACGGAGCTGAAGCGCCTGCACCGAGAGCTGGAGGCCACCACGGTCTACGTCACGCATGACCAAGTCGAGGCGCTGACCATGTCGGACATCATCGTGGTGATGAAGGACGGCATCATCCAGCAGCAGGGGTCTCCGTACGAGATCTATCACAATCCCGCTAACCTCTTCGTCGCCGAGTTCATCGGCGATCCCAGGATCAACCTCCTCGATGGCACCTTGGCGACCGTTGGAGGCGAGCGCGTCGTGCGCTTCGAGGACACTGCCATTCCCGCACCTATGGGACTGCAGAGCCTGGACGGCCCAGTCACGTTTGCGATCCGTCCGGAGAACATCGCAATCGTCGAGCGGCAGGGCCCATCCAGCCTGCCGGCCGAAGTCGATATCGTCCAGCCCACCGGATCGCAGACGATTATCTCGCTCTCGGTGAAGGGCCGCAGGGTGACGGCCCTCATTCCGCGCTTCGAGACCTCCCTGCCGAAGAAGAGCATCTGGATCGAGTTCCCGCTCGACCAACTCACCTTCTTCGACAAAGGCAGCGGAACCCGGCTCCCGCTGGCCCAACCTGTCGGTGCGTCCCACGCAGCCTAAAGGCGGCCCCGCCGGAGGCTAGCCTGTCAGGTATTGAACCAATCATGCGGGCAGTCTCGCCGCGCGGGTGTTCGCAGCAACACGATCTGAAGTTTAGGATACAAGTTTTGATGGCGACCCAGTTCAACTTTCCACGTTCCCCAATGAGCCTCATCGTCGAAGACCTTCCCCCGTTTGGAGTGAAGCTCTTCGTCGGCGATGCCAATGCCGCGTCGGACAGGGCCCTGCTCGAGGGCAACGACATCGCTATCGTGGTGAACTGCGCCGTCAACCTCGACATCGACTACACGGCCGGCTTCGGAGGCTCAGACGTCGCATCGCCGCATGGGCCAGTCCGGAACTACAAGCTCGGCCTTATCGACGATGCCGGCAATCCGGACACGATGCTGCTCGCCGGCTATTATCTGCTCGATGGCGCCCTGCATCAGAAGCTGCCCGACCGCTACACCTATCCCCACCGCCGTCGCGGCAACGTTCTGCTGCACTGCCGCGGCGGGCGCAGTCGGTCGGTGATCCTGGCGGCCTTGTATATTCACATTCAGTTGCCCGACCGTTTCCCGACTCTCGAGGCGGCCATCGATCATCTGCGCGTCACGCGCGAGCTTCAGCCTGCCGAATGGATGGAGACGCCGAAGCCGATGCTGATCGAGGCCGCACGTCACGCCGCCACGTGGATCCGGCGGATCGAGCACGAGAAGCATCCGGCACCGCAGCCCGTTTCATCCACCCGTTAAGCAGGACATCCATCATGCCTATCTCCAGCACTGCGAGAGTCGCTGATACCGCCGCGCCTCCGGCAGAGACATCAGATCTAAGACTGTCAGTTGCATGCGCGGTGGCACGCGAAGCCGGTGCCCTGGCCCGCCGCCGGTTCAATGGCCGACCCGGCGCGACCGGCATCAACCTCAAGGGGCACCAGGACTACCTCTCGGCTGTCGATGCAGAGGTCGAGGGTTTGGTGCGTGGCCGATTGCTGGCGAGCTTTCCGGAGGATTCCTTCTTCGGTGAGGAGGGTGGGGGATCGTTGGATAATAATGTCTGGGTGGTGGATCCGATCGACGGCACCGCGAACTTCGTGCGCGGGATTTCGCAGTTCTGCATCTCCATCGCCTATGTCCGCGACGGCCAGACACAGATCGGAATCATCTACGATCCGATGCATGATGAACTGTTCGCGGCGGAGCGTGGAGGGGGCGCGACCCTGAACGGCGAGCGGATCCAGGTCAGCGGCCTGAGCGACATGCAGTCCGCCACCATCGAGGCCGGCTGGTCGACCCGACTGCCGCTCAACCTCTACGTCGATCTCGTTGGCCGGATCCTGGCGGATGGGGCGGGTGTCCGCCGAGGCGGCTCGGGCGCCCTGGCTCTGGCCTATGTAGCGGCGGGGCGGATCGACGGTTATTGCGAGCTACACATGAATTCGTGGGATGCCCTGGCCGGATTGCTGTTGATCGAAGAGGCGGGCGGCTCGGTGAACGACTTTCTCGCAAACTCGGGTCTGCGGAACGGCAATATCGTTCTTGGATGCACGTCCGGCTTGAGGAACTCTCTCGCTCGACTGATAGAAATCGTCTAACTCCATTTGGAACTTCGAACTTGGAATAACGGACCTGCCGCTGACGGTCGCGCGAGGTCCAGCCCTCCTAATCTGTTGAAAGTGATCGCATGCTGTTCTCAACCCATCAGGCCGATGTTGTGGATCGAGTCCTGCGCGCAGCAGCGAGCGCGGAGATCATGCCCCGCTTCCGGAACCTGTCCTCCCACGAGGTCCGGCAGAAATCGTCACCCATGGATCTCGTGACGGATGCGGATGAGGCGGCCGAGCGGATGATCGCCGACGGTTTGCGGCAGGCATTCCCTGATGCCGTTGTGATCGGTGAGGAGGCCGCGGAGCGCGATCCATCCCTGTTGAACACGCTGGCAGATGCGGAACTTGCCTTCCTGATCGACCCGGTGGACGGTACCAAGAATTTCGCCTCTGGCCTCCCGTTGTTCGGGGTGATGGTGGCGGCTGTGGTCCGAGGAGAGGTGGTCGCTGGTTGGATTCATGACCCGATAGGCCACGACACGGCGATAGCCGTTCGCGGGGAGGGGGCCTGGATCGAACAGGCCGGCGGTCGTATCGACCTCCGGGTTGCGTCCTCGGTTCCCGTCCAGGAGATGGCGGGCTGCGCGTCCTGGCATTATATGCGGGATCCCATGCGGTCTGTCGTGGCGGCGAACCTCGCAGGCTTTGGTGCCGCCGCATCCTATCGCTGCGCGGCGCACGAGTATCGGATGGCGGCCGCCGGGCATTGCCACTTCCTTGTCTACGCGAAGCTGATGCCCTGGGACCATGCCGCAGGCTGGCTGCTCCATCGCGAGGCCGGCGGCTACTCCGCACGGTTCGACGGATCACCCTATGGGCCCACCTTCCACGAGGGAGGCCTCATATGCGCTCCCGATGCGGAAAGCTGGCGGAGAATCCGGGAAACACTGTTCGAGCCCGCCTAGGAGAGCCCTACGATCTGTAGGGCATCTCTGTTGCCCAACCTTGGCCCAATGCCTGCTCTGGACCAAGGACAAATCAGTTCCTTGCTATTGCCGGGATCTAGCCGCCGCTGACTGGTCTTGCTTCAGTTTAGTGGAGAGCGGTTTTGTAGCGGTCCGGCCAGCCTTTCAAATTGAACCGGGCTGACATAGTCCAGGGTCGAATGACGCCGGACGGGATTGTAGAAGCCATCGATATTACGCCCAATCGCCGCCTTCGCCTCAGCTCTCGTCTGGAAGACGGTGCGCCAGACCAACTCGGACTTCAAGGTCTTGAAGAAGGTCTCGACCACCGAGTTGTCGTAACAGTTCCCTGTCCCGGACATCGAGATCCGGATGCCGTGCTTCCTCAGCTCGGCCTGATACGCGATCGAACAATACTGGCTGCCGCGGTCCGCGTGGTGGGTCAGCCCCTCACCGGGTCTGCGGATCGCCAGCGCCTCGAGCGCGAGTTCCTTGTGCAGCCGGTCACTCACCGCCCAGCCAACCACCCGCCGAGCAAATAGATCGAGGATCACAGCCAGATACAGCCAGCCCTCGTTCGTCCACACGTATGAGACATCGGCGTTCCACTTCTGGTTCGGGCGCTCGGCCGAGAAATCCTGCTCGAGCAGGTTGGGTGCGATCGGAAAGGCGTGGTGGCTGTCAGTGGTGCGTTTGAAGCGCCGCTTCTGCCGCACCTTGAGGCCATTCTCCCGCATCAGCCGGGCGGTCCGACGGCGACCGACTTGCAGTCCTTCATCCTGCAACTCGCGGGTCATGCGTGGACTGCCATAGGTCCCCTTCGAGAGGGTGAAGGCCGAGCGGATGTGGGCCAAGAGGATCAGATCCTCCCGCTGGCGCGGACTGGCCGGACGAGAGCGCCAGGCGAAGTAGCCGCTGGGGCTGACATCGAGGACGTGGCACAGACGGGTGACGGGGAAGCTCTCTTTCGCCGCATCGATGAACCGGAACTTCATCGACTTCCCTCCTTGGCGAAAAAAGCTGTTGCCCGCTTCAGGATCTCCCGCTCCTGACGCAGGATCTCGTTCTCGCGCCGCAGCCGCTTCAGCTCGGTCGCCATGTCCTCCTGCCGCTCCTCGGGCGGAGCGTCGATCTCGTGCTCACGGCGACGGTCGATCCAGCTGCGCAGGGTCGACAGGCCGACGCCGAGATCCTCAGCAATCGCCCGTCGGCTGCGGCCGCTGGTCAGAGCGAGCCGCACCGCATCATCCCGAAACTCTCTCGTAAAGCGTGTGTGGGGCATGGAGCACCTCCTGGATTATAAGAAGTGCTCTCCACTTTCCCGAAACAAGTCCACTTAGCAGAAGCCTTTCACCCTGGATTAAAAGAGGCTTGGACCTACCCGAAATTGTCAGGATATATAGTTCCTAAGGTCTGCAAGTGGCACTCCTTAGACGTTAGAGCTTGGTCCCCATCGGAGCTTGAGAGCTGACGTTCGCTGGGTGGCCGGAACGTGGAAGTCTGACCCGAAGCGATCATTGATTAATCATGCCACAGAAAAATGAATGCGAACCGAAAGCTCACCGGACAGCTCGGAAGTATCTGTCCCGGTAACGAAACTTCTGCCAATGGCTTGATAGCATCGCGGCTTCTTGAACAAGTTCCTCAAGGTCCACGATGTGCTTGGAAACCATAGAGGGCATTGCGCTCCACAGAGGCATGAACGCATCAGCCCAAGCATTTATGCCTTACTCGAACCCACTACATCGCCACACCTTCCAAATAAGCACGCACCGCTTGAACGTCGTCAGAACGAGCCGTCAGGCCGACATACCCGTCAGGCCGCACGAGCCATAACACATCTTCGAACGGACCTGTCCCGGTTCCAACGACCAATGCCGGAAATTGCCTTGCCAGAGATTCCGTAACGGACGCCTCTCCCACGAGGGTGAAGCCGGGCACGCTTCCCGATCCGACAGGAGCCACATCCGCCTTGATCGGCGGCCACCGCTCGCCGGCAGCCGGTCCGCCCTTGATGCTTTCCGCTCCGGGAGCCGAGACCGAGAGCGGGCTCTTCAAGTAGGCGATTTCGACCTCTGCCAGTGTCTGAGCAATGCGGTGTTGGACCTGTGGGATGTCGAGGGCAAAATGCGCGATCTTGTTGCGGATGGCCTGGGCGATCGGATTGCGAAGGACTGCCGCATCCGTCATCCGCGAAGCATTGCGCAGGACCACGTCGCCCACCGCACTGCGCTCGGGCGAATAGCTTTCCAGGAGCGAAGGCTTGCATGTCCCGCGCGCCACCATGGCGAGCTTCCATGAGAGGTTGAAAGCGTCCTGCATACCTGTGTTCATACCCTGTCCGCCAGCAGGGCTATGAATGTGAGCAGCATCTCCGGCCAGGAAGACCCGGCCTCGTCCATAGTCCCGTACCTTGCGCTCGTTAATCCGGAACGCTGCAAGCCAGATCGGGTTGCTGAGCACAATGCCGCCGGGGCCTCTCCGGTCCACCAGAGCCTGGACGTCGTCCAATGTCGGATCGGCATGATGGCCGTCATCGCCCGCCGGACCTAGATCGGCGATAACACGGAAGCGCTTATCGCTAATTGGGAAGACTGCGAGGATGCCATCGGAGTGCCAGAAAATGGCGATCCTGTCGGGATCCTTCAGTCCGGTAATCTCCACATCGGCCAATGCCCAGTCGCTGGGCTGAGTCGAACCCTCGAACGACATTCCCAAGCCATGCCGCACAGCGGAATGTGCCCCGTCGCAGCCAACAAGCCATTGGGTCTCGATGACCTCGTTTTGGTCATCGGGCCGCAGGATCGTCGAGAGCACACGACCGTCTCTCTCCGCGAACCCGGTCAACTCGACCTGACGCTCGACCGCGACGCCAAGCTCCTTGAGGTGGGTCTCCAGGATGCGCTCGGTCTCACTCTGGGGGATCATCAGGGCGAACGGGTAGGGGCTGTCGATGCTATCGAAGCTGACCCGCGCGATCGTCTCAGGACCATTGGAGAACTGCGTTCCGTGACATGTCTGGCCTGCATCGAGGAACTGCCGGACAAGACCCGCGCGGTCGAGCAACTCCAGTGTCCGGCTCCAGATCACGAGGGCTTTGGACTTGTCCGTACGGGAGGCTGCCTTGTCGACGATCCTGATGGGTACTCCGTAACGGGTCAGCTCGATGGCCATGGTCAGGCCGACAGGGCCGGCTCCCGAGATCAGAATGCGGGTGTCGTCAGTCATTGCGAAGGTTCCCGTGCGATTACTGATCAATAGAACTGGATCGTTTTTGAGAAGCAATGCCGAGTTGAGCTTGGCGTGAACGGGATCCGGTCACCGCAGGCACTCGTTTGGTGATGTGCTAAGAGCAAAGCAGTATCGCCTCATCCGCCTTCAGGTGGTCCCGGATCACTTGCGCTCGTGATGGTGGCTGCACGGCGGGATTCGACTAAGTCCGCAATCCGCGAAGGTCGGCAGATGGCACACCTGAGACGTAAGCTCGAAGGCAGCAATCCTCATTGAAGCGGACGTTCCCAAATCGCCGGGAGTCTCGGTTCCCGACCCCGGAGCCGACTCAGGGGCCAGTTCTATGCACGGCCAAGCTGTCATGTGCTGTTCAGGCCAGCGATCTGTCCCCTTGCTGTGTCACAGATGGGCACTACTTCACCTGAGCCATGGCAAACCGCATCTCACAGAATATCTCCCTCACGGCCGAGCTGAGCGCATTCATCGCATCGCGCGTCGCCTCAGGTGATTACCAGAGCGCCAGCGAGGTCGTTCGAGCCGCCCTGCGCCTCCTTCAGCGTGACGAGGCTCCCAACCGTCCGGAGCAACGTCCGCCCCGAGTCGCCCGGACGCGCCATGCAGGGCGATGATTTGGATCGGTTCGGCGATCGTGAAGCCCACCGGGAACTCCAGACCGAAAGCTTGAGTGACGTGATCGCCCGGCCTGAACCCGAAGGCGCTTCCAATACCAGGAACGCTAAAGAGATGGCCCGCCTGGATGCGGCGCTCGCCATCGCCAAGCTTGGCACCTTCGACTGGAACGTTCGCACGAACCAGGTGCTGCTCGATCAGCGCAGCCGCGAGATGCTCGGCTTTCCCCCACACGAGCCAGTCACGGCTCGCGATATCTTCGAACGCATCGACCCGCGTGATCTGGACCGCGTCTCAACCGAGGTGCAGGCTGCCCGCGAACAGCAGGCAAGCCTGGAGACCGAGTACCGCATCAAACATCCCGACGGCACGATCCGCACCCTGATCAGCATCAGCAATGCTGTTATGGGCACGGATGGCGGGCTCGAGCGGATGATCGGCGTGTTCAACGATGTGACGGAGCGACGACGGGTGGAAGCCCTGCTTCGCGCCGAACGCGACCGCAGCCGCGGCATCCTCGACAGCATGGGCGAAGGCTTCGTCCTGGTTGGTCCGGACTTTCAGGTCCTCGACATCAATGGCGCGGCCCTGCGGATCGAGAACCGCCCACGCGGGGAGATCGTCGGCAGAAGCTTCTGGGAGGCGTGGCCCGGCAGCGAGGAGGCGGAGCTCGGCCGGCTGTGCAAGCAGGTCATGACCGAACGCGTACCGGGGCGGCTTGTGCACGAGTATGTCTGGCCCGACGGTCACAGGGCTTGGCTGGAGCTGCGGGTCTACCCATCGCAGGACGGGCTGGCGCTGTTCATGCGGGATGTAACGCAGCAGAAGCAGGCCCAGGCCGCCAATGCCCACCTGGCCGCCCTGGTGGCCGCCTCGGGTGACGCGATCATGAGCTTTGCGCCCGATGGCACGATCCTGAGCTGGAATGCGGCGGCCGAGCAGGTCTTCGGCCACACCGCCGAAGAGGCGATCGGCCAGAAGGTGTCCATTCTGGTGCCGGAGGACCACGCGCATGAGCCGAACCAGTTCTTTGCACGGGTGCGCGCGGGCGAGGTGGTCACGTTCGAGAGCGTCCGGCGCCGCAAGGATGGCAGCCTCTTTGAGGCGGCGCTCTCCCTGTCTCCCATGCAGAGCTCTGAGGGCGAAGTGATCGGCGTCTCGGCCATTGCCCGGGACATGACTGACCGCAATCAACGGGAGAAGTCGCTGCGCGACAGCCAGCGGCGGCTCAATGCCGTCCTCAACAATGCGACCGTTGCGATCTTCCTGATGGATGACCGTCAGCACTGCGTCTACATGAACGCGGCGGCCGAGCGGCTGACCGGCTACACCCTGCCCGAGACGCTGGGACGTCCCCTGCACGAGGTGATCCATCACACCCGTCCGGACGGGAGCCATTTCCCCCTGGAGGAATGCGCCATCGACCGTGCCTTTCCGGAGGAGCACCAGACACAGGGCGAAGAGGTGTTCGTCCATAAAGATGGCAGTTTCTATCCGGTCGCCTTCACGGCCAGCCCAATCCAGGATGAGGGCAGCCGGCCGATCGGGACGATCATCGAGGTGAGGGATATCCGAGCCGAGAAGCAGGCGCAGGTGGATCAGCGGGTTCTCATCAACGAGCTCAATCATCGAGTGAAGAACACCCTGGCGACGGTGCAGTCGATTGCCGCCCAGACGCTGCGCAATGCGTCCAGCACGCAAGAGGCCAAGGGGGCCCTGGAGGGGCGTCTGTTCGCGTTGTCGCGGACCCATGACGTGCTGACGCGGGAGAGCTGGGATGGAGCGGATCTGTATGACATTGCCGCCCAGGCGGTGGAGCCCTATTCGAACCGGAGTGAGGACCGGCTGCACCTGACCGGCCCTCACGTCCGGCTGCCGCCCCGCATGGCCTTGGCCCTTGCCATGGCCTTCCAGGAGCTGGCGACGAATGCCGTCAAATATGGTGCTTTGTCCATGGCGGGCGGGGAGATCCGCATCACCTGGGAGGTTGATCCCGCTGATGCACGCACGGAACTTCACCTGTGCTGGGAAGAGCGTGGTGGACCTCCCGTAGAGGCTCCGGCGCGGCGGGGGTTTGGGACGCGGCTGATCGAGCGCAGCCTGGCGCAGGATCTCGGTGGTGACGTGCGGATCGAGTTCGCGCCAACGGGGGTCGTGTGTACGGTCGCGGCGCCCCTCAACGGTTCCTGAGTATGACTTTCGTCAGGCGAGCGTCTGATGCCGGGATGGTCGCGGGCTGCTCGTGAACGCAATCCATGGACGTCCGGGTGCGCAGCATGGGATTACGTCAGCCGACGGTCCGCTCAAGCAGGGAACATCGGGCGCTCCTGTTAGGCAGGAATCATCGCTATCTGACCCCAAGCCGACCTTCCGGCTCCTGGACTGATGAGGACAAAGTAGATCTCTCTGAGGAGCCGTGCAGGGCGAGCAGATCAATCAATCATGCTCAGATCAGCACCAGCCCTTGTTTTCGGCAACCTGTCGCCCATAACGCTACAGTCGGCCTGTTCCCAAGGTTAAGACCATGAAAGCCTCCCAAGCCGCTCTTCTAGTGCCTCCGACCCATCCAGGCTGGATCTTGCGGGATCGGATCCTACCTGGCCTTGGCCTCTCCGTCAGCCAAGCGGCTCGCGAGTTGCGCATCGCGCGTCAGACACTCCATCGCGTTCTGGCCGGTACGGCCGCGGTTAGTCCCGAGATGGCCACGCGTCTGGCTCGTCTCTCGGGCACCACCCCTCACTTCTGGCTCGACCGCCAGCAACAGCACGACCTCTGGCAGGCAGAGCAGACGCTGCAAGGCGTGCTGCATCTGATCCCAACCCACACCCTCCCGGCCGCTCTTCAGAAAGAGATTGGACTTCGTCATGACCGCTAAGGCTCAATCCCCTTCCAAAGCGCGAACCGGGGTTGAGGGGTTGGACGACATTCTCGTCGGAGGCTTGTCCCCTGGCCACGTCTACCTCCTAGAGGGCAGCCCCGGCACCGGCAAGACCACCATCGCGCTTCAGTTCCTGCTTGAGGGGGCCAAGGTGGGGGAAACCGGGCTCTACATCACCATGTCGGAGACCGAGCGGGAGCTGCGTGACGGTGCAGCGTCCCATGGCTGGGATATTGGCGATGGCGTTCAGGTGTTCGAACTCGTCCCGCCCGAGAACCTTCTCGATGAAGAACACCAACAGAGCCTGCTCTACTCATCCGATCTCGAGCTCGGAGAGACCACCAAGGCCGTGTTCGAGGCCATCGACCGAACCCAGCCGGTCCGGATCGTGATCGACAGCCTGTCCGAGATCCGCCTCCTGGCGCAAAGCTCTCTGCGCTATCGCCGTCAGATCCTGGCCATGAAGCACTACTTCGCTCGCCAGGGCGCGACCGTTCTCCTGCTGGATGACCTCACCACCGACACGAATGACAAGACCGTTCACAGTCTCGCCCATGGTGTCATCCGCCTGGAGGGGCTGACGCCCAATTACGGCGCCGAGCGCCGCCGTCTGCGCGTGATCAAGTACCGCGGCCAAGCGTTCCGGGGTGGCTTCCACGACTTCATCATCGCCGAGGGTGGCGTGCAGGTCTTTCCACGGCTTGTCTCCAGCGAGCACAAAACAGGCTTTGCCCGCCATGTGCTCACCAGCGGCATCGACGAACTCGACATGCTCCTGGGCGGCGGCATCGAGCAGGGCTCCAGTACCTTGATCATGGGACCTGCGGGTTCCGGCAAATCCCTGCTGGCTGTGCAGTTTGCCGTCTCGGCCGCCGCACGGGGCGAGAAGGCGGCGTTGTTCATCTTCGATGAGGAGCTTGGCTTGCTCATCGACCGCACCAAGCTGATGGGTATCGACCTGGATGCGCTGTGTGCCAGCGGCAACATGTTCATCGAGCAGGTCGACGCGGCTGAGCTCTCCCCGGGTGAGTTTGCCCATAGGGTCCGGGCTAGGGTTGACAGCAATAGCGTGAAGACCGTCGTGATTGACGGCCTCAACGGCTACCAGGCCGCCATGCCGGACGAGCAGTTCCTGACCCTGCATATCCATGAGCTGTTGCAGTACCTGAACCGGCAGGGCGCCTCGACCTTGCTGACGATGGCCCAGCACGGGCTTGTCGACGACATGAGATCCCCCGTCGACGTGACCTATCTCGCAGATACTGTGATCCTGCTACGCTACTTTGAGGCCTTTGGCCAGGTTCGGCGGGCAATCTCAATCATCAAGAAGCGGTTCGGCACGCACGAGAACACCATCCGCGAGATCCGGATCGACAACCGAGGCATTGCCATCGGAGAGCCCTTGGAGGGTTTCCAGGGCATCCTGCGCGGCACCCCGATCCTGGCCGAGGGTGACCGGGCCCGGCTGCTCGAAGATCGCTGACTATGAACAACGCTCTTCGCTCGCGTTCGCAGCGGGCGCTCATCCTGGCGCCGCACGGGCGGGATGCCACCATCGCTGTCGAGATCTTGGCAGCGGCGAAAGTCACGGCCGAGATCTGCCTCGATCTGCCGGCGCTGGTGCGCGAGATCGCGCAGGGTGCGGGCTTTGCACTTGTCACCGACGAGGCGTTCCACACCGCCGATCTGAAGGAGCTTTCCCGTTGGTTGTCGAACCAGCCGCCGTGGTCTGATTTCGCCTTCGTGCTCCTCACACGTCGCGGTGGCGGGGTTGAGCGCAATCCAGCCCTGGCGCGTCTCTCCCAGATCCTCGGCAACGTGGTGTTCCTCGAGCGCCCTTTTCATGCCGGCACGCTGGTGAGCGTCGCTCATTCCGCCCTTCGAGGACGGCTTCGGCAATACGAGGCACGGGCTCGGCTGGAGGAGCTGCACGATGGCGAGGAGCGGCTGAAAGCGGCGCTCGACAAGGAACGGCATGCGGTCGAGCATCAGAGGGTCCTCATCAATGAGTTGAACCACCGGGTGAAGAACACGCTCGCAACCGTACAATCCATCTCAGCCCAGACGTTGCGTACCGCGGACACGAAAGCGGACGCCCGTGAGGCGTTGGAGATGCGTCTGCTGGCCCTGTCCCGGGCCCACGACGTGCTCACCCGCGAGAGCTGGGAGGGTGCCGATCTGGTCGAAGTGGTTGCAAATGCCCTCAGACCTTATGAGAACCCAGGGGAGAGCCGTTTCCACATCAAAGGGCCGCATGTGCGGGTGACACCACGCATGTCGCTGGCCCTGGCGATGGCCCTGCATGAGCTGGCGACCAACGCGGTGAAGTACGGGGCGCTGTCCAACAAGACCGGCACCATTGAGGTATCGTGGGAGCTGCAAAACGGAACCGCGCCACCGCGGCTGAGCTTGCACTGGATCGAGGCCGGGGGGCCGCCGGTGGTAGCTCCGAGCCGGCGGGGCTTTGGGTCGCGTCTCATCGAGCGCACCCTGGCGCAGGATCTGGATGGTCAGGTGGCGATTGCCTTTCCTCCCACTGGTGTCGTGTGCACTGTCGAAGCCCCTGTGGCGTAGATCTGCGACTCCGGCCTGGAACCTGTGCAAGGGTTCCGTTCGATGCCCGTCTTCGAAAGTCGCTCTAAAGAACTTGGGGGAGAGACGGGAGGAGATACGGCGCAAAGTCCAAATGTCGCCTCCTGGCACGGGGCGGACCTTGGCCGTATCTCCGCAGTCGCGAGGTAAGCGGGCCTCTATAAGGCCAAGCTTAGGAGGTTCTTCTGATCCTTTGCAGACATTACCTGCGCCCAAGCGTTATTGTGTGAGGTCGAACGCTGAGTAAATCCCGCATGAGGACAGAAGCCATGTTGAGTGCAGGCCCCTGGCCGCAAGGCGAAGGCGAGATGGCCGCGCGCATCCGCAGCCTCGGCTGGGCCGACACGCCGCTTGGACCCATCGAAACTTGGCCGCAGTCTTTGCGGACTACAGTGGACCTGATCCTCGCCATGCCCGGGCCCGCGACGATCCTCTGGGGTCCGAAGCACGTTCAAATCTACAATGATGCTTACATCGCGATCGCGAAGGAACGGCACCCAGCACTGCTTGGCCGCCCCGTGGTTGAGGGCTGGCCAGACGTCTACAAATCCGTGATCGCCCCGATTCTGGAAAGCGCCAGCGCCGGGCGCGCAACGCGGCTCACTGGCTTTCCTGTCCCGCTGGCCGGGCTGGACAGTCGGCTGGAAGAGCGCGTGTTCGACACCGACTGGTCACCGATCCGCGACGAGTCGGGTGCGGTGGCCGGCGCGCTCCAGACGCTCGTCGAGGTGTCAGACCGATTGGAGGTTCAGGCCGCCCTGCGCGAGAGCGAGGCGAGGCACCGCCTCCTGATCGAGAGCTGGACGCAGGCGGTGTGGGAGACCGATGCCGACGGTGTTGTCGTCGCCGACAGCCCGAGCTGGCGCGCCTATACCGGCCAGACCCTGGACGAGTGGCTCGGCTATGGATGGCTCGACGCGATCCATCCCGACGACCGCGCCTATGCCGAGCGGCAATGGCGAGAAGCGGTCGCCGCGCGCGCGCTCGTCAATGCCGAGTTCCGGCTTCGGGCACCCGACGGCGAGTGGCGCTGGACCAACGTCCGCGCCGCCCCCGTGCTCGATGCTGAAGGGAGGGTCGAGAAGTGGGCGGGCATGAACATCGACATCGACGACCGCAAGCGCACCGAGGCGGCGCTGCGCGAGAACGAGGAGCGATATCGCACGCTGTTTGAGTCGATGGACGAAGGGTATCTGCTCAGCGAGGTCATCTTGGACGAGAACGACAAGGCGATCGACATTCGCTTCCTTGAGGCCAATCCGGCTGCGGTGCGGCTGGCTGGGCGGGACTTTACTGGGCAGCGGATGCGCGAGATCGATCCGCGTTATGAAGAATACTGGTATGAGGCTTACGGCCGCGTGGCACTCACCGGCGAGCCGATTCGCGCGGAGCATTACGCGGAGCCGCATGGGCGGTGGTTCGATTTCCGGCTCTCCAAGGTAGGCCCGCCGGAGAGCAAACGGGTCGCAAGCGTTCACCAGGACGTGACCGAGCGCAAGAGCGCCGAGCAGGCTTTGCGCGAGAGCGAGAAGAGGTACCGCTCGCTATTCGCGACCATGGACGAAGGCTATGCCCTTTGCGAACTGGTGCGCGACGATCAGGGTCGAGCGGTCGACTATCGCTATCTGGAAGTGAACCGCGCTTTCGAGACGCTGACGGGTCTGGCGTCATCACAGGTCAATGGCCGACTGCGCTCCGAGGCAATTCCCGTGCCAGACGAGCGCAGGCTCGAAGCATCTGCCCGCGTGATCGCCTCGGGCGAGCCGACCCGCCTGGAATATTTCAACGAGGGTCTCGGCCGCTGGTATGAAGTCGGGCTGTTCCCGCGGGAAGGAGACCAATTCGCCGCTCTCTTTGCCGACATCACGGAGCGCAAGCGCGCCGAGATCGCCCTGCGCGAGAGCGAGGAGCGGCTGCGGGATGTCCTCAACTCCATGGCGGAGGGCTTTGCCTTGCTCGGGCCGGACTTCACCATTCTCGACGTCAACACAGAGACGGTAAGGTTGGACGGCCGCCGCCGCGACGAGTTGGTGGGCCGCTCGCACTGGGACGCGTTTCCCGGGACCGAACACTCTCCTGTCGGGGCGCTGTTCAAGAGGGTGGTGCGAGAACGTGTGCCTGAAGCGCTCGAGCATCAGTACGCTTGGCCGAACGGCCGGGCCTTGTGGCTGGACTTGCGGGTGTACCCAACCCCCGGCGGCATCGCGATCTTCTGGCGCGACATCACCGACCGGAAGCGAGCGGACGAGGCTCTACGCGCCAGCGAGCAACGCTATCGCGCCCTGTTCGAGTCGATGGACGAGGCCTATGCCGTCGTCGAGGTGCTGAAGGGGCAGGACGGAACGTGGGCGGACTTCCGCTTCCTTGAGGTGAACCCGGCTTTCATCGAGCACACGTCGATGCCTTACCCCGTCGGAAAGACAGCCACCGAGTTGCTCGGCACGCCCAATCCCCGCTGGGCCCAATTGTACGGGCAGGCGCTCGACACCGGGAAGCCGCTGCGGGTGGAAGAAAGGGAACCGACGCTTGGCCGCACGTTTGACCTCAACATCTTCAGCCTGGACCGGCAGCAGAACCGCGTTGCGGTCCTGTTCACCAACATCACGGAGCGGCGCGAGTGGGAGGAACGGCTCCAGGTCCTGGTCGCCGAGCTCCAGCACCGCACCCGCAACCTCCTCGGGGTGGTGCGCTCCATCGCCGACCGGACGCTGGCCGGCAGCAGCTCGCTCGACGAGTTCCAGGAGCGCTTCCGCGACCGTATCGGGGCACTGTCGCGGGTGAACGGGCTGCTGTCGCGGCTTGAAGAGAGTACCCGGATCAGCTTCGATGAACTGCTCCAGGCCGAGCTGGCCGGGCACGGGGTCATGGACGGCGACGGGCATGGGCAGGTGACGCTGGAGGGGCCCACAGGCATTCGCCTGCGCTCGGCCACGGTGCAGACCTTCGCGCTCGGGCTGCATGAGCTGGCCACCAACGCGGTCAAGCACGGCGCGCTTTCCCTGCCCGAGGGCCGGTTGCTGGTCCGATGGGGCTTGGTCGATGGGAAGGATGGCGATCGACGGCTGCAAGTGGAGTGGCAGGAGAGCGGCGTGCCAGTGCCACCGCCCGCCCGAGGGCAGCATTACCGGAGAGGCTCCGGACGTGAACTGATCGAGCGGTCGCTACCCTATCAGCTTGGGGCTGAGACCTCGTACGAACTCACTCCGGAGGGGGTGCGCTGCACGATCATCCTGCCGCTCTCCACCACGCACCGGGAAGCCGAGCATGCCTGACCTTCTTTCTGCCCTGCGTGGGCGTCGCATCCTTGTGGTCGAGGACGAGTACATGATGGCCGATGACTTACAGTACGATCTGGAGAAGGCGGGTGCCAAGGTGGTGGGGCCGGTGCCCAGCGTGGCAGACGCCCTGAGGCTGCTGGCCACGGAGGACGCTATCGATGGTGCCATCCTGGACGTGAACCTCAGGGGCGAGAAGGCATACCCGGTTGCTGACGTCCTGCGCGATCGCGGCATTCCCTTCGTACTTGCGACTGGCTACGAGCAATGGGCGCTGCCGGGGGCCTACAAGGACGTGCCCCGTTGCGAGAAGCCCGTCGACCTGCGCCATCTGGCCAGAACTCTGTTCGGCTGAGCCTGCTGACCAGATCCTCTTCAGCAGAACGGCAGCTATTGGCACGGGGCCGACCTTAGCCGTACTTCCGCACTGCTTGGATGAGCGGACTTTCATAAGACCATTCCCAACGGCTCAGTTTGACCCGGAGCAGCCCTTCCAATCTGCTGGTGGACCACCCCCGTGCCCCAGATTTACCTGCTGTTGGAAACGCGTCATGCTGCGCTCCTGAAGATGCTTTGTGGGGCGTCCATGCATCGTCGTCATCTTGCGCCTATCCTTGCACTCGGGATTGCCGTTGACCTCGTCGCCAGCGCAGCGCAGGCGACCGAGGGCGGGGCCAGTCTCTATCTCCCGGGCCTCCGAGGCCCTCTGGCGGGCATCGTCCCGCCGCCCGGCTTCTACTTCAGCAGCGATTTCCTGGCCTACTCGGGCGAACTCAGCGGCGCCCGCCGCATCCAGATCGGCGGCGCGGTCTTAGCGGACGTGGAGGTCGAGATCCGGGCCGACTTCCTGACCGCCACCTGGGTCTTCCCCCTGGACGCGGTGAACGGCCGCATGGCCATCGGTGCCAGCCTGCCGCTGGGTGTGCCGCGGGTCAGCGCTGGTGTCCTGATCGAGGCACCACGGCTGGGACGCACCTTCGCGTTCAGCCAGCGCGACGCATCGTTCGTGCTCGGCGATCCGGTCTTGACCGGCCTCGTCGGCTGGGATGCGGGCAAGTTCCACTGGTCGCTCGGTGCGGGCGTCAGCGTCCCGGCCGGCGGCTACGAGGAGGACGAGCTCTCCAATCTCGCCTTCAACCGCTGGGTCGGCGACATCTTCGCCGCGGCGACTTGGTTCGACCCGGAGACCGGGTGGGACATCTCGGGCGCCGTTGGTTTCGAGATCAACGGCGAGAACCCCGACACTGACTACCGCAGCGGCAATGCCTTCCATGTGGACTTGGCCGTCACCAAGAACCTGACCAAGGAGTTCTCGATTGGATTGCTCGCCGGCTACTACGATCAGGTGTCGGAGGACCGTGGCGAGGGCAATCGGATCGGTCCCTTCAAGGGGCGGGTAACGGCGGTCGGCGCCTCAGCTACCTATAACCTCGAGGTCGCGGGCACGCCGGTGACGGCTAGGCTCAAGGTGCTGCGCGAGGTCGATGTTGAGAACCGTCCCCAGGGCACCATCGGCCTGTTCACGGTGGCGTTTCCCCTGGGCGGGCATGCCGCTCCCAAGACTGCCTCGCCCGTCGTCGCGAAGGATTGAGGCCAGCCTCAAGCGACGGGCCTCCCTCGTGACAAGGAGGTGATACGGTTGCGGATGCTCGAAAGGGGCCGATCAGGTCCGACGTGAACGCGGACGCGGCCGACGTTCCACACCGGAAGGGCACTGGTTCTTGCCGTCCCTGTCAGGCGGCCTAAGTCATAAGATAAGTAAAATGTCCTGCGTCCGACCTTGGCTCCGGCGAGCCACCTTTGATCGGCGGCTTCGTCGACGTCGCTCCTGAACCGCGTGGTTGCGTCAACCCAGAGGAGGAGCCTATGGACCTGCGCAACGGGCCGTCCGGGACACCCATAATGACCGTGATCGACATCTTCGCCTGGATCGTGCTGCTCGTGCTCGTCGGCACGCTCGTGGCAATCGTCGCGGCGCTCGGCATGATGCCGGGCCGCATCGCCCGCAAGCGCGGACATCCCTGGGCGGAGGCGGTGGCGGTCGGAAGCTGGGCCACGCTGGTGTTTGGGTTCGTGTTCTGGCCGCTGGTCCTGATCTGGGCCTATGTCGACGTGCCAGCGAGGCGGGAGACGCCGCGATGATCGTCGTCCTGCTCAATGCCTACATCGCCCTCCTCGCCCTGTTCGTCTGGCTCCGGTTCATCCCGTTCAACACGTTCTGGAAGCTCTCGCCGGTCCTGGTATTGCTTGCCCTCCTTATCGGCCTGTTCATTCCGATGGGCTGGGGCGCTCCCTCCGGACCCGCGGCGGTGATCCGCAACTCGGTTCAGATCATCCCGTCCGTGGCAGGGGAGGTCGCCGACGTCCCGGTCGCAGCCAACGAGCCGATCAAGGCAGGCGATGTTCTGTTCCGGATCGACCCGACCACCTACCAAGCCCAGGTCGACACCATTCAAGCCCAGCTCAAGTTCGCCGAACTTCGTCTCGGTCAGTTCTCCGAACTCCAGAGCCGTGACACCGGACGCGCCTTCGACGTGCAGCAGCGCGAGGCCGAGGTCGAGCAGTTGCGTGCCCAGCTCGAAGGCGCCAAGTGGAACCTCGACAAGACCACTGTGCGGGCTCCGGCCGACGGCTACGTCACCAATCTGGCGCTGCGCAAAGGGGCGAGGGTCACTGCCCAGTCCCCGGTGATGGCCTTCATCGACACCTCGGAGACCATCCTCGGCGTCGAGATCCCGCAGATCTACGCCCGCTACATCGAGGTCGGGCAGCCCGTTGAAGTCACATTCAAGCCGTTTCCGGGCGAGGTCTTCCCTGGGCGTATCGAGACGGTGTTGCAGGCCATCGCCACCGGACAGACGCAGGTCGGCGGCTTGGCCGTTGCTCCGTCAGAAATCCAGGCGTCGCCGTTCGCGGTCCGCATCCGGCTCGACGATCAGGGCGTGGCGCAGCGCCTGCCGGCGGGGAGCACGGGGCTGGCGGCGATCTACACCAACCACGTCACGGCCGCTCACGTCATCCGGAAGGTCGTCCTGCGGCAGACGGCGATCGTCAATTACATCAATCCGTTCTGAGCGGGATCGCGGCACACGGGAGAAGACAATGAAAGTGATGATCCTTGCAACCCTCGCTGCCATCGCGTTCGCGGCACCCGTGCGGGCGCAGCCAGCACCCATCTCCGACCAGGACATCAGCAACGCCTACATCTATCTGCTCGGCCGCCTGATGGTGACGCGCCAGCAGCAGCTCGACTTCCAGGAGGGCTTCAAGTGGAATGAGCTCCGGCACCGCAAACCCGGAGCCGTGGACTGGCCCAACCCGAACCTTGACGTCGCCTATTCCGAAGCCTGGGTCGCCGTGGATGAGGAAAGTTGCACGATCGTCACCGTACCAAAGGTCGAGGGACGCTACTATACCGTGCAGGTTCTGAATGGCTGGGGCGAGACGCTGGCCAACATCAATGAGCGCGTCTTTCCCAATCGCCCCTCCGGCGAATTCGCGTTGTGTCTGAGGGGAGCGAAGGCCACTCTACCGACCGAGGTGGTGCGCATCGACCTGCCGGTGAAGCATTCACGGATCCTGTCACGGGTCGAGTTGGGCGACGACTGGGACAAGGCGGTCGCCTTGCAGCACCAATTCACGCTCAGGGCCACCGGCAATCCTGCGCTGCCCGACATCCCGAGGACACCGATCTTCGAACTCGAGCAGTTCCCCGGCGTCGAGGCCTTCGATGCCGCCGAGGCGGCACTCGACAGCGAGCCGGACATCAATCCCGGCCTTGAGGCCATGCAGGAGAGGACCCGCGCCATTGCAAGGGCCGCGAAGGAACAGCCCGAGCGCGGCCGGATCGACCAGGTGATCCGCGAACAGGCCTTTGCCGAGATCGCGAAGGCCGGCACCCGCATCGGGCACGGGACAGTCCAGAACGGTTGGGCACGGCCAGGCGTGGTGGGTGAATACGGGATCGACTATCTCACCCGGACTCTCGTGAACTATCGCGGCATCTGGGCCAACGTCAAACCGGAAGTCCTTTACTACCGAGGCGGCAACGACTCCACGGGCGCCGAGCTCAACGGCGACAATGTCTACACGCTGACCTTTCCGAAGGACGAGTTGCCGTCCAGGTTTGCCAATTACTTCTGGTCGGTCATCGCCGTCGACAGCACACGCTTTCGCGTGCTGCCGAACCCGAGGAATCGGTATCTGCTGAATCGCGAGACCAAGCCCGAGTACAACGCGGATGGTTCGTTGACGCTGTATTTCGCGGACCAGAAGCCGTCGGACGCGCCGGACGGCAACTGGCTGCCGACACCGAAAGGCACGGTGTACCGCCTGACCTTCCGCTACTACGGCCCGACTGAGGGGGTCGCGAACGGCACCTACTACCCACCGGCACTGCGGCGGATGAACTGACCCGGGCAGGGAGAGGTGATGCAGCCATCGACGGGAGGCAAACCGTGACGATCCACCAGCCATGGCAGGTCCGCTGGCCCCCGTGCAATCCCGTGATCCAGTCGGCCTCGCGGGCAGGACTCGGCGGGTTCCTCGCGATCCTGCTCCTCACGGCCAATGCTCTCGCGCAGGCCGACCCGCTGCCCTCGTGGAACGACTCGCCGACCAAGCAGGCCATCGTGGCCTTCGTCGCGAGGGCCACCCAATCGGACGGACCGGATTTCGTGCCCGAGAAGGAGCGGGTCGCCGTCTTCGACATGGACGGCACGCTCGTGCCGGAACGGCCGATTCCCATCGCGCTCGTTCCGGTGCTCGCCGACATCAAGGAAGCCGTCGCCAGGAACCCGCTGCTCGGCGACCCACCCGCGGTCGCGGCGCTGCTCAAGGGCGATGATGCCGCGCTGCATGCCGCCGGCGAGCAGGGCATCAACGACCTGATCGCGGCGGCGACCGACGGCCGGACCACCAAGGACATCGTCCGGAACGTCGGGCCGCTGACGGCGCAGGCGTCCCATCCGAAGTTCGGCTTGACTTACGCCAAGGCCGTCTACCAGCCGATGCGCGAGCTGCTCGCCGATCTCGAGGCCCACGGCTTCCGGAACTGGATTTGCAGCGGCAGCCCGGTCCTGATCACACGGGCGCTTTCAGAGCAGATGTTCGGCATCCCACCGGAACGGGTGATCGGCAGCCATGTCACGACAAAGCTGGAGGAGCGGGACGGCAGGACGGTGCTCGTCTTCGATGGACGCATCGGCCATCTGAACGACGGCGCCGGCAAGCCTGTTGCCATCAACCTTGCACTTGGCACGCGTCCGGTTTTCGTCGCCGGCAACGAGGGTGGGCGCGGGGATATCGCGATGATGCGCTGGTCGAAGGATCGCCAAGGCCCGAGCTTCCACCTTCTCATCGATCATGACGATGGCGAGCGCGAGTACGCCTACGAGGAGTCGGACGACTACTCGCTGAAGGTCGCACAGACATACGGCTTCCAAGTTGTCAGCATCAAGCAGGACTGGAAGACCATCGTCGGGCCCTGAGGACCGGTCGCGAGAAGGATCAAGGAGCAGGTCATGACCCATACACTCAGCAAGGATACATCCGTGGCAGGCGGCGACCCGGCGCGTCCTTCGCTCAGCCGCCGCAACGTCCTGCTGGCCGGCCCTGCGGTGGCTGTTGCGTCCACGCTCGGCCTCGGTGCATCGGCACGGCTTGTACAGGCGGCGGAGCTCAACCCACAACCGCTGCCGCCGTCCCCAAACTGGGCGCAGGCCATGCCGTCGGGCCCCGACGTCAGCGTCAGGATCACCGAGCCCTATGCCAGGATGGTCGCCCGGGACGCCTACTTCTGGGCCTGGCCATTGGTGAACATCTACAATCGCCGTCTCGCCTTCAAGCACGCGCCGCAGGTCGGCCTCATGAACGGCGTGCTGCCCTTCGCGCCGCTCAACACCCTGTCCATGCTGCACGACTACATCGAGCCCGAGCAGCGCTGGGTCGCCTGCCCGAACCAGGACGTGGTCTACGGCGCTGCCGTTGCGGCCCTCGACGAGACTCCTGTGGTGGTGCAGGTGCCGGACTTCCGCGGGCGGTTCTGGGTCTACCAGGTGGTGGACCTGCGCACGGACGGGTTTGTCGAACTCGGGTCAATGTACGGCACGCAGCCTGGCTTTTACCTGCTGGCGCGAGCCGACTGGCAGGGCGAGACACCCCGCGGCATCACCAAGGTGTTCCAGGCCCAGACCGGAACAGCCTTCGTCGTGCCGCGCGTGTTCCAGGACGACACGGCGGAGGACCGGCAGGCGGTGCAGGCTCTCATCGCTGGCATCGACGTCTATCCGCTGGCGCAGTTCGACGGGACGATGAAGCAGCACGACTGGCGCCAACTCCCACGGCTCGGCTCGTCCACGGGCGACAGCGGCGAGGGCGAGACCCGCTGGGTGTTCCCGGAGACCTTCTTCGACCAGTTGCCGCAGGTCCTGACGGATGCGCCGCCGCTGCCGGGTGAGGAGGCGCGCTACGCTCAGGTCCTGGCCGTCATCGCGGCAGCTCAGAAGGATCCCGCGCTCAAGCAGGCGATGACCGACGAGGCAAAGAAGACGGACGTGGACCTCGTCGGCCCGCTGCTGCAATTCCGCAACTGGGGTGAGCAGCTTCCCTACCACTGGAGCTCGATCTCGAACAGCGCCGCCTTCGGCACCGACTACTTCACAAGGACAGCCGTCGCGAAGTCAAACATCCTGGTCAACGCGCCCAACGAGACAAAGTACTACTACCAGGATCTCGACGCCTCCGGCGCCCGTCTCAACGGCGCCAACCGCTACGCGGTGACCTTCGCAAAGGACCAGACGCCACCGGTGGACGGGTTCTGGTCGCTGACGCTGTATGACGAGCACCACTTCTTCGTGCCGAACGAGATCAAGCGCTACTCGCTGGGCACCAAGAACAAGTCGCTGCGCCCCAACCCGGATGGCTCGCTCACGATCTATGTGCAGGCCGAACCGCCACCGGAAGCGCAGCGCGGCAACTGGTTGCCTGCGCCGAATGGGGCCGACTTCACGCTTTACATGCGCGCCTATTGGCCGAAGACCGCGATCCTCGACGGCTCATGGACGCCGCCAGCGGTGCACCGGGCGGCGTGATGATTGATCGTGTTCGGAACGTCAGGTTGTGGCACGCCTGAGACGTAAGCTCGAAGGCAGCAATCCTCATTGAAGCGGACGTTCGCAAATTGCAGGGAATCTTGGTTCCTGACCCGCAGGAGACATCCTGGCGGTCGGGTAGGGATGGCCGTTCCGGCGCCGTAGGAGACATCTCAAGTCGCAGGGTGTGCGGTTCCCAAACCCCTGGCTCTTCCGACACGTTACTTCCCATTCGCGCTTCGGGATTGGGAACCGCTATCCTTATGAATCAAAGGGTTACCGACTGAGTTAGTTTCTTCTAAGCAGTAGGTCGCAGGTTCGAGCCCTGCCGGGGTCGCCAACAAAATCAATTGCTTATCGGGATCTTTTGCGTCTGCATTCCGTCAATTTTCCCACCTGGGTAACAGGAGGGGTAACAACGGGCGAAAGATGATTGGCGCCTCTGCTGAGAGAAAATCAGCGTGGAAGCCGTGTTGTGGAGGCGCGCGCCTTTCGAATCAGCATGCGCCAATGTGCGATAGCACCACGAGAATCATAAGGCGCGTCTTTCCCGCCAGCTGCCGCGCTCGCCTCTAGCTCGATGCGACAGACTAACTTGAATCGAAGATTCACCTTCCATTTATAGGAATAAGATCGCGCCGCGCATTCACCAGCTGCAGCGGGTGGTCCTCTGTTCACAGATAAGCGACGATCCCTCAGAAAAGCCATACGGCGCAATCTGGCCAATATTGGGCTGTTGGTCTCAACTGCGCTTGGGGAGGTTCGGCAGCTTGAATACAACACAGTTTCTCGCACAGGGTGGCACGATAAGTGCCCGAATCCAGGCGTACGATTGGTCCACTTCCCCGCTCGGGCCGCCTGAGACTTGGCCGTCATCCCTACAGGTTACCCTCAGCAACATGCTGCGATCCAAGTTCCCCACTTATCTCGTCTGGGGACCGGAGCTGATCACCTTCTACAATGACGCTAGCCTGCCCCTGCGTGGCATTCGCCCGGAGGCGCTCGGACAACCACTGCAACAGGCTTGGGCTGAGATCTGGGACGTGGTCGGTCCGACAATCAAGCAGGCGCTTCGGGGCGAGGCGACCTACCTTCAGGACGTGCCCGTCGATATCGTGCAGCGCAAAGGTTATCCCGAACAGACGTGGTGGACGGCTTCGTTCAGCCCCGTCATGGCCGAGACCGGCACGGTCGGCGGCGTGCTCATCATCCTGCAGGAGACCACCGAGCGGGTGCTCACCGAGCAGCGCCTCCGCTTTCTGGTGGATCTCAGCACGCGCTTGCGCGGGATCGCTGAGGCGCGGGAGGTCATGGCCACGACTGCAGAGCAGCTGGGGCGGCATTTGCGGGCGAGCCGCGCCGGGTACGGGATGGTCAGCGAGAATGGCGAGACGCTCGTGGTTGAGCGCGACTGGACGGATTCCGCCATCCCGAGCTGTGCCGGTGAATACCGTAGTAGCGACTTTGGTACGCTGATCAAGAGTGAGCTGAACGCAGGGCGCACGGTTCGCATCGATGACATTCTGGCCGATCCGCTCACGGCGGAGGAAGCCATCGCGGGTGAATTCCTCCGGACCGGCAAGCGTGCCAGCATCATAGCGCCGCTCATCCGAAATGGCCGGTTCGTGGCATTTTTCTACGTCCATCAGACACAGCCACGCCACTGGCGGGAAGACGAAGTGGCGCTGGTGCAGGAAGTGGCCGAGCGCACCTGGACATCAGTGCTGCGGGCCCGGGCCGAAACCGCGCTGCGGAACAGTGAGCAGCTCTTCCGGCAGTTTGCCGAGCATGCGACTGATGTGCTTTGGGTCGTGGACGCCAACACCCGCGGTTTCGAGTATATCAGCCCCGCCTATGAGCGGGTCTGGGGGCGGCCGCTTGAAACCATTAGGAGCCGCATCCAATGGGAGGAATCCGTCCATCCGGACGACCGCGAGCGCACCACCCAGGTCTTTCGAGGCGTTCTCCAAGGCGAGACCATCACCCACGAGTATCGGATCGTGCGCCCTGACGGCGGCATGCGCTACATCCATGCCACTGTGTTCCCCATCCTGGATGGGTGTGGGGCCATCCAGCGGATCGGTGGCATCGCTCGCGATGTAACGCAGCATGACGGGTCCATGGTGTACGTCGTAGACGGCAACGAGGCTTCACGGCAGGAGCTGTCGCTGCGGCTGCAGGAGGCAGGCTATCAGGTGAAGGCGTTTGTCTCAGCGCAGGCCTTCCTTGACGTGGCGCCGGTCCTCGTCGCTGGGTGCGTGGTGCTCGACGCGCGAGCCCCCGAGGCCGGCGGGATGAGGATCCCGAAAGAACTGAAGGGACGCCGGGCGGGCCTGCCGGTCGTTGTGCTGGGAGAGGCGCACGGTATCATATCAGTCGGAGTCGATGCGATGAAAGCCGGAGCGGTGGACTTTCTGGAGACCTCCTGCCGTCCGGAACAGCTCCTGGAGGCTGTTGCGTCGGCATTGGCTTCAATCCGGGATGTGGCGGAGCGGGATCAGACTGCTGAACACATCCGAGCCCAGGTTGCCCTGTTGTCTGTCCGGGAGCGGGAGGTGCTGGATCGGCTGCTGGCGGGCGGCACCAACAAGACCATTGCCCGCGATCTCGGCATCAGTCCACGCACAGTGGAGGCGCATCGCGCCCGGATCATGGAGCGCCTGGGGGCAAACAACCTGCCGGAGTTGGTACGGATGGCGCTTGCCGCGGGATTGCACGTAAAGCCGCAGGATAGCGGATCCTGATTAAGCCTCTGACTGGCGCTCGCCATCTGCCCAAGGCGGAGGTGTCCAAGGCCGAGGATAACGGACGGCTCCCAATAGAGGACCACAACACCTGCATCGTGGTGTTCGGGGCGGATTCAGGGCAGGCGCGCGAAGTGGCCGAGGAGATTGCCAGGAACGCGTTTCACAACGTCAGCTTCTACGCGGGTTCTCAGGCGGATCTGAAGCTGGCCAACAACTTGGGTGCACCATTGTCTTTAGGGGCGGCAGGTTGCTATAGCCGCGGCCTTGTCATGGCAGCTTAATCGTCAAATTCGATGAGCGCCCTTCCACGAAATTTTTGCGCTAAGGTCAGGTCTTGGCGCGAGGCAGACGAAAGCCGAACTTCCGCAGTCACTGGGTAAGCGGACCTTCATAAGGCAACGTCGAACGAACCAGATTGACCCAGAGCCGACTATCCGGCGCTCTGTCGCGGCTTTCTGCTCTTGGCGCTCCGCAAGTCTCAGCATAGGAAGCAAGGCTGTAGACGTTGATGAATAACGCGAGTCATTGTCGGCCAGTATACCGACGGCCTGGCGGGCGGTTTGCCCGCCAGCGCCGAGGGTGAGCTCCTTCCTCATTTCCTCGGATCCTCATACAGCGCCTGGAATAGCCGACGGCGACCAGTCACCGCCGGCTTCCACGCTTAGAGATGCCTACTCGGCTGCTTCCGCCTGGCGTGCGGCGACCGGACCGTTCAAGTGCTTCCTGAAGAACGGAACCAGTTTCTCGAGTGCCATGCCAACCGGCTCGGTCTTGTCGTAGAGGTCATAGTGCGAACAGTCCTCCAGCTCGACCAACTGGCGGTCCTTCGAAGCGGTGGCACGGCCATGGATCTCCATGCCGTCACGGTATGCCCCAAAGGCTCCCACCTTCTGACCGACCACAACCATGACGGGCTGCGTGAGCAGGGTCTCGGCAAAGGCGAACGCGTCCCAGGCAAGCGTCTTCTGCGCATGCGAGAACAGCATCCGGGTCGCCCCGCCGGGCTTCTGACCACGTGGCGTCTTGTAGTAATCCGTCGCCTCGAAGACGTCACGCTCGGTCAACTTGTTCTCTCTGGCGACTTCCGGGCTGGCGGGCAGCAGTTCATTGACCTGGAGCTCGCCGCCGCGCGCCTCGGCCGTGCGCTGCGCGGCCATCGCATCGAGCGCGCCCAGCGGGTCATAGTTGCTGAAGCCCTCGCGAAACAGGCGGCCGATATTCACGCCGGTGATGCTGACGACGGCCTTGATGCGCTTTTCGGTGAGCGTCGCGTTGATCGCGTACCCACCCCCGCCGCAGACGCCAAGCACGCCGATGCGATGCTCATCGACATAAGGAAGCGTCACCGCATAGTCGATCACGCGGCTGACGTCCTCGACCCGCTGCGTCGGGTCCTCGATCCAGCGCGGCGAGCCTCCGGATTCACCCTGGAAGCTGGCATCATAGACGATGATGACGAAGCCCTGCTCGGCGAGGGCCTTGCCGTAGACTTTGCCCGAGGTCTGCTCCTTACAGCTCCCGAAGGGATGGACGCTGACGATGGTCGGGTATTTCTGGGCCTCGTCGAAGCCCGGCGGGAACAGGATGTTCGCCGCGATGTGCCAGGTCATGTCGGGATTCTGGATGTGGACGGATTTCATGAAAGCTTCTCCGTTTGCTCCTGCCGGGCTGACCAAACCGCTCGGGCGCTGGCCCATTCACGAGCCGCCTCGGTGCGGGGCAGCCCGGCCATCTGCGTCGTCTTCGGAAGTCCGCCCTTATTCCGCAGCGACCCTTGCAGGTTCGGCGCCGTTCAGCTTCTGCTGGAAGAACGGAGCGAGCACCGACACCGCCTCGTTGACGAACTGCTGGCCGTCATAAAGCTCCATGTGGTTGGCACCCTCGACGATATGGAAGGACTTGTCCTTGCTGGCGGCGCGATCGAACAGGTCGTCGCTCATCCACTTGCTGCCCGCCACGCTTCCGGCGACGATCTGCAACGGCTGAGTCAGGTAGACGTCCGCCATGTGGTAAGCGTCATAGGTGATGATCTGGTTCAGGCTGCGCAGCGTCGCAAAGCCGGGCGCGGTGGCGTGTTCGGCGCGGGGCGTATGGTAGTATTCCCAAGCTTGGCGGAGTTCCTCGTTCGGGGCATCCTCCTCCTTGAGCGGCGCGAGCGGCATGGTGCCGATATCGGCGCCGCTGGCGTCGGAGGTGCGAGCGTTCGAGCCAGCCTCAATGTAAGGCAGAGCGTCGATAGACGTGACGTTGTTCTCCCAGCCGTTGCGGAACATCGAACCAATGTTGACGGCGCTAACCGTGCCCACCGCCTTGATGCGGCGGTCCTGGATCGCGGCGTTGGCGGTGTAGCCGGCGCCCGCGCAGATCCCCATCGCGCCGATGCGGTCGCGGTCGACGAACGGCAGGGTGGTCAGGTAATCGATGACCGCACTGACGTCCTCCGTGCGGACATGGGGGTTTTCGAGCTGGCGTGGCTCGCCGGTGCTCTCGCCCTGATAGGAAGCGTCATAGGCGATGGTGACAAACCCCTTCTCGGCGAGCTTCCTGGCATAGGTGCCGGCGGTCTGCTCCTTCACGCCCCCGCCGGGATGCGAGACCACGATGGCGGGATAAGTCCGGCTCTCGTCGAAGCCTTCGGGGAAATTAATCACCGCGGACATGGTGATCGTCTTGTTGTTCGAATTGGCGAAGCTGATCTTTCCCATCTTCCAGTTCCTTTCCGGTGAGAGCCTCATGGTTCGACGCTGCTGTTTGGGGAAAGCCCCCCTTGCGAACGGGATTAACTTAGGCCAGAAAGATTGTGCCGATTAGGCAGGTAATTCTGCTTGAGGCTATCATTCAGGTGATAAATGCGACGGGACGAGATCGCCGATCTGGCCGCCTTTGTCGTGGTTGCCGAAGAGCGCAGCTTCACCAAGGCGGCCGCGCGGCTCGGCATGGCCCAGTCCGCCCTCAGCCAGATCGTCCGCCGGATCGAGGGACGGCTGGGCTTGCGGCTGCTCTCGCGCACGACGCGAAGCGTGGCTCCCACGGACGCAGGCGAGCGACTGATCGCGACGCTGGGTCCCATGCTGCACGATCTGGACTCGGCGATTGCCTCACTGGGCGAGCTGCGCGACCGGCCGTCCGGCACCATCCGCCTGACCACGGTCGAGCACGCGGCCAAAACCATCATCGTTCCGGCCATGAAGCGCCTGCTGCCGGACAACCCGGACATCACGGTGGAGATGACCATCGATTATGGCCTGGCGGATGTGGTGGCTGATCGGTATGACGCTGGTGTTCGCCTGGGCGGAGAGATCGCCAAGGACATGATCGCGGTACGGATTGGGCCGGATATTCCGATGGCGATCGTCGGCTCTCCGGATTATTTTCGTACGCGCACCGTTCCGGCCTCGCCGGCGCAACTAATCGATCATCGCGCGATCAATCTGCGGCTCCCCACGTCAGGCACGCTCAATGGCTGGCGGCTGATGCGCGGTGGCCGGGAGGCGCGTGTGCGGATCGATGGGCCGCTGATCCTCAATACGATCGACCTGATCCTCGATGCCGCCCTTGACGGCCACGGCCTTGCGTATCTGCCGCTCGATCAGGTTCAGGGTCATCTGGACGAGGGTCGACTGGTGCGGGTGCTGGGCAACCCCACTCCCGACCTTCCGGGCTATCATCTCTATTATCCCCACCGGCGCCATGCCTCTTCGGCGTTCACCCTTCTGGTGGAGACGCTGCGGTTTCGGGAGTGACACCGAACCCGGTTTTGGTGGGCACCAGCGTTGAGCCATGCCGCTCCATAAGGGACTGGCGCGCCATTCACCTTCGGAATGACAGGTTTAGGAGCCTTGTCGAAGCCCGATAAGGTCAGCTCATGGCACGGGGCGGACCTTAGCCGAATTTCTGCACTGGCGGCGTGAGCTGACCCTCATAGGCAAGAGCTTAATGGCTCAGGTTGACCCTGAGCGGACTTCCAGAAAGCTTGGTTCCGAGCAAGTGAACGCACTATTCGGTGGTAGGACCAAAACCCAAGACAGCACGGGCTGAGGTCGATCATTTTGGCCCGTGTTGCTGGGTTCAACGGTCGAGCGAGTCTATAGTTGAATCAACTATCAGACGGAAAGGTCATTGCGTTCTCTCTTGAATGCTTTTCTGCAGAGCGTCTGGAGCAGAGCTCAGTTTTTTCCGGTCTGATACGGGAAACACAGCCTACCTACTTTCCGCGTTTCACGTTCATGAGAACGTATAAATGCCACGCTCAAGGCCTTGACTTCCGGTCGTGCGAGATTTGCCTCAATAAGTAGAGAGCAATATTCGCCGCTAATATGGCATCCGCGCTACAATCAGATACACGACATATCCAAGGGTGGCTCGACGCCCTCACGAAGTGGGCTCACATACGGGGTTTCCTGTGTCCTCCGGGCGAGGTCGGCCTTGGCAGCGATTATCAGGGATGGATCGGTTATCGCGGCCATCCCTGTGGCTGCCATGGCCTTGGCAACATGCACCATCGCCTTGTGCGCCGCCGGCATCTTGCCCTGGGCTACGACCTGCCAGGTGTGGAACGGCGTACCGATCGCAACCGTCGGCGCGTGCGCCTGAACGGTGGGCACCACCCAGCTCACGTCGCCGATATCGGTCGAGCCGATCATGGGCTTGCGCGGCGAGTCGAGAGGTGTCAGGAAATCGGCGAGAGGAGCATCGGTCTTCGGCTGGCCGATCGCCTTGTAGACGGATGCGATCTCCTGCTCCGACAGGGTGGCGCGGATCTTGCGGGCGAAGTCGCGGTCGGCGTCGTCGAAGGGCGGCGCTCCGAGTTCCTCCATAGCATTATGCAGGGCATGTTCGAGCGGCGTGTTCCCGAGCGTGTTCGAGACGGCGCTGACGATGCGCATCTCGACGCTGGTCTCCGTCATGAGGGCGGCACCCTGCGCGATCTTGTGCACGCGCTCGACAAGGTCGAGCATGCCCTGGAGATCCATGGCGCGGATCGAGTAGCGCACGCGGGCATAAGCCTGCACCACGTTCGGCGCGATGCCACCCGTATCGAGCAGGGCGTAATGCACGCGCGCATCGGGCGGCATGTGCTCGCGCATGTAGTTAACGCCTACATTCATCAACTCGACCGCATCGAGCGCGCTTCGCCCAAGATGGGGCGAAGCGGCCGCATGAGCGGCGCGGCCCCTGAAGGCGAAGTCGGCGCGCGTGTTGGCGAGCGAAAGGGCCGGCGCGACCTCCCAGAAGCTGTAGGGATGCCAGGAGATCGCGATATCGGCGTCGTCGAAGGCGCCGGCGCGCACCATGAAGGCCTTGGCCGCGCCACCTTCCTCGGCCGGGCAGCCGTAATACCGGACGCGGCCCGGGATGCCTTTCTCCGCAAGCCAGTTCTTCAGCGCGACGGCGGCGAGCATCGCGCCGGATCCGAGGAGGTTATGCCCGCATCCATGTCCATGGCCGCCGGGCTCGATGGGGCGATGCTCCGCCACACCGGCTTCCTGGCTGAGCCCCGGAAGCGCGTCGTACTCGCCGAGAAACGCGATGACCGGGCCACCTTCGCCGGCTTCGCCGATGACCGCAGTCGGAATGCCGGCGACACCCTCGGTGACGCGAAAGCCCTGGTGGCGCAGTTCCGCGGCATGTTCGGCCGCCGAACGCACCTCGGTGTAGCAGACCTCCGGCATCCCCCAGATGCGGTCGCTCAGATCAATGAGGCGGCTCTTCGCAGCATCCACATGCTGCCAGATCTCGTTTCGGACGTTCATCTCTTGCTCCAGAATCGGTCGTGAACGGTCGTCGCAGCAATGCCGCTCTACAAAGCGCCCACTTCGGCGGTGATCAGCTCGTCAGCCGGTGGAATGCGCCCCTCGAACCAATAGGCGGCGGCCGCGCGCGACATGGCGGCCCCGTCATGGCCGACCCCTTCGACGCGGATCAGCTTCCAATGGAAGGGAAGTCCAAGGCGTTCGGCTTCGCGGCGGGCGAAATCGTAGACGAACTGCGCGCGGGCATAGCGATGCGGCCCCTGCCGCAGGGCCTCCGCCTGAGCCGGCAGGTTCGGATCGTCGGTGCTGATATCCTGATCGCCCGCGAAGATGTGCATGGGATAGGCGAACCAGCGCGCCATGCTGGCTTCATCGAGGCCGAGGCCGCCGAGCCCTTCAGGGAAGCTGCGCTCCAGCGTCGGCAACGTGTACCAGCCTGGGTTGCCCGCGATCACGGATTCGAAGAATCCGTGATCCTGGGTTGCGAGCATCCGGTGAGCGAATTGTCCTCCGGCCGAGTGACCGAAGAGCCGAGCCTTCGGGCGACGTGTCACGCCACCCTTCTGCAGGGCCGCGAGGACGCGGGACGGAACGGAGTAGAGCCACTTCTCGAAAGGACGCACGCTTCCGCCGTCCTCGACGACCAGGCCGTTGTTGTAGGATTCGGGGCCTGGAAAATTCGCATCGGAGAAGGTCGGCGCAGCGATCAGGATCCGGTGCTTCTCCGCGGCGGGAATCCAGAAATCCCGATACTCGTCGCCGTTGCGCAGCATGCCGTGCTGGACGATGACCACCGGATCGTCGGGGACGTGACTAGCCGGGCGATAGACGTTCACCTCGATCGGTCTGTCGGGGTGGTGAGAATCGACGAAGGGGAGCGTGCTGCGGCCGATCTCGGGGCTAAGGGTGGTTGTCGTCATGTGTCATCCGAGTTGTGCAAATGGCAGGCGGCGCTGCGCCCGGGAGCGATCTCTTTCAGGATAGGGCGAACCTCATGGCATTTCGCCATCGCGTGCCCGCAGCGCGGGTGGAAGGGACAGCCGCCGGGCGGCGCGAGAGGAGAGGGCAACTCGCCCTTGAGCGGTTGAAAAGCACGCTTGCGCCGTGCCGTGGAAGGGCTCGCCGCAATGAGGGCCGCGCTGTAGGGATGGGCCGGTTCGGTGAAGACGGCGGAGGCCGGCCCGATCTCCACGATGCGCCCGAGATACATGATCGCGACCCGGTCGCTGATATGCCGCACGATTCCAAGGTCATGGCTGACGAACAGGTAGGTCAGCCCGTGCTTCTCGCGGACGTCCATGAACAGGTTGATGACCTGCGCCTGGATCGAGACGTCGAGCGCGGAGACCGGTTCGTCGCAGACCAGGAAGCCGGGCTTGACCGCGAGCGCGCGGGCAATGCCGATGCGCTGGCGCTGTCCGCCGGAGAACTGATGCGGATAGCGGTTGCGGTAGGCGACATCGAGGCCGACTTCCGTCAAGGCCTTGTCGACGGCCGCGTCGATTTCGCTCTTCGGCAGAAGCCCGTGAACCCGCAGCGCCTCTCCGATGATCTTGCGCACCTGCATGCGGGGATTGAGGGACGCATAGGGGTCCTGGAACACCATCTGGACCTTGAGGAGATAATCCAGCCTGTCCTTGCCGCGCAGTTCCGCAACGCGTCGTCCTTCGTAAACGATGTCTCCGGCGGTGGGCTTGGTGATTCCGGTCGCGGCCCGCGCGAGCGTAGACTTGCCGCAGCCGGATTCACCGACGAGGCTGAGCACCTCGCCGCGCGTCACGGTGAGATCGACGCCATCGACCGCCTTCAGCACGGGCGGCGGGGGAACGCTTCCGGTCGCGGCAAGGATGCGCTGCGCCAATGTCGCCTTGCTGCGGAAGTATTTCTTGACGCCGCGCAGCTCGAAGAAGGGTTCGGTCATGGGACAGCGCCTTCGGGCACGGGGTTGTGGCAGCGATAGCTCTGCCCGTTGCTGATGACCTGCGGCGGGGGATCGATCTGCGCGCAGACCGGCAGGGCCCGTTCGCATCGCGGACGGAACGGGCATCCGCTCGGGCGCGCGTCGATGCTGGGCGCGGCTCCATTGATCTGCCTCAGCCGCTCGCCCGGAGCGACCGTCGCGGCCGAGGAACCGAGCAGGCCGAGCGTGTAGGGATGGCGGGGACGGTCGAGAACGTCGTCGACGGTTCCTGTCTCGACGATCCGACCGGCATACATGACGGCGACCCGGTCGGCGAGCTCGGCCACGACGGCGAGGTCGTGCGTGATCCAGAGGACCGCCGTGCCGGTCTCCCGGCTGAGCTTCTGGACCTCGAACAGGATCTGGCTCTGGATCGTGACGTCGAGCGCCGTCGTCGGCTCGTCGGCGATGATCAGGTCGGGTCTGTTCAGGAGGGCCGTCGCAATGGCCACGCGCTGGCGCATGCCTCCCGAGAACTCGTGCGGGTACTGCTTCAATCGCGCCTGCGGAGACGAGATTCCGACCCGGGCCAGGGCGCGGGAGGCTTCATCCATGGCCTCCTGCGTGCTGCAGGGGCGGTGCTCCTGGATGGCCTCGCACATTTGCTCGCCGATGGTGAGGACGGGGTTGAGGGTCATCAGCGGATCCTGGAAGATCATCGCGATGCGGTCGCCGCGCAGATGGCGCAGGCGCTCCTCGGTCGCACGCCGCAGATCCTCTCCCTTGAACAGGACGTCGCCTGACACGATTTCGCCGGGAGCATCGATCAGCTGGACCAGGGAGAAGCCGGTCACCGACTTGCCAGAGCCGGACTCGCCCACCAGTCCCACGATTTCGCCGGGCTGCACGACGAGATCGACGCCGTCGACGGCGGGCCATGCTCCTGCGAGATCGTGGAAGACGGTTCTCAGTCCACGCACTTCGAGCAACGGGGAGGTCATTGGCCCCTCACATTGAAGCTGCGGCGCAGGCGCTCGCCCACGAGGTTGAGCGACATGATCAGCAGCACGAGGGCGATGCCCGGAAAGGCCGCGATCCAATATTCGCCCGAGAGCAGGAACTCGAACCCGTTGGCGATCAGAAGCCCCAGGGAGGGTTGCGTCACCGGAACGCCGACGCCGAGGAAGGACAGGGTGGCTTCCAGCGTGATCGCGCCCGCGATGCTGATCGTCGAGACGACGAGAACGGAGCTGATGGAATTGGGCAGGAGATGCGCCAGCATGATGTGGCGCGTCGGCAGGCCGAAATTGACGGCCGCCTCGATGTATTCCTTGCGCCGCTCGACGAGAGCCGCCGCGCGCATCAGGCGGGCATATTGCGCCCATTGCACCAGAATGATGGCGATGATCACCTTGTCGACGCCGCGTCCGATGGAGGCAAGCAGCACGAGGGCGATCAGGATCGACGGGAAGCCGAGCATGAAATCGACGACGCGCATGATCGCCGCATCGACGGCTCCGCCGAACTGGGCCGCGACGAGTCCGGCGAGAACCCCGATGGCGAGCGCGCCCGCAGTGGATGTCAGGCCGACCAGAAGGCTGGTCCGCAGCCCGTACAGGATGGCGCTGAGCATGTCGCGGCCCTGCGCGTCGGTGCCGAGCCAATAGGTGATGCCGGTCATACCCTGCGCGCCGGGCTCCAGGCGATTGTCCATCACGCTCAGGGAGGCGAGGTCGTGCGGATTCTGCGGCGCGATGAAGGGAGCCAGCAGCGCGAGCAGCAGGAGAACCCCGAGGAGGATGACCGCGCCCCGTGTCGTGGGACGGCTTTTGATCCGGCGCAGAACCTTGTGGCGCAGCGCCGTGTCGGCATCGGCCGCCACGGGTGCCGTCTTCGAGGCGATCATGCCATTTCTCCCGTCAGCTTCACGCGGGGATCGAGCGCCGCGTAGAGAATGTCGACGAGGAAGTTCACGGCGACGAAAAGGAGCGTTGCGAGCATCACGTAGGCGACGACGACGGGACGATCCAGCTGATAGATGCTGTCGATGAGAAGCTTGCCCATGCCCGGCCAGGCGAACACGGTCTCGGTGATGGTCGAGAAGGCGACGAGGCTTCCGAATTCCATGCCGGCGACCGTCACGACGGGAATGAGGATGTTGCGCAGCACATGCCGCCCGATGATGCGCTTGCGGCGCACGCCCTTGGCGCGAGCGTATTTGACGTAGTCCTGCGTCATCGCCTCCGTGGTTCCCGCCGCCACGAGGCGAATCATCAGGGCCATGTTAGGAATGGCGAGGTTCAATGCGGGCAGGGCAAGATGCTTGAGACCATCGAGCGTCAGCAGGCTCGTCGGGATTCCGAGCACGGAAACCGTCTCTCCGCGTCCCGCCGTCGGCAGCCAGCCGAGGAAGACGCTGAAGAGCAGGATGAGCATCATGCCCTTCCAGAAGCTCGGAAGGGAGAAGCCGAGAATCGTCCCAGCCATGATGGCGCGGCTGGGACGGCTCTCGGGATTGAGACCGGCCAGGAGGCCGAGAGGAATGCCGATGATCGCGGCAAGGCTCATGGCCAGGAGAACGAGTTCGAAGGTGGCCGGCAGCCGTGCCAGGATCAGGTCCACCGCCGGAACGCCATGGACGAAGGAAAGTCCGAGATCGCCTTTCAGGGCTTTGCCCAGGAAGCCGAGATATTGCTGCCACACGGGCAGGTCGAGGCCCAGGCGCTGGATCATCGCCGTGCGTTCGGCGGCGCTGACCTGCGGCGGGACCAGTAGTTCGATCGGGTCTCCGATGCCGTAGACGGCGAGGAAGACCACGACGGAAACCGCGAGCAGAACCAGGACGCTCTGGATCAGACGTTGCAGGATGTAGGCCGTCATGGGAGGCGTTCCGATCTGCTCGCGGCTTCGTTCAGGGCTTGCTTACTTCGCGGGCTTGACCTGCATGGCCATCGTGAACTGGTCCGCGCGGCCGGTATATTTCAGGTTCGCCTTGTAGGCCCAGATCGTGCTCTCGAAATGCAGCGGGATGAATGCGCCGCCTTCGATAACCCTCGTTCCGGCCTGCTTGAGAATCTCCGCGCGCTTGGCGTCGTCGAGGGTCACGATGGCCCTGCGGATCAGCTTGTCGAATTCGGGATCGCTGTAGCCGCCGTAGTTCGAACCGCCGATGGTCTTCGCCTCGTCCGGCGTCGCCGGCCACTGGCGCAGGAAGGACGAGGCCTCACCGCTCGTGGAGCCCCAGCCGCCGAGGGCCACGCTGAACTCCTTCTTGGAACGGCGCGGGAAGTAGATGGCGCGGGCCATCGCGTCCACTTCGGAGCGGATGCCGACCTGTGTCAGGTACTGCGCGACGGCCTGCGTGATCTGGCTGTCGTTGATGTAACGGTCATTGGTCGTCGACAGGGAGAGCTGGAATCCGTTGGGGTAGCCGGCCTCGGCGAGGAGCTTCTTCGCCGCGGCCGGGTCGTAGGCAAGCTTCGGCGGATTTTCCAATGCGCCGAACATGCCGTTGGGCAGGAACTGGTAGGCCGGCTCGGCAGCCCCGTCCATGATACGCTTGATGATGGCGTCACGGTCGATGGCGAGCGACATCGCCTTGCGCACGCGCGGATCCTTCAGCGGGTTCTTGCCGTTCTCGGCCTTCACGAACGGGCTCGGCTCACGCTCCACATCGAGCTGGAAGTAGATGACGCGCGTCGAGGGCGTGATCACGTAGCCGAAGCGCTTGTCGTCCTTGATTCGGGCCACGTCGCGCGCCGCCGGGTTCTCGATCACGTCGTAGTCTCCGGCAAGCAGGCCTGCCAGGCGCGGACCGGCATTGGGGACCGGCACGAAGGTCACGTTGGCCCAGGGCTCCGCCTGACCCCAGTACTTGTCGTTGCGTTCGAGCTCGACGCTCGTGCCCTTCGTGTAACTCTTGAACTTGTAGGGGCCCGTGCCGATCGCGAGCTTGCCGTCGTTGAAGTCGCCGACGACGGGCCATGCTCCGGTGACGCCGCAATTCTTCGCCACATCGAAGGAGAGCTTGTCATGCGGAAGAACGGACGAGCTCAGGATGGCGATGCTGGACAGGAAGTTCGGCAGCAGCGGGTCCGGCGCCTTCGTGGTGATGACAATGGTGTGCGGATCCGGTGCCTCGACAGCCGTGAAGTTGCCCGTGATGTCGGCGAACGAGCCCGCGATCGCTGTCTCGTTCTTCAGCGTGCGGCAGAAGCTGAAGATCACGTCGTCGGCGGTGAAGGGCTGGCCATTGGAGAAGGTCACGCCTTGGCGGAGCTTGAAGGTCCACCGATTCTGGCCGTCGTTCTCCCAGGAGGTCGCAAGGTTCGGCAGAACTTTCTGCTGTTCGTCCTGCTTGGTCAATCCGTCGAAGATATGAGCCGCCAACGCATTGTTTGGCGTCAGATCATGATAGTGTGGGTCGATCGCGGTCGGCTCCGAGCTGAGCGCAATCTTGAGGGACTGTGCCCATGCGGGAGCACTGAGCAGGCAGGTGCTGGCGACGAAGGCAAATATGAGTGGACGGCGCATTGAATCTCTCCGGTTCCCTTGGTAGCTGCCTTTTGACAGATTTATTTTCTCAGATTAAAAATCATGAAAATATCCTAACGTCAATCAGTCTGGAGTGCCCTTGTCTCAAGCTCTGAAGCCGACAACGGATTTGGCTCACCGCATCGCGATCGTTTACGCCTCGCTCAGCGAAGCGCATCGCCGCGCGGCGGACTTCGTGCTTCAGCATCCTCTTGAGACGGCGACGATGACGATCGAGGGTTTCGCGGAGCGCAGCGGCGCCTCAACGGCGACGGTGACACGCTTCGTCCGCTCTCTGGGTTACGCGGGCTACGGCGAGTTCCGGGCGGCGCTCTCCGAGGCGCTGCGACTGGCGATGGCCCCCGTCGACAGTTTCGCCGATGCCCACAGCACGAAAGGCTCCGCCTTCGCGACCTTCGTGACATCTCTCAAGGATCAGGCTGCCAACCTGGACGAGACCCTCGCGGCCGTCGACGAGGAAACCTGCTCCCGGGCCATGGACGTCCTGTTGTGCGCCCGTCGTATCTTCATCGTCGGATCCGGGGCAAGCCACCATGTGGCGGCGCATCTGGATGAAGGATTGACACTCTATCTCGATGCGAACGTCATCTTCGCATCGTCCCGCGGAGGCGCTGAAAAAGCGGTCCGGCACCTGATGAATGTGGGACCGGATGATCTCGTGCTGGCCATCTCTCTTCCGCGCTATTCACGGGGAACCGTCGATCTGGCGAAACTCGCCAAGAACCGTGGGGCGACGATCATGGCCCTGACGGACGGGCCGAGTTCGCCGCTTGTCCCTATCGCCGACATCACCCTCTTCGCTCCGGCAAGGAACCGGCTGCTGCCGAATTCGCCGACCGCTGCCTTCGCACTTGCCGATGCCATCGTTGCTGCGGTGGCCCGGGAGCGACCCGATGCCGTCGAGGCCTTAAAAGAACTCAGTGAAAGTCTTCTCTGGACGTTCTATCAGTGACTATTTGGCGTGTAACCGCTCAGATGCATAATTTTATCATCCAGAATAGCTACTGTAGTGCTCTCCGACTGAACGTTGACTTTTCTGGGAACTCGCTGACGAATGCGGATAGACCTGAAGACCTGCGACAAAGGACTGCTCTTGGCACAGGGCTGACCTTAGCCGTACCTCCGCAGTTGCTGGGTAAGCGGACCTTCACATGGCCACGCTTAACGGCTCAGAATGATCCTGAAGCGACGTTTCGCAACGCAAAATGTGGTGTGGATTGGCACCCTCATTCACCCTCAGTGCGTAGTGCCCGAACGTTCTCCGGCATTTCCGCATCGGCCTGAAGCCGGTAGCCGACGCCGGTCTCCGTCAGGATGTGCCGGGGCTGGTCGGGCTTCTCCTCCAGCTTCTGGCGGAGCTGGCGCACGTAGATGCGCAGGTACTGCACGTCCACCTTCGGTCCCCATACCTCCTGCATGATCACGCGGTGGGTCAGCACCTGGCCGGCATGGAGCACGAGCAGCCGCAGGATGTCCCATTCCTTGTTGGAGAGCTTCACCTCCGCCCCGCGCACCGTCACCCGGCGGCGGGTGAGGTCGACGGACAGGTCGCCATGGGTGAACAGCGGCTCGGCTCCCTGTCGCTGGACCCGGTGGCGCAGGGCTGTGCGGATGCGGGCGACGAGTTCGGCCATGCCGAACGGCTTGGTCACGTAGTCGTCGGCGCCAAGGTCGAGCGCCTCCACCTTGCCGGCCTCGTCGCCGCGGCTCGACAGGACGATGACCGCCACCTTCGCCCCGGCGGCCCGAAGCTGCCGGATCACCTCCAGGCCGTCCTGGTCCGGCAGACCGAGGTCGAGGAGCACAACCTCGGGCGCTTCGCAGGCAATGACGTCGAGGGCTGCTCGGGCGCTCCCGGCCTCCAGGATCCGGTATCCCTGGGCCGCGAGGCTTGTGCGCAGGAACCGCCGGATCGGCGGTTCGTCGTCCACGATGAGGAGGGGAATGCTGCCACGAGAGGTCATTCGGCGGCATCGCCTTGAGGGAGGGTGGTGAAGACGGATCGGGGAAACGTGACGGTGAAGACCGCCCCGGATCGGTCGCTCCGGTTGGCTACCCGGATGGTCCCGCCGAGAACCTCGACGAAGCCTCGGCAAATCGACAAGCCGAGACCCGTCCCGGCGCGCTGCCGGTCACCCTTGTTCACGCGGTAGAACATCTCGAACACCCGCTCCAGGTCCTCAGCCGGGATACCCGATCCCTCGTCGCTGATCGTGAGTTCCAGCATCCGTCCGTCGCAGGCGGCGCCAATCACGATGGTTGAACCGGGCGCGGAGTACTTGGACGCATTGTCCAGCAGATTGACCAACACCTGCTCGAGCAGCACGACATCGAGGTCAAGCATGGGAAGACCTGCCGGCAGTTCGACGGCAACTTGGTGTTCGTCGAGCACGCCCCGCATGCGCTGCAAGGCTGCGCCGACGGCCTCCCCGAGGTCGACCGGCTCCCGCTTGAGCACGATCCCGCCGGCCTTGAGGCGGGTCATGTCGAGGAGGTTGGCGACGAAGCGGGACAGGCGCTCGCTCTCGCCCTGGATCGTGACGGCGAGTTCCTCGCGAGCGGCCGCATCGTAGAGTTCACCGTACTCGCGCAGGGAGGTGGCCGCTCCGGTGATGGACGCCAGCGGCGTCTTCAGGTCGTGCGAGAGCGAGGTCAACAGTGCCGTCCGCAGCCGTTCCGTTTCGGCCGCAAGACGGGCTGCATCCATTTCAGCGGCCAGCCGGCTGCGCTCGATGGCAACCGCGGCCTGGTCAACGAGCGCGGCCAGTAGTCGCTCTTCGTCAGGCTTCAGCGGTGCTCCGGTCCGGCTGACCCCGATTGCTCCAACTGGGCCGTGGCTGGTGCGCAGGGGCAGGAAGAGGTGTTGGGTCGTGAATAAGGCCTCGGCCCCCCGTCCGGCCGATCGGTCCTCGTCCCAGGCCCACGCATCAGTTCCACCGGGGCGGTCATCGGGCGGGTTGGAGGCCCTGACCTCGAGCTTGCCGTCTGCATCGGGGAGCAGGATCATCACGTCGAGGCGAAGCATTGAACCGATCTGGTACGCCGTAGCCTCCAGCAGGTCATCGAGCGCGACAATCCCCGCGATCTTCCGACTGAACGCGTAGAGAGCCTCCGTCGTCTCAGCTCGGCTTTCCGCCGCGAGCGCTGCCGCCCGAGCGTGGGCGGCGAGATGGCTTGTTGCGACCGCGACGACGAGGAAGAAGAACACGGTCGCAATATTGCCCGGGTCGGTCATGGCAAAGGTATTGACCGGCGGGAAGAAGAAGAAGTTGTAGGCCAGCGCACTGAGAATGCAGGCCGCAACCGAGGGCCAGAACCCGTAGCGGACGGCGATGGCAATGATGGCGGTCAGGAACACCAGATCGGCGTTCTCGAGGCCAGCGACTGGATAAAGGAGGAAAGCAAGTGCCAAGGCCGCCGCGACCACAACGAGGGTTACGCCGAACTGCCATGGGCTGAGTGGTCCGCCGGAGGAGCGGATCCCGATCCAGTCCCTGTGTTTGCGATCCCGATTGTTCTGCCTGGCGCCGCTTGTCATGACCTCTCCGTCCCAGCGCCGCCACCATGACGCCCGTGTCGGCGGAAGGCGAGACGCGAACCCGCCCCCCGTATAGGAATGTCATATATGAAACGGCTTTTTGGCAGCTTTTCCGCTATCCGGTGGCTGCCAAACCGCGCCTAATCGAATAGATGCCCCGGCCCAGGCCGCACATTGCGGTTCAGTCGAGTTCGACACAGTGGCGACCAGTACGGAACCAGACCTGTCCAGTCTCCGCCGACCCGGAGGAGCCGATACCAAGGGCAAGAGATATGAATATGGAGCGGGCATCCATGCTGCCGGAGGACGAGGCGCCATCCCTTGACGGATGCCGTGACCAGATCGAGCAGAAGGTCGTGCGTGCATATGTGCAACTCGCTGTACTCCCGGACGATGACGATGGCTCCTGTACCGTGACGGTGGAACGGTTCGGGAGCCTTGAAGTCCGCCTGACGGAGACCCCGCGCAGGGGGCCTACCAACCTGCCGTGGTTCTGGCTCGAGCTCTACTCCCATGGGCGCGGCTCAGTCATCGATAGCCTCGGCTGCTATGAGTTCGACGAGGACGAACTCATGGCGGCGGTGGAGTTCATCCGGGAGGCCCGGCGGCGGCATGGGAGCTGCCATTGACGGAGCCGCCGAGGTCGTGGTGGGACCGGGCGTCTGGTCCAGGTTCCCGATCGCGTCGCTTGGGCTACACATTAGGCTCCGGCGCGACTTCGAAGCCCCGCAAGCCATCGGATCCCGCGCTGTACGCCGCGGTCGGAGCCCTGTTGGGCATGGCAGCGGTCATCGCGCACAATGCACGTCATTTGTACGTCGATCGCCTTCCTGACGTCGATCCGTTCGTTCATGTGTTCACCGAATTAGTCGTCTTCAGCTCTGCCGGCGCGGTCATGCTCGCCACCGTGGCCGTCATGCGCAACAGGATCAGAAAGAAGCGATCGCGCGGGGCTGACGCGGATCGGTAGCAATGCATCGTACGCTGCCCCGGTATAGGAATCTCATATATGAAACGGCCAAAATGCCGTTTCCGCACGGCGACGGTGCTGTAATCGCCCCTTTGACCGAGTAACCAGACCTTCCTTTCCCGAAGAGGAGGTCCGATGCATGCACTCACGCCGCGCCCCCGCTCTGCCCTTAGGACGTTCCTGAACAACGAAGCCTCCGGCGGCCTCGTCCTGATGGGCGCAGCCGCGCTTGCGCTCGTTCTCGCCAATTCACCCCTGTCAGGCGCCTATTTCGGAATCCTGAAGACCTACGTCTTCGGTCTGTCGGTACTGCATTGGGTCAACGATGCCCTTATGGCGGTGTTCTTTCTGCTGGTCGGGTTCGAGATCAAGCGTGAGATGCTCGACGGGCAGCTCTCCACCTGGCCGCGGCGGGCGCTCCCGGGCATCGCCGCCCTGGGCGGTATGATCGTGCCGGCCGCGATCTATCTTGCCTTCAACGGCGGACCAGACGGCCACCCCCGCGGCTGGGCCATCCCGTCCGCCACAGACATCGCCTTTGCCCTCGGGGTCCTTTCGCTGCTCGGGCCACGGGTGCCGATCTCACTCAAGGTCTTCCTGACGGCGCTCGCCATTCTGGACGACCTCGGCGCGGTTCTCATCATCGCGGTGTTCTACACCGGCGACCTCAACCTCGTTGCTCTCGGCGGCGCAGCCTTCGTGCTTGTTCTCCTCAACGGCCTCAACCGGGCCGGCTTCGCCGACGTGAAGCCCTATCTTCTGCTGGGCATCGTGCTGTGGGTCCTGGTGCTGATGTCCGGCATTCATGCCACGCTGGCGGGCGTGGCCCTGGCGCTCACGATCCCGTTGCGGGTCTCGCCCGGCAAGCCGGAGGATGCGACCTCACCGCTGCACCGGCTTGAGCACGCTCTCCAGCCATGGGTGGCGTTTCTGATCGTTCCGATTTTCGGGTTTGCCAACGCCGGGGTCTCCTTTGCAGGGATGACGTTCGGATCGATCTTGAACCCGGTGCCGCTCGGCATCGCGCTCGGGCTCTTCATCGGCAAGCAGGTGGGGGTGTTCGCCTTCTCCTGGGTGGTGATCCGCCTGGACTGGGCAGACCTGCCGGCAAATGCCACATGGCCACAGTTCTACGGCGTCGCGCTGTTGTGCGGCATCGGCTTCACCATGAGTCTGTTCATCGGCCTTCTTGCCTTCCCGACCTCAGCCGAACTTCAAGACGCCACCAAGCTCGGCGTGCTGCTCGGATCAGGCCTGTCGGCAGGCATTGGCGCCGTGTTGCTCCGCCTGGCGAAGCCAGAGCGAACGCCAGAGGCGGTGCCGCACTGAACCCGCTTCCAACCATCCCAAACAAACGAGCCAATCACCGGAGGAACAATGGGACTGACAATCGGAATCGTGATGCTTTGCATCGGTCTGGCAATGATCCTGTTCGGGCGGCCCCGCAAAGGCGAGGACGTGCGCCCGTTCATGAAGTCATCACTTGTGTTTGTCCTTTACCCAGGCCTGACCCTGGTCTTCCTGGCGATCGGCGCGATGACGGTTGTCACAAACCTCTGAGCAGCATCTGCCGATCAATCGTACGGGCATTGAACCTGTCGGGCACGAGCATCGGGCGCGATCGTTGATCAGCAAAGCAGCAAGGTGTGATGCCAATGCGAAATCGCCGCTTCAGCAGGCGCATCCCTTCAATTCTTGAAGGGCGGATCAGACTTGGTCCTCAAGGCTCGCCGATCGCCTGCACCATCCGCGACTTATCCGTGACGGGTGCGCGGATCTGGCTCCCCGATGCCATCACGTTCCCCGATGAGTTCCAACTGGAGATTCCCATGCTGGAGCAAGCCGTGAGCGCTCGTGCGGTGTGGTCCGAAGCAAACCAGCACGGCCTGATGTTCCTTGAGGCTCTCCGTGTGCCGACCGGCCGCGAGGAGGACGATCTGCTGGAGATGCTCAGAACCCTTGGTCAAAAGACCGGGCGGGACGGCAGCCGATGACGACCAAGGAAGCACGCGCAACATGACATCAAAGGCGAGGGGTGGCGACCCATGATGAAAGATGTCGTGATCGCCTATTCATGTCGGGAGTGCGGGACCGAGCAAGCAATCCTTCCTCAGGAGGCCATGGCGGCAGGCAGTGTGCACTGCCTTCAATGCGGCCGGCAGCACGGGCAACTTGCCGAGATCCAGAGGGAGCTGGCGGACAGAGCCCGCGAGGAAGGCATCCGGAAGGCAGGGCAGATCTACCGGATGCGCCCCTTCAGGAGAAAGCGGATGCTTCCGTGAGGAATGGCATGGGCAATCCTAGGAGCTGGTGCTCGAGAAGGAATGGATCCGTGCCGTTGTCACGACGGTTCAAAAACCAGGGACTACACCTGGCAACAGCATGGCCCGGTCAGTTGACTCGGACCCACATAGGAAAAGGTCGGACATGAACCTGAATTTGCGGGAGCTGAGGAGTTCATGAAGGTTATCGTCTGCGGAGCGGGCCAGGTCGGCTCGACCATCGCCCGACACCTCGCTATCGAGGGGTCGACGTGACGGTCATCGACGCCTCGCCCGAACAGGCCCGGCGCGTCAACGAGAGTTACGATGTCCGAGGAATGGTCGGCCACGCCTCCCATCCCGAAGTGCTGGAACGGGCTGGCGCACAGGGCGCCGACATGCTCATTGCGGTCACCCACTCCGACGAGGTCAACATGGTCGCCTGCCAGGTGGCCTACTCGCTGTTCAACGTGCGCCGCCGGATCGCCCGCGTGCGTCATAGCGGGTACCTCGAGAAGAGCCGTCTCGGCCTCTATGCCCGCGATCAGTTGCCGATCGATGTCATCATCTCGCCCGAGATCGAAGTCGCCAGCGGGATCGAGCGTCGTCTCAGGACGCCGGGTGCCTTTGACACCGTTCCCTTGGCAGAGGCCCGTGTCCAGCTTCTGGGCATCCACTGCAATTCGGGTGCCTGCTCCATCGTTGGGCACCCTCTGAACGAACTCAAGGCCCTTCTGCCCGATGTCGAAGTTGTGGTCCTGGCCGTCGTGCGGAACGGGCAGGCCTTTGTGCCCCACGGCCAGGACCGCATTGAGCGGGGCGACGACGTCTACGTCGTGACCGACGCCCGGCAGGCGGACCGGATCATGCGTTTCTTCGGCCATGAGGAAGAGGTGGCCCGGCGCGTGATCATCGTCGGCGGCGGCAATGTCGGACTGAACCTCGCCAGGAGGCTGACCCGGTCCTCGCCCTCGACATCGCTCCGCATCATCGAGCACTCCCGGGAGCGGGCCGAGTACATCGCCCAGGAGCTCGGCGAGAGTGCGGTCGTGCTGCACGGGGACGCGCTCGACAAGGAGACCCTGGTCGAGGCGAACGTTGAGGACGCGGAGACGATCATCGCGGTCACCAGATGCACTCGGCTTACTATCGTGTACTGACCTTGTTTTTGCACAACTGCACCGTACAAAACTTCTAGACGCTCCTTTACGCCCTTCCAGGCTTGGTAGGCTTCGTCAGTTGTTAGAGGTTCAAGCTTTCTAAGATCTGGATCTTGGCTAACCCTTAGTTGCCCAATGAAGGATGCGCTGGGAGCAAGTGAGCTAAGCTCACTCCGCCAGACTTCGATTCGGTCCCCTAAGAAGGAAAGGAAATTCGAAAGATGGTTCAGGGATTCGCCAGCTTGTGCGCCGCTGTATCGAGCAATAAAGACTACGCTCCTTGCATCCGCGGCGACTGGGCACTTGACCGACGACTCGGCAAGCGCAACATCAAGTGAGCTTGCTGTTAGTAGTGCAACGAGAATATTCCTTATCATCAGATCTCTGAGTTGCATCTAGGCTATCCTGCTGTCGGGCACCGGCATTTTGCTGTCACGGGTGGGGACGCGCCATCGAAACTTTGTGTTTCGATAAGGAAGGCCAACTCACAAATTTCACCTGGCCGCGTAGAAGCAGAGGTTGGGAATTCACCTCTCAAGGATCCTATCTCGGGACGAACTGTGACCGCTGCACTCTGCTTCGCTGCCAGTACGGTCGGATATGCTTTGGGATCCTCTGGAACAAGCTTGATGTTAGATGGTTCCGTTCGGCGATTGCGCTGAACAGTTAGCTGAGGTTGGCCAAGCACCGCGATTGCACCACCATCGTTGGCGAGCACGAGCTGAGCGTCTGATATCCGGCACTCAACGAATGCACTCACCTTCGGCTTGTCGGCTCTCGCGGCAAGTTGGTAGAGTGAGTATGCGCCTGCCATCAGGGGGACAGCCGTTAGGGCCGCGGAAACAAGCTCCTTCCAACGAAAGATATGATAGGTCCAGTCCTGCGGGTTCTTACACTCGACACATATCCTCGCACCTCTATTAAGCTTCGATTTGCAAACAATGCACAGAGGTTCGCTCTCTTCGACATGCACTATTGCTTCTCCCAGGTGTCCTGAGGTTATCTGCAGAATCTCCGAAAAACGTCGTCTGGTGCGTTGTGTGGGTTTGTCACGACTCTAGAAATCGGCTCGTATTCTGAGTCTTTGCCAAACATTGACGAGAATGTCTCACTATCGAGATCGCCTGTTTGCTCGAGGCCATTGGATTTCTGGTATACTTTGAGTGCTGCAATCGTATTTGCGTCCCATTTGCCGTTCAGCCGTAGTTTCTTAGCAGTTGTCCTGCGTAGCTTATCCTGGATATTTCGCACAAGGTTCGGATTGTACACAGTTTCTTGACAAATTACGCCAGCACCTGCAGGAAGATTCATGATCATTGCGATAATTGCGCTGACAAAAAAGACATTTAGCAGGCAAAAAACTCGCATGGTCTAACTCCCATTGAGTATGGTTTTCTGCGCCATAAAGCTTCAACTCTCTTATTCTTGAATCGGATGCTGGCTGGTGGGCTCCTCTATCTCATTAAGCGCAAGAAAATATCCAGAGTATGCTCCATTCGTGCGGAGCTGTAAGGCTCATAATTTACGTAGGCAAAGATCATGCTTAAACCCAATCCCGTTAACGCAAAAGCGGAGACGTAAGCAAGTCGGGTTCGGAGCCGTAGCATGTACGTTCCCCATAATCATTGATCGAGCTTACCGACTCTGAGTCACCCACGCTTTTACTTAGCTGAAGAAATGCGCGGTAAAATTTCCTAAAACCGTAGCTTATGTTGATAGTTTTTCGGTGCGCCGCACCCAGTTTACAGCCATAAAGAGTATCTTTTACTGAGCTTGCCGTGTTATCCCAGCCACGCCTACGGGACGAGGTGTTGAGGGCATCCTGCTACGCGCCGCTTGAAGCCGCTTTTGGTGCTCAGGCGGGAGAAGATCCCGCAGTTCTTCATAATCAGCATCGCTCTCCGCCCAGTTTAAAGGTTCATTCCTGCGACCGACGACATGGGTTTGAAACCGCTGATCCGAGCTGTAAATGGTCTCGAAAGCTGCCTCAACATTGACGGGTCGGTACTCTCCGCCATTCTCTGTCGACAGCGGACTCCTCTTCCAGCGGTCGAGCACACTCCAATGGAGCATCTCGCCGATAGGATTAGCATGCGGAGGGAGCCGGGAAAGGCGCATGCGCGCTAGCTGATTAGGTATTGCTTGGTTGATGACACGGATCTTCGGCACCTGTTGGCTATAGGTATAAAGTGCCGTTCGCGACTCGTACAGCTTCCCGGTGGGATCTCCGACGATTTCAGGTCTATCCTGGTAGAGTTTTAGTCCGAGTTTCTTTGCCTTGATCCGGTCGAGCATCCAGCGAAGCGCCAAGTCCGACAGGCGGCGATCTTCGTATCCACCCCCGATGTTGGAGTGAACGCCAGGAAACCAAACCTGCTCGACGGAAAGGTAGTTTTTGTGGTCAGGGAAAGCCCAGAGCGCAGTCCCGAACGGTCCGCGCTTTTCGTCAACTGCCAGGGCGTGGAGCGCATGATCAACAATCGAGGAAAGCTTGGTGTCATGAAAGGCATATCGGCGGCGATTGAGCGACTCAAAGAGATCGCTTGGAATGCCCAATGCACCAACAGTATCGAACACGCCGAGGCATGTGATCCGAACGTCTGGATGAGTAAAGCGCGAAAGGTCTTCCTTTGTGCTTGGATATCGCTCCTTCGGCGGCGTTCGATAATATGCCCAGGTGCGCGTCTCGGTCTCGGGAGAGCAGTTTTGCCGTGTTAATAGTCCCGCCGCTCCAATGTATCCTGCTAAGCTCCTGGCGGTAAATGCTCCGCGCGAAAACCCAAAGATGTAGATCTCACATTCAGGTTCATAGAACTGTGAGAGAAAGCGATATGCCTGGCGCACGTTATCATCAAGGCCAGCACCCGTTGCCCCGGCTATAAGCCGATCCAAGCGACCTGCAGTCCCGACACCCTCGTCATAGTAAATGCGTTGCTTCTCGATGGCTGTGCCATTTTTCCAGAGAGGATCGACGAGGTCCCGCAGCACCACAATATTTGTAATTGGATCCGGGCTGTCCGCAGCATTCCAAGTGCCGTCAAGGCAAAGAACGAGTCGTTGCATGGCAACCAATACCTATATGTAGCGTCGCGGCCAGGAAACTTCATACAGATGCACTCTCTTCACCTACTGAGCGTCATCAGCTGCTCAAGATCCTCATGAGTAAGTTCATCTGCCTCCTTCCGACCAACGCTTGCGCGAAAGTCATTGAGCGCCCTGATTGTCCTTGGACCGAGCCACCCATCAATCAGTCCTGGATCGTATCCATGATAGGTCAGGTATAGCTGGGCGGCACGGATGCGCAAGTCTGGCATCGGGCCAGTTGAGTACTTGTTAAATGCGCCTCTCAGTCGCCCCGCATAATCGTTGATATAGTGCTTTGGACCGTTGTATCCGGCTGCAAACGAGGTCCAATTTCCTACTCGCAAAGGTTTATGAAGGCCATTGTGGAGGATAAAATTCATCATGCCTCTGAGTTGAGCGTCCTCTGATTGGCACATATCACGAACCATTTCAGATGCACTGGCGAAGCCTGCAATTTCAGCGTTAAACCCCATGACTTGTCCCAAGCCCCAGGATGTACTACGCAAAGCGGCCTCACGGTCCAGAGCAACTGCCCGCTCTAGACGCGAATACTGGGAGGCTCCACCTTTTCCATATCCGCCTGGAATTGAGTTGCTGAGGTCAGGATAATCAGAGTCGAACCGACTCTTAGTATACCTGTGAAAGATGTGCCGTTCAAACAATATAACAGGGCGCTTATCTTCAAGGAAGCCACATCGCATAGCTTCGATCTCGATAACCGCCCAGAGCTTTGCGGCATCGGTGGCAAGCGTTTCAGCGACTTCATCAAATGCACCTTGGGACAGGGGTAGGCCTTCGCCTTTAAACAGATGATGCATCGCAACTTACTCCATGAGCCAGATATGTAATGAGGTAAGAGTAAAACATCAGTATCCACGCATAGTAAAACTAATACTGGTGGAGATGCTCTAAACAGGAGCAAGTCGTGTGTGCTAAGGTGTTTCATGTAAGAAAACTGAAGCGCACGAGTTTGCAATCTTTACAATAATCTGCAAGTTCTGTATAGAGGTCCAGCGCAACGTTGAGAGACATTTGCCTGATATTTGGAGGTATAGCTGGCTCGTGAGCCAGTACGTCTCTCATAAGATATCAAGACTCTCGCGTACGTTGCTACGGGTTCCATCCAGCCCATCAAGACTTATGAGTAAACTTCTAGCTCGCCAGGAAATGCTCGCTGCTGCTGATAGTATCTGTAGGCCTACCGCTTGGTAGGGATCGGCCCACCGATAGCCATAGCCGGGATAGTAAACCTACTGAGACTGTGCGCTCCCCGAACTGAGCAGCAATCAGAACGCCAATAAGGTGAAGGCTGGCTCAGTGTGCATGGCGGCCACCGTTGGCATTGCTGACGCAGATGGCAGCGACACAACAGTACGCACTGGTAATTACAACTGCTGCGGGGGCGCAAAGGCTGCTCCACCCAGATTGCATCCAATGCTCTCTACAAGGCCCCGTGCTGCATTCAATGAGAGAATGAAGCTATGTAGATGGAGTTGCAAAGCAACCGACTGAGTATTTAAGACTAATAAGATACCATGACAAGGCGCGTCAGTCACGCCGACGCGAGGCAGCCTTGCCGCTTTGAGGCGAGGTGCTGATTCCGCTTGAGTCGGTTTACCGAGAGCGCGTTGTAGCTCGGCGATTGTGGATTGCTCCTGTGTAGCTGCTGCTCAAAGTCGCAATGTTACCGCACGGCTGAAAAATGGATCGCCTCAAGGATCGTTGATGCGCTGTATACGCTTTAAGTATAAAATTCGTACGTACTGTACTTACCCGTTAGTGGTAGGTAGTCCGGCCAAAAGGAAATGGGATGTACATTGCTTAAACCTGAAAAGCTGTCTACTTTGCCTATAACAATGGAGCGTCAAAAATGTCGCGTCGGCTTATCCCTGTTAAGTACGAGTTTGTTGCCGATCATCTTCCTCCAGGGCTCCCGGCGGATGAGGTTCATGACTTCCTCAAATCGCAAACTTACCAGCGGCGCTTACCAAGTTTGATCACTCGAAGAGGATTCATTTTTGGGGCGGCTTCCGCTGCTGTTCCTCTGCCATGCGCAAATCCCACAGCTGATGCTAGCGTCGCTGCACTCATTCCAGCTGTTATCACTGCCGTCGATCTCGCAACAAAACTTTGGGACCTTTACCAGAAGATTAGGGGAGATATTTCTCTCAACAACAGGAAAGATAACCCTTCTCAGGGCGAGGTCGAGCAAACTGTACGAAATTCAAGATTTATCGAGTCTTCTGGAAAGTTGGTTGTTGAGATTCCAGCTGATGTGAACATAACAATCAATTTTGTAGGCCCGGGGGCGACGTCAAAACAAGCAAATCAGTTTGTCAGTCGAACTGCTGTTTCGACTGTGCCAATCAGTATCAAAGTACAATAATATCTGGATTTCGATGTGCGCTGGAGGAGTGAATGGATCTGTCCCGCCGACTCTTTCTGTCAACGCCAGGGCTGCTGATTTGCTCCCGTGCTTTCGCGCAGATTGATCCTGAGGCCATTGCACAGCAACACGATTCTCTTCTTCATGTTGGGCTCGAGTCATTGAAACTTGGGAAAACCCAAGTTGCTGTTGGTGAGCAGGTTCCGTTCTCTGTCACCCTTGATCTTACTGACTCAATTGCAGACACGGAAACGATCAAAGGCACAATATTGTGTTTCATAGAAGGTGAAGGGAGGATTGAGAGTCAGCGGTCTATAGGGCCGCTCACTTTCACCCCACTGACAATCCAATCAGCGCCACTCCGAACATCAGGCCCAAAAGTGGTTCGTGTTGGTCGAAAACGCTTCTATGTGCTCTCTGCGGACACTTACATCGTTGCCACATTTACGGCGGTATAACTGGATGACAGGTCAAGCTTTGTCCATCTCGATCTTGGTCTTGCTTCTTGCTCCACAAGGCGCGCTGGGCCAGCAAAGTAAGAATGAACGGACTCGTCTTCTAGGGCGATCTTTGATCTGTGGCGACTACGAGTTTCGGTTTGACCGGAGTGGTGCGTTCACGATGTATGAAGATGGCAAGCTTTCACAAGATTGGAAGGCCAATGCGAAGGACGTCGGGTTTCTCAGAAACCAGATTGTTGTTGCACCTGAGGGTGCTCAGGACACAATTGAGATTGGGTTCCGCTTCGGCAATTACTACTATGGGGAAGGCAAATGCGTCCTCAAGTAATACTTAACTGTCTGATCGGAATTGCTTTCTCTGGGGCGCTATTGCAATATTCGGAAGCTCACGCGCAGAATGATCTAAGGTCGTTACTAAGCGGAAATATATATCATTGTAACGGTTTTTTGTTCGAGATCAGTTTTCAGAAAAATGGAAGCATCATCCTTCTGTATGCTGATGCCATCGGAACCTCAGAAATTGTTGCGCGAGTACCAGCTGCACGCATCAAGTGGACAGACGACACAGTGTTCTTCACTGACAAGCAAGATCGGTACAGGCTCTATGTTAGTGGTGGCAATGAGCCTAAACTTGTGGCTGATATTTCAGGCGACGGCGTAATGAATGGGGAGGTGCTGAGAGGAGGAATCTGCGAATTGGATGTTCGCCATCGTGGTACTCGGTGGCAGTAACCGTGTGACCCCAAACGAACGGGACGAGGTTGGCGAACGCAGCTTTGTAGTTGCTGCCAGCAATTTCTTCATCTTCGCCGATGTAAAGGTCAAATGAATGCGAATATTATTCATTATGCTCAGTCTAGCGTTGTTGGCCCGGCCCATTGCGGCTGATGCTGGAGCCGATATTGATTTAGTACAATTGCGCGGGAAAAAGATCGTCTGTAAGGAAATTACCATTAGCTTTCGCCGCAATGGATCAGTATCGGTGAGTCCTCATTGGTCCGATGCTGAAGAAGTATATGCCAGTTCATCGCGGCGTTCCATATCGTTATCGGCTGGACAAGATGAAATCACGATAGATCTTCGATTTGGACGTTTCTACTTGAGGGGTTCCGGGGAAAAGGACGGGCCTTGCCATGTCACGTCCTAGTGCATTTTACAGAATCGCTTTTTTTGTGGCTGTAAATTGCTTCAGTTTTTCAGCTAGAGCTGACCTAAAGCCGTACTTAGTCCCGAACACATTTCAATGTCGTGATTTTCTGCCTGAGATTAAATTTACTAAGCAAGGGGCGGTAAGGTTGCTTTTTCTTGCGAGCGCCGATGGCTATGAAACCATTGATTCTGCAAAAGCTAGCGACGTCCAGTGGGGCGAGAACTATACGCTAATCAAAACCAGACGTGGTAGCACTATAAGATTTTATGTTGCGGGCGGACGTCCCGGCTACCTCGTTGCTGACATTAGAGAGAACAGCATAGATGGGCGGCTGCTACAAACATACAAAGCAGCAGTTTGTGAGCTTTCGTCTTGAAATCCAGTTTTGCCCTCAGGATGCTGATAAATACTCACCTCTCCCACAGATCGCCAGCAACGCGCCAAATCGTGTGCTTTGACGGAACTTGGAACGCCGCAGGTTCACTGGCGATCATCACCTCGCTGGTGGTGACCCGTAAAATGTGCGGGGTGGACCCGCAGGCATATCTCACGGACGTGCTGAGCCGCATCGTGACCGACCACCTTCAACAGCCGGATCGATGATCTGCTGCCGGGGGCCTACGTGTGAAACTGTTGAACGTCCTGAGGATCAATCACAGCCCTGCGGTGGCAAGCAGACCTCTTACGAACTGGGCAGGGACAATAAAGCTCAGGGAAGGGAAATTAACCGCGCCGCCCTTGACTATGCCGACAACCTGACCCTCTGAATTAAAAACTGGTCCGCCCGACATGCCAGGGACAAGGGGCGACGAGATAGCCTGTGTCAAATCGGGGCCAGGAGAACCGGTTGCAACTCCTTCGATAAGCATCGGTTCTGGCATTGACAGAGCAAATGCCATGACGAAAAGCTTTGACCCAGCGTTTAATCTCTCGCTGGATGGGGCAAGTGTAGGAACGGCGACCTGTGTTGCAACCGAGCTAACACGCAGCAACGCAATGTCACTGGCCTCACTTCTAGATACTACCTGAGCCGAATAAGGGAGAGCATCACGACTGCCAAACCGTACGCTAACGCTTGCATTAAGCTCGATCAAATGCGCTGCGGTTATGAGAAAGCCATCTTTGTTTATAGGGAATGCGCTGCCCTGCTTTAATGTATTTCCGTCAACACTTACGTCAACGAATGCAATTGACGCCTTGTACCTCTCGATAAAATCAAGCGGGTTATTAGATTTCGGCAGTGGTACAGAAACGTGGGGCTCAGGCTTAGAAACGGCAGTAACAGCCGCCTGCGCTTCTGCGTCGCCAAACACGCGCGACAACTTTCCGGCTAACTCAGTGTTTCCGATAGCGGAAAGAGCAGCCAATGCGGCGGAACGAATTTTGACGTCAGTGGAGGCAAGATGCGGGATGAACTTTTCGACGACCTGCAACTCGGAGGCAATTGTTGACCGCTGCTTTTGGCTTTGATCAAGCTCTTTCGATCTGCTATCGTAAATGTTTGTTGCATAAAAGCCGATAAACGCGACAGTCAAGCCGGAAATCAAAGTCGATAAAGCAGCAAATTTATCCCACTTATCTTTAGGCTTAGGTTGAGATACCTTTTCTTCCAGAGCTTTTAACTTATCGCTCAGGTTCGATATGCTCAAATCGTGCTGACGCTTTTCGCTGGACGTCTCGCCGTCACTAGGCTCGATTCCGTGTGCCATGATCGTGACCTTATAGAAATCGGCTGCTCTGATGTTCTACTTTAGAGAATTATGTTTAGAATTGAAGCTCTGATCCCACACTGCGTGCCTTGGCTAGATGATCGCAAGCGATTACTGCCGTTCTTGCTGATTGTATCAAAAATGAGGCTTTGTCTCCTTCCATCCCTTCCACTGTTAGCACACCACACCATGTTTCCGCTGCTTGACAACCAGTACTCTAGCGAACTTTCGTTGGATTTTCATAGATCTATTAATGTGATGGAGCGGACGCTCCCTGCTCACCGGCATCAAAGTGCCAAAGGGTGGTCGTCGTGAAGATCGCCACAAGGAGAGGGAGCATCCGCCATGCAGATTACCACAGTTGGTCTGGATCTGGCCAAGCACATCTTCCAGGTTCAGGCCGTTGATGCAGTTGGCTAAGTCGTCGTCCGCAAGCGACTGCGCCGAGGCGAGGTGCAGCTCAGAATGCCGCGACCCGAATGTCATTTTCTGAGTGATGACTCCGGTCTAAGCAGGAACGTCTACCAACACTAGACTTAGAATCCTTGCCTTCAGACGAGGGCTCAGACAAACTGAGGCCAAACGCTTGGGGGCGAATTTTGGCTTTATTTACAACTACGGCGTATCCATTGATTGCACTTGTTGAGGACATCGACCTTGGCAAGATCGGGCTGCCGGAGATCCAGCGCCCGTTTGTTTGGCCGAACGTGAATGTCCGCAATCTCTTCGACTCTCTCTACAGGGGCTACCCTGCGGGCTATCTGCTGTTTTGGGAAACGGGCGCTGAGACCGGCAACAAGACCATCGGCACCAAGGAACACCAGAAGGCCCCGTCGCTTGCGATTGTTGATGGGCAGCAGCGATTAACCTCGCTCTATGCTGTCATCAAGGGAAAAGAGGTTGTACGGGCGAACTTTAGGAAGGAGCGGATCCGCATCGCGTTCAACCCGCTTCAGGCGCGGTTCGATGTGACAGATGCCTCTATCGTAAAGGACAAGGCCTATATTCCGGACATCTCGGAGCTCTGGAAGCCAGAGGTGAATGTCTTCGAGTTTGCTGGACGCTTTATCGAGGACCTGAAGCAGGTCCGGGATCTGTCGCCTGATGAGATCAGCCGCGCGCAAGCAGCTATCGGAAAGCTCCACGCGTTGCCGCACTATACCTTCACGGCCTTAACCTTGAACTCGTCCTTAGATGCAGAAACGGTTGCGGAGGTGTTCGTTCGCATCAACGGCGAAGGAAAGAAGCTGAACCAAGCCGACTTTATCATGACCCTCATGTCCGTCTTTTGGGATGAGGGACGCGCGGCCTTGGAGCAGTTCGCGGGTGAAGCCGCCCAAGCAGGGACGGGAAGACCGTCGCCGTACAACCACTTCATCAAACCATCGCCGGACCAACTGCTGCGGGTTGGGGTCGGGCTCGGGCTCAAACGGGCGCGCTTGGAGAACGTCTATAGCGTCCTGCGAGGGCGTGATGCCGTAACCGGCCAAGTCGATCCAGTGAAACGTGACGCCCAGTTTGAGACGTTAAAGGCTGCGCAGGGCCGGGTCCTGAACCTTGCCAACTGGCACCATTTCTTGAGTGCGATGACGCTCGCGGGCTATCGGCACGAGGGGATGATCACGTCGGAAACGACGATTGTGTACTCCTACGTCCTCTACCTCATCGGGGTGGTCGATCACGGCATCGATAAACAGAGAATGCGGCAAGCCATCGCCGAATTCTTCTTTATGGCGGCGCTGACAAGGCGCTATACCAACTCGCCCGAAACGGCCTTCGAGTTCGACATTGCCCAACTTCGGGATCTGAAGACAGGCGACGACTACCTCGCCAAACTTCGCCAAATATGTGCAACCACTCTGACCAACGACTATTGGGAAATCACACTTCCAGTCAGTCTCGCCACCTCGGCCTCGCAGAGTCCCTCACGGTTCGCATATCAAGCATCGCTCATCCTTCTGGGAGCCCGTGCCCTCTACAGCCCCCTGAAAATCGCGGATATGATCGATCCTGCCGTGAACGGCACGAAGGCGACATTCGAGCAACATCATCTCTTCCCACGCGGCTATCTTGCCAAACTCGGCATCACCGATAACCGGCAAGTGAATCAGATCGCGAACTTTGCCGTTGTTGAATGGCCCGATAACCAGAAGATCAGTGACCAAGCACCCAAAGACTACGCCCCGGCATTGGACGCAAAGCTGCCATCGCACGAGCGCGACTTGATGCTGAAATGGCACGCGCTGCCTCCAGCATGGTGGGAGCTTTCCTACGATGATTTCCTCAAGGAGCGGCGGGTGCGGATGGCCCGGTTGGTCCGTGAGGCCTATCAGCAGCTCTGTGGAGAGATTGCACCGTCGCCGTCTGCCCCTCTTACGGTGACTGAACTTCTTGCCGCAGGTGAGAGCGGGAGCGTCGAGTTCAAATCAACCCTTCGCACCAATCTCCACACGGGCCAAGCGGACGAGAAGATGCATTTAGCCGCTTTGAAGACAATAGCGGGCTTCCTGAACGCCCATGGCGGAACATTGGTTGTCGGGGTGGCTGATGACGGGAGGGTTTTGGGCCTTTCGGCGGATGGCTTTCCCAACGAGGATAAAATGGGCCTTCATCTGGTGAATCTTGTCAAGGAACGGATCGGCGACCTCTTTCTCCCCTATGTCCATCCACATTTCGAGGGCGAGGGCTCTGAGCGAATTCTGGTCGTGCGCTGTGAGAGGGGACCCAAGCCAGCCTTCGTCAAAGACGGCGCAGTGCACCGTTTCTATGTACGAGGTGCCAACGCGACGGCAGAGCTGACAGGTGGCTCGGTGACGGACTACGTCAAAGCCCGGTTCCCGTGACGAATCGCGGGAGATTCTCGGGCTAAGGTTTGTTTTGTGCAAGGGGGCGTCCCATGAGGCAGCGTCAAAAGGCTAGTCTTATCTCGGCTGTCGAGATGGCAAAGCGAGAGCAGGTTGATCCGCGAGTGTTCCGGGCCGCGCTGCGCGCAGCCAATCTGCCGTGGCATCAACATAAGTCCCCTTGGGCCGCGACGAGGGACAGCCAAGAGCACCACGACATGGAAGCCGTGATGGCAGCCTACCTGCGCTCAAGATCTCGTGCGAGATAGAGAGCCATGGACAAGGGTACAACGGCAGTCGGCTACACGAACAAGCATCAGCAAACGGTCGTGCGAAAAACGGATGAGCCGGGGAACGATCATTTGCAGCGGGTTTATGTGCTCAAATGCGCGGTGTGCGGCCACGAGTACGGTGCGAATGGCTCCGACATTTGGCAACGTCGTTGTCCAAAACACGACAAGGGTGCACCGGGTCTGGCATACTCCCTCTGAGGCAGGCAACTGATTGGCTGCCGGAACCAGGATGAGGCCTCGATCATCGACAGTGTAGGATCTTGCGGTGTCCACTCAGCGGCTTTCGGATTTACGTGACTATTATGCTCTCCTTGCGGTGCTCTCGGAGCGAATCGGAGGGCCACGCAGGCTACGGGATTGTTCTGGGCGCATGGACTGGCCCAACCGCGGGGTCTACTTTTTCATGGAGGACGGCGAAACTCGCTCAGACAGTGGCAGCGGCCCGCGGATTGTGCGCGTGGGCACCCACGCGCTCACAGACAGTTCCTGCACGAAGCTTTGGGTGCGCCTGCGCCAGCACCGGGGTCAAGGCAAGAGCGGCGGCGGCAATCACCGTGGATCCATCTTTAGGCTGATCGTCGGCGCCGCGCTAATGGCACGTTATGGCCATGACTTTCCAACGTGGGGGCAAGGCAACAATGCCCCTGCCGACGTGCGCTTGGGCGAGATCACCCTTGAGCGTGAAGTCAGCAAAGTGATTGGTGCCATGCCATTCCTTTGCCTAGCTATCGAGGATGAGGCCAGCCCAAGAAGTCTGCGAGGCTATATTGAGCGAAACTCGATTGCGCTTCTCAGCAATTTCGAGAAGGGGCCGCTTGATCCGCCGAGTGCAGGCTGGCTCGGACATTCCTGCAACCGCGAGCGGGTTCGGACGTCGGGATTGTGGAACCAGAACCATGTGGATGAAGTCTACGACCCGGCCTTTCTCGGCCGCCTTGAGGCGCTGGTTTCAAACACGGAGCAGGCCGCGTGATCGTCGTGATTCAATGCGCAGGAAGCAAACGACCTGATGCCGGAACGTTGCGAACAAAGGGCGGACAGCCAGTCTTGTTTGTCGCTCGTCCAGAGAAGGCTCCGCTGGCAGATGCCTGTGTCTTCGCTCACCCTGATGATCTTGTTGATGACGGTCTCACATGGAGGGAGACCCTTCTGGCCTATAATCAGAATCCAAGCAGTAACCCTCTCGGATTGCTCCCCGCATACGAGCTCTACAGGAACGAGATCTACCGTGTGCTCGTGAAGCGATATGGCGTTGAGAACACCTACATCCTGTCAGCCGGATGGGGATTGCTCAATGCGGCGTTCCTGACACCGAGCTACGACATTACCTTCAGTGCGGCAGCCGAGGGTTTCGTTCGGCGACGCAAAGGGGATGCTTACCGAGATCTCTGTCATTTGCCTGACGACCGAGACGAGCCCATCGTGTTTTTCGGCGGCAAGGAGTACGTCTCGCTGTTTGCTTCTCTGACCCGCTCCGTAAGAGTCAAGAAACTGGTGTTCTATAATTCTCAGCAGGCTCCCGAAGCTGAAGGCTGTATGCTGCAAAGATTTCAGACACGGACCAGAACCAATTGGCACTATGAGTGTGCCGCTGCCTTCGTCCGTCATGAACTAACAGCTGTCTATGACACAACCGATAGTGGCGGTAGACAATGAGCACGGGCGCAATCCCGGATCGTCGGTTGAGTGAGGCATTCGATAGCGAGACGGTTCTTCAGAGCAATGAAGTACAGTGAAGCATTTACCGCGTTAGGGTATCGTCTCGAAAACCCGCGGCAGGACTGGAGTGCAGTGAACGCAAGCGGCGTTTGCATATCCCTGTGGCGCTGCGAGATTGCCTTTAGCGCCGGAAAGCCATGGATCGATACGCGGCTGCATTGTGGGCCAGAGGCAATGTGGCACGATCTTCCCGGCAACAAAAAGCGCATACGGCACCTCATGATGGCTGCCACCGAATATAGTGGCCACATCGACGTGGTAATCGTCGATGGCAAGCCCGGCCACGGTGTTGATGATGCTGCCCCTTGGGAGTCGAGCAGGCGCAAAGGTGCGCGGTGGCGTATCACCGACTTCGACCAGAGCACAGGTCACTTCAGGGCCGCCGTTGACGCCAGATAGGCGCTCCATGGCCTTGATCTGAATGGCCCTACGCTTCAACCTAAAGGATATGATGCCAAGGAGCATTTCGGTTTGTAGAAGCTGAAGACTCGCCCGAGCACAAGCCAAGCATGACCGGATCTCCTGTTGTTTTCTTCTCCCGGTGCCGCCCTCAGGGCGCGGATCCCATCGACATTGTGCTCAAGGAGAAGCGGATATTCATCGGCTACCCGGTGTGGCGTGCCGGTAAGCCATATCAAAAGGGGTGCGTGCGGGACAGCATCGTTGATGTGACCTGCCCTCATGATCAGTGGCTCCTTGAAATGGAGCGTCAGCCGCGAAAGGAGCGACGATTTTACAATCAGAATAGAAACTTTGTTGCAAAGATTGCTTTAGGGTCCATTGCGCTCGTGCCGCGCCCTTCGCTTGGTGTCATTTTCGCCGGACGAGTGGTAGATGCGTTTGAGTTGGTTGATGATCCGTCGTGGGCTCAAGACTATCTTGATTTACGGGTGAAGGCAGGCCTATCGATCCAAGACCATCCGGGGCGCAGTCATGTCGGCGATGTGGTGCAGGGTTGGCGTGTGGATCGGTTCCGACCTGTTCCGGTGCCCGCAATACCAGCCTGGATTAGAAAATCACTCTTTGGACGCTCGACGTTCGGGCAGGTTCATGCGCCGGGCGTTCTCGATCTTGACCCTTACAGGACACTCGACAAACTGATCGATCAGCCGGACCGGGTATCCTATAAGTGGACTCTGGATCGTCACGAGATTGAACGCCGTCTCTTATCTGATGTGACCCCATCTTCGTTTGAGCACCTGTGCGTGGCGCTTCTGCAGCTTGAACACCCCGATGAGATGTGGATGCATGTCGGGGGCTCGGGAGATGGAGGTGTTGACGGCCTCGGCTCCGATGCAACCGGCAACGTTACTGGTCTGCTTCAATGCAAGTGGGCTTATTGGAATGAGACGCTTAGTTTTGAGACACATTGGGCCTCCCCTCCAACTAACTCGTACCGGCGTATCGTCACCTGCCTTCTGCACCCCACCCCTTTGCGCGAGGAAAGCGGGGTCGAGTTTTGGTCGCGTGGCCACATTGCCTCCCTCGTTCTTAAACATGCAAAGCTTCTTCCGATGGCTCTATCAATGCGGATTGGAAGTGGCTAAGGCACCCATGACCGACTCCGGCTGGGAAAGGAGTTGGTGAGCAGATATGGCTGTGACGACGAGCGAACCAACAGATCTGGGCGACGAACAGCCGAAGATCATATTTGGTCGGCGAGAGGCCCAGTGGGAGCCTCTGGCCGAGGGTACGATCCTGATCGTTCCGTCGGATGACGATTGGAACGATTTTGCATACAGAACGCGGGTCGATATACTAATCCGTCTGTTGGGGGAAACTCGCACATTCAGGGTGGACGGATTCCTAGGGTTTTTGGGCGCTGCCTCAAACCGGTCCAACGGATCGAACCGCCTGATAGAGCTCTTAGACGAGTCGGACCAACTAACAATCGTTGCAACAGAGGCGCATAAATACTTCACTATGCTACCGAGCATGGAGGCCTATCGACGCGTTGTTCAAGCGTTTGGTGTCGAACGAGCCGGAAAAGCACTGACGGCAATGAACGATCTCGTTGCTCTTAATGAGTTTCGCACAAAGTCAAACTTAGCCGATGCTGCTGCGCAGACGAGCGCCTTTTCGCTGTCGTTTGTGCGAAATGCAGACACGTATTTCGCGTACAAGAACGCAGGTCCCATACTGCACGGGAGCGAGTACGAAGAGTTCGGAAAGATGTCCAACTCGCTCCGGGTTGAGTTTCGCTTGGAAGGGCGGTCGAGCGAACACGAGCTTCATTTCCGGTTCGATCATGACGCAGATCTTCCAAAGCGCATCGCCGTGGTAATCGGTAAGAACGGCGTTGGCAAAAGCCAAACACTCGGTCGGATTGTTCGGGCTGCCCTAAGTGGTAACAGTTCGTTATCAGATGGCGAAACGGGAGAGCGTCCTCTCCTCAATCGTATCCTCGCATTTGCGCCGACGAATGAGACGGATACCGTGTTTCCAAGTCATCGCCGCAAGAGGTCCTCGATTTGGTATCGGCAATTTTCACTGAACCGCTCCCGCCGATCCAGCAAGAACAATGGCGCTGCCGACCTAGTGATACAGGTGGCTCGGTCCAACGAGAGTATTGGCGAGTCATCGCGGTGGGCAATCTTCCTCAGCGCCCTTCGGGCGATTGATAGCTGGGAGCAGATTTGCCTGCCAGTCAGGCGTCCCAAGAAAGACTATATTCCCATTATTCTCTTGAACCGCGGCAATGAAATGAGTGTTCTTGAGATGTATGCCGCGGTAGACACGCGTAGTGAGCCAGTTCGTGTGATAAACGGCATTGGATATCCACTAAGCAGTGGCGAAATCTCGTTCCTCAAGTTTGCCGCACAGGCGAGCCTCCATATAGAGAACGGCTCGCTGTTGCTCCTAGACGAACCTGAGACCCATCTTCATCCAAACTTCATCAGTCAGTTCGTCTCTTTGCTCGATAATCTGCTGGCGCAGACAGGGTCGGCTGCCATCATCGCTACCCACTCTGTCTACTTTGTTCGAGAGGTATTTCGAGAGCAGGTGACGGTGCTCCGTGCCGATAGTGAAGGTTATGTACATGCATCGCATCCGACCTTGAGGACATTCGGTGCCGATGTCGGAGCGATCTCATACTTTGTGTTTGGCGAAGATGAGCCGTCCCGTCTTGCGGCAGAAGTGGAGCGACGGCTGATTCAAAGAGAGAGCGGCTGGAAGAGCATCTATGAAAAGTATAAGGACGAGCTCTCGCTGGAGGTGCTGAACTCGCTTCGTGACGCCGTAGACGCAGGAACTCGGCAATGAACAAAGTTCCAGCGCCGACCTTTGACGATGCTGCTGCACTTCGAGCTCTGGCTAACAACCGCAGGGTAGGAAGTTACCCGCATCTTCAGAGCGCCGTTGCCGCGATAGAGCAGGGATACTCGCAATACGTGACAGCAGGAGGAGACGCGTTCTCAGTTCAGAAGGTTGCAGTCAGTGATGATGTCAGAACATACTTGAGGAACCACTACAAGGATCCCCCGCGGGACCTTGAGCACATCACCGAGTTGCGGTCAGCATCGGAGCATCTATGCTGCCCGATGTGTGGGTCCATGCACAGTGGTACTCTCGACCATATGCTTCCGAAGAACACTTACGGCGAGTTTGCGGTCTTCTCCCTTAACCTCGTGCCTGCGTGCAAGTGCAACAGCAAGCGACAAGAGACCGTGACAGGTGCCAGTCCCGGTGAACGGGTACTGCACCCGTATTTCGACAATTGCCTGTCAGAACGATTGATCGCCGCCTGCTTTGAGGATCTCGGCCTAGTTCCGCGAATTGGCGTGCGTCTGATTGTGCCAAGTCATCACAGTCACTTCAACGCCATACGCTTTCATGTTCGCTCAATTGTTGAGCGGACTGCGATAAAAAACCACCTTATCCGAAGCTGGAGCAATCTCTGTCGTAAGCCTAGCCTCATGGTGCGGGCGCTCGCTCGCAACCCAGTTAGTGTCCTTGAATTGAAGGCAACGCTCGTTGAGGAACTGAGTTTGCTTGACGATCAGCACGGGAGCAAGAACAACTGGGCGTCAGTTTTCGTAGCAGGGTTGCTTGATGATGACGTATGCTACTGGCTTTTCCAGCGGTTAAACGCACCGGGCCGAGCGCCAGATGCACCGCTGATCTATTGATGCGGGGCTTAGAGCGGGGTTCAGGAGCCGCTATCGCGTAGTACTGAGATTATGCGTGTTGCCCAAAAGGCAACTGTGGGCGTTCAATTGAGCATCCGTGACGGTCGTGACCGATGCGGGCCATAGTTTTACTTCTGAGTTTAGCTGAGACATTCGCAGTGCCGCAAAAAGGGGCATCAACCCAGATATGACGTGACATACACCGCCTGAGTAACGTCACCTCGAGGTATACCGAAATGCTGCGCTTATGCTCCTTGACGTGTAAACCTTATTCGCTGGTGAGCGGTGCGAGTACGTTGGCCTTCATGGCTGATCAAGAAATACGCAGAGTCGAGCATTCTGTCAGACGTATAAATTGCACCCAATGTGCCCTATCGCAACAATCTCCCCAGAACTGTGTTGGTGCTTGGTTACGAGAGACCACTTCAGAGTGTGCTCAGCACAGAGCTCCGTTTGGTTCTCAGGAAGCTTGGCGTCCATTTCAGTCTTAAGCTTCGCAGTAATTGCTTTTATATTGCTGTTGCGAACATAGTTAATCAGAAGGCCTTGCCCTTCTCTACCTGTTGTGTATCGACCGAGGAGCTGGCCAATACCCTTGATGTGGTAACTTGGGCCTGCGTAAATTTTTGCTTCTCCCAGTTTGATTCTGCTGGGATTGCAGTGATCGGCTTCAATAGTCAAATCAACATGCCCGTTTGAATTCGTTTCCTGAGTTACAGTTAAGCCTGGAATCGTCAGCGCCCCGGCAAGGGCACCAGACAAACCTTCCTCTTTCAATTCGGCGAAGTTCACTTTGTTCTTTTCGAGATGGTGTACTGCTTTCTCTAGTACAACACTGAAAGCACTCTCGAACTCCTCTTCGGTCTCGGCAGTGAGTAAGTCTAGGTAAGCTGGAGCCTTCCTCTTCAATCTTTCGATAAGTGAGGCGACACTATTGCACTCCTCCATCATTGAGTTACCCCATTGTCATAATAGGGGCTCCACTTCACCAATATGCTGTTGGCCCATGCTCGCCAAGCATCATCGCTCATTGTTCTATCTTTCCACCATGCTCGAAGATGTTTGACTACTTCATCTTTCGGAACCGGGGCAGCTCCATTCTCGGCGTTTGCCAAATACTCCATTTTGAGGATCTGCGACGCGGGACGCGAGAGCAATGCTAAGACAGCTAAAACGTCACCAGCTTCTGCCGATGCTTCGCTCGCTATCACGTCAACCTGGCTTAAGGTTATTGACGCGTCCTTTTGTTCCTCAATCGCATTCCATACGGCTTGATTGATGTCCCTCCACTTCGCGTCAGCGCCAAAATTTCGGGAGACATAGGACTCAGAGCGACTTACAAAGGCTGCTAAAGGTAGGTCATGATCCGGGTGCTCGCCCACCTCCATCAATTCCCTTGCCACGACGGTGTCATACAGTCCGAAATGGGTTAAGCCTTCGTGGCTTTCGATGCCCGTATAGCGGAGTGAGGCGTCCTCATAGCGACGGAAGGCGAATACGGCTTGGTTCATCCGCTCTGTGTTGAACACCTTCAGGCGCACCAAGAGGTGGAAGTCGCTGACCGTTAGTCCAGTGACAGTATGGAACAGTTCCGGTTCCAATTTTGTAATAACGTCCTGTAACGTATTTTCTCGGAAGTCGGTCAGATACATAAAGGCTGGAATGCGAGTGGCAAATTTTATTAGCTTTTCCTGAATCTGCTTGCGTTTTGATTTATATTCTCTTTCAGCCTCGCTTAGCTCCTTTTTCTCTTTTTCTGTTAGGAGGCCGCCTTTTTGCTTATTCTTGAGCTCTTTAACCTTATCATTCTTGTTGATGATCGTTTCGATGATGTTATCGCCTAGCGTGCGCCAGCCTTCGATACGTTCAACTGCAGCCATTGCCTCGGCATTGTCGAGAATGCGACGTAGGGTGTCGTTGTCCACGTTTACTAGAAGCGCAGATTCCCATTTGCGGGCGAGCAGCGTGCCCGAGGTGCCTGCCATCGCAATGTCGAGGATGCCGCCAGCATCAATTTGCGTCATGTTTGCGCCGTCATAGGCGAGTACGGGCAAGAACGAGACAAGCTCTTTGACGGCATTCTCCGGGTTTGCCTCGCCGGGGGATAGACCGATGCCGTAGTCAGACAACTGCCGAAGCGCCCGCGTCGGAGCGAAGTCGAATACAAAACAGATGGGTTTCAGCACCTCCTCCTCGTTCGGATTATCGCCGTTGGGGTTCTTGATTGACCACGGCGACTGCACCCGAAACGCAGCCTGAAAATAGGTCTCAGGCGATTTGAGGTTGCGAAGCATGAGGATTGAGGACCACTGCGGAATGGTCACGCCTGTGGTAAGCTTCCCGCAGGATAAGGTGATTGTTTTGGTGTCGAACCCGCTGCCGATAGCTGACCGGACGGGCGGCACCGCATCAAGGCCAATGCCTGCCGCTGATCCGGCGGCCAAAATAACCTTGTAGCCATGCCAGAAGATGTTGTGCTTCTCCTCCAGCAGGTTCGCCATAGCATGACAGGCTGCAACATTAGGCAAGAACCAGAACGAGTGTTGGAGGTAAGGCAGCAGGCGGGCATCCGAATAGGGAAATGGCGGGCGGCTTCCGGTTCTCAGGCTATCAACCGCTTGCGGTGCATAGGAGCCACGGATGATTTCCAGCCATTTCTGAACATCGGTTTTGTGCTTGAACGTAGCCTGCGCACCTGTGCCGGTGGCCGCAAAAAACTCGTTTAAATCGAACTCGTCGAACTCCCCGGCACTGGCAATCGCAAGCAACTCGTCGGGCATTTGATATGTGAGCAGGCGCATCTGGGGGAGTGCGCCATAGGGGTTACGCTGGCCCGGATTATTGGCGGCAAATTCTGCCTTGGCGCGCTGTTCATCGGTATAGGTCCAGTTGAAGATTTGCTCTTCGATGAACTCGCCGTTGGCTAACGCCTTGAATGGTGTGCCCGAAAGGTAGAGATAAGCGCGTGTAGTGATCGGCAGGAAGATCGCCTCGTTCGCTGAGATTTCGCCGAGATCTTCGTTCACCTCATCCAATCCAGAATCGTACTCCAGCTTGGCTTCCCGCTTGGCCTCATCCTCACCCTCGAACAACTCCTTGGCCGTGTCGCGCCAAGCGCCGAAATGATATTCATCGAAAACCACAAGATCCCAATCGACGGCGTGAAGCCACTCGTTCTGGGGTTTGATCGCCCCGGTCGCCTTGTCACGCCCGAGAAGATCTTGGAAGGAGCCGAAATAGACAACCGGCTTTCCCTTTTCGATCTGACTAGGATCCCGACCAGAATTGCGGGAGAGATACTGCCACCCGTCAAAGTCCACATGGGATTCAAGGTCCGTTTGCCATGCATCCTCTACCGCAGGCTTGAAGGTCACCACCAGAACCCGCTTGGCTCCAAGTTTCTTGGCAAGCTGGTAAGTGGTGAAGGTTTTGCCGAAACGCATCTTTGCGTTCCAAAGGAAGCGTGGGACGGCCTGTGCATCCTCTTTCCAAATTGAATGGAAATAGGCATAGGTCTTGTCCACGGCCTCTGCCTGTTCCCGGCGGGGCGGGAAGGTTTCGTGGTGCGTGCCGGTAACCTTCTGGCCAGTGCGAAGTTCGGTAATCACCGTTCGGACATCCGCAACCTTGCATTGCATCCATTCCAGGATCGGATTAGCGAAGCCCTTCTTGATCAGAGCCGCGCGAACCGCGTGATCAGTGATCGTTGTGCCGTCATTCCGCACGGCGGATTCGTCGAGTTCAATCCGGAACGGGATGGCTGCAGTCTTCACCTGCTCGGCGATGCGTTGCTTCACGTCACGCGTTGTCTGCCCGATTTTTAGGAGTCCCTCATGCGTCTTACTCTCAATCGAATAGGCGTAGATGCGCGGGTTGGCTTCCGGCCTCGGGATGAGGATTTCCTCAATGGTGGGCTTATTCATCGTCGGCTTGACCGTCATTATGCGCCGCGACCTGTGACTCGATAAAGGCAATCTCGTCTCGGGTTAGCTCGTATCGCTCGTAGAGCTTGGAATCCGTCCATGGCTGATCTAGCGGCAAATCTGGCACAAATGCATAGACGTCGCGCGTGGCGTGCTGTGTCACCTTTCGCAACGATACCAGAAATCGCACAAAGCGCGTCCGTAGGTAGCTGGCATAGTTCTTTGCGGATTCTTCATCGGAGAAGTGACCTGCGACAAGGTATGTCTCAGTGCAGGCGGTGCCCGGTCCGGCGATGATCGGCTTGCTGAGGAATTTGGTTTCGACGGCTGCACTGGTTCCCTGCACGGCGGTCATCAGCACCTTCCACTCGTCAATCCAGTCAGGGTTAACAGTGATTTCTGTGCGTTCCACCCAAGAGACCCGCTGGTTCGCAAATAGCCTTACAGGTGATAGCAGTCCACGAGGCGATGTCTGGCCTTTGAAGTTAGTGGCGAAACCAAATGGTTTACGACTAGAGATGCGGACATCGAGGGTCGGCTCGCGCCTTATTCTGACTTTTTCAAGAATCGGAACTGCCTCGTTACGGCGTACAAGCACATCGTATGCGTCAAGGTAGCGTGACACCGGCGATCCGGTTGGCTCGCCGTCCCAGATCGTTTGCACTTCGCATGGTCCTTGATAGTCGCGATCCCAAAGAAAATAGGAAATACCGCCGCGGATTTTCACACCCGGAAAGGCCTCATAGAGCTTGGGAAAATCCACGATACTGCGCAGGCGCTTATCGGACAGCATCCGCTCCCGGAACTTGTCGAGTCCCTTGCCGCCAGTCATCCACCGAGAGGGCGTCACAAACACGGCGTATTGCGGCTCAAGAGCTAAGCCTTGTTCCACGAATAGTTGATAGATCGGTGCGGCGCTGGTGCCGAAGCCGCCATCATCCAATTGATACGGCGGGTTTCCAATGATCACATCAAATTGCATGTTGCCTCCAAACATCTTGGCAACTTGAGCCTTGATATCGTCGGTGTGGATAAACGCATAGGCGTGGGTCTCCAATGACTCGCCCCGATCAAGCCCTTCCTTGCTGGCCCCGCAAAAGGTGCACTTACCGTTGCGCCATGAATGCTCGGTGCGCTCGAACCATATATTGCCATCATCGCTAGCAAAGCTCTTGGCGATGGAGTGCTCGCCAGTTGCGTGTTTGGAACAATAGAGGCTGCGGCGTGCAAGCAGGCTGGTAAGTCGGGTGATCCCAATACCAAATAGCTGCCGAGTTAGGATATGATCGACGCGAGTTTGGAGGTCAGGAAACTCTCCTTCCAAACCCTTTAACAGGCGAGTGGCGATCTCCCGCAGGAAAACGCCCGACTTCGTGCAAGGATCAAGAAACCGTGCCGAGCTGTCCGCCCAGAGGTTCGCGCCGCCATTTCGTGTGGCCCACGCCTCGGCTACCGTATCCAGCATCTGGTTGGCGAATTCCGGCGGGGTGAACACCTCGTCGTTGGACAGGTTGGCGATGCAGGTCAGCACATCCGGATTGCGGCCTCGAAGCGCAAAACTTGCCTGATGGTTCATTCCGCATCCCCCGAAGCCTCACCCAGAGACGCGCCAGCCAGATCGCGGACTGTCATGGGTGGGTATGCAGTGGTTGGTGTAAAGATTTCATGCTTGCCAAGATGGGCGAACAGTGATCCCTCCGCGCTGAAGCTCGCCATGCCGGTCAGCACATCAAGGCGGAAGTCACGCCGCTGGAACTTGCCCTTTCCGAGATAGCCCCACTCTACCACGCTGACCGGCTCACCATCCATGTCGCGCATCGTCATTGCGTCACCATGCACGAGATTAAGCGACAGCACATAGGCGGCGGCGCGATAGAATTCGTCCGTCTCTTCCAGACTCAGATAATCAGCGAATACCTCCAGCATGTTGGCACGGCATTCAGTGATGTTGTCCGCCAGAAGTTCGATCCCGTAGGTACACATCAGCGACAGTAGAGCATAGTGTCGTTTCTCGAAGTCGGATTTGCCGAACTTCAGCTCCACGGCGGCAAGCTTGCGTTGCAGTATCGGCACGAGAAAGTTCCCGCTCCCGCAGGCAGGCTCTAGAAAGCGCGAGTCAATTCGCTCGGTCTCCCCCTTCACGAGGTCGAGCATCTTTTCGACCAACCATGGGGGCGTGAACACCTCCCCGTGATCGGCAACGCGTTTCTTCGACTTGATCAGGTTCATTGGCTTTTGTTGAATCACTCGCGGGGGATTGTCCAGCGGGGCAACGGATGTCGCGCAACCTATCCCTTGTGGGCCGTCTAACGGAATGCTCTCATGCGAAGTTAGCCTTTTCCCGATTAGCAGCATGTGGTCTGTCCGATAGAAGCTTTTTTGGTATCTTAGAAAGAGTCTATTAAGCCCTAAACCTGCCGTCTAGCTTCCATGTTAGGACTGCCGAGCTAGCCGGGTGGTGATGAGTACGGTTATGAAACAAGATAACTAAAACGAGAAGAGCTGCCCTTCAACCTTCCTGAAGGTGTTTCGTAGGAGGCCTTCGGAGCCGACGATTCAATTCAGCAAGCGCCAAGGAGCGAGCCGAGCGGAGGCGCGGGATTCAGCTTTTGCCCTCGGTGGGGCGCTCTCCTTGGAGGCATTCGATAAATTTTATGAGGAAGTGAGAAGGGGCGAACCGAGTTGCTCATAACAAGCAGCCGCCCTTAGTGGGCTCTTCGCTGCTGACTCTTCGGGAGAAGAATGGTCGGAGTGGCAGGATTTGAACCTGCGACCCCCACGTCCCGAACGTGGTGCGCTACCAGACTGCGCTACACTCCGACTGCTCTTGGGCTAACATAGCTCAGCGGCTTGTAGCAAGTGTCAGTTGCTCGGGCTCCAGTCCCCAACACTGACAAACATCGCATGCGCCTGGAATTGCATTGCGCCGTTCCTTCAAGAGAGTGTAGGCGAGACGTTTGTTCTTAAGGGATGCTCCGTTGCTCCGCACCCGGTCGCAGCCATGTGAAATCCATCTCTCGCAGTAAAGTCACGCGCAATAGCGGTCCTCATATTGAGGGTCCGTTTGGGATGTCGCCAGCGTGAGGACTGAAACCGAAGTGGGATCCATATGCGAGCTCATGAGACAGGCTCAGGCTAATAAATTGCCCCATTCTGATTCTAACTGCGACCTCCGCATTGTCGCGCAAAAGGGCTTAAAGCAAATCAGAAGGGTGGTTATACGAGCGGCCTCCACCTTGCTAGCTCCCTTCGTCTAGCGGTTTAGGACGTCGCCCCCTCACGGCGAAAACAGGGGTTCGGGCCCCGTCGACCGCGCCAATTTAGCCGGAGTAGACATGTTCGTGCTGCCGGTCGGTTGCTCCTAAATCTCTGCGCTCTTGCAGGTACAACCCACGGCAAGCTGGCCCTGTGGCGGTCGATTGATGATGCGCCATATGCCTTGCTCGATATTGAAGAATGGCCGCTTATGCTCGGACCTATCTGAACTTGTTTGGAAAGCAGAGACACGTGCTCCGAAAAGTCGGGCGGAATAAAAACCCCATCCAAGCGCATTATTAAGCGGGCAAGTGCTCAATAGAGACTGACTTAAATTTTAGTCGAGGCTTCAAATGCGGCGAAGATTACAATTGAGGAAGTCAGACTATCAAGCGCCGCGTACGGGAAGGGTAGGTGTCATGACCACCCATCCCTCGCGCCCTGAGCCCTTCATCCATAAAGATCCAATGAATGCTGAGGCAGGCCCGCGAAAAATGTGGGCTAAAGTGAGGGGCAGAGAAGCTGTAATTCGGCTAAACTATTGTGCCTGCACAACATTTAGAGGAAATTTGGCGGAGAGGGGGAGATTCGAACTCCCGATACGGTTGCCCGTATGCCGCATTTCGAGTGCGGTGCATTCAACCACTCTGCCACCTCTCCGGAGGGCGAAGGCGTTCAAGCCCCGCTGGTTGAGGCCGGGTGGATATCATGCGATTTGCCGCTCTTCAAGCGCTTCCTGTCAGGTTTTTTATTGACAGGGCAAGGTTCGTTCCGTAGAGAGACTGCCTCTATGCGTGGGCCCCTGCGTCCGCGCATTTTCATTGCGGCGGCCCTCAGGCTGTCGTGAACCGAAGCCGGAAACTGCCAAGAAGTCGACCCTGCGGGTCTCCTGCAGAGAGTCGGGTTTGAACACGAGGATCAAGATGTTCGCAGTGATCAAGACCGGCGGCAAGCAGTATCGCGTTGCCGCTGAAGACGTCATCACCGTCGCCACGCTCGCAGGCGAGCCTGGCTCGACCGTCACGTTCGACCAGGTTCTCATGGTCACGAACGACAACGGCACCCAGGTGGGCGCGCCCCTCGTCGAGGGCGTCACCGTGACGGGCGAGGTGGTGGAGCACACCCGCGGCGAGAAGGTCATCGCCTTCAAGAAGCGCCGCCGCCAGAATTCGCGCCGCAAGCGCGGGCATCGCCAGGACTACACCGTCGTGCGGATCACCGAGATCCTCGCCGGCGGCGCGAAGCCCAAGAAGGCTGCGGCCAAGAAGACCACCAAGGCTGCGGCGGACGACGCTGCGCCGGCCGAAACCGCCGCTGAGTAAGCGGTCGAGGCAACTGACAGGAACACGGGAGTACACCCATGGCTCACAAAAAAGCAGGCGGCTCGTCTCGTAACGGTCGCGATTCCGCAGGCCGTCGTCTGGGCGTCAAGAAGTTCGGCGATCAACAGGTCGTAGCCGGCAACATCATCATTCGTCAGCGCGGCACGAAATGGCATGCGGGCGCCAACGTCGGCATGGGCAAAGACCATACCCTCTTTGCCACGACCGATGGACGCGTCCGATTCCTTACGAAGCAGGGCCGAGCTTTCGTATCGGTCGTTCCGGCCCAAGAGGCCGCAGAGTAAACGGCGAGAGCGAAACGAAGGAGCTCCCGCCGGCATCACACCGACCCGGCGGATCAAAGCTCCAAACGGCCCCAAAAAGGCCAAGCTCCAGATCCGAAATCGACAGGGGAGGTGGGATGTCCACCTCCCCTTCGTCATTTCCGGGCCGAAGAGAAAGGGCCCAACCGGATCGGAGCAGGACTATGTTTCCCGACCTCACCCGTGACGATGTGTTCCGCCTTGAGACCCGCCGCCTGTGGCTGCGCTGGCCCCGCCTTGCGGACGTTCAAGCCATCGTACGCCTCGCCGGTGAGAAAGCCGTCGCGGAGATGACGGCCCGGATTCCGCATCCGTATCCGCCGGAACATGCCGAGCGATTTATCTTCCAGGCCAGGCGGTCCAACGCGGACGGCAATGGGCTCACCCTCGCCATCACGCCGAAGGGCAAGCCCAACAGCCTCATCGGCGTGGTGGGAATCAGCGCCAGCCCCGATACCGGCAGGCCCAGCCTCGGCTACTGGCTCGGCACCCCCTCCTGGGGGCAGGGCTTCGCCACCGAGGCGTCCCGGGCACTGATCGATGCCTTCTTCGCCTATGGGGAGGAGGACGAACTGACTGCCGCCGCCCGGGTCATCAACCCGACCTCGCGGCGGGTGCTGGAGAAGTGCGGCTTCGCCTATCAGGGCTCCGGCCTCTCCGAGCTTCCGGCCCGGGGCGGCTACTACCCGGCCGACCATTTCCGCCTCGATCGGCGGGCGTGGGAGAGCCTGAAGACCTGGGGACACACGGGCCTCGTGAGGGAGCCTGCGCCGGTCGAGGCCGGCCAGGAGCTTACCCTCGTTCACTGAAAGCCAGGCGCTCCCGATCCTTCTCGGGAGCGCTTGCTCACGGTCCCGCGTTGCCCTCACACGATCGATGCAGACGGTGCATTTTTTAACCGCGCAGCCGGATCGGCTTTTGCGAAAAATGCTCCAGTCCCGTAAAGGATGCGGGTTATGAAATTTCTGGACCAAGCCAAGATCTATATCCGCTCCGGCAATGGCGGCGGCGGCGCCGTGTCGTTCCGTCGTGAGAAGTTCATCGAGTTCGGTGGACCCGACGGGGGCGACGGCGGCCGCGGCGGCGACGTGTGGGCGGAGTGCGTGGAGGGGCTCAACACCCTCATCGACTACCGTTACCAGCAGCACTTCAAGGCCAAGACCGGCGGCCACGGCATGGGCAAGAACCGGGCTGGCGCCAAGGGCGCCGACGTGGTCCTGAAGGTCCCGGCCGGCACCGAGATCCTGGAGGAGGACGGCGAGACCGTCATCGCCGACATGACCCATGTGGGCCAGCGTGTGCTGCTCGCGAAGGGCGGCAACGGCGGCTTCGGCAACGCCTATTTCACCACCTCGACCAACCGCGCCCCCCGCCGGGCAAATCCTGGCCAGGAGGGGCAGGAGCGCACGATCATCCTGCGCCTCAAGCTCATTGCGGATGCGGGGCTCGTGGGGCTGCCCAACGCCGGCAAGTCGACCTTCCTGGCGACCGTCACGGCCGCCAAGCCCAAGATCGCGGACTACCCCTTCACGACGCTCCATCCGGGGCTCGGCGTGGTGCGCATCTTCAACCGGGAATTCGTCCTCGCGGACATCCCTGGGCTGATCGAGGGCGCCTCGGAAGGCGTCGGTCTGGGCGACCGGTTCCTGAGCCATGTGGAGCGCTGCCGCGTGCTGCTGCACCTGGTCGAGGGCACGAGCGAGGATGCCGGCAAGGCCTACGAGACCGTCCGCAACGAGATCGAAGCCTATGGCCAGGGCCTCGCCGAGAAGCCGGAGATCGTCGCTCTGTCCAAGGCCGATGCCCTAGACGAGGAGACGATGCGGGAGCAGGTGGCGAGGCTGAAGGAGGCCTGCGGAAAGACGCCCTACGTCATGTCGTCGGCTGCCAACCAGGGCGTTCAGGAGGTCCTGCAGGCCCTCCTTTCGGTCATCGACGAAGCCAAGGCCGAGGAGGAGACCGCCGCGACCGCGCAGGACGAGTGGCGCCCATGAGCCCCGAGATCGGCCAGTTCCGCCGGATCGTCCTGAAGGTCGGCTCGTCCCTGCTGGTGGATCGGGCCCGCGGACGGCTGAATCATGCCTGGCTCGCCGCGCTCGCCGAGGATGTGGCCGATCTCCATGCCCGCGGCGCCGATGTGCTGATCGTGTCCTCCGGGGCCATCGCCATGGGGCGCACGGTCCTCGGACTGCCGAGCGGGCCGCTGAAGCTCGAGGAAAGCCAGGCGGCCGCGGCCGTCGGGCAGATCGCGCTCGCGCGAACATGGTCGGAAGTGCTGGCGCATCATGCCATAACGGCGGGCCAGATCCTCGTGACCCTGTCCGACACCGAGGAGCGGAGGCGCTATCTCAATGCCCGCGCCACGACCCTGAAGCTCCTCGAGCTTCGCGCCGTGCCGGTCGTCAACGAGAACGACACGGTCGCAACCTCCGAGATCCGCTATGGCGACAATGACCGGCTGGCGGCGCGCGTCGCCACCATGATCGGGGCCGACCTGCTGGTCCTGTTCTCCGACATCGACGGGCTGTACACGGCCCCTCCGACGTCCGATCCGGACGCGGAGTTGATCCCGGTGGTGGAGCGCATCACGCCCGCCATCGAGGCCATGGCTGGCGGAGCGGCGTCCGAGCTCTCCCGCGGCGGCATGCGCACGAAGGTCGAGGCGGCCAAGATCGCGACCGCCGGTGGCACCCACATGATCATCGCCGACGGTCGCGCCAAGAATCCCTTGAGGCGGGTCGCCGAGGGCGGGCGCTGCACCTGGTTCCTGACGCCGTCGAATCCTGCGACCGCGCGCAAGACCTGGATCGCCGGCGCGCTGGAACCGCGGGGCACCCTCTACGTGGACGAAGGCGCGGCGCGCGCGCTCCAGGGAGGCGCGAGCCTCCTGCCGGTCGGGGTGCGCCGGGTCGAGGGCAGCTTTGCCCGAGGCGACGCGGTCACGATCCGGGACGACCAGCGCATCCTCGGGCGCGGCCTCGTGGCCTATGACGCGGACGACGCCGCGCGCATCATCGGGCGGCCCAGCCGCGAGATCGAGGCCATCCTCGGCTATCCCGGACGCGCCGAGATGGTGCACCGGGATGACATGGCCCTAGCCGACCGAACCGTCAGCCCGGCATCCCTGTCAGCGTGAGCAGCCTTCTGGCGTCGCCGGGCGCGGCGCTTTTGATGTCGTTGTCGAAATAGACGTATGCGTCGCGCTGCTCCTGGCGCCAGCCGGCGACGCGCCGCGACCAATCCTGCAGGGTTTGCGTGCTGTAGCTTCCCGCATAGCGTCCGTTCGTGCCGTGGGCCCGGACATAGACGAAGTCGGCGGTCGTCACCCATGGAGCGGGGGCGTCGGCATGATCGGAGATGCAGAGCGCCGCGTTGTGGTCTCGCAGCAGGCCGAGGGCTGCCTCGTCGTACCAGCTCGGGTGGCGAAACTCGAAGGCATAGCGGTGCCCGGCCGGCACGAGGTCGAGGCACCGGGCCACCCGCTCCCGCGTCTCGGGATCGGCCCTGAACGTCGGAGGAAGCTGGAACAGCACCGGCCCGAACGCTTCCCCAAGCCCCGCCATCCGGCCGAACACGAGGGCGATGCTGTCCTCGACGTCCTTGAGGCGCTTCATGTGGGTGATGAAGCGGGAGACCTTCCAGGCGAAGACGAAGCCCTCCGGCGCGGCCTCCCGCCAGGCTCGGACTGCGTTCTCCGTCGGCAGGCGGTAGAACGAGTTGTTGATCTCGGCCGTGTCGAACTGCGTGACGTAATAGGCGAGAAAGTCCTTGATCCTGATGCTCGCCGGATAGAAGGGGCCGTGCCAGGATCTGTAGTGCCAGCCCGAGGTTCCAATCTGGATTTCCGGTGCTTTTGGGCGAATTTGCTGCCCGGACGCCCAGGAGCGGGTTGTCTCGGGGGATGCCAGGCATGCTATGGACGTTTCGTGATGGGTTTGCCCCTGGAACTTGGACATGGATGACACTCGCGCCTTGAGCGGAACCTCGCTCACCGACAATCTCAACGCGGCACATGCGGCCCCGGTTGAGGGCCCGAGTGTCCCGGTCCTCATGGCCGACCTCGGGCGCCGCGCCCGCAAGGCGGCGCGCCGCGTGGCGCTTGCGAGCCCGGAAGAGAAGAATGCGGCCCTGAACGCCATGGCGGCCAGCATCCGGGCGCATGCGGGCACGATCCTGGCGGCCAATGCCGAGGATCTCGCGGAGGCCAGGGCGAAGGGGCAGACGCCCGCCTTCATCGACCGCCTGACCCTCGATTCCGAGCGGCTGGAGGGCATCGCGGCCGCGGTGGAGAGCATCGCCGGGCTGCCCGATCCGGTCGGCCGCGTGCTCGCGAGCTTCGAGCGGCCCAACGGCCTGCTGATCGAGCGGGTTGCGACCCCGCTCGGCGTGATCGGGGTCATCTTCGAGAGTCGCCCCAACGTCACGGCGGATGCGGGCGCGCTCTGCCTGAAGGCCGGCAACGCTGCCATCCTGCGCACGGGCTCCGAGAGCTTCCGCACCTCCCAGGCGATCGCCGACGCCATGGGCGAAGGGCTTCGCCAGGCCGGCCTGCCGGCCGATGCCGTCGCCCTCGTGCCGACCCGCGACCGCGCCGCCGTCGGGGCCATGCTGTCGGGCCTCGAGGGCAATCTCGACGTCATCGTCCCCCGCGGGGGCAAGAGCCTCGTGGCGCGGGTGCAGGAGGAGGCGAGGGTGCCCGTTTTCGCTCACCTGGAGGGCATCTGCCACGTCTTCGTCCACGAGAGGGCGGATCTCGACATGGCCAGGCGCATCGTCCTCAACGCCAAGATGCGCCGCACCGGAATCTGCGGCTCGGCCGAGACGCTGCTCGTCGACCGCGCCTGCGCCGCCACCCACCTGAAGCCGCTCGTTTCGATGCTGCTCGACGCCGGCTGCGCCGTGCGGGGCGACGAGGCCGTTCAGGCCGTCGATCCCCGCGTCACGCCGGCCACCGAGGAGGACTGGCGGACGGAATATCTCGACGCGATCATCTCGGCTCGGGTCGTCGACGGGCTGGAGGAAGCGGTCGCCCATATCGAGGCTTTCGGCTCCCATCATACCGACTCCATCGTGACGGACGACGCCGCTGCGGCGGAGCGGTTCATGGCCGAGGTCGATTCGGCCGTCGTGCTGCACAATGCCTCGACCCAATTCGCGGATGGCGGGGAGTTCGGCTTCGGGGCCGAGATCGGCATCGCCACCGGGCGGATGCATGCGCGCGGTCCTGTCGGCGTCGAGCAACTGACCTCGTTCAAGTATCGCGTGCGCGGTTCGGGCCAGACGCGTCCGTGAAGCCTGCGCCGTCCCGCTTCCGCCTGGGGGCCTCGGGCCTCGCCCGTCTGCCGCGGATCGCACCGGGCATGCGGATCGGGCTCTATGGGGGCTCCTTCAATCCGGCCCATGCGGGGCACCGGCACGTGAGCCTCATGGCGCTCAGGCGTCTGGGCCTGGACCGCATCTGGTGGATCGTCACGCCTGGCAACCCCCTGAAGGATGTCGGCGAACTGGCGCCGATGCCGCTGCGGGTCGCGGAAGCCCGGCAGGTCGCCCGCCATCCCCGGATCGATGTCACCACCTTCGAGGAGGACATCCGGGCCCGGTACTCGGTCGATACCCTGGCCTATCTCATGCGACGGTACCCGGGTGTCCGGTTCGTCTGGATCATGGGGGCGGACAGCCTCGCGGGCTTCCACCGCTGGCGCGGGTGGCGCCGGATCGCCCGGATGATGCCCTTCGCGGTCGTCGATCGCCCCGGCTGGGGGCTCAAGGCGCTGAATTCCCGCGCCGCCCGGGACCTGTCGGCGTGGCGAATCAGCGAGGCGGCGGCTCCGGCCCTGGCCGGAATGGAGCCGCCGGCCTGGGTGTTCCTGCACGGACCCTTGTCCTCCTTATCATCCACGGCGATTCGGAGGATGCGACGAACTTCTCCCTCGGGGGGACGTTGAAATAACGTGCCGTCCGACCTTATCTTAGGGTTGCGGCGCAACAAGTCGCGCTGAGTGAAAGGGTCTGAACCTGAATCGACTGAATTCGCTTGAGGCGGAACATCATCCGCTTCCCCCTCTCTCCGGAGCGGATGCTCCGCACGATGAGGATATCCGGGCCGTCGCCCTGGCCTCCCTCGAGGACATGAAGGCCGAAAACACGGTCGAGATCGACCTGGCCGGCAAGACCTCGCTTGCAGACACCATGATCGTAACGTCGGGCCGCTCCCACCGCCATGTGGGCGCCATCGCCGACCGCGTTGTCAAGGACCTCAAGGATAAGGGGTTCGGGAATGCGCGCGTCGAGGGCCTGCCGGCCTGCGATTGGGTGCTGATCGACGCCGGTGACGTGCTCGTACACATTTTCCGTCCCGAGGTCCGTGGTTTCTATAACCTCGAGAAGATGTGGGGCGCCGACCGTCCGCAGGATCGTGCCAGCTAGAGCATGATCCGGGCAAGTGGTATCCGGTTGCCCGACCAAGATCATGCGACCTAGAAGATCGAAGGCTGACTGAATTGCGACTGAGCTTGCTGGCCGTGGGCCGTCTCAAGAGCGGCCCCGAGCGGGAGCTGGTCGAACGATACAGGCAGCGGATCGAAGGCATGGGTCGTGCCCTCGGCATGGCCGGGCTCGACATCGTGGAATTGCCCGAGAGCCGGGCTCGCCGCGAGGACGACCGGCGGGCGGAAGAAGCTGCGGCCCTTCTGGACAAGGCGGGCTCGTCCGTGCTCGTGATCTTCGACGAGCGCGGCAAGAGTCCTGCTAGCGAGGCCTTCGCGGACCGGATCCGCCAGTGGCGCGACGAAGGCCGCGCAGGATTGGCCTGCGTGATCGGTGGGCCGGACGGGCTCGATCCCAAGATCCGCCAAAGGGCCGACCTCGTCGTTTCCTTCGGGGCGTTGACGATGCCGCACCAGATTGTGCGGGCGCTCGTGGCCGAACAGCTCTACAGGGCCCTGACAATCATCTCCGGTCACCCTTATCATCGCGCCGGACACGATGATTCCTGACGGATGGCCTGCTTCAACCTCCCCCCGACCTGCAGGGCCCTCGGCCTTGCCGCATGGATGACCTCTCTCGCTCTGGGCTTCGCGCAGGCCCAGCAGCCCGCGCCTGCCGCCGGACAGCCTGCCTCTCAGCCGGGGGGCGAGACCGCCGAGCAGAAGGCGCAGCGGGAGCGGGACCTCAAGGTCCTCGAGGAGGCCATGGCGGCCAGTGCGGAAGCCAAGAAGCGCCTGGAAGCCGAGATCGGCGAAATCAAGACGGACCGGGCCAAGCTCAATACGGCTCTGATCGAGACCGCGGAAAGGGTCCGCGGGACGGAGGATCGCATCCGCGGCCTGGAGCAGCGGCTCCAGACCCTGACCTCCAGCGAATCCGCCATTCGCCGCTCGCTCGAGAGCCGGCGCGGGGTCATCGTCGAGGTTTTCGCCGCGCTCCAGCGGATGGGGCGTCGTCCGCCGCCCGCCGTCCTGGTGCGCCCGGAGGACATGCTCGAGGCCGTCCGGGCCTCCATCATGCTGGGAGCCGTCCTGCCCGAGCTCCGGGCCGAGGCCGAGACCCTTGCGACGGATCTGGCGGAACTGGTCCGCCTCAAGAACGCGATCACGGCCGATCGAACGACCTTGGGCAAGGAGCTTGCCGCCCTGACGGGCGAGCAGGACCGCCTCTCCGCCCTCATGAGCGCCCGCCAGGGACGCATGGCGGAGGTCGAGCGGACTATCGGCTCCGAGAGCCAGAAGGCGGCGGAGCTCGCCCGGCAGGCAGGGACTCTCAAAGAGTTGATCGACCGGATGGAAAAGGAGATCGCGGGAGCCCAGAAGGCCGCCGAGGAGGCCAGGAAGGCCGCGGAGGCCCAGGAGCGTGAGGCCAAGGAGCGCTTTGCCCAGGCCGCCTTCCGCGACCCGGCCCGCCTGGCGCCGAAGATCCCGTTCTCGGAGGCCAAGGGCCTCCTGCCCCAGCCCGTCAGCGGCGAAACGGTCCTGGGTTTCGGAGCTTCGGACAGCTATGGCGGAACGACGCGCGGCATTTCGATCAGGACCCGCCAGAAGGCAACCGTCGTATCACCGGCCGACGGATGGGTCGCCTTCGCCGGGCCCTTCCGGTCCTATGGCCGACTCTTGATCATCAATGCGGGCGGAGGCTATTATGTTCTTCTGGCCGGTATGGACCAAATCAGCGTCGATGTCGGGCAATTTGTTCTCGCTGGAGAACCCGTCGCATCCATGGGAGAGACATCTCCCGTATCTTTGATGGGCGGTGCCATAGAAAAGAACAATCCCGTCCTCTATGTTGAGTTCAGGAAAGACGGCGGTTCGATCGATCCAGGTCCATGGTGGGCGAAATCGCAAAGCGAAAAGGTTCGCGGATAATGCGCAAACTGTCCCTTTTAATTCTTGGTGCGGCCATCGGAGCAGGCAGCGCGACGGTCATGTCGCAGACGAACCTGCTGTCCAGCACGAGCGCGATTGCCGCGTCGGCCGATACCTATCGGCAACTCAGCCTTTTCGGCGACGTCTTTGAGAAAATCCGGACGGATTACGTCGAGAAGCCCGAGGAATCCAAGCTCGTCGAGGCCGCCATCAACGGCATGCTGACCTCTCTCGACCCGCACTCGAGCTACATGGACGCCAAGAGCTTCCGCGACATGCAGGTGCAGACCCGCGGCGAGTTCGGCGGCCTCGGCATCGAGGTCACCATGGAGGATGGTCTCGTCAAGGTGGTGGCTCCCATCGACGACACCCCGGCCTCCCGCGCCGGCGTCCTGGCCAACGACGTCATCACCCAGATCGACGGCGAATCCGTCCAGGGCCTCAACCTGAACCAGGCCGTCGACAAGATGCGCGGTCCGGTCAACTCGTCCGTCACCCTGAAGATCCAGCGCAAGGAAGCAAAGGATCCGATCGAGGTGAAGCTGACCCGCGAGACCATCAAGGTCCGTCCGGTTCGGGCCCGCGTGGAGGGCGACATCGGCGTCCTTCGCGTCACCCAGTTCAACGAGCAGACCTATGACGGCCTGCGGAGCGGCATCGAGAAGCTCACCAGCGACATCGGCGCCGACAAGCTTGCCGGCTTCGTGATCGACCTGCGCAACAATCCGGGCGGCCTGCTCGATCAGGCGATCATGGTGTCCGATGCCTTCCTGGACCGCGGCGAGATCGTCTCGACCCGCAGCCGCAATGCCGAGGATACGCAGCGCTTCAACGCCAAGGCGGGCGACCTGACCAAGGGCAAGCCGCTCGTGGTTCTCGTCAACGGCGGCTCGGCCTCCGCATCCGAGATCGTGGCCGGCGCTCTGCAGGACCACAAGCGGGCGACGGTTCTTGGAACCCGCTCGTTCGGCAAGGGCTCCGTGCAGACGATCATTCCGCTCGGCGGCAACGGCGCCGTGCGCCTGACCACGGCGCGCTACTACACGCCGTCCGGCCGTTCGATCCAGGCCAAGGGCATCGATCCGGACGTCGAGGTCATGCAGGACATTCCGGACGAGCTGAAGGGCAAGGACGAGACCAAGGGCGAAGCCGGTCTGCGCGGCCACCTTCAGAACGGTGGCGACAAGGAAGAGCGTGGCGGCTCCTCGGCCTACGTGCCGCCGGATCCGACCAAGGACAAGCAGCTCATCGCCGCCTATGACCTGCTCCATGGCGTGCGCAAGGGCGCCAGCAACAATACGGGCGTGCCGAACTGATCTAGTTCAGCCACGGCTCGCGGACGCAACCGAAGGCCTGACGGCGGATGCCGTCGGGCCTTCTTTCGTTCTGGTTCGATAAAACGTACGGAAGAGCTTGTCTGAGACTCGCGGAGACGGCACTCTCGCGGATGCTTCGGAACCATCGGTGCGCTGTCGGCGATGACACTCGGAGATCGGCATCACATGGTTTCAACGCTTGAAGGAGGTCGTTGTCGATGAGAGGCGGGAAAGCATCACCGAACAGAAAAGACCTGCCTTACCGCTCCTGCGTCGGGGTGATGCTTCTCAATCGCGATGGCCTCGTGTTCGTCGGGCGCCGCCGTTCCGAGTCCGGCAGCGAGCATGTGGCGGACGGCTATGCCTGGCAGATGCCGCAGGGCGGGATCGATCCCGGGGAGGATCCGTATCAGGCCGCTCTGCGCGAGCTTTATGAGGAGACCAGCGTGCGCTCCGTCAGCCTGCTGGCGGAGGCTCCCGACTGGTATACCTATGACCTTCCGGCCATGGTGGCCGGCCGTGCCTGGCGCGGGCGCTACCGTGGCCAGATCCAGAAATGGTTCGCCTTCCGCTTCGAGGGCAATGACAGCGAGATCGACATCATCCATCCCGGCGGCGGGCACCACAGGCCGGAATTCGACGAGTGGCGCTGGGAGGAGATGCGTCGCCTGCCGGAGCTGATCATCCCCTTCAAGCGCCCGGTCTACGAGAACGTGGTTTCAGCCTTCTCCCACCTTGCCGGTGCTGCCGCGCAGAGCTGATCGAGGCTTTCAGGAACCCTCCCTCGCCGCGATCGGTTGGTCGCGCAGCAAGGAGGCGCCCATGGCCCAGACTCTTCGGGACCTTCTCAAGCAGGTGGAGAACCTTCCACCCGATACCCGCGTCTGCGTCGCAGAAATCGATGAGGCCTTTGCGGCGAATATTGTGCAGGTCGAGGTCGTCGAGGGCGCGCGTATCCAGAGCCGGGTGGCTGATGGCATAGAGGCGGTCGAGCTGGCCAACGGAAGCGAGCGGGTGGTGGTGATCCGCTGGTAAGTTTCAGGTGCTCCATCGATGCATTTGCAAGGCTGCGCTTGCAACGAAATCCAGCCTCCCAGATTGATCCAGCAATCGCCTCCCGCAATGCAGGCCATATGAGGCGGTGGCCGCTGGTTTCGGACAGGATCTCACGATGACCCAGAACAATCCCGGGACGCGCCAAAACCCCGACGGGATTCCGCAGGAAGGACATGGCGGATCGAACAAGCGCGGCACCCAGCACAGCCAAGGCAAGGACGGCAATGGTGCTCAGAAGCGCGAGCAGGAGAAGAAGTCATGAGCAGCAATGGCAACCGCTCTCAACCCAACCAGACCCGCGTCGCCGGGCACCAGCCGCAGGCAGCCGGACGCGACGGCGGTCGTATCGAGACTGGTGTCAGTCATCAGGAAGACCGCGAACACAACAAGCACAATCATTCGGGCCAGAGTGGTCACAAGCCCCAGCACCATACTCCGGATCAGGAGAAGCGCTGACGACGTTGAAGGATGCCGGCCCGCTGTTTCCGGGCCGACATCATTGTTCGCCGATAACAAAGAAGGCGCCCTGAATAATCAGGGCGCCTTTGATCGCAGCGTCAGATGACGAAGAAGTCGGCGTGGGTCATCTTGAGGTTCTTGCCGATCGTGGCGAAAGCCACGGCCTCCCCATGCCCCGATCCGTCTGCATCGTAGTAAAGAATGCCCTTCGCCTTGTCGTAGATGACGTGATCGTTGGCGTCCTTGGCCTTCTCACCGATAGTGAAGAAGTCCTTGCTCAATGCGCCCGGTGCGCTGCGCGATCCACCGCCGAGCTTATTGAAGACTCCATTGTCGAGATAAATCGAGTCCTGCTGCGGATTGAAGCCAGCGATATGGTCGACGTTGGTTGGCCCCGGCCTTGCGTTGAATGAGAAGATGTCGGCTCCTGCTCCGCCATACAAGTAATCGTTGCCAATCCCACCGTTCAGGTAGTCGTTGCCTTTCTCGCCCTTCAGATGATCATTGCCGTTGCCGCCAGATAGATTGTCGTCTCCATCATTGCCGAGGATAGTATCCTTTCCGGCATATCCATAGATCTTGTCGTTGCCTGCTGTCCCTGCGAGTGAATCGCCTGCGCTTCCACCTTTCAGGACTTTGCCCGGATCGGTCCCAGCGGTCGTCCCGTTTGGTGTAGAAGTTGCTGTTGGTCCAGCCTGCGTGGTTCCACTGAACGTCGGTGTGCCGTGGTTTGCGGCGGTTGCGGACGAGCCGTAGGAGAGGTCCAGTCCCTTGACGTTGTAGGCGATGGTCTCGCCGCCGGCCGGGGAGGAGCGGTAGATGCCCATGTTCCAGTGGGTGGTGCTCTGGTCGGTGTAGCCGACCGCGCCGGAGTAGTTGACCACCTGCTGGCCGTCGAGCCAGAC
>NZ_QQBB01000014.1 GCF_003350535.1 Microvirga subterranea
CCATGGCGCGGGGTGGAGCAGCCCGGTAGCTCGTCAGGCTCATAACCTGAAGGTCACAGGTTCAAATCCTGTCCCCGCAACCAACACACAAAAAAACCCCCGCCGGTCAAACCCGACGGGGGTTTTTGCTCGTCCAGACAACAAACACCAAAACGGACAAGCGCACAGAAAATACTTTCTGTGGTTGAGAGGCTTTCGCGACATGCCCTCACGCATAGCGTGACGATCAATTCGGACAACCGGCAATGCCCGGGACTGGCTGCCCCTCGCCTGCCCCGCACTAGGCCGTAGCGAGATGACCTACGGGCTCGTGATTACGACATTCTGCTGTCCGGAACCGCGCATCGATGCAGACATCGACAACCTTCTTGTTCCAGGTCGAGATCAAGCGTGATCGTGCAATACAGGTCGTCAGGCGCGAGGTTGTACAATCCTCCGCCTTAAGCTGGTGGAGCGGCGCCTTCTCGATCGGATCGTGTCCAGAACCCATCCGGAGGGGCCCAATATGAGCTCTCCTCCAGGGAGTGGTACACAATAGGCAGGACCGCGCCGATGAGGATGTTCCAGGCTCTCAATTGCCGACGGCTCACCCCACGTCCGTCACGGTCATTCCCATCAGTTCAGCCAATCTGGTGCGGGCCCGATTGACGCGGCTCTTCATCGTTCCGACCTTCACGCCCAGCACGGTCGCGGCCTCCTCGTAGGCCATTCCCTCCGCCCCGACCAAGATCAGTGCATCCCGGTGCTCGGGAGAAAGCTTCGCCAGTGCCGCTTCCAGGTTCCGCATGATGATCTTGTGTTCCTGGTCCGCAATCGTGATGAGTGTGCTCGAATACAGGCCGGCCCCATCCTCCACCTCCCTTTGTGTCTTGCGGTGGGCCGAGAAGTAGGCATTGCGCAGGATGGTGAAGAGCCATGCCTCCATGTTGGTGCCAGGCTCGAAGCGCTCCTGCCTAGTGATAGCCTTGAGCACCGTGTCCCGCACTAGGTCTTCCGCGCCGTCGATGCTCCTCGTTAGGTTGATCGCGAATGCCCGCAGCGGCGGGAGCGCCCGCAGGACGGCGTCGACGAACGCCTAGTCGACCGGCTCTGTATGGGCGCGGACGACCTGCGCCATTCGGTCCGCCGGACGGGCGAGGTGCTGCGGGAGCCCGATCGCGTCAGGGTTGCCGGAGAGAGGCCACAACTGCTCGCCCAGGTGGGATCGAACGACGTCATCGAGTGCGACGACAGAATGAGAGATCGGCTGGTGCATGATTGGGGCATGAGCCGACCGGCCGCCCCCCCGCAGGCGGGGGCGCAAGCGCGGGCAGATGTCCCAGCCGGTCGGCGATGCAGACGTGGGATCCGGGCAGGAGCACCCCGGATCGTATGCAGGCTGCAACAGGCTCTTGCGGTCATGCCGTTGCGACGAACAGCACCTGTCAGGCCGCGTGTCTCTCCGCCAAGATCCGGTCCGGATCGAGCGGCCCGAACAGGATGTCGGCTCACATGCCCTCGGGCCATTCCGGGTCGGGATCCATGCCCGATGCCTGGCAGCCGGAGCCCTGCTCCGTCCCGGTTCATTCGATCGCCCGCCCGGTGATGAATGAAGGAGCGTGGCATGGGGTATTGGGCCTCTCGTTTGCGGCAGCGATCATGGCTTCCCGGAGTCGGGCAGCGCCTGAGGCTGCTTGAGGCGGGAATCGCCGATCGCGGTCGTCAGACCCTCCTTGGCCCGGAGAATGGTCATGGCCCGCAGCAACGTGTCATCCACGCGCTTGGCAAAGCCGTGCATGGGAAATCTCACCATCAGTCTCCTCCTGAATGCAAGGGTGGCGGTGACGTCGCTCGGCCCTCCGGCGCCGGGGCAAAACGCATAATGTCTTCAATGATGGCGTCATCGAGCCGAGTGAGCAGAGCCTGCCACGCGGTGGCATCCGTTTACAGACCAGACGGAGCCCCATCTCTGCTCCTTTCAGGCTCAAGCTCCCTCGCCGACGGGCGCAGGGCCTCCCAAACCGGAAGAGTGCCAGGCAGGCTGCGCCTACGGTTGAGGTCGGTCCTTCCATCCAGCAGATATCAGATTTGAGCCAAGCAAAATCGGGTGAGGACCTGAGGAGGCAATCAGGATCCACGGTAGACGAGGCTGGAGGGCTAAGGTTCGTTCAGCTTATTGCGCACGGCGTGGAGTGCAAACTCGACCCCGGAGCGCAGGTTCAGCTTACGCATCGCGGAGGCACGGCGAGTCTCGACTGTCTTGACGCTCACCGCCCAGCGGTCGGCGATCGCCCGGTTGCTCTGTCCCTCCGCCACAAGCTGGATCACCTCACGCTCGCGTGCGGTCAGCGTGTCCGATGCCGTGACCTTGCCGCCACCGAGGAAGTCGTCGAGCAGGGTCTCGGCGACCTGTCGCGAGAAGCAGGGTTTCTTGCGAAGGAGCGCCTGAACGGCCCTGACAATCTGACTGTCTTCTTCGGTCTTCAGCACACATCCCCTTGCTTGAGCCAGCCCTGAACAAGCGATGCTGCCCTCTTAGAAGTCCTATGCTCTACCGGGGCGAAGTCTCGAGTCGAGTGAACGTCTCTTCTGGCCCCTGAGCGGTCCGCTGACGCACCCTCAGGTCGCGCTCGATCGGTGTAGCGTTCGACGGACGACCGCGAAACGGGACCAGGTCAATCCCGTTAAGATCGCAGCACTGTCTCTGTGCTTTCCGGCAGGTTTTCCTTAGCCCAGATAGCGGCTTGGGTGCGATTGGCAGCACCGATTTTTTTCAGGATGGATTTCAAGTGGTTCTTCACCGTTGCTTCAGCCACGCCGAAGTTTCGGGCAATGCTTTTGTTGGGTTCGCCGGCGCTGAGGCAACTCAGGATCTCCGTCTCGCGTGTCGAGAGCTTTCCGACGATTGGATTAGCCAGTTTCGTGCCCGAATCCGTGCTGCACTCCTCGGTCTTTCCTGCTTCAGTGGTTCCGTCGAGCAATGCGTCGATGAGGGAGTGCGGCAGCACCACCTCCCCCAGCATGACAAGTTCGAGCGATTTGATGAGAACCTCGCAGCCGCTCGCCGGCAAGCAGAAGCCATTAACCCCCGCATTGCGCCCCGAACGCGCAATCTCGAGGCTGAATGCGTCCGCTATCAGGACGACCCGAGCTCGGGGATTTTGGCTCTTGAGTCTGTCGATGGACTGAAGAACCTGCTCGAGGGGACCATTCCCGTCAATGATGAACAGATCAGGTGAAGGGCCGAGTGAGCCATCGAGAGACGGTTCTGCGGTGTATGCGGCATCGGACACTACAAAGCGAGTTCCGGCCAACAACTGCCTGAGGCCGAGGCGCACCAGAGGGTTGTTGCAGACCAGGACTGTTGAGACCTCTTTGTCGGATCCTGGGGCGGCGCTACCAACTTGGCCGAGTCTGCGAGCCTCAAAGTCGAATAGCTTCCCAGACATCTTCCTGCCCCCACACGTCACGCCACCGGGGCCTCACTAGGAGACGAAGGTGGCATCCTGCAAGAGCTAGACCTGTATTCCTACTACCTTAGAGGTATCAATCTAATCCAAAAGAGCGGTGCGCTGGAAACCTGACATTAGCTAATTGCGTGGAAACCGCACCTGTTGCAGGACCACAGAGTGACATGGCAACATGTCCTTGCTCTACGTCGGCAACCCGTCAATCCTCAAATGGGTCGACAACCTTTCATGAGCAAATGATCTCCTCCTTGTCAGCGCTCGATCTGCTGAATGCGCGTCTTTTCATTCGGCGTAAGCGGTGCCCTTGGGTGATGGAGTCGCGGACTGCCCCTCTGGAAGCGCTCCATTTTCATTGCTCTCGGCACGGGGATGACGGAGCCTGTTGCGTCTGGAACAACATTGTCATCCCACAGCTGGGGCGACATGATTTGGGGACCCCATCGCTCGAAGTCGTCGATGCAACGACGCAACTCGACAGGATCGGTCAGAAAGGTGCAATCGTTAACGTTGGCGGGGGCATCGTCCTGCGCTTGGACGGACGAGGCCAGAGCAATAAGCATGGAAACAGTTGCAAGGCGCACCGCAGTCCCTCCAGAGCCCCCGGCCTTCTCCATCCTCTTTAAAAGACGCGGAGCGGAGCGCAGGGTTCCTAGCCTCGAGGTCGAACGCAGGCAGCAGGATGGGAACTTTGCAGACTGCGTTCTAGGGCCTCACTGTCAGGGCCGTATCTGAAACCGCAGCATAGCTCCCGACATGGAGCGGAGCAATGCCGGCTTCCCGGATCCTGCCATCTCTAAAGAACAAGCGTTCAGTACATCTTTTGAACGATGCAAGTTGAGCCGAGGGAGTTCATCAGCGAACAGAGGGACTGCTCGCCACTAGCTTTTGCTTGCCGCTGCCCCCTGCTCCCTTTGCGTTGCTGAGCCTCGGCCTCGACTAGGACCGCAAGCTTTCTGTCCTGAAACGTAGTGGCTGGCGGGGGCCCTGCCGCACGTGTCATCGGCGCTGCACCGAACAGGGATGCACCGGAGACCTCTCTCGACGACGATGCCGGTGTGGATGCAAGGGCGCTCTGTGGAGCCCATTCCTGAACAGAACGCCCAGTGACGGCTAGAACATACGACCGGGTCTCGGCGGGCAGGTCGCCCCTCCCCGCAAGCCACGACTGCACGCGCTGCGGCCCGGCATTATACGCCGCTGCGGCTAGACCGAGATTGCCGAATCTGACCTTCAGATCCTTGAGCAGCTCGGCCGATTTGGGAATCGCCTGTGCAGGATCGAAGGGATTGACCAGTCCGCGCTCTGTGGCGGTCGCCGGCATGAACTGAGCGATGCCCATTGCTCCGACCGGACTCAGGGCTTGCGGATTAAAGCCGCTCTCCTGTCTGATCAAACGGGCGAAGAACCAGACTGGAATGTCGTTGCGGAGAGCCTCAGCCTCAATCAGGCCATGAACATCGTAGCCGCCCAGAACTCCCCACACCGGGCTGGAGGCGTCCGTCTGCCTGGATTGGACTTCGTCCAAAGCAGGCGCGCTGAGGAGAACGGCCACCTGGGGCCTCGCCCCACTTCTCTCCGCATCAACCGGCGAATTTTCACTGCGCCCACGGTCGAATGAAGCGCTCTGTCCGGTCGTCTCGACTTCTGTTGAAGCGACGCCACTGCCTTTAGCCGGCACTGGATCCGCTACCTCCGCCTGAGCGGATGCGGCAACGAGCAGCATAACGAGGATGGTGGTCCGGAACGGAGTCGTGCAGTGCTTCATCTTTTCACAAGCGCTTCGCCGCTCAGTCTCTGGGCTATCCGCGTACTTTCAAGGCGACCTCTTCGCGGGCCGGCACCTCGCCGACCACGGGATTGGGATCGTCTCGGGTCAGATACTCTGCGATGAGGCGGTCGCCTGCAGCCCGGTCACGGAATTTCCAGAGACCCTTTCTCGTCCCTTCCATGATCGTGGAGTAGACGGCGAGCTCGATCGCCTCGCGTACGGCCAGCTGCGTCGGCTCGTTCCGCGTAACGCCCGCCTCGAGTTCCAGAAGCTTATTGATGGCGACGTATTTGTATGTTCCGGCTGACGCACCGAATGAATAGATGGTCTTGGTCGTCGTGACGCTGCTCAGGACCTCGCCGGTCTGAACCGACACGATGCGCATCGCAACGGTCACGACGTCGCGGCGGTACTTGGTGTCGCCACCGATCCCGAGATACCGCGCTCCAACACCACCCGTGATCGTGTTGGCGTCGTAGGCGATGATGCCGCCTTCGATGATCAGGCCCGCAAAACGGATGGGGGGTAGCGGCTTCGCATTGTCTCCGTCGAACTCGGCCCGCGTCGCACGAATGAGCTGGCGCTCCTGCAGCAGATTTGCGAGGCCGGCACGTTCGATCACGTTGAACCAGTCGCCGCCCCCTGCGCGCCGCAGAGCGTCGATCAGAAACGCCGCACCACCCTGCGTCACGGCCCGGGAATATTCCGCGATAAGCTCGTTCGGCTTGTTCTGTCCGGTCAGGTCCGGAAAGTTGTAGACCGCGATGTCGACCTTGCGCGTCGGCGGGGGAAGCGTCGCGAGGTTCAATCCAGTCGGCGATGGCGCCGTAACCGTCGGGGGCTCCTCCAGAAGCTCGCGCCCGTCAGTCATGCAGCCGGACAGCAAGCCGGCAACGACTGCGGCTGAAAGCAGCTTTACGACCTTGTTCATCTGTATAGGAGCCCCTACGCCCTTATTTTTTTATGTACTCTATGCCAAGCTAAGAGAAGCTAAGTAATCCATGCTCTTTGCATGCTTAAGGAAGCATTAGGGCGTTGCAGGAACGACCACTTCCGTAACAGTCTGGCCATCGTTGATCGAGATTTCCACGTTGCCGCCAACCCTTCGGAAGTTGATCGTCGTGCCTTCGAAAGAGAAGGTACCGCTCTGCTGGGCGTTCTCACCGAAAATCGCAGAGGTGATCTGATTTGCGAGCGATCCGTAGAGCTGGCTCTGCAACTGCCGCGCAAAGATCTGACCCGGTGTCTGCTCACGCGAGGAGTTCGCGGCATTCATCTCGGACTTCAGCTGATTGAGCCTCTGCTCCTTGCGGGTGAATTCGTTCTGGGCCGTTGCACCGGATTGTAGCCACGACCCGTTCAGCGGCGAACCGCCGAAAGCAGGATTGGTCGGCTGGTAAGTCAAGCTGCCGGCATGAGCCGAGGCTGCAATGGCGCCCCCTGCAACAACGACAGCAACACGCGCGAGATGGCGCGCGCTGAATTGACAGATCTCGAACATTACTTGGTTCCCCCGAAGCCGATCATTCGCATACCACTACTTTGATGTAGGGACAAACGACGGCATCTGCGTAATGGATATTGGTCCCCGTGCGGCCCCAGTGACACTGACCTGTCCGGTGAGATTGTCGCCATACTGGGCGTAGCTGACATTGTGACCCGAGCCGACGATCTTCGCCGACATTGTATTATTGTTTCCGTCCTGAACGATGCCGAGCTGGTTGAAGCTTCCCGCCCCACCTCCATTCCCGCCGACGGAAGCGGCAAAGGCGTTGCCCGATCCGTACTGGCCGGTCACGACGACATTCCCATAGCCGCCGACGTTCAAGACCGCATCATTTTGGAAACCGGTCTGTTGCTGTTGCGTGCGATTTAAACTGCCGATCACGGTCGTCGACGCCGAGTTTTCGTTCCCGACCTGAACGATCCGTGACTGATTGGACGAGCCCTGGGTCGCCGCACGGGACGACAGGACGGAGAAAAGCGCACCTTCATCGAACAATGTCGCGGTTGCGGTTGAAGTCGGCATGCCCGTGATGGAGGTCCATAGCGGGCTCTCCTGCTGGTCGGAGACACCTGACGTCGTGTTGGCGACAGGCAGACCCGTGCTTCGCGACGGAGCAGGCTCATTGAGATAGACCGTCGCGGCTTGCCCTAGGCCGACGGTGGGCAGCGTGAACAGGAATACGCCCATCAACCCGGCGCAGCATAGACCTGTCCGGCGCACCCTCGTCTGCGGGCCGGCGATTGTCTTGCTCGCATCGAGAATCGTGGAAGCATTCATGAGCGCAACCTTCTGTTCAGTTCGCCAGCATATTAGGACAAAATATGCTCCGTGGGATATTCGACCTGGCTCGCTTTTGCCATATGACTAACGGTCGAGCCTTCAACTTGAGGGATGCAGCCGCGCGGTCGTGCCGCATAGAAACTGTTACAACAGAACATGCGCAGCCCGGCCGCCGCCATCTCTAGCCCGTCGAACCGGAGCCGGTCTTCTCGCACTCATACGTGCGTCCTCCAGCCTCGATCACCAGAATGGCCTTGTAATCTGCACCCGCCTCGAGGCTGATGGCCATCTGACCGAGGATGTTCGCCAATGGCGGCTTCGCAACGAAGCTTCCGCCTTGTCTCGATGTCACCGAACCTGCAGGCCCCCTCCTGGTGATCTCGAACCGATACTGGCCGGCGGCTTCGACCTCAGTCGCGACGAGTCCCTGGAAGAGAACCTTGCCGTCCGCTCCCTCGGCGGTCAGCTTGCATGACAGAGGCCCCGCCTGAGGATCCTGTGCATGCACCACGGCCACTCCTCCCATCATCAGAACAAGGATCAGACGAGCGAGCATCTGCGCGGCCCTTCCCAACAGCGAGAGGGTCACCCGCAGGTGACCCTCCCTTCACGAGCGTACAGCGATCACTTCTGAACGATGTTCGCCACGTTGTTCGAACCGCTCTGGGTGAGGGTTGCCTGATTCAGGGCTCCGGTCTGGGTGACGTAGCCCTTGTTCCAGCCGGCACCGCCCTGGGTGATGGTGGCATCGTGCCCGCTGCCGTCCTGGTTGATCAGGGCGTACTGGTTGCTGCCGGCGTACTGGTTGACCGTACCGTCGTTGAGGTTGCCCTTCTGGTAGATGTAGGCCGTGCTCAGAGTTCCGCCCTGGGTGATCGTCGCATCGTTCCAGTTGCCCTTCTGATCGATCAGGGCGTACTGGTTGGTACCAGCGTACTGGTTGATCGTGCCCTCGTTGCTGAGACCATTCTGAATCACGTAACCTGCGCTCCAGCCACCGCCCTGGATGACCGAAGCCTCGTTCCACCTGCCGGTCTGATTGATCACGGCCTCGTTGTTGCTGCCGGCGTACTGATTCACCTTACCGGTGTTGTCGTCGCCGTTCTGCAGGACGTAGGCCGCGCTCCAGCCGCTGCCGCCCTGCGTAATGTCGGCGACGTTTTCATCGCCGTCCTGGTTGATCTTGGCGAACTGGTTGCTGCCTGCGAACTGATTGAGCGAAGCTTTGTTGTCATCGCCCTTCTGGTCGAAATAGGCCCAGCCATTGGAGCCGAACTGCTTGTTGGTGATCAGATTGTCAGAGCTGCGATCACCAACCTGCTTGGCAACCATGGTGTTGTAGGAACCATCCTGCATGTTCACGACCTTGTTGTCGTGAGTGTAGTCCTGCTGGGAGATTTGAGCGCTGTTGTGGCTTCCCGACTGGTTGCTGTCGACGACGTTGTCACCGCGGTAGCCGATAAAGTACGTTTCACTCTTGCCCTGAACGACTTCTAGATTGTTGTTGTTGCCGCTCTGTTGGCCCTTCACTTCATGGGAAATGCCGTCCTGCTTGATGTCCGCTTTGTGGTAGCCGACGCCGCCCTGCGTCAGGTCAACGCGTCCGATCAAGCCTGACTGCAGGACGCTGGCATTGCTCTGAACGCCAGTCTGGTTGACGGTGGCCTTGTTGTCAGCCGCGAATGCCGCCGAGCCGATGAGCGCAAGGCTAACCCCAGCCGACAGCGCAATCAGATGCTTCTTCATTGTTCGAATCCCTGTGATTGTTCTGAGGCAGACGCGCCTCCCGATGCGTACTGGGACAGTATCCTCGTCCGCCAACGCTGCATTCAACTTACAGACACGCTTACATTACGCAACGGTTGTAAGCTTATATTCCAGGGATCATTGGGATCATCTTGTTTTCTGAATTTAGTACTTTCGTACTTCAACGATGGCCCGAAGGGGCCAGTGCGCCAATGGCTCGAAAGGGCCAGAACATTGTTCTATAGGCCCGGAGCAGCAGGCTTAACTCGTTGCTGTAACTTGGAAATATATCGGCTTTCACGATGAGGCGGAGAGAGCAGAAAATTTCGCCGACGTCCCTCACGCGGTGGGTCAAGGTCAAAGCTGATGCTGAATGGGCCGTTCTGCCTTCCGTAGATGTCTTGCAACCGGTCGCTGCAGGTGATGTATAGACGGCGGTTTATCTTTTCGATCCGCAAGCGGGAGAAGGCCTTGACCGGCACATCGTCCACTTACTCTTGTTGTCCCGAAGGCGGTTGGGATCTCTCGACGGTCTCAGGCAAATGCCGCCTGCCCCACGTGGGAGTCGTCGCCGGCTCCATGCTGCTGTTCCTGAGCCTGCACAGCGCAGCGTTTGCGCAGACAAACACCAGTCCGCCGGCGTCGAATCCTGTTGCCCAGGCGCGGCCCACCGCGTGCGACGTGGCATGCATCCGCGAGAATTCCGACCGCGCTGCCCGCTTCTGCGCCCCCCGCATCGAGGCACAGGCGCCGATCGACTTCGAATGGATCAACCGTCCCTTCGGAAACATCTTCCAGGAAGCGGAACCTTCACCCGAGAGTGCGGCCGCCGTTCGCTATCGTGGCGACTCGATCCGGTTCCTGAGCCCGCAACGGGAATGGACTCGCGTTTCTTACGAATGCGTTTTCGATACGGCTCAGGACAAGATTGCGGCCGTCAATGTCAGGCTCGGACGTTTGAATGCGCCGGCCGCCCCACCGCCGACCGCGCAAAGTGGGAATGCATCTCCTCAGCAGAGCGCTCCTCAGCCGCAACCCGGCCAGCCGTCCGGCAGGCAGCCGCTGAGCGCAGCCACTGCGGCCAACCGCCCGAAGACTAAGCCCGGAGAGCCGAGCCCAATCGACATTCTCCAGGTCAGCCCGCGCCCCGGCGAAGCAGCTCGGTAAGTTTAGGTACTGGAGTAAGTTTCAGCTGCACTGAATGCTGACCTCAAATATCCGATACGCGTGAATGGTCGACGGTTTCAGCACTCCCGCTTTCATTCCAAGAGTGCGCCCGACGGCACTCGCCGCGGGGGCTCTTTTGCCACCTCAACCCGCCCTTCAGTGCAAAAGCATCCCCAGATCCACTCGGTGCAGGACCTCGCCAGACGAACAGACGATCTCTAGCCGCCAGCCTAGCCAGTCTTCCTTCGTGCCGCTCAATTCCTGGCGCAGCTCCCGAATAGCCTTTGCAGCTTCGATTTTGGCAGTCTGCAGGTCAGGTACCTCGACTCCCGTATCGTCCAAGATCACGTCGTGATCGCTTACAAGATTGAAATAGAAGCGCATGAGATCCCTGCATCACCCGGATCGTCCAAAGCCTTGGTTGCCGCTTGCTCCTATCCCGTCGACCAGGGAATGCGCATCGAACCTTGGCAAAGCTACGATCACTTAACTACGGTGCTGCTCGTCGGCCGTGACCGGGACGAGATTCTCGACCGACACCCATCCGACATCGGGCCTTGGGCAGGGCACCAGATATGCGCGCCCCTCGTCCAGCTTTTCCACGCGACATGGAATGGCGCGTTGGTCGCCTGGGGGGCGGTAGACGACGATGGCGCCGATCTGCAGTTGGTCCCCCGAGGCGGGCCCCTGTGCCGACACTTCGGTCGCCTGCTGTGAACCGATGGCCGACGTTCCCGCTCGCAGGCGGTCCAGGGTCGCAATCGCCACGCGAGCCCGATCCCGGTAGCGCTCGCTGACGACCCTAAGAAGCGGACCTGGCGCCCGTCCGGGATACCAGGACACGCCTCCGATTTTTGCGAGTTCCTCCGCAACAGCTTCAATTTCTTCTTCAGTCATCGCTATTCTCTGGAACCGAGGCTGCACAATGGAAAAACGTTTACACGACCGATAGTCGTGAAACCGTTAAAACCGCCGAGCTTGGCATCGTAGGAAAGTTCGAATCCAGCAGTTATCTCCGCTGCCGGCCAAATTCCCGACCCGTCTTTTCAATCATAAGGATAAATGCATCCCGGAAAAGCACAACCGGTCGTCCCGCCCATCGCCGGCTCCTCATCCTAACAGCCGGCGCGGGTCTGATACATTTATGGAATGGCATCTCTCGAAACAAAAGCGTAGCTTTTCCGTTGCTTCTACCGAGAGTTCGGTCGGCCGAGATTTTCCTGCCTCACTCGACGTATTCGGGAGTTTGTCCAGTGACGACACTCAAGGAATTCGAGGAAGCCCTGCGCGAGCAGGGAATGAATATGGCTCTGGCAATCCTCCAGAAGCTTCGCGATCGGGACCGGACAAGGCGATCGATAACCCCAGGCCGACGCATCGCCGGGAAGAAGATGACGCCTGAGTTGGCCCGTCAGATCCTGGAACTGCATGCCACTACCGAGATGACCCAGCAGGAAATTGCCTTCAAACTTGGCGTCAATCAGGGGCGTGTGAACGAAGTCATCAAGCGTGGCAAGTGGCTCCAGGACGATCCGTCTGCTCCCGAAGCGGTAGCTCGCGATCGGGCCAAGGCTCGGATGTCGGGCTCGAAGGGTGTCGAGAAACCTACAAGGCGCTTGGAACGAACGGAGCGCCCGCGTCGGGAGCGGTCGCGAACAGTCACTGATCGGCAGCCCGAACTTTCGTTCGGAGACGAATGATAATCGATCCAAGAGCATCTCGAACCGCACCATGATGTTGACGTTCAAAGCCCCGCTGGATTCATTTGCAACTAAGTTGCATAGCGGGGTTTAAAGAGCCAATGGTGCACCCTATCGCATTGCAACGGAGGTGACTTGTTCACAGAAAAAGCAGCGCACGGAAAGGTGGTTTGTGTTGGTGGAGCAGCAATCGACCGTAAATATATCGCTCGTTCGCCCGTGACTCTTGGAACGTCGAATCCCGTAGATTCTCAGGTCTGCTTCGGGGGCGTGGCAAGAAATGTCGCGGAGAACCTCTCCCGTCTAGGCGTCTCCAGTTCGCTCGTCTCCGTGCTGGGGGACGATGAGAATGGCCGTGCAATCACAAGCCACTTAGGCGAATTGGGGGTCGGCACTCATTCCTGCGAATTCGCACGCAACGGTCGAACGGCCGAGTACGTCGCCGTTCTCGAACCAGGGGGCGACCTAGTGGTCGGTCTTGCCGACATGGCGATTTTTGACGCTTTTACGACAGATCTTCTCGAGAGCCGCTGGCCCGAAATTGCATCGGGTGAATGGATCTTCGCGGACTGCAATCTTCCCCAGGCCACTCTCGCGTCGCTCGTAAGGTTGGCAGGCGAACAGAGGCTCAGTCTTGCTATCGATGCAGTCTCTACCGCCAAAGCAAAACGCCTGCCGCAGGACCTTTCAGGAGTCGGCATTCTATTCCTCAACCTCGACGAAGCGAGGGCCCTCGTCGGGGAGGAAGAAAATTGCACCTCGTCCCTTGAAGATGCATCATCGGTTCTGCTCAGTCGCGGCGCATGCCGAGTAATCCTGACGAATGGATCCGATGGCTTGCTTGTTGCCGACAGCAGCATTTCGGTGCGGCTCGGGGCCGCCGAAGTGAAAGTCATGGATGTTACAGGCGCGGGCGATGCTCTCATTGCCGGCACACTCGCGGCCATGATCGCAGGCCATTCAGTGACCGCCGCTGCACAATACGGCATGATGGCCGCCCGGTTAACCATTGAGCATCCTGGCAGCGTACGGCCCGACCTCTCCGCTGCCTTGGTCGAAACTCGCCTCAAGCACCCGTTCGATGAGTCATGTCATGACGCAAGCTTTAACACACCAACTCGTTGACATTTCGCCCGAAGTGCAGGCTGCGATGGACGATGGACGTCCCGTGGTCGCCCTTGAGTCCACCATCATTACACATGGGATGCCGTACCCTCAAAACGTCGCCACCGCTCGCGACGTTGAGGCGGTTGTTCGCGGCGGCGGAGCTGTGCCGGCCACAATTGCAGTTGTGGAGGGTCGGATCAAGGTCGGCCTCTCGGCCGAGCAGCTCGATTGGCTCGGGACGGCGCAGGATGTCCTGAAGCTCAGTCGATCCGACCTCCCCTATGCCGTGTCGGCAAAGCGCCATGGATCCACGACAGTGGCTGCGACGATGATTTGCGCCCACTTGGCAGGAATCCGGGTTTTCGCGACGGGCGGGATCGGAGGCGTGCATCAAGGCTTCGAGGAAACGATGGACGTTTCTGCGGATCTGGATGAACTTGCACAGACGCCGGTCACGGTGATTTGCGCAGGCGCGAAAGCGATCCTGGATATTCCGCGTACGCTCGAATATCTAGAAACGCGCGGCGTACCCGTTGTCGGATACGAAACAGATGTCTTTCCCGCATTCTGGAGCCGGGCGAGCACGTTGCCCGTACCGATCCGGCTCGATGGACCTGAGGCAGTTGCGGACCTGATCCTCGCAAAGCAAAGACTTGGGTTGAAGGGGGCCGTCCTTGTGGCCAACCCCATACCCGAAGTCGACGAAATCCCGTTCGATGAGATGAACCGCTTCATCAGTACGGCAATTCAAGCCGCAAAGGCACGGAGCATCTCGGGCAAAGCCGTCACTCCTTTCCTTCTGTCTCACATTTATGAAATCACCAAGGGCCGTAGCCTTTCGGCCAACATCTCCCTCGTCCGGAACAATGCCGCACTTGCTGCACATGTGGCCGCGGCTCTTGCTCAGAGAGCCTGACAGATCCCGGACACATGACATAAAACGGGCTGTCTATTGCAGCCGCGGAGAGCGCATGAAGCGGGTGCGATCGGCTGACCGGATCGACACGTCAAATCGATCGCCTTCCCTATCCAGCGTCAGCGTGATGTCGACACCGGCTGGGCCAAGCGCCCAGATCGCCTGGTAGAAGCCCGAAAGGGAGGTCACGGGTTGACCCGCCACGGCGTGCACGAGGTCACCTGCACGCAGCCCGGCCCGTTGGGCTGGTGCGTCGCCAGCAAGACCGATGATTGCAACCTGACCGCCTTCGGCCTCGGACGCGTAGAGCCCAAGCCAGGGGCGTGGCGGCTGACTGACCCTGCCCAGGGTAAGAAGGTCGTCCAAGATAGGCTTCAGGAGATCGATCGGAACGCTCATGTTGAGCGGAACGATATGTCCGCCGTCCGCTTCATGCTGAAGCTGCAGCGAACCGATCCCGACGAGGTCCCCTCGCGCGCCTATGACGGCGGTGCCACCCCAGTTCGGATGCGCGGGGGCCGTAAAGATGGCGTCGTCGATGAAATATTCCCAATAGCCTGCAAATTCCTGTCGCGCGACCACGGTGGCGGCAAGAGAATGTGCGCTTCCGCCAGCGCCCGCGACGACAACGTCGGCTCCTGGGGAAAGCCGTCGGGAGTCGCCGAGAGGCATGACAGGAGAATTGAGGCTCTTATAAGCCTGAACCAGCCCGAAGCCGCTGGCATAATCATACGCCGTGACATGCCCCGCGACAGCGCGCCCATCGTTGGTTGTCAGCCAAACCTCCTCGGCTTCGGCAATCAGGTACCCGATCGTGAGGATTAGCCCGTCCTCACGGATAATGACTCCCTGTCCCGCACGCTCGACGCCCAGAGTCTGGGCCGTAAACGCATCTTCGGGCACATGAGAGCGCAGTGCTACGACCGAACTTAGCGCCTGTGCGAGGTCATAGGCCAAAGCGTCCGGGTCCGGCTGAAAGTTGGGCGGGATCCGCCATTCGTCCGACGAATGCATTGTGCACTCCTCCACTCGACCCTGTCCTGCTTTTCGGCTGAGGACAGGGGTCGTTCGACGGAGCCTGCACCTGAGCCAGAATTCGTCAAGTGCTGCGAGGATCAGAGCAGGTTTAGCCGCCGTTCCTCATGTCGCCTCACGAGGTGAGACCCCGTTGAGACCTGCGACGACGTCTGCAAGCATGGGCACGTAGTCCTCGCCATGCCCAGTGCCGACGGCAAGGGCGAAACTGTTCCGTACGGCCGCGCCCATGGGGTTCGCCAGTCCAGCGGCGTTGGCGAAGGACGCTAGATACGTCATGTCCTTCAAGCCATTGCGGATGGCGAACTTATGGGCGTTCGGATCCCGGTCGAGCACCCACTTGAAGAAGGTTTGATAGAATGGACAGTCCATTCGCCCTCCACGAATGACGCTGTCAAAGACCTGGGATGTCAGTCCTGCCTTTGCTCCAAGAGCCAACGCTTCCGAATAGAGCGCAGCATATCCCATCGATAGGAAATTGTTCAGGAGCTTCATGGTGTGCCCGGTTCCGGTAGGACCAGTGTGGACGACACGCGCCGCAAAGGCCTCGAGAACCGGTCTGGCACGCGCTACCACGTCTGGATCGCCGCCAACCATGACATCGAGGGTCCCGGCGTGAGCATCCGCTGGCGTGCGGCTGAGAGGAGCATCAATGAGGGTAATGTTGCTCTTTGCTAAATCGCCGGCCAGGCGGGTCGTAACGGACGGGTCGGACGTGGAGCAGTCGATGATCAGGAGAGGCTTTCCGGCCGCAACGAGTCCATCCGGCCCGGATATGACTTCTTGGACTTCAGGTGATCCAGTAACACAGAGCAGGACCACGTCCGATTGTAGCGCGAGTTCCCGGGCCGTATCGGCTTCTTCGGCCCCGCGTGCCTTGAGGTTCTCGACAGGCGCACGATTGCGGTGCCCCACGACGGTCAGGGGCCAGCCCTTGTCAACGAGGTTTCCGGCCATTCCGTGGCCCATAAGACCGACGCCGATAAATCCGATCCGTTCCTTCACCCGATTTTCCTCCCGAGCTTGCGTTGGCAGCCACGAATGCGGCACACTCGTTCTCATAATAGGATCGACTTCGAGCCTATGGGCCCTCGGCCGCATTTTCTCCCCCTTTTTCCATTGTATGATAGCAACGTTCTCGAAAGTCGAATGGTCTCAGCCATGCTGCCACGTTCCTTCATCGCCGTGCTGGCGATCGCGCTCGGTCTTCCGTTTCTGATCCTGCTCGCCCTCGTCTCCTCCGGTTCCGGGGTCAGTCCGAAGGCTCTCACGAGTGTTTTGAACATCCTCGTTCTGTCTTCATTCCTGATACTCATGATCTTTGAGATCAAACGGCTCGTCGATCAGCCGACGGACGGTCATTGAGATGGTCCGCAAGGAAGGCCCGCATCGTTGAGCCGGGAATCCTTTGAAGTTGTGGCTAGAGTTCTCGATACCCCAAAATAGTCGGAACCATCGTGCCGTCCGAGAGTAGAAAGCTCGAGAGTACGGAAGGCACAGGAGTGGGTATGGCCGAGATCATCGCGTTCGAAAGCCTGAGGAAGGGCGCCGAGCACTGTGAGGTCTTGGCTCTCTTCAGGCCTCGTGAACAACAAGCCGACATTCGTGACGGCCAAGGGGCGGCCTTCGATTTCCCGAGCGCTCGTCCCTTCATCACGGGTAACCTGAGCGACCTCTTCGAGCAGGCGAACGCTGTCGCGATGCGCCACTATGATGGCGACCAGCGTGTTCCCCGCGTCGTCGCGGATAAATGCCTAGAACTGCTGAAAGCTCTCGCCGATCACGCTCAACCGGAATAGGCCAATCAGCGCTCTTTTCAGCGGCCTTTCATGTTGCCGGACTTCCTCCACGGCAATTCAAATTGGCTGTAGCTCAGGCGAGCCGGCGGGCATTAGCGCGGCCGTTGGAATTATTTCATAGGCGGGTTGCTAACGTGCCGGCCCCCAGAACGAGAACCGTTTTGTCCCCGAACGCGTTGATCCAGCACAGTGGCATAAGGCCATGTCGCGAGCGAGGCTCAAGCGTGTTGAATTTCGAAAGCGTCGAAGAAGTTTGCGAAAGCAAGAACATCACCCTGGTCCTGCACCCGATCGTACGGAAAGCCGTCAAGGGATTTGAAGAGAGTTTCTATATAGGCCTGCGGTGCTTCCTGACAGGCGAATCCGACGGGCTGTACTTCCTCCCACTCGAAACCGGCGGCTATGTCCGCCTCGTTTTCTCGCACCGGCGATCTTGTGGAGGTTTCCCGATCCTGAGGGTCGATCCTCTCACACCTGAAGGCCTCGATCGCATCAAGGTTGCTTACGCTTCGGCCAGCAAGACAACCCTCGAATAACGCTGCGCTGAAACCACACCCGGTTTGCGCTGTTGATTCCGCAGCGGATCACGGATCCGCTCCAGAATCTGGAGGCGGCTGATGTATCGTGCGATAGGGTATTCTCTGATTGCTGCTGCGCTCATACTCCCTGGTTCTACACTTGCGGAGACTGGAGGTGCCGCTGCCGGCGCAGCGGCCGGCGGGGCAGCTGGTGCTGCAGTCGGTGGCCCCGTTGGGGCTGCCGTGGGCGCAGGCGTGGGCGGTGCTGTTGGCGGCGCAGCTTCAGGCCCAGACCAGCAGAATGTTACGATCGAGCACCGCAATGTCGATACGACGGGAAGTGTCGGCTGCTCGACCACGACAAAGCAGAAGACAGACGAGTTCGGTGATACAACGACGAAGCAGCGGACCGACTGCTGAGCATTCGACGGCTTAGCGAGCCCTGCAGGCGAGATGCGCATCACCTCGCCTGCCCCCTCTCATGTGGCGTGCGCGGACCGACCGCTTCCCTTCTTGGTAAAATATCCTAGAGCCTGCGCAGGTAGCGCAGAATGCTCTCCCGGACGTTGTCGAGGTGCTCGCGCATAGCCTGTTGGGCGTCAGCCGGGCGCTGCGCTAGGACGGCATCAACGATCGCCAGGTGCTCCCTGCTGCCAGGCAGAAAACGTTCGGGAAGACGTCCTTTATCGAACATTTTCGTCTTTGATCGGAGATCTGTGACATAGCGAGTCAGGAGCTTGGAGCCTGAAAGCTCCGCCAAAGTAGAGTGCAGGCGGTCATCGAGTGCCGTATGCTCCTCGGGGCTGGGTTGCTCACCCGAAATGAAGGCGAGTATGCGCTCGCGTATGATCAGAAGATCTCCCGTTTGACCGGCTTCCGCCGCTCTACCAGCAGCCTCGATCTCCAGAAGACGCCGCATGTGGAGAATTTCGATGAATTCATCGACCGACAACCGCCTCACTGTTGGGGTGAGGCCCGAAATTCGGGAGACGAGGCCTTCGTTGATCAGCTGTGCCAAAGCCTCTCGGACCGGCGTCCTCGAAACTCCTAGCTTTGCGGCGAGCATGTTCTCCTGCAATGGCGTACCAACTGGAAATGTGCCGTCGAGAATCATTTCTCTCAAGCGATGGTAGGCCGCCTGGCCGCGGGTCGCCGCAAGAGCTTCCTCATCCATCCGATGTCTCCATCCCTCTCCGAGAGCACCCACGCGGGCCATTCCGGCTGACAACTGACAAGTTTCCCTTGCTGGCGCTTTCCCAGTCTGCTTACAATACCGACTGTATACAAGCTGCATTGTCATACAATCCCGCGATCCGTGGAGGGTGTGGTGACCGGATACGATCTGGTGATCAGGGGTGGAAACGTGGTGACCACCGAGGGCGTGACGTCCATGGATGTCGCCGTTCGGGACGGCACGATTGCCGCTCTTGGGAAAGGCCTTCCAGACGGGCGCCACGAGATCGACGCGTCGGATCGATTTGTTCTGCCAGGCGGCGTCGACGCCCACTGCCATATCGAGCAGCTATCGGGCGGCGGGTTGATGAATGCCGACACATTCGAGACGGCTACTCGCTCCGCAGCATTCGGGGGCACGACAACCGTTATCTCTTTTGCCGCCCAGCATCGCGGCGATCGTCTCAGGAAGGTCGTTGAGGAGTACTCCCGGCTTGCGGAGAGGGGCGCTGTTACCGATTATGCGTTCCATCTCTGGATTTCTGATCCGACCCCTCAGACGCTAGAACAGGATCTCCCGCAATTGATCGAGGCCGGGCACCGGTCGATCAAGATTTTCATGACGTACGACCGTGTCCGTCTTCTGGACGAACAGGTGCTCGATGTCATGATGGTGGCTCGAAAGCATGGGGCTCTGGTCTGCGCTCATGCCGAAAATCACGGTATGATCAAATGGATGGCCGATAGGCTCGTCTCGCGAGGGTATCTGGCACCAAAGTACCATGGCGTCAGTCATCCTAGGGTCTGCGAAATCGAGGCCTTTGAGCGGTTGATCCGTTTTTCGCAGTTGCTTGACCAGCCCATCATGCTATTCCATGTATCGACGGCTGAGGGCGCGGCGGTCATCAGACGCGCTCGCGGAGAAGGCATCAAGGTCTTCGCAGAGACGTGCCCGCAATACCTGTTTCTGACAGCCTCCGACCTCGACAGGCCAGGTCTGGAGGGCGCTAAATGGATGTGCAGTCCACCTCCCCGTTCGACTGCGGATCAGGACGCTCTTTGGCGCAGCCTTGAACTCGGCGACCTCCAGCTGGTCTCATCGGATCATGCACCCTATCGATACGATGCTACGGGCAAGTTGTCCGGAGGATCGGAGGCAAACTTCAAGCAGATCGCCAACGGTCTACCGGGCCTTGAAACCCGCCTTCCGCTGCTCTTCAACGCAATGGTGAGCGAAGGCCGTTCGTCCCTTGAGAAGTTCGTCGACCTGACGGCCACGGCGCCTGCGAAACTCTATGGCCTCCATCCGCAAAAGGGCGCCATTAGAGTGGGCGCTGACGCGGACGTCGCTATCTGGGATCCAGATCGCGTTGTCGACATGACAGACGACGGGCTGCACGACAATGTCGGCTATAATCCCTACGCAGGCAAAAAGATTAAGGGATGGCCTGAAACGGTTCTGCGTCGGGGCGAAGTGATCATCTCGGACGGAAGATTGCAGGCCTCGCCCGGCTCCGGACGCCTTCAGTTGCGGAAGGTCGCACCTTCCATGCGCCCGACAGGCACTCTCAGCCCGGAATTCGATCCCGCCAGCAATTTCGGCGCCCACCTTCTATGAATCCTGTGACGCGCCTGCTCCCCCAAATGCCACCATTGAGCGAACCATGAACGAAAGAGTGACCGTCATCCGCGACGCCGCGTGGCTGGTGACCTGGGACGATGCGCAGTCACGGCATGTCTATCGTCAGAATGCCGACCTCGCCTTCTCATCGAAGGGGATCCTCCATATCGGCGAGCACTACCAGGGATCGTTCGATGACGAGATCGCTGGCACGGGCCTCATGGTGCTGCCAGGCCTTGTGAACGTCCACTGCCACTCGGGAGACGAACCGATCGCCAAAGGGCTCTTCGAGGATGTCGGCACGGCCGCACTCTGGGGAAACGCGCTATACGAGTACTCGGCGCTGATCGACGCCGATGACGATGCGAAGGCCGCCTGTCAGGTGGTGATGCTGGGCGACCTGATGAAAAGCGGGGTCACGACCTTGCTCGACATCGCCTCACCTCATTCGAAGTGGCTATCGCTCGCGAGGGATAGCGGTCTGCGCGCCTATCTGGCTCCTGGATTCCGCGAGGCCCGGTGGAAGATGGCCGGCAGCCATCGCCTGGATTACGAATGGGACCATGCACTCGGTCGGGAGCGGTATGCCGAGGCCTTGGCGTTCCTGGATCAAGCGGCGCAAGATTCCTCTGGCCGCATCAACGCCGTCATAACGCCGTCACAGATCGAGACCTGCTCTGAGGAGCTTCTCCAGGAGGCTGTTGCAGAGGCACGCCGGCGCGGAATCCCCATTACGATTCATGCGGCACAGACCATGGCCGAACACGAGGAGTTGTTGCGCCGGACCGGAGAAACAGCTCCGGCGATGCTCGAGCGCCTCGGGATTTTGGGTCCCGATCTCATTCTCGGACACTGCATCTTCATCGACCGGCACTCATGGACACGCCAAAGGATATACGGCGATCTCGATCGTCTAGCGCACAGCGGAACATCGGTTGCCCATTGCCCGGTGACGTTCGCACGGAGCGGCATGACCCTGGAGAGCCTCGGCGCCTATCGACGCGCCGGTGTGAATGTCGGGATCGGGACCGACAGCTATCCGTTCAACATGCTCGAGGAGTTGCGGGAAGCGATGATATGTTCCCGCATCGCTGGCCGTTCTGTGCACGATCTCGACACCGGAACACTTTTCGAGGCTGCCACCGTCGGAGGAGCGAGGGCTTTGAGACGTGACGATATCGGCCGCCTTTGCCAGGGTGCGAAGGCCGATTTGGTCCTGGTCGATCTGAATCACCCTGCGATGCAGCCTGTCCACGACCCGCTGCGAAATCTCATTCATTGTGCAGCAGAACGCGCAGTGCGCGACGTCTATGTGGATGGATCTCCGGTCGTCAGGTCTGGCCGGATCAGTAATCTTGATTACGACGGTGCAGTGCGCGAACTCCAGGATGCCCAAAAGCGCGCGGTTCGCCGGGCCGAAGCGGCGGATCCCCAATCGCGATCGATTGCGAAATTAGCGCCGTACTCTCTTCCGCTCGCACAGGTTTGAGCCATTCCATGGGACGGACCATTTACGTCATCAATCCGAACTCGTCAGAAACGGTGACCCGCGGGATCGACGCGGCGATAGCGCCGCTGCGAAGCGCCGATGGACCGAAGATTGCCTGCCTCGCGCTGAGCGAAGGGCCGCCCGGCATTCAATCTCAGCGGGACGTGGACGGGGTCGTCGCACCATTGCTTCGCAAGGCCACAGAGCTCGAGGACCATGCGGCAGCTTTCGTCATTGCGTGCTTTTCAGATCCCGGACTTCACGCCTTGAGGGAGCAGAGCAGACGCCCAGTGCTGGGCATCGCTGAATGTGGGGTTCTCACGGCACTGACGCTCGGCCAGAGATTTGGCGTCATCGCCATTTTGCCGACCTCGATCCCCCGGCACCTGCGCTACTTCGGCGCCATGGGCGTTACACAGCGTCTTGCGGGTGATCTTGCGATCGGTCTCGGAGTGGCAGAGCTTGCAGATGACGAACGTACCTTCGGGCGTATGGTCCAGGTCGGACAAGCACTGAGAGACACTCATGGTGCGGATGTGCTCGTCATGGGGTGTGCGGGCATGGCGCGCTTTCGGGCTTCCCTTGAGCAAGCCGTCGGCGTGCCGGTGGTAGAGCCGACGCAGGCCGCGGTCGTGATGGCCGTAGGACGCGTTCGACTTCAAGGCACGTGAGAGCCGGAGCTGCCTTGGATGCACACAACAATCTTCGACTGACTCTACTTCACTTCTGAATCTCTGACCTGTCTCGACGGAAACAAAAATGGCCCATAACACCATCACTCTCTTCAAGGATTGCGACTGGATCATTGCTTGGGATGAGCCATCGCAATCCCACGTATACCTGCGCGACGCAGATTTCGCGATCCGTGGCGATGAGATCATTCACGTCGGGAAAGACTACTCAGGCACTGCCGATGTGGAGATCGACGCGCGTCGAATGATGCTGATGCCTGGTTTCGTCGATGTCCACAGCCATCCGGGGCATGAACCCGGCTGGAAGGGAATGCTGGAGGAGTTGGGCAGCCCGCGGCTTGGGCAGAGTTCTCTCTATGAATTCATGCCGGTCTTTCAGATCGGCCCGGAATACACGCGCCCTGCCCTTCGGGTCGCCGTGTCGGAGCTTTTGAAGAGCGGCGTCACCACCATCTGTGATCTTGGCCGTCCTCGCGAGAGCTGGGCCGACGAATATGCGGAGACCGGCATCAGAGCCGTTCTATGGGGCATGTTCCGGTCGGGGCCCTGGAAAACACGCAACGGGCACTCGGTGGAATACGATCTTGATCCCGCAGCGGGCGATCGCCTGCTTCGCGAGGCGATCGATATCGCGGATGCTGCGTCCAAGCACCCGAGCGGCCGGATTACCGGGTTCATTGGCCCCGCGCAGATCGACACCTGCACCGAGGGACAGATCCGGGATGCTCTCGATGCCGCCCGGGAACGCAACCAGCCGATCCAGATCCATGCGGCGCAAAGCATCGTGGAGTTCCAGGAAATCATGCGCCGATATGGCGCCACGCCGATCGAATGGCTGGAGAAGATCGGCGCACTTGGACCTGATACGATCATCGGACATTGCATCTTCCTCAACGACCACCCCTGGATTCACTGGCCGCATGCCAATGACTTCGACCGCCTCAGAGACAGCGGCGCCCAGGTGGCCCACTGCCCAGTGGTCTTCGCGCGTCGCGGAATCGCGCTCAACACGCTGAGCCGCTACATGAATGCCGGCATCCGCTGCGGGATCGGCACCGATAGCTTCCCGCACAACATGCTGGATGAGCTTAGAATGGCCTGTTACGCCGGCCGCATCGTGGCGGGAAGCTTCACGGCTGCAAGCACGCGCGACGCTTTCATGGCGGCGACTGCAATCGGGGCCGATATGATCCGTCGTCCGGACCTCGGACGTCTGGCTGTCGGCTGCAAGGCGGACTTCTCCGTGGTCGATATGACCAATCCGTATATGCAGCCGGATTACGAGCCCATTCGGAGCCTCGTCTATTCGGCGAACGACCGCGCCATCAAGGACGTCTATGTCGACGGGCGGCAGGTCGTCCGAGACGGAGAGGTTCTCGACTTCGACATCGGCGAGGATATCGAAATGCTGCGAAGGGGTCAGGCGGAAGCGATTGCAGCGGCTCCGCAGCGCGATTGGGCCGGTCGCCATCTCGATGAATTGAGCCCACGCGTCTTTCCGGTTCGATCATGACCTCGACGTTGATGAGAATGCTTCAGTGGAACGATGCTGAGCGTAGACCTATGCAGGCCAGGGCGCGGAGAACGGGATAGATGGATCACCCCTATCGGGGAGCTGATCGTCTCCGCCGGAGGGGATGAGGGAACCGGCAGGGGAGTACGTTCCGCCTGAAGCCCGAACGCTCGCCTAACCCGTTCGGGCGACTCCCGGACCGTAGGGGTCATCCGTCGAGCATCTGAGAATGCAGCCTTGGAGGCAGTGCTGATGTGTCGGCACCTTTCGGCATGCTCCTGTCGCAGGAGTGAAGACTTCGAAAGGGATTACTTTGCGAAATCTACGCTTGAAACCTCCGATCTTTCGGGTCTAGCTTTGAGTGCTAGCGCTTCATAAAGCGCACAAATAAGAGGGAACACGATGTCGAAATCAAAGCACGTTACTCGTTGGCTCGCGATGGGACTTGTTGCCGGTGTAGCTGCGCTCGCGGCAGCTCCCGCCTCCGCACAGTCGACCCTCGACACGGTCAAGAAGCGCGGCAAGATCCTCTGTGGCGTTTCTCCTGTCGCTCCTGGGTTCTCCTACGCGGACGACAAGGGCGCTCGGCGAGGCTTCGACGTGGACATCTGTCGAGCGGTCTCGGCTGCAGTCTTCGCCGATCCTGACAAAGTCGAATACGTGCCGTTGAATACGAATGTGCGCTTTCAGGCGCTCCAATCAGGCGAAGTTGATATCCTGTCGCGCCAGAACACCTGGAGCTACACCCGCGACACATCCCTCGGCCTCGATTTCGGCCCCGTCGTCTTCTACGATGGTCAGGGCCTGATGGTGCCGGCGAAGCTGAACGTTAAGAGTGCAGCGGAACTCTCCGACGCCGCGATTTGCCTTCTGCCCGGAACGACGACGCTGCAGAATCTCGAGGACTATTTCCGCCCGAAGAACATCAAGTACGAGTCGGTCGTGTTTGAGAACTCGGATGAGTGGCGGAATGCCTTCTTCTCCGGACGTTGCGACGCCACGACGACGGATCGTTCCGATCTTGCCTCTGTTCGTGCGATTGCCAACGATCCCGAGCAGTACGTGATCCTGCCTGAGACGATTTCGAAGGAGCCGCTCGCGCCCGCCATCCGGCAGAATGACCCCAACTGGCGCGACATTCTGAATTGGTCCGTGTACACATTGATTGCGGCGGAAGAGAAGGGAATCACGCAGGCGAATGTCGAGGATCACCTCAAGAGCGAGGACCCGGAGGTTCAACGAATGCTCGGCGTTTCGGGCGACTTCGGTAAAATGATTGGTCTCGACAACAAGTGGTCCTTCAACATCATCAAGATGGTCGGCAATTACGGGGAGGTCTTCGACCGCAACCTCGGCCCCAAGACCCGTCTCGGCCTGAGCCGTGGTCCGAACAAGCTCTGGACCGAGGGCGGCCTCCTCTACTCGCCGCCCTTCCGGTAATCCTAGGACGGCGCGGGCGGCTCTCAAGCTGCCCGCGTCTCTGTCGCTGATACCGGGAAGGATTATCATGCGCCTCGATGCGTCGAGTGGAACCAGGCTCCTCTATGACCTGCGCGTCAGAGCCATCATTTATCAGGTCGTCGCTGTTGCAAGCGTCGTCTTCCTCGGGCTCTACCTGTTTTCGAACGTCTCCCAGAAGCTGGCCGAGCAGAACATTGCGACCGGCTTCAACTTTCTGTCGCGTGAAGCAGGATTCGTCATCAGCCAGACACTGATCGACTACAAGCCTAGCGACACTTACGGTCGGGCCATTCTCGTCGGAATTACCAACACGATCTGGGTCTCGGCCTGGGGAGTGGTTTTTGCAACGGTCATTGGATTTTTCGTCGGAATCGCACGACTATCCTCCAATCCGCTCCTGGCGCTTCTGGCATTTCTCTATGTCGAGGCACTACGCAACGTACCGCTGCTTCTGTATCTCTTTCTCTGGTACGCATTGATCGTGACCAGCCTGCCCTCGGTCCGCGACGCATGGGAACTCCTCCCGCATGTCTTTTTGAGCAACAGCGGCCTTACCGTCCCTTCGCTGAACTGGAGCAGTGCACACACGGCTGCCCTCGCTGCCCTGCTTCTCGGTGGCATTCTTGCTGTCTTCGTCCGACGCCGCATAGTCGCAGAGCGCGTTCGTACGGGGCGGGAGCGGGTCACGTGGCCTCTTGTTGCCGTTGCATTGCTTGCGCCGTCTTTGCTTGCGATCCTGCTGTTCCAGCCGGATCTCGCATTCAGCCTGCCTGAGAAGGGCCGCTTTCGCTTGACCGGAGGTGCACAGCTCAAGCCGGAGTTCGTTGCCCTGCTCGTCGGCCTGGCCCTTTCCGCATCGGCCGGTATCGCGGAAATCGTTCGAAGCGGGATCCTCTCGGTTCGGAAGGGGCAATGGGAGGCTGCCCGTGCTCTCGGTTTAAGCGACGGCAGAACGATGCGCCTCGTCGTCATCCCTCAAGCTTTGCGCGTGATCATTCCGCCCCTGACGAGCAGCTATCTGAGCCTGTTCAAGAACTCGTCGCTCGCGATCGCCATCGGGTATCCGGATCTCGTGATGGTGTCGAACACTACCATGAACCAGACAGGCCAGGCCATCGAGGGAATTGCGATCTTCATGCTCGTCTACCTCGGCCTGTCGATCACGATTTCCGTGTTCATGAACTGGTACAACAGCCGCGTCGCACTGAAGGAACGCTAAGCCATGACGACAGCGACAGATCTGGCTGAAGCTCAGCTCAGGCTCCCGAGCGAGCGACGGCCTACGGAGGGCGGTGGTTTCGGAAGAGTTCTCAAGCCGCTTTTCGGAACACCGATCAACGCGGTGATCAGCCTCGCGTGTCTGACACTTCTCTGGCTCTCTGCAAAGGGCGCCTATGGGTGGCTCGTCACGCGGGCCGTGACGGAGGGCGGGCCCCAGGCCTGCAAAGCCGGGCAAGGCGCCTGCTGGCCTTTTTATGAAGCCAAGCTCCGTTTCATGCTGTTTGGCGTCTATCCTTACGAGGAGCACTGGCGTGTCATTCTCGCGATGGGTCTGTTCATGGCGGCCATCGCGGTGACGATGATCCCGCGTTTCTGGGATCGGCGCCTGCTCGCTCTCTGGGGTGTCACCGTTCTCGCGACGGGGCTGCTCATCAGCGGCGGCCTCTTCGGATTGCGCTACGTGCCGACGACGCAATGGAGCGGTTTGCCCCTTTCGTTCCTGCTCACCGCAGTGGGCTTGGCCTTCGGATTCCCGCTCGGAGTCGTCCTGGCTCTCGCCCGCTCATCCAAGCTTCCGGCGATCCGGGTCCTCGCCATCGTGTTCATCGAGGTGATCCGCGGCGTTCCGCTCATCAGCATCCTGTTCATGGCGTCGGTGATGCTGCCCCTCTTCATGCCGGATGGCCTGACGATCGACAAACTCCTCCGCGCGCAGATCGCGATCATCATTTTCGCCGCCGCCTATATTGCGGAGGCGGTCCGCGGCGGCCTGCAGGCGATTCCGCGCGGTCAGCACGAAGCCGCCAACGCCATGGGGCTCCACTACTGGCAGGCGATGCGGCTGGTCGTGCTGCCGCAGGCGCTCAAGATCGCCATTCCGCCGCTGGTGAACATTTCGATCGGCTTCTTCCAGGATACGACGCTCGTCACGATCATCGGTCTCCTTGATTTCCTTTCAACGATCAGGACGGCCATGCAGGACCCGAACTGGGTCGGTATCGCCGTGATGGAAGGCTACCTTTTCGCAGCCTTCGTGTATTTGGTGTTCTCTTACGGGATGGGAGCCTACAGCCGATTCTTGGAGCGTCGCCTGCGCCTCGGGCATGACTAGGAGCGAGCGAGTCAGGCTGCTCGGGCGGAGCGCCGCTCACGGGCGAGATCCATCGCCTGATAGGTCCAGTAGGTCAGCTGCACGGCCGCAGTCCCGAACGGGCCGCCGTTCCACGCCAAGCCGAAGGGCTCGAAGAGCCTGTAGCGATCGGTCTTGCCGAGGATAGCCTCGGCAACGACCTTCCCGCCGATCGCAGTGGTGTTCATGCCATGCCCGCCGAAGCCGTATGCGTACCAGATTCCGGGCTGCATCCGTCCGATCAGTGGCATGAGGTGGCGTGCATAGGCCATGAGTCCCGACCAGGCCGTTTCGACCCGAACGCCCTTGAGCTGTGGGTAGGTGGAAACCATCGTCTGACGCATCATCTCGGCGAGCCGTCGCGGCTCCGAAGTGCGCGTGGTGATGCGACCGCCCCAGAGAAGGCGTGCTCCGTCATCGACGAGGCGATAATAGTCCCCGGCTCTGCGATTGTCGCTGATCGCCTTCGGCGTGCGCACCGCCTCGGCAATTTGGTCCGGCGCCGACTCCGTGAGGAGCACATAGGTCGCAATGGGAAGAATGCTGCGGCGGAGGCGTGGCACGAGGTTGTCAGTATACCCGCCGCAGGCCAGGACCACATCGCGGGCCCGCAGCTCCCCATCGGAGGTTCGGATGACTTTCTCAGCACTGTCGAAGTCGGTCGCAACCACACGCGAGCGCTCGAACACCCTCGCGCCGAGGCTCTCAAGGGCCTTGGCGAGGGATCGGGAATAGTTCAGGGGATGAAAGTGGAACGCTGCCGGGTCGTGGAGAGCCTGATAATATTTCGATGACTTCAGCACGGTTCGGACTTCTTCCGTGGACATCAGGTCGAGACGGTATCCGAACTCCTTCTCCATCAGGTCGCGCCGACGGGCGAGCCCGTCGGGATCATGGTAGCGGAGTACGCTCAGCTTCCCATGGACGAGCTTTTGGTCCGCAAAACCCAGACTGCTGATGTTGTTCTCGACGATTTGAGCCCCTTCTATCGACAATCTGTGCAGGTGCTGGGCGTTATCCCGGCCCACCATGCGCGTGATATGCGCGTGGCTGGTAGCATATCCAGGGCCGACGAACCCGCCGTTTCGTCCGGAAGCACCCCACCCTATCCGCTCAGCCTCGAGGACTACGACGGAGCGACCTGCCTTCGCCAACTCCAGTGCGGCCGTCAGTCCTGCAAGTCCTCCGCCGACGACTGCGACATCTGCCTCATGCGCGCCCGAGAGCGCCGGGTGCGCGCCGGCCTCTGAAAGCGTGCGGGCATAGTATGTGTCGGCATAGCCATCCATGATGATCTCCGGCTCAAAGTGTCGCCAATCTCCACCAGAGGAGCAGGCATGAGAGGCAGCAAAGCACGTGGCGGCCAAAAGGCAAGAGCTTACGGATGCCTATGTTCGTGAAGTGTACAGGATCAAGCCGTGCTCCGGAGACGCCTGTCACAGCTCAGGATGCACCAGAGGATCTGTGCCACGTTGACGAGGACGCCAACGATCGCAAACAGAGCGATGGCCGCCATCTCGTCTCGGAGAAGAAGAACTCCCACCGCCAGAGAAGCCGTGCGGAGGATGGTGACCACGACCTCATAGGCGAGGAAATGGCCTTGCAGCCCTAGGATCGGAAAGGCCTGGGTCGATGGCGCGCCGATGAAAATGAAGTAGAACCACAACGCCAGCCAGCGGGCATATTCTCCAGCCGGCGCCCAGTCGGCGCCGAAGACGAAGCTGAAGATCCATGGCCCGAAGACCATCATGATGCCAAAGGGCACGATTCCGAAAGCCGCCAAGGCCGCAGTGCCCTTGAGAAGAAGAGGTCGCAGGGGCTCGGATCGGTGGCTCGCTTCGGCGATTCTCGGAAGAAACACCGTTCCGACCGCGGCGGCAATGATCGTGATCGGCAGAGAGACCACCCGGAACGCAAGCACGTAGAAGCCCGCCGCGGCCGGCCCAAGCAGCGAGGCAAGCATGAGTGAGGGGATGCCGTAGGAGGCGGCATTGAGCCAGTCCAGGGGTGCTCTGAAAAGCGGGAAGTCCCGAAAGCGATAGGCCGCACTCCGGAGTGAAGCCTCAGCTTCGGCAGCAGGCTCGGCACGATCGCAAGCCTCGCTCGAGAGGAGCGTGCTCCTGGCGCTGCGCCACATCAGCCAGACCTTGAGCCCCCCGGAAATGGCGACCGAGGCCAGCAGCACGGGTGCCGTCGCTGCGACGACGCCAGCGGCGGACTTTCCAGTGCCGACGAGAACGGCCTCGGCAATAGAGATCCGTGACAGCGACGCAAACTGCTTCTTGCGGGCGAGCCAATGGTGGAACGGCTGAGCGATCGCCGTCATCAGAACGACGATGGGAAGAAGGAAAAGAAGCGATGAAGCGGCGGTGAAGCCGATCGCATCGGCGATCTCGGCATGGAAGATCCCGACGACGATCGCGGAGAGAGCGGACATCGCTGCGCTGATGATCATGGACAGGCGAAAAAGCGCCCGGGCTTCGCCGTCGGATGCCGGAAGAACGATCGAGCCCCCGTAGCCGAGGCTGGCAAACGGGGTGACAATTCCCACGATGGACAGGAATATCCCCTGCACTCCGAAAACTTCGGGCCCATAGAGACGGGTGATGACAGGGGAGAAAGCGAAGGTGATCGCCTGAGCGGCGGCCGTTCCGCCGACCACCACCGCCAGGCCCCGCATGAACGGATGCGACCGCAGGTTCCTTATCGACCGTACAGCGTTCGCTAGACTGCCGCGGCCCAGATCTTTGCTCTGTGCGGGCCCAAACCGAGCCTGCCTCTCGCGCATGGGGGCGACCATCAATCCTCGTCACGTCGATCGTTGGTGGTTTGAACGTTGCGGCTTTCGGATGCGCGACGGGGCCTCAGCTCTCCGCGGCGCCGGAGCCGACGCTGAGCCTCTCTGACGACCTCGGGAATGCGCGGCCGAACATGCTCTCGGTAGAACGAGCGCAGCTTGACCCGGGAGAGCTGGAACGTCACCGGAATGGCTGAATCTCGAACGAGATGGACCGTCGTGTATTCGTCCTGCGGCATGTGCCAGAAGCGATGTGCCTCGGCGCTGCTCATGGGGTTGACCTCCTCGATCTCCGGACGGGCAAAGGCGTCTTTGTAGAGTTCGCCCGTCAGAAGCATCCCCGGTCGGCAATCGGCATAATCCTCATCGAACGCAATCTTGGGCAGGATCAGAGCCGATCCGCACCGCACCACGAAGCGGGCAGCGACGAGATGCCCGTCAACCCGCATCGCATACCATTCGAGACATCCCGATCCCGCTAAATTCCTGACGAGGGTCCTGTGGTAGGCGTGGGAATTGTCGTTCTGGAGGATAGCGGTCCCGCCCCTGCCCTTCCAGCCGGACGCTTCAAGGCGCAGGAACTCGTCGAGGAATGCCTCGTCGGCATATCCACTGCGCTTGATCTCGACCTGCACGCTGCCGCGGCTCTCGAGCTTGCGCCGGTACCGCCTGAGGTTCTTCCGCATCTGGCCCAGGGTCGAAAGGTAGGCTTCGAAATCACCTCTGACATCGAGAAACGAGTTCAGCACTCGGGAACCAGGATGGGCACGATAGCCTTCAACGCCCTGTTCCAGCGCCTTCAGCACGGGGGAGCCGCTGCGAAGCCCGATCAGGTCGATTCCAAGGTGGTCCGGAACCTGCCGTCGCGCTTCCCCAAGAAGGGTTGACAGAGCCACATGAGCCCGATCCGGCGCGAGGACGATCTTCTCGATCAGAACATGCCTGTCGCACGTCCGAAGAACCGGGCGGGCATAGCCCAGCAGCGGATGAGCCCCACTGATGAGCGGTAGGACGCCGATGAGACGGCTTCCCTCATAGGCGAAGATGCAGAGCCAGCGCTCTCCCGGTTCGGGGCCATGCCGAAATCCTGCATCGGCCCAGGCGGGCAGCAGCGTCCCGAGGCGCTGGGGAGCGTTCCAGGCGAGCGCATGCCAAGCGTCGCAATGCGGTGCGAGCTCGTCGGCGTCACGAACGGTGACGGTTCGGATCTCGCCCGTGGAGGCTTCAGGGCGCCATAATCTGCTCTGGACTTGGCTATCGTAAAATCCCATCGAACCTCTCGGACGTTGCGTCCCGGTCTCGCCAGATCACATCTTTGCCTCAAGGCCGAGTCTTCATCATCTCCGTATAGGTAAGGTCGAACGAAGCATCGGAGTTACTTCTCAAGGGGCTCATGGCGCCTGGAACTCACCGGGTCGAGAGGTCGAAGCCGGGTGTTGCATCCACTGAATGCGTGGGGACGAAAATCCCGTTTCGTTCCACGTTCGCACACGACAGATGACCTAGGCTCGCTTACGCCCTAGATTTCGACCGCATCAAACGGAGCAAAGACTCGTGAGTCATCTCTTCGACCCGCTGCTGATCGGCAACCTCAAATTGGATAACCGCATCATCATTGCGCCCATGTGCCAATACTCGGCAGAGGACGGAAAGGCGGGCGACTGGCATATGATCCACGTCGGCCACCTTGCCTTGTCCGGCGCAGGCCTGATGATTCTCGAAGCAACGGCCGTATCGCCGGAGGGGCGGATCTCACCCGATGACCTCGGGCTTTACTCGGACGACAACGAGGAGGCCCTCGCGCGCGTGCTCAGAGCCGTGCGAGCCTATTCGCCCATGCCCGTCGCCGTTCAGCTTGCACATGCCGGTCGCAAGGCCTCAAGTCGAGCGCCCTGGGATGGGGGAACTCAAATCCGTCCGGATGAACCGAGGGGCTGGAAGACGGTCGCTCCTTCACCCGTTCCCCATTCGGAGGGCGAGGACGTCCCGCACGCGCTCGACCGCTCCGGGCTCGACAAGGTGCGCGCCGATTTCGTGGAGGCGACCCGCCGGGCCGCTCGACTTGGCCTCGACGGCATCGAGATTCATGGGGCCCACGGCTATCTTCTGCATCAGTTTCTGTCGCCCATCGCCAATAAGCGAACGGACGAATATGGCGGCAGCCTCGAGAACCGCATGCGCTTCCCGCTCGAGATCTTCGAGCTTGTCCGGGCGGAGTTTCCTGCCGATCGTCCGGTCTGGATGCGGATATCCGCCACGGATTGGGTTCCGAACGGATGGGACATCGAAGGAACCGTCGCTCTCTCAAAGGAGCTGAAGCGCCGGGGTTGTGCTGCGATTCATGCCACGACGGGCGGTCTGTCGCCGGCGCAGGCGATCAAGCTTGGGCCTGGCTATCAGGTGCCCTATGCCCAGCGCGTCAAGGCCGAGGTGGGCCTTCCGACGATTGCGGTTGGATTGATTACCGAGCCCGAGCAGGCGGAGGCGATCATCGCCAACGGCGAGGCCGACGCGGTCTCTCTCGCCCGCGCAATGCTATACGACCCACGCTGGCCCTGGCACGCCGCTGCAAAGCTCGGAGCCCAGGTCAATGCGCCGAAACAGTATTGGCGCTCGCAGCCGCGGGAATACAAGGATCTGTTCCTGAGCGCCAAGCACGGTCAACGGTAGGCCATCACTTGGCATCGGCTCAGGGAACGGCAGCGGATCGGGGTTCGGATTAGTTCTTGGTCGCGGAGGAGGCCTCTCGAAGAGCCTCTTTCTCAAGCCTCGCCTGCTCCGAAAGGTGTTCGGCGATCGCCGTCAGCTTTGCGACGGCGGGATCTTTCCCGTAGATCTCGACCTGACCGGCCAACCCGACCGTCAGCATCGTCTCGAAGACGATCTCGGCCGGAACTCCGCCCTTGATCAGGTCGACGGCAATCTTCTGCCACTGGTCCAGCAGCTGTTCCTTGATGGCGGCAATCTCGGTGCTCATGCGCCCTGAATAGCGGATCTGTTGCATCATGTCGCCATGCAATCGCCCGCGACGGTTGGATGCGTAGGATTGATCGCAGCTCCCGCCACCGCCAGAGTGACTAATCAAAGGCGCTGATGGGATAATCCCTCCGGAGTAAGTACACGTACACCGTATCCTGCCGACATGCGGAGGGGTATGAAGATCTGGCTAAGCTTTATTCATGAACACTTGATTCGAATAAGGGAGCAGATCATGGCGAACAGCAATGCCAATTTCTGGGTTGGCGAGCATTCATCCGGCCTGAATGCGCCGATCAAGGATGTATTGCACAAGATCTGCGACATCGACTTGCATCACGAGGTTGCCCTTCTCAATCTCGACCAGGCCAACATGGACAAGGATCAGAAGGAACATCTCAGGCAAACCCTGAGGAACTCATACCAGGACACTCGCCAACCTTACGTTGACTTTCTGAAGGCGCTGTGGAGGCATTACAACCGTCGCCCCTATACAGCCTGAACCCAGGACAGGCTTCACTCTTTGTGAGGTGGGGGTGCGCCTATTCGGCCAGCGGTTTGGCGGCAGATGCGGATGGCAGTTGGGCTTCTGCTCTGGATTGTTTCCTGGTCCGCGTCACCACCCTGAAGAAGAGCGGCACGAACAGGATCGCGAGGAAGGTCGCGGCCAGCATTCCGCCGATGACGCCCGTCCCGACAGAGTGTCGGCTCGCGGAGCCCGCACCGGAGGAAATAGCGAGCGGTACGACGCCGAGAATGAAGGCGAGCGACGTCATGACGATCGGCCGGAAGCGCAAGCGCGCCGCTTCCATTGCGGCCTCGAAGGCGGATGCCCCTGCCCTGTGATGCTCCGCGGCGAATTCGACGATGAGGATCGCGTTCTTGGCCGCAAGTCCTATCAGGGTGACGAGACCGACCTGGAAATAGATATCGTTCTCGATGCCCCGCAACCATATGGCCAGGATGGCGCCGAACACTGCGAACGGGACCGCGGCGATCACGGCTAAGGGCAAGGACCAGCGCTCGTACTGCGCCGCCAGGATGAGGAAAACCATGATCAGGCCGAAGAGGAACCCCTGCGCACCGGTGCCGGCCGACTGGAGTTCCTGATACGCGGAGCCGGTCCAGCCGATCGTATAGTCGGACGACAGGGTCTGCGCCACGACTTGCTCGATCGCGGCAATCGCCTGACCTGACGAGAATCCAGGAGCCGGATTGCCCTGGATCTTGGCGGCCGGAAAGACGTTGAAGCGGTCGACCACATCGGGCCCCACGATCCGCGAGGCCGAGATCAGAACGTTCAGCGGAACCATCGTGTCGTTGCTTGAGCGCACGAAGACATGCCGGAGATCGTTGGGCGACTGCCGGAATTCGGGCTCCGACGACAGGCTGACGCGATAGGTGCGTCCGAACAAGCTGAAATCATTGACATAAAGACTTCCAAACGTGCTCTGCATCGTGTCGAAGATCGCCGCGATCGGCACGCCAAGAGCCTTCGCCTTGTCCCGGTCGACGTCGATCCGATATTGCGGCACGCCCGTGCTGAACGTGGTCGATACTCCAGAGAGCTCGGGGCGCTGGGCAGCCGCCTGGATCACCCGCTGGGCTGCCTGGGCGAGATCCTCGAGGCTGCCGCCGGAGCGGTCCTGCAGATAAAATTCGAAGCCGCCGGTCGTGCTGAGTCCCATGATGGGCGGCGGGTTGAAGCCGACGACGACGCCGTCGCGAAAATGCGCATTGATGGCAGCAAACGACGGAGCAAGATTGCGGGCGTCCAGGCGCGGATCGGTGCGCTCGGACCAGTCCTTAAGCGTCACGAAGGATATCCCGGCATTCGTCTTCTGGGCGCCGGACAGGAAGTCGTAACCGGCAATGGTGACGACATCCGCTACAGCCGGGTTCTTCATAAGCTCCTCGCTGACCTTCGCCGTGACATCGAGTGTCCTGTCGAGCGAGGCGGCCGGCGGCAGCGCTGTCACGACGAAGACGTTGCCCAGATCCTCAGCGGGCACGAGGCCGCCGGGCACCCTTTGAAACAACCACCAGGTCGTTCCGAGCATGCCGGCGATGAGCACCACAGCGATCAGCGCGTGGCGGAGGAAGAAGGCGGTGCCAGCGGTGAAACGGCTGGTGATCCAGTCAAATCCGCGATTGAACACCCGGAACGGCATCCAGGGCTCGCGGTGCCCTTCTTTCAACAGGAGGGCGCAGAGGGCAGGCGTCAACGTGAGCGCCACGATGCCCGAGATCACCACTGAGACTGCAATCGTCACCGCGAACTGGCGGTACAGCTCGCCCGCAAGGCCGCCCAGGAAGGAGACGGGAATGAACACGGCACAGAGGACCAGCACGACGGCGATGACCGGTCCGCTCACTTCCTGCATGGCCTGGATTGCCGCCTCCCTTGGGCCTTTTCCCTCGGTCGACATGATACGCTCGACATTCTCGAGCACGATGATCGCGTCGTCGACGACGATGCCGATTGCAAGGATCAGGCCGAACAGCGTCAGGAGGTTGATCGAGAACCCGAGCAGGTACATTCCCGCGAATGTGCCCACGATCGACACGGGCACTGCCAGAATGGGGATCAGTGTGGCGCGCCAGTTCTGGAGGAACAGGAAGACCACCACGACCACCAGCACGATGGCCTCGATGAAGGTTCGGATCACCTCCTCCACCGATACCTCGATGAACCGCGTCGTGTTGTAGGGCACGTCGTATCGCAAGCCATCGGGGAAACGCTGCGACAACCGCTGCATCACCGCGTCGACGGCGGCGGACACTTCGAGAGCATTGGCGCCGGGCTGGAGATAGACGCCGATTGGCACCGTCGGTGCTCCGTTCAGCGTCGAGACGGTCGAATAGTTCAGCGACCCCAGTTCGACCCGGGCAACGTCCTTCAGCCGCAACGCACCTCCGTTCTCGTCGGACCGGAGGATGATCTGCTCGAACTCCCTGGGATCGGCGAAGCGTCCCTGCGTCGTGACCGAGTAGGTGAAGGCCTGCCGGCTGGTCATCGGTTCCTCGCCGAACCGACCTGCCGCGAACTGGGCATTCTGCTCCCTGATGGCGGCAGCGATGTCTCCGGGCGTCAGATTGACCTGAGCAACCTTGTCCGGGCGCAGCCAGATCCGCATCGAATAGTCGGATGCGCCGAAGAGCGATGCGTCGCCGACTCCAGGCGTGCGTCTTAGTTCGTCGATGATGTTGATGAGCGCGTAATTGGAAATATAGATCGGGTCGTAGCGCCTGTCCGGTGAAGACAACGCCACGATCTGGAGGATCGATGACGATCGCTTCGAGACCGTCACCCCCTGGCGCCTGACCTCCTCCGGAAGGACCGCCGTGGCGCGCTGGACTCTGTTGTTGACGTTGATCGTCGCCTGGTCCGGGTCGGTGCCCGTCTGGAAGTAGACGGACAGGTTCATGGTGCCGGACCCTGTCGAGGTCGACTGCATGTAGATCATGTCCTCGACGCCGTTGATCTGCTGCTCGAGCGGCGCTGCGACCGTTTCGGCGATCGTCTGGGCGCTCGCGCCCGGATACGTCGCCGAGACGACCACCTGGGGCGGAACGATCTCCGGGTATTGGGCGACGGGTAGGACCCGCATCGCGACCAACCCGGCGAGCACGATCACGATGGACAGAACCGAAGCGAAGATCGGCCGGTCGATGAAAAACTTCGAGATCATGGCCTGGCTCCGGCAGGCTGGGCCGAGGGTGCCGACGGGGACTGCTCGGCCTTCCGCTCGACCGCTACGGACGAAGGGCGAACCGGTTGCCCGGGACGGACCCGGATCACGCCATCGACGATCACGCGCTCGCCGCCCTGGAGGCCTTCGCTCACGATCCATCCGGACGCGAGTTCCGCACCGAGACGGATCGGGCGCACTTGAGCAACATTGTTCCCCCCGAGAACATAGACCGACGGCCCTTGGGGCCCCTGGCTGACGGCCTGTTGCGGCACCACGATCGCTTGCGGGACCGTCACCCCGTAAAGCCGGACCCGGACGAACTGGCCCGGCAGCAGGACCCCATCCGCGTTCGGAAAGATGGCCCGGACCTGGATGGTCCCCGTCTGGGGATCGACTCGTTGGGCCGCCGTATCGATCCTGCCCTTGTCGGGATAGGTTGCACTCTGGCCGATCAGGATCTCAACGGTCAGGTCCTTCTCCGTGATAGGACGTTCGCGCTGCTCGTTCAGGTTTCGGAACGCACGCGCCTCCTCGTCCGTGACGGAGAAATTGACGTAGGCAGGGTCTATGACCGAAATCGTGGTCAGAAGTGTCTGCTGCGCCTGAATGAGCGCCCCTTCCGGCGGCGATTGGAGGGCCGTGATGCCCGCGACCGGCGCGGTCACCGTTGTATAGCTCAGGTTGAGCTTCGCGTTTTCCACCTCCGCCTGGGCAAGCTGCACCCCTGCCCGTCCCTGATCCCTCTGTGAACGGGCCTCCGCAAGCTGGGCCTCCGTGGAGACGCCGCGCCGGGCGAGCGGCTCGATGCGCCCGAAATTCTCTTCGGCCTGCTGGAGGGCGGCCTGTGCTTGAAGAAGCTGGGCCTCGGCCCGGCTCAAGGCCACCTGATAGGTGGCGGGATCGATGCGAAACAGCACCTGATCCTGTTTGACCCGCCCACCTTCCTCGAACTCACGCTTCAGCAGGAGCCCGCCCACACGGGGGCGAACCTCGACGTCGCGGTACCCTGCAACACGGCCAGCGTACTCAACCGGATAGGGAACTTCCGCAGGCTGGGCGACGATGATCCCCACCTCCGGCGGCGGCTGTTGCGGCGGACCTGCTGCCGTCCTTGATGCGGGAGCTCCTCCGGATGAGCGATGGTAGAACGCATAGAGAGCCGCGGCGAGAACAAGCCCGATGACGGCGATGAGGATGACGCGCCTGGCCACGTTATGCTCCGGATTCCCTGGGAGAAGCAGTCGGAGCCGAAAGGTTTGCTGGGTCTCAAGGATGAGAAGCAAAACTCCCGCAACAGCTCTCTCGCAGAATGCATCGACAATCGGCTCGCAGGGCGAGAGCGCCGGCCCGGCCTTCTGGTGCGGGCGCAGCAGATCGACCCGAGCAAGCGGCAGGTTTCTCGCCCTTTTCGACTATCTAGATTTCTGCTTGAGAAGGACCAGGGTCTCGGCGCTACCTGAGGCTCACGGCTCCGGTCGATGCGACATCATCCGGTTTCGCCTTTGCCGCAGTGTCGACCGTGACCACCACCGACATTCCCGGCGCGAGCCTATCCATCAAGGTCTGGCCGGGATCGACGGAAATGCGCACCGGCACGCGCTGAGCTACCTTCGTGAAATTGCCCGTCGCGTTGTCGGCCTTGAGGACGCTGAACTCCGATCCGGCTGCCGGCGCGAAGCGCTCGATGTGGCCAGCCAGACTGGCGTGCTGGAGCGCATCGACCGTGAACGTCACGGCTTGGCCTGCCTTCATGCCGGCAAGCTGGGTTTCCTTGAAATTGGCTACGACCCAAACACGGTCAGGCACCAATGCCATCAGCTGGGTGCCGATCGAAACGTACTGGCCCACCCGGGCGCCAACCTCCCCGAGCTGCCCGTCCCTGGGCGCCACAATCCGGGTGTTCTGAAGGTCGATTTCGGCCAGGTGAACCGCAGCTTCGGCGCCCAAGACCGCGGCCTCCAGGGATTGGCGGTTGACCAGTGTGGATGCGAGTTCCTGGCGTGAGACCTCCAGCGCGGCCTGGGCCTGGTTCAGTGCAGCCGTTGCCTGGTCGAAGGTGGCGCGGCTCTGGTCTGCTTCCTTTTGGGTCGTAATGCCGCGCTCCAGGAGGGGCTCGATCCGGTTCCAGTTCGCCTCGGCTGCAGTCAACGCCGCCCTTGCACTGTCCACCTGCGCTTGGCTTGCAGCGATGCGGGCTTCATCCGAGCGGCGCTTCTGCTCGGAATTCGCGAGGGCTGCCTGCTGGCCCGCCAGTGTGGCCTTGGCCTGCTGCAGCTTCTGCTCGTAAATTCGATCATCGAGCTTCACCAGAATTTGCCCGGCTTTGACCTCCTGGAAATCCTGCACGGCGACCTCGGCGACGTAGCCGGCAAGCTGAGGGCTGACCAGCGTGATCTGGCCCCGGACATAGGCGTTGTCGGTCACCTCCACGGTGGTGGTGAAGGGTGGCAGACGCCACGTGTAGAGAACCAGCAGCACGCCGCCTACCCCGAGGACGACGGCGAGCAAAGTTGCAGTGGAGCGAAGGAGTTTGAACATCGGCTGTTGGTTTCGGTCTTCAGTTCGCGGGCTGTGGATCGGCGACCAATCGGCCGAGGGCCAGGATCGCCATGTGGATGAGCAGGGCTGCGAGCGCGAGACCCGCAAGCGCCGCCACGAGGAGGAAGAGATCGTTGTAGGCGAGAACGTTCGCCTCGCGGGTGACCTGCTGGTTCAACAGGTTCAGACCCTGCGTGCCGAGTTGAGCCTTGTCGGTGATCACCCGCCCGTATGCGGCTTCGAGCTGCGATACGCGCTGCGCTACGATCGGGTCTGTCAGGACGATCCGCTGAACAAGTGCCGCCGCATGAACCTTCGTCCGAACGGTCACGTACGTCCCCAGGATTGCCGAACCCAGGAGCCCGCCGATGCTCTGCGTGGTCAGAAAGATGATGACGAAGCTGAGGATGTAGTTGGGGCCTCTCTTGAGGGCCGACATGAGTCCGGATGCGAGAGCGGGCGGCAGGAACAGGGAGCCCGCAAAAGCGATCATGGCCTGGCTCAGGAGCATTTGCTCCGGGCGGGTCAGGCTGGTGGCATGGCTGTCCATGAAGGCCCCAGCCATGAGCAGCGTGAGTGCCGCGACATGGATCCACGCCTCCCGGCCCGGCTTCATGACGGCTGCGCAGGCGAGGCCTCCTGCGATCGACGCGGCCAAGGTGATGCCATAGAGCACCGCCGTCTGGTCATTCGTGAGCCCTAGTGCCTGAAGGAACCCGACTGCGCCGGTCGTCTGCTCCGACAGGATGATGCGGAAGATCAGCAGCGCGCCGGTAAAATGGATCACCTCCGGGCTCGCGAGCCAGCGGATGTCCAGGAGCGGGCTTTTCCGGTTGAGTTCGATAACGGCCGCCAGGGTTACGGATGCGACGCCTCCCGCCAGCATCATGCCAAGCCATGGAGCTTCGAACCACCAGTACAATCGGCCGAGGGTGAGCACGACCGCCGTGAGGCCGAACCCGGTTGCGATGAGCAGGAAGCTGACGATGTCGAGGAGTTCGATGACCTTCGCCCGAGGCTGCGGCGTGAGAGGCAGCAGGTACACGGCCGCAAAGGCCATCAGGGCGAGCGCGATCTCCGCAACATGCAGGCCGTGCCAAAGCCCGATCTGAAGGAGGCCAGGCGATATCAGGCGTGCGACGGGCATTCCCAGCGAGAGCGAGGTGAGCGCGAGCGAAAGACCGACGGTCAGCTTCCTGGCAGGCGCGAAGGGCTCGAGCATGTAGAGGAAGCAGAGCGTCGACATGGGAGCGGCAACGATGCCGCTCAGGAAGCGAACGACGAGCGCCGAATGAAGATCGTCGACGAACAGATGCATGGATGCGACGACGACAAAGCCGAGGATGCTCAGCTCCGCGAAATTGCGCAGTCCGTACTGGTTCCTGATTTTGATCAGGGCCAGGGAGAGGCTGACATTCGGCGCCATGTATGCCGCCATCAGCCAGGTCGCCTCGGCAGTCGTCGCACCGACGGCACCCTGGATCTGCGGCAGGTTCGCCGAAATGAGATTCATGCCCAGGCCCTGGGTCAGGGCAAGGAGCAGCGACGCCAACATATAACCGGCCGCTCGCGGTGCAGGCATGGAAGCAGGCGCCGCCGTAGGGGTCGGCGGCGCCTGCAACTCCGGACGCCCGGTGGGCTTCGAGGGGGTCTCAACCTCTGAAGGGGCGTCGGGAAGCTCCTGGTCTGCGGATCGAAGGGCCGGCGATGCGCTCATGCCGCGTCGGGCTCGTAGCCGGCGACCGCCGCGATCTTCTGGGCGATGGCTTGGAACACCCGGGTAGCGCTGACCAGCTCGGCTTCCGACACCTCGGCAAGGACCTCCTCCCGAAGCTCATTTCCAAGTCCCGTGACCTCTGCTGCAAGCCGCCGTCCCGCTTCCGTAAGCGCGATATGCTTTGCCCGACGATCGCCCTCGACCGGACGGCGCTCCGTTAGCCCCTGACGCTCCAGCCCGTCGAGCAGACGGACGAGGGTCGGCCCCTCCACTTCCAGGATTACGGCCAGTTCGGTCTGGGTCATCACATGTTTCTTCGAAAGGTGAATGAGCGTGCGGGCCCGGGCCAGCGTGAGTCCATGGGCTCGGACGCGGGCGTCAAAAAGGGTGCGGAGTTTCCGGCTGGTGATCGAAAGCTCTTCCAGGAACTCGGCGCGCAGTAGCTCGGACTGGGTTTTCTTAGTATCCATATGGTTAGCACGCTATCAATTGCGTCGCTATATAACTTCGACATGGGGGATTCGGCAATACCTCATTGAATCTGTTGACCGGATGCGCCCACCGTTATGACTTTTGGAGCCAACTGTGGGTGCCCCGAAGGACGAGCCGGGCTCCTGCTGCGACCGATCCCAGGTGGTTTGTTGGCCCAGGTAGGGATTAGTGCGCAGCACCGCTCCGTATACGACCGTAGCCCCACTCCGGAGCTTCCGCCCGGCGGCCCGCGGAGGCTCGGCCCTCGTGGCAGGTGGGATGCGCAGCCATCATCGTTTGCAGAAAGGACCCATCTTCATGGATCATCATGACCGCCAAGCCATCGAGCAGCTCTTCGGTAAGCTCGCACAGGTTGAGGGCCAGACCGCTGCGCCCGACACTCAGGCGGCCGACTACATTCGCGCAAAGATCGGGCAGCAGCCTCATGCCCCCTACTACATGGCTCAGACGATCGTCGTGCAGGAGCAGGCGCTGAGCGCCGCCAACGGCCGCATCCAGCAGCTCGAGCAGGAGCTTGCGAGCCGCCCGGCCGGCGGAGGCGGTTTCCTGTCCGGTCTTTTCGGAGGAGGACAGCCACGTCCTCAGCCGCAGACGATGCAGCCTCACCCCATGCAGCCGATGCAGGGTGTATCGCCCCATATGGCGCAGGGAATGGCAGGTCGCGGCGGCGGCGGGTTTCTGGCGGGTGCAGCCCAGACCGCGATGGGTGTCGCCGGCGGTGTCGTCCTCGGCAACATGATCGCCAGCGCCTTCTCCGGCGGAAGCGATACGACCGCCGCGGCACCGTCCCAACCCGAACCGCAGCAGGCAGCGGCTGAGGATCTCGGCGATGACGGCGGGGACTTCGGCTTCGACGAAGCCTGAGCCTCGTCTTCCGAATAGAATCGAGCCGGCCGGATGTAATTGCGTTCGGCCGGCATTTTGGCAGCCGCCCGGTCTGTTGCAGGCTGACCGGACGTTCAGGACCGCGGCAGAGCCGAGCGGAAACCAGGGTGCCGTTCAGTGCAGCTTGGACGTCATCCGCCGGATGGTGGCCTAGAAGAGCTCGGTGGCAGGCTGCTTCTGGCGGATGCCCGCGAGTGTCGCCAGGGACGCATCCCCATGACCGATCATGGCCGTCTCGAGCCGATCGTAATAGGCGAGGTCCCACGTCCGGCCGCTCGCCTCCTCCCGAAGCAAGCCGATCGCCTCGAAAACCCGCCATGCCTGCCGAAGCTGACAAGCTCACAGGCTTTCCTGAGAGCGCTGAGGACCGTCGCGCGAGGTTTCATCGGTTTTGCGCCTGTCGCATCCATTCTGGATGTGCCCGACCCTGGAGAACCGGAGCCGCTGCACCTGTATTACCATGACTGCACGAGAATTTTCGGCGAGGTGCGGTGACGTCCGCCGTGTCGTTTCGTCGGGTGAAGCCCCCGGAGCCGACCAGCAGCTACGAAGAGTTCGATTCGCCAGCACGTTGAAGGCGGATCCAAGTGCGCCTCAGCGGAGAGGCGTGCTGCTCGGATCATGCAGCTATCCCCTCAATTCAATCAAAAATGCGAAGCTCTATGGGCCCATAAGAGAGTCTCTGAATCGATTCAGATTCAGGAGGATTATGAGTCAGGTATATGCAGGAGCAAAAACCGCATTCCTCTCACCGACTTAGCCGCAATCTGCGTATTGAACTCTACGCAGGGGCGCATCCTGGTCTGCGTGGCAGCGTATTCAGGTCAGCGCATAATGCGGCCCCTCGCATATCGGACTCTGCGTGATCGCGCATCGAATTCGGCGCGGCGTCAGCGTCAAGAGATTGCAAAACAAACGAAAATGAAGTGGGCGCCGGTATCGGACTCTGCGTCGGAGGCCTTCCGCTGCCCGGATTACGTCCCTTGCCCGACCATCCGGGGCTCGCGGGCGGAGCCGGCGTATCGGACTCTGCGCATCTCACAGAGCGAATGCGCTCCTTCAGGCGTATCGAACTCTGCGTCATTCGATTTGGGCGCTCCCTCGGCTCGCGAGGCGGCCAATTCCTTGTTTGGGCCGCCGGCAAGGCCGATCGATGAAAGCTTTGGATAACTCGCCTCCGGCGGCGTCCCGGATGGACCCGAACGCGCTTGACGCAGTTGCGAGTCCGCGAGCCGAGATCCGTGCCTGGAACCGAGAGCAGTATGAGCGTCGACGAGCACCTTTCCCTGATCCGTGATGCCGACCTCGTTGAGGAGGTCGAGCGCGCACGGGGTCACTTCATGTTCAAGACCATCCTTGAACATATCGCCCATAAGCAGACGCTGCGCGATGCCGAGCAGATGAGGCGAACGGAGCTCGACAGCCGGCGCGCTGCGATGAGCCGCGATCAACGGCGCCGCGATGCGGTGCGGGAGGTTATCGAGAACACGCCGAGCTCGCCGGAGAACATCCAGCACATTCACAGCGTCCTGGCCCTCTGCGGCCTTCCCTATCGCGAACCGAAGGGCGAGCGCGAGTTCTTTCGTGAGTATGGGCGCAACACCCTCAGCATCATGGCCGGACGCCTGAAGAACCCGAAAACGGGGCAGATGGAGGTTCAGGGCCTGCCCTACGGTCCCAAGGCGCGCCTGGTGCTCCTCCACCTCTGCACCGAGGCGGTTCGCCAGCGCAGCGCCAAGATCGAGGTCGCCGACAGCCTGTCAGGGTTCATCAAGCAGATGGGGTTTCCGGTCACCGGGGGCGAGCGAGGCACCCTGCGCCAGTTCAAGGAGCAGCTGAACCGGCTTGCCGCCTGCACGATGCAGATCGGCCTGTGGGATGGCGCCTCACGATCCAGCACTTTGAACGTTCCGCCCTTTCGCCAGCTCGATATCTGGCTGACGGGCAACTCCGACCAGGGCCTTCTCTGGTCGAACACCGTTCAGTTCCACGCCGACTTCTATGACAACCTCATTCAGCACGCCCTTCCGGTGGACATTCGCGCCGCGAGGGCTTTCGCCGGTTCGGCGAGGAAACTGGATATGCTGTTCTGGATGGGGTACCGGCTCCGCACGGTGCAGCGGCCCCTGCGGCTGTCGTGGGACAACCTTCACAAGCAGTTCGGCTCCGACAATGCGAGCATCCGTAGCTTCAAGCAGGCATTCAAGGGAGACCTTGCCCACATCAAGGAAGTGTTCCCGAAACTGCGGGTGTCGCTTGACGACAGCGGCATGATCCTGCTTCCGACCGATCCGAACGAACTGCTCGTTCCGCCGAAGCGGCCGAAACCAGAAAAACAAATTGCATCAGCGGCTTAGATGCGCAGATTAGGATTCGCAGGACGGACTTGGCCAGCTCCGGACCTTCATCTCGCGGACGGCTCGCTCGATCACGCGTGACAACGCGGGATCCGGGGCCTGAACCTGAAGTCAAAGTGACTGAGGGGCTTGAATGGCGACCCCGGCAGGGCTCGAACCTGCGACCTACTGCTTAGAAGAAAGTAACTCAGTCGGTAACCCTTTGATTCATAAGGATCGCGGTTTCCAATCCCGAAGCGCGAACGGGAAGTAGCGTGTCAGAAGAGCCAGGGGTTTGGGAACTGCAGACCCTGCGACTTAAGACGTCTTCTACAGAGCCGGACCGGCCATCCCTACCTGACCACCAGGATGTCTCCTGTGGGTCAGGAACCAAGATTCCCTGCAATTTGGGAACGTCCGCTTCGATGAGGATTGCTGCCTCCGAGCTTACGTCTCAGGCGTGCCATGAGGAGACCTTTATCCCAAGACGGTAAGTGATGCCTGAGGCTCCTGAGCCCGTCGCTTGCCTCTTCATTGATCCTTCGGGCGCCGCTCCGGCGTTTCCAATCCCACGCTATTGTCATTCCCTCGTCTGCTAGGGCCGCAAGCCGGCCATGCCGAGGAGCAATTGCCTCGATGATGACAATGACAACGTGGCCGTTCGGTATCATGGGGCGGGTCTCGTCAATCCGGACCAGCCCCCTGCCCGTCGGTCGGCGGCCGGCTCGTCACTCCGCCGCAACCGGCAGAGCCCGTTTGGCGGCTCCCTGTTCAGGCTGGCTCCGGAGGGACAAGCGCCCTTTCTCGGTCCAGAGAACAACCAGGAGGCATGCCGCACCAAGGCAGAGATAACCCAGACTGAGAGGGATGACCGTGCCGTTGAACGAGCGTCCGATGACAAGCCCGAACAGGGCGCCGACGAACGTGGTGTAGGACCCAATGAACGATGAGGCCGTGCCCGCGATGGCGGCCAAGGGAGCCATGGCGATGGAGTTGAAGTTCGGCACCGTCAGGCTGTACAGAAATTGGCTGATGGCAAAGATGGCCACATAAAGAAGCAGCGGCGGTCGCCCGTCATAAATAAACGCCACGCCCACCTGCACCGCGGCAACAAGCGTAAATCCGCAGATGCCGATATGCGACAGGCGACGCATCCCCAGACGCCGTACGAGCCTCGCACTCGTGAACGAGGCCGCCCCCATGAATGCGGCAATGCAGCCAAACACCAGAGGAAAGAGCACTCCGAGCTCATAAGCTTCGGTTTCGAAGATCTGTTGCGCCGACCCTATATAGGCCATCAGACAGCCCATCATCAGAGCGATACCTGTCGCATAGCCGATGCTGACGCGTGTGGAGATGGTGGTTCGGACAGCGGATGCGATCTGGCCGAAGGCGAAGGAGCGCCGATATTCCGGATGGAGGGTTTCCGGCATGCGCGTGTAGAACCAGACCGCCACCAGCACGGCAAATCCAAGGACGGTCGCGAAGATCATGCGCCACGTACCCAGAAGCAGGAGAAGACTGCCTGAGGCGGGCGCCAGCATCGGCACAATGATGAAAACCATCAGGGTGATCGACATGACGCGCGCCATTTCACGGCCTTCATATCGATCCCGGATGATCGCTACTGTCAGCACGCGGGTGGCGGCCAGACCGGCGCCTTGGACGGCTCGTCCGATCAGCAACATGGAAAAGCTCGCGGCCGTAGCGGCAACAACGCCACCTATGAGATAAACGGTCAGTCCGATCATCAGCGTGGGCCGCCGGCCAAGCGCGTCAGAGACCGGGCCATAGACGGTCTGCAGAATGGCGAATGGCACCATATAGGTCGTGATCAGCAGCTGAAGGTCATTGGGATCGGCGATCGCGAAGTTGGCCTGGATCGGCCCGAAAGCAGGAAGCAGATTGTCGATCGACAAGGACCCGAGGCTCATCACGAGAGCAATGAGGAGTACGAACTCACGCAAAGATAGCACTCGAGTGCTGCCGCTTTTGGCCGGGTCTCTGGCGGACTGAAACATGAAAATGCTTTCTGCGGCGGGTGTTCATGAAGCCCGAAAGGGCGCGTCACAAAAGAAGGAAAAAAACAGCTGGTGATGCGCAAAGGACGATGGTCGAGAGTGGAAGGGATCGCCTAACCCGTGGGTGTGGGTTGCCGCACGTACCGCCTATTAGGGATGGGAGACGTCGGGCTGGCGGCGCTCTTTATCTGAGCCTGCACTTGATGGCTTTCCGGCATCCGGCTTGCCTCCATGAGGTCATTCGATCACCGGCTGTTAACCCCGTGCGTACCGGACGGTTTCATCAGGAATGACGGCCTACCCGCATGAGCCGTGTTCCGGTCATGGCCGCGAGAGCTCAAAATGCGAGCGGTCCATGTTCTTGAAGCCGTGGAAGTGGCCACCCCAGCGGATCGGCACACCCAACCCGGCGGCCGCCTTCGTCACTGCCGCTGCGATCCGGGTCTGAATCCCCGGATCAAAGTAGATCCGGCCTTCCTGGTCGAGCGGCCATAGGTCCACCGCGTCTCCGGAGCGGTGCAGACTATCGTGGGTTCTGGACCAGCCCCAGGCAACTGCCCTTCGCTGCAGCTTGGCACCACGCCTCCCCGAGCCGATCACGAAGTGCAGGCTGGGGTTGTCGGCCTGCGCCTTGAGAACAACCTTGGCAAGTACCGGATTGAGAGACCGGAGATTAGCCTCATGATGCCCCAATGGATCCGGGTTCCAGACGCGAAACATTATCAATTGATCCCGTCCGAGATCATCTTTCACGGGGATCCTCGCATAAACACCGCTCGGTCCGAGAATCGGGTCGAGCGTGGCATCAGTTGATCTTCCGGCCTCGGCACCGGATTCGACCTGAGCTCTGGCGTCCATGCAGAAGCTGACGAGAGCTATGACGAGCGACTTGATACCGAGGGAGCGGATATCTCGAAGCATGGCAATCTTAACAGTCGTAGCACGATATCGCTAAAGATGGCGGAGCCAGTCAGCGTGTCAGGCTCGTGGCGCCTGAGCCAGGAAGCGTCTGCGCCTATCAGGATGTTTGAAGGGCTTGGCCATTGTAAGGCATTGAAGGTCTGCCTGGGGTCACCCGAGGATATTGCTAACGCCTCAGGAATGTCTGTTGTCCTCTTCGTCAGAAGACATTCGGCGTATTTCAGGGACATGCCAGAAGAAGACGTTCATGCGACGCCACGATGGATTGCGTCGAAGCCAAGGTCTGTCAGTTCGACTGTCCCAGCGTCCGGCACGGTCACGTATCCAAGCTGCTTCAACTCGGAAATGGCCACGGCAACAGCGGGATCTGTCCCGAAGTGCGCATCCAGTGTTGCTACTGTCATGCGGGCGCCGGGCTTTCGGTGTGTCTCACGAAAGAACCCGAGGATCTCGCAGGCCGTCTCGCTGAGCGGCATTCTCGCCTCCATCGGATCAGCTCCCGCTATTCGGCCACGTGTAGGCGGACCCGAGGATCGTTCCGGCTATCCTTCGATCCTAAACGGCTCATTGCCGCATCAATCTCCTCCATGCTGTAAGCCATGGAAGGGGCCAAGTTCGTGATGTGATGGTCCCATTGCGTTCGGCAGGAGATGTAAGTCTCGGCACCGGCCTGCTCGTCAGCGGTGATTTCGATCCCCGCCCGCTGAAGCCGAAGCAGGGCAGCGCGGTAGCGTGCTCGCCAGCGGTCTTGGGTCTGCGGGTCCGGCTGGGTCTCCCGGTCCGGTGCGCCATGGGGAAGGAAAGTGTTCTCCAAGGTGGTGACCAGCATCATCGACGCTTCCCACAGTTGCGCGACGCCTCCCGCCTCCTTCAACCAGCGGTCCTTCTGATCATCCAGGGCGCTCTTGATCAGGCTCACCGTGTCCAAGGCGACCAGCGTGGAACGGGACACCGAGTGGTATGGGTCACTGAAGCGGAAATAGAACAGCACCGGGTAGAAGTGGTGTGCCTCCTTGGCCAGAGTCATCTCGACACCGAGTTCCGACAGATTCGTGTAGCCGCCGCTGAACTGCCCCTGAGGTCCGAGACGTGCCAGAAGTTCGGCGGCATCGCCTGTGCACCCTGAGAGGAAGTGGATGTTCATGGCCAGCACGTTGCGCCGCTGGAGCGCTGTATAGACCTGCATCAGATAGGTCAGCGTCAGCGACATCACCGACATGCCGATCAGCGAGTTGAACAGGAAGAGCAGCCGCGTCGGGCTCGTGTGCGGGGTGAAATCGCTGGCGCCGACGATGGCCATGCTGGTCCCCCCAGCATACATAGCGGTAACGAAGTCGGTGGGCGTTTCGCCGTTCGTGGCGCGGATGGACGTGCCGAGTTCCGGGTGCATGATCAACGCCGCCCCGAGCGTCAGCCCGAGAGCCCAGACCCCAACCAGCAGCACAAGGATGACCGGACCGCAGAAGGACAGAACGGCTCCTCGTCTAGTGCCAAAAACCTTTGAGGCTTTGACGACCGAGGCCCAGACCAGCCGCCCGACCCTGGAGCCGATGATGCTGGTGCCGATCCGAGCGTAGAGCACGGTCAGAAAGATATCGAGCAGGATGATCAGGATCAGCAGTATCCCAAGCGCCTGCTCCAGTCGTCCCATCATGGCAGGCCTCCTGTCATCCCAGCCGCTCCGTCAGGGTCGTTGGGGCTGCCCGGCAGAGCGGGTTGCCTCTCCGCTCTGTCCAAGCTCGATGCGCCACAGCTGCGTCTCAAGACGTGGGCCGCTCTCGGGCTTGAACCAGCTCATGTCCTGGATGCGGGAGCTGGTGACGTAGATTGTCCCGTCGGGCCCCTCCGAGAATGTATCGGGCCAGCGCAGCCGCTTGTCCTGGACTAGGGTGGTGATGCGATCCCCGTCGCGGACCTTCACAGCATCCTGCTCGATCGCGCTCAGGTAAAGCCGCCCGCGCCCGTCGATCCAAAGACCGTCCGTCGGCTCGGTTTCGCCGGCACGCTCCACCCGAGCTTCGAGGTCCTTCTCGGACAGACGTGGGTTCTCCAAGGCATCCGTCGCGATGCGATAGAGCGTCCGGCCGGTCAGGGCTTTCCAATAGAGCGAGCGACCATCGGGAGAGAGAGCGATGCTGTCGGCGGCAAATTCGACCCCGCGCCCGTCGGGCCGGCGCAACTCCTGCCCGTCCGTCTTCACCACCACGTCCTTTTCCGGCTGGGTGCTCGGGTGGCCGTCAAGGACGCGTCGAGCCTTGCCGTTCTGCAGATCCACAACAACGAGCGCGCCCTTGGCCCCGGCATCGGTCAGATAGGCATGACGCCCATCCGGCGAAAACCGCACATCGTTCAGGTAGCTGCCCTGCGGCGCGACCGTTTCGTCAAAGCGGATCACCTGCCCAACCTTGTTCGACTTCAGGTCGATTCTGACGAGCTTGGGCCCACCCTGCACAACGGCTGCTGTGGCTGGCGCGGCCGGATCGACGACCCAGAGATTGCCGTGAGCATCGGCCACGACGCTCTGGACGCACACGAAGTGATCCCCGGCTGACATCTGGTTCTTCTTGGCATTGCGCCATGAATTCCACTCGTCATCCGGGTAAGCTTTGATCCGACCGTCGCGCGTCACCTCGGCCACCGAGACCGGTGCATCTTCCGTCCACCGCGGGAAGTTGACGAAGATGCGCCCATCCTTCGAAACCGTCACTCCGGTCACCTGGTGTTCAAAGCTGGCGACCTGCTGCAGTTGCGCCGGACCCTGAGATGGGGCGGCACTCTGCTGTGCCATGGATGTGGTGGCCAGGAGCGTTCCGAAAAGCAGGGTCGCTGGTGTGAGCCTGAGCATGGTCGCCTCCATCGCGGGGCAGTGATCGTGTGGGATGCGGCTGCCCCCTCACAGCGTGAACGGCGCTCGAACGCATCCGAATGATCGCTTGTTCAGTGAGGACGTGCCCTCTCTTGCGGGGCACGATCGGACACCGCCGCGAGGGTTGGTGCGGCCCGCATGTCCGGGGGCACCTGGAAGTCCCTGGCGGCGCCTCGCGCCGCCTGGACCCCCTGCGGGAAGCCGGTCCGATCCCTGTAGGAGCGTGGCCGTCCCCGGGGGCGGCTGTGGCGGGCCGTGACCGCCTGTGCACCAACGATGTCCAGCAGCGTCACCCCTAGCACCGCCGCAAGAGCAATCCCGACATTGTCGCGCTTCGGATTGTCATGCCGCATGGCCGTCATCAGGGTGGCGATGTCGAGCCCGTCTCCGGCCACCCGGCTCCACAATCCGACGTGCTTGTCGGGCGAGAGCGAGACGATGCCGTGCCCGAGTTCGCGGACGCCATAGGCCCGCACGAGGGCTTCCTTGCCTTCCATGCCGAGCGCCCGGGTGAAGCGCTCCGGCGCGACCAGCTCCGCTATGCCTAGGCCGATGCTGAACCAACCTAACGCTTTGGCCAGGCGGTCGGCCGCGCCCAGCGAGCTGGGACCGGAGTGGAGGACCTTCGGGTCGCCCTTGGACCGGGCGATGTTCGAGATGTAATATGCCATGTCTTCTCTCTCCGGTCTTTAGGGCTTCAGGACGACCTTGATGCAGCTGTCCTGCTTGTCGCGGAACACCTTGTACATCTCTGGTCCCTCATCGAGGCTGACCGTGTGGGTGATGACAAACGACGGATCGATCTGCCCCTCCTCGATGCGGCGCAGAAGGTCATCGGTCCAACGGTTGACGTGCGTCTGGCCCGTCCGGATGGTCAGCCCCTTGTTCATCAGCTGACCCATCGGGATCTTGTCGACCAATCCGCCATAGACACCGGGGATCGAAATCACCCCGGCCGGGCGGCAGACGTAGATCATCTCGCGCAGCACGTGCGGCCGGTCGCTTTCGGCTCCCAGCATCTGCTTGGCGCGGTCGTAGACCGTATCCGGCATGGAGGGCGAGACATGGGCTTCCATCCCGATGGCGTCGATGCACTTCTCCGGCCCCTCGCCGCCGGTGAGCTCGTTCAGACGCTCGACCACGCTCTCCTCGTCGAAGTTGATGGTGATGGCGCCGCCGGCTTGCGCCATTTCCAGGCGCTCCGGCAAATGATCGATAGCGATCACCTGCTTGGCGCCGAGGAGCACGGCGCTGCGGATCGCCATCTGGCCGACGGGACCGCAGCCCCAGATCGCCACTGTATCCGTCGGTTGGATGTCGCACTGGACAGCCGCCTGCCAGCCGGTCGGGAAGATGTCGCCGAGGAAGAGAACCTTCTCGTCCGGGATCCCATCCGGCACTTTGATGTGCGTCGCATCGGCAAAGGGAACACGGAGATATTCGGCCTGCCCGCCAGGATAGCCGCCGGTCAGATGTGTGTAGCCGAACAGGCCTGCAGTCGCGTGGCCGAACACCTTGTCGGCAAGATCCTTCTTGCGGTTGCTCCGCTGACAGACAGAGAAGTTGCCGCGCTTGCACTGATCGCATTCGCCGCAGATGATCGTGAAGGGGACAACGACGCGGTCACCCTTCTTGAGCTTGCCCCTCGCTTCGGGCCCGACCTCGACGACCTCTCCCATCATCTCGTGCCCCATGACGTCGCCGGGCAGCATGGCTGGAATGAAATTATGGAACAGATGAAGATCCGAGCCGCAGATGGCGCAGCTCGTCACCTTGACGATGGCGTCGCGCGGCTGCTCGATCTCAGGGTCTGTGACGGTATCGCAGCGAATATCTTCCTTGCCATGCCAAACGAGGGCTCGCATGCCTTCCTCCTCCTCTTGTCCAACGAAGATGCAGAGGCTTCCGCTTCCGCAACTCGTGACAGAACGGGGCAGATCTCTGCGGGGGTGGTCGTTAGGGCTCGTGGCCTTTTGAACGTCTGCGCTAAGGGGAAGTGCTGCGGATGATCCCTGAGGGACATTCCGCTCTGCTTTGATGCAGCGCGGTTCTCCCACTCTGCCGAACTACAGCGAGAACAGCAACTTGAGCGGGACATTCCTGCCAGACGATTAGGTTGCGGGCTTGTCTGACCCCTGAGGCACCTTCGGCCCTGGGCTGGGCGACTCGAACCCCGCGGAGGTTGCGACCAGCACGGCTTGTGACAGGGTCTGCACGCCAAGCCGCTGCATGACGTGGGCCCGATGGGTCTCTACCGTCCGAGGGCTGAGGCCGATGTCCCGTCCAATTTCCTTGTTGGTCTTGCCGGCCAACAAGCCTGCCAGGACCTCGCGCTCGCGTTCCGACATTTCGGCAATCCGACGCCGCCCCCGCTCTGCCTCGTTCTGCTCATCCTCCTCATGGGTGCTGGCGAGGGCCGACGCCACTGCGGCCAGAAGCTGGTCCGAGCCATACGGGACCGGCAGGAAGTCCACGGCTCCAGCTTTCATCACCTGCACCCCAAAGGTCACGTCACCTTTGGCGTCGCCCAGAACAATCACCGGCAGGCCGATGCGCCGGGCCTTGAGCTCCCTCGGAATGACCAGACCACCAGCGCCGAACCGGCAAATGTCGAGAACGACGCACCCGGCCGCGAGAGCCGGGGCCGCCTCCAGGAAGGACTTGCCGGACGAAAAGACCCTGACCCTGTAGCCGGCGTCGCGAAGGAAACGGGAGAGAGCTTGGTGGGTGGCCTCTTCGCCATCGACCACATACACGAAACGCCCATCTTGTCGGGTGATGTCCTGGGCAATGCCGCCGGCTCGGCGGATCTGACCCTGCGCGTCGCGAATGGGGAAGAAGGTGTTGCGGATCCACCGCACGACCCCATCCTGCCGGATGATGCGAAACTCCTCGGTGCTGATTTCACCCAGTCTGACGCGTTCGAGCGCGCCTCGCGCGCGTTCGCGATCATCCGGATGGAGGAAGCGGCTCCAACGGCTGGGATCGCCGAGCACCTCCCCCCGCGGCTCGCCCCAAATGGATTCGAAAGCAGGACTCAGGTATTCGAGGTTCATCGTCTCGAAGTTCAGGATCCAAAGGGTGCTGCTGGAGTGCTCGGCGAACTGTCGGAAGCGCTCCTCGCTCTCACGCAGGGATGCCTCGGCCTGCTTGCGTTCCGTGATGTCCAAGGCGGCTCCCATGAACGCCACGGGATGGCCATCCTCGAAGGTGGTCTGGCCCTGGGTGGAAACCCAGCGCTCGACCCCATCCTCGATCCCAATGACGCGGTATTCAATAGCGTAGAGACCAGGACCGGCAGGATCGCTGCACTGGGCGATCACGGCCTCGACGCGCGGGCGATCCTCGGGATGCACGCCGGACAGAAACACCGCCTCGTCGACAGGAGCATCAGGCGGCAGCCCCCACATCGCCTTGAGCCGGGCGTCCCAGTCCAGGGCTCCCGTGACCGGATTCCAGGTGTATGCCGACAGACCGACGAGGTCGATGGCAGCCTGGAGCCGCGCTTCGCTTTCGCGCAACGCCTGCTCCGTCCGCTTCTCCCGCTCGACGACCTGCACCACGAAGACTGCGCCCAGACCCTCCTGAGCGGTGTTGCGGAACGGCGCAGCGCTCACCCGCGTCCAGATCTCCTGGCCATCGGGGAGTGTGACGAGGAAGTCGACGCCTGGAACAACCGTTTCACCTCGCAGCGCTCGCGCGCTCGGATAGTCGGAGCGGCTGAGACGCTGGCCATCCGGGGTGTAGCTCCGCCAGCGCTCGCCTTGCATGGGATCTCTGGAGGGGATTTTCTCAAGGGCGTACTGCTGGAGGATCTGGTTGCTCAGGACGATGTTCCCCTCCGGGTCGACGAGGCCGACACCAACCGGCAATTGCTCCAGAATGGCTGCAAGCTTGTTTTCGCTTTCGCGCAGGGCTGCCTCAGCCTGGACGCGCTCGGTGGTCTCGTGGATCGTGCACAGCACCCCGCCGACCCCCCCGGTTTCGTCACGGATGGGGCTGTAAGAGAAGGAGAACCAGGTCTGCTCGGGGTAGCCTCTGCGCATAAGCGTCAGCGGCAGGTCGTCGAAGTAACTGGCCTCCCCTCGCATGGCCCGCTCGGTGATCGGACCGATGGTGTCCCACACCTCCGACCAGACCTCAGGGAACGGCCGCCCGAGGCCGTTCGGTTTGTCGCCCATGATCGGAATGTAGGCATCGTTGTAGAAGCTCGTCAGTTCCGGTCCCCAAGCCAAGTAGGTGGGGAAGGCGGAGCTCAGCATGATGCTTAAGGCGGTGCGGAGTGACTGCGGCCAAGTCTCGGCGGGCCCGAGGGGCGTAGCAGCCCAGTCATGGGTTCGCATGCGTTCACCCATGCTGCCGCCGTCGGGAAAAGCTTCCGCCGTGCTCATTTCATTCTCCTTAGAAACCCATCATGAGCGGCCTTCCGACAAATCTTTACGGTTGTGAGGGCGGCTTGCCAAAAGCAACTACGGCTACGCGTCTACCTTGGCCAATCCTGCCGCACCTGACCGCATTGGCTGCTCTCTGATGTAAGTGTCGGCTGATGGAGGCCAGCCCACACTGGTTGGTTCACAGGCACGTATCTTCCCTCAGGAATCGCCCGGTAGGCGTATAGGTCCTTACGATTGTTACCCTCCACGAGTTCCGCGGAACGACGATCGTTAGCGTCAGCCCATCCGATCTCATCAGGTGGGGCGCTAACGAAGTCACTCAACGCCACTGAGGTGTGCCATGACGGACCAACACGATGAACGGCCTCGACGGGTCCGCAACGATAGTCCGGCTCGCCCTCGAGCAACGGGAGCCGCACGGTCCTGGCCGGGTCAACAGCAAGGGCGACAGGATGCTCGCGGGCACCGATCTAGCCTTGGCATAGTTGGCCTTGCCCTCGCGGCCGCTGCCGGCGTGGCCGCCATTGGTCTGATCGACACCCAAGTGCGCGATACCGGGCGCCGAACCAAAACAGGTCTGAACCGGCGATCGGCTTCTGACCACGAGCCGGAGGTCGAGCGCTCGATTACGATCGAGGACGTTCCCGCAGATGAACTCTACCGTCGCTGGCGCGATCCGGAAACCATGAGGCGGATCATGGCGCCCTTTGCCGATGTCCAGTCCACGGGTGACGGGCAGACACGCTGGAATGCCGGTCCCAATCTGGGCTCCTGGGACATGCGCTTGACCGATGACCAGCCGGGCGAGTCCTTGCGCTGGGAGGCACAAGGCGGAGGCGCTCTGATCCGGGAAACGTCCGTGCGCTTCCGTCCCGCTGCGGGCAACCGCGGCACGGTGGTGGTCCTGCGCGCCAGCCTCGATCCGCCCGGTGGCATGCTCGGCCGGATTGCCACCCAGATGCTGGGCAATACGGTACCGGCGGCGCTTGCGAGCAAGTCGCTGCACTACTTCAAGGCCCTCGTCCAGACCGGCGAGATCCCGACCACCGAGCGCCAGCCGGCAGCTCGGCCCGACCCGCGCTGACGAGGAGGCTTCTCATGCGTGCGCTCATTTGGAACGGCGTCAATGATCTACGTGTCGAGACCGTCAAGGATCCCGAGATCGTCAATCCGCATGACTGCATCCTGCGGGTCACGATGTCGACCACCTGCGGCTCGGACCTGCACTTCATCGACGGCTACATCCCGACCATGAAGGCCGGCGACGTGATCGGTCACGAGTTCATGGGCGTGGTCGAGGACGTCGGGCCTGAGGTGAAGAAGGTCAAGAAGGGGGATCGGGTTGTGGTGCCGTCCTTCATCACTTGCGGCCAGTGCTGGTACTGCAAGAACAAACTTTATTCGCTGTGCGACAACACCCATCCCAAGCCCGAGTTGCAGGAGCCCATCCTCGGCTATCCGACAGCCGGCATCTACGGCTATACCCACGCGTTCGGCGGCTATGCCGGAGCCCACGCCCAGTATGTGCGCGTGCCATTTGCCGACAACGATTGCTTCAAGGTGCCGGATGGTCTGCCGGACGAGCAGGTGCTGTTTCTCTCCGATGCTGCCCCGACCGGCTACATGGGGGCGGATTTCTGCAACATTCAGCCCGGCGACGTGGTGGCCGTGTGGGGCTGCGGCGGCGTCGGCCTGATGGCCCAGAAGAGCGCCTTCCTGATGGGGGCTGAGCGGGTGATTGGGATCGACCGCTTGCCTGAGCGGCTGCGGATGGCCCGCGAGCATGTCGGCTCCGAGACTATCAACTACGAGGAGGTCGACAGCGTCCTGGAGGTACTCAAGGAAATGACAGGCGGCCGGGGCCCTGACGCCTGCATCGATGCGGTCGGCATGGAGGCGCACGGCACCGGTCTACAATACGCCTACGATCGCGCCAAGCAGCTCATGTACATGCACACAGATCGCGGCCAAGCACTACGCGAGGCAATCCTGGCCTGCCGCAAAGGGGGAACACTTTCGATCCTGGGCGTCTACGGCGTGATGGACAAGTTTCCAATTGGGGCGATCATGAACAAGGGCCTGACGGTGCGCACGGCTCAGCAGCATGGGCAGGCCTACATGGACCGCCTGCTCGACCATGCCCAGAAGGGAGAGCTGAACCCATCGTTCCTGGCGACGCATCGTTTCTCGCTCGAAGATGCACCGCGTGGCTACGCCATGTTCAAGCATAAGGACGACGGTTGCGTCCGCTCTGTTTTCATTCCCTAAAACCAGAGCGATCCCCATAACAATATTCAGGGCTCTGGAGTAATCGGGAATACAGGATGCATGCTCCCGACCTTGTCAGGGGCCTTGAGTACGCGGTGGACGAACTTCCACTGGGCGCCAGGACTGAGCAAGGCGGCGGGCTGTGTGCCGCGGTCGCCGCCTCATACGGAGATTGTAACTGCCCACTTGGAAACACATCACGCTCTGGGTGGGCGTTTGTCCAAGGCGCCTGATAGCTTGAAGTGCATCAAACGAGAGCTCGCGACAAATAAGGCGCCGTACGGCTGCCTGATGCTTTTGCTACTTCGACTGGCGGCCCCGATGCAACCAATTGCCCGCCCTCGTCGCCGGCTCCCGGACCAAGATCCATGATCCAGTCACTTCTCGCGGCAACGCGCATGTTATGCTCGACCACAATGACCGTGTTGCCAACTTCGACCAGCCCATCGAGCTGAGCCACAAGTCTCTCCACATCGGCGGGATGTAGTCCGGTCGTCGGCTCGTCGAGGACGTAGAGCGTATCGCCGCGCTGAACGCGTTGAAGCTCGGTCGCAAGCTTGATCCGCTGCGCCTCCCCTCCGGACAATTCGGTCGCAGGTTGGCCCAGCCGCAGATAGCCCAGACCCACCTCACGCACGATCGTGAGCGAACGAAGCAAGGGCGGCTCATGGGCGAAAAACTCCCAGGCCGCGTCGACCGTCATTCCGAGCACGTCGGCGATGGATTTGTCGCGGTACTTGATCTTGAGCGTTTCGGCATTGTACCGGGCACCGTGGCAGGTCGGGCATGGGGCATAGACGCTCGGCAGGAATAAGAGCTCGACCATGACGAAGCCTTCGCCCTCGCAATGCTGGCAGCGGCCCTTTGCGACGTTAAAGGAAAAGCGTCCTGCGTCGTAGCGGCGGGCACGCGCCTGCTTGGTTGCGGCAAACAGCTTGCGGATGTGATCGAAAAGGCCGGTGTAGGTTGCAAGGTTCGAACGCGGCGTGCGCCCGATCGGCTTCTGATCGACCCGCACCAGGCGCCTGATCCCTTCCATGCCGCTAACGATCCGGCCCTCGCTGGGCATTGTCGCTGCCCGTTCCAGTTCCTCGCCCTCTTCCTCCGGCTCACCGATATCGTGACCCAGATGCGCCGCCACCAGTTCGGCTAATGCCTGGCTGACCAGGCTCGACTTGCCTGAGCCGGATACGCCCGTCACGGTCGTGAGCACGCCCAGGGGAAATGCGACGTCGAGCTCGTTCAGGTTGTTGCGTGTAACCCCGGCGAGGCGCAGCCAGCCTTTCGGTAGGCGGACTTCCCGAGGCGGGAGAGAGCTTTCGGCGAACAGGAAACGCCGGGTCTGCGAGGCCTCGACCTGGCTAAGCCCATCCGGCGGACCGCTATAGATCACACGGCCGCCCTGCTCTCCCGCGCCAGGGCCAACGTCGACGATCCAGTCGGCATGACGGATGACATCAAGATTGTGCTCGACCACGAACTGCGAATTCCCGGACGCCTTCAGTTGCCCGAGCGCGTTCAGCAGCGCCTCGGTATCTGCCGGATGGAGCCCAGCCGACGGCTCGTCGAGCACATAGACCACGCCGAAGAGATTGGAGCGAATCTGCGTGGCCAGCCGCAGCCGTTGAAGCTCGCCGGGCGAAAGCGTCGGGGTGCTGCGATCAACGGCGAGATAGCCGAGCCCGAGATCGAGCATGGCGTTGAGCCGAGCGACAAGATCCTGCGCGATGCGTTGCGCGACCTCCGCCTTGTCCGGATGCTCCGCCTCGATCTTTGCCAGCCGCGGGGCCGTCCCGTCCGCAACGGAGCGGAAGATATCGGCGAGGCGGACGAGTGGCAGACTGGAGATGTCGGCGATGTCCAGTCCCGCAAACGTGACGGACAGGGACTCGAGCCGAAGGCGCTTGCCGTGGCAGAGTGGGCACTCGGTGCTCACCATGTATTGAGCCACGCGTCGCTTCATCAGTGGGCTCTGCGTGTTGGCGAAGGTGTGCAGCACGTAGCGCTTGGCGCTTGTGAATGTGCCCTGATAGGCCGGCTCTTCCTTGCGTTTGAGCGCGCGCCGAACCTCCTGCTGCGTATATCCAGGATAAACCGGGACGGTCGGCTGCTCGTCGGTGAAAAGAAGCCAGTTCCGGTCCTTCTTGGGTAGGTTCCGCCAGGGCCGATCCACGTCGAAGCCGAGCGTGGTCACAATATCGCGCAGGTTCTGGCCATGCCAGGCGGTCGGCCAGGCGGCTATGGCCCGCTCGCGAATGGTCAGCGTGTCGTCCGGTACCATCGATCGCTCGGTGACCTCGTAAACCCGGCCAAGCCCATGGCAACGGGGACAAGCCCCCTCGGGCGTATTGGGCGAGAACGACTCGGCATAGAGGATCGCTTGCCCGCGCGGATAGTCGCCGGCCCGGGAGTAAAGCATGCGCAGCAGGTTGGACAAGGTTGTGACGCTGCCCACCGAGGAGCGTGTGGTCGGGGAACCGCGCTGCTGCTGAAGCGCGACGGCGGGTGGCAGGCCATCAACGTCGTCCACATCAGGGACGGGCATCTGGTGGAACAGTCGCCTGGCATAGGGCGACACCGACTCAAGATATCGCCGTTGCGCCTCGGCATAAAGGGTTCCGAAGGCCAGCGAAGACTTTCCGGAGCCGGATACACCCGTGAAAACGACAAGAGTATCGCGCGGAATTTCAAGATCGATGTTCTTGAGATTGTGCTCGCGGGCCCCGCGGACGCGAACGAATCCCGTTCCGTCCTGCACAGCCGTCGATGAATGGGGTTCAAGATCTTTCTGCATCGGACGGCCTGGTGAAATGTAGGATTCGCGAACATCTAGGGTGATCTAACGCTCACGCCAGAGGAATAACTTCCACTTCTGCGCGTAGAGCCTCACAGTGGATAATCACTAGAAATGGGCTGGCCACTCCGGCAGATGCTGCCGGAGTACAGGTCCGGAATGCGGAACTCGCTAACTGATAATCATCAAGGGCCGTCTTGAGATCTACGGCCACTTTGTCGGCCCAGGGCATTGTTCAAACGGAAAAGCCCAGGCTCCGGGGCGAACGGATAGGATGCCTTCGCATCTCCGCCTCGCGCACTACGGGCCTGGGCTGATCGGGTACCACACGGGCGCTCGCATCGTCAGGCGAGCACAGGAACAGGCCGGGCCGGAGTACATTCGTCCTGACACGGCCTCATCGAGGCTGGCGGTGACGCCCGTGCTCTCGAAGTCCACATACGATGTCCGCTGGGGTAAACCTGATATGGGGATTGAAACCCGGTTCGCAAGACCCATCGAGGCAGGGCGGACCACCCACTGGCCTTTCCTCCCTCCGGTCAGAACCTCTCCTGCGGCTCCGAGTTGACGGCATAGCGCCTTCACCCGGAGAACCGCCATGTCCGCTCCCAAAGTGCTCGTTGTCGCCACCTCGCATGACCAGATGGGATCCACTGGCCACCGCACCGGTGTCTGGCTGGAGGAGCTTGCCACGCCCCAGTACGCCCTGCTCGACGGCGGCGCGGAGGTCACGCTCGTGTCGATCAAGGGCGGGGCGATCCCATGGGATCCGCGCAGCCTGCCGGCGAAGGCTGGAGAAGGTCCGGGTGAGAAGCCCGAGGAGCAGCAGAAGGTCCCAGCCTCGGTTCACCGCTTCCTCTCCGATGAGAGGGTCATGGCAACAGCCCGAAACTCCCCTGCCCTCGCCGGCGTGGATCCAGGCTCCTTCGACGCAGTGTTCCTGCCCGGCGGGCACGGGCCGATGTGGGACGCGGCCAATGACGAGACGCTGGCTCGGGTCATCGGATCGATGTTCGACCAGGGTAAGGTGGTCGCCGCCGTGTGCCATGGTCCGGCCGGGCTGGTAAAGGCCATGCAGCAGGATGGACGACCAATTGTCGATGGTCGCCGGGTGAGCGCCTTCACGAACACCGAGGAGGACGCGGTCGGGCTGACAAAGGTGGTGCCGTTTCTGCTGGAGGACCGGCTGAAGGAGCTGGGCGGCCGCTTCGAGCGCGGGCCCGACTGGCAGCCTTTCGCCGTTCAGGACGGTAACCTGATCACGGGCCAGAACCCGCAATCCTCCGAACTCGTCGCCCGGCACGTGCTGACATCTCTCGGCAGGGCCGTCTGAATGACGATTCTGATGCTCGTCAGAGCGGCCGGCCTGGTCGGCGGGGCCCGCCTCGCCCACGGCCTCGACCACGACGGCCCCGCCCAACATCGGAATACGTCCGTCTTGCATCGGCATCTGTCCGCTCACGACATCATAGTCGGGCAGTTCAGCAAACTCGCCTAAAGCCGAACCCGAACCTCATCTGGCCCCGGATCACCTAGTTCCGGCATTTCGACGGGTTCGAGGCGCACCAATCCGGCCGGTGGCCGCGGGTTGCGATCTGTTCCCGCAAACTGCGAGTCGTTCGGGAGAAGCCTTATGTCTATCCATGTTCGCTATCCAAGAACTGCAAGTCTTCACCAAGTGGGGAGAACTCCCGTACTCCCAAGGAACGCAGTCTACTCCTTGTGTGCCCGGAACCGGGACAACTCTCTGACGTAGTACAGTTCGAGGATTCCCAACCGGACGCCGTAGCCTCACAGGCTGGGCGAGAGTTAAAGCTCGTACTGTTGTTTGACGGTCGCGCAATGTCATCGGACCCGGGATCTGATCTTGGCTTGAAGAACCGGTTGCTCGAACGAATCGGCTCGAATGCTCCTGAGGAATTTTTGAACAGCCTCGAGTTAGTCGATCTTCCTCTTGGCCGGATCTTGTATGAAGCTGAAGACAAAATTCGATTCGTCTACTTTCCTCATAATGCGGTCGTGTCGCTTCTGGCAGTCCTGTCGGACGGCAGCACGGCAGAGATGGAAACGATAGGTCGGGAAGGTGTTCTGGGAGTCGTGGAAGCGCTTGGCGATCGAGTTTCGCAGGGGCGCTGCATCGTACAGTTCCCCGGATCTGCCTCGCGCGTGAAAATCGAACAATTCCGGCAGGTCGTCGGAGCGAGCGCTTCCGTCCGCCAGGCGATGCTCTGCTATATGCAGTTCCTCTTCATGCAGATCCTTCAGGTAGGTGTCTGCAACGCCGTCCATTCCGCGGAAGCACGCTTTTGTCGAACGCTCTTGATCATGCGCGATCGCATGAACCGCGACGATCTCCCGCTGACACATGAGTTTCTAGCAGGAATGCTGGGCGTCCATCGGCCCGCGGTCAGCATCATCGCCCATCGCATGCAGGATGAAGGACTGATCAAGCAGGGACGTGGGCTCATCACCATCACGGATTCCACTCATCTCGAGGATAAGGCCTGTGAGTGCTACAAATCCATCCGCAGAAGCTACGACAGACTTCTCCCACCTTAGCCTCGCCCGAACGGATACTGAATTTGTCTTCGAACTACTGCTTAGACGGTTTGCGGGAGCGCGCCCAGCGATAGCCATTCTGTAGAGTCCACTACATTCGGATTAATGCTGTTTATCACAAGTATTGTACGGATCCGAACAGACCGTTGCTTACGGTAAGTACAAATTCGAAACGCGAAGATTGCCACCAAGACCTAGATGTTTCTGCCACAACAACAGACAAGCTTCGCACTGCTTAGAGTATCCGGCGTTCAATTTACAGGACAGATCCTGATTCTCAGGATTTTCTGGAGGAATTGCTATGCGCGAACTCAAGACTGAAGAACTCGCTCACGTTTCCGGCGCCGGTTTGGTCATTTGTCCGCCCCCGCCTTGCTACACCCCCTGCCCGCCGCCGCCCTGCTACGAACCTCCGGAATGTCCCGAAGAGCCCAAGACGAAGGGCAACAATGGTTGGGGACAGCAGAAAGAAGGGCACAAGTCTGAAGGTATAGACGACGGTGAAAACGCGGGATCGTCTCATGCTTATGCAGGTGGTGGCGGGGACAAGTTCTCACGTTAGAACTAATGATCCAGAGTAGTAGTCCGTCTTGTTCCACGCGCCCAATGGGTGCTCAGTCACCATACGGGACAGCTGCTCGGTTAAGGCCACGATTGAACTGTCGCACCGGCACCTCTGGTGCCGGTGTCTTCGGACGCAAGCAGGATGCAATGAATGGCAGTTGTCAGCCGCTTGTATAATGCGTTCGATCTTCACCATGAACTGCTTTGAGGCGGTGAGTTGGCTGTTATGAGCGAGAATGCCTCCAAGTATAATTCACTTGTCGAGGGCAATACTCGGTCCGCTCCCGCGCAGCCGCTCTTTCGCCCCGAGGTGATGGTTGAGCACCAGTCACAGTGGCTCGGAACGGTGCTGCTTGAGCCAAAGATCACCCACTGGATGTTTGCGTCGCTGGCACTGCTCGCCACAGCGGCCGTCCTGGGCATGCTGTTCTTCACCTCCTACACCCGTAAGGCTCGAATCAACGGCTGGCTCGTGCCGCAGCAGGGTCTGGTGCGGGTCTATGCGCCTCAGTCCGGAGTCATCACCCGGATCCACGCGAGCGAGGGCATGACCGTTAAGAAGGGTACGCCGCTGCTGGCCATCTCCACCGAACTGCAGAGCGAGGCGCTCGGGGGCACGAGGCAGGAGATCGTCCGACGCCTGACCGAGCGCCGAAACAGCATGGCCGAAGAGAAAACGATCCAGAAACGCCTCGTCTCCCAGCAGATGGCGGATCTGGTGCAGCGCATCGCGGCCCTCGACAACGAGCAGACGTTCCTGACGAAGGAGCTAGAGCTGCAACGGACCCAACTCGAGCTCAATCAGCAGATCGAAGAGCGCATGCGGACCCTGCGCTCTAGGGACATCGTCACTGAGCCTCGTCGGGAGGAGGCGGAACGGGAGCGCATCCAGCAGGCCGCAAAGCTCCAGGCACTGGAGAGGACCCAGGCATCTCTTCAGCGCGAATCCCTGCAGCTGAAGGCGTCCTTGCGCGAAATCCCAATCAAGCATCTCACCCAGCTGGCCGAGATCGACCGCAACATCGCCGCCCTTGAGCAGGAGCTGGCCGAGGCGGAGGCCCGGCGGGAGATCGTGATACCGGCTCCACAGGATGGCACCGTCAGCGGCATGCAGGTCGAGCGGGGTGGCAGCGCGCAGCCCAGTGTTCCCCTCATGAATATTGTGCCGTCCGGCGCCAACCTGCAGGCTCAGCTGTTCAGCCCGAGCCGCGCCATCGGCTTCATCCACGAAGGCCAGCGGGTGCTCCTTCGCTACGAAGCCTTTCCCTATCAGAAGTTCGGCTTTCACGAGGGTATCGTGACTGCCGTCTCCCGCGCCACGATCAGCCCAGCCGAGATGACCCAGCAGCTCGCCGGACTTTCCACGCTCTACGGCACCAGCGAGCCGGTCTACCGGATTACGGTCGAGCTGAAGCAGCAGACCGTCACAGCCTACGGCAGTCCTATGCCGCTTCAGCCAGGCATGAAGCTGGAAGCGGACGTACTGCTGGAGAGCCGCCGCTTGGTGGAGTGGATGCTCGAGCCCCTGTTCAGCATCAGCGGGAAATTGACTGGATGACCATCACCAACCGCCTGAACCTCGGCTGGGGCCGTCGCACCCCGATGATCCTGCAGACGGAGGCCTCCGAGTGCGGCCTCGCCAGCCTCGCGATGATCGCGGGCTACTTCGGATACGATGCCGACTTGGCGGACATGCGCCGGCGCTATGGATTTTCCCTCAAGGGCGCGACGCTCAAGGATGTCGTGAGGATTGCCGATCAAATCGGTTTCGCGACACGCCCTCTGCGGCTTGAGCTTGAGGAGCTGCCGAGGCTACGGCTGCCCTGCATCCTGCATTGGGACCTCAACCACTTCGTTGTCCTGGTCGGCACTGATCGCTCTGGTTGCGTCATACACGATCCGGCCTTTGGGCTGCGCCATCTGAAGCCCGCAGAACTGTCGCGTCGCTTCACGGGCGTGGCGCTCGAATTGTATCCGACAGATCGCTTCGGGCCCGCCGCTGCGCCCCCCCGCGTGCGGTTTCGGCGGCTGCTTGGCCGCATGGTTGGTGTCAAACGCGCCCTCTCCCATCAGCTGGCGATGGCAGTGGCGATTGAGGTTTTCGCGATGGCCAGCCCATTGTTCATGGGCTGGGTGGTCGATCATGCCCTAGTCACCGCCGATCACGATCTTCTGCTTACCTTAGTACTGGGTTTTCTGCTCCTGCTCGTCCTGCAAACCTCGATAACGGCAATGCGCAGCTGGATGCTGATGGGACTCAGCGCAACCCTAAAGGTACAGTCGCGCGCCAATCTCTTCTCACATCTTATTAGTCTTCCGGCCTCGTTCTTTGAGGCCCGTCATCTTGGCGACGTGACATCCCGCTTCGCCTCGCAGGAGACGATCCTGAGTGCGATCACCACAGAACTGGTGGAGGCCGTGATGGACGGTCTCATGACCGGCCTTACCCTGGCGATCATGCTGGTTATCGCTCCGGACATGGCGGCTATCGTGGTCGGGACGGCCGTTCTCTATGGCATCCTTCGCTGGGTCTCCTACTCACCACTGCGCCAGGCCTCCATGGAGGCGATCGTTTGGAGGGCAAAGCTCGACAGTCATTTCCTGGAGACCTTGCGTGGCATTCGCACGATCAAGCTGTTCAACGGCCAGGAGGACCGCCGCGCTCACTGGCTCAATCTCCTTATCGAGGTCACCAACCGGCAACTTACGACGCAGAAACTCGCTTTCCTGTTCCAGACCGGGAACAGGCTGCTGCTGGGCCTGCTGAGAATCTTGATCATCTGGCTCGCCGCTCGGCAAGTTCTCAGCAATGCCCTCTCGATTGGCCTGATGCTCGCCTTCATCGCCTACAAGGATCAGTTCATCGGCCGCGTGAGCGTTCTCATCGATCGGGCCGTCGACCTGAAGATGCTACGCCTTCATGCGGAACGCTTGTCCGACATTGCTCTCACCGAACCGGAAACGCGTAGCTCTCTGATGCCGCTGCCCGGAGGTCACCCTCCTCCGGCGATCGAACTGCGGAACGTGAGCTTCAGGTACAGCGAACACGAGCCTTGGGTGCTCGACAACATCAGCCTGCGGGTCGACGCTGAGGAGTCGGTTGCCATCGTCGGTCCTTCGGGTGGAGGCAAGTCGACCCTGTTGAAGCTGCTCGCCGGCTTGGTACAGCCGGACCATGGGGAGATTCTGATTGATGGCGAACCTCTCGCGCGTATCGGTCTTGAGAACCACCGTGCCAGGATCGGTGTGGTGATGCAGGACGACCAGCTGTTTGCAGGATCGATTGCAGACAACATCAGCTTCTTCTCGGAACGCCCAGATCATGAGCGCGTCGTAGAATGCGCCAAACGAGCTGCCGTGCACGACGACATCATGGCCATGCCGATGGGATATGGCACCTTGATCGGCGACATGGGAACCGTTCTCTCAGGCGGGCAGAAGCAGCGGGTGGTGATTGCACGCGCTTTATACCGGCAACCAAGCATCCTTCTCCTCGATGAAGCGACAAGCCACTTGGATATCGAGCGGGAGAAACTGGTTAACAACGCTTTCGGAAAGATGAGGATCACGCGCATCGTCATTGCTCACCGACCGGAGACAATACGCATGTCAGGACGAGTGATCGCTCTCGATCATGGTAAGATTCTGCAGCACCATGCGGTAGGTGAGAAGAGACCAATCACGATCAAAGGCACGAGCGATCACTCTTTCGTTGACAAATCTGTAGCGACATCAGGCAGCAGCAAAAAGCACGCCAGCTATGACTATGGCTCCGTGAACGCAGAGGATGTCTACAGACGTTCAAGGAGGGGGAAAGGGAAGAAGAATTCTGCGCGCCAGAAGAAGCCGCGATACAATTGTCCTGATGTGAAAAGTTATCCACTCGAAGAAACGGAGCTTATCTCGTCTCCCGAGTACCGGGAGGACAGCAATATTCGCCTTCCGAAAATCTCACCCGAAATATCGGGCCAGGGCGGAAGCAATGGCGGCCGCAGCGCAAGTGGCTCAGAAATCGAAAATCAGGAGGAGCAATGCCAACTGGAGCACGAAGCACAAGATAATCAAAAGCAACAGCAGGCAACGCCCACACTTACATCGATCGGCAGGTTGGATCAGCTGAAGCTATGGTGATGGGCCGTGTTGACGGCTAACCACCTATATGATGATGAAGTCCACCTACATCTGAGGTCGTTTGCCTCCCTGCCCGCTCGACAGCAGGTTGCGAGCCTGTGACCTGATCGCGCTCCGGGTCGACGATGTGGCTCCCAGTGGGCGGGTGCGATCTCGAGCAACCATTATGCAGAGATAACCGGCCGGCCCGTTCAGTTCGAGATTGCCGAGCAGACCCGCGAGGCTGTGGGATGCTTGCTCGAGAAGAAAGAGTTGCACAAGGGCGAGCCGCTGTTTCCAAGCCGGGGCAATCGCCAAAGGCCAATCACGACGCGCCCGTACGCCCGCCTGCTGGGATCCTGGCTTCGCGCCATGGGCCTCGATCGGCTCGCCTACGGCACCCATTCCCTCCGGCGAACCAAGGCCGTCGATGATCTATAGGAGAACCGGAAATCTCCGAGCCGTCCAGCTCCTGCTGGGCACAGCAAGATTGAGAGTACGGTGCGGTATCTTGGGATTGACGTCGACGATGCCCTCCTGATCGCGGAGCAGGTGGATATCCAAGCGCCTGAGGCGGCTTGCCGACGAGCCGGCTCAGAGCCCATTTTCGTGTCACGGAACAAGGTCCGAGCCCGAGGCTCAAGCAGCCACAGGATCAACGATCGGCGCGTGCCAATTCCGGACCATCCGGTATCTTTTTGTCGTGCGAAAGGCCGTTTGTGGAAAGTGACCAGAGGCTTATGTTACGGCCTGCTACTACGTGAGGTGCACGTAGATCGGATCGAAGTCACCGACCCGCTTCAGCGCCTCCCAATCGAGAACGGTCAGAACCGTCCCCTTCGTGCGGACGAGGTCGTCGGCCCGCATCTGCTGCACAACCCGGTTGACGTGGACGGTCGTGATCCCGAGGGCATACCGAACTCCGCCTGGATGATCGGCAGGTCGCAGGACTGGTCCGAGGCTAGGCCGAGCGCCTAATGCCGGTCCCCAACCTATGTTAGGCCCTGCCCTATGTTCTTTGCGCTTAGGGAGCATGATAAGCCCCTGCTGTGGGATCCGAGTTGAGCGTCAGTGAAGCGGATCCTCTATAAAACTTGAGTGCAGAAACGTGCCTGCCAAGAAAGAACTCAGTATGAATTTGCGACGTCGGGGGCAAACTACCTTGTATCTCCGATGATTTTCTAAGCAATAACATATGTTAATCAGCACCCACCGGCAGCCATAACAATAATGGCCTGCGGAACATTCATAGCGCCTAAGAATTAAGCAATCCTAGGGGTTCTTCTGACCTCTTCCGATTACTCACAAAAGCAAGATGACGGGAGGCTGCGGCCAGAACCGGCCGCCTGCCTTCAGCATAGCCAGGAGCGCAATTAGATGGGTGATGATCTTCAGGCACAGGGCTGTTCTGGGGAAGTTGTCAGCCGCCTTTTCGATCAGTCGCGCGGAGGCGCCGCCAGTGCTGCGCCGGACGATGCGGCGGCCCGCTCCATACGGGTCGTGGAACGGGGCGTCTATCGGGGACCTCACCTCTACAGCCTGACCCCGATGATCCGGATCATGCTTGATCTCGGTACGCTGGAGGAATGGCCGTCCAATCGACTTCCGGGCTTCACCGGGCGTCTTCTGGAGGTCCTGCCCGGGCTTCATCAGCACGGCTGCTGCTTCCACGAGCCCGGGGGCTTCGTGCGGCGCCTGGAAGAAGGAACCTGGCTTGGCCATGTGACCGAGCACGTCGCCATCGAGCTCCAGTCCCTTGTCGGCTCCCGCGTGACGCGCGGCAAGACCCGCTCGGTGCGCGGCCGGACCGGCGTCTACAACGTCATGTATTCGTATCAGGACGAAGAGGTCGGTCGGCTGGCCGGCCGGCTGGCGCTTCAGCTCCTGGACTCGCTGCTGCCGCCCGACCTCCAGGGCATTTCCGGGCTCGACCGGATCTACGAGGACGAGAGCGAACCCGCGTTGCAGGCCGGTTTCGACCTGGCGTCGGCCCTCGAAGCACTGAGGTGCGTTCACCGCCGCAGGGCGCTCGGGCCGACGACCCAGTCGCTCGTGAACGAGGCCGAGCGGCGTGGCATTCCGGTCATGCGCCTGGACGATCAGAGCCTCGTGCAACTCGGGACCGGGCGGCATCAGAAGCGCATTCGCGCCAGCATCACCAGCCTGACTCCCTCAATCGCCACCGACGCCGCCAGCGACAAGGACCTGACGAAGTCGCTCCTGTCCGATGCCGGGCTGCCGGTTCCGAGGGGCGATGTGGTCCGCAGCCCCGAGGCCGCGGTGCGCGCGGCCGAGCGGATCGGCTATCCGGTCGTGGTCAAGCCGCTCGACGGCAACCATGGCCGAGGGGTCAGCATCGGCCTTTCCGATCCGGTGGAGGTCACTCGGGCGTTCGAGGAGGCGGCTCGCCACAGCCGGCGCGTGATCGTCGAGAACTGCTTCAAGGGTCGGGACCACCGGATCCTCGTGGTGAACGGCGAGGTAGTCGCCGTCGCCGAGCGGGTGCCGGCCCATGTGGTCGGCGACGGCCGGCGCAGCATCGTCGATCTCGTGAAGGACGTGAACCGGGACCCCCGCCGGGGCGCGGGCCATGAGAACGTTATGACGCGCATCACCATCGATGACCACGTCCGCGGCGTGCTGGCGAAGTCGGGACTGAGCCTGGAGAGTGTGCCGGAAGCCGGCCGGATCGTTTACCTGTGCGATACGGCCAACCTGTCGACAGGCGGCACGGCGGTCGACCGGACCGACGACATCCATCCGCACAACGCGATGATCGCCCGCCGGGCGGCGCGGGCCGTCGGCCTCGACGTCGCCGGGATCGACTTCATCGCGCTAGATATTACCCGGTCTGTGCATGAGACCGGCGGCGGGATCATCGAGGTCAATGCCGCGCCGGGGTTCCGCATGCACCTCCAGCCCTCGGAAGGCCGCCCCCGGAACGTGGCCCGTCCGGTCATCGACATGCTCTTCCCGCGAGGCGCCCCGGCGCGCGTTCCGGTTCTGGCCATCACGGGCACAAACGGAAAATCCACCACGGCCCGCATGGTCGGTCACATCCTGCGGGCGCAGGGCCTGAGCGTCGGCCTGACTTCGACCAGCGGCATCTATGTGAACGGCGATCGCGTGGTCGAGACGGATGCGTCCGGCCCCTGGAGTGCTCGGGTTGTTCTGAAGGACCCGACGGTCGACGTGGCAGTGCTCGAAACGGCCCGCGGCGGGATTTTGCGTGAGGGCCTCGGGTTCCCGGAGTGCGACGTCGGCCTTGTGACGAACATCGCGCCGGACCATCTCGGCCTGAAGGGAGTCGACACCGTCGAGGACCTGGCCTGGGTCAAGTCGGTCGTTGTGGAGGCGGTCCATCGGAAGGGCACAAGCATCCTGAACGCCGACGATCCGATGACGGTGGACATGCGCCGGCGGGCCGGCGGCAGGATCGGCTACTTCTCCCTGCATGGCGGTGCCGACATGACGGACTTCCTCCGCGAGCACATCGAGGATGGTGGCCTCGCGGTCGTGCGCGAACCGGGGCGCACCGAAGGCGGCGAGATCGTGATCCACGACAATGGGGACAGCATCTACCTGATGCGGGCCGCCGAGATCCCGGCCACCCTCGACGGACTTGCCGAGTTCAATGTCCAGAACGCGCTCGGGGCCGCCGCCATGGCCTACGCGCAGGGCGTGCCGGTCGACGTCATCCGTATGGCCCTATCGACCTACACCACCTCGTTCGAGCACAATCCCGGGCGGCTCAACGTGTTCGACGGCCACGGCTTCCGCGTGATCCTGGACTATGCCCATAACCCGGCCGGCCTGCAGGCGCTCGGCGACGTGATCGTGAAGATGCGCCCGCGCCACAGGCGCGTGATCGGCATGATCAACATTCCGGGCGACCGCCGCGACGACGACATGCGGGAGATGGGTGCGCTTGCTACACGCTACTTCGACGAGATCATCTTCCGGGAGGACCCTGCGCGTCGCGGCCGCAGGCCGGGCGAGATCGTGGCCCTGCTAGCGGAAGGCGCGCTTTCGGCGGGCTTTCCGGAGGAGCGGATCAAGCGCATCCTTGAAGAGGACGAAGCGGCGGATCTCTGCCTGGGCACGGCGCAGCCGGGCGATCTGGTGGTGCTCACCCCCACCGACGTGGAGGCGATGTGGCAGCAGGTGCTCGATTTCCGGGTCAAGCCCGATACGCGTCTTGAGGTCGACGTGGAGAGAACCGACGCACAGGCCGTTCCGTGGCGGAAAAGCGCCTGATCGTTACAGGGCAGGAAGGCAACGCCCGCTCCTGCCCTTTCAAGTCGCCGTCGACGCAACCTTGAAGGAGAGCCGCCCGAACCATGAGGCACGGAACGAGAAAGAACGCAAAGGGGCCGCTCATCATCATCGGTGGCGGCGAGGACAAGGAGGGCGACCGCACAATCCTGCGAGAGGTCGCCAAGCACGTGAACGGAGGCAAGCTCGTGATCGCCACGGTCGCGTCGCACGAGCCGGAGGGCTATTTCGACGCCTACCAGAGGGCGTTCGAAGGCCTCGGCGTCAGCGAACTCGTGGAGCTTTACGTGAAGGACCGCGCCGAGACCCTCGATCCCGACAAGCTGCACTGCTTCGACGGAGCCGCCGGGGTCTTCTTCTCGGGCGGGGACCAGCTGCGCATCTCAAGCCAGATCGGCGATACGCCAGTCGAGCAGCGGGTGCGGGAGTTGCACGAGCGCGGCGGTCTTCTCGCCGGAACCTCCGCGGGGGCGTCGGTCATGAGCGAGACCATGCTGGTCAAGGGCAAGAGCGGGGAGTCCTACAAGATCGGCGATCTGCACATGGCTCCCGGCCTCGGTCTGGTCCGCGACATGATCATCGATCAGCACTTCGCCGAGCGGGGGCGGTTCGGGCGCCTCTTCGGAGCCGTGGCGCACAACCCGCGGGAGCTCGGAATCGGCATCGACGAAGATACGGCCCTCGTCTTCGAGAACGAGCGCTTCGAGGTGATCGGCACCGGCTGCGTCTATGTGGTCGACGGCGCGGGAGTGACCCACTCCAACATCGCCGAGGCGGAACCGGAGCGGTCCCTGTCCATGTATGACATCCGCCTGCACGTGCTCAGCGCCGGCAACGCGTTCAACGTGGCGAAGCGTCGGCCGGCAGAGGTGCCGGACGTCCAGAAAAGCCACGCCATCGAGGTGCATGTGACCGGATCCGGAGCCGAGGAGGATCCGGCTGCGTGAGACGACCCGCGCCGGAACGCCGGCGCGGCTTCCGGACATGTGGTTGCGGCGCTTCGGGAAGCGCCATCAGCGTGAGAAGAGATGATGCCAGCGACGACCTGCATCGGCTCGATCCTGCGACTGGTTCTGCCGGCGGCCGTCGTCTTCGTTTTGCTGAGGCATGGCCCGGCTCCTGCGAAAACCGAGTGGGCCCTCATCGTGGCGATTACGGCGGCGCTGAGCCTTCAGGTTGCGAGACGGTTCACGATTCTGCTCTTCGGGAGCGGAAGTCGCGACGAGGATTAGGCTCCCGTTGCAGGAACGACACCGTCGCGGTCATATGACGGTGTGCACGGCCACGCTGGCCCGAGCGACGCGGTCGGGACCAAGATCCACTTCGGGAACGAGTTCCAGAAGCTCCGTGAGCCGGGTGCGGGCGCGATTGATCCTGCTCTTGATCGTCCCGATATTGGTTCCGCAGATTTGGGCGGCCTCCTCGTACGACATGCCTTCGGCCGCGATGAGCAGGAGCGCCTCGCGCTGCTCGTTGCTGAGTTGGGCCAATGCCGCCATCATGTCGTCGAGATCCAGGCGGGCATCCTGGGCCGGCATGACGGAGAGCTTGGCCGCCAAAGCACCGTCGGCATCCTCGACCTCCCTGCGGCGCCTGCGATGCTCGGTATAGAAATGATTGCGCAGGATCGTGAAAAGCCAGGCCTGCATGCTAGTGCCTGCCTGAAACGTGTCCAGGTGCTCGAGCCCGCGCAGAATGGCTGTCTGCACCAAGTCGTCCGCATAGACGGTATTGCCGGCGAGCGAAATGGCGAAGGCGCGCAGTCTTGGAACGGCATTCAACATCTGCTTGTGCAGCGAGGGCTCAGCGGTCACTCGCTTTTCTCCTTGGCGTTGAGGGACTCCAGAATGCGGATGAACCGATCGGGCGTGGGATCGCGCATCATCTCCTTGTAGGAGGCCCGAAGCCGCTCCCCGAGGCAGGCGGAGACTTCAGGTGAAAGGCTTGGTCTATCGCTCGTCTTGCGCCGAAGACGCGTCCGTGACGACCCACCTTGGTTGAGCCTTCTGCCTGTCAATCGAACCGACGTCGTCAGCATGGCCTGACTCCGAGCGAACTGAGGATGATCTATCCCTAGATGAGCGGAGTAGAGCTGCCATTAACTTATGATGAGCTTGAGAATGGAGTTTTGGAAAATCGACGGAAGAACACGGGATCTGCTGTCACGACCTCGCTCGGGCGCGTCCGCGCGTCGGATCATCTTCGAACGGCCTTCCCCGGAGGAGCGGTCGACACGGAAGCAGTCGCTGCTCTTCACGGAACAGAGGACGCATTAACATAAGTTGGTGCCCGGCAATACTTCACGAACGGCAGAAGAAGCGATGTTTTCCCTGCAAGCGGAAAATTAATACCCTTGGGCAACCGCCGTCGCGGAACATCTTTCGTGCTGCCGTAGTTAGAGGCGGGCACATTCGCTGCAGAGTAACAGCCTGGGAACTCCCGTTACCTGTAAGCCGACGTGACGTCGGCGCCCTTTTTAAGTCGCGTTGCCGGACCAGTCCGGCCAATCCGCTTCTTGGCTGGAGAATCTCCACGCATGGCATCATTCCATCAACCGCGTCTGTTCCGTAGCTTCTTTCTCGGAGGCTTTGAATGCTCCAGCCATCGCAAATCGGACGGCCAGAGGCTCGACCTGCTGGCGTCGACTGGCCACGAGCGCTTCGCAGCCGAGGATTACCAAGCGCTGTCCCCCTACGGCATTGCGGCAGCACGGGACGGAATCCGCTGGCACCTGATCGAAAGGACCCCCGGGTGCTATGACTGGTCGAGCGTCCTGCCGATGGTTCGCGCCGCCCGGTCCTCGGGAACTCAGATCGTGTGGGATCTCTGCCACTACGGGTGGCCCGACGATCTCGACATCTGGTCGGCCGATTTCGTCGAGCGGTTCGCTCGGTTCGCCACGGCTGCCGCGGAGCTGATCCGCGGCGAGACCGACGGCGCCACCGTCTATTGCCCGATCAACGAGATCTCCTACTGGGCCTGGGCCGGCGGCGAGGTCGGGCACTTCAACCCCACCTGCCACCAGCGCGGCGCCGAGCTGAAGCGTCAGCTCGTCCGCGCCACCATTGCGGCCATCGACACCATCCGGACGGTCGATCCGGACGCGCGCCTCATTACCGCGGAGCCCCTCATCAATGTGGAGGGGGGCCTTGGCGACGAGCAGCACCTGCAGGGTGCGGAGACCTATCGCCTCTCGCAGTTCGAGGTGCTCGACATGCTGAGCGGAAGGCTCGAACCGGAGCTGGGCGGCGCCCCCGAATTCGTCGACGTCGTCGGCGTGAACTACTACCCCGAGAACCAGTGGTATCACGGGGGCCCCACCATCCCGATGGGACATCACGCATACCGCCCCCTGCACGACATGCTGCTTGAAGTGCACCGGCGCTACGACCGGCCCATCCTGATCGCGGAAACCGGCGCCGAGGGATGCGGCCGCCCATCCTGGCTTCACTACGTCTGCGGCGAAGTGGACACGGCGCGGGCTGCGGGCGTTCCGATCGAAGGCCTCTGCCTCTACCCCATCCTCGATTATCCGGGCTGGGCGAACGGACGCGTCTGCCATGTCGGTCTCCTGTCGTCGGCGGACCAGGACGGGCGACGGTCGGTGTGCATGGCGCTGGCGCGCGAACTGGGCCGCCAGCAGGCGCAGCTTCAGGAGATCGGCACCATCCCGGAACGGCAGGCGAATGCCCTCGCGGCAGCTGAGTGAATGGCACGATGTGGACCGACCTGAGCTTTCCCCTCCTCACCCGCCGACAGGGCAGCGTCGCCGAGGACGCCTCTCCGGGCCGCCCGCCGCCACCGTTCATGCGCGGCCCGAAGGCGTTCATCCTTCACTACATCAGGTCCCGCCCGCTGAGCTTCTGCCTTCTCTTCGTGATGGTCTTCGGTGCGGCCTGCTGCGCCGTGGGCGTCCAATACGTGATGAAGTTCCTGGTCGACGCCATGTCGGGCCCTAGGTCAGACGGCTCCGCCGCTTGGACGGCGCTATCGTTCTTCATCGGTCTGATCGCTGCGGAAAGCATCCTGTGGCGTCTGAGCGGCTGGCTCGGGTGCCGTACGACCCTCGGCGCCGGCATCGACATGCGCCTCGACCTTTTCGATTACCTGAACGGCCAGCCCATGCGCTATTTCGCCGAGAACCTGGCAGGATCGCTCGGGCAGCGCATCACGTCCACGGCTGGGAACTTCGGCGCGCTGACCAACACGGTCGTCTGGCGCGTCCTGCCGCCCTTCGTGGATTTCATCGGAGCCATGGTGGTGTTCGCCTTCATCGATTGGGGAATGATGGCGACCCTTGGGGTGTTCGTGGTGCTGGTGACCGCCGGCCTCATCCTGTTCGGCGAACGGGGCCACCATCATCACCGGACCTATGCGGGCCACGCCAATCGCGTCGGCGGAGAGCTGATCGACGTGATATCCAACATGTGGGCCGTCAAGGCATTCTCGGCCCGGCACCGCGAACGCGAGCGGCTCGCCCAGGACTTTCGTAGCGAGGCCGAGGCGCAGCGTGCGAGCTGGATGTATACGGAGAAGGCCCGCGTGCTCCACGACGTGGCAATGTGGGCGATGGCAGGGACGATGCTGTCGTGGTGCGTCCACCTGTGGAGTGTCGGCAGGATTACACCCGGTGACGTGGTGGTGGTCAGTGCCCTCACGTTCCGGATCCTGCACGGCTCCCGCGACATGGCCCTGTCGCTGGTCGATATGGTTCAGCAGTTCGGCTACATCGATGAGACCCTCCGCGTGATCGGGCAACCGCAATCGGTCTGCGATGTCCCGAGTGCGCCACACCTGGAATCCCGTTGCGGATCGGTGTCATTCCGGGATGTGAGTTTCGCCTATAGCGGCAGCCAGGATGCGGTGCACGACATCGATCTTCATATTACCGCCGGACAGAAGATCGGCATCGTTGGTCCATCGGGAGCCGGAAAGTCGACCCTGGTTCACCTCCTCCAACGGCTCTACGATGTGCAGGAAGGCGAGATCCTGATCGATGGACAACCGGTCCGATCGATCACGCAGGACAGCCTTCGCGAAGCGCTGGCCGTGGTGCCGCAGGAAATCACGCTCTTCCACCGGACCATTATGGAGAACATTCGGTTCGGGCGCCCCGACGCCACCGACGAGCAGGTCTTCGCGGCCGCCCGCGCCGCCTACTGCGAAGGGTTCATCCGATCTCTGCCGCTGGGTTACGACACGATCGTCGGCGAACGCGGGATGAAGCTCTCCGGCGGTCAACGGCAACGGGTGGGAATCGCCCGTGCCTTTTTGAAGGATGCGCCGATCATCATCCTCGACGAGGCGACCTCCGCTCTCGATACGGAGTCGGAAATGGAAGTTCAGAAAGCTCTCGTGCGCCTCATGCGCGACCGAACCGTGATTGCCGTCGCACACCGGCTTTCCACCCTTACGGCATTCGACCGCATCATCGTGATGCGGGGAGGACACATCGTGGAAGACGGAACGGCCGGCGAGTTGCGCCAGCAGCACGGCCTCTTCGATCGCATGTGGCGCTTGCAGGCGGATGGCTTGTCTCTAGACGAGATTGCCGATGACGCCGCCTGAGCTCGCGAAATGGATGCCACAGGACCAGAAAGAGGAAGTTCCGTTGCGGCTTCTGAACATTAAAAATCAGTCTGATTGCTTTTTGGATGAGTTTTCCGTCAATGACTAAACGGGGAACCTGCAGAGGTGCAGATCCTCCCCTGGTTCATACCCGAGCAAGCATTTAGGGCTGTTTCAGATCACGACCTTGGATCACGTGCTGGCTTGCCTCAGCGATGCGGGACAGCCGAGCGGAAGCCTCCGGCCGGCGATTTGGTGTGAGCGCCATCGTTCTTAATCAGCCTTCGCCAATGGGTTCCTACGCTGTGGCAGCAGGATTGATGGCGTCCTCGGCCAATTCTGAGAGGATCTGGTCGGTGTTCTCTTCCTCGATCAGGGTCTCCTGGATAAGGCCTTCCGCCTCGGAGAGACCCAACTGCTTGGCCCATGCCAGCAAGGTGCCGTAGCGGGTGATCTCGTAATGCTCCACCGCTTGGGCTGCCGCGATCAGCCCGGCATCCAGAGCCTCGCCGCCGCCGAACTCTTGCACGATCTCTTGGCCTTCCTCGATGATACCCTGAATAGCCTTACACTCGACACCCGCAGGCTTCGCCCCGAGCAACTGAAATACCTGCTCCAGACGCTTCACCTGCCCTTCTGTCTCTTTCAGATGTACGGCGAAGGCACCCTTGAGCTCCTCAGCCTGCGCAGCCACGGCCATCTGCGGCAGGGCTTTGAGAATGGCCTGTTCGGCAAAATAGGTGTCCTTGAGCCGGTGCAAAAAGAGGGCCTTCAGATCCTTCTCGGCCATTCTCTGTCTCCTGCTGGATCGGGAACGTTCCGATAACCTCGCGAGACGCTTCAATGTTCCGAATAGTTGCCCCTTCTGATAGCCGCTAAGGGCCAAGGTGCAACGTTGGACGAGCCAAATGAAAGTCCGCTTGTCGCGCCTTTGCAGAAATTCAGCTTACTTCCGGAGAGTGCCAGGAGCAGACGGAGAGCCCTATGGTCTCATTGGGACGTCTCACATGGAGAGAGCAGCGCCGCCTGCCCCAAAGAAGCCAAGCCGCTAGGAGCTAAGTTGCTCACCGCTTGATCCTTCTTCCGCAAGTCAATGACGCCATCTGCGCAACCACCGCAACCGATGACTTTCGGCGTCGGCGGCGCTGACCGCGCCGATATCGTATCTGCCGCGCGACCTATCCGTGACTAAGGATTAGGCAACCTCCGACAGGGCCAGAGGCGAGGCATTGGAGACCTGCCTCAGACACGTCCGCTTCGCGCACGCCAGTTGTTCAGGCCAATCCGACAGCTCGTCCGATGGTGGGCACCAGCTTGCGATACCGGTGACAGGCATTCTCAGGCTCCACAGCGCACTCAAGCAATTGCGGACACGGCTTCGACGAAGCGAGAAAGCTCGTCTTCCGTATTATAGTAGTGCGGGGATGCCCGCAGCACCACGGGAAGCTGGCGGGCTCTCGCATCGAGCAACGTACTCGATGGGCGGGAGACGCTGACGTTGTAGCCGGATTGGGCGAGCCTCGCTTTCAGGGCGTCGGGATCGCGGCCCCCAACCGTGAAAGTGACGATGGAGGCCGGGTCCGGACCAAGATCGTGGAGTGAGACACCGGGGATGGCTTGCAGGCCGGCGCGCAGGCTCGTCGAGAGCGTTCGGCAGCGCGACTCGATGGCTTCAAGGCCGAGGTCCAGGGCGTAGTCGATGGCGCGCCCGAGCCCGAGCCGGGCTGCGTAGTTGTTCTCCCAGGTCTCGAAACGGCGTGCGTCCTCCCGCAGCTCGTACCGGTCGGGGGCAACCCAGGGCGCCGCGAAGTGGTCGAGCATCGGCGGCTCCAGCGTGCGCAGGAGCTCGCGGCGTACATAGAGGAAGCCCGTGCCGCGCGGGCCGCGCAGGAACTTGCGGCCGGTCGCTGTAAGGATATCGCAGCCGAGCTCCTCGACCCGGGTCGGCATCTGACCGACGGCCTGACACGCGTCGAGCAGGTAAGTCACGCCGTGCCGGCGCGCGATCCGGCCGACGGCCGCCGCGGGATTGCGCAGGCCGCCGTTCGTCGGGACCCAGGTGATCGCGATCAGCTTCACGCGACCATCGATCATACGTTCGAGCGCCTCGGGATCGAACACGCCGTCGCCATCGTCGGGCACGACCTCAATGACCGCGCCGGTGCGCTTGGCGACCTGCAAGAAGGCGACGTAGTTGGCCGCGTACTCGGCGCGCGCCGTGAGGATCCGATCTCCGGGCTGGAAGTCAAGGGCATAGAAGGCGAGCTGCCAAGCGACTGTCGCGTTCTCGGCCAGAGCGATCTCGTCGCGCTCCGCGCCAAGCAGGCGAGCCACGCTGTCGTAGACACCGTCGAGAGCGTCAGCGGCTTCGCCGGCTGCCTCGTACCCGCCGATCTCGGCCTCGCGGGTAAGGTAGCCGACCATCGCATCCAGCACCGTTTGCGGCATCAGTCCGGCACCAGCGTTGTTGAGGTGAACGCGGTGTGCGACGCCCGGCGTCTCGGACCTGAGCTTTGCGACGTTGAGACCCATGCGGGAGCTCTCCTATCCGCCCGATTGCGGAAGCTGGGGAGGTTATGACGGTCATGTCGGGAGGGATCAACCGGCTGGCTGACGATTTCTGACAGAAGTGAGGCTACGTCTTACCCCATCGTCGGTTCCGCTCTCGGGTGATCGGCGGATGCACACTCTTCACCTCATCTGAACCTTGGGCCGCAGCACCTCAAAGTCCGCTCGGGGTCAATTTGAGCCATTAAGCGTGGTCATATGGAGGTCAGCTTACCCTACGAATATGGAAGTCCGGCTTTCGTTCGCCCGGGGCCAAAATACGAGATTCGTGATTAACGGCAGTACTCCGAGGCAGTCATCGATCGAACTCCGATGACCGCCTCGGGCGTTCCCAAGCCGTCGCCCCAGCTACTCGACACCTGAGAAGGAATGGACTTGGACCGTCGCGAGAGAGCTTTCCACATGCTTGACCTGCACCCGCTCCGCAGCCTGCAGGATCAAGTCCGACATAGCCTCGCTCGCAGCGACGGGATTGCGCTGCTCGATGCCATCGAACACCGCCTGATGCTGCCACATCACCTCTTTGAAGCGTTCGTCGCTTGAAACTGGCGAGCTGATCGTGAACGAGGTGGCGAGCGCCGCGCCGATCACGGAGCCGATCGATTGCAGAAAGGGGTTGGCGGAAGCTTCCAGGATGGCCTGATGGAAGGCGAGATCCGCCTTGGTGAAGCCCTGCCGGCTCGTCTCACACTGGAACATGGCTTGGAGCGCCCGGTCCATCTGCTTGAGTTGCTCCGGCGTGCGGCGCATGGCGGCAGTGGCGCAGGCCAAGGGCTCCAGCATCTGCCGGATTTCGAACAGCCATCCGAGGAAGCGGGCATCGACGTCCATCTCGAGATGCCAGCCGAGGACGTCGGCGTCGAACATGTTCCAGTTGTTGCGGTCAAGAACCTTCGTGCCGACCTTGGTCTTGGACTCGATTAGGCCCTTCGCCGCCAGGGTCTTCAAGGCTTCGCGCAGGGCAGTGCGCGAAACGCCGTACAGCTCCATCAGCTCCGCATCGCCCGGCAGGATGCTGCCGATGGGAAAGCGGCCCTGCATGATGTTCTGGCCGATCCCATGGGCGACGAGATCGTGGGCTGATCGCGCTCTTACAGGCCTCTGGACACTGTTCAGCAACACCAATCTCCTTTTCCAACTCTACCGCGTTCGAAGCGACGCCGCCGAGAGGCCCCGCTGAAGCACGATGAAGGCGAACAGTAGGGCGCCAATGGCGATCTTCGTCCACCAGGAACTCAAGGTTCCCTCGAACGTGACGTAAGTCTGGATCAATCCCTGAATAAGCACGCCGACAAGCGTGCCGATGATCGTTCCGTAACCTCCCGTCAGCAACGTCCCACCAATGACGACCGCCGCAATGGTGTCGAGCTCGACCCCGGTCGCAGCCAGCGAATAGCCTGCGGAGGTGTAAAAAGAAAAGACGATTCCGGCCACGGCCGCCAGGAAACTCGACAGCATGTAGATTCGGATGGTGGTCTTCCCCACGGGAACGCCCATCAGCTCAGCAGACGTCCGATTGCCGCCGAGCGCATAGACATTGGTGCCAAAGCGCGTGAAATGGGCCAGAACGATGCCGGCAGCGAACGTCAGCAGCATGACGATGGCGATGAAGGTCAGCCGCCCGCCGCCCGGAAGAGCAAAGGCAATGTCCGCTATATGGCCATAGGCGGGCGCGTTGATTGGGATCGAATCCGTGGTCAGCACAAAACACAGGCCCCGCGCCAGGAACATGCCTGCCAATGTGACGATGAAGGCCGGGATCTGGAAGGTGTGGATCAGGAAGCCCATGCCGGCCCCGAACAGGGAGGCAATGCACAGGACAAGAATGAAGGCGAGATAGGGATTAAGCCCGTATTTCTCGATGCTGACAGCGAGGAACACCCCCGTGAACGCGATGACCGAACCGACCGAGAGATCGATGCCGCCGGAGAGGATGACGAAGGTCATGCCGACTGCGACGATGCCGAGGAAGGCGTTGTCGGTCAAAAGATTGCCGATCACGCGGGTCGAGGCGAAGCTCGGGAATTGCGCAAGGCAGATCAGGTAGCCGACAATGAAGACGGCGAGTGTGATGAGGACGGGAAGGTGACGCCGGATCATGCTCTTGCTCTCAACACGGTGCGCATGGCCGACAGGACGGGCGACTGGGCGAGTAGCACGGCGAGCACCACGATGGCCTTCACGATGAGGTTGTATTCCGGCGGATAGCCGCTCAGCAGGATGCCGGTGTTCATCGCCTGGATAATGAGGGCTCCGACGAGGGCGAGCCCGAGGCTGAAGCGTCCGCCGAAAAGGGACGTGCCGCCGATCACCACGGCGAGGATCGCATCCAGTTCAAGCCAGAGGCCGGCATTGTTTGCGTCGGCCCCGCGGATGTCGGCTGTCACGATCAGGCCCGCAATCGCCGCGCACAGGCTGCACCACATGTAGACCGCGATGGTCACGACCTTGGTGCCGACCCCCGCATAAGCGCTCGAGCGCACATTGACGCCGATGGATTCAATGAAAAGTCCCAAGGCCGTATAGCGGACGATGACATGCGTGATAATGAGCATCACGATGGCGATCACAACCGGCATGGGCAGCATGAGGAATGAGCCGCTGCCGATGGCCGCGAAGCCTTCGCTGGTGAAGGTGATGATCTGGCCTTCCGTGATTAGCTGCGCGAAGCCGCGTCCCGCCACCATCAGGATCAGGGTGGCCACGAAGGGTTGGATCTCGAGTACCGCGACGAGAATGCCGTTCCACAGGCCGCAGGCAAGGCCGATGCCCGCGGCGGCGGCGAGTGCTACGGGCAGCGGGTAGCCCTGCGCCGTCAGCGTCGCGGCCATCGCGCCCGCAATCGCCATGACGGCGCCGACGGAGAGATCGATGCCGCGCGTCGCGATGACAAGGGTCATCCCCAAGGCCAGGATGGCTACCGGCGCGCCGCGATTCAGCACGTCGATGAGACTGCCGAACAGGCGTCCGTCCTGCAGGCGCAGGGCGAAGAAGTCACGGAAGACGAGCCAGTTGACGAAGAAGACGAGAAGGAGCGCCGCAACCTGCGGAAGCCCCTTGGGAAGATTGCGGGAAGGTCTGGCCTGGATCATACCAATCATTCAATGGCCTGCAATGGTTGTCATGATGGTGTCGGCGCTCACGTCCGAACCGGAGAGTTCGCGCACGTGCCGCCGGTCGCGCAGGACGACGACCCGGTCGCTGTAGGAGGCGATCTCCTCCAGCTCGGACGAGATGACGAGAAGGGCGAGCCCGTCCTCGCACAGACGCTCGATCAAGCGGATGATTTCCGCATGCGCCCCCACGTCGATGCCGCGCGTCGGCTCGTCCAAAATGAGGAAGCGCGGCTCGGTGGCAAGCCAGCGCGCCAGCAGCGCCTTCTGCTGATTGCCGCCGGAGAGAAGACCGATGGGCTTTTCCGCATCCGGCGTGCGGATATCGAGCAGCTTGATGAAGCGGTTGGCGATCTCTTCCTGCTTGCGCCTCGGGATCAGCCGCAGCCAGCCGCGCTGCGCCTGGAGCGCCAGGATGATGTTTTCGCGAACGGACAGTTCCGCCACGATGCCTTCCGTCTTGCGATCCTCCGGCGTGAACCCGAACTGCAGCCGCGCGGCGTCGCGCGGCGTGGCGATGCGCACCGTCCTGCCGTGGACGAAGGCCTGTCCGCTGTCGGCACGCTCGATGCCGAAAACTAGCTTGGCGGTCTCGGTGCGCCCGGAACCGAGAAGGCCCGCAAGGCCCACCACCTCGCCGGGACGCACGGTCAGATTGAATGGCTCCATGAGACGGCGCTTGCCGTAATCCTTGAACGCAACGAGTGGCTCTCCCGTGACGGTGCCACGCTGGGTGCGATGAAGCGCTTCCGCTGCCAGCTCGCGCCCCAGCATCATAGAGACGAGCTCGATGCGCGGCAGCCCCGCAATGGGGCGGGAGCCCACGAGATGTCCATTGCGCAGCACGGTGATCCGGTCACAGACCGCATAGACCTGATCGAGAAAATGCGTGACGAAGACGATGCCGATGCCACGGCTCTTGAGATCCCGCAGGATCTTGAAGAGGGTTTCGACCTCATGCGCGTCCAGGCTCGCCGTCGGCTCGTCGAGGATCAGGACTTTGGCCGAGAGATCGACCGCACGGGCGATAGCAACGATCTGCTGGACGGCTACCGAATAGGTGCTCAGCGGATTGGCGACATCGATGTCGAGGCCGTAGCCTGCCAGCAACTCTTCGGAGAGGCGGCGCATCTCGCCGGTGCGCACCAGCCCGAAGCGATGCGGCTGACGACCGATGAAGAGGTTTTCCGCCACCGACAGATTAGGGAGAAGATTGACTTCCTGATAGACGGTTCCGATGCCGAGCGAGAGCGCATCCGCCGGATCGCGCGCCTCGATTTTCTGTCCGTCGAGGCGGATGGTGCCGGCATCTCGCTTGAAAACGCCGGTCAGCACCTTGATCAAGGTCGACTTCCCGGCACCGTTCTCGCCGAGCAGGCCGTGAATCTCCCCCGCATGCAGCGTGAAGTCCACATGGTCGAGCGCCTGCACGCCCGGGAAACCCTTTGTGAGACCTCGGATCTCGAGAAGCTGGGGCTGCTCTGTCACTGATGGAATCCCACTCTTTCCGGCCCATATGCAAAGCAGCAGGCGATTACCCGCCTGCTGCCCCGGTCACTTGACGATCTCAGTAGAGGTCCTTGCGCCTGTCGTATTCGGCCTTTGCCGTCTCGGGCGTGAAGACCTTCGACTCCGTCTGGATCCACTTCTTCGGCATCGCGCCATCCTTCTTGAAGGCGATGAGCGCATCCAGGGCTGGGCCCGCCATGTTCGGCGTCAGCTCGACCGTGACGTTGGCTTCGCCTTCGGCCATGGCCTTGAAGATGTCTGGAACGGCGTCGATGGAGACGATCTTGATGTCCGTGCCTGGCTTCAGGCCGGCTTCCTTGATGGCCTGGATGGCGCCGATCGCCATGTCGTCGTTATGCGCATAGACGGCGCAGATGTTCTTGCCGCCGCCCTCGGCCTTGATGAAGCTTTCCATCACTTCCTTGCCCTTGGTGCGGGTAAAGTCGCCGGACTGCGTGCGGATGATCTTCATGCCGGGATTGGCGGCAACGACCTGATCGAAACCTTTCTTGCGGTTGATCGCGGGGCTGGAGCCAACGGTTCCCTGCAGTTCCACCACGTTGCACTTGCCGCCGGTTTCCTTGGCGAGCCACTCGCCGGCCACCTTGCCTTCATAAACTGTGTCTGAGGTGACGGCGGTGAGGTAGAGCGACTCGTCCTTCGTGTCGATGGAGCGGTCGAGCAGCACGACTGGGATTTTGGCGTCTTTGGCCTCTTTGAGAACCGCATCCCAGCCCGTCGACACGACCGGCGCGATGAAGATCGCATCGACGCCTTGGGCGATGAAGGAGCGCACCGCACGGATCTGATTTTCCTGCTTCTGCTGTGCGTCGGAGATCTTCAGGTCGATGCCACGCTTGTCGGCTTCGATCTTTGAGACCTTCGTCTCGGCCGCGCGCCAGCCGGATTCCGACCCGACCTGCGAGAACCCGACGGTCATTTTGGTCTGGGCATAGGCGGAGCCCGAGGACAGCATGAGCGCAGCCATGCCAATCGTCGCCAGAAGTTGACGGGCCTTCATGAGCTTTCTCCCTACGATTGTCGTTGCTCTTCGACTTTAGCAGCCTTACCAGCTGGCTATTAGTACTATTATATGATTCAAGCTGAGAGCCTATTCAACAAAAGTTGCGTCCCGAAAAGCTCACCCAGCGGAGCGACACATAGTTTCAAAAACACTAGAAGAATGACCGAAAACAGAAAACGCCCGCTGCGCAGCCAGGCCTGGTTCGGGCGCCAGGACAAGATGGGGTTCTATTACCGCTCGTTCCTCAAGAACAGCGGCTTCCCCCAGGACCAGTTCGA
>NZ_QQBB01000015.1 GCF_003350535.1 Microvirga subterranea
GTCGGGTCGTAGTAGCGGTCATCGCTGTTGGTGTTCCAGCCGTAGCCGGCGTTCACACCCACATAGAAACCCGTCCAGGTGAAAACCGGAACAGCAGCAATGATCGGAGCCGGAGCGGCGCGGCGGGAAGGAAGGTCGGCGGCCATCGCCGTGGCGGTCAGGCCGAGAAGAGCAACCGAAGAGAGGAGAATCTTTTTCACTGTTTTGGTCCGTTAGTTCGTGGGATCCGGCATCGCTATTAGCCCATGGCTGCCGGCACGTCTGTCACTTTTGTGCAACAACCCTTTCGAGAAGCTTAGCGCAGCGGCAGCCAAGGTGAGAAAACGCACATTCCGCAGCGCCAGCGAACAGCTCAAGCGGTGAGATCGCTACGAAGTTTTCGCGAATTGGCTTTTATTATCAATTGCTTGCGTTGCAACGAAGGAAATTTGCACGCCTCGTCCTGAACGCTAACGGTTGGTTGACCATATCCACAGCAGAGGAATTTTTACCAGGCTTCGGTCAGTCGTGATCGAGCCACAGTCGCAGGGCGTGCGTCACCGGTTCGGGCTGCTCGAGGCTGGACAGATGTCCCGAGTCGGGAATCACGACCAGCGAGGACCACTCGATCATCTCCGCCATCTCGCGCGCGACGGCGGGTGGGGTGATCGCATCCCCCTCCCCGACCAGAACCAGGGTCGGGATCTCGATGCCGGGGAGGATGGGCCGGGAATCGGGGCGCGCCAAGATCGCGCGCTGCTGGCGGATATACGCGTCCTTCCCCACCTCCCGCATCATGCCGGCCACAACCTCCCGGAGAGCTTGATCGCTTTGGCGGTCCGGATGGACGAGGCGTGGCCAGAGCCTGGAGATGATGTCGTCGAACCGGCCGGCCTCGGCTAGGGCGATCATTCTCTCCCGGTCCGAACGGGCCTCGGGCGTGTCCGGCCGGGCGCTCGTATCGAGAAGCGCGAGCCGCTCCACCCGCTCTGGCGCCTGTCGCATGACCTCCATGGCGACGTAGCCGCCCATGGACAGGCCCGCCAGCGCAAAGCGGCCGGGCACCTCCCGGAGGATCCGCGCCGCGATTTCGGGCAGCGAATCGTCACGGGTGTGATCCGCCACGACGATTCGCTGCCTTGGGGAAAGCGCCTCGATTTGCGCATCGTAGAGCCGGGGTGTATTGGCAAGCCCCGGGATCAAAACAAGTGTTTCGGCCATCGAGCCTTTTCCTTTGGATTGACAAGCCTTGCGCTTGTCCTATGGTCCCGCCGCACAATCAGCTTGAGTAAAGTCCTCAGGTGAAACCAGTCTTGCGCCTGTTTGTTGCCGTATCGAGCGGCCGGCACTGAAGAGCGCGCCCAGCCCTCAACGGTAAAATCATTCATGTCGTTCGCCGAACTCGGACTTAGCGATAAAGTTCAACAGGCCGTCTCAGCAGCCGGCTACACCGATCCGACGCCGATCCAGGCGCAAGCCATCCCGCACGTGCTCGCGCGGCGAGACGTGCTGGGCATCGCCCAGACAGGCACCGGCAAGACGGCGGCCTTCACCCTCCCGATGCTCACTATGCTTGAGACCGGCCGGGCCCGGGCGCGCATGCCCCGGACCCTCATCCTCGAGCCGACCCGGGAGCTGGCCGCCCAGGTCCAGGACAATTTCGACAAGTACGGCGTCAACCACAGGCTCTCGGTGGCCCTGCTGATCGGCGGCGTCTCCTTTGGGGACCAGGACGCCAAGATCACCCGCGGCGTTGACGTGCTCATCGCGACCCCTGGTCGCCTGCTGGACCATTTCGAGCGCGGCAAGCTCCTCCTGAGCGGCGTCGAGCTCCTCGTCATCGACGAAGCGGACCGCATGCTCGACATGGGCTTCATCCCGGACATCGAGCGTATCGTGAAGCTCGTGCCCTTCACGCGCCAGACCCTGTTCTTCTCGGCCACCATGCCGCCGGAGATCCAGCGGCTGGCGGACGCCTTCCTGCACAATCCGGTCAAGGTCGAGGTCGCCCGCGCGGCGTCCACGGCCGCCACGATTACGCAGCGGCTCGTGGCGACGGGCTCCGAGGATTACGAGAAGCGCGAAACTCTGCGCGAGCTGATCCGCGGCGCCACGGACCTGCAGAACGCCATCGTGTTCTGCAACCGCAAGCGCGACGTCGCCATCCTCCACCGCTCCCTGCAGAAGCACGGCTTCGGCGCCGTGGCCCTGCACGGGGACATGGACCAGCATGCCCGCATGGCGGCTCTCGACAGCTTCCGCACCGGTGAGATGCCGATCCTGGTGGCGAGCGACGTTGCGGCCCGTGGCCTCGACATTCCGGCCGTCAGCCACGTCTTCAACTACGACACCCCGCATCACGCCGAGGATTACGTCCACCGCATCGGCCGGACGGGCCGCGCCGGCCGCACCGGCTATTCCTTCACGCTGGTCGGTCCGGGGGACGAGAAGTCCCTGGCGGCTATCGAGAAGCTGATCGGCCAGTCGATCGAGTGGGAAGGACCGAGCCTGGCCGAGAGGCCGGCCTCAGAACGACCCTCGCGCCGGCGCGGACGCGGCGACGAGCGCCCATCCCGCGGACGCAAGGGCGGTCGTTCCCACGCCGAGAAGCGTCCCGAGCGGGAGGAGGAGGCCATCGCTGCTCCCCGCGAGGAGCTGCCGCCTCGCGCCCCCCGCCCGGAGCGGGACCGGAGACCGGCCAGGACAACCCAAGGAAACCGCGGCCGTCACGATCACGATTCCGAGCCGCCGGTCGTCGGCCTCGGCGACCACGTGCCGGCCTTCCTGCTGCGTCCGGTTTCGATCAAGAAAGCGAAATAGCCGGCCTAGAGCATCGTGCAGAAAAGTGGATCCGGTTTTCCGCCCGAACGATGCTCTGACCTAGAGAGGAAGCATCGGATTGGCTCCAAAAGTGCAAGTCGACTTTCGGGTCCAATGCTTTAGCCGGCTTCCCGGGCACGGTGGGGCGGCACGGTCGTGCCGCCTTTTTTCTTGGGGTTGTTCCTCGGCGCGGTCTTGGAGCGCCGCGCTGCCGCCAAGGCAAGCCGCGCGAGATCGGCGGCCTCATCGGGATCGTCGAGGGCCGATTCCGGCATGAGCCAATAGCTCATGATCGTAACGCGCCCGTCCCGGGTGGTATAGGCGAATGGCCGGGACCCGCGGTCCCGGAACGTATCCTGGCTGCTCTGGTCGGCCTTGAGGTAGAGCTCGCCGCCGGCCTCCAGCGCGAACATCATGCCGTCCCGATAGACACCCTGCCCGCCGAACATCCGGCGAATCTGCACCGGGCCGATCCCCTGGAAGATGTCGCGGATCGACTCGGCGTCCATGTGTCAGTGGGCGCCCTGCAGGTGCTCAGGCGTGGCCGGGGTGATGGCGACGGACTCGCCGCAGCCGCAGGCCGAGGTCTGGTTCGGGTTGTTGAACACGAACTGGGACGTCATCTTGGTGGTCTGGAAGTCCATTTCCGTTCCCAGAAGGAACAGGACGGCCTTGGGGTCGATCAGGACGGTGACGCCCTTGTCCTCGACCACTTCGTCGAGCGGGTTCACGCTCTCGGCATATTCCATCGTATAGGACATGCCGGCGCAGCCGCCGTTCTTGACGCCGACGCGCACGCCGACGATCGGCCGTTCGGCCTTGGCGATGATCTGCTTGACGCGGTCGGCGGCCGCATCGGTCAAGGTGACGACCTTGAATCCGGAAAGCTTCATGAAAATTCTCTCCTGACGGCCGGGTTCAAGGCCCGGGCAGAACGAGTGCGTTGTTCCTCCTAAGATAGGAGATCCAAGTCGGAACGTCGAGATTTATGGCAGAAAATGACACTGCTCAGGTTGACGATCTTGGCCGTTTTCTCGATCTAGAAGACTGATCCCCCCGACATTTCAAGAAGAGCAGATGCCACACCACGCGCCGCTGATCTCAACCATCGTCGTCGGTCTGGTCCTGGCATTCGCTCTCGGCGCCCTGGCGCATCGTCTCCGCATCTCTCCCCTCGTCGGCTACCTCCTGGCCGGTGTGTTCGTGGGCCCCTTCACGCCCGGCTACGTGGCCGACCAACAGCTCGCGAACCAGCTGGCAGAGATCGGCGTGATCCTTCTGATGTTCGGCGTCGGCCTCCATTTCTCCCTCAAGGACCTGATGTCCGTGCGGGCCATCGCAGTGCCGGGCGCAATCGTGCAGATCGCCAGCGCCACGGCCCTCGGCACGGGCTTGGCGTGGCTCATGGGCTGGACGATCGCCGCCGGCGTGGTCTTCGGCCTGGCCCTGTCGGTCGCCAGTACGGTCGTGCTGCTGCGGGCCCTGCAGGAGCGCCGTCTCGTGGAGACCGAGCGCGGCCATATCGCCGTAGGCTGGCTGATCGTCGAGGACCTGGCCATGGTCCTGACCCTGGTCCTGCTCCCGGCCGTCGCCAACGCCATGGCCAACGGAACGGCGGATTCCTCCTCCATCTGGCTTTCGCTCGGCCTGACGCTGGGCAAGGTCAGCGCCTTCGTGGCCATCATGCTGATCATAGGCCGGCGGGTGATCCCCTGGATCCTCCATTTCGTAGCCCATACCGGGTCCCGCGAGCTCTTTCGCCTTTCGGTGCTGGCGATCTCGCTCGGCGTCGCCTTCGGGGCGGCCGAGTTGTTCGGCGTCTCCTTCGCGCTCGGAGCCTTCTTCGCCGGGATGGTCCTGAGCGAGTCGGAGCTCAGCCATCGGGCGGCCTCCGAGACCCTGCCGCTCCGCGACGCCTTCGCGGTCCTGTTCTTCGTGTCGGTCGGCATGCTGTTTGACCCGACCATCCTCTACCGCGACTTCGGGCCCGTCCTCGCCACCTTCCTGATCATCGTCGTCGGGAAGTCGTTGGCGGCGCTGGCCATCGTGCTCCTGTTCCGGCACCCGAAGGCCACGGCCCTGACCATCGCGGCGAGCCTCGCCCAGATCGGCGAGTTCTCGTTCATCCTGGCAGGTCTCGGGGTCGATCTCGGCATGCTGCCGGAACGTGGCCGCGACCTCATTCTCGCAGGCGCCATCCTGTCGATCCTGGTCAACCCGTTCCTGTTCGCCCTCCTCGATCAGTGGTTCGCCAAGAAGGATGCCAAGCGGGACGCCGCGAAGGCCGCCGAGGACGCTGCGGAGGCGCAAGCCGCCGCAGCCAGGGAATCGACTCGCGAGCCCCTGCCCGTCACGGCTCTCGTCGATCACGTGGTCCTCGTCGGCCACGGTCGCGTCGGCGGCTTCATCAGCAGCAGGCTTCTCTCCTCGAACACGCCACTGCTCGTGATCGAGGCCAACGAGGACAAGGTCCCGGGCCTGCGAAAGGAAGGCGTCGAGGTCATCACCGGGAACGCAGCAAATCCGGAAGTGGCGGCCGCCGCCAATATCGCCGCTGCCCGCTGCCTGCTGGTCGCCATCCCGAATGCCTTCGAGGGAAGCCAGGTGGTCGAGCAGGCCCGCGCCCTCAACCCGGACCTGCCGATCATCGCCCGCGCGCACTCCGATGCCGAAAAGGACCATTTGTTCAAATACGGCGCCTCTAGCGTGGTCCTGGGAGAGCAGGAGATCGCCCGCGCCATGGTGATGGGCATCCCGGAGATGCCGCGCGAGCCGATCCTGTCCTCCGTTGAGGACGCGGACGCAACCCCGGACGGGGCTGCGGCCGTCGACGGGACCTCGATTCTGCCACAGGCCGGACAACAAAAAGGCCGGGCTGAGGACCCGGCCTGAAACGCATCGTGACGATCCGATAGGAGTGCGCTCGCCCTACCACATGTCGAGGGCGACGCGCGCCTCGTCCGACATGCGGCTCTGATCCCATGGCGGATCGAAGACCATGTTGACCTTGACGCCCTGCACGCCTTGGACGGTGGCGACGGCATTCTCGACCCATCCGGGCATCTCGCCCGCCACCGGGCAACCCGGCGCCGTCAGGGTCATGTCGATGTTGACGTTCCGGTCGTCGTCGATGTCCACCCGGTAGATGAGGCCGAGCTCGTAGATGTCGGCCGGGATCTCCGGGTCATAGACGGTCTTGAGCGCCGCGATGATGTCGTCCGTCATGCGGTCGAGCTCTTCGGGAGGAATCGCCGAGCCGGGCGAAACCTGCAGCGCATTGGGCGCGTCGTTGATCGGGTTTGCGGCGTTCACAGGTCTCAATCCTTAAGAAAACAGGGCTTCGGCCTTCTGCAGGGCGTCCGCCAGCTTATCGACTTCGTCCATAGTGTTGTAGAGGCCAAACGACGCCCGGCAGGTCGAGGTCGCCCCGAAGCGCTCCAGGAGCGGCATGGCGCAGTGGGTGCCCGCCCGCACCGCGACGCCCTGCCGATCGATGATCGTGGCGACGTCGTGGGCATGGGCGCCCTTCATCTCGAAGGCCAGAATCGCGCCTTTGCCCTTCGCCCGGCCGATGATCCGGACCGAGTTCATAGCCCCCAGCCGCTCGTGGGCATAGGCCGAGAGGGCCGATTCGTGGGACCGGATGTTCTCGCGGCCGAGCTCCATCATGAAGCGCAGGGCCGCGTCCAGGCCGATCGCCTCGAGGATCGCCGGCGTGCCGGCCTCAAAGCGGTGCGGCGGGTCGTTGTAGGTGATGGCGTCCTGGCGGACCTCACGGATCATCTCGCCGCCGCCCTGGTAGGGCGGCATCCTGGCGAGAAGCTCGCGCTTACCGTAGAGCACGCCGATCCCGGTCGGCCCATAGACCTTGTGGCCCGTGAACACGTAGAAGTCGGCGTCGAGATCGCGCACGTCCACGTCCAGATGGACCGCCCCTTGGGCCCCATCCACCAGAACCGGCACGCCATGGGCGTGGGCGATGCGGATGATGTCCTTCATGGGTGTTACAGTGCCGAGCACGTTCGACATGTGCGTGATCGCGACGATCTTGGTGCGCGGCGAAAGCAGCTTCTCGAACTCGTCTAGGAGGAAGTTGCCCTCGTCGTCCACCGGCGCCCAGCGGATCACGGCACCCTTGCGCTCGCGCAGGAAGTGCCAAGGTACGATGTTGGAGTGGTGCTCCATGATCGAGAGAATGATCTCGTCACCCTCCCCGATCGCCATGCGGCCGAAGGAATCCGCCACGAGGTTGTAGGCCTCGGTCGCCGACTTGGTGAACACGATCTCGTCCACCGACTCGGCGTTGAGGAACTGCCGCGCCGTCTCCCGGGCCCGCTCGAAGCCCTCGGTCGCCACGTTCGCCATGTAGTGCAGGCCGCGGTGGACGTTCGCGTAGCTCGTCTCCATGGCGTTGACCATGGCGTCGATCACCGCGCGCGGCTTCTGGGCCGAGGCGGCGTTGTCGAGATAGACCAGCGGCTTCCCGTAGACCTGTTGCGACAGGATCGGGAATTCCTTGCGGATCGCGTCGACGTCGTAGGGTGTGAACGGTGCGTTCATCTGCAACACTTCCTTTCCAACGTCGGTCCGGCTCGTGCCGGCGCAAAGACGTGGATGGCCGGGACGAGCCCGGCCATGACGAAGCGAGGGTTACGCCCTCGCCCGCAGCCAGTCCTCCACCACGGCGACCAACGCGTCGTGCAGGTCCTGGTCCTCGACGAACTCGATGGCCTCGCCCAGGAACGCCTGGACCATGAGGCTCTCGGCTTCTTTCCGCGGAATGCCGCGGGCCATGAGGTAGAACAGCAGGTCCTCGTCGAGCTGCCCGCAGGTCGCCCCGTGGGCGCACTGCACGTCGTCGGCGAAGATCTCGAGTTCGGGCTTGTTGTTCATCGCGCCGCCCTCCGACAGGAGGATGGCCGCAGACATCATGCGCCCGTCGGTCTTCTGGGCGTGATGCGGGACGATGATCTTGCCCTGGAATACCCCGGTCGACTCGCCGTCGATCACGGTCTTGAACAGCTCGCGGCTCTCGCAGTGCGGCGCCGCGTGCTCGACCACGAGGGTCGAATCCGCGTGCTGGCCGCCCTTGATCATCGTGGCGCCGTTGATGCGCGCCTTGGTGTTCTCACCGTCAAGGATCGCGAAGACCTGATGACGGGAGGTGGCGGCGCCGGTCACGAGGTTGAAGCTGAAGAACTCGGCCTCCGCGCCAACCTTGGCGTTGAGCGTCGAGAGGGCCAGAGCCTTGTCGCCTTCAGCATTGAGGCGGATGTGACGGACGTTCGAGCGGTCGCCGGCGATCATCTCCAGCACGTCGTTGGGCTGGTGGTTCGCGCCGTTCGGGCTTTCATGGCTCTCGATCAGCGTCACGGCCGCCTCGTCCTCGACGAGGACCAGGATGCGGGTCGCAGTCGCGACGGCGGAGTTCGCCGACGTCACGAAGCGCAGGTGCACCGGCGTCTCGACCTTGCCCACCACGCGCAGCATGACGCCGTCGGCCATGAAGGTGGTGTTGAGCTGGTAGACCGGGTTCTGGCGCGCCCATTCGACCGGGCTGAGCTTCGCGAGCCAATCGTGGCCGTTGGCGAGCGCCTCGGCCAGAGGGACGATCTCGATCCCTTCCGGGAGGTTGTGGAAGTCGACCGCGTCACGCACGAAGTGGCCGTTGACGAACGGCACCTCGAGCGCCTGCGTGCCCTTCAGCGCCTTGGCGGCCTGAAGCGCCGCCTTGGCGTCGTCGGCGGACGGCATGCCCGCGAACGGCGCCGCCTCGCGCAGCAGGGCGCGCAGGTCCGTGTACTTGAACTCCTCGACCCGACGATGCGGCAGGCCGTTCCGGGTGAACAGCTCGAAGGCCTCGGCGCGCGACTCCACGTTGCCCGGCAACGTGGTCTTCGCGGACTCGTAGGCCTGCGCCAGCGCGGTTTCCGCCGGCGTCTTCATGAGGGTGACGTCGGCCATGTTACGCGGCCTCGCTTTCCCGGTAGTCGGCATAGCCATTGGCCTCGAGCTCGAGGGCGAGCTCCTTGCCGCCGGACTTCACGATGCGGCCTGCCGACATCACGTGCACGGTGTCCGGCACGATGTGGTTGAGCAGTCGCTGGTAGTGCGTGATGACCAGGAACGAGCGGTCCGGCGAGCGGAGCGCGTTGACGCCCTCGGACACGATGCGCAGGGCGTCGATGTCGAGGCCGGAATCGGTCTCGTCGAGGATGCAGAAGGTCGGCTGGAGCAGCGCCATCTGGAGGATCTCCATGCGCTTCTTCTCGCCGCCGGAGAAGCCGACGTTCAGGGCGCGCTTGAGCATGTCCTTCGGGATCTCGAGCTGGGTCGCAGCCGCGTTCACGCGCTTGATGAAGTCCGGCGTAGTCAGCTCGTCCTCGCCGCGGGCCTTGCGCTGGGCGTTCAGAGCCGCCTTCAGGAAGGTCATCGAGGCGACGCCGGGGATCTCCAGTGGATACTGGAAGGCCAGGAAGATGCCGGCGGCGGCTCGCGCATCCGGCTCCATCTCCAGCACGTTCTGGCCGTCAAGCAGGATCTCGCCGTCGAGGACTTCGTAGTCCTCCTTCCCGGCGATCACGTAGGAGAGGGTCGACTTGCCCGACCCGTTCGGCCCCATGATGGCGGCAACCTCGCCGTTGTTCACGGTGAGGTTCAGGCCGTTGAGAATGCGCTTGTCCTCGATCTGGACCACGAGGTTCTTGATTTCGAGCATGATGAATATCCACTCATGTTATCCCGGACGGCGCAGCCGATCCGGGATCGTCATTCGAATTGAACTGGTTGTCGCGATCCCGGCTCTGCGCTGCGTTGCGGCCGGGATGACGCGGTTGGTTAGCCGACCGAGCCTTCCAGCGAGATCGAGATCAGCTTCTGGGCCTCGACCGCGAACTCCATGGGGAGCTGCTGCAGCACGTCCTTCACGAAGCCGTTCACGATCAGCGCCGTGGCTTCCTCTTCCGAGAGGCCGCGCTGCTGGCAGTAGAACATCTGATCTTCCGAGATCTTCGAGGTTGTCGCCTCGTGCTCGAACACGGCCGTCGCGTTCTTCGACTCGATGTAGGGCACCGTGTGGGCGCCGCATTCGTTGCCGATCAGGAGCGAGTCGCAGTTCGTGAAGTTGCGGGCGCCGGTCGCCTTGCGGTGCGCCGAGACGAGACCGCGATACGTGTTGTCCGACTTGCCCGCCGCGATGCCCTTCGAGATGATCCGGCTCGTGGTGTTCTTGCCGAGATGGATCATCTTGGTGCCGGAATCGACCTGCTGCTTCCCGTTCGAGACGGCGATCGAGTAAAACTCGCCGCGCGAGTTGTCGCCGCGCAGGATGCAGGACGGGTACTTCCAGGTGATGGCGGAGCCGGTCTCGACCTGGGTCCAGGTGATGACCGAGTTCTTACCCCGGCAATCGCCCCGCTTCGTCACGAAGTTGTAGATGCCGCCGCGTCCTTCCGAGTCGCCCGGGTACCAGTTCTGGACCGTGGAGTATTTGATTTCGGCATCATCCAGGGCGATCAGCTCGACCACCGCCGCGTGGAGCTGGTTCTCGTCGCGCTTCGGGGCCGTGCAGCCCTCGAGATACGAAACATAGGAACCCTTGTCGGCGATGATGAGCGTACGCTCGAACTGGCCGGTGTTCTTCTCGTTGATGCGGAAGTAAGTCGACAGCTCCATCGGGCAGCGGACGCCCGGCGGGATGTAGACGAAGGACCCGTCGGTGAAGACGGCCGAGTTCAGGGTCGCGAAGAAGTTGTCCGTGACCGGCACGACCGACCCGAGATACTGCTTCACGAGGTCCGGATATTCCCGGATGGCCTCGGAGATCGGCATGAAGATCACGCCGGCCTTCTTCAGCTCCTCCTTGAAGGTCGTGGCGACCGAGACGGAATCGAACACCGCATCCACGGCGACCCGGTTCTGGGGCTCGACGCCAGCCAGGATCTCCTGCTCGCGCAGCGGGATGCCGAGCTTCTCGTAGGTCTTGAGAATCTCCGGATCCACCTCGTCGAGGGACTTCGGCGCCGGGTTCTTCTTCGGCGCGGCATAGTAGTAGATGTCGTTGTAATCGACCTTGTCGTACGACACGCGCGCCCAGTTCGGCTCCCGCATGGTCAGCCAACGCTTATAGGCGTCGAGGCGCCACTGGAGCATCCATTCCGGCTCGCCCTTCTTGGCCGAGATGAAGCGGATCACGTCCTCGGAGAGGCCTTTCGGCGCCTTCTCCATCTCGACTTCGGTCTCGAAGCCGTACTTATACTGGTCGACATCGATCGATCGGACCTGATCGATGGTCTCCTGCACTGCAGGCATCTGTCTCTCCCACCGCTCACGGCTTCAAGGGCCGCGGGTTGATGACATGGAAACGCAAGCGGGACCGTCTCAGGCCGCGCTTGCCTTCCGCTTATATAGGGATCCAACCACCTTTTCGCACGCCCCCGCGAAGCGGATCACGTCTTCTTTTGTGGTCTTCCACCCCAAACTGACACGCATGGCGCCCTCGGCGAGGGCCGGCTCGACCCCCATGGCGTCGAGCACATGCGAGCGCCTGACCTTTCCGGACGAGCAAGCCGAACCGGACGACAGGGCGATTCCTTCGAGATCGAAGGCGATGAGGGCCGTCTCGGCCTTCAGGCCGGGTATGGCAAAGGCGAGCGTGTTAGGCAACCGCTCAGCTTGGCCGCCGAACACCACCGCCTCCGGGGCGATCCGGCGCAGATGCGCCTCGGCCTCGTCGCGAAGCTCACGCAGGCGGGCGGTTTCCTCGTCGAGGCTCGCGAGGGCGATCTCGGCCGCGGCTCCGAAGCCGGCGATGGCCGCCACGTTCTCGGTGCCGGCCCGGTAGTTCTTCTCTTGCCCGCCGCCGCGGATCAGCCGCTCGACGATCTCGATCTGGTCGGTGGCGAGGATCACGGCGCCGATTCCCTTCGGGCCGCCGATCTTGTGGGCCGAGAGGGTCAGCACGTCGACCCCGAGCCCGGCCATGTCGAGCGGAACCTTGCCGGCGGCCTGAACGGCATCCGTATGGACGAGGCCGCCGTGCTCGCGGACGAGGCGCGCGATCTCCGCGACCGGCTGGACCACCCCGGTCTCGTTGTTGGCAAGCTGGACCGAGACCAGGACCGGTCCTTGGCCCTCGGTCGCGAGCCTTTCCTTCAGCCAAGCCTGGTCCACGACGCCTTGCCCGTCCACCGGGATGGTTTCCACGGCCTCGGCCGGGAAGCGGTGGCCGCCGAGGCCGCAGGGATGCTCGGCAGCGCCGATCAGGAGCCGCGAGGCGCCAGGCTGCCCGAGGCGGCGCAGGGATGGGCTGAGGACGAAATTGCTTGCCTCGGTCCCGCCGCTGGTGAAGATGACGTTCTTGGCCTTGGCGCCGGCAAGGCGCGCCACCTTCTCCCGGGCGCGCTCGATTTCCGCCCGGGCCGCCCGCCCCTCCGCATGGACCGAGGAGGCGTTGCCGGGAAGCTCGAGGGCGCGCAGCATGGCCTCCGCCGCCTCGGGCCGGATGGGCGCCGTGGCGTTGTAATCCAAATAGCTGCGCTGGCCTGCCGCCATGTCTTCGCCTTGATCCTCACGAAAACCTTGCAATCGCCCCTGGTTGCCGTGCTAAAGCACCACAACCACATTACGTCGTGTCGCGCTCGACCGGCCGGTTCCGGCTGGCCGCGCTCACCTGGACGACTTTAGAATTATTCTAAAGTCTGGTTTTTGAGAGATCCAGCCCTGAAAGTCAAGGCGTCTGGATTTCCCTCTCCTTGGGAGAGGTCGTGAAGGGGTTCGCTTTATGCCTGAAGTCGTCTTTATGGGTCCTGCTGGCCGCATCGAAGGGCGCTACCAGCCCGCCAAGCAGAAGGGCGCTCCGATCGCCATCGTGCTGCACCCGCACCCGCAGTTCGGCGGCACGATGAACAACCAGATCGTCTACAACCTGTACTACGACTTCGTGAACCGGGGCTTCTCGGTCCTGCGCTTCAACTTCCGCGGCGTCGGCCGCAGCCAGGGCGCCTTCGACCACGGCCAGGGCGAGCTCTCTGACGCGGCCGCCGCCCTCGATTGGGTCCAGTCCATTAACCCGGACGCCCGCGCCTGCTGGATCGCCGGCGTGTCTTTCGGCGCCTGGATCGGCATGCAGCTCCTGATGCGCCGCCCGGAGATCGAGGGCTTCATCTCCATCGCCGCCATGGCGAACCGCTACGATTTCTCGTTCCTGGCCCCCTGCCCGTCCTCGGGCCTGTTCGTCCATGGCTCCGAGGACCGGGTCGCCCCGGTCAAGGACGTGGTCAGCGTCATCGAGAAGGTGAAGACCCAGAAGGGCGTGAAGCTCGAGCACGCGGTGATCGAAGGCGCCAACCACTTCTTCGACGGCAAGGTCGACGAGCTGATGGGTGCCGTCGGCCAGTACCTGGACAAGCGCCTGGGCACGAACGACGAAGAGGCGGCGTGAGCCGAACCGGATCACCGAGCAGGTTTTCACGGCAGGCCCACGGCCTGCCGTTTTGCTTTCGGACAGGGCGCTGGCAGGACGAACATGCGATTTCCTCGTGAAATTGTATGGCGAAGCTGTTAAACGCCCCCATTCATCCAAACCGACAGACGAGAGCCGCGATGAACGCGCCACGTTCCGAATTCCTGAAAGTGCTCACCGAGCGGGGCTATATCCACCAGACCTCGGACCTCGAGGGCATCGACGCCGCAGCAGCCGAGGGCCGGCTGACCACCTATGTGGGCTACGACTGCACCGGGCCGTCGCTCCATGTCGGGCATCTTCTGTCGATCATGATGCTGCACTGGCTGCAGAAGACCGGCGCCGGCAAGCCGATCACGCTCATGGGCGGCGGCACCACCCGCGTGGGCGATCCGTCGGGCAAGGACGAGAGCCGCAAGCTCCTCACGGTCGAGCAGATCGAGGCCAACAAGGAGAGCATCAAGGGGGTCTTCTCGCGCTTCATCGGCTTCGGCGAGGGCAAGACCGACGCCATGATGATCGACAACGCCGAGTGGCTGACCAAGCTCAACTACATCGAGTTCCTGCGCGACGTCGGCCGCCACTTCTCGGTCAACCGCATGCTGTCCTTCGACAGCGTGAAGCTGCGCCTCGATCGGGAGCACGAGCTGTCGTTCCTGGAATTCAACTACATGATCCTCCAGGCCTACGACTTCGTAGAGCTGCACAAGCGCTACGGATGCGTGCTGCAGATGGGCGGATCGGACCAGTGGGGCAACATCGTCAACGGGATCGACCTCGGCCGCCGCCTCGGCACCTCCCAGCTCTACGCCCTCACCTGCCCGCTCCTGACCACCGCGTCCGGCGCCAAGATGGGCAAGACCGCCTCGGGCGCCGTCTGGCTTAACCCCGACATGTTGAGCCCCTACGATTACTGGCAGTTCTGGCGCAACACCGAGGATGCCGACGTCGGCCGCTTCCTCCGTCTGTTCACCGTGCTGCCCATGGATGAGGTCGCCCGGCTCGAGGCGCTCCAGGGTGCGGACATCAACGAGGCCAAGAAGGTTCTGGCCACCGAGGCGACGGCCATCCTGCACGGCCGCGAGGCCGCGGAGCTCGCCTCCGAGACGGCGCGCAAGACCTTCGAGCAGGGTGCGCTGGCCGAGAGCCTGCCGACCGTCGAGGTCGCGTCGAGCCAGCTCGAGGAGGGTCTAGGCATCCTCGCCGCCTTCGGGCCCGACTATGCCAAGCTCGTGCCCTCCATGAGCGAGGCCCGGCGCCAGGTGAAGAGCGGCGGCCTCAAGGTGAACGACCAGACCGTCACCGACGACCGCGGCATGCTCAAGCTGTCGGACCTGACGGCGGAAGGCGTGATCAAGCTTTCGTTCGGCAAGAAGAAGCACGTGCTGCTGCGGGCCGTCTGACGCCTCACGCCTGCGTCGTGCCGGGGCCGATCAGGCGCTCCGCACGACGCTCTCCGACCACAAGTCATCGGATCGGCCCAAAGGGGCAGGTCCGCTTTGGGTCCGATGCTCTAACGCTCCGGCACGGTGGGCAGGGATCCGGTCTGCGGCGCCGACGATCCGACCCCGAACAGCCGGCGCAGGAAGCCCGGCGCCACCGCCGAGAGCGGGTTGACGGTCAGGCTCGGGGAGCTGGCATCGCCCGACACGCGGAAATTGACCGCGAACAGGCCCTCGTATTGGCCGCCGCCGAGAAGCGGCCCGAACAGCGGCACCTGGGCGAAGGCGTTGTTCAGGCCGTAGGCCGGCACGAATGTTCCGGCGATGTCCATCCGGTCCCGCGCATAGTCGATGTAGCCGCCTAGCGTGAAGCCGACCTCGTTGCCCCAGATGGCCGCATCCTTGAAGTCGAGGCGCCCGGCGGTGCGGGTGAAGTCCACGCGCGCTTTGGTGAAGGAGATCTCGTTCACGTCCACCCGCATGGTCTGCAGGTTGCCGGCCTTGTCCTGACCGGCGATGACCTGGGTCTGGGTCGGGATGATGCGGCGCAGGGCCGGCTCGTTGTTGAGCGTGAAGGACCGGACGTTCAGAAAGCCCGATTGCGGGCCGTCGCCGGTGGCGAGCTGGAGGATGAGGTCGCCGCCGGTCATCCGCTTGTAGACGTCGAGGAAGCGCAGCAGCGCTCCCGCATCGTCCGCCTGGAGGGTCACGACCGGATTGCCCGCGGGCTGCGGCAGGGTGCGGGCGATGATGTTGGTCGCGCCCAGGCGTCCCTTCATGTCGAGCTGGCGGATGTTGTCCTTGCGCATCGAGGCCTTGATCGACGCATTGGTGATCGCCTCGTCGTTATGTCCGGTGAGGATGTTGAGCGCGAGGTCGAGGTCGAAGTCACGGCTCTGGGCGTCGCGCGCACTGTTGCGTCCCTGCGGGGCCGACGATGTGCTCGCGGCCTTCGTGAATGGCCGCGCATCGCCGACATTGCCGCGCACCGTCACCTTGTAGGCGCCGTTGCTGCGCTCGACCTGCGCCCTCATGTCGTCGCCGGGCGACATCTTGAAGGTCGTCAGATCCGCCTTCTCCAGGCTGCCCTCGTTCGACAGCGACGCCGTCCCGCGCAGCTGCACGGAACCGCTGTCGAGCTGCAGGTCCCTGATCTCGCTCGTCGGTCCGTCGACCAGAACGAAGGAGAGCTTGCCAGGGCGTCCCGCCGGTTTGACCCAGCCGGGAATGAGCTGGTCGACGGACGCCTTGGTCAGGTCGGCCTCCACGCGGATGCCGGACTTGGCTTCCGCACCGAGCGGCACCGTGGCCTTGATCGGCAGCACGCCCGTGAGCTGCGAGCCGAAGGACAGGCCGCGCTTGCTCCGCGCCGCCTCGTCGAGGCTGAAGGAAACGTTGGCCTCGCCCGCATCCCGCGTCTTCTGAACGTCGATCGAGGCCGGCGCGCCGCCGATCTTGCCATCACCCCTGATGGCGAGGCTGCCCTTGTCGTAGGCGATCGCCAGCGTCGCCCCCTCTAGGCGGTCCTTGCCGAAGACCTTGTCGACGCCAAGATCGCTCACCGTACCGCCCACCGTCAGGGGCAGGTCCGCGAAGGCCGGAATGTTGTGAACCGCAAGGCCGATGCCGACCCGGAGATCCGCCTTGCCTTTCATGGTGGCGGGATCGACGTCGAACCCCGCGATCTGCCGAATGAGCGGCTGCTGAAGCAGGGCGCCGAGTCCGTCGGCCCCGCCGGCGAGGCGGAAGCCGATCTTCGCGACGCCGTCGTCCTTCCAGTAATTGTCCAGCACGAAGGTGCCGTCGGAGGCGACAAGCCCATAGCCGTCGGCCATGTCGATCCGGCCGGCCGGGGCGCGAAGCATCACCTTGGTGCCCGTGACGAGCCCGGTCACGTCGACCTGCGTCAGGGGCGGCACCCCTTCGGCGACCGCCAGAACGCCCTTCGAAATGGCGAAATCGATCTTGAGAGACTCGTCGGGCGTAGGACCGCCCGAGACCGCCTTCGCGATGTCGGCGCCCGTCATGGCGACCTTCAGGGCAAAGGAATCGAGCCGGCCGGCCTTCAGGTTGGCGACGAGGTAGCGGCGCACGGGCGGCGCCACCGCCTCGGGCCAGATGCGCAGGGCCGTGCGGATGTCCGTTCCCGCGGCCTTCACGTCGAGATTGAGCCCGTGCGGATCCGCCGATGCGCCAAGCAGGCCGCTGATGTCGGCAGAGAGATTGGGACCGCGCAGGCTGACGGACCGAAGGGTCACGCCGTCCGGGCCGGATAGCTCCGCGCTGAGATCGCTCACCGGAATCGGCCGGTCGCCGTCCGCGGCCCCGCCGAAGACGAGGTCCTTGCCGCGCAGCGAGAGGCGCCAATGATCCGGGCCGGTCTGCGTGACGAGGCGCCCCTGCAGGCGCACATGGGTGTCGCCGCCCTTCAGCTCGAGCCGGTTCAGGTCGAGGGCCTTGTTGGGCTCATCCCAGACCACGTCGATGCTGGACCGTTCCACCCTGAGGGGCGAGGTATCCTTGTCCTCGATCTGGAACGTTCCGGCATCGCTGTCGAGTCGCGCGGTCAGCTGCGTCACGCGCCCGTCCGCGAAGGCGGCATCGACGCGGCCCGAGAATTCAAGATCCGTGGTTGCCGGCAGGGCCGACATTCCTGTCAGCAGCAGGATGTCCTGGATCGGCACCCTGTCGGCCACGAAGCCGGCGCGATAGCTGCGCTCACCCTCGGCCTTCGCGCTGCCATTGAGCTGCCAGACCCCCTGGGGACCGTCGAGGGTCGCTGCGAATTGACGACCTCCGTCCTCGGACCAGTCGAAGCTGGCATCGACCCGGTCGAAGCGGGCCCGCACCTTCTGGTCCGCATCGACGAAGACGAGGCGGGCATTGGTGAGCTGCGCCTGCCCAAGGGAGTTGAGCACGCTCTTCGGGCCGACGACGAGGTCGAACAGTGACCCGACCACGCCGGAGACCTGGGACGGCCCCTGCCCGCTGCGCTGCAGGGAGGCGCCCGCTTCCTGGGACGGGCTCGGCCGGGGCACGGGAGGTGCGGAAGCCGCGGCATCGTCGCCCTCGCCGCTGCCGGGCGAGAAGGTCAGCGAACCGTCGCGGTTGACGAGAACCCGCAGCTGGAGGTCCTGGAACTCGATGGATTTGGGCTGGAGGTTGCCGGTCATGAGCGACAGGCCGTCGACGCTCACCACCGCGTAAGGCGCCCTCAGGACGAGTTCTCCGCCGGGTGCGCGGATGTCGAGGCCGTTGGCCCGCAGGGCCGGGGCGCCGCCCTTGAGCTCGATCGCGGTGTCGCGAAGGGTCACGTTCCATCCCGGTCCGATGCGGGCGGCGAGGCTCTCCGCCACCCGCTCCGGCAGGCGGCCGAAGCTCAGCGGCCCCGCGGAGAGGCGCAGATACAGCAGGCCCAGGGTGAGGCCGACGATCAGAACCAGGCCAAGCTTCACGTAGAGGGCACCACGCAGCGCACGCCTCAACGTGCTTCGCTTCGCCGGGCTTCGCCGGCGGGACTTGGTGCTGATGAGCCGCTTCATTCTTGTGACGTCGGACGATCCGGTTGTTGCGCTCGCGCGCCGATCGGGGAATCAGATGGAGACCTTAGCCCCCCTGGGCGCCGCCCGCGACCTCATCTTTCCATCGGCCGCCCGGGCGTGTCCAAACACCACAACCCGCCGAAAGAAAGGCGAGCCATGACGTTGACGATCGGAAGCCAAGCCCCTGCCTTCACCCTCCCGGCCACGGACGGGCAGGAGATTTCCCTGGATAAGTTCAGGGGCCGCAAGCTGGTGCTGTATTTCTACCCCAAGGACGACACCAGCGGCTGCACCCGCGAGGCCCAGGACTTCCAGGCCCTGCGGCAGGATTTCGCCGCCGCCGGCACGGAGGTCATCGGCGTCTCGCCCGACAGCCTGAAGAGCCACGACAGGTTCCGCGCCAAGCACGGCCTCGAGTTCACCCTCGCGTCGGACGAGGCGAAGTCGATGCTCGAGGCCTACGGCGTATGGGTCGAGAAGAGCATGTACGGCCGGAAATACATGGGCGTGGAGCGCACCACGGTGCTGATCGACCAGGACGGGAGGATCGTCCGGTTCTGGACCAAGGTGAAGGTGCCGGGCCACGTCGAGGAGGTGCTGGAGGCGGCGAAGGCGCTTCACCCATGACGCGAACCTATTGCAACTGATATGATATGTTGTAGAGTTTCAATCGCCTCCCATCTCGTCGAACAAAGCTCAGCAACATGCCTCACTACAAGGCCATTCTCTCGGGCCAGAGCTGGAACTCCCTTTCCAGCCTCAAGGTCAGCAAGACACCCGTCTTCCTGACCTATACCTTCAACGGCCCGCAATGGGGCTCGACGAAGCTCGGCGGCGCGGATCAGGCCATGGCGCGCAAAGCCTTGAAGATGTGGGGCGATGCCTCCGGAATCCGGTTCATCGAGGTCAAGGGCGCCAAGGCCGAGCTGAAGTTCCAGTGGAAGTGGGAATGGGGAAACTACAGCGCCCGGGCGGAGTTTCCCGAACTCGACCGGGACGGCTTCGACGAAGGCCTCGTTCGGGATTATTCGGGCGGCAACATCTATCTGAACGACCGGTACCGCTCGGAACTTTCAGATCATGAGCCGTTCAAGCTCTACATCCTGCTTCACGAGATCGGCCACGCACTCGGCCTCAAGCACCCCTTTCATCGGATGGATCACAACAGGCAACTGCTAACGTCGGATCTGGATCACGTGAAGCATACCGTGATGAGCTACACGGGGGGCGACATCAATATGCTGTCGACAGTTCTCGGCTCCCTGGACATCCAGGCGATCCGCGCCCTCTACGGCAGCCCGTCGCAAGACGGGAAGCAGGTCGCGAAGTGGAACTGGAGCAAGGCCAAGCAGACGCTCACACAGATCGGCAAGAGCAAGGCGGACGTCATCCACGGCGTCGCCGTCAAGGACGTCATCAAAGGCGGTCATGGCGACGACCAGATCTACGGCTTCGACGGCAACGACGTTCTGTTCGGCGAAAACGGCAACGATTTCCTGAGCGGCGGCGACGACGAGGACGCTCTTTATGGAGATGCTGGCAACGACATCCTGAGAGGCGGATGGGGCGACGACACGTTGCAGGGCGGCTCAGGCAACGATGCCCTCAGTGGCGGGTACGGCGACGACATGATGTTCGGGGATCTCGGCGACGACGTCCTGAGAGGCGGAGACGACAAGGACACGTTGCAAGGGGGCGCAGGCAACGACGATTTGGACGGCGAGGATGACGATGACACCTTGCAGGGAGATTCCGGCGACGATGTCTTAAGTGGAGGAAAAGGCAACGACCTTCTTCAGGGAGGTACAGGCGGCGATACCCTAGCCGGAGGCGACGGCAGGGATATTCTTGAGGGCGGTGACGATAACGACAAACTGGACGGTGGATACGACGATGATAACCTGAGCGGCGGATCCGGCGCCGACGTCTTGCAAGGCAATGCCGGCAACGACAGCCTGGATGGCGGATACGGTGACGATATCCTGAGCGGCGGATTCGGTATTGATACTCTGCAGGGCCGTGAGGGCAACGACACCTTGGAGGGCGGATATGACAACGATTACCTTCGAGGAGGCGAAGGCAGCGATACCCTGACTGGGGGTGACGATCGCGATCAGTTCGTCTTCGACACCCACTTCAACGGGATCGACGACATCGACGAGATCACGGATTTTCGCGGTTCGGGGACGGATAAGATCGCCCTCTCCTCAGCCATCTTCGGCACTCTTGAAAAAGGCCCTTTGCTCGGGGGAGCCTTCGTTCGAGGGCCGACTGCGGAGGATGCGAATGACAGGATCCTCTTCAACGCCGTCGAGCGATCACTCTCTTACGACCCGGACGGCACCGGTCCCGCTGCAGCCAGATGCTTCGTGAAATTCACCGACAGGGTCACGATCTACGCCGACGACATTTTCATCCTGTAGTCCGACCACCTGGAGCGAAAAAGCCCACTCGATCGAGTGGGCCTTTCTGTCCTAGTCGATATCCTCCACACCCTCTCCCGCCCCGCCGTTGATGCGCTGGGCGAGCGAGGCCTCGATGAAGGGGTCGAGGTCGCCGTCGAGCACGTCCTGCGGGCTCGTGGACTGGGCGCCGGTGCGCAGGTCCTTCACCAGCTGGTAGGGCTGCAGCACGTAGGAGCGGATCTGGTGGCCCCAGCCGATCTCGGTCTTGGCGGCGGCCTCGGCGTTCGCCTTCTCCTCGCGCTTCTTCAGCTCGGCCTCGTAGAGGCGGGCGCGCAGCATGTTCCAGGCAGTGGCCCGGTTCTTGTGCTGGGAGCGCTCCTGCTGACAGGCCACCACGATGCCGCTCGGGATGTGCGTGATGCGCACCGCCGAGTCCGTGGTGTTCACGTGCTGGCCGCCTGCACCCGAGGAGCGGAACGTGTCGATGCGGCAGTCCGATTCCTTGATCTCGATGTCGATGCGGTCGTCCACGACCGGATAGACCCACACGGATGCGAAGCTCGTATGGCGGCGCGCGTTCGAGTCGTAGGGCGAGATGCGCACGAGGCGATGCACGCCGGACTCGGTCTTCAGCCAGCCATAGGCGTTGTGGCCCTTGATCAGGAGAGTGGCGCTCTTGATGCCGGCCTCTTCGCCGTCGGTGATTTCGAGCAGGTCCACCTTGTAGCCGCGGCGCTCCGCCCAGCGGGCGTACATGCGCTGGAGCATGGAGGCCCAGTCCTGGCTCTCCGTGCCGCCGGCGCCGGAATGCACCTCCACATAGGTGTCGTTGCCGTCGGCCTCGCCGGAGAGCAGGGTCTCGACCTGGAGGCGGGCGGCCTCGTGCTGGAGGCCGCGGATCGTCTCCTCGCCCTCCTTGACCGTGCCCTCGTCGCCCTCGGCATCGCCGAGCTCGATCAGGGTGATGGCGTCGTCGAGCTCCTGCTCAAGGCGCTTGATGGCCGCGATCTGGTCCTCGAGCGAGGTGCGCTCGCGCATGATCTTCTGCGCGGCGTCCGCGTCGTTCCAGAAGTCCGGGTTTTCGGCGAACGAGTTCAGTTCCGCGAGGCGGCGCTGGGCGTGATCCCAGTCAAAGATGCCTCCTCAGCAGCCCGACTGACTGCTTGGTCTCTTCTACGAGGTGTTCGATTTCGGCGCGCATCGTCTGTGTTGGGTCCGTGCCTGGGGAATGCGGGTCTTAGAAGGAGCACCGCCCGGTGTAAAGGCGCTCCCGGTCGATGAGGGCCGGACGCGGCGGCGGGCGGCCCGGAAGCCGCCCGCTGCATCTCGCGTCCGATCCTGTGATGCCGGTGATATGGGAAGGCGAAAAGCCTAATACAATCCGCCGGTTCCGGCCCCGACCTGGCGGCTTGCGCCGCTCGGGTACTCGGCCTGCGGCCCGTCGAAGGTCTCGGCCGGCGGCGAGTAGGATTCCGGCGGCGTGGTGCCGGGCTTGAACGCCTCGAGGATCACGTTGCCGCCCTCGCCCTGCCCGGCGCGGGTGCCGGTGGAGGCGTTCACGCGGATCAGCTTGATTCCCGGCGGCACCCGGAACGGCGTGGCCGGCTTGTCCTTCAGGGCCATCTGCATGAAGTCGCGGAAGACCGGGGCGGCGTACTGGCCGGCGGTGGCCGCGTTGCCGAGGGACTTGGGCTGGTCGTAGCCGAGGAACACCCCGACCGCGAGATCCGGCGAGAAGCCCACGAACCACACGTCCTTGGCGTCGTTGGTGGTGCCCGTCTTGCCGGCCAGCGGCTTGCCGACCGCCTTCACGGTCTGGGCGGTGCCGCGCTGGACGACGCCCTCCAGGATCGAGGTCATCTGGTAGGCGGTCAGCGGGTCGAGCACCTGCTCGCTGTTGTCGGCGAGCTTGGGCGGAGCGCCGCCGTCCCACTTGTCGGCGTCGCAGCCGGTGCACTTGCGCGTGTCGTGGCGGTAGATCGTCCGGCCGTTGCGGTCCTGGATCTGGTCGATCAGGGTCGGGCGGATGCGGCGGCCGCCGTTGGCGAACATGGAATAGGCGGCCGTCATGCGCATCACGGTCGTCTCGCCGGCGCCGAGCGACATGGAGAGCAGGGGCAGCATGTCGTCATAGACGCCGAAGCGGCGCGCATATTCCGAGATCAGCGGCATGCCGACCTCGTTGGAGAGACGCACCGTCATCAGGTTCTTCGAGTGCTCGATGCCGTATCGCAGGGTGCGCAGGCCTGCCGACTTGCCGTCGTAGTTCGACGGCGCCCAGGCGGGCTGGCCGGGGCCCATGTCGAGCACGAAGGGGGCGTCCAGGACCTGGGTCGAGGGCGTGTAGCCGTTGTCGAGCGCCGTCGCATAGACGATCGGCTTGAAGGACGAGCCCGGCTGGCGCATGGCCTGGCTGGCGCGGTTGAACTCGCTCTGGTCGAACGAGAACCCGCCGACCATGGCGTGAACGCGGCCGGTGAAGGGGTCCATCGCCACGATGGCGCCGGAGATCTCAGGGATCTGGCGCAGGCGGTACTGCCCGGTCCGGCCGCCGTCCATGGGCTCCACATAGACCACGTCGCCGACCGAGAGCGCCTTGTCCACGGACCGGCGGGTCCACTTGACGCCGTCGGCGGCGACCAAGCCCGTCTCGCGGTCCCGCGAAACCTGGCCCGAGGCCTCCTTCTTGGGCTGGAGGCCGACCCGGGCGCGCCCGCCCGAGACTTCGAGCACGACGGCCAGGCGCCACGGCTGCACGTCCCCGAGGACCGGCAGCTCGGACAGGGCGAGGCCCCACTCGCGGCCCGTGAGGTCGATCTTGTTCTGGGCGCCGCGCCAGCCCCGCGCCTCGTCGAAGCGCACGAGCCCGTCCACCAGCGCCTTGCGGGCCATGGCCTGCATCTTGGGGTCGATGGTGGAGCGGATGAGGAGGCCGCCCTCGTAGAGGGTCTGCTCGCCGTAGCGCTCGGCGATGTCGCGGCGCACGCCCTCGGCGAAGTAGCCGGACGCGATGCTGTTGGGCGAGATCACGCGCGGGTTGACGTTGAGCGGCTCCTTCTTGGCCGCCGCCCCCGCCTCGGCCTTGACGTAGCCGTTGTCGACCATGCGGTCGATCACCCAGTTCCGGCGCTCGAGGGCGGCCTGGCGCTGGCGGAAGGGGTGGTAGTTGTTCGGGGCCTTCGGGAGCGCCGCCAGATACGCCGCCTCGGCGATGGTGAGCTCGTGGACGGACTTGCCGAAATAGTTCAGCGCGGCAGCAGCGACGCCGTAGTTTCCAAGGCCGAGATAGATCTCGTTCAGGTAGAGCTCGAGGATCTTGTCCTTCGGAAAGGTCGTTTCGATGCGCAGGGCGAGGAGCGCCTCGCGGATCTTGCGCTCGTAGGTGCGCTCGTTCGTCAGGAGGAAGTTCTTGGCGACCTGCTGGGTGATCGTGGAGGCGCCCTGCTCGCGCCGGCCGGCCGAGCGGACGTTCGCCACCACGGCGCGCACGATGCCCTCGGGGTCGATGCCCATGTGCTTGTAGAAGTTCTTGTCCTCGGCGGACAGGAACGCGTTGATCACCAGCTTGGGCGTGGCTTGGATCGGCACGTAGAGACGACGCTCGCGGGCGTATTCGGCGATCAGGCTGCCGTCGGCGGCATGGACGCGCGTCATCACCGGCGGCTCGTAGTCGGCAAGCTGGGCGTGATCCGGCAGATCCTTCGAGAAGTACCAGTAGCCATAGGCCAGGCCCACGGCGCCGATCAGGAAGAAGATCGCCCCGATACTGAAAAGAAACCCGAAAAATCGTAGGACGAAGCGCATCCGAAGGTTACCCGTTATCGGCGCCTGAGAGCGCACCTTATGCTGATATGCAAACGCCGATTCCCAGTCCAGACAGGAATGGCTTCAGCCTTCTGCCTGTAACGGAGGAATCGCCACCCCGCTACCGGGTATCCACACGGTATCTATGGTAAAACTGCGGCAGCGCCCTGGCGAGCCAGCCTCGTGGCGAAGAAGCGGTCGATGGCGACCGTCATGGATGCGACCATTTTACCGCGCCATTCGTCCGACATGATGAGATCGAGGTCCTTCTGGCTCGACAGGTAGCCGAGCTCGACCAGGACGGACGGCACGTCGTGGGCCCTCAGGACCCGGAAACCCGCCTCGCGGCGCGCATTCTTGTTCAGCCGGGCCACCGAATCGAGCTCTCCGACGAGGCGGTTGGCGAAGCCGTGGGAGAAAGTGCGGGTCTCCCGAAGGGTGAGATCCTGCAGGATGTCCAGCACGTCGTCGGCCCCGTCGCCCGATTCGACGCCGGCGAGCGAGTCGGCCCGGTTCTCGCGGTCGGCAAGCCTGGCCGATTCGGCGTCCGAGGCCCGTTCCGACCCGGTATAGACCGTCAGCCCCCTCACCTCCTGGGTGCCCGAGATCGAGTCCGCATGGATCGAGATGAACAGGTCCGCCTTGGCCATGCGGGCGAACTTCACCCGGTCGCCGAGGGAGATGAACACGTCCTGCTCGCGGGTCATGAGGACCTTGTAACGGCCTTCCGCGTCGAGCTTCTTCTTCAAAAGCTGGGCGAAGGAGAGGATCAGGTCCTTTTCGTAGACGCCCGAGAGGGCCGCGGCGCCCGGATCGATGCCGCCGTGGCCCGGGTCGATGACGATGACGGGCCGGGTGTCCTTGGCGTCCTTGGCGACGGCCGGCTCGGCTTGAGCGGACTTCGACGCCCCGGCGCTCTCGGCCACCGCCTTGCGGAAATGATCGCGGTCGACGCGGGACAGCTCGATGACGAGCAGCGACGCGCCACCGGGCTGGTTCTGGTCCACGTGCAGGGCCGAGACGACGGCCGGCTGGGCCAGCTCCATGACCACCCGCGAGCGGCCGGGCGCGAAAAGTCCGTACCGGTACGAGGCGATCAGCCCCTCGGAACGGCGCCCCTGGTCGGGGGGAATGTGAAAGGCCACCTCGGGCAGATCGACGATCACCCGGTCGGGTCCCTCCATGAGCTGGACCTGGGCCACCACCGAGCGGGACATGGTGACCGAGAACCGGGTCTTGCCGCCGTCGACCGCCACGGAGACCGCGGCGGCGATCACGGGCGTCTCCGCCTTGCCGTCGGCGCCGGCCGCCCGGGCATGGCCCAATCCCGCGAAGGCGAGGATCGCCATGAGGCAGAGGCGGATGAGGCGTGCGAACGGCGCCATGTTGCTCCCGATGACGGCTAGGTTTCGGTCTCCCCTTACCTCATAGGCTCCCCATGGTTAATGAAAGCTCACGCCAAATGATCCATTATTGAGACTCTGTTGCGTCGAGGGCACAGTCTCTCAGCATCTTGCCAAACACCCTCAACGATCTGTAATGATGCTTACCCCGTCCGCTATGGCCGAATCTGACGGCGGGTCCGTGGAGACGGTTGTGTTGACCGATCCGCCGGACACCCGTCACGCTCGACAGGCTCGCGGAGGGGCTCAATTGCGATGTTTCATCGCCTTTATACGGTGACCGGCTCTGTCCGGCTCATCGCTTCCGAAAGGGCCGTCGTTGAATGGTTGCGCCAGCGAAGTCAGTTCTGACCTTCGTCTCAGCACCTTTCGCGTCGCGCGAACGATTTCGCGCCCGCCCATGCCCCGGTCACTCCGGCATGGCGCCGGTCCAGTTTAACCCAGAATGCGCCCCTCAGAGGCGCGCGATGGCGATCGACTGCACGCCGAACGCAATTCTAGCCCGCCGCCCTCTTTCGCGGCGCGGCCGCCCGCCCACAATGCGGTTTCTGCCTCAGGTCCTGCCCTCGATCGCCATGTCGAGAGTTCAACATGGCAAACAAGATGCTCATCGATGCCTCACACCCGGAAGAAACCCGGGTCGTGGTGGTGCGCGGTCAGAAGGTCGAAGAATTCGACTTCGAATCCGCTAACCGGAAGCAGCTGCGAGGCAACATCTACCTCGCCAAGGTCACCAGGGTCGAACCGTCCCTGCAGGCGGCCTTCGTCGAGTACGGCGGCAACCGCCACGGGTTCCTCGCCTTCAGCGAGATCCATCCCGATTACTACCAGATCCCGGTCGCCGACCGGCAGGCGCTGCTCGAGGCCGAGGCAGAAGCCCAGCGCGAGGAAGAGCGCGAGGAGGAGCGGCGCAGCCGCCGCCGTCGCCGCTCCGCGCCCCGCCGGGCCGAGGCGGACGAGTCCGTCGCGTCGGCCGAGGTGATCTCCGCCGAGGGCGAGGGTGCCGAATCCGCCTCCGAAGGCTCCGAAACCCCGGTTGGGGGCGAGACCGGCGAGCATTTCGACGCCGCCGTGACCGAAGCTGCAGCCGAGGAAGCTCCCGGCCGGGAGGAAGGCGAGCCGGCAGCGACGGCCGCCGTATCCGAAGCCGGGGAGCACGCTGAGCCCCGGGAAGACGCGTCTCGAGCCGAGCCGTCCGAGACCGTAGCCTCCGTCGAGCCCGCCCAGGCCGACGCCTCCGCCGATGTGGTCGAGAGCAGCGACGAGGATGAAGAGGAAGACGAGGAAGAGGGCGGCGAGGAGGACGAGGAGGAGCACGTCGAGCAGCTCGGCGGCGGCGACGCCCTCGAGGACATCCCGCAGCGCCCGCGTCTTCCCCGCAAGCAGTATAAGATCCAGGAAGTCATCAAGCGCCGCCAGGTGCTGCTGGTCCAGGTCGTCAAGGAGGAGCGCGGCAACAAGGGCGCGGCTCTGACCACCTACCTGTCGCTCGCCGGCCGCTATTCGGTGCTGATGCCCAACACCGGCCGCGGCGGCGGCATCTCCCGCAAGATCACCAACGCAGCCGACCGCAAGCGCCTGAAGGAGATCGCCCAGGAGCTCGAGGTTCCGGAGGGCATGGGGATCATCCTGCGCACGGCCGGCGCCTCGCGCACCAAACCTGAGATCAAGCGCGACTACGAATACCTGATGCGCCTGTGGGAGAGCGTCCGCGAGCTGACCCTGAGCTCCTCGGCCCCCGCCCTCGTCTACGAGGAAGGCTCGCTCATCAAGCGCGCCATCCGCGACCTTTACAACAAGGACATCGACGACGTCCTCGTGGGCGGCGAGGACGGCTACCGCGAGGCCAAGGACTTCATGCGCATGCTCATGCCGAGCCATGCCAAGATCGTCCAGCCGTACCGCGAGCCGCAGCCTCTCTTCGCCAAGTACGGCGTCGAGGCCCAGCTCGACGCCATGTTCTCCAACACGGTCACGCTGAAATCCGGCGGCTACCTCGTCATCAACCCGACCGAGGCGCTGGTCTCCATCGACGTGAACTCGGGGCGTTCCACCCGCGAGCACAACATCGAGGACACCGCCCTCCGGACGAACCTGGAGGCCGCCGAGGAGATCGCCCGGCAGCTGCGCCTGCGCGACCTCGCGGGCCTCATCGTCATCGACTTCATCGACATGGAGGAGAAGCGGAACAACCGCGCCGTCGAGAAGAAGCTGAACGAGTGCCTCAAGAACGACCGCGCCCGCATCCAGGTCGGCCGGATCTCGCCGTTCGGCCTACTCGAGATGTCCCGCCAGCGCATCCGCACCGGCGTGCTCGAATCCTCCTCGGTGCCCTGCCCGCACTGCGCCGGAACCGGCTTCGTGCGCTCGACCCCGTCGGTCGCCCTGCACGTGCTGCGCTCGATCGAAGAGACCCTCATCAAGAATTCCGGCTACAACCTCATCATCCGGACCCGGACCGAGGCGGCCTTCTACATCCTCAACCAGAAGCGCGTGCATCTGCGTGAGCTGGAGACCCGGTTCGGCGTCGCCATCTCGATCGTCGCCGACGACAGCCTGACCGGCACGACGAACTACGCCATCGACCGGGGCGAGCCGGCCCTGCGCATCGAGCACAAGGCGGCCGCGACGGGCATTCAGATCGACGCCATCGTGCCCGTGGACGAGCCGGTCGAGGCCGAGCCTGAGGTGGAGGCCGAGGACGAGGAGGAGACCCACGTCGAGGCCCGGGGCGAGGAGAACGGCGAAGAAGCCGGCGGACGCCGCCGCCGTCGTCGCCGCCGCCGCCGCGGTCGCGACCGGGAGGCCTTCGCGGGCGAGGCCCAGGGCGAGGAGACCGGAGCCGAGACCGACGAGGACGAGGAAGGCCAGGAGGACGTCTCCGGCGCCGAGGCCTCGATGGAATCCATGGAGGGCGTCGAAGGGGCCGAGGCCGCCGGCGCCGAGGGCGAGGAGCGCGGCGGACGCCGCCGCCGCCGTGGCCGCCGTGGCGGTCGTGGCCGCACCCGCGAGGAGGGGATGGAGGTCGCCAACGACGACGATTTCGTCGCCCAGCGCGAGGTCGCGGCCGTGATGGCCGAGGAGGTCCCGGTTCCCGCCACCGAGCCGGTCGTGAGCATCGAGACGGCCGAGGCCGAGCACGCTGCTCCTGCTGCCGCCGAGGCGGCCCCCGCAGCCGAAGAGAAGCCCGTCGAGCAGCCCGCCGAGCCGGAGCCCGAACCCGTGGCGGTCGTCCTGACCCCGCCCGATCCGGATCGCCCCAAGCGCGCCGGCTGGTGGTCGAAGGCGAAGTCGGTTTTGAGCGGATCCTGAGGATCCGCTTCCAAGCCCTTCAGAAAACTAGCAAATTCATTTCAACCAGGTCGCGAGGCGGGCAACCGTCTCGCGACAGTCGTTTTCGGAGCCCGCGAAGGACAGGCGCAGGTAGTGCGAGCCTTCCGTAGGGTCGAAGTCGAGGCCCGGCGTCGCAGCCACGCCCGCCTCCTCCAGCATGCGTCTGGAGAAGCCGATGGAGTCGTTCGTAAACCGTGCGATGTCGGCATAGATGTAGAAGGCGCCGTCCACCGGGTGCATCTCGGTGATGCCGATCCGCGGCAGCTCCTCGAGCAGGTACGCCCGGTTGCGGGCATAGCCCGCCTTCACGGCTTCCAGCTCCTCCGTGGCGTCGAAGGCCGCGAGCGCGGCGACCTGGGAGAGATAGGGCGGCGAGATGTAGAAGTTCTGCGCCAGGCGCTCGATGGGGCGCACGAGCCGCTCCGGCACCACGATCCAGCCGATGCGCCAGCCGGTCATGCAGTAGTACTTGGAGAAGGAGTTGATCACGACCGCATCGTCGTCGGACGACAGCGCGGTCGATGCGTCCTGGCCGTAGGTGAGGCCGTGATAGATCTCGTCGGAGATGAACCACAGCCCCAAGCGGCGGCAGGTCTCGCCCAGGTCCGCCAGCGTCTGACGCCCGATCATGGTGCCTGACGGGTTCGCGGGGCTCATGGCCAGGATGCCGTGGAGCGGCTTCTCCGCATGGGCCTTCTCGATGGCGCTTGCGGTCATGATCCAGCCGTCCGCCTTGGTCAGGGGAATGATGACCGGCTCCAGGTCGAGCGCCTCCAGGATGTTGCGGTAGGCCGGGTATCCCGGAGCCGTGATGGCGACCCGCTGGCCGGGATCGAACAGGCTCAGGAAGGCGAGCACGAAGCCGGCCGACGAGCCCGTGGTGACCACCACCCGCTCCGCCGCCAGGGTGACGCCGTAGGCGTCGCGGTAGTGGCGTGCGATCCGCTCCCGCAGGGCCGCCATGCCGAGGGCCTCCGTATAGCCGATGCGCCCGGCGTCGAGCGCCGCCTTGGCGGCCTCGCGGGCGGCCCGGGGCGCAGGCGCGGAGGGCTGGCCGACCTCCATGTGGATCACGCTGTCCCCCCGCCTTTCCTTGGCGGCGGCGGCGCTCAGCACGTCCATGGCGAGGAACGAGGACACCCGCTCCATGCGGCGGGCCACGAGGGGGAGAGGAAGGGATGCGGATGATCTGGTCATGCAAGGCTCGTAGCCCCTGACGGACCCGGCCTCAAGGCGCTTGCGCGTCCAACGAAGCCGTGAATTGACGGATTCTCTGCAAACCCGCTAAGGCAGACGGTACCAAGGCCATCCCGGCGCCCCAAATCCGGGCGACAAAGGGACTTGATCGGCAGGCATCCTGCCCCGGCCCCTCAGAAGGACCCACCATGCGTTTCCCGCTTCTCAAATTCTGCCAGGCCGCGGCCGTGATCGGCGCCTTGGTCGTCGGCCCCTCCGCGATGGCCCAGAACGCCGTCTTCACGGAGCAGCAGCGCCAGGCCATCGGCGAGATCGTGAAGGACTACCTGATCAAGAACCCGGAAGTGCTGACCGAGGTGATCGCCGAGCTCGAGAAGCGCCAGGCCGAGGCCCAGCGGGTCTCCCAGGCGGGCGCTCTCAAGGAGACCCGGGAAACGCTGCTGAACGCCTCTCACTCCTTCGTGGTCGGCAACCCCTCCGGCGACGTCACCCTCGTCGAGTTCTTCGACTACAACTGCGGCTACTGCAAGCGGGCGCTCACCGACCTCAAGACCCTGGTCAAAGCCGACCCGAAGCTGCGTGTGGTCCTGAAGGACTTCCCGGTCCTCGGCCCCGATTCCGTCGAGGCGAGCCGCGTCGCGCTCGCGGCCGGCAAGCAGCTCCAGGGCGACAAGCTCTTCGACTTCCACGTGAAGGTCATGGACAGCAAGGGCCGGGTGAACGGCGAGCGCGCCATGGCGGTCGCCAAGGACATGGGCCTCGACATGGCCCGCCTGCAGAAGGACATGCAGGGGCCCGAGATCCAGGCAGCGCTCCAGGAAAACATGGGGCTGGGCGACAAGCTGAGCCTCAGCGGAACGCCAGCCTTCATCATCGGCGACGAGATCATCCCCGGCGCGGTCGGCCTCGATCCCCTCAGGCAGGTGGTCTCCAACGTGCGCCAGTGCGGCAAGGCCAATTGCGGCTGAACGCGAGCGGCCGGATAGAGCCATGAAAGCGGGCCGCGCCCGGGCGCGGCCCCTCTCCTCCTCGAATTCGCCTCAATTGCAGCGTTCGGAAGGCTGAACCGGCTGGAGTTTCGCTAGGGAAGCCAAGCGCAGCCTCTGGAAAGCCCCGGTTTTCCCCTTCCCCCTCGTCCGCCTTTTGGCTAAGAGGGCCAGTCGGCTCCACCGAACGGAGCCATCCGGAACGCTCTTTTGCGATGATCACCGTCCACGTCCTCAACGGACCGAACCTCAACCTGCTCGGACAGCGGGAGCCCACGGTCTACGGCAGCACCACGCTGGCCGAGATCGAGCGGCTCGTGCGCGGCAGGGCCGAGGCGCTGGACGCTTCCATCACCTTCCGCCAGTCGAACCACGAAGGACATCTGGTCGACTGGATCCAGGAAGCCGGAGCGCAGGGAGCGGGCGTCGTCATCAATGCCGGCGCCTACACCCACACCTCGATCGCCCTCAGGGACGCCATTGCCGGCAGCGGCGCCCCGACGGTCGAGGTCCATCTGTCGAACGTACATGCTCGCGAGGGTTTTCGTCACCGTTCGCTCATCGCACCTGTCTCGGTGGGAGTGATCTGCGGTTTCGGGCCGATGAGCTATCTGCTCGGCCTGGAAGCGGTTCACCGCGTGCTGGTCGAGCGGGCGCAGAAGACCAAGCCCTCCCAACATTAACATCCTCAGGAATAAGAGGTGAGCCCCATGGCCAAGGACAACCCTTTCGATCCCGATCTCGTGCGTGAGCTGGCGACCCTGATCGCCGACACCGATCTCACCGAGATCGAAGTGGAGAAGGGCGACCTTCGCATCCGCGTGGCCCGCACCGTGACGGCGACCATGACGGTCCCGGTCGCCGCGCCGGCCGCATCCCCGGCCCCTGTGATCGCGCCGCCGCCCGCCGCGAGCGAGGCCGCCACGGCCGCAGCCGCCAAGTCGGCCGTGCCCCATCCGGGTGCCGTGCTCTCGCCGATGGTCGGCACCGCCTACCGCAAGCCCTCGCCGGACGCGAAGTCCTTCGTCGAGGTCGGCTCCAAGGTCCAGGCCGGCGACAAGGTCCTGCTCGTCGAGGCCATGAAGACCTTCAACGAGATCGTGGCGCCGCGCGCCGGAACCGTAACTGCCATCTATGTCGAAGACGGAACCCCGGTCGAGTACGGCGAACCCCTCCTCGTCATCGAGTAAGGCGCGACATGTTCGATAAGATCCTCATTGCCAATCGCGGCGAGATCGCCCTGCGCATCCTGCGCGCCGCGAAGGAGCTCGGCATCGCGACGGTCGCCGTGCACTCCACCGCCGACGCCGACGCCATGCATGTGCGCCTCGCCGACGAGAGCGTGTGCATCGGCCCGCCGGCCGCCCGCGACAGCTATCTCAACATCCCGGCCCTGATCGCCGCCTGCGAGATCACCGGCGCGGACGCGATCCATCCAGGCTACGGTTTCCTGTCCGAGAACGCCCGCTTCGCCGAGGTTCTGGATCACCACCGCATCGCCTTCATCGGCCCCAAGGCGGAGCACATCCGCATCATGGGCGACAAGATCGAGGCCAAGCGCACCGCCAAGCGCCTCGGCATCCCCTGCGTGCCCGGCTCGGAAGGCGGCATTACCGACGAGGACGAGGCCAAGAAGGTCGCCAGGTCGATCGGCTACCCGGTCATCATCAAGGCGGCGGCCGGCGGCGGCGGACGCGGCATGAAGGTCGCGCGCACGGAGGACGATCTCGTCCACGCGCTCCAGACCGCCAAGACCGAGGCCAAGGCAGCCTTCGGCGACGACGCGGTCTACATCGAGAAGTATCTCGAGAAGCCCCGCCACATCGAGATCCAGGTCCTGGGCGACGGCAAGGGCAACGCCATCCACCTGGGCGAGCGCGACTGCTCGCTCCAGCGCCGCCACCAGAAGGTCTGGGAGGAAGGCCCCTCGCCCGCCCTCAACGTCGAGATGCGCGAGAAGATCGGCGGCGTCGTCGCCAAGGCGATGCAGGAGCTGAAATATGCCGGCGCCGGCACAATCGAGTTCCTCTACGAGGACGGCGAGTTCTATTTCATCGAGATGAACACCCGCATCCAGGTGGAGCACCCGGTCACCGAGATGATCACCGGCATCGACCTTGTGAACGAGCAGATCCGCGTCGCCGCGGGCGCGCCGCTCTCGGTCGGGCAGGAGGATATCCACATCGAGGGCCACGCCATCGAGTGCCGCGTCAACGCGGAGCACCCCTCGACCTTCCGGCCGTCCCCTGGCACGATCAGCTACTTCCACCCGCCGGGCGGGCTCGGCGTGCGCGTGGATTCGGCCGCCTACCAGGGCTATCGCATCCCGCCGCATTACGATTCGCTGGTCGCCAAGCTCATCGTGCACGGCCGCACCCGCAACGAGTGCCTCATGCGCCTGCGCCGGGCCCTCGACGAGTTCGTGGTTGACGGCATCGAGACGACCCTGCCGCTCTTCCGCACTCTCGTTCGCAACCCGGACATCCAGAACGGCCAGTACGACATCCACTGGCTCGAGAACTTCCTGAAGACGGGCGGCATTGAGGAAGCTTAAAGGCGTGCTACCTTTAGGCTGATGAGGGCTGACCAGTTCGAGATCACGCCTGAGATCCTGCTCAAGGCGTATGCGGCCGGCATCTTTCCCATGGCGGAGGATGCCGACGACCCGTCCCTGTTCTGGGTCGAGCCACGCGAGAGGGGGATCATCCCCCTCGATCGCTTTCATGTGGGCAAGCGCCTCGCGCGCACGGTCCGTTCGGACCAGTTCGAGGTGCGGGTCGACCAGGACTTCGACGCCGTGATCGCCGGCTGCGCCGCACCCGGCTTCGACCGGGAGAAGACCTGGATCAGCGGCCGGATCCGCCGCCTCTACGGCGAGCTCTTCGATTCAGGCTATTGCCATACGGTCGAGGTCTACCAGGACAACCGCCTCGTCGGCGGCCTCTACGGCGTGCGCCTGCGCAGCGCCTTCTTCGGCGAGAGCATGTTCCACACCGAGCGGGACGCCTCCAAGGTCGCCTTGGTGCATCTCGTGGCGCGCCTGCGGCGCGGCGGCTTCACCCTTCTCGACACCCAGTTCGTGACGGCGCACCTGGCCCAGTTCGGCGCCATCGAGGTGCCGCGCCGGAGCTACAAGCAGATGCTGCGCACCGCCATGGACCAGGAGGCCGACTGGCACGTCTGGCCCCGCGGCCATATCGTCACGGGCGAGGAAGCGCTTGCCGCGCTCGGCTCCCAACCGGCTGTTTAGCGATCGTTCGTCCGGTTGTTGTTGATGATCGGCGCTGCGCCCGGTGCGACCGGCCGGGGCGCGACCCGCCGCGGCTGCGGCTGCTGCAGAGGCGCCGTGTCGATCGGCGGGGGCGGCGGAGCGGTCTGGCCACCGGCCGGAGCCATGATGTCGCCGGGCCGCGCGGCGCCGCCCGGCTGCGACGCGTTCTCGATCGGCGGCGGCTCCTCGGGCATCTCCTTCGGCTCGGCGATCACCTCGGTGCCGCCTTTGCAGTCGACGAGCCAGATGTCGTAGACCGGGTGCTCCAGGCCGTGCAGGCCCGGGCTCGAGGCGAACATCCAGCCGGAGAAGACGCGCTTGGTGCTGCCGTCGGCCTCCGCCTCGTCCACCTCGACGAAGGACGTCGTATAGGGGTTCTCGGTCGGCGGCTTGGTGAAGCAGGCCCGCGCACGCATCTGGAGCGCGCCGAACTGTACGGTCTCGTCCACCGCGACCTCGAAGGACACGATTCGCCCGGTGATCTTGTCGAGGCCCGAAAACAAGGCGGTGGGATTCTTGATCCGGTCCGCCTGCGCCGTGCCGATGCTGCCGATGACCGTTGCGAGGACCAGAGCCGCCCGCGTCCATCCGAAATTCATGTGCTGCCTTACGCCTCGCTGTGCGGCCGAGCGTGGCCGACCTGCGTTCCGGCCTTCCGATAACACGTGAACATTGTTGGAAAAAGGGCAACGGCAACTTGGCCACCGCTGCTTTGCCTCCTAGGCTCTGCGGCCTGACGAGCATCGATCGGACCTTTCATGCATCAGGCCCTGCCCTCGACCGACGCCACCCGCCGCCGGATGGGATTCTTGACCGTCGACGAGACCTTTCGGCTATCGATGCAAGGAGTGCTGATCCCGGATCCCGTCTCGGTTCTGGTTTCTCCGGGCGTCGCGCTCGGCGAAGGGGCAATCCTCTGGCCCGGCACGATCCTTCAGGTCTCGAACGGCGGCAGCATCACGGTCGGGGGTGGGACGAACCTGTTTTCCGGCACCAGGATGGTTGCGGCCGGCGGCCGGATCTCCATCGGATCCCAAACGGAGATCGGCGAGGAAGGCGGATTCACCGTCAAGGCCGATCTCGGGATTGCCATCGAGGTCGGCGACGGTGCGCGCCTCATCGGCGGCGGCTCCCTGATCGGCCCGAACCGCATCGGCCGCGGCGCGCAGATCCTCGGGCCGATCCGGTGCCAGACCTGCACCCTCGGGGACGGCGGGACCTATCGCGATGAGGACCCGGACGAACGCGGCGGCGTCCTGAAAGGCTCGGGCGTGGCCCGCAACCTCGACGTGCCGCAAGGCCACGTCATCCAGGCCTTCGGGCTCTTCGCCGAGGGAATCATGAGGCGCCAATCCTACTTCCACCCGAAGCCGGGCTCCTGAACGATGGCCATGGAGACGCTCGCCGCCCCCGGCCCCAAGCTCGGCCTCGGCCTGCTCTCCATCGGCCGGAGCTGGGGCGTCGCGCAGCGTCCGCCTGCGACCGAGGACGAGGCGCAGGCCCTGCTGGATATCGCCGTGGAACTCGGCATCACCATCTTCGACACGGCGCCGGCTTATGCGGAGAGCGAGGCGCGCCTGGGCCGGTTCCTCGCCGGCCTGTCACGCTCCCGGAGATCATCCCTCGCCGTCATGACCAAGGCGGGCGAGCATTGGGACGCGGAACGCCAGGCGGGCTTTGCCGATCACAGCCGCGACGCGCTGGTCCGCAGCACCGACCGCAGCCTGAATCTTCTCGGCAAGATTGACGTCCTGCAGATCCACAAGGCGACCCGCGAGGTGGTCACCCATCCCGACGTCCTGGCCGCCATCGACCATGCAAGGGCCTGCGGCGTGACCGCCTTCGGGGCGAGCGTGAGCGACCTGGAGGCCGGGAGGGCGGCGCTGGAGAGCGGGATCTACCGGTTCCTCCAGTTTCCGCTGAATCGGTCGAATACGGCCATGCTCCCTCTCCTGCCCGAGATCGAGGCGCGGAATGTCACGCCCGTCATCAACCGCCCGTTCGCCATGGGCGCGCTGCTTGCGCAAGGCTCGTCCGAGGAGGCTGCCCGATCCGCCTTCCGGTTCATCGAGGAGCAGGCGCCGAACGTCATCGTCCTGACCGGCACCGGCCGCGTGGCGCATCTCGTCGAGAACGTGGAGGCGTTCCGGAGCCGTCACGGCTGAGCCGTGATGGTCGGTCTGCAGCGGTCCTTAAGGAAACTCCCGCTCGAACGGGTTCGGGGCCGGCGCGATCATCGGCCTGCCCTCCTTCTCGCGGCGGTCGAAATGGGCCGTCGAGCAGCCATGCGAGCACAGCAGGCCGTCGTCGGACCAATAGGCAGGCCCGTTCTCGACGCGGCCGGCGTGATAGGCGAAGTCCGGATGCCCGAAAGCCAGGCCGCACTCGACGCAGGTCCGGGGCTGGGGCCTGTTGAGCATGGGGCTGGGCTTACTCGCCCGGGGTCCACGGCACGTAGTCGCCGGTCGCGGCCGGGCGCTGGCCGGTGGAAAGCGACGAGCCGGACGGGCGGTAGGCCTGGGGCGTGCCGGTCATGTTCGGCACGAAGGGCCGCTCCCACGGACGGGGCTGGTAGGCGGGCTCCTCGGTCGGCGGCAGGTCCCAGTTGTGGGCGAGCCAGGCGCGCCAGCCGGGCGGCACCTTCGAGGCGTCGGCCTCGCCGTTGTAGACCACCCAGCGGCGCTCGGCGCCCACGTTCGAATCGATCGCCTCGGCCTGGACGTAGCGGTAGTACCGGTTGCCGAACTCGTCCTCACCCACGAACTGGCCTTTGCGCCACGTGAAGTAGCGGGTGCCGAGGGTCTGCCCGTTCCACCAGGTGAAGAACTGCGTCCAAAACTGTTTCATCGCTGCCACTGAGGGGGTTCGTGAATTTGCGCGGAATATGGCTTTTGGCCGCCGGGAAGTCCAGCCTCGGGACGCAGATGAATCGCGGTGATTCTGCCCTGAAGGTTCGAGTCGGGCCGAGCGGCCGTTTTTCCCGGATTTCCGCCAAAAGGTCCGGCGAGATCACGATCTGACGCAGCGTCAAGTCCGACTCCGCCGATTGTGTCCCGGCAAAAAATTTTGGGCCCGTTTGGGGGCTCCGGAGGCCCGACCTTAGCCGGCCAAGCTTGGCCCTGCGAATATTCCTAATCGGATTCTCGAAGGAGTCTCCGAGGCTTAGCCACTTTTCCACATTCTTAACACTTACCCACTATATATAGGTGGAACCTGGACGCTCAACACAAGTTCTTGTTTCAGTTCTTGACGCAGGGCACATCGCCCGACTAGCTTGCCGGGGTGCCGATCAACGCGGCGGCCGGTCCGAAAAGGACCGGTAAGGGATCCCCCGAAGGGCTCAGGAGCGTCAGGAACCACGTGGCAAGCTTTTGTCGCGCGAACAGTGATGCTTGGGATCGACGCGGTCGAGGGCTTGCGTAAGGCGCTCCATCAACGGGGTGCCGCAGTATCAAAAAAATGGGCTGGGGGCGTCACGAGATCATCGTGGCCACGGGGACGTCCGTCCCCACATGTTGAGGTGTGACCTATGCGGATCGAGCGGCGTTATACGAAATCGGGCCAGTCGCCCTACTCCTCTCTCGCGTTCCGGCTCGCCACGAGCGAGATTCGCAATCCGGACGGCTCCATCGTCTTCAAGCTCGAGAACATCGAGGTGCCGGAGACCTGGAGCCAGGTGGCCTCCGACGTGCTGGCCCAGAAGTATTTCCGCAAGGCGGGCGTGCCCGCGCGCCTCAAGAAGGTCGAGGAGAACGACGTTCCCTCCTGGCTGTGGCGCTCAGTGCCCGACGAGGCCACTCTCGCCGGCCTGCCCGAGGACCAGCACTACGGCTCCGAGATGTCTTCCAAGCAGGTCTTCGACCGGCTCGCCGGCTGCTGGACCTATTGGGGCTGGAAGGGCGGCTACTTCTCGTCCGAGGAGGACGCGCAGGCCTTCTTCGACGAGCTGCGCTTCATGCTCGCCAACCAGATGGTGGCGCCCAACTCCCCGCAATGGTTCAACACCGGCCTGCACTGGGCCTACGGCATCGACGGCCCGAGCCAGGGCCACTTCTACGTGGACCACAAGACCGGCAAGCTCACCAAGTCCAAATCGGCCTACGAGCACCCGCAGCCGCATGCCTGCTTCATCCAGAGCGTCGAGGACGACCTGGTGAACGAGGGCGGGATCATGGACCTGTGGGTCCGCGAGGCGCGCCTGTTCAAGTACGGCTCCGGCACCGGCTCCAACTTCTCGAAGCTGCGCTCCGAGGGCGAGAAGCTCTCCGGCGGCGGCCGCTCCTCGGGCCTGATGAGCTTCCTCAAGATCGGCGACCGGGCCGCGGGCGCGATCAAGTCGGGCGGCACCACCCGCCGCGCCGCCAAGATGGTGGTGGTCGACGTCGATCACCCGGACATCGAATCCTACATCGACTGGAAGGTGAAGGAGGAGCAGAAGGTCGCCGCCCTCGTGACCGGCTCCAAGCTCGCCAACAAGCACCTCAAGGCCATCATGAAGGCCTGCGTGAACTGCGAGGCGGAAGGTGACGCCTGCTTCGACCCGGAGAAGAACCCGGCGTTGAAGAAGGAGATCAAGATGGCCCGCCGGGTCATGATCCCGGACAACTACATCAAGCGCGTCATCCAGTTCGCGCGCCAGGGCTACACCGACATCGACTTCCCGATCTACGACACGGACTGGGATTCGGAAGCCTACCTGACGGTGTCGGGCCAGAACTCCAACAACTCCGTCTCGATCACCGACGACTTCCTCCGTGCGGTCGAGAACGACGGCACCTGGAACCTCACCGCCCGCAAGGACGGCAAGGTGCTCAAGACCGTGAAGGCCCGCGACCTGTGGGAGCAGATCGGCCACGCGGCCTGGGCCTCGGCCGATCCCGGCCTGCACTTCAACACCACCATGAACGACTGGCACACCAGCCCCGCCGGTGGCCGCATCCGGGCGTCGAACCCCTGCTCGGAATACATGTTCCTGGACGACACGGCCTGCAACCTCGCCTCCGCGAACCTGCTGCAGTTCTACGACCGCGAGACCAAGCGCTTCGACGTCGAGTCCTACGAGCATGCCTGCCGCCTCTGGACGGTGGTGCTCGAGATCTCGGTGCTGATGGCGCAGTTCCCCTCGAAGGAGATCGCGCAGCTCTCCTACGAGTACCGCACGCTCGGCCTCGGCTACGCCAATATCGGCGGCCTGCTGATGACCATGGGCCTTCCTTATGACTCCGCGGAAGGCCGCTCGCTGGGCGGCGCGCTCACCGCGATCATGACCGGCGTGTCCTACGCGACCTCCGCCGAGATGGCCGCCGAGCTCGGCGCCTTCCCGAACTACAAGGCCAACGCGAAGCACATGCTGCGCGTGATCCGCAACCACCGCCGCGCCGCCCACGGGCTCAGCGACGGTTATGAGGGCCTGTCGGTCAACCCGGTCGCCCTCGACCACGCCTCCTGCCCCGACCAGAATCTGATCGCCCATGCCAAGCAGGCCTGGGACCGGGCCCTGGAGCTCGGCGAGCAGCACGGCTACCGCAACGCGCAGGCCACCGTGATCGCGCCCACCGGCACGATCGGCCTCGTGATGGATTGCGACACCACCGGCATCGAGCCCGACTTCGCCCTGGTGAAGTTCAAGAAGCTCGCGGGCGGGGGCTACTTCAAGATCATCAACCGGGCCGTGCCCGACGCGCTGCGTGCGCTGGGCTACCGCGAATCCGAGATCGCCGAGATCGAGGCCTATGCGGTCGGCCACGGCTCCATGCGCCAAGCCCCCGGCATCAACCCGGTGACCCTGCGCGCGAAGGGCTTCACGGACGAGAAGATCGAGGCGATCGAGAAGGGCCTGAAGAGCGCCTTCGACATCAAGTTCGTCTTCAACAAGTGGACCGTGGGCGAGGACTTCCTCACCAGCACCCTCAAGTTGCCGGCCGAGAAGCTCAGCGACCCGTCCTTCGACCTGCTCCAGTTCCTGGGCTTCTCGAAGGCCGACATCGAGGCCGCCAACATCCACATCTGCGGCGCGATGACCCTGGAGGGCGCTCCCTTCCTTAAAGTCGAGCACTACGCGGTGTTCGATTGCGCCAATCCGTGCGGCAAGATCGGCAAGCGCTATCTCTCGGTCGAGAGCCACATCCGCATGATGGCGGCGGCGCAGCCCTTCATCTCGGGCGCGATCTCCAAGACCATCAACATGCCCAACGACGCCACCGTCGAGGACTGCAAGAACGCCTACATGCTGTCGTGGAAGCTGGCGCTCAAGGCCAATGCCCTCTACCGCGACGGCTCCAAGCTCTCGCAGCCCCTGAACTCGGCGCTCATCGCCGACGAGGAGGACGAGGCGGAGGACGCCGTGGAGGCGCTGACCGCCCTCCCCGCCGCCGCGAAGGCCGCGAACCTGTCGGAGAAGATCGTCGAGAAGATCGTCGAGCGCGTCGTCGCCATCCGCGAGCGCGAGAAGATGCCCGACCGGCGCAAGGGTTACACCCAGAAGGCGGTCGTCGGCGGCCACAAGGTGTATCTCCGCACCGGCGAGTACGACGACGGGCGCCTCGGCGAGATTTTCATCGACATGCACAAGGAGGGCGCGGCCTTCCGGGCGATGATGAACAACTTCGCCATCGCGATCTCGCTCGGCCTGCAATACGGCGTGCCGCTGGAGGAATACGTGGAGGCCTTCACCTTCACGCGCTTCGAGCCGGCCGGCTTCGTCCAGGGCAACGAGCGCATCAAGAGCGCCACGTCGATCCTCGACTACGTGTTCCGCGAGCTTGCGGTCTCCTATCTCAGCCGCAACGACCTCGCCCATGTGGACCCGTCCGAGCTCGGCCCCACCACCATCGGCCAGGGCGAAGCCCAGTCGAAGGCGCCGGAGCCCGCCCCCGCCACCGCGGTCGTGTCCCGCGGCTTCGTGCGCGGCAATTCCGATCGGCTGATGCTCATCCCGGGCGGAGCGGCCAACGGCGGACAGGGCGGCGGCCAGCGCACCGGCACCACCGGCCTGACCATGGGCGCCACGGCGCTCAAGGAAGAGCCGCAGGAGCAGAAGGTCGGCGAAGCCGAAATGTCCAAGCTCGCCTTCACGGCCCCGGCCGCCAGCCCGTCCATCGCGGACAAGCGCGCCGAGGCCAAGATGAAGGGCTATGTCGGCGAAGCCTGCCCCGAATGCGCGAACTTCACGCTGGTGCGGAACGGGACGTGCCTGAAGTGCGACACGTGCGGCAGCACGACGGGGTGTTCGTAAATTGAGCTACACGGTTTAAGCTATAAGAGCTCGCTTAACGTCGGAAATCCGCTTCACCATGTGAGGCGGATTTCTGTTATATTGTTTCTATGCTCACTTGAATTTCTGTGAATTCATGATATGTTCTCATGGACGATATCGTAAGGCTAGGCGTTAGCTAGCTAAGTCGCCAAGAGGTGCATTTTGGCTTTGCTCCGCCCCATCCCTGCAAACCTGACGAAGCGACAGGTGCACGACTTTGCAGAAAAATCTGCAGAGAGATTGGGCTTTCGCCCGGGGGATCCAATTGAACCCTTAGTTGCTAAGCTCCGCGGCCACATTAATCTTCGTAGTCCTACTTTCGCTGATGACGAAGTACCCGAATCAATTCGGGTTGCGCCGGATGGCACGTTCCAAATCTTCGTATCCAGCATGACTTCTGCTGAGCGCAACCGGTTTACCATTGCACATGAGTTGGGGCATCTCCTTCTACACTTCCCGTTAATTAAGAGGATTGACGAAGGAGCAGGGATGGTTGCCACGCGGTGGGTGGACGAGAACGATCCTAACCAGAAGCGGGCCGAGTGGGAGGCGAACTGGTTTGCTGCGGCTTTTCTGATGCCAGCAACTGCCTTCCAGCAGGCACTTGCAACACGAGGTAGCCTCAAAAGTGTTGCAAATTTCTTTGGCGTAAGCGCTCGTGCTGCTGAGGTTAGACTTGAAACACTCGGGTCTGCTGAGTTGATCTAAGAAGTGCCCACCTGTCCTGAGTACCGTGTCCGCCTCTTCCTCTCTGTCGATCTGGTGGGGTCGACAGCTTACAAGGACGGCGAAGGCAATTCGCCCGATCCGCGCTCGCCCTTTCCTAAATGGGTAGAACAAACCCGCCTATTTTATAGAGATTTTCCAGAGACGCTGCGACACACATTTGAAACGCAGTTGATAGGCGCCAGTCTTGGTCGCGATATGCCTGAGCCAAGAGTATGGAAGACACTAGGCGACGAGATCATCTTTTGTACGCGCCTGCAAGATTTGCGACATCTAAGCGTTTGTGTAATAGCATTCCTTAGAACATTGAAGTCTTATGGTGAGAAACTGGAAGCTTTGGGCGGCCATTTAGACGTCAAAGGAGCCGCATGGATAGCAACATTTCCAGCTCCAAACGTTACAGTACCCGTATCTGGCGCTCATGCACCACAGGGCGATCAACCTGACGAGTCACTAGAGCTTGAGGCTGACGAAAACCCGAGCCGCTTTGATTTCCTAGGCAAAAGCATTGACACAGGCTTTAGAGTCTCTCGGTACTCAAGCCATGAGCGCTTCGCAATTACGGTTGAGCTAGCCTATTTGCTGTCCAATGTAAGCCAGCAGGACACTTTACCGTTCAACTTTTCGTATCATGGACGAGAGTCCATGAAGGGTGTGATCAAAGGTCGACCCTATCCTCTGCTTTCTATTGAGGCTGACAGAAATTCCTCACCAGGGGAGGTCCGGTCACGGGAGCGTCTGTTAAACCGAGCCGATTCTCTACCGGTATGGGATTTTTTGCAGGCATTCATCAACCAAGAAGGAATTGAGAGGCCAATTCTCTCCGGTGTGAGAGACCCTTCGACCACAGATGTTCTCCCGTCTCTCTATATTGAGTTTAGAAAAGCCTGGGAAGCTCTTGTAAAAGAAAATGAGCAACGCTCAGAGCTAGAGGAACAGGCTGCCGTAGCAGAAGATGGAGGAGTCGTAGTTGATCCAGACTCACTTAAGGCAATCGAAGAAGCATTTAATTTAATGGTTTCAAGAGTCGAGGGTGAATGAACAAACAGCCATTTGTAGACGATATCTCAGCGTCTCTAGTTACAATGAATTGGTACGCTTCACGTGCTTCTCGCCCGTGAGTTTATGGGTTCTGGGCCCGGCCTTCCGACCGTCCCGGAATGACGGGTGGGGTGCCCCGGAATGACGGGGATGGTGCGGCAGGAGCGGGGAGCGGCGGCACCGGCGTCTCGCCGTCCGCCACAAGCAGCCTGCCGCCGCGATCCATCAGTGCCGGGGCGCGCCAGTCGCTCGGGACGCCGTAGAGCGTCGCCTCCCCTCGCCCGCGCAGCACGGCGGCGATGTCGCGCAGGCCTCGCATCACGAGCCACGTGACGCCCAGCACCGTCACCGGCACGGCGACGAGCCAGAGGGCCTGGATGAATTCGGGCCAGGTGTGAAATTTCGACAGCCAGTCGGCCGCGATGCTGTAGGGCTGCTCCATCTTGCAAAAACTCCCCGTTGCGCGAACGACCACCAGGAGCCCTGGTGGTCGGGGAGTTGAGAAGCCGCGCAAAGTCGGCCGCGATGACCTTTAGGCTTTCGCCCTGGACATGCGTCACCGCCTCCCCGGCCGTAAGGCGAGGAAGGCGTCGTTACGGTCGACACAGACCGCTTTGCGTGGGGTTCTCACGCCCCGGAGCCGGATGCGTCCGGCTCTGCGGTCAGGCTTAGCATGGGGCCTCGGGCGGAGCAAAGCGGGCCGGGCGTCCACCTCTCCCGGCGGGAGAGGTCGGACCGCAGGGCCGGGCGAGGGGTTACAGGTCCAACAGAACATGGCGCCCTTTCCCTCCCCCTTGTGGGGAGGGATCAAGGGTGGGGGTGCCGGCACCGGACCGTCATAGGCTGGCGCTCACACCCCCTCTCCAACTCTCCCCCACAAGGGGGAGAGGGCTGGGGCAGCGCTTCCCGCGCGAAACGTCAGGGGATGCAACCCCTCACCGTCGCTGCGCGCGACCTCTCCCGCCAGGGAGAGGTGTGATGGCGGACGCCTTGCGCCTTCCGAACGGACGCAGCGCTCCGGCTTTTCGCCCCCGCCCTCGGCCCTTTCCGCAAGGAGGAGAACGGGCGGCACGGCCGGGACGACATCCGCTCGTCACGTGGGGAGGCTCCGGCGCCGGCCGCCTGTCGGTGCGGCGCTTTGATCGCCGCGCTCCCATGAGCCATCGCGATGATGTGCCGCTAGGGATTGAGGCTTGCGCGGCTCGACCGGGGCTCGCAGGATAGCCTGTGCGCCGTGTTGACCAGGGCGAGGTGGGGCAGCGCCTGCGGGAAGTTTCCCAGGAACGTCCTGGCGGCCGGGTCGTATTCCTCGGCCAGGAGGCCGACGTCGTTGCGCAGTGCCAGGAGACGCTCGAACAGGTCCCGCGCCTCGTCGTGCCGCCCCTGGAGGGAATAGTTCTCGGCGAGCCAGAAGCTGCAGACCAGAAAGGTGCCCTCCCCCGGCGGCAATCCGTCGTCCGGACCACCGTCCCCCGACGGAGCCCTCGCTCCGTCTCGACGGTGGTCGCCTCGCCTCCTCCGCATTCGACGCGGGCAGCGGGACCCTGCGGCCCTAAGCTGCCGTGGAACGGCTCCCGCTCGCGTTGATGCGCAGGTTGTTCTGGACGTGACGCACGCCCGAGACCGCTTCCGCAATGTCCTCGGCATGACGCTTCTCAAAGCGCGTCTTGACCGAGCCCGAGAGGGTCACCTCCTGGTCGCGGACGTCGATCTCGATGTCCGAGGCGTCGAGATAACCGTCCTCCGTAAAGCGATGGCCGATCTCGTCCAGGATCCGCTCGTCGGAGCGGCGATAGTTCCGGGGGCCGCGCCCGCGATGCCCGCGCTCCCGGTCCTCGTGCGGCTCCAGGCCGACCGCTCCGGCGAGGTTTTCGTAAAAATGCTCGGCCGCCCGGGCGAGCCTGCGCCCGCCCTCACGGTCCTGCTGCCAGTGGTCGCGCCAGGTGTCGTCGCGGCGGTCGCGATGGCGCGCCGGAGACGACATGCCCCTGTCGCCAGCATAGCGGTCGCCCCGCTCCCGATATCGCCACGTCTCGGCGGGAGACTCGCGATACCGCCGTTCGAAACCGCTCTCGTCGCGGTATAGCGGCTCGTCACGGGGAAGCGTCATGCCGGCGCCGGCGAAGGCCTCCCGACCGTAGGAGTCGTAGTACTCGCCAGGCAGGCGCGGGCCCCAGGAGGCTGGCTCGCGGTCCGGCTCGCCGTAGCCCGCATAGCCGGGGCGCCTCTCCATATAGGCCCCCTCCTCGGCCCGGTACTCGTTGCGGAGGTACTCGTCCAGGTCGTCCGCGCCCTGGTGGAAGCCGCCGATCCGATCTCTGTCGATCATGGTAAGTTCCTCCTGATGCCATGCGGTGCCACAGGATGAATGGCGCCCTCTCGTCCCGGTTCCATGGCCGGCGCGCGGAATGGTGGAGCCGTCGGTGCCATGCTCCTCGGGAAGCGTCCGGACAGGGTGTGCTCCGGCTCGCTGCGACGCGGATCCGACCACCCGGTCGTGAAACCCGGTTGCAGAGTCAGGAACCCCGCGCAGTTCGTCACGCTTGATCCCTCGAGAACCACCGGGAGTGGGACCAGGGTGAGCGGAAGACGACCATGACGGATCCCACTGCTGTCGCGCCTCGGCGCACCGCGAACTCCGCGCCGTCGATCGGTCTGGAGAAGGAGTCCGATCTGGCGCGTCCCGCGTCCGTCGATACGGTCGCGCCGCAGCGGCGCAGCGCGGAACCGGAGGAAGCGGGCCAGGGCGAGAACGTCGCCCGGGAGCTGTATCGTCTGTTCCGCGACATGGTCCGCGGCGGCAAGGCGTGGCCCATGATGATCTTGGCCGTTGCGATCATAGTCGTTCTCGTCGGCAACATGGTCGGGCAGGTGCGCCTGAACGAATGGAACGGCGCCTTCTTCGATGCGGTCGAACGGCGCAATTCCAGCGCGTTCCTGCGCCAGCTCGTGGTGTTCCTCGAGATCGTCTCCTTCCTGCTGGTGATGGTGGTGGCGCAGACCTGGCTGCAGGAGCGCCTCAAGATCCGCATGCGGGAACGGCTCACGCACATTCTTCTCGACGAGTGGCTGAAGCCGAACCGGGCCTATCAGCTCGGGCTCATCGGGAAGACGGGCGCGCAACCGGACCAGCGCATGCAGGAGGATTGCCGCCTCTTCTCGGAGTTCACCACCGAACTCGGCGTGGGCATGCTGCAGTCCCTCATGCTGCTCATCAGCTTCATCGGCGTCCTGTGGACCCTGTCGTCCTACGCGAGCTTCGAGTTCCGCGGCGAGGAGATTGTCGTCCCCGGCTACATGGTCTGGATCGCCATCGGCTACGCGGGCCTCGGGTCCGGCATGACTTGGCTCGTGGGGCGCCCCCTGATCCGCCTCAACACAATCCGCTATGCTCGCGAGGCGGATCTGCGCTTCGCGCTGGTGCGCGTGAACGAAAGCGCCGAGAGCGTTGCGCTCTATTCCGGCGAGCGGGACGAGCGCCGCAGCCTCGAACTCGTGGTGGAGGCGGTGCTCCACGCCACGCGCAGGCTCTCGGGCGCGCTGGCGCGCCTCACCTGGATCACGTCGGGCTACGGCTGGCTTGCGATCGTCGTACCGATCCTGGCCGCAGCGCCGGGCTACTTCACTGACCGCCTGAGCTTCGGCGAAATGATGATGGTGGTCGGCGCCTTCAACCAAGTGCAGGCGGCTTTGCGCTATTTCGTCGACAATTTCCCGAAGATCGCCGACTGGCGCTCGGCGATGCTGCGCGTCGCGACGTTCCGGCAGGCCGCGATCGATCTCGATAAGGTGATCGAGGAGAACCGGCGCATCGAAGTCCTCTCCCATCCGAAAGGCTGGCTGAGCTTCGAGAACCTCTCGATCGCGCTCAGCGACGGCAGCATCATCATCGAGGGCGCGACCGCCGAAATCCAGACGGGCGAGCGAGTTCTCATCGTCGGGGAGTCCGGCTCGGGGAAGAGCACCCTGTTCCGGGCGATCGCCAGCCTCTGGCCCTGGGGTTCCGGCGTGATCCGGATTCCGCCATCGGAGCAGATGATGTTCCTGCCGCAGAGGCCTTATCTGCCGCTGGGCACCCTGCGTTCGTCCCTGTGCTACCCGGCAGGCCCCGGCACCTTCACGGACACAGAGGTCCGCTCCGCGCTCGAGCGTTGCGGCCTCGCCGACTTCCTCGACGCTCTCGACACGCACAAGCGCTGGGACCAGTCGCTGTCGCTCGGGCAGCAGCAGCGGGTGGCGTTCGCCCGCGTTCTGCTGCACAAGCCGCGCTGGGTCTTCATGGATGAGGCCACGTCGGCCCTGGACGACGAGAACCAAGCCTCGATGCTCTCGCTGTTCGAGAACGAACTGGCCGGCGCATCGGTGCTCTCCATCGGCCACAGGCCGGGCCTTGAGGAGTTTCACACCCGCACGCTCCACATCCGCAAGACGTCCGAGGGTGCGGTGCTGCTCGCGCGCCCGGGCCGGCAGCAGGTCCTCGCCGGCTGGCTCAAGCGCCTGCGCGGCACTCTGCGCTGAAGCCTCAGGTCGCCCTCGCATGCCTCGGCTGCACTCCAGCCAGCAGCGACGGGGTTGAGCCGTTCGCCGGTTGCGCACCTGCTCCCGTCATAGTGTGTACGCCAGGGTACCTTCGCCGGGATCCGGACAGCACCATATCCGCAAGCGGCGCGTTGTTGATGCAGGCATAGGATGGAGATCGTCATGGCGCTGAGGAACGATGACCTGCGTCGCGACTGGCCGGAGCGCATCGGAAACGCTCGCGGGTCGGTCCTGCCGGGGCTCGTGTTCTGCGCGTTGGCCCGGACGATCGCGCGACAGGTGATCTGATGCTGCAGCCCGCCCCGCGGGACTCAGCGCTCCGGGCGATCTCCGAGGATGCCCTCCTTGACCGACGATGAACGCCCGGGGGCTGCTGCCCAGCTCGGGCCACTGAAAGCAGCCCTGCTTCGTCCAGGCAGGGCTGTTCTTTTGTGCAGTCCGGAAAGCAATGTGGGCCGGTCTCGCCGGCCCGCGACCAGGCCCTTACGCCGCGGGGATCTGCAGCGCGACGAAGCGGGTGCCCTGCTCCGCCTGGATCAGGAACAGCACGCTCTTCTTGCCGTCCTTGCGGGAGGCTTCGATGGCGTTCCGGACGTCGGTGGGCGTCTGCACAGCCTTGCCCGCAACCTCAAGGATGACGTCGCCGGTTCTGAAGCCCTTTTCGGCGGCCGGGCTTCCGGGTTCCACGCTCACGACCGCGACGCCCTTCTGGTCGCCGTCGCCCGTGGTGGAGGCGGGTGCGAGGCCAAGGCCGAGCTTGCCCATTTCGGCGCCCTCCCCGCGCTCGAGAGAGGCATTCGACGTGCTGGGCATCTTGCCGATGGTCACGGAGACGTCCTGCCGTTTGCCGTCGCGCCATACCTGCAGGGTGGCCGTCGATCCGGCATTCAGGGAGGCAACGGTGCGCGACAGGTCGCGCGCGTCGTGGACTGCCTTGCCGTTCACCGAAAGGACGACGTCGCCGGTTTTGACGCCGGCCTTTGCGGCGGGGCTGTCGTCCTCCACACGGGCCACGATGGCGCCCTGGGGCTCGTCGAGACCGACGCCCGCAGCGATGTCCTTCGTGACCGGCTGGATCTGCACCCCAAGGAAGCCGCGCTCGACGCTGCCCTTCTCCTTGAGCTGGGTGACGACGCTCTGGACGGTCTCCGACGGGATCGCGAAGGCGATGCCGACATTGCCGCCGGACGGCGACACGATGGCGGTGTTCACCCCCACGACCTGACCGAGCTGGTTGAAGGTCGGGCCGCCAGAATTGCCGCGGTTCACGGGAGCGTCGATCTGCAGGAAGTCGTCATAGGGACCGGCCCCGATGTCTCGGGCGCGTGCCGACACGATGCCGGCCGTGACGGTGCCGCCCAGGCCGAACGGATTGCCGACCGCGAGCACCCAGTCGCCGACCCGCGGAGCGTCGGGAGCGAGCTCCACATACTTGAAGGGGCCGCCTTCCTTGACCTTGAGCAGGGCCAGGTCGGTCTTCGGGTCGGTGCCGACGACCTCGGCCGGGAGAGTGCGGCCGTCATCCATGAGCACCTCGACCTCGGAGCTCTTGTCGATCACGTGATTGTTGGTCACCAGATAGCCGTCGGCCGAGATGAAGAAGCCGGACCCCTGCGACACGCCCCGCCGCGGGCCGGGCCGCTCGGAGCGCGGATTGTCGTCGTTGCCTGGGCCGCCGCGGCCGCGGAACTGCTTGAAGAACTCCTGGAAAGGATGATCGTCGGGGAGGTTGAAGTTCGGGAAGCCCGAACCGCCGCGCTGGCTGCTGGCCTGCGGGGCCTGGTCCGCGCTCGTCGCACGCACCGAGACGACGGCGGGCTTCACCCGGTCCACCACGTCGGCGAACGACGGCACGGTGGCGACGGGCGCCGTCGCGGTCTGCGGCGCCTGAGCGAAGGCAGGAATGACCGCTCCGCCGGCCGTGCCGGCAATGGCCGCCAGGGCAACGGCGCCAAGAAGTGCGGATCTCGTCGTGCCGAGCCTGCGGGGATGCTGCGGCGTCCCGTCGGCTTGGCTGGAAAGCGTGCGTTTCATGCTATGTACTCCATCGGCTCGTCGGGGATGGAAACCCCTGATGTGATACAGGTGGGGTCCGGCGCATGAAGGTGTCCTTACGGATAGATGAAGTGTTCGTAAGGTTGGGCCAAATCCCACGTTCACCGCGGATCTTTTCGCTGCCGCAAGGGCGGGTCTGCGTCGTGCCCCTCCTTCAATCCTCATGAACCGGCGAGACCCGAAGTCGTTGCGCCCGCCTGGGCCGAACACCGCTCCCGGAGCCGCCCCCGACCATTGCAGGGACACCTCGGGAACGGCACGGAGTGTCGCGACCGGCATCGGTGCTATGGTGTCAGCCTATCAGCATGGGAGAATCGATCATGACGAAAGCCACGGCCATGCCGAAGGAGAAGAGCGGCCCGGAGGAGGCGCAGGGAGACGTCTCCGCCGCCCGAGCCATCGACGCGCGGATCGCGGAGCTGGGCGACTGGCGCGGCGAGACGCTCGCGCGGGTGCGGGCCATCATCCGGCGGGCCGTGCCCGAGGTGGTCGAGACGGTGAAGTGGCGCGGGGTTCCGGTGTGGGAGCATGCGGGCATCATCTGCACCGGCGAGACCTACAAGGCCGTCGTGAAGCTGACCTTCGCCAAGGGCGCCGCGCTGGAGGATCCGTCAGGCCTGTTCAATGCGAGCCTCGAGGGCAACGTGCGGCGCGCCATCGACATCCGCGAGGGCGAGGCCATCGATGATGAGGCGCTGACGGCGCTCGTCCGCACCGCCGCGGCCCTCAATGCGTCCGCCGCCAAGCGCCCGAAGCGCGCCGCAGCCCGCGCCTGAGCGCGACGCGGCTTTCGGCCGGCGCGAGGAAGAAGCCCATGGCCCAGAACATCTACGACAACCCTGAGTTCTTCGCCGGCTACAGCCGGCTGCCGCGGCAGGTGCACGGACCGGACTCGGCTCCGGAATGGCCAGCCCTCCGCGCCATGCTGCCCGACCTGACGGGCCGACGCGTCGTCGATCTCGGCTGCGGCTTCGGCTGGTTCGCCCGATGGGCGCGGGAGCACGGCGCCGCGTCGGTGCTCGGCCTCGACCTCTCCGAGACCATGCTCGCCCGTGCGCGGGCCGACACCGCCGATCCGGCGATCGCCTACCGGATCGCGGATCTCGATGCGCTCGTCCTGCCGGAGGACGCCTTCGATCTCGCCTACAGCTCCCTCGCATTCCACTACGTGGCGGATTTTGGACGCCTCGTCACGGCGCTTCACCGCTCACTCGCGCCCGGTGGCGATCTCGTCTTCAGCATCGAGCACCCGATCCTCATGGCGGCCGCGCACCCGCGCTGGGGCACCGACGAGGACGGGCGCCCGACCTGGCCGGTGAACCGTTACGCGATCGAGGGCGAGCGGCGGACCGATTGGTTCACGAGAGGCGTTCTCAAGTACCACCGCATGCTCGGCACGACGCTGAACACGCTGATCGACACGGGCTTCACGATCCTCCACGTGGAGGAGTTCGCTCCTTCGCCCGCGCAGATCGCCGAGAACCCCGCCCTCGCCGAGGAGGTCGAGCGGCCGATGTTCCTGCTCGTCTCGGCCCAGCGCTGAGCCCGCGCGACCTCGCCTCGCCGTTCACGGCGGTTCAGTCCCACTGTCGATGAAACGAGCCGCCGGGCATCGTGCCCGGCGCGCCCTCAGGCCCAGCGGGGCCTGACGCATCGGACCCGAAGGCGGACGTGCACCTTCCGGATCGATCCGATGCCCTAGCGGTTCGATGAGCCTCTCGTGATCGGCTGGCACACACCAGCCTTCATCTGCTCTCCCCGCTTGCAGGACCTGTTCGAGGGCGACGACTGCGCCCAGGCCTCTCCGCCAATCGCGAACAGCAAGACGGCCGCGGATATCAGTCCCAGAAATGCTTTCATAAGAGCCTCCTCATCAGGTTTCCGCAAAGAAGCGAAGCGCGCCTAAGTGAGGGATGAAGCGGATGTCCTCATCATGAGACGCTGTTGGGGCGCGTCGCTGCGGGAAGGGCAGTCCTCGACGCGGCTCCTCAAAGGCACGAATGCGTCGCATTCCTTGCTCTTCGAGAACGTCCCATTCAAACCACATCAGTCCGGGCGACGCTTGATCGAGATGGACAATCTCTGAACATTTCCGGACAGCATCGCCGGATGTCGCTCGCAAAACCGTTCGATATCATCGCGTCGAGGAAAAAGGAGGCGACGCGGGTCGGTTCCTCTGCCGCAAGCTTCGCCCGCCGAGGCGCTACGAACGACGAGGTGCCCCGCCCCTGTCTGGAGATGTCAAGTCATTGTCTCAACGGGTCAAGCAATTCCGCGCGGAACATGGTGTTGTCGATCATGCGTATCGGGGCGATCCGTTTTCGCGGAGGATCGATCCATTTCGGACACTGCGAAGCTCGGTACGTCTTTGCTGGAACGTGCGGACCAGGAATCTGAGCCCCTGCGCGTCAGGTGGGGCTGAATCGTCGCGCTCGGCGTAATGCTCGTGACTGCCGGCGTCGGCCGGATCGGCCTGGGCCCTGCATCGAAGCGCCAGACCTGACACGAACCGGACCTCGCCGCCCGCTCGTTGCGCCACGGCGAGCAGGTCGCCGCAGCATCCCTCAACCGGCGGCGCCGCGTATCGGCACCAGCAAAATCCTCGAGGAGGAGAGATCGATGGCAACCCGACGAGACATCATCAAATCCCTTCCGGCGGCAGGTGCCGCCTTCGCGGTCGCGGGCCGCCTGGTCCTGGACGACAGTCCCGCGCAGGCGCAGCCCGCATCCGCTCCTCTCGCCGGGCACTTCCATCCCAAGGGCAAGACGCCGTCAAAGTTCACGCTGGAGGTGCTCAAGGAGGCGCGGAGCAAGCTGCCGTTCGGCGACGCGAAAGACTTCGAGGAGCAGAAGCGCGGCCTCATCGCTCGCATGACTGACATGAAGATCATGGCGGATGCCGGCCATGTGGCTTGGGACATGGAGCGGTTTCAGTTCCTGAACGAGAAGGAGGACTTCGACAGCATTCATCCGTCGCTGCTGCGTATTTCCAAGTTGAACAACAATTACGGGCTCTACGAGGTCGTCCCGGGCATCTACCAGGTCCGCGGCTTCGACCTGTCCGACATCACGTTCGTCAGGGGCAGGAGCGGCTGGATCGTCTTCGACCCGCTGGTGAGCACGGAACCGGTCCGTGCGGCCTGGAAGCTGTTCCAGGAGCATGTCGGCGAGGGCCTTCCCGTCTCGGCCGTGATCTATTCCCACACCCATGGGGACCACTGGGGCGGCGTACGCGGCATTGTCGACGAGGCGGATGTGAGGTCCGGAAAGGTTCCCATCATCGCTCCCGTCGACTTCATGGATTTTACGGTGTCCGAGAACGTCTATGCCGGCAACGCCATGAACCGGCGCCTGTTCTACCAATACGGACTCCTGCTTCCCGCCAGTCCGCACGGCTATGTCGGACAAGGCCTCGGCCAGGCCGTCTCGTCCGGAGCGACGGGTCTGTTCGCGCCGACGCGCCATGTGGAGAAGGACATCGAGGAGTTCGAGGTCGACGGCGTCAGGATGGTCTTCCAGAATACGCCGAACACCGAGGCGCCGCGGGAGATGAACACCTACATCCCCGACATGAAGGCCCTCTGGATGGCCGAGAACGTCATCGCGTCGCTGCACAACATCTACACGATGCGCGGCGCTCAGGTGCGCGACCCGTTGCGCTGGTCGAAGTACATCGGCGAGGCGCTCTACCGCTTCGGCGTCGAGGCGGACGTCATGTTCGCTTCGCACCATTGGCCGCGCTGGGGCAACGACCGGATCCAGGAAGTTCTGCGCGCGCAGCGCGATCTCTACGCCCATATGAACAACCAGGTTCTTCATCTGGCCAACCAGGGCGTCACGATCAACGAGATCCACAACGTGTACCAGGTGCCGAAGAGCTTGCAGGCCAAGTGGTACTGCCGGGGCTACCACGGCTCCCCTGAGCACAACAGCCGCGGCGTCGTGCAGCGCTACCTCGGCTTCTGGGACGGCAACCCGACAACGCTCGTTCCGCTGTCGCCCAGCGACTCCGCGCCACTCTATGTCGAGATGATGGGCGGCAGGGAGAAGATCATCGGCCGCGGCCGGCAATTGCACGACGAAGGCAAGTACATGCTGGCCCAGGAGATCGTGAACAAGCTCGTGCAGGCCGAACCGGAGAACCAGACCGCCAAGGACCTCCTGGCCGACATCTTCGAGCAGCTCGGGTACCAGCAGGAAAATCCCGGCCTCCGGAACAGCTATCTTGCGGCGGCGTATGAGCTGCGGACGGGCATTCCGGAAGGAGCCACCGCCAGCTCGAGCAGTCCCGACGTGGTCCGCGCCATGTCGACCGAGCTGTTCCTCAACTTCCTTGCCATCCGCATGGACAGCCGCAAGGCCGAGGGCATTCGGTTCACGATGAACCTGATCACGCCCGACAACGGCGAGCAGTTCGCAGTCGAGCTGGAAAACGCAACGCTCACGAACATCAAGGGCTTCGTCGCCGCGAACCCGGACCTGACTCTCACGATCGATCGCTCCGACCTCGAGCGGACCATGACTGGGGAGAAGACGCTCGAGGCGCAGATCGCGGACGGAACCGCAACGGTCGAAGGCGACGCCAGCATCCTGAAGCAGCTCGCATCGACCTTCGTCGACTTCGACCCGCGTTTCGAGATCATGCCCGGCACCAAATCCAAGGAGATGAGGATGGCGCGTGCCGAGGACTACGAGGCGGATGCGCGCCACACGATCGCCGAGTAGACGGCCTGGAATGAAGCGGGACCGATGCAGCCCGAACCGCCGTCGGCCCCCTGCGTGCGCCTCCGCCATCCCCGGCGGCGCGAAGTGCGGCAAGGTTATCCACCCCCCTGCGTAGCGCGCCCCCATGGGGCCCCCTCCCCTCGAGCGGCTGCGCCGCTTCCGGCCGGGCATGACACCGGAGCACGAGAGCGGCGCCTGCGGCAATGTTCCTCTTTTGTTCTTGACAGTCACGACAAGCTTGGCTATATCGTTCGCATCCGCTCTGCAGGGACGCGCCCGAGGCGTCGGTTGCGGGAGCGGAGGCTGATCCGGGGCAGGAGGTCTCGCACGCCTCCTCAGCCCCCGGGAGCCTGAGCGGGAGACGAGGCCGGCGGCCGTGATCGGGCATGGCGCCGCCCTCCTCTTCCCAGCCTCGCCCGCACCAGGGGCCTGACACGCCCCTGGGGCTGCGCGACGAAGCGCCGTAACGGGCATGGGGACAGCTGTGGAGTCCCGCCGCATGCCCCGGAGCGCGAGGCCGGGCTCTCAGCACGGATCGGCGCGCGGGATGCGTTTGCCTTCCCGGCCCGGGCGGTCTCCCGCCCCCGAACCCTTCGCGCGCGCCGCCTCAGGGCTCGCGAAGGCCGAACGTGTCCCGCGCCTCCCTCTCAATCAGAGACGAGCCAGGACCGCAACACCGCCCTTCGCGCCACCAAAGCGCGAAGCCGATGCCGCATGGCCGATGTGCGTCGCAGGCCTTCTCTGCCGTGATCATCCGAGGAAAAGAACCCTGGCAAACGCGGCCGTGGGCGCTACCTCCCCCGAGGGGGCGGTGTCACGACAGCCGATGGGGCGATTCATGAACATGAGGGTTGTGGGATGTGCGGTCGGGGCGGCTCTGTCGCTGTCCGCATGCAATACGTTGACGCGCGGGACCGAGGAGCCGGTGACCATCACGGCCTCCCCCGCGACGGCGCGGATCTGGACCTCGCTCGGGCACAATTGTCCGCAATCCCCCTGCACGGTGACGGTGGACCGGCGGACCGAGTTCACCGCACATGCGGCAGCGCGCGGCTACCGTCCCGGCACGGTGACGGTGACGACCAAGCTCACCGACAAGGCCGCACCCGGGGTGATCGGAAACGCGATCCTGCCCGGCGGCTCCGTCGGCCTCGTCATCGACGCCGCCAATGGGGCCATGATGGACCACGCGCCCAACCCGGCCCATATCGAGCTCGTCCCCATGGGCCGCGCCAGGGTCCGACGCTCCCGCACGACGAGCTGAGCGGGCGGACGGGCGGCGCCTCAGCCGCCCGTGCTCTCCGGGCTGATCCCGGAGGCCGAGCAGATGACGCTCGCGATCAGCAGCGACCTCAGGCTGTCGCGCTGGTCGCCGAACGCCTTCACGATTTCGCTGTCGTCCCCGAGGCCGCCCTGCAGCTCCTCGTAGACGAGGTCGAGGATCCCGATGATCCTCGTCCGGCTGATCTCTGCCTGCTCGAAGCAGAGGGCGTGGATCAGCGTCTCGGTGAGGAGGCAGTGAGCCGTCAGCATGGCGGTGATGCGGCCGAGCCGCTCCTCGATGCTGTCCTCCTGGACGGTGTCCGGCTCACTTCCGGCATCCGGGATCCCGGTGTCGGCCCTGCGACCTTGCATGTCTACGTTCCTTCGAAGGCCGTCTCCGCCCGAGGACGGCCGATGGTTCTGCGCGCGCCGTATCATTCTTCGCGGAAGGCTTTTGCGAGGTGGTCTGTGAGGGGTTTGGTGAGGTAGGACAGCACGGTGCGCTCGCCGGTCTGGATGAAGCCCTCCA
>NZ_QQBB01000016.1:0-39594 GCF_003350535.1 Microvirga subterranea
GACTGGCGCAGGGACTGGCTGATCTCGGAGCGCTCCGAGCCGGCCACGTCGCTAAAGCGGGTCGAGGTGAACTGGTCGCCGTCGCGGACCTCGAAACGGTAGATGTCGGTGGTGGGGTTGTAGTTGAACGAGTAGGCGTACTCGGACGAGACCATGAAGTCATAGTTGTCGAGCTTGAACGTGTCGTTGTCGTAGGTGGTGGGTTTCCACTGCGATGCGGTAAAGGTCATGCGTTTGCCCCTTCATGAACCCTCTCTGAATGGAGGGTATTGATGAAGTATCTATTTCGTTTTTCGTGTTTGGATCTTCTCCGTAGAGACGTAGTTCTTGATTAAGAAGAAGATCCTTTTGTCGAATGTGCTTTAATATTTTTGATGAGCACGGAAAGTTCGATACACACGTGCCAGAGATTGAGTCTTGTGATCTGAGGACAGGTCTTTGCGATTTCGCGCCAGCTTGGCCATGCCTTGCTGAACTATGTCAGAACCTTGTCCAGAGGCTGAAAAGACTGTGTCACGTGCTTGGCCTGAATGAGGCTCGACGCGGAACTACTCCCAATGGAGTAGCCCAAAGAGTCGTTCACGGATGAGTGATTCGCACCGGCAAGCCGCAACAGCCCATGCGGAGGGTGTCGCGAACCGTATCCAACCAAGCTGACGACGGAGGCCACCGGGCGGAGCCTCGACGTGCTCCATCCGGTGTTCGTGATGCAAAGAATTCAGAAGGCTGCGCGACTGAGCCCCTCAGTAGTCGCAGACCTGAACGCGGCGAATGAAGACCCGCCCCCACTGATCCACAACACGGCGGCGAACCAAGTAGCAGTCTCCTCCGTAGGTCGCACCGTAATAGGGATAGCTGTAATCGTACGGATAGCCGTAGTTGTAGGGATAGCTGAGCGCCCCGATCGCCAGTCCGGCCGCCAGCGCCCCCCCGTAATAGTAGGGATAGCCCCAGCCGCGGCGATAGTAGCCGTAGTAGGGATAGCGCCAGCCGTAAGCGCCCCGGTAGTAGGGATACGGCCTGTATCCAGGGCCCCGCCAGCCATAGGCGCCAATCGCCGGGCGATAGCCGATCCCGGGGCGTGCGATGGCCGCCGCACCGAAGCCGGGGCTCACGAGTTCGGCCGTGCGCCAGCCATAGGCAGGTCCTGGACGGAAGCCGCCGATTGTTCCGGCCCGGAAGCCGCCCATCGGTGCTCCGATCCCTCTGAAACCGCCAAAGCCGCCCACGCGTCCTATGCCGCCTATGCCGCCCATACCTCCTATCCGCCCTATACCGACGCCGCCTCCGGGGAAACCACCCCGGAACCCGCGCTGCGCGGCGGCATCCCCTGGCACCAGAAGAGCGCCTGCCGCGAGGGCGCCAAGTGCAATCAGAAGCCTGCCCATCGCCATCCTCCATCTCACCGATCCGGGAACAGCTTGATCCCGGTCGGGGCGGCGTGAACTGACTAAAATCAAGCAAGATGAAATCCTTGGCGGGCATCTCAGAGACAGGACCGAGTTTCACGCGGGGATGTCGCTTTATCCCAACCTGCCTAGCTCCTGCGGATAATTCCGGTACATTGCCATGCTTGGGGTGCCGTGCATCGCAAGGGGAGGACGTCGCGTGTCGAAAGCCTGCACTCGTTCGCCGGCCGAGCACTCCCGCTCCCTCCCCCATCTCGGGCTGGGGCTAAGCCTCGCAATCGCGATCTCCCTGGGTGCCTGCGCTGGTGTGCGGGGCGTCATGGTCCCGGTGAGCGGGAGCGTTCCCGGCACCAGCACGGTCGACATGCTCGTGGCCACGACGCGCGAAAGGACGAATCCGGCCGAGATGTTCTCGGGCGACCGTGGGCCGGCCCTGGCATTCGCCAACATCACGGTGTCCATTCCTCCCGACCAGGTACGGCAGGTCGGCGAGGTGCAGTGGCCACGGCAGGTGCCCGGCAACCCCGCGACCGACTTCGTGACGCTCAAGGCAGACGTCGTCGACCGGGATCAGGCGCTCGCCTGGTTTCATCGCACGGTGCGGACGATTCCGAAGAGGCAGGTTCTAGTCTTCATCCACGGCTTCAACAACCGCTTCGAGGACGCGGTCTACCGGTTTGCGCAGATCGTTCACGATTCCGGCGCGCCCGTTGTGCCGATCCTGTTCACCTGGCCTTCCCGCGGAAGCGTGCTGGCCTAACGGCTACGACCGGGAGAGCACTGCCTATTCGCGCAACGCCCTCGAAAGCCTTCTCAAGGGCATCGCCCGGGATCCGTCGGTCGGGGAGATTTCCGTCCTGGCCCATTCGATGGGCAACTCCCTGGCGCTCGAGACCTTGCGCCAGATGGCAATCCGTGACGGACGGGTGACGCCGAAGGTCCGCAACGTCCTCCTGGCCGCCCCGGACGTGGATGTTGACCTCGCGCGGGAAGCGATCATCGACATGGGCCCGAGAGCGAACCGACCGTCCTTCACCCTGTTCGTCTCGCAGGACGACCGGGCGCTTGCCGTCTCCCGGCGGGTGTGGGGCAGTTCGGCACGGCTCGGTGCCATCAACCCGGATCAGGAGCCTTACCGCACGCAGCTCGAGCAAGCGAACGTAACCGTCCTCGACCTCACCAAGCTGCGCGCGGGAGACCCTCTCAATCACGGCAAGTTCGCCGAGAGCCCCGAGGTCGTCCAGCTCATCGGAAAGCGCCTTGCCGAGGGCCAGACGGTGACGGATTCCCGCGTCGGATTGGGAGACCGCATCATCCAGGTGACGGCAGGAGCCGCCACGGCCGTTGGAACCGCTGCGGGACTTGCGGTCTCCGCGCCGGTTGCGGTCGTCGACCCGCAGACGCGCCAGACCCTCGGCGAGCATGTGGAGGATCTGGGCCAATCCGTCTCCGGCGCCATCGCTCCCTGAAGGCCGAACTTAACCATCACCTCGTCCGTTCGATGCGGGTGGGCTATCGATTTGAACGTGCTGCGTTATGTAGATGATCCTGATGATGTCCCGGACGGAGCATGTTGGGCCACCCCTCCTCCTCGGCCCGGGACGGGCCTCGTCGGCGAGAGCCGGCTCTGATCGGATGCGGAATGACTTCCTTCTTCTCGCCCTATCGGCATGACTTCACCCGTATCGCTTCCTGCGTTCCGCGGATCGAGGTGGCGAACCCGAGCTTCAACGTCGACAGGACGCTCGAACTTCTGCACCAGGGGCATGACGAGCGCATCGCTCTCATGGTCTTCCCGGAACTCGGGCTGTCGGCCTACGCGATCGACGACCTTCTGCACCAGGATGCCCTGCTGGAGGCGGTCGAGAGCGGGATCTCCCGCCTGGCGGCGGAGAGCTCCAACCTCTTCCCCGCCTTCGTGGTCGGGGCTCCCTTGCGTGCGGGCGACCGGCTCTACAACTCCGCCGTGGTGATCCATGCGGGCCGCATCCTCGGGGTCGTCCCGAAGGCCTATCTGCCCAACTACCGCGAATTCTACGAGCGCCGGCACTTCGCCCCCGGGGCCCAGATCCGCGGGCAGGAGATTGCCGTCGCGGGAATCCAGGTTCCCTTCGGCGTCGACCTTCTGTTCCGGTCGGCCGGCAGCTGCGCCTTCACGTTCCATGTGGAGGTCTGCGAGGACATGTGGGTGCCCCAGCCGCCGAGCACGGCGGCGGCCCTGGCAGGGGCCGAGGTTCTCCTCAACCTCTCGGCCAGCAACATCACCATCGGCAAGGCAGAGGACCGGCGCCTGCTCTGCGGCTCCCAGTCCATGCGCTGCGTCGCGGCCTATGCGTATTCGGCCGCGGGCCCCGGCGAGTCGACGACCGATCTCGCCTGGGACGGCCATGGGGGCATCTTCGAGGACGGCTTGCGTCTTGCAGAGACGGACCGCTTTCCGTCGGGCTCCACCATGGCGGTGGCCGATGTCGATTTGGGCCGCCTGCGCCAGGAGCGGATGCGGCGCGTCACCTTCGGGGACTGCGCCCGCGTGCTCGGCGTCACCGCAAGCGACTTCCGGACCATCACCCTTGCCATCGATGCGCCCGCCGAGGCGCTTCCTCTGCGGCGGCCGATCGAACGGTATCCCTATGTCCCGTCGGATCCGGCCAAACTCGCCGAGAACTGTTACGAGGCCTACAACATCCAGGTCCAGGGATTGGCGAAGCGCCTCCAGGCGACGCGCACCGAGAAGGTCGTCATTGGCGTGTCCGGCGGTCTCGACTCGACCCAGGCCCTCCTCGTGTGCTGCCGCGTCATGGACAAGATCGGGCTGCCGCGGACCAACATCCTTGCCTATACGCTACCGGGCTTCGCCACGAGCGAAGGCACGAAGGGCAATGCCTGGGCCCTGATGCGGGCGCTCGGCGTCAGCGCGTCCGAGATCGACATCCGCCCGGCGGCGCGCCAGATGCTAGAGGATCTGGGCCATCCCTTCGCCGGCGGAGAGCCGGTCTACGACGTCACGTTCGAGAACGTCCAGGCGGGCCTGCGGACCGACTACCTGTTCCGCCTCGCCAATCATCACCGCGGCATCGTGGTCGGGACGGGGGACCTGTCCGAGCTGGGGCTCGGCTGGTGCACCTACGGCGTCGGGGACCAGATGTCCCACTACAACGTCAACGCGTCGGTGTCGAAGACCCTGATCCAGCACCTGATCCGCTTCGTAGCCGCCTCGGGCGACGTCGATCGGACCACGGCCGACCTCCTTCATGCGATCCTGGCGACGGAGATCTCGCCCGAACTCGTGCCGCAGGACGCATCAGGCCAGATCCAGTCGACTGAGGCGATGATTGGTCCTTACGCGCTTCAGGACTTCAACCTCTATTATCTGACCCGCTTCGGCTTTCGCCCGTCGAAGATCGCCTATCTGTCCTGGCATGCCTGGAAGGATGCGAAGGCTGGAACATGGCCCCCGAACATTCCCGAGAGCGCGCATCGCTCCTACGATCTCGCCGAGATCAAGCACTGGCTGAGGGTTTTCCTGGGACGCTTCTTCACCAGCCAGTTCAAGCGCACCGCCATGCCGAACGGCCCCAAGATCTCCTCCGGCGGATCCCTGTCTCCACGCGGCGACTGGCGCGCCCCGTCCGATGCGGGGCCGGCGGTCTGGCTGGCCGAGCTCGAGAGCGGGGTTCCGGACGCCGAGATGCCGTGACCATGGAATGATTCCGCTCCCTGCGCGATGCAAGAGGGGAGCAACCCGTGGCTCCTTAGCCCGAGACGGCCGCCCCGTCTCGGGCGTAGCGGCGGGCGAGGACCGCTCCCACCAGGATCTGGATCTGGTTGTAGAACATGACCGGCAGCACGATCATGCCGAAGCCCGGCGCTGTGGCGAACAGAACCTTGGCCAGCGGCAGCCCGGACGCCAAGCTCTTCTTCGAGCCGCAGAACACCGCAGCGATCTCGTCGCCCCTGGAGAAGCCGAAGCGGCGCGCGATGAAGCCCGTGACGGTCAACACGACCATCAGCAGCACCAGGCACAGCGCCGCCGTAAGCGCCACACTGGCCGGCGGGAGCCGAGACCACAGACCGTCGACCACGGATTGCGAGAACGCCGCATAAACGATCAGCAGGATGACTCCTTGGTCGAACTGGCCGATCCGGTGCTCATGTCGGGCCATGATACCGGCCAGATACGGACGGGCGAGCTGACCAGCCGCGAAGGGGACCAGAAGCTGGAGGACCACGTCGCTCAGGGCTTTGGCAAGGTCGAAGCCCCCCTCGACGGACGTTCGGGTCAGCAGCGACAGCAGAACCGGCGTCAGCAGCAGGCCGAAGACGTTCGAGGCGGCCGAGCTGCAGATTGCGGCCGGAACATTGCCCTTCGCCATGGCCGTGAACGCAATGGACGATGACACTGCCGATGGCAGCGCCGCCAAGTAGATGAAGCCGAGGAGCAGATCGGCCGGCATCCAGGTCAGCGGCAGCGCGCTGAACGGCAGCACCGCCACCGGGAACACGACGAATGTGATCGCGAAGATGAAGAGGTGCAGCCGCCATTGGACGAGTCCCTCGATCACCACCTCCCGCGGGAGGGCTGCGCCGTGAACGAAAAACAGCAGCGCTATGCCGAGGATCCCCAGGCCATCGAGGATTTCGGCACCTACACCCTGGGCTGGGAGGACACTGGCCACGGCGACGGCCGCCATGATCAGCAGGAGAAACGGATCGATCTTGTGCATGGTCGGTTCCTGTTGGGATGTAGGGCCAGCGACGGGGGCTCAGCGATGCGGCCGCACCGAGGGCTGCTCTGGTGTGGGACCGCCATGGCGATGGCGATCCTGCATGCGTGCCGAATGAAGCGGCGTCCTCGCCAAGAGGGGCACCGCGCTGAGCATCGCCAGACCGGCGACCGATGCAGCGGGCACCGTCAGGGCCAACGGGCCGACAGCTGCGTGCAAGATCGCGCCGGCGGCGGCTCCGGCCACGAGCGCGCCCCACTGGAGCGCGTGGGCCGCCAGGAGCCGGGGACCGGCCGCGCCGAGAAGGGCCTGGCCCAAAGCCTTTCCCAAGCTCACCAGCGTTCCGGTGATAAACGTTGCGCCTAACCGCATTCCGTTCACCGGCTGCAGGACTGTGTTCTGCACGCCCATAGCGCCCACGACCGGAAGGATCGAGGTGGCGATGGTCCATCCGGAGCCGGCCAGAAGAGCCGCCCCCGCCAGGAACAGGGCCTCCAGCAGCAGGACGGCCGGAAAGGCCCATTTTCCCGCAACTTTGGCCAGGATCGTTCCCAGCGTGACCCCGCCCACGAACGAGGCGATCATGACCAAGCCTTGATGGACTGCATCCCAGTGGCCATCGCCCAGCCCAACGCCGAGAGACACGCTGGCGCCGCTCATGAAGGAGGCGAACAAGCCCCCGAGGCCGATATATCCGATGGCGTCGACAAAGCCGGCCACCGCCGTCAGCAACCCGCCCAGGACCATCCGGGTGAGCAGGCTCGTTGTGACCTGCTCACCCGAATCCAGGCCATCTGCGGCTTCGGTCTCCGCCCTGGCACGGCTCACAGGACGCGGAAGAGGCTATCGATGATGATCCAGATGAACATTGGGTAGATCGATAGCCCCAGGAGGGTGCCGATGAGGCGGCCTAGGCGAACAGCTGGGTCATGGGTGGGCTCATGGCCGAAAAACCGGTCTGCGATCATGGCTATCATCAGGCATCCTCCTCTGCTTACCCGGCCCATCCGGGCTTTCGCGCCGGAGCCGAACCTGCTACATAGGCCGGATCGCGATTGGTCTAAAAATTGGTATGGAGCCTATGGCGGGCACGCGCCTGACGACGGACGAGGCCACCCGGCGGCTTCGTGCTCACCTGCGGCAGCGGGCATACGGTCCGCAGGACAAGCTGGAACCGGAGCGGGTTCTGGCGCCGAAGATCGGCTGCAGCCGCGAGACCCTGAGGGCGGCACTCGATGTGCTGGAGAAGGAGGGCCTGATCTGGCGACACGTGGGCCAGGGAACCTTCGTGGGACCGCGTCCGGCCCATGAGACGATCCGGCCGTCCGTGCTCGCCGAGATGGCTTCGCCGGCTGACGTGCTCGACGCCCGGCTCCTGATCGAGCCGCCCATCGCAGGCGAGGCGGCGCTGCGCGCGACCGCCGACCAGATCGCCCTCCTCCGCGGCCATGCGCTCCGGAGCAGCGAGGCGCCCGACTGGCAATCCTACGAGCAGGCGGACGATGCCTTCCACAAAGGGATTGCCCGGATCACCGGCAATCCTCTGTTGATCGCCTTCCTGGATGTCCTGTCGTCGGTGCGCGGGCGCGCCCGCTGGCAGCGGCAGCACGACCTCGCCTTTCGACGAGCCCGCAAGAAGGAGTATGCGGCACACCAGGGGCGCATGCACCTGGCCATCGTCGAGGCCATTGCGGCAAGAGACCCGAAGTCCGCACGGCAGGCCATGTTCGACCACCTGAGCGCCATCAGGGCCATCATGGTCCACGACGCAGTCGACTAGAGCATCGGATCGATCCCACAAGTGCAAGTCCACTTTTGAGTCCGATGCTTTAGGCCAAGAGCCCATTCGACCTCGCTCGCGCGACGGGTGACCGAACGCGCCCGGCCTCATGGAGAACGATGCCGCGACAGGCTCGTCCAAATCCACCCGTACATACGGCGGGCGCTCGACGTGGGTGAGCCGCAGCCCTCTTCATCCGGGTGAGGCATGAGGCGTTTTGTCCTTGAAGGCCTGACGCAGCGAGGTCGGCCGAGCCGCCTTGACTTAGGTCAACTCACATCCAATATTTCAGAAAATTCTGAAATTTCGGAATCGCTATGAACCTCCCTCCTCTCGTTCAAACCTTCGTGCTGCATTTCGGCGAGATGGGCTCCCGCTGGGGCATCAACCGCACAGTGGGCCAGATCTACGCCCTGCTGTACCTCTCGAAGGAGCCGCTGAACGCCGAGGACATCGTCGAGCGGCTTGGCGTCTCCCGCTCCAACGTCAGCATGGGCCTCAAGGAGCTTCAGGCCTGGAACCTGGTCCGGCTCCAGCACAAGCCAAGCGACCGGCGCGACTACTTCTCGACCCCGGACGACATCTGGCAGATCGTCCGCACGCTGGTCGAAGAGCGCAAGAAGCGGGAGATCGATCCGACCATGACCCTCCTGCGCGAGGTGCTCATGCAGGAGCCCGCCAGCGCAGAGGAGCGCCATGCTCAGGACCGCATGCGCGAGATGCACGACCTCTTCGAGCTTCTCACCGGTTGGTACGCCGACGTGCAGCGGCTCGACACCGAGCGTCTCGTCCAGCTCCTGACGCTGGGCTCGAAGGTTCAAAAGATCCTGGAGATGAAGGACCGCCTCTTTGTCGTGCCGGGATCGAAGAAGAGCCGCCGCGACGACGCCAAGGAAAAGTAAAGATGTTCGACCAGTTCGACGCGCTGCTCCTGGCGCGTTTCCAGTTCGCGTTCACGGTGTCCTTCCACTTCATCTTCCCGTCGTTCTCCATCGGTCTGGCGAGCTATCTCGCCGTATTGGAGGGGCTGTGGCTATGGACCGGGCGCGAGGTCTACCTCAACCTGTTCAAGTACTGGCTCAAGATCTTCGCCCTGGCGTTCGCCATGGGCGTGGTCTCGGGCATCGTCATGTCCTACCAGTTCGGCACCAACTGGGCGGTGTTCTCCGACAAGGCCGGGCCCGTGATCGGGCCGCTGATGGCCTACGAGGTCATGACCGCGTTCTTCCTGGAAGCGGGCTTCCTCGGCATCATGTTGTTCGGTATGGGGCGTGTGGGGCGCAAGCTGCACTTCGCCGCGACCCTCGCGGTCGCTATCGGCACCTTCATCTCGGCCTTCTGGATCCTCTCCGCCAACTCCTGGATGCAGACCCCGGTCGGCTATGGAATCAACGAGGCCGGGCAGTTCGTGCCGGAGGATTGGTGGGCGATCATCTTCAACCCGTCGTTCCCCTATCGCCTCGTCCACACGGTGCTTGCCGCCTATCTCACCACCGCCCTCGTGGTCGGGGGCGTCGGTGCATGGCATCTCCTGCGCGAGCGCACCAACAAGGGTGCACGGGTGATGTTCTCGATGGCCATGGGCATGATTTCGCTCGTCGCACCGCTCCAGATCCTCGCCGGCGACATGCATGGCCTCAACACGCTGGAGCACCAGCCCGCCAAGGTCATGGCCATGGAGGGCCATTTCGAGAGTCATCCGGACGGCGCGCCGCTGATCCTGTTCGGCATCCCCGACCAGGAGGCCGGCACGGTGCGCAACGCCATCGCGATCCCCAAGGCGTCCTCGCTCATCCTCAAGCACGACCTCGACGCACCCATGGACGGACTCGACACGGTCGACCGCGCCAACTGGCCCTACGTGCCGGTGGTGTTCTGGTCGTTCCGCATCATGGTCGGCCTGGGCTTCGCGATGCTGGCTCTCGGGGCATTCAGCCTCCTCGCCCGGTGGCGCGGCAAGCTCTACGAATGGCGCCCGCTGCACCGGCTGGCGCTCGTGATGGGCCCGTCGGGCTTCGTCGCCGTCATTGCCGGCTGGGTCACCACGGAGGTCGGGCGGCAGCCCTTCACCGTCTACGGCCTGCTCAAGACCGCGGCCTCGGCCTCGCCGCTCGAAGCCCCGGCAGTGGCCGCTTCGCTGCTGACCTTCATCATCGTTTACTTCATCGTGTTCGGAGCAGGCACCGGGTACATCCTGAAGCTCATGGCCAAGCCGCCCCATCGTGGCGAGACTGGACCCCAGGCCGGGCCCGACCATCCCATCCGCACCGCCGGCATCACCCCGGCTCCGTCGGTCGATCCGGCTCGCACCCTCGGGGTGGAGGCCTGAACCATGGAAACCCTCTTCGATCTTCCCACCCTCTGGGCCTTTGTCATCGCGTTTGCCGTCTTCGCCTACGTCGTGATGGACGGCTTCGATCTGGGTATCGGCATCCTGTTTCCGTTCTTCGCGCCCGGCCCGGAGCGTGACAGCGCCATGAACTCGGTCGCGCCTGTCTGGGACGGCAACGAGACCTGGCTGGTGCTGGGCGGCGGCGGACTGATGGCGGCCTTTCCCCTCGCCTACGCGATCATCCTGCCGGCCCTGTACGCACCGATCATCGCCATGGTGCTGGCGCTGATATTCCGCGGCGTGGCCTTCGAGTTCCGCTGGCGCGATCCTGGCCACCGCCGCTACTGGGACGTTGCCTTCACGACGGGCTCGGTTGTGGCGACGCTCGCGCAAGGCATCACGCTCGGCGCGCTCCTTCAGGGCATTGTGGTCGAGGGGCGCTCATACGCGGGCGGCTGGTGGGACTGGCTCACGCCCTTCAGCCTGCTGGTCGGGGTCAGTCTCGTGATCGGCTACGCGCTTCTCGGTGCGACCTGGCTGGTGATGAAGACCGAAGGCGCGGTCCAGGACCACAGCTTCCGCCTCGCCGGCAAGCTCGCCCTAGGGATGATCGTCTGCATCGGCCTCGTGAGCGCGGCGACGCCGTTTCTCAGCGGTGCCTATTACGAGCGCTGGTTCGCATGGCCGCAGGTGCTGTTCACCGCGCAAGTACCGCTGCTGGTCGGCCTCTGCTCGGGAACACTGCTGGTGGGTTTGGTGCGCCGATGGGAGTATTGGCCGTTCCTGCTGACGCTGGCGCTGTTCGCCCTGTGCCTGCTCGGGCTCGGCATCAGCATGTTCCCGCACGTGGTGCCGAACGCCGTCACCATCCATGAAGCGGCGGCGCCGCATGCCAGCCTCGAGTTCATGCTGGTCGGCGCGAGCGTGCTGATCCCGATCATCCTCGCCTACACGGGATATGCGTATTGGGTGTTCCGCGGCAAGATCGGGCACGAGGGCTATCACTGATGATCGACGAACTCGAACAGGGCTCCACTCTGCGCCGCTGGCTGTGGTTCGTCGCCCTCTGGGCTGCAGGCGTCGGCACGACAGGTGCCGTCAGCCTCGTCATCAGGTTCTGGCTGACATGACGACCGGGAATCCCCGAACGGCCGCAGCATTGCAACGCGCGACATGGACACACCTCATCTCTTACGGGAAAAATTGCAAAACCTGAACAACACAGTTCCGCCACAAACCAGGGTAGATTGACCTTGGCAATGAGCGGGAGAGAGCCAGCGCGCTGGCCGCCGAAGGAGCAACTGCCCCGGAAACTCTCAGGCACCCCGGACCGCTTGTTGGTGCAACACTCTGAAAAGCGGAGCGTCCCGCTCCCGCCCACGGTGTAAGTCGCGGCCGATCATGCCGGCTGCGATGAAGCTCTCAGGCCAATGACAGAGGGGGCTCGCGCGCAATCCGCGTGCGGAGCCTTTCCGGAGCCTGAATGATGCATTCCCCACCGAATTCTCGCGCGCACCGACGCAGGGCCTTGCCGGCCAGTGCACCCCCGCCCCTTGACCGACAGCACCTTCCGTAGGCCGCTGCAACCCGTCGCCACGTGAACCCGTCTCCGTTCGCCTGCGCGCAGCACCGGCTGCGCGGATTCGCGCTCGCGCTGCCCAGATACTTTGCGGCGCTGCGGGCGAACGCGCGGATGTCACCCCCTCCACTTCTCTTGAAAAGCAAGCTCATCCCCATGTCTCCTTTCCGTTTCGCTTCCCGCCGTTCCTCGTCCACGCACCTTGCGGTCACCGGCATCACGTTGCTGGCGCTGACACTGGCAGGCTGCGTCTCGACGCATGCGCCTCAGGATGCCGAGCTCAAGGCCCCGCATCCGATCTACGTCGCGATGTACGGACCGCTGCCGAACGAGAGGTTTCCCCTCCCGGCGACCGACATCTCGACCGTCGACCCGCAGTTCCTCAGGCAGGAGGTCGCCTACGACACCGCGGAGCGGCCCGGCACCATCGTGGTCGACACAGCCGATCGCCACCTGTACCTCGTGCGGGAAAACGGCCGCGCAATCCGCTACGGCATCGGCGTGGGCGCCGAGGGCATGAAATGGGCTGGGCGGGCGCAGGTGGGCCGCAAGGCGGAATGGCCCCGCTGGACGCCCACAGCCGCGATGATCAAGCGGGATCCCGAGCGCAACCGGCCCTGGGCGAACGGCATGCCGCCGGGACCGAACAATCCCCTCGGACCGCGGGCGCTCTACCTGTTCCAGGACGGCCGGGACACCTTGTACCGGATCCACGGCACCACCGAGCCCGACACCATCGGAGAGGCGGTGTCGAGCGGCTGCATCCGCATGCTCAATCCGGATATCCTCGACCTGTACAGCCGCGTCCCCGTCGGAGCCCCCGTCGTCGTTCTCCCGGACACGCGGACGGCCAGTGCCGGCGCGGAGGAATTGATCTGACCGCCCAGCCTTGGCTCCGGGCGCTTATCAGCGTCCGGCAGCTCCGTGCCGGTTTCCTCGCCGGCCGGCACATTGAAACCGCAGTTTCGGGTGAAGCTGATGACGGGACAAGCCCGCCGGCGAGCCTAAGATGGAATTGAGAAAACCGCCTCCCGAGCCCATCCGTCTGCGCGAGCGCAGGGTTGTCCGGCGGCCGGTGCGCAGACCGACGCCGATCCTGATCTCCACCACGGCATGGCGCCTCATCCTGCTCGGTTTGGCTGCCCTGCTGGCGCTGGTCCTTTGGGCGGTGCCCATCGTGCCGGCGGTGGCGCTGGCCGGCTTCGCGGTCGCGCTCGTGCTCTCGTTCCCGGTACAGCTGTTCACGGCGGCAGTTCCGCGCGGCATAGCCATTCTGCTGTCGTTCCTGATCCTGCTCGCCGTGCTGCTCCTGGTAGCCTACATTCTCCTGCCGCTGATCGTGTCGCAGGCCGGCGCCCTCGTGGCCGCCTTGCCCAATCTTGTCCAGAACCTGGAGCAATACCTGGTCCGGGCGCTGCGGGCTCTCGATGCCCGCGACCTGCTGCCGGATACGCCGGAGGCCGTCGCGGCCCGCCTGACGGAGGATTTCCGGAACAGCCTTGGGGCGGTCGCCAACAACGTGCTCGGCCACACGGTGGGGATCATCTTCGGCACCTTCAGCTGGGCGCTCACCCTGTTCGCCGTGATCTTCATCGCCGCCTCGCTCCTCGCCAACGTGCGCTCGTTCAAGGCGGCCTATCTCACCAGCGTGCCGGGGCACTACCGGCACGATGCGTTGGAATTCTGGGACGCGCTCGGCAATGCCCTGTCGCGCTATCTCGGCGGCCTCGGACTGGTCCTGGCGATCCAGGGCATCCTCTCGGCCCTGGGGCTCTTCCTGATCGGGGTGCCCTACGCGCTCGCGCTCGGCGCCTGGGTCTCGATCACGGCGGTCATTCCTTACCTCGGAGCGTGGCTCGGGGCGATCCCAGCATTGCTGGTGGCGTTCTCGATCTCGTCGACCGCGGCCGTCCTGACCGGAATCCTGTTCCTGGCGATCCAGCAGCTGGAGGGCAATGTGCTGACGCCCCGCATCCAGGCGCAGACCATCAAGGTGCCGTCGGTCCTCGTTTTCCTGGGCGTTCTGGCAGGCGGATCCCTGGCCGGCATCACGGGCGTGCTTCTTGCGGTGCCGACGCTCGCGACCGTCCGCGTGATCTTCGATTTCTTCCGGGTCAGGCTCCGAACCGAATAGGGGTTCGGAAGGGGTATCTCATGGCGGGCGACATTCGCCCGCCGAACAATGCGTCAGAAACGTCCCGATCAGTCTGGCAGGAGACGGTCCCAGGATTTTTAGATCAAGCCGACGCGCTGCAGCCGGAGGGTGACATCCGACCGATAGGACACCGATGTATTTTTACTGAGCCGCGCCCTTGCATCGAGGGGTCCATGTCAACCATATTGGGCGACATAAGCCTCAACGTCGGAGTTTCGCGCGCGCTCCCCAGCCCGGAAGGAGACCACCCAATCCATGTCTAGTGGCCTGCCCCTCCTGGCCATCGTCGCCCTTCCTTTCATCGGGAGCCTCGTTGCCGCCTTCCTCCGTCAGGACGCCAGGAACGGCGCTGCCTTCCTGGCCGGAGCGGTGGCCCTCTGCGGTACCGCCCTGACGGCCTTGCAGTATCCGGCTGTTAGTCACGGCGGGGTCCTGCACTTCGGCATCGAGTGGCTGCCGACCCTCGGCCTCGACTTCACCTTGCGCATGGACGGCTTCACCTGGCTGTTCGCCATGCTGGTCACCGGCATCGGCTTCCTGGTCGCACTTTATGCGCGCTATTACATGTCGCCCGCCGACCCGGTGCCGCGCTTCTTCGCGTTCCTGCTCGCCTTCATGGGCGCCATGCTGGGCATCGTCCTGTCCGGCAACCTCATCCAGCTGGTCTTCTTCTGGGAACTCACCAGTCTCTTCTCCTTCCTCCTGATCGGCTACTGGCACCACAACCCCGGCGCCCGCGACGGCGCGCGTTTGGCCCTGACGGTCACGGCCACGGGCGGGCTGTGCCTGCTCGTCGGTGTCCTGCTGATCGGCCACATCGTCGGCAGCTACGATCTGGATGTGGTGCTGGCTTCGGGGAACAAAATCCGTGGCAGCTCTCTCTATCTTCCGGCCTTGATCCTGGTCCTGCTGGGAGCCCTGACGAAGAGCGCGCAGTTTCCGTTCCACTTCTGGCTTCCGCACGCCATGGCCGCGCCCACGCCGGTCTCGGCCTATCTCCACTCGGCCACGATGGTGAAGGCCGGCGTATTCCTGCTCACCCTTCTCTGGCCGGTTTTGGCGGGGACGGAAGCCTGGTTCTACATCGTGGTGTCGGCCGGGCTCTGCACCCTGGTCCTCGGGGCCTATGCGGCCATTTTCCAGCAGGACCTGAAGGGTCTGCTGGCCTATTCCACCATCAGCCACCTTGGCCTGATCACGATCCTGCTTGGGCTCAGCAGCCCGCTCGCGACCGTCGCGGCGGTCTTCCACACCATCAACCACGCCACCTTCAAGGCGTCGCTGTTCATGGCGGCCGGCATCATCGACCACGAGACCGGCACCCGCGACATCCGGCGCCTGAGCGGCCTGTTCCGCTTCATGCCGATCACCGCCACCCTGGCGATGGTCGCCGCCGCCGCCATGGCGGGCGTGCCGCTCCTCAACGGCTTTCTGTCCAAGGAGATGTTCTTCGCCGAGGCGGCGGCCTTCCACGTCGACTCGATGCTCGACCATTCGCTGCCTTGGTTCGCCATGCTGTTCAGCGCCTTCAGCGTCGCCTACTCCCTGCGGTTCATCCATGGCGTGTTCTTCGGCCCGCCCGCGACCGACCTGCCGCGCAAGCCGCATGAGCCGCCGCATTGGATGCGCTTTCCGGTCGAGTTCCTCGTCCTGGCATGCCTGCTCGTCGGCGTCCTCCCGGCGCTGACCATCAAGCCCTTTCTCGCGACGGCAGTGCGCTCCGTCCTGGGCCCCGATACCCCATATTACAGTCTGGCGGTGTGGCACGGCTTCAACGAGCCCCTGCTCATGAGCGTGATCGCGCTCTGCGGCGGCGTGATCCTGTACTGGCTGCTGCAGGGATATCTCGCGAAAGGCATCGACGGCCCTCCCATCGTGCGCCGCCTCAAGGGCCAGCGCATCTTCGAACGCGTGCTCGTCACCCTGTCCTGGAAATGGGCGCGGTCCTTGGAACGCGTTTTCGGCACTCAGCGGCTTCAACCGCAGCTGCGCCTGCTGGTAGCGTTTGCGGTGATCGCGGCGCTCTGGCCGCTCTATCGTCACGGGCTTGAGCCAGGCTCCCGGCCAGCCACGGGCTTCGACCCTGCCTTCCTCCTGCTCTGGATCGTCGGGGGTCTGTGCGCCATCGGTGCGGCCTATCAGGCCAAGTATCACCGGCTCGCAGCCATGGTCATGATGGGTGGTGCCGGCCTCGTCACGTGCATCACCTTCGTGTGGTTCTCGGCGCCCGACCTCGCCATCACTCAGCTCCTCGTCGAGATCGTCACGACGGTGCTGATCCTCCTCGGATTGCGCTGGCTGCCGAAGCGGATCGAAACGGCGGGTGAAGGCCTGTCGGCCTCGTTTCAGGCGAGAGTGCGTCGGGCACGGGATCTGATGCTGGCCGTAGCGGCCGGAACGGGGATGGCCCTGGTCGTTTATGCGATGCTCACGCGTCCGCTCCCCCAAACCATCTCGCGCTACTTCGTCGAGAACGCCTATGCAGAGGGCGGCGGCCGCAACATCGTCAACGTCATCCTGGTCGACTTCCGCGGCTTCGATACCTTCGGCGAGATTGTGGTGCTCGCCGTGGTGGCGATCACGGTCTTCTCGCTCCTGCGCCGCTTCCGTCCGGCGCCGGAAAGCGTTGAGGCGCCGGAGCAGCAGCGCGTGCAGGATGCCTATGACAGGGCCATTCCCAGCCGCACGGAGGGCGACACCCTCGCCGACTACCTCACGATTCCTGCGGTGATCATGCAATGGCTGTTCCCGGTGATCGGGATCGTCGCGATCTACCTGTTCCTGCGCGGCCATGACCTGCCGGGCGGAGGCTTCGCGGCCGGGGTCACGATGTCGGTCGCTCTCGTCCTGCAATACATGGCGGGCGGAACGCGATGGATCGAGGCGCGGCTGCGGATCCTTCCGATGAGCTGGACGGGCCTCGGCCTGCTCTGTGCGGCTTTCACCGGAATGGGCGCATGGCTGTTCGGCCATCCGTTCCTGACGTCCTATTTCCAATACCTGGACCTGCCCGTCATCGGCAAGATCCCGGCCGCCACCGCGCTGCTGTTCGACCTGGGCGTCTTCGCGGTCGTCGTGGGCGCCACGGTGCTCATCCTCATCGCCCTCGCTCACCAGTCGATCCGCCGCCCGAAGCCCGCGCCGGTTCCTGCCGCCGAGAAGGAGAATGCATGATTGAGCTCATCTTCGCGCTCGCGGTCGGCATTCTGACCGCCTCTGGAGTGTGGCTTCTGCTACGCCCGCGCACGTTCCAGGTCATCATCGGGCTGTCCCTGCTGTCCTATGCGGTGAACCTGTTCATCTTCGGCATGGGCAGGCTGCGGATCGGATCCCCTCCGGTCCTGCAGAATCCCGAGGTGGTCGACCCGGCGCTCTACACCGATCCACTGCCCCAGGCGCTGGTCCTCACCGCCATCGTCATCAGCTTCGCGATGACGGCCCTGTTCCTCGTTGTCCTGCTCGCCTCGCGCGGCCTGACGGGCACCGACCACGTAGACGGCCGTGAGGACGCGCAATGACAGGCGCGCTCGACCACCTGATCATCGTCCCGATCCTGCTGCCGCTCGTCTCCGGCGCGGTGATGCTGCTCCTCGATGAGCGGCTCCGCACGATCAAGGCCGCCATCGGGGTCGCAACGACGATCGCCCTGCTGATCGTGTCGATCATGCTGCTCCGCATGGCAGACATGATGCCGCCGGGATCCGGCGTGAGGACGTACGAGCTCGGCAACTGGCCGGCTCCGTACGGCATCGTGCTCGTGCTGGATCGGCTCGCGGCCCTGATGCTCGTGCTGACGAGCGTGCTGGGCCTCACGACATTGCTGTATTCGCTCGCGCGGTGGCACCGTGCGGGGCCGCGGTTCCACACCATCTTCCAGCTTCAACTCATGGGGCTCAACGGCGCCTTTCTGACCGGAGACCTGTTCAACCTCTTCGTGTTCTTCGAGGTGCTGCTGGCGGCGTCCTACGGCCTCGTTCTGCACGGGGACGGGGTCGGACGGGTCAGGGCGGGCCTTGCCTACATCGCCATCAACCTGACAGGATCGTTTCTCTTCCTCATCGGTGCCAGTCTGGCATATGGCGTTACCGGCACCCTCAACATGGCGGACCTCGCCCATCGCATTCCGGCCCTAGCGCCGGGCGATGCGGCGCTGTTCGCCGCCGCGGCGGCGGTTCTCGGCACCGCCTTCCTGATGAAGGCAGGGGCCTGGCCGCTCAACTTCTGGCTCCCGACGACCTATGCGGCCTCCTCTGCGCCGGCCGCCGCCATCTTTGCCATCATGAGCAAATTAGGCGTCTACGTGATCCTGCGCCTGTGGACGCTGGTGTTCGGCCCGGACGCAGGATCCCTCGCGGGGTTCGGCGGCGAATGGCTGCTGATCGGCGGCATGCTGACCATGGTGTTCGGCACCATCGGAGTTCTGGCCTCGCAGACCCTGTCGCGGCTCGCCGGATGCAGCGTCCTCATCTCGTCGGGAACGGTGCTCGCCGCCATCGGCACTGGCGGCGGCGCAGTCATCGGCTCGGCCCTGTTCTATCTCGTCAGCTCCACTTTGGGCATTGCTGCGCTGTTCCTGCTCGTCGAGTTGGTTGAGCGCCTGCGTGGCCCCGGTGCTGACGTCCTGGCCGTGACCATGGAAGCCTATGGCGAGGCTGAAGACGAGAGCGACGACAAGGAGATCGGCGTGGCCATCCCGGCTACGGTGGCCCTCCTGGGCGGCAGCTTCATCGCCTGCGCCCTGCTCCTGGCCGGCCTTCCGCCCCTGTCCGGCTTCATCGGCAAGTTCGGCATGATGGCGGCGATGCTGCGGTCGGACGGCGGCACGGTCCAGGTCTCGACCTGGCTTCTGATCGGCCTGCTGACGGTGTCGGGCCTGGCGACGCTGATTGCCATGACCAGGACCGGGATCAACAGCTTCTGGGCTCGCATGGACGACAGCGTCCCCCGGGTACGCATCATCGAGATGGCTCCCGTGCTCGCCCTGCTGCTGATCTGCCTCGGCCTCACCGTCGGCGGCGGCCCCGCCATGCGCTACATGGAGGCGACCACGCAGGCTCTCCGGACTCCGCAGGACTACGTGACGGGCGTGCTGTCGGCACAGAGGCCCGGGTCGAATGGTGCGGAGGTTCGCCCATGAGCTGGCTTCTGCCCTACCCTCTCCTGTCCGCTGTCCTGCTCGTCCTATGGCTCCTGCTGAACCAGAGCATGTCGCCCGGTCATCTGATGCTGGGAAGCGTGCTCGCCGTCTTGGCCTCCTGGGCCATGGCGGCGCTTCGGCCCGAGAAGCCGCGCATCCGCCGCCCCGGCGCGGCCTTGCGCCTTCTCGGCATGGTGGTGACCGACATCCTCCGCTCGAACCTCGCGGTCGGGCAGATCATCCTGCGCTCCCGGGAGCCGGGGATGAATGCAGGCTTCATGACCATCCCGCTCGACCTGCGCGACCGCCACGGGCTTGCCGTCCTATCCATCATCATCACCTCGACCCCCGGCACGATCTGGGTGAACTATGACGCCGCCAAGGGCACCCTGCTGCTGCACGTCCTCGACTTGGTCGACGAGACGGTGTGGATCCGCACGATCAAGGACCGTTATGAGCGGCGGCTGATGGAGATCTTCGAATGAGCGCCATCGTAATCTTCGGATGGGCCATCACCAGCGCTCAGATCATGCTCGGCATGGCGATGTGCTGCGCCACCTACCGTCTCGTTGTCGGTCCGCGGGCGCAGGATCGCATCCTGGGGCTGGATACCCTCTACGTGAACGCGATGCTGATGCTCGTCACGTTCGGCATTCGCACGGGCAGCAGCCTGTACTTCGAGGCGGCGCTGATCATTGGCCTCCTCGGGTTCGTAGCGACTGTGGCGCTTGCCAAGTTCCTCATGCGCGGCGAGGTGATCGAATGAGTGCCGCAGCGAATCTGCCCGCCTGGGCCGCGCTGCTGACGGCCGTCCTCGTGCTCGTCGGAGCGGCCGTCACGCTGATCGGGTCGCTCGGGCTCCTGCGGTTGGGAAACTTCTATGCGCGCGTCCATGCGCCCACGCTCGGAACCACGGCAGGAATGGCAAGCATCCTGGCCGGATCCGCACTCTGCTTCAGCCTTCTCGAGGCGCGGCCGGTCGTCCACGAGATCCTGATTGCCGTGTTCGTCACCCTGACCACGCCGGTGACCTTGATGCTGCTCGTCCGGGCTGCGCTCTACCGCGACCGGACGGAGGGCAGCCGGGACGTTCCGGCAGCCGAAGCGGCAGAGGAGCTTACTCCTCGGAGATAGGGACCGGGCCGAAAGGAGCGTATGCATGACCGATGCACCCGGACGGCAATCCCGCCAAGACCGGCGAAAGGATGCCGATCTGATGTTCTGGTACTGGCTTCCCTTGGTCGGAGCCTCGTTTGGTATCCTCGGCTGGTTGAGCGGCTCCTAGCCGACAGGCTTCCGGAGCCGTACGCCAGGGCCGGCCTCGTCGGATGGGATCAGAAGCGCTCCCCCACGCTCCAAGGCCGCCACGACTTGAGCAGCCGTCGCGGGATGGAGGTGATGGCGGCCATTCTCGAAATCGCGAATGGTGCTCCGCGAAACATCCGCCCGTTCGGCGAGCTCCTCCTGTGTCCAGTTCAGCAGGCCACGGGCGGCGCGGCATTGTTCGGGAGACAATAGCGGCATTCAGGATGCTCTCGCACAGGCGACGCCCGGTCGCCCATTATGGTTGAACTTAGGGCATCGGCGCGGTCGGGCAAGCAGACCGATGCTGACCGCCTACTCCCTTCGCGTACGCGCCTGCACTGCCCGCAACCTTGCAATCGCGGGCAACAGGGCTATCTTGATGGTGTCATGATGACGTTCGCGAAATATCTTCGCCTTCTGGCGCACGCGGGCTGCCTAAAAGCAGGCAGGTAAGCCCCAGGGGCCGGCCCGACCAGCAGTGGTCGCCGACGCTCCGGGGCATCCAATCGCTCATACGATCATTGATGCGCCGCTGAGGCGCGCGCCGGACCGTCACGCCCGCCCTGTAGGAACGTGCGTCAGCGCGTCCGGCAGTTGACCGCTTCGAGGAGATTTCCATGAACGCGCAACATCGTCTTCCGCCAATTACCCTCGCGACCAGCGACTACAACCGCCTGCTGTTCACCGCGATGATCCGACAGAACCAGGACCGCCCGACACCGGACTTCCTGCTCAAGGAACTGCGTCGCGCGGACGTTTGCCATCCGGCGGCACTGCCGGAGGATGTCGTCTCGACGAACTGCCGGGTGATCTACCGCATCGACGACGAGCCGAAGTCGCGTGCGCACCTGCTCGTCCACTCGGAGGACCTGACCTGGCCCGGTGCGGAGATCTCTGTGACCACGCCGCTGGGAACGGCGCTCCTGGGCCTGCGCGTCGGCGATCGCATGTCGTTCGTGGAGGATGGCAGGATTCATGAGGTGTACGTAGAGGACATCGGCATCCGCTTCCTGGACGATGGTTCGACGGTGACGCGCACCCCTGGCGGCATCACGTGGACATGAGGCGAAGAGAGACCGTGATCAAGCAAGAAACCCTTCCGCCGCTGACGATCTCGACGGGTGACTACGACAGGCTCGCCTTCCTCGCATCGTTCGGCCTGAGCAATCAACGGGACCGCCCGGCCGCGGCGATGCTCGCCAATGAGCTGATCCGGGCCATGGTCCTGACACCACGGGCCATTCCGCCGTTCGTTGCCACGATGCACTCACGGCTGGAGTTCCGTGATGACGTCACCTGGACTGTCCGGCGCGCCATGCTGGTTTATCCTGATGAGGATAGCAGGGAAGCGGATTGTGTCTGCGTGCTGTCGCCGGAAGGCGCAGCGCTGATCGGCCTCAGCGAGGGTCAGTCGATCACGTGGCGGACGCCCGAGGGATGGCGGAGCCTGACGCTCCTGCGCGTCCTTCATCAGCCGCATGGACGCTTCGTCGAACCATGGAGGGAACTGTCATGACGGACCAGGTGCTGTCCTCCATCGTGCTCATTCTGGCCTGCTTCCTTGTCTACCAGGCAGTCATCCGTTCAGGCGCCCCGCGCCCCGACGATCACGAGGCTTGAGAATGAACGTTCGCGACTCCTTCCACGAGGCGGCCGAGATCGCGGACGGGCCGGCTCCGGATCATGCAGGCGCATCCCCTCTCCGGACGGCGGCCGGCCTTCGGGCCGGCTGCGTGCACCTCACAAGGCGCCGACGATCTTCGGGCCCACAGCTTCGACGCGCACGTCGATCGGTTCGTCCGAGCCCAACAGAGGCATGCGGTCGCCGACGCGCAATCCGAGCAGCGACAATCCGACCGGGGTCAGGACCGACACCTCGGCCGGCGGCCACATGCGGTCGTCCGGGTGGATCAGCATGCGCTTCTCCGGCGCGTCCTTGCCGGTGATTCGGTAGGTGACGAAGGTATCGAGGGTAACGACATCGTCCGGGAGCCTGTCCGGCTCGCACAAGGACGCCCGGCGCAGCTCCTGAAGCAGGTGCGGTGCGAGCGGGTGCGCCTGCTCGGCGAGGCATTCCGCCGTGTGCATCAGCCGCCGGTGATCGCGCGCCGTGACGATGATAGATGGCAGATGGTGTTTCATGCGGATCCCCTTGCCCGAGCTCGTCGGCTGCGTGGCAACGCTCGGAACCTAGAAAAGCGAAGGATTGACGACGGTCGATGCCGGGCACCCGACCGGGAGGATCGCCATGGCGGCGATCTCCACAATGGCCTCCGGCTCGACCAGTCCTGAAACTTCCACCAGCACCATCGCCGGATAATGACTTCCCATGATCTCGCGATAGACGACCCCGAGTTCCGGGAGGCGGGCGCGGTAGTAATCGATGTCGAGCACATACCATGTCATCTGGGCAATATTCTCGGGCACCCCGCCCGCTTCAGCGAGAACCGTGCGCACGTTCCGCAGCGCCTGCCGCACCTGGGGAACAAGCCCGACCGCGGTCACCCTCCCGGCATTATCGGTGGCGATCTGTCCGCCGATGAACACGAATGTGCCCGTGCCGGCGACCGCGTGCGAACAGCCGCGCGGACTAGGCCACTTGAGAGGGTCGATCCTGCGGAGCGAAATTGCCAGAGGCGGCGGAAGGATGGTCATGAGGTCCTCCTGTCGGGCTCCGCAACGCAGCAAGAGCGGAGCCGCAATGATCCGAAATGAAGTCCGAGCATGTTCCCGGGACGGCGGCGCCTGACCGGCCACCACCCGGGATCAGGATCCCGTTTTCAGGAAGCCTGCGGACGATGGATGCTCCCTCAGGCAGGACGGCCCGAACGACGGCGCCAGGGTGAACGCCGCCCGGTGGACCTCGGGCGTGTAGTAGCGGGTCCGGCCCTGCAGCTCGCCGAAGCGTTCCCGCAGGACCTTGCAGGGCGGTCGCAGCGCATCGCGGGACTCGCCTGCAGCGACAAGCGCCAGCATGCCGCCGGCATAGGTTGGGACCGGCGCCAGGTATGGCCGGACGCCCGCAAAGGACGCCGCGAGGCGACCGCATACCATCTCGAGCTCTTTGGGCTGGAAGAACGGAGCGCCGCTCTGGACCACGATCATCCCGCCGGGACGCAGCCGCCTTCGGCACGCCCCGTAGAAGGCCGGCGTGAAGAGCGGCTCCCCCGGTCCCATCGGATCCGTCGAGTCGATGACGATGACATCGAAGCTTTCCCGGGACTGCTCGATGTAGCGCGTGCCGTCCATGATCAGCACGTCCGCGCGCGGGTCGTCGAAGGCGCCGTCCGACACTTCAGGGATGTAAAGCCGCGATAGGTCGATGACCTCGCCATCGATCTCAACGAGAGTCGCGCGCTCGACCGGATGCTTCAGTACCTCCTTGAGCGTTCCACCGTCGCCACCGCCGACGATCAGCACGTCCCGCGCGCGCCCATGAGCCATCAGCGGCACGTGGGCGATCATCTCGTGATAGATGTGGTTGTCGCGCTCCGTCAGCTGTACGACTCCGTCAAGCACCAGCACCTTGCCGAAGACCGCGTTCTCGAAGATGAGCACGTCCTGGAACTCGGTCCGCCAGTGATAGATTACGGAATCCATGGAGAGCATCTGCGCATGATGCTCGTAGAGCCCTTCCTGAAACCACGTCATAGGATGACACCCCGTTTGTGCTCGGCGAGCGTCACCAGCCCCGGAAGGAACACGCCCTTGAGGACCTCGACGGCCCTGTGCGGTTGCGCGGCGCCACACATGAAGATGTCGACCGCCGCATAGGAAACCTCAGGCCAAGTATGAATCGAGATGTGGCTCTCGGCCAAGACCGCCACACCGGAGATGCCACCGTTCGGGGAAAAATGGTGGAGGTCGATGTTCAGCAGCGTCGCGCCGGCCCGGGCGGCAGCGTCACGCAACGCTCGATCGACCACAGGCAGGTCGTCAAGGTTCGACGCATGCCAGAGATCAACGATGAGATGCGTTCCGGCAAACAGCATTCCATCGCGTTTGACAAAGTGGTCGAGGCGGCCGTCGCCGATGCATGGTTTGGCGGCAGGCGCAATGGACAGTCGCGTCGTCCGGTCAGCATGATGCGCTGGGTTCTCGAAGCCATGCGCCGGCGGGCGCGATCCGGCCTTTGTGATCGTGCTGAGACGGTTGGTTTCGGCCATTCATTTCTCCGTTGGCAGCAGTTCTGCCGATTGCAGCAAGAAGGGAGGCCACGCGGCCGCAAAGGCCGCGTGGCTTGACGGTCGTGTCTTTTCAGTTGCGGATGCGCTTACGCGGTCTGGCGCTCGGCGACCACAGGTTCGCGGACCTGCAGCACCGTCAGCCGCTTCGACTCACCGGTGCGCGTAACCCAATCGATCGACTTTCCGACGGTAAGTCCGATCAGGGCCGTTCCGATGGGCGTCAGCACCGAGATCCTCCCCTCCGAGATGTCGGCCTCTTGCGGATAGACGAGGGTCACCGTCTGCACCCGGCCCGTCATGTCGTCGCGGAAATCCACCGCACAGCCCATGCAAACAGTGTCGATAGGGTGCCGGCCCTTCGGAAGCACATGCGCGCGGTCGAGCTCCTCCGAAAGTTCGGCTGCGACCTCGGGGATCGTATTCGCGGCCGCGTTGGCGAGGACGGAGAGGCGCTCGTGGTCAGCGGCAGTCAGGATGATGCGGGGCTTGACGCCCCCGCTGGTTGCTTTGGTCATGAATGTCTCCTGTTCTGTTGGGCGCAATCGCGGAGCTCAGGCTGCCGACGGACCGGGATCACTGTCGTCATGCGGTGACGTGTTCAGGACCTGCTCCGTCCTAAGGCGTCGCGGCACCAGCCGGACGACATTTCCATCCGGCTGCTCCACATCCTGCGTTGCCGCATTCGATGTCGACTCGTGCGGGAGCCGGCACACGGCGCCGCCTCCGCTGGGCTCCGATTGCTTTTGAGCGAGTGCGGACCTGAGGATATGCGTCAGGAATTCGGTTGTCGGGCGTTCGAGTCCGGAGCGCATCCCGTCCATGGGCAGGCCATGCCGTTGGCCATAAGCTCGAACGCGCTCTCGCTCCGCCCTGCGGAACACAAGTTTGAAGAAGTGCTGAAGCATGCCGCCGCACCGGATGCGCCAGCATCCAGCCTCACAAGATGTACGAAGATATAGGGATCTTGCGCTCCCCCGAGCTCGGGGTGCAGATGCACGTCAAGCTCGGGGCTACTGGCCCGCGATGAGGTTGCCTGCCCGATGCAGGCCGCGACGATATTGTGCGAAGCTCAACATGATGCCCTTAAGCTGGTATACCTTGACCCGTTTGTCAAACCACGCGGATATGGTGTGGCGGAATGTCCGCTTTCAGGGTCCTCACCGGGCTCGCGCCAGGCATCGCTCGTCAGCACAATGTAGATTGCTTCCACATCCTTTGCTGACCTGAGACGTGCCGCAACCTCTCGGTCGCGCAAGCGCCGCGCCACGCATGCCAGGGCTCGCAGATGCGTGGGGCCGTCGTCACCGGGGCTCAGCAGCAGGAAGGCAAGATCGGCACGGGTTCCGTCGGCGGCGCCGAAGTCCTGCGCGGGCTCGAGGCGCGCGAAGGCGCCGATGGGTTGCGCGAGACCAGGAATCGCGGCGTGGGGAATGGCGACACCGCGGCCGAAGCCAAAGCAGGACGCCCTGCCGCGTTCCAGAACCGCGGCGCGCACTGCCTCGTGGCTTAGTGCTGCGCCGTGCGCCGCGGTGCCGGTGAGCTCGTCGATGACATGCCCGACGTCGCGCGCGCTCAGACGCGACCTCACCCGCGCAGGCGTGATCAGGATTGTCATCATGGTGGATGCCATCATCAACGCCGGCCACGGCTATGCGGGCCGCCTCATGGTTTCGGAAAACAGGGGATGGACTGATGACCCGGGCAGTGCGAACGCGCCGCCGCGGGCTCACAGGCGCGTTTGCAGAAGTCCTTTTCGAAACAGCATGCGGTGCAGGAGCAGGCGTGCATTCATATCACCATGGCAACGTTCAGCGCCAAGGTAAGTTCGAACCTGCCTGCGCGGCTATCCTTAAGAGCCTTTGCGGTCCGGCCTCTTCGCCCACGACGCCTCCTGCTTGAATTGCCGCGCATCCCATCTATGTTGAGGATGTCATGGTCAGGCTCGCCATACATTCCGTCGCCGTTTTCGCACCCCGCCGCGCCTCAGGCCGCTGAGCCCGGGTGCGGGAAGCAGGTTCTCGCCCCGGGTCGTCTGACCAACCAGCACTCACGTATCCGCCTGCCAACGGCTCTCCGGAGTCTGATCAGCGCTGACGACAAATTGCGATCAGGCCTAGGACGGCCTGGGTATCGACATCCTTGTTGGGAGTACGAGTTGTCTACGTCCGTTGCCACTCCAATTGTTTCCTCGATCGATCATGCCAGGCTCCGGCGGATCGCCTTAGCCGGCATGCAGATCCGCCGATCCCCACCTTCGGCGCACTTTCTCGCAGAGGAACTCGAACGGGCCCGTGTGGTCGGCCCGGCCTATCTACCTCCGAACGTGATTTCCATGCACTCGGTCTTCGATTTCCGTGACGGGGTCACGAAAGGAATCCGACGCGCGATGCTGGTCTATCCGGGAGAGGAGGATGAAGGGCTGGGTCGGATTTCGGTGCTCTCGCCGCTCGGTGCGGCGCTGATCGGACTCTCTGAGAGGCAATCATTCCAGTGGCGCAGTGCTACAGGTGTCTGGCGGACGCTGCACGTCGCGCGTGTCGTGCGCCAACCGGAACGCGCGAGCGAGTGCGATGAACACCGGGATGGCGCAACCGGAAGCATCGGCAGGATGCGACCGAATGAAGATCGTACGTGATCACAATGCCGGGCCGGAGGCATGCTCCGGCCCGGCAAAGTCTTTAGGCTAAGGCCGGGGCCGCCATCTGACCCCGGTTCGCATCGACGATGCGGCGCTTCCTACGACGCAGCTGCTTCGCGATCTTTTCCAACGCCAGGTCGAACGACTTGTGACAGTCCGTGGCGGACGCCTCTGCGACGAACACCTTCAGGTTGCTGACCTGCGCGTTGATGGTGCAGCAGTACCAATGTCCGTCGCGCGTGAATCCGACGGTCGCGTGGTTCAGGTAACCGAAGTAGGTTTCGGCGGCATGCAGGAGTTCTTCCTGGATCTTGCGAGGCAGCACCTCGCCAAGATCGATGTTGGTGCTGTTGATCTTGATCGACGAGCCAGAGTTGTTCAGCTTCATGCGTATACCTCCTTCATGAAATTGCGCCCCGTGTGTTCTCCCGATGAGGCATGCGTCTCATCGGCCGCCGCGCGGACGCCTCGCTCGGATGCGTGTGAAATGTCGGATTTGGCCGGTTCGCTACTCACGTAAGAACACCAAGGGCACCGGGCCGCCGCCCTCGGCAACGTGCGCTGGCAGATATTGCAGACGGCTCGATGTACGCGCCTCAGCATCATCATCCTCCTGTCGCGAGCCTTTGCTCGCGATGTCTTTCATCGCTGTGTGCAGGATCCGCCAGGAGGCCATCACGGCCCCGCATTCGCTCATGCACATCGATTGTGTGAGATTTCCACCTAGGCGTTCTTGCTAGAGTGGAATGTGTGTATCGCGGCGACGTAGGCGGCGAGGATCAGCGTGACGGAGGCACAAAGCCCCGTGATGCTGATCGACGCTGCGTAGCCGAATGTCTTGCCCAGAATTTCCCAAAAGACGAGTTGCGCAACCGTCAGCGCGAAGACCATTGCAAGAATGACAACAGACATGACTCACCTTTCGGCGACCTCGGCTAGGCCGCCATTCCTGACGCTTCGATTGTGCTTGCAAGGAAACCCGAACGCGCCGGATCATCCGGCGCGGTGAGTGCCGGTTAGCTCATGACTGATCGGGTTTTTGCCGTGTGCCAATCATCCCCGGACTCGGACGTCCGGGGCTCAGGATCCCGTCTTGAGACGGCCTGCGCGCAATGCGGAAAAGGTGCAGTTCGTTGGCATGACCCAACTAATGTCGGTTGGGCTAGCTTCAGTGTCAAGGTTGCCGGCCGCGACAGAAGGCAACGTTTGACAAAGCTCGCTGCTGGCCTAAGCTTGTTCCATCATGCTGACGCTTCCGATACATCATCGCGGCCTTTGCCGCGCCGGAACCCTGGTCACAGGACGCTAACCCCGCGGTCCGGCGCTTGAAGCGCTCGGGCCCCGGGGTGATGAAACCTATCGGACAATCAACCAGACAGGGATCATGGCGCGTGGACATCCCATGCGATGCCTTGCTCACTATGCTTGCGCATCGTCCCGATCATGGACTGGTCTACGCCGCGTTCGATGCGCCTGTCGCAGCCCCGCAGGCAAAACCTGGTTGGGCCAGCATGTGATGCGGCTGAAGATCGGAACCGGCCCTGCAGCAATGTGCAATGAGCAGAGAATCGAAGATGAAATCCTTGAGCTACCGGGTCACGACGCACGAGGAACGGGCCAGACGGCGGGACGAGGTCAAGAAGCGGACCGAGCGCATCATGGCGCTGAAGGCCCAGGGCCTGAACTACGCGACCATCGGGATCCGCATGGGCCTGAGCCCCAGCACGGTGAGCCGGATCGCGAGGGAACATGCCCAGCAGGCGCACGAATAGGGCCTGCCAACATGTGACGGCTGGACCTCATCGGACTGCCATTCTGCGCCACCTGATCGTCACGGCAGTTTGCTCATTTTTCGTCCTGACGATCCTACCCGTTGCCAGTCATGCCTCACCATTCACAATGCCGGATGCCACCAAGTCGGCGTAATCCGCATCGTCGATCCCGATCTGGGCCAACAGCTCTCTATTGTGCTCGCCGAGCCTCGGAGCCGGGGTTCGCACCGAACCCGGGGTTCCGCGGAGTCGTGGCACGACGTGGTGCATCGGGAGCGTGCGCATGTCGAGATCGGGATAGTCCGCGATGACCTCGCGCTCGATGAAGTGCGGGTCCTCAAGGATCTGCGAAGTGTCGTAGATAGGACCGATGGTGACCTCCGCCGCCTCGAAGAAGGCGACGTTCTCCGACTGGGTTCGGCCGGCGATGAAGGCGCCGATGATCGCATCGAGCTCCTCGGCGTTCCTGACGCGGTCGGCGTTTGTCCTGAACCGTGGATCGTCAATGAGATCGGCTCGATCGATCGCGCGAAACAACCGCTCCGCCATCTTCTGGATCGAGGCGGAGAGACTGACGTATCTTCCGTCCTTGCATCGGTAGGCATTCCGAGGAGCAGAGTTCGTCGAGCGGCTTCCGGTCCTCGGCTTGACCCTGCCAGTGAGGCGGTAGTTGGCCGATTGCGGACCAAGAATGGAGAAGAGCGGATCGAGCAGCGGCAGATCAATGACTTGTCCGTACCCACCGTTCATCTCGACCTCGCGCAATGCGATCATGGCCGCGGAGGCACCGTATAGTCCCGCGATCGCGTCGGCCAAGTACATGGGCGGGAGGACCGGCTCCCGGTCGGCAAAACCATTGATGGCCGCAAAGCCGGAGATCCCCTCGATCACTGTTCCGAACCCGGGGCGCTGGCTGTAGGGCCCGTCCTGTCCCCATCCCGAGATCCGCATGATCACGAGCTTCGGATTGATCTCCAGCAGAGCGTCGGGGGCAAGTCCCATCTTCTCGATCACGCCAGGGCGGAAGCTCTCGATGAGCATGTCTGCGGAAGGCACGAGCGCCTTGACGATCTCGGATGCGCGAGGGTTCCTCAGGTCCAGGCAGAGGCTCTTCTTGTTTCGGGCATAGATCTTCCAGTGAGTGCTGATGCCATCGGTCTTCCAGGCCCGCAGCGTATCGCCCTCGGTCGGCTCGACCTTGATCACCTCGGCACCGAAATCTCCGAGCATCTGCGTGAGGACATTGCCTGCGAAGAGGCGCGAGAGGTCCAGAACCCGCACGCCATCCAAGGTCCCACGAGACTCGGGGCGGTAATCTCGTTGGTGAAGCTTCGACGCGGTCATCTCAGCGTCCTTCCCCGACATGGCCGGGATCGAATTGGTCGGCGAGCGCGATAACGGCCCTGGCACTGACGAGAAACGGCTCGTCGATCATCTGGCCGTCAACGACGAAGGCTCCTATTCCCTTTTCTGCAGCGTCCTCCGCGGCCGCTAGGATCCGCCGGGCCTTCTCGATCTCGGCCGGCTGAGGCATGAAGCTCTCGTTGGCGATCGGGACCTGCGTGGGATGAATGCAGCTCTTGCCCGCGAATCCGAGATTGCGGGCGTGCTCGCACTCCTGACGGAAACGTGCCGGCTCGGCCACGACCGCAAAGGCGCCATCATAGGCCGGGATTCCCGCTTCCGCGGCCGCGAGCCGGACGGTGAGACGGACCTGGCTCAAGGCCTGGAAATCCGAACGGCTTATCCCGCACGGCTCGAAAAGATCCGCATAGCCGATCTGGAGCCCGACGACGCGCGGATCTGCGGTCGCAATCTCGGCCGCGAGCCGCAATCCCTTGGGAGTTTCGATGTTGGCGAGAATGCCGATGGGGCGCCCCACTCCTGCGTTTGTCTCGAAGCTGGCAAGCGCACGGGCGGCCTCCCGCACCTCCTCGCCACTCTCCACCATTGGCAGGTTCAGAACGTCGAGACCAGGGCCGACGATCGCCCTCAGGTCATCCTCGAACAGGCCGCTCGACAGGCCGTTCGCCCGCACCACGATGATTTTTCCGCCGGATCCCGAGCGGCTGTGCAGGAAGGACCCCACCGCCGCTCGCGCCTCCGCCTTGCGGTCTGCCGCCACAGCGTCTTCGAGATCGAATGAAAGCGCATCGGCGGCGGACGCAGCCGCCTTGGAAAAGAGTTCCGGACGGGAGCCGGGCACGAATAGCTTGCTGCGCATCGGACGCTGCATGGGACCTTCCGGTATTCAGTGGGTATCGCCATCATGGTTGCCAAGTCCGGAACAGTTCCCGTGGCTGCGCCAACAGTTCGTGTCCCGGACTCGGCGATTGCGTTCGCCTGTTACTTCTTCAGAAGGCCGAGCTCTCCAAGCGCGGTCTTCATCATGGTCTCCTGCTCCTTCAGGAAGGCGCCGAATCCTTCTGCGGGCTGGTAGGCCCCGATCCAGCCGAACCTCTTGAGGGTCGCTTTCCAGGTCGGCGTCTCGACCATCTTCGCGATGGCGTCGCCCAGTTCCTTCTTCTCTGCCTCGGAGGCTTGCTTGCGGGTCATCAACCCACGCCAAGTGCCGATGACGACATCGAGGCCCTGCTCCTTCAGCGTCGGGACGTCGAGGCTTGGGAGACGCTCAGGTGACGAGACGGCGAGAGCCCGAAGCTTGCCGGACTCGATCTGAGACGCGAACTCCGGCACGCCGCCGACGCCAACGGTCACGTGGCCGCCGAGAATCGAGGCGACCTGTTCGCCCCCACCTGGATAATTGATCGCATTGGTCTTTCCAGCTTCGCCGGAGACCGCCTTTGTGATCTGTCCCGCAATGACGTGGTCGAGCCCACCCGCAGACCCGACGGCCCATGTCACGGCTGCAGGGTCAGCCTTCACCTTGGCGGTAAGATCGGCCAACGTCTTGATGTCGGAATTGGCCGGGACCACCAGGACGCTGTACTCACGCAGCAGCAGGGCGACCGGAGCGGCATCATCAAGGGTCACCGGCGGCTTCGTCGTCAGGATCGAACCTACCGTGGTCACGCCGATCGTCAGGAGGGTAGCACCACGCTTCTGGCCCGACACGAGCTGAGCAAGGCCGATGGTTCCACCGGCGCCCGGAACGTTGAGGACCTGGATCCCTGAAGCTAGTCCAGCCTCCTGCAAGGCCTCGCGGACGGAGCGGGATGTCTGGTCGAAGCCGCTGCCGGGATTGGCCGGGGCAATGATCTCAAGGCCCTTGATTTGCGCCTGGGCGGGGGCGGCAACTGCCATGGCCATTGCGGCAAGGACGAACAGGGTGGTTCGACGGCGGACGCGCGTCATCGGTTTCTCTCCCATCTTGCGGGGCCTTTTGTGCAGGCCTGTTTCAGTCTGGCTCCGATCGAACGGTCCAGCAGCAGGAGAGTATCGGACCCGGACAAGACGGGAAAAGCTGGCCTTTGCCACCTTAAGAAGATAGTTTTTCCATCTTATGGATACCGAATTCCTCAGGACCTTTGTGATTGTCGTCGAGGGCGGCTCGATCGCCGAGGCAGCCCGCCGTCTCGAGCTGACTCCGGCCTCCGTGGCTCTGCGCATGCGCACGCTTGAGAAGGAATTCGGGACACGCCTTCTCGTCCGCTCCGGCCGGACGGTGACGCCCACCGAGGCCGGACGGGCGCTGACCGAGCTGGGACGCGGTCTCCTGCGCGACGTGGAGAACGTCAAATCTGCGCTTACGACCGAGACCCCAACGGGGGAGCTTCGGATCGGTGCGGTGCAGACCGCGATCACGGGAATGATGCCGAAGATCCTGACGACCGTTCAGGAGGCCTATCCCCGGCTCGAGATTCATATCGTCCCTGGGCAGTCGGCGGAGCTTCACTCGAAGGTGCTGAGCGGCGAGGTGGATGGAGCGATCCTGACGGAGCCCTACTTCGCCCTCCCCAAGGCCTGCGGATGGGCCGTGCTCCGAGAAGAGCCCATGCAGGTGATCGCTCCCTCGTCCATGGCGAGCCTGGATGCCCACTCAGTACTCGCATCCGAGCCGTTCATCCGCTACGGGCACGGCGTCTGGGGCGGCCGCTTGGTCGAGAATTACTTGGCCGGTGCCGGCATCCGGCCGCGTGAGCGTTTCGTGCTGTCCACTTTGGATGCCATTGCGGTCATGGTGGATCGCGGCTTGGGGGTGTCGCTGGTCCCGGATTGGTCTCCGCCCTGGCCAGAGGGCTTGTCGCTGACAAAGTTGCCGCTTCCGTTACCGGCCGAGCCGAGGAGGATCGGCCTTCTCTGGATGAAGGGTTCGGCCCGGATTCGCCTGCTGAGGGTTTTCCTGGAGCAGGCGGCAGCATCCCTTCGTCAGTCCTCCGGCATTGCAGCATGATGCGGCTTGGCCTCAGCATGAGCACTTCGTGGATGCGATCCAGATCGGCGAGCTTATTGATGCCCGCACGGAGATCATACGGCAGACCCGCGATTTGATATTCATGGAAGGCGATCTCGTGGGGGGCTCACGGATGGTTGCGAACGCCGCCTCCATGCTTTGCAACATTCTTCTCCTCGCAATTCACAGCCCTCTCGCGACCAATTGACTCAACGGAAAGCGAGAACATAATAGGAACATCATCAACACGAACATGGTTTGGCGCGGGACATGCAGCATGCCGGGCAACAGGACAGGCTTGCCGATTTACGGCTCCGAATTGCCCATCTCGAGGGCGGCATCCGCAAGACCAGGCCCCTGCCCTTCGGCATTCGGGAGATCGACCACCATCTTCCAGGCGGCGGTCTGGCCCGCGGCGCGCTGCATGAACTGGTCGAGGCGGGCATGGCTGCGGAGTTCGCCGGCTGCGCCACTCTGTTCACCGCAGGCATTGCCGCTCGCCTCAACGGGCCTGTGCTCTGGTGCCTGACCCGGCGGGATCTGTTCGCCCCCGGCCTCTCACGGGCAGGTCTGCATCCGGACCGGGTGATCTATGCCGAGGCCGCACATGAGAGGGATCTCCTCTCCCTCGTTGAGGAGGGCTTGCACGAAAGAGGTCTTGCGGCGGTCGTCGGCGAGATGACGCGCCTCGGTCTCACCGCCTCGCGGCGGCTGCAACTCGCAGCCGAGGGATCGGGCGTAACGGCCCTGGTCATACGGCGCTGGTGGACAGTCGCCGAGAAGGACTTGGTGAAGCTCCCGACCGCCGCCACGACGCGCTGGCGCATCTCCCCCGTCCCCTCCGAGGTCATGCCCGCTCCCGGTCTTGGGTGGGATCGTTGGCAAGTTGAACTCCTGCGCTGCCGTGGCGCCGAACCTCGCACTTGGTTTCTGGAGGCTTGCGATGCGAAGGGTCGTCTCGCTCTACCTGCCGGCTTGGCCGACGGACAGGATCAGGCGGCGATCCGGCGGGCCGCCGCGCAATGAACCGCTCGTGACCGTCCATACGATCGGATCACGCCGTGTCGTGCGTGCGGCCTGCGCCGCCGCTCAAGGACTCGGTCTCCACTCCGGAATGGCGCTCGCCCAAGCGCAGGCCCTCGTGCCGAACCTGCATGTCGCGGATGCAACACCGGATGAAGACGAGGCGTCCTTACGGGAGCTGGCGCGCTGGGCCATCGGCTACTCGCCCGTGGTCGCTCCCGACCCGCCGGATGGGCTCTGGATCGACATCGCGGGCGTGGCGCATCTCTTCGGCAGCGAGGAGAACCTCCTCGAGGACCTCACGGACCGCCTGACCGGCCGCGGGATTGCTGTCAGGGCCGCCGTGGCCGATGCACCCGGTGCCGCCTGGGCTGTGGCTCGCTTCGGAGCCGGCGGGATCGTGCCGGCAGATCGAACGGCCGATATGGTTGCACCTCTCCCCGTCCGGGCACTGCGCCTTTCCGCCGACAAGCTCGGTACCCTGCACCGGCTCGGCATCGAGCGGGTCGGCCAACTCGCCGCCATGCCTCGTGCGCCGATGGTCCGCCGCTTCGGCCGAGACGTGGCGTTGCGGCTCGACCAAGCATTGGGTCATGCGTTCGAGCCGATTTCCCCACTCATCCCGCATGAGACCCCGATGGCGAGCTGCGTCTTTGCAGAGCCCATCGGCCGCTCTGATGATCTCAAGACAATCCTGCTCCGACTATCCCAAGATCTGTGCCGGCAATTGGAGAGACGCGGCGAAGGAGCCCGGCGGCTCGACTTGATTATCCAACGCATCGACCAAAAGGGTGCAAACCTGCGAGTCGGCACCGCCAAACCGACGCGGGATGCGCGCCATCTCGCGAAGCTCTTCGATGAGCGGATGCAAACCATCGATCCCGGCTTCGGCATCGAGGAGGTCGTGCTGGTCGCGAGCAAGGTCGAACCGCTGAGAGAGATGCAAACCGAGGCACGGGTGATAGCTGGCGACAGCACTTCCGAGGCCGATATGGGCCGGCTCGTGGACCGGCTTGGCGCACGTATCGGAACCGGAAAGGTCTATCGCCTTGCACCGGTCCAGAGCCTCATCCCTGAGCGCATGGTGCGGAAGATCCCTCCTCTTGCGCCGCCGACAGGATCGGCATGGCCACAGACCCTGCCGCGCCCGACCCGCCTGCTCGACCCGCCGGAGCCTGTCGTGGTCACTGCCCTGCTTCCAGATCACCCACCGGCCCTCTTCGTCTGGCGCAAGGTCCGTCACAGAGTCGCCAAGGCCGACGGGCCCGAGCGCATCGTGCCGGAATGGTGGAACGGCGACGCCGGCTCGGTGCCACGTGACTACTACCGCATCGAGACTGAGCAGGGTGGCCGTTTCTGGATCTTCCGAGACGCGCCTGCCGACCAGGGTGGGAACTGGTGGATGCACGGGCTGTTCTCCTGATGTATGCCGAGCTTCAGGTCACCACCCATTTCTCATTCCTGCGCGGAGCATCAAGTCCGGCCGAGCTGTTCGAGCAGGCGAAGCTCCTCCGTATCACGGCGCTCGGCATTACAGACCGCAACTCGCTCGCCGGCATCGTACGCGCCTATCAAGCGTCGAGGGAGACGGGGGTTCGTCTCGTAGTCGGATGCCGGCTGGATCTCACCGACGGAACGTCGCTTCTTGCCTATCCCACGGATCGCGCCGCCTATTCGCGCCTTTGCCGGCTGCTGAGCCTCGGCAAAAGCCGTGGCGGGAAGGGCAAGTGTCTGCTCTCCTGGGAAGACTTGGCCGCCTGGAGCGAAGGCTTGCTCGCGATCCTGCTGGGTGACGAAGCGGACGAAGTCCTGAAAGCGAACTTGACCCGTCTCAAGACGATGTTCCGCGACCGCGCCTACATGGCTCTTGTCCGACGTTTTGCCCCCAACGAGCACCTGCGCCTTTATCATGTCGAGCAGGCAGCCCGTACGGCCAAAGTCCCAACCATTGCCATGGGCGACGTGCTCTATCACCATCCCTCCCGCCGCCGCCTGCAGGACGTGGTCGCGTGCATCCGCCAGGGCTGCACCATCGACGAGGCGGGGTACCGGTTGGAGCGGCACGCCGACCGCCATCTCAAGGACCCGGCCGAGATGGCGCGCCTGTTCGAGCGTCATCCGGAAGCCTTCCGGCGCATTCAGGAGATCCTCGACCGCTGCGCCTTCTCGCTCGATGAGCTCCGTTATCAATATCCGTCGGAGACGGAGCCCGGGGAGACTGCCCGGGACAAGCTGGAGCGACTGACCTGGGAAGGAGCAAGGCAGCGTTATCCAGACGACATTCCTGACAAGGTGGTCGAGACCTGCCGCCGCGAGTTGCGTCTGATCGAGGAGCTGGATTATGCCCCCTACTTCTTGACCGTCCATGCCATCGTGTCGTTTGCAAGGGCCCGTGGCATCCTGTGCCAGGGGCGCGGTTCGGCAGCGAACTCCGCCGTGTGCTTCGTGCTCGGCATCACCGCGATCAATCCCACGGAGCACGATCTCCTGTTCGAGCGCTTCGTGTCCGAGGAACGACGGGAGCCTCCTGACATTGATGTGGACTTCGAGCACGAGCGCCGGGAAGAGGTGATCCAGTGGATCTACGACACATATGGACGCCATCGCGCGGCGCTTACAGCGGTCGTGAGCTGCTATCGGGCCAAGGGAGCGGTGCGCGAGGTCGGCAAAGTGCTGGGTGTGCCCGAGGACGTGACGTCTGCCCTGGCCGCACTCGCCTGGGGCTGGGGCAATGACGGAGTGACCGTCAAAGAGGCGAGAGAGATCAACCTCAATCTCGACGACCCGCGTCTACGCATGACGCTCGAGCTGGCGAGCGAGCTCATCGGCACACCGCGCCATCTCTCGCAGCATCCCGGCGGCTTCGTGCTCACCCAGGACCGCCTCGACGATCTCGTGCCCATCGAACCGGCCGCCATGGAAAACCGTCAGGTGATCGAGTGGGACAAGAATGACATCGATATCCTGAAGTTCATGAAAGTCGATGTACTGGGGCTCGGCATGCTCGGCTGCATGCGTCGCGCCTTCGACCTCCTGCGCGCACATAAAGGCGAGCGCTACGACATCGCCACGATCCCGAGCGACGACAAGGCGACCTACGCCATGATCCGGAAAGCCGACACGATCGGAGTGTTCCAGATCGAAAGCCGCGCCCAGATGGCGATGCTCCCGCGCATGAAGCCCAAAATCTTCTACGACCTCGTCATCCAGGTCGCTATCGTGCGGCCAGGTCCGATCCAAGGCGACATGGTTCATCCCTATCTGCGCCGCCGCGAAGGCCGGGAGAAACCGGAATATCCCCGGCCGGAGCTCAGGCGCGTGCTGGAGAAGACCCTCGGCGTGCCGCTCTTCCAGGAGCAGGCGATGCGGGTCGCCATCGAATGCGCCGGCTTCACGCCCTCCGAGGCCGACCAACTCCGGCGCGCCATGGCGACCTTCAAGTTCACCGCCGGGGTCTCGAAGTTCCGTGAGAAGCTGATCCGGGGCATGACGGCCCGCGGCTATAATGCAGCCTTTGCCGAGCGCACCTTCAAGCAGCTCGAAGGGTTCGGCTCCTACGGCTTTCCGGAGAGTCACGCAGCGAGCTTCGCCAAGATCGCCTATGCCTCTTCCTGGATGAAGCGTCACCATCCGGACGTGTTCTGCTGCGCGATCCTCAACTCACAACCGATGGGGTTCTACGCTCCAGCGCAACTCGTCCGGGATGCACGGAACCATGGCGTTGAGGTCCGTCCCGTTGACGTCAATTATTCGCGCTGGGACTGCACGCTTGAACCGGCCCGGAACTCGCGGCTGTTTGCGGTCCGTCTCGGGTTGCGGATGGTACGCGGCCTCGCGAACATGGATGGCGCCATGATCCCGCTTGCCCGCGAGGAGAGATCATTCTCGTCCATCGAGGATCTCCAGCGCCGGGCAAGGATATCAATGACGGCTCTCGAACGCCTCGCCGATGCGGACGCTTACGGCTCCCTTCGTGTGAATCGGCGCGATGCTCTATGGAAGATCCAGAGTCTGGCGGATGAGGTGATGCCGCTGTTCGCGGCGGCCGACGAGCGGGACCGCACGATCGGGCCCGAGGCAATCGAGGCCATGGTTGAACTCCCTCCTATGAGGGCGGGACGCGAAGTGGTGGAGGATTACCGCTCAAAAGGCCTGACGCTGCGGCGACACCCCCTCGCTTTCCTGCGCCAAGAGCTGACCGAGCGCCGTATCGCTTCTTGTGCCGACCTGCGGCACGTCGGCGACGGGCGCCGTGTCACAGTGGCAGGTCTTGTCCTCGTTCGCCAGAAGCCGGGCTCTGCCAAGGGCGTGACATTCATGACGATCGAGGACGAGACCGATGTTGCGAACATCGTGATCTGGTCGGCCTTATTCGAGAAGCAGCGGCGGCTGATCCTGTCCTCAGGCATGATCGGCTGCCGGGGGAGATTGCAGCGCGAAGGCGAAGTGATCCATCTGATCGCCGAGCACTTCGTCGACCTGTCGGATCTAATGCGCAGCATCGGCGAGCGGGATGAGCCCCTGCACGCCTCTCATATGCGCGAAGAGGCAGAACGAGGAGCATTGAGCACGGTTCAAAAGCCTTCCGAAGGACTCGACCAGGGGGCTTCGACAGGAGAGGCGGATCCCATCAGTCGCCCTGTCCTTCAGGTAAAATCTCGGAACTTTCATTAAGGATGCGACAGGCTCATGGTCAGCGTCCGATCAGGCGGTGAAGTCCGTCGCCCTTTCAAGATGGGCCGTGCTCTGCACCGGAGGGGACATTCTAACCCGAAGGGCAACGCGAAACTGTTAGAATCTGTTCTCGTCGATCCGACAACGCCTCCGACGCCATCGGCCGTTCCGTCTCGAACCGCTGCATCCAGCTGTTCAAACGGACATCGCCGACCTGCACCGCAGGGTGCCGTCGATACGAGCGTCACGGCGCTAGACGGATCTGCCGCGGGCGTCCGACCGCCCTTGAACAACACAATTCCGCCACAAACCAGGGTAGATTGACCTTGGCAATGAGCGGGAGAGAGCCAGCGCGCTGGCCGCCGAAGGAGCAACTGCCCCGGAAACTCTCAGGCACCCCGGACCGCTTGTTGGTGCAACACTCTGAAAAGCGGAGCGTCCCGCTCCCGCCCACGGTGTAAGTCGCGGCCGATCATGCCGGCTGCGATGAAGCTCTCAGGCCAATGACAGAGGGGGCTCCCGCGC
>NZ_QQBB01000016.1:39687-49923 GCF_003350535.1 Microvirga subterranea
CTGAAAAGCGGAGCGTCCCGCTCCCGCCCACGGTGTAAGTCGCGGCCGATCATGCCGGCTGCGATGAAGCTCTCAGGCCAATGACAGAGGGGGCTCCACCGCAGGATTTCCTGCGGGATCAGAATGGAGCCTGACGAATGTCTTTCCCTCACATGCTCGCATGCGCGAGTCGCTTTGCGCTTTCTCCGACACGCTGGTCGGCGAAGAACCCGATGCGCCGCTCCCTGCTGCGTCTGAGCCGCTGAAGCGCCACGCCCCCTCCTCAAACGCCGTCAACCGCTCCGACGACGAGTCTCGCGGTCCAGGCTCATGACCTGACGCATCGCGCATCGAGAGCTGCGCGAAGGGCAACGGCCGTCCGTTCGCACGGGCTGCCGGATGCAGGCCCGTGCCGAGAAGGTTCACTTCGCCATTCACCGCCCTTGCGCAAGTGCCTTCCGTCAAGCGCAAGGGCTCGCCTGAACTACTGGTGCTCGCGATATGCGCTTCGCTCTCCGTTTCTTCGCCTTTGCCGCGGCCCTTGGCTCGCTCATTGTGGTCAGCGGCGCGATGGCTACAGGTGTGCTGCTGTGGCACCTCTCCGGCGATCTTCCCGACCACGCGGAGCTTGCGCGCTACGAGCCCGCGGTGACGACGCGCCTGCACGCTGCGGATGGCAGAATCATCGCCGAATACGCGCGCGAGAACCGGCTGTATATTCCTCTGGCTGCCATACCGCAGCGGATCGTCGCCGCCTTCCTGTCGGCGGAGGACCGGCAATTCTACGAGCACAACGGCATCGATCCCAAGGGCATCGGGCGTGCGCTGCTCGCCAACCTCGCCACTGAGGCAGGCCGTCCGCAGGGCGCCTCCACGATCACCCAGCAGGTTGCCAAGAATCTCTTGCTGTCACGCGAACAGACCTACAGCCGCAAGATCAAGGAAATCCTCCTCGCCTTCCGGATCGAGGAGGCGTTCAGCAAGGACCGGATTCTCGAGCTGTACCTCAACGAGATTTACTTCGGCATGGGCCATTACGGCATCGCGGCCGCCGCGCTGGGCTACTTCGACAAGTCCGTGCACGAGCTCAGCCTGGCGGAGATTGCCTACCTCGCCGCACTGCCGAAGGGCCCGAACAACTACCACCCCTTCCGTCACCCCGAAGCGGCCATCGCCCGCCGCAACTGGGTTTTGGAGCGGATGGCCGCCAACGGCTACATCAGGCAGGACGTAGCCGATGCTGCCATGGAGGAAGCGCTCGTCGTCGATCCGCGCTCGGTATCGCCGCACGAGGCTCAGGCAGGTTACTTCGCCGAGGAGGTGCGGCGCGAGCTTGCTAACCGCTACGGCGAGACGGCGCTCTACGAAGGCGGCTTTTCGGTCCGAACGACGCTGGACCCGAAGATGCAGGCCGCAGCCCGCAGGAGCCTCGTCGACGGGCTCGTCCGCTTCGACGAGGCCCGGGGGTGGCGCGGAACCGAGATCCGGCTTGCCTCCGTCGAGGGCGACTGGGGCGCGAGCCTCGCCGAACTACCCGCCCTCGAGGACATCGACCCGTGGCAGCTGGCGGTGGTGCTCGCGGTCGATGCCAAGGGCGCCCGCGTCGGCCTGCGGCCGGATCGGAACGCGGCCGGAGCCGTCGAGACGGTCCGCCGCACCGGTCGGATCGCGGCCCGTGGCATTCGCTGGACCGGCAAGAGCCGCGCGAGCGACATCCTGCGCGTCGGCGACGTCGTGCATGTCGAGCCGATCAAGGCGCGATCGAACGAGTATCGGCTACGGCAGGTCCCCGAGGTCTCCGGAGCCTTGGTCGCCCTGGAGCCGGAGACGGGACGCATCCGGGCCATGGTCGGCGGGTTCTCTTTCAGCCAGAACCAGTTCAACCGCGTCACCCAGGCTTGGCGCCAACCCGGCTCCACGTTCAAGGCTCTGGTTTACGCGGCGGCCCTGGACAGCGGCTACACGCCCTCCAGCCTGGTTCTCGATGCACCTCTGTCCATCGACCAGGGTCCGGGACAGGCACCGTGGTCCCCGGGCAATCACAACGGTCGCTACGAAGGTCCGTCCACGCTTCGCATGGGGCTGGAGCGCTCCAAAAACGTGATGACGGTGAGGTTGGCCCGCGACATCGGCATGCCGCTCGTGTCCGACTATGCGCGGCGCCTGGGCGTTCAGGATGACCTTCCGCCCTTGCTCGCGATGGCACTGGGGGCGGGCGAGACGACCGTGCTGCGCATGACCGCCGCCTACGCCATGTTCGTGAACGGCGGCCGCCATATCCGGCCGACCCTGATCGAATACATCCAGGACCGGCACGGGAAGACGATCTTCCGGCACGACCGCAGGAGATGCATGGGCTGTGCAGCCCCCTCCTGGCGCAACCAGAGCGCTCCCAGGCCCACCGGCGAAACGGAGCAGGTGATCGACCCGCTGACGGCCTATCAGGTGACATCCCTTCTGGAGGGCGTTGTCGAGCGGACGCTGCCGCGGGTGTTCTCCGGGCTCGACCGGCCGATCGCCGGCAAGACCGGCACCACCAACGACGCCAAGGATCTTTGGTTCGTCGGCTCGACGCCGGAACTCGCCGTCGGCGTGTTCCTCGGCTACGACCGCCCACGCTCGCTGGGGAGGTCGGCCTACGGCTCGGTGCATGCAGCGCCGATCGTCCGAGCCTTTCTGGAACAGGCGCTCACGAACAGGCCCCAAAGTGCCTTTCGCGTTCCGGCCGGCATCAAGCTGGTCCCGGTCGATCCCTTCACCGGCATACGCAGCGCCCCCGGCGCTGGTGCGATCCTGGAAGCCTTCAAGCCGGGCACCGAGCCGCCGGCTGCGGAGACTTCCCCCATTGCCGGCAGCGCGTCCACCGACATTCCAGCCCCGGAGACTTTTGCCCCTCCGGGCCCCACCTACATCCGTTGATGGGGCAGGTGGCGCAATGGCACGGCCTCTGTTCAAGCTCGCCTTCGAGCGCAGCCCTGCGCGCATCAGGCTCACGGCTCTCGTGCTCGTCGGCCTGTTCGCCGCGATCGCGGTGCGGCTTGTGATGTTCGGCTTCAACCCCGCCGAGCCGCGCGCCGCCTCTCGGGGCCAGGCTCAGACCCTGCGACCCGACATCGTCGACCGCAACGGCGTCCTGCTCGCCAAGGACCTGAAAGCCTTCTCCGTCTACGCCGAGCCCCGCCGGGTCGTCGACGTCGATGAAGCCGCCGAAGGATTGGCGGGGATGTTCGAGGATCTCGATCTCAACGATCTGCGCCGCAAGCTCACGTCGGGATCAGGCTTCGCGTGGATCAAGCGCTCAATCCCGCCCTCGACGGCCGATCGCGTCTGGTCGCTCGGTCTGGCGGGCATCCACCTGCGGCCGGAACCGATCCGCATCTACCCCAACGGGGCTGCGGCGGCGCATATCCTGGGTGCAGTCGACATCGACAACAAGGGTCTGTCTGGAATCGAAAAGTGGATCGATGCCACCCTCGGAACGGGGAGTGGCGAACTGTCCCGCGGGCAGGCTCCGGTGCAGCGGGACGACAGGGCCGTGCGCCTCAGCATCGAACTCAGGATCCAGCACCTCTATGCTGAGCACCTGCGCAGGGCCGTTGAAACCTATGGAGCCGTCGCGGCGGCTGGGCTTGTCCTCGACGTTACCAACGGCGAGGTCCTCGCGCTCGTATCGCTGCCTGATTTCGATCCGAACGATCCCGGTCTTGCGCTGCATCCGGACCGCATCAATCGCATCCATGTCGGCCGTTACGAGATGGGGTCCATCTACAAGGCCCTGACGACCGCGCTTGCCTTGGATACGGAACTGTTCACGCTCCGATCGACCTTCGACGTCAGCCGGCCGCTCACCATCGGCAGCGCCAGCATCGATGACTTCCGCGGCAAGAAGCGCGTCCTGACGCTGTCCGAGAGTTTCATCTACTCATCGAACATCGCGATGGGCCGAATGGCGCTGACCATCGGCGCTCCCCGGCTCAGAGCGTTCCTGAAGACGCTGGGGCAGTTCGACCGGATCCGGACTGAACTGACGGAAAGCTCCGCACCCATCGTGCCTTCCCGCTGGAGCAATGTCACGACCGCAACGGTCGCCTTCGGGCACGGCATCGCGGTCACTCCCCTCCAAGCCGCTATGGCGGTGGCGGCGTTGGTCAATGGTGGCGACCTGATCACCCCGACCTTCATCGCCGGGCGCGGCATCGACGAGCGCCTCCGCGCCGAGGCCGTAATCAGTCCGGCGACCGCAAAGGCCATGCGCGACCTGATGCGCCTGAACGTCGAAGCAGGATCGGCCCGTCGTGCCTCGCTCGATCCGATCAGGATCGGCGGAAAGACCGGGACCTCCGAGAAGGTCGTCGGCGGGACCTACTCCAAGGAGAAGGTCATGACCTTCTTTGTGGGCGTCGCGCCGATCGACGCGCCCCGCTTCCTGTTCCTGACGATCCTCGATGAGCCGCGCGGTCGTCCGGAAACGTTCGGCTTCCGCACCTCCGGCTGGAACGCCGCGCCGGTGACTCGGCAGGTCATGGGCGAGTCCCTGCCGCTGTTGGGCGTTCACCCCTGGACGGCGACCGCCCAATGACGCATCCCTTGTTGATGGAGCCGTGACAGATGTTTGATACCTTCGCCGCATTGCTCGATTGGTTCGGGATCATCGTGTTTGCGACCACCGGGGCGCTGGTCGCCTCTCGCAAGCAGATGGACCTGGTCGGCTTTGCCCTGCTCGGCACCGCAACCGGGATCGGGGGAGGCACGATCCGCGACACGCTCATCAATGCGCTCCCGGTCTTCTGGGTGCGGGAGCCCGCCTACTTGGTCACCTGCGTGCTCGTCTCCTGCGCCGTGTTCTTCCTCGCCCATATTCCGCAGTCGCGGCTCAAGCTCCTGCTGTGGTGCGATGCCGTGGGCATGGCTCTGTTCGCGGTGACCGGGGCCGAAAAGGCCCTGCTGGCGGAAGCGGGTCCCATCGTCGCCGTCGCCATGGGCGTGATCACGGCCACTTTCGGCGGCATCGTAAGAGACGTTCTTGGCGGAGAAAGCCCGATCATCCTCAGCCGCGAAGTCTATGTGTCGGCGGCGCTGGGCGGAGCGGTGATTTTCGTCGCCCTCGCGCTGGCCGGGGTCGCACGCGAGTATGCGCTCGCCGGCGGCTTCCTGGCCGCATTATCGATCCGGGCCGCCGCCCTGCGGTGGGACTGGTCGCTACCGCGCTACCGGCCGCGACCCGGACGCACGCGGGAGGAGATCGACCGCTAATGACCCGGGCTTGCTTCCGCGTAAGCTCATGCGGGCATAGTTTATTCGAGACGCTCGAACGGAATATCCTGTGCGCCTTCCCGGAGGGCCCTGGTGCCGGAGCCTGGAGGCTCTCGTGTCCCTTGTTGATCGCCAGGAAATTGTCGAAATAGAGCTCATTTCCCATCGGAGCCTAGCCAGTCCCACCACCTTCAGGAACGCCCGCGGATGGATGGGTCGAAGAGGCGGGCTCGCCGCCTTATCGGGGCGGCGGGACGGCGAGGATGTCAGTGTCGAGGGACCGCAGGGCCTCCTCGGTCACGCTCCCGAGAAGCGCTTTGGTGCTGCCGGAGCGGGCGTTTGTTCCCATGATCAGGACATCGGGCTTCAACTGCTCGACGGCCGTGGAGATCACCTCGGACGGCGGTCCCTCCTCGACGTGGATCGACCGTTCGGAATTGCCGAGCCCGTTCGCCTCCAGAAACTCAGTCAGCTCCTTATTGGCCCGCAGACGCTCCTCGGCCACGTTCCGGTCGATGGTGTCCGGGCTGAGCCCGGCATAGAACATCTGCCCCTTCCCCAGCAGAAGGAAGGCATGGACGAGCGCAAGCCGGTTATCGCCGGGGAGCCCCAGGGCCGTGCCGGTCCTGATGGCGTTCATGGACGGCGCGGACAGGTCGACGGCGGCCAGGGCTGTTCGGTAGGGATGGTCCACCTCCCTGTTCACCATCAGGACCGGGAAGGGTCCCGTGCGGATCAACGTCTCCGACCGCCTGCTCCAGCTCCTGCCGCTGGCCTCGGCCGGCCTCGTGGGCGTCCTCGGCGCGATCATGCTGGTGCAGGGCTTCGTCGACCTCGCCGCACCCGCAACGGCCCTGTCGTAGGACACCGTCGTTCCTCCGACGACCCTTTCGCCGGGAGCTGCCGCAGCAGCTTCAGATCGCAGCACGCCTTCAGGGCTCCCCCGAGGATAAGCGGTCGGCCGAACGGCGAGACGCTCAGCAGCCGGCTTCTACGAGGTGGCTCATGGCTGACAGGGTGCGCCCTCTCATCGGCTTCTCCTAGTCTTTCGCGGTTTTCACCTGGTCGAGGGCTGCGCGCAGTCCCTTGGCGACCTTTGCAGTGTCGTCATTGGCCCAGAAGTGCATGAAGAACAGGCGCGGCTCGTCATTGAGCATGTGGTTGTGCACCGCCGTCACCTCGATCCCACTCGCCTGTAGGGCTTTGATGACCGGGTTCACCTCGTCGGCCGCGAGGACGAAGTCGCCCGTGGCCGCCGCCTTGCCGGGTCCGGTCGGCTGGATGTTGATGGCGGTGGCCGAGCCCATCGCCGCAGATACCTCCATGCCGCCGTCCTTGACTGCCTCCGCCCGGGACACGGTCACCTGGTACACGCCACCGTTCATCTTGCCCTTGCGCCCGAGCGCCTGATCGAGCGCGGCCGTGTCGAGGTTGGGGGCGGGCGTGGTCGACGCCTCCTCGGCCGCCTGGGGCGAGAGGCCGGCGGTCTCGGCCCCGAACGGCGTCTTGCTGGCGTTGAGGGCCTCCCGCAGGGTCGCAGCGAGCTTCGCGGGCGCGCCGTGGCCGTGCACATGCATGTACATCGTGGCCGGCGATGAACGCAGGAGGTGATTGTGGAGCGCCGTGATTTCCACGCCACCCTGCTCCAGGCGCGCCAGAACCGGATTGATCTCCTCCTGCGTCAGGACGAGGTCGCCCATCACCATGATCTCGTTGCCCATCGGCTTGAACGCAAGCCAGGAGCCGAGGGCCAGCGCCGGCTTGATCGCTACCCCGTCGAGCGTGACGTCGAGGTCGGTCCGGGGCAGGCCCACGCGATAGACCCCTCCCGGCATGTCGGTGCCCTGTTTGCCGAGGCCGCTCGCTATCTCCTGCTGCCATCCCTCCGCGCCCGAGGCCGGCGTGCCGAGAACCAGTCCGAGAACTGCAACCGTGGTCAGGATACGCATCGCTCTCTCCTCATGATGCCCCCGGCTTGTCCTGCGCCCCGGCAGGATCTCGTTTTCGTTTCGTTGGCCTCGGCCGCTCTCCTCTCGAGGGCGGCTCGCCCGCTCACAAGAGCGCTCCTGCGAGGTAGAGGACAATGCCCGCAGCCGAGGTGGCCGCGAGGGTCGGCACCATCCCGACCTTGAACCGGAACATCGCGACGACCGCCGCAGCCGAGAGGAGGAGCGCCCAGGCGTTGACGCTCTGAAGCACGGGAGCATCGAAGCGCACTGCCCCCCACGCGACCGGATGCACCTGTGCGAAGATCGTATGGATCGCGAACCAGACCGCCAGGTTGAGGATCACGCCGACCACCGCCGCGGTGATTGCTGCCAGCGCCCCGCTGAGCGCCTTGTTGTCCCGCATCACTTCGATGAAGGGCGCACCGACGAAGATCCAGAGGAAGCACGGCGTGAACGTCACCCATGTGGCCAGCAAACCACCGAGCGTGCCTGCCACCAGGGGCGGCAGCATGCCGGGATCGCGGAATGCCGCCATGAAGCCCACGAACTGAAGCACCATGATCAGCGGCCCCGGCGTCGTCTCGGCCATGCCGAGGCCGTCGAGCATCTCGCCGGGCCGGAGCCAGCCGTAGTGCTCCACGGCCTCCTGGGCGACATAGGCCAGCACCGCATACGCGCCGCCGAAGGTGACCATCGCCATCTTCGAGAAAAACAGGGCGATCTGGCCGAAGACGTCCCCTGGCCCGAGGGCGAGCAGGATCGCGATCACCGGACAGAGCCACAGCGCCAGCCAGACCGCAGCCGCCCGCACGACGCCCTGGACGCTCGGGCGGGCATGCGCCGGCACCTCCTCGCCGAGCACGCTCTCGGCGTCGGTCAGCCCGTGGTCCGCCGCTCCATGTCCTCCGCCGACCTGGAACTGGGACAGTCCCGCCCGGCCGCCGACATAACCGACAAGGCCGGCGGCCAGGACGATGACCGGGAACGCCACTTTGAGAAAGAAGATGGACACGAAGGCAGCTGCGGCCAGGCCGAGCATGATGCCGTTCTTGAGCGACCGTCTGCCGATGCGCACCAGCGCCTCGAGGACGATGGCGAGAACCGCCGCCTTGAGGCCGAAGAACAGGGCCGAAACGATGCCGACCTTGCCGAACAGGGCATAGATCCAGCTCAGGGCCATGATGGCCACGATGCCGGGCAGGATGAACAGGCCGCCCGCGATGAAGCCCCCGCGAGTCCGATGCATGAGCCAGCCGACATAGGTGGCGAGCTGCTGGGCCTCGGGGCCAGGCAGGAGCATGCAGTAGTTCAGCGCATGCAGGAAGCGGTGCTCGCCGATCCAGCGCTTCTCGTCGACGAGGATGCGGTGCATGACGGCGATCTGGCCCGCCGGGCCGCCGAAGCTCAACATGGCGACGCGGCTCCAGACCCGGACGGCCTCGCCGAAACTGACGCCGTGCGGGGTCGCCTCGCTCCGCCCCCGGGGCCGCACGGTGATAGAAGCATCGTTCATGTCAGGACCTCGGCTTCCTGACGGGCCAGTTGTGGGTCTCGTCGGTCGCGTCGCGGCACCAGCGGTAGAAGGCATCGTACAGAGCCATCCCGGCCTCGAGTTGCTCGAGGTCGTCGGCATACATGCGTGACAACCCGAGCGAGGCCGCGAGCAGGCCCGGCGCCTCGGGCGTCAGCTCGGGTCGCGCGGTGTCGGCACCGCGCACGATGGTGGCGAGCCGCAGGAGCGGCTCAGTCGCGAGGCCGAACTCCTCGACCATGGTGTCGAAGGTGCACTTTTCGCCCCGATGACTCCAGAACACGTCGTCACCCTCGATGTCGAAGGGTGTTGCCCCGAAGCGCTGGGCAACGCCGGGAACCTCGGACGGGGTCACGAACAGGAAGACGGCCTGCGGGTCGATGAAGCGTCGGATGAGCCACGGACAGGCAATCCGGTCAACCTTCGGGCGTGCCCGCGTCACCCAGACGGTGCGCCCCTGGGCGTCTCGCGGCGGCAACACGGTCTCCGGCACCATCGGCAGGTCGGCCTGCGCCCACGCGAGGGCGCCGCCTTCGAGGGAATCGGCCGGGATGCCCTCGTACCGGAGCCAGGCGGCCACGCCCTCGCTGAGTTTCTGGCCCTTTTGGCAAATGACGATGGCCGGTCGGCCGCTGAAGCCACGCGCCCAATCGGCGACGGTCTGCCACGGACGGCGGATGGCGCCGGGGATTAGGCGCGGGTCGGCGGCGAAGTCCTCGTCGGTCTGAACGTCGATGAGGACCGGGCACTTGGGCGTGCCGATCAGGCGGAAGAGCTTGTCGGTGGAGATGGTGTTGATCGACGGCATGGCAATGCGTCCTTGCTGAAGGTGAGCCGGACGCGATGCTTGGGCTGTCGCCTCATGAGGGGATCGCGGCCCCCATGGGATCAAGTAAGTGCCCTCGGGCAGCAATTGTCAACGGCCTTAGGTCCGCGCCGCAGAGCCGGCAGACGCCCAGAGGAAGGACCCACGACGGCGATCCGCTGCGCCTGACGTTCAAACGCGTGGTAGGCCTGTGATTGGGCGCAGGGTTGATCAAGGACGAGGGCTTAACGGCCGAGCGGCCTGATCGTGCGGGCCTTCGCCGAATACGTCGCGCCCCGCCGTCCTCCTGGAAAGCACCGCGTCTCGGACCTTTTCACGCCTATCGGTCCCTGTTGGCAAAAAGCCCTCCGGGGAATGGTTCCGGAGGGCTCTTGAAACCTTTGCTGAGCAAAGGTTCCAGCTGGTGGGCCCGGCAGGACTCGAACCTGCAACCAGACCGTTATGAGCGGCCGGCTCTAACCATTGAGCTACAGGCCCCTGAGGGGAGACGAAGATTTCCTCTAGACCACTTTGTTGCGTTCGTCACCCCTCACCCCGTTACTCCCTGCCGCCTGAGAGGCGCCGGGACGGGAACAGGCAGCCGTCAGCCGCCTTCCTCAGCGTCCCCAGCGGAGCACGACCGGGTCGAGGCGGCGGGCGATCTCCAGGAGGCCCTTGCGGGTCTCCGGATGCAGGGGCTGCAGGGGATGGCGCACCCT
>NZ_QQBB01000017.1 GCF_003350535.1 Microvirga subterranea
ATACCGTGACCTCTTCATGGCACTGACCCTCCTCAAGGATCAAAATGCCCGGAAAAGTTGTCCTCCGAATGGACCAGTTTGACGGGTCAGGACCAAATCGCTCACGTGGGCCACCAAGAGCCATACAAGCGAGATGCTCAAATGGACTTTCAAACCTGCGCCATATGACGTGATACACAATCACTTACCCTTACCCTCTATAAGACAATATGCGACATAATGGGACAGTGCGCGACATGATTATACGATAAGTGACATAGTAGTGCAAAAATTGATATAATGTGAATTTAACGGACAGAATGTGCCAACGAAGGCGGAGTTCAGCATCAAAATCTGCTCCGCCGGCAGCTGAAACCGTACAATCTCTAGCCTCCTCAAGGCTCGTCAGCTTCGACCAAAAGCCTCCGCCTCTTCATCCGAGCCAATCACATCCTCTCTGTCCGTTGTGGCTTGCTGGCACGCCCAGGACAATAGCTGTTCACCAACGCGGAGACCGGTTGTGAACTCGCTGAATCCCTTTCCAGTACCGACGCGCACCAGCAAGACTGAGGAAGTCTACCTCGAGGAGGGCGAGCGGCACTTGCGCCGGGCACGGCGGCTGTTCCCTGAGATTGCGTGCCCGGCCAAGGCGCTGGTTGCGGTCCGTGAGAGCGAGCCGGTGCTCAAGGCGAGGACGGCTCGCCGCTACTGGCAGGAGCACCTCACAATCCTCGACAAGCTGCGGCAGTCGAACGAGATCTCCGAGGACGTTCTCGTCACCGCGCAGGCGACGATTGCAGCCGCCTTGTTCGATAGCAGGCAGCGCCCGTCCGCACCGAGGACCGGAGCCAAGAAGGTGCGCAATCTGACCAGAACGGAGGCTGCCGTCCTGATTGAGGCGCTGGCGCAGAAAGTTCAGGGACCAAAAGCCGACGACATTGACCGGTATCTCCTGCTGTATGCGCGGCTGGCTCCAAGCCTGGGGTTTCGTCCTATCGAAGGCATCGGATTTCAGATTTCTGGCGCCACCCTCCTCGTACCCTGCGCCAAGAACAGCAATGGCCGCGCCGGGCGGGACACGCGGGGAATCGATCTCAGTAGTGCCGAGGCCGGATTTCTGCACCTCGTGGCCGAATTTATCAGCGTTCAGAGGTCCCTGATCGACGCCAAAGGTGGCTTCGACGCATTCTATCACGTGGCTCGCCAGCGCCTTGCGCGGCTGAGCATCCGCGTCATAAACAGGAGAATCTGCCCCTATTCTTTCCGGCATGTCGCCATGGCTACCTGGAAGGCGGCCGGATACGACGCGGCTACGATCGCGCTCCTCGCCGGCCACAGCAGCAAAGTCACGGCGGGCAAGCACTATGCCGGGAAAAGCAAGGGCTGGACTGCGGATTTCGCGTTTGTCGCTCCGGCCGACGTCCCTGCGGTCGCGGCTGACGAGACTGCGATGCCGACGAACAACGCAAACCCCGTAGAGGCCACGAGGACCAACGAAGTCCATGCGCCCACAGCTGGTCTCGGTGCAATCTCCGAACCCAACAATCAGGCAGATGAGGAGGCCGAGAGGCTCACGAAGTGGGATATGTTCTTTGAGACCTCCTCGCTGCCTACGCCTCCTCAGATATCGAGAGCAACCGCTCTATGGGGTCGGAGGCGAGATCCGGCGCATCCTGAGGCTTACCAGCATCCTATGCCCTCATCCCTTGATCTCGACCCGGTGGAAATCCCGGCCCACGCGGATCTGAGAGAACCAGACGCGGCCGACGTAGTGGAGGAGGATGCTGGTCTCGGAATGTGCTTCTGAGGAAAGGCTGTGCACATCAGCGACGCCGCGCGGGCAAGGCCGATAAGCAGCGCCAGGGCCCCCTACTCGGGTCTGCCCTTCTGGAGTGTCTTCTCCATCTCGCGCATCATCGCCTGCTCGATTTCATCGAGGTTGGCCTTGACGGTTTCTCCGCTGGTCTGCGCCTTGGCCCGGGTCACCGGCACCTGCCTCCCCTTAGGCCGATCAATGGTTAGCTGCGCCTGGGCGGGGAAGCGGTTTTCCAGGGTATCGATCAGGCTGTTGAGGGCCGCATCGGACAGCGGGATCTCCGGAGCCGCAGCAAGCCCTCGAAGCGCGATCAACTGATGGGTGTAGCGAGGGTTTCCCGTCACCTCAGGCCCGAACCACTCTGGTGGATGGAACCCCCTCGCCTCGTCTCCGGTGTCAAACTCTATGGTGACGAGGTGGAGGACACGGGGCCGGATGATCTCATCGATTAAGGCTTGACCCTCGCCAATCGGCAGGGCTGTCCGGGTGTAGTCGACCGCGCCGGCGCAGACATCGAGCAGTGCATGGGCATGGGTCATCGGGGATTTCAGTCTGCTCCTCGACCTCGCCGTGAGGGCCTGCCGTCTTGAGGATCAGCAGACCCCTGTTCTCCTCAAGGCGGACCCAGGAGGAGCGGTCCCGTTGCTCGGGAAAGAAGCCCTCGACGTGACGCAGGCCGCCCCTCTCGCGCTGGATCAGGCGAGCAAACGATGGGGCGAGAAGAAAGCGGCGGCGAGCAGTCATGAAGCCCAGGGAATGTAAGGGATTGCGGAGGCCCGCCTTTGGTACATGGCGGAGGAAGGAAGAAGCAACCCTGAACCCCGCGCTATGGTTTCCGCTCAGCTGCTGGCTTCAAACCCGAGGGCGTACCCTCTACTCCGACGCCTAGCCTAGGCGGTTCAGGTGACACGGATGACAGGACTAACATCATCCCATCCCTCACCAACCGACCCTCCGCAAGGAGCCTCTCTACCGTCTGAACAATGACGCCTCTGAGCTGTGCGCTGGTCGCTTTGAAGCCGAGCAGGCGCGACACACTGAGGGCAACCTCGTCGTCGGTCGCTCCCAAGTTCGTGGCCACGACATGGAGGACACCAACGGCAATTTCACCAGGCGGGATCATCTCCGGTTTGCGCAGTCCCGGCGATATCGCGTCCCGTCGGTCGCGAAGCCTCGTCTCCGCTTGTGGGATCGACAGGAACTGCCCATTCCGCTCGATCCGCCCACCCACGGCAGGAGACGCCAGAACATCAGGAAGTTCTGAGAGCCCCGGATGATCGAGGGATAGTCGACGCCGGCGCATTTGGCTCCCGGCAGCACCTCAGCGAGCGCGGGCGATCCCACCGCCACTTGCTCCTTGAGCTCCTCAGGCAGGAACCGCGTGAGCACGGAACCGCGGCATTCAGAGGCGGTCAGAGATGCCGCCGACGCACGAACCCGCAAGCCGTCGATGAAGGCTCCATTGCCGCGGGAGGCAACCGACAGCTGACCGCTCACCGGGTCCAGCAGCCACGACGCGACCGTTCGGCCGTCCTGCAGCAACGCGACCATGACCGAGAAGGCGGACGATCCGGCCACGAAGTTGGCGGTCCCGTCGAGCGGATCGACCAGCCAGACCTGGCCTTCGTCGAGCCCGTCCATCAACGATGGATTCGAGGCCACAGCTTCCTCACCGACGCGTGAGCCGGGGAGCAGCGCGGCCAGCCTGGGGCTGATGATCTGCTCGGCCTCCCGGTCAGCGACGGTCACGACCTCGCCGGGTGTCTTCTCCTCGACGTCGCCCGCCAGCAGCTTCCGATAGCGCGGCAGGATGGCCTCGGCAGCGGCTTGGCGCAGGATCGTCGCCACCTCGTCCATCACGTCTGAACGCATCGAAGTCTCCCCTTGTGCCGTTGTCAGCCCAGCGAACCTTTAGCCGATCGAGACCGAAACCGTCAGATCCGATCCGGCGAAAGGTCGGTCCGCGCCGCCATGCTGACCGTGCCCGACGCTCCACCGGGCCGGCCACTGCAGCGTCTCCAGCCCCGTCGCGGAAGCGGCCGCAAACGAGGTCCACCGTCTCTCGCCCCAAGGACGGAACAGGACACCGCCTGGGCCCATGTCGGGGTTGATCGCGAGATGCAGGTCGAAGTTTTCGCCACCTGGAAAGCTGGGACCAATCCAGTAGTGCGGGCTCCGGCTTGGCTCACGCCCCAAGATCAGGGTCAGGGTCTGCCGCGGTCCCTGCAGCCCAATCCAGACCGGGGCGATGCTTCCAGGCGAGTAGGCGGATAGCAGCGTCTGCGCCGAGCTGACGGCATCGGCCGCCGTACGGCCGCGGAAGCGGAACTCGACCCTGCTGCCCGATTGTAGTCGTCCGGTGACTGACGCAGGCCCCTCTCCTCTGGTGAGGTCCCGCCACCGTTCGGCGGGGAACGATGCCATCGGCCATTCCAGTCGTTCCCGCGCGATCCCGTCCGTATCGAGGACCTGATAGCGAAAACCGTGATCGTCGAGAGCCGCTTGGACGCAGTGGAGATACTCAACCCCCTCGGGCATGCGATGGGCTGTCCCCGCTCCTGCCGTGCAGATCTGGAGAACGCCCCGGTACACCTGCACGTCAAAGGCCAGGATGTGGCTGCAGACGTAAGCGAGCACGTCCGGCTCCACCAGGATGCCCCAGAAGCGGCCGGCATGCTCGGGACCGATCTCGCGCTGGTAAGGTCCAGAAAAGCCGTTGACCGGGTAGACGGGATGATGCCCCAGGACGAGTTTGTGCCGGGCATCTGCATGCTGGCGGAGCACGCTCTCAAGCCACTCCGTCTCGACGTGGCCCTCGCCGCCCAGCCCGGTCCAAAGCGTATGGACGAAGACCAGCAGCAGGTCGCCGCGGCGCACCCAGTACGACAGACCCTCCTGCCCGGGCGGCCCATTCTTTGGCAGGTCGAGCACCTCGCGGAACACGTCCTCGCTCATGGTGTCGTAGGCCGTGTGGTTGCCGGTGGTGTGCCAGAGCGGGATTGCCGGTCGGTCGAGCCAGCTCATCTCATGGTCGAGCCAATGCCGCCATTGCGCCCGCAGCGCGTCGGCATCGTCCGTGAGGCCGATGATCTCGTCGCCGGGAAATAGGATGAACTCCGGCTGCGGCTGGAGCCGGCGGATCACCGCGTTGACCGAGGCGAACGTCGTCTCATGCCGAGCACCGGGCACGCCGGAGCAGGCATCACCATAGAGGACGAACTGGTAGCCTGAGGTGCGCGGCAGGAGAGCCGGGATTTCGTCTTGAGACATTTCGGCTAAGGTCCGGGGAGCAGAAGCCAAGACATGCCAGTCCCTTCATGATTTGAGAACCGCCGCAACCGCATAAGGTGCCATGCCCCGCTGGAGGATCTCGCCCGTGTGCAATCTCTACTCGAGCTACACCACCCAGGAGGCTATGCGCCGAGCCTTCGAGGTTGCCCGCGACAGCGCCGGCAACGTCCCTCCCCTGCCCGCAATCTTTCCAGACCAAATGGCGCCGGTGGTGCGGATGGCTGACGGAGAGCGCGAGCTGATCCAGATGCGCTGGGGCTTTCCGCCCCCGCCGAAAGTGGGCACCCAACCAGTCACCAACGTGCGCAACGTGTCCTCGCCCTTCTGGCGCGCTTGGCTCAAGCCGCAGTACCGCTGCCTCGTCCCTTTGACGAGCTTCAGCGAGTACAAAGACACCAAGCCGCGCAAGACGCGGGTTTGGTTTGCGCTCAACAAAGACCGTCCGCTCGCTGCCTTCGCGGGCATCTGGCGGCCGTGGACAGGAGTGCGCGGCACGAAGGCCGAGCCGGTTGAGGGCGAGCACCTGCTCTATTCGTTCCTGACCTCGGAGCCGAACGGCGTCGTCGGGCCAATCCACCCGAAGGCGATGCCCGTGATCCTCACCACCCCTGAGGAGTACGAAACTTGGCTCACCGCGCCGGCGGACGTGGCGCTCAAACTGCAGCGGCCGCTACCCGACGAGATGCTCGAGATCGTGGCCGAAGGTGCAAAGTCCGATCAGCCGGAGGTAGCTTAGGTTAGGCCGCCAGCAAACACCAAAGCTACTTTTCAGAAGTTGGATTGGACCCCGGTTGGGTTGCTGAACCCTGTTCTGAAGCTGGCACTATGACGCGTGGCTCCCGCTTAGCCGCCTCGGCATTTTTCAAGGGCTTGTCCGCCGTCTCCTCGTTTCGAGGATGCCGGACTGGATTCGCTACAGCCTGTTTCCGAAGCCTGCGGTTCTCCCAAGCCTGCAGCATCTCTTGCTGCAGCCCTGGTCTGGGCTTTGGAAGGGTCCGACAGATTGTCAGCGTGAACGCCTTTCCCACAGCCAGCACGAGGGCCATGCCATAAAGGAAAATGGTCGGCGAGAAGCTCTCGTCCATCCGGTGTCATCCTCCCAGCGCCCCTCCGCCCGGTTGGCTACAAGCACTGTCGAAGCTCAGCTCATACCTCCCTAGTGGCCGAACTGCGGCTTTCCCGCTCCTCATCCTTCTACCAAAGTCTGTCTTCCTCAATCCTGTCGGTTGCTAAGGATTGAAGGCACGGGCCGGCCTCAAGAGCTCCCATATCGATCATCAGAGTCATCTACGACGAATGCTGAACATGCGACTGCTGCAAAAAGCTCAGACCTACTTTCGCAAGCCTGCATTGCCGCCTGTGATCCAAAGGCAAGCAGCCGCCCATGATGAGCAGGTTAGCAACTCACGTTCGAAGCGCGCTCAGATTAGGGACGTGCTGCGCCAGTACGAGAGGGGCAGTCTCAAGGAAACTGAAGCTGTCGAAGAGCTGCTCAAGATCCTACGCTGAGGCCACTCCAGGCTTTCATGCTTTACTCGCCTCTCAGCAGATAGCCGCGGCGACGCTTTCGTTGGAGCCAAGTCTCAAGAGCTTCTACTGCATGTGATTGGTTTTCGTAGAACTCGATCCTCCTCTGCCCCGGCCTCCCGATGCGGCCCCACTCGCGGATCAGTGTCGCATCACCGAACAAGCTGGGTTCGATCGACAGCACATAGTAGCGAGCCATGTTGCAACTCGGATCAAGCCTGTCGAGAACCAGGTACTGGATCGTATCTTGGGACATGCATCCATGTTGTGCAAGCCATGTGTTGAGGTCCAATCAAAGTCCTGAATCAGTTGAGTGTTGTTGCCTCTGAAAGATCGGACAGATGATCCCGGTTGACGTGAGGCGATGAACTCACGCGGTGAACGACAACCGAGCGCCTTGTGCGGGTGAAGGCTATTGTAATGCTCGAACCATAAAGGAAGGCTGTCCAGCACGGTGCGGGCATCCGGGATCGGGCTGACGCGGACGTAATCGCGCTTGATGGTACGCACGAGGGCTTCGGCCATGCCATTGCTCTGTGGGCTCTGCACGGGTGTGGTCCTCGGCTCCAGTCCCATCTCCCGTGCTAGGCTCTTCGTGTCATGGGCAATGTAGCCCGAGCCGTTGTCGGAGAGCCATTCGATGGTCTCTGGCAGACGGTTCACTGGCCCAAAGCGGTACTCGACCGCCGTGATCATCAAATCCTGCACATCCTCACCCTTGATCCCTTCCGTCGTGGCCACATGCCCGAGCACCTCCCGGTCGCAGCAGTCGAGGGCAAAGGCGACCCGCACCTTCTCGCCATTGTCACACCCGATCTCGAACCCGTCCGAGCACCAGCGCAGATTGGAGCGCTCCACCGCCACGCGCCCGTCATGTCGGCGCGCCTCGGCCCCGCCGGCATGGCGCTGCAGCAGGAGACCGTGGGCCTTCATGACCCGGTAGACCCGCTTGTGGTTGGGCGGCGCCAGACCTTGCTCGCGAGCCTGGCGCACCAGAAGTGCATGCACGCGCCGATAGCCATAGGTCGGCAGGCTGCCGATGAGCGTTTTGATCGCCTCCACCAGGTCCTCTTCCGGCAGAGGAGGACGGCCCCGGCGCTTTACCGGCCGACCTGCCGCCTGCTCGGCGAGGTTGGAGCGGGCGACCTGAAGGGTGGCGCAGACCGCGCTCATCGCGAACGGCCCTTGGGCCACGACAGCGAGCGCAACAGCTGCTTTTTTGGGCCGGTGGCGACCTCCAGCGCCTCCTTGAGGATCTCGGCTTCCAAAGTCTTCTTGCCCAGAAGCCGCTGTAGCTCCCGGACTTGGTTCTGCAGGGCGCGGTATTCGGAGGCGGCAACGACCTCTTCCTGAGCACTGGTGGCGGTCAGTGCGCCTTGCGCGGCGAGCTTGCGCCAGCGGAAGAGCTGGTTGGGCGCCACCCCATGCCGGCGGGCCACTAGGCTGACCGTGGCATCCGGCTCGTAAGTCTCCTGGACGATGGCCAGCTTCTCAGAGGCGGTCCAGCGGCGGCGGCGTTGCGGTCCATCAAGGACCTCAAACTTCGAGGAAGAACCAGTCATAGCACCAACACTACTCCTGTCCCTTAGCGAGGTGGGAGATCGTGTCCGGTCAATTCGGGGGCTACTTCATTTGAGCAGCAATGACTCACAACAGTGATGCACCCTGAGTTCGGAATGTCAGTTTAGCAACTCACAGGCACTAATCGCTCGTCTAAGACCTTGCTTCTCCCCTACCCTCATCCGTAATTACCCACCCCTTGCTTCCGCACTGAGGTTCAGGCGGACACAGTCTGAAGGATTGTCTTGAACGTGTTTGTGTCCGGGCGGAGACGAGCCGTGTCGACGACCGTGCGAATGTCCGCTTCGCCCTCGGCGACCCACATGGCCCGGTAGCCATTGGTCACCTTGCGCTGGATCACGGCGGGTCTGAGGGCCCGTTCGCAGGCGTTGTTCGTCGCGTCTACCATGCCGGGCCAGTGGGCGAAGGTCAGAAGCTGATCGCGGGCGCGCCGGAACTTGTTTTGAATGTCGCGGGCCAGATCGCACGAGGTTGGCGCGGCCAGGATATCATCCAGACTTCGCTCCAGGGCCCGGCGTTTGCGGCCGAGGGTCGAGGTGGCGAGGGTTGCGACACCCTCCGCCAAGGCGAAGGCACGGTGCAGCCACAGCTTGAGACGCGATGGCAGGACATCCTCGCTCGCCTCATCGGCATAGGCGACGTCGCGGGCGAGATGGGCCAGGCCGGTCTGGTGGGCGTCCGCATGGCCCTGCTGCGCGCTATAGCGATCGCGGAACACCAGACATCGGGGCGGTGCCCGTCCATCACGGTCCGGATCACGATGGCGCCCCGGGTCGGAGAGGCATGATGGACCACCGCCTGCGAGCAGCGAAACACCCAATGGTAGGCGTTCGTGCCTTCGATCCGGACGCCGGTCTCATCGCAAGCGATGACCCGGGCCTGGCGCAACGCCGCGTTGGCCCTCTCGCGCTCGGACGCGAAGGCGCCTTGCGCCCGGCGCAGCATGTTCATCAGCCCGCCCTGGCTGATGGTCAGCCCAACCAGATCGGCGAACGCGCTTTGCAGCCGCTCGTACGACAAGGTCTGGAAGGTCTTGAGATAGGTGGCCACGGCATGGACGCTCGGCCCGAACGGCGTCCCCTTTGCGGCGTCCGGCACGGGCGCGACAACCCGCGTGCTACAGGCTGGGCAGCGTACTGCCAGGCGCCGATGCTCGGTGACGCGGGGCGCCACCTCTGGCAGGTCAAACTGCTCGTGGATGCTGATCGTCTCCGCCGGCCGCACCGCCATCAGGACGGCTGAGCAGCAGGAGCACCGGTCAGGACGGGACTCGACCACCTCATCCGGCGTGGTGCTGAGGATCCGGCTGTGGCCTTCATGCCCCGGCTTGGCGCCACCGGGTTTGGCCTGATCCCGACGCTCCTTGCGATCCGTCGAGGGCGGCTTCGAGGATGTGCGCGAGGTCTTCTGCAGCCGCAGCACCAGTTCGATCAGCTCTTCCTTGCTCAGACGCTCAAGATCGCTGCGGCCCATGACAACAGGGAATCAGCGAATCCCAGTTCGCGCAAGGGCCCTGGGTAATTACCCTCATCCACGTAGTTACTATCTCCCCTGAGGGAGATTTCGTGCAGCCATTTCGAGCGCCATGACAGGCTCCTCAAGAGCGCCGATCTCTGTCAGCGTGTAGGTTAGGCTCCCCGCCGCCAGCATCATGGCAGCACTCGCGGCTGTCACCATTCCAATCTCGATGGCTTTGCGGTGGTCCTGCGTCCGATGCAGTGCCTTTTTCAGATACCGCTCGAAGATCACGTAGAGGAAGAGCCCGCCCACGACGGTTGAAATCAACACCATACTTTTTCACTCCTCGTTCTCCATTCCCGCCCTCTGTGACACCCGGCACGCTGGCCAGCCGTCATCTCGACGCGTACGGCTCCTGTCCTACGACATCCTTCGCCTCCTCATGGCCAGGAGCTCGACGGCGAGGTCTATCTTGCCGGATTTGACCATGCGGGTGAGCGCGCGGAAGTAGCCGCCCGGGTTCTTGATCCGGCTCTTGCCGCCGTTCCTGGCCACATCGTCCTCGTACAGCTGCAGGGTGTAGATCACCGCAAGGGCTGCCCTGACGGTGCCGATGTCCTCCATGGCCTCGGCCCAGGCACTTTCATGCGCCCCGAGCGCGGCGCGCAGGTAGCGGCCGGCGGAGACGATGTCGGCCAGATCCCGCACAGGCTGGTCGTAGTCGCCCAGGGTGGGGCAAGCCTCAAGGATCAATTTCGGTGATAGATGGTCAGGCGGTTGTTCGGTTGGAAGAACAGCCCCAGCTTTCTTCGGAAAGCCCTTGTTACAAGGCTCACTAGGAGATCCGTTGTTGTTATCAGAGTGACGGACTCTGAGTCCGGCATTGCCCGCATTATAGAAGGCTTCTTCAGCATGGGTTCTTAACAGCTGCCAAGCCTCCAGCAGATCGGCCGGCAGCGTCACCTTGGACCGAGCTGGCGTGCGGGCTTGCAGGGTCTTCAGCTCCCCTTCGAATTCAGTGCGGTCGACCTCAGGGAAATGCGCCGCCAAGGCCGCCAGGGCTTCTTCCGCAGCCCGCCGGCAGATGGTGACCTCGTCAAAGGCTCGCTTCTGAACCTCCCGCAGTTGCTTCTGCTCCATGAGCATCACGGCCCAATCGCCTCTTCGGGCATAGATCGGGGTCAGATCGAACCCGAAGGCGTCCACCACCTGCCCGGCCAGATCCTTGACCGCGTAACGCTTGCCGTTGGGCGAGTCCTTGGGCGCGATCAACTGCAGGTCGATCAGCTGGCGCAGGATGCGCCGGATCGCCCTCTCGGTTAGGCCAGTGCGGCTCATGAGGTAGTCGTTGGACGGCCACACCAGCAGCCGCTCCCACTCCTGCTCGCCCCAGCAGGCCACCAGCTCGGAGAGGACTGCTCGCTGGGCTGGCCTGAGGTCGAGGGCCTTGCCGGCGTCCCGGGCAGCGGCCGAGAGTTCTTTTCGTGTCACCGTGCGCTCAGCTTCGAGCGCATGTTTCCTTGCGGCCAGAGCGGCATGTCTCAGCCGCCGGCCTCCTGACGATGCAAGCTGCATCGTACCCTCCATGTTGAGGGCAAAGCAGAAGCGTTCACCGAAACCGATGCTCTTGACACTCAGCTTGTCGGGATGGCATAAGGAGTTTGCAACAACTTTCCGAATGCCCACCCTCGCGGTGGTCTCCAAAGGCCCTCGAAGTTTCCAGCTTCGTGGGCCTTTTGCTTTGCCTAGTTTACGTCACGACATTTCGATCCTTCTGGGCGAACATGGCTTCGAGGGCATAGGTGATGACAGCCTCACGGGACCTAAAGCGACCACTCTCGACAGCTTGGTCGATCGCGGTGTTCAGAGGCCCTGGAATCCAGACGTTCACTTCCTTGTCTCCCCGTTCCCGGCGAGACTTGCGGAAGCGTTGAACGCGCTCGATCTGCTTTGCGTCAGGCATGGCATGCACCCATTAGACTCGTGCCATATCGAGAGATGCCCGATTCTGAGGTGGCTGTGGAGTCGCGCGTCAAGAATCCATTCACAATAGATCGATTCAGCAGTGGGAAACTTCTTTAGCTAGAATCATTTAGCTGAAATGGCGGAGTCAATTCGCATGTAAAAGCCAGGTTCCGAGTGAATCTTAGTTGCGCACTTGATTCGCTGCTGCGTAGTAATCGAGCTGACCTTGGCCTCGCAATCCAGCTACACGATTCAAGCATGTACCGGATGGAGAGGGTGACGACCGCTAGCGGAACGGTACCGTCAAGTTACTGAGAGGGCTCGCAACGATCCAAGGTTCATTTTTGGATCAGGCGACCGTCGTGGCACCGGTTATCTCGGTCCAGGCCTGGAACGCCCGAGCGCGGGCACGGCTATGATCAGCGGAATTGGTGCGGGCGGGACGGCGGAAGAGGTTTGCCACCTGATCGTGAACCGAGAGGAAGCGCTGGGCCTGCCCGGCGGACTTGAAGCGCTTCATGATGCGCTCGCGTCGTCGGGTGGGCTGATGGCTGTTCTCAGCTCGGTTGTTCAATCCGCGATGTTGGCGATGCTCGACGCCGGGCATGATCACTCGCTTTGCAGTGGCGTAGCTCGCGAGTTTGTCGGTGATCATCACCCGCGGAGCGACGCCTTGCTTCTTCAGCAGCTTGCGCAGCAGGCGCTTGGCGGCTTTTGCGTTTCGTCGACTCTGGACCAGAATGTCGAGCACGACCCCATGCTGGTCCACGGCTCTCCACAGCCAATGCTTCTGGCCGGCTATGCTGATCACAACCTCATCGAGATGCCATTTGTCTCCGGAGGCGGGCAGACGCCTGCGGATCTGGTTGGCAAAGCTCTGGCCGAACTTCAGCGCCCACTGCCGCACCGTCTCATGGCTGACCAGGATACCTCGGGCAGCGAGCATCTCCTCAACCATGCGAAGGCTGAGCGGAAACCGAAAGCACAACCAGACGGCATGGCTGATCACTTCAGCCGGGTAGCGGTGACGGGCATAGTGAGGATCACGGGTCTTGTTCATTCCTTCTATATACCTTCACCCAGTCACCCTCCACTTAACCTGACGGTGCCCACTGAATGCGCCAGTCAGATGATAAAGAAGTCTTTGTACGTGAGCTTCAGGTTCTTCGACAACTTGGCGATCTCAACCTGATGAGCGCTGCCCGACCCGTCCGCATCGTAATAGAGGATGCCGGTCTTCTTGTTGTAGACTAGGTAATCGTTGCGATCATCCGCGCGTTCGCCGATCTGGAAGAACGCCTTGTTCAGCTTGCCGGGATTCGCTTCGCTTCCCTTTCCGAGTTTCTTGAAGATGGCATTGTCGAGATAGACGCTGTCGTCCCGGACGTTGAAGTCTCGCACCGTGTCGAAATTCGTTTTCTTGCTCGGCCTTGTGTCGAACACGAAGATGTCGGCGCCGCGACCGCCAGTCAGGATGTCCTTACCCGTGCCGCCGCTAAGACAGTCGTTACCGTCGTTGCCGTTCAGGCGGTCGTTGCCGCCGAAGCCCTTGATGTACTCGTTGTTGGCGCGTCCGTCGATGCGCTCGGACACCGAGGTTCCATTGATCGTCACGCGGTCCTCGGCCGCGATCTGAAGAGCGCCAAGAGACTGGTACTGGGACAAGGACAGCGTCACCGCGTTGTCAGATGCGTCGAGGATATCCACGCCTCGGGCCGTAAGCCCTGCAATCTCGCCGGCCGACAAACTGGCCAGTGTGAAACCTCCATCCGTCAGACGGACGGCATCATCGGCGGCAAGCCCGACGGATCCTAGGGCCTTCAGCTGGGCTACAGACAGGGTGAGGACGTTGTCGGATGCATCGATAATATCGACACCTTTGGTGGCGAGATCAGTGATCTGACCGGCGGACAGGGAGGCCAGCGCCGCTCCCGTATCGGTTAGGCGGACCGTGTCGTCGGCCGACAACCCAATTGAGCCCAGAGCGGCGAACTGGGACAGCGACAGCGAGAGGGTATTGTCGGATGCGTTGAGAACGTCTGCGCCACGGGCCACCAGATCTGCGATCTGCACCGGGGTGAGAGCACTTAGAACCGCGCCTGTCTCGGCGATGGTCACGATGTCATCGGCAGCAAGCGTTGCGCCGAAAGCGTTGAATTGCGTCAAAGATAACGAGACTGCGTTATCGGTCGCATTGAAGCCAACGACGCCGCGCGATGCAAGCGACGTAATATCGGACGGCGCAAGGCTGCTGAGCGTTGCGCCACTGTCCGTCATTAAGATGGTATCGCCGACAGAGAGGGATACCGGCAGGGCGTTGAGCTGCGCAAAGGAGAACGGCAGCACGTTGTCGGTCACGTCAACGCGGTCGATGTTTCGCGCAGCCAGAGACGAGATCTGTGCGAGGCTGCCGGTGGCAAGCTCCGCACCTGTGTCGGCGAGGACAACCGTATCGCCTGCCGTGAGCCTCACGCTCCCCAAGGCTTCGAGCTGCGATGTCGACAGGAATATCGAGTCGTTCGTTGCGTCGATGAGGTCCACATTTGCTGCCGCAAATGCTGCGATGTCCGCGGGCGTCAATCCGTCGATGGCCTGTCCCACATCGGCGATGGTGACATCGTCCTCGGGTGCGAAAGGCTTGGTCGGGAAGGCAGTGAACTCGGCGACAGTGAAGACGAAAGTAGCCATGTGTGCCTCGTGACGTACGTTTCCTGTCCACTCATGCAGCAGCGCTGAATAGGAAGACTTGCACAAATAGAGACATGATTGTTTTGGCTGACCAACCCTGCAAAGGTGGTATTCAGCACACCCATATGGAGCATCTACATTAGGCTAGGCTTAAGGGTCAGCTGCGCGACCTGCCCAGTCTAAGTGCGATAAGGCGTATGTAGTCGCGAGGCTTGATCGTGTGACCCGGCGGCATCCGGCACAGCCAACCGATTTGTCTTCACAACACCCCGCAGGGGTGGATCTACAGCAGGCAGTTTGCCATTCCCACGAACCGGCCACGCTGCACGCCAGCGGCACGCTGCTACGAGAGAACAGGCGATGGAGGGAGGGTTGCATGGTTGGCAGGTGCAACCATGCAGTTAAGCCCCCTCCTGCGGCATCGCCGCAAAGGTCCACCACAGGACATGGCAGGCCGATGCGAGGCTCCTGGAAGGTGGAAGGGGGTACAGGGGGCGCAGGGTGTAACCCCTTTGTGCCAGGTTGTGCCTCTAATCCCTTTGAACCGTTCACCCCACCTGCTCATCGAGGGTACGGTTCTCCGTTATCCCGAGAGGGCCAAGAGCCCCGCCAACCAGCCGAGACCGGCAACGGTGGCAAAGACGATGTGGCCCAGAAGGGCAGCAATAGGTCTTGGTCCTCTGAAGATGCGTCTGTGCAAGCCGGAGGAAGACGTGGACAACCCCTACCGAAATTCAGACGACGGCAAATGTCTGGTCAGCGAGATCGAGCCGGGCTGGACGCTCGAGTACTATTTCGTCGACCACATCATGTGGGTTCGCGAAACCCGCAACGGCCGCTCTCTCGAGCAGCCGATCGGGGACGCCCTGTGTCAGGATCCGTTCGAGCGCGCGACCTACTTCGGCGGTATCGCGTTCTAGTGCAACGGACGAGAAGTTGGATCTGGTGAGTTGTGCATCTCAATAAGCCTGGAGCTATCTTGAAGCCGCCGATAGTGCGTCCACTTAAAGGTCCGATGCTCTAGTCGCACCCTATGAAATCCCATGAAGTGCCCTAGGATCTGTTGGCGCTCAACTACGCTCCACGCACATCCGAACTGAAAGAAAGCCCCGGCTCGAGCTCCCGTCCGACCTCTACCAGTTTGTCGCAGAACTCTTGAGCGAGGGGCGAAATAGGCCTGATGCTAGATACCAGCATGTGAGCATGGATTGGGATCTCTGGCTCGAACGGCCGAGCCACAAGCGTGGGAAAATGCCCCTCAGCATGAATAAACGAGTCGACGATCGCGATGCCGAGCCCTTGGCTGACGAACGAGCAAGCGCTGAAGCTCTGGTTAATTTCAATTGCCCTCTTCAGCCGAACTCCCTGCATGACGAATGCCTCTGAAACCCTGGCTCCAGTAGGTTCTGTGTCAGGGAACGTGATCAGCTCCTCACCCTCGAGGTCGATCGGCGACACGGAAGATTTTCGTGAGAGGCGATGCTCCTGCGGCAGCACGCAAATGACTCCCCCAGTCGATAGCAGCCGCGTGCTGACAGCGGCATCTCCTGAAGAGGGCTGACAGGTCCCGACATCGACCTCATTTCGTGCCACCCGTTCGACGACCTCGCGGGTGGATGTTGCCGTGACCTTCAACTCAACGAACGGCCTCTCTGCCCGGAATCTCCTCATCGCTTCAGCGACAAGCATGGCTGTCAGAGATGGGGCCGTGGCGATCTTGATCAGACCCTTCCTACCCGTTCGCAGGTCCTCGATCCTTTGCTTGACCCTCTCATGCCCTGACATGAGATCTGCAATAACCGGAAGAAGCGCATGTGCCTGTTCCGTTGCAACAATGCGTCCCTGAACGGTTTCGAACAGGACTAGCCCAATCTCTTCCTCAAATTGGCGGATGGTCTTGCTGATTGCAGGCTGCGACACATGAAGGAGGCGCGCAGTCTCAGTAACGGAACCCGTCTTGCACGCCGTCTCAACAACTTTGAGATGCCGAATATCCATTGGACCCTTCGATAACCAGTGGTTATTGAGTCATGAAAAAATATTCATTGTCAAGACAACGGCATCTGGTTAGCGTCACTCAAACGATAAAAACAAGTAACGACATATATTTGTCTGCCAGTCGAGATCGGCAGAGCCAATATCTACTGGGAGGAACGTAGGTATTGCTATGATGTACTATATTGAAGATCAAATCGCCCATTTCGTTCTTGACAATGGGAAGATGAACGTCCTGACGCCTCAGACGTACAAGGAATTCTATCACTTCCTGAAGGATTTCGAGATCAATCCCGAAGCCCGCGCTGGAGTCTTTTACGGCGCAGGCTATGCGGAAGGTCGATCCTTTTGCGCAGGTGACGACATCAAGAACAAGTATCGTCCGGAGCGCACTCGCCAACAGGAGCTGGAGGCATTCCTTTTCCTACACCAGAATGAGGGCGAGGAACCATCGCGCCCTGGCTGGGAAGAGGACGTTTATCGGCATCGCCGGTACAAGCCAATCGTAGGCGCAGTCAGCGGCTACTGCCTGGGAGCGGGCTTGGCTTGCCTCTTGCAGCACAGCGACATCCGGATTGCAGATCCAACATCAAAATTCGGCCTGCCCGAGGTTGCGTTTGGAGCCGCTGGTTTGTCCGCCGTCACGCGTCTGTCTCAGCATCTGGCCCCTGCCGATGCCGCCTGGATGGCACTCACTGGGGAGTTCATTGGCGCACGAGACGCCGAGCGCATCCGCCTGATAAACGAAGTGGTAGACACCGAGAACCTCATTCCTAGAGCCCTTGAAGTGGCAAAGCTGATTGCACGGCATCCGCCGACCGCCGTCAGGGTGGAAATGGAGGCGCTTGAAATCGGTCAGGCGATGGACCGCTACGATGCCGCGCGGTTCGGCCAGCAACTCTACAAGCTCCACCGTACGAACTACGAGGGCTATGGCTCCAAAGAAGGCTTCTTCGCAGATCGCACGAAGACAAGGGGATCATGAAGTCATGCTGATGGAAAAAGTCGTCGAAAGTGATGAAGAGTTCAGGCAGCGCGTCGAGGCTGAGCCGCTGCCGAAGAATCTTGGAGCGCTGCTTGACGACGCGATCTCTCAATATGGTTCCAGCCCCGCATGGGTATTCGTCGAGCAGGATCGCCCACCATTGTCCTGGCAGGACCTTGGGGACCTAGTTGCGCGATCGGCCAACTCCTTTGCTGCAATGGGAGTCAAGAAGGGCTCGCATGTCGGTGTCATGCTGCCGAACATCCCGGAAAGTCTTGCGGCCTGGCTCGCCATCGCTCGCCTTGGCGCGCGAATGATCCCAATCAATCCAGGGTATACACCCGATGAGCTGAAATACTGGCTCACCGACGGTGATGCCGAATTCCTCCTCATCGAGTCGTCGAAAATCGAGACCCTCTATGCTGTCGAGAAGGACGCTCCACTCCTGAAGCGGGATAGGGTCTCGGTTTGGGGAGAGGCGCTCAGCGATTTCCAACACTGGAATGGCCAGTTGGCCGAAGCCCCGGCGAATTTCCGTGCCCCCGACGACGTCGAACTCGATGACATCGTCAACATCCAGTATACGTCCGGATCGACGGGATGGCCCAAGGGATGCTTGCTGTCGCACCGGTATTGGATCCTGTGCGGAAAAGTGGTCTCCGAGGCCTGGCCAGGTCTTAAACGGATCCAATGCGACCTGCCCTTCTATTACATGGGTCCGCTCTGGCGCTTTACGATGGCGGCATTCAGCGGGGCTGCCCTCTGTGTCCCGCCCGCGTACAGCCTTAGCCGTTTCCGGGAGCGCATCCGCGATTACGCATATGATATGGCCTGGATGACTAATCCGGTCGCCATGCTCGAACCAGATCCGATTGAGCAAGAGCATCAGCTAAAACTGATCGCTACGTTCGGCATGGGACCGGCGTTGCAATCATCGATCGCGAAGCGGTACAAGGTGCCTGTGAGGGATGCCTTTGGCATGACCGAGATTGGGTTTGCGATTGGGTGCCGCCTGAATGACGACCGATCGGTTGGGATCGGCACCTGTGGCAAGGTTCTTCCGTTTCGAGAGGCCAAGATCGCTGACCCAGAGGGGAATGAACTTCCTGACGGTGAGATCGGCGAGCTTTGCATCGCGGGCCCAGGAATGTTGCAGGGCTATTATAAGAAGCCAGAAGCCACGAAAGCAGCCTTTCACGGAGAGTGGTTCCGAACGGGAGATCTCGCCCGCCGTGATAGTGAGGGGTTCTTCTATATCGTCGGTCGTATCAAGGACATGATCCGCAGAAGTGCTGAGAACATATCGGTTACGGAGGTGGAGAGTGCTCTCGCGACGATTCCGGAAGTTGAGGACATTGCCGTCCATGGCGTCAAGGACGAGAAGCGCGGCGAGGAGGTCAAAGCCTGTCTGATCCTTCGTTCGGGATTAACCACAAACGACCTGCCTCCTGAGAAGGTTCTCGAGCACGCCCGTAACCATTTGGCACGCTTCAAAGTGCCCCGGTACATCCAATACTATTCCAAATTCCCGCGTACCGGCTCCAATAAAATTGCGAAGAAGCGCCTCCAGGACGGAGAAGGTGAGTTCATTACCGGCACCTACGACTCCGCAACAGGAGCTTGGTTCGAGGTGGAAGCGAGATGACGATGACGGATCACCATCTTCTCCACGAGCTGAAAGACGGCGTCCTCACTCTCACGCTGAACCGTCCGGAGAAACTCAATGCACTGACCCCCGACATCTATAGGAGCATTGGCGATCACGTCATTCGGGCGGGGGAGCAAACTGACTGTCAGGTGATCATTGTAAAAGGGGCTGGGCGAGCATTCTCATCGGGCTTCGACCTGAAGCTTGAGGTGTCGCGTCGGACGCATGCGGAGAAGCTGCACACGCTACAGAATGTTGCCAATCGTGCCCGTTGGGCGATTTGGCACTCTGCCAAACCGGTCATCGCAGCCATCCACGGATACTGTCTTGGTGGCGCATTCGAGCTGATGCTGCCATGCGACTTTACCATTGCCTCAGACGACTGCCAGCTTGGTGAGCCCGAGATACGGTTCGGAATGGGACCTGCCTTCATGATGGTGCCCTGGATGACGGGCCATAAGCGGGCAAAAGATGTGTTGCTCACCGGTCGGCGTATTTCGGCTTCAGAAGCTCTCGATATAGGCTTTCTGACCTCGGTAGTGCCTTTAAACGAGCTTCAGGAGCATACAGAACAGCTCGTCGCCACTCTGAAAGCCATCCCCCCTGCAGCCGTGACCTTCAACAAGAAGGGCATCAACAGGGCATACGAAACCATGGGAATGGTGCCCCACATCGACAGTTGGAGTGAGACGGGGGCCTACCTCAGCTATGTGACTCATGAAGAAGGAAGCGAGTTCCAGCAGGTACTCGAAAGCAGCGGGACAAGCGCGGCTTTGAAATGGCGCGAGGAGCGGTTTGGCGACAAACCATGAAGCAACAAGGAGGGCGTTGATTGATCCGGGTGTTTCTGCGGCAGTCCGTTCTGGGGCTTCTCGTTGTCCTGTCAGCGTTGACCGTCACGTTCGTTCTGGTTCGGTTTAGCGGGGATCCCACCAGTATCATCCTCCCGCAAGAGGCGACGGAGGAGCAGCGCGAGGTGCTCCGCCAGCAACTCGGCCTGAATGAAAGTCTTCCGGCGCAGTACCTGACGTACCTCGGCAACGCTGCGGTGGGGAACTTTGGACGGTCGTATTTCGACTCGGAGGCAGTGACATCAATTGTCATAAGGCATCTTCCGAACACGCTGGTCCTCGCGGGAGCGTCTCTTGCGCTGGCATGTCTGTTCGCCATTCCGCTTGGCGTACTTGCCGCCGTCTGGAGAGACGGAGTGATCGACCGCTTCGTTCAGGTTGTCGCCGTCACGGGGGCATCGATGCCGTCCTTCTGGGTAGGACTGCTGCTGATCCAGATTTTTGCGGTCGGTCTCAACCTCTTCCCGACCTATGGAACCGGGTCACCGGCACATCTGATTCTGCCTGCCATCACACTCGCCATCTACGTCTTTCCAAGCCTTGCGCGCCTCACCCGATCGTCGATGCTGGAAGTTCTTCCGCAAAGCTATGTCATGGCAGCAAGGGCAAAGGGCATGCCAGAGGCACGGGTGATTGGTCGGACTGTACTCCGGAACGGTATGGTTCCGGTACTTGCACTTCTTGCGCTCGAGATCGGAAACTTGATCGGAGGCGCTGTCCTGACCGAAACGGTATTTGCCTGGGAAGGCATCGGACGTCTCGCGATCACCTCAATCCAACGCCGCGATTTCCCTGTCGTGCAGGGGGTCGTCGCCTATGTGGCGGTGGGCTTCGTCTTCGTCACCATGGCGGCGGAGATCGCCATCCGCTTGGTCAATCCGAAACTGAGGCACAAATGACTGAGGCAGTAGCACGCGCTATCAGTGCCCTGAGGCTGAACCGGGCCGTGCTGGCGATCGCCCTGATAGTGCTGGCCATCCTAGTGGCATTGGCTATTACAGGCGATGCACTTGCCCCGATGGATCCCGCCCAACAGTCGCTCCGGGCCCGGCTGAAACCGCCAGGGTTCGAGGGTAGGACAGGCATCCATTGGCTTGGCACCGACGCCGTCGGGCGTGACATCCTATCTCTCATAGTAGCGGGAGCGCGCCCTGCCCTCCTCGTGTCCGGGCTAGCGGTCGCGCTTGCCGGGTTCATCGGAGTACTCGTCGGAATGTTCGCCGGCTTTCGCGGCGGTCGAATGGTGGATCTCCTTCTCTACATCACCAACATCCAGCTCGCATTTCCATTCTTCCTTCTTGCTGTGACCATCGTGGGAATTGTGCGCCCATCGGTGTCCCTTGTCGTGTTTGTCATTGCCCTAGGATGCTGGGTACCGTTTGCTCGCATCGCCTACTCTGAGACCATGCAAATCGTCGAGCAGGAATACATCGAAGCAGTGCACGTCATGCGAGGCACGACGTTTCGCATCCTCCTTCGCCATGTTCTGCCTAATATCCTTCCCAATATCATTGTCCTTGCGACGTTCGCACTAGGCACCGCTATCGTTATGGAGAGCGGACTTTCCTTTGTCGGGTTGGGCGTGCCCACGAGGACGCCAACGTGGGGAAAGATGCTCAGCGAAGGGAGGGACTATATGCAGACAGCCTGGTGGCTGACCGTATTTCCAGGGTTCGCAATCTTCTTGCTGGTCCTGTCAATCAACGTCTGCGGCGAACGTCTGCGCGATATCACGGATCCCAAGCTCATGGGCCGATAGCGAATGGTCCATGGGAAAAGAGGAGAGACAGATGGGAACTCACACAAGCGAACGGAGGAAAGGCATGTCGTTTAAAGCAATACCGGCCACGTTTCTGACTCTTGGCCTCGCACTGGCATCAAGCACATTCCTTCCTTCAGAGGCCTTGGCGCAGAAGACTGTTGCGCGGGTCGCTCTCAGCGGTGGCCTGGACCGACTCGACCCAATCATGAGCGCGAATGGCACCGACCTGGTCGTCATGACGCAGATCTATGAGACGTTGCTCAAGCTTGATCCGAAAACCGGCGAACTGAAGCCCCACCTGGCGGAGGCCTACAGGCTCAAGTCCCCGACCGTCTGGGAAATCAAGCTTCGCAAAGGCGTCAAGTTTCACGACGGTACGCCGCTGACTGCGGCGGACGTAAAGTACACGATCGAACGAATTCTCAACAAAGACCTTGCGTCCGCGCACTACTCGCAGCTCACGACGGTCTCTGAAGTGCGGGTGATCGATGACTACACGGTCGAGATCGAGACGAAAAAACCCGACCCAGTTCTTATGCGTCGGATGCAGCCGATCGGCGGAAGCGGACGAGTCTTTATCGTCTCTAAGGCTTATTACGAGAAACATTCACCCGAGGAACTGACGAACCTGCCAATGGGCACAGGCCCGTACAAGCTGGGCAAATGGGAAAAGGGAGCCTCCCTCACGCTGGTTAAGAACGACAGTTATTGGGGCGACGCTCCCGATGTCGACGAGGGCGTCTTCACGTTCATTCCAGAAAACTCAACTCGTGTGAACGCGCTGCTTCAGAACGAAGTTGATGTCATTCAGCGTCTGCCGATTGCCGATGTCGAGCGCGTCAAGAAGTCTAGCAACGCCCATGTTGTGGCTAGCCCCAACGGCCTTGTCCATACGCTCCTGCTCGACTCGAGCAAGCCACCTTTCAATGACCTAAATGTGCGTAAGGCGTTCGCCCACGCCCTCGACACCGAGGAGATGGTTGAAGGCCTCCTAGGTGAGTACGGTCGGGTCCTCGGAGTACCAATGGGGCCGAACGTCCTGCAGTTTGACAGCAGCATCAAGCCTTATGAGCACAACCCCGAGCTTTCCAAGAAACTGCTCCAGGGCAAAACACCGATCAAACTGAACACGTTCACGTCGGACGGACGTTACGTCAATGATCGCGACTTCTACCAAGTCATCAATGAGCAGCTGAAGCAGGTTGGATTTGAGATCACCCCTCAAACCCTCGAATGGGGGCGTTTCATCAATATGATGCAGAACCGGAGCGGCGGTCCTTTCTATATTATTGGATGGGATTTCGGCGAAGGTGATGCAAGCAAGATGAACTCCTTCCTACAATCCTCTTCGGCCCTCTCTGTGACCCAGGATCCAGAATACGACCGCCTCGTTACTATGGCTGGTGAGGAGACTGATGAGGCAAAGCGGACTGAAATTTGGAAACAGGTGCAGAAGTATGTGCACGACCAGTATTTCGTCGCGGCAGTTTGGCAGGCATCCTCTCTGTATGGGTTCTCCAACAAGTTCGACTGGGTAGCGAACTTCGGTGAGAATCTGGCCCTGTCTGAATTCAAGACCGTGAAACAGTGAAGATGGGCGTCATATCGGAGCCTGTGACGGCTCCTCCGACACTCGCCGTCAGGGACCTGAACGTTTCGTTCAGGTCCCTGGGTGGCGAGGTACGGATCGTCCGGGATATTAGCTTTGAAATACCGAGAGGAGAGGTCTTCGCGATCATCGGTGAGTCCGGATCTGGGAAGTCCACGACAGCCCAGGCTATAATGGGGCTTCAGCCCAAAGGGGCCACAGTACGAGGGCAAATCCTCCTTGGAAAGGATGACATTCAGGCCATGGCCCCTCGTGCCAGGCGGCGGCTCAACGGCCAGCGTGTGTCATTGATCAGCCAGGACGCATTATCCGCTCTCAATCCCTGCACAACGGTGGGCTATCAGATTGCCGAAGTTCTGATGGTACACCGCGGTGTTGCCAAGCAAGAGGCGATGGCAAGAGCGGTCGAACTCCTCTCGCTCACGGGCATTCCCGCGCCGTCCGAACGCGTAAACCACTACCCGCATCAATTTTCGGGCGGCATGCGTCAGCGTGCGCTTATTGCCATAGCCCTCGCTTTGGAGCCTGAACTGCTCATTGCTGACGAGCCAACGACCGCGCTCGACGCCACGATCAAGGCGCAGATCTTGACGCTTTTGGCATCGCTGCGTGAGAGATTCGGCATGTCGATCCTGTTGATCACACACGACATGGGAGCCGTCGCGAGGTTAGCCGACAGGGTTCTCGTAATGTATGCGGGGCAAGCCATGGAGGTTGGCGACGTCGCAAGCGTGTTCGCTAGGCCTGAGCATCCGTATACCCGCGCACTCTTAGAATCTATGCCTAGGCTCGACAAACATGGGGCCTTGCTGGAAGCCATTCCCGGAACCCCGCCCTCCCCGAGCGAGGTCGCGCACGGTTGTCCATTTCAACCTCGCTGTGCATTTGCTGGCGATATTTGTCGCGAGCAGATGCCGCCTGCCGTCGAGCGTTCCAACGGTGGCCATGTTGCCTGCCATTTCGCTCTGCGGGAGATGAATTATGCTTAGCCTCGTTCATTCCAATGATTCCATTAAGCCGCGTTCGGAAATTCCGCTCCTCGAAACGAGTGATCTGACAAAGACCTACTCGATCGGTGGGGGCATGTTCTACGAACCGCTACAGCTTCAAGCGGTGAGCGGCGTCTCCATTCGCGTGGAAAAGGGAAGAACGCTGGGTATTGTCGGCGAATCCGGATGCGGGAAATCAACGCTTTCGCGGATGCTTGCTGGGCTCACGCCGCCAACCTCCGGAAGTATTCTTCTTGATGGATGTGACGTAACTGGGCTGCCGAACGCCGAGCGCAAGAGAGTGCTACGCGACGTGCAGATGGTCTTCCAGTCACCTTATAGTTCCCTCAATCCCCGAATGAGGGTTGCCGAGATCGTCCGAGAGCCGCTCGACGTCCATATGAGAAGCCTCTCCAAAAAAGAGCGTGACGAGCGCGCCCTGAGCATTCTGAACCGGGTGGGAATTTCCCGAGAGATGGCCCGGAGGTACCCGCATCAACTCTCGGGAGGGCAGCAGCAGCGGGTTGGAATCGCCCGAGCGCTCGTTTCAGAGGTCCGCTTGGTGATATGCGATGAGCCTGTGTCCGCGCTCGACGTGTCGGTGCAGGCTCAGGTGATCAATCTCCTGCGCGAGCTGCAACGCTCCCTTGGCGTCGCCTATATATTCGTGTCACACGACTTGGCAGTAGTTGCGAACATCTCCGACGATATTGCGGTGATGTATCTCGGCAAAGTCGTCGAGTACGGTCGAGCGGAAGATGTTCTACAGCGACCGCGCCATCCTTACACCCAAGCACTCGTTGACAGCGCGAACATCCCAGATCCTGTCCTAGAAAAGTCCCGCAAGCCGCGGATCCTCACGGGAGAGATCCCGCGGCCGACTGATCCGCCTTCGGGCTGCCGCTTCCGGACCAGATGCTGGATGGCGCAGGATCGATGCGCGGTTGAGGTCCCGGCCCTTGTTCGCCGGGGAAACTCTCCACAAGCGGTTGCCTGCCATTTCGCGTGACGCCACTCACTGGTGATTGAACCAAAATGTCCGAAAATAACTACTCATGCCCGAAACCCAACAAGGTCTCATGGTGGATGCAGGAGGCCCTCGGGAATGAAGGTGGAACGCCTCCGACACCGGAGCTTCAAGGCCGGACCGAGACAGACATCGTTATCGTCGGAGGCGGCTTCACTGGATTGTGGACGGCGCTCTTGCTCAAGGAGCGGAAGCCCGATCTTAGCGTGGTGCTGATCGAGGCGCATCTCTGCGGATCTGGTGCAAGCGGCATGAATGGCGGCAAGGTCCACGGATACTGGGGCGGGCTCAGCGGCCTCGCGGCCTCTCTAGGGGCAGATGCCGCCTTAGAAGCAGCACGCCTAGGAACAATGGCTCAGGATGCGATCCGCTCGTTCTGCACAGCGGCAGGACGAGACGTTTGGTGGAAGGAGGCTGGGAACCTTCGCGTTTCTACCTCGGATGCTCAAGACATAAAATTGCGTAACGTCATCGAAACGGCAAAGCGGCTCGGAGTGTCAGACACTGCAGTACAGTTGGATAAGGGTGCACTCAATGAACGCATTCGATCCCCTAGATTCCGCCAAGGAATATATTATCCTGAAGGGGCGAACGTCCAACCAGCTCGACTTGCGCGCGAGCTGCGCAAAGCTTGTCTCCAAGCCGGAGTCGCAGTCTACGAAAACACACCTATGACCGCTATCGAAGAGGGTGACGTCTGCCTGATCAAAACTGCTAAGGGAGAGATCCTCTGCAAGCAGGTCGTCCTCGCAACGAACGTTGCGCTATCCGCCCATCGCCTCGCCTCTCCGCACGTTGCCGTCTTCTCCTCTTACGCGGTGATGAGTGAGCCTATTTCCGAGCTACATGACAGGATTGGATGGCGCGGAGACGAGGGAATAGCGGATCTGCGCATGTTTGTGCACTACTTTAGAAAGACCCAGGACAATCGAATTCTCATGGGTTCAGGCTCAGGGCCCATTGCCTACAGCTCACGCTATGGCGACTCGGCAATGAACGAGGATATCGCATCGGCTGCAAGGGCACAGGCAGCTCTATCCCGGCTTCTGCCGGAACTTGGTAAGCCGCGAATCGATAAGGCCTGGGGCGGCGCGATCGATGTTTCGTCTGACCGCTTGCCATTCTTCCTGTCGTCGCCAAAGGGGCGCGTTCACATTGGGTGTGGGTATTCGGGGCATGGCGTGAATGCCACCCGCATTGGTGGAGAGTGCTTGTCGTCACTGGTCCTGGGCGAGAAGAACAAGTGGACGAATTCGCTGTTCTGCCGCAGGGCGGTGCCGAAGTTCCCTCCGGAACCGTTTCGGACCGTTGGGGGTCGTCTCGTGAGAGCTGCAATTCTCTCGTGCGAAGAGGCTGAGGATCGCGGCGTTCGTCCCCACGTTGCAGCTCGGTTTGGCGCTTGGCTCCCTAAGGCTCTTAATATAAAAGTTGGGATGCGTTAGACACCGCACACTTAGGCCGTGCTCGGAATTCCGTGGATCAGTTACAAGCTTGATGAGCTGATCACGGAGTACGAGCATCAGCCAGTCCGACTGAGCCTTCCATACCAAGAGGTCCGCTGTTCTCTCGTCTTAAGACGGTTTGTACAACGGTGCGCGCAACGAGGCGATCCTTAAGAGCGGCAAATGATTCCCGCCACGAAGTGGCCCGACAATATCTACATGCCCGGTGGTGCTGGCCTGATACAGGCTCCAAACCGTATCCATGGGGCTGGGAATGTCGCGAAAGACTGTGGCAGCCAGTTTGTCCTCGTCATGGACTCCGCATGGCATCTGGACCCAGACCTAAGCTCGCTACCGGAGCAGTTTTTCCATTTGCGACTTCCAGCCAATCATAGGCAAGGGCACGGCACACACATCCCAAGCGCTCTCGCCACCGAGATGATAGCTTGGTTCACCTCCCGCGCAGAGCATCAACCTCGAATTTCGGTCCCGAGAACGCCCTGTAGCCCGAGCAACTCACAGTGCAATTCTGTTGCCCAGCGGGGATGTCTCTGACCGGCAGTGGAGGCAACGGGAGACGCAGCCTACCAGCGTTAGAACCTTCGGTGCCTTTTAGAATAACTTGTCACACCTGCTCCGAGTGGCTGCAGCTGGACTCACGCCAAGGTGCGAAATGGCAGTAACCAACCAAAGTTGGGTGTGATTCAGCCAACGGCAGCCATCAATATCCGCCTATCTTTGGCGCAGGTACAGGATCGACTTTGGCATACCACTGGCACACCAGATGACAGCCGCGCCTATACAGAGACGACTTCCGGCAGCTAAATCTTCGATTTCAAAGGAAAGAAATGGCGCACCCGACTCGATTCGAACGTGTGACTTTTGGCTTCAGAGGGCAACGCTCTATCCAGCTGAGCTACGGGTGCTTGAGGCGGTCGAAGACACTTGTCCGTTCCAAAACAGCTTTGAAGTTCAAGCCGTTACGACTGCTAAGATAACGATCGTAGACCTAATAGCAAGTGCCTAGGTAGCTGGTTAGCGTCCCCATATTCTGACTTTCCGTCACACTCACTGTGACAACCCGTGCGACAAGTCGAGAGCCCATATGCCACGCCCATCCGCCTTTCCCGCCAGCCCCCCAACAATAAGACTCATTGGCTCGACTCCGGTCTAATTGCGCTTAAGCCTGAGCCTCTGGACCCCATCGGCGATGATTCCCGAAGCGATATCCTATTCTCACGCGCATCTATTCGTATAACGCTACTTCCAATCCCGTGATGACATATGGCAGGATTGTGGCAAGGCAGCCATACAGAGCGCCATCCATCCGGGGGTACGTAGGATTGACGGCAGGAACCACGACACAGCAACCCAGCCTCCATTTAGAGCCTATTAGCCCTCCGACTCCTTGGCCCAATGCGAATGCTCGGCTACTCGGCCTTGGCGCGGGCCTGCCGATGGACCCATTGGGAAGACTTGAGCTCTTTAGTCCAAAGGACTTTGAGCGGTTTACTCTCGAATGGGCGAGTGACTATCTAAGCAAGCATCTTCCAGGTGTTTACGAGGTCCAACAGCGTGGCGGCGCAGGCGATAAGGGTAGAGATGTTATTGTCTGGCTTGACCCACCTCATGTGAAGTCACGGCGCTGGCATCTGTATCAGTGCAAGCATTATAGCACTTGCCTAGGAGCCGACGCGGCATCTGCGGAGATTGGTAAAATCCTATATCACACCGCGAATGGAGCATACTCACCTCCAGTCGAATACTGGTTTGTGACGCACAAGGATGTGACATCTCCATTACAGGATCTTATCGATAATCCTAATGATCTTAAGAACTTTATTCTCAGCAACTGGGATAAGTATTGCTCTGAAAAGATCACCTCAAAGGTCAAAATCAATCTCTCCACGCAGCTAGAGACACACATAAAGACATTCGATTTCAGTATATTTCGCGTGAAGCAACCCCTCGATTTGATCAAAGAGCACAGCCAAACCCGTTATCATTTTACGGCATTTGGCGCTCCCCTCTTAGAAAGGCCACCCCCACCGAAGCCTCCATCATCTGTGGTCCTGCCCCGCTAAACTGGTCCATTGAGAGGACAACTTTTCCGGGCATTTTGATCCTTGAGGAGGGTCAGTGCCATGAAGAGATCACGGTACACGGAAGAGCAGATCGCCTTTGCGCTGCATCAGGCCGAGAGCGGCACGCCGGTATCTGAGGTGATCCGCAAGATGGGGATCACCGAGCCGACCTTTTACAGGTGGAAGAAGCAGTTCGCCGGCATGGGCGTGGCTGAGATCCGCCGCCTCAAGCAGCTCGAGGACGAGAACGCCCTGCTTAAGAAGCTCGTGGCGGATCGGGCTGATCGGATGCGGCAGCTTCTTTCGGCTCGCCTGTAACCACGATCCCTACAGGCTGTAGAGCACCCAGACCTGGACTCGAACCCAAGTGGTCGGATGCCCATGCGGTTTTCCGGTCTATGGCCGATCTAGTGATCTTCACAGAAGGCCTGCCGCGGAGAGATCTGTCTGTTGAAAGAAGCTGACGATCACTTCGAGTTGATCTTGCAGGCGTCAGAATTCGCGGCGGACCAGGCAGTGCAGATCGACGACTAATCCAGGTAGCACATTGGCCATCGCGCTTAACGAGGGTATTGCCTTGCTCCTCCGGTTTGAGCTCTGTTGCATAGCCTGCGGCTTGAAATGTGTTCAAGCCTATGATCCTAAAGGACCGATACAGCCCGCAGAGTGGATCGTAGAGCAAAATGAAAAATGGTTTCCGTGTTCTGGCGATTTGCGCTTCAGTCGCCGCTACTGGTCCGGTGATTGTCTACCCCGCCACCGCACAATCTAAGAAGCCACAGGCACCTGGTGGGATATCTGCTGAACCAAAGGGCTGTTCTCGAATTCCGGAAGTTTATGCGTACGTCAATGAATCAAACATCGATCTTGCAAATGCTTTGTCCAGACTGGACTTGCAGAAGCAAGAGCTAGAGAAAACCGACGAGTTTGAAAAGCGAAAGCGCGACGCCTGGGCCAACATCAGCGTTCCGATGGGCAACATTGGGAACCGGCGCTTCCATGATTTCTTTGCTCCCATCAAAAAAACTTGGTTCAAGTACGACGTCGATAAAGAGCAATTCTGGCATAAGCCGAACGTAGGCGAGAGCTTTCTAGGTGGCGGTTCCGATACGAATGTGTTCGGCAATGGCTACATAGCCAGTTCACACATCACGTATGAATTGAAATGGAAACCCCTCGGCACTTATGAGGGCAGCAATGCCTTTGGCAATAAAACCACTGTACATGTTGCAGATGTCCAGCAGTTTGCACTTGATCTACCTGAAATTTACAGCGTGGACGACATGGGCAAGCCGAAGCAGAGTTTCGCTATTCCTATGCCGAGAGCAAAGCTCGGTGGTTCTTTGGACGACATCGGAGTTCTAATTTTGGGTGATCTCCGAAAGCACGGGTATGCCCGCATTACCGACCGCCAAGAGCCGACACTGCAGCTTCCACTCGACAAGAGGATGACGAAGCACGTCTTCTTCGTCAGCCCGGTATGTGCGTACCTGTACAATATTAAAACCCAGACCGTTCTAGCTGAAATCCCTCGCTTTGGGAGGGGCTGGGGTGAGTTTTAACAAATCTCACGTAAGTCTAAGTACTCACGGCCACAGATCCGCTGACAATATGGGTTCTCGATCTAGCGCTGTACGACCGCCTCATCGGATAGGTTGAAAGTGTGCTGGAGATAGGACAAGCCCACCATCAGCCGGGTGGGCTTGGCGGGCCGCCTATGGGACCGGTAGAAGCGGCCGAACTCTTGATGAAACTTCTTCCATTCAATCAACCCCGCTAGGCGAAACAGCTCGTGACGGTGATTGAGGATCTGATCAAGACGGCTGCGGTAGAGGTCGCATGAGTCACACATGCCCCATGAGCGACTGATCACGCTTGGTCCCATTTGAGCGCATCGCGGATCGACACCGCCGTGGTGCCGCTATTAACGGCTCCGCCTCATCCCACCTCGGCGACAGCAATCGCCTTCGATCTCTGTTCAGCGGTAGTTAGAGTCTTTGCAGTTATTAGCCGCCGAAAAGACAGCTGGCTGTCGCTCGCACCTCCAGATCTTCTCACCTGCACGCTTTGGATGTGCCTCAAAGTCGGCATTGCGCTCAGCGAAGTAGCGGTCAATCGCGGCCTTTGCTTCGTTTACGCTGGAATAGTTGCTGTTGTGTATGACCGCCCGTGCCATGCCGCTAAAGACAGACTCGATCACATTCAGAAATTGAGCGCCGGCCGGCAGAGGCACCGTTACGACGAGCGGCCTTATGCAGAGATGTGCAGATGCATTGTGCTTGGCAATCCACCCGCGCAGTCGTTTCGACATATGCCACGATGCAGCATCCCACGACAGGTAAAGGGTTCGGTAAGCCGGGCAGGTCTCGACTAGAGCCTCGGCCATGCGGATCATTTCAGTGGTGTTTTTCTTCTCACTGTAAAAGTGCGTGATCCGGTTCTGCGAGAGTTCCAGGGCCGCTGTGATGATCAAACAGCCATGTGATTTCTGGCGCTGTGGCACTGTCCGGAGCTCGCCGGGAGGGGTCAGTGCCCGACCACCGTGCATCTTCACAGCGAACGGGCCGAACTCATCGATCGAGAAGAAGGCCTCATCCGGCTGAAGCCGCGACAGGACTGAGCGCAGACGGTCGAGTTTCTCGGAGTAGTCGGGATCAGTCGATGTCAGGACGATGCGAGCCTTGCGCCAGCGCCAGCCTGCCTGATGCACGATTTTGCGGATCGTGTCGCGACAGGCGGGGTGACCCTTATCGGAGAGGACATGGCTTAACGTGGCCATAGTCCACGTGGTCCGGTTGACCCCGTAGTTGCGTGGCGGTTTATGGAGGGTCGCAAAGATGAGGCTCTTCAAGCCTTCATCGTCCAGCTTGCGGCTTGCCGCGGTGCGCCCCGCAAAGAGCGTTTCCGCCCCACCTTGACCAAACGCCTGCAGGTAGCTGTGATAGGTTTTTCTATCGATGCCGAGGAAAGTACAGATTGTGTCTGCCTTCCAGCCACGGATGTTTGCAAGCACTGCCAGAGATCGGTTCCGTTCGGACAGGCGACCCTCATAGAAGTTGTTCAGCAGTGTGCTTAAATCGCGCACGCCGCCCAGCTCACCGCGAAGAGCAGCGCCGCTGATTTTCTTCTGAAGCACCTTCCGCATCCAGGTGAAAGCTGCCCGGTTGCTCAGCTCCTCTTGATATGCCTCTGCCGTGTTGTCGGCGGCAGGGCCGCCTGTCGTTGAGAGCTCGCTGAGAGCCCTCTGAGCCTTCGAGGAACAAGTCCTGCGGGCTAGCCGCACCAAGAATGTGACAGCAGACCGCCTGTCGAGCAACTTGGTATGGTCGTAGGCGGCCTCCCATAGCCTACGCTCTTTGTGCTTTAGAGAGCTGACATAGTTTCGGACAGTGCCACAGCTGCCGCTGTAGCCTTGTTCACGCATGCGTTCGTAGATTTCATGAGGAGAAGGAATTGGCGTCCCGGACGCGACATCCTCGTTCTTGAGCATTCGCCGGATCATGTCTATGTAAGGACCGAGCTTGGGAAATGTCCGTTGTTTCGGCCCGTACGATACTGGCTGTGGATACCTGAGCATCTTTCGGACCGTGTTGATGCTGATCCCGGTGTCGCGGACAACCTGCTTTCGTGAGACGCCCTCCACCAGAATGCGGTGGCGGATTCTCAGCCATTGATCTGTATCGCTGTACATTGAGGATACCTCCTAAATCGGATGGGGCCTCAAATCATTGACACGCCATGGGTCCGCCGACGCAGCGCTCACCGCATGTTTACTGCAGTCAAGCCGAGCGGATTTACGGACGCATTAGGCGCAGCCCTTGGGCGTCATATCCTCCAACCCATTCTCTCTTAACGGCTCCAAGAGTCCGCGCAGCATCTCGATCATCTCGGCCGCCTCGATGAAGAGAGCCTGAGCCTCAGCCGGCGGAATCCCTTGGTCATGTTCGGATGCGGCCCAAAGGCGATCAACAAGATCAGGACCAGGCATAGAGCACCTCCATCTATGGGCGGTCTGAAACTACTCTGAGCGGTTTGCTGGATACCGGCAAACCACTTGGTGCACCTCGATATGGAAGTGCTTGCGGTCTCCTGTCAGGATCTCGGCCATGTCATCAATCCGGCTGATGATGTCATTGGCCAGCAGTTTGTCAGGCGTCCCGAACGGGATCTGAGACAGGCAGAGCTTCTGCCGAGCCTCGCCCAGCACCTTCAGGATCTCAGGCCCTTCTACCTTGCGAAATATCTCGATCGGCAAAAGCTTCGACCGGCGACTCATTATATGCTCTCCTAAAATGAGAACATATTGAGAACATCGGATGGATGTCAGTCAAGCTCCCAATCGCGCGCTCGCTGACCGTCTCATCTCTCCCCGAATAGGCTGCCCCGTCCTATCGGCCTGGATCTCTTTAAGAGCACGCTTCACAGCCATACGCGCTGCATCGATGTGGCCTGCCGCGAGTAAGTCGTCCACGATCTTCAACGTCATCACAGCGTCCGGCCGCTGCCTTATGCCTTGGATGGGCTGTGGCACGTGAGGGACTAGCTCTACCTCCCCAGCGACTTCGTCCCCCTCGCCCGTCAGGTAAGCCGCACTGCACTGAAGAACCGACGCGAGGCTTTCGAGTGCCTGCGTGCTCGGGTTTGTGGAACGTCCAGTCACCAGATCCTGGATGAAGCCAGCCTCAAGACCCGCGTCTAATGAAGCTCTGCGCCAAGAGATTTTCAGGGTGTTGACCCGCTCGCCAATGCGCTGTCTGAGAATCTCGTTCACGCCCTGCTCCCTCGGATCGAGACGGAATGGAAAGCAAAAAAGCGGGGAGGCGGTACATCCGCGCTCCCCGCCAACCTTTCGGCTGCGGTGATCTTCGGCCGTGTATGGTTAACAAGCCGCTAACTGTCGGGGCGAGAGTTCGCAGGGTAGCCGTTCGGGAGCATGATCAGCCGAACCGCTCCGTCGCCCCAAACAGCTGGCGAGAACAATGGGGCCTCTGTCGCACGCCTCCGGCGAGTGCCACGTCAAACGGCCCGTGATGCTTTGGACGAAAACATTTGGAGTGGTCGGAAGTTGCTACGTGGGTCGGGCGGAGGCTGCGCGTCGGGGGTGGGGCCAGTGTCTCCAGCCCGAGGCCGGTCAGATCTCAGCGCCTTGTTCGGGGCGCTCCATCCCTAGTGCGTCGAATCGATAAGACCTCGAGTTTGCCATGACCAGCTTGGGCTCATTTGCCTCGGGTCAGCCCGATTCTGGGCGTTAGAGGGACGCGTATGATCCTCGCGTAAATTTGGTGCTTTGGGAACGGCCCTATGAGCACATTCAGTCTGAATAGCCCAGCCTGCGGTGGTAGCTATACGGTTGCTAGGCTCTGCTGAGCTAGCTGCCGATCTTCGCTAAGTTGTTGCAGAGATTGGTGGGTGATGTAGGGCTCGAACCTACGACCCGCTGATTAAGAGTCAGCTGCTCTACCAACTGAGCTAATCACCCGTCTCAGAAGCAGATGCTGCCTAGAGCGTTGGCGGCTCATAGGCAACCCACACCGGATAATCTCTTTCGTCAGCGACAACTCGTCACTGACTGATTCGGAACGGTTGAATCTGGACGGGATGCGGTACGTTCCCGATGCGTTATCGCAGACACCAGTGATCTTTTCGCGGCGGTTACCCCTAGTGTTACCCGGGAGGATCTCTCAGCACGACGTGGGGCTATCAAACCCGCTTAAGTCATTGTTTTTATTGGCGAATCCGGCAGGGCTCGAACCTGCGACCTACTGCTTAGAAGAAAGTAACTCAGTCAGTAACCCTTTGATTCATAAGGGTTGCAGTTCCCAACCCCGAAGCGCAAACGGGAAATAACGTGTCGGAAGAGCCAGGGGTTTGGGAACCGCAGATCCTGCTGCTTAGGTGCGAACATTGGTTCAAACGGCACAGGGTTTTCACTCAGATCAACCCGTGCAGTCCAAATATGATTTTGAGCACCCTGCTCTGCCCCTGAGCGGCAAACCGCATTCTCGATCTTTCAGGTTTGTCTCTCGGTCATCCAGATCTTGCGCCTGAACGGGTCCGACGCATCGGGTCTTTTGACACCGAGCGGCGCCTGCAGGACAACTTGCGGCACTGCCGATCCACCATGTGGGCTTGGTACGCCTCGCGAAGATCAGAGGCCCGTACGTTCATGACCGACTTCCCTCGATGAGGCCGGGTTTAAGGTGTTTGAAGCCGTCAACGCGGACGACGCTCTTGCCGTCCTTGAAACCCGCCCAGATGTGCAGGCGGTCGTGACCGACATCGAGATGCCCGGAGCGCTGGCCGGGATCGAGGTGGTGGTCACCTCTCGGCGTCAACGACCCGGGCCGGAGGACCTGCTGGAACAAGCGGCGTTTCTCGCCAAGCCCTACCTGCCCGAGACTGTCATCCAGGTCATCCGGAAAATGGCCACGCCTCAGGTAGTCGAAGCGGCCCCCGCTGTCAGCGGCCAAGCCGCGGGAGCCACTTGACGGAGAGGGTGCCGGTCAAGCCGCGCGGCGGGTGATCCAGGCGCCCAGACACAGGCAGGCAAAGAAGCGTAGCGGTGGCTCGAACCGACCTTCCGCCAGCAGCAGCGGCTAGCTCGCGAAGGCGTAGCGATTGCCCGCGTGAATCAAAGGCCGCTCCCGGCTTTAGTCTTGTGGCCAGCGAACGCAGGATGTCCCGCTTGGCTTCGTCCCCCGGCAGGTGGTGCAGCACCTCAGTCAGGGTGGCGGCGTCGAAAAAGGCGATCCGCCGGCAAACCTTGGTACAGTCGAAGTTCCCAAGGTTCTAAAGTGCCAGGCGAGTGGCCGCGCCGGATCGAGTGTCATCACGCCACGACCGAACTATGAGCCACTCTCTCAGCATCGAGGCGCCATTTCAGTCGCACGCCCCCACTGGCTGTGGTCTCCAAGGCTGGAATGGCAGAGAGCAACTGGCGCGTATAGGGATGCTGCGGCCTGTCGAAGATGGCGTCCCGACTCCCTTCCTCGACGATGTGGCCGTCCTGCATGACGATCACCCGATCCGCGACCTGCTCGACCACCCCAAGATCGTGACTGATGAACAAGCAGGAGAAGCCGTGCCGCTGCTGTAAGTCGGCGAAGAGGTCGAGCACCTGTGCACGAACCGTGACATCGAGTGCGGAGACGGGTTCATCGGCAATAACGAAAGCGGGGCGGCGCACGACAGCACGGGCGATGGCCACGCGCTGGCGCTGCCCGCCGGAGAGCTCGTGCGGAAAGCGATCCTCATAGTCTTTGCTCAAGCCGACCTCACGCAGGACCTCATGGACGCGCTCCGCCTTATCACGCGCGCTCATGCTCGGGACTTGTCGCAACGCTTCTCGGACAAGCGCCCCGATGGTCATTCGGGGATCGAGGGACGAATACGGGTCCTGAAACACCATCTGGCAGTTGAACCGATAATCAGTCCAGCCTTCGCTGCGCGGCGGAGCGATGGAGCGTCCCGCATAGCGTATATCTCCGCCGCTTGGGTTGAGGAGCCCCGCGATGGCCCGCCCCAGAGTTGTCTTACCGGATCCCGAACCGCCGACCAGTGCCACGACCTCCCTCGGCTTGATGAATAAGTCGATCCCATGCAGGGCCCGCTTGCCGGCTTCCTTGCGAAAGAAACCCTGCCTGCCATGGTAATCCACCACGAGTTCTCGGACTTCGACGATGGGCGTTGCCGTCGGAGGAATTTCCCGTGCAGGTAGACGGCGCGGCATCGCGGCGAGAAGTTTTTGTGTGTAGGGATGTTTGGGCTGACGCAGTAGGTCCTGCGTCTTCCCCTCCTCGACGATCTCGCCCTTGCACATAACGATAATGCGGTCAGTGTAGCGCGCCACCATCGAGAGGTCGTGGCTGATCATCAAGACGGCGGTGCCTCGCGCCCGCGTCAGCTCAACCATCAGCTCAAGGACGTCCCTCTGCACGACGGCGTCGAGAGCCGTCGTCGGCTCATCGGCAACTAACAGCGCCGGCTGGAGCAGCATGACGGATGCCAGCATAATGCGTTGACGCATGCCGCCGGAGAACTGATGCGGATAGGACACCAACGCGCCTTCCGGGTCCCTGATGCCGACCCGTCTGAGCATGTCGAGAACGAGGGTCTGCCGTTCCTCTGCACTCAGTTTGCGATGGAGCGCGAGTCCCTCGTCGAGCTGCCGGCCGATGAGCATGGAAGGATTCAGAGAGGTCATCGGCTCCTGGAAGACCATGCCGATGCGTGCGCCGCGGAGCCTCCTCAGATCGCTTGGGGAGAGCTGCGTAAGCTCCTGTCCGTCGAAGCGGATCGTTCCTGCCGTGCGGCTGATCGCCGGCGGCTCGAGCGCCATGATCGCGCGGGCGGCGAGCGTCTTTCCGCTTCCGGACTCCCCCACGATCCCGACGATCTCTCCAGGAGCCACGTCGAAGCTAATGCCTTTCACGACCTCGAGCCTGCTGCGGGCCACCGTGAGCCTTAGGCCCTCGACGCTGAGAAGTTTGGATTCGGCCATGTTAGACTCCTCGCATGCGCGGGTCGAGCTTGTCGCGAAGGGCATCTCCCAGCAGGTTGATGCCGAGGAGTGTCAGAGAGATGCACAAGCCCGGGAAGATACCGAGCCAGACCGCCTGAGCGATGAAGGACCGACTGCTGGCCAGCATGTTGCCCCAAGTCGGCGCCGGTGGCGGCACACCTAACCCGAGGAAGCTCAGGGCGCTTTCGGACAGAAGCACCCAGCCGAACATGGAGGTAGCGAGGACCGTCAACGGCGCGACGCAGTTCGGAAGGATGTGCCGCGCCATGGTGAACGCCTCGGGATTCCCCATCACCCGGGAGGCTTCGACGAATTCCCTCTCGCGCAGGGACAGCACGGTGCCGCGGACGACACGCGCTACCGACGGCGTATAAGCCAGCCCGAGCGCTAGAATGATTCCGTACTTGTTGGCGCCGATGACGGCCAGGAGGCCGAGCGCCAGGAGGATGCCGGGAAAGGCCAGGAGCGCATCGTTGAAGGCCATGAGGATTCGGTCAGTCCAGCCTCGGAAATAGCCGGTCAGAACCCCCACGGCGGTGCCGGCTGTAACGGCGGTTGTGACCGTGAGGAGACTGATCCAGACGCTGGTTGCCGCGGCCGCCATCAGACGGCTTAGGACGTCGCGCCCGAACTCATCGGTGCCGAGCCAATAGACCGGGCCCGGCGGCTGGAGGCGCGCCGCGAAGTTGATCTTGAGCGGGTCGAAGGGCGTCCAGACCGCGCCGAAGAGCGCGCAGACCAGCAGGACGCCGATGATCGTGCCACCCAGGATGGCATTGGGAGCCGGTAGTCTCATTCCGCAGTCACCCTTGGATCGAAGACGGGATAGAGGAGATCGACGAGGAGATTGACCACCACGTAGACGAAGGCCACGAAGAGCAGGCAGCCCTGGATGACCGGGTAGTCGCGCGCGAAGATCGAGTCCACGAGGAGCCGCCCGAGCCCTGGGATGGTGAATACCGTCTCCACGACCGCAATGCCGCCCAGCAGGTTGCCGAGAACGAGTCCGATGAGGGTCCAGGTCGGACCGAAGGCGTTCTTGAAGGCGTGGCACCACAGGACCGCACTCTCCGACAACCCCTTCGCGCGCGCATGGGTGATGTAGTCGAGTCGCAGGACCTCGAGCGTGCTCGCCCGCGCCATGCGGATCAGGACCCCCATCTCATGGAGAAACAGAGTCATGACCGGCATGATGATGTAGAGGAGCGCCGCCGTCGGATTCTCGGAGAACGAGACGTAGCCGACGACTGGGAGCCATTCGAGCTTGAGCCCGAAGAGGAGCAGCAGCAGGAGCCCGAGCCAGAAGGTCGGAATGGACAGGAGGACCGTCGCGCTGCCGACGAGGGCGAGATCGAGGGTGCTGTTCTGCCGCCAGGCTGCGATCATTCCGGCCGGAACGGCGAGGACGCTCGCGATCAGGACTGCAATGAGAACGATCCTGGCGCTGATCCAGAACCGATCAAGGACGAGCGGCAGGACCGGCTGGCTCGACGTGATCGAGTTGCCGAGATCACCCTGCAGAACGTTTCCGAACCAGATGCCGAACTGAATTAGCAGGCTCTGGTCGAGCCCCAGCCGCTGCCGCAGATCCGCGAGACTCGCGGCATCCGCGAGGTCGCCCAGCATGAGGGAGGCCGGATCTCCCGGGATCAGGCGGATCAGGACAAAGACCGATACCGCCATGATGAGCAGGGTCGGGACGGCCATGAGGATCCGTCTGAGTGCGAAACGCAGCATGGTCGTCACCCTCCTGGCGGTCAGTTCGTCGCGACGCGAGCACCCCACACGCGGGGCTTGCCTTCCCACGGCTCGGCTCCCTGAACGCGCTTGGTATGGCCCCAGGCCTCCTGGCCGTTCGCGAAGATGACCAGCGGCGTCATTTCCATCTGGCGCTTGTGCAACTCGTCGAAGATCTTCTGGCGCTCGGTCTGGTCCGAGATGGTCGACGCCTTGTCGATCAAGGCCTCAGCCTCGGCTTCGTCCCAGACCTTGCGCGGCTGCTTGTCCTTTGGGCCGGCAAACTGCTCATAGCTCAGTGCCGGGTCGAGTCGCGCCGAATACGAGAAGGACATCATCTGATAGTTGCCCTTGTTGTAACGATCGAGCTGCGTCGCCCATTCCAGGACCTCGATCTCCGCATTGATGCCGACCGCCTGCATCATCGCCTGCGCGATGACCGCGGCATTGAAGCTCGGAACATGGACGCGCTTGTTCGCGATGATCTTGATCGGCTCGCCCTTGTATCCAGCCTCCTTCAGCAGTTGCTGCGCCTTCGCGGGATCATAGCTGTAGCCCTTACGCTGGGCATCGCCGTAATAGGCGGACGTAAGGGCGACGGCCGAGTTGTTCGGCTTGCCATTGCCGTTCGACACGGCGGCCACGAGTTGGGGCACGTCGATTGCGGCGGCAATCGCCTGGCGCAGCTTCACATTGCCCAGGAGCGGATCGCGGGTCTGGAACAGGAACGTGTGTTTCGTGGCTGACGGGAAGAGCCCCACCTCGACGTTCTTGGCTTTGGCGAGTTCCGCCAGATCTGAGTCGAGCACCTGCGCCACGTCGACGGCACCTGAAACGAGAGCCGCCTTCACGGTGGACGCATCCGGAACGACGAGGAACTTAACCTCCGGAAGAGCGGTGCGCTTGGCGCCTACGAGCCCGTCGGGTTTGTCACCGGGCGGAGACCGGTATTCGTCGAAGCGCGTGAGGGTCACGTACTCACCGCGGCGCCACTCGCCAAATTTGAACGGGCCTGTGCCGACCGGCTTGTCCCAGCTCCCTTCCTCCTTCACGGAGCTCTTGTGCAAGATGGCCGTCATGCCGCAATCGGTGCGGGCCATTGAGTCGAGGAAGAGCGCGGTGGGACGATCAAGCGTCATGACAACCGTTTGGGAATCCGGTGCCTCGATCTTCTCGACTTTGAGGCCGGAGCGACCATCGAAGTCCGTGCGGCAGCGCCAGTCGGTCTTCGGCTCCATGTAGCGGTTCCAGCTCCACAGGACGTCTTCGGCCGTCAGTTCGGCGCCGTTGTGGAATTTCACGCCCTTGCGAAGCCGGAACGTGTAGGTTTTCCCGTCGGCCGAGAGCTGGACGGACTCCGCCAGCAGAGGAGCGACGGTGCCGTTCTCTCGATAGCCAACGAGTCCCTCCACCATGTGGAGCACCACGGCATCGGTATTGTCGTCCCGGTTCACACCTGGGTTCGTGCTGCGGATATCCGCATTGAGAGCCACCGTTACCGTCTGGGCAAATGCCGGGCCGGCCGTCAGGAGCGCCGCTCCCAAGGCAACTGCAATCGACTTGTTCATCGTGTTATCCCTCTGCAATGGATTGTTCGTTGGCGCGCCGGTCCCTCAGAACCTCGGCGAGGAAGCTCTCCACATGCTCGACCACTTGGTTGCCGTCATGCGGCACGTTCGGTATGAGGTCGAACCGGACGTTGATCCCATGGGCCTCGAATGACCGGCGCAGGCTGTCGAGGCGCTCGGGCCGCGTCCGGCCCGCATCGTTAGCGCCTAGCATCCAGTGGCGGCCTCCCTCGCGGTGGGTAATCTCCCAGGTCTCGATGTCTGCCGCGCCTACGATCATCTGAACGGGCACCCGCGCCATTGCAGCGGGGTCGATCTCGATCCCGAAGCGTTCCTTCACGTCACGCATTCCAACCCACCAGTCGCGGCTCGGATCGAGCAGGGTCACGGATCCGGGCGCTCCGATGGATGCCGCCCAGAGACGGTCCGGATGGAACATGAGGAATCGATGAGTGAAGTGCCCCCCGCCCGAGTAGCCAAAGAGGCCGAAGCGGCTGACGTCGAGGTCATAACGCTCCCCGACCTCCTCCACGATCGAGAGGAGCACCTCGTCATAGCGGATGCTGGCCTCCTGCATGTACTTGAAACCGTCGCGGTTCCCATCTCCGAGCACGCCGACCGGAAAGAGCGGGCAGAGGATAATGCAGTTGTTCCAGCGGCCGAAGCCTGCGAACGCGTCCCGGTAGGACGTGAATGCCCGCCCGGTCCCGTGCATCACGGCGACAAGGTTCGGCGAACCGCCCTGCCCAAGGGTCGGCGGTACGTACAGGCAATAGGAGAAGCGGGGATCGCTCTTGCTTGCGAAGACCGTCGTGTGGCCGAGATCGTAGATCTGCCTCCCACGATCCTTCTTGCCGGTTTGCTCTTGTGGTAGTGGGGCGAGTGCTAGATCCATGAAGCCGTCCGATTGGCAAAATAATTGGCGCCAAAATGTTTGCATCGACTAAGGGAGTTGGCAATACTGATTTGGGAAAATTTCCGTCGAGGCTCCTGTCGCGAAATTAAATTGCAGGCCATGCGGATCGAGGCAGATAATTTCTCCGGGCGAATGATGTCGTATGAGAAGCCCATACGGTGCAAACGAGGTCCTCCTGTTCCGATGAGTGCCAAGACCAAAAGATCGCCAGAAAGTCTCGTGGACCTCATGGCTCGAGACATCCAGGCTGGCGTTTTCACGCCCGGATCCTGGCTCAAGCAGATCGACCTCGAGAATCGGTACGGCGCCACTCGCATGGACGTTCGAAGGGCCCTTGATCAGCTCGCATTGAAACGTCTCGTCCGGCATGTTCCCAACCGGGGCTACCACGTTCATGCTCTCGATGACCGGCAAGCCGATGAAATCCGCGACGTTCGGGTCATCTTGGAAACGGCAGCCGCGGAAAGCATGGTCGAGAATGTCGGTCCCGCCGACCTGGAAGACCTCCGGAGGCTTGCGGCTCGGTTCGACGAGCTGACCCTGACCGGAACGATCCTGGAGCAATATGAGGCGAACATCGCGTTCCATGTGCGGCTCCTAAAGCTCTGCTCCAACCAGGAGCTGGTCAACATCGTGATGGAGCTGCGTGGGCGGGGACCGTCGGCTCCCGCCACGCAATGGAAGACGCGGGCTCGGATAGAGCAGTCCGGCCGCGAGCACTTATTGATGATCGAAGCACTCGCAGCGCATGATACGGCTGCCCTCAGGCGCGTCCTGACCGCCCACATCCGACAGACCGGGCTGGAAGGGGTGGCGAGCACTCAGCCACCCAAGCACAAGAGCGGCTGAGCCCGTTCGTTGGCCGGTCGCCTCAGTTCGAAACCTGCACTTCCCAGGCGCGCGGCTTGGAGAGGACCGACGCGGTGTAGCCCTGGACGTTCTTGCGGTAGGCACTCGCCTCGACGCCGTTGTACAGCATCACAAATGGAACCTCGGCCAGGAAGCGGCGATGAAGCTCGTCGAAGATCTTCTGGCGCTCCCCCTGGCCCGGGGTAATCATGGACTTCTCCAGCAGAGCCTGAGCCTCGGGACTGTCCCAGACCTTGCGCGGCTGCTTGTCCTTCGGTCCCATGACCGACTCGTAGCTCAGCGACGGATCTAGACGGGCCGAATACGGGAACGCCATCATCTGGTAGTTGCCCTTAGTGTAGCGGTCAAGCTGGGTGCCCCATTCCAGCACCTCCAGATTGGCGTTGACGCCGGCCGCCTGGAGCATTGCCTGAATGATAACGGAGGACGCGAACGTCTGCGGATAGCGCTTGTTGGTGAGGATCACGACCGGCTCACCCTTGTAGCCGGCCTCCTGGAGCAGCTTCTTCGCCATCTCGGGGTCATGCTTGTAACCCTGGTCATGCGCCGCCGTGTGGTATGACGAGCTCAGAGGCACGATGGAGTTGTTGTGCTTCGCCAGCCCCTCGGTGACCGCCTCGGCAATCTGCGGAGTATCGAGCGCCGCGGCGATGGCCTGACGCATCTTCACGTTGGAGAGCAGTGGGTCGCGCGTCTGCATTAGCAATGTGCTCAGACCCATGTTCTGCGCGATCGACAGGCCCAGATTCGCGTTAGCCTTGATCTCCTTCACGTCCGCATTGGCGACATCAGGAACAACGTCCACGTCTCCGCGCAGCAGCGCTGCCTTAGCAGCGGCACTGTCGGGGATCACGATGAACCGCACCTCGTCGATCAGCGGTCGCTTCGAGCCGGCGTAGCCGTCGGGCTTGCCGTTGCCGCGGTTGGCGTAGCCTTCGAACTTGGCGAGCTTGACGACCTCGCCTCGCCGCCACTCCATGAGCTTGAAGGGACCCGTGCCGATTGGCTTATCCCAGCTTCCGTCGGGCTTCAGGGAGTCCTTGTGGATGATGCCAGTCATGGCGCAATCCGTGCGCGCCAGCGTAGCCAGAAAGAGCGCATCGGGTTTGGTCAGGCGAAACACGACTGTCTGCGCGTCGGGTGCCTCGATCGACTCGACCTGCGAACGGCCGCGGCCGTCGAAATCGGCAAGGCAACGCCATTCCGTCTTGGGATCTGTGTAGCGCTTCCAGCTCCAGATCACGTCCTCCGCCGTCAGATCCGCGCCGTTGTGGAATTTGATCCCCTTCCTGAGCTTGAAGACGTAGGATCGCCCATCCTCCGATACCGCGACGGATTCCGCGAGCAGAGGCTGAATGCTGGCATTCTCCCCATAGGCGACGAGGCCTTCGACGGCGTGCAGAACGACAGCGTCCGTATTGTCGTCGCGGTTTACACCGGGATTCGTGCCGCGGATGTCGGCGTTAAGCGCAATGCGAAGAACGGATTGCTGTGCGAGTGCGGGCAGTGCGGATGCCGCGATTAGGACCGATACGCAGCCCGCGACAAGGAACGTAGCCTTCAGTTTCATCATAGTCCTCCCGACACTTAATGGTTCCTGCTCTGGTCTTTTCTTGTCTGCAGCTGTTTGCCGCCGCTTAGACAGCCTTCACGATCGGCGTGGCCTGTGTCGACGCGGGAAAAGCGTGCACGGTCGGCCGCTGCACCTCCATGTCGAGCTTGTATGTCGTGAAATCCCGATTGAGGGCTGGCAGCATCGCCACCTCCATGATGCCCAGCATCGGCTCCATCACGATCATCGCCACCGTGGCGCTCAGATTGCTGCTCAGGTTCTTGCGCGGCGGACGGCAGACCGACCACGGGGTCTCGAAATCGTCGAACAGGGCGTTCTTCACGGTATCGCGCGTGATGCTGCCGAGATGCGGCTCGATCAGGGAGCGGACGCGAAGGTCGCGGTAGAGGCTGTCCGGTGTGTTGACGATGCCCGTGTCCTTCAGCTTCGAGAGGGCTACGGGGCTCTGGAAGTGGTTGGCATGGACGATGAGACCGCGCTCCGGCAGGACTTGGAAGGTCTCGTCGGGCGCGCACTCGAAGTCGATGGCGATGCCGTTGGCCTGGCTCACGATCATGTTGTTCGCAGCGGATTTCGGCGTCGCGTAGACCGCCTGCATAGAGACTGCGACCTGCTTCTGTTCCAGAACCTTGCGCCGGATCAGCGCCAGGGGGACGCCGAGGCGGCGATAGTCCCGGTCTGTCTCAAGGTAGTTCGCCGTGATGGCGATGCCTGCCGCATTGAAACCTGAGCGGGCGAGAGCGCCAGCCTCCGTGAACGTCAGAATGTCCGGTCCGTCGTCCCGGCGGATCTTCAGCACGACCGCCGTTTCGGCGCATTCAACCTTCCAGTCCCAGTTTTGGGCATGGATAAGACGCCTGTCCTTCGTGACCTCAGGCATCGCGACCACGCCGGTGCAGCCGTCAGGATCGTCGTCCGGGACGATGCGCTCGTCGGCGGGTCGCTGCGCGAGCTTCAGGATTTCGGTGCGTGCATTGAGGAGCACGACCGATTCGAAAGCCACGCCCGCGCCTTCTGCGATCCCGCGCATCTCCTCAAGATAGGTGGGGTCAAACCGGTCAATCGTGGGCTCGAACCGCCGAACCAGAGCCTTGATTCCTTCCGGCGTCAGGTCGTTTCGCCCAAGCTGATCGGAATAATGCTGAATTCCGAGGCGCACCCGGTCTGCCGCCTGCTCGCCATATTGGCGCCCGCGTTCGCGGGGAGAGCCGGATACTTCTATGAGCGGGCAGGACGGCGTCATCAGGGTGGCCTCTCAATGGGACTGGTGTTTTTGCCGGAACTATTGTATTTCATCGCAACAGAATACAAGCAAGAGGAATCTCGCGTGAACCAGCCGACCCGACTGCAGCAGGATCTGGCTGACCGTATCGTCCAGCTTGTTACTGAGGACGGCCTCGCCGTCGGGGATATCTTGAACGAAAACAGCTTGGCACGCAGGCTCGAGGTATCCCGCACCCCTGTCCGGGGGGCACTGTTGCATCTAGAAGGCTTGGGGATCGTTGCCCGCCGGCCGAATCGGGGCGTCGAACTGATTTCGATCCCGCGCCGGGAGAAGGTCACATCCGCGCCAGCAACCGATGAGGACGAAGAGTGGCTGGTCCGGATCGCTCGCGACCATAGGAGCGGCGTTCTTCCGCAGGAGATCTCGGAGGTGCAAGTAATGCGCCGCTATGGGCTCAACCGGCCCATCGTACAGCGCGTGCTCTCACGCCTCGCGGAACTGGAGATGGTTGAGCGCAAGCCTGGCTACGGCTGGCGGTTCCTAGCGGGAACGCGTGATACGGCGACCCACGATGAAAGCTATCGCTTCCGTATCATGGTCGAGCCGATGGGGATCCTGGAGCCGGGGTTCCGCCTGGAGCCCACCTGGATCGAGCAGATGCGCCGCCTCCACGAGGACACACTCGGCCGACCGTGGCTCGAATCATCCAGCGTCGCGTTCTTCGAGATGAACGCCGCCTTTCACGAGGGGCTTGCCGCAGCCTCCGGCAACCGGTTTGTGCACGCTGCCATCCGGCATCAGAACCAGCTGCGGCGGTTCTCCCAATACGACTGGAAGTTCGGTTTCGAGCGGGTCGTGGTGAACTGTCGCGAGCACCTGGAGATGCTGGACTATCTGGCCCGCGACGAGAGAGAGATCGCTTCCCTGCTCATGCGCCGGCACCTGGAGCGGGCAAGCCATATCAGGTCCCGCAGCGGCCCTGATCCAGGCTAGCAAGTTATTGTATTTCGTGGCTATAAAATCCACGCGACTTGCCCAAGTCAATTCCTGCCAGGAGCCTTCCATGACTGCCTCGCCACAGACCAACCTCCATCCGCGCGCCAACGACGTGGGCGACAGCTACTGGCTTCCCTTCACGGCCATGCGCCAGTTCCGGTCGAACCCGATGATGTTCGTCGGAGCCGAGGGCATGCATTACTTGGCCGCCGACGGCCGACGGGTGCTGGATGCGATGGCCGGTCTCTGGTGCGTCAATGCCGGTCATGCACAGCCGCGCATCGTCGACGCTATTCGAGAGGCGGCCGGTCGTCTCGACTTCGTCTCCTCCTTCAAGATGAGCCATCCGGCGGCCTTCGAGCTGGCAGGTCGGCTTACCGGGATCGCTCCGGAAGGCTTCGATCACGTGTTCTTCACGAATTCCGGATCGGAGGCAGTCGATAGCGCACTCAAAATCGCGCGGGCCTACCACCGGGCCCGTGGCGAAAGCGGCCGCACGAAGCTCATCGGTCGCGCGAAGGGCTATCACGGCATGGGGTTCGGCGGTCTCTCTGTCGGTGGCATTGGACGCCACAAGCGGGATTTCGGCCCTCTTCTCCCGGATGTGGCCCACCTCTCCCTGCCGTACGATCATCCGTCGATGGGATTTTCCCGGGGCCGTCCTGAGACAGGCGCACAGTACGCGGATGAGCTCCAGAGCCTCCTGCAGATCCATGATCCCGCTACGGTCGCCGCCGTGATCGTGGAGCCGGTGATCGGATCCGGCGGTGTCTATCCTCCGCCAGTGCAATATCTTGAGCGGCTGCGCGCCATCTGCAGTCGGCACGGCATTCTCCTAATCTTCGACGAGGTCATCACCGGCTTCGGCCGGCTCGGGCGGCCCTTCGCCGCCCAAGCACTCAACGTCGCGCCGGATATCATTACCTGTGCCAAGGGAATGACCAACGGCGCCGTACCCATGGGTGGCGTCCTTCTGCGTGATTTCGTGTTCGAAGCCTTCATGGCCGGTCCGCCGGAAGCCATCGAACTCTTCCACGGTTACACGTATTCCGGACACCCCCTCGCCTGCGCCGCCGGCCTCGCGGCACTGGACGTATACGAAGAACTCGGTCTTTTCGAGCGGACCGCCGCCATCGCTCCCACATGGGAGGCTGCGCTGCACAGCCTGAGGGGCGAACCTCACGTCGTGGACATTCGCAATATCGGCCTGCTCGGCGTGGTCGAACTGTCGCCCCGCAGCGGCGAGCCGGGAGTCCGGGGAGGCCTTTGCGCGCAGAGCTGCTATGAGGACGGCGCCCTCGTGCGTGCCTCGGGTGACCTCATCGTATTATCTCCTCCCCTCATCATCGAAGAGGGACAGATCGAACAGGTGGCCGTCAGCGTTCGCTCCGCCCTGCGACAGATTGACTAGCATCCGTAGGCCACCCGGCATAAGAACGATTCCTACGACCTCACAAGTGCCTCCCTTTCACGGCACATTCTATCGCCCGGAATGTCTGTTTGCGATCTGGTGGATTCCACTGTGAATCCTGTGCTCGGCCGAGTGGCATCCGGGCGGATGCTGAAGTCAGGTAACCGCGCAGGACTGAGCCGTAATGCAGATGACCCTTAGCCCCGGTGCCGCTTCAGGTGGTCTCGCGGCCTGTCCTTTGCGGATCATTGCCACGCCCTCATTCAACAATGCAGATGCCCCACCCAGCCCTGCAGTGTTCCCGTACGCAAGCGGGCCTTTGGCTACCAATGGTACACTCACATTTGATACGAGCGGGATCCTGACACGTCCAAACCCCTCTTCCATCGCGATCCCTGTTCCAGGTGGACAAACCGCTACTTGTCCGCCGTCAGCACTCATGAGACAGATTGGGTGAGTTGAGGAAGGGAGAGGTTCTGGTCCATCGTAGCCCATGAGGACGCGACGATGAGACAGAAGCAGAGGCCGGCCAAAGGGCCGGCCGAGGCGGTGGTCAAGGAGATCCGCCGTGCCACCCGCAAGCATTACTCCGCCGAGGAGAAGATCCGCATCGTGCTCGAGGGCTTGCGCGGCGAGGACAGCATTGCCGAACTCTGCCGCCGTGAAGGCATCCCGCCCAACGTGTACTACCGCTGGTCCAAGGAGTTCCTGGAGGCGGGCAAAAAGCGCCTGGCCGGCGACACCGCCCGGGAGGCGACCTCAGACGAGGTCAGGGGCCTGCGTCGGGAGGCAGCCGCTCTCAAGGAGGTGGTGGCCGATCTCACCCTCGAGAACCGTCTGCTCAAAAAAAG
>NZ_QQBB01000018.1 GCF_003350535.1 Microvirga subterranea
CCTCCAATCCGCACCCTTCACTGGCAGAGCAGTTCGATCTGCTTGCTGCCTGAACCTGTGACGGAGCGTCGGCCGTCTTCGCGTCCCTGCTCGAAATTTGCGACACATCCGCTGGGGAGCGGCCCCGATCCATTTCCCGATCCTCGTCCCATTCCTCCCCTACCGGTGCCGGGCCGGCTCGATGTGGCGGCGATCCGGCACAGGACAGGCCTGGCGCAGCCGGCGTTTGCGCGCCGGATCGGCGTCTCACTGGCCACCCTGCGCAACTGGGAGCAGGGCCACCGCTCCCCGACCGGACCGGCCCGGGTGCTGTTGGCGCTGGTGGAGCGCAATCTGCTCATCGTCGAACAGACCCTCAGCACTTGACGCAAGACTGTGCTGGTGGAGGGCTACTCCTGATGGCGATGTGCGGCTGCGCCGCAGTCCCGGGGCGGCTGAGAGGCGTATCCTGTTCTCGTCTTGGGCTTCCCAGTTCCAAGCAGACGGAGCGGGGGCAGTGCGCGGAGGAACCGCCTGCCCCCGTTTTCTTCTTCCCTTGCGGAACTCAGACGATGCCCCAGGCGCGGTAGCGGGTGCGGCCGGTGAGTTCGCGCGGGAGCGCGCCGCCAAGCTGTGCAAGCATCAGGTCGACCGCCTTGGGCGTGACCTTGAGCAGCTTGGCCGCGAGCGGCCCCGTCACCAGCGGGCGCGACAGGAACAGCTCGACCAGCTCCGGCAGCTTGGAGTTGGAGCGGGTCCTGGCTGTCACCCGGCTCATCAGCTCGCGGGCGAGGACGAGCCGGTCGAGATCCTTGTGGGCAATCGCCAGCGCCTCCTCGAGCACCTGGCAGAAGCCCTCCAGCTTCTCTCGTGCGCCTTCCCGGCCCTGCGGCCGGAACTTCGACTGTTTGAACCCGGCCGCGAGCGGCAGCAGGTGAGACGTGAGCCCCCTCGCCCGCAGGATCGATGCGGCCATGATCAGGCCGAGCCAGGGCAGGCGGGTGTAGAGATTGAGGTCGAGCCAGGCATTCCCCGCCACTGCTGCAGCTGCGATTGCCGGCCAGTGGCTGGTGCGCTGGACCACATCCAGCCAGAGGTCCTCGGCCTCGTCCTCGTCCTGATCCGGATCGTAGACCAGGTGCGAGCGGCTCTTGCGCAGCGGGGTCTCGCCCGCGAGCACCTGGTTGGTGCGATCGAGCAGAGCATCGATCTCGGCAAAGTGCGCCATCCACGGATCGGCATCATTGGCATAGAGTGGATATGCGTCCTCATCATCCGGGTTCGGCTTCTTGCCCTTCGAGCGGACGATCGTGTTCTCGGCCACACCGCCGATGCCGCGCAGGGCGGCGAGACCATCGATGGATAAGGGCCAGGGCGCCTTCCGGGCCAGGGCGGTGCGGCGGGCCCGCAGGGCGGAAGCGGCGCGGGTGAGTTCGTGGGTGGGATGGCGCACGTCCATGCCGGCATCGTGCAGCACCAGGTCACCGACATCGACAAGGTGGCCGTCGAGGATCAGGACGCGCACCGCCTCGGTCATGTCGCAGCGCGACTGCCAACCGGCAGCCAGACCGGAGGCCTCCAGTCGGGCGTCAAACTTGAGGATGCTGATCGTGATCGCCTCAAGCCGTCCGGCGATGATCTCCCACGGCAGCTCTGGCAGATCGTAAGTGCGGGGCCCCAGAAACGGCTCGTCGTCAAAGTCCCCTCCCCTGCTCCCGAAAGCCACGCTTGTCCCCCAAGCTAAGTTGTTGATCTAATAAGCTGTAGCTTAGCAGAGAGAAGCGAAGCAAGGCATTGCTACAACGAAGGGTGAGACAATCCAGCATCCTGCAAAGTGGCCTCCGCCCGATCAGGAACGGTGTGTCGAGCGAGCCGTTCTGGAGGCGCTTCGACGAGCCGTGAGGCGCTGAATGGCTCGAGAAGCCTTTGTTTTAAGCCAGTTCGGGAGGCCTGTGGGAAGTCCTTCCTTCCTGGGCCGGTTAATAAAACGGCTAGAGAGACGTCCTCAAACGATCCTTTTCTCGTGATCGCAAAGTATGTACAAAGCACCGAGATTCCTCGGAAATTTACACATGGCTCCCTCCCCTACTCGGCAACGCCTGATTGGTTACGCCCGCGTCTCGACCGAGGAACAGGCAACCGATGCTCAGCTCGACGAGCTCAAGGCTGCCGGCTGCGCGGTCATTCACCAGGAACACGGGTCCGGCGCCTCCCGGGCTCGTCCGGTTCTCTCCCGACTCATCCGCGAGATCTCGAAGGGCGACGTTCTTGTGGTCGTTCGGCTCGATCGCTTGGCCCGGTCGGTTAGCCACCTGCTCGAAGTGATCGAGACGCTCGAGGAGAAAGGTGCCCACTTCAAATCCATCAGGGATCCGATCGATACGTCGACGCCGCAAGGCATGTTCTCTCTGCAGGTTCTCGGCGCCGTCGCTCAGCTGGAGCGATCGTTGATCTCGGAGCGCACGAAGGCTGGCATGAAGGCGGCAGCGGCTAAGGGGAAGAGGCCGGGGAACCCCGGTTTGCGGGAGGGACGGCCGGAGGCGATCCGCAAGACCGCCCTCGCCCGCGACCGCGTCTATCTGGGCGACCTTTTGACCGCAGTTGATTCCTTCCTTCCCGTTGTCCGTCAGATGCGGCCGGACCATAGCTGGCGAGATGTCGTGCAGGTGCTGAATGCACGCGGCCAGCGGTGGACAGATCAAAGCCTCCGGAGGGCAATCAAGCGATTGGTCGCCGAGCGGATGGCTGAGCTGGAGTTGTTACAGAAAGCTAGAAGACGGCCGCCGGACGATCGCATCATGACCCTGATTGCCGGTATTGCGATCTCTAACCCGAACCTCACCCTGCGTGAGATCGGCGTTCAGCTCGAAGGAATGCGGGAGCGGACGCCACGAGGGGGGAGAGAATGGAAGGCCAGCTCGGTCAAGTTCCAACTCGACCGGGCCCGCAAAATGGGCCTCGCAGTCCCTGACATCCAGTGAGGGCGCTGCTGTCACCAGGTTTTGCGTTCGAGGTGCGACACTTGGATAGCTTGTGCCACCCTTGGTAGATCATGATGAACTGCCAACAGGTCCTGGACAGGTCGCCGGTAGGTCAAATTGACCTGTGAGCCACAGCTTCCATAGCCGCGATGGCGCTTCTGCTGGAGCCGGCTCTCCAGTGCTTCGAGCGCCCTCCCCTGATCTTCGTAGATCTCTACACATTGGTGGAGGGGCCTCCCGATCCCGCTCCACTCGCCGACTCATGCCGCTGCAAGGATGCTGCCTGCTCCCCGCCGCTCACCACGTTTCACCCTGGTCCATAGATGCCATCAGCTCGCCGGCGATCCGTTGAAGGGCATCATCAAGAGGCGACCCGCCTCTGCCAGTGCCTTTTGGCCGGAGCCCCCTCCCCTGCCCTCGAGCGAGCCTGCGCTTTACGAGCCGCGTCGCCTCTACCGCGAGATAGGCCAGCTCCTGATCACGCATGCTATCCAGGAGCTTGTCGATCTCAGGCCTTGTTGCCTTCGCGCCGAGTGTGCCCAACGACACTGGCTCCGGCGCCTCGATCTCCTCAAGCACTGGCTTCGGCGGGGCAGTTCGGCGTGTCGGTTTGGAAGGTGGCGGAGGTGCCCCGAACAGGTCCCCTTGTCGCTCATCGCGGACCAGGTTTCGCGCCATGCCACCTCCAGCCTCATCTCGCTTTGTTAACCATACTTGGTTGAGGGCCTGTCCAGAGCAATCTCACAGCCGTACCTGCCGTAGCCTATTCGTAAAAAAGTGGCCTTCGCCTGGATGTTCCGACAGGTTCGGTTATCGTGAGCCCGCTCGCAGATTATTCTGTTTCCACCATGATCCCAGCAAGTCACTTCGATCACCCGGGACGGACACGTTGGCCAGTTCCGCAGCTCAGATTAGGTGCGCAAAGCAGTTTGCCGCTCTGGCGGTCGTGCTTCCTATGAGGTCAGCCGATAGCCGTGCCGAAGTCCTGACCGACGCTGATGTGGCCACCCTCAAGCATCTCGTCGCTACCGGGAAGGAACGAATACGCTTCGCAGTCTCGCCTCCGACCTGACCTATCTCGAAGCGTGGTGCCGGGCTGCAATTGGGTACCCCATCCCCTGCCCTGCTGATCCCGAAAATGTTTGGAAGTTTGTCGCTCATCACATGTGGATCCCGATCAGAAAGCCGTTAATCGGGCCCACGGCATGCCTGAAGACGTATGAGGAACTTAGACAACGCAAGATCCTGAAGGTCGATAGACCTAACGCCGCTAAGACCGTGCCGCAGGGCCTATCCCACTGGGCGACCCTGCACCAATAGAAAGGTGTTGCGGCGCCATTTGACCATCCAGATATCCGGAAAGCTGTTCGTCTGGCGATGAGGGCCTCGGCACGCGAACCGCAGCGCAGGAGCCGCAAACCCGTCACCCGCGATGTTCTCGATCGACTGCTGGCGACCTGTGGCGGCTCAAGGACCATCGACCTGCGCGATGGGGCCATCCTTCTGATCGCGTTTGCCGCGGGTGGGAGGCGGCGGAGCGAAGTTGCAGGTCTGAGCCACGCCCAGATCAGCGTGGTCGATCCGATCAAGCTCAAAACAGACGATTCGGCGTTGCCCACTGTACCTTGCGTCCGTATTTCGTTAGGACGAACGAAAACCACCACGGCACGGCAGGGCGCTTTTGTCTTCGCCGCAGGGCGCGCGGCTGTCGCGCTCCACGACTGGATGCAGCACGCCAAGATCATGTCGGGGTTGATCTTCCGAGAGGTCCGCAAGGATGGCTAAATCGGCGACACCCCTCTGACAGCCCAGTCTGTCAATCTCAACTTGAAGAAGCGCTGCGAGATGGCCGGATTGAATCCAGCGGATTTCAGTGCTCATGGATTGCACTCAGGCTTCCTCACCCAGTAGGGTCGGGACGGCATCCCTCTGGTCGACGCCATGCGTCAGTCGTCCCACAAGTCCGTACAACAAGCGGCCCGCTACTATGACGAGCAAGACCATGCTCACAGCCGATCCATCAGGATTGGCCTCTAAGCAGCGCTGCCCGTCTTCTCAGCTGAGAAGTCGCCGTCTCTTTGTCCCAACCCCCAGCATACCCCTCTGGGAGACCCTCCCGCGAAGAGTTCTCAGCTGAGAAGTCAGATCCACCGACTTGCACCCGCTCAGGGGCTTTCTCGTCGAAACGTGAAGGCCCTCATCTCCCAGTTTTCAGCGAAGAAGTCCTTCCTGTGCGGTCCACCTCGATCGGTGTGCGGGCCAACCCTCAGTCGCCACATCAAGGCTGTCACTTCTCAGCTGAGAAGTCATCTCATCGTCACTGCGACTCGGTGAGTGCCTGTCAATACCCAACGGACAGGGGGACCGTCACGCCGAAAGTTCTCAGCTGAGAAGTCTTAACCCCGCGGTTTGATCAGGCATCAATTGTGGGGAGGGTAGGGAAGTCCATAGCGGAGTCGTCTCTGCTGAGAAGTCATCCAGTCACGCAATCAGGTCAATGCGGATCGGTTTACTGGGGAGAAATTCTAAGAGAACGAGGGGGTAGGATGATGCCGGAGTGGGCTCTCTTCGCGAAGTTCTCAGCTGAGAAAATTGTGAAAGTCAGAGGCCGGAAGTCCAGGGAGCCAAACGCGGAGGAGGGAAGTAAGCCTCTTAGAAAATCTCAGCTGAGAAGTCAGGGTAGCTTCCTGGGCTGGATGGAGCTGCGTCATGGGCGAATCACGCAATGGATCACCGCGAACGTCGCCCACGGGTTCTGAAACTTCTCAGCTGAGATGTCTGAGGCACGCAGACCCGAGAGCACAATAGCCACAGGAAACCGACGACCCTGCAATCATTTATGTGCAGGCTGAAGAATTTCATACCAGGGCCCAACCTGGGAACGGGGTTTATTAACCATTTGTAAGGAATTGCCCCCTTTAGTAACGGATGACGGCGCCAAAAGCGCCCACTATCCGTCTGAAGGAGAGCCCCGGTGTCTCTGCCCCAACCCCAACCTGACCAGCACTCTTACGTTGACCAGGAGGTCATCCGTAGGCATGCCAACAACCTGTCAGCCCGCCTGCATGCACAACGGGTAAGGCAGAACCATCCAGGCATTCAGAAGCGCCTCCGCAAGTTTACCTCAGGCGAAGTGGCCAGGATGATTGGGGTCGCAGACAGCTACCTGAGACAGCTCAGCATCGAAGGGAAGGGCCCCCCGATCGAAGTGGCTCCAAACGGCCGGCGGCTCTACTCGGTTGAGGACATCAATGCTCTGCGTGCCTTTCTCGATGGCGCTGATAAGGCCCGTCGCCAGTACGTCAAGCACCGCTCCGGCAGCGAACACCTCCAAATCATCAGCTGCGTCAACTTCAAGGGCGGCAGTGCAAAAACGACCACCACGGCGCATCTGGCCCAGTATCTCGCTCTCAACGGCTACAGGGTTCTCGCTGTTGACCTGGATCCCCAGGCGAGCCTGACCGCAATCCACGGGCTGCAGCCTGAACTGGATGTGGGTGAGAACCAGACCATGTATGGCGCGATCCGCTATGCGGCTGATGCTTGTCACCCTCGCGAGGTCATCCAGAGAACTTACTTTCCAGGGCTGGACCTCATTCCTGCCAATCTCGAGCTGACGGAGTTCGAGACCGAAACCCCGATGCACCTGAGAAGTCACAATAGGAACACGTCGGTGATGTTCTTCGAACGGGTTGGCCTAGCCCTTTCTGCTGTGAGTGACGATTATGACATTGTCCTGATCGACTGCCCACCGCAGCTCGGGTTCCTGACGATGTCAGCCCTGAGCGCGTCGACGGCCCTTGTTGTCACGGTACATCCGCAGATGCTGGATGTTATGTCCATGAGCCAGTTCCTGAAGATGACTTCGGAGATGCTTGATGTCGTCCAAGGAGCGGGAGGCAAAGTTCAGTACGACTGGATCCGCTACCTGGTCACCCGGTACGAGCCCAGCGATAAACCGCAGACAGATATGGTCGATTTCCTACGAGAGATGTTCCAGGAACATGTCCTCAAGAATCCCGTCCTCAAGAGCACAGCCATCTCAGATGCTGGCATCACGAAGCAGACACTCTACGAGGTGCCCCGTGAAGATTTTTCCAAGGGAACCTACGACCGTGCAATGGACTCGTTGAACAGCGTGAACGCCGAAATCGAAGAACTGATCAAGTCTGCTTGGGGGAGAGTCTAATGAGCAAGCGTGACCGTAAAGCCTTCCTTTCTGGGGACACCAATGACCTCGGCACTGCGGCGGAGGTTGTTGCCGGGACTGAGCACAGGCCAACTGAGAAGGCGGCAACCGAAGGATCATGGCTCCGGGGTATGACATCGGGCCTCCGTCCTCAGACGAGCCCCAACAATCCGATCGGCGCCATGCAAGAGGTCATTCAGCGGCGGCTCGAGAACGCGGGTCCTGAAGTGGAAGCGATCAAGGCCAAACTTGAGGCCGGTGAAACCATCGTCGAGCTGAGTCCAGACATCATCGACCCGTCCTTTATTTCCGACCGGATGGAGATCACGGACGCCGAAGTCGACGACCTCGCTGAGCAGATCAAGGATCGAGGCCAGCTAATTCCGATCTTGGTTCGTCCCCACCCAGAGCGGGAAGGGCGCTATCAGGTTGCATTTGGCCATCGCCGCCTGCGTGCCCTAGCTAAACTCGGCCAGAACGTTCGGGCGGTTATCAAGAAGCTCACCGATGCGGAGTTGGTGGTCGCCCAAGGTCAAGAGAACAATGCCCGCCTTGACCTGAGCTTCATTGAGAAGGCACGCTTTGCAGCCGAACTGGAACAGCAGGGGTATGACCGTGTGACGATCTGCGCCTCCCTTGCGGTTACAGAGAACAATCTCTCAACGATGATCTCGATCGCTAACAGGATCCCAAAGGACATCATCTCCGGGATCGGTAAAGCACCTGGCATCGGTCGCCCTAGATGGAGTGAGCTACTCACCATCCTCAAAGAAAAGGATAAGGTGAAGCGTGCAATCGCTTTCGTCAAAACCGACGAGTTTAGGTCGGCTTCCTCGGACGACCGCTTTGTCGCACTGCAGGCTCACCTGACGAAAAAGCAGCCGTCAGAGGCGATCTCTCGGATGCCCCAGCTGCAGACCTACCTGAACGACTCATTCGGTCGCAGACGGGTCAGCATTAACACGACCGAGACGCGCTGCACGATCCAGATCGATAAGCGCGATGACCCTGAATTTTCTGACTTCATTGTTCGAAAGCTGGAGGACATCTGCCGCGAGTACGACGCGTCGAAGCAAGCGGCCGAGTAGAACAAAGGAGGGCAGGGTGGGGATTGCCTCTCTGCCCTTTCCTATATGCCTCATAACCGTGGAGCGGCGTATACACTTTGTGGCGGTCTTCAAACCATCGTTTGCTGACGTGGTTAGAGAGCTTCTCTTTAACCAGCCGGAAGGGGAGGGGCTATCTTCAGGCCAGCTAAAATGGCTTAAAGCAAGGGCTTCTGAGCACATCGCGCGGCGCTGGGACCTGATGCAAGCTACTTGATCAAGGTCCGGCGACCCCTCGGCCGCAAGCGGATGAAGCACCGCCGCTCATCCAATCCGCAGCCGTAGGTCTCACCGTAGCGAAGCCTTGCCTCGCTTCTTACAAACAAGCTATGCTATGATTCAGCAATAACTTAGCTTTGTGTGGGGTAAGCGTGGCATTCAGGGATCGGGAGCCGGACTGGGATAAGCCACCGCTGGTGGCCCGCACCTACGCTCTGCCCGATCTGCCATGGGAGAGGATCGCCGGCCGGCTCGAGCAGGTCGCCATCGCGGTCCTGCGCCTCGACGCCCGCCTGCAGGCGTCGGGCCTCTCCGCCGGCTGGCAGTCACGCTGTGACCTCACCGAAGCCGTGCGGGCGCTCATCCTCGACGGGCAGCTGGTCGATGTCGGCGATCTCGTGCTGCACGACGCCGGCATGGACGTGCGCCATCCCACCCACGAGCTCACCCGCGCTGCCACCGCCCTGCGGGCCCGGCGCACCACCCTGATCCGGCCAGCCCCGTGGCCGCTCTCCATCGACGGCCTCTCGGCCCTGCGCGGCATTGGACCGCTGGCAGGGGAGGAGAGGGGCACGCCAAAGGGCAAGCCCGACCCGGACGATGAGGCAGCGTATCCGCCCTTTGCCCATGATGCCGATCCCTGGCAGGCGCACTTTGCCGAGATCGACGCCCTGCTCGAGCGCACCAGCATCCTGCTGGCCGGCGAGACGCCGCTGCCCAAGCGCCGCTCGCCGCTCGTGTACGATGCGGAGGTCGACGAGGCCGAGCACGAGGACCTCTGGCTGGATGTGGTCCAGCGCACCAGCCCCTGGCCGGCCGTGGCGGCGGCAGCCATTGCCTGGGATGCTTGGCTCGATCTCAACCTCTATCCCCGCCAGCCCTGGCTCGAGTTGATCCTAGCCAGCGCGACCCTGCGGTCGAAAGGCCTCACTACGCATCTGCTGCCACTCGCGGCCGGCTTCAAGCAATCGAAGTTCCGGCCGCAGGGGAGGGAGGGGGCGCTGGAGAAGCTCGAGGGCTTCTGCAGTGTGGTGGAAGAGGCGGTCGCCATCGGCCACAAGGACCTCGACCGGCTGATCCTCGCCCGCGAGCTGATGAGCCGCGTCACCGCCAGATGCCGCTCCAGCTCGAAGCTGCCGCAGTTGGTGGACTTGTTCCTGTCGCGTCCCCTGGTGACGGTGCCGCTCGCGGCCAAGCTGCTGCGGGTCACGCCCAAGGCGGTCGACCTGATGCTGGCCCAACTCGGCGGGGCACTGCCGCGCGAGCTCACCGGCCGCTCGCGCTACCGCGCCTGGGGCATCGTCTAAGTCAGCCGCGCTGCTATCTCTGAAGGACGAAGTCCGTCGGGCGATCGCTCGCCCCTTGGAGGAACCATGATCATTCTTCATACCTGGACCACCCCAAACGGCCGCAAGGCCTCCATCATGTTGGAGGAGACCGGGCTTTCCTATGAGGTGCGGCCGGTGAATATCGGCAAGAACGAGCAGTTCTCGCCCGACTTCCTCGCCATCTCGCCCAACAACAAGATCCCGGCGATCATCGACAAAGAGGCCGATGACGGCCCGCTGACCCTCTTCGAGAGTGGTGCCATCCTTACGTACCTCGCCGAGAAGAGCGGCCGCTTTCTCGCTCCCTCGGGACCGGCCCGATACAAGGCGCTGGAGTGGGTCTACTGGCAGGTGGGCGGCCAGGGGCCCATGCTGGGTCAGCTTGGGTTCTTCGCCAAACGCTCGGACGAGAAGGCACCACTCGCCATCCAGCGCTTTACGGACGAGGCCGATCGTCTGCTCCGGGTGATGGAGCGGCGTCTGGCCGAGGTGCCATATCTGGCAGGCGCGGAGTACACGATCGCCGACATTGCGGCATATCCTTGGACCGTAGCGGCGACGACCTTTCTCAAGGATGTGCTCGCGGACAGTCTTGCGACCAAACCAGCGCTTAATCGCTGGTTGCAAGTGGTTGGAGAGCGTCCCGCTGTCCAGCGCGGAATGGCGGTGCCGAATCCTCAAGGATCATAGATCTGAGCGGCCCTTGAATACACGTCTCGCTGCGACGCTAGTGGGACGACGAAGCGTCCTCTCGATCTCGCAAGCACCCCGTCAGTTAGGACTGACGCGGCAATGTGACGAGCCTTCTACGCTTGGGTTCCGCAGCGGCGCTGCCCATATTAACCCTATGCCGCACAAAGCTTCTTTGCCTCTGACATTTGACCTGTTTGAGTACGCGCCGACGATATCACCACCTCCGTCCGCATCCGCTCTCACCGCTGCCAAACCAGCGGAGGCGGCTAATCTGTCTGACGCGCAATTGACCGAAGGGCTGGCCAATCTCCTGGGTGAGCTGCAACGCCGGATGGAGGCGAACCAAGGCCATCGACCGGAACTGGAGAAGGCAGTACGGACTGCCCTCAGAGTGCTCAAGCGAGTGAGCCCGCAGGTCCCGAGGTCTGCCCGACGCCACCGGGTGACGAACGCGCCATCCCTGCAGGAGGGGCAGCGCAAGGCCGTGCGAGCCGCGCTACAGGCCGGGGTGGCCCCCGGTCAGGTTGCCAGGCACTTCGGCCTCTCTCTTGCGGCCGTACGCAAGGTGCTCACCGACGCCGCATGAGCCTGCCCGCAGCGCTGCAGCTCAGCTGCAGCTCATCGGCTTTATTTAACCCTTGTGGCCAATGGATCAGGCCAGCTTAGCCAGCACCGGCGGCAGACGGTGCACCCATGGGTGAGCCTGCTCCAGCTGAGCCGCAAACGACAGAAGGGTGGTTTCCTCGCCGAAGCGGGCGACAGCCTGCACTCCTACCGGCAGTCCGTCTGCGGTCCAATGCAGTGGCAGGCTCGCCGCAGGTTGCCCAGTAATGTTCCACATCGGCGAGAACGGCATGAATCGAAATGCGCGATCCGCCGCCTGCCGCAGGAGCGATCCATGACGGAGGTACCGGCCAACGCCGAGGCGGGCTGCCAATACCTGCAGCGCCGCCTCCAGCCCACGTGGATGAAGCTCGCCGTGCCGGACTGGAGGGCTGGCCAGCGTTGGCGTGAGCAAGAGGTCATAGGTCTCGAAGAACACCGCAACCTGTCGGGTGGTCCGGTGCAGCCGCTCCAACGTGACAGACAACTCCGCGGCCGAGAGGCCGCGGCCCAGCTCACGACACAGCCAGGTGCTCTCCTCGACCTCCACCTGGCGGGCTCTGGTGCCAGTAATCTCCTCCGCAAAGGCAAACTCCTGCGAGACTGCCGCTAAGAATGCGATCAGGAACCAGCTGAAGTACTCGTCCGGGAATTGAGGTGCGGCTTCCTCGACATGGTGGCCCAGCTCCGTGCAGAGCGTCGCCGCCTGCTCCACCGCCTTCCGACATTCTGGGTCGACCGCAGCCCCGTTCGGAGCTACCGCGCTGAAGGCAATCCGGAGGCGGCCCGGCGGGGATGCCACCGCGTCGACAAACGGCCGCACCGGCGCAGCGATGCCATAGGGGGCTCCAAGATCAGGACCCGCAATCGCGTCCAGCAGGTAGGCAGAGTCGCGAACACTGCGGGTCACGGCATGTCCGATGGTGGCACCATGCCAGCCCTCACCGATATACGGCCCGTTCGGAGTTCGCCCGCGGGACGGCTTGAGGCCGAAGAGCCCACAACAAGACGCCGGGATCCGGATCGAGCCGCCTCCATCGGTGGCATGCGCCATCGGCACCGAGCGCGCGGCCACATGCGCGGACGAGCCTCCCGATGAGCCACCGGTGGTGCGGTCCAGCGCCCAGGGATTGTTGGCGCGACCAAGGTGTCGCGGCTCGGTGACCGGCATAAGTGACATTTCGGGCACTTTGGTGCTGCCGATGATGATCAGCCCTGCGGCCTTGAATCGGCGGACCATCTCGCTGTCCTGCGGGGGCACCCAGCCGCGCCAGATGCGGCTGCCGTTGTGATACGGGATGCCGGCAGCAAAGTGCATGTTGTCCTTGAGGAGAAACGGCACGCCGGCAAAGGGGCCGTCGCGGAGGGGCTCACGAGCCGCGCGCCGGGCCTGATCCAGCGTCCATTCCGTCATGCCAGCCAGCTGCGGCTCAACCTGCTCCAGCCGCTCAATCGCCACATCGACGAGCTCAGTGGGGCTGACGTGGCGTTGCCGCAGGAGTTCGGCAAGCGCTGTGGCGTCAAAGGAGATGTAATCCGCGGCAAGGCTCATCGCGGCTCACCTGAGCTGGGGCCGGTCGAGAAAACCAAAGATCATGCGCTGGGAGCCCCAAGCCGCGGCATGATGAACATCGCCTACCGTGCGCCATACGCCATGAGATACAGCAGAAGCGATGGAGGTAAAGCGCCACTGCCACCGGGCGGCTCGCGACGTGCCTTAATCTCACAGCAACTTCACTGAGCCTGCGGACAGAGCCGGAGGTCACGCCGAGAGAAGACCCCTACGGGCGATGCGCTCCTGGAACGCCAATGGGCGCAGAAGGATTGATCCCTCAGCTCAATGGTGGAGGCGCCCATGACTGGCTTCAGGATTTCCTCAGCAGCAGTGCTCCTGACCAGCGTCACTCTCTCCGTTGCCGCAGCCGAGAGTGCGACTACCGAGGACCCAGTCTCGGATACCGCTTGGCAGCATCACGTCTGGTCGCAAAAGTTCGACATGATGCCCGATCCAGACGCAACTGGATCGATCGCCCCTCATGCCGTTTCGGGCGGGGACGCCAGACAAACAGGATGCGCCCCGGCAGGGCTGAGGTTCAGTAGTCCACCTCTTCCGGATTGGCGTATTGGAACCTGTTCATAGGCTAGGGACAAGCGGTACGGCTGTACTCCAATAGCCTTTCCAAAATTGGAGAAGGATAGGTCTGTGCACATATTTGGAGCCTTCGAGTTGGATAGCCAGCTCGGCACTCCCGACAATCCTGCTGGCGTCAGGATTGCTTTTCTGCGCTACACCCGGGGCGAGGATGGCCGCCTGTTCCTGACGTCCGGATGTACCTCCTTCGAGGGAATCGAAGGACAAATCAACTCATTGCAGGACGAACTCGACGAACTGCGCGAGAGAGCCCGCCGGGCCTTCCAGGTTCCATGACAAAGGGAGAGAACCTGCCGCTGACGCGCCGTACCCCTGTTTAATCGTTAGCTGGGGAGACCTTGATCACCGGCATGATGCAGCCGTGACAGGGTTGGACGACGCGAAGACTTAAGGTTCCTCAGGCTTTGGCCGTAGACATCACCTGCTAACAATACCCCGAGCCACGGCGCCCCTGGGCCCATACTCCCGGAGGATCGCAGAGCAAGCTTTGGCCTTGCCCATCGCATCGTATCGCTTCCACATCTGATCCATCGCTTTGGGCAGTTCCGGATCTTGGAAAACCGAGACCACTGGTGTCTCTGACACTCGCTCGATGTGGTCTGTCAGCTTTTCGAGGTTCACCTTGTAACCGCAAACCCGCTCGCCGTATTTCGTGCTGATGATCGGGGTCATGCCGGCGGAATTGTCCTGGGCCCAAGCAGATCCCGCGAACCCCAACGCGATCAATGGCAACACGGCTCGTTTCATGATGTTCTCCCCTCAGGTGAGCGGACTTGGCGGCACTATAGAGAGCTGATCAGTGCCCTGCCCCAAATTTGCAAGATGCTACCGGTTCCGAAGCCCCATCCAGAGTTCGAGGCTTGAAGGACAGCCTCATTCGCCAGGAGGAGCACGAACCCGATGGCGAACATGTCCGTCCAGGTGTCAAACACCCTTCGGACCTGACGGGTCTGCGGGACCGAGTGGAGCTCGAGACTGGTGAGGCTTCCGAGTTCGCGGAGTGATAGGAGCGGCCTCAGTGCCGCCGTCTGGCCGTCTAACAGCGATCAGAAAACGGGAGCAGGCGGTTCATCCGCGCGCTGCCCCCGCTCATGCTGCTTGGGACAGGGAAGCCCAAGACGAGAACAGCATACACCTCTCAGCCACACCGGGACTGTGGCGCAGACGCACATCGCCATCAGGAGTAGACTGCCTCACCGCAGCAGCCTTGTGTCACGTGCCCAGTGTCTCTGCGACGATGAGCGGGTTGCGCTCCACTAGCGCCAGCAGCACCTGGGCCGGCCCGGTCGGGGAGCGATGGCCCTGCTCCCAGTTGCGCAGGGTGGCCAGCGACACACCGATCCGGCGCGCAAACGCCGGCTGCGCCAGGCCCGTCCGCCTGCGGATTGCCGCCACATCAAGCCGGACCGGAACCGGCCGGGGAGGGGACGAGGATCAGGGCGCAGATCAGGGGCGCTCGCCGGCTCGGGTTGCGCGAGCGCATCGCTCAGCCCGCCCAGGAGCCGGTCATACTCGTCTTCAGATCTCAAAGCGCGTGCCCTTTTCCTTAGCTGCGGTGCGTCGGTGACAGACTCTGTCTCTGACCGTGTCCGTCACCGACGGACTGCGTCTGTGCCAAACATGCGTCAGCGACGGACACGGTCGATGATGCCGGCGCTCTACCACGAATCCGTCCCATTCCTCAGCCCTGATCCACAGGCTTTCCCGTCAGGAGATCTCATGCCCAAGCTGATCATGGTATGATCATGGGAGCCTCCGTCCTCGCGCTGGCGCCGCTCGACACCGGCCATGCCCGACGGGCAGGCAGTGGGGGCTGACGCCCGGATCGCGCAGATCCAGGCCATTCTCGATGACGAGGACGAGGGGCTGCTCGATGATGACGGGCTCAACGATGAGCAGGACGAGTCGAACAGCCAGAGCGACGTCGAAGACGATGAGAACCAAGATGATGAGTTTAGCTCATCAGGAGAGTGGGGAACATCAACCTGATGCCGGAGGAGAACCGCGGCCCATAGCCGTGAAGCCTCACGGCCAAGCTTGCTCGAAGTCCGTCGCAGATCAAATGAGCTTGCGAATTGCGAGCTCGTTCTTCAGGTACGCATAGTAGATCGGGGCAGCTACCAGACCGACAAGCCCGAACAGCGCTTCCATGACCAGCATGGCCAGGAGAAGCTCCCAGGCCCGGGCGCTGATGTGGGCGCCCATGACATGGGCGTTCACAAAATACTCCAGCTTGTGGATAGCAATCAGAAACACGAGCGAGCTCACCGCCAGCAGAGGAGACACACTGAGGCTGACAACGACGATGGCGGTGTTGGAGATCAGGTTGCCGATCACCGGCAGAAGGCCGGCGATGAAGGTCACCGCGATCAGGGTCTTGGTGAGGGGAAGCTGGACACTGATCAGCGGCACCAACACAAGCAGATACAGGCCCGTCAGGAGGGTATTCAGAGCCGAAATGCGAACCTGCGCGAAAACTACATTGCGGAAGGCGGTCCTGAGCAGGCGGGCCCGTTCCATCAACGCTTGCGTCAGAGGACCAGTCTCGGACTTGCCGGCCTCATGGCTGACGGCAACCATGGCGCCGATGACCATCCCGATAATGATGTGGACCAAGGCCCACCAGACGTCCTGGCCCACCAGCCGGAGCTGGCCCGCGTTCTCCCGCAGCCAAGCGGAGGCGGTGCCCTTCAGTTCCTGTGGATCAGCAGGAATGTAGCTGCGAAGCCAATCGGGCAGCAGGGGACGGGCGCTCTCGATCACCTCGGCCATGCGGCTGAGAAGAATCGCCAAGCTGTCTGGTCCACCCGACAGCAGGGCCACGAGCCCGAGGATCCCAGTCCCAATGACAACGACCACGACGGTGGCGAGCAGCGAGACGACCACGATCTTACCGACGCGGCGAGTCACGAGGGTACTGGGCCGGGGAGCGAGCGTATGCACCAGTTCATGGACCAGGAGACCCGCCAGAAGTGAGGTGAGTAGGCCAAACTTGAGCGCCCCGAGCAGAGCAACGCCTGCGAGGACCTGCGTCACCGTTGTGAGCCCGAGAGATCGGCTCGAATCGGTGCTGAGCGGATCGGACTTCTTGGACGAATGATCGCGCCCGGAAATGTCGAGCATCGCACACCTTCGAGAGGGTGGAGACCTCAATTGTGCCCACCATATGATGAGCTGTCGATCAAATTCACTGTAGACGCACTCCGAGCCGAGCGGCCGGAGCAGTCAGCCCAACCCTGTGCTTCGTTCACCATCTTACGTCGATCGTACTTGTCGGTCGAAACCACTGTTTCGGACGGGGGATGACACAGTGCTATTCGGAACCCTGCCTTTGTGGATCAGGGCTGTCCTTCGGAATAGCCGTGTTACTCTTTAGACGGTGCCACGTCTCGATCATCATCAGCAGCGATGGTGGCCTTAGTCTAAGCAGGAACTACCAAATGAATAACGTACACACCTTGCTGACCCCTAAACCCGCCGATTCCGATCACCACGGCTTGGACCTTATCGCGGCTGTCCACCTTAGTTGCGGGTCCGAAGCTCATTGATTGCCGCAATCAGATCCGACTGATACTTTTCGCGCAACAGCACAATCACATTCTCCGCCGATCTTTTCCCAATCTTGCCGGCAAAGAAGAGACGCAGTCTCTCCTGGTCTGATCGGCAGCTGTCCAGAGCCTCCTGTGCAAGCGCGTCAGGCAACTTTTGCGATTTCAGCCAAGGCCTTACAAACGAGGCCGCACAAGCCTGCCAACGATCATTGAGTGGCTGTGCCTCGCTATAAATTGCTAGTGCGTCGAACTCATCTGCGCCCGCCGACGTGGCGGCGAAGAGGAATACTGCAAGCAGCCCAACAGCAATTCCATTGAGACAACCTGCGTCTATGGATTTGGGGTGCAGAGAGATATTCCGGCGATCCAGATTCCCGAATGCTTCCTTCTTAGCCGCCATCCCATGCCCCCACTCAAACTGCACCGTCTGAGAAGCAGATTAACGATCTCTTGCCTTCTGCGGCAATACTCAAGCTGACTTGACGCGACTGTGCCAAAATGCGCTTTGGACCGCCAAGAGCTTATGGAGTTCAGAAGCAGGTCAACACGGCAGCCACCCAATCTGGGAATCAGAAAGAAGCGTCCGCCGAACGACTGGAGATAGTGGAGTACCGGTCGAAGTGTTGTTCAGACGGGTCAGGGGAGGGAACTGGCCTGGACTGCAGAGCTGCTGGAGGATCTGCCTCCTGGCCATTGACCGCCGCCGTTCTTCGCCCAGGAGCACGGGTTCCGAACGCTTGAAGAGCTCTGCCATTGGCTTGGCGATGCGCAGGTGAGAAGCAACCGCCGCAGCGGTTCACTCACGACAGGATCCTGAACCACCTGCGACACTTCCCTGAGTGGCTCTCCCACATAAACCCGCCACGAACAGGATAACCCTCCACGGGCTTCAGGACTGTAGTGACATCGAAAGATCAACCTCTGACTGGAAGGAACCCGCCCAGAATGGTCTGGGCGGGCATTCTTTTGCTCAAGCATGGCTCGGCTGAAACCCGCTCACGGCCGCGGGAGTTGGACAGCCGCAAACACAGGTTAATCGGAAATCGGGTTGTTGCGGAGCAAGCGATGCTAATTGACGAAGATCAGCATGGTGGAACAGCTGAGCCCAATAGCCTGATCTTTTCTCAGACGCAGGTGAACCATATTCTCGGCTCCTCGCTGGCCAAGCTGTATCAGGACCTGATGAAGGCACCCATTCCCGAGAAGCTTCAGGCTCTTCTGGATCAGATCGGGGCTGGCGCAGCATTGGAGCCCGAAGCTGGCGGCCGTTTCCTCGTAGGACATGCCCTCCAAGCGATGTCACGTTAACCTGAGAAGCCAATAACACCCTTGCTTCGTTGGTTTCAGGCGAGCACGCCGGCCGCGCCTTTCCATGCCGCCATAGCCTGAAGGCGGTGAAGGTGGGTGGCGAGGGCAGAGCGGTGCGAATGGGGCGGAACGAATAGGTTTCTGACGGCTGAAAACACAGAGGTGAACCGCTGCAGACCTCCGACGGATCGAAAGCCCTGCATCATTCGCTCCCGCTTTCTCAGTGGGAGATGCGAATTCTCAGCCCGGTTATTCAGACCCTTATGCGAGCCATGCTCGACCCTTGGCATAACGTGACAGCGGGCGGCAGCATAGGAGCCCAGCTTGTCCGTGATCATCCGCCGCGGCGGGGAACCCTGCCTCCTCAACAGGCGCTTCAGCAAGCGTTTGGCCGCTTTGATATCGCGCCGCGCCTGGACAATCTCATCGAGGACATAGCCATCCTGATCGACGGCGCGCCAGAGCCAGTGCTTTTGGCCGGCAATGGTGATCACGACCTCATCCAAGTGCCAAATATCGCGGCGACTCGGCCTCTTGCGTTTCAGGCGGCGGACGAAATCCGGTCCAAACTTCAGAGCCCATCGCCGGACGGCCTCATAGGAGACGAGGATGCCGCGCTCGAGCAGCATCTCCTCAACCAGCCGCAGGCTCAATGGGAACCTGAAATAGAGCCAGACCGCGTAGGCGATGATCTGGGGTGGAAAGCGGTGGCGCTTGTAGCTGACGGGCTTGGGCATGCCGGCCCATCTACACGGCTTGCTCTCATACTCGTGTTAATGTGACATCACCGGTTTATTGCACAAACCTTGCGCGCTCCCCAAGTTCGGACCCGATTTCGCCCGCCGCCTAAGGCGCAAGAGACCGAACCGTCGCGATATTTGGCACCTCGACGAGGTCGTGATCACGATCGCGGGCAAGAAGCATTGGCTCTGGCGGGCGGTCGATCAGGACGGCTATGTGCTCGATGAAGTCGTCCAGAGCCGGCGCGACACCAAGGCAGCCAAGCGCTTGCTGAAACGACTCTTGCGGAAGCAGGGCTGCCCACCTCGGCGAACGATCACGGACAAGCTCGGCTCCTATGCCGCTGCCCGACGGCAGATCATGCCAGACGTCGAACACCGCTCGCACAAGGGGCTCAACAATCGGGCGGAGAATTCACATCTCCCGTTCCGCCGGCGAGAACGGGCGAGGCAAGGCTTTCGATCACCCAGAGGGCTACAGAGGTTCGTCAGCGTGTTCTCTGCGGTCCGCAACCTTTTCGTTCCACCCCACTCCCGCCGCTCTGCCCGTGCTACCCCCCTTCACCGCCTCAACGCCATGGAGGAGTGGAATGTCGCGGCGATTGTTGCCGCTTGAACTGTCATGCGGCCGGAATGGCCTCAATGCGCCCGATGCGGGTTAACGTGACAACACCGGCCAGCGATCATCCGCGGCCAATCGGTCAGGAACCAATGATGGGCGGACCGCGGGTGAGACATCGACATCAGCGCGATTTACGAAGATTATGAAGGCCTCCTTCGGGCTTGTATCAGGACGGGAACGACGTGTCCGGCGCGGCGAATACCGCACCGGGATTGAGGATGCCGGCGGGATCGAAGGCCTGCTTGATTTGCCGCATGAGGCGAAGCTCGGCCGGGTCCGCAATACGGGCGAACGTCACGGGCTTGAGACGGCCGATCCCGTGCTCCGCGGAGATGCTGCCGCCGAGGTCGCAGGCGAGGGCGTAGACCGCAGCGTTCACCGCGGCTCCCTGCGCCGCGAGAGCATCCGTGTCGGGAAAGAGCACGTTTACGTGAATGTTGCCGTCCCCGACATGGCCGACAAACAGGGGGCGCGCCGCGGTAAATTCAGCACCGAGGCGAGCGGTGACGCGGGCGATCAGGGCCGGCACGTCCTCAGTGGCGACACTGACGTCGTGGGACGCAGTCGGGCCAGCCAGACGGTTCGCCTCGGAGACAGCGAAGCGCAGGTACCAAATTGCCCGCGCCTGTGCCTCGCTCGCCGCGATCACGGCGTTAACGACAGTTCCGGCCTCGATTGCATCGCCCAGGGTGGCTTCGAGACGCGCAGACACGGTCCCCTCGCTCTCACCGCCGATCTCGGTGAAGACATACCACGCGTGAGGATGGGCGAACGGATAGCGCGCCTGTGGGAAACGGGCGCGCACCAGATCCATCTCGGCAGCGCACATCAGCTCGAAGGCGAGAATTTCCTCGCCGACGGCTTCGCGCAGAGCGCTGAGGAGACGAAGGGCGTCGTCCGGGCTGGCGAGAGCGGCGAGAGCGCTTCCCCGTGCAGGCGGCGGGCGCACGATGCGCAGGGCCGCGGCAGTGATGACCGCGAGCGTTCCCTCCGAGCCGACGAGGAGATGGCGCAGGTCGTAGCCGGCGTTGTTCTTGCGCAGGCGCTTCGGCCCGCGCACGATCTCGCCTGCGGCCGTGACGTATTCGAGGCCGAGAACGAGATCGCGGGTCATGCCGTGGCGGATCACGTTGATGCCGCCCGCATTGGTCGCGACAAGGCCGCCGATCCGGCAGGAGCCTTCGCTGCCGAGGCTCACCGGGAACTGGCGACCGGCCGAAGCGGCGGCTTCCTGCACGGTCGTGAGGATGCAGCCCGCTTCGGCGATAAGGGTGTTGCCGACCGGATCGACGGCACGGATGCGGTCGAGGTGCTCGAGGGAGAGCACCACCGCGCGACCGGAGGCATCCGGCGTCGCGCCGCCGGAGAGGCCGGTATTGCCGCCCTGGGGCACGATGGGCGTTCCCGTCTGCGTCGCCCAGCGCAGGATCGTGGCGACGGCCTCCGTCGTACGTGGCCGCATCACCGCTGCCGCCGCGCCGGTGAAGCGGCCGCGCCAGTCGATCAGGTACGGCGCCATCGCCGCCGGATCGGTGATCACATCGTCGGGATTGAGGAGGCCCGCGAGGGGATGCATCGGTTCACACCACTCCCGCGTCGACGATATAGTTCTGGCCCGTGCACCGGCGCGCCGCGTCCGAGGAGAGGAACAGCACCATCGCTGCGATGTCCTCCGGCAGGATCTCGCCCTTGATGGACTGGCGCGCCTCGGCCGCCGCCCATTTTTCCGGCGTCCACCACATCTTGCGCTGGCGCTCGGTCATCACCCAGCCGGGTGTGACGCAGTTGACGCGAATGCCATCGGGCCCGAGTTCGCGGGCAAGCGAGCGGGTGAAGCCGATGACCGCCGACTTCGCGGTGGTGTAGGCGATGAGCCCCGGTGCGCCCTGAATCCAGGACGTCGAACCGACATTGACGATCGCGCCGCCGCCGAGGGCGCGCATGCCAGGCGCGACGCCCTGGCTGACGAACATCATCGGCCGGAGGTTCACGGCGAAGCGGTCATCCCAATAGGCCTCGGTCACCTCGTCGAAGCGGTGGCGCTCGTCGTGACCGGCATTGTTGACGCAGATCGAGAACGGTCCGAGATCGGCCGCAAGAGCGCGGATTGCCTCCTGCGTTGCGCCAACCTCGCGCAAATCGACGGAGTGGAAGACGACGCGCGCGCCCGCTGCAACGAGATCGGAGGCGAGCGCCTCCCCGAGGGTCGCGTTGAGATCGAGGAAGGCAACGGTCGTGCCCTGCGTGGCGAAGGCCTCTACGATGGCGCGGCCGATGCCCTCGGCGCCGCCGGTGACGAGCGCAGTGCGAGAGGAAAGGTCAGGAAAGCGGGGCAGGGTCAACCGGCGAACTCCGAGATAGGCAAGCCGGCGGCCGGCGCCGGCATGGCGAAGAGGCCGCCCGAGAAGGGTGCCTCGGTAAGGACGCGGGAGGGCAGGCGGATGCGTGCAGTGGTGATGAAGAGGGTCTTCAAGTCCTCGCCGCCGAAGGCGACGCTGGTTGGGCGCGGCACCGGCAGCCGCACCTCGCGCTCCAGGCGACCGTCCGGGTCGTAGCGGCGCACGCACCACCCGTCCCAGATAGCGCACCACAGGAAGCCTTCGCTGTCGACGGCAAGGCCGTCCGGTCGCCCCTCTGAGGCGTCGATCTCGGCGAAGATGCGGCGGTTGTCGATGGCGCCGGCGGCGAGGTCGAAATCGTAGGCGTGAATCCGGCCGGGGGCGGAATCGGCAAAATAGAAGGTCCGTGCGTCGGGGCTCCAATCGAGCCCGTTGGCCACGGTGAAGCCGGCAGCCACCCTCTTCCACGAGCGATCTCCGGCGATGGCGTAGAGGGCGCCGGTGGCGCGGCTCGCGTCGAGCCGCATGGTGCCGCCCCACAGACGGCCGAGCCGGTCGCACTTGCCGTCGTTGAAGCGATTGTCGGGAATGTCTGCCTCCGGGTCGACGAGGGGCTCGAGGCGCCCGCTGTCGAAGTCGAGGGCCTCAAGCCCGTCCTGCGTGAGAGCAGCGAGGCCGCCGCCGCGACGCGGCACGACGGCGCTGACGAGGCGGGGCAGCACAATCTCCTCGTTAGTGCGCGTTGCGGGGTCGAAGCGATGGACCGATGGGGCGAGGATATCGACCCAGTAGAGCCGCTTCTCGTGCGGCGCCCAGACCGGTCCCTCGGCGAGATGCGCGCCCCACGGCAGAACGCATTCCACCCCGCTGTCGGAGGGCGGCCCGATCCGGCTCTGCGGATTGATGTTCATAGGCATGGCGCCAACATTACCGGAGATTTGACGTGCGGCCGCCATCAGATCGCGGCCGGTGGTGTGGAGCCGGTCGTTGGACAGGCGCGAGCTCGGCCCGAACACGCCGATGGCGGCAATCGCCCGGCCGGTATGATCGAAGATCGGAGCCGCGACGGAGACGACCCCAGCCACGTGCTCCTCTAGGGAAATCGCATAGCCCCGCGCCCGGGCGAGGGCGAGATCGGCCATGAGCGCCTCCCCATCCACGATGGTGCGATCGGTGAAGCGTTCGAGCGTCTTGTGGTCGATGAGAGCCCGCCGCTCGTGCGGGGAGGCGAAGGCGAGGAGCGCCTTGCCGCCGGCAGTGCAGTGCAGCGGCGCCCGGCGGCCGATCTCGATCCTGAAACCGAAGGCGCCGCCGCGGCTCTTCTGGTCGATGTAGAGCACTTGGTCGCCGTCAATGGAGCACAGAGCGACGGTTTCGCGGGTCTCGTCGGCGAGGCGCTCGACGACCGGCGCGGCGGCCCCGCGCAGATCGAAGGATTCCCACACCCGGTGCGCCAGCTCGAAGAGACGGTGCCCGAGCCGGTAGGTGTTGTCGCTCTCCTCGTGTCGGATGAGTCGGAACAGGACGAGGGTGTTGAGCATCCGCGCCAGGGTGCCCTTCGGCAAGTTCGTCGCCGCCTGCAGGTCCTTGAAGCGCGGTGGCGTTGCATGCTCGCCGATCACGTCGAGGAGGTAGAGGCCCTTGGCGAGGGCCGCAGCCCCGGTCGGAACCTCCCGCTCCTCCGGCGGCGCCACGCGCGGGTTGTCCACGGCTAGGCGGCCTTCGTCCGTTCCGCGCGGGCGGCGGCGGCCTCCGCGATCATCCGTTCGATCGTCCATGTCGGTTCAAAGCCTAGTTCCGTGCGGATACGCGCGTTGGAAGTCTCGTAGAACACACCGCTACCGGGCAGGTCGACAATCTTCACCGGCAGACCGGTGAGTTTCGCCATGAGGGTGACCGCCTCGGCGAAATCCACCGGGGTAGTGGCCCCGAGATTATAGGTGCAGCCGGCGGCCTTCGGGCTGGAGAGGGCAAGGAGGATGCCCTCGATCATGTCCCGCGTGTCCGTGATGTGCATCTTGAACGGGCGGCCGTTCTCGTTGCGTGAGATCACGAGAGATTCGCGGCCGTCGTCGATCTCCCTGAGACGCTCGACCGCCGCCGCATTGCCGAAGCTCTCCTGCTGACGGATCTTCGGGTGCAAGAAGAAACGCGGTCCTGAGAAGAAGCTCGCCGGGTCGAGGAGTTCGGCGGCGCCCTGGGTATGAGAGAAGCGCAGAATCGTCGCCGGAATGCCGGACACGCGCTCGACGAAGCGCACGATCTCCTCTCCGAGGAGTTTGGTGAGGCCGTAGGGTGAGCGCGGCTTGACGGGATGGTTCTCGTCGACCGGGAGGTAATCCGGGACGTTCTCCGGATAGACCTCGCCGGAACTCGCAAAGATCACTCGCTCCAGGTTGGCGCGAACCGCCTGTTCGAGGAGGATGCGGGTGCCGTCCACGTTCGCCCGGTGCAGTTTGTCCGCGTCGCCGGGAAGCCAGGACATGAAGGCGCCAAGGTGGAGGACGGCGGTCGCGCCCTCCGTCGCGGCGGCGGCAGCCGCCCGGTCGTCGAAGGCGCCGACGACCTCGCGGAAGCGAGGGTGGGCAATGCCTGAGGCCCTAAGGTCGAAGCCTGTCACCGTCTTCCCGTCATCGAGGAGGCGCTGAACCACCTTGGAGCCGACCCGTCCGGCGCTTCCGGTTACGAGGATGGTCATTGATACCTCATTCAGATGGCAATGTGGGTCTGCGCGTCGAAGAGATGGAGGCGCGCAGGATCGAAGGACAGGGTGAGCGGCCCGCTGCCGGCCCGCTCCTCGGGGTTGATGAGCCGGGCGATGATGGTATCGGCGCGCCGGTCGTCGCCCCCTGTGTGGGCGACCTCGACCCGGTTCTCCGGCGGCACGTCCACATAGATGTATTTCTCGCTGCCGAGGCTCTCGACGAGGCGCGGCGTCACCGCGAACGTGACCGGCCCCTCGCCGGCGACGATGTGCTCCGGCCGCAGACCGACCACCACTTCACGGCCGGAAAGGCCCGTGGGCGCCTGAAGGGGCACGTTCTGCCCGAACAGGCGCACCATGGCGCTACCCTGTCCCGGCGCTACGGTCGCCTTGAAGAAGTTCATGCCGGGGGAGCCGATGAAGCCTGCTACGAACAGGTTCGCCGGCTTGCGAAACATCGTGTCCGGATTGGCGATCTGCTGGATGATGCCGTCGCGCATGATCACGATACGGTCGGCCATAGTCATGGCTTCGATCTGGTCGTGCGTCACGTAGATCGTCGTGACGCCAAGGCGCTTGTGAAGGGCGCTGATCTCGGCGCGGGTGTGGACACGCAGCTTGGCGTCGAGATTCGACAGGGGCTCGTCCATGAGGAAGGCCTGCGGCTCGCGCACGATGGCACGCCCGAGGGCGACGCGCTGCCGCTGGCCGCCGGAAAGGGCTTTCGGCCGCCGGTCGAGGAGGTGATCGACGCCGAGGATCTTCGCTGCCTCGGTGACGCGCCTGTCGATCTCCGCAGAGTCCGTGCCGCGCATCTTCAGGCCGAATCCCATGTTCTTGCGCACCGTGAGGTGCGGGTAGAGGGCGTAGTTCTGAAACACCATGGCGATGTCGCGATCGCCCGGCGCGAGATCGGTGACGTCGCGGCCGCCGATGCGGATCGTCCCGGAGGTCGCTTCCTCGAGGCCCGCCAGGATCTTGAGCATGGTAGACTTGCCGCAGCCCGACGGGCCGACGAAGACCACGAACTCGCCGTCGGCGATGTCGAGGGAGAAGTCCTTGAGGACGGTGAGCTGCCCGTAGGACTTGGTCACGTGCTCGATGTGAATGCCGGCCATGCGGCGACCCCTATTTTTCGGCGCCGGCGGTGAGGCCGCCGACAAGATAGCGTTCGAGGAACAGGTAGATGAGGAGGACTGGGAGGGCGACGAGGATCGAGGCGGCAGAGATGTCGCCCCAGTTGGAGATGTACTCGCCCTTCATGGTGGTGATGCCGAGATTGGCGGTCCAGTTGGTCTGCGCATTCGTCAGGAACGTGCGGGCATAGGCATAATCGGACCAGGACAGCACGAAGCCGTAGAGCGCCGTCGCCGCAAGGCCCGGTGCAGAGACCGGAAGGATCACGCGCACCATGGCGCCGAGGGGCGAGCATCCGTCGACCATCGCGGCCTGTTCGAGCTCCCGCGGAATCGTGTCGAAATAGCCCTTCAGCATCCAGGTGGTGAACGGGATGATCAGCGTGGCATGGGCGAGGACGATCGACCACAGGCTCCCTATCAGGTCGAGGGTGCGGAAGATGCCGAATAGCGGGATGACGAGCAGCGTCGCGGGCAGCATCTTCGCCGTGAGGATGAACAGCCCGAGCGATTGGCCACCGCGGACGCGAAAGCGCGATAGGCTGTAGCCGGCGAGCACCGAGACCGTCATTGACAGCAACACGCTACCAAGGGCGGCAAGCGCCGAGTTGCCGAGCCAAAGCAGGATCGGCCGGTCGCTCATTACATCGCCGAACACGTTCCAGCGCGGGATCTCGGGCCAGAACCGGGGCGGCAGCACCCGAAGCTGGTCGGGCGGGGAGATCGCCGTGATGAACAGCCAGTAGATCGGGAAGACGAGGAGGGCGCAGACGAGGATGACCGCCACGTACAGGAACGTCGAGTGGAGGAGGCTACGTTTCATAACGACGACCTCAGATGTTGTCCGGCGCGCGGCCGATCATCAGGCGGCTTGCGATCACGCAGATGATGAGGGTGACGACGCCGATGGCGGAGGCATACCCCATCTTGAAGAAGCCGAAGGCTTGTTCGTACGTCATGATCGAGAGGGTCTGCGTCGCTTTGAGCGGCCCGCCGCCGGTGAGCACGTAGATGATGGAGAAGTCGCGGAAAACCCACAGCATGACGAGAACGAGCGTCACGCCCAGAACGGGCATCAGCGAGGGAATGGTGATGTTGACGAGGCGCTGCCAGGTGTTCGCTCCGTCGACCCGTGCGGCATTGTAGAAATCCTCCGGAATCGACTGCAATCCGGCAAGCATCATGATCGACACGAAGGGATAGCCCTTCCAGATCATGGTCATGCACACGACCATGAAGGCGGCCGCCGGGGATGAAAACCAGTTGACCGTGGTGTCGATGAAACCGAGCTTGATGAAGATCCAGTTCATTAGCCCGAAGGAGGAATCGAACATCCACGCGAAGATCACGACGGCGATGACCTCCGGCACGGCCCAGGGCAGGGCGACGAGGAGGCGAGCCAGGGAGCGGCCTTTGAACTTGTTGTTGACGAGAAGCGCGGTCCCGAGCCCGAGCAGGAAGCAGAACACGCTGACGATGATCACGAGCTTGAGGGTTACCCAGGCCGCATTCCAGAAGTCCGCGGACGTGAACAGCCGCTCGTAGTTCGCGGTCGTGAACGGCCGGCGCGGCTGATCGAGCCGGGCGATGTTCACGTTCTGGAACGAGATGTCCACCGACACGATGAGCGGGTAGACAATGATGAGGCCGATGAGGAGGACGGCGGGCGCGAGAAGAAGATAGCCGAGCCAATGGCGTCGGCTCGGGCGCGCGAGGTCGAGGCTGAATCTCGGCTTCATGGGATCCCCTGTGAAGGAGCCGGCCGCTTTCGCGGCCGGCACTTGGCGCTGGTGGTGCGCGTCACTGCTGCTGAAGGGCTTCCGCCTTTTGCTGCATGGTCGCGGCGACCGCCTTCGGGTCAAGGTCTTGAATGATCATGCGCTGGGCTTCTTCCATGATCATCTTGGAGAACTCATTGAAGTTGATTTCCAACCCCTTGGGGATGCGGTCGACCTTGGCTTTAGCGGCGGCCTGCGTCGCCTGGACAAGGAGCTCGAAGTTCGGGTTCTCGGCCTTGGCAGCCTTGATGTCCGCGCGCGGGCTCGGAGGCGGGGAGGCGCCGAGGGTGGCGTAGGTCGACTGGAGCTGGTCCGAGGTCGCAAGCTTGATGAATTCCCACACCAGCTTCTTGTTCGCCTTGTCGATGTCCGTGGGTATCGCAAGCACGTTGGACGAGCCACCCACCGGCGGGTTGAACGGGACCATCGCCGTCTTGATCTGGTCCTTGGCCTTGCCCTTCTGGATGATCGGCCACAGCCATGGGCCATCCATCTTCAGCGCGATCTTGCCGTCTGCGAAGAGCTGGCGCACCTCGCCCGCCGACATGTCACGGGGCGTGAGGTTGTTCTTGACGATAGTCTTCCAGCGGGAGAGGCCCTCGATCATCTGCGGCGTGTTGATGGTGACCTTGCCGTTCTCGTCCGTCCAGCGTCCACCGGCGTCGAGGGTGTAGTTCATCATCTCGCTGATGTACTGGCCGCCGCCGCCGCGGGTCTCGTGGCCGGTGCCGAACTGATCGATGATGCCGTCGCCGTTGAGATCCTTGGTCGTCTTCTTGGCGGCCTCGAGGAACTCGGCGTAGGTCTTCGGCACCGACAGTCCTTCCTTCTTCAGAAGGTCCTCGTTGTAAGCGAGGAAATACCCGAAGTAGAGCATCATGGTGCAGACGGTCTGCTTGTTCCAGACGCAGGTGTCCTGGCCGGCCCAGCCGTTGAGATCGAGCTTCGATTCCTTGATGTAGGGATCGAGAGGCTCGAGCCATCCGTTGTCGGCGAATTTCTGGAACTCGAACGAGGCGAGGTGGACGATGTCCGGCGGATTGCCGCCGGCGAACAGCGTCGTCATTGTGTCGGCGTAAGCGCCGCGTTCGACTTTCGTCCATTCGATCTTCACGCCGGGATGGGATTCCTCAAACGCCTTGATCACCGAGGCCCACCAGTCGCCGACGCCGCGCTCGTCCTTCTGCCAGGACACGAACTTGAGAACCTTGTTCTGCGCGAACGCCATATTCGTGCTCAGGGCGAGGGCGGCGGTTGCCGCGAGGATGGTTAGTTTTCTTCTCAGCATGGCATTTCCTCCGTTGCGGGTTTGTTTTTATCGATATTGTTGAAGGAGGCTTATGGCCTCCTCGGATGGCTCGACTCCGAGGCCGGGGCCGTTCGGGAGGGTGTAGAAGCCCTCCCGGCAATCCATGTCGCCCGTCACCAACCGGCGGTTCGGCTCGAAGATCGAATGCTGGTACTCGTGGCACGTGACCGCCGACAGGGCGGCGCTCGCATGCAGGCTTGCGGCCATGAACAGGCCGATGCCGATAGTGGCGTGCGGGATCACCTCGAGATGATGCGCCTGGGCGTACTGGCCGATTCGCATGAACTCGGTCACACCCTTGTGACCCATCTCCGGCTGGACGATGCCGCAGGCGCGCTTTTCGACTCTGGCGACGAGGTCGAACACGGTCCGCCATTCCTCACCGGCGGCAACGGTCGTCGTGATGTTGGCTGCGACGCGCGCGAGGCCGTCCACGTCCTCCGGCTTCACCGGCGCCTCGGCGAACCATAATCTATGCGGCTCCATGGCGCGGATCGCGGCGATGGCTTGGTCGGCCGTGTGGGCCCAATGCATGTCGCAGGCGATGCGGGCCGAGGGGCCGAGCGTCTCGCGCAGGCTCTCTATCTCTGCGACAATGCCGTCATCGGCGACGGGCGCTGCGAACTTGAAGCTGGAGAAGCCCTTCGCCTGCCATTCGGCCGCGAAGGCGGCCCGCTCCGTGCGGGTGCGCTTGGGAAGTCCCGAGATGTAGGCCGGCAGCTTCTCATGCCGCTGTCCGCCGAGGAGCTTGACGAGGGGCAGGCCGGAGAGCTTGCCGCACAGGTCCCACAGGGCGATGTCGATCGCGGCGAGCGCGTCGAGGTAGAATCCGCCGGTATAGCCGCGCACGCGCATGAGATCGTAGAGATCCTCGTGGATCACGACGACGTCGCGCGGGTCGCGGCCGACGACGTAGGGGCCGAGGAGATCGTCCACGATCGCCATCGCCGCGCCGGGCGCGACGATGCCGTAGGTCTCGCCCCAGCCGATCGCTCCGTCGGCGGTTTCGATGCGCACGACCACTGTGCGGTCGCTGGTCGGGTAGACCGTGCGATTGCCTTTGCGGACGATGTAGCCCTTCTCGTTCACCGTCTCGCCGGGGCGAGGTTCGCCGAGATAGATGGTCTCGCGCGGAATGGTGATCGAGTAGACCTCGACGGTCTTGACCCGGGTGCTCATTCGGCAGCTCCGGCGAAGGCAGCAGCGCCGGTGGTCAGGAGCGGCGAGGCCAGCTTCAGCCAGGCGTCGATCTCCGACAGATCCATGTCGTCCATGGGCGGCAGCTTCGCCCGCGCAATGCGGCTTGACAGAATACCGCGCCGAGTCAGCACATATTTGGTGAAGGCCATGCGGAAATTGGCCTGGATGACGAGAAGCGGCAGGGTCCGCATGTAGAGATCGCGTGCCTTGGCGATGTCACCCGAGCGGAAGGCGCGGTCGAAGGCGACATGCACGTCGGCGATTTCCACCGCCGGCATCGCGCCGCAGGCGCCGCGCCGATATTCGTCGATGATGTAGCGGGCACCGCCGCCGCCGATGACGCCCTTCAGATGGGCCGGCCGCTCCTTGAGGATCGCGGTGATCGCCGGCCCGGCAGGAAGCGTCTCCTCCTTCACGTAGGTAACCGCCGGATTGTCTTTGACGATGGCGAGGATCACGTCGGGCTTCAGATCCGAGCCGCGCGGCGCCGGCGCATTCTGCAGCACGATCTCGATCTCCGGCACCGCCGCAGCGATGGCCCTGTAGAAGGCCGCCACCGCTGCCGCATCGACGCCAACGCTCTTAGGCGCCTGGATCATCGTGAAGCGAACTCCTGCCGCGAGCGCTTCGCGGGCATGGGCGATCGCCTCCTCGGCGCTCGGGGCGCTGGCGCCTGCGACCACGGGAACGCGCCCGGCCACTCGCTCGACCACCCGCCGCAGGAGGCTCGCCCGTTCGTCGGCACGAAGATCATCGACCTCGCTGGCAAAGCCCGGGAACACGACGCCGTCCACTCCCGCAGCGAGCGCGAAGTCGACGATGCGATCGATGGCGTCGGGGTCGACACCGCCGGTCGTGGAAAAGGGCGTGGGAAGGACGGGAAAGATTCCCTGAAGCATCGCGTTTCCTTTTGGTCCATATGTTGGACTAATTGTTTTTCATATTGGACCTTACGTCTCCCTGGTTTATGGGTCAAGCAGATCGAACAAACGGATGGAAACGTCATGACAGCCAACGCGACCCGCCTTCGGATCATCCTGGATTGGGGCACAACCTCGTTCCGCGCCCTGCTCGTGGCGCCGGACGGCACGGTCCAAGATAGCATCGAGACGGAGATGGGGATCCACTCGGTCAAGGACGGCGACTTCCTCGGTGTGCTCCAACGCGCCATTGCTCCTTGGCGCACGGCCCACGGGCTCCTGCCCGTCTATGCCGCGGGCATGATCGGCAGCCGCAACGGCTGGATCGAGATGCCTTATGTCCCGGCTCCGGCGCGCGCCGAGGATCTCGCTGCACAGGTGAAGATCGTGCCGCTGCCGGATGGCGGCACCATCACTTTCCTGCCGGGCCTCACCGACTGCTCGGCGCATCCGTTCCCGGATGTGATGCGCGGGGAGGAGACCCAACTCGTGGGCCTTGGGCTCGAACGAGACATCACGGTCGTACTTCCGGGAACCCACGCCAAATGGGTCCGTATCGCCGGCGGACGGATCGTCGCGTTCCAAACCCTCGTGACGGGAGAAATCTTCGGCACGCTCTCTCGCCATTCATTCCTGGCGAAGGTGGCGCGCAAGCCGGCGATGCCGGATTGGGACGCTTTCCTCAAGGGCGTCGCCTTGGTTCGCGACGACAAGCGGCCCGCGGGGCTTCTGACACATCTCTTTGCCGTGCGGACCGGCTGGCTCTCGGGCGGCCTCGTGCCGGAGCAGATGACCGATTACCTGTCTGGCCTTGTCGTGGCATCCGAATTCCAGGAGGCAAAGGCGCTCGAATGGTTCAAGGATGGCGAGCGCATTGCCGTCGTCGGCGACGACGATCTCGTCGAGGTCTACGAGCGGGTCGCCGGCGCGTTCGGGCTCAGCCTCGAACCCGCCCCGGAGGATGCTGCTGTGCGCGGCTGCCTGATCATCGCGCGGATCGCCGAAGAACGCTATCCTACAGTATTAGCCGGCGCGGATCGGCAGAGGCGAGCGTGATGGGGCAGGGGTCCAAGGCCGGAGACCGGGAACGGCTGGGACTTTTTTAGACGTTCCTCGCTGCCACCGCTGGGGTCGGGAGCAACTTCTGCTTTCAGCTTCTCGGGGCGCTGCCGATCGCGGATAACATCGGGCTTTGTCGCAAATCCGATATTGGAGCGTGGAAGTAGCAGGTGCCTTGCGATGCACTCACGCGCCAAGCAAGTGAAACTGCTCGGCGAGCGATGGTTGCCCATTGCAGGCATACTTCGCCTGTTGTTTGCGCATCATGTGGATCATCTCGATCCCTTCCAGGATCGCACGGGCACTGCCCGTGGACTTAAACCCGAGCATGGGGCGGACCCGCCTCTTAGCGGCACAATGATCCTGCTCGATCCGATTGTTGAGGTAGCGACTTTGACCGATGCAGATCGGCTGGTTCTGTTGCAGCTTTGAAGCCTCGCTCACCGCAACTATGAAAACAGGGTGCTAAGAGGGGCTAGCAGTGAAGCAAAGGAACAAGAACCTGTTCAAAGGTCGACAGTTCACGGCTGAGATCATTCTGTGGGCCGTCCGCTGGTATCTGCAGTTCCCGATCACCTATCGCGATCTCGAGCGCATGTTCTCCGATCGAGGCGTTCAGGTCGAACACACCACTCTGTTTCGGTGGATCCAAGCCTATGCACCGGAGCTGGATAAGCGCATCCGTCCGCATCTGCGGATGACCAACGGCTCCTGGCGGGTCGACGAAACATATATCCGCGCGAAGGGCGAATGGGTTTATCTCTACCGCGCCGTCGACGCGACGGGGCAGACAATCGATTTTCTGCTTTCGCCCAAGCGGGATGCGGCAGCCGCCCGACGGTTCTTCCGCAGGGCATTGGGGCAGCCGCATTCGGTCAATCCTCGGACCATCACGGTCGACAAGAATGCAGCCTATCCAATCGCGACGAGGGTTATGAAGAGGAAGGGGGCGCTATGGCGCTTTGCCAAACTCCGGCAGGTGACGTTTTTGAATAACATCGTCGAGCAGGATCATCGGCGCATCAAGCGTCTGGCTCGCCCTGGACTGGGGTTCAAGAGCTTCTTGACTGCCACGCAGACGATTGCCGGCTATGAGGCTATGGCGATGATCCGCAAGGAACAAGTTGTTGGCGCCCCAGCAAATGACATGGTCACTCAGCGCAATTTCATTGCCACCCTGTTCGGTACAGCCGCATAATCAGCATCCTTGTCTAGCCTCCGCTTGACCTATGTCAGGAGTTGCAACGGAACCCTTGACGGTGCGGTTGCCTCCGCCAGCTTGTTCTTCAGGCCTCTGATTTCCTCGAACCGGCTGGTCACGTCCCTCATAACGGCAGCCAGGCCACACATTGCTCCCCGCTCATCCTTGAGCGGCACGATGGTGAACTCCAGCGAGATCCGTTGGCCGTCCTTGCGAATGCCCGGCACCGACAGCAGATCGCCTTCGCCGTAATGGCTCTCGCCGGTTGCCATGACACGGCGGAAGCCCTCCCAGTGGCGCGGGCGCAGGCGCTCCGGGATGATGAGGTCGAGCGATTGACCGAGGGCCTCCTCCGCGCGATGGCCGAAGATCCGCTCGGCCCCAGGGTTCCACACCTGAATGATCCCGTCGCTGTCCGTCGCCACGACAGCATCCGCGGCCGCAGAAAGAATGGCATCGGCAGCAAGCCGGGAGATATCCATTCAGGCCTCCTTTGCTGCTCAGGTCATATGGGGCGGGCCGGGCAGAATGCCACTTCCGCATCGGAGCAGATCCGCGGCCGGAACGGTCTTTCCTCGCTCGGACCATTCCAGGCTCATTTGATCGTCCGCAGGGGAGCGCCTCTGCAGGGCTGGCACCTGACGAGCCGCGCTTCGGCACGGTATTGCTCGTGCAGCTCGAACCCAAATCTGCCCTGATGATCCCCATTCCTGACCAGCGACCAGAGAACCAAGCTTGCAAATACGGGCCCTCCGCTGCTTCACCCGGCTTTCATGCCTGAAATCGTGTGCAGGCCCCCCAAGGCGGGGCTCACCACCGACATATCGGCGGTGGCGGAATGCACCGCATAGACTGGATAAGAAAATTGGGGCGCGTCACGGACCAGGTGCAGCCGCCCGGATGCGATATAGGGCTCAACCGCGCTCATCCTGAAATAACCGGACCCGCCGACCCCTAGAACATAGTTAAGGGCGAGCGGGCCGAGATCGATAAAAACATCCGGCACGACATCGGGAAAGTTCATGCCGTGGTGAAGCACGAAGTCCGGTCCCCAATCCATGTACACATAGTCCGTTCCGTCCTGGAGGCGTCCATCGGGGTTGGTTGTGAGGAGCACCAGCTTCTCCTCCCGCAGAAGATCGATTCTCAGTCCGGGCCTCTGCTGGGGCGCATACATGATAGCAACGTCGACAAGTCCGGACGCAACCTGGTTAATCAGGTCCTGCGGAACGTCCACATGCACACGAAGGCTGATGTCAGGCATTGAACGGCGTATCCACTGAACCCAGTCCAGCAGAAGCGGCTGCCAGAGGCTTACCTCGCTGCCGACGGTCAACACCGCCCGACGGCCGGGCGGCACCGCGACCTGATGAAGCGTGCGTTGCCACAACTGAACGAACATCGGAGCATGGCGCAGGAACTGCTCGCCTGCTGGCGTCAGCGAGGCTCCGCCCTTATGGCGCACGAAAAGTTGCCGTCCAAGCTGCTGTTCCAGATTGCGAACCCGCGCGCTGACCGTGGTCTGGCTGACGTTCAGCCTCTCGGAGGCACGAATGAAACTCCCAGTCGAAACGATCTCAAGGAACGTTCGGGCAAGTTCAATGTCCATACATCTATAACGATAAAATTGCACTCAAATGTCAATCATATTCGTTTATTCTATGCTTAAAGTTCCTTTAGAGCTACCATTCAGACCTTGAGCGTATTGCGTAGCCCTGACGGCAATGGGCTCGTGCCGGTTCATGGAGCATCTCGTGAGTGCTACGGCACGGCAGAGAAACCGTGATCGGACTGCGAGGGCAGTCTCGCCGGGAACGCCGATCCAGGATCATGAAGCCGCCCTCGCGCCCGGGCGAAGGGGTGGCTCTGGGCAGGCGTCGGGCTGTCGTTCGTGCTGCACGGGGCCGCTGTTTCCATCCTTTTCCTGAAGGAGGCGTTCTCGACGGCAAGCCTGAGCCTTGGTGACTGGTTGCTCTGTGCCGCGGCTGCGAGTTCGGTACTGTGGCTGCGCGAGGCCAGCAAACCTGTGGTTCGCAACGCGAGCCCAGGCCAGACGGCGCGGATCGTCTGATGGGGACAGAAGGTGGGTCCCGAAAGATGGGGCCCCGAAGCTTGATCATACTATTAAAACTCTCCGAAACCGACAAGGCCGCCCATGGCCGGAGTGCCAGCCTCATTCCGGAAGTGTTGCCCCAGGTGCTCTGGGTTGGCTGCCATCTGCGATACACACGCGACCTCAGAGCAAGGCAACCGCGACGGGAAATGCCATCAATGCGCCAACGATCATGCAGGTTGCGACGAGCGATGCCCTCTGGCCCGCCAGCCCACGCACTTTCGACGCGACAGCGCCTGCGGCCATCGTTTGCCCGTTGAGGCATGAACACAGCACGTAATGAGCGTCGCACTCCCGGAGGCCGAAGAAGGTGATCGCGTCGGCGAGGGTGTCGCTTCTCAGGCCTTCAGACCGCAGGACGGGATCTTCGAATGCGACGGTCAGCGCCGAATTGTCTGCCCGGAGGATATCGCGCTGGCGCCCGTGTTCCGTTTCAATCTCTGATAAGGTCTGGATCTGCCGGTCGGGGTTTGCCTCCAGCAGCATGGCCCAACGCTTAATCCGTTCATCACGCGTCATCGGCAGCGGCAGGGTTGACCTAATCTCGGACGCGCTCCGCACTTCACTGATGGGTTGATATTTCATGATGGCCTCCAAGCTGCCCTGCGGCAACGGTGGCAACCCTGCCAATCACGAGATCGGCGCCGCAGGAACTCCTGAAGCCAGGGTAAGTCGTCAGCGCAAGTCAGAAAAATGAATAATCTTGCGAAATCACTGCAAGAATTCAGCTCGTCAGCTTGGGTCTCATCGCTTTGCCGGCAGCAACGTAGCTAACAATAAAATTGCTTTCAAAGGCCAAATTAATTCATTTGGCGCTCAAGCATGATGGGCGCACACTTCCTCGGACTTGACACTTATAAGCCTGACCCTGGCCATACTCCGACCAGTGTACAGGTCAGGCGCGCCATAAGGAGAAGCATCATGCGAACAATCCGGAGAGCCCGTGCGGTCATGTTAACGGCCACGCCTGATCACGAAGTCTGGATGCACCTGGCCCTTAGCGGCAGTGCCTTCACGTTCATTCTCTGGTTCATCTTCGCATCTTGATAGGCCGTTGGCATTGTCCCCAGGGCCGGGGCGAGCAATAGAATACGAGGTGGGTTGCTGACGAAACAGCGGGCCTGAAGGCTGTGATGGATGATCAGGAGGTCGTGCGATCTGTGATCGCCAACGCCACCCAGTTTGCCGCCTAAGGTCCAAGTCCCGCAGCGGCGCTGCAATCAGAGGGGCGCTTGGGTCCGACGAGAGGATGAGCATTGCAGCAGCAGTCCTGACGCCTTTTGCGGAACAGGGGTTCCATGTTGTCTACGTCTGTGGCGAGTTCGCATTTCGATCTACCCGTGCAGCAGATCTGATGACTGCCAGGCTAGTAACCTCCATTTATGGCCACGCTCTCGCCACACCCGCATATTCCTGTGAAGAAACACGTCCTGCTCCAGGCCGATGCGAGCGTGTCCACGCATCAGCCCAACGAGGATCACCAAGTCTCCGTCCACTCGGCAATCGGTTTCTGTGAGGTCAAGATCGGTTGAGTAAGTTAGCTCATGGGAGCGAACAGCAGTAAGGTAGGATTGTTTATCAAAGATCTTTCCCCTGTTGCTGATATAAATGAACTTGTCATCCAGTATGAGCGCCATGGCATCGGCGTCATTGGTGCGGATGGCTTGAAGGCGGACTTGCTCCAGATGTCTGACGGAATCAAGTGCGGTCTGATCCGGATTGCTCATTGTGGCTCCTTAATAGAGTCGTTTCCGAAACTGGCAGATGTAAGATTAGAAGTTCGCTATCTTGGCTCAGCCATCGCTCGCTCGAACTCGACCTCCGCCTTTACCCCTTCAAGGTCCCGGTGAACGACCGCCATTGCCAACTTCTCGGCGCCACGCCGATACGTGATCGTGCAGTCCCTCGCGGCAAGCTGACCCTCGACGTCCACCGTGTCCCACCGTTCGGCATGACCGACGTAGCCGAGACTGAAGTCATATTGTTCAGTCCAAAAGAACGGAACGCAGTCGAAGCGTTCACGCTGTCCGAGAGTGTCGCGCGCCGCGGTCTGACCCTGGCGTTCGGCCACAACCCAATGCTCGACGCGGATGTTCTCCCCCGTGAGCCGATCCGGCCACCGCGCGATATCGCCGGCTGCGAAAATGCCCGGTGCGCTCGTTTGCAGGTACGCATCCACCGCGACGCCCCCGATCGATAGCAAGGCCTGCCTTCTCCGCCAGGGCGAGGGCCGGTGTGACACCGATTCCCACCACGACGAGATCGGCATTGAGCCTTGCTCCGCTCGCCAATGTGACGCATTGCTCGTCGATGGACCTCACCGTCGTCTCAAGGTGAAAGACCACTCCGTGGCCTTCATGCAACCTGCGTACGAAGGTGCCGACCTCCGCTCCGAGCACACGTTCCATAGGTATGCTGTCGGGCGCGACCACATGGACCTCGACATCGCGTGCGCGGAGCGATGCTGCTACCTCCAGGCCGATAAAGCTTGCGCCGATCACCACGGCCTGCCGTGAGCTGTGAGCCTTGGCGACGAGGGCGCGGCTGTCGGCCAATGTCCGCAGATAATGCACGTGGGGAAAGTCGACGCCCGGCACATCAAGGCGCACCGGCTCGGCACCGGTGGCGAGGAGCAGCGCGTCATAGGGATAGCTGCTGCCGTCCACGAGATGCACAACGCTCGCACTCCGATCAATTAGGGCAACGCGCGCATTCAGCTTCAGATCGATACCGCGATGTTCATAGAACTCCAATGGTCGCAAGAGATTAGATGCATCCGACGCGGTGCCGGCGAGGAAGCCCTTTGACAGGTTGGGCCGGTCACAAGGACCTGACTCGTCGGCGCTCAGCATTGTGAGGCGGCCAGAATAGCCCTCACGCCGGAGCATTTCCGCGGCCGCATTGCCCGCCGCACCGCCGCCCACGATCACGACAGATTTCGGCACGTCGGACCTAACGGGGGGTTGTGTTCCCGTAGTCCGTTCGAGCTTCTCCCTAACATAAATGACGCCGTGTTGCCGTTCGACGCGCCAACAGGAGACAGGGTTCAAGGCAGGGGCGCGTAAGGCCTCGCCGGTACGCAAGCAGAACGCAGCATGATGCCAGGGACAGCGGACCGTGTTGCCAACGAGCAAGCCGTCCTTGAGGGGAGCTCCGTAGTGTGTGCAGGCAGCGCCTATCGCGAACACCTCATCGCCACGCCGTGCCAGCAGCACAGCCTTGCCCCCAACGTGACCTGCAAGCATGCCACCGTCTTCCAGATCGTCGAATGCAACCCCCTGGGCAAGATCCGGATTACTGGAGCTTGCGGGCTTGGCCCTCACCTGGTCAAGCAAGCTATAAGTTCCCATGATCGATCTCCCGAACTCTCGGGCGTACACCCAAAGCGCGAGCATGCACTTGGTTATCAGCGTGCGGGCGCCTGTAGGAAGATTGGCGCCGCTCACCAGATCAACATTAACTAGGCAGGCTCTTCCTGCCCTCGGCGAGGTCCGGCGCGGATGTCAATCGACCCGACGTGGTCTACGACAGCAGCGCATTGAACCCGATGATCACCATCGGCCTGTTCACTTCAAGTGACAAACGAATTTGTTTGCCACTTTAAAGCAGTATTATTGGTTGCGATCGCGGAAGAGGTCTGAGCGGACCGCAATCCAACGTTACCAGTTCGAGCGGTGCTGTCCTTTTTCATCTATAGAGGACGAGGGATCGCACCTCATTTGCAAACGTCGCCAGCAGTTCGAGGCCACCGCGCGTCGTTACTCGCGGACTGCAAGGTACGCCGCATGACCGGCGACCTCGGCGGCCGTCGGTTGGTGGCACGGCGCCGAGCATTCGGATCAGGTTCCTTGATCCGAGACGGCGACCCGGTGACGGTAGACCATCTCCCACCCTCGCCAACCTGTGTAGAGCAGGAGGAGAACCACGACGAGCGAGATGACCAGCCCCGTCGGCAGCACGGCAGAATCGCCGGCCTCGTAGCGGCGATACCAGTTCCACAAAGAGAGGAGCACCACGACCATGTTGCCCACCATGTGGTGCCAGGCTGCCGACAGGCTGCGGATCCGCCGGTCGCCGAGGAAGTCGGTCAGGCCGGCAACGGCCGCGAGGGCTGCCATGACGAGCGCCGCGCCCAGGAGGTAGAGCGAGGCCGTGCTCCAGGCGCTGTTGCCCGTGTTCCAGAAAAGCAGGTCACACACCAGGGTAGACACCAGGAACGCGACGGGAAACGGGATCAGCATCGGGTGCAGCGGGTGTCCGGCGATCTGCGCCGTGCTCTGGGGATTGCGGTCTCGTACGGTGTTCTCGGCTCTCATGGCGCTCTCCTCATTCAGCGGGAAGTTTCAAAGTGGTCCCTTTGATCGGACGGCGTCACAGGATGAGTGAAGGCGCGAACATAGGCCTCTTGAACCACATCCTCCGCCTCGGCATCGTCGTTGAGTACGCTTTGGGCAACGCGGTAGAGCTGTCGATTGCGCCTCTGCATGATGAGCCGGACTGCCGCTCCGTCCGATTGCGGGCTCGTTCCCCAGCGCCAGATCATCAATCCCGTCCAATCCTGTTGCTGCCCATTTGATGGGGCCTGCTCACAAAGGTTCCCGAACCTGTGGCTCGTCAGGAACAACGCTCCACAGCATGATGGTCCGGTACTTGGAACGGCCTGTTAGGCTGGAGCGCCCGTTCACGATGATGAGCCCTTCGACGACGGCAGCGAGCGAAGCAGCTGAGATTGAGCCACCGCCTCCGGTCCCGTGCGTTTTGATGCGGAGCCTGATTGGCTCACCAAGCTCGCACGGAGATAGCGGTGGATGAGTGGGAACACCACACCCATCACCAAACCCCAAAGCAATTGGGCCAACAGCAAACCCGCGGCGGGGTAGCCCTGCAGGATGGGTTGGTCGGGCAGCCATTGCAGCAGCGGTATCGGCCCGAGCATCCAGAGCACAAAGCCAAACGCCAGGCCGAAGAGCCAGCCGCCCCGCACGTCGTTGGCCGCGCGCTGGAACAGCCAACCGTACAGGATCCCACCGAGGAGCATCAGGGCAACATAGGCGAGAGCGGCCGCGAACACCGATGTGCCGGCTGCCCGGGCAGGCGCGTCGAGTGCCTGGAACCCGGCGAGGACCGCTAACGCTGGAACAGTGGCGGTCACGCCTGCGATAGCGCCGTTCAAGAGTGGTCGCTGCGTCGGGCCGGCATCCAGCCCATGGGCTTGGAGCATCCTAAGCATGAAGCCGCCTCGCTTGCCGGTTGGTGATCTTCGCGGCTTCTTCCAGCACCACCTCGACGGACGGAGCCCCGTCGAGATCCGCACCGAAGAGGCGCACGAGGTGCTGGTAAGCAAGGCCGACGGTTCGCGGATCGCGGTTGAGGTCGAACAGGCCGACCGGATTGACGTTGCCGAGCGGCTCCCGCAGGGCGATGTCCCAGTCGACCTGATCCGTGAGCGAGTACCAGGTGAAGCCCACGACCGGCACACCGGTTTGACGGATGAGCTGCACATTGTGCCACTGCCGCCACAGCCAGCGCGGCCCGTCGCGGGCGTCCATGCGGTTGGTTTCCGTGTGCATCATTGGCCTGCCATACCGCTGGTAATACTGGCGGGCGACGGCATACCACCCAAACAGCTCGCCCAGTGCCTGCGCATGCCCGGTGTTGTCGATGAGCTTCTCGTTCCATTCGTAGTAGTCGACACCGAGAATGGCCCGCCGGCGAACGTCCTGCTGCATGAACCACGCATACTCCTCAGACGGCATACCGTGCTGGAGGAGATAGGCACGCGTGTCCTCGTGCACCGGACGGGCATAGAGGAGATCCAACGGCAGGAAGCGCCGCTCGTTCTCGAAGGCGGCGATGCGGCGGATCGCGGGATCGGGGCAGCATGGCTGATAGAACTCGCCGCTCTCGCTGTTGACGAACACCGCATCCGGACGCTCGGCTGCAATCGCCTGCATCATCAGGACATTGGCCTTGGCGAGATGGCGGACTGCGGTGACAAAGGCGCGCTCATCGCGGCATTGCTCGTTCCAGAGGCCATCCAACGCGCTGAGTTTGGCGCACACATACATCTCGTTCACAGGGGTGTAGAACTGCACCCACGGGTAGCGTCGGGCGAACGCCCGGGCGTAGTCGGCGAGCGCTTGCGGCACCTCGGGATTCTGGAAGTTCTGCAGCCAGTCGGGTAGGCCGAAATGGCATAGGTCCATGATCGGCGCGATGCCGAGCCGCTGCATCTCGGCGGCGACCTCGTCGAGGAAGGCCCAGTCATATTGGTCCGGGCCGCGATGGATGAGGTGCAGGGGAGGGCCGTAGCGGAGATAGCGCAGGCCGAGGTCCCGCACGAGTTGCAGGTCGGTGCGCCAATGGCGGTAATGGCCGCAGGCCGCCATCTGGTCCATGCGCCATCGTCCGCCCTCCAGCGTGGGATAGCTGCACTCGATGCCGGTCGCGAACATGAACCGATGTTCGGCTATCTTGGGAGCCGCATCGGAGGACGGACGCGAGTTGCCGAGCTGGCGAACCAGGAGTGGCGGCCGGTTCGACGGAAAGCCGACTGGCCGGGTGTAGAGCAGGCCCAGCATGGTGCCCCAGATCAGATGGCCGACGGCGATGGAGATCGGCTCGTGCGCCCCACCGCCCAAGCCGAACAATCCGGAAGCGGACATCTGGCCGCTTTGGACGAGCGGGTGCATCAGGTCGAACTGCGGATGCATGATGAAGATCGCCAGTGGCATGGGTACGAAGGCGAACACCAGGCCCTGCAGGGCAGGGCGGAGCGGCAGGACGGACCAGAAGAAATAGGCATAGAACACGGCCCAGATCGCGCCGACGAGCAGGTGAACCGCCATGCCGGCCAGCCAAGCCTCCCACGCCGGCGCGTGGGGGAGGATCAAGGTCCCGAGCGTCATGACAAGGTCAAAGAACGGTACACCTGCCCGGATCAGCACCCGGGCGATGGCTTCCCAGGCAACAGCACCTGCCATGCCGGCGAGAACCGCCTTCGAGTAGGCAACCGAGCGGATCATGGCGCCCTCCTCTGTGCCTGGTGGGGCCTTAATGGCTGACCATTGGATCGGAAGAAACCAGGAAGGTTCCCGCCGGTGCCAGATCAGCCCTTACGTGCGCCTGACGATGCCCTGGCGCATGATCTCGTCGATGGGCGGGAAGGCTTGGAGAGCGATCTCGGGGATCGCTTCCCCGCCGGCCGCTTGTGCCGACACGCTGGTGGCCGAAGATCGGCCGGGCTGACCGACGATGATCCGCCCGACCATTCCGGCATGCTCGTGCGGGACGCAGTAGAAGTCGTAAATGCCCTCGACGGCTAACGTGACCGAGAAGCTCTCGTTCGGCAGCAGGTAGTCCGAGTCCCAGGGCTCTGCCCCTTCAGGGATGCGCCGCGGACGCTCGAAGTTCTTCGGGTGGTATGCCGTCGCCGTGTGGGAATTCCCTGGATCCAAGTTGATCCAGCGAATCGTCTGCCCGGGCTCGACGTGCAGGCCAACCGGATCGAACCACACCTGCGAGCCATCGGTGTTGCCCTGCATCCAGATCTCGACCGGTTCGCCAGCCCGCAAAAGCCGGGGCCATGCCAGACCGGCGAGGAATCCCCCGCCGATCCGCAGGATGGCTCTGCGCGAGATCGTCACTTCGCCGCCACCCGTTGCTCGTCGGCCTTCGGCACGTGCCACAGGACGACATGGGCGTGGGGCTTCTCGACGCCCGGATGGCCGGCGTTGAAGTAGACGTCGACATGGTCGACCTTGCCACCAGGCGCGGCGAGATCATCGAAGCGCTTGTCCTTGTTCGACAGGTCCTCGATGGGCAGCATGTAGACCGTGCTGACGAGCCGTCCCTCGCGGTCATAGGCGAGGAAAGGCCCGGCCGGCAGGGTCTTGGGATCGACATAAAGCTGACCGAGCCCCGGCAGGAAGTCGGGGATCTTCACAAGTTCGCTCACCTTCTTGTAGGCGCCTGTCGGTGGCGCCTTCTCGACCTGATCGGCGGCCATGGCCGGCATGGCAAGTGCGAGAGTAAGAGCGACGGCGGTGAAGCGGGCGAGCATGAGATCCTCCATGGGGACAGCTGAAAACGCGGGTTACGCAACGCATTGGATGGCGAGCCGATCAAAAGGTTCCCGCCGCACTAAAGTCCTTGGGACGAACCCGACTGTGTCGAGCAGCGGGGAGGACGAGCCTTCGCGCACTCAGAAGACGTAGGAGGCGGGCGGTACGATCGAGAGGTGATCCTCCACGGCCTTCACGCCGGCCTGGTTCTCCGCAGCGAGGCGAATGGCCTGCCGTTCCTCGTCCGACTGCACAATGCCGAACAGGTGAACGACGCCATCCTCGACCACGATGTTCTTCGACAGGAGATAGGCCCAGGGCTGCCCTTCGAGTTCCTCGTTCAGCCGCTCCCGGATGATGCAGTCGGCAACGTTCATCGGCTTCGACACGTCGGTGGTCGCCAGGACCTGAAGCAGGTTGCTTCTGGTCACGATGCCGACGAGCTTCCCATCCCGCAACACCGGGACACGCTTGATCCGGTGTTGCTCCAGGGCGCGGGCCGTGTCGGCGACCGACGTGGTCTCCACCACTGTGACCACCTCTTTCGTCATGACGTCGCTGGCGATCCGGCCGTGTGATTTGGCGTAGTGCTGAGCCAGCACGGTGGGGCCGTTCAGGAAAGTCTGCCACCAGGAGCGGCGCTGTTCACCGACCAATTGGGCATGCCCGATCAGGTCGCCTTCGCTGACAATGCCGAGCAGTTGCTCCTCGTCGTCGACCACCGGAACCCCGCTGATGTGATGGTCGCAGAGCAACTTGGCGATCTCATGGATCGACGTCTTGGGCCTGACCGTGACGACCGCTCTCGTCATGACATCTGCGGCGGTGAGCATGCCTGCCTCCTCTGGGTAGGCGCTGACGAGAGGCTTGTGAAGGTATGCCGGTCATCGGCGCCATCGGTCCACAAGCAAAAGGTACGCTTGATCAGGGTATGTGACAAACGAATAGCTTTGCCGCTTCAGATCACTTTTTTTGCTCCTTGGCTGCTTTTCGGTTTGTCCCGTCGTGCAGAATGACGTTCCTGAGGACAACGGCATCGTTGTGCACCTCGTCATGGGCGGAGAACACCAGGGTGATCCGGCCCTTGCGGGCGCGGGCCCGCAACTCCTCCACCAGATCTTGATGGTCATGGATCTCGGCAGCATAGCGGCGGCAGAACTCGTGCCATCGGTCGGGGGCATGGCCAAACCAGCGGCGCAACTCGGTGCTGGGCGCGATGTCTTTCATCCAGTCGTCGAGAGCAAGGGCCTCTTTGGAGATCGCACGCGGCCAGAGCCGGTCGACGAGAATGCGGATGCCGTCATCCGCGGCAGGCGGTTCATAGGCCCGCTTCAGCCGGACGTTGCCGTTCGGAACCTTTGTGCTCATCGGAATGCTCCAGGCCAGAGATCAGCGGCAGGGCGCACCATGGCCGTCTCATCGCGTATTGCCTACCGATCCTCGGACAGAGAGGCGATCATGATGGCGGCATGGGCGTAGGCCGCTCCTGCCCGCATCTCCGCCGCGACCCAGACCGCCTCCATGAGCTCCTGCGCGGTCGCGCCCGCATGTTGGGCCGCTTTGGTGTGCCCCGCGATGCAGTAGGGACATTGAGTGACGTGTGCGACGGCGACGGCAATCAACTGCTTTGTCTTGGCGTCCAGAGCACCATCCGCGAACAGTTGGCGTCCGAAAGACTCGAACGCGGCCTGGACATCGGGCGCAAGATCCCGGCGTTTGCGGGCTGCCTCAGGAGACGGCTGTGGGTATAGTGTGGCGGTCATGGTCATTTCCTCACGAAACCGAGGTCGGTGTCGTTGAGCAGCACGGACACGGGCGACGCCCGGTTATCGGGAGATGCTCCAACCTCAACCTCCAATCTCACCTGAACGGCGGTAAGTCGGATCTCGGGTGAGGGCGCCGGCGCGGTTTGGCGGGGATCCTTGCCGCTGGCGGGCGCGCCTTCGGCAGCCGCTGTCGCACTGCCTCGGCGGGCCTTCAGGTGAAGGTCTGCCACGTTGATGAGTTGAAAGAGATAGAAGCCGTTCCATTGAACACTGGCTTCCGCCGCTTCGTGGTTGAAGCTCAAGGGTCCGATGACACTCTCGTTGACCCGTCCGACGAACTCCCATGGCGGGCCGGTGATGAACAATGGGACCGGTCGATCTTCCGGAACAGCGCAGATGAGCTCATCCCGATCCGCGCGGCGGAACAAGTTGTAGGTTCGCATGGCCAACCTCCCGTTGTCGCGACGCCCCTCAAGCGTGAGGGTGGACCAGCCGGTGCGCCTGAGACGCCACTTGGTCCCTCGACAACATCAACAAAGTTCGTCCCGAGGTGCCTATGTGGCAAACGAATTCTTTTGAACATTCCGAGCGGAATTTCTGCATCTTCACGGATCTGATTGCCGTTCGAACCGCAATCCCGAGATGATCCGGCAGCCAGCAAAATTTTTGCATTTATTCGGCAAAAGAATTTATTTGCCACACTTATGCTCGTGCTCGAACGTGGTCATGTTTCGAGAGTGTCTCTTCATGCCCGACAGAGTTCAGCCGCTCGCAGTTCACGCCGAGGCCCATGGGGCTCCCTCGTTCTGGCGCCGGTGGTTCTATTCCACAAACCACAAGGATATCGGCACGCTCTACCTGATCTTCGGCTTCACGGCCGGCATCATCGGCGGCCTCCTGTCGATTGCGATGCGCCTGGAGCTGCAGGAACCGGGTCTGCAGTTCTTCTCCAACCCACAGGCCTACAACGTCTTCGTGACGGGCCACGGCCTCATCATGATCTTCTTTGTTGTGATGCCCACGCTGATCGGCGGCTTCGGCAACTGGTTCGTGCCGCTGATGATCGGCGCGCCCGACATGGCCTTCCCGCGGATGAACAACATCTCATTCTGGCTGCTCGTAGCGGCCTTCGCCCTGATGCTCTGCTCGCTCTTCACCGAGGGTGCGCCAGGCTCGACCGGCTTCGGCGGCGGCTGGACGGCGTACCCGCCGCTCTCGGTCACCGGACATCCCGGCCCGGCCTTTGATTTTGCGATCTTCGCAATTCACCTCTCGGGCGCCTCTTCGATCCTCGGCGCGATTAACTTCATCACCACGATCCTGAACATGCGCGCTCCGGGCATGACGCTGCACAAGATGCCGCTCTTCGCCTGGGCCATGCTCGTCACCGCGTTCCT
>NZ_QQBB01000019.1 GCF_003350535.1 Microvirga subterranea
GACCATGAAGTCATAGTTGTCGAGCTTGAACGTGTCGTTGTCGTAGGTGGTCGGCTGCCACTGCGATGCAGAGAATGTCATGCGTTTGCCCCTTCATGAACCCTCTCTGAATGGAGGGTATTGATGAAGTATAATTGCAGGTAATTCTGTCTTTTCGGCCTGTATGAAAGGACTGCTTTTAGGATTTTTTCTTTGTAGGCCGAGGTGGGGTGCGTTCTTTCGATCTACGTCTTAAGAACAGGGATTCGAATACACATGGCCAAGTCGGCCTGTCTTGTGATATGAAGACAGATCCTTGCCAATTCAGGCCATGTTGTTCGCATGCTTAAGGTCTGTGGTTAAACCTTGGCGTAAATCATAAGTAAATGTGGCGTCAGCTTGGCAATAGAGCGATGAAGATCATGGAAGCATATGGCCAAGATTAGAAAATACGCTTTCGGCCCCTATGATCGGGCGTGCTACCAGCGGCGATTCGCTTGCGACTACGTCAGGTGACGTAAAGGCCAAAGTTCGCGCAGGTCCGTCAGGGCTTCTCTCCTGAAGGCGCGCAACGACATCACTTTTTGCGGATCGTCGGAATGGTGCCCCTGGCCGGGGCAGGTCAAACGAGAAAAAACAACAACTTACGGACAGTGGGACAGTCCAAATCTCCCACACGGTTCAAAGGCTTTTTGGCACGGTTGTCCCACCGTCGGATCCTCTAGTGGGCCCCCAAAAGAAAACCGCCGCACCGGCTGGACCCCGGAACGGCGGCGAAAAACCCCGGAAGCAAGATAGAACTTCCAAGGCCGAACATAGGGCCAAGGCTCCCCATCTGGCAAGTCTCATCCCGATTTGGAGTGACGACCGGCGCCACTTCCAAGGCTGGGAGGTGGCTTATGGCTAATCATATCAGCCACGGCACACCGGCCGCCTATCGGGAGTTCATCGCGGAAAGCCTGTCCATGGCACGGATCCAGGCCGAGCTCGGGGCGACCTACGCCGAGATCGGAGACGACGCCGGGCTCGAATATGCCATCCGGCGCATGGTGGCCTACACCCGCGCCGCCCTTGGCACCCTCAAAGACCTGAAAACCGAAAAGCATGGAGGGGCCGATGAACGCGCCGCTTAAGGACGACCCCTTCGCCGATATCGACCTCGGCCCTGTGGAGGTGGACGATTGGGCGCCAAGGCAAGCCGAAAAGCCTGCCAGGGTCCGATTTTCTTCCGCTTATCGGTTGCGGCAGAAGGAATTCGAACCGATCAAATACGTGGTGCCTGGCTACATTGCCGAGGGGTGCACGTTGCTGGCGGGCCGTCCGAAGCTGGGCAAGAGCTGGCTGGTGCTCGAGATGGGCTTGGCGGTGGCCATGGGCGAGTCCTGCCTCGGCGGTGTCCTATGCGAACAAGGTGACGTTTTGTATCTCGCGCTCGAAGACAACGAGCGCCGGCTGCAAAAGCGCATGGACAAGGTTCTAGGCCCGCTCGCTGATTGGCCTGAGAACTTCCACTATGCCACCGAATGTCCGCGGGCGAATGAGGGCGGGATTGATGCAATCCGGGATTGGATCAGGAGCGTCCGGTATCCACGCCTCATCATCGTGGATGTGCTGGCCATGTTCAAACCGGCCCGTGGCGACAAGGAGAACCTGTACGAGGCCGACTACCACGCCATCAAAGGCTTGCAGGCGCTGGCCTCCGAATACCGTGTCGCAATCGTCGTGGTCCATCACACCCGCAAAGGCGGCAGCGATGTGGACCCCTTCGAGAAGGTGAGCGGCACTCTAGGGCTCTCCGGCGCGGCGGACACGACCATTGTTCTCGACCGGGACAGCAATGGGGCCACCATCTACGGGCGAGGCCGCGACATCGAGGAAATCGAGAGCGCAGTCGAGTTCAACAAGGGCGACTGTCGCTGGTTCGTCCTTGGGCAGGCATCCGAGGTGCGGCGGACCGACGAGCGGTCCGCCATCCTTGCGACGCTCCATGATGCTGATGAGCCTATGGGTCCGCGCGAGATCTCCATCGCAACGAGTGCCGATCGGAACAACATCGATCAGCTGCTCTACAAGATGATGAAGGCTGGAGAGGTGCTTAAGGCAAAGCGCGGTCGGTACATCCATCCTGACAGGGCCGATCTTATCGAGACCCAGACGTCTCCCCCCAATAAGAACGATAAGAAGATAAGGAATGGAGAGGATGGCGCGGTGGAGGGCAGGGTGGATGACTAGCTCTCGATCTTACTTTCTTACCGATCTTATCGGGGCATACGCGCGCGAGATCAGAAACGGCTCAGATGGCGAACAGAGCAAGACTGCTTCGCGTGCTTCGCAAATCCTAATCAGTGAGGAGTAGACCATGAACCCCATCAACTCTGTCACCATCACTGGCCTGACACGTGTTCCTCAGCCCAAGCCAGGGAGGAATGGCTATACGATCCTGGCCTACTTCTCCGCCGAGGCTAACGGCTTCAGCCTCCAGGGCTGCGCCTTTGTGAGGACACCACGCCAAGGACTGACCGTGTGGCCGCCAAAGCTGGAAGGGCTGGATACGCGTCGCTCCCTCACCATCACCAATGACCAACTGCGCCAGGCAATGGTGCGTCAGGCACAAGCTGCCTACAGAGCGTTAGGCGGTAGTGATGGTGAATGGATCAGAGATGACGACGAGGACATGCCGGCACCAAGCCGCACGGATGTCGTGATCGAGGAGGATGCCGGCCTCCAGCGATACCTCTTGAACTGTCGCCCCTAGGTTGTGCTAAGCTTGGCTATCCTCGCCTAACAAGGGAATACAAATGACCGATACGACAAAGATCCAAGGACCAATCGAGATCAAGGACAACTCGAAAGAACGTGTCGCGTTTGATCTGTTGGCACTCATCCAACATGAAGACACTGCGCGACAAGACGAACTGCTGGAACTCTATGCGCGATGCCTTACCACGGTGCAAGTTCCACACCTTGGTCTTGAGGTGATCAAAAAGCGAGTGAAGGGCGGTTCGTAGCCTGAACGGCAGGGAGGGTCGGCGCGCTGCTGCCCTCCCTGGGGCGGGTCAGATCATGCTGGCAGCCTCAGTTTCGAAACAAGCTGCCGGAGTTCATGGGTGAGATCACGGAGTTCGCGTTCCAGTTTTTCCTGTTTGGCAAACGTGTCTCTGGCATGCTGCTGAACCTTTACAAGGATCGCAGCAGTGCGTTCTACAGTCTCACGCTGAGTGTCCTGTAAAAGGCCGATTGCGCTCGTCATGGCTTGGATATCTTGGGTGAGTTGAGGGCCAAGAATGACGGCATCCTCGCCAAACACCTTTTTCGCGCGCTCCCGATCCTCGGGGTGGTGCTCCAATAGGGCAGAGTGTCCTCCTGCGGCAGTCAGCCTGAACCGCACATCCTGATAGCGAATGCGATCGCAAGTTGTCTTAAAGCTTTTCCGTGCACTGTCGGCTGACTTCTCTTCTACGACTTCAATATCCTCGTCATCTGGGTACAGGCGGAAGTAAGGCTTCGTCTCAGAGCCGCCTATCATGATGGTGACACCTTCCCTATCAACCCTACGGATTAGTTCAGGAAGTGCCTCTCGCGCCGGTGTTAACTTGTAGAACAGAGACTTCTTCCTTTTCGGAGGGCTCTTCTTAGGAGCCTTCTTATTGGCAAGGAGCTTTGAACCAGTGGGAGTCTTTCGCGGGGCCATAACAGTCATCCAATTTGAGTCTCATTCGTACGAAGTACAAAATGAGTCCAATATTGCACGTTCGTCAAGCCCCCGGTCTTGGCAGACTTTGCTCCGCAGCAGCGGACCGCGCCCCCCTCCTTTCCGCGGGACACACTGGAAATTGAGCAGTTCTGGGGAAAGACTTTCGGCGCTGTCCTAAGTTGTCCGTAGTTTATGCGCCTAAACCCTTCTTAGGTAAGGCTTTCAGGCACATAATCTCTCTAGTTTCGGAGAGTTTATGTTCCACTGGCGCCGCAAGAAGACTGACGAGCAGGAGCAAAAGAATTGGACGCTTGCCGCGCCCGGTGAAGAACTCCTGGCCCTATTCGGGGCATTGCCTGGAACAGCTTCCGGCATTTCTGTCTCAGCCGAGAGCGCCCTTCGGGTGCCGGCTGTTGCCTGTGCCGTCCGCGTGATTGCCGAGGCGGTCGCGCAGCTCCCCCTGATCACCTACCAGCGCGGCGAAGATGGCTCGAAGGCACGGGCCACCGCACACCCGGCCTACGCCCTTCTGCACGACGACGCCAACGAATGGCAGAGCGCCTATGACCTGAAGCTCCAGCTTCAGACGGACGCCCTCCTGCACGGCAATGGCTACGGGTTCGTGAACCGCGTCGGCGGCACCGTCCGCGAGATCATCCGCCTGGCGCCGACTGCCGTCTCCATCAACACCGAGACCGGGGCGCCCCGCTATGCCCTCACTGAGGGCAAGAGCCAGCGGGTGTTCATGCCCGACCAGATCATTCACATTCACGGCCTTTCGACGGACGGCTTTATCGGCAAGAGCCCGGTACGACTCGCAGCCGAGGCCATTGGCATCGCCATCGCGCAGGAGCGGCATGCAGCCCGTCTCCTCGGCAACGGCGGCCGGCCCAGCGGCGTCCTGAAGCTGGCCGGAAAGCTTTCGAAAGACGCAGTTGCCCGCATCCGGGCCGCCTGGAACAACGCCCATTCCGGCGACAATGCAGGCGGCACGGCTGTCCTCGAGGAGGACATGAGCTTTGAGCCTCTGAGCTTCAATTCGGTCGACATGCAGTTCCTGGAGCTCAACAAGTTCCAGATCGAGCAGATTGCCCGCATCTTCCGCGTCCCGCCGCACCTCCTGATGGAGCTTGGACGCGCCACCTGGTCGAACTCGGAAGAGATGGGCCGCGTCTTTCTCACCTACACGCTCATGCCCTGGCTGAAGCAGTGGGAGGGAGCCCTTCGCCGCGCCGTCTTCACGAAGGACGAGCGGCAGAAGTTCTTTGCCGAGTTCCTGGTGGACGATTTCCAGCGCGCCGATCTCGCAGCCCGCGCCAGCGCCTATCAGCAGCTCATCGCATCCCGGGTGATCAACCCGAACGAGGCCCGCGCCATGGAGAATCGTCCGCCCTACGAAGGCGGCGACGAGTTCATCAACCCGAACGTCCAGGCCGCCTCGGACACAACTTCTGAGGAGCCTTAGGAATGAAGATCGAAAGCGGTTTCACGCTTGAACTCGACACGAAGGCTGTCTCGGACGGTGGCGAATTCGAGGGCTATGCCAGCGTGTGGGGCAAGGTGGATCTCGGCCGCGATGTCGTGCGCAAGGGAGCCTTCACGAAGTCCCTCCAGGCCCGCCCGGCGAACAAGGTGAAGATGCTCCGGCAGCACTTCATGGATGAGCCGATCGGCGTGTGGACAGCCATCTCCGAGGACAGCCGCGGCCTGCACGTGAAGGGCCGCCTGATCCGGGACACAACGAAGGGCGCCGAGACCTATGCGCTGATGAAGGAAGGGGCCTTGGACGGCCTCTCCATCGGCTACCGCGCCCTCAAAGACACGATCGATCGCCAGAAGGGCCTTCGATACCTCGATGAAGTGGATCTGCGAGAGATCTCCATCGTGACCTTCCCCATGCTCCCCGATGCGACCGTTTCGGCCGTCAAGGGCGAGCACGATCCCGAGCGGGCGCGATCCATCGTTGCCGCTCTCAACCGCGCCACGGCGGCGCTCCGCTCTCTGTGAGGAACACATGAAGCACTTCTCTACCCGAGCGCTCGAAACCAAGAGCGCAGCCCTTGAGATCAAGGAAGAGGGCGGTCCGGACGACGTTCCGGCCGCCATCGCAGCCCTGCAAGCCACCTTCGAGGAGAAGATGGCCGGTCTGCAGAACGAGGTGAAGGCCGCGAAGGACCGCGCCGACGAACTGGAGACGAAGCTCAATCGCCCGGGCACCGGATCGACCAAGACGGATGACGATCAGGAGCGCAAGGCCTTCGAGTCCTTCCTCCGTCGCGGCATCGAGCGCATGCCGGCCGACGAGGTGAAGACCCTCACTGTCGCCAACGATCCATCCGCCGGCTACCTCGCTCCGGAGACGATCGGCGCCGAGCTCTTCAAGGACATGGTGGAGTTCTCGCCCATCCGGAACTATGCCCGCGTGGTGCAGATCACCGGCCCCGAGATCCGCTATCCGCGGCGCGTCTCCGGCACGACGGCCTATTGGGTGGACGAGATCGAGGACCGCACGGCCTCCGAGCCTGTCTTCGACCAGATGAGCCTCACGCCCTGGGAACTGGCGACCTTCACGGAAGTGTCGAACCAGCTCCTGGAGGACAATGCCTACAATCTCGAGGAAGAGCTCCGTCTCGATTACGCCGAGTCCTTTGGCAAGAAAGAGGGCGCCGCCTTCGTCGCCGGCACGGGCACCAAGCAGCCGCGGGGCATCCTCACGGCGACGGGTATTCCGGAGATCATCACCGGGAAGGCCGATGGCTTTGCGGCCACGGACCCGGCTGATGCCATCGTGAAGGCCTACTACGCCCTGCCGTCTGCCTATGCGCAGCGTGGCGCCTGGCTGATGAACCGCAATACCATGGGCATCATGAGCCAGTGGAAGGACGGCCAGGGCCGCTATCTGCTGATGAACCCGGTCACTGAAGGCACTCCGTCGACCCTCCTGGGCCGTCCGGTGATCGAGGCAGTGGACATGCCCGATGTCGCGGCGGGAGCCTTCCCGATCGTGTTCGGTGATTGGTCCGGCTACCGCATCGTGGACCGCATTGGCCTCTCTGTCCTGCGCGATCCCTACACCCGCGCCCGCAACGGCATCACGACCTTCCACGCTCGCAAGCGTGTGGGCGGCGATGTCACCCATCCCGACCGCTTCGTGAAGGTGAAGGTGGCGGCCTCCTAAGGCCGCTTCCCCTCACAGGAGGACAGCCCATGCGTGACAATCGCAGCAACATCAAAGTGGTCCCTGTGATCGAGCCGGGTGTCTATTCCGGCAAGGCAGAGGGCAAGTCCGTCGACACGGCCGGCTATGACTCACTCACCTTCGCCATCTCCATGGTCGAGGGCGGCAGCTCCGGTGGCTTCGAGCTTGCTATGGAACATTCCGACGACGGTAAGGAATGGGAACTTGTCCGCCCTAACAACGTGCTGGGCGAGGCCGGCCTTGATGCCCCGTTCGGCTACACCGGAGGCACCACGGGGCATCGCCGCTATGTGCGCCTCTCCCTGGCGCCGAAGGGCAAGAGCACGAAGGGGACCGGTATCGCCGTGATGGCCATCCTCGGGCATCGGCGCGGGCCTAGTTCATGACGATGCGGGCGCCCCGGATTTGCAGTTGCGGCCACAAGATTGCTGCCGGGGGCGCTTGCCCTTGTCAGGCCGGGCGCGAACGGGAGAGGCAGCGCCGTGTCGACGCGCGCCGTCCCAGCGCTCGGGAACGGGGCTACAACAGCAAGTGGGAGCGAGAGAGCAAGGCCTTCCTCGCTCTTCCCGAGAACAGATTTTGCGCCTGCGGCTGCGGCAAGCCCGCCGACATGGTGGATCACAAGCAGGCTCATAAAGGCGACAAGCGGCTCTTCTGGAGCCGATCGAACTGGCAGCCCATGAACCGCCGCTGCAACAGCCGCAAGGCCGTCCTGACTGAGGGTGGCTTCGGCCGGAGGATTGAACCATGAGGCTTCAGCTCATCACCCCGCCGGCGGTCGAGCCAGTCACCCTTGATGAGGTGAAGGATCATCTGCGCGTCACCAATGATCTCGAGGACGATCTCCTCTCGAACCTCATCACCACGGCACGGCAGAAGCTGGATGGCCCGCGCGGGCTCCTGGGACGAGCGCTGATTACCCAGACATGGACGGCCACTCTGGACGGCTTCCCGCGGGTGATCGATCTCCCCTTCGCTCCTGTGAGTGCCGTGAGCGCCATCACCTACCGAGACACAACTGGGATCGAGCAGACCCTCGCAGCCGACGCCTACATGGTCGCGGGCCTTCTCGATGATCATCTGACAGCCATCAGCCCCGTGTGCGGTAAGTCCTGGCCCTTCATCCCGTACTCCCCGGGCAGGGTCTCCGTCACCTTCACGGCCGGCTATGGAGATGCGCCGGAGGACGTTCCGGAGCCTATCCGCACCGCGATCAAGATGCTTGTCGGGCATCTTTACAAGAACCGGGAGGCCGTCACGGTCGCATCCGGCTCCATGATGGAGACGCCGATCGGCTGGCAGGACCTGGTGGCTGATTACCGGATCCGGGGGTTCTGATGCGCGCAGGCCTCATGGATCGGCGGATCTCGATCGAGCACTACACATCCGTTCCGGACGAATACGGGAACGAGGTGCCGACCTGGGCCGAGATGGCAAACGTCTGGGCCTCTGTGCAGCAGGAGACCGGCCGGGAGTTCATCCAGGCCTCCGCCATTACCCCGGAGCGCCGCGTGGTCTTCCGCATCCGCTGGATGGATGGCATCACCACGGCTCACCGGATCATCTATGACAGCCGGCAGCACGACATCCACGAGGTCAGAGAACTCGGCCGCCGTGAAGGGATCGAGCTTCACACCACTGCGACAGGTGCCTGATGCGCGGTCGCAAGCCAAACCTTCAGATGATCGAGGGCGGCCTCTCCAAGGTCCCGCGTCCGCCGGCTTGGCTGCCGGATGAGGCGAAGGATGAGTGGAAGCGCATCCTCCCGAGCCTGATCAAGCGCAAGGTTCTCACCGATACCGACATGGGCACTGTCGAGGCTTACTGCCTCGCAGCCGGGACCGTTCGCCGCTCCCAGGCAACTATTGCCCGGGAAGGCGACACTGTCGAGACAAACACAGGCACGAAGCGCCACCCGGCTTTCCAGACCATGTTCCAGAGTCTGACCGAACAGCGCCGCCTTGCTGCGGAGTTGGGCCTCACGCCCGCTTCACGCATGAAGGCCGGCAAGCCACCCGAGGGAGAAGAGGGCTATGACGACCCTTATTCCGACTTGGGTATTTGACGACAGCCCCATCCCGGATCCTCAAGGCCGGGCCGAGCGCATGCTTCGGTTTGCGGACCTGTTGCAGCATCCGAAGGCAGACGGTCCCGACAGGCGCCCTCTCAAGTCCAAATGGCAGCGCCGGATCATCGAGCGGATCTATGGCCCCTCCGACGAGAGCGGCAAGCGCCAGGTGAAAACCGTCTTCGCTCTCCTGCCTCGAGGCGCCCGCAAGACCACACTCGCCTCTGTCCTGGCTCTCGGCCACACCATCGGCCCGGAGCAGCGCCCGGGCGGTCAGGTGGTCTCGGCCGCCAGCGACAGGACACAGGCCCGCCTTGCCTTTGATGAGGCCTCAGACATGATTCGCGCCGATCCGCGGCTACTGGATGCAACCCGGCTCCGGGACACGAAAAACCGGATCGAGCACAAGAAGAGCCGGAGCAACTATGTCGCCATCTCGGCAGACGGTGATGCGCAGCACGGCAAGACACCTGTCTTCGTGTTGGCGGACGAGCTCCACGTGTGGCGCGGCTTCAGCCTTTGGAATGCTCTGAAGACTGGAGTCTCCAAAACACCCGGCTCCCTCACCATCGTGATCACGACGGCCGGCGAGCGCCCGGAAGGGATCTGCTGGGAGCTGTTCCAGTATGCCCTCAGGTGCCACAACGACCCGGCAAAAGATCCCTCTTTCCTGCCGATCCTGTTCCAGGCTGATGCCCGCGCGGATTGGGAAGACGAAGAACTCTGGCGCCTGGTCAATCCAGGCTTGGACGAGGGTTTCCCCGATCTCGACGAGCTGCGGGCCGAGGCGCGGCTTGCCCGCGAACTTCCAAAGCTCCGGGAAGGTTTCAAGCAGACACACCTCAACATCTGGTCGGACGGCAGTGCGGCCGGCTGGGTGGAGATGGCGATCTATGACGAGGCAGCCGATCCGATCGACGAGGATGCCCTCGAGGGCGAGGCCTGTTGGCTCGCGGTCGACATGTCGAAGAGCTATGACCTCACTGCCATTGTGGCGGCATTCCCGCACGAGGACAGCGGCTGGCAGGTTCTGACGTTCCCCTTCCTCCCGGAGGCAGCTTTCAAGCGCCGGGCGCAGGAACTGCCGGACGTTCCCTGGCAGCAATGGCGCGACGAAGGTTTGCTCACTGTCATCCCGGGCGACCTGATCGATGACACCGTGATTGAGGCCAAGATCCGGGAGCTTTGCGACACCTACGACGTGCAGGAGATCGCGTTCGATCCGAAGTTCGCCGCAAAGATCATGGGCAACCTCATTGCGGACGATCTGCCGGCGGTCGAGCTGCCGCAGCGACCTATGACCATGGGGCCGTTCTACAACGAATTGCAGAAAGCCATCATCGCCCGCCGTTTCCGTCATGGCGGCCACCCGGTGCTCCGGTGGTGCGTGCAAAATGCCGTGCCGATCTACGGCGACACCGGGCTCCCTTACCTGTCGAAGCGCAAAAGCACGCAGGCGATCGATTGCATCGTGGCGGCTGCCATGGCGACGGGCCGCGCCGATGCCAGGAACGGCGGGCCATCCATTTACGAGAACCTTGAGGAGCGCCCGATGGGACTCTTGGTGATTTGAGGAAAGGTAAGAACAACACCGGCTGTTGGAGATCTATTGCACTCGAATTCCCGTGTTGCGGAGCACAGCAGAAGATAAGTGCCGGCTCATCTCGGAAAGGACCATTTGAGAAATGGCCGCAATTATCAGAACCCCAAGAACGGCAAGCACTCTATGTAACGGCTTGCCAGCCGTCTTGCGCCAAGTAAGAACCAGCAACTGCGTCACAACTCCTGTGGCAGCGCCCCCAACAATAACCGTGCCGACAACAGGGTTGTGGGATGCAACAAATACGCCAAATATCACCAGTAATATCAATCCATATAACCAGTTGCTCCCGATGAAATACTTCGTGAACGCAGACTCCGGCTCATGGCTTATTGCTATTTCGTTATTATGTCTGTTCTGGATCGCGCCAAGTGCATCAGATCTACCTTGATTTTCTAGGTGCGCGCTTTTGTTTGCGTGCGAAGCAGACAAATCTGGCGGACTAAAAAGCCCTTGCACGTCACTCGCCTTTTTCCATTCGAGCCAACCAGCTCTCCATACCAAGGTAGTGGGTGCAATCTTATGAGCCGAGATCAGATGCACAAGTTTAGTAAATTCGTAAGGTCCCTTATTCTGACCTTCATGCTGAACGTACCAAAATCTGTCTGTGTGAACCTGCTCGAGCGTCTTCGATGCTTCATGTGATCCTTGTCCTTCGAGTTTCACCAGCACTGCTGGGGGCTCCTCCTGAGAAATCTCAGCTACAGCCCCATGTGCCGACTGGCTTTCAAGTTCTGATAGCCTATCCTGAATTCTGATCTGTAGCCTAACAGCGGCCGGAGTGGACTTGGGAGCTAGTGCGGCTTCGATCTGGCGCAGGATGTCCGGATTAGCCCAATGAAGATCTGCGAGTTCTTTCAGATTCACGACGGGAAACTTTGTCAGTCTCGTATTGCCCGTACCCTCAGGCGAGCCGGTTATATTACTGACGGGATTGTCACTCGTGGAAGACAAGTTTTCTCCTTGCTTTGTCCTAGTCCAAAGGTGCCTAGGCCGGGATTAGTCCGCAAGGCTGCCCGGCCTCTCTCATGTGTGCTCGCTTACTGAGCCTGTTGCTGAGAACTGCCGGCCGCCTGTGCCGCTTGAGTGGGCTGAGAGGCCGCTCGCCTTACATCTGACTTGGCGATTGCGTCGGCAACGGCATCGCCCGGCTTCCGGCCTCTATCAAGGGCTTCCTTGAGATCGTTCATGGTCTGCTGGATGCCGGCCGTGTCCGGATGGTTATTCAGCGGAGTAACCCGTTCGAATGCTGAGCCTGGGTTTGTGACGATGGCCGGATCGACAACCATGCGCGTGCCTCCTCCGATGGAGAGGTAAGTTGCGGTGAGCCGGGCCTTCGGAACCCCATCATAACGGCTTCCAAAGAACATGTGTGCCATCGCATTATTGGGTACGATCTCACCCACAACCTGGAGGTCCGTGTCCTTCGTAATCGTATAGCCACGATTGACCAAGTAGCCGGCCCAAGCCGACTTAACATCTGCCGCTGGCCGGGCGACCGTGATCTCGGGACGACCGCTGGCGGTCTGGTGCTGAACTGTCTGGCAGCCGGAAAGAACCAAGCCGAGCGCAACGGCGCCGGCGATAGTCATACGCATTGTTTGCCCCATAGCCGAAAATCGGTCCGGCTAGGAAAGGATAACCTAGGTCGACTCCGCAACAGCAAAGCATGCCTGATGAGGCGTGCACGTGTAGGTTTTGTTTCGGGTGGCGCACACATGCCACACTTGAGAGGCCTGCGGGCATTTCTACGAACTCACGAGGTGCCCTGGCCGAGGTGTCGGAAGAGGAAACCGGCCAGGGCACCTGCGGCCCCAAGGGAGGGCGCCGCAATCCAGAGCTAGGCCAGCAGTTCTATTGATCAATGAGGCAGTGCGAGAGGGTTTTTGTTCGGCCAAGCTGAAACCCTTCTCCCAATCAGCCATTCCATAGCCGAGGGCTAGCGACATCCGGCCTTCAAGGACCAGGGCCTCTTCACTTACTTGGAAGAGCGGGTGGCGAGGCCTTTCCCTTGGAAGGGGCCGACCTCTTTCAGGTGCCTTGAGCTGAACTGACCGCCCTTGAACGGGATGAGCAGGTGGCCCGGTGGGTCGAACTTACAGAACTCAAAAACCTTTCGTCTCAAGTTGAGACGAAAGCAGGTGGGCGCGGGAACAAGGGTGGCCTGAACGAGGCAAGGATCAGCCCACAAGACTGCTTGGTCTTCGGGATGGTCACGGTGCTCGCAGGATCTTCAAAGCCCTACTTCCTAGTGCGGCTTGCCGATATGTCTGCGTTCAGTTTGTTTATAGCAGTCGAGAGAGCTTTCCTCCGCTCCTCCTCCTTCCGGAGGCGCAGGTCTTCTTCGAGGATTATTTCAATCGACTCTTTCATAAGTGGGAAGGCAGAGCGGCAGGCCTCTTCGGAGAGTTCATGAACTCCGACGCTAAGTATTCCATAGATCGTCTTATGCTCTACCAGGAATTTCGGCAGGTAATCTTGCAACATATCGATCTTATCAACGACTTTTGATCTGCGATATTGCTCTGCGTCAACTTGATCTTTGTGGAGTTCAAATCTGCGATCTAGCAGACGCTCAAAAACCCGGCGCAAATAAACGAACGAACCAATGCCAACACCGTGAGCAGCTAGGCCTATTGCTTTACTGAACTCATGCCGATCAGTTTTGCTAAGCTGCTTTACAAGCGGTGCAGCATCCTTCTGCGCGATATCGGCCAATGATGGAAACTGACCAATTTTAGTAAAAGTGTCATTAGACTTGAGCACAAAAGCGAGGACACTGTGATCGGAATTCCTCCGACACTTATAGTTTAGATCGTACCTGCCGTTACCATGTGTACCCCCATAATGGGGCCCACTGCGCTCGAATATACTTTCGTTGTTGCAATGCGGGCAAAATGCATCGAACGGGTTTGCCTCGTTCCTGAGGGTCCGAGAAAAATCTTGAGGGTTCTTGAGGGTGGTTTTCTGGTAAAGCGGAACCTCGAATATGAACTCTTGCATATCAGAAGCTTTGTGGACTGTACCATCAACACCTTCGTTGCTTTCTTCCGTCACGCTCTGCCCCATTGGTTTCACATGATCCTAGCGGGCGGGGAAACCTAGATCAACGAGTCCTCACTGTAGAAGGCTCTACCGAGCATAGGCGCGCGAAACCCTCCCGCCTTGCTGGGCGGTGATTTCCATAGTGTGGATTCACTACTCTCAAACCCTTGTGGCGCTTGGGTTTGAGGGGCAGGTGACCTCAAACTTGAGGAAAGTGATTCAGCCTACTTAGCTCTTGCTTTTGCAGCGTCGCGCTTCAGCCTGAAATCCACGAGCGTTCCCGGATCTGGGTTGCCAAACTGTACGTGGCTAAGCCTTCCACCAACGTGGACAATTTCGCCGCCCAGATCTCTATATGTCTCTAGCAGCCCCTCGAGCAAAGAAATCATGATATCGGCTGGCGCATCCTTAAGTACAGCTGGCTCGAGTTCGACTCTCAGAGTGGCATAGACTGAGATAACGTCTCCTGCAATCGAAGGTCCTAGCAGGCCGATTTTTGAAATGTTCTCGTCAAATACTGTAGTTCGAAATCGTGGGAAGCGATATTCAAATAGGCTTGTGCTCTTCGCTTGTAGGAGCTTTTCGTACATATGCTTCTGCACGACAATCGACTGTATCGTGTTGTGTACTTGGCGATGCAGAGCAAAAAGCTCCGCGTGTACTGAAGCTGCGAGCACTTTTGTTTCGCGATCCGTCTGCCGCTGTGCTTGCTCGTCCGCGAGCTCAGATTGATGAATACGGGCATCTCGGTCGAGCGTCGCACGGTGCTCCTGCGAGGCAATGAGGTTTTGAAAACCACGCCGCGTCTGCCACGCGATCGTGCCGAGGCCTACGATGCCCGCAATTAAGGTTGCTACTGGCTGAGGAAGCGCTGCCAGGATCGAAAGCAGATCCCGTTGGTTGGCAACGAAAAGCAGCAGGTTGAAGAGTAGCAAAATGCCCAGGACGGGGACCCCCCACCGCGATTGGGTCCATCTGGGCCGCACCCTATCGCTCACTTCAGGTAGCCCTTTTCCTTCAAGTACTCGATCAGGAGTTTTTCCATGAGGGACGCAAGAGAACGACTGTCATCGGCGGCAGCCTTTTCCCCGGCAGCTTTCACTGATGGTCGCATGCGGACCTGGAAAACAGCAGTCTTCTTCTCGTCTTGCATTTTGTATATCGGTCCGGTTGACAATCCACCTGTATGCTGATTGTATCCCTAAGCGACATACAAACGCAACGGCCGCGCTGGGTGTTACGAGCACCCAGCGCGGCCTGACCATTCAACGCTATTAGGAGCGCTTCATGGCTACCCAATTCCATATCACACGTCGCTCGATCCTTGCAGGCCTCGGCGCCTCAATTCCGATGGCTGCCGTTGCGGCGGCGCCGGTCTATGCCGAAAAGCATCCCGACGCGGATCTCCTGGCGCTCGGTCGCCAGTGGGAGGCAAGTGCGGCGGCCCTCGACGCGAACCGCAAGGCCTTCGATGCCGCTGAAGCGCGCTTCGAGCAGATCGCGCCTGACCACCCTGAGGAGTTGTTCGAACAGAAAGGCGACTTCTCTCTTGGGATCGTAGGCGCTCGCGACCATCAGAACGGCCGACGCTGGTATGTGAACCGGATCGATGAACTGAGGGCCAAGCCTCGCCTTAAACAGGATTGGAGCCAAGTCACAGAAGGCCCGAACGGAGAGCAGGTCTGTGCATGGGTTCCTGATCCGAACGCACAGGCGCGGGCCGACGAGATCGTGGCGGCCTATGACCTATGGGTGGCAGCCCGCGTGCGAGCGGAAAAGGAGGCCGGTCTTACGGCAGCCTATGCCGAGGAAGAGCGCTTGGCGAAGATCGATAGTGACCTTCGCCAGCGGATCGCACTGATACCCGCCCGCACCATGGAAGGCTTGGCCGTCAAGGCCCGTGTCTATGCCTGGTTCATGGGTGGCGAGGACGAGATTGAGAGCGAGTTCGCCCGGCACCTTGAGATGAATGGCCCGACAGACGAGACGATCATGCTGGCTATGGTCCGGGATCTGCTCCGCATGAAGGCGTATTCCGCCTAGCCAGCAGGGAGAGTGTCCGAAGTTGTCCGCAGTTTAAGATAACAGGCTGTTATCTCGCTCTTGCCGCGAAGATAACAGGCTGTTATCTTTAGGCTCATGGTAATCGAACTCTTCCCCCCGATCCTCTACGATCCTCAATTCTCGCGGGATGACGTCCTCAGGGTTTGCGACACCTCGAGCGGCACCCTAAAGGGCATTTTGGACCGCAAGCAGGTTACGCTCCGCAGCGAGCATAACCCTGGCACAGGCCGTCGCCGGATGTTCACTGGCGGCGACATTCTGAAGATCAACACTGCCATCATCGCCAGCGGGATCGGCTTCCCGCTACGGTGGGTCTACATCCTGGCTGATCAGGTTGAGCGCCGGGCGAGTGGCAGGCTGACAGGAACCTCCCTCGAGGGATGCCGGCATTTCGCCATGGCCTTCCATCCGAATAAGGCGGGTGATGATTGGGCCTTCGTTCCGATCAAGGACGGCCAGGAGGCTTCGCCCCTCCCGATCGCCTGCCAGGTTATCGACGTGGATCGCTTGATCGATGAGACGATCGCGAAGCTGAATGCTGTCGTCAATGAGGAGCCCATCCCATCCTTCGACGTTCCAGAGCCCAAGTTCGAGAACCCTTATTCCCCGGAGCATGACTTCTTCGGGATCTGGACGAAGGACGATCAAGGCCGGAACTGCCTCGTGGGCCTGAGCTTCGATGAGACCGCGGAGTACAAGCGGCTGGAAGCCCTATGGATCCAAGACGTCTCACAGGATGACGAGGGCCGCAAGGTGATCATGCAATCGGGGGAAGAGACCCGATATCGCGAGCTCCGGAAGCGGCATCAGCGAGCGCATGAAATCTCCCGCTTTGGTCTTACCGAAGACGGCTATTTGCCGACGGGAGACGGAGAATGAGCAGTGACCGTCTCATCCGCGGCGCAAAAGTCATCGGTCGGTCGCTCGGGATCTCCGAGCGCACCGCTCGCCGCTGGGCAGCCAAGGGCATTCTCCAGGCTCACAAAGTCAACGGCAGAACAAGCCCGCTCACTGCGAGGAAATCAGACATCGATCGCCTGAAAAGCCACCTCGCGTATGAAGAGGGTGAGTAAATGTCCCGACGTGAAGCGCATCCCACTCCCGTTACGTATGCCAGGTTTGAGATCCGGCCACGCCGGTTCCTGCGGCGTGAGGATGCCGCCTTCTACATCGACGTCAGTCCGACAAAGTTCGACCAGATGGTTGCAGATGGCCGAATGCCCAAGCCGTGCCGGATAGATGGCTGCGTGCGGTGGGACATCCGCAAGCTAGACATGGCTGCTGATCTGATCTCCGATCCCGAAGAGGCCACCAATGGCCGTGAGATCGAGATCTAATATGCCCCACAGATTGCCCAAGTACTGCACTGAAGACGTGGACCGCCATGGCAATCCCCGCATCTATTTCCGGCGCCCTGGCCAGAAGAAGATCAGACTGAAGGGCATTCCGTGGTCCGAACCCTTCATGGAGTCCTATCGGCTCGCGGTCGAGGGCAAGCTCCAATCGGAGCCATCTGCCAAGCGCCCGAAGGCAAAGCCGAACACGGTCCGGTGGCTTGTCGAGGAGTACTTAGGCTCCGCATTCTTTTCAGATCGCTGCCCGTCGCCGCGGACCCGCAAAATACGGCGCCGCGAGCTAGAGGCGCTGTGTGAGAAGGCTGGCGACGAGCCGATCTCGAGCATTACTGCGAAGGTCATCCGCAAGGGCATGGACCGCCGGAAGGACAAGCCAGAGGCAGCAAACACCTTTTTGAAGGCCCTGCGCGGGCTCTTCGCCTTCGCCGTTGATTACGAGCACATTCCAGCCGATCCCACTGCCAGCGTGAAAAAGCTTCGGAGCCACAATCCTGAAGGCTGGCACACGTGGACCGTCGAAGAGGTGCGTCAGTACGAGCAGCGCCATCCGATTGGCACCAAGGCGCGCCTCGCGCTTGCGCTGTTACTCTATACCGGCGCACGGCGCTCGGACGTGGTTCAGTTGGGTCGGCAGCATATACGAGACGGCCAACTGAAATTCCGTGTCTACAAGAACCGGCTCAGGAAGCACGTCGAGATTGAGATCCCCGTGCTGCCTGAACTGCGGGAGGTCATCGACGCCACCTCTGAGAAGGGCGATCTGACCTTCATGATTTCGGATCATGGCCGCGCGTGGGCGAGCGGAGACAGTTTCGGCAATAAGTTCCGGGACTGGTGCACTGAGGCCGGGCTGCCTCATTGCTCACCGCATGGCCTACGCAAGGCCGGCGCGACGATCGCAGCCGAGAACGGGGCGAGCGAGCCCCAACTCATGGCGATCTACGGTTGGTCTGATCCGAAGATGGCCGCTCTCTACACACGCAAGGCAAACCGGAAGCGGCTTGCTGGAGATGCCGCGCACCTCATGGTGCCGCGTCAAACCGAGAACGAAACTGTCCCACTTTCGGGCTCGGTGGAAAACAGTGGGACAAAGACCCCGAAAAATACGAGGAAAATCAATGCGATCTAAAGGCTATGGTGCCCCTGGCCGGGATCGAACCAGCACTCCTTGCGGAACTCGATTTTGAGTCGAGCGCGTCTACCAATTCCGCCACAGGGGCAAGGAAGTGCCGAGTACCATGCCCGGCGAAGCATGGTCAATGCGGGAGATGCGAAGGCGCGCCGCAGGCAAGCCTCTCGCCAGCGGCGTCCGCTTGTGCTCAAAGGGGCGCCAGAACCGCCACAGACGATCCGGACACGGCCACGGTCTCCCATGCTCAGACGCCTCTATGACTGGACCCTCTCCCTCGCGGCCCGGCCCTCGGCGCCCTATGCGCTGGCCGCCGTGTCCTTCGCGGAGAGCTCCTTCTTTCCCGTGCCGCCGGACGTGATGCTGGTTCCGATGATGCTGGCTCGCCCGGACCGGGCCTGGGCCTATGCCCTGATCTGCACCGTCTCGTCCGTCATAGGCGGGGTCTTGGGCTACATGATCGGCCTGTTCCTCTACGACTCCATCGGAAGCTGGCTGTTTCAGGTCTACGGACTCGCGGAGGGAGCCGAGACCTTCCGGCATTCCTATGCGGAATACGGCCACTGGGTCATTCTCCTGAAGGGCCTCACGCCGATCCCCTACAAGCTCGTCACCATCACGTCGGGCTTCGCCGGGTACAGCCTGTTCTGGTTCGTGGTGCTCTCGATCGTCACCCGGGGCGCCCGCTTCTTTGTCATCGCCCTGCTGATGACCCGCTTCGGGCCGGTGATCAAAAGCCTGATCGATCGTCACTTCAATCTGATCGCGGGGCTCGCCATCGTGGCCCTGGTGGGCGGCTTCGTGGCGTTCCGGTATCTGTTCTGAAGGAGGCGCCGATGCGGTTCGGTCTCACCTTGCGCCAGTCGGCCCTTGCCATCGCCCTGGGGGCGGCGGCGACGATCGGGGGCGCGCTCGTCTTCGAGCACGGGCTGGGTTATGTCCCCTGCAAGCTCTGCCTCATCCAGCGCAATCCGTATTATGCCGCCATCCCCCTTGCCTTGGTGGCGGCGTTGCTGCCGCCTCGTTGGACGAGGGCCGGTCTCTGGCTGCTGGCGCTCGTGTTCCTCGTCAGCGCGGGGCTCGGGGCCTATCACGCCGGCGTCGAATGGGGCTTCTGGGCGGGGCCCAGCGATTGCGGCGGCGCGCCTGCATCGGCTGCCGGCAACATGGGCGACTTCCTCAACCAGCTGCAGACGACGCGGGTCGTCAGCTGCACGGAGGCAGCCTGGCGTTTCCTGGGGTTGTCGCTTGCGGGATGGAACGTGGTGATTTCGTTGGCGCTCGCGGCCTTCGCGGCCCTGACGGCGCGTAACGGGCGGTGAGCCTAAGGAAGGCCTACGGCTCGAGTTCGCTGTCCCAGTAGAGATAGTCGAGCCAGCTGTCGTGCAGGTAGTTCGGCGGGAAAAGGCGTCCGTTGGAATGCAGGTCGTGAACGGTCGGGGCGAAGGGATTCTGCCGGGGCCACATCTCCACTTCGCGGGGCAGCCGGTCGGCCTTCTTCAGATTGCAGGGGGCGCAGGCGGCAACCACGTTTTCCCAGGTCGTTTGTCCCCCCTTCGACCGGGGGATGACATGATCGAAGGTCAGGTCCTCGCGGGCACCGCAATATTGGCAGGTGAAACGGTCGCGAAGAAAGACGTTGAAGCGGGTGAAAGCCGGGTGCCGTGAGGGTTTGACGTAGGTCTTGAGCGAAATCACCGAGGGGAGGCGGATCTCGAAGGTCGGACTTCGCACGACCTTGTCGTATTCCGAGACGATGTTCACCCGGTCGAGAAAGACCGCCTTGATCGCATCCTGCCAGCACCAGATGGACAAGGGGTAGTAACTCAAGGGCCGGAAATCGGCATTGAGGACGAGGGCCGGGCAGGCCTCCGGTCTCACAACAGGCTGGACGTGTATCGTCACCTCACCTCCTCACAGCGAGAAGATCTGCACCCCGTATGTATTAAGACTAGGTCACTGTGACATTGTTGTGAAGCGCAGATCCTCGGTCGTCGGTGCCGCACCCACAAAAAAAACGGCAGATGAAATGCCTCATGTCCGATGATAGGAAGCCTGACCTTCCTCCCGCTCCTGTTTTACGGGAAATCGATGAGCATCCTTCAGCAGGGCCTGGCCTGGATCGAGCCTGCCGTCGCCGCCTACGGGGCCTTCGCGCTCTTCCTCATCATCTATCTCGAGTCCTTCGGGGCGCCGTTGCCGGGAGAAAGCGCTCTGCTTGCCGCGTCCCTGCTGGCGGTCCGGGGCGATCTCGCCATCGAGCATGTGTTTCTGGCCGCCTGGTTCGGCGGCGTCCTCGGGGACAGCACCGGCTACCTCATCGGACGCTTCGGCGGACGGCTGCTGCTTCAGCGCTTCGGGCACCTCGTCAAGCTGACGCCGGAGCGCTTGGAGCACGTGGAGGATCTGGCTCGCCGGAGAGGCTTCGTCATGGTCATGACGGCGCGCTTCGTCGTTCTGCTCCGTCAGCTCAACGGGGTCGTGGCGGGCTCCATCGCCATGCCCTGGCGTCACTTCGTGGCCGCGAACATCCTCGGGGCGGCTCTCTGGGCCGGCCTCTGGAGCTTCGGTCCCTACTTCTTCACGGACCTGTTTCACCGCTGGATCTAAGGGGCGGGCTTGGGGCCGCGGGCCGCCTTCAGGCGGGCCAGCTCCTCCCGGATCGGCCCGAAGGGGCCGTAGACGTGCTGCTCCCGGCTGAAGCCGTCCGCATAGGGGCCGTAGGGCGCGTCGACGGGCTTCCGCAGCCTGTCCGGGAAATCCTTGTCGAGATCCGCCTTTTGGGGGCGCGGCTGCGAGACCACGAAGGCCGCCACGTCCCAGGCCTCTTCAGGCGAAAGGCGCGGCAGGACATAGCTCACGCCGTTCGGCATGTTGAAATGCACGAAATTGGCGATCGTCGTGAGGCGGTTCATGCCGGCTCCGTCATTGAAGCTGTCGGGTCCCCAGAGCGGCGGGACCATGTAGCCGAGATCGGCCACGGAGGCGTCCCGACGAAGGCCTTCGCCGTTCGCACCGTGGCAGGCGACGCAGGTCCGCTGAAAGATCTCCCGTCCACGCTGCGGGTCGGCGGCGCGGTCGAGCTCGGGCATATGGCCGGCTCCATACCCGGTCAGGGTCTCGCCGGGCCTCACGCCGGAGGACAGAAAGGCGATGTAGGCCACCATGGCCCTCATCTCCGGCGCATCGGCCGGCAGGGGGCGCCCGTTCATGCTGCGGGTCATGCAGGCGTTGAGCCGCTGCTCGAGGCTGATAGCCTCGCCTTGTTCCGCGTCATACTGCGGAAACTGGCCGAGGAGCCCCCAGAGCGGGTTGCCGAACTTCTTCGCGCCGGCGTCGAGATGGCAGTTGCGGCAGGCCAGGTTGTTGCCGGCATAGCGCTTGGCCGGATCGGCCACTCCGGGGCCGATATGGGCATAGGTGGCCGTGATCAGGTCGCGGCCTCTCCTCACCAGACGCCCCTGATCGTCGTCCGGCAGGGAGCCGATGTCGGGCACGTTCCAGAACGGGTCGGGGGAGGGGGCATGCGTTTGTGCGAGGCCCTGGCTCGAAGAGATGGCCACGCCGGCGAGCACCAGGGCGGCGGCTGCCGCACGCAGCGAATATTGAAACATGGCCCCACGCCCCTTTTTCTGCTTTGCGCAGGATAAAGGGGACGCCTCCGGGCGAACAGATGGGGCGGGAAGAAATCCTTAAGCATCGGACCCAAAAGTGGCTCCACTTTTGGAACCGGTTCCGATGCTCCACTCTCTCAGCCGCGCATCGTTGAGAGCGGAAAACCGGGGCCACTTTTCCGCACGATGCGCTAGCGGGTCGGAACCGGCTTCTCGCCGCGATAGTCGTAGAACCCGCGCTTCGCCTTCCGGCCGAGCCAGCCGGCCTCCACGTATTTCACCAGAAGCGGGCAGGGCCGGTACTTGGAGTCGGCCAGCCCCTCGTGCAGCACCTGCATGATCGACAGGCAGGTGTCGAGGCCGATGAAATCGGCAAGCTGGAGCGGGCCCATCGGATGGTTGGCGCCGAGCCGCATGGCGGTGTCGATTGCATCGACCGAGCCGACGCCCTCGTAGAGGGTGTAGATCGCCTCGTTGATCATCGGCAGCAGGATGCGGTTGACGATGAAGGCCGGGAAGTCCTCCGACACGGTCGCGGTCTTGCCGAGCTTGCTGATGAACTCCTTGGCCGACTCGTAGGTCGGGTCCTCGGTCGCGATGCCGCGGATCAGCTCGACGAGCTGCATCAGGGGCACCGGGTTCATGAAGTGGATGCCGATGAACTTCTCCGGCCGGTCGGTTGCAGCGGCAAGGCGCGTGATCGAGATCGACGAGGTGTTGGTGGCGACGATCGCGTCGGGACGCAGGGACGGGCAGAGATTGGTGAAGATCTTGCGCTTCACCTCCTCGTTCTCGGTCGCGGCTTCGATCACGAGATCGCAGGCCCCGAGGTCGTCGTAGGTGGGGGCCGGCTGGATGCGCTCGAGCGCCTCGCGGCGGGCCGCATCGGTGATCACCTCCTTGGCGACCTGACGGGCCATGTTGCCGTTGATCGTGGCCAGCCCGGTATTGATGCGCTCCTCGGAGATGTCGTGGAGCCGGACGTCGAAACCTGCGAGCGAGCAAACATGGGCGATGCCGCTGCCCATTTGACCGGCGCCGATGACGCCAACAGTTCTGATCGTGATACCCATCTGCCTGCTGCCTCGGGCGTCCCTGTGCCCTCAAAACAATCCGGGCGGGAGACCCGCCCGGTCCAGTGTCTATTCCTGACCCTATCGACCCGCTTTGGTCAACTCCTCCTGGAGTTGGGGCAGGATCGTGAACAAGTCACCGACGAGGCCGTAATCGGCCACTTGGAAGATCGGGGCTTCTTCGTCCTTGTTGATCGCGACGATCACCTTCGAGTCCTTCATACCGGCCAGGTGCTGAATGGCGCCTGAAATGCCGACCGCGATGTAGAGGTCGGGCGCCACCACCTTGCCGGTCTGGCCGACCTGCCAGTCGTTAGGCGCATAACCGGCATCCACGGCGGCGCGCGAGGCGCCCATGGCGGCTCCGAGCTTGTCGGCGATCGGCTCGATGTACTGCTTGAAGGCATCGGCCGAGCCGAGCGAACGGCCGCCCGAGATGATGATCCGCGCCGAGGTCAGCTCCGGCCGGTCGGATTGGGCGATCTCTTCGCCCTTGAACTGCGACACGCCTGGATCCTCGGCCGCGCCGACGGTCTCGATCGGAGCGGAGCCGCCCTCACCGGCCGCCGGGAAGGCGGCGGTGCGCACGGTGATCACCTTCTTGGCATCCGTCGCCTGCACGGTCTGAATCGCGTTGCCGGCATAGATCGGCCGCTCGAAGGTGTCGGGCGAGACGACCTTGGTGATGTCGGAGACCTGCATCACGTCGAGTAGGGCCGCGACGCGGGGCATCACGTTCTTGCCCGTGGTGGTGGCGGCCGCCACGAGGGCATCGTAGGAGCCGGCCAGGGATACGATGAGCGCGGCGGTCGGCTCGGCGAGCTGGTGCTCGTAAGGAGCGGCATCGGCGAGCAGGACCTTCTCGACGCCTCCGAGCTTGGCGGCGGCTTCCGCGGCGGCGCGGGCATTGGAGCCGGCGACCAGCACATGCACGGGAGCGCCCAGAGCCGTGGCGGCCGAGAGGGCTTTATGGGTGGCGTCCTTGAGGTGAGCGTTGTCGTGCTCGGCAATCAGCAGTGTGGTCATTGTTCTTGTTCTCCCTTAGAGCACGCCCGCTTCGACCTTCAGCTTCTCGACCAGCTCGGACACCGAGCCGACCTTCACGCCCGCCTTGCGGCCGCCGGGCTCGGCGGTCTTGAGCACCTTGAGGCGCGGGCTCACGTCGACGCCGAGCGTCTCCGGCGAGGTCTCGTCGAGGGGCTTCTTCTTGGCCTTCATGATGTTGGGCAGGCTGGCATAGCGCGGCTCGTTGAGACGCAGGTCCGTGGTGACGATGGCAGGCAGCTTCAGGCCCACCGTCTGCAGGCCGCCGTCGACCTCGCGGGTGACGTCGATGGAAGCCTCGCCCACGTTGACCTTGAACGCGAAGGTGCCCTGCGGCCAGCCCAGGAGGGCCGCCAGCATCTGGCCGGTCTGGTTGGAATCGTCGTCGATGGCCTGCTTGCCCATGATGACGAGGTCGGGCTTCTCCTGCTCGATTACGGCCTTCAGCAGCTTGGCGACGCCCAGCGGCTCGACGGTTGCGTCGGTCTTCACCAGGATGCCGCGGTCGGCCCCCATGGCGAGCGCGGTGCGGATGGTCTCGCCGGCCTGCTGCGGGCCGATCGAGACGGCCACGATCTCAGTGGCCTTGCCCTGCTCCTTGAGGCGCACGGCTTCCTCGACGGCGATCTCGTCGAACGGGTTCATGGACATCTTGACGTTGGCGAGCTCGACGCCCGACCCGTCGCCCTTCACCCGGATCTTCACGTTGTAGTCAACGACCCGCTTCACGCACACCAGAAGCTTCATGCGTCTGTCCTCATCGAAAGGTCAGCTCCGGGGCCGGTCCTCGACCTGCTCTCCGGATAGATAGGGAAAAAGATGGAACGGACCGTAGCGGTCGGCTCCCGATTGTCAACGCGGTGCCTGAAGTTCCTGCGCCTCCACCCGCGCCAGGACGGGGTCGTAGCGGTGCCGCATGAAAGGAGTCAGCGCCGCGCCGACCACGAAGCCGCCGAGATGGGCGAACCAGCCGACGCTGTCGTCGCCGCCCAGAAAGGCGGCGAGGAATTGCAGCACGAACCAGAACCCGATCGCCCAGTAGGCCGGAAGCCGTAAGGGGATGCCCTTGAGAAAGAGGCCCCAGATGCGCACGCGCGGGTACAGGATGAGATAGGCCGCGACGACGCCCGAAACCCCACCCGAGGCGCCGATCAGCGGACGGTGCGAGTCCGGCTCGATGAAGGCATGGGTCAGGCTCGCGGCGGTTCCGCAGACCAGGAAGAACACCAGGAAGCGGAGGTGGCCCATGGCGTCCTCCACGTTGTCACCGAACACCCACAGGAACAGCATGTTGCCGATCAGGTGGAGCAGGGATCCGTGCAGGAAGATGTTGGTGGTGAGCGTCAGGGATTCCGGCACGAACGGAAAGCCGGGCGGGAGCACCTCGATGCCGAACAGGACGGCGGGGATCATCCCGAACCCCGCCACCGTCGCGTCGGGTCCGATCGGTCCGTAGAACGTGAGGAGATAGGCGACGGTGCAGGCGACCAGGAGGGACCGCGTCACGACGGGCGTCTTCAAGTGCCGCAAAGGAACGCCGTCATGAAGCGGCAGGAACATGGTCCGATCCTCAGCGATTCTGGCCCGGCACCCAGAGCACGTCGAGCGCACCCTTGTCGTTGATGTAGCGTGACGCCACGAAAAGAAAATCGGACAGGCGATTGAGATACTTCACCGCCTCTGGCGAGACCTTCTCGTCGGGCCGTCCGGCAAGCTCCACCACCCGGCGCTCCGCGCGACGGCAGACGGTGCGGGCCAGGTGCAGGGCCGCGGCGGCGGGTGTTCCGCCCGGCAGAACGAAGGAGCGCAGCGGCGCCAGATGCCCGTTCAGCTGGTCAATTTCCTGTTCGAGGCGATCGACCTGGCCTTGCGTGATGCGTAGGGGTTCGTAGGGGAGGGGCTTGTCCGTCTCCACCGTCGCCAGGTCGGAGCCGAGATCGAAGAGGTCGTTCTGGATGCGCGCGAGCATCGAGTCGATCTCGTGCCCGGCGGTGTGGAGCCGGACCATCCCGAGGCAGGCGTTCGTCTCGTCGACGGTGCCGAAGGCCTCGATTCGAAGATCATGCTTCGCACGGCGTCCGCCGGCGGCCAGCGCCGTCGTGCCCTGGTCGCCCGTGCGGGTGTAGATGCGGTTGAGGACGACCATTCAAGGCCTCGAGAGTTGGTGTTCCGTTAGAAGGAATACCCAACCCGCGCGCCGATATTCGTCAAGCCCCGATTCTCCGAGCAGGAGCCTGCATTCGACAGATGCTCGACGGTCGCCATCAGGCTCCAGTTGGCCGAAAGCCGAACGCCCACCGATCCGGACTCGCGGAAGAGCGGCGAACATCCGAGCTGCTGGTGCTGGTCCAAGGGATTCGGCGAACGGCCCTTGCCGTTGTGCACGGCGCCGCCGAGGCTTCCTTCCACGAAGAGGCTCGGCGTCAGGTCGACGGTCCAGGACAGGCCCGCATAGGCGAAGCTCGTCATGCCGTCCACGTTCAGGCTGCCGCCCACGTGCGGACGCGGAATGAAGTAGCTCGTGAACAGATCGGACGCCGTGAACGGCTTGGCGAACAAGATCTCGCCGGTGAGGTTCGCGGATCCGTCCCGTCCCTCGGTGCCCCACGGATCCTGCGCCGAGAGGCCGAATCGGAACTCCGACAGGAAGCTCGATGGAGCAGAAGGCGCGTTCCCCGCCAGTCCCTTGTCGTCGGCTCCCAAGACGCCTGTCGCTCCCACGGATGCGAGCATGAGGCTGAGGCCCAGGACTGTGCCGACGCGCATAAGAGATCCATCAAAGAAAAAGGAAACGGCCGCCGAATGGGCCGAATATGACTAATGACCTGTATAGAGAACAATGGCGGAAAAGTGTCAATATGGAGCAAGCTAGGCGGCTCTCCACCAGATCACGCCCATGATCACCACAATGGCGATGAACTGAAGCAGAACACGCAGTCGCATCAGTTGCTGCGACCGGTTGGCGCTGCCGCCGCGGAGCATGTTGAAGAGCCCGAGAAGCAGCACGAAGGCCACGGCGAGGACGGCCACGGGCACGAGAAGTTCGACAAAATTGTTCATGACGATTCCATCGGAGAAACGGGCCGGACCGTGGCCCGAACCCGTCATCGGCGCAAGTAGGCTTGTTGGCGCGCGTCAGTTCCGGCGGAGCAGCCTGTCGAAGTAGTCGAGCTCCTCCTGGGGCCGCGTCGGATCCCCCAGCTTGCGGCGCAGTTCCTCGAGGATGCGCTGGGCCCGTTGGGCCGCCGATTCGCCGGCTTCCGGTACGTGAACGCGACCGTCGGAGAAATCCCGGTTCCGGGTCGGGCGCCCGAGCGGGTCGTTGTCCCGCTGCGAAGCCTGTCCCCGTCCCTGAGGATCGCCCTGGCCCGGCTGGTCGCCGGCCTGTTGGTTGCCGTCGCCCTGCTGCATCTGCTGCATCTGCTGCGCCATGCCCTGCATGCCGCGGCGCAGGTTCTCGAGCGCACGGCCCTGGGCGTCGACGGCCGGGCCGTCCTGACCCTGGCCGAGGGAGTTCTCGGCCTCGCGCATATCCTGCTCGGCCTCGCCCAGTCCCTGCTCGCCCTGCATGCCCATGCCCTGCATGCGCCGCTGCAGCTCCTCCAGGCGTTCCCGGAGAGCCTGCTGACGCTGCCGGAGGCCGAGCGGATCCTGCTGATCGCCGCCCTGGCCGTCCTCGGCCTGCTCCTGGCCTTCGCCGTTCTGCCCCTGTTGGCCTTGCTGCCCTTGCTGTCCCTGCTGGCCGCGCTGGCGCTGACCCTGCTGCCGCTGCCCTTGACGCTGCCGGTTGCGGTCACCCTGCTGCATGCGCTCGTTCTGGCCCTGCCGGAAGGTTTCGTCGCGCAGGTTCTGCTGTTCCCTGGCCATGTTCTCCAGATCGCGCATGGCCTGGTTCATTTCCCGTCCGAGGGGGTCGCTCATGCGGCTGTTCGGCTGCGCGGTCTGCAGGTTTTCCAGGATGTTGCGCAGCTGGTCGAGCAGGCGCTGGGCCTCGGCCATGTCCCCGCGCCGCATGGCGTCCTCCATCTGCTGGAGCATGCGGTTGAGGTCGTCCTGCGAGATCACGCGGTCGGGCGCTTGCTGGTTCTGCGCCTGGTCCTGGTTCTGCTGGTTCTGCTGCATGCGCTGGGCGAACTCGCGCAGGAACTTGTCCATGGCCTGCCGCAGCTCGTCCGTCAGGCGCTTGATCTCCTCGTTGGTCGCGCCGCGTTCCATCGCCTCCTTCAGGCGGTCCTGGGCGGCGCGCAGCTCGCGCTCCGCATCGGACAGCCCACCGTCCTCGATCTGGAGCGCCATGGCCCAGAGCCACTCGGCCACGTCGAGCAGGTTCTGGTCGGTCTTGGCCCGGCGCAGGTCGTCCGCCGCGGTCCGCAGCCCGAGGAACACGCCCCATTGCGGCGTGAACTCCTCCGGCGCGATGAGGAGCGCGTCGAGGGCGGTCTGCACCCGCTTCCGGTCGTCGGGAGCCAGGACGAGGCTGCGCCGCTGCTCCACCAGGGCCTTCGCGAGCGGATTGGTGAAGGGGCGCTGCGGCAGGGTGAAGCTGACCGCTTCGCTCACGCCCTCCTGGCCGGCCTCGTCCTTGGCGCGAAGCTTGATGGTCACCTTGGCGCCGGCCCAGGGATGATTGGTGAGATCGACGGGCGAGCGGGTCTCCGGGGCGTTCTCGTCGTTGCCGGGAGACGCGAGGTTGATCTGCGGCGCCGCCACGAGGGACCGGCCCTTGCCGCTCTCGGCCTTCTCGACGAGACCCTCCGTGGACGCGATGCCGTAATCGTCCTTGCCCTTGTAGCTCAGGGTGAAGGTGCCGCGGGCATTCACCTCCGGAGGATTGGCGAACGCGATGGTCGGCGGGTTGTCCGGGATCGCCTCGATGGTGAGCCGAGTGGTCTGGGCGAAGCCCGTGCGGATCGCCAGCTCGGCGCTGCCGTCGAGGGTGAAGCGCTCCTCGCGCAGGTCCGTGCGCTGGTTGCCCTTGGGCGGCAGGGGGGTGAGCCCGCTCCCCGGCGTGACCTCGGCGTTGCCCTCGCCGGCGATGCGGACGACGACCGTCGAATGGATCGGCGCCCGCAGGTTCTGGCCACGCGCGAGGTCGATCATCAGAGGCGGCATCCGGGTGTAAAGCGGCGGATCGATCCAGCCGTCGATGCGGAAGGCAGGCCCCGAGGCCTCCACGTGCCTCCAGTCGAAGGCCGCGGCCAGGCGCGAGCCGATTTCCGGGCCGGCCACGAAGGCGCTCGCCACCAGGGCCAGGATGCCGGCCGCCCGCAGGGCGTAGCGGTCATGGCGCGGCATGTCTGGGCGCGGGGGCGCCACGCGCATCCGCGCGACCGTCTCCTCGGCCCGCTTGCGGTGAAGCGCCCACAGGGCGCGCGTGCCGACGTCGCTGCTCCCGAGCGCCAATTGGTCGTCGAGCACGCGGGCCGGTCCATGATCGAGGCCCGTATCCCGGTCGAGCCGGTCGAGGGCGCTGGTGCGGCTCGGCCAGCGCAGGCGCAGGAGCGGCCAGAGGGAAACCAGGAACGCCAGCAGGAACGCGCTCAGGCCCAGGCTGCGCCAGAGCGGCGACAGGTCGAGCCAGAGGCCGAACCAGGAGAGGGTCAGGAACAGCCCGATGATGGCCAGCGGCAGCCAGATCCGCGGCCAGGCCCGCTCCCACCAGAGAGACCAGCGCGCGCGCCCGACGAGACGCGAGAACCGCCTGTCCAGGGGGCTCTGCGCCGGATTCGGGTTCGGGCCTTCGCTCATGCCAAAGTCTCCCGCCAAGCGGTCCTCGCCTCAAGCCCCCGTTCAGAAGCTAGCACGCAAGCCCCCGATGACCAGCGGTCAAATGGGCACAGAAGTGCCGCCGACAGGGCTTAATGCGCAAGGACCCGATCACGTCCTCGTCATGTGACGGGTGGAGCGTGGAGATTTGAAGGCGCGGGCGGGCGTCACGCCAGCCAGTTGGGGGTCCGGTCGAGCCCGATCAGGTCCTCATAGCTCGGACGCGGACGCACGACGGCATGGTCGGGTCCATGGACCAGCACTTCGGGAACGAGGCGGCGGGTGTTGTAGGTGTTGGCCTGCACGGCTCCATAGGCGCCCGCCGTCATGATGGCCAGAAGATCGCCCGGCTTCACGGCCGGAAGGTCACGGGACAGGGCCAGATAGTCGCCCGTCTCGCAGACCGGGCCGACCACGTCGGCGATCATGCGTCCGCCGTTCGGGTCGGGCTCGGCGACGGGGCGGATATCGTGATGGGCTTCGTAGAGGGTCGGGCGGATCAGGTCGTTCATCGCCGCATCCACGATCACGAAGGTCTTGCCTGCCCCTTCCTTCACGTAGATCACCTGCGTGACCAGGATGCCGGCATTGCCAGCGATCATGCGCCCCATCTCGAAGACGAGCTTGAGGCCGAGGTCGACCGTATGCTTCTTGATGATCCGCGCATACGCCTGCGGATCCGGCGGGGGCTCGTTGTCCTCCCGGTAGGGCACCCCGAGGCCGCCGCCGAGGTCGATGTGGTGCAGCCGGTGGCCGGCGCCCATCAGGTCGCGGGCAAGCTCCGCCAGCAGGGCGGTGGCGTTGTCGAAGGGCTCCAGGTCGGTGATCTGGCTGCCGATATGCATGTCGACGCCGGTGATCGCGAGTCCCTTGAGCTTCGCCGCCCGGTCGTAGACCTCGCGGGCCCGGGAGATCGGGATGCCGAACTTGTTCTCGGACTTGCCGGTCGAGATCTTCTTGTGGGTCTTGGCGTCCACATCCGGATTGACGCGGATCGAGATCGGCGCCCGCATCCCCTTCGACACCGCAACCTCGGACAGGGCCTCGAGCTCCGGCTCGGATTCCACGTTGAAGCAGAGAATGCCGCTGTCGAGCGCGAAAGCCATCTCGGCCTTCGTCTTGCCGACGCCCGAGAACACGATCCGGTCGCCCGGAATCCCGGCGGCGAGCGCCCGCCGCAGCTCGCCCTCTGAGACGATGTCCATGCCGGCCCCGAGGCGGCCGAGCGTCTTCAGGACGGCTTGGTTGGAATTCGCCTTCATGGCGTAGCACACGAGGGCGTCCGTATCCGCAAAGGCCTCGGCGAAGACCCGGTAGTGCCGCTCCAGCGTGGCCGTGGAATAGCAATAGAACGGCGTTCCGACCTCGGAGGCGAGGCGGCGCAGATCGACGTCCTCCGCGTAGAGGACGCCGTCGCGATAAGCGAAATGGTGCATCGGGCGGCCTTAGAGCAGCGGGTCGAGGATAAAGGGCTTGTCGGGAATCGTGTAGCCGCGATTGGGCTTCGAGCGGGGCGTGCCGACCGGGGAGGGGAGTGTCGCCTGGCCTTCCACCTGGGGCGTCGCGGCCTGCGCCGACGGGTCCGGCGGCGGCTCGAGCGCACCGCGGCGGCCGCAGGCCGACAGGCTGAGAAGGGCGAGGCCCGCGATCAACGCAACGCGGGGAAGGGGTAGGCTGGACGACATCACATGCTCCGAAACGTGGCCGCACCATAACGGGAACCTTCCTTCGAGGCGAGAGGGAAGGTGAAGGGCCGAGGCGCCCTGTCCTCAACGCGGTTAAGCGGAGGGTCCAGATCCGCCGTCGAGATCGATCCGCGATTCTGCACCACGGGATCGTGAAAGGGACTTGAGTCCGTTCGGCCATTCCAGACTTGAGGATGCTGCCGAAAAGCGGCACACCGGCGGGCATGTCGCAAGCATCCCGATCCCTCGCGTCCCGCACCCTACCGCTGCTGATCGGCGTCGTCGCCCTGGGCGGCATCGGTGCGGCGGCTGCCTGGTATGGCCTGTCGCAGCATGGCGCCACCGCCACGGCATCGAATGAATGCGCGATCGCCAAGCCCATGGCCGACAGGCTGAAGCCTCTGGCGAAGGGGGAACTCGCCGCAGTCGGCGTCAGCAACGCGCCCAAGCCGCCCCCGGAGATCAGCTTCGCCGGGCCGGACGGGCAGCCCAGAACCCTGTCGGCCTTCAAGGGCAGGACGATCCTGGTGAATCTCTGGGCCACCTGGTGCGTCCCGTGCCGCCAGGAGATGCCGGCCCTCGACAAGCTCCAGGCGGAGTTCGGGGGCTCGGACTTCGAGGTCGTGGCCGTCAACGTGGACACGCGCAATCCCGACAAGCCGAAAGCCTGGCTCCAGGAGAACGGCATCCGCAACCTGGCCTATTACGCCGACCCCGGCGGCAAGCTGCTCCAGACCCTTCAGAAGTCCGGCCATGTGGTGGGGCTGCCCACCACCTTCGTGGTCGACGCATCGGGCTGCGAGGTGGCGCTCCTGAAGGGCCCGGCCGAGTGGGCTTCGCCGGACGCCTTCACCTTCGTGCGCACCGCTCTCGGGAAGCCTTGAGCATCGGACCCAAAAGTGGATTTGCACTTTTGGGCCAATCCGATGCTTTCTCTCTAGGCCGGGAAGGCGCCCTGGCCATCGGGAATTCCGGCCTCGCCGGAGAAAGCCGGCTTCAGGAGCCGCCACGGCCGGTCCATGGCCTCGCGGGCCTCGCCCCGCTGCAGGCGGCGCGGCGTTCCGTCGGCCAGGATCTCCTCGATCACCAGGAACCCGAGCGCCTGGAGCATCGTGGCCGCCGTCTTGGTGGCGACGTCGTCCGCCCGGATGGCGAGCGAGCCCGCGGCATAGATCCGCTCCAGCAGGCTCTTGGGATGGTGCTGCGCCGCCTTCGCCTGGCGCGGCCTGAACGCGACGACGTTCGCGGCCTCTTTCTCGAACATGACAAACCCCACTCTTCCGGCCGCTTGGTTCTTGTTGTTGCGGCGGCTCCGCATGCGGAGAAATATTATTATGCCAAAACCTTAGCCATTTATGGAATGCGACAAAAATTCGAGGGAGGACCCGGTTCCCGGGCAACAAAAAAGGCGGGGTCCATGCCCCGCCTTCGGATCGTCAGGAGCTCGGCGCCCTCAGGCGTTCTGCTGAACCTGAATGCCCTTGTCGGCGAAGAGCTGCTGCAGCTCGCCGGCCTGGAACATCTCGCGGGTGATGTCGCAGCCGCCGATGAACTCGCCCTTCACGTAGAGCTGGGGAATGGTCGGCCAGTTGGAATAATCCTTGATGCCCTGGCGGACGCCTTCGTCCTCGAGCACGTTGACGCCCTTATAGGGAACGCCGAGATAGTTCAGGATCTGGACGACCTGGCTCGAGAACCCGCACATGGGGAACTGGGGCGTGCCCTTCATGAAGAGCACGACGTCGTTGGACTTCACTTCGTTGTCGATCACCTGACGGGCGTCAGTCATAGTCTTCTCCTGTTCCGCGGCGTTCAAGGCGCCGCGTCTTCGTCTCAATTGTCGGGGGCTTGCGTCGTCAATGCAAGGGCATGGAGCACGCCGCCCATGCGGCCTTGCAGCGCTGCATAGACCATCTGGTGCTGCTGGACCCGCGACTTGCCCTTGAAGGCCGCCGACGTCACCGTGGCGGCATAATGGTCGCCGTCGCCGGCCAGGTCCCGGATCTCGACCGTCGCATCCGGGATGGCGGCCTTGATCATGCTCTCGATTTCGCGGGCATCCATGGGCATGCTGGTTCAGCTCCTCAGGCCTTGCCGGCCATGTAGTCCGGCAGCCAGGCTTCATGGGCCGCCTTCAGTTCCTTGACCGATATGGCCTGCTCCCCAGGCAGAATCAATGAAGACCCGCCGGTCACGCCGAGCACGACGGCCGGAACGCCGATGGCGCCGGCCTCGTAGAGGATGTCGGCCGCCACATCGGCATCGACGGCGATCACGTACCGGCCCTGGTCCTCGCCGAACAGGAAGGCATGGAGCGGCAGGTTCTCCGGATAGGCCGTGATCATGGCGCCGATATTGCCCGCCATGGCCATCTCGGCGAGGGCAAGCGCAAGACCGCCGTCCGAGCAGTCGTGGACGGTGTCCACCTGGCCGGAGCGGATGAGCTGGCGTACGAAGTCGCCGTTGCGCTTCTCGTGAACGAGGTCGACCGGCGGAGGCGCACCCTCCTCGCGGCCGCAGATGTCGCGCAGGTAGATCGACTGGCCGAGCCACCCTTGAGTGGCGCCGATGAGGATGATGGCATCCTCGTTGCGCTTGAAGGCGACCGAGGCGTTGACCGTTACATCGTCGAGGAGCCCGACGCCGCCGATGGCGGGGGTCGGCAGGATGCCCTGGCCGTTGGTCTCGTTGTAGAGCGAGACGTTGCCCGACACGACCGGGAAGTCGAGGGCGCCGCAGGCCTCGCCGATTCCCTTGATGCAGCCGACGAACTGCCCCATCGATTCGGGGCGCTCGGGGCTGGCGAAGTTCAGGTTGTCGGTGATGGCGAGCGGCAGGCCGCCGACCGCCGTGATGTTGCGCCAGGCCTCCGCGACCGCCTGCTTGCCGCCCTCGAACGGATCCGCCTCGCAGTAGCGCGGGGTCACGTCGGTGGTGAGCGCGAGGCCCTTTGGTCCGTCCTCGACCCGCACGATGGCGGCGTCGCCGCCGGGCGTCTGAACGGTGTTTCCGAGGATCAGGTAGTCGTACTGCTCCCAGACCCAGCGCTTGGAGCACTGGTCCGGCGAGCCGACGAGCTTGAGCAGCGCCTCGGCCTCCGTCATCGGGGCCTTCACGCTGCCCGGCGCGATCACGGGCTGCCTGGGGCTTTCCACCCACGGACGATCATAGACCGGAGCCTCGTCGCCGAGCTCCTTGATCGGCAGGTCCGCCTTCACCTCGCCCTCGTGCTTGATGACGAAGCGCAGGGTGTCGGTGGTCTTGCCGATGACCGCGAAGTCCAGGCCCCATTTGTGGAAGATGGCTTCTGCCTGTTGCTCCATGCCGGGCTTGAGCACCATGAGCATGCGCTCCTGGCTTTCGGACAGCATCATCTCGTACGCCGTCATGCCCTCCTCGCGGCAGGGCACCTTGTCGAGGTCGAGCTCGATGCCGAGATTGCCCTTCGCGCCCATCTCGACGGCCGAGCTGGTGAGGCCGGCCGCGCCCATGTCCTGGATGGCGATGACGGCGCCCGACTTCATGAGCTCCAGGCAGGCCTCCAGCAGGAGTTTTTCGGCGAAGGGGTCGCCGACCTGCACGGTAGGGCGCTTCTCCTCGGACGCATCGTCGAACTCGGCGGACGCCATGGTGGCGCCGTGGATGCCGTCGCGGCCGGTCTTGGACCCGAGATAGACGATCGGGTTCCCGACGCCGGTCGCCTTGGCATAGAAGATCTCGTCGGTGCGGGCGAGGCCCACCGCCATGGCATTGACGAGGATGTTGCCGTTGTAGCGCGGGTGGAAGCCCACGCTGCCGCCCACCGTCGGCACCCCGAAGGAATTGCCGTAGCCGCCGATGCCGGCCACCACGCCCGAGACGAGATGCGGGGTCTTCGGATGATCCGGCTCGCCGAAGCGCAGGAAGTTGAGGGACGCGATCGGGCGCGCCCCCATGGTGAACACGTCGCGCAGGATGCCGCCGACGCCCGTCGCCGCGCCCTGGTAGGGCTCGATGAAGGACGGGTGGTTGTGGCTTTCCATCTTGAAGATGCAGGCCAGCCCGTCGCCGATGTCGATGACGCCGGCATTCTCGCCCGGCCCCTGGATCACCCACGGCGCCTTGGTGGGCAGTCCGCGCAGGTGAATGCGGGAGGATTTGTAGGAGCAGTGCTCGTTCCACATGGCCGACACGATGCCGAGCTCGGTCAGGGTCGGCGTGCGGCCGATCAGCTGCACGAAGCGGTCGTATTCGTCAGGCTTCAGCCCGTGCTCCTTCACCAGCTCCGGGGTGATGGCGACGTCGTTGCGGATCATCGGGGTCTCGCGGTTTGATGGGTTACGCCGCTTTGGCGAAGGAGACGAGGCTCTCGAACAGGCCGCGCCCGTCGGTGCCGCCGACCAGGTCTTCGACCAGGTTTTCCGGATGGGGCATCATGCCGAGCACGTTAAGCTTTTCGGAATAGATGCCCGCGATGGAGTTCATCGAGCCGTTGCGGTTGGCGTCGGCCGTCACGTGGCCGTGGGCATCGCTGTAGCGGAAGGCCACGAGGCCTTCGCCCTCGAGACGCTTCAGGGTCTCCTCGTCGGCCGTGTAGTTGCCCTCGCCGTGGGCGACGCAGACGTCGATCGCCTGGCCCTGGGCATAGGCCTTCGTGAACGGGGTGTCGTTGCGCTCGACCTTCAGGAACTGCCGGTGGCAGATGAACCTGAGGTTGGCGTTGCGCATCAGGATGCCCGGCAGGAGGCCGGATTCGCACAGGATCTGGAAGCCGTTGCAGATGCCGAGCACGAGGCCGCCGCGGGCCGCATGGGCCCGGACCGCATCCATGACGGTGGCGCGGCCCGCGATGGCGCCGCAGCGCAGATAGTCGCCGTAGGAGAAGCCCCCCGGCAGCACCACGAGGTCCGTGCCCTTCGGCAGCTCTGTCTCGGCGTGCCAGACCTTCTGGATGTCGGAGCCGGCCATCCGGAGCGCCCGCACCACATCGCCTTCGCGATTGGAGCCGGGGAAGACGATGACAGCGGATTTCATGCCTGCCTCACGCGATCTCGATGCGGTAGTTCTCGATGACGGTGTTCGCGAGAAGCTTCTCGCAGGCGGCCTTCAGTGAGGCCTCGGCCTGGCTCTTGTCGGCCGTGTCGAGCTCGATGTCGAACACCTTGCCCTGGCGGACGCCGCCGATGCCCTCGACGCCGAGGGACTTCAGGGCGCCTTCAATGGCCTTGCCTTGGGGATCGAGCACGCCGTTCTTCAGGGTCACGGTGACGCGGGCTTTCATGGGATCCTCGGCTGTATGGAAAGATGGCCAACGCCATAAAGCCAATGGCCGCAAGAGACAACGCCCCTCAGGAGCCCAATTCGCGCTCCGCGACGTCCCGCACGGTCGCCCGGACGTTCTCAGGGTCCTCGCCGATGACGAGAACGACCGTCAGGCCGTCGCCCTCGGGCCTGCCGAGAGCGGCGCCGTAAGCCGGGCGCTTGCCGCCGTCGGCCGGCGCGAGGGTGATGGCGAAGCCGTCGTAGGGCCCGCCCTTCAGGCGCTCGACCGACACCTGCGCCCGCACCGGCTTGTCCCGGCCGGCGGGCGAGCGCAGGGCGCGGGCCAGGCGCTCCGGGTCCTTCAGCAGGGCGCGCGTGATCTCGGCATCCTTCCCGGTGAGACGGATGACCCCTGCCGCGAGGCCGGGACGGCATTCGGGCGGGGCGCAGAACGACAGGGCCAGCGGCTCGGCCCGATCCTCCGCGAGCCACTTGCGAAGGGGCAGGGCGCCCCAAGGCTCGCCGGGCGGGAGGCCTGCGACCGGGCGGGGGACATAGCCGCAACTGGCCAGACTGAACGCGACGGCAAGGGCAGCGGAACGAAGGAGCAGGCGGAGCGGCATGGCTTTCTTCTCTAGCGCCAAACCAGGCAGAAGGTCGATGGGAGGCGAGCGCCAACGAAAAAGCCCGGCCAGGAGGCCGGGCTCGAACGTTCGCCGGAAAGGCAGCCCGCCTTACTGCACGAGGCGCGGGCCGTTCGGGTTCTCGTTCTCTGACATGATGCCGAGACGGCGGGCCACCTCGGAATAGGCCTCGACCAGCCCGCCCATGTCGCGGCGGAAGCGGTCCTTGTCGAGCTTGTCCTTGGACTTGATGTCCCAGAGGCGGCACGAGTCGGGAGAGATCTCGTCGGCGACGACGATGCGCATCATCTCGCCTTCCCAGAGGCGGCCGGTTTCCATCTTGAAGTCGACGAGGCGGATGCCGACGCCGAGGAAGAGGCCGGACAGGAAGTCGTTGACCCGGATGGCCAACGCCATGATGTCATCGATCTCCTGCGGGGTCGCCCAGCCGAAGGCCGTGATGTGCTCCTCCGACACCATCGGGTCGTTGAGCGCATCGTTCTTGTAATAGAATTCGATGATCGAACGGGGAAGCTGCGTGCCTTCCTCCAGTCCGAGGCGCGTGGCGAGCGAGCCCGCCGCCACGTTCCGGACCACCACCTCGAGAGGGATGATCTCCACCTCCCGAATCAGCTGCTCGCGCATGTTGAGGCGGCGGATGAAGTGGGTCGGCACACCGATGTCGTTCAGATGCTGGAAGATGTGTTCCGAGATCCGGTTGTTGAGCACGCCCTTGCCATCGATCACTTCATGCTTTTTGGCGTTGAAGGCGGTGGCATCATCCTTGAAGTGCTGGATCAGCGTACCGGGCTCAGGGCCTTCGTAAAGGACCTTCGCCTTGCCCTCGTAGATGCGACGGCGACGATTCATAGGTGTGTACCGAGGTTTGAGAAAATCCATTGCCGTGGCTCCTTAAGGGTGAAACTGCCAGACCCGCGGCTGGCGAGAGCACGGCTTTCGCCGCCGCCCCGCTTGCGGCGCAACCTATCCGATCCCTGGCATAAGCACAACGCGGGCCGTGCGCTGCATCAAGATGGCGGTTCGACCGGACCCTGCTTTAAAGGTGGGGACTACTGGCGGCAACGCGAGTGCGCCTTTATATCGCAGAAAGTTCCATCGCAAGGAGAGAATGCCGATGACCAGCTTCGACGACCGCAGAGACGCCTTCGAGAAGAAGTTCGCTCATGACGAAGACCTGCGCTTCAAGGCCACGGCTCGCCGCAACAAGCTTCTCGGCCTCTGGGCTGCCGAGCGGCTCGGCAAGAGCGGCGCGGACGCGGAGGCCTATGCCAAGACCGTCGTCCTGGCGGATTTCGAGGAGGCCGGCGATGCGGACGTGATCCGCAAGGTGCGCCAGGACCTCGACGCGGCCGGCAAGTCCGTCGACGACGCCGAGCTGGCGCGCGTCATGTCGGACCTGATGGGCCAGGCCGTCGAGCAGATCCAGGCCGGCCGGTAACCCGGGTTGCCAAACGTAAAATAATAGTGTGATCGGCGCCACCAGGGCGCCCAAGAGCCGCCGCAAGGCGATAAGGTAGGGGCATGATGCTCACGAATCCTTCCTTTCCCGACCGCCTGAAAGGCGGCTCTCCCGTCCTGGCCGCCTGGTGCGGGTTGCCGGATCCGGCAATCCCCGGCCTCCTCGCCCGTGAGGCCTTCGACGCCGTGGTGATCGATCTTCAGCACGGCGCCATCGATTTCGCTCCGGCCATGAGGGCGGTTCCCCTCATCGCGGCGGCCGGCAAGCCGGCTATGGTCCGCATCCCGGTCGGCGATTTCGCGTCGGCATCCCGTTTCCTCGATGCAGGGGTCTCCGGGGTGATCGCCCCCATGATCAACACCCTCGAGGACGCCCGGCGCTTCGCCGGCGCCATGAAGTTCCCGCCGGTGGGCGAGCGGAGCTGGGGCCCTCACGGGGCGCTCGCCCTCTCGGGTCTCCAGCCGGCCGATTACTTTGCTTCCGCCAACGGTCTCTCGGTGGCCTTCGCCATGGTCGAGACGCGCGAGGCGCTGGCGATCATCGACGACATCCTGGCGGTGCCCGGCATCGACGGTGTCTTCATCGGACCGTCGGACCTCTCGATCGCCCTGTCCAAGGGCCGCAGCATGAACCCGACGAGCCCGGAGGTCGAGGGCGCCCTCGACCATGCCCTCGCCAGGGTCCGGGCCGCCGGCAAGCTCGCAGGGGTCTATGCCGGCACCGGCGAGCGTGCGGCCGAGCTCGTGCGCAAGGGATTCGATCTGATCTCCATCTCCAGCGACACGGCCCTGCTCAGGGCCGGCGCCCAGGTGGCCCTCAAGGCCGCCCGGGCCTGAGGGCTCAAGCAGGGGAGGGGAGGCCGAACGCCTGGGCGAGGAAGAGCCCGCCCTGGCGCAGCCCCTCCTCGTCGATCCCGTGGGCCAGCCCGCGGGAGAGATGCCACTGGCAAGGGATGCCAGCCGCAGCCAGCACCTCCTTCGAGAAGAAAAGCATTTCAGTGGGCACCACATCGTCCCGATCCCCATGGACGAGCAGGACCGGCGGCTTCGACCGGATCGCGGCCGCAAGGCTCTCCGGCCCTTTTCCGGCCTCCAGGACCACGAGCCCCGAATATCCGACGATCGCCGAAGGCGCCGTCTCGCGCCGCAGGCCTACATGCAGGGCCATCATGGTTCCCTGGCTGAAGCCCACGAGGGCGAGTTTCGAGGCCGGCAGGCCGTGCCGCGCCAGTTCGTGGTCGAGAAAGACGTCGAGGGCGGGAGCCGCCTGATTCACGCCGCGCCAGGTCTCACCCGGATCCCGGAAGGTCAGGGGAAACCACTGTCGTCCGACAGGGGCGTCCTCGTAGGGATCGGGGGCATGGGGCGCCACGAAGGCCGCATCGGGCAACCAGGATTGCCATTCACGCCCGATGTCGATCAGGTCGCGTCCGTCCGCGCCGAGGCCGTGCAGGAAAACCACAAGCTGCCGGGCATGACCCGACCGGGGGGCCAGGCGCGGAGCATCGTCGAAGGTCGTCATGGCAGGAGAGCCTCAAGGATTCGAGGGCACGACGGGGGCTTCGCCTCAGGAGACGGGGCTGCCCTCCCGGGATTTGGCGATCCGATAATAGGCCCAGAGCACCTTGGCGGCCACACCGCGCCAGGGGCGCCAGCTTTCCGCCATGGCGGTCAGTTCCTTCGCGCTCGGGCGGCGCTCCAGGCCGTAGGCGAGGCGGGCAGCCTCCTGGACCGCGAGATCCCCGCCCGGGAACGCATCGGGATGACCGAGGCAGAACAGCAGATAGATGTCGGCCGTCCAGGGGCCGATCCCCTTGACGGCCGTCAGCAGGCCATGGGCTTCGTCGGCGGGGAGGTCGTGCAGCCGGCCGAGCGGCAGGGCTCCTTCCACGACGGCAGCCGCAGCGGCCCGAAGGGTCCTGACCTTGCCGGCGGAAAGCCCTGCGGCACGAAGCGCATCGTCCGAGAGGGCGAGGAACTGGTCAGGCGAATCGGGCTCGTAGAGCTCCTTCACCCGCCCCCAGATCGCCGCCGCGCTGGAGGTCGACAGTTGCTGGCCGACGACGATCCAGGCCAAGCCCCCGAACCCGGGCGGCCGTTTGCGGAGCGTGGGGGCGGCGCCCGCGGCCACGAGATCCCGCATCACCGGATCGGCCTCGGTCAGCTCCGCGAGCCCCCTCTTGAGAACGGCCTCCGATTCGAGGAGGGTGGCGGTCATTCTAGTCCTCTCCCATGCAGGCCTCCGTGACGAAGCCGGTCTTTCGATTCGCTCCCAGCCCGAACGGGCGGCTTCATCTCGGCCATGCCTATTCGGCCCTTCTCAACGACGATTTCGCGCGGCGGTTCGGCGGGCGCTTCCTCCTGCGCATCGAGGATATCGACCTGACCCGCTGCCGTCCCGCGTTCGAGGCGGCCATCTACGCGGATCTCGCCTGGCTCGGCCTCGCGTGGGAAGAGCCCGTGCGCCGGCAATCGGAGCATTTCGCCGATTATCGCGCCGCCTTCTCCCGGTTGCAGGGGAGGGGGGTGGTCTATCCCTGCTTCTGCTCCCGCAAGGACATCGCCGAGGCCGTCGCCTGCCGGGAGGCGGGGGGAGAGCCCTGGCCGCGGGACCCAGACGGGGCGCCGCTCTATCCGGGCACCTGCAGGAGGCTGCCGCCGGACGAGGCCGCCCTGCGGATTGCCGCGGGAGACATCCATGCCTGGCGGCTCGATATGGGCCAGGCGCTCCTTCTCTCTCCAGGACCGCATAGCTATGTCCGCTTCGACCGATCCATGCGCGAGGAGCCTTGCCGGGCGCAGCCCGGCCGCTGGGGCGACGCCGTCATCGTCCGCAAGGACACGCCGACGAGCTATCATCTCTCCGTCGTGGTGGACGACGCCCTCCAGGGCGTGACCCATGTGGTCAGAGGCAAGGACCTGGAGGCGGCGACCGACCTGCATGTCCTGCTCCAGGACCTCCTTGGGCTGCCCACGCCTCTCTATCATCATCATGACCTGATCCGCGATCCGGAAGGCGACAAGCTCGCGAAGAGCCGACGGTCGGAGGCGCTCGTCGTTCTCAGGGATCGCGGCGTCTCGGCCGCGGAGCTGAGGGTGCGGCTGGGCTTTCCGGCTCAGCCGATGCCGAGCACGTAGAGCCAGATCAGCGTTGTGCCGAGCGCCAGGATGGTCGACAGGGTGACGGTGCTCGACGCCAGGGCCACGCCCTCGCCGTAGCGCTCCGCGAACAGGTAGGCGTTGATGCCCGAGGGGCAGGAGGCGAACAGCACCGCAACCCCGGCCCAGACCGGCGGCATGTCGAACACATACGTGGCCAGGAGCAGCACGATCAGCGGGTGCAGCACCAGCTTGAAGGCCGAGATCAGCGTCGGCAGCTTCCAGCCCATCTGCAGCCCGTAGCGGCGCAGGGCGATGCCCATGGAGATCAGAGCGCAGGGGACGGCGGCGCTCGCCAGGAGCTCCACGATCTGCCAGCCCGGCCCCGGAACATACGGGGCGACCGGCCGGAAGGCGGAGCCGGCCAGGATGCCGACCACGATCGGATGGGTCGCAAGCCGCCGCAGGATCGTGAGGGGCGAAGCCTGTCGCCCTTCGGCCATGATGGTCGCCAGCGTCATGGTGACGGGCAGGTGAACGGCGATCAGGAGGAAGAGCGGCACGGCGCCTTCGTCTCCATAGGCCTTGAGGATCATCGGCACGCCGACGAAGACGGTGTTCGCCTGGCCGGCCGAGAAGCCCGCGACGACGGCCGACACTCCCTTGAGCCCGAACAGCCGCCGGCCGAGCAACATGGCGAGCGCCCACACGACCGCGACCCCGGCGAAATAGGAGATCCAGTAGCCCCAGGGCTGCACCTCGGGGATCTTGGCCCGGACCAGGGTATTGAAGATCAGGCACGGGACGGACAGGCTGAAGACGAATTCCGAGAGCCCGTCTCCCATCCGCTCCGACACGAAGCCCGTGCGCCGTCCGAGATAGCCGATCCCGATCAGGCCGAAGACCGGCAGGACGATCGCGAGCAGATCGAGCATCGGCTAACGCAGTTCGGCACGCTGGGAGAGGCTGGCCGATGCCCCGGTCGCATGGGTCATGAGCTCGTCCACCTGCTCGCGCTGGCGCTTGAACTCGGCGAGGCCGCGCCCCTCGAGCTCGCGGCCGCGGGGGAGGCGGATCTTGAGCGGATCCACGAAGCTGCCGTTGATGATCACCTCGTAGTGGAGGTGCGGACCGGTCGACAGACCCGTATTGCCTACATAGCCGATCACCTGGCCCTGCTGGACCTTGGTGCCGGCCACGATGCCTTTGCCGAAGGAGGACATGTGGGAATAGGCCGTCACATAGCCGTTGGTGTGCTGGATCTCGACGCGGCGGCCATAGCCCCCGGAATCCCATTGGGCCTTGAGGACGGTGCCGTTGCCTGCGGCCAGGATCGGGGTGCCGATCCGGTTGGCCCAGTCGACGCCCGTGTGCGGGCGGGTGTAGCCGAGGATCGGGTGATTGCGCGATCCGAAGCCGGAGCGGAGGATGCCGTCGGTGATCGGCTTGCGGAGCAGGAACTTCTTCAGGGAGCGGCCGGCTTCATCGAAAAAGTCCACCGTTCCGTCGTCGCCCTGGTAGCGATAGACCCGCCGTGACTCGCCGCCGACCGACAGGGCCGCGTAAAGGACCTCCGGCGGCCCGTCCTCGTCGTCGGATCCGAAGAAGATCTCGAAGCTGTCGCCGGGGGACACCCGGCGCTGGAAGTCGAGATCGTATCCGAAGATCCGCACCAGTTCCTCGACCGTCTGGCGCGGCAGGTCGTTCTTCATGGCGGTCTCGTAGAGGCTCTCGTAGAGCCGCACGCCGCGTCCGTCGTCCTCCGCTTCCTCTTCCTGCGCCACGGCCGTCCTGGAATCGGCCCGATCCTCGGGCGGCGCGACGGACACGAAGAGGCCGCGGTCGTTCGTGGCCGCGATGGCCTCGATGCCCTTCTCGCCGAAGACGAGCACGCGGACGATCTGCCGGGGATCGCCGAGCAGCGGCCCGGGCGCGATGAGGACGCGCAGGCGCTGACCCTCCCCGAGCGCTGCGACCTTGATGCGGGCCGAGAGCGCGTTGGTGATCGCCTGGATCTGGTCCGGCGTGGCCCCGTAGGAGCGCAGGGCCGTCTCGAGGGTTTCGCCCTTCTTGAGGATGATCTCCCGTTCTTCCACGAGGGGCCCTGCGGCCCTCTGGTCGACCTTGGGAAGACTGGTCACGTTCTCGGGCACCACCCGCACCTCGATGGTGCTGAAGGGCGCATCGACGATCCGTGCATAGCCGAGGGCGTCCCCAAGCCCGTCCGGCTGCTTCAGGGTCCGCGAGAGCATCTGCTGCGCCGGAATGGGGACGGCGCTCTGCCGCCCCGCCTCCGCGGAGAGGCGGCGGTCCTCCTCCAGCATGGCGAGCACATCGTCGTCGCTCAGCGCCGGGGCGCTGGCCTCGATCGCGATCGGCGTCAGGTCCTGCCGGACGACCGAGACGTCCGCGTCGGCCACTTCCGGCTGAGGCTCGGGCGGGCGCTCCTGAGGCGCGTCGGCGAACAGGCGCATGGGATTGAAGGGCGGAATGTCTGTCGCGTAGGTCCCGGTCGAGAGGGACAGGTTCGTGGCGATCCGCACGAACTGGCGCACCTTGATGGCTTCCCGATCGCCGTTGCGGATCGTCATCGGGGCCTTGAAGCTCTGGCGGGCCAGCACCGTGTTCTCGGTAAGGTTCAGCCGATCCGCCTTGCGCGACGCGCTCGAGGCGTGCTCGCGGTCGTCGCCACTCCGGACGGGCCCCAAGGCCGCCCGCTCCGGGGGATTGGCCGACGTGGTGGCGCCTTCGAGCGCTATATAGATTGAGGCCCCGATCAGTACCGCGCCGGTCACGCCCGTCAGGACGCTCGCGCCGAGCCAACGGACATTGACCCCGCGCCTGTCGATTTCAGATGCGTCGCCGCCGGAGGGGTTGAGCGGCGGCTCATGCCCCAGATCGATTCCGGACGACGCGCGCGAGATCTCCCTGCGGGAGCCCGTCGTGCGATCATCGTCGGAAGGGATATGGCTCATCGACACCAAGCGGGTAGGTTATGAAGATTATCGTTATGAAGACGAACTCGAACTGCGCTCTAGCACGTTTGAGCGCGCCCGCACAGGCTGACGCAGCGTTCCCTCCGGCAGGGAGCCGCCGCAAGCCTCGCGGTTGCTTTCACCCTCAGTGTGTCCGCAGTGAGGCAACGATATCTGAAGCGAATTCCGGCGTGCACCGGGCCGTGGAAAACGCGGCTGTCAAAAAAAGTTCACATCCGTGTTGACACCGCGAAACGGGTGAGCTTATAAAGCGCCCATCGACGGCGGCACTGACTGGTTCGCCTCGGTGCCTCTCTGAGAACCGTGAAGGTTGGCCCGGTATCGGCCGGGACGACTTTCTGTTTTTTCGGAGATCCTGTTTCCGGACAGGGTGTCGGCAGCTTCTTCGGAAAATGATCTGAAGAAAGTAGTTGACACTGGGGATTGATGAACTTATATCGGGTTCATCGGCGGCGCGGTTCTGATGGGCTTTGCGCTGAGATCTCCTACGGACAAGCTGACTTCC
>NZ_QQBB01000020.1 GCF_003350535.1 Microvirga subterranea
CCATGGCGCGGGGTGGAGCAGCCCGGTAGCTCGTCAGGCTCATAACCTGAAGGTCACAGGTTCAAATCCTGTCCCCGCAACCAACACACAAAAAAACCCCCGCAGACAGCCCTCCGCGAGGGCTTCGTCGTATCTGGAGCCCACCACGCGGACTTCGCGCGTCGGCACTGCATCTTCAGCGCCCGTTGAGTGCGGGCGCACCGTGTTGTAATGCCGGCGCCAGCTCTCGATGATCACCTTTGCCTCTTCTAAGGTGTAGAAGATCTCTCCTTTCAGCAGTTCGTCTCGAAGTTTCGAGTTGAAGCTCTCGCAATAGCCGTTCTCCCAGGGGCTGCCTGGCTCGATGTAAGCGGTTCTGGCGCCCACGGCCGTAATCCACTCGCGCACAGCTCTGGCCACGAATTCGCTGCCGTTGTCGGAACGAATATGGCCTGGGATGCCACGCAGGATGAACAGGTCTGAGAGCACATCAATCACATCGACGGCTTTCAGCTTCCGGTTCACCCGGATGGCCAGGCACTCGCGCGTGAATTCATCAATGATGTTGAGCATGCGGAGCTTGCGGCCATCATGCGTGTGATCCTCGACGAAGTCATACGACCAGACGTGGTTGGGATATTCCGGCCGCAGCCGGATGCAGGATCCGTCATTGAGCCAGAGCCGTCCTTTCTTCGGTTGCTTTTGCGGCACTTTGAGCCCCTCCCGTCGCCAGATCCGCTCGACCCGCTTCTTGTTCACGAGCCAGCCGGCGTCCCGCAGCAGGGCTGTGATGCGCCGGTAGCCATAACGGCCGTACTGGGTAGCCAGGGCGATGATGTCGGCGGTCAGGGCCGCTTCATCCTCCGGCTGCTGGGGGGTCTTGCGCTGAGTGGAGCGATGCTGGCCTAGCACCCGGCAGGCCAGCCGTTCCGAGACACCGTATTTGGCGATCACATGATCCACACAGACGCGACGGCGGGCGGGGCTTACCAGTTTCCCGAGGCCGCCTCCTTGAGGATCAGCTTCTCCAGGGTGAGATCGGAGACTGCCCGGCGCAACCGTGCATTCTCCATCTCGAGCTCCTTCAGGCGCTTGACCTGATCCGACTTCAGCCCACCGTACTCGGATCGCCAGCGATAGTACGTGACCTCCGTCACGCCAATCTGGCGAATGGCCTCTGCCACCGTCCTACCCTGTGCCGTCAACACGTCCACCTGCCGCAGTTTGGCGACGATCTCCTCAGCGGTGTGTCTCTTCTTGCCCATCTTCACTCCTCCTTCGGCTCAAAAGCCATACTTCAGGGAGGATCACTTTGCAGGAGGCAGACCAGGTGACGTTGCGCCTGAAGGCGATGAGGGCCTCAAGCTCGCGCATACGGGAAATTTCTTGTCTGGCCCGAGCGCTTACGAGCGAACCCGGCCCAACGGTACCGTGCTGGAAATCCGGACTGTATCGCTGCCGGAAGGTGGTGCCGTTCGCACATACACCGACATCACAGCCCGGCAGCGCGCGGAAAGGGAGCTTCGCGCCAGTGAAGAGCGGCTGCGGCTTGCCTTGCAAGCTGGGCGAATAGTCGCGTGGGAGCAGGACCTGACAACCAATTATGTCACACGCTCCCCAAACTCTCAGGACCTGCTTGGAGTCGGGTCGGGCCCGCTTTCGGAGTTTCTGGAGAGCATCCATCCCGAAGATAAGCCTCTGCGGGATCGGTTTATCGCGCAAGTCGATGACGAGGGTACTGGAACGATTGAGTTCCGATACCAGACACCTGCTGGCAAGACCCTTTGGCTGGCCTCTCGAGGCGAGAAGGCGGGTCCCAACCGCGTTGTTGGTGTGTCCTACGACATCACGGAGCGCAAGGAGGCCGAGCAGGATCTCTGGTGGCTTGCAAGCCATGATCCGCTCACGGGACTGCCGAACCGAAGCCTCCTCCAGCGCCGCCTGGAGAAGGCGCTTGCTGACGCTCAGCAAAATGGGGGCAGTGTCAGTCTTCTGCTGATCGATCTCGACAACTTTAAGGAATCAACGACTCGTTCGGACACGATGCAGGTGATGCCCTTCTGATGGAAGTGGCACATCGCCTGTCATCCGGAGCACGGGAGTGCGATACCGTGGCGCGGCTCAGTGGCGACGAGTTTGCTATTCTCCTGACATCGTCCAGGCTGCAACATGCGGCCACGCTTGCCGAAGGCATCACGAAGAAGATTGGCCTGCCATTCTCGTATGCCGGTCAGATGTTGATAACCAGGACCAGCATCGGAGTAGCCTCCTTCCCCGATCACGATGCCGCCCCCACAGAGTTGATGAAGGATGCTGACTTGGCTCTCTACCGGGCCAAGTACGGAGGACGGAACCGGGTCGTGACCTATTCGCCCAACATGCGAGACGAAACCGAGCGGCGCGTCGTATTGCGTCGAGAGATGCGAAAGGCGACCTCCCGCGATGAGATCGCTCCCTTCTATCACCCGAAGGTCAGTCTCGTGACGGGTGAGATCGTCGGCTTTGAGGCACTCGCGCGCTGGCAGCATCCGACCCAAGGTCTGCTCACTCCTGCCACCTTCGGCGCTGCCTTTGATGATCCTGAACTCGCAACTTCGGTTGGCAAGCGCCTAATTGGCAAGGTAGCCTCCGACATGCGCCGTTGGCTCAGCATGGGCCTGAGTATTGGTCGCGTGGCGATTAACCTCTCCCACGCAGAGTTCATCCAGCCTGACTTGGCGAGCGACATCCTGCGCATCTTGGACCTCGCCAAAGTGCCGACCACATACTTCGAGGTCGAGATCACCGAGAAGGTATTACTGGATATGCAGATGGAGGCGACCACCGCCGCTCTGGAGCAATTCCGTCAGCGAGGGGTTCAGATTGCGCTGGATGATTTCGGGACAGGTTATGCGTCTCTGACTCATCTCAAGCAGTTCCCGGTTGATCACATCAAGATCGACAGGAGCTTTGTCTGCGACATCGAGGAGGACTCCGACGACGAAGCCATCGTCACGGCTGTAGTCAGTCTTGGGCGCAGCCTTAACCTTCAGGTCACGGCAGAAGGAGTCGAGACCCTCGGGCAGGCGCAGCGGTTGCGACAGATGGGCTGCGGGAATGGGCAGGGATATCTCTATGCCAAACCGTTGCCAGGGGCAGACGTGCCCGAGTTTCTGACCAACTGGACTGCAAGGCTGATCCCAGCCAAGCGGCTGGTTGTGGTTGAAAGCTGAAATGGAGAGTGGATTACCGTTGCCTTGGCGCGACGAACCACTCTCGGCTCTACACGGAAATGAATCTTCAGCCGAAGAAGGGATTGCGTCGCAAATTGGGAAAGTAGACAAAGAACGGGCTGGCCTTTGGACGCACGTTTAGGCAGCGAACAATTCGAACTACTCTGGCAGCTCAATGACAATGACGTCGGTCATAATGAACAAGCTAGCCAGGAAAGCGGTGTCGATCTCGAACAAAGGCAAGGGTCCGCGATTGGCATCAAACATCGGGAATGTGGAACGCCTGAAAGCGCCTGAACTGAAACCACCGCTTAGATAGGAGACCTCAAAGGTGCAGCAGATCCGAGGGCTGTCCATCTGCCAGAAATCGCGACGCGACCGCTCGCAGTAATTTGGGAAGCTCGTCAAATGCATATGGCCCGTGCACCCTCTCATGGCGTTGATGAAATTCGCGGCCCCATGGCCCGATATTGACGACAGGAAACGACAGAGTGTCCCGGTGGACGGTATCAACGAGCGAGCTCGCGGGAGTATTTTCGGCAATGAACGAGAGATCGGCCTCGTCGGGCCGGTGCCCGAAGAAGCTCATGTCAGAGATGCCGGTGAAATACTCTCGATACTTGATTGGTGAACCGCCGGCGGCCTCGAACTCTAACCGCGCGCCTTCTACTGCATTCGCAAAGGCTTTGTGGCCGGCCGTACTTCCCAGATGGACAGGCGGATATAGAAGACTGCTGAGCCCCACCACCACCGCAGGACCGACAACACCGGCTTCGGTGACCATCGCGCTGACGATCGCCCGCGTCAGGGCCAGCGGATTATCGCAGTTCTGCATTTCGGCTTCCAGCGCGGCGATGCGCGCAAGCGCTGCATCTCCACCGCTTCGCCGCAGTCTCTCGCGCAGCTCACCAACTGTGATCACCTGCCCGTCGCCAACAGGTGCTGACTGCGGCGTTCCTAGTATCGTCGCGTAGGTTTCCGCGTGCTCGTTGAATCGGTTGATGGCGGTCTCCATCGCCTTTTCCACCGTTTGGGCGAAGAGTTCAAGTAAATCACGTGGGCCCAATTGGTGCGACAGCCAATTGAACGCGATCCAGACGCGCTCAGGGGTGGTCACCTCATAGCCGCCGCGCAGATCCTTACATTCAAGGCAGATCGGCGGCGGCGAAACCTCTCCGTCGGACCTGTCGCATAGAGCCGGGTTACCTTCGATCGCCCTCATAGCCTCTGACGCGATCAGTTGAGCGCTGATGCCCTCGAAAGGATAGCTGGCGTGGGAGGAGTGTCCGATGACGAGCCCGAACGGAAGTGCCTTGCCGATGGTGCCGCGGTAAATAGCGCGGCCCTCCTCGCCATCGCCTTGGTCGCTCGTCGCATCAAGGTTGATGCCCGCTGCGATTTCGAGGCCAAAGTCGGCCGCAATCAAGGGCAGCGTGTCACGAAGGCTTCGCATGCCCCGAGATCCACGCTCTTCGTCGGGAGTAGCAATGAGGACGAGGTTGCCCTGCCTGTCGGAATCCGCCGCAAAGGCCTCCAGCACGGCGATTCCGGCGGCAATTCCGCTCTTCATGTCGAGCAACCCCCTTCCGGGGAGAAAGTCGCCTGTGCGAAAATCGACCAGAGCGCGGTGCTCGACGGCATTGAGCGGGCGACTCTGGAGGTCAGCCAGCAAGGCGGGGAGCAGTTCATCCGGCTTGAAAGCCAAGGGTGCGAGATCGTGATAATTTTCCGCGGAGACGACGTCGTAATGACCAGCCATTGCAAGAGTGCGAGTGCCCGGTCCGCGAACCACTGCGATGACGCTCTTCGTCATAGGGTCCCCATGGCTGTCCACCAGTCGAACGTGGTTTGGATTGTCATGGAAGTAAGGGATCTCAAGCAACAGGCCTTTGAGCTTGGCGGCGAAGGCCGCTTCGCCCGGTGTTCCGGTCTCACTCGCCCATTCGACGAGCCTATACGAGATTTTCCGGACGCGTTTCCTCGGATCCCACTCTACGCCTGCTCTCACGTTCGGCTCCTTCCTCCTGAAATTAGGTCCTACGTTACCGAAGGTTTGACGCGGAAGGAAACGTCAGTTTCTTTTGACCTCCTCCCCTACCTGAAGGAGGGGGATTCCCAAGTCCCTCACGCCCTGCGGCGTGGTGGGTGAGCAGGTTGACGCTTCGTCGCCGCTGCCCGGCGCGGCAACGCCGCTCCAAGCCTGACGGTGGCTCCACGTCCCGATGCCACGTGTCCCGTGGCCGCGTTCCTGCGGGCTACGAGCAGAACCTCTCCTCGTGTTGCAATCACCTTGGCGCCATTGGCGTCGGTGGTCTCAGAATGACCGCATGTCGTGCACACGAACCTCGCCTGGCTCTGCCGGTTGTCGGGGCTGACAGGCCCGCAGGCGCTGCACTCCTGGCGCGAGGATGGCCCGGTTCAGCCCGGCCTTCTTCCGGACATTCGTGCGGGGGTTCTCGCCAAGACCTCTGACAGACGCCGTCATGTTGCGGATCCGAAGATCCTCATGTGCGATGTTCGGCGAGCGCCGGACGATGGCCGTCGTCGCCTTGTCCAGCAGGTTCTGGTAAGCTCGTCCGAGGTTCATCAGCGCCTGCTGCGACCCTGAGATGGCACCTCCGTCAGCCAGGCGGGTTTGGACCGCGCCTGCCATTCGGCGAGGCCCCAGTTGTCGATCCACCGCGCCGCGCCCGCCGTGTTGGAAAGTTCCCGCACCCGTGTCTGGTTCGGATACAGCTTGAACCGGGTGGAGCGAAGGACCTTCATCCCGCGATCGCGCGGACGGATCACGAACAAGCCACGCTTGCTACGCCTTCGGCCCTCTCCCTGAAGGAAGAGGTCTGGCAGCGTCGTTCTGACAAAGGTTTTGCTTCGGGGATATCTTATGCGGCATCCTCTGATGCACTCACGTCATCGTTGCCCTGCAACTCGGCGATCAGGAGACCTGCATTCTGGCGGATCTTGCCTTCGATCTCGGCCGCAATCTCAGGATTGTCCTTTAGGAAGGTCTTGGCATTCTCACGCCCCTGCCCGAGACGCTGGCTGTCATAGGAGAACCAAGCGCCGGACTTCTCGACGACGTTGGCCTTAACCCCAAGATCGATAAGTTCCCCCATCTTCGAGATGCCCTCACCGAACATGATGTCGAATTCGACCTGCTTGAAGGGCGGCGCAACCTTGTTCTTGACGACCTTGACCCGCACTTGGTTGCCGATCGGCTCGTCGCGATCCTTCAGAGTGGACGTGCGGCGGATGTCGAGGCGGACCGAGGCGTAGAACTTCAGCGCGTTGCCGCCCGTCGTGGTCTCCGGCGAGCCGTACATGACGCCGATCTTCATGCGGATCTGATTGATGAAGATCACCATCGTCTTGGTGCGGCTGATAGAACCGGTAAGCTTGCGTAGTGCTTGGCTCATCAGGCGGGCCTGGAGACCAGGACGGCTCTCGCCCATCTCTCCCTCGATCTCGGCCTTCGGGGTCAGGGCCGCCACCGAGTCGATGACTAGAATATCCACAGAGCTTGACCGCACGAGCGTATCGGCAATCTCGAGTGCCTGTTCGCCATTATCGGGCTGGGACACGAGGAGATCGTCCAGATTTACGCCTAGCTTGCGCGCGTAGACCGGATCTAGGGCATGTTCGGCGTCGATGAAGCCGCAGACTCCACCCTTCTTCTGGGCCTCGGCAATCGTTTGGAGCGCGAGCGTTGTCTTTCCGGACGATTCCGGTCCATAAACCTCAATGATCCTGCCGCGAGGCAGACCGCCGACGCCGAGAGCAATGTCGAGGCCCAGCGATCCGGTAGAGACCGTCTCCACTTCGACAACCTGATCGCCGCCGAGGCGCATAATGGCGCCCTTGCCAAAGGCTCGCTCAATTTGACTGACGGCAGTCTCAATCGCTTTTGTCTTATCCGTGATCATCCCGAATCCAGTGCTTAACAGACGAGCCTGACCCTAAGGATTTGTGTGGCGAAAGAAAGAACAAAAAGCGAACATATTGTCGCGATCCTTTCCTGTGGCGACAAGCTGAGCCATGCGGACAGGGTCACTCTCGGCTGCGCTCATCATTGTTTTGTCCATTGCGGCGGTAGGACCTGAAATCACCACCGCGGTGAGAAGGGGAATAAGGCGCATCAATCCATCTCCTGCACGCCTCCGCCCGAGACGGTCAGAATCTGCCCGCTGATCCAGCTTGCCGCCGGGCTGCACAAAAATAGCGCGGCATTCGCTATGTCCTGCGGCTCGCCCAGCCGGTTGATCGGGGTGTGGGCCAGCATGCGCACCTCGAGCTCGGGGGTCAACACGGCCTTCAGGGCGTCGGTGCGCGTGGCGCCGGGAGCAATCCCGTTCACGCGGATGCCCTTTGGGCCGAGATCGAAGGCGATGTTGCGTACCAGATGGCTGGTGGCTGCCTTTGAGGACGCATAGGCGGCCATGCGCTTGTTCCTGTTCTCGGCGGACATTGAGGTGATGGCGACGATCGAGCCGCCGCCAGCCCGCTCCATCTCTGGCGTGGCGAGCTGGGCCAGGCGGAACAGGGAGAAGACATTCAGATCGAAGGCGCGGCGGAAATCAGCCATGGGCATGTCGAAGGGCTTGGGCCCACCACCGCCGGCGTTGCTGACAAGTGTAGTCATCTTGCCGAAGTGCTCAACAGTCTGTCGCACCAGCGCCACAAGGTCGTCCTCCCTTGTCACGTCGCAGGTCATACCGGCCGCCTGTCCGCCCTGGCCCCAGATTTCTTGGACGACGGCCTCGGCCTTTACGGTCCTTAGGTCACTGACCATTACCGCGGCACCAGCAGCGGCGAAGGTTTTGGCGATGGCGCGGCCGATGCCCGCCCCCGCGCCAGTGATGACGGCTACCTGACCGTTGAGGCTGAAATCGGCAGGGTCATACATCTCGGCTCCTCCTCTGAGTGAATGTGGAAGCGGCGCACTCATGCGGGACGTGACCCTGCCGTAGCATGGCAGCGGCGCATGGCCCTTTCCGCGTTACAACATCGGCACGGGCACAGGGCACGGCAACCGCCACCTCCAATCCGCATGCCTGCGCCAGAGATGTTCGGATCCATGTCGCGGGGCATCCTCGACGGTGCCGTCATGTTCTACCAGAGTGTTCTCTCCTACGACCTCAAATAGCTCCTTAAGGCCGGCAAACTTGGGAGCGAAGTCGCCAATGCCTTTGCCGATGCGCTGGTCGCGAACCGCTAACATGCAGGAAAACCCCAAGCACGCAGATCTATCGACGGGCGATCAGGCCCGAGTCGGAGGACGCCATCAGGAGTTGGTACTCCGTACGCGCGTTCCGGGTGACACTGATTCTTAAGGAGACGGTCGTGCATCTGCTGGTTGAGTGATGCGCGCTACCCATCAGCAACCAATATGCTGGGCTGCCATCGCCAGACTTCGACACCTTTGTCCAGCACGTCTCCGGGTTGTGCTCCTCCTGTGGGAGGCTCCACATCGGCTACATCATCTGCCGACTAAAGTAACTTTATCACTCTGGTGTTTTGCTTTCCCACAAGAGGGAGCATTTCACCGTGCGCACTGAGTTTTGGGATCCGCTGCCCCAGCACCTGTTCGGGAGTATTCTCGCTTACCCCCACATGAATTCACACGCAAAAGGACCAGGCATTGTGGCTTCGCGTGAAGCAATGCGGTATTGTGTGGCATTCAATGTGATGTTAGCCTTCCCTATCGGTTCGAAGAAGCCGAAAAGGTGGAGGAAACCAACATGCTACGCCGTGCGGCCCTTGGGCTTCTGGGATGCCTATCCCTCACAGTTGTTGCGCCTGCGCTTTCGTTTGCCCAGGACAAGAAGGTGACTATCAGAATTGCGAGCGCCTTCGAGCAGACGACCGACATGATGCAGGCTGCCAAGCGCTTCGCCGATCTGGTGAAGGAGCGCAGTCAGGACAATATTGAGGTCAAACTCTTCGCTGGCGGGCAGATGGGCGGAGAGAAAGACATCGTCGAGGCTCTGAAGCTCGGCGAACTGGAAATGGGCGTTCTCGGCACCTACCCGATCGTCTCGCTTACGCCCAAGTATTCGTTTTTCGACGCTCCCTTCGTTTTCCGCGATAAGGAGCACGTTTACAAGGCATGGAGCGGCAAGCTCGGCGACGAAGTACGAGACAATTTCAAGAAAAATCACGGCATCCGCGCCATCGGCATGATGGGCCGCGGATACCGTCATATCACGTCCAATACGCCAATCAATTCGGTGGACGATCTCAAGGGGATGAAAATCCGAATGGGGCAGTCGAAGCCCTTCATCGATGCGTTTTCGGCTACTGGCGCTGTGGTTGTGCCGATAGCACTCCCAGAACTCTTCACCTCTCTTAAACTCGGCGTGGTCTCGGCCTCAGATGGCCCGTTCGACCAGATCGCTAGTTTCAAGCTCCAGGAAGCACAAAAATACATCGCTCTTACTGGCCACCTCTACGCGACATCCCTCTGGTTAATGAACGACCGTTTCTATGAGGGGCTCTCGGCAAAGCAAAAGGAGGTTGTCAACCAAGCTGCGAAGGAAGCGCTTGCCTATGGTGATGAGCTGGCAGCGGCCAGTGAGAAGGCTCTAGGAGAGAAGCTGCAACAGGCGGGAATGCAGTTCACCAAACCTGACTACGCAGCCTTCATGGCCAAGGCGAAACCAGCGGCCGACAAGCTATTCAGCGAACAGTGGTCGGTCACGACAGCCGACGAGATCGCGAACATTCGCTGAATAGGCGCTCCTAAGCCAAGGGACCGCAACGGGGAACAAGAATGCAAAGGTTCAACCGAAGCTTGGACATCCTTGCCGCACTGCTCTTCGCGGCGGCCCTTACTCTTGTAAACATTCAGATTGTCTGCCGGTTCATTCTCTCCATTTCGGTCCCCTGGACCGAAGAGGTGAGCCGATTGGTTTTCATTTGGCTTGCCTTCCTTGGAGCCGCCCTAGGGGCCCGCGAGGGCTCTCTGATCGTCATCGACACCCTGCCAGAAGTCGTCGGGCCGCGCTGGGATGCGGTGATGGGACCCATTGTTCGGCTAGTCAGTCTAGCCGTTATTGTATTTCTCTTCGTCGGCAGCATTCCGCTCGTGAACTCGGTCTGGCCGACCACGCTTTCAACTGTCGAATGGATCTCAAACGGGTGGGCGTATCTCGCTTTCACAACCAGCTATGGCTTGATGGCAATCTACGCTGCGACGCCTCTCGTCCGAGACATCACCCGCGTGATTGCCAGGATGCACTGAAATGGCTGGACCTTACGTTCTAATTCTTCTCGGGCTTTTCATTATCGCGGTTCCGGTGGCGTTTGCGCTCGGCGGTACCGCGATCCTCATCACAATCCTTGAGCGCGGATTTCCGTTCAATGCGGCCTTCATGGTGCAGAAGGCGGTAAGCGGAATCGACAACTTCATGCTCCTGTCGGTGCCGTTTTTCATCTATGCGGGCAAGGTGATGAATGTCGGCGGCATCACGACCCGGATCTATGATTTTGCCAAATCCCTTGTAGGCACCCTGCGGGGTGGCCTGGCGCAGGTGAACGTCGTCGCAAGTGTGATTTTCGCCGGGATGACAGGCACTGCCGTTTCCGAAGCTGCGGGACTCGGCACCGTTGTGATCAAGTCAATGCGTGAAGAGGGCTATGAGGAGGATTTCGCGGTTGCTGTGGTCGCTGCTTCATCTACTATCGGCCCGATCATTCCGCCCAGTGTGCCGCTGGTCATCTACGCCTTAATGGCCAATGTCTCGGTCGGAGGCATCTTGGTTGCCGGGCTGGTGCCGGGGCTTCTGATGGGTGCAGCGCTCATGGTTTGGATTGCTATGATCGCGCGCCGGAAAAACCTGCCGAGAGGACCTGAGTTCTCGGCGAAGCGCGTCTGGACCACATTTCGCCACGGATTTCTTCCCCTGTTGACACCGGCCCTCCTAATCGGCGGCATCATCTCGGGCGTCTTTACTCCTACGGAGGCGGCGGCAGTGGCAGCCCTCTATGCTACGTTCTTGTCCGTATTCATTTATCGCGCTGTTACCTGGCGCGGCCTCATCGAGATCGCCCGTTCCACTGTCGTGGACACCGGCGTGATAATGCTCGTTGTGTCCATGGCGATGATCTATGGCTATCTCGTCACCCGAGCTGGATTGACCGATGCGATGGTGATGTGGATGGCCAACATCTCGACAAATCCATTAATCATTGGCCTGATTATCATCGGTTTTCTGCTCATCGTCGGCTGTTTCCTAGAGGCAACTGCCGCCATAATCATCCTGACGCCTGTCCTCCTGCCAATTATGCAAACGTCCGGCTTGGATCCAATGCACATGGGCGTGATCATCGTGCTCACCATGATGATCGGGCTTCTGACGCCGCCCTTTGGAATGGTGCTGTTTGTGCTAAATCGCATTTCGGGCGTCCCGCTGTACAAGATCATCATAGCTGTTGCGCCGTTTATTATCCCGCTCCTAGTAGTCACAATTCTCCTGCTTTTCGTTCCGAGACTGGTGCTCTTTCTCCCAGAACTGGTCATGTGAGCATCTCCCCAGGTATGCCAAACAAGGAAATTTATAATGACGGCATCTCTTCTCCGCCTTGCTCCTGCCCTTGCAGCAGCCGAGCAGGGAGGCTACGCACTCGGTTCATTTGCACCACGTTATACGAGCATGATTGAACCGATCCTGCGGGCGGGAGAGAAAACGCGCTCCCCTCTGATCGTTCAGATCTCTCAGCGCGAGTTCGAGCGCTACGGGACCACGCCTCATTATTTCGGGGAGGCATTTTTCAAAGCCTATGATGCTGTGAAGCCGACTGTTCCGGTTGTTCTTCACCTTGACCACACGTTCGACATTCGAGTCATCAGGGAAGCAATCGACGCTGGCTTTACATCGGTCATGATTGACCAGTCCGCGAAGCCGCTCGAGGAGAATATCGCCGTCAGCGCTGACGTCGTCCGCTTGGCTCATGCGCGCAATGTGTCCGTAGAAGCTGAACTCGGGAAGATCGGAACCACTGACTTCGTCGAGACGGATGAGGATGAAGAACACTTCACCGATCCTAACGAAGCACGGCGTTTCGTTGCAGAAACTGGCGTTGACGCACTGGCAGTTGCTGTTGGCACCGCACACGGCCACTACACCACACGAAAGCCGCGCGTCGATCTCGCTCGCCTTCAGGCGATCCGGGAATTAACAGGCGTCCATCTCGTCCTTCATGGCGGATCGGGCGTGCCTGCCTCAATGATTCATGACGCAATTCGGCTTCCAGGAGGCGGCATCAGCAAGGTCAACATTGCCACTGACCTGGAACACGCCATGCTTACGTCTCTTGGGCGAACAGAGCGCCTCACGGACGTTGCCTGTCGGGCGCTGCCGCCTGAGCAGATGCGCACTGCTCAAGATGCCGTTGAGCGAACTGTTGTTGAGAAGATCGAAACTTTCCTTCTAAGTGCGGGCAAGGCTTGATTTCGGGATGGGCCCTGATACGTCGCAATACGATGTTGCCTAAGAGGAGCGAAATGCTTAGCGCCGAGCGTAATCAGCAACTGCGCCGATTGCTTTTCGAGCAAGGAAGCCTTCGCGTTTCGGAACAAGCCCGGCGTTTCGGCGTATCCGAGGAGACCATCCGCCGGGACATTAAGCGCCTTTCGGCGGAAGGACTGGTCGATCCGGTCTTCGGCGGCGCTGTCTTGAAAGCTTCACCCAGCCTGCATCATCTCAAGATCCCGCCAGTGAGTGAACGACACTTGGTAGAGGAGCAGGCGAAGGACGCAATCGGCGCCGCCGCCGCTCACCTCGTGCAACCGGGTCAGGCAGTGATCATCGACGCCGGAACCACCACCCTTTCGCTGGCCCGTCATCTCTGCGAACATCCTAACCTGACGATCGTGACCAACAGCATTCCCGTGGCACAGCGCTGCGCCGATCTTTCAAGTGCCACGACTTACGTCGTAGGAGGCAGACTTGTTCCTGGCTCCCTGAGCACGATCGGTCCAGATGCCGAGCACGAATTGGCCCAGATCAGCGCCGATTGGGCATTCATCGGAGCTGCCGCTGTCGATATAGACAGTGGGTTCACCAGCGCCGACCCTTACGAGGCTCAGGTGAAGCGCGCTATGATAAAGGCGGCCCGGAAGACGGTCATTCTGGTTGATCACTCAAAATTTGGTAGCCGCCGCTTTGCTAGCTTCGCCCGAGCTGAGGACATTGACTACCTAGTTTCGACTGAACAATGCCCAAAGGACGCTCAGGCCTGGCTGCAAGCAGCCGGGGTCACGTTAACTCTCTGCCCTGTAACTTGAGGTCCTATCTATGAGCAACGCTCGCAAGATCGGCGTTATCCATACTTCGCGTGCGACCATTGATGTGTTCGGGCAACTTATCAAGGAGCGCGAGCCGAACGCGACTGTGATCAACCTGCTTGATGATTCCATACTTCCGGAACTCCGCGAGAATGGGGGCGATCTTGACGCCGTCGAGCCGCGGTGGCGCACTTATGCACGGATCATGTCGGAGCAGAGCGTCGACCTTATCCTTAACGCCTGTTCCTCCATCGGCGATCTCTGCGCTCGTGCCCAGGGTGACATTGCACAACCGATTGTGCGGGTCGATGCGGGAATGGCCAGGGATGCCGTCTCCCGTGGGTCTCGAATTGGTGTTCTGGCGACCTTATCCACAACGCTCAAGCCGACTGGCGATCTTCTCCGCAGGACAGCGCAGGAGCAGGCCCGCACCATCGTGCTTGACGAAGTCCTAGTCGAGGGTGCCTACGCGGCTTTGCTTCAAGGAGATCAAACCCGTCATAATGCCCTCATTGCGTGCGCCCTCGACGCAGCTACGCGATCTAACGACCTTGTCGTGCTTGCTCAAGCATCTATGGCGCGAGTTCTGCCACAGATTGGAAAAAGCCAACAGGCAAGAGTTCTGACAAGCCCCCCCTACGCTGTCGATGAAGTGGTTAGGCAACTCGAACAGCTAGGCGTTCAGCCATAACGCTTGGCGCTTGCAGGTAAGGTGAGGAGCGATGAAGCGTGTAATCGCTGTTGGCCTCGCGGTGATGGACAAGATTTTCGGCGTAGCCGACCTCCCAAGGGAAGCCACCAAAGTCTTTGCCAACTCCTATCGCGAGATCGGCGGAGGCCCTGCTGCAACAGCAGCCGTTGCAGTCAGCCGTCTCGGCGGTCAGGCGGGCCTTTGGGCACGAGTTGGAGAGGATGCCGTCGGCCGCCGGATCATTGAGGAACTGCTTGAATGGGGTGTTGCTCCTTGCGTACGGTCTGTTCCAGGCGCACTCTCCAACGTCTCCGGGGTGCTGGTCGACTCGATGGGAGAACGCCTGATCATCTCGTACACGGACCCAGGGCTGGATGCTGACCCTTCCTGGCTTCCTCTTGAGGATCTTGCCACCGCTGATGCGGTGCTGGTCGATGTTCGATGGCCCCAAGCCAGCGCAGCTGTGCTGAAGCACGCTCGGCACCTCGGTGTTCCCACCGTACTAGACGCTGATCTGGCGCCGGATGATGTCGTGCAGCAACTTGTTCCGCTTGCGGATTTTGCTGTCTTCTCCAAGCCTGCGTTGTTCCAGATGTCGGGTGTAAACGACCTGCAGGAGGCGCTCTTACGGATATCCCACCAAACGCCCGGCCATGTCGGAGTGACGATTGGTCAGAACGGCTTCGCCTGGCTTGAGGGCAGTACACTGCAGAGGGAACCCGGTTTTCGAGTCACCGTGGTTGATACTCTTGGCGCAGGAGACGTTTTCCATGGGGCCTTTGCGCTAGCGCTAGCCGAAGGTAACAACATCCGGAAGGCGGCCCAGTTCGCCAACGGAGCTTCCGCTCTCAAATGTACGCGGCCCGGTGGGCGGGCAGGAATTCCGGTTCGTGAAGAAGTCGAGCGGCTTTTGATAACTGAAGGTGCGGTTTGACGCGAACACGGCAGTCAAACCGGCACCGTCAAATTAAGCAGGGGGTGACCGGATCGGGACATACGTGAGGGATGAAACCGCCTCGCCACGCTCGCTATGCCCGTCACCGGTTCCCCGCCGAAGTGATCAGTTATGCCGTGTGGCTGTACTTCCGCTTTCCGCTCAGTCCCCGGATGGTGGAGGAGATGTTGGCGGCCCGCGGCATCCTGGTCAGCCATGAGACGGTGCGGCAGTGGGCACTGAAGTTCGGTCAGAGCTTTGCCAACCAGATCCGCCGGCGCCTTCCGGCACCCGGAGACAAATGGCACCTCGATGAGGTGGTGATCAGAATCGCGGGCCAGAAGCATTGGCTGTGGCGCGCCGTGGACCAGCACGGGGTCGTGCTCGACATCCTGGTCCAGAGCCGCCGCAACGCCAAAGCGGCCGAGCGCCTGCTGCGTAAGCTGCTCAAGAAGCAGGGTGCGGCGTCTCGGGCGATGATCACGGACAAGCTGGCCAGTTATGCCGCTGCGAAAAGGGTTGTCATGCCAGGTGTTGAGCATCGACAGCATCGAAGCTTGAACAATCGTGCCGAGAATAGCCATCAGCCGACCCGACGACGGGAGCGCATCATGAAGCGCTTCAAGTCAGCCGGGCAGGCTCAGCGCTTCCTCTCGATCCATGATCAGGTTGCCAATCTCTTCCGCCGCCCTGCCAACACCAACGCCGCTGATCATCGCCGTGCCCGTGCGTGGGCCTTTCAGGTCTGGACTGACGTGACTTGCGTCGCGAGTGCCGCCTGATCCAGACCTGTACCTGGGATAGATGTCTCCTTCTCCGACAACTTGACAGTGCCGGCTGGGGTGTTCCCCGCGGGACGGAGACGCACCCGCTAAACCCCAATCACCTTTCTTTCGAACGAAGGGCTCAAGCAGCCGAGCCTGTCTGCATCTGCTGCCTCGCCAGTTCGAGGCCCTGCTCGGCCGTCATGGCCGGCACGGCGGTCAGCTCGAAGACGTCGTCTCAGTCGCCCATCGCCCGCATGATCGAGGCGACATTGTCGGCCTCGGCGATGGTGATCAGCTTCGGCTCGTCCGTCAGAAGCCAGTATTCCGCGGTGACCCGGACGTCCGCCGGGTACTGCAAGTTGACGCGGCGAGCGATCCGCTCCCGGGCGGTGCCGGCTTTGGCCTTGCCCATAATCACGAACAGCATAGACGCCTCTCTATTGGCGGCGCCGCCTCCTGGCGGACTCAAGGCCGCCGAGGCTAGCAATTCTACACCTTTCTGACCGGGAGGTCGCGTCGAAGGAGGTGGAGCACAGACAGGCATGGCTTCAGCGAGATGGCAGGCTTATCGACTGCTCGACGGAGATGGTGAGCGCCACCAATCCGACGGCGCCGGCCGCCATGAGGCTAGGGACGAACCAGAAGCTCGTCCGCAAGAACTCCCAGAGGGTTGGCAGGCGTTCCATGGTCACCTCTTGGCACCGGAACAGTGCTCGACAGAACGTCTTCGCCGGCCGCTTCGTTTCCAAAAGGCCGGCTTTGGGACCTCATCGGGATGGGAAAGATCGGCTCCATCGATCAGTCGGGTGCCCAGGAAGTGCGCCGCCGTGGATGGGGCGGATTGCGGCCAAAGGCCAATCCGTTCCCGTCGGAGTTGAATTCCGGGAGCCGGGCCCCAGGTCTCATGGGATCATGATTGGTCCATTGTCGCAGAAGCGCTACCTGACCCGCGCCGGGAGCCTGCAAACGGGCTCGTAACCCGGCTGGGGAGGCGTGCCTCATAGGCCCTCCCAGCCGGGCGGAACTGCTCTCCCCCACACCGTGATCGATCCAGTGCCTGCCCGCAGGCCGCGGCGCCTTGCCATTCTTGGCCGGTCTTGCCGCTCGGCCTCCACGCGGCAGGCCATGTGAGGTCAGATGGACGACATACGACATGATGATCTGGCCATCACGGCCAGCGACAACCCGCGTGCAAACGCCCCCGACAGCAGCCCGAAGCCGCAGAAGGCACGCTCTATCGAGGTTGACGAGGACATGGCTTGGCAGCGATGGACATGGGCGATCCAGAGGCTAGGCTGGCTCGTCATGGGTGGCCTTGTCCTGACCGCGCTGACCGGGGTCTTCGGATACGGCCCGGTGAGCTGGCAGCAGGCGAGCGACCCGGCGGGCCTGCTCCGGGTGGAGTACGAGCGCTTCGAGCGTCAATTGTCCGAGCACACCCTTAAGGTCGACATTGCGCCGGGCGCGACAACCGGAGGCGACGTGGCCCTGCGCCTGAACGGGGAGTTCCTCGACGCCGCCGAGGTGAGGGAGATCGTGCCCGAACCACGAGAGACCAGGAGCCTGGGTTCTGACGTCGAGTACGTCTTCCCGGTGACGCAGTCCGGTCGGCCGGCCACGATCCGCTTCGTGCTGAAGCTACGGGCAGCCGGCGCTATCGAAGCCGAGGTCGGTCTGAGTGGCCGCGAGCCGGCCCGCTTCACCCAGTTCGTCTACCCTTAAGCCCGCGGAGCCACAATCATGGATTCGGTGCTCAGAGCCGCCTTCATCTATTTCTTCCTGCTGATCGTGTTCCGCATCGCAGGACGTCGCACGCTGTCCGAGATGACGACCTTCGACTTCGTCCTGCTGCTGATCATCGGCGAGGCGACCGAGCCGGTGCTGCTCGGCGACGATCCCTCGATCACCCACGCCGCCCTTGTGATCATCACGCTGCTGTTCCTCAACATTGTCATGTCGCTGACCAAGGAGCGCTTCAAGTTCATGGAGAAGCTCATGGACGGCGTGCCGACGATCATCGTCGAGCATGGCCGCCTCATGCAGGAGCGCATGAACAGGGCCCGCGTGAGCCGGGACGACGTGATGGAGGCCGCGCGCCGCATGCACGGCATCGAGCGGCTGGAGCAGATCAAGTACGCCATCGTCGAGGTCAGCGGCGGCATCACCATCGTGCCCCAGGCGAATGGGTAGGCCCGGTATGAGACCGATGTACAGGATCATCTATCGCCCGCTGCCACGGGCGTTGCGGCGGCCTCGGGCAACCGCGGAGGACGTCAGGAAGGCCGTGCGATGGCATGCCGGCCTCGCGATCATTGTGGCCATCGGTGCGGTGGCGCTATGTGGATTTTACCGCTGACGGAGGTGGCCCGATCCTGTCAGCCGCCGCGACCCGCCCGACGGTTACGTCCTGACGCTTGTTCGCCTGTCGCTGGAGGCGCGAGTGGGGTCACGCCACATCTCGTAGGGATTGGCCCCCGGAATGTCCAGCACCGCCTTCTCGCTTGGCGTGAGGTGCCGGACGGCCCGTACGGCAGATCCCTCAACCGGATTATGGGTTCATTCAATGCGTCGCCACCCGATCCCTGCAACACGCCCGTCGAATCTACTGCCCCTACCCGCGTGACTCCGAGTTCCGAGGCAAGTCCTTCCACGAGGAGCCATCGCTCCCAATCCGGCATGAGGCTCCATTCCGGGTCGCTCAGGTGAGCTTGCGGGAGGCAACAGTGGAAGGTCGGTCGTGGGCCGATCTTCTCATGTGGGAGCGCACGGCGGATCCTTGCCTCGTCGAGCCAAGCGAGGAGCGGCAGGAGATCGAGCGTCCTGTCCCAGATCGGGTTCGCCGTCAGCTCGGCTTGGTCTGCATTGCCGTGACGATGATCCTGCTGATGATGTCCGCTCCGCTGCACCGGCTTGCCGGGGACGGCGAGAACACCGAACGCTTCGACAGGATCGGCACTGCGCTCGTGCTGGCCTCGCTCTTGCCGTTGTCGCTGGGCCTGGCCGGCGACCTCTACGTCGCCCTGGAAAAGACGCTTCGCGAGCCGTCGCTGGCCTGGACCGGGGCCGGTGTTTTCGTGGCCGCGGTGATGCTCCTGTGGTTTGTGGTCCCCCTCCTGTCCCGGAACCGAAAGCCCCGACCGGCGCCGTCAGCGGGTCCCGGAGGAGGGCGAACGGACAGCGTCTTTTAGAGCTTCTTACCGGAGTTTACTGGCCTGAGCTGACAGGCGCTCCGAACGTTTATGCCTTTTGTCAGAAAGGCGGCCTGTTGATCTACTCTCGCGCGGCCCGGGGATTCCCATCGGGCTTCACCTCGCCGTCATCTGACCCCTGGAAAAGAACATCTGCCCACTTGGTAGAGAGCAACTTGGTAGAGAGTAGCTGCCCCTGACTGCAAAGGCCGGAGCGCTCCCTCAAAGGCGCTCCGATGTTCGCCGCGCAGTAGCCTCTTTACCGGTTTCCTGCCGTATGCGCTCTGCGTCCCGGATCTCCTGCCGCAGGCGGTAGCCGCCAAGTCCGATGAGACTGAGCAGGAAGGACAGGAATCCGAGGGAGATCCAGTCCAGGAGTGACAGGGTCGTTGACTGGAGGTCGGCCGTCATGGTTCCTCCGGGCAGCGCTCAATGGCGTATTCGACGGATGGGTTTTCGGAAGGGCGGACAGACAGGAAGGCAGGGGGTAGCAGTACATCCGTGCTCACCCCCGCCGGGCGTTCCTCGCTGAACCAAATGGTGTGCGGCTGCTATGGCCAGCCGTTGCTTGCCTCAGGATCTAAGCCCCAGTTCGCGAAGGCGACAGTCGGACCTTCCCTAGGGTCTTTTCCGGACTCACACGGCCAAGCCCTGCCCGCATGGACCACCTGCACTGAGGAACGCGGCTACGATGCCCCACCCGATGCCGGGAACCGGGATGGGTGCGCCACATTGGTAAGTGCAATGGCCGGGCCAAAAGCCCGTTCTGCCGCCTTTCCGGTCGGTTGGCGCGTCGAGGACCAGAACGAACCTGCGGCCGCGCGTTCCCGGCTTGTCTGGGCATCACGGTTCCAGCTCAAAGACGAAACCTTCAGGAGAGATATGCGATGACCAAAACCGTTACGTGCCTCTACCAGGACCAGGACAAAGCCGCCGTGATCGTCAGCCGCCTGGAGCAGGCCGGCATCTCGCGCAGTGACATCGACGTCTACACGGATGTCTCCGGCGACCTGATCGACGATCTGGATGACGCGGGCGTGCCGCGATCCGATGCCCATGCGTATGCCGAGGGCGTGCGCCGGGGCGGCTCGCTCGTCGCCGTGGAATGCGACGAGGAGGAGGTCGACCGGGTGATCGGCATTCTCGATGGCGAGGGACTCCTCGACCTCGACGAGCAGCAGACAGCTTGGCGCTCGGAAGGATGGCAGGGCTATGACGCCTCGACCTCCGGCGGCACGTCCCGACTTGGCACGGCGGCGGCAGGGACAACCGGCGGCCTCACCGAAACGTCCGGCACGACCTATGCCGGCAGCGACAGGACCGACATGTCGGATCGCGATGAGGTCATTCCGGTGGTCGAAGAGGAGCTTCATGTCGGCAAGCGCGATGTGGGCGGCGGGCGCGTGCGCATCCACTCCCGTGTGGTGGAACGCCCCGTGCAGGAGCAGGTGAGCCTGCGCGAGGAGCGCGTCCACGTGGAGCGCCGTCCGGTCGACCGCCCCTTGGGTGATGCGGACGAGGCCTTCCGCGACCGCACGATCGAGGCCGAGGAGCGCCGCGAGGAGGCCGTGGTCTCCAAGGAAGCTCGCGTCACCGAAGAAGTGGTGGTGCGCAAGGAAGCCGAGCATCGCACCGAGACCGTGTCAGACACCGTGCGCAGGACCGAGGTCGACGTCGAGGACGAGCGCAATATCCAGGGCACCGGCACCACGGGCTCAACCGACCGCAAGGTCTGATCGCAATCCCGAGGCCCGGCCAGACTCCGGGCCTCGGTTCCTGAACCTGCCGGGGACTAGGTTGGCGGACCCTCGGGAGCCGGATCTTCAGGATCGGTACGCTCGACGATGGCGCGCTGCTTGCGCAGGGTGATCGGCACCTCAACGGCCTCCTGTTCGACGCGGCGCCGGATGTGCAGTTCCTGCTTGAGCACGAGGCGCTTCTCGACCACGAGCACCTCCTCCAGCACCGGCACGATCGTCACATCGCCTTCCGTCCTGATCTCGGGTGCGGTTTCGACCACCCTGCCGACGGGTACGCGTGTGACCTCCACCGTCTCGTGCTGCACGTCCGCTTGCGCCAGCTCCTCGATGGTATCGGTAACGGTGCGGACCCGAACTCGCCCGGTCACCACCTCCCGCTTGCCGACAACGGCGCTCTCCTCAACGAGCGGGATGACCTCCTCGGACATGCTGCGGGGGGCGCTTCGCATCGCCTCCTCGAGCACGGGAACGCCCTCGTCGTTAGGTGGAGTGGTGGGGGTTCGGGTAGGGCCTGCCATGAGAACTCTCGCGTGAACATGGACCAACGGGGGCTCCCGACGGGAGTTCCTCGCTATCGGCAGTCCCCCCGGCAATGCAGCGCACAAGCCCCCATCGGAACGGAGGCTGCGGGTCAACGTTGATCCCTGTCACGCTGCGTTGGAGGAGAGCCCTAATGCACAAGAGTCTCTACATTCCGGTGTTCATGACGCTCGTCTGGGTGAGCGACGCCCTCGCCCAGGCCACACCGCCCGCAGGAGGCGGAGCGCCAGCCGCTCCCGCGCCCAATGGCGGTGGCATGTCGTGGCTGTGGATCATCATTGCTCTGCTGATCGTCGCCGCGATCGTCTGGTACTTCATGCGCGGGCGGTCACGCACCACGACGGTCGGCACGACCGGCACCTCGGCATCCTCGTCCACGACACCTGACAGCCGACCCCGCGTGTACGACGACAACACCCGCAAATAGGCTGCGTCTTCTCCGAACGAAGGGCCGTGCCCGAGGCAACACGGGTCACGGCTGGCCTGCCGCATCAGTGGCTGCTGGAACCTGAGGCTCCGGGCCGCCGGACAGATGATCCGGCTTAGTCTCGACAGGCGTCCGCATGGTCCGGTACTGCCAGGCTTCTTTCAGATCCTGCCGCAGCCCCGGTCTCGGCTTCGGGAGAGTACTCCAGATCAGCAGCGTGCAGGCCTTGCTCACCCCAAGGACGATCGCTACGCCATAAAGGAAGATCACAGGCGAAAAGCTCTCGTCCACTGCACGTTCTCCCGATGCCACGATGCCACATTCCCGCGGAGGAACGCTGAAGAGGATGTGTGGTTGAATCCATGCGGAGACAACCTGACTTACGCATGATCCTTGACCTACCTCCGCGACTTGGCCCCGTTCCGGCGACTGAACGGGGCTTCTTGTGCGTGCTTGCCGCCGAAGGCCGTTCAGGACCGATGGAGGTGCTCCCTCAGGTGTTCGACGGCGTGGAACCCGATGCTTCGCGGCGGCATTTTCCTGCACCGCTCCGCGCGAGACGCGAAGAGCGACGGCCAGCCTCCTCGCCTGTGCGGAGTGATCGTGACTTCGAAGGAGGTAAACGACCATGGCCCGCAATCCCCTCACCACGTCCCGCCCCGGCTTCGGCGTGCTCGGCGGGAGCGATCCCTTCCTGTCGCTCCACCGCGAGATGAACCGCCTATTCGACGACGTGCTGCGCGGCAGCGGACCGCCTGCCATGTCCGGCAGCCAGGGCCAAGGCGATGTCGGATCCTTCGTCAACGCCAGCATGAACGTCTCCGAGACGGAGAAGGAATTCCGCATCACGGCGGAGTTGCCTGGCGTGGCCGAGCAGGACATCGACGTCAGCCTCGACGATGACGTTCTCACCATCAGGGGTGAGAAGAGATTCGAGCGCAAGGACGAGAAGGAGTCCTTCCACTTCGTCGAGTGCTCCTACGGCACCTTTCAGCGCTCGTTGCGGCTGCCCTTCGAGATCGATCCGGAGCAGGTGCAGGCGCACTTCGAGAACGGCGTCCTGACCGTGACCGTGCCCAAGACCGGGCGGCAGGAGCGCTCCCGCCGCATCCAGGTGCAGGGGCGGGGTATGGGCAATCCGGGTTCCCGGACTAGCCAGAACGCTCAGGGCTCCGAGGGTTCCTCGGGCAGCGGCGACGAGGATGTCTCAGGCCGGCAGAAGCGGCGGAGCGTCTGATGACACGCTTCGCAGCCATGCATGACAATTGTTGAGTGAAGGCTGTCTGGGATCGGCCTGCGGTGAGGCACGACGGTGATGATGACGATGTCCGAAATGGCTGCGGATCAACTCGGCAAGCTCCTGGCCGAGGACGTCCGCCGCCTGTTCGGCTCCGCGCAGCATGAGCACGCTGAGCGGCTCGACGGCATCGCGCGGATCGCCCTTGAGTGTCTCGGACGGAGCGACGCCCTCTACCACAACCTGGAACACACCTTCCTGGTGACCCTGGTCGGGCGGGACATCCTGCGCGGACGCATGCTCACCGAGCGGCTCGAGCCGGACGACTATGCCCACCTAATCGTCGCCTGCCTGCTGCACGACATCGGCTATGTCCGCGGCATCCTCGCCGGCGACCGGGGTGGCGGCTACGTGGTCAGCCCGGACGGGCGCACGGTCACCCTGCCTCGCGGCGCCTCGGACGCGGTGCTCACCCCCTACCATGTCGATCGCTCCAAGCTCTTCGTCGTGGAACGACTCGGGTCCTCGCCCACCCTGGACGCGGCCCGGGTGAGCCGGGCGATCGAATTCACCCGCTTTCCGGCGTGCAGTGGGGCCGACGAGCATCCCGATAACCGTGAGGGGCGGCTGGTGCAGGCGGCCGACCTGATCGGGCAGCTCGGAGATCCCTTGTATCTGAGGAAGGCCAATGCCCTCTTCTACGAGTTCGAGGAGGTCGGGCTCAACCGCCAACTCGGCTACGCCTCGCCTGCCGACATGGTCGAGCGCTATCCCGACTTTTACTGGACGAGCGTCTCACCGCATCTGACGGAAGCGATCGGCTACCTGAACGTCACCGCCTCCGGACGACAGTGGATCGCCAACCTGCACAGCCACGTGTTCTGTGCCGAGCACGCCTTCGCCCTCATGGGGCCGGAGCGATAAGATCTTGAGATCCTGCTTCCCATCCGTCCATGACCGTGGTGGGCTGTGTCGCAAACCTGGAGCGGAGGCGAGGGAATGGTTGAGGCAGTGTCTTGGCTTCAGGCAGCGAGTCTCTCAAACTGCTCGGCGAGGGAAAGCTGTGAACGGCAGGCGTACTTCGCCTGTCCTTTCCGCATCATATGCACCATCTCGATTCCGCCCAGGATCACACGAGCGCTGTTCATCGTCTTGAACCCGAGCATCGGCCGCACTCGCCGTTTGATCGCCCGATGATCCTGCTCAATGCGATTGTTCAAGTAGGCACTTTGCCGGATCAGGATCGGCTTCAATTGGCGTCTCGACCGATCCTGAAGTCGATCTGTCGTGTCGCAGGACAGGATTGCCTCGCGGTTGGTCTGGCTGCCGTCAATGACGATGCGCTTGGGCCGGCCATGCCGCTTGAGGGCCTTACGCAGGAACCGCTTGGCGGCTGCCAAATTTCGCCGTTCGCTAAACCAAAATTCAACCGTATCGCCGTTGCTGTCGATTGCACGATAGAGATACCGCCACTGGCCTCTAACCCTGATATATGTCTCGTCGACATGCAACTTTCCCGTGACGGCTCTCTTGCGGCGATTGAACCGCTCCAGCAGTTCGGGTGAGTACCGGATGACCCATCTGTGAATGGTCGCGTGATCGACCAAGATGCCTCGCTCGGCCATCATCTCCTCTAGATTCCGCAGGCTCAGATTGTAAGCCAGGTACCACCGGACACAGAGCAGGATTACCGAGCGATCGAAGTGACGGCCTTTGAACATCATACGCCTCCGGAGCCTGCCGTAGGCATAGACCGAACTAAGTTGCTGATGAGTTTGCGACAGTTCCTTTCCTCACCGACTTCGGCGGAGATCCAAAATCCTGTTACGTCAACTACACGCTCAAGGACGGCCCACCTCCGCCGGACGGCCCCGAGACGATGGGCAGCCGCTGGAAGAAGGCAATCATCGCGATTGACGCCTCCGGCTCGATGACGGCGCGGGTCGGTGGCGAACGGAAGATAGATGCCGCCAAGGCCGCAGTGCGGAGATTTCTCGATACGGTTCCGCCGGACGCGGAGGTCGGTCTTCTGGCGTTCGGGCACAAAGGAAACAACAACGAGAGCGGCAAAGCCGCGTCCTGCGCGGGCGTGGAGTTGCTGTCTGAGCTCTCGACGGTGAATGCGAAGAGGATCGCCAGCGTGCTCGACAATGTACAGGCGACAGGCTGGACACCCTTGGCGGCAACGATCACAAAGGCGGGGCAGAGTTTCACGCCCGCGTCCGGCGAGGGTGAACAGGTTGTCTTTGTGGTGTCCGATGGGCTGGAGACATGCGGCGGCGATCCTGTCGCTGCCGCCCGGGCGCTGCGCGAGTCTGACCTGAAGGCGACCGTCAATATCATCGGCTTCAACATTCCCGAGAAGGATCGCAAGGCGCTTGAGGCGGTGGCCAGTGCCGGAAGCGGTGCGTTCTCCCACGCTGCGAACAGGAAGGAGCTGGAAGACAGGCTTCGTGTGAGAACCGCGAATCTGACGGAAATGCTCAACTACGAGACCGCCGCGCTCGAGGTGAGAAGTGCCAACAACACCAGCGCTCTGGAGGCAGCGAGCCACGCCAACACCTGCGTGCTGGACATCACGAATAAAGAATCGACCAGGTTCCTGGAGATGACCGACCGGATGGTCAGGGATGGCCAGACTGATGCTGAATCCGCGCGTGAGGCGTACCAGCGGCTGAGGCAGCGCCATGAAGCACTGAAGGCTGAGATGCAGACATACAGCGACCGGGGGAGGGCGGAGATGGAGGCTGTCAACGGCCGCATCGACAAGGAACGCGAACGCGTTAAGTCGACTTATGGTCAGAAATGACAAGGGCGAAGTAGCGGTGAGTCAGCCGACCAGCTTCCCTGTACTGCGACCGGATCGCTCGGAGATCGGTCCAGATTCCGCGCGAGCGCTGCTCACGGCACCCATTCTCACGCCCGTCCTCGATCAGCCACAAGTTGCAGCCGCCCCCGTCCGCCAAAACCCGAACACCTGCCTCAAAGGCGCGCAGATGATCACAAACCCGCACCGCATTGACGTCCACCACCTTGGGCCCTTGCCTTCGTCGATGCGATGACGGTGAAGGAGATGAGCGAGGTGGCAGGTATGAATTGAGCACAGGAGAAGTCCATCGACATGGGCGCCCTAGCTAAGCTTGTGGCAGTCCTGGCCGAGCGCATGCGGGACTGCTGAACGTCCACGCCACTGCCTTTCACGCATCACCTCTCGGGAAGAAGCAATCATGGTCAAACACTGGATCGTGGCCGCGGGCGTGCTCGCCGCAATCTTAACAGGCTGCCAGGAACCGGCGCCGCCCGCTCCCGACATTCGCCCGGTCCGGACCGTCACCGTCCAGCGCAGCACAGGCGGTGAGCCCGTCTCCCTCACGGGCCAGATTCGGGCTCAGGACGAGGTCAGCCTGGCCTTTCGCCTAGACGGGCGCCTGATCGAGCGGAACGTCAACGTTGGCGACGCCATCAAGCCCGGACAGGTCATCGGGCGCCTCGACGCGCAAATCCAGCAGAACGCTCTCCGACAGGCTCAAGCCAGCCTCTCGGCCGCCCAGGGCCAACTCACCCAAGCGCGCAACACCTTCAGCCGGCAGCAGGAGCTTCTCAACAAAGGCTTCACCACCCGCGCCCAGTTCGATCAGGCCCAGCAGGCGCTCCAATCGGCCCAGGCTCAGGTCGATTCCACCCAGGCCCAGCTCCGCAACGCCCAAGAGCAGGTGAGCTACACGGAACTCCAGGCGGACGCAGCCGGAACGGTCACAGCGACCGGGGCCGAGCCCGGGGAGGTGGTCCGTGCCGGGCAGATGATCGCTCAGGTCGCGCGCCAGGGCGGACGCGATGCCGTCTTCGACGTGCCGGCGCAGCTCATCCGGACGGCACCCAGCGACCCGGTGGTGGACATCGCCCTGACGGACGATCCGACCGTGAAGACGACGGGCCGCGTCCGTGAGGTTTCCCCCCAGGCGGATCCCGCGACGCGGACCTTCCAGGTCAAGGTGGGTCTGACCAACCCGCCGCCCGCCATGCGCCTCGGGGCGACGGTCGTCGGGCGCATTCAGCTCACGGCGCCTCCCGGGGTGGAGATTCCCGCGAGCTCTCTCACCGAGGCGAACAAGCGGCCGGCCGTATGGGTCGTCGACCCGCAGAGCCAGACGGTGTCCCTGCGAAACGTCGACATCCTCCGGCAGGACCCTGCCAGCGTCGTCGTCTCCCAGGGCCTGGAGACTGGGGAGGTCGTCGTTACCGCCGGCGTGCAGGCGCTCCGCCCTGGCCAGAAGGTCCGCCTGCTCGGGGGCGCCTCGTGAAGGGCTTCAACCTCTCCGAATGGGCGATCCGGCACCGCTCCCTGGTCGCCTATTTCATGCTGGTGCTCGTGATCGCCGGTATCGCGTCGTATTTCCGGCTCGGGCGCAGCGAGGATCCTGCGTTCACCATCAAGACCATGGTCGTGCAGGCGCTGTGGCCCGGAGCCACGATCGACGACACGCTCCTACAGGTCACGGAGCGGCTCGAGCGCAAGCTCCAGGAGACCCCGAATCTCGATTACCTGCGCAGCTACACGACAGCCGGGCAGACGACGATCTTCGTCAATCTGAAGGGCGAGACGCCCGCCGCCCAGGTGCCCGACATCTGGTATCAGGTGCGCAAGAAAGTCGGCGATATCCGCAGCATGCTGCCTCAAGGGATTGTCGGCCCAGGTTTCAACGACGAGTTCGGCGACACCTACGGCATCGTCTACGGCTTCACGGCGGACGGCTTCACCCACCGCGAGCTGAGGGATTACGTCGATGACGTCCGCTCACGGCTGCTTCAAGTTCCCGATGTGTCGAAGATCGACGTGATCGGCGCCCAGGACGAGCGCATCTATGTCGAGTTCTCGGCCGCGCAGCTCGCCGGTCTCGGGATTAACCGCTCTGCGCTCATCGCCGCTCTCCAGGCGCAGAACGCCGTGACGCCTGCGGGCGTGGTGCAGACCGGCGACGAGAAGATCCTGCTGCGGATCTCGGGAGCCTTCCGATCCGAGCATGACATTCTGGCCATCAACTTCGCTGCCAACGGCCGCCTCATTCGCCTCGGCGACATCGCGCGCGTGGCTCGCGGTCCCGCGGATCCGCCGCAGCCGATTTTTCGGGTGAACGGGCAGGACGCTATCGGGCTCGCCATCGCCATGCGCGAGGGCGGCGACATCCTAACCCTTGGGCGCAATGTCGAGCAGGCGATGGCCGAGATCATCGCGGACCTGCCGATCGGGATCGAGCCGAAGCTCGTGGCCAAGCAGCCGGTGACGGTCGAGAATGCCGTCGACGAGTTCATGGAGGCCCTGTGGGAGGCCGTCGCTATCGTCCTGGCGGTCAGCTTCATCAGTCTCGGGCTGCGTGCGGGCGCCGTGGTGGCGCTCTCGATCCCGCTGGTTCTCGCCATTGTGTTCGTGGCGATGGAGTTCTTCGGGATCGATCTCCAGCGCGTGTCTCTGGGCGCGCTGATCATCGCCCTTGGTCTCCTGGTCGACGATGCCATGATCACGGTCGAGACCATGATCACCCGGCTGGAGCACGGCGACGACAAGGACCATGCGGCCACGTTCGCCTACACCTCGACTGCCTTCCCGATGCTCACGGGCACTCTCGTGACAGTGGCTGGCTTCGTGCCCATCGGCTTCGCGCGCAGCGCCGCCGGCGAGTACACGTTCTCAATCTTCGCCGTGGTCGCCATTGCCCTGATCGTGTCCTGGATCGTGGCTGTCCTGTTCGCTCCCCTACTCGGTGTCTGGATTCTCAAGAAGCCCAAGACGGCCCATTCCGGCGAGCCCGGTCCGGTCATGCGCGCCTTCCGCCGCCTCCTCATCCTAGCGATGCGGGCGCGCTGGATCACGATCCTCGCCACGCTCGTGCTGTTCGGGGCAGCGCTCTACGGCACGCGTTTCGTCCCGCAGCAGTTCTTCCCGTCCTCGGACAGGCCCGAACTGCTTGTCGACCTGAAGCTGCCTCAGAATGCATCGATCTATGCCACACAGGCCGTCTCGACCCGTCTGGACGATCTGCTGAAGGGCGACGAGACCGTGGACCGATGGAGCACCTATGTCGGACGCGGAGCTGTGCGTTTCTATCTCCCCCTCAATGTGCAGCTGCCAAACGACTTCTTCGCGCAGGCCGTGATCGTCACCAAGGGCCTGGAGCAGCGGGAGCGCCTGAAGGCCAGGCTCGAGCAGACGCTCGAGACCGAGTTCCCCAGCGTCGTCGGGCGCGTCTATCCTCTCGAACTCGGTCCACCGGTGGGCTGGCCGCTTCAGTACCGCGTGAGTGGATCGGATGCGGATCAGGTTCGCGAGATCGCCTTCAGGCTCGCGCAGTTCATGGCCACGGACGCGCGCGTGCAAAAGATCAACTACGACTGGATCGAGCCGGCGCGCACGGTGCAGATCCGGGTCGACCAGGATCAGGCCCGCCTCATGGGCTTGAGCTCGCAGGACCTCGCTCAGGTTCTCAACACGGTTGTGTCCGGCGCCACGGTCACGCAGATGCGGGATGGAATCTACCTCGTCGATGTGGTGACTCGCGCTTCCGCCGAGCAGCGCGCATCGCTCGCGACGATCCGGACGCTGCAGGTGCCGTTGCCGAACGGCCAGACCGTTCCCTTGACCCAGATCGCTTCCATCGCGTACGGCCAGGAATATCCGCTGATCTGGCGTCGTGACCGGAAGCCAACATTGACGGTGCAAGCCGACGTGGCTCCGGGCATTCTGCCCGCACCCATCGTCCGGGCGCTTTCGCCGAAGATCGACGCGCTGAATGCGGAGCTGCCGGCCGGCTACCGCGTGGTGGTCGGCGGCACGGATGAGGAGAGCGGCAAATCGCAAGCCTCGGTAATTGCCGTCGTGCCGGTGATGCTGTTCCTGATGCTGACGATCCTGATGATCCAGCTTCAGAGCTTCCACCGCCTGTTTTTGGTGCTCAGTGTCGCCCCCTTTGGGCCTGATCGGGGTCGTCGCGGCTCTCCTCGTCTCAGGCAAGCCACTCGGCTTCGTGGCGATCCTCGGCGTCCTGGCGCTGATCGGGATGATCGCCCGCAACTCGGTGATCCTGATCGACCAGGTCGAGACGGAGAAAGCCCATGGGCGCCATCCGTGGGATGCGGTGATCGAGGCGACAATGCATCGCTTCCGGCCGATCCTGCTCACTGCTGCGGCCGCGATCCTCGGCATGATTCCCATCGCCCCAACGATCTTCTGGGGCCCGATGGCCTACGCGATCATGGGCGGTCTGGCGGTCGCGACGCTTCTGACCCTGGTGTTTCTGCCTGCGCTCTACGTTGCTTGGTTCCGGATCAAACGACCCGATCCGGAGGCTCGGGAGCATTCCGATCCCAGTCCGCCCACAATAACCACTCCTTCATCAACGCTGCCCTGAAGCGGCGGAGAACAGGCAGAGTCTCTAACCGTCGCGGGTTAGCCGCCTTGAACGTGGAGCCTGCCGCGTAAGCCGCAAAAGAACGATGCGGCGGATGCCGAGGTGATCTGCGAGGTATGTCGGCCAGGCACTCAGACACACTGCCTAGGAGATGGCGCAAGGGCAGATCGCCTCGAGGTTGCAGGAGCGCCCGACCGCTGCGGAATCAGCCGCAGGATAGGTCGGGTCCATGCGAATTGGGCCTGCCCAGAGGCCAGCATCCATCCCTAAAACAGCTCCGTCGCGCAGTCGACGGGCGGCCATTGCGACGCTAGTCTCGTGACGATGCTTACCTGTTCCCCGCCCATGAATCGTCGTGCCGCAAGAGCTCTCGGTGCCTGGCTCGCGCTGACGATCATCGCGGCCGTCGCCGTCGCGGCCGTCAACTTCGTCCGCATCCGCGATGACTTCGAGGTCGAGGCGCGCACTCTGCACCGTGTTGTCTCACAACGGGCAGATCAGCATGATGCGCACTTGACGAGCCTTGCTGCCGTGCTGGCCAGCCCCGCCCGCTCAGTCACGACCTTGGGCGCTCTCGCCGAGGCCATCCTGCGCTTCTATCCCCGGATTACCGCCATCGACGTCATCAGTGTCGGGCCTGCTCCAGACCTGGTGTTCACCACCCGCGGGGGGCAGCTCGGGAACTCCGGAATGAGCGAGTTTGCGGTGACCGCTGCCAGCCTCTCCGCAGGACAAGCGGTCGTAATGGCTGAGCTGAACGGTGCCGAAGCCTATCACCTGGTCAAAAGACTCCCTGAGACAACGGCTCAAGCTCGTGCTTTGTTGATGACGGTCGATGCGCGGCGACTGATGGAGCCGGAGGGCGACCTGCCGGTGGGGACAAACCTTACCCTGCGCTACCTGTCGGGGCGCGTTCTCGCTCAGACGGGAGAGCCAATCCTATCCGGTGGGCTCCTCCCGAACCTCATCTTCGAGAAGGCGCTCGGCAGCCGGTCCCAGCCACTCCTCCTGCAGGTTGCCCGGCGGCCCGGGTTCGGCGAGTTCCTCCCGCCCCTCACAATAGCGCTTGTGGCAGCCATCACCGGGATTGGGGTGCTTGTCGCAGGGTTCGTGCTGCGCGAGCGCCGGTCGGCTCGCGAGGCCCGCGAACGGGCGAGCTTTCACGAACATCAGACCAAGCTCGCGCATGCCATGCGGGTCAATACGGTTGGTGAGATGGCCTCCGGCATCGCCCATGAGCTCACCCAGCCCCTGACCGCCATTCTCAGCCGCAGTCAGGCGGGCCTTCGCCTCGCCCGTTCCCCTTCCCCCGACTGGAGCGAAATCATCGGCGTACTCGACGCGAACGTTCGTCTCGCCAAGCGGGCGGGCGACATCCTTGCGCGGTTGCGCGCCTACGTGTCGAACAGCGGACCGGCACCCGAACCCACGAGCCTCAACCGCCTGATCAGCAACGTTGCGGAGCTGATGCAGGGCGATCTGGAGCATCGTGGCATTGCTCTGGAACTCAATCTTGACCCGGGTGATCCTGTCTGTGTGGTGGATCGGGTGTCTGTCGAGCAGGTCGTGCATAATCTCGTGCGCAATGCCGCAGACGCAATCGAGATCTTGCCGCAGGAGCGGCGGACAGTGACGGTCACAACGGCTGTTGACGAGGGCACGGTTGCGATCGTGGTCCGAGACCAAGGCCCCGGGATCCCCGCCGGGGACCTGCCGCGCTTGTTTGAGCCGTTCTTCACCACCAAGCCCGATGGCATGGGCCTCGGCCTGCCGCTATGCCAACGCATCGTCGAGGGCTTCGGCGGGCAGATCACGGCGGTGAACGCACCGGAGGGCGGTGCCGTGTTCACGGCCCGCCTGCCGCTGCCCGGTAACCGTCAGGAGGCCGCTGAGTGAACTTGCCCCGCACCGTGTTCCTCATTGACGATGACGAGGACGTTCGCGACGCGCTCCGGATGCTCCTGCGAGCAGCTGGGTTCGCGGTCGAAGCCTTTCCGAGCGCCCTCGCCTTTCTGGAGCGGCGCGACCAGAAGGCCGTGGGCTGTATCGTCGCCGACGTTCGGATGCCCGGCCTCTCGGGCCTTCAACTCCTGGAGCGGCTTGCCACGGAGGGCGAGCACATGCCGGTGGTGGTGATCACTGGCCATGGCGACGTCAATGCCTGCCGGCGCGCCTTCAAGGGCGGCGCCGTCGACTTCCTGACAAAACCGGTCGACGAGCAGGTCCTGATCGAAGCCATTGAGGTGGGTCTCGCGCGACTTGAGGCGCAGCGCCGTGAAGCAAGCGAAGCGGATAAGGCGCGGGCGCTTCTCTCCCGGCTCACGCAGCGCGAGAACGAGATTCTCGATATGGTGGCCCGCGGCTGGATGACGAAGGAGATCGCCCGGGCCATGGGGGTTTCACCACGCACGGTTGAAACCCACCGCGCCAATCTCGCAGAAAAGCTTGGCACAACTTCAGTGGCCGAGATGGTGCGTCTCGTGCTCCTGGCTCGCCCGTCCGACGCTCCTCCGTAGAACTACGGAGAATGCTCCGGTGCTGCACCGATAACCCGCCAGGCGTCGGATGGCTAAAGTCCAGGTGTCGAACAAGCCGGGATCCGAACGATCCCCACTGGAGAAGTGCCATGTCGAAAATTCGCAACGCCGTTCTCGCAGCTCTCATCCTGGCTCCTGCGGCCGCCGGCGCCCAAGTCCTTCAGGAGCGCAACATGCCGCTGGCGCTTGCACAGGAGTTGGCTCAGGCCACCGTCGAGGCCTGCGCCGCCAAGAACTTCAACGTGACGGCGACGGTGGTGGATCGCGCCGGCCTTGTGCGCGCCGTGCTCCGGGCCGACCGGGCTGGACCGCATACCGTTGAGGCGAGCCGTGCCAAGGCCTACACAGCGGCGTCCGCCCGCAGCAACACCACCGCCATCATGGAAAATGCCGACAAGAACCCGGCTGCCCGGCACCTGGCAGCCATCGAGGGCTTTCTCCTGCTCGGCGGCGGCGTCCCAGTAAAGGCCGGCGACGAGGTGATCGGGGGCATCGGCGTTGGTGGCGCTCCGGGCGGTCACCTTGATGAGGAATGCGCAAATGCCGGCCTTACCAAGGTGCAGGCGAAACTGAAGTGATCGCCAACACGGTGGCTGGCATGATTGCCGGCCACCACTTCACGGGGAGACGGACTTTGGCCAACCCACTCGTGCTGGTCGGACTGCTCGCAATTTTGTTCCTGTCCGAAGGGGCTATTGCGCAAACGCCGCCTACGCCCACTGAGCTCTCGACTTACCGCGGCCTACACGCGGCCGCAGCTCAAGGCTCTGTTGATGACATGCGGCGCCTAGGCAAGGCAGGCGTCGACCCGAACAGCCGCGACCAGAACGGCCGCACGCCGCTGCATGTGGCCGTCTTCCAGGGGCACGGGGCCGCAGCCCGGGAGTTGATCGCCATCGGGGCGAATCCCGCCCTGCTCGACAACCAGCGTTATGACGCCGTGACCATCGCGGCGGTCCAGGATGACGTGCAGACGCTGAAGGCGCTGCTCGCTGCAGGCGCGAGCGCGAAGCTGGTCACCAGCGTCTACGACGGCACGGCGCTGATCGCGGCCGCCCATCTCGGGCACGACGGTATTGTTCGCGAGCTCATCCGGGCCGGCGCGCCGCTTGACCATGTCAATAACTTGGGCTGGACTGCCCTAATCGAGGCGGTAATCCTCGGTGACGGCGGTCCACGGCACGTCGAGACGGTGCGGGCCCTCCTCGAAGCCGGCGCTGACGCCAGGATCCCTGATCGCAACGGGGCGACGCCGCTCCAACTCGCACAGGCCCACCGATACGGTAGCATGGTGTCGTTGCTGCAAGAGGCCTCCAACCGCTAGGGTCTTAGCAGGCTCGGCACTGTCATCAGCTGTCCCACGAAACCTCATGCTCCCCAATAGCGAAGCACACTCACGACCTTCCAGGATGTCCACTTCGTTCGGAAAGGACGGTGCCAATCTGCTCGGTTAGTTCCGCGATTGGCCCAGTATTCTCCCAAGCATAGATAGAAACCATGATTGCAGCTTCGCCGCGAAACAGTATGCAAGGCCTGACATGGCGCCCAAGCGTCGCAGCGCTGGGCAGGAGTGTTATGCCGAGCCCGCCCTCGACGGCAGCGAGCACATTGTTGAGGCTGCTGCCCGAGAAGGCGACGTACCAGCGGCCTCGCTCACGCTCGATGCGTTCGAACATGGTCTCGCGATAAAGGCCGCCAAGAGGAAAGGTCACAAGCGGGACAGGATCCGGCCACGCTTTTGGAGCATCCTTGCTCTCGAACCACCCCATGGCCTCGGGGAAGCTTGCCCGGCAATCGGTGCTGGGTGTGGGCTCTTTGACGACAACGATGTCAAACTCGCCGCCACGGTAGCGCCGGGTCAGATCACGACTTAGCCCTGCGCTCACGTCCAAGCGGATCTCGCGATGACGTTTGGAAAAATCGCCGAAGAGTCGCGCCATGGTGCGGCTGAAGATATCTTCCGGTAACCCAATATGAACAGACGTCGTGCCGGCCGGATTGCTGAGTGCGGCTGTCGCCTCTTGCTGAAGGGTCAAGATCCGACGGGCATATCCCAGCAGGCGCTCTCCCGCGGCGGAGGGGCGGACCGGGCGCGCATCACGGTCCACCAAGGTCTGCCCAATCGCGTCCTCAAGCCTGGCAAGCTGCTGGCTCAAGGTCGACTGGGTCATGTGCAGGTGCTCCGCCGCTCTGGTGAAGCCGCCAGCGTCAACGATTGCGACAAAAGTGCGTAGAAGGCGTGGGTCGAGCATCTTTCCGGTTTTAGTGCAGAACGCGGGCCATTCATAATCGCGATAATAATTATCTGAACATTTAATTTCCAGATGGAGAATGCAAGCATTATCTTCTGGACATTGCAGGCCAAGCAGTTTGACGATCTGAGAGGACGTCTGCCAAGCGACAAAGCCGGGAGCGGCCTTATAGGCTAAGCCAGATCCGCTCTGGAAACGCGAAGATCGAAATGCCGCCGATCATAGCCCGACACCAGGTAGGGAGGAGCGAACCATGGAAAGAGCGCATCAACAAAGCCGCAGGGCCTTTCTTCGCCGCTCCGGTGGGCTACTGACGGCGTCCGCTGCGCTGGGCCTGAGCGCCGCTCAAGCCGAAGCCACTTCAGCGTCCACCAATGTCGACCAGTCCGAGCAGGAGGTCACCGCCCTTATCGACAACCATTACTATCTGAGCAATGTGCGCCTCGAAGAGGGGTTCGAGCGTGAGGACGACGTGGTGATCGGCACACGGACCGGTATCCACACGCTGGAGATCCAGAATGGCCGCATCAAGGCACTGCACGGTGCGAATGCGGCACTGGATGCAGTCCTGCCGCGCTATACGGCGCACGGCAAGCTGCTTCTGCCTGCGCTTCGGGACATGCATATCCACTTGGACAAGACCTTTTACGGCGGACCCTGGCAGGCGCCGCGCCCGCGTCAAGGCAAGACCATCATGGACATGATTGCGCGGGAGGAGGTACTTCTCCCGAACCTGCTGCCGACCTCGCAAGCACGTGCGGAGAAGCTGATCGATCTCCTCCTTTCGCAAGGCAGCTCAGTCGCGCGCAGTCACTGCAACATCGACCCTGTGAGCGGGTTGAAGAGCCTGGAGCACCTGCAGCTTGCGCTGGCGAATTATCGCGACAGCTTCGAATGTGAGATCGTTGCCTTCCCGCAGCACGGCCTTTTGCATTCCAAGGTGGACGGGCTGATGCGTGAGGCCATGAGCATGGGCGTGCACTACGTCGGCGGCCTGGACCCGACCAATGTCGACGGTGCCATGGAGGCATCGCTGGATGCGATGTTCCAGATCGCGCTCGACCACGACAAGGGCGTCGACATCCACATCCATGAAACCAACCCTGCCGGCGTGGCGGCTCTCAACTACATGGTCGCAACCGTCGAGAAGACCCCGGCGCTGCGCAATCGGCTGACGCTCAGCCACGCCTTCGCCCTTTCTACCCTGAAGCCCGAGGAACTGGACGAGATGGCCGGGCGCATGGCCGCGCAGGGCGTCACCGTGGTGTCGACGGTGCCGATCGGACAGAGGACAATGCCGCTGCCGCAGCTGCGCGCGAAAGGCGTCAAGATCATGACGGGGACGGATAGCGTGATCGACCACTGGTCACCGTTCGGCACCGGTGACATGCTGGAGAAGGCCAACCTGTGGGCTCAGCTCTACGGCGGTAGTGACGAGTTCCGTCTGTCGCGCGCCCTTGCGATCGCCACGGGCGATGTGCTGCCGCTGAGCGACGATGGGAAAGTGGCTTGGCCGAAGCCCGGCGACACGGCTGAGTTCGTTCTGGTTGATGCCAGCTGTTCGGCTGAGGCCGTCGCACGGCGCTCACCACGGCGGGCAACGTTCCACCAGGGACGTTTGGCCTTCGGTGCTGTCGAGCGCGCCTGAGACGGCGATTGTCGAACGCGACGCTCATGGCGGTCGTGCAAGCAGTGTAGATCATCCACAGAGGTATCGTGGTCCGTTATTTGTTGCTCCAAGTGTGTTCAGCCACTCAATGACAGCTGTCGGACAACCGATAGATGGAAAAGATTTGCTGATCACTCTTATGAATGGAGACATCGTTGCCGCGCGGATTAGAGATCTTCTGTCGGACGATCCCGATATCGATGCAAGCGATGAGGCGGGCTGCACCACTTTGCTTACCGTGACCGATGGAGTTGGGAATAACGGTTGGCTCCAGAGCGTTCATGCTCAAAGCCATAGGCACACCGTCCTAATGAGGTGACCTAATTATGCCTCTGTATTATTTCCACATTAGGAACGGGTCCGACCTTGAGCAGGACCCAGAGGGCTCAGAACTGCCGAACCTAGACTCGGCACACGCCGAGGCTCTGATCGTTGCACGGGAACTAGCTGGTGCGATCCCGGAGTTCAACAATGACACCGTCATTGAGATTGCCGACATGAATGGCAAGATCCTGCTGCTCGTCCCATTCTCGGAAGCCGCTAAGCTTGGCAGTGTCGAACAGGGCTGAGCTGAAGGGCCTAGCCCACCTCTGGAACATCATCCCGGGTGGCTCCGCCAGTTCCGGGGGAGCTGCTGGGATATCGGCTGCGGCGGAGCAGGGATGTCTGGCCCCGTGGTGGCACAGGAATATCCGGCTGTGGTTAGTTCGGTATGGGATGTCAGGCATGCCTCTTCCCATTTGTGCGTGCATGGAGGTGGCACATCGCCGTTAGGTTAACTCGGCCATGAGATGGAGCGGTATGAATAGGTCAGTACGCATCCAGTCGGAAATTCCCGCCGCAAAGAGCTTGATCAAGATTTTTCATAGGCAAAGCCGATAGTGTTCGCCGGCTCGCAACGAAGCGAAATGAAGTTCGGAGCAATGGATAATGTCTGAACGGTGCATTGGTTGTGGCGCGGAGTTCGACCCAATTGATGGACCTGTTCACGCCTATGGCCTGCCTCATGCGGGTGATCCGGGTGTGATGTTCATTCAGCGTTGGCCTGAAGCGCTGACCACGCGCTGGTTCAAACCAAAGATTCTTCTTGCGTCGCCGGGGCATCTACACATGGTTGATGATGCCGTCGTGTATTGAGAGCAGCTCTTGTTCCACCCCCGGCTAAGCCAAGCCTTCCGCAGCCGCGTATGCAGACAGCACATCCTTGATGTTTCTGCCCTCGTCTGTTGGGAGCAGCGCGCGTGTCGTTACCGAGTCGAGATTGGCCTGCCTCCTGAAAAGTGATCCTCCCTGAAGTATGGCTCTTGAGCCGAAGGAGGACTGAAGATGGGTAAGAAGAGACACTCGGCCGAGGAGATCGTTTCCAAGTTGCGACAGGTGGACGTGCTGACGGCACAAGGCCGGACGGTGGCAGAGGCCATCCGGCAGATCGGCGTGACGGAGGTCACGTACTACCGGTGGCGTAACGAGTACGGCGGGCTCAAATCCGACCAGGTCAAGCGGATGAAGGAGCTCGAGCTGGAGAACGCCAGGCTGCGCCGGGCTGTGTCGGATCTGACCCTGGAGAAGTTGATCCTGAAAGAGGCCGCCTCGGGAAACTGGTAAGCCCCGCCCGCCGTCGGGCCTGTGTGGATCACGTGATCGCCAAGTACGGCATCTCGGAACGGCTGGCCTGCCGGGTTCTGGGACAGCACCGCTCCACCCAGCGCAAGATCCCCAAGCAGCCGGAGGATGAAGCGGCTTTGACCGCCGACATCATTGCCCTGGCGACCCAGTATGGCCGTTATGGCTATCGGCGGATCACTGCTCTCCTGCGTGACGCCGGCTGGCTTGTGAACAAGCAGCGGGTTGAGCGGATCTGGCGGCGGGAGGGGCTCAAAGTGCCGAGTAAACAACCGAAGAAAGGAAGGCTCTGGCTCAACGACGGATCCTGCATCCGGCTGCGGCCGAAATATGCCAACCACGTTTGGAGTTACGACTTCGTCGAGGATCGCACCCATGACGGGCGTAAGTTCCGCATGCTCAACATCATCGACGAGTTCACGCGCGAGTGCTTGGCCATCCGGGTGAACCGGAAGCTGAAGGCGGTCGATGTGATCGACGTGCTCTCGGACCTGTTCATCCTGCGTGGCATCCCAGGTCAGATACGGTCCGATAGCGGCAGCGAATTCGTGGCCAAAGCAGTGCGCGAGTGGATCAAGGCTGTGGGATCCAAGACGGCTTACATCGAGCCAGGCAGCCCATGGGAGAATGGGTACTGCGAGAGCTTCAACTCGAAGCTTCGAGATGAACTGCTCAGCGGAGAGATCTTCTACACTTTGGAAGAGGCAAAGGTGATCATCGAGAGCTGGCGCCGGCATTACAACACAGTGCGCCCGCACTCATCCCTAGGCTATCGGCCACCCGCACCAGAGGTCGTGGTCCATGCGTCTAAGCTAGCGCCCAGACCATGGTCCTGACCCGTCAAACTGGTCCATTCGGAGGACAACTTTTCCGGGCATTTTGATCCTTGAGGAGGGTCAGTGCCATGAAGAGGTCACGGTAT
>NZ_QQBB01000021.1:0-24026 GCF_003350535.1 Microvirga subterranea
ATCTACGGCATCTACTCCAACGACGTCGAGGAGAGCGTGATCGAGGGCCATGTCAGCAAGCTGCGCAAGAAGCTGCGCGCCCGCCTCGGACACGATCCCATCGAAGCCAAGCGATACATCGGATACACCTTCGTCGGGTGAACCGAAGCAGCGCGAATTTCCGATCCGCCTCTCACGGAGCAGAGTGCAGGCACACGCCGGAGCGCGCCATCGTCGCGCCTCCGGGAGACGATGCGCTCTTGCATCCACCCTTCAAACATGGTTCGGAGACGTTCGACGCGTCCCGGCGGCTCCTGCGTCCGGCCGCCGCTTCCCTCGACCTCCGGAGCGATGCTGCCTTCATGTCAGGCGTGAAACGACTTCTGCCAAGCTCGATCCAGCATGCTGGCGACTCCCTTCCGGGCGCCACGGACGGGCAGCACATCATCGCCACCAAGAATCGCTGGTCTCGCATCGTCCTGAATTATCAGGACGTGAGCCCGGACGTCTGGTGCGAGTTCAGCTTCGAGGTGACGCCTCATGCCGAGGAGGCCGCACGCAACGTCCACAACTTCGCGGCCGTCGGTGTTGCGTTCCTGATGGAGGACGGCTCCAGCATCGACTTCTCTTACGTGCCGGGATTGTCACGCGCCCAGATCGACCCGTTCAACGTCTTCGTGGCAGGACCCGATGCAGCCTCCAAGGCCGGCGGCAAGGGAGCGACGAGCAGATTTCGCTGTACGTTCTTCGTCCCGGCTCCGACGCGTCAAGTGGCGATCAGTGTCCGCGGATGGCGCAACTCTCATCATTTCCATGTCTCGAACCCGACGCTTCGCCAGTTCGTGCAGACGAGCGGCGAGGAAGCGTTCGCTGCCGAAACGCCGGCGGCCCACAGCGACAACGAGCTCCTTGCGACAGCGCGGGTGTCCCGCACCTGGAAAGCGCTCGGCCCCGAGCCGGAATGGATCCGCTACAACATCGTCCCCGGCCGTCCGCTCTTCGTACGCGGACAGATTGTCACAAACGGCGAGAGAAAGGACGGCGCCCTGGCGCGGATCGTCTATCGGGATGAACGAGGGCAGGAGCTTCCCCTGCCCTACGCCGACACGCAAACGGCGCCGCTCATTGGCGCTTTCGTGAACGTCCCGGCCCATATCCAGGCGCGCCGCTTCACGCTGGAACTCACTCCTCCGCCCACCGCTGCGAGCGTCGAGATCGGCTTCCAGGTTCTGCGGGAGGATGCGAGCGTCGAACTGGTCATGCCACTCGAGGTGTCACTGGAGGTCGGACTGCTCCTCGAGAACATCGGCGGAGACGAGCAGGCGGACGGAGTCTCGTTCCTCAAGCACCTCAGCGAGCGCCTGCCGGTTCCCATCCTTGCAGCCGGCCAGGCTGCGCCGGACCGGCTCGCCAACCTCCTCGATCCGCCCGCTCTCGCGGCTCGCCTGAGCATCCATGCCAACCTCCGTTCGCTGCAACGGGGCGAAAGCAGGATGTTTCTTGACGAGGAGTTGCACCTTGCCGGCTGCACGGGATGGCGCCTGCCGGAGGCATCGGACTGGACCGAGGATCCCTTCCGCTCGCTCGCCTGGCGCCACGAGTTCCAGTCGCTCGCGTGGCTTGCCGACATCTCGAAAGGCGATGATCCAGAATCCATCAACCGTTCCGTTGCGCTCGCCCTTGCCTGGTCGCGTACCAATCCATGGGGACAGCCAGCGGACGACCTGAGCCTTCATCCCCTTGCCATGGCCACGCGGACCGAGGCCCTGCTCGACGTCCTTGCTCAGGCGATGGCCGCACGCACAACTCCGGATTCAGCGTCCCTGCTCGAGCTGCTGGGCGAGATCGTGCGGCACGGCTTCGCTCTCGCCGAGATCATCGGTCAAAACGTGTTCAGCCATTCGATCCATCAGCTCCATGTAAGCGGCTCACTGCTGGCGCTTGCCGCGGCTCTGCCGCGGGTCCCGCTCGCGACATACTGGATGTCATTGGCGCTCGCATCTCTCCGACAGGGGTTCGACGAGCTGATCAGCCCCGCGGGTACCTTCTTCGAGCGATCGTTGCACTGTCAGCTGGAGGCCGTCTCGCTCGGCCTCATTCTCGAAGAGGCGCTTGAGCCCATACCGGAGAGCGCTGCACTGCGGGAGCATTTGTCGCCGCGCCTTTCTCGTGCCGTCCTGAACCTCATCAAGATCACGGATCCCGGCGGAATGCTGCCCGGCTTCGGCGATATGCCCGCCGGCATCCATCACGCCTCCTGGCTGCGTCGCCTCATGACGCGCTACGGGCAGGAATGGCTCGGGCACGACGAGATCAAAGCGGAGCTCTCCTATCCGCGTGGGGCGCGCTTCATCCCATTGCCGCGCCAGGGGATCCTGGCTGCGCGTTCGTACGAGCAGGGCAGAGACTGGGCCTATTTCTGTGCATCCCTCTCCGAGCAGCACAATTCGCATGGCCACTTCGATGCAACCTCTTTCGTGTTCTCCAGCGGAGGGGTCCGCTGGATCGTCGATTCAGGCGGATCGACCCAGCATGAGATCGGCGCGGCCCGAAACTATCTGATGTCCTCGCGCGCACACAACGTCGCGGTTCCCGACGGCCGTGAGCAGGGCGCGGGCACGAGCTGGCTGCATTCCGAGCAGTCCATCGACGACGTCCGGATCTGCGAGGTCCGGAGCAATGTCTATGGCCCCGACTACGTGCACCGTCGCTTCTATGTGATGACGGACGACCTTACCGCTTTGGCCGTTCTCGACGATTTCCGGTCGGCGCAGGGTACAGTCACATTCGAAGGATTATTGCACTTCGATCCGAAGACGATCGTATCGCTCGCGCCACAACTTCAAGCCGTGGCGTTCCAAAGACAGAAGCGCCTCTATCTCACCCCGTATTCCATTGTCGGGACCTTGAATGGAATCGAGATCGTTCAAGGATTGAGCGAACCTCCATCCTCCCTGCAAGGCTTCGTCGCAGGAGCATCCGCTAGACTTGAGGCGGCGAACGTCCTTTGCTACCGGTTTTCCGGCACGCACCGCGTTTCTGGCGGCATGATCCTCGCATCCGGCAAGCGCGGCATGAAGGCCGTCAGCCAGGCCCTGGTCGACGAGCGCTTCCAGTCGCTCGCGCGGGGCCCCACGTAGAAGGAACCGTTGCGGAGCGCTCCTCGCTCAGCCCGCGCTCCGCGGACCATCAGGATCGGACGTCGCTTTTGTTGACGAAGTTGAAGTTCTCGATCAGCACATCCTTAACGATGTCTGCGCCCATGCGCTCGTTGACGCTACGCCGTACATTGGCAAGTAGGCCGTTGACGTCGTATTTCGACAACCGACGGAAATCGAGCGTCTCGTCCGCGTAGATCTGGCGGAATGCCTCGTCGACGATGAAGGTCTGCGGCGACACCGTCAGCGTACGCAAGGTCTTCGCGTCAGCCGTGAACACGAGGGTCGCGACGATGTATCCCTGCACGGCTCCTTCCGCGATGACAGGGACGTTGATTGGGCGGACCTTCTGGTACTCCAGCCCCTCAAGGTAGTCCTCGCCCTTCTTCTTCTGCATGCCGGTGTCCCAGTAGACCGCCGCGTAGCAGGACAGAAGCGTGATCGCGCAAATCCAGAAGCCGGTGACCAAGATCCTCGCCATCTCATGTCACTCTAGTAGTGTCCGACCGCCGAATAGGTGCCATCCGACTCGGAGCTTTGGATGGCCTTGGATACGATGTCCGCCACTTCCTGGACGGCGCGAAGGTTCATCTCCAGCACGGAGTTGTTGGTCTCGAGCTTATCCCGAAGCGACTGCAGCCGCTCCGCGAGCTCGGGCGTGACCGCTTCCTTCCGCAGGCCGCGTGCGAGACGGCTCAGTTCCAGAAGGCTCTGGCTCTTGCGTCGGTTGAATTCCTGCTGATCGACGAACGAATGGGCAAGGAGCGCCGCAGTCTCGGCGTCGATCGTTTCCTCAAGGCGCTCGATGGAGTTGATGATCATCGTTAAAGATCCCCTTGCTACAGTCCCGTCGCAATCCCCGCCAGACCCTCTCAGGTCCGATCGGGCGCGACACGCAAATCGTTTACAGTTGTGACGTCACACCCGCCGTTTCGTCGGCAGCCTCATCTCGCTCGGAGCGCTCCGCATTCGATCTGGATGCGAGCACATGCGCCGCAATACCGATTCCGCCGGCCTTTGCGAGCTGGCCGGCCATCTGCTCGGCCATCATCGATTTCCAGATGTTGCCCGCCGTTCCCTTACCGAACACGCTGTCGGCGTTCTTCGGCATCATTGACTCGACGAATGTCTGAAGAACAAAGGCTTCGAACTGCTGATACGTGTCGTCCTTCTTGTCGGCCGACAGGGTTGTCCGATTCTGAAGGGCAGTCACCACGGTGTGGGGGTCCGTCGGAATGCGCGTCGTCGGGCGGCTGCCGATCGTGTTAAACACGTTCGCGAATTCTGTCGCCCCCGTAGGGGCGGATAGCTCGGAAAGCCGTTTCGCGGCCGCCTGATACTTGGCGGGATCGGCAGCCTTGGCCACATCGAGCACGATATCTGAGGGCAAGCTGATTGCCATGAGGTCCTCTTGCAGTCTCCCTCGCGTTCTAGCGCGCCTAGCTTACGGGAGGCTTGCGTCTGTCTTCGTGGCGAGACTGTCGAGGAGCGCGAGATAGTCCTTTTTCTCGACGGCTCTGCGATATTCGACCGAGAGGGTCTCGACCATCCGCTCCGTTCGCTTGACCTGCATGGCGTGGTCCAGCGCCGCCTTCTTCTGCTCGGCCTCGGCCACTTTTACCCGCCCCTCCTCCGCAGCCAGCGTCTGGAGCCTACGCGACCTTGCCTCGACGAAGAGTCCATGCAGCAACTGATCATCGTTGAGGGTGGCGATGAGCGCGTGCTGCGTATTCTGCAGTTCGGCGACCTGACGCTGCAGGCTGGCGAGCTTCCATTCCGCAATCTGATGGAGCTGCTCCTGCACCTTCAGCAGGCGCTTCGTCTTTTGAAGTCTTTTGTCCATGCGTATCTAGCCCCTGCTCAGCCACGACACGAATCCTGCCATGAACAGGAGCATGAACTCGTTGAGAAGAAAGTATAGAATGAAGAAACCTCCGACGAGGATGAAGGGCGTCGCCAGGAAGTAGACGGGAATGGTCGGCGTCAATTTGTTCGTGATGCCGACTGCGAGGTTCACGATGACCGAATAGGCAATGAAGGGACTGCTGATGCGCAGAGCGAGAACGAAGGCTGCGGTGATCTGGTCTGCAAGCTGAACCAGCGCAAACTGTGCGCCGAATGCATCCCCCGGAGGCAGGCGGGAATAGGAAGCAATCAGTCCACGAAACAGCTCCCAGTGCAGATCGGACAGGAAGATGAGCGCAGTCGCCACCATCATGATCAATGAGCCGAGTGCCGACATCGGCTCGGTCTCCTCGATCGGCGTACCGGGAATGGCCCCGAAGCCGATTGCCATGGTGATGGCCGTCGTCATCGTCTGAAGAGCGAGGAAGAAGATGCGTCCGAGAAGCCCGATCAGGAAACCGGTCAGCGTTTCGGAAAAGATCCACCACAACGTCGTGACGGGGAGCTGATCCTTGAGGATCGCCTGGAATCTCCCGATGAGCATCGGGGAAAGTGCCAGCGAAACCGCCAGGGCGATGAACAGCCTGATCTGCGGAGGTATGCGCACGCTCGAGAACCCGGGAACGACGAGCAGGCAGCCGCCGACCCGGCAAAAGATCAGAAACACCGCCAGGAACGTCTCGGGTGTTGCGGCGATCATGAGATCGTCCCGAGCGACCTGATCTCCACCCCTCTGGCGATCTCCAGGTGCGACAGCACCGGCAGGGTGGGGAACAGGCGCTCGATGATCATCCTGACATAGGGTCGCGCGTCGGGCGCCGTGACGATGGCGAAGCTGTGTGCCTCCTTCAGCTTCTGCTTGATGGCCTCCGTCGCCTCTGTTCCGAACTGCTCGACGAGGCGCGGATCGATGTCGAACTCGATCACGTCGCCCTTCTGGTCCCGGCGAAGGCTCTGATGAAAGACCAGATCCCAACGGTTTCCGAGCCGGAGCACGTTGAGGGCGCCGCCCTCGGCAAGATCGCCGCAGATCTGTTGCGAGATGCGCATGCGCACATGCTCGACCAGTTGCTCGGTCCGACGGGCATGAGGCGCGATCTCGGCGATCGCCTCCAGGATCAGGTGCAGATTCCGGATCGATACACGCTCGGCCAGGAGGAGCTTCAGCACGGCCTGGAGGCCGGAGTATGAGATCTGCGACGGACAGATATCATCGATCAGCCGCTTGTACTCTGGGTCGAGCCTGTCGAAGAGGGTCCGCATGTCCTTGTAGGACAGGAGCTGAGGGAGGTTGTTCCGGATGACCTCGCTCAAGTGCGTAAGAAGGACGGAATTGCTGTCGACAGGACTGAAGCCCTCTCGCTTGACCTCCGCCGCGTAGGCATCGGAGATCCACATGGCCCGCATGCCGAAGGCCGGCTCCCGGACCTCATCCCCCGGCACGTCGGGGGTTGGACCATCGCCGAGGACGACCAGGAGCTCACCCGGGCGGGTCTCCTGCGTGGCGATGACGGACCCGTGGATCTTGACCTGATAGCTTTTTGGAGGAAGCGAAAGGCTGTCCGACAGTTTGATGTCCGGCACCACGAAGCCATATTGCTGCGCGAACTTCCGCCTCATCTTGTTGACGCGGTGGGCGATCTCTCCGTGCTTGCTCAGCAACTGCACCGACAGGTGCTTGCCGAGGCAGAGTTCGATCTCGGCAGTCTTCAACGATTCCTTGACGGAGTCCTTCGTCTCGACGCGGCTCTGCTCCTCGACGGCTGCCGCCTTGGCCTTGGCGGCGGCCTGCTGCTCGGCAAGCCGCTTCGGAATCGTATAGGCGACGAATCCCAGCAGGACGCCGAGCGCTGCGAAGGGGATCAAGGGCATCCCGGGCACGATTGCGAAGAGGAACATCAAGGCGGCGGAGACGATCAACGCACGCGGATAGGCGCCGAGCTGGCCCATGACGGCCTGTTCGGCAGTCCCTCGGGTGCCCCCTTTCGAGACGAGAAGGCCCGCCGCCAGCGAGACGATGAGCGCCGGGATCTGCGACACGAGGCCGTCGCCCACAGAGAGCTTCGTGAACACGTCGGCAGCCTTGGAGAGCGGCATGCCATGGCGCGTCACGCCGATGATGATGCCGCCGAAGATGTTGACCGCAATGGTGATCAGGCTCGCGACCGCCTCGCCTCGGACGAACTTAGACGCGCCGTCCATGGAGCCGAAGAAGGCGCTTTCTTCCTCGAGCTCACGTCGGCGTTGCTGCGCCTCCTTGTCGTCGATCAGCCCGGCATTCAGGTCGGCATCGATAGCCATCTGCTTGCCCGGAATGGCATCGAGCGTAAAGCGTGCGCCAACTTCCGCGATGCGGGTGGCACCCTTCGTGATGACGAGGAAGTTGACCGTGATGAGAATGATGAAGACGACGATACCGATGACGAAATCGCCGCTCATCACGAATTGGGAGAAGCCGTTGATCACATGTCCGGCGGCGGACACGCCGTGGTGGCCGTTGGACAGGATCATGCGCGTCGTCGCGATTCCCAGCGCGAGGCGAAGCATCGTGACGATCAGAAGGACCGTCGGGAAAGCGGAGAATTCGAGAGGCTTCTGGATCCAGAGCGCCACCATCAGGATGAGAACCGAAACCGCGATCGACAAAGCGAGCCCCATGTCGATGAGAACGGGCGGGATCGGCAGGAAGAGAATTGCAAGAATGCAGACGATACCGCCCGCAAAAGCCAGGTCCCTGCTCTTGGCACGTTCCAGCGTTATAACGTCGGCTGTCGCCATGTCGGCTCGAATCCATCTTCCGGTTATCGTTGGCCGGAAAGTTCGAGCATCAAGCTTGCGCGAGGGTCCCCTACCGCCCGTGCACCCTCATATCCGCAAGAGGAGGGGCGATCAGAAGCCCGTCGTAATGCGACCGTACACCTGCTCAGTGAAGGCGAAAATCTGAGATCCGACGAAGGAGCCTGTGAGCAACGTCACAAGGAGGATGACGATGATCTTGGGAATGAAGGTCAAGGTCACTTCCTGAATCTGGGTCAAAGCCTGGATCAGGGCGACGATGATGCCGACCGCCATCGCGGCGGCGACGGCCGGCCCTGCACCGATCAGAATCGTCCAGATCGCCGTCCGGACCAGTTCGAGCGCATCGACCTCGTTCATGGTCAGCTGATCACGATACCGGGGCCGAGAAGAAGTTCGCTCCCGTCGGCGAGCTTTGCCAACGCCCCGTCGCTCGTGATGCGGACCGAGGCGACCTGCCCCGAAATCTGCCCGTCGGCGGATGTCACTGTCCGGCCGATTACGCTGTCGGCCTGCGACAGGGCCGAAGACGACAGGAGGGCGTCCAGCTTGGAATTGCCGATCATGCTCTGCTCTACCTGCGAGAAAGTCGCGAGCTGCGCCATGTAGTCGGTCGACTTCATTGGCTCGGTCGGATCCTGGTTCTTCATCTGCTGCAGGAGCAGCTTCAGGAAATTGTTGTAGTTGAGTGTTGCGGCCGACGACTTTGATGTCGAAGTCGTCGTGGACGAACGCTGCGTCGCGTTCGCGGTCATCACACTGTTGACGTCCATTGTCGTATCCCTGACCTTATGCTGCCTGGGTCGGAGCCGTCTTGGCACCGCCCTGAATGATGGCAGCCTCTACGGGGAAGAGGCTTCGGATGACCTTGAGTGCATCGAACGGACGACCTGCGCCAACCAGATCCGCGACGTTCCGGAGGCCGTTGACGACCTCCTCATTCGAGAATGCCGCGACCGTGGCCGCATGAAGGTCCCGAAACACTCCCAGAGCCCTATCGGCACTGGCAGGATCGATCAACACGGCCTGCACGACAAAGTAGAGCTGGCGGAGCGGTGTCGTCGCGTCCTCGACCTGCAGAACATGGTTCTCCAGCAGGAACGTGGCATCGTTGAGGAGCTCGATCGTTACCTTGCGATCCGCGCGAAGAACGGCGCCGTTGATAAAGATCCGCTCACCCGCACGCAGAGAAAGATGCATCGACCTGCTCATCTCAAACCGTCACGGATCATGGTGTTGATATCGATCAGAGCTGTGAAGTTCTCCGACCGCCCTTGGTGAATGAGGTCGGTTTCCTTCATGATCCAGAGCCCGATCGAGACGAGCTCTGCCCGGAGAGCGTCCGGTAAACCATTGTCGGCACTCAGCAGGTCATCGATCAGAATGCCCCAGAGGCGTTGCACGAAGGAAACTGCCTCTCTGCCCGCCAGGGATTTCGAGCCCTTGGAGGCTGCCTCCCTTAGCAGGTCTATCGCGCGATCGAACGCGAGCTTCTCCCGCTCACGGCACTCACCGGAAGAATCTTCAAGGATCTCAGCATAAGAAAAACGGTACATTGCGCACCCTGAACTGGATTAGATGTAGTTGAGAAGGCTCAGTTGCCGAAGTTGCGACGTCAATGAATAGGACATCTGGATTTGCGTCGTCAGAGAATCGACGCGTGTCTTTGCTTCCGCGGGATCAACTCCCTCGAGATTGCCGACACCTTCGTTAAGATAAGCTTGTTGAAGGCCCATCCTTTCATTCGCGTCGGAAATTCTTTTCTCGACCATTCCGAGATTCGCCTGGATCTGGACAATCTCCGTCGACGCCGCTCCGACAGTCTCGACAAGCTTGTCGATGACGACCTGCCGGGTCGTCTCAGGAAGATCGGCGATCGCAAGCTCCGAGGCCATCGTGTAAGCCATAGCGAGCTTGCGGAAGGCGGCCTCGTTCGCATTGGTCGAGGTCTCCATCTTCTCGACGGGCGATATGCGGCTCTCGATGTTCTGGCTTTGGGCGGAAGACCAGTTTGCCGACCAATTCGCCTCGTCGAACAGGGGAGTGAATGCAGTGTCGAGGAACGTGCTCATCTGCGAAGCAGTGATCCCCTTGGCGGACGCTGAACTCTGCGCAAAGCCGAAGAACGAGGCGAACCTTGTGTCGATGGCGACCTTTCCGGCCGACGTGGCGGTGAACTCGGCTAGCGGCTTCTGCTTCGTGTCGGTCCCCGCGAAGATGTATTGCCCGTTCGCCACCTGGTTCATCTCGGCAATCAGGCTTTTCAGGTTGGCCTGAGCCGTTTGCTGAATAATCGCCGGCCCGGTCGGGCTTGAAGGAACCGACAGCACCGTGTTCAGGAACGCGTCCGCCATCTCACGAACATTGTCGAGCGACGACTTGGTGACGCTGAGACGGATCGACGTCAGTGCATTTGCGTCCGTGAGGGCGGAAAGGTCGGCATGCTCCTGCCTGAGCGTGATGCTCTGGCTGACACGGTGCCCAAGCTGCAGGCCGACATCGGCGTAGCGGCCGGTCGTGATCTCTGTATTTGCCTTGGCAAGCTCTGCCTGCAGTTTCGCGGCATTCGTTCTGGGTGAGTTGAGAAGGCTCAGGGTCGAGACGAAGGTCGTTCTCATGATCTTAGTTCACCGCGTTCAACAGTGTACGGAGCATCTCGTCGATGACCGAGAGGAGCTTTGCCGAGGCCGAGTACGACTTCTCGACCTGAAGCATCAGTGCCGTTTCGTCGTCCATATTCACGCCGGTCGCATTGGATAAGGCCTCCGATGCGTGGCCCAGGAGCGTCACCCGATAGTCGACTTCGGCCGAAGCCGTCTTGCGTCCGGATTCGAGCCATGCAGCCGAGAACGTCGAGAAGGCCTGAAGACTGGCGGGAGCGCCGTGCCCCAAAGCCGGATCGAAGGTCCGATCCGCATTCATACCTGTGGCAATCGCATTGAGGCGCTCGGCGAACGCAGCATTCCCGCCGATACCGCCGGGATTATAAGTATATGTCAGACCGTCCCTGAGCGCTTCGACGGCCCCGCCTTTGGAGGGATCGATTCCCGGGTTCGTTGTGATCCGTCCGGCCAAACCGACCAGGCCTGCACCCGATGGCATAGCTGGGGCGCCCGATCCACTATAGGTCAGAAGGCCCGCGACCTTCGGACCGACCGGCGGCGTTGCCGACGGATCTGCCTCACCGAATGCGTCGATGAGGGTCGCTGCGATGGCATCCAGCTGCCCCTGATAGGTGACGGTGATGTCGTCGCGCACAGCGACGAGGCCGACAAGCCTTCCGGCATGAATCGGCATTGGCCCTTGGCCGGTGATCTGAACGCCATCCACGTAGACGGCCGATCCCACAGTACCAGGGGCGAAAGCCGATGTCGGGTTGAACGTAACAGACCGTGGCGTCTTCTCGAACAGCGTCACGCCGCTGTCCGTATAGATGGCCATGTCGTTGTTCTCACGGGTCGAGACCGTGATTCCCATCTCCTCGGAGAGCTGCGCCAGGATCTTGTCTCGGGCATCGAGGGCATCGCTGATGTCGATCCCGGCTGCCGAGCCCTGAATGACTGCCTTGTTTGCCGTTTCGAACTGGCCGAGAAGATCGTTCACGCGCCCGACCGACTCAGCGATCTTGGTATCGGCCTCCTTGCGCGCGCTCTGGACAGTCTTTGTCGCCTCGTTGAGCATCGTCGCGAGCTCACCGGCGCGATCGACGACAGCGCGGCCGAGATTTGCATCATCGGGCTTGTTCGCATATTGCGCGAGTGCGGAATTGAGGGCGCCGATCTTTGCAGCCGCGGATTGGTTGAGCGACGTGTCGCCGACCGTATTCTTCAGCTTATCATACCCTTCCAGAACGGCCTGCTGGGCGGCCGCATTGGAGGTGGTCGACAGCATCTTGAAGAACAGGGCCGTGTCGCTAGAACGGCGAACAGAGATCCTGACGCCTCCGTCGGCCGTTACCAGGGAGGCGATCTTCCGGGAGTATGTCGCGTCCGTTGCACCTGCGTTGTTGCGCGAGATGACGGACATCTGCGTGGATGAGGCCTGCAGCGACGAGCGGGCGGTATTGAGCGCGAGCGATAAGCCCATAGCGTCTTACTCCAACGAATTTTCGGCTTCAGGCTCAGCGCTTCAGGCTCATGAGGACGTCGAGAAGCTCGGATCCGGTCTGGAAAACCTTGGAGTTCGCAGTGTAGCCCGTCTGCGCCTCGATCATGGCCGTCAACTCAGTGCCGATGTCGACATTCGACTGCTCGAGAGCACCGACGGAAATCGATCCGAGCCCGCCCTGTTGCGGGAAGCCGACCTGGATGCTGCCCGACTCGATGCTGGCCTCGTAGACGTTGCCTGCGCGCGCAGTGAGGTTATCCGGGCTTGGCACGTTCGCCAGCGGGATCTTGTAGGCGGCAATCCGCGTTCCGTCTTCATAGACCGCGAAAACCGTTCCGTCCGCACCGAACTCCGCTCCCTTGACCGCCGTAGGCGCATTGCCGTTCGAAACGCCTGTAACCTGATAGTCACCCGCGAGATGGGTCATGCCGGTCATGTCGAGCGTGAACGACTGGCCGTTGGGGATGGGCACGGTTGCCGAGCGCACAGGCCCCGACAGCTGCCCGGTCCCGTCAAAGGTCAGTGTCGTCGGCGTAGCAAGGGGCGATGCCGGAAACGCGGCCGGGTTCGAGGCGTCATAAATGGCGACCTCCCAGGTATTACCGGTAGCCTTGGTGAGGTAGATATCGAGCTTCACCTCGTTACCGACATTGTCGTAGGTCACGAGCGACGATTTCTTGGTGAAGGTCGATCCCGTCGGCGGACGATCAGCGGGCAAGACGGGATCCGCTCCATAGGGAAGGTTGCCAGTGAACACGCCGCTCGTGGAGGGGCGCGCCTGCATCGCCATCGAGTTGATGTTGATCGGCTGCAATCCCGTCAGGCTATTGAGCGCCACGCTAGGGTCGCCGCCGGCGAGGCTGTAGCCCATGAGCTGGAAACCAGCCGCGTTAACCAGGTTTCCGGTCGGACCGTCGACCACGAAGTTGCCGGCGCGGGTGAGATAAGGAGTTCCCGTCTTGTCGGACACGACGAAGAAGCCGTTCCCCGAGATGGCAAGGTCGCTGCCCGACGTGGTGTAGGTGATGGGTCCCTGATCTCCAATCGAATATCGGACCGTGGTCGTCACCGCACCGGAATTGTAGGCGCCCTTGCCGGACGACAGGATCAGAGACGAGAACTCCGTCGAAGCCCGCTTATAGCCGGTCGTGCTCGCATTCTGGATGTTCTCTGCAACAGTGCCCAGCTTGTTGGATTGGGCGTTCATTCCAGAGACGCCGGTACGGAGAACGCCATAGAGACTCATGCTGGGCTCCAAAAATATTGTCGTGTTTACAGTAAAAGCGCTTTGGCTTGTGCGAGGCTGGCTTTAGCGGAAGGCATCCGGCGCGATGGTCTGCTTGCGGATCCTCTGCCGCAGTCATCATCCCCTTAGAAGCTGCGCGAGTTCGGAGAAGGCGTCTGTACTGACAGGCATCGGAGGATCCTGCCGCAAAGCTTCGTAGATCTTGGGAACGATGACGACCGCCTGATCAAGCTCCTGGTCAGTGCCCGGGTGGTAGCCACCCATGAGGCGAAGATCGCGCGTATCCTCGAACCGTGCGATCAAGGTTCGCAATCTCCTCACCAGTTCCTTCTGTTCAGACGTCCACACTTGGTCGGCAAGGCGCGAGATCGAACCCAAGACGTTAATGGCGGGGTAGCGCCCCTGGTCGGCGATGGCGCGATCGAGGACGATGTGGCCATCCAGCGTGCCACGAATGCTGTCCGCAACCGGATCGTTGTGATCGTCGCCGTCGATCAGGACCGAGAACACGCCCGTGATCGATCCCTTTCCTTCCGCGCCCGGACCAGCCCTCTCAAGCAGGCGGGGCAGGTCACTGAAGACGCTGGGTGTGTAGCCGCGCGCCACCGCCGGCTCGCCGGCCGCCAGAGCGACGTCGCGTGCTGCATGGGCAAAGCGCGTGACGGAGTCGACGATAAGAAAGACGGAGTCGCCTTGGTCCCGAAAGTATTCTGCAATCGAAAGCGCCGTCCGTGGAGCCTGCCGGCGCATCATCGGGCTTTCGTCGCCGGTCGAGACGACGATGACGGAGCGCGCCCTATTCGGCTCGATCGGCCCCTCGAGAAACTCCCGAACCTCACGTCCGCGCTCTCCGACGAGCGCCACCACGATGGTGTCGAAACCTTCGCATCGCGCGAGCATCGACAGCAAGGTAGACTTGCCGACACCGGAACCCGCGAAGATGCCGATTCTCTGTCCTTCGCAGATCGGTGTGAACAGATCGACCGCTCTGACACCCGTTTTGAGCGGCTTGTTGACCCTCGCCCGGGTCATCGCATTCGGCGGCTGAGCGTCGAATGGCACAGCCCTCGCTCCCGGCAGGAGCGGCCCAAGATCGTCGACAGGCTCACCCAGGGCATTGATGACCCGGCCGCGCCAGCTTGCATCAGGGTTGAGCCCCATGTCGCTCATGACGTAGGAGCGCATCCCAAGCGCGGCTTCGACGCGGCCGTCGAATGGCTTGATGGTGACGCCATTCTCGTCGATCCGGACGACCTCTCCGGCATGGCGCCTGCCGTTGGCATCGAACCCGACCCTATCCCCGAGCTTTACGAACTCGGACAGGCCCGCTGCGCGGTAGAAGCTGGGCGTGACCTCGCGGACCACGCCGCTCACCCGGACCTTCGGCAACGATTGAAGACCGCTTAAGACAGTCTCTTCCAGTTGTTTCAGTGCGCCCACGATTTCATGACCCTATTGCAGAACCCCTAGGAGCATCAGGATTGTCGGCGGAGTGATGCCGCAGGCCAAATGCAGCCCTACGATCCAGGTCCGAGGGTGCGGATGGCGCTCATCAGCGAAGATTCGGTCTCAGAGATGGTCGATGCCGCGCTCTCGAACGTGCGGGAGATCATGATCATCTTTGTCATCTCGATGACCGGATTGACGTTCGCACCCTCGGCATAGCCTTGTTGTACGCTGATTGACGTGAAGTCCTGCACAGCCGCTGCCGGGCGGCTCGGCATAAATCCAGAGTTCGCGAAGCGCGTCATCTTGCTGCGTGGGTCAATGCGGAAGAGACCAAGAGCACCGACCTGATTGCCCCCCTGAGAGATCATTCCGTCGCGCCCGATCGTCGGGGTACCAGCCTGCGGATCAAGGGCGATCGGCGCACCTCCCATATCCAGGACCGGGTGGCCGTCCATCGTCTGGAGCTCGCCCGCTTCCGTCATCTTCATGCGGCCGTCGCGCGTGTAGACGGTGCCGGAAGGCGTGTTCATAGCGAGCCAGGCATCACCCTGGATCGCGACGTCGAGCGGGTTGTCCGTCTTGCTGACTGGCCCGGCGCGCTGCGATACGAAGGACTCGCCCGGTGACGAGAATGCAACCGGTCCTGCCCCCGCCTGAGACAGAATGGTCTCGAACTTCACCTCCTCAGCACGGTATCCGCCGGTATTGAGATTGGCGACATTCTGCGCGACCGTGTTCATCCGTCGCTCAAGTGCGACCTGCGCCGAAAGCGCAACGTAAAGCGCAGATTGCATCTCAGAAGCCCCCGCGCTTGATGTTCTGAAGGCTGATCACAGAATCCATGTCCAAACCAGATGCTGACGACGCCCCCGTGAAGAGAGTAAGGACGGGGGATGTCGCCTGATTGTTTTTCGCATCCCACATGATGGCAAAGCGTTTGAGGAACCGCTCCACTTCCTTGGGGTTCTTCAAGCTGTCGAGATCGAGACGCTTCTTGATCATCGCTGCTTGGGCATCGATGCTGCCCGTTCCGACTTCCTTTGGAATATTGAATGCGGTCTGGACGACTTCGAGGAGTGCCGGATCGGCCAGGATCTCGAACGCGTTCTTGATCTCGGGGGCCTTGCGCGCGAAGTAGAGAGCGAGCCGAACGCCTTGGTCGTCTTCACCGGCCGAAAGCTCGAGCTTCTGGCGAATGTGCTTGTCGACCGTGCCTTGCTTTGCCGCCTCGAACGTCGTCGCCAGTTCCCCGTAGCGGGCGAAGTTGAAGGCCGTCGCAAATTCCTTGTAGCGCTTGTCGGTCAGCCTGTTCGCGAAGCTCTTGGTATCGTCGACGCCCTCGGTCAGGACTTTTCGCATGAAGGCCTTTGCGTAGGTCATGTCCTCGAGGCCAAAGGCCTTCATGGCATAGCTGTAAAGCCTGTAGTCGCCGAGAAAGTCGTCGATCGACTTCGCCTTCCCGATGTTCTCGAGATAGTACTTGGTCTCTCGCGCTGTCACCGGACTGGATGCGGTTCGATCCAGCGATTTCTGCAGATCCCTGGTGATGAGCTGGTAACTGGTATATGTCGTCAGCATGGGCACTACCTCGATCCTGCCACCCTAGGCACCCTAGCTTGTCCCAGCCTGACCAGATCGCGTTCCAGCCTCGCGCAAGCCTCTGAACCTATCTTTCCGGCATCAGGAAATTGCTGAGAGAGGCCAGACCGTTGGGCGTCATCATTGGCTTAGTCATTGCGATCGGGTCCCTTTTCGGCGGGTTTGCCGCCATGGGCGGCCACCTTGCCGTCATCTGGCAGCCCTGGGAGTTCGTCATCATCGGCGGCATTGCGGTTGGCACGTACATCATCGCCAATCCCATGCCGGTAGTGAAGGACACCGGGCGGGCAACCGTCGAGGCACTGAAGGGCGCGACCCCGAAGCGCGCCGACTACCTTGCTCTTCTCGGCTTGCTTTACGCTCTCCTGCGCGAGCTGCGCGCCAAGCCGCGCAACGAGGTGGAAGCCCATATCGACGATCCTCAGGGTTCCGAGATCTTCAGCAACTTTCCCAGCATCCAGAAGAACCCGGAATTGACTCTCTTCATCTGCGACTACGTGCGCCTCATCATCATCGGTAATGCCCGCCCTCACGAGATCGAGGCGCTGATGGACGAGGAGATCGCAACATTGAAGCGCGACAAGGCGAAGCCGTATACAACTCTGACCATGGTATCCGAGGCCCTGCCGGCGCTCGGCATCGTCGCGGCCGTCCTTGGAATCGTGAAAGCGATGGGCGCTCTCGATCAGTCGCCCCAGCTCCTCGGCAGCTTCATCGGAGCGGCGCTCGTCGGAACCTTTGCTGGCATCTTCATGTCCTATGCCATCCTGGCGCCGCTGGCCACGAAGGTTAAGACCACGCGCGAGAAGCAGTGCCGCGTCTATGTCATCGTCAAGCAGTCGCTGCTCGCCTTCATGAACGGCGCCCTCCCCCAGATCGCCGTCGAGCATGGCCGCAAGGCCATCTCGTCTTCGGACCGTCCGACTATCGACGAGGTCGAGGCCGCCACCATTCCGGGCGGTGCACGGGGTGACGCGCAGAAAGAGGCCGCCTGATCATGGCCACGACCCAGAACGCCAACGATATCCGCGATCGGCTTCTCGACGCGGCGGGCCTGTCGCTCGACAGGCTCCCCATGCTGCATGTGATCTTCGATCGCATGACCACGTTCTGCGCGGATCATCTTCGACACCTCGCCGCCTCCCCGATGTACTACTCGCTCAGCGAGATCGAGAGTGGGCGGATCGGGGACATTCTCGAGATGTACGAGGCCAATGCCATCGCGGGCGTCTTCCACGCTCCCGAATGGGACAGCCACGTGCTTGTCGGCTTCGACCGCGACTTCATCTTCACCATGGTCGAAGTCCTCCTGGGCTCGGACGGGTCGGAACCCCCGGTCGACGAGGAGCGCGGATTCTCGAACATCGAGCTCCGTCTTGCGCAAGCCATCTTCGAGCAGGTCGGCAAAGCCCTCCAGGCCTCCTTCGCTCTCGTGGCGGATACACCCTTCAAGTTCGAGCGCCTCGAGACCCGCATGGACTTCGCGGTCATCGGCCGCCGCAACAACCAATCGGTCGTCGCCAAGTTCCTCCTTCAGTCGCTGAACCGGGGCGGCGAGATGTTCGTAATCATTCCGCAATCGGTCCTCAACCCAATGCGGCAGACCCTGGCACGCGTCCTGTCAGGCGACTCCTCGACTCGTGATCCTCGCTGGGCGAAGCAGATTGCGACCGAGGTTCAGAAGACCGAAGTGACGCTGAAGGCGGTCCTGGAAGAGCGGCATCTCTCCCTCGGTGAAATCGCCGATCTCAAGGTGGGGCAAGTCCTTGAGCTTCAGGCGACGCCGCGCAGCCGCGTCAAGCTGGAGGGCAATGACCAGGGCCTCTTCTGGTGCCACGTCGGAAAGGCCGAAGGGTCTTACGTTCTGCGCGTCGACGAGTTCATCAATCAGGAGCAGGAGTTCATCGATGATGTCCTCTCTCGTTAATCTGGTTCTTTTCGCCGCCCTGGTGATCACCAGCCTCTGCGTCCTCGCCATGTACAGGAAGCTGAAGCGCTTCGACGCCTCTCAAGCCGAGTACAAGCGTCTGTTCCAGGAAGCATCCGTTGCTCTCGGCACGGCGGGCGACGCGGTGCGCGCCTTCGGCACCGAAGGCAAAGAGGTGGCCGACGCGCTCGGAGCGCGGATTGACGAGGCCCGAGAGGTCTTGGCCCAGCTGGCGGTGGCGACCCAGTCCGCCCGCCACCTGCAGGGTACCTCGGCGTCGAAGACATTATGAGACTCTCTACCGCCTAAGTCGCGCCTCGATCTTCGCAATCAGAATCAACAAAGCCTAAGCACTTCACCTTTCGCCATGAGCGCCTACGACAGTTCATCGGCCAGAACGCAACCAGAACCCAACAGGAGTGATCTCCCATGAACGACAGGTCCCGCCTGGGCCAAGGCGATCAGCCGCAGGATGAAACCACCCGGCACAACGACGCACTTTTCTCGATGGCCGACGCCAGTCTCAGCGGTGCGCAGGGCTCTCGCGACGAGAAGCTCGGCAGCGGCCGGAACCTCGACTCGATCCTTCGGATTCCGGTTCTCATCCAGGTCGTCCTCGGATCGGCCACGATGCCTGTCGCAAACCTGATGAAGCTCGGGCGCGGCGCGATCGTCCCTCTCGACCATCGCGTCGGTGAGCCGGTCGATGTGGTGGTCAACGGGCGCGTGATCGCGCGCGGTGAGGTTGTCGTGGTCGAAGACGACAATTCACGTTTCGGCGTGTCCCTTACCGAGATCGTCGGACCTCCCGCTTCTGACAGCAACGCATAAACGGACTTTCGGCAATGGCTGTGCGTTCCCCAGTAAAGGCAAACCAAGGCCCCCGCCCTCTCAAAGGGCCGGAACGGGTTGCGACGCTCCTGTTCGCAATGGGTAAGCCAGCCGCCAGCCGGTTGCTCAAGCATTTCAGCACCGACGAGATCAAGCTGATCACCCGATCGGCTGCAGAGCTCGGTCCGGTCTCTCCAACCCAGATCGAAACGCTGATCGAAGAGTTCTCGGCGCAATTTTCCAACGGCGCGAGTCTCTTCGGCACGGCGGCCGAGGTCGAGAAGCTTCTCAGTGGCGTTCTCCCGCCGGAGCAGATCGCCGAACTCATGTCAGACGTGCTCGGGAACTCGAACAAGTCGATATGGGACCGTGTTTCGACAGTGTCGGAAAGCGCCCTCGCGACCTATCTGATGAAGGAGCATCCGCAGACAGCTGCCCTGATCCTCTCGAAGGTGAAGCCGGCCTGCGCCGCGAAGGTCATGGGCCACCTGCCGCCGCCGCTGCGCAATGGCCTGATGCGGCGGATGCTGACATTCAAGCCGATCGTCGACGAGACGATGCGGATCATCGAGCAGACGCTGCACGAAGATTTCATGATCAACTTCTCCCGGAACATGGGTGCCGATACCCATGCCAAGATGGCGGACATCATCAACAAGATGGAACGCGATCACATGGAAGAAGTGCTTCAAAGCCTGACTGAAGTTCGTCCCAAATCGGCCGAGATCCTCAAAGGGCTTCTCTTCACCTTCGACGATATCGTGGGACTTACGCCCCGCGCCCGTACCGCTCTCTTCGATCAGATCCCGAATGATCGGGTCGTGCTGGCCCTCAAGGGCACTGACGAGGCATTCCGCAACATCATTCTCAGTTCGCTGGCTTCACGCGTCCGCCGCATGGTCGAGCACGAGCTGAACAGCAAGGAGCCTGCATCCCAGCGCGATGTGCTCGAAGCCCGTCGAGCCATAACGGACCTTGCTCTCGAAATGGCCGGTCGCGGGGAGATCGAACTGAACTCCCAGGACGATGGCGACACGTACATCCGATAGGCCGTAGTGCGTCATGTCTGACGATACGGATAAGGAAAGTAAAACCGAAGCCGCAACAGATAAGAAGATCCGGGACGCTATAGAGAAAGGCAATGTTCCTGTCTCGAGAGAGGCGCCGATCTTCGCGTCGTTCATCGCAATGCTGGTCATCCTGGTGTTCGTGGCTAAGCAGCGCGTCTCGCTTCTTGCCGAGAAGCTCGCTCTGTTCATCGATAATCCTAAGAGCTTCTCCCTCGCGACGGGAACCGACGCAGCATTCCTGATCCAGACGGTAGCTATCGAGGCCGCGTACTTTATTCTTCCGATGGTCATCATTCTGATGATCGCCGGCTTGTCGGCTTCGCTCCTTCAGAATGTTCCCCAAGTCGTCGGCGAGAGACTTCGTCCGCAGTGGTCTCGCATTTCGCCAATGTCTGGGTGGAGCCGCATCTTCGGTCGAGCGGGCCAGGTGGAATTTCTGAAATCCGTTTTTAAATTCTTCACAATTGGCATTGTTTCTATTCTTCTCTTGCAATCAGAGCAGTACAAGGTCGTGAACGCCATGTTCAGTGATCCGAGCCTCGTCCCGGAATTGATCCTGACGATGGCGATTCGGCTTGTTTCCGCCGTGAGCATCGCGACCATCGTTCTTGTCGCTGCCGACCTTCTGTGGTCGCGCTTCCGCTGGCATCGGGATCTGCGCATGTCGCGGCAAGAGGTCAAAGACGAATTCAAGCAGGCCGAAGGCGACCCACTCGTCAAGGCGCGTCTTCGTTCTCTGGCGCAGGATCGGTCCCGCAGGAGAATGCTCGCCGCCGTTCCTCGCGCAACCGTGGTTATCGCGAACCCGACTCACTATGCGATCGCTCTGCGCTACAATCGAGAGGAGACGACTGCCCCTCTCGTCTTGGCGAAGGGGCTTGACCTTGTCGCGATCCGTATTCGCGAAACCGCCGAGAAACATGGAATTCCCGTCGTCGAAGACAAGGCTCTCGCAAGATCCATGTACGACAGTGTTGAGGTGGATCGAATGATTCCCCCGGACTTCTATCGAGCCGTCGCTCAAATCCTATTCTTCATTTTCACGAGGTCGAAGTGACCGAAGAGCAAGAGCACCAGTCACGTCCATCAAGCGCGCAAAGCGAACTCTGGCCTTATGAGAAGGCGCTTGCTCATTGCATCAAGGATTTCGTGGCGGAGCTATGCTTGACCGACGCGAGCATCATCATTGCTTATATATGCAACGAACTTCATGCCAATATCGACGACCTGATCGAATCATCAACCGAGTTGCACTTCAAGGAAGGAGTGCTCAGCTATGGGCATTGCGCAGACGTCAAGTTCGAGTGGGGCAAGTCGCCTGCAGTCGTTCTCGACATGGAATTCGTTCATCAGTCGGTGACGGTGTTCTTCAAGCTTGTTCTGCACGGGTTTTATGTCGGCGTCTCCATTCAGCGTATTCTGCTCAGCAACAAGTCAGGCGATCCTGAGCTAGACCTCCAGACGTTTGAGCGAGTCTTGAACGACGCGAGACGCCCGCCCTTAGGGACAAGCGTGACCCCGTGAACACCATTTGAGCGTAAGGCTACGACCTCGTTCCGCGTTTGAATTTTCAGGATATTTTTGAAGCCCAAAGATCGAAGAGCATCAGCAACTGATGCTCTTCCTTTCATTTGAGAGTGGCGACATTTCACCCGAACAGAGCGTCGATGTCATCCTGAGATGTGCATCCGCCCTCGGTCGCCAGAGCAGGTCCGTTCAGAAGAGCCTTGTCCCCGGTGCGACGGTGATCCTCGATGGTCTCAACCTCCTTGAAGCTCTCGAGCCCGCCCCAGATTTCGATCATCTGGCTGACGCGCTCTTCGACGAAGCGCATAGCGCCGACCACTTTGCCGATCCGCTGCCCGGTAATGTCCTGGAAGTTACACGCCTCGAAGATGCTGATGACCTGATCGGCGATCTCGCGGGCGATCTCCTTATCGTCACCGGTCACCCGGGCGGCGAGATTTGCTGCGAGTTCGTCGACCTTCTCGGCCGCCGCGAGGATCGAGTTTGTGGCGGACTCGGTCCCGAGAACGATTGCTCCAAGCTCGTCCGTGACGCGGGCCATCTCGCGACCCTGCGCACCGGCATAATGAAGCGTGGCGATTTCCTGCTTCGTTCGTTGGATCGCTTCGGATATCGAATCCAGCTCCACCTTCAGCCTCATCGCCTCCTGGAGATCACGCCTGTGCTCTTCGAGGATCGTGTGGGAGACTTTGTGGGCGGGCTCCATGATCTCACGGAGGGACGCAAAGGCCTCCATGATCTCGGCATGGCGCTGTGTGGCTGATGGATCGCCCGCCATGTCGGACTGATGGGATTCTATCCGGTAGTTCTTCCGAGGGGTCATGGGAGAAGCCCGTGTTCTATTCGCCGCCGAGGACGGCGGCGATCTTGGCCTGAAGCGTCTGCGCGTTGAACGGCTTGACGATGTAGTTGTTCACCCCCGCCTTCTTGGCCGCGATCACGTTCTCGGTCTTCGCCTCCGCCGTCACCATGATGAACGGCAGCGAGCTCAGCGCCTCGTCTGCCCGCACGTGCTGCAGAAGCTCGTAGCCGGTCATCGGCTCCATGTTCCAGTCCGAGATCACCAGCCCGTACTTCTTCTCCTTCAGCTTGGCCAGCGCCGCCGTGCCGTCGGAGGCGTCGTCCACGTCCTTGAAGCCGATCTGCTTGAGCAGGTTGCGCAGGATCCGGATCATCGTCTGATAATCGTCAACGACAAGTACCGGTATGGAAAGATCAAGATTCATGATTGTTACCCCGATTCAATATGAGATGGTTGTGATGTGCCGGTGTTCTGTGACCCAGGAGCATGTGCGTCTCGGCTCTCAAGGCCCGCGACCCGGCTGCGACAATGGATGATCTATTTGAAGAATGCGTCGATATCGTCCTGTGATCGGCTATCGCCGTCGGCGGCGAGGCCCGGTCCGTTGAGCAGTGCACGGTCTCCCTCCCGATCCGGATCGGGAGACCTTGGAACGTCCTTGAACCGCTCCTGTCCGCCCCAGATTTCGATCATCTGGCTGACGCGCTCTTCGACGAAGCGCATGGCGCCGACCACCTTGCTGATCCGCTGCCCGGTAATGTCCTGGAAGTTGCACGCCTCGAAGATTGCTACGGTGCGCTCGCCGATCCTGCGCGCCATATCGCCCTCCTCTCCCGAGAGCCGCGCTGCAAGATTGCCCGCTAGGTCATCGACTGCCTCGGCGGCCTCCAAAATCGAATGGGTCGCCGTCTCGGTTCCAAAGACGACTGCCCCAAGTTCGTCGGTGACGCGAGCCATTTCCCGCCCCTGTGCGCCCGCGTAGTGAAGCGTGGCGATCTCCTGCTTCGTCCGCTGAATCGCCTCGGCGATGATCTGGAGTTCGAGCTTAAGGCGCTGCACCTCCAGAAGGTCATGCTGACGCTCCTCCAGCACCATTTGAGAGGCCTCCAGAGCAGGCTGCACGTGCTGGCGCAGAGACGTGATCGCCTCCATGATTTCCTCGTGGCGCTGTGCCTGAACGGTCTCGGATGGCAGTTCCATCTCGGTTGCTCCACGGCCGTAATGGTTGAACGCACCCATCTGTTGTTCCGCCTTGTCTATTCGCCGCCGAGGACGGCGGCGATCTTGGCCTGGAGCGTCTGCGCGTTGAACGGCTTGACGATGTAGTTGTTCACCCCCGCCTTCTTGGCCGCGATCACGTTCTCAGTCTTCGCCTCCGCCGTCACCATGATGAACGGCAGCGAGTTCAGCGCCTCGTCTGCCCGCACGTGCTGCAGAAGCTCGTAGCCGGTCATCGGCTCCATGTTCCAGTCCGAGATCACCAGCCCGTACTTCTTCTCCTTCAGCTTGGCCAGCGCCGCCGTGCCGTCGGAGGCGTCGTCCACGTCCTTGAAGCCGATCTGCTTGAGCAGGTTGCGCAGGATCCGGATCATCGTCTGATAATCGTCAACGACAAGTACCGGTATGGAGA
>NZ_QQBB01000021.1:24122-24422 GCF_003350535.1 Microvirga subterranea
AGGCGTCGTCCACGTCCTTGAAGCCGATCTGCTTGAGCAGGTTGCGCAGGATCCGGATCATCGTCTGATAATCGTCAACGACAAGTACCGGTATGGAGAGGTCAAGACTCATGATGATTGATCCTTCTTCTTGGGCAGGGACATGATCGCGAGATGGCCCTCTCAGGCCGCCTGCCGTTCCGTTTCAAATGCAAGAACCGCGTCCACGTTTAGGATGACGAGGAGTGTTGCGTTGAGCTGGTGGACGCCGTGTGAGAGGCTGGCCCATCGCGGGTCGAGGTGGACCGGGTTGGGCTGCAG
>NZ_QQBB01000022.1 GCF_003350535.1 Microvirga subterranea
CCAGAGAGCGGATTGAAGACTGGAGGAGAGACTACAATGAGACCAGGCCACATACAGCGCTCGGTGGCTTGACCCCGAGCGCCTTCGCCCAACAAGCTTACCAAGCCCGGAAAGTTGCGTAGCTCGTGGATCACATATGGGGGCAGGTCCAAACCAACACTGAATTAACATCACACCCGGATCACCCACATGGGGCAGGCCAACTCCTTGTGTTTCCCGGAATGTATTCAGGGTGTACATCTTGCCATTCATCAAACTGGGGCCCTCGTCGATGTCGTATCGTGCTGCCCAGGGTTACGCAGCCTGCGGCATCTTGAAGGGAAGCACCTGCGCTGGCTCGGAACAGCACAAGCCCTTTAGCACCTCGACGACTCTCCAGGCGGCGGTGGGTGGCACAAACACGGCGTCGACCGATGGGCACTCTGCTTCTGGGATTGCCTCCGACAGTAGGATCACCGGTCTCCGGGCCTGGTGTTGGTGGTACTCATCGGCTAGAAGCCATGCATCCACAAGGCCGGGGAGGCTCACCCTCGTCACGAGCCAGTCGATCCGCTCTCGCAGCTGACACAGCAAGAGAAGTGCCCCCTCCCCGCTTGATACGGACAGGACACCGAACCCGCCATTTCGGAGCATCGTTTCCAGCACCTCACGCGTGATCGGATCATCGGCAACGACGAGCACTGTTGGAGGACGACGGGGATCAGGTCGCATCGCGCTTTTCCTAGCGGATGCCCCATGTTCTTCTGATTTGGTTAAGGCTTTCTGACTAACCTGTCGGCGACGATCCTAACCCACACTGCTGCTCTCTGTTGAGCCACTTGCCTTCTTGCGGAAACGGGTTCAGTCTCACCTAAGCTGCTTCGCAAGGGCAGCTGTAGGCGAGCCCCGGGAGCCGGCACGGATGTACTGTCCTCCCGGGCTCCTCGTCGGGCCGATAGACACCATGAACTCTGAACATGGCCCCTCTTGCGTGACGTACGGCTGGGCCTAGATCTCTCGGCATGAGTGCTTCCGATCCTTTAGTCCCACCCTCTCCTGGCATTTTGGATGCCGCCGTGCAGGCGCATCTTGGTGCGCAGCTGCGGACCCTCTATGGCGATCCAGCCAGTGCCGCCTTGCCGCAGGATCTGCGGCGGCTTGCCGATCGTGTGGCCCAGGTTATCCGCGCCCGCACGGAGCCGGTGAACCAGGCCTTTATCGACGGCGTCATGGACAGTCTCCTGCCATTGCGCCGGTTTGCGATCTCGCTGACCAAGGATCAGGAGCGGGCTGATGATCTCGTGCAGGACACGGTTCTGCGCGCCATCAGCAAGCAGGAGAAGTTCGAGGAGGGCTCAAACCTTCAGGCTTGGCTGTTCACGATCCTGCGCAACAGCTTCTTCTCTGCCCAGCGCAGGACCCAACGAGAGGTCGAGGATGCGGACGGTTCGTTGGCGGCCGAGCTGATTGTCATTCCTGACCAGGAGGACAAGATCGTCTTCCAGGAGCTTGAGGTAGCTCTCACCAAGCTACCGCAGGAACAGCGCGAGGCGATTGTACTCGTGGCGATGGAGGGCATGTCCTACGAGGAAACGGCCGCAGCGGTGGGCTGTGCCGTGGGCACGATCAAGAGCCGGGTGAACCGGGCACGCACCAGGCTGGCAGAGCTCTTGCAGGTGGAGGCGGACGATCTCGGCGGGAAGCGAGTCGGACGGTCTTAGGCAGAAGGATTCTCTGGCTTGGGTGAGCCTTTTGCTGTGCCAGCCTCGATCTGATCCAGAAGGGCCTGAAGCTTCTCGGGAATGGGTGCCTTCATCAGGTCCTGATACAGCTTGGCCAGTGAGTAGCCGAGAACATGGTTCACCTGCGCCTGAGAGAAGATCAGGCTACTTGGCTCAGCTGTTCCGCCATGCTGATCTTCGTCAATCAGCATTTCTGGCTCCGTAGCATCCCTATGGTCTCCCGAACCGGTATTCGCGGCCGTCCAAATCCCGCGATAGTGAACGGGTTTCAGCCGAGCCATGCTTGAGCAAAAGAATGCTCGCCCAAAGTGGTCTGGGCAGGTTCTTCAAGTGAGAGGTTTGGTTTCTCGACGTCCCCACTGTCCTGAAGTCTTTGGAGGGTGTCGGGTTGTGGCGGGTTCGTACGCGAGAGCCGATCCAGTGAAGCGTCGCTGATTGGGTTAAGATCCTGTCGTGAGTGAACCGCTGCGGCGGCTGTTCCTCACCTGCGCATCACCGAGCCAATGGCAGAGCTCTTCAAGCGTTCGGAACTCGTGCTCCTGAGCGAAGAACAGCGGCGGTCTATGGCCAGGAGGTAGATCCTCCAGCAGCTCTGCAATCCAAGACAGCTCCCTGCCCTGACCCGTCTGAACAACACTTCCGATGATCTCCCCCCTCAGGAGAAGGTCGTATGCCCCTGGGGCAAGCTGGATCAGGCTGTAGGTCATCGACGTTGCTTCTCAATCCTGGGCTGCGCCTCAATCCACTGGCAGGCCTTCGCCACTACGCTGTCACGGTCAGGCCCGAGTGTAATCGAGGGGCGCTTGCCCGGAGCGGTGATGAACGCCATCCACTCGAACTCGGTCTGGCTGATCCGGATAGTGTAACCCGAGGTGCTCCACAGTCCAATCTTGCTGCAGAGGAGCGGCATCAGACATTTGACTCCCTTCCGCTTCCGCCTGGAATGACGACAAGGTTTGGCCGCTTCCGTAGGGGCGAGTGATCAAGAGGTGAAACGGTCCGATTGCGCCCTTTGCTCTTCGCCTCGTACAGGTTCTGATCCGCTTCACGCATGACATCGGAGACCTTCGTTCCCGGCCTGACAGGAGCCGCGCCGATGCTGACCGTCAGCCGATGCCTGACCTCCCCGTCGGGTTTGAATTCTGCTCGTTCGATTTGGATTCGATATTGCTCAGCGATCTCAACGCCGCGCTCCATTGAAGTGTCAGGCAAGTAGACGGCGAACTCCTCGCCGCCGATACGACCGGTTAGGTAAGAGGTCGAGTCGGCGTGCCGCAGCCGATCTGAGATGATCATCAACGCGAGATCACCTGCGGCGTGGCCATACTGATCATTGATTGCCTTGAAGTTGTCCGCATCAATGAGGAGCAGGACACCGTCTGGAGCACTCCTGCGGATCTCCCGCAGCTGCGTCAGGAACGTCTCTCGGTTAAGGAGCCCCGTCATGGCGTCGATGGTGGCCCGTCTACTCACCTCCTTGTGGAGGACGGTCATATCATCAAGGGCTTTTTGCAATCTGGCATTCTGCCGAAAGATGTAAAGGCTGCCCGGAAGAGCCGTCAGCGTTGGCAGGATCGAGTTCATCATGAACACGAACCAGGTAAAGGGCTGCCCGGAAGAATACCGGATCGAAAAAGATACGATTTGACTCACGGCCACAATTGCCAGGGTCATGGCAACAGATTTCCAGATGATGCTCCACACGGATCCACCCTCGCTCATCGGGATGTTCTATCGTGATGACCGCAAGGAATCTATGCCTTAGGAAGTGCAATATTGGAGCATGGTGATTAGGAGCTTCTATTCCTAGGCTCGCAGATCCTTCTTGAGGCTCAAGGCCGAGGCGCCACCATCCTCCCCTATGGAGATTCCACTCGCAGCGTCGAACGCTCAGCTGATGATGTCGATGGGTAGGTGGGTGGTGTGCGGCAAGGATCCTATGATCGGGCACCGTCACAGGGGCCCGCTAGGTCCGTCTGAAGCGAATCTGTGGGCCAAGGCAAAGAGAGGTCATGATGGACGATCGGACGCCTAGCAGCAGGTTGCTACCGCCCGTGCCTTTAGCACTCAAGGGTGGCCCACTCCCGCCCAAGTCAGAGCCTCCGATGATAACGGCAGTAAGCATTGTCCCGCATAATCTGACATCAAGTGCTAGGGCGGATCCAAGAACAATCCATTAGGCGCTGCCAGACCTGCCCCGTCGGCGGGTCCGGTGCGGCGAGGAGCCCTAGCGATTTTAATGACCTGCCTATTGGGTATCGGGTGAGACAGGACTAAAGACCGATGCAGTTGCCCTAGCCGTGGGGCGACAGGATCATATTTTCCTGGGCGGGTTTGAGTGCCTCTATAGTCCATTGCCTGCTCCCGAAGAACTGAGGATTGCCGTGCCGCTCTCGACCATCACCCCTCAGCGGCATCAGCAAGGCTTCTCTCGCAGAGCACTCCTCCCCATCAGCATCGTGACCGTTGGCGCTGTTCTGCTGGCTGTCGCCACTTTGTTCTGGGCTGTGCGCCACACCGACCGCCTCTCAGTTGACCGCCAGATCCGAACCACACGCCACGCTATCGAGAGCAGCATCGAAGATCTGGCTAAGCAGCAGCAGACCGTCGCTGAGTGGGACCAAGCGGTTCTGGAGCTGACGAGCTCCTTCACGAACTGGCAGTGGATCAATGACGAGATGGGGGTGTGGCTCTACACCCTGTTTGGTCACGATCAGGTCTACATCCTGAACCCTCAGGATGAGGCAGTTTACGTCATGATGGACGGCGCGTTGGTTGCAACAAGCCAGTACCTTGTTGCACAGCCTGACCTATACCCGCTCGTCAGGGCTGCGCGGGACGATATTCGCCGGCAGCAGGAAAGCCATAGGAGCGATCGGACTCGGCCTCACCCCATTGGGCGCGCCGCACAGTTCCTGGAGGTGCTCGGGCGCCCGGCAGTTGCCAGTGCAACAACCATCATCTCCTCGACAAAGGCTGTGGTTCAGGAGCCGGGCTCCGAGTTCGTGATTGTCAGCGTCCGGTTCCTGGGCGGGCGCTTTCTTGCCGAGCTGTCGAGCCGGCATTCCATTGACCAGCCGCGCTTCTCTCGCTTCAATACTGCTCTGTCCCGAGAGCAGTCCCTGCCCCTCGTCAGCGATCAGGGCCAGCCAGTGGGCTACTTCATCTGGGAGCCCGAGCTGCCGGGCACGGAAATCCTGCGCATTGTCGGACCCGCGGCAATCCTGGTCACTGCGACCGTAATCATCCTTCTGCTGGTCCTGATCCGCTCGCTCTCCCGCTCGGTCAAAGAGCTGCAGGCGAGCGAGGCCAGTGCACAGCACCTGGCCTATCACGATGCGCTCACGGGCCTGCCGAATCGGGCACTGTTCGATCAGTGGCTGGGGGATGCTCTGTTCCGAGCCCGCCGCGGCGAGAATGTTGCGCTCCTGATGCTTGATCTGGACGGCTTCAAGCACGTCAACGATACCCTTGGGCATCAGGCGGGCGACCACCTGATCCGGAGTTTCGCCCAGAGGCTATCGGGTGCACTTCATCCCTCTGAAGCCATTGCCCGCATCGGCGGGGATGAGTTCGCCATCATCCAGACGGAGATCAAGGCCGCAGCGGAGGTGGAGGCTCTCTGCAGCCGTATTTTCGATGTGGTCCGGCAGCCCTTCAGCATCCACGGCAACCAGGCATTCATCGGCGTCAGCATCGGCGTGGCTACAGCGCCAGAAGCCGGTCTCGACCCGATCGAGCTCATGCGCAAAGCCGACATTGCCTTGTACCACGCCAAGGCCGAGGGCCGGGACGTGCGCCGGTATTTTGCCGACGTCATGGATCAGCACGTGAAGCTGCGCGCCAGGATTGAGGACGATCTCCGCTCAGCGCTCAAGCGTGAGCGGGGCCTGAAGGTCCTCTATCAGCCGCAGGTGTCGGCTGCGGATGGGACGATCATCGGCCTTGAGGCGCTGGTCCGGTGGCACCATCCGACACATGGGCTGATCCTGCCGGACCAGTTCATCCCGATTGCGGAGGAGACCGGGTTGATTGTCCCTCTCGGCGAGTGGGTGCTGCGCCAGGCGTGCGAGACCTCGCTGCGCTGGCCCCACCTCTTCATGGCTGTCAATCTGTCAGCCAAGCAGTTCCACTCGAACAAGTTTGCCGAGCGAGTAATCAAGATCGTCCGCGACAGTGGAGCGGATCCGCGCAGGATTGAGCTCGAGATCACCGAGAGTGTGCTGCTCGGCGATCCTGCCACCCGTGAAGCGCTAAAGGCGTTGCGTGAGGCGGGGTTCCGGATTGCTCTGGATGACTTTGGGACAGGCCACTCGAGCCTTGGCTACCTGCGCCAGTTTGAGGTGGACAAGATCAAGATCGACCGCTCGTTCATCAAACAGCTTGGGCAGGGTTCAGACAAGAACTCAGGCCCGCTTGTTGAGGCGATTGTTGCCCTCGGCCACACGATGGGATTGACCGTGACGGCAGAAGGGATCGAGACCGACCAGCAACGGGAGTTTCTCGCGAGCAGGGGCTGCAACGAGCTTCAGGGCTTCTTGTTCTCTGAGGCCGTGACGGCTGATGCCGTCGCTGATTTGATTCGAGCCTCCATGCGCCCGGTGAGTAAGGCAGTCTCGGCGTCCTTAGATCGCAACGTCCCGTCCCGTCGAGGTGAGGCATAACCGACCGCTTTGATGCGGGCTATTCAGAAAAGAAACCCCGCAAGGCGAGGTGCGCCGAGGCGCATAAGGCAGCTCCTGCAGTTGCGAACAGGAGGCTGAGAGCATCACAGGCGCTCGGGCGATGTGGGATGCTCTCGCCCGCAAAGCCGCGAATTCGTTCCAATTGTCGACCATGTCCAGTGCTCGGCTTCGCCCGGCGTTGCCTCGCAATGATGCTGCTCCCGAAGCCGCGGCGCCGGCCAGCATTCCGATCTCCTCAGTCGATGCGAGCGACCTGTGGAGGCGATCCCGCTGACCGGTGCCACTCGTTTCTCTTCTTGAAGTCTGGTTTGCGCGTGATGCCGCGATGGTACTGCAGGCGTCCTGATCCGGGGGCTCGGAAGAGCTCCGGTCGGGGTGTACTGACGCCGTCAGACAAGCGAAGGCCTCGTATGACTGGCCAGCATCCGAAGCCTCGCCTGTGGGAGGATCGCTGCGAGGCAGCCGCGATCCTTCAACCACAGATCCTGATCCTGCGTCCGTCCTGGTGGGACGTCAACGCAACCTCAATGAGGTTAGGGGCCGTGGGAACGCCTCCTTGCCTTCACCCAATAGTGGTCCTTTAGGCGAGGGCTCTCGAGCTTGCCGTATGACGCACTCAGGACGTCCTTAGTCCGTCCCTCGAGCTCGCTGGAGAGCATCCCCTGCCCGCCATGCCGATTGCCTCCCCTGACTCTTCAGGCCGTGACATTTCGAAGGGGCAGGACCTCTAGCACGGGATCGGGAAGACTGGAGCGACGCTCCAGTGAGCGCTTTCACGCAGATCTGTGAGGCCGGATCGTCGGAATGGCAGCTCGCCTGCCGTCGAATTCGATCTACTGGACTACCTGCTCATCCCTGAATCACTCGGTGCAGAGTTTGCAGTACCTGGCCCTCAAGCTCAGGCGCCGTAAAGTTTTGAGGGGGTGTTTCCTCAGCGCATCATCGCCGCCATTCGGATGTAGTTCCGAACATCGCTCATCACCAACCAATCGAGGCTTTGGCCGTGCTTGATCGCAAATTCGATTAGGGACTCATCATTCTCGGCAATGGCACTCAAGTCCTGGTCAGGGAGGTTGAGGCAGTCGGCAATGACCTCTAAGCGTGCCAAAATTGCATTGCGGTCGATGTGCATCAGGGATCTCATTATAGACAGCGAGGTGAGCACTGGCCAAAGGAAAGGCCTCCTTACCCGCTGTTGCCAGTTAGGTGAGGAGGCCTCCCGGTCCTGAGGGTTCAAGACCTAGCCCTCGGCTATGGAATGGCTGAACAGGAGAAGGGTTTCACCTTAGCCAAGCAAAAAGCCCCCACGCACACGCAAAGTGAGGGGCCAACTTTGCGATCAAGATATGATACGGCCGAGGCCGCAAGGATCGTATAACTGCGTCCCATGACGGCTATGAGACAAGGGTCCTCGTGCGCCGGCTATTGATCGATAGGAGTGCTGGCCTAGGTCGATAGGGCGGCTGCTTCCCTAGAAGCCGCAGGTGCCCTGGTCGGTTTCCTCTTCCGACACCTCGGCCAGGGCACCTTTTAGATCCGCTTGTTGGCATTGACAGGCAGAAGAGAGTTGCTAGGCCGTGTGGACGGATTTGATGAGGATGAAGCTCAGAGCAAGAGCGACGAATGAACCGTAGTTCTCATCCGTCTTCTCGCAGCGTAAAGCAACGCGCTTGAAGCGTTTGAGTTTACCCATGGTCTGCTCAATGCGAGCGCGCCCGCGGCAGAGCGCCTTGGCAAAGAACTTTGGCTTCTCCTTGGTCGTGATCCGGTATGGAATGGCGGGGCAGATGCCCCGGGCACGGGCAGCCTGCCGGTTGGCTTTGGAGTCATAGCCCTTGTCGCCCACTGCAGCCCGCGGCGTGATCTCAGGACCAAGGTCGAGCAGCGTCTCGAAATGCGGGCTGTCGCCGGCCTCACCAGCGGTCAGGCAAAAGCCCAGTGGGTCACCATTCCAGTCGGTCTTGAGGTGGATCTTGGTCGAGAAGCCACCCCGGGAGCGGCCCAGCGCTTGGCGGCTCTGCCCCCTTTTGCGCCAGCCGCCGAGACATGGGCCCGCACGATGGTGGAGCCGAACATCTGCACCAGGTGAGCGGTCCCGCTCAGCGCCGCCATGGCCTCGAAGAACGCTTCGAACACGCCGGCCCGACTCAACCGTTAGAACCGCTTCCAGACCGAGTTCCAATTGCCGAAACAGGAGGGCAGTGCCCGCCAAGTGATGTTGTGGACTGTGAAATAGTGCAGCGCCTCGAGGAACCGGCGGTCGTTGCGGCCCTTGGGACCTCGCCGGGAACACGAGGCGGAAAACACCCGCAGCACCGTCGCCCAGTCGTCGTCCGTCATTCTCGTCAGCATGGTCGTGTCTCCTGAAGCCGACCTGCCATGAATCATCGCCACACTGATTTGGGAATCTACCTACTCGTTGCTTGGTCCAATCCGTCCACACGGCCTAGTCGCACCGCCGGTTTGCACGACTGCACGCGCCTCGGCTTTGGTGACCACCCAGCCGGGACGCATTCGTTTCGGTTACTCAGGCAAGCTGCCGTCGATGACCTCGCCACCGTCCGAGCTGTTGCCTGCCTCCTTGCTGTGGCTATCCTTGCCGACGCCCCCGCCTGGTTGTTTCAATTCCAAGACCATGACGTAGCCCTCGTGCCACGTGATACTATGCTCCACGCTGGCGATCCGGTACTCGCCGGAAATGCTGTCGCGGGTTTGCAGCGCACAGGCCGCCTCTGCTGACGCGGTGGGATTGCCGTCACTGGTGAGGGACTCACCGCCCTTCTCGCGGCGATCTTCTTCTCTGTTCCCGATATGGCGTTGCGCCTGCGCTGCTCGCGCTGCGGCAGCAAACGAATTCACGCCTGACCGAACTGGACTGAGCTGAAGGCGACTGGCATGGGGCGCGATGCCTGACGAGTGGCCCCTAATCCAGTTCCAACTCGTGCGCTGCACTGGATCGATCCGGTGTAGGGCGTGAGGCGGTTTTACAGCCTCATGACTGGGCGGGATCTGTTCGGGGCCGTGCGCCTGGTCTGCAATTGGGACGGATCTGAACTCGTGGCCATGAGGCGGTGACGGAGTTCCAACCGAAGAAGATGTAGGAGAGGCGCTAGAGACACTGGCCCAGACCAAGCGGCGGCAGGGATACCAGCGTCTGTGAAGCCAGGGATGCTCTTTGGCGAGCCGGAGGGACAGACTGAAGCGGGGGCTATCGGACCTGTCCTACGGCAAGCCAAAGAGACGGCAGGCTAGATAGGCCGCCCGTCCGGAATGGCAACCCGGACCGAGTTGCTTGGCGAAGTCATCTGGTAGTTCAGCCTATCCGCCATACTTAGTTTCCTATCGCAAGCCTATGTTTGGTCCATTTCTGCAGATTGATGGAGTATTAGCCTAACCAGCATATTCTAAGCTTGGCTAGAGAAGCCTTTTGCATTCCGGCCGGATAAGGGAGGCTGCTTATGATTTCTAAGAAGTTTGGGCTTTTATCGCTTGCGCTGGCTGCGGGCCTTGCATCGACGCTATCGCCAGCACGGGCGATCGATTGGACAGGCGTTTAGAGCGGGCAAGCTGCCAATGGCAGGACGACAGAAATCGCCATCTCGGGCAAGAAGGTCCAGTACTGGCGATCAAACGGTCAGGATCAGCCGCTGGCACGTTCATCTGTCCGAGCTCAAAGCATGTCGATCAAACATGCGGAAGGTGCATCCGTGACGTTGAAGGCACGCCAGGATGGACATGCCGACTACATATGGAAGGGAATGGCCAAAGCTCCAGCGTGGTTCTAACCCGACGCTGATAGGCAGGTTGGTGTTCCCGGAGCCGCCAGCCCGTGCACTCGAATGCCTCGTCTGCGGCTCATCCCTTGATGAAGCCCTGCTCAGTCCCCCTGGCTGAGCAGGGTTCTCTTTTGGAACAGCCAGCAGCGCTGGATGAAGTGACCGCTATTTGCGCCTCAGCTCAACGACGTTGGCCTGAGTTTTGGCGCTCTGGCGGAGCTTGTGCTCCAGGTCCTCAATCTGCCGGGATACAGCTTCAAGATTGGACCGGATGACGAAAAGGTCAGTGGCTGTTATCCCGGCTGTAGAGGCCGCTCCCGAGATTGGCGCCGCATTGGATGGTTGCACTTCTCGCTTGTGAGGCTGGAGGCGATCGCCCGTTATCCAATTCCACGTCCGCTTGGCCAAGAGCATCAATAGTAAGAGCAGCGCCAGGCCAATCGCGAGGATCGCGCCCAGAAGAACGACCACGATAAGCTGATCCCCGAGAACATCCATTGTACTCACACTCCTCCGCCATCGAAGCTTGGCATTTAGACTGGAGGTGGACAAGAATTGGGGAGCAGATGTGCCTTTGGCTTCCATGCGTTCTGGTAATGGCTCTCTGTGGGTGTGTTTCGCCTGCCGAGCGAGAGCAGGGGGCAGATCCTGCCGCCCGGCAACTTGCCCTTGGGAGGAGCGCCGACTGAGAGCACTGGACGGCGCATCATTTATAGCGGACGAGTTGTTGCGCCTCTGCCGTGAGCATGATTTGTTCTTCACTCGGGCAAGAGCCACCAACGAAGGCAGGATTACGGACTCTGACGAGATCGATTAAATCTGCGAGAACAGCGCTCATCTTGAGTTCGCCATCCATAATCTTCCCGCCCAGACCTGGGCCGGGGTCATTGAGAAGGCGCGGATTGCGGCTGAGTGCGCAAAAAGGGGTTCCGGAGCGCAGCCTCGATAATATCATTCCGCCGCTGATTGAAGACATCCTTAGGCTCGGGAACCCCGCTGCGAAGCGTTACCAACGGCTTCACTGATGGAGTGGGCCGCTGGCGTCGAATAGTCTGGAGCGGCCCGCCCGCCGTCTAACGGCCTATGGGGCACGAAGAAGCAGATTCAAGTTATAGGATTAAGATTTTCTTCAGCCAATGCTCTGATGGTGTATGCGCCTGAAACTTAGTCGCGTCATGGGGGCGCGCTTCCTGTGGAACTGCGGGCAGGCACCCTCGCAAGAGGACGAACAATTCGGATCACAACAATGTCGTTTACCATTTCCCGGCGCCTCGGGCTGTTGGTCGTCGCAGCCGTACTCGTCAGCCTGATTGCGATAGCCGTGCAGCTCATTGCTATGCGCAATGCCATTGTCAATGAACGCGAGATGGCAATTTCGAGCCAAACTGAATCGGCCCTATCCATAATTAAGAACCTTGCCGCGGAAGCCGACGCTGGGCGTCTCTCCAAGTCGGATGCACAGGAGCGTGCTAAAGACGCAATCCGGGCCATGCACTTCGGAAACGGTGACTACTTCTTCGTGTATGATTACGAAGGTCTGAACCTCGTTCATGGAGGTAATGCCAAGAACGAGGGCACGAACATGCTCGACAGAAAGGATGCCGACGGTGTGCGCTTCAACTTCGACCTGATCGAAGCGGCAAAGCGCGGCGGTGGCTATATTGGCTTCAAGTTTCCTCGTGCTGGGGAGACCGAACCGTCTCCAAAGCTCGCTTATGCGCTGAGTTTTGCACCTTGGCAGTGGGTTGTCGGAACCGGTGTTTACACCGACGACGTTAACTCAATCTTCAAGGAACAAGTCATCCAAGCTCTCCTTTGGGCTGCAGGTCTACTTGCGGTTCTGATGGCAATCGCTTGGCCCTTGGCCCGTGGATTGGTCCTGCCCGTCCGTGCCTTAACTGCCACGATGAGATCGCTGGCCTCCGGAAGCACTGATGTGCTGATCCCAGCAGCGGACCGCTCGGACGAGGTTGGCGAGATGGCTGCAGCCGTCCAAGTCTTCAAGGATGCTCTGATTGCCAAGAAGGCCGCGGATGAAGCTGCTGCTCTGGAAGCAGACACCAAGATGCGCCGTGCCGAGGTTCTCGACCAGCTCACGAACCGGTTCGAGGTCAACGTGTCCTCACTGACCCAAGGCCTGTCCTCGGCCGCCACCGAGATGGAGGCAACGGCGCAATCCATGACGGCGGTGGCGAACCAGACCAACAACCAGTCCGTCACTGTTGCCTCCGCTGCGCAGCAGACCTCTGCCAATGTGCAGACCGTGGCAGCCGCAACAGAGGAACTGTCCATCTCCATTCGGGAGATTGCCGGCCAGGTGGCACAGTCCTCCCGCATTGCCGATCAGGCCGTGGCAGGCGCCCAGCGCACCAACACAACGGTGCAGGAGCTTGCAGGCACGGCCGAGAGGATTGGCAATGTTGTTCAGCTGATCCACAACATTGCCTCTCAGACCAATCTGCTGGCGCTCAACGCCACCATTGAGGCTGCGCGGGCCGGCGAGGCGGGCAAGGGCTTTGCGGTTGTGGCAACAGAGGTCAAGGAGCTGGCCAGTCAGACCGCCAAGGCCACGGAGGAGATTGGAACGCAGATTGCATCCGTGCAGCAGGCCACCCAGCATACGGTGGCGGCGATCCAGGAGATTGCCCGGACCATCACGGAGATGTCGCAAATCTCCGTCGGGATTGCGGCGGCCATGGAGGAGCAAGGAGCTGCCACGGCTGAGATTGCGCGCAGTGTGCAGGAGGCTGCCCGCGGGACCGAGCAGGTCACGGGCAACATCGAGGACGTGCGGCACGGTGCGGGTGAGACCGGTGCTGCGGCCTCACAGGTTCTTGGAGCCGCACAGGAACTGGCCCGCCACTCCGAAAGCCTCAGTCGTGAGGTTACGGACTTCCTCACGGGCGTGAAGGCGGCGTAAGAGACATCCCTGCAAGGCGAGCCCGCTTGTGTAGAAAGGAGCCCCGTTCGGTTGCGCAGGCCGGGCGGGGTTTCTCTTTTGCCCGTCTGCGAAGAGAAGCGCCTCGTTTGTTGCGGGGGTGGTTGGGTGTTCTGAGAGAACCAGCCCCAGCGGTTTCACCAGTGCGTAACAAAATGTCAGTTTCGGGGATGTGTAACTGTGTCAGAACGGACACAGCGGTGCTCAATGCCCACTTCAACTTTTCGACTACAGCGAAGGCAACCTGATTTGGTTAAGGGTCAGGGAGATATCCTTCTCGCTCTTATCTCAAGTTCTTCCATCACGTGATGACTTTTGACCCCCGTACATTAGCCGCCGCCTTTGTGCTACTCGCATCAATGCTTGGTGCGCTGCTTCTTTTCGCCTGGGCTCACAACCGGAAAATCCAAGCGCTAGCGTGGTGGGGAGCGGCCTTCTGCCTAATCCCCCTTGGGATTGGAATTGCCAACCTTGGGAAAGGGTTGCCAAGCCATCTCAATCTGGCTGTTGCACACACCTTCGCGGTTGCCGGTTATGGTGCCCTCTACGCCGGGTGCCGGGCCTTTAATGGACGGGCAGTTCTGCTACCGGTCATCATTCTCGGTCCTGCGGTCTGGCTTGTCGCTTTTGCCCTCATCCATGAGTCATTCGCTGCCAGACTTGTCCTCCTGTCCCTGATCAATGGAGGATACGCAGCCCTCTCCGCACGAGAGCTTTGGAAGCACGCGCCTCGGTCTTTGGCATCGCAGCGAGCGGCAGTCGTCCTGCTGCTCATCCTGGCCGGGTTCAACTTCGTCCGAGGAACGCTCAGCTTATCGCTGAGCTCGATCTTCTGGCTCGATGCCTTTGCCAGCCGATGGTCGACAGAGATAGCGCTGTTTCTCGTGGTCTATGCTCCAGCGCTTGCTTTCATCTTCCTGTCCATGGCCAAGGAGCGTCTTGAACTCGACTACAGGAAAACAGAACAAGCCTTGCGGGAGAGCGAAGAGCATTACCGCTATTCGGTGGAGTTCAATCCGCAGATCCCTTGGACGGCCGACCCTCAAGGTAACATCAGCAACGTTTCACCCCGCTGGTGCCAACTGACAGGGATGTCTGTCGAGGAGGCGCTTGGAGAGGGTTGGACGAAGGCACTGCATCCGGACGATTACCCTGGCGCAGCCCAGCAATGGACGGACGCCGTGGCCAGTCGCAGTCCTCTTGATGTCGAATACCGCGTGTGCCTGGCTGATGGGGGTTACCGCTGGGTCCGCGCCAGGGCCACCCCTCGGACCGGAGAGGATGACTCCATCATCTGCTGGTACGGCACAGTCGAAGACATCCACGACCAAAAGCTTGCTGAAGAGCGCCTCCGCTGGGCGGCTTATCACGATGACTTAACGGGCCTACCCAATCGGAGGTACTTCCAGGAATGCCTCCAGCAGACGCTGGAACACGCCGAACATGCAGGCGGGAGGGTCGGGCTGCTCATCACGGATCTGGACGATTTCAAGCAGATCAATGACAGGTTCGGCCATGATGCTGGCGACGAATTCCTGATAGCCTTTGGCGACGAACTTATAGGCCTCATTCGGCCGACCAACACGATTGCGCGTTTAGGCGGGGACGAGTTTGCCATCATCCTCCCGGACGTCGGAGCCGTGGATGACATTGTAGCGGTCGCCTCCGCCATTCAGGCCCGGATGCGGGAGCCGCTCAGGCTCAGCACCGGAACCCAGAGGTCGCGCACCAGCATTGGGGGCGCCATCTCAGGCAGCTTAGGAACCAGCGCCGATGAGCTTCTGAAACAGGCTGACCTTGCGCTCTATAGCTGCAAGGCAGCGGGGCGCGGCCTGTTCGAAATGTTCAGCCCGGCGATGAGGGATGAGGCGCAGAAACGGGCTTCAGCTCTGGAGGTGGCCCGCCAGGCCGTGGCACTCGATAGGATTGAGCCATTCTATCAGCCGAAGGTGGATCTAGACTCAGGACGGCTGACGGGCTTTGAGGCGCTCCTGCGTTGGCGTCATCCCCGCCTTGGGGTTCAATTGCCCGAAACCCTCGCTCATGCCTTTGAGGACCCGGAACTCGGCATTACTCTCGGCAACTGCATGCTCGCCCGTGTCATCAGCGACATGCGCCGCTGGCTCGACATGGACCTTCCTTTTGGGCGCATCTCTATCAATGCCTCGTCCGCTGATTTCAGGCAGGCTGATTATGCACAGCGGCTGCTCACCTGCCTTCGAGATGCTGGCATTCCACCCAGTCTTCTTGGAGTGGAGGTCACTGAGACGGTGTTCCTCGACCGCAATGTTGAGAGTGCGCAGAAGACGCTCCAAGCCTTGAGTGCTGGAGGCATTTCGATTGCGCTTGATGACTTCGGGACCGGTTATGCTTCCCTGTCGCACCTGAAGCAGTTCCCGGTCAACGTCATCAAAATTGACCGTGCGTTCGTGTCCGACCTGATGACAGATGTGGGAAACGCAGCGATTGTCAAAGCAGTTTTGAGACTCGGTCAAAGCCTTGGCATCCGTGTGATTGCTGAAGGTGTAGAAACCGCTGGACAGGTTTCGTTCCTTCGAGAGCACGGCTGCAACTTGGGGCAGGGCTACTACTTCGGCCGCCCAATGGCGGCTGACGATGTTGTGCCGTTTATCAGGTCGTGGATGCCGTCCGGCCAAGCGAAAGCATACCACTAGACCACCGGCGCCCAATGATGGCACTTCGGTATGTCGCTCAAGGCTGTTGCCGCTCCGCAAAGCGGGCAGCTACAGGTCAGCTTTCCTGCTTACGAGGGATGCATGCGAGAGGGGTGTGTCGCAAACATTTTGTTTCAGAGTTTCAGCTATAGCCTCCTCGGGTTCAGGGAAGAGGGCGGCATGTTCAAGGGCAGGCATTTTGATCGCTCGGTGATCCTGCTCT
>NZ_QQBB01000023.1 GCF_003350535.1 Microvirga subterranea
CCAGAGAGCGGATTGAAGACTGGAGGAGAGACTACAATGAGACCAGGCCACATACAGCGCTCGGTGGCTTGACCCCGAGCGCCTTCGCCCAACAAACTTACCAAGCCCGGAAAGTTGCGTAGCTCGTGGATCATATATGGGGGCAGGTCCAAACCAACACTGAATTAACATCACACCCGGATCACCCACATGGGGCAGGCCAGTTATGTGCTCGACGAGATCGTGCAGACGCGCCGCGGCACCAAGGCGGCCAAGCGCTTGCTGAAGCGCCTGTTGAAGAAACAGGGTGGCCCACCCCGGCGCAGGATCACCGACAAACTCGGCTCCTACTCGGCCGCCCGGCGTCAGATCATGCCGGACGTCGAACACCGCTCGCACAAGGGGCTCAACAATCGGGCGGAGAATTCGCATCTCTCGTTCCGCCGGCGAGAACGGGCGAGGCAAGGCTTTCGATTGCCCAAGTACCTGCAGCGGTTCGTCAGCGTGTTCTCTGCTGTCCGCAATCTCTTCGTTTCACCCCGCTCCCGCCGCTCTGCCCGTGCTACCCACCTTCACCGCCTCAACGCCATGGCCGAGTGGAAAGTCGCAGCGAATGTCGCCTCTTGAAACCGTCATGCGGCCGAATTTGTCTCAATGCGGCTGATGCTGGTTAACGTCACAACACCGTTCGTCCTGATCGGTGGGTTGCCATGTCAGGTGCGGCAGCGCGGCGGCGAAGTGGACCGCATGCTCACCGGTCCCGCTGGCAATCTCCAGAACCATTCCTGCCCGGGGCAGGATCCGCTGCAGGACGACCAGGATCGGCTCGCGGTTGCGTGCCACCTATGGCGACGTCAGGACTGCCTCTATGTTCCTTGAGCTCGTCATTCTGATGGTCGCTCCCCTCATATGCGCGTCCGGTCGGCTGGTTCGCCACACCGGATAAGAAAATGATTATCCGGGAAACCCGTCGGCATTGCACGCCAACGTCCCTCCATTCAGCGCTGCGACATATTCCTCAGCCCCGTTTCAGATCACCTGCGGCCCTGACGCGTGGCCATGTAGAGGTCCACTTTCGGGAGTCCCGTGGATCCTGCCTCCTAGCATGCACCAGGCTGGTCGTTTTGAACATGATCGACAAGCACCACGACGCAGGCGCTCGGACACGGCTTCCCTTTATTCGAAAATTCTAGAAATACCGCTTGACAGCCGGCCCGAGTAGGCGCACCGTATTTCCATGAATGTCGAACAAGCAGCCAAACAGCTCGAAGCACTTGGGAACACCACCCGGCTCCAAGTCTACCGCACCCTGGTGCGGGCCGGAGAGGCTGGCCTGCCGGTCGGGCAGATCCAGGAGCGCCTCGGTATCCCGCCGTCGACGCTCTCACATCACCTCCAGCGGCTACTTCTGACCGGGCTGGTGACGCAGGAGCGGCAGGCAACGACCCTGATCTGCCGGGCCAGCTACGCGGCGATGAATGGCCTCATCGGCTTCCTGGCCGACGAGTGCTGCGCCGACGCCGGATGCGGAACCCAGGCGGAGAACGCCACCTGATTATTTTGGCCTGATATTTCCATAATTCCGGAAATATCAAAAGGAGTGACCGATGCCTGGCTTCCTTCCCTTCGTCCTCCACCTCGTCCGTGCGGCCCGGAACCGTCGGCAGGTCACCGCCCTCAACGAGCTGGATGACCATCTCCTGCGCGACATCGGCCTCCAGCGGGCGGACGTCGTCGCCATCCTGGCCCAACGCCGCCACCGCGATTCCTCCCGGATGCTCAAGATCCTGTGCTGCCACGGACGCGTCTTCGTCGAGCGCGTACGCGACGGTTTCGTTCCATGCCCCGCCTCCTGCTGCTGACAGACAAGGAATCCTCCCATGACCACGCTCGATAACCTTCCCATTGCCGTCATCGGCGCAGGCCCAGTCGGCTTGGCCGCCGCCGCCCACCTGATCCAGCGCTGCCTCCCCGTGAAGGTCTACGAGGCGGACGCGACCGTTGCCGCCAATGTACGCGACTGGGGCCACGTCCGCCTGTTCTCGCCGTGGGAGTACAACACCGACCCGGCCGCTCGCTCCCTGCTCCAGGCCCATGGCTGGCAGGAGCCGCCCGGCAAGGCCATGCCAACTGGGTCGGACCTTTACGAGGCCTACCTCAGGCCGCTCGCCGAGACGCCGGAGATGGCGGTGGTAATCGAGACCGGCGCCACTGTGAAGGCGATCACCCGCCAGGGCGCCGACAAGGTGCTCAGCAAGGGCCGCGGGACCAAGCCGTTCGTGATCGCCGTCTCTGACGGCAACGGCGCCATCCGGCGCGACCTGGCGCGGGCGGTGATCGACGCCTCCGGGACGTGGACGGCTCCCAATCCCCTCGGCGCAGGCGGCATCCTCGCGGAGGGCGAGGCCGAGAGTGCGGCAAGCCTCGCCTACGGCATCCCGGATGTGCTCGGCCGCGACCGCGCCACCTACGAGGGCAGGACGACGCTGGTGGTCGGCGCCGGACACTCCGCCGCCAACGTCCTCCTCGACCTCGCCCGGCTGGCGGAGCGCAACCCCGCGACGTCCATCGTGTGGGCGACCCGCGGTGAGAACCTGATGCGGGTCTATGGCGGCGGCAGCGCCGACCAGCTCCCGGCCCGCGGCCAGCTCGGGTCCAGCCTCAAGGCGCTCGTCGACAGCGGAGGGGCCACGCTGGTTGCCGGCTTCTCGGTCCTCCGCGTGCGGGCGGCTGGCGAACAGGTCGTTGTCGAGGGCGAGACGGCGCAGGGCTTCCGAGAGATCGGTCCCGTCGACCGGATCGTCGTCGCCACCGGACAGCGCCCGGACCTAAACCTGACCCGCGAGCTGCGGCTCGATCTCGACCCCTGGCTGGAGAGCGCGAAGGCGCTCGGCCCCTTGATCGACCCGAACCTGCACTCGTGCGGGTCGGTCCCGCCGCACGGCCACCGTGAGCTCGCCCATCCGGAGCCGGGCTTCTTTACGGTCGGCATCAAGAGCTACGGCCGCGCGCCGACCTTCCTGATGCTAACGGGCTACGAGCAGGTCCGCTCGGTCGTGGCGGCCATCGCCGGAGACCTCGCGGCAGCCGACGACGTCCACCTGGTCCTGCCGGAGACGGGCGTGTGCTCGACCAACCTTCCCGTTGGCGGTACGCCTGCATCCTCGGAATGCTGCGACGCCCCCGCCCCGGTGAAGGTCGATGCCTGCTGCGTCGCGGATGCCGAGGCCAAGGCCGCGGGTCAATCGGGCTGCGGATGCGCTCCCGCGAGGACGCCGGGGAAGGTTGCGGAATCGGCCGGCTGCTGCTGAGGACAGTCTTCCCAGATTGGACCACCATTCCCCCTTTTACGGAAAATGCTCAAGAGAACCGCACGAGCCTTGTCATCCGCCCTTCGTCCGAATCCGATCTCGACGCGATCACCGCCATCTATGCCCATGCGGTGATTCACGGCACCGCATCTTTCGAACTCGACCCACCCGATCGAGCCGAGATGGCGCGGCGCCGGAGCGCCCTTCGGGAGGGCGGTTGTCCCTATCTCGCGGCGGAGAAAAACGGCATGGTTCTGGGCTGTGCCTATGCGAGCGCCTACCGGACGCGGCTCGCCTATCGCTCGACGGTGGAGGATTCGATCTACATCGCCCCGCAGGCCCAGGGGCAGGGCATCGGGCGACTGCTGCTCGCCGCCCTGATTGAGGAATGCGAGGCTAGGGATTTCCGCCTGATGGTCGCGGTCCTCGGCGACGAGGAATCGAAAGGCTCCATCGGGCTGCACAGGAGCTTGGGATTCGAACCTGTCGGCATCCTGAAGGGCATCGGCTACAAGCACGGGCGCTGGCTCTCGTCGGTGCTGATGCAGCGCCCCCTCGGGTGCGGCATGTCCGAGCCGCCGACGCGTCCGGTGACTTGAGAACGCTTGGTAAAATGGTCCCCGGGGCCTCACCTGGGGAGGCTTGCGGAGCAATCCGTGCGGTCACGGCCTCCGTGATCAGGATACACCTGCTCACCTTCCTCCAGGCCGGGGCGGCGGAGTGCCCGGGTGTCAGGTCGTCCCGGCCATCGCGGCACGCAGGCGCCGATCGTAAGCACTGGCCAAGTTGTGGAGGGCTGCGGCCGTGTCACCGACGAAGGACGAACCGTGCATCAGGGCCAGGGTGCGCGGGGCAAGGTCTGCCAGTCGGCGGACCGTCGGCGCGATGCTCGGCCCGAGGCTCGTGTCGTAGAAGATGTCCTCGGCCGCAAGCGCTGGGCCCACGATGTCGCCTTCGGTGATCGCAGGGCCGTTGCCCAGATGAGTGAAGAGATCGCCGCAGAACAGCGTCCGGCTGGTCTCCTCGAAGATCACGCCGGCATCCCAGCCGTGTGGCACATGCGGCGTGTCGATGTACTGGATCCGCTTGCCGCCGATGTCGATCACCTCGCCGTTCGACAGCACCCGCGGCGGGCGATCCGCCATGTCATTCAGCGATACGAGACATCCTGTCATCCCATGCGCGATCTGCGCGTTCGGCGCCACGGCCAACCACTCGTTCATGGCGCCGCACTCGTCGGCCTCGTAGTGGCCGAAGGTGATCCAGCGCAGGTCCTGGATGGGCATGATCCGGGACACGGCTTCGGACACGAGCGGGAACATCTTCCGCAACCCGGTATGGAACAGGAGCGGCTCGTCGCCGAGCACGAGGAACTGGTTGAAGGTGAAGCCGGCCGGCGGCACGATGTCGGGCACGTGGGTCGAGAGGCGGTAGATGCGGTCGCCGATCTCGTCGATGCGTGTTTCCATCGGAGTGCTCCCTGGCTCGCCCCCGCGCCGGCTGGGATTAGATCCGGACTTCCGTCCGGAATTGCGGCAGGGGCCAGCTCAGGAAACCCTGATGGCCTCGGCATCCAGATCGGACGGACCGGGCGCCGTGAGGTGCCGGGGCGATGTAGAGCGTCTCGCGCAGAGGCGATCCAACAGCGACAGTGCTTCGGTTCTTGCGGCCGGCGTTGCCGCGGTCATGATCGATCCGGTTCCTCCCATGGCACCAGACCTCCTGGACAGCATGAGGACATACGAATCGACGGATCACAGTCCGGCCCCACGTGCTCAAGTCTAGGTCATCATTATCAGCCGGAGAGGATTTGCGTGGCAAGTCCGCCTCGCCCGAGGTGCAATTTCCTGTGCGTTCGTCCACGACGCGGTTCGTCCGATCCCGTTGCGGAGCCGTATGTGGGCACGGTCTCCCGCAGTCTTGCTGTCCGACTGCGGCTCGTTAAGATCTAGACAGGTTTGAACCCGGGAGAACACAATGCTTCGTCGCACGACTGCCGCCGGCCTCGCCCTCCTCGGCATGATGGGTATGGCTTCCGCCGAAACGCTGGTGGTGTGTACCGAAGCCAGCCCGGATTTCCTCAACCCCCAGTTTTCCACCGCCAACACGGCATTCGATGTCGCCGCCCAGGTTTACGACAGGCTCGTCAGCGTCGAGCGCGGGGGCTCCAAGATCGTGCCGGGCCTCGCGGAGTCGTGGACCGTCTCGGATGACGGCCTCGCATATACCTTCAAGCTCAGGAAAGGCGTGAGCTGGCATTCGACCCAGGCCTTCAAGCCGACGCGGGAGTTCAATGCCGATGACGTGGTCTTCTCGTTCCAGCGGATGATGGACGAGCAGCACCCATTCCATAAAGTCGGACGGGGAGGCTACGAGTACTATGCGGGTCTCGTGGCGCCCTTCCTGAAGGCTGTCGAAAAGGTCGATGACTACACCGTTCGGTTCGTGCTCAAGCGGCCCGAGGCTGCCCTGCTCGGCGCGATCTCCGTCGAACCGATGTCCATCCTCTCGGCCGAATACGCGGACGCCATGCAAAAGGCCGGCACGCCGGAGCAGGTCGATCAGGTCCCGGTCGGGACGGGCCCCTTCAGCTTCGTGGCCTATCAGAAGGACGCCACCGTGCGCTTCAGGCGCTTCCCCCAGTACTGGGGCGCGGCCGCGGGCCTGTCTGATCGGACGGCGCAGGTCAGCGATCTCGTCTTTGCGATCACGCCCGATCCCAGCATCCGCTACGCCAAGGTGAAAGCGGGCGAATGCCACATCGCACGCTATCCCAACCCCGGCGATCTCGCCCCGATGAAGGCCGATCCCAACCTGAATGTTCAGTCCGGTACGATCGCAGACATGAGCTACCTGGCCTTCAACAACCAGAAGAAGCCCTTCGATGACCACCGCGTCCGTGAGGCCCTGAGCTATGCCACGAACGTCCCGGCTCTCGTCCAAGCCGTCTACCAGGGCACCGGCACGCCGACCGCAGCCCTCATTCCGCCGACCCTATGGGGGCACAACGACGACCTCAAGGTCCGCGAGTACGATCCCGAGAAGGCCAAGAAGCTTCTTGCCGAGGCCGGGTATCCCAATGGCTTCAAGACGACGCTGTGGGCCATCCCGGTGGTCAGGGCGTACATGCCGAATGGACGCCGTGCGGCTGAACTGATCCAGGCGGATTGGGCCAAGGTCGGCATCCAGGCCGAGATCACGACGTTCGAATGGGGCGAGTACCTCAAGCGCACCCGACAGGGCGAGCACGAGGTCGCGATGAGCGGGAGCACGTGGGACTACCCGGATCCGAGCCAACTCCTGTCCCTGAGCTGGAGCTGTGATGCCGTCGCCACCGGAGGCAACCGGGCCCGCTGGTGCAACAAGGAATTCTCCGAGAAGCTGACGCGTGCGAATTCCATCGGCGACCAAGCCGAGCGCGCCAAGATCTATGTCGAGCTCCAAAAGATCTTCTACGACGAAGCGCCGGCGATCCTCTTCGCCAATGCTCAGGCCTTCACGCCGATTCGCAAGGAAGTCTCCGGTTACAAGATGCATTTCTTCGGCGGGCAGCCGTTCTATGGTGTATCTCTCAGCAAGTAGGACACGCGGCGCTACCCGGGTCCAGGGTCGAATGACGCCCGTGCGGATAGATCCGCACGGGATCCGCGCGAACAGCCGCGCTCCATGTGACGATTGCAAACAGACGGAAGAGACCAATGACGATTGAGGTGGAATGGGCCCGAATGACGGCCCCGGAACTCAGGGACATAGCAGCACGTCCAAACGCACTGGCGGTGCTCCCGGTGGGCTCGCTCGAGCAGCATGGCCCCCACCTTCCGGTGATCACCGATACGGCCAGCGCCAGCGCGGCCGCGGTCCGGGCGGCACGACTGGTCACCGATGAAATCCCTGTTGCCGTGCTGCCGGGCCTCTGGCTCGGCATGAGCGAGCATCACCTTCCCTTCGGTGGCACGATCAGCCTCGATTACGAGGCTTACCACAGCGTGCTCCGCTCCATCGTGCGCTCGCTGAAGGCCCTTGGATTCAAGCGTCTCCTCATCGTCAACGGCCATGGCGGCAACATCGACCCGCTGGCCGTCGCCGCGCGGGAGCTCGCGGTGACGTTCGCCATGCCCATCGTCGCGACCACCCCGTGGATGCTGGCGCGCGACGAGATCGCGGCGATCGCCGAATCCGAAACGCCGAAGCATGCCTGTGAGGGTGAGACCTCGGTGATGCTGGCGATCGCTGGGGACATTGTGCGCACGGACAAGTTCGACGAGGCCGTGCAGCAGGCTCCCAGGCGCGCTGAGGCTCCCCAAGGCTTCTCGCGCTTCTACTCGTTCTCGGAGCGGGCTCCGGTCACCGGGACGTGGGGCGACCCGCGCCCGGCCACTCGCGAGAAGGGAGAGCAATTTCTTGCGATCCAGGCCACCGCATTGGCGAAGAGCATGCGTGATGAGTGTCTCTGGTCGGCACCGGATCCGGTCTGGCAGTGGGACCGGGGGCAGGGAACGACCTCCGGAAAGGCCGAATAACATAACACAACTCCAGAGCCGCCCGTCATGCTCATGCGGTGGCCGACGGTAGGCCGGCATCCCGCTGGTCGATGACGTGATCATGTCCCATGTGCCTGCGGGCGATAAACCATCCGTGGGTCAATAGTCATGCCTCAACTCCTCGCCCTGGTTCGCGCGACGCTGATCAGGGAATGTAGTCGAGGGGTGTCCGTCCGCGCGACCGCCGTGTCGATCACGGCCTTTCTGAACGTCAGAATCCGCTGTCATGGGTAAGCGCCTCTCATGAGATCAGGCTACAAGGCTCAGTTTGACGCGGAAGACACGCTCCGCGTTCCCGTAATCATGTTTCGCGGTCATCCTCGACGGATCTGCGCTCAACTTGGTGTGTAGCGCTAGCACGATGTTCCGAAGCCGTTGATTGGGCATGTTCTGCACGACGTGCGCGGAGCGACGGAAGCAGTAGTTCCTTCCAAATTCGGCCGCACATCTCATTTCCCGCACAGGCCGGGCAACACTCAACCGGTACTGAGATACGGGCTCCTTCTGCCACACAGTTGGGCGAGGCCGACCGCCTCCCTCAGTTCCGGTGTGACAATAGGTGCATAGGGTTGCTATTCATGGAATCCGTCCGCTACAAGGCGCTTCCTGCCACTGTCGAGGTGGCCGATGACCCGCGGGAAGGATCGGCGTCGCCATCTGAACCACTGGACGTTGGCCCTCGGTCCAGAATTACCCAAGAGGCTCTTGTGGTTGTACGGAACACGACCTGCACGATAGATACTCCGGATAGTGGAACCCGGACTATGCGCCGAGGTCGCCGGCAAGAATGATGAATACGGAAACCTTACTTTCGATCCGCGACCTCTCGGTCGAGTTCCCGTCGGAGCGCGGCCCCGTCACCGTTATCGACAGCTTAAGCTTCGACATCAGGCCCAAGGAGACGCTAGCGGTTGTTGGCGAGTCCGGCTCGGGCAAATCCGTGACTGCCTTGAGCATCATGCGGCTGCTCGAATACGGAGGCGGACGTATCGCCGGTGGGAAGCTCCTCTATCGCACCCGGAGTGACGCGGTACGGGATCTCGCCCAAGGAGCCGCCGGTGATCTCCGGCCGATGCGTGGCGATGAAATTGCTATGGTTTTTCAAGAGCCGATGACGTCGCTCAACCCGGTCTTCACGATCGGAGATCAAATCAGCGAGGCTATCCTTCTCCACCAAGACAAGGATGCGAAAGCCGCTCGTGCAGAGGCGCTCCAGCTCCTGGAAAAGGTACGTCTTCCGGAGGCCAAGCGCCTTCTGGATGCATATCCGCATCAGCTGTCCGGCGGGATGCGCCAGCGCGTGATGATCGCGATGGCCCTGTCCTGCCGTCCTGGTCTTCTCATCGCCGACGAGCCAACCACGGCGCTCGATGTCACGATTCAGGCCCAGATCCTGCGGCTGATGCAACAACTGCAGGACGAGATGAACATGGCAATGATGTTCATCACCCACGACATGGGCGTGGTGGCGGAAATCGCTGATCGCGTGGTGGTGATGTACAAAGGCCGCAGGGTTGAAGAGGGCACAACTGCGGAAATCTTTTCTTCTCCGCAACATCCTTACACGAAATCGCTCTTAAGCGCTGTTCCTCGGCTCGGTGCCATGAAGGGGAGCAACCTGCCCGCGCGGTTCCCGCTTGTCAGCTCAGACGCGACGGCCGAGACTACAGAGCCCCTGCACGATACTGTGATCGCAAAGGCCGAACCGCTTCTTCGGGTGGAGAATCTCGTCACGCGGTTCGATGTGCATAAAGGAATCTTCAGCCGGGTCACAGCACGGGTGCACGCGGTCGAAGGCGTCAGCTTCGATATCATGCCAGGCGAGACCCTCTCGCTCGTCGGAGAATCCGGGTGCGGTAAGTCCACCACCGGACGCACCCTGATGCAGCTCCTAGAGCCGACCAGCGGCATTATCCGGTTTGAAGGTCGCGACTTAGCCACCCTGTCGGCCGGCGAACGCCGCGGATTGAGACGCAAGATCCAGTACATCTTCCAAGATCCGTACGCGTCGCTTAATCCGCGTTTGACCGTTGGATTCAGTATCGCGGAGCCTCTCCTTACCCATGGACTGATGAAAGGTCCTGCCGTACGAGAGCGGGTGGCAGAGTTGCTGCAACACGTCGGCTTACAACCAACGCATGCCGAGCGGTATCCGCATGAATTTTCAGGTGGCCAGCGGCAACGGATCTGTATCGCCCGGGCTCTTGCCTCCGATCCGAGACTAATTATTGCAGATGAGTCGGTCGCGGCTCTCGATGTGTCCATTCGGGCGCAGGTCATTAACCTGCTCATGGATCTGCAGTCGCGTCTGGGCGTGGCCTATCTCTTCATTTCTCACGACATGGCTGTCGTTGAGCGCATTAGCCACCGGGTTGCTGTCATGTATCTCGGCCAGATTGTAGAGATCGGAACACGCCGCGACATCTTCGAGAACCCGCAACATCCCTACACCCGCCGGCTGCTATCTGCAGTGCCGATCGCCGACCCACGCCTGCGCGGTCGTGAGCGTCCCCTGATCACCGGAGAAGTTCCAAGTCCCACGCGGCGCGTGGGCGACGAGCCGATGGTCGCGCCGCTCGTGAACGTGTCGGGCGGCCACTTTGTTGCTCAGCATCCGGTGGGCATCTACTCCGCATAGACGTACAACCAAGGGAGAAGGTATGTTTAGTTTCAAGAAAGCAGCCATAGCGGGAGCACTGCTCCTGTCTGTGGCAACGCCTGCCTGGGCTGCCAAGGACCTCGTGGTCGGTGTACCCGACAATCTCACGGGTTTGGACCCGCACAACGCGAACGACACCCTGTCCCAGTCCGCATCGCGGCTGATCCTGCAGGGCCTTTTCGGCTTCGACAAGGACATGAAGCTGGTTCCCGTCCTTGCGGAGAGCTATGAGGCTACTCCTGAGGCGACCGAGTTCACCATCCGCCTGCGCAAGGGCGTCAAGTTTCACGATGGCACGCCCTTCAATGCTCAAGCAGTGAAGATCAATTTCGAGCGGTTGGCAAACCCGGAGAACCGGCTCAGCCGGGCCAGCCTCGTGAACATGGTGTCCCAGTTCACGGTCGTCGATGATGAAACGATCAAGCTGTCGCTGAAGGAGCCCTTCGGCGCGATGATCAACAACCTGGCGCATCCCGGTGCCATGATTCACAGTCCAGCCGCACTGGAGAAGTACGGCAAGGAAGTGATGCGCAACCCCGTTGGAACGGGTCCGTACAAGTTCGTGAGTTGGCAGGCCGACACCTTGAAGGTGGCCAAGAACGAGAACTACTGGAAGCAGGGTCTGCCGAAAGTGGATAGCGTCACGCTCCGCAGCGTGCCTGAGAATGGATCGCGGCTCGCCATGGTCCAGACGGGAGAGGCACAATTTATCTACCCGCTGCCGCCCGAAATGGCGTCCGTCGCTGAGAAAAACCCGAAGCTCGACGTCATCTCAAAACCGTCAATCGTCACCTGGTACGTGGCGATGAACAACCTCAAGAAGCCATTCAACGACATTCGTGTCCGCCAGGCGCTGAACTACGCCGTCGACAAGCGCGCCTACGCCAAGATCGTCTACAACGGCAATGCGGATCCGATGGATTCGGTCGTTCCTCCGGGCCTGCCGTTCTATGCCAAGCAGCAGGAATGGCCGTTCGATGTCGCCAAGGCCAAGGAACTCCTCAAGGAGGCCGGCTACCCTGACGGTTTCGAGACTGAGATCTTCGCCGGCAACAACACGACCTCTATCCGCGCCATGCAGTTCCTGCAGCAGCAACTGGCGCAGGTAAACGTGAAGCTGAAGGTCACTCCGCTCGAGGCTGGTGTCGCTGCGCAGAAGATCTGGGGGGTGTCGAAGCCGGAAGAGACCACCGTGCAGCTCTATTACGGCGGATGGTCCGCGTCGACCGGTGATGCCGACTGGCAACTGCGTCCGCTTCTCTTTGGTGAGAGCTTCCCGCCGAAGATGTTCAACGTCGCGTACTTCAGTAACCCTGAGGTGGATGCCGCGATCAAGGCCGGCCTCGCCACCGCCGACAAGGAGAAGCGCGCCGAGGCCTACGCCAAGGCACAGGAAGTGGCCTGGAAGAACGCACCGTGGATCTACCTCGGGGTCGAGCGCCTCTTGGCCGCCAAGTCCAAGTCGCTGTCCGGTGCCTACTACCTGCCGGACCGCGGCATTCTGCTCGAAGAAGCCGAACTCAACTAGTAAGGATCGCCCTGGGACCAGAATCGGTCTCAGGGCGCCACTCGCGGTTTGCTATGCTCAGATATCTCGTCCAGCGCCTGATCGGCATCCTGCCGGTACTGCTGCTCATTTCGGTTCTTGTTTTCGCCTTCGTGCACCTTCTGCCGGGTGACCCCGCGCGGCTCGTGGCGGGCCAGGATGCGACCGAGCAGGATGTTGCGGTTGTGCGTACAGCCCTTGGTCTCGACCGCCCCCTATGGGAGCAGTACATCACCTATGTCGGCAACGTGTTGCAGGGCGATTTCGGCACATCGCTCAAGACCCGCAGAGCCGTCTCCGACGAGATCGGGGAGCGGTTCATGCCCACCTTCTGGCTGACCGTGATCAGCATGGCGTGGGCCACTGTCTTCGGCCTCGTCATCGGCGTTTCATCCGCAGTCCGGCGCGGGCGTTGGCAGGACCACGGCGGCATGCTCGTAGCCGTGTCGGGCATATCCCTGCCGTCCTTCTGGCTCGGGCTGCTGCTGATCGACTGGTTTTCCGTCCGTTTGGGATGGTTTCCGACCAGCGGCTACGGTACCTGGGCCCACTTCGTCCTGCCATCCATCACGTTGGGCGCCGGTGTCGCGGCTGTGATGGCGCGCTTCACGCGATCCTCGTTCATCGAGATCGCCCGGGAAGACTATGTTCGGACCGCGCGAGCCAAGGGTGTTTTCGAACGTCTCGTTGTCTGGAAGCACGTTCTGCGCAATGCGCTGATCCCGATCATCACGATGGTCGGACTTCAGTTCGGTTTCCTTCTCGGCGGCTCCATCGTCGTGGAGACCGTATTCGCCTGGCCAGGTTTGGGGCGCCTCCTCGTCGATTCGGTGTCGTTCCGCGACTACCCCGTGATCCAGGCCGAAATTCTTCTGTTCTCGCTTGAGTTCATACTCATCAACCTTCTGGTCGATGTTCTCTATGCGCTCGTGAACCCGGAGATCCGTTATCGATGAGCGGCGCAGTCATGTCGTCTTCCTCGACCCTCGCGTCGGAGAGCATCCGCACGCCCTGGTCAGAGTTCTGGCGCAAGTTTCGTAGGCAGAAGGTGGCTGTCGCCGCCGGTGTGTTTCTGATTCTTCTAGTGCTCGTCGCCCTCCTGGCGCCGTGGATCGCGCCTTACGATCCCGCTGCCCCCGATTACGAGCACGTGCTCGAAGGACCCTCCTGGTTACATTGGGCAGGAACGGACGACTACGGCCGCGACATTCTGAGCCGTATCATGCATGGCGCTGGCATCTCGCTGATGGTGGGTTTCCTAGCGGTGACCATCGGCGGCATCGTCGGGATCATGCTCGGACTGATCAGCGGCTTCTACGAAGGCTGGATGGATCGCGTAATCATGCGCATCTGCGACGTACTCCTGGCCTTTCCGGGGATCCTGCTCGCCATCGGTATCGTGGCGATCCTCGGCCCTGGGATTGAGAACGTCATCTGGGCGGTAGCCGTATTCAGCATTCCGGTATTCGCCCGTTTGGTGCGTGGCTCAACCCTGGCTCTTAAGCGGGCCGTATATGTGGATGCCGCTCGCGCTATCGGCGTCCGCAACGCTATCCTGATGGCTCGGCACATCCTTCCAGGAGCACTTCCCAGCGTTATTGTCTACTTCTCGATGCGGTTCGGAACATCGATCCTTACTGCCGCAAGTCTCAGCTTTATCGGTCTTGGAGCACAGCCTCCGACGCCTGAATGGGGCGCTATGCTCTCGGCAGGGCGTAGCTTCATCGGTGTTGCCGATCATCTGACATTCTTCCCTGGGCTAGCGATCTTCCTGACGGTTCTCGCCTTTAATCTTCTTGGTGACGGGCTTCGAGACGCCCTCGATCCCAAGCTCAGTCAAGTTTAGCAGATCGGTTGTCTAACGAGGCGGGCCGCAGGGGAGATGGCAATTCCCATCCCTTTGGCGGTGGAGGACTGCGCTGATGAAGATTTACATCTCTGCCGACATCGAAGGCGTAGCAGGCGTCGTGAACCCTCAGCAGGTCAGCATGGGCAATGGCGAATACGAGCGAGCCCGGCGCCTCATGACACTGGAGGTTAATGCGGCGATCGAAGGTGCGTTCGCCGGGGGGGCGACAGACATTCTCGTCAATGATTCGCACGGGGACATGCGCAACCTGCTGCCCGACGAGATCGATTCCCGCGCTGAACTGATTTCGGGGAAACCAAAGCCTCTCAACATGTTTGAAGGGCTCAGTTCTGAGCATGCTGGCATCTTCTGCCTTGGTTATCATGCTAAGGCACGCTCAGCAGGGGTTCTCGCCCACACGACGAACGGCTTTGCCTTTGGCCGGATCCGGTTGAACGGACATGAAGTGGGGGAGGCCGGGCTCTATGGAGCCTATGCCGGAAGTCTCGGCGTCCCGGTGATCTTGCTTACGGGCGATGATCAACTTCAGGCAGAGACAAAGCCCTTTTTCCCTGAGGCACACCACGTTGTCGTCAAGTATGCCCATGGACAGCGTGTTGCGCGTAGCTTTTCTCCCGAGCGAGCGCGGGCGTTCATTAGGGCCCAAGCAGAAGTGGCTGTCCGCAGTGCATCATCCATCCCGCCGTTCATTCTCGGAAGTCCCTATCGGCTTGAGATCGAGCTCAACACACCTGCTTTATGCGATCTCGCAGCGGTGATTCCGGCGGCGACCCGGCTGGATGCTGTGACAGTTTCCTTCGAATCAGAGACAGTCGAGCATGCGGTACGTTGGGTGAATACCCTCTCGGCGCTGTCGGCTGCACTGCGCTGACGTATCTACGGCTCTTCCATCCTAACGGAGCGTTATTCTCTTAGTGTGGGTTCCAACTAGTCGCACTGGAGCTGAGCATCTTCCTCTTCCTGAGCACAGTTTTCTAGACAAGCAACGCCAGCAACCGCTTCGTCGAGTTTAGCAGCACAAGCCATATAAGGTCCGTTTTTGGCACTTCTCGGAAGAAGCGCTTTGGTCAGTGTGTAATCCCGGTGTCCGTTGTCAGAGTTTTTGAGACAGCGGGCGGTCTGAACTAAGGGAGGCTCTGGCTCACCTGGGTTGCAGATTAAGCGGCCTGCATCTGGTGCTGCAAGCGTCGGGTTTGAATGGTCTGCCGTTTGATCCTTTCTCTCTCCATCAGAATGGCCTCTCCACGTCGGAAATAGACATCGGCAGGCGTCAGGTTGCTCAGGCTCTCGTGGTAGCGTTGGTGATTATAGTGCGCCACAAAGGCCTCGATCTGCGCCTCCAGTTCGCCAGGGAGGAAGTAGTTCTCCAGCAGGATGCGGTTCTTGAGCGTCTGGTGCCAGCGCTCGATCTTGCCCTGCGTCATGGGATGATACGGTGCTCCACGCACATGGCTCATGCCCTTGGCTTCCAGCCACGAGGCTAGATCCGACGCGATGTAGCTCGAGCCGTTATCCGACAG
>NZ_QQBB01000024.1 GCF_003350535.1 Microvirga subterranea
GCCAGCGCCATCACCCAGGACGGGAGCATGTACGGGATCATTACAAGTGTGTGCAGAAAATTCCGGAATGGAATGTTCGTCCGCACGATCAGCCATGCGAGGCTTGCACCGAGCGTCAGGCAGATGGCCGTAGCCGCAAAGGCCGTGACCAGCGAATTGAGGAAGGGCTTATAGAAGATCGCCCAGGACAGGCGCCCGGCGAAGACGCGCTCGTAATGGAAGAGCGTGAACTCGCCCGGCTGGGCCCTCGGCAGATAGGCGCGGTCATAGGGCTGGACCGTAAGAGTCTCGCGGATCAGCTCGAACAGGGGCACGAGGACCAGCGCTCCCAGTATCAGGGCGAGCAGCATGCCGAGGAGACGCTCGGGTTGCGTCAGGAAATGCCAGAGGCGGCTCAGGGCGACTCTCGCGGGAGAGGTGCTCGATGGGATCTGTACAGGCGCCGCCGAACTCGTCATTCCGTCACGTCCTTCCTGGAGCCGGAGACCGGCCCGTTCGCGTTTTCCTCATGCGACTGACTTTTCGGATCCGCTCTCTCGCGGCTTGGCCGCAGGCGATCAGTTCGCATTTCGTCCGTCCATCCTGGGCAATTCCGTAAAGCCGGGGTTGCCGGGCTGGACAGGACGACCGAACTAGGCTTGCACGCGTGTGCAAATTTGACAAGTACCCTTCCTCTCCTAGATGGGCGTTGTCACGTTAACTCAGGTATGAGAGCGAACCGTGTAGATCGACTGGCATGTCCAAGCTCGTCAGCTACAAACGTCACCGCTTCCCATCTCAGATCATCGCTCATGTGGTCTGGTTGTATTTTCGCTTTCCCCTGAGCTTGCGGCTGGTCGAGGAGATGCTGGTCGAGCGCGGCATCGTCGTGTCCTTTGAGACTGTCCGACGCTGGGCGCTGAAGTTTGGGCCGGCTTTCGCGCGCCGCCTCCGGCGCAAGACGCCGAGCTGCCGCGACATCTGGCAGTTGGATGAGGTCGTGATCACGATTGCGGGCCAGAAGCACTGGCTCTGGCGGGCCGTCGACCAGGACGGCTATGTGCTTAACGAGATCGTCCAGACCCGCCGTGCCACCAAGGCCGCCAAGCGCTTGCTGAAGCGTCTCCTGAAGAAGCAGGGCGTGGCACCCAAGCGCATCATCACCGATAAACTCGCCTCTTACGGAGCCGCCAAGCGGGAGGTTATGCCGGACGTCGAACATCGCTCGCACAAAGGGCTCAACAACCGTGCAGAGAATTCACATCTGCCGTTCCGGCGACGCGGGCGGGTGATGAAAGGCTTTCGATCACCGAGGTACCTGCAGCGGTTCGTAAGTGTCTTCTCTGCCGTCCGCAATCTGTTCGTTTCACCCCGCTCGCGCCGCTCTCCCTGCGCGACCCACCTTCACCGCATCAACGCCATGGCAGCGTGGAAAGTCGCGGCGAATGTCGCCGCTTGAAACTATCACACCCGGTACGGCATGGACTGGGACGCCCGAGACGCCGTCCTGACAAACTGCACGCCGACATGGCCTACGACCATCAGCGCTGCCGCGGAATGCCGGCGGCGCTCAGCTGTTTATGTTAGTACATTTCATTGCATAATAAGAGCCCGCCGGCTAAAATTTGCCCGATACTGACAAAAGAAGCGCATGCGGTATGCAAATATAGCTTGTCGGTAGCAGGGCAGCATGCCAGTGCAGCACTGGTTTCTACCGATATAAGCACGAGCCTCCGGGGCGAACTAACGAATGATAACAATCCGCGGTGTTCATAAGGAATTCTCGATCAATGGTGCTAGCGTCACTGCGCTGAGCCCAACCGATCTTGACGTAAGCCGCGGCGAGTTCGTTAGCATCATCGGACCGTCTGGATGTGGGAAATCGACCCTCTTGCGCATCCTGGCTGGTCTGGAGAAGGCAAGTGGCGGCGCGATCGCAATTGAGGATGGAAGCTCGTCCCGGCAGCGTGTTGGCTTTGTATTTCAAGAGCCCGTCCTCCTACCGTGGCTCTCCGCGCTCGAGAACGTTCGGTTCCCTCTCGATACAGCTGGTGTCTCTCGAGCCGAGGCTGATAATCGTGCCCTCCAGTTGCTAAAGCTCGTAGGCCTGTCTGGCTTTGAGGCTGCCTTGCCACGTGCCTTGTCCGGCGGAATGCGTCAGCGGGTCTCTATCGCGCGTGCTCTCTCCTATGATCCGTCGCTGCTTCTCATGGACGAGCCGTTCGGCGCTCTGGATCTTATCACTCGCGACAGGCTGAATGATGAGCTCCTATCGATCTGGGCTCAAACGAAGAAAACCATTCTGTTCGTCACCCACAGTGTCGAGGAGGCAGCCTACCTGTCAGACCGCGTCGTTGTGATGACGCCGCGTCCCGGCCGCATAAAGTCGATCTACAATGTGAGTTTACCGCGCCCTCGAGGGGAGAGCACGAAACTCGATCCGGCGTTCCATCAACTGATGGCTGAGCTTCGGCGAGACCTAATATGAGAGGCCTCTGGAGGATTCTTGAGACCGTATTGGCCATTGCAGCTATCATTGCGGCATGGGAGCTTTATACGCGCTTCTATGATGTTCCTGACTTCTTGCTGCCCTCTCCGGTATCCGTCTGGAACGCTCTCGTAGAGGCTGCCAAAGGGCCGCTCTTCGGTCACCTCTTCTACACCGTCAGTATTCTGACATTGGGATATGCGGTCGGGGTGCTCCTTGGCGGTATGAGCGGGCTTCTTCTCGCGAAGAGCGCAAGGATAGAACGCTGGCTCTCCGGCCCAATCCTCTTTCTACAGACCGCGCCAAAAATCGCTTTGGCGCCCCTCTTCGTCATCTGGTTTGGCTTGGGCATCACATCAAAGCTCATCCTGATTGTGTCGCTTGTCTTCTTCCCCGTCCTGATCGCAACGCTCGTCGGCATCCGTTCAGTCGACAGACGGCTTCACGACTTGGCACAGGTGCTTCATCTCAGTCCATGGCAGCGCTTTCGACGGATCGAGTTTCCGGCCGCTCTCCCAGAGATGTTCATTGGCCTTCGTGTGGGTGCCGTGCAAGCAGTGGTCGGTGCTATTCTTGCTGAATGGATGGCCGGTAAGCAGGGACTGGGCTACCTCATGACCTTTGCGACCGCGACTTATAAGACGCCGCTACTGTTTGCGGCAGTCATCGTGACGGCTCTCCTGGGCATTGTCGTCTACCAAATCATCGAGCTTCTCGAACGTCGTCTTCTATCTTGGCGGAATCAGCCATGACCAGCACTGCCTCACGTTCCGCAGCTTTCCCGTGGCTTAATGGGCGTCCCACTCACCTGCCCTGTGAGGCAGCTGACGTTATGCCCTCCGTCCTCCTTCCAGGAGACCCAGACCGTGTCTCGAAGGCGGCAAGTGTTCTGGATCAAGTGACAGAGATTGGGCGACGGCGGGAATTCCAAATGGCTCGCGGCACCTGGAACAGCACGCCAATCACGGTTTGCTCGACAGGAATCGGCGGGCCCTCAACCGAAATCGCAGTGGTGGAGCTTGCTAACCTGGGTATGAAAAGAGGGATCCGGGTCGGAGGCATGGGGGCAATCGATCCGAGTATGCCACTTGGATCATTCTTGATCGTAGACACGGCACTGCGGAATACCGGGACTGCCCGTATCTATGATCCCTCGAATGAGCCAATTTCCGCATCGCAAGTGGTCGTGGAGGCACTTGAGGCTGCTGCGAAGGCTCTAAAGCTGCCATTCCGTAGGGGGGCAATATTCACGACTGACTCCTACTACTGGGGGCAGGAGCGTCTGACGCGGCCGCTGGCTAATCTTCAGGAGTTGCCAACAGCCGGCCTGATGCAGCGTCTCACACAAGCCGGCGCTATTGGTATGGATATGGAGTGTGAGGCGCTGTTCGCAGTTGGTCGGGCTATGAGCGTTCAAGTTGGCGCTGTTCTTGCAGTGCACGGTAATCGTGCAACGGATCAGTGGCTCGAGGACTATGAAGAAACTCAGCGTAATCTTATTCGCTTGGCGGCAACAGCAGTTGCCATTCTCGACGCTAATTAAGGCGTCCAAATGGGGAGCTCTCCGATGAAGCGTAGAACATTTCTTGCAAGTGGCGCACTGGCTGCGGCTGCAGGTTTCTTGCCGCGCATTGCAGGTGCTCAAGGCACTGAGGCAGTGACCCTCCAAATCGACGGTGCCGCAGTTCCATTTTACGCCCCGATCTATGTGGCTCAGGAGAAAGGCCTCTTCGCCAAGAACGGACTCGATGTTCGTATTGTCTATGCAGCTGCAGCCGACATCATGCGTAACGTGGCAGCCGGAAACGTCCAATTTGGTTTTCCAAACGGCGATGCAGTCATTGCCGCAAAGGCCAATGGTCTGCCCGTCAAGGTCGTTCATACCACCTATCAGCGTGGTATTGGCGCAACCCTCTTTAAAACGTCAAAGAGCATCAAAACTTTTGCCGATCTGAAGGGCAAGACGGTCGCAGTCACCAGCTTGGGAAGCCCGAACTATCTTCAGCTGCAAGTTGGGCTGAAGCAGGCTGGTTTAAAGCTGGAGGACGTCAACGTCGAGGTGATTGCCACGGGCGCGATTGTTCAGGCCCTGCAAGCTGACAAAGTCGACGCAATCGTCTTCTCTGAACTGCGCCGCTACAATCTTGAGGCTGATGGTGTGCAGGTTGGGATGATCTCCTCGAATGACTTCTTGCCTTCATTCGGGAACGTCGTGGTGACCAGTGATCGCTATCTCAAGAGCAGCCCTAAGGCGGTGAGCGGTTTCAATGCAGCCCTCAGCGAAGCAATCCAATGGGTGATCGATGGCCATGTTGATGAGGCACTGACCATCGCAATCGATAAGCACGCTCAGACCTGGAAAGGACAGGAAGCACTGCTGAAGCGAGCCTTCACGGAATCCTTTATCCCTTCGATCTGGCAGAGCCCGCTCACAAAGCAGAAAGGCCTTGGTTCAGCTGACCTCGCGGCCTGGCAGAAGAACATTGATATTCTGGCTGAATACAAGGTTATCGATAAAGGCTTCAAAGCCGAAGATTTTGTGATCCAACCCAGCGATATCAAAGGCTAGTGTCAGGACCTCCGTCGCTAGGCGGAGGTCATTCCACCTACGGACTGCAATGACAATCACTAACATACTGACCGCGTTACGCTCACTAGCCATTGCTATAGCAGTCTGGTGGATCATTGTCCTGGTGGCGAGCGTGCCTGCCTATCTGCTCCCCGCGCCCGACGCTGTTGCAGCACGTTTCGTTTTTCTTACCCAAACTGCGGAGCTCATGAAGCACATCCGCGTAACCCTCACCGAAATCGGCGCAGGATTTGTTCTAGGGGGCCTCCTCGGTGTTGCATTTGGGTGGCTGTTCGTGCGGATCCCACTTCTTGGGCGTCTCCTATCTCCGCTAATACTGCTGCTGCAGACAGCACCAAAGATTGCAATCGCGCCCTTGCTACTCCTGTGGCTCGGTTTGGATATGGGTCCAAAGATAACTCTCATTGCGATTGTAACCTTCTTTCCGGTGATGGCTGGTGCTGCTGCGGGGTTTGCGGCTGTCGAAAAGCCTTATCGGGATCTTGCCACGCTTCTTCATTTAGGCACGTGGAAGCGCTTCCGACGGATTGAGCTCCCTTTTTCATTGCCCCCCATCCTCGCTGGCTTACGAATTGCTTCAACCCAGGCCGTCACAGCAGCCGTTATTGGAGAGTTGATGGGAGCAACTTACGGCCTCGGTTATCTTCTTAGCTTAGGACAAGAGAACGGCGATGCCAGCGTGGTCATCGTCGCAGTTCTAATTCTATCTGCAATTGGTTGGGGTTTCCATGAAGTGATCCGGCTTTGCGAAAGACGCATGCTAAGCTGGCATACCAGTCAGGTAACCCTAGACGCATCAGTGTGAGATATTGACGTTAGTGACTTAGAATTAGACGGCTTTGTCGCAAGAATTTGTTTCAGAGTTTCAGCTAATTCCACCTCAGTTCAGTGACGGAGGTTAGCGTGTTCAAGGGCAGGCATTTTGATCGTTCGGTGATCCTGCTCTGCGTGCGGTGGTATTTGGCTTACAGTCTCAGCTTGCGGGACTTGGAGGAGATGATGGCCGAGCGCGGCATCTCGGTCGACCACGCGACCATTCACAGATGGGTTGTCCGTTACTCGCCTGAGTTGCTCAAGCGCTTCAGTCGTCACCAACGAAGCGTCAGCCGGAAGTGGCACGTGGATGAGACTTACATCAAAGTCCGGAGCCAATGGAAATATCTCTATCGAGCCGTCGACAGCAATGGTGACACCGTCGAATTTTGGTTTAGCGAGCGCCGCAATCTGGCAGCCGCTAAGCGCTTCCTCTCCCGAGCGCTGAGGCGGCATGGCCGACCCGAGCGGATTGTGATCGACAGCAGCCAGACCAACCGGGAAGCGATACTGGCCTGCGATACCGCAGACCGGCTCCGGGATCGATCAAAACGTTGCCTGAAACACATTCGCATCCGACAAAGTGCCTACCTCAACAATCGGATCGAACAGGATCATCGGGCCATCAAGCGACGGGTTCGCCCGATGATGGGGTTCAAGTCTCTGAACAGCGCTCGCGTGATCTTGGCTGGGATCGAAATGGTGCATATGATGCGGAAACAACAGACGAAGTATGCCCGCAATCTGCAGCCGTCGCTCGCAGAGCAATTCGACCTGCTCGCTGCCTAAACGCTCTGCCGAGCGTCTGCCCACTTTTTATCCCTTCTCCAAATTTGCGACGCAACCCGCCGATGTCCCCTTGTTGTTAGCCGCAGGGTACGGCCATTCAGGTGCCGGGTTGATCCCTCATAAGGAGCTTTTGCAGGCGCCTCAACTCGGTCTTTAGATGCGCTCGACCAGAAGCTAATTACCCGCGAATGCTTGCAGCGGGTCCGCACGGCTCCCTAGGGTCCGGCCACTCATGAACGGATGACCGGACTTATCATTTGCGCTCAGGTTGGCTCGCTTTTGGCTGCACGATGGCACCAGCGTTGGGATGGCGGTTTTCCACCTGCTCTCCCGGCCGGACACCATCACCTTTCATCCGGCCATCGAATAGGAACGGTTGTGTTCCCTTCGTGCTCGTAGCAGTCGGAGCCTGCGATTGTCCGGACGGAGCATTTTGAGCGCTGGCGCTGGTCGCGGCCAGTGCTAATGCAACCGCAATTGCTAATCTCGGCATGACAGACATCTCCTCCTCTTGCCGGGGACGGTCACCATTAGGGAGCATCTAGGCACCAGGATGGCAACCGTTTGATGGATCCTCCTGACCTAATGCAGAACATCGCCCTGTAACTGCTTTTCGCGGAACGGGACTTATCGAATGCAGAGGAGTTTCGGACCCTCGCATCTATAGGAGTCGCCAAATCTTCCGCATCAAAACACTGTCGTCGTGAAGGACGGGGCAGGACGCCTAGGAGCAGCAGGCGATGGCCTTCTTGAGCACAGAATGAGAATATTCGGTGTCAAACCCGACAGAATCGCGAGCAGTTTCAAAGTTTTAAGAGGAAGATGGTGGGCCCGGCAGGCCCACCACATGCGGGCGTGGCGAAATTGGTAGACGCAATGGATTTAGGTTCCAGCGGCGCAAGCTGTGGGGTTCGAGTCCCTCCGCCCGCACCATTGGCTTTCCGAATGCGAGTCTAGCTGGCCGAGGTGAGGCAGAGGCAACGCACCCTGGCCGCTAACAAAGAAAAGCCCTGCCGGGGGACAGGGCACGCTGACAGAGACAGCAGTAAGGGGCAATCGATATGGCTCCGGGGTGAGCCTCTCGTGCTTCTCCTCTTAGAGACGAAGGCTTGCCGGAAGCTTAAACAAAAGGCGGCCTGTCACGTTTTCTGGAACACAGGGCAGAAGCATTCTGGTGCGCGCCAACACCATCGGCCGCAATTAACCCTGACTACGGATCATGTAGAGTTCTGCTATGCGCTCGGCTCTAAGGGCATTAACCTTCTTTTAACCCCGCCTGGAGCCGCTCCAGCTCCGTTCTGAAGGAATGCATGCCAGATGAGCTCAACGCGCCGTTTCTTGCTCGCCCCTTCTCTGGCTCGCTTGATCGAGAAGGAGCGAGGCGCTCGCCGCCTGACCGACGGGTTCTTCCCCGAACGTAGCAACCGCAGCGCCTTCGTCCGCGTCGGAGACGTTGTCGGCAGTCTCATTCTGGTAGAAGGCAATACCCACGATGCAGCACAGTACGCTGCCGCCATTCCGGCTGCTCATGCCTTTGCTCTTCTCGAGTGCACTGCAGGCCGAGCCGAATACCGGGAAACCGAGCTAAAGCTTGGTGATCTGACCGCCCGCATCCATCGCTTTGCCAACCCTGGGCCACTCGACTTTGTCGCCATTGATTTTGATGCGGATGACAACATGCATGCCTTTGACCCTCCGCCTTGGTTCGGGCCAGAGGTCACGGCCGCCCCAGAGTATCAGCCCCGGAACCTCGTGTTTGACGGCCTACCTGAGGCGCGTGAAGTTGAGATTACAAACGCGGCTCTCACCAGCCTGCTTGATCTTCTGGATGGAGCGAGTGCAGCCCGTCAAGCAAGCTTGGTTGCCCCTCGGTCGCAGAAGCCTCGTCTGCCATCAGCCGACGCGGCACAGGCAGGCGTGGATGAGGGTGACGGCAAGGAAAACGTCATTGAAGATGATGTTATTCGTGAGCTGGCTCGCTCGCTTCGGCCTCAACCGCGACGATGAGAGGTTATCGTTGGAAATTCCCAACGAAAAAGGCCCGGGATTTCTCCCGGGCCTTTCTCGATTGCCGTGAGGCAAGAGGTCTGGATCTGTTGCAAACTTGCTTTTTATTTGTCTGTCCCGGCAAAGTGCCGAAAGCCAGCAACTGAAAATTCAGTGACTTAAGAAGCGTGCCACAGCGCCAAAGCGGCGCCTGAAGCGGCAATACTCAAAGTTTGCAACAGATCCCACAAAACCACTCCTCTGCCTGCATGGCAGGCGACCGAGATCAACATTCAGATAGCCCGAGCCCGAGGAGGTTTGATAAACCAGCCACAGCAGCTACCTACGGCCGCCACTCCGGACGGCTTGTGAGGAATTGTGGTTGCAGACGTGAGGAACCTATGATGTTACGTCACCTTGGAGCCGGTCTTTTTAGTGTCATGGCGGCTAGTCTCCCGCTGACCCTCTCCGCACAAGAGGTCTCTCAGCGGATCAGCCCGAAAGCGATGGTTATCACCATGTTCGCTGGCGAGGCCAAGCCTTGGCTCGAGAATGAGCGTTTCACGCAGAAAGTGGCGGTTCCTGGACTGTCAAAGGCCTTCCCCGAGGTGTCCTGCACCGACGCTGGGCTTTGCCTGATGACCACCAGCATGGGCTATGCCAACGCGGCCAGCTCCGTCTCGGCTTTACTCTACAGCGGCCGCTTCGACCTCTCACAGACCTACTTTCTTATTGCTGGCATTGCCGGTGTCGACCCTGCTGATGGGACATTGGGATCAGCCCACTGGGCCCGCTTTGCAGTCGATGGTGGCCTGCAGAACGTGATCGACGCGCGTGAGATCCCAAACGACTGGACGACCGGCTATGTCGCCATTGGCGCGAGCCGGCCGGGAGAAAAGGTCGAGCTCAAGTACGGAAGCGAAGTCTACCGGCTCAACGAAGATCTCCTGCAGAAGGCTTACACCGTGACTAAGGACGTGGAGCTGGCCGATGGTGACGCTGCCAAAGCCTACCGGGCCCGGTACGCTGCCGCTCCGGCGAATGCGGCGCCGCGGGTGAGCATCTGCGATACGGTATCGATGGATACGTGGTGGCATGGCTCAAAGCTCGGCGCCGCGATGGAGGCGTGGGCCAAGCTGATCACGAACGGCGAGGCCAACTACTGCACCACGCAACAGGAGGACAACGCAACGCTGACGGCTCTTCGGCGCGGTGCGGATGCTAACCTCCTCAACTTTGACCGGATCGCCGTCCTGCGGGCCGCTTCGAACTTCGATCGGGAAGGATCAAGCCAGACCCCGGTGGAGTCCCTGACCGCAAAGTCAGGCGGCTACATTCCCTCGGTCACGAACGCCTACCGGGTCGGCGCCAAGTTCGCTCATACGATTGTGGCAGACTGGCAGAATTGGAGCGTTGGGGTTCCGAAGTGAGGCTGACAGCCTAGCCCATCCGGCTCCTCTGCGGTCCGGGTGGGCTCAAGCATGCAGGACGCGCTGCACGTCAGCGGCATCGCAACGTTTGGGGGAAGAGGTCACCTGCGGCCAGTGGCACGCAGAAAAGGTCCGGGCCGCCGACTGCGCTGCCCCGGACTATGCCGACACTTCGAGGCATGGGCATGTACGCTTCATGAGCGCGCTTACAAGCGATGACGGCGCGATGCGCTTCTGGCTACTCGAAGTCATCCAATCCGAGTTGTCGCCGCGGGCGCGCTCACCGAAGAGGGCAGCGATTGCTTGCTGCCCTCTTGTTGCTGATGTTCCTTCGTCTAGGCAGCTCCAGTGCCTGTGTAGTCGGCCACGATGTGGAGCATGGCTCGAAGGCCGGTGATCAGGCCGGCTTCATCGACCTTGAACCTGGGGGAATGGTTTGGAGCGGCGTTCTCCACTCCTTCGGGTGTGATGCCGACAAAGAAGAACATTCCCGGGGCCTTTTGCGCGAAGTAGGAGAAGTCTTCGCCTGCGGAGCTGCGTTCTGCTTCCTTAGCCTTGTCTCCGGCAACCCGCACCAGGCTGGGCGCCATCTTCGCGACCAGATCCGGATCCGCCATGATGGGGGGGTATCCGTTGGCTTCCCAGATCACCTCCGCGGACGCGTTCATGCTCGATGCGACGCCTTCCGCGACCTCCTTCACTCGCCGCTGGATCCGCTGGCGGGTGTTCTCATCATAGGTTCTGAGGGTACCAGACATTTCTGCCTTGTCCGGGATGATGTTGTACCGGACGCCAGCATGGAAGGTACTGACGCTGAGGACCACAGCCTGTTTCGTGAGGTCGGTTTCGCGACTTACGAGCGTCTGGAGGGCAGAGACGATTTGCGATCCGACGACGACCGGGTCAACGCCGTTCCAGGGCATGGCTCCATGGGTCTGCTTGCCATTTACGATCAGCCGGAAGCCATCCGAGCTCGCATTCACGGCACCAGCCCGATAGCCGATTGATCCGACGCTCACCGCACTGGTCACGTGGAGGCCAAAGACGGCATCCGGCTTTGGGTTCTCCATAGCGCCTTCATCGACCATCAGTCTTGCGCCGCCGATCTCGCCGTTGGGCAGTTTCTCCTCCGCCGGCTGGAAAAGCAGTTTGACCGCCCCTTTAAGCTCAGCTTTATGTCGCGCAAGGACCTCGGCAGCCGCCATCAGGATGGCCACATGGCAATCATGACCACAGGCATGCATGACGCCCACGTCCTGCCCCTCCCACTTCGTGCGGGCTTTCGAAGCAAATGGCAGGTCAACCTCTTCACTGACTGGGAGGGCGTCCATATCGGCTCTTAGGGCTACGACCGGACCGGGACCTCCCTCGCCTTTCAGGACCGCGACGACGCCGGTTTTGGCTACACCTTCCTTAACCTCGTATCCGAGATCCTTGAGGTGCTTTGCGACCAAAGCGGCCGTCCGGGTTTCCTGGTTACCAAGTTCTGGGTTCTGGTGGATGTCTCGACGCCAAGCGATCATCTTGGCTTCGACAGCCTTCGCGGCCTCATCAAGTTTCGCGTGGATCGGCCGAGCCGCGGCGGCCTGTACATTCGCAGCAGCTCCGGCTGGGAGTGTTTTGAAGACTGGAAGGGCGCAGCAAGCGCAGGCCAGCCCTTTCAGGAATCCGCGGCGCGACGTCTCCGGAAAGACCTCTTCGGCCCGGAACTGCCGGACCATTCTGTTGTCACCGATATGAAGCATCGTTCCTCCCCGGGGTTGGTTACACTCCTTGACCCTAGGTTCCCTGAGGCGCTTGGCAAGGTGGGGAACTCGCATGGCTATGATGCCGTTATGGGCGTTGTCGTGAGCCTGCTTGAACAGCAACCTCGAATTCGGATGAGGTATTGATCCGCCCCGACGTCAGCTTCGACCGACTTGCTCCGACGCCCGAGGCAAGAGACTTCGCTTTTGAGGCCAAACGCGCGGCTCTGGGCCCACACACCGTGGCCCGACGGGGATGGTACGAGGCGTTCCAACGAAACTCCCATGAGCAGCGGTTCAGGGACACGTCATGCTCCCGGATCATGCTCAAGGAGCAGGCTGTTGGCACCATCGCGCTGTCAGCTCACGTTGACCATCTGCGTCTTAATGAGATCTATCTGCTCCCGGCCCATCAGGAGCAGGGTCTGGAAACCACGATCCTGAACGTGAGGCTGGGCCAACGGTGGTGAAGGTTCTTGCACGGGGATGTCACATTAACGAGAAATGCTGCTCTAAACTCGTCAAAGAAATACCTCGCGCCAACGAAAATCAGCGACTTAGGCTGTGTAAAATCCGATCTCGGCGGGCCTCCCAACCGCTATACTCAGTTAAGGTGACATCCCCCAGGTTGGCACTGCGGCGCGAGAAGGTGGTGTGATCGGGAACCGGAAGGTCCAAGCCGAGCAGACGCAGGATCGAGGCCAACATGCCTTCGGTCTGGCGCCAGGGCCGCCCAAAAGTCAGCCGCAGTAGCAGGCCGGTCTCGACAGCGATTGCGGAGTATTGCTGAGGTCGGCCGCGCTTGCCATTGTGGGGAGGCATCCACGCTGCTATCACCGCGGGTGTCACCCACACCGTCAAATCACCCCGCTGGCGCAGCGCTGCATCGTAGTCCCGCCAGTTCTTCACGTGTTAGCGAACCTTTGGAATCTTGTGGCGGCGGCTTTCATTGACCTTGTAGGGCATTCGGCTTCTCGGCTTGAGGGGACCGCCCCTATACCTCACCGCTGGTCGGGCGCGACACCCCAGGCCGAATTACGCACCAACGCCCCGCCGAAGAGCTTCTGAAGGTGACGAAATAGGGTCAGGCGCAAAGCCATGACCCGTCCACCCCCGCAACCTCCGCAGAGCCTATGACTGACGCAACTATCGGATCACAGCCTGCGTCAATGATGGCGCATCTGCCCTAGCCGATTCCGAACCTCGGCAACTAAGGCTAATGAGAAAGCGCCGACCGCTGCGAACCCGACTAATTCAGGAAGGATGTGGGCAAGCGGATTCTCGGCTGTGATATCGCCAACAAGGGCATGCCTCGCATGATGGACCATAGCAACCACCATGCCTAGGATTGCACCGAGTGAGGCCGAGGTAACTCTGCTCCAGCGCAACCCAGACCCGCGGCTCAAGATGCGAAACACGTTCGTGCCGTCCTCCTTTGTTTTGACTTAATCGCGGCAAGCCAAAAGGACCCTGGGGACTTCTTGTGCCGCGACTAGAATGACGCGCCTACTGGACGCTTGCCAGGAGAACGCTCGCGCCGACTAGGGATCCAACGGAGGTGACGAACAATAGCGATGCGCGCCCGAACGACCGGTACGCTTCGCTCGCGTTCAGTCGATCTGCAAAGATGTCAGGATGTGTCGCAAACATTTGTTTCAGAGTTTCAGCTATAGCCTCCTCGGGTTCAGGGAAGAGGGCGGCATGTTCAAGGGCAGGCATTTTGATCGCTCGGTGATCCTGCTCT
>NZ_QQBB01000025.1 GCF_003350535.1 Microvirga subterranea
ATACCGTGACCTCTTCATGGCACTGACCCTCCTCAAGGATCAAAATGCCCGGAAAAGTTGTCCTCCGAATGGACCAGTTTGACGGGTCAGGACCACCTACGGGCCCGGAGCGGGAGCCATCCACCCCATCGTTGGAGGCAGTTTTTGTTCCGACCCCAACCAGCGCTGCAAACCGCCTGATCCGCACGCCTTGCCTTAAGCCCTCCAGGTTGTCGCTCTTGCCAAGGAGGTTTCGCATCCAGACAGCTAACAGGCCTTAAATGCCCCAGGTTATGCTGGGCAAATTTGACATCATCCTATCAGGACCGCGATTAAGACTAGCTAATCGTCCAGAGCAATTTAGATTGCAAAGAGAGCTCCCCATATTTATGCACGACCGTGCAATGTAGCCGGAGCCCAAGTTGCAACCTTCACGGCAGGTGTGGCAGTGCCGGACATCAAACCAAACAGAACTTTCGTGAGCGCCCAGCGCGTCGCGGAACTCGCGGGTGTCTCGCGCTCGGCGGTATCGCGCACCTTCACGGCCGGGGCGAGCGTTTCGGAGGCGACGCGCAAGAAGGTCATGCAGGCAGCGGAGACACTCGGCTATCATGTCAACCATCTCGCCCGCGGGCTCATCCACGAGCGTAGCGACATCGTCTGTCTCATCGCAGCTGATCTCAACACGCCGTTCCAGTCCCGGATGCTTGAGACCATGACCCGGCGCCTGCAGGAGATCGACAAGGTCGCCATGGTGATCAACACGTCCGGCGAGAGCGAAAGCGTCGCGGGCGCGCTGCGCAAGTCCCTCAACTATCGGGCCGATGCCACCGTGGTCTTCTCCGGAGCGCCGAGCGCCTCCCTCATCGACACCTGCATCAACAACGGCCAGCACGTCATCCTGATCAATCGCGACGACCATCGGGACGGGCCCGAGAACGTCGTGGTCGACAGCGCGACCGCTGCGTGGGAGGCGTTCCACATGCTGCGGCGAGCTGGCTGCCGGCGGATCGCGGTCGTCTCCTCGGATGTGGGAACGCCCAGCATTGTCGGCCGGGCGACGAACTTCCAGCTCGCTGCCGCGGAAGCCGGCATCGAGGTCGTCGTGGCGCGATACGGCCCGACCGCATATGCGTCCGGTGTCGAGGCCGCCCGAATCCTGCTCAGCCGCTCCGACGCCCCGGATGCGGCCTTCTGCGTCACTGACCTCTTGGCCTTCGGTTTCATGGACGTGGCCCGGCACGAATTTGGAATGTCCATTCCGGATGACATCTGCGTCATTGGCTTCGACGACGTGGAGCAGTCCGGATGGTCATCCTACAATCTCACGACGTTCCGGCAGCCGATTGACCAGATCGCCGACTATATCGTCCGTCATATCGACGAGCCGCTAGCTATCCGCAAGGGCGGCGAGCCGACCCGCTTTCAGCCTCTCCCGGTCTGGCGCAAATCGGTCCGGCCAAAATAGGCTGACGCGCCGTCCCCGATCTCGCCGGTCGCAAGATCGACCGTGAATTCCCGCGAGGGCGGGCTTGCTAAATATTGGCCAAGCATTCGCAGGAAGCCGGCAAGCCGGAACTGGATGGACGTGGGCTCCCATGAGCCGGCCGCGTAGCGCGCTGTCAGGGTCCGGTAGTCTGCGAGCCTTTCGTCCGAGATCCCGTCGAGCGCCAGTTGCCGCCCCTTTCGGAGGCGGTACCAATCGGCAACCATCTCGATGAACGGAAGCGAAAGAACACTTTCCGGCAGGGCGCGGGAATTCGTGCCCGTTCCCGCATCCGCTCCGGCGAGCCGGAAGAGATCTCCGACAGTGAGGCGCATCGCCGCCTCGGCGAAATCCTCTGGCCATTCCCGCGGCATATAGCGCTGGCGGACCAGCTGCGCGAGATGATGGCTCAGGAACTCGGGATAGCTGCGCGTCCTAAGGATCCCGCCGTAATCCGCACCCCTGCGCCGCGCCTCGACTCCATAGGCCGGAAAGGCCGCGTCGAAACCCGGCACGTCGTGCAAAGGAATCGTCTCGACCGAGATGCTTTTCTCCTCAAACGTCGCGGTTTTGTAGGCGGCCGGAAAGGCGGTTAGCGACGGCACCGCGACATTGACCAGGAAGTCTCCGCCCCGGCGCAGAAGTGCCGTCTCGTTGACATGCCAGTGACCACTGAAATGCACCCGGATTCCGGCCTCTGCAAAGGCCTCGGCCACTGCCGGATCCGGCATTCTCCGGGCGAATGTCGTGCGCCCGAACAGCCGAACCTCATCGTCGAGCGTGGTGTTCAGGGGACCGATAGCGGGATAATGCGAGAAGACCAAGAGACGCTTGTCGAGAGCCGCGGCGCGGCGCGCGACGTCGCTTGCCCAGGACAGGAGGAACGGCTTGTCGGTCAGCACCGCATTCCAGCCGGCCTCGCTCCGGTCGACGAACCCCTCTTCCCCGCCGCTCCTCGGCTGGTACACGTTCGCATCGAGCGACAGGATCCATAATCCCTCAACAGGCTCGACGAGATAGGATGCGTCGATCATCCGCGCCTTCGTCAGCCCGTCGTCGGAATGGACCTCGTAGGTCCGGTCTTCGAGCGCATCGGATCCGCCGAAGGGGCTCTCCCACAGGAGGTCCACGTCGCGCCTGAAATATCCGAGCTCCGCCATGTCCGGGAGCGCAACCGCATATCCGCTGCAGTAGGCTGCCTCCGTCACGATGCGACCCGCGGAGCATCCGCGCGACACATCCCTGTCGCTCGTGACCAGAATGTGTGCTCCGTCCGCAGTGAGGAATCGCTTGCCCATATGGCGCCCGGCCAGCGCGAACAGGTCGTGGTTGCCGGGCGTCGAGAAGAACCGCATGCCGTAGCGCGTCGTGTAATCCTGCAGCAGGGCGAGTGCCGCCGCGCGGTTGAAGGCCTGCCCGTCATCCAGAAGATCGCCGACGATGATCACGAGCCGAATGTGCCGCGTCGCCACATCGTCGAGCGCGGCGCGCAGCGCAGGACCGCTCTCGTTGAACACGCGCGTCGACGCGACCGTGTCCGCCAGGGTGCGCACCGCCGCGAAATCCTCCCGCGCGCCGGGGGACCGGAAAGAGGTGTCGTGGAAATGCGGATCGGCGATGATGGCGATCTTCGGCAGCATCGCCGATCTGCGGCCTGAAATGCGGTTCACCGGGCCCCAAGTCCTTCAGGCTCTGGCAGCCGTTGCGCGCGGGCGGCAGCCAGCGCCTGCCGCCTCTCCGAAATGTTTCTGGCGATGCCAGTCAGGGTCGGATAGTTCGCGCCCTCGCCGATGGCTACGTAGCCCGGGCAGGCATAATCCGTTGCGGTCTCGTCGACCTTTCCAAGCGTGAACGGGAGATAGGTCCCGCGCGCCTGCCGGAGGATCAGGATCGCGGCCGTGACGTCCCAGGGATTGACGCCGAAACCGGCCGCCGCATCCACCCAGCCTGCCGCCACATGGGCGATGCTGAGCGCCGCGCTGCCCGGGCGTCGGACGGTCGAGAACGTCTCGATCAGGACGCCGATATCGTCGAGAGCCTGGCGCTTGCCGTCGAGGCGGAAGTCGCGCGACACGGGATATCCGGTGATGAGCGTCGCGTGCTTCTCCTGCGGGACCGCCGACGAGACGATGCGCCGGCCGTTGAGATAGGCGCCGTCCAGATCGGCCGTGAACAGGTTGTCGGCAACCGGATCGTAGACGACCCCGGCCATGATTTCGCCCTCGACCACGGCCGCGATGGAGACGCACCAGAAGGCGAAGCCCCGCGCGAAATTGTTGGTGCCGTCGATCGGGTCCACATACCACTGGATGGAGCCACTGCCGACGCTGCCGCCTTCCTCGCCCAGCAGAACGGAATCCGGGACCTCGCGCATGATGAACGCGGTGATCGTTTCCTCCGAGCGCTTGTCGTGCTCCGTGACCACGTCGTGAAGATCGACCTTGTAGTCGACCGCGATGGTGGAGCGGAAAGCCTCGCGCAGTGGATCGCGGACTTCGAGCGCGGCCCGCCGGGCAACGTCGAGGAGGCGGGACGATTCCCTTGAGACGGTCATACGGACACCATGATGGAAATAGGAGTGCCGTTCCCGGCACGAGAAGGCGCCCGTGAGGGTCTGGCCATAACCGGCCATGCCGCCACCGGCGCCGAATGACTTACTTCTTGTAGTTCACCTGCCAGAAATCCTGCCAGTCCTGCCGGGTATCCCAATCGCTGAGGCCTGTGGACGCATCGTACTGGAAGAGCTTGTCAGCGACATCCGCGATCCCTGAGGGCTCATCCTCCGGGAGCTTAATATCGGTGTTGGTCGGCATCTTGCCGTCTTGCATCTGGGGCCCAATGCCCTCAGGCGTGAGGAGATAGTGGATGAACAGCTTCGCGGTGTTGGGGCTCTTGGTCTTCTGCGCAATCAGGCCGAGCTTGCTGTAGGTCCAGCCGACCCAGGGCTTGATGTCCGTGCACAGGCCGAGCTTGTAGCCCTTGTCGGCATTGTCCCGGAACTTGGCCGAGCTCACGAGGCCTAGGAATGGCGCCTTCTGCCCGGGCGCACCGACGGCCTCCGAGATAGGATCGTCCCCATCGGTGACCAGGGGCGCATTTTCGGCGAAAGCCTTCACCCAAGCTGCGGTGGCGCTCGCCTCACCGGTCTTCAGCTCCCTGCCGAAGTGCGCCTTGTAGGCGGCCGCCACCTCGGCATCCGCATGCTGGGCCATCTGGTTGAACCAGTCCGTGTAGCTGCCCTTGGTGAGCGGATCTACGAAGGCGACCTTGCCCTTCCATTTGGGCTCCGTCAGCTCCCACATGTTCTGGACCGGGCATTTGTCGTAGACCTCGGTGTTGTAGGCCCAGACATTGGCGTTGGTCGAGATGGCGAGCGGCTTCTGGAATTGGGCCGGAATCTTCTTCGTCATGTCCGGCGGCACCCAGCTCTCGACGAATTTCTGCGGAATCAGCTGGGCGAAGGCCGCCGGCGCATCGGTGATCAGCACCACGTCGCCCTGCACGTTGCCAGCACGCCCCTCCCGGATGATCATCTCGAGCTGGCTGTTGGCCGAGACCTTCATGCCGGTGGCCTTCAGGCCGTATTTCTTGCTGAACCCCTTGGCGATCTCGACGATTTTCCCGGTGCTGTCGTAGACGTTGATCGGGGCCTCCTTCTTGGCCGCCGCGATGAGCGCCTCGAGATCCGCCTCCTGGGCGGCTGCGCCAGGGACCTGAGCCAGCAGAAGAGCCGCCAAGCCGGCAGCGGACAGCGCAGCGCCTGCTTTTCTCCGGCGCCTCGCCTCTGGATTGACCTTCATCATCGTTCCTCTCCCTTTTGTCGTTTCGCCCTTGGCTGGGCCGGCGCGGTGCGGAGTGCCCCCTCGTCCTCACCGCTGCCGGCCGGTTCGACGCCGCATCCCCTATTGCGTCGGGGTGGAGCGGCGGACGTTCCTGTCGAATGCGGTGGAGCGCTGTCCTTTAGTGTCGAAGACATGCAGCGCCTCGGGCTTCGCCCAGAAATGCGCCTTCGTTCCGAGGTCGATCTCTGGCGCCTCGTGCATCGTCATGAAAAGAGGATCGCCTTCCCCGGCGAGTTCGAGGATCCAGCTGCCACCGGTCGGGAGGATTCCCGTGACTTCGACGGGACCGCTGAAGCTCCCCTCCGGGATTTCGTCCGACCGGGCCAGATGAAGCGCTTCCGGCCGGATGCCGAGCGACCCGATGCCCTCCGGACCCGAATGCCAGCGTGCCAGATACTGGCGTGCAGCTCCGGCAAGCCCTGAGCCATCCGGGCCGTTCAGGCCCAGGATGTTGATCGGAGGGCTGCCGACGAACTCGGCCACGAAGCGGTTTGCGGGCAGGTCGTAGATCTCGTTCGGCGTGCCGAGCTGCTGCAGGCTGCCCTCGTTCATCACGGCAATCTTGGTCGCGAGCGTCATGGCCTCCCACTGGTCGTGGGTCACGAACACGATCGTGGTGTTGAACTCGCGATGGATCCTTTTGAGCTCGGCCCGCATCTCCAGGCGCAGCCGCGCATCGAGATTCGACAGGGGCTCGTCGAGCAGCAGGATGCCGGGATTGACCGCGAGCATGCGGGCAAGAGCCACGCGCTGCTGCTGACCGCCGGACAATTGCGAGGGGTAACGATGACGGTATTTTTCGATATCGAGAGCCCGCATCACCCGCTCGACCTGCGCCTCCCGCTCGGCCTTCGGGACCTTGCGCAGGCGCAGCCCGAAATCCGTGTTGTGCTCGATGGTCAGATGCGGCCAGAGCGCATAGCTCTGGAAGACCAGCCCCATCTCCCGTTTCTCGGGCGGGACGAAGACGCCCTGGCGAACGGAGTCGACGACCCGCTCGCCGATCCGAATCTCTCCGTCCGAGAGGTTTTCGAGCCCGGCGATCATGCGTAGGGTGGTCGTCTTCCCGCAGCCCGAGGGCCCGAGCAGGCACATGAACTCCCCGTCTCCGATCTCGAGATCGAGGTTGGAGACGGCGTTCGCCGCGTTGGTTCCGTAGCTCTTTTGCGCATCGCGCAGGGTGATTGTCGGCATCAGCCACCGAGTCCTTCTGCGATGTTGGTCCTGGTCAGTTTCTGCGCCGCGAGCGTGCCCGCATAGGCGATGCCCGCGACGATCAGCACGACGGCGTTTGCGGCCTGCGTGTAGTGGTAATCGACGAGACGCATGGAGAACGTCGTCAGGACGTCGGTGCTCGGCACCGCGAGGACGACGAACAGGCTGAGACCCTTGATCCCCGAGATGAAGGGCAGCAGGATTCCGGTGACCAGCGATCCCTTCTGGATGGGAATGACGATCGACAGCATGCGCCTGAACCATCCCGCACCCGCAACCTGCGCGGCCTCTTCCGGATCCTTGCCGAGCTGCATCATGGCCGAGACGCCGGCGCGAGACGCGTAGGGCATCTGGTCGGCCATGAGGGCCAGCATGAGGATCGCGGACGTCCCGTAAAGAGCCGGAACCGGACCGCGCTGCACGGCGAAGAGTGACAGATAGGCCGTCGCGAATGCGATGCCGGGCACCAGATAGGGAAGGAACGTGACCTGGCGCAGGAAGGTCGCGAGCGGCCGGAACGGCGTGCGCACCGTCACGTATCCCACAAGTAGCCCCAGGAGGCCGGACGTGATCGAGGCTAGGCCGACGATCCACAGGGTGTTCCACGCCGCGCTCCAGAGATCCGGGCTCAGCAGGATCCCGGTCCGGAGAGCGACGCTGTCCAGGTCCCGCCCGATCCAGTAGTTCAGGGTGAAGTTGTCGAGCGCGAAGCGACCCGGCACCTCCATGACCGTGGAGAGGAACAGGGTCAGCAGCGGCAGCCCGACGCTCAGCATGAAGACCGTCGCGGCGAAGAGCGTCGCGAGGATCCGCATCCGGCCGAGGCGCGTCAGCCGGTTCATCGTGCCCTTCGAGCCGACGGTGACGAACCGGCGGGCTTCCTTAACGAGCCTGGCGTCGATCAGCAGCGTGATGATGCCGATCAGCATGATGGCGCCCGCGAGCACCGCCGCAACGCCGCTCTGCCGGGACGAGATGCTCCGGAAGAGCGAGGTCGAGAGCACCTCGAACTTGACCGGCAGGCCGAGCACGTAAGGCACGCCGAACTCGCCGAGGCACTTGGCGAAGATCAGCACCATGGCGGAGAGCAGCGCCGGGCGCATAAGCGGCAGGATGATCCGCCACGCGACCTGATACTGTCGCGCGCCGAGGATCCGCGCCGAATCTTCGAGCTGGGAATCGAACCGGCGCAGGGCCGTGCCGAACAGCAGGATGATGAACGGCGTGTAGTGGAGCGCGAGGACGACGGTGATCGGCACCCGGCCATAGGCCAGCCAGTCGGGCGGTGTGAAGCCGAGCGCCTCGATCCACCCCGGCTGCCCACCGACCGTGCGGTTCTTGAACAGGGTCGTCCAGGCCAGCGCGAAGGTCCAGGCCGGTAGCATATAGGGAACGATGAGCGCCGTGGCGAACCACTTGCGTCCGAACATGTCGGTCCGGCTGACCAGCCATGCCAGCGGCGCGCCGACCAGGAACGAGAGGAGGATCGCGCCGAACGCCACCGAGAGGGTATTCAGTAGCGGGGTCCAGAACAGCGCGGTCGAGATGGGAGCCAGGAAGGCCCTGTTGAGGTAATAGAGGGTGAGCTCGCCGAACGGCCTGCCGATCCGCCTCTCGTCGCCGAACTGCACATGGACCGCGTCGGTCAGCATGGAGACGATCGGCACGACAATCAGATAGGCGAACAGCAGCGCCGTCACGATACCGATGACGGTCGTCGGCTCCCTCAGAGAGATTTTGAGCCTGTAGCGCAGGCGCTGGAAAGTCGTGGGTGGCGACGGGGCGATCGCGCCGCGCTCGCCTGCGAACGGGACGTCTCTCGTCGGCGAACTAAGAGGCCGCATGTCCGGCCACCCCTGCGTTTCGGGCGAAACCCGAGCCCTGCGGCGCCCCTGCGGCCGCGTTCCCTTCCCGGAAAACACCATGGGAATGGTGCCGCCTGGCCCCGCGCATCAGCACGGAGCCGGATGGCGAAATCCGGCCATCTGTCTCGATGGCAATGCGACGCCTCACATCATCCTCCCGTAGTGGCCGCGACTTGCGCAATCCTGCAGATTGGGAAGCTGCCTGGTTCGTCCGGCTCGTTCCTGCGATCCGGTCCCAGGTCTTTGCTTCGTCATTGCAAGTCAGCGGCGATGTTTGGTTTCGTTTATTTGCCTGGTGGCCTCCGATTGAACAAAACGCCTGCCTGAACCGTGAGAGAAGAAATTAGAGCATGACGTGCACACCTGTGCAAGGACAATAAGGACTTGGTTATTACTGTCTCGGGCATGCTCTTTCCTGAAGGTTTACAGGTGGCGTTCTGTTGCGTCGACCGGTGCGCTTTTTGGCTCCGGCCCGGATGCGCGCCCGTCAGGCAACGCCGGCCAGGCGGACAAGGCGCTCCCGCAGGCCCGGCGTGCAGCCGAGCACCTCGTTGCCCCGGCGCAGACCGTCTTTGGCGAGGAAATCGTTCACCCAACCTCCGGCCTCCTCGATGAGCAGCAGGCCGGCCAGCGCGTCCCAGGAGTTCATGTGCAGTTCGCAATAGCCGTCCAGCCGCCCAGCCGACACATAGGCCAGGGCCAGCGCTCCCGATCCGCCGCGGCGAATGCCCGCTCCGTCGTCGAGCAGGCGGCCGATCAGATCCACGTAGCGGCTGAAGGGCAGCCGGTTCGACCATCCCGCCTCGATGGTCGAGGAGCCGATCTCCTCCAGCCCGCTGACCCGGATGGGCTCGCCGTTGAGCATCGCCCCCCTGCCCCGCTCCGCGACGAACAGCTCGTCGGCCATCGGATCGTAGATGACGCCGATCTGCGTCCGCCCGTTGCGCACATAGGCGAGCGAGATGCAGAATTGCGGGATGCCGCGCACGAAATTGGCCGTGCCGTCGATGGGGTCGACGACCCAGACATTGTTGTCGAAGGAGCCGCCACCCTCCTCGCCGAAGAACGAATCCTCGGGAAAGCTCTCCAGCAGCCTGGCGCGCAGCAGGCCTTCCACCTCGGCATCGACTGCCGAGAGATAGTCCTGGTGGCCCTTGAGGTTGATGTTGGAAAGGCCCGGGCGCCCATTAAAGCGCCGGCGCGCCAGGAAGCCTGCCTCGCGCGCGGCCGCACAGGCCACGGGCAGTCTCAGGCTCGCGCTTTCCGGAAGGGCCGGGATGACCGGTTCGACAGCCTTGGCCGTAGTGTTCGCCAACATGGTGAAGATCCTGCTTTATGAATGTGAGGCCGCGAGCTTCGGTGCCGGATGCTTCTCCTGCTCGATCCGGTGGATCCACGATGCCGCGTGACGGGCGGCCTCGGTGAGCATCGGCTTGGGCGTCTCCATCCACTCGCTGGGATGAAGTTCGCGGGCGGCCCGAAGATGCGCGATCGCCGCGTCGAGCGTGGGGAAGCGGTCCGGCATCTGGATGTGAATGTAGAGCGCCGCCAAGATGACCGAACGGCTGCGCCCGCCGCGGCAATGCAGCAGCACGTTGCCCCGACGGCGATGCGGATAGGTGCTCCGATCCGGCAATTGCTGATGCAGGGCACCGTCCAGGAGGTAATACCCGGCGAGAAGCATTGTGTCCGGATTGCCCGCGTCGTCGATGAGACCGAGCTTGTAGTTGCGGATCGGCCCGTGCGGCGAGGCGGTCTCGGACGTTTCCGCGCCCGCCAGATAATCGATGTCCAAGTTGACGGCGCAATTGACCACAATGGCCACGTCGTTGCGCTCGAGGAGCGCCTTGTCGGCCGCGGCCGCGGCGCCGCCCACGAAGAGCTTGATCCCGAAGGGCGGCAGGTCATCCACGATCAGGCTCATCGGCGGACGGCTGAACTTGAAGGGATTCGTCATGGAATGTCGTATTCCTCAGTCTTCAGAAAAATTCAGGCCCGGAGCGGAGCTTCGGCTGAAAGGCGCCGCACCGTCGTGTTGCGAGCCGGCCGTCAGGCCGCATGGGACGCCCCCAGGGCCGGCTTTGCGGACGGGATGCGGGTGCCGCTCCGCTTGTCGAAGAAGGTGAGCCGGTCGGCCGGAAAATCGATCCAGACGTTCTTCTTCGCGAGAGTGGTCTCGAAGCGCGGGATAAGCGCCGTGATCCGGTGCCCCTTGACCGAGAGCGAGATGATCGTCTGCGAGCCGGTGGGCTGGACGATGTCGACCTCCGCTGCAAGGCTCGCTGGGCCCGGCCGCTCGACGATAGCGATGTTCTCCGGACGGATCGCGAAGGTCACAGGTCCGTCGGTGCTCTGCAGGCCGGCCGGGACGGGAGTGTCGGTCTCCTCGAAGCGCACGAACCGCTCGCCCCCGGCCGTGCTCAAGGTTCCGTCGAGGAGATTGATCCTCGGATCGCCGATGAACTCCGCGACGAAGAGGTTCGCCGGATCGTGGTAGATCTCGTAGGGCGTGCCCTGCTGCTGGATGACGCCGTCCTTCATCACCACGATGATGTCCGACATGGTCAGCGCCTCGACCTGATCGTGCGTGACGTAGACGGTCGTCGCCTGAAGCTCGCGGTGCAGGCGCTTGAGCTCGGTGCGCATCTCGGTCCTGAGCTTGGCATCGAGGTTCGACAGTGGCTCGTCCATGAGGAGGATCGCGTTGCGCGCCGCAATCAGGCGGGCCACGGCCACACGCTGCTGCTGCCCGCCCGACAGCTCGGACGGATAGCGGTCTTCGAGCCCGGTGAGCTGGACCTTTGCGAGGGCCACGGAGAGGCGCTCCTTGATCACGTGCGCCGGTTGCTTCGCCTCCGAGAGCGCCAGGGTGATGTTCCGGTCGACTTTCATGTTGGGCCACAGGGCGTAGCTCTGGAAGATGAAGCCGAGCCCGCGCCGCTCGGGCGGCACAAAGACGCCGGTTCGGCTGGAGTAGACTGTCCTGCCGCCAAGCACGACCTCGCCGGTCGTCGCCTGCTCGAGGCCGGCGATGACGCGCAAGGTCGTGGTTTTGCCGCAGCCCGACGGCCCGAGCAGAGTCACGAAGCTGCCCTTCGGGATGTCGAGATCGAGGCCTGGAATGGCCAGATGGCTTCCGTACGACTTGGTGATGTTGCTGAGGACGATTTCAGACATGGGCGCTCTCTCGCTAGGAAGCCATTCGGCCTACGTTATCGGCTCGTCTCGGCCATCCAGAAATCGCTGATCTTCGCGATGTTGTCCTTCACGAATTCAGGCGACGCCGTGAGCTTGCGGGCCTTAGGCCACATCTCGCTATGGGGCGGCGGCGGAACGTCCGTGCGCGGCGAGAAGGTGCCGACCTGATAGAAGGCGGCCATGCCCTGCAGGAGTTCCAGCGATTTCCCGGACCTGAACGGAGGCTTGAGCTCCGAATTGGCATTGAGCTCCTTGCTGCCCATCAGGAAGGCCACGAAGAGCTTCGCAGCGTTCGGATGCGGCGCCTGCCCAGCCACGGCCACATAAGTCGGATAGGAGAACAGCGCCGCGGGCTTCAGGTCGTAGGGAATCGCGTTCGCGTAATTGTCGCTCTGGTTCTTGGTCAGGTAGTGGATGACCGAGAAGGCCATCGGCGGCTTGGCCTGCCCGCGCAGGCCGACGGCGGTCGCGATCTTCGAGCTGTTGTCGGAAATGACGATGTCGTTGCCGATCAGCCGGTGCAGGAACTCATAGCCGGCATTCTCGATGCCGGACGAGAGCTCGAGCTTCTTGCCGTAATGCTCCTCATAGGCCTTCTGCATCTCATCGGAATGCTCGACGATGGCTGCGAGCGTCATGAGTGTGGTGAGAGAGCCCGCCGGCGACTTCATGGAGAAGCGGCCCTTCCATTGCGGCTCGGTGAGCTCCCAGATGCTCTTGATCGGCGGCTGCGGATAGGTTTCCGAATTGTAGAAGATGCCGTAGGCCTCGATCACGTGCGTCAGCAGAGGCTCGCGGTGCTCGGCGGGGATCTTGTCCGTCAGGTAGGACGGCACGTAATTGACGATGCGGTGGTTAGGCAGGAGGTCGAACACCATCTGCTCGGTGCCGCCCGAATAGACGACGTCCGCCGCATAGACGCCGGCCTGATGCTCGCGCACGACCTTCTCGATGGTCTTCTCGGACCCGAGATCGTAGGCTTTGACCTTGATCTCCGGGTAGAACTTCGCGAAGTCCTCGGCCACCTTCAGCATCGTACCGGACGACGAGTAGACGACGACTTCGCCCTCCTTCTTGGCGTTGGCGACCACCTCGTCCCAGTTCTCGTTCTTCTGGTAGGGCCCGAGCTGGCTCTTCTGCAGCCAGGCATCCCATTTGGGATCCGCCTGCTGCGCCAGGGCGGGCACCGCCAGGGCAACGGTCAGGGCTCCGGCCGCGAGCAGGGCTTTGGCGGTGCGGAATGTCGGTGTCATGGTGGGCTTCCTCCGTTCTTTTCTCTTCGCGTCGGTCCGGCCAGGCTGTCAGGCCGCTCCGATGCGCGCTTTTTTCGACAAGGCGCGGACGACCAGGTTGACCACGATCACGATGGCGACGAGCAACACGGTTGCGACGCCGACGAGTTGGGGCATGTCCTGGTTCTGGTAGTTGTAGATGACGCCGGCGAGCACGTTGGTGGACGGCGTGACGAGCAGGATGATCAGCGACAGCTCACGCATGATGCTGATGAAGCTGAGCAGCATGCCGGAGAGAAGTCCACCGGCAGCGATGGGCACGATGATCCGCATCATGCGGCGGAACCAGCCGATGCCTTGGACACGAGCCGCCTCCTCGAGCGATTTGTCGATCTGTAGGAGCGCCGCGATACCGGTGCGCGACGTGAAGGGCAGCGTCTTGACCGAGCAGATCAGGACGAGCAGCGCGAAGGTTCCGTAGAGTGCCGGAATTGGCCCAAACGGACGGGCGAACATGCCGATATAGATCGCGCCGAAGGCCAGGGCCGGAAAGAT
>NZ_QQBB01000026.1 GCF_003350535.1 Microvirga subterranea
AAACACCCGCCACCAGGGCAGGAGCCTAAACCACCCCAAGGCTCTGACGCGTCGTGAACTGCTCAAGATGGTCCAACGCTGAACGACACGACTTCAGCATCTGCTCGTCCACCGCACGGTCGACGAGATCGGTCGCAACCCGATCGAAGAACTTGTTGAGGTCCTTTAGAAGGCGGGTGCCTTTCGGAGACACCTTGATGAGAACGACCCGCTTGTCATTCTCCGAGCGCGTCTGGACGATATAGCCGCGTTCGGTAAGCCCCTTGAGGTTGTACGAGATATTCGTGCCCTGATAGGCGCCCCGCACCATCAGATCCTTTGCGGTAACCTCCTCCGGGCCCATGTTGAGAAGGATCATCGCCTGTACCGCGCTGACGTCGGTGACCTTGAGACGCGTCAGTTCAATCTGCACGACGTCGAGGGTGCGACGGTGCAGGCGCTCGGCAAGGGCAATGACGGCAAGGTACTCTTCTTTCATTGTTCTCACATATTGCTTGTAAGCATTCCCAAGGGACTACTCACGCGACACAAGTTCGTCCAGTTGCTCCGGCGTCACGACGCAGCCGGTCCGCGGACTCGGCAGGCCCGTCGCCCGCTGGGTGCTGCAGCCGTTGCCGTCTCCGCCATGGATGGCAAATCGCCCGGAGGATGGCAAGCAACGGTATAATCCACCTTTCATCGAGTCGACGGTTTTCCGGACCGGAAAACCTGACCTGATCTATGCCTTCTTCTCGTGACCCTCACGGGCGGCAACATAGCGGAACGCCGGTTCCACACGAAGTGTGTGGAAAAGCATATCAGCCTTCCGAACCATTATGGCTGGCGGCCGCGGGGCTGCTTCGAGAGCACAAGCATGGATCTCTATCGATATCGCGGAGACAGGCCGGGTGGAGGGGGATCGCAGGGGCGGCACGCACCCAGGGAATCCCCCTTACATAGCCGCAGAGCTGACACGCACGACGTAGCGGCGCAAGTGCTTGGACGGAATGACCCGCTCGCTTCCCTCGAGCACAGCATTCAATCCAGTGGGCAGACGCGCGGGAATTGCCGCCAGCGGCACAAGAATGACGAGCGCGGCGATCGCCTGCAGGACCATGTGGCTCCGGCCAGCCGCGAGGACGAAAATCTGCGGCCGGCCGTTCTCACGATTGTGCATCATGAAGATCACGAGCGTCAGGATCGTATAGAAGGTCGCGTTCAGGAGGGCGATGAAGTAGAACCCTTGCGCATCCCGGATGTCGCTGAGCAAAAGGGCCGGAAGGGCGGATCCGACGGAGAGAAGGACGAAGGGAGTGACGACCCGGACGGGCATCGCTGAATCTGCGGCCGATCCCTTCGGAGTCACGCGGAACTCGACCGCGGCTCCCGTCCACCAGTCTCTCAGCGCCGTCACCGTTCCGATCAGGACCCATGGCCAGCGGACCAGAGGATAGAGAGCCCCCTCCCAACTGAGCACCTTCGTCTGAACCGGGCGGCAATGACCAAGACGTGCGAGACGGATGATCACGGCCGTGAGGAGCAATGCAGGTGGCGCGGCATGGAGAACGAATTCCGGATATGTGACGCCAGCCAGATTGAAATCGAAGACCAGTGCGGCTGCCGGAGTTGCGAACATCGCCAGAGATGTGAGCGCCAGGAGGGGGTACCACAGCTGACAGAAGAGGAACTGGAACTTCAGGCGGAGGGGCAATCTACGAAAGAGCTCGGGGGTATATTGCAGGAGCAGGGTCACCAAGCTGCGCGACCATTGGAATTCCTGGGTGACGAGGTCGGCGAAATTTGCCGGACCGTCGCCGTGAGCGATCGCATTCATGGCGTGAGCGCCACGCCAGCCATGGGCTGCCATGAACAGGGTGGTCGAATGGTCCTCGGCCAGCTCGGGGCCTAACCCCCCGATCTCCTTGAGCGCCTTCGTCCGGACGGCATAATGGGAGCCGATGCAGAGCGGCGTCAGAAGGCCGGTATAGCCCGCCTGCATAGCGCCGTGCATCGGCGCCTCGATGAAGAGGCGACTGCGGGCCGACCAGCTCGACGCCGCGTTCTTGTCGCATATGCTGGGTGCCGACACGTAGCCGACCCGAGGGTCCGCGAACGGCCGGAGGATCTCCTCCAGATAGGTCGGCTCGGGCACATGGTCCGCATCGAGCTGCGAGACGAAGTCGTAATTCTCGTAGCCGAAGTGATCGTAGAAGAAGGCAAGATTGCCTTCCTTGCAGCGCGTCCGTCGAGGCCAGGTCTTGCGGTGATAGTCCTCGCGCCCCTTCCGCGTCGAGATCCTGATCCCATGCGCTTCGCACCAAGCAATGGTTTGCGGCTGCGGATCCTCGTCCGCGAGCCATGTGTCATGAGGATACGTCTGGCGAAGCATCGCCTCCAGAGTTTCCCGAACCACGTCGAAAGGCTCGCTCGGCGCTTTGGTCACCACCATGGCGACCCGATAGTTGCGCGGAACGGGAAGCTTCGGGTTCGGAACCTTGCCGAAGTAGAACACGACGAAGAAGTACAGAGGGCAGAATGTGAGCCAGCCCAGTATGAGACTGGCGAATACATATCGCCCAGTGCCGATATTGTGCTCCGGATCGAACCACCACGTCCAGAAGAGCGCAAGGGACATGAGCCACAACAGGCCGAGAAAACCGAATTCCAGCTTGTCGATCGGCTTCAGAAGAGAAATGAGGAACGGCTCGTGCCTCGTCGCAACGAGATCGGCGTCGCGTGCCATGCTTGTGCTCTTGAACTCGTCGATGGGGTAGGGGTCAGGCAATCGCCCGGAGATCGGAGAGGAGGCCGAGGCCAAAGTGGGGCGCCGCCGTCCGAATGATGGTGTCGATGTCCGAATAGCGAGGTACGAAACCAAGCTTCTCCCTCATCAGGTCTCCATCGGCATAGAGCGCCGGTGGGTCGCCAGGGCGGCGCGGACGGGCGAGGGTCGGAACGTTCCGTCCGGTGATGCGTGATACGGACCTGACGATGTCCCGCACCGAAAGCCCGGCGCCGGTGCCCACGTTCAATGCGAGGCTCGTTCCGCCATCCAGCAGGTAGTGCAGAGCCAAAAGGTGCGCTTCGGCGAGATCGTCGACATGGACATAGTCACGGACACAGGTTCCGTCGGGAGTGGGGTAGTCTTCCCCGAACAGTTCGAACGAGGGAGACAGCCCGGAGGCAGCCATCAGGACCCTGGGAATGAGATGTGTCTCCGGATCGTGGCGTTCGCAGAGTTCACCATCGATATCCGCTCCGCATGCATTGAAGTAGCGCAGGGCCACATGGCGCAAGCCACATGTCTCCTCGAACTCCCGCAGCATCATCTCGCCCATCAGCTTGCTCCCGCCGTAAGGGTTGATGGGCTGCTGAGGCGTCTCTTCGCGGATCGGGAGCGCGGGTGGGATGCCATAAGTCGCGCAGCTGCTCGAGAAGATGATGTTCTCGAGCTTGAACTCCTTGCATGTCTCGAGGAGTGCGAGAGTCCCGATGACATTGTTTCGGTAGTAGAGGGCGGGATTGACGACGGACTCGGCCACGGATGCGACTGCCGCAAAATGCATTACGGCAACAGGATTGAATGCCTTGAAGGCATTCTGGAGCATCCGTCGATCGAGAATGTCGCCGATCACAAGCGGCCCCCAGCGGACCGCATCACGGTGGCCAGTCGAAAGATTGTCATAGGTGACGGGCTCGAACCCGTTCCGGGCCAGAAGCTTGCAGGCGTGGCTCCCGATGAAACCGGCGCCGCCGGTGACGAGAACGGCGGGAGCCATCACATGGCCCTCACTTCGCAGGCGATTTCCTTCGTCGGATGCAGAGCCGGTGCCGAGAGGACCGAGTCGAAATAGTCGATGGTCTTGGCAAGGCCCTCCTTCAGGGAGACCTTCGGGGTCCAGTCGAGGTACCTTTTGGCCTGACTGATGTCCGGCTTGCGCTGACGAGGATCGTCGACCGGCAGCGGATGGTAGACGATGCTGGAGCGGGATCCGACCATCTCGACCACCATGGTTGCGAGTTCCCCGACAGTAAATTCTCCAGGATTTCCGAGATTGACCGGAGACGTGACGCTGTCGGGCGACTCCATGAGGCGCACGAGTCCATCGACGAGATCGGACACGTAGCAGAACGAGCGGGTCTGCCCTCCCGATCCGTAGACGGTGATATCGTCTCCGCGCAGGGCTTGGACGATGAAGTTCGACACGACCCGTCCATCGTCAGGACGCATCCGAGGGCCGTAGGTGTTGAAGATGCGGGCGACCCTGACGCTTACGCCATGGGCGCGGGAATAGTCGAAGAACAGCGTTTCGGCGCAGCGCTTGCCTTCGTCATAGCACGCCCGAGGTCCGATCGGGTTGACGTTCCCCCAATAGGTTTCCCGCTGCGGATGGACATTCGGATCGCCGTAGACCTCCGATGTGGATGCCTGGAGCACGCGGGCATTGGACCGGCGAGCGACCTCCAGCACGTTCAGGGCGCCGAGGACGCAGGTCTTCGTCGTCTGGATCGGATCGGCTTGGTAGTGCGGGGGCGATGCTGGGCAGGCGAGATTGTAGATCTCATCGAAGGCGCCGACGTCGAACGGAAGCGCGACGTCGTGGTCGACGATCGTCAGATCAGTGCGGCCCCGCAGCCCATCAAGGTTGCGGTGAGTGCCGGTGCTGAAGTTGTCCAAACACAGGACGCTGTGCCCTGCGCCAAGAAGGCGCTCCACGAGATGAGATCCCAAAAAGCCGGCGCCGCCCGTGACCAGGATGCGCTTTCCCGCCGGGGTGGCTGTGGAAAAGTCCGTTGTGGAGGAAGCGGTCGAGGCATGGAGCCTCTGCTGCCGAAAATGCGATGTGCTTCCGCTGCTCATGGTGCCGCCTTGGCGATGGGAGGAGAAGGTCAGGATGGCGAGGCTGGCCGGCGCTGGCGTCGATCAGATCCAGCCTTCCTCTTGGTCACCTTCTAGCGCACATTCGGATTTGAGTAAAATTTTATTTAATTTTTTTTAAAATCTCTTGATAGGTCGATGCGTTGGTTCTAGCTTACTGGTTAACGCGTGATGAACGCGAATGACGATTTTCTCCCTTCGAGGGGTAAACAATGTTACGTTTACATGAGATTGCTTTTGCGAGCGGCATGGCAATTCTTGCATCTACTGCCGGTGCGCTTGGGCAAACTGCTCAGGGGGCGCAGTGTACCCCTCCCGTGAGTCATGCCAGCCGCTACGACAACTGCCGGCTCGTGACACTGCAGAAGGGAATGGTCTGTCGTTGCAACGTGCGCTCGCAGGCTGCTCTTCAGACATCTTCCCGCCCGGCATCTCTGCGGAGCGCAGCCGTTCGGGCGGAAGCGCGGACCGTCGCTCCTGCCGACCGGGCCGAGGTCGTCCGGAGGCCGGATGAGCGCGCCCTTACGGTTAGTGAGCTTCAGCAGATCTACAGCGGTCGAACCTGGGTTTGGTCCGAAGGCGGCGGATACTTTGATCCGAGCGGTGCGTTCTATGCCGCCGTCGGCAACTCGCCCACATCCGCGTTCCTGGCGCGGGGCAGGTGGACGGCGGGCAGCCAGGGCGAGCTGTGCTTCCAGGCTCTCTGGAACGGTCAGGTCGGCAAGAATGCGGAGAAGACCTGCTTCTACCACAAGGTGGCGAACGGAAACATCCTTCAGAAGAGGGGCGAGGATGGCGAGTGGTATGTTTTTAGAAATGCGCGCGCCCGCCCGAAGGATGAGTTCCGCAAGATCGTTCTGGGCAACCGGATCAGCGACAAGATGAGCGATATCCGGTCGAAGTACCTGTACGGCATCATCATGTGACGCACGCGCGTCGTTAGCTCGGCAGCCAATTCAACACAGGCCGAACGCGTTCCTGGAATCCCGCCGGGAACGCGAACGGCGGATCATGACGTAAGACTCGAGGCAGGTTCATGCAACGCCAATGGAAGCTTTCCCTTCAGACGCTCGTGGCGTGCTGCTGCCTGATGACGCTTGTCGGCCACGCAGCCGCCGTGACGAACAAGACCGGAAGTAAGTCGGCGGCGGTTCCGAAGGAGATCGCATCCGGACGACCGATGTCCGCGACCGAGCTCCGCCGGCTCTACAGCGGCAAGACATGGCTGTGGGAGAGCGGCGGCGGCTACATGGATCCCAGCGGACGTTTCGATGCTGTTTCGGGTGTCGACCGGAAGCGCGCCACCGTGACGAACGGAAAGTGGAGCACGAGCAACAAAGGCCGGATGTGCTTCCAAGGCATGTGGAAGACCGCATCCGGAAAGAGCCGGTCGGAGACGTGCTTCACTCACTTCGTCTCAGGTGACGCAATCTATCAGCGGCGTGAGCCGGGTGGCACCTGGTACGCGTTCAAGCGCTCGCCCTCCGAAGATGCGGACGAGTTCAACAAGCTGGTCGAGGGCAACCGCATCGCGGCTCAGATGCGTCCGCAGCAGGCGGCGCAATCGTCGAGCCAACGGAAGCGAAAGTAGCCATCCAAGGCAATGTGCCTCGCGTGAGGATAATCCAATGAGACTTGAGTTCAGTCTTGTCGCCCTAGCCTGTGTTCTCGCTGCGGCGAACATGGAGTGGAGCAGTGCCCAAGCCGATGGCGCTCCCGGCCTCCCGAAGCTCGGTGTCTACGACCCGCATCGTCTGCTGAAGGACGAGAAGAATATCGGAATCGAGCACACGTTCGTTTACTGGCAGCAGTTCGATCCGGAACAGTACCGCGCCTTTGCGGCCGGCGCAGCCCGGCGCAGCCGGGATATCATGGTGACGGTGGAGCCATGGACACGGGCCGACAACTGGAAGGACGGTCACTCGACTCTGCTGTCCGATGTTCTCTCCGGTGGTTTCGACAAGGAGATCAAGACGGTCTGCCAGGCCATTGGAGCCTCGAAGGTCCCGTCCATGGTCAGCTGGGGCCATGAGATGGACGAGACGGAGGGGCGCTTCCCCTGGGCCAATCAGGATCCCGAGACATATCAGAAGGCCTACCGGTACTTTGTCGATCAGTGCCGTCCGCTTGCGCCGAACGCGAGGTTCGGATGGACACCCAAGGGGGAGCAAAATCTCGGTGCGTACTACCCGGGTGACACTTATGTTGAGTTCGTCGGGTTGACTCTCTTCGACGTGCAAGCCTGGAACCGCGACCACGGCGACCGCCGCACCTTCGAGGAGAAGTTCAGCGCACTGCACACCCGCGTGGCAGGATACGGCAAGCCGATCGTCCTCGCCGAGTTCGGCGTCGAAGGTGACGATGATTACAGGGAGGCATGGCTCTCCTGCGCACAGGAACGGATCGGCAAGTTCGCCAACATGGAGGCCATCGTCTACTTCAATGCGCGCGAAACGTGGCGCTGGCCGAAGTCCTATGGCCAACCGGACTGGCGCATCACGGACGGCGACTTCTTCCGGTGCAAACCGAAGGCCGTTTCGGCACTGACGCCCGATGATTTGAGTGGTCGGACCGTAAAAGCCGACACGCCGGCAGAGTGATCAGCCGGCAGATCACCTTGGAACGAAATGTAAAAAGGCCCGGGAGAGATCCCGGGCCTTTCAGGTTTGCCGTGAGGCAAGAGGTCTTAGTAGGTGCCGAACTTGAAGTTCAGGCCGGCGCGCACGACGCCGAACTCGGCGTTGTTGCGGTCACCGTAGTAGCCGAAGGCGTCGTTC
>NZ_QQBB01000027.1 GCF_003350535.1 Microvirga subterranea
CCTCCAATCCGCACCCTTCACTGGCAGAGCAGTTCGATCTGCTTGCTGCCTGAACCTGTGACGGAGCGTCGGCCGTCTTCGCGTCCCTGCTCGAAGTTTGCGACACATCCTTCACCCTTGGCCCCCTCACGAAAGTGCCAAAGTAGTGCTAGACAACGTCGGCTGCATCATCTCATAATAATAAAGTATATTCCATATCTGTGGAATTCGGGAGGTGATGTTGAAAACAGTGAAACTTTCGACCCTGGCGGGGCTGACGGTCGCACTAATGGCCATTGCTCCGGCAACCGCTCAACAGCGGGGCGGCGCAATCAACGTTGCTACAATCGGAGAGCCACCAACACTCGATCCAATGGTGAGCTCGACCGACATTGTCGGAATGATCAGTCAACATATTTATGAAACGCTCTTCACCTTCGATAAGGACTGGAAAACAACTCCCCTGCTCGCAGATGGAATGCCCACGATTTCAGCTGATGGCCGGATCTATACGATCAAGCTACGACCAGGCGTGACATTCCACGATGGGCAGGCAATGACCTCAAAGGACGTAGTCGCGTCGCTGAAGCGCTGGACGGATCTGGCGAGCCGCGGCAAGCAAATCGTAGACAACATTGCTTCCATCGAAGCTCTTGATGCGACCACTGTGCAGATTAGTCTGAAAGAGCCCTACGCGCCGCTACTTGCATTGTTGGCGTTCAACAATTCCGCTGCTGTTATCATGCCGGCCGACAAACTCGACAATCCAATCAAGGACGCGATCGGTACTGGGCCTTATAGAGTCAAAGAACGCAAACCCGATCAGTATCTGCAACTGGTGCGTTTCGATGCCTACCAATCGACCTCTGGTGAGGCGAGTGGGTACGGTGGAGCTCGTCATCAGTATGTCGACGAAATCCGGTTCGTTCCAGTGCCGGACGCCAACACGCGTGTCGAAGGTGCGTTGGCAGGTCAATTCACTTACACGGACTCTCTACCGATCGAATCCTATCCTCGCTTGAAAGGTAGCGCATCCGAACCTGTCGTCCTTGCTCCCTTCGGATGGCCGATGTTCGTCATGAACAACAAGGAAGGACTTCTGAGTGACGTGCGGTTAAGGAAGGCTGTGCAAATTGCACTGAAGCAGGAGGATATGCTGGCCGCCGCGTTCGGCGACCAGGCGTTCTATGCCGTCAATGCGCCCATGTATCCGAAGAACTTCCTCTGGCACACGAAAGCGGGTGCCGAGCCCTACAATGTGGGTGATCCTGACAAGGCGAAAACTCTCCTGAAGGAAGTCGGATATGACGGGCAGAAGCCACTGCGGATCGTCACAAGCCGACAGTATGAGTTTCACTACAAGATGGCGCAGGTTGCAGCCGAGTATCTCAAGCTCGCGGGCTTCAATGTCGCCATGGAGGTCGTCGACTGGGCTACGCTTGTCCAGCGGATTCGGAATCCTGCGCTTTGGGAAATCTTCGTTACTCACAGTCCCTTCCTCGCCGATCCTGCGTTGATCAGCATTCTGTCTCCAACGGCGAGCGGATGGTGGAACACGCCGGCAAAGATCGAAGCGGTTGCTGCCCTCAACAAAGCAACGACGGAGGCCGAGCGCATTCAGCTCTGGGAGAAAGTACAGAGCCTGATCTTTGCGGAAGCGCCTTTGGTGAAGATTGGTGACTTCAATTCGCTTTCCGCGAAGTCTCCCAACCTGCAGGGGTTCACGCCCTCGCCCTGGCCCGCCTTCTGGAACGTTTCCTTGAAACCCTAGGATAGATTGTCGGGGTTGACGCCCGCTGATCACCTTGATCAGCGGGCGCTTTGACTTACGATTAGGCAATGGAAACATGGTCACGCTTTCCCTCACCGCCCTCCCGCCTGGGTTCTCTGCCAGCGTCGATAGCCTCTTCACGTCATGGGGTCGACCCGACTCGCCGGGCGCTGCCGTTGGTGTGATTCACCGTGGAGAAATCGTTCATCGAGCTTGTTATGGTATGGCCGATCTGGCTCACGCGGTCCCGCTCGATCCACGAACGGTGATCCGCATCGCCTCGCAGAGCAAACAGTTCACCGTTCTTTTAACCCTGATGTTAGAGGCGGAAGGGAAGCTGTCCCTCGATGACGATGTCCGTCTGCACTGCCCGTGGCTTCCTGTCGATGACGACCCGATCAAGCTGTGGCATCTCGCATCCAACACCAGCGGCCTTCGTGACATTCTCGAACTCATGATTCTGAGTGGAGTGCCCATTCTCGCGCCATCGTCGCGACGGTTGGCGCGCGACTTCGTGTCCCGGCAGCGGAGACCCAACTTTCCGCCGGGCGAGGACTTACTGTACAGCAACACGAACTTTCTACTGCTCTCGGAAATTCTAGAACAGGTTTCGGGCAAGACCTTCGACGAGCTCCTCACCGAGAAAATCACCGGGCCGCTCAAAATGAGCGATACGCGACTGATGCCGCGCGATGACATCATCCTGCCGCGTCTGGCAACTCACCATCGTGTTGGTCCCGACGGTGGTTGGCTCAAGGCAGCCTGGGGAATTGCTATCGGGGGTGAAGGAGGATTGGTGTCCACACTGGACGATATGTTGCAATGGCAGCGGAACCTCCGGCAACCAATTGTTGGGACGCTGGAGATGTTCGCACGGATGCGCAGGCCGACCCGCCTCGCAAATGGCGAGACTGTGCCCTATGGGCTCGGGCTGGTGAACACTATGCACCACGGTTTGCGGGGGATTGGCCACGGTGGGTGGATCGCAGGTTCGAAATCCGAGTCTGTCTTCTTTCCCGAGCTAGATCTTGCGGTCGTGATTCTGGCGAACACAGATGAGATCGTCCCCTTCGATTTGGCGAGACAAATTGTGGACCTGGCTCTTGGCAGAAAAGCCTTGATGGACATCTCCCTGAGCGGAAGGAGCCGGCTTGAGGCCGCTGCAGGTGCGTACCGCCACGGGACGAGCAGCGACATTTTCAGAATCGTGCAGCGCTCGTCGGGGCCGATGCTTGTAACGAGCATGGGAACCTCTTCCATCGCCGAAACTGCACCTGGTGTTTATGCTCCAAGGACGTCCATTCCAGCCTTTACCTTTCGACTCGAATCGGATGGTTCGATTATGACAGACCGCTTCGGGTACAGGCGTCGCTTCGACCGAGTGCCGACGTTGGATACAGAAAACGATGGCTCTGGCTGCGCCGGAACCTATTATGACTCTAGTTTAACCGCAGAAATCAGTGAAGGAAATGATTGCAGATGGCTGCGCTTATCGTCGGATGTCGGTGCCTGTAAACTCGCATTGGAGAAGTTCGATACGGACCTTTACGTTGCTCATCAGGGGTATCCCGACATGCACGATGCCTGGCGGATTGCACCCTGGGTTTTGCCGTGGCTTTATACGGTCCGGTTTGTTGAAGGTGGCATTGTACTTGACAGCGATAGAACAAAAAACCTTGTTCTCTCCCGAGTATGAATGACGACTATTGGACGTCTGTGCTCAAGTCTGGCCGCGCCCATCGCCGGAGCTGTAGATATTACCCGTAGCGAAGCTGCCATTATCGACCGCGACCTGCACATAGGCATCGTCAGGTTAACGCGGCAGTGACCGGACCCGCGCATAAGCGAGAGTATCAAATGGATCCGTACTCCCCGGGCTGTGTCGCAAACCTGGAGAGGGGACAAGAAAGGGACAGCCGCTCGGCAGCGCGTTCAGGCCGCGAGTAGCTCGAACTGTTCCGCAAGGGTTAGCTGCTGATTGCAAGCATACTTCGCCTGTTGTTTGCGCGTCATATGCACCATCTCGATCCCACTCAGGATCACACGGGCGCTGGCGACAGACTGAAAGCCGAGCATTGGCCGCACTCGCCGCTTAATAGCGCGATGATCCTGTTCAATGCGGTTATTGAGGTAGGCACTCTGCCGGATCCGGATCGGCTTGAGCTTGCGTCTTGACCGATCCTGGAGCTGGTTAGTGGTGTCGCAGGACAGGATCGCCTCTCGATTGGTCTGGCTGCCGTCGATCGCAATCCGCTCTGGCCGGCCAGGCCGCTTGAGCGCCTTGCACAGGAACCGTTTGGCGGCAGCGAGATTGCGCTGCTGGCTGAACCAGAACTCGACCGTATCGCCATTGCTGTCGATCGCCCGGTAAAGGTACATCCATCGCCCACGGACCTTGATGTATGTCTCATCGATTTGCCACTTGCCAGTGACAGATCGCTTGCGTGAATTGAAGCGTTCCAGCAGTTCGGGTGAGTAACGGGTAACCCGCCTGTGGATCGTCGCGTGGTCAACCGAGGTGCCGCGCTCCGCCATCATCTCTTCCAAGTTCCGCAGGCTCAGAATGTAAGCCAAATACCACCGCACGAAGAGCAGGATCACGGATTGATCAAAATGCCTATCTTTGAACACTGCTTCCTCCGCTACTGTGACCACAGTCTCAGTACCGGAAACTTTGAAAAAATTGTTGCGACAGATCCACTCCCATGCAGCGCCGTCCAGAGGAGCGTGACATTTCTAGTTTTCTACAGTGGGACATTTTAACTTTGCGCCTACGTGCGTAATTCCGACAAGTGGCGTTATGGAAGGGAGCGAAGGAGCGTTTCCAACATGGTCGCGCACTGAGGGATGTGGTTGACGATCAGCATGAGAGCCAACGCCACCAGGAGCGAAAACAGGATCAGGGCTGTCCGGGTGGTTTGTTGATGCCGGGCCAGCCGGGCATCGATGGCGTCCAGCTTTCGGTGCTGCTCGTGCAGATCAGGGTCGTAGGTGTTCACGGTTCCTCCCAGAGCGAGTTTAGCTTTTACTGGTCTCATGCGCGCGCGTGGAAATGGGACAAACAGGTTCCGTTGCAACTCCTGACATAGGTCAGCGAAGGCCGGACAAGAACGCAGGTTACGCAGTTGCACAGAACAGGGTGTCAATGAAATCGCGCTGCGCGCCCATGTCGTTCGCTGGCGCGCTGACAGCCTGTCCGTTGCGGATGATCGCCATCACCTCATAGCCTGCAATCGTTCGGGTGGCCGTCACAAAGCTCTTGAATCCTAAACCTGGCCAGACCAACCACTTGATGCGCCGGTGGTCCTGCTCAACGATATCATTCAGAAATTTCACCTGCAGGACTTTGGCAAAGCGCCAAAGCGTCCTCTCCAGCTTCATGGCGTTTGTCGCGATTGGGCAAGCGGCGTTCTTGTCGACCGTGATGGCCCGCGGGTTTACTGTATGAGGCTGCTTTAAGGCTTTGCCGAAGAAGCGCCGAGCAGCAGCGGCATTTCGCTTAGGTGAGAGCAAAAAGTCAGTCGTCTGCCCAGCAGCCTCGACCGCGCGGTAGAGGTAGACCCATTTGCCCTTTACCCGGATATATGTCTCATCCACGCGCCAGGAGCCGTTCGTCGGACGCAGATGCAGACGGATGCAGTTCTCGAGCTCTGGAGCGTAGGCTTGGATCCATCGGAATAGGGTTGTGTGATCAACCCGGATCCCGCGATCCGCGAGCATGCACTCAAGATCGCGATGGCTGATTGGGAATTGTAGATACCAACGCACTGCCCAAAGGCCGACATGCGCTGTAAATTGCCAACCCTTCAACGGGTTCTTGTCGTTTCGCTTCACTGCCATCCCCCTCAGCCCGCTCCTGTCGTAGCTCGGGCCGTGCAAGGCTCAAAGCTGCAACAGAACCCCTGTTCGGTTCGGAATCCGGAATAGCCGATCCAAGCGGCCACGAGAGCCAGCAGGGTCGCGACAGCCGACAGGTAGAGGCCCTCCGGCATGGTTGCCCAGGCATCCTTCGCGTGGACGAGGGCGTTGGCGAAACCGAGCACCCACATGACGAGCAGCACGACGAAATAGACGATCAGCCGCCCCTTGCGGGCCGTGCCCCGGCGAAAGAGGTTCACCAGCGCCCAGAGCAGGGCGAAGCCGCCACCGACCAGCCCGCACGCGATGAGCCAGGACGAGAAGTTCGCCCACTGCACGTGGAAGGTCGAGCGGTAGGCGAAGTCGCTGGCGAGCGCGCCGAGGAACAGGGGCAGCGGAAAGGCGAGAAGGATGGCGTGAAGGGTGTGAAGCGGCCTCAGCCCCCCTGGACTGGATAGGGCAACCACAGCGTCTCCTCTCGTTCCAGAACCCAATCGGGTGATCAGCGTCCGGCGAAGGGGTCGATGGATCAATGCATCGGCGATCGGTCAGTTTCGGAAACCATCTAGCACCTCCTGGCTGTGTCCATGCAACCAGTCCCTGCTCTAGTGGTGGGTATCTAAGATCCTCGGCAGCGTGTTGAACTGATGGAATGGCGGCGGCGAGGAGAGGGTCCATTCCAGGGTCGTGGCGCCTTCGCCCCACGGGTTGCCGGCGGCCTTCTCCTTGCGGACGAAGGCATAGACTAGGCCGAACATGAAGATGAAGAGGCCGGCGAAGAAGATGTAGGAGCCGATCGAGGAGACCAGGTTCCAGCCCGCGAAGGCGTCCGGGTAGTCGGCGTAGCGGCGCGGCATGCCGGAGAGGCCGAGGAAATGCTGCGGAAAGAACAGCACGTTGGCTCCGATGAAGGAGATCCAGAAGTGCAGGCGGCCGATCCAGTCCGGATAGACGTAGCCGGTGATCTTCGGGAACCAGTA
>NZ_QQBB01000028.1:2500-3645 GCF_003350535.1 Microvirga subterranea
GACTTTTTCAACAGGCACCGGTTCGGTCCTCCAGTGCGTGTTACCGCACCTTCAACCTGCTCATGGCTAGATCACCCGGTTTCGGGTCTAAAGCAACGAACTCAAAACGCCCTGTTCAGACTCGCTTTCGCTGCGCCTCCACCTATCGGCTTAAGCTTGCTCGTTACTTTAAGTCGCTGACCCATTATACAAAAGGTACGCGGTCACCCAGGACGAACCTTGAGCTCCCACTGTTTGTAAGCATCCGGTTTCAGGAACTGTTTCACTCCCCTCGTCGGGGTGCTTTTCACCTTTCCCTCACGGTACTAGTACACTATCGGTCGCTGAGGAGTACTTAGGCTTGGAGGGTGGTCCCCCCATGTTCAGACAGGATTTCACGTGTCCCGCCCTACTCATATCCCGTGATCACTCTTATCCGTACGGGGCTATCACCCGTCTCGCCCGCCTTTCCATGCGGTTCCGGTGAAGATCTCACAGGCATTGGCCTGGTCCGCGTTCGCTCGCCACTACTAACGGAGTCTCGTTTGATGTCCTTTCCTCCGGGTACTTAGATGTTTCAGTTCCCCGGGTTCGCTTTAAACCCCTATGGATTCAGGGTTTAATACCTTCATCTGACCCTCCGTAGTGCAAACACAGGATCTCTCCTGCGCTCACAATACAAAGGGTCGAAGGTGGGTTTCCCCATTCGGAGATCCTTGGATCAAAGCTCGTTCGCAGCTCCCCAAGGCTTATCGCAGCGTACCACGTCCTTCATCGCCTCTCAGCGCCAAGGCATCCACCAGATGCTCTTACGACACTTGATTACTCTTATGATCGGTGTCCGCTCGGCAAAGACCGGACACGATCCAAGAAAGACCTGTCTTCGACCCTCTCGGATCAAAGACATTTGCTTGCCGAACACACCCGGCGCACATGGCTGCGGGCCATGGCTGGTTCTCGCGGACTTTTGTTGCCGCGATTGCCGAATGTGTTCCCTCTTTACGATGTCAAACATCCGCGCCGCGTTCTTCGCAAGAACACAGCACGAAAGCTCTTTTCAGACTTTTCGGACAACTGGTGGAGCCAGACGGGATCGAACCGACGACCTCCTGAATGCAAATCAGGCGCTCTCCCAGCTGAGCTATGGCCCCTTGTTGGGATAGACC
>NZ_QQBB01000029.1 GCF_003350535.1 Microvirga subterranea
ACGTTTAGGATGACGAGGAGTGTTGCGTTGAGCTGGTGGACGCCGTGTGAGAGGCTGGCCCATCGCGGGTCGAGGTGGACCGGGTTGGGCTGCAGTTCCTCGGGGTCGAGTTTCAGCACCTCCCCCACCGCATCCACCAGCAGCCCGTACGCCTCCCCCTGGTGCTCCAGACCCACCGCCATCCGACGCTCCGCCGCGCCCGCATCCGGCAGCCGCAGGCGACGCCGCAAGCTCACCGCCGTCACCACCCGCCCGCGCAGGTTCAAAAGCCCCGCAATCTCGGCCGACGCCAGCGGCACCGACGTCATCTCCGACACCACGAACACGTCGTGCACCCGGTCGATCGGCAAGCCCAACAGCTGGCCCGCCACCGTCACCGTCACGTACTCCACCTGGCGCGCAAACCCCTTCGCGCCGCCCTTGGCCGCCATGCTCATGCCGCCTCCTCCCGCACCCCGTCCAGCTCCGCAAGCGCCGCCAGAAGGCCGCGCCGGTCGAACTTCGCCACCAGCTCGCTCACCGCCAGACGGTGCGCCTGCGCCACCTCGCGCGGATCATGCCGCACGGTCAGACCGATCACCGGCAGCCGCGCGAACCGGCTCGAGCCCCGCACGCTCCCCACCAGATCGAACCCGGACCGGTCCGGCAGCTCGAGCTCGCTCACCAGCACGTCCACCGCCACCCCCGAGGCCAGCACCTGCAGCGCCTCCGCGGCGCTGCCCGCGCTCACCACCTTGTAGCCCGAGGCCTTGAGCACCGGGGTCAGCATGTTGCGGAAGAACGCCGAGCCGTCGACCAGCAGCACCGTGCGCCCCGATCCCGCCGGCGTGCTCGCCCGCATCCAGGCCTCCGCCACCAGCGGCAGGTAATGGGCCACGTTCACCACCTCGGTCGCCCGGCCCCGGATCACCGCCGAGCCCACCAGGTCCGAGCGGTCCGCCACCAGCTCGATGTCGAGCCGCTCGTCCACGATGTCGACGATCTCGGCCACCGCCAGCCCGAGCGACAGCTCCCCGTCCGAGAACACCACCAGGGCCTGCGACCCCTCGCGCCGGATCGCCAGAGCCTCGTCGCACGCCACCAGCGGCATCAGCCGGCCGCGGTACTGCACCAGCGGCCGCCCGCTCACCCACTCGATCGTGGACGCCTCGATCTCCTCCAGCCGCGTCACCAGCGACAAAGGCACCGCCTTGAGGCTCTCGGCCCCGCCGCGGAACACCAGCATGGTGGTGGTCTCCTCGTCGGGGGCGCCCGCCTGCTCGCCCGCCTCGTCGGCCCCGAGCGGCCCGTCCTCCGAGCCCGAGCCCACCATCCGGGCAAGCCCGTTCGGGTCCACGATCAGCACCACCGCCCCGTCGCCCAGGATCGTGTTGCCCGAGAACAGCTGGATGTGGCGCAGCTTCGACGACATCGGCTTGACCACGATCTCCTCGGTGTGGAACACCCCGTCGACCAGGATGCCGAAGCGCTGGCGCCCGACCTGGGTCACCACCACGAAGCCCGCATCCGCCGTCTCCTCGCCCGACAGCCCCAGCACCTTCGACAAAGGCACGATGGGAAGAAGCCGCTCGCGCAGGCGCAACACCGGCGTGCCGTTGAGCCGCTCGATCGTGTGCTCGGAGCCCGGCGTCACCCGCACCAGCTCCAGCACCGCCACCTGCGGGATGGCGTAGCGCTGGTCTTTCGAGGCCACGATCAGGGCCGCCACGATGGCCAGCGTCAGCGGGATCTTGATCGTGAACGTGGTGCCCCGGCCCGGCTCCGAGCGGATGTCGACCGTGCCGCCGATCAGCTCGATGTTGGTCTTGACCACGTCCATGCCCACGCCCCGGCCCGACACCGACGTCACCGCCGCCGCCGTGGAGAAGCCCGGGTGGAAGATGAACTTGGCCACCTGGGCGTCGCTCATGCGCTCGACCTCGGCCTCGGCCGCGATCCCGCGCTCGACCGCCTTTTTGCGGATTGCCGCGAAGTTGAGCCCCTTGCCGTCGTCGGCGATCTCGATCGTGATCGTGCCGCCCTCGTGGTAGGCGTTGAGCCGGATCGTGCCGCGCTCGGGCTTGCCCGCCGCCTGGCGCTCGGCCGGGCTCTCGATGCCGTGGTCGGCGGAGTTGCGCACCATGTGGGTGAGCGGGTCCTTGATCACCTCCAGCACCTGGCGGTCGAGCTCGGTCTCGGCGCCCTGCATCACCAGCTCGATCTTCTTGTCGAGCTCGGCCGAGAGGTCGCGCACCACCCGCGGCAGCTTCTGCCAGGCGTTGCCGATCGGCTGCATGCGGGTGCGCATGACCCCGTCCTGCAGCTCGGCGGTGACGTGCGACAGGCGCTGCAGCGGCACCTTGTAGCTGCTGTCGTCGACCCGGCGCGAGATCTCGAGCAGCTGGTTGCGGGTGAGCACCAGCTCCGACACCATGGTCATGAGGTGCTCGAGCGTGTCGACGTTGACCCGGATCGTCTGCACCTTGGGCCCGGCGCTGTCGGGCCCGTCCTCGGCCTTGTCGGGGCGGGCCTCGGCGACGGGCTTGGCGGCGGGCGCAGGCTTGGCGGGCGGCGCGGCCTTCCGCGCCGGCCCCGGCGCCTCGCGGAAGGCGCGCTCGAGCTCGTCGAGCGAGACCTCGCCCGGCTTGAGCGGCCGCTCCAGCACCTGGTAGGCGAGCGTGCCGGTGGTCACGGCCGCCGTCCGCTCGGGCCCCGGCGCCTCGCGGAAGGCGCGTTCCAACTCATCGAGCGGCACCTCGCCGGGCAAAAGCGCGCGCTCCAGCACCTGGTAGGTGAGCGTGCCGGCGGTGAGCGCAGGCCCGGCCGGGGCGGCGGCCGGCGCGTCGACCGGCTCCTGGGCGGCCATGGCCTCGAGCGCGTCGATCAGGTCGGCATCGGAGCCGTCCGGCTCGGCGGCGTCGCGCTCGAGGTCGGCCAGGATCTCCTTGATCCGGTCGAGCGTCGACAGGATCAGGGTCACGGCCGCGGAGGTGACCGGCATGCCGTCGCGGAACTTGCCCATCAGGGTCTCGGCCGCGTGCGCCAGCGCCTCCAGGCGCGGGAGGCCTAAGAAGCCGCAGGTGCCCTTGATGGTGTGCACGAGGCGGAAGATGTTGCTCAAGATCGCCTTGTTGTTGGGATCCTGCTCGAAGCGCACCAGCTCCACATCGACGGTGTCGAGGTGCTCGGCCGTCTCGGTCAGAAACTCACGCAGAAGATCGTCCATGGACGCCACTCACTTGGGTTCGGCCGCCGCACGCGGCCGCGCAACAGGCGCCGGCGCAAGGGCGCGCGCCGGCGGGTCGGGATCAGGCGGCCTTGACGCCGGACAGGAAGGCGTCGACCTCGCCGCCCAGGCTGGCGGAATGGCGCGCCAGCTCCTGGGCGGCGGTGAGCACCTGGGCGGCGGCCGCCCCGGTCTCGCCGGCGCCCTGGCGCACCTCGCCGATGGTGCCGGTCACCGCCTCGGTGCCGCGCGCCGCCTCCTGGACGTTGCGGGAGATCTCGGCGGTGGCCGCCCCCTGCTCCTCCATGGCGGCCGCGATCGAGACCGAGATCTGGCTCATCTCGCCGATGGTGCTGGCAATGGTCTGGATGGCGCGCACGGCCTCGGACGTCGCCTGCTGGACGGATGCGATCTGGGCCGAGATCTCCTCCGTGGCCTTGGAGGTCTGGTTGGCGAGCTCCTTGACCTCGGAGGCCACGACCGCAAAGCCCTTGCCGGCTTCGCCCGCGCGCGCCGCCTCGATGGTGGCGTTGAGCGCCAAGAGGTTGGTCTGGGAGGCGATGTTGTTGATGAGCTGGATGACGTTGCCGATCTTCTCGGCGGTGTCGGCGAGCGCCTGGACGGTGAGGTTGGTGCGCTGGGCGTCGGCCACGGCGCGCTCGGCGATGTGGGAGGATTGGGTCACCTGGGCGGCGATCTCGCGGATGGAGATGGACAGCTCCTCGGTGGCGGCCGCGACCGTCTGGACGTTGGCCGAGGTCTGCTCGGCCGCCGACGCCACCCCCACCGATTGCTGCCGCGCCCGGTCCGCAACGCCCGTCATCAAACGTGCAGTCCCCTCCAACTCAGA
>NZ_QQBB01000030.1 GCF_003350535.1 Microvirga subterranea
GCCGGCGCCGACCACATGTGGGGCGGACGCGGCAACGACACCTACGACGTCGACGACCGCGCCGACCGGGTCTACGAAGGCCGCAACCAGGGCACCGACACCGTCAAGGCCTCCGTCTCCTACTCCCTCGCCGGCACCCATGTGGAGAAGCTCACCCTCACCGGAGCAGCCGACCTCAACGGCACCGGCAACAGCCTCGCCAACACGCTCACCGGCAACGGCGGCCACAACCGCCTCAACGGCGGCGCCGGCGACGACCTGCTCAAGGGCGGGGCCGGCAACGACACGCTCCAGGGCGGATCGGGCCAGGACCGGCTCCTGGGCGGAGCGGGCGACGACCTGCTCAAGGGCGGGGCCGGCAACGACCGGCTCACCGGCGGCACGGGCCAGGACACCTTCGTGTTCGAGCGCGGCGGCGGCACCGACACCGTCACCGACTTCCGCCACGGCCAGGACCGGATCGACGTCAGCGGCCTGTCCGGCGTCGCCCACAAGGCCGACCTGCACCTGTGGCAGATGGGCGCCGACACCCTGATCTGGCACGGCTCCGACGTCCTGGTGCTCAAGGGCGTCACCGCCTCCGACCTCGACAACGGCGACTTCATCTTCTGACGCCGCCCTGAGATCGGCAGCGGACCCGCCGGGGGCAACCGCCCCCCACCGCCTCCGGCGGGTTCCTTCTCCTGTGCTCCTGCCGCCCCGGCCCTGCCGGGGCGGTCCCTGCGACGCCACCCCCTGTGCCAAAGGCCCGTCGATGACCCCCTCCAGCTCCTCCCGTCCCAGCCTGTTCCGGGCCTGCCGCGGCGCCTTCCTGGGCGTTGCCCTGCTCAGCGGGCTGATCAACCTGCTCTACCTCTCCGGCTCGGTCTTCATGATGGAGGTCTACGACCGCGTCCTGCCGAGCCGCTCGCTCCCGACGCTGGTCGGCCTCTGCCTCATCGTGGTCGGGCTCTACCTGTTCCAGGGCCTGTTCGACGCCCTGCGCGGGCGCATTCTCGCCCGGGTCGGGGCCGCGCTCGACGAGGACCTGTCGCAGAGCGTGTTCCAGAGCCAGCTGTCCGCCCCGCTCAAGGGCCGGGTCGAGGGCGACGGCCAGCAGCCCCTGCGCGACCTCGACCAGATCCGGGCGTTTCTGGCCGGCGGCGGCCCGGCGGCCCTGTTCGACCTGCCGTGGATGCCGCTCTACCTCGTGGTCTGCTTTGCGTTCCATCCGCTGATCGGCCTCGTCACCGTGGCCGGCGCCGCCTGCCTGATGGCGATCACGCTGCTGACCGAGCTGCTCACCCGCGAGGCCGCCAAGGCGGCGGTGGGCGCGGCGGTGCAGCGCAACGGCATCGCCGAGGGCGCGCGCCGCAACGCCGAGGTGGTGCAGGCGCTGGGCATGGCCGGGCGCATCGGCGCCCGCTGGGGCGCGGCCAACGCCCGCTACCTGGCGCACCAGCAGCGCACCTCCGACGTGGCCGGGGGCCTGGGCGCCCTGTCCAAGGTTCTGCGCATGCTGCTGCAGTCGGCGGTGCTGGCGGTGGGGGCCTATCTGGTGATCGACGGCCAGGCCACGGGCGGCATCATGATCGCGTCCTCGATCCTGACCTCGCGCGCGCTCGCCCCGGTCGAGCTGGCGATCGCCAACTGGAAGGGCTTTGTGGGCGCGCGCCAGGGCTGGCGCCGGGTGAAAGACCAGCTCGCCCGGACCGCGCCGGGCGAGGCGCCGCTGGCGCTGCCGGCGCCGCGCCGGGCGCTGAGCGTGGAGGGCGCCGGCACCGGCGCGCCGGGCGGCCAGCGCTTTGCCGTGCAGGACGTGTCGTTCACGCTCGCGGCCGGGGCGGGGCTGGGCGTCATCGGGCCGAGCGCGTCGGGCAAGTCGTCGCTGGCGCGGCTGCTGGTCGGGGTGTGGCCGGCCTGGCGCGGCAAGGTGCGGCTCGACAGCGCCGCGCTCGAGCAGTGGCGGGCGGAGGATCTCGGGCGCCACGTCGGCTACCTGCCGCAGGACGTGGAGCTGTTTGCCGGCACGGTGGCGCAGAACATCGCCCGCTTCATGCCCGATCCGGACCCGGACGCGGTGATCACGGCGGCGCGCGCGGCTAACGTGCACGAGATGATCCTGCACCTGCCGGACGGCTACGACACCCAGGTGGGCGAGGCGGGCGCGGCGCTCTCGGGCGGGCAGCGCCAGCGCATCGCGCTCGCCCGGGCCCTGTACGGCGAGCCGTTCCTGGTGGTGCTCGACGAGCCGAACTCCAACCTCGACAACGAGGGCGAGCAGGCGCTGACCGCGGCCATTCTGGGCGTGCGGGCGCGCGGCGGCATCGTGGTGGTGATCGCCCACCGGCCGAGCGCGATCGCCGGGGTCGACCAGGTGCTGGTGATGGGCGAGGGCCGGGTGCAGAGCCTCGGGCCCAAGGAGGAGGTGCTGAGCCGGGTGCTGCGCCCGGTGCCGGCCGCCGAGCCGCGCCTGCCGCAAGCCGCCCCGTTGCAAGCCGCCCCGTTGCAAGCCGCGTCGTTGAAGGTCGTCGATAGCCTGGGAGTTGCCCGATGAAGCCCGTTCCTCATTCCACCGCCCGCCGCTCGATCCGCCGCCACACCGGGGTTGCGCTTCTGGCCACCGGCCTGCTGGTCGGCGGCTTCGGCGGCTGGGCGGCCGTGACCGAGCTGTCCGGCGCCGTGGTGGCGCCCGGCAGCGTGGTGGTCGACAGCCACGTCAAGAAGGTGCAGCACCCGACCGGCGGCGTGGTCGGCGAGATCCTGGCCCGCGACGGCGACCGGGTGCGGGCCGGCGCCGTGGTGGTGCGGCTCGACGAGACGGTGGCCCGGGCCAACCTGGCCATGGTGGCCAAGAGCCTGGACGAGCTTCATGCGCGCCAGGCGCGGCTGGAGGCGGAGCGGGACGGGCTGTCCACGGTGGTGTTCCCGGCCACACTGCTCGACCGCATGGGCGAGGCCGAGGTGGCGGGGCTTCTGGCGGGCGAGCAGCGGCTGTTTGCCAGCCGGGGCGCGGCGCGGGCCGGGCAGCAGGCGCAGCTCAAGGAGCGGGTGGCGCAGCTCGAGGAGCAGATCGAGGGCCTGAGCCTGCAGGCGGGCGCGAAGGCGGACGAGATCAGGCTGATCCAGGACGAGCTGTCGGGTGTGCAGGAGCTGTGGAAGAAGAACCTGGTGCCGATCACGCGGGTGACGGCGCTCAAGCGGGAGGAGACGCGGCTGCGCGGGGAGCGGGGCCAGCTGATCTCGAACGTGGCGCAGGCGAAGGGGCGCATCAGCGAGACCGGGCTGCAGATCCTGCAGATCGAGCAGGACCTGAAGAGCGAGGTGGCCAAGGAGCTGCGCGAGGGGCAGGCGAAGATCGCCGAGCTGGTGGAGCGCAAGGTGGCGGCGGAAGACCAGCTTAAGCGGATCGAGATCCGGGCGCCGCAGGACGGGGTGGTGCACCAGTCGCTGGTGCACACGGTGGGGGGTGTGATCGAGGCGGGGGAGGCGCTGATGCTGATCGTGCCGGAGACGGATGAGCTGTCGATCGAGGTGAAGGTGGCGCCGCAGGACATCGACCAGCTGCGGTCGGGGCAGGAGACGATGCTGCGGCTGTCCGCGTTCAACCAGCGCACGACGCCGGAGCTCAAAGGGCGGGTGAGCCTGATCGCGGCGGACCTGGTGACGGACCCGCGGCTGGGGGCGCAGTACTACCCGGTGCGGATTGCGTTCGCGGCGGGCGAGCGGGCGCGGCTGGGCGGCGCGAAGCTGGTGCCGGGGATGCCGGTGGAGGGCTTCATCCAGACCGGCGAGCGCACCGTGCTGTCCTACCTCACCAAACCCCTCACAGACCACCTCGCAAAAGCCTTCCGCGAAGAATGA
>NZ_QQBB01000031.1 GCF_003350535.1 Microvirga subterranea
CCAGAGAGCGGATTGAAGACTGGAGGAGAGACTACAATGAGACCAGGCCACATACAGCGCTCGGTGGCTTGACCCCGAGCGCCTTCGCCCAACAAGCTTACCAAGCCCGGAAAGTTGCGTAGCTCGTGGATCACATATGGGGGCAGGTCCAGATTGGCGCCAGGGATGCTGTAGGTGTAGTCCGGTTTCCGGGGGACGTGTGACTTGCCAGAAACACGGATTGTCGCAGTTTTTCCAATGAAATTATGGTGCTCCTGATGCCTGCTAAGGATCTTGCAAAGCTTGTGAACATTATTGCAACGGGTCTGACGGCAGAGCCCGAGACACGCATCCTCGTCTCGCGCGTAGTCCGCAACCACATTGATGCGATTGAGGCTCTTGTAGCCGAGGGCTACACGGGCGAAACGATCATCGATCAAATCCTGAAGCTGACAAGCTCCTCTGCTCCTGACGTGACGAGAGCCGCGCTGCGTCAGTCGATCAGGCGCGCCAGGAAGGACCTGAAGCGAAATCGCTCAACGGCGGCCTTGCAGGCCGCGGAAGGACGTTCATCCGCCCCCCCGAAAGCCCAGAGTTCAAGTGGCATCACGGGTGACAGGTCTTCCCAAGCTGATCCGAGGGTGGATCTAGTCGAACTCCAAAAGACGATCGAACGGCGTTCCCGAATGGCACGTCCCGAGAAATCCGATCAGAACGATGATGAATTATGAGCCGCAGTAGAACCACCATACGTCGTGACTGCCGTTGGCATATTCCGGCCCCAGTTCAGCGCGATCGAAGACCTCCGCAGCGCTTACGTCGGGAAGGATGATCAGTACCAGGTCGACGGCGCTACGCAGACCGTGGCCACGCAGGATAAGCTCTGGCGCACGATCCCGCAGCAATTTCCAGCTAGCATGAGCCTTGACTTCGAAGGCGGCCGCAACGGGAGTCCAGGTATCATCCAGCGCGACCGCCGTCACTCGCCGTCGCCGCCACAACTCGTTGGGCTTGATCCATTCGAGGCGTTGAGGTCGTAATTGCTCAAGACCGGCGCTCGACCGGCGATACGCATCCGAGGCATCCTCGAGCGATGGCGGCGTCTGCCATTGTGACCGCTGGCGTTGCAGGATCCCCCTAAGTGGTTCCCTCTCCCAAACCCCCGAGAAGGTTTGATTCAGCAGACCGGGAAGGTCAGGGCGAGGTGAGGCCGGCAGGACCGCCAGATCATCCGGGGCCGGTTGGGGTGCCGCCCGGCGCGCCACCTTCTCTCGCGCGACCAGGGCCCGCAATAGCACCGGATTCTTGGAATGATCCAGGAGAGCTTCCCGGGCACCTGCTGGATCGTAGTGCGACCATCGTTCGAACACAGAGAGGAACGCATGGCTGCAGCGCTCGGCATGCTCGGCGAGGGCCGGGTCATTGTTCCGCAGGTGATTGAGATAGCCTAGCGTTTTGACCATGCTGCGGAGTGTTGACGGCTCGTGGCCGCTTTCCGAGGCGAGCTGCTCCAAGATCTGGCGCCGCTCACCATGTGAAGCATCCTGCAGCCTTGAGGCAGCTGTCCGTGCGAGATCCTGCCAAGATTGTCCCCGAGACACGTTTCTTCATCTCCTCTCATAGACCTGAGACTTAGTCGCAAATCCCGTTTCGGGCGAGTGCCAGCTTGACAGATTGAATTCTAACCGGCAAATTGCCGGTCAGAGGCCGCCCTTTTGGCACCGGGATCTGTGGAGAACAAACTTTGTTACCGTTTTTGCGCCGAAGAGAGCCCATCTCCCCGACGTCGCCGAGCCTGCTTGTTGTGGCCAGCCGTGCCGGAAATGCCGGGAAGACAACTGCCACGACCCTTCTTCAGGCCTCGATCGATCTTTCCGGCACCAAGGCCCGGATTGTTGAGTTCGACGATCAGAGACGGCATGGCCGACGCCTCCCGGCTGATCTGGTCACGCCCGTATCGCTGCCACTCGCAAGAGAGCTTCAGACCAACCCGGAGGCGGATGTGCGCGCGATGAGCGACGCTTTCGACCGAACCCTTGAGAGTTTTGCACAAGGCGAGACGGTGATCTGGGATACCGGTGCCAATCTCGATGAGCGCCTCGCGGAGTTCTTGGGAGGTGTCGGGATCATCGATGAGGTCCCAGCGGATCGGCCGGCAGTCGTTCTCGTCATGGCCCGCTGCGATCTCGAGATGATCCGGCTTGCGGGGGAGACTGCGGCTGCGTTCGGTCGCGCCGTGCCAGAGGCAACGGTTGCCATTGGGCTCAATGATGCCCATAGCGCCTGGTCGACGCTCGATGCCGATTCTCCCCTGGCGAGAGCTGCGGCGGAAACCCTGGGTCCCATCATCAAACGCGGTGGCAGCATGCTCGTGCCCGCCATCCCCGTCAATCTTGCCATTGCCCTGCGGGACAGTGAGATTCCTTGGCACATCCTCGCCGGGATGGAGCCGAGAGATGCCGCCAAGCATTGGGGCGTTCCCCACGCAGTGGCGAAGGTGCGTCAAGCCGAGCTGTCCGTTACGCTCGAGGCGGCACGTCGGGAGGTCGTGCGGCAGCTCGGGTTTCCCAAAAACGAGACGTGATGGATGCACTTGGCAAGAGATCAAGGCGGCTAGCGACGCCAACCGACGGAAGGCTGTCGCAAAATACCGCGGGCTTGCGCCGGAACAGACCCATGAGGGTTGGCGGGACCTGCAACACCGCTGGTTCCCGGATGATGTTCTGGAACGGGCGCGAAGCCATCGCGAGCGCAGGTTCGCGAAAGCCAAGAAATTCCTCGCTATCTACGAGTTCGCCGAGGCGGTGCTCAGCAGCATCGGCAAAGACATCGCTGATTTGCAGGAACGAAAGTCTCGGCTCGTTTCCAGGCTCGACCCACTCAGGGATCGCTGGAACCACGTGAAGCACCGCTGGACGAGAACCGTCAGCAGGATCTTGGGACGGATTAGGTCCTGGCGGTAGCAGTCGTCTGGATTGATGCACGAAGGATAGCCAAAGGGCCGATAGGAGCTCAGGGCCGGTTCCCTCTGGGGATCGACTAAACGAGTCCGGTCGGCCCTGAGCTCAGTGCGGTGCATCTGACGGAAGCAACCAACAGGATCGGTGTACTCGTCCAACGCGACTGGCGAGGTTGTGATCCTCCTCTCCCACCTCACGGAAGTCAGGACGAGAAAGACGTTCTGTTCGTGGAAGATTGAATGCCTCAGCCTGAGCCTTCCACTTATTCCACCAACTCTTTATGAGCAGAGCTGCGCTTTCCTATATCTTCGCGCAGTAGGATCGCTCACCTCGTGGTTCGCCGAACGCTGGTCCAAGGACTTCCTGGAAGCCGGCAAGAAGCGCCTGGCCGGCGATGTCGCCCGGGAGGCCACCTCAGACGAGGTCAGGGGCCTGCGTCGGGAGGCAGCCGCTCTCAAGGAGGTGGTGGCCGATCTCACCCTCGAGAACCGTCTGCTCAAAAAAAG
>NZ_QQBB01000032.1 GCF_003350535.1 Microvirga subterranea
CCCCAGCGGAGCACGACCGGGTCGAGGCGGCGGGCGATCTCCAGGAGGCCCTTGCGGGTCTCCGGATGCAGGGGCTGCAGGGGATGGCGCACCCTGTCGGACTTGATCACGCCACCCTCCTGCATCAGCACCTTGGCGGCGAGCAGGCCGCATTGCCGGTTCTCGTAGTTGATGAGCGGCAGCCAGCGCTGATAGGCGTCCGCAGCCTCCTCGCGGTTGCCGGCCATGTAGGGATCGATGATCTGGCGGATTCCATCCGGGAAGCCCCCGCCGGTCATGGCGCCCGTGGCGCCCGCGTCCAAATCGGCCATCAGGGTGATCGCCTCCTCGCCGTCCCACGGTCCCTCGATCGCGTTGCCGCCCTGCGCGATCAGGTCGCGCAGCTTCGCGGCAGTGCCGGGAACTTCGATCTTGAAATAGGAGACGTTCGGGATCTCCCGGGCCATGCGGGCCAGGAAGGAGGCGGACAGCAGCGTGCCGGCCATCGGGGCATCCTGAATCATGATCGGGATGGTGATCGCGTCGGAGACCCGGGTGAAGAACTCGTGGATGCCGGCTTCCGACACCCGCAGGGTGGCGCCGAAGAAGGGCGGCATGATCATCACCATGGCGGCGCCGGCATCCTGGGCACGGCGGCTGCGGTCGGCGCAGATCTCTGTCGAGAAATGGCTGGTGGTCACGATGACCGGCACCCGGCCCGCCACGTGCTCGAGCACAGTGTTCATCACGGCCTCGCGCTCACCGTCGGTGAGCAGGAACTGCTCGGAGAAGTTCGCCAGGATGCAGACGCCGTCCGAGCCGGCATCGATCATGAAGTCGATGGCGCGCTTCTGTCCCTCGAGATCGAGTTGCCCCTTCTCGTCGAAGATGGTGGGGGCAACGGGGAACACGCCGCGGTAGGGGCGTCGGGCATCGGCCATGGGATCCTCCCGGTCTTTCGGTCTCAATGGTTGTCGCGGGGAACCGGGGATCCGGTGCGCCCGACGAGGAAATCCAGATCGGCACCTTTGTCCGCCTGGAGCACGTGGTCAATGTAGAGCTTGGCGTAGCCGCGCGTGGCATGGGGCTCCGGCGGCGTCCAGGCGGCACGCCGGCGCTCCAACTCCGCCTCCTCCACGTGGAGGTGCAGGCTCCGGGCCGCCACGTCGAGCGTGATGAGATCCCCGTTCTGCACCAGCGCCAGCGGTCCTCCGGCCGCCGCCTCAGGGGCCACGTGCAGCACCACGGTGCCGTAGGCCGTACCGGACATGCGCGCATCGGAGATGCGGATCATGTCGCGCACGCCCTTCCTCAGCAGCTTCTGCGGCAGCGGCATGTTGCCGACCTCGGCCATGCCCGGATAGCCCTTCGGCCCGCAGTTCTTGAGCACCATGATGCAGGTCTCGCCGATGTCGAGGGTGTCGTCGTCGATGCGGTGATGCAGGTCCTCGATCGTCTCGAACACGACGGCGCGGCCGGTGTGATTCATCAGTTCGGGCGAAGCCGCCGACGGCTTGATGACGGCGCCGTTCGGGGCGAGGTTCCCGCGCAGGATCGCGATGCCGGCCTCGGGCTTGAACGGCTCCTCGAAGGTCGTGATGACCTCGCGGTTCCAGCACGGCGCGTCCTTGACGTTCTCCCACAGGGTCTTGCCGTTGGCCGTCAGCGCCTCCTTGTGCAGGAGACCGCGCTCGCCGAGCGTGCGCAACACCACCGGCAGGCCGCCCGCGTAGTAGAAGTCCTCCATGAGGAAGCGGCCCGAGGGCATCAGGTCCACCAGGCAGTGGATATCGCGCCCGAGGCGGTCGAAATCGTCGAGCGTCAGGTCGATGCCCATGCGTCCCGCGATCGCCAGAAGATGCACGACCGCATTCGTCGAGCCGCCGATCGCCGCAAGCGTCCGGATCGCGTTCTCGAACGACTCACGGGTCAGGATCTTCGACAGGGCGAGGTCCTCGTCCACCATCTCGACGATGCGCCGGCCGGCCATGCGGGCGAGGTGGTTGCGCCGGGCGTCGGCCGCCGGGATGGCGGCGTTCTCCGGCAGGCCCACGCCCATGGCCTCGACCATGGAGGCCATGGTGGAGCCGGTGCCCATGGTCATGCAGTGGCCGGCGGAGCGGTTCATCCCTCCTTCCGCCTCATGGAACTCCTGAAGCGTCACCTCGCCGGCGCGCAGCTGCTCGCTCATGGAGATGATGTTTGTGCCCGAGCCGATGTACTTGCCGCGATAGACGCCGCGCAGCTGCGGCCCGCCCGAGACGCCGATGGTGGGCAGATCCGCGGAGGCCGCGCCCATGAGCAGGGCCGGCGTGGTCTTGTCGCAGCCCATCAGGAGCACGACGCCGTCGAGCGGATGAGCCCGGATCGCCTCCTCCACGTCCATGGCGGCGAGGTTGCGGAAGAGCATCGCGGTCGGCCGCATCGTCACCTCGCCCAGCGAGGAGACGGGGAACTCCAGCGGGAAGCCACCCGCGTCGAGAACGCCGTACTTCACATGTTCCGCAATCGTGCGAAAGTGAGCGTTGCAGGGCGTCAGCTCCGACCAGGTGTTGCAGATGCCGATGACGGGCCGTCCCTCGAACTGGTCCTGGGGGAAGCCGCTGTTCTTGAGGAACGAGCGGTAATAGAACCCCATCTTGTCCTGGCGCCCGAACCAGGCCTGGCTGCGCAG
>NZ_QQBB01000033.1 GCF_003350535.1 Microvirga subterranea
AGGACACGCCCTCGCGGTCGAAGCTGGCCACATAGCCAGCCGTCACCATCTGCCGTTCATCAACGACAATGTACATCGATAAAGCCCCCCGGCTCGCAATATGAAAGTAGAAACGCGAGTACGCCGCTTGAAATGCTTGCAACAGGCTCATCAGGCGCTGAGCAGCTATTCTTTTACTTATACTTATTACTTCTACTCTCGTAGAGGTTGCTTGGATCTGGTCCCGCAAGCCCTCCGAATCAGTAGGTGTTAGACATAAATGCCGCTTCGGTGCTGTTGCGTCAACGGTTATCGGATTTTCACGGAATCCGCGTTCAAACTTCAGGCCGAGTGTTGCACGCGCGCAATACATACGCTCACGCGCGGATGAGGAATCAGGCTTGTGCGAGCCTTTCGACGAACATGTCGGTATCAAACAACATGTGGATCGGCGATCTTCCTTTCGGTGAAGTAGAAGAGAACATAATTCAAATGGAAAAAATTAACGATTCATTAACTAGAAGCAACAAAGTTTCATAATCGATTATTCAATATCTCAACTGATTACTTAACTTTTTATACAGATACCGCTCGGTAATTATTTGCCTTGAAAACGCCTTTTTCCCTCAGCGGAGGACCAGATGCGCCTTCTCAACAACATGCGGCTTATGACGAAGCTGGCGGTCCCAGTAGCGATCTTCGTCGCTATCTCGGTAGGACTGATCGCGCTCGCTCGCACGGGCCTTGAGACGATGGCAACCGACACGCAGGAGCTTGTCGAGGTCGACGCGGCGCGTCTGAGAATGCTTCTCCAGCTCAGCGCCGATGTGAACCAAGCGACGATCGCCGAGAAAAACATTCTTGCCGACAGGGTCATCGAGTCACGACCGACTTACGCTTCACGGTACGAGGACGAGAAGAAGATCACCCTCAAGGACACCGATGCTCTTGTGGCGTCCGCCCACACACCTGAGATCCGCGCAGCCTACGACACTCTGAAGTCACTGATCGCGAACTACTTCGCACTCGCCGATCAGAGCGTCGCCCATGGCCTCAAAGGTTATATGGATGACGCGGCCATGAAGATCTCGAACGGCGAAGCCCGCGACGTGCGCATGAAGGTCATGGGCCTGCTGAACGAGCAGGTGGATCAAAGTACGAAGGCTCTTGAGCTGTCCACGAAGGAAGCGAAAGATCTGGCTGAATGGACCTCTCTGACCCTGATCGTTTCTGCGGTGATTGGTCTGGCGGCAGCCGTTATGCTGATTGGCGCCATTGTCGTGTACGGGATCGTTCGGCCGCTTTCCGGTATCACCGAGGCAATGGCCCGCCTCGCCGACGGTGATCTGACCGTGCAGGTGACCGGGTCGGAGCGGAAGGACGAGGTCGGGCGTCTTGCCCGGTCCCTCCAGGTGTTCAAGGACAATGCCGTTGAGGCGCGCCGCCTGGCTGCCGAGCAGGAAGCCGAGAATGACGCGAAAATGCGCCGCGCACAGATGCTCGACCAGCTCACGAGACAGTTCGAAGCCAATGTGTCTACCATGACGCACGAGCTTTCCTCCGCGGCGTCTGAGTTGGAGGGGACTGCACGTTTGATGACGGGCGTTGCGGACCGGGCGCGGCAGCAATCGGTGGGGGTGGCGTCGGCGGCCGAGCAGACCTC
>NZ_QQBB01000034.1 GCF_003350535.1 Microvirga subterranea
AGGACACGCCCTCGCGGTCGAAGCTGGCCACATAGCCAGCCGTCACCATCTGCCGTTCATCAACGACAATGTACATCGATAAAGCCCCCCGGCTCAAATAGGTGATTTTTACGCAAGCACGCAAATTATGACGCAGTGTCGCCAGCGTGTTCGATAAGTGACGACTTTGCTTTTACTTATTCTTTAGATCGAGTGTGCTTGAGACCTCTGTGACCCTCTTCGAATCAGTAGGTACACAGCATAAATGCCGTTCGGGAGTCCGGCCGTCAATGGCCATCTCTCGCGCGCGGACTCGGCTTGTTTTCTTCCCGGCCGGTGTTGCAGCGGCGCCATACCGGGTGCGTCCGAACCTTTGGCAGGCGGTGAACTTCATAACATCAAAATACTTGCGAACTTTGCGGAAAGTGTCGGCACTTTAGCTATGCCTTAATGGGATTGCGCTTTGATCCCCTCAAACCAGAAAACAAGTGGTTGGGGGATTACATGCGGATTAGAGCGAAGATCTTTGCACTCATCGGAGCCATCAGTCTCGTCGTCGTCGTGATCTCGGCTGTCGGGATCAACTCGCTTCAGGTCTACAATGCGGCTCTGAACGACGTGAAGGCTGCTTCGACGCGCGCGCTCTACAGCGAACGCCTCAATCGCCTTGTCACTGCCGTGGTCATGGATGCACGGGGCGTCTACGCGGCAGCTGACACCAAGGACGCGAAGACCTATGCGGACAGTCTGATCGCTAGCCTGAAGAAGATCGACGAGCTGCTCAAGCAGTGGGCGCCGCTCGTTCCCGAAGCCGACAAGGCCGTGTTCGAACGGGTGGTGAAGGACGCCGAAGCATTCAAGATGTTCCGCACCGAGACGGCACGCCTCGGAACGGAAGTTTCGGTCGAGGCCGCCGCGAAGCAGGGCTTCAACGAGGCCAATCGCGCCAACCGCAAGGCGTTCCAAGAGAGCATCGATGCGCTCACAAAGCGCGGGAGCGAAGCCGCCGATGCTATCGAGGCTGCAACCCAGGCGATGCAGAATGAGCGGATGACGCTCCTGATTTGCCTCGCGCTCGGAGGCACCCTGGCCGCGCTCCTGATCGGCGGTTTCGTCGGTCATCGACAGATCGCCCGTCCGCTGCAGCTCGTCACCATCTCCATCCGCAAGCTCGCTGCCGGCGACTACGATCTCCCGCAGGTCAAAAAGACCCGCGACGAGATCGGCGAAATCTGGGGCGCCATGAGCACGTTCGCAGCCGCGATGGCAGAGGCCGAGGAGCTGCGCGCATCACAGTCGGACAACGAGAGACAGCAGGTTCTTCGCCGCAGGGAGGAGATGCAGGCCTTGGCCGAGCGCTTCGAGGGCTCCGTCGGACATCTCGTTCACCAACTCTCGTCGTCGGCATCTGAGTTGGAGGGGACTGCACGTTTGATGACGGGCGTTGCGGACCGGGCGCGGCAGCAATCGGTGGGGGTGGCGTCGGCGGCCGAGCAGACCTC
>NZ_QQBB01000035.1 GCF_003350535.1 Microvirga subterranea
TGGTCCTGACCCGTCAAACTGGTCCATTCGGAGGACAACTTTTCCGGGCATTTTGATCCTTGAGGAGGGTCAGTGCCATGAAGAGGTCACGGTATACGGAAGAACAGATCGCCTTTGCTCTGCGCCAGGCGGAGAGCGGCACGCCGGTGGCCGAGGTGATCCGCAAGATGGGCATCACCGAACCGACCTTCTACCGCTGGAAGAAGCAGTTCGCTGGCATGGGCGTGGCCGAGATCCGGCGCCTGAAGCAGCTTGAGGATGAGAACACCCGGCTCAAGAAGCTCGTGGCGGATCTGACGCTCGACAAGACCATGCTGCAGGATGTGCTCAAAAGAAAGTGGTGAAGCCCGTCGTTCGGCGTGAGGTCGCAGGCCATCTGCAGAAGACCTATGGCATCAGCGAACGGCGGGCATGCTCCGCCACTGGCTTCCAGCGCTCCTCGCAGCGCTACCGCAAGCGGTCTGATCCACAGACCGAACTGCGCATGCGGCTCAAGGAGCTGGCAGCAGCCCGAGTGCGCTACGGTTATCGCCGGCTGCACATTCTGCTGCGGCGGGAGGGCTGGCCGGTGAACCACAAGCGCACCTACCGCCTCTACCGCGAGGAGGGGCTGTCGATCCGGCCCAAAGCACCCAAGCGCAAGCGGGCCTGGCGCTACCGGCAGGGCCGGCCGGAGGTGGGTGGACCCAACGAGGTGTGGGCGATGGACTTCATGGCCGACCAGCTCTTCGACGGGCGCCCTTTCCGGATGCTGACGGTGGTGGACTGCCACACACGAGAGTCACTGGCGATCGTCCCGCGAGTGAGTTTCCGTGCCTACCAGGTCGTCGAGGCTCTTGATGAGATCGCTCAGAGCCGCGGCCGGCCGAAGAGCCTACGGGTGGACAATGGCCCGGAATTTGCCGGTCGAGCACTCGACCAGTGGGCCTATCTCAACCGGGTGGAGATCGACTTCTCCCGACCTGGAACCCCCACAGACAACGCGTACATCGAGGCCTTCAACAGCCGCCTAAGGGCGGAATGCCTGAACGCCTCTTGGTTCTTGTCCATGGCCGATGCCAGAGAGCGGATTGAAGACTGGAGGAGAGACTACAATGAGACCAGGCCACATACAGCGCTCGGTGGCTTGACCCCGAGCGCCTTCGCCCAACAA
>NZ_QQBB01000036.1 GCF_003350535.1 Microvirga subterranea
TGGCTGATCGTGCGGACGAACATTCCATTCCGGAATTTTCTGCACACACTTGTAATGATCCCGTACATGCTCCCGTCCTGGGTGATGGCGCTGGCCTGGATCACGTTCTTCAAGAATGACCGCATCGGCGGAGCCTCGGGCGCGTTCGCGTATTTCTTCGGTGTGCAGCCGCCGGATTGGATCGCCTATGGCCCGATCCCAATCATCATCTGCCTGTCGCTTCACTATTACGTCTATTCTTATCTCTCGGTGTCGAGCTCGATCACGAGCGTCGACAGCCAACTCGAAGAGGCCGGAGCCATGGTCGGCCTCTCGCGTCTCAAGCAGTTCCTGTGGATCACCGCGCCGCTGCTGCTCCCCGCGATCGGCTCCGCGGTTGTGATGACCTTCATCCGCGTGGTCGGATCGTTCGGTACGCCCGCCGTGCTCGGCATGCCGGTTCGCTATTTCGTGCTGCCGACGCAGATCTACGCCGCCATGGGGACCCGGAATGCGGGAGACGGGTTCCTGCTCGCGCTGGTGCTCGTGGTTCTCGCCTGCCTGTTCATCTTCATCAACCAGCGTCTCATCGGCGTCCGCAAGAGCTTTGTAACCCTCTCCGGCAAGGGCTTCCGCAGCAAGGAGATCGACCTCGGGCGCTGGCGTTGGCCGCTCTTCGTCCTCGTCATGCTGCTTATGACGGCGGCAGTTGCCTTCCCTCTCGTCCTGCTGGTCCTGCAGTCGCTGATCAAGACGGCGGGCAACTACAGCCTCAGCAACCTGACTCTGCATTATTGGATCGGCGGGGGCAGCGAGGGCATTGACCAACTGCAGGCGGCGCTGGTGGACAATGGCAACATCATCGACGCCACCTGGAACAGCCTCAAGCTGGCGCTCCTCACGGCCATGACGACCGGCATCTTCGGCTTCCTCATTGGCTATGTAGTCGTCAGGACCCGCGGCTCGCTCACGTCGCGCGCCCTGGAACTGGTGGCCTTCCTGCCGTACATCTTTCCGGCCCTGGCCTTCGGCGCGATCTATATCGGCATGTTCGCCCGTCCGTTTGGGCCAATTCCGGCACTCTACGGAACCTTCGCGCTGCT